>NZ_JAAMNJ020000001.1:140000-5146964 GCF_011065975.2 Clostridium sp. FP1 | reverse complement strand
TTCATCATTAACCATTATGTTATTTCTTTCGGCTTCTCTTTTTACTTTCGGTGTTTCAATTTCGGCTACTTCTTCGGATAATATAAAGAATTCTATTTTATATGTTTTAGAAGTAAGTAATTTAACTGCATTCATTATTAAATCCTTATATCTATTTTCAAGAATATCTTTGGTAAAATTATTAGGAACACCTAATTTAAAAGTATTATTATCTAAGGCCATAGGTTCTATACTTTTGATCCAAGTATTAAAACTAACTTCTGTAAGCTCGCCTTTTATTATATTTAAGGTTTTTTCCCAGATATCTTTAATTTGGGTGTTCATGTTCTACCCTCCAGTTCAAATAAAAAAAAATTTTATGTAAAAACAAACAATGTATAAACATAGTTATAAACAATAAATAAATACATTATGTGTTGTTGATAAATAGCATTAAAAATATTCACATGTTAATAACTATGTTAACATTTTTAATATCAATTAAGTTGTTAACTATTATAAAAAAAAAATATTAACAGATTGAATAATGAATAAATCCATTTATATAGCCAAAAATAGTTAAGAAAAAACAAGTTTAGTACAATATTATAGTAGTTATTCACAATTTTGTCCACAAGTTGTGAATAACTTTATTAATATATAGGTTATTCACAGTTCTTTCTTATATAATATCAAAAAATAACAAGGTGTTCAAGAAGTTATCCACAAAAAATCATATAAATATAAAAAACATCAACAATATTATTTAAAATGGTTATCTTGACAATGTGAGGTTGTGAATATATAATCTAATAGTAAAACCATAAATATGCGATTGAAATATGATTGTTATAATTTAAAGGTTAGAAAGAAGGGGGTGTAGTAGATATGTTCATGACTTACCAACCTAAGAAAAGACAAAGAAAGAAAGAGCACGGATTCAGAAAGAGAATGAAAACCGCTTCTGGAAGAAACATTCTTCAAAAAAGAAGACAAAAAGGTAGAAAAAGATTGACAGCATAAGGGCCGCTAATGTGGCCTTTTTCTGCAATTTGCGGAAACGAGGGCGGCTAATATGAATTTTAACGTTAAGAAATACAGAATTAGAAAGAATACTGAATTTAGAACAGTATATAGAAGAGGAAAATCTTTTTCTAACCTACTACTAGTGTTATATATCTATAGAAATGGCAAAGATATTAATAGATGTGGAATATCTGTAAGTAAGAAGGTTGGGAAAAGTGTAACTCGAAGTAGAGTTAAAAGACTTATCGGTGAAAGCTATAGGCTTAACAATGAGGGATTAAAGATAGGATATGATTTCGTATTTATTGCAAGGAATCCTTCTAATGGTAAAAATTATAAAGAAGTTGAGAATGCTTTGAAGAATTTGCTTAAGAAAGCAGGTTTAATTAATAATGAAAAAAATACTTATACTGGGTATTAAAAGTTATAGAAAATATATATCACCTCTTAAGAGGCCTTGTTGTATATTTTACCCTACATGTTCTCAGTATACTTTAGAAGCTATTGAAAAGTATGGAGCAGTAAAAGGCTCTATTATGGGAATAAAGAGAATACTTAGATGTCATCCTTATAATAAGGGCGGCTTTGATCCAGTTAAATAACCACTTGGGAGGTTTTATATTTGAATTTAAATTTTTTAACTCTTCCACTTGAAAAGTTCTTTTACTTTTTACATAGTGGCGTCCATACGATTATACCAAATAATAATATCTCATTTGGACTCGCAATAATCCTTTTCACAGTTATAATAAGAGTATTATTGTTGCCTTTAAGTATTAAACAAACTAAATCAACGGCTAAAATGGGTGCAATTCAACCAGAAATGAAGAAAGTTCAAGAAAAATATAAAAAAGATCCACAAAAGTCCCAGCAAGAAGTAATGAAGCTTTATAAAGAAAATGGAGTAAATCCAATGGCTGGTTGTTTACCAATGCTTATTCAAATGCCTATTTTATTTGCTTTGTTTGCTGTTTTTCAAAAGCTAAATATGCAAGGTTCTGGATTTTTATGGATGTCGGATTTAACAAAGGCCGACCCTTATTATATATTACCAATATTATCTGCTATTACAACATATTTTTCATCAAAACTTATGCAACCACCAGCTGGCGGTGCTCAATCTAAACAAACTTCAACAATGAATACCGGAATGGCTATTATGATGGGAGTTATGGGTATTAAAATGAAAGGTGCATTAGTATTATATTGGGTAATAAATAACGTATTACAAGTAATCCAAACTTTGGTTATAAATAAGATAGAACTTGGAAAAACAGATCTTGTAAAAAAACAGATTTAACCCAATTGCCTAATTTTTATATTGAGAAAGGCGGGTGTAGTGCGGTATGAAGATTATAGAAATGATGGGGAAGAATGTAGAGGATGCAATAGGTAATGCCCTGAAAGAATTAAAAGTTACAAGAGATAAAGTAAAAGTAGAAACCATAGATGAAGGTAGTAAGGGATTTTTAAATATTATAGGTGTAAAACCTGCTAAAATTAGAGTTACAGTTAAAAGAGATAGTTTATATGAAGCTAAAAATTTCTTAACGGAAGTATTGAATTCTATGAGTATGAAAGCTGAAATAAATCTTAAAGATGAAAATAATGAAATTAGGATTGACTTAATTGGACCTAATATGGGACTATTAATAGGATACAGAGGTGAAACACTAGACTCACTACAGTATCTTGTAAGTTTAGTTGTAAACAAAAGTCATGATGAAGAGTATAAAAGAGTAATATTAGATACTGAAAATTATAGAGCGAAAAGAGAAGAAACACTAAAAAGACTTGCATCAAAAATCGCCTATAAGGTAAGGGTTAGTGGTAGAGTATTAAAACTTGAACCTATGAATCCTTATGAGAGAAGAATAATACACTCTACGCTTCAAAATGATTCATATATTTATACCTTTAGTGAAGGTGAAGAACCCTATAGAAGAGTTGTAGTTGATTTAAAGAAAGCCTAAGGGCTTTCTTTTTAAATTCACAAAACTAAGTGTAATATTAATTATATTCTTAAGTTTCAAAGTTATATTATAAGTATATTATGGAAGATTAACATTTTAAATTCCACAATGCAGCGCCGTTAGCTGAGGATTTAACATTGAACTTTACGAATATTATTAAAACCACTTATAATAAGGTAATAAAAACCATAGGAGTTGCTTTGATATAATATATTTAAAAAGGATATAATAATAAATACTCATAAAATTAGGAGGTCATATTTAATGAAAGAATTTGATACTATAGCTGCAATAGCAACTAGTATAGGGGAAGGTGGTATATCTATAATTAGAGTATCTGGTGATAAGTCTATAGATATAATAGATAGTATATTTGTAGGTAAAAATAATAGAAAGCTTCATGATTTTAAATCTTATACTATGAGATATGGCCATATTATTGATAAAAATGCTAGTAAACTTGATGAAGTTATTATTTCCTATATGAAAGGTCCTAAAAGTTTTACAGCAGAAGATACTATTGAGGTAAATTGCCATGGTGGAGTAGTTGGAACCAATAGAATATTACAAGAAATTATTAGAGCTGGGGCAAGAATGGCAGAACCCGGAGAATTTACTAAAAGAGCCTTTTTAAATGGTAGAATTGACTTAAGCCAAGCAGAGGCAGTTATAGATATAATAAGAGCCAAAACAGAGCTTAGTATGAAGTCAGCCCTTATGCAATCGGAAGGTTCAATTTCCAGGGAAATAAAAACAATAAGAAATAAATTACTTAGCGTAATTGCAAATATAGAGGTAACTGTTGATTATCCAGAAGAGGATATTGAAGAAGTAACTGCAGGAATGGTTGCTGAAGACGTTGCATTAGTAATAAGTGAGATAGATACACTACTCAGTACGGCAGATGAAGGAAAAATTCTAAGAGAAGGCTTAAGTACTGTAATAGTTGGAAAACCTAATGTAGGTAAATCATCGCTTCTTAATGCTTTACTTAAAGAAAAAAGAGCTATTGTTACAGACGTACCAGGCACAACAAGAGATGCAATAGAAGAATATATAAGTATTGAAGGTATACCAGTTAAGATAGTAGATACGGCAGGAATTCGTGAAACAGAAGATATAGTTGAAAAAATAGGAGTACGGACATCAAAAGAAAAGATAGATGAGGCGGATCTAGTTATCTTAATATTAGATTGGAGTAAAAAACTCACTCATGAAGATGAACAAATTATTGAATATATTAAAGAAAAAAAATATATTGTACTATTAAATAAAAGTGATTTAGGTGGTAAAATAGAAAGGAGTGAATTACAAAGTCTGAAGTCAAAATATATAACTAATATTTCGGCAAAAACAGGTGAAGGATTAAGTCAAGTTAAAGGACATATAAAAGATTTATTCTTTAATGGTGAAATTAAAACTGAAGGAGTTTTTGTTACAAATAATAGACATAAGCAGTCTCTAATAAAAGCAAAGGAAAATTTAGAGTCATCACTAAATGCACTAGAATATACCTCAGCTATAGATTTGGCATCCATTGATATACGCAATGCATGGATGAATTTAGGTGAGATTACAGGAGAGGCACTAGAAGAAGATATTATACATAAGATATTCTCAGAATTTTGTTTAGGAAAGTAGGGATAAATATGAAATATGTTGCAGGAGATTTTGATGTTGTAGTTATTGGAGCTGGTCACGCAGGTTGTGAGGCAGCGCTAGCAGCTGCAAGAATAGGAAGTAAGACTTTAATCTGTGCTATGAACTTAGATAGCGTGGCTTTAATGCCATGCAACCCCAATATTGGTGGCACAGCTAAAGGACATTTAGTAAGGGAAATAGATGCTCTTGGGGGAGAAATGGGAGTAAATATTGATAATACATATATACAATCAAGAATGCTAAACACATCTAAGGGTCCTGCCGTATTCTCACTCAGGGCTCAAGCTGATAAAAAAGCATATGGACAAAGAATGAAAAGTGTATTAGAAAAACAAGAAAATTTACAATTAAGACAATTAGAAGTAGTATCTATAGATGTTGAAAACGAAAAAGTTGTGGGTGTTCTTACTAAAAATGGTGCATATTTTACAGCAAAGGCTGTAATTATAGCTTCGGGAACATATTTAAAATCAAAAGTTATAATTGGGGATTGTACTTATGATGAAGGCCCTAGTGGATTACTGCCAGCTAATGAACTTTCTAAATCTTTAGATGAAATAGGAATAGAACTCCGAAGGTTTAAAACGGGAACCCCAGCTAGAATAAATAAAAGGTCCGTGGACTTTTCTAAAATGGAAGAACAATCTGGAGATATAGACGTAGTACCATTTTCATTTATTAGTGGGGATATAAGTAGGCAGCAGATATGCTGCTATTTAACTTATACAAACGAGAACACTCATAATGTAATTAGAAAAAATATTCATAGGTCTCCTCTTTATAATGGATCTATTGTGAGTACAGGTCCTAGATATTGTCCTTCCATTGAGGATAAAGTAATGAGATTTGCAGACAAGGAAAGACACCAAATATTTATTGAACCTGAGGGAGAGAGTACGCAGGAAATGTATGTTCAAGGTATGTCTAGTTCACTTCCAGAGGATATTCAGGTTGAAGTGTTAAAAACGGTGCCGGGGCTTGAAAATGTAGAAATTATGAGAACTGCTTATGCCATAGAATATGATTGTATAGATTCCACGGATTTAAAACTTTCACTAGAATTTAAAAATACGATTGGCTTATTTTCAGCAGGACAAATAAATGGTAGCTCGGGATATGAGGAAGCTGCAGCTCAGGGTATTATAGCAGGAATTAATGCTGCTCTTTTTATTCAAAATAAGGATCCGTTAATATTAAAAAGATCTGATGGATATATAGGTGTTTTAATTGATGATTTAGTTACTAAAGGTACTAATGAGCCATATAGGATGATGACCTCAAGAGCGGAGTATAGATTGCTTCTAAGACAAGATAACGCGGATTTAAGGTTAACTGAAATAGGATATACTGTGGGACTTGTTAAGGCAGATAGATATGAAATATTCAAAAAAAAGAAAACGCAATTAGAGGAAGAACTGAGCAGAATAAAAAATTTGCAAATTACAAATAAAAAAGAAATTGAGGAATTCTTAATTTCTTGTAATTCAACACCACTTAAAAAACCTATTAGTTTATACGAGCTTATAAAAAGACCGGAGCTTGATTATTATATAGTTGAGAAATTAGATCCAGAGAGGCCCAAATTAAACAAGTATATAGAGCAGCAAGTAAATATTGTGTCAAAATATGAGGGTTATATCCAAAAACAATTAGAGCAAATTCACCAATTTAAGAAGTTTGAAAACAAAATTATACCAAAAGATATAATTTATGACAATATAAAAGGATTAAGAATAGAGGCTATGCAGAAATTAGGTAAAATTAAACCTGAAAGTATAGGTCAAGCTTCAAGAATATCAGGGGTATCACCTGCAGATATGTCTGTTTTAATGATATATCTTGAACAACAGAATAGAATTAACAACAGTTCAGAAGGAAAGGTTACCACCTAATTATATCGGGATGAAGTGATCTAGAAGAAAATTACCTTCGGAGGGAGACTAAGCCTCCTTCTGAAGTTGTTAATATTACAGCACCGAAGGTGATGAACAGCTTCGCAGATGATGATTAGAAAACAACAAGAATAACTCGGGGGTGAAGGATGAAATACTTTGATATAATGAATACATCTAGTAATAATGAAGGACTCGAATTTAATGAAAAAAAGTATGAGCAATTTATGAGATATAAAGACCTCATACAAGAGTGGAATGAAAAAGTAAATTTAACTGCTATAAAAGAAGATGAAGAAATAGTAAAAAAACATTTCATTGATTCTATAAAAGTTTTTAAGTTTAAAGAGCTAAAAAGTGCAAAAAATATCATAGATATAGGAACTGGAGGAGGATTTCCAGGTATCCCTGTGAAGATAATAAAACCTGAAATAAATATAGTTTTATTAGATTCACTAAACAAGAGAATTAATTTTTTAAACGAGGTAATTAAGGAACTCCAATTAAAAAATATTAAAGCTATCCATGGCAGAGCAGAAGATTTTGCACAAGAAAAGCAATATAGAGAAAAATTTGATGTAGCAGTTTCAAGAGCTGTTGCTAATTTAACAGTACTTAGTGAATTTTGCATACCTTATGTAAAGGTTGGTGGATATTTTGTTGCAATGAAGGGACCAGCAGTTGAAGAAGAAATTAAGTCTTCCAAAAATGCAATTAGAATGCTAGGTGGACATATAGAACATATAGAAAAGGTACAAATTGAAGATAGTGATTTTAACCACAATTTAGTAATAATACGCAAAATTGCAGAAACTCATAAGAAGTATCCTAGAAAAGCTGGTATGGTTACTAAAAATCCACTGGTTTAACGACATTTCAGAAGGAATATCTCATATTTCTATAAGAGGAGTCTAAATATCCTTCTGAAGTCGTTAATATTGCAGCTTCGAAGAAGATGATTTAACGACATTTCAGAAGGAATCTTTGTAGGTGATGATTACTGCTATAAATTGTCGTACGAAAAATAAAAAAAAAAGAAGGAAATAAAGAAAAGATAGAGAATTGTTAAGAAAAGGAAAAAGGAAAAACTTAAGGATGGTATATTATGCAAAATGATGTAAAATATGTATCTGTAGAATTAATTTCTCCAAATGTCTATCAGCCGCGAAAGCATTTTAATGAAGAAACTATTGAAGAACTTTCACAGTCAATAAAAGCTTATGGGATAATCCAACCTTTAACAGTTAGAAAAAGCGGGGATAGCAGATACGAACTAGTAGCAGGAGAAAGAAGATTAAGAGCAGCGAAAAAAATAGGACTTAATGAAGTCCCAGTAATTATTATAGATATTACAGATAAGGATTCTGCTGCAATTGCGCTACTGGAAAATTTACAAAGAGAAGATTTGAATTTTTTAGAAGAAGCATTTGCTTACTTTAACCTTATTCAGGATCACTCTTATACACAGGAGCAATTAGCACAGATAATAGGAAAGAAACAATCAACCATAGCTAATAAATTAAGGTTATTAAAGTTGGACAAGGAGATAACAAATAGTTTAATAGAAAATAAGCTTACTGAGAGACATGCTAGAGCACTGCTCAAATTACCTGATATAAATATTCAAAAGAAAGTACTTAAAGTAGTTGTTAATAAATCACTTAATGTTAAAAAGACAGAAGAACTTATTGAAAAAGAATTATTAAAGCTATGCAGAGATGAAGTAGCTGCCGATGGAAAGAAAAAAATCAAGGGTATATTTGCACCTAGAGTTTATATAAATACGATTAAACAGGTTTTCGATAAGTATGGCATAAATGCAGAATATAAATCTAGAGAATTAGAAGATAGTATAGAAGTAACAATAAGAATACCTAAAAAATAGATTGTAAAAACAGAATGTTTCACGTGAAACATTCTGTTTTTTTTATTTTTTTTAAAATATTGAAAATAATACTATTAATATACTTAACATAAATATATAATAAATTATATGGGAAAATTAACATAGGGACATTGTAGTAAATAATAAGAACAAGTACAATATCAAGCTTTATTTTTTAGGTGTAAATTGTATAAGAAGGAATAATATTATGGAGGGTAGGTGCAGTCATGGAAACAATATGTATTTTTAATCAAAAGGGAGGAGTAGGTAAAACTACTACAAACATCAACTTATGTTCTTATTTGGCTCTGCAAGGAAAAAAGATTTTAACAATAGACATTGATCCTCAGGGAAATACCACAAGTGGACTTGGGTTTGATAAGAAAAAAATAAATCTATCAACATATGATTTGTTAACATCAGATATTTCTATAAGAGATACTATAAAAGAATGCGAGCTAATAAATAATTTGTATTTAGTACCATCAAAAATGGAACTTGCAGGTGCGGAAGTTGAATTGATAAATAGAAGCAACCGTGAAAATATACTAAAAGAAAAACTTAAAGAAATTGAAGGTGAATTCGATTTTATTTTTATAGACTGTCCACCTTCACTAGGAATTTTAACTATAAATGCACTTACGGCTTCAACTAGCGTGCTTACACCTATTCAATGTGAATTTTATGCTTTAGAAGGTGTTGGACAATTAGTAAATACAATTCAATTAGTTAAAAAATCTTTAAATAAAGAGCTGGAGATTCAGGGTATAATTCTTAGTATGTATGATAATAGAACTAAACTATGTAATGAAGTTGTGTCAGAAGTTAAAAAATATTTTAATGACAAAGTTTATAAAACCACAATACCAAGAAATATAAGACTCGCTGAAGCACCAAGTTTTGGACTTCCAATTATGCTGTATGATGATAAATGCAAAGGTGCAGAAGCTTACGAACAATTAGCAAATGAATTTTTAGAAAGGCAAAGGAGATGATATAAATTGAACAAAAAATTTGGGTTAGGTAAGGGACTAGGGGCTTTAATACCAGAAGAAGAAATTATGGAGGAGGGTTCCACGGTACTTAAGATATCTATGAATTTGATTAAAGCTAATAAAGATCAACCAAGAAAAAGTTTTGACCCTGAAAAAATATCAGAACTGGCACAATCTATAAAAGAACATGGAGTGATTCAGCCTATTATATTAAACAGAGAAGATGATACATATGCAGTTATAGCGGGTGAAAGAAGATTCAGAGCTGCTAAAAGTATTGGACTTGTGGAAATACCTGCAATTATTATGAATATAGAAAATAAAGAAGTATTAGAAATATCATTAATAGAAAATATTCAAAGAGAAGATCTAAATCCTATAGAAGAAGCTCTAGCTTATAAAAGATTATTGGTAGATTTTAATCTTACTCAAGAAGAAATAAGTAAAAAGGTATGTAAATCAAGAACAGCTATAACAAATTGCATGAGATTATTAAATTTAGATGAAAGAGTTCAAGATTATATAATAGATGGAGTTATTTCTGAGGGGCATGGAAGGGCTATCCTTGGGATAAGTGATAAGGAAATTCAATATGGAATTGCGCAAATGGTTATAGATGACAGTCTTTCAGTGAGAGAAACAGAGAAGTTAGTGAAAAACTTTGAAAATGAAAAAAAAGAAAAAGTAGTAAAACATGAAAATAATATATATTATAAAGATATAATGAATAAATTAGAAAATAGATTTGGTACTAAAGTTTTTATAAATTCTAAAAATAAAAACAAGGGTAAAATAGAAATTGAATATTACTCAGAAGAGGATTTTGAAAGAATTTTAGAAGTTTTTAATATATAATGTTTCACGTGAAACATAATGGAGAGGATGTAATTCATAATGCAAAGTATATTCAGTTTTATAAATAGTTCACATATATATATAACATTAGTGCTTATGGTTCTTGTGCTTATATTAATTATAATAATTATAACAACCTATGTATCTTTAAATAGATTAGAAACTAAATACAGAAAATTAATGAGGGGTGTAAACAATAAAAATCTAGAGGATATGGTTATATCTTATTTGGATAAAATTGATGGGGTTAAAGAAGAAAATATGGTCATGAAACAAATGTATGAAGAAATAAATGGAGAATTAAAAACTTGTATTCAAAAGACCTCAATAGTAAGATATAGGGCGTTTGATGATGTTGGGAGCGATTTAAGTTTCTCTATAGCACTCTTAGATGGAAACAATAATGGTGTTGTATTAACAAGTATTTATGGTAGAAACGAGAGTACAACTTATGCAAAACCTATAGATAAAGGAATATCTAGGTATGATTTATCCGAGGAAGAAAATAAGGTGTTAAAAGATGCCGTTAGTTCAAAAAATAAATAAAGAATTATAGCGTTTTTATTTGAGATTTAATAATAAAAAATCTTTTTTGTGGCACACTAAAAACAAAGGGGTTTTTTATGGTAATATGTATTTCACAAGAACTTGAATATTTACAGGATGAACTAATTAAAAGGGGATATACTGTGATAAATAATAGAGAAAATAATTCTAGTTGTGATGCAATAATATGTAAGCTTAAAGATGGTGGACTTATAAATTTAAATATGCAAAATAATATACGAAGAGAAGGAACCTTAATTATAGATAGTGGAAGTAAAACTATTGATGAAATAGAATATATATTGTGTAACAGAGTATATAATTCACTATTTTAAAAAGATTACTCTTTAATATATTTTTAGCTTCTATGAAAGTCATGTACAAACTTCATGCAAAAGCATTTTTGGGTATATGGAAATACACTAGTATACTGAGCTTTTATTTAACGACATTTCAGAAGGAAGTCTCCTACTTCTATAAGTGGGAGTCCTGTACTTATAACAAAAAGAAAACTTAGTGGTGGTCTAAATCTCCTTCTGAAGTCGTTAATATTGCAGCTTCGCAGAAGATGATTTAATTTCATATGAAACAAATAAAAAACAAATATAATATTCTAAGATGTTGTTAAAACATGCCTTAGATTTTATATTTGTTTTTTATTTTAAAAACTATAAATTACATTAATAAGCTTGAGGAATATGAAAATAGAATTGCATCGCTGATCTACCAGTATTTTTACATGCACAAATTAACCTTCAACATCTTTTATCTTGAAATCATCATAATTAGAATCGAATTTTCTTCCTCCAACAGTTTTGAGTATTGAATGATATAAACCATTTGCAATAGCATCTGCAAGCATCATTACTGTGTACAATCTTGTGTTTTGAAGAACCATAAATTCAAGGGCGCCAGATATATTTACAACCCCGGTTATACTTAGATTACCTACTTTAGGCAAATCTTTATTCATAGCGGCACCTGGAGACAATGGTTTTTCTTCAACAATAATTTTTCCTACATTTTGTAAACTTCCAAGGCAAGCATCAATCGCAATAACGTAGGGGTCGGTATAGGTATAGTTAATCTCATCAATTATTTGGCATAAATTTTTTGCATGTACTGGGCACTCGAGACTACCGTAAATATGAATTTTATTTCTAACTAAAAATTTAAGTTTGTTTCCAACCAGCGGTCCCAAACTATCACCAGTAGATCTGTCGGTTCCAATACATAAAACTACAATAGGACGTGAGCATTTAGCTATGGGAAAAATGTATTCACTTATAGTATCTCTTAACTTAAAAGTACAATCACGGGACATTGAATCTAAAATGACTTTATCTACCATAAAAAAACCTCCTATTTGGATTTTATCCATGTAGGAGGTTTTTTATTCTATAAAACTTCAACTTTTTTTAATATATTGTAAAACACTACTAAAAACATACAAAACAACATGCCAATAAGACCATTGGCCTTTAATCCTATAAATATAGATGCAAGAACTGCAACTGGATTAATACCTAGTGATGATGAAACTATTTTAGGTTCTATAATTTGTCTTACTATGGTTATAATTACATAAGATATTAAAAGACCTAAACCGGCTATATAATTTCCAGATATAAAAAATATTATTATTAAAGGGATATATATAGCACCTATACCGAAAATGGGAAGCAAATCAAATATTCCACATAGTATGCTTAACGTTACAGCATACTTAACTTTGAAAACTAAAAAAACAACTAGGGTTTCTAAAAATGTTATAGTGATTATAAGTAAGTAAGATAGCAAATAATTTTTAAGCATTTTTTTTGATTCATCAAATATATAATGTACTCTATCTCCATTTTTATTAGGAAGTAAATCAAATATTTTATTACTAGAAGATGATAAATCTTTTGTAAAAAAATATGTAGTAAGCAATGTAAATAATAAAACCATTAAAGTATAAGGTATAGTAGACATAAAACTTAGGGTTATGGAAAATATTTTTGTTGACGCATTCATACTAATGTTTATAGTTTTGGTTATATAGTTAGAAATATTTGACTCAATATTACTGATAATACTGGGATCTAAATTTTTATAATAATTTTGTAAATTACTAAAAAAATCTAGTATATTATTTTTATTAATAGAGAAATAAGATTGAATGTTTTTGACCAATTGTATTGTTTCTGAAGTTATGGTGGTTATTATTAAAGATAACAATACAACAATTACTGAGAAGAATACGGTAGTAGTAATTATTGAAGCTATAGTGCTTTTAATTTTGAATTTTCTCATCAAAAATTTTGTTGGTATCTTAAGCAGTGAAGCTAAAATAAGAGCTAATACAAAGGGTAGAGTATATCCTATAGTTCCAAAAAAAATTACAAAAACAAATGTATATAAAACAAAGAACACAGTTAGTTTATCAACTTTTTTTAGGATATTTTCCAATTGAAAAAATCACACCTTTCTAATAATAGAATTGAGAGAGCTCAGGGTATAATTAATGTCTTTAATATCGTTAAAAGGTCCAATGCCAAATCTTAAGGATCCAGTTGGATATGTGCCAACGGTTTCATGAGCTAGTGGTGCACAATGAAGGCCAGTTCTCGTTGTAATTCCATATTCAGTATCTAGGATAAATCCTAACTCAGAATTGTCGATTTTTGTAGAATTAACAGAGATTGCGGCCATTCGCTTAGTACTGTCTCGTAAACCATAAACTTCAATAGAGTTTATATTTAATAAGCCACTTATAAAATTTTCACATAGATATTCTTCATGCTCACGAATAGTGTCAAGGCCTTGGGTATTAATAAAATTAATTCCTTCTAAAAGCCCTGCTACTCCTGGTCCATTTAAAGTCCCGCTTTCAAATTTATCAGGTAAAAAATCTGGTTGAATAATACTAGATGAAAGACTACCAGTGCCACCTTCTATAAATGTACTACACTGTTTATTTAAATTATCGTCAATTAAGAAGCCACCTATACCTTGAGGTCCCAATAAACTTTTATGGCCTGTAAAAGCTAGTGCATTACAATTTAATTTATAGAAATCTAAGGGTAACACTCCGGCAGTTTGGGCAGCATCTATAACAAAATAAATACCCCTTTCCTTGCATATTTTACCTATAGCTTCTAGTGGTTGAATTGTGCCAATAATATTAGAGGCATGAGAGAGAACCACTAGTTTTGTATTAGGTTTAATTGCATTTATAAAATCATCTATATTTATTAATCCTTGTTTTGAACAAGGGACAATGTCCAGTTCTATAATACCCTTTTGACAAAGTGAGTTTAAGGGTCTCAAGGTAGCATTATGATCCATTGAGGAGGTTATTACATGCCATCCCTGCTTTACAACGGATTTTATAAGAGTATTCAGGGAAGTTGTAATATTTGGTGTAAAAATTACATTTTCTACTTTATCAAAGTGAAAAAAATCCATTAATGCATATCTACAATTTAAAATAACTTTATTTCCTGCAAGAGAAGCGGTGGATGCACCTCTTCCTGGGTTTGTTCCTATGTTTGTCATATAATTCATCATGGAAGTATAAACTTCCGGTGGTTTAGGAAATGTAGTGGCTGCGTTATCTAAATATATTTTCATGGTTTCCTCCAATTTTATAAAATAATAGCATTGTCACATTCTATAGAAGATGCAACATCTATTAATATTATCAATAACAAGTTAAATTTTGTTTTGATATAATTAAAAGTGTAAATAGTTTATAATAGCATTAGCTTAAGAACAAAATACAAACTATTTATAAGATAAAAAACTAGTGATTTGTACATTATAATTACTTATTTCAATATTAACATATAATACAATATTATAAGCTAAAGTTCTTTAAATGTATATGAGATCAATAGTTTTAACAAAGAAAGGGGTGTGACAGTTTTAGGTTAGTTTTCTAAAAAACAACTTAGAACGGAAATAATATGAATAATATAATAGATTGTAAGGGGTTACTATGTCCAATTCCAGTGGTTAAAACAAAAAAATATTTTGATTCAATCCAAAGTGGAGAAGGTACAGTCATTGTGGATAATTTAGTTGCTAAAAACAATATAGTAAAATTAGCAGGCGGTAGTGGATATAATAGTATTGTAGAAGAAAAAGAAGAATTGTATTTTATAAAAATAACTAAAGAAAAATGTGAAAAAGCAAGTGAAAAAGCAAATGAAAATAAAAAATTTACATTGGTAGTATCTACTGATAAGTTAGGACTAGGAGATGATGAACTGGGAGCTATACTTATGAAAAGCTACATATTTGCATTATCAGAAGCGGATGTAATACCTAATGATATACTTTTTATTAATGGAGGGGTAAAACTTACCGCAGAGGGTTCAAAAGTGCTGGATAGCTTAGAGAAATTAGTTAGTAGAGGAGCAAATATTTTGGTTTGTGGAGTTTGTCTTGATTTTTATAATATAAAGGATAAGCTTTCAGTTGGAGAAATATCTAACATGTACACTATTGTACAGTTAATGAATAGTGCAGATAAAACTATCAAACTTTAACGACATTTCAGAAGGAAGTCTCCCACTTCTATAAGTGGGGGTCACATGCTACAGCAAAAAGAAAACTTCAGTGGGAGGATAACAATTGAGAATTGTTATCCTCCAGAGGTCTACAAGGGGGTAAATCTCCTTCTGAAGTCGTTAATTGCAGCATCGCAGATGATGATTTATGTAGGGGGTAGAGTGAAAACATGAGTAAATATTATGTAGTAACATTTCAAAATACGCATGAAGCTATGAAAGCAGAAAGAGAAACTATAAATGAAAAGATAAAGGTAGTAGTTATTCCTACGCCTACCTATATAACTAAAAGTTGTGGGATTAGTTTAAAAATAGACGAAGAAAACATTCAAGGTATAATTAAACTTATAAATTCAGAAAATATAAAAGTAAAAGAAATTTTCGCTTGCGATGGAGAAAGTGTAAAAGTTATGACAATGTAGAAGGTGGGATGCATAATGAAGGTATTTAATTTAGGTGATATTGTTGAAATGAAAAAGACACACCCTTGTGGTAGCAAGAACTGGGAAATTGTAAGGTTGGGTGCAGATATAAAAATAAAATGTTTAGGTTGTGGAAGGCTAGTTATGCTTCCAAGGATTAAATTTGATTCTGGAGTAAAGAAAATTATAAAAGAAAATGTAATTACTACAAAATTATAACTTGATTTTTGTATAATTAAGTGATATAATCTATTGGGTAATCCCTGCTGTGCAATGCGCAGCCGTTAGTCCGAGGGGAGGAGGTGAAATTAATGAGAAAGTATGAAACTATATTCATATTACATCCTTCATTAGACGAAGAAGCTGTTAAAGCTAACGTTGAAAAGTTTAAAGGTGTAATAGAAAATAATGGTGGAGTAATTGAAAATATTGATGCGTGGGGTAAGAGAAAGTTAGCTTACGAAATACAAAAAGTTGGCGAAGGCCACTATACATTAATCAATTTCAATTCAAATCCTGAATTACCGAAAGAATTAGATAGAGTATTCAGAATTACTGACAGTGTTATAAGACATATCATAATAAATCCAGAAAAATAGGTGGTGCTTTTATGAATAAAGTTGTTTTAGTTGGTAGATTAACAAAAGATCCTGAGCTTAAATTTGCTCAAGGAACAGGAACAGCTGTAGCCACTTTTACTGTAGCCGTTAATAGAAGATTTAAGCGAGAAGGTCAACCAGAAGCTGATTTTATACCTGTAGTTGTATTTGGCAAGCAAGCGGAAGCTACTGCTAATTATATGAGTAAAGGTAAACTTATAAGCGTTTCTGGAAACATTCAAACTAGAAATTATGAAGCTAAAGACGGTAATAAAAGATATGTTACTGAAGTGATTGCTGATGAAGTTGGTTTCCTCGAATGGGGAGGCAATAAAGCATCAGAAACGAATACTAATCAAGGTGGCTATAATGGCGAATCAAATGCTGGATCTAAAGATTTTGGCGGTGCTAGCGATATAACACCAATTGATGATGGAGACATCCCATTCTAATATTAGGTAAGGAGGAAAAAATTAATGGCTATGAACGAGCGTAAAAGAAGCAGTGGCGGAAGTGCTGCTGGTGGAAACAGAAAGAGAATGAAAAGAAAAGTTTGTGCTTTCTGTATGGATAAAGCAACTGCAATTGATTATAAAGATATAAACAAATTGAGAAAGTATGTTACAGAAAGAGGAAAGATTCTTCCTAGAAGAATTTCTGGAAACTGTGCAAAACATCAAAGAATGCTTACTGTATCTATAAAAAGAGCAAGAAATATAGCATTACTACCATTTACTACTGAGTAGTAAATGACTGAAAGCAGCGCCTTACGGTAGCTGCTTTTATTTTTTTAAAATAAAAATAAAAATTTCAGTGAATAATAGAAATATAAATTTTAAAATATATATGATTGGCTGTGATTTGTAGTATACTTGTAGTTACAACCCATAAAATGTAAACATTTAAAATTTTTAAATATTAGATTGCCTATTTCAGATTATATATCCATATATAAAAATAAACTTTAGTTGCATAATCCTACAAAAATAACTAAAATAGAGTTATACGCATAAGCCTACAGGGGGAGATGATATACTATGAAAAGAGATGATTTTAATATAATGTCTAATGTTAAGCTAATTGAAAGTTTGAAGGCTGAGCTACTATGTATAATAGGTGATTTCTTCAAATTGCTAAGTAAAGGAAGTAATGTTGCTCAAGACGCTATACTAGATTGTATTTCAGGGGCAATAATACTTTTATATATATTAGCTGAAAGGCTAGGATATTCTAATGTAGCTGTGGACGAAAGTATGAAAAAGAAACTAAAGGTAGGTATAGTTGAAGGAGATAACATAGAAAAAGATGGAAAAGATCTAAGTAGACTATATATACACATAAAAGGAAGATAAATGATGGAGGAAAAAATGAAGAATAAGGATTATAGTACAAAGGCAATGGTGGAAGCTTCACTTATGGCTGTTATAATTTCAATAATAATGATTATAACAGGATATTTGCCATTTGTATCGGTGGTAGGAACATTGTTATTACCAATTCCTGTGGCGATACTCTATACAAGGCATAACATCAAAATAACATTCACTGCTATATTACTCAGTATAATTATAACATCCTTAGTCTATAATCCAATAATGGCAATATATTCAGCTATAACTTGTATCATTGTTGGTATTGTACTTGGCTATTGTATTAAGGAAAATAAAAAACCCTCTGTAACATTATTATTTTTAGCTATTGCTTCTGCTATATCTAATATATTAACCCTAGCTTTTTCATTGCTATTTATAGAAAAAGTAAGTTTTGTAAATTTTATTACAAATAAATTAGAATTTATGAAACAAAGCATGAAGGCCTCTGTGGATCAATTAAAAATAGTTTATTTACAAGCAGGAATAGCTCCAAACAGGTTGAAGTTTTTAGATGAAAATCTTGAAATGATAAAAAAAATGGATGTTATGATGATATTGATAGTAATACCTACACTTATTTTTATTCTTGCATTGATAGCAGCTTATTTGAATCATATAGTATCTAGAGCAATACTAAGGAATTTAAACTATAAAATGCAAGAGGTATTACCTTTTAGCAAAGTTTATGTTTCTAACATAGTAGGAGCTGTACTTATAGGCATAGTATGTATAGGAATAATACTATCATCAAAAAAAATAACTGGTGGGAATTATATACTAAACGCTTCTCAGCTTCTTACGCAGTATGTATTTATGATAAATGGTCTGGCTGCAAGTGTATATTTTTTAAGGGTTAAAAGAAATTTATCAAAGCCAGTAGTAGCAATAATTATAGGGTTAACAGCACTTTCGTCTCTAGGTAATATTTACTTTTCAATAGGACTCATGGAAATGGCTTTTGATTTTAGGAAGCTTGACCCATATAGAATTAAAAGAAAATAATTGGGGGCGGATTATGGATAGCAAATATAATTACTTCGATGTTAATAATAAAATATATATGGTGACTATGGCTCTATTTATATGTATAATATTTTATTATGGACATTTTGAAGTGGGTATACTTACACTAGGATTATACGCCATACTAGTAGTGTACAATATTTACAACACGAAGATAAAAAAAAGTGAGTGGAAAAAATTTATTGAAAATTTTTCCTCTAAACTTGATATAGCAACTACAAGTACTTTAGTAAAGCTTCCATTTCCCTTAATAATTATAGGATATATGGGAAACATTTTATGGTACAATCAAAGTGTAACCACAATGCTTGAAGGGGAAGATCTTTTTAATAAAAATATTAGAGATATAATTAAGGAACTGCCTTTAAAGCAGGTTTTAGATGGAAAAAAAAATATTTTTTCAAATATTAAAATAAAAGATAGTTTTTATGAGATTTATACTAATATTGTGGATACAGACGAAAATAAAAATGTTAAAGATAAAATTATGCTTTTATATTTTTATGATATAACGGAAAAAAACAATCTGATAAAAGGTATTAACGGCAATAGAGAAAGTGTTATGCTAGTAGAGGTCGATAATCTTGATGATGTTATTAAAACTACAGAAGAAGATAAGGCACCACTACTTGCGGCTGATATTGAGCGAACAATAAATAGCTATGGACAGAGCGTAAATGCTGTAGTAAAAAAGTATACATCTAATAAATATGTTATTATAGTTCAAGATAAGTACATTGAAAAAGAAATAGAGAAGAAATTTGATATACTAGATAGTGTTCGCGAAATAAGCAATGGTAACAAACTAGCAGTTACTTTAAGTGTAGGAATAGGAAGAGGAGAAGATACGCCTTCAAAAAACTATGAATTTGCGACTTCAGCGAAGGAGCTTGCCTTAGGTCGTGGCGGTGATCAGGTAGTAGTAAAAAAAGGTGATAAATTATCTTTCTTTGGAGGAAAAACAAAAGAAGTTGAGAAAAGAACTAAAGTTCGCGCAAGAGTTATTGCTCATGCATTAATGGATTTAGTAAATGAGAGTGATGTAATTTTCATTATGGGACATAAAAACCCTGATGCTGATTGTCTAGGCTCGGCAATTGGTCTATATAGTATTATTAAAAGTACGAATAAAGAATGCTATATTATTCTCGAAGGAATAAGTACGGGCATAAAAAGCATGATGGATATATTATTGGTTGATGAGGAATATAAAAACACCTTTATATCAAGTGAAAAATTTAAAAGTGTTAAAAAATCTAATAATTTGCTTATAATAGTAGATGTTCATAATGAAGGTCATGTGCTGAATTTAGAAATAGTTAAAGAAGTAGAAAAAGTAGTTATAATTGATCATCATAGAAAATCGCAAGATTTTATACAAGGGGTAGTGCTTAGCTATATGGAAACTTACGCATCATCTACTGCTGAACTAGTTACTGAAATGGTTCAATATATGGTAGATAAGCCAAAGCTTAAACATATAGAAGCAGTATGTCTTCTAGCAGGAATATGTATAGATACAAAAAATTTCTATTTTAAAACAGGAGTTAGAACTTTTGAAGCCGCTGCTTTTTTAAGGCGTCATGGTGCGGATACTATGGATGTTAAAAAAATGTTTTCTGATGATTTAGACATTTATTTAAAAAGAGCTGATATAATAAGATCAGCAGAAGTTAAAAATGAAATTGCTATAGCGGTTTGTCCCCAGGCAATAGAAGATACCGTACTTGCGGCTCAAGCAGCTGATGAGCTTTTAAATATTACTGGTATTGAGGCGTCATTTGTTATTGTTAAAATAGGAGATGAAGTATTTGTTAGCGGAAGGTCTCTTGGAAAAATCAATGTACAATTGATATTAGAGACGTTAGGCGGAGGTGGACATATGACTATGGCTGGTACAAAATTTACTTCGCTTAAAACTCAAGAAGTAGTGGCGAAATTAAATGAAGCTATAGCTGAATATTTAAAGGAAGGTGAAAAATAATGAAAGTTATTTTATTAAAAGATATTAAAAGTGTAGGTAAAAAGGGAGATGTGGTAAACGCCGCAGATGGGTATGCAAGGAATTTTTTATTTCCTAGGAAATTGGCAGAAGAAGCTACAGACCCAAATATGCACATATTAAATAAAAAGAATGAAACTGAAAGAAAAAAGAAAACTGCTGAAATTGAGGAAGCGCAAAAAATAGCTAACGAACTTAAAGATAAGGTTGTAAAAATAATCGGCAAGGCTGGAGAAAATGGAAAACTTTTTGGCGCAATTACAAATAAAGATATAGCAATGGCATTAAATAAACAATATAATTTAGATGTTGATAAAAAGAAAATAGTAACAGATACAATAAAATTATTAGGAACTTATGAAGTAGAAGTTAAAGTATACCCAGAAATATCTACTAAGATAAAAGTTCTTGTTTGTGAGGAATAATCATATAAAAAGAAGGGAGGAAACGCTTTAGTAAATAAATTGATAATGTTATCTATTAAAGCGGATTGAGCTTGAAGACATTACTTGTTAATAAGATGGGAGAACCCATTGCAAAAGATACTTTACCACTGGATACACAAATTGACGTTTTATATGAAATAATGAGAAACGTAATAGACGAAAGCAGTATAAAGGCTAAAACCATAAAATTCAAACTTCAAAAGTATATAAAAAGCGAAGATATATATAAAAGATTATATGCACTAAATAAAATTGTAAGCAATGGTAAGGGCATAGATGTAGTACCGAGTCCCAAAAATATTCATGAGGTGTTAGATAATACTAATGACTTTCTTACTGAAGAAATAGCTAAAAGATATGTGCAAAATAAGATTGAAGCTGAAGTAGAAAAAAATCTAATGGAAAAGCAAGATAAGTATATTGATGAGGTAAGACTTAGCATAATTAAAAAACAAAAGGGCCCTGAAAATGCTAAAACCCTTAAGAAATATGATGATTTAGAATTACTTGATAGCAGAAAACTAACGAAAAATATACAAGCTATATTAAGGCCAGAGAGTTTTAGTGAAATAGTTGGGCAAGAAAGAGCTATAAAATCACTGATATCTAAAATGGCGTCACCATATCCTCAACATATTATCCTTTATGGACCTCCTGGAGTGGGTAAGACCACTGCAGCTAGACTTGCTCTTGAGGAAGCTAAAAAGCTGAGTTACACTATTTATGGCAAAGATGCTAAATTTATAGAAGTAGATGGCACAACACTCAGATGGGATCCAAGAGAAATAACAAATCCTCTGCTGGGATCTGTTCACGACCCAATATATCAGGGAAGTAAAAGAGATCTAGCTGAAGTTGGAATTCCTGAACCCAAAACAGGTCTTGTTACGGAGGCTCATGGAGGAATATTATTTATTGATGAAATAGGAGAACTGGATAATATACTTCAAAACAAACTTCTTAAAGTACTAGAAGATAAAAGAGTTGAGTTTTCATCATCTTATTACGATCCTGAAGATGAAAACACACCTAAATATATAAAATATTTGTTTGATAAAGGTGCTCCAGCAGATTTTGTTTTAATAGGAGCTACAACTCGCGAACCATCAGAAATAAACCCGGCGCTCCGATCAAGATGTACTGAAGTTTATTTCGAACCATTAACTGCGAAAGATATTGAAACTATAGTAGTTAATGCTGCCCATAAATTGAAAGTTGAAGTTGCAGATGGAGTGGCGGAAACCATTAGTAGATATACTATTGAAGGAAGAAAGGCCGTAAATATTTTAGCAGATGCTTATGGATATGTATTGCATAATAGAGAATTAGTAAAGACTTCTAAAATTAAAATTGAGCTTAATGATCTTTTAGATGTTATATCTATAAGTAGACTTACGCCTTATGAGGAATTAGATACTGAAGTTAAATTTGAAGTGGGTCATATATATGGACTTGGAGTATCGGGGTACATAGGTTCAACTATAGAAATAGAAACATCAGTATTTGAAGCCAAGGAAAAAGGTAAGGGCCAAGTAAGATTTAATGATACGGCTGGAAGTATGGCTAAGGATTCAGTATTTAATGCTGCGTCAGTAATAAGAAAGACCACAAATAAGGATATTAAGGATTATGACATACATGTAAATATAGTAGGTGGAGGTAAAATAGATGGACCATCCGCCGGAGCCGCTATAACTGTATGCATAATTAGTTCGCTTTTAGATAAACCTTTAAGGCAGGATATCGCAGTAACTGGAGAGATATCACTTCGTGGTATTATAAAACCAGTAGGCGGCATATTTGAGAAAATTTATGGTGCAAGAAGAAAAGGAATTAAGCTAGTCATTGTTCCCAAGGAGAATGAAAAAGAAGTACCTATTGATCTTGTGGATATTGAAACAAAAGCTATATCGACCATTGAGGAACTAATGAAATTAGTCTTCGCATAAAATATAATTAACTATAATTAATGGCCCTGTTAAATAATCACCCTGGAAGATGATTACATCTTCCAGGCTGAAATTTTAGCAGGGCATAAACATTACCTTAGGAGAGATGAAAAATGGATACACCCCTTAGAAGTTTGCCTTATAACTTAGAAGCAGAACAATCGGTAATTGGATCAATGCTTATAGATAAAACTGCCATATCAAGGGTCGTGGAGATTTTAAACGGTGATGATTTTTACAGAGATTCTCATAAGGTTATATTCAACGCTATTTTTGATTTATATCAAAAGGACACGCCTATTGATATGATTACACTACTGGAGCATTTACGTTCTTCTGAAAAGTTAGAAGCTTCAGGGGGGATTACTTATATTACAGAAATAAGTAACTCGATACCCTCTACTGCTAATTTAAGTTCTTACATAAAAATTGTAGATGATAAGTCTACTTTAAGAAAACTTATTAGAGCTTCTACGGAAATTATGGAAAATTGTTATAATAAGCAAGATGATGTGGAAGCAGTAATGGACCTTGCAGAGCAAAAGGTCTTTAATATAGCAGAAAGAAAAAATTCAAGTGATTTTGAACCAATGAATACAGTGCTTGAGAGAGGCTTTTTAGAAATAGAAAGAATCTTTAATAATAAAGGAGAAACAACTGGAATACCTAGTGGTTTCCCAGAACTAGATGAAAAGACCGCTGGATTTCAAAAGGGTGATATGATTCTTATTGCTGCGAGACCTTCTATGGGTAAAACTACCTTTGCACTAAATTTAGCTGAGTATGCAGCCCTTCGAGAAGGGAAAAACGTAGCTATATTTTCACTGGAAATGTCTAAGGAACAACTTGCCTACAAATTACTTTGTTCAGAAGCAAATGTTGATATGTCAAAGCTTAGACATGGTAATTTAGAAGATAAGGATTGGGAAAACATAGCGAAAGCATCTGGGCCTCTAGCTGCTGCTAAAATATTTATTGATGATACAGCAGGAACTTCTGTTATGGATATGCGTTCAAAATGTAGGAAACTAAAAATGGAGCATGGTATAGACATGATAGTTATAGATTATCTTCAACTTATGTCTGGGAGTAATCCGGAAAGTAGACAACAAGAAGTATCAGAAATATCAAGATCTATTAAAGCCCTTGCAAAAGAGATGCAGTGCCCTGTTATAGCATTATCACAGCTGTCACGTGCGCCAGAGCAAAGAGCTGATCATCGGCCAATGCTTTCTGACCTTAGAGAGTCAGGATCCATTGAGCAGGATGCTGACATTGTTATGTTCTTATATAGAGATGAGTATTATGATAAAGAAACAGAAGATAAGAATGTAGCAGAGTGTATTATAGCAAAACAAAGGAATGGTCCTGTAGGTACAGTAAGACTGGCATGGATAGGTCAATTCAGTAAATTTGCGAGGCTTGATGTAATTCATAGAGATTAACCAATAATATTATGTAAATTGAAAATATTTTTCTTAGAGGATGTTTTAACTAAAAGTATATATTGCTACAAATGCGTTCGCGTCGCCAGGTAATTCTAAAATTTATTTTATTTACAGCTGCTAAAAAATGCAAACTCGCTTCGCTCAAACATGCATTTTTTTTTACGCAGCCGTAAATAAAATAAATTAAGAATTACTAAGGCTTGCTCATACGCATTTTACGCAATATATACTTTTGCTTACATCCTCTAAGAAAATAATATTATTTTTTTATGATATAAAAAAAGATATATATTGCTAGAAATGCATTGGTGGCGATAGGTAATTAAAAATTATTGGTAAATAGATAAATGTTATACATATAGTAAAATGTTGACACATATGATAAAATGTAAATATGATATTGAAATAATGTGAAAAGGGTGATTTAATGTTCTGCCATAATTGTGGAGCTCAAAATGATGATGGATCTAATTTTTGTAAAACCTGTGGTATTAATTTATTAATTCAACAGAGTAAGACCGAAGTAAGGACTATTAGTGACAAAAACTGGTTAGTTGCATTGTTGCTCTGTATTTTTATTGGACCGCTTGGTATTCATAGATTTTATGTAGGTAAAACAGGTACAGGAATTTTAATGATCTTAACCTTTGGTGGTTTTGGAATATGGGCGTTAATTGATTTGATTTTAATTGCTACTAATTCATTTACTGATATAAATGGGTTACATTTAAATAAAAATATGTATAATTACTAAAGAGGGTTAAACCCTCTTTAGATATGCTGAAATAGCTCAGTTGGTAGAGTAACGCACTCGTAACGCGTAGGTCGAGGGTTCGATCCCCTTTTTCAGCTCCAAATTTATAGAATAGAAAAGGCTATTTATATATGAGTATTCCATATATAAATAGCTTTTTTTATGTAAAATTAAAAAAACATGAATATTAATCCTTGTACTGCAGAAAATGTATATATACTAAAATTTAAATTTGAGTTTAAAGGTTAAGAATATTTTGTGATGATTGCAAGAGTAAGGTAGAAAGGAGACTTTATGAAAAAGTTTAAGGAAGACTTAATTGCATTGAGTTTTATGATATCTATTGCAATTTCTATTATTTTTTATAAACTTTTAAATAATGGAGATGGAAATATAAATAGTTTAGTAACAAATTTAGATGGAACAATACCATTTCTTAAAATATTTATACTGCCATATATAACTTGGTATGCTTATATTGCTATAGGTTTAATATATTTATGCATGAAAAATCGTAAAAATTATTATATTTCTCTAATTAGTTTAAATATTGGAATAGCCATATGCTATATTATCTATACTGTTTTTCAAACTACAGTACCTAGGCCGATAATTACTAATTTGGACATATTATCTAAATTAGTAACTATAATATATAAATATGATAATCCATTTAACTGCTTTCCAAGTATGCATGTCACAACAACTTATATTCTAATGAAAGGCATTAATCATACTAAAAATAGTACAATTGTAAGCTTAATTTTTAATATAATAGGGATACTTATAATTATATCTACCCAATTTGTTAAGCAACATGTGATACTAGATTTGGTATTTGCTATACTATTAAGTGAAGTAATATTTAGATTTACAAATAATGCTAAAAAAGAACATATTGCTACAATGAAAAATAGACTATCTTCAATTTGGATTATAAAAAGAAAATTAAAAAATCCTTCTTAAGCGAAGGATTTCTTAATTTATAGGCAATTATAATAATATTGGAGGAAAAACAATAATGATGTATAATTAGAGAGTATATTTAAGTTGTGTAATTTATTTAACAGATATAGAAATATTAAGCACTTATATCAGCATAATGTATTATATATAATAAGTTCAATACAATATAAGGAGATAAATATGGAAGTTAAAAAGATAAGTGAAATAAAAAAAGGTGATAGAGTTGAAGGCTTTTTCGTTATAAAATCTGTAGATATCAAGGTTTCCAATAATAGTAATACAAATAAATATTTCGATTTTAACTTAGGAGATGCTACAGGCGATATAAATGCAAAACTTTGGGAATGTAATGAAGAATTAGAAAATACATTCAAACAAAATATTTTAGTGAAGGTAAAAGGTACTGTAAATGAGTGGAGAGGAAAACTTCAATTAAAAATAGAAATGATAAGGCTGGCAGAGGAAAAAGATGAAGTTAAAATTGGTGATTATGTTGCAGTGGCACCATATCCAGCAGAAAAAATGTATGATGATATTTTAAATTATCTATCTAAAATTAAAAATACAGATATTCAAAATATAGTTACAAATATTTTAAGTGATAATGAAGAAAAGTTAATGCATTATCCTGCAGCTAAGTCTAATCATCATGCTATAAGGGCAGGACTTTTATATCATACAACCACTATGCTTAAGGCAGGGGAAAAATTAAGTGAAATTTATACTTTTCTAAATACGGATTTACTATATGCAGGTATAATACTTCATGATATTGGTAAAATATATGAAATGAATGCTAGTGAACTTGGGATTGTATCTGAATATACAATAGAAGGCCAACTTATAGGACATATAGTTCAAGGAATTAAAATGATAGAAACAGCGAGTATCCAGGTTAAAGCAGACAAAGAGGTATCCATGTTATTACAACATATGGTGCTAGCTCATCATTATGAAGCGGAATATGGAAGTCCTAAAAAACCTATGATACCGGAAGCTGAGATGCTACATCATTTGGATATAATGGATGCAAGAATGTATGATATGAATAAGGCATTAACTGATACAGCACAAGGTAAATTTTCAGAAAGAATATGGTCCTTAGATAATATAAGTATTTATAAGAGTTTTATAAGTAAATAAGAAATGTTTAGGTAAAGGTGATAGTAATGAAGGGAATAATAGATAGATTTGAAGGAAACTATGCAGTGGTAGAGCTGCAGGGCAGAAAAACAATTAATATAGATAAAAGAAAATTGCCAATAGAAGCCCAGGAAGGTACGGTTATAGAGATATCAGAAAGTATAACTATTGATAATGAAGGAACTTTGAAAAGAAAAAAAGAAATAGAAAAATTAACAGAGGGTTTATGGGATGAGTAGCATAGATTTGCAATGAAAATACACGAACTATTATTAAAAATAAATTATAAATATTCGCGTTTTATATTGACTGAGACACCTAGCTCTGATACTATTAAGTGGGTAAAGAAACACTTATAATTGTTATTTGCCCGAAATTAATACAGTAGAGATAGCGATTGATAATTGTTATCTACCCACAGAGACATGCAAGGGGGTATGTGAAATGAAAAATTTTTACGATGTAGTTATTGTAGGAGCCGGACCTGCGGGAATATTTACGGCACTAGAAATTACAAATAAAAAACCTGAACTTAGTGTACTTATAGTTGATAAGGGAAGAAGTATAGAGAAAAGAAAATGTCCGGCGAGAGTTAATGGAAAATGTGTTAAATGTAATCCTTGTGGGATAACATTTGGGTGGTCAGGTGCTGGAGCTTTTTCAGATGGTAAACTTTCTTTAAGCCCAGAGGTGGGTGGAAGACTTCTTGAATATTATTCTGAAGATGAATCAAAAAAATTAATAAAGTATTGTGATGACATTTATATAAAATTTGGAGCAAATGAAAAGATATATGGACTCAATAGTGATAAGGTTGAAGAGGTTAAATACGAAGCAAGTAAACATAATATCCGTCTTGTTGAATGCCCAGTAAGGCATTTAGGAACAGAACTTGCCTATGAAGTTTTAAAATCTATGTACCATCATTTAATAGATAATACAAATACAGAATTTATAGAACTTAGTGAAGTAGAAGAAATATTAATAGAAGATAATAAAGCCACTGGGATATTGTTAAAAAATAAAGACGGTGTGGTTAAGGTTGATGCAAAATATGTTGTAGCAGCACCAGGTAGAGGTGGGGCGGAATGGGTTTCAAATGAAGCCAAAAAACATAATATTGTGGTTACTAATAATGCAGTAGATATTGGACTTCGCGTAGAGGTACCTAATTCTGTTATGGATCATTTAACTAAGGATTTATATGAAGCAAAATTAGTATATTATTCTGATACATTTGACAGTAAGGTTAGAACCTTTTGTATGAACCCAGGTGGAGTAGTGTCGGCAGAATACTATGATGATAATAAAATAGCAGTTGTAAATGGTCATAGCTATTCAGACCAAAAGCTAAGAACAACTAATACAAATTTTGCAATGCTTGTATCTACTACTTTTACAGAGCCTTTTGATCAGCCTATTTCTTATGGTAAATATATAGCTCAGCTAGGTAATATGTTAACTGGCGGAGGCATAATGGTCCAAAGACTGGGAGATTTATTAAAAGGAAGAAGAACAGATTATGACAGATTAGCTAAATCAACTACTGTGCCTACTTTAAAATCAGCAGTACCAGGAGATTTAAGCTTTGTATTGCCACAAAGGCATTTAACTTCTATAGTAGAAGCATTAAAGGCTTTTGATAAGATAGCACCAGGTTTATATAGTAAAAATACACTACTCTATGGAGTGGAAGTAAAGTTCTATTCTAGTAAGATTAGCACAAATGATAAATTTGAAACATCTATTAGCAATTTGTACACCATAGGTGATGGAGCAGGAATAACTAGAGGACTGATGCAAGCATCAACAACCGGTGTAGTTGTAGCTAGAGACATAGCTAAAAAGGAAGACTAATAGTATTTAAACTAAATAATTGGTTATATCAATATTAAAAGTGTATAATTTAAAAGGTATGTAAACATATGAGACAATAGAATTTTTTAAATACATTAATTGTGAAATTTTATTGCGAAATGAAAGAAAGCGAGGAATTTATATGTCAGCATTTATTATTTTAGGGGCCCAATGGGGAGACGAAGGTAAAGGTAAGATGACGGATTATCTAGCTGAGGGAGCTGATGTGGTTGTCAGATTCCAAGGCGGAAATAATGCAGGTCATACTGTAGTCGTAGGAGAAAAAGAATATAAGCTTCACTTAATACCATCAGGAATATTATATAAAGATAAATTGAATGTAATAGGTAATGGCGTGGTTGTAGACCCAGAAGCGCTATTTACAGAAATTGACTACTTAGAAGCGCTAGGTGAGAACATAACTCCAGAAAGATTAATGATTAGTGATAGATCACAGGTTATAATGCCATACCATAAAGAGTTAGATAGCCTATATGAAATAGCTAGAGGTAAAAATGATATAGGAACTACAAAAAAAGGTATAGGCCCTTGTTACACTGACAAGTTTGAAAGAAGTGGAATTCGAGTTTGTGATTTAATGAAAAAAGATGTTTTCAAAGAAAAACTTAAAACTAGTTTATCAATGAAGAATGATATAATAACAAAAGTTTTGGGTGGAAAAGCACTAGATTTTGATACAATATATACACAATACTTAGAGTATGCAGAAAGAATGAGACCTTTTGTAAAAGATATATCAGTAAAAGTTTTTGACGCAATAAAATCAGGAAAAAATGTTTTATTTGAAGGAGCACAAGGAACTCTACTTGATATAGATTATGGTTCATATCCTTTTGTAACTTCTTCTAACACTATTGCAGGAGGAGTTTGCACTGGGGCTGGAATAGGACCTACTATGATAACAAATGCTGTAGGAATAGCGAAAGCTTATACTACAAGAGTAGGAAAAGGACCATTTCCAACAGAACTTGATAATGAAGTTGGAGAATGGATTCGAGAAAAGGGATTTGAATTTGGTGTAACAACAGGCAGAGCAAGAAGATGTGGATGGCTTGACCTTGTTATACTAAAAACTGCAGCAAGAATTTCAGGACTTACTAGCTTTGCTGTAACTAAAATAGATACGCTAGCAGGACTTGAAAAAATTAAAATTTGTGTAGGTTATGAATTCGAAGGAAGCGTTATAGATTACTTCCCAGCAAGTCTTGAGGATTTAGCTAAATGCGTTCCAGTATATGAAGAGTTTGAAGGTTGGGACGAAGGTATAGCAGAGGCAAGAAGTTATGATGAGCTTCCAGCAAATGCTAAAATATACATAAAGAGAATTGAAGAATTTACAGGAGTTAAAGTTTCAATAGTATCAGTAGGACCAAAAAGAGATCAAACAATGGTATTAACTGAAATATAGAAAATAGACATACCTATTGTAAAGATAATTTTTGCAATAGGTATGTCTTATATATTATAGGGAATTATAATATTGTGGAGATGATTTAAGGTATACAAGTATATACTAAAGATTAAAAAAGTGCGTACTTGCAAAATAGAAGCATATGCAATAGAATGAGAATGATAATTAAAGTTAAATAAATATTTTTATTTATTTGCTAGTTAAATTCTGATATAATTATTTAAAATTAAAAAAAAGCGAGGTAGATACTATGATAATAACTAAGGATATGACAATAGGTGAAGTTGTAAGACAAAAACCAGAATCAGTTGAAGTATTAATGGGATTTGGAATGGGTTGTGTAGGATGTCCTTCAGCACAAGCTGAAACAATAGAAGAAGCAGCAATGGTTCATGGTCTTGATTTAGAAGCATTAATGGCTAAATTAAACGCATAAAAAAACAAAGACACTTAGCAAAAGCTAAGTGTCTTTGTTTTTTTTTATTTTTTTATCTTTTTAATCGAAAGAATTACAGGTATAGTAATTATAGTAGCTATTATAGCCTCCGGAACGCCGTTTATTACAGCTATACCATAAATGGTCTTGGCAGCAATAGAGGGATCTATGCCCTTAGAAACGGCAAATTTAGCTGCATATAAAATATATATCATAGTAAGAACACCAAAGGTGTTAGTTAAAGAACCAATAACAGTAGCTAGGCCAATTTTTAGGCTATCTTTTTTAATAAAGCTTAGGTTATAAACATAGTAAGAAGTAAAGCCAATAAGAACTCTTGGCAATACGGATACTAACGGATTTATAAAAGCAAAAGATAGTATATTTGGAGCCATAATATTTTGCATAATGCTAAAAATTCCAAATATTAATCCGATAGTCATTCCAACCATAGGTCCACCTATTATAGAGCCAATAATAACAGGAATATGCATGATAGTAGCTTTTGCACCAGGCAGTGGAATAAAACCATATCCAGTTAATCCGAGTACGACGCAAATAGCTGACAGCATACCGATAGTTGTAAGTTGATTTGTTTTTATTCTTCTTTTTTGAATAGAATTATTAATCATATTTTACCTCCGCTCTTATTCCATAAGGATATAAGTCGATTATATTGATAATCCTTATATATAGTTCAGTTTCACAATGAATACTGACAATAGTATTTTATCACTTTTTTCATAAAAATTACATAGATGAAAACAATTTCATAAAACTCTGAATATTCTAAAATAAACAAAATAAAGGATTACTAAGGCTTGTTACAATGGATTCTGCGCAACATATGCTTTTGTTAGCAAAATACAAGAAAAAATAAATTTTAAAGCATTAGTATTGATTTACATTAGTGGCTGTAAATATGATGTAAATTTTGTCCTTAAAATCAACAAATTATTAAAAATATAAAACTTTGTGTAAACATTAGAGTGTTAATGTTTACCGTATTAGTTTAGTTTGATATGATTTTAAGTATGAACAAAATTAAGAGGCATAAAAATTAATAGTTATTGTGCCAAATATAAAATACAGGAGGCATAGTATGAGTAGGATTCCAATGGTTTCAGATAGAAATTACAACATTCATTATTATGAAGTAGATATTCATAAAAGAGCTTTAATTACAAGTATTATAGATTATCTTGGTGATATGGCAATGTACCAAAGTGAAGTTTTAGGAGTGGGGATAGAGCATCTTAAAGAGAATCATATGGCGTGGGTTTTATATAAATGGGACATAACAATGGAGTCGTATCCACTTTTAAACGAAACTATAAAAGTAAAAACTTTTGCATATTCATTTAGAAAATTTTATGCCTATAGAAAGCATGAAATTATTGATATAGAAGGAAATACAATAGGATATGCGACTTCTGTGTGGATTTTAATAAATACAGATAGAAGACGTCCAATAAGAATTACAGAAGAGATGTATGGCGCATATGGTATAGATGATAGCAATAATACCTCTATAGAAATTGAGGATATAAAACCAATAAATACAGTTGATAGTGAGAAAAGTTTCCAAGTGAGATATAGTGATATTGATACAAATATGCATGTGAATAATGTTAATTATGTTGCTTGGGCTTTAGAAACGGTGCCTGGGGATGTGATACTAAATTGTGAATTAAAGAATATTAAGGTAAACTACGAAAAAGAAACAATCTATGGAGAAACAATAAAGGTAAGCACAGAAGTTATAAGAGAAGAGAATAAAACAATATGTAGGCATAAAATAATAAATGAAGAGGGTACTGAGCTCACACTGTTAGAAAGTACTTGGATTTAAAGGGTTTTTTCTTAGATTATGCTATAACGAAAAGTATATGTTACTAGGAATGCTTTCACTTCGCCAAGTAATTCTAAAATTTATTTTATTTATAGATGCTAAAAATCACAAACTCGCTATCGCTCAAACATGTGATTTTCTTTACGCATCTATAGATAAAATAAATTAAGAATTACTAAGGCTTGTTCAGAAGCATTCCGCGCAACATATACTTTTGTTAGCATAATCTAAAAAAAATATAAGGTATTTTTGTTTCCTAGGTGATTAAATCCACTTTGATTTATTAATCAATTCTAATACTATTTCTCTAATGTCCTAGGAAATAATGGATGAGGAATGCATAAAATAAACTCCCATAATTTTATATTTTGTTAGTTATTATTAAACTTCTAGAATTTTATTGTCTATTTCATGTTTAAGCCTTGAAATAAATTCACTTAAAGAAGCTGCTCCCTCATCGCCATCTTTTCTACTTCTTATAGATATATTGCCTTCTTGTTGCTCTTTTTCTCCTATAACTAAAATATAGGGAACTCTCTCGTTTCTTGCTTCGCGAATTTTATAACCAATTTTTTCTACCCTACCATCAAATTCTACTCTGATATTATTTTCATTAAGGCTGGTTGCCACATCTTTTGCATAATCAGCAAATTTTTCTGAAATAGGTAATACTTTTACCTGTACAGGTGCAATCCAAGTTGGAAACTTACCTGCAAAATGCTCTATTAATACTCCAATAAATCTCTCTAAACTTCCAAAGATTACTCTGTGTATTACTATGGGTCTATGCTTCTCACCATCACTGCCAATATAATTCAAATCGAATCTTTGAGGAAGTTGAAAGTCTAATTGTATAGTTCCACACTGCCAACTTCTACCTATACTATCTTCTAAGTGAAAATCGATTTTTGGACCATAAAACGCTCCATCACCCTCATTTATCTTATATTGTATATTCATCTCATCTAATGCTGCAGCAAGTGAGCTTTCTGCTATTTGCCACTCCTCATCGCTCCCCATAGAATTTTCTGGCCTTGTTGAAAGTTCAACATTATATTTAAATCCAAACCTTGAGTAAACTTCATCTATAAGTCTGATAACGCCTTTTATTTCTTCTTTTATTTGTTGTGGAAGCATAAATATATGAGCATCATCCTGAGTGAAGGCTCTTGCTCTCATAAGTCCTTGTATAGCACCAGACAACTCATGCCTGTGCACTTTGCCAAGCTCTCCTACCCTTATAGGTAAATCCCTATATGAATGAGGTTCTGACTTATAAACAAGCATGCCTCCAGGGCAGTTCATTGGCTTAATTGCGAAATCTTCTTCATCAATATTAACTGTGTACATATTTTCTTTATAGTGTTGCCAATGTCCCGAAGTTTCCCAAAGTTTTCTGTTTAAGATTAATGGAGTTTCAATTTCTACGTATCCAAATTTTTTATGAAGACCTCTCCAATACTCAATTAAATTATTCTTTAAAACAACACCATTTGGTAGGAAAAATGGAAATCCTGGTCCTTCCTCCATAAATGTAAATAATTTAAGTTCCCTTCCTAGCTTTTTATGATCTCTTTTTTTTGCTTCTTCAAGCATATTAATATAAGCTTCTAATTCACTTTTTTTAGTAAATACTGTTCCATATATTCTTTGGAGCATCTTATTATTATCATCACCTCGAAAGTAAGCGCCTGCAACAGATAAAAGCTTAAATGCTTTAATATATGAAGTGGCTGGAACATGTGGACCTGCACAAAGATCAACAAATTCCCCTTGTCTATAGAAGGATATAATCTCTCCCTCTGGTAGATTTTCAATTAATTCAGTTTTATAGGGTTCTTCTTTTTCCAGCATAAGCTTTGTAGCTTCCTCCCTTGAGAGTACAAATCTTTCAAGATTTAAACTTTCTTTAACTATCTTCTCCATTTCCTTCTCTATTTTTTCTAGAATTTCTGGAGTAAGTGTTTCTTCTAAGTCAAAATCATAGTAAAACCCATTGTCAATTGCGGGACCAATAGCAAGCTTAACATTTGGATATAACCTTTTTACTGCTTGAGAAAGCACATGAGCTGCAGTATGTCTTAATGCTAATCTTCCTTCGATATCCTCAAATGTTAAGATTTCTAGGTCGCAATCACAATTTATTTCAGTCATAAGTTCTGCAGCTTTACCATTGATTTTTGCAATCAAAGCCTTTTTAGCTAGTGCTGGACTAATTTTCATAGCAACATCATAAACCTTTTTACCTTGTTCAATTTGAATAACATTTCCATCCTTTAACATAATATTTAACATAAATATTTCCTCCTCATAATATAAATAAATTAATAAAAACAAAAAAACTCGCCCCTAAAAAAGGGACGAGTATACTCGCGATTCCACCCAAATTATAGCAATCCACAAAAATGTGCAACACTATCACTCGATACCTTTAACGCCGGTTTGCGGAGATACTTACTAAGATTCAGTATTCAACTCAGAGGTGGTTTTCAATAATACTTGCCTTAGAAACCTTTCAGCCCATGGATTTCTATCTCTGTTAGAACAGTAGATTATTTACTCGTCCTCTTCAATGCTTTATGATATGAAATTAATAAAAACAAAAAAAACTCGTCCCTAAAAAAGGGACGAGTATACTCGCTATTCCACCCAAATTACAGCAATGCACAAAAAATGTGTAACACTATCACTCGATACCTTTAACGCTGGTTTGCGGAGATACTTACTAAAATTCAGTACTCAACTCAGAGGTGGTTTTCAATAATACTTGCCTTAGAAACCTTTCAGCCCATGGATTTCTATCTCTGTTAGAACAGTAAATTATTTACTTTTCCTCTTCATAGTCTTTACTTTGTTGAAATTATATACCTATTGCATTTTAATGTCAATACATGTTTTAAGTAGCTTTTCTTATATTATGCTATAACGAAAAGTATATATTGCTGGAATGCTTTCACTTCGCTAAGTAATTCTAAAACTTATTTTATTTATAGATGCTAAAAATCACAAACTCGCTATCGCTCAAACATGTGATTTTCTTTACGCATCTATAAATAAAATAAATTAAGAATTACTAAGGCTTGTTCAGAAGCATTCTGCGCAACATAAACTTTTGTTAGCATAATATAAGAAAAAATTATTAGTCATCAATAGAATAATTCACTACTTGGAGGCACTTCTTCCTGCAATGGCACCAGAACTCCATGCCCATTGAAGATTGAAACCGCCACAGTTACCATCTACATCTAATACTTCACCCGCAAGGAATAGATTGGTAGCAATATTGGATTCTAGAGTTTCGGAGTTAACTTCTTTTGTGTTAATTCCCCCGGCGGTTACCTGAGCATTGGAGAAAGAATTAGTGCCTGAAACTTCAAATTCCCATTGTTTTAAAAGTGTATAAATAGCACTTTTTTCTTTGAAATCAAGATCGCAACAAGGCTTATGAATATCTTCTATTTTTGCCTCTTTTAAAATTATCGGGATGACTTTCTTGTTAATTACTCCAATAAAAGAATCGTGCACGCCTCGACTTTCAAATACTGACCAATGGTTTCCTAAAAATTCCTTTAAATTTTCAGAAGAAATAGTTGGTAACATATCAATTTTTAAAGAAACTTTGTTATTTTTAGATAAACTATAAGACACAGTTCTGCTAAGCTGAAGGATTGGAGGTCCTGAAATACCATAGTCAGTGAAAAGTATCTCTCCAAATTCCTTTTGGACACATTCGCCATTTATAAATATTTCTGCATAACCGTCGAATTTAACTCCAGATAATGCCTTTAATCTATTGTAGTTTAATTTAAGCTGCACAAGGGCCGGCATTGGCGGTATTATACTGTGCCCTAATTGTTTAGCTAGTATGTATCCAGAACCGTCAGAACCTGTCTTAGGGGCAGATTTACCGCCAGTGGCAATAATTAACTTTTCACATTCATATGTAGTGTTGTCTGCAGTGAAAATTTTAAAGCCATTATTATTTTTAATAATCTCTTTAGCTTTTGTGTTTGTATATATAGGAATATGCTTTTCTTCTATTGCAAAGCGTAGTATATCAATGACTGATGATGCTTGCATTGACATAGGAAACATTTTACCACCCTCTAAAGTTACTAAAGGTATACCTAAAGAGGCAAAAAAATCTATAGTATCCACTACGTTAAAAGAATCTAGTGTATGACTTGCAAAATCTGGATTTTCGCTGTGATAGCAAGTTCTATTTATGTTCGCATTACTGATATTGCATCTTCCATTACCGGTGGTTAATATTTTTTTGCCTATTCGATCGGTTCCTTCAATTATTGCTACATCTAGTCCAGAATCTTTTGCTATTATTGCAGAGGTTAAACCGGCGGCACCTCCGCCAACTATTATAAGAGAATGTTTCAAGAAAATCTCTCCCTTCGAGAAAAAAATATATTTGTAGTATAAAGTATGATATCTATGATTTTACCCTAAAACGGCGACCTTTAATATTAATTTTTATTTTATGTTATAAGAATTTTTAGAATTACTTAGAAGTGGAATAGGTATTTGTAATTATGAACTATATTTTTTTGTATAACAAACTGTTGAATTTACTGGGTTTGTGTATTATATTAAAAAATAAATAAATAAAAACAAGAAAACATGTTGACACTTCGGGAAAAATGCTTTATTATAGTTTATGTTGGGTTGCGAGACGGAAGCACATGATAAATAAAGTAACAGTTTAGTATGGCTCCTTGGTCAAGCGGTTAAGACACCACCCTTTCACGGTGGTAACAGGGGTTCAATTCCCCTAGGAGTCACCAATAAAACATATATGGGAGCATAGCTCAGCTGGGAGAGCATCTGCCTTACAAGCAGAGGGTCACAGGTTCGAACCCTGTTGTTCCCACCATATATGGCCCAGTGGCTCAGTTGGTTAGAGTGCCGCCCTGTCACGGCGGAGGTCGACGGTTCGAGTCCGTTCTGGGTCGCCATTTTTGTTAGCTAGCATGGCTCAACGGTAGAGCAGCTGACTTGTAATCAGCAGGTTGTAGGTTCAATTCCTATTGCTAGCTCCAATAAAAACTTAATAAATTAATAAGGCTCCTTGGTCAAGAGGTTAAGACACCACCCTTTCACGGTAGTAACAGGGGTTCAATTCCCCTAGGAGTCACCAATATATGGGAGCATAGCTCAGCTGGGAGAGCATCTGCCTTACAAGCAGAGGGTCACAGGTTCGAACCCTGTTGTTCCCACCATATATGGCCCAGTGGCTCAGTTGGTTAGAGTGCCGCCCTGTCACGGCGGAGGTCGACGGTTCGAGTCCGTTCTGGGTCGCCAATCCTTGCTAGCATGGCTCAACGGTAGAGCAGCTGACTTGTAATCAGCAGGTTGTAGGTTCGATTCCTATTGCTAGCTCCAAAAAAGCACTAAACATTTGTTTAGTGCTTTTTTTTGTTTTTTGGGAAATTATTTGTAGCGATAAATTTCCAACAGAGTTATTGAATAACCTACTATAAGTGGTATAATAAGTATTACAAAAATGTTATAGGTCAAAACTAAAAAACATTAAAAACAAGGGGGACAAAAATGCATAAAACAAACAAAAAAGTTCTCAGTACGGTTGTTGGGGTACTTATGTTAATTAATCTTATTAGTACCATTTCACCGAAAACCGTTAATGCGGAGGTAGCAAGCGATGGGGTAAAGATTACAATTCTAGGAACGTCAGATATTCATGGAAGATATATGCCATGGGATTACTCAATGGATGCACAAAGTATGGCAGGTAGTTTGACGCAAATCTATACAAAGGTCAAATCAATTCGTAATGAAAATCCAAACACAATTTTAGTAGACGCTGGAGATTTAATTCAAGACAATTCTGCTGAACTTTTTAACAATTCGCCAAAGCACCCAGCTATGGTTGCATTGAATGAAATGGGTTACGATGTATGGAATATGGGTAATCATGAGTTTAACTTTGGACTTGATGTGCTCAGCACTGTAACTAAGCAGTTTAATGGAAAGGTTATCTCAGGAAATATATATAAAGAAGATGGAAGCAGATTTGCTCCTGCATATACAATTATTGAAAAAGAAGGGGTTAAGATTGCCCTAATTGGGATGGATACTCCACTAATTACTCAGTTTGAGGCAGGAACTGATCATCTTAAAGGACTTAAAGTAGTGAATCCCATAGATGAAACTAAAAAGGTAATTAATGAACTAAGAGGCACAGTTGATGCTATGGTAGGAATTATGCATATGGGTATTGATAATGAAAACAATATTGCAGGTACTGGTGTACGAGATATTGCAAATGCTTGTCCAGAGTTAACAGCTATTGTATCGGGACACATGCATAAGCTTGTTAAACAAGAAACCATAAATGGAGTATTAATTACCGAACCTAATAAATATGGATCAGCTTTATCAAAAATAGATTTATCATTTAAGAAAGTAAATGGAAAAATTGAATTAGATAAAAAATCTAGTGACGCTATAGTTATTGATAGTAGTGTTCAATCAGATAAGGGACTTGAAAAGTCGCTTGAACTATATCATAATGTTGCTCGCGCAGATGCAAATACAATTGTTGGGCAGTTGAAGGGAATAGATCTTGTTCCATCAGATGAAATAAATGGAATACCTCAGGTACAAATACAGCAAACACCGCTAGCAGATTTCTTTCAAGAAGTTATGCTTTACTATAGTAAAGCGGATGTAGTAGGAATGCAAATTGATAATGATAAAGCAAAGCTTAATGTTGGACCAATAAAGAAAAAGGATATTTCATATAATTATCAGTATGCAGGTGGAGAAGTAACGGTTTTTGAATTAACAGGTAAAGATTTAAAGGGGTATATGGAGTGGTCCGCTGGCTACTTTAACTCAACGAGTCCTGGAGATGTTACTGTAAGTTTTAATAGTAATAGGCGTGCATCAAAATATAGTACAAATGATATGTTTGGTGGAGTTAAATATGAAATAGACCTTACGAAGCAAGAAGGAAGCAGAATAGTGAATTTAAGACATATGAATGGAACTACAATAAAAAGTGATGAAGTTTTGAAGCTTGGCATGAATGATTATAGAATGCAGGCATTAATAGGAAAAGGTGGAGTGTTTGAAGGAAAAACCTTTAAGAAGCTTTGGAGTTCAACAGATAAAACTGCTTTTGGTGAGGAACAAGGAACAATAAGAAATCTTGCAATTAGATATATAAAAGAAGTTAAAAAGGGTATTATAACATCAAGTATTCAAGACAATTGGAGGATAATAGGTGTTGACACAACTTCATTAGAAAGAAAAGATATAGTTAAACTTGTAAATTCAGGAATACTTGAAGTAGCAAAAACAGCTGATGGAAAATATACAAATATAGCATCAATAAATATTAAGGATGCTACACCTTTGGATGAAATAAGTGACCTATGCAAGAAGGCAAATATAGAGCTAGGAAAATTTACTGCTGGAACTCGTAAGGGTGAATTCTACCATAAGTTAAATGCAATTATGAATCCTGAGCTGGTGGTAGTTAAGCCAGAAACACCAGTATCAGTAAAGGAAAAAGCAAGTAAAAAATACGGGGTAGTAACTTCATATGCTCTTAACGTTAGAAGTGGAGCTTCAGCGAAGTCTGAGGTTATTGGATATGTTGCTAAAGGGGAAAAACTTGAGGTGCTCGGAATGACAAACAAGTGGGTTAAAATCTCTTATAAAGGTAAAGTAGGATATGTTTATAGCTCATATGTTAAACTTTAAATCATAGAAATGAGGAAAGATATGGTTGGCGAAGCTTCATTAAAGAAAATCAATGATAAAAGAATTATGGTTATAAATTAAAATTAATAGAAAAACCCACTAAATGGACACCGACTCCATTTAGTGGTTCTTTTTATTTACTTAAATTTTTCTTTATTCTTATATCCTCACAAAAGAATTTGCAGGCGGTAAAATTGCCAAGCAATCTAGAGGTTATTCTTTCAGAATAGGTATTTAATAAATTTCCAAGAGTTAAATTAGTAGATACTAGCATTTTCTTTTGTTTTAATAACTTTGTGTTAAGCAAATTAAACATTTCCATTTTAGTAAAATCTGAAATTTGCTCAGTACCCAAATCATCTATAATAAGTAAGTCACAATTTATTAGTAACTCCTCTAAAGAGCTGTCACCATTAAACCGAACTTCTTTTAAACTCTTTATTAATTCTTCCGCAGTTCTATATACTACAAAAAAGCCTTTGTCCATTAATTCCTTTGTAATGCAGTGAGACAGAAAAGTTTTCCCTGTGCCGGGGCCTCCGTAGAATAATAGATTTTCATCAGAGTCGTTGAAATTTTTCAAAAAATCCATAGACGTAGATAAAATATTTTCCATGTTCTTTTTTGGAGATTCTGATGCATGTTCACTTTTTCTAGAAGGATAATAATCCATGTTAAAATTATCGAAATTATGAGTTTTTAGCATGCCGCGGAGTTCAGAACCAGTGTAATAAACATCTATAACCTTTTGCTTAAAACAGGAGCATTTAGTATTCCCAATAAAACCTGTATCGCGACATTTATTACATCTATAATGTAAATTCAAGTATTCCATATCAAAACCATTAGAAACTAATAGTTCAGATTTCTTCACCCTTAAATCTACTATTTTTTCTCTTAGATCACGTAAATATTCATCTCTATTATGGATGCTTTTCAAGGCACTAATGGATAATTCTATACAAAGCTTACCTATTTTGCGGTCTAATTCAATAATTTCAGGGTGATTTTTTTCTATGTGAGTTTTTCTTTTTCTAAAGTCACTCTCTTCTTCTTCTCTTACTCTATCATATAGTGCTAATATTTTAGTTTGGTACCCTTTAATCATTCTTATCCCATCCTAGTAATTTTTTTTCTAGTTCATCAAAGTCATAGGCTCTTTGTTCATAATCATTAAAACTTCCTTTGGCAGGTTTCCCACCAGCAGTAACGTTTTTAGTAGTCACTAATCTTTTTTTATCTTTTTTCTCAATATCTTCTAGTGATTTTATACCATCTTTAAACCAACTATTTAGAATTCCATCAATATATTTAAAATCAGCTCTACTCAGTCTATCAAAACAGATATCGCAAGCTTTAAATATTACTTCTAGGGAAAATTTATAAACATTTACCCATTTATCTAATATTTGTTCTTGAGGCTTCATTATTTCAGGGGCTTTTATTCCTAAGTAATTTAATATTTTCCTAATATTTATCCATTTATCCTCATGTTTTTTTATATAAGATTGGGCATCTTCAATATCTTTAATATTGGCATCATGCCATGCAATTGCAATGGTTTCAATATACCTATAGTCAACCTTACCTTTTGATACACAATATTGAATTAACAGAAGTATTAGCTCAGGAGCGAAACTATAATCCTTTTGCCAACTTAGGTACATAGTCATTTCTTTTGGTGAAAGAGGTTTGGCTAGTAACTTTTCAATATCTTGAAGCATACCTTTTATAGAAGAATTGGCCAATTCTTCAAGCAGATTTATATTTTGAATATTTTCATCAGGAACATCTAGTAAATCTAAGAATTCAATATTAAAATTACCCATATTATCAATGGGAGTCATTTTAATTGTATTCTGGTCATTCCAATAGTTCCAAGCATTAACAACATCAGTCTCTAGGAGCCCAAGGGTATTTGCTATAACTGAAGATGTAGCACCTATTTCTCCAGATGCACAATATTTCAGTCCAAGAAGGTAAACTTTAACGAATTCTCCCCTAGCTCTAGGCATAAACTTATCTATAAAAATATTACTCACAGGAGTATATCTATAATTTTCATTTTTAAACATGAAAGTGCTCATAAAGTCACTACCTTTCTTTTATAGTATAGAAGTATGATCTTAAATAAAAAAGCTACAATTAATTTATATGATGTACCTTATAAATTATGTTTAATAGTACAGTCTATAAAAAATTCATTATACAACTTATAGTATACCATATAGTTAAACATAGAAATAAAAAAAATATATTTCAATGGTGTTTAAAATTAGACATATAGGGCATATTAAGTAAGTGTCATAGGAGGTATAAAATTGAATATTATAAGACGAAACAAAATGAATATAAGTGTTATAGTAATAACACTTATGATTACAGCTACTACTATGTATTTTAATGTTTATAGGTTTAAAGGTTATAAGGTTTCTATAGGGAAAAGTGCCATAACCTATGTGAAAAGTAAAAAAGAATTTAATAAAACATATAAACAATTACAAAGTGAAATAGAGTCTAAACATAGAAATGTGATTATAAAAAAAGATTTCACTTTAGATAAGACAAAGGTAGAAGATGTTGATATGTTTATAAGTGGGGATAACCTTAAGAAGGTAATGTTAAAAAAATTAGACATAGTAGCAGATGGATTTCTAATGAAATCAGATAATAGAAAAATAGCATATGTTGCATCCGAAAATCAAGGAAAAGAAATTTTGAATTCTGTAAAAGATTATTACTCTAAAGAAGCAAAGTTAAATAGTATTAAAAAAACAGACATAGTAAATAAAATTAAATATGAATCTGTTGTGGTTAAAATAAGAAATCTATATGAAAGCTCTGAAATTGTGAGTGAATTAATAAAGTATAACACTAGAGCACAAATACCCTTTATAACTGTCAAAGTAGTAGGTAATACAAGTAAAGAAAAAGCTATATACCCAACTACAATTATAACGGCCTCTAGTACACTAATGAATGGGGTTACCAAGATTAAGTGTGAAGGTAAAGAGGGGATTAAAAAGGTTACTACTGAGATAATAGCCCTTAATAATAAGACTGTGTCTGAAAAGGTTTTAAAGTCGGAAATCATAATACCTGCGAAAAACAAAGAGATATACGTTGGAAATTATAAACCCGTAATAGTTGGACTTACCAATATGAATAGTCCATCAAGAGGGAGCATAAGTTCAAACTTTGGTATGCGCTGGGGGAAAATGCATAAAGGCGTTGATATAGCGGCGAGTTTTGGTGCGGCAATAAGTGCCGTATTAGATGGTACCGTTGCTTATGCAGCTTGGCAAGATGGTTATGGTAATGTAATAAAAATTAATCATGGAGGAGGAATAGAGACTACCTATGCACATTGTAGTGCTATTAATGTTAAAAAGGGTGAAGTTGTAAAACTGGGCGAAAAAATAGGAGAAGTAGGAAGTACTGGTAATAGTACGGGACCTCATCTACATTTTGAGGTAAGAGAAAATGGTGAACCTAAAAATCCTCAAAAATATATAAGGTAAAAATAAATATATGAATAAAAATATGTTAAAAGTAAAAAATATATAATAAAGGAGTGATTTTATGCCATATAAAGAAATGAAGTCGCCAGCAAAAGAAAAAGATAATAAACCAAAAAAGCCAGAGACTATTGAAGATTCTGATATGCAGAAGAAGAAACGTAAGTCAGCAATAAAATTTGAAGAATAAATAAAGTGCGCAATGGATTTAAGATATTTTTAATAAAAAGAGCTATCATGCTCTTTTTATTTTTAAAGAAGAATTAATTACTAGTAATATTTTATATGGTAACATAAGTTACTGTGATTTTAGGCTAAATATATTATTATTAATATATAGAATAGATAAATAAACAAATATTGGAGGAATAATAATGAGCGCTTTTTTAGCACCTATTCACACCTGGTTATTTAATAAAATTTTATTGGCAGAGGAATTAGAGAAAAGTTTAAAAGAAGTTTATATAGATAAATACAAAGACGTTGCAAAAGAGGTGGTTGAAAAATCCCTAGTTTATGGTAGCCCCATAGATATCACGAAAAATATAGAGGATATAATTGATAAATCAAATATACATGGTTGGTTACAAGATAAAATTAGCAGCGTTGAAACTAGAACAGCGTATGTAATAACAGAGATGATTAAAAAATGCGGAGAAGATGCACAAGGCATTGCTGAGCTAAGTTTTAAAAATCAAGGTAGAACTGTTGGAGAAACTTTAAAAGCAAAAGAAATGCCAGAAGGTGCAGAAGAATTGTATAATGCTCTTAATATTTATTTGTTAGAAGGTATGCCTTGTGATAGAGTTACAAGGATTATAAAATCAGAAAACAATGTATTAGAGTGGGAAACTACAAGCTGCATTCATAAAAAATATTGGGAAATGGTAAATGGAGATGTAAATATATTTTACAATCTTAGGCATAACTGGATTAAAGCATTTATTGAAAATTCTAATGAAAGATATACTTATAATTTTATCCAGGGTTTAGAATATAATAATGTAAGGTCAGTAAATCAAATTATAGCTAAGTAAATACTTTAAAAACTGAAGGTAACGTTAAGAGTAAAATAGCGATAAGAATGTTTAAACATTTTTATGGCTATTTTATTTTGTTATTTATAAAAGGATGTTGGATTATAAAACAAATAGATGAAAACAAATACATATAATGGTATAATATTCTTGTATTTACATTAATAGATGAATTTTATTTACAGCATTATTAAATTTATGAAAGTTATTGTGTGATTTTTAATTATTAATACATAGGAGGCTAAGAAACATGGGTTTAAAAGAAGAAACTATAGATATTGAGTATGAGCAGTTGCCTATTCCAATAATATCATTTAATAAAGATATTAAAGTTAATTATTTAAATAGTGAAGCAAAAGATATACTAAAAAAGATAAACATATCTGACTGTAATTATGAAAGTGAAGTTGCTATACCAATATGGCTTAATATAAAAACCCAAGAGTTTATTAAAAGTGATGAGGAACGGCAAAATTACATAAAAAAAATTAAAGCCCAAGAAACACTTTATTTCCTACAATTAATTTTTAAAAAGATACTTGATAAAGATAATAATTGTAATGAAATAAAATTAATTATAAATGATATAAGCGAGTATTTAGAATCAAAGGAGGAACTTCAGAAAAAATTACAAGAAATGAGAAATTTACTTGAAGAACAATTAGTAAAATTAGAAAAATCAAATTCTTTAAGCATTCTTGCAGCAGGAATTGCTCATGATTTTAATAATATATTAACTATAGTTTTAGGAAATATTTATATTATGAAAAGATATTTAAATATAAGTACTAATAAGGTATATAATAAAATTTATAATAAATTTTCACAAATTGAAAAGTTAACATTACAAGCACAAGATCTTAATCAACAATTAATGAATTTTTCAAAAGATGGGGTTCCTGTCAAAAAAAATATATACATAAAAAGGTTAATTAGGAAGACAGCCAGCATGGTATTAAGCGGCTCTAATAATATGTGCAATTTTTCAATAGCACATGATTTATGGCCTGTGGAAGTAGATGAAGGGCAAATTAGACAAGTTATTAATAATTTATTAATAAATGCTAAGCAAGCTATGCCAAATGGAGGCAATATTGAAGTATGTGCTACTAATGTATATGTAGAAGAAAAGAATAAAAACAATATAAAGCAAGGTAAATATGTAATGATAAAAATAAGGGATAAGGGAAAAGGAATTCCTAAAGAAAATATAGAAAAAATATTTGAACCTTACTTTACTACAAAAAATGATGGCACAGGCCTTGGACTTGCGGCTAGTTATTCAATAATTGCTAAGCACAATGGATATATATATGCAGAATCTGAGGTATTAGTTGGGACAACCTTTTACGTTTATTTGATGGCTTCAGAAGCAGAAGTGACTATAGAAAAGGCCAGATATGAAAAAGTGATACAAGGTACAGGGAAAGTGCTAGTAATGGATGATGATAAAAATATTAGAGAAATTAATAGACTTATGCTTATGGAGCTAGGATATGGTGTAGAGGTGGCGAAAAATGGTGAAGAGGCCCTTAAAGCCTATAAAAATTCAATTATACAAAATAATATATTTGATGCCGTAATACTAGACTTAACCATACGTGGAGGCATGGGCGGGAAAGAAACCATTGTAAAACTTTTAGAGCTTGATACAAATGTGAATGCAATAGTAGTAAGTGGATATAGTAGTGATTCGGTAATGGATAATTGTAAAAATTATGGATTTAAAGACTGTATAAAAAAACCTTATAGCATAGAACAGCTAGCTAATGTTATTTATAGAGTTATACATAAAACAAAATGATTTTAACATTTAAAACGCCTAATATGCGTTTTAATTTTTTTGAAAAAATATCTTTTATGCATGCTTATAATTCCCAAAAATCATTCTTGAAAATGCTAAGTATATTAGCATTTGTATATGGATAGCATAATATTTAAAAGGAGGTTATAAAATTGAAGGGAAGACACTTAGGCAAGCGTGAATACGAAAGATTTAAAGATGGATTATATGGCTCTGTTAAAATTCAAGGTGTAGACAGCAAGTTTGTAAATATACCTACAATAGTTACAGGCCTTAATGAGGATGGAACTATAAAACAAGAAGAAATTGAGCCCTACGCCTATGAGATAGTTCAGCGAAATAAAGGTGTTACAGATTAAATCATCAAAAAATTATAGAGCATATAACTTCAGGTGGAGTTTGTACTATTTAGTTGTATGCTCTATTATATATATTAGTAATTTTTATAAGAAATTCATTTGTTTTTATTTCGGTGTAAATTTAACACAAGATATTCCAGATGATTGCTTTACTAGTATGGAAGGTAAATTCATAGATTTGAAACCATAAAATTTACAACCTTTAGGGAATGAAGCATCCCAAGTTACATAGTAATATTTACATTTATAACAGTTTATTTTTTCATTAACCATAAAAAACTCCTTTAATAAAATTGATTTCGATAAAATTCAATTTAATAATAGCATATTTTAGCATATAAAAAAATAGATATAGTTTGTTTTAAAACTTATATCTATTACAAAATAAAAAAACGATTTAACCACCAAGGGTTACATCTTGCGTGTTATACCAATTTAAAGCTGTTGATAAATGTTCTGGTTTGAAGTCAGGCCAAAAGTCATCTACAACATAAAAGTCGGAGTATATGGATTGTAGCGGCAAAAATCCACTAAGGCGCCTTCTCCCACCCCAACGAATAATTAAATCTACTCTAGAAATATCATTAGTTTTTATGCAATTAAATATATTACTTCGTTTGCTACTTTTATTTTTGTCAAGATTACTTAAATCCCATTCCCAACCGTAGTTTACAAGGAAATTTAGCTTTATACCGCCCTTACCAAAAGTTTTTCGTGTAGTATAAGGAAGTAGTTCTGGAGGAAACATAGGTGAGTCACTGTTTCCTACTACTAATAAATCAGCATCCTGTGTGCTTAAAAGCTTGACTGCATCCACACAAGCTTTAACAAAAGCTTCTCGCTGCAAGGCCGGTCGCTTTGTATTATCGGTAGTAAACCCATAATAAGTTATTTCTTTTACACCCAAATCTTTGCAAAGTTTATACAGCGATAAACCAGGATCTAGACCAAAGGTATATCCCTTATCTTTTGATAGCCCATTATCTACAGACCATCTTCTATTTCCATCGGGAATTACTCCGATATGATCTGGTATTCTCATCTTCATCACCCTTTATTTGTGAATTTTTATAATGTATAAATCATAGTATCTCCATTATTACTATATTAATCCACGATATTATAAAAATTCATCATAATTCAGAGGGTAATAACTAAAGTTGAGGGAAGTTATTGTTACAGTGTCTGACACCCATTTATAGAAGTAGGTGATTTTCCTTCTGAAATGTCGTTAAATTTCTTTCTGTATCCACACTTTCTACATAATTCTTCAACCGCTTCTCTTCTAGAAAAACCATTAAAAATATCTTTTGCCCTCTGACTTTCAACTATTTCAGAAAAAGGAGTTTTATGAATATTGCCTAGGTTAATTACACCTTCTCCATCAAGGCAGCAAGGTACTACTGTGCCATCTACTAATATGGCTACTTGACTTCTAAGACCATAACAAAAGCCGGGACTATTATCTTCCTCTACTAATAAATCTGGCCACTTAAATTCATGATCTTGATTTAAATATACTTTATCACAAATTTTAATACCCCGACCTGGATGTATTTCTTCTTCGATTTTATAAGGTAGATTGAAGGCATTTTCAATTACAGCAAGTAAGTCACGATTTTTTTTAGCCTCAAGATTAGTGGTATTATCCACATCAAGGTTCCATAACCTTAGAGAAAACAAAGTATCAGTCGTAGCTATAGCTTGTTTCACATAGGAAATAATGTTATTAACATATTCATCCTTACAGGTTGCACCTTCATTGCCATCAAAGCTATGCAAAGAAAAATTAATTTGTCTTAGTGAGGGCTTTAAGATTATATTGTTTTTAACTTTGTTTATTAGAGTTCCATTGGTGGTTATGTTAACTTTAAAACCTTTTTCATAACTTAAATCCAAAAATTCATCTAATTTTGGATGCATTAGTGGTTCGCCTTTAACATGAAAATAAATATAATCAGTATGAGGTTTTATTTGATCTAATATTTTGCTAAAGGTTTCTAGGGTCATAAACTCAGGAGACCGTTGTGTTTGTGGGCAAAAACTGCAACAAAGATTACATACATTTGTAATTTCTATATAAAATTTTTTAAACTTTTTTAATTCCATTGTTTTTTCCTCCAATAGGGTAAATATATAAATACTACATGTATTGTAGCATATAAAAATATCAAACTATGATGTAATATAAAAAATTAACATACCCTCTTATATTAATAAGGCTCTAAATTTATAAATGAATAATAAATTGGTATAAAGCTTAAAATATATTTAACGATATTATCGAAGATGAGGATTTAACATTGAAATGGAGGAAGAAATTATGGCGTTATTAGGAAATCCGTTTGTTGCAAATGTACCAAGGAAAATGTCAAATGAAGAGCTAGCGCAAGCAATTCGTGTGGACATTGCTGGTGAACTTGAAGCTATAATAGGTTATGAAGCTCATGTAATGTCTACAGATGATGAAAATGTTAAAAAGGTTTTGAATCATATTGCAGATGAAGAAAGAAGGCACGTTGGAGAACTGGAAGAAGTTTTATATATGTTATCTGCAAAGGACTCTCAATTTATGGAGGAAGGTAAACAGAAAATCAAAGACCAAAAGGCTCAAAATTTTCAACAACCAATACAGTAGTTTTTAAAATTAAAATATACCTTTGTAATAGGGCTATTTTTTGCCATCCTTTAGGGTGGCATTTTCCAACCTAAAACCTTTTTTATATTCTTCTTCAAGAATGCTCATATTAATTAAGGACCAATATTCATCATTTATTTTTCTGAAATCTCTTGAGGTTCCTTCAATTTTGAAGCCAGCTTTTTCATAGCAAGCTATAGCTGATTTATTAAAATCAAAAACACCTAAATACACTCTATGTAGTTTTAAAGTTTCAAATGCTATATCTAGGATGCCATTAATCATTTGAATCCCTATACCTTTATTTCTAAGCTTTTGATTCCCTACTAGAACTCTTCCTATACATGCAGAGCTATTTACTAAATCTATACCAAGTAGTTGGATATGCCCTATAATTTCATTTGTATCAGCTATTTTAACAGCAAACATTAAAGTTTTTGGATTCTCACTTGACATCATATTTATATCATCTTGTAGTTGATCTTCGCTTAGTGGAAAACTGTAAGCTGGCCCTGCCCATTGAAGTAAAAATTCTTTATCGGGAATCCATGATGCTAAGATTTTCACATCACAGGTTTTAAATTTTTCAAGTTTTATTAACATAATTTACTCCTCCATCAAATATAATTTTAATGCATTGTCATGTTTATTTAAGATATATCTAAAAGATACCCTGGAAATATTAGATATTATTATTAATAGCATTACTATAATAATTCAAGTCTGTTCGTTCTTCCCACCCTTGAGATTTCCAAAATGAATTTCCAATTTCATTTGTCTTGAAAACAACTAATCCTGATTTTGTAATTCCTTCTTGTTCTAAGGCGTAATATACTGTTTTAAGCAAAGCTTTTCCTATACCTTGACCTTGATAATTTATTCTAACAGCGGCATGATAAATATACCCTCTACGTCCATCGTGACCACAAAGTATTACTCCAACTATTTCACCGTTAATGATAGCAACAAAATTTGATGTTGGATTTCTTAATAAAAATTTAGATATTCCCTTTTTTGAATCATCTAAATTTCTTATTCCCATTCCAGTTGTATTAGACCATAATTGATATACATTTTCGTAATCATCTATTGCCATTGCCTTAATTTCCATAAAGCTCCTCCTTGCTCAATGTCTACTTATTTTCATTATTTTCTACAACTAAATCAATAGCAATTACGCCAATTAATTTTTTGTTTTTATAAATTCCTTTACTTACAGTTAATATTTTATTATTGTTAGAAGCGTCTATATAAATATCAGAAACATACTCTCCATTCTCTTTTGCATTTTTGTACCAGTCCCTTGCTCTAGGGTCATAGTCACCTGGCAACTCTACTATTGGAGTCGTATAAAAATTTCCCCTCTCATCACCGAAATATATAAAAGCTGTCTTGAGTTCGGATTTTTCTTTGAATTTATTTAGGTGTTTTAAAATTACCTCTTTTTTATTATCATCCCCTAAATCCTTCTCTAGGACTTCTAATTCTTTCTTTACATTTTCAATATTTATTGATGTCTTATTTATACTAGTAGTATCTACATTAGCAGTATTATCGATGGTGTTATTTGATGTATGAGGGCTAACATTTACGCCACAGCTTGAAAATGAAAAAATTACAATATGCTTATTATAAATTTTAATCCCTTCAAATCAATACCTCCTTTAGTTCTATTTTTATGGTCTATATTTTACAAAACATTGAAACTAAAAGACCTTTACTAGAACGTTTTCTTAATTAACAAATCGCTAAGTAAATCATCTATTACATTTGTGGTACTGTAAATAAAGTTGTCCATTTCTTTCTCTGTTAAATAAATAAAGTTGTCTTTAGTTTCATTATTTTCTCCCAAATAAAATTCAGTAATGTATTTTACTTTTTTCTCAAAGGCACTGTGTGGAAAATAATCCAGATAATCTGGAACACTATTTATATTTTTAAATAATGTATAAAACATACATTGTGGATGTTTTTGTAAATATATATAATCAAGCCCGTACCAATCCTTTTTTATAGTCCAAATAAAACTTGCATCCTTTTCTAATCCTTCTTTGTATAAAATCTCATTCTGCTTCTGAACGAATAGTTTTGACCATTCAATATCAGTCAATAAATGCACAAAATAGCCTATTTTAAAAGAGAACAACTCATTATTTTCTCTCGTTCCATTATTATTTAAATAGGTGTCCCAAAAACTTTGAGCATTAATTTCTTTGTTTTCTCCCTCCCAATGTGTAATTTTTTTTGCTGGATTGAAGACACTATAATCTTCATTAGGTACGCCAGCGTCAGGAGCAATATTTCCTACCATGAAAGGTTTTGTTTCAAAATCATATCCTTTTTTTAGAATTTCTTCTGCTATTCTTAGATGTGTAATCCAAGTTGCCATTTAATACACCCCATTTTCAAATTATATTTAATTAATGCATGGGTTTAGTTAAATCATCGGCTAATACTGCATACTCATATGTGTCACTCCAAATAGGTTCTCTCTTTTCGTCACACTTGAAAAATATATTTTTTCGTAGGTGTCCTTCTCTTCGCATATTTAACCGTTCTAACAACTTCCATGATGCTATGTTTTCTGGATTACACATAGCAACTATTCTGCGTGCATTTAATTGTTGAAATCCATAATCTAAAATTTCTCTACAAGCTTCTGTAGCATAACCTTGTCCATAATATATAGGGTTAAAAACATAACCGATTTCCCATGTAAGAAATGCTTCAGGCTCTTGCTCCTGAAAATATATATTGCCTATTAATTTATTATTCTCTTTTAAGCAAACAGCCCAAAAAGCATCTTGCTGTGAACGATATATCGCCTCTTTTTTACATGCATCTTTGCTATAAACTTCATAGGGTTCATATTTAACCACTGTTTCTTGAGAGAGGTATTCATATAGATCTTTCCAGTCATCACAAGAGAACTTCCTAAGTATTAATCTTTCTGTTTCTAAAATTTTCATTATATTACTCCTTATTCACTAAATTTTAATTACTTTTATTTCATCCTATAATTACATTATAATTCATAAATTGGAATATTAATATATAAAAAAAGAGTATAAGCTCCCTTAACCTCCTACTTTAGGGTAGGTACCAGTTATCCCTGTGTATATCATGTCAATATATTACATTGAATTTCATTTTAATAAATTCAAATTCTCCTCCATTTGTTTTTTGTATATATTTTTCTATAGGCTGAAATCCAATATTCTCATATAATTTTATTGCCCTTTTGTTAAAGGCTGCCACGGCCAGCAGGACATATTTATTTCTATAATTTGTTTTTTGAACTGCAAAATTCATACCTGAAATCACAAATTCACGTCCAAGTCCTATTCCTGCTAACTCCGGCTTAAGGGCAAATCCCAGATGCATAATCTCACTTTCAAAGTAGAAGCAGTAAAATCCAATTAATTCATTTTCTTTATTTAACACCGCAAAATAATGACCATCCCAATTCTCTTTATTAAGAAAATCATTTAAATCCTCTTCATCAGCTGTCATATCATAGAATGAATAAATTCCACTATACTTCCAGTTATATGAAATTTCATGTGAATATTCTTTATTCATAGGAACAAATTTATAAGGCACAGGTCATCACTCCAATCAGTATACTAAACATCACTATGAATCTTTCTTTTTACTCCCATACGTAAGGTTATTATATAGTCTATAAAACCTAACAAATGTGCATTAATAAAAAATTTTAAGGTTTATACTCTTCTAATGGATTTTCGGTTGTTAATAAAGTTAATCACACAAGATAAGTTCTGATATTTAAAAAACTCCTTATTTTTAACCATATCTTCTAATTCATAATTCTGCTTTATTTTAAAAACAAAGAAATAAAGCAGAATATAGGATGGAGACTCGCGACTTCAGTCATGAGAGGAAATCCTACTCCAATAAATAAAGAAATTAAGCATTTTTTTTGTTTCTAGTTATTATATTGTAAGAATAGCCATCATTTCTTTGTATTATTGTGAAATATTTACGACTTATTCCCTGTACAACATTATCTTTAGTCTGTATATTAAAAAATCCACTACTTCTTACAGCGACTCTGCCAAAGTATTTACCTTGTTTTTTGCCTTTCAATACAATTGCAGTAACAATATCTCCTGTTTGAAATCCGAAAAAGTATTTTTGTCTTGGTAGGTTATTTGTAATTATCCCGCATTTATTTGTTCTACCTCTGAAATGTGAACCTCTACCGTAAGCTTTTATACTTAATACGTCATTAGTTTTAAATTTAAATGTTTTTGGTATCTCACCTACACATAAAGCATCATAGTAATGTTCTTTAGGTAGTTTAAGACCTATTCTGTTATACATTGTTCTGCCACCACTAGATAGTTCTACATTGTCAATTAGCTTTCTTACATCATCAATGAGAGCATTTTTATAACTATTTACCCATGCACCAAAACGTTTTGGCTTATGAATAGTAGCATTTTTCAATATTGGCTCTATATATTTTATCCGTTCTATATTTAATTTTGTTTTTCTTGAAGATTTTAGGATTTCAAACCATTCTGCTAAATTTAAAGAACCTTTAGCATCATTACAAGTATGACAAGCTAACGATAGATTCTTAATTGCATATGAGCCTCCATTTTTTACAGAAATCATATGCTCAATTTCTAATTTATTATCATCCGAAACACCATTGCAATATTGACATTTATGACCATACTTTTCAAATAAATATGCTCTAATCTCATAGCCTAAAAGTGTGCCTTGTTGATATTCAACACCTTCTATATTAGGATTATCCATAAATTGCATATCAAAACTTACTACTTCTATGGATGCTGAGGTTATATTACATAATTTACTTAACTTTTTAGTCCAACTAACAATATTTTGCTCAATTGACTTTATAGATGGTGGTAGCCACCCTAATGGTCTTGGTGAGGTAGCTTTATATTTTGAGCCTTTCTTTAAATAATAATTAATAAATTTACATTTGCGATATCTTGTTTCGCGCTGCCTTCTATTTCTACGTGCACCACTTCTTGTTTCTAATTTAGATACTATTACTTGGCCTCTATGCTCTATTGTTGCTAAAAACACAACATTATCTTTATTATCAATTATTGAAAGTCCTGTACCTTTAGACCCTGGATCTATTTTTAGCTTATATTCTTTAGGTTGCTGCGGATTATCTACTTCTTTTTTAAGTCTAATTGTAAATGGATAGACTTTATGAACTACAGCATAACCTTTACTAAGAAGAACACGAGCTTTTGCATTTGAACACATACTTTGACTTTTCTTGTTTTTAGATAATACAAAAACCATTATTAACTTCCTCCTACAATTTAAGATATCCATTCCTCAAAATCAAGAAATAATTCTTTAGAACGTAACGTACCCTTTCAGGTATCTTTCCTCGACAATGTTACACATAGCTTTATGGCATAGCACTTGGTTTGAAATATAAATTGAATTTATACATTCCCTCAAAGCCAATGTTTAGACTAAAACCCATAGTAATCTTAACTGGAAAAGCATTAAGTACTATGATAACTAAAGTAACGTAGCTTATTCGCTTAGGTGACCTAATTCCGATAAGCTTAGTCTGCTCAATTAAACTAAAATTAATGGTTTGCTAGTTTCCTAACAAGCCTTCGACTTCAGTCGAGGGTAATTGACAAGCCTCTCTTATACAAGCATTTAGACTAGTTTCACCTGAACTTACACATCCACCATGGGTTGCCCAAATATTTGGAGAAGTACTTTTTAGCTCAGACCTTTTCTGGATTAATATCTCTAAATTATTATTAATAATCCAAATATTGGCGGCTAGATAGTATTGTCCATCTTTCAAAGGTTTGCCTCTCTCAAAAATATCTCCAGTTTTAATACCATTAATATCATAAATATCACATAATTCAGCCATCATATACTCCTACCTTCTACATCAATATTTCAATTTCTTGATTACAAAATATTTTACCGATTTTTGCTCAATATTATGTGTTATCACGACACACTTTATCGGATATTTTTAATGTTTTATTGAAATAATATATTTTTGATTTCTTTAAAATCTTCGATATAATAATCTGCAAATTTATTTATTATATTGTGTTGTTTTTTGTCTCTTTTTAATAAGTATCCGGTTAGTATAGTCTTTATACCTAATTCTTTTGCACCTTTCAATTCATCAGAACCACCATCTCCAATAAAAATGCATTTTTTTGGATTAACATTCATTTTCTTTAATGCAATTTCGTATATTTCGGTTTGAGGTTTTAAATATCCTACTTCATATGAGAATATTGTGTCATCGAATAAATTATTTAGAGGAGACTTATCCCAATGCATCACATCAATTATATCTGCATTACTAAGTAAACATATTTTCTTTCCACTTTTCTTTATATCTAAAAGAACGTCAAAAATTGTAAAATCCACATCAATTAATGATTTTTTAAATCTCTCTTCTCTTAATTTTAAAATTTCTTTTTTCTCACACTCACTAACAGTTATTCTTATTTTATCAACAATACTTCCAATTATTTTTTGAGGACTTTTTTCCTTTCCAGTTGCTCTTTTTAAATATAATTCATTATCTTCTGCATATGATTCCCATTGAGTTTTCGTTATTCCTAAAACATCATTTTCATTTCTTAAATCATTGTACTTTGGAGTTACCAGTGTATAGAACAAGTCAAAAAATACAACTTTTATATCATTCATCATATTAAAATCCTCACTTTATTTATGGTTTAATAATAACTGCATTTATTCAGTTTTTCTTAATGACCTACCAGTTATACTTTACCTTTATTGGAAATCCTTAAATAATAAGCTTGGCTGAATATCCGTATTATTCTGATATTTTCCACTTGAATACTTATCATATTCTCCTTCGATATTATGGTAATATATTTGGCATATCTCTACATTCGGATATATTCTTATAGGTTGAACACAAAATATTTCTAATGTCCAATAGCCACTAAATCCTACATCTCCAAATCCAGCTGTAATATGAATGAATAATCCAAGCCTTCCAATTGAGGACCGACCTTCTAACATAGGTACATACTTATCTGTCTTTGTATATTCAACAGTTCTACCTAGGTACAACTTTCCAGTTTCAAGAAGCAATCCCTCTGGTGGTATAATCAATTTTTTTGTTTTGTTATCTTTCTTCATATCCAAAATAGAGTCTTCATAAACAAGTAGCGCGTTGTGAAGCCTCAAATTATAACTATTAGGGTTAAGTTGTTTATCTAAAAATGGTTCAATAATAATCTCATTTCCTAATTTTTTTTTAATTTCTTTACCTGACAATATCATATAAATATCCCCTATCACTATTATTATTTCGTATAATACTAAGTATTCACTAACATTTTGTGGATTTACACATTAAAAAAATATTTTGATATAGACTCTTTCTCAGGAACTTCTCTTTTATATAATTCTCTAAGAACGTCTTCTTTATCATATTTCATACTATGTACCTTAATATCATAACTTTTATCTTTAAATTTTACTATAGTACAATGAGTAATATCATCCTTAGTACATCCACTGGAACCAACATTAATATAATGTTTTTCACCTAATATATTACTTGCATTATGTTCATGGCCAAAGAATATAAGGTCGGAAGCTACCTCTTTAAATAAAGTATTCATACTCTCTTTTGTTACATTTTTTTCTATAGGCTTAAATGTTTTAGTATCTTCTCTATTATTTAAAGCATAATGCATAAATGCAACATTAGTACCTCTTATATTTTCTTCTATTAAGTATGGAAACTTACTGAGCCTTTCTTTTATTTCATCATTTAATGAGTTAGCAGTCCAAATCTGATGTTGCTTTTCACCTTCGCTCATAGATTCAGATGTTATATTTGAAACTCCTTTTACAAAATATTCTTCATGATTGCCCATAATAAAATTTATATTAGGCAAAGTTAATAATAAATCTATACATTCTTTAGAAGATGGACCAATTGCTATAGTATCTCCTAAACAGTAAATAGAATCGCACTCTTCGCTTTTAAACTTATCCAAAATAACCTTTAATGCTGGGAAGTTTCCATGAATATCAGCTATTAACCCTATTCTCATCTTTTCACCCCTAAGTAAATAATTTTGGATACAGGCATAGGTAAGGCTTAGTCTTTAACTCTGGTACTAATGAAACTACCGAAATCGTTTTTCTATTGTCCAAGTTTTATTTTTATGAACTAAAGCTGCTCTAAAATTTGATCGACCTATATGTCTTTCTAAATCATTATACATTTCATCCATATTTGTAAATTTACCTATGGTGTAAATTGGAAATTCTATTGTGCTACTATCTTTATAAATTTTATCAAAACCCAGCAATAAGCCATTTTGAGAAAGCTGTAAAAGATAGTTTTTTAGTTCATCAGGCAATGGATAAATTTTTCTCCTTTTAGAAGTGGCCACCGTTTTTATAATAGAACTTGCTATAACATCTGTAAAATCATGTATATCTTTACAATATAATAAACAATGCCAGCCATCATCATGTGCACAATATGCAAATCTATTTTTAAGCTTTGAAGAAAATGCTGAATTTAAAGGCTTATGTAGGTGACCTAAATACAACAATTCTGCAATTTCTTCAGCTTCTAGTAAATCTATAGCATTTTCAGCTTCGAAATCTATCCAACAAAAATCTCCATAGCTATAAACATTTTCTTCTGTCAACCCAGTAATACCACTAATATTCAAATATTCTAGTCTCGATGAATAATGAAATTCAGCATCCCAATATTGATGTTTCAAAAGCAGAATATTATCTATTGGTTTATTCAATGAGTTTATAAACTCTTTAAATTCTATCCCATAATAACATACTGTTTGATCTTCCAAATTTGAATTAATATATACAATGTCTCTTAATCTTCTCATTAAATTTGCTCCTCATGCAAAGCGAACTGCAGTATTTTTTTAATGAATCAATTCATTAAACTATCTTCCTCTGTAATTAACTTTATAGTCTCTTCAACTAAATTTGGTCAGTATCTTTATTAAAGGGCATTAATATTCCCACATAAGGTTTATTCTATCTTGACCATCATTTTCTTTAACATTTATTAGTGTCGGAATGCTTTGCTGATGGAAGTTATATTATTTATTCAATACTTTATTAATTATAGAGTTTTGAAATTCGTCGCTAAGCATATCCATAAAAACTTCATCATACTCATTATTTCCGTATATAATTGATTTTCTTCGTCTACCAATTTCCTTAAAACCACACTTTTTACATGCTTTTATTGCTGGTTCATTGAAAGAATAAGTTTCAATCATTATATTTTTTAGATTAAGAGCATTAAAGCCAAAGTCTAGTAATAAGTTCGTAGCTTCCGATCCTATACCTTTGCTTCTGTCATTTCCATCACCAATAAACATACCCATAACGGCATTTCTATTTATAAAATTTACTCTCATTAGTCTTGCGATTCCAATAACTTCATCATCATCTTCCCTTATAATATAAAAGGCATAACCGTGACTATTAGTCATGGTTTCAAGATAGACTCTTTGTGACTGATATGTAATCATATCTGATATATCACCTGTTCTAATAGCTACTTCAATATCATTACTCCATTTAGCAACTTTTTCTGTTTCACTAGCATCTACTGGCGATAAATAACATTGGCACCTGCAATTTTTTATCATAATACATATGGATTACCTATTCACAAGCTCCCCAATCCACTGATAACATTCTTCCAGCTCTGCATCGCTTATTAAATGAGACTTATGCTCAAATAAAACCTTATAATTATCATTAACCTCATTCAAAATTTTAAAGTACGATTCCATATCCCCCCATCCATCCTCCGTCTTCAAAGACTTAAGTGCTGGGTAATGAGAATTTGTAACGTTTATATCAATTTTCACATTCCATAAATGTACTAGATGAGTGTATCTTCCGAACTTCCTAACTATCTCTTGTCCTATAAAATTATTATCAATGCAATTTTGCAAATGTATTCTACCAAAATCAAGACATAATTTGATATTTGAGTATTCATCTAATAAATCCTCAAGTAAATTTGTTTCATATATATATTTATTCAATCCATCCAATTCTAAAACTGGGGTGAAATTATATTTTTTGCCTTGCTGGGATAGTATCTTAAAAAAATTTCTACTTCTCTCTTCGAAGTAATTGTAAGATATATCTGATTCATAATAATATTCAGTATCATCACAAAATCTCCAAGAGGACCAATCAACATCCCCATCTAAAATAACTGGCTTTGGATAATGAAGCAAAATATAATCTGGATTTAATTGTTCGGCTCTTTCAAATTCACTTTCCATGTAGTTAATTGATTCTTCGTAAGTACTATTATCTTTAGAAAGATATTGAGGGTCTCTTGCTCTCCATTGATTTTTCAAGAGTGGAAAATGAATGCCTATCTTTAAGTCTCTATCCCTAATATTATCTTTCAATATTTGCAATTCATCGAGTGACTCCATTTGATTAACTTCAATTCCAAAAAAGTAATCTCTAAAATCTCTATTCTGTCTATTGATATCGAATCTATCGAATTGTCCAATCATAAATCTTTTCATATTGGCCTTCTTGTATAAGATAGCTGGTATGGATTTTAATCGATGTATTGTCTAAACATAATTATAATTACCAATTCCACTAAAAAGTACAATAAACAACGGGATAATTACAGCTTATTTTTACATAACGAATAATCTCTTTTTATTATGGCCAATATAACATCATCTACAAACTCGCCCTTCATAATGGTTCTTTCTCTAACAATACCCTCTTGAAGAAAATTAGCTTTCTTTAAAGCTTTTACAGAAGCATCATTACCAAGGGTTACTTCAGCCTCTATCCTATTAAAACTCATACTCTCAAATCCAAATTTAACTATAACCTTTATAGCTTCAGTTGCATATCCTTTATTCCATTCATCACGATTAAAGCCATACCCAATCTCACTTCTTATTGAATCATCATCAAAGGTTCCCAAGCAGCAATACCCAATGATTTTATTATCACTCTTCTTTGCCACCCCCCACGTAATCTCTTCTTTATCTTGAAATTCCCGCTTATAACGATTTATTATAAAAAGTGCATCATCTTTAGTTGAAATTGGTTTATACCAATCATATTTAGCGACCTGCGGGTCACTATAAATTTTAAATATATCATCTACATCCTCTGAAGTTACCTCCCTATATATCAATCTTTCAGATTCCAATTCTGGGAATATATCAAAACAAGACTTGTTGATTTTCATTTCTTGCGTAACATTACTATTTGTCATTTAGTACCACTCCTTTTCTATTTTTACGTTTAAAATTTTCTGTAACCTTGGTATCGATTTCATTAAATTTAAAACCCCATCCTTAAAAACTTAGATTGTATTATCTAATAATTTTTTTATTTGGATTGCATATATTTTGTATCTCATTTAGTTGCTTTTCTAAAGAAAAAATAACTGTATCATTGCTCTCAGCCTCTATTCCGTTATATTCCAATGTAACTATATCCGGATTTGTGTAATTAAGGACCCATTCTAATAATTTGTAATCTTCATTTTCCATAGATTGATGTGTATCTGCTGGAAAACCATCTTTATCATAACCAGAACCATTTACGTGGATTTCTACAACACGATTAAGTGGTAGGCTGCGGAGGTAATCATAAATATTCCAGCCACGATATTGCGCTGTAATCTTTGCGTGTGTTAGATCAAGCAAAAATGACACATCATTATCTACAAACAGTCGATTATATTGCTCTGGCATAATATAAGGGTAATGATCAAATAGTATACGATCTTGTGGCGAATCAGGAACATTTTCCAGCAGCAATGGCACTGCTAGGTTCTTTTTAAAAATCTGAATTTGTTTACTCATATGTTCATATATATCTTCATCCGTCATACCTTGGTGCATGTCCGAATTCTTAATTGAAAGATGTAGACCATAATGTGGAGAATTACAATCTTTAAGAAGACTATTTGCAAAATTAAAATCTATCATTTCTATATTTTTCATTCCCGTGTGTTCAAAATATCCTAGACCATGTAGTAAAAGTGGCCTCATGGAACGCATAGTTGAAAATTCTTCATTAAAAGTTCCCCAGGCACCGGACTTAATATAATCTATTTTAACAGCGTCTTTTTCAATAAGAGATTTTAAAGCTTTTGACCAATTGCACCCAATATACATATTTCACATCATTCTCCCATCATATCTAAATAAAAGTAGTTCCCACTTTCATATCATTTGTCATTGATATTCTTATTAATACTTCTTCGCATGGATAATAACATAGGATTAAAATACTTTCTCCAAAATTTATTAGCATATAAATTTGCAGTTTCAAAATCCACATGAATGCAGGATATATTGTTTGCATTGCAATATTCACTTATACTTTTTAACAATTGCGTCCCAATTTTTTTACCTCTATACTCTAATTTTATGTAGGCGCCCATCTCATCAATTAACCCACAGTTGTAAGCAGTCATATCTATTGGATTGTTATTTTTTGATATACTTAAGTTAATAAACCCAACTGTCAATTCTTTATCCCAGGCAATAAACACATTATTTTTTGAGATGATTTCAGAGATTTCTTCTTTTAATATTCTGTCCCTTTTTAGGAATAAGGGTGCAGACTGATAATACTCTTTTGATTCTTCTACAAGCTCATACAAAGTGTTTATATCTTCAGAAGAAGCTCTTTTGATTTCAAATAGACACTCGCTGTCTGGTTTAATATTCAAACCGCTGAAGGCATCTATCAGGTAGGAACCGTACCCCAAATCAAACAAAATATTTTTTAATTCTGTATCATTATAAAAGATGGTCCACATATGATTTAAAATTCCTTTGTTAATCCACTGCTGTGAAATGTTCTTATATAATGAAAGATAAGCGATTTCCTTATAATCCTCCGTAGCACAATGTCCTATTGCAGGACAAAACACTGAATCTTCGCCATTAAAAGGAAATTCATCGTAAGCCAAAAAACCTACTATTTCCTTATCTAATTTCGCGACTATAGCATTATTGTTTGCAACTTTATTGTTTAAAAAACTTTCAAGTTCATTTATATTATTTCCCCAATAAGTAGGAAAATTATTGTTATTACCACAATAGGTTTTATACTGATCAGTCCATATCTTTATAGCTTTGTTAATATCTTTTTTTTGCATGTTACTTACTTTACATTCATAAATCATTATTATTACCTCACTAATATATATTTGTTTTACTTTACCATTTTACAAATAATACTATTGAAAATAAAGGTAAAGAATAATTATAGTTATTCTTTCTCTCCTCTAAATAAAAAATATTTACTATATTTTATCATAACAAACCTTATATTAACAGTTATTCTTTAAAAAGGGTATAATTATACCTTGGCATATATATAATATTTCCAAAGTCTAGATTAGACATAGGTAGTAATGCTGTACAAAAATTCATCGTATAATGTTATAATAAGTAAAAATATGCATTTATAAGGTGTATATGAGTTGAATATTAGTACTTAAACATATGCTGTATATAGTATATAAGCAAACTATAATTGTAAATTATGATATAAGGAGGAATTAAAATGTGGAAGAAAAGATTAACTTTTATGCTAATATTTTTGTTGATTGGATTTCTAGGAGCTATTGGCATTGTTAAATTAAATCAGTTTAATGATAAGAGTTTATTTACAAAGGAGAAGTGGATTAGAGAGCCAGGTAAAAGATATTTAATAGTAGAGAATATGTTGAAAAAATATGATTTGGAGAAAATGACAAAAGAGAAAGTAATACAATTGTTAGGTAAACCAGAGGAAAAGTTTGAAGGCGGCATGATTCTAGAAAGTCTCAATAAAAATCCAATTAACCAATCTGGCCCTAATAATATATTCTACTTTACTAAAAAAGGGCTAATGCCAGAAGAGGTTAGTGGGCTTTATATTATGTTTGATAATAAAGGTAAAGTTAATGATTATACAATAGTACATTTTACTACATAATATTTGGATAGTATGCTTCATATTATCCCTTTATTACAAATTAAATTTTCATTTCTAATAGATGCTCTATTGCTTGTGGTAATTGTAAAATATTATTTTTTATAAATAGTGGATATATATTTAAATCTTTAATCTTGTCTATATCTTCCCAGTAAAAAGAATGATTATGCTTGTCAGTGTCTTTAAGAATAAACTCATTTCCTTTATTTGTTAATTTGTCATCGGTTATATCTAACAAGTAATAAAAACATATTTCGTGAAAGTTCTCATCAAGAATTTCTTCGTGGAAGAAATTTTCATTGACCCACAGCATGCGATTAACTTTAACTGCAGCATTTAATTCTTCTCTTATTTCTCTAATAATTGCATCTTCACTTAATTCATTCATGGCAACTCGGCCGCCAGGAATATAATAGTAGGGTGAATGCTCATCTTTCATAATCAATAATTTATTATCGTGAATTATAATGCCTGCTACTCTATAATTAAATCTCCCCTCATCAGTTTTAAATGAAATATCCATATTTAAAGGCTCCTTTATATATCTAGTGGAACACACGCCACACTGACTGATTTTACTTGTTTTATGTATAGACTACATATAATTTATGTAGTCTATACATAAAACTGTTTTTAGATTATAATTAGTACACAATATAAGAATATTGTGAATTAATATAACTTCTGATTATGCTTATTTTGCAGGAGTTAGAGGAACTTATTCATTGATGTATAATTTGATACCCGAAATCCAAGATTTTCATATAATGGTTTCCCTTTTTCAGTCGACATTAAATCAACTGCGGCAACGCCTAATAGCTTTGCTTCCGATAAAAGTTCAGTCATAACTTTCGTTGCAATGCATTTTCCTCTATATTGAGGGTATGTAAAAACATTGTATACCGTACCGACAAGATATGATGAAAACGCTATTAGCGGAGGTCTTTCCACGATTGACATAAATGCAGTCGCTAATACTTCATTTTCATTCTCAGCAATGATAGCAATAAATCCCTTGTTAAGGTGTTGAGTAAAATATTCTTCTAACTTCGTTCTAATATCTTGCACTTCTTCCGAAGAAGACACACCTTTTTCTGCAAACAGGTATTCCATACGAATCTTTATGAGGAGGTCAATATCCTCTTTAACCGTTTTTCTTACTTTCATGTTTTGCACCACCTTATATTTATAATCTTCAGTTCGCGCTTTTCTACAATTGTTCAACCATCGTAGAAATACGATTTATGAATAATAAATGAAAATTACGTCCCCATAGAAGAAACTGGAAACAGTTTCTTCTTATACCTTGATGCATGTCCGAATTTTTAATTGAAAGATGCAGACCATAATGGGGAGAATTACAATTTTTAAGGAGATTATTTGCAAAATTAAAATCAATCATTTCTATATTTTTCATTCCCGTGTGTTCAAAATATCTTAGACCATGTAGTAAGAGTGGCCTCATTGAACGCATGGTAGAAAAATCCTCATTAAACGTTCCCCATGCACCGGACTTAATATAATCTATTTTAACAGCGTCTTTTTCAATAAGAGATTTTAAAGTTTTCAACCAATTGAATGCAATATACATATTTTAAAATTACTTCCAGAACATCTAAGTTTTTTCAAAAAATATATTTACTTTATTATAGCACTATTAAGTGGTATTAACAACGAAGATAACAAGGCACCATATAAAGCTAATAGTTATTTTTTCATAATACCTTATAGATTTAATTTGTACAAATAGGATATAATTAATGTATACTGTTATAATAAGAGGTGTATTTATGGATAACTTAAAAGATATTAGGTGGAAACAAAGATTTGAAAATTTTAACAAATCATATAAATTGATGGAGAAATATTCAAAACAAAAAATAACTTCAGAACTAGAAAAAGCAGGTATAATTCAATTTTTTGAAATGACCTTTGAATTAGCATGGAAGGTATTAAAAGATTATTTAGAGGCTGAAGGATATGTTGTAAAGAGTCCCAGAGAAACGATTAAGCAAGCTTTTCAAATTGGGTTAATAGATAATGGACATGTATGGATAGATGCATTAGCAAATAGAAATCTAACTACGCATACTTATGATGAAGCATTAGCTGATAAAATGACAAAAGAAATAGTGGAACTATATTTTCCAGAACTTAAAAAAATGTATGATAGATTATCAGAGGAGTTATAGTATGTTTGGATTATTAGATAGAGATATTGAGTATATTAAAGAAGCAATATCAAAAATTGAAACTATAGAAAAGGCTATTATATTTGGAAGTAGAGCTATGGGTAATTATAAAAAAGGATCAGATGTAGATATAGCTGTTTTTGGGGGAAAGATAACAAAAGAAGTTATTTTTAAGCTAGATGATTACTTAAATGAAATTTTACCTTTACCATATTTTTTTGACATAGTTCATTATGAAAATTTATCAAATGATAATCTTAAGAAACATATAGATGATGAAGGAAAGATTGTATTCCAAAGAATATAAGGTTAAGTCCCCTTGGTATAGTGGTAATAGTTGTTATAACTATACCAAGAGGATACCATAGTGGTCAGGCAAACATTGAAATATTGGTACTTAAACTTATGTTATATATAGTATATACTTGTAAATTGTGATATAAGAATGAATTAAAATGTGGAAGAAAAGATTAAATTTTCATTTCTAATAGATGATTTATTACTTGTGGCAATTGTAAAATATTATTTTTTATAAATAGTGGATATATATTTAAATCTTTAATTTTGTCTATATCTTCCCAGTAAAAAGAATGATTATGTTCGTCAGTGTCTTTAAGAATAAACTCATTTACTTTATTTATTAATTTGTCATCAGTTATGTCTAACAAATAATAAAAACATATTTCGTGAAAGTTCTCATCAAGATTTTTTTCGTGGAAGAAATTTTCATTGACCCACAACATGCGATTAACTTTAACTTCAGCATTTACTTCTTGCATTTCATCGTTAATAGAACAATCTTTGTTTTACCATTGCATCGCAACTTGCAAACGTATCTTTTAAAGCATAGGATAAATATTATCCCAGATACAATCTCTAATTTCTTGTGAATTTTCCTCGTTTGCATTTATAGCAATGACAGCATTTTTATCTTCTAAAACAATACAGTCCTGCCCTAACCTGCCGCTTGCACGGTAAGAATTATTACAACCCCTCCAAAAGAAATATCCATAGCCCATGCTACCATCTAAAAAACTTTTGTATGTATCTATTTGTTTTTTCGTAGCTTGTTCCACCCATTCCTTAGAAATTAACTGATTCCCATTGTAGACACCCTTTTGTAAATATAATTGTCCGAATTTACTAAGTTCATTTACTGTTAACATGAGACCACTGGATCCAAATACATGTCCTAAGGGACACAATTCATAGCCGGGTCGTTGTATTCCCAATGGTTCAAATAGTCTTGGCATAAGGTAGTCAATTAAAGAACATCCTGTCACTTTTTCAACAATAACACCGGCTAAGTAGGCTGTACAATTAGTGTACCTAAATTTCTCTTTTGCTGCTGAAATAAGAGGTGCTGATAAAGAAAATTTAACCCAGTCGGGGTCATGCAAAGTTTTTCTATCTTCCATTAATTTTCCTTCTTCATATCCTGCGGCCATCATTAAAAGATCTTTAATAGTTAATTTGTTTAAATACTTTACTTGTAGTTTTGATGAATTTATGGGGAGGTTAGAAGGAAAAAAATCAATTACTTTATCATCTAAGGTTAATAGGCCTTCATCAATTGCAATACCTACAGCTGTTGATGTGAAACTTTTAGTAACTGAATGTTGATTTCTTCTTATATTCTCAGTCCAATGATGCTCTGCAATTTTTTCTCCATTTTGAAGCACCACAATACCATGTATATATAAGTGCTTTGAATTTTCTAAAAATTTTCCAATCATAATTTATCCTCAATTCTTTATTTTTTTACAATAAATACCACAAAATTCATTCTAGAATAATGCGGTATTTTAAGTGGTTATTTATTTTTTATAGAAAAAATTAAGTTTAAAAGCTAAAGAATATTATCATTTAGTAATGGGAATCCATATTTCACAAGTATAATCATCAGAACTTGTGTCTCCTGGAGGGTAAACCTCAATTTCATAATCAGCTGCCCATTTATAGCCATATATTGGAAAGCACTCAGTTGTTATTCTTGTCCACATTGCATCAATTGGGTGAGCCTTACCGCTAAGGCTACCTGTTACAGTGAATACTGCCCATTTATTCGCTGGAATAGTATAGGTCTGCAAATCGGTTAAAACATTTGTATCTGCCTCTGCACCGATTGCAAGTAAAGTTTCTCCATTCTCCAGTGTTTTTGTGAAACCCATTTGTCACATAGGTGCGCGATAAAGATTATGAACAGCTCCGATTTTCTCATCTGTGCCACCCTCTAAAAATTCTTTCCATGTACTCCAAACCTCACCAGAAGCCTCTTTCCAGTCATTTTCCATAGTGTTTGCTGATTGCCTCTTGATATGCTTAACCATTCCAACTATATTTATGTCTTGTTTTTCTTCAATACGATATTCCATCTCTACATCTCCTTTAATTGAAATATGAAAAGTGATGCGTGGATAGGCTTTAAGTTTTACTCCCAAAGTGCGCGCTACTTTAGGCGTTACACCATGCATTCCGAAAAAAGCACGAGTAAATGCATCAGGTGAATTATATCCATACTTCATAGCAACATCAATTACTTTTGCAGTGCTATTTTGTAAATCTAATGCTGAAAGGGTTAATCGCCTACGACGAACATACTCAGATAGAGATATACCTACAACGTAGGAAAAAACACGTCCGAATTGATGCATTGAGCAGCAAGCAATTTTTGCTACTTCATCATACATAATGTCATAAGTTAGGTTATTTTCAATATAATCCACTGTTGCCGTCATTCTCTCAATCCACTCCATTTTGCATCCTCCTTTCGTATTCAATTGTAACAAAGGTAATGTTAAACTACCCTGCATTTTGGGTACAAATATGTAGGGTATGTGGATATAGAATATAGATTCCTATATCCTATATTTTTCGCACCTATAGATGTTTTTAATACACAGGCGGAAGCATTTAAGTCAACTATAAAAATTTCATCAATGGAGTTTTGTTTTAAAAAATTATCCGATTTAGGATTAGAGAAAGCATCACCTTTATTTTTGGAATAAATATAATTACTACTAATAGTTACTCTTTTGCTAGTAATTTCTTCAACTTTAGAGTATTCTTTTCTGAGATTGAATAGCCTGTTTCAGTTTTACTTTTATACATATACATGCCTTCAGTTGAGGATTTATCTATCCATAAATACATGATTTCTGTGTGAGTGTTAAGCTTATTTAATTCTAGAACGTATTTAGGCTCGACCACATTAAGGTTCCCGCTCAATTTAAAAGATGTTTTGAAAATAGTTGAGATTTCTATCAAAGTCCATTTATCGGTAATAGATATAATTGGTGTGTTTGTTTCTTTATTAAAGCCTTTAGCAGTAAATATATCAATTTTTTTATAACTATTACTTAAATAAAAATAGGCTGAAAAACTAAATGTGATAATTATAAATGTTACAATCAAAGCAGATTTCCTCTTCACTTACATTCCTCTCCTTAGTTTCAAAACTTAGTGTATCTAAATCACCTTCAGTAGGTTTAATGTAATATCGCTAATACTTAATTTTACCATTGCAGAGATTATATTTTTATATTGAATTAATGATATTTTTCAGCCAAGGCGCTGTTTTTAGTTCTTCATATCTAATAGATAACTAGGTAATCCTAATGATTGTAAAACATTTAGAGTAACTTGGTTTATAGATTTCCCTATATCTATGATATTCAGCTCGTTATAAACTGGTTGATGTGCATCAATCAAGGTAACTTTGGATGAACCTAAACGTATTTTCAAATAATCAATGCTTGGCTGTACATTGTCTACATAAAACTGGTATCTTCTATTTAAACTATCTTTTTTATCATCATATCTTTTTCTACCTAAGGCCCTTTTAATCATTTCATCCTTGGATATGGATAAATGTATTACTTTTATAATTGGGATATTAAACTTAACGAAAGTGTTTAATAGCTCTTCTGATGCTTTAATTGTCCGTGGATAGCCATCTAAAATAAATATCCCTTTCTGAAACTCCTTTGAATTTTCAAATGTAGCATTTATAATATTTACTGTCCATTCATCAGGAACTAATAGGCCCCCTATGACACAAAACTCTAACCAATCTAATTGACTTATTGTTTCTTTACCCTCATAGAAGGACATTAGTTCTTTTTTATGGTTTATAGCTTTGGATATATTTTCTACTCTATTTTCGGATTCATCAAATACGGATATTCTATCACTAATGTTGTATGCAGTAGCGAGTCTATTTCTAAAGATTTCATCTTCACGTGCTTTTTTTATAGTCCTACGTAAAATATCACCCATTGAGAGATGTCTTTCCTTTGGTATTGATAAAAAACTGCTTAGTTCCTTAGCTATTTCACCTTTACCACAACTTGAGGGGCCGGTAAGTAAAATTGCACCGCAACCTTCTGCTACTACTCTTTGAACAATAATTTTTATATTACCATCTAATATTGAATTATTACTCATTTCAAAACCTCCAAAATATTAATGTTTAAATCCTCTCGCCTACCCATGCTTAAGGCTTTCTTATTTAACTTTGCCGTAATAAAGATGAGTTTCATATTCTAATCATATAAAATGCCTCCTCCTAGCAAAGGAATGTGTTTTATTGGCAATCGAACAATAACCTATATATACATTATAAACCATAAATTTACACAACGCTATATAAAAAGTGCCATAAGTCAAGGCATACTTCAACATTTTGCTTTTTTCATATTTGTATAAAAGTTACAATGTTTGATATAATGTTTTTATCAAAGAGAAAAATATAATACAATTCGTCGGTAAATTTAAAATAGGTAGGTTAGTAATTAACTATCTACTGTAAAATGTGGGGGTGTAACATTTGAACGAGAAAATACTAGTAGTAGATGATGAAGAAAGCATTTTGGATGTATTAACTTGTGCATTAAAAAGAGAGGGTTATTCAATAGAAAAAGCTCATAATGGACAAGAAGCCCTTGATAAAGTAAAAAGCTTTAATCCACATATAATAATTCTGGATTTAATGCTTCCTGTAATAAATGGTTATGATGTTTGCAAAAAACTAGAAAATGAAAATATTGGTATTATTATGCTTACAGCAAAAAATGATATTATAGATAAAATAGTAGGACTAGAACTAGGAGCAGATGATTATTTAACAAAACCTTTTGATCTAAGAGAAGTTCTTGCAAGGGTAAAGTCTCTAGCAAGAAGGTTTAAAAAGACTACAGATGAGAAGAGCAATGATTATCTTATTAATATTAAAGATTTTAATATTAATAAAAAACAAAGAAGCGTAAGTATAAAAAACGTAAAAATAGATTTTACACAAATGGAATTTGATTTATTATATTTGCTACTATTAAATCCAAATGTAGTCTATTCCAGGGGACGGCTTCTGGATATAGTATGGGATATGGAGTATATTGGTGGCACACGAACGGTTGATACACATGTCCAAAGAATAAGGAAAAAGTTAGGGGAAAATTATGAAAATTTAATACAAACTGTTCATGGTGTAGGATATAAAGGGGTTGAAGACTTATTTGAAAATAGGAATTAAATTCAAACTTATAGCGTTTACAGGCTCACTCTTGTTAATTGTTATATTATTTTTAAGTGTTTTCGTACTTAATGGAATAAAAATTTACCAAGATAAGGAAGACGAAGCGATTCTGTTTAAGCAAAAGGATATGTTTGAGCAATATTTTAGTGAACGCTCAAGCTTGGGTAATAATGGAACTAGGGATAAGGCAGAGCTTGCTCGTGGAAGCATATTTAACAAGCCCTGGCTTAGAACTATACCTGCCAGTGTATATGATACTAAAGGAGAGCTTCTTTCTGGATTTAAGGTAGATGGTAAGTTAAATGAAAATAAAGAAAAAGATATTATGATTGAGTATGCTATGCAAGGTAAAGTATCATTTGCAAAGAAGGATGGCGTAATATATTTTTATTCACCAATTAAATATAAAAATGGCATAGTAGCGATTTTGGAACTTGAATATTCAGTTAAAGAAAGTGCTTTATTTTATGATAATATAAAAAAAATGTTTTATGGAACAGGTTTTGTAGCATTGATATTTGGTGTAATTCTTGGAATTATTTACTTTTTTAACCTCACAAGAGATATATACATAATGAAAGATTCAGTAGAGAACATTCAAAGAGGTAATTTTCATAAAATACAACTAGCCAATCGTAATGATGAATTAGGGGAGCTAAGCAAAGGTATAGTATTCATGAGTAATACTATAGAAAAAAATATTGAAGAGCTTAAAGTTGAGAGAGATTCTTTGAACAATGCAATAGATAAATTAAAAAAAATGGACAAGGAGCAAAAGGAGTTTATAGGAAATGTAACTCATGAGTTTAAGACTCCCATTACTATTATAAAAGCATATGCAGAATTAATTGGAATGTATGAAAATGACTTGTGTTTAATAAATGATGGAACCACAAATATATCAAAAGAATGTGATCGTTTGGCAACTATGGTAGATAAGGTTTTAAATTTATCTGCTTTAGAAAAATACGATTTTGAAATACGGAAAAAAGAAGTGAATTTAAAGGAAATAATTGATGAAATATGTGCGCGAATCATGGGGAAAATAAAGAAAAACGATTTAACCTTCAAATCTAATATTGAAGATATTATTGTTACAATAGATGAAGAAAGTTTGAGACATGTTATTATTAATTTGATTGATAATGCTATAAAATACAATAGGCCTAGTGGAAGTATAGATATTGAATGTCATAAAAATGGTAATAAAATAACTATAATAGTTGCTGATACAGGAATAGGTATTTGTAAAGAAGATTTGCCTAAAATTTTTGAACCATTTTATAGAGTTGAAAGTCATAGAAGTCGTGAAACAGGGGGAGCTGGGCTAGGACTAGCCTTGGTGAAAAAGTTGGTTGAAAAGCAACAGGGCACTATAAATGTAGATTCTAAGTTAAATGAAGGTACTATTTTTTCTATTGAATTTTCTATATAGAGTTTGCAAAGTTGTGACATTTGTTTATAATTTTGTGAAAATTTTTTGATACTATGAGATTAGAAAGAAAAAAGGAGGAAAATTCAATGCTTAGAAAAAAGATTTTATCCCTGATTTTAACGGTAGCAGTTGTAGGTGGCATAATTACATATGGAATAAACTATAATACTTCAGATACACAAAACATAAAGGTAATGGCATACAAACCATCTGCTCAAACAAATGAAAAGGGCTATCAAATCCACAAATATCAAAAAATTGAAAGTGTTGCTTGGATTAATGATAATGAGGTTTTAACATTAACTAAAAAGGGAGAGTTTAAAATCCCATATTCTACTGAAGCTATAAAATACTGCAGTATCTATAATTTAAACACAAAAAGTTCTAAAGACTTTAAAAATGTAAATATAGATAAATTTATGGGTGTGTCTCCAGATAAAAAGTATGTTCTTTATGCAGAGGAAAGAATTATTCCTAAAGTCGAAAGTGAGTGGAAAAAGGCTCTTGATTCAGGGGAGCTTCTTCATAAAAATGTAAAATTATTAAATTTGTCTACAGGCGAAATTACTAATGTAAATACACAAAAACTTAATAGTGATGCACAATTCATATGGGTAAGTAACAATAAAATTTTAGCAAACTATTCTGACAAATGGAAAATCATTGATACAACTGGAAAAATATATAACCAGGGCAGCTACAATGCTGATGAATTTGATAGTGCGTCGATATCTGGTGTTGATGATATTAAAGATTTAGGAACCAGTGTAGAAGGTAAATTCTATTATACTCAAGACAAAAATGGAAAAGAAGGAGTTAAATTATGTACTGTAGATGTTAAAACTAAAGAAATAAAAGCTATTTTTTCAAATAAATACTCTAGCAGCGCAGATAAAAAAGGCAAAACAATTATAATTGAGCATTTTGATAATAATGGTGAACAATCACCTGATGGAGTATTTGTAAATAGAACTTTTGGAGCTATTATTATGGATGAAACTGGAAAAAAACTGCAAGATATAAAATTACCTAAAGGTAGACTTAGTAATACCTACGTACTATCACCTGATGGAAGTAAAGTTGCTTATGTAGAATATGCTAATGCTATCAATACTCCCCCTAACCATGAAACAACTATTAAAATTATAGATACTAAGACAGGTGTTATAAAAGAAATAGTTAAGGCTTCTAGTTTAAAAGATAAAGATGCAAAAATTGAATATCGTACATACCATTATATAGACAAAAACGGTAAGGTTGTAAAAACGAAGATACCTATAGTTCTAGCAATTTCAAATATTTGTTGGGATGGTACAAGCGCTGCTTTATCCTTTACTTATGGAGATTATCGTGCAGGTAATAGTCAAATAAATACTTATATTGTTAGTTTGGATAAATAAGTATAAATTATACAATTAAGTATGAGTTAGGTAATTTATATAAATAGAAAGTAAAAGTTTATTAATGGACTCATATTATAAACCTCTTGAACTTCGGTGACTGCTATGCAGCAACGATTTTTACGTGGGTTTTTTTTAATGAAAATTACTTTTACCCCATCTGTAACTACCATTAAATTACATTATCAACGGAGTTAAAACAGTTTAAGAAAACTCATAACAGTTTATTTCAATTTATTACCTCGTATTGTAATCCACATAAACCCTTAAAACATCTACAGTAGAACATAGTCATAAATATATATTACAAAAAAACAAAAATATATTATTAATATAAGTATAAAAAGCGCAAACATAAGTGAAATTTAAAATTTAAGAAACTTTAATAAGATGTATACCCCCATGAAAAATTTGTAATGTAATAAGTGGATTCATGACAAAGCCTTATATATAAATGGATTCATATGATTACATAGCACATATTTACTGTAATAAAAATAAATTTGTAATTATTTTTAATTTTTCCTTCAAAATTTAGCGGAGCGGCATATATATTCACTGAAAGTGTAATTGTAACAAGTAATTGGTTGTTTTTTATCCTAGAGATAATGCTTAGATAAGCCGTACAAAAGTAATAAAGTATAATGAATTTTGAAGATGAGTTAAGTAAAATAATGCTTAGAAATAAGCCGTACAAAAGTAATTAGGGGGTAACAAAATTGATGAATAAAATTACAAAAGGTTGTATAAGTGAAATACAGGATCATTTAAGAGATTACATAATAGAGCATAGTAGTAAAAGTAAAAATAGAAAATTCACATGTTTTAATAAAAGCGCCCATAGCCATAAGGATGAAGATCCAAGTGCAGCAATAGTGCCAGGAAGCAGTGGAATATTTTGGATATGTTTTAGTTGTGGAGCTAAAGGGGATATTTTTAAAGCTGCTCAGTATAAAGAGGGTATAGAGGGTTTTTATAATGGAGTAAAATTTTTAAGTGAAAAATATAATATTAAAATTGCAACAAAGCATAAAGGAACTTTTGTAGAACATGATAATATTAAAAATTGTCATAAGGATATTGTAGCTAATTACTATTATGAGGATGAACAGGGAAATACATTATATAAGATTTGTAGAAGGGAGTGGATGGATAACGGCAAAAGAAAGAAGGATTTCATGGCTTATACTAAAGATAATAGTAGCTGGGGTTTTGGAATAAAGAGTGCAAGACATGTTATTTATAAGCTGCCAGAGGTTTTAAAGGGCATTGAAAAGGATGAGAATATTTTCTTTGTAGAGGGAGAGAAGTGTGCGGATAAGGTATCAAAGCTGGGTCTAGTAGGTACTACCACTGCCTTTGGAGCTAGGGGATTTTCAGCGTATAGTGGGGATTATGTTTCTTCTTTAGTGGGAGCTAATATAGTTATTTTGCCTGACAATGATGAAAGTGGACGAGCTTATGCAAAGGAAGTTTTAAATGCAGTAAAGAATAAGGCTAAGTCTATTAAAATAATAGAGCTTCCAGATTTAAAACTTAAGGAAGATATTGTAGATTGGATAGAAAATGGAGGCACTGTGGAGAAATTAATTACTTTAGTTAAGGGTGCAGAAGAAACATTTATAGAGGAATGCAGGCCTCGGAGTAAAATTGTAGGAAATATTTTTGAAGACGAGTTTTGTTACTATAAATATCACAAGGATCAGAAAATTAATATTTCTAATTTTATTATTAATCCTAAATATTATATTGAAAATGAAGGGGATACTCAAATTACAGGAGATATTGTTACGGAGGACGGGGTTATAGGGGAGAGGATATTTAAGAGCTCTGATTTTGATGATGTAATATCGTTTAGAAAAGCAATAAACAGCTTTAAGACTTTTTATATAGGAAGGATAGAGGACCTTCAATATATAAGATTTATTATTTCGAATAAAACCTGTGATATAAGGAAGGGAGTTACATTCAGTGGGTTCCATAGGCTTAATAATAAGTGGTGCTTTGTATCAGAGCGGGGAGCTTTAGATTCTGAGGGAAAGTCTACCCTGGATATAGTTATGCAAAATCAATATGCAGAGCTTAATACTAATATTTTAGATAATGATGCTATAACTAGAGAAGAGCTTTTATTAATTGCGCCATACCTATTTAAATTTAGTATATTAAAAAATACGGCATCTATATTAGGGTATGTATGTGGTTTGTTTTTGAAAGAAAAGCTTAAAAGCAATAAAATTCAATATAATCATCTTTTAATAGAAGGCGAGAGCAGTAGTGGTAAAAGTAGTGCTGTAAAGTATATTATCACTCCTATATTGTGCATGGAGGATGGCATATTAAATGCGGCACAGTGTACAGATTTTGCATTAAACAAAACTGCCGGAAGTAGCAATTTTATACCTCTTATTTTAGAGGAATACAAGCCTCACATAATAGGTAAGTACAAGGTTGATTTAATATCAGGGGTTATGAGAAATTCTTATGATAATTATAAGGGGATAAAAGGGGTAGCCACCTTAGATAAAAATAGATGCTTTATTCCTAGAGCTTCAGTGATTTTGTCTGGGGAGGTAGGAATAGAGGAAACGGCTAATGTGGGAAGGAGCCTTAGAGTTATATTTGCAACTTCTTATTTTGACCAGGGAACTAAGGAAAGTCTAGAAAAATTAAAGGAAAACTCAATTTTACTAAATAAACTTGGAGCGAGTCTTTTGAAGGAGGGCTTAAAAATGGAAGAGAAAAAAATTAAGGAAATTCATAGTGCAACTTTTGAAAAAGTGATTGGCGATAATATTAAAAATGATAGGGTTAGAAATTCTATAAGCAATTGTATTCTTGGTATAGTTTTACTTAAAAAAGTATTTGACGACTTAGCTTTAAATATGGAGGAGTGTACAGACTATTCTATTAAGGATATTATTTCATCAATAGAAAAGGGAGCCTATGAGGATTTATTAGATGGTGGTTCAAGTAATAAAACAGTTATAGAACAAAATTTCGAAACTATGAATCGTATGGCAGCTAATAATGAACTTTTAAGGAATATTGACTATGATGCAGTGCTAGATTTAGACGGGGATTTTGTGCTGCGCCTTAATTATACATCCTTTTATGATAGGTTTGTAAAATACTGTAGAGAGCATAATGTGACCCACGAGGTGTTACCTCTGAGCAGTTTTAAAAAACAATTGAGTAATATGCAGTATTGTAAATTCTATAATAAGCCTGTGAATTTTTCAGTGAGACTAGAGAATCCAAAGGACAAGAAGACTTTTAGGAGTGCAGTGGTTTATATTGGTAAGCTTAGGGAAAAGAATGTTGATATAGATTTTATGGCGGATGATAATATGGTAGAGTGAAGAAAATTTTAACTTTTATTGCATAAAAAAGAACATAAAAACACTTAACTTCATAATATAAATAATGTATTTATATTGTGGAGGGAAAGCCTTGAAAAAATTAAATCCTGAAAAACTACAAGTTAAATTTGGTGCTATGACAAGTGAAACACAGCCAATTATACCCAGAAAATATACCCTTACCCATTCAGATACTACAGGAGAACTATTTCTCACAATTGCAGCAAAATATGATTATGATAAAATCACTAATATGAGAGATGAAGTGCTAGGGGAATGGAGTAGGGCTAATGATGACTATGCCCTGATGGTTAATGTTATGGTAGACAAAGAAAAGAACGCAGTAATGTCCGCTATCCGTAATGATGTATTTGTAAAAGAGCTCCCTTTGGCATTAGAAGCAATTGTTTATGGAGATAGGGAGCTTTTAAAAGCTAATACTTTTTTATACAAAGCACCTATTTATGTGAAATTTAATTCTGCTTATCCTAGGTTTAATCGCCAGGAGCTTTGGGGAACTCTGTCAGATTATGAGTAAAGATATCCTTCACAAGCCCTTAATATAGAACAAGTGCAGGTGATTATTTAATTTAGCATCCATATAGCATAATTTAAAACCCCAGCAAAGGATACCCAAACTATATAGGGAATCATAAGATAGGCAGAAGGTTTATCTATTCTATAAAACTCAAAAGTAGTTAAAAGAATGAATACTAATAATAGAAGCAATTCTAAAAAAGCTATTGCATAGAGCCTAAATCTGAAAAATATAATAGACCAAAGAAAGTTTAAAAATAACTGGACAACATATAAAATTAATGCTTTTGTTACATCCTCCCCGGATTTACCTTTCATCCAAATTCTATAAGCAGCTACAGCCATTAAAAAGAATAGAATAGTCCATACTACAGGAAAAACCCATCCAGGTGGTGAAAAGGAGGGTTTATTGAAATTTTTATAATCCTTAGAGGCGGTCATGCTCAAAAAACCACTTAAAAAACCTACGCCTTCTGCTAGTAGAACGCTAATAATAAGAGCAACAATGTTTTTTTCGCCTTTTACCTTAAAAATACTAAACATAGCTTATCTCCTTTTCTATTTTTTTATTATAAAAACTCTAGTTAAAGTAAAATATTTTAACTATATATTTTATAATATATTTATTTTGAAGTTATATTATACCTATAAGAATTTTAGGTGGGTGGTGACACTCTTTTGCCTTTAGAAAGCTAGCCATATGAAAAGTGTTGCTTTAAGTTATATTTTCATATAATTTAAAGCAACGCTTTAATTTTACATATTAATTTTTCATACACCTTTTGCATATGAGGTTCATCGCTATATAAATTAACCTCATCTATTGGAATCCATTTCACAGCACTATTTTCATCTACTTTTACAATAAGTGGTTCGTCTTCATCAGCCTGGATTAAATAAGCAAGAGACAAATGTAAATGTGCGGATACGTAGTTGCCATTTTTTACATGACCAAGCACGGGCAATAGGTCTAATGATAATATCTGGGAGGTCACAGGGAAAATATTCTTCACTCCAGTTTCCTCACTTGCTTCTTTAATTGCAACAGCCAGTAAATCATCTTCTCCATCTGCATGGCCACCTGTCCATGACCAGGAATTATATATATTGTGGTGTACCATTAACACTTTATCTTTTGTTTTATTTACTACAAAGCCAGAGCTTGTTATGTGAGCAATGCGATTATCCCGAGTTAAAATATCATCAAATTTATTTATACAATACTCAATTAGCTCTTTATCTTTTTTCTCTTGTTCATTATAAGGAGTATAGTTTTTTATTGAATTAATCCAATTCATAGTTAATCTCACTTTCTTCTTTATATTATTTTTTCCACCTTTTTAGTTTATGAGTATTTCTTGTTAAGAATTTTGCCACAAATTTAGGGAGCTTCATTTCTATTATTTTATTAGTTACCATTTCTTTCATTTCAATCACAGTAATATCAGGTGAAGTGAATTCACCATTTTCATAGCAATGACGGCAATACATTTCACTTAAACTTCCGTTAGCTTCAGTTCCAATATATTTTTCATCTTTATTCAAAGGCATTCCACAACTTTGACAATTGATTTCTTTATTTTTCATAATACACACCCCGTTTCTAATATATATTAAGCTTTTAACGACATTTAAGAAGGAAAGTCTCCAACTTGCTTAGACCCCTATGATTTATTAAAAATAAGCTATATATCAAACCACCCTTTACGTTTAAACCATAAAAACATCTCTATAGCAATAATAGCCATAATCAATACAACTACAAAATAACCATACTTCCAAGTAAGTTCAGGCATATTTTGAAAATTCATACCATAAACTCCTACTATAAATGTTAGTGGTATAAATATACTTGTCATAACAGTTAAAACCATCATATTTTTATTCATACGAGTTGAATTTATGGATAAATAATTATCACGCATATCAGAAGTCATTTCCCTATTAGAAGCTATCATATCTGAAAGTTTAACTAAATGATCGTGAATATCAGAAAAATATAATTTATGTTCATGAAACCCATAAAGCCTCTCAGAGTTTAATATCCTATATAACAAATCGCGCATAGAATTTACAATTCTTCGGAGCTTTAATAAATCACTCCTTATATCAAAGACTTCATCCATTAAGCTGTGAATGGGCTTTTTCAAACTATTAATTTCAATTTCATTTAACCTATCTTCAATTTTATTAATAGCTGGAAAGAAGTAATCAACTATTTTATCTAACACTTGATGGACAATATAAGAGGGGCCTTTATCCCAATTTTTTTCATTTATTTTTGCCCGCTGCCAGGCTTCATCTAATTCCTTTAGTTGAGTACTGTGATAAGACAGGATGTACCTAGTGCTTACAAAAAGAGAGACTTCCACTGGATCTAAAGTATCTTTATCTAAAGCATTAAGTACAAAAAAATTATAATCATCATAATAATCTAGTTTAGGGCTATTTAATGAAAACACACAATCCTCTATGGACAATTGATGAAAATGAAAATAGGTGTCTAATAAGGAAATTTCTTCTTGGTTAGGATCATTAAAATCCATCCAATACCACATTATGTTATCTTTTGATAACTCATCTAAAGGCAAATCATAAATTAGCTTTAGATCTTTTGTAATAGCTAAAACACGAATCAAATAAACTCATCCTTTCTTTGGACATGTTTGTAAAATAAAAATGTAATTACACTATTTAACGACATTTCAGAAGGAAAGACTACCACTTCTGTAAGTAGGAGTCTAACTCTCCTTCTGAAGTCGTTAATATTGCAGCATCGCAGATGATGATTTAATAGTAAAAGAAAGCCTACTCACAAGTATCAAACTATAATAATTCCATTATAATACAATCATTGCTAATGACAACCAAAATATTAAATAAAAGCACAATTATATTAATATTTTTTAAAATATAGTAAATACTAAGAAGTATGGAAATATAAATCTATATTATAAAAAATAGTTATAAAATACTTTTTGTCTTGACATACAATATAAAAATATATATACTTTGACTATCAAACTATTTGAAAATCAAAGTAAAGGGAGATGGATAATTATGAAGTTACCTCCTTTAAAAATTGGAGAATTAATAGCAAGTGTTCCTATAATTCAAGGCGGTATGGGGGTAGGAGTATCCCTTTCCGGTCTTGCATCGGCTGTTGCAAATGAGGGTGGAATTGGAATAATATCCACTGCTCAAATTGGGTATAATGAAAAAGACTTTGCAAACAATGCAAAGCAAGCAAATAAAAGAGCATTAAGAAGTGAAATTAGGCGCGCTAGAGAATTAAGTCCTAAGGGTATTATAGGAATAAATATAATGGTAGCTATGAATAATTATGAGGAATTAGTAGTAACTGCTCTAGAAGAAGGCATAGATTTAATAATATCTGGTGCAGGTCTTCCACTTAATTTACCTAAAATAGTTAAAGGATTCAAAACAAAGCTTGCACCTATAGTATCATCAGCAAAAGCAGCTACTGTTATATCAAAGATGTGGGATAGGAAAGAGAATTGTGCTGCAGATTTAATTGTTGTTGAAGGACCAGAAGCGGGCGGACATCTTGGCTTTTCTATGGAATCCTTAATAGAAAATAAAGCCCAAGACTTAAAGGACATAGTTAAAGAAGTTATTGAGGCGATTAAGCCTTTTGAAGAAAAGTATAATAAAAAAATTCCTGTAATAGCTGCTGGTGGAATTTATACTGGAGCAGATATTGCCGAGTTTATAAAACTTGGTGCGGCAGGGGTACAAATGGCTACTAGATTTGTAGCTACTGAGGAATGTGACGCTTCTTTAGCTTTTAAAATGGCCTATGTTAATTCAAAACAAGAAGATATAAAGATAGTAAAAAGCCCTGTAGGTATGCCAGGGAGAGCTATAAATAATGAGTTTATGAAAAGCGTCTTGGAAAAAGGATGTAAAGTAGATAAATGCTATTTATGCATAAAGGATTGTGACCCAAGACAAACCCCTTACTGTATTACAGAAGCATTAATACAAGCAGTAAAAGGAAACTTAGACAAGGGACTTATTTTTGTGGGAAGCAATGCCTGCAAAGTAGATAAAGTCATTTCAGTTAAAGAACTTATGAGTGAACTAGTAACAGAGGCAGAACTTGCGCTTTAAAAATATTGACAAATACCACTACCAAAGATATACTTTGATTATCAAAGCATTTGAAAATCAAAGTATGGGAAATGGTGATAAGCATGAGTAAATGTGTTGGCGTTGTCAATGAGCTTCTAGTAGAGACCTTTAATGATATATTGCAAATAGAACATAAGGCACTTAAAGAAGGGATACTTAAGGATCTATCAATAACAGAAGTTCATACTATTGATGCAATAGGAATGTATGAATATAGAACTATGACAGAGGTATCTCAAGATCTTAAAATAACTTTGGGTACTCTTACTACAGCTGTAAGTAAACTTTTAAAAAAAGGGTATGTAGATAGAAAAAGAGGGGAAGAAGATAGAAGATCAGTAATGATTGCCCTTACTAGAAAAGGAAAGCTGGCCTATAGAATACATGATAAATTTCATTCTCATATGGTGCACGCAACTATAGATGTTCTTAATGATGAAGAAGAAGAGGTACTAATAAAATCTCTTGAAAAATTGAACAATTTCTTCAAAGAAAAATATAAATTAGAAGGTTAACGAAAGGGGTAGTTGAGCAATGAATGAGGTACAAATAATTGGTACAGGAAGTTATGCGCCTATAAACATAATGACTAATCATCAAATGTCAGAGATTGTAGATACTTCTGATGAATGGATAACTTCTAGAACCGGCATCAAGCAGAGACATATATCACAAGGTGAAAACACTTCAGACCTGGCCACAAAAGCTGCATTAGAGGCATTAAAGGATGCGAATGTTAATGCTTGCGATATAGATCTTATAATTCTTGCAAGTACATCACCAGATCAATTTCTTCCAGCTACTGCATGTATAGTTCAAGGAAATATTGGAGCAGTAAATGCTATGGCCTTTGATATATCAGCAGCATGTACGGGGTTTATATTTGCCCTTAATATAGCAGTGCAATTTTTAAAAACTGGTAACCGCAAAAGGGCTTTAATAATAGGTGCTGAGGTATTATCAAAGATTGTTGATTGGACAGACAGAAACACTTGTGTACTCTTTGGTGATGGTGCAGGAGCAGCAGTAATTGAGGCAGGTAATACGCCAGGGGTTATTTCTGTAAATTCAACTTCAGAAGGTGAAAAGGGTGAATTTTTAACTTGCCCAACTGTAGATGTAAAAAATACTTTTACAAAAGGGAATGAAGATTTTAAAGCAACACTAAGTATGGATGGTAAAGAGATTTTTAGATTTGCAGTAAGAGTTATTGAGAGTAGCATAGATAAAATTTTAAAAGAAAACAATTGTACACTCGGCGATATTAAGTATGTAGTTTGCCATCAAGCAAACTCTAGAATAATAGATTTTGTTGTTAAAAGATTGAAGGCTGACAAAGATAAATTTTATGTGAATTTAGACATGTATGGAAATACTTCAGCAGCAAGTATACCCATAGCTTTAGATGAGATAAACAAAAAGAATTTACTTACAGCTGGAGATAAAATTATACTTGTAGGCTTTGGCGGTGGGTTAACCTACGGAGCTTCATTAATAGAATGGACAAAAAGTAAATAAAATATTAGGAGGAATTAATAATGGTATTTGAAAAAGTTAAAAATGTAATAGTTGAACAATTAGGTATAGATGAGGTAGAAGTTACAATGGAGGCAAATTTTGCGGATGATTTAGGAGTAGATTCTCTTGAAATATTTGAGATTGTAATGTCACTAGAAGAAGCTTTTGAAATCGAAATACCAAATGAAGATATCGAAAACATTAAGGATATAAAGGGAATTGTTGCATATATAGAAGCAAAACTTAAATAATAAAAATTGTGGGGTTAGATAATTAGAGAGCTGAACTACTAAGTGTATTAAAATTTAGTTTCCTTCAGTACATTAAAAAAAGTATATATTACGTGAAATGTAGTTTTAGTAATATATACTTTTTTTTATATAATTATCTAACCCTAATTATATACTTTTAACGACATTTCAGAAGGAAAGTCCCCCACTTCTATAAGTGGGGGTCACATACTATAACAAAAAGAAAACTTCAGTGGGACTCTAACTCTCCTTCTGAAGTCGTTAATTACAGCTCCCCAGGAGATGATTTAAACAATCAAGGAGGAACGAAATGTTAAATTCTGTATTTTTTAAAAGCTTAGGTGTAAAATATCCAATAATACAAGGTGGAATGGCTTGGGTTGCAGATAGTAGCTTAGCTTCTGCGGTATCAAATGCAGGGGGGCTGGGTATTATAGCAGCAGCCAATGCGCCTACCTCTTATATAAGAGATGAAATTAGAAAAGCAAAACAGTTAACAGACAAACCTTTTGGTGTGAATATAATGCTACTCAGTGAGAATGCAGAAGAAATTGCACATCTTGTATGCGAAGAAGGGGTTAAAGTGGTTACTACAGGGGCAGGAAACCCAGGAAAATACATGGAACTTTGGAAGGCACATGGAATTAAAGTAATACCGGTAGTTCCTTCTGTGGGCCTTGCTAAGCGTATGGAGAGAGCAGGAGCAGATGCAGTTATTGCAGAAGGATGTGAATCAGGAGGGCATATTGGTGAACTTACAACTATGGCACTGGTTCCTCAAGTTGTTGATGCAGTTAATATTCCTGTAATTGCAGCGGGGGGCATAGGCGACGGACGTGGCGTGGCAGCAGCCTTTATGCTTGGAGTACAGGGAGTTCAAGTAGGAACAAGGTTTTTAGTAGCAAATGAATGTACAATACATGAAAATTACAAGCACAAAGTATTAGTGGCAAAGGATATAGATTCAGTGGTTACAGGAAGATCTACAGGGCATCCTATTAGGGTTTTAAAAAACAAGTTATCAAGACAATTCCAAAAGCTTGAAAAGGAAAATGCTCCAGTAGAGGCTTTAGAGGAACTCGGCCGAGGATGTTTACCAAGAGCAGCAAAAGAAGGCGATATAGAGATGGGGTCTATTATGGCAGGACAAATCGCAGGTCTTGTAAAGAAAGAACAAAGCTGCAAGGAAATTATAGAAGAAATGTTTACAGAGGCAGAAGAAGCTATTAAAAAGTTCATATAAAAAAGGATATTATTATTTGAAATAGATGAAGTTATAAAAAGAACCAAAGGCTATGATTAAGGAGGGGAATTATGAGTAAAATTGCTTTTATTTTTCCGGGACAGGGAGCCCAATATATTGGAATGGGCAAGGAATTATTTGAGAATATAGAGGAATGCAGGAATATATTTAATATAGCAGATAGTGAACTTGGCTTTGAACTAAGTAAACTTTGTTTTGAAGGGACGCAGGAGGAGCTAAATATCACAGAGAATACACAACCAGCCATTTTAACTACTAGCATAGCAGCGCTTGTGGCATTAAGTCAAAAGGGCATAAAATGTGATGTAACTGCAGGACTTAGTCTTGGAGAATACTCAGCACTTGTTTGTAGTGGAGCTATGGATTTTAAAGACGCTGTAAAGCTTGTTAAAAAGCGAGGAAGATTCATGCAACAAGCGGTGCCTGTGGGAATAGGAACTATGGCAGCAATAATAGGCCTTACTACAAATTGTGTTGAAGAAGTTTGCATTGAAGCTAGAGCTTCTGGCATAGTAGAAATCTCTAATTTAAATTGCCCGGGACAAATAGTAATTGCTGGGGAAATAGCGGCGGTGGAACTTGCTTGTGCTGTGGCATTGGAAAAAGGTGCAAAAAAAGCAGTGATTTTACCAGTAAGTGCACCCTTCCATACTTCTATGCTAAAGCCAGCAGCAGAAAAGCTAGAAATTGAGCTTGAAAGTATAAAACTTAAAGACATTATTGTTCCAGTAATGACAAATGTAAACGGCGATTATGTAAAGAATAAGGATGATATAAAAGCTAATTTAAAACTTCAAGTTATGAGCTGCGTTTTATGGGAAACAATTATAAGAAATATGATAAAAGATGGCGTTGATACCTTCGTAGAGATAGGACCAGGTAAGGTATTACGTGGCTTTATTAAGAATATAGATAGAAAACTTACAGTACTTAATGTAGAAGATATGGTATCTTTGGACAAAGCAGTAGAAGTGCTTAAGAAGTAGAATTTCCTAAGAAGCAAAAGCTTTAAGAAGCAAGGTCACTACAAAAGATGTAAAGGAGAGAAGATATGTTAAAAGGAAAAACAGCAGTAGTTACAGGAGCTAGCCGTGGTATTGGAAGAGCTATAGCATTGAAGCTAGCAAAGCTTGGAGCAAATATAGTTGTTAATTATAGAAGCAGTGCAGGCGCAGTTCAGGAAGTAGTCAAAGAAATAGAAGCGTTAGGTGCTAAGGCACTAGCAGTTCAGTGTGACATAAGTAGTTATAGTGATGTAGAGAATATGATGAAAAAATGTGTTGAACAATTTGGAAGCTTAGATATTTTAGTTAATAATGCCGGCATAACAAAAGATGGTCTTTTAATGAGAATGAAGGAAGAGGATTTTGATAGCGTTATAGATATCAACTTAAAGGGTGCTTTTAATTGCACAAGGCATGTATCAGCAATAATGCTTAAGAAGCGAAGTGGAAGAATAATAAATATATCCTCAGTGTCTGGACTTACAGGAAATGCAGGTCAAGTAAATTATTCCGCGGCTAAAGCGGGAATAATAGGTATGACAAAGGCTGTTGCTAGAGAATTTGCAAGCCGTGGAGTTACTTGTAATGCAGTAGCGCCAGGATATATTCAAACAGATATGACGGATAGTTTGTCCCAAAAAGTAAAAGAGGCTGTACTTAGCGGTATTCCATTAAAAAGACTTGGCATGCCTTGTGATGTTGCAAATGCAGTAGCATTTTTAGCCTCAGAGGAAGCTTCATACATAACAGGTCAAGTTATAAACGTAGATGGTGGAATGGTAATGTAGTCAAAAATTAATAGGTTACTTTTAGTGATAATTAAAGGAGGTTCAATTTATGAAAAATAGAGTTGTTATTACAGGCATGGGAGCAGTTACTCCTATAGGAAATGATGTAGTTAATTTTTGGAATAATGTAAAAGAAGGTACTTGCGGCATAGATGTAATTAAATCTTTTGATATTTCAGAGTTCAAATGTAAGTTGGGCGCAGAGGTTAAAGATTTTGATGTAACAGTGGCATTAGATAAAAGAGAAGCTAGGAAAATGGATAAATATTGTCAGTATGCAATGGTTGCAGCAGACGAAGCTATTAAAAATTCAGGACTTGACTTAAATGCGATAGATAGTGAAAGATTAGCAGTTATAGTTGGTTCAGGAATAGGTGGACTTGGTACTATTGAGCAAGAGTATGCAAAACTTATGGAAAAGGGCCCGGGTAGAGTGTCACCATTTTTAATACCTATGATAATAGGAAATATGGCAGCAGGAAACATTGCAATAAAGTATGGCGCTAAAGGTAAGTGCACTAGTGTAGTTACTGCTTGTGCTACAGGAACTAATGCTATAGGAGATGCTTTCCACATGATTCAAGATGGAAGAGCAGACATAATAATAGCTGGAGGAGCAGAAGGATCAATAACTCCACTAGCTTTAGCAGGGTTTACTTCTTTAACAGCTTTAACTAAAAGTGAAGATCCGCTAAGAGCATCTATTCCTTTTGACAAAGAGCGAAGCGGTTTTGTTATGGGTGAGGGTGCAGGAATAGTTATACTTGAATCTTTAGAGCATGCTAAAAAAAGAAATGCAAAAATATATGCAGAGATGAGTGGTTATGGAGCAACTTGTGATGCCTATCATATAACTTCACCAGCGCCAAATGGAGAAGGTGCTGCAAGAGCAATGGTAATGGCCCTTGAGGATGGAGATGTTAAGGCAGAAGAAGTATCTTACATCAATGCACACGGAACCAGTACTCCTTATAATGACAAGTTTGAAACTGCAGCTATAAAATCTGCATTTGGAGAATACGCATATAAAATACCTATAAGTTCAACAAAGTCTATGACAGGACACCTTCTGGGAGCATCGGGAGCTATAGAAGCTATAGTATGTGTAAAAGCCTTAGAAGAAAGTTTCGTGCCAGCAACTATAGGATATAGTATTCCAGATGAAGAGTGTGATTTAGATTACGTTCCAAATATTGGACGCGAACAGGGACTTAAATATGCAATGTCTAATTCACTAGGCTTCGGTGGTCATAATGCTACTATATTGCTTAAAAAATGGGATGGTAAATAATTATGGATTATAAAAATATTCAAGAACTGATAAAAACTGTTAGTGAGTCACAGCTTACATCCTTTGAAATTGAGACAGAAGGCATTAAAATAAAGATGGAGAAAAAAGAAGAGCAGGTGCAAGTTCCGAGAGTTCCTGTGAATGCTCCGCCTGTACAATCAGTTATTAACGATACATTAAATAGAGAAAGTATAGCTACAAATAAAATTTCTGAAGAGAAAATACAAAGCAATATAGTGAGCACTATAGAAAATGTAGCTAAGGTAGTACCTGAGGAAAGTCTATTTGTAGTAAAATCACCTATTGTTGGAACTATGTACTCATCACCTGGTGATGAATCACAGAATTTCGTAAAAATTGGGTCTGTGGTTAAAAAGGGAGACACCCTTTGTATTCTAGAAGCTATGAAGCTTATGAATGAAATTGAAAGTGAAGTAGATGGAGAAATTGTAGAAGTATTAGTCTTAAATGAAGATATGGTAGAGTACGGGCAGCCATTATTTAAAATACGTAAAAAATAGTGGAGGCGTCATCTGAGAATTGTAATAGAGTGAAAGGTGGAAGGGGTATTATGGAAAATATAAAAGGTACTACTTTGAATATAAAACAAATTCAAGAAATTATTCCTCATAGATATCCATTTTTATTTGTGGATAAAGTAGAGGAATTAGAGCCAGGAAAAAGAGCTGTAGGGTACAAGAATATTACTATGAATGAGTATTTCTTTCAGGGTCATTTTCCAACGGAACCTATACTTCCAGGAGTAATAATAATTGAAGCTCTTGCACAGGTTGGAGCAGTAGCACTTTTAAGTATGGAAGATTACAAAGGTAAAATTGCTTATTTTGGTGGTATCAATAAAGCCAGATTTAGAAAAAAAGTTGTTCCTGGAGATGTACTAAAGCTTGAGGTAGAAATAATCAAAATGAAGGGACCTGTTGGAATTGGAAAGGCATTAGCTACAGTAAATGGAGAAAAGGTTGCAGAAGCTGAAATTACGTTTGCAGTAGGGATCTAATAATAATTTTAAGGGCAGGGAAGGTAAATAATATGTTTAAGAAGATATTAATTGCTAATAGAGGCGAAATAGCAGTAAGAATAATTAGGGCTTGTCATGAAATGGGCATCCAAACAGTAGCGGTATATTCTGAGGTAGATAAAACAGCTCTTCATACCCAGATGGCAGATGAGGCTATATGTATAGGACCAGCTAAATCTAAGGATAGTTATTTAAACATGCAAAATATTTTAAGTGCCACAGTGCTTACAGGCGCAGAAGCAATTCATCCTGGATTTGGGTTTTTATCTGAAAACAGTAAATTTGCACAGATGTGTGAGGAATGTAATATAAAATTTATAGGGCCGGATTCACAAAACATCGATAATATGGGTAATAAGCTAAAGGCAAGAGAAATCATGATAAAGGCGGGAGTACCGGTGGTACCCGGATCAGAAGGAGCCATTGAGTCTGAAGAAGATGCAATAAGTTCAGCGCAGGAAATAGGGTATCCTGTAATGATAAAAGCTTCAGCGGGTGGAGGTGGACGTGGTATAAGAGTTGTTGCAAAAGTAGAAGATCTTATAACCGCATTCAATACTGCTAAAACAGAGTCAAAGACAGCTTTTGGTGATGACACAATGTATATGGAGAAATTCATAGAAGAGCCAAGACATATAGAGTTTCAAATACTTGCAGATGAGCACGGAAATGCTATTCATCTTGGAGAGAGAGACTGTTCTATACAAAGGCGGAATCAAAAGGTAATAGAAGAGGCACCAGGAGTTGTAATGACGGAGGAACTTAGAAAACAGATGGGTGAGGTTGCAGTTAAAGCAGCTAAGTCTATTAAATATAAAAATGCTGGAACTATAGAGTTTTTATTAGATAAGTATGGGAAATACTATTTTATGGAGATGAATACACGCATTCAGGTAGAGCATCCAATAACAGAAATGATCACAGGAGTAGATTTAGTTAAAGCTCAGATAATGATTGCTTCGGGACAAGTGCTCCCTTATAAGCAGAAGGATATAAAGATTCAGGGGCATGCTATTGAATGTAGAATAAATGCAGAAAATCCAAGTAAAAACTTCATGCCTTGCCCAGGTGAAATAAAATCGCTTCACCTTCCTGGGGGAAATGGAGTAAGGATTGATAGTGCGGCATATCAAGGGTACAAAATTCCGCCTACCTATGACTCCATGATAGGAAAACTAATTGTACACGGAAAAGATAGGCAGGAAGCGCTATGTAAAATGAGAAGGGCCTTAGGAGAGTTTATAATTGAAGGTGTGGATACTAATATAGACTTCCAATTTAAAATAGTAAACAATAAAAACTTTATAAATGGGAATTTTGATACTAGCTTTATTAGTAAAGAATTCAAAAATATCTAAAAGTAGCTAAATATATACTGGAATTTATTGCCTGAAAGTTTTATACTAGAAGAATGAGTATAGGATATAGGAGAATTGATATAGGGAAGTTAGATTACAACTCTCAATTCTAAGCTGAGTGATGGTATATTTTTAGAAAGGGGCAGTTATATGTTTGAGTTTAAACGTATATTTAAAAAGAGTAGATATATCGAGGTTAAAAATTTAGAAGATGAAGATGGCGAGAAAAAACCTAATATACCCACCGGAATGTGGGTTAAATGTGAAACTTGTGGTAAAATCCTTTATAGTAAGGATTTAGAAAGTAGTATAATGACCTGTGAAAATTGTAGAACACATTTTAGAATTGGGTCTAGAGAAAGAATAAATTACACTATAGATAGTGAAACTTTTATAGAATATGATAAAGATATGATCTCAGGCAATCCTATAGAATTTGAAGGGTATGAAGATAAACTTCAAGATTTAAGAGACAAAACATTATTAAATGAAGCTGTGATAACTGGTGAAGGAAAGATAAACGGTCATGATACTGTAATTGCGGTGATGGATAGTAATTTTATGATGGGGAGCATGGGTAGCGTTGTTGGAGAGAAAATCACAAGGGCTATTGAAAGCGCAACAGAAGCTAAAAAGCCAATTATTATATTTACAGCTTCTGGGGGGGCTAGGATGCAGGAAGGTATATATTCATTAATGCAAATGGCTAAAACTAGTGCTGCTATTGCAAGACATAATGAAAAAGGGTGCCTTTATGTAACAGTGCTTACTGATCCCACTACAGGAGGAGTTACTGCAAGTTTTGCAATGCTTGGAGATATAATAATAGCTGAGCCCAATGCACTAATAGGGTTCGCAGGTAAAAGAGTTATTGAACAAACCATAAAGCAAAAATTGCCTGATGGCTTTCAGAGGGCTGAATTTTTGCTTCAAAAGGGTTTTATAGATATGGTGGTGGATAGAAAGGCTATGAAGGATACATTAACTGAGATATTGAAAATTCATAGCTAATATAGAGTGATAAAAGCAACACATGGGGAGGAGATTTTATGGGAACTTTGCCTTTTGAAAAGCACATGTATGAACTTAAAAGTAAAATTGATGAACTTAAAAATTTAGCAACAGAGCAAAATATGGATTTAGAAAAAGAAATAAGGCAGATGGAAGTTAAACTCTATAATATGCAAAAGGAAGCCTATAAAAATTTAACTGCCTGGGATAAAGTAAGCATTGCAAGGCTTGTGGAACGTCCTACTGCACTTGATTATATAAATAGAATTTTTGAAAATTTTATGGAACTGCATGGAGATAGATATTATGGAGATGATGCGGCTATTGTAGGTGGCATTGCATATATTAATGGTATTGCTGTAACTGTTATTGCTCAGCAAAAGGGAAATAACACAAAGGAAAATATAAAGAGAAACTTTGGAATGCCAAATCCAGAAGGATATAGAAAAGCTTTAAGACTTATGAAACAGGCAGAAAAGTTTAAAAGGCCCGTTATTTGTCTTGTAGATACTCCAGGAGCATATTGTGGACTAGGTGCAGAAGAAAGAGGCCAAGGCGAAGCGATTGCTAGAAATCTTATGGAAATGTCAAATTTAAAAACACCAGTAATATCCATAGTTATAGGAGAAGGTGGAAGTGGGGGAGCTTTAGCTTTGGCGGTAGCGGATGAGGTTTGGATGCTTGAGCATGCAATTTATTCTATTTTATCACCAGAGGGTTTTGCTTCTATATTATTTAAAGATGCAAGGCTTGCGCGTGAAGCTGCTAATGCAATGAAAATAACAGCTCAAGATTTAATTAATTTTGGAATAATAGATAGAATTATAAAAGAGCCACTAGGGGGCGCGCATACTAATGTAGATGAGATGGCATTAGGTATTAAGCGTAATTTAGAGGAGTCAATTAATAGATTAACAGCGGAACCTATAGAATCATTACTTACCAAAAGATATTATAAATTTAGAAAGATTGGCAAGGTAGTAGAATAAACAATAGGCTCATAAGGTCATTAATGTGTTTAATTTTGGTGTGTTTAAGAAAAGTATATATACTTTTCTTTTTTTTTGTATTGAAGTGTATGTATAAATCATACATAATAGAAGATGAGAATAATATTTAGCAGAAGGGCAAAGGGGAATTGAGTTATGAGTAAAAAACATAGTGAGACAATTTTAGTAATAGATTCAGGATGCGATTTACCTTTAGATTATATTGGACAAGATAATATAGTACCCATAGGGTTAGTATGCAATTTTAAAGGTGAGGCGATAGAGGATGACTTTGGAAAAAAATTTATTCGTAAGGACTTTTATGATGCTTTAAGGCAAGGGGAAATGCCAACGACCTCACAGATAAATAGCCAAAGGTATGTAGAAGTTTTTAGAAAGTATGTTAAGAAAAAAAAATCTATCATATATATTGTCATGTCTTCTGGAATATCAGGAACTATAAATAGTGCAAATCTAGCAAGAGAAACTATACTTGAAGACTTCCCAGAGGCAGATATAAGCATAGTTGATAGTAAATGTGCAAGCCTTGGGCAAGGACTTTTAGTTCATTATGCCTATGAGATGTTGAAAAAAGGAAGCTCGAAAGATGAAATAGTTACCTGGCTTGAGACAAATAAACTTAAGATTAACCATTGGTTTACAGTTAATGATTTAAACCATTTAAAAAGAGGTGGAAGAATATCAAGTTCAGCTGCAACCGTTGGTACATTGTTAAATATAAAACCTGTTTTGTTTATTGACAACGAAGGACTACTTACTCCTTTTTCTAAATGTAGAGGAAGAAAAAAGGCAATACATACCCTAGCTGAAAAATTCAAAGAAAGAACAGACCCAAATGTATTGCAAGTTATTGCCATAAGTCATGGGGATTGTCTTTCTGATGCATTAACGCTTGAGGCATTGGTTCGCGAGAATGGAAATGTTAAAGATGTTATTTTAAATTATGTGGGTACAGCCATAGGGTCTCATACAGGACCAGAAATATTAGGATTATATTTTATAGCCGATGAAAGATAGGGCTAAACTATATTGTGGGGAATAAAATCGCAATTATAATTTCATTTAATAGATTAAAAGAAATTTATATAAATAAGGTAAAAGGGAGACGTCTTATTACGATGGCTTCATTTTGATTTATAAAACATAAAAACAACATTAATATTTTTCTATATTAATGTTGTTTTTATTTATATATTATTAAAATTGGACTTCAAAAGGCAAGCTGTTGGGTATAGAATATTCCCATCTTATATGGGGAAATCTATTCGGTTTCTTTTCCTAATTTCTTAGATTCTTTAGAAACACCTATTTCATTTGCAGTTTCCATTCTCATTTTAGATAATTCTTGTTTTGTTTTTGGATTAGCCTTTTTATTATCTTTGCTATTTTTGTTGTCTTTATGTGACATTGTATAACCCTCCTTGTATTGTTTTCTACGCTTTCTAATAAATCTGTTCAATAATAATATAACCAAAATCATGAAATGTATTCGAGAAAAATGTATTTTAAAATGATATAATTAGTAATATTTAAAAAAGTTACTTGGGAGGAAATGTTAATATGGATAAAACAATAGGATTTATAGGTTGCGGTAATATGGCACAAGCTATGATAGGTGGAATAGTAAAATCTAATTTAGTTCCTAGTAAAAAAGTAATAGGGAGTAATCCATCAGATAGGAGTTTGAATAAGGTAAAAGAAGAATATAATATTTTAGTAACTAAGGATAATGTGGAAGTTGCGAAGTTTTCTGATATATTAATATTAGCTGTAAAGCCTTATAAATATTTTGAGGTTATCCATGAAATAAAACCATATTTAAAGAGGGATGTAGTCATAATAACTATAGCTGCGGGGATAACGCTTGAGAGTATGGGCAGCGCATTAGGAGACTCGGCAAAAGTTATAAGAACTATGCCGAATACTCCGGCACTTGTAGGCGAAGGAATGAGTGCACTGTGTGCTAATAAAAATATAACTAAAGAAGAATTGCAAGAGGTAGTAAGTATTTTTGAAAGCTTTGGTAAGGTAGAAATATTAGAAGAAAATCTTATTGAGATAGTTCCAGCGGTAAGTGGTTCATCACCTGCTTATGTGTATATGTTTATTGAAGCCTTAGGAGATGGTGCTGTACTTCAAGGAATGCCAAGAGATAAGGCTTATAGAATGGCAGCTCAAGCAGTGCTAGGAGCAGCTAAAATGGTTCTTGAAACTGGTGAACACCCAGGAAAGCTTAAAGACAATGTATGTTCACCAGGAGGAACTACCATAGAAGCAGTATATACCCTAGAGAAAAATAATTTTAGGGGCTCAGTAATTTCAGCTATGGAAAGTTGCACAGAAAAGGCAATTAAAATGGGTAAAAAATAATCTTAATTGTAAAACAGCCTAATAAAAAGTTTGCGCTTTCTCAGGCTGCTTTTTTTATATTCTAAAATGCCTCTAAAGCTATAGAATAACTCAATCTAATGCAATAAAATATAGTGGGTTTGCTATAAAGAAGAACAAAGTTTATACTTTGTTTATAATTTGTTTATAGAAAGTAGAGACATGTACTTTAAAATAGAATTATGAAAGGCTTTCATGTTATAAAGCAAATTTAAATAAAAAGGGGATTCTATAAAATGAAATTAAATAAAACAACAACAACAATCATAAGTTTTGCTCTAGGTACGGTAATGTTTACAACTACAGCTATTGCTCAAGTATTATCTAAAAGTGGGTATGATCAACTTAAAGATTCTGTAAAGTATACAGCAGAAAGTTGTACCACTAAACTTTCAAGCTATACCATGGATATGTCATTTAGTTTAAAGGATAATGGTACAGTTATTTATTCTGGTAATTCTCTTAATAAAGTTGATGTACCAAAGGGAGCTAAAGAAACTGTATCAACAAAATTAGAAGGATTAACTAAGAGTGAAGACTATAATTACTCTGATAAAAATGGGTCTATATTGAAAGACAGTACAAAAAACATCTATTATGCAACTGAATTTGCAAGTCCTCAGGAAATTATAACTTCTAAAAACCCTTTTAAAGAAAAAGGAGCTGATGATATGGAGAAAATTGCAGATGCTCTTGTGGGTAATTTAAAAGATGCAGTGGTAGTTGCCGAAAATTCAGATGGAACTAAGACTTTATCTGGTTCTTTAAGTGAAGCTCAAATACCAGCGCTTGTTAATGCAGTGGTATCTTTTCAATCGAAGAACGAATTTGGTAGTAGATCTAATAATCCTAATGATGATAGTAACATGCCTAAAATAACAAAAGATGTATTTGTAAAAGAAGTTAAGGGGAATATGGTAACAACTAAAGAGGGATTAATTCAAAATGTTCTTGGCAGTGGAGTGATTTCAGGTAAAGATGACAGTGGTAAAGATCATAAATTAACCTTCGAACTATTAGTAAAGATGACGGGTATTAACTCAACTAAGGTTAGTAAACCAGATCTTACTGGTAAGAAAGTAGAAAAAAATATAGAACAAGATCATAGTAAATTATCTAATCCTGAAAAATATATAGGAAAATACAAATCAGATATTCTAATGGAGAAGGATGCTAAATTCATAAAAATAGGTGAAAGATTTATAGATGTTACTACAGTAAACGAAAAGGGCATTAGTGGAAGACATTATGAGGAATATGCAAAGGGATATGAAGAATACGCAAAGGATAAAAAAGACTTTAAGTTTGATGCAAAATTCGAAAAAGGTCAGTTTAATGGAACAGTTATTGCAGAAGGTTCTTCAAATAAAAGCATAAAAGGTAATATATCTATTAACCAAGGTTCAGCAAAAATATACTTTAACACAGGTGAAAACATAAGCGGAAATATAATTAACGATGATCAATATAGTAAAGTATTCAACTAATATTGCAGCTTCGAAGAAGATGATTTAATGGTATTATGGGTAGGGGACTCTAAAACAAGATAAGTTGGGGGTCCCCAACTTATTAATTCTATTATAATTTGATTTTTATTATATGGTGATTGATGTGACTTTAAATCTATAATAATAAAACTTATCAAACTAAATTGGGGGTGCACAATGGAAAAAGTAATTGAAATTAAAAACCTTTCCAAGGTATATAAAAACGGAAGAGGTATAACAGATATTAATCTAGATATACATAAAGGCGAAATATTTGGTTTTTTAGGACCAAATGGTGCAGGGAAGACTACTGCTATGAAAGTCATGACTGGTCTTATAAAACCAGACAGTGGTGATGTTAAAATTTTAGGGCACAGCATCGTGGAAGAATATCAAAAGGCTATGGGTAAAGTAGGTTGCATTATAGAAACTGCAGAATCTTATCTATATTTAACTGCCTATGAGAATTTAAAACAAATTTCCAGGTATTATAAAAATGTTGATGATGAGAGAATAAATGAAGTTTTAGAGCTTACAGGACTTTTAAAATATAAAAACGAGAAACCAAGAAAATTTTCTCTTGGAATGAAACAAAGACTAGGAATTGCAGCTGCAATTTTATCTCGGCCTGAAGTGATTATTTTAGATGAACCCTTAAATGGACTTGATGTTGAAGGGATGATTTCTATGAGAAATATAATAAAAAGCCTAGTAGAAAAAGAAAATGCTACATTTTTTATTTCAAGTCACCTTATCCATGATGTTGAACTTACTTGTACTCATATTGGTGTATTATACAATGGACGAATGCTTAATGTAGATACTATGAAAAATATACTAAACAACTATGCTTCCCTTGAAAATTATTTTGTTAGCGAGGTAGAAAGAAATGGTAGAATTTAAAGCTGCTTTAACAAATGAAATTGAAAAATTATATAAAAGAAAAAAAGTTTTAGTTGCAGTGATTATATCACTTATATTCATAATAATAGGGCAGCTATCTATGGTTGTATTAAGAACGGGTTTTGGGGTGCGTGGGGTTTCTAGCATGGAATTTCCTATACTTGTACTTTCTGTAGTGGTAAACACTATTCTGCCACTATTTACTGCTCTTGTTACCATAGAAAGTTTTTCAGGAGAATTTTCACACAATACTATGAAAATAGCACTTACAAGGCCTATTTCAAGATTAAAGTTTTATACAGCCAAGCTAACTGCAATTATGCTATTTATAATTGCCAACCTTTTATTCGTAATGATTTTTTCAATACTGGCTGGTTGTCTTTTTAATTCAAATTCCTTTACTTTAGGAAGTGTTTTTAAAATTATAATTTCTTATACTGTAACACTAATACCTATGGTGATTTTATCAATAATAATTGCGTTTTTCACCAATATAATTAGAAGTGGAATAGGCGTATTTTTCCTATCTATTTTTGCTTTTGTTACATTTAAAGGACTAGGAGTTATATTTTACAGATATGCTGGCATATTTATTACGTCTATGATGAACTGGTATACGCTATATAACATGGATACTATCCCTACTATTAAAATTTTTCTTCAGTTTATGATGATGCTTAGTTATGGTATAATATTTTTTACAGCAGGATATTATTTATTTGATAAAAAAGAATTTTAAAAGTAGCTGTTAAGTTAATTTAGTGGCTTTTTGAGGTGAAAAAATGAATATAAAAAAACGGTTAATTGTCTCCAATACTATAACTATAGTAATTCCTTTTGTCATTACAATTATAGCGGCGTTTCTATTTATTTTTGCTGCCTCAACAGTTTTTAACAAGGACGTAAGTTATGATAATTTTAAAAAAATCATACTTATAAAAACGGAGTTGGCTCATACTAGCAGTGCTATATGGAAACAAAATTCTGAGGATATAGAGGATCCTAAGTTTCAAAAGTATTTGTACCAGAAGTTATCAAATATAGATGGAGACCTTATAATCCTTAAAAACAATATTGTTGTTTTTGCATCAAAGGATATGAATAAAATTGATATAGAAAAATGTTTATTAGAAGCTGAAAGTAAATCTCAAAAAAAACAAGTCATAATTGGTACTAAAGCTTACATGGTTGAAGTATCACCACTTAGGTTTAAAGATGAAGCTCTAGGCCATGCCATTTTATTGGCACCAATTCTAGATTATTCAAATACTTTTGAAAAATTTATTATATTTATCCTTGTGGTATTTATTATGACGTTTATAGGGGTTAACATGAATATGTCCTATCTACTTTCAAAAAGAATAATAAAGCCCCTATCACTTTTAAAAACGGCAGTGGGAGAAATTAGTAAAGGTGATTTAGAACTAGAAATAATTGAAGTTGGAGATAAAGAAATTGTGGAGTTATGTGCTGATTTTGAAAAGATGAGAATACAACTTAAGGATTCTATTCGTTTGAAAAAAAAGTACGACGATAATAGGACAATTCTAGTTTCTAGTATATCCCATGATCTTAAAACCCCAATAACTTCAATAAAAGGTTATGTTAAAGGTGTGTTAGATGGTGTAGCAAATACTCCTGAAAAGGTAGAGCGCTACTTAAAAACTGTTTATTCAAAGGCAGAACAAATGGATGTTATGATTGATGATTTACTTTTATATTCCAAATTGGATTTAAGTCAGCTTCCTTTTAACTTTGAAAAAACAGATATTATAGATTACTTTAACTACTGTATTAATGAAAGCTCCATAGAACTTGAAAAATCCAATATAAAAATCTGCTTGAAAAATGATTTAAAAGGGTCAAAATACGTTAAAATCGATAGAGAAAGATTGATGAGGGTTATACTAAATATTATTGATAATGCTCGTAAATATATGGATAAAGAGCAAGGTGAAATTACCATAATGCTTAGAGAAACTAATTCTAGCATTATTATCGAGATAAGGGATAACGGTTGCGGCATTGAGGAGAATGATGTAAATAAAATCTTTGATAGGTTTTACAGAGCAGATGCTGCAAGAAGCGAAGCTAATGGAAGTGGACTTGGACTTGCCATTGCAAAACAAATTGTAGAGGGACACAAGGGTACAATTTGGGCTGTAAGTCATGAAAATAATGGTACAAGCATTTTGATATCATTTGGAAAAATATCAGAAGGGTAGAGGATTATTATGAAAAGGATTTTAATAGTTGAAGATGATGAATGCATTGCTGAACTTGAAAAAGACTATTTAGAGCTTGAAGGCTTTGAAGTTATTATATGTAATAATGGAGTAGATGGATTAAATGCATTAAAAACAAATCAATTTGACTTGTTAATTCTTGATGTTATGCTTCCTAAAATGGATGGGTATACTATTTTGCGTAGTTTGCAAGAGGAGAAGGACATTCCAGTTTTAATGGTTTCTGCAAAAAAAGAAGACATTGATAAAATAAAAGGTTTAAGTCTTGGTGCAGATGACTATATTACAAAGCCCTTCAATCCTAGTGAACTAGTTGCTAGAGTTAAGTCACATATTCGAAATTATGAAAGAATAAAGAATAAATTTAACAGAAGTGTAAAAAGCGATACCCTTATAATAAGAGGGCTAGAAATAAAAAAAGATTGTAGGCAGGTATTTATGAATGGGGCTGAAATAAATTTAGCTCAAAAAGAATTTGACCTATTGTTATATTTGGCTGAAAACCCCAATAGAGTATTTAGCAAAAATGAATTATTTGAAAAAATTTGGGGGTTTGATGCTATAGGAGATACTGCAACTGTTACAGTGCATATTGGCAGAGTCAGAGAAAAAATTGAGGTATCTACGTCTGCGCCTCAATATATTGAAACGGTTTGGGGTACTGGGTACAGGCTTAGGGTGTAAAAAATATTCTAAATTTGTACCTTTTTAGTCCTTTAGATTTTTTAAAATATTACTCCTAATAAGTATTATTAATAATACTTATTAGGAGTAATATTTATTATAGGACAAACATATATATTTAGCAAAGGCATTAAAAAATTATAAAATCTATTGACTTACGAACAAACGTTCGATATACTATCAATATAGTATTAAGACTAAAAATACCTGTAAAGTATTTTTTAATATATAGTTATTGTGTTTTATAGCAGCTTGAATTTACAGCTGAAGATTTAATGGACTACTTTAGTAGATGATTTAACTGGAGGTAAAACCATATGGAAACAAAGGATTTATGGGTTAAAATTAATTATTCGCAAGATGGGAATGAAAGTTTAGCGATAACTTATGCCGCGAGTAAGGGCAAGGTTAATCATCCCTCTAAGTATCTAATTTGTGGGGGAATGTATAATAGAAATGGTGGAACTATAATGTTTAAGGCAAAGAATATAGAAGAAGCTACAGAAATAGCTAACAATAATCTAGTAGCTAACGCAGGCTCTAATAAACATGAATATATTAAAAGGATATGAAAACATAGGTTATGATCTAATGGATAATAATCTATGCATATAAAATATTAAATCATCACCTGCGGTGCTGCAATATTAAAGACTTCAGAAGGAGATTTAGACTCCAACTGAAGTTTTGTTTTTGTTGTAGAATGTAACTCCCACTTATAGAAGTAGGAGACTTTCCTTCTGAAATGTCGTTAAATGGTAAATTCAATATTTTCGATTACTAAATCTAACTTCTCTACCAATGAAATAGTTATCCCAACCTCTTGGGAATTATAATAGGCTCCACTTTTTATAATTTTAACCTCCGGCCTTAAAGCATAGGTAGGAAATACCTTTGTTACCACACAGATATCACCAGTGTTAAGTTTAACTAGGGTTCCAGGTGGGTAAGGTACAACAGCCTTGGAAAATGCTTTAACCATTTTATAATCAAATTGAGTATCACTATGGGCGAAAATATACTCTATAGCATTATTAGGGCACATAGCTTTTTTATAAGGCCTGTCTGAGGTAAGTGCATCATACACATCTGCAATAGCAACAATTCTAGCAAATCTATTTATAGATTTATTCTTTATATTATCTGGATATCCGCATCCATTAACTTTTTCATGATGTTGAAGGGCTACGATTCTCGCGGGAGCAGATATATCCAAAGAATCTTTTAAATAATCATATCCTTTAGTAGTATGCTCTTTCATAATTTTAAACTCTTCTTCAGTTAAGGGACCGGGTTTTAGAATTATTTCTTTTGGAATAAGAACTTTACCTATGTCATGTATAAGTGCACCCATACATAAAGTATAAAGATCACCTTGATTTAGTTGCAATTGAACACCGAGTACTAGAGAAATTATAGCTACATTTACACTATGTTGGTAGGTGTAATTATCTATACTTTTAATGTCTACCAGATTAATCATTACGTTTTTCTTGCTTATAATTTCGTCAATTATATTTTTAGCAATATTCCCTATAGATTCAAAATAGGATTGCTTCTCTTTTGCAAATTTTTTTTTGTTGAAATTTGCGTCATTAGAATATAAACTGTATTTTTCTAAGCTATAGAAGGTATCTTTTATAGCTTTTATAGCATTTTGGCGTAACTCGGGTTTTATTACATCTTCAATTATAATGTTGCTATATTTATCATTAATATAAACAGAATAAATTTGTAACCCCTTAATTCTTAATAAAAAGTTTTCGGTTAATGTAACACCTTTTCTTAGTAAAACCCTTCCGTCATTATCGAATATAGTTTTAGCCAAGGAATCTCCTGGTTTTACAAATTCTATTGGTACAAGTCGCATAATTACATCACATCCCAACTTAAATATAAACAATTAAGTAATTTTATATAATTTAAATGAGTTTTAATATTTAAATTAATATTAAAGCCTATTTTTAATGAAAGAAAACCACATATGAACAAAAATTTAAATTCATGGAATATAAAGATATAATAATATATTTTACACTATTAAGAGCGAAAATCACAGTATTACTTATTAATATTATAAATAATATATTTTATGACAAAATTTGTAATTTTAAATGTAAATATAAAGATTATTTACACTAAAAATAGAAATATATGATATTGAAAATATAATACATATAATATAATACACATAATATAAAAAAAGAGCTTGAAAAAACCGTATCTTAGGACAATTTATAAAAAAATTTTGGAATAAGGTTGAATACTTACAATTATAAACTATAATTAAAAGTGAAACTATCAATATAGCATATAATCTTGAGAATTCAAGATCACTTAGAAATAAGCATATGTCGTTAAACTAAATTGTAATTGATGGCTTGAATAATTCTAATTGGGAGGAAATATAATGAGCATACTATCACGAAATGATATTTGCTGGTGTGGCAGTGGGAAGAAATATAAAAAATGCCATATGGAGCAGGATATATTTATAAGTAATATAGAACAAAAAGTGGGTTATAAAATACCTAGGGATATAATGAAAACAGAGGAACAAATAGATGGCATAAGGAAGAGTTGCAAGCTAACTCATGAGATACTTGATATGGTGGGAGAGCGGATAAAAGTCGGAGTAGCTACAAATGAAATAAATACTTGGGTGCATGAATATACTGTTGAGCATAATGCATATCCAGCACCACTAGGCTATGGTGGTTTTCCTAAAAGTGTATGTACATCAATAAATGATGTAATATGCCATGGCATACCTGATGATACGGTTTTAAAAGATGGCGATATAGTTAATGTAGATGTGACTTGTATATTAGATGGCTATTATGGTGATGCTAATAGAATGTTTATAATGGGTGAAGCATCAAAAGAAGCAATAGATCTGGTACGTGTATCAAAAGAGTGTTTAGATCTTGGAATACAGCAGGTTAAACCTTATAATACCCTTGGAGATATAGGGAATGCGATTCAGAAGCATGCAGAAAGTCTTGGATATTCTGTAGTATATGATTATGGTGGACACGGCGTTGGACTTGAATTCCATGAAGAACCTTTTGTACCTCATATAGGCAAAAAAGGAGAGGGTACAATATTACTACCTAACATGACCTTTACTATTGAACCTATGATTAATATTGGTAGCCCAGAAGCGGATGTACTTGAAGATGATTGGACAGCTGTTACAATTGACGGATCATTATCATCTCAGTGGGAACATACCATACGTGTTACTGAAACGGGATATGAGATACTAACATAGAACTGTATTATCCATTTAACCTTAAAAACACCCCCAATTATTGGGGGTGTTTTTAAGGTTAAATGGATAATAGGGGTAAAAGCTTAGTTCTATAAATATCATCAAAAGGAGAGATACGATTGAAAATTAATAAAGATAAAGAAAATATAATATTTAATAAACCATATATGATTATGATTCTAGCACTTATAAGTTGTTTTTTATGGGGAAGTGCTTTTCCGTCAGTAAAGGTAGGGTATGAGGTATTTTCTATACCTTTATTTGGTGTGTTTTTATCCTATGTGCTCCTAGGCGAAAGGGTGGTTGGAACTAAGGTTATAATGGCAGTTATTTTAGTTATAGTAGGCATAATTATTATTAACACTGAAGCAAAAAAAGCTTGAAAGTGATGCAATTCAATTCCCATGCATGCAACAACAGTATTGCAAATGTTGTTTTAGCACTGATATTTGATGTTTTATTAAAAAAAAAGCTAAACTCTATGAGAATTTGTTATAATCATAGATAAGTACAAATTTTAAAGAGATTATAAAAAATAGGAAATTATAGAAATATTTTTCTGAAAAGTGATGATGATATACAAAAAATATGGTATATTTGTATTGTGATACAGGATCAAAGGTGATTTTAGGATGCTATCACTTCAGTTTATGAATTAATTAATATTTAAGGAAGTGATTAAAATGGAAATTATTAATAATAGATATAGGATAGTTAAATGTATAAAGCAAAACAGGGTAGTTTCCAGTTATGTAGTTAATGACATAATAAAAAATTATGATATGGTACAATTAAATATTATTAATTCAGAATATCTTAAAAAAGAATTAATAGAATTCTATACAAAAGAGTTCATTAGTTTAACTAACCTTGATTGTAAAAATATAACATTAGTATATGATTTTGACTTAGTTAATCTGTTAGATAATAAAAAATTAAATGATAAAGTGTATTTTTACACAAATGAATATGTGCAAGATAACTTTAGCATTTTAGATATTGTAGGTGAAATGCCAAATGAAGAGATATTAGATATGTTTATAGAGATTTGCCAAAGTATAAACTATCTTCACTTAAAAGGCTTTATTTATAGCGGTATAAATTTATCTAATATCATAGTTTCAAATATAGAAAATGGTGAAAAGTATTGCATTAAATTTAAAGATTTTGCCACTTTGGAGCTTGAAAAACAGGGTTTCTGGAAGGAAGAAAATAAAGCCGATTATTTTAAGGCACCAGAAATATTAGCAGGGGAAAAAGATAGTATTTCTAGTGATATATATTCTCTAGGGGTATTACTTTTTATTATATATATGAAAAGTAAAGATCATAATTTCAGTATTAATGAAGACAGTATAGATCAAAGTGGGTTTAAAATTCAGGAGATAATTAGTAAAAATAAAAATTTTAATGTATCTTTTAAAAAAATAATCTACAAAATGATTTATAGTGATGCCACAAAAAGATACAAAAGTATTTCAGAACTAGTTATGGATATAAATATTGTTTTTAGCAAGAAATATGTACCACATAGAAAAGAAGAAATAGAAAAATTAAATTTTAAATTGAAAATGATAGGTAGAGATGAGGAAGTTAATAAAATTATTAATATGTATGATTCTATTAAAAATAAAAATAACTATAATTCTACTATCTTAATTCATGGAGAATCAGGTATTGGTAAAACTAGGTTTATTAATTCAATAAAATATCTTTTTTCATTGAATAAAGTAAATGTTTATAGTAGTTTTATTTTGGATGCTTCTACTAAAAATACTAATAAGGCTTTTATAGATATATTAAAACAATTCATTTCTGAATGTGAACCAGAGGTGCTAGAAAAATATGAGTCCGAGCTAGTAAAATTTATACCTGAACTAAGTGGTAAAAAGAATATAATACCATCTGAACCATTAAGTGGACATAAAGAAAAGTTTAGACTTATGCATTCTGCAACGGGATTTATTGAAGAATGTATAAATAACATGCCCATAGTTATTATTATTGATAATTTTCACTTAGCTGATGATTTTACCATAGAGTTAATGGAATATCTTACGAGAAAAAAACTACCAAATAAAAATATTATGGTCATAATGTCTTACTGTGACGGAGAATGTGTGCTAAATAAGAAATTTACAGAATTCAATAAAAATATATCAAAGAGCGATGGTTTAACTAATATTTTTTTAAAAGAGCTAGATGAAAAAGAAGTAGGTAGAATGATTCAAAGTATTCTTAGTATGCCTACTATACCATATAAATTTGTAGCTAGTATATATGAAAAGACAAAGGGTAATCCATTATTTGTGCAAGAAATTATAAAGAGTTTTTTTAGTAAAAAATACATCTATGCAGATAGTGAAAAGGGGTATTGGTCTACAGATTATAAATATTCTGAGTTTATAGTACCAACAGATATGCATGGAGTACTATTAAATCAAGTTAAAGAAATGGGACAATTAAATTATAATATTTTACAAATAATATCAATATTTAACAGCGCTGTTTCTTTAGAAATAATTGTGAGTTTTATTGAAAAGAAGAATAGTGAGTTAGAGAAAGCTATTGAAGGCCTTATTTCCTTGGGAATACTGTGCAAAAAAATTGAGGATAGAGGTTTTGTATTTGATTTTTATAATAAATTTCTTAAAAGTCTTATGTATGAAAAAATCGGGTCGAAAGACAGAAAAAGCATGCATAAATTGGCTTCGCTAGTGCTTGAAAATCAATATAAACAGGGTGGCAGGGAATATATTGAGGAATTAATTTATCACTTAGAAAAATCTAATCAAGAGGAAAAGATTATTGATTATTGCATTGAGAATGCTGAAAAAATGAAGCTTCTAAAAAATAGAAGTGATGCAATAAAAAATTTAACTAAAGCTATATCTATAATAAATTATGATTGGGATCCAGTTAAAAATATAAAGCTTATTATGGAGCTCGCAGCGCTGCATGAAGAAGAGGGGCATATTGATTTAGCTCTAAAATACTATCTATCAATACAGAAGTATAAGGGGAATACTCAGTTTCATAAATATATAATAGATAGCTTGATTAAAGTAGCGCAGGTGTACTTAAGCAAAAATAATATAGATAGTACTGTTTATTATATTGAAAAAATTCAGACTATGCTTTCAAAAGTAGATTATGTTTCGGGAATGCTTAAATGCCAAAGTATTCTTGCATCGGTATATGACATAAAGCAAGACTATGAAGGTATACAAACTATATGTAACAGCTGCATAGAGGAGTGTATAGGTGAATATGAAGAACTTAAAACCATATTTTACAACCACAAGGGATTAGCTTATTTGAGAAGTGGTAGAGTTCAGGAAGCATTAGTAATATTTGAAAAAAATATAGAGGTTTGCAATAAGTATAATAATATTAAGGGGTTAATAAAATCCTTAAATAGAATAGGCGTTATTTATGGAGATTATTATCAAGAAGATAATAAAGCTATAAAATATTTTGTGGAAATGAAGGACCTATGTGAAAAAAACAATATGAGCTCAGAAGAGGTACTTGCTTTAATAAATATTGGTGCTACATATTTTTCTAAGCAGCAGTACGAAGTATCTTTACAATATTTCATGGAGACATTAAAAATATGTAAAAAATATGAAGATGAATTCCATGTTTTTTATTGTTATAATTCTATTGCTAGCTCATATTTAAAATTGGGTGATTACGATAATGCTTATAAGTATTATGAACTTTGCAATAAAGAACTAGAAAATTATCCTAATCAAGGGAAAGAAATAGGTGAATTTTATTTTTTAGCCGCTGAAATAAACTATAAATTTGGTGATTTGAAAAAGGCTCAGTTATATATACAGCAATCACTAGATATATATGAAGATGACGAATGTATTTTTAAATGGCAGTCTCAGATTTTAAATGAATATATAATATTTTATTTTAGAGAAGATGATGGAAATTCAAATGAAATCATTAAAAATATTATAACTATAGCGAGTAAAATATCCTCATTGAGTAGTAGACTTAACATATTTTACGATGCAATAATTTTTTTGAATGAAAATGGAAAACAGCAATATATATCTAATATTCTTAGTGAAATTAAAAAGATTGATATTGATATAAAAGATCATAGAGTCTATGTTAAAAAGCTATATGTTGATGGATTAATGTATAAGAAGAAAAGCATTAAAATTTTCAAAGAAGCATTAGAATATTCAAATAAATATAATGAAGTAGATATATATTGGAGAGTATACACTGCAATGGGAGATCATTACTTTGATAAAAAGGATTATTTGTATGCAGTAATCTATTATTTTGAGGCTTGTGGGATATTAAAGGATATAATTAATAAATTACCAGTACAGTGTAGAGTGTCTTATATTAAGTTAAATAGTGCATTGAGACCTTTCAATAAATTTTTAGTCATTAATAGATATTATAAGGAAAATAAAGATGTGAAAGTGTTAGAAGTTGCGCCTGTTAATGTTAAGGATGAGGTTGGACTGTTATCTTTACTAGAGCAAGTAAATCATAAAGATATTTTGAAAAATAAGAATTTTATAAAGTCTATAAAAAAAATATATTCATCATCTCTTCATGAAGATATCCATGACATAAGTGATGTTTTAGAAAATCTACAAGAGGATAATGGAAAAAACTTAGAGCTTATAATAGATTATTTATCATATATAACACTAGCAACTAGGGGAACTATTATTATAAATGATAATGACAAAGGTTATAAAGTTATTGCATCTAGTGATAGAAGATATGAATTGCCACAAAACCAAGAGGTATTATCTAAAATTTTAACTGGAGAGAGACCGGTTTTAGTAGGGGATGTATCTCTAGAACAAAATATAAATGGAGATACAAATATTATTAATAATACTTTAAAAGCCTTTATTTGCATTCCTATTATTATGGAAAATGCTAATGAAAAAGGCTTTATTAAAAGTGAAAGAAGAAAAAACATACAAGGCAGTAAGGATGTTATTGGATATGTATATATAGAATCACAAAGGGTATTAAACAATCTTAATAATGATAGCATGAAAAAATGTATGGAGCTCAGTAAAGTTATAGGTATAATAATTGAAAAATATAAATTTAGATTAACTGCGTCTATTGATAAATTGACAGGAACTCTTACTAGAAAATATCTAGAAGAGGCATTAGATGAACAAATTGAACTATCAAGTCAGACAGGCAGTGAATTTTCACTTATTATGTATGATTTAGATTATTTTAAAATAATAAATGATAAGTTTGGACATAGGACAGGCGATTATGTGTTAAAAAGGGTTTGTGATGTTGTTATGAGCAATTTAAGAGAAACCGATGTTGTAGGTAGATATGGTGGTGAAGAATTTATTGTTATTCTTCCAGGCACTGGTGTTTGCGATGCTGAGCTTATAGCTGAAAAACTTAGGACTAAAATAGAAGGACAAAAAATACTGGACAATAGACGAGAGGTTACTGTAAGTTTGGGCGTGGCATCCTATCCTCTGCATGGTGAGTGGCAGGATGAATTGGTTGAAAGAGTAGATCAAGCCCTATATGTGGCAAAGCAGCAAGGGCGAAATAGATATGATATTTGGAACAGTGAATTCTCTAAAAAGGCGAAAAGAACAGATAGACTTACTGGAATAATATCTGGTAATACAATTCAAGATCATAGAAATGTACTTGCTATGATAGAATTAATTGAGCTTACAAACATAAATATTGCAAGAGAAGATAAAATATATAATTTATTAGGTAGAATTATTGAAATTACAGAAGCACAAAAAGGAATATTGTTTATTATGGATAATGACAGTATTATAGACAAATATTCAAGAAAAATTTTCAAAAATGAATGGATGGATATCCATACCTATAATGAGAATATAATAAAATCTGTAATTAAGAGTAAGCAGGGAGTATGCAAGATAGATTGGGACACAATAACTGAGTATGACACCGTTACAGGTGTTCCAAACTGGCAATCTGTTATGGTAATTCCATTGATTCAAGGTGATATAGTAAAAGGAGTATTGTACTTAACGGAATCTACGGTGACAAAAGAATTTGGTTTTGAGGATTTTAACTTTGTAAATACGTTGGGCAAGATAATAGTTCCAATACTATAGCACTATTTCTAAGTAAAGGGGCTGTCTCAAAATGATTAAAAAATCATTTGAAGAGACAGCCTCTTTTCCTTCTTGATTTTAATAAAAGCAATAAAAAACTACTCTTTTTATTGTTATTTTTTAGTTCGTTTTTATTTTTTACACTACAAAAAGAAGATTTTTAAATCTCCTAATTTTAAAATGTTGTTTTTTATTTTGAACTTTAAGCTGATTTTATTTCATGCAATAAAATTCCACATCTATCATTTTGGATTTTGTTATGAAATTTATTTATGTTATATCCAAAGCATAAAAGGGTAAATTCAGTTTTAACATTGATTTTTCCTTTAGTTAAAAATCTTCTAAACCCATGATCTTCTTTCAAAACTCCAAATGCTCCTTCAACTTGAATTGACCTATTAGTTCTTAACATTATTCCTTCTAAACTTGTTATATTTTCTAATGACTTTAATCTTTTTTGTATAAATTTTTTAGATACACTTAGTCTTTTGTTACCTTTTGCTTTTGTACATTTTGGTTTATACTGGCATGAATCACAATCCTCACATTCATAAACTGTTACACTAGCTTTATATCCAGACTTTGACTTTCTTATCGTGTTATAAAGAACCTTTAATTTTTTATTGTTATGGCAAGTATATTCATCATTTACTTCATCATAATTCATGTTTTCTCGCTTGCTTATATTATTTTTAAAGCTTCTCTTTTTCATGCTTTCATAAGTTTGAGGTTTTATAAATGTGTTTTGTCCAGTGGATTCTAAATACATATAATTTTCTTCACTCTCATATCCAGCGTCAGCTATTACACTATCAAATATTTGTGATAATGTTTCTCTTAATTTTTTTAAAAACGGAATAAAAGTAAGTTGATCAGATCTTTCACTAGAAATATCTATCCCAACAATATATTCACCTTCCACTCCTATTTGCATGTTATATCCTGGTTTTAGTTGCGAATTTCTCATATGATCTTCTTTCATATGCATAAAGGTTGAATCTTTATCAGTTTTTGAAAAACTATTTCTCCCATCAAAAGTTTTGGTATAATCATCATATTTTTTTTGCTTTTCTATAAACTCTGAAAGATTTTCTATAAACTTCTGTATTTTAGTTTTTCTTTTGCCTTGTCCATGCACAAATTCTATATTCTCATGTTCTCTATTTTTATTTAAAAATTTTAAAATCTCTTGAAGATATTCTATTTTAGCCTCCGGCTCTGAAATTATATATTCTGTTTTAAATTCAAAATTTATTTTTTCAATAATTTCCTTTATTTTTTCTTGAAGCTTCGCTTGAAATTTATCCGTAGATTTTTTCCATACGAAAGTATACTTATTAGCATTGGCTTCAATTTTTGTTCCATCAATAAATATATTCTTAAATTCAACCTCACCGTAGGTTTTTAACTTTTCAACTAATTGATTAAATAAATCATCTACAACACCAACAAGTCTTTTGCTTCTAAACCTAGCTATTGTATTATGATCAGGGGCCTTTCGACCTTGTAAAAGCCACATGAAGTTGATGTCTCGCTTACAAGCTTTTTCTATTTTTCTACTTGAATAAATGTCATTCATATAAGCATAAACTAATATTTTAAATAGAATCTTCGGTTCAACTGCCGGTTTTCTTCCTTGTGAAGAGTACGCCTCATTTAAATTTTTATAATATAATTCCTCCAATATTTGGCTTAGCAGTCTCACTGAATCATCCTCGGGTATCAAAATTCCTGTTTCAATAGGAAAAACTAATTGATAAACCTCGCAATTATTGGTATAATTCTTTTGTGTAATTTCTTTATTTATCATATTTAAATTATACACCAAAAGTGGACTCCTTGGAGTCCACTTTTGTATTTGGAAAAGAAAAAAAGAGCCATCTCGCTGTAGAAATCACTTTCTATTTTGAGACAGCCCCTTTTAGGCCTTTAAAGGGAATTATAGAATTTTAAATCAAAAAAATAAATGATTTTGTTTTTCAACTATGGTATAGACAAAATAAAAATGAGGGAACATAGATGTATAAAAGCATTTATGTTGTTAGCAGTGTGGAATAAAGTGGTGTATAATGAATATATTAAAAGTCTGGTGCCACTCAAGTGGCAAGTTTGCAAGAGCTAAAACATAAAATAGGTTTTCGAGTTTTGCAAGAAAGTATGAGGAGGAAAAAAATGAAATTTACAATTGGCAGCACATATCATGGCTTTAAGTTAATCCAGGAGAAAAATATAGAAGAGTTAAATTCAGTTACAAGACTATTTGAACATGAGAAAAGTGGAGCTAGATTATTGCATTTAGAAAATGATGATGATAACAAGGTGTTTTCTATAGGATTTAGGACGCCACCTAAAAGCAGTAATGGACTTCCACATATATTAGAGCATTCAGTGCTTTGTGGCTCTAGAAAATTTCCTACAAAGGAGCCTTTTGTGGAACTCATAAAGGGGTCTTTAAATACATTTTTAAATGCTATGACTTTTTCAGATAAAACAATATACCCTCTAGCTAGTAAAAATGAAAAAGATTTTTTTAATCTTATGGATGTTTATTTAGATGCAGTTTTTTATCCTAATTTATACTCACAACCTGAAATATTAATGCAAGAAGGTTGGCATTATGAATTAGAAAACAAGGAAGATAAATTATCTTATAAAGGTGTAGTTTATAATGAGATGAAGGGCGCGTTTTCCTCACCTGAAGGTTGTCTTATGCGTAAGATTCAAGAATCTTTATTCCCAGACACTTCTTACGGCGTAGAGTCCGGAGGAGACCCAGAATTTATACCAGACTTAACTCAAGAGGAATTTATAGAGTTTCATAAGAAATATTATCATCCTTCAAATAGTTATATATTCCTATATGGGGATGGAAATATTGATAAAGAGCTACAATTCATTAGTGAAAAATATCTAAATGATTTTGATAGAATTTCTGTGGACTCAGCGATACAACTTCAAAAACCATTTAGCAGTATGAGTGAACTTAAAATAGATTATCCTATTTCCTCAGAGGATGATGAAGAAGACAAAAGCTTCTTAAGTATGAACTTTGTTTCAGGGGATAATATTAGCCAGCCTGAACTTCATTTAGCATTTGAAATTTTAGAGTATTTATTACTAGAAAGTGCTGCAGCACCACTAAAGAGAGCCCTTGTTGAAGCAGACCTTGGCAAAGATGTATTTGGAAGCTTTGATAATAGCATATTGCAGCCAGTGTTCAGTATAGTAGTAAAGAACTCGAGTGAAGCTAAAAAAGAAGAATTTAAGGAAATCGTGTATACAACATTAAAGAATTTAGTTAAAGATGGAATAGACAAAAAGCTAATAGAGGCTTGTATAAATATCACAGAATTTAAATTGCGAGAAGCTGATTTAGGAGGTTTCCCAAAAGGATTATTCTATTATATAACTAGTATGGATAGTTGGCTTTATGATAAAGATCCAACTATGCATTTAGAGTATGAAAGTTATTTAAGTAAAATAAAAGCTGCATTAACTACTAATTATTTTGAAAACCTTATAGAGAAGTACTTAATAAATAATACCCATAGTTCTATGGTTATTTTAAATGGTAAAAAGGGCCTAGCAGAACAAAAGTCCAAGGCAGTAGAAGAAAAGTTAGCCAGGTATAAGGCTAGTATTTCAGATAGTGAAATAGAGAAAATAGTGCAAGAGACAAAAGCTCTTAAAGAAAGACAAATGACACCGGATGCTGTAGAAGTGCTTGAAACTATTCCACTGCTTGAGCGTTCAGACATTGAAACTACAGTAGAGCATTTACCACTAAAGGAAAAGGATGAAAATGGAGTAAAGGTATTATCTCATAATATATTTACTAATAAAATTGCCTATATAAATATATTATTTGATGCTAAAAAAGTAGATAGGGAGTTATTACCTTATGTAACCTTACTATCAACTCTTTTAGGAAGGGTAAGTACGGAGAGTACTAATTATCCTGATTTATCTAATGAAATTAATATCCATACAGGCGGGATTCATTTTACAACTGAAGTGTACGGGGATAATGAAAATTTTGAAAAATATAGTCCTAAGCTTGTAGTAAAGAGTAAAGCACTAGTTCCAAAGCTTCCTAAACTATTTGATATTATGGCAGAGATAATTAATACTACTAAATTTGATGAAAAGAAGCGTTTGAAGGAGCTAATTCAACAATTGAAATCAAGGCAGGAAATGAAAATCCTTGATAGAGGACATATGGCAGCAGCTGGAAGACTTACTTCCTACTTTTCACCAGCTTCAGCTTATATAGAAAAAACTACAGGAGTATCTTTTTATGAATTTATAAATGATATCGAAAGAAATTTTGATAATAAGGCAGATGAAATTATTGAAAATTTAAATAAGGTATCAAAACTTATATTTAATAAGAATAATCTTATAGTAAGTATTACAGGAGAAGAGGATATTTATACTGCTTTTGCTACAGAGCTACCTAAGATTATAAGCATCTTAGGACAAGAAGAATTGCCAGATGCGAAATATGATTTTGACCTTAATAAAAATAATGAAGGCTTATTATCTTCATCAGATGTTCAGTATGTAGCTAAAGGTTATAACTTCATTAAACAAGGTTACGCTTATTCAGGTAAGATGCTAGTGCTGAAAACTATAGCAAGTTTGGACTACTTATGGAATAGGGTTCGCGTTCAGGGTGGTGCCTATGGTGGTTTTGCAAACTTAGCTAGAAGCGGTAATATAGTATTTGTTTCTTATAGGGACCCTAATGTTTCGGAGACATTAAAAGCTTATGATGGAATATGTGACTATATAGGAAGTTTTGAGGCCTCTGAAAGAGAAATGACCAAATATATTATAGGAACAATCAGTGAGCTTGATTCACCACTAACACCTTCTATGAAGGGTGAAAGAGCTACAGCATATTATATAAGAGGTATTTCTGAGGAGCAAAGACAAATGGAAAGAGACGAAGTTTTAAGTACAAAGTCTGAGGACATTAAGTCTTTTAAATCACTATTAGATGATATTATAAAAGAAAACTGTTTTTGTGTACTTGGAAATGAAAATAAGCTTAAAGATAACAAAGATATATTCACTAGTCTAGTAAATGTATTTAAATAATATAAAAAGATGCTGCTGCCACTCATGTGGCAAGTGGCATCTTTTTTTAAAAAGAATTAGATAAATTTGTATGAACTTTATAAAATATAGAAGGTAACTGGTGGTATTTGTAGTATATTATAGAGTAATGGTTTAATGCCAAGTTCAGCATGGAAGATTATGATTTAATACAAGGGAGGGTTTTTGATGGCTATTAAAACACTTTTCACATACAACTACGGCGGAGATAAAATCAAAGATATAAAAGCCTTTGGGTATGATGTAAAAGTTATTCCAGAGGAAGGTTTAATTTATAATGATGATTTGGAGGAGGTAGAGGTTTTAGTTTGTTATGACCCTTTTAAAACTCTAGATATAGAAAAAATGAAAAAGCTAAAATGGATTCAATTATCTAGTATAGGGATTGACCAGCTACCAATAGAGTATGTTAAAAATACTTCAATTACAATTACCAATAATAAAGGTGGCTACAGTATACCTATGGGGGAATGGATTGTATTAAAAACCCTAGAGCTTTTTAAGAATAGTAAGGGGCTATATGAAAACCAGAGCAAAAGGAAATGGAAGATGGATACAAGTATTATGGAGTTATATGGAAAGACTATAGGCTTTATAGGAACAGGCACTATAGCTACTGAGGCAGCTAAAAGATTTCAGGGTTTTGGGGTAAATATAGTAGGTGTGAATACAAATGGTAGGGATAGTGAATATTTTAATAGCTGTTATCCTATGAGTGAGCTAAATCAAATGCTTAAGATATGTGATGTGGTAGTTGTTACGTTGCCCTATACAAAAGCTACTCATCATTTAATTAATGAGGAGAAATTCATGGAAATGAAGTCCGGAGCTTATTTCATAAATGTAGCTAGAGGTAGTATTGTAGATGAAGTTTCCCTAATTAAAAACTTAAAAAATGGAAAATTAGCAGGGGCAGCGTTAGATGTGTATGAAGAAGAGCCTTTAAAAGAAAATAATCCATTATGGGATTTGAGTAACGTTATATTAACCTCCCATAATTCATGGGTTTCAGAGATGAGAAACGCCCGAAGGTTTGATTTTATCTATAAAAACATGGAAAAATATGCTCAGGGGGAAGAGTTAGTGAATACAGTAGACCTGAAAAAAGGGTATTAGTGATAAATGCAAATATATAGGTGACAATTGCCATGTGGGTGGCACAAGGAGGAAATTATGAAAGCAGAAATATTAGCAGTAGGAACGGAAATATTGCTGGGGGATATAGTCAATACAAATGCGCAATATATAGCCAAGAGACTTGCAGATTTAGGCATAGCAGTTTACCATCAGTCAGTAGTTGGAGACAACCCAGAGAGGCTACTAGAAGCATATAGACTAGCTTTTAGTAGAGCTGACTTAGTTATAACTACTGGGGGACTTGGACCTACAAAGGATGATTTAACTAAGGAAGTAGCCTTTGAGTATTTCGGGAAGAAGAGCGTAGTTCATGAAGCTTCTATGAAAATTATTGAGGGATATTTTAAGGAAATGAATAAACCAATGGCTAAAAGCAATGTGAAACAGGCATATTTCCCAGTAGATGCAGTTATACTTCCAAATAATAATGGCACAGCACCAGGATGCATAATTGAGGAAAATGGGAAGGTAGTTGCACTCTTACCTGGACCACCTAGAGAAATGAAACCTATGTTTGAGGAGGCTGTAGTCCCTTATCTTGAAAAGTTTCAGCAGGGTGTATTAGTTTCAAAGGTGCTTCGTGTTATAGGTGTGGGAGAGAGCTCAGCTGAGGAAATGATAGAAGATATATTAGATAAGCAAACAAATCCAACTGTGGCACCTTATGCTAAAGATGGAGAAATGCTTTTTAGAATTACAGCAAAGGCAAACACGCAGGAGCAGGGTATAAAACTTATAGGGCCTATGGAAGATGCAATCCGTAGCAGACTAGGCAATAACATTTATGGGGAAGGGGATATAACCCTAGAGAATGTACTTGGAGAAATGCTTATAAATAAAAAGTTAACTATAGCTACAGCTGAGTCCTGCACAGGAGGAATGGTAGCCGCAAAGCTTATAAATTATCCGGGCATATCTTCTGTGTTTATGGATGGCGTCGTGACTTATAGTAATGAGGCAAAAATTAATAGATTGGGAGTTTCCATAGAAACATTGGATAAGCATGGTGCAGTAAGTAGTGAAGTAGCATCCGCGATGGCACAAGGTATAGCAAAGACTGCAGGCACTAATATTGGAATTTCCACAACCGGCATTGCAGGCCCAGGTGGTGGAAGTATCGAAAAGCCAGTGGGGCTTGTATATGTGGGTTTATGTATAAATGGTGAGGTTAAGACTAAGATGCTTAAATTATCAGGAGATAGGCAAAAAATAAGGGAAAGAGCAACTATGCAACTTTTGGACTGGCTTAGACGAGAGCTACTATAAGTATAAAGACACATACCAATAATGGTATGTGTCTTAAAAAAAAATATGTTACTTTAACGACATTTCAGATGATGATTTCATAGATTCATAAATTTTATCTAGTAGTAACAGGTGGAACAAAAACTCTTGCTGCAAGTTCTGTGTCTAGTAGATAAAGACTTGTAGGGTCATCATTAATTCTTTCAAGTCTCTTTATTAGGCCACTAAAGTTAGATTCTTCCTCAACTTGCTCATCGATAAACCACTTAAGTAAGCTTATAGTAGCATGTTCTCTTTCTTCTGTAGCAATGTCAGTAAGATTGTAAATTTTACTAGTTACAATTTTTTCATGATTATATGATATTTGGAAAGCTTCAAGAAGTGATTTAAAATCATTTTGAGGGTTAGGCATCCCTTCTAAAACTATTCTTCCATTCATATCATTTACATAATTATAAAATTTCATAGCATGAAATTTTTCTTCTTCGGCTTGAACTTTAAACCAATTAGAAAAACCATTAAAATCTTCTGATGCACAATAAGCTGCCATAGCTAAATAAATGTGTGCAGAATAAAACTCAAAGTTTATTTGTTTGTTTAGTTCACTTAATAATTTCTCGCTTATCATAATAATCCTCCTCGTGCTTCTTTGGGCACAAAATAATAATTATGCCCTTGAAAACGTAAATTCATAATAGTATATAATATTGTTTGAGTATTGATAATAGTTTTTAATTAATTATCAATATTAAAGAATATCTTAATTATACACCTAATAAATTGTACTGTATATATTATTAACTAATGTTTAAAATATATTAATATATGACTTTTAAGGTAATAGTCTCTCTAAATTTATAATTCCTGACCCTTGCATATATTTCGGGAAATTTAATAAATTTGAAGATACCTTTAGTAATGCCAATATATCTTTAAAACATAAATTTTTATTGTTTTCATAGAGGAGAGCGCATATACCACTTATAAAAGCAGCTCCGCAGGAAGTTCCTGTATAGGTGGTATATAAATTAGTAATATGAGGAGGATAGAGTTTCACACCATTCTTTTCAGAGATGAATTTTGTGTCTGAAATTAAGGAACAAATATCAACACAGGCAGAAATCAAATTTGGTTTATCTTGTTTTTTAAAAGGGCCACAGGAAGAGTATTCATATATTTTTGGACTGAAAGTGCTATCATACCCACCTACAGTTATACAATTACTAAGGGTTGCTATGCCTCGTATTGAATTTTTAATGCTTTTGTTACTCCCACTAGGAACAATTACTACCAGGCCCTTTGATATTGCAAGGTCAAAAAGTTTTGAAAATAGTGAAAGTACAAATTCATCAGTCTCAAGAGTTTCAAAGGGAAGGCAAATAATTTTAATATTGAAGTCGCAACTTTCATTAATTAGAGTTTCTAATGAAAATAAAATATCAGATATAAATCCCTTTCCTAGTTTATCAAAGGCCTTAATCATATATATGTGGCTATTTTTTGCCACACCTTTGTACATACCCTTTGACCCAGAACCACTACCACAAATTAATCCGCTCATAAAGGTGCCGTGACCATTGTCATCATAAGGATAATTTAAATTATTAACAAAATCCACAAATTTTTTAATACTATTGCTAGGATTCAATAAGTCACCATGTGGATACACACCACTATCAACTATTCCAACGCCAATACCCTTGCCAGTTAAGTCATAGTTTGTTTGAAAGGATACACCATTAGATGAGAGTATGCTATTGCCACACAAATGTGCATAAGAATCTAAAGTTATATATACTATTTGTGGATATTCTAATAATCTGTCTATAGCACTGGGGGTTAATATAGCACAAATACAGTTTACACTGGGAACATGACGTAGAATATCGCATTTTAACGATTTAATTTTATCCATGGTTTTAATTTCAAGGGACTTGCAGTATATTATTACCCTATAGTTTTCATATAGGTTACTGAGCAAAGCATGATTTAAGGTAGGATCTAATTTATGTTTAAGGGAAAACATGTATGCCTCCTAAGATATTGTTACATTATAATAGTATATGTAAATTATGAAAATATGTTAATAAAAAAAAGTATATATTACTAAATAAAATTAGTAATATATACTTTTTAACCTTCATATTCTATCAGCGAAAACATCTCGCTACACATGTTAAAGAAAGCATTAGCAATAGGAGTTAAGGTTCGTTTTGAATTAACAATTAAATATAGATTTCTTTTTAAAAGTAAATCTTTAATTTTGCTTATCTTTATATTACTCTTATCAATATAATCAAAAGAAATTTTTTCTGAAATGATTGATACACCCGTTCCTAGTTTTACAAATTGAAGAAGGTTGTCCAAAGTATTCACTTCACAAAATACGTTTAATAAATTAGGATTGAGACCTTTTGATTCAAGAGCGGTATCAAGAGTAGTCCTAGTTGCTGAATTTTTCTCTCTAATTATAAACTTATATTTAAGCAAATCCTTTAAAGTTATTTCATCAGGTATATTAAGTTCAGTGCTAGAGATTAGAACAAGGTCATCTTCCATGAGCTTGTAACTTTTTATTTTTTCATTTTTAACTGCAGTTCCAATTATAGCGATTTCACATTGAAGATCTAAAATATCCTTAATTATATTCCCAGAACTTTCTTCTGTAATATTAAAACGAACATCAGGGTAAGACTTACTAAATTTTTTTATAAGCTCGGGCACCAATGAGTTACAGGGAGTGGTACTAGCATATAAATTTAATTTTCCGGATATTGTAGCATTAAAATTAGAAAGATTAGAAACCGCATTATTTCGAATATTTATTATATTTATTGCATAGTCTAAAAAAGAATGGCCCGCAGGTGTTAAATATACTTCTTTAGATGTTCTGTCAAAAAGTTGGACATTTAATTCTCTTTCTAAGCTAGCTATATGAGAACTTATTGTAGGTTGAGATAAAAAAATTGTACTAGCCGCTTTAGAGAAACTTTTAAACTTTGCTACATTAATGAAGGCTTCAATCTGTTTGAAATCCATAAGTATCCTCCTTGTATATTGAATATGTAGTAGTTATATTTAAAATTTAATATTATTGCAATTCATTTATAATTATGGGGGTATTTATAGTTAATTTCAATAGGTAAGATAAAAAATAGAAAGAGCTTTTACCCTTTCCATTTAAATATTGTTATACCTACAATCATTATGCCAATTCCTATAAACTTAGATAGAGTGAATTTTATTTGCTCTGCGCCAAACATTCCAAAGCTATCAATTATACCAGCTGCAAAAAGTTGAGCAACTAATATAGTTGCAATAGAATAGGTGGGGCCAAGCTTTGTTATACCTTGCATAACAGAAAAAATAATTATAGCACCTAGAAGTCCGCCTAGTAAATATAATTTATTTACATCTTTTATAGCTTTAAAATTACCATTACCAGCTACAAGGAGTATTATTAAGGTGACAATTAAAGCAGTGCCTTGAACGAAAACATTAGTTTCCCAAAGCCCAATTTTTTCACTTAACCTTGTATTAAAAACACCTTGAAGACTCATGCAAACACCAGCAATGACAGAAAATATTAATCCCAATTACAATCACACTCCTCTAGGTTAGTTTGCCCAGAATGTATTGTAATATTAAAAGAATATAACTATAGAAGTTTAAAAAGACAGAATTTAATACCCATTATCCTGTCTTTCGTGATTGATGTTGTTTTTATGTAAATATGCATTTTCAATGTCTTCCTTAGAAAAACCTAAATTTTCACCTAAACTTAAAAAATCCTGAAAAATATTTAAATAATTATCCAATGAAGAACAAGTTATAAAATCTGAAATATTTATATATAAGCTTAAAAACTGCTCAGACAATTCACATGTAATATGGTTAGTGTTTAAAGTAATACCTTGAAATTTATTTTCTAGTCCAATGCTTAAAATAAAATGTAAACAGTCAACATACTCCTCAAGAATTACATCATTGCTTGAAGGCGCTTTTGTACTCCAAAATTTAAAACAACGTGTTTCATTTGCTAGTTCCCCTAGTTCTACTTGAAGGGATAGTATTTTTTTTCTAAGCAATGGTATTCCGCATAGGTTATGCTCTGACTCAATTCGTTTATCTAAAGTATCTTGCATTTGAAATAATCTCTGTAAGTTCATGTTTTAAACCGCCTTTTTTCTAAATTATATATTTTATAGGGTGTATTTTTTAACCACCATCTCTTTATTATTATTTATAGGCTTCCAAAGCTCTACAGAGTGGATCGTAATAGTTTTTAAGAATTCTTGATCCTTAGCTAATTTACAAGCAGATAAATATTCACTATGGGACCATTCTCTATCAGCAAAGGTTGTATTAGCTAGTGAAATATGTAAATTCCAATTTTCAATTTGTTCGCGAACATTAAAGCCCTGTGAATTTAAAACAGAATTTATGTGTTTAGATAATTCATATATAGTGCCTTTATTATTAATATTTAAGTTTACAGATTTAAATGGATAGTCAAAACATATTACACCATTTAATTCAACTTGGAACTTAGTATAATTTGTAAGAATATTTTTTAAAGAAATATCCAAATCACAAAGGTTGGGATTTGTGATTATTTCCAGGGTTATATGAAGCATGGGTAAGTCTGTTTCAGATCTGTACAGGTTATACTTCTCACAAAGTGTCTTTTGCAGTAATTCTACATATTTATAAGAAACACTGTCAAACAAAGCAACCAAGTAGTAAATCATTTTTATCACCCTCAAAATAAAATATAACTTATGTTTTTAGTACTCTCTTAAATCATAAGTTTTAACTACCATTTCTTTTTTATTACTAACCTGTTTCCATAATTCAAGCCGGCAAACCTTTGCAAATTTAAAAAAAGCATCTTGATCTAAATTAGTATCAATAGTAATTGTTCCTGTGCTATTTGATTTTTTAATTATATGATTGGCATTAGCCAGCGGAATGCGTAAATCGATATTATAATTCTCACTCTTAACGTTAAAACCATGTAAATCTAAAGTATCTGTAATACTTCTAGATAAACGATAAATATATCCTTTATCTTCAACTTTAAGATTAACTTGGGTAAGATTTTCAGTTAAACTAATACTATTATTTATGTTAACTTTGAATTTTTTATAAGGAACCATAATTTTAGAAACAACTACATCTAATTTTTCTAAATCAGGGTTCGTTATAGTACATATTGATATATAAAGATTAGGTGAACTTTTATATAGTTTATATTTTCTACAAATATCTCTTTGGATATTTTGAATTGTAGCATTAGATCCATCATCAAATAAAGCAACTAAAAAGTATTTCATATTTTTCCTCCGAATTAAATTAATAACCAAGATTGGTTAACGTTATTTTGATTAAATTACAAACTAATTATAACATATTTTTTTAGTTTTGTATTTTACATGTAAATTTATGTATACACATTTTATTAGCATAATTAATTTTAATTATGCTAATAATAGTTTTGTAATTAATTATAAGGAGGTGCTTTTAATATGGAGCATAATGATAGCATAGGATGTACAGTAGATGAGTGTAAATTTCATTGTAAAGATGATGATTATTGTACTTTAAACAAAATCGAAGTTATAAAACATGAAAGTGTTGCTAAAACACAAGAATGTACAGACTGCGGAAGTTTTAAAACATCATACTAATATAAAAATCACCCGCACTTTAGCGGGTGATTTTTATATTAGTATGAAGAAACTATAGCTATTTTAATAAATTCTGCATTAAATCATCACTTACATAGCTGTTCATCTTCTTCGAAGCTGAAATATTAACGACTTCAAAAGGAGACTTTCCTTCTAAAATGTCCTTAAACAAAAGAATACCATTTTACATTTCCAAAATAAATGTTAGAATATAATTTAGATATGCTATAATGGCGTGTATATATAAAAATAAAAGTAAATTAAAAAGTAAATTAATATATAAAGTATAGTGAGGATGATACGAATATGGAAAAATTGGTAATTAAAGGTGGTCGACCTATCCTTGGTCAAGTAGAAATAAGCGGTGCGAAAAATGCAGCGGTAGCGATTCTACCAGTAGCTATAATCGCAAGTAAGGGTAAATGTATAATTGAAAATATTCCTGATATAGAAGATGTAAATTGTATTGAAAGAATATTAGAGGATTTAGGTTGTGAAATTAAAAGAGAAAACAATTCAGTTTCTATAGATAGTACAAACATAATTAGCATGGATGCGAATACAGAAGATGTAAGAAAAATGAGAGCATCTTATTATTTGATTGGCGCACTTTTAGCTAGATTTAAAAAGGCTAAAGTAGACCTTCCAGGGGGTTGCCCTATAGGAGTAAGACCTATAGATCAACATATAAAAGGGTTTGAGGCACTTGGAGCAACTGTAACTATTGAGAGTGGTGCTGTAAAGGTTGAGGCTGATAGACTAATTGGAACCAGTATTTATTTTGACGTTGTTAGTGTAGGTGCAACAATAAATGTAATGACTGCAGCAACTCTTGCAGAAGGTACAACTATTTTAGAAAATTCTGCAAAAGAACCTCATGTGGTTGACGTAGCTAACTTTTTAAACTCTATGGGAGCGAGTATTAAAGGTGCAGGTACAGATGTTATAAGAATTATAGGTGTAAAAGAATTAACAGGATGTACATACAGTGTAATTCCAGATCAGATTGAGGCGGGTACCTTTATGATAGCAGCCGCTGCTTGTGGTGGTGAAGTAACTATAAATAATGTTATTCCAAAGCATCTTGAATCAATTTCTGCAAAACTCATGGAAATGGGAGCAGAGGTACATGAAGGTGGAGACAGTGTTACGGTTAAATCAAAAGGAAGACTCAAGGCCGTAAATATTAAGACGCTTCCATACCCAGGATTTCCAACGGATGTGCAACAACCAATGAATACATTATTATGCATTTCAGAGGGCAGAAGCATAATAAATGAAAGTATCTGGGAAGCTAGATTTAAACATGTAGATGAATTAAAAAAGATGGGGGCTTCCATAAAAGTTGAGGGAAGTGTAGCTACAGTAGATGGTGTAGATAAACTTATAGGAACAGTTGTAACAGCATCGGATTTAAGAGCCGGAGCAGCACTAGTTATAGCAGGCCTTATAGCAGAAGGTACTACAGAAATTTTAGGAATAGAGCATATTGATAGAGGATATCCAAATATTGAAGAAAAATTCAGGAGTATAGGGGCAGATATAAGTAGAGTTACAATTTAAAATTAAAGGAGACAATTATGATATTTTGTCCATTATATAGTGGAAGCAGTGGAAATAGCGTATTTGTAGCGTCAGAAAATACAAAGATTTTAGTGGATGTTGGTATGCCTGGAAAAAGCATTGAAAGTGCTCTTAAACATATTAATCAAAACCCTAGCGAGATCCATGGTATTTTTATTACTCATGAACATTCTGATCACATAAAAGGTGCCGGAATTATTTCTAGAAGATATGATACACCAATATATGCCAATGAGAATACCTGGAAAGCTATGGAAAGCAAAATAGGCAATGTAAAAGAACATAATATAAGGATTATTAATAACAATTCTGTGGACATAAATGATATGCATATAGTAAATTATAAAATATCACATGATGCTGTAGATCCCATAGGGTATGCTTTTTATAGTGGAAAAAAGAAAGCGTGCATAGCTACGGATTTAGGCTACTTTTCTGAAGTAGTAAAGAATATAATAAAAGATGCAGATGTAATTCTACTGGAGAGTAATCATGATGTAGAAATGGTAAAGTTTGGACCTTATCCATACCCATTGAAAAGAAGGATATTAAGTGATGTAGGTCATTTATCCAATGATGCATGTGGAAATGCTATAGTAGAAATAATGAATGATAAACAAAAACGTATTATTCTAGGACATTTGAGTAAAACAAATAATTTTCCTGATTTAGCCTACCAAACAGTGGTTAATATACTTAAAGATAATAGTATTGAAATAGGGAAGGACATTTTTTTAGATCTAGCTAGAAGGGACATGCCAAGTGATGTAATTGATTTTTAACGACATTTTAGAAGGGAATTCACCTGCTTGTATAATTAGGGTTCCCATACTATAACAAAGAAAAAACTTCAGTAGGAGGATAACAATTGAGAATTGTTATCTACTCAAGAGGTCTACAAAGGGGTAAATATCCTTCTGAAGTCGTTAATATTGCAGCAGCGAAGATGATGATTTAAAGGAGAGATCTAATATGAAAAAGGTAATAAAAGTAGTATTATGTTCATTACTTGTTATTTCAACAGTAGGATTTTTTGGGTGTGAAAAAAAGGATAAAAAAAGTGTAGCAAATAAGGAAAAAATCGAAAATCTAAAACTTCCTCTAGAAAAAGATGCTTCTATCCAATTTGGTATTTATTTTGATGGTACTAAAGATGATTCTAATGTACAAGTAGTTAAGGATGAGAGGATTATTAATAAAGAAGAGCTTATTGGGGAAGCTATTATGCAGGAACTTATAAAAGGACCAACTGTAAAAAGTGAGTTAAAACCAATACTTCCTAAAGAAACTAGATTATTAAGTTTTTCTATTAAAGATAGTATTGCGTATGTTAATTTGAGCAAAGAAGCTAAAATAAAGATGTCAGTTGCAAAAGAAAAAAGTTGCTTAAAAAGCATAGCTGCGTCATTAGCCCAATTACCTTCTGTAGAAAAAGTAAAGCTAACTATGGAAAATGAAGATATTGATACCATAGGTGGGAACTTTGATATATCCAAGCCCTTTAGTAAAGCAGAGATAGTACCAATAAAAAAATAGGAATCTAGCTGTGGAAAATGCTAAAAAATCATTTAACCACAGGTTAGATGATTTAATTTAAGAGATTTAAACATAAACGTTGAAAATTAGTGAAATCTTTATTATAATAATGGAATATAACAAAATACATTATGATTTGAAGGAGAATGAAACATGAGTTTATATAAAGAGTGGACAGATATGGTGGTTGATTATGTTAAACGTAGAGGAGAACCTGCGTTTTGGCAAGAATACGGAGAAGTAGAAAAACGTATTTATACTAAATTATTATCAAACCATAAAGATGAGGTTAAAGGTACATTAGGAGAACTTGCAAAACACTTTGATGTATCTAACATTTATTTTATGGGATTTACTGATGGAATAAACGATAGTCTTTTAGAACCAGTAGTATTAGAAGAAACTGAAGCGGACACTGAAGTAGATTTTAAAGTAGACTATGAAAAACTTTATTTTAATATGCTAGACGCAAAAGCAGATTATTTATATGAGCTTCCGCAATGGGAAGGGATTTTCTCGAAAGAAAAGAGAAAAGAAATTCAAAGAGCTTATAGAGATTCCAAAATGGTAGTTAATACTGATAAAGTTGGAAGAAATGATGTATGCACTTGTGGTAGTGGGAAAAAATACAAAAAATGTTGTGGAAAATAATTCTACAAATAATTATGTGAAATTATAAGTAATTGTAATAAATAAAACCTTGCATATATGTATAGGTTTTATTTATTTTTTTTGAGAATTTTTATAAATATATGTGACTGATACGAGAACAAAGGGTATGATATATATAATATAAATTGTAGTGAACTGTATACAGAAAATTATAAGGAGGATTTAGCAATGAATATTATTGAAATCAAAAATTTGACTAAAAATTACGGCGCAGCAAGAGGAATCACTGATGTGAGTTTTAATGTTCAGCAAGGAGAAATTTTTGGATTTATTGGGCCCAATGGTGCAGGAAAATCAACAACAATAAGAACATTATTATCTCTAATTTATCCGACGTCTGGTAGTGCTACAATTTTTGGCAAGGACTGTGTTAAGTTTGGACCAGAGATAAAGAAGGAAATAGGATACCTACCATCAGAGGTTTTTTATTATGACAATATGAAGGTTATTGACCTTCTAAAGTATTCAGCAAGTTTTTATAAGAAAGATTGTAGCAAGAGAATTATTGAACTAGCTGAGATAATGAACCTTGATCTTAATAAGAAAATTGATGATTTATCTTATGGTAATAAAAAGAAAGTTGGCATAGTTCAAGGCCTGTTACATTCGCCTAAACTTATCATACTTGATGAGCCTACTAGTGGACTTGACCCCCTTATGCAACAAAAATTCTTTGAACTTCTAGAGAAGGAGAATAAGCGGGGAGCAACAATTTTGCTTTCTTCTCATATTTTAAGTGAGGTTCAGAGGTTATGTAATCGTGTTGCCATTATTAAAGAGGGTAAAATTATAAAGGTTGAAAAGATTAGTACGCTACAAGAAAGTAACCATAAAAAATTCAAAATTCAAGTGGCATCAAAAATAGAAGATAATTATTTTAACATAAGTGGTGTCAGTGCTTTAGATATAAAAGGTAAGATAATAAGCTTTTTATTTAGAGGTAATATTAATTTTATTATGAAAAAGATTTCAGAAATAGATATAACAAATCTTTGGATTGAAGAGCCAGATCTTGAAGAGATATTTATGCATTATTATGTGAAGGAGGAGTAAAAGCTATGAATATGTTTTTACATGAACTTAAGGCTTATAGAAAATCCACTATAATATGGACATGTTCTTTGATTGCCATTATCGTGCTTTTCTTGTCAATGTATCCAGCTTTTTCAAAGGAAGTTGAAGCATTCAAAAAGTTAATGGAAGGATTTCCAGAGCCAGTAAGAAAAGCATTGGGTCTCTCTGTAGAGAGTATGTCTTCTATTTTAGGGTTTTACTCCTATACATTTTTATATTTAACACTTTGTGGTGCAATTCAAGCTATGAATCTAGGTACCTCCATTATATCAAAGGAAGTTCGCGCAAAAACAGCAGATTTCCTTTTAACTAAACCTGTTACTCGTAGGGGTATTATGACATCAAAGCTAATGGCTGCATTAACCTGTCTAATAATTACTAATGTAACTTATTTAGCGGCCGCTAGCATTATGGCATCCCTTGTAAAGACAGAAGACTATAGTTATAAAATATTCTTTATGATCTCTATTACATTGTTTTTTATCCAGCTTATGTTTCTATCACTGGGAATTATAATTTCTGTGGTGGGGCCTAAGATTAAATCTGTGCTACCTATTTCCCTTGGAACGGTATTTACATTTTTTATTATTGGAATGTTTTCATCCACAACGGGCGATGATGCTATACGTTATATTACCCCTTTTAAATATTTTGACACGGGTTACATTATGAAAAATTCTAGTTATGAGATTTCATTTATTATAATAGAAATAGTGGTTATTATTGTAGCAATTGCTGCCAGTTATTTTGTTTATGATAAGAAGGATGTCCACGCGGTTTAATAGTGATGATTATCTAGTAATATAAGGAGGCTAGTTATGAATATATTTATTGTAGAGATGAAGGCTCAGAGAAAAGGTCTTATTATATGGGCTTTAGGTATACTATTTATGGTTGGAGCTGGTATGGGCAAATTTGTTGCATTATCATCCTCAGGTCAATCTATGAATGAGCTATTGGCTCAAATGCCAAAATCTATGCTAGCAATTATGGGTATTGGCACTTTAGATTTGTCAAAGGCTAGTGGTTATTATGGAGTGCTGTTTTTATACTTAGTGCTTATGGCAACGATTCATGCCGCTATGCTTGGAGCTGATATAATTTCAAAGGAAGAGCGAGATAAAACCGCAGAGTTTCTACTAGCAAAGCCTATTTCAAGGAATAAAATTGTAACATCAAAATTGTTAGCTGCCACAATGAATATTTTGATATTTAACGTTATTACCTTGGTATCTTCAATTATTATAGTAGGGAAATACAGTAAAGGTGAAGCAGTAAGTGCGGACATAGCGATATTAATGATGGGAATGCTTATTTTGCAGCTTATGTTTATGCTTATTGGCACAGCAATAGCTGCTGTGAGCAAAAACCCGAAGACAGCTACATCTATATCTACAGCCATACTGTTAATAACGTTTATACTATCTATAGTCATAGACATAAACAGTAAACTTGAAAACCTCAAATATCTTACGCCATTTAAGTATTTTGAAGCTAAAAATTTGATGAATGGCGGTGGCTTTCAATGGAGTTTTGTGATATTATCAATTATAATTATTTTGGTAATGTTATGCATAACATATGTTTTTTATAAGAAAAGGGATTTGAATATATAGCAATGTTAAAAAATGTTTATAACATGGGACTTGATCCATGCTATAAACATTTTTTTAGGACATATTACTTTTTATATCCAGTACAATCTCTTCAATTATATCTTTGATTTGCAGATTTCTTGTGCCTGGTATATAAATACCATGTTTTTGTAGTGGGATTATATATTTAGTACAATCCATATTAAATATTGACTTGGCAATCACGGGAGTAATTTCTCCGTTTATACCACCACTACATATCATTCCAATTGGTCCGATTACACTATCAATCTTATTTGTAATGCAAAATGAGCAGATTGCATTTTCACCACTTATACCAACATTTGCACCCGCTCTTATCATATTTGAAGTAGCAATTGCATTTGTACCAAGTGCAGTAATATAAACATCAAGGCTAATTTCTTTACGAATTTTTTTTATAATTGTCTGACCAAGACCTGCACCTTGTGCATCTAGTACAGCTATTTTCATGGTAATACCCCCAAAATAATTTATAATATAATGAATTTTATTTTTGTATACATAATTGTTATTATACTATAATTAGTATGTATATTCTATTTTTAACTCAAACAAAATTACTATTAAATCATCATCGACCATGCTGGAGTATTAACGACTTCAGAAGGAGACTTATACTCCCACATTTAGCGGTTGTAGGTGTTCTAAAAGGAATTATTACAGCTAGAGTATATGGGTTTGTTAAAAAAAATTCGCCAGGGATTATCTATTAAGGTTTGAAAATAAAGACAAAACCTATTTATGGATTGCTTATAGGGAGGATTGATGGCATAGTATATGATATGTATGATAATCACAATAAAATAGAAGTTAAGGAGATTTACTATGAACATAACTATAATTTGCGTAGGAAAAATAAAAGAGAAATATTTAAAAAGTGCTATAGATGAATATACAAAAAGACTATCTAGATACTGTAAGCTCAGCATAGTTGAGTTAGGTGATGAGAAAACTCCAGATAATGCCTCTGGAAAACAAGAGATTTTAATAAAAGAAAAAGAAGGGGAGGCAATACTTAAGAGCATAAAGGATAATATGTTTGTAATTGCTCTAGAGTTAAAGGGAAATATGCTATCCTCTGAGGAACTATCTAATTTCATAATGGATTTGGGCGTTAAGGGTGAAAGTAATATAGCTTTTATAATTGGAGGGTCCTTAGGGTTATCTAAGGATGTTCTAGAAAGGTCAAATTACAAATTATGTTTTTCAAAGATGACTTTCCCACACCAATTATTTAGGGTTATGCTACTGGAACAGGTTTATAGGGGGTTTAGAATAATAAGTGGGGAACCATATCATAAATAAAGGATAATAAGCAATATTTAGGGTAAGTTAGAATAGGATTTAATATAAGATAATCTAATTAGAAGTGTTATCAACAATTAATTGATAAAAGAACGGTATTTGGTGTAGCAGGTGTATATTTCAATGTAGGAAGTAGTAAGCCTATTATTTCTACGTATCCTGGAGGAGATAGCAATATGAAAAATGAACTATGGAATGATACTGAAGGATTGGTGCAATTTTATTAATGCTTAATTAATAAAGTTAGACTTACGTATTAAGGTAAGTCTAACTTTATGATGTTATATTCTAGATTGATAAAAAGTAACTTCTAAAGGATTTCTATCAATTAATCGTGGAAAATTATATTTTGGATATCCTATCATAACAGCACCTGTTATTTTTTGGCCTTTAGGGATATTGAATAATTCAAGCATTGGGGAATCATCATTAAGAGCAATCTTTTCAAAGACACCAGCCCAACAAGAACCCAATCCAAGTGTTGGAGCATATAATTCCAGATATGCTAATGAGAAAATAGAATTTTCTCTACCTCGTGTGAAATCAGCATCAGCGGTTGCTAGAATAAGACAAGGTGCTCCACGTAAAACAGTGTCAATTCCCTTACTGTGATAAGATTCAATATAGTGATGGAATCTTTTGGTTAATAACTCATCGTTAGCTAGTTTTTCAATAGTAAGTTTAATAGCCTTATCAAGTATATTCCTATCATCTACAATTACATAGGATATTCCTTGCAGATTACTTCCAGTAGGAGCAAAGTGAGCAATATTAACAAGTTCAATTAATTTTTCTTTTGGAACTGTAGTTTCTTTATAGGATCTAATTGAACGCCTAGAGCGAAGAAAGTTTTTAGCTTCTTCAGAACTTAATTTTGGAAAAGCTTTTGAGCTAATTTGATTAGTTAATGGAGTTTTTTTGTTATCAATAGCTTCTCTAGGACAAATAGCTACACAATGACCGCAGGCAATACAGTTTTCGGGACAAATTTCTTCAGGACCATTTTTTCCAAAGCTTAATACATTTTCTGGACATTCATTTACACAAAGTCCGCATTTTATACACTTGTCTTGAGATATAGTTATTAAATTCATAATTGATTCTCCTCGGATAATAAGTTTATAGTTAGTTGATAACTCTATATAGTTATTTATTTTTTATTTTTGTACAAAGTATAGATTAAAATGTCTATTTTATCTGAAGGGGTATTCTCCCTAGAATATAAATACTGATTTTTTTATGGTTTATTTTATAATTTGAATTCAAAGAAATATATTGTCATGATTTTTTTCCTGTTTTGTAAAGAATAATTGCTATAATTTGAGTTGCCATTCCAAAAATGCAAACCCCATACCATCCAAAATGGGAATAGCTGTAGGAACCTAAGAAGGAACCAACTGCTCCTCCAAGAAAAAAGCTGACCATATAAATAGTAGTGAGTCTATTACGTGTTTTCTCGTTTAAGGCTTGTACTATTGCTTGATTTGAGACATTGCAAGATTGTACTCCTAAATCAAGAAAAATAATTCCTAAAATAAGTCCCCATATCTTAAAACCAAATATAAAGAAGAATAAATAAGAAATTATAACTACAATTATACTTATACCTATTGCAAATCTAGGACCTCTCTTATCAGCCATTTTCCCAACTATTGGAGCTGCAAGAGCACCGCTAATACCAACTAATCCTAATAGGCCAGCTGCTTCAGACCCCATATTGTAATGAGAGCTTTCAAGCAAAAATATAAGGGATGTCCAAAATGCGCTAAAAGCTGAAAACATAAGGGCACCATTAAGAGAAGTTTTTCTTAAAATAGGCTCAGTTTTTATCAAATATATCATTGATTTTAATAACTCAGTATACTTAAGATCAGAGACAGGTTTGCATAAGGGTATTAATTTTCTTAGAATAAACATAAGAATCAGCATCATAATTGCTGCAATAAGATAAACAGTTCTCCAACCAAAGTAGCCGCCTAAAATTCCACTGATTGTACGAGAAATTAATATTCCAATTAATAAACCGCTCATAATCATTCCAATTATTTGACCTCTTTGTTTTGGATCTGATAATTGTGCAGCTAACGGAATAATTAGTTGAGGAATAATAGAAGTAAAGCCAACAGCAAAAGAAGATAAGGTGAGGGTGAAGATATTTGAAGAGAAAAACATACTCATAAGTGCAATTATTGAGCATAAAAGCATTATGATAATTAATTTTCTTTTTTCTTTTATATCTCCTAAGGGTAATATAAATATCATTCCAACAGCATAACCTATTTGTGTAAGCATTGCTGCAAAACCTATACTTAATTGATTAACATGAAAAGTTTTAGCTATGTCAGCTAGTAAAGGCTGGATATAGTATAAATTTGCCACAGTAGCGCCACAAGCTATGGACATAACTAAAATTAATAAACTGCTCAATGGAGTAGGCGTAGCTTCTAAATTTTTTGAGGTAGAATTGGTTTTTATAATAGTATTACTTGCTTGACACATTTTAAAATCACGTCCTTATAAAATAATATTTTTAATTGAATAAAGAATTAGAATAAGAATTGAATGGAAATTTCACTATCTCAAATAACGACATTAATATTCTAATGCTTAGGTAAAATAATAATTTAGCGAATAAAATTAGTGAACATCTTTTCTTCTCTTTCTGGTTTATTTATAATCCCTTGTCCGTTTTCCACAAGTTTCATAAGCCAAGCCATATTTTTACCTAGTATCCGCATTATTTGTATTCCTTCTTCGTCTTGCATTACCTCACCTGGTAATCGTCCATTAATAACATTCCAATAATTTGAAGTAGGGATTAGCATTTCAGAATGGTTAATATAATTATTTAATTGATCGAAGGCTGGAATTCCGCCAGCACGTCTTACAGCTACTACTGCAACTCCGACTTTATGTCTTAGCATACTATCATTGGCTTCTGCTACACGAAAAGCTCTATCTAAAAATGCTTTCATTGTTCCGGCAATTGCTGAATAATGTACTGGTGAGCCAAAGATTATTCCATCAGCATCTTTCATTTTTTCAATCCAATCATTAACTGGATCAGTAGTAATAGCACATTTCCTGTTTTTATTTTTTGTACAATATCCACAAGCAATGCATCCTCTGATAGTTTTATTTCCTACATGGATTATTTCTGTTTCTATCCCTTCTTTTTCAAGTTCCTCTATAACTATTTTTATTACGTGATAAGTATTGCCCTCTTTAGTGGGACTTCCGTTAAAAGCTATAACTTTCATTTATTTTTCCTCCTTATATTTAAAACTATTTATACACATGATTAATTACACAGGGGTTGATCTGACTAGCATTTTAGTTATTATATCAATTAAGTACTTCAATAATTCAAATTTTTTCTCAAACAACTTAATAAAACTGAACGTTTAGTTTATAAATATATAATATACTAAACGTTCAGTATTGTAAATAGTTTTTTTGAAAAATAAAAAAATATTTATTCAATTTGAATTTAAGAATTTTTAAAACGAAATCGATGATAAGTGGTCATGAAAATTGAACATTGAAAATTGACAATTGATAACTGAAATATATATAGTATAATATACGTATAGTTTAGTAAGTAGATTACTATAAATTAATTACAATGGAGGTAATTATAATGGAGGTAATTATAATGGAGAAAAAGTTGGGACGTCCGCGTAGTGAAAAAACTAAAAAGGCCATTCTTACTGCTGGATATGAGTTATTGCTTGAAAATGGTTTTGGAGCGGTTACAATTGAAAAAATTGCTGAAAGAGCTGGAGTTAGTAAAGCTACCATTTACAAATGGTGGCCGAATAAAGCTGCTGTTGTTATGGATGCTTTTTTTGATGCTGCTGTTGTGAGACTTCCAATACCTGATACAGGATCAACTATTAATGATATTATAATTCAAGTAAATAATTTAGCAAAATTTCTAATTAGTCGAGAGGGAAAGGTAATTAATGAGGTAATAGCAGAAGGACAATATGATCAAAAGCTTGCTGAAACCTATAGAACAATATATTTTAAGCCTCGTAGACTTGATTCACGATATATTCTAGAACGTGGAATTTCAAGAGGAGAACTAAAGGAAGATTTGGATATAGAATTAGTTATGGATTTAATTTTTGGCCCATTATTCTATAGATTATTAATTACAGGCGATGTGGTTGATGAAGATTTTATAAAGAATTTAATAAAATATGTATTTGAGGGAATAAAATAAAAGTTAATATTAATGGCAACTTAATGAAATATTGAGAGGAAGAGAATTGATTTCACTTATGAGGAGATAGAAGAGCTTTAAATGTTTTGAACAATTAAAGAAGTGTTATCACTTGCTACTGATACGATGAACCGTATCACAAATAAATGAGGTTTTTATAAATATTTAAAAAGGTATGGAACTAAATTTAATTCTATACCTTTTATGCCATTATTTATGATTTTTTTGTGGATCGAGTAGTAAAACTTTAAGCTCACTAAAATTAGAAATCTCATAAGTAGGTTTTATTGATGTTCCATTTACAATTTTATTAGGGTTATACCAACATGTATCTATACCAAAGTTTATTCCACCTTGTATATCAGAAGTCAAGCTATCTCCTACTATCAAGACTTTGCTTTTATCAGTATGGTTTATATTTTTTAGAACATATTCAAAGATTTTAGGATTTGGTTTTGATATTAATATTTCTTCAGATATTACTATAGTCTCAAAATATTTTGCTATAATAGATTTTCTGATTCTTCTATCTTGAACAAAGGTAAGACCATTAGTTACTATGGCAAGTTTGTAAGACTTATTTAAATTCTCTATAAGATCTATACTATAATCATATAGAAATGATGCATCGGCTAAATGTTCTATATATGACTTTGCAAAGTTAGTTTCATCAAAACTTACATTTAATCGATCCGATAATCTTTTAAATCTTTCTACCTTTAATTTCTCTTGTGTAATAAGTCCTTGTTCAAATTCTTTCCATAGAACTGTATTTATTTCTTGATAAATTTTTAAATGATAACTTTCATCATATTTTATGTTAAACTTAAGCAATGTGTTTTTAAATGCTTTTCTTTCAGATTTTTTAAAATCATATAATGTTTCATCTGCATCAAATAATATCACTTCATATTTCATAATATCTCCTCCAAATTTTATATAAATAATTTAATTATTAAGTAATTTAAGTTGCTTTTGTTTATAGTTTTCATCAGATTTTGCATTAAGTATAATACCTATTAAAAATAGGATACATCCTACTATCGTCCCTAAAGAAAAAATATTTAAGTATACATAGTCTATAATTGCACTTGTAAGCATTTGACCTATAAAACGAAGTATAACTGTATATACTGTGGATACTTTATGAACTATAACATTAAATAAATATGTTGTTAAAACTCCTATAGCGCCACCTAAAAAATAAATTAAGGGAATATTTGATATGGAAGAATAGCTAGATATGGGATTTATCATAGTAAAGCATAAAACAAGAGAAGAGATTGTAGCTGTTAAATAATTTATAACTACACTATTTACAATCCCTATTTTTTTAGACAATTCTCCATTTAACATCATGCTTATAACAATTAATACTCCTGTCAAAAATGAAAAAAATATATACATTATGTGCACCCCCCTATAAGATAATCATAAAAATTAAGCCTATTATAATTAGTGAAAAGCTTAATATTTTTTCTTTTCTTAGTTTAGTAACTTTCATACTAAATAAGCCGAAATGGTCTATTAAAGTAGATAGTACAAGTTGTCCAAATAACCCCATACCTGCGGTAAGTGTTATCCCTATTTTGGATGAAGATAGATTATTCAAGAATATAACTAAAACACTTAGTACACCTGGTATAAGAAGAATAATAGGTATTTTATTGAATTTAGGAAGTTTATTTTTTCCTACTATGGATACTAGTAAAATTAATAGAAGTCCTAAGACGTGGTAAATTAATGTACTAATATATAAACCTATCTTTTCTGATAGAACGCGATTTAAAAATATCATTATAGCAAGAAGAATACCGTTTAAAACGGCTAAATTTCTATACTTATTCAAATTCATTCACCCCTTTACAAGTCGTTATAAATAGAATAATATATTTATAACAATTAGAACATGACATTAGTCATGTTAGGGAGGGTTTATGAGAAGAATTTTAGATGTTAAGATTTTAAATCGGTATATTATAAAGCATAATATAGAAAGGATTTTTGATGATGAAATATTAAAATATGTACAACTTGATTTCTATGAAAAAGAAGAGCATATATTAGAATCAGGGGAAAATCTTGAATATTATTATTTACTTGTGGATGGTAAAATTAAAATTTATTATCCTTTTGAAAATGGAAAATCAATGTTTTTAAAATTCTATAAAGATTTTAATACTATAGGAGATTTAGAACTTTTAAAAGGTATTCCTATACTTTGCAATATTGATGCAGTAGAAGATACTTATTTGATAGCAATACCTGCAGCTATACTTAGAGGAAAGTATTTCAATAATACAAAGCTTTTGAATCATTTGGTAGATTCTTTGAGTGAGAAGCTTTGTGGGACGATTAATAACAGCTCATATAATTTTGTATATCCACTTATTAATAGATTATCTAGTTATTTAGTTGAGCATTTGACAGACAAGAATTATATAATTTTGAATTCATCATATTTAGAAATTGCACAATTTTTAGGTGCAACATATAGACATTTAAATAGAACTCTTAAAGAAATGGAATCAAAATCAATTATAAAATGTGATGATAAAAAAATATATATATTAGATATAGAGCAACTTAAAGAATTGTCTAAAAATATGTACATAAAATCACTTTAGAATATAGTTTGAAATAATTTTATATGATTAAATTTGTTAGGAAAACCTGACTTGCTACTGATACGGAGAACCTTACCACAAGTATTTCGATTTAATTAAACAAAATAAATTTACAAAATAAGTATAGTTGTATTGAAAATATGATAGAATGATTAAAATGAATTTGATTTTCAAGGAGAGAGGCAAATGTACAGACCAATTTAATACACAATAAAATTACAAGATATTTCAAAATTAACCTTTAAAACAAGGTTTTTTTGCTATGTAATTTTGGAGGTGTATTAAAATTGAATAAAAAGGCTAATATTTATTTAATGTACATTATTGTATTCCTACAGGGATTTGTTTTTTATAAAGCAAATTCATTTGGGATGTTCTTTTTAGAACGAGTGTTATTATCAGTGCCTTTAGCTGGAATTTCAGGGTGTGACATCGCTCTACTTCATCAGCTTTTATAACTTGCGTAATTATGTGTATTCTTGCTTATATATTATTGTTTGTCTATAAGAAAAAAAGCATCAAGGAAATATTACAGGTAAAATAAAGATAAAATGATAAAAGTTGTAGTACAATAAAGAGAGGCAAAGTTAAAATAAGGTGAGTGCTAAAAGTATTATCTTTCAATTTGGTGAGTTAATTTTTTTATAAAGGAGGGATATTTATGAAAAGAGAATATTTGGAATTGAAAACATGTCGTACTGAAAAAGCAGAATTTATAAGGGGAAGAGAATATGTTGTACTTGGTACAACAAGTGAACAGACATATGAATATGAATGCGAAGTATTGCCTTGTTATAGGATTGTAAACGAAAGGGGTGCTGTGGAAATAGTTGTGCCTGACCAAATTTTCTATCCAACCAATAGGTTATTGCAATCCATAAAAGACGTAGTATATTTAGGTATTCTAGATATAGATAGTTTAGTGGAGGGTGAAATATATTCTGTGTTTAAAATGCATGAAGAAAAAGGGGAACTTGTTTATAGCATATTTGATAATTCAAATAAACTAAAAACATATCCTACATCCTTGTTTGTTTCAGAGGCTGAATATCTTAAAATGACTAAAGAGGAACTTTCCGATTTTAAGAAAGCAAAAACAGAAGAAGTATTAGAATTTGAAGATTTGAGAAAAAAAGAGGAGCAAAAGGTCTTAGATGAAAAATTAGAATTTGAAAATGCTAAAAAAAATGAGATTCAAAAATCTTTAGATGAACAAAACAAGCTACAAAATATAAAGGATTTGAATAATCTTGAAATAGAAAAAATTAAAAAGATTATAAAAGTTTTAAGACCAAATATAGTACAAAATACTACTAGCCCTTCCATTAATGAAACCTCTAAAATTACAAATGAAATTAATAAGATCTTAATGTTTTTTATTATTGGATGTTTTATAACAGTTGTTTGTTCAATATTTGGTAAGGCTTTATTAAGTTCAATAATTAATATGATATATTTAATTGCAGGTGTGTTAACTTACGTATATTTAAAAAATAATTTACCTGAAAGTTTAATTAAAGATATCCCTAAAAGTGAAAAACCTGATAAAAAATCGCTAAATTTATTGGTGAGCTTTAATGATGATATATTGTTGAAATTAAAAAAAATCGAATTAAATTTATTGATTTTGGAAGGTGGAACTACTGTAAGTAGTGGGAATGTTTCACTAATAAAGGAATCTGTTTCCTTTTGTTTAGAAAGTTATAAAACCAAAGATACTAATTTATTAAAAGATATATCTGTATTTTTAGATAAAACCCTTGAATATATATATAGCTTGATAGACGGGAGTAATTCAGAAGAATTATATATAGAAAAGCAGGTTTATGAAAACGTATCTTCTATTATAAACAGGAACACTGATATTTTCGAACTTATGATTTCGGACAATAAAGAAATTAAAGAAATATTAAATAAGGGAATTAACCCTATGGAGTAAACAATTATTATAATTGTATGGCTCTTAATAATATTCATTATTAAGAGCATCCTACATTTTCAGCAAATTTAAATATAAACTAAGGCATAAATAATAGATTAATTCAATGTAATCTTAAGTTAAATTAATATTAGTAAAGGAGAATGTATATGATTTTAAATAGAAATGATAAATGCTGGTGTGGAAGTAGACTAAAATATAAGAATTGCCATTTGGACTTTGATAAAAAACTAGAAACCTTGAAGAATCAAGGCTGCATAGTACCAACAAGAAATCTTATTAAGAGCAAAGAGCAAATTGAAGGGATAAGAAAAAGTGCTAAAATTAATAATGGTCTTCTAGATTTGGTTAGTGAGAATATTAAAGAAGGAATGACTACAGAAGAAATTAATAAACTAGCTCATGAATATACAATATCTCAGGGTGGAATTCCAGCTACTCTTAATTATGATGGATTTCCAAAAAGTATTTGTACATCAATTAATGATGAAGTGTGTCATGGAATACCAAGTAAAGATGTAGTACTTAAAAATGGTGATATTATAAATGTTGATGCAACTACTATTCTTAATGGATATTATTCAGATGCATCAAGAATGTTTATGATCGGAGAAGTAAGTGCTGAAGCGAGGAAGATAGTAGAAATAACTAAGGAATGCTTAAATAAGGCAATAGAATCAGTAAAACCTTGGGGCTTTTTAGGTGACATAGGAGCAGTTATTCAAGAATATGCAGAAAGTAATGGATATTCAGTAGTTAGAGATTTTGGAGGGCATGGAGTTGGATTAAATATTCATGAGGAGCCATTTGTTTCTCATTTTGGAATTAGAGGAACAGATATGATTTTAGCACCAGGGATGGTATTTACCATTGAACCAATGATAAATGGCGGAAGTCATGAAATATTTATAGATGAAGATAATGGATGGACAGCTTTTACAGCTGATGGATCTCTTTCAGCACAGTGGGAGCATACGATTCTTGTAACTGAGGATGGTATAGAGATAATATCAAAATAAATAATAATTAAAATCTTGTACAAGACTAATTAAGCTTTGTACAAGATTTTTTTACGTTAAGCACACTTATAGGAGGCTTGGATGTTTTGCCTCCATCATTGAAACTATTAACTAATTAATTGGTTGAGGGTTTTTAAGAAAAGTTTATACTTTGTTTATACTTAGTTTAGGAAAAATCTAGGATTATATTTTACAATTAGATTATTGGAATATTAAAATATAAATAGAAAAATATTTTTCTTAATAAATATGTAAGAATTATGGTAAGTATTTTGTAAAAAATACCTTGTATAATTATTTATAGAGTGAAGTTGATAAGTTTTAAAATATGGGGGGGAATATCTAAAATGATCAAAATAATGTTTGCAATGAATATTCTAGTAATAATAACAGCATTACTTTTTTTTATTATGGGAATAAAGTATTTTAAAAATGATAAATACAATAAAAGATGTATGAAATGTATACTTGGGGGTACTAGTATTACAGGAATATGTATTATTATAGGGGCCTTACTTTTTGTACCAACCTTCTTTCCAATATAAAAATAAGGTTTGGTAAATAACAACTGCTATAATGGTAAATACATTTCGTATTGCTCAATTGTTTCTTTTTGGAAGTGTAGCTTTCGGAGGAAATCTTCTAATGAGGCGTTGCTTGGCAGGCATATAGTCACTTTTTCTAGATTTTGAGCCTGGGCTGCTTTTTGCATCATACTGCGTCCAAGACCCTGATGGCGGCAGTTTGGGTGGACCCAGAGAAAGTTGATTTTACCTTGTGAACTCATGGCAATTAGAGCCACTTGTCTATCAGCATGGTATGCACCAAGGAGAGATTCATGTGTGCTGGAAGCATAGTAGGGAGTGTCACTTTGCCAGCTGATGTGGCAGTCTAAGAGTGATTTTCTAAAGGACTCCAGTTTATCAAAGGTGACTTGTTTTACAATGTATGGCAGTGTATCGGTGGGTGAAGCTATTGTTTGTATCATGCTAGAGTAGTATTTTAATGTGCAAACATGTCTATAACCACAGTTTTCATAGAACTTCACGGCCCTGTGATTATCTTTTATTACTTCAAGGAATAATTGATTGCATTGGAAAGTAAGCGCAGTGGATTTATGCATTTCAAATAACTTCTGGCTAATGCCTTGACCTCGATAGTCTGGACTGAGGCAAAGGGTGCCACAGCGCAGGGTAGCTAAGCCATCAAATACTCGGATGCCACTGAGAATCAAACCGATGGGATGGTTCTGATCAAATGCCATAAAGGATAGATTTAGTGCGTTGCCTTCAGGACCAAAGAATCTAGCTTCGAAGTCATCCTGGCTCATTGTTAGCGGGAGGATATAGTCTGAGAAGCCAAGGCTAAAAGCTTGGAATATTTCGTTTATAGTTACATCAGTGCAAGTTTTATAAGTAATCATAATCACTTACCCCCTTAAATAATTGAGAATCATATTAATGTATTCAGAGATTGTAGCTTCATTAATCTTAATGCCCATTACAGCATCAGTGAATCCCACACCATCTAGTGATGTAATAATGAGATAAACAGCACTTTTTGTGTTTAAATTCTGACGGAACTCGCCATTTTGAATGCCTTCTAAAAGGAGTTGTTCCAAATCCTCTTCAAATTTTTTGTAGCGTACTTGGGCAATCTCGTTTTTACAGGTGCTTCTTGACATTATACTCCAAAATTCCGTGGTAAATCTAATGCCCATACAAACGCTTTCGGTTTGAAGACTATCCAGAAACCAGCGTAGATAGAGAGTTACCTTCTGCGACGCGCTCTCTATATCAGTCATTTCATGAAGTACATTACTTCTCATTTGAAAGCGTTGTTCGGCAATTGCCAGGAAAATCTCTTCTTTGCTCTTAAAATAAGTGTAAAGACCTCCTTTACTGATACCGGAATGTTTAACAATATCCTCCATAGAGGATTGGGAATACCCTTTTGAACTAAAGACCTCAAAAGCCTCGTCTATAATTTCTAGTTTCCGAAGCTGAAATTTTTCTGAACTTATTTTTGGCATATTCATCCCTCCATAAAAACGACCAGACGGTTTTTATTATATTATAAAACAAAAATAATATAATATCAATATTAATTTTTAATTGAATATGGAAAAATTTATAAAATGATTGATATTATAAGGTAAAGGATGTATACTCTATAGTGGAAACTATATAAACTAAATGAGTTTCCACTACGGGGGTGAGTATATAAATATGAAAGATAACGTATTTTCTCGAAAAGAGTTACTATTTTTAATTACAATAAGTTTAGCTTTAGGAATTAGGCAAATGGCAATGACTATGGTTATGCCTTTTATTTCAACTTACAGCAAGACTTTAAGCTACAGTAATGCAACCTTATCTGGATTAGCATTGGGTATATTTGGGCTGACTCAAGCTATTTTTCAAATACCTTTTGGTATATGGAGTGATAAAGTAGGAAATAAACCTGTTCTTTTAATTGGGATTATGCAAGTAATAATAGGGTTAATAGTTGCATTTTTTGCTAAAAGCATATATATGCTTATCTTTGCAAGGGCTTTGCAAGGAAGTGGAGCTGTAATTGCCACTGGATATTCATGGGTTACTGGTAGTGTAGATAGCAAAAAGCGACCAAGGGCTTTAAGTATTGTAGGAATATTTATTGGCTTTTCAGCAGCGGCTTCTTTTGCTTTAGGACCTTTAATTCACAACTATTTATCAGTAAGACAGATATTTTTAATATGCGCAATCTTGATTTTCTTAGTATGGATTATTATACTATTTTTTCTAAAGGAGACTTATGACTTAAACTCTTATGAGATACCAGAAAAACAAATTAGTACAAGAGATAGCATTAGGGTATTATTAAAAAATAAAACATTTTTAGCACTTAACTTAGCAGGGTTCTTTAATAATTTTATAATGGTTGCAGTATTTTATGTAGTACCTCAATATCTTGACAAAATTACAGGTATTAATGGCATGTGGAAGATTTTTATGCCGGCAGTAATTATTGCTATAATATGTATGCGAAGAGCTATTAAATTTGTTGAGAGCGGATATAGTTCAAAGTTGATTGCTGTATCATTTATGATAACTGCTATAGGTATATGTTTTTATTTTAATAGTAAATCATTTTATTTTATATTGGTAGGTACTATACTATTTATGACAGGGTATATTTCTTTATCTACGATAATACCTTCTGTAGCAAATGATATTGCAGAAAATAGTTATAGAGGTACTGCAAATGGAATAATAAATAGTTTTCAATATATCGGCTCTTTTTTTGGAGCAGTGATTACTGGTGCTCTATGGAATAACCATGAAAATGTTGTATTACTTTTAATAATAGGAATATCTATAATGGGTGTATTTACTGTAAAAAAAACTAAAATTAACAGTTCAATGAATTAAATAAAAATTAGATTGAGGATGATAAAATGAGAGATATAATAATGAAAGTTGCTTCTGAAAAGATACAGATATATGGTTTAAGAAAATTTACTATGGATGAAATTGCTTCAGAACTTAAAATTAGTAAAAAAACTATCTATAAGTATTTTAAAAATAAAGATGATATTATAGTTGAATATTTTAAAGACATAATAGAAACTGATAAAAATGACACCCTTGAGTCTGCAAAAAAAGACTGTCCTTTAGTAGAGAAGTTGAATTCTATAGTTTATTCTTATCATAAATACAAATTACCGGTTAATGTATTAGATGAAGCATATAAATTTTATAATGATGAATGGAAGAAAATTCAGCAATTAAGGGATTTTAAATTAAATCTTATTGAAATTACAATAAAAGAGGGGATGAAAGAAGGTTTTTTAAGAAGTGACATTCAACCGCATATGATTACTTTGATGTTGGAAGGTATTAGTAACACATTTTTAGATTATAAATTCTTAAGTAAAAATGATATGACCATGAAAGATGCCATGAATGATGTGATGACAATATTATTATACGGGATTTTAAAATAAATTAGGTTTGTAGTGTATTAATAGCTATATCAGAAATAACTCCATATGTATTTAATTATTAATTATGACAAAAACATGTTATATTGTAAATATAACATGTTTTTATAATGATAGGTGTATTTATAAATTAAAGATCAAATATCAATAAATAGAAATGGAGGGTATTTAAATGAATATCCAAAACTATACTTAACTATATATTTGATTATTTCTTGTCAAAAGCTTTGGATAAAACAAAACTTGAGGTATGGGAATCCAATGAACGTGCAGTATTTCAACTTGTAAGATAAAATACTAGCGATATTGGTCATCAGTTTTTATAATAATTTTTTTGGGGCAAATGATAAAGATTAGCATTAAGGAAAAATATTTTCTTTGGGAGATGAATTATGTTAAGAAAAGTTACTAGGGAAGACTTTCAAAAGCTATTTACTTGGGTTAATGATGAAGAGGTAAGAAAAAATTCAAGGTATACGGAGGAGAAAAATTTAGAAGAATATAAGGACTGGTTTTTTAAGGCACTAAAGGACAAAAACCTTTTTATGTTTATTCAAGTAGTTGATGAAAAAGATGTTGGACAAGTAAAACTTGAAATTTCACAGCAAGAGATAACATTTAACTATAGCATTGCTAAAGAACATAGAGGTAATGGATTTGGTACTGCTACAATTAGAGATGCCCAAAGATTTATAAATGAAAATAAAGATTTGTTTACTGCTAATAGCAAGTTAGTTGCATATATTAGAGAAGGTAATATACCTTCTTGCAGAGTGTTTGAAAAACTTGGATACATAAAAGTATTTCAGTGTGAAGATTATGTGAAATTTCAAAAAAAGTGCAGTGTGAGTTGTTAGAGTGTTTATGATTAGGAAAGGTAAAACGTACCATAAGTAATATGGGCTACCCATAATAAAAAAAATATTTTCACCACTTGACCTTCGCCTAAGGTGAAGGTTTATACTATAAACAAGTTAGAGGTTAAGACTAAAATTTACCCTCTAAAAATGAATTTATATGAGGTGGCGCAATGAAAATAAAGTATAGTATTAAAGAAGTGGGAGAATTGTTTAGCATAACAAAAAATAAGATTCGATTTTATGAAAAGAAGGGGCTAATAACACCTGCACGGGATGAAGAAAATAACTATCGCTACTATACAGAAAAGGACCTAATAAAATTACAGACTATTCTTATGTATAGAATATTAAATATACCCATAGAAGATATTGAAGATATAATGAAGAATGATTATAAGAATAATGTATTAAATCACTTTTATAAGCAGTGGGAAATCATAAACAATGAAGTTCATAGATCAAAACTTATTCAAAATTCATTAGAAGAGATAATGGATACAATTTATGAAGCAAATGATGAGAAATACCATATGAGTATTATTGAATCCATTAAAAAGATGAATGAGATTTATAAAATAAAAGAAAACTGGAAGGATAAATGGGATTTTGATGGGTGGGCAAAAAACTATGATAAGGACGTAAAGAGAGACAGAGGTAGTTTAAAAATTTATAAAAACTATGAAGTGATTTTAGATACGGTTTTTAAAAAAGCAATGTACAATATAGATAAAGAAGTAGAAATATTGGAAATAGGTGTAGGTACTGGAAATCTTGCAAACCGATTTTTATCAAAAGGATTCCATATCACAGGACTAGATCAATCCAGGGAAATGCTGAATGTGGCAAAAGAAAAGTTTCCAAAGTTAAAACTGAGACTAGGAGAATTTTTAAAGCTACCCTTTGAAAATAATACTTTTGATATTATTGTATCCACCTATGCATTCCATCACTTGAATGAGGAGGAAAAAGGCGTTGCTATTAAGGAAATGTTAAGGATTTTAAAGAATGATGGTAAAATAATCATTGGAGATCTTATGTTTGAAAATGAAAAACAGAAACATAAAATTATGAAAAACCTCACAAGTGAGCAAATTGATGAAATTGAAGACGAGTATTATTCAAACATTGAGTTATTACAAAATGAATTTGGGAAGTATGGTAAAACAGTGAATATGTTTCAAATTGATGAGTTCAATATTGTAGTTGAAGTAGCCTGAGTAAAAGTACAGGCTACTTTTTTAACGATTTTTAAATAGTTATTATGCAATCTACAAAGTTATTTTTTAAGGTACAGTCCTATAAAAGAACAAGTGAACAAGATAAATCAACTTATACAATTGTAAAATATTGAAGGTATTTAGATATATTTGTAGAATAAACCTTTAATAGAGAAAATAGAGTATAATTGACAAATAACGAATTAATGTAATTAGTTATTTTTAATATCCCATGAAGGATTACAAGTAAAATGCTAAATAATAATCTATTGATTTATACTATAGTTTCTCACTCATCATTCCCCTGGCTCAATTTCAACCTATAAAATACCCCAATTTAGCATATGTTCACGCTTTAATAACTTAATTACAACATACTAGACATTTAACAAAAGGAGATTAACTAATGATTAACATACTTATATGTGATGATTGTTCAAAAACATTACATCTAATAAAAAATATAGTTATAAAAACTTACGAAGAAGAAATGAATTTAAAAGATTTCAATGTATTAACTTTTAATAAATCCGCTGATCTTATTTCATATGTTAAAAACAGTGTTGAAAAAAACATATACATATTGGATATCGATTTAAATGAAGAAAAAAACGGCTTAAAATTAGGAAGAGAGATAAGAAAATTAGATCAGTATTCAGGTGAAATGATTTTTGTTACCAATCATATTGAATTAAGCTTTAAAGTATTCCAATACAAACTCCGTGTAGTAACATTCATAAATAAAAGCATACACCTTGAAAGTCAGTTAAAAGAAAGTCTTTTAATTGCTACCGAAATATTAAATAAGCAAAAAGATGAAAAGAAAAAGAAATTAATAATTAAAATAGGCACTGAAACATTTAATATACTGCTTCAAGACATTATTTATATTGAAACTATAAAAAATAGCCGTAAAGTGATTCTTTATAGTACCAATACTATGGTTGAATTTTACAGCACATTAAAAGAATTAATGAATTCATTAGATGGTAATTTTATTCAAATTCATAAAACAAGTATAGTGAATAAGAAATATATAAAAAGTGTATGTAAAAATTCTAATAATCCTTATGTAGAAATGACGACAGGAGACAGGTGTTCTATTTCTAGGACAGGGTTAAAAGAGGTGAGCAAGGCGTGGGGAGAATAAATATAGTTCTTTTATTTATTACATTTTATGTTCAACTTTATATTGGTTGTAAACTAAAAAAAATTAAATTTATTATAAATATAAATAATTTCATAATAATACTAAGTAGCGCTATATTACATTATTATGTACTTAAGCTTAATTACTTAAATGATTACAAAGTTATCATTACCACTATATTCCTTATGATAATTTTAGCAGTATTGATTGAACGCAGCATCTTATATTTGATTCAAACTACATTTTTTATAACTTTAATAATGATATTTTCTGAAGCTATAACAGCGCAATTTTTTATAAATATATTAAGTATTAATTTAAAAGTTTTAAGTTCAAACAAAATAATATTTGTATTTTTTAATATTATTTTGTTTATCACTGCTGTTTCTATTATTAACTTAAAAGAAGTAGTTACTGTATTTTTAATTTCTAAATTCAAAATTAAAGATAATGATTTTATGGTAAACACTATATTTATGGCAAGTTTAATGATTGTATTTATTGTTATTTATTTTTTAGCATATAAGTCTTTCAATAAAGACACAGTTGTTATTACACTTCTAAGTTCCATCGTTTGCTTAATGTTGATTCTAATATTTTTTCATAAAAATTACATGTTAAAAATAAAGCAACAAGAATTTATACAATTAAAAACATATACTAGTATTATAGAAAATTTAGTAGATGATGTAGCCAAGTTCAAACATGATTATAATAATATTCTTTTTATGACCAGAGGATATTTAGAAGACAATAATGTTGAAGAATTAAAAAGAATTTTTAATAAAGAGTTGATTCATGAATGTAACTATGAAAACAATGAAATACTAAAGCTTAAAAAAATTAAAGACGCTGGATTAAAAGGATTGCTGACCTCTAAAATAGTAAAACTCTACTTAGATAATATAACACTATCAATAGAAATTTTAGATACAATAGATACTTTTCATATAGATATGATAGATTTATGTAGAATTGTAGGTATACTTCTAGATAATGCCTATGAAGCTGCAAAGGATAGCAAAGAAAAACTTGTATCTGTAACTTTTATTCAAGATGAATATTTAAATATAACTATTGCTAATTCTTATAACAACAGTATAAATATAAGTAGTATATATAAGAAAAGCTATTCCACAAAAGGGCCTAATCGTGGAATAGGCTTAAATAATGTAAAAGAAATTATAAATAAAAAATATCCTAATGTTTTATTAAAAACATCTGTTGAAAAAAATTTTTTTATTCAAGATTTATATATAGAAGCTAAGTAGGTAGGACTACTTAGCTTTTTTCAATAATGATTTTGGCATTTTAGGTTCTTCTAAAGCATAAGCGGCACAAGCTTGAGTGGATGTATGAGCGATATTTGTAGTTATGTCACTTATTTTTATTGCTAAAATTTTAGATATTTTCTCTGTAATATTCATAATTGTTATACCTCCTATTTAGTATTTTGTATGTAATCGGGCATATAAGAATGGCTTCTATCCATAGTATATGTAGAAAAACATTAGAAAAAAATGAGTTCTTTATAAATATAGAAAGAAAAAAATAAACACTAGCTGTAAGTATACTTTTTATTTTAAGATTTTGTCTAACTGATTTATCTAAATAGGGTTTTTCCTCTGTATCTGCCGGTGCGTATTTGAAAAATACATATAAAACAACTATAAAAATAAGCAATTTTGCAATAATGGTAAGTGGATAGGCTAAAGAAATATGTACGGCACCCAATATAATAAATCCTGTAGATATTAAGCATGTAATACTTTTCCTAGCATGGATTCCCCCAACAAAGCGGCGCAAAATCCCAAAAATTATTAAGCTATATAGCGTGTACCAGAATAAACCTAGTATATATCCTACAGCTAAAATAATAGGGAGTTTTGTAATGTTCATAAATAACACTTCTGTCCCATACCTTATAATTTCTAATTCCTCTTCTGTCTTATTCGGTAATGTTTTTTTTATGTAATTAGATAGGTTCACACTAAACTTTTCTGATAATCTCATGCAAGTACTTCCTTAATAAAATGGATTTTTATATATATAAAATTTACCAAGTATATAACTAGTTGTCAATAGAATTGCATTGAACGACATATAAGTTGTATCGAATGACATATAAGCATATTAAAGTACATAATAATACAATTATTATGCTGTTCACTTAAATATTGTATACACATATTAATATAAATGATATTGTTTTGTTGGGATGCGCATCCTAACTTATATAGAAATATTGGTGACGTTACCTAATGGATTTAAATTTTATTATTAATATATTTTAAAGATTAAGGAAGGTGGATTATTATGAAAATGAAAAAAGGTATATCGGCTCTTTTATTAAGCGTAGGATTGATAAGTACTTTATCAATGTCAGCAGGTGCATTCGAAGCTAAAGGATCTTGCAATAATGTTCCATGTCAGGCACAATTAAACATGGAAGGTACAGTCTTTAGAGCTGGAACTTATGCAGATAAAATCATGGCAAATATTTCTGTAACATTAGATGGAAAAAAAGAATGGTGGCAGGAGGATAATTTTGCTCACGATACTACTTCGGCATATGTAAAGGCTAAAATAAGCAGTGCAGATGCTTTGTCAGATCATCACGCTGATAACCACAGAGGAGATGTTTTTAACAGAAAAATTCAATTTAAAAATGGAAATTTTAATATAATGTAATAATGTATAATTAAAATTTAAAAACTAATATAGGAGATAAACTATATAGTTTTTAAATTTTTTAAATCATAATAATTTAATTTATTAAGTAAGAATGGTGATGATTTTGACAATATTAAAAAGATTTTCTCCTTACATATTTTTTTTAATGCTTGGCATATTTATAGCTTTATTATATAATTTTTATTCTAATAAAAATACTAATAATACTTCTGATATACCTACAAGTACTATAACGAGAACTGCTAAAAATTCAGGAACTAATTATTTTATTTCTTCTAAAGATAAAAATTTAAAATTAGAAAATTTAACCATAACTAATAATTCTGTGGATTTTATTTTAAACATTGAAAATTTTGATAATTTGAATATAGATAATAACATTATTACTGTATTTGTAAATAATGTTCAAGTTTATTTTGATTTCAATGATAAAATTAATAATAAAAAATATGAATTTGCTATAAAACCTAATAGTAATTGTTTTAACCTAAAAATAAATAACTTAAACGTTAATAAAAAAGAAAATGATTTATTAATCATAATATCAAAAAAATGTTCAAATTATGATATGACGAGTAGTTATGAAGAACGACAAAGTAATTCAACGAATTTTTTTAATTTAAAATTATTTAATTATAATAGTAAAAATAATGGTGACAGTAAAAAAGAATACCAACATCTTGATTCGGAGAAAGATATTAAAATGAATAACGGTATCTACCTAAATCAATGGTTAAATAATAACAAAAAAGATATTAATCCTTTTATAAAATCGAAAACAAATCAAAAAATAGATATTCCTGTTATAATAAAAAATGATAGTAAGTATAATGAATCAAATATTATGCTTTTAGTTAATGATGAACAATACAAAGTAGCTAATAAAGACTATATTAATATAAAATTAAATAACTCATTGGCTAAATTTATATTTTTGTGTGTTGAAGCACCAAACCAAAAAGGAAATTACAACATTAAAGTTGCAATGAAATGCAAAAATAAAGGAAATCAAATATATTTTATTTCTAATACTATAAAATTAATAGTGGAGTGACGCAATGTTTAAATTAATTTCAAGAAAAATTAAGAGCAATTTTTTTCATTATTTTTTAATATATATAGGTTATTTTTCAGCTATGTTAGTGATTTCATTTGGATTTACTTTTTTAAAATGTAGCAAAGATATAAATATTGATTATACAAATGGTAGATTAAGCCATCAACAATTAATTTCCGTTAATATTAGTAAAGGTTCAAATAACATAGATTATGATAAATTAACGAATATTTTAAAAAAGCATTCAAAAACAATAGCAATCAGAATAGACGGTTTAATGGCAGAAAAACCTGGTGGTGGTGGCGTGTGGCAAATCCCAATTCAACCAGTACTATTTGATGAAACACCGGAATGGATTCCCACAATTACTCGCGGACGATACTTAAACCCACATGAAAGTAAGTCAAAAGCTAAAATCGCTGTTATAGGTACTGGTGTAGAAGCTAATAAAATAAGTGAAAATAACTATATTAATTTAGGCGGAGAAAAATTTGAAATTATGGGTACTGCAGGTAAGTTACGTAATTTTTCTAATTATCTAGGTTCTGTTTTTATTCCATTAGAATCTTTGCCTGATAAAATGAAAAAAAATATAAAAACAATTAATATATATTTATTGAAAAACAATGATAATTGTAAAAATGAAATGAATGAAATATTAAATGATGTTAATAGGTTACCCAATATAAAGGCAGCCCAAGTTGAAATAGGCGAAAACTTATCTCAGTTTTATACTACGGTGTCAATAACTACAGTTGTAAGTTGTTTAATTATATTAGTATCTGTAAGTAATATAATTATTTTAGTATTTTATTTAATGTTAAAAAACAAAAAAAATATTTTAATTAGTATTGCTTTAGGTGCAAACAGAAAAATAATTTGGAAACAAATATTTATCGAACTCATATTAGTATCATTATGTGCTATTGTTTCTGCATTTATAGTTGCAAATTTATTAACGCCATTTGTTAAAAACAATTTTACGAATATTCTAAATATACAAGATATGCAATTTAGTTATTTAAATATAATAGTAACTTCTTTAGCTACTGTTATAATGAGTTTTTTAATATCAATAATAAGTGTGAAAAAGTTTTTCAAGTTAAATCTTATAACAGAATTAAAAGGGGAGTAGTATGTTTAGATTACGAGTATTGATTAAATCTATAACAAAGCAAGGTATAAAGTTTAAATTAGTTTTTTTTCAATTAATTATAGTATTTATATCTTTAAATTTTGCTTTTACTTTAATAAATAAAAACATAGAAGTAAAAAGCAACATTAATAAACTGGTTAATAAAGATACATCAGCACTACTTAAAATTTCAGTAGGTTCACAAAATGAAGATCCTCTGAATTCAATTAATAAAATACATGAACAAATTTCAAAAAATAAAATGGTTGATAAAATAGGAAGTTATTGTATAGACGAAGTTAAAGTCGATCAAAGCGAGATTAATGCTGTTTTTTTCAATAGAGGTGCTATTGATTTATATAATATCGATATTTGTAAAGGTAGTAATAAAATTTTCAATTATAGTAAAAATCAAGATGAGATTCCAATTATTATTAGTAACAATTTATCAAACAAATGGAATGTAGGTAATATAATTACTGTTAAAATGTATCAAAATAGCCGATTAAAAGATTTCAAATTGAAAATTATAGGAATAACAAATAAGAATGCTGTTTTTTGGAATTCTAGGATAGGTGATAAATCATCGATTACTTCTTTGAAAAATTCTATTATTATACCATTTGATAAACAATACTTTTTTGATGAGAGTATTGATATTAGAATGAAATCTCGTTATACAGTTGTTTCAACAAAAAAAATGGAGGACTTAAATGGATTTATAACTTATTTTTCAAAACTTAAGTCTAGTAATACCTCACTTGAATTTTTTAAAGTTAATGAATTGATAACTCAAATATATGAGATTAGTAAACCTTGGATTATGATGACATTAACATTTTCATTTTTATTATCTGTTTTATCATGCATAGGATTTATAGGGATATTAATAAGCTATATTACTTTTAGAAAGAGAGAATACGGAATTAGATTCGCATTAGGATCAACAAGTAAAGAGTTATCAAGATTAGTATGTGGTGAAATATCTTTGTCACTAATTATAACTAATTTTATATCTATTCTTATTCTAATTGTTACAAATTATGTAGTAAAGATGGACTTAAATCCATTATTAATTATTAAATCTAGTATACCTTCTTTTATTATCTCTCTTACTCTAGGTTTTATAACATTTTTAATATATAAATCTAATATATTAAAGAAAAATATTGTTGATTTAATAAGGGGGAATTAGTTTTGAGTTACATACAGCTAATAGATATCATGAAAGACTATGGAGATAAACAAGAAACTGTACATGCTTTAAATAAGGTTAATTTTAATATAGAAAAAGGTGAGATGATTGCTATTTTAGGAACATCAGGCTCAGGAAAATCAACATTATTAAATTTAATTGGATGTTTAGACAAATGTACTAGCGGAAAATACATATTTGACGGTAAGGATATCACAAATTATAAAGATAAAGAATTAGCTATAATAAGAAACACCAAGATGGGGTTTATATTTCAAAATTTTTCTTTAATCACAGATTATAATGTTATAGAAAATGTTGAAATTCCTCTTTTATATAGGAATTTACTTTTAGGTAATAATAAAAAATTAGACAAACACGAAATTAAAAATTTAGCATTAAAGCATTTAAAAGAAGTTGGTATAGATGGATATGCTAATAAGAAAGTTAATCAGTTATCTGGTGGAGAACAACAAAGAGTTGCAATAGCAAGGGCTTTAGTCAATACGCCAGATGTAATTTTAGCAGATGAACCAACAGGTTCTTTAGATAAGAATAACAGTTTAAATATTATTAATATGTTGAAAAATATTAATGAAACTAATAATACTACTATAATAGTGGTTACTCACGATGAACAAATCGCCAAATTCTGTAATAAAATTATTAGAATGGAAGATGGCATTATTATTAACAATGCTATCTTGTAGGGGTAGTAACCGAGAAGCGCGGATTTTATACATTAATACATTTGTTGCCCAAAATGGGTACATTCGACATAGGCAGTGCGTCCCGACAGGGCGTATATTCTGGCAGGTGGGAATCCTGGTCAAAAGCAGGGGAAAGTTGTATGGGAATAGGTTGCAGTGCCTCTTTAACTTTTGTAGATAATAATGTTTCTTGGCATATGAAAACTTCTGGGGGTACAGACTTATCAGTTAGTTGTGCTCAGGCTGTAGATACTGAGAGGAAAATAGTGCTTAAATCATGTGTCGATAAAGATAAAAACGACAAAGTAAGGATGGCAATGCAAAACGATAATTATACTGGTTATACTGGAAATGTATCAGGATGCGTTGATTTTAGGTAATTTTACATCAAAGTAGTATTATATTTGTTAATACTACTTTGAGTTTTTACTAGATATATTTGCTATAGAATAACGAAATTTAAAATACATTAAACGGGTATAGTTACTTTAAATATATATTATAAAATTTACATCAAAGTAGCATTAAGTAGCTAGTTATTGGGGAGTGTGAAAATAAAAAATTTATTAGTAATTGAAATAAGAAATTGTTTGAGGAGAAAAGAATTTAAATTTATTTTTGCTATATTAATGTTCTTAGCTTTAGGAAGTTTTTTAGCAGAGGTATTATATTTTTTGCTTTTTTAGTACCGATGATTGTAAATCAATTTTTATATGGTGTAGTTTTTTCAAAGATGGGTCTAATTGACAATCATTCTTTACTACTTTATGACATTGGTGTTCAAAACTACAATAGCAATATGGCGCTAGATCTTACAAGAATACAGAATCCCTTGCTATTTAACGTAACTTATATGATTATCATAAGTTTAACCGCAGCATTGTTATCAATTTTAGCTTACGCACTATTTTTTATTTATACAAAAAATAAACTATCGGTTTTTCTTGGCATTTTCGGGAGTTATTTTGCAATAGCAGTAGCATTACCAAAGTAGTTAACTGGTAATAGACGTCTATATAGTCAAGCTACATTATCCGAAGTAGAAGTTTTGAAAACATATAAAGGTAAAGTAAAACCAGGAGATAAGATTTTAATATATGAGCCAGTGTTTTTTTAAAATGATTCATATTATACTGCTAGTGGATATAAACTTATGAAAAAAAGCAACTTTTATATAATTTTTTTAAAGAATCTACAAATTCCAAAGGGATATAAGTATTTCAAATTGAGTGTATTAAAAACATACAAAGATTAGTCCTGTAATTAAATCATCACCTCTTTACCTGATTTTCAGTTACATAACTATCCTCATATACTTCCTTGTAGTAGCAATAAAATAAACAACATATACTGCTATAAAAATAAGTATGCTTCTGATAGCGGGTACTATTATGTTGTAATTCATAAGTTCGCTTAAAACGGACATTGCGACGCAACTATGAATTATGCCTACAATTAAAGGTAGCATATATGACATTCCTATTTGCCTAGCAGTAGCTTTGAAAATCTCCTTCTCTGTCATTCCAAGCCTTTTTAGCAAAACATATTTATCCTTATCTAAATAGGCTTCGGATACAAGTTTGAAATATATTATGCTCCCTGTTGCAATTATGAAAACCAGTGCAAGGAAAGCTCCAAGAAAATAAATTATCCCGAAAATACTGTAAGAAGATGTATCCTTACTCACATTTACACGTAAAGAATCTTTAATTGAATTAGTTGTAAATAATTCATGTAAAGAAGATACATTCTCACTCACCTTTGAACGCAAAGGCTCTTTAGAGGAGTCAATTTTGTATAATTCCTGTTTTAGCAATTTCATAGTGTCTGTTTTATTTATTTTTATTCCATTAAACTCATATATGTGAGAAGTAGCTCTAAGCAAATTATAGTCTTCATCATTTAATATTAGACACGCCATAGGTATACCAATACCAAAAATAGGAGTTTTAAGTGAATTCTTTATGGTGTAGTCTTTACTATTTACAGAAGCTTTTTCGTTTTTATAAGCATAAAGACTCATTACCACAGTAGGTGGGGATACATATAATATTTCACCTTTGGACAAGGTCTCTTTTTTTAAATCATTCATATTATTTACTTTTAGGTCAGAACTTATTTTTATAAAATCTGAATATTTTAAGGCTACTGTTTCTTCAATGGGCAATTTATTTTCTACATAAATATGAGGTTTTATAATAAGAAATTCAGTGTTTTCTTCAAGGATTATATCTTTTTTATATTCTTTTAACTTGTCTCTTACCTTCTGCTTTACTGTATTATCAGAAGAAACATAGGAAATTTCATAAGGAGCTTGTATATAATCTCTCATTCCAATAAAATACTTAAGAGATGCTACTGTTCCATAAGAAGTTAAAGTAATTGTAGCTAATATGGCAACTGCCGCTAAGGTTCTATAGTTATTTTTAATTCTAAAGGCAATATTAGACATGCACACTATATTTATTCCATTATATAATATTTTCTTTCTATTTATTATAAATTTCATTATTATAGAATACACAGAGCCAAAAAACCAATAGGTGCCTATTACTACAAATATAATGGCAAGAGGTAGGTTCCTAATAAAATGCATACCAATAGCATTTTTTGCAAAGTAATATCCCACCAGTATGAATATTATAGAAAATAGACCTTTTACATAATTAACATTTGGAAGTCTTTCTTCTCGTTTAGACGCATTAAACAAGTCAATTAACTTACTTTTAGATATATTTATATAACCTAAAACTGCATTTATAAAGAAAATTACAAAAAATGTGATGGAAGTTTCAATTATTGCTTTAGTAGATATGAAAAAACCTATTTTCATATTTAATATAGCCACTTTAGCCAGCATCATTAGAAATAGCTTACAAAATACAACTCCAAGTAAAAGTCCCGTAGCCGTTGCTACTATACCCATAAAAATAAGCTCTATAGAATAAATAAGAGCTATTTGAGCATTGGATACTCCCATAAAAGCATAAATGCCTATTTCCTTTTTTCTTTGATTTAAAAAGAAAGAACTTGAAAACCAGATAAAAAATATAATAAATATAAGGAGCAAATAAGAAACTGAAATTGATACACCGTTAATATAATAACTGGTTTCATTGGCTTTTTGAAAATCTGGGTTATATTTTAGTGCTGCAAAGTTGTAGAAAACAAGCACAGAAAAAATCATAGACATTATATACAGGCTGTAAACTTTTATATTTCTCTTAAAATTATCGAAAGCTATGCTGAAGGAATTCATTAAAAATCCCCCCTGTTTTCTTCACTTTGTCCGTAATAATCTGTACCACCACTCATGGATGCTCCCATGTCCATAATTCTTTGGAAAAACTCTTTTCTTTCTCCGTTTTTATGGAGCTTTGCATGAATCTTACCATCTTTTATAAACATTATTCTTCTGCAGTAGCTGGCAGCAAAGGCATCATGAGTCACCATTATTATAGTAGTTTTAAATTTCTCGTTTAGCTGCGTAAGACATTGCAAAAGTTCTGCTGCTGATTTTGAATCCAATGCTCCGGTAGGCTCGTCTGCAAATATAACAGAAGGTGAAGTTATAAGTGCCCTAGCTGCGGCAGTTCTTTGCTTTTGTCCTCCTGAAAGTTGATACGGATATTTGCTTAGATGATCCTTTAAACCTAAAAAGGTAGCAAGTTCATTTACCTTTTTTAGTATTTCAACATGATTTACCTTACTAAGGGCAAGCGGAAGGGCTATATTATCCTGAACAGACATTGTATCCAGTAGGTTAAAATCCTGAAATATAAAACCTATTTTGTTTTTCCTAAAAGATGCAAGATCGTGTCCCTTAGTATTTTTCATATCTTTTCCTTCAAAGAAATAACTTCCGCTAGTAGGTTCATCAATGGTAGAAATAATATTTAAAAGAGTGGTTTTACCTGACCCAGAAGGTCCCATTATGCCTAAAAACTCACCCTTTTCCACTTGCAGATCAAGGCCATCTAAAGCGTTGGACATCATACCTTTTAAGCCGTAAACTTTTCTTAAATCTTTAGTTTCAATAACAATACTCATAAAAAATCCTCCTCACAAACTAAAATCTTACCACTATTCTACCTGTTAGGCTCATAGCCTGCCATTGAATATAGGTTACATTTAGTACTTTAAGGTTACATTTATGTAACCTTAAAGTAATCTGATAGTTTATAAAAACATATGCTAAATTCTGTACCCTTTCCTTCCTCAGATTCAACATATATATCATGACTTAGTTTATGAGCCATCTTTTTAGATAAATATAAACCCATGCCTGTAGATTTTGCGAGGCTTCTTCCATTTTCGCCTGTAAAACCTCTGTCAAATATTCTATTTATGTCTTTCGTTTTTATTCCCACACCACTATCTTTAACATAAAGCACAATAACCTTATCTTCCTCTTTAGCATAAATATTTATTTTTCCATTCTTAGGGACATATTTGCAGCCATTATTAATAAGCTGATCAATAATATATGAAAGCCATTTTTCATCTGATATAACAGTACAGTTTATGTTTCCAAGTTCTAAACTTATATTTTTTGATATGAAAAGGGTAGCATTTCTTTTTACAACTTCTTTAACTAGCCGCTGAATATTAATTTCATTGATTTGTAAATCTTCCGAATAGCTAGAGGCGCGACTTGTATATAGCACCTGATTGATAAGAAATTTTATCCTGTTAAATTCAAGTATAAGCTGTTCTGATACATCTATTTCTTCTATTTTATCAGAAAGGAGCTCGCATACACAAACAGGTATTTTTATTTCATGAACCCACTTTGTTATATAATCATCCATTTCCTCAAGAGCTGACTTTACTTCTTGAACCTTCCCATCCATTTCAGCATTTTTAAGATTAATTATGTCTTTCATAAGCGTAGCTTCAAAATAATAACTGCTACTAGGCAAACTTGCATCTATATTATCTTCTTTATTTATAGCTTCGCAAAGTCCCTTATAACTATGATGCCACCTTTTATAATCAATAAATGCAAAGATTAATGATATAAAAAGCAGTAAAAAATCCATGTAGGCTATATCAGTAAACTGTGAATTAATAGGCTTGCTACACAATAGGACTATATTTATAGTAAACGAAATGCAGATGAAATATAATATCTTTAAGGTAGAATTTTTTATATATGCCACCATCATATTCATAGTAGCATGTACCCATATCCTTTTTTAGTAACGATATAATCCTTAAGGCCTATGTCGCAAAGTTTAGTGCGAAGCCTGTTAATATTTACTGTGAGAGTATTATCATTAATAAAATTATCATCATCCCAAAGTGCTCTCATTATCTTCTCCCTAGATATGGTCTTTCCCCTGTTTTTCATAAGCAGTAGCATTACTTTAAACTCATTTTTTGTAAGTTCCATTTTATCTTCTTTATATAAAAGAGTATTTTCCATTAAGTTTAGGATTACTCCATCACATTCTATTAAATCAGAAGGTTGCTCACCATAAGAATAGGCTCTTCTAAGTAGTGCATTTATTTTAGCAATTAAAATATCCATAGAAAAGGGCTTGGTTATATAATCATCACCCCCAGTATTCATGGCCATAATAATATCCATATTTGTATCCCTGGAAGAAACAAATACGATAGGCACCTTTGATATTTCGCGAATTTTATTACAAAAGTAAAACCCATCAAAATAAGGTAGGTTTACATCCATAATAATCAAATGAGGCTCCTTGGCAGCAAACTCTGCAGTTATGTTTTCAAAGTTATCCACAGCCACCGCATCAAAACCCCATTTTATCAACATTTGATTCATATTGGTGCACAGCGCTTTATCATCTTCAACTATCATTATCTTATACATTTTTTACACCCCTAAAATAAGGTGAAACCTGAATGGTTAGTTTCGCCTAATATTATATAGATTAAAAATCTTAAAATTTTCAGTGAAAATTGCTTTGTTTAGTATAATTGTAACATTTACCTAGATAATAAAGATAGATATATATATTAGGGTCAATGTATTCTTGGCCTATGTTGTAATTTTTCATAAATACTAATGAGGTAGAATCTTCAGATATTTAGAAATACTATAAAAAGTATTGACATGTACCTTACTGTAAGGTTTAAAATTGAATTACAAGGGAGGGGTGCTGTATGAATATAAAAGCTGCTGCTGAAAAAACGGGATTAACTAAAAGGGCAATAAAATATTATGAAAGTGAAGGCTTAATTACACCTTTAAAAAATATTGAAAATAATTATAGAGAGTACACTTGTCAAGATGTTATAAAGCTTAATTTGATAGGGGCGCTTAGAGCAGTGGATATTTCCATTGCGCAAATCAAAACTGTGACTTCTGGTAACAAAAGTATTCCTGAAGTTATGAGACAAGCTCTTTCCAGAATAGATAGTGATATTGACAATTTAGAAAAAAGTAGATTAATTATTTTAAACATTATCGAGAAAAATTTAACTGATTATGATACTGCGGGAGAACATATAAAGCTACTTCGCGAAACCTTAGAATTGTCCATGGGGGAAAAGAAAGAATATATTTCAAATGCTCTGCGCAGAATATTTCCGGGAATATATGGGGAAAGTTTAATTATGAACTTTGAACCATTTTTAAATATTGTTATTGATAATGAGGAAAAAAGAAGAGTGTGGTTAAAGCTTGTGGAGGCATTGGATGAAATAAATGAAACAGAAGAGTTTTTTTTAGATAATATCTATTTAAATAAATTTATAAATGAAGTCATTTCAGAAGAAGATAAGAGAAGACATTTGTCTGGCATTGGAAAAATAGTAAATTATGATGAACTATACATTAAAGAGTATATAAAAAGGACTATAGACGGGTACCTATTGTTAAAAGAAGATGAAAAAGAAAAGGAAGAAATAAATGAATTCGGTTCATTTTCCAAAGATTATTCTAAAATTTTTGGACGCTTACACAAAAAAATTAGTGAATATTTGATTATTCTTAATGAAGATTATAAAAAATATATGGAAAACATGACAAAAATAACTGTTGACTTAAATAAAAAGATGGAAGAAGAAACAGGTATGAATGTAAATGAGTTTTTTGAAAGATATATTATTGAAAGATAAATATAAGATGTTTCTAAGCAACGCGTTTATTTTAGAAATTTTAGCGTCTATAGAATAGATGTTATTAAAAGCGAAGGACTCCTTAATTTTAAGGAGTCCTTTTTGTTAAGATAAAGCTGGTAGCTCAAAGTTCATACATTTTTTATAGATTTCCGCGTGAACCAAAGCTTTGATATGAGTTCCTCCTTCAATATAATCCTCACTAATAACATTGGAATTTTCATGAAGTAATGAAATTAATTTTTGCTCATCATAAGGGATAATAAATTCTTTTTCTATTAATTTAATTGGAATTTCTCTGCCTATAATATGCAGCAATTCATGTAAATTTAGTTCTTTTAGAGCGCTGACTTCTATTATTTCTTTACCTTTTAAGAAATCACGTACTCCCTTTAAATTTTTATGGGAGGCTTTATCAACTTTGTTTAAAACAACTATAGTGTTTTTATCTTTAGCATTAAGTTCATTAAGAACTATGTTTACTGATTGTATTTGTTTTATTGCCTCTTCATTGGCCACATCCACCACATGTAAAAGTAAGTCAGCAGAAGTAACTTCTTCTAAGGTGGATTTAAAAGCGTTAACAAGCTCATGAGGAAGTTTACTAATAAAACCAACAGTATCCGATAAAGCAATTTTTCGATTGTCACTTAAAGTTATAGCTCTAACGGTAGTATCTAATGTTGCAAAAAGCATGTCAGCTTCTAGAATGCCTTGTTTATTTATATTATTGGATGAAGAAATTTCACAGAGCTTGTTTCTTAAAGTTGATTTACCTGCATTAGTGTAGCCCACAATAGCTACCTTGCTGATATTATTTTTAGTTCGTTTTGTTTTTTTGACAGTTCTTTGCTCTATAACTTTAGACAGCGTATTCTTTATTTCTTCTATTCTGTATTCTATGTGTCTTCTATCAGTTTCAAGCTTTTTCTCTCCAGGGCCCCTTGAGCCAACGCCACCTTTTACCCCGACACCGCCTTTAATTCTTGCAAGGTTTGCATTTGCATCTCTTAATCTAGGAAGCTTATGATTAAGAATAGCAAGCTCAACTTGAAGTATACCTTCCTTGCTCTTAGCACGTCTTGCAAATATATCTAGGATCAAGGTAGTTCTATCTATTACTTTGCATTTAATAATTCCTTCTAAATTTCTAACCTGAGAACCTGATAGCTCATCATCAAATATTACTACATTCGCATTTTTTAGCTGTTTTAAATGCGCTATTTCCTGAACTTTACCTTGCCCTGCATAATAAGCAGAGTCTACTTTATTTTTCTTTTGAATCACCTTGCATACAGAAGTAACATTGCAAGCTTCAGCAAGATTGGAAAGCTCCTCAAGACTTTCTTCGCCATCAGTCCCCACTAAAATAGCTCTTTCTATATCATCTTCATATTTGATTAGGTTACTAGTTATTTTATCAATATAAGCTACTTTATCTCTAAAATTTAATTGTAATGAAGTTTCTAAGTTTAAGCTTTCAAGCTCGCTAAAGGTTAGGATATTATTGTAAACATCACAGAAACCTATATTTATCTTAACATCTTCCATATTTTCTTTAACTCCAATTGCAGCAATAGCATCTAATTTTAGGTCTACTAAAGCTGAAGTATCCATTGAAGACAGTGTGCTATCACCAGTAGGATGGGTATGAATTACCCGAAATCCACTTAACTTTTTACCCGGAGCATCCATAGAAGGTATTTTAGCACTATTGATGTTACCAGCTGAAATGCCAGTGAGTTTACCTCGCCTATTAATAACCACACATAGTTCTTTTTTTATTATTCTACTAATTTCATTCATTTCTTTTACCAATTCATAAGAAAAAACGCTGTCATTATCTATTGTTAATTCATATAAGTTTTCTAGTCTTTCAAGTATTATTTTTTTAATTCCATTAATATTTCCTGTTATCATATAATTTCCTCCCATCAAAAGATATTTATAATATAACTATCTTAATTTCGTTTTTATCTATAAAAGTTTTAACCTCATTTTTTTGCCCCCTATTTAAAAATTCAACTTTATTGCTCAGGTTAATATTATTATTTTAGGCTCATTTCTAACTCCCCCTAAGGTATTTTGTGCTAGCTATTTTTGAAGTGGGATAAATATATAAAAGCCACAGAAACAATGTAAACTATAGAAGTTTAGCATTGATTTGCGGCTAAAATATTGATGGAAATCAAAAAACCGCAGATTTTCTCTGCGGTAATGGTATATAAATTTAAATAGATGCAAAAACTGAAAAAATCCAGCTTACTTTCTATTTAATAGAACCAATTTCTAAATTGGATCCTTAAAATATAACAAAACCGCAGATATGAAGTCTGCGGTCAAAACTTTTACACATCAAATAACATAGTATATTAAATCTTAATATACCTAATTTACTGACAGCAGACTGTATATTTTATTTATTGAGTGTACTTTAATTTTATCTTTATAAATTAACATTTTACAGTCTCCTTTCAGAAGTTTTTAATATATTTTATGTATTTATTTTAACCTAAATTTTCTCAGTTGTAAATACTTTTTTTAAAATAAAAAGAAAATTTAGGTAAAAATAAAAATATTTACTACATGGCTTTTATGGAAAGCTTACTGAATATTTGAATTGATATTTATTTAGTATAATTATTGTTATAAAAGGATTTTTATACATATACATACTACATTAATTATACATTTAGATTGCAGTTAATGATATTAATACATATTACTATAGCTAAATGTAATGAGTTAATTCAAGCTACCAAAAATTTCAGTTATACAACGGAAAGGATAGTCAAGATGACTATATAGTTGTGGTATAATTAAACTAATTAATTAGAAAGTAACTCTTAGAAGGGAGTGAAATTATGGCGAAAAGATTTAATACAACAGGGGTATGTATACCTAGAAAACATTATATGGTAGATATATCAAATAAGATAGATGAGATAGAGAAACTTGTAGATGAAGAATTTTACTTTGTTATAAATAGGCCAAGACAGTTTGGAAAAACAACAACATTAAATGAGCTATATAAAAGATTAAATACTAAATATAGTGTAATAAGAATGGATTTTGAACTTATAGGTGAAGATTTTGCACGTGAAGAAAGATTTTGTGAGACCTTTGTAAATTATATGGCTAGATTTATAAATAGAGATATTAAGAAGGCATCTACCTTAACAGAACTTTCTTATATAATTATGGACTTAACAAAAGATAATGAAGTTATACTTATCATAGATGAGGTTGATAAAAATTCTAATAATAGATTATTTATAAGTTTTCTTGGAATGCTTAGATCATTATATTTAAGTAGAGAGCAGGACCTTGCAACAACTTTTAAATCAGTTGTACTAGCAGGAGTATATGATATTAAAAATTTAAAGTTAAAGGTTAGAGATGACTCTGAAATAAGATATAATTCACCCTGGAACATAGCAGTTAATTTTAATATAGATATGAGTTTTAGTGAAGTAGAAATAGGCACTATGCTAAAGACATATACTGATGAAAATAATTTAGTACTAGATGTAGAATTACTTAGTACGGAAATATATAAATTTACATCAGGATATCCATTTTTGGTATCAAGGATATGTCAAATAGTAGATGAGGATTTATTATCAAAACATAAAAGAGCATGGAGAGTGCCAGATATACAAAAAGCTGTAAAATTGTTGTTAGAGGACAAGAATACCTTATTTGATGATTTGATTAAGAGTCTTGAAAATAACTCTGAGCTATATGATTATATGTACAATATACTAGTTAGTGGGTTACCAACAACATACAATATAAATAATCCTATTATAGATTTAGGACATATGTTTGGATATTTAGTAAAAGATAAAAATAATAATATTGCTGTAGCAAATCAAATTCTTAAGGAAGTTATTTATAGTTATATGATATCTAAAACAGATACTAGGACGATATCTAAATATAATTTTAAAGGTAATTTCATAAAGAAGGATAATACACTTGATATGGAAAAGGTACTATTAAGATTTCAGCAGTTTATGAAAGAAAATTACAGCTCTAAAGATATAGATTTTTTAGAAAGACAAGGAGTTCTTTTGTTTCTATCATTTATAAAACCAATAATTAACGGGGTTGGATTTGATTACAAGGAGGTTCAAATTTCTGAAGAGAGAAGGTTGGACATTGTTATTCAATATAATAAATGTAAATATGTTATAGAAACAAAAATATGGCATGGTGAAAGAGCGCATAAGAATGGATTAAATCAATTGAAAAATTATCTTGAAATAGAAGGATTAAGTAAGGGATATTTATTGATATTTAATTTTAATGAAAATAAGCAATATAACCATAGTGAATATTATGTAGAAGATAAAAATATATTTGAAGTTGTTGTTTAAGCTTTATTGTAAGGTTAGGAGGGGAACCCTATGAAGGATTATATTAATTTTTTTGCTGAGAGTGAGTTTAAAGGCAGATTTTTCAATACAACAGGCTTGTGTATACCAGGTAAGCATTATATGGTTAATATAGATGATAAACTCAAAAGTATAATTAAGTTAGTTCAAAGAGAGAATTACTTTGTAATAAATAGACCTAGACAGTATGGAAAAACAACAACTATTAACCAGCTTGAAAAAATTTTAAAAAGTAGATATAAAGTGATTAAGTTAGATTTTGAAGGATTAGGTTCTATATTGGATTGTGAGAAAGAATTTTGTAGTTATTTTATAAAGTCAATAAATAAATCAATTGATATAGTATTACCACAGGTTTTTAGTTTTGTAGATTTAGGTGATTCTATCAAGAAAATTACTGATACTATGGACATAATATTAATTATTGATGAGGTTGATAAGGCTTCAAATAATAAATTATTTTTAGATTTCTTGGGGATGCTTAGGTCATTATACTTATCAAGAGCGGCAAATGAAAGTTCAACATTTAAATCTGTAATACTAGCTGGAGTTCATGATATTAAAAACCTTAAGTTAAAGTTTAGAGATAATGCAGATATAAGATATAATTCCCCTTGGAACATAGCAGTAAATTTCGATATAGATATGACGTTTAATGAATTTGAAATAGGAACTATGTTAAATGATTATTCAAAAGAAAATATTTTAAAATTAGATGTAGAGGATTTAAGTAAGGAAATATTTAAATTTACAAATGGATATCCATTTTTAGTATCTAGAATATGTCAAGTTATAGATGAAGAGATATTAATAGATGATAAAAAACCGTGGACAATACATGAAATTCAAAAAGCAGTAAAAATAATAATAAATGAAAAAAATATGCTTTTTGATGACCTTATAAAGAATATGGAAAATAATAAGGATTTATACGAGTGCATATATAATGTACTTATATTAAACATAAACCAAGTATTTAATATAAATAATCCATTAATAGAACTTGGACATATGCTCGGATACTTAACAACAGATAAAGATAATAATATTGTAGTATCTAATCAAATTCTTAAGGAAGTTATTTATAGTTATATGATATCTAAAACAGATACTAGGACTATATCTAGATACAATTTTAAAAGTAATTTCATAAAGGAAGATAATACACTTGATATGGAAAAGGTATTATTAAGATTTCAGCAGTTTATGAAAGAAAATTACAGCTCTAAAGATATAGATTTTTTAGAAAGACAAGGAGTTCTTTTGTTTCTATCCTTTATAAAACCAATAATTAACGGTGTTGGATTTGATTATAAAGAGGTTCAGATTTCTGAAGAAAGAAGATTGGACATTGTTATTCAATATAATAAATGTAAATATGTTATAGAAACAAAAATATGGCATGGTGAAAGAGCGCATAAGAATGGATTAAATCAATTGAAAAATTATCTTGAAATAGAAGGGTTAAGTAAGGGATATTTATTGATATTTAATTTTAATGAAAATAAACAATATACCAATAGTGAATATTATGTAGAAGATAAAAATATATTTGAAGTTCTTGTTTGAAAGATAGACTTATTTAAGTCTATCTTTAATTTTTAAATATGAAGGGGAGTTTTAAAATTTTAATTGTCCATGCGTAGGGTAAATAAACTTAAAAGAACGTAAACTTCGAGGGGAAGGTAGGGAACGTTTATATTATGAGAGCAGAAAGGTTTTTATCAATTTTAATAATTATTTCTCAAAAAGGTTTGGTAACAGGAAGAGCGCTTGCCGAGCATTTTGAAGTATCTTTAAGAACAATATATCGTGATATAGAAAAAATAAGTGAAGCAGGAGTCCCCATAGCAGCTACTGGTGGTAAGGGTGGAGGCTATTATATTATGGAAAACTATACTTTAAATAACCTATTCCTTAATAGAAAAGAAATTGAGCCTTTGATTGCTGTAATGGATAATCTAAAGTTTTTATTTGGGAATAACCCACAATTTAATGATATAGTACTTAAGTTTGAAACTTTACGTAACACTGAAAAAAAGGAATGTGATAATCTTAGTATAGATATGTCTCACTTTAGTATGGAGAAAGAACTTAGAGAATATTTATTCCTTATGAATAAAGCAATTGAAGAAAATAGAATATTGGAGTTTGAATATATAAATAGAAAAATGGAATATTTAAAGAGAGTAGTGGAACCAATTCAGATAGAATTCACGGATGGGCATTGGTATATTATTGCATTTTGCACAATAAGAAAAGACTATAGAAAGTTTAAACTTGTTAGAGTAAGAAATATGAAGCTAGGTGGTGTATTTAAAAAAAATCCAATTTCAAAAGAGGAAATAAAAAAAATATTTAGTGAAAGTTATGAAAAAAATAGTATTTTAGTTACATTAAAGTTTTCTAGTGAAATAGGTGGGCAATTAAGTGAATATTTTTCAAAAGAAAAAATTACACTTTTGGAAAATGGAACGTATATAGTTGAAGATTTCTTTCCTGAGGATGAAGGACTGAAGAAATTTATTTTAGGATTTGGTAACGACTGTGAAGTCATAGGGCCAGATAAATTAAGAAAAAAAATGGTGGAATACATAAAAAATATATACAGTAAATACAATGACTGACATATAGGTGTCAGTCATTGTGTTTTATAATGGAAGAATAGAACTTTGAAGAAATTAAAAAAATACTTAGGGAGCTATAAAATAAAAGAAAGAAGGTTATGAGATGAATGTATGTGTTCTTTATTATGATGGGTTTTGTGAATTTGAAGTTGTTTTTGCCTTTGCTAAGTTTAGGAATAATATTTTTTCCGTAGCTTTAGAAAATCGTGTGTATATAAGTGAAGAAAACCAAAAATACTTGCCAGATAAAACAATACAACAATTAAATCCAGATGATATTGATCTTTTTATTATCCCTGGTGGAAACCCTGTGCAACTTTATGAGAAAACAGAACTAAAAGAGTTTATGTTAAAATTAAATGAAAAAAATAAATTTATTGCAGGTATTTGTGGTGGAACTGAACTTATGGCATATTACGGATTGCTTGATAATAAAGAGGCTAACGGTGATGGTGAGGGATTTAGAGTAGATGAAAGCAATAAGCATATATATGAAAAAGTAATTATAGTAGATAAGGATGTGGTTCGAGATGGGAATTGTATAACCTCAATTGGACAAGCGTTTATTGAATTCTCTATTGAACTTGGCAAAGTAATGAATATTTATAAAAATGATGAGGAAATTAAAGATGATTATAACTGGTTAAAAAATATTAAAGATAAAAAATAAAATTAGCATTTTTCCATAGTTATTAACAATATTTTAAAATTATATAAATTTAAGGAGTTTTAAGGGAAATGTTAAAAAGAGAATTAATACCAGGCGTAATACAATACACATTTGATCCATTACCAGTAAATCACATAAATATGTCTATGATTAAGATTTAAGAATATTTTTAGAAGACTGTTGAAATTAATCTATAGGGGCTATCTCAAAATATTTTTTTGAGATAGTCCCTATAGATTTTATATGTTTTTAATTGGAATATAAATTTTCATTGAAACTTTATCGTATTCCCAGGGATGACAATGCTCATCATAGTGCTCAAAGTCAAATTTACTTTCATCAATTTCATATTGTGAATTTGGGAACCATTCTTGAAGTATATAGGTCCAGGTTCCATTTATGGAAGCTACAAAGTCATCTTCATGTACCTGTGGCGATGTAAATACCGCATAGGTAGCAGCAGGAATCTCTAGTTTGCACATATCATCAGTGGCTTTATCAAAGCTATCAACACCAACGGCCATTAGATATGAAAAGTCATCAGTAGCCATATTGGTATTAATACAGATGCAATACTCTCCATGCCTTGGCGGATTTAGCTGCTTATACAATTTCTCTTCACAATTATTATCATCAAAACCACGTTGGGCCCAGAATGCTGGAATATCGCTTGAACGTAATATATTTTTAAGGTTATTCTTAAATTTATACCCAACCACCTTAAAGCTAGGCATTTCAATCATTTTAGGTTCCATAATAATCCCTCCAGTTAAATTTTCTCTTAAATATACTAAATTAATTTTTGGGGGTAACCCCTTTGGAGCATGAAGTCTGTATAGACTTGGGGGATAACCAAAAGCAAGTTTAAAGGCCTTATTAAAACCTCCATGAGTTTCATAGCCATAATCCATTGCGATATCAATTATCTTTGCTCCAGTGCTTAAATCATGTAAAGCGAATTGCAGTTTTCTTTTTGTCACATAATCCATTACAGACATATGGACAAAACTACTGAATATTTTATAAAAATGATAGGTTGAAAAACCTGCAATTGAAGCTAGCATATCTACAGATATATTATCATGGATATGATCATCAATATAATCAATAGTTTTTTGAATCAAGTTAATATACTCCATCAAGTCACCTCATTTGAAATCATTAATTCCCGTACGGTAACTATATAATAACATTTATAAATATAATTTCTTATCCTAATTTGTTAATATTGGAATTAGAAAATAGGAAAAGAAATTATGGACTGAAACTGGTTAATGATAAAAAATATCTTTATTGAGTGTACCTAATTCTTTAGAAAAACTAGGTATGTATGTAGTACTGAAATATAAATCGTAAGTAGCCTGAGCAAATTTACAGGCTACTTTTCTTTTTTAACATAACAAATACAATAACTATGCCCATTAATAAAATAATAGTTGTTGCAAAACCTGCTTCAGGACCGAATGCACCACCTGTAAACCATTGGGATCCTGTTAAATTTAATTTTAGTAAGCTACCAGTATCTATACTTGATCCACTTACTTCTAATCCGAAAATATTACCTTGAGCCCAATTCCAGGCACAATGTAACCCACAAGCTCCCCACAAATTATGGGTTCTAATTACATAAAGCCCGAAGAATATTCCTACAAGGATAATATTCATAATAGCGATAATACTTACATTCTGGTTGAATATATGAAGCAAACCAAATAATGATGAAGAAACAAATAAACCTATAGGCACATTGTACCTTGCGCCTATTACATTCATAAGCCATCCTCTTGTTACCACTTCTTCCGTTCCACTTTGTATGATCCATCCCGGTAAAATAATAAATATGCTACTTAAAGCAGATATTCCTACAGGAATTACTGGATTTTTATCGACTACAACATGACCAGTTATAGAAAGTAATACAATTACTGCAGTAAACATTATAAATCCAAAAACAAAACCAAGTAAATACTTTTTTATAAAATTTTCTTTGCAGAAACCTAGGGTAGAAACATCACGTTTCTCAATAAATTTTACCCAGGCAAATACTAATAAAGATATAAATAAGAAAGTAAATGAAAGATAAAATAGTGATTTTGCTATAGAAGCATGAATTAGAGGGCTCAATAATGAAAACGTAACAACGCCAATAAGCTGACCCACAATCATGAAAATAATAGCTAAGATAGGAGCTAAAATTATATGGGGTAAAAATTTAGCTGCTTTTGTTTGTTTAAATAAGCCTGTTTCATTTGAAAACATAGTTTCATCTCCTTAACTTTGAAATATGTATTAATTATATAATTAATAACTTGAAATAGACCTAAATTAATTATTTTTTGGAAAAATACACTTTACTAAATAAGGAGGGGAATTGTGCATTTACCATGAGTTTCTTCTAATATAGAAATATAGTAATGTATAAATATGAATAATATGCTATAATTTCCATAAAGTTAGGTTGGAATTGTAGAATAAAGTGAAAAGTATTTATAGTTTAAGGAGGTAGCCTATGAAAAAAGAAAACATATTTACGAAATGCTCATTAGGCATTTTAATAGTATCCTTTTTGGTATTAGTAAATGAGTTTATTCAACTAATACCGACTCAGTCTACAGCTTTAGAAGGATTATTATTGTATTTTGGACCATCTATATTTGCAATTATTGGCGGAATACTTTCAATATTTGGATTAATTAAACACAAAACGAAATTAGGGTTATTCTTAATAGCAATTAATTTTATATTATTATTTTGGCCAATATTTTTTTGGCGTGTAGGAATTCTCATTTGGGGAGTATAGAAATTCATAAATTTAATATATTTAAATTTATTATTTTTGATTATGCATATAAAAAATCATTCTTATTAATCGGGTGTGTAAATTATAAATTTTATAATACATATGGAAGGAATTGAATTATGTTAAAATTTTTAATAGATACTGAAATAGAATATACAAAATGCTTTTCTAAATACTTTGAAGATGAGAAAATTATTAGGTTTAGAGATGAGCATATTTGTAATATGTTTGCTCATAACTATACTTTAGTAAAGTGCAGTATGTCTGAACAGGAAATATATGATCTAATAACAAAAGAGATTATGCGCAGTAAGAAAGAATGTAAAAGTTTCCTGCAAGTTGAATATAATTTTAATATAAACAGTGAGCTGTTAAATTCCTTTGAAATTAAACCTGAAGTAACAATACAGGATTATATGTATATTACATCAGATAAATTTAATGTTTTATGTGGCAATAATGAATGCACTATAAAATCTGCGAAAACAGAAGATGTTATGGAAGATGGTATTAGAGTTGATATTGAGGCAAATTCACATGCTATGGGAGAAGATTTCGCAATTAAGAGAATCCAAAGAAAAGCAATGGCTTATAGAGCAGAAAATAATCTTGATTTTTTTCTGTGTTATCTTAATGAAGTCCCTATTGGTAACTGCGAGTTATTTTTTAACAAAAAAACTGCTAAAATTGAAGATTTTGATATTTTAGAGAAATATCAAAGAAAAGGGTTTGGTACCTCTGTTTTGAAAGAATTGCTAAAACGGTCTAATAGTTTTGGCGTAGAGACAGCATATGTATTAACAGATAGCGAAGATACTGCCAAAGAAATGTATAAAAAATGTGGGTTCTTAAAAGTTGGGTCGAAAACTATACTCAACTTTACAATATAAACATAAAAAAAGCAGTAGGGAAAATTAATAATCTTCCCTACTGCTTTTTTAGTCCTTAATATTTCAATATCGAAGATGATTATTTAACAATTTTAAAAAACTATTTTCTTGAAAAATAAGTTGGAAAATATATTTAAATATGGTATTATATACAAGTAATTATTAATAAACTATGAAAACTCAAGGAGCTTGAACTTAGTAATAGGTGGCTCAATTACTTATTTAAAAGGGGGATTAACATGAAAAAAATTTTATCATCTATTTTAATCATGGCTACATTATTTTTAAACACAACACCTGTTTTTGCATTAGGTGGAAATGAATTAGTGCCTAAGTCACCAGAGAAGACAATTGAGCAACCACAAAAATCAGCCCAAAAGGAAACAAAAAAAGTATCAAGCGTTATTGAAGAAGTAAATCAATCCGTAGTTGCTGTCATAGGAAAAAATACAAACTATAGAGAACAGGAGCAAATATTCTCAAAATTACCTAAAAATTTACAACATGGTTCTGGAGTTGTAATAGGAAAGGAAGGAAGAATTCTAACTAATAACCACGTAGTAGATGGCCTGGCGGACATTTATGTGGTTACATATGATGGTAATGTTTATAAAGCAGAACTTTTATATGCAGATAAGGAAATTGATTTAGCATTATTAAAGATTAATAAGACGGATTTAAAGCCTATAAAATTAGCAATTGAAAGTGAAATAAAAGTTGGGGACGATGTTGTAGCGGTAGGAACACCCTTGTCTTTTGGATATAGAAATAGTGCTTCTAAAGGAATTGTAAGTGGACTAGATAGACCTGTAGAAAGTATGTACACATATTTACAGACGGATGCAGCTATAAACCCAGGTAATAGTGGAGGCCCGCTTATTAATATGAACTGTGAGTTAGTTGGTATAAACACATTAGGGTATATGTTCTATCAAGGAATGAGCTTTTCAATTCCTGTGGGAAACATTAATTATTTCCTAGACCATTATAATAAATTTGGCAGGATAAAAAGATGCTTTACTGGTGTTGAGTTTGAAGAAAACTGGGCAGCGATGCTTGGACTTCCTACTAATCAAGGGCTAAAAGTAGTGACACTTCAAAAGGATGCAGTGGTAACGGTGGGTCAGGTAAAAGAAGGAGATATATTAGATGCTATAGATAATAAGCCTACTAATTCCATAGCTCATTATAACGAGATTTTAAAAGGACATTTGCCTGGTGATAAGGTGAAATTAACCTTTAGTCGTGAAGGTAAAAAATTTGATGTAACAGTGGTTTTAAAGGAAGAAACAAGTAAAGAAAAGAAAAAAGGAAAGGAGTAATAAATATGAATAAGAATAAAGCTACGGCAATTGTACTTACTCTTTGTTTATCAATTGGGCTAACTGCGCCATCAGTCCAAGCTAAAGTGGATGATGGGAAAATTGATTTATACCAAGCGTTTTCTAATAAAGCAGATCAAATGAAAACTGGGGTAGGAAGCCGCATATATAAATGGTCTATGCACCTACCTGATGATGGGATTGTTTTTAAGTCAGATAGAGCAAATTTTTTCAATATGGCAACAGCTAGTTATAAGGCTGGGGTTCAATTACAAGTGGAGAAAAACAAGGATGAGCTATCATTGGAAGAGTTACTATATAAAATGCAAAATGCTACAACAAGGGATTTATATAGGGTTGAGCAGGAAAAAGAATTGGTTATAAACATTGCTAAAGATAGTTCAGGAGAAGAATATATTCGTATAATTAAATCTAATCCATTTATAGATTATCTTTTAGTGGACGAGGCAGCACAGCAGTTAGGAGAATATGTGGAAAATAGAATTTATATAAAAAATAATTATATATACAATTTAACAATAACTATGAAAGGCGATTTTTATAGAGAGCATAAAGAAATGTTTGATAAATTAACATCTTCTTTTAAACTTTCTTTTGATGAGAAAAATGCATTTATTAAAGAATTATCAGACTCAGTTAGTACAACTAGAGAATATAAAAATACAAGCTATGGTTGGAAAATGATTATGAGTCCTTACTGGAGAGTGGAAGGAATACCTAATGCACGTACTCAAAAATTTACTCCAGTGTATAGCGATGAGGAGCTAGAACAGGTAGAAAAGAAAGTTAAAAATGATGAAAAAGAATTTAAAGTACCAGAAGGAGTATCTGTTAGCTTAATAAGTTCAGCAGGAAAAGATGAAACTGCTTCAAAATGGGCGGCAGAAGAAATACAAGTATTAAAAGATAAGTATAATAGTGAAGTTTATGAAATACTTAGAAATGAAACAAAAACACAGGCAAATATTAATGTTCATCATGTAGTAATTCGGTATAAAACAGTTACTAAAAATCAGTATATTGTACATCAATTGTATGCTGTAGGAAATGGATATAAATACTTAGTGACTGCTACAATGAAGGAAGAGCAGTATAATGATGCAAAAAAGAAAAATGCTTTTGAAAGTATGATAAATTCATTTAGCTTAGATAAAGAGGGTATAAGTGAATATTTAGGTGAAATTATTACAGCTAAGTCTTTAATAAATTTAAATGATTCAAAAGAAGTAAAAATGAAAAAGTATGATTTTGGAACAAAATTAACGAGAAGCTTTAATATTTCTAGAAATGGATATAACTTTAATGATAGCTATTCTGGTATTGACTTATATGCTGATCCAAACTATAGAGGGGATATCAGTAACAATGAGTATCTTAGTGCACTTGAACCCACTAGTAATATACGTGTAGATATGTATTCAGGACTTGATACAAAGGAAATGAGTGAAACTATTAAAAATAGGATTGAGATCTATTTAAAGGATGACGAAATCCATATGGGACTCGCAAATATCAAGATTCAATCAGGTGAATACAAGGGGGCGAAACTATATTATATCGAAAAAGAATATGATTTGAATGCTATTAGGAAATTCGTAAAAGAAGATGAAACCAAGATATATGATTTAGAAAGCTTAAAAAACCAATATGAATATATCATAAAAACAGGAAAAGATATTTATACTGAAAGTATAACTCTACCCGTTTCTAATATGACATCAAACAACAAAGCTAAAGTAAATAGCATCTGGGGAAATACTACTATAAGTAAAATAAATTATAGCAAAGCAAGTATTCAATGGAAGCAGCACAATCTTTCTGAATTTGATAAAGAAAAAAATAAATAAAATCTAGAAGACAAAAGGCAGGGTGAAATTTATACCCTGTCTTTTGTCTATTTTATTTATTTTCATGTGCCTAAATTTTTTATTAGTTCATGTGAGACATAGCTCCAGAGATAAAAGGAAGAAGCCAAATAATCCAAACTATTATACTGAATTTATGGAATTTTGATATCATATTTTCATTTTTCCGAATAAGAACCACTGCGGCCCATATAGCGTGAATAAGCATTAGGGCTATAGCAATAACACCAGTAATTCCATGTAAATTAAAGCCTGAGGCTATTTCAGCTGAACTGTTTGCTATACTTTCCATAAGGAGTGTGCCAGTTGTATCACATAGGAGGCCAAGTAGGAATAAACCCAAATGCCAAGGTTTAAGAGTTCCTTGAAGTTTCTCACTCCAAACACCGATGGTATAGAATACAAGAGCTAAGGTTATAAAAACAATTGCATAAATTAACATATTTACATCCTCCATTTTTATATATATTTAGAATAAAAATAAGATTTTTTAACAACATTAATTATATGAACTATGTTCATATAATTTTAAAAGAATATCTTATATTACTTTCTAATATAAGATAAAAAAACTATTAAATTTTCAAATTCTCAAATTGTCATATAGCTCATCGAAACTTATAAACTTGTTTTTGTTAAGATACATCAAGTTAGAAATAATAAGTTCTGCCAATTTATAAGAAGAAAGAGTGGAGATTACGTTACCTTTAAATTTTTCAATATCTAGTAGTTCGCTTATTTTAGTGTATAGAACATCATACCTATTAGCTTCTCTACATCTATAATCATTTCCACTAAGTATAGCCATTTCATAAAAAATTGGTATGTAACTATTTACAAATATTCCAATAGATATATATATTTTTCTGATTTTTTCTTTGCAGGGCTCATTCGTAAGCTTTAAGTCCTCTACTAGATTAGATACTTTTTTCCAATCTTCTCTAAAGATTTCGGTTACAAGTTCTTCTTTAGTGGAAAAATAATTATAAAAAGTACCTGTGCCAATATTACAACTTTTAGCAATTTCTCTTATGCTTAAATCTTTAAAACTTTGATTTAATAGAATATTTTTAGCTTCTAAGAGTATAGTTTCTCTTAAATTTTCGATAACTTTGGGCATCTTGTCACCTCTTTTATGAACTGTGTTCATTATACTATTATTATTTTAATAGTTCAAGTATAAAAAAATATATTAGCATATTTGACTTGTTATTTATTTTAAGACACCTAATTGTAAAATTCATAAAAAATCCTATTGAAATTTAGATAACCTTGAAGTATACTAAATATGAAAGCGGTAACATATTTCAGAAAATTAAGTATTTAATATAGCATACTTAGGTTATGATGTAATACTTGTATACTGGATTATAAACTAAGCTTTATATTTATTCAGAGTCCTGTAAGCGTTTTCTCTAGTGTGAGGAGGATTAAAATGACAGTGACAATAAGTGATATTGCGGTAAGGGTTGGAGTATCACATGCAACGGTATCAAGAGTTCTAAATAGTTCAGGTTATGTAAAGGATGAAACAAGAGAAAAAGTGCTAAAGGCAATAAAAGATCTAAATTATACGCCTAGTGCTATAGCTAGGAGCTTGTCTACAAGTAAAACTAATACTATTGGAGTTATAGTTCCGGATATAAACAATCTATTTTTTGGTGAGATAATTAAAGGTGTTACTGAAATTGCTGATGATAATAACTTAAATATAATTCTTTGCAACACTGATGAGAATAAAGATAAAGAATTAAAGGCTATTAATGTTCTCAAAGAGCAAAGGATTCAAGGCCTCATTATAACGCCAACCTTCTACAGGAACTCAGACAATAGTGAAAACTTAAATGTGCTTAAGAACCTAGGAATCCCAATAATTTTAATAGATGGTCATGTTGAATATCTGGAGTTTAGTGGGGTTTTTATAGATCACATAAAGGGAGCTTATGATGGAACCCTTGCTTTAATAGAAGCGGGTCATAGAAAAATGGCTATAATTACAGGAGACATGAAGTCTAGACCAGCAAAAGAAAGATTGCTAGGATATGAAAAAGCCTTAGAAGCTAATAATATCCCTATAGATAATGAATATATCTTTTATGGTGATTATACACACCAGACTGCTTATGAAATTACAAAGAAAATATTGAAAATGGACAATAGGCCTACTGCTATTTTTGTAAGTAGCAATACCATGATTTTAGGGTGCATAAAAGCTTTATATGAAGAAAAGATAAATATACCGCGTGATATGGCGATTATAGGCTTTGATAAGGTTGATGTTTTAAATATAATAGGTATGAATATTAGTTTTGTTAATGGCCCATCCACCGAACTTGGTAGAATTGGTATGAAAATGTTATTAGAAAATCTGAATAGCAAAGAGCCCAGGTCAATAAAAAGACAAACTATTTTGCCAGAGCTCATTTTAAAAGGATCAGAAAAATATATAGAAAAAAATGAGAATAAAATAAATTTATAAAATATAAAGGAGAAGATTAATATGAAAATGGAACAATATATAGACCATACACTATTAAAACCACAAGCAAGTGAGGAAGAGATTATAAAAGTTTGTGCTGAGGCTAAAAAATACGGATTTGCTTCAGTGTGCGCTAATGCATATTACGCACCACTTGTAAGTAGTGAATTGAAAGGAAGTAACATAAAAACTTGTATCGTTGTTGGATTCCCACTGGGAGCTACTACTAAAGAAGTAAAAGCCTTTGAAGCTAAACAAGCAATTGAAAATGGTGCAGAGGAAATAGATATGGTAGTTAATGTTGGCGCTATAAAATCAAATAAATATGATGTAGTAAAAGAAGATATCCAAGCGGTTGTTGAAGTTGCGAGGGGCCTCGCAATAGTAAAGGTAATAATAGAAACTTGTCTTTTAACTGACGCGGAAAAAATTAAGGTATGTGAAATAGCTAAAGAAGCTAATGCAAACTTTGTAAAAACTTCAACGGGATTCTCAACAGGCGGAGCAACAGTTCATGATATAAGATTAATGAGACAAACCGTTGGACCTGACATGGGAGTTAAGGCTTCTGGGGCAGTAAGAACAACTGAAGATGCAAAAGCCGTTATTGAAGCTGGTGCTAGTAGAATAGGGGCTAGTAGTTCTATAGCAATAGTTGAGGGAACTAAGGATTCAAATTCTAATTATTAAATTTGAATACATGCAAAAAAATAAATAATTAGGGGTTGAGTACCATGAGAATGTACGATTTAATAATGAAAAAAAGAAATGGCGACGAACTTACTACAGAAGAAATTGATTTTTTTATAGGTGGATATACAGATGGGACTATTCCAGATTATCAAGTTTCAGCACTGCTTATGGCTATATACTTTCAAAAGATGAATAAGAGAGAAACAGCAGATTTAACAATGGCAATGGTTAATAGTGGGGAAACTATTGATTTATCCGCTATTGAGGGTGTGAAAGTTGATAAACATAGTACAGGTGGAGTAGGTGATACAACTACACTAATACTTGGGCCTATTGTTGCAGCAGCTGGTGTGCCAGTTGCTAAAATGTCAGGAAGGGGACTTGGACATACTGGTGGAACTATTGATAAGCTAGAAGCTTTTGAGGGCTTCTCAGTAGCTATGTCAATTGAAAAGTTTATGCAAAATGTAAATGGAGTTAAAATTGCTATAGGCGGTCAAACTGCTGATTTAGCACCAGCAGACAAAAAGTTATATGCACTTCGTGATGTTACTGCAACGGTTGATAATATGTCTTTAATTGCAGGAAGCATAATGAGTAAAAAAATAGCTTCAGGTGCAGATGCTATAGTACTTGATATAAAAACAGGTAGCGGTGCATTTATGAAAAATGAAGATGATGCGTTTGAACTTGCAAGAGAAATGGTTGATATAGGAAATAACGTTGGTAGAAATACCATTGGTGTAATAACTGATATGGACCAACCATTAGGATTTGCAGTTGGTAATGCACTAGAAGTAAAAGAAGCTATAGATACATTAAAAGGTGAAGGTCCTGAAGATCTTACAGAACTTTGTTTAACCTTAGGAGCACATATGCTTGTATTAGGAAAAAAAGCAAGGGATGCACAGGAAGCAAGAAAAATACTTAAAGACATTATAAAATCAGGAAAAGGTCTTCAAAAATTAAGAGAACTTGTAGTAGCACAAGGTGGAAATCCAGCTTATGTAGATGATCCATCATTATTCCCAGTGCCAGCTATTGTAGAGGAAGTTATATCAAATGTTGAAGGCTATGTAAAAGCAATAAAAGCGGATGACATAGGAAGAGCAGCATTAGTTTTAGGCGCTGGCCGTGAAACTAAAGAAAGTATAATAGATTTAGCAGTGGGTATTGTTCTTCATAAGAAAATCGGTGATTTTGTAAAGATGGGCGAGGCTATTGCAACTATTTACGCAAATGATGGGCAAAAACAAAAAATATCTGTAAAAATGGTATTGGATGCATATGAAATAGTACAAGAAGAAATAAAAGCTAAGCCATTAATTAAAGGTATTGTTACAAAAGATGGGATAACAAGATATTAAGTAAATATTTTAGAACGTAAAAATAGAGGGTATATACCTTCTATTTTTACGTTCTATTCTTTTAGTGGCTAAGAAAAGTATATATTACGTAAGCTTCATTTGAGCGAGCTATAGAAATTCTTAACTAATTTTAATGAAAGATGCGTTAAGAAAAGTGCATGTTTGAGCGCAAGCGAGTTTGCACTTTTTAGCATCTTTTATTAAAATTGGTTTAGAATTTCTCAGCGAAACGAAATGAAGTTGTAGTAATATATACTTTTTTAATTGAGTTAAAGTGTACTTTCGAGTTACAATGTGTATAGGATTTAAGGGGAGGCGTAGATGATGAATATTCTAATTGTAGAAGATGAACAGGATATAAGAGAATTGCTAGAGATCCATTTATCAAAAGAAGGATATAAAATTTTCACAGCAGAAGATGGAATGCAAGCCTTGGATATATTTCAAAATAAAGATATAGATATTGCACTACTTGATGTTATGATTCCGAGAATTGATGGATTTAATGTTTTAAAAAAGATTAGAGAGACTAGTGAAATACCAGTAATTTTTATAACAGCAAGAGAGGAAGAGTCGGATAAAATCCTGGGCCTTGGACTAGGTGCAGATGATTATGTTATAAAACCTTTTAGTCCTATCGAAATAATTGCACGGGTTAAGGCTCAACTGAGGCGGTATTATAAATATTCTAATAAAGCTCATAAAACTGTAACAATAGTTGGGGAGTTAATGCTGGACAAGGAAAGTTGTAGCATTTATAAAAACAATATAGAGCTAGCTTTAAATCCAAAGGAGTATAGGCTACTTGGGTTTATTTTAGAGAATCCCGGAAAGGTATACACTAAAAAGCAACTATATGAAATAGTTTGGGAAAACCTATATTATGGAGATTCCAATACTATTATGGTGCATATAAGTCATATTAGAGAGAAGATTGAAGATGATCCTAAGAATCCTAAATATTTAAAAACTATAAGAGGCATAGGGTATAAGATGGAGCAGCATCATGATTAACAGAAAAAAAGTAAAAAAAGTAGCTACATACTTTAAAAGCAAAAAAATGGAGACTCAATTATTTAAAAATTACATTCTGTTTTTGATTATTTTAATTGCAATATTCCTTCTAACTATGGGATCGTTATTGTTTTATTTCTCTATTAATTATATGGGCGCCGCAAGAGATAATACTAAAGCCTTATATATTATAAAGGAAAATTATAAGGATATTAATGTTTCAAATTTTATAAAGTATAAGGGCTATGTGGAAGTGCTTGATAAAAACCTAGTTATTATTATGGAAAATGGAAGTAAGCATAAAATCGGATTTAAATACTCACAGAAATATTATAAAGATATGATTACTAATAATTTAAAGGATGGCTATTTTTATACTAGTAAACATGGGGAGAAGGAAGACTTTATTTTAATTACGGCTATGCCTAACAGTATTTTTGACACCTATACCTGGGGACTTGAACATAAAGAACAACTAGAAGGCGTGAATAATCATAAAAAGAGTGGGCTAACTTTTTTAAGAATATTTCCTTTTATTATATTTATATTTTTAATATCTACAATGGTACTTTATTCTAAACTTACATCAAGGATTTTTGTTAAGCCCTTAAAAAAACTTTTAGAAGGGGTTAATACACTAAAAGATGGGGAATATTCAGCGCGGGTTGAAATTAATTCTTTAAATGAAATAGGTCAATTAAAGGATGCTTTTAATCTAATGGCAGAAAAAATACAACAAGAGAAATTATTAAAGAAAAAAGCAGAGAATAACAGGAAAAGAATGATTCTTAACATATCTCATGATTTAAGGAATCCATTAACAAGTATTTTGGGGTATTCAGAGTTTTTATTAGAAAATGATGATGTTTTACAAGAAGACAAAAATAAGTTATTAAAAGTTATTAATAATAATAGCAGACGCGCAAATGACTTAATTCAAGATCTTTTTGAATTTTCACGTGTTGAAAGTACGGAATACAAATTAGATATAGAAAGGCATGATATAGGTGAGTTTTTAAGAGAACTTATTGCAGGCTATGTACCCGTAATGGAGCAAAAGGGTGTGCAATACCAATTTGATATTGCAGAAGATGAAGTAGAGTTTTCATTTGATAGGAAAAACTTGGATAGAGCCTTAAGTAATATTATACTAAATAGTATGAAATATAATAGCCCTGGGATTACTATTAGCATCAAATTTTTAATGGATGCGGGAGGGGCTGTAATTATTATTGAAGATGATGGAATAGGAATACCTAAAGAATTTGAGGGGAATATTTTCGATCCTTTTGTTAGAGTAGATACTACAAGAAACTCGAAAAATGGTGGTACAGGCCTTGGGCTTGCAATATCAAAGTCTATAATTGAAAAGCATGGCGGAAATATATGTTTAGTGCAGGATAAAGAGAAAGGTTGCAAATTTATAATCAGATTGTAGGAGGAAGAAAATGAGTGATAAGTATGTGCTTACCATAGATTGTGGAAAAAGTAGAGATGGAAATTTTATAAATTTTATCTTATCCAAAGGGTTTTAGACTTAGGTGTAGAAATATTATATATGAGTAGTTTTAATAAAACAAATAATTTATTTACTAGACGTTTGATAGTGAAGGGAGAAATGAAATGTTACAAAGAATTAAAGTGAATTTAGAAGCGGTAGAGGCTATGCTTTATTTTTGGATGGCTGCAAGTGAAAAAGAAAATGTAGCAGAAAAATTTTTCTACGACGTAGCTGATATGCCAAGTTTAATCTGTGCCTATGATGAGGAATTTAATGGGGAATCAGTAAGAAGAGCTTTAAGTGCAATAAAAAATAGGGAGCCTTTTGCTGGAAACAAGAAGGAGCTAAAGTTTTGGAATAATAACATGTGGATGATGGAGGATTTCGAATATACAAATGCAATGGCTTCTCCTGTAAAGAAACTTAACTTAGATAACCTAGTAGGAAAACTCGCGCAGCTTGAAGGTGCTAATAAATATGATGAAGTAGAGGTTATATTTTCACCATTGCATTCAGAAGAGTATATAATTACAGGAAATAAATTAGTGGTTAATTTCTTTAGAGTAAGGCCTGACTTTTTAGAGGGTAAAACATATATCGGAGAGATTGAACTTAATGAATACATAGAAGAAAAACTAAAGGAATTAATAAATAAATGATAATCAATATAGGAGTTAATGTAATGTTGGTATTTTTTGTTTCATAACTTATATTCTTTAGTAGGTTTAAAAGCCTATATTATGACTAATGTATTTGTAATAATATAGGCTTTTTTTGTATTAATCATAGTTTTTGTGATAAACTTATAAAGTTAAATATATTAGGAGGCGATTAGTTGGATAAATCAAAACAATTAGGAGAAGAAAGTATAGGTAAGTTACTTATGAAGTTCTCTATCCCAGCAATTGTAGGCATGCTAGTTAATGCACTATATAATGTTGTAGATAGAGTGTTTATAGGACATATAGGGGGAGGCATAGGGAAAATTGCCCTAACAGGAGTTACAGTTACTTTTCCCATTTCTACTATAATTATGGCTTTTGGAATGCTAGTGGGAATTGGAACTGCTGCACTTATATCTATAAAGCTTGGGCAACAAAAAAAAGAAGAGGCAGAACATATTTTAGGAAATGCCCTTACCCTTATTATTATAACCTCAATTATAGTAACTGCTGTAGGGCTTATATTTTTAGAACCCATGTTACTAAAATTTGGAGCTAGTAGTGAGACTTTACCTTATGCCAAGGAGTACATAACAGTAATACTTATCGGTGTAATCTTCCAAAACGTAGGGTTTGGATTGAATAATACTATACGATCTGAAGGAAATCCACGAATAGCTATGTTTACCATGTTGATTGGTGGAATATTAAATACAATTTTAGATCCTATTTTTATTTTTGTTTTTCATATGGGAACTAGAGGAGCAGCTATAGCAACTGTTATTTCACAAGCTGCAAATACAATATGGGTATTATACTATTTCTTTGGTGGTAGTAGTGTATTGAAAATACGTTACAAAAATTTAAAATTAGATTTTAAGGTTGTAAAGGGTATTTTTGCTATAGGTATGTCTCCGTTTTTCATGCAAATAGCAGCAAGTGTAGTAACTATTATTTCTAATAAAAGTTTATTTAAATATGGTGGCAATTATGCAATAGGAGCCATGGGAATTATTACGAGTATAGTAATGATGGTATTAATGCCTATTTTTGGAATAAATCAAGGGTCGCAACCAATTATTGGATATAACTATGGAGCTAAAAAGTATAATCGTGTAAAGAAGGCTTTAAAGCTCGCTATATTGTCAGCTACAATAATTACTACAAGTGGATATATAATTATACAGTTATTTCCGAAACAACTTATAAGCATATTTAATAATGATCCAGAACTTATAGGAATAGGAATTCATGGCATTAGAATATATCTATTTATGCTTCCTATAATAGGCTTTCAAATAGTTAGTTCTAATTATTTCCAAGCTATAGGTAAAGCTAAAATATCCATATTCTTAGGCTTAAGTAGGCAAGTGATAATCCTTATACCATTACTATTTATACTGCCAAGATGCTATGAATTAAATGGTGTATGGATGTCAGGGCCTATATCCGATGCATTAGCATCAATTTTAACAGCGATATTCTTATTTGTGGAAATTAAGCATTTAAATAGATTACATGGTGAGGATAATGAAGTAGCTATATAAGGCACATTAAAAAAAAATAGAAAAAATAGTAATGTATGATTGTTACTATTTTTTCTATTATAGAAAGGTATTATTTTTTATTATCAACTTTATAAAGTTCCTTCTGAAGGGTTTTTATACGGGTTTCTATTTTCTTTAAGGTATTGCAATAATCTATTAGGGAATCGTCAATGTGTTTATCATTTTTGAAAATTGTGTATAATTCCTTTCCCATATCTTTGTAGAGATCATCCATACTGTTCTCTTCAGAATGAATTTTATATTTAAGTTTAGATATTTCAATAAGATTTTCAGATTTGTTTGAGATAACATCAAACCCATTGCTTATAGAATCTTTTATTTTGTTTAAATTATGCGATGAAGGCATAATATTTCCTCCTTTATGTTATTATTTAACTAAATGGATAGACTTAATAATATACTATTTAATGTAACGTATATATGTTACTAAAAAATGTGATTATGTAATATAAAGCTTTTGTATAAATTAAATGTAGAATTTATAATCTTAATATGGTGGTGATAATGTGAATAATAAAGAAAAACCAATAGGATTTTTTGACTCAGGTGTGGGTGGAATAAGTGTTTTAAAGGAATCTCTAAAAATACTGCCAAATGAAGATTTTGTGTATTTCGGAGATTCATTAAATGCACCTTATGGAACTAAAGATGTAAATGAAGTTAAAAAATTAACTTTTAATGCAGTAGATTTTCTTTTGGGAAAAGGGGCAAAAGTAGTAGTAATTGCTTGCAATACTGCCACTAGTGCAGCTATAGATGACCTTCGAAGAAAATATAAGGACATACCTATAATTGGTATAGAGCCAGCCCTAAAGCCTGCTGTAGAAATAAGTAGGGGTAAAAGTATAATTATTATGGCGACTCCAATGACACTTTCTGAAAAGAAGTTTAGTAATTTAATGAAGAGATACAATAAAGAAGTAAATATGATATCTCTACCTTGTGCGGGCCTTGTTGAATTAATAGAAAATGGAATTATAGAGGGAGATCAAATCCAAAGTTATTTAAGAGATAAGTTAAAAGAGTTTATAGGAATAGACCTTGCATCTATAGTACTTGGATGTACTCATTATCCATTTATAAAAAAGGAATTAAGCAAAATAGTTGGAGAAGAAACAATTATAATTGATGGAAGTGTAGGGACAGTAAATCAACTAAAAAGGCAACTTACTCTTAATAATATGTTAAATGAAAAGAAAACAAAGGGAATTGTAACTATATATAATTCTGCTACGAGTAGCAGTTCGGCTACAAGTAGCAGCTCTGCTATAAATACCAGTTCTGCTACAAGTAGTAACATGATAGATTTAAGTTATACATTATTAAAGTCATAAATAGATTTTAATAATGTATACATGTAAAAATATTTTAAAACTAAATTAAGTATAGCAACATCACCACTAGGTGAATACACTAAATTAGGCACATAAAAATAAATAACAAGTCAATCCATACTAGCATACCGACTTGTTATTTGTTTATTTTTGCCTTATATAAAAAAACATCGGAAATAAGGTGATGAAATGAAAGTATTCAAATTAGAAAAAAACAATGAACATCACATAGGTCATGATATATTTAACATGAAGATTGAAGAAAGAAAAAAAATCAATTGTATAATAATCAATAATCCAGTGCAAAGTAATTGTTTGTGTGTTATAAATCATCTAGTATGTAAATCTGAAGAAAATAAAAATATTGCACATCTAATCATTGCAAGTGAGGATAAACAGGTAGAAGATATAACTAGATTTGGTAGTTTAAATGTTGGCTATGAGTATGATCGAGCAGAAGCTTCTGGTAATTTAGAAATAGATATAGTTAATATTGATAAAAATCGAGAGATAGATATGCTAGAGGAACATTTTTTAATAATACTTCCAGGAGGAAATATTCACATAAAACTCGAGGAACCTCAAGAAAAGATGATGTTGAAAATAAGCCTGGGTCAACAAGTTATTTAAGCCATTATTGGTTAAAGCATCTAAAAAAAATGACTAGGGTTATATACGAGTTATTTTTTTAGGTGCTTAATATATAAAAAATAGTAAATACTATAAAATGTGATATAATTTATAGTGAATACATAATAAAAGGAGAGATAAATATATGAATCCAATAGTAACAATTAATATGGAAAATGGTAATATCATAAAGGCGGAATTGTACCCGGAGGTTGCACCCAACACAGTAAACAATTTTATTAGTCTTATAAACAAGGGGTTTTACAATGGGATTACTTTCCATAGAGTAATTCCAGGCTTTATGATTCAAGGTGGATGCCCTGAAGGAACAGGAGTTGGCGGACCAGGATATTCAATAAAAGGTGAGTTTTCTACTAATAAATTTAAAAATGATTTAAAACATTCAACAGGTGTTTTATCAATGGCTAGATCTAATGATTTAAATTCAGCAGGAAGCCAATTTTTTATTATGGTAGCTAATTCTCATCATTTAGACGGAAGTTATGCAGCTTTTGGAAAAGTAACAGAGGGCATGGAGCATGCTTTAGAAATAGCTAAGGTGGATAGAGATTTTAGAGATAAGCCAGCTAAAGAGCAAAAAATAAAAAGTATGAGCGTAGAAACTTTTGATATTGAGTATAGTCAGCCAGATAAAATGTAATAAAATTATAGGTGTCTAATCCTAAAAAAATATTAAATTGAATACAGGGGGGGGAAGATAGTTTGGAGCTTATTAATAAAAGACTTATCCTTGCATATGGACTAAATGACATGGAAAAAGAAAAACTTAATAGTGTACTATCAAAACAAGGTATATTACCTTGCAAAGTAATGGAGAAAAACCTGGGCGAACTAACAATTAAAGAAATATTGTGTAACATAGAAGCTAAGGAAAGTAATATTGAATTACCCCATGAAAAATTACTTTTATTTAACAACTATCAAGATAAGCAGCTATATGCTCTAATTGATAGCATAAAAGAAGTTAAAAATCCTCAGACTATACTAGCCACTGTAACACCGACATCTATAAACTGGACCCTTAGGTATCTTTTGCAGCACTTGATAGAAGAAAGAGAAGCTTACAGGGAAAGGTAATAAGACACATTGGAATATAAATCTTCTGCTATATGTAGAAGATTTATATTTTGTGCTAAAATGGAATAAAGGCTTTTATATGGACTCAAAATGGTTTATACTTTCATAAAATCTAAATATTTAGAAATGTTTTAAAAAAAATTATTCAATTGGAAAGGCGGAGAATTATGAGCAGAGTAGGAGATAGGATTAAACAAGTAAGAGAATCAAAAGCAATAACTCAAAAACAATTAGGTAAGAAAATTGGAGTTTCTGAAAGTTTTATCAATGAAGTAGAACTGGGTAAAAAAGTTATAAATGAAAAATTTTTAGAAAAAATATCTAAAATTTTAGGAGAAGAAATTGAAGATACATCTGTATCCTTTCAAGCGGATGAGCATGTAGAGGAAAGAAAACCTAAATTTGAGAGGCCTAGTACAGAAAAAGTACAAGAGGTGTGGAATGATGCCTTTAGCTCAGTTTTAAAAGATGTTGCTATTTATAAATATGATTTAGCAAAAGCTATAGGTATAAAGCAAATGCCTATAATATCTAATAAAGTAGACGGCTATGCTCAAGATAAAGTATTATTTTTAGAAATAGAGAATGATGATATGAGTGGGTTTAGAATTTGCAAGGGAGATATTGCTTTTGCTCATTTGACACACGAAATAGAAAATAACTCTATTTCACTAGTTGATTATAATGGAGAAAGAGTATTAAGACAAATAAAAAAACTGGAGGCCAATAAAATATTGCTTTTAAGCAATAGAAGCTCTATAAGAACTGACACGGTTAAACATACAGATATTAAAGTAATTGCAAGGCTAGATAGAGTAGAGTTTAAGGTATAGTTAACACTAATTAATAAGAAAATAAAAAAAAATCATAAATTAATGATAAATGTTATTAACAAAGTACCTCTATTAGGTTATAATGTATATTAGAGAAAAAAGTGGTATGTCAAAGAGAAGAGTCAGTTAATAACCTAGATAATGAAAGATAAACAATAGATAAAATAGGGGGATTAGCTTTATGAAGGGAACAGTAGTAGCTACTTGGATGAAAACTTGTAGAAAACTTTACGGTGAGAGTGTAGTTGATAGTGCTATGCAATCCGTGGGGTGGAATTCTAGTAAGATATTTTCACCAGTAGAGAATGTAGATGATGGACAAGTTAAAAGTGTAATTGACAATATATCAAAAAAACAAAATATACCCATTGATAAATTGTGGGGAATCATAGGAAAAGACAATTTAGTGGCTTTTCATAGAGACTTCCCTGCGTTTTTTGACACTGAAAATGTATATTCATTTTTAAAATCGCTATTTGATATACATGTAGTAATGACGAAAAAATTTGCTGGAGCTAAACCACCACTAGTAGGTATAACACCTATTTCAAGTCGCCAGGCTATCTTTACTTACAATTCTAAAAGAGGAATGTTTGATTATTTTCTAGGGCTTTTAGATGGAACTTGTGAGTACTTTAATGAGAAAATTGAAATTGAACAATTAGAAAAAACATCAGATAGTTTAAGTTTAAAGCTTACCTTTGAAAAGGATATTTATTATAAGAAAACATATAAAATTAATAAAATCTTATCTTTAGGCTTTATTAAGAATATACCTGGAAAGGTAGGGGCATTTACTTTTATTATATCTTTACTCTTAGCTATGCCAATAGTGGGATTAGATAATATGGCAAAGGTATTAGGCCTTGCTGTAATTTCTGGAGCTACTTCAAGCCTTGCCTCTTTTATAATGGGAAGACCTGCAAAGCTAATTTCACAAACTATAGACCAAATCAATAGCAATAATTACGTTGAAGATGGAGATATAGTCACTGGGGATGAATATGAAGAGCTATATAAAAAACTTAAAGGGTATAAAAAAGGGTTTAGAACAGATTTTGTTGAGTTTAAAGGTGTAACTGATGAGATGGATACTTTCGCTGAAAATATAAATAAAATCTCACATACTATGAACAATACCTCTGAAGACATATCAGGAGTGGTTGATCAAATGGCTAGCTGTTCTGTAAGTCAAGCAGAGAATACTGAAAATGCTGTTTTAATTTTAAATGACAATATTAGATCATTGAAGGATATTGTTAAAAATGAAAATGATAATAAGGATGAATTAGAAAAAGCTATTGTAAAGATAAATAATAGCTATGAAAGTGTTGATAGTACTAGCAAAAATATACTTGGAACACTAGAGAAATTTCAAGAGGTTAAGGATAATGGTATTAGCTTAGAAACAAAGGCTCGTGACATAACAAATATAGTATCAATTGTTTCCCAGATAGCGGAGCAAACAAATCTACTTGCCCTAAATGCATCTATAGAAGCAGCTCGTGCAGGCGAACAAGGTAGGGGTTTTGCTGTAGTTGCAGATGAGGTTAGAAAACTTGCAGAACAGTCTAAAAGTGCTGTAGAGGAAATTAATAGTAATTTAATACAATTTGTTAAGGAGATAAATACACTTGTTGATAAAATTGGTGATCAGTATGATATTCTCCAAAATGAAACTAAGGGGCTAGAAGAAGTAAGAGACATAAGCTATGAGGCTACAATGTCTGTTAGAACAGTTTCAACATCAATGATAAATACTATAAATGATTTAGATAGAGAAGCCAAATCTATTGCAAGTATATATGAAACAATAGAGTCTCTAGCTGCAATTGCAGAAGAAAATTCTGCATCTTCAGAAGAGGTAAGTGCAAGTGTTGGAAGTTATACAAATGAAATAAAGAAGCTTATTGATAGTATATTTGAATTTAAGAAGATAACAAGCTCATTTAAAGATGAATTGAAAAGATATAAGATATAGTTTTTATGAAGGTTACTATGAGGGACCAAAATGAAAGCATACAGGATGATTATATCTTAAAAGGTCTCCATGATTAAAATCATGGAGACCTTTTACTTATAGAAAATTTATACATCATTTAAATCAAAATCAGGTACAAAGTCAATAGAGGCAGTTCCACTTTCTTGAATAAAGCATTTGGTGATACCTAGGTTTATGCAGTAGTCAATTAGAGTATCATAATGATTAGGGTTTAAAGGTTTGTTTATTTCAGGATATTTAGCCGCCTTATGCATAGGTGTATATTGATTCATTAAGCTAATATATACCGAATCATGAAAGGTAGAATATATAAAATCTATTATTTTTTTAGAATCAAATAATAAGCCTGGTAGCATTAGGTGTCTAATTATTACTCCCTTTTGAATTAGACCTGCATCATCAAATTTAACTTCTCCTACTTGGGAAACCATTTCAGTAAGAACTTCGCTAGCTATGTTAAAATAATTAGGAGCTTTTGAATATTTAAGAGCATATTTATTTTTATAATATTTTAAGTCTGGTAAATAAACATCAATAAAACCACTTAAGGATTTAATTGTATCTATACTTTCATATGCATTTGAATTATAGAGAATAGGAATGGTAAGGCCCCTACTTTTAGCAATTTTTAGTGCTTCTATTATCTGTGGTACATAGTGGGTTGGCGTAACTAAATTTATATTGTGGGCACCTCGCATTTGTTGCTCTAAAAAGATTTCACTAAGGCCATCTATTGATACTCTTTTCCCAGTACCTTTCTGACTTATGGTATGATTCTGACAAAATACACAGTTTAGATTGCAATTTGAGAAAAATACAGTTCCAGAACCAAATGTACCAGAAATACATGGTTCTTCCCATTGATGTAAGCTGACTTTAGCTATTTTAACATCCATAGAAGCAGTGCAAAAGCCTAATTCTCCATCTAATCTATTAACAGAGCATCTCCTAGGACATAAAGAGCATTTTTCTAGCACACTTAAAAAATTGGAATTGTTTAATTCTTCTGTATCTTTATTAATCATTTTAATCTCCTTGTACTACAAGTTTAATTTACAGGTGCATTTAAATAAATATGGTTAGAGTCCTTCAATTAATAATTATTTTTATGCATCTTACGATATATAAGAATTGTACAATTGGATATATATAATGTCAATTATGTTTTTTAGTGGTTTTACTATAAAATATAATACATTGGATCATAAAAATAAGACTTATTGCACCAAAACCAGGATAAAGGACTCTAATTAAATTTTTAAATCCAATTTGCGAAATAGGCAAAGCTATAATAAGTATTAAAAATACAGCTTTTTTATAAGATATATTAAACTTTTTCTCCAAAGTTTTGCCTACGCTATAAATATTAGAAACCTCAGTGGAAAACATTTCAAACCAAATTACGCAAAGCAAAAGAATTTGCATTAACATACCAAAACGGTTTGTTATGTATAGTAGTGGAATCTCGTATTTGAAAATTTGAGGTATATTTAATAAAAGCATTATATTTATCAAATAGCATAATATGGTTAAGCCTAAAGCTCCTATTATAACTCCGGGAATAAGGATACGTTTATGTTTTATTTCTTGACTAATTGGAACTAACACACCACTACAGCACAGCATATTAAAACCAGCATATAGTAAGGTTGAAAAAAACCATTGAGCAGGAATGGTATTGACTTTATAAGAAGGTATTTGTTTTATATAGGAAGCGTTTACCATATCTTTGTAAAGTACTAAGTATAAAACGAATATAGTTATAATAATCGTGGTAAGAATAGGTACTATGAAGGAATTTATAGTTATTAGCCCCTTGGTATCCTTAAGCAACGTATACAAAGAAATTATAGACATAAGTAAGATTCCTATCCATTTTGAAATACCAAAATATTGATGAACAAGTGCACCACTTCCAGCTAAAATGATGGCAGCACCAGTAATTAAGAAGAAACTGGTAAAAATATCTGTAATTACACCAAAAAAACCTGGGCTTACAATAGTTATAAGTTCAGTATAGGAACTTAATTTATATTTTAGACTAATAGAAACTATAATAGAACTAATTACAATGTAGATTAAACCGCATATGAGAATTCCCCAAAAGCTCACATATCCATAAGTGCTAAAAAATTGAGTTATCTCTTGGCCAGAAGCAAGGCCCGCACCAACTATAGTACCTATAAATACAGCTGCAGTTTGAAATATTGAACTGATGTTTTTTTTCAAAATATCTCCTCCATAAAATTATTGAATTGTTAAATATATACAAATAAGATGTTATCTTTATAAATATATGTATACTGATTAATAATAAATAATGATTTTATAAATTAAAATTTTATTTAGTGGGAAACTATAATTATAATAATGAATTTAATGATATTTCAGCATCCCAGATGATGATTTAATTTTTTAAATCATAAGTGTAAAGGTAATTATAAGCTATATCATTAATCAAAATTGAATTAAAAAGGAGTGAAAATATTGAAAAAAATTTTAAGTTGTTTATTAATAGTATTTTATATTTTATCTTTCACAGGATGTGCAAAAAAAGAGAGTGAAGAAAAGGCAAAAGTAAATGCTTTTGAAATTAAAAGTGCAACTAATGTAGTTGATAATTATATGAGCTTCCTAATGAAGGAAGATTACGAAAATGGTAAGAAATTATATACTAAGGAATTATCGAAAAAAAATGACCAGGTGAAACTTAATGATGTAAAGATAAAGGGCTATAAAGTTACAGAGAGTAATGAAGTTGGTAGGAGTGGGATTTTTAAGGTTAGAGTTACAAGAACCTCCATAGTTAGTCCATTGTGTAGCTTGGATGAATATTCTATTAAAGTTGTCAAAGATGGTGCAGAATACAAAATAAGTGAAATTAATAATATGCCACAAAAAGAAGCGTTTGTTGAAGGAGTAGGTATTAGATATAGAGACAAAAAAAATGTAAAAACTAATTTGATTATTGATGTAGCGGGATTTCCTAAATACGTATATTCAAGAGATGATGTAGCGAAGTTGTATAAAATAATGGTGCCCTTAAAAGAATTCAGCCCAATGAATTTTAGTTATGAAGGAGAAAAACTTGCAGTTAGTACCTATAATAAAAATTCATTTATTGGAATTGTGAGTATTGATGAGTCTCTAGCAGTCCAAGGAGATGCTGGAAAATCAGGGAATCAGTCATCGCAAGGTGGAGGGTCTGATATAATAGTTAAGGAGAAACCAATTGGAAAAGAGCTAATCACTTTAGATTTGCTTTTTAATTGCAAAGTGGAGTTTATGACCTTCTCTTTAGATGAAAAGTTTCTGCTTGTCCAATATACTAAGGAAAACATGGGAAAATATATTAGAGTTTATACAGTAGAGAATGGAGATATGATTCCTGTTAATTTTGAAAAAGATTATCCTATAGAAAAAGTGCAAATAGTATTTTCTTCTTTTGGTGAGGATAGTATGACATATGAAGTAATTCCTAAATCAAATATTAATAGTTCAGAAACAGACATTATTGGTAAATGGAAATTAAATTTAAAAGACTTTACAGTAGATAAATTATAATTAATACATTCTCTATAGACTATAAGGTATAATTAGCCTAGTCTCTTATAAAATAACTAGGCTAATGATTAGTCGTTAATTATAGCGACCCAGGAGATGATTTAACGACATTTCAGAAGGAAGTCTCCCATTTCTATAAGTGGGGGGATAACAATTGAGAATTGTTATCTACTCCAGAGGTCTACAAGGGGGTAAATATCCTTCTGAAGTCGTTAATTACAGCATCGCAGATGATGATTTAATAGAGAAAGGATGAGATTAATGCAGAAAACATGGGGTGACAAAAAATATCACAGTTTGAATTATTTTTTAAGGGAGAAGTTTGGTGATAAGGTTTTTAAGGTTGCTTTGGACGCTGGATTTTCTTGTCCTAATAGGGATGGAACTATTAGCAGTGGAGGATGTTTATTTTGTAGCGAGCGAGGTTCAGGAGATTTTGGTGGGGATAGGAAATTTTCTATCACAAGTCAATTTGAAGATATAGTTAATATGATGAGTAAAAAGTGGAAAACAGGAAGGTATATTGCTTATTTTCAGGCCTATACCAATACATATGGGTCTATAGAAGTATTAAGAGAAAAGTACGAGGAAGCAATATCACAAGAGGGGGTAGTGGCACTTGCTATAGCTACTAGACCTGATTGCTTAGATGAGGATGTATTAGACCTTATAGAAGAATACTCACGTAGAGTATATACCTGGGTAGAATTAGGGCTTCAAACCAGTAAGGACGAAAGTGCAAAAATTATTAATAGAGGATATAAATTATCAAAATTTGAAGAGGCGCTAAAAGGGCTTAATAAAAGAAATATTGATGTGGTGGTTCATACTATATTTGGCCTACCTGGCGAAACTGAAGAGGACATGTTAAAAACAATAGACTATGTGGCACATAGTGATATAAAGGGTATAAAAATGCATTTGCTCTATCTTGTAGAGCATACACCAATGGTTGAGTTATACAACCTTGGAAAGCTTAAGTTTTTGGAAAAAGATGAGTATATAGATATAATTACCAGGTCAATAGCTATGCTTCCACCAAATATGGTCATTCATAGATTAACAGGGGATGCGCAAAGGGATCTGCTAATAGGTCCGATGTGGAGTTTGAAAAAATGGGAAGTTTTAAATTCTATAGATAATAAATTAAAGGAATTAGATCTATATCAAGGGAAAAATTTTGAAATCTAGCACAAGGACATTTGTGTCTTTCTACAAATTAGCTTTACCACTTTTGGGTGTTTTGCAACTAGATAATTGCAGTTTAAAGGTTTACAATATGTATATATAGAAAAATATATAGAATGTAAATCTAGGAGGAATATACTATGTCAAATTTATCATTAAGGCATTTATACAAGATTTATACTGGAAACGTAACAGCGGTTAAGGATTTTAATCTTGAAATAGAAGATAAAGAATTTATAGTTTTTGTAGGACCATCAGGCTGTGGTAAATCAACAACTTTAAGAATGATAGCAGGTCTTGAAGAAATATCACAAGGCGAAATATATATTGGTGATAAACTCGTAAATGATATGGCGCCTAAGGATAGAGATATCGCTATGGTTTTCCAAAACTATGCATTATACCCTCATATGACTGTATATGATAACATGGCATTCGGGCTAAAATTAAGAAAAATGCCAAAAGATGAAATAAAACAAAAGGTTACTGATGTAGCTAAAACACTTGATATAGAACATTTACTTGATAGAAAACCAAAGGCATTATCAGGTGGACAAAGGCAAAGGGTAGCACTTGGAAGAGCTATAGTAAGAAATCCAAAGGTATTCTTAATGGACGAGCCACTATCAAATTTAGATGCTAAACTTAGAGTTCAAATGAGAACAGAAATAGCAAAACTTCATCATAAACTTCAAACAACTTTTATATATGTAACTCATGATCAAACAGAAGCTATGACTATGGGAACAAGAATAGTTGTAATGAAAGATGGACTTGCTCAACAAGTAGATACTCCTCATAATATATATGAGCATCCAGTTAATATGTTTGTTGCCGGATTTATAGGAAGTCCTCAAATGAACTTTATGGAAGCTGTGGTTTTAGAACAAAAGGGTGAAGTAGTACTATCTTTTGATAATGAAATTATAGTACTACCAAAGGATAAAGCTCAAATTTTGAAAGAAAAATCATTTATAGGCAAAACTGTTTTAATGGGTATTAGACCAGAAGACATTGACGATGGTATTGACTTTCTTTCCAAGAATAAAAATTCAGTTATAGAAGCGAAAGTTGAAGTTACTGAGCTTATGGGTGCAGAGACTAATATTTACCTGTCAAAAGGAGATATAAGTATTGTAGCTAGAGTTAACGGATCGTCGTCAGCCAAAGTTGGCGATAAAATTAAAATTGCACTAGATACAAATAAAATTCATGTCTTTGACAAAGAAACGGAAAACACAATAATATAGGGGGAAATTCAATATGTACAATTTTACAGAATTCTTGAGGGATTTAAGTCATTCTTCAAATATACCATTTAATGTAGTTACAGAAGATGGAATTGCGCTATATATTAGTGACTTAGATATTGAAAATTCACATATAACCAACTATACTATTATGCTTGGACGTGTTAAAGGCATAATAAGTTTAGAAAAGAAGTATGGAAATTGTACATCTTTACTCCAATATGTTATTGAAAACAAATATACAGAGCATTTTTTAACTAAAGAACAAGCGGTTATTGATATTTTAGAAAATAGAGAAATTTCTATTGATAATATTAATCACAATTTACCTTTTCTTGAAGATGGGTGTTATACCCTATTAGTGAGCGTAGATGGAAGTAAGTATGAATCGCTGAGCGTCATAAAACAAATATATGATAATGAGCCAGTTGTAAGTTTAATATATAATGATAGCATAATTGTAATTGGTGATTTTGATGAAGTAGAGGAGCACGCAGAAAGTATAAAGGAATCTATCTCATCAGATTTGTATTGCAAATGTTATGTAAGTTATGCAGATAGAACTTATGATATAAAAGGACTTAAAAAAGCTTATAATGATGCTGTTCAATGTATGGAACTAGGTAAAAAATTCGATATAAAAGACCATACATTTAGTTACAATAAGATGCTATTTGAGAAAATTGTATATAATGTAGATGTTAAAATTAAGCAAGAACTGTTAGGAATGCTCAAAGACAAATTCGATGCTATGGACAGTGAAATGATAGTAACTATTGAGCAATTTGTAAATTGTGGTCTTAATATAAGTGATGCTGCTAGGAAACTATATGTTCATAGGAATACTCTTATCTATAGATTAGATAAGATTAAGAAAGAAACAAATTTTGATATAAGAGACTTTAAAGATGCATCGGTGTTTCTTATAGGATTTTTAATATGGAAAGAAAATAAGGAATAGGTATATTTTTTTTCTTAGAGCATGCTATAACGAAAAGTATATATTGCTAGAAATGCTTTCGTATCGCTAAGTAATTCTAAAATTTATTTTAATTATAGCTGCTAAAAAATGCAAACTCGCTTCACTCAAACATGCATTTTTCTTTACGCATCTGTAATTAAAATAAATTTTGAATTACTAGAGCTTACTCAAATGCATTCTGCGCAATATATACTTTTGTTAGCATCCTCTAAGAAAAAAGAGCTTATTTCAAAAATGCACATTGCGTTTTACTATTTGAAAATTAATTTATTAAGTAAATATTAGATGTTAAAAATCCACCAAATAGTTAAATGTTTGGTGGATTTATTATTTAGTGTAAAATAAATGTATACATATTTATATTTGAAACGTCATAATAACAGAAGTACTTCAAAACTAAAACTATTAACTAACTTGTTTTATGGAAGGGGGATATGATGAGCAATGAATTAATCAATGAGATGTTCGACAAAAAGATGAATCTCATACATAAGTATTTGATTAAGCTTGGCTGTAGCCAAGTCAATGCTGAAGACATAGTCCAAGATACCTTCTATAATGCACTAAAGTACATTGATGGTATACAGGATGATAAGTTGTCCTCATGGCTTTTTAAGGTAGCAACCAATAAATATTATGATTTGTGTAGAAAAAACAATAGACGTGTTCATCTGAGTATTGATGAAGAAATTTTTAAAGAAAGTCTAACAGATAGTAAGCTAGTTGAAGATTTTATATTGGATCTAGAAAAAAGGGAAGAAATTCTTGTGATTCTAAATTCAATTAGTGATATTCATAAGAATCTGTTGTTTTTTAAATACGACATGGGCTTGTCTTATAAGGAGATAGCGGAACTCTTAGATATAAATCAAAATACAGTTAAAACCTATCTCTTTAGAGCTAGGGAGCAATTTAAAAAAGTTTGGAGGGACAAGTATGAAAAGTGATGATGAAAAATTAAGAGAATTGTTTGAAGTGAAAGAAAAACCTACTTTTAATAATACCATTAAAAGAGCTAAAACTTTTTCAATAATAAGAACTATAATAGTAAGTTTTATGATATTAATTATTGTAAGCTTTATAGTATTAATGTTAAATGCCACTATTTTAAACACGATGAGTAATAAAACGGAGGATGAATTAGAAGATTGGTTTAATGTAGCTATGCCTAATGCTTACGTTGGAAATACCCAGGTTGATGACAGAATTATGGTTGGACAAATAGATTATGTTCGATATAGATTTTTAGGAAGTAAGCCTATAACTGATGGAAGTTATAAAGAGGGTTATACCTATATGCCTTTGATTAATGGTATTTATGGTGACATGGGTGATTATTTATTTGAAAGCGCTGCTGAATCAACAGAAGATTTAGACAAAATCACAAAATTTAACAAAGTAGGCAAGCATGTTATGAAGTTTTATAATCCAGCTACAAAATATGAAAGCTATATAAATGATTTAGTAGATCTTAATGAAATAGGTAGCAATAAATTAATGGAGATATCACTATCCTTTGATAAAACTTATAGCCTTGAACAAGTTAAAACGATGATTCCAAGGGATATTACTTTAAATTGGTATTGGGTAAATACCTTCTCTAAAAATGATAAATATGATTCAAGTAAATCAATACTTGAGGAATACGATGTATACGGTATAAAAGCTTTAGATAGACAAGGAATTTCAATTAAGAATCCTGAGAAAGACTTCATAGATGCAATTATTAGAGGAAAAGGAAAGAAAGATTATAGCGGTAGATATGAACGTCTTTATAACACTTTAAGCAATGGAAATGATGAAATTAATAAAGAGGATTTAAAAATAATAGGAGTAGTTGTAAGTGGAAATGTGGAGGATTTAAAAGCCTTAAAGGATAAAAAGTATATTAAGGCAGCTACCATAGGCGCTGTAACAGATAAATATTAGTAAAGGAGGCACATACATGAAGATATATTTTAAACTAGAATTTCAAAAAAACATATTTTCCTTGCGAACTATAATTTTCATTTTAATAATTTTAACATCACTTGTGATACCTTATTTAGCAGAAATAGCTTTTCCATTTCCAGGGTTAGATGGGGTGGATTATTACATGAGAATTTCTAATTTTTCCTATATAGGGTTTATAGGACCAGTGCTAGCAGGTTTAATTTATTCTACATCAATAATTAAAGATAAGGAGTCGGGATTTATAAATAAGTTACTGGAAATTATAAATATAAAAACTTATTTTAAAGTTAAATTAGCAGTAAATACTTTAATAACTTTCATTGTTTTTGCAGTAAGCCATGGTATTTTTATGTTGTATCTTATTATTATCAAAGGGGTAAGCAATACAGTTGTAAAAGATATTGCTACCGGTGCATTTATGAGTGTGTATAACGTTTCAAAAATATCATATATTATCCTAATATTGGTAGTTATATCTCTGTCTTCCGCTGCTTTTTCAATCTTTGTTTTGGGAGTAATAACAGCTACGCAGAAGAAGTTTATAGCATATATATTACTTGGATTTTATGTAATAGCTACAGGAATCTTATTTGAGATATGGCCACTCAATAATCTAGTTGACCTTAATGTGACAAAATTGTTCAATTTGATAATGAATAACAATACAAAAGGGCTCAGTGTAATAATATATGATTTAATATTAATGTTACTTGGAGTGCTTCTATTATATAAATTTGGATATAAGAGATATTTAGCTTTATATGAGGAAAATTAATTTTGATTCTTAAATAAATTTTAGAATGGAATCCATGGGGATAGTATTATACGCCTACAAATGAAATTTTATAGGGGTACTTCATCCTAGACTATTATATAAAATAGAAATATGTACTATAATTATATGTGCGTGACATAAGACAAAAAAATATTAAAGGGGAGCGAAGGATATGAGAATAGATATAATAGTTTCTGCTGATGATATAAAAAAAGAAAAAATAGCAAACAAAACAGTGGTAGTAATAGATATGCTTAGGGCTACTAGTGTAATAACTACTGCAATGAATAATGGATGCACAGGTGTTATTCCTGTTTTAACAGTGGAGGATGCTGCGGGTATTGTGAGAAATAGCAAAGAGGAGTTTATGCTTGGCGGAGAGAGAAATGCATTGAAAATAGAGGGATTTCACTATTCTAATTCTCCATTAGAATATACCAGAGAGACTATAGAAGGCAAAACTCTTGTTATGACTACAACTAATGGCACTAAAGCTATAAAGGGCTGCGTGGGTGCCAGCAATATTATAATAGGTGCCATGGTAAACGCTAAGGCTACTGCAAAAAGAATAGTGGAATTAAATAAAGATGTAGTAATAGTTAATGCTGGAACTTATGGTGAATTTTCTATAGATGATTTTTTATGTAGTGGGTACATAATAGATTGCGTATTAAGCTTGGTACAAGCAGAGCTAACAGACATTGCTGTAACTTCTCACTATATTTATAAAAACAATGAAGATATTCATAGTTTTATAAAATATGCAAGTCACTACAAAAGGATTACAGAGCTAGGACTTGAAGCAGATTTGGAATACTGCTGCAAAAAAGACATTATAGATAAGGTTCCAGAATATAAGGATGGGATTATAGTTTAAGAAAATGGCTATCTGAAAATAGAAGTAATTACTATTTCTAGATAGCTCCTTTTGATAAAACACTATAATAATAGATTATACCTTTTCCGTTTTAAACCACCTGGAATATATAAAACTTTAAGTAGTAAGATTCATCAGAATTCCATAGTATTGGATGATCTGCTGATTGAGTTCTAAACTCTACTTGTCTAAGTGTTCGATTAGCATCTAAGGCCGCTTCAGCTATGGTATCTCTGAATAAATCAGGGTACATAAAATGAGAGCAAGAGCAAGTTACAAAATAGCCGCCGGTTTTAACCAATTTAATACCACGTAGATTTATTTCCTTATATCCTCTTGTAGCACCGTCTATAGTAGAACGTGACTTTGTAAATGCAGGTGGATCTAGTATTACTACATCATATTGTCTTCCTTCTCTTGACCATTCGCGTAGCACGTCAAAGGCATTATGAGATTCGAATTTAACTATATCTGAAAGTCCGTTAAGCTCTGCATTTTTTCTAGAGCATTCTACTGCATAGTCAGAAATATCTACTCCAAGTACACTTTTAGCACCAGCTATACCTGCATTAAGCGCAAAAGAACCTGTGTGGGTAAAACAATCTAAAACCTCAGCATCCTTGCATAATCTCTGGATAGCCGCTCTGTTTTCTTTTTGGTCTAGGAAAAATCCAGTCTTTTGACCATTTTCAATGTCAACGTGATATTTAACACCGTTTTCAATAATTTCTAAATTAGTATCGAAGGGCTCTGTTAAAAAGCCTTTTGTCTGCTGCATCCCTTCAAGCTCGCGGACTCTAGCGTCACTTCTTTCATATACGCCTTTTGCATTATATTCATCTGTTAGTAGCTTAACAATTATATCTTTATATTTATCTATACCTAGTGCTAAGGATTGAATAACATAATAGTCTTCATATTTATCTATAATCATTCCAGGCACAAAATCTGCTTCTGCAAATAGGAATCTACAACTAGAAGTGTCTATAACTGTTTTTCTATATGCCCAAGCGGCCCGAAGTCTTTTTCTGAAAAACTCTTCATTTATTTCTTCGTTAATATCTCGGGTCATTATTCTTATGGCAATTTTAGAAACGTCGTTTATGAATCCTTTTCCAATAAACTCTCCTCTAAAATTATATGCTTCAACTATATCTCCATTTTCATATTCACCATCAACATTTTCGATTTCGTTGGCATATATCCAAAGGTGACCATTTTCTGCATTTCTGCCTTTACCTCTATATAAGTAAAATTTACAACTCATTTTAAATTCCTCCTGTATTGTTAGACAGTGTTAACACTATCTATATGTTTAGGGTAATAAAACAATTCTTAATTGAAAATATCAAGTTATTTATCTATAGTAGTATACCACATTGAATTAACTTCTAATATAAAATCCATAAAATTCTTTTGACAAAAGTGCAGTTATAAATTACACTAATATATGTGCCATTTTTAAATGCACACTTGGATTAAGGGTATTTAGATAAAAATTGGAGGGATTTTCTTTGAGTGGGAATCCGTATACAATATCCAGTTATTAAAAACAAATAAGTGCATGAGTAGAAATGCTTTTAAAATATAAAAAATTACAAATATAAAAAATTACACTATATTAAGGAGAAAAACAAATGAGTAGATTAGTAGTAAAAAATATGAGCCATGGCTTTGGTGACAGAGCAATATTTGAAGATGTATCTTTTAGATTACTTAAAGGCGAACACATAGCGCTTATAGGTGCTAACGGAGAAGGTAAATCAACATTTATGAACATTATTACGGGTAAGCTTATGCCAGATGAAGGGGAAGTTCAATGGTCGAGCAGCGTAAGAGTGGGATATATGGATCAACATACTGTTTTGCAAAAAGGAAAAACTATTCGAGAAGTTTTAAGGGAGGCCTTTAAATATCTTTTTGATTTAGAAGAGGAAATGATAGATGTAACAGACAAGATGGGAGATGCGTCACCTGAGCAGCTAGAAAAATTATTAGATAGAATGGGAACAATTCAAGATCAATTGGATAACAATGGATTCTATGCTATTGATTCTAAAATAGATGAGGTAGCTGCAGGAATTGGACTTAAAGATGTTGGCCTTGAAAATGATGTTGCAGATTTAAGTGGAGGACAAAGGACGAAAGTTCTCCTTGTAAAACTTTTATTAGAAGCTCCAGATGTTTTGCTTCTTGATGAGCCTACTAACTTTTTGGATGAGCAGCATGTAGAGTGGCTTAAGAGATATCTTCAAAATTATGAAAGCGCATTTATCCTAATATCCCATGATATTGAATTCCTAAAAGATGCAATTAATATAATATATCATGTAGAAAATAAAAAATTAACTAGATATATAGGCTCTTATGAAGAATTTTTGAGAATTCATGAGGCTAAAAGGCTACAAATGGAAGCTGATTATGAAAGACAGCAAAAGGAAATTACTAGACTAGAGGTTTTTGTTGCTAAAAATAAAGCAAGAGCTTCTACTAGTGGAATGGCAAAATCAAGACAAAAGAAATTGGATAAAATTGATAGAATAGAAGTTACAAAAGATAAACCAAAACCACAATTTAATTTTAAATCTGCAAGAGCTTCAGGGAAAATAATATTTAAAACTGTAGATTTAGTTACTGGATATGATAGCCCCTTATCTAAGCCATTAGATTTATATATGGAAAGAGGACAAAAGATTGCTTTAACTGGTGCTAATGGTGTTGGAAAAACAACTTTACTAAAAAGTCTTATGGGTGATATAAAAGCTCTTTCGGGTCATACAAACTTAGGAGATTATCAATATATAGGATACTATGAGCAAGAAATAAAGGGAGTCAACCGCAATAATTGTATTGAAGAATTTTGGCAAGAATTCCCTAGCTTTACTCAAGGTGAGGTAAGATCTGCACTTGCTAAATGTGGACTTACTACAAAGCATATTGAAAGTAAAGTTACTGTGCTTAGTGGCGGAGAGCAAGCAAAGGTAAGACTTGCGAAACTCCTAAACAGGGAAACTAATATATTAATCCTAGATGAGCCTACCAATCACTTAGATGTAGATGCTAAAGATGAGTTAAAGAGGGCCCTAAAAGAATATACAGGAAGTATACTTATAGTTTGCCATGAGCCAGACTTTTATCAAGATATAGTAACAGATGTATGGAACTGTGAAGAATGGACAACTAAAATAGTATAATTTATCAAAAAAAGAGCTAGAATAAATTTCTAGCTCTTTTTTTATAGTATTTCTAGTTTAAAACTTCGAGTCCAAGGTCTAGTATATTAGCAAATAATAATAAGGAATTAGTATTTGGGATAACATTATTTTTAACATCTAATAATTTTCCAAGTCCATACTCGGTGTAGATGCTAACAGTAGGGAAATTAAGTTCACCCAGGTCACAAATAATGTCGGTTTCGTATAATTTTATTTTAGTCATGTTATCAATGGGCTCGACTATTTTATAAAGTCTTGTAGGATAGTCATATCTTAGAACTTTTAAAATATTACTTGCTAGTATTTTTTTAGGTTTAGTGTTTATATCATACTTTGAAGTAGTTGAAGAAATGTTATTTACAACAAAATAATCAATATTTCTTTTGTAATTCACCCTATCTTTAAATTCTTTTAATCTTTCTAAATTTAACTCTACATTTACTGAGATTTCATCATTTTCTAAACTTTTAAAACTTTCTTTTATGTAAGTTAATTCTTCTTTTCCATGGAGTTCTCTAGCTAAGATATTCATACAATTATCATAAATATCTTCAAATGAACTAAATGGTAAGGCGTATTTTATACAATCTAAAACAAGGTAAATCTTGAATTTAGCAGATTTATTACTAGTTTTAGATGAATAATTGACTTCAACTAATAATCTTTCATTCAATAGTGCCGTATCAAGTGTTATTTTCTCAATTCCGTTACTAAATTCTATAGTGTAATTCTCATTAGTAGATAAGTTTTGTGTATCTTGATTTATTATATAAGTACTTTTAAAACCAGCTCCAGTAATTTCACCAACTCTCAATGAACTTTTTATTGGTAATTTCTTCAAATTTATATATGGTCTGTTTGTACATAGGTTGTTTTCAGATATTATTCGCATAGTAAACTCCTTTAGTTCTAACAAGATTGTTAGTTTGATTTATCAAATTTCACAAGAATACTCCAACCGCTTAGGTGGTGAGCTGAATTGTGTTTAGGAAAGAGATAAAGAAAGAAATTGCTTCTAACTTGCATCAACAAACCCCTTAGCAAAATATAAAATACTTATATTTGTAGTTTTAATAACTTTGCTTGATTTTCCAACTTTAACTTGAATATAATTATACCACCTATCATAACAAAAATACCTAATGGTTTTATGAAGTCCAATTTAATTTGCTGATTACCCAATAATCCAAAGGTGGCAAATCTCTTTTTTTAGTGAATGATATAAAAATTTAAACAAATGGAAAAATACATTGACAATATCGAGTGTCGATAATATACTGAGATTATATATATCGATACTCGATATTGAAGAGGTGATAAGAAATGGCAAGAGAGCAATTTCAAAATTTAACAGAACCAATGTATTATATATTAATGTCCTTACTCAAAGAAATGTGCGGGGTAGATATTATGGAGGCTGTAATTGAAATTTCAAAAGGCCGTGTAAAGGTTGGCCCTGGGACGTTATATGCGCTTCTTTCTAAGTTTGAAAAGGAAGATATGATAATAGAAACAGAAGTGAAAGGCAGAAAAAGAAGTTATATAATTACTGATAAGGGAAAAGAAATACTACTAGAGGAGTATAGAAGATTAATTACTATGGCCAATGATGGAGTATTGTATATGGAGAGATATAAAGAGAATTTTAAAATATAGAGTGGAGGTGTAAGATTATGAGAAGTAAGGATACAAAGACAACAATATTTATGTATTTACCCTATGAATGTTCTGCTGTAGAAGAATATCTTGATGAAATGGCAAAAAAAGGATGGTTATTACAATCTATAAAAGGAGTTTTTTTTAAGTTTAAGAAAACAGAAATAGAGAAAATAAAGTATTCAGTAGACGTACTTAATAGGGTTTCTGTTTTTGATCATAAAGATAGTGATGTAGCTCTAGAATATAGGGAATATTGTGAGGCGGCAGGATGGACATATGTATGTGAGCATGTAAAAACTCAAATATTTTATACACATGGGGATAAGGAAGCTATTTCTATTCATACTGATGAAGAGGAAAAGTTTAAATTAGTTTTCAAAGCTTCATTATATAATATGGGAATTCAGTTTTTTTTAACTCTTCTATTGAGTTTCAATCTATATATCCAATTATTTATGGGAGATGGAGGTTTTGTACTAGCATCTAATATGGGCATCTTATCAATAGTTACAATGTCTTCCCTTATAATTATAAATAGTGGAGGATTTATTAGCTTTTTAATTTGGGTCATAAAAGTTAGGGCTAAGTTAAAAAAGGATAAAGGCATGAATTATAGTAACTATAAGCAAGTAAGGATAAAAAGTATATTAAGAAATAGCTATGGCTTAATAATATTATTTATATTTTTAAAACTGTTAATTTTTGATACTACAGGATTTAATATTTCTTTCTTAATAATAATAACAATATGCATTTCTATAATAATTATGATTTGTGTGCGAAAATTTATTGATAAAAAAAAGCATTCAAAAAACATTAATATGGGTATAACTATAGGCAGTGTAGTAGTCTCAATATATTTAGTTTTAATACTTGGCATTGGTTCAATTCTTTTTAGTAGTGAAACTTTACAAAATGATGTGCCAACCCATAAATTTAATTTAACAACTAAGGATTTTGGGGTTGTAGGAAATAATGATGAAAGTCCTTATATTAAATTTGATAAAAGTATAATAGCCCAAAGAGTAGGCTATTCTGGTGGTAACGACGGTAATTATTTAAGCTATACAATGTTTCAAAGTGACTATCCTATAATAATTAAATTCTATGAAAATAGATTATTAAGTAAATTTAATCGTTATGGTGCTAATTTATTGGAAGAGAGGACTAAACTACCTAATAATATTGTGGTCTATTCAGATAGTGTGAAAAAAACATTTGTAGTAGTATCACAAGATAAAGTAGTTGAGATTAGGAAAGATTTTACTAATCTAAGTGAAAAAGAATTTTTGAAAAAGATATATGAAAAGCTTTTTTATTAATAAATCATACAATTAGTCCATATAAGAAGCCAAGCATGCTGGCTTATTATATTTTTGTTATTAATTTCATAGCATTATATTTTGTATATTGAACAAAATAGTAAGGATACTATGATTAATTTTTTATAAAAGGAGGAAAAAATGCTATGGGCGAAAAAAAAGATCCTTCTTGTGCAAGCCAACAAGAAAAGGAGAAAAAAGCAAATAATTTAGGAGCTAAGCATAATAAAAAGACACATAAAAAAGATTGATATTAATATTAATTTTAAAAGGCATATATTGTGAAAAATATATGCCTTTTGCTGATTTTAACGACATTTCAGAAGGAAAGTCGCCTACGTCTATAAGTGGGAGTTACACCCTGTAACAGAGGGAAAACTTCAGTGGGAGTCTAAATATCCTTCTGAAGTCGTTAATATGCAGCTCCGCAGGAGATGATTTAGGTAACTGTATCATCTTGATTATTAACAGTGTCATCTTGGGTAATTATGCTATCTTTTTTTATCCATCCTTTATTATTAATATTAGTCTGAGATTTTATAGATACTTCATACCATGCAATATCAAAAATCTCAGCACAATCCTTAATTTCTACAGGAGTAAGTTTAACTAAGCTAGATAGAACTAGCGAATTTTCCAGGGGGCTTAGATATAGATTGCAAACTTCTTTTGTAGTTCCTGATTTAAAAAGTGGTGCCTTGTATTTTATTATAATAGGACCCTCAGCACTTCGCACGCTTGCTATTTTTGATTTGAATTCTCTATTTTGCCTAGAAATAATCTTTAGTTGAGTTTTTTGTGTTGATAATTTTTGATTCATGATGGAATAATATATGCCAAAACATATCAAAAGAACTGAGAATAGAAAAATAATCAATAGTATCTCTCCTTCTAAAGTACTTATTCACAACAATTATGTACTAATATAATAGAGGTTAACTGAAAGATTTGTGCATATGCTTAATATATACTATTCTATAGAAATGAAAAAAATTCATAAAAAAAACCCATGTAATTACATGAGTTTTAAATAGCTGTAGTTAATTCATGATATTCAAATATAAACATATCTGCATGACTAATAATATCTTCTCTTTGTTCTTTGGAAAAATCATCATATACGCCTACTACCCTCATTCCAGCAGCTTTTGCACCTTTAACTGCAGGTAGGATATCTTCAAATACAATACATTCTGATGGCTCTACACCTAATCTTTCAGCGGCAAGTAAATATACATCAGGAAAGTTTTTCGCCCTAGACACTTCACTCGTAAGAGTTATGCAGTCAAAGTAATGGTATATACCATTAGCATTAAGAACAGCTTCTAACAGATCCTTACTATTACTTGTGGCAAGTCCAATCTTTATGTTCAGAGTTTTAAGCAAAGATAAAAACTCAACTACTCCAGGCTTTAGCTTTACATTGTTAAGATATTCCACATAGGCCAAATCTGTCCATTCCTTTTTAATTTCTTCTATAGTATCTAATATACCAAAATTACTTTTAAAATATGCTGCAGTGTCATCGAAGCTAAGATGTTCTATTTGGCTTTTAAGATTGGAAGGTAAATCCATATTCATCTTTTTAAAATAATGTTCATCTATTTTGCCCCAAACCCACATAGAGTCGATAAGGGTACCATCTAAATCAAAAATTGCAGCTTTAATATTTGTTAGCATTTAATCACCTCTTATAAAATTATAACATGAATAAATATAGTAATACACTCAGATTTGAAAAGGAATTATGGGCATTAATTAAGAGTAGCTACCAGGACAATTAAGCTGATAGCTACTCTTAGTTATTTTCATAGGTCTTAAAAGAACCTGTAAGTAAGAAAAGAACAGGTAATTCCTAATAAAGCACCTACAATTACATCTGTAGGGTAATGAACCCCTATATACATCCTTGAAATCCCTACACAACAAGCTAGGGGTATAGATATAAAGCCAAAAATAGGAAAATATAAAGCTACTATTACAGCTAATGAAAATGCACCGGTAGTATGACCTGAGGGGAAAGAGTATTTATCTATACCTATTTTTTTTATATTTAAATTTGGAATATCTATAAATGGTCTTAATCTAGTAACACTTATCTTGAGAAGCTTGCCAATGCCAGTACTTATTGTTATAGAAACCATAGCACGAATAGCCATGACATGAAGCAGCGCGTTACTTAACAAAAAGGCGAAAGTGCAAAATATAAACATAAAAGTAAAAGAGCCTAAGTAAGTCATAGCTGGCATTACAATATCTAAGAACTTACACTTCCAAGAATTATTTATAATTCTAAGTATGTTAATATCTCTATGACTTATATATTCAAATAATGCTTTCATAAAAACCTCCAATCTGCACAGTGAATTATTTTTTTTGATTACTTAATATTGTATCATATTTTAGATCCGATTTACATTGTGAAATATTAACTAGAACTCCCTGTGAAATATTTTGGTCTTATCTTTATCTTTGAAATCCCCAGCACTATTAATTCCAATTCTATTTAGGATTTCGTTCATACAATCGCTATCAATGGCTACTTTAATCTTTGAATTTTGTGCAAATTTATCTACTCTAATTTTTCCGAAGCTTGCATCGATTAATGATTTAGGTCCTCCAACGCAACCTCCAACACAGCCCATTCCTTCTACAAAATTTGCATTGATTTCCCCGTTTTGAGCTTTAGTAAGCAATTCCTTACATTCTTTTACACCATTTCCTTGAATAGGATTAAATAAATCGTATTTTTCAGGAAATAATCTTTCTATAACTTCTCCAATAGCTATAGATACTCCTCCAGTCCTAGCATAAAGTCTACCGCCTCTAGACGCATATTCACTAGATACATCTGCCTTAAGTTTTTCAGGCTCAATATTTAATGTATCAAAAATATCCTTAAGTTCGGAGAAGGTAAGCACGTAATCTATGTCGCCTAAAAGGTCGGGGTCTTTAGCTTCACCTTTTTTTGCAATACAGGGTCCAATAAAGACTACTTTGCAGTTAGGGTTTAATTGTTTTAAAACTCTACCAGCAGCAATCATAGGAGAAATGGAGGGGGATACATGTCTCACTAAATTGTGGTATACCTTCTTTACCATTCCTACCCACATAGGACAACAGCAAGAGGTAAGCATTAGATCTTCTTTTACTTTAACATGTTCATCAAACTCAATAGCTTCCTTTAATGTAAGCATATCTGCGAAAAAAGCAACTTCAACCATATCTGTGAATCCGATTTTTTTTAAGGCGGTTCTAAGCTTATCTATATTAGCACTTTCTCCAAATTGGCCAGTAATGGCGGGGGCTACAGCGGCTATTACTGTAGAATTCCCTTTTAACAAATTCAAAAGGGGAATAAATTCTACCTTATCCATTAATGCACCAGTAGGACAGGCATCTACACAAAATCCACAGTCTATGCATTTATCATTATCAATATAGGTAGTATTACATTTATTATCTATTAATATGGCATCAAATGGGCAAGAAGCTTGACAAAGGGTTTTTCCAGACGTATCTGCACACTCCATGTCGCAATGTTTAACTTTATTTACAATCTTGTGATTTGATTCATAATATTGGATAGCTTTTTTTAAATCATTTATGTAATTATTTGAGAAGACTACATTAACTCCACAAAGTGAAGAAATTATAGAACTTAACTCGGTTTTATTAATATTGTCTTTTGATAGTAATTCCTGTAGCTTATTTTCAAAATTATCTTCATGATAGGACTTAATTAGGGTCTTAAAAATTTCATTATACATTTTATTCAAAATAATCACTCCTAAGTTGTTATTAGCTATGTAATAATGTTAGCATAATATTTAGAAAAAACAATAAAATAGTGAAGCATTGTTTAGCTTGTGAAAAAGGAGTGATTTTATACTTAAGCCATGAAAAATTTATAATAAAAAAAGAGTTGTCGTTAGACAACTCTTTTTGGTCGGGGTGACAGGGATTGAACCTGCGACCTCATGGTCCCAAACCACGCGCGCTCCCAGCTGCGCTACACCCCGATGACTTCTTTATTATATAATAGGAAGGGGTAAATGTCAACAGTATTTACAAGCATTTTTCCAAATGCAAGAAATATAGGGTTTATATATTGTATATCTCTTTCTCAAGTTGTTAATATTACAGCATGGAAGGTAGGATTTAACCACAATAAAATCAATAAAATATTTCAGTATATACATGATAATATGTATAAGTTATAATTTAAAATAAAAAAGCAATATTGTAGATGCGGGTATGGTAATTTTGTAGAGGTAATAGTTAGGGGGGGAAAGGATGTATAAATATCTAATGGAAGGATTGCTTGTAGGCTTTGCTTACGTAGCACCTATAGGTACACAAAACATATTTGTAATAAATACGGCTATACGTAAAAGTATACTAAAGACATATCAAGTTGCATTTATTACTATATTCTTTGATATATCGCTTGCAGTATCATGCTTTTTTGGGGTAGGAGCACTTATGGAAAGGTTCAACCTTTTAAAAATGCTTATTCTTTTATTAGGAAGTATAGCTGTAGTTTACATTGGAGCAGGGCTTGTGAGGCAAGTACCAGAAGTTAAATCTGAAGAGGCTGTGGATCTGAATAAATCCATTATAAAAATAATAGGGACATGTTTTGCAGTGACTTGGTTAAACCCTCAAGCAATAATTGACGGCTCATTATTACTGGGGGGAAGTAGAGCGGTGCTACCAGTAGATATGGGAAGCTACTTTATTATAGGGGTATGCTTAGCTTCATTAATTTGGTTTACTTTATTAGCTACAGTTGTTTCACTATTTAAAGCTAAGTTTAATATTAAGGTTATTAGGATAATAAATTTAATATGTGGAGTAGTTATAATTGTATATGGATTTAAATTAGCATATTCCTTTGTTAAATTGATTATCTAAAAGGATTTGTAAAATAAGAGAGCAGTTTCTCATATGATAGTAAAATAACATCATATGAGAAACTGCTCTCTTTAGTATAATTATTTTTTAGCAACCTTTTTTTTATCACCCACACCTCTTGTGGGTACAGTAGACATAACAAAACCTACCAGTATAGAAACTAAGGCAGGAGCAATTACGTTGATATATACAATATACCTTGTTTTGTACAAAACTAGTGCAGTAAGAGCAGTGATTGATGCGCTAGCTACAAAAATGATAATTACAAATTTTGCCAAAGAACTCATAAATTTTTCATATAATCTATGACGAGTTGGTCCGCTTATAACACTTCTAAATAGAAAATAAGAAGAGAATATTATTATTATATCTACTATAGCCGAAACTAGAAAATTTTTCATTATACATACCTCCAAAACAATTTTTCCTAGTTAGTGTTACCAAAGATTAATACTTTTACGCAATATAATTATAAAAAGTGAAACTAAACTATATAAATACAAGTATTTGAATTAGTAGCTTACTTTTACAGTGTAAAATTATGTAATTTTAAAATGTAAAAATAATGAAAAACAAAAAAGGGCTTATTCATAGGTAATATAGATTACTGTAAATGATTTGTAAGGAAATTAAATTATAACCATGCATTGACAAATTAAATAAAGGATACTAGACTATGTTTAATAGGTTAAACAAAAGAACGGAGAGCCACTATTTCACATCATCTTAAGAGCCTAAAGCTGACTGGACTTGTAGATATGGATCAGAGGCACAGGTAATTATTATTTTTTAACTCTTAGAGCCACCGTAAGCATGTTAAAAGAACTGTTAGATTCCATAGAAAAAATTGTATTATTAAATAGTTAGTGAAATTTATCTGAATATACCAAGAAAAAAATATCATTATAGGGGGAGTGTTGAATAATGAATGATATAGAGACGGTTTTAGAAAAGCAAAGGATTTATTTCCATACAGGAGCTACAAGAGATTTAGATTTTCGTATGGAGAAGTTAAATACCTTAAAAAAGTCTATACAAAAAAATGAGAAACATATATTAGATGCATTGTGGTCTGATTTGCATAAATCAGAATTTGAAGCTTATGCTACTGAAATAGGAATAATCCTAGAAGAAATAAATTTTGTTATGAAACATTTAAGGTCCTGGTCAAAAACTAAAAAAGTAAGAACTCCAATAACACATTTTTTATCTTCTAGTTATATTTATTCAGAGCCTTATGGAGTGAGTTTAATTATTTCACCATGGAATTATCCATTCCAATTAACAATGGCACCATTAATTGGTTCCATAGCGGCTGGAAACTGTGCTATGTTAAAGCCATCAAAATATTCTCCTAAAACCACTGAAATTGTGATTAAAATTATTGCAGAATGTTTTTCAGAGGAGTTTGTTTCTGTGGTAGAGCCTTATGGTGGTCGCGAATCCATTCAAGCACTTTTAGAGGAAGAGTTTGACTATATATTCTTTACAGGTAGTGTACCTGTTGGGAAAGTAGTAATGGAGAAAGCTTCAAAGCATCTTACTCCTGTAACTTTAGAATTAGGTGGAAAGAGTCCTTGTATAGTGGACTCAGATTCTGAAATAAAACTAGCTGCAAAAAGAATAGCTTGGGGTAAATTTTTAAATGCAGGACAAACTTGCGTTGCACCAGATTATTTACTAGTTCATAAAACCGTTAAGAAAGAGTTTTTAAATGAGCTAATGGATTGTATAAAAGAGTTTTTCGGAGAAGATCCATCAAAAAGCAATGACTTCCCTAGAATAGTAAATGAAAGGCAATTTGACAGGCTTATAGGACTTTTAGATAAAGGTCATATTGTAACGGGAGGAGAATACAATAAGCAAGAACGATATATTGCACCTACTATTATTGAAAATATAACTTGGGAAGACCCAATTATGCTAAATGAAATATTTGGTCCCATATTTCCGATTATAGAATTTGAAGACCTAGAGCAAGTTATAAAAATGGTTAATTCAAAACCTAGGCCCCTAGCATTATATTTCTTTTCTAATAACAAGAAACATCAAGAAAGAATAATAAAAATGATTTCTTACGGTGGAGGATGTATAAATGATACAGTTATACATGTAGCATCTACCTATGCACCTTTTGGTGGAGTAGGGGCTAGTGGTATGGGAAGTTACCATGGCAAAGGAAGTTTTGATCTGTTTTCTCATAAAAAGAGCGTAATAAAGAAGAGTAATATTATAGATATTAAGGTTAGATATGCTCCATATAATGATAAAATTAAATTGCTAAAGAAACTTATGAAATAATATATTGTGAATAAAATGGTTATATTAAGTATTTTATTGGAGGCAACTATGATTTATGAAAAAAGTAATTTGAAAATAGAAAGTGATTTTGAGGTAAGGGAAATACAAAAGGATGAACATAACGTGGATTTAATAGTTCCAATAGGCAATAGATGTGTAAATCTGTATTTACACAATGCGCCTAAATATATGAAGTCAAGAGTGCAATTTCCATCTGTTAAAAGCATACTTATTAGATTTTGCACTATAGAAGATAATAATACATGTACCCTGCACTTTTTAAGTGATAGTGGAATTCATTCCACTATGGCGAACTTTGAGATGGATTATAGTGAAACATATATAGAAGTAAGAAATACTGAATATTTTGTGGATATGAGAATGCTTGGGGAGTAAATTCACTTATCTTAATTCACCCTAAGGGATTAGCTTATGATAATATAAGATTGTTATATTAAATAATCACATTTAAAAAGGATATTCGTAGGAGGAAAACATGAAAGAAATTAAATTTAGTAAAGTAACAAAAAAAATAGCTATGAAGCAAGGCGCCTTTAGTATTTTAATGAGTTTTGCACTATTAATTGGAGTGATAGGATCGTTTGCTAGAGGAAGAACTGAAATTGCAGCAATCTTCTTAATGGTAACACTTGTATCTATAGGATTTTCAATATCCTTTATTATAAAACTTAGAAGACTAGAAAATTTAAATTATTTGACCTTTGAAAAAGATAGATTCGAACTTAATAGTAACTTTGCGTCAAAGGGTAAGGTTATTCTGTTTAATGATATAAGTAAGGTTGAAATAACAAATAAATATATAGCAATAAAGGTAGATAAAAAAATCTATAATATTCTTGTTCAACATATTGAGATTGAAAACAGAAAAGAAGTAGAAAAATTTTTTATGAAATATAATAGAAAATAAAAGTGTGAAAATTCTCCGTCGTGACTTGCAAACGAGCTCGGGACTGGAAATTTCATTTAGAAATTCTAATGTTTTGCAAATATAAAAGGCTCTAACACTCACACTCGGCGTCCTGCCTCGGGTTCGCTAGCCTGCCGTCCTGGAAGGCTTACGAGAATTTTATATTTGCAAAGCAAGAATTTCTAAATGGAATTTCAATAGTCCTTTCGCTTCGTTTGGAAGTCACTAGGTCGAATTTCATACTTACTATGGAGATACTATTTAAAGTAGCACTCCCGATTCCTCTGGGGCACAAAACAACTATTAATTGTTATTCTTCCTAGGTTGCTTACCTAAATTTAATAATGTAATAGTGATAATAACAAACTCATATCCTTATTTTATTATAAGGATATGAGTTTTACTTTTTTATATAAGCTTATGGAGAGGATTTAATAAACTTATATGGAAATATATATAATAGGTATGAAAAATCATCAATATGAAAATAATCATGGGAATTGGAGGATTAAGAAATGAAAAAAATATGTAATCAGTGCCAGAGTGAAATGATAGAGGATTGTAAGGTGGAATCTTATGGTGGAGTTACAATTTCGAAGAAAGGCAAAGGGGTTATTTTTAATACTGAGTATGCCAAAGTAAAAGCAGCAGTTTGCCCTAATTGTGGTTGTGTAGTTTTATATATTGATAAATATATAGAATTTGTAAAGTCCTTATATTAATATAAGTCAGAAAGGGTGACATTATGAAAAAGATCATTAAAAATAAGTATGCTGTGTATTTACTATGTTTATTTACTATTGTTTTTGTCTTAAAACTATTTTATTTAAAAAATATGATAAGTTTATTACTCCTAATATCTATATCATTATCATTAAATTTAGCTATACTCTTGCTAACATATTTATATAGAAAAAAGATTAACGATACATATATTATAATAACATTTGTTATTGTTGCTATATATAATACTGTAGATATGATTACCGTCATATATCCTAATAATATAATTGGTAATAGAATTTCTTTTATATTGTTCATTTTATTTTTACTATCATTTTATAAAGCCAATAATACTAAATAGTTTTAAAATTAACTAAGAAAGGAAGTGAATATTTAGTGGGTTTGGGTACTTGATTTATAGTGCTCCACTAAATACAATTTATGTATATAATAGAATATACCTCTGATGATTTTAAAAAATATAGTGAAAAAATCCATACAATAATTATTCCTATAGGATCATTGGAAGCACATGGGCATCATTTACCTTTAGGAACAGATATTTTTTCACCAAGATTATTTTGTGATAAAGTAAATGAAAAAATAGGTAATAAAATATGGATTGCTCCAGAAATACCTTATGGGCAGAGCTATGATTTGTCCATTTATCCAGGGACTGTGACTATGCCCTCAGAAGTTATGGCAGAGTATGTCTATTATGTAGGAAAAAGCTTTTATGAAAATGGACTTAAGAATATTATTTTCTTAAACGGGCATGGAGGCAACATAACGGCGCTTAGTTTAGCAGCTGAAAAGTTGGTACCTCTTGGGGCTGCTGTCATGACAATAAATTGGTGGTTAGATTTTTCTAGGGATATACTTACAATCACTGAAGGTCAAGGGCATGCTGGGGAGGATGAAACTTCAGCTATCTTATATTACGATGAAGAGCTTGTACAAATGGACAAAGCAATGAAAAATCCTAATAAGCAACTTATACCTGTACGATTTGAGGATAGAGGAAAAACTATTTTTCAAGATGCACTTACTGGAGATGCTACCTTAGCAACAGTGGAAAAAGGAGAGAGAATCTTTGGGTTATTGGAAGGTAAAATAATAGATAGAGTTGAAGCAATGCAGCAAGGTAGATATTACGAATAAGTAAACGCTTTAGGTTATTTATAAAATAAAATTTTATATATTGAAAATTTAAACGCCACTAGAAGAAGTGTTCTAGTGGCATAGATAATGAATATTAGCTGCAGCGTATTTCCCCTGACATAACAATAACTGCCTCACCTCCAACCTTTACTGTTAAGTCATCCTTAGTTCCTTCTAGTCTTACAACTATTTTGCTGGGTCTATTCATATAGTAGCCCTGTTCACAGATTATAGTTATATTATCTTCAAATTTAAGCATATCATTTTTTACTAGGTAGGCACCAAGTGCTCCATTAGAAGTTCCTGTTGCAGCTTCTTCATTTATACCAGCAGCAGGACCAAAGTTTCTACAAGCTAGAGTAGAGGAATCTTCTTCAGTTTCAAGAGTAAAGGCATGCACTCCAATAATATTTAGCTTATTACTATACTGTGCCAATCTATCATAGTTTGGATTTATGGACTTTAATGCAGATAGACTTTTAACTGGGAGCATAATATCTGTAAGACCGGTAGATACAGCTTGAGGAATAAGGCGGTATCCGTCAATGCCTATATCCTGTGCATTTATTCCCATGATTTCAGCAAGTTCACACAGGTCTTCAACCGTAAAAAGAAAATTAGGTTTAGTTTGAGTCATCATTACACTATGGATTTTACTGTCTTTAAAATAAAGTTCAACTGGTAAAATACCAGCCTTAGTTTTTTGTTTTACAATTTTGACATTATTAGTTCCAGTAATTATACCTTTTGAAGCTAAGGCGAAAAAAGAAGCAATTGTAGCATGTCCGCATAAATCTACCTCTTGAGTAGGTGTAAAAAATCTTACTTCGTAATCTGCCACATCATCTTGTAGTGGAAAAATAAAGGCAGTTTCCGATAAATTCATTTCCATTGCAATTTTCAACATATCCCTATGATTTAAACCAATTGCATTAGGCACTACACCAGCTGGATTACCTCCAAAGGGTACAGCTGAAAATGCGTCTACTCCATAAATAACTTTTTTCATAAATAATTCATTCCTTTCTAATGCGAAATTTTTATTTTCAGACTATATTATCTAATATAGTTCCAATATGGCAGTATGTAAATAAAAAATAAACCTACATCTGAAAGTTGTAGGTTTAAATCTTAATATCATAAATTGTTAATAGCTTTATTTTGATTTCTTACTCCAATCTAAGATGCCTTAAGCCCCTTCATTTAAGAATTTATATTGAGACATATAAAGATCATAATATAATCCTTTTAGGTCTATAAGTTCGGCGTGGGTGCCTCCCTCTACTATTCTCCCATCATCTATAACCATTATTTTGTCGCAGTCTCTTATAGTTGATAGTCTGTGTGCTATAACAAAGGAGGTTCTGTTAAATAGGAGTTTTTTAATGCCTTTTTGTACAAGCTTTTCTGTAGTAGTATCAATATTAGAGGTAGCTTCATCTAATATTAATATTCTTGGATTAGCAAGTAAGGCGCGAGCAAAGGATATAAGCTGCCTTTGACCAACGGAAAGTCTAGATCCTCTTTCATTTACCTCTGTAGCATAACCATTATCTAGCTTCATGATAAAAGAATCTGCGTTAACGGCAATAGCCGCCGCTATTACTTCTTCGTCCGTGGCATCTAGTTTTCCATAACGAATATTTTCCATAATAGTAGTAGAGAAGAGAAATGTATCTTGAAGCATTATGCCCATTTGACTTCGGAGGGATTCAATATCAACATGAGATACATTTTTACCATCTACTAAGACTTCTCCGCTGCCTGCATCATAAAATCTACTAATTAAGTTTATTATAGTAGTTTTGCCAGCCCCGGTAGGACCTACTAAAGCTACAGTTTCTCCAGCCTTTATTTTAAAGCTAACATTATTTAATACAGAAACATCATTATCATAGCTAAAAACTACATTTTTGAATTCAACATCACCTTTTATTTTAGTCATTTTTATAGCCTTATCAATAGTTATAATATCTGGTTTTATATCTAGTATTTCAAAAATCCTTTCTGCAGAAGAGAAATTTGTTATTAATGTATTGTAAAAATTGCTGATGTTCATAATTGGTCTCCAAAACATTGAAATATAAGCAGTAAATGCAACGAGTTCACCAATAGTTAAGGTTTTTGCTTTTATAAGAGGCACGCTATACCAGTATACGAGTAAACTGCCAAGTCCCCAAGATAATTCTACCATGGGCCAAAACAAATCATTTAATCTAACAGCCTTCATAAAGGCATTCATCATGTCGCCAACATAGGTTACAAAGGTTTTAGAGGTTTTGTCTTCGGTGGCGAAAGATTGAACTACTCTTATGCCAGAAAAATCTTCATGGGTAAAAGCATTAAGATTAGAGCGTTTAGATCTATATATTTGCCAGCGCTTTCTAGAAAATATTTCTATAGAAGAAAGAGCTATAATTAGCACTGGTAAGAATGAAATCGAAATTAGAGCTAATTTAACATTCATAGAAAACATAATAATTGTTACAAATACTAGAGTTAAGATTTCTGGGATAAAGTTAGTTACGCTGTTATCAAAGAGATCTTGCAGAGAACTTACATCTCCAATAACCCTTGCAAGTATTTTTCCAACGGGTCTATTATCAAAAAAAGTAAAGGATAGTTTCTGAATATGAGTATATAATTCCTGTCTTATATTTAATAGTGCAGAGTTAGTAACTGACGCCATAATATTAATTCTTATTCTAGATGCAATGAGGGATATTATATTAAAAACTACCATAAGACCGGCAATTTGTGCTAGGCCTCGTATATTAGAGGTTCCTATATATTTGTCTATTGCTAGCTTCAAAATATATGGGTTTACTAGAGAACATACCATGACGACTACCATAAGCAAAATAACTAAAGCTACTTTTAGTTTAAAAGGCTTTAAATAACTAAATATCCTTATTATCAGTTTTCCCTTGGAAGCTTCCTTAAATTGTTCATCTTGCTGTGTTGAATTTCTAGGCATTATACCACCACCCCTTCAAGGTCCATAAAGTCTGTAAATTGTTGATTGTACACATCATAGTATTGCCCTCTCTTTTCAAGGAGAGTTTTGTGATTGCCCATTTCCACCACGTGGCCATTTTCAAGGAATAGTATAATATCCGCATTTTTAACTGCAGAAATTCTATGTGCAATTATAAAAGTAGTTTGTTTGTTATTTCTGTGGTGAAGATTTTTTAAAAGATTGTATTCAGTATCCATATCTAAGGCTGAAGTGGCATCATCAAGTATTAAAATACTAGAATCTTTAACCAGGGCTCTTGCAATAGAAAGTCTTTGTTTTTGACCGCCAGAAAGCCCTAGTCCTCGCTCGCCAATAATTGTCTCATAGCCCTCCGTCAGACTATCCAGAAATTCGTCCACGCAGGCGTCCGTGCAAGCTTTTTTTATTTGTTCAAAGGAGGCATCCAGATTTCCAAAACGGATATTCTCAAAAATACTCTCTGAGAATAAAAAAGTATCTTGAGAAACTACAGCCATTTTAGATCGTAAATCATGGATAATTATATCACGTACATCATTACCATCTACAGTAATACGACCTTTGGAGATTTCATAATATCTGCCTATAAGATTTACAAGAGAGCTTTTACCTGAACCTGTTGTGCCCATTATTGCAACAGTGCTTCCAGCAGGTATATCCAAATTTATATTTTCCAAAATGTAATTTTCATTATATTTAAAAGACACATTTTCAAATTTTATGGAGCCTTTAATTACAGGCATAGCTATGGCATCATCTTTATCTTTAATTTCAGGTTCTACATCCATTATATCAAAGATTTTTTTAGCAGAAGTATTTGCCTGAGTTATGATATTTGTAAGCCAGCCTATCATTCTCATTGGCCAAATTAACATCCACACATATTGGCTAAAGGCCACCAGTTCTCCAATAGATAAACTTTTACCAATTACTAGCATTCCACCAACACATACTACGGCTAAAACAGACATGTTACATAAGAATTCTATCATAGGGAAATGTTTACTCCATATCTTAGTTTGCTTCATATTAAGATCATAATTTGTTCTGTTATGGTTTAAAAACTTTAATGTTTCATGTTTTTCTCTAGCAAAAGCTTTTACAAGACGTACACCAGCAATATTTTCTTGAGCTGTAGTGTTTAAAACTGCATTATGGTCACTTATGGCGCCAAAAGCTTCGGAAACTTCACGTTCAAGCTTCATTGCTATATAGCCAATAAGAGGCATAGTTATAAGAGTTACAAGTGCAAGCTGAACATTCATACGAAAGATTAGTACAGAGGCAACTAGGAAATAAATTAATTGTTCTATAGCAAGGCCTATACCAAAAGAAATGGATCTCCATACATTATCCACGTCAGATCCCATCCTTGACATAAGTTCGCCGGTGTTCATACTATCAAAATATTTAAATGGTAAACTTTGAATATGATCAAATAGATCTGTTTTTAAATCTATGCTTACTCTAGAAGATAAGTAGTCTAAGCTGTATTCTCTAATATAGCCAAGTATTGACCGAGTAAGAGTAATTCCAGCAAGAGACATTAATACAAAAGTTAGAAGGTTATATTCACTATTGCGAAGTACTTTATCAATCATAACTTTTACTAAATAGGGATTAAACATGTCTAGTATTATACTTATTATCATTGCAATAGAAGCTATAATAATAAAGAGTTTGTATTTTGTAACATATTTTAAAATTCGTTTCATTAAAATTTGACCTCCTTAACGGTTAGTATATTTTAAGAAATAGAGATTAATCTATTTCTTAAAATATTTTTATGTGTTCATATAATATTAAATTATAAGCATCAGTATCTCAAAGATACAGGATTAGATGCGTTTATTTAATATTACGAAATAATATAAGTCATTGCTCAGGCTATTATTGCATAAATATAGTGGCTTTCGCCGATAACGACTGAGTAGATTCTTATTTTCAAAGAAAGCAAACCCCGTAGTGATTCCTCCTAAATTAATATTATAGTTTTTTGAAATTGTAGAGTTATTCATTATAATTTCCTCGCTTTCAAATTTTTATTAGATACTAATGGGCGGATTATATTTGTTTGTTTGTAATAAGAAAATAATCAAGGTCACTAATAGTTTTAAATGTGTTTAAGAATAAAGGTTTTTTTCGATAAATATATCGAGAATTTCCAAGTTTAAAAAAACTATGTTTCATAAATACCCCTCCTAAGCTAGATTTTGGTTTTGTTGAATTTTCAGAACTGTACATTGTAATTCCTCCCGTAATTTGTTTTGACTTTTATAATTAATCACTTATGTGATTTATTAATAATTTTCTTCGAAACTGAAATGTAGTTAACAGAAAAAAGCCATGGAAATATCCATGGCTTAAAAAATGATTAATCTTATGCTAAATCAACAGGCATACATAAGAAATTAACTCATATAAAAAGATCATGGGCGAGTAGCCCATGATCAATGTTTATAATTTCATAAAAATACTTTAATAAAGATAAAATATTATGAAAAGATAATTTCCATTAAGGTAGGACTATCATATAAAGTTTTAGACATAAAAATACTACTGGACATAGATAAATTAAATTCAACATTAGAATTAATACATATTTCTTTATTGATCATGATTGCTACCTCCTTTTCAAAATATATTATAATTAACATTTCTTTCAAATGATTCCTTTTTAAGAATACTTTATTTGTTAATAGATGTCAATAGTTAATTTTAAAAATATTCAATTAATTACTTTAAATACATTTCTCCTATTTTAAATACATCTCCTGCGCCCATTGTAATAAGCATATCACCAGCTTTTAAATTAATTCTAAGATAATGTACAATTTCATCAAAACTATGAAGATTTACGCAATTTACATTTTTAGATCGAATTCTGTCTCCTAGCATAGTAGAACTTATTATTCCAGTATCTTTTTCTCTAGCAGCATAAATATCTGCCAGGATTAAGTTATCTATATCATAAAAAGAATCTGAAAAATCTTCAAATAAGCTTATGGTTCTTGAATAAGTATGAGGTTGAAAAACACAATAAATTTTATTGTGGGGGTAATTTTTTGCAGCACTTAAAGTTGCTTTAATTTCTGTAGGGTGATGAGCGTATTCATCAATAACAGTTACCCCATCCTTAGTCCCTTTTAGTTCAAATCTTCTATGAGTCCCCCTGAAACTAGATAGGCCTTTAGTAATAGAGTCTTTAGAGAAATTAAGACACAGCGAAGTTCCTATACTTGCAAGGGCATTTAGAACATTATGCTGACCTGGCACATTAAGGTTTATTTTAAATAGCAGGTGACCTTCTTTATACACATCAAAGCTAGCACAACCTGACTCGTTATAGTGAATATTTTCGGCTTTAAGTATTCCTTCGTTAATTCCATAAGTAAGTATATTAGAGTTGTAATTATTATTACGAAGAATAGTTTTAATATTTTCATCCTCTGCATTTGCAACTAAATAGCCTTCCTTAGGGATAAGATCAATAAATTTTTTGAAGGTATCTTTAATGTGATTTATGTCTCTATAGTAATCTAGATGATCTGCATCTATATTTGTTATTGTGGCTATATAAGGAAAGAACTTTAAAAATGATGCTTTATATTCGCAAGCTTCTGTAACAAAATAATCACTATTCCCAGCTAAAACATTACCACAAATAGCATCAAGTTCTCCGCCTACCAATATAGTAGGGTCTACATCTTCATTTAAAATTATGTGGGCAATCATTGATGTTGTAGTAGTTTTACCATGGGTACCTGATACAGCCACATTATACTTATGGCCTTTCATAATTTGACCTAAAAATTCAGCTCTATCCATTAAAGGGATATTTAGCTCCATAGCTTTAAGGTATTCAGGATTTTCAGGAGAAATAGCGGCAGTGTAAACAACTAAATCTGCATCCACTATGTTATCGCCATTATGACCTATATAAATTTCAGCACCTTTTTCACTAAGTTTATTTGTTATATGGGATGACTGCATATCAGAACCAGAAACCTTATAATTATTTTTTATAAGTATTTCAGCAAGGCCACTCATACTTATACCGCCAATTCCTATAAAATGAATTTTCTTGTTTTTATCTTTTATAAAATCAAAAGACATTATATCAACTCCTTAAAAATTATTAAGCTTGTTTAGTATATTCAAATACCAGTAATATTGATTATAACAAATTAATGAACATAAGGCACATTCAAATAAACAACAAATCATCACACTAGTCTATTTTAATATGATCAAGGCCTCTTCTTAATTATATACAAAATTACATAAAAACAACACAGGCATAGAATAAAATCTTTTGAAGGTGATTACTTAGGGGGTTGAAAATGGGTAACAAGGAAGTTTTATAAATGACCGATGATCATTTATAATTGATAATTCTAAAGCTTCCTTGTTATTTATTTTAATGTCCATTAGATAAGCATTGTAATAGTGATTAAAAAGATTTACAATAAAATTACGAATGATGGTTAAAGTTTTACTCGGTAAAATTCGTAAAATAAAGATATGGGTGATAAATAATGAATAAATATAGTAGAAACCAAAGAGTTACGGGAATTACTAAAATATTAACAGAAAATCCTAATAAGACAATTAATTTAAAAAAATTTACAGAATTATTTAATGCGGCTAAATCCACAATTAGCGAAGATATTGTTATTGTTCGCGAAACGCTAGGCACGCTAGCTATGGGAAGAGTGGAGACAGTTGCAGGTGCAGCTGGAGGAGTAAAATATATTTGTGGAGTATCACAGGAGGAAAGTAGAATATTTGCAGAAGAGGTATGTGAGATTTTAAGTCACAAGGATAGAGTAATACCAGGTAATTTTATATCTATGACTGATATTATGTATAATCCAGAAATAGTGCATAAAGCAGGAGTTATTCTTGCATCTGCCTTTAATGAGTTACATATAGACTATGTAGTAACTGTAGAGACTAAAGGAATACCACTGGCCTTTGAGGTGGCGAAGATGCTAGGGGTTCAATTAGTTATAGTAAGGCGGGACCCAAAGGTTACTGAGGGAAGTACTGTTAGTATCAATTATGCGTCTGGTTCTACTAATAGAATTCAGACTATGTCTCTTACAAGAAACTCTATAAAAAAGGGAAGCAAATGTATTTTCATAGATGACTTTATGAAAGCTGGAGGCACTGCAAGAGGCATAATTAATTTGCTAAAAGAGTTTGAAAGTGAACTTCTAGGTATTGGAGTTTTCATTGAGAATATTGAAAGTGGGCATAAATTAGTAGAAGAGTATATATCAATTATCCAGTTTAAAGGAATAAGTCCTGAAGGTAAATCCAAGTTAAATCCATCAGAAATCTTCGAAAAAGCGTAATATTCAAAATATTTAATATTTTTTTTACAATTTAAGAAGGAATAAACCAAGTTATAGAGAAATAGTATAATTATAAGGCAACATAATGCAACTTGGAGGTGGAGTACATGGAAATTACAGATGTTAGAATTAGGAAAATAGCTACAGAAGGTAAAATGAAAGCCATTGTATCAATAACTTTTGATAATGAATTTGTTGTTCATGATATTAAAGTTATAGAAGGACAGAGTGGACTTTTTATCGCTATGCCAAGTAGAAAAACTCCAGATGGAGAATTCAAGGATATAGCGCATCCCATAAATACTGGAACAAGGGAAAAGATCCAAACAGCTATTTTGGAAGAATATGAAAAAGTAAAAAGTGAAGAACCTGTAAAAGTAATAAAAGTAGTAGAAAATTTAGAAGGAAAAGTAGAAGAAAATTTAGAAGTATAAAAAGGGTGAAAACCCCTTTTTATTTTTTGAAAGAAAATATTTAAAAAACCTTAAGGCTTCTTGCAATTAAATATAATATAATATAATATAAGAGGTGTTTTAATTGATTATAATGTAATATAAGATGTTTTAATGTGTCGAATTATTGTATAAAGAGGTGTTTAATTTGTATAAATGCGCTATAGTATTAGCTGCAGGTGAAGGAAAAAGAATGAACTCTAATACTCCTAAGATGCTACATAAGGTCTGTGGTAAAGAAATGATAAATCACGTTATTGACACTATTAGAAGTGCAGATATAGAAACCATTGATGTGGTAATTGGAAGAGGAGCGGAAAAGGTTAAAAAAGCAACAGAAGACAGAAAGATTAGTTACTCCGTGCAAGAAGAGCAGTTAGGGACAGGACACGCAGTAATGTGCGCTAAAGAATTTCTAGGTGGGCATAAAGGCACAGTGGCAATATTTGTTGGAGATGGTCCACTAATTACTGAAACAACTGTTAGGGAACTCTTAGATTATCATGAAAAGGGGAAATTTAAGGCTACTATATTAACTTCAACTATGAATGATCCTGGAAAGTATGGTAGAATAATTAGAAGCCATATTGGTGAGGTTGAAAAAATAGTTGAATTCAAAGACTGTAATCCTTACGAACTAGCAGTTAAGGAAATAAATTCAGGAATGTATTGTTTTAATATAGAAGAATTACTTAGTAGTTTAGATAAATTAAATAATAATAATGCTCAAAGGGAATACTATTTAACGGATGTTATTGGTATATTAAAGGGGCAAGGGTTTAAAGTTGGAGCTTTTGATGTACCCATTGAGGAAATTACTGCTGTGAACTCTAAAGTAGAGCTTGCAGATGCAGAGCTAATTATGAAAGCAAGAATAAATAGAAAACATATGGAAAATGGAGTTACAATAATGGATCCGAATAACACCTATATTGATTGGTCAGTTATAATAGGGAAGGATACTATTATATATCCAGGGAATATACTACAAGGCACTACAATTATTAAAGAAAACTGTGTTCTTTATCAGAATAATAGAATTGTTGATAGTATTATTCAAAATGGAGTTTCAGTTCAAAGTTCTGTGATAATTGAAAGTCAGGTAGGTGAGGAAACAACTGTGGGACCATATGCGTACATTAGACCGGAAAGTATTATAGGTAAACATGCCAGAATAGGAGATTTTGTTGAAATTAAAAAATCAACTATTGGAGATAATACAAAGGTATCTCATCTTACTTATATAGGTGACGCAGAGGTTGGAAGTGGCTGTAATTTTGGCTGCGGAACTGTGGTTGTAAATTATGATGGTAAATCAAAATTCAAAACAATAATAGGCAATAATACTTTTATAGGATGCAATGCTAACCTAGTATCTCCTGTAAAAATTAATGATAATGCATATATCGCTGCTGGTTCTACAATTACAAATGAGGTGCCTAAAAATGCTTTGGCCATAGCTAGAGCAAGGCAAGTAAATATTGAAAATTGGGTAGTGAGAAAAGGACATAGTAAATAAAGTAACAAGGTATAATAGTTAATGATATTTCAGCACCGCAGGTGATGATTTAATAAGTAAATAATAAAGGGAGGTGGAAAACTGATTTTTGTAGTAAAGTGGATATATAAAAACTACTAAAGGTGCATTAAATTTAGTATATAAATCCTATGATACTACCCTTCTATTTAGTGGATGGAATGAAAATTCATATAAATTATATTAAATATAATTTATAAGATTTTGGAAATCAGGATCACAGATGATAAACCACGGCAAGAATATTAAGATTTTTACAGGTAATTCAAATCCTAAATTAGCTGCAGATATAGCTGAAATACTAGGACTAAAAGTTGGAGAATCAGAAGTAGGGACTTTTAGTGATGGAGAAATATCTGTTAATATTCACGAAACTGTTAGGGGCGCAGATGTATTTGTTGTTCAATCAACTAATGCTCCAGTAAATGACAATTTAATGCAATTACTTATTATGATTGATGCATTTAAAAGGGCTTCAGCAGGAAGGATAACTGCGGTTATACCATACTATGGATATGCAAGACAAGATAGAAAAGCAAAAGCTAGAGATCCAATTACAGCAAAACTCGTAGCAGATATTTTAACAACAGCAGGAGCAGATAGAGTACTTACTATGGATTTACATGCAGCTCAAATACAAGGATATTTTAATATTCCTGTTGATAATTTAATGGGAACACCTATACTTGCAAAATATTATATCCAAAAAGGATTTAAGGATAGAGATGATGTAGTTGTAGTTGCACCAGATCTTGGAAGTGTTGCTAGATCAAGAAAATTTGCAGATAAATTACATGCTTCGATAGCTATAATTGATAAGAGAAGACCAAAGGCCAATGTTGCAGAGATTATGAATGTTATAGGTGATATTAAGGGAAAAACCTGTATAATGATGGATGACATGATAGATACTGCTGGAACTATAACTAACGGAGCTAATGCACTAGTTAAACTGGGAGCAAAAGATGTTTATGCTTGTTGCAGCCATGGGGTACTATCTGGACCAGCTATTCAAAGAATAAATGATTCAGTAATAAAAGAATTAATAATATTAAATACAATTGATCTACCGGAAGATAAACAATGTAATAAATTCGTTACATTATCTGTAGCGCCAATTTTGGCTGAGGCTATAAAGAGAATATACGAAGACGTTTCTGTAAGTAAACTATTCGAGGAAGACTCTAATTTATAAATACATATCTTGAAATAGTGATGCTGAATTATTTTTATAATTGAGTATCACTATTTTTTTTTATAATTTATAATGGTGTAATATTTATATAGTATTGAGATAATGATTATACTATATATAAGCAATAAATCTATAAAACCTGTAAATTCATAATCCTAACAGTGAATAATTTGTAACATTTTCAAAAAACTAATCAGTTGACATTAAAGTATGATAAATTAGTGATATGATAAATTTTTTATAAGGGATTTTAAAAAAAAATAAATAAGAATAAATTGATAGCAGTTTTTGCAAGATGACAATAAAAAATAATAGATAAAATAATTTGGAGGTATACATATGGAAGGAACTATAGGTAAAATACTAGTAGTTGATGATGATAAAAATATTGCTGAGGTAATCAAAATGTATCTTGAAAGTTCAGGATATGCAACGAAAGTAGTGCATGATGGTAGGGCTGCACAGGAGGCTTTTTTAAGCTATAAACCAGATTTGGTACTACTAGATATAATGTTGCCTTATATTGATGGAATAGATGTTTTGAAGTGGATAAGAAAAGAACACGAAACTCCGGTTATTATGCTTACTGCCAAAGGAGAAACCTTTGATAAAGTGCTAGGACTAGAACTAGGAGCAGATGACTATGTAGTAAAACCTTTTGAACCAAAAGAAATAATTGCAAGAGTCAAGGCTGTGCTTAGGCGTTACAATTTAGATAATGGTGGTAAAGAAGTTTTAAATTTTGAGGATTTAGAAATTGACATTAATTCTTATAATGTTACTTATAAAGGTGAAGAGGTAAAAATGCCGCCTAAAGAATTTGAATTAGTGCATTATTTAGCTCTTAATAAGAATAGGGTATTTACTAGGCAGCAGCTACTATGTGAGGTTTGGGGATATGATTATCCTGGAGACTCTAGAACTGTGGATGTGCATGTTAAAAGGGTAAGAGAAAAGCTTCAAGGAGGCCCGAATTGGCAAATTGAGACAGTTTGGGGAGTTGGATATAAATTCGAGGTGAAATAGATGGTTAAAAAAGGACTCTTTTCTAAGATGCTAGCCACTTATACTATTATAATATCTATGAGCCTTATAATTATTGCTTCTTTTCTGTCTTATTGGTTTCAAAACTATTTTTTCGATGAGCGGAAAGAACAGTTTTTGAATAACTCCAAAATGATACAAGAGTATGCTAAGAAATATATGGCGGGGGAGGTTACTTCAGCGCAAGTGAATGATATTATAACAATATTTGGTGATTATATAAAGTCGGATATTTGGCTTACAGATAGCTATGGACGTGTTTATGCTGTATCTAATAAAGAGCATAAAGAATTTATGTATAAACAGGTCTTTGTTAAGGAACTAGAAGAGCTTAGACGTGGTAACACTTTTGAAGTTACAGGACCTTATGCTGGAGTACTTGATAAAACTGTAAGAGTTTACGGTACACCCATAATGAATGAGGGTATATTTAAGGGTTCCATAATATTGTACAATTCAGTTGAAGAATTAAGTCAATCCTTAAAACGGGTTTATGAAATAATTTGGATATCCTCAATTTTTGCAATAATATTTTCTTGTATAGTTATATATTATTTTTCGCAAAAAATAATTATAAAGCCCTTAGCAGAGATTAATTCTGTAGCTAGAAGAATATCTAATGGGGATGTAGATAAGAGAGTTTATTTAAAATCCAACGATGAAATCGGAGAACTCGCTCAATCTTTTAATTTTATGGCTGATTCCATAGAGAAAAATGAGAAAAATAGACGTGAATTTATATCCAACGTATCCCATGAGATTAGATCTCCTATAACCTCAATTAAGGGGTTTATTAGTGGAATACTAGATGGTGTAATTCCACAGGAAAAGGAAAAATACTACTTGTCTATTGCCTATGAAGAAATTCAAAGATTAACTAGACTTGTAAATGACTTACTAGATATGTCTGCAATTGAAGCGGGAGAGTTTAGTTTAAGAATTATGGAAGTGGATATTAACGAAATAATTAGACTTACAGTTATAAATTATGAAAGAAAAATTAAAGAAAAAAGGGCATCTGTAGACGTATGCTTTGATGGGGATAGTTTATTTGTAGCGGGAGACAGGGATAGGTTAGTTCAAGTGATTACAAATTTATTAGACAATTCAATAAAATATGTAAATGAAGGTGGTAAAATTAAAATTAGTTCAAAGATTAAAGGAAAGAAAGCCTTCATATCTGTGTTCAATGATGGTCCTAAAATAGCAGAAGAAGATTTATTGCACATTTGGGATAGGTTTTATAAAGCAGATAAAGCAAGAACAGCAAAAGATAGTACTGGACTTGGATTATCTATAGTGAGAAATATAATAACTCAATTACAGGAAGATATATGGGTTGAAAATAAGGATAATGGTGTTTATTTTACCTTTACATTAATGAAAGTAAAATAAACTATTTTTCCAAAACTTAATTATAATAATTAGGGGGTGATGCTATGGGTAATAAGAATAACTATAAAGCTCATGAAGAAATAAAAGATGCTATGTGGAAGAATGCGGAGTCTGGTAATGATATTTTTGGAGAAATTATTTTTAGAAAAAATAATAAGAAAAATTATTTCAAATCATTTTTAAAAGTAGTTAGTTTTATACTAATAGCATCCATTTCTGGGGGAATTACAGCTCAGTATGCAATTAATAAAGAAAAATCAACAAAAGATATTAGTGGCGGGTTAAGCCCAAGCGCTCTAGTTAAAAACCAGGGAATAGCAGATAATCCTATTTGGGCAGTTTCCCAAAAGGTATCACCAACAATAGTTGGTATAAGTAATAAAGAGAAAGGGATATGGGATACTCCAGAAGAAAGTGGTTCGGGGATTATATATAAAAGTGATGGGTTTATTATTACTAATTACCATGTGGTTGAAGGCGCAACAGAAATAAAAGTAAAGCTGAGTAATGATTACGTTTTGAAAGCAAAAGTTGTAGGTAGTGATGCTATATCGGATTTGGCGGTTATAAAAGTTGAAGCTAGTAACCTGCCTGTTGCAAAATTTGGTGATTCCTCAAAGCTTAAAGTGGGTGATTTAGCTATTGCCATTGGGAATCCACTAGGAGACCAGTTTTCAGGAAGTACCACTGCAGGAATTATAAGTGCACTAGATAGAAAAATTAATATAGTTAATGAAAAAACTGGGGAACAAACTATATATAAAGTGATACAAACTGATGCAGCAATAAATCCAGGGAATAGTGGGGGAGCATTGTGCAACGGCTATGGAGAAGTTATTGGTATAAATAGTTTTAAAATTAATTCGGTCATTGGAAGTGAAGGAACGGGTTTTGCTATTGGTACAAATGAAGCTAAAGAGATTATTAATGATTTGATAACTTATGGTAAAGTTATTAGAACAGCTATAGGTATTTATGGAGGAACTGCAATTTCCGTGGGCGTTGATGGTGTAGAGGGAGTGTATGTACAAGACGTCGCTCGGGGAAGCGGTGCCGCTGTAGCTGGAATTATGCCTACTGACATTATAATTGAAATAGGCGGGAAGAATGTTAAAAATATGGAGCAATTAAGTAACGTTTTGGGAAAATACAAAGTTGGAGCAAAATTATCCTGTAAGATTTGGAGAGGTGGAAAAGTTAAAGAGATTAGCATAATTCTCTCTGAATTAAAAACACAATAAAATTTGTGGATTAAACATTTTTTTAGTATAATATTATAAATAAAATAAAAAAATTATGTGCAAGATACAGGGCTTAAACATAATAATATTTGGAGGCAATAATGTACTTGGTAATTGGACTAGGAAATCCAGGAGATGAATATAAACATACAAGACATAATATAGGATTTGACGTAATTGATTTAATGGCAAGTAAGTATAATGTTTCAGTTAATAGGGTAAAATTTAAAGGTGTATATGGAGAAATTAACATATCATCCCAAAAGGTTATACTTTTAAAACCTAGTACATATATGAATTTAAGTGGAGAGTGTGTACAGCAAGCAGCTGCTTTTTATAAGATTCCAAGTGAGAATATCATCATAATATATGATGATATTAGTTTGGATGTAGGTAAATTAAGGATAAGGAGTAAGGGGAGTGCTGGAGGGCATAATGGCATAAAAAGCATTATTTCCAATATGGGGTCAGACATATTTCCAAGAATAAAAATAGGGGTAGGACAACCAGAAAAGTCCATGGTATCTTATGTTTTAGGACGATTCTCAAAGGAGGATCGGATACTCGTAGAAAAGACCTTTGAAGCTAGTATAAAGGCTGTGGAAACTATAATAGCAAAAGGGGTCACTGAGGCTATGAATGAATTTAATGGGTTTAATGCTTAAATGAAATTATTATTATATATTTATGTAGTAAGTGAGAGGTGTTAAAATGAGACTGAGCGGGCTTATGAAGCCTTTGAAAGATAGTGTTCAATTTAAAAATATACAAACAAATATGGAAAATGAAAATTACCCAATTGGACTATATGGGCTTTCAGAATCAGCTAAGAACTATTTAGTGAATGGCGTGTATGAGCAATTAGATAAATCCCTATTAATTTTAACACATAGTGATGTAGAAGCTAAAAATATTTACGATGACTTATCTTTTTATGTAAATGATGTATATTATTTCCCAACTAGAGAAGTGGGCTTTTATAATGCAGATGCTGTATCTGGGGATCTTCGGTGGGAAAGACTTAAAGTAATGAAAAAGATTATGCAAAAGGGTAAAAAAATAGTAATTACTTGTATTGAAGCATTGGCAGCTACATATATACCTATAGATTTATTGCAAAAATATATTTTTGAATTGTTTGTAGGAAGCACATTAGATTTGAAGGATTTTACAGAAAAATTAATTCAGTGTGGATATGAGAGAGTAGATAGAGTTGATACTAAAGGCCAATTTTCTATAAGGGGGGGGATAATAGATTTATATCCTCCTATATCAGCGCTACCTTTTAGGATAGAGCTCTTTGATGATGAAATAGATTCCATAAGGACTTTCAATTGTGAAACTCAGAGAAGTATTGATAAGGTATCCCAAATAGATATATTCCCAGCCAAGGAAATAATATTGACGCAGGAAAGCATGGAAAGTGGATACAATGGAATAAAGGAAGATTTAGTGAATATACTAGGTAGCTTTAATAAAAAAAAAGACAAGGAAGCTATAGAAAGAATAACTTCACTAGTTAATATTAACTTAGAATCACTTAAAGAAACTTGGAAATTTGAAGCTATTGACAGCTATATGCCTTATTTTTATGATACTACAGCTACTTTTTTAGATTATATGAAGGATTCATTTATAGTAGTCGATGATGCACAAAGGTGCATGGGCAAATTAGATAGCGTGTATTTCGAATTCCAGGAAAATTATGAAAATTTTTTGAAACGAGGAAATATACTGCCAAGTCAAGCAGGGATTTTAATTGATAAGGAACATATATACGAGGATTTAGATACTAGGGAAGTTATTACAATAAATGCTATCGCTAAAAGCACAAAAGTTCTTAAACCGAAGTCTATAATATCTTTTTCACAAATTACAATTAATGATTATCATGGACAATTAGATATACTTATTGAAGATATAAAAGATAAAAAGGTTAAAGGCTACAAAATTGTAATTCTTTCTGGTACAAGAACTAGAGGGGAAAGATTAATAGATATCCTAAGGGATAGAGGAATTGAAAGCGTTTATAAAGACAGTATTTCAGAAATTCAGTTTGGCCAGGTGGTTATAACCTTTGGTAACCAGCTAAAAGGCTTTGAATACCCAGAATTAAAATTATGCGTTATCTCAGATAAAGAGGTTTTTGGTGGAGCGAAAAGAAAAGCTACTAGTCGTTCCAGTAAAAAGGGAGTAAGCAAAATTAAAAGTTTTACAGAACTTAAATTGGGTGATTATGTTGTTCACGTAAATCATGGTATAGGAATATACAAAGGAATCAAGCAATTAGAGGTTCATGGTCATAAAAGAGATTATTTAGAACTTGGATATAATTCTGGCGATGCCCTCTATGTTCCAGTAGAGCAATTAGATTTAGTACAAAAATATATTGGAAGTGAGGGCAAAGCACCAAAGATTAGCAAACTCGGTGGAGTAGAATGGATTAAGGCTAAAAATAAGGTCAAGAACTCTATTGCGGATATTGCGGAGGATTTGGTAAAGCTTTATGCATCAAGGGCTACACTTAAGGGATATAGATATAGCAAGGATACGGTATGGCAAAAACAATTTGAAGAAGAATTCCCATTTGAAGAAACACCAGATCAATTAATTGCAATTGAAGAGATCAAGAAAGATATGGAATCCGATAAACCTATGGACAGATTGATATGTGGCGATGTTGGATATGGCAAAACAGAAGTAGCTGTTAGAGCTGCTTTTAAAGCAGTTATGGATGGCAAACAAGTAGCATTCTTAGTACCGACTACTATACTAGCTGAGCAACATTATAAAAATCTTACCAAAAGATTCTCGGATTTTCCGGTAAAAATTGAAATGGTAAGTAGATTTAGAAGCCCAGCCCAGCAGAAAGTTGTGCTTAAGGCTACAAAAGAAGGAAATGTAGATATATTAATAGGAACTCACAGAATAATTCAGCAAGATGTAAAGTTTAAAGATTTAGGGGTATTAATTATAGATGAAGAACAACGGTTTGGGGTTACTCACAAGGAAAAAATAAAGAGTATAAGAAAGAATATAGATGTAATTACTCTAACAGCCACTCCAATTCCAAGAACGTTACATATGTCTCTTACTGGTGTGAGAGATATAAGTGTAATTGAAACCCCACCAGAAGAAAGATATCCAATACAAACTTATGTAGTGGAGTTTAATGATCAACTAATAAGGGATGCAATACTCAGAGAAGTAAATAGAAATGGTCAAGTTTTTTTTGTGTACAATAGAGTAGAAACTATAAAGGATATGGCAGCATACATAGGTAAGCTCGTTCCAGAAGCTAGACTAGGTATTGCTCATGGGCAAATGACAGAAAGAGAATTAGAAACTGTCATGTTGGATTTTATGGAGAATAAGTATGATATATTAATGTGTACTACAATTATAGAGACAGGAATAGATATCCAGAATACAAATACAATAATAATATACGAAGCAGATAAGATGGGGCTTTCTCAGCTTTATCAATTGAGGGGTAGAGTTGGGCGTTCAAATAGAATAGCCTATGCATATTTTACCTATAAAAAAGATAAGGTGTTAACTGAGGTAGCTGAAAAAAGGTTAAAAGCAATTAAGGATTTTACAGAGCTGGGGTCAGGTTTTAAAATTGCCATGAGGGATCTTGAAATTAGGGGCGCTGGAAATATGATGGGCGCGGCTCAACATGGTCATATGGCTACGGTAGGCTACGATTTATATTGTAGAATGTTAGAGGAGACAGTTAAAAAAATAAGAGGTGATGTGGAAGCGGAACCTATTGAAACTTCTGTTGAAATCAAAATAGATGCATTTATTCCTAGTAAGTACATTGAGGATGAGTCGCAGAAAATTGAAATCTATAAAAAAATTGCAGCTATTGATTCCCATGAGGATATGTTAGATATACAAGAAGAAATAGAGGATAGGTTTTCGGATATACCATCATCAGTTGCAAACCTTATGGACATCGCCTATCTTAGGAGTATATCTAAACAGGTGGGAATAATAGAAATTAAAGAGGTAAAGGAGGAGATAGTACTACAATTTGATAGTAGTGAAAGAATAAATGCAGGATTAGTGAAAGCATTGGTTAGTAAATATAATAGGAGTATTATTTTTAAACTAGGGACTAAACCAGTCTTTGCATATAAATACAAAGATTTAAAAAAGGAAGAAATACTTTCAAATCTCATAGAGATTGTGAAGTATATAAAAAGTATCGCAGAAATAAAGTTGAAATAAAGTGAAATTGTGATAAGATTAGTATGTATTAAAATTGATATGTAATGTAATGTAACAAAAATTTAAATGGAAATATTACATACAAAAGTGGGGGTAATAAAATGAAAAACGTAAAAAAGTTAATTAGTGCAGCTTTGATAACTATACTTGCTACATCATTAGTTGGTTGTAATATGATTGAAAAAACACCAGCAGGTGTTGCTAAAAGTACAGTAGCAAAGGTTTATAATGTTAAAATAACTAGAGGCCAGGTGGATGAACAAGTAGCCGCAGTTATTAAACAATTTGAAACACAGTATGGAGCAAATTATAAAGACAATGCTGAGGCAATGACTAAATTAACAGAACAAAAACAACAGGTGTTAGAAGGCCTAATTAATGAAAAAATAGTAATTTATAAAGCCGAAGAGTTAAAAGTAATGCCTACGGAAGCTAAATTAAATGAAGAAATCACCAAACAATTAACAGAAATCAAGAAAAGTTTAGAAACAGATGCTAAATATAAAGAAGCGTTAAAACAGGCTAACATTACAGAAGAACAATTGAAAGCAAGGATAAAGCCAAGTATTATTCAAGATGCATTAACTGCTGAAGTTACAAAAGGCGTTAAAACTGACGAAGCAAAAGAAAAAGCATACTACAATAGTAATTTAACTTCATATACAGAAAAGCCAAACAGAGTTCATGCAGCTCATGTTTTACTTAAAACAGAAGCAGAAGCAGTAGCTGTTAAGAAACGTTTAGATGCTGGCGAAGATTTTGCAAAGGTAGCAAAAGAAAAAAGTACAGACCAAAGTGCTAAACAAAATGGTGGAGATTTAGGATTTATACCATATAATGATCCTCAAATGGATAAAACTTTTATGGCAGCAGCATCAGTGCAGGCAGTAGGTAAGATTTCAGCACCTGTTAACACACAATATGGATGGCATGTAATAAAAACCATTGCAAAAGAAGAGTTTCCTGTAAAGAAATTTGAAGCTGTTAAGGCAGAAGTAGAAAAAACTCTTGTAACAGAGGGCAAGAAAGCGGCATGGACTGCGGCTATGAAAAAATGGACTGAAGAAGCTAAAATAACCAAATACGAAAAAAATCTTTAGGATTTTATATTTATAATATTATAAAGGATACCTCTAATAGGGGTATTCTTTATTTTTATATTTTTATTTCTTATATTAAAATTAAACATATACAAATGTGCATAAAATTTCAAGTTTAGAAAGATAATAATAGTGCAAGTATATTATATGAGATTTTATATAAGGAGGGAATTATTTAAATGAAAGCAACGGGAATAGTAAGGCGTATAGATGATTTGGGAAGAGTTGTTATTCCAAAAGAAATAAGAAGAACTCTGAGAATACGAGAAGGAGATCCGCTAGAAATATTTACTGATAGAGAAGGGGGAGTTATTTTAAAGAAATACTCACCTATAGGTGAATTAAGTGAATTTTCTAGAGAATATGCTGAATCATTACAACAAACTATAGGTAATATAGTAATTATTTGTGATAAAGATAACATAATATCTGTAAGTGGTGTACCTAAAAAAGAGTATGTTGATAAAAAAGTCAGTAATGAATTAGAAAAATCAATGGAAGATAGAAAAGCTATAGTGCTTGGGGAAGGCTCGGAAAAAGTTATTGTATTGTATGATGACGAAATGGAAAACAAATATAGTGCTCAAGTAATTGCTCCTATAATAACAGAAGGTGATGCAATTGGAGCAGTGCTCATAATTTCTACAGAGCCAGGAATTAAATTTGGGGATTTAGAGTTAAAACTAGCCGAAACAGCAGCATCTTTTTTAGGAAAACAAATGGAACAATAAAAAAAAAGATTAAAAAGTATATATTACTCAGCAAAGTGAAACATATTTGCAGTAATATATACTTTTATTTTTTTGAAATATAAGTAATAATAAGCCCTTAAATTAAATAATTATAATCATAGAATGTAATTGTTTGATACACCACAGGAATACAAGGAGGATATTATGAAGAAACATTCATTGATAAAAGGGACTATTATACTTGGACTGGCAGGAATATTTGCAAGATTTTTAGGTTTATTTTTTAGAATTCCAATACAGGCACTAATAAAAGATGAGGGTATGGGATACTACCAGATGTCCTATCCCCTTTACATGACTTTTGTAGCATTAGCTTCAGGTGTACCACTAGCTATGTCTAAACTTATTGCAGAGATGAATGCTAAAAATGATAGGGAAGGGATAGGGCAGGTATTAAGACAAACACTTTTCTTTATGATTACGGTAGGTTTAGTAGTTAGTATGCTAATGTTAACCTTTGCAAGGCCTATTATATCTATATTAAAATGGGATCCTAAATCATACTACTCTTTTTCGGTAATTGCCATAGCACCAATTTTTGTTTCTATTATGTGTACCTTCAGGGGCTTTTTCCAAGGGCTGCAGAATGTTAAACCCACTGCCATTTCCCAAATAGTAGAACAAGTTGGAAGAGTTGTTGCTGGAGTCTTATTTGCGTATTTATTGTTTCCAAGGGGCATTGAATATGCGGCTGGAGGAGCGGCTATTGGGACCTTAGTCGGTGCTATTATGGGAAGTATATATTTAATTTTAACTTATTTTAAGGTTAAAAAGGACCTGCCAGTAAGAAAAGTATCAAAGCATAAGCATATTTTAGCGGATTTAGCAAAGGCCGCACTTCCCATATCTTTAGGTGCTGCAGTAGGGACTATTATGTCATTAATAGATTCTATTTTAGTACCCCAGCAGCTTCTAAAAGCTGGATTCTCGCAGTTACAATCAGCTGTGATGTATGGTCAATTGACTGGGAAGGTGTTTACCTTGATGAATGTACCTTTAGCTCTTTCTATGGCGCTATGCGCGTCTCTGATGCCTATAATAGCCGAAGCCTTTTATTTAGGCAGAAGGGGAGAACTGGTTAAAAGGGTAGATATGGCTGTGAAATTGTCTAATGTTATTTCATTACCATCTTCCCTGGGGATGTTTTTTATGGCTTATCCTATAATGCATTTAATTTTTATGAAAGATGCAGCAGGATATGAAATTTTGCAATATATATCAATATCCATACCTTTTTTAATCTTAACTCAAACCAGTACCGCAATACTACAAGGTATAGGCAATTATATGAAGCCTGTATACAATTTAGCATTAGGGTGCATTGTAAAAGTTATTATAACTTATATATTAGTTTCATTTTCGTTTGTAAATATCTATGGTGCAGTTATAGGAACTATATTAGGGTATGGTGCAAGCTGCTTATTAAATATGAAGGATTTAAAGAGTACTTTAAATATAAAAATTAACTGGGTGGATGCTTTTGTAAAACCAGCTATTGCTTCTGGTATAATGATAATTGCAGTTGTATTTAGTAACGCTAGTGTCTATAATTATACAATGAGTAAAGAATTATCTTGCGTAATATCCATATTAATAGGCATTATTGTTTATTTGTTATTCATTTTTATCCTTAGAATTTTTGAATATGAGGAAATTAAAAATAAATTAAGAAGAAATTAAAGGAGTGAAAGCTAATGATTAAAGTAGTGGGACTCGGACCCGGTGCTATAGGATCACTAACTATAGAAACATTGGAGATTCTTAAAAATGGTAAAAAAATTTATTTAAGGACAGAAAAACATCCTACCGTAGATTATTTGAAATCCCTATCAATTCAATTTGAAACCTATGATGATAGATACGAAGAACATAATAATTTTGATGAGGTATATAGGGATATTGCAGAGGATCTTATCCAAAAACATGAAATGTATGGAGATATTATTTATGGGGTTCCAGGTCATCCTCTAGTGGCAGAAACTTCTGTTAAACTTTTAATACAGCTTTGCGAAAAAAACAAAATAGATATAGAAATTCTTGCTGCAGTCAGTTTTATAGATGCAGTTATTCAAAGTTTAAAATTAGATCCTATCGAGGGACTGAAAATTATAGATGCCTTTGATATAAAAAATCAAGTTTTAGATAAAAGAGTAGGACTTTTAATAACACAAGTTTACAATAAGTTTATAGCGTCTGAGGTTAAACTTGCCTTACTCGAGTATTACAAAGATGATATGGAAATTTGTTTTGTTAGGGCTGCAGGGATAAAGGGGCTAGAATGTACTAGGAAAATTAAATTATATGAGCTAGATAGGCAAGAAGACATTGACTACTTAACATCTATATATATCCCAAAAGAACTAGAAGCTACATTGGATTTCCAAGATCTAATCGATGTTATGAACACATTAAGGGGTGAAAATGGATGTGCATGGGATAAAGAGCAAACCCATGAATCTATGAAAAAATTTCTTATTGAAGAATGTTATGAAGTTTTGGAAGCCATCGATGAGAATGATGAGGATAAAATTATTGAGGAACTAGGAGATGTACTATTGCAGGTAGTTTTTCATGCGCAAATCGGAAAAGAGCAGGGGTATTTTAACATAAATGATATTATTAAAGGTGTTACCAGTAAAATGATAAACAGGCATCCTCATATTTTTAAAAATATACAAAATAAAAATTCTCAGCAAGTTTTAGAAACTTGGGAAAATATTAAAATTGAAGAAAAAGGCTTTAATAATTATACGGATACACTAAAGCATGTTCCGAAAAATTTACCAGGTTTAATGAGAGCATGTAAGGTTCAAGAAAAAGCATCGAAAATAGGGTTTGATTTTGACTCGGTTGAACCTGCCATGGAAAAAGTATTAGAAGAATTACAGGAAGTAAAAGATGTATATAAAGGCAAAAATAGGGCAAAAATACTAGAAGAAGTGGGAGATTTGGTATTTACGACTGTGAATGTTGCGAGATTACTTGACATAGACCCTGAATTTGCAGTAAATTATACTATAGATAAATTTATTAATCGCTTTGAGTACATAGAAGAAAATGCAAGTCATAGAAATTTAGATTTAAAGAATATGTCACTTGCGGAAATGGATGTTTTATGGAATGAATCTAAAAGCTAATAAATTTATTTAAAAATAAAATCTAGCACAAAAAGAAGGAATTTCTAAATCGGTGAAGAATATGCTATTTAATGGTGAAGAATACTCTATTTAATAGTGTACTCACTACTAAATAGTGTACTCAATAATAAGGAGGTAACAAAAGTGAATAAATCAGAATTAATAACAAGTATTGCAGAAAAGTCTAAGTTAACAAAAAAAGATGCAGAAGCAGCGTTAAAAGGAATTATAGAAAGTATTGAAGAAACATTAGAAAAAGGTGAAAAAGTTCAATTGGTTGGATTCGGAACTTTCGAAACACGCGCAAGAGCGGCTAGAATGGGTAGAAACCCAAGAACAAAGGAAGAAATCCAAATTTCAGCATCAACAGTTCCAGTATTTAAAGCTGGTAAAGAATTTAAAGATATAGTAAATAAATAATTTTACTATGATGTAAAAAACCTGGATGTATATCTGGGTTTTTTATTTTAATGACATTTCAGAAGGAAAGTTTTCCACGTCTATAAGTAGGGGGCACATACTACAACAAAAAGAAAACTTTAGTAGCAATCTAAATATCCTTCTGAAGTCATTAATTACAGCGCATCAGGAGAGGATTTTCTTTTACAAATGTTTATAATATTAAATAATATTAGAAAAGGAGAAGGACATATGAGACTCGATAAATATTTAAAAGTTTCTAGAATTATAAAGAGAAGGACTATAGCAAAAGAAGCTTGCGAAAGTGGCAGAGTATCTATAAATAATAAAGTTGCAAAAGCAGGTACTGTGGTAGCGGAAGGCGACACTATAGAGATTAAATTTGCAAATCAAATTTTAAAAGCTAAAATTATAAATATTGCAGAACATGTAACAAAGGACACTGCAAAAGAAATGTATGAAATAGTTTCAGGAACAGAAGACAAAGAATAAATCTTGCTAAATATAATTCTTAATTAAGCTTAATAAGCATATATATTTTATAGGAATATAAAGGTATGTGCTAATTGTGGATTGAAAGTATTAATTCTCAATTTTTATTATTAAAATTAATAAGGAGGATATTATGGAAGTAAAGAAAGAAGTAAAAATAGAAGATAAGCGAAGCAATTTATTGCTCGAAAACAGAAAAAAACTAACTATTAACGGAGTTATTGAGGTTATTAATTTTAATGAGAATCAAATATTATTAAATACAGATGTTGGAACAATGATAGTCAAAGGACAACAATTAAAAATGAATAAGTTGGATGTCCAAAATGGAGATGTAGTAATATCTGGTAAAGTGGATGCGTTTATATATACTAGCGACAAAAGCAAAGTTAAAAAAGATAGCATAATATCAAGATTGTTTAGGTAAAGAGTTATGATAATTTCTATGATAACCCAAATTAAACTTATAATTTTCGGTTTACTGTCTGGAATAGTAACTGGAGTACTTTTTGATATATATAGATTAATAAGAGGATTTGAAAAACCTAACAAGGTTCTGACAGTAATACAAGATTTACTATTTTGGACATTAACTTCTATAGTGGTTTTTATATTTTTGATGTATACTAATGAGGGCTACATAAACTTTTATGTGTATGTTTGCTTAATAATAGGAGCATACTTATATTTAAAACTCTTAAGTGGTGTTTTTATAAAGCTACAATATAAATTGTTAAAATTCAATGGGAAAGCAGTTAGAGTTGTATGGAATGTGATTTTATACCCGGTAGATTTATTGTTTTATAAGCTTAGAATAAAAAAAAACAATAAATTATAAAGAAATAGCTTGAAGAAATGTGAAATACAAATTAAAATAGATTTATGAAACTTAAAAAATACTCATTCCATTGAAAGGAAAAGGGTATGGGATATGAAAAAAAAATTTAGTATTAAGAGTGTCGTATTAGTTTTTGCTGTGGTATATGTATGTTATGTTATGATTAGCCAACAGGCAACAATGGCAAGACAAAAGAAAGAACTAGAAAAGTACAATGTTGAATTACAAAAGAAAAAAGATGAAAAAGAAACCTTGCAGGATGAAGTAAAGTTATCTAAAACTGACAAATATATAGAGAAACTGGCAAGAGAAATTTTAGGTCTTGTTAAAGAAGGTGAAACTCCTGTAATGGATAATAAAAACTAAATGCTATAATTATTGTTATGCTTATTATTAAATTAATATATAAAATAAAAAACATTATTTTGAGGAGGAACTTTTTAATATGACCTTAATGGCTGGAAGTATTGTAGAAGGTAAAGTAGTAAATATCACCAATTTTGGTGCATTCGTAGAAGTGGAGGGCAAAACAGGATTAGTGCATATATCTGAGGTTTCAGATACATTCGTTAAAAATGTTAATGATCATCTTAAAGAAAATGATATAGTAAAAGTTAAAGTAATTTCTGTAGATGATAATGGCAAGATAAGTTTATCCATAAAACAAGCTGGAGTACCTAAAAAATCTATTAAACCAATGGAGATAGACTGGGAAAAGGAAAAAAGCAAAGCAAATGCAAGTGGTTTTGAAGATATAATGACTAAATTCTTAAAAGATAGTGAAGAAAGATTTCAAGACGTTAAAAAGCACCAAGAAGGAAAAGGCAGAGGTTATAGTAAAAAAACTTCAAGTTATTAATAAAATTTTAGGAACTAAGTTTTTAGTTCCTATTTAAAAAAAACAAAAAGTTGTTGACAATAGTTTGTACATCATATATAATATAAAATGTTGCTACAAGGCAACACTTTGTATGTTAATAAGTTAGCTGGAGTGGCGGAACTGGCAGACGCACAGGACTTAAAATCCTGCGGTGGTTAAACACCGTACCGGTTCGATTCCGGTCTTCAGCACCAAATATCGCGGGATGGAGCAGTTGGTAGCTCGTCGGGCTCATAACCCGAAGGTCGCAGGTTCAAGTCCTGCTCCCGCAACCAAACATGGCGGAATAGCTCAGCTGGCTAGAGCATTCGGTTCATACCCGAAGGGTCGTAGGTTCAAGTCCTATTTCCGCTACCATTACCATTATAAATCTAAATTTGATTTATGAAAAACAGTTGACATGTTAAGCAGATAAGTGTATAGTTATAATTGTCTTACAATAACTTATATCAACACAAGAAATTAAAATTAACAAAATACAGGACTTATTATCCTGCAAGAGTTAAACGTGATATTGATTTGGTTTAGACTTTTAATACTAATATCGCGGGGTGGAGCAGTTGGTAGCTCGTCGGGCTCATAACCCGAAGGTCACAGGTTCAAGTCCTGTCCCCGCAACCAATAAATTTTAAATTACTGAATATATCAGTTAAATAAAATTTTATAATAACTATGCGAGCATGACAAGTATGCTAAAATCAAATAAGCTGGAGTGGCGGAACTGGCAGACGCACAGGACTTAAAATCCTGCGGTGGTTAAACACCGTACCGGTTCGATTCCGGTCTTCAGCACCAAATGTCGCGGGGTGGAGCAGTTGGTAGCTCGTCGGGCTCATAACCCGAAGGTCACAGGTTCAAGTCCTGTCCCCGCAACCAATGAATTTTAAATTACTGAATATGTCGGTTAAATAAAATTTCATAATGACTATGCGAGCATAACAAGTATGCTAAAATCAAATAAGCTGGAGTGGCGGAACTGGCAGACGCACAGGACTTAAAATCCTGCGGTGGTTAAACACCGTACCGGTTCAATTCCGGTCTTCAGCACCAAATATCGCGGGATGGAGCAGTTGGTAGCTCGTCGGGCTCATAACCCGAAGGTCGCAGGTTCAAGTCCTGCTCCCGCAACCAAACATGGCGGAATAGCTCAGCTGGCTAGAGCATTCGGTTCATACCCGAAGGGTCGTAGGTTCAAGTCCTATTTCCGCTACCATAACTCATAAGGAAACTTATGAGTTATTTTTTTATTTCATAAAAAAAACATAAAGCTAAATTTTAACGACATTTCAGAAGGAAAGTCTCCCATTTCTATAAGTGGGAGTTACAAGCTATAATAAATAGAAAACTTCAGTGGGAGTCTAAATCACCTTCTGAAGTCGTTAATATTGCAGCATCGCAGATGATGATTTAATATATCCGCAAGTAAAAACATATAAATATAATTTCCTCAAATAAATAATGGCATGAAGTGACAAGCTTCATTTAATATTTTAAAACCTGCTATATAAATATGGTAGGTTGTTTTATATTATAGGAGATTGTAAAATCTAATTGTAAAAATTATACAAATTAATGTCTCATGAAAAATGTATAAGCATCTCATCTTATGACAATTATTTCCAAAAGCCTTTGCTATAATGAAGTTCTAATTAACAAAGGTGGGTGATTTGTAAAATGCAATACGGTATTGATATATTTCCATACCAAAGACTTAAAAAGATAAAAGAGGAAGTACAAAAGAAAAATGAATTAAATATTAATTTAATTATTAGAGCAGTTGTTTATTTTACAGTAAGTTTATTAATAAGCAGGGTGCTACTTATTAATAATACGGCACCATTTGGTATAGCTTTTTTGATAGCGACAATATTTATTAATAATAAAAAAATTTCTATAATTACAGCTAGTGGTACATTTTTAGGATATATCACTTTATACAAGAGCATAGTAAATTTACCATTATATTTAGTATTAATAGTTACCATTGCTGTTTTAAGTAATATTTTTAATAAGATAAGAGTGAAAACTAGAGCTTTAGCTAGCATGTTTGCCATTATTATATTTGAATTGTTTATTTATAATTTTTTCATCATTAGGGTAAGTGGATTAATGGCTTTCTTAAACGCAATGTTTCTAGTCTTATGTATCTTTCCTTTATATTTTATTCTAGATTACAGTCTTTTATGCTTTAAGGAAATTAAAACAAAGCATATATTTTCAAACGAAGAAATAATAAGTATGTCAATTATAAGTTCACTAATTATAGCAGGAACTTGGGGACTCAGTGTTTTTAATATATCAATTACAAACGTTTTAGGTTTGGCTTTTGTTATAATAATAGCTTATATAAACGGAAGTGGAGCTGGTGCGGCATCTGGAGTTGCTATGGGTATTATTGTAGGAATGTCTTCTAAAAATATGATTATATTTATAGGAATGTATGGTATTTGTGGCTTAATAGCAGGTGTGTTTAAAGAAACTGGAAAGTGGCTAAGTGCAGCAGCTTATCTAGTAGCTTTTTCAATAATAAAAATATATTGTATTACAGGATCTGAGTTTATAATATTCGAGGCAATGCTTGCAGCGGTGATATTTTTGCTTATACCATTAAAAGTATACGCGGAATTATCTACAGAGTTTAACGCAGATAAAAAGAGGGAATATATTGAGCAAGGATATATAAATAAAATTAAAGATACATTTGTAGGAAGGTTAAATAATTTTTCTGATGTGCTTTCTAATATGTCCGATATATTAAATAATTTAGTGGATAATGAAAGATTGGCAATGAAGGGCAAAAGTAGTGCCTTAGTTGAAAATCTTGCAGATAGGGTGTGTAGTGATTGTAATATGAAGTCTATGTGTTGGAAAAGAGAGTTGCATTATACATACGCAGCATTTGAAGAATTAATCCAAAATTTTGAAAGAAAAAGCGACAGTGTACCAGAAGAAATTGAAAGAAAATGTATAAAGCGAACTGCTCTACTTAAAAATACAGAGGATATTGTTAATAAGCATATTATAAATGAAATGTGGAGAACAAGACTTAGTGAAGGTAGAGAGCTCTTAGCAAATCAGATTAGCAATATGGCGGATTCTGTTTCAGAAATCGTTGAAGATTTTAATTCTGAGATTCAAATAGATACTTCTATGGAAAAGCTTATTTGTAGAGCATTAGATAAAAATAGTATTAAGTACAATGAGCTTATGTGTTTAAATGACAAGACGGGAAGAATGAACATTAAATTTTCACTTGAGGCTTGTAGTGGAAGACAAATGTGTGTTAAGGAATTATTGCCTATTATAAATGGGGTCACTGGCAAGTGCATGTGCGTTAGTGATGAGGGTTGCAGTATAAATCCAAAGACTAATATGTGTAAGGTAACTATGGAAGAAACACCTAAGTTTCATGTTGTAACTAATGTGGCTAGGCAGTGTAAAGATGGTGAAAAGTTTAATGGAGATAGCTACAGCTTTGGGAAGCTAATGGATGGGAGTTATATGTCAATTATTAGTGATGGTATGGGATCTGGTCCTGAGGCAGGGAGAGAGAGTGAAGCTGCTGTTGAATTAATAGAAAAATTTACATCTGCAGGTTTTAGCAAAATCACAGCTATTAATACAGTAAATTCAATAATGACATTGAGATTCTCGCAGGAAGAAAAATTCTCCACTATAGATTTAAGTAGTATAGACTTATATACTGGAGAAATTGATTTCATGAAAGTGGGAGCTGTTGCAACTTTTTTAAAATCTGGTGATAGGTTAGAAATTATAAAATCAAAATCTCTTCCCATTGGTGTTTTAGACAAGGCTGATATAGACATACAACAAATGAGATTAAAAAATGGAGACATTATAGTTATGCTTAGTGATGGAGTATTAGATTATAATGATGAAAATGTAGGCAGAGTGGATTGGATAGTTGATTATTTGGGGAAAAATAATTGCAACAATCCAAAGGAATTAGCAGATGGGTTGTTAAGTGAAGCGAAAAAATTAAGTGGTAATAGAGTAAAAGATGATATGACGGTGCTTGTTTCAAAGATATATAGTTTGTATTAACGAAAAAAAATTCAAATTTTATATAATTTAAGGTAATATGTGAAAAAGTAAAGAAATGAAGAATGTGCTCTTTTATATTCTTCATTTTTTAATTTTTATAAAAATGTTTAAAAAACGAAAAATATATATTATTATATTATATAGTAATATGATATAGTAATATGAGACTAAAGATGTATAAACATAGTAAATTAATAAAATTTTTTAAAAAATTAAATTTGGGAAGTGAAAGTTTTGTGGCATAAGGTTATGAATTTTATAAAAGAAAATTCTATGTTTGATAAGGGCGATAAGGTTATAGTGGCGGTTTCTGGCGGTCCTGACTCCACATGCTTGCTCTATATTTTAAATGAACTTAAGGAAGAACTGGGGATTAAACTTTTTGGTGCGCATATAAACCATTGCCTTAGAGGCCTTGAAGCTGACAGTGATGAGGAATATGCAAAAAAAACTTGTGAAAGTTTGAATATAGAGTTTTATAGCAAAAAGGTGGATGTACATAGAATATCGGAAGAAAAAAGTATATCTTGTGAAATGGCAGGAAGAGAAGTAAGATATGAATTTTTTAGTGAACTTATGATAAAATTAACTGCAAGCAAAATTGCACTAGCACACAATGCTAATGATCAAGCTGAAACTATCTTAATGAGGATAATGCGGGGAACCGGTATTGAAGGTATGGTGGGTATCAAGCCTGTTCGCGACAAAATATATGTGCGGCCTATACTTCATCTTAGCAGAAGTGAGATAGAAAAATATTGTGATGATAATAATATCCAACCAAGAATAGATAAATCAAATTCCGAAAAAATTTATGCTAGAAATAAAGTTAGGCTAGATTTAATTCCTTATATTGAAGAAAATTTTAATAAGGATATAATTAATACAATAAATCGGTTATCTGATATCCTTAAAAAGGATAATGATTATTTAGAAAATATTTCTGAAAAAGAATATAAAAAACATTGTGTGATAGGTGACCAAATGGTTATAATAAATAAGAATGCTTTTCTAAAGCATGAAGCAATTTTAAGTAGGGTTATAAGACAATCGCTTCTCGCTGTGAATCATAATTTATATAACTTTGATAAAATCCATATATGGAACATAATAGAACTTCAAAAGCACGGCACAGGTAAAAGCATAATGCTGCCTCAGGATATAATAGTTGAAAACTGTTATGGGGATGTACATATACATATACATAAAAAAGTTACTGAAGTTAATAATAAAGAGTATTGTCTAAAGGTTAATGAGAAAAATTTCATTCAATCTTTAAATAGGGTAATAGAAATTGATGTTATATCTAAATTACAATTTACAGAGGGTAAAGAGAATGATTATATTATGTATTTCGACTATGATAAGATTGTGGAGCCAATAACATTAAGATATAGGAAACAGGGGGATAAATTCGTACCACTTGGTATGAAGGGTAATAAGAAATTAAAGGATTTATTTATGGATTTAAAAATCCACAAAGATAAGAGAAATGAAATCCCATTAATATGTTTTGGACCCCACATAGCTTGGGTAGTTGGATATAGAATTAGTGAAAAATTTAAGGTATCAAAAAATACTAAAAATATATTGCAGATTAGAATTGGAAGCGAGGAATAATAATGAACAATGATATTAAAGAGGTATTGTACAATGAAGATGAATTAAGAGATAAAGTCAGACAAATGGGTGCAAAGATAAGTAAAGATTATTCTGGAAGAGATCTTATACTTATTGGTATTTTAAAGGGATCCGTTATATTTATGTCAGATTTAGTAAAACAAATTACAATTCCATGTAAAATGGATTTTATGGCAGTTTCAAGTTATGGTAATTCCACTAAAACGTCAGGTGTTGTAAAGATTTTAAAAGATCTAGACTTTGAAATTGAAGGAAAGGATGTTTTAATAGTAGAAGATATTATAGATTCTGGAGTTACACTTAAATATCTAATGAAGTTACTATCTGCAAGGAAACCAAGTAGTTTAGAAATTATATGTTTATTGAATAAACCAGATAGAAGAGCGGTAGATATTGATGTTAAATATTTGGGCTATGATGTGCCAGATTATTTTCTTGTGGGATACGGGTTAGACTTCGCAGAGAAGTATAGAAATTTACCATACATAGGAATACTTAAAGAAAAAATTTATAAGTAGATGTGTACAAAATATATTTTTTATTAATTAATAATTAATATATATTTTATTGTCAAGCGATTTTTAATGTGATAAAATTTTAAAGTAGCTAAATAGAGAGGGGGGTTTTTAATGAAAAAAATTTCGAGTGCATCAATTTGGCTCGTGGTACTTGTACTTGTAATTTTTGCAGCATTAGCTTTAAATGAAAACGGTAAAAGTGTTACATCACTTAGTGTTGATGAATTTCAACAACATTGGGATAAAAAAGAAATTAAAAATGTTCAAGTAAGAGAAGATAAAACTGTGGTTGGAGAACTAAAAGACGGAACAAAATACGAAACCATAGTTCCATTACAGAGATTAATGCAAGTTATGGATAAAAATCCAAACAAAGATGTTAAAGAAATGTATATAAAGCCAGCAACAATGCCAATGTGGTTACAAATAGTACCGACATTACTTATAATTTTAATGTTAGTAGCATTTTGGTTTATGTATATGCAGCAATCACAAGGTGGCGGCGGCGGTGGTAATAGAGGTGTAATGAATTTTGGAAAAAGTAGAGCCAAAATAGCCACACCGGATAAGAAGAAAGTTACATTTGATGATGTAGCAGGAGAAGATGAGGAAAAAGAAGAACTGGCAGAAGTTGTGGACTTCTTAAAACAACCTAAAAAATATCTAGAAGCAGGTGCAAGGATTCCTAAAGGTATTCTTCTTGTAGGACCACCAGGTACAGGTAAGACTTTACTCGCTAAAGCTGTATCAGGAGAAGCAGGAGTACCTTTTTATAGTATATCAGGTTCTGAATTTGTAGAGATGTTCGTAGGTGTTGGAGCTTCAAGAGTAAGAGATTTATTTGAACAAGCGAAAAAAAGTGCTCCTTGTATAATATTTATTGATGAAATTGATGCAGTAGGTAGACAAAGAGGGGCGGGCCTTGGTGGAGGTCATGATGAAAGAGAACAAACCCTAAATCAGTTATTAGTTGAAATGGATGGGTTTGGTGTAAATGAGGGTATAATCATGATAGCCGCTACCAATAGACCAGACATATTGGATCCTGCTCTTTTAAGACCAGGTAGATTTGATAGACATATATTAGTGGGTGCACCTGATGTTAAAGGAAGAGAAGAAATCCTTAGGGTACATTCTAAAGGTAAACATTTATCAGAAGAAGTAAGTCTTCAAGTGTTAGCAAAAAGAACACCCGGCTTCACTGGTGCAGACCTAGAGAATTTAATGAACGAAGCTGCACTGCTTACAGTAAGAAATAATAAAACAGTTATAGAGATGAAAGAATTAGATGAAGCTGTAACTAGGGTTATTGCAGGACCTGAAAAGAAAAGTAAGGTTATAAGCGAAAAAGATAGGAAATTAACTGCTTATCATGAAGCAGGGCATGCTGTAGTAATGAAATATTCTCCACTTTCAGATCCAATTCATCAAATAAGTATTATACCAAGAGGTATGGCAGGCGGATATACAATGCATTTACCAGAAGAAGATACTGCTTATACTTCAAAATTAAAACTTAAAGATGAAATGGTTGGACTTCTCGGTGGTAGAGTTGCAGAAAAATTAATACTTCAAGACATTAGCACAGGTGCTAAGAATGATATTGACAGAGCATCAGCTATTGCAAGGAAAATGGTAATGGAATATGGTATGAGCGATGTTCTTGGACCAATATCATTTGGTAATGATCATAATGAAGTATTCCTTGGAAGAGATTTAGGCAAAAGTAGAAACTTTAGCGAAGAGATAGCTAACAAAATAGATTCAGAAGTTAAGGCTCTTATTGATGAAGCATATGCAAAGGCTTCAACGATACTTACTGAAAATATAAATAAACTTCATGCAGTAGCTCAAGAACTTCTTGTAAAAGAAAAACTCGAAGGGGCAGAATTTGAGGAAATAATTGCTAGACCAGATACAGATAGCATTGATTTATCAAAGATTTAGCTAGATTAAAAGACATACAGTAAATTTACTGTATGTTTTTTTTAGCATTTGCTGAAATTTTCTGAAATCTTTACTGCATTTTCACTTCAACATCTGATATAATGTAAAGAAAACACAAAAAACTAAGACAAAAATAATTCCTATGCAGATATGATTTAACGACATTTTAGAAAGGAAGTCCCCCACTTCTATAAGTAGGGGTGACATATTGTAACAAAAAGAAAATTTCAATGGGAATCTAAATCTCCTTCTGAAGTCATTAATTACAGCTCCGTAGGAGATGATTTAATTTATATATAAGGGGTGCAGTATATGAAAAGTGATATAGAAATTGCTCAAAATGCTAAGATGCTACCAATACTTAAGGTGGCAGAAAAAATAGGATTAACTGAAGATGATATTGATTTATATGGAAAATATAAATCAAAGATTTCTTTAGATGTATTAAAAAGAAATGAAAATAAAAAAAATGGTAAGCTAATATTGGTTACAGCAATCAATCCTACCCCTGCAGGAGAAGGGAAATCTACTGTTACAATAGGGCTTGCACAAGCATTATGTAAACAAGGTAAAAATGCAGTGATAGCTTTAAGGGAACCTTCTCTAGGCCCAGTATTTGGAGTTAAAGGTGGAGCTGCTGGTGGCGGGTATGCTCAAGTAGTACCAATGGAGGATATAAATTTACACTTTACGGGAGATATGCATGCAATAACTGCAGCTAACAATTTACTCTCAGCGGCTATAGATAACCATATTCACCAAGGGAATGAGTTGGGAATTGATAGTAGAAGAATAACATTTAAAAGAGTTATGGATATGAATGATAGAGCCCTTCGAAATATTGTTGTTGGACTTGGTGGTAAGCCTAATGGGTTTGTACGGGAAGATGGCTTTATGATAACTGTTGCTTCAGAAATAATGGCCATTTTATGTTTATCTGAAAACCTTATGGACCTAAAAGAAAGAATGGGTAAAATTTTAATAGCCTATGACATGCGGAGTAATCCAATTTATTGCAAAGACTTAAAAGTAAATGGTGCAATGGCACTACTTATGAAGGATGCTATAAAACCAAATCTAGTTCAGACTCTTGATAACACACCTGCCATAATACATGGTGGACCTTTTGCAAACATAGCTCATGGTTGCAATAGTTTACTTGCTACTAAGATGGCTTTAAAACTCGGTGATTATGTTGTAACAGAAGCGGGATTTGGAGCAGATTTAGGCGCTGAAAAATTCTTTGATATAAAATGCAGATATGGTAATTTAAAGCCAGATTGTGTGGTTCTTGTGGCTACAATAAGAGCACTTAAGCATCATGGTGGAGTAAAAAAAGATAAACTAAACGAGCCTAGTGTAGAAGCTCTCTCAAAAGGGATTACAAATCTAGAAAAACAAATAGAAAATATTAAAAAATTTGGAGTTCCTGTAGTAGTAGCAATAAATAAATTTATGACTGATACACAACAAGAAATTAATTATATAAGTGAATTTTGTGCTAATGTGGGTGTTAAAGTAGCTTTAACGGAGGTATGGGAAAAAGGTGCAGATGGTGGCCTGGAGTTAGTTAATAAAGTATTGGATACTCTGCAAAATGAAAAAAGTAACTTTAAGGTTTTATATGAGGAAAAGTTAACTATAAAAGAAAAAATAAACATTATTGCCACAGAAATATATGGGGCAGATGGGGTGGAATATAGTTCTTCTGCAAATAAGCAAATTGCTGAAATAGAAAAACTTGAATTAGATAAAATTCCTATATGTGTTGCTAAAACTCAAAATTCACTATCAGATAATCCAAGCTTACTAGGAAGACCAAGAAATTTTACTATAAATGTAAAAGAAGTTAAGATTTCTAATGGAGCTGGATTTATTGTAGCTTTAACGGGAAGTATAATGACAATGCCTGGTCTTCCTAAGGTTCCAGCAGCGGATAAAATGGATATTTCTGAAGATGGCACTATATCAGGTTTATTCTAAGCACATTTTAGATGAATAGCTATGCAAGGATGATTCAATATAGATTAAAATAAGGTTGTTATAGAATATATTCTATAACAATCTTATTTTTTCAATAAACAGAAAAATGATTTATAACTTGCAAAAACAAATATAGAAAATTCATGACCTATGATATTATCATTATGGGCAAAGAGCTTCATGATTTATAAATATGGGGGTATGGATATGGACAAGTTAGATAATTTAATTGAAGTTGTAAAAAAATCTCAGCAAGGCGGCGGAGATTCTAAAATAAAAATGCAACATAACTTACACAAAATGACTGCAAGAGAAAGATTACAATCTATTTTAGAACAAGGCTCATTTATTGAAATAGGATACTTTTAAAATAATTGTTATAGGTTCCATTGCTTTTGCTATAAGTACTGCAGCAGGTATTCTCTTAACTATTTTTGGGAAATAATAGGCAGGTACATATTTTGTGAATTTGTAAAAAATAAAACTCTTTATCTAATAACAGATGGAGGGTTTTAATTATTTTCTAAAATATATACACCCTATTAAATGATCAGAAAGAGATATTACAGGAAATTCAATATAAAATATCAACAAACTAACATAAATAAAATCTATTTTAAACAAAACTTATTATCATAAAAAACTTCTTATAAAAAATTAACTTGACAAATATGTTCAAGTTGTTAAAATTAAATTGTTAAATTAGGAATAGTTAAAACTAATATTTTGTATTATTTTATGTACTATTCTTCTGTTTTTAGCAATGGAAAAAATACAAAGCAGCGTACACGCTGCTTTATATTATATAGGCGGTGTATAAAGTGATTTTAGTTTTAGATGTTGGAAATACTAATACTGTTTTAGGAATTTTTAAGGAAAAAGAGTTACTTGTAGAGTGGAGACTATCTACTGATTCAAAAAAAACTGCTGATGAATATGGAATTCAAGTAATGCAATTGTTTTACCAACGAAACATAAAAATAGAGCAAATTAAAGGAGTAATAATTTCCTCAGTTGTTCCTAATATTATGTATTCATTAGAACATATGATAAGAAAATATTTCAAACTGACACCTATGGTAGTAGGGCCAGGAGTTAAGACTGGAATAAATGTAAAATATGATAATCCAAAAGAAGTAGGTGCAGATAGAATTGTTAACGCTGTTTCAGCCCATGAAATTTATAAAAGAGCATTAATTTTAATAGATTTTGGAACAGCCACAACTTTTTGTGCTATAAGTAAAGATGCTAATTATTTAGGGGGAACTATATGCCCTGGTATTAAAATAGCTTCTGAAGCACTTTTTGAGAGAGCGGCAAGGCTTCCTCGGGTGGAACTTATAAAACCAGAAACAGTTATATGTAAAAATACTGTTTCAAGCATGCAGGCTGGTATAATATATGGATATATTGGACAAATAGATTATATCGTTAATAAAATGAAAAGCGAAATGATTGATATGGGAGAAGAAGAGCCGTTTGTAGTGTCAACAGGAGGACTCTCAAAATTAATAAGCAGAGATTGTTCTACTATTGATGAGTTTCATCCTTATTTAACATTAGAAGGCCTTAGAATGATTTATGAAAAAAATAGGGAATAGGTGATTTAATGAAAATATCAAATATCCACTTCGAAAATGATGTTTTTTTAGCTCCTATGGCAGGGATTACGGATATTGCATTTAGAGGATTATGCAAAGAATTAGGTTGTGGTCTTCTATATACTGAAATGGTAAGCGCTAAAGGGCTGTATTATGGTAGTAGCAATACAGAGGCTCTTATGCAGATTTCACCAAAGGAGAAACCGGTAGCTATTCAGATATTTGGGAATGATCCTAAGATTATGGCTAGTGCCTGTGAGATATTCAATGCAAGACCTGATATATGTATGGTTGATGTAAATATGGGTTGTCCTGTGCCTAAGATAGTAAAAAATGGTGAGGGATCTGCTTTGATGCAAAATCCAAAACTGGCAGCTGAAATAATAGTGGAAATGAAAAAAGTTTCTACAAAGCCTGTTACAGTAAAGTTCAGAAAAGGATTTGATTCAAATAGTGTTAATGCTGTAGAATTTGCTAAATACATGGAGGATGCTGGAATAGATGCTATTGCAGTACATGGTAGGACTCGGGAGCAAATGTATGAAGGTAAGGCTGATTGGGACATTATAAGGGATGTAAAAGCAAGTGTTAGAGTTCCTGTAATAGGCAATGGAGATGTCTTTTCTGTAGAGGATGCTATAAGAATAAAGGAAGTCACAAGTTGCGATGCTATAATGGTTGCAAGAGGAGCAAGAGGTAATCCATGGATTTTTAGAGAGATTATGCAGGCGATAAATGGTCAAGAGGTAACATTTCCTACTGCGGTGGAAAAAATAGATATGTGCATAAGGCATTTAGATTTAGCGACAAAATATTATGAAGAGATTAAAGCGGTTAGGGAAATGAGAAAGCATACAGCCTGGTATGTTAAAGGCCTTAATAATTGTACTGAAATAAAGGAAAAAATTAACACTAAAACTAAATACGAAGATGTACTGCAACTTCTTTTAGATTATAAAAAGTATTTAAAAATGGTAACTTCATAATTTTTAGATTAATATATGAATTTATATAATTATACTGAATAAGATAATAGTACATTAATTTACAAGGTGCATATTTATGAAGCCAATTTTATGTGTAACTTCAGATATTGATAATTCCTATAATGAATTTGGAATTTTAAGTAAAATTAAAGATAAACGAAAGATAAAGTTAATAAGTAATGAGTACATTAAAGAACTAGATATTAAATTGACAAGTGTAAGGCTTCCACCTAATTTTAATAAAAGTGCATACTTAAATAACTTAAATTATGCGAAAAAGATATGTAAATGCGAAGGAGTGCAATTATCATTAAAAACACTAAGACCCTTTGATTACAATTACTTTAATCTATTTCAAAAAAGATTTTTTGCTTTTACTGTTATAAAAAGTATGAAACTTATGCTTAGGGTGAGAAATAAAAGTCTTAAAAATTGTTGTATTGTGGTATGTGATGCCAGCGACACGATAAACTATAATATTATTGTGGAACTGGCAAAGCAAAGCAAATATATTGTATTTTTGTCATGGGATTTGGTGAAAGCCAGAAAATTAGCAGATTATATTATTGCTAATTTTGGTGTATCACCTATTGTAACAAATGATGAGATTTATGCTATTAAAATAGCAGATTTTATTGTTTCGTCTGCGGATTACGAATTTAGTTCGGGTAAATTAGTATGGCTTCTAGATAATAGTATCAGCCAGGCAAAGAATAATATTTCTGTAAATGATGTAAGCTATAATGTACCCTGGAACACTTTTGAAGTTGGATTTTCAATGGAACTCATAGGAGCGATATTATGCCAAATGCAAGAGGATGATATTGAAAAAGCTCTTAAGTATAATGGTATATATTTAAAAGAAATAAAATTCAACAATAATGTAATATGTTAGTGTGTTTTCCGCCTAACATATTGACAATATTAATGGGCTGATTTATAATGTGCTAATATGGTTATGTGGATTGTTATTCTAATAATGAATTTTAGCCCCAATAATTCATTAATTTGAATATATAATATTGTACAGAAAAATTGTAGGTTAAGAATATCTTATAAATTATACGAATATGCTAGTGTTTAAGAAAAACATTATTGCGGTTTTATGGATAGCTATTAGATTATTCAATAAAAATTTTAAAGGGGAGAAAGAAATGAGCCAACCAAAAAAATATGTAATGACTTATGAGGGGATAAGAAAATTAGAGGATGAATTAGAATTTCTTAAAACCGTAAAGAGAAAAGAAATAACAGAAAAGATAAAGGTAGCTTTGGGCTATGGGGATTTGAGTGAGAACGCAGAGTATGAGGAAGCTAAAAACGACCAAGCATTTGTAGAGGGTAGAATAATACAATTAGAAAATATGCTTAGAAATGCAAGTGTTATAGATGAAAATGAAATTGAAAAAGGTGTAGTAAGCATAGGGTCTATAGTTAAAGTTAAGGATTATGTGTTTAATGAGGAAGTTGAATTTTATATTGTGGGTTCAGCAGAAGCAGACCCAATGGAAAATAAGATATCAAATGAATCACCAGTTGGAAGTGCATTGGTGGGAAAGAAAGCAGGAGCGATTATAGAAGTGACAGTTCCTGATGGTATCGGAAAATACGAAGTGTTAGAAGTTAAACGAGGTTAGTTTTTTTTAATATTTAATTTTTTATACTGTATAAGGGTACCTAACAATTTATTGTTGATAGGTACCCTAAAGAAATATATATACATAAGAAATAGTGCAGACTAAAATATTAATGTCTTTTTTCTGTGCTAGAAGAAATCAGGAGGGATATCAATGTCAAACGAAGAAAAGAACGAAGTAAAGAATGAAGAAAAGGATTTACATGAACTTGAAGCTAAATATAACGAACAGGTAACCATAAGACGACGTAAGTTATCTGATTTGCAAGAGCAAGGTAAAGATCCATTTGATGTGTACAAAGTTGAAAGAACTCATACATCACAAGAGGTTAAAGACAATTACGAGAAGTTAGTAGGTACACAGGTTATTGTAGCAGGTAGACTTATGTCTAAAAGAGTTCATGGTAAGGCTGGTTTTTCTGATGTTCATGATAGATATGGTAAGATTCAACTTTACATAAAAATAGATGATGTAGGGGAAGAAAAATTAAAAGAATATAAAACTTTTGATATAGGCGATTTTTTAAGCATAACTGGTACTCCGTTTGTTACAAAAACTGGTGAAATATCATTACATATAGTGGATTTTCAACTTATAGCTAAGTCTCTAAAACCACTTCCAGAAAAATGGCATGGTTTAAAGGATCCTGATTTAAGGTATAGACAAAGAGAAGTAGACATAATAATGAATCCAGAAGTAAAAGAGACCTTTATGAAGAGAATAGCAATAATCAGGTATATTAGAGAATTCTTAGATAATAAAGGATTTTTAGAAGTTGAAACTCCGATTTTAGCTCCAATAGCAGGAGGCGCAGCAGCAAGACCATTTATGACTCATCATAATACCCTAGACATTGATATGTATCTTAGAATAGCAACAGAATTATATTTAAAAAGACTTATTGTTGCTGGTTTTGAAAAGGTATATGATATGGGTAAAAACTTCAGAAATGAAGGAATGGATGTAAGACATAACCCAGAGTTTACAATGATAGAACTATATGAGGCTTATGCGGATTATAATGATATGATGGAAATTACGGAAAATATGATAGCTTATGTTTGTGAAAAAATTCATGGAACTACAAAGGTTAATTATCAAGGCACTGAAATAGACTTTACTCCACCATGGAGAAGAATTACTATGGTAGATGCAGTAAAAGAGTATTCAGGTGTAGATTTTGCGCTAATTAATACTAATGAAGAAGCTAGAAAAATAGCTAAAGAAAAGCATTTAGAATTTAAAAAAGAGATAGACGACTGTACAAAAGCAGATATATTAAATGCGCTATTTGAAGAATATGCAGAAGAACATTTAATGGAGCCAACATTCTTATGTGATTATCCTGTAGAAATATCACCTCTTACTAAGAAGAAGAGAGGAAATTCAGAGTATACAGAGAGATTTGAAGGTTTTGTATTTGGACGTGAAGTATGCAATGCATACTCAGAATTAAATGATCCAGTAGTTCAAAGAGAGAGATTTATGCAACAAGCAAATGAAAGAGAACTAGGCGATGATGAGGCTTATTTAATAGATGAAGAATTTATGAGTGCATTAGAAACAGGAATGCCTCCAACAGGAGGGCTAGGTATAGGCATCGATAGAATGGTAATGTTCTTAACTGACTCTGCTTCAATAAGAGATGTCATCCTATTCCCTACAATGAAACCAATGCAGTAGTTTAAACAAATTATATTAAAAGGATATTTTAGTTGATCTAAAATATCCTTTTAATTTTTTCGTATATACTAAATTAAATTAAATTATAATAAAATACATCAAAGCTATTGATTTTTTAATTATTTATGTTATAATAATATTGTTGTTAAAAAAATATTATTCCGCGATAGCTCAACGGTGGAGCACTCGGCTGTTAACCGATAGGTTGAAGGTTCAAATCCTTTTCGCGGAGCCATTTTTTTTAATTTTTTTATTTTTTGAACTTAATAATAAAATTGTAAATTCTTTTACAATAATATAAATTTATTGGATTATTGTATGCTGTTATTGACAATAACATGAAGTTTAGTATAATATTAATATAATGAAATATTTCACTGTGATAAAGAAGAGTAGTAGTAGTACTTTTTAAGAGAGATTGTGGCTAGTGTAAACAATCAAAGTGTTATTATGAAAGGAACTTTTGAGTGTATAGAACTTAGAGTAGGGCTTGTGCCAATAAGGGTGGAACCGCGGAATTGATTTTCGTCCCTTAAGGTATAGTCTTTTTTTTATACTTAAAATACTGGAAGATTATTTAAGGTATCATAATAATATTAAAAAATTAGGAGGCATTAACATGGCATTTGAAAAAAGCATGGATAAGGTCGTTGGTTTATGTAAAAATAGAGGATTTGTATTTCCAGGATCCGATATATACGGAGGGCTCGCTAACTCATGGGATTATGGTCCACTGGGAGTCGAATTTAAAAACAATGTCAAAAAAGCTTGGTGGAAAAAATTTGTTCAAGAAAGTCCATATAATGTGGGTGTAGACTGCGCTATACTTATGAATCCAGAAGTATGGGTTGCAACAGGCCACGTTGGAGGATTTTCTGATCCACTAATGGATTGCAAAGAGTGTAAAGCTAGATTTAGAGCAGATAAATTAGTAGAAGACCATATGACAGAGCAAGGCGCAGAAGTAGCTACTGCGGATGGATGGACAAACGAAGAATTAAAAGACTATATGGAAAAACAGGGAATAGTATGTCCAAAATGTGGAAAGAAAAATTTTACTGATATTAGAAAATTTAATTTAATGTTTAAGACTTCTATGGGGATAACTGAAGAAGGAAAATCAGAAATATATTTAAGACCAGAAACTGCTCAGGGTATCTTTGTAAACTTTAAAAATGTCCAAAGAGCGTCAAGAAAAAAAGTTCCCTTTGGTATAGGTCAAGTAGGAAAGGCTTTTAGAAATGAAATAACACCAGGAAATTTTATTTTTAGAACAAGAGAATTTGAACAAATGGAATTAGAATTTTTCTGTAAGCCAGGTACGGATTTAGAATGGTTTGCATATTGGAAAGAGTTTTGTGCTAATTTCTTATATAATTTGGGAATGGATAAGGAAAATTTGAGATTTAGAGATCATGGCGCCGAAGAATTATCATTCTATAGTAATGCTACTTGTGATATAGAATTCTTGTTTCCTTTTGGATGGGGAGAGCTATGGGGAATTGCTGATAGAACTGATTATGACTTAAAAAAACATATGGAACATTCAGGGAATGATTTGAGCTATCTAGATCCTATAACTAATGAAAAATATGTACCTTATTGTATAGAACCTTCTCTAGGTGCAGATAGGGTTGCACTTGCATTCTTAGTTAATGCATATGATGAAGAAGAAGTTAAAGGCGGCAAAGATGGAGATGTGAGAACCGTGCTTCATTTACATCCAGCACTTGCACCATTTAAGGCAGCTATTTTACCACTAAGTAAAAAATTATCAGAGAAAGCTAATGAAGTTTTTGCTATGCTAAGCAAAAACTTCAATGTAGACTACGATGAAGCTGGAAGCATAGGAAAGAGATACAGAAGAGAAGATGAAATAGGAACTCCATATTGTATAACTGTGGACTTTGATACTTTAGAAGACAATACCGTAACAGTTAGAGATAGAGATACAATGGATCAAATAAGATTAAATATAAATGATTTAGAAAAGTTTATAGAAGAAAAATTACAATTTTAAATTGCAATTGTTAGTTTGAACTAAGAGGATAGTCTGTGGTATAAAATAAGCTGTAAGAAGCTATATTTATACTATAGGCTATTTTTTTATAGAATAAACTTAACTAAAAATATTTATATTATGAAAAAAGTGCATTCTACTGTAATCGTTAAAGTGTTATAATTAAGAGAAACAAATTTTGAAACCAATAATAAAATATTAAATATACGAAGATTGCATGGAGGGTTATATGAAGAAGAATTTCAGTGAATTTAAAGAGTTTATAAAAGGAAAAAAAGTTGGAGTTGTAGGTATAGGAGTTAGTAACATTCCTTTAATAGGATTCCTCGTGGAGTTGCAGGCTGTTGTTACAGCTTTCGATAAAAAAACTTATAGTTTACTTGGGACAGTTGCAACAGACTTTGAAAAAAAAGGTGTAAAACTAGTCTTAGGGGAGCATTACTTAGATGACTTAACAGGGTTTGATGTTATTTTTAAAACACCATCTATAAGAATAGATAATCCTGCTCTTTTAAAAGCAAAACAGGAAGGAACTTATATAACGTCGGAAATGGAAGAGTTCATAAAATATTGTCCAGCGAAAATTTTTGGTGTTACTGGTAGCGATGGAAAAACAACTACAACTACAATAATATATAATATATTAAAAGAAGAAGGATATAAAACTTGGGTTGGAGGGAATATAGGAACTCCACTTTTTGCAAATATTCAACAAATAAGCAAAGATGATAAAGTAGTATTGGAATTATCAAGTTTTCAGCTTATGACCATGACTGTTTCTACAGATGTAGCAGTAGTAACAAATTTAAGTCCAAATCATTTGGATATCCATAAGGATATGGAAGAATATATAGATGCAAAGAGGAATATATTTAAGTATCAAAATAAGGAGGGTATCCTTATACTTAATAAGGATAACACATTGACTTATGAACTTAGGAAAGAAGCTAAGGGAAAAGTTAAGTGTTTTAGTTTAAAAGAGAAGTTAAAAGATGGTGCATATTTTGAAAATGATAAATTGTTTATTATGAATAAGGAAGTATGCAGCCGCGCAGAAATAAAGATAAAAGGGATACACAATGTGGCGAATATGTTAACTGCATTTTGTGCAACGGAAGATGAAGTGTCAGTTGAGAGCATGAGAGAAGTAGCTACTACATTTATGGGGGTGCCTCATAGGGGTGAATTTGTTAGGGAAGTAGATGGAGTTAAGTATTATAATGATTCGATAGCATCTAGTCCAACGAGGACTATAGCAAGTATTAAAGCCTTTGAAAAACCGGTTATACTAATTGCAGGAGGATATGATAAACAAATCCCATTTGAACCTTTAGCAGAACAAGGCTACTCAAATATTAAAACACTAATATTGGTAGGCGATACTAAATATAAAATAAAGGAAGTTTTCGACTGCATAATAAAAGAAAAGAAAATTTCTTTAGAAATTATATTAGCAGAAGATTTTAACCAGGCAATTTATAAAGCTAAAGAAATTGCAAGGCCTAATGATATAGTGACTTTGTCACCAGCCTGTGCAAGTTTCGATATGTTTGAAAATTTTGAAGTAAGAGGAAATAAATATAAGGAAATAATAATGTTATTATAGTATGGAAGTATATAGGCAATGATTTAATAAGAGATTGGGGAGATGATAATTCTCAATTGTTAGCCTCTCATTTATAGAAATGGGAGGCTTTCCTTTTGAAATGTGGTTAAATGCACAACAAATGCTCCTAGCGTATCATTATAAGTAAAAGGTCATATACTGGAGAAATAACTATAAATATGAATATAAATTCGTATAATCAATAATTTTAAACAATGTGCGCCTTAAACATATGATATTATATTAATTGTCGCTGGAACATACGGTTTCAAGTTAGATTTAAGTTCACAGTGATGAATTAAAAATTCATTATCAAAGTTTTTTAAAACAGTTGACAATGAAAGAAAAAAGAATTATAATAGTAAAAGTCGTCACATGATGACAACAACAGTTGGTCTTTGAAAATTAAACAGAGAAATAGGTAAAATAGCGAAATAATATTTCGCTTGACCAGTTAATTACTTTAGATAAAAAAGTAATTTTAGTCGTAAGACTAAAAAGTATGTAATGAGCTTGCTAACCAGCTTAACAGTTGGCGCAGATTATTCATTTCAAATAAAAAGTGTAAACTTTTAAATTGAGAGTTTGATCCTGGCTCAGGACGAACGCTGGCGGCGTGCCTAACACATGCAAGTCGAGCGATGAAACCCTTCGGGGTGGATTAGCGGCGGACGGGTGAGTAACACGTGGGTAACCTGCCTCAAAGAGGGGAATAGCCTCCCGAAAGGGAGATTAATACCGCATAATATGTTTTGATCGCATGATTGAAACATCAAAGGATTTTTCTTCGGAAAATTCCACTTTGAGATGGACCCGCGGCGCATTAGCTAGTTGGTGAGGTAACGGCCCACCAAGGCAACGATGCGTAGCCGACCTGAGAGGGTGATCGGCCACATTGGAACTGAGACACGGTCCAGACTCCTACGGGAGGCAGCAGTGGGGAATATTGCGCAATGGGGGAAACCCTGACGCAGCAACGCCGCGTGAATGATGAAGGCCTTCGGGTTGTAAAGTTCTGTCTTCTGGGACGATAATGACGGTACCAGAGGAGGAAGCCACGGCTAACTACGTGCCAGCAGCCGCGGTAATACGTAGGTGGCAAGCGTTGTCCGGATTTACTGGGCGTAAAGGATGCGTAGGCGGACATTTAAGTCAGATGTGAAATACCCGAGCTTAACTTGGGTGCTGCATTTGAAACTGGGTGTCTAGAGTGCAGGAGAGGTAAGTGGAATTCCTAGTGTAGCGGTGAAATGCGTAGAGATTAGGAAGAACACCAGTGGCGAAGGCGACTTACTGGACTGTAACTGACGCTGAGGCATGAAAGCGTGGGGAGCAAACAGGATTAGATACCCTGGTAGTCCACGCCGTAAACGATGAATACTAGGTGTCGGGGGTCGAACCTCGGTGCCGCAGTTAACACAATAAGTATTCCGCCTGGGGAGTACGATCGCAAGATTAAAACTCAAAGGAATTGACGGGGGCCCGCACAAGCAGCGGAGCATGTGGTTTAATTCGAAGCAACGCGAAGAACCTTACCTAGACTTGACATCCCCTGCATAACCCAGAGATGGGCGAAGTCCTTCGGGACAGGGTGACAGGTGGTGCATGGTTGTCGTCAGCTCGTGTCGTGAGATGTTGGGTTAAGTCCCGCAACGAGCGCAACCCTTATCATTAGTTGCTACCATTTAGTTGAGCACTCTAGTGAGACTGCCCGGGTTAACCGGGAGGAAGGTGGGGATGACGTCAAATCATCATGCCCCTTATGTCTAGGGCTACACACGTGCTACAATGGTGAGTACAAAGAGATGCAAGACCGCAAGGTGGAGCCAAACTCAAAAACTCATCCCAGTTCGGATTGTAGGCTGCAACTCGCCTACATGAAGCCGGAGTTGCTAGTAATCGCGAATCAGCATGTCGCGGTGAATACGTTCCCGGGCCTTGTACACACCGCCCGTCACACCATGAGAGTTGGTAACACCCGAAGTCCGTGAGGTAACCGTAAGGAGCCAGCGGCCGAAGGTGGGATTGATGATTGGGGTGAAGTCGTAACAAGGTAGCCGTAGGAGAACCTGCGGCTGGATCACCTCCTTTCTAGGGAGTAGATGCAAAGACTTCGGTCAATGCAACAAGAAGAATTTAATTATTCTTCAAAATGTCTACTGTAATTACTCGTAACCTATTCTCTGTTTAATTTTGAGAGACTAATTTTAGTTAACTCTTAGGCGTTAACTAATAAATAGTTTTTCTAAAATGAAATTCCAAAAATGGGGGTATAGCTCAGCTGGGAGAGCACCTGCCTTGCACGCAGGGGGTCAAGGGTTCGATTCCCTTTACCTCCACCATTAATGGGTCTATAGCTCAGCTGGTTAGAGCGCTGCTCTGATAAGGCAGAAGTCGATGGTTCGAGTCCATTTAGACCCACCATTTATGTTCTTTGAAAATTGCATAGTGAAATTAAAGTTGTTTAAAAGATTTAAAGCCATGTAAATGGTGTATAGATGAATTTAATACAATTTCGCAAAATGAATTAAAACGTTTATGTAAATAAACGAAATTATCTACGCAAGTAGATAAAGATAAAGGTTAAGCTACAAAGGGCGCATGGCGAATGCCTTGGCACTAGGAGCCGAAGAAGGACGCGTTAAGCTGCGATAAGCTTTGGGTAGGCGCAAATAGCCAGTGATCCAAAGATTTCCGAATGGGGGAACCCACATAGTAACAACTATGTACTGCATACTGAATAAATAGGTATGCAGAGGTAGACCCGGGGAACTGAAACATCTAAGTACCCGGAGGAAGAGAAAGAAACATCGATTTCCTAAGTAGCGGCGAGCGAAAGGGAAAGAGCCCAAACCTAGGTCTTTGACCTAGGGGTTGAGGATAGATCATAAATACTGCAATTCCTTAATTGAAGATAGCTGGAAAGCTGCTCCGCAGAAGGTAATAGGCCTGTAAATGAAAAGGAAAAACAGTCAGATCTAATCCAGAGTACCACGAGACACGTGAAACCTTGTGGGAAGCAGGGAGGACCACCTCCCAAGGCTAAATACTACCTAGTGACCGATAGTGAAGAAGTACCGTGAGGGAAAGGTGAAAAGAACCCCGGAAGGGGAGTGAAATAGAACCTGAAACCGTGTGCCTACAACCGGTCGGAGCACTTTTTATGTGTGACGGCGTGCTTTTTGTAGAACGAGCCAACGAGTTACGATATGTAGCAAGGTTAAGTACTTAAGGTACGGAGCCGAAGGGAAACCAAGTCTGAATAGGGCGCTATAGTTGCATGTCGTAGACCCGAAACCGGGTGACCTATCCATGGCCAGGATGAAGCGGAAGTAAAATTCCGTGGAGGTCCGAACCACGTTGGTGTTGAAAAACCATGGGATGAGCTGTGGATAGCGGAGAAATTCCAATCGAACTCGGAGATAGCTGGTTCTCCTCGAAATAGCTTTAGGGCTAGCGTCGATTAATTGAGTAATGGAGGTAGAGCACTGAATGGGCTAGGGGCTGACAACAGTTACTGAACCCTATCAAACTCCGAATGCCATATACTTTTATTTCGGCAGTCAGACTGCGAATGATAAGATCCGTAGTCAAAAGGGAAACAGCCCAGACCATCAGCTAAGGTCCCAAAGTGTAAGTTAAGTGGAAAAGGATGTGGGATTTCTAAGACAACTAGGATGTTGGCTCAGAAGCAGCCACTCATTCAAAGAGTGCGTAATAGCTCACTAGTCAAGAGATCCTGCGCCGAAGATGTCCGGGGCTAAAACTTACCACCGAAGCTATGGGTGTACACTATGTGTACGCGGTAGAGGAGCTTTCTGTACTGGCTGAAGTCATACCGTAAGGAGTGGTGGACGGTACAGAAGTGAGAATGTTGGCATAAGTAGCGAGAGTTAAGTGAGAATCTTAACGGTCGAAAACCTAAGGTTTCCTGAGGAAGGCTCGTCCTCTCAGGGTTAGTCGGGACCTAAGCCGAGGCCGAAAGGCGTAGGTGATGGACAATCGGTTGATATTCCGATACCACCAATGGACGTTATTAGAAATGGGATGACGCAGGAGGATAAGATGTGCACACTATTGGATGTGTGTCTAAGCATTTAGGCGGAGCAAGCAGGCAAATCCGTTTGCTCTTAACGCTGAGATGTTATGGGGAAGGGAATTTATTCCTGAAGTATCTGATTCCACGCTGCCAAGAAAAGTCTCTATCGAGGATATTGGTGCCCGTACCGCAAACCGACACAGGTAGGTGAGGAGAGAATCCTAAGACCATCGGAAGAATTGCTGTTAAGGAACTCGGCAAATTGACCCCGTAACTTCGGGAGAAGGGGTGCCTACGAAAGTAGGTCGCAGAGAATAGGCCCAAGCAACTGTTTAGCAAAAACACAGGTCTCTGCTAAAGCGAAAGCTGATGTATAGGGGCTGACGCCTGCCCGGTGCTGGAAGGTTAAGGGGATTACTTAGCGCAAGCGAAGGTATGAACTTAAGCCCCAGTAAACGGCGGCCGTAACTATAACGGTCCTAAGGTAGCGAAATTCCTTGTCGGGTAAGTTCCGACCCGCACGAATGGCGTAATGATTTGGGCACTGTCTCAACAGCACATCCGGCGAAATTGTAGTGCCAGTGAAGATGCTGGCTACCCGCGATTGGACGGAAAGACCCCGTAGAGCTTTACTGTAGCTTAGCATTGAATTTCGGTATTGTCTGTACAGGATAGGTGGGAGACTGAGAAACATGGGCGTCAGCCTGTGTGGAGTCATCCTTGGGATACCACCCTGACAGTACTGAGGTTCTAACTGGAGGCCATGAATCTGGTCACAGGACATTGTTAGGTGGGCAGTTTGACTGGGGCGGTCGCCTCCAAAAAAGTAACGGAGGCGCTCAAAGGTTCCCTCAGCGCGGTTGGAAATCGCGCGAAGAGTGCAAAGGCAGAAGGGAGCCTGACTGCGACACCTACAAGTGGAGCAGGGACGAAAGTCGGACTTAGTGATCCGGTGGTACCTCGTGGGAGGGCCATCGCTCAACGGATAAAAGCTACCTCGGGGATAACAGGCTGATCTCCCCCAAGAGTCCACATCGACGGGGAGGTTTGGCACCTCGATGTCGGCTCGTCGCATCCTGGGGCTGAAGTAGGTCCCAAGGGTTGGGCTGTTCGCCCATTAAAGCGGCACGCGAGCTGGGTTCAGAACGTCGTGAGACAGTTCGGTCCCTATCCGTCGCGGGCGTAGGAAATTTGAAGGGAGCTGTCCTTAGTACGAGAGGACCGGGATGGACAAACCTCTGGTGCACCAGTTGTCACGCCAGTGGCATCGCTGGGTAGCTATGTTTGGAAGGGATAAACGCTGAAAGCATCTAAGCGTGAAGCCCACCCTGAGATGAGATTTCCCATAACTCGTGCGTAAGCACGGTGTTAGTAAGACTCCTGGAAGAACACCAGGTTGATAGGTTAGAGGTGTAAGCATGGTAACATGTTCAGCTGACTAATACTAATAAGTCGAGGGCTTGACCTTAATATATATAAGCGAAAAATTTCACTATGCAATTTTGAGAGAATATAAATTTTCTCAATCTAGTGATTATGGCATGAAGGTAACACCCGTTCCCATACCGAACACGAAGGTTAAGCTTCAATGCGCTAATGGTACTGCAGGGGTGACCTTGTGGGAGAGTAAGTCGTCGCTAGGTAATGTTCCGCGATAGCTCAACGGTGGAGCACTCGGCTGTTAACCGATAGGTTGAAGGTTCAAATCCTTTTCGCGGAGCCATTTTTAAAAATTTAATAGTATATTGGTGATATTAACCAATCTGGTGATTATGGCATGAAGGTAACACCCGTTTCCATACCGAACACGAAGGTTAAGCTTCAATGCGCTAATGGTACTGCAGGGGCAACCTTGTGGGAGAGTAAGTCGTCGCCAGGTAATTTATGGATCTTTAGCTCAGCTGGTTAGAGCTACCGGCTCATAACCGGTCGGTCCGGGGTTCGAGTCCCTGAAGGTCCACCATAAGGGGATATAGCTCAGCTGGGAGAGCACCTGCCTTGCACGCAGGGGGTCAAGGGTTCGATTCCCTTTATCTCCACCAAAAAAACAGTTCATATTGGACTGTTTTTTTTATTTTTTGCATGATTAATTCTAAAATTCATTAAAAGTTTTCGTAAATAAAATTTTATGCACTTTCAGGTCTTACTTTTATACCTGTTTGGGTATGATTTTAAATTGATACATAGTAAAACTTATAATATTTTTTGTGTCATTTTAATTGTGTATATAGCATTTGTTGAATTTATAATATGGGGGTATGTTAGTTTTTATTTGTACGAAATTATATTTAAATTACTTTTTATCATTATTGTTTTTAACCTTCTTAGGGTAGGGAATTTTAACGGCATTTTTAATGTAATAGACTTAGAGCTTGTTAACCAATCTTATAACATTTACAATGAATTCTGAAAATAAATGCATAATATGCTTAAGTATAGACAAATTATTATATACCTAGCCATGTGTGTCAATACAACTAAAACAAAGTAATATGTAGAAATATCTAGGAAATGAAGGATAAAACTGATATACAAGAATTAATCTAAATATACTATTTTATTATTATGATAGAATACTCCTTGTCGCTACTAGTGAGTAACGATAAAGGTAAACATTGATAAGTTAACATTTAATATTTAAAAAAAATATTTAAAAAATATTAAAAAAGTTATTGACAAAATAAGAAATACCTAGTATAATAGTAAAAGTCGTCACATGATGACAAAGCAAATTGGTCTTTGAAAATTAAACAGAGAAATAGGTAAAATAGCGAAATAATATTTCGTTAGACCAGTTAATTACTTTAGATAAAAAAGTAATTTTAGTCGTAAGACTAAAAAGTATGTAATGAGCTTGCTAACCAGCTTAACAGTGGTTGCAGATTATTCATTTCAAATAAAAAGTGTAAACTTTTAAATTGAGAGTTTGATCCTGGCTCAGGACGAACGCTGGCGGCGTGCCTAACACATGCAAGTCGAGCGATGAAACCCTTCGGGGTGGATTAGCGGCGGACGGGTGAGTAACACGTGGGTAACCTGCCTCAAAGAGGGGAATAGCCTCCCGAAAGGGAGATTAATACCGCATAATATGTTTTGGTCGCATGACCTTTACATCAAAGGAATTTTCTTTTAGAGAATTCCACTTTGAGATGGACCCGCGGCGCATTAGCTAGTTGGTGAGGTAACGGCCCACCAAGGCAACGATGCGTAGCCGACCTGAGAGGGTGATCGGCCACATTGGAACTGAGACACGGTCCAGACTCCTACGGGAGGCAGCAGTGGGGAATATTGCGCAATGGGGGAAACCCTGACGCAGCAACGCCGCGTGAATGATGAAGGCCTTCGGGTTGTAAAGTTCTGTCTTCTGGGACGATAATGACGGTACCAGAGGAGGAAGCCACGGCTAACTACGTGCCAGCAGCCGCGGTAATACGTAGGTGGCAAGCGTTGTCCGGATTTACTGGGCGTAAAGGATGCGTAGGCGGACATTTAAGTCAGATGTGAAATACCCGAGCTTAACTTGGGTGCTGCATTTGAAACTGGGTGTCTAGAGTGCAGGAGAGGTAAGTGGAATTCCTAGTGTAGCGGTGAAATGCGTAGAGATTAGGAAGAACACCAGTGGCGAAGGCGACTTACTGGACTGTAACTGACGCTGAGGCATGAAAGCGTGGGGAGCAAACAGGATTAGATACCCTGGTAGTCCACGCCGTAAACGATGAATACTAGGTGTCGGGGGTCGAACCTCGGTGCCGCAGTTAACACAATAAGTATTCCGCCTGGGGAGTACGATCGCAAGATTAAAACTCAAAGGAATTGACGGGGGCCCGCACAAGCAGCGGAGCATGTGGTTTAATTCGAAGCAACGCGAAGAACCTTACCTAGACTTGACATCCCCTGCATAACCCAGAGATGGGCGAAGTCCTTCGGGACAGGGTGACAGGTGGTGCATGGTTGTCGTCAGCTCGTGTCGTGAGATGTTGGGTTAAGTCCCGCAACGAGCGCAACCCTTATCATTAGTTGCTACCATTTAGTTGAGCACTCTAGTGAGACTGCCCGGGTTAACCGGGAGGAAGGTGGGGATGACGTCAAATCATCATGCCCCTTATGTCTAGGGCTACACACGTGCTACAATGGTGAGTACAAAGAGATGCAAGACCGCAAGGTGGAGCCAAACTCAAAAACTCATCCCAGTTCGGATTGTAGGCTGCAACTCGCCTACATGAAGCCGGAGTTGCTAGTAATCGCGAATCAGCATGTCGCGGTGAATACGTTCCCGGGCCTTGTACACACCGCCCGTCACACCATGAGAGTTGGTAACACCCGAAGTCCGTGAGGTAACCGTAAGGAGCCAGCGGCCGAAGGTGGGATTGATGATTGGGGTGAAGTCGTAACAAGGTAGCCGTAGGAGAACCTGCGGCTGGATCACCTCCTTTCTAGGGAGTAGATGCAAAGACTTCGGTCAATGCAACAAGAAGAATTTATTCTTCAAAATGTCTACTGTAATTACTCGTAACCTATTCTCTGTTTAATTTTGAGAGACTAATTTTAGTTAACTCTTTGGAGTTGACTAATAGATAGTTTTTCTAAAAATGTTCTTTGAAAATTGCACAGTGAAATTAAAGTTGTTTTAATAAGTTAAAGCCATGTAAATGGTGTATAGATGAATTTAATACAATTTCGCAAAATGAATTAAAACGTTTATGTAAATAAACGAAATTATCTATGCAAATAGATAAAGATAAAGGTTAAGCTACAAAGGGCGCATGGCGAATGCCTTGGCACTAGGAGCCGAAGAAGGACGCGTTAAGCTGCGATAAGCTTTGGGTAGGCGCAAATAGCCAGTGATCCAAAGATTTCCGAATGGGGGAACCCACATAGTAACAACTATGTACTGCATACTGAATAAATAGGTATGCAGAGGTAGACCCGGGGAACTGAAACATCTAAGTACCCGGAGGAAGAGAAAGAAACATCGATTTCCTAAGTAGCGGCGAGCGAAAGGGAAAGAGCCCAAACCTAGGTCTTTGACCTAGGGGTTGAGGATAGATCATAAATACTGCAATTCCTTAATTGAAGATAGCTGGAAAGCTGCTCCGCAGAAGGTAATAGGCCTGTAAATGAAAAGGAAAAACAGTCAGATCTAATCCAGAGTACCACGAGACACGTGAAACCTTGTGGGAAGCAGGGAGGACCACCTCCCAAGGCTAAATACTACCTAGTGACCGATAGTGAAGAAGTACCGTGAGGGAAAGGTGAAAAGAACCCCGGAAGGGGAGTGAAATAGAACCTGAAACCGTGTGCCTACAACCGGTCGGAGCACTTTTTATGTGTGACGGCGTGCTTTTTGTAGAACGAGCCAACGAGTTACGATATGTAGCAAGGTTAAGTACTTAAGGTACGGAGCCGAAGGGAAACCAAGTCTGAATAGGGCGCTATAGTTGCATGTCGTAGACCCGAAACCGGGTGACCTATCCATGGCCAGGATGAAGCGGAAGTAAAATTCCGTGGAGGTCCGAACCACGTTGGTGTTGAAAAACCATGGGATGAGCTGTGGATAGCGGAGAAATTCCAATCGAACTCGGAGATAGCTGGTTCTCCTCGAAATAGCTTTAGGGCTAGCGTCGATTAATTGAGTAATGGAGGTAGAGCACTGAATGGGCTAGGGGCTGACAACAGTTACTGAACCCTATCAAACTCCGAATGCCATATACTTTTATTTCGGCAGTCAGACTGCGAATGATAAGATCCGTAGTCAAAAGGGAAACAGCCCAGACCATCAGCTAAGGTCCCAAAGTGTAAGTTAAGTGGAAAAGGATGTGGGATTTCTAAGACAACTAGGATGTTGGCTCAGAAGCAGCCACTCATTCAAAGAGTGCGTAATAGCTCACTAGTCAAGAGATCCTGCGCCGAAGATGTCCGGGGCTAAAACTTACCACCGAAGCTATGGGTGTACACTATGTGTACGCGGTAGAGGAGCTTTCTGTACTGGCTGAAGTCATACCGTAAGGAGTGGTGGACGGTACAGAAGTGAGAATGTTGGCATAAGTAGCGAGAGTTAAGTGAGAATCTTAACGGTCGAAAACCTAAGGTTTCCTGAGGAAGGCTCGTCCTCTCAGGGTTAGTCGGGACCTAAGCCGAGGCCGAAAGGCGTAGGTGATGGACAATCGGTTGATATTCCGATACCACCAATGGACGTTATTAGAAATGGGATGACGCAGGAGGATAAGATGTGCACACTATTGGATGTGTGTCTAAGCATTTAGGCGGAGCAAGCAGGCAAATCCGTTTGCTCGGAACGTTGAGATGTTATGGGGAAGGGAATTTATTCCTGAAGTATCTGATTCCACGCTGCCAAGAAAAGTCTCTATCGAGGATATTGGTGCCCGTACCGCAAACCGACACAGGTAGGTGAGGAGAGAATCCTAAGACCATCGGAAGAATTGCTGTTAAGGAACTCGGCAAATTGACCCCGTAACTTCGGGAGAAGGGGTGCCTACGAAAGTAGGTCGCAGAGAATAGGCCCAAGCAACTGTTTAGCAAAAACACAGGTCTCTGCTAAAGCGAAAGCTGATGTATAGGGGCTGACGCCTGCCCGGTGCTGGAAGGTTAAGGGGATTACTTAGCGCAAGCGAAGGTATGAACTTAAGCCCCAGTAAACGGCGGCCGTAACTATAACGGTCCTAAGGTAGCGAAATTCCTTGTCGGGTAAGTTCCGACCCGCACGAATGGCGTAATGATTTGGGCACTGTCTCAACAGCACATCCGGCGAAATTGTAGTGCCAGTGAAGATGCTGGCTACCCGCGATTGGACGGAAAGACCCCGTAGAGCTTTACTGTAGCTTAGCATTGAATTTCGGTATTGTCTGTACAGGATAGGTGGGAGACTGAGAAACATGGGCGTCAGCCTGTGTGGAGTCATCCTTGGGATACCACCCTGACAGTACTGAGGTTCTAACTGGAGGCCATGAATCTGGTCACAGGACATTGTTAGGTGGGCAGTTTGACTGGGGCGGTCGCCTCCAAAAAAGTAACGGAGGCGCTCAAAGGTTCCCTCAGCGCGGTTGGAAATCGCGCGAAGAGTGCAAAGGCAGAAGGGAGCCTGACTGCGACACCTACAAGTGGAGCAGGGACGAAAGTCGGACTTAGTGATCCGGTGGTACCTCGTGGGAGGGCCATCGCTCAACGGATAAAAGCTACCTCGGGGATAACAGGCTGATCTCCCCCAAGAGTCCACATCGACGGGGAGGTTTGGCACCTCGATGTCGGCTCGTCGCATCCTGGGGCTGAAGTAGGTCCCAAGGGTTGGGCTGTTCGCCCATTAAAGCGGCACGCGAGCTGGGTTCAGAACGTCGTGAGACAGTTCGGTCCCTATCCGTCGCGGGCGTAGGAAATTTGAAGGGAGCTGTCCTTAGTACGAGAGGACCGGGATGGACAAACCTCTGGTGCACCAGTTGTCACGCCAGTGGCATCGCTGGGTAGCTATGTTTGGAAGGGATAAACGCTGAAAGCATCTAAGCGTGAAGCCCACCCTGAGATGAGATTTCCCATAACTCGTGCGTAAGCACGGTGTTAGTAAGACTCCTGGAAGAACACCAGGTTGATAGGTTAGAGGTGTAAGCATGGTAACATGTTCAGCTGACTAATACTAATAAGTCGAGGGCTTGACCTTAATATATATAAAGCGTAAGCTTCAAGCGAAAGCGAGAAGATAATTTCACTGTGCAATTTTGAGAGAATATATATTTTCTCAATCTGGTGATTATGGCATGAAGGTAACACCCCTTCCCATACCGAACAGGTCGGTTAAGCTTCAATGCGCCAATGGTACTGCAGGGGTAACTTTGTGGGAGAGTAGGTCGTCGCCAGGTTAAAATATTCCGCGATAGCTCAACGGTGGAGCACTCGGCTGTTAACCGATAGGTTGAAGGTTCAAATCCTTTTCGCGGAGCCATTTTTATTTAAAGTATATAAAAGCTAGTTAATAGCTTTTTTTTATTTGCCCAAAATTAATCTGTTATAACAAATATTATATAAATTTTTATAGTAAATAGAAATTTTTAGTAATAACTTTTATTTACTATAAATATATACTTAAGTATCAATAATTTTATGTTATTGATACTTTTATGTTTTTTTAAGGGATAATAAATACAACATAGTGCAAGTGAATTTTTAGACTATTTAGAAAATTTAGTTATTCGTAAAGGGTTTTTTATTTAAAGGTAGAATATATGAATATATATCTAATGAAAAGCTAGGAGGTATTGTATATGAAAGAATATAAAAGCAATAATCTAAGAAATGTAGGAATTGTTGGACATAGTGGATCGGGAAAAACTACAATAATGGAATCAATACTATATTACACCAAAGCTATAGATAGATTTGGAAAAGTTGATGATGGTACTACAGTTAGTGATTATGATAGTGAAGAAAAGAAGAGAAAAACATCTATTTCTACATCAGTAGCTTTAAGTGAATGGGAAGATGTGAAAATAAATTTAGTAGATATGCCTGGATATTTTGATTATATAGGTGAAATGATTGAGGGTTTAAGAGCTGTAGATATGGCAATGATAACTATCTGTGGTGTATCAGGTATAGAGGTTGGAACCGAAAAAGCTTGGGAATATATAAGCGAGCATAAGTTACCTAGAGCATTTTTTATTAACAAGCTAGATAGAGAAAATAGTAATTTTGAAGTAGTTTTGCAGGAGATAAAAGAAAAATTTGGAATATCTGCAGTACCAATTCAATACCCTATAGGTAGTGAAGAAAATTTTAAAGGTGTAATAAATGTAATATCTAGAAGAGCTCGAATATTTAATCCTAAAACACATAACATGGAAGATAGTGATATTCCAGAAGAATTAATTGATAAAGTAGATGAATGTAAACAAATGGTTATGGAAGCTGTAGCTGAGACTGATGAAATTTTATTAGATAAATACTTTAATGAGGGCTCTATAAGTGAAGAAGAAATATACCAGGGACTTATAAAAGGAGCTTCTAAGGGAGAAATTGCACCTATAATGTGCGGATCTGCATTACTGGGGATAGGAATTAACACCTTGCTAGAAGATATGATTGAATGTTTTCCTTCACCAATTGATACAACTCTTTACAGTGCAAAAGATATAAAAAATAATAAATATATGCAAGTTAAAATTAATGATACTGATCCATTTTCTGCATTAGTATTTAAAACTATCGCAGATCCATTTGTAGGTAAATTATCTATGTTCCGTGTAATTACTGGGAAAGCTAAGAGTGATACAATGGTATATAATACCAATAAAGAAAAAGAAGAGAAAATGGGTAATATGTATTTCTTAAAAGGTAAACAGCAATTTCAAACTCATGAAATTGAGGCAGGGGATATAGGGGCTGTTTCAAAACTTCAATATACTACTACAGGAGATACACTTTGTGATAGTGGGAGACTATTAATGTTTGACACTATGGATTTTCCGCAACCAGTATTTTCAAGGGCTATTGTAACTAAATCTAAAGGTGATGAAGATAAAATATCCAATGGATTAACAAAGTTATTAGAAGAAGATCCTACATTCTCAATAGCCAGGAGTGCAGAAAATTCACAAACTATAATCTCAGGGCTAGGTTCAACTCATCTACAGGTAATAGTTAGTAAATTGAAAAATAAATTTGGAGTTGATGTATCATTAGAAATTCCAAGGATTGCTTATAGGGAAACAATTAGAAAATCTTCTGATGTTCAAGGTAAACATAAAAAACAATCTGGAGGACATGGTCAATATGGTGATGTAAAAATTAAATTTGAACCTAGAATAGACGGAGCAGATGAATTAGAATTTGTTGATGCAGTAGTAGGTGGAACAGTTCCAAGGCAATATATACCTGCTGTTGAGAAAGGTTTAAAAGAATGCATTCAGCATGGAGTACTTGCTGGTTTTCCAGTTATAAGGCTTAAAACAACGCTGCATGATGGTTCATATCATGCTGTAGATTCTTCTGAAATGGCATTTAAAATGGCTGCTTCCTTAGCTTATAAGAAAGGTCTTCAAGAAGCACATCCTGTTTTATTAGAGCCAATTATGCACGTGGAAGTAACTTGTCCAGAGGATTATATGGGTGATATTATTACAGATATAAATAAAAAAAGGGGTAGAATACTAGGAATGGAATCAGTTGAGAGAGGACAGAAAGTCATAGGAGAAGTACCACAATCAGAGCTATTTAATTATGCAACAGATTTAAGATCAATGACTGGTGCTAGGGCAAATTTCAGAGTGAAATTTGAAAGATATGAAGAAGTGCCTTCAGAAGGAATTGATAAAATAATTGAAGCTAATAACAACCTGGAATAGAAGTTAATTGTTAGCTATACTCAAGGGATACTGTTTTTACGACCAATATTATAAAACCGTAGTTACATACGGTTTTATTTTTTTTGATTTAAATACTAATTTTTAAGATATCAAACAAATAAAAAAATATTATATTAAATACGTATATTTTACCTAAAATTACAAACCCTAATATTAAATATGTTAAAGAGGGGAGAATTGAATGTCTGAATATAGATTAGACCTTGTTTCTGATATTAACTTAAGTGATTATAGCAGCATTCATGATTATATGGGAATAATTGAACAAAATGATAAGTTCACAATTACTTCAAAAATGACAAGTCCTGAAGAAATGAAAATATTATGTAAAATGTTAGAAAACAATTATTTTACTATTGTAGCACAAGGAGGTACTCAAAATGGGGAGTATTATATTACATCGCAAAAGGAAAAATGATATTATCGATACTAGGTTAATAGAGCAGGCATATGGGTCCGATTCCACCTATAAAGCAACAATACATACTCTAGAAATTAATACTTATGCAGATTCATCAATTATTTCAAAATCAATGGTACCATCTGTAGATTTAGAATATCAGTTACGAACTAATAACAATGAAAACTTATCTAAATAATTAGTTAATATAATAGCATTTAAGATAATGATTTATTTAAGGCATCATAATTAGTTTTAAATACTTTGAAATAACAAATTTAAGAAAGGAACTTCCTTAAATTTGTTATTTATTTTATGCAAAATTATAGGGCTGATTCTCAATAACCAATATAGTTTTTTCATAGCGCTACAAAAAAAATATTGAATTTTTTTAAGCTGAGTGTTATGTTATAAATAGGAAAAAATGAGAGCGAAATGCACTTTATTTATGTTTTATAAACAAAATTACTTAGGGGGGATCCGAATGAAAAAGGTAGTATTTACTAAAAACAGAAAAAATATATGGGATAAATTAGAAGAAAATTCTATAACATTGATGTTTGCAGGTGAGTCACCATATAAATCAGGAGATGAAAAATATGCATTCACTCCAAATAGGAATTTTTACTATTTAACAGGTATAGATAGAGAAAAGATGATTTTAATGTTAGTGAAAAGAAACGGTAAAGTTGACGAAACGCTGTTTATAGAAAAAAATGATCCTGTTATGGCTAGGTGGGTAGGAGAGAAAATGCCGGAAGTTCAGGCAAAGGAAATTTCAGGAATAGAAAGTATTTTGTTCATAGAAGAATTTGAAGAGGTTTTTGGAAGCATTATGGATAGAGCTAAAATAGATAATTTATATTTGGACCTTGAAAGACAACAGTTTCATTTATCAATGATGCCTTCACAAAATTTTGCTAAGGTTGCATTGGAACGATATCCATATTTAAGAATAAAAAACATATACCATGAAATAGCAAATCTTAGACTTATAAAATCAAAAGAGGAAATTGACCTAATAAGGGAAGCTATAGATATTACAGATAGAGGTATAAAAGCACTAATGCAAAATGCTAAAGTAGGCATGACAGAATATCAATTAGAGGCTTATTTTGATTTCACATTAAAAAGTAAGGGTATAACAGATTACGCGTTCCATACGATTGCAGCTTGTGGTGTGAATGCAACTATACTTCATTATGATAAGAATAATAGTGAACTTGAGGAAGGTAAATTAGTATTATTTGATTTAGGTGCTCAATACAAATATTACAATGCAGACATAAGTCGTACATTCCCTGTTAATGGGAAATTTACTGCAAGACAGAAGCAGGTTTATAATGTAGTGCTAAGAGCCAATGAAGCAGTAACAGCTATTGCAAGGCCAGGTATATTGTTCTCAGTTTTAAATGAAACTGCTAAAAATGTACTTGCCACTGGATGTATAGAGCTTGGCCTTATTAAAGAAGCTAGCGAATTACCTAAGTATTATTTTCATGGTGTAAGCCATTATTTAGGGATGGACACTCATGATGTAGGAAGTCGTGATATAGAACTAAAACCAGGAATGGTGTTTACTAATGAGCCAGGACTTTATATTGAAGAAGAGAATATTGGAATTAGAATAGAAGATGATTTATTGATTACAGAAGATGGATGTGAAAATCTTTCAAAACAGATAATTAAAACTGTAGAAGAAATTGAAGAGTTTATGGCATTGTAGATTTTTATAAATATTTATCTATTTGTGAATAAGTAGTAAGTTTAAATTACTGCTTATTTTTTATAGAAAGAAATTATTATATGCTGGATTTTAAAGAAGATAGAAGGAGGAAGATATCGTGATTAAAAAATTTATTTCTTATTACGGACCTCATAAAAAATTATTCATATTGGACATGGTTTGTGCTTTTTTAGTAGCATCATTAGATCTTGTATTTCCTATGGTAACTAGAAATATTTTAAATGAAGCCTTACCGCAGAACAATATAAATCGAGTATTTATGTTTACTGCAGTGCTCGCAATTTTATATTTATTTAAATTAGTATTTAACTATATAATAGAATACTGGGGTCATGTTGTGGGTGTGAGAATGCAGTATGAGATGAGAAAAGATATATTTTCTCATCTTCAAACCTTGCCTTTCAAATATTTTGATGATAATAAAACTGGACATATTATGTCTAAAATAATTAATGATTTAATGGAAATATCAGAACTTGCTCACCATGGTCCTGAGGATTTATTTATTTCTGTAGTTATGCTTATAGGATCTTTTATTGCCCTATGTACTATTAATGTGGAGCTAACATTAATAGTGTTTGCTACGGTGCCCCTAATGATATGGTTTGCTATGAGCAGAAGAATTAAAATGGCAGATGCATTTAGAGCTGTTAGAAAAGAGGTCGCAAATGTAAATTCAAGCCTAGAGAATAGTATATCAGGTATAAGAGTTGCTAAATCCTTCACTAATGAAGAATATGAAATGGAGAAGTTTGATGAAGGCAATGAGAAGTTTAAGCAGTCTAGGCAATATGCATATAAATATATGGCTAATTTTTCTGTTGGTATAAAATTTTTTGTGGACATGTTAAATGTTATTATTATAGGATTCGGAGGGTACTTTGTATACAAAAAATGGATAAACATACCTGATTTAGTAGCATATTTATTGTATATACAATTTTTTATGCAACCAATTCGAAGACTTACCTCTTTTGTAGAGCAATACCAATCAGGTATGGCCGGTTTTGAAAGGTTTTTAGAGTTAATGAGTATGGAACCTGAAATAGTGGACAAGGACAATGCCATAGTTCTTGAAAATGTATTGGGAGATATAGAATTAAAGGATATAATTTTTAGCTATAATGATAAAACCTCTATTTTATCTAATATGAGTTTGCATATAGAGCAAGGAAAAACTTTAGCTATTGTTGGGCCATCAGGTGGAGGAAAAACTACCTTATGTCACTTAATTCCAAGATTTTACGAATTAGACGGAGGTGACATTTTAATTGATGGGAATAGTATAAAAGATGTTACACTGAAATCCTTAAGACAAAACATTGGAATTGTTCAACAAGAGGTGTTTTTGTTTACAGGAACTATAAAGGAAAATATATTATATGGAAGAGCCGATGCAACAGATGAGGAGATAATAGAGGCTGCTAAAAATGCAAATATACACGACTTTATAATATCACTATGTGATGGGTATGACACAAATGTAGGTGAAAGAGGAGTTAAACTATCTGGTGGTCAAAAACAGAGGATGTCAATAGCTAGAGTGTTCCTAAAAAATCCTCCTATATTAATCTTAGATGAGGCCACATCAGCATTAGATAATGCTACAGAGATAATAATTCAAAAATCATTAGAAAAGTTATCTAAAGGTAGGACAACACTTGTAGTAGCTCATAGGCTTTCTACTGTAAAAAATGCAGATGAAATAGTAGTAATTACAGATCAAGGCATACAGGAAAAAGGTACCCATGATGAATTAATAGCTATTTCCGGAATATATTCTAAATTGTATAATGCTCAATTTAAGGGATACATTCCAGACGAAGTAATATAAATATAGATTTTATGGTGATTGAGGTTTATTTTAGTAAAAGCTTATCTTCTTATTTTTAGGAGGTAAGTTTTTTATTTTGTAAAAAATATAAATAAGTAACAATAATTTGTATAATAATGTAAAAAAAATCATTACGAAAATTAGTGGTAGAACAAGGGGAAAAAATTGTTTTAGAGAATAGTAAATATATGTAAACTATTAATTGATTTTATTTATAGATAGATAAACAATAAATTTTTTGAAACAAAATTTGTAAAAGGGGGAGCAAAATGATTAAAAATAAGAATAACATAAGCGAACTATTAGATGATATTAAAACTTTCACATATTTTAAGGATAATGCAGAAATAGATGTGGTTTTAAAGGAGAGTGAAAGTATTAACATTAGAAGTTATGATGATAAATGTATAATTATTAATTTTTTTGATTATAAAAAAGGAATTTCCATGTTGTACAAAGATAGAAAATATATAAATAGGCGAATTCTTTAGTATTGAAGCTTAAAAAGTGATGATTTAATAGGGAATTAATATTCTATTACAATATGCAAGAAGGAAATAAAAGTGGGCATAATTAAAAGTATAAGTAAATTCATTGCAAGTGAGGTGTTTAGATATGATGTTTAATAAGTTTACAGAAAGAGCGCAAAAAGTTTTGGTCTACGCTCAAGAAGAGGCTGAGGGATTAAAGCATGGATATGTAGGTACAGAGCATATACTTTTAGGTCTACTAAAGGAACAAGATGGGCTATGTAAAAAATCATTGAATGATATGAAGATTTTTTCAGAAGGGGTAAAAAAATTAGTAATGGAGTATGAAGGTGAAGGCGATGTAGAAATGCGTAGAAGTGAGATACCTCTAACTCCAAGGACCAAACGATTATTAGAACTAAGTCTTATAGAAGCCAGAAATTTAAATCATAATTATATTAGCCCAGAACATATTTTGCTCGCGCTGATTAGAGAAGCAGAAGGTGTTGCATATACAATTTTAGCTAATTTAGGAGCAGATTTTAACAAACTAAGGGATGATATATTAAAAAACTGGTGTTCTGAAGATACTCCAAAGGCAAATTTATCAAAAGAAAAACAAAAACATGGTACAGAAACCTTAGATCATTTTGGTAAAGACTTAACTGAAATGGCGAGAGAAGGTAAACTTGACCCTGTTATAGGGAGAGATAATGAAACTCAAAGGTTACTCGAAATTTTGTGTAGAAGAATGAAAAACAATCCCTGCCTTATAGGAGAGGCTGGTGTAGGTAAAACAGCAATAGCAGAGGGTCTTGCACAAAGAATAGCAACAGGCAGTATTCCAGAAATATTGAAAGATAAAAGAGTGATAACTTTGGATATATCCTTAATGGTTGCAGGTTCTAAATATAGAGGAGAATTTGAAGAAAGGCTTAAAAAGGTTATGCAAGAGATATTACAATCAGGAAATATTATTATATTTATAGATGAGATTCATACTATTATTGGAGCAGGAGGAGCAGAAGGGGCTATTGATGCTTCAAATATATTAAAACCTGCCCTTGCTCGTGGAGAAATTCAATGCATAGGTGCAACAACTATAGATGAATACAGAAGATACATTGAAAAAGATTCAGCATTAGAGAGAAGGTTCCAACCTATAACTGTAGGAGAGCCAAGTAAAGAAGAAGCTGTTAATATATTAAAGGGGCTTCGAGATAAGTATGAAGCCCATCATAGAGTTAAGATTACAGATAGCGCAATTAATGCAGCTGTTAGCCTATCTGACAGATATATATCTGATAGATATTTACCGGATAAAGCAATAGATCTTATTGATGAAGCTGGTGCAAAGGTAAGGATTCAAAATTTAACTGCCCCACCGAATTTGAAAGATTTGAAAGATGAAATAGACAAAATTTCTAAAGAGAAATCCGATGCTATATTAGTACAGGACTATGAAAAAGCAGCTAAACTAAGAGATACAGAAAAACAATTAAAGGACAAATTAGATAGTTCAAAAAACAATTGGAAAACTCAAAATCAAGGAGATCAATTAATAGTTTCAGAATTTGAAATTGCAAATGTAGTATCAAAATGGACTAATATCCCTATAGAAAAATTGACACAAAAGGAATCAGAGAGGCTACTAAAGTTAGAAGAGGTACTTCAAAGAAGAGTAATAGGACAATGTGAGGCCGTTAAAGCTATTTCAAAAGCTGTTAGACGGGCGAGGGTAGGATTAAAGGACCCTAAGAGACCTATAGGTTCTTTTATATTTTTAGGACCCACTGGTGTGGGCAAAACAGAGTTATCAAAAGCACTAGCTGAGTCTATGTTTGGTAATGAAAATAACATGATAAGAATAGATATGTCAGAATATATGGATAAGCATACAGTTTCAAGGCTTGTTGGATCACCTCCAGGATACGTAGGGTTTGAAGATGGTGGGCAATTAACTGAAAAGGTGAGAAGAAACCCTTACTGCGTTATACTTTTCGATGAAATTGAAAAAGCCCATGCGGATATAACTAATATTTTATTACAGATATTAGAAGATGGAAGGTTAACAGATGGGAAAGGAAAAACAGTGGATTTTAAAAATACAATAATTATAATGACATCAAATGTAGGAGCGTCCACTCTAAAAAAACAGAAGTCTCTAGGTTTCGATATAAAAGAAAATAATATAAATTCAGAATACGAAAAAATGAAAGAAAATATAATGGAAGAGTTAAAACATTCCTTTAAACCTGAATTTCTAAATAGATTAGATGATATTATCGTATTTCATTCGCTAGAAAAGGATGATTTATATAAAATAGTAGAATTAATGCTTGAGGTAGTGAAGGAGCGTCTTAAAGATTTACAAATTAATATTAGTTTTGATGAGGAAACTATAAAACAGCTAGCTCTTGCTGGACTTAATACTATTTACGGGGCTAGACCACTTAGACGAGAAATTACAAAGGTGGTGGAAGATATGATTTCTGAAGAAATACTTAGGGGGAATATTAATAAAGGGGATAATGTAAGTGTTTTTATTAAAAATAGTGAGCTGATTTTTAAAACTTTATAAGACTTTGATTATTTGATGTTGTTTATATATAGTAAAAAGTATATACTTAAAAAGTATAGTTTAAAAAAAACCACTCTTGAGTGGTTTTTTAATTTGTATAAAATTACAAGAGTTAGTTTAATGACATTAAATCATGGAAGATGATGATTTAATGCAGAATATTCACTCCATATTTATTTTCATGTGGTTTATTAGAAACAAATAATTATATAAGTGATTTTTATATGACATAACTGTTTAAAATAAACATATTAGGCGCAAATAAATAATTAAGCTAGAATACTGACACCTGGTAGTGTTTCCTAAGTTAGGGAATGTTCTAATGAATTAATGTGTATAGGCAAAACCAGTGGGACGCCTCTATTTATTGTGGCTCATGTTACTAAGCAGGGAGAGCTTGCGGGGCCTAGGCGAACTGCAGTAGGGGTAGATAATTCAAGATTGAGCCTTATTTTAGCAGTACTCGAAAAAAATTGAAAGTTCGTTTTTATAATTGTGATGTTTATGTTAATGTAGTAGGAGGACTAAATTTAGATACGACCCCTGGAGATTTAGGTCTGGCTATTGCACTACTGTCTAGCGTAAAAAGTAAAGCGATAAAGTTAGATAAAACAATTATTGTAGGTGAAATTGGACTTACGGGCGAAGTAAGACCAATAGCCCAATGCGAAAAAATAGTTAATGAAGCAAGTAAATTAGGGTTTAAAGATATTATTATACCAGAGCGAAATCAAAAGAAAAGTATTAATAAGAATATTAATACTGCAGCACCGTAGGTGATGATTTAATGGAAATAATTATTAAGTAGGGAGAAAAATATGAGAGAAGAGAAAAGCAAGGAACTTATGAATATATTAAAATTAATGGCACCTGGGACTTCTCTTAGAGAAGGGCTTGAAAATATTTTAAGGGCTAAAACTGGTGGACTTATTGTCTTAGGGGATAGCAAGGAAATATTAGATATCGTAGATGGTGGTTTTGGAATAAATGCAGAATATAGTCCAGCGTACATATATGAACTAGCAAAAATGGATGGGGCTATTGTAATAAGCAGTGACTTGAAAAAAATAGTATATGCAAATACTCAACTTATGCCTAGTCCTACTATACCCACTTTTGAAACTGGAACAAGGCATAGAACTGCTCAGAGAATAGCTAAGCAAACGGGGTCTGTTGTTGTTGCAATATCACAAAGAAGAACTATTATAACAGTTTACAAAGAGGATATAAAATATGTTTTAAGAGATAGTAGTGTTATATTAGCAAAGGCAAGTCAAGCTATTCAGACCTTAGAAAAATATGTTTCAGTTCTTGAGCGAGTAGTAAGCAATCTAAACCTTTTAGAATTTCAAGATTTAGCTACTCTATTTGATGTTATATCATCAATACAAAGGACCGAAATGGTTATGAGAATAGTTGGTGAAATTGAAAGATACATTTGTGAACTAGGAAATGAAGGTAGGTTAATTTCAATGCAATTAAATGAACTTATTAGAAGCGTTGAAGAGGACGGAATACTATTAATAAGAGATTATTGTCAAAGTGGTATGGATTATACGCAAATGTATAGACAAATAGAAAATATGAGCTCTGAGGAACTATTAGATTTAGATTTTATATCTAAAATAATTGGATATATAGGCGTTCCACTAGTGGACACTCTAATTTCTCCAAGAGGATATAGGATGCTAAATAAGATACCTAGAATACCTGCAAATGTAATAGAAAATTTAGTTAAGCACTTTAAAGAATTAAAAGGTACAATGGAAGCTTCTTATGAACAACTCGATAGCGTAGAAGGTATTGGTGAAGCAAGAGCTAAAGCTATTAAAAATGGATTAAGAAGATTAAAAGAGCAATTTATGTTAGATAAACAAATATAGCACAAAATAAGTTTTAACTTATTTTGTGCTATATTCCTATCTCATATTATATTTACCTAAGGTGTTAATCTTATCATACTCTTTTAAAAGAATGTCATACAAATTGAGGTCCAAAAGGTTACAGAGTGAGGTAGTATAAAAAAGATTATTTCCCAGTTCTCTCTCTAAGACATCTCTACAGCTTTCACAAAGCTTACCTTGCATATGAGTATCAAGTGAAGCACTAAGGGTATCCAAATCCAAATCATCTATATTATCAGGAGTATACTGCTTTTTTGCTTCAACTTTAATACAACCACAATTGGTAATAGATTTTATAACAGCTCTATTAACTCTTGCCTCAGACTCTTGAAGTTTAGTAATTATATCTAAAATACTTCTATGCCTTAATAGCGATTCATCCACAGAATTTTGAAAATTATCAAATATACAATCTTTCATTGTGTTCAACTCCTTACAAAGATTTAAATAACTATACTAATTTAATTATAGGTTTTGTATTATGTTTTTGTCAATAAATTAAGTACAAATTTCAGCTTATGAATATATAATAAACCAATAGCAGTTTTATTAATAGGGGGGGATATTATGTTAAATATTGGTGAAAGAGTATTTATAGCAGATTATGGTGCTGGTTATATACAGGATATAGCTAGCAGTGAATTATATTTTATAAAAGATAAATATGTAAACATTTATCTTTTATTAGATAATATGAATTTTATGATTCCTATAGATAAAATTGAAAATTATAAAATAAGAAATATTTTAAGCAAAGTGGAACTAGAAATAACATTATTCACAATATTAAGCTATCCAGATTATATAGAGAGTAATTGGAACAATAGATATAGAACTAACAAGAAAAAAATCCAAAGTGGAAATACTCTAAAGATGTGTCAAGTAATTAGAGACTTATATTATTTAAAGAGGGAAAATATGCTTCCACCGGGAGAAACAAAAATATTAGAAAGAGTTGAAGGTATGGTAGCTAGTGAAATAATGCTAGTTCTTGAACTTAATATGGAACAGGCATTATCTAAAATAAGGAATTTAGTTTAACAAATTGTTAATTGTATGGTACATTTTATTGAAATACAGAAACTTATAGTATATATTAGATAATAACAGGATATAAATTGGAATAAGTGTTAATAATTTAGAAGGAGGTGAAATTTTTTGTTAAAAAAAATTTTAAGAGGACTTTTTACAATCATAGGGTTAATTATAGGATACGTAGTAGGTGAAATGCTTCTAAGCACAGATTATTTAGCGAGACTTAATAATTTTAAAAGTGATACTATTCAAGGAATAATTTTCGTCATTTTTTCTACTTTGATTTTCGGGATTATTTTATTTCTAATATCTCCTATAATCGTATCTTTTATAATGAAGTTTATGGATTATGTGGAGAAAAGTACACAAAAGATGCCAACATCTCAAATTATTTTTGGTACATCTGGGGCAATAATAGGTCTTTTAATTGCATCTTTATTTGCAGGATTATTTAAATATCAATCTCTTATATGGAATATTATTGCTGTTATTTTTACAGTTATAATGGCGGCTTTGGGAGCAGATATTTGCGCTAGAAAAAGGGATGAAATCTTATCTTTTTTTACAAGCATTAAAAGGAAAGATGGATTCAAAGATAAAAAAGCCAAGGGGTTTACTAATGAAAATCCGAAAGTTCTAGATACATCCGTAATAATTGATGGTAGAATATTTGATATATGTCAAACTGGCTTTGTTGAAGGACCATTAATAATACCTACTTTTGTATTAGAGGAACTTAGGCATATTGCTGATTCTTCTGATGGGCTTAAGCGAAATAGAGGAAGAAGAGGTCTGGATATATTAAATAAAATTCAAAAAGAATTAAATATTGAAGTTGAAATTTGGGAGAAAGATTTTCCTGATATTGCAGAAGTGGATAGTAAACTTCTAAAATTAGCTCAGGTTTTGAATGGCAAAGTAATTACCAATGATTTTAATCTTAACAAGGTAGCTGAATTCCAGGGGGTTCCAGTTTTGAACATTAACGAACTTGCAAACGCAGTAAAACCAGTGGTTTTGCCAGGAGAAGAAATGAAAATTCAAGTGATGAAAGATGGGAAGGAATCAGGGCAAGGAATAGCTTATTTGGATGATGGCACAATGATTGTCGTTGAAGGCGGAAGGCGTTATATTGGTGAAAATATAGTTGTTATTGTAACATCAGTACTTCAGACTGCTGCGGGTAGGATGATTTTTGCTAAAAATAAGGATTCTTTAGTGAAAAATTAATCATATTACGTAAGTGAGGTTTGTTTATGAGTAGAAACTGTGCAATAATTTTGGCAGCGGGTAAGGGAACACGGATGGGCCAAAGTATTAATAAGCAATATTTAAAAATTAATAAGCATCCAATTTTGTATTATACTTTAAGAGCTTTCACGCAGTGCGATTGTATAGATGAAATTATAGTGGTTGTGGCAGAAGGTGAAATGGACTATTGCAGGGAAGAAATAATTAATAAATATAATTTTTTAAAAGTAAAAGCTGTAATCGTTGGAGGCGCTCAGAGGCAAGATTCAGTGCTAAATGGTCTAAAGGCTCTGCGAAATTGTGAAATTGTGCTTATTCATGATGGGGCAAGGCCATTTATAAACGAATCTATTATTAAAAATGCGATTCTGTATGCTAATTTATATGGAGCAACTGCCTGTGGGGTAAAGCCTAAGGATACTATTAAGATTGTGGACGCAGCAGGATTTTCTATAAAAACTCCTGATAGAGAAATGCTTTTTTGTGTTCAAACGCCTCAAGCATTTAAATATGACCTCATATTAAAATGTCATATGAAAATTAGTGAAGAGGATATCCGGGTAACCGATGATACTATGGTAGTTGAAAGGTATGGTAATAGAGTGTATCTTTATGAAGGTAGCTACAATAATATAAAGATTACAACTCCAGAGGATTTAGAAATGGGAAAACAAATATTAGAAGGTTCGAGTAGTTGACACTATAGGATTTAATAGGTATAGTTACTTATAACTATAAAGAAAATTTTTAAAAATTAAATATTAGGCAATGATGAAGAATAGTAAAGGCCAATTTACAGAGAGAAAATACTAGGTTGAGAGATTTTCAAAGGTTTTGAACCCACTTTTGAGCTGTAGTAAAACTACCGGTAGTATATATCGTTAAAAAAATAAGTGCAAATTTAGGTGGTACCGCGAATTTACTCGCCCTAAAACAGGGGCGAGTTTTTTATTTTTTGCTATCGTTTTAAATAAGGCATCTTAAAAAATATAATAGTTTACTGATCAATTATTTTTTCAGTGTGCCTAAGATATATAAGGAGGAATATTCATGAAATTATCAAAAATGTTAATAAGTACATTAAGAGAAGTACCGGCTGAGGCAGAAATAGTGAGTCATCAATTAATGTTAAGAGCTGGAATGATAAGGAAGGTCTCCTCAGGTGTTTATAATTATATGCCATTTGGAATAAAAGTTATAAAAAAAATTGAAAAAATTGTTAGATCAGAAATGGAAGTAGCAGATGCGCAAGAGTTTTTAGCATCAGCCTTACTGACCTCAGAACTATTAATAGAATCTGGCAGGTGGAATATTTTTGGTCCAGAGATCTTTAGATTAAAAGATAGAAATGAAAGAGAATTTTGTTTAGCACCGACGCATGAAGAAACATTTACAGATATAGCTAGGAATGAAATCAAATCTTATAAACAACTACCTTTGAATTTATATCAAATACAAACAAAATACAGAGATGAGAAAACACCAAGACTTGGGGTAATGACATCAAGAGAATTTACAATGGGAGAAGCTTGTAGTTTTGATGCTAGCAATGAGGGACTAGATATATCTTATAATAAAATGTATAATGCTTATACTAATATTTTTAAAAGATGTAGTCTTAAATGTAAGGATGTAGAGGCTGACTGCGGAGCGATGGGTGATTTATCTTCATCAGAATTTATGGTTAAATCCGAAGTTGGTGAAGAGGAGGTAGTTACCTGCAGTTCATGTGGCTATGCGGTTAATATGGAGAAGGCAACAAGTACTTCGGAGCCAATGAAAAAAGAGGAATTTAAGGAACTTAACAAAATATTAACTCCAGGTATAAAAACTATAGAGGATTTAGCGAAATTTTTTAATACAACAAATAAAAAATTTGCTAAAACTCTAATATTTAAGGCCGATGATAGAGTAATTGCTGTTATGGTACGTGGAGACAGACAGTTAAACGAGAATAAAGTAATAAATGCAATAGGTGGAGCTAAGAAATTTGAATTGGCAGATGAAGTGGTTGTAATGGCATCAACATCTGCAATTGTCGGGTTTGCTGGTCCAATTGGTATTGTAGCGGATTTACTATTAGTAGACTCCGAGGTAGCTAATATGTATAATTATATAGTTGGTGCAAATGATACAGGATATCATTATGAAAATGTTAATTATGGTAGAGACTTTAAAGGCTTGGTTGGAGATTACAAAAAAGTAGTTGAGGGAGATAAATGCAGTAAGTGTGGATCTCAAATTACAATTGATAGGGGTATAGAATTAGCACACATCTTTAAATTAGGAACTGTTTATTCACAATCTATGGGTGCAACTTTTATAGGCCAAGATGGAAAAAATAAGCCTTTAGTCATGGGACGGTACGGTATAGGCATAAATAGAACAATGGCAGCTATTATTGAACAACATCACGATGAAAATGGCATAAAATGGCCAATGTCCGTTGCGCCATATCAAGTTGTAGTAGTTCCAGTATCTACAAAAGACGAAGAGCAGATGAAAATTGCGGAAGAAATTTATAACAAACTTAAAGGAATAGGCGTAGAGGTTCTTATGGATGACAGAAATGAGAGAGTTGGAGTTAAATTTAAGGATTTGGATTTAATTGGAATTCCAATAAGAATTACTATAGGTAAAAAAATTTCTGAAGGTAATGTTGAGTTTAAATTGCGATATGCTGGAGATAATGAAATAATAGAAATAGATTCAGTTATGGATAGAATTAAACAAGAATTTGTAAATAATAACATAACATTGTAGATTTAAGAAGGAGAATAACCATGGAATTTAATATGCTTAAAGGAAAATTTACAAGGGATGGAGTTAAACAATTAAACCCACTTGTTCTTGCAATAGTTGGAGATGCAATTTATGAGGTGTTTATTAGAGCATATCTCGTAGAAAAAAACAGAGATATGAATGCTCATAAAATTCATATTAAAGCAGTTGCATATGTAAAAGCACATGCACAAAGTGAGTATATGAAATTTCTTATAGAAGATTTAAGTGAAGAAGAACTTAGTATATTTAAAAGGGCTAGAAATTCGAAAAGCGGGACTACTCCCAAAAATGCAGATTTGAATGAATATAAGTGGGCTACAGGATTTGAGGCTTTAGTAGGTTTCTTATATTTAAGTGAACAGAATGAAAGATTAAACTATATTTTCGAGAAAATTATAAATTTTGATTTGGAGGATGAGTAAGTATGCTTGTGGTTAAATTAATAGAGCACACGCCCAATCCTGAGAAAATTGTAGCGGCAGCAGCTAAACTTTGTTATAGCCCTGTAGGTGTGGATGAAATACTAGAAAATTTAGATGAGGAAAAAACCGCGAAACTTTTGAATATGTTGATGACTTACGGACATCATTCACCAATAGAACATGTGAGCTTTACTTTTGCAATTGAAGGTATATCTAGAAGCTTGACCCACCAATTGGTTAGACACAGAGTAGCGTCTTATTCTCAACAAAGTCAGAGGTATGTAAAGCTTGAACAATTCGAATACATAATTCCGCCAGATATTGAGAAAAATGAAAGAGCAAAAAAAATTTTTATAGAGGCTATGAATCGTGATCAAATAGAGTATAATCAGTTAGTGGAGATATTATGCAAGGATGAATTAGATAATCTTATAAAAGAGTATTTAAGTCACAAAAAATTGATTAATCCTGAAGAAATTGAGAAAAAACAATATATAATTCTTAAGGGAAAAGCAGAAAAAAAAGCTATTGAAGACGCAAGGTATGTGTTTCCCAATGCTTGTGCAACTAAAATAATAGTTACTATGAATGCTAGAGAATTGATTCATTTCTTTAATCAGAGATGTTGCACTAGAGCTCAGTGGGAAATACGCCAAATGGCAAAAATAATGCTTATACAAGCAAGAAAAGTAGCACCTGTACTGTTCAAATATGCGGGACCGAGTTGTGTTAATGGACCATGTCCTGAAGGTGGTATGTCTTGTGGAAAAGTCATGGATATAAGAAAAGAATATGCAATTAAATAGATAAAGAAAGAGGTATTTAAAATGAGTGATAATAAAAAATATCAAGAAAACAAAGGCAATAGAGGGGTTTCAAGTAGTAGAGAAGATAGAAGTGGAACAGCTTCTAAAAGATATAGGACTGGCGATGCAACTACAAAAGAAAACAAAGGGTTTTCAAGTGGTAAAGGAGGTTCAAAAGAAAGCAAAAGTTTTTCAAGTAGTAAATATGAAAAAAGACCAGCACCTTCAAGAAGATATAGAGGTGACGATGCAAGTCCAAAAGAAAGTCATGACGGAGTAGGTAACAGAGAAGATAAAAATAAAGTAGATAATAAAAGAAATAAACAAAGTGATGGGAATGTAGTAGAAAATAAAAAGTTTACTAAAGAGAGAACTGAAATAAATCCTAGAAATAATAATAATGCCAGTGGTCAAGCTGAACCTCAAATCTTGAGAGAAGATTTAATTGAAGGAAGAAATGCAGTTATAGAAGCATTAAAATCAGATAGGACTATAGAATATATTCTTATTGCCAAAGGTGATTTGGCAGGGTCTATAAGTGTAGTATTAGCATTAGCGAAAGAAAAGGGAATTGTTACCAAAGAAGTTGACAGAAGAAAGCTAGACGAAATGTCTCAAACCTCATCACATCAAGGAGTTATGGCAGTAGTAACGCCTTATAAATATTTTGGATTAAATGACATATTTAAATATGCAGAGGAAAAAGGAGAAAAGCCCTTTATAATTATACTAGATGAAATTGAAGATCCTCATAACTTTGGATCTATAATAAGAACTGCAGAGGTATGTGGAGCTCACGGCATAATAATACCCAAGAGGAGAAATGTAGGAGCTACGCCAATAGTATATAAAACCTCAGCCGGTGCTATTGAACATGTAAAAATAGCAAAAGTAACTAATATAAATGCAACCATAGAAGAAATTAAGGAACGTGGAGTGTGGGTTTATGGTGCTGATATGGAGGCTGAAAATTATATTTTTAATACGGATTTAACTGGTGCAGTAGCACTTGTTATTGGAAGTGAAGGTAGAGGTATTTCTAAACTAACAAAAGAAAAATGTGATGTTTTGGTAAAAATACCTATGGTTGGGAAAATAACCTCTTTAAACGCATCTGTTGCGGGTGGTATAATAATGTATGAAATTATGAAACAAAAAATAAAGTAATTCGTGAAAACATTTTTTGTTGATGGGTATAATGTTATTAATAGCTGGCCAAATCTTAAAAAGATTAAAGAGTTCAGCTATGAATCTTCCCGCCTTCAACTTATTGATACCCTTCAAAACTACTCGGAATTTAAAGGTTATAAAATGTTTATAGTTTTTGATGCACATATGGTTAAAGGTAGCATTGAAAAGAAAGAAAAACAAGGAAATTTGTTCGTGGTTTTTACAAAAGAGGGTGAAACCGCAGATAATTATATTGAAAGAACCGTAAATAACATAGGACGAAAATCGGAAATATGCGTTGTTACATCAGATTCTTTAGTACAACAGGTTACGTTTCAAAGAGGCGCAATTAGAATGTCCTCTATTGAATTTTATTATGAAGTAATAAGTATTGAAAAAAAAATACAAATCAAGACAGAAAAAAAATATTTAGAAAAAAGAAATAGCTTAGAAGAGAGAATAGATGAAAAAACATTGGAGAAACTTGAGAAAATTCGAAGGAACCTTTGAATTGTCTTGACTATAGAAATTCCTCTAAGGTATAATCATCTATATGACACATGTTTGGTGTGGAGGGGATATTTGTTGGAGAAGATCGTTAGAGTAAGTGTGGACATTTCATGCTTTGAGGATAGGTTGGATGAAGAAGTAGTTATTGAAGCACAAAAGAGAAATGTTAGAGCGCAAGAATATTTAATTAATAAGTACAAAAATTTTGTTAAAGCTAAAGCTAAGTCATATTTTTTGATTGGGGCCGATAAAGAAGATATTTACCAAGAAGGAATGATAGGTCTCTATAAGGCTATTAGAGATTTTAAGGCGGATAGATTATCTTCTTTTAGAGCTTTTGCAGAAATTTGTGTTACAAGACAAATAATCACAGCGATAAAGACAGCCACTCGACAAAAACATATTCCTCTTAATACATATATCTCTTTAAACAAACCAATATATGATGAGGAATCAGACAGAACATTATTAGATGTGCTATCAGGTGCTAAAATTACTGATCCTGAAGAACTAGTTATAAGCCGTGAAGAAGTAATAAGCATTCAAAATGAAATTGGGCAAGTTCTTTCAGAATTAGAAATGGAAGTGTTAATGTCATACTTGGATGGTAAATCCTATCAAGAGATTGCTTGTGATTTAGACAGGCATGCCAAATCTATTGATAATGCTCTTCAAAGAGTAAAAAGAAAATTAGAGAAATGTCTAAGTAAAAGGTAAAAATGTATTGACAAATTGGATAAACAATAGTAAAATTAATAACTGGTGTATAGCTTTTAGTTGTACGTCAGCGGGAGTAGCTCAGTGGTAGAGCACCAGCTTCCCAAGCTGGGTGTCGCGGGTTCAATACCCGTTTCCCGCTCCAAAATTAAGTGCCCATATAGCTCAGTCGGCAGAGCGTCACCTTGGTAAGGTGGAGGTCACCGGTTCAATCCCGGTTATGGGCTCCATAATTATTAAGGTTCTAAAACACACTAGGATAAGTTTACTTGCACTAAAGTGTAATTATTTAAATAAGGAGGAATATAAAATGGCAAAAGCAAAATTTGAAAGAACTAAACCTCATGTAAACATTGGAACAATAGGACACGTAGATCACGGCAAGACAACATTAACGGCAGCAATAACAGCGGTACTTGCAACTAAGGGGTTAGCACAAGCATCTAAGTTTGACCAAATTGACAAAGCACCAGAGGAAAGAGAAAGAGGAATTACAATCAATACTGCACATGTTGAGTATGAAACAGCAAATAGACATTATGCGCACGTTGATTGCCCAGGACATGCAGATTATGTAAAGAACATGATCACAGGAGCAGCACAAATGGACGGAGCAATCCTAGTTGTTAGTGCAGCAGATGGCCCAATGCCTCAAACAAGAGAACATATACTACTTGCAAGCAGAGTTGGAGTAGGATATATAGTAGTATTCTTAAACAAAGCAGATATGGTAGATGATCCAGAATTATTAGAGCTTGTTGAAATGGAAGTAAGAGAACTATTAAGTGAGTATGACTTCCCAGGTGATGATATTCCAATAGTAACAGGATCAGCATTAAAAGCATTAGAAAATCCAACAGACGAAGAAGCATCAAAATGCATATTGGAATTAATGGAAGCTGTAGATACTTACATTCCAACACCAACAAGAGCAACAGATAAACCATTCTTAATGCCAGTAGAAGATGTATTCACAATTACAGGTAGAGGAACAGTTGCTACAGGAAGAGTTGAAACTGGTATACTTAAGGTTGGAGAAGAAGTAGAAATCGTTGGACTCAGCGAAGATAAAAGAAAAGTTGTATGTACTGGAGTTGAGATGTTTAGAAAGCTTCTAGACCAAGCAATGGCAGGAGACAACATCGGAGCATTATTAAGAGGAGTACAAAGAACTGATATTCAAAGAGGTCAAGTACTTTCAAAACCAGGTTCAATACATCCACATGATAAATTTGTAGGTCAAGTATATGTACTTAAAAAAGAAGAAGGCGGAAGACATACTCCATTCTTCGACGGATATAGACCACAATTTTACTTCAGAACAACTGATGTAACTGGATCAATCAAATTACCAGACGGGATGGAAATGGTAATGCCGGGAGATCACATAGATATGAATGTTGAATTAATTACTCAAGTAGCAATGGATGAAGGATTAAGATTTGCTATAAGAGAAGGTGGAAGAACAGTAGGTTCAGGCGTTGTTACTTCAATAGTTAAATAATACAAAGAAACAAGACACAATTATAATTAGATATAAACTAGGGCTAAGTTTTAGGCTTAGTTCCTAGAAAATAAAAATGAATGTTAAATTGTAGGTAAAAGGAACGTTTAATGAAAAAACACCTTGAACTAATCCATTGACATATCTATTAAGTTGTGATAAATTGTTTAAGTAAAATAAAAAATACAAAAGATAGCATAATGCTTATTTTGCATTGGCTTTCTTCAATAGATGGAAAACCGGGAGGTGTAGATTGTGAGAGTAAAAGTAACCTTAGCATGTACTGATTGCAAACAGAGAAATTACAATACAATGAAAAACAAAAAAAATAACCCAGACAGAATAGAAATGAAAAAATACTGTAAGTTCTGCCACAAACATACACTTCATAAAGAGACAAAATAATACAGCATAAAACACAAAACGTTGGGGGATGTGAATAAAATGGCTGTTAATGGTAACATTAAAGTAAAAGAAAAATCAACCCAAAAAGGAATAGTTAAGTTTTTCAAGGACCTTAAGGCAGAAGTGAAAAGAATAACTTGGCCTTCAAAAAAAGACATTCAAAAGGCAACTATTGCAGTGGCAAGTTTTTCTTTTATTTTTGTAATCTTTGTGGGTTTGTTGGATTCTGGTTTTAATAACCTCTATAAACTAATCTTTAAATAAGGTAAAAAAAAGGAGGTAGGGGACGGAGTACTCCACCCTTTAAGTTATGGCAGATAAAGCTAAATGGTATGTTGTACATACATATTCTGGTTATGAAAATAAAGTTAAAGCCAACCTAGAAAAAGCAATTGAAAATAGAAATCTTGAGGAATATGTACATGACATTCAAGTTCCTATGGAAGAAGTAGTTGAAGTAAAGGATGGAAAGAAAAAAATAACTTTTAAAAAAGTGTTTCCAGGTTATGTAATGGTTAAAATGCTTATGACAGATGAATCATGGTATATAGTTAGAAATACTAGAGGTGTAACAGGGTTCGTAGGACCAGGTTCTAAGCCGGTGGCTCTTACTGAAGATGAAGTTAGAACTATGGGAATAGCAGAAAAAGTAATAGTTGTTGACTACGAAGTTGGTGAGAACATTCAGGTGATATTTGGACCTTTAGAAGGATTTGTTGCATTAATACAAGAAATTCATTTGGATAAGCAGAAAGTTAAAGCGCTTATTAATATGTTTGGCAGAGAAACACCTGTTGAACTAGAATTTAATCAAATACAAAAATTAGACTAGGTACTAAGTGGGAGGATTTTAATCCGCATTACCACAATATAGGAGGTATAAACTCATGGCTAAGAAAATAACAGGAATGATAAAACTTCAACTTCCTGCAGGAAAAGCAACACCAGCACCACCGGTTGGTCCAGCACTTGGACAACACGGGGTTAATATTATGGGATTCTGTAAAGAATTCAACGCAAAAACTGCTGATCAACCAGGAATGATAATACCAGTAGTAATAACAGTATATCAAGATAGATCTTTTAGTTTCATATTAAAAACTCCACCAGCAGCTATACTATTAAAGAAAGCAGTTGGACTTGAAAGTGGTTCAGGAGTTCCAAACAAAACTAAAATTGCAACAGTTTCTAAAGCTAAAGTAAGAGAAATAGCAGAACTTAAGATGCCAGATTTAAATGCAGCATCAATTGAAGCTGCTATGAGTATGATAGCTGGAACAGCAAGAAGTATGGGAATAGTTGTAGAAGAATAAAATTCTATAAATTACGTGGGAGGTAAAAACCGTTATAACCACGAAGGAGGATACTAATATGGGAAAAAATTACATAGAGAGTTCAAAGCTTGTAGATAAAACAGCTCTATATACACCGATAGAAGCTATGGAAATTGCGGTGAAAACTGCTAAGGCTAAATTTGATGAAACTATCGAGCTTGCTGTAAGTCTTGGTGTTGATCCAAGGCATGCAGATCAACAAGTTAGAGGAGCAGTGGTGCTTCCTCATGGAACAGGTAAAACAGTTAGAGTTCTAGTTTTTGCTAAAGGCGAAAAAGCTAAAGAAGCAGAACTTGCAGGCGCTGACTTTGTTGGAAATGATGAGTTAGTTGATAAAATCCAAAAAGAAAATTGGTTTGAGTTTGATGTAGTTGTTGCTACACCAGATATGATGGGTGTTGTTGGTAAATTAGGTAGAGTGTTAGGACCTAAAGGATTAATGCCGAATCCAAAGTCAGGAACAGTAACATTTGATGTTACTAGAGCAATAAACGAAATAAAAGCTGGTAAAGTTGAGTATAGAGTTGATAAAACTTCTATAATCCATGTACCGCTTGGAAAAGCATCTTTTGGCGCTGAAAAATTAGTTCAAAACTTCCATGCTTTAATGGAAGCAGTAGTTAAAGCTAAACCAGCAGCAGCAAAAGGACAATACTTAAAGTCAGTATCAGTTTCTAGTACAATGGGACCTGGAATAAAAGTCAATCAATCTAAAGTATTAGATTAGTATTGACAAGTTGACTTAAGTATGGTATAATTCACAAAGTGAAATAGATAGTATTCCGTAGATAGTAGGTGCGAAAGCGTAAAAGACAACATACCTACCGAGGATTCCAATAAATGTACTTTTGTACGGATATTAGGTCTCTTCGTGTCTGCGGAGAGATCTTATTTTTTATAAAGCAGTTAAAAACTGTGAGGAGGTGCATACACAGTGTTAAGCAATAATAGACAATTAAAAGAAGCTAAAGTAGCAGAAATAAAAGAAAAATTAGAAAAAGCTCAAGGTGTAGTACTTAGCCAATATCAAGGTCTAAATGTAGAAGATGATACACTACTAAGAAAAAACCTTAGAGAAGCTGGAGTGGAATATAAAGTTTATAAAAACACACTAGTTATTCTAGCAGCTAGAGAATTAGGAATTGAAGGTATAGTAACACACCTAAAAGGTTCTATTTCAATAGCATTCGGATATGAAGAACCAACAGTTGCAGCTAGAATTTTAAATGAATTTGCAAAAACTCATAAGAAATTAGAGCTTAAAGCAGCTATAATCCAAGGAGAAATATTTGATGCTGCTCAAGTTAATCAATTGGCATCAATACCACCAAGAAATGTTCTTATTGCAAAATTACTTGGAAGCTTCAAAGCTCCAATATCAAATCTTGCATACGTATTGAACTCAATTAAAGAACAAAAAGAATTAGCAGAGTAATTTTAAAATTATTAAGCTGAAACAAATAATTTTGATTGATTCAAACTATTAAAAAAAATAAAATATATATATGAAAAAAATTCGGAGGTGCATTTATAATGACAAGAGAAGAAATTATTCAAGCTGTAAAAGATATGAGTGTTTTAGAATTAAATGAATTGGTAAAAGCTTGCGAAGAGGAATTTGGCGTAAGTGCTGCAGCACCAGTTGCAGTTGCAGGAACTGCTACAGCTTCTACTGAAGAAAAAACTGAATTTGATGTAATTTTAGCTAGTGCTGGCCCTAACAAAATTAAAGTTATTAAAATTGTTAGAGAATTAACAGGACTTGGATTAAAAGAAGCTAAAGATATAGTTGATGGAGCTCCTAAAACAATTAAAGAAGCTGTAAACAAAGAAGATGCTGAATCTATAAAAGCTAAACTTGAAGAAGTTGGCGGCGGAGTAGAAATAAAATAATTTTATTATAAAATGAGGGTACTTTTTATTAAGAGTGCCCTTTTTTTGAAATGTTATGTTGACATAGAAATATAATTATGATAATATAGCATAATGCACTGGAAATTAGTAGTTTATCATTAAAAAAAATGTAATTACTGATAAAAGTGAATTAAATTAACAAAAATGGTTATAATAACATGATGAAAATGTGTGAATCCAGAAACACAAAGTCCTAGGGGAAGGTGTGTTTTTGGTTATTTTAGTTTATACAAGGGGTGAAAGCTGATGGTACATCCTGTCCAATTAGGTAAAAGAACAAGAATGAGTTTTTCAAAAATAAGAGAAGTAACTAATATGCCGAATTTAATTGAAATACAGTTAGACTCTTATAATTGGTTTTTAAAAGAAGGACTTCAAGAGGTTTTTGACGATATAAATCCTATTCAGGATTATACAGGAAATCTTGTTCTAGAGTTTGTAGGATACAAACTGGATACAGATAATATCAAGTATTCGGAAGAACAATGTAAAGAAAGAGATACAACATACGCAGCTCCTCTAAAAGTTAAAGTTAGATTGCGTAATAATGAAACTGGTGAAATCAAAGAGCAAGAAGTCTTTATGGGAGATTTCCCACTTATGACACCTCAAGGAACATTTGTTATTAATGGAGCGGAAAGAGTTATAGTAAGTCAATTAGTTAGATCTCCAGGGGTTTACTACAATTATTCTGTTGATAAAACAGGAAAAAAACTTTACTCCTCAACAGTAATTCCAAATAGAGGAGCATGGCTTGAGTATGAAACAGATTCTAATGATATTGTTTATATTAGGATTGACAAGACAAGAAAGCTGCCTATAAGTATTTTGGCTAGAGCTATGATGGATAATGGTAGTGATTTAGACTTACACGAATTATTAGGTGAGGAAGAAAGACTAACAGCAACCATAGAAAAAGACAATACAAAAACAAGAGAAGAAGCGCTGATAGAAATATATAAGAGGCTAAGACCAGGCGAACCACCTACAGTGGATAGTGCGGTATCTCTTATTGATTCATTATTCTTTGATGCAAAAAGATATGATTTATCAAGAGTTGGTAGATACAAGTTTAATAAGAAGTTATCAATTAATCACAGAATTGCAAACCAAATTGCTGCTGAGAATATTGTTAACCCTATAACTGGTGAAGTTATAGTTGAAAAAGATGAAAAAATAGACAGAGAAACTGCTCTAGACATTCAAAACTTGGGAATCAATGTAGTAGATCTTCAAGTAGAGGATAAAGTAATAAGAGTTATAGGAAATAACTTTGTCAACATTAATAAAGTAGTTAAATTTGATATATCTGATCTTAATATTAGGGAAATGGTTCACTATCCAACCTTAAAAGGAATATTAGATAATTTCAGTGACGAAGAAGCAATTAAAGAGCAAATTAAAATTAATAAAAGTAGATTAATACCAAAACATATAATTAAAGATGATATGTATGCTACAGTGAGCTACGAGTTAGGACTAACTTATGATATCGGTTATATTGATGATATTGATCATTTAGGAAATAGAAGAATTAGATCTGTAGGAGAACTTTTACAGAACCAATTTAGAATAGGATTATCTAGAATGGAACGAGTTGTAAAAGAAAGAATGACAATTCAGGACCAAGAAGGAATAACGCCTCAAGCACTTATAAACATCAGGCCAGTAGCTGCAGCTATAAAAGAATTTTTTGGAAGTTCACAACTTTCTCAATTCATGGATCAAACAAATCCGTTATCAGAACTTACCAATAAAAGAAGATTATCTGCACTAGGACCAGGTGGACTTTCAAGAGAAAGAGCTGGGTTTGAAGTTAGAGACGTTCATTACTCCCATTATGGTAGAATGTGTCCTATAGAAACTCCAGAAGGACCCAACATAGGACTTATTAACTCTCTTGCTAGTTATGCTAAAGTAAATGAATATGGTTTTATTGAAACACCATATAGGGTTGTTGATAAGAAAACATTAGTAGTTACAAAAAAAATTATTTATATGACTGCAGATGAAGAAGATTTATATTTAGTAGCACAGGCAAGCGAACCAATTGGTGAAGATGGTACTTTCGTAGATAAAAAAGTAACTGTAAGAGCTAAGCAGGAAGTAATGGTTGTTCCAAAAGAAGAAGTAGATCTTATGGATATATCACCAAGGCAAATAGTTTCTGTTGCTACAGCAATGATTCCTTTTCTTGAAAATGATGATGCCAGTCGTGCTCTAATGGGTTCTAATATGCAACGTCAAGCAGTACCACTATTAAAATCTCAAGCGCCATTTGTTGGTACAGGGATAGAATACAGAGCGGCAGTAGATTCAGGTGTTCTTCCAAAGGCTAAAAATGCAGGTGTAGTTGAGTATGTAAGTGCAAATGAAATTAAGGTAAGAAGAGACTCAGATAATGAGCTAGATACCTATAAAATTCTTAAGTTTAAGAGATCCAATCAAGGTACATGTATAAATCAAAGACCTATAGTTAATAAAGGTGAAAAAGTTGAAGTAAATACAGTACTCGCAGATGGACCTTCAACGGACCTTGGAGAAATAGCTTTAGGTAAGAACATTCGTATTGGGTTTGTAACTTGGGAAGGCTATAACTATGAGGATGCAATGTTAATATCTGAAGAACTTGTTCGTGATGATATATTTACTTCAGTTCATATTGAAGAATATGAATCAGAAGCAAGAGACACGAAACTAGGACCAGAAGAAATAACTAGAGACATTCCTAATGTCGGCGAAGATGCACTTAAAGACATAGATGAGGGCGGAATAATAAGAATAGGTGCTGAAGTAAGATCTGGAGATATCCTAGTTGGAAAAGTAACTCCTAAGGGAGAAACAGAACTTACAGCAGAGGAAAGATTATTAAGAGCAATATTTGGTGAAAAGGCAAGAGAAGTAAGAGATACATCACTTAGAGTGCCACATGGCGAAGCTGGAATAATAGTTGACGTTAAAGTGTTCACTAGAGAAAATGGTGACGAACTTCCACCAGGTGTAAATGAACTAGTTAGATGTTATATAGCTCAAAAAAGAAAGATATCTGTAGGAGATAAGATGGCAGGAAGACATGGTAATAAAGGGGTTATCTCTAGAGTATTACCTGTAGAAGATATGCCGTTTTTACCTGATGGAAGGCCACTTCAAATATGCCTAAATCCGCTTGGGGTTCCTTCACGTATGAATATAGGCCAGGTATTAGAAGTTCACTTAGGTTGGGCAGCTAGTGAACTTGGTTGGCATATTGCAACACCAGTATTTGATGGTGCTCTTGAGGAAGAAATTGAAGCATGTCTGGAAAAAGCGGGATACCATGCAGATGGAAAAACTGACTTATATGATGGAAGAACAGGAGAAGCATTTGATAGCAGAGTTACTGTTGGATATATGTACATCTTAAAACTACATCATTTGGTTGATGATAAAATACATGCTAGGTCAACAGGTCCATATTCTCTAGTAACTCAGCAACCATTAGGTGGTAAAGCTCAGTTTGGTGGCCAAAGATTTGGAGAAATGGAAGTTTGGGCACTAGAAGCCTATGGTTCAGCTCATACTCTGCAAGAAATTTTAACAGTTAAATCTGATGATGTTGTAGGTAGAGTTAAAACTTATGAAGCGATAGTTAAAGGCGAAAATATTCCAGAACCTGGCGTGCCTGAATCCTTTAAAGTTCTTATAAAAGAACTACAAGCGTTATGTTTGAACGTTAAAGTTCTTACTGACGATTTAGAAGAAATCAAACTGAAAGAATCAGTTGATGATGAAATTGAAGAATTAAATTTAAATGTTAACATAGAAGGATCAGAAGATATAATTCCTGAGGCACCAACGGAAGAGTACATTGAACTTATCGATGATGACGAAGAAGTAGACATTGATATAAATTACGATGAAATACCCTTAGAAGAATTTGGTGAAGACTTAGAATTAAATGATTTTAATGATGAACATTAATATGAAGGGAGGATGTACCCTTGTTTGAATTTAATAATTTCGATGCTATTCAAATAGGATTAGCATCACCGGAGCAAATCAGAGAATGGTCAAAAGGTGAAGTTAAAAAACCTGAGACTATAAACTATAGAACTTTAAAACCTGAAAGAGATGGACTTTTTTGTGAAAGAATATTTGGACCAATTAAGGATTGGGAATGTCACTGTGGAAAATATAAGAGAGTAAGATATAAGGGAATAGTTTGTGATAGGTGTGGCGTTGAAGTTACAAAATCCAAAGTAAGACGTGAAAGAATGGGTCATATTGAACTTGCTGCTCCAGTTTCTCACATTTGGTATTTTAAAGGAATACCATCTCGTATGGGACTTATTTTAGATATGTCACCTAGATCTCTAGAAAAGATTCTTTATTTTGCTTCTTATGTAGTATTGGATCCAAAAGAAACATCACTACTAAAGAAACAAATCCTTAGTGAAAAAGAATATAGAGAAGCTATCGATAAGTTTGGAAATGATAGTTTTGTAGCTGGTATGGGTGCAGAATCTGTAAAAGTACTGTTACAAGATATAAACCTGGAAGAATTATCTAAGGAATTGAAGGAAGATTTAAAAACAAGCACAGGACAAAAGAGAATTAGAAGTATAAGAAGACTGGATGTGACAGAATCCTTCAGAAAATCTAAAAATAAACCTGAGTGGATAATAATTGATGTAATCCCAGTAATACCTCCTGATTTAAGGCCAATGGTACAATTAGATGGAGGAAGATTTGCTACTTCTGATCTAAATGATTTGTATAGAAGAGTAATAAACAGAAACAATAGATTGAAAAAGCTTCTAGATTTGGGAGCTCCAGATATAATTGTTAGAAATGAAAAAAGAATGCTTCAAGAAGCTGTAGATGCATTAATTGATAATGGAAGAAGAGGAAGGCCAGTTACAGGACCAGGGAATAGACCTTTAAAATCTCTATCTGACATGTTAAAAGGAAAACAAGGAAGATTCAGACAAAACTTACTTGGAAAACGTGTTGATTACTCAGGCCGTTCAGTTATAGTTGTTGGACCAGAATTGCAAATGTATCAATGTGGTCTTCCGAAAGAAATGGCTTTAGAATTATTTAAGCCTTTTGTTATGAAAAAGCTAGTTGGAAGTGGAGTAGCTCATAATATCAAGAGCGCTAAGCGAATGGTAGAGAGGGTTATGCCTCAAGTATGGGATGTACTTGAAGAAGTGATATCCGACCATCCAGTATTACTAAATCGTGCCCCTACACTTCATAGATTAGGTATTCAAGCCTTCCAACCTGTACTTGTAGAAGGTAGAGCTATTAAACTACATCCACTTGTATGCACAGCTTACAATGCTGACTTTGACGGAGATCAAATGGCGGTACACGTACCTCTATCTGTTGAAGCTCAAGCTGAAGCAAGGTTCTTAATGCTTGCTGCACATAATATCATGAAACCTTCAGATGGTAAACCGGTTTGCGTACCTACTCAAGATATGGTTTTAGGTGCATATTACTTAACTATTGATAAAGCTGGTGCTAAAGGTGAGGGAAGAGCATTCTCATCACCAGATGAAGTAATAATGGCTTATTCAGTAAAGGATATTGATATCCATGCTAGAATTAAAGTTAAGATGACTGGAGTAGTTGATGGTATTAGTATAACTTCTGTTATAGAAACTACACCAGGAAAATTAATCTTTAATGAAACGATACCTCAGGATTTAGGATTTATTGATAGAAGCATACCTGGAAATGAATTAAAGTTTGAGATAGATTTCTTGGTAAGTAAAAAAAATCTTGGTAGTATTATAGATAAATGCTACTTAAAATATGGTCCTTCAGAAACCTCTAAAATGCTAGATAAAATAAAGGCTACAGGATATCACTATTCAACAATTGGAGCAATTACGGTTGCTACATCAGATATGGTGGTTCCAGAGGCTAAAAAGGCATTACTTGCAGATGCAGATGCAACTGTAGAAAAAATAGAGAAGATGTATCGAAGAGGATTTATATCTGAGGAAGAAAGATATGAAAGAGTAATTGAAAAATGGACTAAGACTACAGAAGATGTAGCAAATGCACTAATGGATAGTTTGGATAAATTTAATCCAATATTCATGATGGCAGATTCTGGTGCCAGAGGATCTAAGAGTCAGATCAAACAATTAGCAGGTATGAGAGGCCTTATGGCTAATCCATCTGGTAAGATTATCGAGTTACCTATTAGAGCGTCTTTTAGAGATGGGCTAGATGTATTAGAATACTTTATCTCAACTCATGGAGCTAGAAAAGGTAATGCAGATACAGCACTTAAGACAGCCGATTCAGGGTATTTAACAAGAAGACTTGTTGATGTATGCCAGGATGTTATAGTTAGACATGAAGATTGTGGTACAACTGAAGGTTTTGAAGTTTCAGAGATTTGTGATGGAAGTGAAGTAATTGAACAGTTAGTTGAGAGACTTACTGGAAGATATACTGCAGAAGACATTATTCATCCAAAAACGGGAGAGATAATAGTACCGAAAAATGAATACATGAATATTACACTGGCAGAAGCCGTTCAAAAGTCTGGTGTAAAAAAAGTTATGATTAGATCAGTATTTACATGCAAAGCTAAAATTGGTGTTTGTGCACACTGTTATGGAATGAATATGGCAACTTCACAAAAGATTAATATTGGAGAAGCCGTAGGTATAATTGCAGCTCAATCCATAGGAGAACCGGGAACACAACTTACAATGAGAACATTCCATACAGGTGGAGTAGCGGGATCAGATATAACTCAAGGTCTTCCAAGAGTTGAGGAATTATTTGAAGCTAGAAAACCAAAGGGTCTTGCAATAGTAAGTGATGTATGTGGTTCAGTTAAAATGGAAGATACTAAGAAAAAGAGAGTTGTAATTGTAATTTCTGATTCAGGAGAAGAGTTTAGTTATGACATACCATTTGGATCAAGGTTAAAAGTTGCAAATGGCGATAAAATTGAAGCTGGAGATGAGATAATTGAAGGATCAGTTAACCCACACGATATCTTAAGAATCAAAGGCGTTAATGGAGTTAAAAATTATCTTTCATCTGAAGTTCAGAAAGTTTATAGACTTCAAGGTGTTGATATTAATGATAAGCATTTAGAAGTTGTTGTAAGACAGATGACAAGAAAAGTAAAAGTTGAGGAGTCTGGCGATACTGAGCTACTTCCAGGAAATCTAGTAGACATCTTTACATTTGAAGATGCTAATGCTAAGATTGAATCTGAAGGCGGAGTACCTGCTGAGGGAAAAATATCTCTATTGGGTATTACTAAAGCAGCACTTGCAACAGAATCATTCTTATCAGCGGCTTCATTCCAAGAAACTACAAGAGTACTTACTGATGCAGCAATTAAAGGTAAAATCGATCCATTGCTGGGATTAAAAGAAAATGTAATAATTGGTAAGCTAATACCTGCTGGTACTGGAATGACAAGATATAGAACAATAAAAATCAATACTGAAGATGATGAGAAGGTAGAAATTGAAAATGATTTAGAAGTATAAGCTATAACTAGTTGACAGGGTGATGCTAAAATGATAAAATACACCTTGTGTGTGACTTTAATCGAGTAGATATATCACAAATAGATATATCTTGCGATTTTAATTATGAGGAGGGATAGACATGGTAGGTAAACTTGTAGGTCAGAGGGTCGTTGGAATTAAACAAACCCTAAAAGCGTTAAAGAATAACCAGGGTAAAGTTTTATATATAGCCAAAGATGCTGATACTAATATTACTGATCCTATTTTAAAACTAGCCAAAGTTAATTCCCTACAAATAATATTTGTAGACACAATGAAGGAACTAGGGAATCTTTGTGACATAGATGTTGCATCAGCAACAGCATTGCTTCTAGAAGATTAAATTAATGCTAGCAACTAAATAATATAGATATATCCATGCGGTAACATGGCCTTGAGTTATGTTACAGTGCATTGATATAAATGAACATGAGCTTATAAAAATAAGGAGGTGAAAACATGCCAACTATTAACCAATTAGTAAGAAAAGGCAGAAAGACATTAGTAACAAAGTCAGCTTCACCAGCATTAAAAGAGTGTCCACAAAAAAGAGGCGTTTGTACAGTAGTTAAAACAACAACACCTAAAAAGCCGAACTCTGCATTAAGAAAAGTAGCAAGAGTTAGACTTACAAATGGATACGAAGTTACTGCTTATATACCAGGTGTAGGCCACAACTTACAAGAACACAGTGTTGTACTTATAAGAGGTGGAAAAGTTAAAGATTTACCAGGAGTTAGATATCACATCATCAGAGGGACATTAGACTCAGCTGGAGTTGCTAACAGACTACAAAGTAGATCTAAATACGGGACTAAAAAACCAAAGCAAAAAAAATAATGCTTTGAGTTGGGGTGCAATGTCTTCAGCATTTATATATATGATAATTTTATTTACATACATTTGCGAAGTACAGAGCGCTTTGCGGTAGAGATACTGAGTACCTATGAGCTAATTTAAATTGTTAAGGAGGGAAGAAAAGTGCCAAGAAAAGGATATATTGCGAAAAGAGATGTATTACCAGATCCTATGTACAATAGCAAAGTCGTTACAAAGTTAATAAACAATGTAATGGAAGATGGAAAAAGAGGAGTAGCACAAAAAATATGCTATGAGGCTTTTGACATAATTAAAGAAAAAACAGGTAAAGATCCATTAGAGGTGTTTGAAACGGCATTAACTAACATTATGCCATTACTCGAAGTAAAAGCTAGAAGAATAGGTGGAGCTAATTATCAAGTGCCTATCGAAGTTAGACCTGAGAGAAGACAAACATTGGGATTGAGATGGTTACTTATTGCTACAGATAAAAGAGGCGAGAAGTATGCAAGAGAAAAACTTGCTAATGAATTAATGGAAGCTTCAAACAATACTGGAGCAGCAGTGAAGAAAAGAGAAGATACTCATAAAATGGCTGAAGCTAACAAGGCTTTTGCTCATTACAGATATTAATATCAAAACTGTTTTGGCTTTGCCAAGACAGTTTTGTCAAATTTAAAATCACTGATTGAGAGGAGGAACAAATAAGTGGGTAGAGAATATACTTTGGATAAATTCCGTAATATAGGTATTATGGCTCATATTGATGCTGGTAAAACAACAACTACTGAGCGTATATTATTCTATACAGGAAAAACGCATAAGATTGGCGAAGTTCATGATGGCGGAGCTACAATGGATTGGATGGTTCAAGAACAAGAAAGAGGTATAACAATAACTTCTGCGGCTACAACTTGTTTTTGGAAAGATCATAATATAAATATTATTGATACACCAGGGCACGTAGATTTTACAGTTGAGGTTGAGAGATCTTTAAGAGTTCTTGATGGCGCAGTTTCTGTATTCTGTGCAAAAGGTGGAGTTGAACCACAATCTGAAACAGTGTGGAGACAAGCTACTAAGTATAAAGTTCCAAGAATGGCATATGTTAACAAAATGGATATAATGGGTGCAGATTTCTATAGAGTTGTTGGGATGATGAGAGAAAGACTTAATGCTAATGCAGTTCCAATACAACTTCCAATAGGAAAAGAAGATGTTTTCCTAGGTATTATAGATTTAATTAGAAATGTTGCAGAAGTTTATAAAGATGATCTAGGAAGAGAAATAGAAGAAATAGAAATTCCAGAGGATATGAAAGAATTAACACAAGAATATAGAGCAGCTATGGTTGAAGCGATAGCTGAACTAGATGAAGAGCTTATGATGAAATATCTTGATGGTGAAGAAATAACAGAAGAAGAATTAAAAGCAGCATTAAGAAAAGGTGTAATTAATAATGAAATAGTACCTGTAATTTGTGGATCTTCATACAAAAATAAAGGTGTTCAAATGATGATAGATGCGGTTATAGATTATATGCCGTCACCGCTTGACATACCAGCTATTAAAGGCCAGGATGTTGATGATGGAGCAGAAATGGAAAGACACCCAAGTGATGATGAGCCAATGGCAGCATTAGCATTCAAAATTGCTACAGATCCTTTTGTTGGTAGACTTTGTTTTGCAAGAATTTATTCTGGCATAATGAAAACTGGTACATATGTATTAAATGCTAACAAAGGTAAAAAAGAAAGAGTTGGTAGACTAGTTAAAATGCATGCTAATCACAGAGAAGAAGTTGATGAATTACGTGCAGGTGAATTAGGTGCGATAATCGGACTGAAAAATACAACCACTGGAGAAACATTATGTGATGAAGATCATCCAATATTGTTTGAAACCATGGATTTTCCAGATCCAGTTATTCATGTAGCTATTGAGCCAAAAACAAAAGCAGGGCAAGAAAGAATGGGTATGTCTCTTGCAAAGCTTTCTGAAGAAGATCCTACTTTTAAAACTCATACTGATCAAGAAACAGGCCAAACAATAATTGGTGGTATGGGCGAACTTCATCTTGAAATAATCGTTGATAGACTTCAAAGAGAATTTAAAGTTGAATGTAATGTAGGTAAACCACAAGTAGCTTATAAAGAAACAATACGTAAAGCAGTTAAAGCAGAAGGTAAATACATTAAACAATCAGGTGGACGTGGACAATACGGACATTGTTGGATAGAGTTAATACCAACTAGCGAACCTTATTCCTTTGAAAATGCTACTGTTGGTGGATCTATTCCAAAAGAATTTATATCTCCAATAGAGAACGGAATTAAGGAAGCATCAAAGAATGGTATTCTTGGTGGATACCCAGTTCTTAACTTCAAAGTTAAAGTTGTCGATGGATCATACCATGATGTTGACTCTAATGAAATGGCATTTAAAGTTGCTGGATCTATGGCATTCAAGAATGCTATGGCTAAAGCAGATCCAGTACTCTTAGAGCCAATAATGAAGGTTGAAGTAACTGTACCAGAAGAATACATGGGAGACGTTATGGGTGACCTTAATTCAAGAAGGGGTAGAATAGAAGGAATGGAAGCGCAATCAGGTGCTCAAGTTATTAGAGCGATGGTTCCATTATCAGAAATGTTTGGATATTCTACAACACTTAGATCAAGAACTCAAGGTAGAGGGGTATACAGTATGGAATTTGCTGCATATGAACCAGTTCCAAAGGGTATTCAAGAACAAGTTATAGAAAATAAACAATAATTTAAATATAAGATAATATGTAAATATAAGGAGGAATACAAAATGGCAAAAGCAAAATTTGAAAGAACCAAACCGCATGTAAACATTGGAACAATAGGACACGTAGATCACGGCAAGACAACATTAACAGCAGCAATAACAGCAGTACTTGCAACTAAGGGCTTAGCACAAGCATCCAAGTTTGACCAAATTGACAAAGCGCCAGAGGAAAGAGAAAGAGGAATTACAATCAATACCGCACATGTTGAGTATGAAACAGCAAATAGACATTATGCACACGTTGATTGCCCAGGACATGCAGATTATGTAAAGAACATGATCACAGGAGCAGCACAAATGGATGGAGCAATTCTAGTTGTTAGTGCAGCAGATGGCCCAATGCCTCAAACAAGAGAACATATACTATTAGCAAGCAGAGTTGGAGTAGGATATATAGTAGTATTCTTAAACAAAGCAGATATGGTAGATGATCCAGAATTATTAGAGCTTGTTGAAATGGAAGTAAGAGAACTATTAAGTGAGTATGACTTCCCAGGTGATGATATTCCAATAGTAACAGGATCAGCATTAAAAGCATTAGAAAATCCAACAGACGAAGAAGCATCAAAATGCATATTGGAATTAATGGAAGCTGTAGATACTTACATTCCAACACCAACAAGAGCAACAGATAAACCATTCTTAATGCCAGTAGAAGATGTATTCACAATTACAGGTAGAGGAACAGTTGCTACAGGAAGAGTTGAAACTGGTATACTTAAGGTTGGAGAAGAAGTAGAAATCGTTGGACTCAGCGAAGATAAAAGAAAAGTTGTATGTACTGGAGTTGAGATGTTTAGAAAGCTTCTAGACCAAGCAATGGCAGGAGACAACATCGGAGCATTATTAAGAGGAGTACAAAGAACTGATATTCAAAGAGGTCAAGTACTTTCAAAACCAGGTTCAATACATCCACATGATAAATTTGTAGGTCAAGTATATGTACTTAAAAAAGAAGAAGGCGGAAGACATACTCCATTCTTCGACGGATATAGACCACAATTTTACTTCAGAACAACTGATGTAACTGGATCAATCAAATTACCAGACGGGATGGAAATGGTAATGCCAGGAGATCACATAGATATGAATGTTGAATTAATTACTCAAGTGGCAATGGATGAAGGATTAAGATTCGCTATTAGAGAAGGCGGAAGAACAGTAGGTTCAGGAGTTGTTACTTCAATAGTTAAATAATAATTTTAAAGTATATATAATTATCAATTGATGAAGATTTATAATAATAAAAGCTTTTATTATTAAGGAGAAGAGGACGCTCTTCTCCTTTTAAATACCATAAAACATATGTGGAAATATAATCAGAAATCACCAATGTAAAAATTATAAAATAATAGTGAAAAAATACTTGTCAAAGCAAAAAATATGTTGTATACTTTAGTAGTTGTATTGTGGTAACAGCGATGAGGTAAGAGGTTGCCGGACTTCCGGGTTATTCTTCACCGAGCATGTCCTGATCTTGAATCGGGCGACGGGGTTCCTGAGATTGTTCTATGCATTTATTGCATGCAACACCCGGAACAGTTTACAGAACATCCGCTGTTGCACGTAAGAAGTAAAGCGTGCGATGAAAAGGAGGGAATATTAATGATTAAACAAAAAATTAGAATCAGATTAAAGGCTTTTGATCACAATATCTTAGATCAATCAGCTGAGAAAATTGTTCAGACAGCTAAAAGTACAGGAGCTAAAGTAGCTGGTCCAGTACCACTACCTACAGAAAAAGACGTAATTACAGTATTAAGAGCTCCACACAAATACAAAGATTCAAGAGAACAATTTGAAATAAGAACTCATAAAAGACTAATAGATATAATTAGTCCATCACCTAAAACTGTTGACGCTCTAATGAGACTCGACTTACCAGCTGGTGTTGATATCGAAATAAAACTATAAGCGTATAAGTGTAATTCACTGTGCGTAAGTAATAGATAACTATTACTAACTATTATGATCACCTTGTGGTCCGCTAATAAGTAGGAGGTGTATTTTCATGAAAAAAGCAATAATGGGTAAAAAACTTGGTATGACTCAAATATTTGATGAAAATAGAAGAGTTGTTCCAGTAACAGTTGTTGAAGCAGGTCCATGTGTTGTTATTCAAAAGAAAACTATCGAAAATGATGGTTACAATGCAATTAAAGTTGGTTTTGGAGACATAAGAGAGAAATTAGTTAACAAACCAATGCAAGGACAATTTGCTAAAGCAGGAACATCTTTAAAAAGATTCGTGAAAGAATTTAGAATGGAAGATATAAGTGCTTATGAAGTAGGTCAAGAATTTAAAGCAGATATATTTGCTGCTGGAGATAGAATTGACGTATCAGGAATTTCTAAAGGAAAAGGATTCCAAGGTGTAATTAAGAGATGGAATGCATCTAGAGGACCAATGAGTCACGGTTCTAAATTCCATAGAGCAGTTGGATCAATGGGAGCATCTTCCGATCCATCAAAAACATTTAAAAATAAACATATGCCAGGACACATGGGTAATGTTAATACAACAGTAATAAACCTTGAAATAGTTAAAGTAATGCCTGAAAAGAACATTATATTAATTAAAGGTGGTATACCAGGTCCAAACAAAGGCACAGTTGTAATAAGAAATGCTGTTAAAGCGTAACTTTAAAAGGAAGGAGGATGCAGAATGCTTACATTAGATTTATTTAATAAACAAGCACAAAAAATTGGAGATATTCAACTTAATGAAAGTATATTCGGAGTTGAAATCAACATGAATGCTATGCACCAAGTTGTAGTAGCACAATTAGCAAACAAAAGACAAGGAACTCAATCGGCTAAAACAAGAGCTGAAGTTCGAGGCGGTGGAATAAAGCCTTGGAGACAAAAGGGAACTGGTAGAGCAAGACAAGGTTCGATTAGAGCGCCACAATGGATACATGGTGGTATAGTATTTGCTCCAAAGCCAAGAGATTACCGTATGTCAGTACCAAAGTCAATGAGAAGAGTTGCTTTCAAATCAGCGTTATCAGCTAAAGTAGCTGAAAATGAAATGATAGTTATAGATAGTTTAGAATTTGATTCACCAAAAACTAAAGCAATGTTAGAGATTTTAACCGCTTTTGGAACTAAAAAAACTTTAATAGTTGTTGAAAAATCAAATGAAAATGTCTATAAATCAGCAAGAAACATACCTGGAGTGCAAGTATCCCCAGTAAACAACTTAAATGTTTATGATATATTGAAGTATGAGAAATTCATAGTTACAAAGGATGCTGTATCTAAAATTGAGGAGGTGTATATATAATGAAGCTAACTAGCCATGATATTATAAGAAAACCGATAATTACTGAAAAAAGTATGGCTGTAATGGCTGATAAAAAATACACCTTTATAGTTGACATTCATGCCAATAAAACTCAAGTTAAAAAAGCAGTAGAAGAAGTATTTGGAGTCAAAGTTGAAAATGTAAGAACTCTAAGAAACATGGGTAAAACTAAGAGAGTTGGAGTTCACGTTGGAAAAAGAGCTGACTTTAAAAAAGCTATTGTTACTTTAACAACAGAAAGCAAGACAATTGAGTTTTTTGATGGAATGTAACTATTAAGCAGGTATTGGCAGAGGCCAGATAAGCGAAGAAAAAGGAGGGAAATCAAATGGCGATTAAGAAATTTAGACCAACCACGCCTTCAAGAAGAAATATGACTATGGCTGATTTTGCAGAAATAACTACAGATAAGCCACTAAAATCACTTCTTGTAAGCACAAAAAGATCAGGTGGTAGAAATAACCAAGGTAAAATAACTGTTCGTCACCGTGGTGGTGGAGCAAAACAAGCATACAGACTAATAGATTTCAAAAGAACTAAAGATGGTATTCCAGCAAAAGTTTCCACAATTGAGTATGATCCAAATAGATCTGCTTACATAGCTCTTGTTGTATATGCTGATGGTGAAAAAAGATACATAATCGCTCCAGTAGGATTAAAAGTTGGAGATGTAATTGTATCAGGTGCTGATTCTGACATAAAAGTTGGAAATACACTTCCAATAAGCAACATACCATTAGGTTCTACAATTCATAATATAGAACTTCAGGTTGGAAAAGGTGCTCAGCTTGTAAGATCAGCAGGTTCTTCAGCGCAACTTATGGCTAAAGAAGGAGAGTATGCTCAAGTAAGACTTCCAAGTGGAGAAGTGAGATATATAAGATTAAACTGTAGAGCTACTATAGGAACAGTTTCTAATGTAACTCATGATATTGTTAACATAGGTAAAGCAGGAAGAAAAAGGCATTTAGGTTTCAGACCTACAGTCAGAGGTTCTGTAATGAATCCTAACGATCATCCACATGGTGGTGGAGAAGGTAAGTCACCAGTAGGTCACGCTAGTCCGATGACTCCTTGGGGTAAACCGGCACTGGGATATAAAACTAGAAAAACTAAAAAATACTCTGACAAGTTTATTGTTAAGGGAAAAAATAAGAAATAGTTTGGGGAGGATTTTATTTCTCTTCGAATCTATGGTTAAGTTTTATGAAGGGAGGCCACAAAGGTGAGTAGATCAGTTAAAAAAGGACCGTTTATACAAGAAATTCTGTTAAGCAGAATAAATGAAATGAACAAAACTGGCGAGAAGAAAGTTATAAAAACTTGGTCAAGAGCTTCTACTATTTTTCCACAAATGATAGGTCATACTATTGCTGTACATGATGGAAGAAAACACGTACCAGTTTATGTTTTAGAAGATATGGTAGGACATAAATTAGGAGAATTCGCTCTAACTAGAACATTCAAAGGACACATTGATAAGGAAAAAACAAGTAGAGTAAGATAGTGTCGGAAGGAGGAAACAATCAATGGAGGCTAAAGCTATAGCTAAATATGTGCGAACGTCCTCAATGAAAATCGGGATTGTTCTTGATTTAATAAGAGGTAAAAATGTAAATGAGGCTTTTGCTATATTACAATATACTTCCAAAAATGCAGCTGATGTAGTAACTAAAGTTCTAAAATCAGCTGTAGCAAATGCAGAAAATAATTTAAACTTAGATGTTAGTAGATTATATGTTAATAATGCCTATGCATGTCAAGGTCCAACACTTAAGAGATTTAGACCGCGTGCACAAGGAAGAGCTTATAGAATAAGAAAAAGATCTAGCCATGTAACTATAACAGTTACAGAAAGATTATAAGAAGGAGGGATATAACTTGGGACAAAAAGTAAATCCACACGGCTTTAGAGTTGGTGTAATAAAAGATTGGAATTCTAAATGGTACGCAGATAAAAAGAATTTTTCAGATAATCTTGTTGAAGATTTTAAGATTAGAGAATTCTTAAAAAGCAAACTCTATACAGCTGGAATTTCTAAAATCGAAATCGAAAGAGCTGCTAAAAGAGTTAAAATCAACATAAACACTGCTAAACCAGGAATGGTTATTGGTAGAGGCGGTTCTGGAATTGAAGTTATAAAGCAAGACATGAAAAAAATTATAACAGATAAAAATGTTTTAATTAATATCGTGGAAGTAAAGCAAGCAGAAAACAATGCTCAATTAATGGCAGAAAGTGTTGCGTCTCAATTAGAAAAGAGAATTTCTTTTAGAAGAGCAATGAAACAAACAATTCAAAGAGCTATGAGAACTGGCGTTAAGGGAGTTAAAACTGCATGTGCAGGAAGACTTGGCGGAGCAGAAATAGCTAGAACAGAACACTATCATGAAGGTACAATTCCATGCCAAACATTGAGAGCTGATATAGATTATGGATTTGCAGAAGCAAATACTGTATATGGAAAAATTGGCGTAAAGGTTTGGGTATATAGAGGTGAGGTTCTTCCTACAAAGAAAATCGTTAAGGAAGAAGTAAACGCATAGAAGTGTAAGGAAGGAGGAATAAAACATGTTAATGCCTAAGAGGACTAAACATCGTAAGGTTCATCGCGGTAAAATGCGAGGAAAGGCTACAAGAGGAAACTTTATTGCATACGGTGATTATGCATTGCAAGCTACAGAATGTGGTTGGGTTAAAAGTAATCAAATAGAATCTGCCAGAGTTGCTATCAATAGATATGTAAAAAGAGGAGGTCAGGTTTGGATAAAAATCTTCCCTGACAAGCCAGTAACTGAAAAACCAGCTGAAACTCGTATGGGTTCCGGTAAAGGATCAGTAGAATATTGGGTAGCAGTTGTTAAGCCAGGCAGAGTGTTATTTGAAATTGCAGGAGTAACAGAAGAAGCAGCTAGAGAGGCAATGAGACTTGCTTCACACAAACTTCCAATTAAAACTAAGTTTGTATCTAGAAAAGATTTTGAGGAAATGGGTGGTGAACTCAATGAAGGCTAATGAATTAAATGAATTAAGACAAAGTAATCCTCAAGATTTACAAGTAAGAATGTCTGATTTAAAGGCAGAATTGTTTAACCTTAGATTTCAGTTAGCTACAGGACAACTAGAGAACCCTATGAGAATTAAGCAGGTTAAAAAATCTATAGCCCAAATTAAGACCATCCTTAGACAAGAAGAAATAAGGTCTTTAGAACAGTAAAACTGAAAGGAGGTTGCTCTTGTGGAAAGAAACAATAGAAAGACAAGAATAGGTAGAGTAGTTTCCGATAAAATGGATAAGACAATAGTTGTAGCAATTGAAACAAAAGTTCGTCATCCATTATACGGAAAGATAATTAATAAAACAACAAAATTTAAGGCTCATGATGAAAATAATGAAGCTCAAATTAATGATAAAGTGTCAATTATGGAAACTAGACCATTATCCAAGGATAAAAGATGGAGAATTACTGGAATAGTTGAAAAAGCTAAATAATATTACAATTTAAGAACTGGAAGGAGGGTATTTGATATGATACAACAGCAAACTAGATTGAAGGTTGCAGATAATTCTGGTGCAAAAGAAATTATGTGTATTAGAGTGTTAGGTGGTTCCAAAAGAAAATGGGGAAACATCAGTGATACAATAGTTGCCAGCGTAAAAAGTGCAACACCAGGTGGAGTTGTTAAAAAAGGTGAAGTAGTTAAGGCAGTTATAGTTAGATCAGCAAAAGGTGTAAGAAGAGCCGATGGATCATACGTCAAATTTGATGATAATGCAGCTGTTATTATTAAAGATGACAAGACCCCAAAAGGTACTCGTATATTCGGACCTGTTGCAAGAGAGTTAAGAGATAAAGACTTCAGTAAGATTTTATCACTAGCGCCTGAAGTTCTATAAGATAGGAGGTGTCTAACATGGCAGTTAAAAAAGTGCACGTAAGAAAAAAAGATTCAGTAATGGTAATTTCAGGTAAAGACAAAGGCAAAATAAGTGAAGTCTTAGCGGTATATCCTAAAACTGGAAAAGTTTTAGTTAAAGATGTTAGCGTGGTTACAAAACATCAAAAACCAAGCAAACAGAACATGCAAGGTGGAATAGTTCACAGAGAAGCAGCTATAAATGCTTCAAAAGTTATGCTATATTGCACAAAATGTAAAAATGTAACAAGAATAAGTAGCAAAATTCTAGATGATGGAACTAAGGTTAGGATTTGCAAGAAGTGTGGAGAAACATTTTAATTTCTGAAAGGAGGTTTAACATATGAGTTCAAGGCTACAAGAAAAATACGAAAATGAAGTAGTTCAAGCTTTAATGGAAAAATTCGGATATAAAAACATAATGGAAGTACCAAAGCTTGAAAAGATAGTTTTAAATATGGGAGTCGGAGAAGCAAAAGATAATTCTAAAGTTTTAGATGCAGCTGTTAGTGATATGCAAATTATAGCAGGTCAAAAACCAGTTATAACAAGAGCAAAGAAATCTATAGCTAATTTTAAACTAAGAGAAAACATGCCAATAGGTTGTAAAGTTACATTAAGAAAAGCTCAAATGTTCGAATTTGCTGACAAATTAATGAACGTTGCATTACCTAGAGTTAGAGATTTTAGAGGAGCTTCTTCTAAAGCATTTGACGGAAGAGGTAATTATGCTATAGGTGTTAAAGAACAACTTATATTCCCTGAAATAGAATATGATAAAATTGATAAGATAAGAGGAATGGATATAATATTCGTTACTACTGCAAAGACAGACGAGGAAGCAAGAGAGTTACTAAGATTCCTTGGAATGCCATTTGCTCAATAATAAGGAGGTAAACATATGGCACGTAAGGCGTTAATAGAAAAGTGGAAAAAAGAACCTAAATTTTCAACTAGAGCTTATACAAGATGCAGACTTTGTGGGAGACCGCATTCTGTATTACAAAAATTTGGTATATGCCGTATCTGTTTTAGAGAACTTGCACACAAGGGAGAAATTCCTGGTTGCAGAAAAGCAAGTTGGTAATTAGAACATTCTAATGAAAGGAGGCACAAAAAATGGTTATGACTGACCCAATCGCAGATTTGCTAACACGTATAAGAAATGCAAATGTTGTAAGACACGAAATAGTAGAAGTACCTTCATCAACTATAAAGAAGGAAATTGCAAATATATTGCTTCAAGAAGGATATCTTAAAAACATTGAAGAGTATAATGATGGCGTTGTTCCAATGATGAGACTTGCAATGAAGTATGGTCAAAACAAGGAAAGAGTTATCACTGGTCTTAAGAGAATATCTAAACCAGGTTTAAGAGTATATTCTAAAAATGAGGATATTCCAAAAGTATTGAATGGACTTGGAGTTGCTATAATATCAACTTCAAAAGGCTTAGTAGCAGATAGAGATGCTAGAAAATTAGGACTAGGCGGAGAAGTTATTTGTTACATTTGGTAGTATAATAATTCTAAGGCATAACGAAATTGGTTTGTTATGTACATAGTTATAATAGATAATTTAGGGAAAAGCAAAATTGTTATGTTCTCATGGTAATATAGAGAATAAACAATTAAGAATTGGTTAGTACTTAAAAGTAATATAGAAAACATAGCAATTAGTAATTGTTATGTATCTAAAAAACAATGCAGGAGGTGTAAGTATGTCAAGAATCGGAAGACTTCCAGTAGCTATACCGAGTGGAGTAACTGTTACAGTTTCACCAACGAATGTTGTGAATGTAAAAGGACCAAAAGGTGAGTTAACTCAGAACATGAGTACTAAAATGAATATAGCTATAGAAGACAATATTTTGGTAGTTTCAAGACCAAGCGATGTAAAAGAGCATAGAGCTCTTCACGGACTTACAAGATCATTAATTAATAATATGATTATTGGAGTTACAGAAGGATACCAAAAAACACTTGAGTTAGTTGGTGTTGGTTACAGAGCTCAATTAAAAGGATCTAAAATAACATTAAATCTTGGATATTCACATCCAGTTGAAATAGATGCAGTTGCAGGAATCCAATTTGAACTACCTGATGCTAATAAAATAATAGTAAAAGGTATTGATAAGCAATTAGTTGGAGCTGTTGCAGCAGACATTAGAACTTGGAGAAAACCAGAACCTTACAAAGGCAAAGGAATCAGATATTCTGATGAAGTTGTTAGACGTAAGGAAGGTAAAACAGGTAAATAAGTAGGAAGGAGTGAATGATGTGTTCAAGAAAGAAGATAGACAAAAATCAAGAGTTAAGCGTCATCTTAGAGTACGTAAAAAGATTTCTGGTACAGCGCAAAGACCTAGATTAGCTGTATATAGAAGTGAAAAGAATATATATGCTCAAGTAATAGATGATGTTGCTCAAATCACATTAGTTTCTGCTTCAAGCGTAGATAAAGCTTTCGAATTAAAAATAGGAAGCAATAAAGAAGCGGCAAAATTAGTTGGAAAAATGGTTGCTGAAAGAGCACTTGAAAAAGGAATAGAAGAAGTAGTATTCGACAGAGGTGGATATGTATACCACGGTAGAGTACAAAACCTAGCTGAAGGAGCAAGAGAAGCAGGGCTTAAATTCTAAGAAAAGGAGGGAAACACATGAAGATAGATCCTAGCACATTAGATCTTAAAGAAAAAGTAGTTAATATAAACAGAGTTGCTAAGGTTGTTAAAGGTGGAAGAAACTTCAGATTCAGCGCATTAGTTGTTGTTGGAGACGAAAACGGACACGTTGGCGTGGGAATGGGTAAATCTGTAGAAATTCCTGAAGCAATTAGAAAAGGAATAGAAGATGCTAAGAAGAACTTAGTAACAGTAGCTATGGTTGGATCAACTATACCTCATACTATTGATGGTAAATTCGGTACTTCCGTTATACACATAATGCCTGGTGCTGAAGGTACAGGAGTTTTAGCCGGTGGACCAGTTAGAGCAGTTCTAGAATTATCAGGATTAAAAGATGTTAGAGCTAAATCTTTAGGCTCTAGTAATGCAAGAAATGTAGTTAATGCCACTATTGATGGTTTAGCAAGATTAAGAACAGTAGAAGATGTAGCTAAACTAAGAGGCAAGACTGTAGAAGAAATATTAAGATAGGAGGGGAAAACCTTGGCTAAAGTAAAACTAACATTGGTTAAGAGCTTAATAGGTAGAAAAAAAGAACATATTGCTACTTGTAATTCTCTAGGATTAAGAAAAATAAGAAAAAGTGTTGAGCACGAGGAAACTCCTCAAATCAGAGGTATGATTAACAAAGTTATATATCTATTAAAAGTAGAAGAAGTTTAAAACGAGGAGGTGTTTACATGAAACTTCAAGATTTAAAACCTGCAGAAGGATCAAAAAAATCTCGTAAAAGACTTGGTAGAGGTACTGCTACAGGCTGGGGTAAAACTGCGGGAAGAGGTCAAGACGGACAAAACTCTAGATCAGGTGGAGGAACAAGACCAGGATTTGAAGGAGGTCAGATGCCTTTATACAGAAGATTACCTAAAAGAGGTTTTACTAATATTTTTGCAAAAGAATATGCATGTATAAATGTAGATAGACTTAATATATTCGAAAATGGTACAGAAATCACACCAGAATTGCTATTAGAGAGAAGAGTCATAAGAAAAGTATATGACGGAGTTAAAATACTTGGAAATGGTAACTTAGAAAAGAATTTAACTGTAAGTGCAACAAAATTCTCTAAAGCAGCAGCTGAGAAAATTGAGGCAGCTGGAGGAAAAGTTGAGGTGATATAAATGTTATCAACCCTACGTAATGCCTGGAAAGTTCCGGATTTAAGAAAGCGTATGATATTCACACTACTTATGGTTGCAATTGTTAGGATGGGTATTTTCATTCCTGTTCCTGGTGTAGATGCTAGTAAACTTTTAGACTTAACTAGTAATGGAGGTACATTATTTAGTTTTTACGAAATGCTTTCAGGTGGTGCATTAAGTAAATTTAGTATTTTTGCTATGGGTGTAGGTCCATACATAAATGCATCAATAATAATGCAATTACTTGTAATAGCAATTCCTTATTTAGAGCAACTTTCTAAAGAGGGTCTTGAAGGGCGAAAGAAGATACAAGATTATACTAGATATGCTTCAATAGTACTTGGAGCACTACAGGCTTTTGGTATGTATGCAATTATTTCAGGTACTGGAGCATTTTCAAGCAATTCTAGTTTAACTATATTTTTAGTGATACTAACGATGACAACTGCATCAACATTTTTGGTGTGGATAGGGGAACAAATCACTGGTAAAGGTATCGGAAATGGTATTTCATTAATAATTTTTATTAATATTATAGCAGGGTTACCTACTCTAGTGTATAAAATCGCTGGGCTCCAGACGGCAGGAACTGTGAATTTTGTAGAGGTTATAATGTTTATTGTAGTAGCTATAGCATTATTAGTAGCAGTAGTAATAGCAAGTTTAAGTGAAAGAAGAATTCCTGTCCAATATGCTGGGAAGTCGGTTGGAAACAAAACCTTCAAAGGACAATCAACACATATTCCTATCAATGTAAATGGATCTGGAGTTATCGGTATAATTTTTGCAATGTCAGTAATGACATTCCCAGAAACAATAGCACAACTTAAACCGACATCTTCAATTGCAAAATTTATTGTGGGAAGTCCTTGGAGCATTTTTGAAAAGAACAGTTGGAAATATGCCACGGTATATTTTGTGTTAGTAGTATTTTTTACATGGTTTTATACTCAGGTAACATTTAAACCAGATGAAATGGCTGAAAATATGCATAAATCATCAGGCTTTATACCAGGGATTAGACCGGGTGCGAATACCGCAACTTATATCGATATGGTATTGACTAAGATTTCAATGATTGGAGGAACTTTTGCGGCTGTTATAGCAATATTCCCTATTATTATAGAGGGCGCTACTAACTTTAAGGGAATATACTTTGGCGGTACAATGTTACTGATTTTGGTAAATGTTGCTCTTGAGACATTAAGACAACTTGAATCACAATTAGTAATGCGTCATTACCAAGGATTCCTTAAATAAATTATTACCAGGAGATGATACTATGAGAATAATCTTGTTAGGTCCTCCGGGAGCCGGAAAAGGAACGCAAGCAAAATCTATAAGCAATAAATTTTCCATACCACATATATCAACAGGGGATATATTCAGAAAGAATATTTCAGAAAAAACTCCTCTTGGAATCGAAGCTAAGAAACATATTGATAAGGGACACTTAGTCCCGGATGCATTGACTATAGATATAATCGTGGATAGGTTAGATAATGAAGATTGTATAAATGGGTTTTTATTAGATGGCTATCCTAGAACTGTTAATCAAGCTGAAGCCTTAGAAACTATTTTAGAAGAAAAAGGCATCGTTCTTGATACTTCATTATTAATAAAGGTTCCTAGAGAATTTATTTTAAGTAGAATGACTGGTCGAAGAGTTTGTCTTAACTGTGGAGCTAGCTACCATATTACATTTAATCCTCCAGAAGCGGATGGAAAATGCAATTTGTGTGGATCATCTCTTGTGCAAAGAGCAGATGACAGTGAAGAAACCGTTAGTGAACGGTTAGACATATATGATGCTCAAACACAACCGTTGATAAAGTACTATGGTGACAAAAACTTATTATCAGTAGTTGATGGAACACAAGCAATTAATGGCGTATTTGAAAGTATCTGTAGTATCTTAGGAGAGATAGAAAAGTGATAAACATAAAAAGTGATATGGAAATTCAATATATGAGAAGTGCAGGTAAAGTGGTTGCAGAAGCTCTTGCATTAATTGAAGAAGTAATAAAACCGGGAATAACCACTGCAGAAATAGATAAATTAGCTGAAGAGTTCATAATAAGACAGGGTGCTAAACCATCTTTTAAAGGTTATTGTGGATTTCCAGCTTCCATATGTACATCTGTTAATGATGAAGTGGTTCATGGGATTCCAACTAATCGGATTTTACTTGAAGGAGATATAATTAGTATAGATTGTGGGGCCATATTAAATGGCTATCATGGAGATGCTGCTAGGACTTTTCCAGTAGGAAAAGTATCTAATGAAGCTACAATGCTCATTGAAATCACTAAAAATAGTTTTTTCGAGGGCGTTGAAAAAGCTATAATCGGCAATAGATTATCAGATATATCTGCTGCAATTCAGTGTTGTGCTGAAGAACATGGATACTCTGTGGTTAGGGATTTTGTAGGTCATGGAATTGGAACATCAATGCATGAAGATCCAGAGGTTCCTAATTATGGTGCTCCAGATAGAGGTCCTAAATTAGTTCATGGTATGGTACTTGCAATTGAACCTATGATAAATATAGGAAAGCATTATGTCAAAGTAAAGGCTAATAGATGGACGGTAGTAACAAGAGATGGCAGTTTATCTGCACATTATGAAAATACTGTTGCTATCCTAAAAAGTGGTCCTGAAATATTAACTTTGAACTAATAGAGGTGAATGGTTTGGACGAAAATACCCTTTTAGGTAAGGTTGTAAATTCTAAAGCGGGAAGAGATATGCACAAAAAATTTATTGTAGTAGGTATACTGAATAGTGAATATGTGTATATTTCTGATGGAGATTTAAGAAAGATTGAGAAACCTAAGAAAAAGAAGGTTAAACATCTAAATTTTACTGACACGGTAGCTGAGGAAATTAAAGATTCAATTTTATCTAAAAAAGAGGTTACTAATTCTAAAATTAAAATATTTTTGCAGTCTGCAGATATTCGTAAGGAGGTTTGATTACCTTATGTCAAAAGATGATATAATTGAAATGCAAGGCGTAGTATTAGAAACTTTGCCAAATGCGATATTTCAAGTTGAACTTGAGAGTGGGCATAAAATATTAGCTCATATTTCAGGTAAGTTAAGAATGAATTTTATAAGAATACTACCAGGCGATAAAGTTACAGTAGAACTTTCTCCATATGATCTCACTCGTGGGAGAATAACTTGGAGAGATAAGTAATAAGGAGGGTTAGCTATGAAAGTAAGGCCATCAGTTAAACCTATGTGTGAAAAATGTAAGGTTATTAAAAGAAAAGGAAGAGTAATGGTTATCTGTGAAAATCCTAAGCATAAACAAAAACAGGGTTAATAGGTTTTATTTACAAATAGGTTTAGTTAAGTATTAAACATAAAAATTAATATATTAGTAATAAATCACATTAGGTCGTTTTATAAGTTACAATGTGATAAAATGTTAATAGCAAGTACCTAGGAGGTGTAAACAGTAAATGGCAAGAATAGCAGGTATTGACCTACCAAGAGAAAAAAGGGTTGAAATAGGCCTAACATATATATTTGGTATTGGATTATCAAAATCACAAGGAATCATTAAAGCAACAGGAATAAATCCTGACACAAGAGTGAAGGACTTAACTGAAGAAGAAGTCAATGAACTAAGAACATACATCACCAAGAATTTTATAATTGAAGGTGACTTAAGAAGAAAAGTTGCATTAGATATAAAAAGATTAATGGAAGTTGGATGTTATAGAGGAATAAGACATAGAAGAGGTCTTCCAGTAAGAGGACAAAAAACTAAAACTAATGCAAGAACAAGAAAAGGCCCTAAGAAAACAATGGCGGGCAAAAAGAAATAGTAAGGAGGGAATGTAATGGCTCAAAAAGTTAAAAGAAGTAGAAGAAAAAAAGAGAAAAAAAATATCGAGCACGGTTGTGCTCACATAAAGTCTACTTTTAATAATTCCATCGTTACACTTACAGATGCAGCTGGAAATGCTTTATCTTGGTCTAGTGCAGGTGGTTTAGGTTTTAGAGGATCAAGAAAGAGTACTCCTTTTGCAGCTCAAATGGCAGCAGAAGCTGCTACAAAGGCAGCAATGGAGCACGGTTTAAAGAGTGTTGACGTATTCGTTAAAGGACCAGGAGCAGGTAGAGAAGCGGCTATTAGATCACTTCAAGCGGCTGGATTAGAGATTACACTGATCAAAGACGTTACTCCAATTCCACATAACGGATGTAGACCACCAAAAAGAAGAAGAGTCTAGTAATTAAAATTATAGTAAACATACGTATAGTAAACAGGAGGTGTAATTTGAATGGCAAGATATACTGGAGCTACTTGTAGGCTTTGCAGAAGAGAAGGTATGAAGCTAAACCTTAAGGGTGATAGATGCTTCACAGATAAATGTGCATTTTCAAGAAGAGGCTATGCACCGGGACAACACGGACAAAGCAAGAAAAAAATGTCTAACTATGGATTACAATTAAGAGAAAAACAAAAGGCTAAGAGAATTTATGGAATACTTGAAAGTCAATTTAGAAGATACTATGATAAAGCTGACAAGTTAAGAGGAATAACAGGTGAAAACCTATTAAAACTTCTAGAAGTGAGACTTGATAACGTAGTTTATAGATTAGGTTACGGAAATTCAAGACAAGAAGCTAGGCAATTAGTAACTCACGGACATTTCTTAGTTGACGGTAAAAAGGTAGATATTCCTTCTTACAGTTTAACAGCAAATCAAGTAGTATCTGCATGTCCAAAGAGCAGAGCTACAGAGAAGTTTAAGGTTTTCGCTGAAAATCCTAAAACTTTACCGAATTGGTTAACAGCTAACTTAGAGAAATTTGAAGGAACAGTTGTTGCAATACCAACTAGGGAAGATATAGATGTTCCTGTTAACGAGACGCTAATCGTCGAGTTATACAGCAAATAGTCATTAATATAGAATCGGTTGCCCTCATAATAAGTTGCCAATTAAAAAAAAGGAGGGTTTAGTATGTTAGAAATAGAAAAGCCAAAAATAGAATGTGTAGAGACTGCTGAAGATGATTCTTATGGTAAATTCATAATTGAACCATTAGAAAGAGGTTATGGTATAACACTAGGTAATGCATTAAGAAGGATTCTTCTTTCTTCATTGCCTGGAGTTGCTACAAGTGCAGTTAAAATTGATACAGTGCTTCATGAATTTTCCACAGTTAAAGGTGTTAAAGAAGATGTTACAGAATTAATTCTAAACATCAAAAGCTTAGCATTAAAAATGAATGGAGAAGGACCTAGAACTGTTTATATTGATGTTAAAGGACCTGGAGTAGTTACTGGAGCAGACATTAGAACTGATGGAGATATAGAAGTTGTTAACGACGATTTACATATAGCAACATTAGATGATGGTGCTAAACTATATATGGAACTAACTGTTAACAAAGGTAGAGGATATGTGTCTCAGAGTAAAAATAAGACAGATGAATTACCAATAGCTACTATACCAGTAGATTCAATCTATACTCCAGTTAAAAGAGTAAATTTTGCTGTAGAAAACACTAGAGTAGGCCAGATTACTGATTATGATAAATTAACTATTGAAATTTGGACTAATGGAACCATTAGACCAGATGAAGCTATTGGTTTATCAGCTAAAATACTTATCGAGCACTTTAAGCTATTTATGACATTAACAGATCATGCTGATAATGTTGAAATAATGGTTGAAAAAGAAGAAGATAAGAAAGAAAAAGTTCTTGAAATGACTATTGAAGAATTAGACCTTTCTGTTAGAAGTTATAATTGCTTAAAAAGAGCTGGAATTAATACAGTTCAAGAATTAACAGAGAGATCAATGGATGATATGATGAAAGTCAGGAATTTAGGTAAAAAATCACTTGAAGAAGTTGAACAAAAACTTCAAGCACTAAGCTTGAACTTAAAGCTTAGTGAAGAGTAAGGAGGTAGACACATGGCAATGTATCGTAAATTAGGACGCTCAACTGATCAAAGAATTGCAATGTTTAGAAGTCTTGCAACTAATTTGTTGAAATATGGAAAAGTAGAAACTACTGTCACTAGAGCAAAAGAAACTAGAAAATTTGCTGAAAGAATGATAACTCTTGGAAAAAGAGGAGATCTTCATGCTAGAAGACAAGCACTTGCATTCATTACAGAAGAAAGTGTAGTTAAAGACTTATTTGACAATATTGCACCCAAGTATGCTGAGAGAAACGGCGGATATACTAGAATAATGAAAATGGGTCCAAGAAGAGGCGACGCAGCAGAGATGAGCATAATAGAATTAGTATAGTTTGAACAAAGGGGATTAAGTTAAATCAAACTTAGTCCCCATTTTCTTATAAATATTTATAGATGTAGGGAGTGACACTTATGGGTGAAAAAATGGTTATATGCAATAAGCTTGTTTACAAATACCCTCAAAGTGAAGATGAGCAGCCTAAAGTAGCCATAGATGGATTAAATTTAGAGGTTAACAAGGGTGAATTTTTAGTAGTACTCGGCCATAATGGCTCAGGAAAATCTACTTTTGCTAAGCACATAAATGCTCTATTAATACCTACTGAAGGTGAAATCTATGTAGATGGACTCGTAACTTCTGAGGAAAGCAATTTATGGAACATTAGGAATGTTGCTGGTATGGTATTTCAAAATCCGGACAATCAAATTGTTGCCACTATTGTAGAAGAAGACGTAGCATTTGGTCCAGAAAATTTAGGACTAGAGCCTAAAGAAATTAGAAAAAGAGTGGATGAATCATTAAAAAATGTTGGAATGTACGATTATAGAAAGCATGCTCCACATTTACTTTCTGGTGGTCAAAAACAAAGAGTAGCTATAGCAGGTATTCTTGCTATGATGCCAAAGTGTATTGTTTTTGATGAACCAACAGCAATGCTAGATCCGTTTGGTAGAAAAGAAGTTATTCGAACTATAAAAGAAATAAACAAAAAGTATGGTATAACAATAATCTTAATAACTCATAATATGGAAGAAGCAGTAGAAGCGGATAGAATAGTAGTTATGGATAATGGTAAAATTGTAATGAATGGAAAACCGAGAGAAATATTTAGGGAAGTGTCTCTTATGAAAAAAATAGGTCTAGATGTTCCGCAAGTAACGGAACTGGCATATGAACTTAAACAAAGTGGTATTAATATAGAATCAGATATATTAACTATAAATGAGATGGTGAATGCATTATGTCAATTAAAATAGAAAATTTAACACATGTATATATGCCAAAGACTCCTTTTGAAAAAAAAGCTATAGATGATGTTTCTTTAGAAATAAAGCAAGGAGAATTTGTAGCACTAATTGGGCATACAGGCTCAGGAAAATCAACACTAATACAACATATAAATGGACTATTAAAACCAACATCAGGGAGTCTATTAATAGACGACATAGATATAACTATGAAAAAAATGAAATTAACAAACATAAGAAAAAAAGTTGGATTAGTATTTCAATATCCTGAATATCAACTTTTTGAAGAAACTATTGAAAAAGACATTGCTTTTGGACCGAAAAATTTAGGTTTAGATAATGATGAGATAAATAAGAGAGTTCAGAGAGCCATGAAAATAGTTGGACTGGACTATGAAGAATATAGGGATAAATCACCTTTTGAAATAAGTGGTGGCCAAAAGAGAAGAGTGGCAATAGCTGGGGTAGTGGCTATGGAGCCAAAAATCTTGATTCTAGATGAACCAACAGCTGGGCTAGATCCAAAAGGAAGAGATGATATCTTAAGTAAAATTGTCGAACTATACAAACAGAATGACATGACCATAATATTAGTATCTCATAGCATGGAAGATGTGGCCAAGGTCGCAAATAGAGTTATAGTAATGGATAGTGGAAAGTGTATTCTAGACGGAACTCCAGAGAAAATATTTAAGGAAATAGAAATATTAGAAAGCGTAGGACTTGCTGCGCCACAGGTAACATACCTAATTCGGGAATTGCGTAATAAGGGGCTTAATATATCTGAGGATATATTTACGGTGGAAAAAGCTAAACAAGAATTGCTTAAAATATTAAAAAAGAATTAGTGATTTTTTTGTCTAATAAGATATTATATATAAAACAGTAATGTGTGATTCTTGCAACACATTGGAGGAATTTGTATGATCAAAGATATTACAATAGGTCAATATATACCAGGGGAGTCTTTTGTACATAAATTAGATCCAAGATTAAAGATATTAATATCTCTACTATTTATTGTTGATCTATTTTTAGTGAATAATTTTAAAGGCTATTTATTTGTAGTTATATTTATTTTAATCACAATACTAATAGCTAATTTGTCTTTTAAGTATATTTACAGTGGATTAAAGCCAATTTTAGTATTATTACTTATTACAGCAATATTAAACATTTTCATGACTACCGGCAAAGAATTGATTTTTCACTGGGGTTTTATAAGTGTATATAAAGAAGGTTTAATAATTGCAGCCTTTATGATAATTAGGTTAGTGTTTTTAATTATGGGAACATCAATACTAACACTAACAACTTCTCCAATAGAGCTAACTGATGGTATAGAAAGCCTTCTAAGGCCTTTTAAAAGGATAGGAGTACCAGCTCATGAACTTGCAATGATGATGACTATTGCATTAAGATTCATACCTACGCTTATGGATGAGACTGATAAAATCATGAAAGCACAAATGGCAAGAGGTGCAGATTTTGAGTCTGGGAATTTGATAAGTAGAGCTAAAAGTTTAATACCTATTTTAGTACCACTGTTTATAAGTTCTTTTAGGCGAGCTGATGAACTGGCAATGGCTATGGAATCAAGATGCTATAAAGGTGGAGAAGGAAGAACTAGAATGAAACAATTACATATAACAAAAAAAGACTATATTGCAAGCTTTGCTTTTACACTGCTATTTGTTATTACTATTGTTAGCAGAACATAATCTTCGTGTAGAGCGAAAAGGACGTGAAGCAGTGAGAAATATAAAGCTTTTAGTAGAATATGATGGAACGAACTATGCAGGATGGCAGAGACAAAAGAATGTAATGACTATTCAAGAAAAAATAGAGACAGCTATTGAAAAGATTACAGGTGAAAAAACTCAAATTACAGGTTCTAGTAGAACAGATGCTGGAGTTCATGCAAAGGGGTATACAGGTAACTTTTATACTAATAGTAAAATATCTGTGGAAAAGTTTATAGGAGCTATTAATAGTAAACTCCCATTAGATATTGTAATTTTACATTGCTTTGAGGTTCCCTGTGAGTTTCATTCAAGGTATAATTGTACAGGGAAGATGTATAGTTACACTATACTTAATAGGTATGAGGCTGTTGCTGTAGGGCGCAATTACATATATCATCACAAAAGAATATTAGATGTAGGAGCTATGAAAGAAGCTTCAGAGTATTTTATGGGTACCCATGACTTTTCTGCATTTAAAAATTTAGGTAGTTCCGTAAAAACTTCTGTAAGAACTATTACAAGATTAGATATCATAAAGAATGAAGATATCATAAAAATATATATTGCTGCGGATGGCTTTCTTTATAATATGGTTAGAATAATAGTAGGAGCACTAGTTCGTGTTGGAGAAGGTAAGATTAAACCTAATGAAATAAAAGATATAATTCTGTCAAAAGAAAGAGCAAAGGCTGGGAAATCCGTTCCACCCGGTGGATTATGCTTGGAAGAAGTTTTTTATTAAATAAAAAACATTAAAGATTGCAATATCCTCTGTAAAATCATTGACACACCCGGTAGAATGTATTATAATTATTAATGTTTGTATAAACTATCGTGTATAAGATCCACTAGCCCCGGATCTTTAGCATAGAAATTCAATTGTTAAAAGTTCAGGGAGGGAAAATAATGAAATCATACTTAGCAAAACCAGCAGAAGTAGAAAGAAAATGGTTCGTTGTCGACGTAGAAGGAAAAGTTTTAGGAAGAGCAGCGAGTCAAATAGCTTCAATATTAAGAGGAAAACATAAACCAACATTTACACCACACGTTGATACAGGTGATTTTGTAATTGTAATAAACGCTGATAAGATCGTTTTAACTGGTAAGAAATTAGACCAAAAAATGTTAAGACATCACTCTTTTTATCCAGGTGGATTAAAAGAAGTTCCATATAGAATAGCATTAGCTAAAAAACCTGAGTTTATTTTTGAAGAAGCAGTAAGAAGAATGCTTCCAAAGGGACCATTAGGTCGTCAAACAGCTAAGAAAATGACTGTTTACAGAGGACCAGAACATAATAATCAAGCACAGAATCCAGAAACATTAGTGCTTAAATACTAATCAGGTTAGGAGGGAGTAAATATAATGGCAAAAGTTCAATATATAGGAACAGGAAGAAGAAAGAAATCAGTTGCGAGAGTTAGACTTATACCTGGAGAAGGTAAAATTGTTATAAATAAAAGAGCCATAGAAAATTATTTCGGATTAGAAACTTTAATGCTTATAGTTAACCAACCATTAGTGTTAACTGGAACTAAAGATAAATTCGATATATTGGTTAATGTACACGGTGGCGGATATACAGGTCAAGCCGGTGCAATAAGACATGGTATTTCAAGATCACTACTTAAAGCTGACGAAACTTTAAGACCAGAACTTAAAAAAGCAGGATTTTTAACAAGAGATCCAAGAATGAAAGAAAGAAAGAAATACGGTCTTAAAAAAGCAAGAAAAGCATCTCAGTTCTCAAAGAGATAATATTTTTGTTTGCAAGAGGGAATATACACTTATTAATAAGTGTATATTCCTTTTTTTTATTATATAAGAAATAGCTTGGGCAAATGATTGTGGATAACACTTACACTTGATCCTAGGGATATTTTATTCTATATGAGACTTTGCAAAGTTATTAGCGAGGGCAAACTGGTGTAAAATTAAATACATCAATATAGCGAAAAAGTAAATGCTCTTTATGTTATGTTTATGTTAATAATATTAAAGTTTATGTTAAATGTAGTGAAGATTACATAACATATAGTTTAACTTATAGTATTATTTAAATGAATGATTAAAACACTTATGATAAGTTTAAATATGGAGGGATTTTATGAATGTTATAAATATGGTTATAGGGCTTTTTGGAGGGCTAGGGCTATTCTTGTATGGAATGAAGATGATGGGGGATGGGCTTGCAAATACTTCTGGTGAAAAACTTAAAAAGATATTTGAAAAAATCACATCCAATCCGATTAAAGGAGTAGCAACAGGAGCTGCAATAACAGCGGTTATTCAAAGCAGTAGCGCTACTACAGTAATGGTAGTAGGATTCGTTAATGCGGGCCTTATGAACTTATATCAGGCAGCAGCAGTAATTATGGGAGCTAATATTGGAACTACTGTAACTGCACAGTTAATTGCATTTAAACTTGATAATATAATACCAATATTTTTAGGAATAGGTTCTTTAACAATAATAGTTTCAAAAGGTAAAAAAGGCAGAGAAATAGGGAATATTATATTAGGCTTCGGTATTCTTTTTCTAGGAATGGAGTTAATGAAGGATACTATGTCTCCACTAGCGCAGTCTCCAGCTTTTGCAACTTTAATAATGAAATTAGAAGGAAATACTCTCTTAGGAATTTTAAGCGGCGCACTTATGACTGCGGTAATTCAAAGTTCATCTGCGTCCACTGGTATTTTAGTGGCATTAGCATCTACAGGAGCGCTACCCCTGGCAGTAGCAGTTCCAATTTTATTTGGTAATAATATAGGTACATGTATAACTGCTTTATTATCAAGTATAGGAACCTCTAAAACAGCAAAAAAAGCAGCACTAATACATTTATTCTTTAACATATTTGGTACCTTAATTTTTATTCCATTAATAAATCCACTGATAATGATTGTGCAAAGTATATCGCCAGATGGAGCTGGAGATATAAAAAGACAAATTGCAAATGCCCATACTATATTTAATATATCAAATACAATAATTATGGTGCCATTTATAAAATATCTGGTTTTACTTGTTAATAAAATAATACCAGGAGAAGATGAAGTTCTAACAATGGATGTTAAGTATATAGATGACAGACTATTAGAGACACCGATCATTGCAGTTGGACAAGCTACAAAAGAGGTTTCTAGAATGGCAAACCTTGCAAAAGCAAATGTACAACTTGCCATGGAATGTTTTATTAACAATAATGAAAGTAGTATAAAAACTGTTTATGAAAATGAAAAATTAATAAATTTACTTGAACACGAAATTACATCCTATTTAGTAAAGCTTTCCTCAACAGAATTATCAGAACAACAAACTAAAATAGTAACTTCTATGTTCAATGTAGTAAATGATATAGAGCGCATTGGAGATCATGCTGAAAACTTGGTAGATATAACTAGTGAAAAGATCCAAAAGAATTTGGGTTTTTCTAAGGATGCTATGCAGGAGTTAGATGGAATGTATAAATACATAGTATATGCTTTAGAGATTAGTATTGAGAGTTTTGAAAATAATGATATTCTAAAAGCGGAATCTATAATGGTAATAGAAAATAGAATTGATAGCTTAGAAAAGGAACTAAGGTCATCCCATATAAGAAGATTAAATAATGGGATTTGCGGCGCTACAGTTGGAACTATGTTTTTAGATATGATTAGTAATTTTGAGAGAATTGGAGATCATGCAACCAATATTGCCGAAGTAGTAATAAATAAATAAACATAGAAAAGGAAAAGCAGCCGCTAGAGTTTTTGGTGGGTGTTTTTTTGCGCCATTGCGCGAAGAGCTATAGAAATAATACTAAATATGCTACAAGGTGAATAAAATTAACGATAGGAATAAATAAGAGGGTGGGTGCATTGAAATACAGAAATAATAAATTAATATCTATTGTAATAGTAATCGTTGCAGCAATGGTAAGCTTTATGCTAGTAAATCTAAGCTTTGTAAAACAAACTATGAATAATGAAAAATTACAAGTAGGGAGTAAAAAAATACTCATTGATGCAGGTCATGGGGGAATGGATGGTGGAACAAGTTCTAAAAATGGCACTGTAGAAAAAAGCATTAATTTAAGCATAGCAATAAAGCTTAAAGAAAAATTACAAAAGTTAGGCTATGAGGTAGTTATGACAAGAGAAGAGGATACAGGGCTTTATTCAAGAAGTGGAACTATAAGAGAAAGTTACACTGAGGATTTGAAAAAAAGATGTAATTTAAAGAAATCTAGTAATTGTGATATGTTTATTAGTATTCATCTAAATTATTTTACGGAGAGTAAATACTATGGAGCACAAGTATGGTACTCGAATTATAAAGATAGTTCTATTTTAGCCGCTGTAACTCAGAAAAACCTTAGAATAGATTTAGATCCTAGTAATAAGAGAGTCCAGAAGCCTGCTAAAAATGCTTATAGGATATTAAGGGAGAATGACATTATGCCAAGTATTATAGTAGAATGCGGATTTTTATCAAATTATGAAGAGGAACAAAAATTAAAGTCGGATGAATATCAACAAAAAATTGCAGAGTCCATAAGCAAATCTATAGGGGAGTTTTATAATAGTACGTACAAAGAGTAATAATTATAATAATATCTAAGGAAAAAAGACATATTATTTTATTAATATGTCTTTTTGATTGAATTGGACTTTTATGATAGTGCCAATTTAACGGCATCGTAGTTGATGATTTAATTATTAATCGTAGGCTACAGAGCAGTCTTTATCAATAAAAACCCACCAGGTAGGTCCAGGCATTAGTGAAACTTCCCTACCCTCTTCATCATTAATTTTTATGGGAGAATTTTTTTTTCTGCCCCATTTAATATCTTGAGCCACTCCGGCGCAAAATAACAATCCAGTGCCCTGATTTTCAGATGAAGTTAAGGTTTCATCGCTTATAATGGTACCATGAATAAATTGTACAATAACATTAGAAAACTTTACAGGAGAAATATTGTCTTTGTCAATATTAAGACCTCTATAATGATAGTATTCTCCATTTTGATATAAAAAATTTGAGGATGAACCTTCATTGAAAGTTATGAAAATATTTGTTGCGTTCCTACTATTGATGCCTGCTATTGCAATATTATTAGAAAAATTAAATTTTGGTAGATAGGAATTAGAGTAGTCTTTTAGGCTAACGGTTCCACTAATATTTTTAGCTACATCTTGATTGAAGATAGCTTTATAAGTTATGCCAGAGGAGTTGCTGAGGAACTCAAGAACCACATCTGCACTACTAAGGCCTATAAGTGGCGCACCCTTACTAGTATTAATATAAGTAGCAATTTTTGAAGATTTTTTAGAATATGAATTATTTATTCTTTCACCAGTATATTTTGAGATGGCTATTTCATTATTTACATGAACATAAGAAATATGTGTAATAATCCTATAAATAAATATTGAAAGAATTAATATCAAAATTGTAACTAAAAGATATATAACAATAGAAAAATGTTTCTTTACCATAAGGGTCCCCCTTAGCATTCATATATACTATTTTAATAATCTTATTTAGAAAATATAACCACAAACATGAAACCCCTATCAAGTTTATTAAAAATAGTATTAAACGTAAGGCTAAGGTAGGTAATAGGGTTTAAATAAGCTATAACACTAAAAATATCACTAAATGGTAATAATACAATCATTGAAATGGACTAGTCCACATGGTATCATAATCATGGTAGTGGATTAGTCCATTAATCCAATATGCTTTGGGAGGGATTTTTATTAACATCGAAATAAACAAAAAAAATGGAGTACCCCTTTATATTCAAGTTAAAAATCAAATCATGGATGAAATAAAAAAAGGATCTCTCAAGGTCGGGACAAAATTGCCAACAGAAAGAGACTTGTCTCAGAGAATAAATGTAAGTAGAAATACTGTAAGCACTGCATATAATGACTTGGAACAAGATGGGGCATTAAAATCCTATCAAGGGAAGGGAACTTTTGTAGTTGAAGAATCTATATCTTGGGAAAGCCTAAGTATCAAAAATAAGATAATGAAATTCGTTGATTTAGGACTAGAAGAAGCTCTGGAAATTGGAATGAAACCAGAGGAATTTTTAGACATAGTAAATCGAAGAGTAAATGAAAAAAAACAGATAATGAATAAAATTGAAGCAATATACGTTGAGTGCAATATAGAACAAGCTAAAATGTTTAGTAGTCAACTTAGTAAAAACAGTAATATGAATGTAATATCTTTGACTATAAACGATTTACTAAAGATGGACAAGGATACTAAAGAAAAGATTGAAATGGCTGAGTTTATAATAACCACTTTTAATCATATTAATGAAGTGACTAATCTAACTGCTGACCTTAATAAAGAGATTTTAGGAGTTGCTATAACTCCAAATTTAGAACCTATAGTCAAAATTGCAAGATATCCTTTAAATACAAAATTTGGATTTGTATGTATTTCTGAAGAATTTATATTTAAAATTAATGGAGCTTTGGAAAAGGCAGGGTTATCTGAAGTTGATATAACATACTCCAATACTAATGATGATGATGAACTTGTGGATATAATTCGAAAATCAGATGTTATGATAGTATCTCCAGGTAGATATAAAGATGTTAAAAATGCAAATGTAAGCGATAAGGAAATAATCGAATTTCTATATAGTCTAGATGATGGCTCAGTAAAAGCGCTTAGGTCAAAGATTATTGAAATAAAGTTCAAAAAATAATGTTATAAAAAATTATTTAGGAGGCTTTTAAAAATGGAGAAAAAGACTTTAATTCTAGGAGTAATAGGGTCAGATTGTCATGCTGTTGGCAATAAAATTTTAGATTATGCACTAACGGAAGCTGGTTTTAATGTTATAAACATAGGAGTTCTTTCTCCACAAGAAGATTTTATCAATGCAGCTGTTGAAACTAATGCAGATGTAATAATAGTATCTTCTCTATACGGCCATGGAGAAATCGATTGCAGAGGCATAAGAGAAAAATGTGATGAAGCAGGGTTAAATGACATATTGCTATTTGTAGGTGGAAACATAGTTGTAGGAAAACAAAATTGGGATGACGTCCACCGTAGATTTACGGCAATGGGATTTAACAAGGTATATCCACCAGGAACATCTCTAGAAACAACAATACATGATTTAAAAGAAGCATTAGGTCTATTCTAGAATAGATACGCCTATTCTAGAATAGGTAGGAATATTATAAAATCAATAGGAGTGATATAAGTGGATGCATATTTACTTGTAGATTTTGGGAGTACATACACTAAACTAACTGTTGTAGATATAGAAAAAGAAGAAATAATTGCTACAGCGAAAGACATAACAACAATTGAAGATAATATAATGATAGGCTATGACAAAGCTTATTCGAAAATAGAAGAAATACTAAAAGATAAAAATGTTAATTTTATTAATAAGTTAGCATGCTCATCAGCTGCAGGAGGTCTTAAAATGATAGCTATTGGCCTAGTGCCAGATTTAACTGCAGAAGCTGCCAAAAGAGCGGCTCTCGGAGCTGGAGCTAGGGTACTTAAAGTATATAGCTATGAATTAACCCTTAGTGAAATTGAAGAAATTAAGAATTCAGACTTAGATATAATACTTCTTGCAGGCGGGACTGATGGTGGTAACAAGGATTGCATAATTCACAATGCAAAAATGTTAGCTGAAAATGGAGTTAAATTACCAATAGTAGTAGCTGGAAATAAAGTAGCAAGTGATGAAATAAGAGAAATATTCACAAAGGCTAAAATGTATTTTACAATTACAAGTAATGTGATGCCACAGTTAAGTAAACTAAATGTAGAGCCTGCTCGCGAAGAAATTAGAAAAGTCTTTATGGAAAAAATAATTGATGCTAAAGGGCTTAGCAATGCAGAAGAGTTAGTAAAAGGTATCTTAATGCCAACACCGGCAGCAGTTCTAAAGGCTGCAAGGATACTAAGCGAAGGCAGTGATGAAGAAAGCGGACTAGGAGATTTAATAGTTATTGATATTGGTGGAGCAACTACAGACATACATTCTATAGCAGATGGAGAACCTACAAAAGCGGGAGTTACAGTGCGTGGTCTTGAGGAACCATTTGCTAAAAGAACTGTTGAGGGTGACCTTGGTATGAGATACTCTGCAATTTCACTAAGAGAAGCAGCTGGTAGCAGAAAACTGAGAAAATATCTAGGGGACACGGAAAGAAAAATTGATATTGATGCAAATTGTAAATATAGAATAGAACATATAAAGATGGTTCCGGAAACTAAGGAAGAAATAGATTTTGATGAGGCTATGGCGAAGGTAGCTACTGAGCTATCTATGGAGAGGCATGTAGGTACTATTGAACACACACTCACACCTATGGGCGCTATGTATACTCAAATAGGAAAAGACCTTATGGAAGTAAAGTATATCATAGGTACAGGTGGGGTATTAATACATAGCGAAAAACCACAAGATATTTTAAAATCAGGGGCTTTTAATAAAGAAGATCCAACATATTTAAAGCCACGTCATGCAGCTTATTTGCTTGATAAAACTTATATATTATCAGCTATGGGACTATTAGCGAAGGATTATCCAGACAAAGCTGTTAGAATTATGAAAAAATATTTAGTGCAAGTATAATTATTAGGGGGAATTTTAGTGGAATTAAGAAATAAAAAATGGACTAATGAAGAGTTCTTTGAGGTTAGAAAAGAAGTGTTAAGCCAATGGCCAACAGGCAAAGATGTAGATTTAGAGGAAGCTATAGAATACAATAAAAAAATTCCTGTTCACAAAAACTTTGCGAAAAAATTAATTAAAGCTAAAGAAGAAGGTATAACCCTTGCACAGCCAAGAGCAGGTGTTGCATTAATTGATAAGCATATAGAACTCCTAAACTTTTTAGAGAGAGAAGGTGGAGCAGATTTACTACCATCAACAATAGATAGTTATACAAGACAAAATAGATATGATGAATGTGAAATAGGAATTAAGGAAAGTATGAGTGAAGGAAGATCTCTTCTAAACGGATTTCCAGGTGTTAATCATGGAGTCAAAGGCTGTAGACAAGTTTTTGAAGCAATAAATAATCCATTAGAATCAAGACATGGCACTCCAGATGGAAGGCTTCTTGCTGAAATAACACATGCTTCAGGTTGGACTTCAAATGAAGGTGGCGGTATTTCCTATAATATTCCATACGCTAAAAACGCAACGCTGGGAAAAACAATTCTAGATTGGCAGTATTGTGATAGACTTGTTGGCTTTTATGAGCAGCAAGGAGTTTCAATAAATAGAGAACCTTTTGGACCATTAACAGGAACCTTAGTTCCACCTAGTACCTCAAATGCAATTGCAATAATAGAATCACTACTTGCAGCAGAACAAGGAGTTAAAAACCTTACAGTTGGATATGGTCAGTGCGGAAATTTAATACAGGACGTAGCAGCTATAAGAGCTTTAGAAGAGCAATGCGACGAATATTTAAAAGCTAGTGGCTATAAAGATATATACTTAACAACAGTTTTACATCAATGGATGGGAGGCTTCCCGGCAGATGAAGCACAAGCTTTTGGAGTTATATCTACAGGAGCTGCAACAGCTGCACTTGCAGGAGCGACAAAAGTAATAGTTAAAACTACTCATGAAGCTATAGGGATTCCTACTAAAGAAGCTAATGCTCAGGGCATAAAAGCTACAAAGATGACTTTAAATTTATTAAGAGGACAAAGGTTGCCTATGTCTCAGGAATTAAAAACAGAAATAGAAGTAATAAAAGCTGAAACAAAGTGCATGATAGATAAGATATATGAAATTGGAAAAGGAGACCTGGCTATAGGATCAGTTAAAGGATTTGCTATGGGAATCATTGATGTTCCATTTGCACCAAGTAAATTTAATGCTGGTAAAATGATGCCTGCAAGAGATAATAATGGAGCAATAAGATATCTAAAATTTGGTAATATTCCATTTACACAGGAATTAATAAATTTCAATATGAAAAAACTTGAAGATAGAGCGAAATTTGAAAATAGAGATGTAAGCTTCCAAATGACAATAGATGATATATTCGCAGTAGGAAAAGGCGTACTTATAGGAAGACCAGAGAAAAAATAAATACTGTCAAATCGCATTAAAAAATTATAGAAGGATAGGTGTATATTATGAAAATTATTGATGTATTATGTTCAACAGGAAGAACAGGATTTTACTTTGACGACCAAAGAGCTATAAAAAAAGGTGCAGCACATGACGGTTTTACATATGTAGGGGAGCCAGTAACAGAAGGATTTACATCTATAAGGCAAGCAGGAGAATCAATATCAGTAATGATTATACTAGAAGATGGTCAAGTGGCTTATGGAGATTGTGCAGCAGTACAATATTCAGGAGCAGGCGGACGTGATCCATTATTCCTATCAAAAGATTTTATACCAATTATAGAAAAAGAAATAGCACCAAAACTAATAGGTAGAAGTTTAGAAAACTTTAAAACACTGGCAGAAGAGTTTGACCACATGTTGGTTAATGGTAAAAGACTTCATACAGCAATAAGATATGGAATAACACAAGCTATTCTAGATGCTGTAGCAAAAGCTAAAAAAGTAACTATGGCTGAAATTGTACGCGATGAATACAAAACTGGCGTAGATATTAAGAGAATCGCTATTTTCACACAATCAGGTGATGATAGATATAATAGCTCAGATAAAATGATAATTAAAGGGGCAGACGTAATGCCTCACGCACTAATAAACAATGTAGAAGAAAAATTAGGACTTAAGGGTGAAAAATTACTTGCTTATGTACAGTGGTTAAGTGCTAGAGTATTAAAATTAAGAACTGATAAAAACTATAATCCGATATTCCACATTGATGTATATGGAACAATAGGAGTTGCGTTTAATAACGATACAAAAGCTATGGCAGATTATATAGCAACTCTTGAAGAAGCTGCAAAGCCATTCCATTTGAGAATTGAAGGACCAATGGACGTTGAACATAGAGAAAGGCAAATGGAAGCATTAAGAGATTTAACAACAGAATTAGACAATAGAAAAATTAATGTAGAACTTGTTGCAGATGAATGGTGCAATACGTATGAAGACGTAGTATTATTTGCAGATAATAAATCAGGACATATGCTTCAAATAAAAACACCAGACCTAGGTGGAGTTAATAATATAATTGAAGCTATACTATACTGCAAAAAACAGGGACGTGGAGCATACTGTGGTGGAACATGTAATGAAACTAATAGATCAGCAGAAGTATGCACAAACATAGCTATGGGTTGTGGAGCAGATCAATGCTTAGCAAAACCAGGTATGGGTGTAGATGAAGGGTACATGATAGTTAATAACGAAATGAATAGAGTTGTAGCTCTAGTTAATAGAAAAAAATAAGCTAAACAATTAATTTGGGAAGATAACTTATAGAGGCGGTTTGCGTAAACTGCCTCTTCCCATATTTAAATATTACAGCTTCGCAGTAGATGATTAAAAGGAGGATAAAATGAAAGAAATAAATGTAGCTGAAATAACAAAAACAATAAAAAATTTATGTATAGATGCTAATTACTATCTTTCTGATGATATAAGAAATCAGTTGAAAAAGGCTAGAGAAAAGGAAACTTGGGATATAGCTAAAGGTATTTTAGATAAGATTTTAATAAATGCGGATATAGCTAAAAATGAAAAAATGCCAATGTGTCAAGATACAGGTATGACTTGTGTATTTATAGAGCTTGGCCAAGAGGTTCATATAGTAGGTGGAAGTCTCGAAGAAGCTATTAATAAGGGCGTAGCAGCAGGATATGAAGAGGGCTTTTTAAGAAAGTCAGTAGTTAAAGATGCAATTAACAGAGTAAATACAAAAGATAACACTCCAGCGGTTATATACTATGATATAGTTCCCGGAGATAAATTAAAAATAACTGTAGCTCCAAAGGGCTTTGGTTCAGAAAATATGAGTCAGATTAAAATGTTAAAACCTTCAGATGGACTCCAAGGGGTTAAGGAATTTATTTTAAAAGTAGTAAAAGAAGCTGGCCCTAATCCATGCCCACCAATAGTTGTAGGAGTAGGTATAGGTGGAACTTTTGATAAAGCAGCGAATCTTGCTAAAAGAGCAGCAGTTAGACCAACTGATCAGGCAAACTCAAATCCTTTTTATGCAGATCTTGAAAAAGAGCTTACGCAGGAAATAAATAAGCTAGGTATAGGACCTCAAGGTTTTGGTGGAAGAACTACAGCCTTAGCTGTTAATATCGAAACTTATCCAACTCATATAGCGGGGCTACCAGTGGCGGTAAATATAAACTGTCATGCTGCTAGACATGCCAGTGCAGAGCTTTAATAATGATAAGGGGAGGAGAATTTTATGGAGAAAAGAATAACTACGCCACTTACAAAAGATGTGGTTAAAGATTTAAAAGCAGGAGACAGTGTGTTATTATCTGGTGTAATATATACAGCTAGGGATGCGGCGCATAAAAGACTAGTGGACCTTATAGATAAGGGAGAAAAGCTTCCAATAGATGTTAAAGATGCAGTTATATATTATGTTGGACCAACTCCAGCAAAGCCAGGAATGGCACTTGGATCAGCAGGACCAACTACGAGCTATAGAATGGATGCGTACGCTCCAAAGCTTTTAGAAAAAGGATTAAAAGGAATGATAGGTAAAGGGCTCAGATCACAAGAGGTTGTAGACTCTATGATTAAAAATGGTGCTGTATATTTTGCAGCCATTGGTGGAGCAGGAGCTCTAATAGGCAAATGTGTGAAAAGTGCAGAAATAGTAACCTATGAAGATTTAGGTTCTGAAGCTATAAGAAGACTTGAAGTAGAGGATTTACCTATAGTTGTAGTAATAGATAGTAAAGGTAACAATCTATATAAACAAGGACAAAATGCTTATTTAGAAAGTGTAAAATAAAATTAATTTAAAGTTTGTGTGAGGTGATACCATGGAAATAAATAAACCCGCCAAAGCGGGAACAATGGAATCTAACGATATATATGTAATGATTATGCCAAACCCTAAGGGCGGTATTGAAATAAATCTTCAAAGTATTGTTATGAAACAATTTGGAGAAGAAATAGAAAAAGTAATACTGGATACTCTCGTGGAATTAGAAGTTAAAAATATAATAGTAAGTGCTCAAGATAAAGGTGCATTAAACTATACAATAAAAGCGAGAATAGAAACTGCTACAAAAAGAGCGCAATAAGAGGTGATTTGTATGAAAAAGTTGAGAAGAACTATGCTTTTTATGCCTGGGAATAATCCAGGAATGCTTCAGAATGCAGGAATTCTAGGTGCAGATTCAATAATATTAGATCTAGAGGACGCTGTAAGTTTAACAGAAAAAGACAGTGCTAGAATTTTAGTAAGAGAAGCAATAAAAAATGTAGATTATAGTAATGTAGAACTGGTAGTAAGGGTAAATCCAATTACTACTGAATTTGCACAAAAGGATATTGATGTAATCGCAAGAGTTAAACCAGATGCATTAATGATTCCAAAAGCTACAGAAGAAGAACTTAAAACTATAGATGAAATGCTTATAAATATAGAAAAGGAAGAAGGTTTCGATGTGGGAAGTATAAAATTAATTCCCATAGTAGAAACAGCTTATGGTCTTCAAAATGTTTATAACATAATAAAATCTTGTGATAGAATAGTTGCTATTTTACTTGGAGGAGAAGATTTAACTTCAGATTTAGGTATAAAAAGAACCAAAGAAGGAGAAGAAATCTTCTACGCAAGAAACCAAGTAGCAATTGCATGTAGAACAATGAAGGTGGATTCTATAGATACTCCATTTACAGATACCACTGATTTTGAAGGATTAGAAAAGGACACAAGGAAAGCCAAGAGCTTAGGACTTACAGGAAAAGCTGCAATAAGTCCAAAGCATATTGATACTATTCATTCTGTATTTGCTCCAAATGCGGAAGAAATAAAACACGCTAAAAGGGTGCTCGCAGCTATGGAAGAAGCAGAAAGTGAAGGAAAAGGAGTATTTTCCTTAGACGGAAAAATGGTAGATGCTCCAGTTATAAATAGAGCTAAAAACACAGTAGAACTAGCAAAGCTTTTAGGTATTGTATAAAAGTATGGTTAAAAGCTTTTCAAAAATCTATTTTAGTGGATTAGTTAATTGAGGTGATAGTAATGAAGAATATATTAGGGAGAGAAATACCTGAATATATAGAAGGCTATGGAAAAGTAAGGACCTTTGAAGGTGCATTTAAAAATGGTGGCATTAAAATAAAAAAAGAAGTAAAAGTAAACTCAGTAATTCCAAATGATAAAAAAGTTTTAAGTAGTATAGAGGAAGCTTTAGACAGGGTTGCAATAAAGGATGGCATGACTATTTCTTTTCATCATCATTTAAGGAATGGGGACTACGTACTAAATTTAGTTGTGGAAGCAATTGCAAGTCGTGGTATAAAGAATATTACTGTTGCAGTGAGTTCTATTTTCCCAAACCATTCGCCTTTAATTGAGCACATTAAAAATGGTGTAGTTACAAAAATAGTTACTAACTATATGTCAGGTCCTGTGGCACAAGAAATTTCTAGAGGAATATTAAAAACACCAGTGATAATGCATACCCATGGTGGACGTTCTAGAGCAATAGAAAGTGGAGATTTACATATAGATGTAGCTTTCATTGCAGCCCCTACAGCAGACACCTATGGAAATGTTAATGGATTATATGGAAAATCAGCTTGTGGAGCTCTAGGCTATGCAATATCTGATGCCCAGTGTGCAGATAGGGTGGTAGCTATAACAGATAATTTGGTGCCTTATCCAACATGTCCTATAGAAATTAGTCAGATATATGTAGATTACGTTCTAAAGGTAGATTCTATTGGTGATTCAGCTGGAATAGTATCTGGAACAACACAAATTACTAATGATCCAGTGGGACTTAAAATAGCTAAAATGGCCAGTGACGTTATGGTGGCAACAGGGCTTGTTAAAGATGAAATGTCCTTTCAAACAGGTGCAGGTGGGATTTCGCTGGCTGTAGCGGCCGAACTAAGAAAATATATGAAGCAGCATAGTATAGTTGGAAGTTTTGCCTCAGGCGGAATAACTGGATATATTGTAGATATGTTTAAAGAAGGGTTATTTAGATCTTTATTTGATGTACAGTGTTTTGATTTGCAAGCTGTAAAGTCCTATGTAAGTTCACATAAACATCAAAGAATGTCAGCTTCCATGTATGGAAATCCAGATAATAAGGGCGCTGTTGTAAATAACCTAGACATAGTTATATTAGGTGCTACAGAGATAGATACAAACTTTAATGTTAATGTAACAACTGGTTCAGATGGTGCCATAATGGGTGGCTCTGGAGGTCATAGTGATACAGCGGCAGGAGCCAAGCTTACAATAATTGTTACACAATTAATGAAGGCAAGACTTCCAATTATAAAAGATAAGGTAACTACAATAACAACTCCTGGGGAGTGTATTGATGTTATTGTAACAGAAAGAGGAATAGCCGTTAACCCAAAGAGACTAGATATAATTGAAAAATTAAAGAAAACTAATCTCCCTATAATGACAATTGAACAGCTTAAAATAATAGCTGAAAAAATGACAGGTAAACCAAAGGAAATTAAGCTAACAGATCAAATAGTTGCAGTTATAGAATATAGAGATGGTTCCGTAATAGATGTGGTTAGAAAACCTCTATAAAGTACAAAATAAAGCTGGAAATAATAATTTCCAGCTTTATTTTATTTGAGGGGAATTATTAAGTAAAGAACAATTGAATGATAAAACTATATATTGGCTTTGCAGTGCAATAAATATATAATATATATTAAGGTAAATTATAATATTTACAAGGAGGACTTCTATGTACGGATTTAACGTGGAGAGAATTAATCTAAAAGATGAAGATGGAGTAAAGGAAGTAAGGGACTTTTTACAAAGCTTTCAATTACTACTTGATGATAACGTGGATTATACTATAGTTATTAGGCAAAATGGAGAGATTAAAGCTACTTGCTCTAAGTCAAAAAACGTATTTAAATGTTTTGCAGTGTCAGATGATTTAAGAGGAACTGGAGTATCAGCTATACTTATGGGAGCAGTAGCGGATAAACTTTTTGAGGAAGGTACTTATCATAGTTTTATCTTCACAAAGGTAGAAAACATAGATATATTTACCTCCCTTGGATACAAACTTATACACAAAATAGAAAATGTAGCTCTACTTGAGAGTGGAATATATGATATAGCACAATATTTAAAGCGTCTGAAATTGGAATATAATATAGATGGAGCCACTATCAAATCTGCAATAGTTATGAATTGTAATCCCTTCACTTTAGGACATCGGTATTTGATAGAAGAGGCTGCAAGGCAATCGACAGAGGTACTGGTATTTATAGTTGAAGAAGACAAATCCTCATTTCCATTTATTCATAGATATAATATGGTTAAAGAAGGGGTTTCCCATTTAAATAATGTACGAGTTATTAAAGGGGGCGAGTACATTATTTCAGAAGCTACATTCCCAACCTATTTTTTAAGGAGAAAAGATGAGATACTAAAGGCTTATACAACCCTAGATGCATCGGTTTTCGGAAGATATTTTTGTAAAACTCTAAATATAACTAAAAGGTTTATAGGAGAAGAACCATATTGCGAAGTTACAAATGCTTATAATGACGCTTTAAAGGAAATTCTGCCTACCTATGGAGTAGAAGTTATAGAGGTGAAAAGAAGGGCTCTGATGGGGGAGGTTATAAGTGCTTCAAAGGTTAGAAAATTAATTGTGGAGGGAAAAATAGGGGACATTAAGCATATAGTTCCTAGTTCAACCTGGGAATTTTTAAATACTAAGGTAGGAAAGGAGATAATGGGACGGATTAAGTTTAGCCATGCGCCCCATTAACATGATATGTATACAGCAGAAGATATATTAATAGGTAGAGAAAGAAGAATCGAGTTTCAAGAAAGACTCGTTGAAAGATATAAGATGCCAATACTAGTTATAAGGGTGAACTATCCAGGTATTAACAAGGATAATCATTTTTCTAAGGAAATAACTGTGATTATAGAGCAAATTATTAGTGAAATGTTTTCTTATTCTATTCAGTATAAAATAATGACCACAACTGCAGAAGGTCCTCTTGTTATTATGTCTATAAATAAGAGGGCAAGAGATATTAAAGCAATGACACTTGATATAGAAGATAAGCACCTTTTAGGCAGATGTGTAGACATAGATGTATATGATGAAAAGGGTAAGGGTATTAGTAGAAAAGATTTCGGCTTAGGTATGAGGAAATGCTATATATGCGATGATATAGCTCATAATTGTGTAAGAAGCAAAAAACACAGCAAAAAAGAAGTTGAAGGATTTATTAAAAGTAAATTTGCAGAATATATGGAGAAATTTTATGGGAAATAAATATTTAATATCCAAGGAGGCTTTCGCTATATCAGCCTTTGCAATTGAGGCGATGCTATGTGAGGTGGCTTCATATCCATCACCGGGGCTAGTGTCATCTATATCAAAGGGAGCCCATATAGATATGGATCATTACTCTTTTATTAAAAGTACCTCTATTCTAAGTAAGTATATGGTACTATTTGCGCAGGAGGGTTACTCAAAGAAAACTCCTAAAGAAATATTTGTGGCTATTCGAAATATAGGAATAGAAGCTGAGAGTGAAATGTTTAAAGGCACAAAGGGTGTCAACACTCACAAAGGCATGATTTTTCTTTTAGGCATAAGTTGTGCAGCTGTGAGTAAAGCTATGTATGATAAGAAAAATTTTCATGAAATTCAAGATATAATAAAACAAATGACTAAAGGCCTCGTTGTGGACGAACTATGCTATATGGATAAAGATAAAGTAAAAAGCTATGGTGAGAAGTTATTTCTAAAATATAAGGTTGAAGGAATAAGAGGCCAAGTGGAGAGCGGAATTCCTATAGTATTTGATTATTCACTTAAAGTATATAAAGAAAATAGTGCTTTAAAATTAAATGATAGATTAATACACACCCTCATATCCATTATGCAATTTTGTGAGGATTCTAATGTTCTTCACAGACATTCAATGGACACACTAAATGAAGTAAAACAAAAAGCAAAACATATAATCTCAATAGGTGGAATGGCCACAGAAATTGGAAAAGCATCAATAGATGCGCTAGATAGCGAATTTATAAAGCGAAACATAAGTCCAGGGGGCTCCGCAGACCTACTAGCCATAACTGTATTCTTTAATTCAATAGAGGAGTATTTTACTACGTTATAACAAGTGTGCAGGATTTTTGTGGATAAACTATTTTTAGAATTTAAATTGTGGGTAACTTTAGAAAATATCAATTGATATAATGCGATTATTTTATAAAAGTGTCTCCGGTACATCTTATTTGATTGAGACACTTGTACCGTAAGGAATACTAGTATATATATATTTAGCATCATCAATGGCAAGTCTTATGCAACCATGGGACAGCGGAGTTCCAAGCCTTCCATCTTGTATATTTTGATTATTATCAAGTAGCACAGTATGGAATAAATAATTACCATAAAATTGTGTATAGTAATTACAAATAGTGTTTGACCCAGATCTAAACATTGGTCCTTTATCCTTAATTGTAAAATTACCTTTTACAGTAGGGGTAGAGGATTTTCCAGAAGAACATAAAAAGGACTTATCTAAAACCCATTTTTCATTGGATTTTGTAAAAATATTTACTCGCTGATGGTGTAAATCTACTTGGATATAGTAATTCGTGTCACTAGTAGCTTTTATTGAATTTATAGATGATTCTAACTGGCTAATAGATTTATAATTCTTTAATGCAATACTCGCAGTGCTGTTTTTATTAACAGAAAATACTGGCTTAATAGTATTAAATTCTATATTTTCAGCAACAGGTATATTTAGTTTTTCTAGAGTTTTTGCACCAACTTCCCCGTCAATATCTAGTCTACAGCGATATTGAAAATTTAATATTGCATCATGTGTAATGCCTTTAAACAATCCATCCACCTTTATTTTATAGCCATATTCTACTAGTCTATTTTGGAGATACTTCACATTATCGCCACTGTCATAAAGCTTAAGGACGTTATTAACAGGAGAAACTACAATTGGTTGCTCTACTATTTTTTGTTCTATATTTTTTTCTTTAATATCATATATTTTATTTTTAGAGATACTACTAGTAAATTCTTTTGTTAACGCATAAATTTTATATTCATTCTCTTTTTTAGGAAAATCTATAAAATCTATTTTTGCAGTGTCTATGCTGCAAGACAAATCTTCTGATTCCCATATATACTTATAATATAAAAATGGGAAAGTTATAACTAGTAAAATTATTAAAAGATAAATCACATTTTTTTTATGCATAGTACATCCTTATATTATTGCTATCAACATCATAATATGAAAGATTTAAAATTTTGTGCATCTTTGAACATCGGCGAGTTTGTACATTTTAGCATCTTTTATTAGAATTACTTAGCGAAGCGAAATGAAGTTGTAGTAATATATACTTTTCTATTTTGTGATATAATTAGATTGCTCTTAAATATGTGAAACAAAAGGTGAAAATATGGATAAATCGGGAAAAATATATGTAAAAGCAATGAATAAATATAATGATGGATATATAGACAAAGCAGTAGCTCTTTGTGAAAAAAGCATTGCTCTAAATATTACAAATGCTGCAGCTTTAAATTTGAAGGGTATTTTATATTATTTAAAAGGTGATTTAGAAAATGCTAAAAAAATGTGGAATATAAATTATAAAAGAAATAATGATAAAATATCAAAAAAATATTTAAAGGATAGTATACGTGATAAGGAAAATTTACAGTTGTATATTAATGCCTTGGATTTAATGAAGCGTTTTGATATATCTGGTGCTTTAGAGGCTCTTAATCAATGTGAAAATAGTCATTTTAATTTTATAAATGTTAATAACCTTGTTAGCCTTTGTTATATAAAGCAAGGAGAATATGATAAAGCACTACCTTATATACTGGATGTTTTAAAAACAGATAAAAAAAATACAGCAGCCATTATGAATAAAAAAACCCTAATAGAATATGGCAACTTAAAAAGAGAAACAAGCTATAGAAAGATATTTATAGTAACTGCTAGTATATTTTCAATTGTACTTGTTTTATTTGTTGGTAAGACATATGGGTATAAACTGAAAAATACTCTAATAATGGGCATAAAAAAAATTGAAGAAAAAATTCAGTCAGATAAGGAAACTGCAAGTGGAAATGAATTGAAACCTATAGAAAATAAGGCTAAAGCAAGTAAAACTAAAGAAAATAAACCCAAAGAAAAGCTAGAATTCCCACAGGGAAAATTTTCAGAGGCTATAAATACTAACAATATGGAGCAAATTATTGAGTATATAAATCAGTGGAAGAATGCTGAGTTAGAAATGAATGATAAATTACTTATAGTAAAAGCCGAAGAAATTATTAAGAGTGATGGAATAGTATATTTTTATGAAAAAGGCCTAAAGTATATGGAAGATAAAAACTTTATCCAAGCTGAAAAATATTTTTTATATGCATTACCATACTCTGAAGAAAATTATTTGAAAGAGCATATAATTTATATGTTAGCATTGAGTTATAAGTCTAGTTCTGAATTTGAAAATGCTGTTATATACTATGAACTTAGCTTAAAACAATTCCCCGAGGGAAGTTATGCTGAGGAAATTTTATACAATTTAATTTTTATAAATAAAGACATAGATGTAGTGAAAGCTAAGGGATACGCAGAAAAATTAATAAAACAATTTCCAAATTCCCAATATAATAATGATATAGTGAAAAATATGTTAAAGTAGCTAAAGACATGTTTGTGTTTGAATTTGGGTATACTAACACTGAAATATGTAATAGTTGTTTTACAACTTTGTCAGACTAGTTAAAAACCTAATTTTAACAAATAATAATTTAAAATATTATTGACTAGTCACATAATAAGGTATACAATAATACTATATAATATACCCTGATGGGGTATAATAACTGGAGGTAATAATATGATTAAAGAAGTTAATGATAAAAATTTTGATGAAGAAATTGGGAATTCAGATAATATAGTTGTAGTTGATTTTTGGGCACCTTGGTGTGGACCTTGTAGAATGTTAAGTCCAGTAATTGAAGAATTAGCAAAAGAAATGGGAAAAGAAGTTAAATTTGCAAAAGTTAATGTAGATGAAAGTCCAATGATTTCGTCTAAGTATAGAATTGCAAGCATTCCAACGGTTATGGTTTTTAATAAAGAGACAGTTAAAGAGACTATGGTAGGATTTAGACCTAAAGCTGACATAAAGAAAATAATCCAAAGAAATTTATAAAATTCAACTACATTTCAGCTTTAAGGATGATAATTAATAGAAATATTTTGGAGGTAAGTTATTTAAATTTTTATAATTTGAAATAACTATCTCCATTTTATGGATTACAGACTTTACAAGGAGGAAAATAATGGGAGAAACAGGAGAAAGATATGATTTAGCTATAATTGGTACAGGGCCAGCGGGTCTTGAAGCAGCTATTAATGCTAAAATTAGAAATAAAAACATAATACTTTTTGGAAGTAAAGAATTAAGTGCAAAACTAGTAAAAGCACCAAAGGTAAATAATTTTTTAGGGTTTTATAATCTTACAGGAAAAGAGCTTAAAAACCACTTTGCAGCACATATTGAAGCTATGGGCATAAGTATTGTAAATGAGAGAATAAATAATGTTTACGCTATGGGAGATTACTTTGCATTAATGGTAAATGATAAAATATATGAGGCTAAATCAATAATTTTAGCTACAGGTATAGAATATGGAAAACCATTAAAAGGAGAAGAAAAGTTATTAGGAAAAGGAGTAGGTTACTGTGCTACCTGTGATGCTCCATTGTATAAAGGTAAGACAGTTGTTGTAGTAGGATATAACAAAGGGAGTGAAGAAGAAACTAATTTTGTCAGTGAATTATGTGGAAAAACATATTATGTTCCAATGTACAGAGGGGAATATAAACTAAATCCTAATGTAGAGATAATAAATCATAAACCTTTAGAAATAGTAGGTGTTGATAGGGTAACTAAAATTGTTTTGGAGCAGGGTGAAATAATTACAGATGGAATTTTCATGCTAAGAGATAGTTTATCTCCAAGCCAATTAGTTCCGGGGCTTGAGATAGAAGAAGGGCATATAAAAGTAGATAGAAATATGCAAACAAACATAGAAGGGTGTTATGCTGCAGGAGACTGCACCGGAAAGCCATATCAGTATATGAAGTCAGCTGGTGAGGGACTTGTAGCTGCATTATCGGCAGTTTCATATTTGGATTCAGCTAAGAAATAAATTTAGGCAGCTAACTTTAGTTAAAACTAACTTTAGTTAAAACTAACTTTAGTTAAAACTAACTTTAGTTAAAACTAACTTTAGTTAAAACTAATTGGGGTTAGCTGCCTGGACTGTAGTGTATAACTACAGTTTTTTTTATTTAACTACAAAAAATACATGATTTCCTATAGTTTTTATATTGGCCTTTTTTATATCCTTCATCCATTGAGAAGTTGATATTTCAGGATTATAAAAGAAAACAGCCTTATCTGTAGGATCTTTACCTTTTAATGCATCTAATACAGCTGTGTAACTAGCGGAATCTGGAATAACATCTGGTTTGCCTTGGTGAACTACCTTTCCACTTTTAACACAAGAAAAGGCATTTTTTTGATTAATAACACCAGAAATAGACTTTGGGAAACCGGCATGTCTAGTACGATTTAATATAACGGAGGCTACTGCAAGTTTGCCACTAGCAGGTTCACCACAACTCTCAGCATATACAACTTGAGACATTAAATAAATATCTTTATCAGTAACATAAACCGAGTCATTGGATCCATTAAATACAGCTAGTGCTTCTATTTTCTCATTATATAAATCTTTGATTTCTGAACCCTGTGAATATAAATATTCTCCCTTTGCGTTTAAATTAGGTAATAATGTGAATAATGTTAAAATACAAACTAAAAAAGTAAATTTTTTCATACTATCCTCTCCTTTTGCCTACGGAGTTAGCTGACGGGTTCGGAAAAGGTTTAACCTACACAAATTGTGATTCACCCCAAATGCTTGGTTCCTCCGTGTTTTTTTTACTTAGGCAATAATAGTGTGCCCAGGAGAATGAATATAATACATTAATTTTATTTATTCTTTAGTTCAATAAAGGTTTTAATAAATACACTATAGTAATTTTCTAACTCAGCAAATTTTAAATTGGAAGAGGTATATAAAGAGTCTGATGCTGATGAATTTACAGTAGCACTTAGGGCTTGAATTTTTTCATTTGTAAGTGCAAGTTTAAAATCCTTTAAATAATTTTCATACATATCTAATAGGGGTTTGAAGGATTCATAAGTAGCAGCAGTAGAGGTCGGTATAGATAAACTTTTAAAAGTAGTTTGCACATTGCTTAGTTTTACAAGATTATCACCTATTAGTAACAAGAGATCATCATAGGACATATTATTTTTTCTTACCTTTACCACATAAGAGTAATAATTGATTTTAATATCTAAAAAACTTTTGGATATGGTATCAATTTTACTAATGAACTCCTTAGTTTGATTAGATTTAATATCTTCTTCCACTTGCATTCTTATTGCCATATAACTGTCGTTAAGTACATCATCAATGAAGGTTAATGAAGTTTTTGGAAGGGTTATTTTAACATTATAAATATCTATTAATGAGTAAAAATTCATGCAGTTATTTCTATAAGTTTTAAGAGTGGTACTAAATTCATCTGCAGAAGAACCAGAGGGATCATTTAAAATTGCTAGTGCTTGCTTATAAATTGATAAGTTATTATCTAAACCTAGTTTTAGATTTTCATGATCTTTTTTATATTTTGAGGTTGGTTTAGAATTTGTTAAGTTATCCTTTAATTTAGTTAAATCATTAATACTACTGGGTAATTGCTTTTTTGCATATTCAACATCTATTGTTCCGTTAGTATTAAAAAGTTGTTCTATATTTTTATTAACTTCGTTAATACCCTTAATATTTTTTGTTATAGTGGTTTCATAGGAGGCATATACTTTATTTAAAGATGAATAGTAGCTGGCAAAGAAAATTCCTGTGGAGGTCATTATGATAGATAGAAAAAGTATAATTTTAAATGTTTTCCTTTTTTTATTAGCATCTGCAATATCTTTTTTTTCGCTCAAATAAACTCACTCCCTTATTTTTGTATTATATTATTATATTATCATAATAGAGTTAAATTATTCTAGAAAAATTATACAATTACATCCTTTTAGGATAAATTGTAGAATTGTAGTCTTTATCATTTGAAAATACATAAATTAATAGAATAACCACTGAACATAAATCTATTTATTATAATAAAATTAACTTATAATTTATATTAATAAGCCATAGCATGGTGTATAATTATAAATAAGAGTTTTATTAAGGGGGTGTGGCTTTATGGATGTACTTAAGTTAATGTTAAGCACAATTAAAAATATAAGTTTCTTTTCAGTTTTGGATATATTAGTGGTGGCCTATATATTCTATAAAACTTATATGCTAATGAAGGAAACAAGAGCTGAGCAGTTATTAAAAGGGATAGTGCTTATTTTTCTACTTATTCCTATAAGTCAGTTGCTTAATCTTACAGTATTAAATTGGATTTTAAATAAGACCATAACAATCGGTGTTTTGACTATTGTTATAATCTTTCAACCAGAAATAAGAAGAGCCTTAGAGCACCTGGGAAGGACAGCGTTTACGGACAAACACATATTTGAAAATGAAGAGACTATGGAAATAGTTATAACTGAAATTGTTAATGCTGTTGAAAACTTATCAAAAAGTAAAACAGGAGCACTAATAGTAATAGAGCAAAAAACCGGTATTGGAGAAATAATTAAAACAGGAACAGCCATAGACGCTTTAATATCTGGCGCTTTACTAGAAAATATATTTGTAGTTAATACTCCACTTCATGATGGAGCTACAATAATTAGAAATGGTAGAATAATAGCGGCAGGTTGTTTTCTGCCTTTAACAAATAATGATAAAATAAGCAAGAAATTAGGAACACGGCATAGAGCAGCTATAGGAATAACTGAAACTTCAGATGCTCTAACAATAATAGTATCAGAAGAAACGGGAACTATATCACTGGCTGTGAATGGGAGATTGGTAAGGAACTATGACCGAGATAAGCTTAAGAAAATACTTGTTCAAATAATAAAGAACAGGCAAAGTAAAAAAATAACTTTAAAGGAGAAAATAAGGTCATGGATAAAGTCGGAAAACAACAATATATAATTAAAATATGCTGTGTAATAGCTGCTTTTGCGCTATGGCTTTTTATAACAAGTACAGAAAATCCAGTGAATGCTATTAAAATTAAAAGTATACCTGTGCAGCTTCTAAATACGGATATACTAACCCATTCAAATCTGATTTTAGTACCAGGGCAAGATTTAACCACATCCTTAAATATTAAAGGAGCAAATACTGGTATGCTTTTAAATACAAAAGCAGAAGATTTCACGGTAGTGGCAGATTTAGGTGCATATGCACTTAAAAGAGGAGAACAAAAAATTCCTATTGAAATAAGGAAAAGTCCTAATAATATAAATGTGACCAATAGTGAGGGGCTTTTTATAACCATAAATTTAGATGAACTTACTGAGGTTAAAAAGCCTATAAGTGTAAATATAACTGGAAAGCCCAAAGAAGGCTATTATGCATCTGCAGCAAAATTATCACAAAACAATGCTATGGTAACAGGCGGGTCAAAGCTTGTAAATATAGTAAAAGAGATAATAATAGAAATAGATATACAAGGTAAGGAATCCGATGTTATAAAAAGCTATAAACTTAAACCGGTAGATGCAGCGGGAAAAGAAATAAAAGAGGTTACGGTAACTCCATCTCATATGGATGTTAAGGTTCCTTTAAAAAGGACTAAATCTGTAGGAGTGAAAGTAAAAACTACAGGGAGTTTAGACCCTAAATTTACTTTAGGAAGTATAAAAGTACTACCGGAACGATTTGATGTGACAGGAAGTATAGAGGGACTTAACCAACTAGAAAACTTAAGCACGGAAGTTATTGATTTAAGTAAAATAAGTGAAAGTACTACAATAGATGCAAAGGTAATAATTCCTGGTGGAGTAAGTTTAGTTAGTGGTAGTGGCAGTGCTGAAAGTGTAGTTAAGGTTGAAATTAGTGTAAATAAAGTGGTAGAAAAAATCCCAGATAAGGTAGTGGAAAAAAGTTTAAGTTTAGATATTAAATATAATAATTTAGATGAAAAGTATGATGCAAAGTTAGAAAAAGATAAAGTTGCAATAGTTATTTCAGGAACTGAAGCAATTGTAAATTCACTAGATGTAAAAAAAATCACAGCTACAGTGGACTTAGTTAGTTTAGTAGAAGGTGAGCACACTGTAAAAGTATTAGTGACATTACCTGAAGGTGTAAATTCAATATCACAGGTTCCAGATAAAATACTAGTAACTATTACAAAAAAACAAACGGGGGGAACTACTACTAATGGCAATTAAAGTGAATAACATAGTTTTAGACATAGATGAAAATATAGAGGATGTAAAAATAAAAGCAGCAAAAAAAATGAGAATTGACCAAAGTGAAATAAAAGTTTTTAAAATAGCTAAAGAATCTATAGATGCAAGGAAAAAAAATAATATTAAATTTAATTATGCTGCTATTATTGAAATGGATAATGAAATAAAAACCGTTGCCAGAGCAAATGATAAAGATGTTATACTTGAACCAGTTAAGTATGATTCTGAGTTTGAATTTGGAACTAAAAAGATGAACCATAGACCAATAATTGTGGGAATGGGACCAGCGGGAATGTTTGCTGGTCTTCTTATGGCTCAAAAAGGATATAAACCACTAATTATAGAAAGAGGAGAAAGTGTAGAGCGCAGGACAAATAGTATAGTTAAGTTTTGGACAAGAGCTGTGCTTAATGCAGAATCTAATGTGCAATTTGGTGAAGGCGGAGCAGGGACATTTTCAGATGGAAAGTTAACCACAAGAATAAAGGACACTAGGTGTGATTATATACTAGAAGAATTTGTGAAAGCTGGTGCGCCAGAGGAAATATTATATATGGGTAAGCCTCACATAGGTACAGATATACTAAAATCAGTTGTTAAAAATATTAGAGAAAGCATTATAAATCTTGGTGGAGAAGTAAGATTTAATAATAAACTTCAAGATATAATAATTAAAGATAAAAAAGTTAAAAGTATAATAGTGAATGGAGAAGAGATACCCTGTGATAGCTTAATTTTAGCACCAGGACATAGTTCTCGAGATACCTATGAAATGTTATATAAAAAAGGGGTATTTATGTCTAGTAAGCCTTTTGCAGTGGGGGTTAGGATAGAGCATCCACAAGGTATGATTAATGAAAATCAATATGGGAAATATGCTAGTCACGAAAGATTACAAGCTGCAGATTACAAGCTTACTTATAACAGTGAAAAATCTGGAAGAGCAGTATATAGTTTTTGTATGTGCCCAGGTGGAGAAGTAGTAGCGGCGGCATCTGAACAAGGTCACTTGGTTATAAATGGAATGAGTAAATATAAGAGAGATAAGGCCAATGCAAATTCAGCTATAGTAGTATCTGTGGGGCCTAAGGACTTCCAAGGTGACAATCCACTTTCTGGTATAGAGTTCCAGAGGCATTATGAAGCTTTAGCTTATATGCTAGGAGGATCAAATTTTAATGCCCCAGTACAATTAGTTGGAGACTTCCTTAAAGATAAAGTTAGCAGTGTAATAGGTGGCGTAAAACCAAGTTATACACCTGGATATAAATTTGCTGATCTTACTAAGTGTTTGCCAAATTATGTAACAGACTCTATAAAAGAGGCTTTGCCTAAATTTGAATATAAAATCAATGGGTTTGCAAGGGAAGATGCAATTATGACTGGTATTGAAACAAGAACCTCAGCACCCGTAAGAATTGATAGAAATGACAATCTCCAAAGCATATCCCTAGAAGGCCTATATCCAGCAGGAGAAGGCGCAGGATATGCAGGTGGAATAATTTCTGCTGCGGTGGACGGATTAAAAGTGGCAGAAAATATAATGAAAGAATGGAAGCAATTATAATAATTTTTTTTAACCCTTGAATTTCATCTATGTAATTTGTTAAAATGAAAGTAGCAACAGAAACATATGTGGACATAACTAGTAATAATTAGTTGCTATTATTACATAGGGAAATAGGGGGGAGTTATCCTAATGAAAAGCAAAGGATATATTTTAGTAATAAATCCTGGTTCAACATCAACTAAATTATCAATATTCAAAGATGAACATTGTGTAATTACATCTAATTTGACCCATAGCTTTGATGAAATTAAGAAATTTGAGAAAATTTATGACCAAAAGGACATGAGGACTGTTTTGATTCTACAGTGGCTAGAGCAAGAAAGCATAGCCCTTGAAGACTTAATCGCAGTAGTTGGTAGAGGTGGATTATTAAGACCAATGCCAGGTGGCACATATGAAATTACACCGAAAATGTTAGAGGACCTAAAAATAGGGTATCAAGCAGAACACGCGTCTAACCTAGGTGGAGTAATAGCCTTTGAAATTGCAAGAAAAATTAATATACCGGCATTTATAGTAGACCCTGTAGCCGTAGATGAGATATTGGACGTGGCAAGAATATCAGGACTTCCAGAAATACCAAGACGTTCACTAGTTCATGCCTTAAATATAAAAGCAGTAACAAGAAGAGTTTGCACTAAATTACATAAAAATTTTGAAGATAGTACTTATGTTGTTGCACACATAGGTGGAGGAATTTCTGTGTCTCCAGTTAAAAACGGAAGAATTTTAGATGTAAACAATGCCAATGAAGAAGGACCTTTCTCACCAGAACGAACTGGAGGACTTCCAGTAGGAGATTTAGCAAAACTGGCTTTCAGTGGAGAATATACTCTACCCCAGTTAAAGAAAAAATTAACCGGTGAAGGGGGGCTCGTAGCTTATTTAAATACCAACGACGGAAGAATTGTTGATAAAATGATTGATGATGGAGATAAAAGTGCAGAACTTATTTTTAAAGCTATGGCATATCAAATTGCTAAAGAAATAGGAGCCATGGCGACAGTAGTTTCTGGGAAAATTGATGCCATAATCCTTACAGGAGGATTAGCCTATAACAAGAAACTTACTACTTGGATAAGTGACATGGTGAGTTTTATAGCCAAGGTTGAACTAGTACCAGGGGAAGATGAAATGTTAGCACTGGCACAGGGAACTCTAAGGATATTAAAGGTCGAAGAAGAAGCTAAAATATACGAAGAACAAACAAAATAGAATAGAAGGAGTGTAATCTAATGATTAAAACTTTTAATGAGGTATTAAATACCGCAAAAACACAAGGAATGAAAACGGTAGCAGTAGCTGTAGCTCAAGATGCGCCAGTTCTTGAAGCAATTTGCGACGCTAAGAAAAATGGTATAGCAAATGCAATACTAGTAGGAGATAGTGAAAAAATAATTTCTATTGCAAGTAAAATAGGTATGAATATAGAAGAGTTTGAAATTATAGATGAGAAGAACGATAAAAAAGCATCATTAGCTGCAGTTCAACTTGTATCATCAGGAAGAGCTGATATGCTTATGAAAGGCCTAGTAGATACAGCAACATTCTTAAGAGCTGTATTAAATAAAGAAGTAGGTCTTAGAACTGGAAGGCAAATGTCACATGTAGCAGTATTTGAGATACCAGGCTATGATAGATTAATATTTTTAACAGATGCTGCCTTCAATATGTATCCAGAATTAAAAGAAAAAATAGATATAATAAACAATTCAGTGCAAGTAGCAAAAGCTTGTGGTGTTGAGCTTCCTAAAGTTGCAGCCGTTTGTGCAGTAGAAGTAGTAAACGCTAGTATGCCAGCAACACTGGATGCAGCAATGCTTTCAAAAATGAATGAGAGAGGCCAGATAAAAGGGTGTATTATTGATGGACCACTAGGCCTGGATAATGCATTATCAGAAGAAGCTGCAAAACATAAAAACCTAGGAGGCCCAGTAGCAGGTAAAGCGGATATTCTTTTAATGGCTAATATTGAAGCGGGAAATGCTATGTACAAATGTTTAACTTACACCACCCAGGCTAAAAATGGTGGATTACTAGTAGGTACTTCTGCCCCAGTTATATTAACTTCTAGAGCAGATACTCCTGAAACAAAATTAAATTCTATAGCACTTGCAGCACTAGTTGCAGAATCTAATAAGGCATCTCAAAGAAAATAACAAGGCAAAGCTGCAAAAGTATAAGAACTAATCTTTTATAATACAGAGGAGGAAAAATATGACATATAAATTGTTAATGATTAATCCAGGTTCAACATCTACTAAAATAGGTGTATATGAAGACGAAAATGAGGTTCTAGTAGAAACCTTAAGACATTCCTCAGAAGAAATAGGTAAATTTGAAGGTATATATGAACAGTTTAATTTTAGAAAAGATGTTATATTAAATGTACTTAAAGAAAAGAACTTTGATATAAATACGCTAGACGCTATAATAGGCAGAGGTGGACTCCTAAAATCTATTGAAGGTGGAACTTATGCTGTAAATGATGCTATGCTTAATGATTTAAAAATCGGAGTGCAAGGTCAGCATGCTTCAAATTTAGGTGGAATAATTGCAAGTGAAATCGGGAAATCTTTAGATATACCAGCATTTATAGTTGATCCAGTAGTGGTTGATGAAATGATTGATGTGGCTAGAATATCAGGTATGCCAGAAATAGAAAGAAAAAGTATTTTTCATGCACTAAATCAAAAAGCAGTAGCTAAAAGATATGCAAAAGAAAATGGGAAAAAATACGAAGAAATTAATTTAATAGTAGCACACATGGGTGGCGGAGTTTCAGTAGGAGCCCACAAGGATGGAAGAGTAATTGATGTGAATAATGCACTAGATGGAGAAGGTCCATTTTCACCAGAAAGATCTGGAGGATTACCAATAGGCGATTTAGCTAAAATGTGCTTTAGTGGAGAATACACATTAGAGGATATAAAGAAAAAGATAAATGGAAAAGGTGGCTTTGTTGCTTATCTTAATACAAATGATGCTAAAGAAGTAATAGATAGGGCAGAGGCAGGCGATGAAAAATATAAATTAATCTTTGAAGCTATGGGGTATCAAGTAGCCAAGGAAATTGGAAAATGCGCAGCAGTTTTATCCGGAAAAGTGGATGCTATAATTTTAACAGGTGGAATAGCTTACGGCAAGCCTATGGTGAATTATATAAAAGAAAGAGTGGAATTTATAGCAAACGTTGTAGTTTATCCAGGTGAAGATGAATTATTAGCACTAGCTGAAGGCGGTCTTAGAGTATTAAATGGCGAAGAAAAGGCAAAAGAGTATAAATAATAAACTATAACAATAAGACACATTGAATAAATAACAAGTAAATAAGCTGTTTTTAAAAATGTGGTAAGTTGTTTTGAAAATTTATTTAATATCAAAACAATGTATTTTATTGAAATTCGGAAGGAAGTCAGTGATATAATGAGTAGAATAAGAGTATTTACAGGCCATTTTGGTAGTGGGAAGACAGAAATAGCAATAAATTATGCGATAAATCTTGCAAAAGAGGGAAAAAAGGTTGTAATAGCTGACTTAGATATAGTAAATCCTTATTTCTGTGTACGAGATGTGAGAAAAGAATTAGAGGGGTATGGAGTAAGAGTCATAGCATCCAATCCAGAACTAGTTAATGCAGAACTCATGGTAGTCCCAGCAGAGATAATAGCTATATTTAATGACAAAAGCTACGAAGTGGTAATAGATGTAGGTGGGGATGACGCAGGCTCCATAGCCCTTGGTCAATACAATAGATTTTTTGTGGAAGAGCCTTATGATATGTTCTTTGTTATAAACACAAATAGACCATTTACATCAGATGTTAGAGACATAAAGGAATACTTTAAAGCAATAGAAACATCTTCAAGACTCATGATAACTCATTTAATATCCAATACTAATTTGTCTTATGAAACTGTAGAGCAGCATATAATAGATGGAGACAAAGTAGTAGCCAAGCTATCCAAAGAATTAAATATACCTCATGCCTATACTGTTTGTAGAAATGATTTAACTCAAAAAATGACAGGAAAATTGCAAGGTGATATATTTGGTATAGATATACATATGTTACCACCTTGGAGATAAATAGAAAGAGATTAATTAAAAAATTAACAATATTGACAGTTTGTACTTCAAGGGGTAAAATCAAATAGTAAACGTTTAAATTTTATAAATTCGCATTTTGAGGAGGTTTAAACATGCCAAGAGTAAGTTTTAGAGAAGATAGGTGTAAAGGTTGTGGACTTTGTATAACTGCATGTCCTAAGAAAATTATAAGTTTTTCAGATAGACTGAACATAAAAGGATACCATCCAGCTACAGTTACAGAAGAAAAGATGAAAGAATGTATTGGATGTGCATCTTGCGGAAAAATGTGCCCTGACTGCGTAATAACAGTTGAAAAGTAAAGAATAGGAGGATGGAACTTATGGGAGAAAAAGTGTTAATGAAAGGTAATGAGGCTATTGGAGAAGCAGCTATAAGAGCAAATTGTAAATGTTTCTTTGGATATCCAATAACACCTCAAACAGAGATATCTGCATATTTATCAAGAAAGATGCCTAAAATTGATAGGGTTTTCTTGCAAGCAGAGAGTGAAATTGCAGCTATAAACATGATTTATGGAGCAGCTGGTACAGGAATAAGATGTATGACATCTTCAAGTTCACCAGGAATAAGTTTAAAAGCAGAAGGAATATCCTACATAGCAGGAGCAGAGCTTCCATGTGTTATTGTAAATATAGTTAGAGGTGGCCCAGGACTTGGTAGTATTCAACCAGCTCAATCAGATTATTTTCAAGCAACTAAAGGTGGAGCACATGGTGATTTCAATATGCCTGTATATGCACCAGCATCAATACAAGAAATGGTTGACTTAGTTCAAGATGCATTTGATACTGCAGATATGTATAGAACACCTGTAATGGTTATGGGAGACGGTATGCTAGGACAAATGATGGAACCCGTAGAATTTAAAGAGAGAGAAGCGAAAGTATTACCAGAAAAAACTTGGGCAGCCTGTGGTTTAAAGGGGAGAAAAAAACATAATGTAATAAATTCTCTTTATTTAAAATCAGAGATTCTAGAACAACATAACTTAAAATTGCAAGAAAAATTTAAAGAAATAACAAAAAATGAAACAAGATATGAAATGTACAATTGTGATGGTGAAAGTGATTTAATAATGGTTGCATACGGAACAACATCAAGAATATGCAAAAATGTTATTAAAATGGCAGAAAAAGAAGGCATAAAATTAGGATTAATAAGACCAATTACACTTTGGCCTTTCCCACTAGAAGCATTTGAGAAAAGTATAAATAGCACAAAACATGGATATATATCAGTAGAAATGAGTTGTGGACAAATGGTTGAAGATGTTAGACTTTCAGTTGAAGGAAGAAAACCAGTACACTTCTACGGAAGAACAGGTGGAATGGTTCCTCATCCAGACGATATATTAGATAAAGTTAGAGAAATAGTAGGGGGTGCAAAATAATGGCAATCGTATTTGAACCAACTAAAGCATTATTAGACGTTCCTACTCATTACTGTCCAGGATGTACTCATGGACTAATTCATAGATTAGTAGGAGAAGTTCTTGAGGAATTAGACGTAATAGATAAAACTATAGGAGTAGCTCCAGTTGGATGTTCTGTTTTAGCATATGACTACTTTGCCTGTGATATGTTTGAAGCAGCACATGGAAGAGCACCAGCAGTTGCTACAGGAATTAAAAGATCTAACCCAGATGCAGTAGTATTTACGTATCAGGGAGATGGAGATCTTGCAGCAATAGGTATGGCTGAAATAGTACATGCTGCTACAAGAGGTGAAAACATGGTTACTATATTCGTAAATAACTGTATTTACGGTATGACAGGTGGACAAATGGCTCCAACTACTCTTCCAGGTCAAGTAACAGAAACTTCACCATACGGAAGAGATGTAAAATTGCAAGGACATCCAATTAGAGTAGCAGAACTTATATCAACTTTAGGCGGCGCTTGTTATGTAGAAAGAGTATCAGCAGATAGCGTACCTAATGTTACTAAAACTAAAAAAGCTATAAAGAAAGCTTTCCAAAATGCAATTGATGGAAAAGGGTTCTCACTAGTAGAAGTATTATCAACATGCCCAACTAATTGGGGAAAATCACCTGATGAGTCAATGCAATGGCTTAGAGATAATATGATGCCTTTTTATACTCTAGGAGTTAAAAAAGACATAACTGAGGAGGTTAAGTAATATGGCAGCACAAGAAATTATATTTGCAGGATTTGGTGGTCAAGGTACACTTTCAATGGGAAAATTTTTAGCATATGCAGGAATGGATGCTGATATGAACGTTTCATGGTTGCCATCTTATGGACCAGAAATGCGTGGAGGTACTGCTAACTGTTCTGTTATACTTTCTGATGAGTTAGTTGGTTCACCAATAATTAACGATCCAAACACACTTATAGTTATGAATAGACCTTCCCTTGACAAGTTTGAAGATACTTTAGTTAAAGGTGGACTATTAATAATGGATTCTGACCTTGTAGATAGAATGCCAATAAGAAAAGATTTAGAAGTAATATGCGTTCCAGCTCAAACAGAAGCTTTAAACATTGGAAGCAAGCAAATTGCTAACATGGTGCTTCTAGGAGCATTAGTAAAGAGAACAGGAATAGTATCTATGGAAGCAATAATAGGAGCTTTAAAGGCTCATGGTAAAGAGAAATTCTTCGAAATAAACAAAAAAGCACTAGAAATAGGAGCTTCATATATAAAATAAGAGTAAAAGTAAAAGAGTATATATTACTACACCTTCATTCGCATCGCTAAGTAATTCTAAATTAATTTTACTAGAATATGCTAAAAATTACAAACTCGCTAGCGCTCAAACATGTAATTTTCTTAACGCATATTCAATTAAAATTAATTAAGGATTACTAAGGCTTGCTCAAATGAAGGTTACGTAATATATACTTTTTTTTAGGTGTTAGAAAAATAAGTATATTTAAATCTTTGTTATTTACAACGTAACAATGTTATGTTACACTATAAATATAAGTAGATTAATGTTAATAATTGGTATATAATTTAGAAATATACAAGGAGGATAATATGGAGGAAGATTTAATATCAAAAAAAGAATTACTAGAAATCACTAAGGTTTCCTATGGTCAGCTGTATAGGTGGAAAAGAAAAAATCTTATACCAGAAGATTGGTTTATAAAGAAATCTAGCTACACTGGTCAAGAAACTTATTTTCCTAGAGAAAGAATATTAGATAGAATAGAAAAAATTAAAGATATGAAGGATGACGTATCCTTGGATAGCCTAGCACAGATGTTTTCTCCTAAATTTGGGGAAGTATTTTTAAGTGAGGAAGAACTATTAGAAAAGAACATTGTTTCGGAGCATACACTAATATTGCATAAAAAAACATATGGAGAAATAAAAATTTTTTCTTTTGAGAGGATATTATATATCTCATTATTAGAAAAGAGCTTGCTATCTGGAAATGTATCACTGGAGGAAGGTAAGCTTATAATAGTGACTTTAGAAGAAAATTATAAATCATTAGAAGGAAAAAATTGCGAGATAGTTTTTTTAAGGAAATTTGGCATGGCGCTATGTTTTTTAATTACTCTTCCTAATGAGCTTTATATAGAAAAGGGTGCGAAAATTGTATTAAGGCTTAATATTTCACAGTGCATTCAAGAATTGAAAATCAAGATTTAGTAATTATCATATATTTTAAAGAAATATGAGGAGGACAAATATGGAAAAGACTAATACTAACGATATAAAGATATCAGGATCGGGTACAGTTGGTGGTGGAAAATATAATGAAGTAAGTATAAGTGGATCAGGAAAAATAAACGGAAATTTGGAATGTGTAGACTTTAAAACTAGTGGCTCATCAAAAGTTTTAGGGGATTTGAAAGCAGGCACTATAAAAATCAGTGGATCTACGAGAATTGAAGGTAATGTGGAAGTAGAAGAAATGAAGATAAGTGGTTCATCACATGTCATAGGCAATGTTAAAAGTCAAAGTATAAAAATTAATGGGTCTACTCATATACAAGGAAACTTGCACGCAGAAGAAGTTATTATAGCGGGGTCAGCTAATATAGAAAAAAATTGTGAAGCAGAATGTTTTAAGGCCAGTGGTTCTTTTAAAATACAAGGATTACTAAATGCTGGACAAATAAATATAAGGATTGGTGGCAACTGTAATGTACAAGAAATTGGTGGAGAGCATATTGAAGTAAGAGTTAGTCCAATAGATAATTCCTTCTTTAAAAAAGTAATTGACAAAATGTTTAATTCTAAAGGGGAGTTAACTACTACATTAATTGAAGGGGATGAGATATACCTCCAAAATACCAATGCAAAAATAGTAAGAGGAAATCATATCACCATAGGTGAAGGTTGTAATATTGGGCTTGTAGAATATAGTGGGGAGATTATGATTTCAAGTGACTCAATAGTTGGAGAACAAAAGCATATATAAACCACTTTTTAGATTAAAAGAAGGTGATTTAATCATAAAATTCAATAAACCTCATATATTTATATTAATATTATCAATATATAAATTAATATAATAAATATATATTGAAAAAATATTAAAATAATCAATTTATATATTGATTATTTTAATTAATGGTAATATAATGAATATAAAGAAAGTGGGTGGTAAAAGTGACTTATAAAATATTGTGTAAATGTCCAGTTTGTAGTTCTAAATTAAAAGTAACTAGACTTAAATGCGATGAATGCGGCACTGTAGTTGAAAATTATTTTGAATTGTCGAAATTCGATTATTTGAATAGTGAGCAGTTGTATTTCATTGAAGTATTTTTAAAATCCAGGGGAAACATTAAGGACGTGGAAAAGGAACTTGGCATATCATACCCAACAGTTCGGGCAAAGCTAGACGAGGTTATTACTTCACTTGGATATACTGTTACAAAACAAAAGCCTTCTGTTGATAAAAAAGATGTAATAGATATGTTAGAAAAAGGTGAAATCACTGCTGATGAAGCATTAATTATGTTAAATGGTAAGTAAATAAGCTCTGAATTGGGAAATTTCAGCTATAAAAAAGGAGGATATTTAATGAATGAAGAAATGTCAAGAATATTGAAAATGGTTGAAGAAGGTAAGATTGATTCTGAAAAAGCTATGCAACTTATAGAAGCCCTAAAGGGAGAAAGTAAAGAATTTATTACTTTAGATAAGCCTCAACCAGATAATAGCCACAGTAATAGTAGATTTAAAGTTAAAATGCTGAGAATAAAAGTAAGATCTAACGATAACGATATTGTGAACATTAACTTGCCACTTAAATTTGTAAGTGGCATGATAAAAACCTTTGGAAGAATTCCAAATATAAATGTAAATGGCATGGACGACATAGAAATGGATGCAATGACTCAAACTATATTAGAAGCCATAGATGGTGGTATAGGTGGAAAGATTGTAGACATAAAAACTGGAGATGGAGATACAGTTGAGATTGTCATAGAGTAAATCTATAATTTTTGAGGTGTTATATGAGGATTTATATTAAAACAGAGGAAGGTAGGAAACTAAGAATTCCAGTTCCAATGTGGGCAATAAGACTGGTTACAAGACTTCCCATAGAGAGAATTGTAAGAAAACACATGAAGGAAAAGGATGCTAAGTATTTAGAACTAATAGACTGGAATGAAATGAGGAATTTAATTATTTCATTAAGTGATTATAAAGGACTAAACTTAGTAGATATAAGAGCTAATGATGGCACGGAAGTACAAATACGAATTTAGAGTTGTTGAAGTGGGGACGTTTTATAATTTCACGGGCTATCCCCAAAAATAACTAGCGTATTAGCTAGTTATTTTTTTCAGATTCCTTAACGAAATTTTTGAAGTAGTTAATACAAAATCACTGTATATAATGATTTTATATGAAAATTAATTTCTAAAATGGGGGTGTAGAAAATAGAAGTAGCAGAAAAAAATATAATTGAAGAAAATGTTGAAATAGAAATTGAAAAGAATGAAAGAATAATTAATAATGAAGCCGAAGTTACTGGAAAGAATAAATCTACCGGGAAATTATGGACCATGAATTTCTTTTTACTATGGCAAGGACAGATGGTTTCAGCGCTAGGAGATGTATTCTATGAGATAGCATTAGGCTTCTGGGTACTTGCAGTGACAGGCTCAACAGGGCTCATGGGAACACTTATGGCTGCATCTGCCTTGCCCAGAATATTAATATCTCCCTTTGCAGGAGTTATAGTAGATAGGTGCAATAGAAGGAATATGATAGTGCTAATGGATTTGGTACGAGGGATTGTAATTACAGCAGTAGGCACGGCAGCAATATTCGGTTTTGTGCAAATTTGGATGGTTTTTGTAGCAGGTATTATTTTAGGTATATGTGCAGCCTTTTTTAATCCTACGGTAGGTTCTACGGTGCCGGATATTGTTCCAAGTGATAAGCTTATTCAGGCAAATTCAGCTCTAAGCATGGCGGGGACAGGAATAAATATTTTAGCGAGTCCTCTAGGAGGAATTGTGTATCAGCTATTAGGAGCACCAATAATGTTTTTAGCAAATGGTATATCATACCTTGTTTCAGCTTTTACAGAAATATTTATAAAGGTGCCTAAAATAGAGAGAAAAGTTAGTGCAGAAGATGCTATGCAGAGCACAAAGGATAGTTTTAAACAAGATTTAAAACAAGGGTTTAAATTTGTATGGAACTTTAAAGGTCTTAGATATCTTATAATTGTAGCAGCTTTTCTAAACTTCTTTTCTAGTATGGCAATTATTTTAATTGTACCTTTATTTCAAAGAACAGAGGCACTTGGAGCAGGTAAATATGGAGTTGCAATTGCACTATTAACTGGAGGTATGTTTTGCGGGATGGCTTTCACTTCAATGGTGAAAATACCTTATGAAAAGAGACTGTGTATTTTTATGATTTCAGGTGTAATATTTTCTATAGGGTTTGCAGTATTTCCTATGGTTAATTTCAAATACATGTTAGTACTCTTATTTATAGCAGGGTTTTTTAATGCAATTGTAAATACACTTATAGGCGCAACGCTTCAGCTAACAGTTCCACAAGAAATGAGAGGAAAGGTCCTTTCAATTATGAACACTGTATGTGGAGGATTAGTTCCAATAGCTATGGCGGTAGGAGGTATACTTGCAGAATTTATAGCAATAAAGTATATTATTCTAACTTGCTTTTTACTATCAGGAGTAGTGATAGTACCACTTGGATTTGTTACAAAATTTAAGCACTTTATTAATTTTAATCCTGACTTCCAAACTTTAGAGGACATAATATAGTTTAGCATTTTACAAGTTTAAATTTTATTTAGTTGTAAATTTTATGAATAATTAAACCCAGCAAAAATAATCCTTTTGGGTTATTTTTTTTATTATAAATATTGCAAATACTAGGACTTTTTTTACAAGTATTTATTATTGTAGTATAATACAAACTAGATTATAATTAGAGTGTATGTATTTATATATAAGAGTTTTACTATATGTGTAAATAAATAGTAAAATAAAATAAAGAACCTTCTATACAAGGTGTGCATAATTATTATGGTATATCTATTTAGTCAGTAACATTCAGTAAATTATGAAATTATATTAATGTGGATAAAAAGAAGACGAATATAGGATTCAGAAACAAAGTACTAACATACTTAATAGCTATTTTGTTTAGTATGCCCTTGTAATAAACCTATAATATATTGAGAAAGAGGTAGAAAAATATGAGTAGAATATTTGGAACAGATGGAGTACGAGGTATAGCAAATACAGAATTAACAAGTCAGCTTGCATATAATTTAGGAAGATCGGGAGCATTTGTATTAACAGATGGAGCACATAAACCTAAAATTATAGTAGGAATGGATACAAGAGTTTCAGGAGATATGTTAGAATCAGCTTTAGTTGCAGGAATTTTATCTGTAGGAGCTGAAGCTATATGCCTTGGAGTGGTTCCTACACCAGCAGTAGCGTATTTAACTAGAAAATATGGAGCAGATGCAGGAGTTGTTATCTCAGCTTCTCACAACCCAGTAGAATACAATGGAATAAAATTTTTCGATAGCAAAGGATTCAAATTGTCCGATGAATTAGAGGACACAATACAAGCAGTTATAGAAAATGATTTTAAAGGAGTGCCATCGCCTATAGCAGGTGATTTAGGCAAGAAGACAGTTAAGTGCAGTGGTGTAGAGGATTATATAGAATTTGCTAAATCCACTATTTCAGGAGATTTAAAAGGACTTAAAATAGCATTAGATTGTGCTAATGGCGCTTCTTATATTACTTCAGTAAGAGCTGCAAGAGAACTAGGAGCAGAGGTTTTAGTTATTAACAATGATCCAGATGGTATAAATATAAATAAAGACTGTGGATCTACTCATATTGAGCACTTAATGGCTTTTGTTAAAGAAAATCATTGTGATTTAGGACTCGCTTTTGATGGTGATGCAGATAGATGTTTAGCAGTGGATGAAAAAGGAAACTTTATAAATGGTGATTTTATGATTGCTATTTGTGCCAAGCACCTAAAAGACACAGGAAAATTAACTAAAGATACAGTAGTAGTAACAGTTATGAGTAATTTGGGACTTGATATTGCAATGAATCAGGAAAATATAACTACAGTGAAAACTATAGTAGGCGATAGATATGTGCTTGAAAAAATGAAAGAAGAAGGTTATAGCTTAGGGGGAGAGCAATCAGGTCATTTAATTTTCCTTGATTTTAATACTACAGGGGATGGACTTGTATCAGGAATTCAATTAGCTACTGTAATTAAAGAAACAGGGAAACCATTATCAGAGCTTGCAGCAATGATGACAGAGCTTCCACAAGTATTAGTTAATGCAACAGTACCTAACGATAAAAAGAACATTCATGAAACTGATAGTGAAATAATTGAAGAAATCAAAAAAATTGAAGAAAAATTAAATGGTTGTGGAAGAGTCCTTATTAGACCTTCAGGTACAGAACCTCTAGTGAGAGTTATGCTGGAAGGTAGAGTGCAAAGTGAATTAAATGAAATGGCACATGCTCTTGCAAAATTAATAGAGGAAAAAGCTAATAAATAAAAAGAACCTAGCAAGAATAAAGTTACAATTCAATGAATTTATTATTAAAAGCATTGACGGTTAGGGTATAAAATGAATATAATAGACTGAAACCTTATGGATAAGGCCCATAAGATTTCAGTTTTTTTAATGTTAGCGAAAGGAGGATAGAAGAATTTTATGATTTTAAAGCGCCAGGACTCATAAAGAGTATCAGTAATTATGATGCACTATGAGTTGACGAGGATGGGGAGTATCGAATCTTCGGCGGATGCCCCGCGGTAGCGCACTACCGTTAATGATTGATAAAAGCGAAAAGTGATTTTCGTGACAACATCAATCTGGTGTTAAAACCTTTATAAATATGTATGAACTAGCATATTTCATTGGATTATTGTGAGTGTAGATTTTCAGTTATTAAGCATAAGAAAATCATATGTACCATAACTGCGAATACTATATTTAAAATAATTATCAAAAAACAATGATGATAAGTATGCTTAATTAGTTGTGCAAAATTTTAAATTTGAGAGGAAGATGAATATGTGCGGAATAGTTGGATATTTTGGAAGTAAACAGGCTTCACCAATATTGGTAGAAGGTCTTAGTAAATTAGAATATAGAGGATATGATTCAGCAGGAATTGCAATTATAAATGAGGGACACTTAAAAGTAACTAAATGCAAAGGAAGACTTGCAAATTTAGAAGCTCAATTATTAGAAGAGCCGCTTATAGGCAACGTGGGTATAGGGCACACTAGATGGGCTACTCATGGTAAACCATCAGATGAAAATTCTCACCCACATACTAATGAAAAAGAGACTATTAGTGTAGTTCATAATGGAATTATAGAGAATTATATCCATTTAAGAGAATGGTTAATGTCAAAAGGATATAAATTCACATCTGAAACTGATTCAGAAGTAATACCACACCTTATAGATTTTTATTATAATGGAGATATAGTTGAGGCGGTAATGAAGGCTATTACTAAAATGGAAGGTAGTTATGCCATAGCAGTAATAACAAGCGATGAACCAGATAAATTAGTAGCAGTAAGAAAAGATAGTCCATTAATAGTAGGACTTGGCAAAGATGAATTTTATGTAGCTTCAGATATACCAGCAGTATTAAATCATACAAGAGAGGTATATTTATTAGAAGACAAAGAATTTGTTGTGATTTCCAGTGATGGAATAAAACTTCTTGACGCAGAAGGCGAAACTATAAACAAAGAGATTTTTCATGTAACTTGGGATGCAGAAGCTGCTGAAAAAGGTGGATATGAGCACTTTATGCTAAAAGAAATCCATGAGCAGCCAAAGGCAATCAGAGACACTATGACTTCAAGAATAGTTCTAGGAGAACCAATTACATTAGATGATATAAATATAACTAAAGAGCAAATTAAAAATTTAAATAAAATATATATAGTAGCTTGCGGAACTGCATATCATGCAGGAGTTGTAGGTAAATATGTTATAGAAAAACTTGCAAGAATACCAGTAGAACTAGATATAGCTTCTGAGTTTAAATATAGAGATCCAATAATGGATAAAAACACATTAATGATAGTTATTAGCCAATCAGGAGAAACTGCAGACACCATGTCAGCTTTAAGGCTTGCAAAGTCAAAAGGTGCAAGAGTAATAGCCGTAACAAATGTTGTAGGTAGTGCAGCTTCAAGAGAAGCAGACGATGTACTATATACTTGGGCAGGACCAGAGATAGCAGTTGCATCTACTAAAGCTTATGTAACTCAACTTATAGCAATGTATATAATAGCATTATTCTTTGCCCAGAACAAAGAAACATTAAGCAATGAAGAAATAGAAGAAATTAAAATAGCTATGATGGAACTTCCAGAAAAGGCAGAAGAGGTTTTGAAAAATAAAGAAACTGTGCAAAAGTTCACAGCAAAAACTTATATGCATAAAGATATGTTCTTCATAGGACGTGGACTTGACTATGCAGTTGCAATGGAAGGTTCATTAAAGCTTAAAGAAATATCTTATATTCATTCAGATGCCTATGCAGCAGGAGAGCTAAAACATGGTCCAATAGCACTTATGGAAGAAGGGACTATAGTTATAGCACTAGCTACTCAAGAAGCGGTATTTGACAAGACTGTAAGCAATATAAAAGAAATAACTACTAGAGGAGCAAAAGTATTTGCTTTCGCACCTGTTGGTCACACTGAAATTGAAAAATCAGTTTTCTCTGTAACTTATATACCAAAAGTAATGGATATATTAGCTCCAGTAATTTCAGTAATTCCACTACAATTATTGTCTTATTACATGGCAATTCAAAAGGGCTGCGATGTTGATAAACCAAGGAATTTAGCAAAATCAGTAACGGTGGAATAGGTGGCATCCACGTGGTAAGTGTAGTTGTATGTTCTAAGAATGTCTTTAAGTACCTAAGAAACTCTTTAAGTACCTAAGAAAGTTTTTAAGTGAACTTGCATGGTTTTGATCAATTATGAATAAATTATTGCAGTATATTTTAAAGATGAAAAACCATCAGATTTTAATTCTGATGGTTTTTTGTGAATGTTTTTTATGTAATTGTCAAAAAAATATTAGCTTATTGATATGTCTGTCTTAAAACAATAAAGCCTGTCCCAATATATGAAGGAACGCAGGAACATCAACCTGCCTTCCTTCATTTTGTTACCCTTACGCCCTCCCCACAATTGCAGATTCCTGCCCGGATCAAACTCCCAAAATCGGATTAAAAGCAGATAATTTCCTCGAATAAATGATAGAAACAAGCATGATATAAAAAGAGACGAAGGCTTGGAATGGTTAGCTTTACGGTGTGATAAGAGGATAGGATTAATATGAAATAGAATTAAGGGTGATAGAGTTGGAGTGTGTCACAGGGATAGATTTAAGGAAGGAATAAGCTCTTTGAACTTAAACAGAGAGATTGAAAATATGAGGGAGAACTTGATAAAATGCAAGAAAAAAGACAGACTTTAATATTCGTATTTGAGTGTAATTTAGGAGAATGGAGTGGGGAAAAGGTGTGATTTTGGGACAGACTTTAATATTTGTGTACAAAGTAGAGAACAAATTTTATAATTTGTTAAAGGGTTACGGGAAAAGGAAAATAAAATGGCTATAGATGAAATTAATGAGAAGGTAATTGGAATAAGTATTTATAAGGTTCATCAGTTTACAGGAGTTCAAGAGGTTAAGGATGAAGAGGCTAAGGAGATGATTGAAGAAGCTATACTTTCATAAAACACATGTTAAACAGTAGTTAAATATTGTATATAATGGTATAGTTTATTTATAAGAGTTGTTTCGTAACCGTATTATATTGTGCATTAATTAAGAGGCGGTGAACTTATGAAAAAATTTCTAAATTATATGTTAAAACCTATGGCTATAGTTTCATGTATACCAGTGATTGGGGTTCTAAGTTATTGGTCAAATCATAGAAAAGATTTATTAGCAACAAGTGTGATTTTATATTTGGGGGTAATAATTGGTTCGGCAATAAAGTATTTTTCTAAAGATAAATCTAATACGTCACAGTAAGATAAATCGATACTAAAACATATAAATAAGGGGCATTTATTATGAAAAACAAACAATTAATATTATTGATATTGTCATTTATTCTATCCGTAGTTTGTATTAGTACATTAAATTTTGGAGTATATACAAAAAATGGTCTACTTATATGGATTTTTAGTTTTTCATCTATTTCATCAATAATCCAGTCTAGATGGATTGGAAAAAGATATAAAAAGCTTAAGACATAATATTCACATATTATGTCTTAACATTATCCTATTAGCATTATTAAAAAGGCTATTCTTCCTCATGCTTAAAATTAATAACTTTAGTACCCATTGGACTTGTTAGTATAGTTATAGTTTCTATACCACTTGGTGGATTATGTGGTCCAGTAAAGGTTTCCACTTGTACTGTTATTTTATACTCAAATAATTCTGGTGTTTTGCTGATACTTAATATTTTTTGTTGCCAAAATTGTTTAGGGTGACCATAATATTTATCTATTGGATTTGCTATATATGGATATAAAAGAGATAATACACTTCCTTTGTATAGTTCTTGTTGATTAGGAGCATTTACTTGCTTGGAATAAGAAATAGAACCATTATATGAATAAGCATTTTTTGAGCTAAAACTTATTAATATTATGAAGAATACTGGAATAAATATTTTTTTCATAAAATCAACTCCTCATATTATAGTTTGTGTAAAGATTATTGATTTATTAATAATTCATACTTTTCATAAAATAGAAATAAAACTATTTATACCCGGATTATTCATGAACTTAAATTTTATGGGTTTAATTTTAAAAACACATAGAATTTGAGTTTTATTATTTATTTTCATTACAAAAATCGCGTTTCCTGGATAGAAATCACATAAAATATGATTATACATATATTTACATTTTAAAAAGTATACACTTCACCAATTTGTTTTAATCATATTATTTAAATTATTAAGTTTTGCAAATGAATAATCCGGGAAAAATACTGTATTGTGGTTATTTTTTCACGAATCGTTTCAATACCCGATAAACAAAAAACTGTTTTAATATATTGGATTTTTGGGAATATATGTATTAATGTTGTAAATTTACGATTTGCGGTTACTACCCCATAGCCATCAAGCTAAGAAAACTCTATAAAAATAAATCCCCCCATTTGTAAAAATGTTATTATTAAAGAGACAATAAAAAGACACCGTGGGGGGATTTATACATGACAGAAGGAAAAAAATTAAAATTGGATGAAGATATAAAGCTTTTTGCAGATGAACTTAAACTCTGTTTTTCAAAAGACGAGATTGAAGAAGTCGCGAGAGAGACGGGTTTTGTGAAAAGAAAAAGTAAAATTAAAGCATGGGAATTCGTTTGCTTATGCTGCTTTATGGATGTGGAGGTTGCGAATAATACACTTGTTACCTTATGCACAAAACTTAGTGAAAAAACAGGCCTACTTGTTTCCAATCAGGCATTAGACCAACGTTTAAATGAAAGATGTGTAAGGTTTTTGAAGAAGATTTTCGAAAAATTATTACGCCAAACAATCACAAATAATACTTGTATACCAAGTAAATGGGATGAATATTTCAAGCGAATAAGAATACTTGATTCTACTGCTTTTCAAGTACCGGAAAGCTATAAAGATATTTATCCTGGATCTGGTGGTTGCTCTCAAGCTTCAGGTGTAAAAATACAACTAGAATATGAATTAAAATCCGGAAATCTTCTTAATGTGCAAGTAGGAGCTGGCTCAGGTAGTGACAATACTTTTGGGAGCAAAATAAGAGAGACTATCAAAGCGGGGGATCTTATTTTAAGAGACCTTGGATATTTCAACTTTGAAGATTTTTTGGACATAGAAAAAAGAAAAGCCTTTTATATATCAAGACTCAAACCTAATATAGCAGTGTATATAGAAAGTAATGATATAGAGTATTACAAGAATGGTACTCCAAAAAAATCAAGCCTTTTTAAAAGAATCTATATTTCTGACATAATGAAACAAATGAGTGATGGAGAACATTACGAACTTAAAGATGTTTATATTGGTCAAGGTAAAAAGCTAAAAACCAGGCTTATTTTATATAAATTAACAAATGAGCAATTGAAAAAGAGGTCAGAAAAAAGTAAAAAGAATGCTAAAAAGAAAGGTATAGAAAAAAGCGATAATACGATTGAATTATTAGGAATATCTATATATATAACAAATATTGAGCAAGAAGTTTTAAGTGCAAAGCAAGTATATGAGTTTTATGAACTGCGTCGGCAAATTGAAATAATTTTTAAAACGTGGAAATCCATATTTCATATACCTGGTGTAAAACAAGTTAAGATAGAACGGTTTCAATGTCAGCTTTACGGGAAACTTATTTTGCTACTTTTAAGCTCTGCTGTAATGTTTAAAATGAGAACTTTGGCAATAAAAAATAAAGAGCTTGAAGCCAGTGAAATGAAGGTTTCCGAGATAGTTCATGGATATATTGATAGACTGTATTTTGATCTTATAAAGTTTCCTAGTAAAACTTTCAATAACTTAAAGTTAGTGTTTGAAAATGTAGTTAAAAATGGCCTTAAATCTCATAAAAAGGACAAAAAAACTGTTTTTGATATTCTCGGAGTATGTTATAAGCAAATGTCAGCAAATGCTAAATTTGCAGCATAAATCAAATTAATAAAATCATAAGATTTCCACTGTATACGTGGTTTTTTTGGTGCGCCATAAAATCGTTCAAATGCTAATATGCACTTACAATACATCATTTAAATTCATGAAAGAAAAACCGATGGTAAAATATTCTATTTTGTGTTAATCCAATATTATCTAATATTGCTTAGCTTGATAGCTACTAAAGTATATAAGTTTTTAAAAACAATATTTAATGATATTATATTTCTAAACAATAAAATTTAATTGTTAACCAGATTAGGGGGCGCATTATGCCAAAAAATGATAATATGCTAGCAATTTTATGGATGCTGAATTCAGGTACAAAAATAACTGCAAAGCAAATATCCGAAAGGTTAGAAATAAACATACGATCAGTTTATCGTTATATGGATGCACTGTGTGTTAGTGGAGTGCCAATAATATCGGAGCCTGGTCATAACGGCGGATATAGTTTGCTTAACAATTTTATCCGAGCACCCCTGTTTTTTGATCTTGAAGAGAAGAAATCACTTTTGCATGCTGCTGTTTTTGCAATGGAATCAGGATATCCTTTTATGGAATCACTAAATAGTGCAACATCAAAGTTAAAGATGTTTTCGAATCAAGAACAAGAAAAAGTTCTCAATCGTCATTTAGTTGGATTTGAAGTAGTGAGCCGTATTTGCGATCCAGCTGTCAAACCTATATTAATGGAACTCGAGCAAGCTGTTGCAAATGAATGCTCTATGGAAATTGAATACTGTACAGGTTATGAAGGTCATCCCAAGCATAGGGTTGTTGACCCCTATGGGATGCTTTACTGGAACAATAAATGGTACGCTATTGCATTTTGCCATCTTAGGAATGAAATTCGTAACTTTAGGGTAGATAGAATAATAAATATTATAAGCACTAAAAATACGTTTAAGCGTCCTGAAGCTTTTTCGGCACGTGAGTTTTTTACAGAAAGCTTATTATCGAATATAGAAAGTAAAGTAGGACTTTGCACTTTAGTAATTGAGGGCAAGTCAGAAGCATTGAATGACCTAAGTGCACATTGGTTTTTAGGATATCATCTGATAAAACGAACTGAATGCAGAACGATTTTTTTAATGGATGAATACTCAATCCATACCTATGTTCCTCATATTCTACTTCCATATGGTAAAGCAATAAAGGTGCTTGAACCAAATAGTTTTAAAGCTGCTATGGCATCAATTCTTAAAGATTTGCTGGACTATTATCTCCACTGACTGAATTTGTCAGTAAAGATAATATATAATTGATTAAGATGGAGCTTGAAACCATCCTGTGATAAATAGTACTAATAAAATGAAAGTGGAGGAATAGAAAATGAAAAACAAAGTATATCTTTATGTATTTGATACAATGGCAGACTGGGAAATAGGTTATTTAAGTACTGAAATCAATTCGGGAAGGTACTACAAAAAGGGATTAATGCCTCTAAAAATAGTAACTGTAGGAATTAACAAGAACCCTATTACTACAATGGGAGGTCTAGAAATATTGCCAGAAATTGAACTTAAGGAGTGTAGTATTGAAGAGACAGTTGCTTTGATTCTACCTGGTGGGAATACATGGACAGAAGCAATTCATGCTCCCATTATAAGAATGGCTGAAGAATGTTTAGAGAAAGGTATTGTTGTAGGGGCAATTTGTGGTGCTACAATAGGACTTGCTATGGAAGGAGTATTAAATAAGCGAGCTCATACAAGCAATGACCTGGGATATCTTAAAATGGTCTGTCCAAGCTATGCAGGAGAAAAATATTATAAGCAAGAATACGCAGTAACTGATAGAAGTTTGATTACTGCCTCTGGAATAGCTCCTCTTGAATTTACTTTGCACATATTGAAAATTCTAGAGGTGTTTTCACCACAAACCTTAGATTCTTGGTACAATCTTTATAAAACTCAAGATGCAAAATATTTCTTTGAGTTGATGAGCTCGATTCAATAGTAGAAAATTGAGTGTATCAAAGTTATTTATATAAATATAAAAGTATAAAGCCAAATGCGGAGTTGGAGATTATTATAGACTTTCAAGTTAGTCTGTTTCAAAGTTTGTGTAAACTTCCATGATTGATATAGAATAAATATAAGTCATGGAGTTTTTTTATGGGTTCTACTATCATAAATTCACTACTCCTAAAAAGTGTCCCAGAGGGCACGAATTCAATGTACTATATTTATAATATATCATATAAAACAATACATTCAAATGGACAATAAGAAAAAAGGCTTTAGTTAAATCTACTATAAGCCTTTATATATCAACGCTTTGTGCTATTTTTACGAATGTAAGGTTTTAGTCAAAATCGTACATTCGTTTGTGACGTAATTTATAAAGAAAGCAAATCAAGTAACTTAAATTTATATTCATACACTGTATAATGATTTTGCTATAGCCATATCATAGCATCCCCACATTTTATCTTTATATGGAAACCCATTTTTCAAATACTTTCCATCAACAAAGCCCACATTTTGATAACACCTATGAGCACTTGGATTATTATCCCGGATTATTCATGAACTTAAATTTTATGGGTTTAATTTTAAAAACACATAGAATTTGAGTTTTATTATTTATTTTCATTACAAAAATCGCGTTTCCTGGATAGAAATCACATAAAATATGATTATACATATATTTACATTTTAAAAAGTATACACTTCACCAATTTGTTTTAATCATATTATTTAAATTATTAAGTTTTGCAAATGAATTATTAAATCAAATGAACCTATATAGGTATGTAGAAAATTCTATTTAATATATTAAAAAATACTTCTTTGTAAGGGCAACTGCTGCATAATTTAAACTTTAGATATCTTCCACCTTTCACTATTTTTGCTGCAATCTTTATTAATTTTGTGCGAATAGTTTCAATTGTCATATTTTTCATTGGTGTTTTATCTAAGCATAGATTTCGAAACCAATTGTTAAAATTATATGCAAGCACCATTTCTTGAAGCTTATTAGCATTAGCTATAAAAGTAGTACTGCTCATTTTATCAAAAGATAATCCGAGTTTACCTTCTTTTATAAAGTTTTCCATAGTACCTCTGTTGCAATAGAATTTAACCACGGATTCTGGAGGTAATGTCATATTTGTAACAATGAACGTATAGTTATAGCACATTTGATCTTCTGGCTTTTCTATTTTTACAACCACCCTACGCTCTTTTTCCCAACTTGATGCTTTATATTTAAATTCTCCATAAACAACATGGTATGAGCAAAAGTCTCTTTTGCACAATTTAGACATTTCATTAGCAAATTCACATGCTGATTTGTATAATGTAGAGTTAACCTTTAATCTTATTGCATAAAGTGTGTCAAGTTGTTCGGAAATTTTATATAACTCAGGAGTAGCAAATCCACTATCGCCTCTTATAACCTTTGTAGTATTAGGATATTTATTCACATATCTTTTAAGCACAGGACCTATAAATCTTACTGCTTGCCTTGAAGTATAGACATTTCCTGACCTAAGCTCCGCTTTAATTAAATCACCTGTCAGCCCATCAAACATTAATAGTGGATGATATCCATTTGAACCATAGTGAGAGTTATAATCTGAACCATATTGATCACCATAGGTTTGAAAATTCGTAGAATCTATATCAAAAATAATATGCTCTGGCATTCTAACTGAATAAATTTTATCTTGTAGCGTTTCATTAATATATTCATGGCTTTTTAATGTTTCAACAGTAACCCTTTTATTAAACCTAGAAATTGTTGGTTGAGAGGCTAATGATTCTTTACCAAGTATATTGGTAAAAGTAGGATCGTGTCTAAGTTCATCGGCATTATCATCAGTATCATAACCTGCGATTCGTTGATATATTCTTTGAATCGCAATGTCTTCATTTTTATGTGTTCTAGCGTCAGCTGAGCTATCTATAATACAAATATTTTCTTTGATTGTTTTACTAAAGCCGATTTTTTCATCAAATTCTTTATATAATAAAAGCCCTGCATCTGATGTTAAATTTCCACCTTCAAAATCTATTTTAATTTTTTTGTTGAATTCTAATGATTTTTCATTTACACTATTCATTGTAAGAAGTCTCTCCTTTGTTTTTGTGTTTTGTTTTGTCAACTTAAACATAACAAATTTGAGGCTTTTTGCATATACTTTTTTATCACTTTTTTCATGAAAAATTAAAAGTTTATAGAATACAGTGTTTTAGCTATGTAAGTCATAGCTTTTTAGTGTTGCATGAATAATCCGGGATTATCAAAAACTTTTAAAGTTGCCCTCGACATATTTAATATTTCAAAGGCATATCTTATAGCTTGATTCACCATTTGCTTTCCGAATCCATTATTTCTTTTTGATGAATCAGTAATAACAAAGCCAACATGTATACTCTCATTTTCATAATTGGCATTCATCATTGCTATGAACCTAACAGGAGCTCCCTTTTCATCCAACGCAGTAAATAGCCATCCTTTTTCATTATTTTCAAAACTTTCTTTTGTTTCTTTCATTGATTCTTCTGTCAAAGGATATGTTATTTTATTAGCACACCATTTCACAAAATCTTCTTCGTTGTCTATCCATTTAACAATATATTTCGCATCGCATGATTTATATGGTCTTAATCTTAGCATTCTATTTATACTCCGATTCATGTGTCAACCATCCTCCATTCACTTAATTGTTAGCATTTAAATGCTTATTAATTTAATCATAAATGATTACGTTGCGTAAGGTGCAAGTGAAATTTATATAAATTTATAGCTTCATAGTCTTCTTTTATGTCGACACAAGTAACCCCATATCAAGCTGGGTTGAGACCGAATTATTCAGTAAAAGTAAATGAGCAAATAGATATTAACATACTTAAATATAATAAATTAAATTAGTGAAGGCATTTTTCCATTAGAACAGTGAATGGAAATAATGTCTTCTTTTATTTGAAGGTTTATTTGTTAATTATAGAAGATACAATTAATGTTTTGGATCATATAAATAATACTGACGTATTTCGTAGATTAGAATAGAATTATTTTAGTGATATATAGGGAATTGTTACTTTTAGTGTAAAATATAGAGGATAATTATGAATGTTTGTTGAATTATGTAAAGAGAATGTGTTATAGCATGTAATAGATTATCTTTACATGATTTCTATAATGTGCAGTTGATGTCACTAGAGAAAGGTACCTAAAGACTGAGTAAAGTTTAGGATAATAAATGGCGAACTGTGTCATTAGTAAACGAAAAAATAATAGAATTTTTACGTACAGCCAAAAGATCTACATATGCAGGAAAGGGTGCTGAGATTCAATCTTTAAGACTTAATTCACATGATTTAGAGTATGTAGAAGGAAATTTAAAATATATTGATACCTATTTAGGGGGAGAGGGATTTGTAGGAGAAGAAGTCTTATGGAAGGATGATATTCCATTTTGGTCAATGAATTATATAGGTAGAATTAATGGGGAAGGATTTTCAGGAAACTTTTTAAAAGAAGCCTTAATTTTAGTACCAAAAGAAAATCCATATCGTGAGCCTATGATATATCAAAATGGACAATATAAATATCATTGCATTGTTAATGGAGAATTTAAATGGTTTCAAGGATATGAGGAAATTTATTTTGATGATACCAAGGTATATGAGTACTATATTCAGATGCATCAAGAATGTTTATGATTGGAGAAGTAAGTAATGAATCTAGGAAGATAGTGGAAATAACTAAGGAGTGCCTAAATAAGGGAATAAAAGCAGTAAAACCTTGTTTTTTTTTAGGTGACATAGGAGCAGCTATTCAAGAATAGGTAGAAAGTAATGGATACTCAGTAGTTAGGGGTTTTGGAGGACACGGAGTTGGGCTAAATATTCATGTGGATCCATTTGTTTTTCATATTGGAACTAGAGGAACAGACATGATTTTAGCACCAAGAATGGTATTTACCATTGAACCAATCATTAATGGCGGAAGTCATGAAATATTTATAGATGAAGATAATGGATGGACAGCTTTTACAGCTGATGGATCGTTTTCAGCGCAGTGGGAGCATAATATATTAAATGTAAATAGTTTAACTGGCAATTTATTGATTAATAATTGGATATATTATTATATTTATAGTAAATCTTTAAGCTTTAGTAAAGGTAAAAAACAGAAGTTGTTTTAATTGTTGATGCGTATCTTAAAATCAAGAAAATATTATTTTCATCCGTTCGTTTCAATTATTTTTATTAATGAAAGAATACCACGGGCTATGCCTGTGGTTCTAAAAAGCTTATAGCTATACGTAGAAAAAAACAACCCCCTTTGATAAAATGGAAGTAGGTTTGCCAACCACAACCAAGTCAAAGGGGGAAAATCCAAATGGACAATCAAAGTTTAGCACATAGTAAATGGAATTGTAAATACCATATTGTCTTTGCACCCAAATATAGAAGACAAATAATATATGGGAAAATAAAATCAGACATAGGACAAATATTGAGAAAGCTATGTGAATATAAGGGTGTAGAAATATTAGAAGCAAACGCATGCAAGGATCATATACATATGCTTGTAAGTATACCACCCAAATTAAGTGTGTCACAATTTATGGGATATTTAAAAGGTAAAAGTTCATTGATGATATTTGATAGACATGCAAATTTGAAGTATAAGTATGGGAATAGACAATTTTGGTGTAAAGGATATTATGTAGATACAGTAGGAAGAAACAAAAATGCAATAGAAGAATATATAAAAAACCAACTTCAAGAAGATATTGTATGTGAGCAGATAAGTTTAAAAGAATATATGGACCCGTTTACGGGTGAGCCAGTAAATAAATACAAAAAATAATACCCCTTTAGGGGTTGTATGTAAAGGTATGCGGTTGGCAGAACTTTCAGTATGTCTTTAGACGTAGCCAGTAACATGCCCTTATAGGGCTAGAACAAGCCACCCGTTATACGGGTGGTCCTGACTCTAGTAATAATATATCCCAATAATTGTATAATAAAATAACATATAAATATTTTAATTGTATTTATCATAAATTCTTTACCTAATTTGCAAATATAAAGATATACAAAACTTGCGATAGTTGTTATAAATATATGTGAAAAAAATATTAACCTAGATTTGCATAGTAATATACTATCTATTTCGTTATCAATTAGTCCAATATTATATAATTTGATTTTCTCAAATTGCCAGTTATCTAGATCTATTTTGATTTTAAAATATAATATAGTGGAAGAAGCGATAAAACTTAGTAATACAATAAAAATATATATGGAATTAAAAGAAGACATTTGAAAAATGTTGTAAATGTTAAAACGTGTTTTTAAACTAGTCAAATTACAAATTCTTTCGGAAATAATAAAGGTGAAGTTTAAAAAAGCGATAAAGAAAATTATAATTTTATTATCCTTCAAAGAATCCTCTAATTCATTTATTAAAAAAATTCTCTTATAATAAAAATTTTTACTTTTTTTTGCGAAAACAATAAATATATTTATAAAAATTAAAAATAATGTGAAAATTACTACTATACATATTAAAGAATAGTCAATATAATATCTAGATTGTAAGTTTAGGACTATTCTTTCATTAAAATGAATGCAACATAGTATTAAAACATAGGGTGCTATTCTTAAAAAATTTTCTTTTTTAGAATGTACCATATATAAATTTTTATGATTTGCTATTTTTATAAGGGACAGACTATTAATAAATTTAGATGTCCATAAAATGAATATAATAGTAAGTAAAATATAATGTCCAATAGTAATTATGTAGATAATTGATTTAAATTCAAAAGTAAAAGCAGAAATTCCTGCGAGTTTAAATATGAAAAGTACAATGATTTTTGAAAATATAATACCTAAAATTAATCCTATAGGCACATATATGAGAAAAGTTAAAATATTTTCTAGGAGAAGTAGAATTTTTAGCTCATTACAGGTCATGCCCAAAGCCAAAAATGTTGCAAACTCCTTTTGTCTGTGTTTTATAAAGGAAATGTACGTAAAAATACTCCACAATGCGGTATTAAAGACAGCAATTGATGGTAATACAAAAATATTTTTTTGTTTAATTACTGCTACATATGAATTATATAGTGTTGATTCAGTAAAAAAGAATATAACTGAGATTATTAGGGAAATCATATACAAAAAATATTGATCTAAATTTAATTTTATAGTTTGTTTAAGCATCTTTCCATAATTCATATCATTCACCACTAATCACTGCTAGAGTATCCAATATTCTATTAAAAAAGGCATTTTGATCTCCTTTGTTATATATATCTACAAATATTTTTCCGGATTTTATGAAAATCACTCGTCTGCAGTAGCTTGCAGCGTATATGTCATGCGTAACCATAAGAATTGTTGCTTTTTTCGCATCATTTATCATTTGTAAGTACTTCATAAATTTTTTAGAAGTATTTGGATCAAGACTTCCAGTTGGTTCATCAGCTAAAATAATATATGGATCATTTATTAGAGCTCTACATGCGGCTGCTCTTTGTTGTTCTCCTACAGACACATTATAGGGATATCTATTTCTAATATCGTATATATCAAAAAACATAAAATATTCTTTTATTTTTTCATCAATTATTGGGGCACTGATTCCCTTAAATATCAATGGAAGTGCAGCATTTTCTGCAAGCGTAATATTATCAAGAAGATTAAAGCTTTGAAATATAATTCCTAAATTTTCACGCCTAAAAATAGATTTTTCTTTTTTGCTTAAGGAAGTTATATATTTATTCATTATTTTCACTGTTCCACTATTAGGCCTGTCAATACCTGATAATATATTAAGCAGAGTTGTTTTACCACTTCCTGATTGTCCCATAATAGCAGTAAATTCTCCACTTTCAATGCTTAGATTTATACCGTTTAATACATTATTAGAGTTAACTTCTAAATTTCCTCCATACACCTTAACAATATCCTCAGCACATAAAACTTCCAATGAAATCCCCCCATTGTCTTTAAATTTTTGATGGATAAGTAACTGAAATAGTAGTTCCTTTATTAATCTCAGATTCTATGGTTATGCTATGATTCAACTTCTTTGATATTACTTTGCATATATATAGGCCTATGCCAGTAGCATCGCCCACCTTTCTTCCGTTTTCTCCTGTGAAAAATGGTTCAAAAACTCTTTTTATATCATAGCTGGGAATTCCAATGCCTTCATCTCTAATTGTTAACTTTGTTTCTTTATCAGTTCTATATATATTAAAAAATATATATGTATTTTCTTTGTTATCTTTAGAATATTTAATAGCATTTGCTATAAGTTGTTCAAGCATAAATTTATTCCACTTTTCATCTGTAACAATCAATATTTTTTCATATTTAAATTCTATTTTAGGAAATACATTATTATAGATAAATTGACTTTTTTTATTATTGATGACCTCCTTCAATAATTGCACGAGGTCCGCTGTTTGAGGCTCATAATCTTTTGAAAAATCATTTAATCTACTAATGTTTAGAATTTGATCTAAACCATTCTTAACTTTATTATTTTCTTCTCTTATATCAAAGAATAATCTTAATATATTCATTTGGTTCATTGTGAAATCCTCGTTACTAAAGCTTGTTTCTTTAGTAGCTTTTTGAATGATAAGATCAATTATTGAAGGTGGAGTCTTTATATTATGAATCCATTGAGATAAAAAATACTTATTATCTGTATTTTGTGCATGAATTTTACTTATTTTATTTGTATAGTTTTCATGAATTTTAAATATAGCCCTAGCTGTTTCTAGCTGTTGATTTGTCTTTGGATTTAAATTAAAGTACCTATTTTCTATGCCTTCATTGAGACTTCTATTAAATTTATAATATTTGGACCACTCACTTAATATTAAAAGTACGTATAGTACTATAGATAGTAACAAAGGATATAACACATCAATTTGGGTACCTAATGAGTAAATGTAAAGAAGAATCAAAATTGTACTAAGAAAATATACAATAGTAAGTGATAGTTTATCCTTTGCAAAATTTATTAATATCTTTTTGTTCATATTTAGCCCTCTTGCTCAGAATCACATTGAAACATATATCCTATGCCCCATTTGGTTGAGATAACTTCACTAACACCAAACTCTTTAAGCTTAGTTCTTATTCTTGCTATATTAACTGTTAACGTGTTATCATCTACAAAAGTGGTATCATCCCAAAGCTCTTCTAAAAGGTATTCCCTACCGACTATTCTATTTTCATTCTTAATAAGTATACTTAAGAGCTTGAACTCATTTTTACTAAGCTCAAGTTCAATTCCATTATAATGTATTTTAAAAGTATCTTTATTAAGCTTAATACCTCCCATACTTTCAATTATACTTGATTCATTTGCATATTCACCGTACACTCTTCGTATTGCTGCTTGTATCTTAGCAAGCAGAAAGTCAAAGTTAAAAGGTTTTGTAATATAATCATCTGCTCCGAGTTCAAGTCCACGTATTTGTTCCCCTCCACTATTTCTTGAAGAAATAATGATTACAGGTATTTTTGAGGTTCTTCTAAAAGTTTTACACAATTGAAACCCATCGGAATATGGAAGATTTATATCTAAAAGAATCAAGTCAGCTTTTGAATTTTCTAGTTCCAAATCTACATTTTTAAAATCTTGTATGTAAGTAACATCATATCTATATTTTTGAAGATGCTCTGTTACAAGTTTATTTAGCCGAGTATCATCTTCAACAACAAGTATCTTATACAAAACAGATTCCTCCTTTTTAAAGTTAAGATATAATATAGTAACTTTACTATATTATATCATAATTTAAAAAGGCGGAAAGAAGACTGCATTTGATGGCAATGGAAACTTAAGTCTAATTTTTAACTAAAACTTGAATCCTAAGAGATTCCAATAATTTAGGAAAAGGCTAAAAATTAAAAATACACAACAAATTAGTATATTACGCACAAGTATACCGGAATTAGATTTTTCTTTATTCCAATATATCAATGTTGAAATCATTAGTGCAAAAGTAATTATGGTAGTTATTATTGGAATAACTAATAGATATATCATCATCTTAGGTAATTCTGGTAAAAAAGTAGGGGATGAGGATAAAACAATACATTCTTTAGTCATACCTAGTAAAAATACTAAATTTAAAATGCAGATAGAGGGTATAATCCATCTATGGTATTTAAAAAGTAAAGGTTCTTCAGTAGCTTTTTTTCTTAGATTGATCAATATCATTGTAATGAACAGACCTAAAAATAATATTGAGAAAAGCACAAAAATGATTTTATGCAACATAGGGTTTTCATACCAATGAATTTTCTCATAGGCAATTGGTGAACCAGGATAAAACATATAAGATATATTTCCTTGTTTATTTGATTTAAAGGCAATAGTATCACCTCTTTCCACATTCTTAAAAAGTAAAGGTTCTATTTCTTTATAGATATCTTGCCCACCTGGGTATTTTACGATTAATGCATCTGACTTGCTTTTTATATTTAAGGTCGGAACTAGTAGCGGTGCTAATTTCACTAATTTCCCTATTTCATTTCTTGGATATCTACTAGCTTGGTAAACACCTTTAAGTTCTTTTAAATTACTTTTTGTAAATTTAACTTCATTATCCATACTGGTTTGTGCTTTAGATTGTGGATAATATTTAGTCATGAATTCATTGGCCATACTTCCACATATATTGGCTCCGTTATCACCATTGGTTGAAATAAAAAATCCCAAATTACTGCCTGGTATTAAATATAAGAGACTATTAAAACCATAATCGTTACCTCCATGGGCAAGTACTCTCACCCCATTTATATTGTTTTCTTCAAATCCATAGCATAAACCGGGAATATTTATATCCAATGGAAAGTGCTTTTTATGCATATCCTCTGTAGTATCTTTATTCAAGATGGTTGTATTATCATAGGTACCATGATTTAAATGTGCCATCATAAATTTAGTCATATCATCTGCTGTGGTTTTTAATCCACCAACTGGCGCAAAGGTGGATCCATATACAGGAACTTTTTTATAGATGCCATTTTTGTAATCATATCCCTTAGATAAGTTGCCACGTATTTTTTTGTTGAAAGAAAAACTACTGTTATTCATATGCAGAGGCTTCAATATATTATCTTCCATATACTTATTAAAAGGAGTACCAGTCATACTTTCAACAACATAACCAGCTACAGACATACCATAGTTACTGTACTGGGGAGCTTCACCAGGTTCACGAATTATAGGACGAAGGCGAGATATTAAGTTATCTTTTAGTGGTTTTTCTTGTAGATAACTTTTTGTTACAGATTCTCCGATAATTCTTTCATCAAAACCAGCGGTGTGAGTCAAGAGATTTTCAAGTGTTACAGGTTTTGAGTATTTGTTTTCTATTTTAAAATCCTTTAAATATTTATTTACATCTTCCTTTAAATTTACCTTACCTTTTTCTTTTAGCTGCATAACAGCTGTAGCAGTAAAAAGTTTTGAAATTGAAGCTACTCTAAAAACAGTTGTCTTAGGATCAACAGGTATTTTTTTATCTATATCTGAATATCCATATCCTTTTTCAAAAAGAACAGTATTGTCTTTAACAACAGCAAAAACTGCTCCAGGCACATTAAATTTTTTAATCTGTTCATTGAAAAGACCATCTGCAAACTTTTCTACATTGTCCTTATTTAAAGGCTCTTTATTGTTGTTACCTAATAAAGATATAGAATTTTTTTCTTTACTTTCTTTTGTTGTAACAGTTTGCTCCGTACTTAGAATATGTGCTAAGGATTTTATTTGAAAGCATAAAGACGGAAGCACATATGCAATAACTATAAAAATTATTAAAAATCTTTGCATATAAGTGGTAGATTTTTTCATAGTAGTAGACCTCCTTAATTTCTCTTAATTGATTTGTTTGGTGTTAATTTAAAGGCTCCAAACATAAATAAATTGTATATGAATTAAGGAAACTAATAAATTGATTTATATAATAAAACCTTACAGTTTTGTAAGGTTGAATGACCCTCAGTCTCATAAAGCCAGAAAAAATATTATCTAAAGGATTAAAATTGATAAATTTCTTGACTTTTAACCCTAAAATAGGTATAATTTACACATAAATACATAGGAGGTGCTATAAAATGATCATTACTACTTGCTAATTAATTTTCCAAATAGAAAATTAAAATTAAAAGAGTTTTAAATTACCTAATTCATTAGGTTTATTTGTTTTACTTCTTTTAGAGCTTTGCAAGTAGAGACTGTCAAATTTATAGGACTAAAATTAAAATCCTTTGTTTTACATTTTATTTACTATTATAAATTCAGGCTAGGTACAGGTTTATTAGTGGTGTTAAATTTCAATATTAAGTTGAGAAATTATATCGCAAGAACTTGGATTGCTCTTTTGGGTACCCTTGCAGAATCCTTAGAATTTATTTAGTACATGCTTATTTTGTTATGTAAAATATTGTAGACGTTTTTTAGACTGTAATAAGGCTTTGCTTTATTACAGTCTTTTTAGTTTATGCAGAGAAGTAAATTTAGCATTAAATATTATTGAATTAGGATATATAAAACTAAAAGAACAAAAACATATTAATAAGGGGTGTATATGTATGAAAAATGAAATTAATAATGAATTAAGAGAAGTATTAAATATATTTGAAGAGGCTTATATACAAAGAGATGTAAGCAAAGTTGATAGTTTCATGGATGCGTTATTTGATAAAGATGAAAAGGTAATTGTGCTTGGCACAAGCTGCGGTGAATTGTGTTTAGGTCATGCAGAAGTTAAAGATATATTTTTAAGTGATTGGGAATATTGGGGAGATTTGAGAATTAAGGCTGATGAAGCTACTATAATACCACTTGGGAACACAGCTTTAATCCACACTACAGGTACAATTAAATATTCTTTTTATAGCAATGAGGATACTTATACACGGTATTTGGGCTATATTAAAGAATATTTTGATGGAGTTTCTTCTGATAGCAAAAAACCTGATAAAGTAAAGTTAACTGAAATCAATTGGAAGCTATGTCATTTGTTAAATAAATGGGATGGTGAGGAAAGACATTATTTATGGGATTTGCGTATTTCTTTTGTGTTAATCAAGAAAGAAAATCGATGGATAATAAGACAAATGCAATTTTCACTGCCGGTAGTGGGATATATGCCAGATGCACGAATTGATAATATTTCTGGTGATATAGAGAGTTTTAATGCAGAAGGAGACAAAATGAAGGAGTATTCTATTAATAATACATTAGTATATAAAGATGAAATATTAAAACTTCTACAAGCTTTTAATAATGAATACTTGGAAGCCCATAATGAGATAGGAACAATAGCTAGTAAATATTTCACAGAAAATCCATTAATTATTAATACAGACAAAACAGTTTATAGTAACCAAGAGGAAATAAAGAACTTGATAGAAAATCATAGAGCATGCTACGATGAAATGAAATTAGATTATGAGGATTGTTTAATTAATTCCAACGAAGATGTGGTTTGGATAGTCACGCATGGCACTATGAAAAAGATAATTTCCGAAAACAGTGCTTTTGATAATACTGTAGATATAATCAAGAATATATTTACAAGTGATTTAGATGATAAGGATAAGCTTTTTAACATAAGAAGAAGAATTGCAGGCACCCTCAAGGAAAATGCTAGAGGAGAAGAATATGTTTGGCCATTTAGGTTTGAAGCAGTACTTATTCGAGAAAAGCAAAATTGGGTATTCAAATATCTTCAATTCTCTCTTCCATTTAGTTGGTTTCTTGAAGGGAAGACAGAGGCAGCTTCAATAGTAAAATAAAAAAATAAATAAAATATCCCAGTAATAATATTATGGATTACTATGGGTAATCAGCTGAGAGGTTATATCATAAAATGAGATTTTTCTTAGGGGTTAAGTTTACAAATATGTATTTGAAATAGAGGAGATAAACAATGAATATAGATTCGATTATTTTTGATTTAGATGGAACGCTTTGGGATTCAACTAAGACAGTGTTAAAAGCTTGGGATAGAGTATGTCAAAATAATAAAGAAGTCAGGAGTCCTATTACACGAGAGGTATTGCAAAGTATTATGGGGCTACAAGCTCAGCAGATAGGCGCTAAACTATTCCCTTATTTAGAGGAAGCTGGACAAACAAAGATTTTACAACTCTGCTGTGAAGAAGAAAGAAAATTACTTTTAAAGGAAGGTGGCATGCTATATAAAGACCTAGAAAGTATTTTACAAACACTTTCTAAAAGTTATTCATTATTCATAGTAAGTAACTGCCAATGTGGATATATAGAAGTCTTTCTTGAGTACCATAAACTCGGTAAATATTTTAAAGACTTTGAATGTGCAGGAAATTCAAGTTTAGTAAAAGGTGAGAACATTAAGGTTATTATGAAGAGAAATAATCTTGAACACCCTGTATACGTAGGAGATACGCAGGGAGATTGTGATGCTGCAAAACTCGCAAATATACCTTTTATATTTGCTAGCTATGGATTTGGTGAAGTAGATGCATATGACTATATCATTGAAGAAATATCAGATATAGTAAAGTGTGCGCAAACAACAAATCTTGACTCAAAATAATAAAGTTTGCTCAAAAATATAAAGGATTGCAGGAATAATTCCACTGCAATCCTTTATGATATATTGATAGCTACATTAATCAACATATAATATTGACATATATTTCATATAATGCTATTCTATTATTAGAATAGCAAAGGAGGAGAGAAAATGACGCAGATTGAAGTCATACTTTTATCTCTTTTATGTGACAAAGATTATTATGGGTATGAATTTGAAACTGTAATAGAACAAAGAAATATGAGAGGGTGGACCAATATTGGATTTTCATCAATCTATAATTCTTTAAACAAACTTGAAAAGAATGGGTATATAGTTTCAAAATACGAAAAAGAATATGGTTCACCTAAGAGGAAAGTATATTCGATCAAGGATGAAACAAAAGTACTTATTAAAGAGCAGATTATCAAGATGATAAGTGAATATAACAGTGATCCAAGTGAATTTGACATAGGTATGCTGTTTTCCTATTTATTAATAAAAGAAGAATTAAAGGAAGCTTTAACTAATCACAAAGAAAATTTAATTAAGAGAAAAGAATTTTTACTTGAAAGATATGACCAGCATCCTACAGCGAGGCAAAGGCCGCATATAAAAGCATTATTTGAAAGACCATTAGCACTTTTGGATACTGAAATCTCATGGCTGGAAGAGTTTATAAGTGAGAACTTTTAAAGAAATAATAAATATTTAAATATATTATGAGGAGGAAGTTGTAATGAGTGATATGTCATCAGTAAGTAACGCATTCCAAACTTTTATTAAGGAAGCACCAGAATATCAAAAGATATGGATGGAAACAGTACAAAAATTAGATGCTATAAGTAAACTAGATTCAAAAACAGAGGAGTTGGCATACATTGCAGTGCTAGCTTCGGCAAGACTTGAGGGAGGGCTACCTTTCCATGTTAAACATGCGAAATCACTTGGAGCCACAAGAGAGGAAATAATAAGTGCTGTTTTGGTTGGACTGCCTGCAGTAGGTAATATAGTAATCCAAGCATTGCCAATAGCCATAAATGCGTATGATAATGAATAGGATTAGATATGATGAACTTTTAAAAAAGTTAAGAAGGGTTTAAAGCGTTTTTTTTTAATCTACAAAATATAGTAATATGGTTTAAATAGAGATAAAATCACAGCTTCGGTTGGTAGTCCGAACCTATCTATTGTTTTATAGGTAGCAGTATCCTTCCCTCCTGGGGTCGTCCACTCTCTTTAGTAAAGATTAATAAGCAGGAGGAAGTATTAAATGGAAATTAGTATTAAATTAAATGTATTTTTTGAAGGGGGATTTTGGGTAGGAGTATTTGAAAAGGTCTATGGTGGAAAATATGAAGTATCTAAGATTACCTTTGGGGCTGAACCAAAAGATTATGAAGTGTTTGATTTTATATTAAAAAACTTTTATAATTTAAGGTTTAGTAGTCCTTTATGTATTGAATCTGTTGAAAAAGGAAGGATAAATCCTAAAAGATACCAAAGAGAAATAAAAAAAGAAATGGAAAACAAAGGGATAGGTACAAAAGCTCAACTTGCTATGCAACTACAACATGAGATAAACAAAACAGAAAAAAAGATAGTTTCAAGAGAAGAAAAAGAAGAAGAAAAGCAAAGAAAATATGAATCAAGACAACAAAATAAGAAAAGTAAGCATAGGGGTCACTAATAAGTAGAAAAATCTATGGTAGGTATTACAAGATATTTCACTGGAAAATAAAATGTGCTCAAAAACATGAAGGAGTATGTAGGGATAATCCCCCACATACTCCTTCATGTTTTGATTAAAAATGTATTATTTGTGGAGGCCGTTGTAATTATTAAAGTATAAGATCACTTAAAGAATTATATACTGGTACATCATAATTTTTAAATTTATCTAAATGCTGGTGGCCGCAGGCTACTAAAAAACAATCACAACCTATAGCTTTTGACACCTCATAATCATGAACTGTATCACCAATTAAAAGCACTTCCTTTGGGTTAAGAGAAAGATCTCGAATCAACCTTTTTCCATTTTCAACCTTGCTCACAGCATAATGATCATTTAAACCAACAAGTTTAACAAAAAAATCATTGATTTTGTAAAAATCAATAGATTCATCTAAGTAAATTTGTTGTGATGCTGAAAGTATAGATTGAGTTATATCAGAGTCACTTACTAATTTTAATATTTTTTGCGCATCTTGTTGTAAATTGCAGCTTCCATAGGCATCTCTGTATAGTTCCACATATTCATTTGCAATTTTTTCAAATGGTTCCAATGAGAAATCGAATCCTAACTTTGTGTAATAATTAATCACAGGAAAATCAAAGATTTGTAAATATATGTCTTTATCAATTATAGGCATTTTTCTTTTTTGTAATAGACAATTCATAACATTTATCACCACTTCTACATCATTAAGTAGTGTACCATTCCAGTCCCAGATTATATGTTTGTATCCTGAATTTAAAATATTCATGCCGTATACTACCCCTCATTAACCATGAAATGGATTAATAATTACATTATAACATGAACTTTTGGCTTTTGTAATATGTAAGGATATTACTAATACGTGCTATAATATAAATTATATTTGAATGAAATTATGAAGGTGAAGAATGTAAGATTGAGATAAGATGCAAAAGGGAATACGTTAAAAATGTCATTAAGGTTATTAAAGAAATTCATCCTTATGAAGAACCATTAATCAATATTATTCCAATTATAAATGAACTGTTTGAATAGAAAACTAAATTGGAGGATGAATATGGGGTTGTTAGAGTGTAGTCAATATTTAAGAAGCATACAACTTAATAAAGATGATATAGAATCTTTTTCAAAATATCCTTTCTGCTTACCTGCCATAGAGAAACTATCAAGTTTAGAGTTTCATCCAAAAGTAACATTTATTGTAGGGGAAAATGGATCGGGTAAATCAACGATTTTGGAGGCCATAGCAACTGCCTATGGCTTTAATCCAGAAGGTGGAACAATTAATTTCAACTTTTCATCTATGGATACGCACTCAGAATTATACAAATATATAAAGTTAGTTAAGGGAGTTAAAAAGCCTAAGAATGGATTTTTTTTGCGAGCGGAGAGTTTCTATAATCTTGCAACAAATATTGATGAACTTGATAGAGAAAGTCCAGGGCTGGTGTCTTCCTACGGAGGGCAATCACTACATGAACAATCTCATGGAGAGTCTTTTTTTGCTGTATTTATGAATAGGTTTGGCAGTAATGGGCTGTATATACTAGACGAACCAGAGGCTGCATTATCTCCTTCAAGGCAAATGTCTATGCTTACAAGGATAAATGAGTTAATTAAGTTGGGTTCTCAATTTATTATTGCAACCCATTCTCCAATTATAATGGCCTATCCTGAATCAACCATTTATGAAATAAAAGAAAAGATAGAAGTTGTTGAATATGAGGAAACTGAAAACTATCAGATAATGAAGAGTTTTATTAATAATAGGAGTAGGATGCTTGATATTCTGATGGAAGGGGGTCATTAATAATAAGAAAAAAAGGTGCCACCCATTATAAAAGAATTTAAAATAAAAAAATAAAAACTGTACATCTTCATCAAAGGTGAGATTGTACAGTTTATTTATTTTATAAATGGATATAGGGATAATGACTAAAATAAAAAAATACACCTAAAATCATTAAGGAAGAGGCACAGGAATGATCTTGTTTGATATATTTGATACTGTTTCAGCGGATATTTTAACATCATATAGATTTTTAATTTGCTCAGCGACGCTTCTTGTAGTCATTCCGCTTGCATAAAGAGCCAATATTTTATCTTCAATACCGGTTATATTTCTTTGATACTTAGGCAAAATTTTAGATTTAAATTTACCTTTTCTATCACGCGGTATGTTAAGAACTATTGTTCCAAGTTCGGATTTTACGGTCTTTTTAGAATGTCCATTTCTACTGTTTAGTGTTTGTTTTTCTGATACATCGTATTTGTCATATCCAAGTTGTGAAGTCAGCTCTGATTCTAATGCTTCTTGAAGGATGTCTCTAAACATGTCCTTTACAGAAGCTAGAATCTCATTTGTACTTGTAAAATTTTGATCCTTGATATAATCTCTTAAAATCTCTTTAGAAATGTCTGACATAAGAATACTCCCCCTTAATATTTAATAATTAACTTACTTCAATTATTGCCAATAAGGAGTGTTTTTTATTCAGTATACATAGAATTATTCATTAATATTAATTTAATAGCTAAAGAAAGAAGGGCTACATAGGTCGAAATGTAAAATTAGTTATAAATATGGATTTTATTTCAAACGGATGATATAATAGTGAAAAGATTTAGCCCTGGATAGTACTATATAACCCCAGGTGATGACTTAATGAGTAATAAAAAAATTGAAGGAGAATATGAATTAATATTGAAGGAAGATGGGAGTGGTATAAATGAAGATATTTAAAGATAAAAAAACAAAGGATATTATATTTATTTGTATTACATTAATATCATTATTGGAATGGTATTTTGCCTACAAGATCGCCAATAAGTATGCGGGAATATACAACATTGGAATTTTTATTTTGTTTATAGGTCAACCAATTTACTATAAAGCGTTATTTAAAAACCAAAATGCTTATTTGAAATTAAAAATTATTGCGATTGGGCTAATATTATTTATTTCACCTTTAATAATTTACTATACTTTACCAAAATATACATACGATGAAGGAAAGCAAATTGTTCAGCGATATGTACATTCAAGTAGAAATACTGTGTTTATTGACATTTCTAAGGAGAAAGATACTGTGCCTCTAGTTAATAACCCAGAACAATTGTTTGTATCAAATAGAGCGTATTATTATGAAATCAAATCAACTATTGGTAATAAATATTTTATGGTTAATCCACTGACGGGGAAGGTAGTACAAATGCCAAAAGATTATTGGACAGTCGACGAAAAGTAACAAGTGGCTATAGGGTGAAATTAAAAAAGACCTATATGAATATATAAGTATTGGTTCAGATTAGAAAAGGTACTCTTATGGAGTGCCTCTTGTTTTTATCTAAAAATAATCTGTAAAATAGAAATGCGGAACGGATAGAGAAATTTAGTATAAAATGGTATAATCAAGTATACATGTTAAAATATTTAGGGGCTATATGAATTTGAAAGTAAGTTAACCCAATTGAGAGCAAAAATTATAAATATTGGAGTGATTTAAATGGAAACGAGCAAAATCGAATTTGCTACAAAAGCACTTATACTAAGAGATGGTAAGTATTTAGCATTACACAAGACTGGAGCAAAGCATGATTTTTATGAACTGCCAGGCGGTAGGATGGAGTTTGGAGAAACCGCAGAAGAAACTCTTATAAGAGAATTAAAGGAAGAAACAAATTTTGTTGTAGAGCCTATAAGATTATTAGATACCTGGAATTTTATTTCGAAAAATCATCAGATAACAGGGGTTATATATTTATGCAAAATAAAAGAGGGCGATTTTAAATTATCAGATGAACATGATAAGTATGAATGGCTTAAATTTAATGAGGTAAGCATTAACATGATGCATGAGATTTTTAAGGAGAGAATGGTAAATTGGGATATGAAAAAGATTGAAGAAGGTATGCGAATTATATGATAAAGCGATGTATTATGATATTTCCACATTTTGAAAATGAAGAGATTATAGATGATATAAGAAAAAAATATGATCCACTTGCAGAGTGTGTAAAACCTCATATTACCTTGGTGTTTCCTTTTGAAAGTGAAATAGATACAAATAAGCTAAAAGAGCATATAGAAATTATGGTGTTGGACATAAAAGCTTTTCATATTAGCCTTAGTGGAATTACTGCTTCCACCCTAGCAGGAACCTATCTATTTCTAAATATAAAAGAAGGTAATGCTCAAATAGTAGAGATACATAAAAGATTGTATAAGGGGATTTTAAAAGAATTTTACCCGCAATGGTTAAAGGAGATAGATTTTTTGCCACATATGACTGTTGGTAGTATTAGTGATTTGGACGCTTTTGAAATGGCAGTAGAGGAAACCAAGAATATAGATGATGTATTTGGGACAGTTGTTAATACAATAAGTGTTGAAATTATTGATGAAAATGAAGATTCAATAATAGAATTAAACATTCCGCTAGGAGCATAAGACTTAGTGATAAGAAGGAGGTTAGATGGCTATTAAAAATATTATTCAGTCATGTAGAATAAGCGATCATAGAATTTATTTATAGCTATGGGTTTTGTAGAAGTAAATAGCAATGATAAGGAAAAAATATTTGAATTAAAGTTAAATTGAGTATTGTAGGGGGTAATAGTGTGAATAATGCTCCGAAATTAGAAAACTATAATATTATATTAAGGCAACCAATAGAAGAAGATATTGCTAGCCGTAAAAAGTTAGGACTAGATATGGAATGCGTTATAATGTGCGGTGGTAATATCAGTAAGCTAGGTGAATTCACCATAGATGAAGCTATGAAATGGTATGAAAGAATAATTCAACATCCATGTAAGTGGGTTATTGAGTATAATGGCAATTGTATTGGAATCGTTGGCCTTAGGCCATATAAAGAAGATAACAAAGCCAAATTATCTATTGAAATATATGACAACAACTTGTATGGCGCAGGGATTGGAACAAAGGTTACTAAAATGGTTTTAGATTATGCCTTTGAAGTTTTAGAATATCATAAGGTGTATTTAAGAGTCTTAGATTATAACGCAAGGGCAATAAAATGTTATGAAAAATGTGGATTTGTAAAAGAAGGAATAGACAGAGAAGGTGCATTAATTAATGACGTTTATTGTAATGATATTTATATGGGGATTATTAGAACTGCCAAAGTTGAATATAATATTTAGATCATTAGCATTAAATTCATGGAAAGTGGAGGGGACTAAAATTTTTATGGCAAAATTTTAGTTTATACAAGGGGCTGATAGATTAAATGCTCATAAATTCTATGAAAATCATGAATATATTAATAGGAAGAGTCAGAAAAATTTTATTAAGATGCTTGGAGGGAGTAATACTGTTAAATAACTTTAGAATAGATGAAAAATTAGTTTATATAAGGCAGCCTGATTTTGCTGAATTAGACTTTATAGCGGAGTTATGGTCAGATGAAGAAACCATGAATGATGTTGGTGGAGTTGTACCCTTTCCAACAGAAAAAAGAGAATTATGGTATAGAAAAATGGTAGACCCATCAGATGGAAAGAATTTTTACTGCTTAATCTATAATAATGATGACGTCTCAGTTGGAGAAGTAAGTTTTCATAGATTTGATGCAGAAGAGAAAAAGGCAGATTTCAATATAAAAATACAAAGTAAATATAGAGGCAAAGGATATGGTAAAGAAGCAATAAGTCTTCTCTTAAGTTACTATTTCTATGATTTCGGTGGACAAGTTATTTATGATGATGTGATAAATGAAAAAGGTCAAAAGGCTCTACAAAGCTTTGGGTTTAACATAGTATCAAGGTCTGATAGTGAGATTTTATTTAAAATGACCAAGGAAAGGTTTATTGAATTGCAAGGTGCGTATGGCTGTTAATAAAAAAATGATGAATGCTATTAAGGAAAACTTAATAGGGGAGAAGTATAAGATTATTTATGGAGGGTATGTATGGAAACTAAAGTATATGATTTAGGGACAGTGAAGGATAAAGAGTTAAAATTTGCCGTCATAGTTTCAAAGTACAAGGGTAAATTCGTCTACTGTAAGCATAAAGAAAGAGAAACTTGGGAAACGCCAGGAGGACATAGAGAATTAAATGAAGATATTAATGATACTGCAGCAAGGGAATTAAAAGAAGAAACTGGCGCAGTGAAATTTAATATGAAACCTATAGGTGATTACTTATGCAAGTATTTTGAAGGAAAAGAAGATTTTAATGAAAGCTATGGAAGATTATATTATGCAGAAATTGAAGAGTTGGAAGAACTACCTGATTTAGAAATTGGAGAAATTGCCTTATTTGATGATATGCCAGAGAATTTAACATACCCACAAATTCAACCTATTTTACTTGAATGGGCAGTAAAAGGGTTAAATACAAGAGAATTAATAAGCACCATCTCAAAAATAGTAGAAGAGCAGTGTAAGAGTAAAGATAATATATTTGGTTATGAAGGCTGGTCATGTCACATTGTTGGTGTAGTTAAATATGCTAAAATTTTGGCGAAAAGGTTGGGTGCTAACGAAGAGCTAGTTGAGATAGCAGCATTGCTACATGATTATGCAAGTGTAAAAGATAAAAACATGTATGAGCAGCATCATATATATGGAGCTATAGAAGCAGAGAGAATTCTTAAAGAGTTAGATTATCCAAAGGAAAAAATAGAAATTATAAAAGACTGCATCCTATGTCACAGGGGTAGCGTAAAAAAGCAGCAAAAAACTAAAGAAGCGGTATGTATAGCAAGTGCGGATGCAATGGCTCATATAGATCAGGTTCCATCATTATTACATCTGGCTTATCATAATAAAAAAATGGAGGTAAAAGAAGGTGCTGAGTGGGTAAGTGGAAAAATTGAAAGAAGCTGGAACAAATTGTGCCCAGAAGCAAAGGAGATTATGAAGAGAAAATATGAATGTGCTAAAGTGGTTTTGGAAGGGTGATTGTAGAATTTCATAGAGGAGATTTAATATGGATGAATGGTTTACAATTGAGGATAGGACGTATAAAGTTTTTTATGCAGTGAAAAAAACATCGTAGAATATTATGAAAGTTAAGGTGAAAATATATGGAGATTGATATTATAAGACAAAATGTAAGTAAAAATGTAAATCAGAATGATTCTATTCTTAGGGAAGATATACAAAACCTGATTAAAAATTATAAAATTGAACTGAAATCTTTGAGTAAAATAACTGGAATAGATTATGCATGGTTAAAAGATTTTATGGATGGAAAAAATATTTTCATTGATTTTTTTACTAACTTAAAGAATTTTACTGAGAATAATAGAGAGAATGTAAATAATTCAAATATTCCCAGCCCTATATCTTTATCAAGTATAGTTTCTGTGCTATCTTATGGGAGAATAAATGAAGATGAACGAGTTAAGGCCGTAATAGATGTATTAATAGCTGAGTTTGAAATTAACTATGAAACTTTAGCCATATATGCAGGACTTGTGGTAGAAGATGTGCAGAGTTTTATGAATGATGCGAATTCCATTTCCATTGAGAAAAAATATAAGTTAGCAGTAGCAAGTCTATTTTTACATTATTTATTTAAACAACCAGAGAAATTTAAATAGAAAGCCACTAAGAATGAAAAGTCCAATAGTAAGAAAAATATATGGTAAAGCAAGCCTTAAATTTATATTAGCAAGACTAGTATTTCGTAACTTTCATATAGTCTGAATTATTTACACATAAACCCTCTATATTATTTGTTGAATATAGAGGGTTTATGTGTGCGAATTTATAAGTGCTTATAGGTGAAAAAAACAATCATTTTTGCATTTTGCACCTCATAACGGAACGAGTTGTTGAAAGTTAGCTTTTTTTAATGACATCTATAAGATTATTATTATAGTATTTATGTAAATGGTACATAAGGCAAGAAAATATAAAATTAGAAAGAAATTAGTAAATACTTGTGGAATAGATATAAGATTACAAATGAAAAGGCGGAAAATAACAAAGTTTATTATAGAATTTTATAGACAAGATTTTAAAATGCAAGTATTTTAAAAACCGGCAGTTGGTGGGATTATTATTAAAAGAGAAAAATGAATTGACTATATATTGCTTCAAGAGAGATGCAAGGAGAATGGTGGAACAGAGAATGGATTAATAGAAATACCCGCAGGTAAGATTAGAGAATATGAAAATATATTTATTTGGTAAGGAGTTAAAAATGAAAAAATTGAGGTTATTGAATTTTATACCGTTATTGATGGCGGTACCATCAATAATTATTGGGGTGATAGCAATGTACACCAATAAAGTACCAATTGCTATTTTTGGTCAAAATATTTTTTATTTAGTATTAGCTGGAATGATTTCATACTTTATACTATTAAAAAAATCTAAAGTTAAAAATAATGCAAGCACTAATACCACTACTATTATAGTTGCAGTAATTCTTTTATTTCTAACTTTTATTAGTTCAGGAATAGAAGGAGTTCATAGATGGATATCTGTTGGGCCAATTAAGTTTTACGTTGCAGTAATTGTACTGCCTATTATAATTATAGAACTATGGAAATTGTTACAAATAAGAGATTGGTGGTTTTCAGCTGCTATTACAATAGTTATATCAATTTTACTTGCGATGCAACCAGATGCTTCTATGCTAACTGCATTTGCTATTTCAATGATACTATTGTTATGGAATAAGATTAATAACAATATTTTTCGTTCTTGTATTGTAGTATTACTTTCTGCGTTGATTATTATTTCATGGGTATTTTTAGATGGATTACCACCTGTATCTTATGTTGAAAATATAGTTAGTTTGGTAGCGAATATGGGAATAATATGGCTTAGTTTAGGGGTTATTTCTCTTGTAATATTGCCACTGCCATTTATATTTTTTTCACCAAAAAAATATAAATTGTTATCAGTAAGCATTGGGATGTATTTTATAATTATTTTAATTTCTACTCTATTTGGAAATTTTCCAGTTCCATTGATGGGATACGGAGTTTCCCCTATAATAGGATATTTTATATCTATAACTTGGTTCGCAAAATCCAAAATTAATTCATAATGTTCATATAGTCTGAATTATTTACACATAAACCATCTATATTATTTGTTAAATATAGGGGGTTTATGCGTGTGAATTTATAAGCAATTATAGGTACAAAAAACAATCATTTTTGCATTTTGCACCTCATAACGGAACGGGTTGTTGAAAGTCAGCTTTTTTTAATGACATCTATAGGATTATTATTATAGTATTTACGTAAATGGTACATAAGGCAAGAAAATATAAAATTAGAAAGGATTTAGTAAATACTTGTAGAATAGATATAAGATTACAAATGAAAAGGCGGAAAATAAAAAAGCTTATTATAGAATTTTATAGAGGAGATTTTAAAATGGAAGTGTTTTCAAAACCAGCAGTTGGTGGAATTATAACTAAACGTGAAAAAGGAATTGACTATATTTTGATTCAGGAGAGGTGCAAGGAGAATGGCGGGGCAGAGAACGGATTAATAGAAATACCCGCAGGAAAGATTAGAGAATTTGAAAATATATTTGATTGTTTAAGAAGGGAGATTTTTGAAGAAACAGGGCTTAAGGTCATTGAAATCCTAGGAGAAGATGAAGGGGTAATTAATAAATCAAATGGGTTCAAGGTTATAAATTATATTCCTTTTGCTTGTTCTCAAAATATAGAGGGTAATTATCCTATCATGGTTCAGACTTTTATATGTAAAGCTTCAGGACAAATATTAGATAAAACAAATGAAACTAAAAATATTAGATGGATTTCCATAAATGAATTAAAAGATATGTTATATAATAATGAAAATGGATTTTATCCAATGCATGTAGCCACATTAAAAAAATTTATAGGTGAGAGGTAGAAAAAAGAGTGAATACAAATATATATTTAGTAAGACATGCCATGTCTATCTATACTGCAGACGAATTAAATCGGCCATTATCAGAAAAGGGATATAGAGATGCAGAGAGAATAACGAAAATTTTATTAACTGAAAATATAGATACTGTTTTATCAAGTCCATATAAACGTGCAATCCAAACAGTTGAAGGTATAGCGAAACAAATTGGTACTGAGATAATACTTGAGGATGGATTTAAGGAAAGAAAAATAGCAGAAGGCTTAGTAGAGAATTTTGAAAGTGATATAACTAAATTGTGGACAAACTTCAATTATGCTTTTGAGGGTGGGGAGTCAAATCTAGAAGCACAAAACAGAGGGATTCTTTCACTTAATAAGGTGCTAAATAAGCATAATGGTAAGAATATTGTTATTGGTACTCATGGCAATATTATGGTTTTAATAATGAATTTTTTTGATAGTAAATACCACTATGAATTTTGGAAACAGCTTAGTATGCCTGATATTTATAAGTTGAGTTTTGATGATAGTAAGCTTGCAGGAGTAAAAAGAATATTTAAAGATAAAACATAAGTTTATATATAATATTCTAAATGATTTAAACTTATATTTATATTTTGTATAATAAAAATGTTAAAGATTAAAGGGGGTATAGATGAATAATATAGGAAAAAGAATAATGGTAATAGGTTCACCAGGTAGTGGCAAGAGTACATTTTCAAGAAAACTTGCAGGGGTAGCAGGCCTCCCACTTATTCATCTTGATAAAGAATTTTGGAATAATGGCTGGATTGAGACCCCAAAGGAAGACTGGGTAAAAAAACAAAAGTCTTTAATATTAGGCTGTGAATGGATAGTAGATGGTAATTATGGTGGTACCATGGATATTCGTCTTGAAAAAGCTGATACAGTAATTTGCTTTAAATTAAGTAGGACAGTATGTTTGCTGAGTTATTTTAAACGAGTTATAACAAATATAAATAAAGTAAGACCAGATATGCCAGAGGGTTGTCCTGAGAAGTTTGACCTTGAATTTATAAAATATATTTGGAACTTTCCTAAGGCCTCAGGACAAGTAAACATAAATAGACTCGAAAAAAGTAAAGATAAACAAATTATAGTGTTTAAAAATAGAAGGCAAGCAAAGCAGTATATTATAGAAATATCTAATGGAAAAAAAAGAAGAGTTAACCAGAAATAGTTTCAAAGTTTATAGGACCAAAGTCACTTTAAGTCTTGATGTAGGCACTATCAATGTAAGAAAAAATCATGACGTATATTTGAACCGGAAAGTGTGTTAGAATAGGGAATATAGAGCAGAAAGTTATTAATTGAGCAAATATTTATTAATGACATATTTAAAATAAGGAGGCAAAATGCAATGGATTTAATAAAAGAAATATATGAAAAAGATATTGGTTACAATTATGAAAATATAAATATTTCATATAAGCTTAGGAAAGCATCAAGATCAATTGTACTAAATGATTCACGAAAAATAGCCTTATTATTTGTATCAAAGAATAACTATCACAAGCTACCAGGCGGAGGAATTGAAGCAGGTGAGGACATTAAAACTGCTTTAAATCGTGAAGTAATGGAAGAAGCTGGAGTTAATATTGATGTTTTGGGTGAAATTGGTACAATCATAGAATATAGAGATAAGCATGAATTATTACAAATATCATATTGCTATTATTCTGAGGTAAAAGGTGATATTAAAGAGCCATCATTTACAGAGGTCGAAAGAAATAGTGGTTTTCAACTAAAATGGGTGACCTTAGATGAAGCTATATCTATTCTTGAAAATGATACACCAGATAATTATCTTGGAAAATTCATTCAGAGTAGAGATTTAATGTTTCTAAAGAGTGCCAAATGTCTTTTAAACAGTAGCAATATATAATAATTATTTGATATTATATATTATTTTATTATAGTCAGGGGATGGGTGAAAATTGAAAATATATATAACAAGACATGGAGCAACGGAGTGGAATAAAGAAGGTAGGATGCAGGGCTGGCAAGATTCAAATTTAACTGAAATAGGTGTTGATAACGCTAAAAAGCTAGGTGAGAGTTTGCAGGCTATAGATTTTGATTATATTTATTGCAGTCCACTGGGGAGAGCTTTTGACACAGCAAAATACATTCGAGGAAATAAAAATACTGAGATAATTAAAATTGAAGATTTAAAAGAAATGGGATTTGGTATATGGGAAGGTATGGACCATGAAAAAGTAAAAGAGCTATATCCTACCCAGCAGTTTAATTTCTGGAACAAGCCTCAATTGTATGAACCTATAGAGGGAGAAAGCTTCCATGAATTGATTCACAGGGTAAAAAAGGCATTATATGATATTATAAATAATACCACTGGTGAAAATATTTTAATAGTAACCCATACAGCTGTAATAAAGGCAATCTATTCAATAATCAAGAATTATTCTATTGAGGATTTTTGGAGTAAACCCTTTATGTATGATACATGTTTAACAGTACTCGAAGTGGAAGATAAGAAAATTGAAATTATTTTAGAGGCGGATATTTCACATTTAGATTAGAACATGATTAGTGTGAATAATATAAAGAATTTTAATGGAATCCATTTTAGGATTCCATTAGTTTAAGGTTAAGGCATTAAGGGAAGCCTAGAAAGTTTTACGGTGGGTGTATTTAATGAAAATAATGATATAGTTGGATATGGCGGCTGTAAAAAAATGGGGTGGCTATGCTTTGTCAATTCTAGATTTATACAATGCAATGTAGTAATCAATAATTATACCTAATCCAATGCCAATAGCATAGGCTAATAAGTCAGTATATAAAAATACATATCCTAATACCAATCCACCCAAAGTTGTTTTTCTCATATTATCTATCCAAATAGCATGATACAATTGGCTTAATTCAATAATATAGCAAAATGATATTCCCATCAATGCAACTAACTTTGTTTTCATATCCTTAAAAATAAAACCAAAAGCAAGAAAAATCATTAATGCCCACAGAGCATCACCCAAATATGTATTCAAAAAATCTGGTATGACAGTAGCCATCTTTCTTGAGCATAATCCTAAAATAATTACAATTATTATCATAAATCCATAAAATAACCTATTGCGTTTATAAATCATATTTAACCTCATCCCAAATTATTCTTTTAATTTCCTATTTTTTTCTTCTTACAATTTTTGATATTTAGCTAATCTATGCTGCGATTCAAATTGCTTAGTACCTATATTAACTATAATTATAGCATGTTGTAAAGTTTGTTTACGTAAATTCCAATGAAGTTCGCATTAATATTGTAGCGTGGAAGATGATGATATAAACATAAGGTTCACTAATAATAAAGTAAATATATTTGAAAATGTAAAAGGATATATAGAAAAATAGGTCCTACTAGGGGAGGGAAAATGGAATATAAAATTGAAGTAATGATACAATCAGATTGGGAGCAAGTAGCAAATATTTATCTGCAAGGTATTAAAACAGGAATAGCAACATTTCAGACAGAAGTACCTATTTACGAAAATTGGGATAATAGTCACATAAATTCATGTAGATTAGTTGCTCGCTTAGGTGACAATGTGCTGGGGTGGTAGCTCTGAGTAAAGTCTCAAGTTGATGTGTTTATAAGGGAGTAGCGGAAGTAAGTATTTATATTGCTGAAAAATATAAAGGCCAAGGAATAGGGAAGGTTCTTTTAACAAAGTTAATTAAAGCATCTGAAGAAAATGGTTTTTGGACTTTGCAATCGGAACAACCTCGCAATAATAGTGAAACTTAATTATTATAAAAGGAGAGAATATAATGGAAAATATTGTTCAAGATTTATCAATATCAGAAATGTTAGATATGTCGCATAAGTTATGGGAAAAACACAAAGATACCTGGAGTCCAATGGAACCTGCGCAAGGTAAGATTTCCATACTTTATATGATTGAAGAAATTGGCGAAGCAATTGCAATAATAAAAAAGAAAACGGAAGATGGAATTATGAATGATCCAAGGATAAGAGAGCGATTTATTGAGGAGCTAGGGGATGTGCTAATGTATTATTCAGATACGTTAAACAGATTTAAAATTACACCTCAAGAGTTTTGAAGTACATACATTAAAAAATTTGAGAGTAATATGCAGAGAGATTATGAAAGTCAGTATAAGAAAAAATAAAAAAATACCTTTACATTTCCTCGAAATGGTGATAATATAACTTTAATTTAATAAATCAATTAATTCTCATCAAGAGAGGTAGAGGGACTGGCCCTATGACACCTCGGCAACCGTCAGATATCATTCGTCTGAAAAGGTGCTAATTCCTGCGCTAAGTTCCTTAGAACTTAGCGGAAGATGAGAGAGGTAACCTTGTAATTTTATACCTCTTTCATCATTTATATTGATGGGAGAGGTTTTTGGTTTTTAAAATAAATTTAAAATAAAATTTAATATTGTCTTATCAAGAGAGGTGGAGGGAATGGCCCTATGAAACCCGACAACCAGTATCATATATGATACATGGTGTTAAATCCTGCAGCATTGCTGCGAGATAAGAATAAGTTTGGCATTAGAGCCCAAGTTTATTCTTGGGTTCTATTTTTTTTAGGAAAATAATTGCGAGTAGCGATACTTGCAATAAAAAAAGTAATAAGTTATGAAGAGGAGATGAGATTTTATGATTAAAGTTTGTGACGTAAGTAAAAGTTTTTCCAAGGAGAAAGTATTAAATAGTGTTTCTTTTACAGTGGATAAAGGCGATATTTATGGAGTTATTGGTCACAGTGGTGCTGGCAAATCCACTTTACTTAGATGTTTTAATGGGCTTGAATCCTATGATACAGGCAGCATTAATATAATGGGAAAAGAAGTAAAGCAGTTAAGTTCAAAAGAGCTTAGGGAATTTAGAAAAGATGTAGGTATTATATTTCAAAGCTTCAATTTGATTAACAGAAAAAATGTTTTTGAAAATATTGCATTTCCACTGGAAGTATGGGGAAATGACAAAAATTTTATTAAAGAAAGAGTAGATAGCTTAATAGAATTAGTTGGACTTAATGATAAAGTAAATAGCAATATACGCGAACTTAGCGGAGGACAAAAGCAGCGAGTTGGAATTGCAAGAGCCTTGGCACTTAATCCAAAAATATTACTTTGTGATGAAGCTACTTCTGCATTAGATCCTAAAACTACAAAATCTATATTGGAGCTTTTAAGAGATATCAATAACAAATTTAATATAACAATTATCGTGGTTACACATCAAATGGAGGTGGTAAAAGAGATTTGTAATAAATTTATTCTTTTAGAAGGAGGTGAGATTAAAAGTAGCGGTATTACAGATGAATTATTTATTAGACCAACAAGTGAAATGAAAACACTTATAGGAGAGGAAGAATTATTACCTAGTACAGGGCATAATATTAAAATATTTTTTCCAAAAGAAATTAGCCAGAGTTGCGTAATAACTTCCATAGCCAGGGAGTTAAATATAGATTTTTCAATAGTATGGGGCAGGCTTGAAAAATTCAGAGATAATGTAATGGGAAGTCTTATAATAAATGCAAGTGATGAAAATAGGGAAAAAATATTAAAATATTTAGATGGAAAATCTATAGAATGGGAGCTTATTAATTACTTATTGAAGAAAGATGAATATAAGGAGGGGGGGATATAAATGCTATTTAAAGATGTTTTACTACCTGCACTTTTAGACACAATATATATGGTAGGGGTGTCTACAATTTTTACAGTGATTTTGGGGTTTATAACAGCCGTGGGACTTATTATAAGTAGTCCTAAAGGGCTAAGACCAAATGTTCTAATTTATAAAAGCTTAAACTTAGTAGTAAATATGCTTCGTTCTTTTCCGTTTATTATATTAATGATATCTATATTCCCTTTAACCAAACTTATTGTTGGAACAACCATAGGTACTAATGCAGCTATAGTTCCATTAACTCTAGGAGCAGCTCCTTTTGCCGCAAGAATAATAGAATCTGCACTACTGGAGGTTGATTACGGAATCATTGAAGCGGCTAAATCTGTTGGTGCAAAAACCTATCAAATTATATTTAGGGTTATGGTAAAAGAGGCAATGCCATCTATAGTTCTTGGAGTTACTTTAACAATAATAAATATTATAGGTTACTCCGCTATGGCTGGGACAATTGGTGGCGGTGGCCTGGGAGATGTAGCAGTAAAATATGGCTACTATAGATTTAAAACAGACATTATGATATACACTGTTATTATTTTAATTGTAGTTGTGCAAATTATTCAAGCCTTAGGAAATTTATTGTACAGAAAAATGATTAGATAAATCTTAAATTATACAAATGCGAGGGGGATAACAATTAATAATTGTTATCTACACCACAGAAATACGAGGGGGAAAATTAAAAATGAAAAAAATATTAAGCGTATTATTAACAATAGTTGTGATCTTAACAGTAAGTGGTTGTGGAGCAAAAAAAGAAGTGGCTGCACCTGCAAAGGTAGCACCCGAGAAAAAAATCATTAAAGTAGGTGCCACGCCTGTGCCTCATAAAGAGATATTAGAGGTGGCAGCGCCAATCCTTGCGAAAGAAGGATATACACTTGAAATAGTAGAATTTACTGACTATGTAACACCAAACACTTCACTAGCTGAAGGACAACTAGATGCTAATTTCTTTCAACATATACCTTATTTGCAATCTTTTAGTAAAGAAAAAAATCTAAAACTTGACTATACTGTAAAGGTTCATCTAGAACCTATGGGCGTGTATTCTAGTAAATATAAAAAACTCAGTGATTTAAAAGATGGGGCTGAAATAGCTATTCCAAGTGATCCTACGAATGGAGCGAGAGCACTTAGAGTACTTGAAAATGCTGGACTCATTAAATTAAAAAGTGGTGAACTTATTTCAAAACTTGATATTACGGAAAATCTAAAAAAACTTAAAATAACTGAACTAGATGCTCCTCAACTTCCAAGGATACTAAAAGATGTGGACGCAGCAGTTATAAATTCAAATTTTGCTATAGAGGCTAAATTAAATCCAACAAGGGATTCACTAGCAATTGAATCAAAAGATTCTCCTTATGCAAATGTGATTGCAGTTAGAAGTGAAGATAAAACTAAACCTTATATACAGGCACTTTCAAAGGCTTTAAATTCTCCAGAAGTTAAAAAATTTATTGAAGATAAATATAAAGGAAATATAATTCCAACTTTTTAAAAATAAGATGCCTTAAAAGAGGAAAGCTATATCATTTATAGAATACTTTAGTATACACAATTATTTTCTCTTCGGAGAAAGAAGGAGGCATTTTATGAAAATGTTAAAAGGTACAAAAACAGCTGAAAATCTAATGAAATCATTCGCAGGTGAATCACAAGCTAGGAATAGATATACTTATTATGCGTCTGTAGCGAAAAAAGAGGGATATGTACAAATATCTAATATATTCACAGAAACAGCAGGAAATGAAAAAGAGCATGCTGAAAGATTTTTTAAATTTTTAAGCACAAGTTTAAATGGAGAAGTGGTAGAAATCAATGCTACATATCCTGTAGGCTTATCAGATACTAAATCAAATTTATTATGGGCAGCAAATGGAGAAAAGGAAGAATGGTCAGAACTTTATCCAGAATTTGCAAGAGTTGCTGAGGAAGAAGGATTTGCTGATGTTGCTTTTGTTTATAGAAAAATTATTGAGGTTGAAAAGCATCATGACGAAAGATATAGACAACTATTAAGCAATATAGAAAATAATTCAGTATTCAATAAAGATACAGTAGTTAATTGGAAATGTATCAACTGTGGTTATATTTTTGAGGGAAAAAGTGCTCCAGAAATATGCCCAGCCTGTGCACATCCAAAAGCATATTTTGAGGTATTAGCTGAAAATTATTAATATAAGGTAGATATAAGAATGGGAAATGGATTATTAATAAGATAATCCATTTCCCATTATTTTATTTATAAAATGATTATTAATTTCTAAATTGATTTTAAATAAAACAGTGAAATTATACAACTTGCTAATTGCTGCTTGGATGGCACTTTATTTTGGTAAACTATCAATGTATTCTACCATTTTAGATTGATTCTCTACTAATATTTTTTGATTTTGAATTAATATATCCATTTTCTTATGCAAATCTTGAATTATTAATTCAGATTTAAGATTTATTTTATAATCATTTGTTGATTTTATTCTATCTTTATCTTCCTGTCTATTCTGACTCATCATGATTACAGGAGCCTGTATAGCGGCAGTGCAAGATAGCACTAGATTAAGGAGTATAAATGGAAACGGGTCAAATAAATTTTTGAACATGGAATTTAATACTATCCATATTACTATAACTGATAATGCAATTATTATAAAACTCCAGCTTCCTACTGATGCAGCTATTTTATCCGCCATTTTATTTCCAAAAGTAAGAGTTTGTGCATGAGCAATCACGTTATCTTTGGATATTTTATTTCCAATTAATTCATGTAGTAGTTCTTCTTCAATATCGTTAAAAATTTCTCCTTGTTCTAATATTTCATTTACGATTTTTTCGGTATCTGATTTTTCTTTTTCATTTTCCATGTAAATATCCCTCCTTATATAACTTTAAAATGTATATAAAATTTGATTTAAAATAAAAATACGCTATTGTCCATGACTTTATTTAAGTTATTATACTATACTTCCCATTTTATAAATAGATGGTTAATTTGGGTGGCACTTTTTTTCAAAAGCAGTTGACAAAAGGATTACTTAAGAATACTATACTCATATACCCATATGGATATATGCTATATTATTATTTGCTTTAAAGGATGTGAAACGGATGGAAAAATTATTGAACTTGTTTAAAGTGTTATCTGATGAAACACGTATGAGAATTTTGGTGCTTCTATATCATAAAAAACTTTGTGTATGCCAGATTCAAGGAATACTAGAAGAAGGTCAGCCTAAAATTTCAAAGCACTTAGGTAAACTTCGCGATATGGGCTTTGTAAAAGATGAAAGACAAGAACAATTTATATACTATTACATAGATAAGGATAATGAGCTTCTTAAAGACATATTGGAGAAAATAATCATAAATTTAGAAGATTACGATACCATAGAAAAAGATTTAAAAAACCTTCAAAAGGGTGATGAGTATACAGAAATGTTTAAAAATAAATGCAATCCTAATAGTTAAAGATATATTTTGGAAAATAATGAACAATTGAGAAGGTATGATTTAATTTCACAATATAAATGAAAAAAATATTATACAGGTAGGTGACAAGAATGAATGTAATATCACAAATATTTAGTTGGATAAATAATGAGATTTTAAAAATGACTTGGCTATCAAATCTTATTAAGGGACTTGTAGAAAATGTATTTGGGTTATCAATTAAAGAAAGATTAGGTGGCAGTGTACATTTTTTCATTTATGACACCATAAAAATATTTATACTGTTATCAGTATTGATTTTCCTTATATCCTATATCCAAAGTTATTTTCCACCAGAAAGGACAAAAAAACTTCTTGGAAATATTAAGGGCATCAAGGGAAATGTACTAGGGGCATTACTTGGAACAATTACACCTTTTTGTAGTTGCTCTAGTATTCCAATATTTATTGGATTTAACGCAGCAGGGCTACCCCTTGGAATAACTTTTTCCTTTCTTATATCTTCGCCACTAGTAGATTTGGCATCATTATTAATTTTAATGTCTTTCTTTGGTGTTAAGATTGCTATAGCCTATGTTGTTGTAGGACTAATTTTAGCGGTAGTAGGTGGAAGCATTATTGATAAATTAGGGCTTGAAAAGTATGTAGAAGGTTATGTGAAAGAGATAGAAAATGTGGATGCAGAAATAATTGGGATGACAAGAAATGAACGAATATCTTATTCAAAGGAGCAAGTTAAAGATGTATTTCATAAGGTTTGGCTATATGTTTTAATAGGGGTTGGTATTGGAGCTGCAATTCACAATTGGATACCTCAATCAATAATAGAAACTGTAGTTGGAAATAACAATCCATTTGCAGTATTACTAGCTACGGCTGTTGGCATACCAATGTACGCTGACATATTCGGAACCTTACCAGTAGCAGAAGCGTTATTTGACAAAGGTGTAGGAATTGGTACAGTATTATCCTTTATGATGGCAGTAACTGCTCTTTCACTTCCATCAATAATTATGCTTAGTAAGGTTGTTAAACCTAAATTATTAGCCATATTTGTGGCTATAGTTGCAACAGGTATAGTTATAATAGGATATTTATTTAATGCGTTTTCATTTTTATTAGTTTAACGACATTTCAGAAGGAAAGTCTCCCACTTATATAAGTGGGAGTTACAAGCTATAAGAAATAAAAAAACTTCAGTAAGAGTCTAAATCTCCTTATGAAGTCGTTAATATTGCAGCATCGCAGATGATGATTTAGTACTAGAAAAATATAATAAGATTGTGCTCTACATTCGCACAATAATATAAATTCACGGGGATAACAATTAATAGTTGCTATCTACTAAAGGGAGAGCAAGGAGGATTATTATGATAATTAAAGTTTTAGGTTCAGGATGTTCAAGTTGCAAGAAATTAGAGGAAAATACAAGAAAGGCAGTAGAGGAGTTAGGTATTGAGGCAACTATAGAGAAAGTTGAAGACTTTAAACAAATAATGGCTTATGGAGTTATGAAAACCCCTGCTCTTGTAGTTGATGAAAAAGTGAAAATAATGGGAAGAGTGCCCTCAGCTGAGGAAATTAAGAAATATTTATAATTAAACCACCGAAGTAAAGGAGGATTATTTTATGAAGCCAAAGGTAGCGTTTATATGCGTTCACAATTCTTGTAGGTCACAGATGGCAGAAGCACTGGGAGTGATCTTTGGCTCAGAGGTGTTTGAATCGTACTCAGCGGGTACTGAAACTAAGCCTCAAATTAACCAAGATGCGGTGAGAATAATAAAGGATTTATATAAAATGGACATGAATGAAACTCACACATCCAAATTAATTGAGGACATACCACAAGCTGATATTGTAATAAAAATGGGATGTAATGTAGTTTGTCCAATAATGGCTCACAGGCATGTAGAAGATTGGGGACTAGATGACCCTACCGGAAAATCTGATGACGAATTTATAAAGACAGCAAGAATAATTGAAGAAAAAATAAAAGATCTAAAGAAAAGAATTGAAAATAATGAAATTGATTTAAGTGGAGAAGTGGTGTGGTAGTGTATTGCGAAAGATTGTGTAAATGTAAACTTCAAGACTTATGTAATAACAAAATAGAAACATAATTTATTGGCATTGTAAATATAAAATTATTAAAAAATTAAGGGGTGATTAATTATGAGTGAAGTTAAAAAATCGGATATGGGATTTTTCCAAAGGTACTTAACAGTTTGGGTGGCAATTTGTATGGTAGTAGGCGTGCTTAGTGGAAAGTTTATTCCACAAATTCCAGAATTCCTAAATCAGTTTGAATATGCCAAGGTTTCCCTCCCCACTGCTATACTTATTTGGGTAATGATTTATCCCATGATGATGAAGGTAGATTTCCAAAGTATTAAGAATGTTAGGAAGGAGCCAAAGGGTTTGTATATAACCTGGATAACAAATTGGCTTATAAAACCATTTACCATGTATGCAATATCTTCATTTTTCTTTTTTGTTGTATTTAAAGCATTTATCGCACCAGAACTAGCTACTCAATATCTTGCAGGAACCATATTGCTAGGAGCTGCTCCCTGTACGGCTATGGTATTTGTTTGGAGTTCTCTTACAAAAGGTAATCCAGCCTATACCGTTGTGCAAGTAGCCACCAATGATTTAATTATATTAGTTGCATTTATACCTATAGTGAAACTCCTATTAGGCGTTAGCAACATTGCGGTACCTTTGCGTACACTGATTTTATCAGTAGTTTTATTTGTTGTTATTCCTCTAACTTTCGGAATTTTGACAAGGATTATGGTAACAAAGAAAAACGGGCTGGAATATTTTGAAAATACCTTCCTCCATAAGTTTGATAATGCAACTACTGTTGGATTACTACTTATGTTGGTATTGCTATTCTCATTCCAAGGTGAAACCATTTTAAATAATCCATTACACATTTTATTGATTGCAGTGCCACTAACTATTCAAACATTTTTGATTTTCTTTATTGCTTATTTAGCAGGTAGAAAGCTAAAACTAACACATGATATTGCAGCACCTGCTGGAATGATTGGAGCATCAAACTTTTTTGAATTATCAGTTGCCGTTGCCATTGCTCTGTTCGGTATGGACTCGCCTGCAGCTCTAGCTACAGTTGTAGGGGTATTAACTGAAGTACCAGTAATGCTAATTCTTGTAAAAGTAGCAAACAAAACTAGTAATTGGTTTCCGCAGCCAGTAGCTCATAACAAACAATAATTAAGAGTATTAAAAATGCTAAAAGTATTAAAGTAATAAAAAATGATTGGAGAGATTATTAATGAAAAAAATGCAAATATTTGAAGCTGCAATGTGTTGTTCAACAGGACTTTGTGGAGTAGGGGTTGATCCTGAGCTTCTTAGGGTTTCAACTGTCCTTAATGGATTAAAAAAGAATGGCGTTGAGGTGCAGAGATTTAACCTCTCAAGTTCACCACAGGAGTTTGTGGATAATAAAGTAGTGAATAAGTTCATAAACGAAAAGGGTATTGATGACCTACCAGTTACTATCTTAGACGGTGAAATTGTGCTAGTAGGAAGATATCCAACAAATGAAGAATTAATGAAACTTTTAGATGTAGAAGTAAGCTTTTTAGGTCAGAAACCTAAGAGTTTTAAAATAAAAGTGGCTCCTAAATCAGGAGGATGTGGCTGTGGCCACGGTAACTGCTGTTAATACTGTAGTTGTAGTTTATGAAAATTAAAAATTACGAAAATGCCAAACCAATCCACTATGGAGTGGTTTGGTATTTTAAATTAATAATGAAACTGGAGGTAATTAAACATGGAAGTTTTCAATCCGCAAAATATTAAACTTACAAAATACTTATTTTATACAGGCAAAGGTGGTGTAGGAAAAACTTCTACGGCTTGTGCTACAGCAGTTAACCTTGCTGATAGAGGGAAAAAAGTTCTTCTTATAAGTACAGATCCTGCGTCAAATTTACAGGACGTTTTTAACACTGAACTTACCAATAAGGGTATCCCAATTAAGGAAGTACCAAATCTAGTTGTTGCGAACCTTGATCCAATAAAAGCAGCAGCAGGACACAGAGAGAGCGTTATTGCACCTTATCGCGGGAAATTACCTGATGCAGTGCTTAATAATATGGAAGAACAGCTTTCTGGGTCTTGCACTGTTGAGATTGCGGCTTTCAATGAATTTTCAAAGTTTATAACGGATGAGAAAGTACAAAAGGAGTATGACCACATTATATTTGATACCGCACCTACTGGTCATACACTTAGAATGCTTCAATTACCATCAGCCTGGAGCAATTTTATTAGCGAAAACACACATGGTGCATCTTGCTTAGGTCAGCTTTCTGGATTGGAGAGTAAAAGAGAAATTTATAAAAAGGCAGTAGAAACCTTGGGAGATGCAGACTTAACAACGCTTATGCTGGTTTCTCGCCCTGAAATGACACCTCTTAAAGAAGCAGAAAGAGCGGCAAAAGAACTTTCACAGATTGGAGTAAACAATCAAACAATGATAATCAATGGAGTACTGACTTCTTATGATGATAGTGTATCTGAGAGTCTGTACCAAAAACAACAAAAATCACTTAAAGAAATGCCAGAGGGTCTGCAAGGTATTACTACCTATATGTTACCGCTTAGAGCTTACAATATAACTGGTATGGAAAATGTGCGTGCATTACTTACCAAAGACAATTACAGTGTCAGTAGTGAAACTATAAAGGCGAAAACTATTCCTGAGCTTAAAGATGTTATTGAGGACTTGTACAAAAGCAATAAAAAGGTAATCTTCACTATGGGTAAGGGCGGTGTAGGTAAAACTACAATTGCAGCTGCTATTGCACTAGGATTATCTGCAAAGGGCAAAAAAGTACATCTTACTACAACTGACCCAGCGGCTCATCTCAAATTTATTATTAATGAGAGTAGCAACATCACTATGAGTCACATTGATGAGCAAGCTGAACTAGAAAAATATAAAGATGAAGTGCTTTCTACGGCTAGAGAAACCATGGCTGATGAGGATATTGCCTACGTAGAGGAGGACCTTAGGTCTCCATGCACTCAGGAGATTGCAGTTTTTAGAGCCTTTGCACAAATAGTAGATAAGGCGGTGGACCAAATTGTTGTTATAGACACCGCTCCAACAGGGCATACTCTTTTGCTACTTGATTCTACACAAAGCTATAACCAAGAAATAAAGCGATCTCAGGGAGATATTCCACAATATGTGAAAAAACTGTTGCCAAGGCTCAGTAATGCTGATGAAACTGAAGTCATCATTGTAACTCTTGCTGAAGCTACACCTGTATATGAAGCAATTCGTCTTGAAGAAGATTTGAAACGTGCAAAAATTTCAACAAAATGGTGGGTTATAAACTCATCATTGCAGGCCGCAGGTACAACCAATAAATTGCTATCTGCAAAGGCAAGCAATGAAATTCAATGGATTAACAAGGTTGATGCACATGCAAATGGTAAGTTTGCTGTCATAGCTTGGAGCCCTGATGAAATTAAAGGTGACAAGTTAAATGAGTTATTAGTGTAAAAGTATATATAATATATTCTAAGATAACTATTGATTTTAATTAGAAATATAGTATAATGTACTTATAAAATAGGTGATGGAGTTCACCTTAACTATTGTGATTTTGCAATTAATGACTCCTACTTAGAGCTTGTCTTTAAGTAGGAGTCTTTTATTTTGCAAAAAATATTAAAGAAAAGGTAGGGGTTACAACATGGCAATGAGTTTAGCAATTATAATTATTTTAGGATTAGTATTCAATAAATTATTTACAGCTTTAAAACTTCCAGGATTGCTTGGAATGTTAATATTAGGAGTTTTACTAGGACCTTATGGAACAAATATAATAAGTCCGGACATACTTAAAATTTCCCCTGATCTAAGAAAAATTGCACTTATTATTATTTTATTAAGAGCAGGTCTTGGAATTAAAAAGGACACTTTAAATAAAGTAGGTGTCCCTGCATTAAAAATGAGCTGCATACCTGGCATTTTCGAAGGACTTAGCATTATATTTATAGCAAGCTATGTACTTGGGATGTCGAAAATTGAGGCTGGGATGCTTGGGTTTATAATAGCCGCAGTTTCACCCGCAGTAGTTGTACCACCTATGCTTAATTTTATATCCAGAGGCAAAGGAGAAAAAAAAGGCATAACCACCATAATACTTGCAGGGGCATCCATTGATGATGTTTTTGCAATAACTATATTTTCAACCTTTTTAGGGTTATATAGCGGTAAAAATGTAAATATTCCAATGAAAATATTGGATATTCCCATATCTATTTTACTCGGAATAGCATTGGGTGTAATTGTAGGGATTATATTAACGTTAATATTTAAAAAATATCACATGAGAGACACTAAAAAAACTTTTATATTAATAGCTTCAGCAATTATGCTCACAGGAATTGAAGATGTTTTTAAGAATATAGTACCCATTGCAAGCCTTCTAGGTGTAATGACTATTGGTTTTATCTTATTAGAAAAGTATTCTAAAGTAGCAAATAGGCTGTCATTAAAACTTAATAAGGTGTGGGTAATTGCAGAAATTTTCCTTTTTGTATTAGTGGGAGCGCAGGTTAATATATACGTTGCCGCAAGTTCAGGTCTATTAGGATTAATTATTATTATCCTTGGGCTAGTAGCTAGAAGCATAGGGGTATTAGTATCACTCATGGGAACTAATCTAAATGCAAAAGAGAGACTATTTTGTGTGATTTCATATATTCCTAAAGCCACTGTGCAAGCAGCCATGGGAGCGGTACCTCTAGCTGCTGGAGTGAAATCTGGGGAAGTTATATTAGCAATTGCTGTATTATCTATATTTGTTACAGCGCCATTAGGAGCTATTGGTATTAGAATAGCAGGAGAAAAATTGTTGCCAGAGGATTAAGGTACGTGAAAATAAATAAACATCCCATACTTATTTGTTTTTTCTCCCTGTATTAAAATTTATAAAATGGTTAATAATTATAAATGATTATAATAATTTTGAGCCCTCTATAAAATAGCGATATTATAACAAATATAATATTATAAATCAATATAAATTGTAATATAAGTTGATTATATATATAATAGGAGTGCATAAGAAAAAAACACGCATTGGATATAATAATATTATTCATATTATACAAGGAGGAAGATAAATGAATCTAGATGTAAACACACCAATTGACGACCTGTTAGAGACCTGGGTTACCTATTCACAAAAGCTTTTCTACACTATGCTAACTTCCAAACCAGAAATCGAAGAATTTAATAAAGTAAAGTTAGTTCTAAAAACAAAAGGAATTACAAATCTAGAGATACATAATGTTTACGACAAAGAATGTATTTTGCACTATACTAAGCAAGGTGGACTATTTAAAAAGACATTTATTTTAGAAAAATAATTAAATAACTTAAAATGCAACTTACAGGAAAAATAATACACACTAGTATTAAGCGGTATATTTCTTTCGAGTTGCATTTTTAGCGTTATAAAGTGGACAAATAGTTCTATTATATAGAACTATTTTAGTAAGTTTAAAATAGAAAAAAGTATCGTAAGCAAGGCTAAAATTACCTATGAATGATCGGTAAGTCAAGGGTTTAAGGATGCTAAAACAAATTGATGAGAATAGCTTTTAAGAATAATTTACACTGTAGAAAGTGTTATTTTGGGGTTGAGAAATTATTTCTCAACCTTTATTATTTTATAATCGAATATAATCAAATGTAATATGGTATAATTATATTTAATTAGTATAATTGAATTCTTTATAAATGTATTAAAGTTAATCATATTTAGTTTGATAATTAAAGTATTATAAAATATATAGATAAATAAAGAGAGTGATGTTTACTTAAAAAGCAACACTTTGAAATATAGGTTTATTTAAAAATAATTTAAGAAAGGAAAAAATAACTGTATTAACAAAATATAAAAAAAGGTAGGTGAAAATCCTGATTTATGGTTAGTTAATGGGAAGAAAATACTTGGAATAGTGTGTTTTTATAACGGTACTGTTTTTATAATAGACCTGTTAGTATAAAAGAACTAACCTAAGCAGTTTAATCCTGTGATACACCATGCTGTTTAGTCGACAGAACGAAAATATTGGATAAATAGATTGCTTAATATTTAGAAATCGGGAAAATATTGAATAATAATTATAAAAGTAAAGTTAAAAACAAAATCAGAATTATTCCACTAGGTGGACTTGGAGAAATTGGAAAAAATATTACTGCAATAGAATACAAAGATGAGATTGTTGTTATAGATTGTGGGATTTCATTTCCAGATGCAGATATGTATGGGGTGGATTTAGTTATTCCTGATGTAACATATCTTCTAGAGAATAGAGATAAGGTAAAAGGAATTTTTCTAACTCACGGTCATGAGGACCATATAGGAGCATTACCTTATATTTTAAAACAAATTAATGTTCCGGTGTATGGAACACGTTTAACCTTAGGACTTGTGGAAAATAAGTTACAAGAACATGGGATAATGGCAGACTGTACGCTAAATGTAGTAAAACCCGGTGATATTGTAAAGTTAGAAAAGCTCAGTGTAGAGTTTATAAGAGTTAGTCATAGTATAGCGGACGCTTGCTCTATTGCTATACATACGCCTATCGGAAGAATTATACACACAGGAGATTTTAAGATAGATTATACTCCAATTGATGGGCAAGTTATAGATTTAGAGCGATTTGCAAAATTAGGTGGGCAAGGAGTACTACTTTTAATGGCTGATAGTACTAATGTTGAACGTACTGGTTTTACTATATCTGAGAAGGTAATTGGAGAATCATTAAATAAATTATTCCAAAAAGCAGATGGTAGAATAATAGTAGCCTCATTTGCATCAAATATCCATAGGATACAACAAATTGCTAATGCTTCAATCTCGGTTGGAAGAAAAATAGCATTTAGTGGAAGAAGCATGGAGAGAATCTCACAAGTGGCTATGGACTTGGGATATTTGTATATACCACAGGAATCTATAATTACCGTGGCAGAAATTCATAATTACCCTGATGAAAAGGTAACAATAGTAACTACTGGTAGTCAAGGGGAACCGCTTGCTGCATTAACAAGAATGGCATCATCTACACATAGGAGTATTGAAATACAAAAAGGTGATTTAATTATTATATCTGCATCACCTATTCCAGGAAATGAAAAATTCATATACAATGTCATAAATGAATTATTCAAAAAGGGTGCTAATGTAATATATAATACTACTGAAGAAATTCATGTTTCTGGGCATGCTTGCCAAGAAGAATTAAAATTAATTCACACATTAGTTCGTCCTAAATTTTTTATGCCAGTACATGGTGAATATAGACATTTAAAACAACATGCACAACTTGCAGAAAAAATAGGAATGGACCCAGCAAATATTTTTATTGGTGAAACAGGACAAATTTTAGAAGTATCACAAAATGAATGTAAATTTGCTGGAAGAGTGCAAACTGGAGCTATAATGGTAGATGGACTTGGCGTAGGAGACGTTGGGAATATTGTACTTAGAGACAGAAAACACTTAGCAGAAGAGGGTATTCTTACTGTGGTAGTTACTATAGAAAGAGAATCTTATAGTATACTAGCAGGGCCGGATATAATAACTAGAGGATTTGTGTACATGAAAGAATCCAATGAGCTTATTAATGAAGCTAGGGATATTGTCAGAAAAGAGTTAGAGCAGTGTTTAAACAATAAGATTAAAGAATGGGCAGTAATAAAATCTTGTATAAGAAATGCATTAGGTCAGTTTTTATATATAAAAACTAAGAGAAGACCTATAATTATACCAATAATAATGGAAATATAATAAAAACTAAATAAAAAAACCAATTCTTAGTTTAATTAAGAATTGGTTTTTTTATTTAGTTTTTATTTAATGGATCACTAACATCCTATATTTTACAATAATGCATTTTTTTTAATCTATATTTAATTTGTATTTATAATAGTTAAAAAAAAAAAAAAATATTATATAATATTGTAAAAACGTGTAAATATATGTATAATAGAAATATCAACCATTAATATAAATACATATAATAGAGATAGAGTAATTTAACTATTTTGGAAGCGAGGTGTGTATGAGTAATTTAACTCTTGATAATATTACAATGGAAGAGCTAAATAAAAGAATAAATGATTTAAGAGATATTTTAAATGAAATATGCTGTACAGACCAAAATGCCGATGGAGAAGAAGAAAGGCTCGCTACAAGTAGAAGTTTAGACAAATTAATTGTTGAATATATGATGGGAATTGAGAAATAGGGGACAGGCACTTGGAAAATTATATAAGCAAGTCATGAATATGAAAATTAAAAAAATAATATATTATGTAGGAGGATAAATATGGATGTTTTTCTAGCTAGACAACCTATTCTTGATAGATATGATAAATTATTTGGATATGAACTATTATTTAGAGAGAGTGAAAAAAATATATACCAAAGTGAGGATGGCGATAGAGCAACTATCGCAGTTATAAAAAATAGCTTTGTAGATATAGGAATGGATAAAGTAACAGGGGGTAAAAAGGCTTTTATTAACTTCACCGAAAATATATTGAAATCTGACATTTTTGAGGTATTGCCCCCAGAATCAGTTATAGTTGAGATATTGGAGAATATAGAACCTACAGAGGAAATATTAGAGCTATGTAAGAGATTAAAAGCACTAGGGTATACTATAGCTTTAGATGATTTTGTTTATTCTAATAAATATATAAAACTTATAGAGATAGTAGACATTATTAAAGTGGATTTTCAAATAACTAAAGGTCCAGAAAGAAAAAAAGTAATGGAACAAGTAAACTCTGAAAATATAAAATTTCTTGCAGAAAAAGTTGAAACTATGGAAGAATTCAATGAAGCGGTGTCACTGGGATATACATATTTTCAAGGTTATTATTTTAGTAAGCCCACAATACTTTCGGGTAAAAGAATATCAGAAAACAAGGCTGTTTATATGAAACTATTACATGAAATCAGTAGCAATAATTTCGCTATAGATGGCATCGAGAGTTTAGTAAAAAAAGATATATCATTATCTTTTAAACTCTTAAAGCTTATAAATTCAGCAAATTATAGTTTTGTAAATGAAATAAAGTCAATGAAACAAGCATTGGCGCTTCTTGGAGAAAAAGAAATAAAAAAGTGGCTATATTTAATGGCTTTTAGGAATATGGGAGAAGATAAACCAGAAATTTTAATAATTAACTCTTTAACAAGAGCAAGGTTTGCAGAATTAATTGCTAGTAAAGTTGGAAAAAAACTTAATCCTTTTAATGCTTATTTGCTAGGAATGTTATCTATGATAGATTTGCTATTAGATAGGCCACTAGAGGAAATACTCAAGGAGCTATTAATACCCATTGAAGTAAAGGATGCTTTAAATGGCATTAATGATAATGGCTACAGTGGATTACTTAAATTAATTATAGCCTATGAAAATGGACAATGGGATCAAGTATCAAAAATTTCAAAAGAACTTAATTTAGATGAAAATTGTTTGCCTAATGTATACTATGAGGCTATTTTCTTTATGAAAATTTAGGTGCAACTCACGTGGCAAGTGGCATATTGATGTCCAATTATGATATATAATTTCAGGATGATGTAAGCTATAATTTATAAATGAATAAATGGAGTGGTTTTAAATATAAACCATTCCATTTTTTTATTTCAGGAAAATCTATTCTTTTGTGACATTAGCTATATTATAGGGAATAAGATATATGCATTAAACTAAAAACAATGTATAATTAGTATCAGTTATAAGAATACACAGCCATTCATATATAAATGAAAATTATGAATAATCCTAAAGGAATCATAGAAAATGCACAAATAATGATAAGTATTTTACTATAAACGAGGATTTATAAAGGAGTCTTGTATGGAAATTATTGAAATAATCAAAGAAAGATTGTCAATATTTAAAAATTTGTATGATACAGTAAGAATTGTAAATCCGGATATTAAGAAAGTTGTGAATTTTGGTGAAGATAATACTGAAATAGTAGAAGGATCATGTTTTGATTTTTGGAAAACGGATGGATTTTGCAACAACTGCATCTCTATGAAAGCTTGTCTTGAAAATGATACTTTTATAAAGATGGAGATTTCATATGGAAAAATCTTCATTATTATTTCATCTCCTGTTACTATAGAAAATAAGGTATATATTGTAGAGATGATAAAAGATATATCACAAACAGGAAGCATAATGAATAATGAAAAAAATATAAATAACATTAAAAGTTTAATAAAAGAAATTAATGATGCTGCTATAATGGATGAATTGACAGGACTTTATAATAAAAAGTAACATAAATTTCAAAAAAAGTTATGTTACTTTTTTTATAGTGGAAAATTTAAATTTTCAATGGAATAAACTTAAAGCCCACGATATTTATGGTCTATATATTCTTTGCTTTTTTTATTTCCAGCTATTCTATTTATATCCTTTTGTTTTCTTTCAATCATTTTAGCTTCCTTTTGCAGGGCTGAATAGCTTTTAAATCTTTTTTCATCAATAATTTCATCTTCAATAGCTTGCTTTATGGCACAACCTGGCTCATTTTTATGCATACAATCTGAAAACCTACATTGAGAGCTTAATGCTTCTATATCCTCAAAGGCTTCACTTATGCCTTCAGTGCCACCCCATAGCTGTAGTTCTCTCATTCCGGGGGTATCTATCATGATAGCACCACTATCTAAAATAAACATCTCTCTAGAGGTTGAAGTGTGTCTGCCTCTGTCATCATACTCCCGTACTTCATTCGTCTCTTGAATAACTTCTCCTGCCAGGTAATTAAGCAAGGTAGATTTTCCAACTCCTGAAGAACCAAGTAATGCAATGGTTCTACCGGGCTTCAAATATTGATTTAAATCATCCATACCTATATTATCAACGGTGCTTACTATGTGAATTGGTACGCCAGAAGCCACTTTTTCTGTTTGACTTAATTTTGAAGCCAAATCCACACATAAGTCAGCCTTACTAAGCAAAATAACTGGAGCAGCCCCACTTTCCCATGCCATAATTAAATATCTCTCTATTCTTCTTGCATTAAAATCCTTATTTAAGGAATTAACAAGAAAAACTGTATCTATATTTGAAGCAACAATTTGCTGCCTAGTATTAATTCCTGCAACCTTTCTGGAAAACTTGCTTTTTCTAGGAAGCACTTTATGAATAGTAGCTCTCATTTCAGAAGTTCGAAGACTTGCTACTACAAAGTCTCCAACTGTTGGAAATTCATCACTGTCCATTGCCCCGTGTCTTAATTTACCTGATATTTCCGATAGCATTTCTCCCTGCTCTGTATAAAGTTTATAAATATGCTTATGCTCTGCAAAAACTCTTGCTACGGTATAATCATCCTCTATAAAAGTCTCAAATTCTTCTTTATAAAATTCGTTCCAGCCTAATTGTTTTAAACTATAAATAAATATCCTCTCCTATGCATCTAATTTTAATTTTTCATTATTCATATTAATCATCACCTGCGGTGCTGCTGTGCCAACGACTTCAGAAGGTGATTTACAGTTCCACTTAAATCTGCACCCTGTTATAGTGATTTTTTCCACTTTAAGAAACCGTGGACTTACCTTCTGAAATGCCGTTGGAAATTATCTTTCTAATGCTATCTTCTGATAGATTATAAGATTCTGTAAGTTTAGAAATTGTAGTTCCATTTTTATAAAATTCATATATCTCCATATTACGCTGTCTTAGAATCTTTCGAGTGCCATTATTTTCACCCCAAGCCTTCCGTACATTATCCTTTTTTGGAATATATATAATTTCACCTTGAATATATTTTTGTAGTTCCTTTAAAAGAGCTGACGGCAATACATCTTTCCCATTCTTGTAACACAATATTAAATTCCTCCCCCTTATTTTTAATGTTATTTAATAGTGTTTTAGAACTTTTCATTGAAACCGCCTCCTATATTTATTTGTATGGATAACAAATCTGAATTGTTAGCCTGTTTATTTTTCTATATAAAAATCCCGTGGATATAAAAACCATCCACGGGAATATTAAAAAAGGCAATAAAAAAAACACGATAACTTCGTGCATTCTGCCAAACTTTAAATTCATTTTAACGTTTCAGATGACGGTTATTAATTACATTTCGAAAGCACACAAAATAAAGGGTTAATAAGCCCCGTTTTATATTTTATAGATAGAACAAAAAAAGATTTTCTACAAAATTTTATACTGCCTTCGAATAATATTTAGTTATTGATAAAGTACCTCAAAAGCCTCAATTAAATTTATCATATAACAACATCCTCCTTCATCTGAATTATTTTACTTAAATTGATTATTCTCACAATTTAATTCTATTATAAAGCTGTGTTTGTGTCAATAACAATTGGTGCCATCCACATGGCAAGTTAATATAAAAGGAGGCAGGTCGCCTCCTAGTATTCATATGAGGTAACCAACAAGTCACCTCATATTTAATGGTAACTTTTAACCTTTTTAGGTCAAAAGCCACCTCCTAGTAATTATCAATATTATCATCTCCTTTCACTAGATTACTGCCTGTGTTTATTATTGCATATTGTAAGTTCAACTCTCAAGCTAAAGAATTATTATAATTGTTTTTTCCTAAAAATTCACAATGAGTTTTAATATGTAAAGTAATTTTTATTTACTGATATTTAAATAAAATGAGCCTCAACAATTGTTGAGGCTTGTTTAACTTAAAAATTTTATGTTTACAATTTAATTATTCCTATTGAATTTAAGAAAACAATTATAAGTAGAATTGGTGTTATAAATTTAATAAATACATATAAAACATTTATTATACTAGCGTTATTTAAAGTTCCTTGATTTGATAGCTCTAGTTTAAAATCTTCCTTTTTAACAAAGTATCCAATGAAAATTGCTGTTAAAAGTCCCCCTACTGGAAGTAATATATTGGAAGATAGGTAATCAAAGGAAGCGAAAAATCCCTTTTGTCCTAATATATGAATATTACCAAGGACACTTGCGGAATCAGCAGATAATGTTGCCAAAATTCCAATTGACATCATTATGCCTGTTGTAAGTAATACCGCTGTCTTTCTGCCCATACCCTTTTCTTCCGTAAAATATGCAACTGGAACTTGAACATTAGATATCATTGCCGTTGTAGCTGCAATAGCAGTTAATAAGAAAAATGCTACTAATAATATATTACCAAAAGGCATTTTTGAGAATACAAGTGGTATTGTTTTAAATAAAAGCCCAGCACCTTCACTAGGTTTCATACCAAATGAGAATACCGCTGGGAATATTGCGATTCCTGCTAGTATTGAAACTAATGAGTCAGATAATGCAACTCTTACTGAAGTTGCTATCATATTGTTATTTTGTGTGAAATAACTTCCGTAGGTAATCATAATTCCCATTCCTAATGATAATTTGAAAAATGACAGACCAAGAGCAGTTAATATAACAGATGCATTTATCTGTGAAAAATCTACATGGAATAAAAATCTTAATCCTTGTGATGCTCCTGGAAGTGTTAATGCAGTTACATCACATACAAGAATTAGTATGAATAATACAGGCATAAGTGTTTTTGTTATTCTTTCAATACCATTTTTAACTCCTGCAATTAAAATTATAGAAACAACTATAAGAACTATAAATTGCCATATAAGTGGAGGCATTGGTCCAACTAGTGTTGATGCGAATTTTGCTGAGGATGTAGCTGAAGTAACCCCTACAAAGTCACCCTTTATTGCTTTGAAAACATAGGAATAAACCCAACCCGCAACACAACTATAGAAAAACATAATTAGAAAGGCTGAAACTACTCCTATAAATCCAATACTTTTCCAACCTTTAGCAGCTTTTAACTCTTCAAAGGCTCCAACTGCATTTTTTCTTGACTTTCTACCAACATAAAATTCACATACCATAATTGGAATACCAACTAATGCAACACATAAAACATATATTAAGAGAAACGCTCCTCCGCCATTAGATCCTGTTAAATAAGGCACCTTCCATATATTGCCTAAACCTACTGCTGAACCTAATGTTGCGAAAAAAACTGCAAATCCTGATGAAAAGGTCTCTCTCTTTTTTTTCTCCGACATTACAAAATCACTCCTCTTTATATTTAATCATCAGCTTCGAAGCTGAAATGTTAACGACTTCATAAGGGGATTTAGATTCCTTATGAAGTTTTATTTTCGCTATAGTATATATCTCCCGCTTATAGAAATGGGAGATCTTCCTTCTGAAATGTCGTTAAACAGGTCTCTATACCCGGGATTAAAGCTCTGTTTAAAAGAAATCAAATTTACACAAACTAACCATAATTAACATATGTATATATGTATATTTTGAGCAATAGCATAAAACCGCATAAAAATAGACATATATTTTCATGCCTTTAACAAAATATCATGTATATATTATTAAGTCAATAGAGATAAAAAATAGCTATAGATGAGTCAAATACTATTTGAAAAACTGATTTGCATATGATTAAAGTAGAGTGTAAACTTTATGTGTACTAAATGTAGTACTTGTAAAAGCTTATAGTTAACCTTTCTGATGGTTAGAGCACTATAGTAGTTATATAATTCTATAAAGTATCTGAAAAAAATAACAAATCAGTATGTTATTTTATTTTTTTTTAATGTTTTAAAAAATTTAGTATAGAATTTATCAAGGAGGAATTAAGATGAATCAAATTATAAAGCCAGATCAAATGACACCAAGAGAAAGAATGGAGGCATTTTCAGCTGGAAAACAAATTGATAGAATCCCATGTGGTCCATTTTTAGGGGAGGCTTGTGCACCGCTTTTTGGACATACAATTAAAGAACATAATTTTTCAACAGAAGTAATTATAGATGTAGCGGTGAAAAGTTTTGAAACATTCAGACCAGATAGTATAGGTGTTGGTCCAGGGCTTCAGGGAATACCTGAGGCTATGGGAAGTGAATTTAAATTTCCGGAAAATGGAACACCTTACTTTAGTAAACCTATATTAAGGGACTATAAGGATATAGGAAAATTATCACCTATAGATCCTTATAAAGATGGAAGAATATCATATTTCCTTGAAGCGCTTAAAGTAGCTAATGCAAAAATAGGTCATGAAGTATTTGTAGGCAGTTCCATGGGAGGCCCATTTACTACGGCTGCTTTTTTAAGAGGAACAGAGGATTTTCTAAAGGATATAACTAGAAATCCTGAAATGGTACATAGACTACTCGAAATATCCACCCAAAGTGTTATAAACTATATTGACGCAGTATGCGATTTAGGGTTAAGTCCAAGTATTGCTGAACCTGTTGCGTCAGGTACTATGATTAGTGCTAAGACCTTTAGAGAATTCGCAAAGCCATATTTGAAAAAATGTATGGATAGAATTATCGAAAGACGAGGAAGTGGGACCACCCTTCACATATGTGGAACAACTAAAAAAATATGGGCAGATATGGTGGATGTAGGTATTGGAAATTTAAGCTTGGACAATATAGATGATATAGGTGAACTTAAAGAGCAATTTGGGGATAAAGTTTGTTTAATAGGAAATGTAGCTCCAGTTGAAACTATACTCAGAGGAACTATAGAAGAAATACATAATGCAGGTAAGTTATGTATAAGCAAGGCATATGACAGTCCAAAAGGATTTGTTTTAAGCTCAGGTTGCGATATACCTATAGGAACGCATCCAGATAAAATAATAGCACTTATGGATTCCGCAAGAATATATGGTCAAAAGAGATAGCAAGGCTAGTGCCACCAAGGTGGCAAGTTGGGATTTCGGTAACTGCCGATTCCACAAATGGCAAGTTGATGAACTGCATATAGAGGAGGAATAATAAATGTCAAATTTAAAAGAAGAATTATTACAAGCAATTTCTGATTCCGTGGTAGATATGGAAGAGGAGAAAACTATAGAAATAACTAAACAATTTATTGAAAATAATTTTGATGCTTACGAGGGTATTGACAAGGGACTGGCTCATGGAATGCGTAGAGCAGGAGAGTTATATGACGAGGAGGAATATTATATTCCAGAATTGTTAATTTGCTCAGATGCTATGTATGCGGGCCTTGATATATTAAAACCTCATTTAAAAAGTAAAGAGGGGGATAAAAAACATAAGGTAGTCATAGGCGTAGTAGAAGGTGATACACATGATATAGGCAAAAACTTAGTTAAAATTATGATGGAGACTGAAGGATTTTATGTAGAAGATTTGGGAAGAGATGTGCCAGCTATTAAATTTGTAGAAAAAGCCAAGGAAATAAATGCAGATATTATATGCTTATCTACTCTCATGACTACAACTATGTGTGGTATGGAAGAAGTTGTTAAAATATTAGAGAATGAAAATTTAAGAGAAAAAATTATGGTTATGATAGGTGGGGGACCAGTATCATCTAGCTTTGCTGAGAAAATAGGAGCAGATGTATATACTGCAGATGCCTCTAGAGCAGCTAAAATGGCAAAGGAATTGGTTAATAAGGCAAAGGAAGAACTTAAAATATGATTACCCCAAAGGAAAGATTGTTTAAGGTTTTAAAAGGGGAAAAAGTGGATCGTCCACCTTGCATTTGTCCAGGTGGAATGATGAATATGATAACAGAAGATGTAATGGATATCACAGGAGTTAATTGGCCAGAAGCTCATAGTGATGCTGGAATGATGGCTAGGCTTAGCTTTGGAGTTTACGAAAATGGTGGTTTTGAGAATTTTGGAGTGCCTTTTTGCATGACCGTAGAAGCAGAAGCCATGGGAGCGTATGTATATATGGGCACAAAAATTAATGAACCTAGGGTTACTAATTATCCAATTAATTATGCCTCAGAGTGGGATAAATTAAATAATATAGATGTAAGTATGGGCAGAGCAAAAGTGGTACTAGAAGCAATTAAAATTCTGAAAACAAAAAATCCACTGGTGCCTATAGTGGCAAATTTGACAGGACCTGTTAGTTTAGCTTCTTCACTAATGGAACCTATGGTTTACTATAAGGAGTTAAGGCGTAATCCTATAGAAGCTCATAAATTTATGAAATTCGTTACAGAAAATCTTATTACCTTTGGGAAAGCACAGATAGAAGCTGGAGCAGATGTTCTAACTATTTCTGATCCAAGTGGTACTGGAGAAATATTAGGACCTAAAATGTTTAGGGAATTTGCGCTACCTTATTTAAATACAATAATTGATGCACTAAAGCAGCAATGCGCGGGTGGAACCATTATTCATATTTGCGGGAGACTTAAAAGTATTTACAGTGAATTAAAGGAGTTACATAGTAATGCTATAAGCTTTGATGCAATAACTAATGTTACTCAAATGGTAGAGTTTGTTGATAATAAAGTTATAATGGGAAATGTAAGCACCTTTGCTCTAGAGAATAGCTCCCAGGAAAATATAAAGAGTATAGCTCAGAATTGTATGCACAGTGGTTGTGATATTTTATCCCCAGCCTGTGGAATAGGTACAAAAACCAGTATGGATAATATTCGTAGTATGGTGGATGCCGCCAAAGGATATAGTGAAATAATATGAGTTATTTAACAATTGCAAGTACTGGAGAAACATATGAATTTGTAGTGGAAACTTCCCTATTAAATATAATACAAGAAAAGGGAATAGGTATGGAAAGTCCTTGTGGTGGGAGAGGTACCTGCGGAAAATGTAAAATTAAAATTCTAAAGGGTGAAATAAATCAGCTAACGCAAGAGGAAGCTAGTCATTTAACAAAAGAAGAAATAAAACAAGGTATAAGGCTGGCTTGCCATGTAAAACCACAGGGTGATTTAATGGTAGAGTTATTAGAAGACAAAAACATAAAACATGAAATTTTGACAGAGGGTTACATGCCTTCTATAAGTATAAGCCCAATGATACATAAAGAAGTTTATAAGCTTATAAAACAAAACTTTAAAAATGATTTATCCTATGAGGAAATAATAGAAGATGTTGTGCAGCAGAAAATAGAGAGTAATAACATTGATTTGCTTAAACTTTTACCAGAGGCTTTTAAGCAAGGTGAGTTTACTGGAGTTTATTTAGGTGGCCATATTATAGGCATAGAACCTGGTAATACTGTTAAGGAAACTTATGGAATAGCTATGGATATTGGAACCACAACGGTTGTAGCATCAATAGTAGACTTAACTATGGGGGAAGAAATTGCCTCAGTAAGTGAAATAAATCCTCAAACAGAGTATGGGTTAGATGTACTTTCTCGAATTGCCTTTGTCCAAAGTAATCCTAAGGGGTTAGAGTTATTGCATAAAGGTATTATCAATTGCATAAATGGCTTAACTTTGAAGTTATGCAACGAAAATAGTATAGCAGCTTCTAGTATATATGAAATAACAATAGCCGCGAACACAACTATGATGCATTTGCTACTGGGTGTAAATACGGATTCTATAGGAAAAGCACCATATACACCAGTCTTTAAAAAGGCTCAAAATATTTCAGCAGGGAGTCTTTGTATAAATATATCACCTTTTGGTAGAGTATATTGTGTTCCCTCAGTGTCTAGTTTTATAGGTGGAGATATTACAGCAGGAATTATAGTTTCAAAGTTGCAAAAGGCAGATGAAAATATATTATTTATTGATATAGGAACTAACGGAGAAATAGTTATATCAAAGGCTGGGAAGCTTTCTTCTTGCTCCTGTGCTGCAGGGCCGGCCCTTGAGGGTATGAATATTAGCTGCGGCATGAGAGCGGCTGAAGGTGCCATTGAAGGTATAAAAATTCATGAAAATAAAATAAGCTTAAAAGTAATAGGTGATAAAACCCCTGTAGGGATTTGTGGCAGTGGAATTTTGGAGTCTATTTCAGAGATAGCACGAGTAGGACTTATTGAAAAAACTGGTCGTATAAAAAAGAAAGAGTCAGTAATGGAAAGTAATCCAGGCCTGGAAGATTTAATAATAGAGGAAAATGGGAAACGAAAGATACATATTGCAATGGGCGCTAAGGAAATATACATAACACAAAAGGATATTCGTCAGGTGCAACTTGCAAAAGGTGCTATTTCATCTGGGTTTTATGCGTTACTTAATTTAATGGAAATAGATATGGTAGATTTACAAGAGGTAATTATTGCAGGACAATTTGGTAAACATTTAAATGTGGATAGCTTAATAGGTATAGGTATAATTCCGGAAGCCTTAAGGGACAAAATAACCTATGTTGGAAACTCTTCTAAATCTGGAGCAGTTATGTGTTTATTATCACAGCAGGTAAGAGAGGATATAGAAACCATAGCTAAAGATGTAAATTATTTTGAACTTTCTACTATGGGTGGATACGAGAAATTATTTACAAAATGCTTGAGTTTTTCTTAGAGAAGAACGCACATGGATTCCTGTAGGACGTGAATTAGTCTTAAAATTATTATATTATTTAAGATGCCGTGGCCAGCCATGTTACAAGTGGCATCATAAACTTGCCACTTGGGTGGAAACCTGCAAGTTTATTATTCCTGAATATTGGGTAAACTAAAGATTAAAGTATAACCTTCATAGCTGCTAAGCATCTTAGATATTATAATATTAACTACTTCAGAAGGAGATTTATATTCCAACTGAAGTTTTATTTTTATTGTGGTAGGTAATCTAACTTATATAAGAGGTGAAAAATATTCTTAAATTTTGTCAGATCATCACAGTATGTGGGTAAATCACAGGTTACGTTAAAAAATACCATAAAAATCCTAGAAAAAAATCTGTTTTTGTGATATATTTATTAGAATATAGAGAAAATTTATAAGTGCGCAAAATTATAAGTATGCTAGCTTACACTTAAGCACTTACTTGTAAGTGAACTTACGCGTAAGCTAAAAAGGAAGGTGACAAATATGGAAAACAAAACTATTTCATCAAATTTTATAAGAAATATTGTTATGGAAGATTTAGAAACAGGAAAGCACAGTAAAATCATAACTCGTTTTCCGCCAGAACCAAACGGATATTTGCATATTGGTCATGCAAAATCAATTATTTTAAACTTTGAACTGGCAGATGAATTTAGCGGTAAGACAAACTTACGTTTTGATGATACGAACCCAGCAAAAGAAGATAAAGAGTACGTTAATTCCATAGAAGAGGACATAAAATGGCTTGGGTATAAGTGGGATGAACTATTTTTTGCCTCAAACTATTTTGATGAGATGTATGATCGTGCTGTACTATTAATAAAAAATAATAAAGCATATGTTTGTGATTTAACAGCGGGCGATATGAAAGAGTACAGAGGTACTTTAAGGGAGCCAGGAAAAGAAAGCCCATACAAAAATAGAACTGTGGAAGAAAACTTAGATTTATTTGACCGTATGAGAAAAGGTGAATTCGCGGATGGAGAAAAGGTTCTAAGAGCTAAAATCGATATGAGCTCTCCTAATATAAACATGAGAGATCCAATAATTTATCGTATGTCTCATGCAGTGCATCATAATACAGGTGATAAATGGTGTATTTACCCTATGTACGATTATGCACATCCAATAGAGGATGCAATTGAAGGAATTACACATTCAATTTGTACTTTAGAATTTGAGGATCATCGCCCACTATATGATTGGGTTATAAATAATTGTGAAATGGAAAATAAACCAAGACAAATAGAATTTGCAAGGTTAAATATTACAAATACCGTAATGAGTAAAAGAAATCTTAAACAATTAGTAGACGAAGGCGTTGTAGATGCTTGGGATGATCCACGTATGCCAACTATAGCTGGACTTAGACGTCGCGGCTACACTGCAAATGCTATACGTAATTTTTGTAGAGAAATTGGAGTTGCAAAAGCTAACAGTACAGTAGATGGACAAATGCTAGAGCACTTTATAAGAGAAGATTTAAGCCCAAAAACACCTAGAACTATGGCGGTTTTAAAACCATTAAAAGTGGTTATTACAAATTACCCAGAATCTCAAGTAGAAATGCTTACAATTGAGAATAATCAAGATGATGTATCAATGGGAACTCGCCAGGTATCATTCTCAAAAGAAATATATATAGAACAAGAGGATTTTATGGAGCATCCACCAAAGAAATATTTTAGATTGTTTCCAGGAAATGAAGTAAGACTCAAAGGCGCATATTTTATAAAATGTAATGATCTAGTTAAAGATTCAGAGGGAAATGTATCTGAAATACATTGTACTTATGATATTGAAACTAAGAGTGGTACTGGATTTACAGGAAGAAAAGTTAAAGGAACAATCCACTGGGTAGATGCAACAAATGCGGTGCCAGCAGAATTTAGATTATATGAGCCTTTAATTTTAGATGAAGAGCAAGAAGAAGGAAAAACTTTCTTAGATCAAATAAATCCAAATTCTATGGAAATACTGCAAGGATTTGTAGAACCAAATATGGAATTTTCAAAACCACAAGATAAATTCCAATTCTTCAGACATGGGTATTTCAATGTGGATTCTAGATACACCTCGCAAGATAAATTAGTGTTTAATAGAATAGTATCTTTAAAAAGTTCTTTTAAAATCTAAACAAAATATAGTATTTAACAAACGTAATAAAAGCCAGTACAGGAATAATTCCTATACTGGCTTTTATTATTATAATAGTCTAGTTTCTATTTCATTTTTAATTCGTGCAATAAAGGAATCTAGTGCAATTGAACCTTCATCATCATTTCTGCGGCTTCTAACAGAAACTTCATTTAGCTCAGCTTCTTTTTCACCAACTATTAGTAGGAAAGGTGCTCTTTGCGTGCGAGCTTCACGGATTTTGTACCCGATTTTTTCTGCTCTATAGTCTCCCTCTACTCTAATGTTCTCTGCCTTTAGCTTAGCTACTACCTTATCTGCATAATCATGATACTTTTCAGAAATAGGTAATACTTTAACTTGCATTGGTGCAAGCCAAGTTGGGAAAGCACCGGCATATTTTTCTATTAAAATTGCAAGTGTTCGCTCGTAGCAACCAATAGAAGTTCTATGGATAACATATGGACGCTTTTTAACTCCATCTTTATCAACATAAGTCATGTCAAATCTTTCTGGTAGTGCGAAGTCAATTTGTACAGTAATTATAGTATCTTCTTTACCATGAACATTTTTGATTTGAAGATCAAGCTTAGGGCCGTAGAATGCAGCTTCACCAATAGCTGTCTCATAGTTTATTCCTAAATGGTCTAATATATCCTTCATTTTAGTTTCAGTATCTTCCCAAGCTTTTGGGTTGTCGATATATTTTTCTTTATCATTTGGATCCCCTTTAGAGAATCTATAAGTTATATCATCTTTGAGTCCTAATGTTTCCATGAAATAGTTAATTAAAGCTACAACATCCTTAAATTCTTGTTCTAATTGATCAGGTCTAACAACTAAATGACCCTCTGAAATAGTGAACTGACGTACTCTGATAAGACCATGCATTTCACCAGAAGACTCATTTCTAAACAATGTTGAAGTTTCAGCATATCTAATTGGAAGGTCTCTATAACTCTTTTGATCAGAATTAAAAATTGTAAATTGGAATGGGCATGTCATTGGGCGAAGTGCCATAACGTCCTCATCCTTAGATTCATCACCAAGCACAAACATTCCATCTTTATAATGATCCCAGTGACCAGACATTTTATATAAATCACTCTTAGCCATAAGAGGAGTCTTAGTTATAACGTAGCCTCTTCTTTGTTCTTCATCTTCAACGAAACGTTCAAGCAGTTGAATTACCCTTGCACCATTAGGCATAAGTAGAGGTAATCCTTGACCTATAACATCTGACGTTGTAAACAATTTTAATTCTCGTCCAAGCTTGTTATGGTCTCTTTTTTTAGCTTCTTCCACTTGAAGTATATGAGCATCTAAATCAGATTTTTTTGTGAAGGCAGTTCCGTATATACGACTGAGCATTTTATTTTTCTCGCTACCTCTCCAGTATGCTCCTGCAACTTGAGTAAGTTTAAAGGCCTTTATATATTTTGTAGACATTAAATGTGGACCTGCACAAAGATCTGTAAATTCACCATGTTTATAAAAGGATAAAACTGCATCCACTGGCAGGTCTTCGATTAATTGAACTTTAAAATTTTCATCCTGTTCTTCCATTAAAGCAATAGCTTCAGAACGGTTAAGTTCAAATCTTTCTATTGGTAAATCTTCCTTAACAATTTTCTTCATTTCTACTTCAATTTCTTTAATTTCATCTGCAGAGAAAGAACCTTGTTTATCAAAATCATAGTAGAAACCTCCATTTATAGCAGGTCCGATGGCAAGTTTTGTACTAGGGAATAATCTCTTTACTGCTTGAGCTAAAATATGAGTAGCGCTATGTCTAAAGGCCCTTTTACCTTCCTCATCATCAAAAGTTAATATACTAAGTTCAGAGTCCTCAGTAATTTTGAAACGTAAGTCTACAGTTTCACCATTTACAGTTCCAGCACAGGCAACTCTTGCAAGTCCCTCGCTAATATCTTTCGCAATTTCGATTACAGTCATTCCAGATTCATAAGATTTCATTGACCCATCTTTTAATTTAATATTTATCATATATATTACTCCCTTCTTTTTTTATGAATTTTTAGTAGAAAACCAGCATGCCTTTAGGCTTGTGGCTGAATGCCTTCTTTTAAATTAAGTAGTAGTTTTTGTGATAGATAATATATATCTATGCGAGAACTATTAAACTTGTAAGTTCACTTCATTAATCCTATACAGGTTTTTATAAACATATTTTTTATAAAACAAAAAAACCTCATCCCAATTCTAACTATAGAAAAGGGACGAGATTATAATTTCCCGCGGTTCCACCCAAATTGTTTATAAAAATAAACCACTTATTAATTATAACGGAATTACCGGACTTTATTAGAGTCACTCAGAGGTGGTCTTCAGCAAAGTGGACATTTAAGAATAATTTCAGCTAATGTATTCTCTCTCTGTAAACATGATAGGGCTTACTTTTCTCTTCGTAGTGTTAAAATATTTAATTTAAAGTAATTATAGCACTTGCGGTAAAAATGTCAAGGTGTCAATAATATTAGTTTAAAACTATTATATGCATTTTAAAAAATAACTATATTTGGTTATTTTACTACGTTAAATTGTGGTGCATAAGTATCCTTAGAAAGTACATCAAAGATAAATCCTTGACTTTTAAGACCTTCAATTATTTCTGGTAAGGCCTGTACAGTTGTAGTTTTTGGTGCTAAATCATGCATTAAAATAATGGCATGTTTTGTTTGAGAACTTTCAGTTAGAACAGCATGTACAATTTTATTTTTGTCCTGACGGTAAGCAGAAGCATCAGTGGAATCCACATTCCAATCAAAATATTTATATCCTTCTATAGTCATTTTTTTAATTACACCAGTCATTATCTCTTTACCACCATAATTATGACTGATAGTATTATTGGAACCACCTGGATATCTTAAAATATGATTAGGCTCCTTGCCAGTTATTTCAGTAAGGTAGGTATCTAATTTTTTCACATCATTATTAAAGTTATCTGGGGAGGTATAAACATCTTTATATTCATGACTATAAGTATGGTTAGCTAAAGCATGTCCACCATCAGCAATTTGTTTATATAAATCTCTTAAAGTAGGGTGACCATTTACAAAGAAAGTGGCCTTAATGTCATATTGTTTTAAGATTTTTAATATTTCTAAAGTGTTTTTTGATGGACCGTCATCAAAAGTTAAATAAGCTATTTTTGCTTTAAGGGAGGTTTCCTTATAAGATAGTTCATTTTCTTTGATTTTGTCTTGAAGATTTTTGTTTTCTGATTTTAACTTTTCATTATGGGACTGCATTTGGGTTATTTCTTGTTGTAATTTAGTAGTTTCATTTTCACTTTTTACAACGGTTACTTCGCCAATAGCTGCTTTCACAATTGAAGAAACAAATATAGTAAGAATGAAAATTTTCACTAATAGAAGTGGTAATGAGCTTTTTTTCTTTTTTCTTGAATTTCTCATAGTAAAACCGTCCTTTTTTTATTTTCATCTGCTTAAATTAATTATATTAATTTATAATAAGTTTTAATTTATTAACCTTTTCTGAAACCTTAGCATTTGTTTCAAGGAGCTGATTATTAACCTTTTTTAGAGTCTGATTTTCAGATTTTAGCGACTGAAATTCAATTTTTAAAGAATTATTTTCGATTGTAGTATCTTTAATTCTATTATTATTTGTAAAATGGACATATATTGAACCTAAAAATAAGATACTGAAAATTATAGTAGCAATAGTATTTTTTCTTTTCATTTCTTGAGCTCCTTTGTTAAAAAATTTATCGATATATAATATAATACGCTATATTATATTATAATACATTACGATAAAGTTACAAACATAAATATTAACAATATTAACTAAAATATAGGATAAATTTAAAAAAAATAATTTATACATAAATATATACAATTTTATGGTTTATATTGTATAATAATATTTGCCATAATTAATGGTAAAACTAAGTAATTGCAGTATTATGACAATTAAAAATAGAAAATATAAGAAAGAATAAAAAAAATAATATAAATTGTGAAAAACTATTAATAAAAATCATAATTTTACGATAATTATAAAGGATAATGTTAAAATAAAACATAAAACGGATAAATTATTTTGTAAGTGTTAATGGGAGGAATATAGGTGAATGAAAAGAAAATTGACTTGAATAAGATAGAAAAAAAACAATTAAAGGCAAATATTGAGTTACTTAATATTGATTGGTTGTTTAAAGATGATGTTGCACTTAAAAAGATGCCACTTAAAGTAACTATTGTATATGCTTTAATTGGTGGATTTTGGATACTATTTTCAGATAGAATTTTAAACATTCTTATTGAAAATAAATCTTTAATGGTACGTATGCAAACCATCAAAGGATGGTCTTATGTTTTAATATCATCTTTTATAATATATTTTTTAATTAACGAATTTACTAAGAAAAGTAAGGCCTCATCTCATACAATAAAAGAAAATTATCAGGAAATTCAAGCTACCTATGAGCAATTAATAGCTGCACAAGAGGAACTTCGGGCACAATTTGATGAATTAAATGAAAAACAAGCAATAATTGAAAAAAGTGAAGAAAGATATAAACTAGCTTTAGAAGGAGCTAATGATGCTATATTTGAAGTTGACCTTATAACTAAAGAGTTTTTTTCTTCAGATAAAATTAGTGATATTACAGGATGTGACAAAGATGATATAACTTCACTGGGGGATTTAATTAAGTTAGTTGCAGATGAAGATAGAAAAATAGCAATAAATGATTTTAATAATCATATTAATGGGAAGACATTATATTACCAAAGCAGTTTGAAAATAAAGTATAATGGTGGCGGAGATAAATGGGTTTTAATTAGAGGCAAGTGTCTGAGAAACAAAAATGGTCTTGCAACTAAAGTTTCAGGCTCTGTTACAGATATTTCTGGACAAAAGGATTTTGAAAATAAAATTAATAAATTGAAGTACTATGATATATTAACAGACATACCTAACAGGAAATTATTTATTAATACCCTGGAGAGTGAGATTATTAAAGCAAAAGATAAGGAAGCTAAACATGCTGTATTGTTTATTGATTTAGATAACTTTAAGGAAATTAATGATACTTTAGGCCATGATTATGGAGATGAATTATTGAAAAATGTTGCAATATCTCTTAAAGCTTCCATTAGAGAAGGGGATCTTGTTTCAAGAGTAGGTGGAGATGAATTTTTTATTTTAATGAAAAACATTGAGGATTACTCAGAGATAAGTTGTCAATGCGAAAAACTATTAAGTTCATTGAATTGTGAAATAAGCATAGTTGGTAAGCAAGTATACACTTCAGCAAGTATTGGCATTACTGTATTCCCGGATGATGGTTATGAGACCAATATACTATTAAAAAATGCAGATACTGCAATGTATAGTTCTAAATATAATGGTAAAGCCAAATATTCTTTCTTTAATAAAAATATGAGTGATATAGTGGTAAGAAGGGTTGAAATAGAAAAAGGCTTAAGGCGTGCACTTGAAAAGAATGAGTTTGAAATATATTATCAACCACAAATAGATATTATAAATAATAAAATAAAAGGATTTGAAGCGCTTTTAAGATGGAATAGTACTGAGCTTGGAAAAATACCTCCCTCAGAGTTTATACCTGTAGCAGAGGCAAGTGGATTAATAATTCCTATGGGTGATTGGATTATAAAAACTGTTTACCTCCAAAATAATTTATGGAAAAGTAAAGGGTACTTATATGATACTATTGCAATAAATTTATCTGCAGTTCAACTTCAAAATGATAAATTTGAAGAAAATTTAAAAAGAATAATAACTGAAACAAAGGTTAATACAAGATTCGTGGAACTGGAAATTACAGAAAGTATTCTTATGAAAGATTTTGAAAAGAGTGTTAAACTACTTACTGAAATTAGAGACTTAGGTATAAAAATTGCCTTAGATGACTTTGGAACAGGATATTCTTCTCTTAGTTATTTAAAACAGCTACCTATAAATACACTGAAAATAGATAAGTCCTTTATCGATAATATTGTTACAAATGAAAGAGAAAAAGCCATAGTAGATGGGATAATACAACTTGCACAAAAAATTGATTTAGACGTTATTGCAGAGGGAGTAGAAACAAAGGAACAAATTAAACTATTGCAAAGCATGGGCTGTAATCAAATACAAGGCTATTATTTTAGCAAACCGCTACCATCAGATGAAATCGAAGAAAAATTCTTAAAAACTAATTGGATTAAACCATATAATTAAAAAACAAAGAGCAGTGATTTTTGAAATCACTGCTCTTTGTTTTTTAAAAAAAATAATAAATATAATAAGGGATGTTCAATAGAATATAATTATGCTATAATTATACATAAATGTATAATTAAGCAAATAAAGTTAAGCTAACAAAGTACATATGAGTTTTTGATACATTTTATCTAGGATTTATTTATAAATTCTAAAAGAACGAGGGGGATGTAAAAATGAAGCATGTATTTAGAAACATGGCAGTTGTGACAACTCTAATTTTCACTTTAAATGTAAATGCATTAATGGTTAAAGTAAATGGGAAGTTACAATCACAGAAGTATTCACTAACTAGAGCTCAAACCGAAAGTCAAACAATTGAAAGAAAAATAGAACAATATGATAATGAAATTGAAAAAAACATGGCTAAAACAGAGGAGAATAAAATTAAAATATTACAAACTGAAAAGGCAATTAAAAGTGCTGTAGAAGAGATAAATAAGGTTGGAAATGAAGCGAAAAAGGAACAAGAATTATTCGATGCTAGAATGCGAACCATGTACATGAACGGGTTTGATGGATATACTAGTGTTTTACTAAATGCAGAGAGCTTTGGAGATTTTATATCAAGGGTAGAGAATGTAAGAATCATAATAAAGTTTGACAAAAAAGTAATGGGTGAGTTTGAAGCAATCCAAAATAAATTAAATGAAAAGCAGCATTGTCTAAATAATACAAAGGCTGCATTACTTAATTTGCAGGTAGATAACAAGCTAAAGTTAGACAAGATAATCTTGGATAAAGAATCACAAAACAAATTGATAACTCAGTTAGATATCAAGGAAAATAACCTTATAACTAGGAGCGGTAAAGAGCAAGTATTAGTAAATCAAAGCATAGAAAAATCAGTAGATAAATATACGTCCTCAAGGGGAGCCACTAATTTATCAAAAGATTCTATAATAAGCTATGCTTCTAACTTCATTGGAATACCATATATATGGGGTGGTACATCACCTTCCACTGGGTTTGATTGCTCAGGATTTACGCAATACGTATATAGGCATTTTGGAATATCGGTGGGAAGATCCACATATGATCAAATAAATGATGGTATAGGAGTATCTAAAAGTGATCTTCAACCAGGTGATTTGGTGTTTTTTGGAATTGGAGACAAGCCTGAGCATACAGGTATTTACGCTGGTAATAATAATTACATTCATTCTCCTCGCACAGGAGATGTAATTAAAGTTTCACCTATGACGAGAGGCGATTATATAACCGCTAGACGATTAAATTAGAAAATATCTACTCTTTAAGGCACATTTTAATAAATAGCAAGTCAAAATGCTAAGTATATTGACTTGTTATTTATTTTGAGGCACCTAAGGGATTAATAATTTACTGATTATAGTATTATATAAATCCTCTTCATCAACACCCACTAATAGTTCCTTGCCCACCATGGCTATAGGATGAGACTTACATTTATGACATTTTCCAAAACATTTTTTTATGGATATCTTTATATTAGGATGAGTTTCAGTTATCATAGTAATAACAGCATCATTCCATTTATTATGCTTGCAGAATTTAACTTTCATTAGATCAACTCCTTAAAATTTAGCAATTATAAGATGAAAAGAATATATATTCATATTCTATGCTAAATATTATGGGAATATAATCCTGAGAGAAAATTATAGATGAATAGCTTGGGGACGGTTAACAATTAATTTAAACAAAGGAGAATTAAACATGGACAATATATTAATTATTGAAGATGAGGAAAAGGTTTCAGAAATACTAAAAGCATATCTTGAAAAAGCTGGATATGGGGTTTATTGTACTACAAAGGGTATGGAAGGAATAAAACTTTTCGAGAAAATACCATTCAGCTTAGTTATATTGGATTTAATGCTACCAGACATAGCTGGTGAAGAGGTGTGTAGTATTTTTAGAAAAATTTCCGAAGTCCACATATTTATGCTTACAGCAAAGAGTACATTAGATGATAGGATAGAAGGATTAAACCTTGGAGCAGATGAGTATCTAATTAAGCCTTTCAGTCCACGAGAACTAACTGCAAGAGTAAATGCATTATTTAGAAGGCTTAATGTACATGAGTCTGAAACAAAAGTTTATAATAATGGAGATTTAGAAATTAATTATGAGAAAAGGATAGTTAAGGTACGTGGCACAGAAATAGCACTTACACCAAATGAATTTGATATAGTATATATTCTTTCATCTAATGTGGGTAAAGTATTTACTAGGGAACAGCTCATTGAAAGGATTATGGGAATAGATTTTCAAGGATTTGATAGAACAATAGATGTACATATTAAAAATATACGTAAAAAGATAGAAGAGGATAGTAGGAACCCTAAATATATAGTAACCGTAACTAGAATTGGTTATAAATTTGGTGGTGACTAATTTATGCAAAGCATAAGAAAAAGATTAAGTATTATTTTAGTGTGCACCTCTATATTAGTACTTTTCATAGCCACCCTTTTGGTAAACATAGCAATATCAAGGACCTTTGATAAGTATTTAGTGGAAATACAAAATAAGAGGAATACTAGAATAGTAAAATATTTAGAAGAGGTATATAAAAGAACTAATAAGTGGAATGAAACATCAGGAATAGAAATTATGCATGAAGCTTATATGAGTAATTATTGCCTTACACTTAAGGATGAAAATAAAAAGATAGTTTGGGGAATGAATCCAAAGGATATGGCCCAAGATCCAAATGTTAATATGCATGTTAAAAATGAAGGGATTTATACTACAAGCACTTTTCAAATAAAACCTGTAGACAAAATTGTAGGATACGTAGAAATAGGGCAATATGCTCCGGTAATATTATCCCAAGAGGATGTAAATTTCAAAGTTTCAATAAACGAAAGTATTATTTTAAGTGTTATACTTTCAACTTTAATAACAATATTAATTAGTCTGTTTATTTCGAAGCAATTCTCTACTCCTCTTAGGCAGGTTTCAAAAATTTCTGTTCATCTTTCGAATGGAAATTATCACGAAATGTCAAAGGAGAAGAGTAGTATTTTAGAACTTGAAGATTTAAGAAATAGCATAAATACACTGGGAGAAAAGCTTCAACATCAGGATGTACTCAGAAAAAGGCTGATATCAGATATATCTCATGAAGTTAGAACCCCTCTTAATATTCTTCAAAATAATTTTGAAGCTATGATTGATGGTATATTTCCCGTAGACAATGAAAGATTAACTTATCTTAATGAAGAAGTTATTAGATTTGGAAAGCTTTTAGATAGTTTAAATGCCCTGAAAGAGGTAGAAGGAGAAGAGACAGTTCTAAACCTGGAAGAAATATCTTTGAAGGACACTCTAACCTCAGTTGTAAAGGAATTTGAATTAATAACTGAAAATAAAAATCTTAACATGACTTTAGAATGTAATACCAGTAAACAATTTAACATTTTAGGGGACACAGATAAAATAAAACAGGTAATTATTAATTTACTTTCAAATGCAGTTAAGTTTACTAAAGAGCAAGGTGAAATTTCTATCACTTTAAAAGAAACTGATAGAAAAGTAATATTAAAAATAGAAGATACAGGCATTGGCATTAGTGATGAAGACTTACCTTATATATTTGAAAGATTGTATAGAGCAGATAAAAGTAGACATGAAATAGAAGGTATGGGAATAGGATTAACCATTGTAAAAAACATCTTAAACCTTCATAAGGCAAGCATAGATGTTATAAGTAAAGAAGGGAAGGGTTGCGTGGTTACTGTTTATTTTAATAGGTATAGGGACGGTTAACAATTATTTACTCTATTTTTGAGAGGGTATAATTTTTTTAAAAAAAGCTTATACCCTTTAATTTATAAATGCACTTATTAGTAGCTTATTTTAATTATCTTAAGAGTACAGATAAATATTTATTTTGAATGCTTGTCCACTATTAATAAATTAAAAATAAGTATCAACACTTTTAATTTTTTTAGTTAATACAACAGATTATGGAATAGATATGTTTGCTTAAATATTCAAGAAGAATTTTAATGACTAACATCAAATTACATGTTTTAAATTATAAAAAAGCATATAAATAAATACTGACTACGCATAGGATTTAATAAAATCCTCGATAATACTTTCATATTTTTTGTCAGAGCCAATTAATTCAATACCTATGCTACTTAATTTTGATATTCTAGCCTGTGTGATATTACCAAGCACGCCCGATATATCACTGGACTTAAAATTACCCAGGTTCCTCATTAGAACAATTGTTAATGCTTTTGCATGAACAAGCTTTCTACTGTATTTAGTATTAAGTAGAATCTTTGATATACTCATCTTTGAGGCTATAAATTCTATTATATCTTCAGACATGAATTTTCTTACAAGTACATTTCTTCCACTTCTATATTCTGTTTTTTCATCTTGGAATTCAAATTCTTCTTTTAATTTTTCGTCGTCGCATCCAAAAACAAGGCTATAGTAATTTTTTCTTGCAGTATCAAGATCATTACCGAAAAACCCCATGACAAATTCATAATCAACTATGTTGAAAAGGTCACGTCTTTTACCAACATATATTCCCAAACTAGAAAAAGAATATTTTTCAGGACAGTCTTTATATTCACCAATATCTGTAGGATTATTATGTATATATAACGATACGGTCTTCAAATAGTGGTCATTATCAACTATTTTGCTCTTAAACCTATCTTTAAAAAGATGTCCTTCTCTTTTGTACTTTTTATTAAAGTACATTGCATATGAAAAATTTATTCCGTGCATTACTTTTGATATATCTGCTCCATTAGCATCAACCAATAAATGTGCATGGTTATCCATAAGGCAGTACCCGTAAATTTTAACATTAAAAAGTTTTTTATACTTCTTAACAAGCGATAAATACTTTTCCTTATCTTCAGAATTCCTATATAAATCTACCTCGCTGATACTTTTGCACATAATATGAAATATAGCATCAGCTGTTTTTAATCTTGCCTTTCTTGCCATAAAAAATCACCCCTACTCATAAGCTTTTCTTAAAATTATTGCCTAAGGGTGGAGATGATATTCATATTTTTAAGATAATGATTAAATAGTTGTTAACCGTCCCTGTCTGTTTGTTTACTCATTACCACCAGGAGAACAACAACTTCCATCGGATGCTACTGGTGGAACATTACCTGTGGATTTAGAAGTATCTATAGCCCTAACATCATCTACTACCTTAATTACTCCATTTATCATACCCATCCAACAGCTAAAGTTTATATCTTTATCTCCTGGGGTAAAATTTATCACATTTTCACCGGATGCTAATTTCTTTTCTACATTTAAAGAAGGTGCCACAATTGAATTATTACAGGAGGTGAGTAGCTCTCCATTTATTATCCACTTAACAGGTACATTCTTTTGTACATAAAATACATTAGGAGTGTATCCATCAGCATTAGCAGTCATTTTTATTACTTGAACTCCATTTTCAATAGTGGCTTTTGAACCATTTGTAGGAGAAGCCGCCTGCCTAGAAGCAGTATTTACAAAAGCCATAGGTGACAAATTAATACCAGCAAGAGCGAGTCCTCTATTACCCATAATAAGCCCAAGAACAACTATAAGAATTCCTCCGAACTTTACAAGCTGCTTAGTATGATCCTTACTTAAAAGACCAGAAATGGCTCCAAAGCCAAGCATTAGAGGTACTGTTCCAAGCGCAAATATAAACATTGAAGTGGCACCGATTATAGCACTACCTGTTCCAAGGGCATATATTTGCATGGTTTGGAGCGGCCCACAAGGCATAAAACCATTCAAAATACCAACAACAAAAGGAGTCTTTCCACTTTTTTTAATATTACAGGCAGACCAAGGTAATTTTATGTTGAGTTTTCTAAAAAGACTGTAACCAGACATATTCAAACCCATAATAATCATAAAAATTCCAGTCAAAACTTGAAGACTAGCTTTAAAAGTTAAAGTAAGAGAAAAAACAGAGCCTAGAGCTCCAACAATTCCACCAAGAATAGTATAGGATATAACTCTGCCAAGATTATAAAATATAGCAGGTTTTAAAGCCTGAAACTTATTCTTATCTCCTGTTGAAATACTTTGAGATAACATTATGCCACCGCACATACCAACGCAGTGCAGGGCGGTGAAAATACCTACTATAAATAAAACGAAATAGGAAGCATTCTTAAGCTTAGAATCCATGTCAAAGCTATTTCCAGCCTTACTTAAAAGAAAAATTGCAAGAACTATTATTAGGAGGCCAATAAGTTTTAAATTACCAGAAGTCTCGTTACTATAGCCAAGTTTTGAGATTTTTTCTTTAATTTGTACAATGTCGCAGATTTCATCGTCATACTCTAAAAATACACTTTCGCTTTTGTAATCACCTAATACATTAGTAACTCCAGATATATTCATTAATGCCTTTTCAATTCTTTTTTCACAGGAATTACAGGTCATATTGTAAACTTTGATTTTTTGTTTTTTATTACTCATACTACACCTTTTTTTTTAATAATAATAACTAATTTAAATTATAAGCACCTGGCATGAAGATTTTATGAAGATGAAAGTAGTAATAATTTTATTTTTTTAAATATATATAATTGTTAACCGTCCCCATCCTTATATATACATAATTGTTAACCGTACCCAAGTTTATAAAGGTGAGAAAATAAGTTCATAGATTGTTAACAAAATTGTCATTAAAACGACATATAATTAGTATATTTTTATAGTAAAAGAATTTTAAAGAGATAACAATAATAATGGACATCTTTAACAGCGTAGTACAAGGGGGAATGGTCAGATGAAAGGTAAGGAAATTGTCATTTCCATAGCAATAATAATAGCACTCGTTGCAACGACTTACTTAAGCAAACAGCCGGTAGGGGCCAGCAGAAGTATTGCTACGCTTCATTATATTTCTACCAATAATAAAAGTAATAATTATGGAATATCCAAACCCATATCTAAAATTGACTATGGAGATCTAGATTATAAACAATCATTAGACTACAATCAAATCAAGGTAGAAGAAAATTCTAAGAAACAGGCTCAGTTAAAGGACTTAGAAAAGGGGATTAGAACATTTTTAGGAAGCAATATAAATAAAGTTGGATTGGTTTACTATGACATAGAGTCTGAAAATTTTATTGAAATAAATCAAGACAAGCAGTTTGTAGCAGCTAGCACAATAAAAGTACCTATAAATATGCTTATGTATGATATGATTCAAGAAGGAAAAATTGATATAAATGAAAAATTAATATTTAAAGAATGCGATTATGAAGAGGGTGCAGGAGAACTTCAAGGAACAGATTTAAGTAAACCTATTGAACTCAAGACCTTAAGTGACTATTCAATAATTTATTCGGACAATATAGCTATAAATATGATTTTAAGAAAAGTCGGCGATGAAAATAAATGTAAGTATATCGAAAAAATCGTTGGGCATCCTACAGTGCATAGTGAAAATAATACTACACCAAAGGATTCTTTTAAAATTTTAGAGAAATTATATTTAAATCTTGATAATAATAAATACTATAGTGATTTGATTGAAACCATGAAAAAAACAGACTACCATGATAGGATAGATAAGTACATTCCGAAGGGAATTGTAGCTCATAAAATAGGTGACTTTGGTGAGTGTGTAAATGATATTGCCATTGTAAGTAAGGATGATCCATACATTCTTGTGGTTTTTACAGAGGAACTTCCAAATGCAGATGAAACTATTGCACAAGTATCCAAGATGATATATGACGCTCAAAAATAATAAGTGGACAGATACACCAAGTAAATTGTGAAATTAAATATAGATTTCACATACAACTTAAGTAAAAATATAAGAGATATATTTTGTTATCTCAAAAAAGTATATACTATGTAAATTAATTTACATAGTATATACTTTTTTTATTTTAAGTGTCGATTTTACCTTTAATCTCATAATATAAAGCAAGGGCACATTTTAATAAATATACTACCATCTTTATCCTGTGCCTAGATACCTTATATTAGTAAAGTAGGTGAAAAAATGGAGAATAGAACAGCTAAATTAACAGACATTGCTGTAGGCAAAAAAGTCGAAGTAGTAGAATTGATTTCAAAAGGCTTATCAAGACAACGAATGCTTGATTTAGGTATAGTGCCAAACACTATTATACATGTACTTAGGCAGAGTCCCTTTGGAGATCCTACCGCCTATCTCATAAGAGATACTTGCATTGCACTAAGAGAAGAAGAGGCAAAAAACATTATGGTGAGACACATATAGTGCAGCTCTGAAATGATAAAAATTGTTTGCTGAAATATACCAAAAGCAATAGAAAGGGAGAAGAAATATGGGGCTAACTCACACTTCTAGTACTAAGCAAGGGCTAAAGGACCTGTTTAATATAGAAAAGACAAAGGAAGAGGATTACGTAATTGCACTTGCAGGAAATCCAAATACAGGTAAAAGCACAGTTTTCAATGCACTAACGGGACTTCATCAGCATACAGGAAATTGGCCAGGCAAAACTGTAGTAAACTCTCAAGGGAAATATGCCCATAAGGATAAAGAGTTTATTATTGTGGATTTACCAGGCACTTATTCTCTTCTCGCAAGTTCTGTAGAAGAAATAGTCGCTAGAGACTTCATATGTTTTGGAAAGCCAGATGTAACAGTGGTGGTTCTGGATGCCACCTGTATTGAGAGAAATTTAAATTTACTTTTGCAGGTTCTTGAGATTACGGGTAATGTAGTGGCTTGTGTAAATCTTATGGATGAGGCTAAAAGCAAAAAGATAAGAATAAATATTGAGGACTTATCAAAAGAATTAGGTATTCCGGTGGTACCAACTACTGCTAGAAGTAATATAGGTATGAATATTTTGAAAGATAGCATATATGATTTATGCACTAATAAAATTCATACCTGTCCATTACAAATTCAATACCCTACAGATATTGAAGAGGAGCTTAAGCAACTCACCCCAATGCTATATTCAATTTTTATGGATGAAATTAACATTAAATGGCTTGCACTAAGACTTTTAGATGGAGATGAATCTCTAATAAATTCTATAGGTAAATTTTTAGATTATGACTTAGGCATCTAAAGAAATAGACTAGTATATTTACTAGTTATTCCTTTGAAGATGCCTACACCAGCAATTAATGGAAGGTGTATTTATTGAACCTAAAGGAAGACATAAATATAAAAGTAGTTCTAGAAAAAACTAAACTTTTTAGAAACAAAAACAATAAGAATGTAAGAGACACAATTGTATCCACCATTTATAAAACAGCAGAGGACATAACTAGAAAAACCGTTACAAAAGACACTGAAAGAATGTTATCGGAGCAAAAGATTGATGACATAGTCACCTCTAAAAAAACTGGTATACCCATAATGATACTAATACTTGCAGTGATATTTTGGCTTACAATTCAGGGAGCAAATTACCCATCACAGCTTATAGCGAAATTCTTATTTTGGATAGAAGCAAAGATTGGATTATTCTTTATATATATTCAAGTTCCCCTTTGGCTAAATAACCTTTTAGTACTAGGTGTATATCGAACTTTTGCATGGGTAGTATCTGTAATGCTTCCACCTATGGCAATATTTTTTCCTATATTTACACTTCTAGAGGATAGTGGATATCTGCCTAGAATATGTTTTAATTTAGACCACGTCTTTAAAAAAGCTTGTTGCCATGGCAAACAGGCACTAACCATGTGTATGGGATTTGGTTGTAATGCTTGTGGCGTAATAGCTTGTAGGATAATTGAATCTCCAAGAGAGAGGCTTATAGCAATAGTAACCAACAATTTTGTGCCCTGTAATGGAAGATTTCCCGCTTTAATAGCACTATCCATGGTGTTTGTAGGTGTGAGTTTTTCCTCAACTACTAGCTCTATTATAGCTGCGCTAATGGTAGTAGTTTTAGTGCTTATAGGTATAGGAATGACATTACTAACATCCTATGCACTATCAAAAACAATACTAAAAGGCATGCCCTCAAGTTTTACCCTAGAGCTACCACCCTATAGAAAACCTCAAGTAGGAAGAGTACTATATACCTCTATAATTGATAGAACCATGTTTGTGCTAGGAAGAGCCATAATTGTAGCTATACCTGCTGGTGCTATAACCTATATTCTTGGAAATGTAATAATCGGAGATATAAGCATACTAGCTCATGTAGCAAATTTTCTAAATCCTTTTGCTAAGGCCATAGGCTTAGACGGTTTTATCTTAATAGCTTTTATTTTAGGGTTTCCAGCAAATGAAATCGTACTTCCTATTCTTTTAATGGCATACCTATCTAAAGGATCCATGCTTCAGTTTGAAAGTATAAGTCAGCTTCGAGAAATTTTGCTTAATAATGGGTGGACTTACTTAACCTTAATAAACACCATGTTATTTTCACTACTACACTTTCCTTGTGCTACAACAATATGGACTATCAAAAAAGAAACAGGTAGTATAAAATGGACAATATTATCTATATTAATGCCAACAGTCATTGCTATAATCATTTGTTTTTGTACTACTCAAATCTATAGAATTTTTTAGCCAGTAAAACTAAGCCAAAAAAAGCATGGGGACATTTAAGAACTTTTTATTATTAATCATCAAAAAACAATGGGGACGGTTAACAACTAATTAAAAATTAATTAGTTGTTAACCGTCCCTATAACAGACCTGAAGCATAAAAATATAGCCCTTGTATATCAAGGGCTATAAGTTTTTTTTTGAAAAACTTTTTCTTAAATGCCCCTGGACAATACTATAGCTCAAATGTTATGATAACATTGGAAAGGTAGGTGGGGCACAATATGGACAAAATTATCATGGCATCCTCCGGACGAAATTTCACTTCTGAAGATATAGAACTTATCAAATGGACAAGAAATAAATATTCTCATTTATCAAGAAGAGAATTAGCAGGCACTGTATGCGAGTTTCTAAACTGGACTACGCCAGCTGGAAGGGCCAAAACACCTCAATGCGTAGCATTTCTAGTGGAGTTAGAAAAAGCTGAAATTATTGAATTGCCACCTGTAATTATTAAGTCAAAAAAAGTATCAGTATCAATAATACCGGACTTTGATATAGATATCACTCCTATAATAGGAGACCTAAAAGATTTTGAGCCAATAAACTTAGAGATTGCAAGAGCCGGAGCCCAATTGAAACTGTGGCGAAAATATGTTAATGATTATCATATGTTAGGAGATAAGCAAGTATTTGGTTCTAGATTATACTATTTTGTTAAAAGTGGAGACAAGAAGCTTGGGTGTCTTCAATTTTCCGCGTCAGCGTGGGCACTTAAATCACGTGATGAATGGATAGGATGGAGTATCGAAGATAAAAATGTAAGACTTCATTTTATACTGAATAACAGTAGATTTTTAATATTTCCTTGGGTTAATATCAAAAATTTAGCAAGTAAAGCGTTAGCTTTATCCATAAAACAAATTCAAAAAGATTGGCTCAGAGAATATTGTTATTCGCCAGTGTTATTAGAGACCTTTGTAGATACCTCTCAATTTGCGGGTACATGTTATAAAGCTTCGAACTGGACATATCTAGGTCATACCAAAGGGCGTGGCAGAATGGACAAAAATACAGAGATGTTATTACCTCCCAAAGCTATCTATATGTATCCACTCCAAAAGGATTTTAAAGATTGTCTTAAGGGACTTAAACCATGCAAGGTGGTGAATCCTGATGAGTAGAGCAGAGGAACGACAGAAAAAAAGGGAACAGGAAAAAGAAGTTAAAAACAAAGAGTTAGAAGCCAAAGGAGTTATTATTTCAAGGCAAGATTATAGAAAGAAAAAAAATATAGCTAATAAAAAATGCAGCTATAACACAGCTGAAGAAGAAATGATGGATAGACAGGAAACCACAGAAGCAGCCTTAAAGGTTTATCGTAGAGTGCTACCATTACTTCTTAAAAGAATGAGTAAAATCAAAGATCCTAGACAAACAAAGAAAATAAAACATAGTTTAACAGTACTTATGATATATGGAATATTCATGTTCGTATACAATGTGTCTTCATTAAGAAATGCCAATAAAGAAATGAGTTTACCAATATTTTTTGATAATATGAATGCTATGTTCCCAGATTTTGAAACTATGCCCCATTCAGATACCTTGAGCAGACTTTTAGAGAAAATAAAGGTGGAAGAAATAGAAGAAAGCATGTTAGTGTTATTTGAAGAACTTGTTAAAAAGAAGAAATTTAAAAATCATTTAATAAATAAAAGATATGTCATAGCCATAGATGGTACTCAAAAATTCATGAGAAATGAAAAATGGTCACAGGAATGTTTGGAGCGTCATGTTGGTAAAGAAAAACAAGAACAATTCTATGTATACGTTTTAGAGTCAGTGGTTATTTTTAATAATGGAATAACTTTGCCATTAATGAGCGAATTTTTAAACAATGAGGAGTATAAAGATGTTAGCGCTGATAAACAAGACTGTGAACGCAAAGCTTTTTATCGGTTTTCTAAAAAAGTAAAGGCAAGGTTTCCAAAACTCAAAATTACAGTAACAATGGATGGTCTTTATGCTTGTGGACCTGTAATAAAAATCTGCCGTGATTATGGATGGGACTTTATGCTTGTATTCAAGGAAGGATCAATGAGAAATACTTGGAAAGAAATGATGGGACTTATAAGGCTTACTCCTGAGAATACAATTAAGTATAATTATGAATCTAGAAATCAGGTTTATAGGTGGATTAATGATGTTGAGTATACATATGGTGATAACGGCAGAAGCAAAACAATGCTACACGCAGTAACTTGCAAAGAGACTTGGGAAGAAACAAGCAGAACTACTGGTAAAACTGAACTAAAATCAGCTAGATATGTATGGATATCTGGTAAAGAGCTTACTAAAAGTAATGTAGAAAATCGGTGTATTAAGATCGGACGCTATCGATGGAAAATTGAAAATAATTTTCTTGTGGTGAAACATCAAGGATATCAATATGAACACTGCTTTTCCTACAATTGGAATGCTATGGTTGGATTTCACCATCTTATGAAAATAGGTAGATTCATAAATGTGTTACTTGTAAACAGTGAATTTCTAGCAAAAAAGGTTATGCAGCTAGGCATAAGAGGATTAATAACTTTTATTTTCAAAGCATGTACAGGAGATATTCTTAATAAAATACGCCTGTCGGCAATAGCAAAAGACAATAGGTACCAGTGGAGACTAGTAGATTAGTTGGTAATGAAATTTTCATTATTGATTAAGGGCGTATGCCCTTGGTGATTAGTATGAATTTAATGTATGTAAATATTTATAGTGCTCTTTAGCGAGGGTCTTTTTGGCGTTCAGTTTATTACCAAAAGTGAACTATGAAAATGAATTGAAGCTTATTTTATCAGCAATATTATATAAAAAAATCTGCGAATCACAAATAGTAATAGTAATTTATAATTTTAAGTTAAATTACTGCTTCAAAAAAAATCATGCTTCAGCTCTGTCCCTATAAAAGTCTTGTTTAAAAAACTTAGATAATAATGTATAATGTTATATAATATTAATGATTTGGAAAGGTGTGAGTTAAGATGACTTATATGAAAAAATATGAAGAATGGTTAAACAATGAATACTTTGATGAAAAAACTAGAGAAGAATTAAGGTCAATAGCAGAAGACCCTAAAGAAATTCAAGATAGGTTTTACATGGATTTAGAGTTTGGAACTGCGGGTCTAAGAGGGAAATTAGGCGCAGGACTTAACCGAATGAACATATATATTATTTCAAGAGCGACTCAAGGACTTGCAGATTATATTAAAGGTTATGGCAAAGAGTATATGGATAGGGGCGTAGCTATAGCATACGACTGTAGACATTTTTCCGAGGAATTTGCAGCTACAGCAGCACAAGTTTTAGCAGCGAATGGAATAAAAGCTTATTTATTTGAGCAGCTAAGACCTACTCCAGAATTATCTTATGCAGTAAGAAGATTACATACTGCATCAGGAATCGTAGTAACTGCCAGCCATAATCCTCGTGAATACAATGGATACAAAGTATATTGGGAAGATGGTGCGCAAATTTTGTCATCAATAGCTACGGATATAACAAAAAAAATTCAGAGTATTTCAGACTTTAGTGCTATAAAGTTTATGGATATGTCAGAGGCTAAGGAAAAAGGCTTAATAGTAATGCTTGGAAAAGCCATGGATGATGAGTACTTTGAAAAAGTAAAAGGTTTAGCTATAAGAGAAGACATAGATAAAGATATAAAAATTGTTTACACACCTCTAAACGGAACAGGAAATGTACCTGTAAGGCGCGTACTAAAGGAACGAGGATTTACAAATATAATAGTGGTACCAGAACAAGAAAATCCAGATCCAGATTTTACCACAGTTGGATATCCAAATCCAGAGGATGTAAAAGCCTTTAAATATGCCAAGGCTCTTGGGAAAAAAGAAGCAGCAGAGTTACTTATAGCTACAGACCCAGATTGTGATAGACTTGCCATAATGGTTAGAGATAAAGATGGTGAATATGTTGCATTTAATGGTAATCAAACAGGAGCAATACTCATAAAATATGTAGTAGAGGGAATGAAGGAAAAAGGAACACTTCCAAAGAACGCAGCCATAGTAAAATCCATAGTAACAGGGGATTTAGGCAAGGCTATAGCGAAAAAATACGGTGTAGAAACCTTTGAAGTACTAACAGGTTTCAAAAACATTTGTGGTAAAATTCCTGATTTTAAGAGGGACAATAGCAATGAATTTATCTTTGGATATGAAGAAAGCATTGGATATGTTGCTGGTACTTTCGTTCGTGACAAAGATGGGGTAATATCTTCCATGCTTTTATGTGAAGCAGCAGCCTATTATAAATCTCAAGGGAAAACTCTAATAGATATACTAAATGAGATTTACGAGGAATTTGGGTATTATAGAGAAAATCTAATATCTATAGTTTTAGAAGGTATAGAAGGACAAAAAAGAATTTCTAGAATGATGGAAGAATACAGAAAAGATAATCCAAAGACTTTAGGCGGAGCAAAGCTAGTTAAATACATTGATTACGAAATAGAAAAATCTTATGATATAACTCTCGGCACAGAGCAGTCTAGTGGAATTCCAGTATCTAATGTACTTAAATTCTATTTTGAGGATGAGAGTTGGTATGCTGTAAGGCCTTCAGGTACAGAACCAAAAATTAAAATATACATGTATTCTAAGGGGAAAACTTTAGAAATAGCAGAAAATAAACTAGCAGAAATGAAAGAGATAATCATAAGAAAACTTCAAAGCACAAAATAAACATACTAAAGGGATGAAATTTCTCCTACGTGCTTTGCAAACGAACTAAAAACAAGAAATTCCATTAAGTAATTCTAATCTTTTGCTCATATAAAATTCTCTAGCGCTCAAACTCGGCGTCCTGCCTCGGTTTCGCTAGCCTGCCGTCCTGGCAGGCTTACGAGAATTTTATATTCGCAAAAGAAGAATTTCTAAATGGAATTTAATAGTTTCAGCGTCTCGTATTGAAAATCACTTCGGAGAGATTTCATACTCATTATAAACTATTTATACTATCACTATATGCTTTCAACTTAATGATCAAGTACACAAAAATACCCTATAAAGCAGGCCTTAAGTGTCCACTTTATAGGGTGTTTTTTATGAAATTGTTTATGAAGAGTTAAAATCGATTTTTATGTAAACATTTACCTAAACCACTATCAGAACTATCTAATGCTTCGGATTAGCAGATACTACATCAATAGCTTTTGTAATAGCCATGACAACATTAATTTGTTCCTGCTTGTCAACCTCATTTAGTGCTTTAGTATATATTTCACCTTGCTCAGAAACAATATATTTTGTGGACAAGGCATTTAATGATAAAGCCTTAATATCCAATTTACACTTTTCACATTTGCAAATAGTATCATGTCTTTGTAATATCTCTTCTAACAGTACGCTTACTTCAGTTTCAGAAAAATTTTTTAAATTATACATTATAATCCTCCTAGTACTTTTATTGCTAGATAACGTGATGTACAAATTATAGCACACATGTTAAAGATTTTACATATAAAATCTTGCATATTTTATTTATTTGTCTAATGCATTTTCCTGTAGTTTATTTCCATAAGGCGTTATTCTTATTGTTATTAGCTTGACTGTTTGTCATTTATATAAATATATCTTTAGATTTAAATTATTACATTTATTTATAAAAAGGTTATAGCTTCTTATATAGGAACAAGTGCTGGAACAGGAAGACTTATTGAAATTCATAAAGATACAACAGTTGAAGAAGTTAGATCAACTACTGCTGCGGAACTCATAATATCAGAAAATCTAAAAATAATGGATGTATAGATAATAAATTGTACGCAAAAAGCGGATTCCTGAGAGTCCGCTTTTGTATTTTCAGAAAAAAAGTGTCTACCTCTAGGAATTACTTTCTAGAGGTAGACAGTAGCTTAGCTATTATAATGAAAACTTCTTAAAAAAGGAATAATCCTAGTCCAATAATAACACCTGAGCACAACAAGTCAACTATACAAAAACCCATTACATCCTTAGCGCTGAGTCCAGCAATTCCAAGAGCAGGTAATGCCCAGAAAGGTTGAATCATGTTAGTCCATGCATCTCCCCAAGCAATAGCCATAGCAGTTTTCGCAGCAGGTACACCTAAAGCTGCACCAGCAGGCATCATAATAGGAGCTTGGACAGCCCATTGGCCACCACCAGATGGTACAAAGAAGTTAACAAGTCCTGCACTTAAGAAAGTAAAGAGCGGGAAGGTATGTTGATTAGATATACTAACAAAAGAAGTAGACATAACTCCTGCAAGAGAAATACCAGAAGCACTTGCACCTACCATCATACCCATAATACCTGCATAGAATGGAAATTGAAGTATAATTCCAGCAGCTCCTTTAGCAGCATCTGTAATTGCACCAACAAATCTTCTAGGAGTTTTATGAAGAGCAACTCCAAGGAATAAGAAAATAGCATTAACAATGTTTAAATCAAGGCTACCACCTTTAATAAAGTAATAAATAATATAAGTGAAGCCCATAAGTGATAATAACATTGAGATAATAGTACTATTCTCAAGTTTATCAGCAGGAGTCATTTCTCCTTTAGACATTATCACTACTGGTTCTTCCACCAAAAGATTTGGATCTATAGTAACAGTATTATCCTTATTAGGATGCATAGCTTTATTTACAAGAGGTAATGTTATTAAAAGTACAGCTAATATAATTAAATTAAAACCTGAAAACAATGTAGCACTGGTAGGTATAGCTGTAGTAACTGCGCCTGCAGTGGCTTTTGCTACGTCAGCACCACCCCCAGCAACTACTAGTGGTATAGAACCAGAAAGACCAGCATGCCATACTAAAAAGCCGGAATAAGCAGAAGCTATTAAAAGTCTATAATCTACACCTTTAACTTCTTTAGCGAGTTCTTTAGCAAAAATAGCTCCAATAACTAGACCAAAACCCCAGTTAATCCAACAAGCTACAGTAGAAATAAGAGTAACAAGAACAATTGCTTGAGTTGGTGATTTAGGTATTTTTGCAAGAGTTTTAAGGCCCTTTTTAAAAGATGGTGCATTGGCAAGCGCGTGGCCTGTAACTAATACTAATGCCATTTGCATTGAAAAAGAAAGAAGAGTCCATAAGCCCTTGCTCCAGTGAACAGTCATAGCTAAGGGACTTTGACCAGTAAGTACTATCCCTAAAATCAATACAAAGAATGTTAGAAGCACAGCAAATATAAATGGATCTGGCAAATACTTTTGGACAAGATTAACGCAACCATTTGTGAATTTCTTAAACATTTTAATTCCTCTCCTTTAATATTGTTAAATTTTTAATAATGTTATGAAAACGCGAAGCATAAATCTTAGGTATTATATTAGTATTCGAATATAAGAACAATAATTTATATAATTCTCATATTACAATGCCAAGGCCAATAAAAATAAAATATATGAATATAAAATTCAATATATTCATTGGAATTAATACATAATTTACACTAATGTGTAAATTTATAAGATTTATATATACTATTATTCTATATTAAAATACAAATACCTGCATATTTGTTAAAGAAATATTAATATATATGTAAAATTATGTGTTTAAACGTCAGGGGTTACTATGATTAACATGTTATAATATAATAACGATAATGGGAATTGCTCGAGAAAATGCATTTATTATGGTAAAATTATACACGGTATAGTATATGTGACTAAGGCCTAAAAAAGAAGGGATGTGTTTTTGTGAGTTTAAGATTTATATACGGAGGAGCTGGCAAGGGAAAAAGTACCTTCTGTTTAGAAGATATAAAAGATAGAAGTGTTGAAGAGCGTGAACTGCCCCTGGTACTTTTAGTACCAGAACAATTCTCTTTCCAAGCTGAAAAAAATCTTATAAAAGTAGTTGGATCTACAGGAATAAAAAATATCCAAGTACTTAGTTTTAATAGGTTAGCTTACAAAGTATTTAGTGAGGTTGGAGGTATAACTCGCACACCTATGGACACCTCAGGAAAAGCAATGCTTATTCATAGCATAATGCAAAAAAAACAAGAGAAATTTAAAGTATTTAGTGCAGCATCAAGGCAAAAAGGCTTTGTAGATAATGTAGCTAGTGCTATCACAGAATTTAAAAAATATGGAATTTCTGTGGAAGATTTAAATGTTGTAAAAGAAAATTTAGGGGAAAATCCCTTATTAATAGATAAAATAACTGATTTATCACTTATATATGGAGAATTTGATGATATTTTAAGTCAAAACTATGTAGACCCTGATGACGATTTAACCCGTTTATATAGTGCCCTTGATGAATGTAATATTTTTGATGGCTGCGAGTTTTGGTTAGATGAGTTTACAGGCTTTACACCGCAACAATATGGAATAATAGAAAAGCTATATAAAAAGGCTAAAAGGGTAAATATAACCTTGCCACTAAAAAGCTCAGAGCATTCAAAAGGTATGGATGAGGCAGATGCCTTTTATTCTATAAAATTTACAGAAGACAAACTTTTAAAAATAGCTGAGGAAACTGGAACAACTTTTGATGCGCCTATAGAGTTACAAGAAAATAAGGAGCATAAATTTAAAGATAATGCGGAGCTTTCTTTTCTAGAAAAAAATTATTTTGCTTTCCCATACACTGCATCCACTGAAAAGTGTAAAAATATAAGGGTGTTTAAAGCTCTAAATGCCTATTCCGAAATAGAACATGTGGCAAAAGATATCTTGAGACTATGCCGCGATGAACATATAAGATTTAATAAAATTGCAGTGGTAACCAGAGATTTACCATCCTATGAAAAGTTAATTAAAGCAATATTTACAGAATACAATATCCCTTTATTTATAGATAAGAAAAAAGATATAACAAGTAATCCTCTAATTGTGTTAATAACATCAACTGTTGAGATTTTCACTAAGAACTTTAGTTATGAATCAGTGTTTCGATATCTTAAAACAGGCTTACTGGATATAGAAGTGGAAAATATAGATATATTAGAAAACTTCGTAATACAAACAGGCATAAAGGGCAAAAAAAAATGGACAGAAGTCGCACTATGGCAAGAAAAAATAGAATATTATTTTAGAGATTATTATGATAAAAGCGCAGCTGCGACGGAGCTACAGAAAAACATAGAAGAGGTCGAAACTGACGAGAATCAACAATATCAAGAACATCAAAACCCAGAAATAAATATAGAAACCCCAGTCACCAAAGAAGCCCAGGAAGCTGAAAAAATAGAAGCTACCATTAAAATTCTTAATGATACAAGAGACGCCTTCATAAAGCCACTACTAGCATTAAATGAAAAATTAAAGGGTAAAAACACAACTATAAAAATCTGCACCGCCCTATTTGAATTCCTAGAATCAATAAAGGTATATAAAACTCTAGAGCAGTGGATAAAGAATTTCAAAAATCAAGGTGCTCAAGAGCAGGTGATAGAGTACGGCAAAATATGGAACCTAGTTATGGAACTATTAGATCAGATGGTAGAGGTCCTAGGATGCGAGACTCTATCCTTAGAAGAGTTTGTAAAGATCCTATCCATAGGCTTTAGCAAACATCAAATGGGACTTATTCCACCAGCGCTAGATGGTGTTTCTATCACTAGCCTAGACCGCATAAAAAGTCATGATATAAATGCCCTATACATTATAGGCGTAAATGATGGAGTGTTCCCAAAGGCAAATAAGGAGGAGGGGATATTCACAGACAGTGACAGATTAATTTTAAAAGAAAATGGAGTAGAAATGGCAAATGACACAAAAACTGAGATGTTCAATGAGCAGTACTTAATTTATGCTACCATAACTATACCCAGTAAATATTTAAATATAAGCTATCCCATAGGAGATTATGAAGGCAAAACCCTAAGACCTTCTATTATAATATCTAGATTTAAAGCATTATTTAAGGCACTGGTAGAACAAAGCAATATAACGCAGTATAGTGACGACCTGCATGAAATACACAATGCGCAGGATATGCAAGATGCTCATGAAATGTCAGAGGTGTGTGCTAAAGTTCCCACTTTTAATGGTTTAATCTTTGCTCTTAGAAAATATTTAGAGACTGGGTATATATCGGAACTTTGGGTTAAAGTTTATAAGTGGTATCAAAAAGAAGCAGAATGGAAAGAAAAGAGTAACAGCATGTTTAAAGGCTTTGACTATAAGAATGAAGTGAAAATGCTAGAAAAAGAAAAAGTAAAACTACTTTATGGAGATAAAAACTATTTTAGCGTATCTAGAATAGAAAAATATGAAGAGTGTCCCTTTGCATATTTTGTGCAATATGGATTAAAAGCAAAAGAAAGAAAAACTTTTACTTTTTCTTCGCCGGACTTAGGTAGTTTTATGCACAGTGTGCTTGACAATTTTTCAAAGCTTGTGGATAAAAGCAAAATAAAATGGGCGGATCTTGATAAGACATGGTGCGAGGCAAATATAGCAACCATTGTAGAAGCGGAAGCAGACCTCGGCATAAGTGGTTATATATTAAACAGTACCCCAAGGTATAAGTATTTTACTGAGAGATTAAAAAGAGTTTTAAAGCGGACCATCTTTGTCATAGTTGAGCAAATGAAAAATAGTGGTTTTGAACCTTTTGGATATGAAGTATCCTTTGGCTTTAATGATGGAGATTATCCACCGATACAAATAGAACTATCCACAGGAGAAACCGTAAATTTAGTGGGCAGAATAGATAGGGTAGATAAATTAATAAATGAGGGAGAAGAATTCTACAGAATAGTAGATTATAAATCCGGAAATAAGGATTTTAAGCTATCGGATGTATATTACGGACTTCAAATACAGCTATTGACTTATTTAGACGCAATGCTTACAAATGAGATAGCTTTTTCTAAAGAAAGTTCTCTTTCTAAGGAAACAATTTTCCCAGCGGGTATACTGTATTTTAAAATAGATGACCCAGTAATAAAAGCTAAAAATAATTTAGATGAAGAGGAGCTAGAAAAAGCCATAATGAAGGCTTTAAAAATGAAGGGCCTACTGCTAGCAGATACTAAGATAATTAGGGAAATGGATAGAAATATTCAAGGGGCATCACTAGTTGTTCCAGCCTCTATTAAGAAAGATGGCGAACTGGGCTCAAGGTCATCCGTGGCGACTAAAGAGCAATTTGAGATGCTGCTAAAACATGTAAAGGAAAATCTGGTATGCACCTGCGAGGAAATGTTAAGTGGGGAAATAGACATAAAACCCTACAAGAAAAAGGATATTACTCCTTGTGCTTATTGTGAATACTCAGCTATTTGTCAATTTGATTCCACATTAAAGGAAAATACCTATAAAATAATAAAGGATAAAAAGGACCAGGAAATCTGGGAACTTTTAGCGAATGAATCTGAAAAGGAATCACAGGAAGAATCGCAACTAAATAGTGTAAATACCCAAGAGATGGGAGTGGAAGATTAATGGATAAGGATACAAGTGAAATTAAGCAAGTAGAAAAAAAGGTTTCATGGACGGAGGATCAACAAAAGGCTATAACAATTCGTGATTGTAATATTCTAGTAGCAGCAGCTGCGGGTTCCGGAAAAACTGCAGTGCTAGTGGAGAGAATAATAAAAATAGTAACAGATGAAGAGCGGCCAACAGATATTGATAAGCTTCTAGTAGTTACATTTACAAATGCAGCTGCGTCAGAGATGAGAGAGAGAATAGCGCAAGCGATCTCAAAGGAACTTCATAAAAATCCAAAAAGTAAGTTACTGCAAAGACAACTTACACTATTAAATAAATCTAGCATTACAACTATTCACTCTTTTTGTCTTGAGGTTATTAGAAACAATTTTCATATAGTAGATCTAGACCCTAATTTTCGAATAGCTGACACCACAGAAGCAGTACTTTTAAAGCAGGAAGCTCTAGAAGAACTTTTCGAAGAAAGATATGTACCCATTGTTGAAGATCAGATGGACCAAGCAAAAGAGGATAATCAAGAATCGGAGAATGGCCTAGAAGAAAATAGTAGCTCAAAGCCAGTGCAGGCCCCTAGCTTTGAGCAAGAAAATAGTTTCTTAAACCTAGTCGAATCCTATAGCAATAATAAAGAAGACTTAGGTCTTCAAGCTATAGTCTTAAGCCTTTATAATTTTGCTATGAGTTCCACAGATCCAGCAAAATGGCTATTAGATGCAGCAGAGGATTTTAATATTAAAGAAGGTTACAGTCTTAGCGATACCCCTTGGGCCGCAGTTTTAATAGAAGATATTAAAATAGAGCTGCAAGGCATTGAAAAAGTAATGATAAAAGCATTGAAAATCATAGAAGGAAATGAAGCTATAGCATTGTACTTTGAAGTTTTTAAAGGTGATTTGGAAATTATTTCTGACCTTTTATCTGCATCCAAAAACTCATTTAATAATTTGGCAGGGACTATAGAAAATTTAAGTTTCCAAAAGCTACCAAGCATAAAGGCTTGCAAAGACAAGGAAAAACAAAAGGCAGTGCAGGATATAAGAAATAAGGTAAAAAAACAATTACAAGAGCTAGGGCAGCAGGTAATGAACGCAAATTCAGAAACAGCTCTTCAGGATATAAAAAAACTATATCCTCAAATGATGGCATTATCGCAGTTAGTTATAGATTTGGAGGAAAAATATACACAAAAGAAAAAAGAACGCTCCATCATAGATTTCAACGACTTTGAGCATTTTTGTCTTTATATTTTGATGCAAAGGAATGAAAAAGGTGAAGTAGTACTAGGCTTGGACGGAAAACCAGAACCTTCATCTGTAGCCCTGCAACTACGAAATAAATACGAAGAAATTTTGATAGATGAATATCAAGATAGCAACATGGTGCAGGAAACCTTACTCAATATAATTTCAAGAGAAAAAATAGGGGCTCCAAATGTATTTATGGTAGGAGATGTAAAGCAGAGCATATATAGATTTAGGCAGGCAAGACCAGAGCTCTTTTTAGGGAAATATAGTTCTTATGAAAAGGTTGAGGGTGCAAAAACAAGAAAAATAACACTATACAAAAATTTTAGAAGCAGAGAACCAGTTATAAATGCTGTAAATTATATCTTCAAAGGAATAATGTGCAAAAACATTGGAGATCTTGACTATACAGATGAAGAAGCACTAAATCTAGGAGCATTTTTTGAAGAGCTTAAAGAGCCAGGGGTAGTAGGCGGAGCTGTGGAGCTACATCTTATTGAAAAGGATGTTATAGATATCTCCGAGGAAAATGCAGAGGCTGAAGATGAAAATCAGTCAAAGGATTCAGAAGACCAGGACGCTAGCAAAAGCTCAGAGGAAGAAACCCCTACAAATATTCAATTAGAAGCTAGAATTGTGGCAAAGAGAATAAAAGAATTAATGCTACACGATGCATGTAAAGCCTTTAAAATTTATGATAAAAATATCAAAGCTTATAGAAATGTAGATTATAAGGATATTGTAATATTACTTCGTGCCACCTCAAATTGGGCACCTTCATTTTTAGAAGAGTTAAAACTTGAAGGCATACCTGTTTATGCAGATACGGGCACAGGATATTTTAACACCATAGAAATTCAAATAATCATGAGTCTCCTTCAAATTATAGATAACCCAAGACAAGATATCCCTATGCTTTCAGTTTTACGTTCTCCAATAGGCGGGTTTACTTCAGAGGAGCTAGTAGATATAAGAATAGGTCAGAGGGAAATTTCTTTTTATGAGGCAATGGTAAATTTTTCGGATGATAAGGAAACAGAGCAAAATGAATCAATTGCCCAAAAGCTTAATAAATTCCTAAAAAAATTAAATCACTTTAGAGAAATATGTAAGTATATGCCTATTGAAGAATTTATCTGGTATCTATACACAGACACAGGGTATTATGGCTATATAGGAGCCATGCCAGGAGGAGTCCAAAGACAGGCAAATCTAAGAGTGCTTTTCCAAAGGGCTAGGCAATACGCCGAAACTAGCTATAAGGGACTGTTTAATTTTATAAACTTCATAAACAAGCTAAAAATAAGCAGTGGAGATATGGGCAGCGCTAAAACCTTAGGGGAAAATGAAAACGTAGTTAGGATAATGAGTATTCATAAAAGTAAAGGCTTAGAGTTTCCTGTAGTATTTTTAAGTGGTACAGGGAAAAACTTTAACCTAATGGATATAAATAAGAGCATATTATTTCATCATGATTTAGGCTACGGTCCAGATTTTGTGGACCCCTTAAGAAGAATTTCTTACCCTACAGTTTTAAAACAAGCACTAAGAAAGAAAATAAAGATAGAAAGCCTTTCAGAAGAAATGAGAGTGCTATACGTAGCATTTACAAGAGCAAAGGAAAAGCTAATTATAACTGGGTCAATAAAAAACATAGAGAAAAATATAGGAAGAATGAGCTTTAGTTTAGAAGAAAATACTGAAAAGCTTGGAGAATATGAAATTCTAAAAGCAAAAAGCTATTTAGACTGGATAGTACCTTCCGTAATAAGGCACGCAGATGGAAAGATGCTAAGGCAGTTAATTGGAATAGAAGATGATAACGTAAATCTATTGGAGCATCCTGCAAGCTTTCAGGTTAGGCTTTGGAATAGAGATGACATAGTCAAAATACAAGATGCGCAGGAAGAAACCCTTGTGAGTACACAGGAAAAATTAATAATGCTCCAGGAAAAAATCACAGATGAAAAAAAAATGGCAGAGATAGAAAAAAGGCTAGGATTTATTTATAAATATGAAATGTCTACAAAAATGCCCACAGTGCTTACAGTAACGGAGCTAAAAAGAAAAGTTAATGTAGAGCTTGCAGAAGGTACCTCAGAAAATATGTATGTGCCGAAACTTATAAGTAAACCAAGATTTTTAGAGGAACTAAAGGGCTTAACGCCAGCAGAAAAAGGAACAGCTATGCATGCAGTAGTGCAAAGACTAGATTTGAATAAAGTGTCAACCACAAGTGAAATAGAGGTTCAAATCCGAATTTACATTGAAAAACTTTTATTGTCAAAAGAAGAGGGCAAAGCTGTACGGGTACCCAAACTAGTAAAGTTATTTAAAACAGAGCTTGGAGCTAGGATGGTAAAAGCCTATGGGCTTGATCTATTAAAAAGAGAAGTACCTTTCCATATGGAAATTAATTCAACAGACATTTATAAAAATCTTCCCACTGACATATATGGAGAAGAAAAAATAATCCTTCAAGGAATAATCGATTGCTATTTTGAAGAAAATGGAGAAATAATTCTAGTAGATTATAAAACAGACTCAGTAAAAAATGGCGATACGGATGAGTTAATAGAAAGATATAAGCCTCAGCTAGATTATTATGCAAGGGCACTTAGGGCTACTCTTGGAAAAACAGTTAAAGAGAGCTATCTATATTTATTTAGTATAGATAAAGCCTTGCGAGTTAAATAGTGTTTTAAGAAAGGGGAGAATAAAATGAGAATACTTCACACCTCCGATTGGCATCTAGGAAAAACCTTAGAGCAATTCAGTAGGCTAGAGGAACAGGAAGAATTTCTAGAGGAATTTATAGAGATAGTGGCAAATAATAATATAGATTTAGTACTTATAGCTGGGGATATCTATGACAATGGTAATCCTCCAGCAAAGGCAGAAGCAATGTTTTATAGTACCCTTAAGAGAATCACCAGTAGTGGTAAAACAGCAGTGCTTGTAGTAGCAGGAAATCATGATAATCCAGAGAGGCTAGTAGCAGCTAGCCCCCTTGCTTATAAGCATGGAGTAATACTTTTAGGAGAACCAAAGAGCATAGCCAGAGAAGGCGTATTTGGAGAAGTTAATTTTGAAATGGAACATGATTTTGAAATAATAGAAAGTGGCGAAGGCTATTTAGAGCTTAGTATAAGAGGGGAGAAGGCAGTTATTATAACGCTGCCCTACCCAAGTGAGAAAAGGTTAAATGAAGTGCTTTCAATGGGGTTAACTGATGAAGATAGGCAAAAAAGCTATTCTGATAGAATAGGGCAACTATTTGAGAAGCTATCCACTAAATATAGAGATGATACCGTAAATCTAGCAGTATCTCACCTTTATGTTATGGGTGGAGAGGAAAGTGCTTCAGAGAGAAGTATACAACTGGGTGGAAGTCTTTCAGTTTCCCCATTGAAATTTCCGGAAAATGCTCAGTATTCAGCCCTGGGGCATCTTCATAGACCACAAAAAGTACCAGGAACTAAGGGGAAGATAAGATATTCCGGGTCCCCAATTCAATATAGCAAAAGTGAAATAAACTATAGCAAAGGCGCATATCTTGTAGAGGTTAAAGCTGGCGAGGAGGCGGAAATATCACAACTTCTATTTAGAAATTACAAGCCTATAGAAGTATGGAAATGTAGTAGCGTGGAAGAAGCATTAGAAAAATGCATAGCAGAAAGCCAGCGAAACATTTGGGTATACCTTGAAATAAAGACCAAAGAAATAATCAGTACAGAACATATAAAGGAAATGAAAAAAAATCGCCGTGACATAGTTTCCATACAGCCAATACTAGAAGGCCTAGAAAGGGAAGAAGATTTAGCGGAAGGTCTAAGGGAAAAATCTATGGAAGAATTGTTTAAAGAATATTTTATAAAGGAAAAATCAGGGCTAGAGCCTTCAAAAGAGTTAATGGAGTTATTCTTAAGTATAGCAATAGAGGGGGATACGGAAAATGAAACCAGTTAATCTTAAAATAAAGGGTTTGAATTCCTTTGTAGAAGAGCAAACTATAGAGTTTTCAAGGCTTACAGAGAAAGGACTTTTCGGTATCTTTGGTCCCACAGCTAGTGGCAAATCTACCATCCTAGATGGTATAACAATAGCTCTTTATGGAAAAGTATCTAGAGAAACCAAGGAGTTTGTAAACACAGAAACAAATATGGTAGAAATAAGCTACGATTTTGAAATAGGCCTTGGAAAAACTCGAAAGCTGTATAGAGCAGAAAGGTGCATAAAGAGATTAAAAACTGGATATTTTAAAACTGCCTATGCAAGGCTTATAGAAATAAACAAAGAAAACTCAGAAGAAAATAAAGTGCTAGCAGAAGGACCAAAGGACGTAGAGGAAAATATTATAGATATTATAGGACTAAAAGTTGAGGATTTTACACGATCAGTGGTACTACCTCAAGGTAAATTCAATGAATTTTTAAAGCTTACAGGAAAAGAAAGAAGAAATATGTTAGAGAGAATATTTGCCTTAGAAAAATATGGAACAAAGCTCTATGAGAAAATAAAAAGAGTTAGAAATGAAAACTTAATAACAAAAAATGAGCTAGAGGGAGAAATGAAGGGCTATGAAAATGTAGGACAAGAGGCCCTTAGTGAGATAACTCAGACATTAGCCCGTTTAAAAAAAGAAGAAAGTGATCTTAGGACTCAGAAAAGTGCAGTAGATAAACAGTACGAGCAGTACAAAACTCTCTGGGAGCTACAGGAAGAAAAAAAACAGTATGTAAATAAGGAAGTCCAGCTAAAACTTCAGGAAGAAGAAATTAAAAATAAAATTGAAAAGTTAACTAAAGGAAGCGCAGCAATAAAGGTAAAACCCTTTATTGACAATGTAATTGAAATTAAAGAGAGTTTAGCTAAAAATAATTTCACTCTTCAAAAATTAAACAATGCTTTTTTAGTTTTATGTGAAAGGCTAAATATAACAAAAACCTCTTATGAGGGGGCATGGATGGATAAAAACAATAAACTTCCTGGATTAATTGAAAGGGAAGTAAGCCTTAAACAAGCTATAACTATTGAAGAAAAAATAAATTATCTGGCTGAAGAAAAAGCTATTCTTTTAGAACAACATAAAGTACTTATGACAAATATAAATGAAAATAATTTAAAGTACAAGCTAATAGAAAGTAATAAAGCAGTAGCAGAAAACAAACTAAAAGGTACAGAAGAAACTCTAAATGAAATAGAAATATTGCCAGAATATAGGGAAAAACTGCAGAATACCTATAACATTGAGCTAGAAGTTGACCTTGCCATAAAAAATGTAGATATACTTAAAAATAAAGAACAAGCATCTCAAAAGTCTATATTTATAACGGAGGGAATGCATAGTGAAGCATTGCTGCTTCAGGAAAATAGTAGGAATAAATTAGTGGTTTTACGAGAAAAAACCGTGGAACTTACGAATAATTTCCCGGGAGATAGTAATTTGTTGTTAGATAGGCAAGACGCTTATAGCAAACTTCAGGATACTCTAGAAAAAGCTGTAGAAAACCATAAAATAGTGGGTGAGCTTAAGGGAAGATATAATATTATTAACACTGAAAGTGAAAAAGTTAGCTTAGATTTAAAAAACAGGTCAGAAACTATAGAAGTGGCTAAAGCTCAGCTTAAAAACATAGAAGGTGAAATAAAAGATATAGAACTAGGGGGCATGGCAGCAGTTCTAGCTTCCAATTTAAAACAAGGAGACCTATGCCCAGTATGCGGATCGGAGCATCATACGCATTTAGCACAGGCATCATTAAACACCAACTTAGAAGAATTAAAAAATTTAAAGCAAAATGGAGAGCTAAACTTAGAAAAACTCGCTAAAGAACTTCAAAAGGAGCAGATTAAAGCAGCGGAATTTTTAAGAGATGCTGAGCATATAAATAAGAGCCTTAGAGAGGTTTCCGAAAAGCTCCAAGGCGTAAATATCTTGGAATTACAAGAGCAGAAGAGTATAAGCGAAAAGGAATTAATTAAGTTTAGAGAAAACACAGAATCTTACAATAAGCAAAAAACTGAGCTAGACTTAGCCTTAGTTGTGCTACAAAATGAAAAAAGCAAAGTAGACCTTTCGGAAGCTAGGCTTTACGAAGGTTTGAAAAAGGAAAAGGAAGCACTAATAGCAATAAATGTAGATTTATCTATTGCTACAGAAAGTATAAAGATACTTCAGAATAAGTACATGCTTTTAAAAGAAGATTTGCAAAGAGAAGAATATGCCCATAAGCAAAGGGATAGTATAAAAAACCTATCCATAAGTGAAAAAATAAAGCAACTTAAAGCCAGGGACAATGAAGTAATAAAGCTAACTTCTACAGCAAGGAAGTACAGAGCAGAGTTAGTAATACTAGAAAAGCAAAGAGATGAAGTGGATAAAATATTAAAGGGCCTTACTACCTCAAAAACAGAAATAGAAACCAGTGGCAAGGAAAAAAGAGCAGAAATAGAGCGTTTGACTATTCAAATTGTAGAACTCTGTGGATTCAAGCCTTCAAAAGAATTAACCCCTAAAATTGAAATAGAAAAGGTAAAAAGTGAAATCAAAAACATAACGTTGAAGGAGGCAAATTTAAAAGAAGTTTTAGAAAGAGAAAATATAGAAAAGCAAAATGTGGAGACTCAGAAGACTAGTGAAGAAAAGGAAAATACAATGCTTTTAAAACTATTAGTTATAGGAGAAGAAAAATTAAAGATATCTCTTAGTGAAGATTCCTTTGAAAACACTGATTTAGCTATTCAATATTTAATTTCCAAAGAAGATTTGATGATTTTAGATGCTGAAATAAAACATTATGAAGAGGTGCTTCGTAGAATTCTAGATAATTTGCAAAGAGTAGAAAATCTTCTTTGCGGAAAAGAAATAGACCCTAATTTTTGGGAAGAATTAAAAGAAAAAAGACAAATACTACAAAATGTTTTAGAAGAAAAAAATAAGGCTGTAGGTGTTGAAAATCGTATCTTAGAGGAAATGGAAAGAAAGTTAAAAGAATTTGCAGCTCTTATAATAAAGCGTAGCGAAGTAGAACATATGCTAGGTCTTTTAAGAGAACTTGACACCTTAATTCAAGGGAATAAATTTGTAGAATATGTAGCAATGAAGCAGCTAAAATATATATCATTGGAGGCTTCAAAACGTTTGAAGGAAATAACAAGAGGTCGTTATGCCTTGGAGCTTGACGCTGATGGAGCTTTTGTAATGAGGGATGATTTCAATGGAGGAACAAGACGCGAAACCAACACCTTGTCCGGAGGAGAAACCTTCTTGACCTCATTATGTCTTGCACTTGCACTATCCTCACAAATTCAATTAAAAGGAAGTGCTCCACTAGAATTCTTCTTTTTAGATGAAGGTTTTGGAACTTTAGATACAGATCTTTTAGAAATAGTAATGAATTCACTAGAAAAGCTCCATTCAAGTACGCTTTCTGTGGGGATAATAAGTCATGTGGAAGAGCTTAAGAATAGGGTTCCTATAAAGCTAATAGTAACGCCTGCAGAGCAGGGACAGGGAGGGAGCAAGGTTAAACTCGAGTATACTTAAGGCATACAATTTCGCTTGCGTTAATTGCAAACGAGCTTGAAACGTGAAATTTGATTAAGAAATTCTAACCTTTTGCCAATTAAATTGGAGGGAAAACATGAAATTATTTTTATATTATATTTTAGCTATTAATTTATACGGTATTTATGTGATGTATTCAGATAAGAATAAATCACAAAAGAAGAGATGGAGAACTCCAGAAAGGACTCTTTTTACTGTAGCTTTTGCTTTTGGTGCTTTGGGTATATTTATGGGTATGCAATTATTTAGGCATAAAACTAAGCATAAAAAGTTTGTGATAGGAATACCTTTAATACTGATAGTTCAAGTGTTTATATCCTTTGCATATATTTATAAAATACTGTAAGTTCCATAGTTTAAGCTTTGAAATTATACCCTTTTGAGGATATAATAAAGGTATAATTATAAAGAATACACAAGATATAATAGAAAGGTGGTAATAGTGTGGACAAGGAAACCATGAAGATGTTAGTGTGATAAAAAGTGCTGTAAAGCATATTTCAAATGAGATTGCAGATGTAAGTGAAAAAATTGAGTATATCGGTATGAAAGAACTGAATAATGAACGCGATCTTTTCATGATGAAAAAGAAACTTTCTCAATAGAATTAAAAATTAGACTTATTTCGTACCTGTGTATAACTATTTTGTGAAAGCGAATAGATTCCAGAAAAATGGGAAAAATTATCACTGCTTGCCTTATTGAATGTATATTTAAACAAAGTTATCCTCTTTATGTGGATAACTTTATTTGAATTGTGGATAAATTTTTAATTATCTGAAAATATATTATATAAAAATATATTATAATATTAACTTTTATCTATTGAAATAATCTAAATTTATTAATTTATTGAAAAAAATTCCTTCATTTGGAGCCTTGAATAGCACTTAAATACAGATTATAATACAGCCCGTCTTTTCTATCTTCTTTAAGGCTAAAGTTATTTCTAATATGAGATACATCTGACTTGCAGATATCAGCTATAATTAGACCATCTTCCATATATAAACTACTTATTATATTTCCTAATGGATCTATAATCATGGAGTCACCGCTGTAGGTCAATCCATTTCCTTTGCCGACTCGATTCACACCTGCTATATAACATTGGTTTTCTATGGCTCTTGCTTTTAGTAGGGTAATCCAGTGTTCACGGCGACCTAGTGGCCAGTTAGCTGCTACGGTAATTAAAGTGGCGGGTTTTGAAGCTATCTGAAAGACTTCTGGGAAGCGCAAATCGTAGCAGATGAAAGGGGCAATAGTAAAATCGAAAGCGTTAAAAAATTCTATTTGGTTTCCGCTTTGGTAAAATTCAGGTTCTCCTCCAAAGGAAAAAGGATGAATTTTTGTGTAGTTTACAAGTTCTTCTCCAGAGGGAGCAACTACAGAGTATTTATTTTTACTATTAGTGGTGCCTTCTACATATCCAAATCCTATAAAAATATTAAATTTAGAACTCATTTCCTTAAAGAATTCTGTGGTTTCATTATTATTTTCTCCTATTAAAGAAGTATTCATAGAGAAGCCCGTTAAAGTCATTTCAGGGAAAAATATCATATCTACCTTTTCAGTAGATGCCTGTTTTATAAATTGTAATGTAGTTTCTTTGTTAATAGCTTTATCTTCCCATGCAATATCTACTTGGGCTAGTGCTAATTTCATATTAACATCCCCTCTTTAATTACTAATAATATCTTGCTATAATACATATTATAACAGAAGAAGGATAGAAGGCTAAGTTTGAAATTTCTTCTGCGTTAACTACATAAGATTATGCATATTTATATCAAAGGCAATGATAGTTGAAATCATGTAGAATAATCTACTATCATAACATTCTACATGTGGAACCTTCATATGCTATTTTAAATAGAAAGAGTGAAAGGTGGCTTATATGTTTAAAAATTTAAAAAAACTTGTATCAAGGGTTATTGATGATGATATTACTGCCTTGGCAGCTCAAGTTACCTATTATTTATTGTTATCTTTTTTTCCTTTTTTATTACTACTACTTAGTATGCTAGGCTATAGTGATTTAAAGAGTAATGATGTGTTGGTATATTTAAGCCAAATATTGCCCAAAAGCACTTTTGATTTAATTTACACTACAGTTATAGATGTGTTTGAAAAAACAAGCGGGAATTTAGTATCGCTAAGTATAATAGGTTTAATTTGGACTGGGTCTAGCGGGTTCAGAGCTATAATAAAGGGATTAAATAAGGCCTACGATGAAAAAGAAACAAGATCTTACTTAAAAACTCTAATTATATCTATATTGTTTATGGTAGGACTTGAAGTGGTTATTATAGCTGCAGTAGGATTAGTTGTATTTGGACAAATGATAGGTGGAACGATTGTAACGAAATTTCCTGTATCCAGTAAGTTTATATTAAATTGGGACATCATAAGGTACTTGGTAACTTTATCTGGGATGGTGTTTATATTTGCATCATTGTACCATTTTACTCCTTGTAGGAGACTTACATGGAGAGAAGTAATGCCAGGAGCGACATTTAGTACTTTAGGATGGTTGTTATCTTCTTTAGGATTTGCTTATTATGTGAATAACTTCAATAACTATTCTAGTGTATATGGTGGTATAGGAGGAGTGATAGTGCTTATGCTGTGGCTTTATATTACTTCTATTATAATATTACTAGGGGGAGAGGTTAATGCACTGTTAGCATTTGAAAGAGAAGGTAAAGAAAAACCAAAGTGCAAGAAGTATTAAAAATATCCTGCGTGACTTGCAATAAGAGCTCGAAACGTGAAATCCCATTAAGAAATTCTAATCTTTTGCGAATATAAAATTCTCTAGCGCTTACATTCGGCGTCCTGCCTCAGGTTCGCTAGCCTGACTTCCTGTCAGGCCCACGAGAATTTTATATTCGCAAAAGAAGAATTTCTAAATGGAATTTCAATGTTTTTTCGCTTCTTTATTGCAAGTCACTCAGTCTAAAATTCATACTTATTGTACTCACAAGGAAAGGGAAAGACCACGAAGAAGATACCCTATTCTTTTGCTTTTTTATTGCAAGTTACTCTTGACAAATTCCATGTTTACTATTTATTAAAACAAGAAAAGAATCAGAATTTAAAACTTCTGATTCTTTTTTGCGTTTAGCTAGATTTAATGACATTTATAGAATGATTTTAATTAATATTAAAATAAAATAGAAAATCATGTTAAAAAGATGAAAAAACGAACGGTTTATGTCGTAAAAGTTACAAAACATATAAATTTAATAAAAACTTAACACACATTTTGTAATATTATGATATACTCTACCATATGGTAAAAACAATGCTGTGTTTGACAATTTATTTAATTGAATATAAAAATAAAAAATAATTATCACAAATAATTATGTAAAAAGAGAATAAAATATCACATTAAGTCGATAAATGTATAAATATAAGATATTAACATGCGGCATTTAGAGAGTAATTAGACTTGTGAAAATAAGAATTATAACTATGTTTAAAAAAATAACTTACATAAGAAAAGGAGAAAATTTATATGAGAGTTAGAAAAGCTATTATACCAGCAGCAGGACTTGGAACAAGGTTCTTACCTGCTACAAAGGCATTACCTAAAGAAATGTTACCTATAGTTGATAAGCCTACAATGCAATATATTATAGAGGAAGCTGTTGAGGCTGGGATAGAAGAAATATTAGTTATTACAGGAAGAAATAAAAAGTCTATTGAAGATCATTTTGATAAATCAGTAGAACTAGAGCTAGAACTAGAAGATAAACATAAAGATGACCTTCTTAAACAGGTTAGAGATATATCAAACATGGTGAATATACACTTTATAAGACAAAAGGAACCTAAAGGACTTGGGGATGCTATTAATTGCGCAAGAGCCTTTGTAGGCAATGAACCTTTTGCTGTTATGCTAGGTGATAAATTAGGATTTCTTGAGGCCACAGTTGAGTTTGCTTTAAAAAGAGCTGATTTAAAAGTTCCATTTATGGAGTATCTTCAAACTTTAAAATATAATGAGAACTTTAGGAGTCTATATGAAGAAGTAATAAGAAGTGGCAGTTTCTAGGAATGAAAAGTTAAGAAATATGAATTCTAATACATACTCAAATAGCAAAAGGTATTGCAATTAGCTTAAGATGATTTATCACTTATTTGCGTAATCCTAAAAAGGAGGAAATATAGATGCAAAAATCACAAAGAAATTCAAGAGTTACACAGGCTTCGACTGCTGCTGAATATGAGAAAAAACTAGGATATTTTATAATCAAAAGGATAATTGATATTATAGGTGCTTTATGTGGAATTGTATTAATAAGTCCAGTGATGATTGTTGTTGGCATTTGGATTAAATTAGATTCAAAGGGGCCTGTTTTTTTTGCTCAAATTAGGGTTGGTAAAGATGGCACACAATTTAAAATGTACAAATTTAGGTCTATGTGTTCAAATGCAGAAGGTCTTCTAGGAAAGCTTCAAGGTGAAAATGAGATGTCAGGACCTATGTTTAAGATAAAAGAGGATCCTAGAATAACTAAGGTTGGTAAGTTCGTACGGAAGACAAGTATAGATGAACTCCCACAACTTTTTAACATATTAAGAGGCGACATGTCCTTAGTTGGGCCAAGACCGAGTTTGCCCAAAGAAGTAGTGCAATTTACATCTTTTCAAAGACAAAGGTTAATTGCAAAACCGGGGTTAACTTGTTATTGGCAGGTAAGAGGAAGAAATAATATTTGCTTTGAAGAATGGATGGAAATGGATGTTGAGTATTTAATAGATAGAAATACACTTGTAGATATAGGACTTATATTCAAGACGGTGGGAGTGCTATTTGGGGATGAGAAGGCTAGCTAAGATTGGCGCTGAATTGAAAGTGGAGAGTTTTTTTAAAAGAATAATGGTTTTTTGGTTAAAAGATTAGTAGAGGGAGGAAACATAGTTATGAAAGGTATTATATTAGCTGGAGGGTCAGGCACAAGGCTCTACCCGGTTACAAAAGCGTTATCAAAACAAATGGTACCCATATATGATAAACCAATGATCTATTATCCTATGTCCGTTTTAATGTTAGCTGGGATAAGGGAAATATTAATAATTTCAACACCGAGAGATTTGCCAGGTTTTATGGAGCTATTTGAAGAGGGAAGTAAAATTGGACTCAAAATAGAATATGCTATTCAAGAAGCACCAAATGGACTGGCGGAAGCCTTTATAATCGGAGAAAAATTCATTGGTGATGATAAGGTAGCGATGATACTTGGAGATAATTTATTCTGGGGACAAAGTTTTACAAAAAGTCTAAGCAGGGCTGCGGAACTTGTGGAGGGAGCTGTGATCTTTGGATACCATGTTAAAAATCCAAATTCTTTTGGAGTTGTTGAGTTTGATAAAGATGGAAATGTACTTTCGCTAGAAGAAAAACCTGAAAATCCAAAGTCAGAATATGCCATTCCAGGACTATATTTTTATGATAACACTGTTGTAGAAAAAGTTAAAAAATTAAAACCCTCGGAGCGAGGAGAACTTGAAATTACGGATTTAAATAGAATTTATATGATGGAGGGAAAACTTAAGGTAAACCTACTTGGAAGAGGACTTGCTTGGCTTGACACAGGAACTCATGCGAGCATGCTTAAGGCTTCAAATTTTGTAGAAGCGGTGCAAAGCACTCAAGGTACATATATATCCTGTCTTGAAGAAATTTCCTATAGAAATGGTTGGATAACTATGCAAGAACTCAAAACATTAGCACAACCACTTTTGAAAACTGGTTATGGGACTTATTTAATGGATATTGCTATGGAATATAAAAAAGCAAGTAAAGAAGCAATAAAAGAAATAGCTGCTTGTTCCGGGGTATAAAATCAAAAGGTATAGAATTTGGAGGAGTAAAATGAAAACTTATTTAGTAACAGGAGGAGCAGGGTTTATAGGATCAAACTTTGTTCACTATATTCTAAAGAAATATTCAGATGTTAGAATAGTAAATTTGGACAATCTAACTTATGCAGGAAACTTGGAAAACCTTAAACAAATTGAAAATAATCCAAATTATATTTTTATCCAGGGAGATATTTGTGATAGCGAATTAGTGGGAAAGGTGTTCAAGGAATACAATATTCACTATGTTGTAAACTTTGCAGCAGAATCTCATGTGGATAGAAGCATAGTGAACCCAGAGATATTTGCTCAAACAAATGTACTTGGAACAGTAAATCTTTTAAACTGTGCGAAAAATTCATGGGAGTTTGAAAGTGGCTTCAAGGAAGGTGTCAAATTCCTTCAGGTGTCTACTGATGAGGTATATGGTTCTTTAGGTGAAACAGGGTATTTTGTAGAAACAACACCTATTGACTCGCATAGCCCCTACTCAGCATCAAAGGCTGGCAGTGACTTAATGGTAAAGGCATACTTTGATACATTTAAGATGCCAATGAACATAACTAGATGTTCAAATAATTATGGACCATATCAGTTTCCAGAAAAGCTTATACCTCTTTTAATAAACAATTGTTTAAAGCATGCGGATTTGCCTGTATACGGAGATGGTTTAAATATTCGCGACTGGTTATATGTGGTGGACCATTGTAAGGCTATTGATATGGTATTAACAAAAGGAACAACTGGAGAAGTTTATAATATTGGTGGACATAATGAGAAAGCTAATATTGAGATAGTTGAGGGTATTATTTCTTATTTAAATGAAAATGTAGATAAGGAAATAACAAAAGCATTAATTGTGCATGTTGAAGATAGAAAAGGTCACGATAGAAGATACGCAATAGATCCATCAAAGATAAAGGATGAACTGGGATGGTATCCTGAAACAGCTTTTGAAGTAGGTATAAAAAATACGATTCAGTGGTATTTGGATAATGATAAATGGATGAAAAATGTTACCTCGGGAGAATATCAAAAATACTATAAAAAGATGTATGAAGGAGTAAAAACAGTATAATGAAAAAATTTAAGTTTATTGAAACTACAATAAAAGATTTATATATAATAGAGCCTACAGTTTTTGGAGACAACAGAGGATATTTTATGGAAACTTATAATTTTGATGAATTTAAAGAAGCGGGGCTAGATATGGTGTTCCTTCAGGATAACCAGTCTAAATCTAAAAAGGGAGTACTTAGGGGACTACATTTTCAAAAAGAGTATTCTCAAGGAAAACTTGTTAGAGTTCTAAGTGGTGAAGTATTTGATGTAGCTGTGGACTTGCGAGGCAGATCTGAAACCTATGGTAAATGGGTTGGAGCAATACTGAGTAGTGAGAATAAAAGGCAATTTTATGTACCTGAAGGCTTTGCTCATGGGTTCCTTGTAATGTCAGAGCAGGCAGAATTCGTATATAAATGTACTAATTTATATCACCCTGAGTTTGAGGGATCAATTGCCTGGAATGATGCTAGTATTGGGATAGAATGGCCTTTGAAAGATATAGGAGAAGTGTTACTTTCTGAGAAAGATAAACAGGCGCAACTGTTTGTGGCATTTCAGAAGGAAAGTCACTCACTTCTATAGGTGAAATTACTCGAAATTCACACAAATAAATCGAAGGTTTAACGAGGTGTTTTCCATGAATAGCAATAAACAAATCTTAGTGTCTGTAATTATGAGTGTATACAACGAAAAAGAAAATTGGTTAATAGAAGCAATAGAATCCATATTAACTCAAAGCTATAAAAATTTAGAGTTTATTATTATTTTAGATAATCCAAACAATAGTGAATTAGATGTATTAATTGAAAATTATTGCAAATGCGATGCAAGGATACGATATTTTAAAAATGAAAAAAATATTGGGTTAGTTAAAAGCTTGAATTTTGCATTAAGTCATGCAAAAGGTGATTTTATAGCAAGAATGGATGCAGACGATATATCATTGCCTGATAGATTTGAAAAACAAATAAATTATTTTAATTGTCATCCAGATATAGATTTTATGGGCGCCAGGTGCATTAATATTGATGAAGATGGCAATGAACTATACAAAGATGCAATAATGCCAGAGGATATGAAATTAATAAAAAGTTGTTTAGTAAATGTAGATTTTGTTAATCATCCAACCTGGTTTTTTAAAAAAAAATGTGCAGATAAGCTTCGCGGGTACAGACAAATTACTTGCGCAGAAGATTATGACTTTTTACTAAGACTTATAACTAGCGGATTCAAACTTGCGAGTACTAATGAGTTCTTAGTTAAATATAGAATTAGAAGCAGTGGAATTTCCAAAAGTAATTCATTGCAACAGCTTTTATACTCTAAACAGGTTGTTAAGATGTATAAAGATAGGTTGAAATTTGGATTTGAAAGTGAATCAGTAGAATGTTTAAAGAATATTAAAATTGATGCTAATGAAGAAAGTAAATATAGTTTAGCCTTAGAAGGACTTACTAAATCAAAAGAATATAAGAAAAAAAATGAAGTTTATAGAATTTATCTAATCCTTAAAAGTTATATAAGTTCAAAATATTTACGAATTTTATTAAAGGATATCACTTTTCATAAATTCAAGAAGGCTTTTTATATAAAACCTTCTCATAAAACAACTAATTAGCAATGTAACTTCACAGGTGATAAGTAGAGATCAAGATGATAGTCAAAAGGGGGGTATTTCGTTGAATAGGGTGGATGTCAGTATTATAATACCTGTTTATAATGTACAAGAATACTTGCCTGAGTGTTTAGATAGCGTTATTAAGCAAACTATTAATAATAGAGAAATTATTATAATAAATGATGGATCTACAGATAATTGTTATGAAATATTGAAAGAGTATAAAATAAAATTCCCTGAATTGATTATTATAAATCAGAAAAATAGTGGGATTAGTGAAACTCGAAATGCAGGACTCAAAGCAGCAACTGGAGAATACATAGCATTTGTTGATTCAGATGATTTTATTGAATTAAATATGTTTGAAAAAATGTACAACGCAGCTAAAAGAGAGAGTGCAGACATAGTTATTTGCAATTATATATTATATATGGACATGCCTGATAAATATAAATCGGATAGTGAAAAATACCATCAAACCATAGAAGGAATTGATAAAGAGGGCCATATAGATAAAATTGAGGCTCTTAGGAAGTTTTTATTAAATGATATCAAGGCCTATGCATGGAATAAGCTGCATAAAAGAGAACTTTTTACAGAAAACAAAATTTTGTTTCCTGATTTTATAGTATGTGAAGATACTCCTGTACTATTTTTAACACTGGCTTGTTCAAAGAAAATCTTTTTAATGAGTGAACCATTATATTATTACAGGCAAAGAGAAGCATCACTTACAAAAGTATTTTCAATAAAGTCAATGGAGGATATGCTAGCAGGTTGCTATATCATGAGAGATTATATAACAGCGGATCCACTGCTTTATGAAAAATTAATTCATTATTATGCAGTGTATATGATAAAAACCTTATGGGTAATACACAACAAATATTGGACTGAGTATTGTGAAACAGGAGAAAAGAGCAATTATTTAGATTTTAAAAAAATAATTAAAAAAGAGGTCACAGCTTTAAAAATTTCTGAAATCATAAGTAATAGTAAGCTATCACTTAAATATAAAGTTAATGCGTTACTTATAAAGACAAGAACTTATGGTCTTATATTTCGCATATTATATAAATTTAGATCTTTAAAGAAATAATAAGTAGCTGATGATTAAGGAGTGTTGTTATGCCTCAGATAAGTATTATAGTTCCGATTTATAATGGAGCGAAATATATTAATAAGTGTATAGAGATGATTTTAAATCAAACATTTAAAGATTTTGAATTAATAATAATAAATGATGGATCTACTGATAATAGCGTAGAAATGTGTAATGAATACGCAGAAAAAGACAGTAGAATAAGATTAATTAGTAAAGAAAATGGAGGGACTTGGGCTGCAAGAAATATAGGAATAGATATTTCTTCGGGTAAATACATTATATTTTTTGATTGTGATGATTGGTATGAAGACAATCTACTTCAGGAGATGTATAAGTGTATTGATGAGCACCAGGTTGATTTAGTTATATCAGGTCAAACTAATGTTACTGTAGACGCAAGTGGAAAAATTTTAAGAAGAACAAAAGTATTGCCAAGAAAACATTTTTTTGAGACAAAAGATGAAATTTTAAGTAATTTTATTTTACTAAGAAAAGAAGAAATTGGAGATACTCTATGGAATAAGATTTACAAATCAGAAATTATAAAGAAATATGATTTGAAATTTGAGAATTTCAAACGTGGAGAAGATACGGTATTTAATGCTAATTACTATGATCATATAGACAAATGTATAGTCTTAGGTGCTGCTTTTTATGATTATAGAATTGAGAAGGCCAATCCAGTATGGTTAAAGTATTCAGAGAATTATTTAAATGTTATTTTAGAAGAAAATATAACCCTTATAAATAAGCTGGAGAAGTGGGGTAAATATGATGATAAGGCTATAGAATACCAGGCAAATCATTTTATTTATTGCATAATTGAATATTTATATGGAGTAGTTTATGCTAAAAATCACTTAAATTTTAAAAATAAATATGAAAAAATAGGGTCGCTATTAAATGATGAAGGCGTTATAGAATATTTAGGTAATTGTAATGTGATTGGAAAACTTAGTAGATTAATTGTTAAATATATGAGATCTAAAAATGTTGTATTAGTATTATTTTTGGTAAAAATTAAATTAATACAAAATAATATAAGAGACTAAAAAAATAGGATTAAAAATCAATAGCTAGGAGTAGATTTTATGAAAATTTATATAAAACATATATGGAACACATTTAATTATGGAAGTTGCATGATGGCAATAACACTAATTAATAAAATAAATCAGAATTATGATAATGTTATATTTTATGTGGATGTTAACTCCGATATAGATTTAGAAAGATTAAAAAGTGAAGTAGCAGGCGCAAACATAAAAAGGTCTAGAATAGACGCCACAGATAATCTATTAAAAAAATGTATAAATAAAATTAGACGTATAAAGTTAAATAAAATTATTGAAAACATAGAAAATATAATAATTATCGGTGGAGATGACATATCTGAGTACTATGGAATAGATCGATTAGAAAGTGAATTACATAAATTAAAAAAGGAAAGCCAGCGTAAGAATATATATTTAATAGGTCATACAATGGGACCTTTTACAGGTAATAGAGGAGAACTAGCTAGGCAGTGTTTAAGTGAAACTAAAATTCATACAAGAGATGATAAAAATTTAAATTATTTAAAAAGTTTAAACTTCAAAAATGCAAAATCTGGAAGAGATTTAGCCTTTATTGAATTACCAATGCAATATCAATATGATAACAAAGTAAGTGAATATAATCTGGAAGAGAATAAATATATAACCTTAGTACCTTCAGGACTTGTTGAAAGTTATACAAACAATTTTGATGATTATATTAGAAATTGGGTAAATATTATTAAAGAATTATGGGTAAGTGATAAATTTGAAAAAATAGTTTTACTTATGCACGTCTCAGAACCTGACACTTTAGAATCAGATAATGATGATAGACGAGCAATAAATAAAATAATGGAAAAATTGGATAAAAAAATATTAGGAAAAATTGTTGCCATAACAGAGACGATGTTGCCATCAGAAGCTAGAGAAATACTTGGAAATGGATTATTTACTATAACAGGAAGGATGCATTCGGGTGTATCAACTTTTTATATGAGAAAACCTGCTATTTCATTATCCTATAGCGTTAAGTATTCGGGAGTAATAGGTGATGGATTAGATATGAATGAATTAGTTATTGAATCAGCAGATGAAAAACTGTGGAAATGTGATGAAATAAGTAAATTAGTAAGTGAAAAAGTTGATTTTATTTTGAAAAACTATGATAGTTTAGTTAAAAATATAGATACTAAAGTTTCAGAAACTAGCAAAATTGTAGAGAGTGAACTGAAAGAATTGGTTAGTGAAATAAGAAAATCAAACAAATAATAATTAGATGTTTTATGGGGAGGTGGTAGTAATTAATGAAGAATATATTAAAGTTCACTGAAGATTCTTGCACTGGTTGTTCTCTTTGTAGTTTAATATGTCCACAAAAGGCTATAAGTATATCATTAACTACTAAAGGATTTTATGAACCTAATGTAGATGAAAATAAATGTACAAGTTGTGGGCTTTGTAGGAAGGTTTGTTATAAATTTATAACACCGGAAAATGAATATGATATAGAAAAGGCTATACCTTTTCTTGTATATAGCAAGGATAAAGACATAAGGAAGAAGAGCTCATCTGGTGGAGCCGGTAGAGAAATTGCAAATTATGGACTGTTAAATGATTATTTGGTTTGTGGAGTAAAGTATAATTACGAATTAGATAGGGCAGAGCATGTAATTATTGATAGGCAGGAAGATTTAGATTTAATTACAGGTTCTAAATACATACAGAGTTTTACAACTGGGGCTTTTGAGAAGATAGATAATAAGAAGAAATATATAATTTTTGGAACGCCATGCCAGATGTATGGCTTAAGAAAGTATATACAGCTAAATGGAATTGAGGATAACTTTATATTGGTAGATTTCTTTTGTCACGGAGTTCCATCCTATAAGTTATGGGATAAGTACCTGGTGTATTTGAAGGATGAATATAAAATAAGCAATATAACATCATTAAATTTCAGGGATAAAACCTATGGTTGGCATGACTTTTCAATGAAGATAAGTGGAGATAATAATTATACAAAAACATTAAATGAGGATCTTTATTTAAAGTTCTTTTTATCAAACTTAAATTTGAATGAAAGTTGCTACAATTGCAAATTAAGATTTAATAAAATATATTCAGATATAAGACTGGGTGATTTTTGGGGACCTATGCGAAGTGCTGATGAAAAAGGCTCTTCAATTGTATTATCAAATACGGACAAGGGTTTTAAATTATTGGAAAGTATAAAAGAAAAAATACATTTAGAAGAGGTATCTTTTGAAGAATTAAAGATAAGTCAATATGCGCAGTGCATCCATAAACCAGAATTGTTTGATAGATTTAATGCTGATTTAGGAATGGATTATTCCCTAAAGAAATTACACTTTAGATATATGCTAAAACCAGAATTCATACAGAAATCTAAAAGTATACCTAAAAGGGTGGTAAGAAAATTATTACCAAAGAAAATCAAAAAATATATTAAGGAGAAATTTAAAAGTGAGGATTAAAAATTCATTAAATAATATTATTTTCAATTTAGGAAGCACTTTTATTACTTATATTTTAAGCTTTGTATCACGAAGTATATTTATTTACACACTTGGAGCCCAATATTTGGGCGTTAATGGATTGTTTTCTAACATATTGATGATGTTATCTCTAGCAGAATTGGGCATAGGTACAGCTATTAACTTTAGTTTATATAAGCCTATTGCTCAAAAAGATAATAATAAAATTAGTACTTTAATGACTTTTTACAGAAAAGCATATAGTTTAATTGGATGTATTGTAGCTGTTTTTGGCTTCATTCTAATGTTTTTCTTACATTATATTATTAAAGATGCAAATACAATTGAAAATTTAAGAACAATATATTTGCTTTATTTATTTAGTACAGTTTCAGGATATTTTTTATCTTATAAAACCACGTTGGTTTCAGCATATCAAAAGGAGTATACCCTGGTACCTATTAATGTAGCTATGTCAGCAATAACTATTTTAGGTCAAATAGTTATTCTTATGGCAACAAAGAGCTTTATATATTATTTATTTGTTCAAATAATATTTGGGTTTATACAGCGAATTATTATTAATAATGTTATTACAAAGCAGTATAAAGATATTGACTTTAAAACTAAAGAAAAGTTACCTCAAAGTGAATTAAATGTAATTATTAAAAATGTAAAAGCAATGTTTTATCATAAAATAGGCGATTATTGTGTTAATGGAACTGATAATATAGTAATTTCTACATTTGTAGGTATTAAGGCTGTTGGTTTTTATTCAAACTATACCTTACTTATAACTACGGTAAACGCAATAATAATGATAATATTTAACAGCACATCTGCAAGTTTTGGTGATCTTATTGCCAAAGAAAAACCTGAAAAACGATTAGAGAAATTTAGAGTCTTAAATTTCTTAGGATTTTGTTTTTTTGGATTTGCTACAATCTGTTTTTACAATCTCCTTAATCCATTTATTACATTATGGATAGGTAATAAATACATTCTAGATTTATCTATAATAATCCCCGTAATAATAAACTATTATTTAGTGGGAATGAGAGTCTCACTCGGAATAGTAAAGTCATCTGGAGGGGTTTATGCGCAGGATAGGTTTGTTCCATTAATTCAAGCAATAGTTAATTTATTCTTCTCTATTATACTAGTTAAATATATTGGTTTAGCAGGAGTCTTTTGGGGAACGGTTATAAGTGCTTTTGTCCCAATGATCTACAGACCCTATGTTGTTTATAAATATATATTTGAAACATCATGTAAAAAATATCTAATCCAATATACTCAGTATTTATTAGTTGTGGTGGTAAATATCTTTGTCACAAGCGCTTTATGCAAAATGTTATTTCTTAATGCTGGCTGGGTAAATCTAATTGGAAGATGTTTTGTATGTGTAGTTATACCTAATTTATTAATAGTAGTACTCTTTAGAAAATCCTATGAATTTAAACAACTTATTAACATAGTCAAAGAAAACAAAGGAGGATTCAGGAGTGGGAAAAAAAGTTAGTATAATTACGCCATGCTTGAATGGTGAGAAGTTTGCACAAAGATATCTTGAATCAGTATTAAATCAAACCTATAAAAATATTGAGTTAATATTTATAAATGATGGTTCAACGGATAAAACAGAAGCAGTAGTAAAATCATATATTAATAAATTCCAGCAAAATGGAATGAATTTGACCTACATTTTTCAAGAAAATGCAGGTCAAGCAGCAGCACTAAATGTAGGATTAAAATTATTTACAGGTGAGTATTTAACTTGGCCGGATTCAGATGATTTTTTGTCCATAGATTCTATAGAGAAAAAGGTGAATTTTTTAGAAAAAAATAAGCAATATGGATTAGTCCGAACAGACGCATATATTTTTAATGAAGGAGATATAATAAAGCCAATTGGAACTATAGCTGGTAAAAAGCCTAATAGGTTCAATGAAAAGATATTTGAAGATCTATTAAGTGAAGATACATATTGCTGGAACGGTTGCTATATGCTTAGAACAAGTGCATTTTTAGATGTAAATCCTAAGAGTGAAATATATGCTTCTACAGCTGGCCAAAACTTTCAAATGTTATTACCTATTGCTTATAAATATAAATGCGGATATATAGATGAATCCTTATATAATTATGTAGTGAGGAATGACAGTCATTCTCACTCCGATGAAAATATAAATTTACAAACATCTTTAATTAAAAATAGCAATCACGAGAATATTTTAATAAATGTGATAGATTCTATGGAAGTTGATAAAGTATTTTACAGTGAGATAATAACAGCAAAATATGCAAGACGAAAAATGGCTTTAGCTCTAACATATAAAAATAAAGAAATATTAGTACAGCAATATGAGGTTTTAAGAAAAATGGGAGTATTAAATATGAAGGATAAGATTACATTTGCAAGAGGATTGTCTTTTGTTTTTAATTTGTTCTATAGAATAATTTCTAAAACAATTAGGATTCTTAGGAATATAAGCAAAGAATTACCATGGAGGTATTAAAATGAACAATGAAACTACTGTAGGCTATAAAGAGTTTATAAATGTTATAAAAAGAGGAAAATGGATTATACTCCTACTAACATTATTATTAACATTGACAGCAACGGCTATTAGTTTTTATTTAATGATAAGCTCGAAACCAGTTTATCAAACAAAAATAGGCGTTATAATAGGCGAAAAAGAAGATATAGTTAATGCAAAAGGTTTAATTAGTACATTTGAGGAAATTGCAAGCTCTTCCACTATTGCAAAAAACACTAGTAAAGCATTAAATGGCTCTGTTTCTGCTCTAGAAGTTCAAAAAAGTTACGAAGTTAGTGTAGCAGATGGCGCCCCAATTTTAACAATTATAGCTAGTGGAAAATCGCAAAAGGAGTCCGTGGCTATAGCTAATGCAGTTTATACCTCTTTTACAAAAGAAGTAAAGCGAATATATCCCACACAAACCATGAAAATCATGGAAAATTCAGCTCAAAATGGTCTTGTAAACAATAAATTTAAATTTCTTAATGTTATATTAGCATTTTTACTTGGACTTTTTCTTTCAATATTTATTGTAACCTTCACAGGTTATTTTGATGAAAAAATTAGGACTAAAGATGATGTAGAGAGATATTTAGGACTTGATGTTATTGGAAATTTGCCTAAAAGAAAAAAAACGGACATATAAATATATTTCATAAAGGATGGGTATTTAATGGGAAAAATAAATATTGCAGAAAATCATAAATTAGATTCAATTAATGCTAAAGCATTTTACGAATTAAAAGCAAATATTCAGTTTCTGCGTACGGGCAGTGAAAGTAAAGTTATTATGATATGCAGTGCAGAAGAAAAGGTAGGCAGGTCCACTACAGCTGCATATCTTTCCTTAGTACTCGCTCAAAGTGGTAAAAAAACTATACTTATTGATTGTGACCAAAGAAATTCTAATATACATAATATGTTTAATTTATCAAATGATAGAGGTCTAGTGAATTTTCTGTCAGGAGATATTAAGCTTGAAGCAGCAATTAATACTACAAAACAAAAGAATTTATCTATAATAACTTCTGGCGCAAATGCATTAAACTATGCGGAACTTTTTGTATCAGAGAAATTCAATGAATTTACCGGATTTTTAAAAAAAGATTATGATTATATTATTATTGATTCTTCACCACTTACTGAAAGTGCCGATGCTAAGGCCATGGCAAAGAATGCTGATGGTTGTGTACTTGTGATTAAGTATGGTGGGACAGAAAGAAAGACTGCTATAAAAGCTAAAGAAATTTTGGAAAAGGTAAATGCCAGTATTATAGGCGTATTTTTGAATAAAACAAATTAATAGATTGCTAATAATCTTACAAAAGAGAAATAGAGGTGTGCACAAATGAAAAATATATTTATTATAGGTTCAAAAGGAATACCAGCAAATTATGGCGGGTTTGAAACTTTTGTAGATAAGTTAACTCTTTATAAAAAAAATGATGCTATAAAGTATCATGTAGCTTGTCTAAATGTGCGAAATGAAGAGTTTTATTATAATAAGGCAAGATGTTTTAATGTACGGGTAAAAGAAATAGGTAGCGCTAAAGCTGTGCTGTATGACTTTCAAGCTTTAAGCAAATCTATAAAGTATATTCAGGATAATAATTTATCTAATTCGATTATTCTTATTCTTGCTTGTCGTATTGGGCCATTCTTATGGTTTTACAAGAAAAAACTAAAAGATTTAGGGATAAAGCTTTATGTAAATCCTGATGGACATGAATGGAAAAGAAGTAAATGGATTGCACCAATAAGGGCTTACTGGAAATTTTCTGAAAAATTAATGGTTAAACATGCAGATTTACAAATATGCGATTCAAGAGGTATAGAGGATTATATAAAATCAGGGTACAAGGGGTATAATCCTAAAACTACATTTATAGCTTATGGAGCGGAAATTGGAAGATCTAATCTAAGGGAAAATGATGCAATAATAACAGACTGGTTTAATAAGTTTTCAGTAAAAAGAAAATCATACTACTTAATAGTTGGAAGGTTTGTACCTGAGAATAATTATGAGACTATGATAAGAGAATTTATGAAGTCTGATGTTGATAAAGATCTAGTTATAATTACAAATTTAGAGAAAAATAAATTTTATGAAAGATTACTAAAGGCCACAAATTTTACTAGTGATAAAAGAGTAAAATTTGTAGGAACTGTATATGATAATGAACTTCTAAAAAAAATACGAGAAGAGGCATTTGCATATCTCCATGGACATGAAGTAGGGGGAACAAATCCTTCGTTACTAGAAGCTCTTTCAAGTACTGATATTAATTTGCTTTTAGGTGTTAATTTTAATAAGGAAGTAGGGAAAGAGGGAGCACTGTATTTTAGTAAACAAGATGGTGACTTAGCATCCACAATAAATAAAGCTGAAAAATTAAAAGAAGATGAGATAGAAATAATGTCTAGAACAGCTAAAAATATTATTGAACAATTTTATTCTTGGGACAAGATTGTTAATGATTATGAAGAGCTTTTCTTATAAACAAAGGAGGTGCGGCGTTATTAAAATATTGCATTATTCCCTAGGACTACCACCTCTTAGGACAGGAGGATTAACTAAATATTCTGTAGACCTTATGTTGAGCCAAGTTGAAAGTGGAAATGAAGTTTCTTTGTTATATCCGGGACATTTTTCGCTTAATAGGAAATTTCGGATTAATAAGGATAAATCCTTTGTAAATAAATCCTTTAATAGTATTAAGGTATTTGAAATATTAAATCCTCTTTCCATTCCGTTATTAAGCGGAATACCTAATCCGAAAGTATATTTGAAAAATATAAATGTGAATATTTATATTGATTTTTTAAAAGATTTAAAGGTAGAAATCATACATATTCACACATTGATGGGGCTTAATAAAGAATTGATTACAGCTGCAAAACAGTTAAATATAAAAACCATATTCACATCTCATGATTATTTTGGAATATGCCCTAAAGTTAATCTTATTAATTTACAAGGGTCAATATGTGTGGATTATGACAATGGGAAAAACTGTATAGATTGTAATAGAAATGGCTACAGTAATTCGCTAGTGGTTTTAATGCAGTCAAAGACTTATAGAAAACTAAAGAATAGTTTAATTGTAAAAAAATTAAGAAATTATAAGCAGAAAGTAATTATTAAAAAAAACAATAGTATAATTGAATACCAACCGGTAAAAGGAAAGAATAATAACACTTGTGCCAAGGACTATGTTAACTTAAGAAAGTACTTTATAGATATAATTAATAATATAGATTACATTCATTACAACAGCACAGTTGCCAAAAATGCATATGAGAAATATATTGATAATGTAAATAGCAAAATTCTTAATATTTCTCATTCAAATATAGAGGATAATAGAATACAAAAAAGCAGTAGCAACAATGAACCATTAAAAATAACATACATTGGATCAATAGAAAAATATAAAGGTTTATTTTTCCTACTGAAGGTGCTTGAAAAGTTAATGAAAAACAATGTTAACAATTGGAGTTTAGATATTTACGGAAGAAATGTAAATATAGATATAGATAAATATGGGGAAAAAGTAAAGATAAAGGGTACTTATAATTATTCTGAGTTAGAACAAATATTCAAGAATACAGATGTGCTTATAGTACCTAGTATTTGGTATGAGACATTTGGGTATATAGCCCTAGAGGCATTTTCCTATGGAGTACCTGTTATTATGACTGATTTTGTAGGGTTTAAAGATATGATAACTCCTGGAGTTACTGGCATCATAATTAAAGTCTCAGAAGATGAATTATATAATAATCTACAAACTATAATAGACAACAGAGAAAAATTATCTTATATTAATGAAAATATAATTGCGTTACCAAGTATTTATACAATGAAAAATCACACTCAGGATGTAATGAAATTGTATGATGATTTAAGTTTTAATTAAATATTAAAGAAATGGAGAAATAGTTGAATGGAAATGTTAATGGCATTATTGTATTGCTTTCATCAGATGGCTGCCAATTTACCCTTTGCTCCTAAAACCTTAACTGGCAATTTAGATTTTTTTTATGCCTTAGGTATATTCGGGGTTATTTTTGTTATATTTAAAAGAAAAAAAGACATTTCACTTTTAATAATATGTGCACTACCTATCGCAATTTATGGTATTCTTCAAAGGATGACCATGGTTAATTTGGATATTCAAAAGCTTATGGTTAATGTTTCTAAAATAACTATATGTATTTCTCTAATGATTTTGGTATATAGGAAAGTGCATGATTTTAAAATTAAGAAATTTATTGATTATGTTTGTAGGATATACATAATATTTACACCCATGGCTTTGATATTTTCTAGTAATGAATATTTTTGGAGACTCCATGATACTATAAATAAATATAGCCTTACGAGACTCAATTTATTTTATATAGAACCTAGCGAACTGGGCTTTCATTTATCTTTTATAATTATTATATTAATGTATTTAATTATTGTAGAGAAAGATAAGAAGATAAACCGAAAATACATAGTTTATACCGTGAATTGCTTAATTTTATTAGTGTTATCTAGAGCTTATGGCGCTTCAGTAATATTATTGGGAACCATACTTTCTGTATCATTTGTAATTATAATAGCAAAGATGAACTATAAAAATATTTTAGTTGGATATGGATTAAGCATAATTTTTACTACAATAATAATAGTATCTATTGCGACTAAATCATCAATGTATATGAGAACTGTTGATACACTAAATGGAAGTGATTCTTCCAATAGTTATAGAGTAAATGTTACTCAAAAATTTACTAGTACAGCAATAGCGAGTACTGGTGGAATTGGAGTTGGGCTTGGCAATCTGAATACAGAAAGCACTAGGAAAATTTTCAAATCAACTGGCATGACAGCTGTGGTAGCAGCATCATTTCCATATTTCATTGCAGAAGGCGGGGTATTTGCAGTAGCATATCTTGTTATATTAATTCTATTTTTATTAATTAATGTATTATACAAAAAAAATATGCTACTGGCAAACCTTCTGTTATTTAGTTTTTTATATCAGATTTATGGAGGTTATTTCACAAATCCAGTAAATTGGATTATATATGGATTAATACTAAGCAAATGGACACCTGAGAAAATTCAGGAGGGAAACAATATAAACGCAATAAAAGGGATAATTTAATAAATTATCCCTTTTGATTCGTTGTTCTTTTTTATTTTCCAATGGTCATTTTAGCATATTCATGAAGTCCTTTTTTGTAACCGGTTATTATATTGCTATCTATTTTGTTGTATTGATTAGTATTAGAAGTTGAATAGATCCCACTCTTAGCTATAACTCCACTACTTGAGCTAATCTTATTACTCCTAATTGTTATATGCTCAGGCTGAGCTGCTCCATCGGAGTCAAGTAATATTCCATTACCCTTTTCTACAGTATTTGTATCATTTTTGCGGTTTGTATTTGTTATAGTGTTATTTGATATAGTGCAATTTGCACTTCCTGCGGTTATATCAATACCATTAGTTTGTGCAGATAATACTTTGTTTCCCGTAACGGTTGTTCCAGTTGTATCATAAAGACATATTGCTCCTAAATTACCAACACCGCTTATTGATTCTTCTACTGTATTGTTTTTAACAATATTATTATTGGACTGCCATACTTCTATTTGATTAAATCTGTTATTTTTACAAGTATTGTTTATAAGAGAATTACCATTAGTAACCTTACTCTTACCTCCGTAAATTGTAGCGCCTTCCTGGCCATTGCCTTGGCAGAGATTATCTCTTGCTACAGAGTCTGTCGTACCTTTTCCTGTGGTGGAATTATAACCGAATATTACACCTTGCCCACCGCTATTTTTTAAAATATTGTTTGTCACGGATATTTTAGTTCCATTTAAAGAGTAAACATGACCACTTATTTGTTCCTTAGCATAGCCACCAAAAACTTTAGGGTTATCAAAATTATTATTATGGATTGTAATATTAGATGAATTATTATCTATTAAAATCCCATATTTGCGTATATCATAGAAATATGAATTTGTAACTGAGCAGCCACTTGCATTGGAAAGATTAATGGCTGCAAAATCAATGGTATTTGTGAATCTGCAATCAGTTATCACAAGTCCTTTTTTTTCGGTAACACTTACAGCTGTAGCACAATTTTGAAAATCTATACCCTGGAAACTGTTAGCATTGCCTACAGAGAATAAAGTATTTTTACCTGTGCCTTTAATTACAACATCACCGCCTGTAATTAATTTTATTCCATCTTTTAATTTAACAGTGCCTTGAAAACTATATGTACCTTTTGGTAATTTTACTGTACTACCGTTAGGATAAGAATCTATCATTTTTTGAAATGAAGCAGAAGTATCCCTTGCTCCAGTTATGTCTAATGAATATTTTTTAATATCATTTTTATTAATGTTATGAAGAGCTGGATCTTTTGCTTTATTAATAATTATAAATGTCGTTATTATAATTGATAAACAAATTAATGCAATAATTGAAAGTATATTTTTTTTAATATTGATTTTTAAAATATTTAATCACTCCTTTTATGTGGATTTCATTCTATTATTATATAATGAGTAGCCCTTTAATTATAACATTAATAGACATAAGTAAGTTCATTCTATGTGTTAACAGAGCAACAACAAAAGACCTCAGTGGGAGTATAAATCTCCTTCTGAAGTCTTTAATATTATAAAATTGAAGCTGATAGTTTAAATAAGAATTTTATCTAGTGTAATTATTATTTTCCACAAGTGGCTAGAGCATAACAATGATCTCCATACTTGTAGCCTTTGGTTATATTACCACTTATTTTGTTATTATGATTTTTATTAGAAGTGGAGTATATACCACTTTTAGCTATAATTCCGTTAGTTGAGCTAATTTTATTATTGGTGATTGTAATATATTGAGGATCAGCTACCCCATTCCAGTCAAGTAATATGGCATTACCTTTCTCGGGAGTATTAGCATCATTTTTACCATTAGTATCAGCTATAATATTATCTGATACGGTGCAATTTGAAGTACCTGCTATTATTGCTATGCCATTAGTTTGCGAAGACAATACATTATTACCTGTAACAGTTGATCCAGTTGTAGCAAAAAGGCATATTGCACCCAAATTTCCACGACCTTTAATTGATTCTTCTACTGTATTGTTTTTAACAATGTTATTATCAGATTGCCATATTTCTATTTGATTAAATCTGTTATTTTTACAATTATTATTTATAATAGAATTTGCGCTGGTAACCTTCTTGCTACCTCCATAAACTGTAACACCTTCCTGACCATTGCCTTGGCAATTATTATTGGCCACTACAGAATTGCTTGTACCTTTTCCTGTGGTTGAGTTGTAACCAAGTATTACACCTTGTCCTCCACTGTTATTCAAAACATTATTTGTTACGTAGATGTTTGTTCCATTTAAACAATAAACATGTCCGCTTATTTGTTCAATGCTATAGCCACCAAAAACCTTAGGATTATCAAAATTATTGTTATCTATTATAATATTAGAACTATCTTTATCTATTAAAACTCCATATTTGCGTATATCGTAAAAATATGAATTTGTAAGGGAACAGTTACTGGCTCCATAAAAATTAATCCCTGCATAATCAATGTTATTTGTAAATCTGCAACCTATTATATTAATTCCATTTTTTTCGAAAACACTTAAAGCTGTAGAGCAATTTTGAAACTCTATACCTTCAAATCTGTTAAAATTGCCTGCAGAAAATAAAGTATTTTTGCCAGTGCCTTTAATTATAACATCATTAGAAGAAAGTAATTTTATATTGTCTTTTAATTTAACAGTACTAGAAAATTTATATATACCTTTTGGTAATTGTATTACAGAGCCTTGTGAAAAAGAGTCTATCATTTTTTGAAATTGGATTGAGGTATCTGATACTCCTGTTATATCTAAATTATAATTTATAGCATTTATAATAGTAGGAATATTAGTTGTCATAGATACGTTAGAGGATTGTGCTGTTAGATCAGCAGCATTTGTAGTAGTTAGAAAGTAACTAACATTTGATAAAGAAATTAATATTATTATTGCGGTTATACTTTTTTTGAAATTGTTTTTTAACATTTAAATCACTCCTTTTATTTCGGTGGCTAGGCTACCATACCTAAGTAAGGCCCTATGGCTTTGCGTCCTTACCTTTCGATAAGTTTGCTATTATCAGTAAAAGATTCATCTAGAAGATTTATGTAGAATATTAAATAAAATATTACCATTAGTATATATTATCGAAAACAATCTATTATCCTTTAGATTTTCTTAAATTAGTTATAAAAATGGGTGGAAACATGTTCATTTTGAAATTTTAAATTTGCCATAAATTTATGGGAGATATATAATTAATTGTGGTTATTTTAAAGTCTGAATAGCACTTTCCAAATTGATTATACTAATCATTATAGGAAGGTGAAAATATGAAGAAAATGAGACCATGGATGAAAATTATTTTAAGTGTATTTATTATTATTGTAATAGGTGGTGGAGCTGTATTTAGCTATACATTTTATCAACTTAGCAAAATGAATACTTCAAAAATATCAAAAACCGATGCAGGGTTAGGTATCAAGCCTGAAGTATCTGTAAAAAAACAAAATGAAAAGGGCATAATAAATATCGCACTCTTCGGTCTAGATAGAGAGGATAAAAACCAGCCAAGTCGGTCGGATTCTATAATAATACTCTCTATTGATAAAGTGCAGAAGAAAATAAAAATGTCTTCTATTATGAGAGATACATACGTAGAGATAAGTGGCCATGGTAAAACAAAGCTTGCACATGCATATGCCTACGGTGGACCACAGCTTGCTATAAGAACTCTTAATGAAAATTTTAATTTAGACATTAGAGATTATGTTTCTGTGGATTTTATTGCCTTTGAAAAAATAATAGACGATATTGGCACAATAAATATAGATATTAAACAAGACGAAATTAGTGCGATAAACGATAAAATACTTGAAGCTTCTAAAATCGAAAAAAAAGCGGTTACTAAAATTACAAAATCGGGACTGCAGACTTTAAATGGACTTCAGGCTGTTGCGTATGCAAGGGTACGCTATACTACTGGCGGGGATTTCCGGAGAACTGAAAGGCAAAGAACGGTATTATCAGCTGTGCTTACAAAAATTAAATCATTAGGGGTAACAGAATCTCTATCTGTTGCTACTAAGATTCTACCTTATACTGAAACAAACATGAATAATATGGAAATAATAAAAAATGCTAAAGAAATGGTTACGCTTAATATAAAGAGCTTGGAGCAGGAGAGATTTCCAGTAGATGGCTACTGCAGGGGAAAAACTATTGATGGAGTGTGGTATTTAGCTGCGGATATGTCGGCTACTATAGACCAAATCCACAAATTTATTTACAAAGATATAAAGCCGGTGCCTAAAGCCCCATTGTAAATATGGCATAGGTGATAATTTAAATTATTTCTAGTTGTAAATAAAATATAAAGGAGAATGAATTATGAAGATATTAATTACAGGAGCTAATGGCCAGCTTGGAACAGAGCTGGCTAATCAATATAAAGATATAAAAAGTATTGACTTAATACTTGCGGGTAAATCAGAGTTAGATATAACAAACCTACATGATGTATATAGTTTTGTAAACCAAAAAAAACCAGATGTAATTATTAACTGTGCTGCATTTACGGCTGTGGATATATGCGAATCACAAATAGATATGGCATATAAGATAAATGCTATAGGACCTAAGAACTTGGCTATAGCTGCAAATGGAATTGGGGCAGAAATTGTTCAAGTATCAACAGATTATGTTTTTGATGGTAATACTGATAAATCACTAACAGAGTTTGACCCAGTAAATCCACAAACTGTTTATGGGAAGACAAAGCTTGAGGGAGAGATATTAGTTAAAAGCCACAATCCTAAGCATTATATAGTTAGAACTGCATGGCTTTACGGAGAAGGGAATAATTTTGTAAGGACTATGATAAATTTAAGTAAAACTAATACAACAATAAAAGTAGTTAATGACCAAAAGGGAACACCTACAAGTACTGTGGATTTAGCTAGAGTTATAATAAAACTTATAGAAGATAAGAATTATGGATTGTTTCATTGCACCTGCAAAGGCGAATGTACCTGGTATGAATTCACTAAAGAAATATTTAGACTTAAAGGTATTTCTACAGAAGTTTTGCCTTGCACAACAGATGAATTTAAAAGACCAGCAAAAAGACCTAAATATTCAATGCTTAGAAATTATATGATGGAACTCACTTGTGGGGATATAACTAGGACTTGGGAAGAAGCGATTAATGATTATTTAAAATAATAAAGTCAGAAAGTAATCTGGCGTAAAGTCATTTTTGATGGCTACTCCTAAGTGAAAATAATGGTAAAATAGTGAGCTAAATAGTATAATTGCATTGTGGGATTCTTATAACTTACAAACGAGATTAAATAATTTTGAAGCCAGTTGAAAGGGGTTGAATATATTGGCTATTTTAGTTTGTGGCGGAGCTGGATACATTGGAAGTCATATGGTAGCGGAGCTTTTAGAAAAAGGCGAAGAAGTTGTAATTCTAGATAATCTTCAAAAAGGACATAAGCAAGCAGTACTTGGTGGTAAGTTTTATGAGGGAGATTTAAGAGATAGTAACCTATTAGATCTTGTTTTTAATGAAAATAAAATAGATGCAGTTATAGATTTTGCAGCAGACTCACTAGTGGGAGAGAGCGTAGTGGAGCCACTAAAGTATTTTGAAAACAATATAGGAAGTACTGTTAATTTACTAAAGGCTATGAGAGATCATAAAGTACGCCATATAGTATTTTCCTCAACAGCTGCAACTTATGGAGAACCGGAGAGTATACCTATCCTTGAAGAGGATAAAACAATACCAACTAATCCCTATGGAGAGTCAAAGCTTGCAGTAGAAAAGATATTAAAGTGGTGTGATAGTGCTTATGGGATTACCTATACAGCCCTTAGATATTTTAATGCGGCAGGAGCTCATATATCTGGGAAAATAGGAGAAGATCACTGGCCAGAGTCTCATTTAATACCATTAATTCTTGAGGTAGCACTAGGAAAAAGAGAAAAAATTATGATATTTGGGGATGACTATCCTACAGAAGATGGTACTTGCGTAAGAGATTATATACATGTAACAGATTTAGCAAATGCACATTTACTTGCCCTTAAAAGACTTATGAATGGTGGTAAAAGCACCATTTGTAACTTAGGCAATGGGGAAGGTTTTTCTGTTAAAGAAGTTATAGAAGTTGCAAGAAAAGTTACAGGCCAGGTCATAAAAGCTGAAATTGCACCAAGGCGTCCGGGAGACCCTGCTGTACTTATTGCTTCTAGTGATAGGGCAGCAAATGAGCTCGGTTGGAACCCTAAATATAATTCCCTTGAAAACATCATAGAAACAGCTTGGGAATGGCATAAAAATAATCCTAATGGGTATGAAAAATAACTTATAAAATAAGGAGGTGTTTATATGAAAGTCAAAAAAGCTATTATACCAGCAGCGGGACTTGGAACAAGGTTTCTTCCTGCAACAAAGGCACTACCTAAGGAAATGTTACCTATAGTTGATAAGCCTACCATGCAATATATTATAGAGGAAGCTGTGGCTTCAGGCATAGAAGAAATATTAATTATTACAGGAAGGAATAAAAAGTCTATTGAAGATCATTTTGATAAATCTGTAGAACTTGAGCTAGAGCTAGAAAATAAGCATAAGGATGGCTTACTTGAACAAGTTAGAGATATATCAAACATGGTAAATATACATTTTATAAGACAAAAAGAGCCAAAGGGACTTGGTCATGCTATAAATTGTGCAAGAACATTTGTGGGTAATGAACCTTTTGCTGTTATGTTGGGTGATGATATAGTTGACGCGAAGATCCCTTGTTTAAAACAACTTATGGACTGTTTTGAAGAAAAGGGAGCAACAATTTTAGGAGTTCAAGAGGTAAAAGCAGAGAATGTAGATAAATATGGCATAGTTGATGGAGTGCAAATTAGCAATAGAGTATACAAGGTTAATAACCTTGTTGAAAAACCACAAGTAGATTTAGCACCTTCAAATGTAGCTATACTTGGTAGGTACATTATAACTCCAGAGATATTTGATATATTAGATAATACAAAGCCAGGTAAAGGTGGAGAAATTCAACTAACGGATGCTCTAAAGACTCTAATAGGGCAGCAAGACATGTATGCATATGTATTCGAAGGAAGAAGATATGACGTAGGTGATAAATTAGGATTTCTTGAGGCCACAGTTGAGTTTGCACTAAAAAGAGAAGAATTAAAAGTTCCTTTTATGGAATATCTTCAGACTTTAAAATATAATGATGAGTTTAGTGACTTATATAAAAAAGTAGAAAAAAGAAGATTGTAGTTGTGAAAGAATGAAAATTTAGAATTGCAGCTTTAAAGATAATTAACTTAAATAAGATAGAATTTGCTCATGAGCAAATTCTATCTTATTTTTTTTGAATTTTAATGAAAAAGAATTTTATAGAAATTTTGTGCGAATGGCAATAAAGTTAAAAATCTTTATGGTGATTAGGATTGTTATATGGCATTGGGGGGGTGGCCTTTCCAGCTGCTTTCATTAGGCTAGCATAAGAAATATACATAATAGTTAATATAAATCCAATAATTATAAATTTTATCATTAAGACTACATCCTCCCACATTAATAACAGTTAATAGATTTTTATTCATATAAAGGTATATATAGATTATATGTCTTAATGAAAAAAAACACAATGAATTATGGTGACAGGCCACTGGGATGTTAGATGATTGTTAATTTATGTTATTAGTATGATATTTTTTAAATACAAAAGAGGTACTACATTTTTATAGGGTTTGAAAATTACATATAGAGATAATCAGTGGTTTTGTAACAAAAAAATTTTGGTTATAATTGGTGAGAATGTGAAATAGAATAGAGGATAGTCATTCTTATATTTTAAAAAGAAGAGGTGATATATATGCAACAATCAGAAGAAAATTCCATGGTTCAAGAGTTGGAGAATGCCAGAGAGTATGAGAAAAATATAGTATATTTTGTTATCAAAAGAATAATTGATATTATGGGTGTTTTATGCGGAATTTTATTACTAAGTCCTGTGATGATTGTTGTTGGTATTTGGATTAAGTTAGATTCAGCAGGACCTGTTTTTTTTATACAGGAACGAGTTGGACAAGATGGTACTAGGTTTATGATGTATAAATTTAGATCTATGTGTTTAGATGCAGAATATCTTTTGAAAAAGCTTAAAGATAAAAATGAAATGTTAGGGCCTATGTTTAAGATAAAAGATGATCCAAGAGTAACTAAAGTAGGGAGATTTATAAGAAAGACAAGTATAGACGAGTTACCCCAACTTTTTAATATATTAAAGGGAGAAATGTCACTTGTGGGACCAAGACCAAGTCTACCTAAAGAAGTAGAACAGTTTACCTCATTTCAAAAACAAAGATTAGTTGCAAAACCAGGCTTAACTTGTTATTGGCAGGTAAGAGGAAGAAGTGATGTGAGTTTTCAAGAATGGATGGAAATGGATGTTCAGTATATAGAAGAACGAAATACATGGATAGATATAATACTTATATTCAAAACGGTGAGAGTGCTGTTTGGGGATGATGGTGCAAGGTAGTAGTTCAAAATTGAAAGTAAGGAGGTGTACTTAATGCTTTGTGCATTAATAATGGCAGGAGGTAAGGGCACTAGATTTTGGCCCTTGTCTACGGCAGAAAAGCCAAAACAGTTTCTGAAGCTTATTAGTGAAGATACAATGATTCAAATGAGCGTGAAAAGATTAGAAAAACTTATTCCTATAGAGAGAATATTTATAGTAACAGGTAAAAGATATATGGATCTAGTTAGAGAGCAGTTACCTAACTTACCAAATAGAAACATCATTATAGAACCTGTAGGAAAGAACACGGCACCTTGCATAGCACTTTCAGCTTTTCATATTAACAAAATATACGGAGATGCTACTATAGCAGTATTACCATCGGACCACCTTATTACTGGTGAAGAAAAATTTTTAGAAGTTTTAAATTCAGCAGATGAATTTGTAGACAAAAATAAAGAAGCCATAGTAACTATAGGTGTAAAACCAGATAGACCGGAAATAGGATATGGCTATATAAATTATAGCCATATACATTGTTTAATAAATGGATATGAAGTTAGAAGTGTTAAAAAGTTTGTAGAAAAACCAGATTTACATAAGGCAAAGGAGTATTTAAAAGATGGAAACTATCTTTGGAATGGTGGAATGTTTATTTGGAAGGTCGCCAATATTTTGAGACTTACAAGTCAATATTTGAAAAATACTTTTGAAGTGTTAAGTGAAATAGTAGCGACCTGCGAAGAGGATTATCAAAGAGTATTAGAAGAAAAATACAATAATATTGATAGTATATCTGTAGATTTTGGAATTATGGAGAAAGCAAAAGACATATACGTTATTCCAGGAGAGTTTGGATGGGATGATGTGGGAAATTGGGAAGCTGCCCAGAGATACATGATGAAAGACTGTAATGATAATGTTTGTATGGGTAATGTTAAGAAATTTGATTGTAGCAATAACATTATTATTAGTAATGTTAAACCAATAGTTATCTCAGGGCTTCAAGGTATATTTGTGGTTGAAAGTGATGATATGATATTTGTTGGGAAAAAGGATGGAATGGAGAGTATAAGAGATATCAAGATGAAAATTTAAAAAGGCGGGGTTATAAACAATTAGGACAAGCTTATAAGTCATAATGAAAGAACAATACATGGAAGGAGATAATATGAAGATCTGTTTAGTTGGTTCAAGTGGAGGTCATTTGACGCATTTATGGTTACTTAAAGAGTATTGGATAAAGCATGATAGGTTTTGGGTAACATTTGATAAAGAGGACTCAGCTTCATTACTTAAACAGGAGAAAAAATATTTTTGCTTTTTTCCAACCAATAGAAATATACTAAATCTTATACGTAACACTTATTTAGCTATAAAGGTATTAAAGAAGGAAAAACCAGATTTAATAATTTCCACCGGAGCTGCAGTAGCTGTACCTTTTTTCTATATAGGAAAATTATTTGGCGCAAAGCTTATATATATAGAAGTATACGATAGAATTGATTTGCCAACAATTACAGGTAAATTAGTCTATCCTATAACTGACAAGTTTATACTGCAATGGGAAGAACAAAAGAAATTTTACTCTAGTGGGATAAACATAGGAGGGATTATATGATATTTGTTACAGTAGGAACCCATGAAGATTCTTTTGATAGATTAATTAAAGAAATAGACAGACTTAAAGGTGAAAAAATTATTTTGGAAGATGTAAAAATCCAAATAGGATATACTAAATATTTACCTATATATTGTAGCTATGAGAGGGTTATTGGGTTTGAGAGGATGAATAAGCTAGCGAAGGAAGCTAGGATAATAATAACTCATGGAGGCCCGGGTAGCATGCTACTAGCTTTGCAGTATAATAAAATCCCTATAGTAGTGCCAAGGCAAAAGCAATTTAATGAACATGTAGATGATCATCAAGTGTATTTTAGCAAAAGAATGAAGGCTGAAAATAGAGTTTTAACAGTTTTCGACATAGAATGTTTAGAAGATATTATAGTAAATTACAGTGAAATAGTAGCAAATAACAAGGTAGATGAAGTTAGTTGCACCAGTAACTTTGTAAGACAATTTAAAATAATTGCAGATGAGTTATTGATTTGAAAAAGGTAATATTAGATAGTAGTATTTTATATTTAACAAGAGAAATGGCATATGGTGGCGTAGAAAAGGTTGTAATGCAATTATCAGATTATTTTAAAAATGAATTTAAGAAGGTCGTAGTTTGCTCTTTAGGTGGAAATTATGAAAAAGATTTAAAAGAATTAGATGTGAAACATTATAAAATTGGAGACTTTGAGAATAAATCACTGGCTAATGTGATTAAAATTATATTTCAGCTATATAAAATAATAAAAGTTGAAAAAATTACTTTAGTTCATAGTCAACATAGAATGGGCACCTTTTATGCTAAAATATTATCAATTTTAACTGGAGTTAAAGTTATTCATACCGCACATGTATTACAAGAAAATAAGAAAGGGTTAACAAAATATGTACTTAGGAATACAAATATTATTGCTGTTAGCAATGGAGTTAAAAATAATTTATTAAACTATTTTAATGTAAAGGCTAAGGCAATAATAGTTATATATAATGGAGTTGCTAATGAAAGCTTTGAGTACAGAGAAATTCGAGAGCTAAAGGAATGCAAGGCTGAAGGATATTTTTTAGTAGGGACTATTTGTAGATTAGCTGAGGAAAAGGGAATTAAATATTATATTGAAGCAGCACTACACTTGTTAAAAACAGATGCAAAAGTTAAATACGTTATCGTCGGTGAGGGAGATTTGAAGGAAGAGATTATTAATAGTATTGAAAAGCACAATTTAAGAAATATGTTTATTATTCTTGGGTTTAGAAAAGATGTATTAAATATAATTAATCAATTAGATTTAGTTATATTACCGTCATTGAGGGAGGGACTACCATTGCTTCCCATGGAGGTATTTTCTCAAAATAAAACAATTGTAGCTACCAATATAGAGGGTACTGATGAAGTTATAACAAATAATGTTGATGGATTATTAGTTGAACCTAGAAATTCAAAGCAATTAGCTGATGCAATTTATCATTTGTATTCCAACTCTTTAGAACTTAATAATTTAGGTGAAAATGCATATAACACTTATTGTGAAAAATTTAAATTAGAAAATGTTATGGGAAAGTATAAAAATTATTACGAGGAAATTCTTAATAATTAGTTGTAGCCTTGCCTGTAGATATGGGTAGCAAAGGAGAAAATATGAAAGTATTATTTATTAGTGATGGTATGTCTTTGACTAATACAGGTATTGCCAGCGTGAGTACAAGAAACTATAACTTAGTTAAAAGCGCTGTAGGAGATCAAAATGTTGATTTGGTTGTTATAGGTAATAAACAGTCAGAACAATTTAAAGGTGCCATAAAAACTTATAATTCACCTTCTAATAAGCTAGGTTCATTGATTAATTGTTTGAATTTATATTATCCTGTATTGAATGGACATATAGTTTCATATATTAAAAAAACAATTAGGCAGCATTCTTATGACGTTATATATATAGATAATTCAATGTATGGGAAACTGGCAAAAAAAATCAAAAAAGAATTTATCAATATAAAAGTAGTAATTTTTTATCATGATATAAAATATCAATTAGCAAAGCAGGATTTAAAGAATTCAGGATTCATATATTATCCTAAGTATATAGCAACTATATATAATGAAAGATTGAGTTCAATATATTCCGATAAAACTATAACCATAAATGAAAGAGATGCCGCGCAGTTAAATAAAATCTACAACAAACAAAGCGACTTAAATTTACCTGTTACTATGAAGGACAGGTTTAATGTGGAGATAGCTAATAAAAATAATAATAATAAAAAGGTACCTACAGCTTTATTTGTAGGGGTAGGGGATTACTTTCCTAACGTTAATGCAATGAACTGGTTTATTAGTAAAGTGTTATCGCAATTGGATTTAAAACTTATAGTAATAGGTAAAAATATGGAGAAACATAAAGAAAAGTTTGAAGGTATGTCTAGTAAAGTTAAAGTGGAAGGTACGGTTGTGGATATTGACAGTTATTATTATAAATGTGATTTTGTTATTGCTCCATTATTTGATGGTGCGGGGATGAAGGTAAAAGTTGCTGAGGCTTTTATGTTTGGAAAGACGGTTTTTGGCACCAAAGAGGCTTTTGAAGGCTACGATATAGATAAATATAGTGGTTCAGGTTTTTTATGTAACAATACCATAGATTACATTAAAGCAATAAAAAATTATATTGAGAATAATAAAGATCATAATTATAATGATGTAGCTAGAAAGTTATACCTTGAAAACTTTATAGACAAGTTATATATTAATAAGCTAGTGGAGCTACTAAAGTAGTATAGAGTTAATAGAAAAAATAATATGGAAGTTTAGCATTGTAAATTCATGGAGAGGTAAGGCGGAATGAATAATTTTGAACCATTAATTTATATAATACTTTTAAATTATAATGGATATAAAGACACAATAGAATGCGTAAGAAGTATAGAAAAAATAAATTATAAAAATTATAGAATAGTTATAGTTGATAATAATTCAAAGGATGGATCGGAAAAAATATTAAAAGGGGAATTTAAAAAGTATAAAATAATTCAAACAAATAGTAATAAAGGGTTTGCAGGGGGCAATAATATTGGAATTAAGTACGCTATTCAAGAAGGTGCACAATATGTATTGCTCTTAAATAATGATACTTTGGTGGAAGTTGAATTTTTAACTAATTTAATAGATGAAACCCTTAATGTAGAGGAGAAACCAGGTATATCAATTGGTAAAATTTATTACAACGATGGAATTAGGAGGATATGGTATGCTGGTGGCGGCATTAATTATTTTAAAGGGGAATCTTTTCAAATTGGATGTGGAGAAACTGATAATGGTCAATATGATAGGAAAAAAAATGTAGATTTTGCCACAGGGTGCATGATGCTAATTGATAAAGAGGTAATAGAAAAAGTAGGATACTTATCAGAAGAATATTTTTTATATTATGAGGATACTGATTATTGTATAAAGGTAAGTAAAGCAGGCTACAAAATATTGTATTGTCCTAAGTCATTAATTTATCACAAGGTAAGTGCCTCAACGGTAGTCTTATCAGAAACTTATCAATTTTATATGTGCAGAAATAGGTATTTATTCATAAAAAGAAATTTTGGAAATAGATACAAGGCTATAGCTACCCTTTATACAAATATATATATGTTGCATTGTATATTTATTGGAAGATATAATTATAAGAATATAGTTAAAGCTATAAAAAGTTATAATTTTTTAAAGAAAAGAAACCAGAAGAGGAGCATATGTAATTGAATATATTATATATATCTCATGAAATGGAATTAGGTGGCGCGACAATTGCATTATTAGAATTAATTGATGAAATGATATTAAAAGGTAATAAGGTCTTTGTAACAGTTATAGCTAAAGAAGGAGCTTTTTATGAAGAGATAAGTAAAAGAGAGGTTAAGTTAATTATCGTTACCTATTATTTTTGGTTAAACAAGAAAATCAAAATAAGAAGTAAAGTGAAATTTTTATATGAAAATATTATTAACATCATTAATGCAAGAAAAATTTCTAGAATAATTAAGGAAAATAAAATAGATTTAATTCATACAAATACAAGTGTGGTTAACTTTGGATTGTTGCTAAGTAAATATACTGGAATACCTCATATATTTCATGTAAGAGAGTTTGCTGAAAGGGGGTTGAATTTTAAATACTTTTTATCAAAAAAGAAATGTTTAAGGTTCATATACAAGTACTCAGAAAAAATAATAGTTATATCTAAAGCTTTATATGATGAAAATCTTAGGAACTTTAGTAAAGATAAACTTACCCTAATATATGACGGAGTTTCTATTAGAAACTTAAAAAAGAAATCAGAAAATATAAAAACATTAAAGCCTTTTAATATTATGATTGTTGGTGAGGTAGCTCCTCATAAAAGAACAAAAGACGTTATTCTAGCTGTGAATAATTTGATAAAAAAAGGTTATGATGAAATTATGCTTTTTATTGTTGGAAATGGTAATGAAGATTATATTCAAGAGATAAGAGGAGTTATTAAAGAAAATAATATTGAAGGAAATGTAATATTAATGGGTTTTAGAGTGGACATAGATGCTCTGAGAGCAGGTATTTGCCTTGAAGTAGTATGTTCAGGTAGCGAGGGTTTTGGAAGAGTTACTATAGAGGCTATGTTTAACGAAAACCCAGTAATAGGCGCTAATAACACAGCTACTGGAGAACTTATAATAAATAATTTTAATGGACTATTATATGAAACAGGTGATTATATTGGGTTATCAGAAAAAATTAAATATTTTATTGATAATCCAAGTGAAATTGAAAGAATGGGTGTTAATGGTCATGCCTATGCTATTGAAAGATTTACATCAAAAAGGAATACAGAAGAAATATATAAACTATATAATGAAATTTTAAAATCATAGAAAAATATATTTCAGGTTAAGGGAGTGGGGAATAGAATGTATCAAGATATATTAGTTAGAAAAAAATTAAAACTCAATTTATTTGAGCTTTTATTTATAATCTATAGTTTTTTTCAAATGTTCCTATTTACTTGGCTATGGAATAAAAATTTTTATCAATATATTTTTATGGTTTATATTATATATTTTATAATTGTTGTTGTAGATTCTAAGAAAAGGCATAATTCTAAGGTGAGGATCATGGGAGTTATATTTGTTTTAGTAAATCTTACAGTTATTTACTTAAATATAAGTGAAAATGGCATATCTACTCACTTGTTAAGGAATGTATTTAATGTATTTTCAAATATATTTATTATTATTTTTTTCGGGTTTATTATTAAGAATAAGAGAGAAGCCTTAGAAAGGTTAATAATAAAATATTTGTCAGTAGTGCTTAATTTATATTTTTTCATTAATGTTCCAATTATTATAAAACAAATAAGTAGCACAGGCTTCATGATGAGATTTACAGATGGTAACCCTTTGTATTTTGATCAAATAACTGGATTAATAGGCGTAAATGGAACACACAGAATGACATTCTACTGGGTAGCATTAACTCTAATAAATATATATATTTATCAAAAATACAAAAAAAAATTTATACTCTGGATGACGATATCTGAAATAATCTTTATGGTAATAATATCTTCATATTGTGATAATACAGCTTTTTATTATTTTTTTCCTATAATTATATTGCAATTTTTCATAAAGGAGTTCTTGAAAATTAATATAAGAAGTTTTGTAAAATTTATGAGCATAATAATAGTGATTACCATATGTGGTGTATATATATACAATAATAATGAGCAAGTTAATGAATTTTATAATTCAAGGATTAAAGAAAAATATGAGCAGTATTCTGGAAAAAGCGGGGAGCAAGAAGATGAGGAAAGAGTAATATTGTTCAAATACGCTTTGAACTATGGAAATGGATATAAGTTGGGTTCTGGTATAGGAAGTGCAACCTATGGAGACATTATGTTACCACTACATTTTGGTATGAATGAAATATCAATTATAACTTATCAAGGAGGACTTATTTATTTATTATCCATTATACTCTTGTACTCTTATTATTCTATTAGACTTCTTTATTCTTCTAATAAAATAAAACTAGTTAGATTTCTTTCTTATTTAATAATGGTTATTAATTATATAGTCATGGCAATATATACTCAGGTATTTAGTACATTTGAGATGATATTTATGTTGGCAATAATTCTAAGCATTTTTAATTTTAAATATACTGAAAAGATTGAAGACAAGCGTGAGAATTTAGATACATATGATAGTTTATTAAATATTGAATAATTTAAATGTTGAAAGGATTGAAAAAATGAGGACACAAAACACTATAAGAAATACTGCTTATGGTTTAGTTGGGCAGTTGATTGGAACTATACTTAGTTTTGTAAATCGTACCGTATTTATTTATATATTAGGTGCTAATTATTTGGGGATAAACGGATTGTTTGGTAATATACTTTCTATGTTATCCTTAGCGGAACTAGGCGTAGGTAGTGCAATAATATATAGTATGTACAAGCCTTTGGCAGAAAAAGATGAAATTAAAATCAAGGCTATAATGAGCTTGTATGCAACTGCTTATCGTATTATTGGGTGTACCGTTGCAATAATAGGGCTTCTATTGCTTCCCTTTTTAAATTATTTAATTAAGGATAAACCTAATATACCAAATTTAAATATAATATACTTATTGTTTTTATCCAATTCTGTTATCACATATTTTTTCGCTTATAAAAGTTCACTTATAATGGCAGACCAAAAAAATTATATTAATATCATAAATCAAGTTTGCTTTAATTTTGTTCAAAATATTATTCAAATCATCCTGCTCTTAGTTACAAAAAGATACTTGTTGTATTTAGGGGTTCAGGTTATATTTAGTTTTTTAATGAATTTTTCAATTTCTAAAAAAGCTGATAAAATATATCCTTATTTAAAAACCGGCGAAAAAAAATATTTAGATAAGGAGATTAAAAAAAGTATATTTAAAAACACAGGTGCAATGATGTCTCATAAGATTGGTGGTGTAGTAGTTAGTAGTACAGATAACATTTTAATATCTACTTTTATCGGAGTATATTGGGTAGGGTTATATTCTAATTATGTTATGATTATTGCTATGATTAATGGGGTATTAGGACAGGTATTTACAGCTTTAACCGCCAGTATTGGTAATCTAAATGCTATAGAAAGTAATGAAAAATCTCATGAGGTATTCAATATATTATTTTTTATGAATTTTTGGTTATATGGGTTTTGTAGTATAGCATTGTTGGCGTTATTTAATCCCTTTATCAAAATGTGGATAGGCTATAAGTATATAATGGATGATTATATTGTAATTATGATTGTATTGAATTTTTTTGTGATGGGGATGAGACAAACGGTTTTAATGTATAACATTACTTTAGGATTGTTTTGGAATTATAGGTTTAAACCCTGGTTTGAGGCACTAATAAATATGGCAGCCTCTATTATATTGCTTAAAAAATTTGGTGTTGCGGGGGTATTTTTAGGGACATTTATAAGTACAATGACAACATCCTTTTGGGTAGAACCATATGTACTATATAAACGTGGGTTTCAAAAGCCAATTAGACCATATTTTATAAAATATACAATCTATACATTAATTACAATTAGTGCAGCAATAATAACGATATTAGCTTGTTCTTTGTTTACTAAATATACGATTTTAAGTATAGTTGGCAGAGGGTTATTTTGTTTGATTATTCCTAATGTAATATTTGCAAGTATATTTTTAAGAACTAATGAATTTAAACATTTACAGGGAGTAGTTAATGGGATGATGCATAAGTGAAGTGACTTTATAATTCTTAAAACCATTAACTACTGTGAGGTTATATTAGGCATAGTTTTTATTAAGTTTTCTTTAGTCTTATAAATATATTTTGTTGGATAGAAAAAGAAATTTAATATATTTATCTTATATGCTATATATCCAGCAATGATAGGAATGGAAACACCTAGAATTAAGCCTAAAGCTGTATGCAATGCAAAATTATCTATTTTGAAAATTTTTGATAAAATTATACGAATACCTGCCATTGGTATTACATGTAGCAAATAAATATGAAAAGAATATTTTCCGATTATATTCAATATATTTCTAATAAAATTATTTATTGTAGATAAAAGACTTGTAACAAAAATTGCAAATAAAGATCCTGTTAGTGATAATGCTATTTCTAAAATACTGCTTATAAATTTATTATGGATATAAATGAATTTAGTATAAGATAATATATTTAAAAAAATATATATAAGAGAAAATAATGCTAAAGCCAGATTGTTTGTTACAAGGGTTTTATTTTTAAAATATAATATTTTTCCTATATAAAAATAGAATGCATAGTCACAAAAACTATCTACTAAAAAAATATTTGTTATTAGATATGGTGATGCGAATTTTAATATAATTAGTATTGCTAATATAATATATTTATTTTTCAGCAATATTTCTAACAAAGGAATTATTAAAAATATAATTAATAATGTATACAAAAACCAAAATTGAAATAATGGTACAATTGGTATTCTTATCAAATTTATTATGCTCACAGTACCATTAGTTTTTGAACTTAAAATAATATTAATGGTGGATTGTACTAGCGTAAATATAAAATATGGTATTCCTAGGTTTAAGATGTTATTGAAGGATATTTTTTTATATTTGCTGAAAGAATCGATTTGCTTGGTTTTGGCATATAGATACCCACTTAAAATAAAAAATAAGGGCATAGCAAAGCTATCCACAATAAAGTCTATATATTTAAAACTTGAATAGTTACAGATATTAGCTGAAATAAAACCTCTAAACATATGGCCAATAACAACTAAAAGTATTGCAAACGCTTTTGTACGAATAATCCATTCCTCTCTGGAATATTCCAATGGGACTACCTCCTTTAATTATAATTCACTAAATTTTAAGCTGAAATATTTACAATCATAATATATTATGTAAATAAGAAAGGTTATATAGCGTATTTAGTTAAATATTTACATATGATAGATAAGTTTTATAAAACAAAAAACAATCGAAGCTCTTTTAAATTAATCCCACATTTTTGAACTTAAACGAACTGAATTAAATTCACCAATCCTCGCAACTATACTTTTATCATTATCTGAATCTATTCCGTATACTGCAGTTACTCCCGAACCATTTACCAAGGAGGCATTTTTATATATCTCATAAAATTTATAACCGTCTGTAGCATAAACTTGACCTTTTAATAAAGTGTCATCAGTTATATTACCTGTAAAAGCATTACCAACTATTGAAAATCCAAAATATGCCTTTGAATTTTCAAAATCTATAGCTGAAGTGCAGCCGATGGGAACTTCTGTATTTGTATTTTTACCCCATCCCACCTGGAATAAAAAGGCGGTTTCAAAGTTTAAATTTTGTTTTGATTTGGTTCCTGTAGTTGGTCTATCATATCTTAATACGGAAACTAGCCTTGAGTCTGATAGGAATAATACACAGTTTTTTAAAGGAATAATTTGTGTTGTTTGCGTAGGACCATATCCAATAGGTGATGATTTAGTCCAAGTTACTCCCATATCTTTGCTGAAAAATATCATTTGAGCACCAATGCCATCACCTATACACGTCCATAACATTGGCTTTCCAGCTGAATTTAATTCGTAGGGGTCTATAGCACAATCGTGAGTATGAAATTTTGTATTGCCATCTTCAATAAAACCTTTTTGTTTGTAAATATCAAAACATTCTTTTATTGTTACACCATAGTCTTCGCTAATATATGCCTTTGAAGCAGCTCCTATTGTGTTGCTATATTGAGTAAACATTACATAGTTCTTATAAGTTTTCGCTCCAAATAAATCATGTGTTGGGGAGTCTAGCATATCAAATACTTTTTTAAAGGAAGCAAAGTTATTTGTTGATAAGAATATTTTGCCATTTTTATCCCATACTAAAACATTACCATTATCAAGTATCAACATTTTATAAAGAGAAGTTGCGCCTATAACTGTGCCTACATTTGTGGAAACCTGGTCAGCACCCCAATTATCAGAACGGTATATTATATTACCAACCGCGCAATAGGACTTGCTATCTTTAACTGCTAGCAATGTGCCTACTGAAGTAATGGTGTTTAGAACTTTTGGAGTAGGGGCTTTATTATTATAATCCCCTATAATTTGTGAGGGGTTTTCTTGTGAAGGGTTTTGAACATATACAGATGCAGTTAAATTACTTTTTCCATTCCAACCATTTATATTCATAAATTTAACATTTTGAAACTGCTTAGTTTTAATAGAGTAAGTTCCAGAAGTTGATATAAAATTTAATGAATTACCTGTATTTAAATTGATCAATTGCAATGGAGCAGTGGTATAAACCCCAGGTGAACTTTCACCGTACACGTATATAAGCGTATCATAAGATTTTGTCACTTTCAAAAATATTTCTTCATAATGTGAAGAATCAAAAATTACGGTTTTGTCCGAAGTGGGTGAATTGAAGATTGATAGTACTGAGGGATCACTAGGGCCATCGCAACTAATTATAATATTTTGGGGATACAACTCTCCGTTAATACCAGTACTATTTACAGTTATAGTGTGATTGCCTTTTGACAATGATGATATATCAAGAGCGTAACTAAAACCGCTTGTTGCACCACCAATATAGCCAGGGAAAGCAGTATTTACATCTGGTCTTGGTATTCCTAAGATTGCATCTCCATTGTATATATTATCAACATAGACTTGTACATTTTTAATTCCAAAAGGAGCAAGAGCCCAACCATTAATGGAAAGTGGAATTTCTGAAGTTGTTATAGTTAAACCATCTTGTGGAGTCTCTATGAATGCTCTTGAGGGTAAATTTACAGTTATTATAATATATTGTGACAATATCGCGCCGTTAATACCAGTACTATTTACAGTTATAGTGTGATTGCCTTTTGATAATGATGATATATTAAGAGCGTAACTAAAACCGCTTGTTGCACCACCAATATAGCCAGGGAAAGCAGTATTTACATCTGGCCTTTCTATTCCTAAAATGGCATCCCCCTTGTATATATTATCAATGCATACTTGTACACTTTTAATTCCAGAAGGATCAAGTGCCCAGCCATCAATGGAAAGTGGAGTTTCAGAAGCGGTTATAGTTACTCCATCTGTTGGAGTGTCTATAAATAATCTTGGTGAAGAGGTTGTAGCTTCAACTATTGTTGAAGTAGCAATAATAGTACTAGATAAACCAATAATTAAAAGAGTAACTATAAATACAAATTGCAAAAATTTTTTCATTGTTAACCTCCTTTTTAACATTGTTATTATTGATTATTTTATCATTTATGAAATAAATTTACAATTAAAGAAATGAATATTTTGTATTGTATTAAGATAAAAATCACATGAATTATTAACTTTAATATAATGATTATAAATCTAAACAAAAATATTATTTGTTAAAAATAAAGATTAGTCTGATATATGCATAATCTTAGGAGATGATAAAATGGATAATAAATTAAATTTACTAGATGCTATAGATGATGCTCCGTCTACAACTACAGTGTATTCAAGCTCTAAAATTAATTTGCTTCTCGCAGATAAGGAGAAAAAATCAAGTTATGATGTAAGAGACTATGGAGCAAAAGGTGATGGTATTACAGATGACACTTTATCAATAGAAAATGCAATTAATAGTGCGTTTATGCATGGCGGAGGTACAGTATATTTTCATTCTGATACCTATATTGCGTCATCTATAATTCTTAAAGAAAAAGTTAGACTTTTGGGTGATGGAGAATCTTCTGTGATTATAATGAAAAGCGACACTAATGATAATTTTATAAAAGTATTTGATGAATATACGGGTTGGTGTGGATTAGAATCGCTAAAGATTGATGGGAATAAAACGAATAACACAAAAGGACATGCAGTTTATTTTGCTAGGTCAGTTTATGGTGATGATAGTCATTTATTTCTCAAAAACATTCATATTACAGAGGCTCCAGAAGATGGATTTAGAGTATATGGAGGGCAACACAGAGAGGGAAGATATATAAATGTTACTATAGATTACTGTGGAGGGTTTGGGTTTTATCATGATGGCTCAGACAATAATATGGTTTGTATAACAAGTTGGAGAAATGGATTAGCAGGATTTTATGAAAATGGAAGTGCAAACCGATGGCTCAGTTGTAAAACATTTCAATGTAATACAATAAACCGTTCATCTCATGATTCAGCAGGATGGCTTATATATAATGGCCAAAGGAATACGTTTACTGATTGTGAGGCACAGGAGAGTTATGGGCATGGTTGGTATTTGGAGGTTTGTAGGGATATGACATTACAAGGATGCGTAGCAGATTCTAATGGGATAACTTCGTTAAATCAACAAACCACATCAGATCTTACTAAAAATGGGTTTGATATAAATGTTTGCTCAAATGTAGTATTAAACAGTTGTATGTGTACAGACTTTAGGCAAGATGATAGTGGTAAATATAAAACGCAAAATATTGGTGTGCATTTGAATTATTGTACTGGCTGCATAATTAATATAACCTGTTCTAAACAACAGATTGATGTTAAAGATGATCATGATGAGGGAGTATATGAAAACTTGAAAATTATTAATGGAATCCCAATAGAATATCTAAAAATAGGTGGTACCATAGCACAAGGATTAGAAGGAACGGAGGATGCTATGATAGAAATTCATAGGGATAATTCGAAAAATTGGGTGTATGGACAAAATGGCTTAGATAAAAGTTTCCGAATTGATAGATATGACCCTGATACTGAATCATGGCAAGATTCTCCAATAAATCTTCCTATAAGCGGTGGTGCTGTTTTGGGCGGGTTATTACTAAAAGATAACTCAATAGTTAATGCTACAAATATAAATACTCCTGTAAGTATTGGAGGTGTAATGATTGTTACTAAAGCTGCAATTCCAACAACAGGTACTTGGACAAAAGGAGCTTTAGTCTATAATAGCAACCCTAAAGCTAATGGTTATATTGGATGGGTGTGTATTACAACAGGTACTCCAGGGGTTTGGAAAGGATTTGGATTGATTCAAACTTAGAAATTTATAATTAAATTACAATAGAAAAATAGATAGAGGGCGTAGTCTCTCTTTCTATACGTTATTTACTTTGGTAATAATAAAGGGATTTAAAGAATAAAATTATAGAAGATTGGTTTATTTGATATAAAAAAGATAAACAGAAAGGGGGTGAGTGTATTATAAAAGTGGAATTTAAAGTATTTAAGGGTAAGTCGAAATTAGGTGAAACGGGTATTATAATATTAATTTTTACAATTATGTGGTTGCTGTTATTACCGCTTCAAGTACAAGCAACCTCAGTAATATCAGTTAATAACAACAAGGTTATACAGGAAAAATTTCTTGGTGTAAATGCAGTTTATCATGGATTTGCATATATGCCAGAGGAAGAGAGCAAAGGGATGAATGACAACTATAGAAAAACAGAATTTAATAGAGTAGAAAATATGAATTTACATATAGCAAGGACTTGGTACAGACCTGATTTTGCTTGTGGAGATGACTTAATGAACAATTTTGATTGGAATTCAGTTAAGATGAAGGCATTTTATTCTTGGTGCCAAAAAATGAAAGATCGAAATGTAGATATTGCAATTAATCCTTGGTGGTCTAGTGGTACTAATGCTGATGTTTGGTGGGGAGGGCAAAGCTATCAGTGGAAAGTATACTTGCCTAGATTTTCTGAGTGGTTAAGTGAATCCATAAATCAATTAGTAAATGTTAGGGGTTTTACTAATATAAAATATGTTATTCTCCTAACTGAGGGGTCTCAGGGCTATTTGGATACAGAAAAACCTTCCGGATTTCTATCTCTATGGGACTGGCACAGGAATATTATTAAGGAAGTACATATAAAATTGGTGGAGGATAATAGAAGAAATCTTGTGAAGATAGTTGGGCCTAATAATGGTAATGGAGGTGAACACTTTGAGGAGGCGGTTCTGGGTTGTAGTAATGAAATAGATATTTTAAGTGGGCACAACTATGATTTACACGATTATAACGCTTGGTATGATGAAGCTAAGAAAATGGTTGATTATGCTAAACTTATAAATAAACCAATGTGGTTTGATGAATACGGGGAAACAGATAAAAATTTAAGATTCTCACCACTCTATGGAAATTATATTGCACAGGCAGTAGCTGGATTTATGAATGCGGGATGTGCTACATCAATGTTATGGCTATTATTTGACCAAGGTTATCCATATCCACTTGATAAAATCAGTAATAAGGATTCCTTTTATAATGGGATTCATGAATGGGGAACTACCTATTGGCTACCCGAGAGCATGGAACCTAGGCCAAGTTTCTATGCTTTTAGTATGATAAGTAAATTAATGGGAGGGACTGGTACTAAGGTTTATGAAACAACGTGTAGTAGTGATGTGTATATTTCTGCTAGCAAGCAACTAGATGAAAATTGGAGTTTCCTTATTGTAAATGGTAGTAATTTAGAGAAGGATATAAGTGTGAATTTATCTATTGATATTAATAAAAGATTATACCGTTATTTATATGATCCTACATTAATACGGACAAATGTAGAATCAAAAATTATAAGTCATGATAAGGTATTTAATAAAGTTCTGAACAACTTTACTGATACAATACCACCTAAGGCAGTGGTGATATATAGTAGCATTAATGATTCTCACAGGGGGTTATCGGTGCTTAATAATACAAACGATATATTTAAATTTGTTTTAAGTTGTATCATTGTTCTATCAATCATTTTAATTGCTGTGGTTGTAAGTAAAATTAGACCCAGGAGTTAGAGCTAATATAGGATGCATATCTTAATTTTTTTCATAAAGGAGTCTCGTTTCTATAATGAAGAAGGTAATGCTATATTTAGGTAAAATATAAAAAGATTCATATTAAAAGTAGACTTGACAAAACAGGCTTGTAATAATACAATACATATATGGAAAATAATAACAAATGGGGGAACACCATGAGAGAAGAAAATGACATAGAATTTAATGATTATTTAAATATAATTAGGAAGAAGATTGTTGTTATATTATTTATAATAATTTGTCCAATGCTTATAGCTGGGTTATTAAGTTTTTATGTGCTAAAGCCTGTATACGAGGCTAAAGCTACTGTCATTGTTGGAAAGGATAGTACGGATAAAATTACGCAAAGTGAAGTAATGATGTATCAGGATTTAATAAAAACCTACAGTGAAATTGGGAAATCAAGGGTAGTAGCTGAAAATGCCATTAAAAATCTAAAATCAGGGATAGTTGTTAAAGAATTTATGTTGGATTTGAGTATTACGCCTAAAATAGGTACACAAATAATAGAAATATCTTATAAAAGCAAAAATCCGGAAATAGCGGCGGAAGGGGCTAATGCTTTATCACAGGCATTTATTGAAGAATCCCAAAATCTTTTACCCTCAGGAATTGCAAAAATAATGGACAAGGCTCTAATTCCTGAATTACCTATTACACCTAAAAAAAAATTTAACATTTCTATAGGATTTATAATAGGGCTAATATTGTCATTAGGGTTAGTTTTATTAATTAATTACTTAAATAACACAATTAAAAGTGAAGATGATGTACAACGATATTTAGACCTACCTATGGTAGGAATAATTCCTAAACAAAATAAAATGGTGAATCTTATTGTAGAAAAAGAGCCCAAATCTCCAGTTACAGAAGCATTTAAATCCATGCGAACGAATTTGTTGTTTTCAATGGAAAACAGAGGTATAAAGACCTTAATGGTTTGTAGCCCAGGGCCTAAAGATGGTAAAACTTCAGTTTCCACAAACATTGCGTCTACCATAGCACAGACCGGGAAAAGCATTTTACTTATTGATTGTGATCTTAGGAAACCTTGTATACATAGGCACTTTAATATTACTAACAATGCAAAAGGTTTGGTGGATATAGTTTTACAAGAAAGAAAAGTTGAGGAAATTTCAATAGGAATTGACGATAAATTTGATGTATTAACTGCTGGAAAAGCTAATTATAATCCATCAGAGTTATTATCATCTCAGAAAATGAAGGACTTTATTAAGGACATGGAAAAAAAGTATGATTACGTAATATTAGATACTCCGCCAATAATTGCATTTGCTGATGCTCTTACCTTGGCTACTGAGAAAATCGGAGTAATATTAGTAATAGGTTCGGAGGAATCGACAATAGAAAACTGCAAAAAATCAAAACAACTATTATTAAATATTAACGCTACAATAATTGGAATTGTATTAAATAAAGTAGATAAAAGGTCATTTATAGGCTATGGGTATGATTACTATTCCTATGATAAAGAAAAGAGCAGTAAATTAAGAAATAAGAGTGGAAGAAAAAAACGAAATAATAATGAGAAACCTAATCCTATAAATATTTAGTAATAAAATAAATGCCACTATGACTTGTAGTGGTATTTATTGATTATAAAATCAAAACCTGTAGTCAAATATAACATAGGGAAAGAAAACAGGACATAAACTAAAAAGGGGGGATGAAGATGGGATATGATATAGAAAGGAAATTAATTAATTTTAGCACTGATTATACTGCTCATAATGAAAGATAGAAATAAAAGTAAATTGTGGATTAAAATTGTTTTAAGTGCATTTATTATTATTATACTAGTTGTTGGAGTAACATTTAGTTACACTTATTATCAATTTAGTAAAGTAAATACTACAGTAATATCAAAAAGCGATGTGGATTTAGGTATTATGATTGAGGCACCCTTGAAAATAGATAAAAATTCAAGGATTAAACTTGAAGTGCCGATGCAAAAGGAAGAGGTTAACGAAATAATAAATATTGCACTTTTTGGTATAGATAGAAGAGGTGTGAATGAACCAAGTCGTTCAGATTCTATAATGATACTTTCTATAGATAAAAAGCATAAAAAAATAAAAATGTCATCTATTATGAGAGATACCTATGTAGAAATAAAAAACCATGGTGATACAAAGATTAATCATGCATATGCTTATGGGGGTGCACAGCTTGCCATAAGAACTATTAATGAAAATTTTAATTTAGATATTAGAGATTATGTTATGGTTGATTTTTTTAAACTTGAAAAAATTATAGATACTATTGGTGGAGTAACTATACAAGTTAATCAAGATGAAATTGAATTGCTAAACAGTTATATGATTGAAGTTGCTAATATTGAGAAAAGAGTAGTATGTGAAGTTACAAAATCAGGACTACAGACTCTAAACGGACTTCAGGCTGTTGCATATTCACGAATACGTTATACTGTTGGTGGTGATTTTCGGAGAACAGAAAGACAAAGGATTGTATTATCAGCTATGATAACAAAAATTCAATCATTAGGAATAACAGAATTTCCATCTGTAGTTTCTAAGATTCTACCTTTTACTGAAACAAGCATGAAGAGTATGGATATAATAAAGCTTGGTACAAAGGTGCTCACATCTAATATAACGACCTTGGAGCAGGCTAGATTCCCATTAGATGGATACTGCAAAGGAAAAATAATGGATGAGGTGTGGTATTTGATTGCGGATATGGATGCTACTGCAGACCAACTTCATAATTTTATTTACGAAGACATAAAACCAGTGCCTAAAGCCTCTCAGTTTTAAAAAGAAAGAACAATATCCTCAATAAAGTAGACAAACTCCCTCAGTGGTAGTTTGTCTATTATTAACATTTATTTCATATGATTTACTTTATTGTAGATAATATTTTATCTGCAATTTTTTTATATTCAACTTTGCTCCTAGCTCCAGTAATTACTTCACCAACTATATTGCCGTTTTTATCTACAAATATGGATACTGGATAACCTGTCATTTTAGAGATAAAATCTTCTTCTATTTTTTTATCTGGTATAAGGTTGGCATAGCTTATACCTTTTTTTTCTATTGTTGCAGCCCCATCCTCTAAGCTTTCCTCACTTGTAGCATCGCCTATAATACCAATTATTCCGAAATTTTTGCTTTCCATTTCATCATTTAATTCTTGAAGTTCTGGCAATTCATTTATGCATGGATTACACAAAGTTCCCCAAAAGTTTATCATTGTAAGGGTATTACCATTAAAAATATCGCTACTTTTATATTTCGCACCATTTATACCTTTCAATGTGAAGCTAATAGTTTTTAATGCCATTATTGCATCGTCCTTTTTATTAACCACTACAGATTTAGTATTTTTAGGTAAATCAACCTTTTTATTTATTTGAGAATAAATTATTAAGCTAAAAATAACAATTGAGATTAAAGCTAATGATATTACTTTTTTAGTCATCTTTTCTACCTTTCCTTATAAATTTATATATTTATTTGAATGTACCTTTTAACTTCTTTTGTATAAACCCTCTTGAAATAGCATTTTTAGGGCAAGTTTTTATACATTCACCACATCGAATGCATTCTCTGCTATTTGGATTTTCATATACCTTTATATCTAACTTACATGTATTTGTACATTTATTACAGGACACACATTTACTTTTATCAACCTTAAATGAATAAAAACTAATAGGATTAAACAAGGAATAAAATGCTCCTAATGGGCAAATATATCTGCAGAATACTCTATAAATACTCATAGATAAAAATATAATTATTATAAGTAATGATACCTTCCAAGCAAATAAAAACCCTATTGCTCCTCTTAATTCTTTATTTGATAATACTAAAGGAATTCCACCCTCCAATGTACCTGCTGGACATATTAATTTACAAAAATATGGGTCACTATTTCCTAAATCATTAAGTAGAGCCGCTCCTAGCGGAAGTATTATAACAAATACTGCAAGTATTACATATTTAACATACTTTAAAACATTGTTTATTTTGCTACTAACCTTTATCTTAGGAAAAGGTATTTTATGTAGCAATTCTTGAATTAAGCCAAATGGACATACCCACCCACAAATTAGCCTACCGAATAGTATTCCGAGTAAAGATGCGAAGCCCAAGACATAATAGGAAACATTGTACCGGATACTACTAATTACAGCTTGCATAGAGCCTATTGGGCAAGAACCCATAGCCCCAGGGCAAGAATAGCAGTTTAATCCTGGTACACATATTTTTTTAAAATTACCTTTGTAAATAGTTCCATTTTTGAAACCTTTTAAATTACCATTTATGACTATGCTTGATACTACTTGAACTATACGTCTTCTAAAATCTTTAACCAATTCCTATACACTCCAAGCAAATATTTACTGCTTTCTTTAATATAGTGCTATATTCCCCTCTGTTTACTCCTAAAAAAATCAAGCATATACTGGCTATAAGAATTCCATATTGTTTTACTTTAAGATTCACACTATAACCCCCTTATAGAATCGAAAAACTAATATATAGTTATTTCACTTCTTTTAGAAGCTTTTCAATAATTTTTGTATATTCAGCTTTAGTTTTATCTCCAACTATTATATCACCAACAATATTTCCGTTACTATCCACAAAGAAGGAAGTTGGATAACCTGATATATATCCAAGGGGTCCATCATATTTCATTACATCGTCTGGAATAACATTTGTGAAGAGTACACCTTTTTCTGCAACAATTTTTTTAGCTTTTTCAACTAAGCTTTTATCTATAGCACCATTTGCATATACATCAGAAGCAACACCAAGTACTCCAAATTTATTATTAGCTAATTCTTGACTTAAAGATTGGAGTGTAGGCATTTCATCAATACAATATCCACAATAAGTAGCCCATAGATTAACCATAGTTAACTTGTTTTTATTAAACACTTCACTAGAAACTTCAGTGCCATCTAAATCTTTTAATTTAAATTTAAAATTATTCGTTTCCTTAAATGCATCTGCTAGAGTTAAAGGTTTAAATGTAGTGATTGTACTTTTTATAGCCATTGCATCATCATAAAGTTGCTTATAAATCACTTTCTCCCCATCTGGCAAGTCCTTGTCATTGAAATTGTTGTATCCAAAGTAGAAAATAAAATTTTCTTTTTCACCTAGTTTCTGTTGGTTTTCACATTTTACATCTTTCTTAATTTGAACTTCTGATGGCAATTTATCTTTCCTATAAACTACTATAGAATAAAAATCTTTTCCCTTTGACAATATTTCACTAGTTTTAGCCTTGTTTTCTTTTTTATCTTTTATTTTTGAAGCTTCTTCATATTGTTTTATTAAATCTTTTGATATATAAGAAACTTTTCTTCCTCCATATACTGGCTTAGTATTATCTTCATCGTCAGCATTAGGAATTCCATCTACTAATATGTTATCATCATACTTTGTCCATAGGCCTGCATTAATTTTATATTCTACACCCAGAGAATTCTTCTTTATATATCCTTGCTTTCTTCTTTCTTGCTGAGGTGTTAATATGGGTTGTACAACCTTATTTTGCACCGATACTGGTTTCTTAGTTACTGGTTGTTTAGTTTTCACCGTTACGAAAACTGCTGAGGATATTACTATCAAAGAAAGCACTAAGGCCATTGATATATTTTTTTTGTTCATAAATATGCCGCCCCCAATAAATTTATTATATATAATCATATTTATGTTACGATATTTGCTATTATGATTAGGTATACATAAAATAGCCAAACTACCCAGTGGTAGTTTGGCTATTTTAACGACATTTCAGCACCGCAGGTGATGATTTAACTTATTCTATTAATTTTTTTGACCTTAAAAAGTCTTCTGCAACAATTCTTGATCGTTCTCCATTATCTACTCTATAGTTCAGATTTCTCATAGTCTTATCGCTAATTTTATTCTCTAAGAGTGATAAGACTTCCTTTAACTCAGGATATTTCTTCAATGTTTCTGCTCTTACTACAGGAACTGCATAGTAAGGTGGGAAAAAATTCTTATCATCTTTTAAAAGCTGAAGATCAAATTTTTTAAGTAACCCATCTGTAGCAAATGCATCTAAAACCTGTGTTTCACCTTTTTCAAGGGCAGTATATCTAAGTCCACCATCTATACCTTTTGAATTTTTAAAATTTAGGTTATATAATTTTTTAACTCCAAGATAACCATCTGGCCTATTTGCAAACTCCATAGTAAATCCTGAATTTAAAGTAGGACTTACTTTTGCTAAATCAGAAATAGTATTTAAATTACTTTTTTTACCAAGAACCTTTTTCACTGCTATCACATAAGTGTTATTAAATCCTAAGGGGCTTAATACTTCCATATCATAATTTTTAGAAAAATCCGTTTTCATGACATTATAAACTTTAGTTGGATCCTTCATGGTAGTTTTTTTTAGTATATTTACAAGACCTGTTCCAGTATATTCTACATATACATCTACATTTTTTGATTGCATAGCGCTAAATACTACAGCAGTTCCTCCTAAATTTAATTTTCTTTCAACTTTAATTTCCGTTTTACTTTCTATTAAAGAGGCTACCATATCTCCAAGTATTAATTGTTCATTAAAGTTTTTAGAGCCTACCACAATTGTGTTTTTACTTTTTCCAAAACTAGAAACTACGGAAGATAGAATGATTATAAGAACTAATATCAAGGCTCCAAGTTTAAATTTTTTATTGCCTAAGATTGTATTACTTTTTCTTGCTTTAGTAGGAGTGGTTCTTATACCTCTAGGTATTACTATGTTTTCTACCCTACCTAAAATGAAGTCTAGAAAAATAGCAAGCAAACAAGCAGGAATAGCTCCAGCTAGTATCATATTATTACTAACAGTTGCAACACCAGAATATACTAAAAAGCCTAAACCGCCAGCGCCTATAAAAGCGGCTATGGTCATAAGTCCTACTGCTGTAACTGAAGATATTCTAACACCTGACATTATAATGGGCATAGCTAAGGGGAAACGAACTTTGAGAAGTACTTGAGTTTGAGTAAGTCCCATACCAGCAGCAGCTTCAATAAGTGAAGGATTTATGTTAGTAAGCCCCGTATATGTGCTTTTTACAATAGGTAGAAGAGAATACATAACTACCATAACAATTGCAGGTTTACTGCCGATACCAAGTACAGGAATTAGAAATCCAAGCAATGCTAAACTTGGTATAGATTGAACTATATTTGTAAATCCAATAATGGGGCCTGCGAGTTTTCTATATCTAACTATAAGTATTCCAAGGGGTATAGCTATTACCACTGCAAGCAAAATTGAAAATATAGTTAGTTGAATATGTTGTATAAATAAATGGGAAATTTCGGATTTTCTATCTATTACGAAATTCATAAAAGAATTTATACTACTCATTATCATCTACCTCCTCATCTATAAACTGATTACTTAATATAGACAAAAGGCTGCTTTTGGTAATAAGGCCTGACAGTTTTAAGTTTTCATCTATTACAGGTACAAAGCTTATATTTTCTTTCTTTATAATTTCTAATACATCTATTATAGAATCTTCGTTATTTACTGTTATAAGATTCTTTTCCATTATATCTTTAATTTTTTTACTTTTATCTGGATTTGATCTAATTTGTTTTAAGGTAACAAGTCCACATAAAAGATTAGATTTATCTACCACAAGTAAACTATCTACATGACTAGATTTCATTATTTCAATAGCTTGGAGTATTGTTCGCTCACCAACTGATTTTATAGGCATTTCTATCATAATATCTTTTGCCTTAATGAGTTCTGGCTGATTCCATATTCTATTTTTACCTACAAAGTCTCTCACAAAATCATTAATAGGATTTTTTAATATTTCCTCTGGAGTATCAAATTGAACTACACTTCCGGCATCTAGGATACAGATTTTATCCGCCAGTTTTAAGGCCTCATCCATATCATGAGTTACGAATATTATAGTTTTCTTGAAATTTTCTTGTATGTTGAATATTTCATCTTGAAGTTGAGTTTTTGTTATAGGGTCTAATGCACTAAAAGGTTCATCCATTAATATTACATCAGGATCCATTATAAGAGCCCTTGCTACGCCTACTCTTTGTTGTTGGCCTCCACTTAATTCTTTAGGATATTTGTTTGTATAATCATCAGGAGCTAGTCCTACTAAATTTAATAATTCAATGATTTTAGTCTTTATCTTATCCTTGGGCATTTTTTCTATAGATGCTATTAAACTAATATTCTCACCTATAGTCAAATGAGGTAAAAGACCTGCTTGTTGAATAACGTAACCCATGTTTCTTCTAAGATTTATAGTGTTTTTCTCTCCGATTTTATCACCATTAATTAAAATTTCACCAGAAGTTGGAGTTAGTAATTTATTAATCATTTTTAGTGTGGTAGTTTTTCCACAACCACTAGGTCCGATAAAAACAACTAATTGTCCTTTTTCTATAGTAATGTTTATATCTTTTAATATAGCTTTACCATTTATAGATTTACTTACATTTTTAAATTGGATCAAAGTGTAGCCTCCTTAATTATTACAAAGTAACAACTCAATCATAACATTGAGTTGTTACTTTGTAAAGAATGTATTAACACCTATAATCTAGTATTTAATTGTTGAAAACGGTTTATACAAATACTTTTTAAATTTTGTAAAAGGTTTTCATAGGCGCAAAAAAACCCTTCATCACATTGTTGTAAAACGTTGTGGTGTAAGGGCTAAGTCACATTTAAATAAATTTTTATTTTTCATTAAGAAAGTCTTTGATCCTATAATAACTATTTTCGCTACAAATAACTATAAAAATATCATTATCTTTAAATATTGTAGTTGGACCAGGAGAGAGTATTAATTTATCATCACGCCGTATACCAATTATAGTTGCTCCTGTATTTTGCCAAAATTCAGCCTGCGATATAGTTTTATTTATTATACTCATTTCAGAATGTATTTCAAACTCAAAAGGTATAAATGGGTTACTATTTTTAAATCTACTAGAATAATCTACTAGTTCATCAATCGAATGTTCTATATTTTTATCTAACTCTTTTTTCTTTTCAAGTAAATCCACAATATTCTTTTTTATAGAGCTTATAGAATCTATATCTTTAAATTTATCAATAAATTGCAAGCAATTATCCACTGAGTTTATAACAATTCCGCTGCCTTTTGTTACTTTTACTATATCCATTTGACTAAGAAGACTTACAGATCTTCTTACAGTTTCTGGTGACACATTATATTGACTTGCCAGCGAGGAACGACCGTGCAGCTTATCACCTATTGAAAGATCACCGGATACTATCCTATTAGCAATATCTATAGCTATTTTTTGATAAATAGGTTTTAAAGTAGAGTTATTTGGCATTTTTGATTTTATCAAAAGTAAAATTAAAACTTTTGATAAATTCACCCCCTCAAACATATAATAGTTTTTCCAAATCAAGTATAGATTATAATAGTGATATTGTAAACAAAAAATAGTGCCACCCAGGTAGCAAGTCGTTAACATTGCAGCACCGCAAATAGTAGGAAAAACTAGTGAAATTAGTTAGAAACTAATATAAATTATAATATTAAACACAGATAATAATATAAATAGAAACAAAGCGAAAAAAATCAACAAGGTCTGCTTATTTTCAATAACTACCTTATCTAAATTAAAATCTAGTTTTCTGTTTTTTTGAGTTAAATTTAAGATGAAAAGCCATATAGCACCCAGAATCAGAAAAGGGAGCATTATTTCTAGAAATTCAAAGGCTTTTAGATTATAGTAAGAAAAAATAAATAAATTTTGCGGACTACACATAGGTGTAAGGGCGCAACCAATATTAGCGGCTAGTGTTTGAAATATAACTAATTTCATGGGATTTAAGTTAGCTCTTTTACTTACTATAAGGGCGAGGTTATTAGAGCTAAGGAAAAAATTACTTCATTTTTTAATATATTTAATATTTGTGTTGTGTTATGCTTAAAGGATATTGTGTTTAACATTTTTTTATCACTCACTTTATTTTTAGTATTTCAAACTAGAATAGTATAGCATTTTTTAGATTTGAAATCCATTGGATATTAGCGGAGGGATGATATAGAAATAACTTAGGAACAATTAAAAATAAAAGTAATAAAGGTAAGTATAGGAGAAGTTTATGAAAAATTTATTTGAAAGAAAAACAATAGCTAAGGTTTTACTATGTGTCATTTGGCTCTGTGTGATTTTTTATAATGGCACAAGGCAAGGAGAAATATCACAAAAAACTAGTAAAGAGGTTATAAAGGTAGCAAGTGAAGTTATGAAGATTCCAGCAGCTAGCATTGGCGCACCTGGTGTTAAATTTAGTGATGTAAACTATTATGTAAGAAAAAATGCACATTTTTTCCAGTACTTTATTTTTAGCATATTCCTATGTAGTGTAGTAAGGCAATTTAAATTGTATAAAACAAGTGAAATACTTTTAGTGCTATTTCTTCTTTTACTTTTTCCCGTGATAGATGAATTTATCCAAAAGTATGTACCAGGGCGAACCTCGAATGTTTTTGATATAATAATTGATTTTAGCGGTGGAGTTTTAGCAATGTTAATATATAATATTGGTTATAAAATCCGTAAAAACAAGGTGACGGTGAAGTATTAGTAATGCATATTATTGACTGAATATAGTCATAATAAGTAGGTACTAAAATTCGCTATGAGGAGACTCGAAAATGAAAAAAACATCTTTAAGAATAAAAATATTAAGTGGAATGTTATGCACAGGATTAGTATTTTCTGGAGGGAGTCTTAGTTTTGCTACAGTAAAAGATAGTGGAAGTGTAAATGTCAGGCTTGCTTCAAGTATGGATGTCAAAGTTCCTATGGATAAGGAAAAGCTAAAGCAAGAAAGACAGGCAGAGATGATGGCTACACTAGAAACTGTAATTAAAGAGAGTGTAACAGGGAGTATTATTACACAAACTGAAGGAGATAAGGTCTTAGAATATGTAAACGCTAAATCACAGAAAAGATCGGTGGAAAACAAAACAGATAAAAAATGCAAAAGTGGAAAATGTGAAGGTGAAAGAGGCGGATTATTTAAAGATCTGGTAGCTGATGGTATTCTAACTAAGGAAAAATCTGATGCACTTAGAGAAAGAATGCACCTTAAAAACACAGAACTTAGAAATCAAAAAAATCAAGAGTAATAAAGTTAAACTACCAAAGTGTATTTAAATGCACTTTGGTAGTTTTTATTTTCTGTTAGCTTATAGAAGTTCTATACTAGGAAAGGTAAGAATAAAGTGGCAAGTCCTAAAAAAAAGAAGAAGCCTAGAACGTCTGTTACGGTAGTAACAAATACAGCAGAGGCAAGGGCTGGGTCGATACCTAGCTTTTTAAGTACAACTGGTACTGCAAAACCTGATATGGTGGCTGCCATCATATTTAGCACCATAGATAAACCAATAACCACTCCAAAAACCACATTTTTCTCCCAAAACCAGCCTAAAAGAGCTACTGCAATACCCACTGAAACACCTGTACATAGTCCTACGCCAAATTCTTTTAATAATATTTTCTTCGAATTTTTAGCGTCTATTTCTCCAAGGGCAATGCTACGGATAATAATAGTTAGAGTCTGAGTACCGGCATTACCACCCATACCTGCAACTATAGGCATGAAGGTTGCTAGGGCCACAACCTTTTGAATGGTGCCTTCAAAAAGACTAACGGTAGCGGCTGCCATTATAGCGGTTACTAGATTTACAAATAACCAGGGTAATCTGCTACTGACAGATGATTTAAGGGAACCAGTAACCTTTTCATCTTCTTTTAAACCCGCAAGACGATATAAATCCTCAGTATGCTCATCACTAAGAATTCCCATTATATCATCTGCAGTTACTATTCCTAAAATCTGCATGGACTCATTGACTACGGGCATAGTTAAAAATCCGTATTTTTCAAATATGTGGCCCACTTCTTCTTGATCCATATCAACGGGTATGCTCATGGCATTACTGTTCATAATATCAGAGATTCTTACATCAAAACTACTTACTACTATGTCTCTTAGGGATATAACTCCTTTTAAAAGATGGTTTTCATCTGATACGTATATATAATAAGAAGTTTCTGCTTCTGGAGCTTCCTTTTGTAAATAAATTAAGGTATCAGCTATGGTCATATTCTCTTTTACACTGATAAATTCAGTGGCCATGATTCCTCCTGCACTCTCCGCAGGGTAGGTTAATAATTCTTTTACTCCATCAACATCTTCTTTATCCATTTTTATCATAATGTTTTTAGCTTCATCCTCTGAAACTGCTTCTAATAAGTCTACCAATTCATCGGAGGACATTTCGTGTATAATTTTCTTTTGAATTATTTCGGAATGAATAGATAAAAGGTTGTATTTATCCTCATCCTCTGCTTCATCAATAATATCAGCAATGATATTTGGGGACAGGTTTTGGAATAAATCTATAATATTTCCCTCATATTCGCTAATAGCTACCAAAATATCTGTAGGATGGATAAATTGAATAAGTTTGTTTATTTCATCTATATTTCCATTTATTAAAAACTCTGTTAGTGCATCTCCATTTAATCCATGTGCCATGCAAGCCTCCTAAATCTTATGAGAGGAAGAATGTATGGTTAAATTAAATAAATAGTATAAATGAGTTCTTCCTCTATAATAATATTAAATTTTATATAATAAATATGATGACTGGGTCCGGAATCCATTTATACCACCTCCAATTAAAATAGCTTTTTAGTATATACTAAAAAGCTTACGTGTTTAATCTAATTTATTATATGATACCAGCTCTTCAAAGTCAATTGCACAAAAATGATTTTGCAAAAGGAGAGAATTACTACTAATAGATATGCTTCTAGTAAAAGAAAATTAGCTTTTATATTAATTTAAAAAAGTTGTACAAGCTTTCCAATAGCATGTACAACCTTTTTAATTTTTTGTAAATATTAGTTAGATAAAACTAATTGAACACCATATTTGTCTTTAAAATCTTCGTCTTTATTGCAAGAATTTACAAAGAAGGAGCCTTTTAAAAAAGTAGTTATAGAAATTAATATAATAAAATTTTTAAATATTAAATTAATCTTCATAACATTTCTCCTTTCCGATAATACTATAATACTATTTTGCTCTAAAATAAAATTAAAACACTATTGAATCATAGGGAATAAGTTAAAATATATACATGGTTTAATTGTTAATTGGTAATATAGATAAAAATAAAATTACAAAAAAAACCAAAAAAATTCACAAAACTACAAAAGTGTTGTATTGTAGTAGATAGTTGAAGTTTTAAGGGGGTTTTTGTTATGAAAAGATTTAAAATTAAATACATACACTTTTTAATCTTGCTTTTATTTGTTTTTCTTTTATCTGGGTGCGCTAGTAGTGCAGGCAATAACACTATGAGCGTTTCAAATGATAAACTACAAATAAGTACCAATAAGCAGCAAGGAATAAAGTTAGATGAAAATAATAAAACAGTGAAGAAAAGTACTAAAGTAGGGTATGATAATGATAAAACAACCCAAGAGGTAGTGGAAAAAGCTAATTTAGCCGTAAATGGTAACTTGATAGTTCATTTTATTAATGTAGGACAAGCAGATAGCATTTTAATACAACAAGGTTCAAAGCATATGCTCATTGATGCAGGAAATAATGGCGATGGTAAGCTAGTTAAAAACTACTTACTAAAGCAAGGTGTAAAGAGCTTAGACTATGTTATTGGAACTCACCCACATGAGGATCATATTGGAGGATTAGATTATATAATTAATGATTTTAAAATAGGTAAAATATATTTACCTAAAGTCACATCTACTACTAAAGCTTTTGGAGATGTAATTGTAGCAATAAAAAATAAAGGAATGAAGGTAGCAGAACCAAAACCAGGCGAAACCTTTAATTTAGGCACTGCAAAATGTACTATTTTAGCACCAAACAGTAGTAAATATAAGGATTTAAATAATTACTCTGTTGTGGTAAAATTAGAATTTGGAAGTAAATCTTTCCTTTTAACAGGGGATGCGGAGGATATATCAGAAGGTGAGATTCTTGCAAAAGGTTTTAATATCAAAGCAGATTTACTTAAAGTAGGGCATCATGGAAGCCGTTCTTCTACTACAGATAAATTTTTAACCAAGGTAAACCCAAAGTATGCAGTTATATCTAGTGAAACAGGGAACGACTATGGCCATCCACATAAGGAAACCATGGATAAGTTGAAAAATAAAAACATATCAGTATACAGGACAGACGAGCTAGGTACAATTATTGCCACATCTAATGGAAAAACCATAAGCTTTAACACAAAACCAGGTAGTTATAAAGCCGGCCAACGCTAACGGACATAGTATTGAACAATTAAAAGTGTTTTTGGATTATAGGGCTACTTAAAAAAACTATCAAGATACCTCTCAGGTATCTTGATAGTTTTTTTAAAAATTAGGAATAAAAGCCATAATTCTATTTAGGAATTTCAATGTCAGGTGGAATTTCAAGCCCTGCCATTTTCATTAAGTATAATGCATTTCTAGTGGTAGAAACCCCAGGGCGCAATTTATAGTCAAAGTATAATTTATCATCTTTATAATATTCTTTAAGGTGATAATTTTTAACTTTCACGTTGGTATTTTCTATTTCGCCTAATTCTAAATCGTGTGTAGATACAAAGCCAAGAGCATTCTCATTACTTAATTTGCTTACCAAAACCTTAGCCCCTGTATGTCGATCTATAGAGTTAGTTCCTTTGAAAATTTCATCTAATAAGAAGAAGAGTGGAGCTTTATTTTTCGTAGCAGTTACAAGTTTTTTTATTCTTAAAAGCTCTGCATAGAAAGAAGAAATATTTTTTTCTAAATTATCACTTGTCCTCATGCAGGTATAAATATCCATTATAGAGCAGTAGAAATCATCTGCACATACGGGAGCACCGGCATAGGCTAAAACTAAGTTAATACCTGTAGTACGAAGTAGGGTGCTTTTTCCAGACATATTGGAACCAGTTATTAAAAGAATATTTTGTGACTTCTCTATGAGAACGTCATTATATACTCTGCTGGTTCCAAGTAGTGGATGGCCCAGGCTTTTAGCTCTAAAAATAGGGGAGCCTTCCTGGAACTTTGGCATTGTCCAATTACTATGCTCATAGGCTATAGACCCTAAACTATTTAAGGCCTCCATTTCGCCTATAACCTCTAGCCAAGATTTTAAAGAAGCACCACTAGCTTTTTTAAAGCGCTGCAAATTAATTAAACATTGATAATCCCAGAGAGTAAGGATATTTATAGGAATATAATACATATTTTTTCTGTCAGATATTAGGTTTACTAGATTTACTAATTTTTTTATCTGAAAAGAAGCCGTAAGTCCCTTACTATTTATAAGTTTTTCTTTTAATTTTATTAAATACTCTGAGTTAAACTTCTTCTTTTCTATATGTATAAGGAGTTTATTATATATAAGAATTGTATTTTTATATTGATGTACAGTATCTAAATTTTTACTTACTTCTTTATGGCCAAGTGAGAGAAGTATTATTTGTAGCGCAATGGCTAAAAGGCCTATTTTATAGGACACCTTTGGGAAAATAAGTGAGGACACCAAAATTGATAGGGTTATTACTGGCAATATCCTTATTATAGCTATTACCCAGGATTTTAGAAAAAACTCATTTTTTGACCCTACCCATTGAAATAATTCTTCAGGGTTATGATTTTTATTTTCGCTAAGTATTGCTTCCGCTTGAAATCTTTGTGTCCAACCAATATTCTTTGCCAACTCTTTGATTGCATTCTGTCTTTTATATATTTCCTCAATACCATAAATAGGTGCAGAGAAAGTATCCTTCAATTTTTTTCTGCCAAGATAAGTTGTGCAACCATTAATCCATTGAAAAAGGGAGCTGTCACCAAATATATCTAAGTCTTTTGTATAATTGTGATTTTCATCAGAAAAATCCTCACCCTTATCAGAAAAGTCCTTCCAATTATTGTTAAGACGTTTTATACAATTTTCGTTAATTTCACTTAAAGTAGAACAACGAATTTTGTTGTGTTTTATCTTATTATGTTTAATTGCTAAAAATACAAATATCAGAAGGGTGGTAATTAATACAGAAAGGCATAAATAATAATTAGGTCGTAAATAAAAGAAAATCGTAAATCCGAGGCCACTTGCAAAGACTAAAAATCTTAATAAGCTTATAAAACTTACCGTTTCAGTTTGTTTTTTTAATAGATTATCGTAATGTTTTTTTCGATTAGCATAAAGTTTTTTTTCAGTTTCCATGATATCCTCCTAGGCATTCTTAATATATATATAATATCATACTAAAGGCTTGGTCCGCAATTTTCAATATTAGGATAATATGACCAAATAGGTGAATAATAAGGAAAAATTATAAGGCCTACTTAAAAAAACAAACTATCAAAATACTTATAAATATTTTGATAGTTTGTTTTTTTATTTTTCTAGTTGCTTAATCAAGTGATATAAAAGTCTAGCACCTTCACCAGTTGCACCCTTAGATTCATAACCACTGTCTTTTTCTGACCAAGAAGTTCCAGCTATATCAAGGTGTAGCCAAGGGTTTTCTCCTACGAATTCGCCAATGAATAAACCTGCTGTTATAGTTCCAGCTTTTGGACCGCCTATGTTTTTAAGGTCTGCTACATCAGACTTTATTAATTCTTTATATTCATCAAAGGCGGGTAATCTCCAAACCTTTTCATCACAAATTTTTGAAGCTTGTTCTAATCTACTATAGAAGAAATCATTATTTGAAACTACCCCAGTAGTTGTAGTGCCCAAAGCTGAAATAACTGCTCCAGTTAATGTAGCTATATCTACTACTTTAGTAGCGTGCTCTTTTTCAATTATATAATTTACTGCATCTACAAGAGTTAATCTTCCTTCAGCATCAGTGTTAAGTACTTCTATGGTTTTTCCACCCATGGAGCCTATTATGTCTCCTGGTCTGTAACTGTTTCCACTAATCATATTTTCACAAGAAGCAACTACTGCCACTACATTTACCTTTGCTCTTAGTTTTGTTATAGCAGTCATGGCACCAATTACGGCGGCTGCTCCACCCATATCAGATTTCATTGTAACCATTCCAGCAGTAGTTTTTATAGATAATCCGCCAGTGTCATAAGTAAGGCCTTTTCCAACGAGTCCTACAATTTCATCTTTTTTGACTGGGTTACCATTATATCTCATTACAATTAATCTTGGTGGGTTCGCAGAAGCTTTTGCTACTTCAAGGAAGGCTTGCATATTCAATGCTGTTATAGAAGCCTCATCAAATATTTCAACTTCAAAGCCACTTTCATCACCAGCTTTTTTTGCTTGCTGCGCTAGCTCTATAGGACTTAATATATTAGCAGGTTCATTAACTAATTCTCTTGCGAGTAGGTTAGCTTGTCCAAGTATAACACCTTCATTAATTCCCTTATCAATACTTTCTAAGTCCTCTTCCTGATTATATATTATAGTAAATTGTTCTAAGGTTTTCGCTTTTTTATCTGATTTATATTTATCAAATTTATAATCTGCCATTACTGTAGATTCAGAAATAGTTCGAGTGATCTCATCTAAGTTCATTAGGCTAACTAAATTTCCTATATTTATGTCAATAGATTTAGATTTAAGATTTGCTGCTTCTTTTACTGCTTTTGCTATATTTTTTCTTAATTTGTCTAAATTAAAATCTTCTTTTTTGCCAATACCAATTAGAATTATATTTTTAGGATTTTCATTTCTAAATAAATTGATATTTTGAAGCTCACCATTTTTACATTTGAAGCCTTCACTATCTAATGTAAATTTAATTTTAGACAGTAATTCATTGTCCAATGATAAATTTAAATCTTCTAACTTTGAATCCTCAAAATATGTAATAAATTTTGTTTCAGCCTCATTGTTTTTGGATTTTATGTTTTTACTATGGAATATCATATATATTCACCTTCTCTTTCATTTTTGGTATAAGGCATATTCATTTTCATATGCCTAATTCGTATAAAACGATAATGATTATCAAGTAATATCTAATTTGATTGTATGCTTAATGACTAATTTTGTCAATACCAATTTATTTTTTCTTATATTATGCTATAACAAAAAGTATATATCGCTAAAATGCTTTCACGTCGCCAAGTAATATATACTTTTGTTAGCATAATATAAGAAAAAACTCATAATTTACGAAAAAACTATTGTTTTCCAGGTAACAATTACCTTAAAAGTTAATTTCTTGGCATGCTGTGACTGTTTAAAGTAAATAAGTAATTGTATTTTGCACTATGCTTTATTTCATCCGTTATAATGTTGAAAAGCATATCTCTATAAATTGTAGATGGAAGGCCTCTTCTGATTTCTCTATATCGTTCTACAGCGCTCAGTTCTCCAAATAAGGCCTTTTTTATACCATCAAGGTAAGAAATAGGTTTTACAAATTCCTCATCTTCACCAGGAGGTACAAAGGAACCGGTTATGCTTTTATATATTTGTCTAAACATTTTATTATGTCCACGTTCGTCATCTCTTATAGAGGCAATAATTTTTTTTTCATCATCTGTAGGGGCAATGCTTATTAAGTAATCATAGAATAATTCATCTTCTTGTTCACCTTGAACAGCTAATTTGATCCCTTCTAAGGATTTTTCTAATAAATCCATATCATACATGGTATATGGGTTTGCAAACATTTTAACCCTCCTTTTAGCGCTTTTTAGGAAAAATAATTATAAAATCAATATTATATATAATATGAAGAACCGTTGATATCTGTTACAGGAAGCAGTTACAAAAAATATAATTATGAAGTATAATTGATATTATAATTTCATGGATTATTTATCTTAGTGAATTAAAGTATTGGAGATGATTTTAAATTGAAAATAACTATAACAGGAGCCTTATACTCAGGTAAAAGCAGCGTTGCTAAGGCTATAAGTAAGGCTTTAGATTATACTTATTTTAGTGTAGGTGAACTACAAAGAAAGCTAGCGGTTGAAAAAGGAATATCTATAACAGAATACAATAAATATATGCTTGATAATAATTTAGATTATGAAGTTGACAATAGGACTATAGAAATCGGAATAGAAAATGAAAATTTTATTTTTGATGCTAGACTTGCATGGAATTTTATACCCGATTCTTTTAAAATTTATCTAAAGGTAGATATTGATACTGCAGTGGAACGGGCTATGAAGAATGAAAGAGGTAAATCAGAGAAATATGCTTCAAAACAAGAAGCAAAGGAGAATATAATTGAAAGAAGGAGACTCGAGCTTAGCAGATTTAAGGATATTTATAATATAGACATAGATAGGGGGAGTAACTACGATTTAGTTATTGATACTTCTCATATCAGTATGGAAGATGTAGTAGAAGATGTCTTAGATAAGGTGAGAAGAGTGAGTGAGAAAATATAAAATTTGTTGGTGTATTATTAAGTGTAATCTATTTTAAAGTTTGTTCCGCGAAATATAAAAATAAAAAACATTCATAAATTCCTTCAATAATTAATACTATTAATAGTGATTAGAGAACAATAAACCAAAAGGGGGATTTAAAATGGGAAAAGAATTTCGCGGTAGGGCTTTGTGGAAGTTGCCATCGAGAGGAAGAGGAACTTGCCCTGTATGTAAGACTGAAAGAATAAAATTGTTGTATGATCTAATTATTGGTAGTGGTGAAAAAATTAAGGTTTGTAAAAGATGTCAGCATAAAAAAATAGATAGTCTTTAATAAAATAATGAAAGCATTAGATTTCTCCTGCGTGCCTTGCAATAAGAACTACAAACTGGAAATTTGATTAAGAAATTCTAATAGTTTCTTCACTTCTTATTGCAAGTCACTTTGGAGAAAGTCATACTTGTTTTATTAATTGTCATCTGTCCTGGCCCGCTTACGGGGATTTGTAATGTAGTAAACTAAGAGTCTATAAAATAATCTACAACGGGTTCACCCATTTGAACAACTTCATTATATACCTCCATTTTAAGTTACTATTAAAGTGTCCAAATTTATTGACACAACTTGATTTTTACCTAGAGATTTCGCCTGGTACAGTGCTTTATCCGCCTCTATAAACAAATAATCTAAATCTTGTATTGTTGGAGTAATAGAAGCAACTCCAATGCTTAAGGTTATAGGTATTGAACCTGATGCCCTAGTAATCATAGGATTGTTTTCTACAGCACTTCGTAGGGTTTCACCAATTATTTCTGCAGCTTTAAAGGAGGTAGTGGGTAATAGAACAATAAATTCTTCACCACCAAAACGACCTAAAATATGACTATTACTTAAAGTTTCAGAACAAATTTTAGAAAGATGCTTTAATACCAGGTCACCAGTATGGTGACCTAAATTGTCATTGATTTTCTTGAAATCGTCAATGTCCATCATAATGCCTGAAATGGTCTGTGCAAATGATTTTGCTTTATCAAAGTTTATATTTGCAAGTTCAAAAAAACTACGTCTGTTGTACAAGCTAGTTAGCGGGTCTATGCTAGCTAGGTACTTAGTTTTACCATGTAGTTTAGCGTTTTCTATAGCCATTCCTGCATGGCATGCAAAGTATAAAGCTATGTCACAGTGATACTTAGTATAAATATTCTTTTGGGTTGAATCTAATGTTAAGATACCCACAATTTCGTTTTTAAACAGTATAGGTATTCCCATCCAACTTTCAATAGTAGATTTATCTATAAATAGACTAAAACGAGGATCTTCTTTAACATCAGAAACTAATAATGTAGTTTTAGTTTTACATATTTCTTTAAATAGCTTGTCATCCTCTTTATTAATAGAAATTTTATATATATCTTCCACATTTTCAAAGCCATTTCCGGCCCTAACATTAAAACGGTTATTTTCTTCCATGAAAAATGAGGCACTGTCATAAGGTACTAATTCTTTTAAGTTTTCTAATAATTTATCTAAAACTTCTTGTAAATTCAAGGTAGAATTTAAGAGTAAGGTAACTTTTGTAAGTTTTTCTGCTAATAGATACTGTTCTTTTTCCTTAGATAAATTTTCTATTTTTCTGTAAGCTTTAGATTCATTCATTGCCAACATAAAAGCATTTAAAAGTATGAGAAGTAAGAATCCTGATAGTGAATAGTCGTTGATATTATTCAAACCTAGATATCGTAGTATTGACATAGCGGTTATTGCAATGGGTACTAAACAACTAATTGCAATAATTAAACTCCCCTGTTTTTTACTATGATATGATTTTAATATAATAAAAGCAGCATAAATAATCATTAATAAAGTGAATATTTGAAAAATCATAAGGAACTTTGAGGACAGCAGCGGGGATATAAACATAGTAGTAGTTATAAAGAAAAAACAAAAAAGTTTGCAGCCATTTCTAACCCATTTTGAATAATTATTTTTAAAAAGTATATGTATGTAATTTATCATAAAATAAACTCCAACATAAAAAGTTAAGTATTTTAGTTTAAGACCCAAGCTATAGCTTAAGTTATTATACATGGTGAAAAAGTATTTATTGCCAACAGTTAAGGCTATTAAAGATAAAGTTATACAGAGGGCACCAAAATACAGTTTAGGAGTATCATCTGTTCTAAAGGCATATAACCATAATTGATACAAGCCCATTATAAGCAATACACCGAAGTAAAGAATTTCAAGAGCGATGGAAGCCTCTCTTTTATTAGCCATTTGAGATTGTGTTCCTAGATAAATTTTGTCTTGGGTACCACCATCTCTAAAATTATAATTTGATACTTGAAGTACTAAATGAATTTTATTACTTTTATTCATAAAATAACTTGTTAGGGGTATAGTGCCTGGGCGTTCTGAAGAAGCGCTTGTACCAACAATTCCATTAGAGGAAAAGAGGTCGCCATTAACCCATAATTTATATGCAGATAACATAGAAGGTACGCTTATACCTAAAAGGGTGTTTTTATATTTATCATTTAATTTTATTGTTAAAGTATATGTAGCATAGCCATTAGAACTGTAATTTTTATTGTATCTATTCCACTCCATAGGCATTTCTATATAAGAGGGAAGTGGTGAGCTCGTAGCAAAATCTTCTGGTGTCAATAATTGCTGCCAGTAAAATTCCCATTGACCTTCAAGAGAAGTATAGCCATCTTTATGGAAATCCCAATTTGAAATCTCTAATACACCTTTTTGGACGTTAATATTGGATGAGGTATTTGCGTTGCTTAATTTATTTAATGTGAAAATTGCATATAATAATGCTGCTAAAATAATAATAGATAAAGTAATTATTAGTGATTTTTCTTTTTTTAGCATCATAATTTGCCTCCTGTTGTATAGAATTAGTCTATTTTACATATTATAGTTATTATTTTATATTAATATTGTAAACTTGTCAGCACTTTTTCTCTAACTTAACATTTTTATGTATTGAAATTCATAATAGCTATTTATAATTAAAAAATTTTGTAATAAAAGAAGCTATAAAATATAGGAAAAGTATATTATTACAAAAAAATTTGTAGTAATATACTTTTTTTGTTTATTTATGAACATTAATTTGAAAAGATTTTTGTTATAGCTCAAATTTCTTTAAATGAACATTCTATTGAAAATTGTGGAACTGACTTTTTTAAGCAAGTGTAATATGCATGCTCTTTAAACCTAATCAGAAACTTTTATAATAGATGAAAAATATAGAAATAAAAAATTCACGCAAAGTTTACAAAGTATGAAATCCATTACTTGAAAAATTCCATGATATACTTTAAAGAGATTTAATCACGTTAAGTGATTTTTAAGAAATGTGTTACATGGAGGTTATGAATGTATAAATTAATAGCAATAGATATGGATGGAACCTTATTAAGTGATGAAAAGAAAATTTCACCAGCAAATTATGAAGCAATACAACAAGCGAGAGAAAATGGAGTGAAAGTCGTAATAGCATCAGGAAGACCTTTAGTTGGTTTTAAAAAATATTTAGAACAACTTAACTTAGTTTCCGAGGATGATTATGCAGTAGCTTTTAACGGAGCCCTTGTTCAAAGCTCTCAAGGTGGGGAAATAATATCTAAAACAACATTAACTCTCCAAGATTATAAAGATTTGTACAAGCTAAGCAAAGAGCTAAACGTTAATATACATGCATTAACAGAGACTAGTGTGATTTCTCCTAAAGATACTATATACACCAGGGGAGAGGCTGAAATGAATGGTATTTCTAACGAAATAATTGCTGTGGAAGATGTAGCTGTAGATACTACTATAGTAAAAGTCATGTTTGTGGACAAGCCAGAAATAATAGAGGAAATAATGCAAAAGATTCCTGAAGAGGTAAGTAACAAGTATACAGTAGTTAGAAGTGCACCTTTCTACTTAGAGTTTCTTGATAAATCAGTTAATAAAGGTGCAGGAGTAGCGGCCCTTGCAAAAAAACTTAATATTAAGCAAGAAGAGGTTATATGCATAGGTGATGCAGGCAATGATATTCATATGATTAAATATGCTGGACTAGGAGTTGCTATGGGAAATGCCTTCCCAGAAGTTAAAAAAATTGCCAACTTTATAACTAAAACTAATGAGGAAGATGGAGTAGCATATATAATTAATAAGTTCATTTTGAATGGCAAAGAAGCTTTTGCAGTATAATTAATATTAATTAATAACGGTTGTTGACAATGCAATTTAATTAGTATATAATAAAAACATAGAAACTGTTAATTCAGTTGGTATTGATCATCTTTATCCCCCCAGTTAAAGACAAAATTAATACAAAAAAATCTTTTTAAAACAAATATGGAAAAGCTAGTAAGAGTCCAATTACTAGCTTTTTTTTATTTATAAACAATCACAATTTTGCCTAAAAAATGTGTAAACTGCTTTGGGATTCTGGTATAATACAAAGGAATACAGAGGGGGAATTATAGTGAAAAAAAAGGATTTAATATGGATAGGGGCATTACTAATAATTATTTTTTTATTGGCATTTCCATCAACTAATGAAATGTATACATTAGCTAATAAAGCACATCCTTACATAATGGGATTTGTAAAGGTTTCCATTTTAGCTACAATGGGGGAGCTGTTAGCACTTAGAATAGTCACTGGAAATTATAAGAAACCTGTAGGAATTGTATATAGATTTATAGTTTGGGGATTTTTGGGTATAGGGTTTGTTATAGCTTTTGATTTATTTGCAAATGGAGTAATTGGTTCAATGAAGAAGGGATTATTGCCTAGTGGTGTGCCTGATACTTTTTCAGCTAAATTATTATTTGCATTTTTCACAAGTGCTTTTATGAATTTAATTTTTGGACCTACCTTTATGACCTTACACAGGCTTACCGATACATATATAGATTTGGGTCATGGAAAGTTTAGTAAGATTAAAAAAGTTAAGCTTAGAGCTGTAACGGATAAAATAGATTGGTATGGATTTATGAGTTTTGTTGTTTTTAAAACTATCCCCTTTTTCTGGATACCAGCACATACAATAACTTTTTTATTGCCAGGTGACTATAGAGTTCTTATGGCTGCATTTTTATCCTTGGCTTTGGGTATAATTTTAGCTTATTCAAAAAGGAAAAATGTTAAAATTGTGTAGGGGATAACAAAGTATTAAGTTTCTCCTGCGTGCCTTGCAATAAGAGCTCGGGACTAGAAATTCCATTAAGAAATTCTAATATTTTGCTAATATAAAATTCTCTAGCACTCACACTCGCCTTCCTGGCTCGGGTTCGCTAGCCTGCCGTCCTGGCAGGCTTACGAGAATTTTATATTCGCAAAATATGAATTTCCAAATGGAATTTCAATAGTCTTTTCGCTTCTTATTGCAAGTCACTATGGGGAAATTTCATGATTGCCATTCCTCAGGGGGACATAATAATTATTAATAGGTAGGCGTCTTGAGTTGCTTATAGAAATCAAATTTTAGAATGAAAGTATTTAAAAGATGTGCAGGGTTTATACCTAAAAGTATATAAGGAGAGTATAATATTATGGGGTTTTACGAGAGGGCACTAAGTAAGATAAATAGAGGAGGAAACTGGGATATGATAGTTATCGATGGAGTAGTTGGAGTAGGGAAGACCACACTTATGAATATAATGGCAGAAAAAGGCTATGTACGTTTTGAGGAGCCAGTGGTGGATAATCCTATATTAGAAAAATTTTATTATGATAGAGAGAGATATAGTTTTTCATTGCAGATATTTTTCCTTAATAAAAGGTTTAAGCATATTAAAGAAGCTTCAAAAGTAAAAGATGCAGTTATGGATCGAAGTATTTATGGAGATGTGATTTTTGCAAAAATGTTAAAGGATTCAGGTGAGATGTGCAATGAAGAATTTGATTTATATGCTGAACTGTTCGAAAATATGATCGAACATTGCAAGGCGCCAAAACTACTTGTATATCTTGAAACCTCTGTGGATGCAGCTATGGATAAGATAAATAAAAGAGGCAGAGAGTATGAGAAAATTGTGGAACGTGAATATTGGGAAAAGCTAAATTCTAATTATAGAGCTTATTTTGAGCAATATAATATATCACCAATTTTAAAGATAAATGTGGAAGGATTAGATTTTGAAAATAATGAAAAAGATAAAGAATATGTGCTAGGGCTTATAGAGGAGGCACTGGGAAAAATAAAATAACATTTAGCCGGTATTTTAAGTACACTTTTGGGTATTCCCAATGATTATAAATATACTATAATATTGTTGTACTGTTTGTTTATGAGGAGTATAATAGATGTATAGACTTGAAAAATATTTAAGTCTTGTGAGGGAATAAGCGAACAGCCCCGCACTCTCGCCTAGGAGACAATAAATATACTGGGAGCTTAGCCGATTAGGGCATAAAATACTAATATGCTGTTCATTTTATTAGAATATATGTTTTTTTAGGAGTCTTAACTTTTATTAGTTAAGACTTTATTAGTATCATAAGTCATTATAAAATATTTATACTTAGGATAGTTTTTTACGACATTCCTTATGGAGGGAATATGCTAACTACAGACGAACTATTAAATTTAAATAGGTTACCCAAGATCTCTGAAATTTCTTTGAAGCTTTTGCAAGAGTTTTATGATATATATATTTGCCCTAACATATATGTGCTCCAGTTAGAAAACAAGGATATAATCAAGTTGGAATTTTTAGATGTTAATCTTTGTCATTTGATGGGGTTCCAACATATAGTGCCCTATAAGTCAAAAAAATTCTATAGTGGTGAAAATGGTTATATGGGTGTTTTTAATGAGGATATAACTATTAAAAAGTTAAGAAGCATAGATGAAAGAAAATTTTCTAGAGATAAGGACAAAATTCTTTGCTTTTCATGCATTTATAAACTATTGAGGCATTGTGAAATTATAAGATTTAATAATATTACAGGTCATTCTAAGGTATCTTGCGAATTTATCCTGTATGATACTCACTATGGACGTAGGATACATCTGGGTATTGAAAAGGATGAGAAAAGAGGAATGTACTATCCACGTACTTTAATCGTTGAAAGAGACAATAGTGATAGGTTTATTATTGATCAAGAGTACATAAAGATTATAAATACGAAAATAATTTCTAAACATCCTTTTAAATCAGAATTAGAGGTTGCAGCAACTATTGAGGGTAAGCAACAAGGAAAGAAAAATAAAAAATTAAAAAGAAAAAACAGGCAAATTTAGAAGTTATATTTCTAAATTTGCCTGTTTTTAATTTATAGAAAATCAAGAAAATTTATAAATTCTATGCTTAAATATTTTACCGCTTATGTTAATCCACTCATCTTATCTCTTCTGTTTTGCTGCTTTTCTTCCATGTTTTCTAAGGCTTCACCATCCATATGATTTTTGTTATGAGCAATGTATCCCTTGGCAAAGGTATAGTTTTTTTCTAGGCCTTCTGACTCATTAGATCGTATTTGTTGTCCACTTATAATTTTATCCTTTAATATTTCAATGTTACATTCTCTCTCAGCTTGTTTTTCTCTTGATTCATTAACCTTTTGAGGTGAAGTAATGTCAGAGTGATTTTCAAGATGTCGCTTTGTTCTAGTATGGCTTTCTACTAAGTTTTCAAGTTCCTCTATTCTATTAGCTTTTTCGATTTTATTACGGTCTTCGCTGACGTATTTATCTTTATTACGGGGCATGAAAAGGCCTCCTTTTTTTTATTCATCTTTCTTAGTTTGGTTTTTTTAACCTATTATAATACTAGGGGATGATTGGAATTTAACATTTAATATTTTTCTCGAAATCTTGTAAAGTTTGTATTGCAATCTATAAATTTTATTTAAAAGAGATATAAGTATATACATTACCATCAAGGAATAGTAAGATAGGCATTAATTGTTGCTATTTTCAAAGAAAAAGAGTTAGGAGTGTTAAAATGTCGAAAATGAAGAAAATTATATTGATTTTTATCTGTTTACCAATTATAGGTGGAGCGTTATATGGCGCAATTTATGTGAGTAAAGTAAATGGAAAATCTGTACAGGATATAAATGTTAAGGTCGGAAATATAAATAAAACTAATAAAGTAGCAGAGAAGCCAATACCAAAAGGCAAGGTTGTAACTAAAAAAGAAGTTAAACCCCCAGTTATAGCAAAAACAAAGGTTAAAACCCAAGAATATAAGAAGGCTTTGAAAAAACAATCTGATATGGTTATTGTTATAGACCCGGGACATGCAAGTGTTACTAGTATGGAAAAAGAGCAGCAGGCGCCAGGTTCCAACATAATGAAAATAAAGGAGCCAGGTGGGGCTGAGGGTATTAACACAAAAACCCCCGAGTACTTGGTTAATATGGGAGTAGCAGTTAAACTAAAGAATTTATTGGAGAAAAAAGGCTATAATATAATAATGACTAAAACAGAAAATAAACAAATGTTAGGGAATATTGCAAGAGCGAAGATTGGGAATACGGCTAAGGCAGACTTAGTTATAAGAATTCATGCGGATTCAAATGATAATTCAGCTGTTAAGGGAGCATCAATGCTGGTGCCGGCAGATAGCAAAAGCACAAAGGCTATATATAAAACAAGTAAAAGATATGGAGAAATAGTTCTTAACAATTTAATCCACGGCGTTGGTATAAAAAATAGAGGTGTTGTGGAGAGAAATGATCTTACAGGTTTTAATTGGTCGGTGGTTCCTGTTATTTTAGTGGAAATGGGTTTTCAATCTAATGTAGAAGAGGATAAGCTACTATCAACTGAAAATTATCAAAATAAACTATCCAAAGCATTATCAGAGGGGATTGATAAGGCGTTAATGCAATAAGAAAAGAACACATAAGACAACTAAGTCTTATGTGTTCTTTTCAACGTTGACACCTAAAGGATATCTAGGACTTCTTTTATTGATTTTGAACTTTCGATAGCACTTATTAGTTTAGCAGAAGATTTATTATCTCCTATTAGAATACCACCAGTTATTATGTTTTCAGTGAAGAATAATTTTTTGTATATTTTGTTTGCATCATCATTTAAGGCAATAGCAACAGATCCTTCTTTTGAAATTTCGCCTACGGACAATAATTCAAGGCCCATAGCATTAAAGGAAATGGCGCTTAGGGAGATGGATAAGTCTTTACTTTCTCCTACCGCATTCATACCAGCAGCTTTACCCATTTCTACAGCAGCAGGCCAATTACCATACACTCTACCTTTGAATTCTGCAATGTCTCCACAGGCATAGATGTCTTTAACGTTAGTTTCCATTTTATCATTGATTAGTATACCTCTGCTCGTAATTATATTAGTTTTATGGGCTATATTTTTATTTGGTGCAATACCTGTTGAAAATAGCACCAGGTCTGCCTCCAGTGTTTTTCCGCTTTTGAGCTTAATAGAGGAAACAGATTTTTCACCTACTATAGAGGTTACAGAATCGGAAAGTATAACTGTAATATTTTGGTTTTCAACTGCAGTCTTAAGTATAAGGCTACTTTCACTATCTAATTGCTTAGTAAGTAGGGAATTACTGACTTCCACCACACAAACATCTAGACCAGTCTTGCTTATTTCATAAGCCGCTTCAAGGCCTAAAAGTCCGCCACCTACAATTACTACATTTTTTGCGGTTTTCATTTTAATTCTAATAGCCTCTAAATCCTTTAGATTTCTTAAAGTGAAGACACCTGCTTTATCTACTCCATCTACAGGAATCATGAAGTTTTGACTTCCATTTGCTAAAATTAGCTTATCATAGCTCACAGCGCTACCATTTTTAAGTAATATACTTTTTTCTTCAGGATTTAAACTTTCAACCTGAACTCCTAAAGTAAGGATAATGTTATTATCTACATACCACTGTTTTGGAGATAGATAAAAAGTATCTTCTTTAAGATTTTCACTTATACCATCAGAGATGGAAGGTCTATAGTATGTTAAGTAGGGTTCATCTGAGATTATTTCTATTTCACATTGTTTATTTCTTTTTCTTATGGCATCAGCAGCATAATATCCAGCAGCACCGTTACCGATGATTAGGAATTTTTCTTTTTTATCAGAACTAAAGGTTACTACATCTTGTGATACTTGAATAAATTGATCGGCACTGGCTCCACAAGCAGGGCATATTTCAGGTGGGTTTGGTCCATCAAATTCTTCTCCGCAAACTACACATTTCCATCTTTTTTGTGTAGAAGGCTTTACTGGGCAACTTTTTATTTTGAGTTTTTCAGCTATTTTCTCTGCAAAAGACTCTCCAAATTTGAAGGCGAAGTTTAAATCTCCTTCTGTGGGTTTAAAATTAATTTTCATGGAAGGATATAAATCTAGATTAATTTGTTTTAATCTATCTTCTATATTTGGAACAGCTTCTCCACTCCAACCATAGGAACCAAATGCAGAAGCTACTTTTCCGCCATGAACTATAGGGTTTAGATTTATCAAAATATCCCATATTGGTTTTAGTGCGTCTCCATTCATAGTAGGAGAACCAAAAATTAATCCCTCAGATTTATCTATACTATTTAAAATATCATTCATATCATTATGTATAACATCATACATGTTAACTTTGAAATTACAATAAGTTTTTATGCCTTGCTCTATTTTTTTAGCCACAGCCTCAGTATATCCATAAGCTGATACGTAGCATAATGTGACTTGTGGCTCCTGCGAAGCTTCTCTTGGAAGGCTCCACTCTTTATAGTAATTTACTATATTCCAAGGGTCGTATCTTAAAATAGGGCCATGTCCTGGGCATATAATATCTATTGAAAGGTCTTTGATTTTATCTATAGCCTTTAACACATAAGGTTTGAAGGGGGACATAATACCATCAAAGTAGTATTTTAAGGCCTCCCTATAATTTTCATGGCTTTGGTTTAAGTCATTGTACATTTCGGCATTACAGTAATGACTCCCAAAGGAATCACAAGTTATAAGAACTTTGTCCTCTACAACATAGGTAAACATTGAATCCGGCCAGTGAAGAAAAGGTGCTGAAATGAAGGATAAGGTTTTATTTCCAAGATTTATAATGTCTCCATCTTTTACAGTTATGTATTCAAAATCTCTATTTACAATTTCCTTAAGAAAATTAATTGCTGTAGATGAACCTACTACTTTAGCATTTTTAGAAATTTCTAAAAGTTTACCAACTGAACCTGCATGGTCTGGCTCCGTATGATTAACTACGATATAATCAATGTTCTCTATATTAATGTCTAAAGACTTTAGTCTTTCCAGATATTCATCAAAAAATTTCTCTTTTACTGTTTCGAATACCGCAGTTTTTTCACTGCCGCGAACTACATAAGAGTTATAAGTAGTGCCAAAAGGGGTATACATAACTATATCAAAAATTCTAAGATTGGGGTCTAGTGCACCCACCCAATATATATCTTTTTTCACTTCTAATGCCTTCATTTACAACACTCCTTTAATTACTATTGAAAAATAATAGTTATTATTTAACATTATAATATAGGCGTATTTAGAAAGCAATAATAATTTACTCCGTAAATGCAATTTCCTTTTACAGTGAACACATTTTATGCTATAGTTTCTACTGTATTGTTTAACGAAATATTTGCAGAATTATAAAAAGTAGGAGGAGTACGAATGAGAGATTTTGTTATTATGACAGATTCTTGCTGTGATTTGCCAAAGGAATATATTTATGGGAATAACATACCATTTGCTATGTTACCATTCAGTTATAATGATAAAGAGTACTTAGATGATTTTGGACAAAGTTTAAGTCAAAAACAGTTTTTTGATGATCTTAGGGAAGGGGCACTTCCAAATACCTCTCAAGCAAATTCTGAAAGCTTCTACAATATGTTTAAACCTGCTGCTAAGCGTGGCCAGGATATAATTTATATTGGAGTTTCGTCAGGTCTTAGCGGAACCTATAATAGTGCTAATATTGGAAAGACTGCTATATTAGAAGAGTTTCCAAGTGTTACAATACATATTATTGATGTGTTAACAGCATCACTTGGTCAAGGACTTATGGTTAGAAAAGCTGTAGAAATGAAAAAGGTCGGATGCACCGCAGAGAAAATAGTGTGCGAAATAGAAAAAAATATACAAAATTTAAATACATATATTACTGTACAGGATTTGAATTTTCTAAAAAGAGGCGGAAGAATATCTAATGTAGCGGCTACATTAGGGCTAGTTCTGCATATAAAGCCTATACTTACGCTTAACCAGGTAGGACGCGTAATGCCAGTGTTCAAGGTGCGTGGGCGTAAAAAATCCATAACTAAGCTTGCAGAAATAGTAAAGGATAAGATTATAGATCCTGAAACTCAAAGCATAGCTATCTGTCATGCAGATTGCTACGAGGAAGCTGTAAGACTTAAAGAGGAGATATTGGAAAAGGTTAGTGTTAAAGAAGTACTTATTCATTACATTGGACCAGTGGTAGGAAGATTTAGTGGGCCAGGGGCTTTGGCAGTGTTTTTTATTGGTGAGAGTAGACAACATCATGTAATCGATATTTAGAATTGTGAATATACAGTTAAATATTCTTTTATTTATAATATAACTTGAAAGTAAGTAATCATAATACTTATAATAGTATTGTAAATAATAGGTTAAGTATCAAAAAAAATAGACTAGTATAATGACTAGTCATTTTTTTTGAAGATACATTAAGAAAAAAAAGTAATAAGGAGAGTTTTTTATGGAATGGTTAAAAGTAGTATTACTGTCGGCAGTGCCTCTTATTGAGATGAAAGGGGCTATACCCCTTGGAATAAATGTATATCATATTAATCCAATAACAGTATTTTTGTTAAGTTTTTTTGGAAGTTTGCTTCCTGTTCCTTTTGTGCTGATATTTTTCAATAAAATATTTGACTTTTTAGGAAAATATAAATTTTTTAGTGGTTTTTATAATTTAATTGATAGAAAGATAAGCAAGAATAAAGCTAAGTTTGAAAAATTTGAAGAAATAGCGCTTATAACATTTATTGCAATACCTCTCCCAACTACAGGAGTTTGGACAGGAACTGCAATAGCCGCTTTTTTAAAGCTGGATTTTAAAAGATCTGTTATGTGTGCAGTTGTGGGATCTTTTTTATGCGGAGTTATTATTACAGGTTTAGCTGTAGCTGCTCCAGCTTTTTTGAAAATGCTTTAATAAATGATCTCTTACCTAATGGTGAGAGATTTTTTTCTTGGATTATGCTATAAGGTCAAGCATAATCTAAGAAAAAACACTTAATCCTAAAAACAATTATTATTATTATTATTAATTGTTATGCATCCTGTCAGGCTTACGAGAATTTTATATTCGCAAAACAAGAATTTCTAAATCGAATTTCAATAGTTTTTTCGTTTTATATTGCAAGTCATTACGTTGAAATGTCACACCTAGTATATAGCTACTATTTTAAAACTGATAAAACAGTAACAAGTAGAAATATTAATGCCAAATTATATTTAAAAAGACTACTATATGTGATATATTTACAGTAAAGAATTTGTAAGTCGCTAAATGTAAATATATAAGCTAATGGGGGGTTTTAAAATGGATACAAAGAAATTTGAAGAATTTAGAGGCAAAATCAAGGAAAATATAGGTAAAGTTATAGTAGGCAAAGGAGACAGTGTTGATAAAATTATAGTAGCTTTTATATGTTCTGGGCATGTGCTTATTGAGGATGTTCCTGGACTAGGCAAAACGAAGCTTGCGAAAAGTCTTTCAAGCTCTATGAATTGCAATTTTAAGAGGATACAGTTCACACCAGATTTACTGCCTTCGGATTTAACTGGAATATATTATTATAACCAAAAAAATCAGGACTTTGAGTTTAGGTCTGGACCACTTTTAAGTCAAATAGTTTTAGCTGATGAAATTAATAGGGCTACACCTAGAACACAGTCAGCACTTTTAGAGTGTATGGAAGAGAGACAAATTACTGTGGAGGGTAATACTATAAAACTCCAAAGACCATTTTTCGTAATTGCTACTCAAAATCCAGTGGAACAGTTTGGAACCTTTCCATTACCAGAGGCACAATTAGATAGATTTTTTATGAAGCTTTCATTAGGGTATCCAGATGCCAGCGAGGAGAAAGCTATGATGAATAGATTTATGACAGCGGATCCATTAAATGACCTTCAGGCTGTGATTACTATGGAAGATATAGAGTATGTTCAAAATAATTATACTATGGTACATGTTAGCGAAGAAATAAAAGATTACATAATAGCAATAGTTAGTGCTACAAGAAGTCATAAGGAAGTGGAGCTTGGATGTAGTCCAAGAGCTACACTAAATATGATGAAGGGAAGCCAAGCACTTGCGGCGGTGCTCGGGAGAGACTATGTAATTCCAGAGGATATAAAGGAACTTGCAGTTTCTATCTTAGGCCATAGGTTAATGCTCAAGAACGATTTAGGACAGGGAAATAAGAGTAAAACACTTATAGAAGAAATAATAAGTACTATTCAAGCTCCACTCGAAAAGTTATAGGGGGCAAACTATGTTTATACAATTTGCTCTGATATTGGCCATACTAACTATTATTTTTTTTATAGGTGAGTATACACGAAAAAAAGGTTTTGATAACCTGAAAATCAGTAGAAATATTGATAAAGATAGAGTATTACCTGGTGAGGAATTCAAACTAGCTACAACCATTGAAAATAATAAACGGCTACCTATATCATTTTTAATGTTAAGTGAAAAAATGCCAGGGGATATAGAATTTGTATCAGACAGTAATAAATTTAAGGAAGGGGCGGATTTGTGGCATTTAAGTAAATACACTATAAGTTGGTATGAAAGAAAAAGAAGAATTTGTAAATTGAAGTGTAACAAAAGAGGAGCCTACATTTTAAGAGATATTAATGTTACTGTAGGAGATTTATTTGGACGCTCTGCAGAAACAGTAGCAGTAGAAGACTTCCTAGAAATTTTGGTTTATCCTAAACTTATTAATATGAATAATGTTGAGTTTGCAAATACCAATTTACAAGGTAATAATTATGTTAAGAGATGGATTCATAAGGACCCCTTATATATTAAAGGCATAAGAGAGTATAACGTAGAGGATAGAATGAAGGATATTCATTGGAAATCTAGTTTGAAAATGGACAGGCTTATGGTAAAAGAATACGATTTCACATCAGATAGAGACCTTACAATAATAGTAAACGGTCAATGTGGTGAGCCTTATTGGGGTACCATTCAACCAACACTTATAGAAAATGGAATTACAGTGGCGGCATCACTGGCGTCTAAAGCAATTAAAGAAGGCGTACCTTCAGGAATGTGGACTAACTGTCAATTGGTGGGAATGCAAAAGAAAATCATTAATGAAATTTCACCTGATATTAATGCTCTTAGAAAAATAATGGAACTTAGTGCCAGGATGAGTTATAGTATTACTATTAAATTTAGTGATTATTTAAGAAGTAAAATAAAAGATTTAAATCCAAATTCTACTTATGTAATTATTACGCCATATTTAGATGAAGACACTGTTGGTATTTTATCTAAATTGAAAAGAAAGGGCATTTTAATTAAAATAATAGATGTTTCTTTAGAATCCACTGTGACCTACATTTCAGGTATTGAAAAGATTGATTATAAAGGTGGGATTACGGTATGAGCTGGTATAGAAAAGTAAAAAGTATGTATAGTATAAGCTTTGTTACTATTTCTTTTATAATTTGGTCAACTTTAAGTAGATGGTTATTTGAAAACCTAGTGGATTATAAACTGTTTTTAATAACCTTGTGTATTGTTTTTTTTACACAATATCTTAATAGCGTGAAGTTAAAAAAGAATCTTTTTATACTAGTGACTTTGGGACTTAATATAGTAGCTTCTTCCATATTATTCAAAGGGAAAATCATTTTTATAAATATAATTTTCTTGTTATTTATTGCTTTAATAACTTATTCATTGGAGGATAGCCCTATAGATTACTATCAATATAAACAAGATATAGATAAGTCTATGGTAGTTTTAGTATTTATTTGGATGGCTTCATTTACATTAGGAAGTGACTTTGTAAATGCAATGTATAGGTTTCATGTTCTCTATATAATCATGATCATTATACTTATGAGAGAAACTCGAAGATATATATATTCGGTTAAAAGCAATACATCTATAGTTACGAATATAATTATAGGCATATCAGTACTTACACTATCTTTAGATTTTGCTAACAAAATTATTGCGAAGGCCTTAGATATGCTTATAAAACTAGTAAATTTTATTATGTTCTTTATTGTATTCCTTTTAACTACAGTTTTTGGTGCACCGATAAGTTGGATTTCTGAAAAAATAAAGCAACTTCTCCTGAAAAGTGAAAATAAGTTCACATTAGAAGGTAGCGCAGCTGGGGAGAGTTTAAAGAAGCAGTCCGATATGTCTAAATATCAAAATATTAATATACCACCGGTGATTATTTTAATTTTTAAAATTCTAATTTTACTACTTATTCTATATGTAATATATAAATTTTTATCCAGGTTTAGAAATAAAACAAAAATATATAAGGGATTTGTAGAAGAAAAGGAAAGAATTGTTAAAAAAAAGAACAAAAAACATTGGGTTAAAAACTTATTTGATAAAATTTTTCAAGGTGGCGAAAGTAATAGAGATAAGATTCTTTACACATATAGAGGCTTTGAGAAAATAACTGAGGGGGCAGATATTTATAAGCCTTATATGACTGCGTCGCAACTAAAGAATGTAACTAAAATTAATGTGGATAATTCTGATAGCTTAGATGAAATGACACTGGTATATAACGAAGCTAAGTTCTCATTGCATACTATGACTCAGGAAAATGTGGAAAGCGTTAGAAAGGGACATAGTAACATTAAAAAGCAACTATAAAGTCAAAACACGGGAAAATAAAGAACAAGTCAGTGTGCTAGTATACTTGACTTGTTATTTATTTTGCTGTGTTTTAGTATAGTTTGGATTTAATTAGCCACACTAAATAGAGAGGACTTAAAATTCTCAACTAATTTATTATAGTGGGGGCCATAGGGTTATGAGTGACATAGATTACAATAATAAGAGTTATCTAAATAAGGCTTATAAAAATTTTTCAGAGCTAGTGTATGTTGTGTCTACTAAAGAACTGCAGTATTTTATTACAAAGGGCGAATTTACTAATTATTTCAACTATAAAATGAGAAAAATGTTATCAGAAATTAGTGATCAGAAAAATGGTTTGTTAGATGCTAGCATTTTTTTTAACACAGAGGGTGAAATAACTTTGATAGATGCTGAGATAATTGGCAAGTTTATCCAGGATAATTATGTGTTAAAAATGCTAGAGTATTATAAGAATACTTCATTAAATAAAATTATTAGAGAGGTAGTTAATGGCAGTGAAAAAGCAAAAGGCGATTACATTTTAATTTCATACTCTATACTATACAATACCTTAAATGAATTATACAAAACTATTAGCTGTAAAAAAGCTAATACTATTGTGTATAAAAATCGTTATGAACTAGAGGAATATTACAAGGAAGATTGTACTATGGTTATTGCAGTGTTATTAATATTGGAAGATTTATGTAAATACATTGGTGTGGATAGGTACAAAATGCTAAAAGAAATAAAGGGAAAAAAATACAAATAACATTATTGGATTAAAAAATATATAAAACATTTATCGGAATAAAAGGATATTATGCTAAATATTTACAAAATAATTATATTTTTCATTATATTATGGGTCAAATAAAAAATAGTTGCAGTTTTTCAAAATATATTCAATTTAAAATATAAAAACTTTTAGATATATTTATGATGATTTCGACAAAATAAGCTAATGTATATATAATGATATGCCTGTGGATACTTTGTTAATAATAACATTATGGGCACAAAAGGTTGAAGTTGTCAGTTTTAAGAGATAATACATTTGAAGCCATTTCATGAAATGACAGATTTTTCTGAAAAATAATGTTACTATATTTTCAATAACATAACACAAGGGGGACGAATATGGTAGTTTTAGAAAGTTTATCTAAAAAAGTAACAGAGGTTGATGTAAAGCATAATTATTTTTATAGATTAGTAAAGAGTCAGGTTTCTGTTTCAATGGATAATGAATCTACTGAAGTACAAGCCTATGGTATTGAGATTGAAAGACAAGACATCATTGATGATACAGTGGTATTTATAGAGAGGGATTGCGTTGAAAACATAAGTCCTCAAAGACATAAAGTTAAAAATCTTATAAAAATGCTATATGAAAATACAGTATCACCTATTCATATGATTGATATACTAGGTGACTATATAGATGAGTATATTAGCGATTTTGATGAGATGTTAAAAAACATTGGTACTTGCTAATATTTTCAAAAATCGCCACGGGCTCTGGTGACTTTAGTAATGAGTTAGTGGCGATATATTATTAAACTAAGATGGCGAGGAGGTTTCTCCTCTTTTTGTTATATAAAAAAATTATAGCTTGATAATAGAAGTACATAGGATGAAAATTTTGTTATTATTTTACTAATAAAATATATTGTCAATACCCACTACCCTAAAGGTATAGTAGGTTCCTGCTAAGTTTTTATTAATAATACTATAAATAATTATAATTTTATTATATTATTGTAGTATTAGTAAAGTTAAAATATGTGTTTAATCAAATATAAAAATTATAGTGTACAGATTAAAGATTGGGAGTGATAGTTTTGATTATTGGAGTAGGTACTGATATTATTGAAATACGTAGAATAGAAAAGGCTATGGTCGCCAACAATAGTTTTTTAGAAAAAATTTTTACAGCAACTGAATTAGAATATCTTAAAAGTAGAAATTTGAGGCCGGAATACGTGGCTGGAAGATTTGCTGCTAAAGAAGCAGTAGCTAAAGCTTTAGGTACTGGATTTAGGGGGTTTGATTTTAGAGATATTGAAATTGACAGGACAACCCTTGGAAAACCAATAGTAATTTTAAAAGGCAAAGCAAAGTTAATAGCTAAAAAAGAGGGGAAGTATAACATTCATCTTAGCATATCTCATGGGGAAGATAGTGCAATTGCTTATGCTATATGGGAAGTTGAAAAAAATGAGGAAGTGTAAAAATAGACAAGGATAATGATTTATTGTCATTATTAATTTTTGTAATAGTATGAAAGAAGTAGTAATAGTATTAGTAGTAGAGTGATTTGTTATGGTAGATAACAGGGGTAAGCCTATCTGCTCTAGAGAAATGCTAGGAGGATAACAATGAAAAAAAAATTACTGGTACTTTTAATACTTTTACTTACTTTGAGCTTCACACTAATGACTTCCTGTAATAAAAAACCTAAGAATACTAATGACATTTTAACTTTTTTAAAAAATATGGAAAGTTATACTACAGAAATGAACATGGATATAAAGAATGATAAGCAGACCATTAACTATAAGGCAAGGCAATCCTATTTGAGAGGAGGCGGATACAAACTAGAGCTAAACAATAGCAGAGTATTTATTTATAAAGCAAATGATAATATTTATATTAGTGATAAAAATAATGGAGCAAAGTATGTACAGAGCAAAGATTTTGATGAAGTGCTTAAACTTTGTTTTATTGGAGAATACATAGGATTATTGTATACCAATGAGGAAATAAAATATTCAATTAAAAAGATTAATGACGTTGAATATTCAGTAATCGATTTATTTATACCTGGTGGCAACAAAAATATTAATAATGCATTGCTGTATGTTAATACTAAGAGCATGATACCAGAAAAATTGGTTATTTACGATATTAAGGGTAAAGAAAAAATTAACATAACATATTCGAATTTTCTTCCAAACGTAAGAATTGAACCATCAGAGTTTCTAACGACATTTCAGAAGAAAAGTATCCCATTTCTATAAGTGGGAGTTACAAGCTACGACAAAAAGTAAATTTCAATAACAGATGAGGTGAAGATCATGTTTAGACATTTAAGGCCTGTATGGGCAGAGGTTGATTTAGATAAATTAGCGTATAATATGAGAGAAATTAGAAGGGTAGCTAGAAGCGCAAATATCATAGCAGTTGTAAAGGCAGACGCCTATGGGCACGGGGCTATAGATGTGGCTCCAGTGCTCCTGCAAAATGGTGCTGATAGATTAGCTGTAGCTGTAGTAAGTGAAGCAGTGGAGCTTAGACGTTCAGGCATAGAATGCCCAATAATGATTTTAGGGTTTACACCACCAAATTTAATAGATGATTTATTAAAATATAACATTGAACAAGCTGTATACTCTTATGAATTTGCAAGTGAATTATCAAAAATGGCTCACAAGAAAAATAAAATAGCTAAAATTCATATAGTGATAGATACAGGTATGGGCAGGATAGGTTATCTACCAAATGATGAAAGTGCAGAAGAAGTATATAATATTAGCAAGCTACCTAATATAATTATAGAAGGCATGTTTTGTCACTTTTCTTCCGCAGATGAAGAGGATAAGACTTATACCTATAATCAAGTTAAGAAATACAATTATTTTTATGAAAAGTTAAAAGAGAAAAAAGTGAACATAAATATAAGACATATGGCCAATAGTGCTGCTATTATAGATTTACCAGAAACACATTATGAGGCAGTACGACCAGGAATAATATTATATGGCTATTATCCTTCTGAAGAGGTGAATAAGGACAATATAAATTTAAAACCTGTAATGACATTAAAAACAAATGTAGTACACATAAAAAGTTTGCCACCTGGAGAATACGTGAGTTATGGAAGAAAGTTTAAAACGGAAAAAGAAAGTATTATAGCTACACTTCCAGTTGGCTATGCGGATGGGTATACAAGGCTCCTATTTCAAAAGGGAAAGGTTATTATAAATGGAAGCTTTGCTCCAGTAATAGGTAGAATTTGCATGGATCAATGTATGATTGATGTTACTAATATTTCTGGAGTGAAGATTGGCGATGAGGTTATACTAATGGGTGAAGATGAGAATAATAAATTTACAGCAGATACAATAGCGCAGCTAATAGGAACTATAAACTATGAAATAGTTTGTATGGTTGGTAAAAGAGTTCCTAGAGTCTACATTAGCGAAGGTAAAGTTGTGAAAATAAGAAATTACGTGTAATATTAATGCATTATATGTAAAATAAACTATTTATGCGTAAAAATCTTGTTGTAAAAGGGTGAAAATACCCATAATTTCTTTGACAGATTGACATAGGTTGAATTATAATATATTTTGTACATATTGTTGTTTAAGCAAATGGGAGGTATTAAATTTTCTATGTCAACTTCAAAGAAATTAGTAGTAAACCTATCAGAAACACTCTATATTGAATTTAATAAGGCACTCCAGAAAGATTCTAAAAAAAGAAGTGAATTTTTTAGGGAAGCTATAATACTATATATTGAGGAAAAGAAAAGACTCAGTTATATAGATGAAATGAAACAAGGTTATTTAGAAATGGCTGAATTAAATTTAGAAATAGCTGACATGGGTTTTGAAATTGATATTAAAGATTTTAAAGATTACGAAGTTAAGCTTTCGGAGAGTGATTTGTCTAATGACAACAATAGTGAAAAGAGGAGATATATTTTATGCTGATTTGAGTCCGGTTGTAGGCTCAGAACAAGGTGGGGTTAGACCAGTAATTATAATTCAAAATGATATTGGCAACAAGTACAGTCCCACTATTATTATTGCAGCTATTACGTCACAGATAAATAAGGCAAAACTCCCTACTCATGTTGAAATTTCTTCAGAAGAGTATGGGTTAAATAAAGATTCAGTAGTTTTGCTAGAACAAATAAGAACACTGGATAAAAAAAGATTAAAAGAAAAAATTGGTCATATGACTGATAGCGATATGAAAAAAGTAGATACTGCGATTTTAATTAGTGTAGGTTTATAAAATGAATAAGGGCAATCATTGCCCTTATTTTATTTTATGGAATAATAGATTAATGTATTTTAATAAAACTATAGCTTTTAAAATAATCCTATAGTTATTTAATTATTTTTGTAGAATTTCTAAGAAATATGTTGTTATAGTGTATAATATTGTTATAATAATTGTGGAAGATAAATAGGAATATAGGTAGATAACTATTATTAATGTTTCAAAGAAATACTAGGAGGAATACATATGGAAAAAACAGTAGAAAGATTAAAAGCAATTGCAAGGCAAGTTAGAAAAAATATAATAACTATGATTACAGAGTCATGTTCTGGTCACCCAGGTGGATCATTATCCTGTGTTGAAATTATAACTGCATTATATTTTAATGAGATGAATGTAAGCGTACAAAATAAAAATGACCCTAACAGAGATAGATTTGTACTATCAAAGGGACACGCTGCACCAGCATTATATAGTGTGCTTGCTGAAAAGGGTTTTTTTGATAAGGACGAGCTAATGGGACTGAGAAAATTAGGATCAAGGCTTCAAGGGCATCCTAATATGAATACTATTCCTGGAGTAGATATGTCTACAGGATCACTGGGACAAGGTATTTCAGTAGCAGTAGGTATGGCACTAGCTGGAAAACTTGATAAAAAAGAATATAGAGTGTATTCCTTACTTGGAGATGGAGAGCTTGCTGAAGGTCAAGTATGGGAAGCTACGATGTCAGCTGCACATTATAAGCTTGACAACCTAACGGCTTTTGTAGATCATAATGGACTTCAAATAGATGGCACCGTTTCTGAGGTTATGGGTTCTGATCCAGTAGATGCTAAATTTGCAGCTTTTGGATGGAACACTATATCTGTGGATGGTCATGATTTCGCTTCAATTAAAAATGCTATAGAAGAAGCTAAAAAAACAAAAGGAAAACCAACAGTTATAATTTGTGAAACCATAAAGGGTAAAGGCGTGTCCTTCATGGAAAATGAAGCTAGCTGGCATGGCACGGCTCCAAGTAAAGAGCAGTGCCAAATAGCTTTAGAAGAAATTGGGGGTGCACTATAATGGGTAAAATTGCAACAAGAGAAGCTTATGGCAGCGCACTCGCTAAATTAGGACTAGAAAATGAAAATATAGTTGTTTTAGATGCGGATTTGTCTAAATCTACTAAAACTGCAGATTTTAAAAAAGTTGCGGAAGATCGATTTATAAATATGGGTATTGCTGAAGGAAACATGATGTCTGTAGCAGCAGGGCTTGCTACCTGTGGTAAAATTCCTTTTGCAAGTACTTTTGCTATATTTGCAGCAGGAAGAGCTTTTGAGCAAATAAGAAATTCTATTTGTTATCCGAAATTAAATGTTAAAATTTGTGCCACACACGCAGGTTTAACTGTAGGGGAAGATGGAGCGTCTCATCAAGCGATAGAGGATATAGCACTAATGAGAAGCATTCCCAACATGGTAGTTATAAGCCCAAGTGATAACATTGAAACGCAGGCAGCCATAGAAGCTATTGCGAAATACAATGGACCTTGTTATGTAAGGTTAGGAAGAATGGGTGTTGAGACAATAAATGATAATCCAGATTACAAATTTGAAATTGGAAAAGCGGTAACACTTAGAGAAGGACACGACGCAACTATAATAGCTACAGGTATTATGGTAGATGCTGCTTTGGAAGCTTATAACATACTAGCAGAAGAAGGAATAAAGGTTAAAGTGTTAAATATACACACTATTAAACCAATAGATGAAGAAGCAATTGTTACTGCAGCTAGAAAAACTGGATTGATTGTTACTGCTGAAGAGCATAGCATTATAGGTGGACTTGGCTCCGCAGTAGCTGAAGTTGTTTGTTCAAACCACCCAGTACCAGTTATGAGAGTGGGAATTAAAGATACGTTTGGTGAAAGTGGTAAACCAAATGAACTTTTAAAAGCTTATGGATTAACCACAGATGAAATAGTTAAAGCTCTTAAAAAAGGACTCAGTTTAAAATAATTTTAAGGACCCCTATGTATTTATGCATAGGGGTTTTAACTATTTTACAGGATAATGTTTTTTGTGATACTTTATGATATAATACATCAAGAATAACTATGGGGAGAGGAAGAAGCATGAAAGAAGTTTTAAAGGATTTATTACATTGTTTTATACTATCATTAAAGATATTTTTAGTTCCTATAATTATGGGAGCTTTAATTGGAGTAATAAGTGGGTTAGTCAATGGTGACCTAAATCTACAAGGGGTATTAGCTTCAGTAAACAGAACAGCTATTAGAATATCTTGTTTTGGTCTTGCTATTTCAGGTATAGGTTTTGTAAAAAGAGAAATGTTAGAACCGCTAAATTATGAAGAAAAATGGATGGAATATTATGAAAAATTGAATTTAGTTGGTGTAATATTCTTTGTTTCCTTATTTATGTTAGTTTATTCAACAGTTATTGACTTAGTTTTATTTCAAATTTATTAATCATTGCTGTAGTCAGCATCTTTTGCTAATCAATCTTTAGTGCTTTAATATTACAAAGGATTTCATAATAACTCATAATTTTAATTTTATAGGAAACGATAAAGATAAACGTTATTTGTGAATTTTTAGAAAAATAAATTAGCGTATTTTGAGTAATATTCACGAAAATTTTATAATAAAATTTATTATAAGCCTAGTCCTTATGATATAATGTTGTTATGGATTTTAATGAAATGAATTACAGAAACGTGGTAAGGAGAATTAAATATGATAGAATTTAAGAAAGTAACTAAGATTTATGATAATAATGTAATAGCCTTGTCCAATGTTGATATTACTATTGAAAAAGGGGAATTTGTATTCCTTGTAGGCCCCAGTGGAGCGGGAAAATCTACTTTTATTAAAATACTTTTAAAAGAAGTAGAACCAACTACGGGTAGTGTCATTTTAAACAACTCAGATATAACGAAATTAAAAAGAGCGCAGACACCTTATTTTAGGAGAAAAATTGGAGTGGTTTTCCAAGATTTTAGATTAATTGATACCTTAAATGTTTATGAAAATGTTGCATTTGCATTGAGAGTTACAGAATGTTCTCCAAGGGATATTAGGAAAAGAGTACCTTTGGTCTTGGATTTAGTCGGATTATCAAAAAAACATATGGCTTATCCTCATGAGATTTCAGGTGGAGAGCAACAAAGAGTTTCTCTTGCTAGAGCAATAGTAAATAATCCTACATTGCTAATAGCAGATGAGCCAACAGGTAATTTAGATCCTGAAACAGCATTAGGTATCATGGATATCTTAAATGATATTAATAAGGCTGGTACTACTATAGTTATGGCAACACATGCAAAGAATATAGTAGACTCTATGAAGAAGAGAGTAATAGCTATAGAAAAAGGTGTTCTAGCTAGAGATGAGCAAAGGGGAAGATACGGTTATGAAGATTAGTACAATTAAATATTATTTTGTAGATGCACTAAAAAGTTTAAAAAGAAATAGAACTGTTAGTATGGCGTCAGTTGCTACAGTGGCAGCTACTTTATTTATTTTAGGCGTATTTTTACTAATTGTTTTTAATGTTAATGCAGCAGTGGAAGAAATAGGTTCCAAGTTACAGGTACAAATTTTTCTTAAAGATGATGTAACAATAGGTGATAAATCTGTTATTCAAAAGGCCCTTGACAATGTGCAAGGAGTTTCAGAAATTAAATTTGAAGATAAGGGCGATGCACTAGAAAAAGTGAAAAAACAATTTGGAGAAGATAGTAAATCCTTAGTGCAAGGTTTTGAGAAAAAGAACCCTTTTCCAACTTCATATGTTGTAAGTGTAGAAAAACCTGAAATAGTAGATAATGTAGTTAAGGCTGCTAAAGGATTAAAAGGTGTAGAGAAGGTTAATGATGTTAGGGGAATAGTTGATAAAATTATAAAAATAACAAATACTTTAAAGGTAGTAGGCCTGGCCTTATTTGTAATTTTAGTAAGCGTATCACTGTTCCTAATAGGAAACACAATTAAGCTTACATTATATTCTAGAAAAAAAGAAATAGGTATTATGAAATTTGTTGGAGCTACTGATTGGTTTATAAGATGGCCATTTATTATTGAAGGTATGATGCTTGGAATAGCTGGGGCAATTATTTCTACCGGAATACTATATTATGCTTATAAAATGGTTTTTCTAAAGTCTTCAGCAAATGTATTATTAGGAGTTAGTTTAATAGATCCTCATTTTATATTAAGCACTATTCTATGGCAATTTATGTTAGGCGGCATAGTTATTGGGGCCGTGGGAAGTATTATGTCCATAAGAAAATTCTTGATTGTGTAAATACAATATATTTATTTTCTTATTAGTGTTATAAATTTATTATATTTACATAAATAATATATAGAGAATTACAAAGAGGTGTATAAAATGGGCGATGAAAATAGACTTGGACAATATAAAACTGTAGAATATAATGATGTCACACACAAAACAAAGAAAACAAAATGGATTATTTGGATTATAGTTATAGTACTTGTTACTAATGCAATAACCCTATTAGTTTCAACCCAAATTTCCTTAAGAACTCCCAATGGGAAAGTAATAATTGGAAGGGACGCTTATGACCAAGTAGTAAAGTTTCAAAAACTATTTTTAGTGAGAAATAAACTATATAAGTATTATGATGGTAAAATTAGTGATGAGGTTTTAGTAGAAGGTGCTATAAAGGGCATGACTAATTCCCTAGAAGATCCTTATACAGTTTTTATGAACAAAAAAGAGTATGCAGAGTTTAATGCTACAACAGTAGGGGTGTATACAGGACTTGGCTTACAAGTAGGAGTTAAAGAAAATAATATAGTTGTAATTGCCCCTTTCGATCCATCACCAGCTAAAAGTGCAGGAATACTTCCAGGAGATGTTATTGAAAAGGTTAATGGAACAGCTGTCACAGGAAAAGAACTCGAAAAAGCTGTCACAATGATGAAAGGTAAGGAAAATGAAGCTGTCAAGTTAACTCTTAATAGAAAAGATAAAGGCAGTTTTGAAGTTAGTGTAAAACGTGCTAAAATCGATATGGTAACGGTTAAAGGTGAAATGTTAGACAAAAATATTGGATATATTCAACTTACAATGTTTGATGAAAATACTGCTAAAAATTTCAATAAAAAATTAGTGGAATTAAAAGGAAAAGGTATGAAAAGTCTAGTGTTAGATTTAAGAGGAAACCCTGGTGGTCTTTTAAATCAATGTGTAGATTTAACCTCTAATTTTGTACCTGAAGGAAAGGTTTTAGTATATACAATAGATAAGAATAAGGAAAAGACAGAATATAAGTCTAAGGGTGGTCTAGCTGTAGGCATGCCACTCACAGTATTAACTGATGAAGGATCTGCAAGTGCTTCAGAAATTTTTGCAGGAGCAATCAGAGACTATAAGGTTGGTACCTTAGTGGGAGAGAAGACCTTTGGTAAAGGCATAGTTCAAACTATGTTTTCTAGAGATGTTGATGGCTTTGATGATGGTACTGCATTAAAAGTAACTATATCAAAATATTATACTCCCAATGGAGAAAATATACATCATATTGGAATAAAACCAGAAGTTGAGGTGGTGTATCCAAAAGCACTTAAAGAGAAAGCATATGATAGAACTTTGGATCCGCAATTTAAGAAAGCTTTAGAGATAGCTAAGGGTAAAATCAAGTAATAACATACCAAGTATCTACCAATAAATTTGGTGGATACTTGGTTTTTAACAACCGTTAGAACAGCAGGCGAGGCTCATCATCGTAGGTAATGGCATCACCCTAGGTGAGCGCATCACTGTAGGTGATGTAACGCATTTACATGGGTGATATGGGGAATATATAGTTTTTCATAGCAATATGAAAGGAGAATTTTACTGAATGGACATTGCAATACATACTTTAAGAGCAGTTGCTTATGCAATTGTAGATCCTTCAAATGCGTTTATCTTAATAATGATTGGATTAATTTTTTATAATAAAAATAAGAAAATATCGATTATGCAGAGAATGATAATGGGAGAGAGTTTAGATTCACCTTTTGAGTTAACTATATCACAAATTGTAATAGGAATTATTGCAGGGGCCCTAGCAAGTCTTCTGTTTACATTTTTAGGTCTAGTTTTTGATGAGAATTCAAATATTTATTTATTGTTTATGTTGTCATTGTTTTTTATGGCATTTAAGCCTAGATTTATATGTTTTTCTTATTCTGGTGCAGTTTTAGGTATAAGCAGCCTAGTGTTTAAATATGCAGCTATCATGTTACATATGCCAAAATTGGATTTTATAAACGTAGATATTCTTACATTAATGACCTTGGTGGGTGTATTACATATTGTAGAGGGAAGTTTAGTAATGATAGATGGATCAAGAGGAGCCATTCCTGTTTTTACAAATAGAGATAATAAAATTATTGGTGGATTTGCCTTAAAAAGATATTGGGCATTACCAATCGCTATACTTGTACTTTTAAGTTCTCAGACCTCAGACCTGGTGGCAGGACAGAGCTTAATGACTCCACAGTGGATGCCTGCAATAAGAGGGGCTATAGCGGGTAAAATCTTGGAAAAGTCAATTATAGCTTCTGTTGCTCTGTATGGGGTTATTGGTTATAGCAGTATTACCTTTACTAAGAGCAAGGGCAAAAAAACTCTCTTTTCAGGAGCATTAATAATGGGATATGGCGTGCTCTTAACAGCCATATCTCAATTAGCAGTATTTGGCGTAGCTGTTCAAATTTTTATTTTAATATTTGCAGCTGCACTGCATGAAGCAATGTTGCAATTAGAAAGACATTTGGAGCTCACTTTAAAACCTAAATTTGTTAGTGACGATGAGGGAATTATGGTGCTACAGGTAGCTCCTAAATCCCCTGCTTTTGAAATGGGAATTCAAAGTGGAGATTTAATAGTCCAAATTAATGATAAAAAAGTAGAGGCTGAAGAAGAAATTTTACATGTAGTTAAAGGTAATTTTAGTTCATTATTTTTAAAAATCAAAAAACCATCTGGAGAATTAAAAGATATGAGTTATACCAATGTAGCTGGGAACAAAAGACTAGGAATAGTGATTGTACCAAGGGAGTTACCAAAAGATAACTCTGTGGTAAAGATGGATGATGAAAGCTTTAAAGATGTACTGGACAAAATGAAAGACATAGATAAGAAATAAAAGTTTTTTCTTAGATTATGCTATAAGGTCAAGTATATATTGCTAAAATGCATTCTGCGCAATATATACTTTTGTTAGCATAATCTAAGAAAAAATACCTAAAGGGAATGCGTCCTGGCAGGCTTACGAGGATTTTACATTCGCAAAAGAAGAATTTCTAAATGGAATTTCAATAGTTTCAGCGTCTCGTATTGCAAGTCACTCCAGAGAAAGTTCATTCTTTCTTTTTTATGTAGATTCGGGGGTAAAACCTTGGGGTACATAACAATTATTAGTTGTTATGTGGTATAGGGACTAATGTGGTTAATGGCAGGTGTTTTTTTGCCAGTTGGCGTTCCTTATATTATTAAAGGAATCAAAGGGAAAATCTAAAGATATAAATGTATCCTAGAGCGTTAAGAGAATACTGCTAAAATTGACTGTAAAATTGCATAGTCAATTTTATTTTTTTTTTTTTTTGCAATAGACCGTACCAAAATTCTTTAGACGCTATCAGAGTGTATATGGTATGGGTAATGTTAGTGGAAATATGTAAGTTGTCCAGGTGTTTTTCAGGGAATTCTCCAAAAGTAATTGTAAAAGAATACTGTTAAAAATTTGAATAATTACATTGATATGATATATAATTAAATAAAGAGGTGTTTTTATGAATTAGTTAATATGAATGGCGATTGGTATAGTTACAATTTAACTATACATAAATTCAAAGTGTATCTTTGGGACATAACTATAATTCATTATGGGAATATTAATAAAGAGGTGATATTTATGATTAAAAAAACACCAGTTATTATATTCTTATTTATTATAATCATGCATTCAATAGTAATTAGTGCTGAAGAATTTAGATATGCAGAAATTTTTGACCCAAAGCAAGATAAGGTCGTAAAAGTAATTCAAGTTAATAGAGAAATTCAAAATATGGTTGTAAGTTGGATAAAGGATGTGGATAATATCTATGGTAAAAGCAACCCTCTTACAGATGATGGTTATGCTATTAGAATTCCACTTTATCCTTCTGTTAAGGTACAAGGGAAATGTATAAATGCACTTGTAAACGAAGTTTATATAATAATACCTGAAAATGAGCCAGCATTTTTTATGATTTTTGAAAATGAAAATAGACTATTATGTTACCCATTTAGAGGCGACATAGATGTATTGTCAAAAATTTTAGACTTCAAATTAGAAGTAAGTAAAGTCTATAGTAAAGAATAATTGCTAGTATATTTTATATATGTTAGGTTTCTCTATGATAAGAATCATAAATTTCTGAAAACAACAAATTTATAGTATATAAGTGCTATAATATAAAATATTACTTCATCATATTTTATCTAGTATTTTTAATGCGGGTTTTAATAGTACTCAAAATAAATGGGAGGATGAATACATTTAAATATTTAGTGAATTATATTATGTCGAAATATAAATATAAAACCAAAATCATAAGTAGTTTAAGGTATACTATATACTCGAATTGAATTTTAGAATATAGAGAGAAGGTAAATAAATGAAAAAAAGAATAGCGCTTATAGTTATGATATTGACAATGGTGAGTTCTCAAATTGCAGCTGCTGATAGTGGAGTAGTGAATACAGACTCATTACGTGTTAGGCAAAATCCCTCACTTTCTTCTTCCATTATAGGTTTTCTTTCAAAGAATACAAAGATAGATACCCTTGGAAAACAGGGTGATTTTTATAAGATAAATTATAATGGGAAAATTGGATACGCACATACATCATACGTAAACATAGTAAAAAATACTTCTCCTACCAAAAGTGTAGTGAGTGTAAAACCGGATTACATAGAAAAATATGGAGTTATAACAGCAAATGTTTTAAATATAAGGTCTGGGGCTGGGACAACCTATCCTGTGATAGGCTCTATTAAGCTTGGAAGTAAAGTTACAATGTATGAAAATACAAATGGTTTTTATAAAATAACTTACTCTGGTAAAACAAGCTATATAAGTGAATTATATGTAAAAGTTGTAAATGAAAATAGTACAAGCAGTGTTACACCAACACCTGTAACAAAAGCTACAGGTGTTGGAACTATTACAGCCTCTGATTTTTTGAGCGTAAGAAAAACAGCTTCATTGGATAGTAATGTTATTGTTATGGGTAAAAAGTATCCTAAGGAAAAAGTAGATATATATGGAACTCAAGGCGAGTTCTATAAAATTAAGTATGATGGTGAATGGGGATATATATATAAATCCTATGTAAGTGTTGTTGATACTACATCAAATAAAGCTGAATATGTTGAAGATGGACAACGATATAGCACAAAAACAACTGGAAATGACTTAGTGTCATATTCAAATACATTTTTGGGAACACCTTATATTTGGGGTGGCGAAGCACCAGCAAATTTCAACGCTGCTGGGGAATATTTAAGTGGTGGATTCGATTGTTCAGGGTTTGTGCAGTATAGCTATAAAAACTTTGGGATAAATCTGCCTAGAACGACTATGGACCAGGTAGATATAGGTGCATCTGTTAATATAAATAATCTTGAAAAGGGAGATTTAGTCTTTTTTATAACTAATTCAGCTGTACCTTCTGAAGTATCTCATGTTGGAATATATATTGGAGATAATAAATTTATACATTGTCCTAAACCTGGTGATGTTGTAAAAATATCTGAATTAACCGGGTATTACGCAGATAACTTTGTAATAGGTAAAAGAATAATAGAATAAGTAAAATTTATATTATTACTATTATTATGGGTACATAACAATTACTAATTGTTTAATTTTAAACTAAAAAGCATATAATATTTAAGGAATAGGGACTTAGGTTCCTATTTCTTTTTATGTAAAATTTGATTTAATGGTTATAGATTGTTAACATTATTGACACCTTAATGCAACAATTATCTACTAGTATTAATGAATAGACGAAGATGTTATTTAAAAAATAATATGGGTTCAGTATTAAATTGAAATTATAATATAGCCTTTAAGGGCGGAAACGAGGAAAAGTTATTATGCAAACTAAAGAAAAAAGTGTATCTAAAAAATCAAAGGGATTTTCTATCTCGATTGTTATGTATATTGTAGCTTCAGTTGTGGCAATGATCGGTGTTGCATTATTAGTCAATAATATTCTCTTATTTAAAAGTACGGTTAGCCAAGCTGTAAATCAAGGGTATGATATTGCTACTGTAAGAAAAGCATTATTGACATCGCAATTGTTACCAGGAATATTTGAACCAATTGGTATATATGGTGGCATCGCATTTCTAATATTAGGTTTGGGTATAGTCAATAAAAAAGTTTCAAATTGCTTAATGTTACTAACTAAAGTTGAGGTTGACGATAATATTAATGCAGAAAACATAGAAATCCAGCAAGAAGTAAAAAAAGCTTAATTGAAATAAATCAAAAAGACTTGCCTCCTTAGTTTAGACTGAGGAGGCAAGCTTTTTTAATTTTTTTGCAAGTCACTTCGGAGAAATTTCACACTTACTATTTAGAGTACTTATTAGTGAATTAGTTGTAGGAGATATTGACATACTAAATACTTATAGTTAAAATGGAGTAGACGAACAAATGTTCAGATAGATGATAGCAATTAATAGTTGTTATCGAATTAAGCGGAATAAAAGGCGGTGATTTTTATGAATGAATTTAAATTGCATTCGAAGTTTAAACCTACTGGAGATCAACCACAGGCTATTGAGAGTCTTGCGGGCGGGGTTGAGGAAGGTAAAAAATTTCAAACTCTTAAAGGGGTAACCGGTTCAGGTAAGACTTTTACCATGGCTAATATTATTGAAAGAGTTCAAAAGCCTACTTTGGTGCTTGCCCATAATAAGGTTTTAGCGGCACAGCTTTGCTCAGAGTTTAGAGAGTTTTTTCCTGACAACTGTGTGGAGTATTTTGTGTCCTACTATGATTATTATCAGCCAGAGGCTTATATCGCACAAACGGATACCTTTATAGAAAAAGATTCATCTATAAATGATGATATTGATAAGTTAAGACATTCGGCTACCTCAGCGCTACTTGAGCGTAATGATGTTATTGTGGTGGCTTCAGTTTCATGTATATATGGACTTGGAAACCCTGAAGAATATAAAAAACTTACAGTTTCACTTCGGGAAGGCATGGAAAAGGATAGAAATGAAGTATTAAGACAATTAGTAGATATACAATATGAGAGAAACGACATTAATTTTATTCGCGGAACCTTTAGAGTGAGAGGGGACACTGTTGATATATTTCCTGCTTCATCCAGCAGCGAAGGAATTAGGGTGGAGTTTTTTGGTGATGAAATAGATAAAATTAGATCATTTGATTCGCTAACAGGAGAAATTATTGGAGCGAGAAAGCATGTATCTATTTTTCCAGCTTCTCATTTTGCGACTTCAAAAGAAAAACTAGAGCCTGCTATAGAACAAATAGAAGAAGAATTAGAGCACAGATTAAAGGTGCTTATATCACAGGATAAATTACTAGAGGCACAAAGACTTAAGCAAAGAACTAACTTTGATATTGAAATGATAAGAGAGGTTGGCTACTGTAGTGGCATAGAGAACTATTCTAGAATTTTAGATGGGAGGCCTGCAGGAACAGCGCCTCAAACCTTGATGCACTATTTCCCAAAGAATTTTTTAATGTTTATAGATGAAAGTCATGTAACCCTTCCTCAGGTTAGGGCTATGTTTGGAGGAGATAAATCAAGAAAGACTAATTTGATTGAGTATGGGTTTAGACTTCCTTCTGCCTATGATAATAGGCCTCTAACATTTGAAGAGTTTGAGGGTACTATGAATCAGACAGTTTTTGTAAGTGCAACTCCAAACGTCTATGAAGCAGAGCATAGCGAGAATACTGCAGAGCAAGTGATAAGACCCACAGGACTATTAGACCCTGAAATAGCTATTAGACCTGTCAAAGGTCAAATAGATGATTTATATGCTAAGATTCAGGACACAATAAAAAAAGGGTTTAGAGTTTTAGTTACAACACTTACAAAAAAGATGTCAGAGGATTTGACTAAATACTTTAGAGAAATGGATATGAAAATTACCTATCTACATTCTGATATTGATACTATAGAAAGAATGAAAATTATTCAAGATCTTAGACTAGGTACATTTGATGTACTAGTAGGTATAAATCTTTTAAGAGAGGGCTTAGATATTCCAGAAGTAGCCCTTGTGGCGATACTCGATGCAGATAAGGAAGGATTTCTGCGTTCTGAAACTTCATTAATTCAAACTATAGGAAGAGCTGCAAGAAATTCAGAGAGTAAAGTAATAATGTATGCGGACAGAATCACAAAGTCTATGAAAAAGGCTATAGATGAAACTAATAGACGTAGAAAACTTCAGATGGATTATAATGAAGAACATGATATTACACCAACTACTATTATTAAAGATATTAGAGAAGTAATCGGAGCTGTTACAGTGGCAGAGGAAGAAGCGGTATATGAAACCCTTGAAGCTGCTATGGAAGCAAATTACGATGAAACTAAAAAGTTAATGGACAGGTATGAAAGTGAAATGAAGCAGGCGGCTAAGGATTTACAATTTGAAAGAGCAGCGCAGCTTCGCGATATAATTTATAAACTTAAAAAACAAATTAAGAATATCTGAGAATTGAAAATTATTAATTATCAATTTCTAACTATTTAGGGGAAATATAAGGAGTGGAATTATGAGGGATAAGATTTTTATAAAGGGTGCTAAGGTTAATAATTTAAAAAATGTAGATTTAGAGATTCCAAGAGATAAATTTGTAGTGTTTACTGGACTTTCGGGATCTGGTAAGTCTTCGCTGGCTTTTGATACATTATATGCAGAAGGGCAGAGAAGGTATGTAGAGTCGCTGTCAGCTTACGCAAGGCAGTTCTTAGGTAATATGGATAAGCCAGATGTTGAATACATAGAGGGACTATCTCCTGCGATTTCTATAGATCAGAAAACAACTAATAGAAATCCGCGTTCTACAGTGGGTACTGTAACTGAAATTTATGATTATTTGAGATTGCTTTATGCTAAGGTTGGAACGCCTCATTGTCCTAAATGCGGCAAGGAGATTTCTCAGCAGACTGTAGATCAGATGGTGGACAGAGTAATGGATATGCCACTAAAAACCAAGCTTTTAATTCTATCGCCCATAATAAGGGGTAAAAAGGGTGAGCATGTTAAGGTATTAGAGAATATTAAAAAGAATGGGTTTGTTCGCGCTAGAATAGATGGCAATATAGTAGAACTTATGGAAGAGGAGATAAAGCTTACAAAGACTAAAAAGCATAGTATAGAGATAGTCATTGATAGAATTTCTGTAAAAGAGGAGATTCGTGGTAGGCTTTCTGAATCCTTAGAGAGTGCTTTAAAATTAGCAGAGGGAACAGCTATCGCTAGCGTCGTAGATGGAGAAGACATGCTTTTCAGTGAACATTTTGCTTGTCCGGATTGTGGTATAAGTCTAGGGGAACTAGCACCTAGGATGTTTTCTTTTAACTCTCCTTTTGGTAAGTGTGATACTTGTGATGGACTTGGTACGCTTATGGAAATTGATGAGGATTTAATTATGCCCGATAAAAGTAAGAGTATTTTGGGTGGGGCTATTTTGTCCTTTGGAGAAGGTAGCCTTAAGGAGGATTCTTGGACTTTTGCAGTATTAAAGGCATTAAGCGAAAAATATAAGTTTAGTTTAGATACGCCTATGGAAGAATATGATCCGGAAATCCTTAAAATACTATTATACGGAACTAATGGAGAACGAATAAAGGTAGAATATGTTAAGGAGTATAGGACAGGTACCTTTAATCATATTTATGAAGGTATTATAAACAATTTAAAAAGGCGATATTTTGAAACCTCTTCTGATTATATAAAAAGAGAAGTTGAACAATATATGGGGGATAATGCATGCCCTAAGTGCAATGGTGCAAGGCTGAGTCCAGAGGCATTAGCTGTAACTGTGGGTGAAAAGAATATATATGAATTCTGCAATATGTCCATTGTAGATGAAGTGAAATTTTTAGGTGAAATTGAATTGTCGGAAAAAAATAAGATGATAGCTAACCAAATTTTCAAAGAAATAAATAATAGACTTAGTTTTCTTAAGAATGTGGGACTTGATTATCTAAATTTAACAAGATCTGCAGGTACCTTGTCTGGTGGAGAGGCACAGAGAATAAGACTAGCTACTCAGATAGGTTCAAGCCTCATGGGAGTTTTATACATTTTAGATGAACCTAGTATTGGACTTCATCAAAGGGATAATGAAAAGCTTATTAAGACATTAAAACAGCTAAGAGATTTAGGGAATACGCTAGTAGTTGTAGAACATGATGAGGACACTATGATGGCAGCAGATTATATTGTAGATATTGGACCAGGAGCTGGGGAACATGGTGGAGAAATTGTGGCGGCAGGAACAATAGACGACATAAAGAACTGCGAAGAGTCAATTACAGGGCAATATTTAAGTGGTAAAAAGAAGATCGAAGCTCCAGATAAAACAAGAGTGCCTAATGGCTCATGCATAAAAATAATTAATGCGAAGCAAAATAACCTTAAGAATGTTAGCGTGGAGTTTCCACTGGGTGTATTTACATGTGTAACGGGTGTTTCCGGATCCGGAAAGAGTACTTTAGTAAATGAAATCCTATATAAAGGTCTTAACAAGAAGCTAAATAATTCTAAAAAAAATGCAGGACTTCATAAAGATATTTTAGGTGTAGAGAATATAGATAAAATTATAGACATAGACCAGGGTCCTATTGGGCGTACTCCAAGATCCAATCCAGCTACTTACACAGGTGTCTTTGACATAATTCGCGAGGTTTTCTCCATGAGCTCAGAATCCAAGGTGCGAGGTTATAAGCCAGGTAGATTTAGTTTTAATGTAAAGGGTGGAAGATGTGAAGCTTGTAAGGGTGATGGGATAATTAAAATAGAAATGCAATTTTTATCTGATGTTTATGTGCCTTGTGAGGTTTGTAAGGGCAAAAGATACAATAGAGAAACCTTAGAGGTTAAGTATAAAGGAAAGAATATTGATGAAATTTTAAATATGACTGTGGAGGAAGCTGTAAAATTCTTTGAAAATATTCCAAGAATACATAGTAAATTTAAAACACTGATAGATGTTGGATTAGGTTACATTAGGCTAGGTCAGCCTTCCACTCAATTATCTGGTGGTGAGGCTCAAAGAATTAAACTGGCATCAGAGTTATCTAAGAGAAGTACAGGTAAGACTTTTTATATTTTAGATGAGCCTACTACAGGACTTCATATTGATGATGTTAGCAAACTTATTAAAATACTTCAAAGATTAGTTGACGCAGGTAACACTGTAGTGGTAATAGAGCATAATTTAGATGTTATAAAGTGCTCAGACTATATTATAGATTTAGGTCCTGAGGGTGGAGACAAGGGTGGTTACATTATGTGTAGCGGAACTCCAAAAGAAATATCTTTAAATGTAAATTCATATACAGGACAATATTTAAAAAAGATGTTATAATTTATTCAAGGCTAGCATATTAATTTAATGCTAGTCTTGGATTATTTTTTAAAGAGGAGAAAGTGACTTATGACTATTATAAGCTCGATTATGAAGTATGCAATTATAGCGGTTATTTACCTTATAATAATATTTGCTTTGAGAATAATGTATAAAGACATAAAAGGTGGTGCAAAGAAGAAACCGGTAATAAAGAAAACTATGGGGCTTGAGGTTATAGAAAGAGGAGAAAACTTTAACTTAAGAGTTGGTGCTGTTATTCCTCTGAATGACGGACTTTCCGTAGGTAGAAAAGCAGATAATCTTTTAATATTAGGTGATAAATACGTGTCTTCTCAGCATGCAAGGATATATAGAAAAAATACAGATTATATTCTGCAGGATTTGGGGAGTACTAATGGTACATTAATGAACAACAAAAAAGTGAAGGATAGGGTTGTTATAAAAAAAGGTGACGAAATTAAAATAGGAACTTCAATTTTTAAGGTTATAGGATAAATCTCAGCACCGAAGGTGATGATTAAAGAGGTGATAATATGGAAAGTATAAAGGAAGAACGGAAACTTCTAAGGTATACTTATCTTTTATGTATAGTTTTATTTGTAAATATGTTCTTTATTGGTAAAAATGGACTTGATAAAGGTGCCTTGATAATGGGTGTAATAATATGTATACTTTTTGCCTATTCTCATTTTATAATAAGAAGATTTTTCCCCGACGGCGATAAATATATTTTACTGTTTTCAAATGTTTTAGCGGTTATAGGCATGGGCATTTTATATAGACTAGATTCGCCTACTGCGCTTAAACAACTTATATGGTATACCGTAGGCATTGCCATATTTATTTTAGTAGTAGTGCTTTTTCCTAGTTTAACTAGTTTTGGAAAGTATAAATGGTTTTACCTGATAGCTACGATTATTCTTATGGCCTTAGGAAGTTTATTTGGGGACGAAGTTTATGGAGCTAAAAACTGGATATCTATTGGTGGCTTTAGTTTTCAACCAACAGAGTTTGGTAAACTATCACTGGTGGCATATTTAGCAGCATCACTACAGCATTACGGTAATGATACTAAACAAAAATCAGATTTTATAAAACTTAAAGCGTTAATTGAGCCTGGAATTGTAGTTATGATTTCACTTGGACTTATGGTGCTTCAAAAGGATTTAGGATCGGCGCTTCTATTTTTTGCTATTTCAGTAACAATGTTATATATTGCTACTTCAAAGTTTAAATACGTACTAGTATGTTTAGTACTTTTCATGGTGGGTGGATTTATAAGCTATAAGCTTTTTGGGCATGTGCGCCTAAGGGTTTTAATTTGGGGAGATCCATGGAAGTATGGGTACGATCAAGGACATCAAGTAGTGCAATCTTTAATTTCTATAGCATCAGGTGGACTTTTTGGAACTGGTATGGGGCTTGGATATCCCACAATGGTTCCAGTAGTTACTTCAGATTTTATATTTGCAGCTATTTGTGAGGAAATGGGACTACTGACTGGGCTTGCTATGCTTATCTTATATTTTTTACTGTTTTATAGATGCATGAGGGTTCCTGTTTACAGCAAGGATAAATTTTCAAGACTACTGGCAGTGGGTTATAGTACAATGATAGCAGCTCAGGTATTAGTTATTGTAGGTGGGGTGGTTGGAGCTATACCATTAACAGGAATAACCTTACCACTGGTTAGTTATGGTGGAAGTTCTATGATAGTAACTTTCTTTTCCTTAGGTATACTTCAAAAAATTTCGGAGGACGGTCAAAGTTATGAATGATATTGTTATTAATATAAAAAAAGTAATGTTGGTATTTTTAATACTTTTTGTTGCTTTAATCTCCTATATAACCTATATTTATATGTTTAATAGTCAAAAGGCAGTGGCCAGTACTTTTAATCATAGATTATGGGCAGAAAGAAATAAAGTGCTTAGGGGAACCATTTACGATAAAGATATGACCCCTTTAACTAAAAGTACGAAAATAAGTGAAGTGTCTCAAAAACAGGAATATTTGCAGGGTGAAGTTTTTGCTCATGCTATAGGGTATATGAATCCTATATATGGACTTGCAGGACTTGAAAAAAAATATGATGCAGAACTTATGGGGTCTGAAGAGACTGTAGCCTCAAAGCTTTTTGACTTTAATAAAAAGGAGGAAGAAAAGGTTGGCAATGGACTGCGAACTACACTTAATTCTAAGCTTCAAAAAAAAGCTTTTAGTCTTTTACAAGGTAAGCGTGGTTCAATAGTGGCTTTGAACCCCAAAACTGGAGAAATTCTGGCCATGGTGTCTATGCCTTCTTATAACCCTAATAATTTAGAGAAAGATTGGAAAGGAATAGTTGCAAATAAGGATATGCCATTGCTTAATAGAGCGGTATCTGGCCTATACCCACCGGGGTCTATATTTAAAACTATTACGGCAATAAGTGCTTTAGAGAACATTCCAAGCGTTTACAATAAGAGATTTGAAGATAATGGTTCATTAGTTTTCAATCAAAGTTCATCACTTAAAAATTATGATGGCGAGGTTTTTGGAAATATAGATTTTAGAACTGCTTATTTACATTCTAGTAATGTGGTTTTTGGGTCATTGGGTATTGAACTTGGAAATAAGGCGCTAAAGGATACCACCGAAAAATTTTATTTTAATAAGGATATTCCAGCATCAGGCTTAACAATAGAGAACAGTAAATTTCCAAGTTACAAAAGCAATGAAAAAGGTAATATAGCACAAAGTGCTATAGGTCAAGCTGAGGTTTTAGCTACGCCTATGGAAATGGCATTAGTTGCAAGCACTGTTGCTAATGATGGCATTATGATGCAGCCAATGTTGGTTAAAGAGATATTGAGTAGTAAGGGCAAATCATTAAAGAAAATAGAGCCTAAAGCATTGGGAGAAAACATGTCAAAGGAAAATGCGAAGATAATGAAAGATTTAATGAAGGATGTAGTGGCTGAAGGCACAGGGAAAAACGCAGCTGTGGATGGCATAACTGTTTGTGGAAAAACAGGCACTGCAGATCATAAAGGTGACTCAAGTAAACAAGTGGGTCCACATTCTTGGTTTATTGGCTTTGCACCATATGAAAATCCTCAAATTGCCATAGCGGTAATTGTAGAAGAGGGTGGAGTAGGTGGCGGAGTTGCTGCTGAGATAACTAGAGAATTAATTAAAGTTTATTTGCAATAAAATTAAAAAATCATACCTTAGTACGTGGGAATACTAATATTATAAAGTCAGATATGGAACCATATCTGACTTTATTTTCATATACTTTATTATTATATATTGCGGCGACCCAGGAGAAGAATTAACTAATGAAGTTAAATGGTAAGGCAAATTCTATAATAGTAGTAAAACAATACGTGTAGCAATTTGTTATAAATTGCCCAGGAAATAGGACTATATAACTATAATTATGACCATATATGGTTGTTTGTGAACATGTGCCACAGAGAAAGACTAGGAGGCATAACAATTGATAATTGTTATGTACCCCAGAGAAGGTTAAGGGGGGTTAATGTGTTTGATTTTGAATATCAACTAAAGATTCTTCCAGAGGCACCAGGAGTATATCTTATGAGAAACCATCTTGGTGAAGTAATATATGTAGGGAAGGCTAAAATATTAAAAAATAGGGTAAGGCAATACTTTCAAAATTCAAAGAATCATTCTGAAAAAGTGAAGGCTATGGTGAAAAATATAACTGAATTTGAATATATAGTGACGGATTCAGAAATGGAAGCACTAATACTCGAGTGTAATCTTATTAAGAAATATAGTCCAAGGTACAATATTTTGCTTAAGGACGATAAACATTATCCTTTTATAAAAATAACCGTAAATGAGGAATTTCCAAGAGTTTTTGTAACCAGAAATATTGCAAATGATGGAGGAAAATATTTTGGACCATATACAGATTCGGCGGCTGTATATACCGTTATTGAACTTATAAAAAAAATATTCCCCCTTAGAACCTGCAAGCGAGTTATTAAAGAAGGACTACCTCATACAAGGCCTTGCTTGAACTATCATATTGGGCTTTGCAAAGCTCCTTGTGCTGGTTATATTAGCAGAGAAGATTATGGCAAATTCATAAAAGGTACAATGGAGCTGCTTACAGGAAAAGATAGAAATATAGTGGATGATCTAAAGGAAGAAATGGGAAGTGCGGCGGAATCTTTGGAATATGAAAAAGCAGCGGGTTTTCGAGATAAAATTTTGGCGGTAGACAAGATAAACGAAAAGCAAAAAATTGTAATAGGTAATTGTGAAAATGAAGATTTCATTAATTTATATGTGGATGAAAAAGATGTCTGTCTTCAGGTGTTTTTCCTTCGGGATGGAAAGATAATAGGTCGGGAACATTTTATTTTAAATGACGAAGCGGGTGAACTAGGAAGTGAACTTATAGAAGGATTTATAAAGAGATTTTACGGAGGCACAGCATTTATTCCTAAAACTATATATGTTCCTTTTATAAATGAGGGAGAGATTCTGGAGCAATGGCTTAGCATGAAAAAAGATTTAAAGGTAACCATTAAGATTCCTCAAAAGGGAGAAAAGAAGAAGACCTTAGAGATGGTAGAAAATAATGCTAAGATAACCCTCCAACAATTCAAATTAAAGGATAGAGAGGATAAGGAAATTCATAAAATTGCATTGCAGGAGCTTGTAGAGCTATTGGAACTTGGCGAAATACCTGAGAGAATTGAATCCTATGACATTTCGAATATAATGGGGGTGGATTCTGTAGGTAGCATGGTAGTTTTTGAAGGTGGAAAACCTAAAAGTAGCGATTATAGAAGGTTTAAAATAAAATCAGTAATAGGAGCTAATGATTATGATAGTATGCGTGAAATCTTAGAGCGGAGATTTAAGCGTGGACTTTATGAAGTGGAAGAAATAAAAGAAAGAAATTTAGAATTAAGTAAAGGTAAGTTTTGCATATTTCCTGATTTAATTCTTATGGATGGTGGAAAAGGACAAGTCAATGTGGCGTTAGAGGTGTTAAACAATCTTAATATCGATATACCTGTATGTGGAATGGTTAAGGATGACAAGCACAAAACTAGAGGACTTATATATAATAATATAGAGATGATTATGAAAAGTAATTCTCAAAGCATGCATTTAATTACTAGAATACAGGACGAGGTGCATAGATTTGCTATTACTTACCACAGAACCTTAAGAGATAAAAGAACTCTATATTCTATATTAGACAATATACCTAATATAGGGGAAAAGAGAAGAAGAGAGCTACTCAAGAAATTTGGTAGCATTGATAATATAAAAAATGCGAGCAATAAGGAATTAATGGAAACACCCTCCATGGATAGTAAAGCGTCGCAATGTGTTTTAGAATACTTTAAAAAACAGTAAATAGTGCCCTAGGAACTAATAATGAATTTAAATTGTTGAAATATCTTGTGAAAAAGGGTAAACTAAAATAGCTATAACTTTCCTAACATGAATTATAATTTATGTTAGGAGAGTATATAAATATATTAATATGTTCAAGGAGAGTATATGAAGCAATATGTAGAATTATTTAAACAATTATATGAAGTAATAGACAAAGCAAACATAATGATAGATGAACCAATGAAAAACCATACTTATTTCAAGGTAGGTGGGCCAGCGGATATCTTAGTAACTCCAGAAGATATTAAAGAAATTCAAGCTATAATAAAAATTTGCAAAGAAAATGGAGTTAAATATTATTTAATAGGCAATGGTTCTAATTTATTAGTAAAAGATGGTGGAATTCGCGGGGTAGTTATAAAATTATCTAAGATTGATAAAATTGAGGTAGAAGGAAATAAAATAAGGGCACAAAGTGGAGCTACATTATACAACGTGGCTGAGGTAGCTTTGGGCAGTGGGCTTAAGGGCATGGAGTTTGCCAGTGGAATTCCAGGCAGCATTGGTGGCGCAGCAGCTATGAATGCAGGAGCCTATGATGGCGAAATGTCTATGGTAATGGAAAGTATGTTAGCAATTGATAATAATGGAGAATTATTAACTTTAACAAAGGGCGAAATGGAACTTGCTTATAGGAGTAGCGCAATTTTTAAATATGGATACACAGTAGTATCAGTTACTCTTAATCTCCAGGTTGGAGATATGAAAGTTATAAAAGCAAGGATGGACACTCTTGCAAAAAGAAGAAGTGATAAGCAACCTTTAGAATACCCATCAGCCGGAAGTACATTTAAAAGGCCAGAAGGCCATTTTGCCGGTAAGCTTATAGAAGATTGTGGGTTGAAAGGTACTTATGTTGGAGGGGCTCAAGTATCTGAGAAGCATTCTGGTTTTATTATTAATAAGAAGAATGCAAGTGCAAAGGATATTTTGGAATTAATCCAGCTTGTTCAGAATCAAGTGAAAGAAAAATTTGGGGTACAACTTCACACCGAAGTAAAAATTTGGGGAGAAGAAAAAGAATCATCTAAACAAGTTTAAATAACCACATTTTAGAAGGATTTTCTTCTGAAATGTGGTTTTAATATAATTAAATAATCATGGGATACACAGTAAGAAAACAAATTTTGGGCTTAAGTTTTTTATAAAGCAGGGATTTTTGATAAGTTACTAAAATGCACAACGGGATAAACTGTTGTGCATTTTTTTTATTCGCATATACCCTGGACATCTCTTTAAAAAATATCCTTGTCATGGCTAACTTGTTATTTTTTTCAGATGCCTAATCACCCCTAAATGTGTTATAATAAAAAAATGAAACTGTATTATTAATAATCTTTGTAAAGGGGGGGTTTTAAATGAGATTTGTTATATTAACGGGGCTTTCTGGTGCTGGTAAAACACAAACCATAAGAAACCTTGAAGACTTAGGATTTTTTTGTGTAGATAATTTGCCACCTACAGTAATTCCTAAATTTGCAGAGGCATGTTATCAAACCAACGGAAATATAGATAAAATTGCACTAGTTATAGACATTAGAGGCGGAAAATTTTTTGATGATTTGTTTGAAAGCTTAACCTTTCTAAAAGAACAAGGATATATGTATGAAATATTATTTTTAGAGGCCTCAGATGAAGTACTTGTTAAAAGATATAAAGAATCAAGACGAAAACATCCTCTAGCGCCAGAGGGAAGAGTTTTAAATGGAATTGCAACTGAAAGAAAAAAACTTAAGGATGTACGTGAGCGTGCTGACCATATAATTAATACTACTAAACTTTCTGCAAGAGAGCTTACGGAAGAAATAAACAATATTTATGCGGAAGAAGGTCAGATGGAGACTAAACTTATGATAACTGTGCTTTCTTTTGGCTTTAAATATGGGATACCTGTGGATTCGGATTTAGTATTTGATGTTAGGTTTTTGCCAAACCCATATTATATTCCAGAGCTTAAGCAGTATTCAGGTAATGAAAAACCGGTTAGAGATTATGTACTAGATTTTGATGGAACTATAGTATTTATAGAAAAACTCCAGGATATGTTAGAGTTTCTTATTCCAAATTATAAAAAAGAGGGAAAAAGACAACTTATAGTGTCTATTGGATGCACAGGGGGAAGACATAGATCCGTAGCTATAGCCAACAAAATTTATGAAATACTAGAGCAAAGCGGATATAGTGTCAATATAGATCATAGGGATATATATGAAGATGTGAATAGGGGTGGCGGAAAGCTATGATAACCAGGGATTTGCTCAAACCTGGTGTTAATATAAAAAGATGGGTTCTTGTAGGTATTATAGGGATTTTCTTATTGTTTTATGGAGTTAATGAGTTTATTAATAAAAAATATTTGTGGTCTATAAATTCAGCTTTTCCTATTTTTTTCATTGGTATCGGAGTTTTGATTTTGTATATTGCTTTAATGCAAATTATTAAATCATTTATTATATTGATAAACATAGGAAATGTAGATGTAGCCATTGACTCGAAAAACTTTGGAGATTTGATTTATGAAAAGAGAGCACTTGTAAAAGGTCCTAAAATTGTAGTAATCGGAGGCGGTACAGGTCTTGCAACTATGCTTCGAGGCTTAAAAAAATATACCAATAATATAACTGCAATAGTTACGGTGGCAGATGATGGCGGGGGATCGGGTGTTTTAAGGGAAGATTTAGGCATTCTCCCTCCTGGGGATATTAGAAATTGTATTTTAGCCTTAGCAGATACGGAGCCACTAATGGAGGAATTATTGCAGTATAGATTTAAAGATGGAAGATTAAAGGATCAAAATTTTGGTAATTTGTTTTTAGCAGCAATGGATGGAATTTCAAATAATTTCGAAGAAGCTGTTCAGAAAATGAGTTCGGTGCTGGCTGTAACAGGAAGAGTTATACCAGTTACACTAGATAATATGATATTAAAAGCCAAACTCCAAAATGGAAAAATAATTGATGGAGAATCCAATATACCAAAAGCTGCTCTAGATTGTAACAGTCCTATTGAGGAGGTTTTTATAGAGCCTATAGATGCTAAAGCAATTAAGGAAGCATTGTTTGCCATAAATGGGGCAGATGCAGTAATCCTAGGACCGGGTAGTCTCTATACTAGCATTATTCCCAATCTATTAGTACGGGAGATAAGAGATGCATTAGATAAAACAAAAGCCTTAAGAATTTATGTGTCAAATATAATGACTCAACCAGGAGAAAGCGATAATTTTTGCGTATGCGACCACATAAAAGCTATACATCAACATGCTGGATGCAAGGTTGTAGATTATGTTTTAGTTAATGTAGGAAAATTAACTAATGATTTAGAAGAAAAGTATCAAAAGGATAATTCTAATATGGTTAATATAAATGAAAAGGAAGTTAAAAAGCTGGGTATAGAGGTAATTAAGAGCGATTTTGTAAAGATTCAAAAGGGATATGTAAGGCATGACGAAGACAAGCTTGCAGCCATTATATTAGAAACAATTATGGAAAAAAAACTGTTTTACGATAAGAAGAGAATAGTGGAGTATTTTTATTTATCACAGAGGCTTAAGGAACATAAAAATAAATAATGATCCATATTTATTTTTATGATTTTTGAGAAAATAAACGCAATAAGGAGTAAAATAATGTCATTTTCGTCTAAGGTTAAAAATGAAATTTGTAGATTTACAGAAATGAGTAAGAAAGAAGCCATGGCAGAACTTGCGGCTATAATGAAGGTTAGTGGAACTATTGGACTTGGTTCAAATAAACAAGTGAATTTTCAAATAACTACCGAAAATCCTGCAATTGCAAGACTTATCTTTAAATTATTAAAGGAGCACTTTGCCATTCATGCTAGGTTACTAGTCAAAAGAAGTAATTCTCTTAAAAAAAAGAATGTTTATGTAGTTATAATTACAGAAGACATGGGTGTTAAAGGCTTATTAAAGCAAGTGGCAGTACTAGAAGACGAGAGCTTTTTTTCCATAGATTATACTATACCAGAAAGGTTAATTGATGCTGAAGAATGCAAACGTAAATATATAAGAGGTGCATTTTTAGGTGGTGGAAGTATCAGTAATCCAGAAAAAAACTACCATGTAGAATTCGTTACGCATGACAGTGATTATGCGCAGGAACTGTGCACACTTATTAATAGTTATGGACTATCTTCAAAGATAATACAAAGAAAAAGTAGTTTTGTAATTTATATTAAAGAAGGTGAGCAGATTGTTGATCTACTTAATATCATTGGTGCCCATAACTCATTATTATTCCTGGAGAATGTAAGGATAATGAAGGAAGTGAGAAACAATGTAAATAGGCTTGTGAACTGCGAAACCGCCAATCTTAGCAAAACGGTGAATGCATCAGTAAGACAAGTGGAGAGTATTAAATTAATACAAAAAGAATTAGGGTTTCAAAGGCTTCCTAAAAATTTAAGGGAAATTGCGGAACTTCGCCTTGAGTACCCAGATGAATCACTAAAGGAGCTTGGTGCAATACTTGAACCACCAGTGGGAAAATCTGGAATTAATCATAGATTAAGAAGAATAGAAAAGATTGCTGAGGAATTAAGGAAAGAAGGAAGGTAAAACATCTAATGTCAAAGCATGAAGAGATTGTTAATTTTATCATTTCCCTAGATATTGGAACTAAAATTTCAGTAAGGGGCATAAGTAGTGAACTCGGCCTTAGCGATGGTACAGCATATAGAGCTATAAAAGAAGCTGAAAATATGGGGATTGTTAAGACTGTACCTAGGGTTGGAACTGTAAGAGTAGACAAAGTAGATAAAAAAAATATTGAAAGTTTGACTTATGCTGAAGTTATAAACATCCTTGATGCAACGATTTTAGGTGGAAAAAAGGGCATAAACAGAAGTTTAAATAAATTCATAATAGGGGCAATGGCTGTTGAAACTATACATAAATATATAAGCCCGGGGTATCTACTCATCGTTGGAAATAGGGAAGAGGCGCAAGAACTTGCACTTGAGAATGAAGCCGCGGTATTAATTACTGGAGGCTTTAATTGTAGTGAAAAAATAAAGGCCTTGGCAAACGAAAAGGGTATTCCTGTATTGTCTTCATCTTATGATACCTTTACAGTAGCAAGTATGATAAATAAGGCTATTTATGAAAGCATGATTAAAAAAGAAATTATTTCAGTTGAAGATGTAATGGAAATACATCCCAAGTACCTTAGTGGCACTGATACTGTTGCCACCTGGAGAAAACTAATGATGGAAACTAATCATGAAAGATATCCTGTGGTAGATGAGAATATGAAGCTTATTGGCATAGTTACACTAAGAGATTTACAAGGACATGATGATGAAAATGAACAAATATATAAGGTTATGAGTAAGGATACTATAAGTGTAACACCTAAAACAACAGTAGCTTATGCCGCTCACATTATGGGATGGGATGGAATAAAGCTCTGTCCTGTGGTTAATAAGAAAAAGTTAGTAGGAGTTCTAAGTATTGAGGATGTTATAAAAGCGATGGAGTTTTCATTAAGGCAGCCTCAAGTATCGGAAACTATAGAAGATCTTATTTTAAAGAATTTTAAATGTGATATTGAGGGGGAGAGGCTACACTTTAATGGCCAGATTATTCCTCAAATGCTAGACCCTGTTGGAACTGCATCTTGGAGTTCACTTAATATGCTTTTATCAACTATGGGAATAATGGCACTCAGAAAAAATAACAATATCAATATTTCAGTAGATAGTATTATGGCATATTTTATGAAGCCTGTACAAATGGGTAGTGATATAGATATATATGCAGAAGTCCTGGATAAGGGTAGAAGTTTTTCTAAAGTAGAAATTAGTATGTATAATAGACTTAAGCAGCCCGTGGCAAAGGCTATGATTTCCGCAAAAACATTTAGTAAATAATATATGGGTTGATATTAATATGATTTTATGAGGAGGTACTTTAATGTTTACACACATAGTATTTTTCAAGTTAAAAAGTAAAGAGCAAGCACAGGGTGCTAGAAATATTTTACTCAGTATGGAGGGAAAGATACCACAACTTAAGGGGCTAGAAGTGGGAGTGGATGTTCTACATACTGAGCGTTCTTATGATTTAGTTTTGATTACTAGGTTTGATTCACTTGAGGATATGAAATCTTATGCGGTACATGAGTATCATGTAAATGAGGTGCTTAAATATTTAAAACCAATGCTCGAGTCTTCTAAAGTTGTGGACTATGAGAGTTAAATTGGGGATTAATTAAGGCCTCTGTGGATAAAAATAACTTTATATGATTAATTATATGGTTTGAGGGGAAGTGAAAAAATATGCACCAAAAATCAGAGAAAGAAGACGTAGAAAATTTCGTTCATCTCCATGTACATACAGAGTATAGTTTGCTGGATGGTTCCGGGAAGATTAAAGAACTCCTTTCTAAAACCAAGGAGTTAGGTATGAAGAGTATTGCTATAACAGACCATGGAGTAATGTATGGTTGTGTGGAATTTTATAAGCAGGCAAAGGAGCAAGGCATTAAACCTATTATTGGGTGTGAAATATATGTAGCTGCTAAGTCTATGTACATAAAAGAAGCAGATAGAGAGAATCAAACTCACCATTTAGTGCTTTTAGTTAAGAATGCATTGGGGTATGAAAATTTAATGCAGATAGTATCCGCAGCTTCAATTAAAGGCTTTTATTACAAACCAAGGGTCGACCATGAATTCTTATCAAAGTATAGTGAAGGAATAATAGCTAGTAGTGCCTGCCTTGGTGGTGAGGTTCAAAGTCATCTTCTTCGCGATAATTATGAAAAAGCAAAGGAAATAGCGCTGCAATATAAAGAAATTTTCAAAGATGGCTTTTATTTGGAATTGCAATATCATGGTATGCAGGACCAACTTAAGGTCAATGAACTTTTAATTAAACTTTCAAAGGATACAGGAATTCCTTTAATTTGTAGCAATGATACTCACTATATTAATAAAGAGGATGCAAAGGCTCATGATGTGCTCTTATGCATTCAAACAGCGAAAACTGTGGATGAAGAAAATAGAATGAGATATCCATCAGATGAGTTTTATTTAAAATCTCCTGATGAAATGAAAAAGACCTTTGCTTATGTTCCAGAGGCTTTAAGTAATACAGTGAAAATTGCAGAGCAGTGTAATTTTGATTATGAATTTCATGTATCTAAATTACCTAAGTTCCCATTACCAGAAAAGGTGGATTCTTATGAATTCCTAAGAGAAAATTGCTACAAGGGTATGTCATCGCTTTATAAGGTCTTTAGTGAGGTACAGGAAAAGGGTTTTTCTATAGAATATGTAAATCAAATAGCGGTTGGAAGTGATCAGGCTAAAGAGTATGTGGTCAGACTGGAATATGAACTTAATATAATAAAGCAAATGGGATACATAGATTATTTTCTTATAGTATGGGATTTTATAAAGTTTGCAGTAGAACATGATATTCCCACGGGGCCTGGTCGTGGCTCTGCGGCAGGTTCTATAGTGGCTTATGCATTAGGAATAACTAAGATAGACCCTATAAAATATAGTCTTATTTTTGAGAGATTTTTAAATCCAGAGCGAGTTTCAATGCCGGATATAGATTCGGATTTCTGCTATGAAGGACGTCAAGCTGTAATTGATTATGTAGTTGAGAAATATGGGTCTGATAATGTATCACAAATTATAACTTTTGGAACTATGGCTCCAAGAGCTTGTATAAGAGATGTAGGAAGGGCTATGAATTATTCTTATGCAGAGGTAGATAGAATTGCTAAGATGATTCCAACTGTAATTGGTATAACTATAAATAAAGCTCTTGAGATGAATGCGGAGCTTAACTCCTTATATGAAGATGATATACGGGTTGAAGCACTTATAGATATTGCAAAGGCCTTAGAGGGACTACCAAGGCATAGTTCTACTCACGCAGCAGGAGTAGTTATTGCCTCGAAGCCATTAGTAAATTATGTTCCTCTTCAGAAAAATGAGGAAATGATAGTAACACAATTTCCTATGGGAACCTTAGAGGAACTTGGACTTTTGAAAATGGATTTTTTAGGTCTTCGAACACTTACAGTTATGAGAGATTGTGTGGATTTCATAAAGGAAAACAGGAATGTGAGTATAGATATAGATGATTTAGATATTGAAGATCACAAGGTCTATAAGATGATTGGAGAAGGTAAAACTGTAGGAATATTTCAATTAGAATCTGCAGGAATGACTAGCTTTATGAAAGAACTAAAGCCAGACAATTTAGAAGATATTATCGCTGGTATAAGTTTATATAGACCAGGTCCTATGGCTGAGATTCCACGCTATATAAGAAATAAAAATAGTATGGATAAGGTAGAATATGAAACTCCGCAACTGGAAGAAATTCTTGGCGTTACCTATGGTGTAATGGTATATCAAGAACAAGTAATGGAAATTGTTAGAAAACTAGCTGGTTATTCCATGGGTAGATCAGACCTTGTACGTCGTGCTATGTCTAAAAAGAAGCACAAGGTTATGGAAGAGGAACGATATAACTTTATCCATGGAATAGTCCGCGCGGATGGAACCATAGAAGTAGAAGGTTGCCTCCGAAATGGAATTTCGGAAAAGGCTGCAAACCGCATATTTGACCAAATGATGGATTTTGCGTCTTATGCTTTTAATAAATCACATGCAGCAGCTTATGCAGTGGTTGGTTACCAAACAGCATATTTAATGTGTTATTATCCCACAGAATTTATAGCTGCTATGCTAAACAGCGTAAAGGGTGCTAGTGAGAAAATAGCTTTTTATACCAGATATGCAGTGCAAATTGGGATTGGGGTGCTACCTCCTAGTATAAATGAAAGTTACGCTGGGTTTACCGTAAAAGGAGAGACTATAAGATTTGGGCTTACAGCTTTAAAAAATGTAGGGGTAAATGTAATAGACAGTATTGTGAAAAATCGAGAAGAAAAAGGTGATTTCACCGGTTTAATGGATTTTTGCAATAAAATAGATACTTCCTGTGTAAGCAAAAGAGCAGTAGAAAGTCTTATTAAAGCAGGAGCCTTTGATGATTTCAAAATTCATAGGTCTCAACTACTAGCAATCTATGAAAAAGTATTAGATGGAGTAAATAATGATAGGAAGAGAAATATTTCTGGACAAATAAATTTATTTTTAGATTTTGAAAATGATTATAATAATTTCGAAATAGAGTATCCTAATATTAAAGAATTTAAAAAGAAACATCTTTTAGCTATGGAAAAAGAAATGACAGGAATATATTTATCTGGTCACCCACTAGATGAATATGAAGAGACTCTCAAAATACAGACGGATACAAGAATATCGGATATTGTGGTAGATGAAAGCCTTGAAGAAGGTAATGAACTATTGAATGAAAGCTTTAAGCTTCAAGATGGGGATAAAGTTATTATCGGAGGCATAATATCGACTGTTTCGAAAAAAGTTACAAAAAATAATGCAATGATGGCTTTTATTAATCTAGAAGACCTATATGCAAGTGTAGAAGTAATAGTTTTTCCTAAGACCTTTGAAAAATATAAGTCCTTAATAGAAGAGGATGAAATAGTAATAATAAAAGGAAGAGTAAGTATTAGGGAAGAAGAACAACCCAAGATTTTGTGTGAAGATATTAAACCCCTTTTAAAGATTAACAGTGAAAAAATTTATATTTTGATAGAAAATGAAACGATGATGAAAGATACACTAAAAAAATTAAAGCAAAACTTGACCATTTATAGGGGATACACTCCGGTATATATTTGTACAAAGGAGCCAAGAAAAATGTATGCTGCGGATAAAGCATTATGGCTCAGTGAGGAAACCGATACTATGGAAGTCTTAAGAGACATATTCGGAAAAAATAACATAAAAATACAATGAAACCTTTACCTATTATAAGTAAAAACCATGGGGGAAAACTTTTTTCTCCCGTTTTTACCCGTTAAAAGGTTTACAATGCCACCATAGTATGCTATATATTAAAAATTTATTATTTATGAATATAAAACGTTGAATATTTCGCGAATTTTGTATAAAATTAGAGTATAAGAAAAATTTTAATTAGTATTAATATTACTGTCAATAAACATGGATATATTATAACCATAGTGGGACTAACTTTGACCCGATGGTACAGAGATTGTCCCGATAGTGCAAGGAAGAAAACTATAAGGAGGTTAATGTTTATGAAAACAATTGCGGTATTAACAAGTGGGGGAGACGCACCAGGAATGAATGCAGCCCTTAGAGCAGTAGTCAGAATGGCTATCTATAAAGGCATAAGGGTTATGGGTGTACAAAGAGGATATAGTGGGCTTATAAATGGTGAACTTTTTGAAATGGATAGACGTTCTGTTTCTGATATAATTCATAAAGGTGGAACTATTCTTAGAACTGCACGTTGTGAAGAATTTAAAACTCCAGAAGGAAGAGAAAAAGCAGCTAATGTATTAAGAGTATTTGGCATTGATGGCCTGGTGGTAATTGGAGGCGATGGGTCTTTCACAGGAGCACAGTATTTATCAGAAATGGGTATTGCAACTGTTGGTATCCCTGGAACTATTGATAATGACTTACCTTATACTGAATATGCTATAGGCTTTGATACGGCTTTAAATACAGTACTTGACGCTATAAATAAGATAAGAGACACTTCAAGTTCCCATGAAAGAATTAGTGTAGTTGAAGTAATGGGAAGAAATTGTGGAGATATAGCCTTATACGCTGGAATTGGCGGAGGGGCTGAAAAAGTAATTATTCCTGAAAAAGGGTATGAAATAGATGATTTGTGCAAAACTATATTTGAAGGTAAGCTAAGAGGGAAAATGCACAACCTAATAATACTGGCTGAAGGCGTAGGTGGAGCAAATGAGCTTGCTAAGGAAATTGAAGAAATAACAGGAATAGAATCTAGAGCTACCATACTTGGTCATATTCAAAGAGGTGGAAGTCCAAGTGGCTTCGATAGAATGCTTTCTTCAAGAATGGGAGTAGCAGCAGTAGAAGTGCTTATGGAAGGTAAATCAGGAAGAGTAATTGGTATGAGGGATGGTAAAATAATTGATGAAGATATCAATACAGCGCTTGCAATGCCAAGAAAATTAGACGAAGAACTTTATGAAATATCAAAAATTCTTTCTTATTAGAAATAAGTAAAAATATGTTAAAATAAGCATATTTAAATAGATATTAAATTCAAAAATAAGATTCAATAAGGAGAGCAATTTATGAAAAAAACTAAAATTATATGTACCGTAGGACCAGCTAGTGACAACAGTGAAACTATAAGAAGCTTAATCAATGCAGGAATGGATGTCTCAAGACACAATTTTTCTCACGGAGACCACGCTGAACATAAGATAAGAATGGATCTCGTAAAAGACCTTAGAGTAGAACTTAATAAACATATTGCTATAATACTTGATACTAAAGGACCAGAAATTAGAACAGGAAATTTTGCAGCGGGTAAAGTTGAATTAAAAGAAGGTGCTAAGTTTACAGTTGTCTGTGGTGAAGAAGTTATTGGAGATGAGACTACTTGCTCAGTGACATATAATAAACTAAATGAAGATGTTAAACCTAATGATATTATATTAATAGATGACGGCCTCGTAGGACTTATAGTACAAGAAATAAAAGGCAAAAAAATTGAATGTATAGTTGCTAATACTGGTATGGTTGGTAATCATAAAGGAGTCAACGTGCCTGGAGTTTCAATAAATCTTCCTGCACTTACAGGTCAAGATATTGAAGATTTAAAATTCGGAGTTACCCAAGAAGTTGATATTGTTGCTGCGTCTTTTATAAGAAAAGCTTCTGATGTGCTTGACATAAGACGTATACTTAATGAAAATGGTGGAGCAGATATACAAATATTCTCTAAGATTGAAAATAGGGAAGGCGTTAATAATATCGATGATATTATTAAGTTCTCTGACGGTATTATGGTTGCAAGAGGAGATTTAGGAGTTGAAATTCCTACTGAAGAAGTTCCAATAGTTCAAAAAATGATTATCCAGAAGTGTAATGCTGCTGGAAAGGCAGTTATAACAGCTACTCAAATGTTAGATTCTATGATGAGAAATCCAAGACCGACTAGAGCAGAGTCATCAGACGTTGCAAATGCAATATTTGATGGTACAGATGCTATAATGCTCAGTGGTGAAACTGCTAATGGTAAATACCCTGTAGAGGCAGTAACCATAATGTCTAAAATAGCAAAAGCTGCTGAAGATGTTCTTAACTATGAAGAAAATTTAAACAAGAAGAGAAAGTCTCATATTCCTAATGTACCAAATGCTATTAGTTTAGCTACTTGCAATACAGCTATGGAACTCAATGCTTCAGCTATTATTACTGCAACTCAAAGCGGTAGTACAGCTAGAAAAGTTTCAGCTTATAGGCCAGAATGTCCTGTTATAGCAGTTACTCCGTATGAAAAAGTAGCTAGAAGTCTTGCATTAAACTGGGGTGTAATCGCAATATGTGCAGAAAAAGTAGAATCTACAGATGAACTTATAGATAAATCTGTGAATATTGCACTAAAAGCAGGCTATGTAGAAAAGGGAGATTTAGTAGTTATGGCTGCTGGAATTCCAGCGAATTTTGTAGGTAGCACAAATATGATGAAGGTTCATATCGTTGGTGATATATTACTTCAAGGTAAGGGGAATATAAGTGCATCAGCATGTGGTACAGCTTATTATGTTAAAAGCACAAAAGAAGCTAATGATACTATGCAAGATGGAGATATTTTAGTGGTGAAAACATTAAACAGAGAATATATTGAGATATTAGATAGAGTTTCTGGAATTATCGTAGAAGAAGATGAATTAAGCTCAAGTGTTGTAATTGAATGTACATCAAGAGAAATTCCAATAATATATAATGCAGCTGGAGCAACGGAGGTTATTAAAACTGGTTCATTTATAACTATGGATGCAGCTCGAGGTATTGTTTATAGCGGTAGGGCTAATGTAAAAAATTAAAAAGCAACTAGCTTACTCCTAATATGCTAAGTTAGTAATGCTGTAATTAAGATTGTCAGATATCTGGCAATCTTAAAAAAACTTTACATATTAAGAAAAATTATGTATAATTAAAACAAATATGGGTACAATTATAAATAAATACCAAGGCAACTGATTTCTATTAGAGCATCTATATGGTGCTTTTTTTGTTTTTAAATGAAAAAATCACAAAAATTATGAGTTTAATTATCTTTATCTTTCTTTTCTATAGTATAATAAAAGTAAAAGCTACAAACTATAATTAAAATTAAGTAGTGGGAGGGATAAATATGAACGGAGTTTTAAGTTGTAGCGCAGTGAATTGTGTTAATAATATATCAGCAATATGTTCAGCTAGGACTATCCATGTTTCTGGATCAAACGCCCATAGTAGCGAGGGAACACAGTGTGAGAATTTTTCAGAAAAGGGATTAAAGAATTCATTAATTAATGTGCTCAATATGAATGTAGTAGGTGAATTTAAACAAGCATTTAATAGTGACTCTATAGAAATGAGTCCAATGATTAGATGTGAAGCTATATACTGTAAACATAATGAAAAAAAATTATGTTTAGCGGGTAATATTATAATGTACGGGAAAGATGCTTTAAGTATTGAAAAAACAGAATGTGAGACCTTCGAAGAATAAAGACATTTTTCAATTATAAAGTTTAGGGTTTTTCTTAGATGATGATAAAAGGCATCTTGAAAGAAATTATTTTTTCAAGATGCCTTTAGTATGGGAAAATAGTTATAGCTAAGGTAGGAGGAAAAATAATGAAAAGCAATAAAAAATTTGATAATTATATTATTCCAGTTGAAAAAAATGGGGACTATATAATGACTATAGATAATATGGGGTACGAGGGTGAAGGTGTAGGTAAGATAGATAACTTTACTGTTTTTGTAGCTGGTGCAATAGTAGGTGAAAAGGTAAAAATAAAAATTGTTAAGATTTCTAAAAGTTTTGCCTTTGGTAAGTTATTAGAGATAATAGAATCATCAAGCAGTAGAATAGAGCCAGTTTGTACTATATATAAGAATTGTGGAGGTTGTAATCTTCAACATATAGATTACACAGGGCAATTAGATTTTAAAACTAATAGGGTGATACAGGTTATAAATAGGATAGGAAAATTGGAAAATGTAATAGTTCACCCTACACTAGGAATGGAAAAACCTTATAATTACAGAAATAAGGTTCAATTACCTGTGTCTAATAAAAATGGAGCAATAGATATTGGTTTTTATGCAGCAAGAAGTCACGACATAATAAACATGGAAACCTGCCATATTCAAGATAAGGTAGCGGATGTTGTGGTAAAGCTTACAAAACAATGGATAAAAGAGTATAATATCCAAAGTTATAATGAAGAAAACCATAAGGGATTGCTTCGTCATATTATGATTAGAAAAGGGTTTAAAACAGGAGAAGTAATGGTGGTGTTAGTCACGAATGGTAAGAATATTCCACATAAAGCAGAATTTATAGCCACAATGACAAAAAAGATCCAAGGGCTTGTCAGTGTAGTACAAAATATTAATAGTGAAAAAACAAATGTAATACTGGGAGCAAAATGTGTAACGCTATGGGGAAAAGATACTATAACTGATTATATAGGAGAATTCAAATTTGAAGTTTCTCCACTATCATTTTTCCAAGTTAATTCAATTCAAACAGAAAAGTTGTATGGTAAAGCACTAGAGTATGCAAACTTAAGTGGTGGAGAAGTGGTTCTGGATGCTTATTGTGGTACGGGGACTATATCCTTATTTCTATCCCAAAAGGCGAAAAAGGTATATGGGGTGGAGATAGTACCAGAAGCTATTGAAAATGCTATAATAAACGCAAAAGAAAACAAGGTAAATAATACAGAGTTTATAGTAGGTGAGGCAGAAAGTGCTATTCCAAAACTTATAAGCCTTGGAGTGCGGGCTGATGTAGTGGTAGTTGACCCACCAAGAAAGGGTTGTGATAAAACCCTATTAGAAGCCATAAGCAGTATGGGACCTAGAACTATAGTTTATGTTTCTTGTGATCCAGGTACTTTAGCTCGGGATCTTGGGATTTTAGATGAACTTGGATATAAGACTATAGAAATTCAGCCTGTGGATATGTTTCCTCAAACGGCTCATGTGGAGTGCGTGGCAAGGATAGAGAAAAAATAGGCCGGTGCCATCCACGTGGCGGGTTGAAGATTTTAAATGAATATTGAAATTGGTTTGTATTACAGAAAATCGTCTAATTTATTTAAATAAAATTAGGCGATTTTTAAGAAACATATAAAACAATTTGTCGGAAAATTCTGATTTATTATAGGTTCCAAATAATATATAATAAGAGTGATTAAACTATAGAAGGGGGATGTTTTATGGAATCATTCGGTCAACTAATTGCCCAAATTGATAGCTGGATATGGGGAATACCACTTATTGTATTATTATTTGGCACTCATCTATTTTTAACTTTTAGGCTTAAATTTATTCAACGCTACATTTTTAAGGCTATAAAACTTTCTGTAACCAAAGATGATTTTGGTGTGGGAGATGTAAGTCAATTTAGTGCTCTAACTACAGCGCTTGCAGCGACTATAGGAACGGGAAATATAGTTGGTGTTGCAACAGCGGTTGGTCTTGGTGGACCTGGTGCAGTTCTTTGGTGTTGGTTAACAGGTGTATTTGGAATAGCTACAAAGTATTCTGAGTCTTTATTATCTGTTAAGTATCGTGTTAAAACTAAAGATGGTACAATGGCAGGTGGGCCAATGTATGTTTTAGAACATGGGCTTAATGCAAAATGGGCAGGAATACTATTTGCATTATTTACAAGTATTGCAGCTTTTGGTATTGGATGTATGGTTCAAGCAAACTCCGTATCATCAATGGTATATGAAACATTTAAAATTCCAACTTGGGCTACAGGCCTTGTAATAGCTGTATTAGTAGCAGTTGTTATATTGGGTGGAATAAAGAAAATAGCTAAGGTTTGCGATATTTTAGTTCCATTTATGGCTATATTTTATGTTATTGGGTGTATTATACTTCTTGCAATAGGTTACAAAACTATTGGAAGCACAATAGTCCTAATATTTAGGGATGCTTTCTCACCTCAAGCTGCAGCTGGTGGATTTGCTGGAGCAGGGGTTATGATGGCAATGAGATATGGTGTTTCAAGGGGACTTTTCTCAAATGAATCAGGTCTTGGTAGTGCACCTATAGTTGCAGCTGCAGCACAAACAAGAAATCCTGTTAAGCAAGCTCTAGTTTCAGCAACAGGTACTTTTTGGGATACAGTAGTTGTATGTGCAATGACAGGCTTAGTTATTGTAAATTCGGGTTTGTGGCAAGAAGGAGTAAAGGGTGCGGCACTTACTAAGGGAGCATTCGCGGCTATTCCTGTGGTAGGGCCTATCATTTTAACAGTTGGACTTTTGACATTTGTATTTTCAACTATACTTGGTTGGTCATACTATGGAGAAAAGGCAATCGAATACTTACTTGGCAAAAAAGCAATACTTCCTTATAGAATACTTTGGGTTATATTTGTTTATGTTGGCTCAGTGTTCTCACTTAATCTAGTTTGGGATTTAGCAGATTTATTTAATGGATTAATGGCACTTCCAAATCTAATTGCTTTAATAGTACTCAGTCCTGTAATTGTTAGTGAAACTAAGAAATATTTATGGGATGATAACCTTGAAGCAATAGACACTGATCCCATAAGGCAAGTTGATGAAAAAGGAAATTCTTTATCAATGTAAATAGATTTTATAAATAAGGCTCTTGGCACGCTAAAATGCTAAGGGCTTTAGTAAATTTATAGGTTGAAGCACTAAAAGTTTAAAAAATGTTTACATATGCTAAATTTAAAATACTGCTATATTATAAATATTGTGATAAAATATTAGTGTATTAGAATTGAGAGGAGATAATCATGGATATTATAAAAAAGGTATTTAAAGACTGGATACTGCCAATACTCGCAGCAATTATAATAGCATTTATCATAAATAAGGTTATTTTCTTTAACGTGTCTGTTCCAACTGGATCAATGCTACCAACTATAAAACTAGATGATAAGATTTTGGTAACAAGAGTTCATAACAAGAAAAACCTCAAACATGGGGATATAGTAGTATTTCATTCTGATGAATTAAATGAAGATTTAATAAAGAGACTTATTGGACTACCTAATGATGAAATAGAAATTAGAGATGATGGGTCACTGTACATAAACAAGGAGAAAATAGACGAGAGTTATGTTGTAAATCCAGGTGGCAAAGCAGGGTTAAAATTTAAAGTTCCAGAAGGCAGTTACTTCTTTATGGGAGATAATAGAATAAACTCTTCAGATGCAAGATACTGGGCAAATCCTTTTATACCCGGGAAAGATATAATGGGTAAAGCAAGAATCAGAATTAGTCCTTTTAGCACATTTGGAAAATTAAAGTAAGAAAATAGCAGAGTATGAATGCAAGTTTATACATCTGCTATTTTCATTTTTTTTGAAAACATTTTTTGAATTTATAATATGATCTATTGAATAATTGAAGTATCATGTTAATTAAAGGAATTTTGCAATGAAAAAATTACAGTAAAGCTTTACAATTCCTAGTAAACTATTTTTAAAATCGGGAAAAATTTGTTGGCATTTTTTTGAGTATTATTAAACAAAACATATTTATATTAGCAGAATGTTAAAAAAATTAACAATGAAATCTGCACAACTTCAAAAATCATACTAAATCAATAAAAACATAGTGCGAAATGATGGAAAATGGAGTATATTATAGCTATTTATGTGAAAAATCAATACAATATGAAAATTTCATAAAAAACGAGGGGTTTTCATATTTAGCTATTTTTAAAACATATGTTATTATAAATTTACATTAACAAATAATTAACATTTATAATAAAAGGGGGATATATCATGGAGGAAAATAAAAAACTTTCTCATACCGCTTACGGTGGTATTAAGGGTGAGGATTACTTACCATTTGTACCAGCTAGTCAAGCAATGCCAGAACTAACGGCAATATCATTAATTTTAGGTATGGTATTTGCAATGATATTTGCAGCTGCAAACACCTATTTAGGACTTAAAGTAGGATTAACAATTTCAGCAGGTATTCCAGGAGCAATTTTAGCTACAGGATTACTTAAAGGTTTATTTAAAAGAAATAACATATTAGAGGCTAATATGGTATCTTCAATTGCTGCTGTGGGAGAATCTATAGCAGGCGGAATTATATTTATACTTCCAGCAATTATCCTTTGGGGTATGGAATTAAAACTTTCTACTATAATTATGGTAACCTTACTTGGAGGACTACTTGGTGTATTCTTCGTTTCACCACTTCGAAGATTCTTAATAGTTGAAGAGCATGGTACTCTTATATTTCCAGAAAGTATGGCAGCTGCTGAAGTTCTTGTAACTGGTAGTGAAGGTGGGCAAGGGTTCAAGACAGTTATAACAGGACTTGTAGTAGGAGCAGTTTACAAGTTATTCTCTGGCGGATTTAAATTCTGGCTTGAAGAGGCTGAATGGAGTATCAAGCCAATGCAGGGAACAATGTTTGGTTTTGATACATTAGCATCTCTTATGGGTGTTGGTTATATAGTTGGAGTTAGAGCTTCACTTTATATGTTTGGAGGTTCTTTAATAGCTTGGCTTGGACTTATTCCATTAATAATGTACGTTGGACATGGACTACAAGACCCATTATTCCCATCAACAGTTCTTATTAGTAAAATGGGGGCATGGGATATTTGGGAAAAATATATAAGATACATAGGTGCAGGTGGAGTTGCAGCAGGTGGATTTATAAGTCTTGCAAAATCAGCTCCAACAATCATTAAATCCTTCAAATCAGCTATGTCGGGTATTGGAGCAGGTGGGGCGACAACTCAAAAAAGATCAGACATTGATGCACCAATAACTTGGGTTATAGGCGCAGCAGTATTAGTATTTTTACTTTCCTGGTTATTACCAATAATTAATGTTGGTATAATTGGTGCAATACTCGCAGTTGTATTCTCCTTCTTCTTTGCAGTTGTATCAGCTAGAATGGTTGGTATAATAGGAGCATCAAATAACCCAGCTTCAGGAATGACTATAGCTACATTGTTATTTGTAACATCAGTTTTAAAGTTTACAGGTAATATTGGCGATAAAGGAATGATTGCAGCTGTTATTATAGGTGGTATAGTTTGTGTTGCTATCTGCGTTGCCGGTGGTACTGCACAAAGTTTAAAAACAACTTATATTATCGGTGGAACACCGAAAAACATACAAATTGGTATGTTTTTAGGAATAGTTGCATCTGCAGCAGTTGCTGGTGCGGTATTATTAATGCTTCATAGCACATATGGTATAGGTAGCAAAGATGTTGCTGCACCTCAAGCGACATTAATGTCAATGGTTATTAAAGGTGTAATGACTGCTGAACTTCCATGGGCCTTAGTATTTGTTGGAGTTACCATTGCAGTTTTCTGTGAACTTGCAGCACTTCCAATACTTCCAGTTGCACTTGGATTATATTTACCAATACACTTAAATGCAGCTATCCTTTGTGGTGGTATTATTAGATTATTAGTCGAAAAGAAATTTAAGAAAAACGAAGAAAGGCAAAAGACACAGGTGGAAAAAGGTATACTTCTTTCATCAGGCCTGGTTGCAGGAGATGCTTTAATGGGTATAGTTGTTGCAGGAATTGCTACAGCTAGGAATATCTATCCCAATATTTCTTGGTTAGATATAGCATACGGTCCTAAAATACTTCCAGGGTTAGCATTAAGTCACGAATTCTCAACAATGGTGTTCTTTGCACTAGGATTAGCAATTTACCTATTCGCTACAAAAATAGACAAAAAAACCATTTAGTGTTATAATTAGGCAGGGTATAAAAGATTAAATTTAAGAAATAATAAAGAAAAAATTATAAGTTAAGGGCCGTTTTGGCTCTTAGCTACTTTGTAGGTGAAATGTATGTTTAATAAAAAAAACAAAGAAAAATCAGAAGAAAATTTTTTGCTCTATAGGCCATTAAGAAAGATTGAACAATGGGAAGTAAATGGTGAAAAAGTAAAACTATTTTTTCACCATAACAAGCCAGTTGAAAGATTTATGAGATGGCTTATAAAAAAATCAAAAGTTAGTGATATACAGCTTGATGAAATGGGTTCTATGGTTTGGCAACTTTGCGATGGCACTAGAACTGTTTATGACATAGCTTTAGCCCTGGTGGAAAGATTTAATGATACTGAGGAGAATTCTATTAATAGATTAATTATGTTTCTAAGGTATTTATCTCGAAAGGGATGGATCACTTTTGAAAAATAATAATATATATCATATCTAAATAAACCACATTAGATGATTTAATGTGGACTATAAATGGAGGGGAACGAATATGGAAATAAATAAATTAATTGACGCTATGAAAGAGGATATTGTTAAATCTACTCAAGAGGTCATAAGAATTAAGAGTATAGAAAGTGAACCAAAACCTGGAATGCCTTTTGGAGAAGGTGTAGCTAAAACATTAGAATGTGCTTTAAATACTGCAAAGAATTTAGGCTTTCATACAGTTAACTTAGATGGTTATGTTGGATATGCAGAGTACGGACAAGGTGAGGATTATGTTTTAGCCTTAGGACACTTAGATGTAGTTCCTGAAGGAGAAGGATGGATTTATCCACCTTACGGCGCAGAAATTCATGATGGGAAAATGTACGGACGTGGAACTACAGATGATAAAGGACCAATAATGGCAACATTATATGGACTAAAGGCAATTAAAGATGCAAAATTACCTATTTCTAAAAGAATTAGAATTTTATTTGGAACTAATGAAGAAACGGGAAGCAAGGAAATTGAACATTATTTAGAAAAAGAAAAAGCACCAGTTGCTGGTTTTACACCAGATGCAGACTATCCAATAATCAATGGAGAAAAAGGTATAACTATTTTCAACATTGTAAAAGATTTTAATAAAAAGAATCCTGGTGAAAACCTTATAAAATATATCAAAGGTGGTCGAGTAGCTAACATAGTACCTGATTATTGTGAAGCAGGAATTGTAGCTAAAGATGCAAAAAACATTATTAGTGCATTAGATATTTTTGCAAAACAAATGGATTACAAGCTTTCCTGTGAAGTTAAGGAAGATGTGGTAATAATTAAATCTGTAGGTGAAGCAGCTCATGGAAGTACACCAGAAATTGGAGTTAATGCCATAATGCAATTATTAGCTTTCCTTGGAACTGTGGAACTTGGAACAAACGATGTGTCAGAATTCGTTGAATTTTTAAATAAGAATATAGGTATGGAAACACATGGTGAGTCTTTTGGGGTTTGTCTCGAAGATGAGAATTCAGGAAAATTATCCTTTAATGTTGGAGTTGTAAGCATGGATGAAAATTCAGCTACAATGACTTTGAATTTAAGATACCCTGTAACAAATAAACTAGAAGATATGATGAATCCATTTAATAGTAGGATAGAAGGAACTGGAATAAAAATAGAAAAGTTTGAGCACCAAGCACCATTATACTTTTCACCAGATAGTCCAATTATTAAAGCACTTCAAAAAGTTTATACTGAGCAAACTGGCGAAGAAGCTAAATTAGTATCTATAGGTGGAGGAACTTATGCTAAAGAAATGCCTAACACTGTAGCATTTGGACCAATGTTTCCAGGAGAACCAGATACTATTCATAAGAAAAATGAATATATCACTATAGATAATTTAATTAAGAATGCTAAAATATATGCTCACGCATTATATGAATTAGCAAAGTAATAATGGAATAACTTATAGGCCTATATCTTATAAAATGAGATATAGGCCTTAGTATTTTAAAAGAGCTATATTTTTAAAATTAATTAATATAAAAGTTGTAGAATTAAAATGGATATAGAGGTATAATACAATATTATGAACAACTTAAACACTATAAAAAATATTAAACTTTTAGTGGAGGATAATTATGAAAATAAAAGAGATTAAAATGGGTAAAATTAGTACTCCTTTGAAAAAACCATATAGAGTAGGGAAGAGATTCCTTACATACTCTGATGAAATAGTTATAAAAATGATTACAGATACAGGAGAAATAGGCTATGGTAGTGCAGCTCCTACGCCGTCTATAACTGGAGAAACAGAGAATTCAATTATTGGAGCAATAAATTATATTAAACCAGAAATTATAGGTCTAGACATCGATAATCTTGAAGAAATTATGAAAGTAATTCATAATTCTATTCATGGAAATAATAGTGCGAAAGCAGCTATTGATATTGCTATATATGATTTACTTTGTAAAAAATATGGATTGCCACTTTATAAATTTTTGGGAGGATATAAAACTTCATTAACTACAGATCTTACAATAGCAAATGATACTGTGGAACAAATGGTAGGAAAATCCCTAGAAGCTGTAATGGATGGGTATACTTATTTAAAGGTAAAAATTGGGAATGATTTAGAACATGATATAGAGAGAGTAAAAGCTGTAAGAAAAGCAGTAAGACGAGGAATAAAAATAAGGGTAGATGCTAATCAAGGTTGGAGACCCAAAGAAGCTGTAAGTATTATTAGAAAATTTGAAGATATGGGACTAGACATTGAGTTCGTTGAGCAGCCAGTTAATGCTTGGGATATAGATGGATTAAAATATGTTACAGATAACGTAGAAACAAAAATTCTTGCAGATGAAGCAGTTTTTGGTCCTTCAGATGCCTTTAAGATAATTGAAAGAAGAGCAGCAGATCTTATAAGCATAAAGCTTATGAAGTGTGGGGGCATAAATAATGCAATAAAAATATACAATATGGCAGAAAATATGGGTATAAGATGCATGATGGGCTGTATGCTAGAAAGCAGAATGGGCATAACAGCAGCAGCTAGTTTTGCGGCATCAAAATCTAATATGATTAAAGCAGACCTAGATACTATGTTGTTATTTGAGCATGATTCAATAATTGGAGGAGCATGTATTACAGGAAATAGAATAACTATTAATGATTCTCCAGGCCTTGGTATTTCAGATATTATTGGATGGCATGAAATTTTATAAAAATATAACCATTGAAATGGGGTGATAGTTTTGAATAATAAATATGATATGGACGCTAGTCTCATAGAAGTGGAATTAAAAAAGCAATTAGAATTTAATATAGAAGAAGAAAAACTAAAAGTGGATATTGAAATCATTAGTGAAGAAATTCTAAAATATATTGAAAAGAGAAAGGGAATTACAAAATATATTTTAGAATATAGGAAAAAAGTAATTGAAGACTATAGAGATGATGAGGATATGGTAATAGAATATTTTGATCATGAGATATATGTTAAGGAAGAAGCCTTCAAAACTATTGATAGAAGACTTAAAGAGTTAACTCAACTTAAGAGCTCTCCTTATTTTGGAAGAATTGATTTTTCGGAAGAAGATTTTGGTATTAATAAAATGTATATAGGAAGATTTGGAGTTACTCCAGAGAATACATTTGAACCACTAATAGTAGATTGGAGAGCACCAATTGCATCCTTATTTTATAGCGAAGCTTTAGGAGAAGCTTTTTATGAAGCACCTAAAGAAAAGATGCTAGTGAATATTTTAGCTAAGAGACAATACATTATAAAAAAAGAAAAACTTATGGGTATGTTTGACTCAGCACTAGATATAAAAGATGAGATACTTCAAATGGTGCTTAGTAGCAATGCTTCAGAAAAGTTAAAAGATATAATAATGACAATACAAAAGGAACAGGATGACTTAATAAGACAACCAAGAACCAAAACTATAGTAGTGGATGGTGTGGCAGGAAGTGGAAAAACTACTATTGCTCTTCATAGGGTAGCTTATCTACTTTATAACTACAGAAAAATACTCCAAGATAAAGTTCTAATATTAGGCCCAAATAATGTATTTATGGAGTATATATCGCGAGTGCTACCAAGCCTTGGAGAATCAGGGGTTAAACAAACAACCTTTAGAGACTTTGCCTTTGATATTTTAGAGATTGAAGAAGTAATGAGTCTAAAAGAATACATGGAAAAAGTGCTTAGTGGTGAAAGTGAATTTACAGAGGATATTATCTATAAAAATTCTATAGAATATAAAAATTTCCTTGATGAATCAGTAGAAAAATTAGATAGTGAATATTTTAAAATAGAAGATTTATCTTTTATGAATGAGGTAATATTATCTAAAGAAGCTATAATGGAAATGTTTTATAATTATTATAAAACTATGCCCTTATTTAGGAGAAGTAAGAAAATTAAAAGAATTATTTATTCTAAGATTAGTGATGCTAGAGATGAAAAAGTTAGACTTATACAAAAGGAATATGAAAAAACTGTGTCTTTATTATCTGAGGAAGAACGAAGTTTTAAAGTAAATGATTTAGAGTTTAACAGAAAACTTAAAATACGAGAAGTTATTAAAGAGATAATAAAGTTAAAAAGAAATCTTACTTGGCTAGAAAATGGAAACTGTGTTGATTTATACAACAAAATCAATGGCTATAAAAGATTAACTGAAAATGATTTGGGCGGTATCTTGTATTTTAAAAATAAGTTAGAGGGAATAAAAGTTTCTGAGCAAATCAAACATGTAGTAATAGATGAAGCTCAGGATTATAATCAACTTCAATTCCTAGTAGTAAAAGAATTAACAAGGTGTACTTCCTTAACCATAGTTGGAGATAGTAATCAACGAATTATTCCATATGATGGCAAGCTACCTATGCATGACTTGAAAAATATACTTCCACAATGTAATGTTCAGGAGTTTAAGCTAAATACTAGTTATAGATCTACAGTGGAAATTATGGAGTATGCCAATAAATATTTGAGTACAGAACCTATTGTTCCTATAGTAAGAAGTGGCGAACCTGTAACAGAAAAATCAATATCTGACACGGATGAATTTAAAAGTTATATGGTACAAAAAATTGAAGATTTTAAAAGCAAAGCTTATGAAAATATTGCAATTATCTGTAAGGATATAAGTGAAACAGAAAAAATCTTCAAGTTAATTAAAGACATTGCTAAGATTAAAATTATTAATAATGAAAATGCAGTGTATCATAGTGGCATTGTTGTTATTCCATCCTATTTTGCTAAGGGACTTGAGTTTGATGCAGTTATTATGCTGCTAGAAGGACCAAGTGGTACAGGAGATGACTATAAGCAAGAGGATAAACTTAGATATGTGATGGCAACTAGAGCATTACATGAGCTTGCTGTGGTTAAAAAAAGTTCGTTTTAAATTAAGTGTTTTTTCTTATATTATGCTATAAGGTCAAGTATATATTGCTAGAAATGCGTTCGCTTCGCTAAGTAATTCTAAATTGATTTTATTGAAAGATACTAAAATTAATTAAGAATTTCTAAGGCTTGCTTAAATGCATTTTACGCAATATATACTTTTGTTAGCATAATCTAAGAAAAAAGAGTTTAGTTCAAAATTCTATATGGTCACAGTTGGACATCATATATCAGGGTTAAGCGATTGCCATCATTGCTCCGCTCCACGGGGATTTTACAATCCATAAACTAAGACACTGTAAATTTACTATGTACTATTTTTCACTTCTTACATGCTTTACCCTCATAAAGTCATTCGGAAATTCATAAAAGATTATTTTAATTAGTCCTTTTCTTAATGCCAACAAAATAAACCTCTCCCTTAATATTTTTTTCAAAACTATATTCTTGATCTATCCAAGTGTGGTGGAATGTGCTTTCTGATATTGGATAGATGGGCATTACCCATTTATTTGACTGTATAAAATACAATTTATCGTCATCTCTTTTAACCTCAAGTTTAAAATCCTCCTTTCGATATATACCCACATAACTATCATAAACATTTAGATCCAAATCGAATTTTAGTGGCTTTGAGGGTATACAACACTCCTCATCAAATACTATTTTTGCAATATTTTCATTGATATTAAGTGAATTGGAAAATCCATAATTACTCAATACAAGAATGGTAACTTTATCATCTATATATCTATGAAATTGGTGACTAAAGCCACTCCCCCCACCGCTATGGTGAACTCTTTTACGACTGTTCTTTTTATCTATAACCCAGCCATATCCATAATCTTCTTTGTAGGGTGTAAATATCTCATTCATTGTCTCTTTTGATACAAGTTTTTCACAGTATAGGGACTTATCCCAGAAGAGCATATCCTCTATAGTAGAATAAATGGCGCCGGCCGAAAAAACACTCATTGTATCAATTTCACTGCATACCAAATTTTCACTACTTACATAATATCCACTTGCTTTATTAGGAAGAATCTCAATGTAGTCATCAAGACCAGTATTATTCATTCCTAAAGGCTTGAAAATATTATCTTTTAAAAATTCAATATATGACTTTCCAGAAATTCGTTCAATTATAACGCCAAGTAAATAATAGCCAAAATAGCAATAGCTCCAACCTTCACCTGGTTCGAATTCCAGAGGCATATCTTTAAAAAGGTCAAAAACTTCCTCATGCGTATATAAACGTTTCCCAAGCATAAGATAGGGATCGACTACTGAAAATTCACTACATAGGCCAGATGTATGTGTCATTAAATGATGAATTGTTATTCTCTCATCAAGTTCTGGATAATCAGGAAAAAACTTTTTTAGGCTATCGCAAACATTAAGAAGACCTCTTTCCTTTAGAATCATTATGCCCATACAGGTAATCTGTTTTGTAAGAGAAGCAATTTTATACTTTGTTTTTGTTGTATTTGCAGCACCATGTTCTATGCTTGCCATGCCATAGCTTTTATTAAATATAACTTGTCCATTATTTACTACTAAAATGGCCCCACTAAATGGCCATAGCTTAGTATACTCATCTAAATATTCATTTATTTTATAATTAATACTCATTAAACTTCACCTTCTGTTTATATATTTTATAAAATTATAGTGTTTGACGAATTACTATATACGATAAATTTAACTTAGTACCCTATGAAGTAAAAGAGAAAGAACTTTTCTGCATTGTTTTTTACACAATAAAAGCTACCACCCCCAATGTGAGAGTAGTAGCTTTTAATCTAGGAGTCTTTTGTATATACAATTTTCTTAATACTATCAATTGAGAGGAAAAACTCCTTAGCTAAACCTTTGATTGTATACCCATTTTTATGCCTTATACATATATCTTGATTTCTGTTTTTTATATAATCTCGATTTCCTGAATTTTCTCCCCACTTTTTTCTTGTTTGCCCTTGCGATGGAATATATAAATATCCACCTTGAATGTATTTTTGAATTTCAACAACTAAATTATCTGGTAAAATTACTCTAGCATTTACATAATTCACAAAGCTCATCTCCTTAAAATTATATTCTAATAAGGAAACAAAGCCTGTACATGTATGAGTTTTAATTATTAAAGGCGAGTACTATCTATGTCTCCGTGCAAACTCGCCCAAGCCATACTTACAGACTTTGCACAGAGTTTTGTGTCCTTTTCATGATTATTGAATCCAATGCGCATATTATCACTTCCTAAATAAGAACGTTACATTACAAATAATATCAAATTTTGTACAAAATATCAATTTATTTTATTTGAAGATGCGTGATGAAAAATACATGTTTGAGCGATAGCAAGTTTGTATTTTTTAGCAGCTGTAAATAAAATAAATTTTTGAATTACTTGGCGAAGTGAGCGCATTTTAGCAATATATATTTTTCGTTATAGCATAATATAAGAAAAGATCTTTTGATTTAAAAGAACATTATAAACTATCGTGTTAATTCATCCCAATCTTCCATGATCTCATTTAATTCTATTAGTGTACTAGCTTTATCTTCACTGGTTATGGAGCCACGAAGTTTAGCTATATTTAAACTTATATTATATATTTCATCTCGCTCAACACTAAATTGAATACGTGGAATTATTTTTTTCCAGGCTGAATCAATATTAGTCACATCTTGCTGAAGCATCTCCCATTTTTCAGATTTTGCATGTTCTATGGATACCTCTACAAAAGCAACTACATCTTCCGACTGGTTATGAGGTTTTTTTAAATAATTACCACCAAGCATTAATAATACAAAGACTGTTAAAGTAACTATTGGTATAGAGTATGATATTAATTTTTTCATAAAGTTAAGTTACTCCCTTATATTTTATTTGTTATTTTTTTTATATGATCTTTATAAAGATCTACATGTAGGCCACTGGTGGCATTATAAATAGCTAAGAATACTTCGGAAGCGTCATTAATGCCTTTGCTTTTTAATTGTTTCATTAGCCATCTTTCATTCCTATTAATCTTATCTAAGCTATCTTGCAAAATGGAGCCATCGTAAATTACTTCAAAATCAATACTGGCAGGTGAAGTTTTAAGATTTAAATCCTTTGGGGTAACTGGATCACACTGAGTTTTTTTTAAGATAGACAATTGACCATCTTTTTCCAGGATTGCATAAGCCACTTGGTCTATATCAAAAATATCTTTATCTCTTAACTGTGATAGAAGGTCACCTATGGTGTATCGAAACTTTTTCATGGATTCCTCTAGTATTTTTCCATTTATAATAACGATGGTAGGCTGTCCATCTAGGTATTTTTCGGCAGTCTTTGATTTAAGAGTTATTAATTGTAAAATTAAGCATAAAGCAGTCCATGTAAATAGTCCTACCCAATGAGGCCATGCTCTACTAGTTAAGTCTGTAGTTAGAGAGGAGGCTGTAGAACCTATAGTTATACCAACTACATAATCAAAAAAAGTAAGCTGACTAACCTGCTGCTTGCCGAGAATACGGGTAAATATCAATAAGGTAAAAAAGCCAATGATTCCTCTGACTAGTACTATTAGGCCTTCGTTCATGGGAACAACACCTTCCTTCAATAATATTATATCCAAGTTTATAAGTTATATTAATTTTAATATTTTACAAACAATAAATTTAAATTATTATTTCCTCAAGGTGAAATTTAAGTGATGAGTTAGCCAAGTTACTTACCACTTGCAACCTGGGTGGCACCAGAGATATAATAAGCGTGTATTCAAGTAAAAAACAAAAGGATGATAAAGATGGATTTGATAAAAATTGTTTCAAATGTTCAGAAAATTTCTGAGGCAATATCAAGTGTCATAGGGGTAGATGTGACTGTTGTAGATAATAATTATAATAGAATAGCAGGTACAGGAAGATATAGAAATTCTCTTTTCGAAAAAGTAAATGAAAAATCTGCTTTTGGGTTTTCTTTAACACAAGGAGAAAGTTTTATTATTGAAAATCCTAGGCAACATTTTACATGTTTAGAATGTGAGAATGCTTACAACTGCGAGGAATTTGCAGAGGTTTGTTGTCCAATTCATGTAGGAGATGTCACTGTTGGAGTTATTGGGCTTATTGCCTTTGAAGAAGAGCAACGGGATGCTATTATAAATAATAAAGAAAATCTAATGAATTTTTTAAATAGAATGGCGGATTTAATATCATCAAAGTTATTAGAACAGGAAAATACAGAGCAAATAAAGCTTTTAGTAAGTGAACTAGAGATAGTTCTCGATGCTGTAGATAGAGGGATTATAGCGGCGGATCACGCAGGAAACATTCTTCATTATAATACCAAAGCAGCAGAGCTATTTAAGCTTCAGGGAAATCAAATTTTAAAAACTAATATAAAAAAATTTATTGGTAGTTTAGATTTTGATTTGCTTATTGAGGAACATAAAAATTTAAAAAATAAAGAATTCACTTATAATAATAATAGCCATCATTTCAGGGGAGTTTTTGATGCAAAGCCTATTAGTATCGGCGATAAAAGCTTTGGCATAGTATGTTCTTTTAGTAATATTTCTGATTTGTTAAAAACAGTAAATCATATTACCACGGGTACCATGGTTACTTCCTTTGACAGTATTATAGGCAGTAGTTCTTGTTTAGAGCAGGTTAAAGTAGAAGCAAAAAAGGCTGCGAAATCTACTTCTACAGTGCTTATTCAGGGAGAAAGTGGAACGGGAAAAGAATTATTTGCAAGGGCTGTTCACTTTTATAGTGCTAGAGCTAAAGGGCCTTTTATTCCAATAAATTGTGCAGCTATTCCAGAACAATTACTAGAAAGTGAGCTTTTTGGGTATGAGGATGGAGCATTTACAGGAGCAAGAAGAGGTGGTAAGGCAGGGAAATTTGAACTCGCAAATAAGGGAACTATATTTTTAGATGAAATTGGAGATATGCCTATTCATCTTCAAACTAAACTTTTAAGGGTAGTACAGGAATACGTTATTGAGAAGATTGGCGGAAAAGAATCCATTCCTATAGATGTAAGAATTATTGTAGCTACTAATAAAGATTTAGAAAAAAAAGTGTTAGAGGGAGAGTTTAGGCAAGATTTGTTTTATAGATTAAATGTAATCCCACTTAATATACCTCCATTAAGGGAGCGAAAAGATGATATAGTGATTCTTATGGATTATCTTTTGGAAAAATGCAACGTTAAGCTAGAAAAGCATATAAGTAAAATAGAAGATTCTGTTTTAGAAATTTTCATGAATTATAAGTGGCCAGGGAACGTACGTGAATTGGAAAATACCATAGAATATGCCGTAAATATGTGCGGTAGTTCAGTTATAAAATGTATGGATTTGCCTAAGAGGTTGAAAGCTTCATCAAATACTTTAGAAATTAATAAAAATATAGGTATTATACCTATTAAGGAATTAGAGAAAAAAGAAATTTTAAAAGCGTTAGAACATTTTGGACATAGCAAACAAGCGATTACAAAGGCTGCTGAAGCTTTAGAATTAAGTAGAGCAACGCTGTATAGAAAATTAAAAGAATATAAAATGGAACAGTATCAAAATGAGAATTAATTCTCATTTTGATACTGTTTTTCTTTTGTTTTTATCATTTTGAGAAAAATAAAATTAAGGGGGCTATTATACCAATGATTTTATTGGCATGAATATTGCTTTAATATGTATTAGTAGTATTAAAAAACATTCATAAAGACTACATAAATTTTTGATATATTTAAATTTGATAGTATACATATTTTTAATAATATAATTCATAGAGGGAGTGATTTCATGAAATTAAGAAATCTTATAGTTGAAACGTTGAAAGAGGAAGTAGTTCCTGCCATGGGATGTACTGAACCAGTAGCTGTTGCTCTTGCTTGCGCAAAGGCTAAAGAATTAATGGCTTTTAATTATATAGAGAGTGCAAAAGTTTTTGTTAGTCCGAATATATACAAAAATGGATTATCAGTTGGTATACCAAATACAAAGGAAGTTGGCCTTCATATCGCAGCGGCCCTTGGGTTTATTGGTGGAGAAAGTGAAAAGGATTTAAGAGTACTTGAAGGAATTAATGAGAGGCAAGTACAACTTGCTAAAGAACTTTTGCATAGTGGAAAGGTATCATTGGACATTAAAGATACTGAAGACAAGATTTATGTAGAAGTAAATTTTGTGACAGATAAAGGCAATTGTAATGTGATTATAAGCGGAAAACATAATAGATTTGTTTATATTGAAAGACTAGGAGAAGTCCTTTTAGATTTAAGAAAAGGGGATAAAAAAAGCAATATTGGAAAGAACATTCTATATGGTTTAAAAGTAAGAGAAATCATAAGCGAAATTGAAAAAATTCCTCATGAAGATATAGCTTTTATGTTAGATGGAGTAGTAATGAATGAAGCTATAGCTGAAGTTGGACTTAAAGAAAAAATGGGTATGGGGGTTGGATTTAGTCTTAAAAAAGGTATGGAGCAAGGATTTCTTTGTGAGGACTTAATGACTTCTTCAATGATGCTAACTGCAGCTGCTAGCGATGCTAGGATGTCCGGAATAAATTTATCAGTTATGAGCAGCAACGGAAGTGGAAATAATGGGCTTACAGCAATTTTACCATTAGTAGCATACAAAAATAAATTTAATGTGACTGATGAAAAACTGGCTAAAGCAGTTGCAATAAGTCATATTATGAATAGCTATATAAAACATTATATAGGGAGATTATCAGCGCTTTGTGCTTGTGGTGTTGCAGCTGGAACTGGTTCTGGGGTAGCTATAGCATGGTTAATGGGTGCGAGTGAAGACCAAATAGAGGGTGTTATAAAGAACACCCTTGCAAATACAAGCGGTATGATATGTGATGGTGCAAAGGAAGGATGTGCATTAAAGCTTTCCACATCTGCATCAGTTGCTGTGCAATCCGCAGTTTTAGCTATAAATGGTTCTATTGTACCTGCAAGAAATGGAATTGTTGCAGAAACTGCTGAAGATACAATTATGAATTTAGGAGTTTTATCTTCAGAAGGCATGAATATTGCGGATGTTGTTATATTAAATACTATGAAAAAAATGCAAAAAGAGTTTGAGACCTTGCCGTTACATGAAAATTCAAAATCATACTTAAAAAAACAAGGCATTATTGCATAGCATTTAATAAAACAAATAATAAGTGAGAATGTATTATATTTTACATCTTATTCTCATAAATTTATTTAAAAAAAACTGTAATTTACTATTGAATTTTATTTTAATTCTGATATAATAAAGTCAATAGATAGTAATTAAACTTACTTAAAAATTTTATATGAATATATATTTCTGGGATATTCGTGAAGCTCTTATTTTCAACCTACAGTATTAATACGGGAGTTCAAGATCTAGATGCATACTAGGCCTATAAGACCAATATTTAATTGGCAAGGACTGCTGAACATCTCTGAGGACACCCACCTATCATAAAGATAGGTGCAAAAATTGGGGCAACGGTACCTTGGATTATAAATTTAAAAATTTTGGTTCGTTTATAAAAGAGATAGAAATATCTCTTTTTTTAGTTTATAAAAAATTATTAAATTTTGAAAATTAATGGGGGACGGTTAACAACTATTTATACTTTTCTTTTTTATGCTATAATTGTATTAAATTAATAAGGCAGTTATAAAAAAATACTAGCTTAATGAATAGTTGCTTTTGAATATGATTAGTATAGAGGTGAAGTTTTATGACAGATGATAAAATTCTACAAATGATAGAGAGTAACCCAATTATTATAAAAAATATTAAAGAACTTAGTGAGGAAATGAAGATTAGGGCTATAAAAAAAGATGGGATAATGATACGTTATATAAAAAATCCTACAAAACAGATGCAAGACATGGCAATAAAAAGTAATTGCATGGCCATTGAGTTTATAGAAAATCCAACTTATGATATGAAAAAATATGTTGTATCAAAGATTTGGAATACTTTAGACTTTATAGAAAATCCCAGCGCCGAATTAATAAAGATCGGTATTAAGCAAAAAGGATATGCAATAAAATATGCCAAAAGCCCCAGCATCGAATTACAAAAATTAGCTATAGAAAGAGATTATGACTCTATAAGATTTATAGACAGCCCAATTGAAGAAATACAACTTTTAGCTATAGAAAAAAATTATGAGACTTTAAGATATATAGAAAATGCAACTATAAAGGCGGAGATATTGGCCATTACGGAAAATGAAGCTGCTATAAAGTTCATTTTAAACATAGATGAAAATAAAAAAATATTGTTTTTAAAACACAATTCCCTGGTAATGAAATATTTTATTAATGACCTACCAAGGGATACGGTAGAGATGGCTTTTAAAGAGGTATTATCTAAAGAAGATATATCAGAAAAATATGTAAGAGATTTTATTAACTGTGAAAGTATAAATGAGAAATATGGTAATATATCATTGGATAAAATCATTTTTATTTATAAATATGGAAGTAAAACCTGCAAAAAAATAGCGGTTGATGAAAAATTGAAGATGATCTAAGAGGAGATAAGTTATGAATTTTAAGGATACGCTGCAAAGTGCGGAGCTTGTTATAGAAACGAATGAAGTACCAATAATTGTAGGAGAAAGCGGTATAGGAAAAACTGCCCTAGCTAAAGAACTCGCAAAAAAGAAAGGCTGGAGCCTAGTTGTTATAGATGGAAACCTTTTAAAAGAAGGAGAAATAGGTGGTCTTCCAACAGTTGAAGACTATAGTTTTAAGGATGATAGCGGTAGGGCTATTAGTAAAAAAAATACTGTTTACGCGGTTCATACAAAGCTACAGGAAATAGATAGTTTGATAGATGATGGCAAAGAAGTGTTTTTATTTATTGATGAGATAAACCGTTGTGAGCATACTGTGCAACAAGAACTTATGAATCTTATATTAAACCGAGATATAAATGGGTATAAGCTTCATGATAGAGTGAAAATATTAGCTGCAATGAATCCTTCTAGTAAATATGGAGACGATGTTGACTATCAAGTAGTTGATATGGATGCAGCACAAGAAAATAGATTTGTTTGGCTTTATATGGAAAGCGACTCAAAAGCTTGGCTGAGCTGGGCTATTGAAAATAAAATAGAGCAAAAGGTTATAGAGTTTATATCTACTTTCCCGGAATATTTACAAAGTACACTAAAGGGTGAGCAGATAAAGGCAACTCCTAGAAGCTTTGAACGGGTTTCTAAAAGCTATAGGATTTACAAAACAAATAAAGATAAGACTCCTAAAAGAGTATTTTTAAATATTCTAAAAGGTAATTTAGGTGATAGAATTGCTCATGAGTTTATGGCTTTTGAACAGGAGAATAATAAACCTTTAATTTCTTATGAAGAGGTGTTTGAGCCTTCAGAATTGACACAAGAGGTTATAGGAAAAGTAAAAAAAGAAAGCCACACAAGATTATACTTGATAGCAAAGAATATTTTGCATAATTTAGATAGAAAAGAAATTTTAAATAGCGATATAACAAGATTTGTAGAGTTTTTGGGGTTATATCCTGTGGACCTAGGCATAGGGATTATGCAGGATATTAAAGAGAGTTATAATGTTGTTTATAAATTATGTTTGGAAAATGAAGCTTTCGTTGAAATGTATTTTAAGGCCTATAATGAGATAAAAGGCTAGGTGATATTATGGGAAAGGTATTTGAAAATCTTAAAAACTCACTTTACGACCAGATTTCTAATCTGAAAAGAATTGAAGACATGCCAAAAGATTTTAATGAAGAATTTTTGAAACTTGTTACTATGGTTAATTTTATGCTCATAGAAGATAATGAAAACTTTTATGGCTATTTTCTACTTCAAATGTCTAGAGAAATAAAATATGATATAACGTCGCCCACAGCTGTGAATTTTAAATTGTCTAAATATGTAATTTATTTCAACCCATATATTTTTTTGAATCTTACAGGGGAGCAGATGAAAAGCACTATTAAGCATGAGATTTATCACATACTATCATTTCATTTAAATCGTGCGAGAGTACTTAAAACAAAATATAGTAACTTGGCTATTAATATGGCGATGGATATAGTAGTTAATCAGCATCTAAAGGATCTTCCACACTTTGCTACAACTTTAGATAGTATAAATTTTAAGTATAGTTTAAATATGCAACCTTATATGATTATGGAGTATTATGTGGATAAAATTCAAATGGCTCTAAATTTATTAGAGGAAAAAGATGAAAGTAAGGAAGATGAGTCTAAGTACGAGCAGATAAAAAAAGAATATGATGCTGCGAGTACTCATGATTTGTGGGAAGAATCCACGGAAATAGATGAGGAGACCCTTAAAAATTTTACAGAGAAATTTGTAGTGTTAGCAGAGAAGGGCGCAGTTCCTCTTTATTTGGAGGATATGCTTAAAGGTCTTGCAGGGAAAAAAGGTGAAATCCCTTGGAATATGTATCTAAGGAAAATGATGGGAACGCTAGAAGGTGACAAAAAGAAGACTATTACAAGAAGAAGTAGACGCCAACCTAATAGATTAGATTTAAGAGGAGAACTTAGGGGGCATACAGCTAGAATTACCCTGGCTATAGACATAAGTGGAAGTATTAGTGATGAGGAATTTCATGGAGCAATAAAAGAGGTTTTTAATATTGTAAAAACTTATAAACATGAAATAACACTGCTTGAATGTGATACGGAAATAAGACAAGCATACAAGGTGAAATCCATTAATAATGTACGTAAGCGAAGCAGTACTGGCGGTGGTGGTACAAAATTTACACCGGTTTTTAATTATGTAAATAATACTGATACAAACATACTAATATATTTTACAGATGGAAAGGGTGAAGTAAACCTAGGTGTAACGCCAAAAGGCTATAAAACCTTGTGGGTTATATCAGGACGTGGTGATAAACTTTCATTAGCGCAGCCCTTTGGCACGGTAAAAAAACTAAAACCTGTAGAGATAAAAGAGGACACTGAGGATAGGATAGATGTAATGGTGGATGGTTTTTCTGGGAATAACCATGAGCCAATATATTAGGAAATTTTTCTTAGCTTATGCTATAAGGTCAAGTATATATTGCTAAAATGCTTTCACTTCGCCAAGTAATTCTAAAATTTATTTTATTTACAGTTGCTAAAAAACATAAACTCGCTTACGCTCAAACATATGTTTTTCTTTACGCACCTGTAAATAAAATAAATTTTGAATTACTAAGGCTTATTCAAATGCATTCTTCGCAATATATACTTTTGTTAGCATAATCTAAGAAAAAATACTTAAACTAAATTTTAATAGTTTGTGCAGTGTGTTGTAATTATAATTGCAAATATAATAGCTTTATTTTAGTAGGAAAGATATAATTAAAGTATTCATTGGGCAAAATTAAAACATGAATAATCAAATAAGTTAAAGGCGGAAATATATGAGAAATTTAAAAATGATATTAGAATATGATGGAAGCAGATATAAAGGATGGCAAAAGCAAGAGGATAATGATTTAACGTTGCAAGGTAAAATTCAAAGTGTATTGTCTAAGATGGCAGGAGAACCTATTGAGGTTTCAGGTTGCGTGCGAACAGATGTAGGGGTACATGCTGAAAATTATATGGCGAATTTTCATACAAATAGCGATTTAAGCAATGAGGCTATACTGGATTATCTATATGAATTTTTACCAGAAGATATAGTAGTGAAATCTATGGAAGAAGCAAGCGAAAAATTTCATGTGGCATATAACATAAAATCAATTACTTATGTGTATAAAATAAATAATAATGAATTAAGAAATGTATTTAATAGAAAATATGTTTATCATAGTGAGGGCAAACTTAATTTAGAAGAAATGAGAATTGCAGCAGAATCTTTAGTTGGAACTCATGACTTTCAGGGGTTTACTACGGTCACATCTGATACTAAATCTACTATTAGAACTATTAATTATATAAACATAATTGAGAAAAATGATATGGTCGAAATAGAAATTAATGGTAATGATTTTTTATGGAATATGGTAAGAATTATTATAGCAAGCCTTATAGATATAGGTGAAGGAAAGCTAGAGGTAGAAGATATAGAAACGCTGTTAACTGAAAAAACAGAGTCAAAATATAGCTTAATGGCTAAATCAAAAGGGCTATCACTAAGAAATATTGAATACTAAGAATGAAAAAGTAAGGAATATCTAAATTAAGAGGTTTTCTTACAATTTATCTTTTAAATAATTATACAAAATGGAGAAAGTGATATGGCATTCACTTTCTCCATTTTAGAGTCTTTTCTATTTAACTGTTACTAGCTCATATTCGTCAGTACCAATGCCAATAGCTTTTGCATGGGCTAGACCAACCTTCCAATTTGTATCAGGATGTATATGAGAAAATTTATCCAGGCCATCATGATAATGTCTATCTGAAAGCTCAGTTGAATTTAATGCAGTTGCACTGTTAACCATGTCAACACAGGCCTTATCTAAGGCTACTGGGTCAAAGGAAGCAGCGATACCTATATCTGGAACAATTGCTACATCGTTTTCCGGAGAACAATCACAATTAGGGGAAACATTCATAATAAAGCTAATATGAAAATTTGGTTTGTCTTTAATAACAGCATAGGTATATTCTGCAATTTTCTCATTAGCACTATCAGCAGATTCATTCCACTTTACTGTTGCGCAATTAAAACGGCATACTGCAACACATTGGCCACAGCCTACGCATTTATCATAATCTATAGTTGCCTTTTTATTTTCATCGAAGGAAATTGCTTTGTGCAGGCAATTCTTAAAGCATATTCCACAGCTTACACAGTTATTTTTTTTCATAAAAGGTTTAGATGCAGAATGCATTTCAAGCTTTCCACCAACGGAACCTGAGCCCATACCTAAATTCTTTAATGCTCCACCAAAACCGGTCATTTCATGACCTTTGAAGTGAGTCATAGAAATAATTATATCTGAATCTGCAATGGCTGCACCTATTTTAGCAGTTTTACAATGTTTTTGATTGATTGGAATTTCCCTATAATCTCCACCCTTTAATCCATCCGCTATTATTACGTTACATCCAACAGAAATGGGATTAAAACCATTTTCCATAGCTGACTCAATATGGTCTATAGCATTAGATCTTCTTCCAGCGTATAAGGTGTTTGAATCAGTAAGGAATGGCTTTCCACCTAACTCTTTAATAAGTTTAACAATACTTGCAGCATAGTTTGGCCGTATGTATGAAAGGTTACCCGGCTCTCCAAAATGAATTTTTATAGCCACAAATTGATCTTTAAAATCTATGTTTTTTATACCTGCCTCTACTACAAGTTTTTGAAGCTTATCTAATAGATTACATCCAGGTTTTGTTCTTAAGTTCGTAAAAAATACCTTTGATTTATTCATTCATTTACCCCCTTATATAATTAATTTGAAATATATTTTATATATTTTTATAATTATAGCATATGGAAGCAAACCCTTCCAATTGCATTGGGATCACTCTCAAGCACTTTTATTACATAGGAAATTTTATAAATAAACCAAATAGCAAGAAACATACTAAATGAGAAATATTGATTATGATATAAACTCCAGTAATAATATTAAGAATAATGTTAGATTGTTTTAGTTGAGTTACGGTTGCTCTTTTCATTCTAATGTATATATATAATAATAATAGGGCTGGTAGTACGATTTTCAATATAAAACTAGCAGATGTACTTTGAACTACATTTATCATTAAGCGATTTGCCTCCATAAATAAGCCTGTAGACAGGAGTAAAAGAGTAAAGAATATATCTGTTACATTAAGTATGTATAATATTAAAAGCTTATGTTTTATATTTTCAAATGTATAGTTTTTTATAAAAAACATCAATGTAAGCGCCTCCATTAAAGGTTAGGATATCTTAGTGGAATAATGAATGTATTATTATATACTATGCTAAAGTTTATTTTTATGTGCCTAGTGTTTGCATATAAAAAATAAATATACAGTGATATGAAGGTGGGAGCTAAAGAAGAGGTTCAACTTGATGCTCCCACTATTGCATCAGCCTTAAAAGAATTCAATATGGATTAAGTGCACAGCACTGTGCGTTAAGTGAAAAGAGCTGTGGATAACCGCAGCTCTTTAAAATTTATTTGTTATTTAAATAATCATCTTCATATCCATTTATCTTTTTAATAACCTTTGTCAATACTTCATCTACTTTAGAAAAATCCATATTTGGAATAAAGGAAGTTTCAAGTTCGTCATGTAGAGCTTTAGCTTCTTTTATTGTAGCTAAACCCTTGTTTAAAAGTGTGAAAAACTGGGTTGCATCATATTCCATTTCAGCTTTGTTTTTTTCAAGGGTACTAAGATTTAAACAGTCTCTCATGTCAATTACAGTACCGGGTAGATCTAAATTGTTTATTTCATTGGAGGTTAATATGGCAACATTTAAGTCAGGAATCAATATATGCTCGATTTTTTCAGGAATAAGGGGTGTATGGAAAATTTCTACATAGTGACCACGCCTTAAGGCTTCAGAAGATAAGAATTCTAGTATACTTGACTTGCCAGTACCAGGACCGCCTTTTAGTACATAAATTTTCTTGTAATCTGAGCACAAGTTTTCAATATAGGTGATAATACCATTAGGTGTAAAAGCTGTAGCAAATAAATGTCTATCATAACCCATATTAGATGCTGGAGTAGTAAATAGTGATTCTTTTAGATTTTCTTTTAGTAGGTTTAGCTTATTAATATTTAAGGCTTCATTATTATAGGTATACCAATCATCATAAACTAATTTAGCTGCTCCAAAAAATTTATAGGCTCTTTTAAAAGTTTTACCCACTTTTTTGTTTGTGTCGATTATTTTATGCCTATATTTCTTAAAGCCTTCCTCATCCCAACAATCTCCCATGTTTAGAATTTCATCTACAGCTCCAGGATTTACGGGGTCTACTACATGAGGTGAAGTCCCATCAAGTATTGCTACATTAAGTCCTTTAATAACTAATCCATCTAATGAATTATTATCAGAAGAGCAGTGATGGTATTCTATGTCGTAGCCTTTTTCATTAAAGTATTTACCAACTTTCTTCATTAAGGAGGATTTACCTGTTCCAGGGCCTCCTTTTATGCATATTATTCTTCTTGCTTCATCCTGACCTAATATATACCTATAGAAGGAATAGAAGCCTCTTGAAGTATTGCCACCGGGAAAAATATTTTTAATAGTACCTTGCATAAATATCACACTCCATATCATCATATCAATATATAATATTCACAAGCATAGAAAATGGTGATATAGAAAACCGTGATAATATAATTTAGACACCGCCTAAATTAGAAGAATATATAATTCAACAATTGAAAATAAGTTAAAAACTAGGGTTGACAAAAATAAAATATGGCATATAATAAAAACATAACTATTCCTATATGAATACTAATATATACAATGAAAAAGGAAAGTAATATGTTCGAAGGGTACAGAGAGGAAGCACTGCTGAGAAGCTTCTACCGAAAGATATATGAAGTGCCCTTTGGAGTATGGACCCGAAATTATAGTAGGGGACTACGGGTTGGCCCGTTAAAGCGATAAAGCATTTTGTGCTTGAAATTAAGTGAGATTTTATATCTAATTAGGGTGGGACCGCGAAGTTTATAGCTTCGTCTCTATAAAAGGAGACGGGCTTTTTTGACGTCAAAAATATATCTGTATTTTTGAGAAAGGTCTTAGCCACAACACTATTTTTAAATATGTTACGCAAAAATTAAATGGAGGCGATGTTATGGGTTCGTTAGATTATTTTAATAAGATAGCTAAAAGTTGGAACGTAATAAGAAGTGAGTATTTTGAGGAAAGGTTAAAGTATGAGGTATTATCTAAAGTAAATATAAAAGATAAAGTAGTGGCTGACCTTGGATGCGGTACTGGATTTTTATCCTTGGCACTGGCATTAGAGGCAAGTATTGTATTTTCTATAGATCAATCTGTAAATATGCTTAGAGAATCTAAAAAATTAATGGAAACTAAAAAATTCAACAATGTATATCCAATAAAATCATCCATAGATAACTTGGTTTTATTTGATGAATCTGTAGATGTGGTATTTATTAATATGGCTCTTCATCATGTGAAGGATGCTAAAAAAGCTATTGAGGAGATGTATAGAATAATTAAAAAAGATGGGACTTTAATAATATCAGATGTACTAGAGCACAATGGTCAGTGGGCAAAGGATGAGATGTTTGACGAATGGCTTGGTTTTTCAAATCAGCAGTTGGAAGAGTGGTTAACTGGCGTTGGGTTTGACATAGTGAATATTGAAAATACAAATTTAAAATGCAAAGGATATTCTAGCAAAGGTGAATTTACTGAAACTGGGATTTTCATTGCAGTAGCAAATAAAGGAGGGCTAAATTATGAAATTTAATTCATTATTAATGCAAGAAGAAATGTCTAAGGAAAAGGTTAAAGTTGAAAGTTTTTCATTAGATCACACAAAGGTAAAGGCACCTTTTGTAAGAAAGTGCGAGGTAAAGGTAGGTGAGAAGGGTGATATAGTAACAAAGTTTGATTTAAGATTCATGCAACCAAATGTTGAGTTTATGGATATAGCAGCTATCCATACCTTAGAGCATTTGCTTGCTGGATATATGAGAGAAGTAATGGAGGGAATTATAGACATTTCACCTATGGGATGTAGAACAGGGTTTTATATGATTACATGGAATGATGTGAGTGTGGATAAGGTTATAGAAACTTTAAATTATGGACTTACAAAGGTAATAGAGTCAGAGGAGACACCAGCAGCCAATAAATTTCAATGTGGAAATTATAAAGACCATTCCTTAGAAGGTGCAAAAGAATATGCAAAATTAGTTCTAAATAGGGGTGTTAGCAGTGAAATATATAAATAGCATATTAGATATTATAGGAAATACACCACTTATTAAATTAAATAATTTGGGCGTAAAAGAAGGTGTAAATATCTTCGCAAAACTAGAGGGGGAGAACCCCGGTGGTAGTGTTAAAGATAGAGTTGGAGTTTACATGATAAAAGATGCAGAAGACAAGGGTATTTTAAAGGCTGGATATACCATTGTCGAAGCTACTGCAGGAAATACTGGCATAGGAGTTGCGCTTGCAGCCTTAAATAAAGAATACAAAGTAATATTTGTGGTTCCAGAAAAGTTTTCTGTAGAAAAGCAAACCCTGATGAGAGCATTAGGAGCAACTATTATTAATACACGGAGGGAAGACGGAATGCTAGGGGCTATTGCCAAAGAAAAAGAACTACTTAATGAAATTCCTAATTCTATTTCACTCCAGCAGTTTGAAAATAATGCGAACCCAAAGGCTCATTATGAAACTACAGGACCAGAAATATATGATGCCTTAGAAGGCGAAATTGATTATTTTGTGGCAGGAGCAGGTAGTGGCGGTACCTTTAGTGGTGTTATGAAATATTTAAAGGGAATGAATAAAAATACAAAGGGTATATTAGTGGATCCTTATGGTTCAACTCTTGGTGGTGGTGAAGAGTTTTGTTATGATATAGAAGGAATAGGAAACAATTTTGTGCCTGGAACCATGGACATGAGTTTAGTGGATAACATTATAAAGGTTTCTGATGATGAAGCTTTAAACATGCTAAACCTAATTGCAGTAAAAGAAGGGCTTATTGTAGGTAGCTCTTCGGGGGCTGCATTAGTAGCTGCAATAAAACTTGGAAAAACCATTGAAAAGGGGAATATTGTTGTGATACTGCCCGATAGAGGAGATAGATATTTTAGCAAGAACATTTATAATTAATACTTGTGCTTATAAACATACTGTGATAGACTAAGAACTAATTTAATAAGTAAACTACCTAGGGTAGAGGTGCTATATCTAAAAGTACTTGTTCGGAGCTGACAGGCGAGGATGAATAAGGAAAGGAGCTATAGCCGAAGAAGATATATTTTGTGAAAATATTTTCTGGTTTTACATATAATATGTGTACGACTGTCACTGATTTTTCAGTGGAGAACTACAAGGTACACGAAGTTTGTATAAAAATATGTATTTTTATGCAGCAAAGGTGTTCCTTTGCTGCATTTATTTTTTTTGAAACAATAGCTTGATGTTCCTGGAGGTAATTCTAAAAATATTAGTAGTTGATTTAACGACATTTCACAAAATAGGTAAAATCAATCAGTGCACAAGCAAGTACACTAGATATAAAGGGGAATGATTGAATTATGGCAGTGGTTGTTCAAAAATATGGAGGCTCTTCTGTAGGCACTACAGAGAAAATTAAAGGTATTGCACAAAGTATAGTAAAAAGAAAAAATGAAAACACAGATTTAGTTATAGTTGTATCTGCTATGGGGAAAACTACGGATGATTTAATAGCTCTATCAAAAGGTATAACGCAGGAACCAGATAAGAGGGAACTCGACGCTATATTATCAACAGGAGAAATGATTTCAAGTGCACTACTCGCCATGGCAATTAAGGCTTTAGGATGCGATGCTATAAGCTATACTGCACACCAAATTGGCATTCAAACTAGTGGACAATATGGTAAGGCATTAATTAAGGATATACAAGATAAGAAAATTAAAAAAAGCTTAAAAGAAGGCAAAATTGTAATAGTTGCTGGCTTCCAAGGAATAAATGGAGATGGTGATATTACCACCTTAGGCAGAGGTGGGTCGGATACCACTGCCGTAGCTTTGGCTGTTAAACTTTGCGGTAGCTGTGAAATATATACGGATGTGGCTGGAATATATAGTGTAGATCCTAGAGCATATGGAGAGGCTAAGAAATTAGATGAAATAGAATATGAAGAGATGCTGGAGCTAGCCAGTTTGGGAGCTCAAATAATGCATTCAAGGTCTATAGAGCTTGCTCAAAAATATGGTATCCCTATATATGTAGGGCTCAGTAATAGCGATATTAAAGGAACTGTAATTAGGGAGGTTAAAAATATGGATATGGAAAGTAAACCAGTAACGGGAATAGCAACTAGTGATGAGGATGTGGCAGTAACTCTCCAGCGTATACCTAAAGACGTGAATATATTGGCCACTATATTTGAAGCTATAGGAAGTAAAAGAATTAATATAGATATGATAAGTCAAACGTCGCCTATAGATGGAACCGTAAATGTATCCTTTACAATTCCTAAAGAAAGTTTAAAGGATAGTTTAGAAATTATAGATAACGCAATAGTAGATAATAAAGTCATAGTTGATGAGGATATAACTAAATTTTCAGTGGTGGGGCTTGGAATGAAAACAACCTCAGGAGTAGCAGCTAGAGTGTTTAGGGTTTTTAGCAAAAACAGTATCGAGATTAAAATGATTACTACTTCAGAAATAAGAATTACTTGCGCTATTAAAACAGAAGATAAATTAAAGGCTATACAAGTTATTGCAAAGGAATTTAATATGTAAATAAGCTATAGAAGGAGGGATTCATGTGAGATTTTTTGGTAATATAGTGGACGAAAATAATAAATTAAATATTGCAGGCGTTAGTGCGCAGGCTCTAGCTAAGGAATACGGAACCCCTCTTTATGTAATGGATGAACAGCTTATACGCGGTAATTGTAGGAGGTTCTCTAAAGCTTTTGAAGGTCAGGAAAATGGGAATAAGGTAGCTTATGCGGGAAAAGCATTTTTAACTATGGCTATGTGCGAAATTGTAAAAAGTGAAGGACTATATTTGGATGTAGTCTCAGGGGGAGAATTATATACTGCCTATAAGGCTGATTTTCCATTAAGAAAGGTGTATTTCCATGGTAATAATAAAACATTGGATGAAATTGAAATGGCGATAGAACTGGGGGTAGGAACTTTTGTGGTAGATAATCTTCATGAAATGGAGATTATACATAAAAAGGCAATGGGAAAAGGCATTATGCAACGGATTCTTCTTCGCGTAACTCCAGGAATAGAAGCTCATACTCATGAGTATATAAAAACTGGTCAAATTGATTCAAAGTTTGGGTTTACTGCATTAAATAACGAATTAGAGGGAGTTATAAAAACTGCGTTAAGCTTTTCAAATATAAAACTTGCAGGACTACACTGTCATATAGGGTCTCAAATTTTCGAGTTACAACCTTACAGAGATGCTGTGGGCATAATGTTGTCTTTCATTAAGGATATTAAAGAAAAATTCAGTTATGATATAGAAGAATTGGATCTAGGGGGAGGCTTTGGCGTTTATTATAACAAAGGTGATGAGCCAAAAGAAATAGAGGACTTCTGCAGAGTAATAATCCAGGAAGCTAAAATTAAGTGCAAGGAGTATGGAATAAAATCACCTACGCTTGTAATAGAGCCAGGGAGGTCTATTGTAGCTAATGCGGGAATTACTTTATATACTGTAGGGGCTATAAAGGATATACCAAATGTAAGAAAATATGTGGCAGTAGATGGTGGCATGACAGATAATATAAGGCCGGCATTATACAATGCAGAGTATCAATGTGTACTTGCCAATAGAATAAATGAACCTTGTATGGAGGTAGTTACAATAGCTGGTAAGTGCTGTGAAAGTGGAGATATATTATTAGAAGGTGTAAGATTACCAGTGGTTGATACTGGAGACCTTATGGCTGTACTTTCAACGGGGGCTTATGGATATTCAATGAGTAGTAATTATAATAAAATACGGAAGGCTGCGGTAGTTTTAGTAAGTGAAGGAAAGCATAGACTCATATGCAAAAGACAAACTTACAAGGACATGATTAGTAATGAAGTGTGCTTATAAGTGAAAAAATCGACTTCGTGCCTTGTAATATGAGCTCGAAACGTGAAATTTCATTAAGAAATTCTAAACTTTTGAAAATATAAAATTCTCTGACGCTCACATTCGCCTTCCTGGCTCAGGTTCGCTAGCCTGCCGTCCTGGCAGGCTCACGAGAATTTTATATTTGCAAAAGAAGAATTTCTAAATGGAATTTCAATGTTTTTTCGCTTCTTATTGCAAGGAACGAAGTCGAAATTTTATACTTATTTAGTCTAAGTAGTCCTCGGGATATTCCTTAGGGGCACATAAAAATTCCAAAGAAGAATAGAATTCTACTTATACTTTCTTTTTTTCATTTATACTACCCCTAAATAATCTCTATCTAATGTCATCAACGCATTATACTGAGGGCAACATTTTTTCAGTTCACTATTAATTGCATCTCCTAGTTTGGATTCATCATCTGCTGTAAAGCTTGGGTTAAAATCAATTACGGCGTCAAAAATTAAATTTTTATATTCACCACTGCCCACAATTCTAAAATCATGAATCGATTTTATTATAGGAAAATATTTTAATACATTTAAAAGCTCTATTCGGCAATCATTAACTTCTTCATCATCTGTATTTATAGGATCCATGTGAATAACTAAATGTATGTCAAATTCTTCTGAAATCTCTTTTTCAGCTTTGTCTATAATCTCATGAATTTCAACTATAGAAATATCACAGGGAACTTCTGCATGAATAGAACCCATGCATCTACTGGGTCCATAGTTATGGATAACTAAATCGTGGGCGCCAGTAATATGGTTATAGGATAGTAGCTTATATTGGATACCTTTCACAAGGTTCACGTCAGGGGCCTCACCAAGCAAGGGATTCATTGTGTCTTTTATAAGTGAAAAGCCAGCATAGATTATGAAAAAGGATACTAGCATTCCTATGTAACCATCTATAGGAATGTCAATCCATATAGAAAGAAGCAGTGATAGTGCAACACAGCTTGAACTAACTACATCACTTAATGCATCAAAGGAAGAAGCTTCTAATGCAGAAGATTTTATAGCCTTGCCTAGGGTCTTATTAAATCCACTAATCCAAAGTTTGGAAATTATAGACACTAATATTAATATAAAGGGTATAAGGTTAAAAATTACTTTTGAGGGATTAACTATTCTACTATAGGAGGTTTTAATAAACTCAAAACCTACTAGTATTACTAAGAAAGAAACTATAAGACCAGAAATATATTCAAGCCTTCCATGACCAAAAGGATGCTCCTTATCGGCAGGTTTACTAGCTAGCTTAAATCCTAAAATGGTAATAACGGAAGAAGCTACATCTGAAAGGTTATTAAAGGCATCTGCAGTAACTGCTATACTATTTAATAGTATTCCTATTATTAGTTTTGTAATAAAAAGAATTAAGTTTACTATAATTCCAACTAAACCGCCTAGGTAACCATAGGCAACTCTTACTTTTTTATTAGTAGTGTCCTCAGGATTCTTTATGAATTTTGAAATTAAAAATTTTGATAACATATTTTCACCTCTAATTATATAGTATAATTTAAACTATTAATTTTTAAACATATATTTAACAATTAATTATAGCATTAATTTAGAATTTATAGAAATATTACCAAAAATTTTGTTATAATAGTGAAAGGGGATAAGCAAAGTGCTTATGTGCCACAATATGCATTGGAGGGATATATATGAATAGTGAATTAGAATTTGCCCAAAATCTTATTGATTATATTTATGATAGTCCAACAGCTTTTCATGCTGTAGCAAAGGTTAAAGAAGATTTGTCTAAAGAAGGCTTTGTGGAAATTAAACAAGAAGAAAAGTGGAACCTTGAAAAAGGTGGGAAATATTTTGTTACGAAAAATGACTCTGCACTAACTGCATTTGTAGTTGGAAAGGGAGAAATTGAAGAAAATGGATTTAAAATTATTGGAGCTCATACAGATTCACCTAGCTTTAGAATTAAGCCATCACCAGAAATGGTAGTTGATAATACATATGTAAAATTAAATACTGAGGTTTATGGCGGACCAATACTCAATACTTGGATGGATAGGCCGCTAGCCGTAGCAGGACGGGTAACTTTAAGAAGTGATAATATTTTATACCCAGAGACTAGGCTAGTAAATATTAATAAGCCTATAATGATAATACCTAATCTAGCTATTCATATGAATAGAGATATAAATACTGGAATTGAACTAAATAAACAAAAGGATACGCTGCCACTGTTATCAATGGTGAGCACCGAATTAGAAAAGAAGAATTACCTTATAAGTGCCATTGCAAGTGAACTATCTGTAGACATTAAACAAATTATAGATTTTGATTTATTTCTTTATGAATATGAAAAGGGAGCAATTATAGGTTTAAATAATGAATTTATTTCTAGTTCAAGATTAGATGATTTAGCTATGGTACATGCAGGAATAAGAGCATTGACCAGAGTGCAAGCTGTAGAGGCAACAAATGTAATGGTTTGCTTTGATAATGAAGAAGTAGGAAGCTCAACTAAGCAGGGAGCTGACTCTAATATGTTAGTTGATATTTTAGAACGCATTACAATATCGCAGGGTAAAAATAGAGAGGATTTTTTAAGAGCTATTTCTAAATCTTTTATAATATCTGCAGACAATGCACATGCTGTTCATCCTAACAGTCCTGAAAAGAACGATCCAACAAATAAGCTTTATATGAATAAAGGCCCTGTTATAAAAATTAGTGCTAGTCAAAGTTATACCACTGATAGTAACTCTGATGCTGTTTATGAATTAATTTGCGAAAAAGCAGGAGTACCAGTACAAAAATTTGTTAATCGTTCTGATGCCCGTGGAGGTTCAACTATAGGACCAATATCTTCAACTCATTTAAATATACGCTCAGTGGATATGGGAAGTCCAACCCTAGCTATGCATTCCATAAGAGAATTAGGCGGAGTAATGGACCATACTTATGTTACAAAATCCTTCCAACAATTTTATGAAATTTAGTATAAAAATAAGAAAAAGAACTCACAATGATTTTATTGTGAGTTCTTTTTCTTATTTTTACTAATAATTAAAGGGTTAGTTGGAGATAATAATTTGAGTTAGTCCTAAATCTTCATAAACATAATTAACAAAAAGCGTTGAAAGGGTGGTTATAGTGCTTTATCTTACATTAGGGGCAATAGTCGTAATAAGTGGTTTAATTTACTTAGTGGTAAGGAAAAATATAAATTATTATCAAGAAGAAAATTTACTAAAAGATATTCCAACCATAAATGTTAATAGAGAGGATTTAGAAAAACATGCCTCTGAAATAGCACACCATTACTCTGATATCAAGAATACTAATTGCAAGAAAAAGCTTATTAGTAATTTAGATAGAAGCTATGAAAAAATTTTAAAAGGCTACGAAGACATATATAAGGAAGGAAAAAGTAAAAGAGAAGTAGTACCTGCAGCAGAATGGCTTTTGGATAATCTTTATTTGGTAGAAAAAGAGTATAAAAGTATAAAACATAATATGCCAAAAACATATTATAATGACCTGCCAGTTATATATAAAGGAGTTATAAAGGGGTATCCAAGGGTATATCATATTGCTATTGAAATGGTATCCCACACTGATGGTAGAATTGATGAAAGTGTTATTGTAAACTTTATTAGGGCTTACCAAAAGAACACTTTACTAACCACCGGTGAACTATGGGCTATTCCTATAATGCTTAGAATAGCATTAATACAAAATATTAGTAAAATAACTGAGAAAATTGTTAATGCAGAGCAGGATAAAAAGCAAGCAGAACTTGTTGCAGAGCGGTTAATTAATAGTTTCAATGAAGGTAAGGTTGACACTGTACTATCACTATTAAATAGTGAAAAGCACACATTTAATTCTCATTTTACGGAAAGATTATTGAAACTACTCAGGGATAATGGCATTGATTCTAAAGAGGTTTATGATTATATAGATGAAAAACTTGGAGCGCTTGAAACAAGCTCAGAAAAAATCATATCCCTAGAGCATCAAATGGAAGCTAATTTTGAAATATCTATGGGTAATTCTATTAATAGTATAAGAGTTATTGAAGGTTTAAATTGGAAAAATCATTTTGAAAAATTAAGTTCTGTAGAGTGTATATTGAGGGATGATCCAGCTTGTATTTACGGAGAAATGGATTTTAAGTCAAGAGATAATTATAGGCATGAAATAGAAAAGATATACAAACATACAAAGCTTCCAGAATCCTATATAGCAAAAAAAATTATTGAATGTTGCAAGGAAAATGAAGCATCAGAAAGTAATATTTATAAACAGCATGTTGGGTATTATTTGGTAGATGAAGGAATCCAAGAATTGAAGGAAAAAATAGGATACAAGAATACAGGTATAGGCTGGTTTACAAATATCACAAAAAACAATAGAGAAAATTTATATATAGGTACTATTATTGTGTTCACAATGTTAATAATATCTCTATTTATTGTGTTTAGTCTATTATATGATAATGATAAAGTATTATGGAGATATGTTGTAGCTATAATTGTGATATTAGTGCCTTGTAGCGAAATAGCAATATCGATTTTCAATTGGAGTGTAAGTATTTTAATTTCTCCATCTTTTATTCCTAAAATGGAGTTTAAAGAAGTAATACCAGAGAAATTTAGTACAGTGGTTGTAATTCCAACCTTACTCAATAATCTTTCTAGGGTAGAAGAGTTAATAGCTGACTTAGAAATATACTATTTAGCCAATTCACAAAACAATTTATATTTTGCTTTACTTGGAGATTTTAAGGATAGTGCTACAAGGGAGGAAGAAGGAGATAAAGCAGTAGTGAGCCAAGGGCTTCTAGCCATAGAATTACTAAATAAAAAGTATTGTACTAATGGGAAGGAAATATTCTTCTTCTTAAACAGAGTAAGACAGTACAATAAAAGTGAAGATAAGTGGATAGGTTGGGAAAGAAAACGTGGAAAGCTTATGGAGTTTAATGAGTTTCTTCGAGGGAGTGAAAATACCAGTTACAATGTAATAAGTAACAATGCACAAATACTGAGAACGGTTAAATATGTTATTACCTTAGATGCAGATACAAAGCTCCCAAGGGACTCTGCTAAAAAATTAATAGGTGCCATGGCTCATCCCCTAAATAATGCTGTTATAAATCATAGTAAAAAAACTGTGAGTAGAGGATATGGGCTTATGCAACCAAGAATAGGAGTATCAATTCTTAGTGCACATAAAACCCTATTTTCAAAGATATTCTCTGGTGAAACAGGCATAGATTTGTATACTACTGCTGTATCTGATGTATATCAGGATTTATTTGGAGAAGGAATTTTTACTGGAAAAGGAATTTATGATGTAGATGTTTTTAATTATATGTTAAAAGATGAGATACCTGAAAATACAGTTTTAAGCCACGACTTATTAGAGGGGGCATATGTTAGGACTGCCTTAGTTACGGATGTGGAGTTTATAGATGGATACCCAGCTTATTACAATTCAAGTTGTATGAGACTCCATAGGTGGACTAGAGGAGATTGGCAATTATTACCTTGGCTTAAAAGTTCTTCACCTTTAAACAAAATGTCTAAATGGAAAATATTAGATAACCTAAGAAGAAGTTTATTAGCTCCAACCATTACAATACTCCTTATACTTACTTTAAGTGGAATATTGCCTGATGGTACGGATAAATGGTTTATTACAGCCTTTGTTGCGATAATAGCCCCTATACTTTTTGATGTAACAGAAGCTGTAGTATCTCCGGCTGTAGGTATAAGTTTATCAGGTAAAATTCAAAATAGTAAGATGGCTATAGAACAGGTATTTTTGATTTTTTGCTTTATACCTTTTCAAGCATACCTTATGCTAGATGCCATAATTAGAACCTTATATAGATTGATTATTAGCAAGAAAAATTTATTAGAGTGGCAGACAGCAGCAGACGTGGAGGTGAAACTAGGAAAAAGATTTAAAAATTTTATAGCTTTTATGTGGATGGGTAGTGCAATTTCATTGTTGATTTTATTTCTAGCATTTAATAGTGGAGAAAATATTGGAATTCTTAGTATACCTTCCTGCGCCCTATGGCTTTTAAGCCCTTTAGTTGCCTATTTTATAAGTCGCGATAGAGGTTTAGAAACCCTTGAAATGAATGAACAAGAAGTGATTTTCTTAAGGAAAATAAGTAGAAAAACTTGGGCTTATTTTGAAGATTTTATTAATGACGAAAATAATTGGCTTGGACCTGATAATTACCAGCAAGATCCACCTAATGGAGTAGCACATAGAACTTCTCCAACGGATTTAGGTATGGGATTGACCTCAAATATAGTTGCCTATGATTTAGGATATATAGGAATTATAGACACTGTAAGTAGGATAGGAAAGAGTATGACTTCAATGGAAGACATGGCTACTTACAAAGGTCATTTTTATAATTGGTATGATACTAAAAATAAAACACCACTTTATCCAAGATATGTATCCACTGTGGATAGCGGGAATTTAGTTGGATACTTGTGGGTAGTTTCACAGGCCCTTGAGGATTATTTAAGTGTTCCAGTATTTAACCAGATGCAGGTTAGAGGGTTGCAAGACACCATGAGGCTTGCTAGTGACGAAATAGAAGAGGCTATGGGAATAAAAGAATTATATCAGGTCCTAATAGGAAACTTAAATAATGATGTAATTGATTTTAAATCCTGGCAAACTATGCTTGTAGACTTATATAGTAAGGCTAAAGAAATGGATAAAAATGGATGCAAAAATGAATTATATTGGAATAAAAAGCTTAAAGGTGATGTGGAAGGGTTTTTAGAGGAAATAAATGAATTTTTCCCTTGGTTTAATATTACTTTGGAAGAAAACATTGATTTAGATATTAGTAATTCTTTAAGCAGCTTATTAGAAAGAACAGCTTTAAATGCTATTCCAAAAAAAATAAGTAAAATATTAAATATGTTAAATAGTAAGCCCCAAAATGATGAATATTTAAAAAAATTAAAAATATCTTTACAAAACGCAAAAGAAAAATTTCAAATGATTATTAGTAGCATTGAGAACTTGAAACAAAGACTAAACTCTATGGCGGAAGCTACAGATTTTAAAATGGTATACGACAAAGAACGGGAATTATTTAGTATTGGATATGACGTAGAGAATGATAATTTGGGTAAGAGCTATTATGATTTATTAGCATCTGAATCAAGGCAGGCTAGCTTTGTAGCCATAGCAAAAGGAGATGTTCCTAAAAAACATTGGTTTGTGCTTGGTAGATCTATGACTCTCATGGGCAAAAGTAAGGGACTCGTTTCTTGGAGTGGAACTATGTTTGAATACTTGATGCCCTTACTTATAATGAAAAATTACAAGGGTACAATGCTAGACGAAACCTACAAAGCTGTAATTCAGGCACAAAAGAAATATTGTAATGAAAAAGAGGTGCCTTTTGGAATCTCTGAATCTGCATTTTACAATTTTGATGTAAATTTAAATTATCAATATAAGGCATTCGGAATACCTGGAGTAGGCTTAAAGCGAGGATTAGCAAATGAATTGGTTATTTCTCCATATTCTACGGTGATGGCATTGCAAACTGATTTCAGAGGGTCTTATGATAATCTTCGTAAACTTGCTAGTGAAGGCTTGGAGGGAACTTATGGCTTTTATGAAGCTGCAGATTATACCAAAAATAGAATACCTAGTGAGGAATCTAAAGCTATTATTAAGTGTTTTATGATTCACCATGAAGGAATGAGCTTAATGGCAATAGACAATGTATTATTAAACAATATTCTCCAAAAAAGATTTCATAGCTTGCCAAAGGTGAAAGCTACAGAACTATTACTTCAAGAAAAAATTTCTAAAAGAGTAGTGTATGATAGGGAATATAAATTTAATGTATCGGGAACTACTATGGGAAAACAAAAGATTATAGTTAGAAAATATACTACAGCAAACACAGAATCGCCAGAAACACATTTAATTTCAAATGGAAGTTATTCCTTAATGATTTCTAATAGTGGGGCGGGGTACGCTTCAAGGAATAGAACTATGATTTATAGATGGAAAGAAGATGTTACTAAAGATAATACAGGCATGTTTGTGTATATCAAAGATGTGGATAAAAATGAATACTTCAGCGCGGCTTATGAACCTTGTAAAAGTGAAGGGGATAGCTATGAAGTAACCTTCGCCTTAGACAAAGCAGAATTTACGAGGGGTGATAACAATATTACTACTCGCATGGAAATTACGGTGTCTACAGAAGATGATTCAGAAGTAAGAAGATTATCCATTACAAATCATGGTACAAAGAGTAAAAGTTTAGAAATAACTAGTTATTTAGAAGTAACGCTGGCTCATTATGATGCGGATATAGTGCATCCAGCCTTTGGTAATCTATTTGTAAAAACAGAGTATATAGATAATCCTAGCTGTATCCTGGCAACGAGAAGACCTAGAGCTAAAGGTACATTGCAACCTTGGCTTATGCAAACTATTGCAGTTTATGGAACTACCATAGGAACTGTTCAATATGAAACTAGCAGAGAGAATTTCATAGGCCGTGGTGAAAACATAATACATCCAAGAACAATGAAACGAGATTCACTTTTAACTAATACTGTGGGGGCGGTACTGGATCCTATAATAAGTTTAAGAAGGAGGGTTAAGATAAAACCTGGCGAAACCTGTATTATAGCCTTCACTACATCAATAGCTAATAGTAAAGCGGAAGTAATAAGTCTAGCTAAAAAATATAGTGAACTTCACAATGTAGATAGGGTATTTGATTTAGCGTGGAGTCAAACTCAGGTAGATATGAAATATTTAGGTATAAAATCTACCCAAGCAAACTTATACCAAGTAATGGCTTCTAAAATTTTGTTTTTAAATTCTACTTTTAAAGAAAGAGGAGAATTTATAAAAAAGGTAAAGACGGGTCAATCTACTCTTTGGGGATATGGTATTTCAGGAGATTTACCTATAATGTTACTTATAGCAAGGGAGAGCAAAGATAGAGACTTAGCTCGTCAACTTGTAAATGCCCATGAATACTTAAGCCTTAAAGGACTAAAAGTTGATTTGGTAATAATAAATCTTCAAAAAACCTCATATGATCAACCACTACAAGCTGATATTAAAAATTTGGTAGGTAGTAGTCACTTAAGAGATAAAGAAAATAAACCAGGGGGACTATTTATACTTAATAAGGCAACTATAAGGGAGGAGGATATAGATCTTTTTATAGCTATAGCTAGAATAGTTATAGATTCATCCAAGGGGATGTTAGTATCTCAAATTAGGAATAACTATGAGAAAATAGAAAAACAACCATTTTTGAAAAAAACAGAAAATAAATTTACTTTTAAAACTCACAAGTTCGATATTAAACCATTAGAGTATTTTAATGACTTAGGAGGCTTTGATGTAGAAAATGAAAATTACACCATTCTACTTAAAGATTTTAATAATACACCAGCACCTTGGATAAATGTAATTTCCAATGGCAATTTTGGATTTCATGTGTCAGAATGTGGAGCAGCTTATACTTGGCATGGTAATAGTCGCGAGAATAAAATTACTACTTGGTCAAATGATTGGGTAAGTGATGAACCCTCAGAAGCTATATATTTGCGAGATGATACTTTTGGAAATGTGTGGTCCATTACACCCAAACCTATAAGAGATGGTGGAGAATATTTAATCCAGCATGGCTTTGGATATTCAAATTTTAAACATGAGGTTTATGGAATTATGGGTGAAGTAATCATGTTTGTGCCTATGTCACATAACCTTAAGCTATGTAAAATAAAACTTGTGAATAATAGCGATATAGCTCGAGAGTTAAGTATAACCTATTATGCGGAGATTGTAATGGGGGTTGCAAGGGAGCATACTGCTCAGCATATTGTTACTTATTTCAATGAGGAAAACAAATATATATATGCTACAAATACTTATAGTCAGAATTTTGGTAAACTAAATGCTTTCTTAAAATTAGTTGGTGGGGAGAATCAAAGCTTTACTGGGGACAGAGGTGAGTTTCTAGGTAGAGGAGGAAGCGTAGAAAGCCCAGATGCATTAAAGAGAGTAGGACTTTCAAACAGGGTAGGAGCTGGAATAGACCCCTGCTTAGCAGTTACTTCTAAAATTTATCTGGAGCCTAATATGGAGATTGAACTCGTAGCTATGATAGGTGAAGATGATGATCTAGATAGTATTTCTAATGATATTGTGGAATTTGAGGATTTTGAAAGGGTTGATACTGAATTGCAAAAGGTGAAGGATTATTGGAATAAATTACTTCATACATTGCAGGTTAAGACTCCAGATAAGAGTATGGATTTAATGCTTAATGGATGGCTAATGTACCAAACTATAGTATGTAGACTTTGGGCAAGAACTGCATTTTATCAATCCGGTGGAGCCTATGGCTTTAGAGATCAGCTTCAGGATGTTATGCCTGTAAGCTTGCTTGAACCTAGTATGACAAAAAAACAAATTCTACTTAGTGCCTCAAGACAATTTGTTGAGGGTGATGTGCAACATTGGTGGCATCCAGTTGTAGATAGTGGAATAAGAACAAGATTCTCTGATGACTTATTATGGTTACCTTTTGTAACTATGGAATATATAAAAAATACAGGTGATTTTGATATTCTTGAGGAAAATGCACAGTACCTAATGGATACGCCACTAGCGGTTGGGGAAGATGAAAGATATAACATTTCAGGAAAGGCAGATTTTACAGGTAGCATATATGAACACTGCACTAAAGCAATAGACAAAGCTCTTAAATTTGGTCCTCATAATATTCCATTAATGGGCAGTGGAGATTGGAATGATGGAATGAGTACCGTAGGCAACAAAGGAAGCGGTGAAAGTGTATGGCTAGGGTGGTTTTTATATAATATATTAGAGGAGTTCGCTGGGGCTTGCAAGTATAAAAAGGATGAGGTCAGACTACAGCGATATAAGGAGATGCAAGAATATATAAGGATAAATCTAGAGGATAATGCATGGGATGGCAATTGGTATAGGAGAGCATATTTCGATGATGGCACGGCTCTTGGCTCATCTGAAAATGAAGAGTGTAAGATTGATTCTCTATCTCAATCCTGGGCAGTTATATCTGGAGCTGCAAATAGCGACAGAGCAGGGATGGCTATGAAGTCCTTAGAACACTATTTAATAAAAGAAGATAATGGAATGATTTTATTGTTAACTCCACCTTTTAACAAATCTAATTTAGAACCTGGTTATATCAAAGGTTATGTACCTGGAGTTAGAGAAAATGGAGGTCAATATACGCATGCTGCAACTTGGGTAATTCTTGCCTTTGCCAAACTCCACAATGGTAATAAAGCAACTAAGTTGTATAATATGATAAACCCTATTAATCATACAAAAACATTGCTCCAGTGTGAAAGATATAAAACGGAGCCTTACGTAATGACTGCAGATGTTTATGGAAAAGAACCTCATATAGGGCGAGGAGGGTGGAGTTGGTATACTGGAACTTCAGGGTGGATGTATACAACGGGAATAGAAGCTATTTTAGGTTTTAAACTAAAAGAGGGAAAAGGATTTACCATTGAACCCTGTGTGCCAGAGGAATGGTCACACTATGAGATTATTTATAAAAAAGATAAATTTGAGTATGAAATCCAGATTAAACGGGAGGGAGATAAAGGTATTTGGCTTGATGGCAATTTATGTGAAGATGCGCTAATTCCATTTATTGATGGAGTGCATAAAGTAGAGGTTATAATTTAAAAAACGGATAACTTCTAAAAAGAAGTTATCCGTTTTTATGATTTAATGACATTTCAGAAGGAAACCTCCTACTTCTATAAGTAGGAGTATAAATCTCATTTTGAAGTCATTAATTACAGCTCCGCAGGAGATGATTAAATATGTCTTATGGAAAGTTATTCTTCTATATCTAAAATTTCTTGTCCACCATTATAGGTATAGTCAAATTCTACATTAGATATATTCATAGCAACTATAGGGTCAGTTACTGGGTCTGGTAGCATAGTAGAATCTTTTTCTGAATAAGATCTAATGTCTCTGGGTTCTATTTCATAAAAATCCCTTTGGTGAGGCGCATACAGTTTCATTTCGTTTTTGCTCATATTCATACCTCCTTTTATATTTATATTATATAGTGTTCCAAATAAGAGTGAAAAAATGAAGGTAATATTAGTTAAATCAACACTGGTGGCTCTAAATGAATATAATAAAGTTATTTCGGAAAAAATATATAAATAACTAAAAATTCACAATTTAATAGAGGAGAATTAAATAAAATGTAGAATATATATAGTTATAGTTGTTATCAATAAATAACTATTATAGATTGATAAAATCACAATTAGACTTATAGTGTTCTAAATTTAAAGGAGGAATAATAATGACTGAATTAAGACAAATTTACAAATGTGAAATATGTGGTAATATAGTTGAGGTGGTCCACAATGCTGGAGGAACTTTAGTCTGTTGCGGAAAACCTATGACACTTAAAGGAGAAAATACTCAGGATGCAGCAGTTGAAAAACATGTTCCAGTAGTAGAAAAAATAGAAGGCGGAATTAGAGTCACGGTTGGAGCAGTAGAGCATCCAATGACAGAGGAACATCATATTGAATTTATCGAAGTGCATACAGAAAATAAAGTGTACAGAAAATATTTAAAACCAGGTAAAAAACCAGTAGCAGAATTTAAATTAGATGAAGAAGTGTTATTTGTACGCGAATACTGCAACTTACATGGTCTTTGGAAAGCATAATACTTAAAAATTCTATTGACAATTTAAGCAAATAGGAATAATATAATTTAAAGACATTTTAAATTTTATAATGTTATAGTCTTTGATGAGAAGTAAGTAAATTTAAAAACAGATTTTCAGAGAGTCGTAGATAGTGTGATTGCGATAATTATGTTTAAATTGAATGGGTCTCTAAGACTTGGGGATGAATTGCAGTATTCCTTGACGTAAGCCTTACGTTATAAAGGTAGGATATCGTAGTGTATCTGTTTGAGTAGAAGCTCTAATATAGCTTCTAAGTATTAGGTGGTACCGTGTATATGCGCCCTATGGATTTATCCATAGGGCTTTTTTTCATTCAAGGGAATTGTGAATTTCCTACCTTTAGCACTTTTGGAAAGTTGAAAAAATCATATATTATTTTCATTCATTTATTTTATTATAGGAGATGATATTTTTGGAAGGTAATAAAAAAGTAATATTTAGTGGAATTAAACCTTCAGGCGACTTAACTTTAGGTAATTACTTAGGAGCTATAAAAAACTGGGTTAAATTACAAGAAGAATATGAATGCTATTTTTGTGTGATGGATTTGCATGCAATTACAGTAAAACAAGAACCAAAGGATTTGAGAAGGAGATCCTTAGAACTATTAGCTATTTATTTAGCATCGGGCATTGATCCTGAGAAAAATACCATATTTATTCAGTCGCATGTCCCAGCTCATAGTGAAGCTGGTTGGATGTTAACTTGTTCCACTTACATGGGGGAATTAAGTAGAATGACTCAATATAAAGATAAATCTAAAAATAGTGGAGAAAGTATATCAGCAGGTTTATTTAACTATCCAGTTCTAATGGCAGCAGACATTTTATTATATCAAACTGATTTAGTTCCTGTAGGAAAGGATCAACTTCAACATCTTGAAATTGCAAGGGATATAGGGGAAAGATTCAATAGGATATATAGCGACACCTTTGTAATCCCAGAAGCATATGTACCCAAATCAGGGGCTAAGATAATGGATATGCAAGATCCAACAAAAAAAATGTCTAAATCAGAGGAAAATATTAATGGATATATTTTAATAATGGATCCACCAGAAGTTATAAGAAAGAAAGTAAATAGGGCAGTTACAGATAGCTTAGGGATAGTTAAGTTTAATGAGGAGCAATTAGGTGTTAAGAATTTAATGACTATATTAATGACTATAACTGGTATGTCTATAGAAGAAATTGAAGGAAAATATGAAGGCTTAGGTTATGCTCAATTTAAGAATGATGTAGCAGAAGCAATAGTTGGTGAACTTGAGCCAATACAGGTAAAGATTAAGGAATATACGGGTAACAAAGCTTATTTAGAGGGGATTTATAAAAAAGGTTCTGAGAAAGCTAACTACGTTGCCAATAAGACATTAAGAAAAATGCAAAAGAAAATAGGATTTATACCCAGATAAAGTATAAAATTTCTCCTGCGTGCCTTGCAAACGAGCTCGGGGCTGGAAATTCCATTAAGAAATTCTAATCTTTTGCTCATATAAAATTCTCTAACGCTCACATTCGGCATCCTGCCTCAGGTTCGCTAGCTTGCACTTCCTGTGCAAGCTTACGAGGATTTTATATTCGCAAAAGAAGATAAAAATAAAAATTTTATAAAACTATAGTCTGTAGTATCATTTTAAACTTACAGGCTGTGGTTTTTTTATTTATAGAGTACAAGCTTAGTTGACAGAAATGTTCATAAAAGATAAAATCAATAGGTAGAGAATTTAAAAATGAAAATTTTAGAATCACTAGAAGTACAGAGAGTGATTGTAGGAATATATATTTATAGTACATATTAAAATATTTAAAAAAGGAGTGCGATAACCTTGCTGGATTACATAAAAGAGATTCAAAAGAGAAGAACATTTGCTATAATTTCCCACCCGGATGCTGGTAAAACTACACTTACAGAAAAGTTATTATTATATGGAGGAGCAATAAGGCTTGCAGGTTCAGTTAAAGCTAGAAAAGCCTCTAAACATGCGGTTTCTGACTGGATGGAAATAGAAAAACAAAGAGGTATTTCTGTTACATCTTCAGTTATGCAATTTAATTATAATGATTTTTGTATAAACATACTTGATACACCAGGTCACCAAGACTTTAGTGAAGATACTTATAGAACCCTTATGGCTGCAGATAGTGCAGTAATGATTATTGATGGTGCAAAAGGAGTAGAGGATCAAACAAGAAAGCTATTCCATGTATGTAGTATTAGAGAGATACCCATTTTTACATTTGTTAACAAGATGGATAGAGAAACTAGAGATATATTCGAACTTATGGATGAGATAGAAAATGAATTTGGGATTAAATCTTACCCAATGAATTGGCCTATAGGTTGTGGGGTAGATTTTAAAGGTGTTTACGATAGACGAACAAAGGAAATCATTGTTTTTGATGATGGAAAGCATGGACAAATAGCAGCTAAAGAGACGAAAATTAGTGTTAATGATGAAAAGGCAATTGAACTTATTGGAGATGTGCTATATGAAAAGCTTATGGAGGATATGGAGCTTTTAGATGTAGCGGGTGATGATTTTGATTTAGCAAAAGTGGCTACTGGAGAGCTTACGCCAGTATTTTTTGGAAGTGCCTCAACCAATTTTGGAGTTGAACCCTTTTTAGATAACTTTTTACGATTAACTTCATCCCCATTACCAAGAAATTCAAGCATAGGTAAAATAGACGTTTTCAGCAAAGATTTTTCTGCTTTTGTATTTAAAATTCAAGCTAATATGAATAAAGCTCACAGAGATAGAATGGCTTTTATGAGAATTTGTTCCGGACAGTTTGAAAAAGGTATGGAAGTTTATCATGTGCAAGGTGGTAATAAAATAAAATTAGCGCAACCTCAACAATTTTTAGCGCAAGAGAGAGAAATAGTTGAGGCGGCTTATGCAGGAGATATTATTGGAGTTTTTGATCCAGGTATATTTAGCATAGGAGATACAATATGTGCTTCATCAAATAAATTTAAGTTTGAAGGAATACCAACTTTTGCCCCAGAACATTTTGCAAGTGTGAGAACTGTTGATACAATGAAGAGAAAGCAATTTATAAAGGGTATAACACAAATAGCTGAAGAAGGGGCAATCCAAGTATTTAAGGAACTTCATATAGGGATTGAACAAATTATAGTTGGGGTTGTAGGAGTGCTTCAGTTTGAAGTATTAGAATTCAGACTTAAAAATGAATATAATGCAGATATTAAGATGGATAGATTAGCATTTAAATATATAAGATGGATTGAAAATAGTAATATAGACAAAGAAGAGCTTAACTTGACTAGTGATACGAGAATAGTTAAAGACCTTAAGGACAGAGACCTGTTACTGTTTCAAAGTGATTGGTCCATTAGTTGGGCAATAGAGCATAATAAAGGTTTGATTTTATCAGACGTTAGCAAAAACGATGATTAACTTAAAAATAAAAGAAAAAATCTCTTGAAATAATTTCAAGAGATTTTTTCTTTTATTTTTTTACGTGCTTCTTCTTCTGCTAGATATAGCATCAACTATAAAAATAATTGTAGCAAATATTAGTAGGATATTAATTAAATTACCACCTATGCTGAAAAGTACTCCCATTAAAACAAATAATACTACGAAGCCACCTAACCAACGTAGAAAAGGCATATGCGTACCTCCATTTATAAATCTACTAGAGTGGATTCATCCACTCTAGTGAATTATGTATATGAATACTAGATATAGTATGTATTACTTTAGCAATGTATATGCAAAAAAATATATGGAAGCATGGTTAAAAGTGTATGCATACATTTGAAAAAATGATTATTTTTGTATATAATAATATTAAAAGATTGCTTAGGAAGATATTTTAAGGCTAAATTGCATTAAAAATTAAATTATTGGGGGATAAATATGGAAAATAGAGTATCAGCAATTAAAACTATTGACATAGTACAAATCAGTCTAATGGCAGCGATTACATTTATAGCTACGAGCGTTATACACTTTCCCAGTTCTATGGGAGTACTCCATTTAGGAGATAGCATGATTTTTTTATCAGCTATATTATTTGGAAGAAAAAAAGCGGCTATATCATCTGCTATTGGTATGTGTTTATTTGATTTAATGACTGGATATACTATGTGGGCACCATTTACTCTTGTTATTAAAGGCGGTATGGGTTATATTGCTGGAACAATTGCTTATAGAAAAAATTATGATGGAAATAAATTTTCAAATAATGTTTTTGCTTTCGCTATCGCGGGTATTTGGATGATTATGGCATATTATTTAGGTGGAGCAATTATACTAACATTTATTTCTAAAGAATTTACTCTTCAAAAGGCATTAATTATTGCTTTAAAGGATATACCTACTAACATTCTTCAAGTAGTAGGCGGTATGGCTCTAGCACTGCCTTTAATAACAGCTTTAAAAACAAAAATTAATAGATAAGATAATAAACATAAAAATAGAGCTATTATTATCAATACTTTTTAAAATTAGTGTTGATAAATAAGAGCTCTATTTTTATATTATACCTGTATAGTTATTTTTCTTGGTTTTTCTATTTTTAATATAAAATATAGTGAAAATTATTGTTGGTATTAATATGAAGCATACTACAGAGAAATAGGCAAAAACATTTAAAAACTTATATAGAAACAATACTTTAGCTGAAACAAAATAGGAAATTGTGAATACAAATAAAGTAATAATGTATATAGTGTATTTATTAAAGAAAGAAAGTTGTTTTAATAGAATTAGTATAGCATTCAGCGTTAACATATATTTTATAAACCATCCCCCCACCATTTGAAGCATTACAAAAAATTCCCCACCCTCTAAAAAACTGAAGTAACTAACTAACTGAGTTTGTATGAGCTTGGGATAGTTAAGGCTAAGGACTCTAGCTATGCCGAAAGTACTTAAAAGACCAATGTTTGCAACAATCTCCATTTGTATTACAATTAATATTGCAATAATGCAGTGCTTTGAGATTTTTGACTTACTTGTTACTTTGGATAAAAATGGAATGCAAATACCTATACCTCCATAGCATCCAAGTGCTTTTATTATAGATAAAATAAAAGAGGGGGTGATACCATCCGCCATTATAGGAAGTAGGTAACTAAGCTTTTTATATTTAGCTGTAAGAATTGCTAGGTTTATACCTGCAACCATAATAAGACATATACCAATAATAGTAATTATAATTATTGACCTAGTACCCTTTTTTGTAATATAAATGGCTGGTATTAATATAAACAAAAGAAGAAACCAAGGTGGAGTATCTGAAAGCATATTTAGGTGCAAGGCATTTGCCTCCACTGAGGAACTTTCTATCAAGGTAACAATTAAGGCTATGATAAATAGTATCAAAAAAATGTCACCCATAGGTTTACCTAAAGCCCTATGGTATATTTCATTCATATTATAGCAATTACTTTTTTTACAAACAAAAAGTATATAAATAAAATATAAAAGTAAAAGAATAGAGGCAACAATAACGGAAATCCAGGAATTTCTACCTCCATTTATAATGAATATATTGGGGTAAGTTTTCATTGCTACAATGGAAGTTCCCCAAATAATGAATATTAAATGTTTTGTATTTAGCTTATCCATTCTACCTCCTTGTTTCAATTTTATATCCTTTGGAAATAAAACTTGTAATACATCAGTAGTATTTCCCAATTTGAGAATAATAATCTTAAATATTACAAATAATAAAAAGGGTGATTAAAATGGAAAAACTAAATATGGATTATATTAAGGGAAAATTGAAAAATAGCTATGATGTGAAATACCGAGAGATAGAATGCGCACTGGGAATAATAATCGGCATATTTATTGATGATTTATGTGATTCTAAATTTATTAGTGAATATATATTTGAGCCGCTAATACAAAAAAACATTTCAAATGTAGATTTAGAGTATATAAAAAAAGAAGTATTATCAGCGAGTAGCATTGGAGATATTAACAGTAATGATGATGCTATATCACATATTTTATCTGGAGATTTGGTGCTTATATTTTCTTTCGCAAATAGTGCAATTTATTGTGAGGCCAAGGGTTATGTGAGGCGGAGTGTTGGAATTCCCGTTACAGAAAATGTTATTAAAGGACCAAGAGAAGGATTTACGGAGGCTTTTGTAGATAATGTATCGTTGATACGACGAAAAATAAAAAATCCTGCTTTGAAATTTGAACCCATAATATTAGGTGCTAAATCTAACACAGTAGTTGTCATATGCTACATAGAAGGGGTGGCTCCGAGGAAACTTGTGGATTATATAAGAAAAAAAGTATCTAACATAAAGCTAGAGTTTATATTAGATACAAATTATATCGAGGAACAATTAAAAAACAAGCACACAGCTTTTGACACAATAGGAACTACGGAAAAACCAGATGTGGTAGCATCAAAGCTTTTAGAAGGGAAAATAGCAATAATTGTAGATGGAACTCCTTTCGTAATTACTGCACCATATTTTTTTGTGGATAATTTTCAAGCGGCAGATGATTATTATTCTAATAAGTATTTTGCCAATTTATCGAGACTTACCAGGGTGTTTAGTTTCTTCGCAGCTAGCTTATTGTCTGGGTTATATGTGGCTATTGCTTGTTTCCACTTTTCACTTATTCCTACGGTATTTGCTGTGAAGTTCACAATTTCTAGAGCCGGTGTACCTCTCCCTACGGTTATAGAGTTATTAGTAATGACTTTTTTCTTTCAATTACTTAGAGAGGCAGGTATAAGATTACCACAATCTATAGGTCAGTCAATGAGCATTGTTGGTGCTTTGATTTTAGGTGATGCTGCAGTGGGAGTAGGCCTGGCATCCCAAAGTACGGTAGTAATTGTGGCAATTTCCTCTATATCTTCTTTTTTAGTTCCTAAGCTTTATGGTGCTCTAACCATATGGAATATAGTTATTATTTTATTTTCCTCAGTACTTGGGCTTCCAGGGTTTTACATTAGTTTATTTATTTTTATCTCACATATGGCAGGCCTTGAAAGCTGTGGATATCCATATTTATTTCCTTTAGGTACACTAGAAAATTTTAACTTCAAAGATTTATTTTACAGAAAAGATCTTAGCAAGATATCCAATAGTATTTTTGATAAGGATGATTATAATGAATAAGTATAAAAAAATATTACTCATAGCCTTGATAATAATGAACTGTTTTAGCATGACATCGTGTTTCAGCTACAGGGATATTAATAAAGTTTTATTTATCACTGCTATAATAATAGATGTAGATAATATGGGTAATCCTATATTATATGCTGAAGCATTTAAGGGAATAAGAGGGGTATCGCCTCAAGGAATGGATGAAAGAATCTTATATAAAGGAACAGGAAAAACAATTTTTGAAGCTGTTAGAAATATGAATTCCACTTCTAGTTATAAATTTAATTATACGCAGAACAAGGCCATAATATTTACTCAAAAGGCTGCAGAATTGGGTATTGATAATTTTATAGATTTTTTGGACCGTGATCAAGAATTGCTTATAAGACCCTATATTGCAGTATATCTAGGAGATCCAGAAAAGCTTATAAAGATAAATATGATTGAAGAGAAATACATTGGATTATTTGTAGTGCAACTTATAGATAATATTGGAGCGTATTCAAGAGCTGTACAACTAAGTTTAAACCAGTTTTACAATCAAAGAAATATGGGAGATAGAACTAGTGTAGTAACTATAATAGATATCAAAAAAGATAGCTTAGAACCCAAATTAGAAGTAAATGGTGGAGCAGTGATTAAAGATGATAAAATGATTAACATATTATCAAGAGAAGAGGGTCAAGGCTTTAACTTTTTAATGAATAGCATTTCAGGTGGGACTTTGGAAATAACTAATCCCTGTGATATTAATAAATTTGTAACTTTAGAAATTTTAAAAAATAAAACTAAGACAGAAATTAGCTATTATGACAATGTTATTCATTTAAAAAAGAAAATTAAAGTTAAGGTGGATTTTGGAGAGGCCCAGAAAAGTATTTTACTTACAAAAGAGAACATAAGTAAAATCAAAAATAAATCAGAAGAGAATATTGTGAAAGCCTGCAATAATGTATTTGAAAAATACAAGGAGATGGGTATAGATATCTTTGATATAAGCGAAGAATTTTACAGGAAATACCCAAAGATAAGAATCGAAGATATTATTAAGAAAACTGAGTTAAAAGTAGAAGCAGAAGTAGAAATAATGAATACAGGGGATGCTAATAACTTCCAATAAAAAAATCATAGGAAGTTCTGCAATTTAGTTGTATACTAATCATAGGATAATGGATTTATAATACATTTAGTTAAAAGGAATGTTAAATTGAATGGAAAAAGAATTAGAATTGGTAGAAAAATTTGAAAGACTAAGGGAAGAGTTTGAAACTTATCAAAATTTCGCTGAAAGTACTATACAAACTATAAGTGAAAAAAATACTAAGTTAGAGAAAAGGTTGGACAATATAACTAATATTGTTGAAATTAGCAAGTATATTAATTCTAATATTAGCGATCCTAACTTAATATCTATGATAAATGACATGATTATAGGTATTTCAGGTGTAACATATTCATCAATATATTTGTCTGAATTTGATAAATTGGTAGTTAAGGCAACAAATAGTGATGAGGTGGATTTGAATTTAAAGTTTAAAGACCATTTTGTACAATTAAATGAAGGAAAGTTATTTATTATTAATTCTAAGGGCACTGTGGGAGAGGATTTAATAAAAGATAAAATACATTCAATAATAGGTATACCAATTAATTTAAGAGATAAATTTACGGGTTACATAATAGTCGAACATACACTATGGAATTTTTTTAGTCAAGAGTATGTAAGTTTTATATCTTCTATTGCTATTCAAATTGCTATAACCATTGAAAATAGTTTATTGTATGCTAAGGTTAAAGAAAGTTCAATAAGAGATCCGTTACTTGGAATATACAATAGAAAATACTTTTTTGACACTATAGAAAATAAACTTTTTACTGATATATCTACTGAATTTGCAATAGTTATGATGGATATTGATGATTTTAAAAAAGTGAATGATTTGTATGGCCATCAAGCTGGTGACGAAATTTTACTAAGTATTACCAATACTATAAGTGAAAATTTGCATGAGGAAGATATAGTGGCTAGATATGGTGGGGAAGAAATTGTTATATATATCCATGAAGTTCGAAATTATAACATAGTTTATAATAGAATTGACAATATCAGAAAAAAAATAACTAATACCATAAGTGAGAGTAAGAATCTAAAAAATCCCATTACAGCTAGTTTTGGAATTAGCTATTACAAGGGAAATAAAAGTGTGGATAAAGTATTAGAAATAGCAGATATAATGCTTTATAAAGCTAAAGCAAGTGGTAAAAATAGAGTTGTAAGCGAATAAAAGGGCGATGGTATTCCATCGTCTTTTGTTGAATATGCCAGAGTATCATTAGAAAAATTATCTTAGAAACATTGCGTATCAATAAACATAGTATATTATTATAGCACGGTTGGAGTGAAATATATGGATACAAAAAAAATCAGCATATTGTTAAAAAGGGATGAAGGTACAAAATTAGATTTTAAGTTGAAAATGGATATATTAATAGAAAGCGGTAAAAAAGAATTAGCTAAAGATATATGTGCTATAGCAAATTCTCGTGGAGGAAGAGGATATATTGTTGTTGGGGTTGAAGATAAGACCAAAAGAGTTATAGGTATTAATCTAGACGACTTTAAAGAAGAGCAGTTTCAACAAATTATTAGTTCAAGATGTGAACCACCTATTCCAATTTCCATAGATTTTGTGATATATCAAACTAAAAATTTGGCAATTATAACTATATATGATGGTGGTCAGAAGCCTTATCAATTAAGAGAAAATGGTGCCTTTTACATTAGGCGTGGTTCTACAACAGATACCATGAGAAAGGACGAATTAATCTCTTGTTTACAAGAAAATCTAAGTTTAAATATTGAAACTATGCCTATTATAAATAGTGATATCAATAGTTTGGATTTTAATATAATCAATAAATACTTTTTAAATAAGGGAATTGTAGTAACTGATGACAATAGATTAGAGTTTATGGATAATACAGGAATAACCTTTATTGAAAGGGATTATAACAAGAGAGTTGTTACACTAGGTGGCTTATTGGTGTTTTCAGGAGTTAATAGTATTTATCTACCTCATAATATGATTAAGATAGTAAACAAGGTAAATAATAAGGTTGATGAGGTTATAATTGTGCAGGGAAGTCTATTATATATGCTAGATAGGGTAGAAGAACTGTTCAAAAATATATTCCCTTTAAAGTATCCTATAGCTTCCGTACATGAAGCTGTAAAAAATGCAATACTTTTTAGGGACTATACTATGTTCTATAAGGAAATAGAAATAGCAATAAATTATAACAGCGTTAGCGTAATTAGTCCTGGTAATTTATTATTTTCAAATAAAATTAATGCTCATAATTATTCAAAAAGAAATATGTGGATATACGATAAGTTAATAGCCTTAGATGATAGAAAAAGATTCATAAAATCTGGAAAAGGATTTGCAAGAATTAAGAAAGCTTTTGTAAAATATGGTAAAGTAATATTTGTGGATTCAAAAGATGATAATAGTTTCAAGGTAATTTTTCCAGGAATTAAAAATTTTATTTAATAAGTATAATATTGCAAAAATATTCTGAATAATATATAATGAGTGTAACTATATTGCGTACAGTGTAGACCTGTTTAATAATTATCTGGTTATGTTAGATAAAATAGGAGGCGGTTAACATGATTCATGTATTTTGCGGTAGAAAAGGTTCAGGTAAAACTAAAGCTTTGATTAAACTTGCCAATGAAAAGGTTCATGAGGTTAAGGGGAACATAGTGTATATTGATGATGATACTAAAGCTGTTTTGCAATTAAACAGCAAAATGAGATTTGTAGCTACAAATGAGTTTAATTTAAAAAATAATAATGATTTTTATGGTTTTTTGTGCGGTATGCTCTCAAAAGATTACGATATTGATACCATTTTTGTTGATGGCGTATTTAATATTGTTGATGATAAACTTGAGCATACGGCACAATTGTTTTCTAAAATGGATTCTTTAGCTAAAAGGTATAATGTAGATTTTTATGTAAATGTTAGTTGTGAATATAAAACCCCACCAGAATTTTTAAAGGGTTATATCGCGTAAGCATTCAACGACATTTCAGAAGGAAGTCTCCCACTTCTATAAGTGGGGGTCACATACTACAACAAAAATAAAACTTCAGTGGGGGGATAACAATTGAGAATTGTTATCTGCTCCAGAGGTCTACAAGGGGGTAAATCTCCTTCTGAAGTCGTTAATTACAGCTCCGCAGGAGATGATTGAATTGATTTTTAGTGTAATGCAGGACTAAAAACCCTGCATTTATTGTAAATAGAGCAAATGGTTGAAAATCAGCGTATATAGCAAGTAAATAGATGTAGGTAGAGAAAATAACCAATTAGTAAGCTTGATATACTTTAAATATACCTATACAATTAACAGAATAAAAGTTTATATTTAAAAGGCTATGAAGGAAAAAAGTAACTGTAGGAATTATTAAGAGAGCTAGTGGTAGGTGTGAACTAGTTAATGAATATAGTGAAATACATTCTGGAGCTTTAAGCTGAAATAAAGTCGTTAATGAGCAGCTTCGAAGATGATAAGCAGCTGTGAAGATGATGTTTAAAGTAAGCTGAGACGGACTTACCTTACGTTATAAGGCATGAGCGGATTGTTAAATCAATTTGGGTGGTACCACGGAATTATTTCGTCCCTTTCATAGGGGCGTTTTTTTATTTCCCAAAAATAATAGAGCATTAAAAATAAGGAGGAATAATTTATGTCAAATGTATATGATACACTATACGAGCGAGGATACATCAAACAACTTACTCATGAGGAGGAAATAAGGAAAATACTAGATACGGGAAAGGTAACATTTTATATAGGTTTTGACCCTACGGCAGATAGTCTACATATTGGCCATTTTATTGCTATGATGTTTATGGCACATATGCAAAGGGCAGGCCATAGGCCTATAGCCTTAGTTGGCGGTGGGACTGCAATGATAGGTGATCCGTCAGGAAAAACAGATATGAGAAAAATGCTTACAAAAGAAGAAATTGATTATAATATATCATGCATAAAATCGCAGCTTTCAAAACTTATAGACTTTAGTGATGGTAAAGCAATACTGGAAAACAATGCAGATTGGCTACTAAACTTAAACTATGTAGAATTTATAAGAGATATAGGAGTACATTTTTCAGTAAACAGGATGTTAACTGCTGAATGCTTTAAACAGAGATTAGAAAAAGGACTATCTTTCCTTGAGTTTAATTATATGCTTATGCAGGGATATGACTTTTTAGTCTTAAATCAAAAATATGGATGCACTATGCAATTAGGTGGAGATGATCAATGGTCTAACATAATTGCTGGTATGGAACTAATAAGAAGAAAAGAAAGTAAATCTTCATATGGAATGACATGTGCATTGCTTACTAACAGTGAAGGCAAAAAGATGGGAAAAACAGAAAATGGTGCACTATGGCTTGATGCAGATAAAACGTCACCTTATGATTTTTATCAATACTGGAGAAATGTAGCAGACTCAGATGTGAAGCAATGCTTATCCTTACTTACATTTGTACCAATGGAGGAAGTTAGACAATTAAGTGCTTTAAAAGATGAAAAGATTAATGAAGCTAAAAAAGTTTTAGCTTTTGAGGTTACAAAACTTATTCATGGAGAAGAAGAAGCTATCAAGGCTCAGACCGCAGCAGAAGCATTGTTTGGTGGTGGAGCTAACATGAGTACCGTGCCTAAAGTATCTATACCCTTAGATATGAAGAGTGTGGGACTCATGGATATATTAGTGTACACTAAAGTAGTACCATCAAAAGCAGAAGCTAGAAGGCTTATTGAACAGGGCGGGTTAACTGTTAATGGCAGAAAAATTGAAGATAAAAATGAAACACTTTTAGACTCAGATTTTAAGGATGCTAGTGTACTTATAAAAAAAGGAAAGAAAAAATACTATTCCTTAATTATAGAATAATAAAGTTTAAAAAAACAAAGCTGAAGCTAATATTTTAGCTTTGTTTTTTTAGTAACATTTATTTTATGGGTATTGTTAACAATTATTTAATACTTTCAGTTAAAAATAGATAATTATTGACTTCCCCCTTTAAAAAAAAGTGTTTCATACGATAATTAAATGTTAATAACTTTTAAAAATGTTATTATTCCAAAAAAAAGGGGGGGTGGCTTATGTCTATAATTAGCAATATTGCAATACAACAGAATCCACAAGCTAAAAAGGCTTTTAGTAAGATATCTTTTGAAGCTGGGGAAACCTTTAATGCAAGAATAGTAGGTACAGATCAGGAAAAGGGAGAAGTTAGTTTAAAATTACTAGATGGATGGCAATTTTCTGCAAAGCTTGATAAGCCACTGGAACAGGCTCCAGAAGGTAAAGTGCTTAAATTTGAAGTAGAAGGTTTTGAAAATGATAAGCTTAAAATAAAATTAGTATATGAAGATAAAGAAGGTAAAAGTATTGATACTGAAGGCTTGGAAGCCTTCAGTAAGGGGGATACCACGGGCACTGATAAATTGGATGCAGTGCTTTTTTCTAAAATGATAAAACATGATATGTCGTTAACTAAAGATAATATAATTGATATAAAAAATTTAGTTGATTTTAAAGAAAAGATATCCTTAAATTCTAATAAAGAAGAAATTTTTATTGCTAGGTACCTTGAAAGTAGAAATATTGACCCCAGTAGTGAAAAGGGAAATGAAACAACAAAAATTTTAAAAAACTTTTTTGAGGCATTAAAGAATTTAGATATTGATGAGATATTATTATTTAAAGAAAATAATATAGAAATTACTAAAGGAAATTTGGATAGCTTTATAAAACTATTTAAAGGAGAATCAACTGTATACAACAATTTAAAAGATATTAGCAACTACTTTTTAAATAGTGATACAAATAAAAATACATTAAAGAATGTACAGGGTTTGGAAGTAAGTGTGAGCCTAGATAGCTTTATGGATTTAGATGAAAGTATCAAAGCGTCTACAAATTTGGAATTTAAAAGTAGTAACGAAACAAAGACGGTACAGCTACCAAATGATAATGGAAAAATAGTGGATAAAATTCAGAATTCAGATAATGTTAGACCTAATAACAACCTAAAAGGAATAGTTAATTTAATAAATAAAGAGTTAAAGAATTTAGATATTAATTATAGGGTATTAAATTCTACTATTAAAACTTTAGAACTAGATAAAAATATAGAACTTAGTAAGGGTTTTGGAATAGATGAAAATATAAAACCAGGTAAAACTTTAGAACTAGATAAAAATATAGAACTTAGTAAGGGTTTTGGAATAGATGAAAATATAAAACCAGGTAAAACTTTAGAACTAGATAAAAATATAGAACTTAGTAAGGGTTTTGAAATAGATGAAAATATAAAACCAGGTAAAACTTTAGAACTAGATAAAAATATAGAACTTAGTAAGGGTTCTGGAATAGCTGAAAATATAAAACTAGGTAAAACTTTAGAACTAAATAAGAATTTAGAACTTAATATAGAAAATGGAATAGATAAAAATATAAAACTAGAAAATATTAAGTTTAATAGTGGTACAATAAAAGCAATGGTTGACGAAATTTTCAAGGTGGAGCAAATATTTTTAAGTCCAGATAGCTATGTTAAATTAATAGAAAATTTAGAGGCAAAATTAAACATAACAAAGAGCGAACCTATTAGTGTGAAACTAGAAAGTATAGTGCCAAATGAAGAATTGCCTTTGAATGCAAATATATTACAAAAAGATAAGCCGGATGAAGTGGAACTAAGTAGTAAAAGTGCTATCAATACTAAAGCAAATGGATATGGAAAAAACAATTCACTTAATGAAATTATAAATATGATAAAAAAAGAATTGAATATTTCAGAGGTTGAAAAGGGAATTATAAATAATGTGGAAAAAGACATAGAAAAGATAACTACAGATTTTCTTATTAAAGAACAAATTAAATTAAAGACTGAAGAGATTAAAAATATAGTTAGAGACCTTATTGAAAATAAGCTTAACTTAAAGCCAGAGACCTATGAAAAGGTTATGGGTTTATTCCATGAAAAACTCAACGATTTGAAAATGTTTAATTCTATTTCGGAACAATATTATTATTTGGATTTGCCTATAAATGTTAAAGATGATGAATATCAATTTAAATTAATTATTAAAGATGATAGGAAAAAAGGAAAAAAGATCGACAGTAAGAATGTTAAAATTGCTACTAGTGTCAAAACAATAAATATGGGAACTGTAGATGCATATATTAAAATTAATAATAATAATATGAATATTGATATCAATTGTGATAAATTCTGGGTTAAAGTTTTAAAATTGGGCAAAGAAAAGTTAACAAAGGATTTATCTAATCTAAATTATAGAGTTAATATTGAGGTTAATAACAAGGCTAAAGAATTTACATTAGTAAGTTGCGGAGAATTTTTTGATGATAGAAGTTTTAATACCCTCAATATAAAGGTATAATACAATAGAGCATTAAGAAAAATAATAGTGAATATGCTGGAGTATTATATTTAATATAATTTAAAATATAACTATCGAACACTAATGAGGGGTGTTAAAATGAAAAAAGTAAAAAAAGCTGCTGCTATAAAATATGAACAAGGATATGATGTGCCTATAGTAACAGCAGCTGGAATGGGTTATATTGCAGATAAAATTCTGGTGAAGGCTGAAGAGAGTAAGGTAGCAATAGTGCAAAACGAGGAATTGGCTAATTTACTTTTAAATGTGGATATAGGATCAGAAATACCCTTCGAATTATATGATGCAATAGCAAAGGTTATTGCTTATGTAATGGATATAGATTCATTAATGAAAAAAGACTAAAAAGGAGGCATATTATGGCGTTGTGGGCAATATCTGATCTTCATTTAGCTTTAAATTCAGATAAACCCATGGATATATTTGGAGATAAATGGGAAAAACATCATGAAAAAATAAAAGAAAATTGGCTTAGTAAAGTTTCCGCTGAGGATACTGTGTTAATTGCAGGGGACATTTCATGGTCCATGAATATTTCAGAGGGTGTTGAGGATTTGGAGTGGATTCATAAACTCCCAGGTAAAAAAATACTTATTAAAGGAAATCATGACTATTGGTGGAGTAGCATCACAAAGCTTAATTCTCTTTATGAAGATATGAATTTTATTCAAAATAATTTTTTTAACTATAAAGATTTTGCTATATGCGGTACTCGGGGATGGAATTGTCCGGGATCTACAAAATTTACAGAGCATGACCAAAAAATATATAATAGAGAGTTAATAAGGCTTCGAATATCATTAGATGAGGCAGTGAAGAATGGATATAGTAAATTTATTGTAATGCTTCATTATCCACCTACTAATGATAAGTTCGAAGAAACTAAACTTATAAGTATACTAAAAGAATATAATGTGGCAAAGGTAATATACGGACATTTACATGGACCATCTTTAAATAGGTTATATGAGGGAAATATAGAGGGCGTAGAGTATATAGTAACTTCTTGTGATTATTTGGACTTTGATCCTTTAAAAATATTAGAATAGCACAAAGTGGTAAGTTTTTGTGTATAAGTATGACTACTAGATTTATTTATGTGGATAACAAACCTAATAATCATAGGAATGTAAAAACAAATAACAAGTCAAATATTCTAGCATATTGACTTATTATTTGTTTTTACGTATTTAAATTATTATTTAAAAATTTTAGAGAAAAAACCAGATTTCTTAGTGTGTTCTATTGGCTCAAAGTTTTCTGTAGAAGCTTTATTTAGATTTTCATTAGCAAGTAGTAATGCAGCTTCTTCCTCTTTTATAAGGTCCTTCATATCCCTTGCAAGTTCTTTTAAACTTTGCTTTACATTAGGGCTAGTTATTACATTACTAAACCAAACTAGTGAAGTTTCTGTATTGCCAATACGTCTATTTAGCTCTCCAATAAGATACATAGCGCTGTATTTATCCATACCATATATAGGGAAGGCTTCTGCGTAATATGAATCATTAAGTCCTTCTAGGGCTTGCTTTAAAAATACTACCTCCATCTCGCGGGCATCTTCGGTTTCTAGTAGCCTGTACATCCAGGCTAGTTTCATACAATTGATTGCTTTTTTACTTGATTTTGCATTGGTTATTATATAATTTAAAAGGGATAGTTTATACCTTTCAATAGCAATATGTATATCATAAACCTCTGGATACATTCTGCCCTTCCATTTAGGTGAAATAGACTGCTGTACTTTTTCTATCTCTATACTTCTTATACTATGGAAATCTGTTTTCATAGCTGAATACCCGCAAGAATTACAAATCCAAACGTCATAGAAATAAGGATTAATTAATGAATACCTTATAAAAAAGTCACTGTCTTTTTTTATCATTCTGTAAGCTGATGACTTTACTGCGTTAGTTTTGAAGATTACTTCACATACAGGGCAGGTAACTTCTTTACTATATAGAAGAGACTTTTCCTGGTTGATTTCACTATTTTCTTTTACAGTTTCAGTTTTTTTATTATAGATTTTAATATCTTCAATATTATCAAACCCCATATTTTCTAGACCAGAAAACATTTTTTTATCCATTTAATCACCCCAAAATAGAATTTACTGTATTATGATTAGTTATAAAATTAGTATATTTTCCTAAAATAATTGCTTTTATGCTAATTTAGTAGTAAATTAATTATAACAGAAAATTAATAAAAATATAATAATAATAAAAAGCACCATCCAAAAGTTTGTATATATTTTTTGTAAATATGAAATTTTATGTAAAGGACTGAGTATATGGCAATAAGAGAGTGGAAAAGATTCTTAATACCTTATGAACAGGCGGTAGAAGAGTTAAAAGTAAAGTTCAAAAGTATTCGGCGCGAATATAGACGCAAAAATGATTATTCACCTGTGGAGTTTGTTACAGGTAGGGTTAAAGAAATATCTAGTATTCTTGAAAAAGCTAATAAATTCTGTATCCCTTTAGATCGAATTGAATTTGAAATGGAGGATATTGCGGGAATAAGAGTAATGTGCCAATTTGTTGATGACATTGATAAGGTGGTAAATTTAATTCGCGAAAGACGTGATATGAAAATAGTTTATGAAAAAGACTATGTTGCCAATGTAAAAGAAAGTGGGTATAGAAGCTATCATATGATTATAAAGTATCCGGTGAACTTATCTGATGGTCAAACCGAAATACTAGCGGAATTTCAAATTAGAACCTTGGCAATGAATTTTTGGGCTACAGTAGAGCATTCTCTAAATTATAAATATAAGCATGATATACCAGAGTATATAAGAGAAAAACTTAAAAATGCTGCAGATGCTGCTTTTCAGTTAGATCAGCAGATGTTAGAAATTAAAGATGAGATTAAAGACGCACAAAAACTCTTTGAGGTTAAATCTAATTTGGTATCTGATATAATGAATAATATTCTTATGATTTCTTCCCTAGGAAAATTAATGGATGCAACTAGGTATAGAGAACAATTAAATAAGCTACTAGAAGAAGGAGAAGTCTTTGAGCTTAGCAGTCTTCTTAAATCAACTCAAAAGACCTTAGATGTGTATGGAGTTTCATAATATGTAAACAGTATAAATCAAAAAAATAAGAGTAGGGAGTCTAAACTAGACTCCCTACTCTTATTTTTTTGATTTATACTGATCAGTGAGTAGTTTTTACTAAGAAGCTACTATATTAACTAATCTTCCTTTTATTATAATAATCTTTCTTATAGTTTTACCTTCTAAGGAAGCAATTAGTGTTTCATCTTCAAGAGCAGCTTTTTTTATAGCTTCTTCATCTAAATTTTGCGCTATAGTTATTCTGGATTTAATTTTCCCATTTACTTGAATAGCTATCTCTATTTCATCTTTGATTAGAGCACTAGCATCAAATTTAGGAAAGCTTTGATTAAATATAGAATAACCCATACCTAAGGTTTCCCACTTTTCTTCTGCAAAGTGAGGAGCAAAAGGTGCTAAAAGTAAAAGGTAATCCACAAGCACTTCTTTTAAGAAATTACTATTAACAGTTTCTTCATTAACATATTTTGATAGAGCATTTGTAAGTTCCATAAGTCTTGCAATAGCTGTATTAAATTGAAGTTTTTCTGTGTCTTCAGTAACTCCTTTTATTGCAAAATGTCTCCAGTAGTTTAATTCTTTTTCTGCCTTATTGAGAGGAGCCTCCTTATTACTTTCTTTTAACATTTCGGAAATTCCAGTGTCTACAGCTCGTTCAATTCTATCAACGAATTTTCCAATAGCTTTTATACCATCATCACTCCAAGCACCACCATCAGTATAACCAAAGCCAAACATTAGGTACATTCTAAACACATCTGCGCCAAACTCTTTTATATATTGGTCTGGTGAAATAGTATTTCCTTTGGATTTACTCATTTTTAATCCGTCTGGTCCTAAAATTAAACCTTGGTGAGTAAGAGACAAGAAAGGTTCATCAAAGTTTAAATAGCCCATATCGCGAAGAGCTTTGGTGATAAACCTTGCATATAGTAAATGCATACAGGCATGTTCAGGGCCACCTACATATTTGTCTACAGGAAGCATTTTGTTTATTAAGTCTGTATCAAAAGCCTTTTCACTATTTTTGTTATCTACATATCTTAAATAGTAAAAAGAAGAACAAACGAAGGTATCTAAGGTATCAGCTTCTCTGTGGGCAGGACTACCACAAACTGGGCAAGGCACATTAATAAAGTCTGCAGATTTAGCTAGGGGTGATTCTCCGTCTGGTGCAAATTCTACGTCATAAGGGAGTTCTACAGGAAGTTGGTCTTCAGGTACGGGTACAGGCCCACATTTATCACAGTGAATTATTGGAATAGGAGCTCCCCAATATCTCTGCCTTGAAACTAACCAATCACGAAGCCTGAAGTTTACTTTTTCTGTTCCTAAATTTTGAGCTTCTAATTTTTTTACTACAGCAATTTTCCCATCGATGGTAGATAAACCATTAAACTCTTCACTATTTACCATTTTTCCATGTTCCGTATAAGGAAGGTTTTCGACCTTATCTATTTCGGTTTCTGTACCAGAGATTACACTATTAGCAGGAACAATTACTCTTTCAATGGGTAAATTATATTTAGTAGCAAAGGCAAAATCTCTATCATCATGAGCGGGAACAGCCATTACGATGCCAGTTCCATAAGTATTTAGAACGTAGTCAGCAATCCAAATAGGGATCTTTCTTCCGTTAATAGGATTAATAGCATAGGAACCAGTAAATACACCGGTTTTTTCTCTTGTAATAGATTGTCTTTCTATATCAGATTGCTTGTTAGCTTCATCTCTATAAGTCACCACAGCATGTTTATATTCATCTTTAGTTAGAACACCTACAAGGTCATTTTCAGGTGCAAGTACCACATAGGTAACACCGTATAGGGTGTCAACCCTTGTAGTGAAGACACTAAAGTCTATATCTGAATCTTCCACCTTAAATGTAACCTCAGCGCCAGTAGATTTTCCTATCCAATGTTTTTGCATTGATTTAGTTTTTTCAGGCCAATCCAAGGTATCAAGTTTTTCTAATAGTTCATCAGCATAGTCAGTAATTTTTAAAAACCATTGGGTTAAATTCTTTTTAGTAACCTGAGTGCCGCACCTTTCACAAGAACCATCTACCAATACTTGCTCATTTGCAAGTACAGTACTACAACTAGGGCACCAATTTACAGGGGCTTTTTTTCTGTAGGCAAGACCTTTTTCAAATAGTTTTAAGAATAACCATTGAGTCCATTTATAATAATCTGGACGACAAGTTACAACTTCATGATCCCAATTAAACATTGCGCCCATGGCTTTTAATTGCTTTTCCATAGTAGTAATATTTTGCTCTGTAGAATCTTTTGGATGTACACCAGTTTTTATTGCATAGTTTTCAGCAGGCAATCCAAAAGCGTCAAAGCCCATTGGCTGAAATACATTGTAACCTTGCATTTTCTTCATTCTAGCCCAGGTATCTACGGGACCATAGTTAAACCAATGCCCGGCATGTAGTTGACTTCCAGATGGATAAGAGAACATTTCAAGCACATAGAGCTTCTTATCAGTATTATTTTCATCAAATTTATAGAGATTAGTTTGTTCCCATTTTTGTTGCCATTTTTCATCGATGGTTGTATTATATTTTGCCATTAATATTCCTCCTTGTATGATCTAAAGTAGAAAATAATTGTGGGTTTTTAGATTTAGCATTTAAGGTTATATGGAGCTCGAAATAGATAGAAAATAAAAAAAACCTTCATCTCAACAAAGAGACGAAAGTAATATTCCGCGGTACCACTCTAATTAGGCATTACACCTCACTTAAGAATATAACGGTTTTAACCGTACTTGTTTTACAAGTAAGCTTTTACTAAAGTAAGCTTTTACTAAAGTAAGGTCATAGGCAAGTTCGTATTATATCATTACTGTTTCACACCAAAGCAACAGCTCTCTTTAAAATGCTACAAATACTACTACTCCTAATCAAAGCAATTTATTATATAATACTTTGTTTATAAAAGTATTATCACCTATTATAATTTAAATAGAATTTTCTGTCAAGTGCATGGGTTAGAAACCAGAGCTGAAGCATGAAAAAACAGCTTAATTTTATAACTTTTTTTCGTGAAAACGACTTCAATCAACACATATACCATTTTTTATGATATAATGGATGGTTACACATAAAACCATTTTACAAATAAACACTATTTCAGTTAATAAATGCAATATATTTCATAATTATGGGATGTTATTATCCTTTAATTAACCTTAAATGGAATTATATTTAAGGTTGTATTCCGTAAAATTTGAATATTTTAGAGCGTTCGCGAAAAACTTTTTTATCAAAGACCCCCTAGGCATTGAATTTACTACATTTTAATATTCATGCTTCAGCTCTGGTTAGAAACATTTTAATATGACTTAACTAAATTTTTTAAGCAAATTTTTATTTGCATAGGCGATGAAAACTGTAAGTGTATAGTCATATACTAGGAAACTAAATTGCAGAAAGAGTATTAATAAATATATATTTATATTAGGAATTTTTAATAATAGTAATTTATATATAAATATAATTATAGCCGAGCTTATATTAAAATATAATAACTTAAGTACGAACTCTAGAGGAATACTCCTTAATTTTTCTATGAAATATTTTACAAAACCATATAATCCAAAAATTAATATATAGGCAATGCTTATAAGCTTTGAGGGTATGATAAATAAACTAAGCAAACAAACAGCACTATATACTATTATAGTATTTTTTATTCCGGTAAGTATAATGGAAAGAGGAATAATACAAGAAGCTATGACCATTATGAATAATCTATTTGTAGGAAAAACAGAAGAGAGGTATAGTAATATCAAACTAAGTGCTGCGAATATTCCACCCTTAGCAATGTTATTAGATTTCATAAAAATCATCTCCTAAATTAATATGATTAGCAACAGGAAATAAGATCTCCGCCTAAACATTCACAAAGACTATCTGCACACCATAAGTTAATGCACATATTACCAATATCAGAATCTTTGTTTCGCCTGCCATAATAGTTACCTCTATAATTTGTGTTTCTAGTATTTAGTTCATTAAAGCTTCGCCTATATTCAACATTATTAGGCTCAAGAGAGCAGGCTTTGCTAATGAAATTGTAAGCACTATCATGCCAATTTTTTTTCAAATGAACCATTCCCATTAAATAATTCCACTCAGCAGTTTTTGTATTCATAGAACCTAATTTTTGCTCAGCCAAAGGAAGGTTTCCACTATTTAAATCCATTCTTATTGATTGATATATGTCTCTATTAGTATAGTCATCATTTGAAGAAGAATTGTAATTGTTGGAAGAATTATAAGTATTTGAAGACTGGTAGCTATTAGAAGAACTAGTATTTTTCATAAGTGAATCATAAGCTTCATTTAGCTCTTGCATTTTTTCTTCTGCTAAATCTTTTAGGGGGTTATCACCATACTGATCAGGGTGATATTTTTTTGCTTGTTCTCTATAGGCTTTTTTTATATCTTCTTTTGACGCGCCTTCGCGTACACCAAGTATTTCATAGGGATTTGCCATTTTTATATTCCACTCCTTTTAAATAATCAATATCTAAATTTTCATTAAAAACCTTATGCATTTTTTCCATGAGTCCCAGTTCCAATATATTATATAATATATCCTCATTTTTTATTAGGGGTAATGAACTTAAATTTTTCAAACATTGCTGGGCGCAAGTAGTCAATATATAATCAATTCTTGGCTTTATTAATTTCGAAAAACTTTTAAAATCCAGATTATCCTTATTGAATAATGAACTTATAGCATTAAAAGAGTTGCTTTTTACATCCCTTTCTAAATCATCATAAGCATCTATAATGTATATCCATTTACCTAAGTTATATCCAAGCCAATATAAATCATCCTTAAAGGGTGCATCCTTATAATAAAAGGATACTATAAAGCCCGTAAGATCAGCAAAAACATGAGATAACTCATCTATGGATAGATGCTCATCTATGGATAGCTGTTCATCTATGGATATATTCACAGGATTTGTTTCTAGAGTATTTAGTAGTAAAAGCTTTTCCTTAGTATACCTCATTACATCATTATATTCCACTTTGGATTTTGGCAAATATTTCTTTAAAAAAACTGAAAAAACTTTGCTTTTCATTGTTTTATTATCGCAGGCATCATCCATTAACTTATAATATGCTAAAGTAGTATTACAAAAAGCTGCATAATCTAAAGCCATATTATTATTAATCATAATTCTTTTTTTTAATGGATGAATTGCACAACTAAATTTAGTAAAGTTACATTTATTGTCGCCTAGTGAATCTAGAAGTACTGCTAAAAAAGTCATATCATAATTTAAAGTAAGCCTTGGTAGCTGACCATAGCTATTTTTAATGGAATTACATAAACCACAATAATAAGCTTTGAATTTTTCAAAGTCTTTTATTTTCATTTCCATTTTACATGGAGTTACATATCCAAACATTATAGCCCCTTTACTACTATTTCTTTTGATTTTAGTATTTCATAAATAGTTTTAGATGTAGTATCCGAGGGACTATAACCTAGTAAGGTTATAACTTCACAAAGCTCATCTTCATCTTCACTTTCAATTTCTATATAAGGAAAAGGACAGAATTCCTTATCGTTTATGTCTATTTCTATTAGGGTATTTTTATATTTATAGCTTTCCCTATATTTTTTTATGGATTGTATAAGCTCAAGACCTAAGGCTTCAAATATTCCAATAGCAGCCACTTCATCTTTAATTTCCGATTCATGCTCATCCATGATCTTATATTTTTCTTGGCTTATAAGTTTTTTTGTAGTTATATAGTGCAGCGTAGAATTTGTTAATTCATCATGGATAGTGCGTATTCTTGCATAGCCTTTGCTCTTTATTAGCCTTTTATCCGAGAAATCATAAATATTATTTATTTGATTTTCTTGTTTTACTTTTGGCGCATTTATATTCAATAATTTTTTGCGGATTTCTTCTACATCAATATCTATAATTCGAGTTTCTATTTCTTTCATAGTGGCCTCCTTGTATGTCTCTAGGGCATATAATAATTATTAATTATTTAGGTCTGTTTAAATAAGTGACAAGTCAATTGTCAATTTTGCGAAATTGATCATTAATTGTGATTATATCATAATTTAAATAAACTAACATTAAGAATTCATTAAAATTACCATATCAATACAATGACCTAAGTAGAAACAATAATGATACTTAGAACTAAATATATAGCAATATATTACTTTATATAATTAAATTTAAATAGTATAATAGTTAGGCACATTCAAAAAAATAATTTTATATTTGAATGTGCCTTAGATAAATAACAAGGTGGTGTTTTTTTGGAGTACATAAAAGAAGTTAATATAAATGAGGCTATTATTCATGTTTTAGATAATAATGCAGATGAACCTATCTTAAATGAATATGCTTTGGATTTAGAAGAAGAAAAATACAATTTTTTATTGAAACATATTCAAAAATGTTTAAAGGATGAAGATTTAAAATATGGTGTCTTTAACTCTGAGCGAAACATAGTAAAAGATTTATCTCAGGAATATTTAAATGGTGAAAACAATCTACTGGTTGTATCTAAGGAATTGGCAAGACAGATGTTTATTTTGATGAGATCTAAGGGTAGCATTCCTTCTTGTGATTTAATAGTAGTATCTTTTACTACAGAATTTGGACCTATCCTTGGTATATTTAAAATGGATTATATTAAGAATTATGTTCATACTATAGAGTTTGTAGATAACAAATTAGGCATTGATATAGTACCACAGTTCACTGGCCTTCCTGGTTCATCTCAAAGAATACAAAAATGTGCTTTTTTAAAGCCTATTAGAAAAGAAAATAATTTTGACCTAATGGTTATTGACAAAAGAATAAAGACCAAAGAATCAAGTGATAAAGAAGATCAAGGATATGGGTCAAACTATTTTATAAATGATTATTTGGGTTGTACAATTGTTGATAACGAAAGAGATGTTACTAAAAACTTTGTAAAAGCAGCTGAAAAATTTACCCAAAATACCTTTCCAGAAAATGCAGATAAAGCAGAAGTAGTTAGAAGTACTATAAAAAGAAAACTTAAACAAGAAGACAATATTGATATTAGAGAATTGTCGGAAGAAATGTTTCCTGAAAACCATGAAACTAAGGAAAAGTTTGTTGAGTTTATTGCAGAGCAAGGAGTTTCGGAAAATATTAGTCTTGATAAAGAGTGGATAGATAAAAAACTAAAAAGAGTAAGACTTAAAATTGATAAAGATATAGATTTATATGTAGATGAGGAAACTTATCATGATAATAGTCGCTTTGAAATACAAAGAAATGGCGATGGAACAATTAATATGGTTATTAAACATGTAAGCAATTATGTCCAAAAATAAAAAATAAAAAAGTATATATTACTACTAATGCATTCATTTCGCTAAGAACTACTAATTATATTTTGAATTAAGCTGCTAAAAAACATAAACTCGCTTCCCCTTAGTATTCCTCATGGGCACACAACAATTCTCAATTGTTGTGCGCTCAAACATATGTTTTTCTGAGCGTAGCTTAATTCAAAATATAATAAGAAGTTCTAAAGCTTATTCAAATGCATTATACGTAATATATACTTTTTTTTGCGCATAAAAACATTATAGTTTCCTATATAATAAAAAAATAAAACAAAAATACCCACAGTATAATATACGTGGGTATTTTTGTTTTAATAACTTAAATCTAAATTATATTGATTTAAATTATTTAGATGAATTAGCAGAACCTAAAACATTAGTGATTTTACCATCAACTAATTTAGTTATGTTATTTCTTGCTTCTCCAAGATATTTTCTTGGATCAATTTCGCCAGGAATTTCAGTTAAAACTTTTCTTATTGAACCTGTCATAGCAAGTCTTAAATCAGTGTCCATGTTTATTTTACAAACAGCCATAGAAGCTGCTTTTCTGAGCATTTCTAGTGGTATTCCTTTTGCACCTTTAATTTCTCCACCAAACTCATTGCACATAGAAACAAAATCTTGATCTACAGCAGATGCTCCGTGAAGAACTATTGGGAAATTGTGCATGCCTGCATCTTCTAATTTTTTAGTGATTGATTCTAATCTTTCAAAATCTAGTTTAGCTTCACCTTTGAATTTATAGGCACCATGGCTTGTTCCTATAGCTATAGCTAAAGAGTCAATACCAGTTCTTTTTACATAATCTACTGCTTGCTCCGGATCAGTATAAGTTGCATCAGCAGCTGAAACTGAAACAGCATCTTCAACTCCAGCAAGCTTTCCAAGTTCAGCTTCAACTACAACACCTTTAGAATGAGCATAGTCAACTACTTCTTTAGTTAATCTTACATTTTCCTCATAATCAAAATGAGAACCATCATACATTACTGAAGTAAATCCAGAAGCTATTGCAAGTTTAACTTGAGCAAGATCAGAACCGTGATCTAAGTGAAGAGCCACTTCAATACCAGTGTCTTCTACAGCTGCCTCTACCATTTTTCTAAGATAAGTAGGCCTTGCATATTTCAAAGCACCACCTGATACCTGAAGAATAACTGCGGACTTGTGAACTGCACAAGCATCCATTATTCCTTGAATTATTTCCATATTATTGATGTTAAATGCACCAATTGCGTAATTTCCTTCAAAAGCTTTTTTAAACATATTAGTTGTAGTAACTAAAGCCATATTAATTCCACCTTTCAAATTTTGTAACAGGGACATATATTGTCCCTGTGGGACTTTTTATAGTATAATATAATTATAAGCTATAAATGGACTATTTTCTACCCTTTTCTTATAAATGATGCACAAATAAAAATAATTAAAAAATATTGCTTATAGATACTTTTTCATGGGATTTTATATGATCTATAAGATATTTCATAACATGCACAGTGGCTAAGGCTTCGGACTTATCGCGAGTTTTTATATATTGAGTTAATTTTAAAACTTCATTGTCCACATGATCTAAGTCCTCGTGATGTATATAAATGGTTAAAAAATTAGAGTCCCTTTTCCACTGAGCTATATAATCTAGGGATAGATCATATGCATCTTTATAGTTCTCCTTAAGTATATAACTTTCTAGGGTACAATTCAAATATTGCAAATTTGCGCAACTTTGATTTATAGTATTTATAGATAAAAATATTCCTATAATCATTATAATGAATAAGCTAAAGGCTAAGTAAACATTTTTCATTTATTTATATCTTTCCCTTCCTTAAGTTGATAATAGAACTTATTTTTAGAATCTATTATTCCTATGAAAACGTCTTTTGCAGCGTCAATATTATTTTTTTTGAGTATGCTATTTAACCAAGTCTCATCTTTTTCTAAAATTTTTAAATTTTTAAAATTTACATTGCCATCCATAATTAAAGGTATAGGCAAAGACTCTTGGGTTAAGGATAAATTTAAATCATCCTTAGTTATATTTGAATTACCGGTTTTTGGCAATATAGAAAGCTCACCGCTAGTTTCTAAAATAGCATATTCAATATCAGATAAGTTAAAATATCCTTTTAATCTAAGTTCTTCTAATAAATCATTAATATTAAATCTTTGATACCTGAGCTCTGCAATATCAATTTTTCCATTTTTTATAAGTATACTTGGAGCACCTGTTAATATTTTTCTAGCTTTCTCACTTTTGAGTTCAATAAAAGAAGTAGCAACTTGAAGAAATAGTAAAGTGACTATTGGTATAATGGCATGTAAAATTGGTATTCTTATATCTTGCATGGGAAAAGTGGCAAGTTCAGAAATCATTAATGCAATTACCAGTTCAAAAGGTTCAAGCTCACCTATTTGTTTTTTACCCATCATCCTCATAATAAAAATAACTGCAAAGTATAACAAAAAAGTTCTGATTATTAAAATAAACGTAATATCACCTCATTCTCTATAATGTATATTTTTCGTTTAAATATAAAAATTATAAGGGGGTATAGGATACATTTTTAAAAAATTACAGTATAATAGTACTAAACAGTAAAAATAGGGGATGATTGTATGAATAATTTCAATATAGGCCTTAAAGATGGTAGACACATTTTAGTAAAGCCGGGAACTATATTAAATGATATTATTACAGATAATAGTTTATTAAATGATATACCAGTAGTTTTAGGTAAGGTTAATAATAAACTGTATGAGCTAGGAGAAATTATAACGCAAGATGGTAATTTTGACACTGTGGATATTAAAAGTAGAATTGGAATGATGACATACGTTAGAACCCTTCAGTTCGTGCTAATAAAGGCAGTTTTTGAACTGTTTCCTACAGCTAAAATTTCTATCGAGCATTCACTAAGCAAAGGCTTATTTGGAGAAATCCATAAGACTAGTGCATTAGATGTTGATGATATATATGATATAAAAAACAAAATGAGTGAAATAATAAAAGCGGATATTCCTATAAGAAAGATAGCATTGTCAAAAGCCAAAGCAATAGAAATTTTTAGGGGATATAATATGCAAGATAAAGTTAAGCTTTTAAAGTACGTTAACTCAGAAGAAGTAAAGCTTTATGAATTGGATGGAAGATATGACTATTTTTATGGACCAATGGCTTATTCAACAGGAGTATTAAAAACATTTGATTTAATATACTATGAGCCAGGGTTTATATTAAGATATCCCACCTCTGAGCAGCCAGATAGAATTCCTAAATTTCAAAAACACGAAAAACTAGCTAAAGTATTTTATGAAGCGGAGCAATGGGGAGAAATATTAGGTGTTGGAAGTGTTGGTGCACTAAATGATGAAGTAGTAAATGGTGATATTGTTAATTTAATTAGAGTGGCAGAGGCCCTTCATGAAAAGAAAATAGCTTATATTGCGGATATGATTCATCAAAGAGAAAAGGTGAAATTAGTGCTTATAGCAGGACCATCTTCCTCAGGGAAAACTACTTTTTCAAAAAGGTTAGGTATTCAATTAAGAGTAAATGGCTTAATACCAATATTTATTTCTTTAGATGATTATTTTGTTGATAGAGAAGTTACTCCAAGGGATGAAAATGGTGAATATGATTTTGAATCTATATATGCTTTAGATTTAGAGCTCTTCAACGAGGATTTAAAATTATTACTACAAGGCACTGAGGCCGATATACCAAGTTTTAATTTTAAGACAGGAAAAAGGGAATGGCATGGAAATAAGATTAAAATGCCTGAAAATGGAGTTTTGATTGTAGAAGGAATACATGGATTAAATGAAATCTTAACTGCTTCCATAGCTAGGGAAAGTAAATTTAAAATATATATAAGTCCATTAACACAGCTTAATTTGGACGACCACAACAGGATTTCTACAACAGATGTAAGAATGACACGAAGAATAGTTAGGGATTATTTATCTAGAGGATACGGCGTTGAAGATACACTGAAAATGTGGCCTTCTGTAAAACGTGGAGAGGAAAAAAATATTTTTGTATTTCAAGAACAAGCAGATGCAATGTTTAATTCCAATGTAGTCTACGAGCTTTGTGTACTTAAAAAAATTGCATTAGCTGAGCTTAATAAAATTGGAGCGGATAGTCCAGTATATTATGAAGCAAGCAGATTAAGAAGCTTTTTAAATTTCTTTGTAGATGTAGACAAAGATTTAGTACCAGATAATTCAATAATCAGAGAGTTCACTGGTGGAAGTTGTTTTTATCAGTACTAAGATAGGAAATTTCATACTTATCAATCAGTTACTATTTTAAGAACAGATGAAGGTTATGCATGTATGATAAATTTAATACTTACTATAGAGTAACAAAAGAATAAGATATGTTAAAGTGTGACAAAATAATTGTGAATTGTTTTGTATTGTGCAGAGACGTAAAAGGAGGATAACATGAAAAACTATAGTGTTTTTGATATATTAGGTCCAATTATGGTAGGGCCATCAAGTTCCCATACAGCTGGTGCGGCGAGGCTTGCCAAAATTGCGTCTATAATTGCAGGGAAAAATATTGCATCTGTACAATTTGTTTTACATGGGTCTTTTGCTAAAACTTATAAAGGTCACGGATCGGATAGAGCATTGGTGGCAGGAATTTTAGGAATGGATCCTTGGGATGATAGACTTAAGGAATCCCTTCGCATAGCTAGTGATCAAGGGCTTGGCATAGAGTTTATCGAAGGGGATTTGGGGGATGTTCATCCTAATACAGTAAAGCTTATTATAACAAAAAAAAGTGGGAGAAAAGTTGAAATTATTGGTTCATCTGTTGGAGGGGGAAATATTTTAATCTTTGAAGTTGATGGTGAACCAGTTGAATTTACAGGTAATTATCCAACAATTATAATTAGTCATAAAGATACTCCAGGTATGATTTCAAAAGTAAGTACCATATTATTTAATGAAAATGTTAACATAGCGTTTATGAATGTGTATAGAAATAGCAGAGGGTTAAAAGCGGCTATGGTATTTGAAACAGATACCGTAGTGCCTAAAAAGGTACTAGATAAAATCAAGGACTTGGGATACATTTACAGTATAAGAGAAATATCACCGATAAAACAGTAATAATAATTGTTATCTACTAAATGGAAACCACAAGGAGGCAATAATTGTGTTTGTAAACAAAGGAATAGAACTTTTTAATATATGTAAGCAAAAAAATATATCAATTTGGGAATATACAATAAGGCGTGAAGAAGAAAACAGTGGGCTTTCACGTATGGAAATTATTGAAAAGATGAGAAAAAATCTAAATATAATGAGAGAAGCTGCAGAATATGGACTTACAAATGAAACTAGGTCAATAAGCGGTTTAATAGGTGGGGATGCAATAAAACTAAATAGGTATGCCAGTTCCAATAATACATTGACAGGTGAATTTATGGTAAAAGCAATGGCTAGAGCTCTCTCATGCTCCGAAGTGAATGCAGCTATGGGCAAAATAGTTGCTGCACCTACAGCGGGATCTTGTGGAATACTTCCAGCAGTGATTATTACAGCTGGAGAGAAGTTAAATAAGACTGAAGATGAGTTAATTAATGCCTTATTTACTGCTTCAGGCATAGGAATTATAATAGCTAAAAATGCTACATTATCAGGAGCAGAAGGTGGATGCCAGGCTGAATGCGGGTCAGCAGCTGCTATGGGAGCCGCTGCTGTAGTAGAAATGATGGGTGGTACTCCTGCAATGGCAATGGATGCAGCTGCTATTGTGATAAAAAACATATTGGGATTAGTTTGCGACCCTGTTGCAGGACTCGTTGAGGTGCCTTGCGCTAAACGAAATATAGCTGGAGCTGTAAGTGCATTAACCACTGCAGACTTGGTTATGAGTGGTGTAACTAGTAGAATACCTTTTGATGATACAGTAATTGCTATGTATAAGGTAGGCAAGCAATTGCCTTGCGAACTTAGAGAGACTGCTATGGGTGGTCTTGCAACTACGCCTACAGGCCTTACACTTTCAAAAGAAATACTAGGAAAATAAAATGTAAATAATTAAAAAATCAAAGAGGGATATCCCAAATGGGATGTCCCTCTTTTTTAAGTAACCTTTAAAAGCATAATGAATAGAATAATAAAGAAGATAGCTAATTAAATGGAGGAGTAGAAGTGCAATTAAATGATAGCAAAACAGAAAAAAATCTTCTTAAAACTTTTGCTGGAGAGTCAAGAGCTAGAAATAAATATACATTTTATGCTGAAAAAGCGGAGAAGGAGGGGTATGAGTATGTAGCATCTATTTTCGAAGCAACTGCAAACAATGAAAAGGCTCATGCAAGAGAAGTTTTTAATAGATTTCTTAAGATGAACAAAAGTACAGCAGAAAACTTGATGGATGCTGCAAAAGGAGAAGCTTTTGAAACCAACAAGTTATATAAACAATTTGAAAAAGAGGCCAGAGAAGAGGGTTTTACGGAAATTGCAGATTTCTATAAAGAATTGCAGGAAGTAGAAGAAAGCCATGAAATGAGGTATATGAAAATATATGAAAATCTAGTGTCGGGCATGATGTTTAAACGAAATAATGAAGTTAAATGGCAGTGTATGAATTGTGGATATATCCATGTAGGAAAAGAAGCACCACTATTTTGCCCTCTATGTAAGTTTCCAAGAGCTTACTTTAAAATATACTGCGAAGACTACAAATAGGAGGAGTGAATATGATAATTTATTATCCCACCTACTATTTAGTACCAGTAATACCTGCAATATCAATAGACGAGGATGAATATCGCCATGGTCATAGCCAGGAATATCATTCTGGATTTCGATTTAATATGGACCAAAATGAAGTGCATAACACATACAGAAATATAGATGAAGATATTTTTGGAGAGGTTGATGAAGAATACGTAAATGAAAGTACAAAATAATGATTGTTTGGTGTTTTGAATGAAAAAAACCTATATTGTTGTATTTATTGTAATTGCCTTAATGTTTATAAATACTTCATCAAGTTTAGCAAATACAATAATATATTCATTAGCCATAGTTCCATTAGCTATTTTACTTGGAGATCAAACTACTAGAATATCAGATTATATAGGGCAAAAAAAAGGAGGACTATTAGCAGCCACAGTGGGTAATGTCCCAGAGCTTATGATGGGAATATGGTCAATAAAGTATGGTATGGTACCCTTGGTTCAAGCCTCTTTAATTGGTTCAATTATAAATAACATGCTTTTAGGTCTTGGCATTGCAGTAGTATTTGGAGGATTTAAGTTTAAAGAGCAAAACTTTAGTAGTATAATAGCGCGAACGAATTTCAATATGTTATTACTAGCCATGTCTTCTATGGTTGTTATAGCTACATTAAATAGATACTCTGTAGTTATGGATTCGGTGATTATATCAATAAGTGTGAAAGTTGCTGTTTTACTCATAGGTATTTATATCTTAGGACTAGTATTCTCATTATATACTCATAACAATCTGTTCGTAGTTAGTGAATATAGCGAGGAGAAAAAAAGTACTGTGAATAGGAAAGTAATTGAAAGTGCAATAACTTTAATATGCATATCTGTATTACTCTATTTTGTAAGTGATAAGCTAATTTATAATATTAGAGATTTTATAAAACACTATAATATATCTCAAGAGTTTATAGGTATTATTCTAATCCCATTTTTAGGGAATATAGGCGAAAATGTATCTACTATAATGTGTGCAATGCAAAACAAAGTGGATATGAGCTTAGAAACAGCCATAGGGTCAAGCATCCAAATTTCACTTTTTGTTACCCCTGTGCTTGTTATATTTTCTTGTTTTATGGGTTTAAATATGACGCTTTTATTTCCAATTTTTCATATAATAATGTGTGGTATAGCAGTAGGAATGTCTTTTTTAGTTTTTCAGGATGGAAAAACCTATTGGTTGGAAGGTAGTATTTTAATTACTTCCTATATGATAATTACTTTAGCATATTATTATATTGTATAGGGAAATTAAAAAAAATACCTTTGGAATCTTCCACTTGTTATTTATTTTCCTGCGTCTGTGCATAATTTAATTTTTACAATAATATAATTAATGAATATCAAAACTAAAAGGTGATTATTTGGCACATAGAAGAGTAATTCAAAATTATTACAATGATATAAATAATTTAGCGGAAATATTAACTAAACTAGTTAGTTCTTACAGGCTATTAATAGGTGGAGCAGATGAATTAAATAAAATTGCACTGTCTAAAAAAAGTGAGGTTAAGGATGCACTTAAAAGAGCAGACAATTTGGGAGACATTATAGATGAAGCAATAAAGGTATTAGATGACGCCAGTTTTAGCTATATGTCTTACTGCAAAATGAAAACAGAAGTTATGAAATGCAAGCTTCAAATAGAGTATATAGAAACGGAGATTGACGAGGATTTAAAATTAAAAGATTAGGGTACTTGATATTAAAAAGTGTGAGAAATTTCTCACACTTTTTTTATTTGAAATTTACTTATCATAAGATAAGATAGGATAAACATTATAATAATAGTAAGTGGAAAATTATGAGGGGAATTTAAAGTTAATAGGGCATAGAGTGCTACAAGCATTCCAGCCATGGTAATGGGGATTCCGGTATAAACATCATCAAATTTAGAACAGTTATATCGTGCTAGTCTATATGCACCAGCTACAGGGTAAACCAAAAAGACAATATAAGATAAGTAGCCTAGTGATATGAAATTATATAAATTAAATATAAGCATTGAAGGTGCAACACCAAAAGATACTAGATCTGCTAATGAATCTAATTCTTTCCCTAGCTCACTAGATACTTGTAATAAACGCGCTACTTGGCCATCATATCTGTCCATAATGCCAGCGAGTAGTATGAAAATGACAGATAACATGTAATTAGCTTGAAAAGTCATAAGTAAGGATAATAAACCAAAAATTAAATTCCCAAAGGTTAGAATATTTGGGATAGAACTTCTCTTCACTGTGCATCACTCCTAAAATAATAAAATTGAACTATAAATTTAGATATTATATTAACATATATTTTATAAAAATCATCTTTTTAATTATACATCATTTCACAATAATTTTTAAGTATGAAAAGCATATATTTTATTAAAACATTACATATATAAAAAATATTAATATTAATTTTTCTTTATGGTTAAAATAAAAAGAATAATAATTGTGCAGACTTTAAAAACCTAATAAGGAGGATAATAAAATGAAAATTTCTGAAATAATGACTAAAGACGTTATAAGTTTATCCGTAGATGATACAGTGGAGCATGCGGCAGGACTTATGAAGGAGCATGATATAGGATCCATTCCTGTAAATACAAATGAGAAAATAGTTGGAATTGTAACGGATAGGGATATAATACTTAGAGGTGTTGCAGAAGGTAAAGACTTAAAAATTCAAAAAGTTAGAGAAATTATGACCTCGAATCCAGTTGTAGGAGATGAAAATTTAAATGTTGATGATGCAGCTAGGATTATGAGTGAAAGGCAAATAAGGAGATTACCAATAGTAAGTAACAATATATTAGTTGGAATGTTGTCCCTAGGAGATTTAGCAGTAGATCCAAATCTTAGGCAAGAGGCGTCAGGGGCATTAAGTGAGATTTCTATTCCTTGCACACCCAATATTTAAAAATAACTAAAAAAAGTCCACAGGAAAATGTGAATCTTGTGGATTTATATTTAAAGAGTTATAATAATTAAATAAATTGTTAAAATTAAGGGCAATAGGAGAGAATGCAATGCATAAAGTAAAATTTATTTATAATCCATTTTCTGGAGAAAATACTATAGCATCAGATTTAGATAGAGTAATAATGATTCATCAAAAATATGAACATATAATAGTGCCACATAGAATGTGCTATGAAAATCCTATATCAAACGCTTTTTTTGATATAGATAAAAGTTACAGATATATTTTAATAGCAGGTGGAGATGGAACTGTAGATAATGTAGTTAATGAGATGAAAAAAAGAAATATTGATTTGCCAATAGCGATTCTTCCTTCAGGCACTGCAAATGATTTTGCTAATTATTTAGGAATGCCTCAAGATGTTGAAGAAGCCTGTGAGCAAATATTAAAAAGTAAAGTGAAAAAGATAGATATAGGAAAGATAAACCACAAATATTTTCTAAATGTAGCCAGTACAGGATTATTCACAGATATATCACAAAAAATGGATGTAAATCTAAAAAACACCATAGGAAAACTGGCATACTATGTAAAAGGAATAGAACAGTTGCCTAATTTTAGAAAATTGAAAATAAAGGTTGATTCAGATGAAGTTTCTTTTGATGGAGATATGTACTTAATGTTAGTATTTAATGGACAAACAGCAGGAAATTTAAAATTTGCATATAAGGCTAAAGTAGACGATGGACTTTTAGACGTAATTATAATAAAGGCTGGAACTATGAAAAACATATTAAATGTTTTTATTAAAATGCTTCGAAGTGAGCATCTAGAAAATGTGGATGGTATTATTTACTTTAAGACTAATAAATTAGAAATAGAATGCTTTGAAGACATTGTCACAGATATAGATGGCGAAAGAGGGCCAGATTTTCCACTTCTTATAGAATGTGAAAAAGGTGGGATATCTATATTAGGTGCTAAAATATAGTTAGGTACATCAAAATAAACAACAAGCACACTGCCTTGTTATTTATTTTGATGTGCCTTGGCATATTTTCAAAGCGAAATTAATAAATATTAACAGTAGCAACTTTAGGGAGAGTATATGAATGAGTATATATTTTTTACTGCTGTTAGTAATGGCTGTTTTATTATACGGAGGTATAATTTCTAGTTTGACTTATGCACCTAAGAAAATCAAGATAATAAGTGCCATAGTTTTGAGTTTAATGGCCTTTAGATATGCAGCTTTAGTAATCCTTTTTACTATTAAAAATCAAAGCTATTTGTATTTATTAAAACCTTTGGTATATGCAAATTTATTGTGCATACCTATATGTGGCATCCTTTCAGTTTTAATTTTTTCTAGGAATAATAAAATAAAACTCAAAAAAATTTTATTTGTCTGCGCTATGATAGGTATAGCCTATTTCATAGTTATATATAAGTCATCTGCAAACATTGATATATCAAATAACTGTGGATATATTATGGAATTACAACTAGAACTTTATTGTTATATTGTTCTACTTATAATAAATTCAATTTTCTTCATCAAAGGTATAAAGTTATATAATAAAATTTATGCAAACAAACTAGGGGCTTTGTTAATAATGATAGCTTCTAGTATCACATTACTATCTGTAGTTATAACCTCAATAAATTCAAATTTTCCAATGATACTTCTAGGGGATATTTCTTGGATAGTAACCATAGATTATGGTTTAATAAAGTTTAAAAGGTGAAGTTTATATATTGTATAAAAAAAGCATATAGGGCTAGGATGAGTCCCTAGCCCTACATGCTTTTTTTATTTTTTATAATTTTTGCTTCTTGAAAATTTAGTATTACCACTTATCTTTAAGGGTCTTGGTGGTATCAAGGATTTTTTATCAAAACCAATTAAATCTTCTCTATGAGCTTTTATTAGAGCTTCTTTTACAAGGTTATAGTTTTCTGGATTTTTAAATTGTAGCAAAGCTCTTTGCATATTTTTTTCTTTTTGCTCATTTGGAACATAAACCTTCTCTTTGGTGAAAGGATTAATTCCAGTGTAATATATTGTAGTAGATAAACTACCTGGTGTTGGATAAAAGTCTTGAACCTGCTCTGGAGTGTAGCCCATTTCTTTTATATATTCTGATAATTTAATTGATTCTGCAAGGTCCGATCCAGGGTGGCTTGACATAAGATAGGGAACCAAAAATTGATTTTTATCCAGTTTTTTATCTATTTCGAAATATTTTTTTACGAAACGATCATAGACTTCTTTTTTTGATTTACCCATTTGATCTAGTACCTTGTCACTAATGTGCTCAGGTGCTACTTTTAATTGCCCACTAATATGATGCTCACATAGCTCTTCGAAAAACTTAGTGTTTTTATCAAAAATCAAATAATCATATCTTATTCCAGAACGAATAAAAACTTTTTTAATATTTGGGAGTATTCTAACCTTTCTTAATAAATCCAAATATTCAGTGTGATCAATAATAAGATTTTTACAAGGTTCTGGATACATGCATTGTTTATCTTTGCACACACCTACTTTTTCTTGAATCTTGCAAGCTCTATGTCTAAAATTTGCAGTTGGACCGCCAATATCGTGAATGTATCCTTTGAAATTCTTTAAGGTTGTTAAAAGCTTCGCTTCATCTATAATGGAGTTTTGGCTTCTATTTTGAATGACTCTACCTTGATGAAAGGTTAATGCGCAAAATGAACAACTACCAAAACAACCTCTATGGCTTGTTATAGAAAATTCAACTTCATTTATGGCAGGAATACCACCTTTAGCTTCATATATAGGGTGATAGGTTCTCGTATATGGCAGATCATAAGTTATATCCATTTCATTTTGAGTTAGTGAAATTTGAGGAGGGTTTTGTACTACGAATCTATCATTATGCTTTTGCACTACGGTTTTTCCTCTTATATCATCCTGCTCCAAGGATTGTAATTTGTAACTTTCTGCATAAGTGTTTTTATCAATGCTCACAGCTTCAAAAGATGGAACCTCTATGAAATCTTTAAGTTTTCCAATTTCTTTTGAAGCATAAACTGTCCCTCTTAGAGAAGTCATTTTATCTATGGTCATGCCATACTTGAAAAGATTAGCCATTTCAATTATAGTTTTTTCTCCCATACCATAGATTAGTAAATCGGCTTTAGCATCAATTAATAAGCTGCGCCTTACCTTATTATCCCAATAATCATAATGGGCAAATCGCCTAAGACTTGCTTCTATACCACCAATAATAATTGGAACATTTTTAAAAGCCTCGCGAGCTCTATTACAATACACAATTACTGCTCTATCAGGTCTGTGGCCCATTTCGCCACCAGGAGAATAAAGGTCTGTATGTCTTTTTTTCTTTGAAGTGGTATAATGATTAACCATAGAATCTATATTACCAGAATTTACAAGAAATCCGTATTTAGGCCTTCCAAGTTTTCTAAAATCAGTAGCGTTTTCCCAATTAGGTTGGGCTATAATACCTACAGTAAAGCCTTGATGTTCTAATGTTCTTCCAATTATAGCAGTTCCAAAGGAGGGATGATCAATATACGCGTCCCCTGTAATTATTATAAAATCTAATTGAGATATATTTCTTTCTTTTAAATCAGCCATACTAATAGGTAAAAATTGTTTGTTTATTTTCATATAATCCTCCAAAACAGATAAGTTTAAACTAAAGTTCATTGAACTTAAAGTTCTTTTTCTTCTGTTAAATGTATTTAAGGCACACTGGAATAAATAAGCGCATTTTTACTTATTATTTATTTTTATGTGCATAGTAATATTAACATAACTATTGAAAAATATGAACTATAAAAGCTTATAAATATTAAAGTGCTATTACAAAAGGAAGAAAATGAAAATATTATCTGTATTTTAAAGAAATAATGAGAAATAATGAGAAATAATGATAGATAACTTACTTGGTCTACTTAAATGAGTATAATGGACAAATCTAATTGAATTTCTCTTTTTTAGTTGCATTTTGAAGTATTTATAATATAATTATATAGATAGAATATTTTCTTTGTATATAATTAATATATACAAATCGTATAATATGTGAGTCTAAATCTTATAGGTGGTGAAACTAAATGGAAAATGGCCCTCGGATTAGAAGGTCAAAATTAATTCTAAAATTTAATATTAATATGCAGAGAAATTGTTGTATTAGAAATTAATATAGTTTTAATATTGATTAAAAATCAATGGGTTATTAATTGTGTTTTGATATTTCTCTGCAAAAGAGGAGGAATATTCATGGAAAAAGTTTCTGAATTTTTTTTAAGTAAAGTGCTCAATCAAAATGTGTATGATGAACTTGAGGATAATATTGGTAAGTTGTTTGATATTTATGTTACTACGCAGCAGGGATATCCAAGAGTTATAGGATATAAAATCAAAAAAGGAAGAGAAATTTTTAATTATGAATTTAGAAATATTGATATATGTAAAGAGGATAAAGGACTAATGCTACGAGTAAGGGGAGTTAAAGATATAATTCCTAGAAAGTTCTCTTACCTTTTATCTAAACATTTATTGAACAAACAAATAGTTGATGTTAATGGTAAGAAAGTGGTTAAAGTTAATGATCTAACCATGAATAAGATTGGTGGAGAAATAAGAGTTGTAGCCGTAGAATCGGGTATTATTGCAGCTACGAGAAAATATAAATTAGATGGAATAACTAGATTTTTATATGATATATTGGGTAAAAAGCCTAGAGAGAATAGTATAACCTGGGAAAGTGTTCAATCTTTAGAAATGGTAGCCGATAGTCTAAAACTAACTGAGCCCTACGGGAAATTAACTAAGCTCCATCCAGCAGATCTTGCGGACATTTTAGAGGGGCTAGATACAGAGGCACGAAACAAAATTTTTGAGAGCTTAGATAAAGATTTAGCGGCAGACACCCTAGAAGAACTACAACCAGAGGTTCAAGCAGATATTTTAAGTACTATAAACAACCTACGGGCACAAGAGATTTTAGATGAAATGCCCAATGATGAAATTGCAGATATTTTAGATGAAATGAAGGAAGTTGACGCAGAAAAAATTCTTTTGAATTTTAATAAAGAAGATGAAGAAGAAATTAGAAATCTTATGGAGTACCCAGATGAAGTTGTAGGGAGCATAATGAATAAAGATTTCATATCTTTTAATGTAAATATTACAGCCAGTGAAACTATAGAAATTCTAAGGGAACTTAAGCCAGAAGATGAAGTAATACATTATATTTATATTGTAGATGAAGATGAAAAACTTCAAGGTTTTATTTCACTCAGAAATTTAGTCCTATCAGCTCCAGTTCAGAAATTGAAAGACATTATGGATGATAAAGTTATTAAAATAAAAGATTGTCAAGATATTGAGGATGCTATTGAAGTGGCATTGAAATATGATTTAATTTCGCTGCCTGTAGTGGATCTAGACGAGAAGTTATGTGGAATAGTAATTATGAATGATATAATTGAAGAACTATTGTCTCCTAGATGGAAAAGGAAACTTAAAAAAATTATTTAAAAATACACTGTACTTTAATTAGTACAGTGTATTTTTTTTTGGATTTAGCACAAACTAATGTTGTTGATAAAGACTATATATTAGGTACATGAAAATAAATAGCATACTGACTTGATAGTTATTTTCATGTGCTCCAATCTAAGGAGGAATATTTTGAAGATTAATAAACACTTACTCAAAAGATGCAGCGCGGTGGTTATGACTATCTTAATTGCATATTTTGCAAGTGAAGCTTATTTTAATATTTCTAGTATGAAAGTTATGGCACAGGTTTATAAATATGGGTCACGAGGTGAACAAGTTAAACAAATTCAAACTAAACTAAAACAATGGGGATACCATAATGATAGTGTTGATGGAATATATGGCTATAATACATATCTTTCTGTTAAGTCATTTCAAACAAGCAACGGACTTAAAGTAGATGGAATAGCGGGAAGTCAAACACTTGCAGCCATGGGCATAAACCCTAGTAAAGAAGGTTCTAGCGAAACAGCTTCCGGTCAAAATGTAACAAACAATAAGGATGTGGATTTAATGGCTAGACTCATAAATGGTGAGGCTAGAGGTGAACCTTATGAAGGGCAAGTGGCGGTTGGAGCAACAATTTTAAACAGAACAAGAGATGCAAGATTTCCATCTACCATAGCAGGAGTGATTTATCAACCAGGGGCATTCACAGCTATAGTAGACGGACAAATAAATGCAAAAATTGAAGAAAGCTCTATAAGGGCTGCAAGGGATGCAATAAATGGATGGGATCCCTCTGGGGGAGCAGTATTTTATTTTAATCCTGCAACAAGCACTAATAAGTGGATTTGGTCACGGCCACTTATAAAAATAATTGGTAAACATAGATTTTGTAGTTAATTAACAGAAGTGAAATCCACAATAAATATAAAATTACAAAATTTTATATTTATTGTGGATTTTATTTCTGATATTTAAAATATAAAATTTTATTTTGTAAATAACATTAGTATTATTCAAATTATGTTATAATATTTCTATATATTTCTAAATATTTTACATAAAAACTTGTAAAATATGCAACTAAATATCAATAGCCACGTATATTAATCGATATGTTTTTTTAATAACTAGTTGTATTAAAATTAACAAATTTAATGGGGGTACTTCTTAATGCAAAGCAAGTTCGAACAGCTTTATGATATGTACTATGATTGCGTGTACAGATATATTTTTGTTTCTGTAAAAAATAAATGGAACGCAGAAGATATAATTGCTACAGTATTTACTAAAATATTTGAAAATGAAGATAAAATTACTGATGTAGAAGCAAGTAAAAATTGGATTTTTCGTATAGCTCATAATACTATCATAGATTTTTATAGAAAAAACAGTAAAGTCATCCCTATAGAAAGTTTTTTGGACAGAGGGGATGAAGATTTTGGATATGAAGATATTGTTATCAAAGATGAGTTTAATGGAGTGAAAAAAATAATTGATGGGTTACCAGAAGAAACAAAAAAAATGCTTTATTTAAGATTTTATGGTGGTCTTAAATTTAGAGAAATTGCAGAAACAGTAAATGTAGCAGAAAATACTGTTAAGTCAATTATTTCAAGGGCTATAAAGAAAATTAAGAAAAATTATGAACATAGTTTAGGAGGTGATGTAATTGGTTAGCAATGAATTTCATGTAGAAAAATTATTGTGTAAGGATGCAGCAAAGATTGTTATTGATGAGGAGTTTAAATATGATTTAAAAAATAGAATAATGTTTGGAGATAAATACAACAATATTACAGAACTACCTAAACGTAAAAATAGCTTTAAACAAAGCAAATATTTTAAAATTGCTTCAGGCTTTATAATTTGCGTATTTGTAAGTGGAACAATATTTAAGGTTATAGATATTCCAAGTAAAAATATATTTGCAAATAACGAAGAAAAATCTGATTTTATTATGCCGATAAGTAGTGAAAAAAACTCAGCAGGCAACAAAAGTCAAAAAACAAATTTCCTACAACCTAAAGACGCAGTAGCAATAATTAATAATGGGAACAAGCTACCAAGCATAACAAAAGGTAGTGAAGGGGATACTGCTTATAATCTTTTAGAAAAGTATAGTAAAAAAAATAGTGATGTAGTTAATAGAAACCAAGTCGTGGCCAAGGCTGAAGAGAGTGAAGAGAGTGAAGAGAGCGATGCTAGTATAAATAAAGGCTTAGTTAAAGTCAATAAAAATACTAGTGTTTCAGTAGAGATTGGTGGTCCGGTAAATGTACCTAAAACTGAGAATAAAGAAGCAGTAGTTTCAAGTTTGAAATTCTATGATTCAAGGTATTCCTTAGGTGAGAAGAGCCTAGTTAGTGTTAAGGATGGCGGTATATATGTAAAGGATATAGAGTCTTCAAAAGAGAAAAAGTTAATAGCTTATGATGAGAAGATTCAAATATTTGAAAAGCCTAATTTTACACCAGATGGTGGAATAATTTATTATAAATCAGAAAAGATAACCCTAGAAAATGGCGATATTGGTGAAAAAAATGGAGCAATATATTTATGTGACAAAAATGGGCAAGGATCCAGTAAACTTGTAGATGGAAAAAATCCTATGATATCAAAAGATGGTAAAAAATTAGTTTATGAAACGGAAGGCAAAATATTCATTCTAAGTTTAGCAACAAATAATAAAAGATTTGTGGATAATGGTAAATATCCTGCTTTTTCTGAGAATGGTAACACAATCAGCTATGTAAAGGAAGATAAAGAAATTCAGAATTATGATGCTAATACTGGTAAAAAAGATGTTTATATTCAAAAAACATTTTCTAGCTTATGGATTTTTGATTTAGTGACTGAAGACACCCATAGTTTAACAAATAATGTGGTGAATATTAATGGTGATAGCATTCAATCTTGGGCAGATGCTGTAAGAACTGGAAGTGTTACTAGTGATCTTAAAGTAACCAGTAAATATAGCTACTATGAGAGTATTTGGTCTTTTAATAATAAAGAAATATATGTTATTAGAAAAAACAATGATGCGCAAATGTTCGAATTCATTAAGTTTACATTAGATAAATAAGTGATTAAAATATAAAATTGGTAGTAGAAAAATTTCTACTACCAATTTTATATTTTTTATTCCGCTGAGCAGTATTTAATTATTAGATCTAAAGTACACAATATAGAATCCATATGAGTTCTTTCATAACCATGTGAGGCGAAAATTCCAGCCCCAATTAAAGCTGTCTTTATGTCATAACCAGCTCTTAGAGCTGCTGATGCATCAGAACCATAATTGGGGTAAACATCTATTTTATAATCTATGCTTTCTTTTTCACATATATCTGTTAATTTTTTTCGCATGCTTAAATCATAAGGGCCTGATGAGTCTTTAGCACAAATGCAAACACTATATTCAGAAGAATTTTGATCAAGACCTGGGCAACCCATATCTACAGATACAAATTCTTTAGTTTTTTCTGGCATTGAAGCAGAAGCTCCATGTCCGACTTCTTCATAATTGCTAATAAATATATTAGTTGTATACGGAAGTTCAATCTTATTTTCTACTATGTGTTTTATAGCATAAAGTAGAATTGCCACTGAAGCTTTGTCATCTAGGTGCCTGGATTTTATAAAACCCTTTTCAGTAAAGCGTGTTCTCGCACTAAAACAAATAAAATCACCAACACTGATACCTAGTTCTTCAACTTCTTTTTTTGAAGAAATTTTTTCATCAAGAATTACTTCCATATTTTCTGGGGCTCTTTTAAGCTCGCGAGCTTCACTACCACTAATATGTACTGAAGGTTTTGTGCTTTGAATAGTTCCTGTGAAGGTTTTACCATGGATAGTTTCAATGGTGCAATTTTCACCTTCTATTGAATTCATCATGAATCCGCCAATAGGATCTATTGCAAGCGAACCACTAGGATTAATTTTTTTAACCATTGCACCAAGTGTATCTACATGAGCAGATAGTGTTCTTTGGTAATCCTCATTTTTGCCTTTTATGGTAGCCACAACTGCACCTTTATTAGTGGTGAAATGTGGTACGTTTAAATTTACAAGTTCTTCTTTTATATAATCCATGATTTTTTCAGTATAACCGGAAGGACTAGATATTGATAGAATGTTCTTTAAATAGTATTTAATTTTATCCTCATTATAATTCATATTACCACTCCTTAGTGAAGAAATTAGTATAGGCATAATTTTACCATAAAATATGTTAAATTTAAACTAAAAATAATAAAAAAACGGGTATAAAAAAATATAAGCATATAGGAATATTAGTTTGTTTGTAGTATAATATTTACGAGTGGAAAAGGAGAATTTATATGAAGAAAAAAGCAATTATAATAGTAGGAATTTTAATTTTGTTAGGCACGATTATATTTACTAGCTATTCTTATGTTGGAGTAAAACATTGGGATTCTTTGATTTTACCTACAGTTAAAATAGAAAATGAAGATTTAACAGGTAAAACTAAGAAAGAAGCTCAAAAAATAATGATGGACAAGTATTCAAGCCAGGTGATTAAGAAAAAAATAGATATAGTAACTAAGGAGAAAAAATATACCTTAGACTACTCAATGCTTGATGCTAAGTATAATATTAATGAGGCAATAGAAGAGGCATATAGCTATGGAAGAGGCATGAATATGTTTCAAAAATATAAAGCTATAAAAAATCCTGTTTTGAAACAAATAAAGCTAACCTTTAATTATAATGATAAGATTGTTGATCAAATGCTTACGGAGATAGCTAAAAATACAAATAAAAAGGCTGTAAATTCAACCATAACTATGGTTAGTAGTGGTGTATTTAATGTTACTAATGATGCTTCTGGAAGGCAGTTACAAGCGGATATATTAAAAAAAGACATTAAAAGCAAAATCAATGGTGTTCTTTCAGCAGATGTTATAAGCATAGTGGCCCCAGTAACAGAGGTAAAACCTAAAATTTCACAAGCTGCATTAAAGTCAATAAATACAAGAATATCCACTTATACTACGAATTATGAAAGCTCGGCAGAAGGCAGAGCAACTAATATAGGACTATCCACTGAAAGTATTAATGGGACTCTATTAATGCCAGGAGATGTGTTTAGCTTTAATGGGACGGTAGGAGAAAGAACTGCGGGGAGAGGCTATCAAAGCGCAGGTGTAATTATTGGAGATAAAATAGAGCAAGGATTAGGTGGAGGAATATGTCAGGTTTCATCTACTTTGTATAATGCAATACTGGGTACTGAACTTGTTTCTGTAGAAAGAACTCATCATACAATTTCTTCAGGATATATCCCAAAAGGACAGGATGCCACAGTAGATTATGGTAATCTTGATTATAAGTTTAAGAATACCTATAAGTATCCCATATATATTGAAGGCGTTGTATCAAACAGAAACATTTATTTCAATGTTTATTCTAATTCTACATTAACTAACAGAACTTATGAAATTGTGAGTGAAATATTGGAAGTTACTCAACCAAAAACAGAAACAATACAAGATGCAACTAAGTATGAAGGTGAAAGTGAAATTGTTAAAACCGGGTATAATGGATTTAAGGTTAAAGTGTCTAGAAAAACTTATGAAAATGGTAAGTTAGTTGATACGCAGGTAATAAATAAGGATACATTTAACGTTATCAATGGCGTTATAAAAGTTGGTACTAAGAAAAAGTAAACAATAGCTCCTGTAGTACCAAAATAATAGATATATAAAGGAAAACATAACGTTTAATTAATGTTATGTTTTTTCTTATATTATACTTTTGTTAGCATAATATAAGAAAAAACTCCTAATTTACGAAATGGCCGATGTAATCCCGATAAATCCTCCGCAATATATACTTTTGCTTGTATAATCTAATATTGACTAAAACACAGTATATAGTCTATGGAACATAAACTTTTACATGCATAAAATTCATGATTATATTCTACAAATTATAGGAAAAAAATCTAAGTTTAATAATTGAATTAATGGATAAATAATGAATAACATGATATTATATAAAGAATATTAGATTAATTTTTTTTTATAACTCAAAGCAGGGTAAGGGGGATATATTATGACAAATGAAGTAGAGTTAGTTCATAAGATTGCAGATAATATAGAAAAAGTTATTTTGGGTAAGAGGCTTGAAGTATACAATATATTAAAAGGAATATTAGCTAATGGTCATATTTTAATTGAAGATATTCCGGGGGTAGGAAAAACCACGCTTATAAAAGCATTAGCAAAGTCACTAAGTTTATCCTATAGTAGAATTCAATTTACACCGGATCTTTTGCCTTCGGATATTATTGGAGTGTCTATATATAACCAAAAAACTATGGAGTTTGAATATAAAAAAGGACCTATTTTTTCTAATATAGTACTGGCAGATGAAATAAATAGAACATCACCTAAAACACAGTCTGCACTGCTTGAGGCAATGGAAGAAAAACAAATTTCGGAAGGTGGAATTACATATAAGCTAAAAGAGCCCTTTCTGGTTTTAGCCACAGAAAATCCTATAGAGTATGAAGGTACTTTTTCATTGCCAGAGGCACAACTAGATAGATTTATGATTAAAGTAAGTATAGGGTACCCTAACTTAGATGCTGAAGTAGATATATTAGAGTTATATAGGCAAAATAATCCTATTGAAGAATTAGAAGCTGTAGCCACGGAGGATGATATTATATATTTACAGAAAAAGGTTAGAGATATTCATGTGGAAAAAGAGTTAAATGAATATATAGTTAAAATAGTTAATGCTACTCGGCATAATAGTTTTATACTTTTAGGAGGAAGCATAAGAGCATCATTAGCACTACAAAGACTTGCACAAGCAACTGCACTTATAAATGGAAGAGATTACATTATACCTGAGGATATAAGGGAAAATGTAATGATTGTCTTAAGTCATAGAATAACCTTGACCTCATCCGCCAGAGCTAATAATTATTGTACGCAGCAGGTGATTTCAGATATTTTAAGAACTATTCAAGTTCCTAAGGTTAAGTAGTATGACTCGGGTGAATAAAAAAATAGTATTTTTGAGTATAGTGGCTTTTATTTTTGCTTTTGTATCAGGAGGCAACCTACCATATGCAATATTTTATGTATTCACATTTAGCATAATTTTAGGAATAATTTATATGTATATAGCTAAAAAGAGTTTGAATGCTAAATTGAAATATGGCAGTAAAGTTTACAATGTGGGAGATATTGCAGATTTTACGATAATAGCTGAAAATTTAGGGATAATACCTAATCCTTATGTTTACGTACAAAGCATAATGTTACGCTCACTAATAGAAGGATATCAAGGGGACTTGATTTTTCTAGGTGGGGATAAGTGTGTATGGATTAAAAATAAAATACTTTTTACGAAAAGAGGAATTTATGATTTTGGAGATATATCTCTCGAAGCTAGTGATTTATTTTGTATTTTAAAATCAGTTAAAAACATCCACAAGGAACTTTATATTAAGGTGTATCCTAAGGTATATGATCTAAGTAATATAAATTTAAGTGGGCGGGATTGTTATGAAAATCGTATTAATAGTAAGAGTGGAGTTGATGATTTTACACTAATTAAAGACATAAGAAAGTATAATACAGGAGATAATCTTAAAAAAGTACATTGGAAATTAAGTGCAAAGCATGGAGAATTGTATGTGAAGAATTTTGATTCAATTTCAGGTAAAGAATGTAACTTGTTTATGAATATGCATATTGACAATTTGGGTAGTGATTTATTTGAAATTATTGAGGAAGATATGGTAGATTTCTCAGTATCTCTGGCAAAATATATGGTGAATAATAGAATAAGAACTAAGTTATTTATAAATGCAAAAGAGCAAAAAAATATAGAGGTAGAGTCTAAGGAAGCTTTTCTAGGACTAATGGAATACTTTTTAAAATCTAAAAGTGATGGAACCTTAGAATTTACTAGCTTTATAAAATCAAATTTGCGACATATACCTAAAGGAAATTGGATAGGCATTGTAAGCATAGCTGTTGATGATAGCTTGCGAGATGTGCTTATGAATTTAAAAGAGATGGGATATAGAGTTAATGTATTCTACTACGGAAATATTTTTAATAATTTGAAACATGCGAATTTTCTTAAAAATATTGAACTTCTTAAAAATGTTGGAATAGATTGCATTAATTTTAAGCAAGCCATAGAGAAGGTGAAGCAATGAAATGGATAAAGGAAAAACTCATATACATAGTTCTGATATATGTAAACTTTAACTTTATTTTAAGACTTCTAGAAAAAGGTATATATATTGAGAATTTCAATTATGGATTTACAAGTTTGCTACTGTTAATGGGCTTTTTTATTTATTGGTTTTATGACTACCTGCTTAAAAAAGGGAGGTATAAGGTATTATTTACATTGTTTATATTTATTATAGGTGGTGTCTATTATTTTAAAAAAGTTAAATTTGTTAATGGTATAGTAAACCAATATCTTTTTAAAAATATTATTAATCTAAATGACCTTATATATGAGCAGGCTACTACTTACTTTTATCAATATAAAATTATATTTATCTTAATAATTCCATTGACTACGGCTTTAATTTTGTGGGTAACTTTTAGATTTATGAAGAAATTTATACTAACAGTAACTCTTGCTGCAGTTATTGCATTATGGTTTTCTGCTAGCTATGCTACAGTCAAAGATTATTTATTTATATATATTTTTATTTCCTTATTTAGTTTTATTATTATGGACTACATTAAAAGGATTCAGAAGTATAAGGATGAGGGTGTAAAGGTATCTTTAAAATTTGTTCCGATTTTAATCTATGCCCTTATAATATCATTAGTAATTTCGAAAGTATCTATTATGTTACCACAGGAGTATAAAGGTCATGAATTTACTCATTTGGGTAATTATTTTGAGAATAAATTTGCATCTGTTGAATCCCAGACTTCTACGGCAAATAAAGATAGATATAAGTTGTCAAGCTCTGGTTACAGCAGTAATGATAAAAGATTAGGGGGACCTATTTCTTTAAATTATCAAGATGTATTTAAGGTAAAAAGTGATAAGCCTTATTATTTAAAGGGTAATGCTCTGGATTTTTATGATGGGAATAAGTGGAGCAAATCTAATGAAATTTACTATAAGAAAATTGACAGTAGGAATATGGAATTTTTAAATTATGGGAAAAAATCAATAGATATGAAAAATTCACTAATTATATATCCAGGTAAAAAATTTAAAACTAATACAATATTTGTACCTAACTATGCATTTAATGTTGGTGCTACTGAGAAAATACTGTTTTATGATAAATCACCTACAGTTTTAAGTGAAGGCACAGTTACAAAACCATATAATGTAGATTTCTATAAATATAGTGATGTCATTGATACTATTGAAGATGTAAGAGATTATAGAAATAAAGTCTCTGAGATTAAGAATAATATTGAAACAAATGAAGTGCCTATGGATTATTTGTTACAGCCTAAACCTAAGAATGTTAATATATTGAGTAATAAAAATACCCTTATAGAAGAAAAATTTTCATTTAGAAACAGTGAGGATTTTAAAATAGCAAAAAATTATGGTGAGTATCTCCAGGTGCCAAAAAATATTTCTCAAAGGACATACGATTTAGTTAAGGATATTACAAAAGATTCTAATACTAGCATAGAAAAGGTATTGGAAATTAAGAAGTATTTAACAAAAAATTATGTTTATGATTTACAGGTTTCAGTAGTGCCTGAAAATAGTGAATTTATTGATTATTTTTTGTTCGTGGAAAAAAAGGGGTACTGTACTTATTTTAATACAGCAATGACTGTTATGTCTAGAATGGCTGGAGTTCCTGCAAGATATGTAGAGGGATTTAAAACGCCTGATAAAAAAGATGCTGGTGGATTGTATAATGTTTCTAATTCTGACGCCCATGCTTGGTGTGAAGTGTTACTTGGAACCTTGGAATATTCAAATATGTGGACAATAGTGGATGCATCTCCTACTGCCTCAGAAGATATGAAAAGAAAATTAAAGGAGCTCGAAAAAGTTCAGAAAAATACTGATAATAGTGGAGGTAATGGTGTAAATGCCATTCATAAACCTCAAAATATTATAGATGATACAGGCCTTGGAGAAGGAGCTTCCGAAAGCAAGGTAGGGGTATTATCAGATTCACAGATTAAGGCAATGAATATATTAACTTCAATTATATTATTTATTTTAATGAGAATTATTAAAGTTTTAAAAAGGCGCAGTAAGCTATTAAAATCTAAAAAAATTGCACCGCTATATAATTATTATATTTATAGACTAGAGGAAATAGGAATAGTTAAACCTGAATATCAAGGTGACTTAGAGTTTGTGAGTGGGATAACGAATTTGGGGCTTAAACAAAAAATGAAAATTTTAGCTAACGGGGCATATGAGGAGAACTATAGCAAACATTCAGTAAAGGCACTGAATAATGTTGAATACTATGAATTTTTGGAGGTATATTTAAAAGAATATGAAGGAAGGTTCCAGTATTTATTGAATAAGTACTTAGGTATGTTTAAATAATAGACCTAGTATATTTTCTATAACTTAAGATAGATTGAACAAAATACACAAGAAGGAAGGTAAAAATATGGATTATAAATTAATATGCATCGATATGGATGGTACATTATTAAATGATGAAAAAATTATTAGTGCGAAGAACCTTCGAGCTATAAAATTGGCAAGTGAAAAAGGTGTAAGAATTGCGGTGTGTACAGGAAGAATTTTCACTTCAGCAGAATTTTTCTCAGAACTTTTGGGAGTGAAGTCTCCAGTAATAGCTTCAAATGGGGCTTATATTAGGGAGAAAGACAGAAATGAAGTAGTTTATAAGTCAACTCTAGGGGTGGAAAAATGCAAGAAACTTTTGTCAGTGTTTAGACAGTACAGCCTATATCCACACTATTATACCAGCAATATAGTTTTTACAGAGAAATTAATACACTCTTCATGTTTTTATAAGGAAGTTAATAAAACCTTACCTAAGGATAAGCAGGTTGAAATAGTCCTTGTTGAGGATTGGGATGAGATATTTGAGAAATATGAGAGTGAAATTTTTAAGGGTATAGCAATAGATGAGGATTTAGAAAAATTACAGAATGCAAAAAATCAACTAAAAGGCATGGAAGATTTTGAAGTGGTAAGTTCCCGCTTTGATAATTTTGAAGTTATGAATAGGGGAGTATCAAAGGGGAATGCGGTTAAGATTTTAGGAGATTATTATGGAATAAATAGTAAGCAGATTATTTGTATAGGGGATAGTGAAAATGATTTATCTATGATTAAATTTGCGGGACTTGGAGTTGCTATGGGGAATGGAAATGATGCTGTAAAAAAAACGGCACAGTATATTACTGATAGTAATAATTGTGATGGGGTAGCAAGGGTTATTGAGAAATTTGTGCTAGAGGTATAAAAATTCTACTGCGTGCCTTGCAAACGAGCTCAGGACTGGAAATTCCATTAAGGAATTCAATAGTCATTTCGCTTCTTATTGCAAGTCACTCCGTAGAAATATCATATGCCTTTAGCATCCTTATAGGTGTACTGCATCTGTTTAAAAATGCACCTGCAAATAAAATAATTTTTATGCGATTTAACGAATATTGAAAATTTTTATAAAATTTAATTGCGATGTAATAAAGACGCAATAGTTTATTGATATAGCTTGTCATCTATAAAATAAGCGTCCCCGACATAACTGTCGGGAATACCATAGTTATACGCAATTATTTAGCTTGAATAAGAAAATCGAAAATTAAGAGGAGTTGGAAAAATGATTCAATCAATAGTTCACATAGCTCTAGTTGTGAAAGATTATGATGAGGCAATAGAGTTTTATACTAAAAAGCTTAAGTTTACAGTAGTTGAAGATACTTATCAGCCAGAACAAGATAAACGATGGGTAGTAATAGCGCCACCTGGATCAGTGGGTACCACAATATTACTTGCAAGAGCTTCTAAAGCTGAGCAAAATCCATTTATAGGCAATCAGTCAGGCGGTAGAGTTTTTCTGTTTTTAAATACTGATGATTTTTGGAGAGACTATAATGAAATGATCTCAGTGGGAATAGAATTTGTGAGAGAACCCAAAGAGCAATCCTATGGAATGGTTGCAGTATTTAAAGATTTATATGGGAACCTATGGGATTTGCTAGAATTGAAAGAAAATCATCCAAGTTTGAACCGAATTAAGTAATTTTTAGTATGGAGAAATTTAAGATATTCTATTGCGTCCTAAAAGAGGGTAAATCGCCTTCTGAAATCGTTAATTACAGTGACTCAGGAGATGATTTAATGTTTCCATATCTACTGTAAATAAGAAATTTATTAAATATGAGAGTATTTTATTTTACTATGGTATATAATTAATATAAAGAGTTATAAAGTGGGGTGAAGTTAATGAGTTTAGCAGAAAAACTAATAAAGGATTTTGAAACACTTCCAGAAGATAAAAAAATAGAAGTAATAGATTTTGTTGATTTTTTAAAAAAAAAGAATCGAAAAAATATTGAGAGTATGATGGATTTAATTATTGTGGAGAATAAGGAAGCGCTCGAGGAGCTAAGCAAATAATGAAAAATATAGATATGGATGATATATTGTTATTTCATAAAAAGATAGTTCGTGAGACTGGTGGAAGTAAGGAAATAAGAGATTTAGGTTTAATTGATAGTGCATTAAATAGAGCTTCTGCAACTTTTGATGGAATTGATTTATATTGGGAAATAGAGGGAAAGATTTCAGCTATTACTTATGGACTTATTAAAAACCATGGCTTTGTTGATGGGAACAAAAGAATAGGGGTTTCAGTAATGGTTTTATTATTAAAATTAAACAACATTAATGTAAAATATTCTCAAAAGCAATTAATTGAGCTTGGTTTAAAAGTGGCAGATGGAACTTTTAGTGAAAATGATATTAAAATATGGATAAACAATAAAAAATTGTAAGGTTAATAAGTAACAATACATAGAGGCTGAATAGTAACATTAAGTCCCATTATTAAGTAAATAATGGGGCGATTTTTTTTGAGAAAACTCTATACTATGGTACAATTGGAATAGTAAATGTATAGAAATGCTACAGGGGGGAATTAACTTGACTATAGGAAAAATGTTTTTAAATACTTTAAAGGAATACCTAAATAAAAGAGTTTTAGGATTAATAAGAAATGATCATAACAAAGATATGGACAAGGCAAGAAGTTTTGAGAAGATTAGAAAATTCTTTGATATGAGTAAAAAAAATGATTACACTTTAGATAACCAAACATGGTCTGATTTGGATATGAATAAGATATATGAAAAATTGGATAGGGCATATAGCAGTTCGGGAGAGGCAGCACTATATTCAATGCTAAGAAACCCACTAAGGTCGGAAGATAAGTTAAAAGAAAGAGGGAGATTAATTCAATTATTTAAAGAAAATAGTGAATTAAGGGAGAGTCTTCAGTGCATTTTCTTTAACTTAAATAACGATTTTAAAAATGGTTTTTTAGATATGATAGAAAATGATCTTACAATAAGTAAGGCTAAATATTATATCTATACTTTTCTAGGTAAAATAGTTCCATTAACGTTAATATTGCTCGCAATACTTGTAAATGTGAAATTTATGATAGTACTGTTTGTACTAAGCTATATTAATATTAATATTAACACTAGAGAAGTAAAGGCTATTAAGACTAATGGGATATTCTATTTAAGAAAAAACATTGTAGCAGCTAAAAAAATTGTAAGTATAAATAACAGTGATATTGTTTATTATAGGGATAAAATATCAGGAATACTTAAATCCATAAAGGGAATAGACAGGGGCACAAGATTAATAGGATTTATAAATATGTGGGCAGGATTATTTGAACCTCTTTCGGTGCTCTTTCTCTTAGAAGAAAGTGCTTATTATTCTATATCTGACAAAATAAAAGAAGAAAAAGAAGTTTTAATGGACCTTTACTATATAGTCGGAGAATTAGAAGCACTAATTTCTATTTCTGGTTATAAATATGATTTAATGGAACAGTATGTAAAACCTGTCTTTATAAAAGAAATTACTTTAAATATAGTGGAAGGAATACATCCCCTTATAGAGAATGCTGTTGGGAATTCAATTAATATAAAAAAAGGAGGTATTGTGCTTACAGGTACAAATATGGCTGGTAAGTCTACTTTTTTAAGAATGCTTGGAGTAAATATGATTTTGGCTCAAAGCTTTTATTTTGTTTTAGCTAAAGAGTACCAGGCTCCTTTTTTCAATATAGTTTCATCAATTAGCCCCAGTGACGATTTAACAAAGGGGAAAAGTTTCTTTATGGCAGAGGTAGAATCAATTCATAGAATAATTAAAGCGCTAGAAAAGGATTTGCCGGTATTTTGCCCTATAGATGAGATATTTAGGGGCACAAATCCCATAGAGAGGATTTCTATGTCAGCGGAAATATTAACATATATAAACCGTGGAAAAAGTATTTCAATTGTAGCTACACATGATAGAGAACTCTCGGATATTTTAAAAGAAAATTATGAGTTTTACTATTTTAGTGAAACTGTTGATACGGGTAAGGGCTTAAGCTTTGATTATAAGATTAAAAAAGGAATTTCTCAAACAAGAAATGCCATTAAACTTTTAGAATACATGTGTTATCCAAAAGAAATAACAGATAGGGCATATAAAAGAGCTGAGATAATTGAAAAACTATTATAGTTTAGTAAACATGGGCGGCTAATAGTGGCCTATGTCTTTACTAATAATTATAAGTAAGGTAATATGACAGTATATACTTATGTCATTGGAGCAAAATTATTAATAATAATGTTGTACTGCTTAGAAGTGCAAGGAGGAGTAATTTATGAATTTAAATATAGTTTTATTTCAACCGGAAATACCGCAGAATACTGGGAATATTGGAAGAACTTGCGTGCTTACTGACTGCAAACTTCATCTTATAAAACCATTAGGATTTAGTTTAGATGAAAAACAACTTAAGAGAGCAGGACTCGATTACTGGCCGTTTTTAGACCTTGAGATACATGATTCATATGAGGCACTTAGGGAAAAATATAAAGATGCAACCTTCTACTATTCTACAACAAAGGCTTCAAAATTATATTCAGAAGTAGAATATAAAAAAGGTGATTTTATAATATTCGGGCGTGAGTCATCAGGACTTCCAGATAGTGTTCGGAATAGTGACCCTGAAAGGTGTATACGAGTACCTATGATAAATACAACTACTAGGTCCCTCAATCTTTCTAATACTGTTGCTATTACAACATATGAAGCTCTTAGGCAAGTTGGGTTTCCCGAGATGAAATAAGGAAGCCTAAAATAACTAGTATATATACTAGTTATTTTTTTTATATGCTAGAGTATTTAGTAATTAATAATTGTTATATCATCCCATAGGGAAGCAAGGAGGGATAAAATGGATAAGGTTAAAACTATAACAATAAAGAGTTATGAGACTAAAAAATGTATATATATATTTAATTAAATGAAATTATAGTATTATTTAATCGGTTTCACAAAGATATTTAATCTGCTTTGCAAATGATAAAAAAATAACAAACTATTTGATATATAAATCACAACTATAGATAATTAAAATAGTTAATATTCTAAACATTATGGTTAATGTGAAAAAAATAGTGTATACTGTAAATATGTGATAGATTTACAGAAATAATTTAATATTGAAATGGATGATGTTTTAGGGAGATGATCTTAAATTATCACGGGATAAATTTTTTAATGTAAAAAATTAACCCTTTTAAGATAGCCGAAGGAGTAAGTATTGCAGCCTATGCAACATGAATCTCTCAGGCAAAAGGTACCGAAAATGGACATACCTCTGGAAAGCGAATGGCACCGACGGAGTAAACCTCTCAGGTTAAAAGACAGAGTATAAGGGCACAAGGGGCTTTTATATCTGTCTTTTTTGTTGTGCTAAAATGTGTTTTATGTGGGTGGGATAACAATTAACAGTTGTTTTATCCTAGAGAACTATAAGGAGGGCATTAATTGATAGAACCATTAATTATTGTAACAAATAATCCAATGTCAAAAGAAAAATTTGAGATTAAATATAAGGTAGTATTTATTCAAGGAACCATGATGGATATTTTGAGAAAAGTTAGGGATAATATCCATGTAGGTCATAAATTATTAACCCATCCTTTAATGAGCAGTATAAAGCCGAATGAAACGCCTTATAGAACTATTTGTATATCAAAAGAAAAATTAAGTGGAGTTGACTTGCAATCGTTATCTATAATAGAAGAGAGCATTATGACCACAGAGAAATTCTTAAAAGATTTTAAAACGCCTCAGTGGAATGAAAAGATATTGTTGGATTTTCAACTTATAGATTTTGATTTAATAGATCATGCAATAAATTAGACATATGAAAAATAAGGAGGATATAGCTATGGAACATATTTATGATACTATAATTATTGGTGGAGGTCCTGCCGGATTATCTGCTGGACTTTATGCATCAAGATCAAGAATGGATACTTTAATAATAGAAAGAGCAAAATTTGGTGGACAAGCGACTACAACAGATGAATTAGATAATTACCCAGGTTCCATTGAAGAATGTACAGGGACAACATTAAGTAAAAGAATGAAGCAGCAAGCAGAAGAATTTGGAACACAATTTGTTAAAGAAGAAGTTGTTGAAGTTGAACTTGAAGGAGATATTAAAGTAATCAAGTGTAATAAAGAAACTTATAAAGCCAAAACAATTATAATTGCTACAGGAGCATACCCAAGACTTGGTGGATTTAAAAATGAAATTGAACTAAGAGGAAAAGGTGTTTCTTATTGTGCAACTTGCGATGCTGACTTTTTTACAGATTTAGATATTGCAGTGCTAGGAGGCGGAGATTCAGCGTTGTCTGAAGCTATATACTTAGCTAAATTTGGTGAAAGTGTTACAGTAATACACAGAAGAGATGAACTTCGTGGTGCTAAGTCACTTCAAGAAAAAGCTTTTAAAAACCCAAAAATTAAGTTTATTTGGGATACAGTAGTGCAGGAAGCTAAGGGCGAAGAAATTTTAGAAGGTTTAGTTTTAAAAAATGTTAAAACTGGAGAACTCAGTGATTTAAAAGTAGATGGATGTTTTGTATTTGTAGGATATCTTCCAATTTCAGAATTGTTTAAAGGTATGATTAATATGACGGAGAGAGGCGACGTTATTACTGATGAAGAGATGAGAACTAATATACCAGGGGTATATGCAGCGGGAGACATAAGAGAAAAATTATTAAGACAAGTAATTACAGCAGCGGCAGATGGTGCAATAGCAGCGACTCATGCTGAACATTACATTGAAGATAAATTTAATTAGCTTATATAAAGGGTATTATCCTTTTAAATAAAAGGCATAATTCTTTTAAATATATATATATGAAACAATTACAATTAAAATTTTAGGAGGTCATTAGTAATGGTAGAATTAAATAAAGAAAATTTTGAAGCAGAAGTATTACAATCTGAAAAACCAGTATTTGTAGATTTTTGGGGAGATAAATGTGAAATCTGCATAGAACTTATGCCAGGAGTTCATGCCCTAGAAGAAAAATTTTCAGATAAAATTAAATTCGCTTCTTTAAACATTGGTGGAGCAAGGAGAACAGCTATAGCTCAAAGAGTTTTAGGACTTCCAACAATGATTTTATATAAGGGTGGAGAAAAAGCAGCTACAATAACACCAGATAAAATTTCTTCATTAGATGATGTAGAAAACTTTATAAAAGATTATTATAATACATTATAATTTGGTACTAAAGCTTATAGTAAAAAAGCTATAAGCTATTAGATATATATACTTAATATCATAGGAGGTGATTGTTTTGCGTCTAGAAATAGGAAACATATTTATTAAAGATATTCAGTTTGGACCAGAAACAAAGGTTGAGGGTGGAATTCTTTATGTTAATCAAGATGAATTATTAAAAGCGGTTTCAGGAGACGAAAGACTGGAAACGATTAAATTAGACATAGCAAGACCCGGTGAAGAAGTTAGAATAATTCCAGTAAAAGACGTAATAGAACCAAGAGTTAAAGTTAGTGGTGGTGGTGGAATATTCCCAGGATTTATAAACAAAGTTGACACAGTAGGTTCAGGAAGAACTCACGTTCTTAAAGGAGCAGCTGTTATAACAACTGGTAAAATCGTTGGATTCCAAGAAGGAATAGTTGATATGTGCGGAGAAGGAGCTAAATATACACCTTTCTCAAAAACAAACAACTTAGTAATTACTTGTGAGCCAAAAGAGGGAATACTGCAACATGAGCATGAAGAAGCTGTAAGAATGGTAGGCTTTAAAGCTGCTGTTTATCTTGGAGAAGCTGGTAAGAAAATTGAACCAGATGAAATAAAAACATTTGAAACATTGCCATTACTCCAGCAAATTAAACTATACCCTGAACTGCCAAAAGTAGTATATGTATATATGCTTCAAACACAAGGTTTATTACATGATACTTATGTTTATGGAGTAGATGCTAAAAAGATAATACCTACTTTTATCTATCCAACAGAAATATTTGATGGAGCAATAGTAAGTGGTAACTGTGTTTCGGCTTGTGACAAGAACCCAAGTTACGTGCATATGAATCATCCAATAATAGAAGATTTATATGAGAGACATGGCAAGGATATTAACTTTATGGGATGTATAATAACAAATGAAAATGTATACTTAGCAGATAAAGAAAGATCATCAAATATGGTTGCAAAATTAGTTGAATTCATAGGAGCAGATGCTGCTATAATTTCAGAAGAAGGTTTTGGTAATCCAGATGCTGACCTTGTTATGAACTGTAATAAGATAACTGCAAAAGGAGTTAAAACTGTACTTTTAACTGATGAATATGCTGGTCAAGATGGAAGTTCTCAGTCCCTAGCTGACTCAACACCACATGGTGATGCAGTTGTAACTGGTGGAAATGCTAATGAAGTAATTACACTTCCTCCAATGAAAAAAATTATTGGACATATGGAAGCTGCTGATATAATAGCTGGTGGACACATGGGAAGTTTAGGAGCAGATGGTTCTATCTTTGCTGAAATTCAAGTTATAACTGGTGCAACTAGTGAAGTTGGATTTAATAATTTAACAGCTAGAGGATACTAAAATTATTTAATTATATAGATATAGCGTTAAATTATAGTTACTAGAAAATAAATATAAACAAGAAAGGAAGATGAAAATGTTAAAAGGGAAAAAAGTTATCGCTATTGGTGATAGAGACGGAATACCAGGACCAGCAATAGAAGCTTGCGTTAAATCTGCTGGAGCTGAAGTAGTATTTGCATCAACAGAATGCTTTGTCTGAACAGCCGCAGGAGCTATGGATCTGGAGATCCAACAAAGAGTAAAAGACCTTACTGAAAAGTTTGGCGCTGAAAATATGGTAGTAATTATTGGAGGAGCTGAAGCTGAAGCATCAGGACTTTCAGCAGAAACAGTAGCAGCAGGAGATCCAACATACGCTGGACCACTGGCTGGAATTGCACTAGGCCTTGCAGTATACCACATAGTTGAAACAGAAATTAAAGATCAATGTGATGAGGCAATTTATGAAGAGCAATGTGGCATGATGGAAATGGTTTTAGAAGTAGATGAAATAATCGGAGAAGTTAAACCAATTAGAGAAGAATTCTCAAAATATACTGTTTAAAATTATAAATTTAAATTAGATGAGATACTCTAGTATAAATACCATAAGATTGCCAATTGTAAGTTAACTTATATTAATATAGTTAAAATAAAATTGTCAATTCCCGTTAGAAAGGGGGAGAAATACTTGTTAAAAATCGTACATTATATAAATCAATTTTACGCTGGAATAGGCGGAGAAGAAAAAGCAAATATTAAACCAGAGGTTAGAGAAGGCTTTGTAGGACCAGGTATGGGACTAAATGGCTTGTTAACTAAAGGTGGCGCAGAAATAGTTGCTACTATAATCTGTGGTGACTCATATTTTGCTGAAAACATAGAAGAAGCTCAAGCTGAAATAATTGAGATGGTGAAAAAATACAATCCTGATTTATTTATGGCAGGTCCTGCTTTTAATGCAGGAAGATATGGTATTGCTTGTGGAGCTGTGGCAGCAGCGGTGAAGCAGCAATTAAATATACCAGTAATGACTGGAATGTATGTAGAAAATCCAGGTGCTGATATGTATAAAAAACAATTGTACATAGTTTCAACTAGAAATAGTGCAGTTGGTATGAGGGATGCATTACCTAAGATGGCAGCACTCGCATTAAAACTCGCTAAAGGTGAAGAAGTAGGAATGCCTACTGAAGATAATTATATCGAAAGAGGTATAAGAAAGAATCATTTCGCCAGTGAGAGAGGTTCTAAAAGAGCGGTTGATATGCTTGTTAAGAAGTTAAAGGGAGAAGAATTTGTAACAGAATTCAAAATGCCTACTTTTGATAGAGTTGAACCAAATGCTCCTATACTTGATATAACTAAAGCTAAAATAGCAATAGTTACCTCTGGTGGTATTGTTCCAAAAGGAAACCCTGATCATATAGAATCTTCAAGTGCTTCTAAAATATGTAAATATGACATAGAAGGAATAATGGACTTGACGTCTGAAACTCATGAAACAGCACATGGTGGACACGATCCAGTATATGCTAATGAAGATCCAGATAGAGTTATTCCAGTAGATGTATTAAGACAACTAGAAAAAGAAGGCAAAATAGGATCATTACACAGATATTTTTATTCAACAGTAGGTAATGGTACAGCAGTTGCATCATCTAAGAAATTTGGTGAAGATACTGCTAAAGAATTAATTGCGGATGGTGTAGATGCAGTTATATTAACTTCAACATGAGGAACTTGTACACGTTGCGGTGCAACGTTAGTTAAAGAAATAGAAAGAGCTGGACTTCCAGTAGTTCATATGTGTACTATTACTCCAGTTTCAGTAACTGTTGGTGCTAATAGAATTATACCTACAATTGCTATTCCTCACCCACTTGGAAACCCTGCATTAAGCAAGGAAGATGAGTTTAAATTAAGAAGAAAATTAGTGGAAAAAGCATTAGTGGCGTTGCAGACTCCTGTAGAAAGCCAAAAAGTATTTGAAGACTAATTTTTAATTAATAAATAAATTAGGGGACTTTAAAGTTCCCTAATTATTTATCCAATGCACATTGTACAGTGCACAATGCACAATGTACAATTTAGCTTAATTTCTATATTTTACTTAGCGAAGTTTATATTGTGGATTGTGCATTAAAACTTTTAAAATTAATGTACATATATTAAATTAAGGTTTGTACTTGAAAAAGCAAATAAGGAGGATGAGTGATTATGAATTTCCCAGTTATAAAAAAAGCATCTTATATTTTAGTCAATGCTCCAGATATGGTAATTCACAATGGAACTACACAAACATTAGAGAGAGAAACAAATCCAGATTCCGAATATTTAAGAGATATGAAAAGTCATTTAAGAGGATTTGAAGAGGTTGTGGCATATGCCCCAAACCAAACATATATAGGAAATATAACTCCAGAGCAGTTAGCCGAGATGCCAAGACCTTGGTACGGCAAAAACCTTGAGAATGCAAATAGATTTGGTAAATTTGGTGAAATTATGCCACAGGATGAATTCTATGGTTTAATGAAAATTTCAGATGTATTTGATCTTGTATTATTAGAAAATTCTTTTGCAGAAAGTGTAAAAGAAAAACTGTTAAAGCACCCACTAATATCTAGTAAAGTAGAAAAAATAGTTGGCGAAGAAATAGAAAAAATCAGAAGTCTTGTTTGCGATAGTGGTGCAGAGGGTCTATATAATGGGACAGACTTAGTAGGTTGCGTAAGACGAGCTCATGAATTTGATCCAAACCTTGCAGCTCATTATATGCTAGAAAACATAGCTGTTAAAGCATCAGGCATTTTGGCTGGACTTCACTTAGTTAGTAACTTAGATATACCAATAGAAGAAATTGGGTATATATTAGAATGCTCTGAAGAGGCTATAGGTGATATGAACCAAAGAGGTGGCGGAAATTTAGCTAAATCTATAGGCGAAGTAGTAGGGCTTGTTGGCGCAACAGGTTCAGATATAAGAGGATTTTGTGCTGCTCCAACTCATGCTCTAGTAAATGCTGCTTCTTTAGTTAAATCAGGTATATTTAAAAATGTACTTGTTGTTGCTGGAGGAGCTACTGCAAAACTGGGTATGAATGGTAAAGATCATGTTAAAAAGGGTTTATCTATACTTGAAGATTGTTTAGGTGGCTTTGCTATTCTTGTATCAGAAAATGATGGAGTTAGCCCGATTTTAAGAACTGATATAATAGGAAAACATACTATAGGACATGGAGCAGCACCTCAAGCTGTACTTGAAGCATTAGTACTTGATCCATTAACTGCTGCTGGAATGAAAATCACAGATGTGGATAAATATGCACCAGAAATGCAAACTCCAGATATAACTGAGCCTGCAGGAGCTGGAGATGTACCTACACAAAATTATAAAATGATTGGAGCTCTTGCAGTTAAAAAGGGACAATTGGATAGAAAAGAATTACCGAGCTTTATAAAACAACATGGATACCCAGGATATGCGCCAACACAAGGGCATATACCATCAGGAGCGCCTATTGTTGGACATGGAATAGAACATATAAAATCAGGAGTTTTAAAAAACTTCATGGTAATTGGTAAGGGAAGTTTATTCCTTGGAAGAATGACTAACTTATTTGATGGAATTTCAATTTTAGTTGAGAAAAATCCAGGAAAAGTAGAGCAGCAATCAGGAATTAGCAAAGAAGAAGTTAAAGCTATGGTTGGAGACGCAATGAAAGATTTTGCTGAATATTTAATAAATAAAAATGAATAAATAATGATTTAATTTGTCGCTTAGAAAAGGGGTGTAGATATGAGTGAAAACGTAGTTAAACAAATGATTGCTGAAGTATTTAATGATATAGCGAGTGGCATAAAAAGCGGAAAATTTAAAAATAGTGTTAGAATAGGATTAACTACATTCGGTAGCGAACATGGCGTAGGCGAAATGGTAAAAGCTGCAGAACTAGCTAAAAATAAATATGATGATTTTGAAATTGTTTTAATAGGACCAAAGGTAGATGCAGATTTTGAAATTATAGAAGTTGCCACTGCTGAGGAAGGTCATAAGAAAATGACAGAATTATTAGAAAATGGTAATTTGAGTGGATGTGTAACTCAACATTTTGATTTTCCTATAGGAGTATCTACAGTTGGAAAGATAGTAACACCAGGTAAAGGCACGGATATGATACTCGCTACCACTACCGGAACTGCATCTACTAACAGAGTAGAAGGTATGGTACTTAATGCGATTTCTGGTATTGCTACAGCTAAAGCTACAGGTATCAAAAATCCAACTGTTGGAATTTTGAATTTAGATGGAGCGAGACAAGTTGAAAGAATATTAAAAGAAATACAAAATAATGGATATGATTTTAGATTTGCAGATTCTTTAAGAGCTGGTGGTGGAGCGGTTATGAGGGGGAATGACCTTCTTGCAGGAACACCAGATGTTATGGTTTGTGATTCATTAACAGGTAACCTTTTAGTTAAAACTTTTGCTTCTTTCACTACAGGAGGCAATTACGAGACAGTAGGTGCTGGATATGGACCTGGTATTGGAGAAAATTATGATAAACTTGTAAATATAGTTTCTAGAGCCTCAGGAGCACCATTAATAGCTGAAGCTTTAAAATACTGTGCTATTTGTGCCCAAAATACTGTTTTGGACAAGGCGAGAGATGAATTTGCGAGTGCTAATAAATCAGGTTTAAAAGAAGCTATAAACAATGTTATTAAAAAGGTGGAAAAAACAGAAATAGAAGAAAATGTAAAAATGCCAAAGAAAAGGGTTGTTACATTTCCTATCCTTGGAATAGATATACTTGAACTCGAAGATGCATGTAAATCATTATGGAAAGAGGGAATCTATTCAGAAAGCGGCATGGGATGTACAGGACCAGTAGTTTTAGTTCCGGAAGATGAATCGGATAAAGCTATTGAGATTCTTAAAAAAGCTAAATTTATGATTTAGATGAATCTTAAATTAAAAAAAGCTCTCACTAAAATTATTAGTGAGAGCTTTTCTATTATTTTACCAAAAAACATAAAAAATATAAATTCATTGTTATACTTAAGAATTAGTTGCTATTAATAAAAAATTCATATATAATTTAATTTATGTCACATTATTATATCTTATATAGAATAAAATAATAAATAAAAACGTTATTTGATAATTGAATGAATACGTATAGAAATTTTAAAAAAATTTTTTAATAAAAAGGATTTTTTTGATTTTTATAGAATACTAACATGAAGAGCGAAAATAATTAATTACTTATGGGGAGGAAATTATTATGAACAAGAAAAAGGTAGTTGCGGTACTTGCAGCAGTGGCTGTAGTTGCAACATTATTTGTAGGTTGTGGAACTAAAAAGGTAGAAGCACCAAAGACTGAAGCACCAAAAACTGAAACAGCAAAATCAACTATGATGATAGGACTTTCTACTGATGAAGGCGGATTAAATGACAAATCATTTAACCAATCAGCAAATGAAGGGGTTAATAAGGCTAAGGGTGAAGACGGTTTCAATTACAAAGCTATCGAGTCTAAAAAGAAAGAAGACTATACAGCTAATTTAGAATCATTGATTGAAGAGGGTTCAGCTTTAACTTTTGCTATTGGATATCAAATGTCTGATGCAATGCAAGAAGTTGCTAAAAACCATTCTGATAAAAACTTTGCAATTGTAGATTCAGTTGTTAAATTACCAAACGTAGCATCAATTGTTTTTAAAGAGCAAGAAGGATCTTTCTTAATGGGAGTAATTGCTGGAAAAACCACTAAGACTAATAAAATTGGATTTATTGGTGGAAAAGATGGTGAAATGATAAACAGATTTGAAGCTGGTTTTGCAGCTGGAGTTAAAGCAGTTAATCCAGAAGCTGCTAAAGGCTTAATAAGTGCAGATGGTAAGAGTGCGGGAACAACTGTAAAATACGCAGACAGTTTCGATGATACAAATAAAGGATATGAATTAGCTAAATCATTATATCAAGGTGGTTGCGACGTAGTTTATCACGCAGCAGGCGGAGTTGGAATTGGTTTATTTAAAGCTGCTAAAGAATTAAAAGATGGCGGAAAAGTAGTTTGGGCAATAGGTGTTGATAAAGATCAAGCTTTAACACTTCCAGTATATGCTGACGTTATACTTTCAAGTATGATGAAAAGAGTTGATACAGCAACTTACAATGAATCTAAAGCTCAAGTTAAAAACGCATTTAAAGGTGGCGCAGTTATTAATCTTGGATTAAAAGAACAAGGCGTAGGAATAGCTCCAACATCTGTTAAAAATGTACAAAAGGATGTTTTAACTTTAGTTAAAACATATGAAGATAAAGTTATAGCTGGAGAAATAGTTGTTCCATCAAATAGAAAAGGAGTAATGGATTTTAAATAAAAATTTGTTATTTACTGGCTTGTGATTTTTAGCATACAATAAGAGCTAGATGTAATACATCTAGCTCTTTCTACAAATAGTGGTATTTGTACCTCTACAGGTGGTGATTTAATTTTTCTTAAGGAGGAAAGCAAATGGAAAAAGTAATCGAAATGAAAGGCATAACCAAGGTTTTTCCAGGTACTATTGCCAATGACAATATAGATTTCGAATTATTAAGAGGGGAAACGCATGTTCTTCTTGGTGAAAATGGTGCAGGAAAAACAACTCTTATGAATATTCTCTATGGTCTATACAAACAAGAAAAAGGCGAGATTTATGTAAGCGGTAACCTAGTGAATATAAATACTCCAAATGATGCTATAAAGCTTGGCATAGGAATGGTTCATCAGCATTTTATGCTTATACATAACTTTACCGTAACACAAAATATAGTTTTAGGCATTGAACCTAAAAAAGGCTTTAAAATTGATATGGTCAAAGCAATACATGATGTTAAAGAGATTTCTGAAAAATATGGTTTTGCTATTAATCCAAATTCAGTTATAGAAGATATTTCCGTAGGACAACAACAAAGAGTAGAGATACTAAAGGCGCTATATAGAGGTGCCGAAACATTAATATTAGACGAGCCTACTGCAGTTTTGACGCCTCAAGAAATTGTGGAGCTAGGGATTATAATTAGAAATCTTGAAAAAGAAGGAAAATCAGTAATACTGATAACTCATAAATTAAAAGAAGTTATGAGTATGAGTGATAGAGTTACTATAATAAGGCGAGGTAAGGTTACTGGTACCGTAAATACTAAAGAAACAAGTATAGACGAATTAGCTGAACTTATGGTAGGAAGAAAGGTTAATTTAACCGTAGACAAGAAGCCCGCTGTGATTAGAGGAGAAATATTAAAAATTGAAAATCTTTGTGCGAATGATCAAAGAGGATTACCTGCTGTAGATAATTTGAATTTAACAGTACAAGGGGGAGAAATTCTTGGCATAGCTGGTGTTGATGGCAATGGTCAATCTGAATTTTTAGAGGTTCTAACTGGACTTAGAAAGCCGAAGAGCGGAAGTATTACTTTAAACGGTAAGGATATATATGGTAAGTCACCAAGAGCTATTATGTCATCAGGTGTTGGCCATATACCAGAAGATAGACATAAAAGAGGACTTATATTAGATTACTCTCTAGTTGAAAACTCTGTGCTTGGAATTCATAAAAATGCACCTTTTAGTAAAGGTATAGTTATGAATTACAGTGAAATTAGAAAGCACTGTGATGAGCTTATTCGAGAATTTGATGTTAGAACTCCAAATGCAGATGTAAACGCTGAGGCACTATCAGGTGGTAATCAACAAAAGCTTATAGCGGCTAGAGAAATTTCAAAGGATCCAGAATTGTTAATAGCAGCACAACCTACAAGAGGTCTTGATGTTGGTGCAATTGAATATATTCACAAAAGACTAGTGGGTGAACGTGATAAGGGTAAGGCGGTTTTATTAGTGTCCTTAGAGCTGGATGAAATACTAGCATTATCAGATAGAATAGCGGTAATGTATGATGGTAAAATAGTAGATATACTAGAGAGATGTGATGCCACAGAGAAAAAACTTGGTATACTTATGGCTGGTGGTACTCTTGGTGAAACACCGAAAGGAGTTAAAGATAATGAATAAAGCTAAAAGTAAAGACAGTAAACTTGTTAATACGGCAAAGAGTGCCCTTAAAGCGCTGGCCTTTCCTTTCTTTTCTATAATTGTTTCCATTTTTGTTGCTGTGTTCTTTGTAATGTGGGCAAAAGGATATTCTATATTACAGTACTTTTCGGCTTTAGGCGATTTGTTTGGACTTATATATAAAGGTGGATTTGGTAATCCAAGAGTAACCTTTGTTACTGTTTCAGAAGTTACTCCATTAATATTTACAGGGGTCGCAAATGCAGTAGCATTTAAATGTGGACTATTTAACATAGGTGTTGCTGGCCAATTTATACTAGGAATGCTAGCAGCGGCTTTTGTAGGAACTATTCCAGGCCTAAACCCTGTAATTCATATAGTACTAATTATTCTTGCAGGCTCTGTAGCCGGAGGATTATGGGGGGCTATACCTGGATATTTAAAGGCTAAAGTAGGTACTCATGAAGTTATTAATACAATTATGATGAATTATATATCTATGGCACTCGCTAATTTCTTTATATTAAGAACTAGCTTTGGAGTGACAGGTAAATCAAGTACGGCAATTATACAAGAGAGTGCACAGTTGCCTAGGTTCGTATCCGGTAGTGGGGCTAATATTAGTATATTCCTTGCCATAGCAGTAGCTATTTTTATATTTTGGTTATTATGGAAAACCACTGTTGGATATGAAATAAGAGCTGTTGGCATAAATCCACATGCTGCAGAATATGGTGGAATTAATGTAGCGAAAAATACAATACTAGCTATGGTGATTTCTGGTGCAATTGCAGGAATTGGTGGGGCAACACAGGTTGCAGGTGTTCTTCATAATGTAAAAGACTTTATGGCACTTCCCTCTTATGGGTTTGATGGTATTGCAGTTGCACTACTTGCCAAGAGTAATCCTGTTGGATGTATAGCCTCGGCACTATTATTCGGAACTTTAAATAGTAGTGCTAGAACTCTTCAATTAAATGGAATACCAAAAGACATAGTTTATTTAATCCAAGCTATAATTATTACATTTGTAGCTACAGATTATATTGTTAAGTACTTCTCTGAAAAGAAAAAGAAGGGGGCGATTACAAATGAGTAGTATTATTTTAATAAATTTGTTAGCCCAAACTCTAAGAATAGCAACGCCTCTAATTTTTGCAGCTCTGGGTGGTATATTTTCTGAAAAATCAGGTGTGGTTAATATAGGCCTTGAAGGTATGATGGTAATAGGTGCTTTCTTTGCGGTATTTGGAAGTTCTTTATTTGGTCCTGTAGTAGGAATACTTTTCGGAGTTATAGCTGGTGGGGTTTTGGGGTTAATACATGCAGTGCTCAGTATACATTTGCGTGCAGATCAAGTAATTTCCGGTACAGCTATAAATCTTTTTGCAACGGCCCTTGCTAGTTTCTTAATATTTAAGCTATTTGGTGGCAAGGGTGGCCAAACAGATATAGTAAAAGGACTTTCATATAACATACCAGATGGAATTAGAAATATACCAATAATAGGTAAATTAATAGCTGAGTTAAACTGGTTTGTTATAGTAGCAATTATTTTAGTATTTGTGTCACACTATGTATTATATAAAACGCCATTGGGACTAAGAATTAGAGCTGTAGGAGAGCATCCAAAGGCCGCAGATACATTAGGAATAAATGTTTATAAAATAAGATATTTATGTGTTATTTTATCAGGAATGCTTGCAGGACTGGGTGGAGCGGCATTATCCCTTTCTTCTGCTCCACTTTACAGAGAAGGAATGGTTGCAGGAAAAGGATTTATTGCCTTAGCTGCCGTTATATTTGGTAATTGGAAGCCTTTTGGAGCGCTTGGTGCTAGTTTACTATTTGCTTTTGGTAATTCATTTAGTATTTTTGCACAGGGGCTTAGCTGGAATTTACCTTCAGAAGTATATGATGTTATTCCATATGTACTTACTATGCTTGCACTTGCAGGATTTGTTGGGAAAACAACAGGGCCTTTGGCTAGTGGTAAGCCCTATGATAAAGGATCGAGATAAAATTTTGAAAATAAAAAGTCTTAGCTTTTGCTAAGGTTTTTTTATTTTATTAGAATGTGCATTAAGACATAATCTATATTTATAGTCTATGCTATGTTATAATATTTATAAGGTGATTTATATGAGGTGAGGATAAAATGAACATTAATTTTGGTTTGAATTTGATCCAAGAACAAAAATTAATAATGACACAAGAAATGCAGATGTCTGTTAAACTTCTTCAAATGTCCGCATACGAGCTGGGTCAATATGTAAATAAAGAAATGCAAGAAAATCCGGTACTTGAGGAAAGAGATTTACAAAATTCTAAAAATAATAACACTGAAACAAATGAATATAAAGAAATAATTAAATATCTTGAAAAAGACGATTATAAAATAAAAAATTATAGTGCAAAGTCTGAAAGTGAAGAAGTTTCTCCTTTTTATTATATTGCACAAGAAAAATCTCTTAAAGATTATCTTGTGGAGCAAATAGGCGAGTTAACTGAAAAACCTGAAACTCTGGACATATGTAAATACATGGTGGAAAATTTAGACGCAAAAGGATATTTATCTGTAAAATTATCTGACATATGCAAGGAGCTTACAATATCAAATGAACAGGCTGAAAATGCACTTAAAATTATTCAATCTTTGGAGCCAGAGGGAATAGGAGCTAGGGACTTAAGAGAATGCTTGAAAATTCAATTATATAACCTGGGCAATAATGATGAAAATATTTATAAAATAATTGAAGAGTATTTAGAATTATTGGCAGAAAATAAATATAATGTCATAGCTAAAGAACTAAAAATAACGATTCCTCATGTTCAAAAATATGTAGACATAATAAAAACTTTAGAGCCAAAGCCTTCAAGAGGATTTTATACTGGAGAGACAGTTAAATATATTGTACCTGATGCTTACATCAATAAAATTAATGAGCAATATTTTATTTCTATGAACGAAGATATGCTGCCTAAATTGAATATAAATTCAATGTATAAGGAAATTATTAAAAATGGAAAAGACGTAGAGGCAGTAGAATATGTGAAAGAAAAACTTAATAGTGCAATGTTTCTTATTAAAAGTATTGAACAAAGGAAAAATACTGTATATAGAGTTTTGGAAGAGATTTTGGTAGTTCAAAAGGAATATTTTGATAACGGAGACGAATACTTAAAACCAATGACACTTAAAAAAATTGCTGACAATTTAGAAATGCATGAATCCACTATAAGTCGTGCAATTAGAGAAAAATATGTTAGTGTGAATAGCGGTAAAGTCATTAAAATAAAAGATTTATTTACTAGTGGAATTGCTTCAGTTATAGGTGGAGAGGATATATCTACAATTAATATTAAGAGTGCTATTAAGGAAATGGTAGACACGGAAGATAAAAAAAAACCGTTATCAGACCAAATTATTTGTAATCGATTAAATATAGAAGGGATGAATATTTCAAGAAGAACTGTAGCAAAATATAGAGAAGAACTCCAAATTAAGAGTTCGAGTAAACGAAAAAGATTTTAAGTGAAATATTACTTTTAAGAGTCTTGTTAACACAATGTTAACAAGTTTTTTTCAAATACTAATTTAAAAAAGTTAGTATTTCATTTATAATGTAAGTGGGAACAAAAAATATAAGCTGGGACTTAAAAAGTCCATAGAGGTGTTTAAGTGCAGAACATATTAAAATTACAACAAAAGGTAGTCCCAGAACTCATAGAACTTCTCCAAAAGAGGTATGATATATTAAGAGTGATATATTATAATGGGCCTATAGGACGAAGAATTTTGGCAAATGACATGAATATAAGTGAAAGAATAGTAAGAAATGAAATAAATTTTTTAAAATCTCAGAATTTAATTGAGGTTAATACATCGGGTATGTTTATAACAACTGATGGGGAAGAAATTATAAATAAGTTAAAAGGGTTTATTCATGAAATTAAAGGATTGTCTCAAATTGAGAAGTTTATTGAGAAGCATTTGAATATTCACCAAGTTATAGTTGTTCCTGGAGATGTAGACTTTGATAAAAGTGTGCTTAAAGAACTTGGAAAAGCGGCTGCCACTTATGCTATGGATATTATTAAAGATAATAGTATAATTGCATTAACAGGTGGATCAACAGTTAAACAAGTTGTAGATGGTTTTACTAAAAATAATAAGTACAGTAATATTTTAGTGCTTCCGGCTAGAGGTGGTATGGCAAGAAATGTAGAAATTCAAGCCAATACATTAGTGGCAAGGCTTGCAGATAAAATTGGTGGCAATTATGAATTACTTCATGCTCCTGATAATTTGAGCAATGTAGCACTAGAAACTATATTAAATGAAAAAGAAATAAAAAGCATAATTGATAAGATTCGAAGTGCTGAGGTTCTTATTTATGGTATAGGTATTGCTACAGACATGGCTAGGAAAAGAGGTCTATCGGAAGAAGATATAAGAGAACTAGAAGACTTAGGTGCTGTAGGAGAGACTTTTGGCCATTATTACAATGGACTAGGTAAGATAGTTCATTCTACACCTACTATTGGGGTGAAAAATGAAGATGTTAAAAACATAAAAACTCTAATTGCAGTAGCAGCTGGAAAAAACAAAGCTAGAGCCATCATAGCCACTGAAATCAATCGTTCAAGTACCGTTTTAATAATTGATGAAGCAGCTGCAAAAGAAATTATAAATATTATAGAGAAAACAGAGTAAACTATATAATGATTTTGTAGAAGGAAAAATTATATATTTACATATAATTATTTTTTAAAATTTAGGAGGTTTTGTCAAAATGATAAAAGTAGGAATAAATGGATTTGGTAGAATAGGAAGAAATGTATTTAAAGCACTAGTGGCAAACTATGCTACAGAATTACAGGTAGTAGGAATTAATGACTTAACAGATGCTGCAACACTTGCTCACCTTTTAAAATATGATTCACTTTATGGAAAATTTAACGGAACTGTAGAAGCTAAACAAAATTCAATAGTTGTTAATGGAAAAGAAATTAAAATATTCGCAGAAAGAGATCCCAAAAATATAGATTGGAATTCACTTGGAGCAGAAATAATAATAGAATCTACAGGATTCTTTACAGATGCCACTAAAGCAAATGCTCATTTAGGTGGAAGTGTTAAAAAAGTTCTTATATCTGCACCAGCAAAAAATGAAGATATAACAATAGTACTAGGAGTTAACGAAGAAAGGTACGATGCAGCTAAACATAACATAATTTCCAATGCATCATGTACAACAAACTGCTTAGCACCATTTGCTAAAGTTTTAGATCAAGAATTTGGAATAGTTAAGGGTCTTATGACTACAATTCATTCATATACTGGAGATCAAAGATTATTAGATGCTCCACATAGCGATATGAGACGTGCAAGAGCTGCTTGTGAATCAATGATTCCAACTACAACTGGAGCTGCAAAAGCTGTAGCGCTGGTGCTACCACAATTAAAAGGAAAATTAAATGGATTCTCATTAAGAGTTCCAACTCCAACAGTATCATGCACAGATTTAGTTTGTGAACTTTCAAAAAATGTTACGATAGAGCAAGTAAATGCAGCGTTTAAGACTGCTTCTGAAACTACAATGAAAGGAATTCTTGGATTCTGCGAAGAACCATTAGTTTCAATTGACTTTAGAGGAGACGAAAGATCTTCTATAGTTGATGCACCATCAACTATGGTTATTGGAGATAACATGGTTAAAGTTGTAGCTTGGTATGATAATGAATGGGGTTATTCAAATAGACTCGCAGACTTAACTAAATATGTTGCAGACAGACTATAAAAATTAATTTTACTATAAAACTGTAAGCAAATTATAATTTAACTGTAAGCAAACAGTAAGTAAAATATTAAGGGTTGGTTTTATAGTTAATCTATAGAACCAGGCCTTTTTAATAATTACATCATGCAAAATTTAGCACAAACAATAATTAATACAAGTACAATTATTATAAGTTAAAAAGATTTTGTATAATAAACAGTATGGGAGGAGAATGTGTATGAAATTTAATAAAAAAACCATAGAAGATATCCAGGTTAAAGGTAAAAAGGTGTTAGTAAGATGTGATTTCAACGTACCATTAAGTGAGGGAGCAATTACTGATGTAAATAGATTAGTAGGTGCTATGCCTACAATAAATTATTTAATTAAAAATGGAGCAAAGGTTATTTTATGTTCACACCTTGGAAAACCAAGTGGAGAGCCAAGACCTGAACTTTCACTAGCACCAGTTGCTAAGAGATTAAGTGAAATGTTAGGATCCGAAGTAGTTTTTGCGGCAGATCCAAATGTAGTTAGTGATAATGTAAAATCTGAAGTAGCAAAAATGAAAGACGGAGATGTTTTGTTATTAGAAAATACAAGATATAGAAAAGAAGAAACTAAAAATAGTGAGAATTTTTCAAAGGAACTCGCATCTCTTGCAGATATATTTGTAAATGATGCCTTTGGAACGGCTCATAGAGCTCATTGTTCTACAGTTGGGGTAACGCAGTTTATTGAGACTTCAGTATGTGGATACTTAATTCAAAAAGAATTGAAATTCTTAGGAGAAGCAGTAGATCAACCAGTTAGACCTTTTGTAGCAATTTTAGGTGGAGCTAAGGTTTCAGATAAAATAGATGTTATTGCTAATTTGCTTGAAAAGGTAGATACTTTAATAATTGGTGGAGGAATGGCTTACACATTCTTAAAAGCTGGTGGTTATTCTATAGGAAGTTCATTAGTTGAAGAAGATAAAGTAGAATATGCTAAAGATATGATGCAAAGAGCGGAGGCAAAAGGAGTTAAATTCTTATTACCAGTGGATCATATTGTTGCGGATAGATTTTCAGCTGAGGCAAAGCCTGTAGTTACTGATAATCAAAATATTCCAGATGGGTATATGGGACTTGATATTGGACCTAAGACTTGTGAGATTTACAAAGGTGCTATAAGTATAGCCAAAACTATTATTTGGAATGGACCAATGGGAGTATTTGAATTTGCAAATTTTGCAAAGGGAACTATAGCAGTAGCAGAAGGCATGTCAAAAGTTGACGGAACTACTGTAATAGGCGGTGGAGATAGTGCAGCGGCAGTTAACCAATTAGGATTTGGAGATAAAATGACTCACATATCTACAGGTGGTGGAGCATCTCTTGAGTTTTTAGAGGGTAAATTGTTACCAGGAATCGAAGCTCTTACAAACAAATAATTAAATAAATTTTTTTATTTTAAAGTCATAAATTAATATTAGTTGTTGCCTTCCTCAAAAGTTTTTTTAAAGACAAATGAGGGAGATAACAATTAATATTTCACATATATCACAAAGCAATAATTAGGAGGGTTTTTTATGAGAAAAGGTATAATTGCAGGTAATTGGAAAATGAATAAAACTGTAGGTGAAGCTGTAAGTTTAATCCAGGAAATAAAACCTTTAGTTAAAAATGCACAATGTGAAGTTGTAGTTTGTCCTACATTTTTATGTTTAGATGCAGTAATAAAAGCAGCTAAGGGATCAAATATAAAAGTAGGAGCTCAAAACATGCATTTTGAGGAAAATGGTGCTTTTACAGGTGAAGTTTCACCAGGAATGTTAAAAGATATGGGCGTTGATTATGTTATAATTGGCCATAGTGAGAGAAGACAGTATTTCAATGAAACAGACGAAAGTGTAAATAAAAAACTTAAAGCTGCTTATAATCATAGTATTTCACCTATACTTTGCATGGGAGAAACTCTTGCACAAAGAGAATCAAATATTACAGAAAAAGTATTAGATAACCAAATAAAGTTAGATTTAGCAGGACTTACAAGAGAGCAAGTGGAAAAATTGGTTATAGCTTATGAACCAATATGGGCTATTGGCACAGGAAAAACTGCAACTGCAGATGAGGCTAATGAAACAATTGGATTTATAAGAAAGACTGTTTCTGCTATGTTTGGATCTGATGTTTCGGATAAACTTAGAATCCAATATGGCGGTTCAGTTAAACCATCAACTATAAGTGAGCAAATGGGTAAATCAGATATAGATGGTGGATTAATTGGAGGAGCTAGTCTTAAAGCAGAAGATTTTGCAGGAATAGTAAACTATTAAAATATAAATAAACAGATATATGTTAGAAACAGAGCGGGTGGGAGGAACAAAAATGCCAAAGAAACCAGTAATGCTAATGATTTTAGATGGATTTGGATTATCAGATCACTTAGATGGAAATGCAGTAGTATCAGCAAATAAACCGAACTATGACGCAATATTAAAGAAATATCCAAGTACAAAATTGAAGGCAAGTGGCCTAGAGGTAGGACTACCAGAGGGTCAAATGGGAAACTCAGAAGTTGGTCATCTAAATATAGGTTCTGGTAGAATTATATACCAAGAACTTACAAGGATAACAAAAGAAATTAAGGAAGGAGACTTCTTTAAAAATCCTGCTTTTAATAGTGCTATAGATAAAGCTATTGAAGCAAATTCTTCAATACATCTTTTAGGATTGTTGTCTGATGGTGGAGTTCACTCTCATATTAATCATTTAAAGGCATTATTAAAGCTTGCTATGGATAAAGGCGCTAAAAAGGTTTATGTGCATGCTTTCCTAGATGGCAGGGATGTACAACCAGGTTCAGCGCTGGAATACATAGCAGAACTCGAAGAATATATGAATGAAATAGGTATCGGGAAAATTGCTACTGTAAGTGGTAGATATTATGCTATGGATAGAGATCAGAGATGGGAAAGAGTTAAGCTTGCATATGATGCTATGGTTTTGTCTAAAGGTGAAGAGAGTACATCAGCGACAGAAGCAGTTAAACGTGCTTTTCATGATAATAAGACAGATGAGTTTGTTCTTCCAACGGTTATCATGGAGAATAATAAACCAGTATCCGCTATAAGTAATAATGATAGTGTTATATTCTTTAATTTTAGACCAGACAGAGCTAGAGAGATTACTAGGGCAATAAATGATAAAGTATTCCTTGGATTTGAAAGAGAAACACTAAATTTAAACTATGTGTGTACTACTCAATATGATATGTCCCTAGAAAATGTTGATGTGGCGTATACACCAGAAAGTTTCACAAATACACTGGGGGAATATGTTAGTAAAATGGGCAAAAGACAGTTAAGAATAGCTGAAACTGAAAAATATGCTCATGTTACATTCTTCTTCAATGGAGGAGTTGAGGCTCCAAATGCCAATGAAGATAGAGCACTTATTCCATCGCCTAAGGTAGCTACTTATGATTTAAAGCCAGAAATGAGTGCCTATGAGGTTACCGAGGAATTATTAAAAAGATTGGATTCGGGCCTTTATGACATGATTATACTTAATTTTGCTAATCCAGATATGGTAGGTCATACAGGAGATTTTGAAGCTGCTAAAAAAGCAATAGAAGCAGTGGATATATGTCTTGGAAAAATTGTTGAAAATGTTCTAGAGAAAGATGGTAGTATATTTATAACTGCAGACCATGGAAATTCTGAGCAAATGATTGACTTTTCGTCAGGAAAGCCTATGACAGCACATACTACAAATTTAGTTCCATTTACTTATATTTCAAACCATAGTAAAGAACTAAAGGATAGCGGCATCTTGGCAGATATGGCACCTACAATGCTTTCAGTTATGGGTCTGCCTGTACCGGTGGAAATGACAGGAAAATCATTAATCATAGATTAGCATTAAAATATAAATAAGATTATTATATTATCTAAGTTAAACAAATATTTTCAAAGACTAGTGGATTATTCTATTAACTTAGAAAATAATAACATAAAAAAATTGGAGGCAATAATATATGAAGAACTATATTGAAATTATTGATGTTTATGCAAGACAAATTTTAGATTCAAGAGCATTTCCAACTGTTGAGGTTGAAGTAACCCTGGAAGATGGAACAGTAGCAAGAGCAGCAGTGCCATCAGGAGCTTCTACTGGTATGTTTGAAGCCGTAGAACTCAGAGATGGAGACAAAGATATATATAACGGAAAAGGCGTTTTAAAAGCTATTGATAATGTAAATAATCTAATAGCTGAAGAGTTAATTGGAATGAATGTATATGATCAAATAGCTATAGATAAAGCAATGATAGCTCTTGATGGAACAGACAATAAGAGCAAACTAGGTGCTAATGCAACTCTTGGAGTATCCCTAGCTTGCGCTAGAGCTGCAGCTGAATCACTAGGTCTTGGATTATATCAATATATTGGTGGAGTAAACGCTAAAGTTTTACCAGTTCCAATGATGAACATTATAAATGGTGGAAGCCATGCTGACAATAATGTAGACTTACAAGAGTTTATGATTATGCCAGTTGGAGCAACTTCTTTCAGCGAAGCGCTAAGAATGAGTGCAGAAGTTTACCATTCATTAAAAGCATTATTAAAATCTAAGGGCCTCGCTACTGGTGTCGGTGATGAAGGTGGATTCGCTCCAGACTTATCATCAAATGAAGAAGCTATAAAGATTATAATCGAAGCTATAGAAAAAGCAGGATATGTTCCAGGAAAAGATATATATATAGCTCTTGACCCAGCAGCTTCTGAATTCTTTGAAGATGGAACATACAACTTATCTTCAGAAGGAAGAATATTAACTCCAGAGCAAATGGCTGATTACTATGTAGAATTAGTTAACAAATATCCAATTATTTCTATAGAAGATGGAATGGCTGAGGAAGATTGGGAAGGTTGGAAGTACTTAACTGATAAAATAGGAGATAGAATTCAATTAGTTGGAGACGATTTATTTGTAACTAATACTGATAGATTAAAAATGGGAATTGAAAGAAAAACTGCAAATTCAATTCTTATAAAATTAAACCAAATAGGAACACTCACTGAAACATTAAATGCTATAGAAATGGCTGAAAGAGCAGGATTTACTGCAGTAGTTTCTCATAGATCAGGAGAAACAGAAGATACGAGTATAGCAGACCTGGTTGTAGCTGTGAATGCAGGACAAATTAAAACTGGTGCACCAGCTAGAACCGAAAGAGTTGCTAAATATAATCAGTTATTAAGAATAGAAGAAGAATTAGAAGAAATGGCTGAATATAGAGGACTAAAAGCATTTTATAACATCAAAAGATAACCAATGCTAAATAAGAGTATAGTCTTTATAGGCTATGCTCTTGCATTTTATTGCAAGCTACCTCAGAGTATGCTAAAATAATGTTGTATTCCATGAATAGGGGGGTGTTCACATGCATAGTTTTCTAATAGTTTTACAGGTTATAACATCAATTATTATAATTGTTTCAGTTATGATGCAACCTAGTAAATCAAATGGATTAAGTGGTCTTATAGCAGGAAGTTCTGAGACTTTCTTTGCAAAAAATAAAACGAAAACTGCAGAATCGGTACTAGCAAGAATCACAGCAATCTCAGCAGTTTGCTTTATTTTAACTACGGTTATGTTAAATTTAGTTAAATAATATAATTATCTAAATCACAGTTAAGCACATTCAAATAAATATTTTGGGCTTGTAGCAGTTTATTTAAATAATTTTTAATAAACTGCATTTTTTTATTTCACAGTAAATTATAAAATCACTTGAATAAGGCAAAATACTTGTAAAATATGTAATTTTTGGATTTTGTTAAATTTTAATAGTATAAATATAATATAAATGTTAAAATTGTTTAAAGTAATCAATGATCATTAGAGGTGAAGGATGATGAGTGAATATAGTTCTAAATTAGAAAGTGAAGATATGGATTTTCTTTTTGATGGTATTTTAAGCCTGCAAAATAAGGAAGAGTGCTATAGATTTTTTGAGGATATATGCACTATAAATGAAATTCAAGCATTTGAGCAAAGACTTCAGGTAGCGAAAATGTTAGAAGAAAAAAGGACCTATCTGGATATAGCTAGTACTACAGGGGCAAGTACCGCCACAATAAGTAGAATAAATAGATCATTAAACTATGGTAGTGATGGGTATAAACTTATATTAGAACGTTTGAAATTAAAAAAATAAGTATATTTATTTTCATGTGCCTTATAAATTGGTATAAAAAGAGACGGTTAACATATATTTACTCAGTATAACTAAGGTTAATCGTCACTTGCGTAGCCGTGCATCATCTTCGATGCCGCAATATTAACGACTTCAGAAGGAGATTTATGCTCTTGCTGAAGTTTTTTATATATTATAGTAGGAGCACTCATATATATAAGTATGTAGCTTCCCTTCTGAAATGTCGTTAAAGGAGTGAACATAAATTAGCCGTCTCTATTTTTAAAATTGTTTAAGTTTACACACATTGTGATATAATTATAGGTATGTCTGTTGCAAATAAACAAGTAGTATACTAACTTATTATTTGTTTATTTGCGTCTTGAGAGAAACATAAGTAATGCTAGATGTATCTAGTATTAATATAATATATAAGGAGTGTTTTTATGGATTTAGAAAGCTTATTAAACAAAGAGCAGTGTGAGGCTGCGATAACAGTGGATGGTCCGCTACTCATTTTGGCAGGTGCGGGCTCTGGAAAAACTAGAGTCTTAACTTATAGAATTGCCCATATGATTCAAGATCTAAATATATACCCTTCGCAAATTTTAGCCATAACTTTTACGAATAAAGCAGCTGGTGAAATGAAGGATAGAGTGCGTGCGCTTGTAGGTAATATAGCAGATAATATGTGGATTTCTACCTTCCACTCTAGCTGTGTTAGGATACTTCGCAGGGAAATAGATAAACTAGGATATAATAAGAACTTTACTATATACGATAGTTATGATCAAAAAAGTTTGATTAAACAGTGTATGAAAGAGCTTCAGATAAATGAAAAAGATTTAACAGATTCAGAAATTCTAAATAAAATATCAAATGCTAAAAACGAACTAATTTCTCCAGAAATATATAAAAAAGAAAATGAACATGATTTTAGGAAAAATAAAATTGCTGATATATATGTTCTTTATCAAAAAAAGCTAAAAGGTAATAATGCACTAGATTTTGATGATTTAATTTTTAAAGCTGTAGAACTACTTAAAAATAATAAGGACGTTTTAGAATTTTATCATAAAAAATTTAGATATATTATGGTAGATGAATATCAAGATACAAATAAGGCCCAGTATATGCTTATAAAGCTTTTAGTAGATGAAAAGGAAAATATATGCGTAGTTGGAGATGACGATCAATGCATCTATGCATGGAGAGGTGCTGATGTTACTAATATTTTAGATTTTGAAAGTGATTATCCAGGGGCAAAAGTGGTTAAGCTTGAGCAAAACTATAGATCTTATGGAAATATACTTACGGCAGCTAACGAAGTCATAAGAAATAATTCGGAGAGAAAAGACAAAGCACTAAGGACTGAAAAAGAAAGTGGAGACAAAATCAATTTGTATAGAGCATTTTCAGATAGGGATGAGGCAAATTTTGTAGCAAGTCAGATTAAGGAAATTATGAAGGAAGAAAATAAGAGCTTTAAGGATTTTGCAATTTTATATAGGATGAATTCCCAATCTCGTATTTTTGAGGAAAGTTTTAGGAAGTCTTTAATTCCATATAGAATAGTAGGAGGACTAAAGTTTTATGATAGGAAAGAAATAAAGGATATAATGGCATATTTAAAGCTTATGAATAATCCTCTTGATGATATTGCATTAAAAAGAATTATAAATGTACCTAAAAGAAATATAGGTGATGCAACTATTCAAAAGATTCAAGAGTTTGCAACTGATATAGACCAATGTTTGTATAGTGCTATTCTAGATGTGGAGTTTATACCGTCGCTGACCACTAGAAATACATCATCTATAAATAAGTTTGTTAGTCTTATGAATAGTTTTATGGCTAAAAAGGATGAAATCACTGTATCTGAGTTAATTAAGTCTATTTTGAGTGATACAGGATATTTAAAGCAATTAGAAACATCTAAGGAACCAGAGGATGAGAGCAGAGTAGAAAATATAAAGGAATTAGTATCAGATGCTGTAGAATTTGAAAGAACTTCAGAAGATAAATCACTTTTAGCCTTTTTAGAAGGGGTTAGTTTAGGTTCAAGTGGAGAGAATCCTGAGAATCCTGAGGAAATTGTAGATACTGCAGCAATGATGACGGTGCATAGTGCAAAAGGGTTAGAATTTCCAGTGGTATTCATGGTTGGTATGGAAAATGGTATATTCCCAGGTATGTCTTCCTTTAACAACTTTACGGAAATGGAAGAATCAAGGCGTCTATGTTATGTTGCTATAACAAGAGCAGAAGAAAAGCTTTATATAACATCAGCAGAAAGTAGGATGGTATTTGGAAGAACTGTTGGGTACGCGCCTTCTGATTTTATAAGTGAAATCTCAGAAGGGTTAAAAGAAATTATTGGGGGAAATAAAAATAGGACTGTGCAGGTCTTAAAAAGAAATAAAATTAAGGCGCCACAAAAGTATAATCCTCATGGACTTATGAGTTCAAATGCTGAAGAGAGTAATGCTACCACGCAAGAGTACCTATCAGTTACGGAGCAAGGTAGTAATCAGCAGCAAAGTATGAAAAGTGAAGCTACGATAGGTAGAAAAGTTAAGCATGGTAAATTTGGAATAGGCACCATTGTGTCAATGTCAAGTTCAAATGGTGACACCTTAATCTCAATAGCCTTTGATAATATGGGGATAAAAAAGTTGGTATTAGATAAAGCACCTATAGAAATGTTATAAAACATGTTCCATAAAATAACTAGTCAGTATGCTAGTTATTTTATTTGGTATACTTAATAGTAAGGTTTAGATTTTATGGGAAAGGGTGTAGTGTATGAGTGTGGAAGATAGAATTAACGAAATAAAAAAGATAATTAAATATCACAGTGATAGATATTATAACGAAGATAATCCGGAAATATCAGATTATGAATACGATCAATTAATGCTTACGCTTAAAGCAATAGAGAAGAAGCATCCAGAACTTATCACCTTAGATTCGCCAACTCAAAGAGTAGGTGGAAACGCTAAAAGGAAAGCTGGGGTACTCGTAAAACATAATGTCCCGATGCTTAGTTTGCAAGACGTATTTACCAAAGAAGAAGTCTATGCTTATGTAAATAAAAAGATTGGAGAACTAGAGAGTCCAACTTTTGTTGTCGAGCTTAAAATTGATGGTTTGTCAATGGCTTTACGTTATGTAGAGGGCATTTTAACCGTAGCCGTGACTCGTGGTGATGGAATCATTCAAGGTGAGGATGTCACTGAAAATGCTAAAGCAATTAAGGATGTTGTACGGAAGCTAAAAGACCCTATTCCATACCTGGAAATTCGTGGTGAAGTATATATGGCAAATGAAGCCTTTGATAAGGTTAATCAGCAACAGGAGTTATTAGATAAAAAAATATTTGCCAATCCTAGAAACTGTGCCGCAGGCACATTAAGACAGTTGGATAGTAAAATAACAAAGGAAAGAGAATTATCTCTATTTATTTTTAATATTCAAGATATCAAAGGAATTGAATTTAAGTCCCATACAGAAGGTTATGAGTGGCTGAAAAAGCAAGGCATAAAAGTTATTGAGAATTATGTGAAATGTAAAACAGCTGATGAAGTGTGGAATGCTATTCAGGCTATCTCAGAGGATAGAGGGAATTTAGCATATGACATTGATGGAGTTGTCATAAAAATCGATAATTTAGAGGAGAGAGAAAAACTTGGAAATACTTCAAAAGTTCCGAAATGGGCTATAGCCTATAAATTCCCTCCAGAAGAAAAAGAAACAAAATTAATCGATATTGAAGTATCAGTAGGAAGAACCGGAAGAATTACTCCCACAGCAATATTTGAGCCAATTCGGTTATGTGGAACATCTGTATCTAGAGCAATTCTTCACAATCAAGATTTTATAGATGATTTAGATATAAGAATTGGAGATACAATTGTTGTATACAAATCAGGAGAAATTATCCCAAAGATTAAATCTGTAGTTAAAGAAAAACGTGCTGGCGAATTAAATAGATTTAAGATTCCTGGCATTTGTCCGGTATGCGGGGCACCAACTGTTCGTGAAAAAGATACGGCTGACATCAAATGTACAAATCCTAATTGTTTGGCGCAATTAGAAAGACACATTATTAATTTTGTTGGTAGGACTGCTATGGATATAAAAGGTTTTGGCACGGCATATGTTAAGGAACTTATTTGTTTGGGATATATTAAAGATATTGCTGATGTATATTCACTGTTTAACTATCGGGAAGAGCTTATAGAGCAGGGTATAATTGGAAAAGAAAAGAATACAGATAAGTTGCTAGAGGCTATAGAAAAATCAAAGGGAAATGAAGCACAAAAACTTATGGCAGGCCTGGGAATTCCTGGAATTGGAAAAGTAGCAGCTAAAACAATAATGAATCATTATAAATCTATTGAAAATTTGAAAAATGCATCTTTGGAAGACTTACAAGAAGTTTCTGATATAGGTGAAATAAGTGCTTTAAATATACTAAGATTTTTTGAAGATGATAAAAACTGTGAAATAATTAACAGGTTAAAAGAATATGGTGTAAATATGGCTGTAGAAGACTTAAAACAGGTGGATAATCGATTTGATGGATTAACTTTCGTTGTAACTGGAACATTGACTACTATGGGGAGAAATGAAGCTACAGAAGTGATAGAGAAGCACGGAGGAAAAGTAGCAGGTTCTGTTTCGAGTAAAACCAGTTATGTGTTAGCAGGAGAGAATGCCGGAAGTAAGCGTGCGAAAGCGGAGGAACTCGGAATTACAGTTATATCTGAAGAGGAATTAGTAAATATGTTAAAATAGCTAATATGCGAAGTAATGAACATAGTTATTTTACTTTAAAAAAGTATACAAATGTATAGTCTAGGTTCAAAGGAAATAGTTTGAAAAGTATAAGAAAGAGCATCTAGTTTATCTGGTGCTTTTGTTTTATCTTAAAAGCAATTTCAATTTATAAATAATGTAACAAAAGTAAATCTTCTGAAATGCATGGCAAAAAACTCCGTTTTTATGTATAATAAATATATGTATATAATTTTAACGACATTTCAGAAGGAAGTCTCCCACTTCTATAAATGGGGGTCACATACTACAACAAAAATAAAACTTCAGTGGAGGGATAACAATTGAGAATTGTTATCTGCTCCAGAGGTCTACAAGGGGGTAAATCTCCTTCTGAAGTCGTTAATTACAGCGACCCAGGAGATGATTTAATTAGGACAAGTAGATAACGAACAAAGGAAATATATTAATGATGCTATTAGAGATGAGCTTTTAAATTATGTACCTTTAAATCCCATATCTTTGATTTTATCAAAGGTATGGGATTTAAGTAAATCAATAAGAAATAAAAATATAATTGAAATAACCTATTAAAAAAATAAATTGATTTACAAGGGCAAAAGGGGGCGATGTAATGTAAATATTTAAATGTTTTTTAAAATAAAACAAAGATAGTGTTTACACTATCAAAAAACAAGGGGGAGTATTAGTATGAATAAAAAAATGTGTAACTTAGTAATAGCAATTGCAGTGTCATCATTTACAGTGCCAACACTAACAGTTAGTGCTAGAACTCTAAAAATAATAGAACGTCCAAGTAAGTTAGAACAAAAAGGACAAAAACTAGCAACTGATTTACAAAACCTTAAAAATATAGTGGGTAGGAAAAATCAGGAACAACCTAAAAGTACTGTAGAATTTAAAGCAAGGATAACTCTTAAAAAGAATCAAATAAAAGGCCTAGAAATGGCTAATTACGAACTTAAAAAACAGATAGATGTAAAGCTAATTAAAGTAGGAAGTGTTGTGAAAAAAAGTAAGATAGATAAAATAGAAGCACAAAAAGAATCATTAAAAGAAAGGCTTAAAATTTTGGGTAAAGGTATTGAATTAAAGTTAATAAACGAAGGAGAGAAAAACTTTGAAAAAGTGCTAGATGCTCATATAACAAAATTAAAGGACAGAAATGCAAAGTTAGTAAAATTAAATGGTGATATAGACAAAATAATTAAAGTGATATTGACACCAACACCAACACCAACACCAACACCAACACCAACACCAACACCAACACCAGTACCAGTACCGGCTACAGAACCAGATACAGCACCAGTGGTAAAGGAAGTAGCACCGGCTACAGAACCAGATACAGCACCAGTGGTAAAGGAAGTAGCACCGGCTACAGAACCAGATACAGCATCAGCGGTAAAGGAAGTAGCACCGGCTACAGAACCAGTTACAGCACCAGTAGTAAAAGATACAGCAGCGATAAATTAATTTATGGGCTTAGTAAATAACCCGTAGATATTTATAATAGTTTATAAAGAAAAAGACGTCAAATGGCGTCTTTTTTTATGTTAAGGTCTAATATTTCTTTTTCGGTGAGATTAAAAGTATCGTAAGCTTCAATATCCTTTTTAGGTTGGGCTATATTTTCATGGGCTAAAGATAATTTAGAGGTGTTCTGTATAAGTTTCTCCATTAAATAATTTTTATATCTTAACTGGTCATATATTTTAATTAGTAAAATGAAACCCCAAATTCCGATAAACATAAAAGTTAACATGGCACATATAGCAATTATTTTAATAGTTAAGATTAGCATAAAAAATTCCCCCTATATACCTTTTAATTACATAAATTATGTAAATATATATGTGTATATTATAGCATAATTAAAGTACAAAAAGCTAACACATTGATTAAGAGTTTTTTCAGTAACAGCCCTAAGTTCATGATTTTAAATGGAATTTCAATCTTTTTGCTATAAATATGATTACTTCATACATGAAAGGTTAATACTTTTGATAAGATCCAATTGGAGGTAATTATGAAAAAGTTATTATGCATAATATTAATTTTTATAATGATGTTAAGTAGTGGATGTGTTGAGAAGAAAGTAAAGCCTACAAATTCTAGAAAATATTTAGTTTATAACTTGGGAGAGGTGCCTTCAGATTTGTTAATGCTAAATAGTGATAATATCAGAGAAAAAGATTTGTTGTTAGCTTTATTTGAAGGGTTGGTACGTGAAGATAAATATGGAGAAATAGTGCCTGCTATGGCAGAAAGATTTGATATTTCAGTAGATAAAATAGGGTATACCTTTAAATTAAGAAAGGACCTTCATTATAGCGATGGAAGGTCTATAAAAGCCATAGATTTTGTAAGGTTTTTTCACAATATTCTATTGGAAAAAAACAATGTTTTTGTTGAGCAATTATACTGTATATTTGGAGCTAAGGATTTTAGCATGGGAAAAGTAAAATCTGACAAAGTTGCTATTTTAGCAAAGGATGATTTAACTTTAGAGATAAGACTAAATAGCCCTAATGATTATTTTCTAAATATTCTTAGTAATCCAGTTTTCACTTTAAGGGAAACTAATATGAATAAGAGAAACTGGAAAAATAGCTACGAAGACATTCAATATAGCGGTCCATTTATTATAAAAGAGATAAATGAATATGGAGAAATATATCTATTAAGGAATGAAAAGTATTGGAGGAAAAGTGAAATTGTTAGCAATGAAATGCTGTTTACAACCATAAAGGATGAGGAAAAAACATTAGCAGACTTTGAAACTACTAGGGTTAGTGATACCTCAAAGATTGATGTATTTGTTAGTCCACCAATAAGCGAAGGAAAATCTCTTAGTATGAAAAAGAAAACTATAGCTGTGCCTACAAAGAGTATGTATTATCTAACTTTTAATTTAAATACTAAAGATACAGTAAAAGATAATAATTTTAGAAATGCAATTAGTGCAATAATATCTAAGGAATTTATTATACAAACTATATCAAAAGATTTGGCGGTTCCAGCAATAAATTATACCACTTCTAGCGTGGTTAATGAGGATAGTAGTAAACTGATATTTGATGTGTTTGGGAGTAAAGATAAAGGTGCAAAATATTTAAAGGAATATTTAAAGACCTACAACTATGAAAAGAAAGCAGAATTAATTATAGTATATGAAAATAAAAATCTTGATGATAGGATAGCAAAAGAAATAGCTAAAAACATTAAAGAAAACTTAGATGAAATAGCTAAAAATATTAAAGGATATTTAGATTTAAAAGATTATCTAGATGTAAATGTAGTTTGCAAAGGATATGCAAAAGATGAGCTTAATAAAGTCACAAAGCAGGGAGACTATAATATATTATTCTCAAGAATTGATGAAGAATATGGAGATATTTATAAATTACTTTCAAGATGGACATCCAGCTCAAGCTATAACATCTACGGATACAAGGATTTAGAATATGATAAAATAATTAAAAGTGCGCTATTGCAGAAGGATAAAAAAAACAAAATAAAACTCTATAATGAAGCACAAGAAATATTAGCAAAAGATTTGCCATGTATACCTGTATATATAGTTAATACAGTTATTTGTAAGAAAGAAAATGTTAAAAATATTTATACCACTAAAGGTGGGAATTTAATATTTGATTATGCTTATAAAGAGGATAATACTGCGAAGGGACTTCGCAAACTTGATAATTGATACATGACAATTTATATATCACACTACTTGTGTTCAAGTATAAACATTACCGACATGAATGCATCAAAGTCATTAGCATGTAGTGATAGGTGCTGACGATGGTTTATTTTTTCTATAAACTCCAATATGTGTTAAAGTATATTAAGTATTACATTTTTGAGATATTATGATACAATTATAAGTGTTAAATAATATCAAGTTGTAAAAAAAATATAGGGGGAGAATTAATGGATGTATTGAAAAATGTTTTAAATAAAATAACAATAAATCTACAGAAGGCGTTCAAATATATAGTGAAAGGATTAGAGGATGTAAAGATAACGAAGTAGAAATTTATTTCTTGGATTATGCTTACAAAAGTATATATTGCGTAAAATAAATTTTAGAATTACATGGTGAAGTGAAAGCATTTTAGCAATATATACTTGACTTTATAGCATAATATAAGAAAAACTATTATAACTTAATAGATACTTATTGGTTGCGGAAAAATATTGATAAGAAGAATATAAACATATTTTTACTGCTATCAAAAGATGATTTACTTTGTTTAAAGGTATCTTTTCGTTTATTATATACCACGTTTTTAATGAAGACAGATGCTAGTTCATTACTTTCAGGGGTTGCTATAGTAGACATTCTAAAATCTTCTTCTTGGAGTAAGTCTTCTGATTTTAGTGAAAAATTTCTATAGTGCTCCGTACTATCTAAAGAAGGAGAATCAGGCCAACTTAAAACTAGGCCAGAGTCTATTATTTGATGTTTAAAAATATCTTGAAGCATATAAGAATTTTCTTCCACATTATTAAAATCAGAATAAATCATTAAGCTATACATATATAGCAAGAGTTCATCGCAAGTGTAATTTATTTCTTTATCATTACTTTCCTTTAGCAAAATACCTTTATTACTTTCATATAATTTTGTGAGCTTTTCATATAAATCATCGCTAGTGGCTTTAAATTTGTGCAATGAAGTATTATTATATAAAAGTGTGCAGTTTATAAAAAGCATACAGGAATAATCCAATTTGGCATTAATAATTATAGAGGGCTTAGTATTATATTGCTCTATAAGTAGGTCTGAAAAATCTAGTAATAAATTTTCGCATTTTTCTAGACCAGAGTATTTGTAGAAAACGTTTAAGGCGAGGCATATCTTGTTGAGCTCCTCAAAAGAAACATTATAAATTTCTTCTTTATATTGAATAAACATATTTAGGATATCTAGAGCAAATTTTTCATACTCGTGTTCAGGGTTGTCTTTATCATAAGAAGAATATTTGTAGTAAGCAGCCATCATGAAAGCTTGATCAGAAAATTTAAATTTATTGTTTTTATTTTCAAAATTAAATTCTTGGTTCATTGGATCAGTTAAATCCACTTTATCAACAAAGAGCCCATCTTTATTTCGAAAATAAGAAGCATAAAATTCTAATTGTTCGTTGCATAGCTTAAGGTATAAAGGGCTTAAAGCATATTTAGAATTATCAATGTTCTTAAAGCTACTATAATAGTCCACAAGCTCTAAAAGTGATAAAGTCATGAAGGCATTGCTATTAATAGTTATTTCTTTTTTTACCTTGTTTTCATTCCAAAGTAACGTGCCGTCTTGCGATTTTAATTTAGCATCTGCTTTTTTATAAATACATAAAAGTGGAGAATTTAAATTAATTGTGTTAATATCAATCTTAGAAAAAGATTTAGATTTTAAATCCCGTGCGGGAATATATATCCCACATTTAGAGTCGAAAACTATATCTTTTAATGATTCTTTTGATAAGTAAAAGAATTGATTTTTTATGTTATTTTCGTTTAATGTATTGATTCTTAAAAAAGGTCCTAGAAATTTCAAAATATCACCACCATAAATTAGTCCTTATATAGATAATATGATTACAATTGTTAAAATGTGCTAGTTTTATAAAATAAGAAAGGAAGAATTTATATGAAAATTGGAAAATTAAATTGGGATGATTTAAAACAAATAATCGATAATAATAAAAGTGTTGTCCGTGATGACGTAAGAATTCGAAGTGGAGTAGGGGAAGACTGCAGTGTCATAAATTTTGGTGAATATGAGTGCGTCGTATCCACTGACCCAATAACAGGAGCAGATAAAAATATAGGTAAATTGGCAGTTAATATAAACTGCAACGATATAGCTTCTTGTGGAGTTGAACCTGTAGGTATTTTAGTTACGATTCTTGTGCCGCCTACATCCACCCTTCAAGATATAAAAAATATTATGAAAGAAATTGACGAAGAAACAAAAAAACTGAACGTGGAAATATTAGGCGGGCATACTGAGGTTACAGCGGCTGTGAATAGAATAGTAGTTTCTTGTACAGCAATAGGTAAAGGAAAAGCATGTGGCGCAGTGGCAACTTCAGGAGCAAAGCTTGGAGATGAAATTGTTGTTACCAAACTGTTATGTATGGAAGGAACTTCAATTATAGCAAATGATTACTTGGATAGGGTAAGAGATCTTTTAACTCATAAGGAAATAGAACAAGCAAAAGACTATGTGAATAGTATTAGTGTGGTTAATGAGGGCCGTATAGCTGGAGAGCTTGGTGTTAATTCAATGCATGATATAACAGAAGGTGGAGTGCTCGGAGCCTTGTGGGAGGTTGCAGAGGCTAGTAATTTAGGCTTTAAGGTATATAATAATAAAATGCCAATTAGTGATATTACAATTAAAATTTGTGAAAGGCTTAATATTGATCCTTTGAAGTTTATATCTTCAGGAAGCATGTTAATAACTGCTACTTGTGGAAAAAAACTAGTGGAGGAATTAATTAGTAAAGGAATACAAGCTACAGTGATAGGAAATATAACTGAATCTAGAGGTATATTAGTAACGGATGAGATTCAAAAAGACGTTTTGCCACCTACTAGAGATGAGTTATTTAGTATATAGTTATTTACGATTAGAGAACTAGGAGGAGGAAAAAAATGAAAAAATTAATAGTTGCTAGTAATAATGAGCATAAAATTATAGAGATAAAGGAAATGTTATCACAATTTCCTTTTGAAGTATTATCTTTGAAAGAAGCTAAAATTAATATTGATGTAGAGGAAACGGGAAGTACCTTTATGGACAATGCAGAGATAAAGGCCAGTGAAATTTTCAAAATAGCTGATGGGAATATGGTACTTGCAGATGACTCAGGCTTATCAGTGGAATCATTAAATGGTGAGCCAGGCGTTTTTTCAGCTAGGTTTGCAGGTGTTCATGGAGATACTAAAGCAAATAATGAAAAATTATTATATCTTTTAGATGGTGCTAAAGAGTCACAGCGAAAAGCTAAGTTCATTTGCGCAATGGTACTTATAGTTAATGAAGATAAAATAGTAAAGGTGCAAGGGGAAGTAGAAGGAATGATTACAGCTGAATTTAGAGAGGAAGAAGGCTTTGGATACGATCCACTATTTTTTGTGAAAGAATTTAATAAAACTTTTGCACAGATAAGCACTAAGGAAAAAAATTCTATTAGTCATAGGGGAAGGGCACTAGATAAATTAAAAAGTGAGCTTGAAAAATTAATATAGGTCCGAACATCAATGAAGAGGGTGATTTTAAATGCGTATAGGTGTTATAAGTGATACACATAGGAATGCTAGCTGCATAGAGCAGCTAGCAGGCAAAATAAAGGCATTAGACGTGATTATACACTTAGGTGATAATGTAGATGATATATTAATTATAGAGAAGTATTTTAAGGGAAGAATAATTAATGTGAAAGGCAATTGTGATTTTTCTACAAGCACGCCCGATGATAGGGTAGAAGATATTTGTGGAAAAAGGATTTTCTTAACTCATGGTCATAGGTATAATGTAAAAGAAGGATTGTTAAAATTAAGATATAAGGCTCTAGAAACAGGAGCTAATATAGTTCTATATGGGCACACTCATATTGGAAAAATAGATTTTGAAGAAGGAATATGGTATATAAATCCTGGCAGTGCATCGGAGCCAAGAGATGCAGCCCCGAGTTTTGCTATTATAGATATCCAGGGGGAATCCATAGGATCTAATTTAGTAAGAATTTAGTTTTTTTGCAAATAGTTTTTTAAAACTGTACCTTCAAAATTACAGTTTTTTTAATAGCAATTAAGTATGTGTTAAAACAAAAAAAAGATGCTTTGGTAAAACTTATTTAAATATTCAAGAGAAAAAGTTTAAAAAAGTATTGACGTATTAGCATATGTGGTGTACAATAATCCATGTCGTCACAAAAAAACATTAAAAACAAAAGTTTATGAGGTTAGAGTGAATTTAGCGTATTTAATAGTTTTATAAAGACTTAATGTATATCGGGGTGTAGCGCAGCTGGGAGCGCGCGTGGTTTGGGACCATGAGGTCGCAGGTTCAATCCCTGTCACCCCGACCATTAAAAAAATATGCGGGTATAACTCAATGGTAGAGTGTTAGCCTTCCAAGCTAATTACGAGGGTTCGATTCCCTCTACCCGCTCCAATATGCTTAGGTATATAATAAATATATAAGTGTCTTTAGCTCAGTTGGATAGAGCAACGCCCTTCTAAGGCGTGGGCCGGGGGTTCAAATCCCTTAAGACACACCATATGGTGGGAGTAGTTCAGTTGGTAGAGCGCCAGATTGTGATTCTGGTTGTCGTGGGTTCGAGTCCCATCTTTCACCCCATTTATTGTTGGGATGTCGCCAAGCGGTAAGGCACCACACTTTGACTGTGGCATTCGTAGGTTCAAATCCTGCCCTCCCAGCCAATATGGTTTACTAGCTCAGTTGGTAGAGCACATGACTTTTAATCATGGTGTCCGGGGTTCGATTCCCCGGTAAGCCACCAAAATAGTAATTATTCGCAGGTGTGGCGGAATGGCAGACGCACTAGACTTAGGATCTAGCGCTTTACGGCATGGGGGTTCAAGTCCCTTCACCTGCACCATTACTATTTATAAACAAACAACATGCGGGGGTGGCTCAGTGGTAGAGCGTCACCTTGCCAAGGTGAACGTCGCGAGTTCGAATCTCGTCTCCCGCTCCAAATACGCGGGTATAACTCAATGGTAGAGTGTTAGCCTTCCAAGCTAATTACGAGGGTTCGATTCCCTCTACCCGCTCCAATTTAAGTCTTTAGTATTTATACTAAAGACTTTTTTAAAAATTAATTTTATTTTGCGCCCATAGCTCAGTTGGATAGAGTTGCAGACTTCGAATCTGAAGGTCGTGGGTTCGACTCCCGCTGGGCGCACCAAAAGCGATTAAATAGCAAGGTTTACAGAAATGTAGATCTTGCTATATTTTTTGCCATTGTACAGATATTTTAGTATAATTTCATATTTCAAGTTTATTTTATAAAATTCACCTTTACTTCTTTTCTATATAATGGTAGAATAAATGTTAAACATGAAAAATGACATTTGAGTCAAGTATTTGTATAGTTTGGAAACAATGTATTTACAAATTTAATATATGTAATATAATTAAAGGTACAAGTTTATGGAATAAATGTAGGAGGTAAAGAAATATATTAGTAATAATGGAGTAGTACTAATTGAAAATATTAAAATATAATATTAATAGGGGGAAACAAAAATGAAAAAAATTAAAAAAGTAGTAGCATTAAGTGTGGGTTTGATTATGACAGCTTCATTATTCACTGGATGTTCAAGTAGTGGATTAGAACTTATGAATGCCTTTGGAAAATCTCAAACAATAAATTCTATGCAGAGTAAAACTGATATTTCTGTAAAAGTTTCAGGTTCTAATATGTCGGCACAGGAACAGGAAATGATGAATGCAACCTTGCCTATGATAAATGGAATGAATATTTCTATGCTAACTAAAATTAATCAGAATAAAGAAAAAACAGTTTCTAAGATGCAAAGTGATATGGTTTTACAATTGGGGAAAATGCCTGATCCTATAAATATGAGTATTTGGGCTGATGTGGATGCAGCTGGAGATAAACCTGTAGTTAATGAGGTAATTAAAATTCCTCAATTAATGGCTTCTCAATTTCCAAAGGAGTTACAGGGTAAAGATTATATGGTAATGAATTTAGCTGATATGCCAAGTTCAGAAGGTATGCCTCAAACTGATTATAAAAAACTTATGTCTTTTAGTAAAGAATTTCAACCTAAATTTCTTGATTTTATGGTTAAGTATGCAAAACAATTTAATCCAACTACAGATTATGTTAAACATGTAGGAGGTCAAAGCTTTTTAGAAGATAATAAAATGAAATCTACAGATACTTATGAAGTGAGATTAACTGATAAGTCCTTTAAGGAGCTAATGCATTATACATTGAATAATCTTTCTAAAAATACGGATGCTATGAACTTCGTTAAGGATTATATGACAGCTATAATGTCAGTTTGTGATATAACTAATACGGCAGATAAAAGTAGTAAGGATGAAGTAAACAAAGCATTTGATAACTTAACAACTCAATGGCCACAAGGACTCGCAAGTTTAGATAAATCACTAGATTCTATTGATAAACTAAAAATTCTTGGGGATAATGGAATAAGAATTAGATATACTGTTAATGAAGATGGTTATATTATAAAGGAAAAGGGAAATGCTGAATTTGTTGTTGATTTACCTAACATAATTAAATTAACTGGAAATACTTCAAAAGCTAGCAGCATAAGCAATCCTACTGGTATATACACTATAGCTGTGGACTTTAATACTGATATGACTAATATAAATGGAAAAGTTGATATTGTATTGCCAAAAGTAAATTCAACCAATTCATTTAACTATACTGATATAATGAAGATGGTTTCAACAGAACTACCTATTAAATAAAAAAAAGCGTCATAAACAATAATTGTTTATGACGCTTTTTTTTATTTATCCCATAAGGTTTTCATGATGTTATCATATTCATCTTCTACAGCACTAGATAGAACTGAAAGGATATTAAAAACTAATTGTGCATCAAAATTGGTACTAAAAGGTATGCAGCATTTAGCATTTATTATATTGTCTACCTCATAAAAAGATATGAATTTATAAGAACTATTAAGGTCGTTTAAGAGTTTATATAATTTTGCTTTTACAGTATCATCATTAATAACATTAGCGATATCATATATGTACATATCAGCGTAGGCGTCGTCATCAGTTATAGCCACTACAACCTTAACTTTAGCATTTTTAATTGCTTGTTCTTCAGGAATAACAAAAGTCGTAAACCCTTCAATATTGTTATTAGTAACCATAGGTATAGTATTTTCATTTATAAATTGTTGAAATAATTTAGCGTTTTGTCCCATGCTTATGCCCCCTCAATTTTAATAATATACTTTTTATTTAATTATTAAATCATTATCTCATAAACCAACAAATAAGTAAATAAAACAAGTAAGGATTTTGCGTATTTAGGTTGACAGGAATGAAAAGATGTAGTACTATAAATAAAAGAATAAATAAATAACCTTTAATTTAGTCCGAGAGGCTGAGAAGGAAGCAAATGTTTTATATTGTTATTGCTACGCCTTCTCATAATAGAGATGGCGTTTTTTTATTTAGTAATTATTAAATAAATGAACACAATATTAAAAGGATTGTAGTACCTTTAAATTTAGTCCGGAGAGGCTGAGAAGGAGAGATGTATATGTTAAAAGGAAGACACTTAATTGACCCAATGGATTTTACACTGCTAGAGCTTGAGGAGATTTTTGATTATGCAGATGAAATAATTAAAAGCCCTGAAAAGTTTTCGCATATTTGCGATGGAAAAATTTTGGCAACATTGTTTTATGAACCAAGTACAAGAACAAGATTAAGCTTTGAAGCGGCAATGTTAAGACTTGGAGGTCAAGTATTAGGTTTTTCTGAGGCACAATCAAGTTCAGCAGCAAAAGGAGAAAGTGTAGCAGATACTATAAGAACAGTAGAATGTTATGCAGATATTGCAGCTATGAGACATCCAAAAGAAGGAGCTCCGAAGGTTGCATCCATGAATTCAAAGATGCCAGTAATAAATGCAGGTGATGGCGGACATCAACATCCAACTCAAACACTAACAGATCTTTTAACCATAAGAAATATCAAAGGAACATTATCAAACTTAACCATAGGAATTTGTGGGGATTTAAAGTTTGGTAGAACTGTTCATTCATTAATAAAAGCCATGTCAAGATATGAAAACATCAAATTCGTACTAATTTCACCAAATGAGTTAACAATTCCTACGTACATTAAAACAGAAGTATTGGGAAAAAATAATATAGAATTTCTGGAAGCTCGAAAATTAGAAGATGTTATCTCTGATTTAGATATTTTGTATATGACTAGAGTCCAAAAAGAAAGATTTTTTAATGAGGATGATTATATAAGACTTAAAGATAGTTATATATTAGATAAAGACAAAATGAAAAGCGCCAAAGAAGATATGATAATTCTTCACCCACTTCCTAGAGTTAATGAAATAGCTGTAGAAATTGATACTGATCCAAGGGCGTGTTACTTTAGGCAAGCAAAATATGGTATGTACGCAAGAATGGCACTTATTGCTAAGCTTTTGGGGGTGGAGAAATAATGGTGACAATAAATAGTATAAAAAGAGGAATAGTAATAGATCATATTAAAGCCGGTGTTGGAATAAAGATATTTAAATATTTAGGCCTTGATAATGCTGATTTTACAGTAGCCCTTATTATGAATGCACCTAGTGGGAAGCTTGGCTACAAAGATATAATTAAGATAGAAAACGAAATTGATATAGATTTTACAGTACTAGGTTTTATAGACCCTAACATAACAATAAATATAATATCTGGAGAAGAAATTGAAAATAAAGTTAAACTTAGATTGCCAGATAAAATTGAGCATGTTATAAAATGTGATAATCCGAGATGTATAACATCTGTAGAGCAAGAAGTTTTGCATAGCTTCTATTTAGCGGATAGACAAAAGGGCGAGTACAGATGTATATATTGCGATGAAATTAATAACCCTACAAGTAGATTATAAAGCATGTAGGATCTAAATTGTAATTTAGATCCTACATATAAATCTTAGGTACATTGGAATAAATAACAGGTTAATAAAAGTATATTAACCTGTGTCACAATGTAGTATGAAGGGAGACATAATTATGGAATTACTAATTAAAAATGCAAGAATAGTTGATTCATCACAGGATTTTACTTCCGATGTATATATAAAAAATGAAATAATATGTGAAATAGGAAAAAAACTAAAAAAAGACTGTGAGGTTCTAGATGGAGAGGGATATATTTTAGCTCCTTCTTTTGTAGATCTTCACAGTCATTTTAGAGAACCTGGATACACTTATAAAGAGGATTTATTATCTGGAAGTAAAGCGGCGGTACGTGGTGGATATACTGCCATAAATCTTATGGCAAATACAAAGCCAGTATGTAGCTCCATGGACACTATAAATATGGTATTAAAAAAAGCTAGAGAAATAAATCTTGTAGATATTCATCAATGTGCATCTATTACAGAGGATTTATTGGGGCAATCTATAGATCACCTAGAGAAGCTAACTAATGAAGTGAAATTTATATCAGATGATGGCAGAGGAGTTTCTAGTAGCCTTGTAATGCTTAATGCAATGGTAGTGGCCAATGAAAAGAATTTAACAATAATATCCCATGCTGAAAATGAAGAATTGGTAGACATTGATACTAGACTTGCTGAAAATCTCATGACAATAAGAGATATAACACTTTCAAAATTCACAGGTTGTAAACTTCACTTAGCTCATGTTAGTACAAAAGAGGCTATGAATGATATTATAGTGGCTAAGCGGCAGGGTGCAAGGATAACCTGCGAAGTTACACCACATCATTTAGCATTAACTTCGGAAACTCAGTATAGAGTAAACCCTCCACTAAGGGAAACAGAAGATGTAACTTTCTTAATCGAAGCTATAAAAGATGGTTTTGTGGATGTTATAGCCACTGACCACGCACCGCATAGTATGGAGGATAAAATAAAAGGGGCACCAGGCATATCAGGGCTAGAGACTTCTTTTCCTGTATGTTTCACTAAACTTATAGGTGAAGGACATATTACTCTAAATAAACTTTCAGAACTGATGTCGAAAAACCCAGCTAAAATTATGGGACTAAATAAGGGTGAAATTAAAATAGGATTTGATGGAGACTTGGTGCTCTTAGATACTAAAACTAAGTATAATATTGATGCCAGGGAGTTTTTATCAAAAGGAGTGAATTCTCCCTTTGATGGAAAGAGTGTAATGGGAACCGTAATGTGCACCATTAAGGCAGGAAATATAGTTTATAAAGCTAAAACCTTTAAATAAAGCAGTTGATTTATAAATAAAATAGCAAAGGTGGGGTAACTGATGATTATAGATAGATTATTTGAAAGTGTAGAAAAGAAAGGTCACGTATGCATAGGACTTGATACAGCATTGGAATACTTACCAACAGAATTTAAAAATAAGTTTGTATATGAGGATTATGCCTTATATAGATTTAATCAGCAAATAATTGATGCCACATTTGATGTAGCAGCTTGTTATAAGGTACAAATAGCATATTATGAAGCTCTTGGACTCAAAGGCTTAAAAGTATATAAAGATACTTTAAATTATATAAAAAATAAAGGCGGCATTGTTATTGCAGATATCAAAAGAGGAGATATTGCAAAAACTGCGGAAATGTATGCTAAAGCCCATTTTGAAGGAGATTTTGAAAGTGATTTTATAACTGTAAATCCATATATGGGCATGGATAGTATAGAGCCTTATCTTCCTTATTTAAAAAACAAGGAAAAGGGATTGTTTTCATTAGTAAGAACCTCAAATAGTGGGGCAGAGGATATAGAGTATATAGAAAACAAAGAAAATAAAAGGGTTTATGATGTTGTAGGGGAAAAACTATTAAAAATTGGAAGTGGATTTATGGGTGAATGTGGATATAGCGCGCTAGGTGGAGTTATAGGTTGCACTCATATAGATGAAGGATTAAAGATGAGGAAAGACCTGGAAAAAATGTTTTTCTTAATACCAGGTTATGGGGCACAAGGTGGCGGGGCTGAGGATGTGGCCATATATTTGAAAAATGGAAATGGCGGAGTGGTAAATGCCTCTAGAAGTATTTTACTTGCATATAAGAAAGTAGAAAATGGATGGAGTCATTTTGAACAATTTGCTAGAGAAGAGGCAATAAAAATGCGAGATGAAATAAGAAAAGCTGCAAAGTAGTAAAGTAATCTCTAATTTTTATTAAAATCAGAATGTAAAAAAGATAGTACATGATTTTTATTAACATACTGGAGGAGTTTATTTGATATGTTGCGTAGAGAAAATATATGAAAATGTTGAAATAAGTGAAGGCGTTTATATGCTTTCTATAAAGGGCAAATTTAACGTAAAGCCGGGTCAATTTTTTATGTTAAAGGTAGGTGGCCTTGAACCGTTATTACCAAGACCTATAAGTGTTTATGATGTAGACGAAGAGAAAATAAGCTTTTTATATGGAATAGTAGGTAAAGGTACAAAGCTTCTTAGTAAATTAAAGGAAAATGAGGAAGTTCAGATAATGGGACCTTTAGGAAATGGATTTGATGTAGAGAAAATAAAAGGGAAAATTGCTGTAGTATCTGGAGGAATTGGCATAGCGCCACTTATTTATCTTATAAAAAGCCTTACAAACTGTGAAATAGATTTGTATTCTGGATTTAGAACTGTGGATTATTCTGTGGATTCTGTGGAAAAATATGTAAATAAAGTTTACTTATCCACAGAAAGTGGTTTAAAAGGGCATAAGGGATATATAACAGATATAATAAATCCACAAAAATATGAAACAGTTATATGCTGTGGACCAGAAATTATGATGAAAAAGGTTATAAGTTTATGCAATGATGCTAATGTAACTGTTTATGTGTCGATGGAAACTCATATGGCCTGCGGGATAGGTGCATGTCTTGTATGTACTTGTAAAACCAAGGGTGGAAACAAAAGAACCTGCAAAGATGGTCCAGTTTTTCTTGGAAAGGATTTGATTTTTAATGATTAATGTGGAATTATGTGGTGTGAACTTAAAAAACCCTGTAATAGCGGCATCTGGTACTTTTGGATTCGGAGCCGAATATAATCAATATTTTGATATCGGAAAATTGGGTGGCATAGCATCTAAAGGACTTACAATTAATGAAAAACAAGGTAATGATGGCATACGTGTTTTTGAAACAAGAGGTGGAATGTTAAATAGTGTAGGGCTTCAAAATCCAGGTATTGAAAAATTTATAAAATTAGAGCTTCCAAAGATGCAGGAATATAATACAGCTATAATTGCAAATGTTGGAGGTGGCAATATAGAAGAATATATGGCTGCCATAGAGAGATTAAATAATGAGGCTATAGATATAGTTGAATTAAATATATCCTGCCCTAATGTAAAATGTGGAGGTATGGCTTTTGGAATTAATTCAAAGGTAGCCTATGAAATGGTTAGGGAAGTGAAAAGTATTTGCAAGAAACCCCTTATGGTAAAACTTTCACCAAATGCAGAGAATATAGTAGATATGGCGTACCGTTGCTGCGCCGCTGGAGCAGATGCATTGTCCCTGGTAAATACTTTTAAGGGTATGGCAGTGGATATACATAAAAGAAAAGCAATTTTTAATAATATATATGCAGGGCTATCGGGACCTGCTATAAAGCCTATGGCACTCCGAATGGTTCATGAAGTATGCAAGGCTGTAAACATACCGGTTGTTGGTATGGGCGGTATATGTTCTTTTGAAGATGCTATAGAATTTATAATGGTAGGTGCACAAGCAATTCAAGTTGGAACTGCGAATTTCATAAAACCGGATATTTGCAATGATATAATAGATGGAATAGAAAATTATATGATACGCGAAGGTATTAAAGATTTAAGTGAGATTAGAGGAATTATTTAATACAATTAGAAGTTAAAAGTGAAGGTTCACAGTGAGCTAGTAAAAAAATGGGAGGTTATGTTATGAACATTAATGTTTTAGATATATTAAAAGAATCAGGAGCACTACTCGAGGGTCACTTTCTGTTATCATCGGGAAGACACAGTAATAGATATTGCCAATGTGCAAAATTGCTTCAATATCCAGATAAGGCTGAGAAAGTGTTAAGTGTAGCAGTAGAAAAAATTAAAGATATAGAGTTTGATGTGGTAGTAGGACCGGCTATGGGTGGGATAATAGTGGCTTATGAAGTAGGTAGACAAACTGGAAAGCCTGCTATATTTACTGAAAGAGTTAACGGTACCTTCGAACTGCGACGGGGATTTGAAATTAAGAAGGGTCAGAAGGTTTTAATTACAGAGGATGTAGTAACTACTGGTAAATCTTCACTAGAAACAATAGAAGTTTTAAAGGAACTTGGCGCAGAAGTAGTTGGGATATGTTGTATTGTAGATAGAGGAAGTAGCACTACTCCTTATCCTATCTATAGCGCTATAAAGCTAGATATTGAAAGTTATGATGCGGTCGATTGCCCACTTTGTAAAGAAGGAACGGCTTATATAAAACCAGGTAGTAGAAATATAAAATAAATACATGATAAAAAAGATAGGAAATTTCTCCTGCGTGCCTTGCAAACGAACTTAAAACTAGAAATTCCATTAACAAATTCTAATCATTTGCGAATATAAAATTCTCTAACACTCACATTCGCCATCCTGGCTCAGGTTCGCTAGCCTGCCGTCCTGGCAGGCTTACGAGAATTTTATATTCGCAAATGAAGAATTTGTAAATGGAATTTCAATAGTTTCTGCGTTTCGTATTGCAAGTCACTTCGGATAAATTACCTATCTCATATTATTTTTAAAAGGACATTATGATCATGAATTATTGAGTTGCTTACATCTCAAAATCAAATTATGTATCCTATTTACAATTTTATTTAAAATTTTCGCGCAATAATATATGAAGATTACGCACTGTTAAAATTTTCTGCTCCAATCCCAAACTTCATTAATTGTTTCAACTTTAAAATTTAAATCCCAATAAAATGCCTGGTCGCCTCCAAGCATTCCCCTACACTGTGGTGCCATCTTCATAACACGGTTGGCTACCTCATATATCAACGCTCTTGCTATTCCTATTCGTCTAGACCACCATACAACTCCAAGTGGCTCTAATTCGCAATAAGGCATTTTATCATTATACCAGATGATAGCAATTCCCACTGGCTTTCCTTCCGTGTCCAATATGCACAAATCAAGTTCTGGTTTATACCCCGGCTATAATATATACTTTACAATGATAAAGCGTAAGTGTATATTCCTAGAATTTTTTATAAAAATATAAGACATACCCCTGCCATATTATTATGCCAGGGGTATATCTTCACCGAGAGTAAATTATTTTTTTTATGGATTCAACTGAGAGACTGTACTTTTCAGCTAATTCATCAATGACTATACCAGCCTTAAAGTCAACTTTAATCTGCATATTTCGGTTCTGTAATTTGGTTTTTGTGCCTGTCATGTCACCCCAGGACCTACGATTTCCCGTTTTATTAGGAATGTAGACAATACAGCCTTCAGTATACTGTTGAATTTCTTCTAAAAGATATTTTGGGAATATATCACAAGCTTTAATATATTTCATTCTAACTCAGCTCCTTAATTTAATGTTATTAAGGATGCAAAGTCTGTTTCAACTAGAATGAATATCGACGATTATAAATAATTCTATTATACTCCATGTAAGGTATCGTCAATGCTCATTAAGCAGACTTTGCATGGAGCATGATATGTACAAAACCAAATGTTTTAGCCATTCTAGTACCTCCTTTTAAAAACATATCCTATTTATAAAACTAACTTACAATTGCGAAACAACTCTTATAAATATTGTACCAGTATTTTACATGAAATTATATACTTTTCTAAATTTCTCAAATTTAATACTATAAATAGCACATTGATATTTTCACAATTGGCAGCAAAAATATGAAAGAAGCAAAGACCTTTTTTTCTTAGATAATGCTAACAAAAGTATATATTGCGTAGAATGCATTTGAACAAGCCTTAGTAATTCAAAATTTATTTTATTTGCAGGTGCGTAAAGAAAAATGCATGTTTGAGCGTAAGCGAGTTTGCATTTTTTAGCAGCTGAAAATAAAATAAATCTTAGAATTACTTGGCGAAGTGAAAGCATTTTAGCAATATATACTTTTGTTATAGCATTCTATAAGAAAAAAGGGATAATGATTGCACTAAATATTATTTCAGGTTTAGTAAATTATTTATTAATATTTGAAGTTCCTTAGTTTTATCTTTATCCATGGGCTCTACACCTTTTAATTTATAAGGAATTGATAGAGCTTCGTATTTACTTACTCCTAGAACATGATAGGCAAGGAGTTCGACTTTATCTAAATTAGGAACTTCTTCACTAATTATTTTAGCAATTTTAGTTATATGTTCCACAGAATCTGTAATTCCTGGTACAACAACATGTCTTACCCAAACCCTAGATTTTGATTTTCTTAAAGCTTCTAAAAATAAATTAATATCTCCTGTATCTCTACCGGTTAAATTAACGTAGCCCTTACTAGTTGTCTGTTTTATATCTAAAAGAACTAAATCTGTATATTCTAATATATCAGCATAGTCACCATTACCAAAACCAGAGGTATCTAGAGTAGTATGAATGCCATTTTGTTTACATAATTTTAAACACTGGAGAAGAAATTCAGGTTGCATTAATGGATCACCGCCAGAGAAAGTAACTCCGCCAGAAGAACGATCAAAATATGGCTTGAATCTAATAATCTTTTGAACAATTTCGCTGGGTGTCATTTCTGTGCCACCACTGAGACTCCATGTATCAGGGTTATGGCAGTAGGCACATCGCAATTTACAACCTTGAAAAAAAACAACTACTCTTATCCCAGGACCATCAACTAGTCCCATACTTTCTATAGAATGAATGTTACCTTTTACCATATATATTCCTCCTCCGCACTAGTGTATAAAAATCAATTTTTAAATAACATAAAATGAAATTTATAATTAGTTTTTTTATATAAGTCGAGAGATGCTTATAAGAATAAGCATCTCTCATATTATATAAAAAACTAATTATATTTTTTTATGGAAAGTTCTGCTAATAACTTCAAGCTGTTGTTCTTTTGATAATCTATTGAAGTGAACTGCATATCCTGATACCCTTACTGTTAATGTTGGATATTTGTCTGGATTTTCCATAGCATCAATTAAAACGTCTCTATTTAAGACATTTACATTTAAATGGTGCGCACTTTGTGCAAAATAGCCATCTAAAAGGAAAACTAGATTATTTATTCTTGTATCTTCATCTATCCCAAGTGCGGCTGGTACTATTGAAAAAGTATTTGAAACTCCATCTTGGCAGTATTTTCTATAAGGAATCTTAGCAACTGAATTTAATGATGCGAGTGCTCCATTTTCATCGTGGCATTGTGTTGGGTTTGCTCCTGGAGCAAGTGGTATACCTTGTTTTCTTCCGTCAGGAGTTGCTCCTGTCTTTTTACCATAAACAACATTAGAGGTAATAGTAAGTGCAGATAGTGTATGCTCAGCGTTCTTGTAAGCTGGGTGTTTTTTAAGCTCATCACTAAATTCTTTAATAAGATTAACAGCTAAATCATCAACTCTGTCATCGTCATTTCCATATTTAGGGAAATCTCCTTCTATTTTAAAGTCAACTGTTATTCCATTTTCATTTCTTATTGGAGATACCTTAGCAAATTTTATAGCACTTAAGGAGTCAGCTGCAACTGAAAGTCCTGCTACACCGAATGCCATGAAGTATTTTAGGTCGGTATCATGAAGGGATAATTGACCAGCTTCATAAGCGTACTTATCGTGCATATAATGTATAGTATTCATTGTATCTACATACATCTCTGCAACATAGGCTAAAACTTTTGAATACATTGCTCTAACTGTTTTGTAATCAAGAATCTCATCAGTTGTTTTTTCGATTCCAGGTATTACAAGCTTACCTTTTAATTCGTCCATTCCACCGTTAAGTGATAGTAATAATGATTTGGCTAGGTTTGCGCGAGCTCCAAAGAATTGCATCCTCTTACCAATTTCCATAGCAGAAACGCAGCAAGCTATTCCATAGTCCTCTCCATATATTGGTCTCATTACATCATCATTTTCATATTGAAGTGCATCTGTTTCAATAGACATTTTAGCACAATATTTTTTGAAAGGTTCTGGTAATTTTTCTGACCAAAGCACAGTCATGTTTGGTTCTGGTGCTGATCCTAAATTTGTTAATGTATGAAGAAATCTAAAGGAAGTTTTTGTTACCATTGCTTTTCCGTTAATGGCTACACCGCCTATTGATTCTGTTACCCAATTTGGATCTCCACCAAATAATTCATTGTATTCAGGTGTTCTAAGATGTCTTGCCATTCTAAGTTTAATTACGAATTGATCAACAATCTCTTGTGATCCATCCTCAGTTAATATGCCTGCTGCTAAGTCTCTTTGCATATAAATGTCTAAGAAAGTAGTTGTTCTTCCAAGAGACATTGCAGCACCGTTGTTTTCTTTTATTCCTGCAAGATATCCAAAATAAACTGCTTGAGTAGCTTCTACTGCTGTAGTAGCCGGTTTTGAAATATCAACTCCATATTTTGAAGCCATGCTTTTTATTGCAGCAAGAGCTCTTATTTGCATACTTACTTCTTCTCTATGTCTTATTAGTGAATCAGTAGCAAGTCCTGTTAACTTCGTTAAATCTTTTTTCTTTTCTTCTATTAAAAAATCTATTCCATAAAGAGCTACTCTTCTATAGTCTCCTATTATCCTTCCGCGACCATATGCATCTGGAAGTCCAGTTAGGAGTCCTACATTTCTTGCAACTTTTGTAGCAGGAGAGTATGCATCAAAAACTCCTTCGTTATGAGTTTTTCTATATTTAGGGAAGAAATTTTCTATATCCTTATTTAATTTAAAACCATATTCTTCTAGTGATTGTTCTACCATTCTAAAGCCACCAAATGGGTTTACTATTCTTTTTAGTGGAGCATCTGTTTGGAAACCAACAATTACTTCATTTTCTTTATCTATATATCCAGGAGCAAAATTGTCTATTCCTGAAATTTCATTAGTTTCTACATCTATAATACCTTGTTTAATCTCTTTTAAAATAAGTGAATAAGCTTTATCCCAAACCTTATTAGTCTTAGCTGTTTTTCCTACTAAAAAACTATCATCACCTTCATATAAAGTGTAATTCTTTTGAATAAAGTCACTTACATCAATTTTATTCTTCCATTCATCACCTTTGAAACCGTTCCATTGTTTAAACATTTTTTTCCTCCTTATAATACATTAATTTCAGATTATTTTCTATAATAATTCTTAAAGTATAAAACCAAACGAGTAAATAAATCAAATAATAAGTATTAATTGACAATCAATACTGTTTAAGATATTATACAATATTTTATTGTATTTGTTAATACATAAAAGTAAAAGTTATATAAGATTCACAAAATAAATAACAGTTATAAATGTTATTTAAAATTTAACTTGTCAATATAATATATTGTAATATTAAAAGTGAAACAGTTCAAGTGATTATATAAAAGTTTTAAAATTTAGAATATTTTAATAATTTCAAGAGTGTTTAAATATAAGGATTTAACAGTAGATTATATTAAAAATAAATAATGAAACAGAATTGTTTTAATGCGAAACAATAGAATATTGTATTGTTTTAAACAGGCAAATATGTAAATTGGTTAAGGATACAATGATTTATAGGATTTTAAATTTAGCGTGATTCTAACATTAGAATTTGAAAGAGAGATTTGTCGCTTTGAAACACACAATAAATCTAGAAAAATTAATATTCTTTTCAATTATAATGCGTTATAATAAGTAATGTATTGATATATTCTATATTAGAATGGAGGTTTTAAAATATGAGCAAACCTAGCATGTTTAGCAAGGATTATAAGAAAGAAATAAAAAAAAGAAAAAGAAAAATAGTGCTATTGATTATTGTCCCTATAATAGGGTTAACTATATTTTTGATTACAGATTTTGAAGCACTAAAAAATAGTGGGACAAGTATGAAAAATGGTATAAATAGCATCTTATTAAATAAAGCCAAAGACAAACTAAGTAGTGAAGTGCAAGTGGAAAAAACACCACATATTGTTAAACCACAATCAGATTCTGAAAAAAGCAAAGCGGTTCAAGCAGAAAAAGCTTTAAAAGTAGAAGCAGCTTTGAAAAATGAAGTGTTTGTTGTAGCACTATCTGATGGGCAAAAAATCAGTATTGAAGTTAGTGTTAATGTGGCAGAAAAAACCATAAAAGGGATAACCGATGATAAAAATATTTCATATGATATAAGTCCAAGTAAGAAATCCATAGTTATACAGAGCAGAAACAATCAGGATCTTCTATATGTTGATGTAAACAAGGCGAGTAAAGACATTACAAAAAAAACACATCAATCTAGCAAGGGGCAAATGTTTTCAAAGGATGAACTATTTAAAACTCATAAAAACTACATTTGGTCCATTACGCCTAAATTCATTGATGAAGATAACATTGCATATGTTAGTGAATTACCTTGGATAAACGAAAGCGCAGTACAATATATATGGAAGGTGAATCTCAAAAGTAATCTTCATACGCAGGTAAAACAAGAATCTGGCAAAAGCATCACTTTTAAAAACATTACTCCTAAGGGGCTTACTACACTTATAGATGGTAATGTGGTATATGTAACTTCCACTGGAGAAACAATAGAATAGGGGAAAGAGGTTAATTATGGATATAGGATTATCGTCAGCCTGCTTTTATCCTGATTTACATACAGAAAACAGTATAGTAAAGATGAAAGAATTAGGATTTAATCATGGTGAAATATTTTTAAATACATGGAGTGAGTACTCAGAGGAGTTTGTGAAGATACTTTTAGAAAAAAAAGAATTCTATGAATTCAACGTAAATTCGGTTCATGCATTTTCAAGCTCTTTTGAGCCCTATCTTTTTGATAAATACGATAGACGAAGAACGGATATGTTAAAACATTTTAAAAGCGTTTGCAAGGCGGCAAAGGTTTTAGGAGCAAGTTGCTATACTTTTCATGGTATGCGCTATGTGAATTTTAATGAATTAGACACTAAATTTGTAATAGATATATATAATGAACTGTCCTATATTGCAATAGAGTCAGACATTAAATTAGCACAGGAAAATGTATCTTGGTGTATGTCTTCTGATTTGAATTTTTTAACGCTTTTATCTGAAAAATGTAAATATCCAATATATTTTACTTTGGATTTAAAACAAGCTTATAGAACTAATATTCCTCTAGAAAAATATATAAATCTTATGGGTAATAATATAGTGAACCTTCATATTAATGATAGAGATGAAAATTCATCTTGCCTTTTACCAGGAGAAGGAAATTTAGATTATAAAGATATAGCAAGTAAGCTTAAAAGCGTAGGATATAGTGGGAAAGGGATTATTGAAGTTTACAAAAACAATTATTCAAATTATGAACAACTTACAAAGGCAAAAAAAAATATTTATGAAAGCTTTAATGACATTTCAGAAGGAAGTCACCAACTTCTATAGGTGGGTGTCACATATTACAATAAAAAGAAAACTTTAGTGGAAGTCTAAATCCCCTTCTGAAGTCGTTAATTACAGCTCCGCAGGAGATGATTTAACGATAGTTTGGAAGAGTAAACAATTATTAGCCATACAATTTTTAAAGCACATTATATAGAATATTTTACTTATTATGGGAGTTAAAATGTAAATAGATTATAACATTACTAAAATTGTGTTGTAAATTATAAAAAATTTAGTTATAATCAGTAATATTAGACTATATAAGTGTAGATGCTTAATAATATTTGTAAAGACCTTAAAACTTATGTTATAATGTTAAGGTTAACAAGCATTTGTGGTGATTAGGAGGAGTAATATAATGATAGTTAAAATGGAAAAATTAGAAAAAAATATTGTTAAATTAGAAATAACAGTGGAAGCAAAAAGGTTTAATGAATCTTTGAAAAAATCTTCTGCAAAAAACTCAAAAACTATAAACATACCTGGATTCAGAAAAGGTAAAGCACCAATGTCTATAATAAAGAAAATGTATGGTGAAGGTGTTTTCTTTGAAGATGCTATAAATTTCTGTTGCGATGATACATATCCAGAGGCTTTAAAAGAGTATGATATAAGTCCATTGGATTATCCTAAAATTGATATTATTGAAATAGGCGAAGGAAAAGATTTTGTATATACTGCTTCTGTAGCAGTAATTCCAGAAGTTAAACTTGGAGAGTACAAAGGACTTGAAGCTAAGAAAACTGAATATAATGTAACAGATGATGAAATTGAAAACCAACTAAAAGGCATGCAAGAAAAAAATGCTAGAATCGAAGAGAAGGTTGATGGCACTGTTGCAATGGGCGATATAGCTGTTATAGACTTTAAAGGATTTATTGATGAGGTAGCTTTTGAAGGTGGAGAAGGAAAAGACTTTGAACTTGAAATTGGTTCAGGATCATTTATTGATACTTTTGAACAACAATTAGTTGAATTAAAAGCAGGAGAAAGTAAAGAAGTTAAAGTTAATTTTCCAGAAGCATATGGAAGAGAAGACTTGAATGGAAAACTTGCAACTTTTAACGTAACTGTTAAAAGCATGAAGAAAAAAGAATTACCAGCTATTGATGATGAATTTGCTAAAGACGTATCAGAATTTGATACTTTAGAGGAATTAAGAAATGATATTAAAGCAAACCTTGAAAAATCAAGTAAAGATAGAGAAGTAAAAGAATTTGAAGAAGCTGTAATAGATGCAGTTTGCTCTAATGTTCCAATGGACATTCCAGAAATTATGATAAAAAGAGAAACTGATGTTATGCTGAAAGATTTAGAAACGAAATTAAAATATCAAGGTTTAGAGCTTGAACAATATTATCAGTATACTAATAACACAGAAGAAAAAGTTAGAGAATTCATGAAAGAAGCAGCAGAAAAAAGAGTTAAAACAGATTTAATAATAACAGAGATAGCAAAAATAGAAAAAGTTGAAGCAACTGACGAAGAAATGCTTGCAAAAGCAAAAGAAGTTGCGGCACAATATGGAGAAAAAGATATAGATAAAACAGCAGATTTAATTTTAAAAGCACAAAAACAATATCTGAAAATCGATGTTGTAAATGAAAAAGTAATAAAAATGTTAGTTGATAGCGCTAAAGTTATTGCATAATATACTTTAAAATTAATTGCCAGATATTTTTCTGGCAATTAATTTTAAATATAGGATAAAATTATGTGGTTAAAAATCAATTATTTAGGATAGAATTACAAGTGGATTACCTTTCGAAGTAGTTCTATTATTAGACAAGAGGAGGGAATTATATGAGTTTGGTGCCAATGGTTGTTGAACAAACAAATAGGGGAGAAAGATCCTATGATATTTATTCAAGATTATTAAAAGAAAGAATAATTTTTCTAGGAGAAGAAGTAAATGATGTAACAGCTAGTTTAATTGTTGCTCAGTTATTGTATTTGGAGTCAGAAGACCCTGATAAAGACATTTATTTATATATAAATAGTCCAGGTGGATCAATTACATCAGGCATGGCTATTTTTGACACAATGCAATTGATAAAGCCACAAGTTTCAACTATATGTACTGGTATGGCAGCATCCATGGGAGCGTTCTTACTAGCAGCTGGAGAAAAGGGAAAAAGATTTGCATTGCCTAATAGTGAGATTTTGATACATCAGCCTTTAGGAGGATTTCAAGGTCAAGCAACGGATATTGATATCCATGCAAAACGAATTATGAGAACTAAAGATACGTTAAATAAGATATTGAGTGAAAGAACTGGCCAATCATTGGAGAAAATTCAACATGATGTTGAAAGAGATTACTTTATGAGTTCACAAGAGGCCATGGAGTATGGATTAATAGATGAAGTTATAACTAAAAGGAAATAACATTAATTGAGGTGAAGATATGCCAAAGTATGATGAAAAAAAACAACTTAAATGTTCTTTCTGTGGTAAAACCCAAGACCAAGTTAGAAGATTAATTGCAGGGCCGGGAGTATATATCTGCGATGAATGTATAGAATTATGTTCTGAAATAATTGTAGATGAATTTCAGGGAGATGTGGAACTAGATTTAGGTACATTGCCAAAACCTGCAGAAATAAAAAAATATATAGATGATTATGTAGTTGGTCAAGATACCGCTAAAAAATCCTTGGCTGTGGCAGTATACAATCATTACAAAAGAATAAATTCAAATATTAATGAAAGTGATGTTGAACTTCAGAAAAGTAATATATTATTACTTGGACCTACAGGATGTGGAAAAACACTACTTGCTCAAACCTTGGCGAAATATTTAAATGTACCTTTTGCTATAGCAGATGCAACTACACTTACTGAAGCAGGGTATGTAGGGGAAGATGTGGAAAACATCTTGCTTAAATTAATACAAAATGCTGACTATGATGTAGAAAAAGCAGAAAAAGGTATTATCTATATAGATGAAATAGATAAGATTGCTAGGAAATCAGAAAATCCTTCTATAACTAGGGATGTATCTGGTGAAGGTGTTCAACAAGCATTACTTAAAATACTAGAAGGCACTACAGCATCAGTACCGCCACAAGGCGGAAGAAAGCACCCTCATCAGGAGTTTATTCAGATAAACACAGCTAATATTTTATTTATCTGTGGAGGAGCCTTTGATGGACTAGATAAAATCATAGAAAAAAGAACTAGAACTACTTCCGTTGGTTTCGGAGCTGAAATACAATCTAAAGAAGAAAAAAATGTAGGAGAACTATTAAAATCTATAATGCCAGGAGATTTACTGAAATTTGGTTTAATCCCGGAGTTTGTAGGTAGGCTTCCTATAGTAGTTACTCTTGAAGCTTTAGATGAAACGGCATTGGTTAAAATTCTTAGTGAACCTAAAAATGCGCTTATTAAACAATATAAGAAATTATTTGAAATGGATAACGTAGAGTTAGAGTTTGAAGAGCAAGCTTTAAAAGCTATAGCAAAAGAAGCTATTAAAAGAAAAACTGGAGCTAGAGGACTCAGATCTATTATAGAGGATACAATGAAGGAAATTATGTTTGATATTCCTTCAAATGAACAAGTATCTAAAGTAATAGTTAATGAGGAAACTATTAAAACTAGAACCCCACAACTAGTTTTAGCTGAAAATGGCAAAAGAGAAAAATTAAAATTAACAAAAAAAATTAAAAGTAAAAAAGGTATAGAAACAGCATAAAAATAAAATGCAAACATAATAGAAAGACGGATTACTTATCTGTCTTTTTTTATTTTTTGATAAATAAGGAAATTATTATTTAGAACAAAAAGAATATATTAAATACAACTTGAGCATAATATCAGATGATAGAATATTTACTATAACTTGTTAAATAATCTTAGAAAGGAGGATTAGTTTAATATAATTGAATATTAAACTTCTAATAATATGATTATGCAACTTCTGATGATAATACAACTTTTATTTACCATAGTAATTGGAATATATGTTTTTAATGCATTAAAAAGTCACCATAATGGAAAGGTGTCTGTTAATGTAGATAGCAAAAAAGAAATGGAAAAGTTAAGAGTAATGAAAAGTATAAGTCTTACGGAACCACTAACAGAGAAAAGTAGACCAACGAAATTTGAAGATGTTATAGGCCAGGAAAAAGGAATTAAGGCCCTGCAAGCAGCTATATGTGGCCCTAATCCTCAACATGTCATAATTTATGGTCCCCCAGGAATAGGTAAAACGGCAGCAGCTAGATTAGTGCTTGAAGACGCTAAAAAAAGAGCACGCTCTCCGTTTAATGAATCTTCTAAGTTTATAGAAATAGATGCAACCACAGTGAGATTTGATGAAAGGGGTATAGCAGATCCACTTATTGGATCTGTTCATGATCCAATCTACCAAGGAGCTGGACCACTAGGAGCAGCTGGAGTGCCTCAACCAAAACCTGGAGCAGTTACAAAAGCTCATGGAGGCATTTTGTTTATTGATGAAATTGGAGAGCTACATCCTATAGAAATGAATAAACTCCTTAAAGTTTTAGAGGATAGAAAAGTATTTTTAGACAGTGCTTATTATAATGGAGAAGATCCTAATACGCCACTTTATATAAAAGAAGTCTTTGACGGAGGGCTTCCAGCTGATTTTAGGCTTATAGGAGCAACTACAAGGAGTCCGGAAGAAATAACTCCGGCAATAAGGTCCAGATGCGTAGAAATATTTTTCAGACAATTACTTCCAGAAGAATTACAGATAATCGCGGATAACGCAATAAATAAAATTGGTCTTAAAATTTGTGAAAAAGCATTAAAGCTTGTAGGTAAATACTCTAGTAATGGACGGGATACTGTTAATTTAATTCAGTTAGCTAGTGGAATTGCTATTAATGATGAAAGAAATGAAGTAAGTATTGAAGATATTGAATGGGTTATAGAAAATGGGCAGTATTCGCCAAGGTCTGAGTTTAAAATATCAGATAAACCACAAATTGGATATGTAAACGGTCTAGCAGTTTATGGAGCTAATATGGGAGCTGTAATGGAAATCGAAGCTTCTGCAAAAAAAATAAAGCTTCGAAAAGGTATACTTAAAATTACAGGAATTATTGAGGAAGAAGAAATAAGTAGTGCAAATAAAAAGCTCAGAAGAAAAAGTACTGCAAGATCCTCAGTTGAAAATGTGGTTACAGTACTGGAAAAGTATTTCAATTTAGATTGCGATGATTATGATATTCATGTAAATTTTCCTGGTGGTTCACCGGTGGATGGTCCATCTGCTGGTATAAGCATAACAACTGCAATATACAGTGCAATAAAAGGTATACCAGTTGATAACATGGTTGCAATGACAGGAGAGATATCAATTCATGGTAATGTAAAGCCTATAGGAGGAGTTAATGCCAAGATTGCTGCTGCAAAAAAAGCAGGTGCTACCAGAGTTATTATTCCTATAGATAATTGGCAAGATAGCTTTAAAAATATTGAAAACATAGTGATTATACCAGTAAGTAATATTACTGAGGTAATTCGAGAAGCTTTGATCCAGGAGGAACCTAAAAATATTTCAATTACATTTGAGCCAGATGTGGATGTTATAGCAGCCGAAGCATTAAAACTTTAGTATTGGCTATTTTTATTTAAACAAATAATAAGTAAGTATGATAATATATTTGACTTGTTATTTGTTTTTATGCGCCTTATAATTTATTTTAAATTTTCTAGTATTGAAAATTAATCTTATTATAGGTATACTATAGTAGTGTTGCTATAATTATAGTTGCTATAAAAATATAGTAAATTAATAGCTATATTTCCTATATATTAATATAAAATTTCGAATTTCAAGTTCTAACTTTATATTAATAAAATAATATTAATTTAGAAAAGAGGGAGAAAATGGATAAGAATACAAAACTTCTTCCGCTAATTCCACTAAGAGGTATGAATATATTTCCATATATGGTGTTGCATTTTGATGTTGGTAGAGAGAAATCTATTCTTGCATTAGAAAATGCTATGCTAAATAATCAAGAAATTTTTCTGGTTTCACAGAAGATATCAAAAATTGAAGAACCAGGGGAAAAGGATATATATAGTATTGGTACTATTTGTAATATAAAGCAAATATTAAAGTTACCAGGAGATACAATTAGGGTACTAGTTGAAGGACTAAAAAGAGGGAAAATTTTGGAGTACAAAGATAATGAAACTTTTGTACGGGCAGAAGTAGAAATTATTGAAGATGAAGATTTCGAAGATGACAAGAAATGTAAGGCGTTAGTTAGAATTATAGATAAAGCTTTTGAAGAATACATAAATCTATCAGTTAATAATTTTCCCGATGCACTATTCAGTTTAGAAGAGACCAAAGAGCCAGGAAGATATTGTGATATTGTAAGTTCATATTTAATACTAAAACCAGAAACAAAACAAAAATTGCTTGAAACGGTAGATGTTATTAAAAGATTAGAAAAACTACTATTTATATTAAAAAATGAAGTTGAAGTATTAAAAATAGAAAAGAAAATTGGAACAAAGGTTAAAAGTAGAATTGATAAAGTTCAAAAGGAATATTATCTAAGAGAACAAATAAAAGCTATACAAGAAGAATTAGGAGAAGATGACGAGAATAAAAGAGAAGTAGACGAATATGAAATTAAGATAAATAAGGCGAAACTTCCTAAAGAGGCAAAAGAAAAAGCGATTTATGAATTAAATAGATTGAAAAGTGCAGGGAATTATTCTTCTGAAAGTGGAGTAATAAGAGCATATTTAGATTGGATTTTAGAGCTACCTTGGAATAAATTTACTAAAGATAATATTGATATTAACAAGGCTAGAGAAGTTTTTGCAGCAGAACATTATGGACTAGAGGATGTTAAGGAAAGAATAATAGAATATTTAGCAGTTAAAAAGATTAGCAAAACTCTTAAAGGACCTATACTTTGTTTGGTAGGACCACCGGGAGTTGGAAAAACATCTATAGCAAAATCTGTTGCTAATGCAATAAATAGAAAGTTTGTTAGAATGTCTCTAGGTGGAGTAAAAGATGAGGCTGAAATAAGAGGACATAGAAAAACTTACGTGGGAGCAATTCCAGGTAGAATTATATATGCCATGAAACAAGCAGGGTCTAAAAATCCATTGTTCTTATTAGATGAAATTGACAAAATGAGTGGTGACTTTAAGGGTGACCCTGCAGATGCACTACTCGAAGTTTTGGATAGTGAACAAAATGCAACTTTCAGGGATCATTATCTGGAACTCGATTTTGATTTATCAAAGATTTTGTTTATAACTACTGCAAATAAATTAGATACGATTCCAAGACCATTATTAGATAGAATGGAAATTATTGAGGTATCCGGTTATACATCAGAAGAAAAATTCCACATTGCTAAGAATCATCTTATTCCAAAGATGTTAAAAGAACACAATATGGAAGATAGCAAAATAAATTTTTCTGATTCTTCAATAAATTGTATTATAGAAAGTTATACTAGAGAATCAGGGGTTAGAAATCTTGAAAGACAAATTGCTTCAGTTATCAGAAAAGCAATAACTGAAATGGTAGAAAAGACTAAAGAAAATATTGATGTTACAACGACGCACGTTAAAAGGTATTTAGGAATTGAACTATATACTTATGATAAAGCTGATATGGAAGATGGAGTAGGCGTCGTAACAGGACTTGCGTGGACTGAAGTGGGTGGTGTTACTTTGCCTGTAGAGGTAAGTGCCATGGAGGGAACTGGTAAGCTTGAACTTACCGGTAAGTTAGGCGATGTTATGAAAGAATCTGCTAAAGCTGGATATAGTTATATTAGAGCTAATGCAGGTAAATATAATATTGATAGTGACTTTTATAAAAATAAGGACATTCATATTCATGTACCAGAAGGTTCAGTGCCTAAAGATGGTCCATCTGCTGGGGTAACTATGATTACTGCAATGGTATCTGCCTTAACTAATAGAAAAGTAAGACATAACGTAGCGATGACAGGTGAGATTACGCTTACGGGAAGGGTTTTACCTATTGGAGGGCTTAAGGAAAAATCCCTAGCTGCATATAGGGCAGGTATTGATACAATTATTATTCCAAAGGACAATGAAAAAGATATACAGAAGATACCAAAGAGTGTTAAGGATAAACTAAAATTTATAATTGCAAGTAAAGTAGAAGATGTACTTGAAAACGCATTAATTGGAGCGATAAATAATGGAGATAAAACAATCTGAATTCATAATTTCAGCAGTAAAACCTGCTCAATATCCTACGGATAATATGGTAGAGTATGCTTTTGTTGGCAGGTCAAATGTAGGAAAATCATCTTTAATAAATACTTTAACCAATAGACGTAAATTGGTTAAAGTTAGTGGTACACCTGGAAAAACAAGACTTATAAACTTCTTTTTAATAAATGATAGTTTTTATTTTGTTGATTTACCGGGTTATGGATATGCTAAAGTATCAAAGACTGAACAAGCCAAATGGGGAAAAATGATGGAGGATTATTTAGTCCGAAGACCTCAGCTCCAAAAAGTAGCATTACTCGTGGATTGTAGACGTAAGCCAACTAAAGATGATCTTCTAATGTACGGATGGATAAAACATTTTGGCTATGAAGTTGTAATAGTTGCAACAAAAAAAGATAAGTTAAATAGAGCAGAATTAGTAAAAAATAATAAGTTAATTAGAGAAACATTGGATTTAGAGGATAGTGAAGAAATTATCAATATTTCATCACTAAAAAAAATAGGTGTCAAAGAGCTTTTAGGAAATATGTTTAACGACATTTCAGAAGGAGAGTCCCCTAGTTCTAATGGAAATTCTAAACTGTAATAAAAAGAAAACTTTAGTGAGAATATAAATTCCTTCTGAAGTCGTTAATTGCAGCACCGAAGGTGATGATTTAACGAATCTGAGACTATAGAATAAAAATAATGTGATAAATAAAATAGACCTATATTATAGAGTGTAAAATAGTAATTTTTGCACAAAGTGATAAGGCCTATTTTTTTTGTATTTTAATTGAAAATTCAGTGTCAATTTATATTTATCAGAATAGTATATATTAGAAAACAAAAGAAAAATGTTTTTAAATTAAGAGATAAACAGAGGAAGAGAACAATTACTAATTGTTATTTAACTAATAAGTAAATATAAGGAGGGAAGTAAAGTGGATATGAATGGATTGCTAAGTGGATTAGCACAAAAAAATGAATGTGATCATAATAGAAAATGTTGTTGTAACAACAACAACAACAACAACAATGGCATCTTCGGTGGAAGCTCAATAATTTTGATCATTATTCTATTATGCTTCTGTGGAGGATTTGGTGGTCAAGGACAAGATTGTGGGACTGTTTGCGGATGCGACCCTAAACACTGCAAAGAATTATGTAGATGTGGTCCAATTAATAACGGTGGATTCGGCGGATTTGGTGGATTTGGTGGATCTGGTTCAGGATTCGGCTGCTGGTGGATAATAATATTAATACTTTTATTCACATGTGGCAATCAAAACAGAGGATGCTGCTCAAATAATAACGACTGTTGTGACGAATAAACTAGGTAAAGGATAATAGGTTAACATCTGATAAATTAAAATAATGATTACTTTAGTTGAAATATGTAACACATTGAAACATGCCCAGAAAGGGGGGTTTTATATGTCAAAAAGAAGATGTTGTGGTAAGGAAGCAGTAGCTGCAGTAGCTGAAGTTGGATGTGGAAATCAATTTGGAAGTCTATGCTCAAATCCAATTTGTGCTTTAATAATCTTAATTATACTTCAAAAAACATGTCTACTTGAAAACAATAACGCATTTCTATTAATATTATTATTCTTAGGTTTTTGTTTCTGTAGAGGTGGAAGAGTAGGTTGTGGCAGAGGCTTTGGTTGCTAGTCTTAAAAATCAGGGAGAGCTTATGCTCTCCCATTTATAAATGAGGTGATAAATGTGTCAAAACATCATAGGAGCCATACAAATAATATGAATAATGAAAATAACAATAATAACAATGACAGTAACGGCAATAATAATAACAATAACAATTCTAACAGTAATCCATTAACACAAATGCTAAATGGAAATTCTGGGAACCCGATGATGGCATTATTATCTAGTTTGCTTTCTGGAAATAATGGTGGCGGTAATAATATGCTTGAAGGGTTACTTTCTGGTTTAGGCGGTCAAGATAATAATATGTTAACAAATTTGTTGGGTAATTTAGGGGGTCAAGATAACAATATATTAGCAAACTTGATGGGTAATTTAAATGGTCAAGGTAATAACATACTAGGCAACTTAGCGAATAATTTAAACCCGGGTAATGCAAATTCAAGTACGAATTCAAAGGTAAAATCAACATCAAGTGTTACAAAGAATAACAAAAACAATTCAAATGGAAATAATGATTCAATAAATTCTAATGTTGATGATAATGACAACACTTTAGCAGATATATTTTCAGGTATGGGAGGTATAGACTTAAGTCAAATCTCAAATATGCTGGCTGGAATAGATTTAAATAATCTAGATTTAAATAATCCAAATCTTAGTGAGATGATAAATTCATTGACCAATAATAATACGTTTGTAAATAGTGAGCCTATTGAAAGTAATGATGTTGAATTTAAACATACTGACCCTAAGGCAAGAACACATAATATTGTGAAAAACTTAGAAGAGGAGGATTTGGGACAGTTAATATATATATTAGCTCATCTAGTAGATGACAGGAAACTTGAAATGCTAAATAAGATAGTAGGAGAGAATTCTAATTAAGGCTTATATTTAAATGTATTGCAATGATACTGTTTTTTATGAAAATCATCAAAAAATAACAGAGCAAATATTCGTGCATATTCGGCCTGTTATTTTATTGTCTATCTTATAAATTATTATTTTCACTATTAGGATCTTCATAACCTATCATAGTGCATTTACCATCAAGAATTCCACCTTCAGATATCATAAGTTTTTTCACTGAAATATCTCCTTTGACCTTGCCACAACTTTCTATGGACAATGTGCTTTTGCAACAGATATTTCCATTAATCATTCCGTTTATAGAGGCATTATCACACGCTGTATTGCCTTTTATGTGGCCAGATTCTCCTAGAATTACATCATCTGCACAAAATATGTCTCCATCAATGGAACCGTCTATTTTTATTAATCCATTAACGTTTAAAGAACCAATTATAAAGCATTGATCTCCAATTAAAGTTTCAATCCTATTTACGTCTTTTTCCTTGTTATTAAACATATGAACACTCCTCCAATGTTAAATTAGTTTGTATTTCTAAACAATAATAAATTTATAATTTAAAATATCATTTATAATGAATAAAACTATGCAAAAAGGTTAATATTATAAATGTAATCGGAGTTAAATCTCCATTAGCATAAAATTAATTATTTTATGCGGAACCCCCCCATCCCCCTTGGGACCGATAATACGGTCCCTTTTTAATCCGTAAATTATAACAATATTTTATATATTAACTATCTAATTTAAATTTTATGTTATTACTTAATACTTATAGAACTAATCTTAAAGGTAGAAGTAGTATCGCTTTTAGGTATAGGTTTAAGAATTAGTTCTATGGTATAGTTTTTTGTGTCTTTTGAATCCCTTTCAGTACTTCCTTTAAAGTTTAAGGTCCATAGAATTTTACTGGCATTGCCTTCTTTGTCCCAATTAGAATCTTTGAAAACAGCATCTTGGAAGTTGAAATATATTTTTTTATTCCATAAATCGCTTAATAGTGATATATCATTACCATTTAAATCAGGTGAGAAAGGCTCTTTTGACATATTTAATTCTGATAGTGGAAAGCTTGTCATAAGATTTATAAAGCTTGTTATGGTGTTTTTACCCATATAATTATCATCATAGTTATAGTCAAAAGACTTTAACCTGTTCTTAATAAAAATATAACTTGTAAACGTCATTTTACCATCTTTAATATTTCCAGATAAAACTTTAGGCGTTTTATTATTTTTACTGTCTACAAAACCTAAAATATTATTGGTGCTGCAAAATATATCATCAAATTTTTCATTATTCCAAAGGAATACATGCTGAACAGCTTTATTGTTTATAGATGATGTATCCTGTAGAGAGGCTGTATTCTCTACAGAGGCTTGAGTAAATATTTCAGGTTTGTTGTTTGTAGATATGTCCATTAAAGTAAGTCGCATTGGCCACTCCTTATAATAATTTCCCACAGTATTAATTTTTTTAGAGGGTTCAAGGTAATAACTTTTATCTTGTGAATTTATTTGAATATAATATTTATCTGTTTCTGTTTCTGTTTTTATGTATAGAATATCCTTAGTGCCATCCCCTGTTAAATCAGCTTGCATCATTTTGCTTTCAGTAACAATATTAAATGTACTTAATGATTTGTTTCTAATTACTAAGAGAACTGTAAAAATTGTTGAAAAGACAATAAAGGCTAAAGCATAGTAAACAAATTTCTTCTTAAAAAATAGTATGTGTAATTTCATATATTCCACCCCCTTTAAATTATATGTAACAATTATATATTTAATTAATTTATATAGAAAAAAAATAAAAAAATTCATATTTATTATTATTAAGAGGTGAACTTATGAAAAAATCATTTAAAATACTGAAAAATCTATTTAGTTTTTTTATAATTTTAATTATGGTATTTACACTCTCAGCCTGTAAATCTAATAAAAGTGAAAAACAAAAAAAAATAAATGTATTCCTGGATACAACTGACAAGTATTCTTCTAATGTAATTAAGTTTTTAATTGAGGATTTTAAAAGTGCCAATCCAGATGTTGAAATAAAACTAAATGATGTACTAGGTAATAAAAGTGATATCATGGAAAGCATTAATCTTGGTACAGAAATTGATGTGATTTTCACTAATAGGAATACCCTTATTGAGCTTAGCAAAAAGGGAGTAATTAGTGATATGAAAAGTGTTTATGAAAAAGAGGCTATCGGCGATAGATATTATGACATTGTAGGCTCTTATGGTAGAGTAGGGGATAAATATTATGGTATAGGAGTTGTACCATATTCTATTGAGTTATTATATAATAAAGTTAATCTAGAAAAATTAAAAATATCTAACCCTAAGAATTTAGAACAATGGTTAGATGTTTTGAAGCAAATTCATAACAAGGGAATAAAAACTCCAATAGTGTTAACTGAAGATGTAGATGCTAATGGACTTCTGTTTTCTTTAATCGCTAGTAAAGTGGTAAATATTCATGAACTTGAAGAAAGCTATGATAGTGGTGAGGAGTCATATAAAAAAATTAAAACCATGCAGGAGACATTTAAGAAATTTAATTTAGTAACAAAAGGCAGTGGAATTTCTAAAGAGTCTTTTGAGTTAGGGAATGAACAAAGCATTATTAGTTTTAATAATGGTGATGCGGCTCTACTTGCATGTATTTCTTATTATAATTCTAAACTTAATGGAACAAACATAGGTATAATAGGAGATTATGATAATAATTCAAATTATGGTTCTAATATGCCTATTATAATTAATTCTTTAGTATGTATGCCTATAAATGCGAAAAATGGGGATAATGTCAATGCTTTTATTAAATATATTTATAGTGATGAGGTTCAAGCAAGAATTGTGCAAAAGGGAATTATAAGTGGAAACAAAACTGCAAATAATAAAATAACTGGTATAGGCAAAATAATGGTTGGACATATGTATAAAGCTAATGATAATAGTATTCTTGCATTATATAATTTACCTGATAAAATCAAAAGCAATGTATTGATAACTTTGAAAAGGATTTTAGCTGGTGGTTATAATTCTAAAGAATGGGAAGAGTTATTAAAAGAATCTTATAAATGATTTATTAAATAAAAAAAAGAAGTATAGTTTCTATACTTCTTTTTTTTACTTAATAAATCATTTTTTGCAATCTTTACATAATCCGTAAAAATATATTTTGCTCGCTAAAATTTCGTAATTAGTATACTGTTTAACATCTTCATTTACATTTGGAAAAGATATGCCTTCTATGTCATCAACTCTACCGCAACTTATGCATTGCACATGAGGATGGGTAGCCATGTTTCCATCATACCTAAAGTTGCCTTCACCTACATTAAGTTCTATTATTAACTCAACCGCAACAAGAGTTTTTAATGCTTTGTAAATTGTAGCCAAACTCATAGTAGGGTAAGTTGGTTGTAGGGCTTTGTAAATAACTTCTGCTGAAGGATGTTCTTTTGTAGATTTTAAATATTTATAAACTGCAATACGTTGAGGTGTTAGCTTTAACTTTTTCTCTCTAAAAATTGTTGTAATGTTCTCCATATACACCATCCTATAATCTAATTAATAGTTATAAAACTTATTATATAATAAAAATTATTACTTGTCAAAAGAAATAATTTCCATATTACTTGTAAAAATAATAAAAATCATTAAACTTTTAATTCATTTATAGGATAAGCAACATATATTAGTAATATAGAGAGGAGGGCTGATATTTTGAAAAAAACCTATGTATTAGATACCAATGTTATTCTATACACGCCAAGTGCTATATTATCTTTTGGAGATAACGATGTAATAATACCCGAAGTGGTACTCGAGGAATTAGATAGTTTTAAAAAAGATAAAAGTGATTTAGGGGCTAATGCCAGATATGCAGCTAGGCTTATTGATAAACTGAGAAATGAGGGAAAACTAAACGAGGGTATTGAGCTTGAGAATGGTGGAAGACTTAGAGTAGAGATGAATCACTATGATACTAAAATTCCTGCTTCTTGGAATAAAGAAAAGGCTGACAATAGAATATTACAGGTATGCAAAGGTCTTAAAGAACAAGGAGAGGAGGTATGGCTAATAACAAAAGATATATTTCTAAGAATAAAGGCAGATGCCGTAGATATTAATGTAGAAGATTTCTATGAAAAATTTGTGCCAGAATATGATAATCAATATACAGGAAGATCAGAAGTATTCGTATCTTCAGAAAAACTTCAAGAGTTTTATAGCAAAAAAAGTTTAGCAGTTGAGGCTTTACTTAATTATGATGAGAATTTAGAGGAATACACCATACCAATTTTATATACAAATCAATTTTTAATAATTCATTCATTGGAAAACCCTAAACAAACTGCACTTGGTAGGTATGATGGTAAAAATGTAGTGCCACTGTACAGTAAGGATAGTAAACCATTAGGAGTTGTACCAAGAAATGTTGGACAGCGGTTTATGCTAGAAGCACTAAGTGTCGATGCTATAAAAGCACCTTTAGTAATTGTTAAAGGACCTGCAGGAACAGCTAAAACACTATTTTCATTAGCCGTAGGACTTCAAAAAATATTAAATGAGAATAGTGAGCATTACAGAAGAATTTTAGTTTGTAGACCGAATGTTACCATGGATGAGGAAATAGGCTTTTTACCTGGTACGGAGCAAGAAAAAATATCACCCTTTATGCGACCAATATTTGATAATTTAGAGATACTTGTGGATTCTGATGAAAAAGAACGTTACAAAAATGAAAAGGAATTATTAGATAAGATAAAAGACTTATTTGATAGGAGAATTATAACAACTGAGGCTGTTGCTTACCTTAGAGGAAGGTCCATAGTTAAAAATTGGGTAATCATAGATGAAGCACAAAATTTATCGCCCAAACAAGTTAAAACAATAATAACTAGAGTTGGTGAGGGAACTAAGCTGATTCTTATAGGTGACCCAGAACAAATCGATCATCCTTTTCTTGATTCAAGATCAAATGGTTTGTGCTATGCCTCTGAAAAAATGAAGGGTAGTGATTTGTGTTATCAGGTAACTTTAAAATATGATGAATGTGAGAGATCACCACTAGCCTACGAAGGCTCAAAAAAATTATAAATATGACAAGTTATAAAAGAGAGTATATGGATTTATACTCTCTTTTTGTATGAAATTATCAAATTAGTGATGTAGTTCACAAAAATTACATTAAAATTGTATTTTAAAATACAAAGTTTTATTGTACAATAGGATAGTATCTAATAAGAAAAAGGATGGGAAGCATGAAAAAAAGAAAAAATGGTAAGAAGAAAAAAATAAGTACAAGCAAGCTGGTTATATTATTTATAGTATTTGAACTTATTTTCACAACTGCTACGGGTCCATATATGCTTTATTACGGTCCGTTTAAAAAAGTGAAGACAACAGTAGTGGGTGCAGCAATGACTACTCTCACATTACAGTGGCTAGCAAAAGCATTTTTATCTGATGCAAAAATAAATGAAATTTTGAAGGGACAAACAGTAGCTGTTATAGCACAAGAAAGATCAGATGGCGTAAATGCTGGTGTAAAAGTAGAAAATAAAAATGATAATGACATTGAAAGATATGAGATAAAAGGAAACAGATACAAAGGATATGTATTAATAATTAAGGATCCTACTAGGATAAAGGCAGGATACAGTAGTAAACTACTTAACAAACCTGGGCAACTTAAGGAAGGTGAGCGTACTAGTGAAATTGCAAAAGCTAATAATGCAATTGCGGCAGTTAATGGTGGAGCATTCGTAGACGAAGCGGCTGGAGCAGAATGGGCAGGAACGGGAGCAAAGCCCACGGGAATTATAATGACTAGTGGAAAAGAAATTTTTAATGATATAAAAAATGAAAATACTAAAACAGATGTTGTTGCAATAACTAAAGATGGAAATTTGTTAGTTGGTGCTCATAGCATTAAAGAAATGAAAAGAGATGGGGTAACAGAAGCGGTGTCTTTTGGCCCAGCATTGATAGTTAATGGTAAGAAAACTATAGTTAGTGACGAGAATGATGGTGGACAGGGTCCAGCACCTAGAACGGCTATTGGACAAAGGCAAGATGGCGCAATAATATTATTAGTTATTGACGGTAGACAGATAAGTAGTTTTGGGGCTTCTTTAAAAGATGTTCAAAATATTTTGTATGATTATGGAGCTTATCATGCTAGTAACTTAGATGGAGGATCTTCTTCTACAATGTTTTACAAGGATGAAATTATAAATAATCCTAGTGACAGCTATGGAGAAAGATCTATACCTTCAATTATTTATGTTGAGAGTAGATAATAAGGTTAAATCTCAGCATAGCATATTTTAAATTAAAGGAGCAATCATTATGACATGGAAGAAAAGAATAGGTATATGGATTGTAGTATCTCTATCTTTACAATGTTTAGTTTTATTTTATATAGATCATTATTTTTTAGCAACTAGTGATTCAAAAGCGGTTTCTAAAAAAATTGTTGAAGATGAAAAAGAAGAAACAAAAAAAATCGATATTACGGTACCAGAAAGCGCAGAAAAAATATTAGCCTCCTATGATGCTAAATATTTATCCTATTATGAAGACCAGCAATTAAAAATTGTTGATTGTAAGGATGGAAAAATTAAAAATGTAGAGGCGGAAGAAGGAAGCAAAATTTGTTTTTATAAATGGCTTCCAGATAGAAATAGGATGTATATAGTTGAGAAAAAAAGCGATGATGAATCTAGTAAATTAGAATTATATTCCTATGATTTATCAAAAGGTGAAAAAGCAAAGTATGTAGATTTAGACTGGAGCAATGGAGAAACCAAAGTAGAAGACATTCAAGGATCAACTTTAACAGGCTTTTATTATGTAAAAGCTTCAAATAATGGTGAGAGAAGCCAAATATATAGAATTGATAGAATGAGAAAAACGAGAAAAGTCAATACCATACCTAATAAAGTGAGCAATATCGTATCATCCCGCCATGAAGATAATGTGGTTTATGAGGGATTAGTTTATAATAAAATATATGCCACGGCTCGTGAGGAACCGACGGAACCGATAACTATTAAAGGTGTAGACAAGCTTACGATAATTGGTATTGATAATAATGATAATGTGTATCTTGGAGAATTAAAGGATAAATTAGTAAGCAAAATTTATTATGGAAAAACAGCAGATAAGACTCAAGACTGGAAAACAATTGAGTTACAACAACCTTGTGAAAGAGATGATTTATTCGTTTCCGATGCTGGCAAGGTCTATCAGCATGATTCGCTGCAAGGTGTAGTAAAAGAAATTAATTCTGGATCTCAAACTAGTTATGAAGGGAAGTTTTTACAAATGTATGCTAAAGGGATAGTATCTTTAGTAGGTAATAAAATATCCTTTGTTCCTTTTAAATAGGTAGGTACATTAAAATAAATAGTTAATAATAATTTTAAACTATGCCCTTGGCATGGTTTTTTTTGTTTGCTAAAAAATTATAAAGTTTTTTAATATTATAAAAAAACTATTAATCGTTTACAAAAAGTTTTTTTAGTATTATAATATGTTTATTGACTTGTCCTAAAATTTTCATGTTAATGAATAATATAGATTAACATAGAAATTATAGGATGAAATTAGCATTTAATGAATGGAGGGGTTAATTTGTTTAATAATTTTAGGGGGAAGAAATTAACATCATGGTTATTAACATTAATGATGGTTTTTACTTTAGTTCAACCAGTTAATGTTTTTGGAGCAGAAAGCAAGGAAATAAATTTACAAATATTAGCGACTAGTGATATGCATGGTAGATTTTTACCCTACGACTACGCTATTAATGCACCAGACACATCAGGAAGTATGGCTCAACTTCAGACAATCGTCAAAGAATTGAAAAAAGCAAATCCAAACACTATTTTAGTAGATAATGGTGATAGTATTCAAGATAATTCATCATCATTATTTAATAACGATGCAATTCACCCAATGGTACTTGCAATGAATGAAATGGGATATGATACTTGGTCTATGGGAAACCATGAATTTAATTATGGAATACCAACACTGCAAAAAATATCATCTAAATTCACTGGAACAGTTCTTTGTGGTAATGTTTTTGATAAAGCTGGTAAATCTATAGGTAAGCCTTATAAAATCATAGAAAAAGATGGGGTTAAAATTGCTATTATTGGTATGGTAACTCCACATATAACAAAATGGGATGGACCTAATCTAGTAGGTTATACAGTAACAAATCCAGTTGTAGAAACTAGAAAAATTATTGATGAGCTTAAAGGCAAAGTTGATGTTATGATAGCAACTATGCACGCAGGTGAAAATGCAGAATATGGAAATGGTGATAGCGCTAGAGAACTTGCTAAAGCTTGCCCAGAATTAACTGCTATAGTAGCTGGGCATGCTCATTCAACTATAGCTCAAGTTAAAGAAGGAAATGTTATTATTACTGAACCTAATAAAGGAGCATCTCAATTATCAAAAATTGATGTTAAGCTTACTAAAAATGCTGCTGGCAAGTATTCTGTGGTAGATGCTAAATCAGATTTAGTGTATGCAACGCCTAAAGGCGGAAAAGCAGTAATAGCAGATGCAGACCTTTCAGCTAAATTACAATCTTATAGTACAACAGCTATTGCAGATGCTAATGTTGTTATTGGAGAACTTAAAGGCGGAGATTTGGTTCCAGCCTCTGAAATTAAAGGAATTCCAACAGCACAAGTAAAAGATACTGCAATGATAGATTTAATTAATAAAGTTCAGATGTTTTATACAAAGGCAGATGTAGCAGCGGCTGCTAGTTTTAGCACTACTGCAAATATCAAAGAAGGTAAAATAATTAAAGCTGGTACAGCTTCGATTTATAAATTTGATAATACCTTAGTGACACTTAAAGTAACTGGAGCACAGTTAAAGAAATATATGGAGTGGTCAGCTAGTTATTACAATACTTTTAAACCAGGAGATTTAACAGTTTCATTTAATGAAAAAATAAGAGATTACAACTATGATATGTTCTCAGGCGTAAAATATGATGTGGATGTATCAAAGGAAGCAGGGAAAAGAATTGTTAATTTAACTAAAACGGATGGAACACAAATAAAAGACACAGATGTTTTAAAATTAGCAGTTAATAATTACAGAGCTAGCACAACTCTGCTTAATGAAGAATCAGGATTATTTAAGGGTGAAGGTGTAGAAATAGTATATGACTCCTTTAAAGCTATGGGAGACGACGGACGTATAAGAGATTTAATAAGAAAATATATTGTTGAAGAAAAGAAGGGTGTTATAACTCCAGAATTAGATAATAACTGGAAAATAATCGGCAATGGAATGGATGCTACTAAAGCTGCCTTCGCAGCTAAATTAATCAATAATGGTAAACTACAATTACCAACATCAGAAGATGGAAGAACTCCAAATGTTAAATCTGTTACTTATGATGATGCAATAGCAGCTAATGGAGTTAATATTGTTACATTTAATGATTTCCATGGTGCAGTAGCTGCAGACGGAAAGAATGCAGGTATAGCTAAATTTGCTGGAGAAATAAACAAAGTTAAAACACAAAATCCTAATACTATAGTAGTATCAGGTGGAGACAATTTTCAAGGAAGCGCAATGTCTAACTTAACTTATGGTGCACCAGTAAATGAAATGATGAAATCAGTTGGAGTAGTTGCCTCAGCTGTAGGAAATCACGAATTTGACTGGGGTACTGATAAAATAGCTAAGTGGGCACAAGATGGCGGATACAAATTCCTCGCTTCAAATATTTATGATAAAACTACAGGTAAGCCAGTAACTTGGTCTGAGCCATACATGATAGTTGAAAAAGGTGGAGTAAAAATAGGCCTTGTGGGAATTGCAACACCAGAGACAGAATTTAAAACGAAACCAGAAAATGTTAAAAATTTAGAGTTTAAGGATCCCGCTACTTCAGCTAAAGAATGGGCTAAAGTTGCAAAAGATAAGGGAGCAGATGTAGTTATTGCATTAACTCATTTAGGAGCTTTCCAAGATAAAGATGGTAAAATTACTGGAGAAGCCACTGCACTTTGCGGACTTCCCAATATAGATGCAGTTATTTCAGCGCATACTCACCAACCTGTAAGTGGAATGGTTAATGGGATTCCTGTAGTTCAAGCATATTATTCAGGAAGGACTTTGGGAAGATTAACAATCAAAATTGATGCCAGCGGTAAATTAGCAGGCATAGTACCTTCAATAGATAACTTATATAGCAGACCAACTACTTTAGTAGAAGATGCAGCTGCAAAAGCAATTGCTGATAAATATACTAAAGATTTACAACCTATACTCAGTGAAGTTTTAGCAAAAACAGATAAGGAATTGCCTCATGATAGATATGCCCAAGGAACATCACTACTAGGACAATGGACAACTGATGTTATGAGAAAAGTAACAGGTACACAAATTGGTATAACTAATGGTGGTGGACTAAGAGTTCCAGTAGCTGCTGGAAATATTACAATGGGTAATATGTATGAAGTTATGCCATTTGACAATACATTAGTTAAAATGGAACTTAAGGGTTCTGATTTAAAGAGAGTAATTGAAAATGGAATAGATAATAAAGATATTGGTTGGGTTCAAGTAGGTGGAGTAAAAGTTTACTATAATGAAAAAGCTGAATTTGGCAAAAGAATTACAGCTATGTTCTTAGAAAATGGAACGCCAGTTGACATGAACAAAACTTATACAGTAGTTACTAACGACTTTATGTTCACAGGTGGAGATAAGTATGACTTCAAAGGTGCAATAAATGCCGTAGATACTATGACTCCAATAAGAGAAGCATTAGTAACTGAATTGAAAAAGGTTAAAGCTATATCAGTTAAAAACAATAATAATCTTGTTTCCGGTACTGCACCAGTGGTAACAAAACCAGTAGTAACAAAACCTGTGGTAACAAAACCAGCATTACCTATTAAGGGTAAATATGTTATGACTACAGCTAAAAGTGGATTGAATTTCAGAGTAGCAGCTTCAGCGTCTTCAAAGAAACTTGGAGTACTTAAATATGGCACAGTAGTTCAGGTTGTTTCAGAAACTGCTATTTGGTATAAAATTAATTACAATGGTAAAGTAGGTTATATCTACAAATCTTACACAAAAGTAGCATCGGCTAAGCTGGTGACTGCGGCTTAAAAAAGAATTCTACAATAAAATACCGTGTAGACAGTATAGTAATATATTGTCTATACGATATATTACTATATTTAGCATTATATGTAGAAGATGATATAAAGTGTTATTTAAAAACTATATTTTGTAAAAAAAGATCTTATCTGTTGAAGATAGGGTCTTTTTATGTGGCATCTTAAATAGATCAGAAGAGTATACTCACTATTTTTTGAAGATGCCTTATATAAAAATATAAGCTTATTCATAAGAAATCCAGTTGTAGAAATATATTATTTTGTTTTAAAAATAATACATTCAAAATAACAATAAACTTTGCTATAATAGATATATTAGGCATCTGAAGAAAATAATAAGTCAAAGATGTCCTAACAAGGGAAGTAACAATTAGTAGTTGATATATACCTTGTAGGATAAAAAGGAGGAATAAATTTGGATACATCAGAAATATTATATAAGATTTTAATGATACCAGCAATTTTAATAGCATTCACTTTTCACGAGTATGCACATGCTATCACAGCAGATAGGTTAGGGGATAAAACTCCAAGATTTCAAGGGAGACTTACACTGAATCCAATTGCTCATATAGATCCAATGGGATTTATTTTGATTTTACTAGTAAACTTCGGGTGGGCAAAACCCGTTGAGACAAATCCCAGTGCCTATAAAAACTATTATAAGGACGATTTGAAAGTTTCTGCGGCAGGGCCAATTGCTAATTTAATTCTAGGTTTTGTATTTGCAATTTTAACTGTATTATTTGCAAAGTTTTCACCAATTAATGGTGCCCTAGGTAAAATAATTTTTGAGATACTAAAAATTACAGGATACTTAAATTGCGTGTTGTTTTTTCTTAATTTAGTACCAATACCGGGTTTTGATGGATTTCATATAGTTAGAGATTTATTTCCAAAGTTTTTTTACAATATTTCAGATTCAGTTACTAGGTATCAATTCCCGATATTTATTATATTAATGTTGCCACTATTACCTGGTGGACAATCAGTTTTTTATTATCTTGTGCAAGTACCAGGGTCATTGTTATTTTATTTTTTCAAAAATATTGTATGGATGATTTAATAACATTTTAGAAGGTGATGATTTAAATGGAAGGATGGATTATTCTTTATGAATTTTCTATTTTGATTTATTGTATAAGCAATTACGTACAGAGTGGAATGAAAAATTCCACTTTTGCTATATCCATTATTTTATCTTATATATGTATTAAGATTTGTTATTATATATTTAGCAAGTCTAAACACAAGAATATCATATTGATAGTAACTTTAATACTAATATTGTTCCAATATACTTATATTTATAATTTAATAATATTAATGTTGCCTATTAACATTTATATGTTAATAGGTATGAGTGACCAGCATAAGTGGATAAATGCATTAGCCATTATCATTAGTGTATATTTTATAAAACATGATATTTTACAAGAATATATATTGGCTGCCATATTAGGTTATCTAGTATACACTTTGGTGAATAGTAGCTTTAGTAAAATTCAAAGGCTTACAGAAGAAAATGAAAGCTTAAAGAATAAAAATACTATACTTTCTAATAAACTAAATAAAGATCTGCAGTTCCATAAGCAATTTAAATATATGTCAAGGCTTGAAGAAAGGAATAAAATAGCCCAGGAAATACATGATAAAATTGGACATACGTTGTCTGGAGGCATTATGCAACTAGAGGCAGCTAAGCTTTTATTAGACATTGATATACCTAAATCAAAATCAATGATCCAAAGCACTATTAATGTACTACGTGAAGGCCTGGACAATATAAGAATTACTTTGAAAAATATTAAACCACCCTCAGAGCAATTAGGTATAAACAAGCTTAAACTATTAATCGAGGAATTTAGTTTTAATAGTGGTATAAAGTCTAATTTTCTTTATAATGGAAACATAAATAGAATAACTCCAAGGCAGTGGAGACTAATATACGACAACATTAACGAAGCTTTAACTAATACAATGAAATACTCCAAAGCTTCCAAGGTAAATGTTAATATTGAAATTCACAATAAAATTATAAAATTAGAAGTTAAGGACGATGGAATAGGCTGTAATACGGTTATTAAAGGTCTAGGTATTGCTGGCATGGAGGACCGTGTAGGCAATGAAGGTGGACAGGTCATTGTAGATGGAGCGCAAGGCTTTTCCGTTATTTCAATTATTCCATTAGACCAAGTGAGAAAAGCCGGGGACAGTTAACAACTAATGAATGTTTAGAAGATTGAAAAAGTGGGGGACAGTTAAGAACTAATGCACATTTAGAAGAGTGAAAAAGTGGGGGACGGTTAACAACTAATGCGCATTTATTAATTAGGAAGAAGAAATAAAAAATAAATAAGGGGTTATGGGTATGGCAATTAAAGTTTTGATAGCTGATGATGATATACTTATAAGAGAAGGACTTAAGATTATACTTGGCTTGGATAGTGAATTTGAAGTGGTTGGTTGCGTCTCAAATGGATTAGAAGCCCTAGAGATGTGTATTGAGAAAACTGTAGATGTAGCATTATTGGATGTTAGGATGCCAGTTATGAATGGGGTACAAGCAGTAAGGGAAATAGCAATGAAAACCACAACTAAAACCTTAATTTTAACTACATTTGATGAGGATGAATATATATTTGAGGCTTTAAAAAATGGAGCGAGAGGATATCTTTTGAAAAATAATTCCCCAGATAAAATAAAAGATGCTATTAAGACTGTTTTTGGGGGCAATATTGTTATGCAAGATGTAATATTAGATAAGGTTACACAAGGATTTAAAACTCCTAGGCAAGATAAAGTTCCAAAGGGAGATACCTTTACCGAAAGAGAAATAGATATAATAAAAGCTATTGCAGAAGGTCTTTCTAATAAAGAAATCTCTAGTAAACTCTATATATCAGAGGGGACAGTTAAGAACTATATCACTTCTATTTTGAATAAGACTGGTTTAAAACATAGAACACAAATTGCAATATATTATCTGCAAGGAGAAATATAATATAAGGCATATGAAAATAAATAACAAGTCAGAAGACTAGTCTATTTATTTTCATGTGCCTTATGTGACTTTAGTCATATAGAAGAGGTGACTTTCACTACTTATTAGAAAGTCGTTTTTTTTATATAATAGAAATATAAGGTACATGAAATAGACGAGCATATTGACTTGCTATCTAAATGTACTTAAATAACAAAAATTATAAAGAGGGGTTATATATGAAGATAGTTAAAATTGAAGGATTAACCAAAAAATTCAAAGATGTAATAGCGGTAGATAATGTAAGCTTATCTATAGAAGAAGGTGAAATTTATGGGCTACTCGGACCTAATGGAGCAGGTAAGAGTACTATTATAAATATATTATGTGGATTACTTACAATGGATAAAGGTAAAATTGAAATTTTAGGTAGAGGCATTGAAAGCAGCTTAATGTATATTAAGCAAAATATTGGTGTGGTACCTCAAGAAATTGCTATTTATGAAGATTTAACAGCCTATGAAAATGTTAAGTTTTTTGCTAGTCTTTATGGATTAAAAGGGTCTGAGCTTAAAGAAAAAGTAGAAGAGGCACTAGAGTTTGTTGGACTTTTAGATAAGAAAAAACAGTATCCAAAAAGTTTTTCAGGTGGAATGAAAAGACGATTAAATATTGCATGCTCTATAGCTCATAGACCTAAGCTAATTATAATGGACGAACCAACAGTAGGAATTGATCCTCAATCAAGAAATCATATATTACAATCTGTAAAAAAATTAAACTTATTGGGATGTACTATAATTTACACTACTCACTATATGGAAGAGGTAGAAGCTATATGTGGGAATATAGCTATAATGGACCATGGAAAAGTAATTGCACAAGGAACTGTGGAAGAGTTAAAGTCTATAGTTACAGATGTAAATTATGTTGAGATTACTGTAGAAGATGTAGAAGTGCTTAATATAGAGCAACTTAAGGCAATACCTGGAGTTGTGCAAATAGAAGTCCAGGATGAGAAAATTAAAATAGAAAGCAAAAAGGACGTTACTAATTTAGATAAGATAATATTATACTTTACCAGCAATAGTATTTCTATTAAGAATATAGAAAGTAAAAATCCAGATTTAGAGTCAGTATTTCTTACTCTAACGGGAAGGAAACTTAGGGATTAGCCATTACTTGCTTATAATAGTTATGTACCTATAAGGAATACAAGGAGCATAACTATTAATAACATTTATGTACTCATAAGGAATAGGAGGAGGGAGAAAATGAGAATTTTTAATATAGTAGTAAAGGAAATCAAGCATAACTTAAGAAATAAGCAAATAATGGTTATAATGATAGCACTTCCTATAGTTCTTATGTGGATTTTAGGAACAGCTTTCTCGGGTGTTATGGGCGGAAATTCATCAATGTTTGATGATGCAAAGGTAGCTTATTCTATTGAGGGTCAAGGGCAGAGGGTGCAGGCTTTTGAAGGGTTTATAAAAAAAATAGAAAAATTTGGAATAACAGCCGCGAGGATACAAGAGTATGATAGTGGAATTAATAGTGTTAAACAAACAGAGTATGCTTGCTATATAGATTTTAATGAAAAGGAAAACAAAATAAATCTTTTTAAGAATGAAAGATATAATTCAGAAGCCGCATTTGTAGAAGTAGTTTTTCAAGCATTTGTACAAAAATATAATGTTGTAGCTGAAATAGCAAAGGTTAATCCAGCTTCCGTAAAAGAAGTTTTAAAAGAAGATTCTAAAAAATACGTAGAGGTAAAATCCATTGATAGAAAAAAGCAGCCAAGAGCAATTGACTATTATGGAATAACCATGACAACCTTAATTATAATGTATGGTTGTTTTTCAGGGGCTTTTGCCATTTACGGAGAAAAAACAAGGAAGACAGGGAATAGAATATTAACTTCCCCTATAAAAAAGTATGAATATTTTATAGGAAAGAATATTGGATCTTTTGTAAGTTTAATATTTCAATTATTAATAGTGATAATTTTCAGTAGAAATGTTTTAAATGTAGACTGGGGAAATAGTCCAGGAATAGTATTTTTAATAATGGCATCGGAAGCTTTTATGGCAACTTCCCTTGGAATAGGAGCCGCCTTTATCTTTAAAACTGAAGCTACAATGACAGGAGTATTAAATATTTTAATACCTGTCATGGTTTTTCTTGGGGGAGGATATGTTCCATTAGAACAATTTAACAGTGAACTTCTATTCAATATAGCTAAGTTTTCTCCAGTAAAATGGGCAAATGACACTGCTTTCAAAGTAATATATAGTGGAAATTTTAGTGATGTGTTTACTACCATTGCTATTAATTTGATAGCGGCTACAGTATTTTTAACTATAGCTACCTTGATATTTAGAAAGGAGAGGGCATAATATGAGAAATATTTTTTTAATAGCGCAAAATATGTTTAAGCTAATATTCAAGGAAAAATCTAATGTAATAGTATATATCATATTACCTATAGTACTTGTTATGATTTTTATGAGTTTGCAAGGTCCTTCTTCTGGGTCTAAAGTATCAGTGGGAGTTATTAATAAAGATAAAACAGAAATAGCTTCGGATATGCTTAAATATTTAGATTCTACTGAGAAATTTAAAATAGTACCAATAAACGAAGAAAATTTAGAAGACAAAGTATCCAATGGAGATGTGCAATTTGCATTAATAATCCCTGAAAATATGAAAGAGAAAATATTAAACGAAAATACTGAAAATATCCAAATAATATCTATAAAAGGTGAAGATACTACTGCGTGGATCGAAAATTATATAGACATGTATATGAAAAATTTAATGAGCATAGCAAAAGCCTCAAATGGAAAAGAAGAAATTTTTAATAAAATATATAAAGGCTATTCAAATGGAGAATTAAAATTTCAAAGTAAATTTGTAACAGATAATGCAAAGGGAACAAATGCAACTCAAAACACAATGGGATTATTTATTATGGTAATGTTAATGGGAGCAACTACAACTTCAAGATTGATTTTAAAAGAAAAAAGAGATGGCACCTTCCAGAGGATATGTGCTTCGCCTGTAAGTTCAAAACAGTATATGATTTCCAATGTAATAGTAAATCTATTTATTGTGTTTATTCAAATTACCATAGTTATGACTTTAGCTACTAAAGTTTTAAAATATAACACTCATATACCAGCTATGCAGTTGTTAATTATATTAATGAGCTTTGGCACAGTAGCTGTAGCAATGGGGCTTTTAATAGTGGTATGCTCTAATTCTAGTGCATCAGCAAATAGCCTCTCTACCTTAATTGTTACGCCTACTTGTATGCTAGGAGGTTGTTTTTGGCCAGTTTCGTTAATGCCGCCATTTATGCAAAGACTATCAGATTTTATTCCACAAAGTTGGGCGCTAGGGGCTATAAGAAAGATTCAAACAGGAGGTCAGTTCAAAGATATATTAGGCAATATAACAATATTATTAGCTTTCGCAGTTACATTCTTTTTAATTTCAGTTTACAAAATGAAAAAGGATAGAAATGTAGAAAGATTCATTTAAGACGGGGACAGGTAACAATTAATTGATGTTTAAATGTTGAAAGGTTGGGGACAGGTAACAATTAATTGACATTTAAGGCGGGGACAGGTAATAACTAATGTATCTTTAAAACTATAAGTTTTGTTTAGCTCAATTCCTGTGATATAATAATAAAGTGAATTTGAGAAAAATTATGTAGTAATTTTTTAATATATAAATAAAAGGAGAAAAGTATATGCGCCTAAGAAAAAAATATTGGGCTAGGCCAGAGCTAGAGTCTAGCCATATTGTAGTAACAGACCATTATGTTCATAAAGGAAAATGGAATGACGAATTTAAAAATACTAATGAAATACATTTAGAACTAGGCTGTGGTAAAGGTGGCTTTATATCAGAAAGATCTAAGCAAAATCCTAATATTAATTTTGTAGGTATAGATTTAAAAGATGAAGTGCTAGTATTTGCCCTTAGAAAAGTAATAGAGGTAAGAGAAGTTAAAGGTGCAGAAGAACTAAATGTAAGACTTATGCCTCTAAATATAATGCTTATTGATGATGTTTTTGCAAAGGATGAGATAAGTAGAATTTATATAAATTTCTGTAATCCTTGGCCAAAGGAAAGACATAACAAAAGAAGATTAACTCACACTAAATGTTTAACAAATTATAAGAAATTCTTAAAGACAGGATCTGAAGTTTGGTTTAAAACAGATGACACAGAGTTATTTGAAGACTCAGTAGAGTATTTCAAAGAATGTGGATTTGAAATATTATTTTCAACCTATGACTTGCACAATAGTGATTTTAAAGAAAATGTAGTTACAGAGTATGAAGCTAAATTTGCGAGCCTGGGTATGAAAGCTATGTTTTTGAGGGCTAAACTAATATAGATAAATAATAATATAAACACAGTTAGAAGCATAATTGTCCACAGTAGAGCCATAAAATTTGGTTCTACTGTGGACAATTTTTCTTTTAGTGTACATTCAGTAATAAATCTCGAAATTCTAATGAATTTATTTAAGGGAAAGGGAGGATGATTAATTAATTTTAAATTTATTTATTTCAGCCCCTAACTGCTCGGCTAACATTTGTAGCTCACTTGAATGCTTTGTAAACTCTTCCATAGTGGCTGTTATTTCTTCTGTAGAAGCTGTAACTTGTTCTGAAGAGGCGGCTGTTTGTTCTGATATTGCAGAAATATTTTCGATTTCTAATACTGTAGATTGTTTTTTCTCATTTATATCAATAATAGATATTTTTACTTCATCAACTTTAGTAATCATTACTTCAATTGATTTTAGAATTTCACTAAATATCTCTTGAGTTTTAACTACCGCTAAGTCTTGCTCATTTACTACAGTTTCAGTGGATTTAATAGCATTTACCGCTATATCTGACTTTTTCTGTATGCTTGCTATAATTGCCTTTATTTCTTCAGTTGAACTTTTTGACTGGTCAGCAAGTTTTCTTATCTCGTCTGCAACTACAGCAAATCCTCTGCCGGCTTCACCTGCACGTGCAGATTCAATACTTGCATTTAATGATAAAAGATTAGTTTGAGCTGTTATATTGGCTATTGTTTCAGAGATTGCATTTATTTGCTTAGTGCTTTCATTCATATCTTGCATTATATTGTTAACCTCTGAAGTAGCTATCTTAGTCTTATTTGATTTCTCAATTAAGGTATTTACCATTAATAGGCCCTTTGAGCCTAAATCTTTAGTATTGCTTGAAATTTTGTCCATTTCATTAGAGCTAACACTAATTTTATCTATTCTGTTTGATAGGTCATCTATTTGAGAAGCACCGTTTTGAGCATTTTGAGCTTGATGCGTTGCACCTACGGAAACTTCTTCTATTGCACTTGCTACTTCACTTATAGAAGCGGTTACCCCCTCTGACATATTGGTAAGACTTGTTGATGTTAGGAGTACCGTCTTAGAAGAGTTTGTAACACTATGCATAAGATCTGATATGTTTTTTATCATTAAATTAAAGGATATAGCTAAATCGTTAAATTCATCTTTTGTTGAAGCGTTAATAGACACCGTTAAGTCTCCATTTGATGCCTTAGCAAATACTTCTTTTAATTTCAGGATATTATTAGATATCCCCTTGCTTAATAATAATGACATAAATACTGAAATTATTCCCATTACCAATATCATTAAAAAGGTTGTTTGTAAAATAGATTTTGTATCACTGGATAGTTCGCTTTCATCTAAAGTAGCTACGAGCTTCCAACCTGTTAATGCATTTGCTTGATAGACTCCAAATTTTTTAGTACCATTATCTTTATAATTAACAAAACCACTATTTTCTGATTTTGCTTTATTCCAAAAGGACAACTTGGAGGCTGCATTTGTGTTAATAAGCTCCTTTTGTGGGTGAGCTAAAATGTTGCCTGATACATCCGAAATAAACACATATCCTGTACTACCTACTTTCTTAGTAGATATTCGCTGTGCAAGTGTAGCTAATGTTAAATCTATTGCCACAACGCCAACTACTTGTCCATTTTTTTCTACTGTTCCTGCAAGTGTAACAACAGTGTTTCCAGTTCCATTATCTTTATACGCAGGAGTTATTACAATTTGACCTTTATGATCTAAAGCTTGTTTATACCAAGGTCTTGTGGTCGCATCATATCCCTTAGGCATTTTATCATTAGGATATGTATCAAACTTGCCAGAGGCAGTTCCATAATACATGCAAAGTATATCTTTGTTGCTTTCTTTTACGCCTTTTAATATATCAGGTATATATTTAGCATTATTACCTGTATCAACATTCACAAAATCATAATTACTTGATGCCATTAAAACCATATTAGAAAATCCATTAAAGTAATCAACTAATCCATTGTTTATTTCTGTAAGCGTTTGGCTACTTGTGACTGTTAATTTTTTACTGAGAATTGACTTTGACTGATTGTAAGAGCCAAAACCTGTTATTATTAATGGAATTACGCAAATTCCTACCAAACTAATAATTAATTTAGTACGAATGCTGTTCATTGTAAAACTTTTAAATTTCATATAATCTCTCTTTTTAAATTTATCCAACACATAACATAATAGGTTATTTGTCCACTGAAATCAATATAATTTAAAACATTTACAACAAAAATTTGATTTAATGTAAATAAAAACAAAAACAAAACAATCTAAATATAATTAAAAAATCAACAAGTACAATTCTATAAGTAGCATAGTAAGCATTACAAGATAATATAATAGTTCAGAATGTATAAATATTAATAGCAAGGGGTTGGGAAGTTGATTCAGGGAAATAAAAGAGTTTATGATAGTGAGATTAACCTAATAAAAATTTTAATTATCATCATAGTCTTACTATTGGGCATATATTTTGCACAGAGTACCACAGTTATTAAATTTGATTCCAGGGTTATTAATGATTTTTCTACAATTTTCCTTAGTATAATTTTTGAAGGTATACCATTTATACTAATTGGAGCATTAGCTTCTTCTATAATTCAAATATTTGTATCAGAGGAAGCAATTGCTAAAATAATTCCTAAAAATAAATTTGTAGGAGTTTTAATTGCATCCCTAGTGGGACTTGTTTTTCCAGTATGTGAGTGTGCTATTGTTCCTATAACTAGGAGACTACTTAAAAAGGGTGTTCCACTAAGTATTGCAGTTACATTTATGTTATCAGTTCCCATAATGAATCCCGTGGTTTTATTGTCAACACATTATGCTTTTATGGGAATGTCATATATGGTAATAGCAAGGGCTATGTTTGGTATGATTGGTGCTATAACAATAGGTGTTCTTATAGGGGTACTTCATAAAGATAGTCCTTTTAAGCCACAAGTAGTAAAAAAGCCTAGAGGCAAATCACATAAGGCTGATTGCGGTTGTGCACATCATAAACTGAAAAACCTTAAACATAATCATGATAACTGTTCTTGTGGGTATAGTCATAATCATAGTAAAGCAGGCAATGTGTTTATACGTAATATGGAGGAAATAATATCACATACAAGTGCAGAGCTATATGACATAGGTAGATTCTTTATAATGGGAGTTTTTTTATCTACATGTATGCAAGTGTTTATACCTAAAACATATATTTTATCAATAGGTGGTGGAGTGTTGTCCTCCATAATAGTGATGATGATACTGGCTTTTGTATTATCAGTTTGTTCAGAAACAGATGCATTTATAGCTAGAGGTTTTTTAGGTCAATTTACCTCAGGTTCAATTTTAGGATTTTTAATTTTAGGGCCTATGTTAGATATAAAAAATACAATTATGCTTTGTGGGAGTTTCAAATTAAATTTTGTAGCTAAACTGATTTTTCTTATAATTACTATTTGCTTTATTTTAGCTGTTATAGCAAACATATTTCCTCTTGAGGTGTTAAGCAATGCTTTAACTTTATAGATAATTCTTTATATGGATAAAACTATAATAAGTATCTACCTACAAGGGATATATTAATTAATAACTATTATCTAATCACAGGGTTATATAAGGAGGAAAGGGTTGAAAAAGAAGTTAAATTTAAATGAATTGATATGGTTTCTTATACTCACAGGCTTCACTTGTTATTTTTATATGATAATAAGTACAAATAAAATAACTTTATTTGTACATCCCAAAATGGTTAAATACGTAAAATTTGCATTATACTTTTTTATTACTTTACTTATTTTTCAAGGAAAAAATATTTATGCATTTAAAAAGGATAAAAGGTTAAAAATTGGATATATCATGTTTTTAATCCCGCTTACTTTAGGATTTCTATTAAAACCGGTGGGTATGAGTACTTACAGCGCCATGAATAAGGGGTTTTCATTAAACTCACAGTTGAAAATTAGTAACTTAAAGCATAAACATAAAGTTCTAGCGGATGGAACAGAGGTATGTGAGCATAATGAAGAACACATTAATTCTATTGACGGCGCTAACGTTTCATCAAATAAGTCTTTAGAAAATATGGTAGCAGTAAAAGGTGGAACTATAGATATTACTAAAGAAAATTTTATAAAAATTTATGAAGATATATATGGAAAGCCGCACAATTATGTTGGTAGAGTCATTAATACCAAAGGATTCATATATAAACAAAAGGGACTTAATGAAGGGGAATTTATATTATCTAGAATCATTGTAAGTTGCTGCGCTGCAGATGCACAGCTCCTGGGAATTTTGTGTGGTTATTCCGAGGAAAAATCATTCACAGAAGGCACTTGGGTAAATGTAGAGGGAACACTTGGGGAGCGAGAATATGTGGATTCAAAAAGTGGACAAATTACTGTGATTCCAATAATTAAAGTGAATAAAATAGAAAAAATAGATAAGCACAATAATGAGTATATATATAATTAGTTAATTCCAAAATTTAAGAAACATGTTAAAGGCATATGGAATTCTTAGTTATTGACATAACTCATGTAATGCTATAAACTTAACAATGTAGAAATACATTAAATATTGTGATTTTTAATAAATTTAATTTTATTATAGGATTTTTTTAAAAAAGTGAATAGATATTTTTTAGGTGCCTTTTATTAATTAAGCTACGTTAGTAGATTAAGCTACATTAGTAGACAAAGCTACGTTAGTAGATTATTTAATAGGGTGAAAAGGGAATGTGGTTTAAATCCACAGCAGCCCCCGCTACTGTAATTGAGGACGAACCTTTTATAACCACCCGAAAGGGCAAGGGAAAGGGGAGAGTGAATCAAGAGCCAGGAGACCTGCCTAAATCAGTAATATTAAACTTTCGGCGGGAAAGAACTTGTAGAAATTAAGTTAGTGCAATGAAATTTTGTACATAACAGCAGGTGCGAAAGCTTGCTGTTTTTTATTTTGCATAAAAAAAACATACAAGGAGGGATAGTAATGGCTAAAATAATGGTTCAAGGAACGGCTTCATCTGTAGGGAAAAGCATATTAGTAACAGCACTTTGCAGGATTTTTAAACAAGATGGGTTTTCTGTGTGTCCTTTTAAGTCACAGAATATGTCATTGAATTCTTATATTACATTGGATGGAAAAGAAATGGGGCGTGCACAAGTACTTCAAGCCTATGCAGCTGGACTTGAGCCAGAGGTATTTATGAATCCAATTTTATTAAAACCTTCCTCAGATAAAAAGTGCCAAGTTATAGTTAATGGGAAGGTTTTTGGAAATAGTACAGCTATGGAATATCATAATATGAAAGTGGAATTTAAAGATATGTTAAAGATGCAGTTTGAAGAGTTAGAAAAGAAATTTGATATTATAGTAATGGAAGGCGCAGGAAGCCCAGCAGAAATTAATTTAAGAGATAGAGATATAGTAAATATGGGAATGGCAGAGCTTATAGATGCCCCTGTAATCCTAGCTGGAGATATAGATAAGGGTGGAGTATTTGCTTCTCTAGCAGGAACAATGCTTTTACTGAATGAGGAAGAGAAAAAAAGAGTTAAAGCCACTATTATAAATAAATTTAGAGGGGATATAGAAATCCTAAAGCCAGGTCTGACAATGCTAGAGGATATTATACATATCCCTTGCGCCGGAGTAGTTCCTTACTTTAGACTGGATTTAGAAGATGAAGATGGTACAGTAGAATTTAACAAAAAAATCACTGCACCTATTGATGTTGCCGTGATATGGCTGCCACATATATCAAATTTCACAGACTTAGATGCATTAAAGACTGAAGAGGATGTATCAGTTAGATTTGTTACAACTAAAGAAGAATTGGGAAATCCAGACTTACTTATAATACCAGGAACTAAAAATACTATTGAGGATTTAATTACGCTAAGAAAGTCAGGACTTGCAGAGGCTATTGTGAAATATAGCGTAGAAGGTAAGGTATTAGGTATTTGTGGAGGGTATCAAATGCTAGGAAATAGCTTAAATGATCCTTATTGCGTAGAAACAAATTTAGAAAAAATAGAGGGTATGAAGCTTTTAGACATAGATACAGTATTCGAGGAAGAAAAAATAACTACAAGAGTAAAGGCGCGCAGCATTAATATGAGAGCTATTAACGTAGTGAATAGTGATAATATTCAAGTCTATGGTTATGAAATACATATGGGGATTTGTAAGTATGGGCATAAGGCAAAACCACTCTTTGAAATATATGAAAAGAATAGTGAGAGCCCTTCATTAGAAGGTGAGCACTCGTCTTCCTTTGACGGAGCAATTAATGAAGGTGGAAATATTATGGGTACATATATTCATGGAATTTTCGATGGAGTAGAATTTAGAGAATATATAGTAAATGCGCTAAGAGTAAAAAAAGCTATGGAGACTAAAAAATCTAAGGTATATGAAAGTTTAAGAGAAAAAGAAATAGACAAGCTAGCAGATATAGTGAGAGATAGTATAGACATGGACTCAATCTATAAAATCATGGGACTAAAAAAGCTGGGGACGGTTAACAACTAATTAAACTAAAAAGTGAGGGACAGTTAACAATTAATTGAACTAAAAAGTGGGGGACAGTTAACAATTAATTGAACTAATTTAATCTAAAAAGTTGGGGACAGGTAACAAGTTGAAGACAGTTAACAACTTTATAAAAAATTAAAACATTATAAGATAGTGAGGAATTAATATGGAAATTCTATTTGCCATGAATGTAGTAGATTTAATATTAGCGGTTGTTCTAGACTTATTAATTGGAGATCCATATTGGTTTCCACATCCGGTGATTTATATAGGAAAACTTATATCTGCATTAGATAAGCTGGCTAGAAAGCTATGTAAAACCAATAAGCAAATTAAAGTTTTTGGAGGGGCCATTGTAGTCGTAGTAGCTTTTTCAAGTTATTTAGTACCCTTTATAATTTTGAAGGTTTCTAGTGAGGTTTTTTGGCTATACCATATTTTTAATATAATATTGCTTTGGACAACAATAGCTACTAGAGGACTTCATAAAGAGGGGAAGAAGGTATATGACTCCTTAGCTAAAAATGATATTGAAGACGCAAGAGTTAAATTATCTTACATTGTAGGTAGGGATACAAAAACCCTTAGTGAGTATGAAATAATAAGGGCAGATGTGGAGACTATTGCAGAAAATACAGCAGATGGTGTTATAGCCCCTATTCTTTATGCAATACTAGGTGGAGCGCCCTTAGCTATGATGTATAAGGGCGTAAATACTATGGATTCAATGCTTGGATATATGAATGAGAAATATAAATATATTGGATTCTTTCCAGCAAAAACAGATGATGTATTTAATTTTGTACCAGCAAGAATAACGGGACTTTTAATTTGTTTAGCAGCACCACTGGTTGGAGGGAATATCGCTGCCAGTATAAAAGTAATGATAAGAGATAGAAAAAATCATAAAAGCCCTAATTGTGCTTATCCAGAAGGTGCAGCAGCTGGGGCTATGAGAGTTCAGCTAGGTGGGACAAATATATATTTTGGAGAGAAAATGTACAAACCAACCATAGGAAATAAAATAAAAGAGTTAGGAAAAGAGCATATAGTAGATACAATAAAATTAATGTATGGGGCAATGTTTTATTTAATAATACTATACGTATTATACGCAATATTAGTAATAGTGATGTGTTTTTGGAGATGATAAAATGATACAACTAATAGGACTAAAGCATGATGTGAAAATAGAAATCAGAGAAAAACTTTCAATTATACCAAAGCGTCAAGCAAAATATTTAGAAGCCCTTTTAAATATTTGTGAAGAGGCAGTTATTTTAAGTACTTGCAACAGAACAGAGATATATTTTGAATCTAAGGATGAAGATATTATAGGTAGAGTTTTTGAAGCATTAAATTGGGATAAGACTTTAATAAAGTGTGTAGAAAGTTATAAGGAAGAAAAAGCTATTAAGCACTTAATGGAAGTGGTTTGTGGATTTGATTCATTATTACTTGGAGAGGACCAAATTTTAGGACAAGTTAGGGACGCTTATGAAGCTGCAAAAGGTTCTAAAACAACTAAAAAGGAACTTCAAAGGCTTTTTGAAAATGCTATTGCCTGTGGCAAGGAATTTAGAACTAAATCTAAAATAAGTGATATACCAGTTTCCTCGTCTTCTATGGTAGTTAAAAAGGCTATAGGTAGGGGCCTTAAAAACTTTATGGTTTTAGGCTGTGGAGCTGTAGGGGAATTAACCTCAAAATATATACTAGAGGGGAAAATAGATTTACTATATATTGCAGTTAGAGATCTTCAAAAGGTTAATATAGAAGATCCAAGAGTAAAAATAATACCTTTTAAGGATATACATAAGTATTATGAAGAGGTGGATTGTGTTATATCTTGTACATCGGCTCCTCATACTGTGGTCCACTTAAAGGAGTTACCTAATAAGCGCTTATTATTATTTGATTTAGCTGTGCCAAGGGATATTGAAGAAATAGTAAGTGGAAATCCTTTATATGAAGTATATGACATAGATATGTTAAAAGACATCCATGATGATAACTACAAAAAAAGAGAAGCATCAATGAAGAATAACAGATACATTGTGGATAAAGCTATAAAAGATTATATAGAATGGAAAACCATGAAAGAGCTATCATCCTTTATAAAAAGGATAAAACACAATGGTGAAGATATCTACAAAGAAAGGTTAGACACTTTTAAGCACAAGAAAGAGACTAAAGATAATGAGAAATTAGCAGAGATACTTTTGAAGAGTACTTCAAATGCCTATATAAATAGAGCTATAGATGTCTTAAAGGAGGAACATTTGAAGGGAAGGGCTAAAGAATGTGTGGACATAATAAGCAGGATTTTTTAGCTTTAAATTGATCTTGATTACTTTGCTAGCCAATAAAATTAATATTTTAGTAGAATTTTAACTACACAATTGTAGTCATTTTTCTACTGTAGTATAAAAACATCAAAAATTAATATTAAGAAAAGAGGAAACTAATATGAAGAATTTAGACATATTTAATGAATCAAAACAATACATGCCTGGTGGAGTTAATAGTCCAGTTAGAGCTTTTAAAGATTTAACTGTAAATCCTCCAATTATTAAAAAAGGTATGGGTGCATACATTTATGATGAAGAGGGAAACAAATACATAGATTTCGTATGTGCCTGGGGACCTATGATACTTGGACATAGTGATAAAGAGGTAGTAAAAGCAATACAAGATACCTGTGCGGATGCTATAGCCTTTGGTGCGCCTACAGAATTAGAACTAAAACTTGCAAGGCATATTTGCAGCACCGTAGATAATGTAGATATGGTAAGAATGGTTAACTCAGGTACAGAAGCTACAATGAGTGCAGTTAAACTTGCAAGAGGGTACACAGGAAAGGATAAAATAATAAAATTTGCAGGTTGTTATCATGGGCATGCTGAAGGATTTCTAGTTCAGGCAGGTTCAGGAGTAATTACAGCTGGCATACCTGGATCTGCAGGTGTTCCAAAAGAAAGCATCATAAATACATTAATAGCAAATTACAATGATATAGATAGCGTAAAACAAATATTCGAGAAGTACGGGGATGATATTGCCTGCATAATAATTGAGCCAGTGGCAGGAAATATGGGAGTTATCCCTGCTGAAAAAGAATTTTTGTTAGAAATCAGAAGTTTATGTGATAAATACAAGAGCCTACTTGTTTTTGATGAAGTAATGAGTGGATTTAGAGTAGCATATAAAGGTGCGCAAAGCATTTATGGAATAACTCCCGATTTAATAACTTATGCAAAAATCATGGGAGGGGGACTTCCTTGTGGTGCTTATGGTGGTAAAAAAGAGATAATGGAGAAATTATCACCTATGGGACCAGTTTATCAAGCTGGTACTATGTCAGGAAATCCTGTGGTAATGGCAGCTGGATACGCAACATTAACTAAGCTTTATAATAACCCAAGTCTTTATGAACACATGGAGAAGCTGTGTAAAAAACTTGAAAAGGGACTACTAGAAATTGCAAAAGAAAACGGCATACCAATGGTAGTTAATAGATGTGGTTCCATGATTACACCTTTCTTTACGAAAAAGAAAGAAGTTAAAAATTTTGAAGATGCTAAAACTTGTGACGCTAAGATATTTTCAAGATACTTTGAGCATATGATAACAAATGGAATAAATGTTGCACCTTCTCAATTTGAGGCAACATTTTTATGTGTGAAACATACGGAGGAGGATATTGAGAGATTCTTAGAGGTATTTAAGAGTTTTAAATACTAGGGGACGGTTAACAACTATTTAACAATTAAACAGTGAGGGACAGTTAACAACTAAATAGTTGTTAACTGTCCCTTACTTAATTCTTAAAGTGAATTAGTTGTTAACTGTCCCCACATTTAAATTGAAAAACCCCTATTATTTCAAGTTGAAAATTATCTTGAAATAATAGGGGGTTATATTTATACTTTTGTTTTTATTTTGAAGTCAAATACCCTTCAGCCATTAAAAGTTCAGCTGTAAGAACTGCACCACCGGCTGCACCACGTAGAGTATTATGTGATAGGCAAACAAATTTGTAGTCAAACAAACTATCTTCTCGTAGTCTTCCAATTGATATGCCCATGCCTTTTTCAATATTTCTATCTAGCCTAGTTTGTGGTCTATCATTTTCCTCAAAGTAGGTTAAAAATTGTTTAGGGGCATTTGGGAGTTTTAAAAGTTGAGGTTTTCCCTGGAAACTTGCCCAATGCTGCAAAATAGTTTCTATAGATGGTTTATCTTCAAAGGAAACAAAGACTGCAGCTAAGTGGCCATCTGACACAGGAACACGTATGCATTGAGTTGAAATAATAGGATCCACAGCATTAACTACCATATCATTTTCTATATGGCCCCAAATTTTTAGAGGCTCTTGCTCACTCTTTTCTTCTTCTCCACCTATATAGGGTATTACATTATCACTAATTTCTGGCCAGTCTGAAAATATTTTTCCAGAGCCAGATATAGCTTGATAGGTACAAACTAATATTTTTTTAGGTTTATATTGCATAAGTGCACTTATAGCAGGAACATAACTTTGAATTGAGCAATTAGGTTTAGCAACAATAAAGCCTCTTTTAGTTCCTAGACGCCTGCGTTGAACCTGAATTAATTCAAAATGGTCAGCATTTATTTCTGGAATAACCATTGGAACATCGCTAGTATGTCTATTTGCAGAGTTATTTGAAATTACAGGAGTTTCAGCTTTTGCATATTTCTCTTCAATTTGTCTAATTTCGTTGGCAGGCATATTGACAGCGCAGAATACAAAATCTACTTCACTGCTTATTAAATCTACTTGATCTATATTTTTTATTACTATATTTTTAACACTGTCTGGCATTGGCATATCTAATTTCCATCTATTATTTACAGCTTCAAAATAAGTCTTACCCACAGAGTTCTCACTAGCAGCAATAACAGCTATTTCAAAGTAAGGGTGATCTGCTAGCAGCGTAACAAGACGTTGACCAACAAATCCAGTTCCACCTAGCAAACCAACTTTTAATTTTTTATCCATTGTATTGATACCTCCATATTTTAATGATGTACATTTGTGATAACATATAAATGCTATACTTATATATATTCAAATCCACGTTACAAAGTTAATAATAATAATAAATATATAAAATTATATACAGTTTACTATTATTAATGATTATAATGTTAAAAAGTATATACTTCAAGTAAAAAATTATATAGAATAGATATGTACATAAATTTATGTCTTGACAAAGAAGCTATAAGTTATATAATTTTTTTAGAAGATGTCTAAGAGAAATGGGGAATAAAGTTGGTTAAAAATGATAAAAATAAGATAAAGCTATATGGGTTTAATAATTTAACAAAATCATTAAGTTTTAATATTTATGATATTTGCTATACGAGGACGGAAGAAGACCGCAAGAAATATATAGAGTATATTGATGAACACTATAATGCTGAGAGACTAACAAAAATTCTTACTGATGTTACTAACATAATAGGTGCTAGCGTACTAAACATTGCGAAGCAAGATTATGACCCTCAGGGAGCAAGTGTAACACTACTTATTTCAGAGGAAGAAATTCCACTATATATGGTTGATCCTTCTTGTAATAGAGGAAATTTAACTCCAATTCGTGAGAACATTGTGGGTCATTTAGATAAAAGTCATGTGACGGTACATACTTATCCTGAAAGTCATCCTCAAAATAATATAAGCACCTTTAGAGTGGACATAGATGTAGCAACATGTGGAACTATATCCCCATTAAAAGCTCTAAACTATTTAATAGGTAGCTTTGATTCTGATATTATTACTATTGATTATAGGGTTCGTGGCTTTACTAGAGATATGGATGGTAAAAAGCATTTTATAGATCATGAAATTAATTCTATACAAAATTATATAGCAAGTGAAACTATAAATAGATACAATTTAATTGACATGAATATATATCAATCTAATATATTTCATACAAAAATGATATTAAATGATTTTGAGCTTGATAATTATTTGTTTGAGATTACAGAAAAAGATTTAAATAATGAAGAAAAATGTGATATTATAAAGAAATTAAAAAAAGAAATGGTGGAAATATTTTATGGTATGGACATTTCTAATGGGTAACTTCTTTAAAACCTACTAAATCGCTTTAATTAAAGACTTCAAAAGGAGATTAATACTCCCATTGAAGTTTTATTTTTTTTAATTCTATAGATATTATTTGTAGGGGTATTGTGTAGAGGATAAAGCCTCTAATTATGCAAACTAAGGAATTTACTCAAAAATGTAAAAAAATCTTTTGTTTATTCTAAATATAATGTAATATAAAGGGTTATAAATGATAAATATGAACAAAATAGGAACAAATATGGTATAATAAAAGCAAAAAAACAAAAAAAGGTAGGAGTTGTACATGCGTTGGTTAGAAATCACAAGGGGTAATCCTTTAAAAGGTAGTATTACTATACCGGGATCAAAAAACAGCTCGCTGCCATTACTTGCTGCGTGCTGTTTATGTGATGAAGTGGTTATATTAAAAAACATACCTAATATTTCTGATGTTAGCTTAGTATGTGATATTGCTAAGGATATTGGGATGAAGATAATAATTAAAGAAGATAAGTTAATACTAGATCCATCTAATATTAATAGTGCACTTATAGACCATAATAAATCTGCTGACTTTAGAGCTTCTTATTATTTTGCCGGAGCATTGCTAGCAAAATTTAAAAGAGTTTCTATAGGATACCCAGGAGGCGATGATTTTGGGTCAAGACCTATTGATCAACATATCAAAGGGTTTGAAGCATTGGGCGCAAAGTTTAATTTCTATAAGGATTATTATGTGGTCCAGGCAAATAAACTTATTGGAGCAGATATATATTTAGATGTAATTTCAAGCGGGGCAACTATAAATATAATGCTTGCAGCTGTACTTGCGCAGGGCAAAACAATATTACGAAATGCAGCTAAGGACCCGGAAGTTGTTGATGTGGCTATATTTTTAAATGAAATGGGCGCTTTTGTTAAGGGTGCTGGAACAGACATAATTACTATTGAAGGTGTAAGATCACTAGGTGGAGGTACCCACTGCGCTATTCCGGATAGATTAATTGCTGGGTCTTATCTAATGGCAGCAGCTATAACAGGAGGGGATATTAAAGCTTCAGGTATTATACCTGAGCATTTGATATCCTGCACAGCAAAGCTTGAAGAAGCAGGGGTATGTATAGAAGAAGGAAATGATTTTATAAGAGCATATACACAAGGTAAGATTCAGGGTGTAAATGTTAAGGCTACTATGTATCCCGGATTCGCAACGGATCTGCAACAGCCACTAACTGCCCTGCTGATATTAGCAAGCAGTCACAGTGTTATTGTTGATAAGGTTTATCCAGGAAGATTTAATCATTGCCAGGAGCTAAATCGCATGGGAGCAGATATTATTATAAAAGAAGGAAGTGCAATAATTCCTGGTAATAGGTCTTTAAAAGGAGCCTGGGTTAATGCTTCAGATGTAAGAGCTGGAATATCTCTTATTTTAGCGGGATTAATTGCGGAAGGTACAACCTATATTACTGGGGTGGAACATATTGAACGTGGATATGTGAATATTGTTAAGGATTTCCTATCACTAGGTGCGAATATTAAATTAGTTGGAACTGATCTGGAAGAAAATAAAGAGTTTGATATTTGCTAAGGAATGTGGCAGAAAAGCAAAAAAATAAATATTCAAAAATTATAAATATTATTAAACCTAGATACCACTACATCTTTAAATTAAGATGTAGTGGTTATTTTTTTAATAGAAATGGCATACAATAATACACCATTATGTGTTCCTATTACAAATTATAATTTATTGAAGAATGCTAAGTTATCAAAGCATTTTAACTAAAAAATACATAAGTTCAAAAAAAATACTTATATTATAAATAAAAGATGGTGAAATTAAATAAACATTAAAAAAAATAAAAATTTCCAATTTTTTAATGTTTTTTTATGGTTTTTTAATAATAATATGGTATAATTTCAAATATATTATTTAAATATTCTAACAAATTATAAAAAAGAAGTTTTCTTTTCATTATTAAAAATTTAAAAGATATAGAACATTATTTTTTACGGATATGGTTTTAAATTTTATTTATTGTAAACTATTGTATGTTAAATTATTAACATAAGTTTAAAAAGGGGGAGAACTAGCATGTTAAAAAAAGAAATCATAGCTATGATACTCGCAGGAGGTCAAGGGTCAAGACTAAAACAATTAACAAAAGTCATAGCAAAGCCAGCAGTTCCCTTTGGAGGAAAATATAGAATCATTGATTTTTCTTTAAGTAATTGTTCTAATTCTAATATAGACACCGTAGGAGTTCTTACTCAATACCAACCATTGGCTTTAAACGCTCACATAGGCATAGGAGCACCATGGGATTTGGATAGAAGAAATGGTGGTGTAAGTATGCTTGCCCCTTACCAAAGCGAAGATGGAGGCAATTGGTACAATGGTACAGCAGATGCTATATATCAAAATACAAATTACATTGATAGTTATGATCCAGAATATGTGCTTATTTTATCAGGAGATCATATTTATAAAATGAATTATTCCAAAATGCTAGATTATCACAAAGAAAAAGCTGCAGATGTTACGATTGCAGTACTAAAAGTATCAAAGGATGAGGCCAGTAGATTTGGAATGATGAACACTCGGGAAGATAATACTATTTATGAATTTGAGGAAAAGCCAGAAAATCCAAAAAGTAATTTAGCATCTATGGGAGTTTATATATTTAATTGGTCTGCTCTTAAACAACTTTTAAAAGAGGACAACCTTGATAAAAGTTCTAGTAATGACTTTGGTAAGGATATAATACCAAAAATGATAGAAAATAATCAGAAGCTATATGCCTATCCCTTCAAAGGATATTGGAGAGATGTTGGTACTATTGAAAGCTTTTGGGAAGCTAATATGGATTTGCTGTCTGAAGACAATGATTTGAATATACATGACGCTAAATGGAGAATATATACAGTTAATGCTAAGTTGCCACCTCAATATATTGGACCTGAAGCTAAGATAAGTAATGCCATGGTAAATGAGGGCTGTACTGTTTTTGGAGAGGTAAACAATTGTGTGCTTTTCCAAGGAGTACATGTAGGTAAAAATACAAAAATAACCAATTCGGTTATCCTGCCAAATACTAAAATAGGAAATAATGTGGTTATTCATAAAGCAATTATCGGAAGTAATGTTTGCATAAGACATAATTCACACATTGGCAATGGTGAAGATATTATTGTTATAGAAGAAGGAAAGGACATTAAAGTTGATCCGAAAATATTAACTAAATTATAAATTGAGGGAGGTGCCAGTATGCTTAAAAACTACATAGGAATATTAATGTTAAATGAGAATGAAGATAATATTAAAAGTCTTACAAAATCAAGGCCTATAGGAGCTATACCTATAGGCGGAAGATACAGGATTATTGATTTTGTGCTTTCAAATATGGTTAATTCGGGTATTCATAATATAGGTGTGTTTGCTAACACAAAAACTAGATCACTCGTGGACCATTTAGGCTCAGGTAAACCTTGGGACTTGGATAGAAAAATAAATGGGCTATTTTTATTTAATTCAACAACAGATGGATCTAGGTTAAGAGATATAGATGCATTAAGTGATAATATAGATTATATTCGTAGAACAAAGCAAGATTATGTAGTGATGTCTTCTTCCTATATGTTGTGTAACATGGATTATAATGAGGCTGCTAAGTTTCACGAAGAGTCAGGTAGTGATATAACCTTATTATACAAAAAAACAAATAATGGGAAAAAGCACTATATAGATAATAGTACACTTTATATTAATGAGGAAAATAAGGTTTTGAGCATTGGTAAAAACATTGGAGCAGAGGACAAACTAAATATATCCATGGAAATGTTTATAATGAAAAAAAGCACCCTCATAAACATTATAAACAATGCAGTTCAGACAGGATATAGTAATTCCATAAAAGCAGCTATTTATAATAGTGCTCCTCAGCTTAATGTAAATGCATTTGAGTTTAAAGGATACGTTCAATGTGTGAATTCTGTAAAAAATTATTACAAAACTAGTATGGATATGCTAAATGGAAAAGTAACCAAGGAATTATTTTTTAACAATGGGTTAATTAATACAAAGAGTAAAGACGGAGCACCTACTAAATACTTTAATGAGTCAAGAGTTAAGAATGCATTGATATCCAATGGATGTATTTTAAAAGGAAGTATAGAAAATAGTATAATTTCAAGAAGAGTAATAGTTCATGCCGGTGCAGAACTTAAAAATTGCATAATATTTGAAAGTTGTGAAATCAAACAAGGATGCAAATTAACTAATGTTATTCTTGATAAGAATACTATTATAAATGAGAATACAGTATTGAAAGGAGATGAAGATTTCCCAGTTGTTATAGAGAAAAAATCCAGATTAGAATAATAAAAAAACTAAGGGGGGGTTAGTATGAAAGTATTATTTGTGGCTTCAGAAGCTTATCCTTTTATAAAAACTGGAGGTCTGGGGGATGTATCATATGCACTACCTAAAGCATTAAGAAAGATGGGTATTGATGCAAGAGTTATTATACCAAAATATAGTACCATTCCACTGTCCTTTAAAAATTGCATGGAAAATCTAGCTAGTTTTACTGTGCCAGTTGGGTGGAGAAATCAATATTGTGGTTTGAAATATTTAACTTATGAGGATATACCTTACTACTTTGTAGATAACGAATACTATTTTGAAAGACCTGAGATATATGGATGTTATGATGATGGAGAGAGATATTCTTATTTTTCAAAGGCCGTGCTAGAAGCTATAAAATACATGGGCGATTTTGTGCCAGATATAATTCATTGCAATGATTGGCACTCCGGAATTGTGCCGGCACTGCTTAAAGATATCTATAGTGATGATGAAATATACAGTGAAATAAAAAGTGTATTCACTATTCATAACTTAAAATATCAAGGAGTATTTCCAAAAGAAATACTTGATGAGTTATTAAATTTAGATGAGGGGTATTTTAGTGATGATGCACTTAAGTTTTATGATGCTATATCCTTTATGAAGGGCGGAATTGTTTTCGCAGATGCAGTAACTACCGTAAGTGAAACTTATGCAGGGGAAATACAGACTCCGTTTTATGGTGAAGGACTAGATGGGCTATTGCGCTCAAAATCAGAAAAATTATATGGCATAGTAAACGGTATAGATTATGAACTCTACAATCCTAAAGTTGATAAAAAAATATTTTATAATTTTGATTCAGACTCTTTAAAACAAAAGGTGAAAAATAAATTAAAACTTCAAAATCAACTATGTTTCACCGTAAATGAAAATATACCGTTGGTAGGAATTGTAACTAGACTAGTAAAACAAAAGGGTTTAGATTTAATAGTAGAGAAACTCCAAGAACTCTTAAGCCTTCCTATTCAAATAGTGTTGCTTGGCAATGGCGATGGGTACTATGAAGATATATTCCAATATTATGCGTCTATATATCCAAGCAGAATATCAACAAATATTGTTTTTGATGAGGTGCTAGCAAAGAAAATATATGCTGCTTCAGACATGTTTTTAATGCCATCATTATTTGAACCTTGTGGTATTGGTCAGCTTATAGCATTAAAATATGGAAGTATTCCAATTGTACGTGAAACTGGAGGGTTAAAGGACACAATTATACCTTATAATAAATATACTGGTACTGGCAATGGTTTTTCTTTTGAAAATTATAGTAGTGATGAATTAATGGACGCCATAACTAGTGCTCTGAATTTATACAAGGACAAAGATTCTTGGAATAAATTAGTTAAAAATGCCATGACTTCAAACAATAGTTGGGAAAATTCAGCTAAAAATTATATAGATTTATATAGTAATTTAATAGATTAAAATTTTATTTGTTGTAGATTTAAAATTTTTAGGTGGTGAGTATTGTGGTAATAGATAAAGAAGAATTTAAAGTAGATTATATAGAAAAATTACAGACTATGTTTGCAGAAGATGCAGTGGATGCATCCAGGCTTCATCAATATGTTGCATTAGGCGCATTAATAAAAGATTATTGTTCTAAATCTTGGATAGAAACTAATAAACAATACGGGAAAAGCAAAACAAAACAAGTCTATTATTTTTCTATGGAGTTCTTAGTTGGTAGATTATTAAATAGTAATTTAGTTAATCTAGGTATAAAGGATGTTTGCGAGGAGGCCTTTGCAGATCTCGGAATTAGTTGGATAGATATAGAGGATATAGAACTGGATGCTGGACTTGGTAATGGTGGGCTTGGAAGATTGGCAGCATGCTTCTTAGATTCCATGGCATCTACGCAAGTGCCCGGTCATGGTTGCGGTATAAGGTATAAATATGGATTATTCAAACAGAAAATAGAAGATGGTTATCAAGTAGAAGTTCCTGATAATTGGCTAAAAAACGGAAATGTTTGGGAAATAAGAAAAGAAAACAAGGCTGTAGAAGTAAGATTTTCTGGAGATGTATATTTGAAGGAAGAAAATGGGCAAATGAAAGTTATCCATGAAAATTATCAATCCGTAAGAGCGGTACCTTATGATACTCCAATAAAAGGATATAAAAATAATACCGTAAATACACTAAGGCTTTGGAGTGCTGAGACTATGGAAGAAGATTTTGATTTTTCATCCTTTAGTCAAGGAAATTACGCAAAAGCAGGTGAGGATAAATATTCAGTTGAGGCTATTTCACAAGTTTTATATCCGGATGATAGCTATGAACAAGGACGGCTTCTAAGGCTTAAACAAGAGTACTTTTTTGTAAGTGCTGGAATGCAAAGTATTATCAAAAGCTATAAAAAAATGAAGATTTCACTTAGCGAATTTCATAAGCATGTGGCAGTGCAGATAAATGATACCCACCCAGCTGTAGCTGTGGCTGAGCTTATGAGACTGCTAATGGACGCACAGGGACTTACTTGGGATGAGGCTTTTACTATTACCACTGGTACAATGGCCTACACTAACCATACAATTATGGCAGAAGCACTAGAAAAATGGCCTGTAGAAATGTTTAAAAAATTACTTCCACGTATTTACATGATTATAGAAGAAATAAATAGGCGTTTTTGTAATGAAGTTTACCATAGGTACAATGGAGACTGGAATAAAGTTAATAAAATGTCAATTATTCATGATGAATATATTAGGATGGCATATTTAGCTATTGTAGGAAGTCATTCTGTTAATGGGGTTGCAAAGCTGCACACAGAATTATTAAAGCACCAAGAACTTGCGGATTTTTATGAATTCTTTCCAGAAAAATTTAATAATAAAACTAATGGCATAACTCATAGAAGATGGTTATTAAATTCTAATGAAGAGCTAGCAAACCTTATAACTGAAACAATAGGTGACAAGTGGATAAAGTCTCCGAATGAACTCCGTAAATTAATGGATTATGCGCAGGATGCTGCTTTCCAAGAGAAAACACAAGATATAAAAACAAATAACAAGATAACCTTTTCAAATTATATATTATCAAATTATGGCACTGAAATTGATCCAAGTTCTATATTTGATGTTCATGTAAAAAGAATGCATGCATATAAAAGGCAACTTTTAAATGTTTTCAATATAATGCATTTATATAATCAGCTTCGCGAAAATCCTAACCTAGATATAGTGCCAAGAACTTTTATATTTGGTGCAAAGGCTTCTCCAAGTTATAGTTTAGCAAAGCAAACTATTAAGCTTATTAATACACTTGCTAAAAAGATAAATAATGATCCTATAGCTCACGATAAAATAAAGATAGTATTCCTTGAAAATTATGGAGTATCAATAGCTGAGAAAATTATTCCTTGCGCTGATGTTAGTCAGCAGATATCTACTGCATCTAAAGAAGCTTCTGGAACTGGTAATATGAAATTTATGATGAATGGGGCTATAACAATAGCAACTTTAGATGGAGCTAACGTAGAAATATTTGATGCAGTGGGAAAAGAAAATATTGTTTTATTCGGACTAACTTCTCAGGAAGTAATAGAGTATTATAAGAATAAAAATTATAGAGCTTCTGATATTTATAATAGCGATATGAGATTAAACTGTATAGTAAATCAGTTGGTAAATGGATTTTTAGAAACTGATAAAATGGAATTTATGACTATATACGATAGTTTGATCCCTCACAATGATGAGTTCTTCGTACTTAAAGATTTTGATTCTTATGTAAGGGCTCAAAGTGAAATTGATTCTCTATTTAGACAAAAGTCTATTTGGCAAAGAATGGCTATTACCAATATTGCGAAGTCTGGAATATTCTCCAGCGACAACACTATAAATCAATATGCCAAAGAAATTTGGGATACACCAATGTTTAGAGTTAAATTATAATTATATAGAGTTAAATACAAGTAAGTATGCTAGCCTACAAATAGGTTAGCATGATTCTTTGGGGACGGTTAACAACTAATTAATGTTTAATTAGTTGTTAACCGTCCATTTTTATTACTAAACAAAAAATTTAGTGCAAAATGCTTAATGACATTTCAGAAGGAAAGTCTCCCATTTCTATAAGTGGGAGTCACATACTACAACAAAAGGAAAACTTCAGTGAGGGGATAACAATTGAGAATTATTATCTGCTCCAGAGGTCTACAAGGGGGTAAATCTCATTCTTAAGTCTTTAATTGCAGCGACCCAGGAGATGATTTAGTGGAATATTTCACATTGAAATCTACAAATAAGTAGAATCAATAAAAAAATGTTGAATTAATAAAAAAAATGTTGTAATATTGTTATAAAGAATACATATACGAACAATTAACAAGAAAATAAAATTTAATATTCGTAAACTCATATATGCTTAGAAATATGGACTAAGCGTTTCTACCAAGTAACCGTAAAATACTTGACTATGGGTGTTTTGATAAAATAGTGCAATGATTTTGGAATACGTCATTATTGTGGTTACCTTTAGTTTAAAATATAAAAAGTTTGTTCTTTAAGATTAAAGAAATTACTTTTTATACTTATGAATTTTAGGGTTATTATTTTTATTATAAACTCCCTAGTTAAAATTAACTGTGGAGTTTTTTTGTTGTTTAAAATATGTTGAAAATTTAATGAATAAAGGAGAAAAATTATGGAAACATTAAAAAATAAGATATTAGTTGAAGGAACAATAATAGGTAGTGAAATCTTAAAGGTGGATAGCTTTTTGAATCATCAAATTGATATAAATCTTTTTAATGAAATCGGAAAGGAATTTAAAGAAAGATTTGCGCGTAATGAAATTACAAAAATACTAACAGTTGAAGCATCTGGTATAGGAATAGCATGTATTGTAGCGCAATATTTTGGTAATATTCCTGTAGTTTTCGCAAAAAAACATGAAGCTGCTAATTTAGATTCTGATACATATGAAGCAGATGTATTCTCATTTACAAAAAATAAGAATTATAAGATAAGAGCCAGTAAAAAATACATAAATAGTGAAGATAAAATTTTAATAATTGATGATTTTTTAGCAAATGGAAATGCAGCACTGGGACTTGTAGAAATTGTACGTCAGGCCTTAGCTGAGGTTGTTGGAGTGGGAATTGTAATTGAAAAGGCATTTCAAGATGGACGCAGTCGAATAGAAAAGGAAGGTATTAAGGTAGAGTCATTGGCCATAATAAAATCTATAAAAGATAACAAGGTAGTTTTTAAATAAGGAGTGGAATTCTACCACCTTTTAGGTGGTAAGCAGTTCACATAAGGGTTAATAATTAGTATTACTAGAGAAAATATATGCAAGAGAAGAATAAAGGGGGTATTTATAATGAAAAAAAAATTAGGAAGCTTACTAATAGCATTTACATTAATTATGTCTTTAGCCTTAGTTGGATGTGCTAGTGAGAAAAAAACTGAGACAAAAGATACTGTGAAAAAAGAAATAAAGGTAGGATTTATATATGTAGGACCAGTAGGAGATGAAGGTTGGACTTATTCTCATGATATTGCAAGAAAAGAGCTTGAAAAACAACTGGGCGTAAAGACACTATTTAAAGAATCAGTAAAAGAGGATTTAGCAGAAGTAGAAAAGGTATGCGAAGAAATGATTAATGGAGGAGCCAATGTTATTGTAGGAACAAGCTTTGGTTTTATGGATGGGATGGAAGCGTCTGCGGCAAAGCACCCTGATGTTAAATATCTTCATGCATCTGGATACAAAACATCAGAAAATATGTCAAATTATTTTGGTCGTATGTATCAAGCGAGATATCTTTCAGGTAAAGTTGCTGGAATGAAAACTAAAACTAATAAAATAGGATATGTAGCAGCACATCCAATTCCAGAAGTAATAAGAGGAATCAATGCTTTTGCACTAGGGGTACAATCGGTGAAACCAGAGGCAATAGTAAAGGTAAAATGGACTAATACTTGGTATGACCCAGCTAGAGAAAAAGAAGCAGGAAAAGCACTAATTGCTGAAGGTGTAGACGTAATTACTCAGCATCAAGACACTGCAGGACCATTACAAGCAGCAGAAGAAGCTGGAATATCTGCTATTGGGTATAATACAGATATGCAAGCTAAAGCACCTAAAGCATACATGACATCACCAGTTTGGAATTGGACACCATATTATGTTGAGCAAATAAAAGCTATTCAAGCAGGTACTTGGAAATCAGGAACTTATTGGAAAGGATTAGAGTCTGGAATTGTGTCTCTTGCACCACTAACGGCAAATGCACCAACTGGAGCAAAAGATGCTGTAGAAACTGGTAAGGCAGCTATTATAAGCGGCAAAAATAAAATATTTGTAGGTCCACTAAAAGATCAAAGTGGAGCAGTTAAAATTGCAAAGGGTAAAGTTATGACTGATCAAGAATTATTACAATTCAATTGGTTTGTTAAAGGAGTAGAAGGAAAAATAGAAAAATAATATATATTTAAAATATTAAGGACAGGAGAAGTAAAATATGGATAAAATCCCTTATGTATCTATAGAAAATATTAGTAAGACCTTCGGAAAAGTAGTAGCTAATGTGAATATGAATTTAACGGTGCATGGTGGAGAAATCCATGCACTTTTAGGTGAAAATGGAGCAGGTAAAAGCACTCTTATGAACATGCTATCAGGGGTATATACCCCTGATAGCGGTTCTATTTTTATTCATGGGAAAAATATGAATTTCACTTGCCCAAAGGATGCCATAAAAGCTGGAGTAGGAATGATTTATCAACATTTTAAATTAGTTGAGGAAATGACTGCCAAGCAAAACATATTACTAGGTCAAAATAGTGGCATATTTTTTAAGGACAAGTTAGAAGTTAAAAAAATTGTTGATATATGTGAAAAATTTCAGTTGGAGATAGATATAAATAAATATGTTTGTGATATGGCAGTTGGAGAGAGGCAAAATCTTGAAATATTAAAGGTGCTTTATAGAGGTGCTGATATTTTGGTATTAGATGAGCCTACCACAGTATTTACGCAAGGTGAAACAGCTAAATTATTCAAGATAATGAAAAAGATGAAGCAGCAAGGTTGTGCAATTATATTTATAAGCCATAAAATGGATGAAGTAATGGAAATCTGTGACAGAATTACTGTTTTAAGAAAAGGTGAAGCTGTAAAAACCGTGGAAAAAGAAAATGCCACACCAAAATATCTAACAGAACTAATGATGGGACGCAGGGCGGATTTATCTATAAATCGTGTTGATAGAGAGCCAGGAGAAATATTGCTACAGGTAAAAGATTTGAAAGTGTTAAACGCTGAAAAAGCAGAAATAATTAAAAATATTAGTTTCAGCTTAAGACGCGGTGAAATTCTTGGTGTAGCTGGAATTGCTGGTAGTGGACAAAAGGAATTATGTGAGGCCATTGCAGGAATCGAGAAGGTAGCTGGTGGCGAAATATTTCTTGAAGGGGAGAACCTGGTAGGAGAATCTCCTAGGGATATTATTAATAAAGGTATAAGCATGAGCTTTATACCAGAGGACAGATTAGGAATGGGCCTTGTTGCGTCGTTGGACATGGTGGATAACCTTTTGCTAAAGGATTATCATAAACAAAAAGGACTATTTATAGATAGAAAACCAGTCATTGAAAAGGCAAGAAAAATGGTGGAGGAGTTTGAAATTAAAACACCAGACATATATCATCCTATAAAATATTTATCCGGTGGAAATATTCAAAAAATATTAGTGGGAAGAGAATTAAGCATGTACCCAAAAATACTTATTATGGCATATGCCGTAAGAGGTCTGGATATTAATACATGTTATACAATTTACGACCTAATAAATGAAGAAAAGAAAAAAGGAACTGCGGTATTATTCATTGGAGAAGATTTGGATGTGTTAATTCAATTATGTGATAGGATTATGGTAATTTGTCATGGTGAGGTAACTGGCATTGTTTCTGCAGTGGATGCTTCAAGAGAAAAAATTGGTATGATGATGGTGGGAAAAACAGTTGAGGAGGGGATATAGATGATGCACATTGTTAAAAAAGCTGAAATAAGTAAAACTGATAATTTTAAAATCAGATGCATTGCAATTCTCCTATCCCTTTTGGTATTAGGTATGTTTTTGCTAGTAATTAAACTTAATCCAATAGATGTATATGCTGCGATTATAGAGGGGAGCCTTGGATCTACTTATAGTATTAAGCAAACACTTATTAAGGCAATACCACTTATTATAACTTCACTTGGTATATCTATAGCCTTCAAAATGCAATTTTGGAATATTGGTGGAGAAGGGCAAATAGTAATGGGAGCTTTTGCCGCTAGCTTTTTTGCTTTAAAATTTCCTCATATGGATAAATTGCCACTATTACTCTTAATGTTTTGCGCAGGAATACTCGGTGGTGGCTTATGGGCATTAATTGCAGCCTTACTTAAAGGTAAATGGAAAACTAATGAAACGATTGTAACCTTAATGCTAAATTACATAGCTTTAAAATTTATCACCTATTTGCAATATGGACCTTGGAAGGATAAAAGGGCAATGGGTTTCCCTAAAATACCTAATTTTTCTCCAAATGCAATGCTACCAGATGTTTTTGGCATACATATGGGATGGATAATCGCAATTATACTTGTTGTTCTAGTTTATATTTTCATGAAATATACTAAAAAGGGTTATGAAATTGCGGTGCTTGGTGAAAGTGAAAAAACAGCAATATATGCAGGAATTAAAATTAGAAAAACCATGTATATAGCTATATTTTTAAGCGGCGCTCTATGTGGAATCGCTGGTGTAATTCAAGCATCAGCAGTTAGTAGAACCTTGACTGCGGAGGTGGCAGGTGGTGCTGGATTTACAGCTATAATTATAGCTTGGCTTTCAGCCTTAAGTGCACCTATTATAGTAATAGTATCTATACTTTTTGCGGCACTTTTACAGGGAGCCTCATTTATTCAAACAGCCTTTGGAATACCTCAAGCGGCGGCACAGCTAATACAGGCTGTCATACTGTTTTTCGTATTGGGCAGCGAATTTTTTACTAGATATAAAATAAATTTTCGAGCTGTAAATTTTCAGAAAAAGGGAGGTAATAAAAATGAATAGTATAACAACATTTTTAGCCGCTGCAGTTGTAGCTGGTACGCCTCTACTTTTTGCTACCTTAGGTGAAATATTAACTGAAAAAGTAGGTAATCTTAATTTAGGTGTAGAAGGTATGATGCTTATGGGATCTGTCATTGGATTTATGGCAGGTTTAAGTACGGGAAGTCCAATTATAGCAATGTTAGCTGCGGCGATTGCGGGAGGCTTTGGTGCACTGATTTATGCATTCTTAACTATAACACTAAGAGCAAATCAAGTTGTATGTGGGCTTACACTAACTATATTTGGAACTGGGTTTTCAAGTATGGTAGGTAAAAAATTGATAGGGCAAGTTACCCCAGATAAAATTAAAACATTTTTTGTGCCTAAAAGAATTCCTCTAATAGGCGATATACCTTTTATAGGCGATATATTTTTTAATCAAGATGTATTTGTATATCTTGGATATATTATAACCCTACTTTTGTTTATATACTTATATAAAACTGCTAAGGGCTTAAATACCATGGCGGTAGGAGAAAATCCTGCAGCTGCCGATGCAGCTAGTATAAATGTTAATTTATATAAATATGTTAATACCTTAATAGGCGGAGCTCTTTGCGGTCTTGGTGGAGCATACCTATCCCTTGTTTATGTACCAGCTTGGCAAGAGAATGTAACAGCAGGCAGAGGGTGGATAGCAGTGGCCTTAGTGATTTTCGCCACTTGGAGGCCTCATAGAGCACTTATAGGCGCATATCTATTTGGTGGTCTTGACATATTAGGATTTAGACTTCAGGGCCTACCTAATTTTGCGGTAAACCAATATCTTATTGATTTGCTACCTTATATAGTTACAATAATAATTTTAGTAATAGTGTCCATGAAAAAATCTAACAAAAATTCACCACCGGCTGGACTGTCTAATGCTTATTTTAGGGAAGAAAGATAAGTGCCAGTGATGGCAATGTTAGGAAGTAGTTAACATTGCTGGCACTTTTAAAATCATGGAATCATGGGGACAGTTAACAATTAATGCACTTTTAAATGCAAATAGTTCAAATAGTTGTTAACCGTCCCCAACTATTTTATGAATAATTTCAAACAACTTTGTATTTTATGATTTTTTTGTGTATAATGGATAGTGTGATATTTAAATGGTAACAATGATAAGAAAGTCAGATAAACAAAACTGATTTTATGTTCGGTCTATGAAATCATCAAAATAACCATGATTTGAATAAGCATATATAGAATGAAATATTAGTCTATATAGGTAGTTCAAGGATAGTTTTAATAATAATTATTTAATAGAAGGAGTGTATTATATGACAACAGAAAATTTAACAACAGAAAATAAAGAAGAAATATCAATGAAAGACGTGATGGGCAGTATTGAGGAATCTATGGATTCTACAAATAGTGGAGATAGCGATAAAGTATGGGATAAATTGCAAGGAATTTTAGATGAAAATAAAACTTTTGAAATTACTATTAATGAAATAGTAAAAGGTGGAGCTACGGCTGATGTTGACGGAATTAGAGCGTTTATACCTGCTTCACAAATGTCAAATGCCTACATAGAAAATTTACAAGATTTTAAAGGAAAAACTATGGAAGTTAAGATAATTGAATTAGAGAAAGAAAACAAAAAATTAGTTTTATCTAGAAAAGCTATAGAAAAAGAAGAAAATGAAGCTAAGGGAAATTTAGTTTGGGATGAACTTAAAAAGGGCGACATGAGAAAAGGCGTTGTAACTAGACTAGCTAAATTTGGTGCTTTTGTAGATTTAGGTGGCGTTGATGGTCTTATTCACATTTCAGAATTATCATGGAAAAGAGTTCAAGATCCATCAGAAGTAGTATCTGTTGGAGAAGAATTGGAAGTTCGTGTAATAGATCTTGATAGAGAAAAAGGAAGAATATCTCTAGGACTTAAAGCAGCAGCAGGAAACCCTTGGAATAATATATCAAGCACATATAAAACAAATGATATAGTAGAGGGAACTGTAGTAAGAATAATGGAATTTGGTGCTTTTGTTCAACTACCATCAGGTATAGATGGACTTGTTCATCTATCAGAAATATCAGAAGATCGTATAGAAAAGGTTTCTGATGTATTAAAGGTTGGAGATGTTGTAAAAGTTAAAATTGGTGATATAAATGAAAAAGATAGAAGAATAAGTTTAAGTATTAAAGAAGCATTAGATAAAAGTTATGGTGATCTTTCACAGTATAATGGTGAAGAGCAAGGCTTAACTTTAGGAGATATATTAAAAGATAAATTTAAGGATTTTAAATTTGAATAAATCCTTTCATAGTTTTGTTTAGACAAAGCCGAAAAAATAACAAGTCAGTATGCTAGCATATTGACTTGTTATTTTTTTTTGGGGATACTTATATTTTATTTAGAATTAGCAGTAAAATTACTGTACATTACAAGAAGTTCCGATTCAAAGCAGTGTTAGCTTAAGAACTATGGCTTCGTAGATGGAGCATATGGTTTCTAAATGACTTTATACAGAACCACTTGCATCTTTATAGTTTTTATAGATTTTCTCGAATATATAGCTTGGATCATAATAAACACCTCCATTTTAGGCTAGTGTAGGATAATATTTGTTTGAAATTTAAATTCTAAATCCCACTGGCGCAAATTTTATCTAGTAAAATATGATAACAATGCTAATAAGAAATAGTACAACCAAGTTGGAATAACTCTCGTAGTATTATTGATAAATATATAAATATTTCTCATAAATAATTATATAATTGGTAAAACTGTATAAGTAGATATTTCGTTTTATAATCTATTTAACATTGGTTATGTATCTAAAATAAGAAACACATATTTTATGTGTTTAATGAATTAAGGGAGGGAGTGTAATTATGGATAAAAAAGAAAGCTCAACTCATATGATTAGTAGAGTAGTTAAGGACAATAGTGGAGAAATAACAGCCTACGAATTTGAAAATGGAGATATAGTTTCAAAAGAACAAGCAGTCCTTTTGGCGAGGCAAGGCAATATAGGCGGAGTTTCTATATCAACTTCAAAAAAAGGTGAAGAATTCCTCAGAAGTTTACCTGATGGAGATAAATCCAATAATTTAGACAGTTTACCAGTTATAGACGATAACGATATCTATTAAGAAGCAGGGACATTAGGTTGTCCCTGCTTTTTAGTTAGTTAAGTGGGGACGGTTAACAACTAATTAAACTAATGCAACTATTGAACACTATTTAAGGTTTATGTGTTAAAATTAAGGGGTAGACTTAGATCAGAACGGGGGTATAAGCAAGTGGAAATTTTAAAAAATACTTTGCAGTGTATTGAACCGGCAAATATAGAAGCTATGAAAAAGGCTTGGGAAAGACTTGATAGTTTAACAAAACCTATAGGAAGTCTTGGTGAGATAGAGAATATTATAGCCAAAATGGCGGGTATTACTGGAGAGATACATAACAAGATTAATAAAAAAAATGTGGTTATAATGTGTGGCGATAATGGAGTGGTAGAAGAAGGAGTATCTAATTGCCCTAAAAGTGTAACGGCTACAGTTACTAATAATTTTACTAAAAAAATTACCGGCGTATATGTTTTATCAAAATTTGTTGGAAGTGATATTACAGTTGTAGATGTAGGGGTTGATGCAGACTTTAATAACCCTAAAATCATAAATAGAAAAATTGCATACGGTACTATGAATATGATTAAGGGGCCTGCAATGACTAAAGAGCAAACAATAAAAGCTATAGAAATTGGTATAGAAACAATTGACGATTTGGCAAATAAAGGCTATGATTTGTTTGGTACAGGGGAAATGGGTGTAGGAAATACTGCCACAAGTGCAGCAATTTTAAGTGTTCTTTCGGGGCTTGATGTAGAGATGTCTGTAGGTAAAGGCTCAGGAATTACGGAGGAACAATTTACGAATAAAAAAAGAGTGGTTAAAAAGGCTATTGAAGTAAATAAACCAGATAAAAATGATGTTATTGATGTACTTTCAAAAGTTGGAGGATTTGACATTGCAGCACTATGTGGTTGCTTCCTATCCGCTGCGAAAAATAGAGTGCCCATTGTTATCGATGGTTTTATAGCTTCAGCAGCTGCACTTTGTGCTTATAAATTAAATCCCCTAGTAAAGGAATATATATTTGCATCTCACTTATCTGCGGAACCTGGAGCAGCGTTTATAATGAAGGAAATAGGACTTGCACCTATGCTGAATTTGAATATGCGACTCGGCGAAGGTTCAGGGTGCCCTCTTGCGTTTAATATAATCGAAGCGGCGTTATTCACAATGGATAATATGGGAACCTTTGAAGAGGCAACCTTGGATAGCAAAAAGTATATAGATATAAGGGATAATACCATGGGGCACGATTTAGGTGAGAAATTATGAATATTTATTTGTTAAGGCATGGTCAGACAGAAGAAAATAGAAGGGGCTCCTATTATGGTAATTTGGATATAAGTCTAAATGCAATTGGCATAAGTCAAGGAAACAAAGCTAATGCTTTCTTTAATGATATAAAATTAGATAGAGTATATGTTAGTGATAAAAAAAGAACCACAGAAATGGCTAATTTAGTTTTAGGACAAGCGGAAATTCAAGTTATACAGGATAATAGAATAAATGAGACTAATTTTGGAGATTTTGAAGGAAAAACCTATGAGGAAATTAAGACGCTCTATCCCAAAGAATGTCTTTGTTGGCAAAATAATTGGATGGAATTTATACCTCCTAGAGGTGAAAGTTATATTCAGTTATGTGAAAGAGTTAAGAGCTTTATGGAGGATATTAAAAAATTAGAATGTGATAATATTTTAATTTGCACTCATTCTGGAGTAATAAGAGCTATATATTGTTATGTTATGAACGAAAACATAGATTTATTTTGGAAATTTGGTTGTAAAAATGGAGATATAAGCGTTATAAAATATGAATATGGGAATTTATATATTGATACCATAATGCATAACGCATATTTAGGAAAGAGGTGAGGTTTGCAGGGATAAGTCTTTGCAAGCAAACAAAATGAGAGAATATTTAAATGATTTGTTACTGTTTTTTCAGTTTTTTACACGTATACCGATAAACATAAATTTAAAATGCGAAAAAGAGAACTTTAGGCGAGGATCTATATTTTTTCCTGTGGTAGGATTATTTATTGGAATTATTCAGTGGTTAATTTATTATATATTAATAAAAGCGCTACCAATAAATATTACATCAATATTTGTAGTTATTATACCAATAGTTATTACTGGTGCCTTGCATGTAGATGGACTTGGAGATACCTGCGATGGTTTCTTTTCCTTAAAAGGTGGTAAAGATAAAATAATAGAAGTTATGAAGGATAGTAGAGTAGGTACTTATGCAAGTGTTGCTATAGTATTCGATATGTTAGCCCGATACGCAGCAGTATATACTATCATAGAATTAAATTTACCATTTATATTAATTGCAACGCCAGTAATTGCAAGGTTTACTGTAGTGTTTTTATCTTTTATCGGAAAAAATGCTAAAGAAAATGGCTCAGGCAATATATTTATTGGCAATATAGACGTTAAAAGGGTTGTGATTACAGGTATTACAACTATTATACTTGGGACTTTATTAATAGGATTTAATAAAAGTGTTATATTAATAGCTTCAGGGCTCCTTTTAAGTTTACTCTTTAATAAGTTTTGTGAAAGCAAAATTACGGGACTTACAGGAGATAGTTTAGGTGCTAATAATGAATTAGTTGAAATTTTAATTATGATTTTATTTGTAGCTATGAATTAAGCGGGGACGGTTAACAATTAATTAAACTATATTTTGGTACAAGGTTTTTATGAAACTTTGTACTTTTTAATTAATGATGTTTTCAGTACTTATTTTCATGGGATATTTTAATAAGATATGATATTTTTAAAGGCTTGTCCAAATTTATTTAATTAAAAATAGCTTTATATTATCTTGTAATTTTTTATAAATTAAAATATAGAGATACAATAAGGTATTAAGCTTAATATTAATTACTCAGCGTAACATTTAATAAATTCCTCAAGGATATTTTCGTAGTTTTTGTTAGTTCTAATTAATTCTAGACCAATACTGCTTAATTTTGATACTCTAGCTGGTGTAATGTTTCCAAGTATGTTGGATATATCACTGGATTTTAAATTGCAAATACTCCTCATTAAAACAACGGTTAATGCTCTTGCTTCTACAAGTTTTCGACTGTACTTCATATGAAGTTGGAGCTTTGCTATATTCATCTTTACTGCTATAAATTCTATGATATCTTCAGGCTTAAAGTTTCTTACAAGTATTGTCCGGACACTGCAATACTTTGTCTTTTCATCTTTAAATTCAAATTCTTCTTTTAATTTTTCGTCGGTGCATCCAAAAACAAGGCTATAGTAATAATTCCTTGCCAGTTTAAGATTATTACCAAAAAAGCCCATGACAAATCCGTAATCAACTATGTTTAAATGGTCACGTCGTTTTCCAATATATATTCCCAAACTAGAAAAAGCATATTTTTCAGGACAATCTTTAAATTCACTTATATCTGTAGGATTATTATGTATATATAGTGATACAGTCCTTAAGTATCTATCACTATCAACTATTTTGCTTTTGAATCTGTCTTTAAAAAGATGGCCCTCTCTTTTATACTTTTTATTAAAGTACATTGCGTAAGAAAAATTTATTCCATGCATGACTTTTGATATATCTGCACCATTAGCATCAATTAATAGATGTGAATGGTTATCCATAAGACAGTACCCATAAATTTTAACATGATGGAGATCTTTGTATTTTTTTACAAGAGATAAATATTTTTTCTTATCTTCATCATCTCTGAACAAATCTACCTCAGTGATGCTTTTACACATAATATGGTATATAGCATCATTTGTTTTTAATCTTGCTTTTCTTGCCATAAAAAACACCTCTTTATATAATTTTTTATATTATTGCCTTTAACTGGTGAAGATATTCATAGTTCAAAAAGTTGTTAACCGTCCCCAAGCATTTTATTGACATGAGGGCGTAATTATAATAAACTGTAGTTAAAATAGAATAGAATTTTAGGTGCCTTTTAATAGGTGAAAAGGGAATGCGGTTTAAATCCGCAGCAGCCCCCGCTACTGTAATTGAGGATAGCTCTTCAAAAGCCAGGAGACCTGCCTAAATGATGTTAACAAAGATTTCGGAGGGAAATAGCTTTTTAATATAGTTAATTTAATTATAAATTAATTAAAAAGTAGTCGCTATCTTAAGCTTACTACTTTTTTTGCGTTTAAAAAGATAGTATATTGAAGAAGCTGGGTGGCTTCTGAAAAGTTATAAATAGAAAGGAAGGTATTTAATGATACATGGTGGAGACGTTTATACTGATGGATTACTTCAGGGCCGAGAGTTAATTGATTATAGTTCTAATATAAATCCATTAGGGGTTCCTAAAAGCTTCATTGATAACATTAATGAAGCAATAAATGCCTTAACAAGATATCCAGATATTCAATATAGAGATGTGTTAAAAGCTTTAAGAGAATATATTGATTGCCCAGAAGAGTATTTTGTTTTAGGCAACGGAGCTGCAGAAATAATTGACTTGGTTATAGCTTGTCATAAAAGCTTATTAATTGTTGTGCCTTCTTTTGTAGAGTATGAGATTGATGCTAAAAAGTGGGGTTGTAATATAGAGTATTCCTATTTAAAAGAGGATATTAATTATAATGACTTATTAAAGACTGAATATGCTCAGCTTTCCTATGATTATGAAGATATTTTAAATAAATTACAAAAGGTAGAAGCCATGGTTTTAGGTAATCCCAATAATCCTAATGGCAATATCATTGATAGAGGCGAGTTTCAAAAAATTCTTGAATATTGTGAGAGTAATAATAAAGTAATAATAATAGATGAGGCTTTTATTGAATTTACGGGAGATTCCAGGCACAGTTTTGTAGACGAAGTTAAAAAGTACAAGTGTTTATTTATAATAAGAGCTTTAACTAAATTTTTTGCAATGCCTGGTATAAGGTTTGGGTATGGAATAAGTAGTAATGCTGATTTAATAAAAAATATTAAATCAAAACAAAACCCATGGAACATAAATTGCTTTGCAGAAGTTGCAGCACGCCATGTGTTAAAGGATAGTGTATATATTCAAAAAAGCAAAGAGTGGATAAGAGAGGAAAGACCTAGATTTTTAAAATCATTGAAAAATATTTATTTTATAGAAGAAGTATTTTTAACCTATGGAAATTATGTGCTTTGCAAATTAAATGGACTAGCCTTTGAAAAAGGACTTGCCTTTGAAAAAGGACTTGCCTTTGAAAAAGGACTTGCCTTTGAAAAAGGACTTGCCTTTGAAAAAGGACTAAACTCAGAGGAATTTTATAAGAGTTGCCTAGAACAAGGCTTTGTAATAAGAAAAGCAGACAATTTTAGAGGACTTGATAAACAGTATATAAGGCTGGCTATTAAGGATAGGGGTAGCAATGAAAAATTGGTGGCAATGCTAGAGAGTTTGAAATTTAAAGTTTAATCAAGCGGGGACAGGTAAACATTGGATATAAATACGGCAATTAGGCGGGGACAGGTAAACATTGAAGATGGATAACAACTATTTGAATTCTAGCAAAACAAGGATGTGAAGATTAAAAATGAAGAGTATAATTATAGCTTCGAATTGCAGTGGTGGTGGTAAAACCACAGTAACACTGGGAATTATGAAAGCACTAAAAAATAGAGGATTTAAGGTACAAGGGTACAAAGTAGGCCCTGACTATATAGACCCAGCTTTTCATACAAAGATAACCGGTAGTGATTCAAGAAATTTAGATTTATATCTTATGGGAGAGGCGGGAGTTAAAGCTAGCTTTTCTAGAGGCGATGGTGACTTAGGGGTGGTTGAGGGTGTTATGGGTTTATATGATGGGAAAGGTACAGATACATCCTATTCTACTTATCACATATCAAAGGTTTTGGACTTACCTATTATACTTGTATTGTCTCCAAAGGCTCAGGTAGCAACTCTTTGTGCAGAAATAAATGGAATAGCGAATTTCAAAGACGCTAATATAAAGGGCATAATACTAAACAATGTAACAGAAAGTTATTATAATTTACTTAAAGCATCTATTAAAGAAAACTGTAACTTGAAGGTCTTAGGTTATCTTCCGAAGGATGACAGGTTAGATTTAAAAAGTAGGCATTTAGGGTTAATTCAAAGCAGCGAAGTCGAGGATTTAGAAGAGAAAATTGAAATATGTGCTCAGTTATTAGAAAAGCATTTGGATATGAATTTATTATTAGATGGATTTAAAGAAAGTGAAAAATACATAGATAAATTTCATGTGGAGTATAAGGGAAAAAAAATAGCTGTGGCCTATGATAAAGCCTTTAGTTTTTATTATAAAGAAAATTTAGAGCTTTTAGAGGAACTGGGACAAGTTATATACTTTAGTCCAATTGAGGATGATGAGCTTCCAAGTAATATTGATTTTCTTTATATAGGTGGAGGATACCCAGAGGTGTTTATAAAAGAGTTATCTCAAAATGCATCTATGCTAGAAAGTATAAAAAAATCTCTTAATAATGGGCTGCGTTGCTATGCGGAATGTGGAGGATTAATGTATCTTACTTTAGGAGAAAAACTAGGTGTGGAAGAGCAAACATCAAATAATACAGTTGGTTTTTTTGAAGGTTATTATACTTTGACAAAAAAACTTCAGAATTTTGGATATGCAGAAATCAAGGTAGAGTTAGATAATAATATTATATCCAAAAACATGAGTATAAACTGTCATGAATTTCATAAATCTACTGTTGAGCTAGAGGCAGAAAATGTATTCAAACTTTCTAAACAGATTTATGATGGTAGCCATAAAAGTTGGAAATGTGGATATGCTTTGAAAAACACCTTAGCAGCCTATGGACATGTGCATTTTTTTGGTAATTTAGAATGGTTTAAGGAAATATTTAAATAGATGAAAAGCAAAAGAATTAACTATATTCCTTTTATTCGAATTTTTTGGTACAATACATTAGAAGAAAATATTTTGCATTTAGTAAAATCAGCAAAAGGAGATTACATATATGAAGATTAGTTTTTGTAAGCATAACGTAGGAATAGAAGAAGTTGTTGAAGCTGTTAGAAATGAGTACCCAGAATGTACAGTTACCCTTAATAAATGTATAGGTGCTTGCGATAAATGCGGTAATACATTAATTGCCAGAATAAATGGGGAATTAGTTGAAGCAGAAGATTGTGAGAGTTTATTAGATATTATAGGTGAGTACATGGAGTTAGAGTAGAATCTTCCTTAGATAACTCTCTTTAGCGTTATAGTAGCTAAAGAGGGTTGTTTTTATGTTAGAGCTGTTTCCTCCAATTTGCGTAATTAGTTGAATTAATTGTTAACTGTCCCCTTACATAAAGTTGAATTAATTGTTAACCGTCCCCACGTAATTTTTTTCTTATGTATCACTATTGATACATATAATCGATAGTGATATAATGTCAATATAAAGCATATAGGAGGAGTTAATTTGAACAAAATAGCTTTAATTACAGACACTACAAGCGATTTAAATAGAGAACTCATAGAGAAATATAATATTAATGTATTACCCTTTAGGATTATCTATTCTGATAGAGAATATTTAGACAATGTAGATATTACATCACAGGAAGTTTATGCAAATATGGAAAAAGAAGTACCTACATCCTCACTGCCATCGATGAAGGATATGGAAGAACTATTTTTGAAATTGGAAGAACAAGGATACACTCATGCTATAGCAGTAACGCTGTCTACTGGGTTATCGGGTATATTCAATGCAATGAAACTTACAAGTGAAAATCATCCAGGAATTAATACACACATATGTGACTCACAATCTATAGCTCTTGGTGAAGGGTTAATAGTAACTGAATGTGGAAGACTTATAGAAGAAGGAAAGAGCTTTGAAGAAATTGTAGAAGCTATTCCCTCTATTAAAAAGAGAATCCATCTATATTTTCTAGTAGGCACTTTAGAGTACTTAAAAAAGGGTGGAAGAATAGGAAAGGTTTCAGGTACTATAGCAGAGCTTTTAAATATTAAGCCTATAATCGCTGTAGATACTGATGGTAAGTATGTTACCTGTGAAAAGGTAAGAGGTAGAAAGCAATCACTCAATAAGCTTGTAGAACTTACAAACAATATTTTAGATAAAAAGAAGTGTAGAGTTTATATAGTTCACGGCGATGCTTTAGAAGAGTCTAAAAAAGTAATGGAGAGTATACGTCCTCATCCAAACGTTATTTCTATAGAATTTGGTGGATATATAAGCCCTGTATCAGGAGTTCATAGTGGACCAGGTTTAATAGGAATGGTTTGTATAGAGGAACCTTAAATATAGATGGCTAATATAGAGATTAAAGAAAGTGAGATAGACATTAGGGCTGAAGAAAAAAGACTTTATGAAGAATATAAGAAAAAACTTCTAGAACTCCGAAAAGTTCAAAAGGAAAAAGAAGCAGTGGGGCAAGTATTCACAAAAGGATTACTACCACTGTACGCATTATTTATTCTAAGTTTAGGTGAAACTAATGGAAATGATATATCTCACAAAATAGGAGAGCGGACAAATGGTCTTTGGGTTCCTAGTACAGGTGGAATATATCCTCTTTTAAAAAGATTGGAAAAGGAAAAACTAGTAGTTGGTGAATGGAGTAACGCGAAGAAGGCTCAGAAAATTTATAAAATCACCGAGGTCGGTAAAAGGCAATTAGAAAATAAAAAATACCTATTGCAAGATAAAATCGAAGAAGCGTTGGAAGTATTTAAGATAATTTATAGCGATTTATACAAATAGTATATTGTTAAATAAGGAGCTGCAGGGATTTCGCTTGCAGCTCCTTTTGTACGTCCAGCATATAGGCTAAGACCATAGACTAAAAAAATCTATAGTAATATTTCTGAATTAAAAAGGAATTTAAATATAAAAATAGAATATATTACAAATAAAATTCAATTAGAGAGTCTAAGCATAATCCCATGGAATCCAAAAATGCCATGGGTGACACCTACATGGCAACAGGCGAGCGCCCAATAGAACCAAGTAGCAACAGGAAAGAGGGGGAAAGCATGAAAAAAATCAGAGAACTTTTTAAGTACACCTACGATTATAGAAAAAGGTATTTGTTTGGAATTGTATTTTTAATAATAGTTGATATATGTCAGCTAATACCGCCCAAATTAATAGGAGTTATAACAGACAATATTTCGAAGGGTACAGCAAGTAAAGGTTTACTATTAAAATATATATTGCTTATAGTTTTGGTCGCAGCTCTTATGGCAATAGGTAGATACGTGTGGAGAATTTTCATTGTGGGTAGTTCAAGATATGTGGAGTACGATATAAGAAACAAATTTTTCACCCATTTGCAAAGTTTATCTACAGACTTTTATGATGAAAATAAAACAGGAGATCTTATGGCGCTAGCCACTAATGACCTTAATGCGGTAAGAATGGCCCTAGGACAGGGTGTAATTATGATTATAGATGCTGTAGTTTTAACTATAGCAACTATTGTTATTATGCTTAGTATAAATGTGAGGCTGACGCTATTATCACTTTTGCCACTTCCTTTTGTAAGCATAGTATCACTTAAATTCGGCAAGATAATGCACAAAAAATTTACTGTGGTTCAAGAAGCCTTCTCAAAGCTTACAGATATGGTTCAAGAAAATTTCTCTGGCATAAGAATTATTAAATCCTTTGTACAAGAAGAAAGTGAGTTTCAAAAGTTTGATGTAGAAAACACCAATAATTTTAAAGCTAATATGTCTCTTATTAGAATATGGGGATTATTTTCACCGCTTATTGAATTTATTGCATCACTAGGCCTGGTACTATTAGTAGCCTTAGGTGGAGTATATGTAATTTACGGAAACATATCTCTTGGGGATTTTATAGCCTTTAATATGTATCTTGCAAATCTAATTTGGCCAATGATGGCTATAGGCTGGGTAATTAATCTTATACAAAGAGGGTTTGCATCGCTGGAGCGAATAGAAAAAGTTCTAAAAGAAAAGCCTGAAATTTTTGATGTAAATACCAATGCATGTGCAACACTTAAAGGAGATATTGTTATAAATAATTTGAGTTTTAAGTATAAAACTATGGAAAAGCCAGCCTTAACTAATATTAGTTTAACTGTAAAGTCAGGACAAACATTAGGTATAGTAGGTCGCACAGGCAGTAGTAAAACCACCTTGGCCCAATTACTCCTAAGGATTTATAACGTGGAAGATGATAAAATTTTTATAAATAATGAAGATATAAATAGGATTCCATTAAATACATTAAGAGAAAATATAGGTTTTGTATCTCAAGATTCCTTCTTATTTTCTAATATAATGTCAGAGAATATAAATTTAGCCTTTGAAGAGCTAGATATGGATAAAATAATTCAAAGCACTAAAGAGGCAGATATTTATGATAATATAATGGATTTCCCTATGGGCTTTGAAACCATTGTTGGAGAAAGAGGAGTAACGCTCTCAGGTGGACAAAAGCAAAGGACGTCTATAGCAAGGGCTCTTATTAAAAATCCAGACATATTGATTCTAGATGATTGCTTATCAGCGGTAGATGCTAAAACAGAAGTTAAGATTCTTCAAAACCTAAAAAGAATAATGAAGGAAAAAACCTCTATTATAATATCCCATAGAATCTCTGCAGTAAAAGATGCAGATACAATAATTGTGCTAGAAGAGGGCGAAATCATTCAAAGAGGAACCCACGCAGATCTTATAAATGAAGTTGGAATATACAAAGACATTTATGAAAAGCAACTTATAGAAGAGCGAATCCAATCTGATGAGGAGGTGGCAACGGGTGGAAAACTATAATAATGAGGAAGAGAATATAACTAAAGAATATGACTCAAAGCTTATGAGGCGACTTCTAAAATTTGCAAAACCATATAGGTGGTACATAACACTCGTAATATTCATAATGTTAATAGTAACAGCTATGGATTTAGCTCGCCCATACCTCATAAAGAATGCTATAGATAACAATCTAATGGGCTACAATAAAACCTACACCATTGTAGCGGAGCCTCTAGAGAATAGTATCCTTCTAGGTGACAAGTATTTAGTTCAAGGAGACATTAAAGATGGTGAACCCTGCTCTATGGTATATCTTAATAATAGTTACTATATTATCCATGGCAAAGTACAAGAAAACACTGAATTCAATATAAAAGTTGATAAGTTTACGCAAGGTGGCACTACCTATAAGGCAGATATTATAAAGCCAGCGGATTTGAAAATACTAAGAAAAACTGATGTCCAGCAGGTTATAAAAACTGCAGTATATATTGTGATAATAGCTATTCTGATTTTTATACTTAATTATATTCAGACATATATATTGCAATATACGGGACAAAAGATTGTGTTTAGCATTAGGGAAGCAGTATTTAAGCAAGTAGAGGGCCTATCCTTATCATTCTTTGATAAAAACCCTGTGGGGCGCCTTGTGACTAGAGTAACAAATGATGTGGAAACGTTAAATGAAATGTATACGGCTGTGCTGGTTAATTTATTTAAGGATTTGTTTATGCTAGTGGGAATAGTTATAGCTATGTTCATACTAGATGTTAAATTAGCACTAATTACTGTAGGGGCACTACCCTTTGTAATTTTCACGGCTTTCCTATTCAAAAAGTATGATAGGCAGGCTTACAGAAAAGTAAGAGCTAGACTTGCAAAAATAAATTCCTCTATATCAGAAAATATATCTGGTATGAAAACTGTTCAGGTCTTTGGTAAAGAAAAGAAAAAGTATAAGGAATTTGATGAGGTAAATAAATCTTATAAGCAGGCTACCATGGAGCAAATAAAAGTATTTGCAATCTTTAGACCTACCATGGATTTGTTTTCATCTTTAACCTTAGCACTACTTTTATGGTTTGGTGGAATAAGAGCAATTGATGGAAATATAAAACTAGGGGTGTTATTTGTTTTCATAAGTTATTTAATGCAATTTTTCCAGCCTATATTTGACCTAACAGAAAAATATGATATACTCCAATCCTCCATGGCATCCTCAGAAAGAATTTTTATGCTTATGGACAACCAAGAAAAAATTAATAATATTGAAAATCCGGTGGAAGTGGATAGATTTAAGGGAAATATAGAGTTTAAAAATGTTTGGTTTGCATATAAAGATGAAGATTGGGTTTTAAAAGATGTTAGTTTTAATATAGAAAAAGGTGAGAAAATAGCCTTTGTGGGAGCTACAGGTGCGGGAAAAACCTCTATTATAAACCTTATAACTAGATTATATGACATTCAAAAAGGTGAAATATTGGTAGATGGACAGAATATCAAGCATATGAGGAAAGAGCAACTACGAGAAAACATAGCTACAGTGCTTCAGGATGTATTTCTCTTTGCAGGGAACATAAAAGGCAATGTAAGACTAAATAATAAAAACATTTCTGATGAGGAAATAATAAAAGCCTGTAAATATGTGAACGCTGATAAGTTCATTGAAAAATTGCCCCAGAAATATTCTGCGCCTGTTAATGAGAGAGGCTCAACTTTTTCACAAGGTCAAAGACAGTTAATAGCCTTTGCAAGAGCTATAGCTTTTGATCCACCAATCCTAGTCCTGGATGAAGCTACTTCTAATATAGATACAGAAACTGAAAGCTTAATTCAAGATGCATTAAGTAAGCTTACAATAAACCGTACTACAATTATTGTGGCACATAGACTATCTACTATTAAAAATGCAGACAAGATAATAGTGTTGCATAAAGGTAGGATACGAGAAATAGGAAACCACGCGGAATTGCTTGAAAAGCAGGGGTTGTATAGTAATTTATATAAGTTGCAGTATATGGAAGGGAAGAATTAAGGGGAAAAAAGATAATCAATTTTAACTCCTTCTTAAGCTCCCATACTTTAATTACTTCATAGTTATAATCAATAGTTAGTTTTCCTTGCCAATCATCATTTAGTGTATTTCTTTCATTGTCATGTTCCGGAAAGTAAAATATTACTGCTTGATTTATTCTAGGTGTACTTCTATCTTTAGACATAGTATATTCCCAAATATCTGCTCTATATCTTAACATTCTTGTAGGCGTTGCTTTGTCTTTGTAGCCTTGAGGTTCTATATTTAAAATGTATGGACCATCTGGACTTTCAACCCAAAATAATGAATCTAATCTTGATTCCGTTTTGGGTACTTTTTCTGTTTTCATTTCACTAATCCATTCTCATTTGCAACCAGGGAGTAAAAGCTTTACCCAATCTTCTGGTCTTATCTGAATTAATCGTTTTGAAGGTATATCTATTTTTGGCATGTACGCTTCACCTCATATCTATATTTTATCACATTTAGATTCAAATAAAAATTCAGATAAAATAATTAACCCTTAAGAAACAGAGTTATATGGTTCTCTTATTTATTATGCCCATTATTTAAAATATTCTTTACACATATTAAGTTATTTCTAATCTACAAGGTTACCGCCTAAGATATATTTGAAAATAAGTATCGCATATATTGGAAGGAAAAAACAAAAGCTCCTATAATACATTCATGTATTATAGGAGATTCCTTAACTTTAAACATGCCACTTGCCACGTGGGTGGCACCAACTTAGATGGCACTAGAGTTTTAGCTTTAAGTCTCCTTCCCTTATCCAACCTTTATTTCTCATAATCTCTGAGAAAATTAAGGTTAAGACTGCGGGGGCTATAAAGTGTAAAAATAATATTTTTAAAACTATTATAGAAGTAGGTTCACTGCCTTGCATAGCTGCAAGGGTACCGAATTGACCTACAAAGCCACTGGTGCCCATGCCTGCACCTAGAGAATTATTTTTCATGGAAAAAATAGTTGTAGAAAGAGGTCCTAGAATTGCACCTGCTAAAGTAGGAGGAATCCAAACTTGAGGGCGGGTTATTATGTTAGGTAATTGTAGCTTAGAGGTACCTAGTCCTTGAGATACCAAACCACCTACTTTATTTTCTCTATAACTAGAAACAGCAAAGCCTATCATTTGAGCACTGCAGCCCACCGTGGCAGCACCGGCTGCAAGGCCAGACATATTCAAAGAAATTGCTATGGCAGCACTACTAATTGGAGAAGAAAGTGTCATGCCCATTAAAGTAGATACAGCGATACCCATTGGAATAGGCATAAGATTAGTAGCGGAATTAATGACTGCACCTAAACCCGTCATAAAGACTGAAATATAAGGCCCCACAAATTTACCTGCTATACTTCCAGTAATAATAGTAACAATGGGAACTATTAGAATATCAAGTTTTGTTTTTCCAGACACCAAGTTTCCAAGTTCTGCACCTACTACAGCTGCAATGAAAGATCCAACTGGGCCACCACCCATATACATATACCCGAAGGCACCGGTGGCAGCTGAAGAAAACATTGCAAGAGGGGCGACCTTTAAGCCCCAAGCTACAGCAACACCTATGGCGCAGCCAACTACAGGGGATTTAGCTGAAATAATTTCTGTGAACTCTTTAAGGAAGGTTAGGCCAGGGATTTTTGATAATTGACTTAGTATTAGTCCAATAATTAATGAAGCAAATAGACCTAATGCCATTGCACTTAAGGCATCTATAAAATCACGTTTAAAGGTTTTTTTTACAGCAATTTTGAATTTTTCCATAAGTTCTCCTCCTAATGAAATATAGTGTTCGTAATATATGCTTTTGTTATGCTAGGGACATAAACCATGTTTATAATATTATACACATTTATTGTTAATTAACTTATATACACAAATGTATACCTATGTATATACACGTATAAACTGACAACATTATACCATCTCCTTATAAAGACATCAATAAGGTAGAGAGAAAAAGCATGAGGGCATGAAAAGAAGCTTCTATAATATATTAATATATTATAGAAGCTTTCTTAAATTTTAAACTATCGCCTTTGGAGCTACAAGAGAAAACTTCTGATGGAGATTTATATTCCTACAGAAGTTTTCTCTTGTGTAGAAGTAGGAGACCTTCCTTCTGAAATGTAGTTAAAGATGCCACTTGCCAGGTGGGTGGCACTCGATATTTAGTCTTCTCGCATTTCTAAATAAGAACTACCATCAAGAGGGATTAAGGCTTGAAGGCCTGGTCGACCATTAAGTAGGCCTATAGCATAAACGGTGTAAAAACGCTGGGATTTTAGTTTTATATTAGGAACGTATAAAACTGTGGTTTGGGTACCGGTAGGTCTAGCTTCTAAAGTATAGGTTCCAGCAGGAACTTCTATATAGTCAGTAAATCCTTTGTAACTAATATTCTTAAATAGAATTTTACCATTAGGTAATACAATATCAACAGGTCCAGTATTAGGTGATAAATGAGCGAACTTAATATATACATTATCTGATGGATTCATAATTTTAGTTTCAGGAACGGAGAGTAAATCCATGTTAGGTAACATTCCAATGGCAGCAATAGTGTAAATTTTTTCAGGTGGAATAAAAAGTGTTTTATTAAGTACGGGAGAGGCAATAGTTCCAGCTGGATAGATTTTTACATTGTAATTACCAGTTACAACATCTATATAATCTGTAAAATCACCATAGGCGAGGCTTTTAAATTTTAACATATCATTAATATACACATCAACAACTGGGGATTTAGGTGAAGCATGAAGAATTCTTAAATATGAAGTCATAGGGCGAGCGCTAGTAATAGGGCTTACCCTATATAGAGAATAAGGATTATAAACATTTTTTGGACAATAGAACATAAAAGGCTCCCTTCAAATATTTCTACTATATTAATATATGAAGAAAAATTCTAAAGGGTTACTAAAATTTATTGTAATAAATCATGTTTGTTTGTAATAGATATGTAAAGGACTATAAACATACTAAATTTTATGGTGGAGATAAGAACAACTATATTATAGTAATAAACCTTATATAAGTGTAAAACATAAAAACATATGAACTAGAGGAAATTTTAATGAGTAAGTGAAAATTAAAGCAATTAAAAATCAAGTAAAAAAAATTCTAAAAGTTGCAACTAAAATATAGTCATAAACGTTATATAAGTGTAAAACATGAAAACATATGAACTATAGGTAATTTTATTAGATAAGTGAAAATTAAACCAATTAAAATCAAGTAAAAAAAAATTCTAAAAGTTGCAACTAAAATATAGCCATAAACGTTATATAAGTATAAAATATGAAAACATATGAACTAGAGGAAATTTTAATAACTAAGTAAAAATTAAACCAAGTAAAGAAAAGTAAAAAAAATTTCTAAAAGGTGCAACTAAAATATGACCATAAACGTTATATAAGTGTAAGTTATGAAAATAAGTGTACCATGTGAAAATTAAAGAAATTGAGTTAAATTTTAATAAAAAAGTTGAAATTAAACAAAAAGAGTTATATAATAGGTACAGTATGAATTTTGTGTAATTGGATTAATGTTATCACAAATATTTATGTCATTTCATAATATGGTAAAACACCATACATTCTAAAGGGATCACAAACACATTGAAGTCTTTAATTACTAAGTTACTTTAAACTGATTTTTATGTTTTATAGTAATAAAAAGAGCTCCCTAGGGGGTGTAGTTAAAGGAGAAAATATTGTATTCTTTTAAAAAGATTACAATTATAATTAAGTTTTTATTTTTTTAAAAATAAAAAGTATATATTAATGGGAGGGACAAACTATATGAAACAAATCAAAAAATCACTAAGCATATTCATGGCAGCAATATTCGTAATGGCCGGAATTTTAGGTAATGTTACAGCAAACGCTGCACAGGCAGTTACAACAAAGGTACTTGTTCCAGCGATAAATTATGTTGGAGTAGAACATTCACCACTAATAGTAGGAGATACTGAAAAATTCACAGTAACTTCAAACTTTACAGGAAAAGTTCAATACAGAGCATTTATGTCCGATGGTAAAACATGGACAGAATTAACAAAGGGATATGGCGCATCAGTAGATGCTAAAACACCATATGTTTTACCAGAAACAGCAGCATTCAAATTAGGAAAATATAAAGTTTCAGTTTGGGTAAAAAGAGACGCAGAAACAGGAATTAAATCTAACAGCAATGGTAACTTTGATAGTTATTATGTTGCAGAATTAAATTGTGTTGCTAAAGATGATGCTAATAGAGTATACGCTAATGGAAAAGCTGATTACACTGTTAATGGAATGAAATTAACTTTCAACAAAATAGAAGGAATTAGTGGAATCCCAGGACCATACAAATATGCAATGCACGTAATGGATCCAACAACTGGAGTATGGACAAAGAGAGTAACTACTTACCAAGAATCTCCATCATATACATTCACAAAACCAGGAACTTATATGGTTGTTGTACATGCAAATACAGAAAAATCAACAACTTGGGCAAAATACTTAGCACAAGATAAAACAGATGCTAATCAAGGTTCAACATATGGAACATATGAAGCTTGGAAAACAATAATGGTAACTGTTAAATCAGAAGAAACAGTAAAAGTATTTGATACTACTGTTGCAGCAGCTCAATTTGGATCATTAGTAAATGTAACTATGACAGCAGAAGGTACTAAAAACTTTCCTACAGCTACTCAATACCAAATACTTAATGGTACAAGTGCTTTATCAGCTGTAGTTAACTTGGGAACAGCTACAACAGTTATGTCTATCCCAGTTAAAGTTGCAGGAGACAAAGTTAATGTTAAATTAACAAATGCAACTGGAACAGAAGTTAAAACTATAGAAGTTGCTTTAGGACAATCAGGAACAATTACAATAGCACCAGTAGCACCAGTAGATCCAACTACAGCAGATGTTAAAGCAACAGTAAAAGCTGCTACATTTGGAGCATTAGTAACTGTTACATCAACTCTAAAAGACGCAGTTAAATACCAAGTATTTAATGGTACAGCAGCTGTATCAGCTATAGTTGACTTAGGAACAGCTACAACAGTTATGTCTATGCCAGCTAAAGTTGCAGGAGACAAAGTTAATGTTAAATTAATAAATGCAGCTGGAACAGTAATTGCAACAAACGAAGTAGCTTTAGTAGCTGCTAACTAGTAACTTTTAAAAGGACTTTAACCCTTAATTAATATTTAATTAAGGGTAGTTAATAAATAAAGTATCAAAATAAAACCAAATTAAATGGAGGTATAAATATATGAACAAGAAAATTACAAGCTCAGCTCTTGCTGCTTTAATGATAGCAGGATCAACATCTTTCTCAGCTTTCGCAGCAATGTCTAATGGTACTGTAGTAATAGGAAACAAAGCGTTTGACTTAGCTTATGCTAATGATGCAAAAAATCTTACTGAAATCACTAATGCATTGGTTGCAGGTGGAGCAGTTTATGTTAAAAACTTCGAAGGAAACTGGATTAACAATACAACTGGAACAACAGTAGCAGCAAGTGTTATACCAGCAGTAACTTATAAAAATGCTACTGGAGTAGTAACTAATTATCCAGCAGCAGATAAAGATGCAGCGGGAGTAACAGTAACTAATAATGGTGCAAAAAGTTTCAAAGCAACATTTAGTGCTGAAGTAACAGATACAACAAAGGTTGTATTTACAGTTAAACAAGGACTATCAGAAGTTAAAACTTTAACAGTTATTTGGAATACTGCTAAAACAGAAGCTACATTAACTAATACATCAAACTTACCAATAGGAGAGTATACAGTTAACGTAATGAATGATAAAACTGATCTTGGAACTACAAAATTAACTGTAGTAGAACAAAAAATTGCTAAGATTAATATAACTTCAACTAAATTAGGAATTAACAATGCAATTAGAAAAAATAGCAATGATTTTGGAGTTGGATTTGTAACTTATCAAGTATTAGATCAATTTGGAAATGATATTACACAGTCTTCTATTTCTAACAGTTTAACTTTCCAATGCGGTTTAGGTACTGTAGAAGGAAAAAATGGTGTAATTAAATTAACACCAAATATGAATATTTTACAATTTACTTCAGTAACAATAAGTGCTTTTGATTCAGGTACTGGAACAAATACAAGTGCTACATTACCAGTATCTACAGAATCTGGTACATTAAGTGACATAAAGCTTACAGCTTTAACAAATGTTGATAACAAAGTGTTAACTGCAGAAGATACTTCAACTGTATTCTATGCTGCTTATACTGCAACTGATATTAGTGGTAATCCTACAACAGATTATGATCTTGTAAAAAATGGTTTAATATTAAATGATAATGACGAGTTAACTGCGTCAAGCTCATATTTAACTACCAAAATTGTACATGATCCAAAAGATTCAAAGAAAGCAGCAATTCAAGTTCAAGTTAAAAATGCAACAGATGTTATTCAACAAGATATGCCCAATGTACAAATTGTAGCTATGACTTATACAGGAAAAAATTCACAATTGATTGTAACATTAAAGAAAGCGGCAATAATAGATTCAATCCAATTAATGTCACCTTCTTATAATATAGCCGTTGGTGAAAACAAAGCAATTCCGTTTGTAGCAATGGATCAAAATGGAAAAATATTAACAAAATACGTAGATATAGTTAAAGATGGTGTTTCAGTTTCAGGAGCATATTGGGATAAAGATGCAGATGGACTTGCTATATTAAGATGTGGAGATAAAGATGGTAAAGGTTATTCAAGTGATGGCCAAAGAATTATAACAGCATCAACAAGAACAGGTAAGAATAGTAGCATAAATATAAATATTCAGAAAAAAGTTATGGCTGATACATTATCTTTAGATACTAAAGCTTTCAAAACTATTATGCAAGTAGGTCAAGATTCTGGTAAAGCAGAGCAACTATTAGACTTTGGATGGGATTGCGGCGGATTATCTGTTAAAGATCAGTATGACAGAGAAGTTGATATGACTACAGGTACTATGGCTAATAAAGACGAAGGTAGATACTATGTTGTCGCAGAGTCAAGTAATTCAAATGTAGTTGCAGTTACTAACAAAGACGGAGACGAAAATGTTATAACTAATAACAAGTTAAGTACAGGAAAAGGTTATATAGCACTTACAGCAGATAAAGCAGGAACAGCAACTATTACATTTAAATTATATAACACTGATCCTACAAAGGCTGATGGCACTAACAGAGATCCTCTTGTGGCTGTTGATACTCAATCACAAACATTCTCAGTATTAGCTAATGATGATATTAAAGATTATGTAATATCTGAAAAACCTAATGCAATATATGCTGACGTTGATCATGTTACTAAGGTTGTAACTCCTAGACAAGTAGATTATAAAGCTGGTGTAAAAGTTTATGGTACAACATCAAGCGGAGCAGAAGTAATATTATCAGGTAGGCCAATAGTTTCAGCAACCGTTGATAGTAAAGACTTTAAAATAATTAGAGGACCTGAAATTGGTGGACCTGCAGCTGCACCATATAATGGATCTTGCCCTTATGACAAAGTAAGAGTAGTTGCATTTGACTTTGCAGATGCTGCAAAGACAGGATCAAGCACTAAGCTACAAGTAAGTCTTATAGGTGCTGATAAAAAACTATATTCAAAAACTACAACAATTAAGTCTTCAACAATAGACCCAGAAGCTAAGTCAATATATGCTTCTGTAGCTACTGAAGTACTTGGTATTTCTGAAGATGATGATATTATAACTCTTACTCAATCTGCTGGTAATTCTTATGCAGATATGTTAGGAAACTCTTTAGCACAATACGATGCAGCTGGAAATGCTGGTACTACACAAAATGTTTATATTGCAGCAGATGATCAATATGATACAGATAGTATGGCATTGGCTACGTTTAGAGTAATTGAAAATGAAACTACTCTTGCAACTGGATCAACATTCAAACTTGCTAACGATGGTACTATTACATCTATGAATGTTAAGCCTGGTGATTTTGTTACAGTTTCTGCTGCTACTCCTAATGGAAAAATGAAGACAATTAAGCTTGTTTTCGCTGGTACATCATCAGTAGATATGGAAGCTGCAAGAGTAATAGCAGCAACAGCAGCAGTAGGTAAAGCTGAAGCTAGCAAATTAGCAATTGATAAAAAAGCAGCACAAACATTAGTAACTGGATTAGAAGTTTCAACAATTAAAACAGATTTGCAAACTAGATTAACTGCAATAGTTACATTAGAAGACACAGCAGCAGCTAAATTAGCAGAAGCAACAGCAGCAGTAGTTAAAGCTGAGACTAGTAAATTAGCAGCTGATAAAACAGCAGCACAAACATTAGTAACTGCATTACCAACTGGAACAGATAAAACAGCTTTACAAGACAGATTAACTGCAATAGTTATAGTAGAAACAGCAGAACAGAAAGCAACTATAGCAGAATATGCTGTAAGCTTAGCTCTTATTAATAACCAAGTATTAGGTGGTACAGTAGTAGGAGATAAAATCAATGTAACTGATGCTTCTGCAACAACTGGTTCAGGAGTATTCGACAAACTTAAGACTATTAGAGTAAGTAGTGTTAAATTGGGTAATACAGAAATTGCTATTGTTAATGCATCACCAGCAGTAGGAACTACACAAGCAGTACTAGACAACTATGAAGCAGTAAAAGCACAAGTATTGAAATACTTTGGTAGTAACTTAATAGAAGGTACAAAAGTAGTTCTTACTGTAACAGGTTCAAATGGTACACCTATAACTGTATCATATACTTTAGTAAATGCTTTAAAATAATTTAAAGTTAATAGTATGAACAAATAATAATTATGAAATAAGAGAAGGACATTTGTGGATTTGTCCTTCTCTTATTAATAAATACAGAAAGTAACATTTCAAAACAATCACATCAGTTAGAATTTATTAAGTCAGAACATATCACTGACTACTCCATAAAACATTTTGTGGGAAATATATAGTTATCAACTAACTAAATATATAGTATAAGTCATCATATCTTTTGGTATGGTGGCTTTTATTTTCAACTAAGGTTAATAAAAGTGGTTAAATTAAATCAAAAAAATGGAGGTAAAAATATATGAACAAGAAAATTACAAGTTCACTTCTTGCAGCTGTAATGATATCAGCAGCAACAACTTTCACAGCGTATGCAGCAATGCCTAATGGCAGCGTTGTAATAGGTAATAAAGCTTTTGGCTTAGCTTATGCAAACGAACCTGCGAATATTACAGAAATCACTAATGAAATAGTTGCAGGTGGAGAAATTTATGTAAAAAATTTTGAAGGAAATTGGATTAATAATAAAACTGGATTAGCAGTAGTTACAAGTGCTATACCATCTGTAGTTTATAAGAGTGCCACTGAAAAAAATAAATTTGATGCTGCAGATAAAGACGCATTTGTTACAACGCCAGTAGACATTACTGCTAAAATTGCAACAGCAACTGTGGCAGTAGTTAAAGCTGAAGTTAGCAGACTACAAGCAGATATAGATGCTGCAAGTGCTTTAGTTAATGCTCTATCATCTGACGTTTCAACAAATACAATAAGAGCAGATTTAGTAACACGTTTAAAACTTGTTAAAGTGCTAGATGTAACTGGTCCAGCTCTTAATTCAGTATCCTTAGTTATTGGACAATCAGTTTCAGCTACTAAAGATGCCAGTGGTGATTTTAAAGTGTCCCTAGCTGGTAAAAAAGATACTGATATGCTTACTGCCATAACCTTAAATGCTAGTGAAAAAGCTACTATAAAAATTTTCGCTATGGGAAGCTCTAAAACTTTTACAACGGATGATTCAGGTAAAGTTACTATTATTGTAGCTGATATACTGGGGTCATTCGCGCCTAAAGGAGATGGTATGTCTGTAAGAACTTTAAAAAGTTATCTTGCTCTAGTGAATGATGCAGTCAGATTAAATGTAACACTTAAAGACGGTGCAGGAAACGAAACAACAACAATAATTACTATTACTGCTTACTAACTCGCCTATGGGAGAAATTAAAAAAATATCGAAATGAGAGAATTATCAGAAATGATGGTTCTCTTTTTCTTTTGATTGTAAAACTTCAGTGAAATTCACTACAAAAAAATCAATGCATTTCAATTTATAGAATATTGATATTTAGGATTATTATGGTATAATGGTAAGGAAATTAATAGTAAATAAAGGGTATATAGTTAAAAGGGGGAAAAATGAATAAATATTGCAAAAAAGATGAAGCATATCACTTAATTCCGTTAATGCTTATGATTTTTATAGTTCCAATCATTGTAAGGTTGAAAATTATTCCATTATCAGGGGCCCGATTTGAATTTTGGACTGGAGCAAAACAGGTTAGTGACTTTTTCTCTTATTATAAGATGGTTTGGATTCTTGGTTGCAGCCTATTTTCAATAATTATGCTTATGATAAAAGGTTATCAAGAACAATTTAAGATTTTAAAAAAATCGTATTACTTTATACCTATTGCAGTATATAGTCTTGTTGTTATTTTATCCACTCTATTTTCGGAGTATAAGGATATATCTATTTGGGGATTTGTAGATAGATATGAAGGCATGTTTGTCCTATTAGCTTATATGATAATTTTGGTAGTTACTATGATATTAGTAGATAGCGAGTATCATGTGAAATTTATACTTACAACTTTAATTTTCTCGGCTATTATTATTGGAACTATAGGTGTATTTCAGTATATAGGCCTAGATGTATTTAAAACTAATTTTGGTAAAAGTTTTATGCTTCCAAGTGAGTTTATGAGCCAAGCAGATAAAGTTGAATTCAAGTTTGGAAAGAATGTAATATATTCAACTTTGTATCATTATAATTATGTAGGAAGTTATATGGCAATGTTATTTCCATTAACACTTACTATTTTTATACTAATAAAAAATAAAAAAGCAAAAATATTTATGGGGATAGGCACTACACTTATGGCTATAAATTGGATTGCATGTAATTCTCGTGCAGGACTTATTGGTGGAGGAATAGCTCTAATAGTATTACTAATAATGATGCGTAAGTATGTAAAAGAAAAAAAGAGAAATTTTGGGATAGCAGTTATAGCTCTTATAGTTGTATTTGTAGCCCTTAATCTTATATCAAATGGAGCCCTTAGTTCAAGAATAAAAACATTATCTAGTGAATTAAAAACAGCGTTTATATCAGATAAGAAAACTGAAGACTTTAGAAATCTTATACCATTAAAAGATGTAAAGACAAAGGGGAATACTGCCTTTATTAATATAGATAATAGGATTTTAAACATTGAAATTAGGGAAGCTGATATGCTTTTCACTGATGAGAGTAAAAAAAATATTACTATAGAAAATAAGAGTGACACTGGGAAAATAATATTAAAGGATGAAAGATATAAAAATTATGATATTACATTAGCTAATATGAATGGGAAAAATATTTTATATATTAATAAAGGAAATATAAAGCTATATTTTGAATTGAAATCCAAATACATTGGAATTGTTGATTATAAAGGAAAAAGCATAGATATAGATAACATCAAAAGTTTTGGTTTTAAAGGTAAGGAACTTCTAGCTTCTTCAAGAGGATATATATGGTCAAGATCTTTACCCTTAGTTAAAGATAAATTATTACTTGGCCATGGACCAGATACTTTTGCGGCATACTTTCCACAGCAGGATATTAAAGGAAAGATGTATGCATATAATGGTGATATGTGGCAATTAGTGGACAAGCCGCATAATTTATACCTACAAACAGCGATTAACACAGGGGTGCTATCCTTAATAGCTATGTTAGCCTTATTTATAATGTACATTGTAAAAAGTTTTAAAATTTACTATAATAGCGATTTTAAAGATTTTAATTCTATTGCTGGACTTGGAATTTTTGTAGCAGTAGTGGGATATTTAGGAGCTGCTATATTTAACGACAGCGTAGTATCAGTAGCACCAGTATTTTGGATACTGCTAGGAATGGGAATAAGTATTAATAAAATTTTGACACATAAAACTATTTAAAGATGGAAAGTGATAAAAATATGAGAAAAAATAAATTTATCAAGCGAGTTATATTAATTGGTTTAATAATTATATCTAATATTTTAATATTTAAATATTGTAATTTAGAAAGTAAAAATATAACTTTAAGTTACAAATTAATATCAGATAAAGAAGACACATATCAACTGTTTTTTAAAAATAAGGGTTCCTGGTCTGAGAAGCAATCTGAAAAGAAAAATTATATAGATATAAAAAAAGAAAAAACTTTGAAATTTACAATTCCAATGGATGCTTTAGAACTGAGATTTGATTTAGGTAATAAACTTTCAAATATGACTATATCAGATATTGAGTTATCACAATTAGGTAAAAGTATAGAGCTAGATATGGATGGAATGTTAGAGGGTAGTAATCAAGCTCAAATTAAAAAAAGACAAAACACATTACACATAAATACAGTAGGTACAGACCCTTATATAAATTACAAGTTGAATCCTAAGGTAGTGATGAATTTCGCTAAACATATGGAAAGGCTAAATAATATACTCAAGATAGGGATTTGTATAATCTTAGACTTTTTAATACTAATCTTACTAAAAAGGTCTAAAAGTGTATTTACATTAATTCAAGAGTTGAATAATAATAAAGTACTTATATGGAATTTGTCAAAAAATGATTTTAAGACAAAATATGCCGGTTCATATTTAGGTATTACCTGGGCCTTTATTCAGCCGATTGTAACCATACTAATCTATTGGTTTGTGTTTGAATTTGGACTAAAAGCAGGTTCACCTATAAAAGATGTACCCTTTATATTATGGTTTATGACAGGACTGGTTCCCTGGTTTTTCTTTCAGGAAGCATTACTTAATGCTACAAATTGTATGGTGGAATATAGTTATTTAGTTAAAAAAGTAGTATTTAAAATAAGCATACTACCAATAGTTAAAATAATATCAGCTTTATTTGTACATTTAGTGTTTATAGGATTTTTATTTATAGTGGCTGCAATATACGGATTTTATCCATCTCAGTATACAATACAATTAATATATTACTCATTTTGCACTTTTTTTATAGCACTTTCAATATCCTACGCAACCTCAGCAATAGTGATATTTTTTAAGGATCTAGGACAAATAATAAATATATTTTTGCAAATAGGAATGTGGATGACACCAATAATGTGGAGCTATACAATAGTGCCTCAAAGATTTCAATGGATAGTAAAATTAAATCCTATGTACTATATAGTAGAAGGATACAGAGATACCATTATAAATCATGTTTGGTTTTACCAAAGGTATTTCCAAACCCTATATTTTTGGATAATAACACTAGGATTATTTGCTTTTGGAGCAATTATATTTAAAAAATTGAAGCCACATTTTGCAGATGTACTGTAGAAGGAGATGCAAATGCCAGATATAGCAATAAAAGTAGAAAACTTAAGCAAAATATATAAATTATATGCTAAGCCACTGGATAGACTTAAAGAATCCTTAAGCCCATCAAAAAAGAAATATAGCAGAGAGCATTATGCATTAAATAATATATCATTTGAAGTAAAAAAGGGCGAAACAATAGGGATACTAGGTACTAATGGCTCAGGTAAATCCACTTTATTAAAAATAATAACTGGAGTACTTACTCCTTCCATGGGAAATATTAAGGTGAATGGTAAGATATCAGCATTATTGGAGCTTGGAGCAGGATTCAACCCTGAGTATTCAGGATTAGAAAATATATACTTAAATGGAACTATGATGGGATACACTAAAGAGCAGATGGATCAAAGAGTAAATCTAATAATGGAATTTGCCAATATAGGAGAATTTATAGACCAACCAGTAAAGACCTATTCCTCAGGCATGTTTGCAAGATTAGCTTTTGCAGTGGCAATTAATGTGGAACCAGATATTTTAATAGTGGATGAGGCATTAGCTGTTGGAGACATTAGGTTTCAAATAAAATGTATGGATAAAATGAAGAAAATGATGGAAGGGGGAACCACGGTACTATTTGTATCCCATGATATAAATGCTATAAGAAGATTTTGCATGAAAGCTATTTGGTTAAATGACGGTTTTATGAAAGAAATTGGGGAAGTAAATAGAATTGCCGATAAATATTTAGATTTCTTAAAATGTGCTCAGGTTCAAGAGGAAAATTATGATTTAGAAAAAAACAATCAACTTAAGCCTTTTGTCCCAGGAGAAAATATTGCTGAAGTAATAGATTTTAAAATTCTAGATAAATCTAATAATATAGTTAATGAAGTTAAATTGGATGAATATTTAAAAATAGATGTGACCTATGATGTTTATGATGAAAATATAAAAAGTCCAGTTTTAGGAATAGCTATTAAGAGCATAACTGATGATTATGTATGCGGATTAAATACTCTATTAGATAAAATCTCAATTCCCTGGAAATATGGAAGGAATAAGTTTCAATTAGAATATACATATGGAATCAGAGCAATAGGTGGAAAATATTATTTTCATGTAGCATTGTTTGAAGAAACAGCCACAGTGCCAATTCAATATATATCTAATATAAAGGATATAACGGTAATTTCTGATTATATTGGTGAAGGTAGATACATAATGCCACATGTATGGAGGGAAGATTTTTGAGTAAATATAATTTTCAGTTGGATTTAGATAGTGAAAATTCATTATCAATAATAATAAATATGATAAAACCAAAATCTAAAGTATTAGAGTTTGGACCAGCAAATGGAAGAATGACAAAATATTTAAGCGAAAATCTGAATTGCAGCATTGATATTGTTGAAATAGATGAGAGTGCTGGACTAGAAGCCTTGCAGTATAGTAATAAAAGTTTTGTTGGGGAAGTTTTAGGAGATATTGAAAAGTACAAATGGTTAGATGAATTAAAAAATGAACAGTATGATTATATTGTATTTGCAGATGTATTAGAACATTTATATTTTCCCAGTAAGGTTTTAAAACTATGTAATAGAATCCTTAAAAATAGTGGTTCAATAATCATATCTGCTCCCAATATTGCACACAATTCTGTGATAATTGATTTAATTAATGATGAATTTAAATATAATGAAGTAGGATTATTGGATAATACCCATATAAGTTTTTTTTCTTATAAATCCTTAGTAAGAATGATAGAGGAAAGTGGATATAAAACAGTAATAGAAAGAGCTACTCATTGTAGAGTTGGAGAAAATGAAATAGATAATAATTATAACTGCGTAAGTAAAGAATGTGCAAAATCATTAAGGAAAAGGGATAAAGGAAATTTATATCAGTTTGTTTTTGAAGTAAAAAAGAAAGAATATGTAATGATATGTTCTCCTTTGAAACAAGTAAATTTAGATATGAATTATGAATATGAATTCACATGTTATATTAAGGAAAAAACAGATGATAACTATAGTGAAATTAAGAAAATTAGTAAATTTATAAATCCTAGTCATAATATTATAGAATTACAATTTAGTAGATTTAAAGAAATAAGCCAATTAAGACTAGATCCCATTGAAAATAATTGTGTAATTGACATTAAAAATATATATACAACAATTGATGATAAAAAAGTAGATATAAATATATTACATACAACTGGAATTAATTTATATGCTTCTATATATATTTTTTCAACCAATGACCCCCAAATATATTTAGATGTTAAAGGTATGAATATAAAGGTACTATATTATGAACATATTCTTATAGATTATGATTCAGATAATATAAATAAATATGAACAACTATTTAAAAATATAATTGAAGATAGAAATTTAAATATAAAACAAAAAGAAAATACAATATGGGAGAAAGAAAATATAATAAATGACAAGGAAAATATAATAAGGGATAAAGAACATAAAATAAATGAAAAAGAAAATAAAATAATTGAAAAACAAAATATAATTATAGAAAAAGATAAGTTGACACAAGAATTAAATAGCATAATAGAAAACTATAAATTTAATTATATTGAAGCAATTGCACAAAGAGATGAGATAAATATCAAATTATCACATATAGAAACTTCTTATAATATTATAGCAAACTCAACTAGTTGGGAGATAACAAAGCCCCTTAGGGTAGTTTTAGACTTTATAAAAAAAAATTTAAAATCTAATAGATATACACATAAATTTTGCAAAGGACTAAAGTGTTTAAAGCAAAATGGCATCAAATATACTTTTAAAAAAATAAAGCGTAAATCTAAAAGTGCAAAGGGCTATAAAGATTATGCAAGATTAAACATTTTAACAAATGAAAAAAAGGAAATTCAAATCAATACAAAATTCACTAAAAACATTAAATTTAGTATAGTGGTGCCCTTATATAATACTCCTGAGAATTTTTTATGTGAGATGATTAATTCTTGCATTGACCAAACCTATAATAATTGGGAGTTATGTCTTGCGGATGGCAGCGATAAAGATCATGGATATGTTAAAAAAATAGTTCTAGATTATATCAAAAAAGATAAGCGTATAAAATATAAAGTTTTAAAGAAAAATCTTGGCATTTCAGAAAATACAAATGAGAGTATCAAAATGGCTACAGGAGATTATATAGCTCTTTTTGATCATGATGATATATTACATTCATCAGCATTATTTGAATATATGAAGGCTATTTGTGAGAAAAACGCTGATTTTGTCTATTGTGATGAAGATAAATTTGAAACAGATATTAATCTTTGTTTTGATCCTTATTATAAACCAGATTTTGCAATTGATAATTTAAGGGCAAATAATTATATTTGTCATTTTACTGTATTTAAAAGGAGCTTACTTGATGAAGTTGGTTTATTTAGAAAAGAGTTTGATGGTTCACAAGACCATGATATGGTTTTAAGATTAACGCAAAAAGCAAAACATATTGTGCATGTTCCTAAGATATTGTATCACTGGAGAGTTAGTTCGAATTCTGTTGCTTCTGATCCCTATGCAAAACCATATACTATTCAAGCTGGAATTGATGCTGTAAAAGCACATTTGGAAAGATGTAATTTAAAAGCTATAGTAGAAAGTTCTGTAGTACACCCTAATATTTATAGAATAAAATATAACATAATAGGTAACCCCTTAATTTCTATATTAATACCTAATAAAGATCATGTTGTAGATCTTTCAAAATGTATAAACTCTATTTTAGAAAAATCAATTTATAAAAATATAGAGATAATAATAATAGAAAATAATAGTACAAAGCTAGAAACTTTTGAGTATTATAAAACTTTAGAAAAATATCAAAATATTAAAGTTGTTATTTATGAAAGCAAAGGGAAATTCAACTATTCTGCCATTAATAATTTTGGAGTTACTCATGCAAATGGAGAACATTTATTATTCTTAAATAATGATATAGAAATTATAAGCGAAAACTGGTTACAAGAAATGCTAATGTATTCTCAAAGAGAAGATGTAGGGGCAGTAGGTGCAAAACTTTATTATTTTAATGATAGTATTCAACATGCAGGATTAGGTATAGGAATATTAACATTAGCAGGACATTATTTTAGAAATTTTGACAGAAATGCAACTGGTTATATGGGAAATTTATTTTTTGCTAGAAACGTATCCGGGGTAACAGCGGCTTGTCTTATGGTGAAAAAGACTATATTTAATGAGATTGATGGATTTGATGAAACTTTTGAAGTTGCTTTTAACGATGTTGATTTATGTATGAGAATTAGAAAATCTGGATACTTAATTGTATGGACACCTTATGCAGAGGCATATCACTATGAATCAATTTCCAGAGGTAGCGAAGATACACCAGAAAAACAGGCTAGATTTAATGGTGAAGTTGTAAGATTTAAAAATAGATGGAAGCAAGAACTCCAGAGAGGGGATCCCTATTATAATATTAATTTGACACTTGATAGAGAAGATTTTAGTTTAAGGTAAGGTGAAAGAGCATGAAAGTAGACAAGCTACATAAGGTATCAATAGTAATTCCAAGCTACAATGGTCTGAAATATATCAGGGTTTGTTTGGAGTCTTTATACAGTCAGTCTTTTCAAAGCTTTGATATCATAATAGTGGACAATGCCTCACAGGATGGTAGCTGTGAATTCATTTTAGAAAACTATCCTAAAGAGAAACTTATATCTTTAAAAGAAAACTACGGCTTTAGCAGGGCCGTGAACGAGGGTATAAAAGCTTCCAATTCAGAATATGTGGTTTTATTAAACAATGATACGGAAGTAGACAAGTTTTGGCTCCAAAATTTAGTGAAATGCATTGAAGATGATGAAAATATATTCTCTTGCTGTAGCAAAATGATGCAATATTCAGAAAGAAATAAAATTGATGATGCAGGGGACGGGTATACAATTTTAGGCTGGGCTTATAAACGTGGAGATGGAGCTTCATGGGAAAAATATACTAAAAATCAAAAAGTTTTTAGTAGCTGCGCAGGAGCTGCAATCTATAGAAAAGATTTATTAGAAAAAGTTGGATATTTTGATGAGTCTTTTTTTGCTTATATGGAAGATGTTGATATTAGCTACAGAGCTAAGTTAAATGGATATAAAAACATCTATTGTAGTAAGGCTATTGTTTATCATATCGGCAGCGCTACAAGTGGAAGCAAATATAATAGCTTTAAAGTAAGGCTTGCTGGTAGAAATAATATTTATCTAGTTATAAAAAATATGCCTAATTTACAATTGATTGTAAATTTACCGTTCTTAATGATTGGATTTTTAGTGAAAGTAGTATTCTTCTATAAAATAGGTTTTGGAAATGATTATATAAATGGCGTTAAGGAAGCCTTTAATAAATATTCTCTTATAAAAAAAACTAAGTATTATAATAAAAATTTAGCTAATTATTTAAAAGTAGAATATGAGCTAATTATAAATACTTTTTACTATATACTACTAAAGCTAAAAAAATCCTTAAGGCATTTTATAGTTATACTAAGATAATATTAGCTATGTAATGAGTGAAAATAATTACAACATTTTACTAAATTGTAATATGATTTAAATTGAAGTTATATTATAATTTGGTAAAAATTAAGAACGAGGGTTTTAGTAATGATAGATATATCAATAATTATAGTAAACTATAATACAAAAAAATTACTAGGGGATACAATTAAGTCTGTTATAGATACAGGGGATAATACTAAATATGAAATTATTGTTGTTGATAATGATTCCTCCGATGGAAGCATTGAGATGGTTAAAAGGCAATATCCAGAAGTTAATCTAATAGAGAATAAGGACAACCTTGGGTTTTCAAAAGCGAATAATATAGGGATTAAAGAAGCTTCTGGACGTTACATTTTACTTTTAAATTCTGATACAAAAGTTCTTGAGGATTGCCTCCAAAAATGTTTGCATTATATGGATAGTAATATGGAAATAGGTGCACTTGGATGCAGGTTACTACTTGGTAGTGGCAAGCTTGACCATGCTTGCAGACGTGGGTTTCCAACGCCAGAGGCTTCTTTATATTATATATTAAAGCTTCATAAATTATTTCCAGCTAGGAAAAGGTTTGGGAAATATACGTTGAACTACCTTCCCATTTATGAAATAAATGAAGTGGATGCTCTTACAGGAGCTTTTATGATGGTTAGAAAAGAGGTACTTAGTAAGGTAGGCCTTTTGGATGAGACCTTCTTTATGTATGGAGAAGATCTGGACTGGTGCTTTAGAATAAAAAAGGCTGGTTACAAGGTTATTTATTATCCAAAAGCTGTAACTATACACTATAAGGGTGGCAGTAGTAAAAGGAAAAGATATAAGACTATTTATGAGTTTCACAGAGCCATGTATATATTTTATAATAAGCATTACCGTAATAAATATAATTTTATAGTTACTGGAATTGTGTTTGCTACAATAATAGTAAAAATGTCAGTGTCTTTTTTTATTAATTTCTTTAAACTAAGGTAAAGCTGAGTCTTTCAGTAATTAACGTAGATTAGTTAGTATTTTACTTAGGGGGGTATTTTTTAATATGATAAGGCAAAATCAAAAATACTTAAGCAAAGCTCTTGTACTTATTGACGCTATTTCTATTATATTGGCTCTAGTCTTATCCTGGATTATTAGATTTAAAAGTAGATTTATTAATATAAATGATGGACATTTAACCTTTGAGCAATACCTTTTTCCACTGATATTTATAATACCTTTATACCTTTTTATTTATAGCGTATTTAGTTTATACACAACTCAAAGAGTGAGAAAACCATTTGAAGAATTAATCAGTATTATAAGGTCCAATGTGGTAGGAATCTTAATATTTATTTTAGCACTTTATTTATTTAAGGTTGTAGACTATTCTCGTTATCTCATATTTATTTTCGGTATATTGTGCATTACATTTACCTTTATTGAAAGATTCATAATGCGTTTAATACTTAGAAGACTAAGAAAAAATGGCTATAATCTTAAGCATATCCTTGTCATAGGCTTAAGTGAAATGACCTATGAACTTATGAGTAAATTAGTTTTTAACGCCCATTGGGGATACAATATTATAGGTATTCTTGATGATAATGTAGAAGTAGGAAGTATAAACAATAATAATCTAAAGGCTGAGTTAAATAATTTTGATCAAGACACCTATGAGGAAGTAGCAGCTACATTGGAGTATTATAAAGGCATAAAAATCCTGGGTAAAATTGATAGCTTACAGTCATTTTTAAATGAATTTAATGTGAATGAGATATTTATAACTCTTGATTTAAAGGAATACTTCAAAATAGGGAGCATAATTGGGGTTTGTGAAAAGATGGGAATTAGAGTTCAGATTATTCCTGGATATTATAAATATATACCTTCCAAACCTTATCTTGAGGATATGGATGGGCTTCCAATGATAAATTTAAGATATGTACCTCTTGATAATTTTCTAAACAATTTTATAAAGAGGGCATTTGATATAGTGTTTTCAATCTTAAGTATTATTTTATTTTTACCCATAATGCTTGTAACTTCTTTAATAATGAAGCTTACATCACCAGGCCCCATTATATTCAAGCAAGAAAGAATTGGACGAAATCGAAAGCCCTTTACTATGTATAAGTTTCGTTCTATGAAAGTACAACGGACTGAAGATGAGGTTAATAAGTGGACTACTAAGGAAGACTCTAGAAAAACAAAATTTGGATCATTTATACGGAAAATAAGTATTGATGAGCTTTTGCAGTTGTTTAACGTTTTAAAGGGTGATATGAGCCTTATTGGTCCAAGACCAGAGCGTCCTTTTTATGTGGACAAATTTAAGGAAGAGATACCCAAATACATGATTAAGCATCATGTTAGGCCGGGGATGACAGGCTGGGCCCAGGTTAATGGTTGGAGAGGGGATACTTCCATCCATAAGAGAATAGAATATGACATATATTATATTGAAAATTGGAGCATTACTATTGATATGAAAATTCTTTTCCTTACAATATTTAAGGGATTTATGAATAAGAATGCATATTAATAGTAACTCTTTCATAAATTCATTTATACACATAAAATCACTCTTAGGGAATTTTTACTGAGAGTGATTTTATATTTTTTTTGATAAATGAAAAATCAACATATATAAAGGAACAGTAGGATAAAAAAATCAATTGTCAAACAATTTATATATTGCTAATGTAATATATAAATAGTATAATAATACAATAATGTAAAAATAGGGAATTTTAAATGTATTTTATTTTTATGTTTATAAAAAAGGGGGGCATTATTTTGAATAAAAAACTAATCTCAGCAGTTATAACTGCTACTCTGCTTGCAACTAGCAGTTTACCTGCAATGGCTAAAGGAATTCAGTATACAGACAGCAATACGAAAAGCTTTGGAAATTTAAAAACAGATAAACCAGTTAAATCCGATGAATTAATTATCAAAGCACAAATCAGTAAAGCTATTTTAGGGCAAGGAGTTGATAATCCCAAAACTGAAAAAACTGTGGAATTACTTCTAGTATGTGAAGGAAGTGATATAACCCAAAAATTAGAAAGTCTAGGTGCAGAAGTAAACAAAATGAGTACAAGCGTTTATGTTGTAAATATTCCTGCAAATAAAGCAAATAATATTGGTAATATAAAAGAAGTTAAAGCTGTTGGTAGAGATAAAATATTACAATTACCTAAACCTATTGATTTGGAAGAAGCTAAGGACCTAAAGGGTGGTATAGCTCAGCCTAACTTAGAATACTGTAACGAGGTAGTAGGAATGACAAAGTTCTGGAGAGCGGGGTTTGATGGTAAAGGAACAAAAATAGCTATCATTGATACAGGCGTAGAACCAGGGAATGAAATGCTTACCCTTACTACCGATGGTAAGATTAAAATTGTAGATTATCAAGATTTCTATAAAAAATATACTGATTTTGGTGAAGGCGATGTAAAATTAAAAGAAACAGATGTTAAAACAGCGGATGGAAAAAAATATATAGAAGATGGAGAAGCAAAAATGTATTTACCAGATAGTGCGGGCGAAAAGGTATTATTTGGATATTTCTTTGAGGAACCTGTATATAGGGTTGATAGTAGTACTAACAAAAAAATTCCACATGATTTAAATAATAATGGAACTTTTAAAGATAAATTCCCAGTAGTTGTTATGAATTATTCTGATTCGGATAAAGCAAATGATAAAATATTTGTAGACACTAATGCAGACAATGACTTTACAAAAGAAAAAGAAATGGGCGTATATAAAGAGCTCGTAAAACCTATGGCAGATAAAGTTATATTTGAAATGGGTGAAGATAAAAAACCTGTATTAAAAGATGGAAAACCAGTAGTTAAAGCTGAATATGAAAAGACATATAATAAATTATCAAATAAATTTGTGGATGCTGGCAAGGGGAAAAATCCAGTAGGAAGTCAATATAATTTTGTAGCAACTGAAGTTGAAAATAGAGAACTTAAAGATGGAAGCAAACAATGGATTGTAAATTTAGGATACGATGGAAATGAGCACGGTTCTCATGTTTCGGGAGATGCAGCAGGAAATGGGTATGAAGTACTCCCATTTGTAGACAAGACATTAAAAGATAAAGAAGGAAATTTAATAACTGATGGAACTTTAAAAGGGGCTGCACCAGGAGCTCAAATAATGGCATGTAGAGTATTCCAAAGTCATTCTGGTACGCCACAATCTGCATATATGGCAGCTATGGAATATGCTTGTGAAAATGGAGCAGATACTGTTAACATGAGTCTTGGAAGTTTACCAGACTTAAATGACCAAAGAGAGCCATCGGCTATCTTAGTAAATACATTAACTAAAAAATATGGCACTATTTTTGCTATTTCAGCAGGAAATGAAGGACCCGTTACAAACTCAATAGGAACCCCAGGAACTAGTGAGTGGGCAGTCACAGTAGGTGCGTATAATCCAGCATGGTCAAACTATGGATACCCTACAGTGCCAGATAATATGTGGTACTTTTCAAGTAATGGACCAACAGAAGATGGTAGATTAAAACCAACAATAGTAGCTCCAGGAAGTCAAGTTTCATCATATCCAATGTGGTTTGCAGAAAAAATAAGAGCAGGCAAAGAGGAAACTGTAGGACACGGATTAATGCAAGGAACAAGTATGTCAAGTCCATATACAGCAGGTGTGCTTGCTGCTATAAAGCAAGCTATTAATGAAAAAGGTATAGCATATCACCCACTTGTAGTTAAAGAAGCTATATTTGAAACTGGAAATAAAGATTTAAACAATAAGATCTATAAGCCAGCTGAAATAGGTGGGGGTATGATTGATCCAAACTTAGCATTAACATATTTAGAAGGCTTAAAAGGAAAAGGACTAGATCAAGGAAGTTTAAAGAAAGATGGAAGTTATATAGATAGAAATGATATAGTATTAAAGACTGAATTTAACTATACAGAAAAATTAAATTATACTCCAGAAGGACTTTATGTAAGAAATGGCGATATTCCAAATGAAGTAAAGGTTACAATTACTAATACTAAGAATCAAGCAGTAAACGTAAACTTGGTTAAAGACAGTTATAATGAAAAGGTATACAAAACAGAATGGTTAACATTACCGCAAGATACTCTTAAATTATCAGCAGGGGAGTCTAAAACTTTAACTTTAAAAATAGACAAGTCTAAGCTAAATCAAGGAGTAAACTCATTAATAATTAGAATGGATGATCCTAGTACTACATTAAATGAAGGATTCATTCCAATAACCCTAGTTAATTATTTAGATTTAAATATAAAAAGCCCAGTTGTAACTGAAAGTCAATCAAGAGAATTTGGTTTACAAGAATGGGACAAGCACTTTATAAAAATTCCTAATGGAACAGAAAAGGTAAAAATAACGCTTGAAAGAAATGATAAAGAGGATTTAAGCTATGTATCTGCATTCGTTGCAGAACCATCAGGAATACAAAGAGAAGATTTGGGAGGGGCAAGACTTCTTAATGTTGGGAAACAAGAAATAATTCTTGACAATCCTACAGCAGGAACTTGGGAAGTGGCAGTATATTCTAGCAGAGGTTCAATAGGAACATATGGTCCAGACGCTGCTACTAAAGCTAAAGGAAAACATACCATAAAAGCAGAAATGCAAGGAGTGGTTATTGACCCATCGGTAGTTTTATATGAAGGTAAGGCTGGGGAATACATTGAAAAAGACCTTGCCATGAAAATTTTAAATGCTACAGAAAATGATTCAAAAGCAATAACGCTGAAAGCTACTGGACTTGTAGGAGAAAATACAAATATAGTTAAAGAAAGAAAAACTATTAATAATGGGGATACCACATTAGTACCATTTACTATACCAGAAAATGATGCAAATATAGTAGCTAGATTCCATACTAGAAATCCACAATTCGCTGGGGATGATATAGATCTCGAGCTTTATAAAGTTGATGAAAAGGGAGAATTAGGAGATAAGATTGCATCATCAGGTAATGGCGGCAGTGATGAAGATATTTATTTAGAATCCCTTAAAGCAGGTAAATATGCCTTAGCAATAATTGCATATGGAACAGCAGATGTTACAAATTATGATTTCACAATGCAAGTAGCTAATTCATCACATGGAGAAAATGTTATAGAAATTAAGAATCCCAATGTTACTCTTGATAGACAAATAGCAAATATAAGTTGTGGGTTAAAAATACCAAATACGCAAGGAACTCATAGAGGATTTATAATTGCTGTAGATGAAAAAGGAAATGTTGTTGGAAAAGCAAAAGTAGAAGCAAAGGCTAAAGGAATAGCTACAGGAATAGCAGTTCAGACAGCAAATATGCCAAAAGAAATTAAATTAGCCGCAGATGCAAAGATTGAGATAAATGCTGTAAATTACACACTTAAAGATCAAGAAGTAACATTGATTTTTGCTGTATATGATAAATTGACTAATAAATTAGTAGGATATGCTAAAGATCCTAAAGTTGTAAAAGCTGGAGGAAAAGCTACCCTTTCAACGAGCTTTAAAATGCCTACTGATGGAGATTATATAGTTAAATGCTTTGTTTGGGATAGTATAGAAGGACAAGAATCTTTATCAGAAGCAATTCAAATACCCGTAGTAAAGTAATGCAAGTAATTATAAAAAGATGTGGTCAATACGCTTTCCTCATCTTTTTATAAATGACTTAGACTACAGTTCAATATATGATAAAAGGGGGAGAAGAATGGGGAAATTAAAAAAAAGGCTTAGTTCAGTTTTAGCAATATTATTTATTGCTATGACTTTTTTAAGCTATGTACCGGCAAAAGCTGCTGAAACTATTACAGAAGTTGCTTTTTTAGGAGTTGAGCATTCGCCATTAGTGGAGGGTGATTCTGAGACCTTTTACTTAAGGGCTATGGGAGCAGAGAAAGTGCAGTACAGAATATTCCAAAATAAGATTGGAAGCGATAAGTGGGAGGAGTTAACTCCGAACTACACTAATGCTGGAAATGCAAATGATATTACTAAGGTGGCTGGGTCAGCTAAATATGAAGTTGGAAAGTACAAACTTTCTATTTGGGTAAAAAAAGCAGACACGGAAGGTAATTTTAAAAACAAAAACGGTGGATATGATAGTTATTATATTTCATATCTAAATTGTGTAAATAAGGATAATAACAACAGAGTTTATACTAATGGAGATATGAATATAGAAAAGGATAACTATGTAGTTGGAGAAACCATAAAAGTAAATGGAATCGAAGACATCTCAGGAATGAAAGACCCATACACTTACAAATTACATGTCTATGATGTAAATAGTAATGCGTGGAAACTAGATAATGAGGCTTATAGAAAAGATCTAAGCTTCCTAGCTGATAAACCTGGTACTTATGTTCTAGATGTTTGGGCTATGTCATCAAACTCTACTTTATGGGGTAAGGAAGCTAAATTTAATGGACGTATATATGAGGCTTGGAAATTAAAAGTAATAACTGTTACTGAAAAGAAAGTACAGCCTGAAATTACAGAAATTAATATCAAGGAAAATGGAGTAATATATGGTTCAAAAGATTTAAAAAACCCAATGGAAATAAACAAAAAAATTAATATAACAGCAAATGATGTTGTATTAAATAATGCAAATGTTAAAGGCAATGTTACAATAACTGGCAACAATGCAACTTTGAATAATGTTAAAGTTGAAGGAACTTTAATCCTTAATCCAGGAGAAAAAGGTACAGTAAAGCTTGATAATGTAACTGCGGGTACTATAGAGGTTCTTTCAGGAGCAGCAAATAGTATTCACTTTAACAATATTAATGTAAAAACATTAAATGTTAATAGTACCAATGCTAAGGAATCAGTTAGAATAGAAATTAAAGGTAAAACAAGTATTGAAAAAACAGAGGTCAAATCAAGTGTAATACTTGATGCCGCAGAAGGTTCCTTTGGTAATATTGAGGTTTTAGAAAATCAAAGCAAAACTGAGAGTTTAATTGAACTAAGAGGAAGCTTTGATAAAAATATAATAGTTAAAACTAAAGCAACTCTAAAAACAGCTAAGGATGCTAAAATTTTAAAGGTTGTTATAGAGCCTGCAAATAATGAAAAAATAACTCTCGATGGTAATTTCGGTCAAGTAGAAGTAAATAAGAAAGCAGTTGTTGCTACAACTGAAAACACTAAAATAGAGAAAATAACTACTAATAGTCCAGTAGTTTTGGAGCTAGGGAAGGGTTCAACAGTTACTACATTAGATCAGAATGGTCAAACTGTTGCACAAACAGGTTTAGGAACAGTTGAGAAAAAAGTAAATCCATCAAAGCCAACACCACCATCCACAGGTGGAGGATCAAGTGGAGGATCAACAGCGGCTTATGATGTTGTAGGTGTAAGTCTAAATAAAACAACTTCAGAATTAACAATAGGTGACATATTACAATTAACAGCAACAATAAATCCAAGTAATGCAAGAAATAAAAATGTAACATGGACTAGTAGTGATCCGCTAGTAGCTACAGTTAAAAGTAATGCAGGAGTAAAGGCAGATATAAAAGCAATAGGTGTAGGAACTGCAACTATTACAGTTAAAACTGAGGAAGGTTGGAAAATAGCTACTTGTGTAATTAACGTAGCAAAAGTGCCAGCACCAACCTATGCTGTTACAGGGGTAAGTCTTGATAAGAGCACTGCCAATACAACATCGGGACAGTCAATAGAGTTAACAGCCACAATAAATCCAGAAAATGCAACAAATAAAAACGTAACATGGACTAGTAGTAATCCACTAGTAGCTACAGTTGCAAGTGGTGCAGGAGCAAAGGCAAATGTAAAAGCAACAGGAGTAGGAACTGCTACTATTACAGTTACTACTGAAGATGGTGGAAAAACAGCTACTTGTACAATTAAAGTAGCAGATGTGCCAGTTCCTGTTACGGGAGTAAGTCTTAATAAAACCACTGCTGATTTGACAGCAGCTGGAGAACTAAAATTAACAGCCACAATAAATCCAGAAAATGCAACAAATAAAAATGTAACATGGACTAGTAGTAATCCACTAGTAGCTAAAGTTACAGGTAGTGCAGAAGCGATGGCAGATATAAAAGCAATAGGAGTAGGAACTGCGACTATTACAGTTACTACTGAGGATGGTGGTAAAATAGCTACTTGTATAATTAAAGTAGCAAAAGTGCCAGCACCAACTTATGCTGTTACAGGAGTAAGTCTTGATAAATCCACTGTTAATACGACATCAGGACAAGTAATAGAGTTAATAGCAACAATAAATCCAGAAAATGCAACAAATAAAAAAATAACATGGAAAAGTAGTAACGAAGCTGTAGCAACAGTTACAGGTAGTACACAATCGAAGGCAAATGTAAGTGCAATAGGAGCAGGAACTGCCATTATTACAGTTACTACTGAGGATGGTGGAAAAATAGCTACTTGTTTAATTACAGTAGAAACTACAACAAGCCCTGAAATAGAGCTTAACGCAGTTGTAAAAATTGAACAAAAGAAAGTTACTGTATCCGTAGACAATATTAAGGCTTTAAATCAACAAATTACAATAGCAATCTATAAAGAAAATAAGGATATAGCTTTCATTGATCAATTAACTGCTGATTCAGCAGGGAAAGCTGTATTTAATACTATTTTAGAAGCAGGTAAATATCATGGTCTCGTAAAAGCATCTAATGCTTCTTTAAGTACAAAATTAGATTTTGAGATAGTACAAACTGGTATTAGTATTAAGGTAGAAGGAGTAAGTCTAAACAAAACAACTGAAAGTGTAACAACAGGACAATCGGTAGAGTTAATAGCAACAATAAACCCGGACAATGCAACAAACAAAAATGTAACATGGACTAGTAGCAATGAAGCTGTAGCTAAAGTTACAAGTAGTATAGGAGCAAAGGCAGATATAAAAACAATAGGAGCAGGAACTGCCATTATTACAGTTACTACTGAAGATGGTGGGAAAATAGCTACTTGTGCAATTACAGTAACAACTACAACAAGCCCTGCAATAGAGCTTAATGCAGTTGTAAAGATTGAACAAAAGAAAGTTATTGTAGCGGTAGATAATATTAAGGCTTTAAATCAACAAATTACAATAGCAATCTATAAAGAAAATAAGGATATAGCTTTCATTGATCAATTAACTGCTGATTCAGCAGGGAAAGCTGCATTTAATACTATTTTAGAAGTAGGTAAATATCATGGTCTTGTAAAAGCAGCTAATGCTTCTTTAAGTACTAAATTAGATTTTGAAATAGTGCAAACTAGTATTGGCATTAAGGTAGAAGGAGTAAGTCTAAACAAAACAACAGCAAGTGTAACAACAGGACAATCAATAGAGCTAGTAGCAACAATAAACCCAGACAATGCAACAAATAAAAATGTAACATGGACTAGTAGTAATGAAGCTGTAGCTAAAGTTACAGGTGGTATAGCAGCAATGGCAGATATAAAAGCAATAAAAGCAGGAACTGCCATTATTACAGCTACTACTGAAGATGGTGGGAAAATAGCTACTTGTGCAATTACAGTAACAACTAGCTCTGCTATAGACTTTAATGTAAGTGGAATGGTAGAAGCAGTAAGTAGTGACAAAACAACTGCCAGCTCATCCAAAGCAGGAACTTCAGTTAGAGTGAATACAGTAAGTTTTTATAAACCAATTGTAAAATTCAAATTAGATGACCTACTAAAAGTAGTAGAAACAATAGAGTAAGGTAATATAAAAAATTAAATAAAAAAAACTTGGCCATAGCAAAGGAGGAGAACTACCGAAATTTATATTTCGGTAGTTTTTCGTCATGCTGATTTTTGAAGTACAAAACATGATTTTTTTATTAGTTAACAAATAAATTTCTAATTAAGCATCAGGAAAATATAAAACAGTACGAAAAATAGCATTTTATAGAAATCATTATTTACCCCAACAGCAAACAATGATATAATACAATCATATGATTTTTTACTAGGAGGAACTACGGATGAATGAAGAAATGAATGGAGAAACCAATATAAGTCTTGAAGATTATCTTATAATAATAAAAGAAAAGTTATGGTTAATAGTTTCTATAACGGTTATGGCTGTTATTATAGCAGGTATAGCAAGTTTTTTTGTTATAAAACCAACCTACCAGGCTAGTACCAGCATAATAGTTGGAAAGCCACAGGAAACTGCAAGTGGGGCTGCACAATTAAATAGTGATGTAATGATGTATCAAAATTTACTTAAGACATATACTGAAATTGCTAAGTCTGATTTAGTATCACAGGGGGCTTTGGATAAATTACATAGTAATTTAGAGTTAGAGCAGATTAAAAAGAGCATTACGGTTACTCCACAAACTGGAACTCAAATTCTAATAATCACGGCTAAGGGTAAAAAGCCTCAAGAGGTATTTAATATTATAAATGCTATTTCAACATCCTTTATAGAATCCTCAAAAAAGGTTTATCCTACAGGTGGAGATATACAGGTAATGGATAAAGCTATTATGCCCAAAAATCCTATTAGCCCCAATAAGAAATTAAACATTGCAATTGCTTTCTTTCTAGGATTAATGGTTTCGCTTGGAATTGTATTCCTTTTGGACTACATGGATAGCACTGTAAAGACCGAAAGTGATGTGGAAAAATATTTAGGATTACCAGTACTGGGCGTAATACCTAGAATGATTGTAGAGAAAAAATAGGAAGGTGATAGTATGATTGATATTCATAGTCATATACTTCCAGGAATTGATGATGGTTCAAAGGATATGGAAATGAGCATTAAAATGTTAAAGCTGGCAGAGGAAAAAGGAACAAAAACTATTGTAGCTACACCACATTATATAAGTGGTATATATGAAAATCACTATGAACAGGTTTTTGCTCTGCATCAAGAGTTAAAGCTTGAGGCAAAGTCTAGAGGTATAAAGGTAGAAATACTGCTAGGACAAGAAGTAATGCTAGACAAATATTCACTTAAGCTCTGCAAAGAGGGAAAATTAAGAGGGATAAATGGGACAAGCTATATGCTTATTGAATTTCCTATGGATAAATTGCCAAGGGATGCCCTTGATTTAATTTACGAGCTAAGGATTCTCAATATTAAGCCTATAATTGCACATCCAGAAAGATATGAATACATAAATGAATCACCTATTAATATAAATGATTTTATTGAAGAGGGATGCATATTTCAAATTAATACAGGAAGCCTACAAGGTTTATTTGGAAAGAAAATTCAAAATTGTGCGAAGCTACTAGTGAAAGAGGGTCTTGTAAACTTCATAGCTTCTGATGCTCATTCCTTAAATAGGAGATGCCCAGGCCTTATAGAAGGATTTAGAGAAGCCAAAGCCATAGATAGAGAAATAGAAAAAAAAGTATCAAGGAATTTAGAATTGTTACTCTTAGATAAAGCTATAGAAATGAATATGGAAAAAATAAAGAAAAAGAAAAGTATATTTCAGTTTTTCAAGCATTAATCATGCAACAAGCATTAATGCTTGAGCGCGCAAGTTGTGATTTATACATAAATTAATTGGATACTTAAAAAAATAATTAGCAAAGGTAGTGCATCAAATGAAAGGTTTAGATTTAATAACATTTAAAGAACCTACTTCGCCTATGTCAGAGTCTTATAGAACCCTTAGGACTAATATTCAGTTTTCATCTTTTGATAAAAAGATTAAAACCATACTAATAACTAGTTCAGGACCAGGAGAGGGAAAAACTACAACTTCTTCAAATTTAGCCATGGTCATGGCTCAAGGTGGAAATAAAACTATATTAATAGATTGTGATCAAAGAAAGCCACAGGTACATAAGGTTTTTGGATTTTCTAACGAAAATGGCTTATCTAACATTTTGGTAAGTGATAATGAAGTAGACATAAACATAGGTGTCCATGAAACTGAGCAGCCCAATCTCCATGTTTTATCTTCAGGCACAAGGCCTCCAAACCCGGCAGAACTTTTAGGCTCTGCAAAAATGAAAAATTTTATTGAGCAGTTAAAGAAAACCTATGACTTTATAATTTTAGATACTCCTCCAATAGTATTGGTTACAGATGCACAAATTCTAGCCCAGTATACGGATGGCTGCCTTTTAGTTATATCTTCAGGCGAGGCAGAACGTGATTCAGCAATTAAATCTAAAGGACTCCTTGAAAAGGTTAATGCAAAAATATTGGGGACAGTACTTAATAAAGTGGATTCAAAAAAGAAAGGCTACTATCACTATCAATATGAGTACGGTGGAACTAGCAAAGAAGGCAAAAATAGAAAGAAAGCAAAATAATAAAATTATTTTAAATCATAATTTTTATCTAAAGGAGGATAAAAAATTATGGTTTTTTATTTTGTTTAAGATTATTCATCTAAAAAAATTATAAATATTGGGAGACACATAATTATCTAGTAAAAACAAAACTAAATTTATCAAAAGCATTAAATTCATTTATTGAATAAAATTTTGAATTAGTTAAAATAAGTGGAATAAAATCATAGTAGTTTATTGCATATCAAGTAATATAAGTATAAAAAAAAATTTATATTATGACGATAAATGTATAAGGGTGAAGTATTGATATATAACACTTTAAAGGTTAATAAATTTAAAAAAATAATTCTTAAAGTGTAAAATAATAAGGAAGTTGACGTATATTGGAGTAAATGTTTATTAACGGACTAAATCGCCAAACGAAAAATTTGCCGTAAAATTGCTAAAGCTGTATAATTAAGTTCGATAACTATGAAGAATTTAAAAAAAGAGGTATATAAAATGAAAAATTTAGGGAAATGGAAAAAACCAATATTAATACTAAGTGATGCAGTACTAATAAATTTAGCCTACATATTAGCTATTTATTTCAGATATAATTATACGAACTTTAAGTTCTATTCCACTGACTATAAAGAGATAGCATTAATTGTAACAGTTATATATATAGCCTGTTTTTATATCTTTAAGCTTTATGAAAGCCTTTGGAGCTATGCCAGCATAGATGAGTTTATGTTGGTTATCGGTGCTTGTCTTGTTTCTAATTTATCTACTATAGCCTTTATTAGAATAATTGGACATAGCTTTGCCTATGGAGTAAGTATAATAGCTTGTGCTTTTTCAATTATTTTTATAGTTGGGCTTAGAATGTCCTTTAGAATTTACGGTAGATTTGAAAGCATTGTAAATTGCAATGCAAGCAAAATCCCCAAAGCAAGAGTAATGATAATTGGTGCTGGGGCGGCAGCTGCTATGGTTATAAAAGAAATGAAAAGTAGTAGCCAAAGTAAATATATGCCTGTAGCTGTAATTGATGATGAAGCTTATAAAAAAGGAAAAAACATTATGGGGGTAAAGGTCCTTGGAAGTAGGAGAGACATACCTGCCATAGTGAAAGAAAGATCCATAGAAACTATACTTATAGCTATACCTACTATTGATGAGATGGATAAAAAACAAATTTTAGAAATATGTAAAAAAACAAATTGTGAAATAGAAATTATTCCTGGTATGTATGAAATAATAAATGGTAAAGTTTCTTTAAATCAAATTAGAAAAGTAGAGATTGAAGATCTCCTTGGACGCAGCCCAGTTCAGCTAGATATGGCAGGCATTGCAAGTTATATTCAAAATAAAACCATATTAGTAACAGGTGGCGGTGGGTCAATTGGTTCTGAATTGTGTCGTCAAATTTTGAAATTCGAGCCTAAACAATTAATTATATTCGATATATATGAAAACAATGCTTATGATCTGCAAATGGAACTTAAGTATAAATACCCAAAATTAGATTTAAAAGTATTAATAGGATCTGTTAGAGATAAAGCTAGATTAAAAAGTGTATTTGAAAAGTATTCACCAAATATAGTTTTCCATGCAGCAGCACATAAACATGTTCCGCTAATGGAAGAAAGTCCCATGGAAGCCATAAAAAACAATGTGTTTGGTACTTATAATGTAGCAGAGTATGCACATAAATTTAATGTAGAAAGATTCGTCATGATTTCTACAGATAAAGCAGTAAACCCTACAAATGTAATGGGTGCAACTAAAAGAATGTGTGAAATGATTATACAATCCATGGATAAGATAAGTGAAACACACTTTGTAGCAGTGAGATTTGGTAATGTTTTAGGAAGTAATGGCTCTGTTATCCCGCTATTTAAAAAACAAATAGAGCGTGGTGGACCAATTACACTTACTAATAAATATATAACAAGGTTCTTTATGACAATACCAGAGGCAGCACAACTAGTGCTTCAATCCGGTGCATATGCCCAGGGTGGAGAAATATTCGTGTTGGATATGGGACAACCTGTAAAGATATACGATTTAGCCTGGGATTTAATAAAGCTTTCGGGATTTGTTCCTAATAAGGATATTAAAATTGAAATTACAGGACTTCGCCCAGGAGAAAAACTTTATGAAGAGCTTATGATGAGTGAAGAAGGACTTGCTAATACTAAACATGAGAAGATATTTGTTGGAAGGCCCACCTTTAGTGATTTGGCAGAAATGAAAAAGAAAATGAGGGAACTCGCGGTGGTTATTGAGGAAGATGATGTAGGCTTATTAATTAAGAAAATAGAAGAAATAGTTCCAACCTACAAGAGAAATATGGATGAAAGCGCGATTACAAAGATGCAAGAGTAAAAAAATTAGGGGGAGCATATTATGAGTAAATTTTTGAACATCATATTTAGTTTTGTATTATTAGTAATTTTATCACCGTTATTTTTAATTATAGGAGTAATAATAAAGTTGAATTCAAAAGGACCGGTATTCTTTACTCAGGTGAGAATTGGTAGAAATAATGAATTATTTAAATTTTATAAGTTTAGGACAATGAAAATTGGAACTCCTAATGTAGCAACAGACAAACTTGATAGTTCAAAAAGTTACATAACTACAACTGGAAAAATTTTAAGAAAAACTAGCCTTGACGAGCTCCCACAAATAATCAATATTCTTAAAGGTGATATGACTTTTGTAGGACCAAGACCTGCACTATATAATCAGTATGAACTTAAGGAACTTAGAACAAAGGCAGGAGTTCATAAATTACTCCCAGGAGTTACAGGGTGGGCTCAAATTAATGGACGAGATAATAATGATGATTATGAAAAAACGCAGCATGATAGGGATTATTTAAATAATAAATGTTTGTGGCTAGATGTAAGAATAGTATTTAGAACGGTTTTTAAGGTTTTAAGAGCAGAGGGGATTCTTGATGGTGTGCAGCATCAAGGTGGTGGACATCATCTTGATGCTGCACATCTAAAGAGCGAATCAAAAGATATTTAAGTATAGATCTGAGGTGATTTTAGATGGGTGATTTGTTAATAATTGGAGCTGGTGGACATGGTAGAGTGGTGGCTGAAACTGTAGAACTTATGGGCCTATGGGGAAATATTGTATTTCTAGACGATAGAATAGATGTAAATATGGTCCTGAATCATAGGATTGTTGGTAAATTGGAGGAATATGAGCAATTTACAGACAAGTATGATTATGCTATTGTATGTATAGGTGACAATGAGAAAAGAATGGTTTTAATGGAAAAGCTATTAAAGTCAGGATACAAAGTTCCAGTGATTATTCATCCTAAAGCCACCGTTAGTAAGTATAGCCATATAGGCGAGGGTAGTGTGATACTCGCTGGAGCTGTAATTAATACGGATGCTAGCATTGGGAGAGGGTGTATTGTTAATATCAATAGCTGCGTTGATCATGATAGCGTGGTTTATGATGGAGTTCATGTGTGTAGTGGAGCGATTGTTAGGAGTGGGTGTAGGATAGGGAAATTATCTTATATTGGCGCTGGAGGTTGCGTTAAACCGGGAGTTATGTTGCAAGATAAATTTGTATTGCATGATGGAATGGTGATTTAAACAAATAAAGGAGCGATTGCAGTTGAATCTAGGAAAGCAAGAAACGTGGTATGTATTATTTGTTAATTCAAGCCAAGAAGAAAAAGTGAAATGGTGTACATACTAAAGAATAAGACGATGATGGAGATATTCAATTTTTATGATTGAATGGTTAGGGCGAAGTGAGTATGAGGGGTGAAAAGATGTTATTAGTTACAGGAATTACAGGCCATAGCGGCAGATATTTCCTGCAAGAACTTATCAAAAATAAGTATGAGGGATCTATTCGCTGCATTGTTAGAGAGACATCTGACACATCAATAATCGATAGTAGTGGACTTAAGATAGATAAGGTTCTTGGAAATTTAAATGACCAAGAATTCATTGATAAAGCTATGGTTGGGGTGGATACTGTTATGCATATTTATAATATTCACCATTCTCCAATGATTGTACAAGCTGCTATTGATAATAATGTAAAAAGAGCTATATTAGTACATACCACCGGAATCTACTCCAATTTCAAGAATGCTTCCCAAAAATACAAGGAGATAGAGGGAAAAGTTTTAGAATTGACAAGAGACAGTCGCTGTCAGACGAGCATTACAATACTAAGACCTAGTATGATATATGGAGATTTGTGCGACAGTAATATGAGTAAGTTTATAAAAATGCTTGATAAGCTTCGAATTATGCCTGTCATAAATAGAGGCACTAGTTTGATACAACCTGTTAATGCTAGAGATTTGGGTAAAACATTTTTTATTGCGTTGATGTCACCAAATGACATAGCGGGGAAAGCTTACAATCTTTCTGGAGATAAGCCAATTATGATGATTGATGTATTTAAGTTGATAAGTCATGCACTTAATAAAACGACTATTTTTGTTAGTGTCCCTTTGAGCTTAGGCATATTTATGGCAAAAATCCTCAAGGTTATAACTCTTGGCAAAATTGATTATATTGAAAAAGTTCAAAGAATGGATGAAAACCGGAGCTATTCTCATGATGATGCAACTAATGATTTAAAATATAACCCAATTATGTTTGAAGATGGGATAATAATGGAAGTAGAAGAATACTTACAAAAATAAAACTAAGAAGTAAAAATAGTTACAGAAATTGTTTCTGATAGGAGCTGTATTTAAATGAATAACTATAAAGCAGATTATTGTAAAAAAGCTCTGGTAGTGACCACGGTTGCATCAACATTGGATCAATTTTGTATGAATGGTATAGGAATATTACAAAAATCCTATAATGTCTCTGTTGCTGCTAATTTTTATGTGGGGAATAATACATCTCAAAAAAGAGTAAAAGAATACAAATTTGGATTACAAGAAAAGAATATTGTTGTCAATGAAATAAATTTTAATAGAAATCCATTTTCTAAAGCCAATTTCTTTGCTTATAAAGATATTAAAAAACTTATAAACAGTAACTATTTTGAAATCATTCATTGTCACACACCAGTTGCAGCTATGATAGTAAGATTAGCAGCTCGTAAAGCCCGCAAAACGGGAACGAAGGTTATCTATACCGCTCACGGATTTCATTTTTACAAAGGGGCTCCATTGAAAAACTGGTTACTTTATTATCCGATTGAACGTTGGTTAGCGAGATGTACTGATGTACTTATTACAATCAATAAAGAAGATTATGCGAGGGCTAAGAAGTCATTTAAAGCAGGTAAAGTTGAGTACATTCCTGGCGTTGGAATTGATACCAAAAAAATTAGTGAAGTGATTGTTGATAAATTGGCTAAGCGTAGAGAATTGAGGGTGCCTAAAGACGCTTTTGTAATACTTTCGGTAGGAGAGCTTAATAAAAATAAGAATCATGAAACGGTGATTAAGGCTATAGCAAAGCTAAATAATCCAAATGTTTATTATTTGATATGTGGACAAGGAACATTGAAAAACTATTTGAAGGACTTAATAAAAAAATTATGTTTAGAGAAACAAGTTAATTTATTGGGTTATCGTACAGATATAGCAGAGATTAGTAAGACTTCAGACGTATTTGTTTTTCCTTCATATAGAGAGGGTTTATCCGTGGCTTTAATGGAGGCAATGGCTTCGGGACTTGAAGTAGCCTGTTCAAATATAAGGGGAAACATTGATTTAATTGAAAATGGTAAGGGTGGATACATAATAGAACCAGATGACATTGATGGATTTGCTGGAGCTATTGATGAAATTATTCGAAACCCAACTTTAAATAAAAATATGGGTAAATATAACAAAGAATGTATTGTGAAATTTGATATAGATAATGTAAAAGAAGATATGGAGAAAATATATTTTGAAGTGTAGTATTTTGAAAGTGTAATTTAGTGAGAAGATTCATAATGTGAAAATAATACTGATAGGATAGGACATTAGGTAGTAAGAAAGTGGGGGTAAAATGAAAGTATTAATAACTGGTGGAGCAGGGTTTATAGGATCTAACGTAGTCGATTTACTTATAAAACAAGGTCATAGTGTGATAGTTGTTGATAATCTTTCACAAGGTAAAAGAGAAAATGTACATAGTAGCGCTGGATTTTATAAATGTGACATATTAGATGTAGACGAGCTTAGTGTTATATTTTCTAAAGAACAGCCAGATGTAGTTATACATAATGCAGCTCAAATTGATATACAAACTTCCATAAAAAAACCAGCTTTAGATTCAGAAATTAATATCAAAGGAACTATAAATGTATTAGAATGTTGTAGAAAATTTGGAGTTGAAAAAATAGTATATCCATCTTCTGCGGCGGTGTATGGAGATCCTAAGTATTTACCAGTAGATGAAAATCATCCAGTTGAGCCCATATCTTTTTATGGAATATCAAAACATACACCAGAACATTATATAAAAACTTATGCAGATCTTTATAATATTAAGTACACAATATTTAGATATGCAAATGTATACGGGATAAGGCAAGATCCTAAAGGTGAAGGTGGAGTAGTTTCTATATCTATTGATAAATTTTTAAATAATAAATTTCCAATAATCTTTGGAGATGGTAACCAAACTAGAGATTTTATATATGTTAAAGATATAGCTAGAGCTAATTTACTAGCACTTAGCGGTGGAGATAATGAAATTTTAAATATAAGTACACAGAAACCAGTTACAGTTATTGAACTTTTTAAGGTAATGAAAGAAATATTTAATAGTAAATTAGAAGCTATTCATGAAAAAGAAAGATATGGGGACATAAGAGATAGTAATTTGAAAAATGAAAAAGCGTATAAGTTTTTAAATTGGAAGAATGAATATAGTTTAGAAGATGGATTGAAGGAGACTTGCAGGTATTATATGGAGGTATATGAGGCAGAAAAAGAAGCTGCGGTTACTACAAATAGTTTGCCTTAAATAAAAGGAAACACAAATATAATTAAAGTGGTAAGGGCGAATAGTTACTTGAACCTAATGATGTTGATGAGTTTGAAGATGACGCCAATAAAAAAAATTGAAAGGTAATTTTAAAAGAAAATATGGACAATGTAATAAAAACAAAATCATAGAATTTAATAGAAGAATCGTAAAAAAGATATGGAGAAAATATACTTAGGGGTGTAATATTTTGAAAAAACATTTGATGATAATCGTGAAGTATTTCAAACCATTATATAAGATTTATTATTGGATTGGCTCGTTCGCTGTAAATATTCTTAAACTCTTTGTTAAATCAGAGGATAATTTGGTCCTTTTTATCAGTTTTGGGGGCAAGAAGTTTGATGACAGTCCAAAAGATATATACGAAGATATGATAAAAGATAATCGTTTTAATGGTTATGATTTTGTTTGGGCTTTTCAAAATACTCAAGCATTTAAAATCCCGAGAGGACGAATAATCAAGACAGACTCATATAAGTATTACATTACTGCCTTAAAAGCACGTTGCTGGGTAACTAATTCAGCAGTTGAGAGAGGATTAAACTTCAAAGGGAAAAGTACTTTTTATTTTAACACTTGGCATGGTACACCTATTAAAAAGATGGGAGAAGATATAGTTAATACAAATAAGTCATTTGGAATGAAGAGAAAATGGGATGTTGATGTAATGACATCCCAAAGCAAATATGAAGCTGACATATTTTCAAGGGTGTTTAGTATAAATAGAGAGAATTTTTTGATTTGTGGTTTGCCTAGAAATGATATTTTAGCAGATCGAACAGTGGAAACAAAGCAAGCGATGATGCGGAAAATCGGATTACCCTTAGATAAAAAGGTAGTATTGTATGCACCCACATTTAGGGAATATGAAAGAGACGAGCAGTTCAATTGTGTTATAGCACCACCTATTGATTTTGATAGATGGAGAAAGAAAATTGGGGACGGATATGTGATTTTACTTCGTGCCCATTATGAGGTAGCAAAAGTACTAAATGTTAAAACAGACGATGGGTTTGTGTATAATGTATCAGATTATCCAGTGTTAAATGACTTAATGTTAGCATCTGACATGTTGATTTCGGATTATTCAAGTATTTTCTTTGATTATTCAATTTTAGATAGACCTATGTTTTGTTATACATATGATTATAATGAGTATGAGGAGAAACGTGGAATGTACTTTGATATACGGAAGGAACTACTTGGGAGTTCGCTCAATGAAGAAGAGTTATTGCTTTTGATTAACAGTTTGAATTATGATAAAGCGTTAGAAAAGGTTAGAAGTTTTAGGAGTAAATATGTTGAAAGTTATGGAAATGCCACTAAAACTTCTTTAGATACTATTTTTGAAAAAATTAAAAAGAATTGAGGGATTTAGTATGAAAAGGGTAATTACATATGGTACTTTTGATTTGTTACATTATGGACACATTAATTTGCTAAGAAGAGCGAAGGCTTTAGGAGATTATTTAATTGTAGTATTATCATCAGATGAATTTAATAGCATAGAAAAAGGCAAAACCACATATTTTACCTACGAAGAAAGAAAAAAATTATTAGAAGCAATTAGATATGTTGATTTGGTAATACCAGAGAATAATTGGGAACAAAAAGTATCAGATGTTCAAGAATATAAAATTGATAATTTTGTTATGGGTGATGATTGGAAAGGCAAATTTGATTTTCTAAATGATTATTGTCAAGTTGTATACTTGGAACGTACACCGGAGATTTCTACAACAAAGATAAAGGAAGATTTACAGCTAAATAGTGAGAAAAGAAATGGGTAAAGTATAAAGAGTTGTTTGGAGAAAATGATTCAAATTTTATCTGAATTAAGTTATTCATTAAGGAAGACTTAGTTGTTATAGCAACGATTTGGGAGGAAAAATGAAATCAATAAGAGTGTTAAATATTCTTCATAGTATGGATTGCGGTGGCACCGAAACGATGATAATGAATTATTATCGAAAGATCGATAGAAACAAAATACAGTTTGATTTTTTATTGACTAATTCAAATCACTGCGACTATGAGGAGGAAATATTAAAATTAGGAGGGAAGATTTATAGAATCCCTCTTTTAACCAAAAAAAAGCCTTGGGTTTATTGCAAGGGGATCAGTGACTTTTTTAAAGAGCATAAAGAATATAGAATTGTTCACTCACATACAACAAGTAAAAGTGTGATTCCTTTGTTTTATGCAAAGAAAAACATGATACCAGTTCGGATTGCTCACTGTCACGGATCAAAGTCTGAGAGTGGAATTAATGGGAAAATTCGCTCAGCACTTCGCCCTTTTTTAAAGTTAGTTACAACTGATTATTTTGCATGTAGTAAAGATGCAGGTATTTATCTTTTTGGAGAGACCTATTTTAATTTAGGGAAAATAAACATCATTAAAAACCCTGTTGATTCATCAAAATATTTATTCAGCGAGCAGAAGCGACTTGAAATACGAAAATTATTAAATTTAGATAATAGATTTGTTATTGGTCATGTAGGCCGATTTCACCCTGTAAAAAACCATACTTTTCTTATTGATGTATTTAATGAAGTGCATAAGAACAACCCAAATGCCACGTTGGTTCTGATTGGAACTGGAAGTGAGCAGGAAAGAATCAAAGAAAAGGTGGTAAAGTTAAAATTAACTAACAGTGTTGAATTTCTTGGATTGCGCAATGATGTAGCAGATTTATTACAAGCGATAGATGTTTTCGTATTTCCATCTTTATATGAGGGTTTGGGTTTAGTGACCATCGAGGCACAAGCGAGTGGACTGCCTTGTGTTATATCCGATACAATTCCAAAAGAAGTAAGTATTACTGGTTTGGTTAAATGTATAAATTTGAACGATCCTATAGAGAACTGGGCAGAAGAAATAATAGAAAGTGGGAATGTAAAAAGGCAAAATACACAAGTAGAGATTATTAAGTCGGGGTATGATATTTCTAAGAATGCAGAATGGTTACAAAAATTTTACCTTAAGAACTATAAGAGGTTAGCAGTTAAATAGATAGATTCAGATGGTACTTAAAAATGGAGGATTTAATGAAGCAAAATGTTTTAATTATTGTTCCACATCAAGACGATGAAATTAATGTTGCGGGTTCAATGATATATAAGCTAACAAAAGAAAATATATGTGTTGATGTATTGTACACTACAAATGGAGATTACCACCCGTATGAAGCTCTTACTCGACTTAAAGAATGTATTTCATCTCTAGATGTTCTTGGTGTATCGGAAGAAAATATACACTTTTTAGGATATGGCGACACATGGAAGGGTAAAACTCACTTATATAATGCCGAAGGAGATGAATCATTGGTTTCCATCGCGGGTAAACACGAAACCTATGGCTTACCTAAACATCCGGAGTATAGATTTATGAAGTCTGGTATTCATAGTAAATACAACCGAAATAATTATAAGCGTGATATGAGAGATGTAATACTTGATATTATGCCTACAGTAATTATTTGTGTTGATTTTGATTGGCACTGGGACCATAGAGCCACATCTCTTATGTTTGAAGAAATAATTGGAGATTTACTAAAAGAAAGAAATGATTTTAAGCCTTTTGTTATGAAAAAATTTGCATATGCAGGAGTTTGGGAAGGGCCTAAAGATTATTATGATCAGCCTTTCAAACCTACTATTTTACCTTTTAAAAAGCTTGATCAGAATTATGAACTTGATGTTCCGTCTTACAAGTGGGATAGTCGTATTAGATTCGAAGTGCCCGCAGAAGCAAAAACGCCTTTAATAAGAAACAACATAATATATAAAGCTGCTTGCAAACAGAAGTCGCAAATGGTTAGATTTACCATAGATAGAATATGTAATGATGATGCAATATATTGGTTACGCAGAACTGATAGTTTAACCTATCACGCAAGTATTAATGTTAGCTCTGGCAATGCAAAATACTTGAATGATTTTAAGCTGATAGACTGTTCTAATGTATATACAAAAAGGGAAAATGTAAATATTTTTGATAATTGCATTTGGATACCTGATGAAAAAGATGAAAATAAAACTATTACATTTTTATTTGATGAACCGAAAATTGTACAAAGCATATCTTTATATGAAAATTTTGATTTATCATGTAATATAATTGATGCAGAAATCGATTTTTACAACGGATATAAAATGAGAACCGGTAAGTTAATAAACAGTGGAGCAGAAACAATAATTTTATTTCCACAGCAAAAAAATATAACAAAAATTTCAGTTAAGATTATAAAATATGTAGGAGAAAAACCAGGTTTTACTGAAGTCGAAATATTTTCAAATAGAAAAAAACCTAATTTGTTTTTCTTAGCCAATAAATATGAAACCGGTAAGGGAATCAGCTTACCATCTAGTAGAATAGCAGAAATGATTAAAATTAATTACTTCAAGACATTGCTTTTAGTAGCAAGAATAAACAGAAAACTCAAAAGAGTGTATAAAAATGGTTAAATAGAAAGGGAAAATTATGACTATAAATAACACAATTGAGAATAAAATTATACTTATTGGTGGCGAACAACATAATGGTATAGGAATTGCTAGAAGTCTAGGAGTAAAGGGAATTATGCCATATGGGATTATTACATCACCTGGAGAAAGACGATATACGTCAAAGTCAAAGTTTTGGAAAGAGACATGGCTTGTTTTAGATGATGAAAATGGAATCATGACGGTTTTACGTCAAGAGTTCAATTCAGAAAAGCAAAAGCCAATTATTATTCCATATTCTGATTTAGCAGAAGAAGTTATTGATAAAAATCTCAATGAATTGAAACAAAAATTTATTGTACCAAGCATTAATGGCATGCAGGGGGCAGTAAATAAACTACAAGATAAAAACATTCAATATAAATTAGCTCAAGACTATGGTATACCGATGGCTAAAAGTTGGGTTATAAATATCAGTCCAGTACTTTCGATACCTAATGATATAAGTTTTCCATGTATATTAAAACCTCAAGTTAGTTCAGAAGGGGACAAAAGAGATATAGTCATTTGTAAAAATATAGATCAATTAGAAAATGCAATTAAAATATTAGAAAGCAAGTCTTATAAAAGAATTTTTGCACAAGAATATATTAATAAAGATTATGAATTGGATTTATTTGGATGTATAATGATGAATTCCAATGAGATTATTTTATGCCCACTACGTATTATTCGAGAATGGCCAGTTAGTGGTGGAACAAATTGTTATTCAAGCTTCGTAATAGATCAAGGAATAAGAAATGAATGTATAAAAATAGTAGAAGTGCTACGTTACATTGGTTTTAGAGGGACATATGATATCGAATTATTTAATGTAAAAGGTAAAATCTACTTGAATGAAATTAATTTCCGAAATAGTGGAAATGGACATTGTTCTGTGTTTCAAGAAATGTATTATCCATATATTTGGTGTCTAGATGCTGCAGGTTTGAGGATACCAAATTTTAAAAAATATGCTGATAAGGCAGGATATGTAATGACAGAAGTTACAGATTTTCGCCATGTTATATATGGACATTTAGGTTTTAAAAATTGGCTAGCAGATTTACATAAAACGAATTGTTTTATGTTGTTCGATAAACGGGATATGAAGCCATTTTGGAATAGAATTTTATATTATATTAAGCAATCAATGCATAAAGGAAAAGAGCAAAGAAAAAAAGCAGAATAGTGAGGTTATTATGGAAATGAAAGAAAGAAATATATTGCTTACTGTGTTTACTCCAACTTATAATCGTGGGGCTGTTTTAAATAAATGCTATGAAAGTTTATGTTTGCTATTAATCGAGGAAGGTGAATTAAGCCAATCAATGGAAGAGAGAGTTACGACTTTAGGTGTATGGGAAGAAGCTATTTTATATTAATAAGTAGGTGGGATAATTATGCATGAAAAAAAGAGAATAACAGTTTTTACTCCCACATATAATCGTGCTTACATTTTGAACCGATTATATGAGAGTTTGAAAAGGCAGACAAATGACTCATTTCTTTGGCTTATTGTAGATGATGGATCTACTGACAATACAGAAGAGCTTGTGAATACTTGGTTGTCGGAAGAGCTTATAGAAGTAAGATATTGCAAACAGAAAAACGGTGGAAAACAGAGAGCTCACAATAAAGGTGTAGAACTTTGTGATACAGAACTTTTTATCTGCGTTGATTCTGATGACTATGTAACAGAAGATGCTATAGAAAGTTTTATTTCAACTTGGGATAGTATAAAAAATAAGCAGAAAATTAGCGGCATCGTGGCATTAAGAGGCAAAGATAGTGATACGCCAATGGGAACTTGGATGCCCCAAAATGTAGAAATATCTCCCTTAACTGATTTATGTGATAGATATGGTTTTCGTGGTGATACAGCATTACTTTTTCGCACAGATATTTTAAAACAGTTTTTATTTTTTGTAGTTCAAGGAGAAAAATTTATTGGTGAAAGTTACGTCTATCTTCAAATTGACCAACATTATTCGTTATATTTATTAGATAGGATACTTTATATATGTGAATATCTTGAAGATGGCTATACAGCAAATGTTAGAAGCTTGACGAAAAATAACCCTAGAGGCTATATGGTTCTTAATCGACAGTCAGCAGCATTTTCAAAATCTATCAAGAGCAAATATCTTAATAGCATACGTTACATGGTCGGTTGTATTCTCAGCAAAGAAAAACACAAAATCAAAAACGCACCATATAAAAATTTTGCAGTATTAGCTTATCCCCCAGCAATATTATTATATATTTTACGTTATAGATAATGTGAAAAACATAAACATATAGTTAGGTTTTGGAACATATGGTCACAGCAAACGAATAGAAATGATCTATTTTCTAAAAGAATATGTGAAATATATCTATAAACAGATCAAATAGACTGATGTGAATGAGGGTTGCTAAATTAATAAAATTAAAGAAAATACTCTCATTTTAGTTTAAAGCGTAAAAATAGATTATGCTTACTTGGAATGGAAAAATAACAATATAGATGCAGAAATTATAATGGAAGAGTTTCCTAAGCTAATTAGAGGATTTAGAACAATGTGGATTAGTTATAATCTTCCATTTCAAAGTTTTTCATACGGAAACTAGGAAAATGAAGTAAAAAATTGTAAAACAATAGTTGTTCATGTATCTTCAGTTACAATAGGGCTAAAAGCACAAAAATAGTAGGAATATGTCTTTGTTAATTATTTCATTTCAAACCAACGACTGTGTTTTTTTATCTGAAAAAATGTATAGATAGTTTGGTTATTTTAAAAAAAGAAAGAAATATAGTGTAGTTTATTATACGGTATTTATAGATTAGTAATTAAAGTAACTATAATGGGACCAAATGCAGTATAGGGAGTAGTTTTCGACATATATGGAATGGGTAGTATATTTAAATGATATGTTAAGCGCATGTATTGAAAATAAAAATAGGATGGTGTAAGGATTAAAATCTCTTATCACTAGATATTATAAGGAGTTATATTATAATGAACAAAAAATTTGTGACAGGATATATTACCATATTATTGCTAATATATCCAATTATGCAGCAATATAGTACAGTTATAGAAAATGTATCTTTAGCTGAAATATTATTATTGGCAGTCTTTCCTTTTATAGTTTTTGATATTATAAGGGGAAAGTTTAAATTATCTAGAAAAGTGTTATGTGCTCTTACACCATACTTATTTTACATATTAATTCAGCTTTTTATAATACATTTTACGGAGAGTGATGAATATATAATTGGTATTTCAATCAGAACGCTACATTATGTTTTCTATATAGTAAGTACTATAGCCCTCATCAAATGCTATTTTGATGCGAGATTGGGATATAAAGTGTTTAAAATAGTATCTGTGTTTTCTACATTATATATTATTATTCAAACATTACTACTAAGAACTTCAGGATTTTATTTAACAGGAAAGATTCCGTTCTTGAATTTAATGAGTGAAGATGTTTTGTATTTTATTCAGCATGCTTCATATAGCCAATATTATGTAAGACCTCGATCTGTTTTTCCTGAACCTTCTAGCTATGCAATATATATAGTTTTTTTCTTGATAATAACATTATTTTCTAATTATCATTTAGAGAAAACATATTATTTAGAACTTTTTTTAACATTTGGAATTATTTTGTCAATGTCGTCAACTGGAATTATTCTTATGCTTATTATATGGACAAGCTATTTAGTATGGATGATAACTAATAATAAAGTAAGTAAAAAATTCATAAGGTTGCTAATAATACTATTGCCTATTATTTTATTTGTATTTTTTAAATTTGGATTTTATGAATATTTTATTGAAAGAACAATGTCGGAGAATGGGTCATTCGGAGAATCAACTAGTTTAAGAGTTGGTACTTATCAAAATGTTTTTAATGGGGAAAATTTATTCACCCAGCAAGGATTATTTGGAGTTGGCATGCGTTCATATGAATATATGGAGGGATATCTTTCTGCTTTACCTCGTTTATTTTATTATTATGGTATAATTGGAAGCATAATATTTTTTATTGGATATTCCATTTTATTAAAAAAAACAAATTTTACACAAAAAATGATGTGGATTATTATTTTAGTATCATGCATTGGAAGTGATAGTATTTTTTCTAGTAATATTTTGTTTTGCTTTCCATTTCTAATTGTAAAATTAAATAATTTACCTATTCAATTTAAAGGAGAAAAATATAAAAGATGAGAATGTTGTTAGTATTATTAAGAAACATAATAAAAAGTTTTTATTTAGACATTTATAATTTAATGAAACATACACATATACATAGTTATAGAGCAGATTTACATGCTACGTATGGTAAGAATGTATCTATCGGTAAAAATACTGTTGTTGATGAAACTGTAACGATAGGGGACTATAGTTACATTAACAGAGATTCATCAGTGGAGAATTGCACAATTGGGAAGTTTTGTTCCATTTCATCTGGAGTATACATATGTCCTGCGGAACATGATTTAAAGCACATCACAACACATCCAATTGTAATAAGCAATAGAATTAGAAAGAAAGTAGTAATAGCAAATGATGTCTTGATATGCTTGAATGCAATAATTTTACAAAGTGTAGAAATTGGGAATGGAGCCGTAGTTGGCGCAGGAGCTGTTGTTACAAAAGATGTAAAACCGTATGAAATTGTAGGTGGAGTCCCTGCAGAGCATATAGGCTGGAGGTTTAATAAAGAAAAAATAACATGCATTGAGAATTCAAAATGGTGGGATTGGGATGAAAAAAAGATAAAAGATAATATTTCATTTTTATCTGATGAAAGTACAATAATTAAATAAAAATTGTTGATAAGTCTAACTAAATTGTATTCAACTCTCTTATTGTTAATATTATAGATTATACCTGGTTGGATTAAAACGTTGAGTTGCAAAACAAAGAATAACTGACGATAAAATAGAAAGGTTGAAGAAAGTGTTACTATGAAGAAAAATAGCGTTGCAAGTAATTATATATTTAATTTAATTTATCAAGTGCTAGTTGTTATTGTACCCCTAATTACTACACCTTATATTTCGAGAGTAATAGGTGCAAAAGGGATAGGAATCTATAGTTATTGCTTGTCTATCTCTACATATTTTATAGTAATAGGGACGTTAGGTTTTCCAATATACGGACAAAGAGAAATAGCATATACTAGAGAAAATTTTGAAAAGAGAAGCAAGACATTTGTTGAAATTTTTACATGTCAATGTATTGCATTGCTTATCTTACTGATAGTGTTCTTCTTATTATTTGTAGTTAGAAAAAATCAATATTCATCAATGTTTTTTATGGTTGGAATGGGTATAATTGCTACAATTTTTGATATTACATGGTTTTTAGGTGGATTAGAGGAATTTAAAATAGTGGTAGGAAGAAATTTTTTAATAAAACTGGCAAGTGTTATAATGATATTTACTTTAGTAAAAAATAGAGGAGACTTATATGCTTATGCTTTATACATAATGCTTGCAAATTTACTTGGAAATCTATCATTATGGTTGTATGTACCGAGGTATGTAGGAAAAGTAAAGTTTAAAGATTTGCAATTTAAAAGGCATATAAAACCAGCAATTATACTTTTACTTCCTTATTCCGTAACAACATTATATGCTATAATTGATAAAACTATGTTGGGTGCATTAAGCGGCTCAATGCTTGAAGTAGGATTCTATGAACAATCTCAAAAAATAATAACTTTTAGTACAGCGATTGTTACTTCATTAGGTATGGTATTAATGCCGAGATTGGCCGTCTTATTTTCACATGATAGCAAAGAGGAAATCAATAAGTATTTAAAGTATGTTCTTAGATTTGTTTGCTTTATAACATTACCAATTATGTTTGGTCTAATAGCAATATCTGATAATTTGGTTCCTTGGTTCTTTGGAGAAGGTTTCGATAAAGTTTCTGTATTAATTAAAATTTTTAGTCCTTTAGCTTTGATAATGGGATTGAATAATATTATTGGAAATCAATATTTAGTGGCTATAAAAAAGGAAAAAGTGCTTACAGTAATAATATTAATTGGAACCATATGCAATTGTATATTTAACGCTTTATTAATTCCTTATTTTAATGCAGAAGGTGCAGCCATAGCTACAATTATTGGTGAATTGTTGATATTAGTAATACTAATGTATATTAATAGAGAACGAATTGACGTTACAATTATTTTTAAATCCATCTTTAAGTACTTAGGGTATTCATTTATTATGTGTATAGCAATAAAGTTTGTTGAAACGTATTTTGTACCTACAGCAAATATTCGTCATACTTTGATATTAATAGCTGTAGGCGGTATAGTTTATGTAATACCACTATGGATTAGAAAAGATGAATTAGTAATTATGATAGTTACTTTTGTAAAAAACAAAATTAACTCCTATATTAAATAGTAACTAGGATACACGGCGGTATAGCTGAGTGTTATGCTGATACATCTAAAGCAAAGATGAAAGTTAACTGGATAGCCAAACGAGGTGTTTGAGTGCTCATTCGTGACCATCAAACACCTCAGAGGTCCGAAAAATTATCAGTTACAAGCAAAAAGTGAACCCGAAGGGCATCAAGGATGGAACAGCTGATTCTGAGTCAGTAAGGGTATGGTTGGGTAGAATAGAATAAAAAAACTTGGGGGCAGCCATGGGTGGGAACTACTGATATACAAATATATTTCGGTAGTTTTTTTGTCGTTAAATATAGATCTCACGACATAATTTTAGTAGTTTAAAAGTAGTGTAAAGGAAAAATTAAGGTGAATATAATAAAATCAATTAATGAATTACAGAATTACAAGGAAGTGAATAAATTTCGACAAAAACAATGATTTTGATGCAGCTTGGAAGTCCATTTTAGAAGCATTTGAAGTGGAAGTAGTAGGATTACTATTTCTAGAGATATTTAATAAAATAGATTGGAAATTAGGAGCAGAATACTTAGAGAAGGAATTGCTGGAAATACAGAAATATATATTTGATAAAGAGAGTACTGAAACAGTAATATCGGATAAAATAATAAAGGTGAGATTAAAAGATAAAGGAAGTAAGATACTATTCATACACGTAGAAGTACAAAGCCATAGCGGTGGACATGAAGTTTTTGGGGAAAGAATGTTCAGATACTTTTATAGGATATGGGGTAAATTTAGGTATAAAAATAATGATGAGTCAAAAATAGTGGTGACTTAACAATAGAAGAAGTAGAAAATATCAAGAAAGAAGGATGAACTTGTAAATTCTATTAAAGATGACAAAAACGTAGAATTTAGAAATAAGTACAGGAATGTAGCTAATTAGCCTACTTAATAGCAAGGCGCTGACATTCCAGTCAGCGCCTCATAGTAAACTGAAACAGTCTGCTAGCGCAACCAATTTCTGTTAGCACCTCGGGGGAAGATCAAATTTTTACCAAAGAGATAAAAAGAGAGTTACATTGTAAACTATGTTAAGTAAAAAAACTTAACATAGTTTATTTTTTTTAGGTTTAAATTGATTAATTTAAGTCAATAATTAAAAAAAAGGAAAGAGTTAAGAAAATGGCGATACCTAAAATAATATGGTATAGGGGATCAAATTACCATATAACAGCAAGAGGAAATCATAGAAATGATATTTTTAGAGATGAATCTTATTTTAATATGTATTTAGGCACTTCAAAATAAATAACAAGTCAATTTTTCATAATATCTCAACCTAAAGGCATCAATAAAAGGAATAACATAACATTTTAACTAAAAATATAAAAATATCCTTTGAATTATGTTTTAATAGTTAATAACGACAAAAACAAAAAAAACATAACAAAGGATACAGATATTATGATACATAATTTTTTTTGGAAATGCAAAGATATTTTTATAGAAAATATAAATCAACTTAGGGGCTCTGATAAGCGAATTGCTTTGGCAAAAGTTTCAAAAGGAATTGGTAAAGGGGGTCAATCAGCGGTAGCTAAGGAGTTTAAGGTTAGCCGTGATACCATAAGAAAGGGACTCCATGAGTTAAAGTCAGGAATTAGAATTGTTGATGCCTTTAACGCAAGAGGTCGCAAAAATATTGAAGAAACCCTTCATAATTTAATACTTGATATAAAGGACATTGTTGATTGTCAAAGTCAGACAGATCCAAGCTTTAATACAACAAGGCTATTTACAAGGATTACTGTGAAAGAAGTTAGAAATCAACTTATTAAACAAAAAGGTTATGATGAAAAAGAGCTACCCACAAATCAAACATTAAACAATAAAATGTTAAACGTCAAATTATAACTAATTGAAACGTCATTTTATTTCTATTATTAGTAGGTGATTTACGTCAGATTATCCCTATAAAATCACTTTATCAGTAAGAAAAAAGCATTTTATTAATATAATTTCTTTTAGCCGGCAGGCTACTTTTATATAAAAAATGAGTAGCAATAATAGCTACCCAAGTATGTTAGTTTAAATTAATATGTTCGGCCATAGCTTGTAAGGCATGAGCCACTGTTATCGCATCTACTTTGTTCATAATTTCACATAAGCGTTCAGAGTTCCAAAATAAATCGTTTAAGGTAGAAAGATGACAGCCTACATCATAATCAGGGATACAAGCAAAATTTCCATAATTTGTTTTGCCTATAACTACAATAAAGCCACTTCTACTTTCAATCTTAAGCTCATAATGACTTCCAAATTCAGTTAATTTAGTTATCATCCCAGACCAATTTTCTATTTTTTTGCCCGTTTTCATTGTACACTCAAATTTAATTAGCATAGACAATCCTCCTAAAAACTAATCTACGATTACCGAAGCGATAATTCATTGGCGGCAGCCATTATTGTGTCAGTGTCAATCACTGTTTTTTCGTGCTGTGCACCTATTATTAAAGCCTTTGTTAATATCATATTTAGACGTCTTATAGAACCAGTACAGCTTCTGTATGCAGCTAAAATGGCATTATTATCAATAATTTCAGAAGAAGCACTTGCCAATGATAGTCTCGAATGAATGTATTCTACAGCCTCAGTCTCTGAAAACCCTTCAAAATCATAATTTATTATGATCCTTTGCTTTAATGCTTCATGTATCTGTTTTTCTAAGATATTATTAAGTATAGGTTGACCTATTAAAACCAGTGAAAAACAGTCCTTTGAGTCCATAGAAAAATTCATGAGTAATTTTAAATCTTTCAATATATCATTACTTAAATACTGTGCTTCATCCCATACAAGTATGTAATGGACACCCTTATCACTGCTCATGTTTTCCATATAGTCTTTTATATTTTTAAACATGTCTGACTTGCGAGAGCAAGGTTCGAGTCCTAGTGAGATACAAAACTGCCGATAAAACTCAGCAGTAGTTACGGTAGTAAAGCAAAGATAAATAACCTTTGTTAAATTTGGATTAACTTTTTTCGCGAAACATCTTAGAGCAAAAGTTTTTCCTGATCCAGGCGAAGCCGTAAATAATCCAATGCCTCTAGTTTCATTAAGATAATCAAGTCTTGATATCATTTCTTTTAAATCCCTTGAGATATATGCATCTTTTTCTTTAATACCTTTTTCAAAAGGGTTTAAGGTCATACCATAAAACTGCTTAAACATATTTAACACCATCCTTTGAATAATCTATATTAAGTGGGTTTTTACGTTTGGTTTTACCATTTTCAACCTTGTTTGTTTTTCTAATGCTATATTTAATCTTTTCATAATAGATATAAGCACTGTCCATGTCATCAGGTAGATACCGCACTTCAACCTTCTGTTTTATAAATTGCATAGGTACATCATAAGATATTTTATCAATGCTTATAGTTGCATCATTATTTACTTTCCGTTGTACGCGATTCATAAAACAATTATCTAGCCATTCACTGTCAGATGCTACTTTTACATGAGCTAAATCGCTCTTATATCTATCAATAGGACGCTGCTTTGTAGATGAATGAATAGTTATGTTATGCTTATTAATATAAGTGAATAATTCATCATTTAGCTCCGCTAAGGAGGAAATAGATTCTACATCTAAAGTGTTTAGCCATCTGCTTTTTAATGTCCTGAAATTTCTTTCTACCTTTCCTTTAGATGCTCCGTCCCTTACCATTGTATGGAGCTCTACTATTCCAAGAGAGCCGCATATAAGACTTAATTGCTCATTTCTGTACGGAGAGCCATTATCCAAATAAATTTTTTTTGGAATTCCATACCTGGCTACAGCCTCTTTAAGTACCTTTTGAAAGTTATAAGAATTATCATTGTAAAAGAATCTACCGCCTACTATTAATCTAGATTTATCATCTATTAACATAATTACGTACGTCCGCTTGCGCTCACCATTTTCAGTTATAAATGGACCGTAACAGGTGTCGCCTTGAAACATTCCAGTTGCAAATTCTTCTTCAAAAGCTTTTCTATCTTTCATGTTGATACATCTAGCAGATCTAATATCGTTATTTTTTATAAACCGTTGAACAGTTGAAATTGACACATCCTTTTCTTTAATAAAGCCATCTTCGATGAGTTTATAATATATAAGCGTAGCATTAATTTTAGGAAAGTTGTTTTTTAAAGTGTATATCTGCTCTATAGCTACATTACTTAGTTTTCTGGTTTGACCTATATCGCTACGCGTCTTCGGAAGAAGGGAATCAAAACCAAATCTATTATATTCTGATTCCCAATTAGAAAGTGTTCCTGGGCTATACAAAACTGAATTGCCGTTAGGTAATTTTACAGGGTTAATAGAAACACGTCTATAATAAGCAATTTTAGATTGCTCAGTAAAAGTATTATTTATAGCAGGGGCTATTAGTGCTAATCTAATAGATGCTATTTCGATTATTTCTTTGTTATTCATTTATTATCACCTCTAGAAAAATGTTATCATATAGGTATTTCAATGACCATTATCGTATTAAGTGGTCTGCCTAAATTAAAATTAAAAATATATGCTTATAGCTAAACTATGACGTTCCTTGAAAAAACGATGAACCATTTTGCTTGAAAAATTGTATTATGAAGTCCTCAAGTTTATCAAAGGAACTATTTATGATATGCTGCACAAAAGTTAAGTTTGAAATGAGCTTGTCCTCTAAAAGTCCAAGCCACATCTGTTTATGTTCTTTAAACTTCTTTAAAATTCGATAGAATGTAGATATAGCAATGCCATAATGTTCGCACATAGCTTCCACAGAGTGATATTTATGTACAAGATAGTCATGGATGAGGTAAACAGTGAATTTAAAACTAAATGACATATACGGCACAATTACAGAAGGTAGAAGGGCATGAGTACGTTTACATGATGAACAAATATATCTAGAAATGATGATTATATTATCTTGAGCAGTATTATTATTATAAGTCACAAGATGGCGTTTGTAAGACGCAAATGGAGATAGCGCATGTTTAGCGCCACAAAATGGACATACTAAAGTCTCTATATTAACAGAGCTTACATATTTATTAAAGGCAGTTATCTCATTTTCAAAAGAAATTTGCTTAAAACACTTGCATAATTGTAAATTTAATCTTATCATAATAGTAGTTTTATAAGAGTATTAACTCTAATAAAGGGAGAACATTGCTTTGGACGGCTGGGGTTCTCCCTTTTCCTTTCTCTAGTTTTAATAATAAGCATAAATTAAGCTCCTAATGATGTCAAGTCATTAGGAGCTTTGTTATAGGAATAATCTGCTTAGTAAAAAAGCAAATAACCACTAGATAATTATTAGTATTATAGTTATAATTTGACTTAGGAATGCAGTTCCATAAAGCTATATTTTGACGTACTACAATAAAATAAACAAAATGGGCTATAAACTTAAGAAAGTAAGAAAAGTAAAACCATTAAAGAAAATTGAGGAAACTGATAAAATATTTGAAAGTCTAAAAAAAGTACACGATGAAAATAAAGGTAAGGAGAATGTTGTAAGAATATCAATTGATACAAAAGATAGAGTAAAAGTTGGTGATTTTTCAAGAGGCGGTAGAAGTAGAATTGCTATTAAGGCAGGCGACCACGACTTTGGTAATGATTATTTGACGCCATTTGGGATATTGGATTTAACAAACGATAGTTTGGAACTAATATTTACTCAAACTAAGGCCACATCAGATTTTATGGTTGATAGTATAGAGGCTTATTGGCTTAAAAGTGGATACTGGTATTCTAAAGATACGCTTATAATAAATGCTGATAACGGACCAGAGAATAGCAGTCGTAGAATGCAATTCATGAAAAGAATTATAGAGTTTTCATCGACCTACAGTGTGAAAGTTATTTTAGCATATTATCCACCTTATCATAGTAAATATAATCCTATAGAAAGAGTATGGGGAAGTTTGGAGCAACACTGGAATGGAGATATTCTTGATACCAATGAAGCTGTTTTAGGTTTTGCAAGCAGCATGACTTGGAAAGGAAAAAATCCTTTTGTAACTCTTAATGAAAGCGTGTATGAAACAGGCAAAAAAGTAGAAAAGAATGTAATGAATATTTATGAGACTGTGCTGTATGGAACTAAAGGTATTGAAAAGTGGTTTGTTACGATATTACCACAAAAATGCAGAGTAGTGCTTGATATGGAAATGAAAGTATAAGAATCTAATTCTGGGGTAAGGGGAAAGTGTATACTTTTTAGCTTTAAATAATTAATTTGATACCAATTTAGTATAATTAAAGAAAATAAACATTGAAAAAACAGTTTAAACTTTAGTCATAATGTTAAACTGCATTTTCAATATAAATTGACTTGTTATTTTTTTTAACATGCCTTAATAATAATGAAGGAATCTATAAATTATTATTAAATACATAATTATTAGTTAACATGCTATTCTCTTATGATAAATCATATACATTTATTAATATATGCTAATGAAAAGAAAACAGAATATTTAACGACATTTCAGAAGGAAAGTCTCCCACTTCTATAAGTGGGAGGATAACAATTGATAATTGTTATCTGCCCCAGAGGTCTACAAGGAGGTAAATCTCCTTCTGAAGCCGTTAATATTGCAGTATCGCAGATGATAATTTAATTAGAAGATTAGATTCTATATATTCAAGGTATTTTAATAAAAAATACAATTATGTAGGACACTTATGGCAGGACAAATATTTTGAAAGATTAATTGAAGATGACAAACAAATGTTGTAAAATGGTATATATATACATTTAAATCTTGTAAGAGTTAAAATGCTGGGAGAAGCAGAAGCTTATAAATGGAGTTCTTATAGCATGTTCGTAGGATTAGACTGCAAACAAATAATAAAACCACAAAATATAGTTGATTATTTTAGAAGTGTTAAATGTAGAGAGTTGTACAAAGAATTTATTGAAAGCGCAATAGCAATAAAAGAAAAAAAGAGCTTCGTGGCCAGTCAGGGATGGGAATTATGAAATTTCTAAGGGGGCAAAATATGAAAGGTATTATTTTAGCCGGTGGTTCCGGCACAAGACTTTACCCAGTAACAAAGGCAGTATCAAAACAAATACTTCCAATATACGATAAACCAATGATATATTACCCATTATCAGTATTAATGCTTGCAGGTATAAAAGAAATATTAATTATTTCAACACCAAGAGATATAATTACTTTTGAAGAGTTACTAGGTGATGGAAGTGATATAGGACTTAAATTACAATATGCGATTCAAGAAGAGCCAAGAGGACTTGCAGATGCATTTATTATAGGCGAAGAGTTCATAGGAAAGGATAAGGTAGCCTTAGTACTTGGAGATAATATTTTCCATGGTTATGGTTTTACTGAAAGATTAACCAGGGCATCAGAAAGAGAAGGAGCTACTATTTTTGGTTATCATGTAAGTAATCCAACTGAATTTGGTGTTGTTGAATTTGATAAAGATAATAATGTAGTATCTATAGAGGAAAAACCTCAAAAACCTAAATCAAATTATGCTGTTCCAGGTTTATATTTCTATGATAACGCTGTAATAGATATTGCTAAAAATGTTAAGCCCTCTGCTAGAGGAGAAATAGAAATAACAGCAGTAAATAATGAATATTTAAGAAGAGGAGAACTAAAAGTTGAGCTCTTTGGTAGAGGGATGGCTTGGCTTGATACAGGAACTCACAGAGGTCTACTGGATGCAGCTAATTTTGTTGAAGCTATTCAGACTAGGCAAGGATTATATGTAGCTTGTATAGAAGAGATAGCTTATAGAAATGGTTTTATAAATAGAGAAGAGCTTCTAAAGATAGCAGAACCATTAATGAAAACTGAATATGGTAAGTATTTGGTGCAGATAGCTGACGAGTATAATAAAGTTAATTTAGAAGCAGCTGCTGTAACAGAGTAATGAAGGGAGGAACTTATGGGAAGGTTTAACTTTATAGAAACTAAGATAAATGGTATATACATAATTGAACCTAAAGTTTTTGGTGACAACAGAGGTTATTTTATGGAGACCTACAATAAGAATGACTTCTTTGAAGCTGGGCTTACAATGGAATTTGTTCAAGATAATGAATCAAAGTCTAAAAAAGGAGTACTCAGAGGACTTCATTTTCAAACTAAACATACTCAAGGGAAATTAGTTCGTGTTACAGAGGGACAAGTCTTTGATGTAGCCGTAGATTTAAGAAAGGGTTCACCTACCTTTGGAAAATGGGAAGGAGTAATCCTTACAGCTGAAAATAAAAAACAGTTTTATGTTCCAGAAGGATTTGCTCATGGGTTTTTAGTTATGTCAGATGAGGCTGTATTTAATTATAAATGTACAGATTATTATGCACCTGAGTATGATAGTGGAGTATTATGGAATGACGAAGATATAGCTATAGAATGGCCACTGGCAGATATAAAAGAGATTTTATTGTCAGATAAGGATAAAATACAAAGAAAACTAAAAGATTTAGAAATACCATTTGAATATAAAGGGGTGTAGGTGTTTATGAAAACTTATTTAGTAACAGGTGGGGCTGGATTTATAGGTGCAAATTTTGTTCATTATATGTTAAATAAATATTCAGATATAAAAATTATAAATCTAGACAAATTAACTTATGCAGGAAATTTAGAAAACTTGAAAGATATAGAAAATAATAAAAACTATACTTTTGTTCAAGGAGATATATGTGACAAAGAGTTAGTAGAAAAATTATTTGCGGAAGTTGATATTGATTATGTTGTAAACTTTGCAGCAGAATCACATGTAGATAGAAGCATAAAAGAACCAGAAATATTTGTGAAGACAAATGTTTTAGGTACTGTAAACCTTTTAAATGTAGCGAAAAATGCATGGGCAACCCAAGATGGCTTTAAAGAAGGCAAGAAGTTTATGCAAGTATCCACGGATGAAGTATATGGATCACTTGGCGCTACAGGATTCTTCCTTGAAACTACACCACTAGACCCACACAGCCCATATTCTTCAAGCAAAACAGGTGCAGATCTAATGGTTAAGGCTTATTATGATACCTATAAAATGCCTGTAAATACAACTAGATGTTCAAACAACTATGGACCATACCAATTTCCAGAAAAATTAATACCACTCCTAATAAACAATTGCTTAAATCATAAAAATCTACCAGTATACGGTGATGGAATGAATATAAGAGATTGGTTATATGTTGAAGACCATTGCAAAGCTATAGATATGGTTATAAATAGTGGCAGGGTAGGGGAAGTTTATAATATAGGTGGACATAACGAGCGAACTAATATGCAAATAGTTAAAACTGTTATAAATTATTTAAACGAAAGTGTAGACAGTGAAATAACAGAAAAACTAATAACTTATGTTGAAGATAGAAAAGGGCATGATATGAGATATGGAATAGACCCAGCTAAGATAAAAGAAGAGCTTGGATGGCAACCTGAAACTACCTTTGAAGTAGGAATTGTGAGGACAATAAAATGGAATTTAGACAATAAACAGTGGATGGATAATATTACCTCCGGTGAGTACCGAAATTATTATAACAATATGTATGAAAAATAATAGATATAATTGAACTCTTAGGGACTTAACTCTATGACTTTGGGGGGAAACTACTGAATATATTTTAGTAGTTTTTTCGTTGTTAAATTTAAATTTCACCACATTAGTTTATTAATAGTGTAGAATTAAATGTAATCTTCTGATAAAATAAGAATATAGGAAGGAATGATTATTTGGAAGGATTAAAGCCTTTAAATGACTTTATCTTTCTGTGACGAGAGGTCGGTTTAAAAGCTGCCTAAGTATTAACTAAACTTTTGGGCTATCCCTACCATTTGGGGTAATGCTACCACAGGTGCATTTTTGGCAACAGAAATGTACTAAGCTGTTGGGACAAAGCGGGAAAAATGGGAAACCTTATCCTATCTACTGCAAGCATAAATGATGTGTTATGAACAGGATAAACAAACTGTTGCAAGGCTCGTTAAGTCAAACAAGCGAAAAAAGGTTGACACGCTTGGACAAAAAAGGTGAGAGATAAGGGCATAATGTCTGAAAATGCAGTATGCAAGATGGTCAGTATCTCCGGGCTATAGACAGGTTCTAAGGCACATTGAATTGGTTTTAAACTGGAACTCGGTAAGCCCTATACAGGCCCTTTTTTTATGGGAAGTAGAGGGTATAGGAAAGTATAAAAAGCGAAAGATCTTCTGTAATGGAAGGTATAACTCTTCAATATTTGGAGTGATCCGAAAGGATGCTGACTTATACTATGGTGCTTGATTACATTAAAGGAATGAATCTTACGAATAAGGGAGATGTGTATACTGTTAATTAAACAGACTGCAAACTTAGACGAAAAACAAGCAAGCTTTTATTGGAAAAGCATTGATTGGAAAAACATTGAAAAATTCGTTAATAAGATTCAAGCTAGGATTGTAAAGGCGACTATTAATAAAAATTGGAAACTTGTAAAAGAATTACAGCGAATGCTGGTTCATTCCCACTATGCTAAACTAATGTCAGTAAAACGTATAACAACAAACAAAGGTAAGAAAACACCGGGCATAGATAATATACTCTGGAATTCAGCAAAGAAAAAATGTGAAGCAGTAAAGTTGCTTAACAGTAAGAACTATAAACCTAAACCATTAAAAAGAGTAAATATACGAAAACAAAATGGGAAATTGAGACCGCTTGGAATAGCTACAATGCATGATAGAGCTATGCAAACATTATATATGATGGGATTGGATCCTGTTGTAGAAAGCATGAGTGACAAAACATCATTTGGATTTCGAAAAAACAGAAGTTGTGTAGACGCTATGTCACAAATATTTATAAACTTTAGTCGCAAGTCATCCCCAACATGGGTTCTAGAAGGAGACATCAAAGGCTGTTTTAATAATATATCACATAAATGGCTAACAGATAACTCTCCTATGGATACTAATGTATTAAATAAGCTTATTAAATCTGGATATGTATATAAGGGGAAACTATTCTCTACAAAAAGCGGAACCGCACAAGGTTCTCCAATTAGTCCTTGTTTAGCTAATTTTACTCTTGATGGTATAGACGAATTATTGAAAAGCACATTTAAAAGAAGTACAAAAATCCGAAATAATGAAAGACCCAAGGTTAATCTAATCCGCTATGCGGATGACTTTATTGTTACAGCTCCCGACAGTGAAACTGCTATAAAAGCAAAAGAAATAATAAAAAGTTTTTTAATCCAAAGAGGGCTAGAATTGTCAGATGAAAAGACAATAATAACTCATATAGATGAAGGCTTTGATTTTATTGGATGGAATATAAAGAAATATAAAGGTAAGTTGCTGATTAAGCCATCTCAAAAATCAATTAAAAGGGTAATAAGTAAAATTAGTGCGATTATAAAGGGGAATAAATCAGTAGAACAGGATATATTAATAATAAAGTTAAATCAAATAATAACTGGATGGAGTAATTACCATCAATGTGCTGTATCAAATGATATATTTCAAAAGATAGACCATATTACATTTCAAATGCTATGGAAATGGGCAAAAAGGAGACATCCTAACAAAGGCAAAAGATGGATAAAATCAAAATACTGGAAAGTACACGGTGCTAGAAATTGGGTATTCAAGGATAATAAGAAGCTGATTTTAATGAGTGATAAGAAAATAATCAGACATATACCACTAAAGCTTAATAAAAATCCATATACTGATACTCAATATTTTGAAGAGCGAAAGTACAAATTGGGAGCAAAGAAGCTAACCGGAATATTTAAAAAATTATGGGTAAAACAGAATGGAAAATGTACTATATGTGGATTATCAATGGACACTGCTGAAGAAAGAAGTATAACATATAATAATAATAATAATCCTATTGGAAATAAACAAAAGGATAAAGTATTATTAGCACATAGGGCTTGTACTTTAACCAATTGACCAATTATTAATAGAAACCGGCATTTTCATGCTAAAGAATGCTTTCAGGGGCTTGAGCCGTATGAAGGGAAACTTTCAAGTACGGTTCTTAGACGGGAAAGTGGAAGTAATTCCACCTACCTAGTCAGCAAGAAAACCTTTGGTGAGGAAGAAACAAAAGATAATCTAATAGCACTACCTAATGCAATCCTAAGTAAAAAAGATAGAGATAAATTAGTAACACTAGAAATAGTTGAAAATAAAGAGCTAACACCTGAATTAATCGGAGATAAGACAGGCATAATAGATGTTTGAGCTAAAACAGAAGATGGCACACAACTTGAAATAGAAGTGCAGTTAACAAATCAGCACAACATTTCATCTATGGGAAGATGAGGTCAAAGACTACATGTTAACAGATGTTGTAGAGATTCACTTCATAGAGATGGAGAAATTTACAAAGTTAAAAAATAAGAACTTAAAAGAAGATAAGCTGCAAAGGTGGTTATCATTCTTTAGAGAAGATATAAGTAAAGAAGAGTTAAAGGAGCTTACGGACATGGATGTTGATATTAGAAAAGCAGAAGAAAAAATAGAATATCTAAGTAGTGATCCACAAACCGTTAAAAGGGATTTCACGACATTTCTAGAATATCTATTATAGCGGTTACGTAAATAGTGTATAATGGAATTGTAAAGCACATATAAAAATGATAAAATAAAAGCAAGATAGAAAGCAGGTGAGATGGCTTATAAACACTGAAAATGAACAACAAGTAAAATTAGATGAGATACTAAAATCATTGTTTGCAGTATCAAAGAAAGTACTAATTACAATGATGAATAGCTTATTCAAAGAAAATTTTGATGTAAAAATGACAGAAATATCGTTTGATAATACTGAATTTGTTTCAGATGATTATGATATTATACGTGGAGATTTATTTATAAAAATTTCTAAGGAAAATAAACCATATCATTATCATATAGAGCTACAAACTAAAAATGATTTAGGTATGGTCATTAGAATGTTTGAGTATGGGTTTAAAAAAGCAAAGGAAGTAGCAAAATGTAATGGAGATGATGGAGAAGAAACGGTTATTTTCATTCCAAAGCAATTAGTGATATTTGTTGAGCAAAATAGAAATATCAAAGATGAATTAAAAATGAAATTAATTTTTCCGAATGATCAGGAAATAAAATATACTGTTCCAACAATGAAATATTGGGAATTTAGCGACGAAGACATTTTGCAAGAAAAAATGTATCCACTGCTTCCATTGCAAGTATTTAAGCTTAGGTACAAAATGGAACAAGTAAAAAAGAAACATGGTGAAGGAAGTTATGAACTTAAAGAAACTATCATGGAAGCAAAAATGATATCAGAAATAATATCAAAAGAAGGAAGTCAATTATTTAATAGTGGGGAAATAGACGGTGATGATTTTCACAGAATATTATTAGCAGTAGCAAATTTATTTGAATATCTGAATACAAAATATGGTGAGGATGTAAAATTAAATGAGGAGGTGCGTAGTATGACTAAGACCTTGTATGATCCGGCTGTAGAACAAAGAGGAATAGAAAGAGGAATAGAAAAAGGAATAGAAAAAGGGATAGAAAAAGGAATAGAAAAAGAAAGAAAACAACTAATACTTAAGCAATATAGTAAAGGACTTTCTATAGAATATATTGCAGAGATAAATGATTTTGATGTTGAATATGTGAAGGATGTAGTGAAAAATAGTATTCATTAGTAGCAAGGAGATTAGCAAGTTCGTCGGCAACCCTCATCACTAGGGTGCCTGTCACTTAGCAAACAGAAACAGTCTGCAAGCAAGAGGTTCGCTTTGCGCCCGTCAAACATCTCGGAGGCCTATAGTAAGGAACTGACTTCCAGTCATCTCTTAGCACCTCGGGGTACGTGAACAAAGTGTGAACGACAAGACTCGAAGGGCATGAAAGATGGGACAGCTGATGCGTAAGGAGTAGAGTCATAGTTAGGTGAAAAAATTGAGAAAAGAATAGAAACAAAAAAACTTGGCGGCAGCCAGAGAGGAAAACCGCTAAACTTTGTTTTAGTGTTTTTTTTGTTGCTAAATGTATTTTTAGCAAAGCTGATTTATCTTGAAATAGAATTAAATTGATGTTAAAATTAAAAATATAGGTGGTGAAAACATGGATAATGAAATTTTAGATTTATTGAATACTATTAATAATAAGCTTGATGAACATACACAAATATTAAGATCTTTAGAACATGCAAGTGAGGTTCACAAAGCAGAAATAGATAAAGTTAACTATACGGTTGCAAGAGTCGAAGGTGAAGTTAGAGGAATTAGAGAAGATCTTACAGCAGTAGAAATGATAACATCAAAAAATTAGAACGATATATCAAAATTAAAATCAGTAAAATAACATAAATCAAATAGCCTGTTAGCAAACAGAAGTTGTCCACTGCGTTACCAATTTCAAGCAAGAGGTTCGCTTTGCGCCCCTCGAACACCTCGGAGGGCATCAAGATGTGACATCTGATGCGGATTTAAGGTGAAGAAGTTGAGTTGTAAGGTTAAGAAGGTTAGAAAAGAATAGAAACGAAAAAAACTTGGAGGCAGCCACGAAGTGGAAACTACTGAATATATTTCTGTAGTTTTCCGTCGTTAAGTTGAGCTTTAAAACATTATTTTAAAAATATAAAAGTAGTGTAAAGTAAACAGAAACAGTCTGCTATTACATCCAATTTTTGTAAAAGACTAGAGTGAAGAGCAAATTTTTACAAGAGAGGTAAAAGATATGCGGGGAACTACTGAATTAACTTTGGTGGTTTTTTTGACGTTAAATAATGTTTTCACGACATTAGTTTATAAACAGTGTAGAATAAAATGTAATTTTCTGATAAAATAAGAATATAGGAAAGAATGATTATATGAAAAGATTAAAACCTTTAAATGACTTCATTTTCCTGTGACGAGAGGTCGGTTTAAAAGCTGCCTAAGTATTAACTAAACTTTTGGGCTATCCCTACCATTTGGGGTAATGCTACCACAGGTGCATTTTTGGCAACAGAAATGTACTAAGCTGTTGGGACAAAGCGGGAAAAATGGGAAACCTTATCCTATCTACTGCAAGCATAAATGATGTGTTATGAACAGGATAAACAAACTGTTGCAAGGCTCGTTAAGTCAAACAAGCGAAAAAAGGTTGACACGCTTGGACAAAAAAGGTGAGAGATAAGGGCATAATGTCTGAAAATGCAGTATGCAAGATGGTCAGTATCTCCGGGCTATAGACAGGTTCTAAGGCACATTGAATTGGTTTTAAACTGGAACTCGGTAAGCCCTATACAGGCCCTTTTTTTATGGGAAGTAGAGGGTATAGGAAAGTATAAAAAGCGAAAGATCTTCTGTAATGGAAGGTATAACTCTTCAATATTTGGAGTGATCCGAAAGGATGCTGACTTATACTATGGTGCTTGATTACATTAAAGGAATGAATCTTACGAATAAGGGAGATGTGTATACTGTTAATTAAACAGACTGCAAACTTAGACGAAAAACAAGCAAGCTTTTATTGGAAAAGCATTGATTGGAAAAACATTGAAAAATTCGTTAATAAGATTCAAGCTAGGATTGTAAAGGCGACTATTAATAAAAATTGGAAACTTGTAAAAGAATTACAGCGAATGCTGGTTCATTCCCACTATGCTAAACTAATGTCAGTAAAACGTATAACAACAAACAAAGGTAAGAAAACACCGGGCATAGATAATATACTCTGGAATTCAGCAAAGAAAAAATGTGAAGCAGTAAAGTTGCTTAACAGTAAGAACTATAAACCTAAACCATTAAAAAGAGTAAATATACGAAAACAAAATGGGAAATTGAGACCGCTTGGAATAGCTACAATGCATGATAGAGCTATGCAAACATTATATATGATGGGATTGGATCCTGTTGTAGAAAGCATGAGTGACAAAACATCATTTGGATTTCGAAAAAACAGAAGTTGTGTAGACGCTATGTCACAAATATTTATAAACTTTAGTCGCAAGTCATCCCCAACATGGGTTCTAGAAGGAGACATCAAAGGCTGTTTTAATAATATATCACATAAATGGCTAACAGATAACTCTCCTATGGATACTAATGTATTAAATAAGCTTATTAAATCTGGATATGTATATAAGGGGAAACTATTCTCTACAAAAAGCGGAACCGCACAAGGTTCTCCAATTAGTCCTTGTTTAGCTAATTTTACTCTTGATGGTATAGACGAATTATTGAAAAGCACATTTAAAAGAAGTACAAAAATCCGAAATAATGAAAGACCCAAGGTTAATCTAATCCGCTATGCGGATGACTTTATTGTTACAGCTCCCGACAGTGAAACTGCTATAAAAGCAAAAGAAATAATAAAAAGTTTTTTAATCCAAAGAGGGCTAGAATTGTCAGATGAAAAGACAATAATAACTCATATAGATGAAGGCTTTGATTTTATTGGATGGAATATAAAGAAATATAAAGGTAAGTTGCTGATTAAGCCATCTCAAAAATCAATTAAAAGGGTAATAAGTAAAATTAGTGCGATTATAAAGGGGAATAAATCAGTAGAACAGGATATATTAATAATAAAGTTAAATCAAATAATAACTGGATGGAGTAATTACCATCAATGTGCTGTATCAAATGATATATTTCAAAAGATAGACCATATTACATTTCAAATGCTATGGAAATGGGCAAAAAGGAGACATCCTAACAAAGGCAAAAGATGGATAAAATCAAAATACTGGAAAGTACACGGTGCTAGAAATTGGGTATTCAAGGATAATAAGAAGCTGATTTTAATGAGTGATAAGAAAATAATCAGACATATACCACTAAAGCTTAATAAAAATCCATATACTGATACTCAATATTTTGAAGAGCGAAAGTACAAATTGGGAGCAAAGAAGCTAACCGGAATATTTAAAAAATTATGGGTAAAACAGAATGGAAAATGTACTATATGTGGATTATCAATGGACACTGCTGAAGAAAGAAGTATAACATATAATAATAATAATAATCCTATTGGAAATAAACAAAAGGATAAAGTATTATTAGCACATAGGGCTTGTACTTTAACCAATTGACCAATTATTAATAGAAACCGGCATTTTCATGCTAAAGAATGCTTTCAGGGGCTTGAGCCGTATGAAGGGAAACTTTCAAGTACGGTTCTTAGACGGGAAAGTGGAAGTAATTCCACCTACCTAGTCAGCAAGAAAACCTTTGGTGAGGAAGAAACAAAAGATAATCTAATAGCACTACTTAATGCAATCCTAAGTAAAAAAGATAGAGATAAATTAGTAACACTAGAAATAGTTGGGAATAAAGGGCTAACACCTGAATTAATCGGAGATAAGACAGGCATAATAGATGTTCGAGCTAAAACAGAAGATGGTACACAACTTGAAATAGAAGTGTAGTTAACAAATCAGTCTCATGACTTAGCTACAAAGATGAATTTATATCAACACTTTGGAGTAAATGAATACTGGATAGTAAACCCTAAAATTAAAACAGTATCAATATATAAAATTAATGAAAAGTGTTTTTATGAGCAATTTGGAGTTTATAAAAATGGAGAAGAATTTGAATCAGCTACTTTCAAAGAACTTAAGATAAATTTGAGAGAAATTTTCGAGCTTTAACTTCCCTGGGGGTTGTAGCAAGGAGCTAACCTTCCAGGCATCTCCTAGTACCTTGGGGGAAGATCAAATTTTTACTAAGATGGTAAAAAAATAAAAATAAAGATACTTGGCGTCAGCCAGGGAGGAAAACTACTGAATATATTTTGGTGTTTTTTTTTCATCGTGAAGAGAAGGATATGCTATATTTAATTCAAAAATTATAGTAATTGTGGTATTATATAACTATAAAAGAAAGGGGGGAGTATATGTCTAGAACTAAGCAACTAAAGAAAAACAAACTAATATGGGCACTAATTATTTTATTAGGAGCGCTAGCAATTTTTTCATACATTATATTATATAATGGTGGAGTAGTACTTAAAAAAACCACTTCCACAGAGGTTATAGATAAACTTAAAAATGTACAGGTAAAAGGTGGACAATTTGAATTAACTCAAAAGAATATAGATGAGTTAAGCAGCTTATATTTTGCAAAGCCTATAAGTAAAGGAAACGTAACTCTTACAGGAGTTAGTGTTCAAATCTATAATGACGAGATTTTAATTAAGGCTCCTATCAGTTACAAGAAGATTAACTTGTTATTGTCCACCAAGGGGAAAATAGATTTTTCTAATGGGAAAATTACATATACTGCTGATAATTTTAAAATTGGCAAGCTTACACTACCCAAAAAATTAGTAATGTCCCAAATGTTAAAGCTTAAGAATGAGAGGATTTATGTTGAGGACAATTTAATAAAAATTAATCCAAGCATAATTCCTTTTAAGATAAACAGTCTTAAAATTAAAGATAATAAAATTTTAGCTGTAGCCTTGACTCAGGGTACAAAAACCTCATTTGCAGAGCTAGATAAAATGAGTGAGAAAGAAATAGATAGACAACTAGCTTCAGTTAAGCAGAAAATACAAAGTGCCACTGCATTTATGAATGAGGCAGAAAAAGCAAAAGCAAAGGAAATTCAAGGCATCATAGAAGAGGTTAAGGGAAAATCTATACAAGAAAAGAAAAAAGCTATAAGTGATACTATTGGTCAACTTAATGAGGCTATTAATAAAACAACAGACAGTGAGAAAAAGAAAGAATTAGAAAAAATAAAAGCAGAGGCTAAAAGGGCTGAAAATATTGCAGCTGAAAAGGAAAAAAAATCTCAGGAGCAAAACCAGATTAGGCGAGTTGCATTAACAAAAGCTGCGCAGGATCTAAGTGGTGCATATTCTCAGCTAGAGACCTCAAAAGAGAAGCAGATAATATCAATAATGCAGTCAACTATGGATAAGATGGCATCCGACCCTTCCTATAATTCTAGCTCAGAGCAAGCTTCTGTCAAGTCTATGTATAGTACATTAGATTCAGGCAGCAGGAATAAAGTCAAGTATGCATTAGCTTCTAATGTTGAAGGTAGCAATCTTCAATTGCTAAGAGATATTTTTGGAGTATAGGACCATTAAAATAAAAGCTATCAAAATACCTAAGAAGTATTTTGATAGCTTTATTTTTTTAATTTTCAGGGCTGATGGGTCGAAAATTAGCGAATTAGTTATTTATTTATAAAAAAATATGATATGATAGAAGAATTGGAATTAATATAATGATTCCAAAGTAAAAACTAATTAATTATGAAGATTTAAAAAAATGGATAGTGGAGGCTAGACAATATGTTTACAGCTTTAAAAATAGCCTGGAGATTTTTAATAAACAGTAAGATTCAAACGTTAGTAATAATTTTAGGTATTGCCATAGGTATTTCAGTACAAATATTCGTTGGACTACTAAGCATGGGACTTGAAACTACATTGCTGGATAAAGTGGTTGGAAATTCCACTCATATAACAATCTACCCTAAGAATAATATAATAGAAAATTATCATGAAAAGGAAGAGAAAATTAGAAAATTGGATAGTAAAATAACATCAGTGGCGCCTGTAGTGGAGTACGGTGCATCTATTAAGCTTAGGGATATGGTTGAAGCAATTCAAATTAGAGGATTTATTTCTAAAGATTTGGATTCATTATATAATATAAAAAATAAGATTTATAAGGGAAGAACCCTTCAAAATCCTAGAGAAGCAATATTAGGAAAGGAACTTAGTGAAAAATTAGGCTTAAAAATAAATGATAATATTGATATAGTAACGCCTGATGGAAGAAATATGGTCATAAAAGTGGTAGGATTTTATGATTTAGATACAATAAAGGTTAATAAAATTTTAGTTATTACAGATTTGAAAACTGCTCAAGATTTAGCGGCGGTTGGTGATGCTGCAAGCTCCATGCAATTATCTACAAGTGATCCTTATAATGCAGATTCTATTGCAACCAAAATAGAATCTGGGCTAAAAGATAAAAATTTAAAGATAGAAAATTGGAAAGATCAAAATAAACTATTAGTAAGTGCCATAATGGGTGAAAAAGTATGTAGTATAGTAATTCAACTTTGCGTAATGATTGCAGCTGTTTTAAGTATAATAAGTATAATGGGTATAAGTGTGGTTCAGAAATACAAGCAAATAGGTATTTTAAAGGCTATGGGTATAAAAGATGGTTCAGCTGGTGCTATATTTTTAATTCAAGCTTTTATATTAGGTATAGTTGGTACTTGCCTTGGTGTGTTTTTAACATATATATATATAAGAGGCTTTAATAGATATATAGTTTCCTCAGATGGAACACCTATAGTTAAGATAATTATAAATTATAGTTTTATAATTAAATTATGTATTATTGATGTAATTGCATCAACTTTAGCAGCATTTTTTCCAGCTATAAAATCCTTTAAATTAACGCCTGTGGAGGTCATAAAAAATGGATAGTATTATACAACTAAAAAATATCAATAAGATTTATGGCAGAAGAGTTAAAACACAAGTATTAAATAATATAAATTTATCTATTGATAAGGGATCTCTTAATTCTATTATTGGGGAATCCGGTAGTGGTAAAACTTCATTATTAAATATAATAGGAATGCTGGACAAGCCTACAAGTGGACAAGTAGAAATGGAAGGTAAAAGAATAGACAAAATGAGTAGAAGGTCTTTAGCCTCTATTAGAAATAGAGAGATAGGTTTTGTATTTCAATTTCATTATTTATTACCAGAATTTAATGCATTGGAAAATGTGCTTATGCCACATTCTATAAGAAATTTGTTTTCTGGCAGAAAAACTCGTGAAAAAGCAAAAGAACTTCTTGAACTAGTTGGACTTCCAACGGTTAAACATAACAAAGTATATGATTTGTCCGGGGGAGAGCAGCAAAGGGTAGCAATTGCTAGGGCACTCATGAATAATCCTAAAATAATACTGGCAGATGAGCCTACAGGGAATTTGGATTCTCATGCGTCTGAAGCTATATACAATATATTTAGAGATATAAATAAAAATTTTGGAACTACCTTTATAATAATAACTCATGATGAAAGAATAGCAAAAAAAACAGATAGAATAATTGAAATAAAAGATGGTGTCATTTAAAGCAATCGAACTACAAAGAAAATAGTGCCTTTACGGCACTATTTTTTTTTATATATCACAGGATAATTTATCTGTGATATTGACAAAATCATTAATTAATGAAAAAAGTATATAGCTATTTTACTGCAAAAAATGTCGAATTGAAGTTAAGAATATATTTCCAAATATAGGAGCTAAACTTAGCGTTAAATAATTTCTGCACAAAATTTTAATAATTAAGTTTAAAAAATACGGTTATTTCATACAAACTAAAGATTTTTAGCAATTTTTTTATTTATTATCATTTCGACAATATACGACTAGAATTTAAAGTGTTTCTAGGAAATAGTTAATTACATTAGTATGATAATTAATAATGAATAATTTACCTTAAATAATGGTTTAACTTACCTGTTGTAATTCGACATATTTCTAGTATAATACAATTAGTTTGTTATTTAAATCCAAATGTATTTTAAGAAATATTATCTAGGACTAGCATATTGAAGGCTTGAAAGCTAAAAGAAATTTTAGATCACAGAAAAGAAGGATATAATTTTTTTTATGGGATAAGTGGGACAAACTTTAATATTATAAGGCGAAAATCAAAAATAATATTTTATAATGCAATAATTATAGTTGAAATTTGACGAAATATGGTATAAGATAGAATAATAATATGAAAATTGTAGAAATTTGATATAAACATTACAATTGTTCTCCGGATTTAAGCATTTTATTAAAAATGCGGTGGAAATGAAAAATATCACAAGCACATTGAGGTCTTTAATTACAATATTACTATAAAACTGGCCAAGTCATTTTATAGTAACAAAAAATAGCGACCTAGGGGGCGCGTAATTAAAGAAAAGCTAATTGTACTCTTTAAAAAGACTGCAATTATAATTACGTTTTTATTTTTATATAAAATAAAAAATATCTATTAATGGGAGGGACAAACATATGAAAAGAATCAAAAGAACATTAAGTATATTTATGGCAGCACTATTTGTAATGGCTGGAATTTTAGGCAACGTTACGGCAAAAGCCGAGGCAGTAGTTGTTCCAGTAGTAAATTATGTTGGAATAGAACATTCACCACTAGTGGTAGGGGACACTGAAAACTTTACAGTAACTTCATCGAATTATGAGGGCCTAGTACAATACAGAGCATTCCTTTTCGACGGTAAACAGTGGAATGAATTAACAAGTGGATATGGTGCAGCAGTAGATTCTAAAACACCATATGCGTTACCAGAAACAAAAAAATTCACACTAGGAAAGCAACAGCTTTCAGTTTGGGTAAAAAAAGCTGGAGAGACAGGTGTTAAATCAAACAAAAACGGTGACTTTGATAGTTACTATGTAGCAGCACTAAACTGTGTAGCTAAAGATGATGCAAATAGAGTATACGCTGATGGAAAAGCGGATTATACAGTTAATGGAATGAAATTAACTTTTAATAAAATAGAAGGAATAGGCGGAATCGAAGGACCATACAAATACGCAATACATATAATGGATCCATTGACTGGAGTATGGACAAAGAGAGTAACTACTTATCAAGAAACTCCATCATACACATTCACAAAAGAAGGAACTTACATGGTTGTTGTACATGCAAACACAGAAAAATCAACAACTTGGGAAAAATACCTAGCACAAGACAAAACAGTTGCAAATCAAGGTTCAACATATGGAACATATGAAGCTTGGAAAACAATAATGGTAACTGTTAAAGCAGAAGATACAGTAAAAGTATTTGATACTACTGTTAAAGAAGCTGCATTTGGATCATTAGTAAATGTAACTATGACAGCAGATGGCGTTAAAAACTTTGCTACAGCTACGCAATACCAAATATTTAATGGTACAAGCGCTATATCATCTATGAGTGACTTAGGAGAGGCTACAACAGTTTTCCCAGCTAAAACTTCTGGCGATAAAGTAAATGTTAAATTATTTGATGCAAGTGCAAAAGAACTTAAAGTTATAGAAGTAGCTTTAGGAGAATCAGGAACAATTACAGTTGTACCAGTAGATCCAACTACAGTAGAAGTTAAAGCAACAGTAAAACCTGCTACATTTGGAGCATTAGTAACTGTTACATCGACTCTAAAAGATGCAGTTAAATACCAAGTATTTAATGGTACAGAAGCTTTATCAGCTATAGAAGTTCTAGGGACAGCTACAACAGTTTTCCCTGGAAAAGTTGCAGGAGACAAAGTTAATGTTAAATTAATAAATGAAGCTGGAACAGTGATTGCAACAAACGAAGTAGCTTTAGTAGCCGCTAACTAATAACTTTTAAAGAACTTTAATTCTTAATTAATATTTGATTAAGGGTAGTTAATAAGAAAAATCAACTAAAATAATGGAGGTAGAAATATATGAATAAAAAAATTACAAGTTCAGTTCTTGCTGCTGTAATGATAGCAGGAACAACATCTTTCTCAGCTTTTGCTGCAATGGCAAATGGTACTGTTGTAATAGGAAACAAAGCTTTTGACTTAGCTTATGCTAATGATGCAAAAAATCTTACTGAAATCACTAATGCAATAATTGCAGGTGGAGCAGTTTACGTTAAAGATTTCCAAGGAAATTGGATAGACAATACTACAGGACTCGTAGTAAATGTAGGTGTTATACCAGCTGTAGTTTATAAGAATGCTGCTGGAATAGAAACTAATTTTGATGCTAAAGATACAGATATAGTGACTACAGCATCAGTTACAACAGTAAATGCAATTAATGCTAAAACTCTTGAAGTTAAATTTAACAAATCAGTTGATGCAATAGATGCTGCAATTACAACAAAATATGCTGTAGCAGGCATGGATATCACTAAGGCAGTGGTTTCAGAAGATGGTAAGACTGTTACGCTAACAACTAAAACTGAGTTAAAAGTTTCAAATGCTAAAGTAACTGTTTCACCAATCAAAACAAAATCAAATGTTACCGTTTTAACAGCTGAGTTTAATACATTGCTAACATTTGCAGATACAACTTCAGCCACCGTTAAATCTGTTGCAGCAAAAGGAACTACAGCGGTTATCACTTTTGATGAGCCAATACAAAACGAAGGAACAGTAAGCTTAGATGGTGTTCAGCTTTCTAGTACTCAATATACTTTAGTTGATAATATGCTAACAATCACAGGGTTAACTGCTGATAAGTCTTATAAAGTAGATATTATTGGAGCAACTGACTTCGCAGGTAATATCTCGAACCCAATGGCTGTTAACTTCACAGTAGACAGGCTAGTAGTTGATAGTTCAAAGCCAACTGTAACTTCTACAGTTAATGGTACAGAAATCACTTTTGATTTCTCAGAGGAATTATCTAAGCAGAATCTTGATGGTAACGCTTCTATTGAAGAGTATGCAAAAGTAACTGTAGGAACTAGTGTTTTCTACTTGACTGATGCTCAAATTAAAGATACTACTGATAAAACTAAATTTACTTTAGATGCAGTATCTGCATTAGGTTCAGAGAAATTTATAAATACAACAGTTAAAGTAGAAGGACAAAAAGATCTAGCTTTGAATGCTGGAGATGCATTTGAATTCAATGCTACTCTAACTAAGGATTCAACTCCAGCTACTCTTTCATCTACTTCAACAAAAATGTTAGTAGCTGATGATACAGCGGTTGATACAGATAAAGATGCTTTATATCTTACTTTCAATAAGCCTGTAAAAGTTAAGGGCGCATTAACTCTTAAAACTAGGAATGGCGTTGTTTATACTGCGGGAACTGTAACAAATGTAAATGAAGTTACTGGAACTGGTTTTGATGTTGATGCTAACGGCAAAATTGAAGGTGATGAGCTAAACACTATTAAAGTTGATATAGACTTAGATAGCAACTCTGTATACACTTTCGAATTAGCTGCTGGATCCGTATCAGACTTGTCTGGAAATGTAAACGCAAGTGTTATTACATTTAATGCTGCATCTGGTACTTTCCAAACTCCACCTGGAACAGTTACAGATTCATTAGTATTTGCTAGTACTACACCTGTTGTAGTAGATCCTACTAACAATAAAGTGTTTACTGTTGAGTATGCTACAAACGTTACTAATTCAGCAACAACAGCAGTTAATTACACTCTTGGAGGAAAAGCATTACCAACAGGTACTGAACTTCAGTTTGTTGATGGTACTAAGAAAGTAAGATTCACATTACCAGAAGGATCTATTACTGCTAATGGTAATTATGTTCTTGGAGCTAAGAATGTTATAGATACAATTGGAAACACTTTGAAAGATGGAAAAGCAACTGTTCAAGTTCCATTAAAAGAAAATGTTGCTCCAGTAGCTTCTAAAATAACTGTAGTTGATAGTAAAAATTTCACTGTTGATTTCTCAAAATTACTTGTAGATACTACAACTCCAAGTGGAGTTATAGTGAAAATCAATGGAACTGTGGTTACTGCAGTTGTTACAAGTGCTAATGGTAAATTAGCTGTTAAAACTACTAACGACTACTCATTAACAGATACAATTACTGTTGAATTCAAAGCTGCAAACTTAGTAGACGGCAATGGAAACTTTGTTAAAGACTCTGTTATTTCTAAATAGTAAATAAATATTTTAAGAAAGGCCCTGTGGAGATGCTCTCCACAGGGCCTTTTTTAAAGAGGGGACAGGCACTTGTAAAAAAATGGGAAAGCATAAAAAGCTTTTATAATATATAAAACAATGATAAAATTAAAACATATGTTATAGAATGGCAAGTTCATCTTTGAGCTTGCTTGAGTACGATGTAAAATTAATGATTGAAATATTATTTCGTAAATACTATTTTAATGAGAGGAGAAAAATATATGAATGATGTTATAAATTTCAAAAAAGGCTCTAATAACAGTGTAGTTATTGATATTTCCGATACAACCTCCATTGTTAGTATTACAGTTCCTTCAACAGAATTATATAGTGCAGACAAAGAAAATGCTTGTGCATTTAAGGTTAATGAGGATGGAAAAATAATAATTAATTGTAAAACTAGTGAAGATAGTATTAAGATAGTAAATACTATTGCTAAAGAGGAAGTTAAAGAGGAAAATTTAATTGATACCTTTGAAAAAATACCAGAAGGGCTATCAGAGGAGGAGGTAAATAAAATCCTAGGATTTTTAAAGGGGAAAGATCTCAAAGAAACCGGATGGAGTATGATATATCCATATAGCGTTAGTGAAACAGAAGATGGAGACATAAAGATTACATTAGTAATACATAATGGAGCTAAATTACGGTTAAATTTACCGCAAATATCACTAAAATTGACAGATGCAAACAAATCATTAATAATAAAAGAAGAAGTTGATATAGATGCAATAGTGAATCCTGGAAAAATAGGAATATTTGAAACTATAGTAAGTAAAGAAAAACTGAAAGAAAGTACTATTAATTTGGAAAAATGGGATATAATTTTTACTGGGTAAAATTAAATGTGCAAAATAGTAGGAAATATAAGTAGGTTTGTGTAAATTATTTACACAAACCTACTTATATTTAAGTAAAATTACTATACTATTTTGACGTAACTTGTAGTATTACATCTTTGCTGGCTTTTTGAATTATAATATTTGCCATATGCTTATCCTTTTTTGCAAAAATACTATAGTGTTTTTTTGCATCTGTAATGGTCCATCCATCTTTTTTTAAAATATTTTCATAATCTTCAAACACCTTTATATCTGTAGTGTTTTTTATAGTATATGTTGAAGTAGCAAGTGCTGATTTTTTGCTTGCAGCAGTGTACTCAGTTGGTTGTACTCCATTATATGATGGAAGATACGTTAATTTTTGAGTATAGATTATTTTAGTACTAGTACTAGTATTAGTAGTAGGTGTAGTAGTGGTAGCTTTACTGGAATTAACAGGAGCTTTTGCACCACATGCAACAAATAATATTGATATACCTAATACCATAGGAATGTATAAAAATTTTTTCAAAAAAATCACCTCATTAAAATTTTAGTCAAGATTCGAGGTAATGTCAAGTTTTTCACAGAAAACATCCATTCAACAGGGAGGATTAGCCCTTTATTTCTACAAACTCTTATCTGATATTTAGAATAATAATGAAAACAAGTTTATAAAATTAATGTATATATTGACCTTTTATGGTTTAATTATAATAAGATTTATAAAAGTGCAACTATATTGTCGGACTAATCGTTATTTAAGGGTAAGGGGTAAAATTTCAACAACTATAATTTTCAACCATATTTAGCAGCATAGGTGATGATTTAATAGTACATAAAATCACAATTAATATTTGATTAGCTTAATATAAAGTATTAAAGATAAAACAAAACAATGGAGGTATAAATATATGAATAAGAAAATTACAGGGTGTGCTCTTGCTACACTCATGATAGCAGGATCAACATCCTTCTCAGCTTTTGCTTCAATGTCCAGTGGTACGGTTGTAATAGGTAATAAAGCTTTTGACTTAGCTTATGCTAATACACAAGCGAATATTGTTGAAATAACTAACGCGATAGTTGCAGGTGGATCAGTTTATATTAAAAATTTCGACGGAAAGTGGATTAGTAATGAAGGTGGATTAAAAGTAGAAGCAAGTGTTATACCAGCAGTAGTTTATAAAAATGCTACTAAAGAAATTAAATTTGATGCTGGAGATAAAGATGCATCAGGTGCTCTAGAAGCATCATATTTATCAACATTTACTAATGCAACAAATGCAATCAACAATACATCTAATGTTGTATATTTAACAGCATCAGATCAATATGGAAAAGCTTATAATATAGCAACAGATTCTTCTTATAAAGTAACAGCCACAGTAAATGGAATGCCTTTAACAACAGAAGTGAAACTCGCAACAGAGAATAATATGGCAAAAATCACAATAGCAAAAGAGTTAGTTGAAAATGACGCTGTAGTTATTAAAGTAGAAAAATTTGATAAAGATGGAGGGGATAAAACAGCTAAATTATTAGCTTCAATAAGTTCTGTGTACATAGTGGAGAAAGATGGAGCAGTTGTTCCTAAGTCAATTGCAAAAGTAACTCCATCAGTAGATAGTATAGTAGTAGGAGATGCAAAAGTAACTTTAACAGCTGATATAAGAAATCAATTTAACAACCCAATGTCAGATGCAGGTAAAGGTAAAACACTAGTAAGATGGGTAGTAGACGCAGGTATGGATTTAATAGATGATAATGGGGTACTTGGAAATGAATCACAAAGTGATAATGATACACAATTAAATAAAGTTGAATTCACAGCTACAAAACCAGGTACAATAACTATAAGTGCATATAATATTGCTAATGGCGCTAAAGCTACATATACAGTTATAGTAGCACCAGCTAAACTTACAGCACTTAGGCTAACTTCCGAAAATCCAACTACGCAGTTTAATAATGAAAATATTAAATATAATAAAATAGCTAGAAATGATGGTACTGTATTAACAGCGGATATGATTAAATTTAACATAACTCCAAAAACTGTAAATACAGGTGCAAGTGATATAACAGTTTCAGCTGCACTCAGAGGTGGTAATGGTACTGATAAAAATGATATACTAATCAATGCTAAAACAACAAAAGTTGGGACCTATGAAGTTACACCATATGTAGGAACCACATTTGATGCAGAAGGTACTATAAAATCAGCAAAATTTGATGTGGCAACTACATTAAATTCAACCGCAACAAAGATTGATCCAATAACATTACCAAAACTTAAAGTTGATATAAAACAAGCAGCAAACTTAGTGATAAGAAATACTTATGGTGAAGTTATAGACGTAACTTCCAATAATGTTACCACTGTAGTTTATAAAGATGGAATAGTATCTGACAAAGTAATAGTGGAAAAATTAGATAAAGATGGACAACTAGCAACTACAAAGGCAGTCAAAACCTTAAGATTTAATGCCATAGCTGGTGGAAACTATGTGGTACGCGTAACCGTTAATGGAACAACTGCAACCTATGATATAGCAGCTTTAGCAGAACTTACAACAATTAAAACAATTGAGTTTGGGAATAGCGTTGCACAGGATAGTATAATAGCTAATGCTACAGAGCCTGTTTATAGAGTGATAAGTGTAAAAGATAGTAAAGGTGATGAAATAACTCCTGATGTTAAAGATTGGTCTATTTCAACTAAAAATGGTGCAAATGCTATTGCGAGTTTTGCAAGCCTTGTTTATTACAAACGAGATGCAAGAGGGCTCGTTGTAGAAGCTACTTCAATAGAGGCGCAAGGAATAGCTGTGAAATTTGCTCCAAATGTAGCACCTATAAATGCTTATACTGCAGATACAATATTAACAGTAACAGTTGGAAATAAGGCAATATCTGCAACAGATGTAATCAAAGATACATTAAATGTAACTGTAAAAGCTAAGAGTTCAGTAAAGAATATAACTCTAGCAGATTCAGCTGTTACAGTAATTCCTGGAGCTACTGTTAAAAAAGAATTAGTTTTACTTGACCAATATTCAAAAGTTATAACTGATCCTACAATGGTAACAGCCATGGCAACAGATGATACAAAAGTTACTGCGGCAGTTTCCTTTGATGCAATAGCTAAAAAGATGTATATAACATACACTGGTAAAAAAACAGGAACTGATACAATAGTTTTAAAAGCAGTGGCTGACGCTAATGTAAAACTAACTGTAAATGTAACTATTGGGGATAACACAAATATAAGCTCCATAGCCTTTGATGCAAATCGTTATAAAGTGTACAATTCAACTGATGATACTAAGGACCAAACAGTGGCATTAACTTATAAAGTAAATGGTGGATTAATAGACGTTCCTGCAAGTGCAATTAGTGTAATTGCTGATTCTGATTTAGTTACTGTAACCAAATCTGGTTCGGAAATATTTGTTAAAGCTAAAGCAAATGATGCTACAACAGGTATTGGGGGTAGTGATGCAGTTGTAACAATAAGCATTCTCACAGCTAATGGAAAAACATCTTCAATATATTTAACATTCTCTGATGATGCACCAGTAGTTGATAAATCAACGGTAGTAATTAAAGACACTGTGGATGAAAATATAGATGTAGCAGGAGTACAATTAGTAATTGGAAAAGGTGCAAATGGAAATGCTAATATGGAAACAACAGGACAGATTGTTTTAATAGGCAAAGATCAGTACGGAATTGAAAAAGAAGTACAAGCTGATACAACCTGGACGTCTGCAAGTGAGGAAGTAGCTACAGTAAATTCTTCTGGTCTTGTGACAGCAGTAAAAGCTGGCAAAACAACTGTAACAGGATTCTATAAAGGAAATTTATATACTATAGAAATTGAAGTACATTAAAAGGGGTCAGACCCCTGGGTAAATATGGAATAAAAAACAACCCTAGTACATTAATTGTGCTAGGGTTGTTTTTTTAAAAATAAATTAAGAGATTATGTTATGTTCTACAATAGGTAAATTGACTAATAATGGATACGATGATACAATAAAATAAGCCATATATTTGGTTTATACACTATAAAATAACGGGGGAGTTGCGTAAGTATGAAAAGATCAAGAAATTATCTATGTTCCACAATAATAATCATATCAACATTTATGACTATAAATGTATTTGCACAAGGAGTAAATGTAAATAATAATACTAGTATTACAACGGATAAAGTTACATTAAATAATAAAATTATTGTTAAAGATGGGGATGGTGATATAGACATACAATTAAATAAATCAAAACAAGGAGGGTATAAATTCATTCAGTTACAAAAGCATAATGATAAATGGGGATTATCAATCAAAAAAGAAAGCAATTCAAATAATGGTAACCATTTGAGTCTGGATCTTAATTTTGGCTTTACTACTGAAAATAGGTCTAATATAATTGATCCAGTATTTAATCAAGATATGTATACTGATACTGATGGTGATGGGTTAACCGACTATCAAGAAATTCACAAATATTTTTCTAATCCTTATAATAGAGATACTGATGGTGATGGAATACCAGATGGTGACCTAAATGAAAGAACCGAAAATACCTATGTAATTAAGACTACAATGAGAATAAAGAAACCTTATAATATTAATGTAATGAAAAATGATAATTATCAAGATGTTACATTAAAAGGAGAAACTTCAGAGTATGGTATATTTGATATAGTTCTATATCCATATAATACCAATAATGTAGATTCAAATTATAACTGGAAAGACTATGCTAAAAGTTCGGAACTTCAACAATATTTAAAACCTACAATAACTGCTAATTGGGATAATCAATTAAGGACAACTATAATTTCAGATTTAAAATATCAGGGTATTGATATAGAAAATTCTATGTATAATGGGGTTAAAGTTGCAGACACTCAAATTGTAGAAAAAGTAACAAATTATATTTTTAATAATACACAAAGCTTAAAAGAATCTACTAATTTTTATACATCTTTTTCCAATGGTATACCTACAATAGCACCAGAATTGCAAGCAGCATTTCAAAGAGATAAGGGCGATCAATCATGGTCTACACAGGAACAATTTAATCATGAATTGTATGGTAAGCAGATGTACATGAATAAGCAACATGGTTCAGATACATCATCAGCAATATTGATGGAAACTGTATTTAGAGCTATAGGTATTCCTTGTAGGATAATTCAAACAGTACCTATTATTGACTGTAATGACCCAATTCAACAAGCGTTATTAAATAATATTAGTGATGCAGATATTCGTGGTAAGGTAAGACAAGGTACAGCTGGAATGGTGGGATTTTCTTCTCCTACTTATAATGAAATTTATGTAGGCAACAGATGGGTTAGACTAAACTATGATAAAATAAATCAAAATATTTTTGATGAAAAAAATTCTGATGCTATGATACATTTTAATACAATCAATGATTTATCTGATACTGATTTAACTGTATGGGGAAGAAGATATGCGTTGCAGGTAAAGGATACATTTAAATATGATAATCCTTACGAAACAACAAATATTACTTCTGTAAATGGTATTCACTCTAAACTAAATATAAGGTAGTAATAGGGTATGTATTTGTATCTTAACATTAGTTACCTAGCAAATATAAAAATAAATGCTGTAGATAAATTATCTACAGCATCAACTTTTTGAACTATTATTTAATGCTATTTACCTGTTAATCCACTTTCATGGAACTCTTTTACAAAGCCTTCAGTTGCTTTATTTATTTTTTCTTTTAAGAAAACCCCAAGAAATAAAGAAACAACAAAATATATAGCCAGTATTAGCATATCTTTAATTAACACGCCCGGTATAATTCCCGCTGTTGCTTCCCTCATTCCTCCTATGGCATAAGTAAATGGCATCATTGGATTTATATATTGAAAGAAAGAACCCAATAACTCTACTGGAAATGTTCCTCCGGATCCAGAAACTTGTAATACCATTGCTACCATGGTGAGAGCTTTACCGCCATTGCCAAAAACAGATACTAACGTATAGATTATGGTAATAAATACAACACTTACATAGATCCCAATTAGCACAAGTGGAATAGGGGATACTGTGTAAGTCTTAAGAACAAATAAGTTACCAGCTATAGTTACTAAAGCTTGCATAATTGCAACACTTAAAAATATAAAATACCTTCCGAAAAATTTTTCATTTGTATTCATAGGTGTACCATCATCAAAGTCTTTAACATGAACTGATAATAATGAAACCAGTATATATGCACCTACCCAAATAGCAAGTATAGTATAAAATGGGGTCATAGCTGAACCATAATTAGGAATTGGATAGACCCTATTTTCTATTAGCTCTATAGGATTTGCTAAGAAGTCACTTTTCTTTTTACCATCCTCTTTTAACATCTTGATAAGTTCATTAAGTTTTTCATCATCAGTAAGGTTTCTTAATTTTTCAGCATTTGAATGCATATCTTGTTGAATCTTAGGAAAATTATCCTTTATTTGCTTTAAACCGTCTACGCTTGAGTCAATTTGAGTATTGGCTTGATCAAGTATGCTATTAAACAAGGGCATATTACCTTGTATACTTTGTAGCATATCCGCTGCAGTATTTGATAGCCCACTTGCATTGTTCATTACATTATCAATTATTGGGTTAGTATCTCTGTTGAAACTATCAATTGTATTATTCATTAACCCTGAAGTTTTATTGGCGCCTTTTATTGCAGCGTTTATATTACTAGTTAAAACCTCATTACCAGTCTCTAGGGTACTAATCATAGAATTAACATGGCTTTGCTGGTTTACCATTTCAGTTTTAACGTTTGAAAGATTATTAATGAAAGTTCCAATAAGAGTACTGTTTAAGGAATTATTTATTGATTTATTAAAACTTAAAACATTGTCGATTTTCTGTATTCCATCCCTATATTTGTCCCGGGTCTTAATTAAAGTGGCTTTAAGTAAAGCCTTATTTGATGGCTGAGAGTCTTGAAATTGAATTAAAGAGGATTCAGCAAGATCTGCTGTATTCTTTATAAGAGCAAGGTCAGCCTTCACAATTGGAGATACAGTTTTAAGTGAATCTTTTGCCTTTCCCATGTTTTCATTGCTTGTTTTAGTAATGTCTAAAGTATGGTCTACGGCGTCAGATATAACAGGAATATCACCTTCAACATTTTTCATGAATTTTTGAAACATTAAGGAGCCTTCATAAACATTATCTATGGATTTCCCGATTTCAGGCATCTTATCATCTACGCTAAGCATTCTATCAATAAGACTTTCCAGTTCTGGTTTGTTTTTCTCAAGCTTACCTCCAACTTGGTTAAGGTAAGAAAAAATTGCGCCACTAGCTGTTTCAATAAAGCTTCTTGATATTTGCTCTTGTAGAGAAGTTGCACCCTTTCCAGTAATTTTTGGAGCTATAGCGTTTAATTTTTCATTAACACTATAAATTAGTTGTGGTTTCGTTGGGGCATTATAAGTTCCAATAGAAAGAAGATCCTTTGAAAAATCCTTAGGGATAGTTAAACTGGCATAATATCTACCGTATTTTACACCCTCCTTAGCATCGCTCTCATTTACAAATCTCCAACCAATAGAGTCATTAGTTTTTAATTTTTTTACTAAATCACGTCCAATATTAACTTTAACATCTTTTAACTGCGAACCATTATCCAAATTAACAACTGCAACTAAAAGTCCTTTAGTCTTTGAATATGGATCCCAACCTGCTTGAATATTAAACCATGCATAAAGTGCCGGTAAGCAAGATACTCCAACTATTATAATTAGTGTTATATAGTTGGAAAATATATTTTTTATATCTCTTTTATAAATTTTAAAAACAATTTTCATATCTATTTTATAAGTTTTTAAAATATTTTTTATACATATTTTAGAACTTTTAAAAATATTCTTCATAAACCTCCACAACCTTACTTATATATTTTAAAATTAACATTACTGCTTTTTAAGATTTTCGATAACTAATTTTATTTAGTTTAATGGTGTGTATATATATTAAGCACTAGGAATCCTTCGCAGGGCAAAGTATCAAATACTATTACTCGGCGAGGCCACTTTCATCAAACTGCCTTGCGGAGTGTGAAGTTATTTTAGTCATTCTTTCTTGTAATAAAAGTCCTAAAAGTAAAGAAACAACAAAATATTTGCCCAGGGTTACCACATTATTCATTAACACTTCTGGTATAATTCCTGCGATGGCTTCCCTCATTCCGCCTATAGCATAAGTAAAGGGTAGCATAGGGTGTATATATTGGGAGAACGTGCCTAATAATTCTACTGGAAATGTTCCTCCTGAGGCAGAAATTTGTAGTACCATCACTACAACAATCAAAGCTTTACCTATATTGCCAAAAATACATACGGTTGCGTACATAAGAGTGATAAATACAATACTTACATACACCCCAAACAGCGTAAGTATAATAGGGGAGACGGCATAGGTCTTCAGTAAAAACAAGTTACCACCTATAGTGACTAAAGCTTGCACAATTCCAATACTTAAAAGGGTAAAATATCTTCCCAAAAATTTTTCCCTTGTATTTATAGGTATGCCACCCTCAAATTCTTTAACCTCAACTGATAAGAATGAAAACATTATAAGTGCGCCTACCCAAATAGCAAGCGTAGTATAAAATGCGGACATAGCTGAACCATAATTAGGTATTGGATAGATGCTATTTTGCTTTAAATTTATGGGGCTTGATAAAAAGTCACTTTCTTTTTTACCATCCTTTTTTAACATCAGGATAATTTGATTAAGTTTTTCATCACTAGTAAGGCTTTTTAATTTTTCTGCATTTGAATGCATATCTTGCTCTGTTTTGGGGAAATTATCCTTTATTTTCTTTAAACTATTTACTTTTGAGTCAACTTTATTAACCGTTTCTCCAAGTAGTTTATTAACCGTGGGCATATTGTCTTGTACGCCTTGTAACATGCCAACTGCATTATTTGATAACTTAGTTATGTTTTTCAGTGCATCATCGATCTTTGGGTCGATTGTGGTGTCAAACTTATCCGTCAAATTATTCATTAACTTTGAAGTTTTATTCGCACCGCGCATTGCAGCACTTATATCACTAGTTAAAACCGAATTTCCACGATCAAGAGTACTAATCATAGAATTAATATCGTTTTGTTGGTTTGCCATTTCATTTCTAACGCTTGAAAGATTATCAATTAAAGTATCAATAACAGCACTGTTTAAAAAATTATTCATTGATTTATTTAAACTTGAAACATTGTCAATTGTTTGCATTCCATCCCTATACTGGTCTCGAACTTTAATTAAAACATCTTTCATTAGAGCATCATTTGAGGGGGTTAAGTCTTGGACTTTAGTTAAAGAAGATTCAGCATTATCTGTTATATCCTTTATAAGGGAAAGGTCTTCCTTTACAATTGGAGATACAGCTTTCAGGGAATCTCTTGATTTTTCTATATAGCTATTACTTGTCTTAGTAATGTCCAAAACATTGTCTAATTCATCAGATATAGTAGGGACATCTCCCTGAACCTTATGCATATATGTTTGAAACATTACAGATTGTCCATAAATATTATCTAAGGACTTTTTAATTTTAGGCATTTTATCATCTAAGCTAACCATTATATCAATAACACTTTCTACTTGTGGTTTGTTTTTTTCTAATTCAACTCCAACTTGGGTAAGAAAAGAAAAAATTGTTCCACTAGCTGTTTCAATAAAAGTCTTCGTGATTTCTTCCTGCAGAGAAGTTGCACCTTTTCCAGTGATTTTTGGAGATATAGCATTTCTTTTTTCATTAACAGTATAAATTAGTTTTGCTTTCGTTGGATTACTGCTAGTTGCAACAGAAAGAAGATCCTTTGAAAAATCCTTAGGAACAGTTAAACTGGCATAGTATTTACCGTATTTTATACCTTTTTGGGCCTCGCTTTCACTTACAAAAGTCCAACCAATAGATTGATTAGTTTTTAAATTTTTTATCACATCATTTCCAATATTTACTTTAACATTTCTTAATTCCGAACCACTATCTAGATTAACAACTGCAACTGAAAGTCCCTTAGTATTTAAATATGGGTCCCATCCAGCTTGAATATTAATCCAAGCATAAAGTGCGGGCAATAAAAGTAGTAATAATATCATGGATAATGTTGCACGGCTTGTTAATATATTTTTCATATCTCTTTTATAAATTCTAAAAACACTTTTAATATTTATTTTATAACCTTTTAAAATATTAGTCGTATGCAGCCTACAACTTTGCAAAATATTTTTCGTATGCATTTTACAATTTTTCCAAGCATTTTTTATATGCATTTTGGAACTTTTCGAAACATTTTTTATATGTGTTTTATGACTTATAAAAACATTTTTTATATATGTTTTATAATTTCTCCAAATATTCTTCATAAACATTCACAACCTTACCTATGTATTTTTTACAGACCCTGTTATACCTCAATCCTAAATTCTACATTTTAACAGCCCATTAATAAATCTATGCAGTTTTATTAGGAATTAGGCATACTACTTGTACATTCCATAATTAACAGCAACACCTTTCAAGATTTTTCACAACTAATTATAATTCTATTAGAAGCTTTAAGTATTAATATATCTTAGCACCTTTATACGTAAATGTATATCTTAGAAAGTCAAAGAATAGGCAGAAAAAACAGGAAGATAGAGTATTTGACAGGGTAATGTTTCTTGCTTTTCTAATATATTCATAAAGGACCTTGACATGTAAAAAATTCAAATATATAATATATTACGTATACGAAATGTTTTCATACGTAATACTTATAAAAAAGGCATTTAGTCAAAAATATATTTAAGGTGGTAAATAAATATGGAAGAGTTAAATAAAGATAATCAGTTAAATGATAACGTTGAAGTGGCAAGGCTATTTCTCCAGGTCCTTGGACTATTTAAACATAAAGTAATTAAAATATTTGAAGATACAGGTGTTACTGGGCTTCAAGCTATGACTATGGGTATCATTCATAGAGAAAAAAGAATGAAAATGACAGAACTTAGCAGAAAGCTTACATTATCTAATAGTACTGTATCGGGTATTGTGGACAGGCTTGAAAAGCAAGGTATAGTGGAAAGAGAAAGAAGTTGCGAGGACAGAAGAGTTGTGTATGTAAAAATATCTCCTAAATTCAATGAAACGCATGAAGATATTCATAAATTAATTCAAGAAAATACTGTAAACATAATGAAAAAGGGAACTCCAGAAGAGATTAATGGAATAGTTGATAGTTTGACCACTCTTAAAAGGCTTTTAGGAGAATAAGATAAATGATTAAAGTTAGTTTTTTGATCGGAGATGATTAATTCGTGATTAAATTGTACAGGTTTTTAGATAAATTCAGGACGCAAATAACAGCAATAGTTATACTTATTTTCTTTCAAGTGATTGCAAACCTTTATTTACCTACTTTAAGTTCAGATATTATTGATAAGGGAATTGTTAATAATGATTTGAATTACATTTTTAAAATTGGTGGTCTTATGATTCTTGTTTCAGCAGGTGGGGTTATATGTTCAGTGGTAGCTGGATTCTTATCCTCAAGAACTGCAGTAGAGTTAGGAATGATTATCCGTAGTAAAATTTTTGCGAAAGTTGAAAGCTTCTCATTACATGAATTTGATAAAATAGGTACGGCCACATTAATAACGAGAACGACAAATGACGTTACTCAAATTCAGCAAGTAACTGTAATGATGTTTTCTATAATGTTATTCGCACCACTTACAGGCATAGGTGGAATTATTATGGCATTAAGAGAAGACAAGCCTTTAACTTGGATTTTTGCAGTTGTCATTCCGTTACTTACTATTATTATTGGAATGGTTCTTCAAAGAGGCATTGCACTGTTTAAATTAATGCAGGTAAAATTAGATAAACTAAATCTTGTTTTACGTGAAGGTCTTACAGGCATCAGGGTAATACGTGCTTTTAACCGTATAGAAAATGAAAAAGAAAGATTTGATGCAGCTAATTTAGGTCTTATGAATAACTCAATAAAAGTAAATAAAATAATGGCAGTGCTTATGCCAATTATGATGTTAATTATGAACCTTACAACCGTTGCAATTTTTTGGTTTGGAAGTGAAAGAATAGATGCTGGTAACATGCAGGTTGGATCACTTATGGCATTTATTCAATATGGGATGCAAATTTTATTTTCTTTCTTAATGATTGCCATGATGTTTATAATGATACCTAGGGCTCAAGCTTCTGCTGAACGGATAAATGAAGTACTGGAGATGGAACCTGAAATCGTAGATTTAGATAAGACTAGTTTGGCAAACAAGAAAAGCGGATATGTTGAGTTTAAGGAAGTAACCTTTAGTTATCCAGGTGCAGAACAACCCGCAATTAGTAATATAACCTTTAGTGCTGGGCCTGGTGAAGTAACAGCCATTATAGGCGGTACTGGTTCAGGTAAATCAACTTTAATAAATTTAATACCTAGGTTTTATGATGCTACTTCTGGCTGCGTTTTGGTTAATGGTGTAGATGTACGGGAAATCAGCCAGGAAGACTTAAGGGTAAAAATAGGGTTTGTTCCTCAAAAGAATGTTCTCTTTTCTGGTACTATTGCTGATAATATTAAATATGGTAACAATAATGCTACTTTTGCTGAAATTAAGCATGCAGCGGAGGTAGCTCAAGCCACAGATTTTATAAATGGAATGGATATGGGATTTGATCATTTCATTGCACAAGGGGGAACTAATGTTTCAGGTGGGCAAAAACAGCGTCTTTCTATTGCCCGTGCTTTAGTTAGAAAACCTGAAATATATATATTTGATGATAGCTTTTCGGCACTTGACTTTAAGACTGATGCAAGACTTCGGGCGGCGCTAAAAGATGAAACCGCTACAGCTACTGTTCTTATTATAGCTCAAAGGGTTGCAACAGTTATGGATGCAGATAGAATAATTGTCTTAGACGAGGGTAAAATTGCGGGAATGGGAATTCATAAAGAGCTTTTAACTAGTTGCAAAGTATATCATGAGATTGTATCCTCACAGCTTTCAGAGGAGGAATTAGAATGAGTGAAAATACAAAAAAAGATAATCAACGTGGAGGTGATGGTGGAGGCTTTGGAGGGAATTTAGGAAAACCTGTACAGAAAGCAAAGGATTTTAAGGGCACATTAATGAGACTACTCGGTTATTTAAAGCCAGAGAAATTTAAATTTATTTTAGTATTTATATTTGCAATTCTTAGTACGGTTTTTAGTATAGTGGGTCCGAAGATTTTAGGAAAAGCAACAACTAAATTGTTTGAAGGTATAATGGCTAAGACGCAACTGAGAGCGCTAATACCACAAGAGGCTATGCTTACTCCTTTGGCTGCAAATCCATATACTGCAACAGGTACAGTTGTAGGAAGCCTGGCCAAAGTTAAGGCTGCCATCTCTCAAATAATAAATTTTAATGGTGGTAACATAGATTATCCATACATAGAACGTATAATTTTACTATTAATAATATTATATTTGATTAGTGCGCTTTTTAGTTACATTCAACAGTTTATTATGGCTGGAGTTGCTCAGAAAACTGTTTATGGTTTACGTACAGAGGTTGAAGATAAGCTATCTAGATTGCCACTTAAATTTTTTGATTCAAGAACTCATGGTGAGATATTAAGTCGTGTTACAAATGACGTAGATAATATTGCCACTACCTTGCAGCAAAGTCTTACGCAACTTATTACTTCCATAGCTACGATTATTGGGGTTGTAGTTATGATGTTATCAATAAGCCCATTATTAACACTGGTAGTTATCTTAACCCTACCAATGTATGTAATAGTAACAACCTTTATTGCAAAAAAATCACAAAGATATTTTGCAGCTCAACAGAAAGAAATTGGAGCGCTTAATGGACATGTGGAAGAAATGTATACAGGGCATAAAATCGTTAAAGCTTTTGGACATGAGCAGGATTCCATAGAAGAGTTTAATGCAATTAATAAAAGATTATATAATTCAGGTTGGAAGGCTCAGTTCATATCGGGTATGATAATGCCACTAATGAGGTTTATAAGTAATTTAGGTTACGTTATAGTATCCATGGTAGGTGGGATTCTTGCCGCTAAAGGAAAAATTAGTATAGGTGATATTCAAGCATTTATTCAATATTCAAGTCAGTTTACTCAACCAATAGTTCAAACTGCAAATATTGCAAATGTAATTCAATCAACGGTGGCCTCTGCTGAACGTGTTTTTGAACTTTTAGACGAGGTGGAAGAAGTAGCAGACGCGCCTAATGCTAAAGTGTTGCAGTCACCTAGAGGTGAAGTAAAGTTTGAGAATGTAGATTTCAGCTATAAAGCAGGAGAACCACTTATAAGTAATATGAATATTGATGTTAAACAAGGTCACACCATAGCCATTGTTGGACCAACTGGTGCCGGTAAATCTACTCTTGTTAACCTATTGATGCGTTTTTATGAAATAGATGCTGGAACAATTTCCATTGATGGAGTAAACATTAATGATATAAAACGTGGGGAGCTTAGAAATATGTTCGGTATGGTACTTCAGGATACCTGGCTATTTAATGGAACAATAATGGAAAATATAGCTTATGGTAAAGATGGAGTATCAGAGGAAGATGTTATGCAAGCGGCAAGAGCTGCCCATGCTCATCACTTTATTAAGACCCTTCCAGAGGGTTATGACACGCTTTTAAATGAGGAAGCATCTAACATATCTCAGGGGCAGAAGCAGCTTTTAACAATTGCTCGTGCAATAATTGCAAACCCAGCAATAATGATACTTGATGAAGCCACAAGTAGCGTTGACTCAAGAACAGAAGTTTATATACAAAAGGCAATGGCCGAGCTTATGCAAAATAGAACAAGTTTTGTTATTGCACATAGACTTTCTACAATTAGAGATGCGGAGTTAATACTAGTTATGGATAAGGGAAGTATTATTGAAATGGGTAGCCACTACGCGCTCCTTTCACAAAAAGGCTTTTATGCAGATCTTTATAACAGTCAATTCACTGGTGCAAATTTAGATAATTAAAAATTAAAGGTAGGTGTACAAAATGAAGGGTAAATTTAAATTATTGTTAACAAGTATTTTAGTCCTAGTTCTATTGATAGGAGGGGCTACGGTGGTATATTACTGGTATGAGGATACTCATTATGTGTCAACGGATAACGCGGTACTATCCGCTGATTTTATAAAAGTAACACCATTTGCTTCTGGAAAGCTTTTGGAGTTCAATGTAAAAGAAGGGGATTCTGTAGTTAAGGATCAGCTTATTGGACGCTTAGATGCGGGGACTTCCGGTGGTGCGGCATCAAATATAAGAGCACCAATTAGCGGGACGATTGTTCAAAATAATACACATATTGGAGAATACATATCGAGCTTACAGGTACCAACACTTGCTCTTATAATGAATCCTCAGCAAATTTATGTCACGGCTAATATCGATGAAACAGACCTTAACAAAATAAAGGTAGGTCAACCAGTTAATATAACTATAGATCAATTTAAGGGTAAAAAATTTACTGGTAAAGTAAAATCAATGGGACAGGCCGCAGCTGATGCTTTTTCTTTTCTTCCAGCTCAAACTAGTGGTACTTTTACAAAGGTTGAAAAAAGAGTACAAGTCAAAATTGAGTTTGATAGCGTTGATACTAAATTATTACCAGGCACAAATGCTATTGTGAAAATACAAACAAAAAAATAGTGCATGTGGTGGTTTAACGACATTTCAGAAGGAAGTCTCCTACTTCTATAAGTGGGAGTCTAAATCTCCTTCTGAAGTCGTTAATATTGCAGATTCGCAGAAGATGATTTAATAAATATGAATGGAAGGTGATTAATATTGAAACTAGAGTTAAATGAGAAAACTAATAAGGTGCCTAAAAAAAGTCTTTTTAAAATAGTGGGCCTAGTGGTAATAGTGATTATTGCTGTTACTGGGGTAATATTGAATAATACAGTGATGAGTAACAAAGTAGCTGGTTCAAAAACTGATGCTAATCAGAAAATCGTAAGTGTAAAAAAAGGTAATATGGATATTGTGGTTCAAGGAGCGGGGCCTATATATTTTACTAAAAGTAATAAACTATATTCAAGAGTTACTGCTACCATAAAAAAGGTTAACTTTAAAACTGGGGATAAGGTGAAATCTGGAGATGTAATATATGAACTTGATGATAAAGACGCTCAGACTGCTTTAAATGTTTCTAAGCAAGGACTTCAGCAAAATAAGGTGTCTGTAGATGCATCTAATGAAGCTGTTGGTAATTTATCAATTAGTGCTCCATTTACAGGACAAGTAAGCAATATAGTTGTAAATGTAGGTGATACTGTGCAACCAGGAGGGACTCTTCTTACAATTACAGATACTTCAAAACTTAAAGTATTACTTACCTTTAATGCTGCAGATGTAGGGCAGATAGCAGTGGGACAAGTAGCTAATGTAAATGTAGCTTCATTAATGCAACCCGTTAATGGAACTGTAACCTATATAAGTAACCAACCTTCAGCAACAATTTCTGGTGGTCAGTTATATACTGTAGAAATACAATTTAATAACCCAGGTGCTCTTCTTGGGGGTATGATTGCTAGTGGAGAGGTTAAAACCGCTAAAGGTAACGTAGCTAGCACAAATACTGCTAGTCTAAATTATTTAAAAAAGCAAGCAGTTGTTAGCAAGACAGGAGGAACTGTTCAAAGTATTGCAGTTAAAGAAAGTCAAAAGGTTGGTTCCGGAAATCTGCTTATTCAAATGGAAAATAGTACAGTTATAAGAGCTCAAGAAGCGGCAAATATAGGAACTGTAACTTCTCAAAATCAAATAAGTTTAACTGGTTCACAGCTTGAATATTTTAAAATAGTATCCCCTATTAGTGGAGTACTATCAACTGTTAATTTCCAAGTTGGAGATATTGTAAATCCTAGCATACAGGTTTCAGAGGTTTTAGATACAACTCAAATGAAATTTGATGTACCTGTGGACGAAATTGATATAGCTAAGATAGTGCCTGGTCAGAAGGTGAATATTAGGGTGAGTTCTCTTCCTAGTACTTTAATCACTCCAGTTATAGGTAAGATTGAATCCGTTGCGGTTAAAGGCGTAGTGGTAAGCGGAGTAACATCATATCCAGTAACCATTAAGGTTTTGGGTGGAGCTAATATACTTAAGGGTGGAATGAGTGCAAATGCTGAAATTCAAGTAACTAATAAGCAAAATGTGTTATACCTTCCCATAGAAGCCATAACAAAGGTTGAGGGGATGAATTATGTATTTGTGAGTGGAAACAAAGAAGGTGGACAGCGCAAGGCAGTAGAACTGGGCGAGAATAATGTTAAATATGTAGAAATTAAGAGTGGATTAAATGAAGGCGACAAGGTTATTTATCAGTAGGGGTCAGGCCCTTGGGAAAAAATGGGGTCATGAGAGGTCAGACTCCTAGGACAGAATCTAATTTATATATTAATAAAAAGGATGGTGTAAAAATGAAAATCAGAAAATCTACATTGAGTATTTTTCTAATACTAACCATATTAATAAGTACAATAAGCTCAAGCTTTGCCTTTGCAGCAGATACTATTGACTACGTAGCAGCAGTTTCAAGGATGAAGCAACTTGGAATAATAGATAGTTCAGTAACTAATGTTACTAAGGATATGACAAGAGGTCAATTTGCTAAAGCTGTAGTAATAGTGGATAATTTATTAGATGAAGCCTCTGGTATGGAGGGGTCCACTGTATTTGCTGATATTGCATCTTATAGTGATCTAAGTGGTTATGTAAATATATTGTTAAATAAACAACTAATCAGCGGGATGGCAGATGGAAAATTTCATCCTGAAGCTTCCATAACTTATTCAGAAATTTGTACTGTGCTTGTAAAATTATTAGGTTATGCAGACAGTGATTTAACAGGAACTTGGCCATTAAATTATTTGGGTAAGGCACAAAATTTAAAAATCACAGATAAATTAGTGTTTAAAAAAAGTGATAAGGCGACGATAAGGGCCGCAGCAGTAATGTTTGATAGACTTCTTGACACTAACGTAAAGAGTGCTACAGCTACTGCTACCCCTGGAGTAATCTTTTCTGATGAAGTAAATTTATATTCGGATTGCATTATACAAGACAATTCGGAATCCTATGACAACCTAGCAACGGGTGAAGTGCTAACAAATAAAGGTGTTCTCTCTGTGGGAGACAACAAAGCATTACTTCAAGTTGGCGCAACTTATAGACTTAAAATAGAAGATGCAGAAATCACAAAGGTTTATGGTAAGGTAAGACAACCAGTAACCGTAACTGTAAACAGCATAGTTGGTAATATTGTTTATTATGAGGAAAGTGGAAATGAAAAAAGTATGACACTACCCTCTAGTATTACTTATTATTATCATGGTGTAAAAAAAGATTATGCTAGCTTAAGCAGTCTTTTATTAGCGAATATGTCAATAATATTCGACTATAATGATAAAGTGGCATCTAGTTATGCAGTAATAACCGAGGCTACTTATAGTAAACCACAGCTAGCTTTGGGTTTTAATTCCAAGTTAGATGAACTAGGTGATATAACCTTTGATGAAAATACAAAAATTATAAAAGAAGGTCAGCCTATAACAAAAGGTGATATTAAAGATAGGGATGTAGTTTATAGTATTACAGATATAAATAATGATAATAGGTATATCCTTGTGGTTGAAAATTATGTAGAGGGCAATATTACAGCTTTACTTGCTGATGCATATAGTTCAAATGGTATTAAAATAGACAATGTTACTTATAACTACAGTGATGATATGGATATTACTAAGCTTTCTTCCTTTAGTAAAGGTGATTTAGTATCTATAATACTAGGTCATGATGGCAAGGTAGTTGATATAAGAAGTATAGATGATAAGACTGGAAGCATTGCAGAATATACAATACTTGGGAATTATAAGACGTCAGATAATCTAGCAGATAATCAAATTCTTACTGATAAAGGAACACTAACCTATAAGACGGGTGTTGCTCCTCTTGAAATCGGTGGAAAGTATAAATTATATATTAATAATAATGTAATTACTGAAATTGATAAAAAAGAAAATTCAGTAGAGAATTATGCGGTAACAAGTGTAGCAGGTTCAATAATAGCTTATAAGGATGACAATAACCTAGCCAAAACTATGACACTGCCAAAGGCTAATTTATACTACTATCATGGAGTATCTGTAGATTATGAAGTTGCAGCAAAAGCCATTAGAGCTTATTCTTCAATTGTTTTGATAAAGAAGGGTGATAAATCAGACTATGATTATGCAGTTGTTGTGGATCCTAATTTTGGTGTACCTCAGATCTATAAAGCTGATAATGCGAAACTTCTAGAGCAGATTAAAAATACAAGATATTCTCATATTTATAGAGGCGCTAATATACAAGAATCTAATTTAAATGCTTATGACGTGGTTTATTTTGTATCAGATATCTGGAATAAAAACACTTTCATTTATGTAAATGATAGGGTCGTGCTTGGAACTATTTCAGCCTTCACACCAGATATGCTTAATCCAACAGGATTAACAATAAATAATGTAAACTATACCTTTAGTAAGTATTTCAATAAAGCTAGACTTAATAATTATGATGGCAGTATAGAGAATTTTTTAACTAATGTTAATATTAAAGATTTTAAAACCTTAGTTTTGGGTGTCGATGGTAAGATAGTTGACATTTATTAAGAAGGGGTCAGACCCTTGGGTAAATATGTAAGAAGGGGTCAGACCCTTGGGTAAATATGTAAGAGGAGAATCGTCATTTTTGTGGCGGTTCTCTTTTTTTTGTTTGAAATAAAAATAATTAGTTAATAATTATAAATGCTAAAATAAAAAAAAAGATAAAAAGGAGTTAAATATGCCTAGGAAAAAACATAAATGGTATGCTGGTGCTATATTGCATGTGACAGCAAGAGGAAATCATAGAAGTGATATATTTAAACATGAAACAGATTATAAACTATATTTAAATTACATAAAAGAGGCTGTGGAATATTATGAAAATAAACATTACATAATTGCGTATGCTTTAATGACAAATCATGTACATCTTGTAATTGAAACAACAGATTGTGATATATCTGATTTTATAAAAAGGGCACATAGCAGATATGCAGGGAATTTTAATAAGAAATATAATTACATAGGACATTTATTCCAAGGTAGATATAAGTCAGAGTTAATTGAAGATGATAAATACATGTTAGAAGTTAGTAGATATGTGCACCTCAATCCAGTAAGGGCCAAAATGGTTCGAAAACCTGAGGATTACCGCTGGAGCAGCTATACTGCGTACACAGGAGAAAAAGAGGATAAGCTAATAACATCAAAAAGAGTACTTTCATATTTCAACAAAGGAGAAGAAAAAGAATTATATAAAAAGTTTGTGGAAAGCGCTATAAGGGGTCAGACCCCTGGGTAAATATTGCTGGGCAAATATGTTAAAAAACAATTAGAAGAAATCAGCGATGTAATTACAACAATGTATTGACATGTAAAGAAAATTCAATTAAAGTTTAACTGAATTGTTAATTTATTATATGTTAAATTTAACCTTTAGGAGTTAAAGAATACATCTAGGGAACTCACATTAAGCTTTCCGAATTCACTAATATATTTAAGGGGGAAAAACTGTGAAACTAAGTAGTTTAAAAGTTAATAGAAAAATAGTAATTGGTATTGTCGTTGTAATTACAATAGTTAGTTTAGCTTCAGTAAAAGTTATAAGGGATAGAAAAAGTAAACTTGCAGCAAATCAAAAAGGCTCAGTAACAACAAAAGTTGTGCCATTTGAAATAGTTACTGCTTCAGGAACTATAAAATCATCTAACAAATTTGAGGTAACTCCAGCAGTGAACGGTAAAATTAAAAAGGTTTATTTTAAAGAAGGAGATAAAGTGAAAACAAAGGATTTAATGTTTGAAATCGATAGTTCAGCAGTAGATGCCAATGTAGATAAGCTTATGAATGCTATAGAACAAGCTAAACTAGAGCAAAATAATAATTTTGCTCTAATAGGAAAATTAGCATCAACAGCACCAATTAGTGGACAAGTATCAAATATACTTGTAAAAAAAGGGGATATAATTTTAAAGGGAGCTCCCATAGTCACTATAGCTGATAGAACTAAATTAAAATTAACGGTGTCTTTTAATAGTGAGCAAATAAAAAATGTTAAAATTGGACTTAAAGCAACAGTGTATTTAACCTCTACAAGTCAGTCTGTAACAGGAATAGTATCATATATAAATTCTAACTCACATTCTACAGAACAGAATGGTAAATTATTTAGTGTAGAAATTTTAATAAACAACCCTGGTGCAATAAAAGATGGACAGAAAGCTAGCGCAGATATTCAGGGGGCTAAAGGGCCTATATCAAGTCCAGAAAGTGGTTTATTATCCTATGCTAGTAGTCAAGTTATACAATGTGATTCTGATGGTAAAGTAGATAATATAGATTTGAAGGAAGATCAATTTGTAAATAAGGGTACTATGCTTATGACTCTTACAAATGAAGCTATTGTAGCTACAAAGGATGCATCAGAACTTAAAATAAAGGACCTTCAAACACAGCTTGATTATGCAAAAAAACAACTTGAGGATTATAAAATATATTCACCTATGGATGGAATAATATCAAAACAAAACATAAAGGTGGGGGAAATACCAAAAGCTGGAGAGGCGATTTCTTACTTGTCTGATTTAATGCATATGGAACTCGTGGTTCCTATTGATGATATTGATATTGTAAAGATTAAAGTAGGACAAAAGGCAAGCGTTAAGGTTGATGCACTTCCGCAAACATCCACAAAGCCTTTAGAACTTGTGGTTACAAGCATTGCAGTCGAAGGAACTACAGTAAATGGTACAACTACTTATCCTGTAACTTTTGCAATTAGTAATGTAGCTGAAATAAAAAGTGGCATGAATGCAAATATAGAAATAAAAATTAAAATTAAAAAATAATAAAGGGGGCTTATAAAATAATGGATGTGGTTATTGAAGCTGCAGGATTATATAAGAGCTTTAAATTAGGGGATATAGAAGTAGAAGTGCTAAATAATATAGACTTAAATATACATAAAGGTGATTTTGTTTCCATTATGGGACCTTCTGGATCAGGTAAGAGTACACTACTATATCTCCTTGGTGGCCTTGATAAACCTAGTTCAGGGAGTATAAAAATAAATGGAAGAGAATTATCAAACATGAAAGATAAAGAGCAGAGCATAATGAGAAGACGTGATGTGGGTTTTGTATTTCAGTTTTATAATCTCATTCCTAATCTAAATGTAGAAGAAAATATTATGCTTCCAATATTACTTGATGGAAAAAGGATGAAAGACTATAAAGATAGGTTAAATGATATATTAGATATTGTTGATCTTTCTAGTAGAAGAAAACATACTCCGAGGGAGCTTTCAGGAGGACAACAGCAAAGAGTTGCAATAGCAAGAGCATTAATTAATGAACCGGATGTTATCTTTGCGGATGAACCTATAGGAAACTTGGATAGTAAATCAGGAACAGATGTAATGGAACTTTTACAAAAGATAAATATACAAAATAGTAAGACAATTGTTCAGGTAACTCACTCAAAAGAAGCAGCAGAATATGGTAAGCGAATAATATATGTTAAGGATGGGAAGATACAGCAAAATATAGTATGACAGTTTAAAATATTTAACTGGAGAGTGGTAAAATGAAAATAATTGTTAAATTTCTTTGGAACAACATAAAAGAAAAGAAATTTAGGACTTTTCTTATAATATTTTCAATTATGATGTCAGCTGCGCTGTATTTTGCATCTAGTGCTATGTCAACTACCATAGTAGATATGTTTTCAAGTTATATAACCAGCTATGTGGGAAGTGCAGAAATTATAGTAACAGCAAATGAAAAATCTCCCTCAGCATTTTTGTATGCGAAAAAGGCTGATGCTATTAAAGGAGATATGGATTATATTATAGGAGCAATTCAGCTTACAGGATCTTTTAAGGATGCATTTGATAAGGACGTAAACGTAAATATAAACTTAAATGGATATGACTTAAAAGAACTGGAAGTACTAAGTCCCTTAGTATTTGAAAATGAGGTGAAACCAGAAAGTTTTGTTGGTAAAAAAATTATTATTAGTAAAAATACCTCAGAGAAATATAAACTTAAATTGGGGGATTTTATAAATGTAGATATAAAGGATGGCCGGTCCAGATTTGAAGTTGTGGGTATAGCAAAAATTGCAGGGCTTTTTTTGTCAGAAAAACAGAATACTATGGGGATAGTTCCAAAGGACGTCTTGTATAATATGGGGGAGGGACGCGGTAAGGTTTCGATTTTGTATATTAAAACTAAAAATCCTCTCCAAAAGCAAAATACTATAGATAAGTTATCAAAGATCTATGAGGATTATTCTGTAAAAGAACCAATAACTGATAAAGATTTAGCGGATGCTTCTAATGGTATAGTAGTTCCTTTAAAAATGATGGGAATGGTTGTTTTTGCTATTAGTATGTTTATAATTTACTCCGCATTTAAGGTAATAACTGCAGAAAGAATACCTATAGTCGGTACTTTTAGAAGTATAGGTGCTACAAAAAAAATGATGAATTTAGTACTTTTAGGTGAGAGTATAATATATGGTATTATTGGCGGAATAACAGGGATAATCGTAGGATTTGGAGTATTGTATTTAATGGCAACTGTATTTGCCCAAATGTTTGGGGGAATAAAGACTACTATTAATTATACCACTAGTCAAATGATAGGTGCTTTTATTCTGTCAGTTATATTATCCCTTGTAAGTTCTATGATACCAATTATAAATATATCTAAAATATCTGTAAAAGATATTGTATTAAATAATGTTACAAAAAACGGAAAAAATAAACATTGGAAACTGATTTTTGGTATAATAGCTATTTTATTTGCTATCATAGCACCTAGAATTGTACCAAAAAATTTAGCGGGTTTAATTGATGGGTTAGCTATGTTACTTGTATTTATAGGGACAGTTTATTTGGTACCCTATATAACTAGCATTTTTGTAGTTGTTCTTCAAAAATTGTATAGCTATATTTTTGGAAATGAAGGAGTTATTGCAGCTAAAAATTTAAAAGGTAATAAGAGTGTACTTAATAATATTGCCCTTTTGGCTATAGGCATGTCTGCATTACTAATGATAAGTACAATTAGTAGTAGTATGGCTATAGAAATTCCTAGGGTTTATAAACAAATGAAATTTGAAATGTTTATTTATGGAAGTGAATTAAATAATGAAATTCAAAATAAGATTAGAAATGTAAAAGGCGTAGAAGGTGTTTATGGAATTTACCAAACTTCTCAAGTGAAAATTAATAACAGTAAAGAAACTATTGGTGAAGTAGACGGGGTTAACAATAGAAAATTTTCAGATTATTATGATATGAAATTTTTAGGGGATAAAGAAGCAATGCTTACGGATCTTTCCATGGGTAGAAATATGATTATAACAAAAAGTTTAGGGGATAGGCTAAATTTAGTAAAAGGAAATAAGCTTACTTTGGAACTAAACAAAACCAAAAGAGAATACACTGTAGTTGGAGTTGTTGATTATCAGTGGAACAATGGAAATATGGCATTTATATCAGATAAATATTTTAAACAGGATATGAATGTACAAAAGTATTCTCAGTTTTGTGTTAAAACAAATATAGCAGCCAGTGGAGTAAAAAAAGCCATAGATAAAAAGTATTCTAAAAGTGGAATGTATACAGAGACTATTGAGGCTATGACTATTGCTAATGTTGAAGGTAATGCTATGTATATGACATTATTAAACGGCTTTGCAATTATGGCAATGATAATCGGAAGCTTTGGCATAATTAATAATTTTATGATTAGTTTTATTGAGCGAAAACGATCTATAGCTATGTTTCGTTCCTTAGGTATGAGCAAAAGTCAAAACATAAAAATACTTTTTATTGAATCCTTTACAGGAGGAGCTATCGGAGGAATTGTAGGAATTGTTTCAAGCATTTTATTGGTTTCTACTACTCAATATTTAATGAATTCTACTTTGAACTTCTTATTGCCAATGCATTATTCCGTAAAGACTTTTTCTGTAGCATTTATATTGGGTACACTTGTTATGATTATAGCTTCAATAGGACCTGCTTCAAAAGCTTCGAAGCTCAACATTATAGAAGCTATAAAATATGAATAAAACCCGGGGTCAGGCCCCTGGGAAAACCTGTTAGGGGTCAGACCCTTGGGAAAATATGGGGTTAGACCAGACTCCTAGGACAGAATCTAATTTATATATTAATGTGATTAATAAAAAGGATGGTGTAAAAATGAAAATCAGAAAATCTACATTGAGTATTTTTCTAATACTAACCATATTAATAAGTACAATAAGCTCAAGCTTTGCCTTTGCAGCAGATACTATTGACTACGTAGCAGCAGTTTCAAGGATGAAGCAACTTGGAATAATGGACAGCTCAATAACTAATGTTACTAAGGATATGACAAGAGGTCAATTTGCTAAAGCTGTAGTAATAGTGGATAATTTATTAGATGAAGCCTCTGGTATGGAGGGTTCCACTGTGTTTGCTGATATTGCATCTTATAGTGATCTAAGTGGTTATGTAAATATATTGCTAAATAAACAACTAATCAGCGGTATGGCGGATGGAAAATTTCACCCTGAAGCTTCCATAACTTATTCAGAAATTTGTACTGTGCTTGTAAAATTATTAGGGTATGCAGACAGTGATTTAACAGGAACTTGGCCATTAAATTATTTGGGTAAGGCGCAAAATTTAAAAATCACAGAAAAATTAGTCTTTAAAAAAAGTGATAAGGCGACAATTAGGGCCGCAGCAGTAATGTTTGATAGACTTCTTGACACTAATGTAAAGAGTGCTACGGCTACGACCCCTGGAATAATCTTTTCTGATGCAGTAAATTTATATTCGGATTGCATTATACAAGACAATTCGGAATCCTATGACAACCTAGCAACGGGTGAAGTGCTAACAAATAAAGGTGTTCTCTCTGTGGGAGACAACAAAACATTACTTCAAGTGGGAGCAACTTATAGACTTAAAATAGAAGATGCAGAAATTACAAAGGTTTATGGTAAGGTAAGACAACCAGTAACCGTAACTGTAAACAGCATAGTTGGTAATATTGTTTATTATGAGGAAAGTGGCAAAGAAAAAAGTATGACGCTACCTTCTAGTATCACGTATTATTATCATGGTGTAAAGAAAGATTATGCTAGCTTAAGCAGTCTTTTATTAGCGAATATGTCAATAATATTTGATTATAATGATAAAGTGGCATCTAGTTATGCAGTAATAACCGAGGCTACTTATAGTAAACCACAGCTGGCTTTAGGTTTTAATTCCAAGTTAGATAAACTAGGCGATATAACCTTTGATGAAAATACAAAGATTATAAAAGAAGGTCAGCCTATAACAAAAGGTGATATTAAAGATAGGGATGTAGTTTATAGTATTACAGATATAAATAATGATAATAGGTATATCCTTGTGGTTGAAAATTATGTAGAGGGCAATATTACAGCTTTACTTGCTGATGCATATAGTTCAAATGGTATTAAAATAGACAATGTTACTTATAACTACAGTGATGATATGGATATTACTAAGCTTTCTTCCTTTAGTAAAGGTGATTTAGTATCTATAATACTAGGTCATGATGGCAAGGTAGTTGATATAAGAAGTATAGATGATAAGACTGGAAGCATTGCAGAATATACAATACTTGGGAATTATAAGACGTCAGATAATCTAGCAGATAATCAAATTCTTACTGATAAAGGAACACTAACCTATAAGACGGGTGTTGCTCCTCTTGAAATCGGTGGAAAGTACAAATTATATACTAATAATAATGTAATTACTGAAATTGATAAAAAAGAAAATTCAGTAGAAAATTATGCGGTAACAAGTGTAGCGAGTTCAATAGTAGTTTATAAGGATGACAATAACTTAGCCAAAACTATGACACTGCCAAAAGCTAATTTATACTACTATCATGGAGTATCTGTAGATTATGAAGTTGCGGCAAAAGCTATTAGAGCTTATTCTTCAATTGTTTTGATAAAGAAAGATGATAAATCAGGCTATGATTATGCAGTTGTTGTGGATCCTAATTTTGGTGTACCTCAGATCTATAAAGCTGATAATGCGAAACTTCTAGAGCAGATTAAAAATACAAGATATTCTCATATTTATAGAGGCGCTAATATACAAGAATCTAATTTAAATGCTTATGACGTGGTTTATTTTGTATCAGATATCTGGAATAAAAACACTTTCATTTATGTAAATGATAGGGTCGTGCTTGGAACTATTTCAGCCTTCACACCAGATATGCTTAATCCAACAGGATTAACAATAAATAATGTAAACTATACCTTTAGTAAGTATTTCAATAAAGCTAGACTTAATAATTATGATGGCAGTATAGAGAATTTTTTAACTAATGTTAATATTAAAGATTTTAAAACCTTAGTTTTAGGTGTTGATGGTAAGATAGTTGACATTTATTAAGAAGGGGTCAGACCCTTGGGTAAATATGGGTAAATATGTATAGGCATTTAACGGTAAATACAGGGTTAGCCTTAAGGTCTTGATAAAAAAACTTAGGATTAAGATATAGCAGTGAAAAATAATGAATAAAAAGATAAGGACAGTTCCACAACTGTCTTTATCTTTTTTGTATTTAAACAACTGTTTAAGTATATTTATTATTATGAACTATGTTGCAGGCTGATGATGAGGATTGAAATAATTATGAATAATAATTAAAATAAAGTGTATTTTACAATACCTTCATTGTAAAAAGTTAACAAATAAGTTATAATTAAGTGCCGAAATTAAATATTGGAAATTTGCTTAAGGAGGTGTGAATAGAATCGGATTATCATTATTTTGAGGCTAATTTAAAAGGATCAAAATCTCAAATTGGGGGTAATTAGATGTTTAAAAAGAAACAGAAAAAGATACTAAGTTTGATAATGACATTAACGTTAATGTTATTTAATTTTAATGGGCTTATTGGAGCTCAAATTGTAAAGGCAGACGTAATTACTGTTTTAAGTGAAGGGTTTGACGGCATAGCAGTAACAGATAATACTGTTGTAGTGCCTACAACGTCATCCGCAATAAATTGGACTTTTACAAAGGGTACTGGTACTAATATAGGATGTTATACTTCTAATACTAGCTTTGGGGTAGCATCTCCATCTGTAAAGATGCAAGACACTGGTAATCAGATAACCTCTCCAAGTTTTAGTTTAACAGCAAAAGCAACACTCTCCTTTTGGATTAAAGGTCAAGGTGGTGGTACACCATCTGTTTGTACTTCAAAGGTATTAGTTGAGCAAAGTGATGGTGTTACTTGGAGTACTGTAAAAGACATTCAGTTAACTGCAGAAACAAAGGGAATACAAACTTATACATTAGATAGTAATATAAAGCAAGTTAGATTTACCCTTAATAAGGTAGTAGGCAATGTGGCTATAGACGATGTTAAAATCCTACAAGATGCAACTCCTGCTGGAAATGTAACCGTTAACGGAGTGTCATTGGATAAAGCTACATTATCCCTAGGTGTTGGAAAAACATCACCTTTAGTAGCTAAAATAGCACCGTCCAATGCTACAAATAAAAACCTTACTTGGTCTTCAAATAATACAGCTGTAGCAACAGTAGCTAATGGAGTAGTTACAGGCGTTACTGAAGGTACTGCAACAATAACAGTAACTACAGGGGATGGAGCTAAAACATCATTATGCGTAGTTACAGTTACTGCAAACGCACCACCCAAAAACAAAGTATTTAATATAATAGAAATTACAGATTTTCATGGACAACTTTTAGATTCCACTAATACAAAACCTGTAGGAGCAGCACTTGCAAAAGTAGTTAAGGACGTAAAAGTTGCAAATCCAGATAGAACATTAATAATTGGTGGAGGAGATTTATATCAAGGAACACCAATATCTAATGTGTTACATGGGGTTCCAGTTCAAAAGGTATTGTCTAACATAGGAATGGAAGTTACAGCTTTAGGAAATCATGAATTTGATTGGGGACTTAATGTAATTAATACTGAGACAATGAAAGATGCAAATTACAGCATTGTATGTGCTAACATGTATAACAAGGGTAAAGATACTAGGCCGTATGCACCATATAAAATAATTATTAAGGATGGAGTGAAAATAGCAGTTATTGGAGGTATACTTCAAGAAGCTCCATCTATAATTATGCCAGCTATGACATCACCTTACGATTTTAAGGATGTAGCTACAGAAGTTAATAAGGTAGCTGTAGATTTAAGAACTAATCATTTAGCTGATATAGTATTAGCAGACATACATGATGGTGGTTCATCACTTAATACTATAGTTAATAAGTTACATGGAGTAGATGCAGTGTTGGGTGGACATACACATACTAGCGGTGATGTTGTAAACAAGGATGCCGACGGTAAAGATGTCCCTACTGTAAATGCAGCTTCTACAGGTAAAGGTTTTATTAATTTAAAGATTACAGTAGACCAAGCAAATAAAATAATAGGTTTTTCACCTAAAGGTTCAAACTGGAATGCACTTACAACCGAAATAGCATCAGCAATAGACCCTGATTGTAAGAAAATTGTTGATGATGCTAGTAACGCGTTGCTACCAATATTTAATGAAAAAATTGGAACAAATGCTACTGCTTTAAATAAAGACCAAGTTGATGCACCTTATGGTGAATCACAACTTGGAAACTGGATGGCAGATGTCGTAAAGAACTATCCAAAATCACCAGCAGACGTAGGGATGGTGAATAATGGTGGAATTAGATTAAGTCCAATTGTAGCAGGAGATATAACTGTTGGAACAATATTTAATATTATGCCTTTTGATAATACAATTTGTACAACAACCATGACAGGGGCACAGCTAAAGTTCATTTTTGAACAAGCGGTTCAAACTAATGGTAAAGGAATACAAATTTCTGGAGTTAAATTTATATATGATTCGTCAAAACCATCATATAAACTAGAAGTACCAGGTCAAAGAGTGCAAAGCATAATTAGAGAAAGTAACGGTACAATAGTTAAGGATACTGATATACTAAAAGTAAATGCACCCGATTTTGTTGCAACTGGGGGAGATACTTTTACAGGGTTCTTAGCACCAGAGATAGTAGCTAGCTTAGTAGATTCACATGAGACTGTACGTGATGCTTTAAATGCTGATGTTAGAGCAAAAGGCAAAATGACAGTTGTAATGAATAATAGAATAGATAATCAAATGGTAGTTGAAAAACCTGTAGTAATGACTATATTAGAAGCTAGAACCACACTTAAAACAGCAGTTACACTTACAGGAATAGTTTCCATAGTAACTGGTAATAATGTATTTATGCAAGATGCTGCGGCAGGAATTTGTGTATTTAACAAAGCTGGGACTACTTTTACTGCTAAAAAAGGCGATAAAATTACAGTGACAGGAAACTTATCAACATATAACGGTTTATTGGAAGTAACGCCAACTTCTGCTGCTGCTGTAGTAACAGTAAGTACAGGTAATGCAGTTACACCTAAAGAAGTTACTGTAGGTGTTATTAATGACTCTTTACAAGGACAATTGGTTAAAATTAAAAATGTAACATTCACAAGTATAGATAATGCAAAGACATCTACGATAAAAGATTCCACAGGAAGTATAAATGTATATGCAATGCCAGTAGTAGCTGGATTGGCAGTAAATGATACCGCTGATATAACAGCAGCAGTATCCAAATATAACACTGACTCACAATTAGCAGTTGGTAGTGCGGCGGATGTAGTTAAAACTAGTGGTATTTCTAAAGGAAAAAAAGAACACGATGGGCGTAGTAATAAGAATAAAGTTGTGCCTTCAGTAACGGTGGCTACAATAATCAATAGCATTAATAATTCAGCAATTGGCTCAAATATTAAAGTTGACTTAACAATTGATTCAGTGGTAAGCAAGGGTATATTTAATACTATTAAAGGTCAAGATAAAAATATTACTTTTGAAAAAAATGGAATAAGCTGGACATTTAATGGAAAAGACATTACTTCAGTTGTAAATTATGATATAGATTTATCATTAAAGACAGTGTCAGATGTTTTAAGAAATAAGGAGATTACAAAGGCTTATCAAGTTACAGGAAAGGATCAATTATTAATTCCATTTTCTTTTAATTATAATGGTAATTTACCAGGTACTGCAAGGGTGAAAATTTATATAAGCAAGAACTGGGCAGGGAAATCTGCAACTGTTTGTAAGTACTTTGAAGAAAAGAATACCTATGAAACAATTACAACAGGTTCAATTGATTCTGATGGGTATATTACTATTAAAATAAATTATTGTAGTGATTATTTTGTGACTCAAAATACGAATCTTTTTCAAACTGATTTTGATGCAATGGTTAATGGAACTGTATTAATAGGAACTAAAGCATTTACTTTAAATTATGCTAATAATCCATTACATGCTTTAGAAATCAATAGTGCAATAGTGAGTGGTGGTGCAATTTATATTAAAGATTTTACAGGTAATTGGATAGACAATCGTACAGGATTATCAGCAATGCCAAAGTAATACAAAAAACAATAACAGTTACTTCTCTAGGTGGATAATATAAGGCAATTTGCAAAGTTGTTGATATAAACGGAAAAAAATAATAAATTAAAAATGCCAAGTGTATGTCACTTGGCATTTTTAATTGAGTTAACGATATTGCAGCACCGTAAGTGATGATTTAATGTAAGAATTGTAATACAATTTAAGAGCAAAAACTGAAACTCCTTGATAAAATACTGGAGATAAAATTGACACTAAGGGTGAAATATCATCTCGTTAAAAATTAAGTGCAACTATTTGCAAGTTTTAACGTAGTTTATAATGCATAAATAAAACGAAAGTTTATTATTTAATTCAAAAGTATATGATATAATAAACTGTAATCTTTGACGATAAATATTAGGATTGAACCTATTAGGAGGAATTTAGTATGAAAAACACTGATACTGTAATAATATCAGAAAAAGAGGCAGTAAATATAGATCTGCATCTTAATGAATATGATAAAGGGGTTATGTCTGATTTTCAAAAGGACTTTTTAAGTGAAGAGTTAGCTGGTATGCCACCACTGGAAGATGGACAAGTATCTATCAATGGTGTATACACCTTTGATATGGGAGATAAAATTGAGGTTAGTGTTTATTTAAGAAATGGACTGGCAAATCAAATTAATTTTCACAAAGTTCCGTTAGTAATTATAAACCAAAAGGGTGAGGTACTAGCAAAGCAAATTATGGACATGCATGATTTTGGAATATTGCCTCCTTTTTCTGCAAGACCATATAAAGTTTATTTTGATAAGATAAATGTATTTGTTGATACAATTCCAATGGATGATTGGAAAATACAATTTGAAAAATCTATTAGTGCTATAAAAACTGTAAAGGTTGAACTTGACGAGATGCCAAAAAATATGGACCGTGATTTGAAAAATAGCTTTATAAAGTTCTTGAATAAATTACCTTTAATAAGATCTGGAGATGTTAATATTGAGGTGTTTAAAACTTTAAGGTGCATGGATAATTCTATTTCTATAGTTTTTCTAATTCTTAATGGTTACGATAAAATTGTAAAATTAGAGCGACTTCCAATATTAATTGTGGATGAACAAGGGGAAGTAGTGGCTAAAGGAATATTTGATATTGAAAATATAAATGTAAATCCTCATAAAGCGAAAATTTATGATTTTACTATAACAGAAGAGTATATTGTTAACAAGGATTACGATATAAGTAACTGTAAAGTATATTTTAAAGCATAGTATAGGAGGACAAAATATGAAAGTTGATAAAAAAAATTATAAAAAAATAGTAATTTCATTAGTAGTTATTATATTGGTAATAATTTTATTTTTCTTTTTCAACAAATCTAAGGATAATAAAGTTAATAGTGATAACAAAGATAAAAGCACTAAAAGCGCTATAAATACTGAAGAGTCAAAAAAGAAGGATGGAGAAACTGCTAAAGGAAAGGCTACAACCAATGAAGAGAAAGCTGGAGAAAAGGTTACAAGTGAAACTAATAAGGATACAAAAGAACAAAAAAAAGTAGCAGCTACAGAGGGCCAGAAGGACAAAGCTACAAAAGCTACCAATAAAAAAGAGGGATTTTCTGTTTTTGTAAAAGCTGGGAACTTTGGCTCTATAGCAGAAATTCTTATGGATAGTACTAATGATAATACTAGTTATAAATACTATCAATTTTTCCTGGGAAATAAGCCAATATCAAATATTGTAAGTATTACAAAAAATGAGACAACCATCTTTCCAGACCAAAAAGCTGGAAATGAAGTAGTACTAAAGCTATTGGGTGAAAACAAGAAAGTTATTAAGGAATTAAAAATAATATTAAATGATAAATAATAAAGTAAATCAATGTATTATAGTATACATGAGAAATATAGGAGTGAAGGAATAAATGAAAAAGAACGTGAATAAAAAAGTTGTTATTATATCGGTTATTGTATTAATTATGGTAGCAGTTGTAGGTATGGTTTACATAAATAAAAACCACAAGGCTAGCTCGGTTGATGCAAAAGCTAAAACTGATGTTAGTGCACTTATTACTGCTACTGTAGGAAAGGCTTCTTTTGGATCTGTAGTAAATGTAAATCTTTCAGATGCAGGGAAAAAACAGTATAAGGATGCTACAAAATACCAGGTTTATTATGACAAGAAACCTATAACACAAAAAGAAGTGATAGGTAAAACTACCACAGCTTTCCCCGCTAGAAAAGAAAAGGATAAAGTAGAAATTAAGCTTATAAAAGCAGATGGTAAAGAGGTAGGTTCAGTAGAGTTAAATCTGCAAAAGGGAACTGATGTGAAATAAAATCAAGGTTAAAAATCGTCTTTATAAATAGAAGAGGAGAGATAGTTTTAAAAACTATCTCTCCTCTTCTATTTATAAAGATATTACTCTATACTAATTACTTCTAATGAAGTCGTAGTATCGGTTAATATATCTCCAACTGCATAATTGCTTAAAGTACCAGTTGGTCCTTTATAAATTACACTAGGAATAGATGTAGCGCTTACAGCTTTAGCGCTATTATTGTCAATCCAAACTGCAGTAAAATCTTTAACATATACACTGCCACCAGCCACTAATGCTGCGTTAATTTCATCTAGGTTTTTAGGGTCATTAGCATAAGCCAAATCAAAGGCTTTAGCCCCAATAACTACAGTACCGTTGGGCATTGAAGCTTCAGCTGCATAAGTTTTCAGTGCAAACATAGTAGAAAGTCCTGCTATAATAAGAGTTGCACATAGAATTTTTTTTCTTCTCATAAGTATATCCCCTTTTCATTTATAAATTTTAAATTCACAAATGCATTATCTGTGAATAATATGAGTTCATATGTAGTTTTATCATACCATAGTATACTACGCTTTAAAAAGCAATTTAGTTTCAATTATTTTAAAACATATCTTTTTTATTCAAGTAATAAATGGCGAAAACACCAATAATTCCAATTAGTGCAACTACATACCAAAAGCCTAAAGGGTTTGTAGCGAAGGGTATCCCAACTACATTCATACCATATAATCCAGAAACCATATTAGGCACAGCCATAACTATAGTAATGGCAGCTAGTAATTTCATTACTATATTAAGATTATTTGATATAACAGAAGCGTAGGCACCCATAGTTCCACTTAAAATATTACTATAAATAGTACACATCTCTATAGCCTGTCTGTTTTCAATAATAACATCCTCTAAAACATCACTATCGTCTTCATATTTTTCAAGAATATCCAGTTTAAGCATTTTTTCTAAGGTGAGTTCATTTCCTTTTAAAGAAGTAGAAAAATACACAAGAGATTTTTCCAGGGCTAATAATTGAAGAAGCTCTTTATTTTTTAAAGATTTATGTAATTGTTTTTCTACTATAGAGCTTTTCTTATCAATTTGTCTTAAGTATATTAAGTAATAATTAGCAATTCTGTATAAAATCTGTAACATAAATCTTGAACGTTTAAAAGTAAAGAAGGAGCCAACCTTTCTTTCAGTGAAATCTGATAATATTTTGCTATTTTTTAAACATACTGTGATTATAACTTTATCAGTATGGATCATAGCTAAAGGATAAGTATCATAGGTTAATGAATTATCATCCATATCAGTAAAGGGGATATCCAGTATAATTAATGTGCAATCTTCTATGTCAATACGAGAGGTTTCTTCTTCATCTAAAGCAGCCTTTAAAAAATCCATAGGCACATTTGTCTTTTTAGATACGAATATTAATTCTTCATCTGAGGGATCTATCATATTAATCCAACAACCTGGCTCTATATTTTCAAGCTTAGTTAACTGTCTATTTTCTGCACTGCTATATATTGAAAGCATATTTGCACCTCCTAGTATAAGTCCCTTTATATTATAAGCCATAAGAGGTAGTATGCACAACTAATAATTAAATTGTATGACATTAGATTGCATAAATGGGTTAATTTCCTTGTCAACTGTCGTTAAATGACAGTTGACAAGAAAGACATAATAATCCATAATGATATATGAAAAGCTATACATGATGAATCAGAAAATTGGAATAATAATAGTGAAATTAGACTAAACATATTGTAGAGTATTACCTTGGGAGGGAAAACTATGGAATTATACCCATTATTTACAATTGCTTTAGCACTATCTTTAGATGCTTTTGGAGTAGCTTTATGTATAGGCTTAAACAACCAAACTAAATCAGTAAATAAGATAGGCTTTATTATTTCATTTGGGTTATTTCAATTTTTATTTTCATATATAGGGGCTTATGTTGGATTCCTTTTTAACACATATGTAGCAACCTTGCCAATCATAATTGGCGGTATGATTATATCTTTGGTTGGAGTACTTATGATTGTGGAAGGTTTTAAAAATGAAGGCAAGTGTCCACTACTTAAACCTAAGATGTATCTTATTTTGGGAATGTCTGTAAGTATAGATGCAATGGTGGTAGGCTTTACAGTATTAAATAATATAACAAAGGTTGTATTATTTAAAGATACATTGTTTATTGGGGGAATAACCCTTATAATGTCTACACTAGCCTTTATAATTTCTAGATATTTAAAAAAGATAGAAGTTGTAGGCAAATATGCAGATTATATTGGGGGAACAATCCTAATAATTTTCGGGCTAAAAATGATGTTTTTTTAAAAGAAAGGATGATAAAAATGTTAGAAAAATTAAAAGGTTTAAATTCATATGAGGCATTTAAATATTTCAAAGAGATGAATGAGGTTCCAAGAGGTTCTGGTAATGAGAAAGCAATAAGCGATTGGTTAGTAAGCTTTGCTAAAAAGCATAATTTAAATGTAATACAAGATAGTGCATTAAATGTAATAATTAAAAAACCTGCTACAAAAGGCTATGAGAAAGCCCCAATTATAATAATTCAAGGTCATATGGATATGGTTTGTGAAAAAAACACAGAAGTAGTGCATGATTTTGAAAAAGATCCTATTGAGTTTATTGTAGAAGAAGATTTTTTAAGAGCGAGTGGCACTACTTTAGGTGCAGACAATGGTATTGCAGTGGCATTTGGTCTTGCGGTACTTGCAGCTACTGATATTCCTCATCCAGCACTAGAATTATTAGTGACTACTGAAGAAGAAACAGGTATGGGTGGAGCTCAGGCTATAGATCCTAAAAATTTAGATGGAAGAATATTAATAAATATAGATTCAGAAGAAGAAGGCAAACTTTTAGTAAGTTGTGCAGGTGGAGTAAGAGAAAAAATAGTGCTTCCAATAACTTGGGAAGAAGCAGATAAAAACTTTATAAACTGTGAAATAAAATTAATCGGTTTAAGTGGTGGCCACTCTGGAATGGAAATCAATAAAGAGCGAGGAAATGCTATAAAGCTTATGGGACGTTTCTTAATGGATTTAAAATCAGCTATTGACTTCAAAATAAACAGCATAAATGGAGGAGCTAAAAATAACGCAATTCCTCGTGAAGCTGATGCTATTATATTGTTTAGAGAAAATGATAAAGGAATAGTTAATGAAAAGATAGCACAGTGGAATACTATATTGAAAGACGAACTAACTGTAACTGACCCAAAAGTTAATTTAGCGATGGAAATACTGGGCAATAAAGTAAAAAGAACTTTTTCTGATGACACTGCAACAAAAGCACTTCAAATACTTTTCCTCATTCCAAATGGAGTTAAAAATATGAGTATGGCAATTGAAGGCTTGGTACAAAGTTCAACCAACATAGGAGTTCTTACAACTTCTGGTAAAGAGGTAGTGTTTGATTCTGCAGTAAGAAGTTCCGTAAGGACATTAAAGAAAGCTATATGTGATGAAACTATAGTACTTGCAGAAATGACAGGAGCAACTATAGAATTTCAATCTGATTACCCAGAATGGCAATATAATCCGAAATCTCAGATAAGAACTATACTAGAAAAAGTATATAATGATATAAATGGCAACAAGCCTGAAATAGCAGCTATACATGCAGGCCTTGAGTGTGGATTAATTAGTGAAAAATTTGGAGGTAAGATTGATCAAATATCTTTCGGACCTAATATATATGATGTACACACTCCTAAAGAACACCTAAGTATATCTTCAACAGATAGAATGTGGAGTTTTTTAGTGGCAATACTTACGGAAATAAAATAATCAAAATCCGCTATTGTGGATAAACCCATTTTACTTTATTTAGAAAGGCTTCTACTTTTGTAGGAGCCTTTTTGTAAGATAGGGGTACATAATTAAAAATAAACTTTTAATGCAATATTTCAAGCACTGCTTGTATTGGTGAGCGGATTGAGGTATATTATAATTGTTATAATAATGTAGTAAGGTGATGTAGATGGATGTAATTTCATATTTAAAAGACAATAATATTAAGGTTACTAAACCAAGAAAAAGCATACTGGAAATTATACTTGCAAGTAGTGAGGCTATAAATGCAAATCTCATATACTCTATACTTACAAAGGACAACATAAAAATAGACTTGTCCACGGTATATAGGACTTTAGATTTGCTTGAAAGTAAAAAGATTTTAAATAAATTTGACTTGGGAAACAATATGTATAACTATACCCTAATTACAAATGCTCATAAACATATAATTCAATGTGATTTATGTCATAAGGAAATGGTTATAGATTGCCCAATACCTCAAATAGAAGAACAAATAAAAGCAAAGACAGGAATAACGCTTACAGAAAGTCATGTTTATTTAAAAGGAATTTGTAGGGAATGTAAAGAATGTAATAAATATAATAAGTAAGAGAGGGTGAGTTTTATGCAATTTTCTTCGTTAGTTTTAATGGAAATAGATAAAGAGACTAATCAATTTGTTAAGGAACTTGGAAGCTATGAAGCTTCTGAAGGTGCAGAATTTGTTACAAAATTAAATTATTATGGAGAACTCATAAACTTGTTTTTTGATACTCATGATGATGTGGAAGAGTGGCAATTTACAGCAATTTATGATTATTTTAATGAAGAAGCCTTTAGAGATAAAGGATATTCTATTGAGGCTGTGGATGATGAATATAACCCAACATGGGTAGTTAGATTCGAGTATTCAAAAGATCATATGCCTGTTAATGAAGCTATAATTGAAATATGTGAATTAATAAAGCAAGAACTCAGGGAAGTTTTTGAAAAAATCAAAGGAAAACAAGAAGAATACAAATAGATGTATAGGAGTGGCCATGAGACTCGAATTTATTAATAGTATAAAGGTTGATGAAATTCTAGGGCGAAATATACTTACAAATGACGGAAGTATCTTACTACGAACAGGAGTTAAGTTGACGCAGCAATATATCGAAAAACTTAAACAATTAGGTGTTTTTTTTGTATATGTGGAAGATGCTAGATTAGATGATATATCCATAGAAGACGAAAAATTAAGTAACTTAAAATCAATAACTATGAAAAATATGTCTAAAATAATGAAAAATGTAACTGGGGGAGATAAGAAAGGTACTAAGGAGTCCTTAGCAGTAGTGGAAGACTTAGTTAATTATATTATTCAGTTGGGTGATGTAAATAAAAGTTTGTTCGATGTTCAAACTTATGACAATTACACTTATCTCCACTCTATAGATACTGGAATTATGGCTATTTTTCTTGGAATGTCAATGAATCTTAAGGAAAGTGAATTAAAAGAATTGAGCATAGGAGCAATCCTTCATGATATAGGTAAAACTAAAGTTCCTAAAGAGATAGTAACTAAAGCGGGCGAGTTAACAGTTGAAGAGTTTGAAGAAATTAAGAAACATCCTATTTATGGGAGGAGTATTTTAGAAAAGAATTTGTCCATATCTACTGAAGTTTTAAAAGCAGTGGAACATCACCATGAAAGAGTTGATGGAAAGGGATATCCCTTTGGACTTACCAGCAATGAAATTTCTAAGTTTGCAAAAATAATTTGTGTCTGTGACGTTTATGATGCTGTAAGTAATGATAGAACTTATAGAGAAAAATTTAATCCTAGTGATGCTTACGAGTTAATTTTAGCAGGAAGTGGAAATGCCTTTGATGAAGAAATAGTACGAAGATTCAAAGAAACCTTTTCAGTATTTCCATTAGGTGTTTGTTTAAGGTTATCCAACGGAGTTGAAGGATATGTAATTAAGCAAAATAAAAATTTTCCTGATAGACCTGTAATAAGGGTGCTTTATGAAACTGAGACTAGGAAACCTATTAAATTTTATGAAATAGATTTACTTGAGTGCAAAAACATTACAGTCAAGTCAATAATATGATACGGGTGCTGCTCACTTGCTATGTGGGTGGCACCCTATAGGAGTAAAATATGGAAGAAAAAACTATAAAAATTGTTATAGAGGGCATTACTCAGCAATATGGATATTTATTAGAGGACATTAGAAGTGTGGATGGTAAATCTGAGCTGTGGACAGTGAGTAAAGATATTAATGGGGTGACCTATCGATTAATATTTATTAGTTCGCAAAGCTTAGATGGATTAAAACAATATGATATTCCAGAGGACAAAAACAATATATATATATTATTCTCTGAGGATGAATTCAGTATGGAAAGTGATACAAAAGCTCTTTCAATAAATAATTTATTAGAAAAACCATTGATTAGAGTAGATATAAAAGATAAAAAAGTGAACTACTGCGAAAATGTAAATTTGCAAGTGGTACAGGAACTGGCAAGCGTAATGAGTAATAACAATCTGCAAAGCAATAGTGAAAAAACAAATTTAGCTGATAAACCCTGGGTTACGATAGGTATTATCGCTATAAATGTTATAATGTACTTAGTTACTGCTTATTTGAGCTATGTTTATGCAAAAGGGAGTATGTTTAACAGTGATATTAATGTTTTAGTTCTACTTGGTGCTAAGGTTAATGAGTTAATCGCAAAGGGAGAATACTATAGGTTTATTTCCTGTATGTTTTTACATGGTGGCATTGTGCATTTGGGTGTGAATATGTATTCACTTTATTCTATTGGGCCAATGGTTGAAAAGGTTTATGGAAAGGTAAAGTATATTGCTATTTATTTTATTTCTGGCATATGCGCTTCTATATTTAGTTATATTTTTTCAACAAGTGTTTCAATTGGAGCATCTGGTGCAATCTTTGGACTACTGGGTGCAGTACTTGTTTTTGCAATTAAGTCTAAAGGTAGAACTGGAAAGGGGTTTATAAGAAGTATTTTATCAGTTATATTTATAAATATATTTATTGGAGTATCATTACCAAATATTGATAATTTTGCTCATATAGGTGGACTTATTGGTGGAATGCTTATAGCCTTTTTAGTTAGTTTTAAAGCAGAAGAGTAATGGGGGTTACCCTCTGAAGTTATGATTTAGAAAATATAATAAATAGGCCCCCCAGAGGTTTACCTTGGGGGGCTGAATGATTTTATGCAACATTATGGATTTTGTCTCCGATAATATTAATTAGGTCTTCGTAATATATAGTTTCATTTTGGATTAATAAATCTGTCACAGCTTCTAGTGATTCTTTTCCATCCCTTAGAATATTTTTAACCTCTTCATATAATTCTGAGATTAAGTTTTTACATTCTGAAAATACTGCTTCTTGATTTGTAAGACCTGAATCACTTAGTTTATCCATAGTGAGGAGTCCTAATGCTTCACCCATACCATATTCTGTTACCATGTTTGTTACAAGCTGAGTACTTCTTTGAAGGTCATTGCAAGCACCTGTGGTTACGGAGTCCTGTCCAAAAATAATCTCTTCAGCAGCCCTACCACCTAAAAGTACCATTATTCTTTTCTTTAAATGTTCCTTGTTCTGATATAGCTTATCTTCAGGGATACTCAAAGTATAACCGCCTGCACCTTTGGTAGTTGGAATTATAGTAACTTTAGATACTTTATCCTTTGGTAGCATTTTAAGTGAAATTAAGGCATGTCCTGCTTCGTGGAAGGCAGTAATTTTTCTATCTTCAGCTTTAATATAACCTCTGTCAACTTTTTCATAACCAGCTAGCATTATTGAATAAGCTTTATCCAAATGTTCATTTTCAATAAATGAAGAATTCTCCTTGCAAGCAATAATAGCAGCTTCATTGGTTAAGTTCTCTAGTTTTGCACCTGAAAAATAGGAAGTTTTGTGTGCCCATTCACCATAATTTATATCCTTAATAGGTTTATTTTCAAGATGAAGTTTTAAAATTTTCTCTCTGGCAGATACATCAGGTAAGGTAACCTCAATATGTCTATCAAAACGTCCAGGGCGCAGTAGAGCGGGATCTAGCATATCAAGCCTATTAGTTGCTGCAATTATAACTATGCCTTCTGTTTCATTAAAACCAGACATCTCTGTTAAAAGAGCGTTAAGTGTCTGATCTTTTTCGTCAGAACCACCACCACTTCCATTATCTCTTTTCTTACCAATAGCATCGATCTCATCAATAAATATAACTGCGCGGCCGTGACCTCTTGCTTTCTTAAATAAGCTTCTAATTCTGCCAGCACCTACCCCTACATATACTTGTACGAAATCAGAACCCGAGACCGCATAAAAAGGTACATTTGCTTCTCCAGCTACAGCTTTTGCAAGTAGGGTTTTACCGGTTCCTGGATCTCCATATAAAATTATTCCTTTTGGCATTCTAGCGCCATAAGCAGAATATTTTCCAGGGTTTTTAAGGAAATCTACTACATCCTGTACACTATCTTTAGCTTCTTCGTTGCCTGCTACATTTTCAAAGTTAAAACCTATATCTTCTACTGCGGCTACATCAAGATTTGTAGCTGAGAACATACTTTTTGTTTTTATCTTTGAAGATTTGAAGGCCATAATTCCAAGAACTATAAGTGATATTACAAAACCTGCAATGGAAGCTATTTCAGCAGGATTAGTTAGAGTTTGCTCAGAAACATTTATACCACTTTTTAATAAATTTTCTTTAAAATTATTTGTTCTTGGATTATCAGTCTGATAAACAGTACCATCTTTAAGTTTAACTTGAATTTTAGGAGAAGTAGTTACGTATACACTGGATATATTATTTGAGGTAGTATCTTTAAGAAAATCCACATACAATTTATCTTTAGATAGTTTAAAGGTATTACTCACAAAAACGAGAAATACTAAGGAAAAAATTGCAGTGATAACAGGAAATAAAATATACTTGTTTTTAATTTTATTCATAAGTTCGAAGCGAGAAAACCACTATAGCTTTAATATAGCTTTTACGTCGCTTCATTCACCATCCTTTCGCGTAATATATCTTACATTATTTTTACTGATTTATTGGGTATACTTTTATATTTGTTGCTGATATTAGTTTATGAATGTTATAAACTGTACCAAAAATATATTGAAGTGATATAGTCTGTACTAAAAATCCATGTGGACTATAAGGGCTATTATAATATTTTTATAAAGACTTGTCCAACGATACTCATAGAATTTGGAAATGTAAATATTGTAAAAATTGCAATTGATAAATTCATGATTTGTTGTATAATTTATTTACGATAGATTTAAAATAAGGAGAATTGATAAAATGGGAAAGAAAGTTTATGCAATAAAGGAAGGATTTAATTCTATTACCAATGAAAAAATAGAAAATAAAATAGTTAACACTTGGGCAGAGTGCTTAAAATATGTAAAAGGCGTAAAAGGAGCTAAATATAAGAGTTTTGAGGATATAAATGAAGCTGAAAAGTTTTTAAGTGATGCAGGAAACTCACGTGCAAAAGCAGATAACACTTATCCTAAAGATTGTCTTCATGTTTATGTTGATGGAAGCTATAATGCTTCAACACAGGAGTATTCCTATGGAATGGTGGCTGTGCAAAAGGATGTAGTTGTACATATAGAGAGTGGAGCTGGGAAAAGTGATTCAGCAAAAAACATAAGACAAATAGCAGGGGAACTAGAAGGAGCAATAAAAGGGGCTCAGTATGCCCTGGAGAGTGGTGAAAGCAAGGTAGTAATATTCCATGATTATGTAGGTATTTGTTACCATGCTACAGGTTTTTGGGTGCGGCGCGAAGAATCTTCAAAGGAATATTACAAGAAAATGCAAGAACTCATGAGCAGTGGATTAGAAATCATATTTGTAAAGGTAGATAGTCACACGGGCGATTTATTTAATGAACTTGTTGATGAAAAATGTAAAGAAAAATTAGAGATAAATTCAGACAAGACTGTAGAAAAGTGGCTATCGAAAAACATTATAAATGTAGCAAGTGATGATGTAAAGAGAGAAATTTTAAAAATAGCTCCTATGGGAGAAAAAAATATAAATGTTATAAATTCTAATTATGATGAAAAGAATACTGATAAAACTAAAATATATGGGTATGATGAGATTGCCTGCGCGTATAATATAAAGCCGGAATATGCTAAGAATTTAATAGAAAATTTTACTAGCAAAGAAAAATCAGAGTTTATTATTTTTTTATTAGAGGGCAATAAACAGACTAATTATTTTAAAAATGCACATGCTATAAATAATAAATAAAGAAAGGATGTGTTATTTATGCGTGGTAAACTTATATCAACAATTACAACAGGTGCTATAATTGGTGTAGTTGCAGGTGCGATGATTGCTCCTAATATGGATAGAAGTACAAAAAGGAGAGTTAGAAAAACTGGTAAAATGGTAAAAAACATGGCAGAAGATATGTATGATAGCGTGAAGGATTATATTTTATAAACATAACTAAAGGACTCCAAACCATATTGAAAAATGTGTGGTTTGGAGTCTTTAATTTTGTAGTTAAAAATTCCATATTTTATTCAAAAATTTTGCAGTTTAAATAGAAACTATGTTATAATTGAATTAAAATTGTCTAAGCATGGTTTAAATATTAATAGAATGTAGATTACCATCCAGTAAAGGAAGAGTGATTATGGAAATATTGTCTTTAGGTGAAAAAATAAAGCGAAAAAGAAAAGAGCTTAATATGACATTAAAAGACCTTGCAGGAGATCGAATAACTCCAGGACAAATTAGTCTTGTTGAGTCTAGCAAATCTAATCCTAGCATGGATTTATTAGAATATTTAGCAAATGCACTAAGTACAACTGTGGAATATCTAATGGAGTCAGAAGAAACTCAAGCCGAAAAAATATGTTTGTATTATGAAAATATTGCTGAAGCGCTTATTTTAAATAGCGATTTAGTGCAAGCTGAGCAAAACATTGAAAAATCACTATATTATTCTGAAAAATACAAATTGGAATATAGAAAAGCAAGAAACTTATCCTTAAGAGGAGATATATACATGGCTAGGGAAGAGATTGCATTAGCTCAACAAGTTTTTCTTTCCTCAAATGTTATTTTCATCAAAAATAATTCTTATGAAGAGGTAATTAAGACTTTTCTAAAACTTGGGAAAATAGCGCTTGAACTTAAGGGTTATCAGTCTGCTTCAAGTTATTTTAAGCAAGCTGAAAAGGTTTTTGTAGACAACGAAATGGGAAATGATTTTCTACTCGGTGAAATATACTACTATATAGGTTACACTTATTTTAAATTAGAAAATGTGGACAGTGCTATAAAATATTCATATTTAGCTCAAGAAAAGTTTAAGCAAATAGATAGTAAGAAAGAATATGCTAATTCACTTTTATTACTCGCTAATGAATATAATGAAAAAAGCGACATTAAAAATGCTATAAAGTATTCAAAGGCTACTTTAAAAGTATTCTATGAAATTAATAATTTAAAATATATTTCTGAAATTGAGAACAATTTAGGGAGATTATTTTATGAGTTTGAAAACGTGGAACAATCCTTTATACACTTAAATAAAGCAAAGGAAATTAGAAAAAAAAGCAATGACTCAAAGTTAATAGACACATTGGCTAATATATGTGAAAATTATATTAAGCTTAAGGATGTAAATAAAGCGAAGGTAGCACTTGGGCAAATTTTAGAATATGTAGAAGAGGGTAATTATAAAGCATTACAACAATATTATTTATTAAAATATAGAATTGATTTATTAGAAGGAAATATGAATGAAGCAGAAAACACTTTATTATTGGCACTAAATTTTGTAAGAGAGCAAGAGAAAGTAAAGGAAGCGGCCGAGATATATATAATGCTTGGAAAGTTCTATATTGATGGTGGAAGAGACAAGGATGCAGCTAAATATCTAAATGAAGGTGTGGAATTATTTAACAAATTAGGAATAATTAAATAATTTTAATGAAACTATTTTATGTTTTGTTTCATAGAATAGTTATTTAATCTGTAGATAGGTGATGAGGATGGAGATATTATCAACGGGAGAAAAGATAAAAAGAACTAGAATATATAAGGGGTATACATTAAGAGAGATGTGCGATGACAAAATTTCAGTATCTAAAATGAGTTGTATAGAAAACAACAAGGTTATGGCAGAACCTTGGATTTTAGAATTGATTAGCAAAAAATTAGACATAGATATTGCATATTTAAATGAAAATGTAAAGGAACAAGTGGATGAAAATATTAAGGCATTGAGAGAACAGGTAGAGAGTGGCCAAGATTCTAAAGGCGATGAGTTTGAAACTAAAGCATGCTACAATTTGGAATTTGCACAGAAGTATAATTACTATGAATTAGCTATTGAACTAGTACACATGTTGTTTAATTTTTACTTAGATAAAAGAGCCTTTGAGAAGACTCAAGCAATTACTTCAGAGTATTACGATTTATATTTAAAAACAACTATAGAGGATAACCAGCTGACTTACTATATAGATATGGCAAGGCATTTATATATAAAAGAAGAATACCTTCAAGCATCTAGCTACTATTGTAATGTTAGGATAAGGTTAAGCGATAGTGAAATTCCTAATTATAAAAAATTAATTGTAGTCACTTATAATGAAGCGGCTTGTAATATTATGTTGAAAAATTATGAAAAGGCTTATGAAGTAGGAATAAAATTATTAGATTTGGTAGAGTATGTTGATACTGAATTTAAAGCAGCTGAAATATATCATATGTTGGCTATGTTATCTATAAGAATGAAAAATGGCAAGTTTGGGGAATATGAAAAGAAGTCATATGAGTTATATAAAGATAAAGCGTCTAGCATGGCAACAGCTATTTACAATTATGGTTCCACAATGTTTGACTGTAATATGAAAGATAAAGGGATTGAATATGTAAATAAGGGACTCGCCTGCTATCCTAAGGATAATATGATAGGACTTGTTAGCTTTATGCTTGATTGTGTTAATGAGCTCATTGAAAATGATGTATTGGAACTAGCAAAGACTATTTCTGATGAAGTTCTAAATTATGCAATTAATTTAGATGATATTAAATTTATTGAAAAAGCTTATTATTACAAAGCTATTATTCTTGATAAACAAGGACAGTCATCTAGTGCAGAGATGTACATGAATTTATCTTTAGATTCCCTATTGAAATTTGGTGGAAAGCAAGATATATATATGCGCTACTTAGAAATGGGAAGTATGTACCATAAACTTGCTAGTGTAGCTGAGTCTATAAAGTATTTTAGTTTAGCGTTGCAATTAGAAAAAAAGATGTAGGTTTAAGATTTTCTTAAGTCTACATCTTTTTTTTATTTTAAATATCAGTATAAATTTACCGGAAAAAATTCTATTTATTTGAGGTTTCCCTATTTATTATAAATTCTTTAGCTTTAAGTTCTAAACTATCGTCAAGGGTTGTTAGTGCTACCTCATTATACTTATTGTTTAATGCTAGTGTAAGTATCCTGTCCGCAAGTTCCGGATTTTTAGATAAAAGGGAGCCATGAAAATAAGTACAATAGGTGTTTTTATAAACGCAGCCCTCATAACCATCTTCTCCGTTGTTACCATATCCTACTAGAACTTTGCCAAGTGGTTTTAAGTCATTAATATAAGTTCTTCCAGAATGATTTTCAAAACCTACATAGGTTTCATCAAAAGCCTCATTATGAATAACTGTGTTTCCTATAAAACGCTTATCTCCGCCTTCGGTATAAATATCTAAAATACCAAGACCATCAAGCTTTTCGCCGTCTGGAGTAGTATAATATTTCCCAAGCAATTGATATCCTCCACAAATGGCTAAAAAAACTTTTCCACTTTGTATATAGTCATCAATAGCAGATTTTTTAAATTCTATTAAGTCTGGCGAAACTATGGCTTGCTCATAATCTTGTCCTCCGCCAAAAAATACAATATCATAATCCTCTGCATTAAAAATATCGCCCATTGATATATTAACAATATTTACTTTTATATCTCTCTTTTCTGCTCTGTGCTTCAATATTAAAATGTTTCCTACATCCCCGTATACATTTAATAAATCAGGATATAAGTGACAAATGTTAATTTCCATATTATTCACCTTCTATTTGAATTTTTAAATCTTTGAAGTTTGATATATTACCAAATCTTATCTATGTAGCCTTTAGCGTATAAAAATTTTCTTAGGTCTATCATGGCGGTATAGGTAGCTAGTATATAAACTATTTCGCCATCATAAGATTTAATTTGAGTTAGCAGGTCTTCATCATGGCTGCATAAGAGGAAGGAGTCTGCTTCAAAACCTGCAACTTTAAGTCTAATTGCCATATCGTACAGGCGTATGCCAGATATCATAATTTTATTAATATTAAGTGAAGTTAAACGTTCAAAATTAACATCCCAAATCCAAGAAACATCTTTTCCATCTGCATAATTGTCATTTAGTAGAAGAGCTAAATTTATTTTTCTTGTGTCCAGATTAATAGTATTTACAGCTTCATCATAGCCCGCGGGATTTTTAACCAATATTATTTTAACTTCTTTCCCTTCAATCTTTAATGTTTCTTGTCTACCAAAGCTACTGGCTACAGTTTTAAGAGAATGCTCTATAGTTTTATCCGGAATGCCTAGTACCTTAGCTACAGAATATGCACATAGGGCATTATAAATATTATAAGTACCTGGCTGGTTTATATAATATTCATTATTATTTATATGAACAGTAGAACCACTGGTGGTTAAATCAAGAATTTTATTTATGGAATATGTAAGTGCTGGCCTTTTATATCCGCATTTGCTGCAATAGAAATCACCTAGATGGTTATAGGTAATAAAGTTATATTCATAAGGAGCTTTGCAGATTGTGCAAAACTTAGCATCTGCATTTATATCTACAATTTTGGTTTCGTTAACCTTAGTAGCAAAACCATAGTACTCTATAGGATTTTTAAGGTTTAAGTTTCCAAGTAGCGATTCATCCCCATTAAGAACAAGCGTGGAATTAGGGGCTTTTTCTACGCCTTCCAGGATTTTCTTAAGAGTTGTGTAGACCTCTCCATATCTGTCCAGTTGATCTCTAAACAAATTTGTAATAGTAATGATACTTGGGGAGATATAATCAGTTATAAACTTAAGATTGGCTTCATCTACTTCTATAACGGCAATTTTTTTCTCAGGAGATTTTTTAAAAGAAAAATTAGAGATAAAACAAGCAACTATTCCTGTATACATATTTGCACCAGTGTTATTAGTAATTACTAGCTTATTACTATCTTTTATAATGCTATAAATCATGCTTGTGGTGGTGGTTTTTCCATTTGTACCCGTTACAAGAATAACCTCATAACTCGCCGCTATGGTTTTCAAAATATCAGGATCAAGCTTTAAGGCGATTTTGCCTGGGAAATTTGTGCCACCTTTAAATAAAACCTTTGATAATTTCATAATAAATTTTGAAGCGAGTATACTGACCAATGACTGAATTTTAATTTCCAACACATCCTTTAATTGTACTTATTGACTTAAGTATTATTTATTTGTAATTATTCAATTAGATATTATTATTTAATTGTTATAGTTAATTATTGACATTAATATAGGAAAATTCATCACTTATTTTAAAACCTAAATTTGGTGAGAGTTTGTTTAAATTACTTAGTAAATTTAGTTTAGCATCACCATCAAGTGGCGTTGGGCAATAGTCATTTTTATAATCCACGGAAGATATACTGCAAGGGATAACCCTTACGCCTATAGCTGTTAAAGTATTATTCGTGAACTTTAGATTATTTTGAAAAATAAAGGTCCTCTTATCACTAGGGTTAGAGTTGCCACCAAAGCAAAAATTCCCTAAGCTATAGGCAATAATTCTATTCTTATATTGTTCAATGCCTTGAATTACATGGGGGTGGTGTCCAAGGATTATATCTGCGCCGTTATCAATAGCAAAGCGAGCAAGCTTCTTTTGTGCATCTATTGGATAATACTCTCTTTCGTTTCCCCAGTGAAAGTTTATAACTATAACTGAGTTAGTCTTTTTTAATTCAAGAATATCTTCCTTTAATTTATCAAGAAAACTTTGGTCTAAGGACCAACCTCTGTAACCTAAAAAACCAAAGGGCTTCCCTTTTATTTTGGTTATCCATTTGGCTTTTTCTCCAAAAAAGTTAACCTTTTCTTTTTCAAGGGCAAGTTTTGTATCTTGAAATCCCTTTTCTTTATAATCATAAATATGGTTGTTAGAGAGATTCACGCCTTCAATAGAACCTAGAGTTAAACTTTTAGCAAAATCACTGGTGGCTTTGAAGTTATATTGCTTTTCTTCTTTATCATTTGAGTCTGTAAAGGTTGTTTCTAAATTAGCAATGGTAACATCGTCGCGGCTAAAAATACTATGTACATTTTTAAAATAATAGGAAAAATCCTTGTTAGAATTTGTTACCATAGCCGGAAGACTAGTAGCATAATCAAATTTACTATCAGTTCCTATAGTACAGTCCCCAACAGCAGAGAGGAGTACTTCAGTATTTTTCTCTACTGTGTTTGCTTTCGCAACTTCATTATTAGAAGTATATTTATCACTAGGGTTCTTTTTTTCCTCCTTAGAAGTAGCATGGCTCCAATTAAACTTCTTCAAAGAAAAAGAAATAGTTTTAACCACAACTGTGGTTAAAATTACAGAAACAAATAGTAATAAAGATATATTTCTTATTGCCTTTTTTTTGTTTAATTTTCTCTTGCGTGATTTTTTCAAAAACACACCCCCATTTTATATAAGTGCACTTTGCTTTCCAATAAATAATTCTATATTCAAGTCAATATAATTTTATAACATTATTGTATGTTTGTCTAACTTATTAATGTAACGTTTTATTAAATATTCTAGCTTTTTACTTATAAATTTGTTAGAATATTACTATAGTGTATATTTAAAGAAAAATAAATTATAAATAGTCTTAGTAATATATTAAAATCCTGCCAAATTTATAAAGAGGTGGAGTTATGGTGAAATTAGATAAACTAAAGTCTTTATTAAGCAGCAGTAAACTAAAAGAGTTAGGAGTTAAAAAAATAGCTCTTTATTTAGTTATTTTATGTGTTACAGTTATAAGCATTATATTTATAACTATAACACATAAAAGGTTAGAGTTAAGTAAATTAGTTGCAGAGGCCGAAACCCATTTTTTCGCACAGGAATATAATTTGGCTATGGGGAAATACATTGAACTTGCAAAAAAAGATGTGAGGTCACCAAAATGGAATATTAAAATAGCTGAGATTTATTCTGTTAAAAATGATTTTAAGAACTCATTAAAATATATTGATATCTCAAAGAAATATAAATCAATAGATGGTGAGAGCTATAATTCTATTATTTTTACGGAATTTATAAATGGAGAATATGATGCTGCACTAAAAGATGGGGAGGTTGCATTAAGTAAATACCCTAAAAACAAAAATTTAATAAAAACTATGTTTACTGTTTACATGGGAAATAAGAAAATCCAGGTTGCAAATGAACTTATGGCAAGATATCCTGTGGATACAAAGTCTTCCTACGATACCGCAGAATACTCTAGAATGTTAATGCTTGTGGGGAAATGGGAAGAAGGATATATTCAATTAAAAAACGCATGGAAATTAAATAAAGAGGAATACAAGATATATGATGTTTTAGCCCAAGTAGCATTATATAATAAGGATTCCCTATTGCAAAATATAACTGCTCTTTCAAAAAAATACCCTAATGATTTAGCATATAAAATGTGGTTAGCTAAGATATATTCCCTTAGCGTAGATACTGTAGATGAAGCAAATAAATTAATTAATGAACTCTCTAGTAAAAATGTAGGAAGTATGCAAATCCAATTAATAAAAGTTAATGTGTGCAAAAACATGAATGAGCTAGAAAAGTCTGATAGATTAATGAGAAATGTAATTTCGCAGCATCCAGATGATTACGGAGCCTATCATAGTGCAGGCTTTTATTATCTTTACAAGAAAGATTATAAAAAGGCTAAAGAATATTGTAATAAATCTATTCAGCTTAATCGCGAATACCCAGATAACTATGGATTTTTAATGCCGGAAATATTGAAAGAAGGGTCCGCAAAACTCGCAGTGGAGCCTTATTTTCGAACTGCATTAACTAAAGAGCCTTATAATTATAATATAATGCTTAACTTAGCAAACTATTATTGGTACAAGACTGATAATAGGGGAAAAGCCCTAGAATATTTTAATTTAGCATCAATTATAAAACCACAGGATGCAGAGATAAAATACAATATGGCACTAATAAAGCTGACTGAAGGAAAACTGGAGGATGCTATAAAAATCTTAAAAATATGTAGTAAATTAAATGAAGTAGTGCCTAAATATCATAGAACCTTAGCAACTATATACATGACTAAAAATAAGGCAGTGGAAGCAAAAGCAGAAATTGAAAGTGCATCTCAAGGAGATGAAAAAGATATTTTGACTTTAAATAATGCTGGATGTTATTATATCACTTTTCAGCAGGATTTAGAAAAAGGCTTTTACAATATAAGCAAAGCCTATAAGGGTTTAAATGACTCCTATGATGATTACACTAAAAAAATGATTGTTGAAAATTATGATAAGGCTCACAAACTTAAAGAAAGTTATGTTAAGGGCAAAGATAATCAAGAATTAAAAATTCCTGAGTTTGCACTATTTTATTAAACTGTAACATGTAATTTGTGGAAAAAATTTACTATAGGGTGGAATTAAATATCATCTTGGGTGAAGTATATATTAAATCAAACTTATTTGGTTTAATATATATTTTTTTTATTGCGTGATTTTTAAAAACTAATATCATTCATTTTGATAAAGATTAAATAATGCATTTAATCTAGAAAATAACCTAGAAGCAGCAGAATGAAAGTGGATATCTTTGGAGGTAATATTTTTATATGTACTTGGAGGTAACTTATAGCCACAATAAGGGTACTATAATTAGAATGTATATTACTGCATCATAAAATATAAAAAGAATATGCTATAATAGCAATAATTCAGCATAATGAAGGAACGTATTCATAAAAACACTAAATTAATATTTTTATAATTTTTTTCTTGCATTTTTATTAAAATGTTGTAATATATTAGTATAATAACTAAAATTAATAAGCGTGTGAATATAGTAATTGGGGGGTAATATTGTGGATTGTTTAGAAAACTTAGATTATTTAAACATAGCAACATCAAAAAAAATATATAGGAATTTACCGGTATCTGACTTAGTAAGGTTTGCATTACTAAGAGAAGAAGGTACTCTAACAGAAACTGGTGCATTAGCTGTAAAAACAGGAAAGTATACAGGAAGGTCACCTAAAGATAGATTTATAGTTTCACAAGAAAGTGTTGTGAAATTAATAAATTGGGGAGAGGTAAATTTACCTATAGAAGAAAACGTTTTTGATGAGTTATATAAGCAGGTTTGTAAATATTTAAGCGATAAAGAGTTATTTGTGTTTGATGGTTACGTAGGTGCTATGGAAGAATATAAACTACCTATTAGAGTGGTAAATGAGCTTGCCTCAGAGGCATTGCTTTCTAATCAACTATTTAGAAGACCAAATAAAGCAATGCTTGAGCACCACAAGGCTGAATTCACAGTTATTGCAGCACCTGGATTTAAGGCAAAAGGAGTAATTGATGGAATAAACTCAGAAGCTTTTATAATAGTTAATTTTGACAAGAAAATTGTGTTAATTGGTGGAACACAGTATGCAGGAGAAATTAAAAAATCTATTTTTTCAATAATGAATTTTTTATTGCCACTAAGAGGTGTATTCCCAATGCATTGTTCTGCAAATATTGGTAAAGATGGCGAGACAGCAGTATTTTTTGGCTTGTCTGGTACAGGAAAAACTACATTGTCAGCAGATCCAGAAAGAAAGCTTATTGGCGATGATGAGCATGGTTGGTGTGATAGTGGAGTTTTTAATTTTGAAGGCGGATGCTACGCTAAAACTATAAAACTAGATAAAGATAAAGAAAGTGAAATTTACTGCGCATTAAAATTTGGTGCCTTGCTTGAAAATGTTGTACTTGATGATGATAAGATGCCTAATTATGATGATGGTAGCTTAACAGAGAATACTCGTGGGGCATATCCACTTGAATACATTCCAAATGCAGAATTAAGTGGAATTGGTGGACATCCAAGTACCATAATATTTTTAACAGCAGATGCTTTTGGAGTTATTCCACCGATTTCAAAGCTTTCGAAAGAAGCTGCTATGTATCATTTCATTTCAGGATATACAAGTAAGCTTGCAGGTACAGAACGAGGAATTACGCAGCCAAAAGCCACTTTTTCATCTTGCTTTGGAGAACCGTTTATGCTAATGAAACCATCAGTTTATGCAAAGCTTTTAGGTGAGAGAATAGATAAACATGATACTGAGGTATTTTTAATAAACACAGGTTGGAGTGGTGGAGGATATGGGGTAGGCTCAAGAATGAAACTTTCTTATACAAGAGCCATGGTAAAAGCGGCTCTTGAAGGCAAGCTTAAAGAAATAGAATATACACAGCATCCAATATTTAAAATAGCCGTGCCCATGGCTGTGCCAAATGTTCCGTCAGAAATACTAAATCCAGAAAATACATGGGTAGATAAAAAGGAGTATAAGTTAAAAGCTAGTGAACTCGCTTCTAAATTTACCCTTAACTTCAGTAAATTCAAAGGAGTTCCAGAAAGTATAAGAGAAGCTGGTCCTATAAGTATATAATAAAAACCCCCAACGGCTAAAAAGCTTTAAAATCCGTTGGGGTTTTTTATGTAAATTTTGCTATAAATATGATATACTCATTAAATAAATGTGAATCTGCTGTAGTGTAGATAACAATTTATAAATTATTCTTATTAACAATAAGAACACTTAAGGAGGAATTATGAAAAAAAATAGCATTCTTTATAGAATTTTATTTTTTATTATCATAACAGCGGCTATAATTTTTTTGAGTTTTAAATCTAGAGCTGATTTAAATAATAGGGAAGAAGGGTTAAGAGTTACTAAATGGGAAAATTTTTATACTGGAGATAATATTCATTTTTACTACTTAAATCCCCAAAATGAAAATTTATTAAAACTTAAGAAAAACTATGGACTAGATAAACTTATAGATGGAAAGAAGGACCAATTTGATAACTCCATAAAAATTATGGAATTTATTAATGGAAAAGTAAAAGCTCAAAGTAACTCCATGACTAGTGATAAAAGTGCTTTAGAAATAATGGAGGCAGCTACTTCTGAAAATAAAATATCAGACAGTGATTATGCAACTATTTATGAGGAGTGTTTAGCTTCTATTGGAATTAATGTACGTCCTGGAGTATTGAGAAGTACTGATAAAAAAATTAGTGGAAAATCATATTTTAATGTATGTGAAATATGGAGCAGTAAATACAATAAATGGATAATGATAGATGGTGTCAATGGAACGTATATGACAGATGAAGAGATTCCACTAAGTGCTATTGAAATAATAAGCAAGGGAATAGGAAAAGTTAAAATCCATCTTTTAAAAGATAGTAAGAAGTATATTAAAAGTATGGGGAGCTACTATGAAAGTTATAGTATATCTGTGGATAATAATAAATATGGGGAGCTGAGGAGCAATTCTAAACTTACTTTTTTGAAACAAGGGCAGCTCCCAGAGATAGAAACAAAGGAGGGGTTTATTCAACCTACTATCTTTGTTAATAACCCAAAGGTTTTTAATATATCTCCGAAAATACAATATGTGAATAAAGGTGAGGAGAAAATTCCAACTTTAATACTTGCAAAGAGAGATTTGAAAAATGACACAAAAGAAGGACAAAAATTTACCCTGGGAGCTTTTATCAATAGTTATATGCTTAAAAAATATTTTATAAGCATCAATGGCGGCGACTATATAAAGGTAGATACTTTTGTAGATTTACAAATTGTCAAAGGAATAAATTCTATTAAATTATCACTAGATGGCAAGACGATGCAGAAGGAAATTATAATAGAAAAATAAACATTTAAACAATAAAATATAATTCTAACTATATTAACTGCTTGAATATAGTATAATAGAAAAGATTTTATAAATTATTGTCGTAAGGAGCGGATAATACATGGATTTAAACGTTATATTGGTGTTAAAAGCTATAATAATAGCTATAGTAGAAGGAATAACAGAATTTATACCTATTTCTTCCACGGGGCATATGATCATTGTGGGAAATATGATAAATTTCAAAGGTGAATTTGCAAATTCATTTGAAGTAGTCATTCAATTGGGGGCTATTCTTGCAATTATAGTTTTATATTGGAATAAAATATGGACTTCAGTTTTGGAGTTTTTTAAGGGGAGACCTTCAGGAATTAAGTTTTGGACTAATATAATAGTTGCATTTATTCCCGCTGCATTCTTTGGGTTTCTTCTAAATGATAAAATAGATGAATATCTTTTTAATCCAAGAACTGTAGCCTTGGCTTTAGTAGTTGGTGGAATTCTAATGATTATTATAGAAAAGAAATTTAGATCAAAGGATACAACAAAAAGTATAGAGCAAATAACAATTAAACAGTCAATTAAAATAGGATTATTTCAATGTTTTGCACTATGGCCAGGTATGTCTAGGTCTGCATCTACTATAATGGGAGGGTGGATTAGTGGTGTTTCTACAGTTGCTGCAACTGAGTTTTCATTCTTTTTAGCCATACCAACTATGGTAGGAGCCACAGGATTAACACTATATAAAAGTGGAATGAATTTTAGTAATGGGGAAATTATTACTTTGGGTGTTGGATTTGTAACTGCTTTTTTAGTCGCATTAATTGTGGTTGAAAAATTTGTTTCTTATTTAAAAAATAAACCTATGAAGGTTTTCGCCATCTATAGAATAATTGTGGGTATAACATTGCTATTTATAATTAAATTTGCGAATATTTCATTATAAATAATAATATTTTGAGGACTAAAGCTGATGAATAATTTCTTTAGCTTTAGTTAGTAATTACAGTAATATGTTGATTAAAGATTTAATATGCTACACAATACTCTAGTAATATTTAGATTTTCGCCTTTTATAGCCTATAATATTTATATAATATGATGTTTTTTTTATTAAGCTATGCTATTTGTGAAAAGTTGAGAATATTTAACTAATAGGCAGGTATCATTTATATTTTCTGCTTTAAGGTGTATAATAAGTCAAATAGAGTTTGGGGGAGTGTATATGGTACAAAATATAAAAATAGTAGGAATATTGACTGATGGCTGTGGATTTAGTTAACACTGCAAAATTTGGGAATAGGGATTGTCTTACAGGAAATAAAATATTATGGGGGATACCAAAAATGTAGGCCACAGCGGAGAATTAGTTAAAGTAGCTAGAAGCATTGGAATTTAACTTGGAGATTTTTAGTAGTGCAATTAAAATATTGAGGATAACAATTGATTATTGCTATACTCTAGACAAAAACCAGGAGGATATTATGAAAGTAATAAAAAAATATTTAGAAACAAGAGAAGGTAATTATAGTTTTTATTTTGAAGAAATAAATAGTGGATATCTATATGGTCTTAATGAGAATAAAGAAATGGTATCGGCTGGATGTATAAAGTTACCACTAGCCATGAGTTTGCTTAAAGAAGTGCAAAATGGAAAAATAGATTTACAATCCAAAATTAAAATAAAATCAGGGGATAAAATTCATGGCTCAAATGGAATTATACATGAATTTTCAGGAAAAGAATATTCAATATTTGACTTATTAATAGCAATGCTTATACAAAGTGATAATACTGCAGCAAATAAAATAATTGAAGTTTTGGGCATGCAGCGAATAGACGAATTATTTAAAGATATGGGACTTAAAAACACAAAATTGAAAAGGATTACAACAGATATTAAGTTGGAACAGGAAGAGTTGGAGAATACTACTAGTAGCTTTGACTTAAGCAAGTGTTTTAAACTATTATATCTAAAGCAATACTTAAATGAAGAAAATAGTGATTTGCTTATAAGAATATTAAAGAAACAACAGGTTACAAATAAATTGCCTTTTTATGCACCAAAGCAGATCCAAGAGAATATTGCTAATAAAGGGGGTAGCCTTGAAACTGTTGAAAATGATACAACTTTAATGATGATTGAAAAAGGAAATTTCCTTTTTACAGTAATGGCTAACAACTTACCTAACAATGTTTATGGAATAACTACTATATCTAGGGTTGGGAAGATGATGTGGGATATTATAGATAAAGATTGGAAGTAGGATAGAGAATGAATTTTGATTAAGAGTTTTTTCTTATATTATGCTATAACGAAAAGTATATATTGCTAGGAATGCTTTCACTTCGCCAAGTAATTCTAAAATTTATTTTATTTATAGATGCTAAAAATCACAAACTCGCTAACGCTCAAACATGTGATTTTCTTTACGCATCTATAAATAAAATAAATTAAGAATTACTAAGGCTTGTTCAGAAGCATTCTACGCAATATATACTTTTGTTAGCATAATATAAGAAAAAATACTTAATTTAGAAATCATACTCCGCACAATAGATTTAAAAACCCTTGTATTTGCTTTTAATTATATTTTGAATTTTATTCTCAAATGAAGCTTGTTTCCAAGGATGACTCATTGGTGGTATGTAGCGTTGGCAGGATGAAATCCTGCATAAGGATAGAATGAATGGCGCTAGCAGAAACCGTTATATTTTTGTGTTTTTTTAGCAATCCAGAGAAGTGAGTAATATTGGCTTCAGGGTATTTGGTGCAGTGTAAATCTAGGATTAACTGCTTGGTATTAGCATCAAGAGCATGTGCGGGCTTTCGCCCTCTATTACCATGAATAAAGAATTCCTTTCCACTTTTTTTATACCTTTTAATCATTCTGTTAATATGCCTAACCGAACAATTGAGAGCAATAGCTGCCCGCTTTTTATTGCCATCTGTTTCTATTAATTTTTTTATAGTAGAGTACTTATCCATTTCTTCCATAGTTAAATTCATCTTTCTCATTATCAGCACCTCATCTCTAGTCATGAGGTTTATTATACAGCATTTTTATATTGGGGACATAATCAAATGCGGTATATTAAGACATTATCATAAATGAATCATAGAATCATAAGAATATAGAAAGGTGTTGACAAAGTAAAAAATAGATATTATACTTATAAAGTCACAGTTTGATAAGGATATCATGGGTCTATAGCTCAGCTGGTTAGAGCGCACGCCTGATAAGCGTGAGGTCGATGGTTCGAGTCCATTTAGACCCACCATTGTTATTTTTGGATTAAATTAAAAGAAATATTTTAAAAGGAATTTTGAAAAAATAATTAGCTATTGTGCTGGTTATTTTTTTATGCATAAAATTAAAAAGAGTTCATTAGCTTATACATTATAAAATGGAAGGTACAATTTTAAAACAGGCTCACTTTACGACCAATCTACTTGTGGTTATACCATCACTTATGAGTACAATATTTTGCTCTAAATCAGTTCTATAGATAATACAATTTAACTTTTTAAGTTTATCTAGAGTTTCACTATTTGGATGACCATAACTATTATAGGCTCCACAACTTATTACTGCAATTTTTGGAGAAACTCTATTTAAAAATTCTTGCGTGGTTGAGGAATGACTACCGTGATGAGCTACTTTGAGAACCTCAGCACTTAAATCGTAACCTTTATCTAATATCTCATCTTCACTTAGCTTTTCAATATCACCCGTAAATAAATAAGTCGAATTTTTATAAGATATTTTTATCGCACAAGAGTAATTATTAGTATCTTTGTAGGTGGTTTTGCTAGGTGATAGCATAAGACAGGTGACACTCGGGCCTAAATCTAAAGTTATATTAGGTTTAGCTATTTTTATTTTAAGACCTTTATTTTTTAAAGCCCTAATCATATCAACAAATGCTTGTGTGTCAGATGTAACTTTAGGGGCATAAAATTCATCCACCTTAAAAGTTTTAATTACACTAGCCATACCCCCTATATGATCTTCATGGGGATGAGTTGCAATTAAATAGTCTAGCTTAGTAATTTTATTTTTTTTTAGATACCTAATTACTTTTCTACTTGAATCGCTGGTACCACTATCAATTAATAAGTTTTTATTATTTACTTGAATAAGGGTACAATCACCCTGTCCTACATCAATAAAATGAGTGACCATGTTGTTTTTAAGGTTTATGTTAGTTTTTATATTATATTTATAAATTACAGCTACGGCTATACTTACAAAAACTAATATAGTGCAAATTAAGGCGTATTTTAACCAGGGTTTCTTTGGCATATGATTAATCTCCTATATAATATTTCAAGTACATAAATAATTTTATCCATTTAAATAAAAAAATATCAAAATCTAAGAAAAAAGATGCTCCAAATTGCAATTTACTCATGCGCTAGTGGAAAAATTTGAAATAAGGCATATTAAATAGTATAATTATAGTTATAGTTATAGTTATAGTTATAGTTATAGTTATAGTTTAACCACATTTCAGATGATGATTTAATCTTAAAATGAAAGGAACAGAGATATGAGAACGGGATATTTTTATTTATGTTTTATTATTGATTTGATTGGGAAAGCCTTTAAGAAAATACAACTTAATAGCATAAAAAAGCATAAAACTACAGAAGAGGTGGATGCTTATTTAGCTAAGGTGGTTAGGAATTGGTCTAATTTTGTAATTAGGATTGCAGGTTTAAATTTAACCGTTATAGGCAAAGAAAACATACCAAAAGAGCCTTGCGTTTTTGTGGGAAATCACCAAAGTAATCTTGATATACCAGTGATATTAGCTAATATGAATAGCCTTACTGGTGCAGTTGCTAAAAAAGAGATGGAAAAAATACCAGTAATGAGTTATTGGATGAGGCAAATTCATTCTGTATTTATGGATAGAGAAAATCCAAGAGAGGCTTTAAAATCAATTTCAGAAGGTGTTGAAAATTTAAAGAATGGATATTCTATGATTATTTTTCCAGAAGGTACTAGAAGTAGAAGTAATAATATAGGGGAATTTAAAAAAGGTAGTATGAGACTGGCAATAAAAGCTGGGGTTCCGATTGTTCCTATAACCTTTTATGATACGCATAAAGCTATGGAAGGTAATAATGGAAAAGTTAAAAAGGCAAATGCCAAGCTTATATTTGATAAACCAATATATATGGATAAAATGTCAAAGGAAGAGAAAGCTGAGATATCAGAAGTTGTAAAAAATATAATCCAAACAAATATTAATATGGAGAATAAAAGAAAATAAAGAAAGAAGCAGTTTGTAAAAGCTGCTTCTTTAAATTTCTCTATGGATTTATGAGTAAAACTGTAGATTTTAACCTAGTCATAGCTTCAATGCTATATCTTATGCCTTGAGTACCCATACCAGAGGATTTTGTCCCTGAGAAAGGAAAATGGTCAGGACCTCTTTCAGGTTTATTATTAATTTGAACGGTACCTACCTCGAGTTTATTGGCAATATTAAAGGCATCATCTATATTTTTAGTGTAAACAGAAGTTTGAAGACCATAAACAGATCTGTTAGCTATATCTATAGCTTCCTTAATATTTTTAACTCTAATCACTGGTAGCACTGGGCCAAAGGGTTCTTCCCAAGCGAGCCTCATATCTGTAGTTACATTATCAAATAAGGTTGGGTAAACTAAATTAGCATTTCGTTTATTTCCACATAATAGCGTAGCTCCATGAGCTAGGGCATCATCTATGAGTTCTTGAACGTAGTCTGCAGCTTTATTATCTATGAGTGGGGTTATATCACAATCATCTTCTGGATTCCCAATTTTCAGCAATTTGATATTTTTCATTAATTCGTAAGTAAGGCTATCTGCAACATCATTTATAACTAAAACCCTTTTAACTGCGGTGCATCTTTGACCAGAATAGCTAAAGGCCCCAGTAACGATATCTCTGCCAGCACTTTCGATATCAGCATCGCAAAGTACTATAGCTGCATCTTTGCCACCAAGCTCCATAATCATAGGCACCATACCAGCAATTACAGCTATATGTTTTCCTACCTGAGTACTTCCAGTAAAGTTGATAAAATTAATATCTTTGTGGGTTACTAAATAATCACCTATTTCGCAGCCTCTACCTGTTATTGTGTTTATTACTCCATGGGGAACACCGGCTTCATGAAAAATTGCAACCAAATGGAGTGCACTAATAGCTCCTTGAGTGGAAGGCTTTAAAATTACGCTATTCCCACCAATAAGGGCTGGCGCAATTTTAGATGCAGAAAGATTAATGGGATAGTTAAAAGGTGAAATAGCAAGGACAACGCCTACTGGTACTTTGGTGACAAAGGATATTTTGTTTTTCTTAAAACCAGGAAAATTATCTGCACCTATAGTTTCACCTTCTAAATATTTGCCAGCATCAGCAGTAAATCTAATAAAATCCGCAGTTCTTTTTATCTCAGCAATGCAGGAGTGCTTATCTTTAGCAATTTCCACTTGCATGAGCTGGGACAAGTAATCAACATTTTCATCCAGTAGGGCAGCCGCTTTATGCAAAATTGATGCACGGGAGCTAATGGCCATATTAGCCCAATTTTTTTGAGAAGTTTTTGAATTTTGAATAACTATATTAGCTTCATCTTTGCTCATAGCAGGTATTGTACCTACTAAACTGTTATCTACAGGAGAGAGAATATCTATGGTATTATTAGATGTAACCCAATCACCATTAAATAAATTTTTGTAATTTTTATCTTTGACAATACTATTGAACAATATGAAACACCTCGCTTTAAAATTGTTAGGTTTGGCATAAACAAACAAATAACAAGAATACTTGCTTGCAATTTGTTTGTTTGCGTCTCATTATAGTATTTACCAAAGATAAGTATATTATTGATTGGCAATGTATGTGATTACCTCAGCGTCAGAGTGATGATTACAGCACCAAAGTGATGATTAGTCATGACGCTTGGTTATTAGATTTTGGATTATAGATATTTTAGATTCTAGTAATGAATTTTGATTTTCTAGTTTTAATATATTATTTTGGACTTGATTATTTTTGTTTTCTAGAATTTTTAAAGTTTTCTGTAAATTTTTGTTTGTATCCATTTGTTCTCTAATAATTGGTTGATACATTTTGTTTAAAGTAAGATTTTTATTGATTAAAAAGTTTATTTTATTATAAAATTGTATTAGAAATAATTTATTTTTTTCACCTATATATTTTAAATTAGAAACAATCCAATCTATAAATTTATTCATATATAATCACCTCAATTATATTCTACCTAAAGAATACTAGGAAAGGCAAGGTAAAGTTAATGGATAAAAATAATAATTATTATTTAGAGACAATTAAAAATAAGATGAGGAAGCTAGAGCTTAAAAAGACCCAATACGAATTAGAAATAATGCAGCAAAATAATTTGCTGGCGCATAATAATTCTGTAGTGCAGAAATTAAAGTGTACAAATGATGTATTATATGATGAATATAATAGTCTAATAAGATTACTTCAGAAAGAAGGGTTAATTTTCGAAATAAATTTTAGTGATTATATTCCTAAGCCTTGGGATAATCTATTTATAGTAAAAGGTTCAAAGGGTTATGAACTTCAAAGCAAAACAGGCATTAGATTAATGGTGGTAGATGAAAAATTTTTAACAATTATACAAGAGATAGACAAAAAAGATTCCTATAGCTTAATTGTAATAAGAGTTAGGGATAAAACTGCTTTAGTTCAGTTAAGGTTTATTTGAAAGTTTTTAAAGTAAAATTTATTTCAATAAAAAAGAAGCTGAATTTTAAACTTCAACTTCTTTTTTATTATGTTTAGCACATTTATTTAACTTCAGTTCTGTCTCTGTCTGTATCTCTGCCTCTTCCTAATAAAGATAAGGAATAAAGACCAGCTATACCTACTAGAGCAAATATAATCCTAGTGAATGCAGTACCAGTACCAAATAAGCTTGATACTAGGTCAAATCGGAAAAATCCAATTAGTCCCCAATTTACAGCTCCTATAATAACTAATACGAGTGCAGTAGTATCTAATGCTTTCAACGTATACATCTCCTTTTTAATATAGTTTTCAGTACTAGTGTTTACAATTTTTAAAAAATTATTACTTGATTATAAAAAAAATTATTTTATTTCGCCATGTATTTCATAGTGGGTAACTTCTTTTATCACATTGGTGCCTTCAATAAATACTACTAGAGGTTTAAATTTCCTAGCTTTTTCCTCATTAATTAGGCAATAAGTCATAATTATTATTTTATCTCCAGGCTGAACACATCTTGCAGCGGCACCATTTATACAAATAACTCCACTACCAGGCTCTCCAGCGATGGCATAAGTCTCAAATCTTTCTCCATTGTCGATATCAACTATTTGAACTTTTTCATATTCTAGGATATTTGCATTGTCCATTAGGGTTTTATCTATAGTTATACTTCCCACATAATTTAATTTAGCTTCTGTAATAGTGGCTCTGTGTATTTTAGATTTTAACATAGTTATTATCAATTGTTGACCCTCCCTTTTTTTTTATTTTGATTCCCATATAAAATTATCTATTAGTCTTGTTTTGCCAATATATACAGCTATAGCGACAAGAATAGGTTTGTCAACGATATCTATAGTAGTGAGGGATAGGGCATCTACAACTTCGATATAATCTATTTTAGCCAAAACTTCGCTTTCAAGTTCATTTTTTATGATTTCTTTTAAAAGTTCAGCAGACTTTTCACTAGCTGATAACAACTCTTTACCTTTAGTTAAGCTTTTATTTAAAATTAAAGCTGCTTTTCTTTCTTTTGAGGATAAATAATTATTACGTGAACTTTTTGCAAGACCGTCTTCTTCACGCACAATAGGGCACCCAATAATTTCTATAGGGAAATTTAAATCGTGAACCATTCGTTTAATTACAGCTAATTGCTGAGCATCCTTTTCTCCAAAATAAGCTTTATCAGGTAAAACTATATTAAATAGCTTTGAAACTACAGTGCATACGCCGTCAAAATGGCCAGGCCTTTTAGCACCACATAAGCCATTTGTAAGGCCATTTACTGAGACATTTGTTAGAGCATCTACATAATACATTTCTGAAACTTCTGGAGTGAAAATTAAATTGGCTCCAGCACTTTCACATAGAATTGTATCTCTATCTAAATCCCTTGGATAAGAAGCTAGATCTTCTTTTGGACCAAACTGAATAGGGTTCACAAATATGCTTACTACAACTTTTTCATTTTCACTTGCAGCACGTTTTATAAGACTTGCATGACCTTCATGTAAATATCCCATAGTAGGAACTAAGGCAATGCTGTAGCCTTCTTTTTTCCAAGCTTGTACTTGATTTCTAACTTCTAAAATAGTTTTTACAGTCTTCATTTTTGGTGGACAAAATAAGGTGTAATTTTACACGCACTATTAATGTCCGCTTCACTTCCTTCCTAAATAAAAATAAATTAAGATTAGTATAATTTGCTTAAAATTTCATCATCTATTTTAAAACAGTGTTCATCGCTTGGGAAAGTTCCTTGGGTAACCTCTTTAATGTATGATTTAAAACCATCGCGCATGAGGTCTCCAATATTTGCAAAGGTTTTCACAAATTTGGGTTTAAAATCTGAGAACATATTAAGCATATCTTGATATACTAAAATTTGTCCGTCACAGCCACCACCAGCACCTATGCCAATAGTTGGTATAGATATTTCCTTTGATATAATATCTGCAAGTTTAGATGGGATACATTCAAGTACAATAGCAAATGCGCCTGCAGCCTCTATTTTTTTTGCATCCTCAATAAGTTTTTTTGCATCAACAATATTTTTACCTTGGACTTTAAAGCCTCCAAACATATTAACAGATTGAGGAGTTAGCCCTATATGACCCATTACAGGGATCTGAGCATTCACTATAGCTTGAATTTGTGGGCAAACTATAGCACCACCCTCCAGTTTTATTGCCTCCGCTCCAGCCTCTTGTACAAATCTTCCTGCATTTTTAACTGCATCATATAGTGAAGTTTGATAGGACATAAAAGGCATATCAGAAACTACAAGAGCATTTGTGGTGCCCCTGGCAACAGCCTTAGTATGATGTAACATGTCTTCCATAGTGACACTTAAGGTGTTCTTGTAGCCCAGACAGACCATGCCCAAAGAATCCCCAACTAAAATCCCATTAACACCACATTCATCAATTAGTTTTGCCATGGAGTAATCATAAGCTGTGAGCATTGTTAATTTTTCACGGTTGTGTTTTGCGGATATAAAGGTTGAAATAGAATTTTTCACTTAGTTATCCTCCTGCATCTTTAAAAATTCTTTAAGTTTGCTATAGTCTTTATTACTATGCTTCTCCTGTGATAAGGATAGTAGATTTAATGATAAATTTTTATATGTTTTCACATCTACAGTAGGTACGGCCCCTATATGTTGTTTTACTGTATTCAAATCATTTCTTTCAATAGGACCAGTTAAAGAACTTATAAAGCCTTTGGTTTTTATATTATCAATATTATTTTGGATCAAGGGCAGTAATGCTTGAAGCGCATCATTTTCACTAATCCCACATTGACTTAAGTAACTGCACCCAGTATTAATTAAAGATAGTACTAAATTTGATACTGTGACGCTAGCTAGGTGATAAAGTGCCTTATCCTCTTTGTTAATAGTAAAGGATTTGTTACCTAAAGACTGAATAAAATCTTTGAGCACAGGTATATGCTCTTCGGGTCCTTCAATAGAAAAACGAGCATTTTGTAAGGTTTTATAGGAGTTATATTTATCGGAAAATGGGAAAATAGGGTGAATTGAATATGCGAATGCATCTGAATTGTTTATATCTAAAAAAATGCTAGAGGTTAAGGAACCACTAGTATGACATATTATTTTATTAGTTAAGTCAAAATTTGACAATCTCTGCAAAACTTCATGAATGGAATCATCAGGAGTAGTAATAAAAATTATTGAACTATCCCGTACCAAATCATTAATGTTTTCATAAGCTTTTGAGTTAGTAAACTTAGATGCTTCTTTAGCATCTTTATAAAATTTACTATAGTAGCCAGATAACGTTATTCCTTTTAATGAAAAATATTTTCCAAGGGAAAAACCTACCTTTCCACATCCAATAAAGCCGATAACCATAATATCGCCTCCAATGTAATACAAAGTAAAAGCACCTCAGGTATCTGAGGGTGGAAGACTCCTGTATAGCTGTCTCATTCATAAAGATATGAGCAGAAAAAAACAAATTAAACCACTAATGTGGATTAAACCGCTACTAATAATATGTTAAACAATTCGGTGCAGTTCGTGTTCGATACTACCCACAAATATTTTAGCATAATATTTTTCTTAATACAAATATAAATATATAAATTAATTAATGCATAAGCTATTGATATATATTAAAAAATGTTTGATAATGTATAGTATACGTTTATTTTAATGTGAACTATAGAAAAGAGGGATAAAATGAATATGTTTATAACAATACTTAGCATTGTGGCAGTTTCACTTCTTTCGCTTGTGTTATATAATGTTTTAAAAACTTATGTACTATATAAGATAAAGATTAACAAGTGGGTAGTACTTGGAATAGCTATGGCATCATTTGTGCTTCCTACGATAATATGCCCAAATATGCCAAAATATGTAGCTAACAATATAATACCAGGAATATTTGTTATTTTATTTTTGTGGTTTATGGATTTATCGGGATTTATTAAAAAGAGAAGTGTTTCTAAAACAAATTATACAAATACTAATTCAAAAAAAGATAAGAAAGACGACATAGTAATGAGACCTAAGGCTAAGCCAAATAGAGTTAAAAACAATAAAAAATAGTATGAAAAATAAATATAAAAGGAATATAAATTTCTATATGAAATTTATATTCCTTTTTTTGTTTTAGGTACATTAGAATATATTACACTTGTGCTAAGCATAAGTGTATAAAAAGCAGTAATTATTCTTAAAGCAGCTATAAAAATTTTATTGTAAAAAATATTAAATTTACTATTTAATTAATAAGTATAAAGTATAAGTATAATTACCCGATAATATATATACATATGATTTTCCTATCCATATGATTTTTTCCATAAATCAAGTTAAAATCTTTTTAAAACAAAGAACAATCGTAGTAAAGGAATGTGAAAATAAATAACAAGTTAGTATTCTAGTCTATTTTGAGTCAGTAGAGCCCGTGGATAGTGATACTAGCTACGAAAATTGCTTTTTGTTTGACATAAAATATACCAGTATCTTTGACTTGTTATTTATTTTTATATGACTAAATAATAAAAGAGTAAGGGGAGATAAAATTAATGAAGAAGATATTATCAAAAGCACTAAGTGTAGTAGTATTTATAACAATGATTTTACCATCAACAGGAACGGTTTTTGCGGAAACGGTGGGTCAAGTTACAGGAACCATAATAACTGCTAAAAACAATGCGGGAATGCCAGATACATTAACAGTTACAGGTTTAGTGGTAGGAGATATAGTTAAAGTATATTCAATAGTACAACTAGACGGAAGTGGAATAGTAGCACCAGTAGATGTATCAGCAATAGTAACAGGAAGAACAGTAACACAAATAGGAACAGCAACAGCAAAAGCAGACAAAGCAACAAAAGGTGCAACAGTAACAACAGCATCAGCAACAGTAAGTGCAGAATTTCCGGTAATGGGAGGTTTATTTGAGGAGCCAGCTGGAGGATTTATATACGTAACAGTAAAAAGAAAGGGGTTGCATGAAAGTACTGCACAAAAAGTACCATATGAAAAAGAAGGCCGAACTCCATTAATAAAAGTTGATAATGTTTCTGTTGAGAATAATGCAGGAATACCAGACACGGTAACAGTTGAAGGTTTAGAAGTAGGAGATATAGTTAAAGTATACTCAGAATCAGTAAGTGGAGAACAAGTAGCAACACAAACAACAACAAAAACGCAAACATATATATTCCTAGTAACAATAGAAGCGCAACTTACGAATGCGATAAAAGAAGCAAACACAAAACTTGAATATGCAAGGAAGTGTGCAATTGAAGGGGCAAATCAATACCAGTTGCAATCAATGAACCAATTTGCTAAAGATATATTTGAAGCTGGGGGAAATTATGGGTATGCTAGAACAGCAGACATAGCAGCAAAATTAGCAGCAACAGCATCAGAGAAAGTAAACGCAGTAGATAAATTACTAGTAGCAAAAGACGCAGCAGTAGTAGCAGCAAAAGAAGAAGCTGTAGTATCAGCATCACCAATAGCAACAGAATCAGAAAAAATAGCAGCAATGGTAAAATTAAATAACGCAATTACAGCACGATTTAATGCATTAAACAAGGCAGTAAATTTATTACAAGACCAACAAGACATAGCAATATTAACGCAATTAACAACAAACTCAGATTATGCAGTAACCCCAGAAAACAAAATAACATTAGAAAAATTAGTAGTAGCAGCAGCAGCAGAAGCATCAAGAGCAGCAACAGCAGCAGAACCAGCATCAGCGGCACTAAGTAAACTTGCAGAAGCGACAACTATTTTTGAAGGGGCGTTTCTTAAAGCACCAATTGGAACAGCAACAGCAAAAGCAGATAAAGCAACAAAAACAGCAAAAGCGACAATAAGCATTCCACAACTTTACGAGGACGAGGGAAACATTGAAAATACAAATAGAAGAATATATGTAACAGTAACCAAAAAGGGTTTGCTTGAAAGTTATAAAGTAGGACCAAAAGGCTATATAGCAGAAGCGGTTACGGATATGCCATCATCAATAGTGACAGTTGTCAATAATGCATTGGAACTAGATACAATAACAGTTAAAGATTTAAAATTAGGAGATGTAGTTACAATATACGAAGAAAGTAAAAAAGGCGCAAAACCAATAGGAACAGCAATAGCAAAAGCAGACAAACTAGCAAAAGGTGAAAAACTAGCAAAAGATGCAATACCTACAGCAACAGCAACATTAAGTATTACACTTCCAAAATCAGAAGGCGGAAGTATATATATATCAGTAACAACCAAGGCTAAACGTGAAAGTGAGAAATCAAAGGCAGTACCATATGGCGCAGAAGGGCAAACGAATCCACCTAGTTTACAACTACAATAAGCATTAAAGGGGTCAGACCCCTGGGCGAATATGGAAGTTTAAAAAGATAAGCAAAGAGAGAATCGTCATTTCGGTGGCGGTTCTATTTTTCTGCTCATAGCAATAGCAGTTTTTGTTAGTAATGTACCTAAACTTAAATCAGATAGTGATGAAAAAGAAGGAATAAAGAATGAAATGCAAGGGGATTGTTATACTAGCCGTAAGGCAATATATGATTTGTTTTGTGAAGATGAAAAAGGAAATCAATTCATAGTACAAATGCAAAACAAACATATTTTAAAGATAGGGCAGTATTTTATGCTACATTTCCAATGAGGATCAAGACACAGAAAGGCCAAAGAATTTAATAAAACCTACTAAATTGATAAAAATCAGTTTAGTAGGTTTTATTTGATTACTTATGAATAAATATTTATTTTGTAGTAAACCTCATAGTTGTATCAGCAAAGTTCAAAGTTGTATTTCTACTATTAGAGCAGAGATATAACTATTAGTTGTTAACTGTCCCCAGTGGTTAACTACAGTGTTTAACTACAGTGTTTAACTACACCCCGTAGTTGTTCCACAATCTAGACAAACCTTGCAAGTACCGCTTTTAACAAGTTTAGTACTTGAACAATGAGAGCAGGTTTCAGAGTATAACCTTTCTCCTTTAGGCTTTTCAGTGTTTTTGAAGGTAGATACATTTTCATTTTCTACTATGCTAGCTGAAATTTCATTTTCATCTGGCATTAGTGGGTTTTTAGGTATATCAGTGTTGCCGTAATTTTCAGGTTTAATTTGACATCTTGTATAGTCGCCTAGTTCTATATCAATTATTTTGCTAATTAAATCAGATATAGAAGAAACAGATTTAATATAAGGATGTTTTTGTACAAAACCATAAGGTTCAAATTTTTGTCCGCGAAGCATTTTAGAAATATCTTCTGCAGGTACGTGATATTGAAGCATTACTGAAATTGATTTTGAAAGAGAATTGAGTAATCCAGTAATAATAGTACCTTCTCTATCTGTTGTTATATATATTTCAGAGATTTCTCCATTTGAACGTCTATTTACAGTAGTATAGACTTTTACATCATCAATTTGAGCAGGATGAGTAGTGCCATAACGGATTCCAATTGGTTTTTCTCTTGTAGAATGATTGGAAATTTCCTCTTGCGTCTTTGCTTTCTTTAAAAGATCCGCATAGGATAAATCTTCAAGGGATAGTTCTTTATCTTGAGATAGGGTAGTGTTTAAAGGCTGACTTGCCTTTGAACCATCTCTATATAAGGCTATGCCTTTTACACCTAATTTCCAAGAGTTAAGTATGACTTCTTTAAAATCTTCTATAGTGGCATTTTTAGGTAAATTTACAGTTTTTGATATAGAACCTGATATCATCGGAGTTATTGCTGCCATCATGAGAACATGTCCCATAAATGGAATGTATCTTTTTCCACTACCGCATTTGTTTGCTGTATCAAATATAGCTAAATGTTCAGGTTTTAAATGTGGAGCGCCCTCGATTTTTCCATCAATAATTTTTTCGTACTCAAAGCCGTTTTCATTAACTTTTTCTTTTCTTAGGATATAGTCTAGAATATCATTTGTTTGGATTTGAGAATATCCGAGGTTAGTTAAGGAAGCTTTAATTACCGGATTAACCATGGTCATATAACCGCCACCAGATAATTTTTTATAAATAAAATGGCTGAAATATGGTTCTATAGAGGTTGCTCCACAATCCATAGCAAAGGAAATAGTACCAGTAGGAGCTATAACTGTAACTTGGGCATTTCTAAAACCGTATTTTTCACCACTATTTAATGCTTTTGTGAAGCAATTTTTTAAGGTTTCACTTATATAACCTAGAGAGTTGCCCTTTAAAAGATTGTGATTAACTTTTACAGGCTCATAGTTTAAATTTTCAAATTCAGTATTTAGAGCTCCAGCTGCTCTAGCGTGATTTCTTATAACTAGTTGCATATATGTTTTGTTAATTTCATATTTTTCAAAAGGAGCTAGTTCTTTTGCCATGAGGGATGAGACATAATAAGACTGAGCTGTCATTATTCCAGTTAGCGAGGAAGCTAAATTTCTAGCATCTTCTGAGTCATAGGCGTATCCCATTACCATAAGTAGTGAAGAGAGGTTTGCAATTCCAAGTCCTGTGCTTCTAAATAAGTGTGTTTTTCTTGCTATATCTTCTGTAGGAAATTGGCCCCAATGTATGGAAGCTTCAAGGATTAATTGAGTAAGTCCTATTAAATGAACATATCCATCTATATCTAATTTTTTAGTTTTACTGTCATAGAATTTATAAATATTAATAGAGGCTAAATTACAGGAAGTATCATCTAAAAATGCATATTCTCCACAAGGGTTAGTTGAATTAATTCTATTGTGCTTTGCATTAACTGCGCCATCTTCTCCAGCTGGACAAGTGTGCCATGCATTAAAGGTATCATCAAACTGGGGAGCTGGATCTGCGCATAACCAAGCAGCTTTATTAAAGGTATCCCATAGCTTCTTAACAGGTATATCTTTATTAACTGAGTTGTCAGCTCTTCCTTTAAGAGTAATAGTCTGCTTAGGATTTTTTGAAAGGTCATCAACCTTCATCATGAATTCATCTGAAAATCTTATGGAATTGTTTCCGTTTTGTCCAGATACGGTCTCGTAAGCTTCTCCTTCAAAGTTGCCATCATAACCCATTTTGGTAAGAGCGCGTACCTTATCTTCTTCTTTAGCTTTCCAAGTCATAAATTCCATTATTTCCGGATGGTCAATATCAAGACATAGCATTTTAGCAGCACGTCTTGTAGTTCCGCCAGATTTTATTGCTCCTGCATTTCTATCAAGGCCTTTTAAAAAACTCATTAGACCTGAAGAGACTCCACCACTAGATAACCTTTCGCCACGACCTCTTATGCTAGAGAAGTTTGTTCCGGTACCTGAACCGCCTTTGAATAATTTAGTTTCTGTTACATACTGCTCAGATATTGAGTGTTTGCCAAGTAATTTATCTTCAATTGAGAGAATGAAACAAGCAGAAGCCTGAGTTCTTGTATAAGCATCCTCGCTTTTAACAATCATTTTTTTACTTTCATCATAATAAAAATTATCTAGGGTTCCACCTTTTATACCATAAGAGAGGTTAAGCCCAGTATTAAACCATTGAGGAGAATTTGGAGCAAACATTTGATTTAAAAATGCATATACTAATTCATCATAAACAATGCTTTTTTCCTCATCAGTTTTAATAATTGTTTGGTCAGTTAAGGATTCACACCAAAAATTAACAAGCCTATGAGCTACCATTTTCATACTGTTTTCGTAGCCTTGCTTAGTGGGAACACCGGATTTTCTGAAATATTTTGAAGCTATAATATCGCAAGAATTTTGCGAGTAATGCTCAGGAAATTCTAAATCCTTCATATCTAAAAGTACTTTGTTTGTTTTATGGTCCTTTAGAAAAACATCTACCTTTTTCCAATGAAACAAATCAAAAACAGTAATATTTTTATCTTTTTCTAATGAACTTGTATAAAATCTTTTAATTAAACTTTTTATCTCCGCCATAAGTATACTAGCCTAAAAAAGCTAGTATATTCACCTCCTATTATTTTCTTAATATATAAATTAATTCTAAAATTATATTTATGCGTGCTGATGTTACTACACTAAAAATTTTCACAATTATTTAGTTTAATCTTATATGCTAAAATAGTATAACACACTATATGTAGTAATCACAAAGGAATTCATAACTATATATGGTATTATATAATGAAATTATATAAAAATCAATACAGATTATTATGTAATAATATTGCGAATAATAGGACAATTTATAAAATATTGCAGTGTAATAAATATTATTATATTGTATAATAGATAAGTAATTATTTTTTTTGGGAAGAGGTGATTAGTAGCTTATGATACATCAATTTGATGGACAAATACCTAAGGTACACAAACAATCTTTTATTGCTATCAGTGCGGACGTTATAGGAAATGTATCTATAGGAGAGTACAGTAATATTTGGTTTGGAGCTGTATTAAGAGGAGATATGAATTATATATCTATAGGTGCTTATACAAATGTTCAAGACAATTGTACGGTGCACAATGATGAGGATTTTCCAGTATATATTGGAGAGTATGTAACTATAGGACATAATTCTATAATACATGGTTGTAAAATTTCAAGTAATACTTTAATTGGTATGGGAAGCACTATACTAAATGGAGCTGAAATAGGAGAATATACTATAATTGGTGCTGGTAGCTTGGTTACGCAGGGGAAGAAAATACCTTCTGGCGTTCTTTGTATGGGAGTACCAGCAAGAGTTATTCGAGAACTGACTATAGAAGAAAAAGAAGCCTTAAAAAAATCTGCGGAGCATTATGCAGAGCTTTCCATGAAATATATTATAAAATAAAAGTGTAGGTAAATGGGGGCGGTTAACAACTATTTGAACAATTGAGTTGTTAACTGTCTTTTATTTTTAAAAATAGCTTTTATTTTCGACGTTTTTTAACTACAATAGAAGGTAGAGAATTATTGTTTTTTTAAGGAGTGGGAAAAATGATAAAATTAAATGGAATAGAAAAGATGACAAATGAGCAGAAATATAAGTATATGCTTGAAGAAAAATATTTAGTTGAATTTTTTCTAAACTTAACAAATACATAGATTGGTCAAAAGTTTAAAATAAAAGGTAGGAGATAATAAATGATAAACATAGGAGATTTAAATAATTTAAAAGTAGTAAGGCGCGCAGAATTTGGGTACTATCTAGACGCTGGCACAGGAAACACTAGTGATGACGTACTACTTCCAATGAAAAGTACTTTAGGTAGGGCGCTTAATATTGATGATGAAGTTGAAGCCTTTGTGTACAGAGATTCAAGTGATAGGTTAATTTCAACTTTAAAAAAACCACTTGCAAAGGTGGGGGATTTAGCTTATCTTAAGGTTGTTGACATGACTACAATAGGTAGTTTTGTAGAAATTGGTCTAGAAAGAGATGTATTGGTTCCTTTTAAGGAGGAAAATTACAGTTTAGAAACAGGCAGAAAATATCTTTTTTATATATATCTAGATAAGACTGGAAGAATTGCAGCCACTACTTTTGTTGATAAATATTTATACGATACAGATTCATATAATATTGATGATGAAGTGGAAGGCACAGTATACGGAATCCAGACTAATGGTACTGTAATGGTAGCTATTGATGATATTTACAGAGGGGTTATTTTAAGAAATGAGAATTATATGAATATAACGCCTGGAGATAGATTAAAAGCAAGAGTTAAAAAATATTATGAAGATGGTAAAATGGACTTAACAGTAAGAAAACCAAGACTAGAGGAAAGAGATATAGTTGAAGAGCAAATATTAGAATATCTTAAAAGTTCCGATGGATTTATGCCATACAATGATAAAAGTTCTCCAGATGATATAAAAAAAGTTTTTAAAACTAGCAAAAACGCATTTAAAAGAGCATTAGGTGGCCTTATGAAAAGTGACCTAATCCTTCAAAATGAAGAGGGTACTAGATTAAAATAAATTCTTAACCTTCATATTTTTCAAAAAAAGTAAGAGTGTGATGAGTTACATCAGGCTCTTACTTTTTATGTGCGCCCGGCATGGACGCAATCTAATGGGTGAAAGTCCCTAGCACGGGTTAATAGTGCCAAGTGCATAGCTTAAGACAAGGGTGTCCATGGTGACGTGGAATCTGAAGGAAGTCGGCGGCAAAACTCTGGTCTGACGAATAGAAACTACATATAAGGCATGTGCTTGTGGGTAAGTTTGCATAACATAACGAAGCCCAAAACTATTCGAAACAAGTGGTGTAAATGTAGCAGATAGATGGAGTGAAAGATTGCGTTCTTACCCGGGGAGATCTTAGGTAAAGGTTATAGAGATGAATTTTGAAATAACAACCTTTGCAGTGATGTAAAGTTGAAATCTAAGAAGTCAGCAGACGTCATAGTAGCAGAAGGTTCATGAGCCTTCGGTGAAGGACTGAACGATAGGAGGTTTTGAAACTTTGAAAAACACAAAGAAATGTGATAAAAGCAGACAACTTCATAATGAAGGTTACCTACAAAAGGATAGAGTGGAACTCGAAGAGTATGTAGGAGCGCCGAGCATTTCATTGACGATAGAAAAGAGACAGAACGCCGAAAATAAATACACCAATGGACTGTTTGAAAGGATTATTGACAGAAACAACTTAAATCAAGCATTTAAGAAAGTTAGAGCTAATAAAGGTAGTCATGGAGTTGATGGTATGAAGGTAGATGAACTTCTACAATACTTGAAAGAAAATGGCGCCAGCCTTCGGCAATTACTATTGGAAGGTAGGTATAAACCTAATCCAGTAAGGCGAGTAGAAATACCTAAGCCTGATGGAAAGAAACGACCACTAGGAATACCAACTGCTGTAGACAGAGTAATACAACAAGCTATCGCTCAAGTTCTAAATCCAATATTTGAAGAGAAATTTTCGGATAATAGTTATGGATTTAGACCAAATAGAAGTGCACACCAAGCAATTCGGAAATGCAAAGAATACATGGATAAAGGTTACAAGTGGGCAGTAGATATTGATTTGGAGAAATACTTCGATACTGTAAATCATGACAAATTAATAGGATTGGTTTATAAAGAAGTAAAGGATGTTAGGGTAATATCCCTTATAAGAAAATATCTTCAAGCGGGAGTAATGGAAAGAGGAATTTTTAATACCTCTCAAAAAGGTGTACCGCAAGGTGGCAATCTTTCACCATTACTTAGTAATGTCATGTTAAATGAGTTGGATAAAGAGTTAGAAAAGCGAGGATTGCACTTCAGTCGTTATGCTGACGACTGTAATATTTATTTAAAATCAAAGAAATCAGCATACCGTGTAATGGCAAGTATAACAAGGTTTATAGAAGAGGATTTGAAACTCAAAGTCAATAAAGACAAGAGCAAGGTCGACAGACCGTGGAAGCTGAAGTATTTGGGATTTACATTTTATCCAAAGAAAGGTGAAATGGGAATAAGAGTACACCAAAATTCTGTTAAGAAACTTAAAAGTAAGCTCAAAGAAATAACAGGAAGAAGTAATGCTATGAGTATGGAACTTCGTGCTATTAAACTAAGACAAGTTATAGTTGGATGGGTAAATTATTTTAAATTAGCAGATATGAAAAGTATACTTAAAACCTTAGACGAGTGGCTAAGACGAAGGATTCGCTTATGTTATTGGAAACAATGGAAGAGAATTAAAACAAAACATGATAATCTCAAAAGGCTTGGTATTGATGAATACAAAGCTTGGGAATATGCGAATACAAGAAAAGGCTATTGGAGAATATCCCATAGCCCAGTCTTAACAAGAACTCTAACTAATAAATACCTTAAAGAACAAGGCTTTATAACCTTAACTGAAAAATTTATGATTAGGTAATTCTTATTGAACCGCCGTGTACCGAACGGTACGCACGGTGGTGTGAGAGTTGCGCCTTGAAAAGTTCAAGGAATACAAATGACCTGAAATGGTCATCTTGATAAAGCTTAGCCAGCAGTCAAGTACCGAGTCTTGCGTGGTAAATGGTAACATTTACTCCGAAGCGTAGACAGGAAGATAGCAGGCCGGAATAAAGTGAAGAGGATAATTAGCCCCGAAATTGAACGTGTTGTGAAATAGCCGACTTTATCTCTCTGTTGGGAAGGCAGTAACGAAATATCTGTTAAAGGTTAGGATATTAGTTGTTTCCGGGGTTCGTACCTACGGCATGTTATCAATGGATTCCTTGGGAACAAGGGAGATCCGTCAGGTTTCCGCAGAATGTGGATAGTATTAAACAAGCCTTACAAAGCAAGAATAATACAATGATTTGACGGAAGTCTTACTGACTGATAGTACTTTGAGGTAGGGAAAGCCTACTACGTGGGGAAGCGGTCAGCAAAAGTTGAATTCTTTCAACGAAACATAAGCTCCATTCAATGGGAGGATACGAGCCTTAATTCAAAGTAAGGAGGAACTCAGTTATGACAACAAAATTGGAAGAAATAGCAGTAAAAGCTCGAAAAGAAACAAATTTAAAATTTACATCTATAGCGCATCATGTAACAAAAGAACTAATACATGAAAGCCTTATGCATATGCCTAATAATACAGCTAAGGGAATAGATGGTATAGATGTAAAAGAAGCAAAGGATTACTTTGATATATGGGCTGATAAAATGATTACGTCAATCCATAGAGAAAGCTACAAACCCCCAGCAGTTAGAAGAGTTTGGATTCCTAAGCCTGGAAAAACAGAAAAACGACCAATAGGAGTTCCATGTGTCGCAGACCGTGCATTGCAGCGAAGTGTTGCAACTGTACTTTCTACAATATATGAACAGGACTTTCTGGATTGTTCTTTTGGGGGAAGACCTAAAAGGAGTGCGCACAATGCACTTGCGACTATAAACGAAACAATTTCAGGAAAGAAAGTAAGCTGGGTTTTGGAAGCAGATTTAAAGAATTTCTTTGGGAGTTTAGACCATGAATGGTTACTCAAATTTGTGCAACATCGAGTCGGAGACCCCAGAATGATAAGCCTTATAAATAGGTGGCTTAAAGCAGGAGTAATAGAAGATGGAAAACTAGAGAGTAGTGAAATTGGAACCCCTCAAGGAGGGTCAATAAGTGTTCTACTTAGTAATATTTACCTTCACTATGTACTAGATTTATGGTTTGAGAAAGTAGTAAAACCCAAATTAAAGGGCGAGAGCTACTTGATTAGGTACATAGATGATTTTATAGTATGTTTTCAATATAGAGAGGATGCTATAAAATTTCAGAAAGTACTAAGCAAAAGACTTGCGAAATTTGCATTGCAAATAGAGCCAAATAAAACGAGATTAGTTGAATTTGGAAGATTTTCTAGTAAGCATGCAAAGGAAAAAGGTAAGAAAATGGAGACATTATATTTTCTAGGGTTCACACATTTTTGTACAAGGAACAGGTCAGGAAATTTCATGGTAGGAAGAAAGACAGAGAAAACGCGATTAAATCGAGGAATAAAGAAGATAACAGATAAAATGCGAGAAATAAGGCATAGTCCTATAAAAGAACAAGTGAACAAGATAAATCAAATTTTAAGAGGACATTATAACTACTATGGAATGGGTGGAAATCTAAAATCCTTGTTTAAAATTTATAATAAATCAGAAAATTACTTTAAGAAAATGCTAAGTAGCCGAAGTTGGAAAGGAAATGTAAACTGGGATAAATACAGAAAAATCAAAGAAAAGTTTCCGTTGTTGCGACCGAAGATTTCAATTCCATTTGTAAAAATGAAATCATACGCAATACTGTAAATCAACTTTTGAAGAGCCAGGTGCGGGAAATCCGCACGCCTGGTTCCGTGGGGGTCTGGGTTGTGAATTGCGCAACCCTTCTACCCGGAGTCGCTAAATAAATTAATTATTTAGCTCCTACTCGATTTGTTATCTACTTTCTTATATTATGGAAGAACTCCGCTTGAATATTTTTACTATTTCATTAAGGAGTAGTGGCATAAGGGATAGAATAGTAACAAAACCCCAATCCATTAAACTTAAGGAATGAACACTAAAAACATTAGCTAGAAATGGCACAGTTATTATAAAATCTTGTAGTAGTATACCAAAAACTATAGCTCCAATTAAATATTTGTTTGAAAATAAACCTATTTGAAATATGGATTTCTTCTCATTTCTCATATTTAAAGAATGTACTAATTGAGAGACACTAAGTACTACAAAGGCCATGGTTTGTGCGTGTTTTAGTGCATCTTCTGAAAGATTTCCCGGGAATAGTGGGAATAAGCTAGTGTCTCCACTATAATATTTTGCACCTATTATAAATGCAGCTAGGGTTAAGATGCCTATTAGAAGTCCGTTAAGAAGTAAATTTAAAGATTCACCTTTAAATAAACTATCTTTTGGATTTCTAGGTTTATATTTCATTACATCAGGGTCACCAGGATCTACACCTAAAGCCAGTGCTGGTAGTGTATCGGTGATTAGGTTAACCCATAATATATGGATAGGGCGAAGTGGCGTAGCCCAGCCTAAAAGTATGGCAAGAAATAGTGCTATAATCTCTCCTATATTACAGGATAGAAGAAATATTATAGTTTTCTTAATATTTGTGAAGATGTTTCTTCCTTCTTTTATAGCAGCAACAATAGTTGAAAAATTATCATCTATGAGTATCATATCAGCAGCACCTTTAGCAACATCAGTACCTGTTATACCCATGGCGACTCCTATGTCTGCCATTTTAAGAGAGGGTGCATCATTTACTCCGTCGCCAGTCATTGATACAATATTTCCTTTTGCTTTAAGAGCGCGTACAATCTTCACTTTATGTTCAGGGGACACTCTTGCAAATACCCTTATATTCTCAATTCTATTATTTAGTTCGACATCAGACATTTTATCAAGCTCGGTGCCAGATATAACCTCAGAAGAATTATTAGTAATATCTAAATCTTTGGCTATAGCAAAAGCTGTGTTTTGGTGGTCGCCGGTTATCATTACAGTTTTTATTCCAGACTTCATGCATAGGGAAATAGAATCCTTAACCTCTAGCCTTGGAGGATCTATCATACCTACTAGGCCAATAAGTATTAAATCACACTCTAGTGAATCAATCTCTACATGAGAGCTAGGAAGAATTTTATAAGCGGCACCTAGAACTCTTAGTGCATTGTCAGACATGTTATTTGAGGCAGCTAATATGTCTTTTTTTATATTTGGCGTAATTTCTATTATACTGCCTTTAATATATGCCTTTGTGCATAGATTTAATAGATTATCAATAGCACCTTTTGTCATTACATAATAGTCATTATCATATTTATTTACAGTAGTCATCAATTTTCTATCTGAATCAAAAGGAATCTCATCAATTCTTTTATGAATTTTTTCTAAATCGTCTTTAAATATGCTATAGTCTACCCCAGCTTGTAATAGAGCAATCTCTGTGGGGTCGCCAGTTTTTGAATTTTCCGAGTAGGTGGCATCATTGCATAAAATAAGATTTTCTAGTAAGAGCTTATGCTCAGTATGATTAATGTTCAGACTGTCTATAGCTCCTAATTGACCATCAGCATAGAATTTTGTTACTGTCATTTTATTTTGAGTTAAAGTGCCTGTCTTATCTGAACAAATAATATTTACTGAACCTAAAGTTTCAACAGCAGGTAATTTTCTTACAATAGCATTCTCCTTTATCATCTTTTGAACTCCCATAGCAAGAACTATAGTTACTATAGCAGGAAGACCTTCAGGAATAGCGGCAACAGCTAAACTTATGGAAACAAGTAGCATTTCAAAAAGATCTCTCTTTTGAAGAACACCAACTATAAACATAAGAGCACATATGAATAGGGCACCTATTCCCAGGTACTTGCCAAGTTGCGCTAGTTTCTTTTGAAGTGGGGTCTCATCGTCTACTTTTTCATCTAGCATTTTAGCAATTTTACCTATTTGAGTATCCATTCCAGTAGATACAGCTATACCAACACCTCTACCATAGGTTGCAAGGGTAGACATGAAGAGCATGTTTTTTTGATCACCTAGGGGTATATCCTCGCCCGGCAGAACTAGAGAAGCGTCTTTATCCACAGGCACAGATTCTCCCGTAAGTGTAGATTCTTCTATTTTTAAATTTGCAGCTTCAATAAGTCTCAAATCACAGGGTACATATCTTCCTGCATCAATAATAATAATATCTCCAGGTACAACTTCCTCTGATGGAATTTCGTTTAACTGCCCATCTCTTTTAACTACAGCTTTAGGAGTCGATAATTTTTTTAGTGCATCAAGCGCTTTTTCTGCTTTAGACTCTTGAATAATTCCTACTGTAGCATTAATAATAATTACAATAGCAATTATTATTGCGTCACTGGTTTCACCAAGGAGGGCAGAGATCACTGCAGCTGCAATTAAAATATAAATTAAAATATCATTTAGTTGGGCAAAAAACATGGCTATTAGAGTTTTGGGTTTTTTAGTTGTTAATTGGTTTAGTCCAAATTTTTCTCTTTTTACCTCGCTTTGACTTTGAGAAAGTCCTGTTATTGGATTAGAACCAAATTCTTTTAAAACTTGCTCAATAGTTTTGTTGAAAAACATTAACATCACCTCAACTTATAGTATTTGTTATTATAGCTTAATTTATTTAAAACAAGAAAATTATTATGCCAAAATATAAAATACAAATATGTTGCGAATAAAGAGAAGTAATTAAATAGGTATTAGACCATAAAACACAATACCCAATACCCCTGAAATCATTATTATTAAAATTGGATGAATTTTATTTGTAATCAGCAGTCCTAAAATTATGACTCCAATTACTACACTTTTAATGTCTTTATAAGAGTCGCTTCCCATGGATAAGAATACAGAGACTATAAGACCAATTAGTGCAGGCCTCATACCTGCGAGAGCTGCCTTCATTATGTAGGATTCTTTGAATTTAACAATATAGTGATTAGCTATAGAAACTAAGATAAATGAAAAGGAAATTACGCCCAGAGTTGCCGAAATACTACCTAATATACCAGCAACTTTAAAACCTACAAAAGTTGCTGAATTAATGGCTATAGGTCCTGGAGTCATCTGGGATATACCTATAATATCAATAAGCTCTTTGGAGGTAATCCAATTATTGTTATTTACAATTTCTCTTTTGATAAGAGGAATCATAGCATATCCTCCACCAAAGCTAAAGGCACCTATTTTTAAGAAGGATAGATAAATTTTTATTAAAATTGACATTTACTTCACCTTCTTTCCAAGAAATATTACCCCGTATAAACCAGATAAAAGTATAACTATAACAGGGTGTACATTAAATAATAATATACTCCCCATGGAAACTAAAATTATAATAAGATTTGCATAGCTTTTCTTTAAAGATTTGGATAAACTTACTACGGCTATGAGTATAAGCATTGGTACCGCAGCAGAGATACCTTTGAAAACCAAATCCACATAATAATAATCTCTGAATTTCATAAAAAAAACTGCAATCAATAATATTATAAAAAATGAGGGTAAAACAACTCCTAGAAGCCCAATGATAGCTCCAAGTAGTCCGCAAGTTCTATAGCCTATAAATACGCTACTATTAACAGCTAAGGCTCCAGGAAAAGTTTGAGAAATAACAATTATATCTAAGAAATCTTCTTTAGAAAGCCACTTTTTTTTATTGACAACTTCAATTTCTATGAGAGGTATCATGGCATACCCTCCACCAAAGGTAAAAGCTCCTATTTTAAAGAAAGTCCAAAACATGTTTAGTAATTTTTTCATTTGTCCACCCCTAAGAATTTTAATTTTTAGTTATATGGATAGAAATATTGGTCCTAGCGTAAATCAAAAACCTATATCTATAATGTATATTATTTACCATATTATTATACTAATATAAAAAAAAATTGGCAAATTTATAAGTAAAAGATTTTATATTTGATTTTGGCTGGAATTATTTTTAAATATATGGGTAAATTAAATTTTTTTATTGTGACAAGAATTAATTTCACATTGTGACAAGAATTAATTTTCTATTGTGACAAGAATTAATTTTACATTGTGTATATTTTTTTGCGGAAAATTCGATATAATGTATATAAGAATATGAAAACATTCTAATAATTAATTTTGAAAATAGGAGGTGGAAAAACATGGAAATATCAAGAACTAGAAGGAATGCAGCGGTTACATCAGATAAGAAAACTGTATCTAGTAAAAAAGATTTTTCACAAAATTTTAGTTTTGCTAGGCAGCAAAAATCAGAACAACAACTTAAAGAAATGATGGATGATATAAAAAAGAAAGGAAATAGATTGAGCATTACAAAATGCTTTGCAGATGTGAAAGCATATAAAAATTTAATTAGAGAATATTTAGATTCTGTTTTAAAACATATGTATGAGGTTAAGAAGGATATTAGTTTTTGGCAAACACAATATTTTATAACGGTGGAGACTGTGGATTCGAAACTAGAGGAGCTTACACAAATGTTATTGAGTGGCGAAAAAGAAAATCTTGACATAGCAAGCACTATTGATGAAATTGCAGGACTTATTGTGGATGTTTATAAATGAAAAAAGTACATATATTGCGTAAAGTTTGAAGTTAACTCTACACAAAATAATACATGTACTTTATTCAGGCTTAATATTGTAGCATAGCAAATTACAATTTAAAGGAAAGAATTAAAACTAGCATCAGATGGCATTCTAAGATCTCCTCTTGGAGATAAACTTATAGTTCCTACTTTTGGACCATCTGGCAAGGCTGAACGTTTAAATTGTTGAGTAAAGAATCTTTTTATAAATTTATCTAACCATTTAGTAATTTCATCTTCGGCATAATCGGTTTTAAAGGCCTCTTTAGCTAAGAATAATATTTTACTGATGGTGGCGCCTTGCTTCATGAAATAGTAAAGGAAAAAGTCATGTAATTCGTAAGGGCCTACTATGTCTTCAGTTTTTTGAGCGATTTTACCATTCACATCTTTAGGCATAAGTTCTGGACTTATAGGAGTGTCCAAGATATCTAAAAGTATTTCGGAGGCTTCCTTTGAAGCTTCTTTTTCCGCTACATACTTAACTAAATATTTCACTAAAGTCTTAGGAATTGAGCAGTTTACAGAATACATGGACATATGGTCTCCATTATATGTGCACCAACCTAAAGCCAGTTCAGATAAATCTCCTGTTCCTATTAATAGTCCACCATCTTTATTGGCAACATCCATAAGAATTTGAGTTCTTTCTCTTGCCTGAACATTTTCATAAGTTACATCATGTTTTTCTATTGGATGATTTATGTCTTTGAAATGTTGTAAACAGGCGTCTACTATATTAATTTCTCTAAACTCTGTACCTAAATGTTTACATAGGTTTACGGCATTCAGATAGGTTCTATCTGTAGTTCCAAAACCAGGCATAGTAATAGTAATAATATTTTTTCTTGGCAAATTTAACATATCAAAGGTTTTAACTATAACTAGCAGTGCAAGGGTTGAATCAAGTCCGCCAGAAATCCCAACTATAGCTTTATTAAGCCCCGTATAAGAGAATCTTTTAGCAAGGGCCGAGGACTGAATATTAAATATTTCCTTGCAACGTAGCGCGCGTTGATATTGATTAGAAGGAACAAAAGGATGCTTATCAATATATCTATCAAAAACTCCAAAGTCTAAATTTGAAAATTCAAAAGGAATTTCGCATACCTCAAAAGGACATATGGAAGGACTATTTCTAAAACTGATATTTTTTAACCTTTCACTATTTAACTTATCTATATCAATAATGGAGGTGATAATTTCATTTTCTCTTTGAAATCTATTGTTTTCTTTTAATAATAAACCATTTTCGCTAATTAAAAGATGACCACTGAAAAGTAAATCTGTGGAAGATTCAAAAACTCCAGAGGATGCATATAAATAAGAACACATACATCTTGCGCTCTGAGATGAAACTAAGGATTTTCTGTAATCAGCTTTGCTAACTAATTCATTAGATGCAGATAAATTAGCAATTATATTTGCACCCTGAAGGGCTAAATAGCTACTAGGGGGAATGGTTACCCAAAGATCTTCACAAATTTCAAAACCAATTTTAATATTATTGCAGGTGAATAATAAATTAGTTCCAAAAGGGATGGACTTTGCAAAAGGAAGATTTACAGTTTTCCCTAGTACGCCAAGACCCTCAGTAAACCATCTTTTTTCATAAAACTCAGAGTAATTTGGGATATAGCTTTTTGGTACTATTCCTAAAATGTTACCCTTAAATATTATATAAGCACAATTATATAGGCAATTATTAAAATGTAGTGGAGCTCCTACAGCAATTAGTATATCTTTGTTTTTAGAAAATTCACATAGGGATCCAATTGCACTTTCAGATTTTTCAAGTAATTCTTGTTGTAAAAATAAATCCGCACAGGTATAAGCTGTTATGCAAAGTTCTGGGAAAACTATAAATTTTGATTTTTCTTTTAAAGCCTCTTTGATGCAGCTTTCTATGTTATTTAAATTGAATTGTATATCTGCCACATTTACCACTGGGCAAGCGGCAGAAACTCTAATAAAAGAAGTATCCAAACTAATTCACGACCTTTCTTTAATTCTTCAAATATAGTATTTGTAAAATCGACTTTATATAACCAGTGTTCAATAAAATTATATCATTATCTTAGATTCATTAGTAGGGAGGGTTAACAATTATTTTACCTTAGTTTAAATAATTGTTAACTGTCCCTCACTATTTAGACATTTATAGTTCAAATAGTTGTTAACCATCCCCAAACTATTTTATTCTGGTATTTCATTAAAAAGGTGAATTAATGAGATAATGAAAGCAAACATAAGATAGAACTATGCAAGGGTATAATAGAGTATTAAATAACACATAATGTACTATAATAAAACTTTATTATGTATAAAAAATACTATATAATGATATATCGACAACACATCAAATTTTTGGTGTAATATTATTACAACAAAATGGTGTTATAAAACACAAAAAAGAGATATACTTAAATAAGGATTAGTAATATCATAATGTTTAAAAAGTTATAATGCTAATTAATATTCGAAAGGGGGGGGGGACAACATGGAATGGAAGCCAATGATATTTTGGGTAGTTGTAGCATTAGGGGCACTAGCTATTGATATTATAACTAGTAGTTTTATGTTTATATGGTTTGCTATAGGCGCAATTGCAGCTATAATTTCTATAGCATTTAATGCACCAGTAATTGTTCAAGCTATTGTTTTTATAGGGGTTAGTGCAGTATGTACATCTGTTGGATATCCTATAGTTAAGAGAACTATAAAGAAAACTGTAACCAAAACATTGACTATGGAAGAAGGATATATTGGAAGTGAATTTATAATAACAAAAGATATTGACGTAAAAGCAAATATTAAGTTTCAAGGAATTTATTGGACTGTAAAAAATGTAGGAAAGCCATTAAAAAGTGGTGACTCTGTTCAAATTATTGGTATCGAAGGAAATAAGTTGTTAATAGCTAAGGTATAAGTTTTATTAAAATTTAAGGAGGCATTTATTATGGGAGTAGGATCGTTTATAGGTTTGTTTATATTGTTAATATTAGTTATCATGATTATATCATCTATTAAAATTGTTAATACTGGATCTGTGTGTTTGGTAGAAAGGTTTGGTCAGTTTCATAGGATACTAGAGCCAGGTTGGCATTTAACAATTGTTTTTGCAGATTTTGTTCGCAGAAGAATTTCTACGAAACAACAAATATTAGATATACAACCACAAAATGTTATAACTAAAGATAATGTAAATATATCAATTGATAATGTTATATTTTATAAGGTTATTAATTCAAGAGATGCAGTGTACAATATTGAAGATTATAAATCAGGTATTGTGTATTCCACTATAACTAATATGAGAAATATTGTGGGAGATATGACATTGGATGAAGTATTATCAGGAAGAGATAGAATAAATTTAAGACTTCTTGAAATAATCGATGAAATTACAGATGCTTATGGAATAAAAATATTATCTGTAGAAATCAAAAATATAATTCCACCATCTGAAATTCAACAGGCAATGGAAAAACAAATGAGAGCAGAGAGAGATAAGAGAGCGTTTATTCTTACAGCAGAGGGTGAAAAACAAAGTCAAATTGAAAAAGCAGAAGGATTTAAACAAGCTCAAATATTAAATGCTGAAGCTGAAAAAGAAGCAAATATTAGACGTGCAGAAGGAATGAAAGAATCTCAACTTCTTGAAGCAGAAGGTAAGGCTAAAGCTATACAGGCTATTGCAATAGCAGAGGCAGATGCAATAAGAAGAATAAACACAGCTATTATAGAGTCAGGTACAAATGAAACAGTAATAGCCTTAAAACAAATAGAGGCTCTTAAAGAAATGGCTAAGAATCCAGCTAATAAGCTTATACTTCCAAATGAGACATTGTCAAGTTTAGGTAGTATAGCAGCTATAGGTGAAATGTTAAAAATGAATAAATAGTGCACATGAAAATAAATAACAAGCTGACTTGTTATTTATTTAAATATGCCTAATGAAAAAAAAAGAAAGTCTGGAAATCAGGCTTTCTTTTTTTGCTTTGACTTGTTATTTTTTACAGGTGCCTTGCTGCTTTTTTTCTGAACTGAATAACCAAATTTGCCTAGAGGGTTAGAATTAACACTAAAATATTCACCGTGAGAATAAGTAATAAGGTCTGCATTTTCAAAATGAATTTTCCCGTTTAAATCTATTAAGCTGTTATCTACATGAGTATTAACAACTTCAGCTAAAAACAAATCGTGGGTACCTAAATGGGTAATGCTTTTAACAACGCATTCTAGAGATATGGGGCATTCAGAAATTAAAGGAGCCACTATATCCTTGCTGTCTTCAGTAGTAAAGTTCATTTCGTGAATTTTATCTATTTGTCTTCCTGAGCGCACACCACAATAATCTACTTGTCTAACCATTCTAGAATTAGGTAAATTTATTACAAAGTCACCACTTTCTTTTATATATTCATAGGAAAGCCTTTCAGGCCTTATGGCTACAGTTATCATTGGCGGTTTAGTACAAGCTGTTCCTATCCAAGCTACTGTAAAAACATTAATTTTTCCCTCTTTATTTTTTGAGGTAATTAATACTACAGGAACAGGATTTAGCATTGCACTGCCTTTAAAAATAGTTTTTGTCATATATTTTCACTCCCATTCCTTTTTGTCTATAACATATACATTATACAATACCTGAAAAGATTTATAAAGTTGCAAATTCAAATGAGACAACAATTCATATAATTAGGAAAAAATGTAATTTATATGTAACTAATTTGAATTCATAAGGGTCTATAATGTATATATATGGTAATACAATTATAGGGAGTATACTTTTCAACAAAAGATAGATTTTCATATGAAAGAATAAAACATTATATTGAAAGGTGGGAATTATCATGAACAGGAAAAAAATATTTTCCATATTATTAGCCTCGGCATTAACAGTTACTAGTACAACTTCAACTTTTGCAAAAACCATGACAAAGCCTCAAATTCCAGTTACGCCAATTGTAAACACAAACACGACTACAGGGGCTGCAATTACAAAAAATAGTGAAGCAGAAAAAAGTGTTAAAATATCAAAGGAAAAAGCAAAAGAGATTGCAAAGGGAACTATGAAAACTTATTTTAATACGGAAATAGATGAGAGTAAATTCACACAAACAAGTAACTTTAATACATCTAATTACAATGGTAAGCAGATTAGCTCCTGGAATATTAATTGGCAAATGAATAATATGGAAAAAACTATTAACATTAATGTTACCTTAAATGCAGAAACTGGCGAAGTTACTCAAGTAAATAATTATGAACGTAAGATAAATGAAGAAAATGCAGTTCCCACAATGACAGCTAAGGAAGCACAAAAAATTAGTGATGATTTTGTTTCAAAAATCCAACCTAAAAAATATAATGAATCTAATAAAAAAGATTACAATAATTTAGGGAATCATGGGTCACCTAATTATAATTTTGCCTATGTAAATAAAGTTAATGGCATAGAATTTGATGGTAATAATATTAATATAGAAGTTGATGGGGTAGCGGGAAAGGTAGTTTCTTACTATAGTAATTGGAATGCAGATTTTAAATTTCCAGAGATTAAGGGGATGGTAGATTCTGAAACTGCAGTTGAAGCTTTTAAAACTGAAGCTAAAATGACTTTGAAATATATGGCTTTTACACAAGAGTATATGTATTATGAAAATAAAAGAGCTGTAAAAGCAGTATATGTTCCAGAATTTAATAGAGGAAATGTGTTGGATGCTAAAGATGGCAAGTTCATGGATCCCTTTAGCAATGGTAATATTCCTGTAATAAAAAATTTAAATGATAAAGAAAGGGCAGACTTTTATAATAAATCAAAGGTGGTAACAACTAGAGAAAAGGCAATAGAGGAAGAGGAAGCAAGAACTATAATAAAAAATTTCATAAATAATGTTTATGGCCAGGGTTATGCCATTGAAGGCTTAGGATATCAAGAGTATACTGAAAACTTTGGCAGTTCAAGTAATAAGACTTGGAATGCATATTTCAATAAAGGAGATGCATCAAAATACAATGAAGGTGGAAATATATCAATAGATGCTTTAACTGGAGAAATATTAAGCATTAACAAAAATTCAAATGAAGATTATAATGGTACTGCAAAATTCCAGGCTAAATTATCTTGGGAACAGGCGTACACTAAGGCAATAGAAGCAGTAGCCAAGTATTATCCGGGCATTGTAAAACAAATAAAAACAGAGCAACCTCGTTATAAATATAATGCTTACGATAAAATGGGTGAAAGAAATTATTATTTCAACTTTTCAAGACTAGAAAACGGCATAGAATTCAATGACAATAGTATAAATGTTGGTTTTAGTGCCGTAACCGGCGAGATGAATAATTTAAATTGTAATTGGGATAAAAACATCAAATTCCCAGATATTAAAAATGTTATAAGCAAGAAAAATGTAAGTGAAACAATGTTTAGTAAGTATAAACCAGTACTAGTTTATACACAAATAAATAAAAGTGATAATCCAGAAAAACCAGAATTAGAAATAAAACTCGCTTATAAACTAAGCGATGCTAATGGGATGTACGACTATACAAATATTGATGCCCTTACTGGTAAGTTTCTAAACTATGGTGGTGAAAATATCGACCAAAATATAGAATTGTTTAAAGAAAAAATCAAAGGCAGTAAGGCCGAAAAAGAATTAAGTATTTTAGCATCTAAAGGATTAATAGAAACTGGTGATTTTAAATTAGATAAAAAAACCACTCAAATTGATTTAATTAAAATGTTAGTAAATGCAAGAGGTTATACACCATATATGGCAGATAAGACTGCAGATTTAAAATTCTCCAACATTGCAAAATCTGATGTAAACTATAAATACCTTCAACTGGCTGTATCCTATGGAATTATGGAAAACTCAGATGGTGAATTTATAGGAGACAGATTAGTTACTAGAGAGGAACTCGCTAAAACATTAGTTAAATACACCAATTATAGTAAATTAGCCCAGCACAGTGAGTTGTTTAAAATTAATTATAAAGACGCAGCGAATATAAGCAAGGATAATGTAGGGTATGTTGCTATTGCAGAGGCTTTTAGATTTATACAAATAGAAAACAATGAATTTAAGCCAAAGGAAAATACAACTATGGAACAATTAGCTATAGGTGTATATCATGCACTTAATAATGTAAGAAATACACAATACTAAAGGACAGATAGGAAAATTCTCCTTTGTGGTTTGCAAACAAGATTGAAACAAGAAATTTAATATTAATAGTTTAACGATATTTCAGAAGGAAAGTCTCCCACTTCTATAAGTGAGAGTTACAAGCTATAACAAATAGAAAACTTCAGTGGCAGGATAACAATTGAGAATTGTTATATGTTCCATAGGTCTAGAAAGGGGTAAATCTCCTATCAGCTAGCTATTTCTAAAAGTGATAAACAATTAATAAGTGTTATTCTTCCAGGGTTTCTTTATAAATAGGTATACAATATAATAAATAATAATTTTTCAAAAATATAGTATAATAGTAATAGGGCGCATGATCCTTAGGTAAAGTATGATATAGGTATGGTGATGATGATGACAATGCTTGGAAAAATAATATATGGTGCTGGAAAACTAGTGGGGAATACAGCTGAGTATAGCATTGAGCTAACGGGTAATGTTGTAGCTAATATAGTAGGGCTTTCAGGTAAGCCGAAGTTGGCTTTAAACACTAAAAAATGTAGTACAGTAGTTGGTGGTGTGGTTGGTAAAACTGCAAAAATAGCAGCAGCGATAACTGCGGTTGTAGCAGATACAACTGTTATTGCAACTATAAATACTGCAAAACATATTGCTGAAAGTGCTGTACAAACGAATATACGTATTTATGGGCAATCAGAAAAATTTTATGATGAAGATAAATATATTGAGGTTGAATATAAAACATTGGAAAAATAAGGAGTAGTATAGCTTAGAAGATACTATAGTACAACATTAATTTTATATTTTAAATAATATTGCTTTCCAAATATATATTTTAGTGATATAATTTTGTTGAGAGTAAATATGAATTATGGCTAAGAGAAATGAGAGCCACACTAACAAGTCTGTTTAACGATAGATTTATTAAGTGTGGTTTTTTTGTGCTTGAATTTTCTGCGTTTTAATAATTGAATGAAATCAAGGAAACACTTAAAATAGATATAAAAGATTTATACGAGGGGGATGGAGTTATGAAAGTAGAAAATTTTAAGATTAAGGATAAGGGTGACTTAGAGATATTTGTATACAAATGGTTACCAAACGAAAATACACAAGTTAAAGGGGTACTTCAGATAGCCCATGGGATGGCAGAAACGGCAGCTAGGTACGAAGGATTTGCAAGGGTTTTAACAAATGATGGATTTATTGTTTATGCTAATGACCATAGAGGACATGGTAAAACTGCAGGTCAAATCTCAAAACTAGGAGACTTAGGTGAAGATGGCTTTAACTCAATGGTGGAAAATATGCACCAATTAAATAAAAGAATTAAAGAAGAAAATCACAATTTGCCTATATTTTTATTTGGTCACAGTATGGGATCATTCTTAACACAAAGATATATTTGTTTATACGGAGGCGGCTTAAAGGGTGCAATTGTTTCAGGATCTTGTGGAAATCAGGGAATTACTATAGATATCGCAAGACTTATAGCAAAGAGAGAAATCAAGAAAATTGGAAGATCCGGCAAAAGTAATAAATTAGATAAATTATCTTTTGGAAATTATAATAATTCTTTTAAACCAAATAGAACAGCCTTTGATTGGTTAAGTAGGGATAACAAACAAGTGGATAAATATATAGATGATCCTTTCTGCGGAACGGTTTTTACAGCAGGATTTTTCTATGATTTTCTAGGTGGACTTAAGAGTATAGCTGACCCAAGGGAAATTGAAAATGTTCCTAAGGATTTACCTATTTATATATTCTCAGGCGATAAAGATCCCGTAGGAAAGAATGGTAAGGGTGTTCTAAAATTGGTTAAGACCTATAAAGAGCATGGAATGGTGGATTTAACTTATAAGCTTTATAAAGACGGAAGACATGAGATGCTTAATGAGATTAATAGGGAAGAAGTAATTGCAGATGTAATAAAATGGCTTAATGCGTCTTTGAAATAAGCGGGGACAGTTAACAATTAATTGAAACATTCCAACTAAAATTGAAAGAATTTACTTGGAAAACAAAAACATATATGCTATCATATAAATAAGCTAATGTTTATGTACTAAACATACGTTAAGGAGAGGGTTATGACAAATAGAGAGCAAGAAATTTTAGAATTAATTAGGAACAATCCTATGATTTCTCAAAAGGAACTAGCTGATTCCTTAAGAATTACAAGGTCTTCAGTGGCAGTTCACATTAGTAATTTGCTAAAAAAAGGATATGTAGTAGGTAAAGGTTACATCTTACGTGAACAGTCATATATAAGTATTGTTGGTGGAACTAATGTTGATATTCAAGGTTTTCCGAATAATGATTTAATATTAAAGGATTCTAACCCTGGAGAAGTAAAGATTTCATTTGGCGGTGTAGGAAGAAATATTGGCGAAAACCTAGTGAAATTAGGCGTAGAAACAAAGCTTATTAGCGCAGTTGGTGATGATGTATATGGAAGAAAAATATTAGAAGAGTCAAGAATGATTAACCTTAATATGGAAGATTCTCTTGTTTTAAGTGAACATGCTACTTCCACCTATTTATCAATACTAGACGGGACCGGTGACATGATGGTAGCTATAGCCTATATGGATATTATTGATAAGGTTAGTGTGGATTTTATTAAAAATAAGAAGAATATAATAGAAAATTCAAAGCTTTGCATTATTGATACAAATATTCCAGAGGAAACTATTGAATATATTTTAACTAATTATAAGGATGTAGATTTTTTCTTGGATACAGTATCTACAACTAAGGCGAAAAAAGTAAAAGATTTTATTGGTTGTTTCCATACTATTAAACCTAATAAGCTTGAGGCAGAAATATTATCGGGAATTAAAATAAATAATGAAAAGGATTTAAAAAAAGCAGCAAAGTACTTTTTAAAAAAAGGAGTTAAAAGAGTCTTTATAAGCCTAGGTGAAGAGGGTATGTATTATGATGATGGTGTTACTTCCAATCATATAATAAGCCCGAAGGTGCAGATAATTAATGCAACAGGAGCAGGTGATGCTTGCTTGGCAGCTCTAGCTTATAGTCATTTCAATGATTTTGAAATAGACTATAGTGCACGATTTTCTATGAGCGCTGGAATACTAGCGTTATCTCATGAAAATACTATCAACCCTAACATGTCCGTAGAAAATATAAATAAGAAGATGAAGGAGATTGAATTATGTTAATGAATTATTTAGATATTAAACCAGAGGTTGCTAAGGCATTAAAGGAAGGGCGCGCAGTGGTGGCTTTAGAATCTACTATTATATCTCATGGTATGCCATATCCAAGAAATGTCGAGACTGCCCTTAAGGTAGAAGAAATAATAAGAGAAAATGGAGCGGTGCCAGCAACTACAGCAATTATTAATGGAAGGCTAAAGCTTGGATTAACTAGAGATGAAATAGAAATACTTGGAAATGGTAAGAATGTAATAAAAACCAGTAGACGAGATATTCCATTTATAATAGCAAATAAGGCAAATGGAGCAACTACGGTAGCAACTACAATGATAATTGCTGCACTTGCAGGGGTTAAGGTTTTTGCTACAGGTGGTATTGGTGGAGTTCATAGAGGAGCACAAGAGACTTTTGATATTTCAGCGGATCTTCAAGAATTAGCACATACTAATGTAGCTGTAATTTGTGCAGGAGCAAAATCTATACTAGATATAGGACTCACTCTAGAGTATCTAGAGACTCAAGGTGTTCCAGTAGTTGGATTTGGCACAGATGAACTCCCTGCTTTCTATACTAGAAAGAGTGGATTTGGAGTAGATTATCGCGTAGATTCAGCGGATATGGTTGCAGTAGCTTTAAAAGCAAAATGGGATTTAGGACTAAATGGAGGCATGGTTATAGCTAACCCAATTCCAGAGCAGTATGAGATGGATTATGATGCTATAACAAATGCTATAACTAGTGCATTAAAAGAGTTAAAGGAAAAAGGAATTAAAGGAAAAGAAAGCACACCATTCTTACTTGGAAAAGTTAAAGAGATTACTGGTGGGGCAAGTCTAGATTCAAATATTGAATTAGTATATAATAATGCTAAAGTTGGAGCACAAATAGCTGTGGAACTTGCAAAGCTTGGGTAATAAGGCATCAAAGTAAGAAATTCCATTAAGAGTTTTTCTTAGATTATGCTATAAGGTCAAGTATATATTGCTAGAATGCGTTCACTTTGCCAAGTAATTCTAAAATTTATTTTATTCACAGTTGCTAAAAAATTCAAACTCGCTATCGCTCAAACATGAATTTTTCTTTACGCAACCGTAAATAAAATAAATTGTGAATTACTAAGGCACGTTCAAACGCAATCTACGCAATATATACTTTTGTTAGCATAAACTAAGAAAAAAACCTAACTTCAATAGTGTCTACGATTCTTATTTCAAGTCACTTTAAGCAGCTGTTATTTCTTCTGGTATTACCACGAGGTATGAGAACAATTCAACATAAATGCTGCCATTAAAATCTTTTTCTACTGGTTTAATCAGGCACACTCGACTTTTAAAGCCATTACCGCCAAGTTTCTTATCTGATTTAAAAAGCATAGTGGGTGAAGAATTTTTATGTGCTGCTCTTTCATCCAAATATTAGAAATAAATTCACTTTATAAAAGAGGTACGTATATTCTATTTGTGCGAATAAATAGAATTATAAAATAATTCCTATCCATTAGTACAGAAAACCTTTGCAAAAACACAGGATTCGATATAAAATATAATTAACAGCATATAATAGATTCATCCACTTATATGTTAAACAACCCATTTGAAAATGTGGTTAATAATCCAATAAAGTGGATTTGTTAACAACTTTCGGAAGTGAATTCGGCTAAAATAAAATGTCTATTGATTAGTAGATACTTATGCTTATATATGTTTAGAGACTTACCTTCCGAAAATGTGGTTAAAATAATTTAAATGGAGTGGTGTTATAATGAACAACATTTTAGAAATTATTAAAAATGGGACCCTAACTTATGAGCAAAAGGTACTAACTCTTGCACGAGCTGCGGAAGATAGTATAGATGTTTTGAACATTGAAAAAGATACTCAGAAACTTAGAGGTGAGGGAATAATCTGTGACCTTTTTGAAGGACATGCACCTTATAGGCCTAGGTATATAGTACCTAATTACGAGAAATTCATGAAAAATGGAAGTGAGTTTTTAGGCCTAACGCCACCTGTCGATATTTGGGAGGCTACAAATAGTTTATTAATATTATATAATCATGTACCATCAATTTCTTCATTCCCAGTATATATAGGAAATATTGATTATCTTTTGGAACCCTTTGTGGTTAATGAAGAAGAAGCTTTTCATGCTATAAAATTATTTTTAACACATATAGATAGAACTATAACAGATTCATTTTGCCATGCAAATATAGGACCAAAAGATACTAAAGCAGGAAGATTAATATTAAGGGCAGAAAGAGAACTACAAAATGCAATTCCTAACTTAACTTTAAAATACAGCACAGAAGATACTTCAGATGAGTTTGCTATTGATGCAATTAATACTGCATTAATAACTGCAAAACCAAGCTTTGCTAACCATGAGATGTTTTCAAGGGAGTTTGATAACAACTACGCTATAGCTAGTTGTTATAATGGATTAACAATAGGTGGGGGAAGTTATACACTATCTAGATTAAATTTGGCGACTCTTTCTAAAAAAGCAAAAGACCAAGATGAATTTATAAATATTATATTGCCGGATGCAGTAGAGAAAATGGCTGGGTATATGAAGGAAAGAATTAGATTTTTAGTAGAGGAAAGCGGATTCTTTGAAACTAATTTTCTGGTAAAAGAAGGATTAATCCATAAAGATAACTTCACGGCTATGTTTGGTATGTTTGGATTAGCTGAATGTGTGAATTACTTTATTGACGCATCTAAACTAGAAAATAGATTTGGACATGGCGAAATAGCCAATAATTTAGGTTATAAGATTATTGAAAAGCTAGAAACTGAGGTTAATAAACATAATGACCCTCATTGCAGTATATCTAAAGGGAAATATTTATTACATGCTCAAGTGGGTATTGATTCTGATATGGGGATAAGCCCAGGGTGTAGGATTCCTATTGGAGATGAACCTGATCTTCCTCAGCATATAGTGGAAGCAGCTAAATTCCATAAGTTTTTTCCTTCAGGAATTGGCGATATATTTAATTTTGATAGTACAGTTAAAAGTAATCCGGAGTATGTGCTAGATATTATCAAAGGCGCTTTTAAAAAGCAAATGAGATATTTTTCAGCATATTCTACAGATTGTGATGTAATAAGAATTACGGGATATCTTGTAAAAAGATCAGAAATTGAAAAGCTACAAAAGGGACAGCAGGTGCTACAGGATACAGTAGCATTAGGACTTGGAGCAGTTATGAATCAAAAGGTATTAGACCGAAAGATAAGAAAAAATGATTAAGGGACTAGTTAATCGAATTATTCCCTTTAGCTCCGTGGATGGACCAGGGAATAGGACTGCTATATTCTTGCAAGGGTGTAATTTTAACTGCTCTTATTGTCATAATCCAGAGACTATAAATATTTGTAATAGTTGCGGGGAATGTGTGAGTGCTTGCAATTATAGTGCACTAGAATTTAAGGCTCCTGATGTAGTATGGGATAAAACAGCTTGCAGTAGATGTGATGAATGTCTGAAGGTTTGCAAAAGAAACAGTTCCCCTAAAGCACAGAGCATGACTGTAGAAGAAGTTGTGCAGGAAATAGAGAAGAATAAATTTTTCATCTCTGGAATTACTGTCTCAGGTGGCGAGTGCACCCTACAAAGTGAGTTTTTAACAAACCTATTTAAGGAAGTTAAAAAGATGGGTTTAACATGTTTTGTGGATACTAATGGTTCGGTACCACTATGGGAACATAAGGAGCTAGTGGATGTTATGGATATGGCAATGGTAGATATAAAATCCTATAATAATGAGGAACATAAGAAACTTACAGGTATGGGAAATGCAACTGTCATAGAAAATGTAAAATATTTAGCTAATTTAAATAAAATCTATGAAATTAGAACGGTTATTGTTCCAGAAGTTTTAGATAATTTTAATAATGTAGATAAAATCAGCAAGCTTATTGCAACCTTAAATCCTGATATAAGATACAAACTTATAAAATATAGGCAAATTGGTGTAAGACTTGGAAGGATAAACAGTTACACACCTAAGGATGAGATTATGAAGGAATTAGGAGATATAGCAATGCATAATGGGTGTAAAAATATAGTTGTAGTATAGTTATATTAGGCAATTTAATAAATAACAAGTCAGTATGTTAGTCTATTTATTCCAATGTGTTACTAGAGACCTCACAAAATGTGAGGTTTTTTAGTTTGTGGATTTATTGTAAGTTATATGATAATATAGTTATAATATGGTATCTAATGATGTATTTTAGTGGATATTAAATTTACAAAATGAAAGAAGGGAATTTTAGTGAGTGAAGTTAAAAAACTTAAAACAAGAGATGAAATTGATAGTATGCATAAGTGGAAAGTTGAAAAAATGTATAAAAATTCTGCGGCGTGGGAAGAAGATTTTGAAACACTAAAATCTAAAGCACCAAATATGCAAAGGTTTTCAGGAAAACTGGGCAGGGCTGAAGATTTATTAAGCTTTTTAGAAAGCAATGTAGAAATTCTAAGACTTTTAGATAAATTGCTTGTATATGCACGTTTAAGAGGGGACGAGGATACAGCTAAGGCGGAGTTCCAAATTCTTAAAAATAAGGTTGATGCTTATGAAGCAGAAGCGTCTAGTATCACAGCATTTTTTATTCCTGAACTATTATCATTACCAGAGGGAACTGTAGATGAGGCAATTTGTAAGCTTCCAGAACTTAAAATATATGAATTTTATTTAAAAGATATTTTAAGTCAAAAGCCTCATACATTAAGTACAGAAGGGGAAAAGCTTTTGGCCTCTGCTGGCGATTGTTTAAATGCACCAGAAAATATATTTGGAATGTTGACTGATGCAGATATGACATTTCCAAGTATAAAAGATGAAAAAGGTAATGAGGTTGAATTAACTGAAGGAAACTATAGTACTTTTATAAAATCAAAGGATAGAAGAGTAAGAAAAGATGCCTTTGAAGCATTATTTGGAACTTATAGTGGATTTAAAAATACTTTAACAACATCTTTAACATCTTCAATAAAGAATTTTATATTTAATGCAAAAACAAGAAATTATACCTGCGCATTAGAAAGTTCTTTAAAGCCCAATAATATTCCAGTAGGGGTCTATCATAATGTGGTGGATACTATAAATAACAATTTATCTTCACTTCATAAATACGTAAGCCTTAAAAAGAAACTGTTAGGGCTTGATGAAATTCATATGTATGATTTATATGTGTCAATAGTTGATGCTAAGGAGGATCATATTGAGTATGAAGATGCTGTTAAAATTGTATTGGATGGTATTAAACCACTAGGGCAAGAGTATTTAAGTATATTTAAAGACGGAATTAGTGAAGGTTGGGTGGATATATTTCAAAATAAAGGTAAATGTGGAGGGGCATATTCAGGGGGCTGCTATGACAGTATGCCATACGTACTTCTAAATTATAATTACCAATTAAATGATGTATCTACGCTTGCTCATGAAATGGGGCACTCTATTCATTCTTATTATTCAAGGAAGACTCAACCATATATATATTCTGAATATGTGTTATTCTGTGCAGAAGTTGCATCTACAACTAATGAATGCCTATTAATAGATTATTTAATTAAAAACGAGACAGATAAGAAGAGAAGATTGTTTTTAATAAATGAGCAATTAGAAGGAATAAGAACTACAGTATTTAGACAATGTATGTTTGCAGAGTTTGAAAAAATAACCCATGAAAACATTGAAGGAGGAAACCCACTATCGACCGAGGATTTATGTAAAATTTATCATGATTTAAACCAAAAATATTTTGGAGCAGAAATGGTGGTAGATGAGGGTATAGATATGGAATGGTCGAGGATACCTCACTTCTATAGTGATTTCTATGTATATCAATATACTACGGGTTTTGCAGCAGCTAATTCTTTCAGTAAAATGATAGTTGAAGAGGGTGAAAGTGCCGTAGAAAGATATAAGGACTTCTTAAAAAGTGGTGGAAGTGACTATCCAATAAATATTCTTAAAAAAGCCGGGGTAGATATGTCCACTCCAAAACCTTTGGAAGATACTATAAGAAGATTTGATGAATTATTAGAGATGCTGGAAAAAGAGATATAGAGTATAGAAGTTCTCCTCCGCGCCTTGTAAAAGAACTCTACACTAGAAATTTGATTAAGAAATTCTAATCTTTTGCAAATATAAAATCCCCTAGCGCTCACACTCAGCGTCCTGCTTCGGGTTCGCTAGCCTGCACTTCCTGTGCAGGCTCACGGAAACTTTATATTCGCAAAAGAAGAATTTCTAAATGGAATTTCAATAGTTTTTTCGTTTCTTATTGCAAGTCATTTTGGAGAAATTTCATACTTACTATTTATCTACTATTTTAAGCGTACAGCTGACAGACATAACTATAACGAAAGAAGCACAGGAATTAACCTGTGCTTCTTTCGTTATAGTTATTATCAATCCATTAGACCGTTAGGAAAAGTATATATTATGTAAATTGCAATTGTAATAATATATACTTTTCTGTTTTTATTTCTTTTTCTTAATATACCAATATACAGGCAATCCAATTAAAGTTATTGCAAGTCCTATAAGTGCGTTTGAAGTATCAGTCATAAGCGTACTTACTAGGATATATATACCTCCGATAATTCCGATGAGTGGAATTATTGGATATAGTGGTACTTTATAAGGTCTATCTAAATCTTTATGTTTTGTTCTTAATATAAATATACCAGCTACCGCCATTGTGAAGAAAATCCATAAAACAAAGGTTACAAGGTTAGTTAATTTATCAAAAGAACCGCTAAATACATATAAGCAAGCAATTACTACTTCGAATACAAAAGCGTTTAATGGAGTTTGATACTTTTCATTAACTTTTCCGAGGAATTTATCAAAAGGTAAGAGTTTATCCTGCGCCATTGCAAAAGGTATTCTAACTCCTGTCATTAGGTAACCATTTAATGTTCCAAAGATTGAAATTAATATACCTGCAGCGATAAATAAGGAACCAGATTTTCCGAATAAAACTGTTGCAGCATCAGAAGCCACTTTATTAGAACTTATAACAGCTGTTATAGGAACTATGTTTATAATTGCTAAATTAAATAGTACATACACTATTATAATAACCACTAACCCAAAAATTATTGATTTTGGTATGTCTTTTTTAGGGTTTTTAAGTTCTCCTGCTATATTACCTACACCTACCCAGCCATCATAAGCCCATAGTGTTCCAAGCATAGCGGCTCCAAATCCAGCACCAGCGGCTGCATTCCCTACAGGTAAAGAAAAACTGTGAGCTGTTCCTTTTATAAGGCCTAAAGCAATAATAATAAAAATTGGAATTAATTTTGCAATAGTTGCAACAAACTGAATTTTACTACCAAGTTTTGTTGATATAACGTTTGCAGTTGTAATAATAAATAACATTAATATTGCAAATAGTTTTTGTTGTATTGAATTCATAGGTACAAAATTAGTTGCTTGAGTTGCCAGGACTATTGCGAGTGCAGCAGCTGCTCCAGGTACATAAATAACAGTTTGTACCCAACCAAATAAAAATGCGACTTTTTCTCCATAAAGTTCTTTGAGATATATAAATACACCTCCGGTTTTTGGAATAGCTGCTGCTATTTCAGCTATAGTAAGAGCGGAAGCCATAGTTATAATACCACCGGCTACCCAAGCAAGTATTCCCAGGGTTGGAGAGCCCGCGTTTTTAAAGACAATGGAAGGTTTAAAGAAAATTCCTGAACCTATAACCATACCTATAACTAGAGTAATGGCTTCTAGTAAACCGATTTCTTTCTTTAGTGTTTTTGGTGAATTATTGATAGAATTTAGTTTTTTTGATGTTTCCAAAATAAATCATCCTCTCTTTTGTTAGCCTTGGAGTAATAGAAAATTGGTATTAATTAAAGACTTCAGAAGATTATTAATTAGTATGCTAGGCTTTCCTTCAAAAAAGTCATTAAAATATATAAAAACAGGGAGTAAAAGGGCGAGAAAAACAATGCCTTTTTACTCCCTGTCCTTTTATCTGAAAGTTTCATTAGATGATCATCTAAGTTGCTCCGTTGATGCCACATTTAAGTAGTCTCTCCAGGGGTATGTCAAATTATTGTACAAGGCGTAGTAAAACAGTAATTAGTCTGTTTTTTAGATGCCTAATACCTGAAAGTTTCAAAATAAACCACAAGCATAGATTTATTTCTTTCTTCTACGGTTACCCAATGCGGATATCTCCAATAATTATCATCCATAAATATAAATTTTATTATTTCTATATTATTTTAATAGGAAATTAAAATTTAGTCAACAAGATTTTTTTAGAATATTATTCTTTAAAAAGGAATCCTTTAGACTATTGGTTTTATAGTTTAAAGGTGTAAAATATAAATGTCCTAAAGCATACAATTTAAAATATTTTCTACAGCAGTATTTGAAAATTTGCAGTAAAATTTGAAGCGTTTTTTTTGTATGCGTCGTCTAATAAGTGAAAGAGTATAAATTTGTATGGGACATTAATAGATTTTATATTTAAATTACAATGTTGGAGGGATTATTATGAAATTCACAAAGAAAACAATAGCCATATTAACTTTAGGGGTGTTTATAAGTGGGAATTCTATGTTAGCATCTGCGAATACTATGAGCAGTCTGAAGAATGATACTAGCTTAAAGATTCAAGCAGTTAGTGAGAAGAATTCACAAAGTGAGAAGAAACCACAAATATTTTTCACAAGCACAGAGGGGATAGTTTCAGATGTACAAGCATCTGAAAGTAAATCTCGATTTACTATAAAAAATAATAAATCAAATAATGATAAGATTATACTAAATGTAAATGATGCTACTGAGATAATAAGTGCAATAGATGGTAAAAAATTAAGTTTAACGGACATTAAAGATGGAGTAAAAGTTAAAGTTTATTATGGACCTGCTGTTACTGCCAGCATACCACCAATGAGTACTGCTAATATGATAATAGTAGAGCAAGGTGAGGAAGAGTCTGGATCATGCAATTATGGAATAATTACTGATGTTTCTTTAATGAAAGAAAATAAAGAAATCACGGCACTTATGAAGGGTGAAATAGATACTAATCTTATCATAAGTGAAAAAACAGAAGTTGTAGATAGTAAAACTGGTAAAGTGGTAAGCTATAAAGATATCAAAAAAGGAACTAGAGTTATAGCATATTATAATATTACTACTATGAGCATGCCACCTATAGCAACTCCTAAAAAAGTTGTTATACTGTCTAACCAAAAGGATAAAGAATTAAGTGCTACAGCTACTGGATTGATTAGTGATATCAATATTCTCGAAGGGAGCAAAAATGAGATTATGGTATTGGTTAAGGGAGAAAAATCTAAAGATAATATTTATGCTGACATAAACTTTATTATAAATTCTAAAACTGAAATTATAAGCGAGAAGAGTGGTAATAAATTAACAATAGAGGCAATTAAAAATGATGCAAATGTGAAAGTTTACTATGATGGTGTGCTTTCTAAAAGTTTACCACCAATAGGGGTTGCCAAAAAAATAGTCATTAGTGAACCAAAGCATGAAATGGGTATAATTGGAAATATATATAATATTTATACATCAGAAGACAAAAAAGAGAATAGAATTGAGATAAAAGGTGAAAGATTAGGGGAAAGTGGTTTTGATAATATTATTCTTAATATAAGTGAAAAAACTAAAATTGTAGATTTTAAAACAGGTGCGAAACTTGAAGTAAATGATATTAAGAAAGATTCTAAAGTTGTAGCATATTATGGTGGAAAATTAACTAGAAGTTTACCACCAATTGGATTTGCAGAAAAAATTGTTTTAATAAAACAATAAAAAATGTAAAAATATTGTAGCGATGCAGATGATGATTTAAACTAATACCTATAGACTTGACACTTTGAAAAAAGTGTCAAGTCTATAGGTATTTTTTGTATTTGAAAGTTCTATAGTAACTGTTGATAATTAAGTGCAAATATAAATTAATACTTGCCCATAGATATCTATTGTTATTATCTGTATAATATAAATTATAATAGCTTAAGTAAATGAGCTGTTTAAAATTATCAAAGTTATTTTAGTACATACTACTTAAATAATGTATCAATTAGTTTAGCTGATAAAAATTAATAATTGTGAAGAACCATAGTGAATTAAGGGAGGAATGAAAATGAGACTATTGATTACCAATGATGATGGTATAAATGCAAAAGGTATATATGCATTAGCAAAAGAACTGGAAAAAAATCATGAAGTAATTATCGTAGCACCAGATAATGAAAGAAGTGCTTGCGGACATTCAATAACACTTTCAAGGCCACTCATTGTGAAAGAAAATGTGTTAGAAGGATTAAAATCAAAAGCTTTTAGTGTGGATGGAACACCGGCTGATTGTGTAAAAATTGCCATAAATAAACTTATTGAGGGTAAAATAGATATGGTAGTATCAGGAATTAATAAAGGCTTAAATTTAGGTACAGATGTTCTATATTCTGGTACAGTTTCTGCAGCTATTGAAGCAGCTATTTATAAAGTGCCATCTATGGCTATTTCTATGCGGATTAATAAAAATATTGAAAGTTATGAAATGGCCGCTGTATATGCTAGGCAAATATTGCTTAAGGCTAAGGAGAATAACATTAAAAGTGATATTGTACTAAATGTAAATGTTCCACTACTTAAGGAGAATGAAATAAAAGGAATTAAAGTATGCAAAATTGGAAGCAGATTTTATAACAACGCTTATATAGAAACTATAGGAGAAAATAATGAAACTTATTATGAAATTAAAGGTGAATTAAAAGATGCTCATGAGGATGATTCCGACACAATATATTTTAAAGAGGGTTATGTGACTGTAACACCACTTCATTATGATTTAACTAATTTCAAAATATTAAATGATGTAAGTGAATGGTTTTAATTTTACAAAAATAGAAGCTTATGATAAATTACTGATTAATTGTACTTTATGTTATGAGAGAAAAAATCAAACTAAAATATTGGGCGGGGGTAAAAGTGAACAATAAATTATTATCAAAAGAAATTGAAAATACAAATGAGACACACAAAATAATAACTAGTTTCAAAGAAATATTAGATCAACTACCTGCATTATTTGAGGACGAGATTGCTTTTACATTAACGGATAAGCAAAGATTTGTTAAGTTTGTTGAAAGTGAAAATATGCCTGCTTATTCTCAAGTGGGAAAGGTAATTCCGAAGGGCGAAGCACTAAGAGAAGTTATAGAAAGTGGTAAAATGAAAGCTTTTACAGTTGACGATTATAATAACATGAGTATTAGAGTAGTTGCAATTCCACTGAAGGACGAGCAGGGTAAAGTGGTAGGTGCAATATCTTATGGTAAAAATTTAGCAAATAGTACTAGGATTACCAAAATGTCTGTTGACTTATCAAATGCAACTGCATCTATATTAAAAGTGGCAAATGTAATTAATACTGATATACAAAATATTAGGGAAATAAACACTAAGGTTGTAGATGAAGTAAAAAATACTTCAGATCAATGCAACAATACGGATGATATAATTAAATTTATCGAAGGTATAGCAAAACAAACAAACCTTCTGGGCTTAAATGCTGCAATAGAGGCATCTAGAGCAGGTGAGCTTGGAAAAGGATTTGGCGTTGTAGCATCTGAAATAAGAAAATTATCTGGATCTAGTACCCAATCTATAACTGAAATAAATACTATATTGAAAAGTATTAAGGATTCAGTAGGCAAAGTAGAAAAGATTATTGGTATTGCTATGACTTCTGCTGAAAAACAAGAACAGGAACTAACTCAAATAATTCATTCTGTAAAAGAATTGAATAAGAGTGCAGAGATTTTGGCTGAAATGGCAAGCAAATTATAGGAAGAATGCTAAAAGAAATAAATGGGGACAGTTAACAATTATCTATCCTTTAATGACATTTCAAAAGGTACAAGTTTTTTATGAAAACTTGTACCTTTTGGTTTAAATAGTTGTTAACCGTCACCAAAAGATGTTGACAACTATTAATAAATGTAATATAATAACATATGAACAACAATTCATGTGTTCATATGAATGGAGGAAAGTAAATGGTAAAAAAAATAGAGTTTTGCACTTGTTCTACTATACATGAAGATGTGGTAGAAAAAGTTAGAAAATCAATACCACAAGAAGAAACACTGTATGACTTAGCAGAACTTTTTAAAGTTTTTGGTGATACTACAAGAATTAGAATTCTTTGTGTGCTATTTCAAACTGAAATGTGTGTTTGTGATATAGCAGCTCTTCTTAATATGACTCAATCAGCTATTTCGCATCAACTTCGTGTACTTAAAAATGCTAGACTCGTGAAACATAGGCGGGAAGGTAAGGTTGTATTCTATTCTTTGGATGACGAACATGTTAAACAAATTTTTGATCAGGGACTTATACACATAAAAGAATTAAAATAATATTCTATTATTATAAAGTAAAATACCTAATGTAAAAGTACATAAAAAAAATTGTAAGAGGGGGAGAAAATGGAGACTATAATAAAAAGAGAATTCATTTTAGAAGGTTTAGGTTGTGCTAATTGTGCGAATAAAATTGAAGCTAATTGCAAAAAAATAGAGGGAGTAGTCGATGCAAATATAAATTTTATTAGTAAAAACTTAGTAATTAAGTTTCAAAGCGAAGATAAAATATTAATTATTATAGAGGAAGTAAAAAAAATAGTTAAGAGGATAGAACCGGATGTTGTGCTTATACCAAAAAAAGAAAATACATTTAAATATGAGGAAAAAGGTCATAATCATAGCAAGACCAAGGTAGAAGAAGAAAATAATAAAAATAAAATTATGGCAGTTTCTATAGGCATAGCAATTTTTATAATAGCAGTTGTATTTAAATTAGATTATTGGGTTGAATTTTGGTTATTTCTTACAAGCTATTTATTAATCGGTGGAGAAGTCCTTATAATAGCTATAAAAAATATATTAAGAGGGCAGGTGTTTGATGAAAACTTCTTAATGGCACTGGCTACTGTGGGAGCATTTTCTATTGGAGAATTTCCAGAAGGCGTAGGAGTTATGCTTTTTTACCAAATAGGAGAATTTTTTCAAGAAGCAGCTGTAAATAAATCAAGAAAATCAATATCTGCACTTATGGATATAAGGCCAGATTATGCAAATAAAAAGATTAAAGATGAAATTGTTAAAGTAGATCCTGAAGAGGTATACATTGGAGATATTATAATAGTAAAGCCAGGAGAAAAAGTACCTTTAGATGGAATGGTAATAGAGGGTAAGTCCTTAGTAGATACAGCTGCATTAACTGGCGAATCAGTTCCAAGACAAGTTAAAAGCGGTGATGAAATTTTAGCTGGATGTATAAATAAAAATGGATTATTGACTATAGAGGTTACGAAAGAATTTGGAGAGTCAACTTTGGCTAAAATTTTGGATTTAGTACAAAATGCTAGCAGTAAAAAAGCACCGACTGAAAATTTTATAACAAAATTTGCAAGGTATTACACACCAATTGTAGTTATAAGTGCAATTATTCTTGCAGTACTTCCACCTCTTTTAATATCTGGCGCTACTTTTTCTGAGTGGATATACAGGGCATTGATATTTTTAGTAGTATCTTGTCCTTGTGCACTCGTGATATCTATTCCACTTGGATTCTTTGGAGGAATAGGTGGGGCATCTAAAAATGGTATCTTGGTAAAAGGTGGAAATTATTTGGAGGCATTAAATAGTGTTGAAGTGGTGGTTTTTGATAAAACAGGTACTCTAACTAAAGGAGTATTTGTGGTTACAGAAATACATGAAGAAATGGGAATTAGCAAAAATGAATTATTAGAGTATGTAGCTTTTGCAGAAAGCAATTCAAATCATCCTATTGCCACTTCTATACTAAAAGCTTATGGCAAAGATGTATGTAAAGAAGATATTAAAGATGTGGAAGAAATATCTGGCATGGGTATTCGCGCTAAAGTAAAAGGAAAATATGTGCTAGCTGGTAACTCAAAATTAATGGATAGTGAGAAAATTTCTTATAATAAAGCTAAAAATGTAGGAACCATAATATATGTAGCCATAGATAAGAAATATGTAGGGAGCATTATAATTTCTGATGAGATAAAGGAAGACTCTATTTCCGCTATAGCTAGCTTAAAGTCTATGGGTATTAAGAAAATAGTAATGCTTACAGGTGATAACAAAGATATAGCTGAGGGTATTGGAAAAATCCTAGGTGTAGATGAAGTGTACTCGCAGCTACTTCCACACGGAAAGGTTGAAAAGTTAGAAATCCTCCAAAAGCAAAAATCATCTAAAGGAAAGGTAGTATTTGTAGGTGATGGCATTAATGATGCTCCGGTGCTCGCAAGAGCAGATATAGGAATAGCAATGGGTGGAGTAGGTTCGGATGCTGCAATAGAAGCTGCAGATATAGTGATAATGACTGATGAACCTTCAAAAATTGCTGAAGCTATTGTTATTGCGAGGAAAACAAAGCGGATTGTTATGCAAAATATTATATTTGCACTAAGTGTAAAAATAGCTATTTTAATATTAGCAGTTTTCGGGATTTCTACCATGTGGGAAGCTGTTTTTGGTGATGTAGGAGTTGCTCTAATTGCAGTGCTAAATTCTATGAGAGCCATGAAAGTTTAGCCATATTTAAGTATCTTAGGTGATGATATAAGGCTAAAGATAGAAAAAAGGTTAATAAGAACAGAAAGTTCTTATTAACCTTTTTTTCTACTGCTTCATAGCAGCTTTCATGTGAGTAACTAGTGGATAAGCGATGGTAGCAACTATAATTTGGTATCAGTGCTTTCAATTCCAAAGTTTATAATAATATTAATTTAAGAGGCGTGTTTAAATTTCTCTATATGCACAGCGATGTATGCAACTTCATCTTCCATCACATTTAACTGCAATTCTGATGCTAAAAGATTACAAACTTTTTGGGCTAAGGTATAAGAATCACTGTATTGTTTTTTGATAACATCAATTAATTCATTCCTAATAGGGGTATTGTTAATTAGTCGTTCAATAGCAAAGCGAATATGAGTTATAAATCTTGCATAGTCAATTGATCCTGTGTCGATTTCTAAATCTAAACTATCTTCTATTAATTCAATAATTGAATTAGATAAGAAAGCATACTTTATAGTATTTGATAACTTTCCATTATTTCTAGCTGAATGAATGTGTAGTGTAATAAAGCCTATTTCGCCATCTGGAATTATTATATTCAGCTTCTTTTCAAGCATAGAGACAGCTTTTTTAGCTATTTCGAATTCTCTTTTATATAGTGTTTCAGTTTCTACTAAAAATGGATTTATAATTTCATCATTTTGTTTAAGTCTTTTTAAGGTAAAAGCAATATGGTCTGTAAGTGAAATGTGTATTTTTTCATTTAGGTCTTCATTAAGCTCTTTTGATATCATAAATATAATTTCTTCACATAGACCAATTAATTCATTATCCACAGTAGTTACAAGTTCTTTAAAATTATGATAATTAGTTTTATCATCCAAAGAAAAGATTTTATCTATTTTTGTCTTTGAGGAAAGTATATCACCAAAATGTTTACCAAAACCTAAGCCTTTTCCAAAGAGTATTTTTTCACTATTTTTTTGTGTAACTAATAGAACATTATTATTGAATACCTTTTGTATTGTATAGTCAGTTTTGAAAAGAAAATTCATAAACAATATACCCCCCTGTATTACTTTAAATTAGATAATAAGAATACTGAAATTTTATTTATTAAATTAAATAGGTTGTAAAAAAAATGGATTTGAAATATAATTGGTATATACAACATAACAACATGATAACATAACAACTATGTTTATGTATACAAAAATTTATTACTAATTGAGGAGGAAAAAGATTTGAAAAAGATTTCAAAGGATATTCCTATACCACTTCATTATCAGATAAAAGAGATACTACAAGAAATGATAGAAAATGAAATTTTAAAGCCAGGACAAGCAATTCCAACAGAAAGGGAACTTTGTGAAATTCAAGGAGTTAGTAGAATGACCGTAAATAAGGCTATTATGTCCTTAGTAAATGAGGGATTAGTTTATAGAGAACAGGGAAAAGGAACTTTTGTATCTATTGCAAAGGTTAATCGAGAAATATCACAGCTCAAAGGTTTCACTGAACAAATGGAAGAAAATGGAGCAGTATCAAAAACTAAAATATTATCTTTTAAGGTTATAGAGGCAACAAAAAAATACAAATTTGAACTGAAAATGCCTGAAGAGGAAAATAAAATTATTGAAATTATAAGGCTTAGATTTAGTGATGAACAACCAGTAGCTATTGAAACAGCATGGCTTCCATATTATTTATTTAAGGGAATGACTAGAGATATTATTGAAAATAAATCACTATATACAATTTTTCGAGAAAAGTATGGGCATTATCCGGATAAAGCCAAACAAACCATTGAGCCCACAATGCTAAATGAATATGAAAGTAAGCTTCTAAATCAAGAAAATTCTGCGTTGGCATTAATATTTAGGCGAACAACTTATTTAGAAAATGAAACTCCTATTGAATATACTAAAGCTGTATATAGAAGTGATAAGTATAAATATCAAATAATTTTAAAATAAGAGAAAGCAAGTGGGTTATTGTCTACCTAAAGAGTTATACAAGGAGGTTTCTTATGGAAAAAAATAAGGTTGATGAATCAAATTTAGATAAACTTAGCATCTTTGAAATTCTTAAAAAGGTGAATGATGAGGACAAAAAAGTAGCTATAGCTATTGAAAAAGAGCTTAGTAACATAGAAAAATCAGTAGAATTAATTCTTCAAAGCTTTGAAGAGGAAGGGAGACTTTTTTATATTGGAAGTGGAACAAGTGGAAAATTAGGAGTAATGGATGCCTCAGAATGTCCTCCTACCTTTGGAACTCCAGATACTATGGTTCAGGGAATTATTTCTGGTGGAGTAGAAGCCTTAAGCGGATGGCTTGAACACACAGAGGATAATCCAGAACTTGCTATCCATGATTTAAAAATGGTAAATATGAATAAAAAAGATGTTTTAGTAGGTATAACTGCTAGTGGAAATACTCCTTATGTGGTAGCTGCCATGGAATATGCTAAGGCCGTGGGCTCCAAAACTATAGCGCTTATATGTAATTCAAAGGGGAAAATTAAAGACATTTGTGAAGTTACCATAAATATAGAGGTTGGACCAGAAGTTATTTTGGGATCTACTAGAATGAAGGCAGGAACTGCACAAAAAATGGTTTTAAATATGTTAAGTACCGTAGCCATGATTAAAACGGGTAAAACTTATTCTAATTTAATGGTTAATGTACGACCTATTAATAAAAAACTAAAACAGCGGGTACGGGAAATAGTGAAGCTTGCCACAGGTGTGGATGACAGCAAAGTAAATGAAATTTTAGAAATCTGTGAATATGATCCTAAGGTGTGCATTGTTAAGATTAAAAGTGATGTGACGGTTGAAAAAGCAAAAGAAGCCTTAGATAAGACTAAGGGAAACGTAGCTAAGGCCTTAGCTATATTATAATAATTTTGAAGGGGTGATGAAAATTAAAGCTATAGTTAATGGAAAACTTATAATGAAAGATAGAGTAATATATGATAATGTTATAATTTTTGAAAAACAGATCATAAAAATTATAAATAAGGAGGAGTTCCTTAATTATAAGAAAGATTATAAACAAGAGTATAAGGAAGAAATACAAGTTATAGATGCTAAAGGAAAATATGTTTCACCTGGGTTTATTGATATTCATATTCACGGCTCCGGAGGATATGATACCATGGATGGTACGGCTCAGGCCTTAAGAGTTATAAGTACTACAATAGCTAAAAATGGAGTAACAGCATATTTACCAACTACAATGACTATGGAGCTGGGTAGCATATATTGTGCTTTAGATGCTATAAGAGAAGCAATGTCCAAGGATAATCAAGGAGCAAAGATTTTAGGGGCACATATGGAGGGACCATTTATAAATGAAAAGTATAAAGGGGCTCAGAAGGCGGATAATATTATAGAACCAAATTATGATACTATAGTGGATTATTTAGATATTATTAAAATTATAACCCTTGCGCCAGAAAAAGATAAGGATCATAGTTTTATAAAAAAAGTAAAAGGTAATTCTAAAATCACGTTATCAATAGGTCATTCAGATGCAAGTTATGAAGAGACACTTAAGGCCATTGAGAGTGGAATAACCCATGCAACCCATACATTTAATGCTATGACTCCATTGAATCATAGAAAACCAGGTATTGTAGGTGGAATTTTTACAAGTGATATAACCTGTGAGTTAATAGCGGATATGATACATATTCATCCCGCAATTTTTAATATACTTATAAATGTAAAGCAAAAGGATAAAATTGTACTTATAACAGATTCTATGAGAGCAGGCTGTATCAAGTGTGGTATATATGAGCTTGGTGGTCAGAAGGTAATAGTTGAAAATGGAGCTGCAAAGCTTGAAAATGGTACTTTAGCTGGTAGTATATTAACCTTAAATAAGGCCGTGAAAAATATGCTGCATCATAGTAATTTAGAAATTTATGAGGCAGTTGCAATGGCATCCAGTGTTCCAGCAAAGGTTATTCATATGGATAATAAAAAGGGAAGTTTAGAAGTGGGACTAGATGCAGATATAGTAATTTTTAATGAAGATATAGATGTGCTTTTAACAATAGTTGAAGGGGAAATAGTGTTCCAAACTCAAAAGTAAGATTTTGAGTATTATTATGAGGTGGTGCAAATATGAGGATAATAGTAGTAGATAATTATGAAGAAATGAGTAAAAAAGCTGCAATGATGATTGCAAGTCAAATAATGTTAAAGCCAGATAGTGTGTTAGGACTAGCTACTGGAGATACTCCACTTGGAATGTATAAGGAATTAATACTTTTGTATAATAAAAGTGAAGTAGATTTTAAAGAGGTTACAACCTTTAATTTGGACGAATATTATGGACTTAATAGAGAAAATCCTCAAAGCTACTATAGTTATATGATGGCTAATTTATTTAATAGTATAAATATAAATAGGGAAAAGATTAATGTGCCAAGAGGTATGGCAAAAGATGTTAAGGCTGTATGCTCAGACTATGAGGATAAAATAAAACGAGCTTCTGGAATAGATATGCAAGTGCTAGGTATAGGTGGAAACGGCCATATAGGATTCAATGAGCCAGATGTGAATTTTGAGGCAGAGACACATTTAGTCAATCTTGACGAAGAAACTATAGAAGCTAATTCTAGGTTTTTTGACTCAATAGAGGATGTGCCAGTAAAAGCCATAAGTATGGGAATAAAGACAATAATGAACTCTAAGAGGATCCTTTTACTTGCCAATGGAATAGGTAAGGCTGAAGCTATAGCAAAAGCTATTAATGGAAAAATAAGCCCTAAAGTACCAGCGTCTATTCTTCAGCTACATAATGATGTAACAATAATTTTAGACAAGGAAGCTGCCAGTCTTTTATAAAAACAAAATCCCTATACTAGCTAGTTAAGCTAGTACAGGGATTTTGTTTATTTTTATGTCTTATGTTGCTATTAATTTAAAGCTTTTAATTTCATTATTATCGTATAATAAATTAAAACAATAACTTATTATATCACTTCTTTTAATTATTCCTATAAAGATATTATTGTCATCCACAACGGGAACAAAGTTTTGATCCTTTGCTAGGGATATTAAACTCTCTATGTCTGAATTAATTAATACTGGTGTGTTACAGATGTGTCTTGGGATATCTTCAATTAAAATTTTACTTGTATCATTAAAACTTAAATTTGGAGTATTTTTTAGTTTCCATAATAAGTCACCTTCTGTTAAAGTACCTACATAATTACCTTTTTTATTTACTAAGGGCACAGCAGAATACCTATGGTATTCCATTCGTTCTAACGCTTGCCTCATTGTAGAGCTTGGCTTTTCATAAATAACTTCATTTTTAGGCGTAAGAAAAAAAGCTATGTTCATATTTTACCCATCCTTTAAATTTTTTTATTTTACCAATTTTACCAGTAACCTTACAATCTCATTATAGCATGTTTTTTTTATTTATTGATGTATAATTTATTAAAATTTATGCTATTTAATGAATGATTTGTAAAGTAGTTATAAAAGATTTATAACTATTTATTATTAATAAATTTAATAATGGACTTTACATGAATTTTAGACTAAAATACTAAAATAACACATTAAATAGCAATTATGCATTAGCAATAAGGTATAATAGTAATAAGTAACTAAGTAATGCTATTTTAATATAATATATAGGAAAATGAAAAAAGCATGAGTATGGAGGTTAGTATGAAAAAAATTTCAGCATATTCACGAAAAATATGGACAATAAAAGGATTAATAACAACCGGGATATTTTTAGCAATTGCTGTAGCATTAAATATATCTTTAGAATTCAATGTTTTATGGAAATATGTGATAATTTGTAGTATGTATGGGTTAGCATTAGTTTTTTTGGTAAATTCTTTAATTATGTCAAGATATAGATATGAAAAATATAGATATGAAATAGACAGGGAAAAAATTATTTTAAGATATGGAATATTCAATGAAAAAAATGTAGTTATTCCTATGAAAAGAGTTAAGTACGTTGATATGAAGCAAGGAGTTCTTTTTAGAAAATATAGGCTTATAAATTTAACTGTGCATACTGATGGAGGATATTATGTAATCCCTTATTTGGAAAGTGAAGCAGGAGAAAAAGTGCAGCTTAGTATTTCAAAAATTGTTCAGGAGAGAAGTATATGAGAGAAATAAATAATAAAGACGGAAATGAAAATCAAGTACAAGAATGCGCAAAAGAATTCACTACACCTTTAAAAGATTTATTTATGATGGCAACAATGTATAGTAGTATCTTAGTATTATTATCTGTAATTGTATCTGTTTACTTTAAGATTGGGGATAGAGTGATTTTTATTATGTTATTTGTTTCATGGATAATATGTGTCGTTGTAACCATAATAAAATATTATAATTTTACAGTTATAAGAGACACAAATGATATGAGACTATCCTATGGATTATTTCATAAAAAGGAAATGATTATTCCAATAAAAGGAATTCAAAGTTTAATAATAGTAGAGGGTATTATTAAAAAGCCCTTAGGTTATTTTTCATTAAAGGTGGAAACTATAGGTTGTGGAAAAAACAAAGGTAAAAGCAAAATGATTTGTCCTATAGCCAAGAGTAAAGTGCTTAATAAATTTTTTGAAGAAATTTTACCTGAAATGAATATAACTTATGACTTAAGGAATTCACCAGAAAAAGCTTTAAATGGATTTTTATTATTTAGATTATTAAAGGAGGCTATGATAATAGGCCTAATAGCTATTTTTATTCCTTATGGATACTATGTTTTTCTACTAATACCTATTTTATTATTTTGGCACAATATAAGATTTAAAGACAATGGCTTGTATTATGGTAAGCATTTTGTTGTTATGCGGTTTAGAAAACTAGATAGGAAAACAGTTATAATCCATAAGGATTGTATTCAGTCTTTTGAAAAAGAACAAAATGTTTTGCAAAAGAGAAAAGCTATTGCTAAATATAAAGTAACTATAGCTGGGGTAAGTAAATCATATAAGGTTGGATATATTAGTGAAAATATTTCTTGTTGATGATACATTTATCAAAACCCTAAGGAGTGAGTGGGATGAATTTTTCAGCTGTTGAAGAATTTAAAAAGGCTAGTAAATTAGCTAAACTTAGATATTACATGGACATATCAAAAGGAAAATCAGGGCATATATCATCCTTAGATAGCATTTTAAAAAAAATAGACATAGTAGCAGAAATGCCCTTAGGAATAAAAAGTGTTCCATTAAAAAAGATATTAGGAACTTACTTTTATACAAGAAGTAGAGATTTTGCAATGAATTTTCTTCCTTTAGCGGGTGAAGACAGTGAGTTTTCTACGAAATGGCAAGCAGTCTATGCTCATCATATTAATGATGGAATAAATGACCCTATAAAAATGTATGAGTACATGAATGAGTTCTATGTTATGGAGGGAAATAAGAGGGTAAGTGTATTGAAATATGTAGATGCTTATGCAATAGAAGGAGAAATTACTAGGTTAGTTCCTAAAAGGGACGAGATGGATTTAAACAATACAATATATTATGAATTTTTAGATTTTAATAATAACACAGGTATAAATGCTATTTGGTTTACGTGTCAAGGTGGTTTTACTCAACTTGATAAGTATTTGGATGAATATAATCCAAAGCTTAACTTGTTTTCAAACAAATATGAGCATTTTTTTAAAAATGTTTATTCGCCCTTTAGGAACATATTTTATGAATTAGGTGGAGATAAATTAAATATTACCACTGGGGATGCATTCCTAGAGTATATAAAAATATATGGCATTTCAGATGAATTTATAGAAACAAAGAGAAAATTAAGAGTTGAAAAGTTCTTAACAGAACTTAAGATACTATCAAAAAATAATGCAGTAGATATTCAAACAGAACCTTTTGATGTGCATAAAAGAAATGTTATCACCTCATTTACAAATTTAGTAGCACCGTCTAAAAAGTTAAGAGCGGCTTTTGTTTTTGAAAAAACTATTGATACCTCAGGTTGGAGTTATGTTCATAATTTAGGAAGAATGTACGCGCAGAAACAATTAGGCAGTGAGGTTGAAACCACTGTTATTGATAATTTTCAAAATGATGGTGATAGCTATGAAAAATTAAGTGAATTATGTGAAGAAAATTATGATGTCATATTTACTACATGTTCATGTTATCTTAATATAACTTTGAGAGCAGCTTTAAAATATGATAATATTAAGTTTTTTAATTGCTCTCCAGTAAAAGCTTTTAGAAATGTAAGTACTTATTTTGGGCGATCTCATGAACCGAGATTTTTAATGGGTCTTATTGCAGGTACAATTACAAAATCAAATATTATAGGATATATGGATATTTATAATGAAACTGAGATTATAACAGGGATTAATGCCTTTGCTTTAGGTGTTAAAACAGTAAATCCTAATGCTAAAGTTATGATTTCTTGGCTTAATGAAATAGGGGACGTAAATCACTCTAAAGAATTAATTCAAGAACTTCAAAGGCGGGGTGCAGATCTTATAATGCAAAATGATCTAACAGCTTTACGCACGGGTTCCAGAGATTTTGGGCTATATTCCTTAGAATATAGCGAAAAGGAGGAAAAATGGATACCTGGAGTAAACTATGGTTTAATTACATGGGACTTAGGAGAGTTTTATGAGAAAATACTTAGAAATATTGTAAATGGCAGTTTTAAAGGTATATTTAGTACTGAATCTAAACGTGTAAGTTTTTGGTGGGGAATGGACTCAGGCCTTGTGGATATTATTTATTCAAAACATAATGTGCCCATCCAAACTCAAAAGTTAGTAGATATTATGCGCGAACTAATTATTGAAAATAGATTCCATACTTTCGCAGGCCCTGTGCAAGATACTCAAGGTGAAATTAGAATTAAGGATGGTGACATAGGAAACTATGAAGATATGTTATATATGGACTGGTTTGTGGATAATGTGGTAGGAGAACTTCCCGTGGAGGAATAGAATTTCAAAAGATGAGTAGGTGATTAAAGTTAAAGTATTATTAGTTTCAGATATTGAAGATAGTTACATTTGGGATCACTTTGATTATGAAAGATTTAGTGAAATTGAGCTAGTAATATCCTGTGGAGATTTAAAAGCAGATTATCTAGAATATATAGCTAATATGATTAAAGCACCCCTGCTTTATGTTAATGGTAATCATGATGTAAATTACTTGAAAAATCCACCAGCTGGATGTATCTCTATTGATGGTAAGATTTTTGTATACAAAAATCTTAGAATACTAGGACTTGGAGGATCTATTGACTATAATAGCGGCCCTTTTCAATATTCACAAAAGGAAATGAACAAACGAGCTTCAAAATTAAAATTGAGTTTATGGAAGAATAAAGGATTTGATATATTAGTAACTCATTCACCAGCAAAAGGCATAGGGGATGCAAAAGATCCTTGTCATCAGGGTTTTGAAGTGTTTATAGATATTTTAAATAAATACTCTCCAAAATATTTTTTTTACGGTCATCAGCATTTGGATTATGGAAAAGGTGAAAGGAAAATGATTTACAACACTACTACTCTTATAAACGCATTTAAATACCATATTGTTGAAATATAGAAAACCCATGGGTAATGATTTTGACCATAGGTTTTCTATATTTTTATGTAATTAAGTTAACTACTAGCTGATATTTTCTTTGTTTTTAAGAAATCCCATTTAGTTTCTGTTGTTATAATTGCCAAAAATATAGTTATACAACCTATGACCATCTTTGAGGTAAATACTTCATTAAGCATTACAACAGATAAAATAGAGCCAAAAACTGATTCTAAACATAAAATAATAGCAGCGTGAGTCGAGGTGGTATATTTCTGTGCTACATTTTGTATAATGAATGCAAACATTGTACTGAAAATTGCTAAATAACCAATTGCAAAAATTGTATCTGAATTCATTTGCGTTGGTATTGGTTCGTAGATTAAAGCAGCTATAAGTGAGAAAACTGCAGCGGAACCCAACTGTATTATTACAAGGGTTATAGCACCAACTTTTTGCGTAAAAAACCCAACAGAAACTATATGGGCTGCAAAAAATACTGCACATATTAAGGTTAAACCGTCTCCAAGTCCGATGTGTATACCTCCATCTAAGGTGAGCATTCCTATTCCTATAAAACATAGGAAAGCTGATGCTAACGAATAGGAATCTGGTTTTCTTTTGCTAATTATCCAATAAAGAAAGGGTACAATAACTACATTAGTTCCAGTTAAAAAAGCATTTTTACCAGCAGTTGTATATTTCATACCAATAGTTTGAGCAGCAAAGCCTAAAAAAAGGAGAAGTCCAACCAAAGTTCCAACCGCTAGCTGATTTTTAGTAATGTGTTTAATTTTTTTTCTGAAAACTAAGAGCATAATTATGGCAGAAATACCAAACCGCATTGCCATAATATAAAAAGGTGTAACACTATCTAAAGCACCTTTTACAGCTATAAATCCGCCACCCCAAACAATTGCTACTAGTAGTAAAGACATATCAGCGAGAATACTCTTTTTTTTGTCTGTATTTTTCATCATTAGCACTCCTTTAATATATAAGGCATCTTTGCCTTGTTATTTTTAAAAAATGAGAAGTTTATTGTGATTAGGCTATAAGTTCTGTAATAAATATATTTTTTTCAATGCTTAAATCAATAAAATTTGAATCAATAGAAATGAGAGGCCTGGCAATATTATTTATGTCTATTTTAATTACCTTTCCTATAGAACCATCACTCAGCTTAACCATTTCACCAGTGTAGTAGTTTGACATTTGTGTGATAAAGGCAGTGAGATAATTATAATCAAATAAACCCATGCAATCATGTTGCATAATTTCTAATGCAACAAAGGGGTTTTGTTTTTTGCCATAAACTTTATCCGCGGTCATTGCATCAAACATATCTGCAATTCCTATTATTTTTGCAAAAACACTAATTTTATCTTCTTTCAAATGTAAAGGATAACCAGAACCGTCTATACGTTCATGATGCATAAGCACAGCTAAACTCACAGAGTCATCTAAATAAGGGATATTGCGTACAAGCTCATAAGAGTAAACTGGATGTTTTTTAATTTCTTCAAATTCTAATTTTGTAAGTTTTGAAGGCTTATCTAATATAGTTTGGCTAATTTTTGTTTTACCAATATCATGAAGAAAAGCTGCATAGGTCAAGAGTGTTATATCCTTTTTAGGTAGGTTTAACCATTTACCTAGCATAGAACTTAAAAGTGCAACATTTACACAATGTCGTGTTAGGTACTCATCTATATTCCTAGAATTTGTTATACTCTTTAAAATAGAGTCATAATCATTAAAACTGTCTAAAATTTCTTTAGACATAGTTCTTACTTCTATTAAGTCTAATTTTATATCTTTTTCTATGTTATTTAAAAAATTATCTATGCGATTTGAAAAATGATTCAATTTATTTTCGGTTTCGATTAAATTGTTTTGCCTTGAATTTTGGGAAATAGGAACTATGGTTTCACTTTCTTGTGCATAAATGGATATAGTGTCTAATGGATAAAAATCTAGTATTTTTTGAATTATGGAACTATTTAATGTACTTTTATTTGTAACTAAAGTTAAGCCATTTAGTATTAAATCTTCAGCTAAAATCATACCTGTTTTTAGCTCGTAAATGCTTATGTTTTTAACTGTTGGTTTCATAGATGCATCCCCTTTAAAATTAATTTATAAATTCAGTGAAATTACTTAAATTTTAGTAGATAAATTATATATTTGGATGATTTTATTTTACCATAAAAACTGACATTAGCCCAAATGAATGTTTTTTATTTATTGACAATAATAATTAAAATATTTATAATTAACTATATCAGAGCAAAACACTAAGAATTGATTGAGTGATTTTAGTGGATGTTTGAAGAGGAGGGATATAGAATTATGGAAGTATACTTGGATAATAGTGCAACAACTATACCTTATGAAGAAGTTATTGAGGATGTATGTAGTACTATGAGAAATTATTATGGTAACCCATCTTCAGCTCATAGTTTAGGGTTTAAGGCAGAGCAAAAACTTAGGGAAATAAGAGTGAATATTGCGAGTAGTATAAATGCTATAAGCGAGGAAATAATATTTACATCAGGAGGAAGCGAAAGTAATAATTTTCTTATAAAGGGGTTTGTGAGGCCTGGGTCTCATATAATAACTACTAAAATTGAACATTCAAGTGTAGCAAACACATTTAAGGCATTAGAAGATTTAGGAACAAAGGTTACATATATTGATGTAGATGAAAGTGGTAGAATAGATATAGAGCAGCTCAGCAGTAGTATAAATCGCGATACTCAAATTGTTAGTATAATGCATGTTAACAACGAGGTAGGGGTTATACAGGATCTTGAGTTTATAGGAAAACTAATTAAAACAAAAAGTAATAGAGCTAAATTTCATGTAGATGCAGTGCAAAGTTATGGAAAGATTCTTATTGATGTAGAAAAATATAATATTGATTTATTATCTACTAGTGCACATAAAATCCATGGTCCTCGCGGAATTGGATTTGCATATGCACGGAAGGGTCTCATACCTATTAGCTTAATAAATGGTGGAGGACAAGAAAGAAATTTAAGGTCAGGTACAGAAAATCTTGCTGGAATTGTTGGATTTGGAACCGCAGTGAAAATTATGTGTAAAAATCAGCATGTAAATTTCAACAATGTTTTAGAGATAAAGAAATATTTCATAGATAAATTGTCTGAGCTAGATGGTGCTATAATTAATAGCAAGTTGGAGGATAGGTTTACACCTTATATACTAAATGTATCATTTATTGGTGTCAAAGGGGAGGTACTTCTTCATTCCTTAGAAGAAAAGGGCATATATGTGTCTACAGGTTCAGCATGTTCAGCTAAAAACCCTAATAAAAATAGTGAAGTATTAAAGGCTCTTGGAAGAAGTTTAGAGGAGCAAAAGGGGGCTATACGGTTTAGTTTTTCTGAAGATAATAATAAAGAACAGATAGACTATGTTATATGTGAACTTAACAAATCACTAAAATTTTTGAGAAAGCTAAACAAAAGATAAAGGCTAAGTCTATATAAGAAAAAGAGGAGAACGAATAGATGAGAAAATTAATTTTAGTAAAATATGCCCCAGAAATCTTTTTAAAGGGACTAAACAGAGGTAAATTTGAAAAAAAACTTAAAGATAATATAAAAAATGTACTAATAGACATAGAGTACGAATTTGTTGAGGACTCAGGAAGATGGTTTATATGCTCGCAGCAAATGGAGAAAATCATTGAAAAGGTTAAAAATGTTTTTGGAATAATGGAGATTTGCATTGTTACAGAAATTGAAGCAACCCTTGAGGAAATTCAAAAGCAAGCACTTATAGAACTTGAAGAAGACTCAGCTAAGACTTTTAAAGTACAAACCAATAGAGCAAATAAAAGCTTTAGTATAAATTCATTGGAAGTAAGTAGAAAAGTAGGGACTTACATATTACATAATAATGAAGAGGTAAGTGTGGATGTACATAATCCTAAGTGTATTATAAATGTAGAAATAAGAAATAAGGCATACATATATGCTAAAAGGATCAAGGCAGTGGGTGGGTTACCTTATGGAATGAATGGTAGCACTATGCTTATGTTATCTGGAGGTATAGACTCACCTGTAGCAGGTTATATGATGGCAAGGCGTGGTGTAGAACTGCATGCGGTTTATTATCATAGCCATCCATATACTAGTGAAAGAGCAAAGGATAAGGTAAAACAATTAACTAATATTTTAAAAGAATACACTGGGAAATTAACTTTGTATGTAGTACCTTTTACTGAAATTCAAATGCAAATTATAGAAAAGTGTAGAGAAGATGAATTAACAATAATTATGAGAAGATTTATGATGAGACTTGCCTGTGCTCTTTCAGAAAAATATGGAATAAATTCAGTAACTACTGGAGAAAGCATAGGTCAAGTAGCTAGTCAAACTATGGAAGGCCTTGTAGTAAGTGATGATGTTTCTGATAGACCAGTTTTTAGGCCACTAGTGGCTATGGATAAAATAGATATTATGGACATTTCAAGAAAGATAGCAACTTATGAAACTTCTATTTTACCTTATGAAGATTGTTGTACAATTTTTGTTCCTAAACATCCAAAAACAAAGCCAAGGTTAATTGAGATAATTAAGTCTGAATCAGTTTTAGATATTGATGGACTAGTTGAAAAGGCTATTTGTGAGATGGAAATTTATAAATAAATATATTCATGTTAATAGACTCATAATATGTATTAAATCATGTAAAGTGTAAATAATATTAGAAGAAATATGATTTTAAAATATATTAAAGAGGTGATTAACATGGCTAAAAAAGGTGGAGAAAAGAAATCGGGTTCTAAAGATACAAAAGATAAAACTCAGAAAAAGAATCAAAAGGGCAATACAGTAGGTTAAAACAAAACATATTTAACTGCCAATTACCCTAAAGGGATATTGGTTTTATTCCCAATTTTATAAAAAACAAATATGTTACTAAAAAAATAAGCCAACAAAAATGATAAATCATTTTTGTTGGCTTATTTTATTTTATAGAAATTCATATAAATTGCTATTATTTTCATTTAAAAGAAATTATTATAGTATTAATGAAACAAAATTCATTTTATTATCGTCTAATATTTAGGATGGGAGGGATATAGGTGCCTATTGCGTTTTTAGTTCAAAAGGACAATGAAGAAAAAAAGGATATCCACAAGGAAATAGAGCGGCTTATTAATTGTTATGGAGATGATGTCCTTAGAGTAGCATTTCTATATGTTAAGGATAGGAATAAGGCTGAGGATGTTTTTCAAGAAGTGTTTATAAAAGTATTTAAAAAATATGATTCCTTTAAAGGTAATAGTAGTGAAAAAACTTGGATTATGAAAATAACAATCAATGTGTGTAAAGATTACTTTAAAAGTTTTTGGATAAAGAGGGTTCTCCTAAATAGCCATGGAGATTATGACAGGGAAATTTATAATGAGCAGTACAATGCTGAAAGCTTAGATGATACTATAATCAAATCTATAGAGTCACGGGAACTACTACACCAGGTTATGAATTTATCTATCAAATATAAGGAAGTAATTATTTTATATTACTATGAGGAATTTAATACTAGAGAAATCAGTGAAATGTTGAAGATTCCAGAAGGGACAGTACGAACTAGATTATTTAGAGGTAGAGAGTTACTTAAAAAGAATGTTACTGGGAGGATTGGATATGAGGGATAATTTAGATGAAATAAGAGACATGTTTAATATGGAATTAAAGGATATAAAAGTAAGTGGAGAGCTAAAATTAAAAACACTAGAAAAATTGGATGAAAACAGTAGAAGATCAACAAACAAAGCCTTTATTCCAATGACTTTAACCATGGTAGCCTGTTTATTTATGGGATTTATAATATACCCTATATATAATAAAAACAATTTAATGAAAAATGAAGAAATAACTATGAATACTAGAAATCAAGAAATTAAAACATTAAAAGAGCCGTATGAAGATAAAGCAATGATTAAAGATAAAGTAATGATTAAAGATAAAGTAATGATTAAAGATAAAGTAATGATTAAAGATAAAGATAAGATTACTGAGGACAAACCTAGTAAAATAGTGGAAGAAAATAAAAAGGTAGTTAATAAGAATAGTAACCAAGAGAAGCAGGAAAAACAAACAATTATTTTAAATGAGAAGCCTGTAATACCATTTAAAATAGAAAGCTTAGTGCCGGATGATAAAAAGGAAAAAGATACTATTGTTGCCATAAATGAAGTTATAGTTGATAGTGAAAAATTGATAGTTGAGGATAATAAAGATAAATCTGTAGTATTACAAAAGAAAAGTGATTTTAAATTCAATGAAGAAACTAAAATGAGAACACTATCTCTGCAGCAAGCAAAAAATATTTTTGGAGAAAGTATAAAAACTCCGGTTTATATACCTAAAGATTTTGTAATGGAAAAGATTTTAATACCAGAGAAATATGATAATTCATGCGAATTATATGAAATTATTTATAGCAATAATTCTCAGTATTTTAAGATAACTGAGTATAAAAACATAAAAAATAGTGGTCCAGAATCAAAAGTAGCAGAGGAAAATATTATGATTATAAATGTAAATAAGATTTCAGTTAAATATATTTTACAACCAAGCATTGATAATAAAGAACTACCTTATGTTAAGTTGTTCTGGGAAAAGGATGGCAAAAAGTACAGTGTTGATGGCAATACACCATGGGCAGAACTGATTAATATTGCATATTATATTGTATTTTAAAATTAAATAAAACATATTGGAATATGTAAAAAGGTTAATAAAATATAGTGATATTTTGTTAACCTTTTTATATACACTTTAAATAGATAGGTCTTTAATTGTAAATATTGCTGAAAGTACGCAAAATATTGCAATTATAAAAGCAATAATTGCAATGACACAAAACCTAAATATAAAAGTTGTGGTAGAAGGTGTTGAAGATATAGAGCAATTTGTTATTTTAAAGGAATTAAAAAATTATGCAATTCAAGGGTATTTGATTAGCAAGCCAATACCAGGAAAGGAAATTGAAAACTTAATAGAAAGAAAGATAAATTTACCATAGAACGAATAATAACAATATTAAGAAGATTAAAAAATATTTCGGAAAATCATAAAAAAATGTTGAAAAAAGTAATAATACGTGATAATATGTATACAGTAAGTAATTAATATGTATATATTAATTATGATGTGTAATTAAATGTAAAAGTTTACAGGGGAAAATTAATTTAATAATTAAATTTGCGTGTTACTGATATCATCAGGCATGAGCATAAGTCATTATAGTTTAATAGCTAAAGCTATTGATATGACTTTGCTTATGCCTTTTATTTTCGTTAACATGCCACAAAGAGAGGGGAATATAAATGAAAAAAGCTTTTGGTGTTTTACAAAAGGTAGGAAAAGCTTTAATGCTACCGGTAGCACTTTTACCAGCGGCAGGATTATTACTTGGATTTGGTAACATGTTCCAAAGTGATCAGTTTTTAATGAATGCTCCAATATTTAATGCTGGTTGGTTCCAAATGGTAGCTAAAATCATGGAACAATCAGGGGATGTTATTTTTGGTAACCTTGCATTATTGTTTGCTGTAGGAGTTGCAGTAGGGCTAGCTGAGGGTGAAGGAGTTGCAGGCCTTGCAGCAATAGTTGGTTTCTTAATAATGAACAAAACACTAGGTATTGTTGCCGGAGTTACTCCAGAATTAATAAACAGAACACATCCACAATTTGCAAGCGTATTAGGTATCCCAACACTTCAAACGGGAGTATTTGGTGGTATTATAATAGGTATTGTAGCGGCGCAATTATATAAAAAATATTATAACATTGAATTACCTTCTTATCTAGGGTTCTTTTCAGGTAAGAGATTTGTACCTATTGTTACAGCAGTAACGGCTATTGGAATAGGTATTGCAATGAGTTTCGTTTGGCCTCCAATCCAACATGGCTTAAATGTATTTTCAAAAAGTATGATTGAGGCTAATCCAACATTATCAGCTTTTGTATTTGGAGTAATAGAAAGATCATTAATTCCTTTTGGATTACATCATATTTTCTATAACCCATTTTGGTATCAATTTGGTGAGTATATAAACAAAGCTGGTCAAGTGGTTAATGGAGATCAAGCTATATTTATGGCTCAGTTAAAAGATGGTGTAAAGTTTACAGCAGGTACATTTATGGCTGGTAAATTCCCATTTATGATGTTTGGACTTCCAGCGGCAGCACTTGCAATGATTCATGAAGCAAAACCTGAAAAGAAAAAAATTGTAGCTGGTATTATGATATCTGCAGCTTTAACTTCTTTCTTAACAGGTATTACAGAACCAATTGAATTCTCATTCTTATTCGTAGCACCAGTATTATTTGGAATTCACTGTGTATTTGCAGGATTATCCTTTATGACAATGCAACTTTTAAATGTTAAAATAGGAATGACTTTCTCCGGTGGACTTATAGATTACTTACTATTTGGTGTAATTCCAAATAGAACAGCTTGGTGGCTCGTAATCCCTGTAGGTTTAGTATTTGCAGCACTTTACTACTTTGGATTCCGTTTTGCTATAAGAAAATGGAACCTTAAAACTCCAGGTCGTGAAGTAGATGAGCAGGAAGACGCAAGTACTTCAAAAACTAATCTTAAAGGTCAAGAACACGCAATAGCAGTATTAAAAGCGTTAGGTGGAAAAGAAAATATCACAAATTTAGATGCCTGCATTACTCGTTTACGTGTAAGTGTTTTGGATTCTAAAAATGTTGATAAAGCGGAACTTAAGAAATTAGGAGCTGCTGGTGTGCTTGAAGTTGGAGACAGTGTTCAAGCAATATTCGGAACAAGAGCAGAGCATATAAAAACAGAAATTAAAGAAGTTATAGCTAAGGGTTTAGATAAATAATACTTGTAGTTGTAATTAAAAATAAATTTTCACATAAAAAGCCATTAGATAAGTATAATACTTATCTAATGGCTTTTTATATATTAGGAAGCAAATCAAAGAATGTACCCATACATTTGACTGATATAAGTTTACTAGTATAATAATTATTGTAAATGATTACAATAATAGTAAAGATGGGGGTAATTTATGAAAGTTAAAAGAGTAGTACTTTGTGAAAGTTAAAAGAGTAGTACTTTGTGGGCTTTTTGCAGCATTATGTTTTATAGGAACTTGGTTACATATTCCTATAAATGTAAGCGGAAGTCCCACAATGGTTCATTTAGGAACAACAGTTATATTTCTTACAGCGGTTATAATTGGTAAGGATGCAGCTTTTGCAGGAGGCATTGGATGTGCATTATTTGATGCAACAAATCCTGCTTATATAGCTTGGGTTTTACCTACATTAATAATAAAAGGATTAACAGGATATACAGCAGGAAGCATTGCTTTTGCAAGAGGAAAAGAAGGCAGAAGTATGACACAAAACGTTATTGGTTTTATAGCTGGTGGAGTAGTATCATTACTTGGATATTTTCTTGTTAACTGGTTTGTATTTGTAGGCTTTAAGGTTGCAGTAGTAAAAATGGTATCATCGGTAATAACAACGGGATTAGGAGTTGCCATAGCTATACCTTTAGCAGCAATTATTAAACCGATGTTAAGAAGAAGTGAACTTAGCTAAATAAGACATATAAAACTATAAAAAATCCCCTATAACTTGTTATGGGAGATTTTTTTTGCAACATAATATCTAGCATTTTATATTATAGATTATTTAAGACATAGATACATTCGGATTAATACAAAAAATGGTATAGATATAAAATTAATATTAATTAAATTATAAAGAAAAAACAAAATATAACGATATATAATATAAAAGAACTTGTATTTGTCTAAAAATGCAATAAGGAGGATGGAAATTGAATAAATTGACAATCAGAAATAAACTAATTTTAATATTTACATTTATATTAATTGTGCTAGTAGCAATGGGGGTTTACTCAGTAAAAATCATTAAAGCGGTCAATGATAGGTCAACAATAATAACAACGGAGAATATTCCAGGAATCCAACAGTCTGGGAATATTAACACTATGACATCAGATTATAGAATTTTAGAGTTTGATCATATTATATCCGTTTCTAATGAAAATATGAGCAATATTGAAAAATCAATGGATGAAAAAAGCAATGAAATAAATAAGTCATTCAGTGAATATGGGAAAACTATCACAACAGATGATGATAGAGAAATGTATAATGCAATAAACAGTCAGTGGACTAAATATTTGGAACTTCACAAGAAAGTAATAGAATTAAGCAGGAAATTAAAAACAGAAGAAGCTATAAAAATAATGAATAATGAGGGTAAACAAGCTTTTGATGCAGCTAGTAATGAACTGATAAAACTGGTGGAATATAATAACAAAGATGCGAAACAAACATCAGATGAAGGTGACATTGCATATGGAAAGGCTAGAAATACTTTTATAGTTATTATATTAATATCAGTTTTATTGGTAGTAGCTGCAAGTGCTTTAATAATAGCAAGCATTCTTAAACCTATAAATATTTTAAGAGATGAAATGGAAACATTAGCAAGTAAGGGCGGAGATTTAACTCAAGAAATCAAAATTTCTTCTAAGGATGAATTAGGTGTTCTTGCAAGTGCTATAAATAAGTTTTTAGCTAATTTAAGAACTATAATGATTGAAGTAAATGAAAATACGGCATCTACAGTTCAAACCGTAGATATGATTAGCAAAAACATGTATAGTTTGAATATGCAAATAGAAGATGTATTTGCCACTACTGAGGAGTTAGCTGCTGGTATGGAAGAAACAGCTGCATCTACAGAGGAAATAAATGCAACAGTTAATGAGGCTAATTTAGTTGTTGATTCTTTAGCAAACAAAGCTAGTGCTGGGGAAGTTTCTTCTAAAGAAATAAATGATAGAGCAGTAAACTTAAAAAATAACGCGTTAAAGTCTAGGCAAGATACCAATAAAACTTATTTTGATGCAAAGACTAAATTAGAAAAAGCCATTGAAGACTCAAAGGTAGTAGGACAAATAAATGTACTTTCAGATACAATACTTGAAATATCTTCTCAAACTAATTTATTAGCACTTAATGCAGCTATTGAGGCAGCTCGTGCAGGGGAAGCTGGTAGAGGGTTCTCTGTAGTAGCAGATGAAATAAGAAAATTAGCAGAGCAATCCAATGATACAGTAGTTGAAATACAAAAGATTACAGGAACGGTGACATCTGCAGTTTCTAATTTATCAACTGGTTCTATTGGAGTATTAGAATTTATAGATACTAAGGTTCTAAAGGATTATGAGGATTTAGTAGAAACGGGAGACAAATACAGTAATGATGCTAATTTTGTTAATACTTTAGTAGGTGATTTTAGCTCAAGCACATTGGAATTATCTGAGTCAATTGAGGTTATTGTTAAAACAATGGATGGAATAACCATTGCTGCAACAGAAGGGGCACAAGGTACTATAAATATTACAGAAAAACTTACAGATGTGGTACAAAAATCAAGTGAAGTTATAGATGAAACTAAAGCTGCGAAAGAAAATTCAGATAAACTTTTAAGTATTTTATCTAAGTTTACAGTATAGTAATCAGGTATATGGGACTCTAAGGTTCAGTGTTAAGGTGGAGGGGGTTTTCTTTCTGAAATATGGTTAAAATTATTAGAGAATATAAATTGTAATTTTTTATATTCTCTTTGATTATTAACTCACCAAGGTGTAAATATGTCTGGTAAATTTAAGGCTGAAATAAAAGAAACTAAATCTAAACTAGATATAAGTGCTAAAGAGTTAAATTTTGTAGAAATTGCTACAGGAAAGAATATAACAGATATTGCATACTTAAAATGTGAAAAAATAGTGAATGCTGTATATAGACACTTATGAAGGTGTCTTTTTTTTGAACAAAATTATTCATTAAAATTAAGAAATTGATGTATAGCATCCAAATTTATAATTTAATAGAAAGTTCGGAAAATTATATTTATAAAAACATTGACTAATGGGAAAATATACAATATAATCAATATATCGACAGCTTAACAAAGTCGGTATATTAAAAAATGATTACTGTGAAAGGGGAACTGAAGAATGATTATTATGTTGTTACAATTATAATAAATTTAAAATCTAATAGTAAAATCATAGCAGAAATACTATAGGTATAAGTGTTTTTATGAACTCTATATTTTAGGTTTATTTGAAATACTCAAAGTATATAGTAATCTATAATGTTAAAGATTATATTTTTAATAGTTTAGGTTTGTTTGCTGTGGATTTTAGGATTTTAAATATATTGATTGAACAACATCAATTACAATTCTTTGATTTTCATTAACATTATAGTAAGTTATAAAAGTGCTAGGAAGTATGTTTCTACTTTAATGCTAGATTTATAAAAAGTAATTACAGCTTAGCGTTATCTTGCTTAATAATAATTTGAAATTAGAGCTATGTTGTTTTTGACAACACAGCTTTTTATTTTAGATTAATATATGTTAGGTATTTATCCATAGTAAAAAAAATTGGATGAAAGCATATATAATAATGGAATTCCGGCACTTTAGGTGACTGGTTAAAAGGATGTAGATGAATGTATGTTCATATGCATCTTTAATTTTTTGAAAAAGGGACAGTTAAGAAATAATAAAGGTTATATCAATGGTCAAGTAGGATTAATTGGGAATGGTTAATAAGTTCTGTAATTTACCAAATATAAAAGGGGCGATTATGATGGAAATTAAAAATCAAATAATAGAAAACTTAGATAAGGTACTTAATGAATATACGGTAAAAAACTATATTCCAGGCCTGGCAGTAGGTGTGGTTTATGATAATGAAGTTATTTATACAAAAGGCTTTGGTGTGAAAAATATTGAGACTAAAGAATCAATAAATGAATACTCACTATTTCATATGGCGTCAGTATCAAAGACTTTCATAGCTACAGGAATAATGCAGTTAGTGGAGCAAGGTAAAATTCAATTAGACTCACACTTGATAGAGTATTTACCTTATTTTGAGATTAAAGATGATAGATACAAGAAAATATTAGAGAAGTTAATCGGTGAGAGTAAATAACTGGGGACGGTTAACAACTTTTTTAAGTTTTAACGACATTTCAGAAGGAAAATCTTCTACTTATATAAGTGGGAGATTTATGCTATAAAAAAAATAAAACTTCAGTTGGAGTCTAAATATCCTTCTAAAGTCGTTAATATTGGAGTTTCGAAGAAGATGATTTAATTAAGGGGAAGTTCTGAAAATTATTTATAAATGGAGGGTAACATTATGTATACAAAAACTGAAATTTTACAAATTGCGAGAGAGCAGTTAGCACTGGACTATAATTGCCAGGTATCTGATTTTGAAAAAGAAAAAAATACAATAGTTGAAAATAAGCTCACTTATGGTAGACGTATTTATGATAATGACGGATGCTTTTTAAAACTACTCTGTTTTGGTGGGAAAGTAATTATAAGTACATCACCTATAATGATGTCTTGGTGTGAAGAAAAAATGCTAAATAGAGATGTATGGATTTTTGAATATCCCAAACTACGAGTAATAGATAAAAAATTGCAAGAATTTGGACATGAAATAGCAGATATTCACCACTATTATCTACCAAATCCTAAGGTGGCGTGTATAGAACCTATTACCAATGTAAAATGGTATGAGTGTGAAGATATTTTGCAGTTTCAGAATGATGATAGATTCGGACAAGCTTTTGTTTTTGATGAAAATCATCCAGATGTGCTTGCAGTTGCAGCTTTTAAGGGAGATAACATAATGGGTATGGCAGGTGCCAGTGCAGATAGCAAAACTATGTGGCAAATTGGAATTGATGTTTTGCCTGAGTATCGTGGCCGCGGTATAGGGACAAACTTGACTATACTTTTAAAGAATGAGATTTTGAAACGAGGGAAAGTGCCTTTTTATGGCACAGTGGATTCTCATTTTCATTCACAGAATATTGCTATAAATGCTGGATTTTTTCCAGCATGGGCAGAGCTTTATTCCCAAACAAAAGAAGAGGAAAATTAAACATGAAAATCAAGGGGGAAATTAGAATGAATATAAGCATAAAAGAATTACAGCAAGATTTATTTATGAATACAGCTAAAATGATAACGAAGCTTATGAATTATCATAGAAAATTAACTAATGCACCAAAAGAGTTTTGGCAAAGTGATGAAGAATCAGTTGAAACACTTAAGGAATGGCAGGGAACGGGGAAAGTGTATAGTGTTTTCAAAGATGAAATACCAGTAGGCTTTTTCTATGTAAGATTTGGAGGTCAAAATGTTGCATGGTTAGAGGATTTTTATATTTCAGAAGAATTTAGAGGGCAAGGTGTAGGCAAGAAGGCTATGGCAGCATTAGATGAACTTATGAGAGAAAAAGCGATAATAACAATGTTTGTTGATGTTATTCCTAGAAATACAGGTGCTATTAAATTATATAGGGAATGTGGGTTCGATCATTTAAATATGATTCAGCTTAGAAAAAATTATGATGAGAGATTAAACAAACAAGAGGATATAGATGTATTGGGATTTCAATTTAAGAAGTATTAGAAAGTTGGGGACGGTTAACAAAATTAAAATAATATAAAAAGTTTTTAACTGTCCCCATTGCTCACATAGGAGGAGAGATTAATATGAACAAAGAGATAATAATGAATTTATATGAAATACAACCAAGTCAATTATATGTAAATTCAATGAAGTTACAAAAGGTTTTAAGCTGGTTTAAACCAGAAGATATTAATAGTTATGAAGCAATACCTATTAAAAAATTAAATAATAAAATAATTTTTACAGATGGTCATACAAGAGCATATGCAGCATATTTAAATGGAATTAATGAGATAAAAGTATATTGGGATGAAGATGATTTAGATTGGGATGCTTATCAGATATGTGTTGATTGGTGCATTAATGAGAATATAAATTCTATAGTGGATTTAGAGAAAAGAATTATTTCAGATGAAGAGTATAAAGTTTTATGGCTCCAAAAATGCAAAGTAATGCATGAGGATTAGAAAATAAATAATAGAGTAGTTGGATATTATGGCTTTTTGTTAACGGAACCTACGTTAGGAGATGAGAAGAAGTGGATATATTAAATTATTCAGATGGATATATTAAAGAAATAGTTTCAAAATTATTAAATGAGAATATAGAAGTAGTACCAATAGGAAATCATGAACTTCAAAGACACCTTGTTTATATCGTTAAAAATGAAAGTGGAATAATAGGAGTAGTTAAGCTTTATTACAAAAAGAATAGATGGAATAGGGAAGTGGCTTCGTTAAAATTCCTTGAAGGAAGTGGCGTTAAAGCACCTAAAATCTTAAAGTTAGGCAAACTTTGCGGTGGTACAGAGTGGCTTTTTATGGAGCATAAAGAGGGTGAAGTATTTGCCAAAGTTAAAGATGTTATGAGTGAAGATAATGTAAAAGAAATATATGAAACAATGGGAGAACAGCTAGGTAAAATACATAGCTTAAAGACCTTTGATTTCTTTGGTAATTGGGATGAGAATGGAAAAAGTATAGATAATAAAAAAGATTTTTCTAGGCTTTTTAGAAAAAATGTTGATGAAGTTTTGAAGGAGCTCTTTGACCAACATTTAGAGGAAGAACCACTTCAAAGACAATGTGCAGAAATTTTAAAGGGAAAATTGAACTTAGTAGATGATGTTAAAGTGTCATACCTTCATAATGGGGATTTTGGAGAAAGAAATATTCTTGTTAAGAAAGTAGATAATAAGTGGGAACTTTCAGCATTAATTGATTTTGAACATTGCATTCCATATGATAGAGATTCAGAAATAATTGATTGCTACTATAAACTAACAGATGAAAATCAAAAATTTGCAGAGGCTTTCAAACTGGGTTATGAAAAATACATGAAATTTAGTAATAATTTAGGAAAGAAAAAGCAATTATATGAACTTTATAGAGGACGTAGTATATGCAGTTGGGCTAAAATACAAGCACCCGATTATTACTGGGAGGGTATAAATATACTTAAGAAATATTCATAATGGAATTACACTTAATAAGTGATCAGTGTTTATGAGGGGTAGTGGGAGTGATTTATATGGTAAAAATAAATACAATAAAAAATAATGAAATAGATAAACTAGCAGAGTTTATCGAATTTATGAATTCTAAAGAAAATTATAATATAGGATACTGTGAAAAAACGAAAGAAAAAGTACTTAATGCTTTATATGAAGACTTTGAGGACGGGAATATTGAAAAATATTTTGTTGGTGCATATGATGGTGAAAAGCTTATAGGGGTGCTCGGTATAGATGTAGAGGAAGAAAAAAGCTATGGAGAATTATGGGGGCCTTTTGTAGAAGAATTATATAGTGAAGAAAATGTTTCGAGTAAACTATGGTTACTTTTAAGAAAAAATATATTAAATTGCTGTGCTAGTTTTGGGATATTTTGTAATAGCAAAAACATTCAATGTATACAATTTGCGAAGGAATATGGATTTAAAAATAATGGTGAACACTTTATTATGAGCTTGGGTAGAGATGATTTTAAAGAAATTTTTGAAGTGAAAGATTTTGAACTTACATTCGAATACAATAATGAATTTAAATTACTTCATGATAAGAATTTCCCTAATACTTATTATTCAGGAAGCGATATTTTAAGCCGTATTAATGAACGTAGAAAGGTGTTTTTTATAAAAGATAATGAGAAATTGATTGGATATACTTATGTAGAGGTTGAGCCAGAATTTGGTGAAAGTTGTATTGAATTTTTCGGAGTTAGAGAAAATATGAGAGGTAAAGGATTAGGCGGTAAATTAATTAAAATAGCAATCAATTGGATTTTATCTTTTGAAAAAATAGGTAATATTAGATTATGTGTTGGTTTAGAAAATTTGCAGGCAATCGGGTTATACAGTAAGGTAGGGTTTAAAGAAGAAAGTAAGATGTTATTTTATAAGAACTGAACTTATAATGAAAGATAGGATGGTATGAACTATAGGTTATATTTTTAGTTAGGTAAAAGGAGAGAGATATTTATGGAAAATAAAAATATAGAAATTAAGAATAGCATAACTGATTTATTCAATAAGGTATCAGCAGTTTTTGATAGTAGTGGTCCAAGATTTTTTGCATACTTTGGAGAGCGATTGGTTGAAATTGCGGGTGTAGTGGAAGGTGAAAAAGTACTGGATGTGGCATCAGGAAAAGGAGCTTCACTTTTTTTAGCAGCAGACAAAGTTTGCGAGAATGGAAAAGTTATAGGTATTGATATAGCACAAGGCATGGTTAATGAAACTAATTTGGAAATTCAAAAACGAGGTATTAAGAATACAAAAGCAGTAGTAATGGACGCTGAAAACTTAGATTTTAACAGTGAAACTTTTGATCATATACTATGTGGATTTGGAGTATTCTTCTTTCCAAATTATAAAATTGCCTTCAATGAATTTATGAGAGTTCTAAAAAATGGTGGCAGGTTTTCATTCACTACTTTTTCAAGAAAAGAAGATGAAAAATTTATGTGGTTAGATGATTTAGTCCAAAAATATTTACCTGAATTTGAAGATGAAATAGATGAATATCAAGAGGAGGATAGTCCCGAATTTGATACAGAAGAAGGCTTATATAAAATTTTAAGGGGCGCTGGATTTAAAAACATACAAGTTATAAGTGAAGATAAAGATTTCATATATAAAGATGAACAAGAATGGTGGGACAAACTTTGGACTCATGGATATATAGAAGTACTAGAAATGATAGCAGAAGATAGGATGGAGGACTTTAAAGCAGAAGTTTTTGAAAAGCTTAGAGAAATTAAAGAGGTAGAAGGGATAGCTGCTACAATGTCCGTCTTATATGCTTTTGGGGATAAATAATTTTAAAATGGGGGATATGCATTATGAATATACAAGAACAAGTAAAACAAATTTTCAATGAATATGCACAAGAAAATAATTTTTCAGGGGCAGCACTGGTTAAAAAAGGAGATTTAACTATATTTCAGGGCGCATATGGAGAGGCGCACAAGGGCTTTGAAATTAAGAATACAATCACAACAAAATTTGATACAGCATCTATTACAAAATTATTTACTACTGTTGGAATACTTCAGTTAATTGATAAAAGCTTAATATCCTTTGAAGATAAAGTTTTAGAAATTTTAGATATAAAAGACACTACTATATCAAAAGAGGTTAATATTTATCATCTTTTAACGCATACATCTGGAATTGGCGATGATGCAGATGAAGAAGCAGGTGAAGAGTATGAAGATATTTGGAAGGAAAAGCCAAACTATTCGGTAAGAGAAACGGTTGATTTTTTACCGCAATTTATTCATAAAGAACCTAACTTTAAGCCGGGAAATGGTTGTAGGTACAATAATGTTGCCTTTGTTTTGTTAGGACTCGTTATTGAAAAAATTACAGGGCGGAAATATCGTGAATATATAAAAGAAAATGTTTTTAATAAAATAGGCATGAACGATACTGACTTCTATAGTATGGATGGCGTAAACGAAAATGTTGCAGAAGGATATGCAGAAATATGCAATGAAAAAGATGAAGTTATTGGATGGAGAAAAAACATATATTCATATCCACCAATAGGATCACCAGATTCTGGAGCATATACAACGGTTGCAGATTTAGATTTGTTTGTGCGCGAGATTTACAATGGTAGGGTATTGTCTAAAGCAATGACAGCGGGTTTATTTACACCAAAAGTAGTACACACAAAGTATGAAAAAATCACACATATGATGGGCTATGGTTATGAATTCATTGTTAGCAATGATAATAATGAAGTGAGATATATAACTAAAGATGGTTGTAACCCTGGCGTGGCATGTAAATTCAATTATTATCCTTCCATAGATACAACACTTGTAGTTCTTGCAAATCAAGATTGTAATGTTTGGGATTTAGCCGGGGAAGTTGAAAAGATATTAATAGGTAAGATAAGTTAGGGAAGTTAAAAATTATATCGCTGGGGTGTAATTTTTACCCAATATAGGGACGATTAATATTCAATCGATTAAATAGGTCAATAAGTTGTTAACCGTCCCCAAGAAAGGAGAATTAAAATGGACACACAAGTTAAACAATATATAAAATTATTATGGAAATTTTTAAAGCCACAAAAGCTTAGAGTATTTTTGCTTACCTTAATTTTAGGTAGTAGTGTGGCACTTCAATTAGTTAATCCTCAGATTTTACGTTATTTTATAGATGCAGCTACTGAAGGGAAATCAGCTAAAATGCTAACTATAGCTGCTCTTATATTTATAGGTGCAGCATTAATTCAGCAGGTACTTGCCATTATAGCAACCTATGTAAGTCAAAATGTAGGATGGACAGCTACTAATGCATTAAGGGCAGAGCTCGTGGAGCATTGTATTAGTTTAGATATGAGCTTTCATAAAAGTCATCAACCAGGAGAAATTATTGAAAGAGTAGATGGGGATGTTACGGCATTATTTAATTTCTTCTCAAAATTTATGATAAATGTTTTAACTAATGGGGTATTGGTTATAGGAATATTAATTCTTTTATTTAGAGAAGATTTTAGAGTGGGTATAAGTTTATCTATTTTTGCTTTTGCTGCTATGTATACTCTTTGGAAAATTCAAGCGAATTCTGTGGACAAATGGGTTAAAAATAGAGAGATCAGTGCTAAGTTTTATGGTTTTCTAGGAGAAGAGATTGGAAACACAGAGGATGTTCGTTCTAGTGGTGCTGAAGAGTATGTTATGTATAAATTTTATAAGCAAATAAGAAATTGGCTTCCAATTACGAAAAAAGCTAAATTAAGATATTATCTTATGTGGGCAAGTACCTTAGGTATTTTTGCTATAGGAAATATTATCGCCTTTGGTGTGGGTGGATATCTATGGAGTAGGGGGCTAATTACTATTGGAACAGTTTATTTGATTTTTAATTATACGGAATCCTTAAGTAAGCCTATTGAGGAAATAAGAACTCAGCTCGAGGATTTACAAAAGGCTGGAGCAAGTGTTGCTCGGGTTCAAGAACTTTTAAATATGAAATCAAAGATAGTGGATGGTACTGAAAAGTTACTTAGTACTGGAGCAATATCTGTTGAAGCTAAGAATATTTCTTTTGAATATGAAGAGGGGGTTCCAGTATTAAAGGATGTTTCTTTTAATATTCCTAAAGGAAAGGTGCTTGGAGTTTTAGGACGTACAGGTAGTGGAAAGTCAACTCTGGCTCGTATGCTAGCAAGACTTTATGATCCAAAGACGGGTGATATTTATATTGAAGGTAAAAAACTAAATTCAGTATCACTGAAGGAACTTAGGCGGAATACGGCTTTTATAACACAGGATGTTCAACTTTTTAATGCTACAGTTAGGGAGAATTTAACCTTCTTTAATCCGAATATTAAAGATGAAGAAATACTAGCTACACTGTATGATATAGGACTACAGGAATGGTATAATTCATTACCTAATGGACTAGACACTATTCTAGATGCTGGTGGAGGTGGGTTATCAGCTGGAGAAGCACAGTTACTTGCCTTTGTTAGAGTTTTTCTAAAAAATCCAAGTCTTGTTATACTTGATGAAGCGACCTCTAGGCTAGATCCTATAACAGAACAATTAATTGAAAGAGCTTTAAATAAACTTCTAGAAAATAGAACTTGTATTATTATAGCTCATCGTTTATGGACAGTTCAGAGGGCAGATGATATTTTGATTTTAGAAAATGGAAGTGTTTCAGAATATGGTAATAGGGAAAGATTATTAAGGGATAAAGAATCTAAATTTTTCAATTTACTTCAAAAATGTATGGAAGATGTGGAAGAATCCATAATTGCGTAGAAGAATAGTTGAGAATGAAAAGTGGAAAGTTAAATTAAGAATTAAGAATTTTAGAATATAAGGAATACGGGGTGATAAATAAATGGAAAATAGCATAAATGAAATACCAATGAAAAAAGAAAATAAAGGGGATATGAAGACCTTTCGACTTATGTGGGAGCTTATAAAATATAGACCGTGGCTTTATTTTGCTAATTGTTTAATGTGGATTTTTATTCTTGTATCTCCAGTAATACCAGGACTTATAGCTAAGGAGTTTTTTGACACTCTTAGTGGAAAAGCAACACTTAATGTTGGCATTTGGGGGCTTATAGTCTTAATAGCAGTTACGGCAATTGTGACTATTATGGGGATATTTTGTGGAGCCAGAACTGATATTGTTCATAGATTTACTATGAGTGCACTTATTAGACGAAATTTGCTCCAATGTATTCTACAAAAACCAGGGTCAAATTCAATACCTTATTCAGTAGGTGAGGCTGTTAACTGTTTTCGTGATGATGCTGAGCAAGCAGAGGATGCAATTAGTTGGACTTTAGATGTAATTGGAACAGCAGTTTTTGCTATAGTAGCAATAGTTATCTTATTAAGAATAAATGCTGGGATTACTATATTTGTATTTACGCCTTTAGTAGCAGTAGTAGCTATTGCACAGATCGCTAGTGAGCGTGTAGAAAAATATAGAAGGGCTTCTAGAGAAGCTACAGGAAAAGTTACAGGGGCTCTTGGAGAGATATTTGGGTCGGTACAAGCTATTCAAGTTTCAGGTTCAGAAGATTATATTATGAATCACCTAAATAAGCTTAATAAAGAGAGACATAAAATGGTACTTAGAGATAGTGTATTAAGTCAGCTTTTAGATTCAGTATTTACCAATACAGTGAGCATAGGTACAGGATTTATTTTGCTTTTAGTAGGGCAAAGTATGAAAGCGGGAACCTTTACTGTAGGGGATTTTGCATTGTTTATATATTATTTAACCTTTGTAGCTGATTTTACTCACTCCTTTGGAACCTTTATATCTGATTATCAGCAAACAGGTGTAGCTTTTAAACGTATGCATGAACTTTTACAGGGGGAACCACAAGAAACTTTGGTAAAGCATAATTCATTATATTTGAAAGGAAAACTTGAGAAGCCAAAGTTCAATTTAAATATAGAAGGGAAAAAATTAAAAAAATTAAAAGTAGAAGGATTAACTTATGTATACAAAAATTCAGGTGGAGGGATAAAAAATATTAATTTTATGTTGAAGGAAAAATCTTTTTCAGTGATTACAGGGCGTATAGGCTCAGGAAAAACCACGTTACTAAAGACTTTGCTAGGGCTACTTCCATCAGATAGTGGCTTAATATATTGGAATGATGAAAGAGTAAAAGAACCTTCAGAATTTTTTGTACCACCAATTAGTTCTTATACAGCGCAAGTACCAAATTTATTTAGTGACACCATGCGAAATAATATATTACTAGGGCTTCCAGAAAATCAGGTAGACTTAAATAGTGCCATTGCTTCAGCAATACTTAAGGAGGATTTAGATGCCTTAGAAAATGGACTTGATACAGTTATAGGTCCTAAGGGAGTTAAATTGTCTGGTGGACAAATCCAAAGAGTAGCAGCTGCTCGTATGTTTGTAAGAAACCCAGAGCTATTAATTTTTGATGATATATCAAGCGCGCTTGATGTAGAAACGGAAATGAAACTTTGGAATAGAATTTTTGAGCAGCAAGATAAAACCTGTTTAGTAGTTTCAAACAGACGCTTTGCTCTTCAAAAGGCAGATAATATTATAGTTATGAAAGATGGACATGTGCAAGCACAAGGAACTTTAGATGAGTTATTAGAAAACTGTGAGGAAATGAGGCAGATTTGGGGTTCATAGAAATAAAATAAAGTGAAGTCAAGTGAAATCATACGGAAAAAACACACCCATCTAGGGGTGTGTTTTTTTGGATTTTATGATAGGCGTGCAATAACAGTCATAATTATGCCCATAGCCATAAAGCATATACCTACAACTTTTTGTAAAGTCTTTTCATTGAATTTATTAGCATAGCGTGAACCGACTACACCACCAATAACTGCACCTACACTTATTATAACTCCTAAAGTGAAATCTATATTGCCTCTAGCCCCATAACCAATAGTAGAGGAAAAAGCTGTTACAGCCATTATTAAGGTAGAAGTACCTATTGCTTTATGAAGAGGAAAAGATAATATCATTATTAAAGCTAAAAGGATCATAACTCCTCCACCAGCTCCGAATATTCCGCTTAATATTCCTATGCCTAACCCAATAATTAAAGCAACTACTATTTTCTGCCACTCATGTTTGAAGTTAATAAATTTCTTTGGAGCAGTTGATTCAGCTTTCTTATTTTTAAGGCCCTTACGTAACATAGCAAAACCTGCTAAGAGGAGCACAATACCAAAGCTTGAACTAAGGTTACTATCGCCCATGTTGCTTGCGAGCATTGCTCCAAGTTGAGCACCAAAAATAGAAGTTATAGCTATCCATATACCAGATTTTAGTTCGATATTTCCACTTTTATAATATGAATAAGATACAGTTAAAGATGCTATTACATCTACGAAAAGACTAGTACCAATAGCTGTGTGAGCGCTAACTGAAAAAAACATAGTTAAAATGGGAACTATAATCATAACACCACTAGCGCCAATAAGGCTTGTTATAACACCTGTACCAATACCTGTAATTATTGCTACTAGATAAAGATAAACACTCATAAAAATCATCTCCTTATTTTATAGATAAATTTATAAATTCAACCAGAAAGTTAATATTGTCATTTTTATTTTCAGGATGAAGTTGGAATGTTGTTAATATTAATAATAGTAATGATTCAGTTAACATAACATCTACGTTATTACATTTACTCAATGTTTCTATTTTACTAACAGAGCTAATTATATTTTTAACTTTTGTGAGTAAATTATTTTTTAGATTATTAAAATTTTCATCTTCGTTTAATTCAAAAGGTGAATTACCGAGGAAGTGTTTGCCTAGACCATTTCTGGTTTCAGTGTCTTCGTACAAAGTAGTTATTAATTTTTTTATTTTTTCTTTGGAGGGAATGGTAGTAAGACTGCTTATTTCATCAAGATTTAAAAAGGTGCTTTGCCAGCTTTCTTCGAGAATATCCATATAAAGTAATTTTTTGCTTTTATAATAATTATAAAGTGTACCAACTGCTATTCCAGATTTTTTCGATATCATCTTCATATCAACTTGTTCATAACCATATTCAATAAATAGTTCCATGGCAGACTTTTTAATGTTTTTTTTAAGGTCTCTAATTATCTTTGGCATTGTGTAACCTCCTATAATGAATTGCGATTCATTTTAAATGAACTATTATTCATTATAAAACAATTGTTTTTAATTGTAAAGAAGTTTTTAGATTGCCATTGACAAAGGGTACTCCACAACGCATATAGATAAAAAGCCCTAATTATTCAAAAATGAATAATTAGGGCTTTAAGTGCACAGTAAAACTAAATAGATTTTGCCTTACGTTTAAAAATATTAAGTTTAATAGTAAAATATTTGTCTAAAAATTTATTTACGCCTTTGCTCATACAAAATTTATAAGCGGAAATAGTAATGTAGGACCATATTATAGCTATAACCCATCCACCAAGAACATCTGTTGGATAGTGAACACCTAGATAAACCCTACTAATTCCTACAAGAATTAGATAAGTAAATATTAAACCACTTAATGTATAGGCAATTTTTTTATTCTTTATTCGTTTAAGTATAAAGTAAATAAGTACAAGACCAATAGCTGTAGAAATTGAAGAATGACCGCTAGGGAAACTGTACCCATGAGCGTCAATTAATCTTATTTCCATGGGTCTATATCTTTTCACTGTGTTTTTAAGTATTAAATTGGTGAAACCAGTAATGCCTATATTGAATACGCAGCATATAGCTTCTAATTTGTTATTCAAAAGATATAATATTATGAAAACCACAAAGGTTAGTAAAAGCTGAGGCGCAGGGTCAGAAGAGTTTGATATAGCAATAAAAAATTGAACCCATGCCCAATGCATAGAATTTATTAAATAATAAAGCATCTTAATTTAATCATCCTCTCGATATTACAAAAATATAAAACTCAAATTAATTCATAAATATCAATTTATTATATCAAAAGCTATAATTAAAAGATACATTTATAATATTTGTTAACAAAATTTTAAAATAAATATATTGAAAAACAATAAAAATACATTGAAAAACAATTCAATTGGTAGTAATATTGAAATTGAAAGAAATATTAGTTCAGGAGGAATATTAAATGAAATATTATGGGAAAATGTCTTTAGCTTCATTATTAAAAATATCATTAGATATTATGATTATTATTGGAATAGTTGTTTATTTTACATTGTCAAAAGGAATATTAATGGAAAAGGTAGTAGAGATGTCATGGGGTAGATTTATTATCACATACATTTTATTTAGTCTAGGAGGAATTGCCGTTATACTAATCTTATTTAATCTTAGAAAAATAGTTAGCTCATTAATAAATGTAACACCTTTTATTAATGATAATGTGCTTTGTTTGAAAAGGATATCTCTGTTAAGTTTTGTAATCTCAATTTGCTATGCTATAAATTTTGTTATAAATGGCCAATATAAAAACTTTAAAATTGCCTATGTTGACAATAGTGGAATACATACTGATATTGAATTCTTAATATTCTTTTTTGCTGGGTGTTTTATTCTAATTTTATCTCAGGTGTTTAAACAAGCTGTTGAAGCTAAAGAAGAAAATGAATTCACAATATAAGGATAAATAACGAGAATAAATGTTATTTATATCCCAAAATACTGGAGTACATAACAATTGAGAATTGTTATGTAGCTAGTGAACTACTAGGAGGATGAATATGGCAATTGTCGTAAATTTAGATGTTATGATGGCAAAAAGGAAGGTATCTTTGCAAGAGTTATCAAGCAGAGTTGGAATCACAAATGCAAATTTATCTATATTAAAGACTTCTAAAGCAAAGGCCATTAGATTTAGTACTTTAGAAGCTATTTGTAGAGAACTGCATTGCCAACCAGGAGATATACTTGAATATAGTGAAGATGATTAAAATTATGAAATCTAGTGTATTTAAATATGTAATAGTAGGAGGAATTTAGAGAATGGAGAGTAAGTATGTTCAAGCTATTATTGTAAAAGATAATATGGTTCTTATGGCATATGGTCATAAAGAAAATAGTGAACCTATTAATTTTTTTGTAAGAGGAGAAATAAATGATGGGGAGACTCCGAGTGATGCAATTGCTCGCGAGATTACAGAGCAAATTAATATGCCTTATAAAGTTATTTTAAAATTTAAAAAAGAGTTATCTTCAGACATAGAAACTTATTTAATTAATATAGAGAGTGTGAATGATAAGTTTGATATTTCAACAAAAGAAATTAAAAAACATGTAGGAAATTTTTATATGGAGGGTCTTCGATGGACTGATTTATTTGAAAAAGAAAAATTCCATAGAGATAATATAAATTATTTAAGACTTTTACTAGAAGAATGTATAGAGCAAGATTATAGTGAAAATTGGTTAAAGGCAGTCCAAAGTTTAGTTTTTTCTTTTCCAAATTATAAGTATGACAATATAAGGTTATTAGAAAAAAAACGTATGAAAGAAACAAAGAACATAGATGCTCAAATTGGTATGAATGAAAAAATTTATACTATTGGTGTTGCTCTTATTTTGGCAATAATTTATGAAAGGTTCTTTATAGGTAAACAATCTGGTATTTCTATTCCTATTTTCTATCTTATGTTTATGGGGTTTTTCTTATGGAGTGCTCGGGAAAAGGTTTATGTTAAAAAAAGCATTGGATTTATTACGATTATTCCTACAGTATTAATAGCGTTAAATTATTCTATTCATTCTAATGTTATTTTAAACTCTTTTAATGGGATAATGATATTGGTACTCACGCTAGTAAGCACGGTATTAATTAGATATGAGAACATAAAATGGGATAGTTCGAATTTAATAAGAAAAGTATTTAAGAGAGGTATTAAATCTATTTCAGAGAATTTTTATAAGCCTTTTATATTTATAAAAGGGAATATAACTTCGAGAAATAAAAAAGAAATAAGCTCTACAAAGAAAAATATTTTAAAAGGAGTAATTATTTCTATACCCTTATTAATTGTTATTTTAGTGTTATTAACATCAGCAGATATGGTATTCAAAAACTATATAACAAATTTTTCTATTGGACTTGAAGACATAAGCCTGGGGAAAATAACAGGGCATTTCTTGGTTATTATAATAGCTTTTATAATTATATTTTCATATATATGGAGCTTTAAATATGCATTTGATGAAGGTGAAAGTAACAAGAAGGATATAAAATGGGAGCCAGTTACTATTTTAACAATTATTTTCATGATAAATTTAGTATATCTTTTATTTTCAATAGTTCAGTTTTCCTATCTTTATGGTGGGGGGAATAACTTTACTGCTGGTGGATTTACTTACTCAGAATATGCAAGAAAAGGTTTTTTTGAGCTTGTGGCTGTTACAATAATTAATTTTACTATATTACTTAGCAGTATGAAATTTATTAAAAAGGATAATAAGAGGATAAATAATATATCCAATGTATTTTTAAGCATACTTGTAGCATTTACTTTTAACATGCTATTTTCAGCTCATTATAAGATGTCACTATACGAACAAACCTATGGATTTACTTATTTAAGGATTTTTGTTCATATATTTATGTTTATGCTATTTATGCTATTTGTAGTGTCATTAATAGGGATTTGGAATAGGAAAATATCACTTAACAAGATTTTGATAATAATTGTTTTGAGTATGTATGTATTAGTAAACTACATTAATGTGGATAAAATAATTGCGAGTAAGAATATAGATATATATTATAAAACACAGAAAATTGATGTACAATATTTAAGGAATTTATCCTATGATGCTATTCCAGAGATATTAAAGTTAAAAGGGGATTCTAACATGGATATTGCAAAGCAAATTAATAGTTATTTAGAGGATTTGAAGAAAGATTTATCACAAGAAAATTCATGGTACGAGTTTAACTATTCTAAATACAAGGCGAAAAAGATAATAGATCAAAATTAACCCAAATACCTAAGGGTTAAGAATAGGCTATGGTTAAGATTGCTTTCTAAATTTATTTAGTAGGAGGAAATATAAAATGAAACAAAAAATAAGAGTTAACTTATTAGGGTTTTACGACTTTATTTTAGCATTAGGTGCTATTTCCATAGGAGTAAGTATGATAAGTTCAAGTAAGGGAATTCTCACTGAATATCCGAAAGAATGGCTATCTAAAGTTCCTTTTGAAAGCTGGGTTATTCCTGGCATTATTGCAATAGTATTATTTGGGTTGGGAAATATTATAGCAACAATCTCATGTTTTAGAAGGAAAAATAGCAAGTCCTGGTTTGTATCCGCTATAATGGGTGGGATATTCTTTTTAAGCATAGTTGCTCAAATAATAATTTTAGGGGAGTTCTACTTGGCAACTGTGGAATTTCTGATTTTAAGTGCAATTCAGTTATGTCTTTGTGGATATGTTTTTGTTGGTTATAGAAAAAATCTAATGAGGGCTAATATATAACATAGAAACAAAGAAATCCTAGCATACAAGTATATCTATTTGTATGCTAGGATTTTAGGCAAAAGAGAAAGTAAGGAGGTATAAGCGTGGAGAAAAATACTAGATTTGAGATAATAACTAAAGATAGATTGGGAATAACTGTAATGATATTAGAGAAAATTTATAAGGCAGCAATAAACCTCCTTTCTGTGGAAGTTTTTCCTAAAAAAATTTGTATTAAGATGCAGAATATGAATGACGTAGAGAAGGAAGCGTTAAAAAAACAAATTTCTGCAATAGAAGACGTTGTTATGGTTAATGAAATGGATTTACTTAATTATGAGGAAAATGAAAGAAAGCTTTTAGCTATTTTGGATTCAGTAGATGAAGGAATAATGGTTGTAAATAAAAAGTTTGAAATAGACATCTTCAATAATTATTGCGAAAAAGTGTTTCATTGTAAAAAAGAAGAAGCTATAGGTATGGATATTAGAAAATTAATAGGTGGAGATGCGCCAGCTGTAGAACTTATAAATAGTGGCATAAAGTATGATAATGTAGAAGTTAATGTTAAAACAGAAAGAGGAGAAGTACATTACCTAACTACTGGTAGACCAATTGTAGATGATAATAATATTACAGTAGGTGCAGTTGCATCTATTAAAGATATTCATAAAGCTATAGAGATTGCAAATGTTATTGCTGGAACTACAGAAGGTGCATTTAAGGAAATTGTAGGAAATAGTAGTAAGATTGAGAACGTCAAAAAAATAGTTGAAACTGTAGCTAAGAGTGATTCTACTGTACTCTTTAGAGGCGAGAGTGGTACTGGAAAAGAGCTATTTGCAAAGGCAACTCAAAGTTTAAGTAACAGAAAAAATAATCCTTTTGTAACTATAAGTTGCGCGGCACTTCCAGATAATTTAATTGAAAGTGAACTATTTGGGTATGAAAAGGGAAGCTTTACAGGTGCCATGAATAGCGGAAAAGAAGGCCTTTTTAAAGAAGCAGATGGTGGAACCTTGTTTTTAGATGAAATAGGCGAATTGTCTATAGTGCTGCAGGCAAAGCTTTTAAGGGTTCTTCAAGAAGGCGTTATTAGAAAGATCGGTAGTACAAAAGAAGAAAATGTAAATGTGAGAATTATTGCGGCTACGAATAGAAACTTAGAAGAGATGATCCAGCAGAAAAAATTTAGAGAAGATTTATATTATAGATTAAATGTTATTCCAATAAATATTCCACCTCTTAGAGATAGACTTTCGGATATATCATCTTTAGTTACTCTGTTTATATGCAAATTCAATAAAAAATTAAACAAAGAAATAAAAGGTGCAGAGCTATCTTTTATAAATAAATTATTGACATATAATTGGCCAGGAAACATACGTGAATTACAAAACGTAATTGAGAGGGCTATGAATTTGTGTGGTGGGAAATATATATCTTTAGGGAATCTTATTATGGACATAGGGGTAGGGAGTAAGATGGAAAATAAAATTGATTTGGAGGTGCATAAAGAGTTAAAACTTAAAGAACTTGTGGAAAGTTGTGAAAAACAGGCAATAGTAATTGCTCTTTCAAAAAACAAAAGTCTTAGAAAAACAGCAAAGGAATTAGGGGTTTCACATACTACTATTATTAATAAAATTAAAAAATACAGAATATATGAAGAATAAATCAAAGGTGTAAAGAATAATTTCCAAGTGAAAAGAAAGCTTTACACTTTTATGACCTTAATGGTTATAAAAAATTCCACTGCATTAAATAAAAATTAATCTAGGGCTATTATAATATCAATTTAATTTTGATTTTCCCAATATAAATATTAGAATTCATATAAAAAACTGTAGTTGAATGGCATAGGTACAGTAAATAAATAAAAAGCTATTTATTTCATATGCCTAAAGAATTTTATAATGCCAAATTTAAAAAGCTTTTACTAAAAGGTGGCAGCATTATTGCTTATATATTTATATGAAGAGAAAATTATACTAGGGGGAATTGTGATGGATAGAGAACATTTACGAAATAGTGGATTTGCGACTATTGCTATACATGGTGGAAATAAAGAAGATCAGTATGGATCACTAGCTACTCCAATACATCAAACAGCTACTTTTGTTTTTGACTCAGCTGAGCAAGGTGGAAGAAGATTTGCGGGAGAAGAAGAGGGCTATGTTTATACAAGATTAGGAAATCCTACTAATACAGTACTCGAAGAAAAATTGGCAATGCTTGAAGGTGGAGAAGCATGTATGTCCATGGGATCAGGTATAGGAGCTATATCTTCAGTTATGTGGACAGCATTAAAGGCTGGAGACCATGTGATTTCAGCACAAACTCTTTATGGCTGTACTCATGCATTTTTGGCTCATGGTATTTCTAGATATGGTGTTGAAGTTACTTTTGTTGATGTTTCAAACTTAGAAAATGTTAGAAATGCTATGAAAGAAAACACAAAAGTTATTTACTTAGAAACACCTGCAAATCCAACATTGCTTATAACAGATATTGAGGCAATAGCAAAGATTGCTCATGCTAAGGAAGATTGTATGGTTATAGTTGACAATACATTTAGTACTCCATACACACAAAGGCCTCTAGAACTCGGTGCAGACGTTGTAGTACATTCAGGAACAAAATTTCTTAATGGACATGGAGATGTAATTTCTGGTTTTGCTGTTGGATCTAAAGAATTTATTGATCAGGTTAGATTATTTGGTGTTAAAGATATGACAGGAGCTTCATTAAGTCCTTTTAATGCATTCTTGATTATAAGAGGAATGAAAACATTAGAAATAAGAATGGAAAAACACTGCAAAAATGCAATGGCTGTAGCTGAATTTTTAGAAGCTCATCCATTAGTTGAAAAAGTATATTACCCAGGACTTAAAAGTTTTCCACAATATGAACTTGCAAAAAAACAAATGAGTCTTTCCGGTGGAATTATTGCTTTTGAAATTAAGGGTGGAATTGAAGAAGGTAAAAAATTCTTAAATTCTACTGAGCTTTGCAGTATAGCTGTTAGTTTAGGAGATGCTGAAACACTAATTGAACATCCTGCTTCAATGACTCATTCACCATATTCAGAGGAAGAAAGATTAGAAGCTGGTATAACTGATGGTTTAGTAAGACTGGCAGTAGGCCTTGAAAATGTTGAAGATATTATTGCTGATTTAGACCAGGCTCTTAAATTAATGGTTAAATAGTAATTGTTATAATAAACAAAAAGATTATCTATATGTTAGCATATAGATAATCTTTTTTGTTTGCTTTTTATAATAATAAATTATTTTTAGGCAAGATTTAAAAACTGTTTAATTCTTGGATGTTTAGGATTTGAGAATAATAAATCAGGAGTGGAGGTCTCTAGTATTTCTCCGTTTTCCATAAAAATAATTCTATCTGAAATTTCCCTTGCAAATTCCATTTCATGGGTAACTACTACTAGTGATATTTTTTCAAGGGCAAGATTTCTAATAACTTTTAAAACCTCACTGGTGAGTTTAGGATCCAATGCAGAAGTTGGTTCATCAAAAAGAATTAACTCAGGATTCATTGCAAGAGCCCTAGCAATAGCAATTCTCTGCTTTTGACCACCTGAAAGAGTACAAGGATAAGAATTTATTTTATCCAATAAATCTACTTTTGTTAGTAGGTTTTTTGCTATGTTTATAGCAGCTTTTTTATCTATATTATTTACTATAATTGGAGCTTCAATAATATTCTCTAAAACTGTTTTATGAGGAAATAAATTGAAGTTTTGAAAAACCATGCCTATTTTTTTATGTGCATCAATTGCTTTAATATTAATAATTTTCTTTTTAGCCGCGGCTATAATTATGTCATTAAATTCGATTAGTCCACTATCCATCTGCTCAAGCCCACTTATACATCTAAGAAGAGTGCTTTTCCCAGAGCCAGAAGGACCAATAATGGATATTACTTCACCCTTTTGTAAACTTAGTGATACATTCTTTAAAACTTCATTTTTATCAAAACTTTTATTTATTTTACTTAGCGTAAGTAAATTCATAGTAGCACCATCCTTAATTTAACAGGTTATTCTTATTGGGGCAGTTATTGTCTATTCGTAAACTGAATACTTTTTTTCTAATTTTTTAAAAGCCATGACAATAAGTGAAGTAAAGATTAAATATATTATTGCGGCGATAAAAAAAGGAGCGATTGTAAAATCTCTAGTCACAATTTCTCTAGCAGCTCTTAGTAAATCTTGTAATCCTATAGCAGCTACTAAAGCCGTATCTTTTATTAAAGTAATTCCCTCATTACAGGTGGGAGGAATTATTCGTTTAAAGGCTTGCGGCAGTATTATTTTTGACATAGTTTGTCTATAATTCATACCTAATACTTTGGCTGCCTCGTATTGTCCTTTATCAATAGATTGAATGCCAGACCTGAATATTTCAGTAAAGTAAGCACCATAATTTAAAGAAAAGGTAAGAGCAGCTGCAGTAAAAGGAGAAAACTTAATGCCAATAATAGGTAGCCCAAAATATGTGAAGAAAAGTTGAAGAAGTAAGGGTGTTCCTCTAAAAAACCAAGTATAGAGGTCCACAATTTTACCAAGTATTTTTAAATTTGAGACTTTAATTAGCGCGCCTATTATTCCAAGAGGCAAACAAAAGATTATGGTTGCAAAATACAATTCAATTGTAAAGAGGCTACCTTTTAAAATATAAGTTGTAATGTCTATAAAATTAGCCAAATATAACACCCACTTCCGAAAAATTCATAATCATTATTTATTTGTAATATCTTTCCCAAACCATTTTTGGGATATACTATTTGCAGTTCCATCACTTTCAATTTCGCCTATTAGTTTATCTATTTCTGCAGTAAGATTTGCGTCAGTTTTTCTTATACCTACGCCATAATCCTCTACACCTAAATTTTCATTAAGAACTTTATAATCACCTGGTTTTAGATTAGTGTAGTATCTACCAACTACTTCATCTACTATAACAGCATCAATACGATCAGCATTTAAATCTAGTAGAGCTTCTGTATTGTTTGAGTACTTCTTCACCTCTTTTAATGAACTAGAAAGCTGGGAATCTGAACTTAGAGCAGTTTCACTGCTACTACCCATTTGAAGACCTACAATTTTATCCTTTAAATCAATCTTACTCGAAATATTTGATTTGTTTTTTACAATAATTATTTGTTTGTTTTGAAGGTATACTTTAGAAAAAGCAATTTGTTCTTTTCGCTTGTCTGTTATGGTTAATCCATTCCATATAGCATCAATGTCTTTATTATTTAGACTTAATATAACACCATCCCATTCTACAGGCTTAAAGGTTACGGCTACGCCCATTCGCTTGCCTACTTCTTTTGCCATATCGATGTCAAAGCCTACGATTTCACCACTCTTATTTCTAAAGCCCATTGGTGGAAAATTATCATCAAGACCAATTATTAGTTCTTTCTTTTGTTTTATATCACTTAATGAGTTATCTGTAGAAGGTGTACTTCCACAAGCCGTTAAAATAGCGGTGGAAAGTATTGCCACCATTAATAATTTTAATTTATTTTTCATTTTCAACACTCCTTTATTTATCTTTTGTACAAGCTATAAATATCATTTTACTTTAACACGTTAACTTTGTAAAGTAAAAAAGCAAAAATAAATATAATAGTAGTATAAATCTCTCTCCCGGTGGAAAATATAAATTAAGAAAGGGAGTGTTTTAAATGACTGTAAAGCAGAAACTTACAAATGAGCAATTATCTTCAGTAGGAATAAAAAGAACAGATAATGACAAAGATATGCGTGACAATGATGTAAATATAAAAAATAGTGAGACAAGAAATAAGAAAAATAAATAAATATGAACATTATAAAGAGCCATTATTTAAGGTGTTAAATAAATGGTTCTTTATTTTTATTATATATTTATTCACTTGACAGTAAAATCACAAAGTGCTATTCTTAAGTTGAAAATTGAATAGATCCTTCAGGGTAGGTGAGATTCCTAACCGGCGGTATAGCCCGCGAGCCGAAAGGTAGATCTGGTTGAATTCCAGAGCCGACAGTAAAGTCTGGATGAGAGAAGGAGAGTAATGATAGATATAAGAGAGTTTTATTAACTATGAAGATAGTTGTGAAGATGCTTTTGTATTTTGATATTAAATATATTAAGCTTATTAAGCCCTGAAAACATTGTTTTCAGGGCTTTTATTAATTTAGGCACATTAAAACAAATAACAAGCTAGTAATTTATATGATTTTATTTCTTGAAAATTATGCATACTAAGAAAAGAGATACCGAGTAAAAATTGCACTACAATTATAGAATTAGGGGTGGTATATTGGACAATTATTATATGAATAGAGCACTTGAATTATCTAAAAGAGCAGTTGGTTTTGTAAATCCAAACCCACTAGTGGGTGCTGTTATTGTAAAAGACAATAAAATAATTGGTGAAGGCTATCATGAATATTTTGGCGGAGCACATGCAGAAGTAAATGCTTTTAAAAATTCAAAGGAAGACGTAGAAGGTGCAACCATGTACGTAACTTTGGAGCCTTGTTCTCATTATGGTAAAACCCCACCTTGTGCTGATGCTATAGTGAGAAATAAAATATCTAAAGTGGTAATTGGAATGATAGACCCAAATCCACTGGTGGCAGGCAAAGGTATAGAAATCCTTAGAAGTAGCGGTATAGAAGTTACTACTGGCATAATGGAAAAAGAAATAATGAAAACAAATGAAATTTTTATAAAGTACATAAGTTCGAAACAACCCTTTTGTATAATGAAAACTGCTATGACGATAGATGGAAAAATAGCCACTTCTAGTGGGGATTCAAAGTGGATAAGTAATGAAAAATCTAGAGCCTATGTGCATGAATTAAGGCAAAGGGTATCTGGAATTATGGTGGGGATTGGAACAATCCTTATGGATGACCCAGAACTTACTACAAGAAGAGATGGTTTGCTTAGCCTAAACCCTACAAGAATAGTTATAGACAGTAAGGCAAGAATACCCTTAGAGGCAAAGGTATTGCAAGGTGATGAAAAAACAAAAACTATTATAGTTACAACAGAATTTGCTGATAAGAGTAAAATCGAAGCTATAAAACAAAAGGGCGCAGAGATTATTGTAACTCCTAGTAAAAATAATTTGGTAGATTTGAAGTATTTAATGATAGTACTAGGTGAAATGGGAATAGATAGTATTCTACTCGAAGGTGGAAGTACTTTAAATTATTCTGCAATAGAGGAATGCATTGTGGATAAAGTTATTACTTTTATTTCTCCCAAAATATTTGGAGGGACTTCTGGTAAAACACCAGTAGGTGGCAAGGGCGTAGAGCATGTGGAAGATTCTATTGTGCTTTGTGATGCCGAAGTAACTAGATTTGATGAGGACATCATGATTGAGGCTTATGTAGTGAAAGTTTAAAGTTATTATAAAGGATGTGAATAGATGTTTACAGGTTTGATTGAGGAAATTGGTGAGATACTATCCATAGGAAAAGGTGCGAGATCTGCGAGAATCACCATAAAAGCCACAAAGATTTTGGAAGATACAAAGATTGGAGATAGCATTAACACCAATGGAGTGTGTCTTACTGTAACAGAATTTAATAAAAGTAGCTTTAGTGTAGATGTTATGGCTGAAACTATTAGAAGTAGTAATTTAGGGAAATTAAAACCGGGCTCCCTCGTTAATTTAGAAAGAGCACTTAGAGCTAGTGATAGACTAGGAGGTCATATAGTAAGTGGACATATTGATGGAATAGGAACTATTCTAGATATTTATAAAGAAGACAATGCCACTTGGGTGGCTATAGAAACTACAGCGTATATATTAAAGTATATTGTACATAAAGGTTCAATAACCATAGACGGAATTAGTTTAACTGTTGCATATGTGGACGCCCAAAAATTTAAAGTATCGATTATACCTCATACAAAAGGTGAAACTACTTTATTAAACAACAAGATAGGTGATGTGGTTAATCTTGAAAGTGATATTATGTCAAAGTATATTGAAAAACTATTGAAATATGGTGAAGCTCCAAAAGAAAAGAAAGCTATTAGTAGGGATTTTCTTATGGAAAATGGATTTTAATAAATCGTTTCACAGTATAAAGTAATAATAATAAAAATTAAGGGGTGTAAAGATGTTTAAATTTAATACTATTGAAGAAGCACTAGAAGATGTTAAAAATGGAAAAATGATTGTGGTAGTAGATGACGAAGATAGGGAAAATGAAGGAGATATAATAATAGCTGCGGAAAAAGCTACTAAGGAAAATATAAATTTTATGGCTACTTATGCCCGTGGACTTATATGCATGCCTACAACTAAAGAAAGATTAGATAAATTAAATATAAAACAGATGGTGACAAACAATACTGATGTTCATGGAACAGCGTTTACAGTCTCTATTGATGCCATCGATACTACTACAGGAATATCAGCAGCAGAAAGAGCAACCACTATATTAAAAGTGATAGATCCTCAGGCTTCTTCAAAGGATTTTAATAGACCGGGTCACGTATTTCCTCTAGCAGCAAGAGAGGGTGGAGTGTTAAAAAGGGCTGGACATACAGAAGCTGCAGTTGATATGGCAAGGCTTTCTGGATTATATCCTGCAGGGGTAATTTGCGAAATTATGAATGAAGATGGATCCATGGCTAGGGTCCCTGAACTTATGGAATATGTGAAAGTGCATGATTTAAAAATAATTACTATAGTAGATTTAATTGCATATAGAAGAAAAACTGAATGCCTGGTAGAAATGGTTACAGAAGCTAAAATGCCAACTAGATATGGAGAATTTAAAATCTATGGATTTGTGAATAAGATAAATGGAGAACACCATGTAGCATTAGTCAAAGGAAAAATAGACAGTAGTAAGCCTGTTCTTGTCAGAGTGCATTCAGAGTGCCTTACTGGAGATGCGCTGGGGTCTATGAGATGTGATTGTGGGCAGCAATATGATGCAGCCATGAAAGCGATATCAAAAGAAGAGTGTGGAATTTTGGTTTACATGAGGCAGGAAGGTCGAGGAATAGGATTAATTAATAAGTTAAAGGCTTATAATCTTCAAGATAAAGGCATGGACACCGCGGAAGCAAATGTAGCTTTAGGATTTCCGGTAGATATGAGAGATTATGGTATAGGGGCTCAGATATTAGAACTGCTGGGCGCTAAAAAGATTAGAATGATGACTAACAATCCTAAAAAAATAACAGGTATTTCAGGTTATGGTATTGATATAGTTGAAAGAGTAGCTATAGAGATGAATCATAATGAAAGAAATAAGTTTTATTTAGAAACTAAAAAGAAAAAAATGGGCCATTTACTTAAATTAAAATAAATATATTAAAAGCTAAAATATTATAAATTAATAGGAGGAATTAACATGAAAACATATGAAGGTAAATTAATAGCAGAGGGTTTAAAATTCGGAATTATAGTAGCTAGATTTAATGAGTTTATAGGTGGTAAATTATTATCAGGAGCACTAGATGGTCTAAAACGTCACGGTGTGGAAGAAGATAACATTGAAATTGCATGGGTGCCAGGGGCATTTGAGATACCATTAGTTGCAAAGAAGATGGCGAAGTCTGGCAAGTATGATGGCGTAATATGTTTAGGAGCAGTTATTAGAGGGGCTACATCTCATTATGAATATGTATCTGGTGAGGTTACTAAAGGAATTGCATCTGTATCCTTAGAAACAGGAGTTCCAGTTATTTTCGGGGTGCTTACTACTGAGAATATTGAGCAAGCAATTGAAAGAGCAGGGACTAAAGCTGGTAACAAGGGCTATGATGCTGCAGTATCTGCAATAGAAATGGCAAATCTATTAAAAGAAATTTAGTATTTGTAATTTAAAAAATGAAATAAATATTGGAGAGTTTAATGTGGGAAACTATATTAAATTCTCCTTTTTTTTAATTAGAAAGTACCTTCCTTAATATATAAGATATGTAATGAATGTAAAATAGACATAACTGATATTACACAATTTGCTAGTTTCTTATTGACCTTTATACCTTATAAATTTATAATTTAACTATATACATATTTAAATTTCAGGTTATAAGATAAAAAGCGAAATTATAATAGATTTTAATTATTAGAAAAGAGGGAGATAATTGGAAAATAAAATAAATTTGTATTTATTAACAGGTTTCTTGGGTTCAGGTAAGACAACATTTCTAACAAATGTACTTAACAATTTATCAGAGGAAAAAGTCGGGGTGATAATGAATGAATTTGGAAAAATAGGCATAGATGGACAAATTATTAAAAAAGAAGGCATGGAGTTAATTGAAATTAACAAAGGGTCTATATTTTGTTCTTGCCTGAAATTATCTTTTGCTCATGCTATGGTTGAAATGTCAAAAGGTTCATTGAAATATTTATTTGTAGAAAGTTCTGGACTTGCAGATCCATCTAATATTGGGGATGTATTAAGCGGGGTAGAGGTTGCAGTGGGCAATGTTTATGACTATAAAGGAGCCATATGCCTTGTGGATGCTCTGCACTTTCTAGATCAAATAGAAGATTTAGAAACAGTAGAAAGGCAGCTTAAACACTGTCACTTGGTTGTAATTAATAAAATAGATTTAGTTAACGAAGAAACACTTTCCCAAATTAAAAATAAAATTATAGATATTAATTCTAAAGTGGAAATTCAGGAATGTAGTTTTGGTGAACTTAGCTATGATTTCTTAAGTCATGATTTAATGAAAAATCAATGGACCGAAGATGAAGAAACTACTAATACTCCTGAAAGCAAACCTAAAAGTTTAAATTTAACTTTTAATGGACAAGTAACTAAAGAAGAACTAACTGAATTTCTAAACAGTGTTTCAGAAAGTAGCTATAGAATTAAAGGGTTTTTCAAATTAGAGGATGGGTGGAATCAAGTAGATGTAGTTAATAGAAAAATTGATTATAAATTATTTCAACTAGGAGAAGCAGAATCTAAATTAGTTTTCATATCAAAGATAGGACCTAATATTATAAAACCAATTATAGATAATTGGAAGACAATTACAGGGCAAGAAATGAAGCTTAGATAATTGATAATATGCAGATATGGCTATGATATAATATTTTTAGTATTAGTATTAGTATAAGTTAGGTAGCGTAGGGGGTATTAGTAATGGGAATGGGCGATAGTATTTTTACTATTATATTTGTTATGATGGGAGCTTCCGCTGTTGTTTCTGGCTTAAATTTTGAGAAGAAGCAAGGTGAAAATTATAGTGGCGAAAACAAAGCGGAATATATAAAACTAAACAAGTCTATTTTAATTTTAATGGGAGGTTTAATCCTAATTGGAACCTTTCTAGCACAAGGTATGCCAGCATTAAAAGACATTATAACAAATATAACCATTGGGAGTTTATTTATAATATGGATTGGCTATTCACTTATATCAAAAAAAAGATTTTCAAAGAAGAAAAAGTAAAGCAAATATTAAATTATGATCATAATAAATCTCTTAACATTAGAGAGCACATTTCAAAACAAAATATGTTATGATAATTCTAATTAAAAAACTACTATATAATATTATATAGTAGTTTTTTTTAGAAAAAACAAAGATATTATATTTCTATGTGTTCTGGGTTTAGCTTATATACCACATCTTTTCTTTCAAGCATTATATTTATTTTTTCTTTTAATTCATCATCATTTAAAATCATTAGTAGCAGTTCCTTAGTAGGGTTTATTGCTGTGGGGTTACTAATTGACTTTAACATAGTGTAGTCTCCGGAAGTATCTCCATAAGCATAACTTTGCTGCAAATCAATATCATATTTACAAACAAAAGTTTCTATGGCAGTTTGTTTACTAACACTATCCCACATAGGAATAATTTTACCAGTGTAAACATCATTTTCATTTAATATATACTTTGTTCCTATATAATCATCAAAACCGTATTTTATAGACATTTCGCGTACAAGTTCAATGGGGCTACCTGATATAGTAATAATTAAATGACCCTGATCTTTATGCCATTTAATTCTATCACGAGTATAGGTATATACTCTATCTCCCTTTTGCTTTATAATTTGGCTAGCAATAAACTCAATTTGAGTCCTGTGAAGGCCAATTATGGCTTCACTATAAATATCAGCCATCTTAAGTAGGTAATTATCATAATTTCCTATTCTCTTATCCCATTTAACATAAAATGGTTTTACCTCTTTGTACCATTTATCATTTTCTATTAGTTCGCTTTTTATTAATTTTTTAAATACCTCTGTTATTAAACCTTCCCTATAGAGAGTACCGTCAATATCAAAGAAAGCAGCTATTCTTTTTTCCAAAGGGGTCACCTCCAATACTAGTATAATTTTGTTTCTGTAATTGTTTAACTATAAAAAGGTATAAGGACTTAATCAGGAAATATTATTCTTTTTTCCGTGATTATGAAATCTAAAGGCACATCATAAATACCAGTGGGGATTTTACTAATTACTTGATAGTCAAAGGCTATACCTATAGTAGGGGTATTTTTTACTCTTTTAGGTAAAAATCTATCGTAATAACCTGCACCAAAGCCTATCCTATTTCCATGCTTATCAAATACTACGCCAGGAACTATTATTAAATCTATATCGCAAGTATTAGCTTTTTTTAATATATCATGTTTGGGCTCCATAATACCAAAAGAAGATTTAGTAAGATCCTTTGTAAGATTATTTATTTCAAAAGGTATAATTTCTCGTGTCTCTTTTATACAATAAGGTACAATTACTTTTTTACCGTTATCTAAACACCACTTAGCAAGAGCATATGTATCAACTTCATTATTAAAACTTAAGTATAACATGATATTTTTGCAATTTAAAAATTCAGGTAATTTTATAATTGTGTCCATAATTATATGGCTAAAAGCACTTACAGTCTCTGTTTTCATGCTTTTTCTTTCTTTAAGCATATTTTTCCTTAAATTATCCTTAAGATTATTTTCCATAAGTATCCCCCCAGAAATTATTACATCTGTACAAACAAAGAAAGCTATTGTGGTAAAAGTATTTATATACTACAAAATTTTAATTAGTATAACATATGTTTCTCATATATGCAATTTGTAGAACTTGGTAAAAGCATGCTTTTACTCAGAAAATAATTTTAATAACATTAAAGCTATGTAAAATATCATATGAAAAAGAGTGATAAATGGGACTAATTAATTCTGAATTTTATATATCCTGTGATAAATGCAGAGGGTTTGATAGTAAGTTAGGTTTATGTCATGTCACATTGGTATCCATTGCGAACTAACTATTTTTTCTTGGATTATGCTAACAAAAGTATATATTGCGCAGAATGCATTCGAGCAAGCTTTAGTAATTCACAATTTATTTTATTTGCAGGTGTGTAAAGAAAAATGCATGTCTGAGCGATAGCGAGTTTGCATTTTTTAGCAACTGTAAATAAAATAAATTTTAGAATTACTTAGCGACGTGAGAGCATTCCAGCAATATATACTTTTCGTTATAGCATAATCTAAGAAAAAAGCGTTAACTTCGAATTTATTCGTAAATTAAATATTTTTGTCTCTCTTTTTTAAATTGTTCCAAATCCGCTTTATAGGTAGCTTCTATTTGCTGAGGCGTGTATCCCTTTTCTAAATACATCCCAATCTTATCCGTGCCCATGATTTTATCAAACATTACAATGGTTTCATCACTTTTAGGTACTTTGAAATTATTTAATGAGTGTGCACGTGAAAGAGTGTATATGCCTGTTTTAGCTGGGTTAAACAAACGATAATCAGTTATCAAAAGTTTTACACCGCCAGAACTGCCTCTATTTTTAGCAATAAATTTTACACCAGGTAGTTTATCGTCGTTTAATAGTTTTGCGTACTTATCTGAGTTTATACCGGGTCCACCTACCCATTTAAAGGAATCGTCTTGATAGATAGAGGTTTCTGCTCCAAGACTAGTAGCAGAATAACCAAACACTGAAGCAATATCTGGAATGTATGGAGAACTTTTAACCCATTTTAATTTTGTATCTTCAAAAATCATATCTCTACTATAGCCTTCCATAGGTATAACAGTAAGATTAGCACTAATTTTACGATTGAAAAAATTAGCTAACTCCCCAGCAGTCATGCCATGGCATATGGGCAAATTATCTACGCCAACAAAGGTTTTATATTTATCCTCAAGCACTGGGCCATCAACAATTTCACCACCTAATGGATTTGGCCTATCTAAAACAATAATTGGTTTATTATACTCCGCAGCAGCTAGCATACAATAGTTTAATGTTGACATATAAGTATAAGAACGCGAGCCGATATCTTGAATATCAAAAATAAGTACATCTATGTTTGATAGCATTTCTTTAGTAGGCTTTCTAGTATCTCCATAAAGACTATAAACAGGAATATTTAAGCTTTGATGAATATAAGATTTTACATCGTCACCAGCCTTAGCTTTACCATCAATACCATGCTCTGGTCCATATAAAGCTGTAAGTTTTGCGCCTTTGTAATTAGCTAGTAGTGTTATCATATTTTCACCTGAACTGTTTACTCCAGTCTGATTTGTAATAAATCCTATTTTTTTGCCCTTTATAAGTTTACTATGCGTTGTGAATAATAATTCATCCCCAAGTTTAAAACCAGGGATGATAAAAGGCATCGCAACAGCCGATGATAATCTATTACCGTTTAATGCTTGTACACCATTTTCTATATTTAAAAAGTAGTTTTCATTTAAATTATAACCCTTTTTAAGTGGAGATATTTTTACTGATTTCAAATTCTGGGCTAAAGCTAAAGCTGTATCTAGCTTATTACCTTTTGAATCAGAAACCCAAATGTTTTCATCCGTGATAGTTTTTTTATCAAGGGTGGTGTTAAATTTTATAGTCCATATTTTATTTGAATCAGTATTTTGTTTTGAAGATAAGAAAATATATTTTTCAGTGGAAAAAGTTGTACTGGTGAAAGCCATGAAAATACAGGAAAATAGTAAAAATACAAATATTTTAAAATTGTGCTTCAATATGACCCCCCCATTGTCTGCTTATAAATAACAATTAATAAATATTTATGGAATATTACTTTAAATTGATTATATTATATTTTTATAATTTAGTATATAAAAATGGGATCTATCAGATATAAAATTCATGTATTTTTTTAACGACATTTCAGAAGGAAAGTCCCTACTTCTATAAGTGGGAGTTACACGCTGTAAGAAAGAGAAAACTTCAGTGGGAATCTAAATCTCCTTCTGAAGTCGTTAATATGCAGCTCCGCAGGAGATGATTTAATTGCTAAATATAAAAAGCACTATGGAAACTTATTGAATTTGAATAAGTTTCCATAGTGCTTATTTTTCCAGTAATATCACAGTACTCAGTTTTTGGCTGTCAATATCTTATATTATTTATCATATAAATGGCATGCAACAAAATGGTCTGGTTCTATCTCTACCATCTTAGGTTTATTTTCGCGACAAATATCCATAGCTTTATTACACCTATCAACAAACTTACATCCATTAGGTGGGTTTATAGGGCTAGGAACATCACCTTCAAGCACTATTCTTTGTCTAGTCTTCTCAATATTGGGATCAGGTAGTGGAATTGATGAAAGCAACGCCGCCGTATAAGGATGAAGTGGGTTTTTGTATAATTCATCACTTTTGGCAAGTTCTGCCAAGGAACCAAGATACATTACTGCAACTCTGTCTGAAATATATTTAACCATTGAAAGATCATGTGCGATAAACAAGAAGGTTAAACCATATTTTGTTTGTAATTCCTGAAGTAAATTTACTACTTGAGCTTGAACAGAAACATCTAAGGCTGATATAGGTTCATCGCATACGATAAAATCAGGATTTACAGCAAGCGCACGAGCTATTCCTATTCTCTGTCTCTGACCACCACTAAATTCATGTGGAAATCTATTTGCATGTTCTCGATTAAGTCCAACCAATTCTAAAAGCTCGTCAATTCTTTTCTTTCGCTCGTCTCCATGGCTAAGATTATGAATATCAATACCTTCTGCAACAATATTGGATACAAGCATTCTAGGATTTAAAGAAGCATATGGATCTTGAAAAATCATTTGTGCTCTTCTATTAAATTCCTTTAAGTTTTTTCTGTTCAGGCTATGAACAGATTTACCTTCAAACTCAATAGTACCTGCTGTAGGGTTATAAATTCTTAAAATAGTTCGCCCACAGGTAGATTTCCCACAACCTGATTCGCCTACGAGGCCTAGTGTTTCACCCTTATAAATATCAAAACTTACATCATCAACAGCTTTTAAATATTGATTTTTTCCCACAAGAAAATATTTTTTTAAATTTTTTACGCTAAGAAGTATTTCTTTTTTATCTTTTTCAACCATTTTAATTTCCACCTCTCTTTTCAGTGGATTTCTTTGCTGTTATAAAAAGACTAGGTGAATTTACTTTTGGAGCATCAGGATGGTTTAACCAACAGGCAGCTCCATGCCCTTTAGTAATAATAAAATCAGGAGGCATCTTTTCCCTGCAAATTTTCATTGAATATTCACATCTATCTGCAAATGGGCATCCAGAGGGAGGCGCAAATAAATCTGGCGGTGTACCCTCTATTGATGATAATCTATTTTGACTTTTAACAACATCAACCCTTGGTACTGAACTCAAAAGCCCCCAAGTATATGGATGTTTTGGATTATAATATAACTCATTAGTACTTGCATACTCTACGATTTTACCACCATACATAACCACTACTCTTTGTGAAATATTAGCAACTACACCCAAATCATGAGTAATCATTATAATAGAAGTATTTATCTTTTTCTGTAAATCCTTCATCAATTCTAATATTTGTGCTTGAATCGTTACATCCAGCGCAGTAGTAGGTTCATCAGCGATAAGAAGCTTAGGATTACACACGAGTGCAATTGCAATCATAGCACGTTGACGCATCCCGCCAGAAAACTGATGTGGATATTCGTTAATTCGCTGCTCTGCATTTGGTATTTGAACTAACTTTAACATATCAAGAGCTATCTTATGGGCTTGTTTATTTGTAAGAGTGATATTATGCGTCCTTAACCCTTCTGATATTTGATTTCCAATTGACATTGTAGGATTAAGAGAAGTCATTGGGTCCTGAAATATCATACCAATCTGGTTACCTCTAATTTCTCTCATTTCCTTTTCAGACTTAGCAATTATATCTTCACCATTAAAAATAATTTTCCCACTTTTAAAACGTGCAGGCGGCTCTGGGTTAAGTCTCATTATAGATTTAGCAGTTACAGATTTCCCACAACCAGATTCTCCAACAATAGCTAAGGTCTCACCTTCAAATAATTCAAAGGAAACGCCACGAACTGCTTGAATCTCACCTGCATACGTATCAAATGAAACATACAAATTTTCCACTTCTAATATCTTTTTTTCCAAGTTATTAACCTCCTATTTCCTAAGTTTAGGGTCAAGTGCATCGCGTAGTCCATCACCAAGCATATTGAATGAAAGCATAATTAAACATAAAACAATTGATGGTATTATAAGTAAATGTGGGTATTGATAAAAAATCTTTGCTCCATCATTAACTAGAACTCCGAGAGATGCATATGGCGCTGGTACGCCTAAACCGATGAAACTTAAAAATGCCTCTGCAAAAATCATCCTTGGAATCATCATAGTCATGTTAACTATAATTGGCCCCATACAATTTGGAATCAAATGTTTGAAAATAACTCTTTTTGAATCTGCACCTAGAATTTGTGATGCAATCACATATTCACTGTGTTTTAATCTTAAAACTTCTCCACGAACCAATATTGCAGTTCCCATCCAGCTTGTAAATGCAAGAACAAGGGTAATGGTTACAACTCCTCTGGGAAATACAATGGATAACAACATAATATATAACATGTCTGGAATAACCATGATAATCTCAATGATTCTCATCATTATAGTATCAGCTCTTCCACCAATGTATCCAGATATGCCTCCATAAACAACACCAAATAAAATTGTAAACAACACTGATATTACTGCAATCAGGAGAGAAACTCTTGAGCCTTCCCATAACCTAGTAAATAGATCTCTACCAAGGTCATCAGTTCCAAGCCAATATTTACTGTTGAAGTTTTTTTCGCCTTTTGTTGTTACAGTTATATTGTTATGACTTTTTTTAAAAGAGATTCCTCTAAAATCTGGGTCTTGTTTTAAAATATTTTCTGCTTCAATATTTAATTTCTTTATAATTGAATCCCAATTATCGGATGAAGTTGTTGTTATCTCCAGTTTAAATTCCTTTTGATCCCCTTGATAGGATTCTTCAGATTTATCACCAATGTAAAAGCTTAGCTTGCCAGATTGGTTTTTCAATTTAACATTTTTAAATTCCAATTTTGTTTTTCTAAGGTTAGGTTTATATTTTCCATAGGAAAATACAGAATTAGAAGATAACTTTAAACTACGCTGATTTGAAAGAATAAAGGTTTGGTCTTGCAACTTTAAATTTTGGGTTCTATAAGTATGTCCATAAAGTGATTTTGAAATCATTGGGCCAACTATTGCCATAATAATCAATACAACTAAAATCCAAAAGGATATTATAGATGGCTTGCTCTTTTTTAATCTCCTAAAGGCATCCTGTAAATATGACATACTTGGGCGTTTTATACTCTGAGCAGCTTCTAGGTTTTTACCAACATGATTAAATTGCTCCTTTTCAATTTTATCCATTTAGTTATTCGCCCCCTTTACTTGATATTTTAAGTCTTGGATCAACTAATCCATATGCTATATCAACTAAAAGAATAGATACTATTATAAGCACTGCATAGAATAGTGTTATACCCATAGTCATAGAATAATCCTGGTCTGTGATGGTGGATACAAAATATCCCCCAAGTCCTGAAACAGCAAAAACGTTTTCAATAACAATGGAGCCTGTTATAATAGCAGCAAAAGATGGTCCAAGTACTGAGATAACTGGCATTACGGCATTGCGAATTACATGGCTCCATACAATTTTAGAAGTGGCGAGTCCTTTAGATTTTCCAGTTAGTATATAATCTTGACCCAGTACTTCAAGGGTAGTTGAACGCATTAATCTAGCTACAAATGCTAGAGTACCAAGGCCTAAAGTAAAAGATGGTAAAATCATAGAAAGTTCACTGTTAGTTACGGTAACTGGCAACCACCCTAAATTAACGCCAAAATAATATGCGAGCAGTGGCCCCATAACAATACTTGGAACAGATACTCCTACAATAGAAATAAAAATTATAATATAATCTTGCGTTTTCTGATGTTTTAAGGCTGCTATTATACCCAAAAGTATTCCGAAAATAGACGAGTATGCCATGGCCCTCCACCCTAAAGCAAAGGACTTAGGAAAACTACTTTTAATTACTTGAGATACTGGACGATTAACGTATTTATAAGAAAGTCCAAGATCACCATGAACTAAGTTATTCATATATTTTAAATATTGCTTGGAAACCGGTAGATCCAATCCATATTTTTGTAATAAAGCTTGTCTTAATTCAGGTTTCATTTTTTCATTATGGAAGGGATCTCCTGGTAGAGCTTTCATTAATACAAAAGTTATAGTTGCTATGCATAAAATTGTGATTATTGCGTAAAAGATTCTTTTTAAAATGTATTTAACCATTCGTGAGCCTCCTCTATATAGAAAAATACTAAGTTACCCATTTACTTATTAATAAAAGGAAAGATATACGTTTAAATAACATATACCCCACCTTAACTATTAATAATTAAAATTAAATTTACTTAGCTTTCTCACCATTTTTCTTTGTCATATCTACATTAGCCCAATAAAAATCTACGGTTGGGCCAGCGCCTCTAATAACAACTCCATTTAAATAATTTTTAAATGTGGTATGAAGTGTTCTATAGTATTGAGGTGCAACAACCATATCACTTATTAGTATTTTTTCAGCATCATATAAATAACCCATTCTCTTTTTAGTATCTGATTCACCTTTAGCATTATTAATTAATTTATCATAATTTGGGTTATTATATTTACCATGATTATTTCCATTTTTTGATTCAAATAAATCAAGGTATGTCATTGGATCTATATAATCAGGTCCCCAACCATTAGAACTAATACCAAATGTTCCAACTTTCAATCTAGTTAATTTATCACCCCATGCAACTGGCACAAGATTAATGTCAATTCCAATCTCTTTTAAATCTGATTGTAACTTTTCGCCTTGTTTCTTACCAATATCAGACTGATTTGTTAAAACATCTATAGTAGGTAATTTAGCTAGTTTTAACTCTGCTAGCCCTGCTGCTAAAGCCGCTTTAGCAGCATCCTTTTGATTATCTTCAAATAAAGTCTTGCCATTCTCTTCACGGAATGACTTACTAAGACCTGGGAAGTACTCCGGAACTACTGCAAGTGCAGCAATATCGCCTTGTGAAACATTTTCAACTAAACCCTTACGGTCCATAGCTAAAGATATAGCCTTTCTAATATTAGTATTAGAAGTTATTGGATTGTTAAATTGGTTAAATTCAAGATAGAATACAGTATAATCAGGCATATCAATTAAATCTTGGAGTTTGTATTGATCAAGCACTGCTTTATCTTGGAATGTCTTCAAATCATTAGCTTGAATTGCTGAACCATCTAAAGCACCTGTCTTTAAAAGATTTGTTCTTGTAGCAACATCAAGAACAACTTTTAACTGAATTGTATCGATTTTTATATTACTCTTATTCCAGTAATTTGGATTTTTTTCTAGAGTAAAGCTATCCTTATGTTTCCATTCTTTAACTATCCATGGTCCATTACTGTTTAACCCTGCAGCTTCAAGAGTGTAGTCACTCTTATGATCATTGTAAAATTTCTCATTTACAGGACAATAAACAGAATTAGCAGTTAATCCCACAAAGTATGGGCATACTTTTGAAAGTTTAATTTCAATATTTCCATTATTCTCTTTGATTCCAACCTTTGACCATAAATCTTTTTTCTTTGCCTCAAATGCCGTTTTTAGATCTGCTGGCATTGCCTTTAGAGCATCAGTAACCTTAGCGGCCAAGGCTGATTTTTTATCTTTGTCCTTTTCAGCATCTCTGCTATCAACTAAAGTTTTAAACTTAGCATTTGCTTTTGCAAAAAAACCTTCACTAGTAAGATTAGCGTAATCTTGAGCTCCTACAATGTAATCACTGATCATAAATCCATACTGACTGTTTCCATCAAGCGCAAGCTTCCATCCAAAGAAGAAATCATTTGCAGTAACTACTGTTCCATCAGACCATTTTGCATCTTTATTTAACTCAAAAGTGTAAGTATTGGTTGAAGAATCTAAACTCCACTTTTTAGCAACCCCTGGTTCGTATTTACCTTCTTCTTTACCAAAACGAACTAAACTTTCAATAAACATATTTGCAATCTGAAAGTCAGGTGATCCGGTCATCTGTTGTGCATCCAAGGTTTCTGGTTCATCTACAGTATAATAATTTAAAACTTGTGGTGCTTTGTTCTCTACAACTTTAGTTTTTTTTGAGCAGCCATAAAGCACATTTGTGGATACAAACAAAGCTAATAGCAAAGAAGCAACTAATTTTTTCTTTTTCATTATATACCCCCCTTATCTAATCATTAAAAATTAAAGTACTGTTATATAATATGACCATTATTTTTTTTTATGTAAATATTTTGAATAAATATCAAGAAAATTTATATTGTAATATAATAAGTTCTTTAGAATTAAAAAATATTCAAAAAATGAAGAGTAACAATTTTCATGTGATTAATATATATTTTTGTTAATATTAAGGAATATATTAATACATTAAAAATTCTAAATTGGGAAAGCTATAATTATAATACTTATGATACTGGAGTATTAATAATTACTCAGTATTTGAAAGACATATAGGGAGGAATATCCATGGATTATTCAAAAGTAAGAGAAGTTAATGGAATAGACCACGTTGGAGACGTGTCAAGTGCAAAAAAAGGAATAATAGATTTTCTTTCTGGTGAGGACGTATATAAAGACTCCATACCACAAGATAGACTTAACTCCTATAAAAAAGGTCGTGAAATAGCAGTAGAAATTGAGAATATTTTAAATGGAGATCAAAGGGCTTATTAGAATTAATAAATTTATTGTTTTTTAGAAGAAGGCATAGGATATTAATCCTATGCCTTTTTAGAAATTAAATGAGTTTATATTAGTGAAAAATGACTTTTTATTTTTTGAAAAAAATCATTAATCTTAAAAATTTTCTTATTACTAAATCGTCATTAAAAATTGAATAGCATTTATTCAAGAATATATTTAGAATTTTAATATAAAAAAGTTTAAAATACACTGGTATGACAACAATATCTAAGAGGATGCTTTTAAGTATTTTGAAAATATATGATTGCAAATATATGTTAAATTAACAAAACAAAAAAATAAAATGAAAAAAAATCATTATTGCTTGCAATTTTCAGAAGAATTTGATAATATACTAATAATATATTAATAATTCATAAATTATTAATATATTATTAAAAAATACACAAGGGAGGTTTAAGTATGGCTAAAGAACGAGAAGAGTGGGGATCTAAAATTGGAATGATTCTAGCAATGGCAGGGAATTCAGTTGGTCTTGGTAATTTTTGGAGATTTCCGTATCAAGCTGCAAAAAACGGTGGCGGCGCTTTTATGATTCCTTATGTAGGCGCTCTTATTTTAATAGGAATTCCGTTAATGCTCGTAGAATGGATGATGGGAAGACTTGGTGGAAGGTATGGACATGGAACTGTAGGTTTTATGATTTATATTCAATCAAGAGACAAGATTAAACCGAGAAAGGCAATTATTTTAGGCTCAATATGTGGAATGATAGTTATTGGAGTCACATTATTAGTAAATTCATACTATAATCACTTGATAGGATGGACACTAGGCTACGCATTTTTATCTGCCACTGGTGGATACTTAGATAAGGCTGTAAGCACAGGGCAATTTTTTACGAACTATATACAAAATCCCGTTTATGTATTTACTTTCTGGATTATTAGTTTAACAATTTTAGGCCTGGCAGTTACAAGAGGGATTGAAAAAGGTATAGAATCTTGGGCAAAAATAATGATGCCTACTTTATATATATTTGGATTTATATTAATTTATAAAACATTAACTATAGGATCACCAGTTAACCCAGATTGGTCTGCTATAAAGGGACTAGATTATCTTTGGACTCCAAGATGGGGAGATTTGAGTTTTAAAGGAGCACTTGCAGCAGCAGGTCAAATTTTCTTTACGCTATCATTAGGTATGGGAATAATTCAAAACTACGCTTCTTATTTAAAGAAGGATGATGATATTGTAGCTTCAGCAATGACAACAGTATCCTTAAATGAATTTGCAGAAGTAATCCTGGGCGGAAGTATTGCTATACCAATTACTTATGCTTTCATGGGTGTAAAAGGTTTATCATCAGGAGTGGGACTATCTTTTATATCCCTACCTAATATTTTTAGAGTTATGGATGGTGGTAGATTAATGGGGACACTATGGTTTATGTTATTATTCTTTGCTGGATTTACATCAGCTATTGCTATGTATAATTACTTAGTAACAATATTAGAAGAGGGTATGGGCATGGCAAAGAAGAAGGCCGCTTTAATGGTTTTCGTAGGATATATAATAGTTGGACTTCCAGTTGCTTTAGAACCAATAATTACCAAAACAGCTGAGCTTGCTTATTTTACAGAGCTTGATAACTGGGTTGGTACTTATTTACTGGTTGTAATGGGTCTTATAGAAATAATTGTAGCTGGTTGGCTTATGAAGGAAAGTCCTTTGGACGAGATGAATCGTGGATCTTACTGGCAAGCACCAAAATGGATGTATAGTGTTATGATTAAATTTGTAACTCCAGCAGTAATAATAGTTATTTTATTTGGATCAACTGTATCATATTTTAAAGAAGGATATTTTAAATTTGTACCAAGTTTTGTAGAAAAAACACCAGTATTAATCCCCTGGGTAAATGGTGCAAGGATAGTTTTAATTGTGGTATTTATAATAGGATTTATTGGAACTTACAGAAGTTTAAAAGCTATTTATGGTGAGGAGATTGTACAAAACAAGGTTCTAATTAGAAAGTAATAATTATTGTGTATTTAAGAGAAATATAAGGAGGGATAACAATTATTAATTGTTATCTACTCCCCCAAAATATAAGGAGGAAGAAATATGAGTGGTCAAGCATTAGCTTTTATGTTAGTAATGTGGGGCAGTATAGTCGGGTTATCATTCATGAGTTTAAGAGTAGTATTAAAGAATCAATAAGAAAAGAGTGAGGATGTATGAATATCGATGAAGCTATAACCATGAGAAAAATTACTTTTTATTTTACACTTTTATGTGCATTGTTTTTAATGTTATCTTCACAATTTACTGGATTTCTAATGCCTTTATTATTTATTCTCCCAATATTTATGGGGCTTATAGGGATGAAGAGAAGAAGGAAAAGTGGGTATCTAATAGCCATGGCAATAGTTCCATTAGCGTTTGCTATTTCAGTGCTATGGATACGATATTCTATACATGTTTTTTCTGATAGAGGTAACCAAATTGCTCAAGTGAGTGCACAATATAATATATCAGCTACTAAAGCTGGAGCATTTACACTAATCTTTTTCTTATTAAGTATTCTAATGATTAGTTTGTCGGTAATAGTGTTTGTAAAATTGCGTAGACATAAAGAACTTTTCACATAAGATATGAAAAAAATAGACTATATACTTGCTAAAAACGCTGAGATTTTGTTTCAGCGTTTTTAGTTTGGACTAAAAATTTCTGTCATTCATGCTATAGTAAGCAATTTACTTAAAGTATATATATGATATAATGTATTTAAAGTGCGAGCTGCGAAACAGCACGCAAATGCGTGATGTTTCCTCTTGAAATGGAAGTAATTCTATTTTCATTAGTAAGTTATTAACATATAGTAGGGAAACCCTATCAGGAAAGGTCTAACCAGCCACCTGTACCTAGTCCTTGGAGTCGAAATGCTAACATTAGATTTAAGCGTAGGGCGGGGAGCAAACGTAGAAAATTTGGTAAAACAAATGAAAAGCGGAAGCTATAAGCCTGAACCTATAAGGAGAGTGTATATCCCAAAGGATGGAAGCGACAAAATGAGACCGTTTGGTATATCATGCTATGAAGATAAATTAGTTGAGAATAATATATCACAGATATTGACTATGATATATGAGCCAAAGTTCTTTAATGAATCCTTTGGATTCAGACCAAATAGAAATTGTCATCAAGCGGCCAAAGAAATCATAGAAAATGTGCAGTACCATAAAGTGAGCAAGGCACCCCTCAAGGAAATGGGGCTTCACCGATTCTTGCAAATATATATATTTGCATTACGTACTGGATTATTGGTTTCATGTTAAAGTTAAACACCAGTGTAGTGGTGAAGCATATTTAGTAAGATATTGTGATGATTTTGTATGTTGCTTTCAAAACAAATGGGAAGCAGAAGAGCTTTATCAAAAGCTAATAGAAAGATTCAAGAAATTTGGATTAGAACTTGCTTTAGAGAAAACAAAGATATTGGAATTCGGGAGGTTTGCCAGGCAAAACAGGGCGAAACGAGGATTGTGCAAACCCGAAACTTTCGATTTTCTAGGATTTACATTTTACTGTAGTTTAAATGGTGATAAGCGATTCTTTCGTTGTAAGGTTAAGACTAGTAAGAAGAAATTTCGAAGCAAAGTCAAGACAATGAAGGAATGGGTTAAGAATAATCGAATAATGCCTTTAGGTGAATTGTTTAAGAAAATTAATCAGAAACTTAGGGGACACTATCAGTATTATGGAGTTACGGATAATACAAGAGGTGTGAAAAGTTATCAAAATGTAGTCAAGTGGTTACTGTTTAAATGGCTTAATAGAAGAAGTCAAAGAAGAAGTTACACAATTGATACAATCTATAATGGTTTGCTTAAGACTTTTCCATTACTAGAACCAATAATAAATGTAAGCTTATTCTATAGATGATTGAAATATGAGGTGAAGAGCCGTATGCCTTAGTAGGGCACGTACGGTTCCGTCGAGGAGCATGGGTGGTAACACCTGTGTTTACTTAAGAACAAGCCAGGAAGGGTGAGATATCATAAAAAGTTCACGAAAAACATGGTATATGGTTTTATTATTGTCCATTCCAATATTTTTAGTATCTTGCAAAAGTAATGCTAAACCCGTTGAAAAAGAGACCTATATGATGGGGACAATTGTTCAATTAAAGGTTTATGGTAAAAATTCAGAAAAAGCAACAGAGCTAGCTTTAAAAAGAATTAGTGACATAGAAAGCAAAATGTCTGTTAATATTAAATCTTCTGAAATTACAAAATTAAATGCTAAGGCAGGGGTTTCAGGTGAAAAGCTTAGTAAGGATACTTATTCCGTAATAGAAAAAGCGGTTAAGTATAGTAAGTTAACAGGTGGCTCACTTGATGTATCAATAGAACCAATTGTAAAACTGTGGGGCATAGGTACAGATAAGGCCAGGGTTCCTTCCAAAAGTGAAATCGAGGAAAAGTTAAAGTTAGTCGACTATAAGGATATTATTCTAGATAGTAAGAATTCTACAGTACAGTTAAGGCGAACTGGGCAAGCTATAGATTTGGGTGCTATAGCAAAAGGCTATACAGCTGATGAGATAAAGAAAGTTTTAATTGATAATAAGGTTAACAGTGCACTTATAAATTTAGGTGGCAATGTTTTTGCTGTAGGAAGTAAACCAGATGGAACTAGCTGGAATATAGGGATACAGAATCCATTGGATACACGGGGACAATACTTAGGAACAATTAGTGTTACTGATAAATCTATGGTTACATCAGGAAACTATGAAAGATATTTTATTGTGGACGGCAAGCGTTACCATCACATATTTGACCCGAAAACTGGATACCCATCAGAGGCTGGTCTTATAAGTGCAACCATAGTATCAGATAACTCAATAGATGGAGATGCACTATCTACTAGTACATATATATTGGGACTCTCAAAGGGAATTAAATTGATAGAGTCTATTAAAGGCGTAGAAGCTATTTTTGTTACCTCAGATAAAAAAGTATATGTTACAGCAGGTCTTAAAGATAGTTTTAATTTAACGAATAAGGAGTTTACTTATGAAGAAAGGTGATAAAATAGTTGGGATAGTACTTTTATTTATTGTAGTAATAGCAGTAGGCGTAGTTTCAATATATAAAACTTCAATTAAGGGGTCGGAAAATATTGCAGTTATTAAACGTGAAGGCAAGGTTATTAAAACTATTGATTTGAGTAAGATAGTTAAGCCAGAAGATTTTACTTTTAAGACAGCAAATGGCCATTTTAATACTATATCAGTTAAACATAATAGTATTAGTATTAAAGATGCAGATTGCCCACATAAAGAGTGTGTTAAAAGTGGATGGATTTCAAAACCAGGTGAGATGATTGTATGTTTACCTTTTAAACTTATAATTAATATTAATGGACAAAGCAATAACAGTATTGATGCTGGGACATTCTAAAATCAAAAACATGCAGGTGATAAGGTGAAAAAGACTAAAAAAATGGTTTTACTTAGTATACTCGTGGCAATAGCCTTGGTTATTTATTTAATTGAGGCTCAAATTCCAGTGCTATTTCCAGGGATAAAATTAGGACTTGCTAATTCTATATCCTTAGTTGCATTAATTTTATTTGGCTGGAAGGAAGCAATTTTAATAATGATTCTAAGAACTGTGCTAGGTTCTATTTTTGGAGGTGGGTTATCAGCGCTTTTATTCAGTATTGCTGGTGGATTACTTAGTAATATAGTAATGATATTACTATATAAGTATCTTAAGAATTCCTTAAGCCTAGCTACAATTAGTGTATGTGGTGCTATTTTTCATAATGTAGGGCAATTACTGGTAGCCGCCTTTATAATTAAAGATTTGAGAATATATTTGTATTTACCGGTATTACTAGTTTCAGCTATTATTACAGGGTATTTTATTGGAACTTTAGCTAGCGTATTGAAAAATAGATTAGAAAAAATATTAACACTAAAATAAAAAGGATAGGAAATTTCCCCTACGTGCCTTGCATAAGAACTCCAAACTAGAAATTCCATTAACAAATTCTAATCTTTTGCCAATATAAAATTCTCTAGCGCTCACACTCGCCGTCCTGGCTCGGGTTCGCTAGCCTGCCGTCCTGGCAGGCTTACGAGAATTTCATATCTGCAAAAGACGAATTTGTAAATGGAATTTCAATAGCTTGCTCGTTTCTTATTGCAAGTCATTGCGGGGAAATTTTCTATCCTATTATTATTGCTAAAAGGGAAGCACACAAAAAAAGGTACTAAGATTTAATTATAATCTTAGTACCTTTTTTATTTTTTGTTATTTACTTACTGCATCACTCATGGTTTCATGAGCTTTTAGAGGCTTTGAGATAGCTTTTGTTGGACACTTAGTAGCACATAGGCCACATTGTGTACATTTTTCAAAGTCTATTGTAGCTAAGTTATTAACCATAGTAATTGCTTCCGCTGGGCAAACTTTTACACACATGGTGCAAGCGATACATCCAACGCCGCAATTTTCTTTTACTGATTTACCTTTGGATTTTGAGTTGCATTCAACAAGTACTTCTTGAGTAGCAGGAACTAGCTCTATTAAATTCTTAGGGCAGACTTTAATACAGGCGCCACAAGCTACACAATTATCCTTATATACTACAGCTACACCATCTATGATGTGAAGAGCACTGAACTCACAAGCCCTTACACAGCTTGCAAAACCTAAACAACCATCTGAGCAAGCTTTAGGACCTTCACCAGGAGCAATAACTGCTTGGCGACAATCTCTTATTCCATCATACTCATATTTCTCTTTTGCAACGCCGCAAGTTCCTTTACATTTAACAAAGGCAACTTGAGGATTAGCAGTTTCAACACTTAAACCAAGTATTTCTCCTATTTTTTCGGCAACAGAAGCTCCACCTACTGAACATAAATTTAGTGGTGTATCTCCCTCAACTACGGCTGCTGCATAAGCATCACAACCAGCAAATCCGCATGCACCGCAATTTGCGCTAGGTAATGCTTCTCTAACTAGTGGTACTTTAGGATCAACTGGTACATGGAATTTTTTATTAGCATAACCAAGTACTACTCCAAATACAAGTCCCATACCACCAATACTTATTATTGGGTAAATTAAATTGTTAACATCCATTTAAATACCCCCCAATTTTAAGCCGCTAAAGCCTAAAAATGCAATAGCCATAAGGCCAGCTGTAACTAGTGAAATAGGAAGACCTCTAAAGCATAATGGCATATTGTCACTCTCTTCCATTCGTTCTCTTAAACCAGAAAGAAGTACAATAGCAAGCATATATCCAAGAGCAGCTCCAAGAGCATTGACCATGGATTCTATTAGGTTATATTTTTCACCTATATTTATAACTGCCATACCAAGAAGTGCGCAGTTAGTTGTTATTAATGGAAGATATATTCCAAGTGCTTTATAGAGACTTGGTTGAGTCTTTTTAATAACCATCTCAACAAATTGCACTAGTGCTGCAATAACTAGAACAAATGCTAATGTTGATAAATAGGTTATGTTTAAAGGAGCTAAAATCCAGTTATAGACTCCATAGGTCATAAATGAAGCTATGAACATAACAAACACTACTGCCAGGCCCATACCCTTTGCAGTCTCAGTCTTTTTAGAAACTCCAAGGAAAGAACATACTCCAAGGAATTTAACTAATAAGAAGTTATTAATTAAAAATGCACTTATAAAAATTGAAAAAAGTTTCATTTCCATCCACCTTTCTTAATAAAGTTAAATAAAATTATTTTTTGCAACTATGAGCACAAGACCCACACCCAGTACACTCACCCGTCTCTGGATTAATTTCATGAAAATGTGCAATTTTATTATTAACTTTGTTTGTTTCATTTATTGCCTTTTGATTTAATAGAGCCATTATAATTCCAAGGGTAATAAAAGCTCCAGGTGCTAAAATCATAATTATAGCAGGTTCAAAGGAGGTTCCAAACAATTTTAATCCGTATATTGAACCAGCTCCTAGTAATTCTCTTATAGCACCTACAATTACTAATGCTACTGTAAAACCAAGTCCCATTCCTATAGCATCAAAAACTGAAGGAAGTACTTTGTTTTTTGAAGCATAAGCTTCAGCTCTTCCAAGAATTACACAGTTAACAACTATAAGTGGAATAAAAATTCCTAGTGACTTATATAGAGAAGGAACAAAACCTTGTAATAAAAACTGTATCAATGTAACGAAAGCAGCAATTATTGTAATATAAGCAGGTATACGAACCTTATCTGGAATTACTTTTCTTAGTACGGATATAAAAAGATTAGAACCAATTAACACTGCTGTAGATGCTAGTCCCATACCTATAGCATTTTCTACGCTGGTGGTAACAGCTAAGGTAGGGCAGGTAGCTAGCACTTGTACAAATAATGGATTTTCCGTTACTATACCATTTTTTAATCTTTCAGAAAATGTGCTCATTATTTTTTTTCTCCTTTCAATGAAGAGTTGTAAAAATTAACAGCATCGTTAACGCCAAGCGTTACAGCCTTCGATGTAATAGTGGCACCTGTAATAGCTTGTATTTGAGTATCCTTTGAAGGAATAGTTTTTACAACTTCTAATTTTTCTTTTGTAGGTTTATTTTTATATTGATCTGAAAACTTAGGTTGTGGAGCATTAGCACCAAGACCAGGAGTTTCAGCGTGGGATAAAATTTTAATTCCAGTAACTTTTCCTTCGGTTGATATTCCAACCATTATTTCTACAGGGCCAGCATATCCTTTTGGTGAAACTTTTATAGCATATCCAGCTATTTCAGTACCTTTAAGGCCTGCATTAACCTCAGAAACTTTTTCATTACCCTCAATTTTTACATCTGCTTTTTCAAACTTATCAGCAGTGGGTAGTATTGCTTTCATAGCGGCTTGTTTATCAGCTTCAATGGAGGCAGCGATAGGTGCTTTAGTTATTTCATAGGCACCACCTAGTAAGAATCCTGCAACACCTGTAATTAAAAGTAAAATTAGACCTAATTTTATATTCTCTTTCAATTATTTCACCTCCCCAAAAATACGTGGAGCAGTAAACTTATCTATGAATGGAACAAATAAGCTCATTATTAATATAGAATAGGATACTCCTTCAGCATAACCACCATATAAACGTATGATTGTGGTTAAAAGTCCACAACCAACTCCAAATATAAGTTGTCCTTTTTTTGTCATGGGTGAAGTTGTATAATCTGTTGCCATAAAGAAAGCACCGAGCATTAAGCCACCAGCACAAATTTCATATAATGCATCTGCATTCATGAATCCACCTCTACCTAATATAAGAGTTAAAATAAATACTGAGCCAATATATGAAACTGGTGTATGCCAACTTATTACTTTTTTATATAGTAGGTAAGCTGCGCCAATTAGCAATGCAAGTACAGAGGTTTCACCAATACAACCACCTACATTACCAATAAAAATGTTCATTAGACTAGGTAATTGACCTTCACCGCTTTTAAGTATTGCAAGTGCAGTCGCAGATGAAACACCATCAACAGTAAAATTAGTCATATGAACTGGCCAAGAAGCAAGTAAAAATGCTCTAGCAGCCAAAGCGGGATTCATTATATTTTGTCCAATTCCGCCGAAAAATTGTTTTACAATAATTATTGCGAAAAAACCTCCAATTGCAGGAAGCCAAAGTGGAACAGCAGCTGGCAAGTTAAAAGCTATTAATAAACCAGTTACAACAGCACTAAGGTCACCAATTGTAACTTTTCTGTGAGCAAGCTTTTGCCATAGTGCTTCTGCTGCAACACATGATAGCACAGATACCAATGTAACTAAAAATGCTTTCATTCCAAAAAAGTATATTCCAGCAAAGGTAGCAGGTATTAATGCTATTATTACGTCTCTCATTATACCCTGCACAGAATCATTTGATTTTATGTGTGGGGATGAAGATACTGTATACATATAATTCACCTCTATCTATTTTTTTCTTCTATTAATATTTATTGTTCGTTTGCCTTCACGGCAAGTTTGAGTTAAATGACGTTTAGCGGGGCATACATAAGAGCAACAAGCACACTCAATACAATCCATTCCATGATATTCTTCAAAGACCTCATATTCTCCTCTTAAAACTAAAGAGTTAAGTTTTGTAGGGTTTAAAAACATAGGACAGACACTCATGCATTTTCCACATCTTATACAACTAGATTCTTGCTCTAATTTAGCTTGATTTTTTGTTAAACAAAGAATCCCTGAGGTTCCTTTTATTACAGGAACATCTAAAGAGCTTAGGGTTGTTCCCATCATAGGTCCACCTGAAATTACTTTAACAGGGTCCTCTTTGAATCCACCAGCAGCTTCGATAACTTCACTCATAGAAGTTCCAAATTTAACTCTTAAATTTAAAGGCTCTTTAATTGCTTCTCCAGTTACAGTTAAAACTCGTTCTATAAGGGGTTTGCCATTTACTACAGCGTTGAATATCTCAAACACTGTATCAACATTTTGAACTATGCAGGAAACATCAGCAGGAAGCTTTCCAGAAGATAACTCTCTACCAGTAATTGCATAAATCAATTGTTTTTCCGCGCCTTGAGGGTATTTTGTAAGCATCGAAGTAACTTCTACATTATTAATGTTTGCTGTGGCTTTTTTCATAGCCTCAATTGCATCAGGTTTATTAGTTTCTATTGCAATATATCCTTTTACACCAGGAAACATTTGAAGAATAATTTTTAATCCCTCAGCAATTTCATCTGTTTTTTCCAATAGCATTCTGTAATCACAAGTTAAATAAGGTTCGCATTCGGCAGCGTTTATTATAATGCTGTCGATGACTTTACCTTCCGGCGGATTAAGCTTAATATGTGTTGGAAAACCTGCGCCACCCATACCTACTATGCCGGCTTCTTTAATGATAGCCAATAGTTCATTTTTGGATAGCTTTTCATAATCACTGTGAGGAACCATAGTAAGTACTTCTTCGTAAATGTTATCGTTTTCTATAATAACTGAAGATACCATAGTTCCATTACTATGTAGTCTAGGGGTGACATCCAATACTATTCCAGATATGCTTGAATATATTGGTGCAGACACAAAAGCTTTGGATTCACCTATTTTTTGTCCGACGCATACTCTATCACCTTTTTTTACTAGTGGATCGCAAGGCGCTCCTATATGTTGTTGCATAGGAAATACTAAATTGCCTTTTGGAAGCAAATCTTGAATTGCTTTGTGCATACTTAAGTCTTTTTTGTCGCTAGGGTGAATACCTTTTTTGAAAGTCAAAAGTCCCATAATAAACCTCCTTGTAGTTCGTTTTGGACCTAGCAATTATAAATTGTTACGCCCTTGTATTTATAGGGTACATAACAATAATAAATCGATAGTTACCTTATACTTATTATTATATAACAAAATTATATAAAATAATGCAAAAATGATATGATTTTATTGTTAAAGTGTATTTAAAACGCACTTTAACATATATATTACACCATTTGTGAGTATAAAAGTATGCTTTTTAAGAAAAAAAATGAGGAAAATAAAGTTATATTATTCTGAAAATTCTAATTAATCTATATTAAATTGGTTTTTTTTCAATATATTATAATGAACAACAGGAGATTAATATGGTATACTTAAAATAGAAAAAACTATATTTACGAGAGTAAACAATTAAAAAGGTAAGGTGAATATGGAGAAGAATAGTTTAAATACTTTAGAGATACACAGTGTGAATTTGGACATGGATGAAGATATCATAAATAGTTTAAAAACGGAGATTTATAAAAGAAACAAATTCAAATATAATTCCAATGTTGTAGATATTCCAAATTATTTTTATAGATTTATAGGTATAAAAAACAGTGAGATTGATTACTATGATAATTTATATAAATTAGATAAAGAACTAAAAAGAATTGGAGCAGGTTATATTCGATTTAGTGAGGGATTAGATAAAGACATTAACATAAGATTTCAAAATGTATTGAATGATATTTGGTCAAAGGTAGGTAATGTGGAAAGTATAGATGTGCCTACAATTATAAATTTAATAAGTGATAATGGACTTTTTCCGGATTTACCTAATAAAGTTTTGCTAAGGCAAATTAAAAACAATTTGAAGGGGCTAATAGAATATTATATTAAGAGCAACGAGACAATGGACAATCAGGATATTAAACTTATAATAAATTATATGATTCATTGGATAAAAATTTATTCCAAAGAGCTATTCCAAAAATTTGACTATACGACTATCAATCCTAAAGTAGTATTTTATGGGCAAATTTCAAGAATAGAGGTTTTTTATTTGATTTTACTATCAACTTTGGGCTGTGATATTTTATATTTTAATCCTAAGGAGTCTGGAACCTTCCAGGAAATTGATAAATACAATGCTTTTTCTAAGGAAATTGTTTATAATTATAAAGAGGAAATAAAACCTTTTCCTACTGGCACGGAAGATAGGATTAAGACAAGTGCTTACAATGCTAAGGAAGAGCTTAATAAAACACTGTTTACAGATGATTCAGGGTTTTACAGACCTTGGCAATTTGTAGATTATAATTTGCAGGCGGTAACCCTTAATACTACCTATGAAGAAATATATATATGGATGAAGGAAAAAGCATATATAAGAGAAGGGTGGAAAGTTAAAGAATTAACTGTAGTCGTGCCTAATATGTTTTCAAAAGTATGTGGCACTCATGAGGATATTGATATTTATTGGAAGGAAATTAATGATGTGCTAACTCAAAAACATACAAAATTTTATAATGAACTACCTATAATGGATGTAGTTCATTTGGAATATGGGAAGTTTAATCTAATATATCCTAATAATGCTTTTTCAGAATTTAACATAGAGGAAATGATTAATTCATCTTGGTGGAAATATAAGGAGTTAAGATTTGGACTTCAAAAAAATATGGCTCAGAAAATTAAAGAACTGTGCTTAAGTCCTGTAATAATAAATGTTGAACAGGAAGATTTAAGGGATTTGCAAGTGGATATTTTCTCAGTACTTATAAATCTAGATGGAGGAGTACTTGAATTATTGCAATCCTATGATTACCCAGAGGAAGTTCCTAAAATTATAGTTTATAATAATGAAGAAAATGGAAATCTATCTTTTGAAGACTGCATAATGCTTACCTTTATGAATTCTATGGGAATAGATATAATCATATACAACCCATCGGGATACAACGACATAGAGAATTTTATTTATCCACAGAAATACGATATTCACAGATTAGAAAATGTGAGCTTTGAATTGCCCTTTAAAAAATATGTGGAAAAGAAAAAAGGTTTTTTTGAAAAGTTTTTCCGCAGCTAATATTTAAAGTAGTTAAGATTGGAAAGTTAATTTTGATTTTTATGCTAGGGCATAAAAATTTGAAAATAAATCAGGAAAATAGATAAGAGGAGTGAAAAACATGGAAAACAGTAATGGAGTACTTATAATCAAAGACGAGAACATTGAAAATGCGGATATACAGAAAAAGGCTATTAGCATAAATAATCAGCTTAAAGTCTCACCACAAGTGATGCAAATTGCATCAAATTTAAATATTAAAGATGCAAATGCCATATTAGAATTTGGAAATGAACCAGCGCAGCAAATATCAAAATTTGCAGATCAAATATTAAACTCTATTAAAACCAGTAGTGTTGAAGATTCAGGTGTTATGATAAAGGAACTTACAAGTATAATGAAAAAGTTTGATAAACAAGATTTTGAAGAAAGCAAAACTAGTTTCCTTGGAAAGTTATTTAGTAAACCAGCTAAGGCCATAGATAAAATGATGGGTAAGTATAAAACTATTGGAGGAGAAATAGATAAAATTTATACCCAGCTTAGTGGATATAAGGTGGAAATAAATAACTCTAATTTAATGCTTGAAAACTTATATAATCAAAATTTTGAGTATTATGGTGAGTTAGAAAAATATATTGCAGCAGGAAATATGATTGTTGAAAAAAGTGAAAGTGGAGATCTTCCTAAACTTGAATCTCTAGCAAATAATGGAGAACAAATAAATATAATTAATTACGAAAATTTTAAAGCTACCCTTGAAATGTTAAAACAGAGAATTTATGATTTGGAAATGGCTAAAATGGTATCATTACAAACTGCACCTCAGATTAAAATGATTCAAAGGGGAAATTATAAATTGATATCTAAGGTGCATTCAGCGTTTATCATAACTATACCTGTATTTAAAAATGGAATAATTCAAGCCATTGCATTAAAAAAACAAAAACTAGTAGCGGATTCACTAGCAGAGCTGGATAGAACTACTAATGAGTTATTAATGAAAAATGCAGAAAATATAAGAAGTCAAAGTGTGGATATAGCAAAACTCTCTGGAGGCACCAGCGTAAAAATTGAAACTTTAGAGAAAACTTGGAATACAATTATGCAAGGTATTGAAGAAACAAGGAGCATTGAAGATGAAAATAAGAGGTTAAGAGAAGCTGGAATAGTTAAACTACATGAGATGACAGAAAAACTAAAGCAGAAATCAATAAGATAGTAGTTTTATGAATTATAATAAGTTAGAAAAACAAAATAAAGGATTTAGACACATTCAAAGAAATAACAAGTCAAATAGTCTAACCTATTGACTTGTTATTTCTTTGAATGTGTCTAATAGGTGATTATATGGATATATTTGAATTACAAGCGGAAAAAAAATTATTAAAAGATGCACCACTTTCGGAAAGATTAAAGCCAGGAAAATTAGAAGATTATGTAGGGCAAGAGCATATCTTGGGCAAGGGAAAACTTTTGCACCGGGCGATTATTGCTGATAAAATAACCTCATTAATACTTTATGGTCCACCAGGTACAGGCAAAACTAGCTTGGCTAAAGTTATTGCAAATACAACAAAATCTAATTTTGTTAGACTTAATGCAGTTACAGATGGGCTAAAAGAATTAAGAGAAGTGGTGGCTACGGCAAAGAATGATTTAGGAATGTACGATATTAAAACTATCTTATTTATAGATGAAATTCATAGATTTAATAAAGCTCAACAGGATGCATTATTACCCTATGTGGAGAAGGGTACAATAGTATTAATTGGGGCAACCACAGAAAATCCATATTTTGAAGTTAATAATGCATTAATTTCTAGGTCTATGTTATTTAAACTAGAACCCCTGGAAGAAAAACATATTCAAAAGATTATTATGCGTGCACTAAAAGACAAAGAAGTAGGATTTGGAAATGCTAATATTTGTATGGATAGTGTTGCTGTGGATTATCTTGCAAATATGGCAAATGGAGATGCTAGGCGCGCACTTAATGCCTTGGAATTATCAATACTCACTACCGATAGAGATGAGCAAGGCAGAATAAACATAACCATAGAAGTCGCTCAGGAATGTCTCCAAAAAAAACATATAAAATATGATAAAAATAGAGATGAACATTACGATGTGGTTTCTGCCTTTATTAAAAGCATGAGAGGCTCTGATCCTGATGCTGCGATTCATTATCTTTCTAGAATGATATATGCTGGAGAAGATCCTAAATTTATCGCTAGGAGAATTGTAATAGCGGCAGCGGAAGATGTTGGAAATGCAGATCCTATTGCGCTACTTGTAGCGAACAATGCAGCACAGGCGGTTCAGTTTGTAGGGATGCCAGAAGCAAGAATTATTTTATCACAAGCTGCAATATATATAGCCAGTGCTCCTAAAAGCAATGCATCTTATATGGCAATTAATAAAGCACTTAAAGATGTAGAAGAAAAAAATATAGGCGGTGTACCACCTTACTTAAGGGATCAAAGTTATAGTGGCGCAAAGAAATTAGGGCATGGGGTAGGATATTTATATCCTCACGATTATGAAGGAAACTATGTGAAGCAGCAATATTTGCCTGATGAACTAATTGGTACAGTATATTATGAGGCTCTTGATAATGGATATGAGAAGAAAATTAAAGAGCGACTTAAGGCATTAAAAAATAAAGAGAAATAAGGCATTAAAAAAAAGTAGGAGTAAAACTCCTACTTTTTATTTGAAAATATTTTTTTTACAATAGTTAAAATATCTACTATGTATACTAAATATTTTTCAATAGATTCGGTTGCTCCAAGAGCAGTGGCAGTTGTCTGCACTACTACTTCAGTAACATCTTTTATATTGTCAGTTACTTCATATAAATTTCTAAAGGTTTTTGGTAGAAATTCTAATATTTCACCAATACTACCTTCATTGCTTTTGATGATTGAATTTACGCTTGATATAGTTTTAATAAGTTTTAGAAGTCCTATTATAAGTATAATTAAAATGACTATACCAAGAAAAATTAACATGCCTTGTCCTAATTTAAAAAAGTCTACATACATTAATAGCACCACTATTCTTTAAAATTTTAGTTATTTTTTAGTATCGTTTTCAACTACATCAGTTTGTCCTAAAATGGAATTTAAGTCTTCATTATCAGGGGAAGCTAGGTTATCCACTGTTTCAAAAACTGCGTTTGCTGTCTTTTTTTCATTTAGATATTGAGAAACTTTAACTTTAGCGTCTGTTACATTATCTTTAGCATCACAAACTTTATTGTTTATAGCGTCCTTAAGTTCTGTACTTTTTTGTTTGATTTTGACTTTAGCATCTGTTACATTATCATTAATAGTTCCTTTAAGTTCTATAGTTTTTTCTTTAATATTGTTTGTAATCTCTTTTGATGAGTTAGCAATATCTTCTCTATTTTCTTTACCGGATTTAGGGGAAAAAAGTAGACCACCTAATAAACCACTTACACTACCAGCTGCAGTTCCAATAAGTATTTTCTTTGCAGTTTGAATTTTTAATTTTCTTTGTTTTTCTTTTTTCTTTTTTTCATACCATTTTGTAAGTATCATAATTGTTGCCTCCTTTAAAGATAGAAAACTTTATACCATAATATAATAATATACTTTATCTAGTTTTTGTCAATCTATAAAGAAAAATGTAACAAAAATGTAACCTAAATGTAAAAAAAATACACTGCTAAGCATAAATTATTACAAAGTTGTATCAATTTTTTGTTATATTTGATAGAATACAAAAGGTATATTTGTGTATAAGTGGTTTTGGAAAATAAACTAGTAAGTATAAGTAGTTTGGTTTTAGTAGTGTAGTGTCCATAGAATGTGATGATAATTGAAGAAATTACTAGGGGGGAATTTATGATAAAATTATTATGGTATTTATATTTTTCGATATATTTGTGTATTTCATCTCTTAGCTTAATTAAGATAAAATACATACAAAAAAAATCACCTAATGATGCTGAAATACTTGCATATAAAGCATTGCAAAATATTGCAAAATTTGTTTTGAGGGTAACTAAGACTAGTATGGAAGTTAGTGGTACTGAAAATATACCAGTGGAGAATTGTGTTTTTATAGCAAATCATCAAGCTATTTTTGATGGGTTTGCATTGCTTGCTCATATTAATAAGCCTTTTGGGTTTGTTGCTAAGAAAGAGATAAAAAAAATACCATTGGTTAGTAGTTGGTTAAAAGCAATAGGATCAATTTATATAAATAGACAAAGTCCTAGAGAATCAATTAAAACTATTCAAGAAGGTGTGGAAAAGATAAACCAGGGATATTCTATGATGATTTTTCCGGAAGGCACAAGAAGTCTAAAATCTAAAATGAATTCATTTAAAAAAGGGAGTATGAAACTGGCAATAAAGTCTAGAGTTTGCATAGTACCAATAACCATAGATGGAACTTATAATGTTTTGGAAGTAGGCAGAAAAGTAATGGGAAACAAAATTAATATGGTTATACATAAACCTATTTATCTTAATTCATTAAGTAAGGAGGAACAGCAGAATTTAGGGGAATATGTACAAAATATAATAGAAGAAGAATTAAATAATATATGTAAATTGAAAAAGAGTAAGGATTAGTGCAAAACTAATTCCCCACTCTTTTTTTCTGTTATAAATTTATTTAGAATTAACCACCATTTGTGCAATATTATTTGAATGGTCTCCAACTCTTTCAAGATTAGTTAATAGCTCTAGATAAACAGAGCCACCAGCTGGCGTGCATTCAAGATTATTTAATCTAGTTATATGATCACTTTTAAATTGTTTTTCCATGTCGTCTATATTTTCTTCTACATCCATGGCTTTGTGAGCAGATTCCAAATCAGAATGTTCTAAAGCTGCTATTGCATTATCCACACAGTATTTTACAGTTTCGAACATATATGTAACATCAGATATTGCTTTTTCTGAAAAAGTGAGTTTACTATCCATTTTCAATCTAGCAAGCTCACCTAAGTTATCAGCATGATCTCCAATTCTCTCTATATCATTTACTACATGATATAATGAAGTAATGATTTCAGATTGATGTTCTGATAGGGGGGTATTTGAAAGGGATACCATATAACCAGTTATTTCTCTTTCAAGATAATTTATGGTAGCCTCATGCTCACTAACTGAGTTTATCAAATTTTCATCAGAATTTAAAAAGGCTCCCATTGAGTTAGAAAGATTTTCAGAGGCAAGTTTCCCCATTCTACTAACTTCCTTAATAACTTGTCCAACTGCTATAGCAGGAGTTTCGAGTAGGCGTGCATCTAAGTATTCCAGTACTAGAGCAGTTGATTTTTCATCCTCTCCAGGTACTAATTTATTAACAATTTTAACTAAGACACCTATAAACCAAACTTGAATAAATACATTTGATAAATTAAACAATGTGTGTGCGTTGGCAATTTGCCTTTGAATATCTCCACCAAACATTGGAACAATTTTTAATACTGGTCTGAAAGCTAGCATAAACATTATTGTGCCTGTAACGTTAAAAATCAAATGTATAAGTGCAGCTCTCTTAGCATTCTTAGTTGTTCCTATACTTGCAAGGAGGGCAGTAGCGCAAGTTCCGATATTATCTCCAAAAAGTATAGGAAGTGCAACGCCAAGTGTGATACTGCTATTTGCAGCAAGGGCCATTAGTATTCCAATAGTAGCACTACTACTTTGAACTGTTGCTGTCATACCAAGACCAACAAGAACTCCCATGAGTGGATGTTTCCCGAGTACTAGAATAAGGTTTTTAAAGCTATCTAGTTCGCTTAAAGGCCTCATAGAACTTTCCATCATTGTCATACCTACAAATAATATACCAAAACCTAAAACGATTTCGCCAATATCTCTAGTTTTTTTCTTCTTGCAAAACATAACTAAAACGGCACCTATGGCAAGAATGAATGGTGCTATATCTGTAAGTTTAAAGGCTATAAGTTGAGCTGTCATTGTAGTACCAATGTTTGCTCCCATAATAACCCCAGCAGCTTGGAATAAATTCATAAGCCCTGCATTTACAAAACCTACAGTCATTACTGTAGTTGCGCTACTACTTTGAATAATTGCAGTAACCCCTGCACCCACAAGTACAGCGAAAAATCTATTGCTAGTTAGAATTTCCAGCATTCTTTTTAATTTTTCTCCAGCAGCCTTCTGAAGACCATCCCCCATAAGCTTCATCCCGTATACAAATAGTCCTAAACCACCTAAAAGTTGAAAAATCATTTTATAATCCATATTAGCTCTCCTTTTAAAAAGAATATTTCTCATGTTTCCTATGAAATTTTATCACAGTAATGTTAAGTTAACGTTAAGTTTTTTATAGTTTATGTTAATTGTTTTACAATTTTGAACAATATTTTAAGAAACATTACAAAAGGTTAAATTCTGGTTAACTTTAAAATATAATGGTTAAGAATTATAAGAATAAAACATTACAAAAAAACCAATAAACAAGATAAAAGGCCATTAAAGGTAAAAAAATACAAAATACGACAGGAAATATTAACAAACTTTTGAGTAATTAATCCCCTTAAAAGTTTATTGAACTATATGGAAAAAATTAAGAATGGGGATTTTTCTGTTAGAATCAAAATTAAATCTAAATATGAAATGGGACAGCTCGCATCCGGGTTTAATGACATGATAGAAGATGTAGGCAATTTAATAAAAAGCGTACAAGTTGTCTCCGATGAAGTAAATTGATCTTCTGAGCAGGCATTAGAAGCGCAAAAGGCAGTAGAACTTACTGTAATGTTATCTGATAAAATTAATGCGCTTCAGCTTAACACAAGCAAAATGATATCAACTACATAAGAAGTACATAAAGTAAATTTAAAAGGTGTTGAAGCAGTAGGCGAATTAAAGGGGAAAAATGCTTTAAATGAGAAATCTATAGGAAATATTGAAACTGCTATACTAGCATTAGATAACAAAGCTAAAAATATAACAAGTATCCTAGGAACTATATCAGCAATAGCTCAGCAAACCAATTTATTAGCGCTAAATGCATCTATTAAATTACTCAAAATATAAAAGATTTTAGTAAGTTTGTTGATGAAGTAAACAGTGATAAAGATTCAATTGTTGATACAATAAACAATATATCTGCTGTATCAGAGCAAACAGTTGCAGCGTCACAAGAGGTAACAGCTTCAATGGAGCAGCAAGGCTTAGCAATACAAGAGGTATCAATTGCAGCTGAAAAACTCAATGAAGAAGTACTTAAACTTAATAGTGAAATTGAAAAATTCAAAATATAAATTACTAGCAAAACTAAGGATTTTTCAAGGGACAGTTAAAAACTATTTGATGTGATGTATTCAATGAAGTAATTAAATATAGCTTAAGCGAAAAGTCTATATATAGACTTTTCGATTTCTTAAAATTTCAATTAGTATTAATGCAAAAAAACCTCCAATAAGTGCAGTTATAAGCTGCGGTACACCCATTCCAATTACCAGTTTACTGGCTATTTTTGCAGGTATATTTAGCTGGAATAATGTGATAAGCTTTGATGCAGAAATCCATAAAAATATATATTTTATAAAAGCACCAATTATAATTCCTAAGTATTTGCCATATTTACCTCGTTTACTTACAATTACAAAGCTAAGAACAAACAATATGTTTCCAATAATTATAAAGGGGATAAATGGTCCAAAAGCGTTAGGAAGTTGTCCAGTTAAGAAAGCTAGTAGTGGAGTTAAGCAGCCTACTAATACTCCAAAAACACCTCCGCAAATTGCAGCTGTGAGTACAAGTATTGCATTAATAGCTGGTCCAACAAAAAATTGGCTTATTTGAGGTGCAGTTTTTCCTATTACCTGAAAAACTATAGCTAGGGCAAGAAAGAAGCTGGCTTTTATTAGTTTATTAATGTTTAAATTTTTCATGATATTTACTCCTATTCCTATTATTCTTATATAATAATACCATATTAATACATAATATTCAATAGAAGGGTTAGGACTTGTATAGTTATAAGTAATTCATATTGAATTTATTATTATGTACAGGGTCATGTATAAATAAATTATAAAAATTATATTTGTGTAACATTTGTTACCGACTTTACATCTTTATAAAAGTATACTAAAGGTAGTTCAAAAATAAGTATCAAATTGTTTATAGATCTATTAATTATTCAAATCAATAAATTTAAAATATATGGAAGACAATTATACAAAATTATTGTCATTCCGAAAAAATATTAGGAGGAATTTACAATGGGTATGTTTTGTTATCAATGTCAAGAGGCTTCAAAAGGAACAGGGTGTACATCGCGAGGAGTCTGTGGTAAAACGGATGAGCTAGCTAATATGCAGGATTTATTAATTTATGTTTTAAAAGGAATATCAATTTACGCTACAAGAGCAAGGAAACTAGGCGTGGAAAATCAGGAAATAAATAAATTTGTAGCAAATGGATTATTTATGACTATAACAAATGCAAATTTTGATAAAACTAGATTTATAGAGACAATCACAAAAGCATTAGAATTACGTGAAGTAATGAAGAGTGAACTATTAAATGCTGGTGGAATAATAGAGGGTAAAATGCCTGAATATGCAACATGGACAGGTAATACTTCAGAGTTTGAGAGTAAATCCATGAATGTTGGAGTACTTAAAACAGAAAATGAAGATGTAAGATCACTAAGGGAACTTGTAATTTATGGTATTAAAGGAATAGCAGCTTATACTGAACACGGATATAACTTAGGGTATGAGAATAACGATATATATGCATATATGCAAAAGGGGTTGGCACAAACCACTAATGATAGTCTATCTGTTGATGAATTGGTGGCATTGGTACTAGAGTGTGGTAAATATGGAGTAGATGCTATGGCACTACTAGATGAAGCTAATACTACTACTTATGGAAATCCTGAAATTTCAAAGGTGAACATCGGAGTTCGAAATAACCCTGCTATATTAATTAGTGGACATGATCTAAAAGATATGGAAGAACTATTAAAGCAAACAGAGGGAAGCGGAGTAGATGTATATACTCATAGCGAAATGTTACCAGCAAACTATTATCCAGCTTTCAAAAAGTATAGTAATCTTGTAGGTAATTACGGAAATGCATGGTGGAAACAAGACTCAGAGTTTGAAAGTTTTAATGGTCCAATACTCATGACAACAAACTGTATTACTCCTCCAAAAAATTCTTATAAGGATAGAGTTTATACTACAGGAGCAGCTGGATTTGATGGTATGAAGCATATACCAGATAGAGAAGACGGAAATGCAAAAGATTTTTCAGCTATAATTGAACATGCTAAAAAATGTAGTGCACCAATTGAAATTGAAAGAGGCGAAATAGTGGGAGGTTTTGCTCATAATCAAGTACTCGCACTAGCTGATAAAGTTGTAGACGCTGTTAAAACAGGAGCAATCAAAAGATTCTTTGTAATGGCTGGTTGCGATGGAAGAATGAAAGGTCGCGAATATTATACTGAATTTGCAAAGGAACTACCAAATGATACAGTTATTTTAACTGCCGGATGTGCAAAATATAGATACAATAAATTAGAACTTGGAGATATTGGCGGCATTCCTAGAGTTCTAGATGCAGGGCAATGTAATGATTCATATTCATTAGTTGTTATAGCAATGAAACTTCAAGAAGTATTTGGTCTAGATGATATAAATGAATTACCAATAACATACAATATCGCATGGTATGAGCAAAAGGCCGTAATAGTTCTATTAGCATTATTACACTTAGGCGTTAAAAATATCCACTTAGGACCAACATTACCGGCATTTCTGTCCCCAAATGTTGTTAATGTGTTAGTTGAGAACTTTGGAATAGCTGGAATAGGAACTGTAGAAGAAGATATAAAAATGTTTATGGCTTAAAAATTTTAAGGGGCGCTCTAATTAATTTAGGGTGCTCCCTCATAATTAGCTTTATGGCTTAATAATTTTACATAAGAATAACTTTTAAGGGTAAAATAATTATGAGGTGATTTTAATGGATAAAGAGTACTTAAAAGATTCTAAGGATATAGCATATGCTAATTTATCACAAGGAGAAACAGAAAAATTAAAAGAACTAGAGAGAACTTTTAATAATGAATTTCAATGTGATTATTATCTTATGGTGATGAAAGACCACAGCATAAAATCCTGACAAAAGTCAGGATTTTATTTAAATTATAGTAAACATTAGTGATTTAATATGTTTAAGTGTGAAACAGCTCATATGTATAAAAATTACTTATGAATAATAATTATGTTATATTATATATACAATGTTAAAATGATAATATGGTAATTTAAAGAAGAAAATTGTGATTTAAAGAGTATAGTTAACAAAAAACGACAGAATAAGGGCTAATATTTTAAATTTTAAGAATATATTTTAAAAAACGCTTGAATAATTTCAAAATGTATTTTAAACTATAGAAGAGGTAATGTTAATATGGATATTGATTATAAAGTATTAAAATCTCTTAGTAGCAATGTTGTTGTTTCTGAAAAAGATAGTAATGTCTATGTTCTTTTTGGTAAAGGCATAGGTTTTGGTAAAAAACCTGGTGAGCGTATAACTAAAGAGAGTACCATAGAGCAGAAGTTTATTAAAATTGACGATAGTGAAAAAGATAACTATGTTGAAATTGTTAAGAATGTAGAAGGTCAAATTCTAGCATTAACAGAAGAAATAATTTCTCTTGCAGAAGATATTTTAAAAGAAAAATTAACTTCACGTATACATGTTGGCTTGGCTGACCATATTAGTTTTGCAATGAAAAGAATGGAACTTGAAATCGATATAGTTAATCCTTTTTTAAACGAAATACAGACGCTTTATCCTGATGAATATAGCATAGCAGAAAAAGGTTCAAAACTTATTAAAGAAAAATTAAATGTAGAGCTCCCAGAAAGTGAAATCGGTTTTATTACCCTTCATATACATTCTGCTAGAGCTAATGTGGAAGTGTCTCAAAGTCTTAAATATGCTAGAATCATTAAAGAAGTAATGGAATATATTCAAGAGATACTTGGGATAAATACTAATCAAAAATCCATGGAGTATGCGCGGCTAGTGTCTCATTTAAGATATGCACTAGATAGAATAGAAAATGATAAGGTTTTAAAAAATGTAATGTTAGAATCCATTAAAACTTCAATGAGTGAAGAGTTTGAAATTTCTAAGAAGGTATGTAAGTTTATATCAGAAAAGCTTTTTAAAGAAGTTTGTGAAGATGAAATTGGATATATGTCATTACATATCTATAGGTTAAAGCAATCAAATTAAAAAACAATGTTTATATTATTAGGTGTGTCACTGATTAGATCAGGCATTAACCATATAAAATGCTTTTATGCATATTATTAGGTTGTGTCTTTTTTTTTTAAAAGAATACTTCAATAGTAAAGCTTAAGCTACAAAGGTAGATTAAGCTACTAGAGTAGATTCTTAATAAATGTATTTAAAATGCTAAACAATGCACAAACTAATATTTATATATAAGTTAAAATTCAAAGTAAAATATCATAATAAAGTAATTTTAGGAGGATAACAATTGTTATCTACCTTAGAGAAGGCGAGGATGATAAAAATGTTTGGTTTTTTCAAAAAAAACAAAGAAGAAAATAGTATAATTATAAAATCTCCAGTTGTGGGAAGATGTTTTGACATATCAGAAATACCAGATGAGGTTTTTTCTACAAAAATGTTAGGTAATGGAATAGGATTTGAATCTACAGAAGGAATTTTATATGCTCCAGTTGATGGCGAAATTCTTCAAGTGTTCCCTACAAAACATGCTATGGTTTTAAAGAGTAAAGATGGTATAGAAATATTACTTCACATAGGTATTGATACAGTAGAAATGAAGGGTGAAGGATTCGAAGCTTTTGTCTCAAAAGGACAACAAGTTAAGGCTGGAGATAAATTATTATCTTTTAATAACGACTTAATAAAAGCTAAGGCTAAATCCAATTTATCTGTGTTAGTGGTTACAGATAATGAAATAATGGAATCAGTAGAATTTAAACTAGGGACTGTAGATAAAAATAATGAAGTAATAATAATAAAATTAAAGAAATAGGGGTGCGTATATTATGATGGAAAAAAAAGCAATAGTTAAAAGTGAAACAGGAATACATGCAAGACCAGCATTATTAGTAGTTAAAGAGGCTTCTAAGTTTAAATCAGAAGTGCTTATAGTAAAAGATGGTAATGAATATAATGCCAAAAGTATAGTAGCTATAATGTGTATGGCAGCTGTTAAAAATGATGAAATAACAATAAAAGCTACTGGCGATGATGAAGAAGCAGCAGCAGTAGCTATGATAAAACTTATAGAAGAAGGGCTTGTATAATAGCAGGAAAGCAATTGATAATTGTTACCTTCCTAAGAGAACTACTAGGAGGAATTTATGTATGTTAAAAGCAATAGGTGCATCCTTTGGAATAGCTATAGGTAGAGCATTAGTTATTAGCGAAGAAGTTGTAGAAATAAAAGAAAGTAAAGTTGCGGACTCAGAGCGAGAGCTAGCTAGGTTTAATAATGCAGTGGAAGAAGCAATGATGCAACTAGAAAAAATAAACAAAGATGTGAAAGAAAAGCTAGGCAGTGAAAAAGCAGAAATATTTGAAGCGCATTTGTTTATGCTTAAAGATCCAGAATTCATAGGTTCTATTCAAAAGAAAATTGCCAGTGATAAATTCAATGCGGAATATTCACTAAAAACTGTAGGGGATGAAACAGCCGCTATTTTCGAACTTATGGAAAATAAGTATATGACAGAACGAGCAGCCGATATTAGAGATGTTAGTAAAAGAGTGCTAAATATACTAATGGGCATAAAAATAGCCTCAATTGCAGAAATTCAAGAAGAATGTATAATAATAGCAAAGGATCTTACTCCTTCAGATACAGCACAGATTGATAAAACTAAAGTCTTGGCATTAATTACTGAAATAGGAGGAAAAACTGCTCACACTTGCATTATCGCACGCTCTTTAGAGCTACCTGCAGTCGTAGGTGTTGGTGCTAGCATAAGTAAAATTAAAGATGGCGATTTAATTATTGTAGATGGAGAAGAAGGATTAATTATTATTAATCCTGACAAGAAAACTCTAAATGATTACAAAGCTAAAAAAATTGAATTTACTGAATCTAAAAATCAGCTACTTAAGTATGCAACTATGAAATCTACTACATTAGATGGCAAAGCAGTAGAGCTAGCTGCCAATATAGGCTCTGTAGAAGACTTAGAATCTGTGCTTAAAAATGGTGCAGAAGCTATAGGATTATTTAGAACAGAGTTTTTATATATGTCAAAAATTGCTCTTCCAACTGAGGAAGAACAATTTGAGACATACAAGTCAGTTCTTGAAAAGATGAGTGGAAAACCTGTTATTATAAGAACTTTGGATATTGGTGGAGATAAGAAATTAGATTATCTACCTATGAAGGAAGAGATGAATCCATTTTTAGGATATAGAGCTATAAGACTTTGTCTTGATAGAACAGATATATTTATAACTCAATTAAGAGCTTTACTCAGAGCGTCTACTCATGGCACTCTTAAGATAATGTTTCCTATGATATCTTGTCTTCAGGAACTCCGAATGGCTAAAAAAATATTAGAGCAGTGTAAAAATGAGCTTAAATCAGAGGGACTAGTATTTGATGATAATCTTCAAGTGGGTATTATGATAGAAATTCCTTCAGCGGCATTAATATCAGATATATTAGCTAAAGAGGTAGACTTCTTTAGTATAGGTACTAATGATTTAATTCAGTACACTACAGCAGTAGATAGAATGAATGAGAAAATATCATATTTATATGATTTTTATCATCCAGGGGTTTTAAGACTTATTAAAACTGTAATAGATAATGGACATAAAGCAGGAATAATGGTAGGTATGTGTGGAGAAATGGCCGGAGACACAAAACTTATTCCTGTATTACTTGGATTTGGACTAGATGAATTAAGCATGAGTGCCTCTTCAATATTAAGAGCACGGAAAACTGTTACAAATTCTAATTACGAAGACTGCGTAAAGCTCTCAAGGCCAGTATTATCATTTGGGGATTCAGATGAGATAAAAGAATTTCTAAAAGTTAGTACTAAAGCATAAGACTTATACTAATGTATAAATATATAGTAAAAAGCAATCTATTCTTTAATTAAGGATAGGTTGCTTTTTTGTGCTGAAATTCTATATAATATATGTATGTATAAAACATGCTTTATATAAAGGATGAGATTAGATGGTTAAATTTAATGAAAAACTTATTTTCCATATAGATGTTAATTCAGCTTTTCTTTCTTGGAGCGCTGCAGATAAACTTATGCAAGGCGAAGAGGTTGATTTAAGAGAGATTGCCTCAGTAATAGGCGGGGATGAGCAGTCGAGAAGAGGAGTAGTACTCGCAAAATCGATGTTAGCTAAAAAAAGCGGAATAATAACAGGAGAAAGTTTATTTAATGCAAGAAAGAAATGCAGAGACCTTATAGTTATATCACCTGACTTTAGTTTATATGAAAGATGTAGTAGGAGTATGAGAGAAATTTTTAGTGATTATACACCTTATGTGGAGAAGTTCTCTATAGATGAGTGCTTTTTAGATGTAACAAGTTATAATACTTCAAAAGAAGCTGCACTTGCTCTGGCCTCTGAAATTAAGGATAGGATAAAGAGAGAATTAGGATTTACAGTGAATATTGGAATATCAGATGTTAAGCTTCTAGCTAAGATGGCCTCTGATTTTGAAAAGCCTGATAAAATACATACACTTTTTAAAAATGAGATAGAAAAAAAATTGTGGAAGCTGCAAGTAGGAGAACTATTCATGGTTGGAAAGAGGACCGTTCCTAGGCTTAATAATTTAAATATATTTACTATAGGGGATTTAGCGCAGTATGATGCTTCCATTTTAAAATATCACTTTAAAAGTAGTGGGTGTACCATGTGGAAATATGCAAATGGTATAGATAATTCGCAGGTAAAGTGGAATAAATACGAATTAAAAGGAATAAGCAATTCCACTACATTATCGGAGGATATTAATAGTAAAGATGAAGCCTATAAAGTATTATTAACATTGGTAGAGCACACAGCAACTAGATTAAGAAATATAAAAAAGTGCTCTTATTGTATTTGTGTAACTATAAGAAATCAGGAATTTAATGATTATTCTCGCAGTAAGACTTTAAACAATGCTACTGATTCAACTCAGGAAATACTAGAAACTGTTAAAAAGCTTTTTGATGAATTATGGAAGGGCGAACCAATAAGGTTACTAGGAGTTTCTCTTAATAATTTATGTAAGGATAATTTTAAGCAAACATCAATTTTCGATACGGATAATGCTCGTGATGAAAAACAAAGATCCATAGATAAAACTATGGATAGTTTGAGGCATAAGTATGGTGAAAATATAGTTATGAAATCAGTATTTCTAAAAAAATAACTAAATTTATTGCAAGCTACTGTTCTAAATTATAAAAAAAGTAATATAAGATAGGTAAGAAGTACTATTTTGCGGAGGGCGTAAGAGGCATGGACAATAGAGCATTGATACCACTATACCTTAATGGAGATATGATAAATAATTTATATACCATTGTAATACAAGAGTTTGCAGAAATTAAAAGTGAAACCACTAGAAAGCAATTAACTATTAGTACAATTACACCTTTATATGAACTTACTTGTGGTAAGATAATGCAAGGCGACTTAAATCTTCAACTTGTTAATGAATTCTCATCCCAGAGGATTGAAGAAAGAGTCTCAATTGTAATAACAATACTATCAAGATTAAAAAGCATATTAAATGATCAAAGTATGTTAAAAATTATAAATAATGAGAATGATGTAAAGAATATAGTGGAATTTGATTTTGTTCAATTTACGGGCCAATTATATAAAAATCCAGTTATAGAGTATATAGAAGATATAATTAGAGTGATGGAAATGCAATTGGCTTTTTCACCTGAAAATATAGAGCAGGGTGATGAAGGTAAGGAAAATAAAGTTAAGACCCAAGTTTTAAAAATTCTGAAAGCGGATATGGAAAACTGTAAAAAAGAAAAATGTTTAAAATTTATTAGTAGTAGCATAGGCACTAGCAATACAAAGTTTATAGTGCCTTTAGAAATAAAATATATGGCAGACAATTTAGATTATATTCAAGGTGCTAAGATCACTGTGCTTGGTAAAGTGGTAAGGATCTCAAAGGAAAATGAAAATAACAGCAATAGTTTGCTCAGTGGCACATATTTTGATTATTTAGATGAGGAATATTTTCAAGAATTTAAAAATAGATTTCTAAAAAATACAAATTTAATTAGGGATTATGATAAAAATCAAATAGAGATTAATGAACCTGTAATTGAAATTATACCTATAGCAATGTATATTTAGAATTTACCCTAATACTAAATGGAGGTATTATGTTTATACCAGATGATGTAAAAATGATTTTAGATACTTTAAAAAGTAATGGATATGAAGCTTATATAGTGGGTGGAAGCATACGGGATTTTATAAATGGAACATTGCTGCCTAAAGACTATGATATAGCTACTAATGCCCTGCCTGAGGATGTCATTAAACTATTTGATAAAACAGTGCCTACAGGTATAAAACACGGCACTGTTACTGTTATGGTAAGTGGTGAAGGATTTGAGGTTACAACATACAGAATAGATGGTGAATATCTGGACAATAGAAGACCAGAGGGAGTTATCTTTGTTTCAAATTTAAAACAAGACTTGGCTAGACGTGATTTCACAATAAATGCCATGGCTTTTAATGAGCAGCAAGGTGTTATAGATTATTTTGGTGGTATAGAAGATTTAAATAATAAAACAATTAGAGCTGTAGGAGAACCTAATAAAAGGTTTCAAGAAGATGCACTAAGAATGCTTAGAGCAATTCGCTTTGCAGCTAGGTTAGGCTTTCAAATAGAAGAAAAAACGCTTAAGGCTATAAGTACTAATTCTAATCTTATATTAAATATAAGTAGTGAAAGAATTAGAGATGAACTATGCAAAATGCTGGTATCTAATAGTCCAACAAAAGCACTAAGCTTACTTGAGGAGACTAAGCTATTAGGGTTTATAATACCAGAACTTCAAAAAACCGTAGGCTTTAATCAGAAAAATCATCACCATGACAAGGATGTATTCCAGCACATTCTATCAGTTGTAGAAAACTGCCCGGGGTCATTAAATTTAAGAATAGCAGGATTACTGCACGACATAGCTAAACCACTTTGTTTTACTATGGATGAGGATGGTATAGGCCATTTTTACGGTCATGATAAAAAAGGTGCTATACTATCGGAACAAATACTTAAGCGACTTAAATTTGATAATCAAAGTATAAGTAAAATCAGGATTTTAGTAAAGGAACATATGAATGTACTTGAAAAACCAACAGATGCTGCTGTAAAACGCCTTATAAATAGAGTTGGTGTGGATTTAGTAGGTGATCTATTCGCATTGCAAAGAGCAGATGCGCTAGGTTCATATTTACCTGAAATTCGTTTAGAAGAAATTCATAAAATGGAAGAAAAAACATTGGTTATTTTAGAATCTAAAGTTCCAATATCTATAAAAGATCTTGCAGTAAAGGGGGAAGATTTAATTAGTGAGTTTTCTCTTAAACCAGGTAAAGAAATAGGTGCTATGCTTAAATTTCTTTTGGATAAAGCATTAGAAAATCCGGAATTAAATAGCAAAGACAAACTTTTAGCTATGATTTATGATGAATATATGGAGTGAAAATTGAAGAGTGTTTTATTCTCCCTCAGACTTAGTTTGGGGGGATTTTCTTTAGGTGATGCAAAAAAAATATCTAGAACTAAGGGGATTTGCATTACTATAAGTTATTACTCTGTTAATCAGTCAACATATTATATGGTAAAAACACTGTACTGTCAATATATACCTTGAAAAAGTATGCAAAATAACATTTTCAATAGTTAATACATACACACCATATTTCAAAGCCTTTTTTATATTTGTAAAGTTTAAAGTGAATTTGTATAATAAATGTTAAGAACTTACAAATTGACAAGATTGTAAAATGAAATGGGGGGATTTGATTATGTTATCAATGTTATTGGATTTATGTATAACCAACAAAAATCGATATGGCACCAAAGCAAGTGCATTAGGGGAGTTAATGAAAAGCGGAGTACAAGTTCCAAATGGGTTTGCATTGTCTTCGGAGTTCTTTATGAAGTTTCTTGAGTATAATAAATTTCCTTATAATACTCAAGATTATTTAGCTTATAATGAGGAGATATGTAATTTTATATTAAATGGGGAATTTTCTTTTGAGATGGAGGAAGAGCTCCTTAGATTTTTCAGTAATATACAAAGTAAAGAAGTTGGAGGGAAATATGTAGTAAGATCCTCTTCCTTATGTGAAGATAATGATGCATATAGTATGGCGGGTATGTTTTCTTCATTTATAAATTTAAATTCTTTTGAAGAAGTTAAAGTTTCTATAAAAAAGTGTTTTGCTTCATTATTTAATGATAGGGTTATAGCATATTTCGTAAATAATGATTTAAACTTTAATGATTTAAAAATGTGTGTAATTATCCAGCAATTTGTTGTAGGAGATTATTCTGGAGTTAACTTTTCAGTGGATACTATTGATATGGATAAAGACATAATGCACATTAATGTTGTAAATGGAATATGTGATGAGTATGTTAGTGGTAAAGTAAGTTCAGCTTTTTATGAAATCAATAAAAAAACTGGTGAGATACTAGAGCAAAGAATTCCAGAGAATTTTCTTAAACCATCTAAGGATAGGATAGATAGATTATATGAAATCACTTTAAAGATAGAAAGAATATTTGGGAAATACCAAGATATAGAATGGACTATTAGGGATAATAAGATTTATATACTTCAAGCAAGACCTATCACAACCTTTAAAATTAAAGATTTTGAATTACTGTGGCAAAAGGAAGACGAGGGAAGTTATACTTGGAATAGGGAATGTGACAAGCCTTATGAACCTTTGATTAATGAATTGAGCTTTATACAAGGAGAGGCTTTAAATGAGGGGTTTTATGCTGTAGGATTTCAAAATTTTTATACTGAATATTGTGTCCAAAATGGCTACTTTTTTTATAGGGATAAAGAAATGGTAAATCAAGAGCAGCAAGAGAGAAACTTTCTAAATATTGTAGAGGAGCTAAATAATGAGTATAAGAACATATTTCAAGATGTTGTATTGCCAGAATTATTGCTTCTTAAAGAGGAATTAGATACATATATATCAAGGCAGTTATCGCAAGGTGAAGCATTAGTGTTTTTAGAAAAATCAGTAGAATACATGAAATTCATAGCTTCCAATCATTGGCCAGTTACTCATGGATGTGATTATGTAAATACTTTTATGGAATACTGTAAAAATATAATTAGTGATTTTAGTACAGATGATTTTTATGATTTAGTCTTTAATGTTAGTATATTAAATAAAGAAAGAGAATTTTATATTGGTATGGCAAGTGAGATAAATTCAAATCCAATTTTAAATGGAATGTTTAAAGTTTGCCCCTATGATGAGCTTCTATATGCTAGACTTAAGAAGGTTTCCGAAAGTGGAAATTTACAAAAGTTAATAGAAGATTATATAGCTCTGTTTGGAATTTGTTATTTAGATAGTGATGTTAACAGTGCTTATTTTAATCCACTATTAATGGAATCACCTTCTAAAATAATAGGACATATAAGAGGATTTCTAAATCTTAATATTGAAAAATTTAAAAATTCTATAGAGAAATCTTTAAAAAATAAAAACAGAATTAAGGTTGTTATATTAAGTATGTTAGATACAGAAAAAAGAGAAGATTTTTTAAATAAACTTACCTTAGCCCAAAAAGCATACTTAGCAAGAGATGACCATCATTATTATTTTGAACGCATGGCAAAATCATATTTACGGCTAGCATTATTAGAGACTGAAAAAATATTAATTAGAAATAAGCAAATACAAAATAAAGATGATATATATTTTCTTGCTCTTAATGGAATTAAAGAGGGGTTATTAAACAGCGGTAATTTCAATAATATTATAAATGAAAGAAAGCAGCTTTTTAATTATCAGAAAAAGTTATTTGCACCACCTACTATTGGAAAAGAGGTTGCTCAAAAAATGGAAGGCATAGATGAGAGTAATGAAGAAGGCAAAAGTGATTTTAAAGAACACACTGTAATTTTAAAGGGGCTTCTGGATTAAGAAAAAAGGTTAAGGCAAAAGTCAAAATGGGAATGCCTGTTTATCTAGAGGAGGATTGTATATTAGTAGTGCCATCTACACGCTGTGGAGAGTTTGAGCCTATAGTTAATCATGTAAAGGGTGTCATTGTAGAGTCTGGTTCACCTTTTGATCATTTGGGAATTCTTGCAAGAGAAATGAATATACCAGTTATATATAATGTTAAAAATGCAATGAGTATTCTTAAAGATGGAGATGAAGCTTTGTTAGATGGATTTGTAGGTGAAGTTAAAATAATGAAAAAGTGATTTGTATTGTTTTATAACTTAGTAAACACCTTTTGGCGATGTCTTTGTATAACTTGTATAGTTGAACCAAGGAAAATTTAGTGCGGAGTTATTATAAAAATTTAGTATAAAACCCTCACTTAGGCACAACCTAATAAGGTACATGAAAATAAATAAACATACCTTATAATTTTTTTATTTTATAGGAAACAGTTTGCGGAAGTGGCTGTGGATAACATTTATACTCGACCGTAGGGAGAATTTGTTCCTTATTTGAATGTGCATAAGTGAAAGGAGGTATTTACATGAAAACTAATGAAACAATTACTGTACTAAATGAATATGGCAAGAAAGTAGATTTAGAATTAATTGATGCTATTAAAATGGATGGAAATGAATATGTGATAGTTGGTCCTAAGGATTCTGATGAAGCTTATGCTTACAGGTCAGTTGTAGTGAATGGTGAAACAGAATATATGTCCATAGGCCTTGGAGCTGAGTTTAAAAAAGTATTAGACAAGTATAATGAGCACGAAGCTTAGTAATAATTTGTAGGAGGTTTTTATATGAAGGACCGTGAAGAAGCTAAAAAGGAAAATCTGCGTGATTATATTAAAAAAGACACAAAGTCGCAAAATGCACATTCTAAAAATCAAATAATTCAATCTGTTGAAGAAAGTGCAATTAATGAAAGCGTTTTTGAAACTAAAAAAAGCGAATATTATGGGGTTAAGTCAGAATAACTAATAGAAATATATCAAAAGAAAAGAGGCAGGTGTTTATTATCTAAAATATGATAATAAACATCTGTTATTTTTGTTATAATATAATAATAGAAGATTATACAAATAAGAATAATAAAAAGAAGGGAATTAGCATATGAAGAAAATGTTTGAAGAATTTGAAAAGCATTTAATGGAAGACGAGAAGCCTTCTATATATTTCAATAAAATAATAAGTAATGAGAGCATATTTACTGAATATCCCTATACATTATTAAGTTCATTAGTAGAAACTGAGCAATCTCCAGAGCATCATCCAGAAGGAAATGTATGGATACATACAATGCTCGTGGTAGATAATGCAGCAAAGGTAAAAGGATTAAGCGAGAATTCAAGAGCATTTATGTGGGGTGCATTATTACATGATTTGGGGAAAGCACCTACTACAAAAATTAGAAAAGGCAAAATAACATCTTATGACCATGACACGGTTGGAGCAAAGCTTTGTAGGGAATTTCTTGGAATATTTACAAAGGATGAAGAATTTATTAAGCGAGTTACAGCTTTAGTTAGGTGGCATATGCAAACTCTTTTTGTAATGAAAAATTTACCTTTTGGGGATGTGAAAGGCATGGCACAAGAAATATCCATTAAAGAAATTGCACTGTTATCAGAGTGTGATAGACTTGGTAGGGGTGAACTAAGTAAGAGTAAAATCAAAGAGGAGAAGGAGAATATAAAAGCTTTTATCCGCAAGTGTGAGGAGTATTTATCATCTTCCAAGTAGTTTAATAAATAAAAGTATATATTGTTACAACTGCATTCATGTCGTCAAGCAATTCTGAATTACTAAGGCTTATTCAAATGCAGTTTACACAATATATACTTTCATTACTAAATCCTAAATTTGAAAAACTACTAAAAAACGCATCTATAAAGGCTAATTTTCTATAAAAACATATGGTATACTAATAAAACAATCAACAAAAATATTCATAGAGTATAAAAGAAACCCATAGTCCGGTGGCTATGAGGAGAATTAGACAATTGGAGATGATTAGGTGAGATATGAAGGTGTAGTATATAGACCACCCAGTGAGGCATATAGTCTTATAGTACAAGTTACTATTGGATGTTCACATAATGGGTGTAGCTTTTGTGGGATGTACAAAGAAAAGAAGTTTAGAATACGTGATTTAAAAGAGATTATAGAGGATTTGGAGCAGGCTAAATTAAACTATGGACCAATTAAAAAGATATTTCTAGCAGATGGAGATGCGCTAGTCCTTGAAACTAATAAATTAAAATCTATATTATCAAAAATAAGAGAATTATTTCCTGAGTGTGAAAGAGTGGGCATTTATGGCACATCTAATGATATTTTATCAAAATCGCTAGATGAACTTAGAGAGCTTAAAGAGTTTGGCCTTGGCATTGTGTACCTAGGTGTTGAATCTGGAAGTAATGAAATATTAAAAAGTATAAATAAGGGAGTAACTGCAGGCGAGATGATTATGGCAGGACGCAAGGTTAAAGAAAGTGGAATAAAGTTATCTGCTACACTGATTTCAGGAATAGGAGGCAGGGCAAAAATAAGAGAGCATGCAATAGAGTCTGCAAAACTTATAAGTGCTATAAACCCAGATTATCTAGGGTTTTTAACTTTAATGTTAGAAAGTGGAACTCCCATATATGAAGATGTGCAAAAAGGTGCTTTTCATATATTAACGCCAGAAGAAATAATGTATGAGACAAGAGAATTTTTGCAAAATGTAGAAGTTGATGGTTGTATTTTTAGAAGCAATCATGCTTCAAATTACATGGCACTTTCGGGAATATTGCCAGGAGATAAAAATCAGCTATTACAAGACATTGACCTTGCTCTAAAAGGTGAATACAGATATAAGCAAGAAGAATGCAGAAGACTATAAAATGATTTAAATATCTTACTCATGTTTTGGTAAAATAAAAAGGGGGTGGACATTACGAAGGAGAAAATTATTAAACTACTTAAAGAAAGTGGAAATGATTTTATATCAGGACAAAAAATCAGTGAAGAGCTAGGAGTTAGTCGTGCTGCTATATGGAAATATATAAATACAATTAAAGAAGATGGCTACGAAATTGAAGCAATTTCAAGAAAAGGGTATAGGATAATATCCTCACCAGATATACTTACCTTGGAGGAAATTAAAGACTTTCTAAGTACAGAGTACATAGGTAAAAATGTAATTCACTATGATTCTATAGGCTCAACCAATTCTATTGCTAAAAAATTAGCAGATGCCGGAGAAGAACATGGCACAGTTATAATAAGTGAGGAGCAAACCACGGGCCGTGGACGGCTAGGACGAAATTGGATATCTCCTAAATATAAGGGTATATGGATGTCAATAATACTTAGACCAAACATAGTCACAGAAAATATATCTCAAATAACTTTAATTGGAGCAGCTGCTGTTCAACAGGCTATAATGAAAATGGGCATTAAAACTAGTATTAAATGGCCTAATGATATAGTAATTAATAGTAGAAAAGTATGTGGTATATTAACAGAAATGACTGGAGAAATAGATCATATTAACTACCTAGTTATGGGCATAGGTATAAATGTAAACTTGGAAGAAAAAGATATACCAATGGATTTAAAAAGTGTGGCTACTTCACTTACAATAGAGACTGGCAAATATATAGATAGGAAGCTTTTGCTTGCAAATGTATTAAACATTTTTGAAGTACTATATAATGATTTTGTGGAAAATGGAAATGTATCCGAAACTATGGAAATTTGTAGAGAAAATTCTTTGCTTATAGGGAAAGAAATCCAATTGATAAATGGAGGAAAACAAGTAAAAGCTAAGGTAATAGATATAAGTGATAGTGGAGAATTAGTTATTGAAAATCAACAAGGAATTACAGAATATATTGTTTCAGGGGAAGTTTCTATAAGTGGAATTTATGGATATAGTGAATGAATATATATTAGGATATCTGAAATAAAATAGACTAGCACACTTTAAGTATGATTAAGTTTAAAATGTTGTTAAAATCTAATTTTCATATAGACATATTAGCTAGATTAACGGTATAATATGAGTATTAAGTTTGAAAGGAGAATGTTTATGGAAGAAAATAAAATTATATCAATGATGGATGAAGATGGAGAAAAGGTCGATTTTGAATTAGTAGAAATCATTGAATTAGATGAAAATAGATATGCGCTATTAGCTCCTATAGGAGATGAAGAGGATGCTTTTGTCTATAAAATCACAACAGTAAATGATAAAGAGGAATATAATGCAGTAGAAGATGAGGAAGAGTTTGAAAGAGTACTAGAAGAATACGAATCAACTTTTGATGAGTAAATAATTTACCAATAAACCTTAAGGGGCTATTGGTCAAAACCCGATAAACTGTTAAGGTTTATTGGGTTTTAGTTTATGAATCATAGATATATGCATATGAAAATACATTGGTATATTGATTTATTCCAATGTATTTTAAATATTAGGAGGTAAAATTTTGAATATAATAGATATTGATATAGAAGCGCTTATAGAAACGATTTCACATGAAGATGACAATTTAGGAAAAAGTTTTTTAGACACATATACTGGTGAGGTTATATATATTCCCACAGAGGTTAGTTTAGCCTTGGAAAAGGGAACTTTAAAAGAGGATATCTTTGATAATTGGTTAAAAGAATTTGTTAGTGTAGCCATACTTATTAGCGAAGATACGGTTAATAGATACTTAAATACTCCTCTTCTAGATGAAGATTTTTATATAAGCACAATGAATAAATATGTTAATAGTGTAGCTCATGATTCAGATTTAAAGCAAGAATTACACAAGGCATTAAATGGCAAAGAACCTATTAAAAAATTTAAACACGTTTTAATGGATAAACCAAACAAAACAGAAGAATGGTATAAATATGAAGATAATTGTATAAATGAATTTGCTAGGACGTGGTTAAAGTCAATTGGCATTGAGCTAAAGTACCTAAATTAAATTATGATAATAGGAGTGAGAAATATGGAAAATGAATTTTATAATAAAATTCGAGAAAATCCAGTAATTGCAGCGGTAAATAATTTGGAAAAGTTAGATAAGGCCATAGAATCTCCCTGCGAAATTATTTTCTTGCTTACAGGAAGTATTTTTAATTTAAAAGAAATTGTTAATCGTATAAAAACCCAGGGTAAACATGTATATGTACATTTGGATTTAATTGAAGGTTTCTCAAGGAATGTTTGTGCTTTAAAATATATAAATGAAAATATTGTTCCAGACGGAATTATAACTACTAAAAGTAGCATTATTAGAGCTGCGAAGGAAATGGGTTTATTTTCAATACAAAGACTTTTCATGTTGGATGCATTGTCACTGGAAAGTGGCATTAGTTCTATTAAAACCATAAGACCTGATGCTGTAGAAATATTACCTGGAATTATGCCAAGAGTAACAAAGGTAATTAGTACAGAAGTAAATATTCCTATAATTACTGGTGGGCTAATTTCAGATAAGGAAGATGTAATTGCTAGTATTAAAGCAGGGGCTATTGGGGTTTCTACAAGCAAAGAGGAAATCTGGTATATGTAAATTATGCATATATCAGATTTTAATTAATTATAATAGGATATGACGAATTTTTGGAGGTACTTACATGTTAGCATATGAAGTAGCAATAAGGCTTGTCCTTGCAGTTATAGTTGGTGGCTTAATTGGATATGAGAGAGAATTTAAAAATAGACCAGCTGGTTTTAGAACACATATTCTAGTATGCTTAGGTGCTGCCGTTACCTCAATGATACAATTATATTCAATTCAAGATGCAACCAATATGATAATTCAGCATCCAGAACTCCAAAATGCTTTAAAAGCGGATATTGGGAGACTGGGGGCACAAGTTATAACTGGAGTTGGATTTTTAGGGGCAGGGACTATTATACATGAGAAGGGATCTGTAAAAGGGCTTACTACGGCAGCTAGTATATGGACAGTGGCATGTATTGGGCTTGCAGTTGGACTAGGTTATTACACTTTAACTATACTAGCAACTATATGTGTTTTTATAGTATTGGTATTTTTTAAGACTTTTGAAGCTAAGCTTTTTAAGAATATAAATATTCTCAAAATTGAAATTCAATATAGTAATAAGAAAAATATGGTAGAAAAATTAGAGCAGTACTTTGAGGGTATGGGAATAAAAGTTAAGACTATAGACTTTTCTATTGAGGATGAAGATGAAAATCCAGATTATAGCACAACAATTTACACGATTTTAGCACCAAGACATATTAAGAGCAATAAAATTGTACAAAGGTTATGTACTTTTGAAGAAATATACAAGGCAAATATAGTAGAATAAAAATAGTTATTTAGATATTATATATATTAGAAATATCTCAATTAATAAGATAAAAATTAATGTATAAAGTAATTTTTTAAATTTATTCATAATTATCACCCCATTTATATTGTATGTTAAAGGGGGTGATAAAATAATTAAAGGCAAAAAATATGTTTTTTAATTTTGAAAATAAAAGAGAGACCTTATAAATAAGGTCTCTCTTTTGGGTTAAGAAATCTATCTTCTAGATTTAGCAACCTCAATATTTACTTTTCTACTATTTAATTTCTTACCAGAACTATTGTTTAGTATAGCATCAACTAGGTTTGAAGGTACATCTAAAAATGAGAATTTATCTAAAATATCAATACGGCCAAGTTCATTTTTGTTAATATTAGCTGTCTCGCATAAGAAAGATATAATATCTTTAGTCATAACTTCATCCATTCTTCCGATAGAAAGGAATAGTCTAACATTGTCTGTTAATGTTGTTGTTACAGAATCGTCTGCATAATTGTAGTTAACTTCTTTATCAAATATAATTTTTATTAGAGAAGCAGCTACGTCTTCAGCACCAAATTCTTTTATAAGATTTTTTCCAAGTGGAAGGAAGTTCTCATATAAATTTTCTTCTAAAACTAATTTTATAGAATCTAAAATAGTTTCTGATTTTGCTGCAAAAATATCTGTTATAGTAGGGACAGTTTTTTTACTGATTATACTTTTAGTATCACGTTCAATCTGTCTTATAGCAGATGCTTCTCGTCTTGTAATAAGACTATAAGCAGTACCCTCTTTACCAGCTCTACCAGTTCTTCCAATTCTATGGATATATGATTCACTATCTTGTGGTAAATCGTAATTTATTACATGAGTAACATTTTCAACATCTATTCCTCTTGCAGCTACATCTGTTGCAATTAAGTAATTTAAGTTACCATCTTTGAATTTTTTTAGAGTGTTCATTCTTTGACTTTGTTTCATGTCTCCGTGCATACCTTCAACAGTATAACCTCTTGGTTGTAGTGCATCAACTAACTCATCTACACCTTTTTTAGTTTTACAGAATAGTATACAAGTCTTAGGAGCATCTACATCAAGAATTCTACATAATGATTCAAATTTATTTTTTGGATTTACTTCGTAGTAATGTTGTTTAATCTTAGAAACTGTTAAAGACTTCTTTTCTATTGCAATAATCTTTGTTTCAGGATGCATATATTTTTTAGACAATATTTTAATAGCTCTTGGCATGGTAGCTGAGAAAAGTAAAGTCTGTCTATCTTCACTTAAATTACTTATAATACTTTCGATATCTTCAATAAAGCCCATGTTTAACATTTCGTCAGCTTCATCTAAAACAAGAAACTTAGCATTGGCAAGTTTTAAAGTGCCTTTTCTAATATGGTCTAGTAATCTTCCTGGAGTTCCAACAACAATATCTACTCCTCTTTTTAGGGCAGATATTTGTCTATCAATAGATTGACCACCATAGATTGGCAATATTTTAACTCTTTCATGTTTTGCAATACGTGAAAGTTCTTCAGCAACTTGAACAGCAAGTTCTCTTGTTGGAGACATTATTATTGCTTGAACTTTTCCATTTGATTTTTCCATTAAGCTTAAAATAGGTGCACCAAAGGCTAATGTTTTACCAGTTCCGGTTTGAGCCTGACCTATAATATCAAAGCCTTCCAATACAACTGGAATAGCCTTTGCTTGGATATCAGATGGATATTCAAATTTTAAATCTTGTATAGCCTGTAGTACAGATCCGTTTAGGCCTAGTTCTTCAAATTTAAGTTTTTCAATTTTGTTCATTAAAATTCCTCTTTCTTCTCATAAAGTATCAAATACATCTCATATTATTAAGTATATACAGAATAATAAATATTAAACTAAAAAAGCAAAATTAAATGCTTTTTTCAATTATTTAAAAAAATTTCTCAAAATTGAGTTCTTTTCAATAACATAAATAAGAGGTAATCCAATTCCATAACAGCAGACTAATTCTCCCCATGCAACTTGTAGCATGCAAAGTAGAAGGGGCATGTCTTTAAAATATAAAAGCTTTAACATTATGCCTATAATAATGGCATTAACTACTACGGCTGGTAATGGAGCAAGTATTCTTTTGAATTTCAGTTTGCTTTTACCAATATAGTAAGTTGAAATCGCGGCTATAAATGTTGCGAGGGAACCGAAAATCATATCCATAATACCTAGTGGACTTATGATGTTAGAGACTATACAACCAATTACCAGCCCTGGAATAGAAAAAGATGCAAAGTAAGGTAGGATAGTAAGTCCTTCAGCAATACGATATTGAATAACTCCAAAGCTGAAAAACGACAAGCTTAGAGTCAAAGCTGCATAAATAGCAGCTACCATTGCTGCAAAAACAATTCTTCTTATTTTTACAGAGATGGTTCCTTCATTTAATTTAATATTCATTTTTATGCCTCCGTAGTTTTGTTTTGAGACAGGATGGTTACGAACTGTCTATACGTATTCGACCCGAACTTTAATTCTACTATATAATTTAGGATTAGTCAAATATATTTATCTTATTGCATAGGGAATTTACTCTAGTTTTAAATTGTTATAAACTATATTGTCGCTAATTTTATTTTTGGTATTTATGCAAAGTTCCAAACTAAAGTAAAAAAGAAATGAAAGAATTTATTTTTGCTACAATTAAACGATAAAAGAATATTGATAAGAAAATAGTCTAAAATAGTTAAAAGTATGATATAGTTTATCTATGTATAATTTTATTTTTTGATTTCAGTAAATCACTCAAAATAAAAGTTTAATAACGCAGTTTTTGCTTAAAGGAGAATATTATGAGTAAAGAAATTTTTAATACAGATTTAACAGAATTAAGTAATGGTATTAATCTTATTACTATTAAAAAGGATAGTCAGATTTCAGCAATTCATGCTGGAGTAAATATAGGTTCATTTTATGAAGAAAAAAATGAAAAAGGAATAGCCCATTTTATAGAGCACATGCTTTTTAAAGGCACGGTTAGTAAAACTAACGAAAAATTAAATAGTGATTTGGAAAATTTAGGTGGGGAATATAATGCTTATACGGATTTTAATTCTACAGTATATAGCGCTACAATTTTAAATGAAGAATTAGAGAATGCATTAGCATTGATTGGTGATATGCTCTTAAATTCAACCTTTCCAAAAGATGAAATTGAGAAGGAAAGGGGCGTAATACTGGCTGAAATTAGAACAATTAATGATGACATTGAAGACTTAAGCTTTAAGAAAGTTAATGAGATTGCATTTATTTATAGTCCACTTAGGGAGGATACTATTGGTAGTGAAAACATAATAAAAAAAGTTGCAAGAAAACAACTTGTTGATTTTTATAATAGGTATTACGTGCCAAATAATACGTTTATATCTATTGTATCACCATTTGAACATGAGGACATAATAAATATGGTGAAGAAGTATTTTGGTAGTTGGACTAAAAAGAAATTTGAGAAGCGAAAAATAATGCATGAGCATCACCAATTTGTAAAAGAAATTTCATATAAAAAAGAAATTGAGCAAAGTACTATACTATATTTATATACTTTCAATGGACTATCTAACGATGAGGAATTAGCACTTAGAATACTAAACTATAAATTCGGGGAAAGTTCTAATTCTATATTATTTAGAGAACTCCGAGAAAAAAGAGGTTTGTCTTATGATGTGTACACTAATTTAGATACTTCAAATAACGTTAAAACACTATATATTTATACATCGGTTTCAGAAGAAGATGTAGATGAAGCGATAGACGTAATTGATTCTGCCATATGTGATATTAAAAGTGAAAAAATAGTTTTTGATGATAATACCATAGCGTTAATGAAGAAAATATTAAAAACGGCTATAGCATCGACCTTAGAGGATTCTACGGATCTTGGCAATTATGTGATTCATCAGGCCATGGAAAATGAAGATATATATCAGTTTACTGAGGACATGAAAAATATGGGGAATATTAAAAGCGAAGACTTATATAATATTTCTAGAAAAGTATTGCAAAAGCCAGCAATTCACGTCTTTTTACCGGAAAAGAGAGGGTAGTTTTGAGTTGTATTATAACAAAAATTGAAATTCAAAAAAAAAATAAAGATAGAGTTAACATTTATATGAATGATGAATTCGCCTTTGCCTGTGATGCAACACTTGTGTATATTCATAATATCACAAAAGGAGCAACCATTGAAAAAGAGGGGCTGCAAGATATAATTGATGAGGATAATTATATAAAGGGAAAAAATTGCGCTCTTCATTTTTTAGAAAGAAGTTTTAAGTCAGCTAAGCAAGTAGTAGATAAATTGACAATAAAAGAATTTGATATTAAAACCATAGATAGAGTAATTGAGTTTTTAAAGCAGTATGATTTTGTGGATGATAAGCGATTTGTTGACTTATTTATAAAAGAAAAAATTAAATCCACTGGGAAAAATAAAATTAAGTTTACATTACTAAAAAAATCTCTTCCAAAAGAATTAATTAAAGAAGCCCTTAACAAAATAACTTCGGAGGAGCAGTTACAAATGGCTTTGATACTCGGTGAAAGAAGAATGGCTACATTAGCTAAGAGTGAAAAAAATGCATTAAAACTTTATAAAAAAACATGGGATTATTTAGTTCGAAATGGATACGATTTTGGAATAGTAAATGAGGTTTTAGATAAAATAACTGAGAATGATAATAATGAGCAGCCTAGTGAAAAAGAACACTCTGAAGATAATTATGAAGAAGATTATAAAAAATTACAGGAACTTGCTAGTAAAAGATACAACATATTAATTAAGTCAGAGCCATCGAAAATAAAGATATATAAAAAGCTGGGAGACTATCTTTTAAGGCGGGGATATAAGTGGGATGAAATCAAAAAAGTGTTAGGAGATTTAGTTAATGGTGTGGAGGATTTATAGGAGAGTGGCGGATTGCAACTTCGCTTACAATTGCATAATAACGAAAGAGGGTGGTAGAGTTGTTTAGGGAGCCTGTGACTTTAATTTTACTATTGCTTTTTATATATCCAGTGATTAAAGGGTTTATATTTAAATTTTCTTCTGAAAATTTAAAAGGATCTATTCAGGGAGCTTTTCAAAGTATTTCTTTTTTAAGTGCACTATTTTTAGGCGTTTATTACACCAAAAAAATCTTTATTCAGCATAATGAGGGTATTTATGAAAAAATATACAAAAATATACCTTTAAAAGCCATAGATTTTATTAATAATAAACCACTAGTGATTTATGTATTATTGATGCCACTTGTGGTGTTAATAATTTATACAGTCATAAATTTTGTTATTAATATTATTAGTCACATTACTATTTACCCTTTGTTTGATAGCATAGAAAATAAGTTGAAAAATAAAAGCGATATTTTTAAAAGAGTGGTAGGGGCGATATTTCAAGTACCCAAATCAATATGCTATGTAATTGTTATTACTTTGATGCTGAATTTTCTATCACTTCTTAAGATAACTGATGCATACAATAAATATTTAGAAGGATCACAATTGTATAATTATATATCCAAAGAGGTAGTTATTCCATTGACTAATTCAAAGCTTGCAAAACAACTTCCTAATATTGTTAATAACTCTTTTAAAATTGTAGTAAAAGAAGCAAGTGCAAAGGATACTAATGTACAAAATAAGCAAAAGGTTATAATTTATTATAATGGTGTTACCTTGGACCAAGGGGTGCAATCTAATGGTGAAATTGATAAGTTTGCAATTAAGCTGGTGCAAAATAAAAATGCAACAAGGGAAAAAGCAAAGCTTATATACAACTGGGTAGGTAGTGAAGTAGTTTATGATGATGCGAAGGCAAATAGAGTATTAAATAATGATTTAGAAGTGAAATCTGGAGCTGTTCCAACATTTGACTCCAAAAGTGGGATATGCTTTGACTATGCATGTCTATTTGTAGCTATGTGCAGGGCTAATAATATAAAGGTAAGAATTATAACCGGTCAGGGATTCAATGGTAATAATTGGGTTAGTCATGCTTGGAATCAAGTATATATAGAAGATGAAAACAAATGGATTAATGTAGATCCTACATTTTTAATTGGTGGGGACTATTTTGATAGTAAAAGATTTGTTATCGACCATAAAGAAGAGAGTATAGCTGGAGAATGGTAAAAATGATTTATTATAGAATAGCTCCCTGTGTTTTAGGGAGCTATTCTATAACTTTTTAATAATAAGTTAATGGCTTTTTCGCAATCTTCGTCTTCATTGTTTAGTGTCCAAGCGGTATTGAAGTAATATAATGCCTTTGGCTTGTTGAGACACATGGCATAGCAATAAGCTAAGTTGAAGAAATATTTGCTTTCTGGGCGTAGATCTATAGCACTATGAAATAAGGGTATTGCTTTTTCATATTCCTTTAGGTGAATAAAACATACTGCGCTATTATAAAGAGATCCCGCTTCATTGTCTTTCATTTCTGCAGCTTTTTTATATAGAGCGATTGCTCTGTTATAATCCTTAGTATTGTATATGTCGTTAGCCTTTTGAAAGTAGTCCATTATTTTCCTCCTTATAGTTCTCTAACAAGTTATAGTTTTCCAACGAGTTGTAGTTCTCTAACGAGTTATAAATTTCTTACCATAATGCACATAAGAATAAATGACAAGTCAAAGATGTAAAATAGACTAGCATACAGGGTGTTATTTATTTTAATGTTCTTAAATAATGATATTACTATTTTGCAAAGAATATTCCATATAAATACTACCCAAGGATTATAAATATATTCACTTAAAATTAAATTTTATTTATTTTTGCCTACTACTTTTCTTTCGATAAGTGCAACCATTTCATACATGAGGTACGCTAAGAGGGAAAGTATGACTATACTCATCATTACCATGTCTAGCTCCGAAATTTGTCCACCAAAAATTATAAGAAAGCCCAAACCGTTTTTAGCCACCAAGAATTCACCCATTATTACACCTACCCATGAGAGCCCTACATTAATTTTCAATGCGGAAATAAGAGCTCCGATGGATGCAGGAATAATTAGATTAATTAAGATTTGGAATTTAGAAGCTCCAAAGGTTTTTAAAAGCTTAATTTTATCTTCATCTACTTCTTTAAAGCCGCTCAGTATGCTTATTATAGTGACAACTATTGATATTAAAAGAGCAATTACTATTATTGCCTTTATTCCATTGCCTACCCAAAATATAATAATAGGTGCAAGAGCTACTTTAGGTAGTGCATTTAATACTATTAAGTAGGGATCCAAAACTCTTGAAACAAAATCTGACCACCATAAGAGAATTGCAATTAAAGCACCTAAAATTGTGCCAAGTACAAAACCTATTACTGTTTCAAAACAGGTTATAAAGATATTATATAGCAATGTACCCTCATTATATAGTTGTATAAATGAATCATACATTTTTGAAGGTGTGCTTGTTAAGAAAGAATCGATCCATTTTAATCTGCCAGCTATCTCCCATAAACTAAAAAAAGCAATTAGTATTACTAATCTTGTAAGAATAACAAAATATTTCTCTCTTTTTACACTTTTAATATAATTTTTGTGTTCATCGCTTTGAACCAGCATTACGATTCATCTCCTTCCAAATTTCATTGAAATAAACTCTAAAATTTGGAGCTTCTCTACGTTTTAAAGGAAGAGAAAAATTTTCTTCAAACTTAAGGTTTATGTTTTTAATAATTACAGCAGGACGATTTGAAAGAATAATAATCTCATCTGACATAGAGATGGCTTCTGATATATCATGAGTTACCATTATAGTAGTCTTTTTTTCTTTTTTTATAATTTCATAAACTTCATCACTAATGTTTAATCTAGTTTGATAGTCTAGTGCGGAGAAAGGTTCATCTAAAAGAAGTACTTCAGGTTTTAGTGCTAAGGTACGAATTAGAGCAACTCTTTGACGCATACCTCCAGATAATTCTCTAGGATGATGATTTTTAAATTCCCAGAGATTATAGCGTGTTAAAAGATTTTTCACCATTTCCAAATTGTCATCAGTAATACAATGGTTAATTTTAAGACCTAGAAGTACATTGTCCCATATAGTTAACCAATCGAATAATTGATCCTTTTGAAACATATATCCAATTTTTGAAAAGCTTGAACAATCATCACAATTTTTAATTGCGATTTGTCCATTAGAGGGGTTAATTAGGCCTGCTATTATATTTAATAGTGTTGATTTACCACAGCCAGAAGGACCTACAATACTTAAAAAGTGACCTTCTTGCACAGTAAATGAGATATCCTTTAAAGCGGGAGTTTCTGAAACTTGAGAATGGTAATTCATGGATATATTATTAATCTCTACTTTAATCACTTTATCATCTCCCTTAAAGTTATACTTTAGTATATGAGTTTTAATAATGTATTGTTAACGACATTTCAGAATGAAGGGCACCTATTTTTATAAATATTGGGATAGATACTACGATAAAGATAAAACTTCATTGGTAATATATATATCATTCATTGCAGCATCGAAGATGATGGACAGCTCCGCAGGTGATGATTAACGACATTTCAGAAGGGAGGGTGCCTGTTTTTATAAATGGGAGATATACTATAAATAAAGTTTGTGGTGGCTTTGAAATACTGTTACTATTAAGTTATAATATAATATAATTACATGTTAATTTTCTGTAAATGTAGTTGATATTTACATAAAATTTGAATAATATGTAATGAATACGAATTATAATATGGAGGGGTATATTGCAGAAAATAAATTTAGTTTTTGAAGACTAAGGATATTGGTATAGGAACAATTAGGTTATTTAGTTAAATATTAAATAATTTAAAAAAATATGAAGATTGAATCCTATTGCATAAACATATATAATTAATTACTAGGTTAAAAATAAGAATAAGAATAAATCCAAACTTGCGGGGAAAGAGAAGATAATTATGAAAAAAATATTAAATGTTGGATTAGATGTAGGATCTACTACTGTTAAGATAGTAGTACTAAATCAGCAGGAAAAAATAATATATAGTAAGTATCAGAGGCATTTTTCTGATATAAAAAGTACAATAGCTGACATGTTATATGAGGCTTATAATAATTTTAAAGATTGCAATATTACTATAATGGTGACAGGATCTGGTGGACTAGCTTTATCTAAGTGGCTGAATATTAAATTTATCCAAGAAGTAGTAGCTAGCACTTATGCCATAGAAAATATTATTCCAAGAACTAATGTGGCTATTGAGCTAGGTGGAGAAGATGCAAAGATTATTTATTTCGATGGGGGAATTGATCAAAGAATGAATGGTACATGCGCCGGAGGAACTGGTGCATTTATTGATCAGATGGCATCACTGCTTCAAACGGATGCCACGGGGCTTAATGAACTTGCAAAGGCCCACAAAACTATATATCCCATTGCAGCTAGATGTGGAGTTTTTGCAAAAACTGATATTCAACCCTTATTAAATGAAGGGGCTGCAAAAGAAGACATTGCAGTATCAGTTTTTCAGGCAGTAGTTAATCAAACAATTAGTGGACTTGCTTGTGGTAGACCAATTAAAGGTAATGTTGCATTTCTAGGTGGTCCATTATATTTTTTATCTGAACTACGACAAAGGTTCGTTGAAACTTTAAAACTAACAGAGGAAGAGATTATTTTTCCGAAGGATTCTCAATTATTTATTGCACTAGGTGCTGCTATGGCATCAAAGGATGAGTACCCTATTTCCTTTGAAGAATTAAATATGCAACTTCCAAAGCTTAAGGAGGCATCGGGGCAAGAAGTTCAAAGGCTTAGACCACTATTTTTAGATAAGGAAGAGCTACAAGTGTTTAATAAAAGGCAGAGTCAATATAAGGTAGCAAGAAAAGAATTAAAAAACTATAAAGGAGATTGCTTCTTGGGAATAGATGCAGGGTCTACTACTACTAAAGCTACACTCATAGATGAAGATGGTGCGCTTTTATACTCTTATTATGGAAGTAATGAAGGTAACCCATTAACTTTAGTTAGAAAAATATTAAAAAATATATATACTATTTTGCCAAAGGATGTAATTATTAGAAACTCAGCAGTAACAGGTTATGGTGAAGGATTAATAATGGCAGCATTAAAAGTAGACATTGGAGAAATTGAAACTATAGCTCATTACAAAGCAGCAGAATTTTTTCTGCCAGGAGCAGATTTTATATTAGACATTGGTGGACAAGATATGAAGTGTTTAAAAATAAAAGATGGTGTTATTGATAGTATAATGCTAAATGAAGCTTGTTCCTCTGGGTGTGGATCTTTTATAGAAACCTTTGCTCATTCTTTAAACATGGAAATAGAAGAATTTGCAAATGTAGCTTTAAGTTCTAAAAGCCCGGTGGACTTGGGTTCAAGATGCACCGTGTTTATGAATTCAAGAGTAAAGCAGGTTCAAAAGGAAGGTGCCTCTGTAGGTGATATATCAGCAGGTCTTTCTTATTCAGTCATAAAAAATGCACTACTAAAGGTTATTAAAATGAGAGACCCAAAGGACATGGGCGAAAAGATAATTGTTCAAGGCGGAACATTTTATAATGATGCAGTACTTAGGGCTTTTGAACTTATTTCAGGAAGAGAAGCAGTTAGACCAGATATTGCAGGTCTAATGGGTGCCTTTGGGGCTGCACTTATTGCAAAAGAAAGAACAGAGGAGGGAAAAATTTCTACATTATTAACACTTGAACAATTGGATAGCTTTAATGTAGAAACCTCAATGGGAAGATGTAATCAGTGCGCAAATAAATGTGTTCTTACTATTAATAAATTTGATAAGAGTCGGGAATTTATATCTGGTAATCGCTGTGAAAAAGCACTAGGTCACAGTGGTAAAAAAGAAGACATTCCTAATGTCTATGACTATAAATATAAAAGAATATTTAATTATATTCCGCTAAAGAAGGATAGAGCATTTAGAGGTACAATAGGCATTCCAAGGGTACTTAACATATATGAAAATTACCCATTCTGGTTTATTTTCTTTACAACTTTAGGATTTAGGGTAGAATTGTCCCAAAGATCATCTAAGCAGATATATGAAATGGGAATAGATACTATACCATCAGAATCGGCTTGTTATCCTGCTAAAATAGTTCATGGACATATAATGAGTCTTATAAATAATGGGATAGACACTATATTCTATCCTTGTATTCCTTATGAAAAAAAGGAACAGGCGGGAGCAGACGATCATTATAACTGTCCAATCGTAACTTCATATCCTGAGGTAATAAAAAATAATATGGATATATTGAAGGAAAAAAATATTAGGTTTTTAAGTCCTTTTATTTCTTTAGACAATAACAAAAAATTAGTTAGTAGGTTAACTGATGAGTTAGCATGTTTTGCCATCCATAAAGATGAAGTTGTGAAAGCTGCTGAAAAGGCATGGGCTGAAACTGAAAAGGTAAAATTAGACATTCGAAATAAGGGCGAGGAAGTAGTAGAATATATTAGGCGGACTGGAAAGAAAGGTATAGTTTTAGCTGGTAGACCTTATCATATAGATCCAGAAATCAATCATGGTATACCTAGTGTAATAACTGATTTTGATATGCCTGTACTTACAGAGGATTCTGTGGCTCATTTAGGTATAGTTGAAAGACCTTTAAGAATAGTAGACCAGTGGGTATATCATTCTAGATTATATGCTGCAGCTAGTTTTGTAGCGTGCGAGCCAAATATTGAGCTTATTCAGCTAAATTCTTTTGGTTGTGGACTTGATGCAGTTACCTCGGACCAAGTTCAAGAGATTTTAGGCAGTAGTGGGAAGATATATACAACTTTAAAAATTGATGAAGGAAATAATTTAGGAGCAGCGAGGATTAGAATAAGGTCCTTAAAGGCCGCACTTAATGAAAGGGATAAAAGTGAAGCTTTGCCTAGAAAAGTGGGCGAGGTTCACAGTAGGGTTATTTTCACTAAAGAAATGAGAAAAACACATACGCTTTTATCTCCACAAATGTCTCCAATACATTTTCAATTTGTACAGGAAGCTTTTAACTGCTCAGGATACAATTTAGAAATTTTACCTTCTGTAGATACTCAGGCTGTAGAAGAAGGCTTAAAGTATGTAAATAATGATGCTTGCTATCCAACAATAATTGTAGTGGGACAAATAATTGCTGCATTAAAATCAGGTAAATATGATATAGAAAACACCTCGGTTATAATTTCTCAAACTGGGGGAGGATGCAGAGCTACAAATTATATTGGATTCATTAGGAAAGCATTAAAGGAAGCAGGATTCCCAAAAATTCCAGTAGTATCCTTAAATGCTGCTGGTCTTGAGTCAAACCCAGGTTTTAAATTTTCCCATTCATTGGTTAAAAAATCAATAATGTCCTTGGTGTATGGAGATTTGCTAATGAGAGTGCTCTACAAGGTTAGACCATACGAGCAGATACTTGGCTCAGCTAATTTACTTTACCAAAAATGGGTAAAAACATGTAAAGAGGCAGTAATAAGGGGTAAAAGCCAAGAGTTTAAAAACAATATTTCTTCTATAGTGGCTGATTTTGATAATTTAGAAATTAAAAACATTAAAAAGCCTCAGATAGGGCTAGTAGGAGAGATTTTAGTTAAGTTCCATCCTACAGCTAACAATAACATTATAGATGTTATTGAAAATGAAGGCGGAGAGGCAGTTATGCCTGATTTAATAGACTTTTTCCTATACTGTGCTTTTGATGCTAAGTTTAAATACGAATATTTGGGCAAGAGCAAGAAGGATAAAATATTAAATAATATGGCAATCCGATATATAGAAAGTTTTAGAAAACATATGAAATTAGCGCTTGACCATAGTAAAAGATTTCATGCACCAAAAACTATATATGAATTGGCAGAGGGTGCAACACCTATTTTATCCTTGGGTAATCAAACAGGTGAAGGTTGGTTTTTGACTGGTGAAATGGTAGAGCTTATTGAAAGTGGTACAAAAAATATAGTGTGCATGCAACCTTTTGCTTGTCTTCCTAATCATGTGACAGGTAAAGGAATGATTAAAGAATTAAAAAGACGGTACCCAGGTGCCAATATAACTGCTATAGATTATGACCCGGGTGCTAGTGAAGTAAATCAAATTAATAGAATAAAGCTCATGATGTCTGTTGCTCTAAAAAATCTTGCGAATGAAGTAAAGGTTGAAGATGCTCATGAAGAAGTGGCTAGTGATAAGAAAGTAGACTGAAAAAAGTATGAAATTTCGACTACGTACATTGCAAACGAACTTAAAACTTGAAATTTGATTAAGAAAAACACCTAATTTTAAAATTATAGTTTATTCGCATCGTATTACAAATCACTTGGTGGAAATTTCATGCTTACATAAGCTAGGTAGCCCTCAGGAGATTTCTTGGTGTTGGAGACAACAATGAATAATTGTTATGTCCCCCAGAGGAATACCCAGGGGGCTAGCACTTCTGAGACAGGACGTCGAATAAGTGCGTTAGGAACTTTTTCATGGAATAAACTTAGATTCTGTTAACGAATTATCAACTATCCGAACAGCCGAAATACCGAACCTTCATTGTTTAGACTTTCTTTCTATTTTAGATCTTTTACTACTTTTTGAGCAAAGGTATTATTGACAATTTTATCAAAGGCAGGTCTTTGTGGGATTAAATCTGCTTTGTAAGATTGGATTATGTCCATAAGTCTAGTTAAGTCATCGGGTTTTAATACTGGGTTTGGTGAAAAAGCATTTGTTTTTCTATAGTTTTTAATAGATTCAACAAGGGCAGTCTCATCTGCACCAGGGAAGAAAGACTTAATTGAACTACATACTTCTGCGTCAGAATGGCTACTTACCCATTTTTGACCTTTATAAATTGCTCTAGTGACTTTTTCTATTATTACTGGATTTTTCTCTATATAAGATTTTGTAGCAAAAAAGCAAGTATAAGGCATGGTTCCAGCAGACTCTCCTATGGAGGCTACAATATGTCCGGAATTATCTTTGCTCATCATACTAGCAGTAGGCTCAAATAAAGTAACATAATCGCCTGTGCCTCCCTTAAAAGCTCCAGCAGTAGCTGTGAAAGCCAGGTTAGTAATAAGTTTTATATCTTCGCCGGGTTTAATACCATGATTTTTTAAAACATATTCTAGAGCCATTTCAGGTACTCCACCAGGTCTTCCACCTATTAGAGTTTTACCTTTTAAGGATTCCCAGTTAAAGTCTGTTTCAGCATTTCTAGCTACTAAGAAAGCCCCGTCTTTCTGTGTTAGTTGTGCAAAAATTACGGGATAGTCCGCCCGTTTTTGATTGTAGATGTAAATAACTTGTTCTGGTCCACAGAAACCTATATCTACAGCATTGCTTAAAACTTGTTGCATAGTTTTGTCTGCTCCTTGGCCCGTAGAAAGGTCAATTTCAATACCCTCTTCTTTAAAGAGACCCTCCGAAATAGCTGCATACATAGGAGCATAGAAAATAGAGCGAACTACTTCATTTAATTTCACCTTTGTGAGTGCTTCATTATTGGACTTTTTACATCCGGAAAATAGAGTGGTTATTAAGGCAAGAGATAAGAGTAGGGAAAAAACCGAGATTTTTTTAAGCTTCATAGATACCTCCATATTATAAAGTTGTTATGGTTATATAATATGAAGGTTATAAGAGATGTGTTTATAAAATAAAGTATATATTTTCCTATGGATATTAAGTAAATATTTTGATATAATATACTTTAGGTGGTGATAATGTATGGATAAAGAGATTTTAGAAATTTTAAAATCAATGCAACAAGATATCAAATCCGTAAAAACAACACAGGAAGAGCATACGCAAATATTAAGAGCGTTAGAACATAAAACTGATGTTATCTCTGCGCAGCAAGAGAATCTAAAGCACGAAGTATCAGAAATTAAAGGTGACGTTAAGGGTATAAGAAAAGACTTAAGTAATGTAGAACTTATCACTGCTAGTAATTGGTCAGATATTGTAAAATTAAAAGCTGTGAAATAGATATATTAAGAGCATTGAACCATTAAGGTTGAGTGCTCTTACTTTTGCTTTCATATGAAAAAAGTGTTTAAATATCACATTAAATTAAAATATATTATCTTGACATATAAATATTAAGGTGTATAATATGACATAAATCAAAATTTCATAAACCTTAAAAAGCTTAGATGAAGAGGAGTAAAGGAAAATTAATATTAAGAGAGGAAGATCCATAGGTTGTAAGATCTTCTATATGAAAAACCTTGAAGGTAGCTTCGGAGCTTCTTTGTTGAATTCATTTAATATGAGTAGTAGACAAAGACGGTTTTCTTAATCGTTAAATTATCAAGAGCCTGTAGATTTGCAGGAAAAAAGGTGGTACCGCGAGTTCTTCGTCCTTTTATAGACGAAGGCTCTTTTTGTTTTTTTGAAAATTAAGAGTTTCAACTGTTAATTATCCTAATGGGATATTGGTTTTATGTCTGATTTTACAAATAAGGAGGGAATATCCATGGAAGAAAATAACAATATTGCTAAGAATTATGATCCAAAAGATTTTGAAGAAAGACTTTACGCAAGGTGGGAAGAAAAAGGATACTTTACCCCAGATGTTGATAAAAATAAAAAGCCTTTTACAATTATGATGCCACCTCCAAATATTACAGGACAACTACATTTAGGTCATGCTCTTGATAATACACTTCAAGATATTTTAATAAGAACAAAGAGGATGCAAGGATATAGCACTTTGTGGCTACCAGGACAAGATCATGCAAGTATAGCTACAGAAGTAAAGGTTGAAAATGAACTTTTAAAGCAAGGACTTGTTAAAAAAGAAATGGGAAGAGAAGCATTCCTTGAAAAAGTTTGGGAATGGACTGATGAATATAGAGCAAAAATAAGAGGGCAATTAAAGAAGATGGGTTGTTCTGCTGACTTTACAAGGGAAAGCTTCACTATGGATGAAAACTTAAATCACGCAGTAAGAGAAGTTTTCGTTAAATTATATAAGGATGGATTTATTTATCAGGGAAATAGGATAACAAACTGGTGCCCTAAATGTATGACGGCAATTTCAGATGCGGAAATAATATTTGAAGAACAAGCAGGCCACTTTTGGCATATAAAATATCCAGTAGTAGGTAGTGATGAATTCTTAGAAATAGCTACCACAAGGCCGGAAACCATGCTTGGAGATACGGCTGTCGCAGTAAATCCTAAAGATCCTCGTTATGCACATTTAGTAGGAAAAACATTGATTTTACCTATAGTAAATAGAGAGATACCAATAGTTGCAGATGATTACGTTGATTTAGAGTTTGGAACAGGCGCGGTTAAGATCACTCCAGCACATGATCCTAATGACTTCCAAATAGGGAAGAGACATAATCTACCTGAAATAGTGATTTTGAATGAAAATGCAACTATATGTGAAGGTTATGGAAAATATTCAGGTCTTGACAGATATGAGGCAAGAAAGCTTATTGTAGAAGATTTAGATAGTGTAGGACTACTAGTTAAAATAAAAGAACACGCTCATAATGTAGGTACTCACGATAGATGCGGAGCTACTGTAGAGCCACTTTTATCCAAACAATGGTATGTTAAAATGGAATCTCTTGCAAAGCCTGCCATAGATGCTGTACGGGAAAAGAAAACCAAATTTGTTCCAGAGAGATTTGAAAAAACCTACTTTAATTGGATGGAAAACATTCAAGATTGGTGTATATCAAGACAGTTATGGTGGGGACATAGAATTCCAGTATGGTACTGTAAAGATTGTGGAGAAATTATAGTTGCATCAACGGAACCTACAAACTGTACTAAATGTAATAGCACAAATTTACAGCAAGATAAAGATGTACTTGATACTTGGTTTAGTTCAGCATTGTGGCCTTTCTCAACACTTGGCTGGCCAAATAATACAGAGGATTTAAAATACTTCTATCCAACAAGTGTTTTAGTAACAGGATATGATATTATATTCTTCTGGGTTGCAAGAATGATATTTTCTGGACTTTATAATTTAGAGGAAGTGCCATTTGAAACGGTATTAATGCATGGAATGGTTAGAGATGATAAGGGAAGAAAAATGTCTAAGTCACTTGGTAATGGTACAGACCCATTAGAAGTAATAGAAAAATACGGTGCAGATGCTTTAAGATTCTCACTTGCTACAGGAAATGCACCAGGAAGTGATATGAGATTCTATGAATCAAGAGTAGAATCCGCCAGAAACTTTGCTAACAAAATTTGGAATGCTTCTAGGTTTGTTATGATGAATTTCAATGAGGAGTTAATGATACAATACAAAGATAATAAAAATTATACTATTGCAGATAAGTGGATATTATCAAGAATGAATACTGTAGTAAAAGAAGTTACGGAAAATATAGAGAAGTTTGAAATAGGAATAGCTCTTCAAAAGGTTAATGATTTTATGTGGACAGAATTCTGTGATTGGTATATTGAGCTTGTTAAGCCAGTATTATATGCAGAAGATGGCCCGGCAAAAGGTATCGCATTAAATGTATTAAATAATGTATTAAAAACTGGACTTAAATTGCTTCATCCTGTTATGCCATTTATAACAGAGGAAATTTATACTCATTTAGATAACGAGTACCAATCTATAACTATTGCTAAATGGCCAGAGTATGAAGAGGCCCTTAAAGATGAAAACGCAGAACAAAACATGAACTATATTATAGAAGCAATAAAAGACGTAAGAAATGCTAGAGCAGATATGGATGTACCACCTTCAAGAAAAGCTAAAACATTTATTTATGCTACAGAAGGAAAAGAAGCGTTTCACCAAGGATTAGTTTATTTCCAAAAACTTGCTTTTGCAAGTGAAGTAGTATTCTTAAATTCTAAAGAGGAAGCGCCAGAAAATGTAGTTACAGTAGTAACTAAGGGTGCAGAAGTATATATGCCATTACTTGAGCTTGTAGATTTAGAAAAAGAATTAGAAAGATTAAACAAGGAAAAAGAAAAACTAGAAAAAGAAATAGATAGAGTAGAGAAAAAGCTTTGCAATGAAAAATTTACAGCTAAAGCTCCAGTAGAGGTAGTGGAAGAAGAAAAAGCTAAGGGTGAAAAATATAAAGAAATGTACAATTCAGTAATCAAAAGTATAGAAAATTTAAAATAAATTTTAGAAAAAGGTTCCTATGTTTAAATAAAACATAGGAACCTTTTTTACTAAAAAGGAAGGGGACAGTTAACAACTAATAAAACTAATTAAGAAGATAGATAAAATAGTTGTTAACTGTCCCCAATGGTTTTATTAAAAATAAAAGTAAAAATAAAAATAAAAGGTTGTTAACTGTCCCTATGTTGGTATAGAATTTAAGAGAAAGTCAAAAAGTCATTAACTGTCCCCACCTAGTTTGAAAGGAATGATAAATATGAATTATAATGAAGCTATGGATTATATAAAAAACACAGCCAAGTTTGGTACTAAACTTGGGCTTGAGAGAACTGAAAAAATATTAGAACTTTTAGGAAATCCACATAAAAAATTAAAATGCATACATATTGCAGGAACTAACGGAAAAGGTTCTACTACAGCTATGGTGACTAATATTTTGGTTAAATCCGGATATAAGGTAGGTTCATATATTTCGCCATTTATTGAAGAGTTTGAAGAGCGTATGCAAATAAACAATACAAATATTTCTAAAGCAGATTTAAGCAATATTATAACAGAGGTTTCCAAGGCAGTGGAAAAAGTGGTGGAACTAGGTTATAGTAACCCAACAGAATTTGAAATCATTACTTGTGCAGGATTTTTATATTTTTATAAAAATAAGGTAGATTTTGCAGTAATGGAAGTGGGTATGGGAGGAAGGCTTGACTCAACAAATGTAATTATACCTGTTGTAAGTGTTATTACATCTATTAGCTTGGACCATACTCAAATATTAGGTGATACCATAGATAAAATTGCTTATGAAAAAGCAGGCATTATAAAGGAAGGAATTCCTGTAGTTATGTTTCCACAACAAAAAGAAAGCTACGATGTAATAGAAAGAATATGTAGAGAAAAAAATTGCAAATTAATAAAAGTACCTCGAGAATCAGCTACATATTTGGGAAAGGAAAATTTACAGCAGGTTTCAATAACTTCATTAGAGGGGACAGGTTATAGCAATAATAATCTTATTACTCAAAAGTTGAAAGTTCAAACTTTAAATAATGATTATATTATTGAACTTTCACTTCTAGGAAAGCATCAATTATTAAACTGCTGCGTAGCTATTAATGTTATAGAGGAGCTTATAGTGCAAGGTGCCACAATAAGTAAAAATGATATTTTAATGGGTCTTGGAACTGTAAAATGGCCAGCCCGCCTTGAGGTAATGAATAAAAAGCCTTTAGTTGTTATAGATGGAGCACATAATATTGATGGTATAAAAAACCTTACTGAAAGTATCGACATGTATTTTAACTATAACAAAATTATATTAATCTTGGGAATACTTGCAGATAAACAAGTTGAAGAGATGATAAAGACTATAGTTCCAAAGGTAAGTAGAGTTATCACCGTTACTCCACATAGCCAGCGGGCTGAACTTTCACAGCAATTAAAAGTCCAAGTAGAAAAATACATTGGGAGCTGCGAGTCAATTGAAAATTATGAGGAGGCATATAAAAAAGCTTTGAGCTATTGCGAGCAAGAGGATTTATTATTAGTGTGTGGTTCCTTATATATGGTAGGAGATATGAGAAAAATAATACGCAATATTCATAATCGTTAATACTGCAGCGCTGCAGGTGATGATTAAATAGATAAAAGTGGCTGTCTAAAAAGCTATGGAATATAGGGTTAATACCTTAATTTCATAGCTTTTATGTGTTTATATTATTTAATTAAGCATTTACAACTAATTCTTCAAGTGCTAAAGCTAACTGGTCAGGGCAAGAAGTGCTTTTATCGCCACAGCTAATACCCTTAAGCTTTTTTATAGCCTCCTGAACACCCATTCCTTTTACTAGGCTTGAGATTCCAATTAAATTGCCAGGGCATCCTCCTGTAAAAACAACCTCTGTTATTTTATCATTTACTATTTCAAAATTTATACTTTTAGAACAAACGCCTTTTGGTGTATAACTATACATAATGTAACCCTCCATCCTTCGTGATTTTAATAATCACAAAGGTTATTATATACTATTGAGTAGCTCCATTTCAAGAAAGAAATTAGTAAAAGTAAGATTTAAGGTAAACTCTTTTTTCTTAGAGGATGCTAACAAAAGTATATATTGCGTAAAATGCGTTGAGCAAGCCTTAGTAATTCACAATTTATTTTATTTGCAGCTGCGTTAAGAAAAATGCATGTTTGAGCGAAGCGAGTTTGCATTTTTTAGCAGCTGTAAATAAAATAAATTTTTGAATTACTTAGCGACGCGAACGCATTTGTAGCAATATATACTTTTAGTGACAGCATCCTCTAAGAAAAAATCTTTAGACTATCTTGAATAAACACCCCTATTAATTTTTATGAAAACATTGTTAGCACATTATTACTATTTTCATATTATGGTTATGAGGAGGTGAGGGATTTGAGAAAGTTATATGTATGTAGTACTTCATCAGATTGCATATCAAAAGTTAACTTGGATTTATTTGTAGAAGAAGAAAAAATATATTTGGATAAAAAAAATCTCAAAAAAATTGGTCCTCATGGTATATATGTTTATGAAAATAAACTCATAACAGCTAATAGTTATGATAATAGTATTTCTATAGTTGATATGGATAATTATGAAACTGAAAGTTATTTTATAGGCATGCACTGTAATGATTTATCAGTTTATGATAATAAAGCTTATGTAATTTGTGGTGATTGTGATGACATAATAGTTTTTGATTTAGAGAAGAAGCACATTGTAGAAGCAATTCCCTGTGGCAATTTACCACATAGTATTTATATTTGTAAAAGAAAAAATCTAATTGTAGTAGCAAATATGAATAGTGATAGTGTAACAGTAATAGATTGTGCTCCTAAGGGAAGTATTAAAAACCTTAGGGTGGGAGCATATCCTACTAAAGCTCTTATTACACCAGATGGAAATTACATTTTAGTTTGTGAAAGTAATATAGGCATGGATAACAAAGGAAGTATAAGTATTATTTCATTAAAAAACTACAATGTGTTATACAATATACCTGTTGGTAATTCACCTGTGGATATGTATTGTAATGAAAGATACTGCTTTATATCAAATTTTGGAGATGGTACGGTTAGTATACTCGACATAAATAATTATAAAGAAATAAAAAAAATAAAAATTGGAGGTATGCCTAGAGGAATCTTGGAAGATGAAAAGTATTTGTACGTAGGTGATAATTATAATAATTTGCTTTTTAGAATTGATAAATTAACTGAAAATAAAAAAGCCATTTCTATTGGCGGAGAGCCTACAGGAATGACACTTTTATAGTGACTAATCATTTATGAGCAGGTTTATTATCTTTGTATAATATTCAGATGGTTTTTCTCTCCATTTGCTACACAAATCTCTCGCTTGCTTGTTAGAAGGCACACTAAGCTTTATATCTATAAGTGTAAAATTATCTTCTGATGCAGTTAGGTTAACTAAATAATTGTTATTACTTTCTATTGTGTAATCAGCACTAACTGTAAGCTCTTTTTTGATATTTTCAAGATGAATTTTCAAGTAGTCATCAATAAGTTGTATTTTGGTTTCAGAAATTCTTCCTTTAAATAGTGATAGAACATTGTCACCCTTTTGTGTAATGACTAATCTATGTTTACCCTTTTGTTCAGTAGGCTTAAGAAGGTTAGACGCTATAAGTTCTGTCATATATTGTTGCAACGTAAAATAATTTATAAAATTATTTTCTAGAATAATTTGTGTTAATTGAATATTAGAAATAGGGAGTTTTATTTTATAAAATATATAAAGTAAAAGAAGCTTATTTTCAGCGAGGTCTAAAGCATCTTCAAACATATTGTTTCCTCTCCTCCTTGTAGTCTGCTTAGTAAAAAATAATTATGAACTGTTTTATTTCATGTAAAATTAACTATAAACATTATAACATAAAAAGCATCGAAATGAATCGGTGCTTTTAATTTTTAATGATTTAATATGAAATAAACTTTATAAATTAAATTATACATATATTTTAACTTTTGGAATATAAATTTAAAGTATAAAGGTAGAAGGGAGGAGCAATTTATAAGTTCTGTTGCCTACAGTGATATAAGGGGGGATAGCATGGATATGGGTTACATAAAAAAGAAGATAATAATAGTTTTTGTGCTTTTTCTTGGAACTCTAATAACTTTATCTGTTTATAACTTGAAAACTAAAGGTGTATTTTTCGGCCAGCAACGTAAATTGCCAATATATTCTGTAGATACTAAAGATAAAAAGATTGCAATCTCATTTGATGCAAGCTGGGGCGATGATAGAACAGATGATATTTTGAGAATATTAGATAAGTACAATGCTAAGGCAACATTTTTTATAGTTGGAGCGTGGATAGATCAGTATCCAGATAAGTTAAAGACCATGTATGAAAAAGGGCACGAAATAGGAAATCATTCTAATAAGCATCCTATTATGACTACAATCTCTAAAGAAAATATGATTGAAGAAATAGCTGCTACGGATGCTAAAATAATGTCTGTAACGGGACAGGGAACAACTCTTTTTAGATGTCCATCCGGAGAGTACAATAATTTAGTAATTGAAACTGTAGAAGCTACAAACCATTATTGCATTCAATGGGATGTAGACAGTATTGATTGGAAAGAACAAGGGCTAGATATCGAATTTAATAGAATAATAAAAAAGACTAAGCCTGGGTCAATTCTTTTATTTCACAATGATGCGAAATATACTCCTGAGAATTTGCCTAGAATTCTAGAATATTTAAAAGGGGAGGGGTATACATTTGTCAAAATATCAGACTTAATATATAAAAATAATTATTATATAAATGTACAAGGAAAACAAATAAAAAAATAAAAATTAAATACCTTGAAATTTAGTAAGTATTTGTATTATAATGGAAACACCAAATAGTTATAATTTTGCCAAAATATATATGGGGAATATTAAAATAAATAATAAATTGTTTATTTGAGAAATATTAGCAAAATTATATAAATATTAGGTATATTACATTAAAGAACTGAATACTTATATTCTAAGGAAAGCTTATTAAAAAAACTAAGGGAAAGAGGGGTTATAATGGATAATGTTATGTTAAATAACAAGATTTATTTAGAAGGAAAGGTAGTATCTGAGTTAAAATTTAGTCATGAAATGTATGGTGAAGGGTTTTATGTGTTTGATTTTGAGGTTTGGAGACTGAGTGAAACAACAGACATTTTAACTATAACAATTTCCGAAAGATTAATCGCAGGGATGAGTATCAATATAGGAAATGAATTTATAGTTGAAGGTCAACTTAGATCTTACAATAAATTTGTTGATGGATCTAATAGGTTAATCTTAACGGTATTTGCTAGAGATATTAAAATTTGTGAAGAACGCAGTAAGAATCCAAATCAAATATTTTTAGATGGATATATTTGTAAAAGTCCCATATATAGGACAACACCTTTTGGAAGAGAGATTGCAGACATGCTACTGGCAGTTAACAGATTATATAACAAATCTGATTATATACCTACAATTGCTTGGGGACGAAATTCTAGATTTTGCAAAAGTCTTGAAGTAGGGGATAATATAAGAATCTGGGGAAGACTCCAGAGTAGAGAATATCAAAAGAAATTATCGGATGAAGAAGTTATAAGAAAAGTAGCATATGAAGTGTCTATATCAAAGATGGAAAAGGTTAATAAAGATGGTGAGAACATAGTAGAATCAAATATGATGATTGATGAAGAGCAAGATTTTGATGCTTTAGACGTTATCTAGTATATATAGTATACGTTTTCAACTTTAGTCCTTGAAAACATTATAAATTATGGAAAATCAATTTAAAAAAGTTTTAGATTCAACATTCAGTTTTAACTAGTTGAATGTACCTTCTTTTAAACTGTATAAAAGAGCATATATTACGTAAAATGCATTCGAACAAGCTTTAGTAATTCAAACTAATTTTATTGGGAGATACGTTAAGAAAAGTACATGTTTGAGCGTCAGCGAGTTTGTACTTTTTAGTATCTTTCAATAAAATTAGTTTAGAATTACTTAGCGTAGTGAGAAGCACTTGTAGTAATATATGCTCTTTCCATTTTATTTTCTTAAATCATCAAGTAGTTTAGTTTTTTCTTTAGTGCCATCATCCACATTTTTTATTATTTTTGCGGGTGTTCCAGCAACTACAACATTTTCAGGAACATCATTTACAACTACTGATCCTGCAGCTACTACAGAGTTTTTACCTATCTTTACTCCTTCGAGTATTACAGCATTTGCTCCAATTAATACATTGTCGCCAATTTCACAAGGGCTTTTGCTTGGTGGTTCTAAAACCCCAGCTACTATAGCACCAGCACCTAGGTGAACTCGTTTGCCTAGTTTTCCTCTAGCGCCCACCACGGCATTCATATCTATCATAGTTTCATCGCCAATCTCAGCACCTATATTAATTACAGCGCCCATCATTATAACGGCATTCTTACCTATGGTAACCTTATCTCGTATAATTGCGCCTGGTTCAATTCTTGCGTCAATATTTTTTATGTCCATTAGAGGAATAGCTGAATTTCGTCTGTCTTGTTCAAGTTTAAATTTTTTGATTTTATCTTTATACATTATTAGGAAATCTGATACCTCATTACTTTCACCAAAAAGTATATAAAAATTACCACTACCAAAATTTTCTATATTTCCAAACTGGCATTGTGATAAATCTCCATCAATATAGAGTTTAATGGGAGTAGCCTTTTTAGCTTCTTTTATGTATCTTGCAATTTCATAAGGGTCTGTTAAATCATAGTTCATGTTCATTCTCCTTTCGTATTATAAGTATTAAGCCAAATTGTTGTTTTTATGCATAGGGTTTTATATCCATAAAACTTGAATTTACCATTTTTCATAAAAACATAGATAAAATTAAAATTCTAAAATAAAACTATATACCTTATAAATCATATAGTAAAATGAACTTTATTTAAAGGTAAATATCATTATTATCTTAAAAAAATTATAAAACTACTGATTTTTATTCTTTTATATAGTAAAATGACAATAACTCAAACACATGTAAAGGATGATTTTATGAATAATATATTTTCAAATAATGTAAATAACGTAGAAATATCTGGGATTAGAAAGTTTTTTAATAAGGTATCAAAGGTTCAAGGAGCGATTTCCCTTACCCTAGGGCAACCAGATTTTCCAGTACCTACAAATATTAAAAAGGCAATGACTTCCGCTATCAATGAAAACAAAACAGAATACACAGCTAATGCTGGCATTCCGGAGCTACGACATGAAATTTCTAATTTCTTAGGTAATATGGATATTAACTATTTACCAGAAGAGGTAGTTGTTACTGTTGGTGGAAGTGAGGCACTACTATGCACATTTGCTGCATTTTTAAACCCGGGAGATAAAGTTCTTATACCGTCGCCAGCTTATCCGGCCTACGAGAGTTGTGTAAAGCTTTTTGGAGCAGAAGTGGTTAATTATAATCTTAATAGTGATTTTACTATTAATTTTGAAACCTTAAGTAAACTTATAAGTGAGGAAAATCCTAAGCTTTTAGTGGTTTCCTATCCCTCTAACCCTACTGGAGCAGCATTATCATTAGAGGAAAGAGATAAACTTTTTAAAATTCTAAAAGAAAAAAATATTTACATAATAAGTGATGAGATTTATAGCTCATTATGCTATGAAAAATACTATTCACTAGCTCAAATTGATGAATTAAGAGATAGAGTAATTTTGGTGAGTGGATTTTCTAAAATGTTTTCCATGACAGGGCTTAGAGTAGGTTATGTTTGTGCTAGTAAGTATATTATGGATAATATATTGAAAGTACATCAGTATAATGTTTCTTGTGCAACCTCTATAGCTCAATGGGGAGCCTACGCGGGATTGCTTTCTTGTATGAATGACGTGAATAATATGAAAGTGGAGTTTGGGAAGAGAAAAGAATACGTATATAAAAGATTAATTGGAATGGGAATGGAAGTAACGCTTCCTAAGGGGGCCTTTTACATATTTCCATCTATTGCAAAATTCTCAATGAATAGCGAGGAATTTTGCAATAGACTACTATATGAAGGTAAAGTTGCTATTGTGCCTGGATCAGCTTTTGGAAAAGGTGGAGAAGGGTTCATCAGGATTTCCTATTCTTATAGTTTAGAAGTGTTAAAGGAGGGTTTGGATAGAATGGAAAAATGGCTTGAAATGTTAAATATAACTGAATGATTTAGAAAAAGCCTTGGAACAAATTGATTCTCTGTTCCAAGGCTATAATACTTGTTAAAAACTAAAGAGATATATTAACTACATCGTCCATACTGTATAGACCTTTCTCTTTTCCGTACATATATTCACAGGCCTTTAATGCACCTATTGCAAAAACTTCTCTTGAGATTGCAGTGTGCTTAATCTCAATACATTCTCCCTCTCCTGCAAATATAATTTCATGATCACCTATAATATTTCCACCTCTTATAGCATGAATGCCTATTTCCTTGCGTTCTCTTTTAGCTAAGCCATTTCTTCCATTTGTGAAGACTGTTTCTTCTTGAATAGAATCCTTAATTGTATTTGCAAGAAGCAAAGCAGTACCACTAGGAGCATCGACTTTTTGATTGTGATGCTTTTCAATTATCTCAATGTCAAAATCCTTATAAAGCATGTTGCTTATACTCCTTAGCATATTATTAATAATATTTATACCTATAGACATATTTGCAGAGTGAAATACTGCAATGTCTTCGCTAAGTGAATGAATTTTAGAAAGCTGTTCCTGGGTATAACCAGTGGTGCAAAAGACAATAGGGATATTTTTCGCTTTGGAATACTGGCAAAGTGCATCTAGAGCATCTGGTCTTGAAAAATCTAAAATTACATCTATTTCATCCTCACATTCATTTATATGGTTATAGCATGGATAGGTTAAACCAGATGAATTTTTGTCAATACCAGCAACAATTGAAATATTAGTTGATGCTTTAGCCATTTCGGAAATAACTTTTCCCATTTTACCATTGCACCCATTTAGAAGCATTCTAATCATTAAATTTCCTCCTTTAAAGGTATGTTATATGCATTTAATTCTTTTTTTAGAATTCCTAGCGTAGTTTCTTCCATTTCACATAGTGGTAGTCTTAATGGACCTACTTTAAGTCCCATAAGATTCATAGCTGTTTTTACAGGGATAGGATTAGTTTCTATAAACATAGCGCTGTTTAGAGCAAGAAATTCCAGTTGGATTTTTAGAGCCTTTGCATGCTCACCCTTTAAATACAATTCACACATGTTATGAATCACTGTAGGAATTATATTTGCAAGAACAGATATAACACCAATAGCACCTAGGGAAAGTATAGGTATAGTTTGGTCGTCGTTACCTGAATAGATATCTAATCTATCTCCACATAGAGATTTAATCTGTGCTATTTGACTTATATCTCCGCTTGCTTCTTTAATTGCTACAATATTTTGCACTTCGCATAATTTTAGAAGTGTGCTTGGAGTAATATTAAGAGCTGTTCTCGAAGGAACGTTATATATTATTATTGGTGAAGTGACACTATTTGCAATTGAAGTAAAATGCTCAACTAAACCTTTCTGAGTAGTTTTATTGTAGTAAGGTGTAATTACAAGCAATCCATCTACTCCTATTTTTTCTGCCCATTTACTCATGCTTACGGCAGCAGCAGTATTGTTACTTCCTGTACCTGCAATTACTGGAATTCTCTTATTAACTACATCCACCACAAATTTTATGGTTTCTTTTCTTTCTTGCTCTGTCATAGTAGAGGCTTCGCCAGTAGTACCACATACTATAATAGCATCTGTCTTGCTGTTAATCTGCCATTCTATCAATTCTTCCAATTTTTTAAAGTCTACTCCTCTTTCATTAAATGGGGTGACTATTGCAACACCAGAACCTTTAAAAATACTCATGTAATTACCTCCTCGTAGTTATATGGAGAATAACAATTATTATTCTCCATATACTATCTTATTTCTATTACTATATATTTATTAATTTAAATTATGTTTAGTGAAGCATTTTTTTATTTTAATTTATAAATTAAAATGACACATGCATTATCACTAAAATGTCTTTCTTTACTATATTATATAGCCCCTATGTGGAAATATATATACTTTTCAAAAAAAAAATGAAAATCTTAAATATAAAGCTTGCAAGAAAGTATTCATAATATTATAATTATGAAATAATAATATGAAAATTTTAGTTAGCGCCATATTACTCTAATCATCATAATCAATAACGACAAATAAGTTTGACAACTTACAAAAACCGTGATAATATAAAAAAAAGAAAATAATAATAAACCTGTAAAATGTTTCAAAATGACATTGTTAAATGTATTTGGAGCTATAAAACTACAGCTAATTGCAAAATGTTTTATAAATTAAATTATAGGTAAAGTATTTTCTTAAGTCTTAATTATATTAAAATGATTTCATTTACAACAAAAATTGACAGAATATTTTTTATTTATTAAAATTTGTGAAAGTTCTCATTCTTATATAATTCAAATTGACTTAAAAAAACAGTCTTAACACGGGACTTTTAAATTAAAAGTATTTTATTTTGAAAAATCTTTATTTGGGCTTAATAAGTATTTTACTTATTGCTATATAAACGTATTGAAAAATCTAAGGGGGAATTTTAGTGACAAGTAAAAGGAGGTATTGAAAAGTTAGTTTAATGAAGTAAATCATTTCAATGTAGAAAAACAACAGAAAAAGTCGTATAAAAGTGAAAATCTTAACTTAAGTTTAATGGTGTTATAGGAAATCATTAAAATTGTAAAAACCTTATAAATTCACAAAAATACCGTTATCAAAACGGAAATTATCTTGATTTCCATTTTAAAATGCTATATGATGAATCATAAACTGAAACGAAAGTAGTTTTTAGAAAAATTTAAAATGATCATTTAAACTAACTATAACTAAATAGTTAGCAGTTCAAAATTAAAGTACAGTTTAAACACGGAATTGTTGGAATATTTACAATGTAAATACTTTTGCAATTTTCTAAATGTAATTCATTATATAATTTTATTTTTTATAATAAAAAATGTGTACATGTTATTTTATTATTTTAAATAATATTATAGAAATGAAAAAAACTACTTTGATTTACACCATTACATGGTAATGAACAAAAATAAAATGGACTTTTTAAAAATTAATGATGGGGGGATTTTAAAAAATGTTTAAATTTATACTTAAGAGATTAGGGTATATGTTTGTGACTCTTTGGATAGTAGCTACTATCACCTTTATGTTGATACACGCTATTCCAGGAGACCCATTAGCAGGCATGGCAAGAAAATTGCCAGAACAAATAAGAGCAAATTTCATGTCAAAGTATGGTCTGGATCAACCAGTTGTAGTGCAATACGGCAGATTTATGAAAAATATTGTGTTTCACGGAGATTTAGGCGAATCGCTTGCTTACCCGGGAAGAAAAGTTACTGATGTTATAAAATTACATGCGCCGGTATCTGCAAGACTGGGTATACAAGCTATAGCAATGGGATTTTTCATAGGGGTAAGTCTTGGAATAATAGCAGCCTTTAATAGAGGGAGGTGGCCAGATTACCTGGTTATGTTTATAGCAATATTAGGTATTTCTATACCGAGTTTTGTTATGGCAGCCCTACTTCAATACTTCTTTACAGTTAAAAACATGTGGCTTCCAACCACGGGATGGGGAGGTTTTGAATACACTATATTACCAAGTATAGCCTTAAGTTTTAGTTCTATAGCTACTTATGCCAGATACATGAGAGCTAATACTCTTGATATAATAGGACAAGATTATATATTAACAGCAAAATCTAAAGGTATTACAAAACTTAGCTTAGTATGGAAACATGTTATTAGAAATGCTATACTTCCAGCCATCACAATACTCGGACCACAACTGGCGAATATATTTGTAGGAGCCTTTGTTATAGAAAGTATATTTTCGATTCCAGGATTTGGTTATAATTTTGTAACTTCAATAACGGATAGAGATTTCACTATGATTATGGGACAAACAGTTTTCTTATGTACCTTAGTAATAATAGCATATGTTTTAGTAGACATATTATATGGATTGATTGACCCAAGAATAAGATTAACTGGAGAAAAGAGATAGGGGGAGAAGTATGGCACAGTTATCGAAAGAGAAATTTAAAATAATTGGATGTGAAAATGCTAATGCTGAGGAAATATTAAGACCTAGTATGACCTATTGGCAAGATGCATGGAGAAGATTAAAACAAAATAAGGTGGCTACAGCCTCATTAATAATACTGATTTTAATATCATTAATGACTATGTTTGGACAATATATTAATGGATTTAATTTTGAAGTTAAAAATGATAATTTAGTGAATATTCCGCCTAATTTAACACATTGGTTTGGAACAGACAATCTTGGACGTGATGTGTTTTCAAGAGTCTGGGCTGGAGGTAGAGTTTCTATAATTATAGGACTTGTAGGAGCGTTCATAGATACTGTAGTAGGTGGTATTTATGGTGGGATATCTGGATTTTATGGTGGATTTATTGATGACATTATGATGAGAATAGTTGAGATACTTGCAAGTATTCCTTATCTAGTAATTGTTATATTAGTTTCACTAATATTGCATAAAGGTATTTGGGCTATTATTATTGCCATGACTATAACAGGATGGGTTCAAATGGCAAGACTTGTACGTGGACAGTTATTACAAATAAAAGAACAGGAATATGTACTAGCGGCTGCGGCGTTAGGTGCTAATCCTTCAAGAATTATTGCAAAACACTTACTTCCAAATACGCTAGGAATAATGATTGTAGCTATTACTTTCGATATTCCAGCCTTTATATTTGGAGAAGCCTTCTTAAGTTATTTAGGTCAAGGAATTCAATCACCGCATACAAGTTGGGGAGCGTTAGCATCTGCAGCACAACCGAGCTTAATGTTTTATCCTTATCAGTTATTCTTTCCATCACTATTTATTAGTTTAACTATGTTATCATTTACATTGCTTGGCGATGGTTTAAGAGATGCGCTAGATCCGAGATTACGTCAATAGGGAGGAAAAATCATGGAAAAAATATTAGATGTAAAAGACTTAAGAGTTTCATTTCATACTTATGCTGGTGAGGTACAAGCGGTAAGAGGAATTTCTTTTTACCTAAAAAAAGGAGAGACTTTAGCTGTAGTTGGAGAATCTGGATGTGGAAAAACTGTTACTTCAAAATCGTTAATGAGATTAATTCCAGAGCCACCAGGTGAAATAAAAAAAAGCTCAAAGATACTATTTGATGGCAAAGATATTAGTATTATGTCAGAAAAAGAACTTAGAGAGCTTAGGGGTTCAGATATTTCTATGATATTTCAAGACCCTATGACATCGTTGAACCCAACTATGACTATTGGAAGACAAATATCAGAAAGCTTAATTATACACAGGGGCATGAGTAAAACTGAAGCTATGAATGAAGCAATAAAAATGTTAGATTTAGTTAATATTCCTGATGCAGATAAACGTGCGCATCAATATCCACATGAATTTTCAGGCGGTATGAGGCAAAGGGCAATGATTGCTATAGCACTAGCTTGTAATCCTAAAATACTTATAGCAGATGAACCAACAACTGCACTAGATGTTACAATACAAGCTCAAATAATGGATCTTATTTCGGATCTTCAAGAAAAGCTTGGAACAGCAGTTATTCTTGTAACTCATGATTTAGGAATTGTTGCAGACGTTGCGGATAGAATACAAGTAATGTACGCAGGACAAATAATAGAGCATGGAACAACAGACGAAATATTTAAAAATCCACAACACCCATACACTTGGGCATTGCTTCAATCAGTTCCAAGACTGGACACGAAAAATAAAGGCAAACTTTATTCGTTGCGTGGAACGCCACCGGATTTACTTAAACCACCTGTAGGGTGTTCCTTTGCAGCAAGATGTGAGCATTGTATGCAAATATGCAGAGAAGAAATGCCAGAAGTTACAACTTTAAGTGAAAACCATGAAGTTTGCTGTTGGTTAAAACATTCTATGGCACCAAAGGTTGATATTCCTGCAGCATTAAGAGGTGATAAATAATGGCTAACAATAATGATATTTTAATAGAGGTTAAAAATCTTAAAAAGTATTTTGAGGTTGGTAAAAATGCTACCTTAAAAGCGGTGGATGATGTTAGCTTTTTCATAAGAAAAGGTGAAACACTGGGGCTTGTTGGAGAATCTGGTTGTGGAAAAACTACTTGTGGAAGAACTGTAATGGGAATGTATAGTGCAACTGATGGTGAAGTATTGTTTGATGGAATTGATGTTCATAAATTAAATAAGAAAGCAAAAAAAGATTTTGCAAGAAGAGCACAAATAATATTTCAGGATCCTTATGCTTCATTAAATCCAAGAATGACTGTTGGAGATATAATTGGTGAGGGCATAGATATCCATAATCTTTACACTGGTCAAGAAAGAACTAATAGAATATATGAACTTTTACAATTAGTAGGACTTAATAAAGAGCATGGCTCAAGATTTCCACATGAATTCTCAGGTGGACAAAGACAAAGAATAGGAATAGCAAGGGCCCTTGCTATAGAACCAGATTTTATAGTATGTGATGAGCCAATTTCAGCTCTTGACGTTTCAATACAAGCACAAATTGTTAACTTATTGATACAACTACAGCAGGAGCTAGGACTCACTTATTTATTTATAGCTCATGACTTATCAATGGTTAAACATATATCGGATAGAGTAGGAGTAATGTACCTTGGATCAATGGTAGAGCTTGCAAGTAGTCATGATTTATATGAGAAACCACTTCATCCATATACTCAAGCCTTATTATCAGCAATACCAGTACCAGATCCAGAAGTTGAAAGGAAAAAGGCAAGGATTAAACTAGAGGGTGAAGTACCAAGTCCTATAAATCCAAAACCAGGTTGTAGATTTACACCTAGATGTAGATACGCAAAACCAATTTGCAGTGAACAAACACCAATGCTTAAAGAAATAGAAAAAGAGCATTATGTTGCTTGCCACTTATTTGATTAAAATTACTAAACGGAATATGATGAAGATTCAAAATATTTAATCCAATAACATAATAATAAACTATAATTGCTATATTCAGAAAATTATACTTGATTTTCTGAAATAGATGGTATATTATGAGAATAAGAATTTAGGTAGTGCGTAAAAAGTTAGTATATTGTGTATATATAATATGCAGTATACAACAGACATATTATATATGATGTTAATAAAGCTAAATAGGTTATATTATCGATTTATTTTTATACAAATTATATTGATAATATATATAAATACTTATTGTACAAATTTAATAAAGTCTTATTATCGGTCTAAACATATTAAAGGGGGGTTTTTTCGTGAAAACAAAAAGATTAATGGCTACTTTACTAACACTGTCACTAACTGCTTCAATTGCACTAGTAGGTTGTGGAAAGAAACCTGTTGCAGCGCCTGAAACAAAACCTGGTGATGCTTCTGCAGTTAAGATGGACAAAGATCAATTTTTAAATGGTTATATACAAGGTGAGCCGAAGTCACTTGATCCATCAATTGCAACTGATAAGTATTCAACAGAAACTTTAGTTAACTGTATGGAAGGTTTAACTAGAATTGAGCAAGATAAAGATGGAAAAGATGTTATAAAACCTGCAGGAGCAGAAAAATGGGAATCTAATGCAGATAAAACTGTATGGACATTCCATTTAAGAGATTTTAAGTGGAATGACGGAAGATCAGTAACAGCTCAAGATTTTGAATTTGCAATTAAAAGAGCTCTTAATCCAAAGACTGCTTCAACATATGCATTTATTTTATTTCCTTTGAAAAATGCTAAAGCATATAATTCTAAGAAAGCAAAAGCTGAAGAAGTGGGTATTAAGGCATTAGATGCAAAAACATTGGAATTTACATTAGATAAAGCATGCCCATATTTCTTAGATTTAACATATTTTAAAGTTATGTATCCTCAAAGAGAAGATATAGTTAAAGCTAGTGGAGAAAAATTTGGTACAGAAGCAAATACAATGATTTATAATGGACCATTTATACTAAAAAATTGGGCGCACCAAAGTAAGATGGAATTCGAAAAGAATCCAACTTATTGGGATAAAGGTTCAGTTAAATTGGACAAATTAACTCTTAGTATTCTGAAAGACGAAACAGCAAGAATGAACTCATTATCAAGTGGTGTAATAGATTATGTTTTAGCAGATAAAACAGAATGGGTAGAAAGATTTAAGGCATCAAATAAGTTTGATGTATCAACAATTAATCAGCCATTAGAAAGCTATACTTATTTTAATCAAAAGGACAAATATTTTAAAAATGCTAAAATCCGTCAGGCATTCAGTTTAGCTGTTGACAGAGAACAGTTAGTTAAAGTTATATATAAAGGGTTAGCTCAACCAGCATATGGATGGTGCCCACCAACACTCCAAATAGGCGGAAAAGATTATAGAGAAAAAGTTGGTATAGAGCCACTTAAAGAATTCAAGGCAGCAAATCCAGATGCTAAAAAATTGTTGATTGAAGGTTTAAAAGAAATTGGAGAAAGTCCAGATCCAGCGAAAGCTGTATTTAGTTACCTAGAGGCAGGAACTGATGCTAAACATAGAGAAACTGCTGAATACAATCAAGAAATGTATAAGAAAAATTTAGGCATAAATTTAAAGGTAGAATATGTGGATTGGGCAATAGCTCAAAAGAGATCGGATGCATTTGACTATCAAATGACTGGTGTAGCATGGAACGGAGACTACAACGATCCAAATACATTCTTTGATTTGTTTATGACTGGAGCTAATCAAATTGCAACTGGATGGTCAAATCCAAAATACGATAATTTAATTAAAGGAGCTGCTAACACAATTGAACCAGAAAAGAGAATAGAGTTCTTTAAACAAGCAGAAAAAATATTATTAGTGGATGATGCAGTTATCGCTCCGACTGTATATAGAGTTAATAACAATTTTAGAGCTAAATATGTAAAAAATGTAATGTCACCATTATTTGGAGCTAATGACTTCAAATATACTTATACTGAGGGAAGAAAATAGTATAAACTATAAATAAGAAGATAGTGCGGTAATAAAAATTATCGCACTATCTTTTTATTTTTTTATTATGAATAAAAAAACTTCAAATTGTAAAAAATATTAAAATATTATATATTACAATTTGGAGGGTTATCATGGGAAAAACACCTTTAAAGAAAATTATTAAAGCTAAACTAAAAGGGAATAAAGAGTTAACTGAAAACGAAATGCTCCGTGAAACATTAAAATATGAAATAGCCGAAGAATTAGGTCTAACAGAGAAGATAGAAGCCTGCGGATGGAGTGGACTAACAGCAGAGGAAACAGGAAGAGTTGGGGGACTAATGACTAAAAAAAAGAAAAGTATCAATCTCCCTAAAAACAAAGAATTTTAAAAAAATCAGCAAATTATTTTGGACAATATTTGGTGTATAGGTTAGAATATTATATACCATTATAGTTTTAAATGGAAAGATCTTTGAAAAAGGAGAAATATTAAAATGGATTGTTATAAAGAGTTTGCTCATATATACGATGAACTTATAAATTCTGATATTGATTATAAAACATGGGCTGCAAATATATTATGTATTTGCAGTGAATATGGCATTGATAGGTCGAGTTACTTAGATTTAGCCTGTGGTACAGGAAATCTTACTGTAGAAATTGCAAATGGATTTAAGCAAATATGGGCAGTTGATTTATCTTGTGATATGTTGTGTGAAGCAGAGAAAAAAATCAGGGATGCAGGTATAAAGGCAAAATTCGTATGTCAAAATATTTGTGAATTGAATTTAAATAATACCTTTAATCTCATAACTTGCTGTTTAGATTCTACTAACTATATATTAGAAGAAGAAAATTTTAAAAAGTATCTATTAGGGGTTTATGATGTACTAAAAGAGGATGGGTTATTTATTTTTGATATTAACTCTTATTATAAACTCACTAATGTGCTTGGAAATAATATTTATAATTACGACTCCGATGATGTAGTCTATATCTGGGAGAATTATTTAGAAAATGATATAGTAGAAATGAATTTAACCTTTTTTGTAAAAGAAGGACAAGTATATAGACGCTTTGATGAGGAGCATTCAGAAAGGGCCTATAAAGAAGGATATGTAGAAAATGTTATAAAAAAAATTGGATTTGAAATAATAAAAAAAATGGATAACTATGAAGATAAGATAGTAAGTGAAAACACAGAGCGAATATGTTATGTGCTTAGCAAGTCAAAAAATAATAAAAGGATATAAGGGGGAATTAGTATATGGATAAATTGGTTAGAGCTACTGCAAAGGGTGGACAGGTTAGAATAATTGCAGCCATAACTACGAATTTAGTAAATGAGGGAGTAAACATGCATAAATGTGCGCCTACTGCAGCCGCAGCATTAGGTAGGATGCTAACAGCTGGGACGCTTATGGGGACTATGCTAAAGTCGCAGAGTGATAGTTTAACACTGCAAATAGATGGTGGAGGAAAAGCTAGAGGGGTTGTAGTAACCGCTCATGCAGATTCAAGTGTAAAAGGATATATAGGAAATCCTGATGTAGATTTACCGGCGAATAGCAAGGGGAAACTTGATGTAAGTGGCGCCATTGGTGTGGATGGTTATTTAAGAATTATAAGAGATATGGGACTAAAGGAGCCATATGTAGGGCAAGTACCAATTTCCACAGGAGAAATCGGAGACGATCTAGCTTATTACTTTACTGTTTCAGAGCAGACACCATCAGCTGTGGGCCTTGGAGTGTTAGTGGATACGGACATGAGCATTAAAGCCTCAGGAGGGTTTATAATCCAAATGATGCCTGGTGCAGATGAATTTTTGGCTGATATAATAACATATAGGCTTGAAGAAATTCCATCAATAACTGAATTCATAGAAAAAGGTATGACTATTGAAGAAATTTTAGAATTTATATTTGAAGATATGGAACTTAAAATACATGAAGAAATCGTGCCAATATATAAATGTGATTGTTGTAGAGAAAGAGTGGAGAGGGCATTAATAAGTATAGGTAAAAAGGACCTAGAAGAATTATATGATGATGGTAAAACAGAGGAAATTAAATGTCATTTTTGTAATAAGAATTATGAATTTAATCATGAAGACATTGGGCAATTGCTTAAAAATGTTAATTCATAGATTAAGATATACTTTTTAAAAGGAGAAAGTTGTGAAGCAACGAATGATCATTGATCATTCGAGAAGATTGCTTCGTAACTTTCTTATATCACTAAATTAAGGATAGTATACTTGGCTTGTTATTTATATTTTTAACTCCCTAAGTTGCATATATTGAAAAACACAGATAAATAGAGTAAAATTGACAATTGAGGAGTATAAGTGAAATATATATGAATAGCCATGATAGTTATTGTTGACAAGTTTAAGAAAATCTTATAATATATAAATGTACTTAGTTCTTAGCAAACAAACAAAAGAGTGCAAAACAATTAATGCATAAAGTTGTTGACAAGTTCCAAGAAGTGATGTATAATGAAATAGTTGATGAAAATATATGGGAGCATAGCTCAGCTGGGAGAGCATCTGCCTTACAAGCAGAGGGTCACAGGTTCGAACCCTGTTGTTCCCACCATATATGGCCCAGTGGCTCAGTTGGTTAGAGTGCCGCCCTGTCACGGCGGAGGTCGACGGTTCGAGTCCGTTCTGGGTCGCCATTTTAAAATTGGAAAGATTATCAAGGCTGGATAGCTCAGTCGGTAGAGCAGAGGACTGAAAATCCTCGTGTCCCTGGTTCGATTCCTGGTCTAGCCACCAATGTTGCGGGAGTGGCTCAGTGGTAGAGCGTCACCTTGCCAAGGTGAACGTCGCGAGTTCGAATCTCGTCTTCCGCTCCAATTTTAAATTCAATTAATGGCGCTATAGCCAAGCGGTAAGGTCAAGGTCTGCAAAACCTTTATTCCCCGGTTCAAATCCGGGTGGCGCCTCCAAAGCAGAAGAAAAGTAGTCTAAATACTGATATTTCAGTAGGTAGGCTATTTTTTTTTATATTTGAATTGTCCTTATATAGGAAACAGCTTGCGGAAGCCGCTGTGGATAACATTCTAGCTAAAAGATATATAGAAAAAATCAGATAAATATGAGATGATTAAATCATGAGAAAAAATAAGATTACCATAAAACAAATATTTGAAGATAATTATTCAAAGTTTTGGAAATTGAATAAAGAAAAGTATCCTGAAAAGATGAGAGAACATATGAATATCGAAGTAATGAAAATGATAGGATGTGGAGATATTTCATTAGGTTTTGTTGCGTACATATGTTTAAAATGTCTGGAAGTATTTAAAATAGGATTTACATGTAAAAGTAGGTTTTGTAGTAAATGTGGTAAAAAATACATAAGCGAATGGGTAGAGAAACAAGTAAGTAAAATCTTGGATGTTCCACATAGGCATTGTGTTTTTACGATACCGACTGAGTACAGAAAATATTTTTTTTGGAATAGAGAGAGTCTGAAAGACCTGCAAGACATGGTATATGAGGTTATAAATGAGTTTGCAAATGGTGTAAACTATAAAAATAGAGAAGAATATAAAAAGAAGAAAAGAAGCAAAAAAGGTGGAGTGCTTTGGCAAAGTGGAATGATTGGCGTAGTGCATACTTTTGGAAGGAATATAGGGTTTAACCCACATGTGCATGCATTGGTTCCAGAAATAAAAACAAGGGATAATGAAGTTAAGGATATGGAATTCTTTGACTATAAATATTTTAGAAAAGTTTGGCAGTACAAATTAATAAATTATATGGTTAGTAAAAACCCAGATAAAAAAGCAGAGTACTTAAAAATGTTCAAAGATTATCCTAACGGATTTTACATAAATGCCAAATCAAGAATGAAAAGTGCAAGAGGTGCAGCAAGATATATCGGTAGATATTTAGCAAGACCTGCGATAGCAGAATATAGAATACTTAGCTATGATGGGAAAAATGTAACGTTTTGGTATAAGAGTCATGAAACTAATGAGAGAGTAGAAGAAACAGTTACGGCACAAGTGTTTATAGGCAGGTTACTAATGCATATATCGCCTAAATATTTTAAAATGGTTAGATTATATGGAGTATATGCTGGAAGTATAAGTATAAAGATTAGAAAATGTTTTGGTTTATTGCAATACATAAAAAGTGGGCTTAAAGCAATTCAGTACACATTAAAAATAAATTGGAAAAAGGAAATAAGAAAAATGAAGTATAGAGAATTAATGATTATTAATTTTTCTAAAGATCCAGGGAAATGTTCAAAATGCGGTCAGCTAATGGAGTTATTCCAAATTTGGCACAGAAAGTATGGGTATATTTATGATATGGGAACGTATTAAAAGGATTTTTAAAATTAAAATGGATGAAAGGGAGATACCATTTCAAACAGAGGGGCCCGATAAGATGATACTTTTTAAATGTAAGAAATGTGGGTATGAAGAAGAGGTACCAGAATTTGTTGCGTTTGAATGTTATACACCTGAGGAATTTGACAAGAAGAGTGGTAGTCCTATTGTTCTATGCCCAGAATGTGATGCAAATATGATAATTAAAGGACGATGAAATTATCAGATTTGCTTGGCATAAGGGTTTTTACTCGACCGTAGGGAGATTTTGTTCTTATATGCATTCGTATTAAGGTTTGCGTAAAAATAGTTGTGTAGGTTTTGGTAATTATGATATAAAGTCAGATTTTACAAATGAATTTTGTGAATCTGGCTTTTATTGTTAAGATAGATGGAGAATTTATATAGAAATTAAAAGTAGAAAAAATTTATTTGGTAAAAATCATAATTTTAAAGATAAGTATATAAAAACAATACTATATATACTATTTAGTTATATAGTAAAAGAGAAAATAATTTGCATAATAATTAATAAATTAAAGTTTTACAAATAACATAATTCAATCATAAAAAGAACGGAAAACAAAAGATACAATAGAATGTATGCATATTTTGCTAAAAAAAGTAATAATTTGCTAAAAAAAAAGCGGTATAAATACAAGATATTACAAAAAAATACGTTAAATAGGAGTATACTGCAATTGGAACAAGTTGTATAAGTAAATAAATATTATTTTGAAACTGAATATAAATAAAAACATATAATGAGGTACTTTATGAAAATTTATGCTGTAAAAATTTTAGATATTAGCCAAGAAAATCTAGAAAAGATATGTTTATTGATTGATTCAGATAAAATATGTAAAATTGAAAAAATCATTAATAAAAAAGATAAGATTCGAACATTAATTGGAGAAATATTGATAAGGACAATAATTTTTCAAAAATTGAGTATTACAAATAAAGACATAACATTTGAGAAGAATCTATATGGGAAGCCATATCTGAAGGGCTATCCCAAATTTAAATTCAACATATCTCATTCTGGAGAGTTTGTTGTATGTGCTATTGATGATAAGCCTATTGGAGTTGATATTGAAAAGGTAAAGTATATTGAATATGAAGAGATAGCTGAAAGTTTTTTTTCGTCAAGTGAATTTCAATATATTGATAAAGAAGATTTAAACATTAAATTATATAAATTTTATGAAATATGGACATTGAAAGAAAGCTATATTAAATGCTGTGGGAGAGGTCTATCGATACTATTAAAATCATTTTCCATTGATATAGATCAATACGATAATATTAAAGTGACTATTAATAACGAACATAATGAACATGTATTTAGAAGGTTTGATATAGGGTTAGGTTATAAAATGGCTGTGTGTTCAGTAAATAAAGAGATTTCAAATAATATAATAGTGATAGATCAAAATAGCTTAATTAATAAATTTCTAGATTTGACTTAGTGTAAAGGGAGTTACATTAAATTTGTGAGATTAGTAATGAAAGGGGATTAATATGATTTTGTTTTGTTTACCGTATGCTGGTGGTTCAGAAGTTATGTATTACAAATGGAGAAATTATCTAGAACCATCAATAAAATTATATCCTATAGAATTAAAAGGTAGAGGAAAAAGATATAATCAGCCGTTCTATGAAAATATAAGTGAAGCAATTGAGGACATATATAATTTAATTCAAGATGAAATTGATAATAGTGATTATGCTATTTATGGACATAGTATGGGGAGTCTTTTAGCTTATGAACTATACTATAAGATAAGGAAAATGGGTAAGAGGCAACCAAAACATATATTTTTCTCTGGATATGGCGCACCTAGTATTATCGAAGAAAGAGAGATAACCCATACTTTGCCAGACTATGAGTTTATGAAAAAGATAATAGAACTAGGAGGTACACCAGAAGAAATAGTTAATAATAAAGAATTATTTGATTTCTTTTTACCAATAATTAAGAGTGACATTAAAATATTAGAAACATATAACTATAAACAAAGAGAAAATAAAATTGCATGTAACATATCAATATTAAATGGTGATAAGGATTCATTAAAATTAGGCGAGATTATTGATTGGCAAAAGCATACTTGCAAAGAATCAAAGGTATATACCCTAAAGGGGGATCACTTTTTTATAAATGATAATGTTCAAAATATTACCAGCATTATTAAGTATACGTTATTAGAAAAAGAAAATCAAAAAATGCAGGAAGGCAGAGTGCTATGAATAATGAAAAAATAATTTATTATAATTTAACACATCCGCAAAAGAGAATATGGTATATAGAAAAAATACATTCAAATTCTCCACTACATAATATTGGCGGATGCTTAAATATAAAAGGCGAGATTGATTTTGAAATATTTGAAAAAGCTGTGAATATAGTAATTGAAAAAAACCCTGGACTTAGATTGAGATTTTCTGAAATAAGTGGACAACCTTATCAATATGTTAGTGAATTTCAGGAAGAAAAGATTGAATTGTTAGATTTCAGTACATATGAAGATCCATTAATGGAGCTTGGAAAGTGGGCAGAGGGCATCTATAAAAAAACATTCTTATTAGAAAACAGCTCATTATTTTGTTTTGTAATGTATAAAGTAGGCGAAAATAAATGCGGATTATTGCTAAGTATTCATCACATAATATCAGATGGATGGTCAATTAGTCTTATGCAAAAACAAATATGTGAAGTGTACGGCAATTTATTAAAAGACAATAATTTAAATTCTAGTATTGAGTATTCTTATACTGATTATATTGAGAAAGAAAGAATATATTTAGAATCTGATAGATTCATAAAAAACAAAACATTTTGGAATGAAAAATATAGTGATTTACCAGAAACATTTTTATATAAGAGTTCTGAAAGTTTAGAGGGTAAACGTAAGTCTTTTGACATTGATAATAATAAATCAACTAAGATTAAAAACTTTTTAAATCAGCATAGATATTCATTAAATACTTTTTTCATATCTATCATTCTTATTTATTTAAACAAGACAATGCAGCAGGAAGATATAGTAATAGGTACACCAGTATTTAATAGATCAGGCAAGAAAGATAAGAATACAATAGGCATGTTTACAAGTACAATGCCTTTTAGACTTAATTTAAATACTGAGTTCTCAATGGAGGAACTAATGCATGCAGTTAACTCTGAACTTAAAATTTGTTTTTTTAATCAAAAGTACCCCTATGATATTTTAATTGATGACTTAGGGCTAAATAAAAAAGGTTATGATAGTTTATTTAAAGTGTGCGTAAATTATTATAATACCAAGTACATAAATCAGATTGATGGTATAACGGCAGGAGTTGAAGAATACTATAGTGGGAATCAAAGCTACTCGCTTCAATTGGTAATAAAAGAATGGCAAGATGACAACATAACATTGAGTTTTGACTATAAAACAAGCGATTATACAGAGGAAGATATTTTTGATATGTATAAATATATTAACAACATTATTAACCAGATACTAAACAATAAAAATGAGAAAATAAGTAAAATAAGTTTACTTGATGAATTGGAAATTAAAGAAAAAATTTGTACACTTAATTCAACTAAATGTTATTATCCAAGGGATAAAACAATATATGAATTATTTGAACATCAGGTAGAAAAGACACCACATAAAATCGCCTTAAGTTTTCAAGGTGAAAATCTAACTTACAGAGAGTTAAATGAAAGATCAAATCAATTAGCAGTGTATTTAAGAAAAAAGGATGTTAAAAAAGAAAAAATTGTAGGAGTTATGGTGACACATTCGTTTGAAATGATTGTAAGTATTTTAGGAATTATGAAAGCTGGAGCAGCATACCTACCCATAGATCCTAGTTATCCAATTGAGAGAGTAAATTATATGCTTCAAGATTCTGGAGCAGTAATGGTTATTACTAATGTGGAAATCACAAGTGAAATTAAAATTAAAGGACAAATATTAAATTTAAACAATGGTGAAATATATTTAGAAAAAACAGAAAATTTGAATAAAATAAATGATTCGGAAAATTTAGCTTATATTATATATACCTCAGGATCTACTGGGAAACCAAAAGGAGTAATGATTGAACATAGTGCATTAGTTAATTATATATGCTGGGCTAAGAAAATGTACTTAAAAGACGAAGATGATATATTTGCACTTTATTCTTCCATATCCTTTGACCTTACAGTTACATCTATATTTACTCCATTAATTTCTGGAAACACAATTGCAATCTATTATGATGATGGAACAGAGTTTATTTTGTATAAGATACTTAGAGAGAATAAGGCTACAGTTGTAAAATTGACTCCTTCACACTTGACATTACTAAAAGATATTGAAAATAAAGATTCATCTGTAAGAAGATTTATAGTTGGTGGAGAAAATTTAAAGGTTAGTCTTGCTAATGATATCCATGATAGATTTGGTGGAAATATAGAAATATATAATGAATACGGACCTACAGAGACGGTAGTTGGATGTATGATATATCAATATAATATTGCAAAAGATATGGGGGTATCAGTACCAATAGGAGTTCCAGTAGATAATGTTCAGGTTTATATACTGGACAAGAATTTTAATATAGTATCCCAAGGGGCAATAGGTGAAATCTATATATCAGGTGATGGAGTAGCTAGGGGATACATAAATAAAGAAGATTTAAATAAGGAGATATTTATAGAAAATCCATTTATTAAAGGAAAAAGAATGTACAAGACGGGGGATAATGGTAAATATTTAAGTAATGGAAATGTTGAATACGTTGGTAGAAGTGATAACCAAGTAAAGATAAGGGGACATCGTATTGAGCTTGGAGAAATAGAGAAGTACCTGCAAGAAAATGAATTTATCAAAGATGCTTTTGTAATAGATAGAGAAAATATTATAGGCAATAAAGTACTATATGCTTATTTGATAATTGAAAAAGAACTGGATAAATCCGAACTTAAAAAATGGCTTTCAAGATTTATACCTAAATATATGATTCCAACTAACTTTATATATTTAGAGGAATTTCCTTTAACATCTAATGGAAAAATAAATGTTGCGTTACTACCTGAGTGCAGTGAAATTGAAAAAGAATTTGTTAAATGTAAAACTGATATAGAGAAAGAATTAGTAAAAGCTATGAAGGAAGTTTTAGGTGTAAGTGGTATAAGCATGAAGGATAATTTTTATCAAATTGGGGGGGATTCAATAAAGGCAATTCAAATTTCTTCAAAACTTAAAAATTTAGGACTAGATGTTAGTATAAAGAATATTCTTTCTCAAGATTGTATTGAAGAAATAGCTGCAAGTATTGAAGTAAGTAGCAAAAATAAAATTATAGACCAGAATATCAGTACAGGAAATATTAAGAAAACTCCTATTATTGAATGGTTTTTCCAGCAAAACTTTATTAATGTGCACCACTATAATCAGTCTGTATTATTAGAAAGTAATAAGGCGTTAGAAGCTTATAAAGTTGAAAAGGCTGTTGAAAAACTTATAGAACATCATGATGCACTAAGAATTAATTATAATGGAGAAATTGATGAATTGTATTATAATAATGACTATTTAAATGAAGGTACTAATGTGGAACACTTCAATTTGTCTGAATACTCACCGTATGAACAACATAAGAAAATAAAAGAATTAGGTTATAATTTAAAATCAAATTTTAATATTGAAAACAATACTCTATTTAAAGTGTGTATTTTCGACTTAGGGGAAAGGGGACAATCAATTTTATTTACTGCACATCATTTAATTATTGATGGTGTTTCATGGAGAATACTTCTGGACGATTTTACAACTATAATAGAGCAGTTAAATAATAATGAAGAAATAGTATTGCAGTTAAAGACGCATTCATTTATGCAATGGTCAGAGAAACTTATTGAATATAGTAAAAGCAAGATTAAAATGGAGGAGAGATACTGGGAATCTATTTTGGAGAAGAAATATTGCTACCCTGTTGAATTTGATTGTGGACAAGACACTATGAAGATCTCATCGATTATATATGGTGAAGTTGATAAAGAAACAACACAAGAGCTATCAATGAAAATTAATGAGATGTATGGCATGGAATTGAATGAAATATTAATATCTGCACTAGTTATGACTATTAACAATATAACCAAGCAGAAAGATATTGTAATTGAGCTTGAAAGACATGGTAGAGAAGCAATAAATGATGAAATTGATATTTCAAGAACAGTAGGATGGTTTACAAGTATGTATCCTGCTAATTTTATGGTGTTAGATGAGGATCTAGATTTCAATATTAAATCACTAAAAGAGCAACTAAGAAGCATACCAAGTAAAGGATTTAATTTCAGCATTCTTAAATATCTAAATAATGAATTAAATATAAATGAGAATAAGTATATAAGATTCAATTACCTTGGAGATTTTGACAATATATTAAACAATGAAACCTTTAAAGTTTCGGATATAAATTGTGGAGCAGATATTGGTGAAAATAACAATTTAACTTGTCTCATGGACATAACAGGAATGATTTTAGAAAAAAAATTAAAGCTAAACATTACTTATAGTAAAAATAAGTTTAAAGATGAAACCATACAAAAATTTATGGATAGTTATATTGAAAAACTTAAGGAAATATTGAGTCATTGCTATGAAAAAAATTATAAAGAATTTACTCCATCAGATTTTGATGCCGCAGATATTTCTCAGGAAGACTTAGATAGTTTATTTAGTTAGATAGAAAAGTGATATAGGGAGGTACTATGAAGAAAATAAATAGAATTTTCATTATGATGGGAATTGCTTTAATAGCAATAACGTTATCTATTCAAAGTTTTGCTTTGAACAATAATCAAGATGGCGGAGTTAACATTTTATCAGAATCTCAAACAAGTAAAATAGAGAAGTTTATAGAAGAACAAATGGATAAAGGAAAAGTTCCAGGCATGTCAGTGGTGGTAGTAAAAGGAGATAAAACTATTTATGAAAAGGGATTTGGTTATGGAGACATAGAATCAAAAAAAACGGTAAAACCAGAAACATTATTTGAACTTGGTTCCAATAGTAAAGCATTTACTGCCCTTGGAGTGCTTAAACTGCAGAGTGATGGATTAATCAATATAAATGAGCCAGTAACTAAGCATATTCCATGGCTAAAAATGAAATATAAAGGAAAAGAAGTTTCAATAACTATAGAACAATTTTTGCACCAAACTAGCGGAGTACCATTTAAAACAATAGCTAATATCCCGATTTCTTCTAAAGATGATGCGTTAGAGGAAACAATTAAAACTATGGTTAATATAGAATTAGATAGTTATCCAGGGAGTAGGTTTCAATATGCCACTATAAACTATGACGTATTGGGATTAGTAATAGAAAAAGTTACAGGAAAGTCCTATGAGGAGTATATAAAAGAAAATGTATTAAATCCACTGAATTTAAATAACACCTACTTATTTCGAGATGAAGCAGCTTTGCATGATATGGCTACAGGGTATAAGATTGGATTTTTAAAACCTCGTAAATATGAAGCACCAATGTATCGTGGAAATAAACCAGCTGGATACTATATTTCAAATGCAGAAGATATATCAAAGTGGCTTAAAATACAACTTGGAACAGATAAGGATAATAAATTCGATAAAGATTTAGTTAAAGAATCACATATTGCTAATCGTAGGGTAGCGCCACTAGGGGATGGTGCATCTTATGCAGATGGATGGTTTGTATATCAAAAGGGTGGAGGAGAAATTTCACATGGAGCAAGTAATCCTAACTATTCTTCTTTTATAGTGTTTAGACCTGAAGAAAATATAGGGGTTGCAGTGTTATGTAATAGCAATTCTCCACATGCACAAGTGATCGGACAAGGTGTAATTGAAATATTACAAGGTAATCAACCTAAGAAAACTGCAACAGACATAAATAAAAGTGTAGATATTATTTCTATAGCTATTATTTGCATGTCAATTCCAATTATTATTGTTACTTTTTATTTTATGTTCATTGGTGTAAAACAATTAATTAAAAAGGAAAGAAAATTTCAAATTAAAAGTGTGAAAGTGATTTTGGGATTAATATTTTCAATGCTATTCATGATTGGACTTACTTATTGTATATATTTGATACCCTACATTTTATATAATGGAGTATCTTGGAAATTCGTGTATGTATGGCTTCCAGCAAATTTGAAAATTTCCATTTGCTTATTGTATGCAACTATATGGATAGCTTATATATATTTTATATTCACACGTGTTTTAAAAAAAAAACAAGATAAATCACTAGTTTTAATAGGTATACTTAGTGCTATTAGCGGATTAGGGAATTCCCTTATTATTATTACAATAAATATGGCTATTACTTCTAGTAATGAATTAAGGGTAAAACTATTGGTGTATTTTGTTTTAGGAATAATACTTTATGTTTATGGACAAAGATTAGTCAGCGTTAGGCTAATAGAGATAACAAACAATATAGTGTATTCCAAAAGAATGGAAATTGTAAAAAAAATATTAAAAACTTCTTATGATAGTTTTGAGAAGATTGAAAGTGGTAGAATTCAAGCTACCTTAAATAATGATACGGAGACAATTAGCAATTTAGCCAATATTGTTATTGTAGGTGTAACGAGTTTAGTCACACTTATCTGTTGTTTTATATACTTAGGTATTATTAGCTTTTATGGACTGTTATTATCTGTTTTAATAATCGCGGTTATAGCTAGTTTATATTATATGGTAGGAAGATATGCTAATAGAGTCGGAGAAGAAGCTAGAGATATTCAAAATATATTTTTTAAGTTTATAAATGATTTTATAAGTGGCTTCAAAGAATTGAGTCTTAATGAAAATAAAAAAAATGAATTTCAAATGGATATGCAAGATAGTTGTAACAACTATAGGCTCAAACGAGTAAAAGCAGGTTTAGCCTTTGCAAATATGTTTGTAATAGGCGAACTACTATTTACAATTGCCATAGGTGCTGTTGTATTCATTTTCCCTTTAGTATTTAAAGACATTGAACGTGGCAGTTTGGTAAGCTATGTTTTTGTACTGCTATATATGACAGGACCAGTTCACGGAATACTGAATGCTATACCAAATGCAATACAAGTTAAAATAAGTTTTAAAAGAATTAATGAGATGTTAAATCAAATATCACTTATGAAGTCTGAAGAGTTAGATGAACAAGACCTAATGTTAAAGAATGATGTTAAATTAAAATTAAAGGGAGTAGAGTATGAATATGATAGTACTGAGGATAGAAAGTTTAAAGTAGGCCCTATTGATTATGAATTTAAGTCGGGTGAAATAGTATTTATCACTGGGGGAAATGGAAGTGGTAAATCAACTTTAGCTAAATTAATAACTGGATTGTATATGCCAACAGAGGGGAATATAACTTTAAATAGTATGGAAATTAGCGGAAAAGCATTGAGTCAGTATTACTCTACAATTTTTAGTGATTTTTATCTATTTAATAAATTATATGGTGTTGATTGCAAAAGTAAAGAAAATGGCATAAGTAAATATTTAAAAATATTGAAGATGGATGATAAGGTAGAGATTAAAGATGGAAAATTTAGCACAATAAAGTTATCTACTGGACAAAAAAAGAGACTGGCTTTATTAATTAGTTATTTAGAAGATAAGCCGATTTATCTTTTTGATGAATGGGCTGCGGATCAAGATCCAGAGTTTAGAAAGTTTTTTTATGAAACACTTTTACCTGATTTAAAGGAACGAGGTAAATGTGTTTTAGCAATAACTCATGATGATCATTATTTTAATCTTGCTGATAAAGTTATTAAAATGGAAATGGGTAAATTGGTGTAATATAGGAGGGCGTTATTTTATGAATAAAATTAGAAAAGACAACATAGAAGATATTATGGATTTAACAGATACCCAAAAGGGAATGCTTTATCATTATATTAAAGATTCTGAAACTAAGGAGTATCAAGAGCAGACCTGCATAACTATAACTGGTGAAATAGATATAGAGATATTAAAAAAAACATGGAATTACATTATTGAAACTAATGAAATGCTGAGAACTGTTTATAAGTGGGATAAATTAGATAAACCTGTTCAGATAGTTCTAAAAAACTATGACATTCCTTTTAAATTCTTTGATTTATCAAAGGAAAGTAATGAAGCAAGGGATAAATTATTCAAGGAAATTTTAGAAAACCATAAAAATGAAAATATTAATATTACAAATGAATCCATAAAGATAACTATATGTAAAATTGAAGAGCATAAATGTAAAATGATTATAAAGAATCATCATATATTATATGATGGTTGGAGCAATGGAATTATTTTAAAAGAATTTATTGAAGCATATAATTGTTATTTTCAAGGGGAAGAGCCTATAAAACAGGTGAAAAATAAGTTTAAAGAGTTAGTTAAATGGAATAAAGAGCAGGATAAAAATAGACAAAAGGAGTATTGGCAGAAGTATTTAAAAGGTTTTGAACATGAAAGTAATATGTTTAGTTCAAACAATACTAGTAAGATGCATAAATATATCGGCGAGTATATTTACACAATATCTGATTTAACAAAAAATAGAATTGAAGCATCTGCAAAAAAACTTCAAGTTTCAGTTGCTGCAATACTATATAGTGCATGGTCAATACTTCAGCAAAGATATGAAAACTCGGAAGATATAATATTTGGAATGACAGTATCAGGTAGAACAGCGAAAATTAAGGGGATAGATAATATTGTTGGGATGTTTATTAATACTATTCCCTTAAGAGTAAAAACACATAGTAATCAAGAAGTTTCTACATTTATAAAAAGTGTAGAAGAGTCGTTAAGAGCACATGAAGAGTTTGAAAACACATCTTTATTAGATATAAAATCTTATGCTATGTATAATCATGAAAAAAGTGTTTTTGATAATATTGTGGTTATTGAAAATTATCCATTAGACAAAGTAGGAGATAAGAATAGTAAAATTAAAATAGAGGATTGTTTTATATCAGAAACAACAAATTTTAATCTTACTTTTGGGATTGGCATATTTGATGATTTGGAGATAAAAGTTTCATACAATAAAGAATCATTTGAAGATGAATTCATAATTGCAATGACAGTGCATTTTGAAAATATATTAAATGAAATAGTAAGTAGTGTAGCTATAAGCATATCTGAAATAAAAATAATTTCAGAAGAAGAAAAGAATAGGATATTATACGATTTTAATGATACTTATGCAGAGTATCCAAGGGATAAAACAATACATGAATTATTTGAAGAGCAGGTTGAAAAGACTCCGGATAATGTGGCTGTTGTGTTTGAAGATAAAGAATTAACATATAGAGAACTAAATGAGAGAGCAAATAGATTGGCAAGGACATTGAGAGGAAAAGGCGTAAAACCTGATAGTATAGTAGGAATAATGGTAGATCGTTCAATAGAAATGATAGTAGGGATGCTTGGAATATTAAAGTCAGGTGGAGCATATTTGCCAATAGGTTCAGAATATCCAGAAGATAGAGTAACATATATGCTTGAGGATAGTAAAACTAATATAATTTTGACACAAAGCAGGTTTAAAGAAAATGTGGTGTTTAATGGAGAAACACTGGATTTAGAGTGTGAAAGGACATATGCAGCAAATGGAGAAAATATTAAAAATGTAAGTACAGCAAGAGAATTGGCATATGTAATATACACATCAGGGTCTACGGGTAAACCTAAAGGAGTAATGGTAGAGCATAGGAATGTTGTCAATATTTTAACTTGGTTTGTAGGTAAATACAATATTAGCCACCAAAAGCATATTGTGAATTTAATTGAATATACCTTTGACCCTAGTGTAGAGCAAATTTTCGGAACGCTTATTTCTGGGGCTAAATTATATATACCTAAAAAAGAAGAAATATTGGATAAAAACAAATTTGCTGAATATGTAATTAACAACAAGATAAATGTTATTAGTTTTGTTCCTGCTATGATAAAAGAACTATTGATTGATAATATAAGGTTTAACACAGTAGATACAATTATTATTGGTGGAGAAAGATTAGAAGATAGCGTTAAAAATAAATTAATGAAGATGGGATATAATGTATTTAATCATTATGGACCTACAGAAACAACAATAGATGCATTAACAGCTGTATGTAAAGAGAGCGAAAAAGTAACATTAGGAAGGCCTATACAAAACACTGAGGTGTACATTATAGATAAAGAGAATAACATTGTGCCTATTGGTGTTTGCGGTGAACTTTGTATATCAGGAGAAGGATTAGCTAGAGGTTATTTAAATATGCCGGAGTTCACTTTAGAAAAGTTCATAGAAAGTCCTTTTGCTTTGGAGAAGAAAATGTACAAAACAGGTGATTTAGCAAGATGGCTACCAGATGGAAATATAGAATTCCACGGAAGAATAGACCATCAAGTTAAGATACGTGGATTTAGAATAGAACTTGGAGAAATAGAAAGTCAATTGATAAATTATGAAGATATAAAAGAATCAATTGTAATAGATAGAGAAGATGAAAATGGAACTAAATATTTATGTGCATATTTAGTATCAGGAAAAGAATTAACCGTAGGAAAATTAAGAAGTTATTTATCACAAAACTTGCCAGAGTACATGATACCATCATACTTTGTACAATTAGAGAAAATGCCATTAACGCCAAACGGAAAGATAGATAGAAAGGCATTACCAAAACTAGACGGAAGTATAGTAAGAGGAACAGAGTATGAAGCACCAAGAAATGAAGTTGAAGAAAAACTTGTAGCAATATGGAAGGACGTATTGGCAGCAGAAAAAGTAGGGATAAATGATAATTTCTTTGAACTTGGGGGACATTCACTGAAGGCAACAACGCTAGTTTCAAGAATACACAGAGGATTAAATGTGGAAGTACCAATTAGAGAAATATTCAAATCTCCAACTATAAAGGGGACAAGCGAATATATAGAAAGCACAGAACGGAGTATATATTCATCAATAGAAATAGTAGAAGAAAAAGAATATTATGAAGCATCCTCATCACAAAAGAGAATGTATTTGCTACAACAGTTTGACTTAAAAAGTACAGGATACAATATGCCTGGAGTTATGATGGTAGAAGGAAGACTTAATGTAGAAAGATTAGAAAAATCCTTTGCGGAGTTAATAATAAGACATGAAACATTAAGAACATCTTTTGAAACAATAGAAGGTAAAATAGTACAAAGAGTAAATGAATGTGTGAATTTTAAATTAGATTGTTTTGATGTAGATTGCATAGAAGGTACAGATAAAGAAATAGATAATATAGTAAGCGATTTTGTAAAAGCATTTGAGTTAAACAAGTCGCCATTACTAAGAGTGGGACTTATAAAACTAAAAGAAGATAAGCATATATTAATGTTCGATATGCACCACATTATATCAGATGGTGTATCTATGGGAATATTAACAAATGAATTTGCAAGGATTTATGAAGGCGATAAACTCGAGCAGCTTAGAATTCAATATAAAGATTATTCGCAGTGGCAAAATAGACTTTTAAAATCAGAGGTAATGCAAGAACAAAAAGAATATTGGATAAATAGATTTTCAGATAAAATACCAGTCTTAAATATGCCAACAGATTTTCAAAGACCACTAATGCAAAACTTTGAAGGCGATAGTATAAACTTTAAATTAGATAAGGAACTTACAAAAGAAATAAAGCGCATATCAAAAGAGACAGGCAGTACTATATACATGGTACTTTTATCAGGGGTAAATATATTACTTTCAAAGTACAGTGGACAGGAAGATATTATAGTAGGAAGCCCAATAGCAGGAAGACCACATGCAGACCTTGAGAAAATCATAGGAATGTTTGTAAATACTATTGCTATGAGGAATTATCCAGAGGGAAGCAGAACCTATGAAGATTTCCTAAAGCAAGTAAAAGAAAATGCATTAAAAGCTTATGAAAATCAAGATTATCAATTTAATGAGTTAGTAGACAAGTTAAGTATACCTAGGGATATAAGTAGAAATCCATTATTTGATGTAATGTTTACAATGCAGAATATGGATTCAGAGGATATTGAACTAAAAGATTTAGTATTTAAAGAATATAAGCAAGAACATAAAGTAGCAAAATTTGATTTAACATTCTCAGCAAGTGAAGTAGAGGATGAAATTACATTTGAACTAGAATATAGTGAAAAATTATATAAAAGAGAAACAATAGAAAGAATGGTAGAACATTTTGTAAACATTCTTAAAGTAATAACTAGAAAGATATATATAAAGTTAAGTGAAATAGAAATGCTTACAGAGGGGGAAAAGCAAAAACTGCTGCATGAGTTTAATGATACTTATGCAGAGTATCCAAGAGATAAAACAATACATGAATTATTTGAAGAACAGGTTAAAAAGACTCCAGACAATATAGCAGTAGTATTTGAAGGCAAAGGATTAACATACAGAGAACTAAATGAGAAAGTAAATAAGCTAGCAAGAAACTTAAGAGAAAGAGGAGTAAAACCTGATAGTATAGTAGGAATAATGGTAGAGCGTTCTACTTATATGATAGTAGGAATAATGGCGGTTCTAAAGGCTGGTGGAGCATACTTGCCAATAGATCCAGAATATCCAGAGGAAAGAATTAAGTATATGTTAGAAAATAGCAACGTAGAGATACTTCTAATTCAAAGTAAATTAAAGGAGAAAACCACCTTTAAAGGAGAACTTTTAGATTTAGAAGATGAAAAATACTATGGGGGGATTGGGCAAAATTTAGATGTGGTAAATAGTTCTAGAGATTTAGCTTATGTTATTTATACATCAGGTTCAACAGGCAAGCCTAAAGGGGTAATGATTGAACAGTTAGGTGTTGTTAATTTATCTTATTGGTATGGTGATAGATATAATCTTAAAGAGAATTTGAATATGTTACAAAGTACGAATATATCCTTTGATGCATCTATAGAGGAAACAATAGTTGTTTTATTAAATGGTGCTACAATGTACATTCTACCTAAATATGATATTATCGATAAACATAAATTTTTACAGTATGTGACAGAAAAGAATATAAACATAGTCCAACTTGTACCAGCCACATTAAAAGAATTAATTGTAGAAAATGATTACATGAAAAGTTTATCTATAATAATTTGTGGTGGAGAAAAATTGAATGAAAATGTAAAAAACAAGGTAATTGAAAAAGGATATAATTTGTATGATCATTATGGACCAACAGAAACTACCGTTGTTTCAATTACTACTAAATGTAATATATATGAGTCAACAATAGGAACACCATTACAAAATAACCAAATAGCTATAATCAATAAAAACAAGAACTTGCAGCCAATAGGAGTGCCTGGGGAACTATGTATATCAGGAGATGGCCTGGCAAGAGGATACTTAGATAGACCTGAGTTAACAGTAGAAAAGTTTATAGACAATCCATTTGTATCTGGAGAGAAAATGTATAAGACTGGGGATTTAGCAAGATGGATGCCTGATGGAAATATAGAATTTCTTGGAAGAATAGATTATCAGGTAAAGATACGTGGATTTAGAATAGAGCTTGGAGAAATAGAAAATCAGTTACTAAACCATGAAGCCATTAAAGAAATAATTGTATTAGATAGAGAAGATGAAAATGGTGCTAAATATTTATGTGCATATTTAGTATCAGAAAAAGAACTAACAGTAGGAGAGTTAAGGGCGTATTTATCAAAGAAACTCCCAGGGTACATGATACCATCATACTTTGTGCAATTAGATAAAATGCCATTAACACCAAATGGGAAGCTAGACAGAAAGGCATTACCAAGGCCAGATGGAAGCATAGTAACAGGTGCAGAATTCGAAGCACCAAGAAATGAGGTAGAAGAAAAACTTGCAACAATATGGAAGCATGTACTAGGAATAGGAATAGGAAGGGTAGGAATAAATGATAATTTCTTCGAACTTGGAGGACATTCGCTTAAGGCAACAATATTAGTTTCAAAAATACACAAAGAGTTAAACGTTGAAGTGCCACTTAGAGAAATATTCAAATCACCGACTATAAAGGGAATAAGCGAATATATAGAAAGCACAGAAAAGAGTATATACTCATCAATAGAAATAGTGAAAGAGAAGGAATACTATGAAGCATCCTCAGCGCAAAAGAGAATGTATATGCTTCAGCAATTTGATCTAAAAAGCACAGGATACAATATGCCTGGAGTTATGCAGGTAGAAGGAAGACTTAACGTAGAAAGGTTAGAAAAATCCTTTATTGAATTAATAATAAGACATGAGACCTTAAGAACATCTTTTGAAACAATAGAAGATAAAATAGTACAAAGAGTAAATGAAAGTGTGAATTTTAAATTAAATTGTGTTGAAGTAGGTCGTATAGAAAATCAAGAAAAAGCGATAGATAGTATAGTAAAAGATTTTGTGAAAGCATTTGATTTAAATAAGGCACCATTGCTAAGGGTGGGACTTATAAAACTAGAAGCAGATAAGCATATATTAATGTTTGATATTCACCATATCATATCAGATGGTGTATCTATGGGAATATTAACAAATGAATTTTCAAAGATTTATGAAGGTAATAAACTTAAGAAGCTTAGAATTCAGTATAAAGATTATTCGCAGTGGCAAAATAGCCTATTAAAATCAGCGGCAATGCAAGAACAAAAGGAATATTGGATAAATAGATTCAAAGGTGAAATACCAGTATTAAACATGCCAGCAGATTTTCAAAGACCACTCATGCAAAGCTTTGAAGGAGAAAATATAAGCTTTAAATTAGATAAGGAACTTACAAAGGAGTTAAAAAAAATATCAAAAGAAACAGGAAGTACAATGTACATGGTACTTTTATCAGGGGTAAATATATTACTTTCAAAGTATAGCGGACAGGAAGATATTATAGTAGGAAGCCCAATAGCTGGAAGGCCACGTGCAGACCTTGAGAAAATTATAGGAATGTTTGTAAATACGCTTGCTATGAGGAATTATCCAGAGGGAAGCAGGACCTATGAAGATTTTCTAAAGGAAGTAATGCAAAATGCATTAAAGGCTTATGAAAATCAAGATTATCAATTTGATGAATTAATAGATAAATTAAGTATACCTAGGGATATAAGTAGAAATCCATTATTTGATGTAATGTTTACAATGCAGAACATGGATTCAGTGGATATTGAACTAAAAGATTTAATATTGAAAGGATATAAGCAAGAACATAAAGTTGCAAAATTTGACTTAACATTCTCAGCAAGTGAAGTAGGGGATGAAATTATATTTGAACTAGAATATAGTAAAAAATTATATAAAAGAGAAACAATAGAAAGAATGGTAAAGCACTTTGTAAATATTATTAAAGCAGTGGTTATAGATACAAAAATTAAGCTAAGTGAAATAGATATGCTAACAGAAGGAGAGAAACATAAACTTCTGTATGAATTTAATGATACCTATGCAGATTACCCAAGAGATAAAACAATACATGAATTATTTGAAGAACAGGTTGAAAAGACGCCAGATAATATAGCAATAGTATTTGAAGATAAGCAACTAACTTACAGAGAGTTGAATGATAGAGCAAATGGATTGGCAAGAAACTTAAGAGGAAAAAGAGTGAAACCAGACAGTATAGTAGCAATAATGACAGAGCGCTCTGTTGAAATGATAGTAGGAATAATGGGAATATTAAAATCTGGAGGGGCGTACTTACCAATAGACAATGAGTATCCAGAGGATAGAATAAAGTATATTCTAGATGATAGCAAAACTAACATACTTTTAACACAAAACAACCTAGTACAGAAGGTAGCTTTTCAAGGAGAGATAATAGATTTAATAGATGAAAAATCGTATGTGCATGATCAGACAAACTTAAGGAATATAAATATGCCAAAGGATTTAGCCTATATAATATACACATCGGGAACTACAGGAAGGCCCAAGGGTGCAATGATAGAACATAGAAATGTAGTAAGGTTAATGTTTAATGAAAAAATGAAGTTTGACTTTAGTGATAAAGACGTATGGACAATGTTTCATTCATATTGTTTTGATTTTTCAGTTTGGGAAATGTATGGTGCATTACTTTATGGGGGTAAATTAGTTTTAATTTCAAGAAATACAGCAAGAGATACAGAAGAATACTTGAAGACTCTTAAACAAGAAAGGGTTACAATACTAAATCAAATTCCAACACCGTTTTATAATCTTATGAATAAAGAATTAAATTACAATACAGAAGATTTGAAATTAAGATATGTAATTTTTGGTGGGGAACCATTAAAACCTGAAATGTTAAGTGAATGGATGAAAAAATATTCAGAAACAAAATTAATTAACATGTATGGAATAACAGAAACAACAGTGCATGTTACTTACAAAGAAATCGGAAAAAAAGAAATAAATCAAAAGATAAGCAATATAGGAAATCCGATTCCAACGTTATCAACTTATATAATGGATAAGAACTTAAAGCTTCAACCAATAGGAGTAGCAGGAGAGCTATGTGTTGGAGGGGAAGGTGTAGGACGCGGATATTTAAATAATAAGGAATTAACAGAACAAAAATTTGTATTTAATGCATATAAACCAGAAGAAAAAATTTATAGATCAGGTGATTTAGCAAGAGTACTTGTTAATGGAGAACTTGAATATTTAGGTAGAATAGATCATCAGGTAAAAATACGTGGATTTAGAATAGAACTTGGAGAAATAGAAAGTCAGTTACTAAATTATGAAGAGATTAAAGAAATAATTGTAATAGATAGAGAAGATGAAAGTGGAGCTAAATATTTATGTGCATATTTAGTAGCAGAAAAAGAATTAACAGTAGGAGAATTAAGAGAGCATCTATTAAAAACCTTACCAGAGTACATGGTACCGTCATACTTTGTGCAATTAGATAAAATGCCATTAACACCAAATGGAAAGATAGATAGAAAAGCATTACCAGAGCTAGATGGAAAAATAATAACAGGTGCAGAATACGAAGCAGCAAGAAATGAGATAGAAGAAAAGCTTGTAACAATATGGAAGGACGTATTGGCAGTGGAAAGAGTAGGGATAAATGATAACTTCTTCGAACTTGGTGGACATTCGCTTAAGGCAACAACATTAGTTTCAAAAATACACAAAGAGTTAAATGTAGAAGTACCACTTAGAGAAATATTTAAATTCCCAACTATAAAGGGGATGAGCAAATATATAGAAAGCACAGAAAAGAGTATATATTCATCAATAGAAATAGTGGAAGATAAAGAATACTATGAAGCATCTTCAGCACAAAAGAGAATGTATATGCTACAACAGTTTGAGTTAGATAGTACAGGATACAATATACCTGGAGTTATGTGGGTAGAAGGAAGATTTGAGGCAGGAAGATTAGTAAAAGCCTTTATTGAATTAATAAGAAGACATGAAACCTTAAGAACATCTTTTGAAATAATAGAAGATAAAATAGTACAAAGAATAAATGAAAGTGTGAATTTAAAATTAGATCATTTTGAAGTAGATTGCAACGAAAATCAAGAAAAAGCTGTAGATAATATAGTAAGAGATTTTGTAAAAGCATTTGATTTAAATAAGGCACCATTACTAAGAGTTGGACTTATAAAACTGAAAGAAGAAAAACATATATTAATGTTTGATATGCACCATATTATATCAGATGGGGTATCCATGGGAATATTAATAAATGAATTTGCAAAAATTTATGAGGGAAATAAATTAGAACAGCTTAGAATTCAATATAAGGATTATTCAGAGTGGCAAAATAAACTGTTAAAATCAAAGGGAATGAAAAAGCAAGAAGAATATTGGATAAATAGATTTTCAGGTAAAATACCAACATTAAATATGCCAATAGATTATGCAAGACCAATAATCCAAAGATATGAAGGCAGCATCATAAGCTTTAAATTAGATAGGATGGTTACAGGTGAGTTGAATAGAATAGCGAAAGAAATTGACGGAACAATGTATATGGTAATATTATCCTGCGTAAATATACTATTAACAAAATATAGTGAACAAGAAGATATTGTAATAGGAACCCCCATAGCAGGAAGGAGGCATGCAGATTTACAGAAAATTATAGGGGTATTTGTAAACACTCTTCTCATGAGAAACTATCCAAAAGGAAATAAAACTTTTCGAAATTTCTTAAAGGAAGTAAAAGAAAATGCATTAGAGGCATATGAAAATCAGGATTATCAATTTGAAGAATTAGTGGACAAGCTGAAGATACCTAGGGATAGAAATAGAAATTTACTGTTTGATGTAATGTTTGTAATGCAGAATATGGACTTACAGAAGATAGAACTAAAGGATTTAACATTTAGAAACTATGATATAGATCATAAAATAGCTAAATTTGACTTGAAGTTTATAGCAAGCGAAGTTGGAGAAGAAATTATATTTAGTATTGAATATAGTACAGATTTATTTGAAAGAGGTACCATAGATAAAATGATAAGGTATTTTAAAAATATAATTACAACAGTGATTAGTGATAAAAATATTAAACTTAATAAAATTTTATTATTGAATGAAATTGAGGTTAATACGATTAGTGAAAAAGTCAAAAGAATAAAAGAAGATTCCAAACACGATATAGAGTTTGATTTTTAATTAAGGAGGAAATTTTAATGAGTGAACATAATATTGTAATTAATTCATTGGAACAAATGAAAGAGGCAAAACAATATTGGGTTAATATATTTTCAACGCCAACAGAAAAACTATTATTGCCTACGGATTTTGAAAGAAAATTTGATTATGAAAAAGAGAGTATTAGTTTCGAATTAACTGGCAATTCATATAATAGAACAGTTAATATCACAAAGGGTGAAAATCTAGCCATTTATGTTGTGTTACTTTCAGTTTTTGAAATAGAGATGTTTAAGTATAGTGCACAAGAGGAGCTGACTATAGGAACAACTGTTTATTATAAATCGAATCAACAAGAAAGTTTAAATACAGTTTTATTAATGAAAAGTTACTTAGATGAAAATATGACATTTAAAGAAATAATATTAAATCTAAGAAAAACAGTACAAGAAACATATGAAAATCAAATTTATCCTTTAGAAGAAATTTTTAAACATATGGATAGTAATGATGAAATTATGTCATTATTACCTGTTAATTTTGTAATGAAAAATATTCATAATAAAGAACATATAAAATATATAACTAATTCACCTAAAAATGAGATGACTTTTTTAATTGAAAAAAACGAGGATTCGATTTTGTTTGAAGTGGTTTTTAATTCTAAGTTATTTAAAAGGGATACAGTTAAAAGATTTTGTGATAAGTATTTGAATATTTCACATCAAGTACTTAATAATCTGGATATAAAATTAGATCAAATAGAATTTATAACTGAAGAGGAAAAACAAAAGATTTTATATGATTTTAATGATACTTATGTAGAGTATCCAAGAGATAAAACAATATATGAATTATTTGAAGAGCAGGTTGAGAAGACGCCAGATAATGTGGCAGTGGTATTTGATGATGAATGTCTAACATATAGAGAGCTTAATGAAAGAGCAAATGTGTTGGCAAAAATTTTAACGGAAAAGAGAGTAAAACCAGATAGAACAGTAGGAATAATAGTAGAACGCTCTTTAGAAACCATTATAGGAATAATAGGAATTTTAAAAGCAGGGGGAGCATATTTACCAATAGATCCAGAGTATCCAGTGGACAGAATATTGTATATGCTTCAGGATAGTAAAACTAAAATACTATTATTACAAAGCAAGATTGTAGAAAATATATCATTTGATGGAGAAATAATAGATTTAAATGATAGAAAACTATATGTTGGCAGTAATAAGAACTTAAATGTTCAGTGTACATCGGATAACCTGAGTTATGTAATATATACATCAGGAACTACAGGAAAACCTAAGGGTGTTGGAATAAAGCACAGTAATATTACAAATTATATAACTTGGTTTAAGAGTGTAGCTGAACTTCAATATGTAGATAAGACGATGATACTTACATCATTAGCATTTGATTTAAGTTATACAGGTTTCTATTCTGCACTTTTAAGCGGGTGTGAAATTCATATTATTAAGAAGGAAATGTGCTTGGAACCTAAGAAATTGATAAATTATATGTCAGACAAGGGCATAACATTTATAAAGATTACTCCGTCATTACTTAATATACTTATCAATAGCGATAGCTTTAAAGAGGTAGACAAGTGGAATGAGTTAAGGTTTATTGCAGTGGGTGGAGAAAATATAAAGGTAGAGGATATAAATAAAATTCATGAATATTATGATCATATAAGGATAATGAATCATTATGGTCCAACAGAAACAACTATAGGGTGTATTGCAAATTTAATAGATTTTGAAGCCGATTCAAATTTAACATCTATAGGTAAGCCAGTAAATAATACTCAGGTATATGTATTAGATAAACATTTCAACCTTCTGCCAGTGGGGGTGGTGGGAGAAATATGTATAGGTGGAGACGGTGTAGGGACTGGATATATAAACAGTATTGAGCTTATGGCAGAAAAATATATAATGAAAACTATAGATAATAAACAGTTTAAACTATATAGAACTGGTGATTATGGAAAATTTTTAAGAGATGGAAGTATTGAGTTTATAGGTAGAATAGATAAGCAAATAAAAATACGTGGATTTAGAGTAGAAATAGAAGAAATAGAGAATGTATTATTGTCACATTTACTAATAAAGGAAACCGTGGTAACAGTTGAAGATAATAATAATGGCGATAAGTATTTGTGTGCATATTTAGTAATGGATAAAAAAATGAATGTAGGAGAGTTAAGACAGTATTTACATACAAGATTAGCGGACTATATGATACCATCATACTTTGTACAATTAGAGAAAATTCCGTTAACACCAAATGGGAAGGTCGATAGAAAAGCATTACCAAAACCCGATGGAAGTATAGTAACAGGTGTAGAATATGAAGCAGCAAGAAATGAGGTAGAAGAAAAACTTGCAGTAATATGGAGTAAAGTATTAGGCATAGAAAAAATAGGAATAAATGATAATTTCTTCGAGCTTGGAGGACATTCATTAAAGGCAACAGTGCTATCAAGCAGAATGCATAAAGAACTGGATGTGGAAGTGCCTTTGAAAGAAATATTCAAATCACCAACAATAAAGGGAATAAGCGAATATATAGAAAGTACAGAAAAGAGTATATATTCATCAATGGAAATAGTAGAAGAGAAAGAATACTATGAAGCATCCTCAGCACAAAAGAGAATGTATATGCTTCAACAGTTTGACCTAAAAAGCACAGGATACAATATGCCTGGAGTTATGCTGGTAGAAGGAAGGTTTGAGGCGGAAAGATTAGAAAAATCATTTGCTCTTTTAATAAGAAGACATGAAACCTTAAGAACATCTTTTGAAACAATAGAAGATAAAATAGTACAAAGAATAAATGAAAGTGTAGATTTTAAATTAAATTGTTTTGAAGTAAGTTGCATAGAAAACTCAGACAAGGCTATAGATAAAATAGTAAAAGGTTTTATAAAATCATTTGATTTAAATAAGTCACCATTACTCAGAGTGGGGATTATAAAACTAGAGGAAGATAAGCATATATTAATGTTTGATATGCATCATATAATATCAGATGGTATATCTATGGGAATATTAATAAATGAATTTTCAAAGATTTATGAAGGCAAGGAATTAGAGAAGCTTAGGATTCAATATAAGGATTATTCGCAGTGGCAAAATAGACTTTTAAAATCAGATGGAATGCAGGAACAAAAAGAATATTGGATAAATAGATTTACAGATGAAATACCAGTACTTAATATGCCAACAGATTTTCAAAGACCACTAATGCAAGGCTTTGAAGGAGAAAATGTAAGCTTTAAATTAGATAAGGAACTTACAAAAGATTTAAAGCGGATTTCAAAAGAAACAGGCAGTACTATGTACATGGTGATTTTATCAGGAGTAAATATATTACTTTCAAAATATAGTGGACAGGAAGATATTATAGTAGGAAGTCCAATAGCGGGAAGGCCACATGCAGACCTTGAGAAAATCATAGGAATATTTGTAAATACCCTTGCTATGAGGAATTACCCAGAGGGAAGTAAAATCTATGAAGATTTCTTAAAGGAAGTAAAAGGAAATGCGCTAAAGGCTTATGAAAATCAAGATTATCAATTTGATGAGTTAGTAGATAAGTTAAGTATACCTAGAGATATAAGTAGAAATCCATTATTTGATGTAATGTTTACAATGCAAAATATGGATTCGGAGCAGATTGAGCTAAAGGATTTAATATTCAAAGGATATAAGCAGGAATATAAAATAGCAAAATTTGATTTAACATTCTCAGCAAGTGAGGTAAAAGAAGAGATTGTAATAAATCTTCAATACGGTACAAAGCTATATAAAAGAGAAACAATAGAAACAATTATAGAACACTTTGTAAACATTCTTAAAGCAGTAGCTGCAGACACAAAAATTAAGTTAAGTGAAATAGAAATGCTTACAAAGGAAGAAAAACATAAACTATTGTACGAGTTCAATGATACCTATGCAGATTATCCAAGAGATAAAACAATACATGAATTATTTGAAGAGCAGGTTGAAAAGACTCCGCATAATGTAGCTGTTGTATTTGAAAATAAGAAATTAACCTATAGAGAGTTAAACCATAGAGCTAATGGATTAGCAAGAATGCTAAGAGAAAAGGGAGTAAAAGCTGATAGTATAGTTGGAATAATGGTAGAACGTTCTGTTGAAACTATAGTGGGGATAATTGGGATATTAAAGTCCGGAGGAGCATATTTGCCGATAGATTCAGAATATCCAGAGGATAGAATAAGGTATATGATAGAGGATGCAAAAGCAAAAATCCTCCTAAAGCAAGAATATTTGTTAGACAAATTAGACTTTGATGGAGAAATAATTAATATACGAAATGAGAGTGTATACGGGCGAAATGTGGACAACGTAGGTACCCTAAATACTTCAAAGGACTTGGCCTGTGTAATCTATACATCAGGAAGCACAGGAAATCCTAAGGGAGTTATGGTAGAACAGAAGAATGTAATAAGACTAGTAAAAAACACTAATTATATATCTTTTAAAAAAGACGATAAAATATTACAAACAGGAACATTAGCCTTTGACGCATCTACTTTTGAAATTTGGGGGGCAATTTTAAATGGATTAGAGTTGCATTTAGGCAGTAAGAATATTATTTTAAATATAGAAAGCATGGAAGAGTATATAAATGAAAACGATATTACCATACTGTGGTTAACGGCCTCATTGTTTAATTTTATGGCTGAAGAAAGACCTGCAATGTTTGCAAATTTAAGATATTTGCTAGTAGGTGGAGATGTATTACCAACTAATCATATAAATAAAGTAATTGAGGAATGCAGAAATTTAAAAATAATTAACGGGTATGGACCAACAGAAAACACAACTTTTTCAACCTGCTATTTAATAGATAAAGAATACGAAACTAATATTCCTATCGGTAGGCCAATTAGTAATTCAACGGCTTATATTATAGATAAGTATGGTAATTTACAAACAGTAGGAATATATGGAGAATTGTGTGTTGGAGGAGAAGGACTAGCAAGAGGTTACCTAAATAATCCAGAGCTAACAGCAGAAAAGTTTATTAAAAATCCATTTATAGGTGACAGAATGTACAAAACAGGAGATTTAGCAAGATGGCTACCAGATGGGAATATAGAATTCCTGGGAAGGATAGATTATCAGGTAAAAATACGTGGATTTAGAATAGAGCTTGGAGAAATAGAAAGTCAATTACTATATTATGACGCAATTAAAGAAGCAATCGTAATAGATAGAGAAGATGAAAATGGAACTAAATATTTATGTGCATATTTAGTAGCAGAAAAAGAATTAACCGTAGGAGAATTAAGAAGTTATTTATCACAAAACTTGCCAGAGTACATGATACCATCATACTTTGTACAATTAGAGAAAATGCCATTAACGCCAAATGGAAAGATAGATAGAAAGGCATTACCAAAACCAGATGGAAGTATAGTAACAGGAACAGAGTATGAAGCACCAAGAAATGAAGTTGAAGAAAAACTTGTAGCAATATGGAAGGACGTATTGGCAGCAGAAAGAGTAGGGATAAACGATAATTTCTTTGAACTAGGAGGACATTCACTGAAGGCAACAACATTAGTTTCAAAAATGCACAAAGAGTTAAACGTGGAAGTGCCACTTAGAGAAATATTCAAATTCCCAACTATAAAGGGGACAAGCGAATATATAGAAAGCACAGAAAAGAGTATATATTCATCAATAGAAATAGTGGAAGAGAAAGAATACTATGAAGCATCTTCAGCGCAAAAGAGAATGTATTTGCTACAACAGTTTGATTTAAAAAGTACAGGATACAATATGCCTGGAGTTATGATGGTAGAAGGAAGACTTAATGTAGAAAGATTAGAAAAATCCTTTGCGGAGTTAATAATAAGACATGAAACATTAAGAACATCTTTTGAAACAATAGAAGGTAAAATAGTACAAAGAGTAAATGAATGTGTGAATTTTAAATTAGATCGTTTTGATGTAGATTGCATAGAAGGTACAGATAAAGAAACAGATAATATAGCAAGAGATTTTGTAAAAGCATTTGAGTTAAATAAGGCACCATTACTAAGAGTGGGACTTATAAAACTGGAAGAAGATAAGCATATATTAATGTTTGATATGCACCACATCATATCAGATGGCGTATCTATGGGAATATTAATAAATGAATTTTCAAAGCTTTATGAAGGCAATAAACTCGAGCAGCTTAGAATTCAGTATAAGGATTATTCGCAGTGGCAAAATGACCTTTTAAAATCAGGGATAATGCAAGAAGAAATGGAATATTGGATAAATAGGTTCAAAGATGAAATACCAGTATTAAATATGCCAACGGATTTTCAAAGACCATTAATGCAAAGTTTTGAAGGGGAAAATATAAGCTTTAAATTAGATAAGGGGCTTACAAAAGATTTAAAGCGGATATCAAAAGAAACAGGCAGTACTGTGTACATGGTGCTTTTATCAGGAGTAAATATATTACTTTCAAAATATAGTGGACAGGAAGATATTATAGTAGGAAGCCCAATAGCAGGAAGGCCGCATACAGACCTTGAGAAAATCATAGGAATGTTTGTAAATACCCTTGCTATGAGGAATCACCCGGAGGGGAGTAAGACTTATGAAGATTTTCTAAAGGAAGTAAGGGGAAATGCGTTAAAAGCTTACGAAAATCAAGACTATCAATTTGATGAATTAGTGGACAAGTTAAATATACCTAGGGATATAAGTAGAAACCCATTATTTGATGTAATGTTTACAATGCAGAATATGGATTCAGGGGATATTGAACTAAAAGATTTAATATTCAAAGGATATAAGCAGGAAAATAGGATAGCTAAATTTGATTTAACATTTGTGGCAACTGAAGTAGAAGAAGAAGTTATATTTGAATTGCAATATAGTACAAAGCTATATAAAACAGAAACGGTAGAAAGAATGGTAGAACACTTTGTAAACATTATTAAAGCAATAACTAGTGATACAAATATTAAGTTAAGTGAAATAGAAATGATTTCAGGAGAAGAAAAGCATATACTTCTGTATGAATTCAATGACACCTATGCAGATTATCCAAGAGATAAAACAATACATGAGTTATTTGAAGAGCAAGTAGAAAAGACTCCGGATAATGTGGCAGTGGTATTTGAAGACAAAAAACTAACCTACAGAGAACTAAACGAGAAAGCAAATAGATTGGCAAGAACCTTGAGGAAAAAAGGAGTAAAACCTGACAGTATAGTAGGAATAATGGTAGAGCGTTCTATTGAAATGATAGTAGGAATAATGGGAATTTTAAAAGCTGGTGGAGCATATTTGCCAATAGATCCAGAATATCCAGAGGAACGTATAAAGTATGTACTTAATGATAGCAATGCAAGCATATTACTCACACAAAATACATTAATAGAAAGAGTTGTGTTTAAAGGTGAGAAAATAGATTTGCAAGATGAAAAAGTATATGCGGAAAGTTCTTCGAAACTAGAGAATACAAACACACCTAAGGATTTGGCCTATGTGATATATACATCAGGCTCTACAGGTCATTCTAAAGGAGTACTAATTGAACATAAAAATGTTTTGAATACAATTTTTGCATTGATTAATGATATATATCTGAATAATGGATTAAATTTAAATATTGCCTTAGTTGCACCATATGTGTTTGACGCATCTGTACAACAGATATTTCCTGCGATTTTATTGGGGCATAAATTACTTATTGTACCTGAAGAGGCAAGAACATCTGGCGAGTTATTACTAGAATACTATAATAATAACTTAATTGATATTTCTGATGGAACACCTATTCATATGAGTATGTTAGTTAATGCTAGATACAAAGAAAATACAAGCTTAAATGTAAAATGTTTTATTATAGGTGGGGATGTTCTTTCGTGCGAAACAGTAAGAAAATTTTTTGATAAATTTGGCGAAACTAAACATAATATAGTAAATATCTATGGACCTACTGAATGTTGTGTTGATTCAATATCTTATGATATCGATTCGAATAAAATAAAAGACTTAGAAACAATTCCTATTGGTAAACCAATGAGTAATGAATCTATATATATATTAGGAAAAAATCTTGAAATACTTCCGGTAGGAATTGTTGGAGAAATATATATAGCGGGAAAGGGCGTTGGTAGAGGATACTTAAATAATCCAGATCTAACAGCAGAAAAATTTATAAAAAGTCCATTTGTATCTGAAGAGAGAATGTACAAAACAGGTGATTTAGCAAGATGGTTACCGGATGGGAATATAGAATTCTTAGGAAGAATAGATCATCAGGTGAAAATACGAGGATTTAGAATAGAACTTGGAGAAATAGAAAGCCAGTTACTAAATTATGAATCAGTAAAGGCAGCAATCGTATTAGATAGAGAAGATGATAATGGAATTAAATATTTATGTGCATATTTAGTATCAGAAAAAGAATTAACAGTAGGGAAATTAAGAGAGTATTTATCAAAAAAATTGCCGGAGTATATGATACCATCATACTTTGTGCAATTAGAGAAAATACCAATAACACCAAATGGCAAGATAGATAGAAAGGCATTACCAGAACCAGATGGAAGCATAATAACAGGAATAGAGTATGAAGCACCAAGAAATGAGGTAGAAGAAAAGCTTGTAGCAATATGGAAGGAAGTACTGGCAACAGAAAGAGTAGGGATAAATGATAATTTCTTTGAACTTGGAGGACATTCACTTAAGGCCACAACATTAGTTTCAAAAATACACAAAGAGTTAAACGTTGAAGTGCCACTTAGAGAAATATTCAAATCACCGACTATAAAGGGAATAAGCGAATATATAGAAAGCACAGAAAAGAGTATATACTCATCAATAGAAATAGTGAAAGAGAAGGAATACTATGAAGCATCCTCAGCGCAAAAGAGAATGTATATGCTTCAGCAATTTGATCTAAAAAGCATAGGATACAATATGCCTGGAGTTATGCAGGTAGAAGGAAGACTTAACGTAGAAAGGTTAGAAAAATCCTTTGTTGAATTAATAAGAAGACATGAGACCTTAAGAACATCTTTTGAAACAATAGAAGATAAAATAGTACAAAGAGTAAATGAAAGTGTGAATTTTAAATTAAATTGTTTTGAAGTAGGTCGCATAGAAAATCAAGAAAAAGCAGTAGATAGTATAGTAAAAGATTTTATAAAAGCATTTGATTTAAATAAGGCACCTTTACTAAGAGTGGGACTTATAAAACTAGAAGAAGATAAACATATACTAATCTTCGATATACACCACATCATATCAGATGGCGTATCTATGGGAATATTAATAAATGAATTTTCAAAAAATTATGAAGGAATTGAATTAGAACAGCTTAGAATTCAATATAAAGATTATTCAGAATGGCAAAATAGCCTTTTAAAATCAGACTTAATGAAAGGACAAAGGGAATATTGGACAAATATATTCAAAGATGAAATACCAGTATTAAATATGCCAACAGACTTTCAAAGGCCACTAATACAAAGCTTTGATGGAGAAAATATAAGTTTTAAATTAGATAAGGAACTTACAAAAGATTTAAAACGGATATCAAAAGAAACGGGTAGTACTATGTACATGGTGATTTTATCAGGTGTAAACATATTACTTTCAAAATATAGCGGACAGGAAGATATTATAGTAGGAAGCCCAATAGCAGGAAGACCACATGCAGACCTTGAGAAAATCATGGGAATATTTATAAATACGCTTGCTATGAGGAATCATCTAGATGGAAGTAAGACATATGAAGATTTTCTAAAGGAAGTAAGAGGAAATGCGCTAAAGGCTTATGAAAATCAAGATTATCAATTTGACGAGTTAGTAGACAAGCTAAGTATACCTAGGGATATAGGTAGAAATCCATTATTTGATGTAATGTTTACAATGCAGAATATGGATTCAGAGGAGATTGAGCTAAAAGGCCTAGTATTTAAAGGATATAATCAAGAACAAAAAGTGGCAAAATTTGATTTAACATTCTCAGCAAGTGAGATGGTAGAAAATATTATACTAAATCTTCAATACAGTACAAAATTGTATAAAAGAGAAACAATAGAAACAATGATAGAACACTTTATAAACATTCTTAAAGCAGTATCCGCAGACACAAAAATTAAATTAAGTGAAATAGAAATGCTGACAGAAGAGGAAAAGTATAAGCTACTATATGAGTTTAATGATACTTATGCAGAGTACTCAAGAGATAGAACAATACATGAATTGTTTGAAGAGCAGGTAGAGAAGTCACCAGACAATATAGCAATTGTATTTGAAGACAAAAAACTAACCTACAGGGAACTAAATGAGAAAGCAAATAGACTGGCAAGGAATTTAAGAGCAAAAGGAGTAAAACCCGATAGTATAGTTGGAATAATGGTGGAACGTTCTTTTGAGATGATAGTAGGGATAATGGGAATATTAAAAGCTGGAGGAGCATACCTGCCAATAGACCCAGAATACCCAGTGGATAGAATAAGCTACATGCTGGAGGATAGTAAAATACAGATATTGTTAACGCAACAACACCTATTAAATAAATTAGAATTTGATGGGGAAAAATTAAACTTAAGTGATGAGTTTATATATGCTTATAGTATGGAAAATCTGGAAAATATAAATACCTCAAAGGACTTAGTTTATATAATCTATACATCGGGAAGTACTGGAAATCCAAAGGGGGTTATGGTTAATCATAAAGCATTAAACAATTTTGGAGTAAGTGTATGTAATAGAATAGATTTATTAATGTATAAAAATATTCTTTGTTTAACCACCATTACTTTTGATATATTTGCTCTTGAGACATTAGTACCATTATTAAAAGGAATTAAAATAGTTATAGCAGATGAAAATGAACAAGTGAATTCTTTGAAATTAAATGAGATTATCATAAAAAATAATATAGAAGTATTACAGATTACTCCATCAAGGTTACAGCTATTAATGTTAGATGAGAGCTTCAAAGTAAGTATTAAAATTTTGAAAATAGTTATGGTAGGTGGAGAGAGTTTTCCTAAAAACCTACTTAAGGAACTTAATAATTATTCAAATATAAAGATATATAACATGTACGGTCCTACAGAAACTACAGTATGGTCATCAATAAAAGACCTTACGGGGTCGGGAGATATAAATATAGGGAAACCAATATCTAATACACAAATATATATTATTGATAAGACTAATGCTTTACAACCAATAGGAATGTCTGGTGAACTATGTATATCAGGAGATGGGCTCGCAAGAGGATACTTAAATAGACCTGAGTTAACAGCAGAAAAGTTTATAGAAAGTCCATTTGTATCTTTAGAAAGAATGTATAAGACTGGGGATTTAGCAAGATGGCTACCAGATGGAAATATAGAGTTTCTTGGACGAATAGATCATCAGGTTAAGGTGCGTGGATTTAGAATAGAACCTGGAGAAATAGAAAGTCGGTTACTAAATTATGAAGATATAAAAGAAGCAATCGTATTAGATAGAGAAGCTGAAAATGGAGCTAAATATTTATGCGCATATTTAGTATCAAAAAAAGAATTAACAGTAGGAGAATTAAGAGAGTATCTATCAAAGAAACTACCAGAATACATGATACCATCATATTTTGTGCAATTAGATAAAATGCCATTAACACCAAATGGAAAGATAGATAGAAAGGCATTACCAAAGCCAGATGGAAGCATAGTAACAGGTGCAGAATACGAAGCAGCAAGAAATGAGATAGAAGAAAAACTTGTAGAAATATGGAAGAATGTATTATCAGCAGAAAGAGTAGGGATAAATGATAATTTCTTTGAACTTGGGGGCCATTCTCTTAAAGCAACAACATTAGTTTCAAAAATACACAAAGAGTTAGACGTAGAAGTGACACTTGGAGAAATATTCAAATCACCGACTATAAAGGGAATAAGCGAATATATAGAAAGTACAGAAAAGAGTATATATTCATCAATAGAAATAGTAGAAGAGAAAGAATACTATGAAGCATCCTCAGCACAAAAAAGAATGTATATGCTTCAACAGTTTGACCTAAAAAGCACAGGATACAATATGCCTGGAGTTATGCTTGTAGAAGGAAGGTTTGAGGCAGAAAGATTAGAAAAATCCTTTGCGCTCTTAATAAGAAGACATGAGACCCTAAGAACATCTTTTGAAACAATAGAAGGTAAAATAGTACAAAGAATAAATGAAAGTGTAGATTTTAAATTAAATTATTTTGAAGTAAGTTGCATAGAAAACTCAGACAAGGCTATAGATAAAATAGTAAAGGATTTTGTAAAAGCATTTGATTTAAATAATGCACCATTGCTAAGAGTAGGGATTATAAACCTGGAAGAAGAAAAGCATATATTAATGTTTGATATGCACCACATAATATCAGATGGTGTATCTATGGGAATATTAATAAATGAATTTGCAGAAATTTATGAAGGCAATGAATTAGAACAGCTTAGAATTCAATATAAGGATTATTCGCAGTGGCAAAATAGCTCTTTAAAGTCAGCCGGTATGCAAAAACAAAAAGAATATTGGATAAACAGATTTACAGATGAAATACCAGTATTGAATATGCCAACAGATTTTCAAAGACCACTAGTGCAAAGCTTTGAAGGAGCAAATATAAACTTTAAATTAGATAAGGAAATTACAAAAAATCTAAAACAGATATCAAAAAAAACAGGCAGTACTATGTACATGGTGCTTTTATCAGGAGTAAATATATTACTTTCAAAGTATAGTGGGCAGGAAGATATTATAGTAGGAAGTCCAATAGCAGGAAGGCCACATGCAGACCTTGAGAAAATCATAGGAATATTTGTAAATACCCTTATTATGAGGAATCATCCAGATGGAAGTAGAACATATGAGGATTTCCTAAAGGAAGTAAAGGGAAATGCGTTAAAGGCTTATGAAAATCAAGACTATCAATTTGATGAGTTAGTAGATAGGTTAAGTATACCTAGAGATATAAGTAGAAGTCCATTATTTGATGTAATGTTTACAATGCAGAATATTGATTCGGGGGATATTAAACTAAAAGATTTAATATTAAAAGGATATAAACAGGAACACAAAGTAGCAAAATTTGATTTAACATTCTTAGCAAGTGAGGTAAGGGAAGAAATTATACTCAATCTTGAATACAGTACAAAGCTATATAAAAGAGAAACAATAGAAAGAATGGTAGAACATTTTGTGAATATTATTAAAGTGATAACTGGGGATATAAAGATTAAATTAGGTGAAATAGAAATGATGACAGAAGGTGAAAAACACAAACTTCTGAATGGATTTAATGACACCTATGCAGATTACCCAAGAGATAAAACAATACACGAATTGTTTGAAGAACAGGTCGAAAAGACTCCAGATAATATAGCAATTGTATTTGAAGACAAAAGACTAACATATAGCGAAGTAAATGAGAGAGCGAATAAATTGGCAAGAAACTTAAGAGGAAAAGGAGTAAAACCTGACAGTATAGTAGGAATAATGGTAGAGCGTTCTGTTGAAATGATAGTAGGAATAATGGGAGTTCTAAAAGCTGGCGGAGCATACTTACCAATAGATTCAGAATATCCGGAGGACAGAATTAAGTATATGATTGAGGATAGTAACATAAAAATACTTCTTACACAGAGCTCTTTGTTAGATAGAGTAGAAGCAAATATAACGGTATTGGATATAAAGGATGAAAGTGTGTATGCGGAAAATGGATATAATTTAGAGCATATAAATACATCAAAGGATTTGGCATATGTAATATATACATCAGGGTCCACAGGAAATCCTAAGGGAACAGAGGTAATACATTACAATGTAAGTAGAGTTGTAAAAAATACAAATTATATTTATATAACTAAGAATGATATAATTTTACAATTATCAAATTATGCCTTTGATGGTTCTGTATTTGATATATATGGAGCGCTTCTTAATGGGGCTAAGCTTATTTTAATAGAAAAGGAAATTGTACTTAATACAGAAAAACTTAGTATGTTAATTGTCCATGAAAAAGTAAGTGTTTTTTTTGTGACAACTGCTCTATTTAATATCCTAGTGGACAATGAAATAGAATGCTTTAATAATATAAGAAAAGTAATGTTTGGAGGGGAACGGATATCAATTTCTCATGCTAAAAAGGCATTAGAATATATGGGCGAAAACAGAATAATACATGTATATGGACCAACTGAGAGTACAGTTTTTACAACATATTATGTTATCAATGACATAAATGAAAACACAGGAAACGTATCTATAGGAAGTCCAATTGCAAATACTAAGATTTATATTATAGGAAAAAACAATAAAGTAAGTCCTATAGGAATACCTGGTGAACTATGTATAGCAGGAGAAGGTTTGGCACGAGGCTATTTAAACAATCCAGAGTTAACAGCAGAAAAATTCACTTTAAATCTACTTAATGAAGGTGAGAGAATATATAAAACAGGGGACTTAGCAAGATGGCTACCAGATGGAAATATAGAATTCCTTGGAAGAATAGATCATCAAGTTAAAATACGAGGATTTAGAATAGAACTTGGTGAGATAGAAAGTCAGCTATTAAACTATGAAGAAGTAATAGAAACAGTTGTAATAGATAGAGAAGATGAAAATGCGGCTAAATATTTATGTGCATATTTAGTATTAGAAAAAGAATTAACAGTAGGAGAATTAAGAGCGTATTTATCAAAGAAGCTCCCAGAGTACATGATACCATCATACTTTGTGCAATTAGAGAAAATGCCATTAACACAAAATGGAAAGATAGATAGAAAGGCATTACCAAAGCCAGATGGAAGCATAGTAACAGGAACAGAATATGAAGCACCAAGAAATGAAGTGGAAGAGAAACTGGCGGTAATATGGAGCGAGGTGCTAGGAGTAGAAAAGGTAGGGATAAATGATAATTTCTTTGAACTTGGGGGTCATTCCCTTAAAGCAACAACATTAGTTTCAAAAATGCACAAAGAGTTAAATGTGGAAGTGCCACTTAGAGAAATATTCAAATCTCCAACTATAAAGGGGACAAGCAAATATATAGAAAGCACAGAAAAGAGTATATATTCATCAATAGAAATAGTGGAAGAGAAAGAATACTATGAAGCATCTTCAGCGCAAAAGAGAATGTATTTGCTACAACAGTTTGATTTAAAAAGTACAGGATACAATATGCCTGGAGTTATGATGGTAGAAGGAAGACTTAATGTAGAAAGATTAGAAAAATCCTTTGCGGAGTTAATAATAAGACATGAGACCTTAAGAACATCTTTTGAAACAATAGAAGGTAAAATAGTACAAAGAGTAAATGAGGGTGTGAATTTTAAATTAGATCGTTTTGATGTAGATTGCATAGAAAGTACAGATAAAGAAATAGATAATATAGTAAGAAATTTTGTGAAAGCATTTGAGTTAAACAAGGCGCCATTACTAAGAGTGGGACTTATAAAACTGAAAGAAGAAAAGTATATATTAATGTTTGATATGCACCACATAATATCAGATGGTGTATCTATGGGAATATTAACAAATGAATTTGCAAAGATTTATGAAGGCAATAAACTCGAGCAGCTTAGAATTCAATATAAAGATTATTCGCAGTGGCAAAATAACCTTTTAAAATCAGACGTAATGCAAGAACAAAAGGAATATTGGACAAATATATTCAAAGATGAAATACCAGTATTAAATATGCCAACAGATTTCAAAAGACCATTAATGCAAAGTTTTGAAGGAAAAAATATAAGCTTTAAATTAGATAAGGTGCTTACAAAAGATTTAAAGCGGATATCAAAAGAAACAGTCAGTACTATGTACATGGTGCTTTTATCAGGAGTAAATATATTACTTTCAAAATATAGTGGACAGGAAGATATTATAGTAGGAAGCACAATAGCAGGGAGGCCACATGCGGACATTGAGAAGATCATAGGGATGTTTGTAAATACTCTTGCTATGAGGAATCATCTAGATGGCAGTAAGACATATGAATATTTCCTAAATGAAGTAAAAGAGAATGCGTTAAAGGCTTATGAAAATCAAGATTATCAATTTGATGAGTTAGTAGACAAATTAAATATACCTAGGGATATAAGTAGAAATCCATTATTTGATGTAATGTTTACAATGCAGAATATGGATTCAGGGGATGCTGAACTAAAAGATTTAATATTCAAAGGATATAAGCAGGAAAATAGGATATCTAAATTTGATTTAACATTTGTGGCAACTGAAGTAGAAGAAGAAGTTATATTTGAGTTGCAATATGGTACAAAGTTATATAAAACAGAAACAGTAGAAAGAATGGTAGAACACTTTGTAAACATTCTTAAAGCAGTAGCTACAGATATAAAAATCAAGCTAAATGAAATAGATATGTTAACAGAAGAAGAAAAATGCAAGCTGTTATTTGAGTTTAATGATACTTATGCAGATTATCCAAGAGATAAAACAATACATGAATTATTTGAAGAACAGGCCCAGAAGACTCCAGATAATATAGCAATAGTACTTGAAGACAAAGAATTAACATACAGAGAAATAAATGAGAGAGCAAATAGATTGGCAAGAAACTTAAGAGAAAGAGGGGTAAAATCAGATAGTATAGTTGGAATAATGGTAGTGCGTTCTATTGAAATGATAGTAGGAATAATTGGAGTGCTTAAAGCCGGAGGAGCATATCTACCAATAGACCCAGAATATCCAGAGGATAGAATAGGTTATATGCTGCGCGACAGTGGAACTAATGTGCTTTTAGTACAAAGAAAATTTATTAAAAAAACAAATTTCAATGGAGAAATTATAGATTTAGAAGATGAAAAAACATATGTGCAGATTGGAGAAAACTTAGAAAATGTAAATACTTCAAAGAATTTAGCTTATTTAATATATACATCGGGTTCAACCGGAATGCCAAAAGGAGTCATGATTGAGCACAAATCAATTATTAATACTCTTTTATGGCGGATAAAATATTATAAATTTGGTATCGAGGATGCAGTATTACAGATACCATCATTTTCCTTTGATAGTTCTGTTGAAGACATATTTACGCCATTACTTTCAGGTGCAAAGCTTATTTTAATAGGGCAAGATAATAAGTTGAATTTACAGTATATTGAAACTTGTATTAAAAAGAATAATGTGGGATATTTGCTTTTAGTGCCAAGTTTTTATAGAACAATGTTAAAAGAAATAGGAAATTCATTTGTAAATATGAAGGGAATCACGGTAGCTGGAGAGAGTTTTACTAGGGAACTAGCAATTGAGCATTATGAAAAGCTAAAAAATGTTCAGCTTTATAATGAATATGGACCTACGGAAAACAGTGTTTGTACATCTGTTTATAAAGTGGATAAAGATAACATTAACACATTAATAGGTAGGCCGATAAATAATGTTAAATGTCATATTTTAAGTAAAAACAGCAAACTTATACCAATAGGAGTAGAAGGAGAATTATGTGTGTCAGGGGAGGGGCTCGCAAGAGGTTATTTAAGTAGGGAAGAATTAACAAGTGAAAAATTCATAGCAAATTCTTCTATTTCAAAGGAAAGAATATATAAAACAGGTGATTTAGCAAGATGGCTACCAGATGGAAATATAGAATTCCTCGGAAGAGTGGATCAGCAGGTAAAGATAAGAGGCTTTAGAATAGAACTTGGAGAAATAGAGAGTAATATTTTAACTTATGAAGCTGTTCTGGAAGTAGTGGTAATAGCTAGAGAAGATGAGGGTGGAAATAACTACCTATGCGCATACTTGATATCAGAACAGGAAATAACAGTGGGGGAACTAAGAGAACATCTATTAAAAAAGCTTCCAGAGTATATGATGCCATCATATTTTATGCAGATAGAGAAAATGCCATTAACACCAAATGGAAAGATAGACAGAAAGGCATTACCAAAACCAGATGGAAACATAGCAACAGGTACAGAGTACGAAGCACCAAGAAATGAGGTAGAAGAAAATTTAGTAAAAATATGGAGTGAAGTGTTAGGAGTAGAGAAAATAGGAATAAATGATAATTTTTTTGAGCTTGGAGGGCATTCATTAAAAGCTACAATATTAGTTGGAAAAATATATAAGGAGTTTAATGTAGAAGTACCACTTAAGGTTATCTTTAAAATACCTACTATTAAAGATATATCTAAATGCTTACTAAATAAAGATATATTTACCGCATATAAGGATTATTCGGAAAGTGAGGTAGTAATAAAGTTAAATGATACAAAAACTAAGAATATATTTCTTTTCCCACCTATTATTGGATATGGAATCACGTATAAGGATTTTGCAAAGTATATGGAGCATCATACATTATATAGTTTTGATTTTATTGAAGATGAAAATAGAATTAAGGAATATGTAAAACAGATTGTTAATATTCAAAAAGGAGGTAAATATATCTTAATGGGATATTCAGCAGGTGGGAATTTAGCGTTTGAAGTAACCAAAGAATTAGAGAATAGCGGTTACGAGGTAGATCATATCATATTACTGGACAGTAATATACGAGATGAAAAAATTAAAGGTGATTCAGAGAATTTAAAGGTAATGAAAGGTATGGTTGATGGAGTAAATGAATATGCACGTATAAATGCACCTTTTATGTTAGAATATATAAGCGAAAATGTACAAAGGAAATTAGAAAAATTTACATCATATTTAAATGAACTTATTAATGAGGGCAAAATCAATGCAAATATTAATTTGATTTTAAGTTCATCTGAAAATATTGATGAAGATACTTTAAATATTAAATTGAAGAAAGCAAATGAATGGGCAGATTTAACTAAGAAATGCTTTAAGGTTTACCAAGGTTATGGTAAGCACAATGAAATGACTGATAATGATAATGTAAAATTAAATGCACAAATCATAAATGGAATTTTAATGCAACAATATTAAATCAATTATATATTTTGTATTAAAAACTTTATATTGTGCCAATAAAAATATAGAATTTTCAACGGTTTTTGAGAGAGCAAAATATAATATGTTTTCAAAAATCCTGTGGGATAAAATGAAAAATGAAATAAAGGGAAATAAAAGGCTATTACCTAAGTTACCCAGTAACTTAGGTAATAGCCTTTTTATTTTATATTATGAACAAAATCTAAGAAAAAACTGTTGGAGCAGAGTAGCAAGATAATCTAATCATTAGTTTTTACTAAATTCTAAAAATACTCCCTCTATCAACTAGTTTCCCATTTCTTAAAAACACAGGTTCTACCTTGTGTTTGTTCAAAAATTTTAATACTTCTTTTCCATACAAATAGTTATCTAGGTGACCATAAAAAGCTAAGACGTTATCGCAAAGAAGGCCGGTTGCTCCACCGATAAAACCGTAGTTAAGTCCTGGAAGGAGAATATCCCCAGGAGGTACTAATAAAACATCTATTTTTTCAAGACTCAAGGCTTTGGCAATAGAAACGTCACTAGTGATGACTGCGTGATTATTTACTATGCAAGTAGAACATTTTGTATAACCTTGCTTTACATTTATTATTTTTTTGTCTTTAAAAAATGATAAAAGACTACCATCTGTATAATTAACAGAGTGAACAAAAAGATTTCCAATGCACAATGCATTGAGGCATATATCATAAGGGTATAAACTTTGCAGGGTTGAATTTGATTTATAAACTTTGTAATTTAGCAAATCTAACTCCTGTATAAATTCATTGCTCATATCCTTATGCACCATAATACTATGACCCCAAATATGCATGAGCATATCGGGGTGACCACATATAGCCTCATATAAAAGATTACTAGGAGGGCAAATAAGTAAGTTATATCCCAGAGAAATTAAATTTTTTTTCTCTTCATTATGAATTCTAAAATCAACAATAAGATTTTTCATTTTCATCCTCTTATTTCATATATATTTTTTTATTTGTATAGCTTACTTTATAACATAAAGCTATTATAGATTGCAATATGTCGATTATTGTTTAATGTATTTTGCATATCCATTAATTTTACACACATACTATCTTATGAGAAGGGAGCGTGCGAAATGCTTTTATTAACTGTTGTATATAATAGCAGTATGGAATGCATTATTGGTGAAATCAAAGACATTACAAAGTGCTTTGAACATAAAAAGATGATTTTAGGTATAGCAGAGTGTATAATAGAAGACACTCACTTCATAAAATTTTTTTGTGGGGATGATAACTTAAGTGATAGTAGTATAAAAATGTTTAATTTAAATATTGCTAATATGTTATATAAAATAGTAATAAGGGAATTTTGTAAAAAAGAAATGAATGATTTTCTAACTGAAACTTATTTTTTTCTTGGATATGATGAAATGAAACAGGTTAGGCCTAGAATACAAGAAGCCTTGCTCGGTGAGGGGTCAATATCAGGTCCTAATGCGGTATATTGTATAAATAGAAAAAATAGTATAATGGATAAAATAACTAAATGCATAGAAGAAAATAATGAAATTAATATAAGTGGATTTTTAACTTTTAGGACAAAAGCCCTAAAAACTGATTTAGAGTGTATGGTTGATAAAGTTGTAGAAGAATATATGGTAGAAAAAGAATATAATGAGTTTATAAATCTACTTAAATATTTTGTTGAAATTCAAGAAAGCAAGGTAGATGAGATTAATATTTTAATCGAAAAAAATGGAGAGTATTACTTAAGAGATGAACAAGGAAATGATTTAGCAGGAGATATGCTAATGGAACTACCAAAAGTTAAATTTGATTCAAAGGAAAATACAGAAGAACTTATAATTAGTACAATGATAACTAGTGCTCCTAAAAAGATAATTATACACTGTGCCTATAATTGTAAAAACAAGGAATTATTACAAACTATAAGTAAAGTCTTTGTGGATAAGGTTTATTATTGTGAAGAGTGCGCTGCATGTGAAAAGATAAAAAATGGTATAAAACTATGGTAATCATGATATCTCAAAAAACAACAAGCCAAAGATGTCTATATTTAAAATAAAAACAAAAAAATGTTGACAAACATAGATTTAAATAGTATAGTTTTAATTGTTGTGAATGAAAATATAAAAAAATATTTTAATATAATAGAATTGTGTTTCACAAGAAGAAACAGCCGTTTCTCACCTAACAGTAATGCTAGTTAGGTTAATTAGTAATTTAAATTTGTTACTATTAAGGACGGCATTTGCTGTCCTTTTTATTATTTTAATATTATAAAATTTTCTTAATACACCTAGGAGGTGAAAATTATTAGTAAAAACAAAGATTTCATGATGAATGAGGAAATAAGGCACATAGAAATAAGAGTTATAGGAGCTGATGGTTCTGCATTAGGCATTTTGAATACTAAAGATGCCTTAAAACAAGCAGAGGAAAAAGACATGGATTTAGTTATGATGTCCCCTACTGCAAAGCCACCAGTATGTAGAATAATGGATTTTGGTAAGTTTATCTACGAACAACAGAAAAAAGAAAAAGAAGCCAAGAAGAAGCAAAAAGTTGTAAATCTTAAGGAAATACGACTAAATGCAACAATAGAAGACCATGATATTGCAATCAAGGCTAGCAATGCTAAAAGATTTTTGTTGGATGAAGATAAGGTAAAAATAACCATTAGATTCAAAGGAAGACAAATTGAAAATACAAAAGTGGGATATAAGATACTAAGCTCTTTTGTAGAAAAAATCGGTGATGTTTATATTGTTGAGAAAGCAGCCAGGCAAGAAGGACGAAATATGATAATGATTTTAGCTCCTAAAAGAGCATAACCGAGAGGAGGAATTTTATTATGCCTAAAATGAAGACACATAGAGGCGCAGCAAAAAGATTTAAGAAGACAGGTACAGGAAAGTTAAAAAGAGCGAAAGCTTTTAAGAGTCATCTATTAACGCACAAAAGCTCAAAGACAAAAAGAAACCTTAGAAAAACTGCGTTTGTTTCAACAACTCAACTGAAAGCAATGAGAAAATTGTTACCATACTTATAAGTGAATGGTGATTAGGAGGAATATTAAATGGCAAGAATAAAGAGGGCAGTTAACGCTCGTAAAAACCATAAAAAAGTATTAAAACTTGCAAAAGGATACTATGGTGGAAAAAGCAAGTTGTTTAAAACAGCTAATGAATCAGTAATAAGAGCATTAAGAAATGCTTATATTGGAAGAAGATTAAAGAAAAGAGATTTTAGAAAACTTTGGATTGCTAGAATCAATGCTGCTTCAAGACTTAGTGACCTTTCATATTCAAGATTTATGAATGGAATGAAACTTGCAGGCATAGAAATTAACAGAAAAATGCTTTCTGAAATAGCTATAAATGATCCAAAAGCTTTTGCTGAATTAGTAGAAGTTGCAAAAAAACAATTACAAGCTTAAAAACTATTTATTATAAATGTAGCCTTTAAGGCTACATTTTTTATTGCATTATTCACAAAAATATTATAAATAATATAATTAGCAATAAAATATGTTAGGTGCTATAATATAGTGATATGACATTAATGGTAAAATTTAGAGGTGATTAATTTGGAATCAAGTATTAAGGCTGTTAAAAGGAAATACATATATACTCCTGTTCAGATACTTGTATTAGGTTTTGCTATAGTGATATTCATAGGTGCAATATTGCTTAGTCTACCTATAGCTTCTCAGAGTGGTAAAATTACACCCTTTATAGATTGTATATTTACTTCTACTTCTGCTGTCTGTGTTACAGGACTAGTAACTTTAGATACAGGAACATACTGGACATATTTTGGTAAAACGGTGATAATGTTACTTATAGAAATCGGTGGACTGGGATTCATGTCTATTACCACACTAGTTTTTTTGATTTTAGGTAAACGAATAACATTAACGGGAAGATTAATAATGCAGGAAGCTATGAATGTTAATTCACTACAAGGGTTAGTTAAAATGGCTAGATATATATTGATATTTACATTTTCTGTTGAAGGAATAGGTGCAGTGTTATTCTCAACACAATTTATTCCTCAATTTGGATTAGCCAAAGGAATTTATTATAGCATATTCCATGCGGTTTCTGCTTTTTGTAATGCTGGGTTTGACCTGATGGGAAACTTCAGTAGTGTTACTGCTTATGCAAATAATTCTGTAATAATATTGACAATTTCAGCACTAATTGTAATAGGTGGTTTAGGATTTTATGTTTGGGCAGAAGTCTATAATTCCAAGGGGCTTAAAAAGTTGTCCTTACATTCTAAAGTAGTTATTTATACCACCCTAGTGTTAGTTGTTGGAGGGGCAATACTTATGTATATTTTTGAGATGAATAATCCTTACACTATGCAAGGAATGTCTTTTAAAGGCAAATTTTTATCTTCTATTTTTGCATCAGTTTCTCCAAGAACGGCTGGGTTTAATTCTATCCCCTTAGACAAAATGACTATGGCAGGCAAGTTTTTAACAATAATTTTAATGTTTATTGGTGGATCTCCTGGCTCAACGGCTGGTGGAATAAAAACAACCACTGCGGTTTTGCTTTTTATGACTGTAGTGTCTGTTGTTCGCGGCCGTGACGATACTGAAATATCTAAAAAACGCATAAGCAAGGATATTGTATATAAAGCCGTTGTAATAACTATTCTTTCCTTACTGCTTGTTATAACAGTTACCATGATATTATCTATTACTGAGCAGCAGGATATTCCTTTTGAATACTTTTTATATGAGGCTACTTCAGCATTTGCTACAGTTGGGTTAACCCTAGGGTTAACTACAAAATTAACATTTGTAGGTAAGATAGTAATAAGTCTTACAATGTATGCAGGGAGAGTTGGACTGCTTACTATAATATTGGCATTAGCTAAAACTAAAAATTCTAAATCTGGAACTATAAAATATCCAGAGGGGAAAATTTTAATTGGATAGGGGTGGCGTTAATGAGTAAAAGACAGTTCATTGTTATAGGACTTGGAAGATTTGGAACATCCGTTGCTGAGACCTTATATTCACTAGGGAATGATGTATTAGCAGTTGATTTTGATGAAGATGTAGTTCAGAATATTTCAGATAAAGTGACTCATGCAGTTCAAGTTGATGCAAATGATGAAAATAGCTTAAGAGCTCTTGGTATTCGTAATTTTGATTGTGCAGTTATTAGTATAGGTACTAATATCCAATCTAGTATTTTAGCAACACTCTTAGTTAAGGAACTCGGCGTAAAATATGTAGTTACAAAAGCAACTAATGCACTGCATGCTAAAGTATTATATAAAATAGGTGCAAATAGAGTGGTTTTTCCAGAACGAGATATGGGTGTACGCGTTGCTCATAATTTAGTCTCATCGAATATATTAGATTACATAGAATTATCTCCTGATTATAGTATAGCAGAAGTTGTTAGTCCGGAAGAGTGGCATAATAAGACCGTAAGAGAATTGAATATAAGAGCTCGATACGGCATAAATGTAATGGCTATAAAAAGGAATAATGACATTGATGTTTCTCCGCTGCCGGATACTGTAATTGAACAAGGTGATATTATTGTGGCGATAGGCAGTATTGAAGAATTAAATAAATTAGAAAGTCTAGTTAAATAAGGGGTATTGAGTTTGGAATATATTCAAAGTAAAGATAATTTATTGATTAAAGATATTAAAAAGTTAAAAGAAAAAAAATATAGAATAAGCAGTAATATGTTTTTAGTTGAGGGCTTTAGATTTGCAGAGGAAGCAATAGATTCCGATTTCGAAGTGGTAAATATTTTTATAAGTTCAAGAGGAGAGATAAAATATGAAGACTCTTCTTTGAAAAACAAGCTACAAAGTAATACTAAAGTTTATAGCATTAGCGACAGTTTGTTTAAAAGTATTTCTGATACGGAGAATCCACAAGGTATTATGGCTGTTGTTCGCAATAAGCCTGTAGAAATTAAATACCACCATGGGTTCTATATTCTAGCTGATAAAATTCAAGATCCTGGTAATATGGGAACTATAATTAGAACAGCTCATGCGGCAGGAGCATTAGGGATTATAATTACAAAAGGTACTGTGGATATTTATAATGAGAAAACTTTAAGAGCAACCATGGGTTCTATTTTTAAAATACCTGTTCTTTATGATAATGATTTATCATTGGTGCAAAAACTTAGGAATAGTGGATTTAAACTAGTTGCTAGTTCGCTGGACACTGATAAAAATTTTTATGAGGTAGATTTAAAAGAAAAAGTTATTATATCGGTTGGAAATGAAGGCAATGGAATAAGCAACCAAGTTTATGACCTATGTGATTTGAAAATTAAAATTCCTATGCCTGGTGGTGCAGAATCTTTAAATGTAGCAGTGGCTGCATCAATTATGATGTATGAAGTGGTAAGGCAAAAAAATAATATAGGATTTTTGAATTTATAGTTGAATTTTTTTGTGATTGTGGTTATAATGTTTTGTATACTTTTAAATAATAATAAACTATGACGGAGAGAGTAAATATAAGAATACTTACAGGGATAAGAAGCCTTAGACTGAGAGCTTCTAAAGGACATTTTTATATCGAAGTTCACTCCAGAGTTCTAGCAGCGAAATAAAGTAGTTGCTTAGCGGGTAGAATCGATAACTTTATCTAAGAGGACTTTTATTTAAGTCAATTAGGGTGGTACCGCGGATTTTCCGTCCCTTCATTGTGGACGGTTTTTTTTGTTTTATAAAAGATTATTAAATGTAAAAATTGCATAAATATGAAAGGAGTGTTGATTATGAAGGAAAAGTTAGAATCCATAAAAGCAGCAGCGTTGCAAGAACTAAAAGGAACAAATATTAAAACAGATTTAGAAAATATTAGAGTTAAATATTTAGGTAAAAAAGGTGAATTAACACAAATATTAAGGGGCATGGGAAAGCTATCAAATGAGGAAAGACCAATTGTTGGTAAATTAGCAAATGAAGTTCGAGAAGACATAGAAATACTTATAACTAAAGCCTCAGATTTATTTAAAAAACATGAAGTGGAAACAAAGCTAAAAAGTGAAATTATAGACATATCATTGCCAGGAAAAAAACAAATAGTAGGGAAAAGACATCCATTAGATCTAACGCTTGAAAAAGTTAATGATATATTTTTATCTATGGGATTCGCTATTGAAGAAGGTCCTGAAGTAGAGCGAGATTATTATAATTTCGAGGCTTTAAACATACCTAAAAATCATCCGGCAAGAGGTGAGCAAGATACCTTTTATATAAATGATAGTATAGTTTTAAGAACTCAAACCTCGCCAGTACAAATAAGAACTATGGAAGCTCAGAAACCACCTATAAAAATGATTTCACCTGGTAAGGTTTATAGATCAGACGCAGTAGATGCTACTCATTCACCAATATTTTATCAAATTGAAGGATTAATAGTAGATAAGGGTATTACTTTTGCCGATTTAAAAGGAACCTTAGAGCTATTTACCAAAAAGATGTTTGGCGATAAAATGGAAATGAAGTTTAGACCACATCATTTTCCGTTTACAGAACCTTCAGCTGAGATGGATGCTACTTGTTTTGTGTGTAATGGTAAAGGCTGCAAGGTTTGTAGTGGTAGTGGTTGGATAGAACTTTTAGGTTGCGGAATGGTTCATCCAGACGTTTTAAGAAATTGTGGAATTGATCCAGAAGTTTATAGTGGATTTGCTTTCGGATTTGGTCTTGATAGAATTACAATGTTAAAATACGGAATAGATGATATTAGAGCACTTTATGAAAGTGATATGAGATTTTTAAAACAATTCTAAGTATAAAGTTATAATTACTACTTATAAGAATACAAGAAGCTAAACTCTTGACAAGTGTTTAGTAAAAATACAATGCTAGGAGGATATAAAATGAAAGTACCAGTTAAATGGCTTAAAGATTATGTTGATATAAATATTTCAGCAAAGGAACTTTCCGATAAACTAACTATGTCTGGTTCAAAAGTAGAAGAGATTATTATATCAGGTGCTGAAATTGAAAATGTTGTTACAGGAAAAATAATAGAAATAGTAAAACACCCAGATGCTGACGCGTTGGTTATATGTCAAGTAAATATAGGATTAGACCTTCCAACACAAATTGTTACGGCGGCTACTAATATGAAAGAGCAAGATATTGTACCAGTAGCACTTCATGGATCAAGTTTGCATGGAGGATTAAAAATAAAAAAAGGTAAGCTTCGTGGTATAGTTTCAAATGGCATGTTCTGTTCTGAGGAAGAACTGGGAATTGCTGGGGATGAACCTGTTCATGGCTTAATGATACTTCCAGGGGATACTCCTATTGGGAAAGACATAAAAGAAGTTTTAAAGCTTCAAAGTGTACTAATAGACTTTGAAATAACTTCAAATAGACCAGACTGCTTAAGTGTTCTAGGCATAGCTAGAGAAACAGCTGCGACTTTAGGTATAGAATATAGAAAACCAGCCCTTGATTATAAAGCTACCGCAGCTGACAATGTGGAAGATATTTATAAGGTTAATATTAAAGATGAACTTTGTAGAAGGTACATGTTAAAAGGTATAAAAAATGTTAAAATAGAGCCTTCTCCACAATGGATGCAAGAAAGACTTTTAGAAGCAGAAATTAGACCAATAAATAACATAGTGGATATTACAAATTTTGTTATGGTAGAGCTTGGTCAACCTATGCATGCTTTTGATGCTAGGCAAATTACTACTAATAATATAGTAATTGAAAGAGCTAATCCTAACGAAAAATTTATTACCTTGGATGAAGTAGAAAGAGAATTAGATGAAAGCATTTTAAATATAAAAGATGGAGATAGAACTATAGGTCTTGCAGGCATAATGGGAGGTTTAAATTCCGAAATTAAAGGAGATAGCACAAGCATAATATTCGAGAGTGCGAACTTTGATGGAGTAAATATTAGACTTGCTTCTAAAAGATTATCACTAAGAACTGATGCATCTTCAAAATTTGAAAAAGATTTAGATCCTAATATGGTCCAAATGGCTATGGATAGGGCTTGCAATTTAATACAAGAATTAGGTGCAGGTGAAATAATGGAAGGATGTATAGATGTATATCCGAAAATTCTAAAACATCATACTTTAGAAGTGGATGCAACTTGGATTAATAGCTTTTTAGGAACCGATATATCCAAGGGTGATATGAAAACATATTTGGATAGATTAGAACTAGCTACAGAAATAAAAGGTGATTATTTAATTATAAAAGTACCTACAAATAGATCTGATATTAATATAAGAGAAGACATCGCCGAAGAAATAGCTAGAATATATGGTTATGACAATATACCATCTACGGTGCCTAATTGTGCCACTTCAAAAAGTGGAAAAAGTGAAAAGCAAAAATTAGAAGATAAAGTAGTGCTTTCTTTAACTTCCAGTGCGCTTAATCAATCTATAAGCTATTCTTTTGTAAGTCCTAAAATTTTTAATAAAATTTTAGTGCCAGAAGATAGTAAGCTTAGAAACGTGGTTACTATAAAAAATCCTCTAGGAGAAGATTATAGTATAATGAGAACTACAACCATAGCATCTATGATGGAATGTTTAGGTCGTAATTACTCGAGAAATAATGAAGAAGCTAGATTATTTGAAATAGGCAAAGTGTATATACCAAATGAGGATTCAGATAAGCTTCCAGAAGAAAGAAACATATTAACTATAGGAATGTATGGGAATGTTGATTATTTAGATTTAAAAGGTGTAGTGGAAAATGTAATAGATAGTTTGGGATTAAAAAATATCTCATTTAAAAGAGAAAGTGAGAATCCAACTTATCACCCTGGAAAAACTTCAAATTTATATGTAAAGAGAGAACTTGTAGGCGTGCTTGGAGAAATTCATCCTAGCGTTTCAGAGAACTATGAAGTGGAACAAAGGTGCTATATAGCAGAATTAAACTTAGATATACTATATAAATATGCTGACTTAAATAAGAAATATAATGCACTACCAAAATTTCCTGCTGTAACAAGAGATATTGCACTTATAGTTGATGAGGAAGTTCTAGTTCAAGACATTGAAGATATAATTGTAAAGCAAGGTGGAAATATTTTGGAAAGTACTAAGTTATTTGATGTGTATAAGGGCAAACAAATAGCTGAAGGTAAAAAAAGTATAGCCTATGCTATAGTATATAGACGTGTTGATAAGACTTTAACAGATGAAGAAGTAAACAAGGTGCACGAAAAAATATTAAGAACTCTAGAACATAAATTAGGTGCGCAGCTTAGATAATAATCTTAGATTAAGACCCTCTTAGAAATAAGGGGGTTTTATCATTGGTGGGAACATTAAAGAAATATTCTGTGAATTAATTTGAAAATATTGGTTTTATTAAAAGATATATTGTGGTACAATGAATATAACTAATCTGTCTAAGAGGGTGTTTTAGATGAACGTTGTAACAATAAAAATAAACGGCAATGAATATAATTTAAAAGGTGACGAAAGAGAAGAATATTTACATATGGTAGCTAGCTATGTGGATAAGAAAATAAAGAGCATAATCGGTAACAATGAAAAGCTTAGCACTTCCTCAGCAGCAATTTTAACTGCTTTAAATTTAGGCGATGATATGTTTAAAAGTCATTCACTTTGCAAGGAACTTTCAAATAAAAACGAATCTTTAGAAAAACATGATAAAGAATCTATTGCACAATTAGAAGATTTTAAAAAACAATTAAATCATATGGAAGCATATAATCAAGAATTGTGCAATAAATTTAAAAATATAGAAAATGGTGAGTATGTAAAAACCTTAGAGCAAGAAAATATAAGGATTGGGCAAGAATTACAAGTAATGAAAGAGTCTACGAAGGTTTGTATTGAAGAAAACAGAAAGATAAAAGTGGAAAACAAGGACATGAGATTTAAGCTCCAATCTTCTAAGTACAAAATAATTGATTTGCAAAACAAATTGATAGAATACCAAATTAATTTAGCTAAACAAAGAAAAATTAGTAATCCGCTTTTAACTAGGGACAAAGAGTAAATTAATTTCATATAATACAGTTAAATTATCGCCGAAAGGCGGTTTTTTTTATGTGATAATATACACAAATATACAAGATATAAACAAATAAAAAACTTATAAAAACTGTGTGTAAACTCATAAAATATTTACAATTTAAAGGATTAGGGTGCTTTGTGATGCGGATAATTTATAAATGTTTAAAAAAAATATTGCATATTTATGCAATACAATGTATTATTATAGAGGTAATATATATACAAGGGGGAATAACATATGAAGAATATTAATAGTAAAAAAATAATTAGTATGATAGTAACAATTTTAATAGCCTTTAGTTTATCTGCGTGCTCACAAGGAAAACAATCAGCTGCGGTTTCCAAGATAGACAACATTAAAGAAAAAGGTAAAATAGTAATTGGTACAAGTGCAGATTATCCACCCTATGAATTTCATAAATCAATCCAGGGCAAGGATACAATTGTGGGTTTTGATATAGAAATAGCAAAAGAAGTAGCAAAGGATTTAGGAGTAAAGCTTGAAATAAAGGATATGAAGTTTGATGGCCTGCTTGCTGCCTTAGAAACAGGAAACATAGATTTTGTTGCGGCAGGTATGACGCCTACAGAAGAGAGAAAGAAGAATGTAGATTTCTCTAAGACCTATTATACAGCAATTCAATGTGTTGTTATAAGAAGTGAAGATGCTGGCAGCGTTAAATCTTTAGGAGATTTAAAAAGTAAAAAAGTAGGAGTTCAAAAGGGAGCAGTGCAAGAACAATTAGCAAAGGAGCAACTTACAACTTCCGAGATAAAACCACTTGGGAAGGTATCAGACCTTATACTGTCTTTAAATACTAAAAAAGTAGATGCTGTAATTGTTGAGATTCCTGTTGCAAAAGCATACGTGAATCAAAATTCTTCTCTAACATTATCAAAAGTACAGCTTAAAACAAAAGAAGAGGGCTCCGCAGTGGCAGTAAAAAAAGGTAATGAAGAGTTAGTAGGTTCAATAAATACTACTATTACTAAGTTAATTAAGGATAAAACCATTGATAAATTAGTTGAAGATGCTAATAAAGGTGCAGAATATTAAAAAAATTATATGAATTATAGGAGAAGAGGATTATATGGATTTTTCATTTTTAAGTGAATACTACATGTTTTTTATAAATGGTGCTAAATTTACGTTAATAATTGCATTTTTTTCTGTGTTACTTGGAGTTATAGGTGGGACTATTTTTGCACTAATGAAAATATCTAAAAGTGTGATTTTAAACATGATTGCATCCACATATATTGAGATTATTCGCGGAACACCAGTTTTAGTGCAGTTATATATAATTTTTTATGGCTTGCCTTATGTTGGTGTAGAATTACCAGATATGGTAGCGGGTATTATTGCTCTTTCTATAAATAGTTCTGCTTATGTAGCAGAAATTATTCGTGGAGGAATAAATTCTATTGATAAGGGACAAATGGAAGCGGCTAGGTCACTGGGCATGTCTTATAATATGGCTATGGTAAATATTATAATTCCACAAGCCGTTAAGACTATAATACCAGTGCTAGGAAATGAATTTATAGTAATTATTAAGGAATCTTCTATAGTTTCCATAATAGGAATTCATGAGTTATCTTATAACGCAGATACTGTAAGAGGAAATATATTTAAGCCTTTTGAGCCATTGCTAATTTCAGCTTTTATGTATTTTGTTATGACATTTACACTTTCTAAATTCATGAAGCGTGTGGAAGCGAGGTTGAAAATCAGTGATTAAAGTTTGTAACTTAAAGAAAGATTTTGGAAAATTGCAAGTGCTTAAGGGTATTGATATTCATGTTAAAAAAGGAGAAGTTGTGGTAGTTATTGGTCCAAGCGGTTCAGGTAAAAGCACTTTTTTAAGATGCTTGAATTTACTTGAACAGCCAACTTCTGGTGAAATATATTTTCAAGAGGTTTCGATAATAAGTAAACATAATAATGTTGATATCCAAAGGCAGAAGATGGGTATGGTTTTTCAAGGGTTTAATCTTTTTCCCCATATGACAATACTAGATAACATAGCTTTTTCACCTATTAAGGTTAAAAAATTTTCAAAACAAAGTGCAGAAAAATTAGCTTTTGAACTGCTTGAAAAAGTTGGACTGGAAGATAAGTCGAGTAGTTACCCAGCTCAATTATCAGGAGGGCAAAAACAAAGAATAGCAATTGTTAGAGCTCTTGCTATGAAGCCAGATGTAATGCTATTTGATGAGCCAACATCTTCTCTAGATCCTGAAATGGTAGGAGAAGTGCTTGAGGTTATGAAGAGTCTCGCTGTGGAGGGTATGACTATGATAGTTGTAACTCATGAAATGGGATTTGCGAAAGAAGTGGGAAGTAGGGTGCTATTTATGGACAATGGATATATTGTTGAAGATGGAACTCCTGAGGAAGTTTTTAATAATCCAACAAATCAGCGGACAAAAGAGTTTTTAGCAAAAATTTTATAGTTTTAAAGCTTCATATATTAAAGGGAACTAGAGATAGTTCTCTTTTTTTAATTTTTATTATATAAAGTAAGATCCTGTAGAATTCAATATATGCTATTGGACAGACTTCTATATGATTTAACCTTGAAGATTATAATTTATTACTTATAGCCACTTAATCTATATTGTAGTATTATAGATTTGTAACTATTCATTGGATTATAAAGACAATTAATATTACAGCACCAAAGGTAAAATCATTATTTGACAGGAGAGAGGATATGAAAAAGCAATCGTTTATAAATATGAAAAAGTTTCAAAAGGTATTAAGTGTATTCCTAATAATATTATTTCTAAACCCCATTTATGCAAAAGTACTAGCTCAACCTACAGTACTAGAAGAAGGTAAAAAAGTATTAGAAACGAACTATGTAAATACAGTATCAGATTACGTATTAGATGCACCAGATTTAACTGAAATGGTGAAGAGACTTAATGATCCCTATTCTGATTACTTTGCAAAGAAGGAGTATTCTGAGTTTGTAGGGAGCATAAACAATACATTTAGTGGAATAGGTGTTGGAATTGATATGCTGCCACAAGGAATAAGAGTGTCTAGGGTTATTGAGAATTCTCCAGCAATAGAGGCGGGACTTAAGGTGGGAGATATTATAGTACAAGCAGATAACAACAATTTAGTCGGAATTCCGTCTGCTGAGGAAGCAATAAAATATATAAAGGGTGAAACCGGTACTTATGTGAAGTTAGTAGTGCAAAGAGATGGCACAGCACTAAATTTTAACATTCAGCGTAGAGAAATAAAGTCACCAACTGTAAGTAGTGGAATGCTACCAGGTAAGGTAGCATATATATCTATTGTGTCTTTTGGACAGGATACTGGTGATTTGTTTTCAGCAGCCGTAAATAAAATGAGCCAGCTGGGAGCCAGCAGCTACATTATAGACCTAAGGTATAATGGTGGTGGCTATATGGGCACAGCGCTAGATATAGCAGGTCATTTTATTGGGGGTGCACCCGCAATTATTATAGAGGATAAACTTGGAGGCAAATATAAATACAAAGCTAAAGGTCATGGAAAACTAATAGAAAAGCCTGTTATTTTTTTAATAAATCAATATTCGGCTAGTGCATCAGAAATATTAGCAGCTGCTGTTAAGGATTATGACAAGGCTGTTTTTATAGGCACAACAACCTATGGAAAAGGAGTTGCTCAACAAATGTTTCCATTGTCTGATGGTAGCGTCCTTAAGCTTACTGTGGAAAAGTTTTACTCACCTTATGGAAATATAATTCATAAGACTGGAGTATCTCCAGATTTTGAAGTAAAGGATGAAAAGGTCGACTCTTTGAAGGTAGCAAATTTACTACTAAGTAGTACAACTGTGCCAGAAGACAAAAGTGGATATATGAGAATTGATATTGATAGCAAAAAGTTTTATATTGATCTTAAAATGGCTAGAAGTGAGGAATATTGGACTGCATTTACTTACATACTAAGTAAGAATTCACTAAATAATAATTACCTGGGAACTATTGCAGGTTGGGAAAAAATTACGAGTGAACAGTCAAGTAATAAAATTCTCTCTGGTTTTTCAAATTATAAAATATTAAGTCACTTAAAAAAGGACATAAATGTAGATAAGCATTTTACCATTAATTTTAATATGCCTATAGAGGTTGATAGTATAAAGTCACAAGGAATTGAGCTTATGGATGAGATTACAGGAAAAAGAATTCCAATAAAATTAGATATTAATAATAATACAGTAATAGTAACGCCTAATGAACAATTAAAAAAAGGACAAACATATTATCTAGTAGTCAATGATAGTGTACGGGATATAAGTGGAAAAAAAATAAAACAAGGTACTGTAATTAAATATATAGTACCTTAAAATAGAATTTTTAAAAAAAAGAGTATAAGATTTAAAACTTTAACAAACAAAAAATATAAGGCCGAGGATATATTCCAGAAAGACTCACAATTTTAAAAAAATTGTGAGTCTTTTTTTTATTAGTCAATTTTGCTAAAACCTATGCCAGGATAGATGTTACAAGGCTTTATTGATAGGTAGTTAAAAAAAAGAAATTTAACAAGCGAATTTGTAAGAATATAACTTCTATTTGCAAATTTATTATTTATACAATACTGTGACTAAATTTTGTATAAAAGACTATTATTTTGCAAAAAAATATAAAAAAAACAAGAAGAAATATAAGTCGAACAAAAAATATTGCCATTTTATAGGAAAGATACTATAATTTATTTAAATTAGAAAACCATAACATTAAATTAACTCTAACCCATATAATTATATGGGTAGGGAAAATTTAGTGGTGTATAAGCATCATTCTGAAGTCCTTAATTAAGGTACTTTACTATATTTTTAATGATTTGCCTTAAGTTATATTTTTAATATGTTTTATTTCCAAAAAAGTTCACGTAAAAGATAGTAAATATATTGGAAAAAAATATTAGAAATATACTTGCAAATATAAAGGGGTTATATTAAAACCTCAAAAGTTTATAAAATAAAAGGGGGAAAAAATGTTGAAAAGAAAAGTTGCTGGATTTTTAAGTTTAGCCATGTCAATGACTCTAATACTTTCAGGTTGTGGTAAAAGCAGTTCTGCAGGAGCGGGAAAGGATTTAAAAGCATCAGAAGTTTTAGCTGCTACAAATCCAGAAAAATTGCCACCTACAGCAAGAGACAGAAAAGATACTTTAATTATTGGTTTTGCAGCACCAGAAGGGAAATTCAATCCAATATATGCAAGTACAGTAGATGATAGTTATGTTACTGATATGGTGTTTGATGGGTTAATGTCAAATGATGTTCAAGGAAATCCTATAGGGAAAGTAGCTAAAAAATGGGAGATTTCAAAAGATAGTAAAACCTATACTTTCCATTTAAACAAAGACATTAAATTTAGTAATGGAGAAAAATTAACGGCGAGGGATGTTGAATTTACTTTTACATCTATTTGTGACCCAAAGTATGATGGCTCAAGGTCAGACTCTGTAGACAAATTAGTTGGATATAAAGAGTATCATAAGGGAGAGGCTAAAACTGTTGAAGGTATAAAGATTATAGACGATTATACAATTTCCTTCACTGAAACTGAAGTAAAAGCTCCAGCACTTAGTTCAGATTTTGGAACAGGAATTATGTGCAAGAGCTACTACAACTTTGAAAAAGGTGATATTAAAAAAATAAAGGATTTATTCTTAAAACCTATGGGATGTGGTCCATATGTTTTTAAAAATTATAAGGCAGGACAAGAAGCTGACTTTGAAAAAAATCCAAGCTATTGGGATGGCGTAGCTAAGATTGACAAGGTAATCTTAAAGGTTACTACTGCCCAAACTAATATTCAAGGGTTATCTGCTGGTGAAGTAGATATGGATAGAATTCCAGCTGCACCAGAAAATATTCAAATGCTTCAAGGTAAAGGATTTATAAATATGCAACTTTATCCTGAAAATGGATATGGGTTTATAGGTTTAAACCTTAAAAATGAAAAATTCAAAGATAAGAAAGTACGTCAAGCACTTGCTTATGGACTTAATAGAAAAGGATTTATAGATGCTAGATATAAGGGTTATGCTGATGTGTGCAATGTGCCTATGTCAAGAGTTTCTTGGGCATATACTGAGGATATAAACAAATATGAATATAATCCTGAAAAAGCAAATCAATTATTAGAAGCTGCAGGATGGCTTAAAAAAGATGATGGCTTTAGATATAAGGATGGCAAAAAATTTGAAATTCATTGGATGACTTATCAAGGAAGTAAATACGTTGAAATGTTAATTCCAATAGTAAAAGACAATTGGAAGGCTATAGGAATAGATGTTATTCCTGAATTAATGGAATTCAACACTTTGAGTACAAAGGTTTTTGATGAACAAAAATTTGAAATGTATAATATGTCCTGGAGTTTAAGTATTGATCCTGACCCATCAGGAATATTTGCTTCTAAACAAGCAGAATTAGGTGGATATAATGCTGGAAGTTGGAAAAATGCAGAAAGTGATAAATTGATGAGTGAAGCTCTTAAAACTACAGACTTGAAAGAAAGAAAAAAATTATATGGAGAATGGCTAAAAATTGTTAATGAAGAGCTCCCATACATTTTTATGGATCAAAGTAAAGAAATGTGGGCTGTAAGTTCAAGAGTTAAAGGTATGGACTTATCCCCATATATTAAGTTTACACATCAAATTGCAAAGGCAGAATTAATTGTGCCTAAGGCTAAATAGGTAAAAAAATTATTAATATATTTTACTATGCTTGGTTAAATCCAAGCATAGTTTATAAAGGGGGATTATCATGAGGCAGTATATAACCAGAAGATTGCTGCAAATGATACCTGTTTTAATAGGGGTATCTATAGTAATATTTTTCATATTGCAGTTGGCACCAGGTGATGCATTAACAGGGAAAATGGATGGACATTTAACACCAGAAAGAAAACAAGAATTAAGACACCAAATGGGACTAGATCTACCAGTGTACAAGCAATATCTTAGGTGGGCAGGTGGAATGCTCCATGGTGATTTGGGCGAATCTACCACATTTAAACAACCAGTAGGAAAAGTTATGAACACATATATTTGGAATACCTTTTATCTATCTATACTCTCATTAATATTAAGTGTATTAATTTCAATTCCAATTGGAGTAATTTCTGCTACTAAACAGTATTCCAAGTTTGATGGATTTTTCACCATATTTGCCCTGATAGGCATTTCAATGCCCTCCTTCTTTTTTGGAATGCTTCTTATCAAAGTCTTTGCGGTGGATTTGTTAGTGTTACCAGTTTCGGGTATGAGCACAGCCGGAAGTACCGCAGTAGGTATAACCCATGCCCTAGATATAGCTCGTCATATGATACTGCCACTAATTGTGCTTACCTTAGGGAGTGTTGCAGGGCTTATGAGATACACAAGATCTAGTATGCTAGAGGTAATAAGGCAGGATTACATAAGGACTGCTAGAGCTAAAGGCCTTAAGGAAAAAGTTGTTATATATAAACATGCTCTTAAAAATGGGATGATTCCTGTTATTACACTACTTGGATTTTGGCTTCCAGCATTATTTTCTGGAGCATTTATTACAGAAAGCATTTTTGGCTGGCCAGGCATAGGACCTATAGATATCGGTGCAGTAAGTGGACGGGATTATCCACTGATGATGGGGATAAATATCTTATTTGCAATATTAACTTTGTTTGGAAATTTAATTGCAGATGTTACGTATGCCGTAGTGGATCCGAGAATAAGGCTTAAATAGGAGGTGTCAAAATGCAACTAGAATTGAAACCAGAAGTTAAACAAGTAAAAAAAGAAGAAATTTTGAGCCCTTGGAAGATAATAAAGAAAAGATTAAAGAAAAATAAACTAGCTATGTTTGGAATGTATATACTGACTTTTATGATACTTATGTCTTTCATTGGACCGTTAATATCATCTTATAAAATGGAAAGTATAGATTTATTTAATGTATCAGCCAACCCATCTTTCAAACATTTATTGGGTACGGATGATGTAGGAAGAGATGTTTTAGTAAGAGTAATGTATGGAGGTAGAATCTCTCTTTCTGTAGGAATACTTGCTGTGTTTGTTGAAGTGCTAATTGGAAGTGTATTAGGCGGAATAGCAGGTTTTTATGGTGGGATAGTGGATGGGATAATAATGAGAATAGTTGATATATTTTTATGTTTTCCAGGACTTCCACTACTTATAATGCTGGCAGCAGTAATGTCAGATTTAAAAGTTCCCCCAGAGTATAGGATGTACGTAGTTATGTTTATTATAGGATTCATTGGATGGCCGGGTCTTTGTCGTATTGTTCGTGGCCAAATATTATCCCTTAGGGAACAGGAATTTATGCAGGCTGCAGAAGCTTTAGGCCTTAAGGATAGGCGAAAAATATTTAGTCATTTATTACCCAATACCTTTGCGTCTATTATAGTTTCAGCTACTTTGGGTATCGGTGGTGCAATTTTAACAGAATCAACATTGAGTTTTCTAGGACTTGGGGTTACGCCACCAACACCATCGTGGGGTCAAATGGTTCAAGCAGTTAATAACTCATATATATTACAATTTAAACCTTGGATTTGGGCGCCTCCTGGTATATGCATTTTCTTAACAGTAATGGGTATAAATTTATTTGGAGATGGACTTCGGGATGCCATCGATCCAAAACTAAAAGTTTAGGAGGCATATAATGGGTAATAATTTAGTTGAAATAAAAAATCTGAAAACTTATTTTTATACAGAGGATGGTATTGTAAAAGCCGTTGACGATGTTAGTTTTAATATTAAGAAAGGTGAAATAATAGGAGTTGTTGGAGAATCAGGTTGTGGTAAAAGCGTTACAGCAATGTCTATAATGAGATTAGTTTCTTCTCCACCAGGGAAAATAGTTGGGGGCGAAATTATATTTGAAGATAAAAAGATATTAGAGCTTAAAGATGATGAAATGAGGGCAATTAGGGGCAATGATATAGCGGTAATATTTCAAGAACCTATGACCTCCTTAAACCCTATATTTACTATAGGGTATCAAATAGAAGAAGTAATTCTGCTTCATCAAAAGTTGAATAAGATACAAGCTAAGGAAAAGGCAATAGAAATGTTAAAGCTAGTTGGAGTACCAAGAGCAGAAGAAATAGTTGAGTGCTATCCCCATGAGCTTAGCGGAGGTATGCGCCAAAGGGCAATGATTGCAATGGCAGTGTCTTGCAATCCAAAACTTTTAATAGCAGATGAGCCAACAACTGCATTAGATGTAACAATTCAAGCACAAATACTTGATATTATGAAGGATTTAAAGAAAAAACTTAATACTTCAATAATGCTCATTACTCACGACCTTGGAGTAATAGCTGAAATGGCAGAATATGTAGTGGTTATGTATGCTGGTAAGGTTATTGAGGAAGCACCTGTAATTGAGTTATTTAAGAATCCCATGCATCCATATACTGAAGGATTAATGAAATCTAAACCTTCGCTGAATGAAGATGTGGATAGATTATATTCAATACCTGGACAAGTTCCAAACCCAATTAATATGCCAGAAGAATGTTATTTTTGTGCAAGGTGTTCGAAAACTATGGATATTTGTAGAAAGCAGCAACCACCTATTAAAGAGATAACACCAGGACATAAGGTAGCTTGTTTTTTATATGAGGAGGGGAAGTAAGTGGGCGAGGCAATAGTTAGAGTAGAAAATTTAAAAACATATTTTCCCATTCGAGGTGGAATACTTCAAAAGACTGTGGGCTTTGTTAAAGCTGTAGATGGAGTATCTCTATATATAAATAAAGGAGAAACCTTGGGCCTAGTTGGGGAATCTGGCTGTGGTAAAACTACAGTTGGCAGAACTATGTTGAGACTTCTAAATAAAACAGAAGGGGATGTATATTTTAAAGATAAAAATGTATTTGAACTTTCAAAAAAAGATTTAAGAAATATAAGACCTAAGATGCAAATAATTTTCCAAGACCCATATAGTTCTCTTAATCCAAGACTTACTATAGGGCAAATAGTTGGAGAAGCACTAATAGATCATGCAATATTACCTAAGAGTGAAATCACTGCTAGAGTTCAAGAGGTACTAGAAATTTGTGGCCTTGCGCCTTATCATATAAGAAGATATCCCCATGAATTTTCAGGTGGCCAAAGGCAAAGAATAGGAATAGCAAGAGCTCTTATATTAAATCCTGAATTTATAGTTGCAGATGAACCTGTATCTGCACTAGATGTGTCTATTCAATCTCAAATAGTAAATTTAATGTGTGATCTTCAAGAAAAAATGGGATTTTCATATTTGTTTATTTCACACGATTTAAGTGTAGTAAAACATATTAGTAACAGAATAGGGGTCATGTACCTAGGTTCTTTGGTGGAACTCGCACCAAAAAATGAATTGTACAATAATCCGCTTCATCCATACACAAAGGCATTATTATCTGCTGTACCATTGCCTGATCCAACATTAAAGAGAGAAAGAATTATACTGAAGGGTGATATACCAAGCCCCGCAAATCCACCATCAGGCTGCAAATTTCATACCCGCTGCTCTTATGCTATGAAAAAATGTAGTGAAGAATGCCCACAATATAAAAATGTAGGGGGAGAACACTTTGTAGCTTGTCATTTACTGTAAAATTTAACAAGGGGGATAAATGTATGACAAAGGGAACAGAAATAGAAAGGATAAAAGCTGATGATTTACGATGTAATGATTTGGAGAAAAATCAAGCTGTAGGTTGGAGGGACATTGTAGCCATTGTTATAGCACAATTTCAGATATTGATGCCTATAATGCTTGTGGCTGCATTAGTTATGAGTCTATTGTTATTTATTATAATGAAAGTATGGATTCGAAATTAATAATAGGTAACTTTGAATCCATAAAAAACTCTAGATTTTAAAGGAATAGACCCCAGTAGTAGTGTAAATTTGCCATCTGCAAATTTACACTATCACTGGGGTGTTTATTTGGTTATAATTAAGGTATAAAGTTATAACATGAAAAGGGTGGTACTTATATGAATATATTAACAATAGAAGAAGTGAGTAAAAGTTATAGTGAGAGAGTACTCATTAATAAAGCATCACTTGGTATAAGCGATGGCGATAAAATTGGATTAATCGGAGTAAATGGTACGGGAAAATCCACATTTCTAAAAATAATAGCTGGACTTGAAGTTCCGGGCGCCGGAAGAATTTTAAAGGGAAATAAGGTAAATATAGAATATTTACCTCAAAATCCTGAATTTGACCCAGAGGCTACAGTGCTTGAGCAAATTTTTAAAAGTGAAACTGATGTTATGAAGGTTATACGCGAATATGAAGTAGCTATAGAAAAAATGGAGGAAAATCCAGAGGATGAGTCCGTTCAAAATGTTTTGATGAACCTTAACACTAAGATGGATGCATGTAATGGATGGGAGGTTCAAAATGAAGCTAAAATAATACTTACAAAGCTTGGAATAACCGATTTTAAGCAGCGGATAGGCAACCTTTCAGGGGGACAAAGAAAAAGAGTGGCTCTATGTAGTGCTCTAATTACTCCCTCGGATTTATTAATTTTAGATGAGCCTACCAATCATATGGATAATAAAATAATAGATTGGCTTGAGAAATTTTTAAATAGTAGAAAAGGTGCATTACTTATGATTACTCATGATAGATATTTTTTAGATAGAATTACAAATAAAATTATTGAACTGGACGCGGGAAATCTATATAGTTACCAGGGGAATTATAGTGTGTTTTTGGAAAAGAAAGTTGAAAGAATGGCTTTAATGGATTCACTAGAGAGGAAAAGACAGAGTTTATTTAAAAAGGAACTAGCTTGGATAAGGCGTGGAGCAAAAGCTAGAACTACTAAGCAAAAGGCAAGAATTGACCGTTTTGATGAGCTTCGCGATGGAAAAGTTGAGGTAACAAACGAAAAGTTAGAATTATCTTCAGCATCCACTAGGCTTGGGAAAAAGATTATTAATGTAGAAAATATTTATAAAGCCTATGGTGACAAGAAATTAATTAGTAATTTTAGTCATATTTTTACAAGGAGAGATAAAGTAGGTATTATAGGACCTAATGGTATAGGGAAGTCTACGCTTATGAATATTCTAAGTGGAATCATAAGTCAGGATTCAGGGGTTGTGGAATGGGGCGAAACATTGAAAATTGGCTTCTTCCATCAAGAAAATGGTGAGATGAATGAGAAACTGCGTGCTATAGAGTACATTCGCGAAGGGGCAGAATATATAACTACAGGCGATGGAGAGCAAATTACAGCTTCTCAAATGCTTGAGAGATTTTTATTTGATGGAACTACAAAGCACTCTTTTATTTCAAGTTTATCTGGTGGGGAAAAAAGAAGATTATACTTATTAAGAATTCTTATGGAAGCTCCAAATGTACTGTTCTTAGATGAGCCAACTAATGACTTCGATATTCAAACTCTAGCAGTACTTGAAGATTATTTAGATGGATTTAATGGTGTGGTTATAACTGTATCTCATGATAGATACTTTTTAGATAGAGTTTCTGATAAAATATTCAGCTTTGAGGGAAATGAAAAGATAATTCAATTTGTAGGCAATTATTCTGAGTATAAAGAATATATAGAAAAAAATCCGAATTTAATAGACGAAGATAAAGAAGAGCAAAAAAGTATAAGTGTAGGGACGGAAAGCAGTAAAACTGAGGAAATTAAAGAAAATAAGCTTTTGAAGTTTACTTTTAAGCAGCAGAAGGAATTTGATGAAATTGACGATAGAATTGAGGAAAAAGAAAAGCAGCTAGAAGAAGTTAATAAAAAAATCAATGCTGGAAGTAGTGATTTTGAATTTTTGCAGAAACTAGTTGAGCAGCAAAAGAATATAGAAGCTGAAATTGAACACTACATTACAAGATGGACATATCTAAATGAATTAGATGAGGAAATAGAGGCGCAGAAAAACAACTAAAAGTTATTAAGAAGGTAAAACTTATGGAGAAAAATAGAGATATAAAAATATCAGTGCGCAATTTAGTAGAGTTTGTAATGCGTGCAGGGGATTTAGATATGAGGTTTATGGGCAGCAGTCGAGCTGTAGAGGGTACTAAAGCACACCAGAAAATTCAGAAGGAAAATAGAGAAAAATATTCTGTATTTCTTGGAGAAGAATATTCCTCTGAAGTAAGCTTAAAGCATATTGTACCATACAATGGTGGCAATATTATAATTGATGGGCGTGCTGATGGTATTCTAATAAAAGATAATGAGGTTACTATAGATGAAATCAAAACAGTTACTAAAGATTTAGAATTGCTCCATGAGGATTACAATAGTCTTCATTGGGCTCAAGCAAAGTGCTATGCATATATATATGGGATTCAAAATAACCGTAAGGATATGTATGTGCAATTAACATATTATGAAATAGATAGTGAAAAAATCAAGAGATTTATTAAAGCCTTTTCAATTAAAGAACTCCAAGAATTCTTTAATGAAATTATTTCTAGCTATTTTATATGGGCAAATATTACTAGTGATTGGAATAAGGCGAGAGACATCGGCATAAAAGATTTGAAATTTCCTTTTGATACTTACAGGGAAGGTCAGAGGGAACTGGCTGTTTCTGTATATAAGACAGTGGTAGAACACAAGAAAATGTTTTTGCAAGCCCCCACTGGAGTAGGTAAAACTATATCTACTCTGTTTCCAGCGGTTAAAGCCATGGGAGAAGGATATACTTCAAAAATTTTTTACTTAACAGCCAAAACTATAACAAGGCAAGTTGCCCAGGATGCCTTTCATAAAATGAAGGATAATGGACTTAAATTCAAGACTATTACAATAACAGCAAAGGATAAGATATGTTTTAGTAAGGGGAGTGCCTGTAATCCTGAGCAATGTAAATTTGCAAAAGGGCATTTTGACAGAGTTAATGAGGCTCTACAGGACATTCTAGAGAATGAAAATACATTTAGTAGAGAGGTAATTGAGATTTATTCAAATAAATATAATATTTGTCCCTTTGAATTTTCATTGGATCTAACAATATGGTCTGATTGTGTTATATGCGATTATAATTATGTGTTTGACCCTAGAGTTTATTTAAAGAGATTCTTTATGGATAATAGCGGAGATTATACTATTTTGGTTGATGAAGCTCATAACCTAGTGGATAGGGCTCGTGAAATGTTTTCTTGCGAGTTTCATAAAAAGCCACTTCTAGAGTTAAAAAAAGAAATAAAAGGTCGCCAGGATAACTTATATAAAGTTTTGAACAAGTTAAATGCACTTATGCTTAGTATGAAAAAAATGTGCAATGAAGATGGATATTATAAACAAAATTCTCAGCCTGAGGATATATATAATCTTCTTAATAAACTTACTAAAATACTAGAAATATGGCTGACAAAAAATGAAAAGTCTGAAGTGTATGATAAATTTTTGGATTTGTATTTTAATTCCTTGAGCTTTATTCGCATATCTGAACTTTATGATGATAAGTATATAACCTATGTAGAGTGTACTGAAGATGATGTAGTGTTAAAGATGTTTTGCCTCGATCCATCCAAGCTTTTAAGAGAGGCAGCGAAAAGAGGGAAATCAGTGGTGTTTTTCTCTGCAACTCTGCTACCCTTATTATACTTTAAAGAAATTTTGGGTGGAGAAAAGGAAGATTACCATCTAACTTTAGATTCTCCATTCCATAAAAAAAACCTTAAAGTAATGATAGCTAAGAATATTTCTACTAAATATAAATATAGAGAAAATAGTTACTCCAAAATAGTAGAATACATATATGCTGTAATAAGCGCTAAAAATGGGAATTATATGGTGTTTTTTCCTTCTTATAAGTATATGGAGGTCGTGAGTGATATGTTTGTTCTGAAATATCCACAAATTAAAGTAAGGATTCAAACTAATTTTATGACTGAAGATGCAAGAGAAGCTTTTCTCCAAAATTTTAATAATGTGGACTCTGAAAATATTTTAGGCTTTGGAGTTTTAGGTGGTATATTTTCGGAAGGAATTGATTTAAAAGGTGACAGGCTGATTGGTGCAATAGTAATTGGGGTAGGACTCCCTATGATTTGCTTTGAAAAAGAAATTATTGTGGAATACTATGATAAAAAAAGCAATTGCGGATATGAATATTCCTATATGTATCCAGGAATGAATAAAGTACTACAGGCAGCAGGAAGGGTAATTAGAACGGAGGAAGATAGAGGTACGGTTCTTTTAATAGATGATAGATTTCTAGAGCAGAGATATAGACGACTGTTTCCGAAGCAATGGGATGGTTTTATCAAAATAAATAGTAGTGAAGATGCAAGAAAAAAGGTTTGTGAATTTTGGGAGTAAATTAAAAAGAACTTGAGCATTTGCTCAAGTTCTTTTTAATTTACTGAGTACATGGGGGGGATAAAGAAAAGGAAACTAAATATTTATAACTGCTACAAATATATCTACATCAATATAAGATATTTACAACTACGAATACGATAATATTTTTTTTTGTTTGTTAGTTTAAATATTAGAACAAATAATCACCATCATTGTTAAATATAAAAAATAAGTAGTTTCCATTTATCTTTTGTTTTTGGGGGATTTTAATATTTGTAAGTTTATATCGAAATAAGTTTTATCTTTAGTGGCTTACTATTGTTGTTATTCGACTTATTTCCTATTTTAAGAATAGCATGATTAACACAAATAGTCAATAGAATTTTTAAAAAGTTAATATGATAAAGACTAAAAATGAAAAATGCAAATACATTCGACAAAAAGTATAAAATATGCAATTAAATAAAAATTATTACAAAATTTTATGAACTTTTCAGGGATATTTTTTACAGAAAATTAATAATGATTTAGGTGTTATAGTGATAAAATGAAAGTAAGAATAAGAAGGGTAGTAACAATTGTGAATTGTTAATTACTCCAGAGGATAATAGGAGGAATAGTATAAATGTCTGTTAACTTTGCTAGAGAATTTTATGGCTGGGATAGGTTTTCAAAAATAATCTTATTGATAGGAGTATTTTTGTTTGTAACTGGGTATGCATGGATTTTAGGAACAGCAATTATTATCTATTCAATTTGGAGGAGCAAATCAATTAAAGTACATGGTAGAAATAATAAAAAATTTGTTTTTGAAACCACAAAAAGAAGTTTTAATTATAAAATGGATAATTTCAAGAAAAACATGAACTTAATTAATATTAAGAAAGATATGGAAATGCTTAATGCTAAAATCAAGAAATATAAACTTATGGAAAGATTAAAAGAAAGAAGAAAATATATAGTTACCATTTGTCCTAAATGTGGGCAAAAATTAAGACTTCCAAAGGGGAAGGGTAAAATCATTGTAACTTGTTCTAAGTGTTGTAGCGAGTTTAGACTAAAAACATAAAAAAATAAACGAGATATCCCAATAAAGGAAATCTCGTTTATTTTTTGAGACCATGGCTTATTCAAGCTAAGGGCTTATTTAAAAAAATCTTAAATTATTTTCCTGATCCTAATTCAGCAAGACAATCTTTACAAATGTTTTTACCTTTGTAGTTTACAACATCTCTTGCGTTTTGACAGAAAATACAAGCTGGCTCATATTTTTTTAGGATGATTTGTTCACCATCTACATAGATTTCTAAAGCGTCTTTGATATCTATATCCAAAGTTCTTCTTAATTCTATAGGAATAACAATTCTTCCAAGTTCGTCCACTTTTCTTACTATACCTGTTGATTTCATATAATTTCCTCCTCGAACATCTTTCGACTTATTTATAATTAAATTGTAGCAAAAATAACATAAAACGTCAATAGGTTTATGAAAATATTTAATAATAATAATAAAAATTAATAAAGTTTTACGTATTATGCAAAAAGGTCATAATAGTCTGTCATTTTAAACAGTATTATAATGCCCTCTACATTATACATAATTTTTTATATAAATACAATATCTATAATGAATTGTAATTAGTGTAAAAGATTATAGGGTATAAAGTAAAAACGTGTTTAAAATAAATAGCAAAAAAAGCTAGTACCATGGGTACTAGCCTTTGAGCAGGTGACTATCTATAATTAGTGAACTGCAGAGCAATATCAAAATCTTTTGATTTTACAAGTGCCATTACTTCTTGCAAATCATCAAGGTCTTTACCGGTAATTCTTAATTGGTTATCCATAATTTGAGCTTGAACTTTAATTTTACTAGATTTAATTTCTGCAATTATTTTTTTTGCTTTTTCTGTGGAAATACCTTTTACAATTTTAGCGGTTTGTCTTGCAGAACCTAATGTAGCAACATCTTGTTTACCTAGATCTAATGCTTTTCCAGATATACCTCTTTTAATTAATTTACTTACAAGAACCTCTATAACTGATTTCAATTTAAAATCATCATCAGATACTATTTTGATATCTTCCTTAACTAGGTTGATTTCAGTAATAGTGTTTTTAAAATCATATCTTTGTTTGATTTCTTTCAATGCTTGGTTTATTGCATTGTCTACTTCTTGCAAATCTACATCTGATACTATGTCAAACGAATGTGCAGCTGCCATAATTAAAAACCTCCTCTATACTTTAATAGAATTTACTATTAATAGAATTCTATTAATTAATAGTAAATTAATAATATGAAAATGTAAAGGAGTTAATTAATAAAGGGTATAATTTTTTTCTAAGGTATTTACATGATTTAACGATATACTTACTAGAGATAAAAATAAGATGTTTTTAAAATTGCATAGTATATATAATAAGCACTATGTTAAATAATGTAAAACAAAAATGTTTGTAAGGAGAAAAATAAGTGAAAGTATATGAAAAAAACAAATTAAAAAATATAAACAACATTGAGATTAATAAAGAACCTAAACAAATGTTAACTGACATAAATCAACATTTCCTCTTTAATACATTAAATAGCATATTATCATTGTGTAGGGAAAATTCGAAGGAAGCTAGAAAAGTTATTTTAGAACTTAGTAGCTATCTAAGATTTAAATTTGATGTAACGAGTGGAGTCGTTTTTTTGCATAAGGAAATAGAGTGTATAAAATCTTATTTGTATATTCAAAAGGTTAGGTTTGACCATAGATTAAATATTGTGTACGATATTCAAGGAGATATAAATTTTTTAATCCCTAAAAATTCAATATACAATTTAATTGAAAATGCAATTATACATGGAATTTTAAAAAAAAATCATGGAGGAACAATAACCTTTATGGTTGTGATTAAGGGTGAAAAAATAGTAATAAAAGTCAAAGATGATGGAGTTGGTATGGAGGATGTGCAAATAAGGGGGCTATTTAAAGATGAAAGTGGGGGCTCAATTTCAACTTTAAATTCTCAATATAAAGAGTTATATAATGCGGAAGTAGAAGTAGTTAGTAAATTTAATATGGGGACTTGTATAACATTATATATACCAGTAGAGAATATAAAATATGAATAGCTTCCATTTTATTAGTATGATGAAATTTAAATATGGGTGGGATTTATATGTTAAGAGTAGTATTAGTAGATGATGAAAAATTGTCTTTGAATGAACTAAGTTTTATTTTAAGTAAAAACAGTGGGGTAGAAATTATAGGCAAATATGTGGATTCATTAACCGCTTTAGAGTTTATAAAAAAAGCTAAACCTGAAATTGTATTTCTAGATATAGAAATGCCAGAGATTGATGGGTTTACTTTAGCCGAAGAGATATGTAAGATGGATTTCCCAGTAAACATTGTATTTGCAACAGTATTTGATAAATATGCTGTAAAGGCTTTTGAAATTAATGCTATTGATTATGTTTTGAAGCCATTTTCCGAGGAAAGGCTTCAGATTACCATGGATAAAATAAATGAAAGATATAATTGTAATGAAAATATACCTCCATTTAGCTATAATAATATATTTCCTGAAAAACAAGAAATTACGGGCATGAAAAAGCTACCACTTTGGAAAGAGGAATGCATATATCTTGTGAATCCACAAGATATATTATATTGTACCGTGTTAAATAAAGAGGTGCTTGTTTTAACGAAAGATGGCAATTTTACAACACAATACACTTTAAATCAATTAGGAAATAAATTAAGCAATTATAATTTTTTTAGGAGTCATAAAAGTTATTTAGTTAATTTAGATAAAATTCATAAAATAGTTCCCTGGTTTAATAGTACCTTTGTACTAAAAATAGAAGGATGGAAAGAGGAAGTGCCTGTAAGTAGACACTATGTTAAAGAATTCAAAAAAATAATTAATATGTAATGCTAAAGGTGAGGGATGCAAGTGAAAAAAATATTAATAGTAGACGATGAAGTTAATAATAGATTATTATTAGATGAAATACTTGAAGAGTTTAAAGAGCAAGGGGTAGAGATATTTCTTGCGGAAGATGGAAAGCAAGGTCTGGATATAATCCTAAGGGAGAAACCAAATTTAGTGTTTTTAGATATTATGATGCCTGAAATAAATGGTTATGAGGTATGTAATATAGTGAAAAAGGAATTAAACCTAATCAATACCTATATAGTACTTCTAACTGCAAAGGGACAAGCAGAAGATAAAAATAGGGGTAAGGTTGTATTATGTGATAAATACATTACCAAGCCTTTTTATTTTGGTGAAGTTTTAGCCATAGCTGCAGAGGTACTGGGATTGAAACTTAATTAGGATCACTATAGATTTTTAGATTTATTCTTTTAGTTTTTTCGCATTGAAAAAATGAAAGAATAAATCTATTTTTTTATGTTTTAAATATGATAAAATTGACAAAAATAAATAATAGCAGGCTTTTTTTTAAAGCGTTATACTTAAAAATCTTTGTTTTGACTTTAAAACAAAATAAAGTTTGACACCATAAGGGTACAAAGTTTTTTAAATAATGTTATACTATTATAAGAAATTATTACGGATGAGAGGTAGAGATGTATGTTACGTAAAGCACAAGAAAAATTAAAGAAGTATTATGGATATGATAGTTTTAGAAAAGGACAAGAGAGTGTAATTAAGAGTATTATAAATGGGAAGGATACCTTTGCTGTAATGCCTACAGGTGCAGGAAAATCAGTTTGTTATCAGATACCGGCACTACTTCTACCAGGAGTAACTCTTGTAATATCACCACTTATATCTCTTATGAAGGATCAGGTAGATACCTTAAATAGTGTAGGTATAGCGGCAACATATATAAATAGCTCACTCAGCATTAATGAAGTTAATGAAAGAATTGATAAGACTTCTAAGGGAGAGTTTAAGCTTCTTTATGTTGCACCTGAAAGACTAGAATCAGAATCTTTCTGTAACATGCTAAATAGATTAACAATATCGCTTTTAGCGGTGGATGAAGCTCATTGTGTATCTCAATGGGGACATGATTTTAGACCTAGTTATTCAGCAATTTCTAGTTTGATAAGAAAATTACATGTAAGACCAATTATAGCAGCTTTCACTGCAACTGCAACGCAGGCTGTAAGGTTCGACGTTATAAAGTTACTAGAATTAAGGGCGCCAGATATTTATGTAACTGGGTTTAATAGAGAAAATTTAAGCTTTACTGTTATTCGTGGAGAAAACAAAAGAGATTTTGTTTTGAAATATATTGAAGATAATAAAGACAAAGTAGGGATAATCTATACCGCTACAAGAAAGGAAACGGATAATCTTTATGAGCTTTTGCATAAAAAGGGATACAATGTTGGAAAATATCATGCAGGACTAGGTGACTCGCAGAGGCGGGAAAACCAAGAAAAATTTTTGTATGATGATATAAATATTATTATTGCTACAAATGCCTTTGGAATGGGAATAGACAAATCAAATGTTCGATATGTAATTCATTATAATTTAACAAAGAGCATGGAGGCTTATTATCAAGAGGCAGGGCGTGGAGGCCGTGATGGAGAGCCTAGTGAATGCATATTATTATTTTCTGCAGCAGACGTACTACTTCAAAAATTCTTTATAGAACAAAGCACCGTGTCTCCTGAAAGAAAGATAAGCGAATATAAGAAACTTCAAGCTATGGTGGATTACGCGCATACAACTAGATGCCTTAGGCAGTTTATTTTAGAATATTTTGGTGAAGAAAATACTAGAGATAAATGCGACAATTGTAGTACTTGCAATGATGAAAGTGAGCTAGTAGATATAACTATTGAGGCACAAAAAATATTTTCTTGCATCCTTAGGATGAAGGAGAGATTTGGTACTACCTTAATTGCAGAGGTGCTTCGAGGTTCTAAGAATAAAAAAGTTTTGGACCTTGGATTTGAAAAACTATCTACCTACGGAATAATAAAGCAATATACTGTTAAAGAGATAAGAGACCTTATAAATGTGCTTACGGCAGAAGACTATTTATCTCTTGCAGATGGTCAATTTCCGGTGGTTCGTTTAAAAGAGAAAGCTGTGGCAGTACTCAAAAACCAGGAAAAAGTCTATCAGAAGGTTGAGAAAAGAAAAGCTAAGGCAGCTGGAGGTAATGGTTTATTTGAAATACTGCGCTCACTTCGAAAAGAGATTTCTGAGCGGGAAAAAGTTCCACCATATATTGTTTTTGCAGATAGTGCCCTAAGAGAAATGAGCGAATATTTCCCAGTAAATAAGAGTGAGTTGTTAAGTATCAAAGGGGTAGGAGAATCTAAACTTAATAAGTATGGAGAAGAATTTATTCAGGTTATAAAAAAATATATGAATGAAAATAATATAGAATTTAAGGAAGAAATACTATATAATGAAGAAGTTGATATTACGGCTTTAAATGAAGCGGCAGTAGAACAGAAGGGCGAAAATGAAGATAAGCTGCCTAGCTATGTTATTACTTATAATATGTATAAAGAAGGCATGCGCATAGAAGATATAATTTCTGAGAGACAATTAAAAAGTCTTACAGTACAAGAGCATATATTAAAATGTGCTTATGAGGGATTTGAAGTGAATTTAGATGATTTTATTCCGAAAGATCATGAAGCACTTATTATAGAGGTCATAGAAAAAATCGGAGCTTCAAAATTAAAACCTATTAAAGACGCGCTGCCAAAGGAAATAGATTATTTAGCTATAAAAGCGGCTATATTTAAGCACGCGAACAATAAGATTTCTTAGAAAAAAGGAGAAAATATGGATAAATCATTTGTTGAATTAGGATTACAAGAAAACCTTATAGAAGGTTTAAAAAAACAAGGAATCGAAAGCCCTACAGAAATCCAAGCAAAGGCTATTCCTCTAGGACTTGAAAACAAAGACATAATAGGAGAATCAGAAACGGGTACAGGTAAAACATTAGCATATTTACTGCCTATATTCCAAAAAATAGATATAACATCAAAGGATATCCAAGCAATTATTCTTGCACCTACTCATGAGCTTGCAATGCAAATACATAAGCAGATAGAACTTCTATCAGAGAACTCAGCTTCGCAAGTAAAATCCACTAGCATAATAGGCAATGTTAATATCAAAAGACAGCTAGAGTCTCTTAAGGAAAAACCACATATAGTAGTTGGATCTGCAGGAAGAATTTTAGAACTTATAACTATGAAAAAACTAAAATCACACTTTGTAAAGACTATAGTAATTGACGAAGGTGATAGAATGATAGATGAAAATAACATAGAGGGAGTAAAGGCAATAATAAAAACTACCCTTAGGGATAGACAAATCATGTTATTCTCAGCTACAGTATCACTTAAAGCCGTAGAAATTTCAAAAACACTAATGAAGGACGCAGAGGTTATTAAAGTAGGGGATAAAAGCGTTGTAAACCCTAACATAGAACATATGTATTTCCTGGTTGAAAGAAGAGAAAAATTGATTCTTTTAAGGAAACTTATAAGTGCTACGAACCCTGAAAAAGCAATAATATTTATAAATAAAAGTGATGAGGTAGAAATTACAACTTCAAAGCTTAGATATCATGGATTAAGTGCAGAAGGAATTCATGGAACGTCTGAAAAAGAAAATAGAAAGAAAGCTATTGAGGATTTCAATGCAGGGAAAATCCAGCTTTTGGTAGCTTCTGATTTAGCAGCTAGAGGACTTGATATAGGAGGAGTAACACATATATTCAACCTTGATATACCAGAGAACTCTAAGGACTATTTACATAGAGTGGGAAGAACAGCAAGAATGGGTCAGCGCGGGCTAGCACTATCCATAGCAGAAGAGAGGGAACTTGATCTTATTAAAACTTATGAAAAAGATTTTAATATAGAAATTTTGCAAAAAGATATCTACATGGGAAGAATTATTGAGCCAGAGGATGCCCCTAAAGCGAAGCGCGCAGAAAGGCTCCAAAATAAAACATCAAACACTAATAAATTCAATAAAAATAAATAAATTAGGAATAAATTTCATTAGCCTACTTTCCTGAGCTGTGGTATAATGGGCAGTAGTTTGACTATAATGGAATCACTTAATGTATGGAGGTATTTATAAATATATGATTAGTACAAATAATATAAGTTTAAGATATGGTGCACGTAAACTATTCGATAATGTTAATATAAAATTTACACCTGGTAATTGTTATGGGTTAATTGGTGCAAATGGTTCTGGTAAATCAACTTTTCTTAAAATATTATCAGGTGAAATTGAGTCTAATACAGGAGAAGTTATAATTACACCAGGAGAAAGACTAGCAGTTTTAAAGCAGGATCATTTTGAGTTTGATGAACATGAAGTTATTAATACTGTAATGATGGGACATGTAAGACTTTTTGAAATAATGAAAGAAAAAGATGAATTATATGCAAAATCAGATTTTACGGATGAAGACGGAATTAGAGCTTCAGAACTAGAAGGTGAATTTGCGGAACTTAATGGATGGGAAGCGGAATCAGAAGCTTCAATTCTTTTAATGGGCCTTGGCATAACTGAAGAACTTCAAAGCAAAAAAATGAAGGAACTAACAGGATCAGAAAAGGTTAAGGTACTCCTTGCACAAACACTATTTGGTAAGCCAGATATTTTATTACTGGATGAGCCTACAAACAATTTAGATGCAAAATCTAAAAAGTGGCTTGAAAATTTCTTATTAAATTTTGAAAATACTGTTATAGTTGTCTCTCATGATAGACACTTTTTAAATAAAATATGTACTCATGTTGCAGATATAGACTTTAGTAAAATTCAATTATTTGTTGGAAATTATGATTTTTGGTATGAGTCTAGTCAGTTGGCTCTTCAAATGGCTAAAGATTCAAATAAGAAAAAAGAAGAAAAAATTGCAGAGCTTCAAAACTTTATTGCTAGATTTAGTTCTAATGCTTCTAAAGCAAAACAAGCTACTTCTCGTAAAAAGCAATTAGATAAATTGACTTTAGATGATATAAAACCTTCTTCACGTAAATATCCTTTTGTTGGTTTTAAACCAGAAAGAGAAGCTGGAAATGATTTAGTAGTAGTTGAAAATCTAAGTAAAACTATAGATGGAGTAAAAATTCTTGAAAATTTGTCTTTTATAGTTAACAAGGGAGATAAGATTGCTTTTACAGGTGCAGATGAAATAGCTAAAACTACATTATTTAAGATTTTAATGGGTGAAATGGAGCCAGATAGTGGTGAATTTAAATGGGGAGTTACTACTTCTAAGGCTTATTTACCAAAGGATAACTCAGAATATTTTAATGATGTAGATTGTAGCTTAGTTGATTGGCTTAGACAATTTTCAGAGGAAAAGGCAGAGAGCTTTATTAGAGGCTTTTTAGGAAGAATGCTTTTCTCAGGAGAAGAAGCTCTTAAACAATCTAGTGTCTTGTCTGGTGGAGAAAAGGTTAGATGTATGCTTTCTAAGATGATGCTTAGTAATGCTAATGTATTAATATTAGACGAGCCTACTAATCATTTAGACCTAGAGTCTATTACTGCTTTAAACAACGGGTTAACTAGCTTTACTGGAACGATGCTACTTACATCCCATGATTATCAGCTAGTTCAAACAGTTGCAAATAGAATAATAGAAATTACACCTAAGGGTATAATGGATAAACAAATGTCTTATGATGAATTCCAAGAAAGTGATGATATTCAAAAAGAATTAGAACTTATGTACAAATAAAGAAAAGCACTTCTAATAAAAATTTTATTAGAAGTGCTTTTTAAATTAATTAAAAGCCGCAGCCACCAAATCCACCGCCGCAACCACCGCAACCACCGCAACCACCACGTCCACCAATGCCTAAAAGTAAAAGAGCTAGCCAAATACCACTGCCACCGCCACAACCACAACCATTCCCAAAGCCGCCTCCACAACCATTTCCGCAGCCATTTCCACAGCTGTTTCCACAAATGTTTTCACATCTACAAACAGGTTTGCAGCAACAATTATTACTACAACAACAGTTTTTATGTCTATGACTCATATAAAAACCCTCCTTTTATATTTCGGTACAGTCAAATAAATAACAGATAAGCATGCTTGCTATTTATTTTCCTGTGCCTAAGTTAAAAGTTTAAAAATCAACTAAAGTGATTAACCCGCTACTTTAGGAAGAAATTTTACACTTTAACTTAAGTATTGTAGTTACTTTGGTATTAATACCAGCACATCTAGGTGATGGAGTTCCACTTTAAAATCATTAAATAAAAAAAATTATAGGTGGTACTTTAATATATTCTGAGTTTCACTAAGTGTGAATATGAAATAAAGCAAAGATCTAAAATAAAAAATTGCCAAATTCTTTTATTTCTTCACATTGTCTTCATAAGATTTATTTATTATATATTTATAGATGAATAGATGTGAGGAGTTGTAATTAAATGAAAAATATAAAAAAAGTATTAGCTGTAGTTATTTTTTGCGTGATAGTGTTATCCTTTGTCGGATGTGGCAGAGTAGCAACAGGAAATGTGGATGTAGATAATGGTTTTAAAGCTTTTAATACCATTGCTAAGACCTACCCAGCAAATAAAGGTTTCCATAATGCACTACAACACTTTGGATTTAAGCTATCCACTTACGAAAAGTTTGAATGGACTAAGGACACTTCAGCAAATAAAGCGGATTTTGCCATGGTAATGCTTGGAGAAGGTTATGCAGTTCACTTTGCAGAGGTTTTGGGATCATCTGAGGAGGATATGGAATTTGCACTAAAGGCAGAACCACTAATTAAAGCAGGTTTGGATGTTAAAAAACTTGAAGGTTCAGGATATAAATTAGAAGTAGCTGGAAAAGATAATATGGAAAGTAAAGATGACCAATTAGTTAAAGGTTTCAAATTAAAATAATCTAAAGTAAACTCCTCTTGCATTATACACTTTTGAGTGTATAATGTAATTATAAGACACCCCCCCATAGGGGGGTAATAAGGAGAGGGTTAAATGAATGTAGAAAAAATTAAGGCGTTACAAGCATTAAAAACTTCTAAAGGACAAATAGAGGGAATAATAAAAATGATGGAAGATGGGAGATACTGTGTTGATATATCTAATCAAATCATTGCAGCCCAAGCCCTTTTAAAAAAAGCAAATCTTCTAATTTTAAAACAACATATGCATCATTGTGTTGTAGAGGCAGTTAAGCAGGATAATGGAGATGAAAAAATAGATGAAATTATAGAACTTTTATCTAAAATAATGGATAAATAGAATTTAAATGTTGAATTATACGAGGAGGGAAAGTTATGACAACAAAGTCATTAAAAATAGATGGAATGACCTGCTCCGCTTGTGCTAAAGCAGTTGAAAGAGTTACTAAAAAGCTAGATGGAGTAATAGAGTCAAATGTAAATTTTGCAACAGAAAAACTTACTATAAACTATGATGAAGCAAAAATATCTGTACCAGATATTCAAGCAACTGTAGAAAAGGCAGGGTATAAGGCCTTAATTGATTCAACTAGCAAGACTTTTAAAATTGAAGGTATGACTTGCGCGGCTTGTGTTAAATCCATTGAAAGGGTTATTAAAAAGCTGGATGGCGTAATAGAGGCAAATGTAAATTATGCAACAGAAAAACTGAATATAAGCTATGAACAATCAAAGGTTAGAATATCAGATATAAAAAAAGCGGTAGAAAAAGCGGGTTACAAAATTTTCGATGGTGAAACTACTGTGGATATTGATAAAGAGAGAAAAGAAGAGGAAATAAAATTATTATGGAATAAATTCATTATCTCTGTAATGTTCACGATTCCGTTACTATTTATATCCATGGGACATATGATAGCTGAAAAATTTGGATACCATCTTCCTGAAATTATAGACCCTATGAGCAGTCCAAGGTTTTTTGCAATTCTGCAATTAGTTTTAGTTATACCAGTTATGATTGCAGGTAATAGATTCTTTAGGGTAGGGTTTAAGTCTTTAATAAGAAGAAGCCCTAACATGGATACATTAATTGCAATGGGCACTTCAGCAGCGTTTTTCTATGGAATATTTGCTATAATGCAAATTTTCGATGGAAATGTAGATTATGCCTATGACTTATATTTTGAGTCAGCAGCGGTTATTATAACTCTTATTACACTAGGTAAATACTTAGAGTCGGTTACAAAAGGAAAGACTTCCGAAGCTATAAAGAAACTTATGGGGCTTGCTCCTAAAACAGCTATTATAATAAGAGATGGAAAAGAAATTGAGATGCCTATGGAAGAAGTTGAAGTAGGAGATATAATTTTTGTGAGGCCTGGTGAAAAAATGCCTGTAGATGGTGAAGTTGTTGAAGGAATTACTGCTGTAGATGAAGCTATGATTACTGGTGAAAGTATGCCAGTAGAAAAAACTGTTGGTGATAAAATCATAGGAGCTAGTATTAATAAGAACGGCACTATAAAATATAAGGCAACAAGGGTTGGAAAAGATACAGCCTTGGCTCAAATTATAAAACTAGTAGAGGATGCCCAAGGATCGAAAGCCCCAATTGCGAAAATGGCTGATATAATTTCAGGATATTTCGTTCCAGTTGTTATGGGTCTCGCACTTTTATCTAGCGTAAGTTGGTACCTATCAGGTGAAACTGCAGTATTTTCTTTAACTATATTTATATCTGTGCTTGTAATTGCTTGCCCTTGTGCATTAGGCCTTGCGACTCCAACAGCAATAATGGTTGGTACAGGTAAAGGTGCGGAATATGGAGTTTTAATAAAAAGTGGAGTTGCCCTAGAAACAGCGCATAAAATTGAAACTATAGTTTTTGATAAAACAGGAACTATAACAGAAGGGAAACCAAAGGTTACAGATATAATTGCTACAAACAATATAACGCAAGAACACTTATTGCAAATAGCAGCCTCAGCAGAAAAGGGTTCAGAACATCCTCTTGGTGAAGCAATTGTAAAAGCTGCAGAGGAAAATAAAGTAGAATTTAAGACACTTGATTTTTTTAAAGCAATACCAGGACATGGAATTGAGGTTAAAATAGATGGTAAAAATATTTTACTTGGAAATAGAAAACTTATGGTAGAAAGCAATATAGATCTAGATAACCTAGAACAAACTTCTCATAATTTAGCAGGAGAAGGAAAAACTCCAATGTATATAGCTGTAGAAAGCAAAATGGCAGGAATCATAGCTGTTGCTGATACTGTTAAAGAAAGTAGTAAAAAAGCAATTGAAAAACTTCATGAAATGGGAATTGAAGTAGCAATGATAACTGGAGATAATAAGATAACTGCAGAGGCTATAGCGAGGCAAGTAGGTATAGATAGAATTCTTGCAGAAGTTCTTCCAGAAGATAAGGCAAATGAGGTTAAAAAACTTCAAGCCACAGGTAAAAAAGTTGCTATGGTTGGTGATGGTATAAATGATGCTCCAGCACTAGCACAAGCAGATATAGGTATAGCTATAGGATCAGGTACAGATGTTGCAATTGAATCCGCAGATATAGTTCTTATGAGAAGTGATTTAAGGGATGTTGCAACTGCAATAGAATTAAGTAAAAAGACTATAAAAAACATCAAAGAAAATCTATTCTGGGCCTTTGGATATAACACCTTAGGTATCCCAGTTGCTATGGGAGTTCTATATGTCTTTAACGGACCACTACTTAGTCCAATTATAGCAGCTACAGCCATGAGTTTTAGTTCAGTATCTGTATTATTAAATGCACTAAGATTAAAGGGATTTAAACCCGTTAGATAAAAAGGTGCCACCAAGGTGGCAAATTAGTACTAAATATTAAAAGCACATGGAATTACATGTGCTTTTAATATATTTTATGAAAAGTGGAATACCATTGGAATTCCACTTTTTTGTTATATAGGAAACAGCTTGCGGAAGCCGCTGTGGATAACATTCTAGCTAAAAGATATATAGAAAAAATCAGATAAATATGAGATGATTAAATCATGAGAAAAAATAAGATTACCATAAAACAAATATTTGAAGATAATTATTCAAAGTTTTGGAAATTGAATAAAGAAAAGTATCCTGAAAAGATGAGAGAACATATGAATATCGAAGTAATGAAAATGATAGGATGTGGAGATATTTCATTAGGTTTTGTTGCGTACATATGTTTAAAATGTCTGGAAGTATTTAAAATAGGATTTACATGTAAAAGTAGGTTTTGTAGTAAATGTGGTAAAAAATACATAAGCGAATGGGTAGAGAAACAAGTAAGTAAAATCTTGGATGTTCCACATAGGCATTGTGTTTTTACGATACCGACTGAGTACAGAAAATATTTTTTTTGGAATAGAGAGAGTCTGAAAGACCTGCAAGACATGGTATATGAGGTTATAAATGAGTTTGCAAATGGTGTAAACTATAAAAATAGAGAAGAATATAAAAAGAAGAAAAGAAGCAAAAAAGGTGGAGTGCTTTGGCAAAGTGGAATGATTGGCGTAGTGCATACTTTTGGAAGGAATATAGGGTTTAACCCACATGTGCATGCATTGGTTCCAGAAATAAAAACAAGGGATAATGAAGTTAAGGATATGGAATTCTTTGACTATAAATATTTTAGAAAAGTTTGGCAGTACAAATTAATAAATTATATGGTTAGTAAAAACCCAGATAAAAAAGCAGAGTACTTAAAAATGTTCAAAGATTATCCTAACGGATTTTACATAAATGCCAAATCAAGAATGAAAAGTGCAAGAGGTGCAGCAAGATATATCGGTAGATATTTAGCAAGACCTGCGATAGCAGAATATAGAATACTTAGCTATGATGGGAAAAATGTAACGTTTTGGTATAAGAGTCATGAAACTAATGAGAGAGTAGAAGAAACAGTTACGGCACAAGTGTTTATAGGCAGGTTACTAATGCATATATCGCCTAAATATTTTAAAATGGTTAGATTATATGGAGTATATGCTGGAAGTATAAGTATAAAGATTAGAAAATGTTTTGGTTTATTGCAATACATAAAAAGTGGGCTTAAAGCAATTCAGTACACATTAAAAATAAATTGGAAAAAGGAAATAAGAAAAATGAAGTATAGAGAATTAATGATTATTAATTTTTCTAAAGATCCAGGGAAATGTTCAAAATGCGGTCAGCTAATGGAGTTATTCCAAATTTGGCACAGAAAGTATGGGTATATTTATGATATGGGAACGTATTAAAAGGATTTTTAAAATTAAAATGGATGAAAGGGAGATACCATTTCAAACAGAGGGGCCCGATAAGATGATACTTTTTAAATGTAAGAAATGTGGGTATGAAGAAGAGGTACCAGAATTTGTTGCGTTTGAATGTTATACACCTGAGGAATTTGACAAGAAGAGTGGTAGTCCTATTGTTCTATGCCCAGAATGTGATGCAAATATGATAATTAAAGGACGATGAAATTATCATATTTGCTTGGCATAAGGGTTTTTACTCGACCGTAGGGAGATTTTGTTCTTGCGTTACATAGCTAATAATTATAATATATTTATTGTAAATTTGTATTATAATTTTTGTAGAATGCAATTATAAATAGTATATTATTGAAAATAAATATTATAATCATTTTAGTCCTACAAAAAAGGATTTTTAAAAAATATATAGAATATAATAACAAAATAAAGAAAAATTATAAGTGAGGTAAAAAATATAAAAAAATAGTAATTTAATATCTGCTAAAGAGTCTGTAAAGTCAAAAGCAGAAAAAGTTATAAAGTCTACGGAAGAAACTGCAATAAAAGTGGCTTCTGACGTTGTGAAAAAAGAAAATGTGGAAAAGACTATTAATGCAGTGAAAGATACTGCTAAAAATGTTAAAGCAAAGGCTACTAAAGCAGCCACCGTTGCGACAACTGCTGCAAAAAAAACAATAGCTAAGAAAGTCGATGTTTCATTTTACGTTCAATATCAGGGGAAAGAGGTTAGCAAACATACAATACTAGAAAAAATTCATGATGAGTGGGTTAAATCTCATAAACTTTCAGAACTTAAGACTTTAGATGTATATCTAAAGGTTGAAGATGATACGGCTTATTGTTTAGTAAATGGGAAAATCAACATAGACTTGAAATTATCTTAAGATAAATTGAAAAAGAAGGCTTATGGCCTTCTTTTTTAATTGAATTAGAAAATTAATGGAGTAACAATGCTAATCAATTTTGTTTTCTGATTAAGTGGATTTGTCCATGAATGATCAGTGGTTGAGGGATATTGTATTGAATCGCCTGCTTTTAATAAATAATCGGTTCCGGCAAGATTTACAATTAGTGCTCCTTCAAGTAGATAAACAAATTCTTCACCGGGATGACTAGATTTGCTTCCATGCATTTGCCCCGGAGGAATAATGATTATCAATGACTCAATTTTTCTTCCAGTAAAATCTCCGCTAATTCTAATAAATTCTGAATTTGATCCTTCTATTTTAAATGCTTTTTCTTCTTGCGCCTTAACTAAAAAATTGTGTATTTCAGGAGGCTTGAAGAAATAGTTCATTGGAACATTCAACGCTTCTGCAATTTTCTTTAGTGAAGTTATTGCAAGTGAAGAATAGCCGTTTTCTACCTGAGATAGAAAGCTTACTGAAAGGCCAGTCTTTATGCTCAAATCTTTTAACGTTAAGTCTTTTTCTTTTCTTAAATTACGAATTTTTCCTGCTATTTCAGTTAACATTATTTTCCTCCAAGTCTAATCAATTGTTACAGTGCATAATAGTTTTTTTAAAAAAACTTCTCATTTTTTTTACTACAGTGATTACATCTATTATTCAACATAGTACCATACTAAAAATAATTATTCAATATACCAAACGGCATAGTTATTACAATATTTAATGAATTGTGATATTTATAAGAAAAAAATTATTTAATGAATTACTGTAGAATTGAAAACATTATTGCAATACTTAAATAATTCTGTACATTGTTAAATTATTATGGTAGAGTAAAAGTATAAATAGCACAATATACTGAATATTAATAAAACACTGAAAAGAAAGCAGGGGGGAAAAAATGAAAGAAAAAACTGGTTTAATTAAAGGAAAAATTGGTTTATGGGATTTAGTATTTATGAATGTATCAGCACTCTTTGGAATTAGGTGGATTGCAAAGTCAACGGCATCGAGCTTTGGGCTAGGACTAGGAGCTATTCCAACATGGATAGTTTTCACATTTGTATTCTTTGTACCAGGTGCACTTATTTGTGCTGAGCTTGCAGCAACCTATCCAAGAGATGGTGGTCTTTACGAGTGGGTAAAGGAAGCTTATGGTGAAAAACAAGGGTTCTTGGTTTCATGGCTGAATTGGACTGCAAAATTATTTTGGTATACTTCATTTTTGACATTCTTAATTGTAAATATATCTTATACTATTGGTAAGCCTGAGCTTGCTAGCAATAAGATGTTTGTAATGATATTATCTTTAATAATTTTCTGGATTCTATCATATATAAGTACAAGAGGGATGGGGTTTGCAAAACTATTTACAAACATCGGAGCTTTAGGTTCAACTGTACCTGCAGTATTACTAATAGTTATGGGTATTGTTTCTGTATACGTTTTTGGTAATGAGCCAGCATCTGTTTATACAGTGAAAACGCTTACTCCTAAATTAAATATGGACTCATTTGCAGCGATTTCAAGCGTAATGTTTGCACTATCTGGGGCAGAGACAACTGCAAACTTTGTAACAGAGATGGATAACCCTAAAAAAGATTTACCTAAAGCAATATTAATTGCAGCTTCCTTAGTTGCAGGTCTTTATGTTTTAGGTTCAATTGCTATTACACTTATTTTACCAGCTAGCAAGATAACAGCTTCACAGGGAATTTTAGTAGCACTTTCAACAGTTGCTGCAAGTCTTGGAATTGGAACTTGGTTTATAAAAATTGTTGCTTTTGGAATATCACTTTCAGTGTTTGGAGCAATAATACTTTATATTGCATCACCAATAAAAATGCTTTTTGGAAGTGTTCATAAGGGTATATTCTCAGAAAAATTTACAAAAGTTAATGAGAATAATATACCAGTAAAAGCAGTTTATCTTCAAGCAATAATAGTATCGGTAATTTTGCTTGCCATAAATTTGCTACCTTCAGTTGATACGATATATAATGTACTTATTACAATGACAGCACTTACAGCGCTGTTCCCTTATATATTACTATTTGCAGCTTATATAAAACTTAGAAAAACAAGACCAAATGAAGTAAGACCATATGAACTTTCAAAAAATAACAATATTTCAATTAGAATTGCACAAATGGTATTAGTTGTAGTCGTACTTGGTATAGTTCTATCAGCAGCACCAGTAATGCCAAGTTTGAAAGAAAATATAATATACGAGGTGCAGATGATTGGTGGAGCATTAGTTGTTATAATTAGTGGAAATATCATTTGGGAAAATTTTGTAAAGAAAACGGGATTTAAAGAAGAAAAAAAATAGTTTATAGTTCCCTGCCAAAGGCAGAGAATCAAAATATAATCATAATATTTTAGGAGGGATTTTTAATGATACAGGAAAGACTTAATAAAGTTTTAAAAATTATGGGAGATAAGAAGATACCTCAAATGATAGTTTCTGATTCGAATGCTATTTTCTATCTTACGGGCAAATGGATATTACCTGGTGAGAGAATGCTTGCATTGTATATCAACACAAATGGGCATAATAAGTTATTTATTAATGAATTATTCCCTATAAGTGAAGATTTAGGCTTGGAAATGGTATGGTATAGCGATACGGACAAACCAGTAGAGATTCTTTCAACACATGTTAATAAAGATGTGCCAATGGGTATAGATAAAAACTGGGCTGCCCATTTCTTATTAAGATTAATGGAGCTAAAAGGTGGTAGCGCATTTGTTAATGGTTCTAGCATTATTGATGAAGTAAGAAGTTCAAAGGATGAAAAAGAAAAAGAATTTTTGAGGGCATCATCAAAACTTAATGATATTGCCGTTGAAAAGATGATAAAACTTGTTACTAAAAAATATACTGAAAAGAAAATGGGGAAACTACTTGGTGATATGTGGGAGGAAATGGGAGCTGAAGGACATTCCTTTGACCCAATCGTAGGTTATGGTGCTAATGCAGCAGATCCTCATCATGTTATGGATAACTCAACTGTTAAAGAAGGCGACAGTGTAGTTATTGATATTGGTTGTATAAAAGACTCATATTGCTCAGATATGACTAGAACAGTTTTTTATAAAAGTGTATCAGAACATAGCAGAGAAGTTTACAACATAGTTAGAGAAGCTAATAAAAGAGGCATTGAAAAAGTTAAACCAGGAGTTAGATTTTGTGACATTGATGCTGCAGCAAGAGACTATATTACAGAAAAAGGTTATGGAAAATACTTTACTCATAGATTAGGACATTCTATAGGAATTGAAGATCATGAGTTTGGAGATGTTTCTTCTGTTAATACAGATAAAGTAGAAGTAGGAATGTGTTTCTCAATAGAACCAGGTATATACATACCAGGGGATGTTGGTGTACGTATAGAAGATTTAGTAATAGTGACACAGGATGGTTGCGAAGTATTAAACCACTATACAAAGGATTTAATAATAGTAGAATAGCATAAAAATGCATTTTAAATAAAGTGGGAGTTTCATAAGTTAAAAATGAGACTTCCATTTTCTTATTTCAGTAAATTAAAGAGCTTCCATAAAATTAATTTTTATGGAAGCTCTTATACATATTAATATATAAGTTTCGGATACACTAGTTATTGATAATATATTCTACAAATTTAAATTTAACGGTGTTTAAGTATTCATAGGCAGGATTAGTACCCCACAAAATTGAATTTATTAAGTGGAAGCAAAATAAAATGATTGATGAAAAAATTCAGGTACACAAATAGTAAATAAGTAAAATTAATTCGTTTAGCGTATGTTGCGCGAGATATACTAAGGAGCGATGTAAAATGACAAAAGGTTTTCCGAAAGGATTTCTATGGGGAGGAGCTGTAGCGGCCAACCAGTGTGAAGGTGCGTATAATCAGGATGGCAAAGGCTTGTCAACACAAGATATTGCACCAAAAGGTATAATGGGGGGAGTTACAGAAGAGCCCACAAAAGATAATATGAAATTAATAGGTATTGATTTTTACCATAGATATAAAGAAGATATTAAATTATTTGCTGAAATGGGATTTAAAGTATTTAGAACATCTATTGCATGGTCTAGAATATTTCCAAATGGCGATGATGCAAAGCCAAATGAGAAAGGCTTACAGTTTTATGATGATTTATTCGATGAATGTTTAAAATATGGAATGCAGCCACTTGTTACAATTTCACATTATGAGACTCCACTTGCTCTTGCTAAGAACTACGATGGCTGGGTAAACCGCAAGTTAATAGGATTTTTCGAGAATTATGTAAGAACAATTTTTGCCAGATATAAAAATAAGGTAAAATATTGGCTTACATTTAACGAAATTAATTCAGTATTAAATGCACCCTATATGAGTGGTGGTATATTCAAAGACAAAGAAAAATTAACAAAACAAGATCTGTACCAGGCAATTCATCATGAATTAGTAGCAAGTGCAATGGCAGTTAAAATTGGTCATGAAATGATACCTGGTGCAAAATTTGGATGTATGATTCTTGGTGTTCCAAATTATCCATTAACTCCCCATCCAAGCGATGTAATGGAAGCAATGAAGCAAGATAGAGAAAATTTGTATTTTGCAGATATTCATGCAAGAGGGGCGTATCCTAAATATATGGATAGGTACTTTAAAGATAATAATATTAAAATTCATAGGGAACCGGGGGATAAAGAGATACTTAAAAATACAGTGGACTTTATTTCTTTTAGCTATTATATGAGTTCCTGTGCAACAGCAGATCCAAAGAAGAAAAAAATTTCCAAGGGGAATATTATTTCTGGCGTTGCAAATCCATATTTAGAAGCTTCTCAGTGGGGATGGCAAATAGATCCACAAGGGTTACGTTATATTCTTAATCTTTTCTATGATCGTTATGAAAAACCACTATTCATTGTGGAAAATGGTTTAGGTGCTGTGGATGAATTAATAACAGATGAAAATGGAAATAAGACAGTAATTGACGATTATAGAATTAATTATTTAAATGATCATTTGGTTCAAGTAGCTGAGGCCATAGAAGACGGTGTAGATATAATGGGATATACTTCCTGGGGGTGTATTGATCTTGTTAGTGCAACAACTGCAGAACTTAGAAAGCGTTATGGATTTATATATGTTGATCGTAATGATGATGGAACTGGTACTTTAGAAAGATATAAGAAAAAAAGCTTCAATTGGTATAAAGAAGTAATTTCAACAAATGGGGAAAGTTTAATAAAAAAATAAAAACGATAGTGTTTACATTATCTCTACAATATTGGAGGAAAAATTATGTTAAATATAGGTTGTCATTTATCAGTATCAAAAGGCTACAAAGCTATGGGCGAAGAAGCTCTTAAAATAGGAGCAAATACATTCCAGTTTTTCACCCGTAATCCTAGAGGGAGTAAAGCAAAAGAAATTGACCCGAAAGATGTAGAAGCACTTTTACAAATAACAAAAGAAAACAAATTTGCTATAATTTTAGCACATGCTCCATATACATTAAATGCTTGTTCTGCCGATGAGCACACAAGAGAATTTGCAATTAATGTTATGAAAGATGATTTGAAAAGAATGGAATACATGCCTAATAGTCTTTATAACTTCCATCCAGGTAGTCATGTAAAGCAAGGGGCTCAGGTGGGGATAGATTATATTATAAATATGCTAAACGCTGTGCTAAAACCAGAACAAACCACTACAGTACTTCTTGAAACAATGTCAGGTAAGGGAACGGAGGTTGGTCGAACTTTTGAAGAATTAAAACAAATTCTTGATGGGGTTACACTTTCAGGCAAAATGGGTGTATGTCTTGATACTTGTCATATTTATGATGCAGGTTATGATATTGTCAATGATTTAGATGGTGTCGTAGATGAATTTGATAGAATTATCGGTCTTGATAAACTATATGCAATTCACTTAAATGATAGCAAAAATCCATTTGAAAGCCATAAGGATCGTCATGAAAAAATAGGTGAAGGTTCTATTGGAAAAGATGTGATTATTAAAGTTATTAATCACCCAAAACTACGTCACTTACCATTCTTTTTAGAAACTCCAAATGAGTTGTCTGGTTATGCGCAGGAAATTAAGATATTGCGAGAAGCATATATAGAATAATATGGTGAAGAATAAATAAACAGCTATGAGATAAATAGCTGTTTATTTAATGAGAACTAATAGTACTTGGAATCATTTGATTTACCAACATAAAGCTTATACCCCGCAAAAACTGAAGCAATGCATATTATAACTGTGGCAATAGTTACACAAAGTAGAATTGTATTTCCCTGAGGCATGACAGAGAAACTTTCAAGAAATTCAACCTTGTCAGAACTGGGCGATATTGGCATATTAAACTTTAGGAAAAATAGAAGTACATAACCAATAGTAGCAAATCCTGCAAAGCTGGAAAGTCTGAGTTTTTTATTTTTTATAAGAGTAATTGCAACGCCAATAAAAAGGATTATTACTAATATACATAACATTAACATATTACCTTTTGTTGTGTCTATTACTTGATGAACCGCAGATTCTGGAGGTGAATTACTAAAACTCTTAGGATTTGCAAGATATATAATCCCAAAGGTAATACCTATTAATGCTGTAACAGATAACAAATATAGTAAATACACTATAAAGATAGATACTATTGACAGTAAGAATATATTTAATACTGTATATTTTCTGCTTACAGGAACATTTTGAAATAGTTTGTGATGGTGATCATTGTAAAGCATTCTGTTAATCATCCATACACTTCCAATAGGCAAACCAATGAGTAAAATACTATTTGTAGATATTTTATTTCCGGAAAATATAAGTATATCCATAAATACTATTACGAAACAACAAAATAACATCTTGGAAGGATTTTCAGGTATTATACCAATTGGTGGTATTGAATTTAGCAATAGTTTTTGATAAGCAATAAATTTTTTTAACATACTAAGCACCTCTTTCCTTTATATAGTTTGTAGGATATGAATATTGAAATAGGGATTATTACTATGCATACACAGCATAATATCAATAAAATTTCATTATAATGAGGCATTATTGTAATGCTTTCTAAAAAGTTTATTTCACCAAGTTCAGTTATAACAGGCAAGGTGTTCCTAAATAATAGAAGTGCTATTGTAACAAGTGCAACTGCTGATATTGTAAGGGCTTTTCTAAGTAAATTAGGCTTTATAAAAAATATGGGCAATAAAATGCTTACTATTATAGTTGATATACAACCTGCTACTAATATAGCTCTCCAATTATTTACTAATAAACTTATAATAGTATCAACTAAAGTGAAGGTAGAAGTAAACAGTGTCAAAATTTTAAAGGGCACTAATCCGATTATAGCTCCACCGGTAAAAAACAAACTCATGACAAAGACATATAAATAAATGTTTATAAGCACATATAACTTTGAAACTGGTACAATTTCAAACAATCTATTTTGTGAATTTATAATGTGATAATCCGCATACAAAGTAAAAACTATGGGATAAAATATTACTCCGCCTCCATCAAGCATACCAGTGAAAATGCCCATAAATAATATACTAATAAATAGAATAAAAAAATGCAATTTTGAAGTTTTTTTTGCATTAACAAAGCCAAGTGAACCACTTAAAAGTAGTTGGTAATTCCAAAATCTATTTAACATTTTTTCGCCTCCCTGTAAAATTTATTATGCTGTAGTTTCCAGTCAGCTTCATTTTTTTGCACCCATATAAAGCATAATGTCCTCAATGGTAGGTCTGGCAATTTTAACTCCTTCTGCATTTTGAAGCTTTAAATTTTTCTTGCATAATCCCTCATAGCCAAAAGTTGTTTCTTTTACTCCTATAAGTTCAGATTTAATTGTATCTGTCATAGCATCTCTATCAACATGTGCCAAGGCGTACATATCAAGCATTTCATCTTTGCCCTTAGAAAAAACAATTTTACCATCATCAATCATTGTTATATAATCAGCAATTTTTTCAAGGTCACTTGTAATATGTGTTGAGAACAGTATAGACCTTTGCTCATTTTGCATAAGGTCTAAAAGTAAATCCATAACATCAGCTCTTGCAATAGGGTCAAGTCCTGCTGTGGGTTCATCAAGTATGATTAAATCAGGATTATGACATAGTGCCATTACAACTCCAAATTTCATCTGCATACCCTTTGAATAGGCGGAAAGCTTTTTATTCTTATCAAGTTCAAAGCGTTTCATAAGTTCCTCAAACCGTTTAGGATCAAAGGTTTTATAAAAAGGTGATATCATATTTTTTATTTTAGTAGGTTTGAGGTTAAGAGGATAGATTAAACTATCAAATACGACCCCTATTGTTGCTTTAACTATGTCTTCATTTCCGTACATGCTGATACCGTCGAATAACACATTTCCGCTTGTTTGTGGGATCATATTAAGTATTGAGTTGATAAGGGTGGTTTTGCCTGAGCCGTTTCTTCCTATAAACCCCATAATAGTTCCTTTTTCTATTGAAAAACTCACATCATTTAAAGAAAAATTACCGATACTGACCTTCAAGTTTTTGATTTCTAAAGCCTTATTTGTCATTTTCACTACCTCCGTATATTTCATTTAGAACTTCAAACATTTCTATAGATGATATATCTGTTGTGTCTGCAAATTCTTTGATTTCAAGAAGCCGTTCCCTAAGTATATCAATGTGTATTGCCTTAATTTTATTTTTGTCGATATCTGCTACAAAGCATCCTCGTCCTTGTAAATTGATGATGATACCCTCTTTTTCAAGTTCTTCATAAGCCCGTTTTACGGTTATGATGCCAACTTTTAAATCCTTTGCCATAAGCCTTATTGAAGGCAGTTGTTCTTGGGATTTTAACTTTCCTTTGAGTACCATTTCTTTTATTTGGGTTTGTATTTGTTCATATATGGGGGTTTGGGAAAGGGTTGATATAAGAATATTCAAGCACATCACCTCCTTATCTACTGTTACTATACAATAGACACAGTAGCTTGTCAATGATTTCTTTGGATTACAATTAATTCTTTTTAATTTGACAATGAGAACATATATTCGTACAATTAATCATATCATTAATAATTAGAGGTGAATTAAAATGAAGGTAGTTGCAAAACCAATAGAGGTGGTAGCTTGGTTTGGTAAATCAGGCAAAATTCACCCAGTTAGATTTAGAATTGAGAATGATGATAATAGCTTTGAAACTATAGTTATAGGAAGGGTTTTAAAAATAGATTTAGAAAAACTTACTGGCAATTATATGCAGGTTTTTACTTGTCAAAGTAGTATTGATGCTATTGAAAAAATATATGAAATAAAATTTGAACTTAAATCTTCAAGGTGGAGCCTTCACAGTTACTATTAGCTTTATGTGGTAATGATAATATTGTTAGTAAATAAGAAAGTTAATGCTATTAAAGTAAAAGACGAATCTTTTATGACGAAAAAAACACTATACAATAATAAATGTATAGTGTTTTTTGCAACATAAAAAAGTCTATGACTATTTAATTTTTGTAGAATTAAATAAATTTGTTACAATATCGATAATTGGCTTTATTAGCTGTAAAATAGCGCTAAGAATATCCGTTAATATAGGTATTGTAATGCCTATTTGTTGAAGGACATATATTAAAAGGAATATACCAACTGAAATACTTAGTATTCTTCCAATCATTTTAAATACAGCAATACCAAGATAAGCAAGTAATATAGCTAATGCAAACATAATAATGGTATTTAGATTAATATTAGAAAAATCAACGTTCATAAAAACACCTCCATTATTAATGATAATTATAACTTAAACACTATGTTTTAGCAAATGTAAAATTTTGTGGAAATAAAAAACACACCATGTACAGCTTCTACTGCAATAGGAAATGATGATATTACTTTATATCAATAGGTTACATAGCTGTTAAAAGTATTTTAATTCCAACCAACGATAGTACTGAAGCACCAACACACAAAGCAATTAAGATAGAAGATAATCTCGACATTTCAGGAACATTTCCGTATTCAGATTTCATAATAAACAGTCTCCATTTCTGCCTTTAAAGGCCATACTATAAAATTTAATCTAAGACTTACTTAATGGATTTTTTTGTGAAACTAATATCTTCAATTAATATAATACTAAATAATTGTTGAAATTACGTGTCAATAGTGTAAATAAATTATAACTGTTAGGGTAAATAGACTACGATGTCTTCTATGGATAGTCAAACATTATTTTTTTTATTCCACTTATTTGAAACACCCTTTGTAGTTATGAGAGGATCTATCTGTTTTATTATTAATTAAAACTAGAATATTATTTATAATTGTATCACTATACATAATGAATAAAAAGGTATAGAATTGTAATAAAAATCAAATAGTAAAGTATACTTTTAAGTTTATAAAGGGGTAAGATCTACCAAATTAAAAAATAAAATAATTTAGGAGGTATTAAAAATGAATACTACAATTATGGCTATTGCCTTAGAAAAAAGAAATAGGTTTGCTCCAAATTTACAAGAAATATTAACAAAACATGGTTGCATTATTAGCATGAGACTCGGACTACACGAAACGTCCAAAGATTTATGTGCAGAAAGAGGGTTAATTTTATTACAACTTTGTGGTGAAGAAACAGAAATAGCTGCTTTAAAAGAAGACCTAAGTAAGATTGAAGATATAAAAGTAAACACAATGTTAATATGAATATATAATTAACAGCTTCATTATATATAGACAAAAAGACAAGTCATTATTTATGGGCTTGTCTTCTTGTAAGTATTGGCAATGTTTTAATTGTAATGATTGCGTGTATTACAATTTAATTATGCTATGTGCCATCTGAGTGGCACTTTCAAAATGAAGTGTTTTAATACCAAGTCTATGGGCAGCTTCAATATTAACTAAGGTATCATCAATAAATAAGCATTCTGGTGCATTTAACTTATAAGTATCTAAAAGTTTAGTGTAAATTTCAGCTTCAGGCTTTAAAAGATTTTCTTTATAGGAGACTATGCCTCCATCAAAATGTTTGAAAAAATCATATTTAGAACAAATAGTTTCAAAAGCTAATAAATGAAAATTTGAAAGGAGATATAGTTTATAATCCTTTTCTTTTAGTTTATTGAGTATTTTTACTGTGCCTTCAATAGGTATCAATATGTCAATCCAATTATGCATGCACTTCTTAATATGCATCTCATAATTAGGGTTTCTTAAAGATATTATTTTTATCGCCTCCTCTTGAGTTAAGGTTCCTCTATCTAGGTCAAGCCATTCTTCACTTTGAAATATTTCTTTGTATAGAAATTTTTCAATGTTATCATCGTTGAAGGTTCTTTTAAGATAATCTAGTGGTTTAAATTCTAGTAATACATTTCCAATATCGAAGATTACATTTTTAATCATTATTGTCCTCCGTAATAAATTGTGATTATATTTATAATATAACTATTAAATCATCTCCTGCGGAGCTGTAATTAACGACTTCAGAAGGAGATTTAGACTCCCACTGAAGTTTTCCTTTTATTATAGTGTGTGACCCCCACTTATAGAAGTGGGAGACTTCCTTCTGAAATGTCGTTAAATAAATATTAACATAAATAAATCATGAATAAAGCATGAATTCAGTGTTTTTTGGACAAATACTGGAAAGTGTATAAATACAATTAATTTTAATTGCGTTATAATAATGAATAAGGTATTTATTATTAATGAAATATAAAATGGAGGTAATTTTTATGTCTAAAAAATCAAACAAGAATAATATAAATATATTACTTACACTAGGTGCAATTGCTGGAGCCGCTGCTGTAGCAACTATTAGTGTAAAGGAGTTTAATAAAAAACATAAAAAAGCAAAAAGTTTACCTGAGAATAAAGATAATGATCATAGGCAAGTTTACTTCATTGGTGGTGGATTAGCTTCCCTGGCAGGTGCTGCTTATCTCCTGAGAGATTGTAATTTTAAAGGCAAAAATATTCATATCATTGAAGCGATGAACATTCTAGGAGGCAGTAATGATGGTGCAGGAGATGCCATAAATGGATATGTATGTCGTGGTGGTAGAATGTTAAATGAAGAAACATATGAGAATTTTTGGGAGTTATTTTCAGATATACCATCTCTAGATATGCCAGGTAAGAGTGTTAAAGAAGAAATTCTTAATTTTGATCATTTGCATCCAACCCATGCACAAGCACGATTAATTGATAAAGATGGAGTAATTCTTGATGTGACTAGCATGGGATTTAATAATGCGGATCGGATGGCTCTTGGCAAATTGATGATTACACCAGAAGAAAAACTAGATTATAAGACTATTGAGGAGTGGTTTAATCATACGCCACATTTCTTTGAAACTAATTTCTGGTATATGTGGCAAACAACCTTTGCTTTCCAAAAATGGTCCAGTCTTTTTGAATTTAAGCGTTACATGGAACGTATGATTTTTGAATTTTCACGTATTGAAACTTTAGAGGGTGTTACACGTACGCCTTATAATCAATATGAATCAGTAATTCTTCCATTAAAGGCTTATTTAGATAATTTTGGAGTTGATTTTAGTATAAATGCAACTGTAACTGATTTAGATTTTAAGTCAGGAGAGGAAATTACAGTAACCGCCCTTCACATTGAAGAAGATGAAGCATCTAGAGTTATTACATTAAACCCTAATGACGTTTGCATTATGACAAATGGTTGTATGACTGATTGTGCAACACTTGGTGATATGTACACACCTGCAGCATATAATCCTGAAAAGCCAATCTCAGCTGAGCTTTGGGCAAAAATAGCTGAAAAGAAAAGAGGCCTTGGAAATCCGGAACCTTTCTTTGGACATGCAAATGAAACTAATTGGGAAAGTTTTACAGTGACTTGTACGGGCAATAAATTCTTGAGTTTAATAGAAAAGTTCTCCACTAATATTCCAGGCAGTGGAGCCTTGATGACATTTAAGGATTCAAATTGGTTGATGAGCATAGTTGTTGCAGCTCAACCACACTTTAAAAATCAGCCAATTGATACAACTATGTTTTGGGGATATAGCATATATACTGATAAAATTGGTGATTTTGTAAAGAAAGCAATGCGTGATTGTACAGGAGAGGAAATGTTAATGGAACTTTTATACCATATGCATATGCTAGACAAAAAAGAGGAAATTATGGATACAGTAATTAATGTAATTCCATGTATGATGCCTTATATAGATTCACAGTTTCAGCCACGTAAGATGACTGATCGTCCGAGTGTTGTACCAGAGAACTCCACAAACTTTGCTATGGTTAGCCAGTTTGTTGAAATCCCAGAGGATATGGTATTTACCGAAGAGTATTCTGTTCGAGGAGCAAAAATTGCTATATATAATCTATTTAATGTAAAAGATAAGGAAATTTGTCCTGTAACTCCTTATAAAAAGAAGCCTAGGATAATAAAAGAAGCATTAAAAACTTCATTTAGATAAAAAATTTAATTGTTATAAATATTGTAATCAAATAAAAAAACAGTGGATAGCATCCTTATATAGGAAAGCTATCCACTGTTTTTATATATATATCCTCCTGAAGGCAGCATCGGTGGTTATTTTATTTGTTCTAAAACATTAACTACTCTCTTTAATTCTTCCCTAATTTTAAGGTGTTGTGGACATTTTGATTCGCAGATACCACAATCTATGCAGGATTCTGGCATTGCACCCTTTTCTGGGTTCTTTTTATAGGCTTCAAAATCCTTCTTAGCTACTTCTGTTAAGCCATAAACATTGTGGTAAGTATACATATTAAATATCTTAGGGATAATTATGTTCTTAGGACATGGTTGGCAGTAATTGCATCCAGTGCAATATAATTCTGAAAACTGCTTAATCTCTTCCATAGCTATACCAACTTTGTATCTTTCTGAATTATTCATATAAGTCTCAACATTTGCTATAGCAAGATTTTTTTCTAACATATCCATATTCTCCATGCCTGATAGAGCAAGACTTATATCCTCGTTTCCTAAAACAAATCTTAATGCAAGCTCATAGGTGGCTATAGATTCTTTACCAGTAAGCTTTTTATAAAGTTCTGTAGGTGAGGCAAGTCTACCACCTGCTACAGGGCCCATAGCTGCTACTCCTAGCCCTTTTTTTCTGGCATAGGCAATAGACTTTTCATTTGCCCTGTCAAGAAGATTATATTGGCACAAAACAGATTCAAAGATTCCGTCACCAGCATCTATAATATCAATCATATTTTCAGAATCATCATGGAAAGAAAAGCTCAAATGTCTTATTAATCCTTCTTCTTTTGCTTTTCGTGCTTCATTAAAAAGGTCATTGGTTTTAATATTCTCAAGAGAACCTTTGTTTATTCCCCAAAAATGGTAGAAATCTATATAAGGTGTATCCATGTTTTTTAAACTGTTCTCAAGAATTCTCCTCATATCAGAAGGCTTTTTAACATCATCTAAAGGTAATTTTGTAGTTAGCTTAACTCTATCTCGGACACTTTTTAAAGCTTTCCCAACTGCATGCTCACTATTTTTGTGACAGTAATAGGGTGCTGAGTCAAAGTAATTTATACCACTTGCGTAACCACTAAAAAGCATAGGTAAAGCTTTTTCCTCATCAATATACCATTTTCCATTTATTTCGACCTCAGGTAACCTCATACAACCAAAGCCTAAAGTTGAAACCATTTCTCCTGTATTACCATAATTTCGATACTTCATTATTTTCATCCTCCTTTATAGCCAGTAATATTTGTTGAAATTAGAGCTGTGTTTTTTACTATATAGGTATAATTATACTGTTTATCTAAAAGAAAAGCTATTTTATTATGACCTAAAAAAATGTTTTTATGGGTTATAATACTAAAAGTAAAGTGGATGAAATTTAATTCTATTTGTAATATTATATAAAATGTACTAGTATTGTTGAAGATCAATCAAAGTTATATGTGGCTTTTAGGAAAATAAAAAATATAGTTTGTGTAGAAATATATCAAAAGCAAATTTTATTTCGCTTAGGAGTAGACATTGATATTGTCCTTGTGGAAGAAGGGTTTATACGTGGTATAGGGCATCTTGGGACCGGATATTTACAAATAAGTATTAAATCCAAAGATGATTTTGAAAGGAAAAAGTCTTAATTGATAGGGCTTATGCTATAAATTAATAAGGATATAGATATTAATATGAGAGTAGCTATTGCATTATATAATAAACTGTGATATTATTAAGCCATAACTTAAATGAATAGTAAATAAAGCAACACAGATATATTTCAATTAATTAGTACTCTTTAAATATAGTATTTTTATATCGAAATTTTATAGGTGTGGTATTACAAAGTGTTTAAGAATAAAATTTCGGAGGTACACATATATGAATGGTACAGTTAAATGGTTTAATTCAGAAAAAGGATTTGGTTTTATTACAGGAGAAGACGGAGTAGATGTTTTCGCACATTTCTCTCAAATAAATTCAGATGGTTATAAATCACTTGAAGAAGGACAAAAGGTTTCTTACAGCATCGTTGAAGGACCAAAAGGACCACAAGCAGAAAATATTACTATTGTAAAATAATAATATTTAAACACCAAGTAGCTTAGCTACTTGGTGTTTTTTTTTATTAAAGGGAATTAGATTATAATTGTTAGTAATATTGCAAATACCTAAAAAATGCAGAAGGGGGCAAGTTAATAAAGTGGTTATTTCTTAAACTTTAAAATACTAGAGGTCAATAAGAATGCAATTAAACTTTAGTTATGTTTAGTAACTCTATTTTGTAATTTTCATCAGGAGAGTCTACCTCCACTATAGCTCCAATGGACATCCCAAACAATACTCGCCCTATTGGAGACTCTATACTAAACTTTCCATTTGCTATATCCACTTGCAATGTTGTTACAAGTTCAATTTCTTCTATGTCATCAGTGCCAACAAATTTTATCAGTAATTTATCACCTACATTTGCACCGCTAGTATTAACAATAACATCATCTATAATTTCAGCAGTTCTAATCATTTTTATTAAGTAGCCCATTCTTCTGTAGTTCTCGTACATATTTGTTTTGGCAGCTTTATATTCAGCATTTTCACTTCTATCACCATGAGCTGCAGCTATCATTTTTTCATGGGCAATTTCCATTGTTAAAGGACCTTTGCGATAATCAAATTCTTTTTGAAGTTCTTCAACATCTTTTTTAGTAAGCTTATTATTAATTTTATCACCACCTTTTATTTATAGTATTACCGAGTTAGTTATTAGATAATCTTTGAATCATGCCACTATATGAAAATAAGTTTTATTATAATATTAGACCATTACTAAGTGTAAAACAAGTCATATTTATATTCCATGTAGTACTAATTTATAGCTACACCAGCATTAGATAAATTTATTGCCTTGACAATATTTTAACTATGAAATATAATTTAATTATCAGGGCAAACGTTTGCATAAACTAAAATAAGTATAAAATTATCCAATGAATCATTTTTAACTAAAGAAAATTTAATATAGATGCATTGCTTCATAGTTGAGTAAAATCATCATACAATATATTTAAAATATATGTTTTATGATTATAAATTTAAAAATTGAAGTGATAAAGAACTGTTAAATTAATAATGGAGGTAATTCAAATATGGTTAAGAGTAAATCAAAAATAATTTCGTTTGATTTTTGGCAAAAATTTGGTAAGGCACTATTAGTAGTAGTTGCAGTTATGCCAGCAGGTGGATTAATGATTTCATTAGGAGCAGTTATAGGAATAGTGGCACCTAATTCCTCATTTATGCAAACCTTATCACAAGTTGTAGGAGGTATAGGTTGGGCAATAATAGTTAATTTGGGCCTATTATTTGCTGTAGCTATCGGTGGATCTTGGGCTAAAGAACGTGCTGGTGGAGCGTTTGCAGCACTTATTGCATTCATTTTAATAAATAAAATTACTGGCAATGTATTTAATATTACAAATGAGATGCTCACAGATGTACATGCAACGGTAACCTCGTTAACCGGTCAACAACTTTTGGTTAAGGATTACTTTATTTCTGTTCTTGGATCTCCAGCATTAAATATGGGAGTATTTGTTGGTATTATTTCAGGTTTTCTTGGGGCGATTTTATTTAATAAATATTATAATTATAATAAATTACCAAATGCGCTTGCATTTTTTAATGGTAAACGTTTTGTACCATTTGTGGTTATTGCAGGATCCGCAGTTACTGCATTTGCATTTGTTATAATTTGGCCATTTGCTCAATCAGTTATAAATGGATTTGGCATGTGGATTGCAACATCACAAGATACTGCACCATTTATTTCACCATTTATATATGGTACACTTGAGCGTCTATTATTACCTTTTGGGCTTCATCATATGATTACAATACCAATAAATTATACAGATCTTGGTGGGTCATATAAAGTATTAACTGGTGCTAATATAGGTAAGCATATACTTGGACAAGATCCACTTTGGCTTGCTTGGGTTACTGACTTAGGTAACTTAAAAGCGGCTGGAGATATGAGCACATATAGTAACTTACTTGCAACAGTTCATCCAGCAAGGTTCAAGGTTGGACAAATGATTGGAGGAGCTGGATCATTAATGGGTGTTGCGCTTGCTATGTATAAAAGTGTAGCTAAGGAAAAACGAGCAAAATATAAATCAGTGTTTTTTTCAGCAGCCATCGCAGTTTTCTTAACAGGTGTAACTGAACCTTTAGAATTTATGTTTATGTTTGTTTCACCAATATTATATGCCACTTATGCAGTTATACAAGGATTTGCATTTATGTGCGCAGATATATTTAATTTAAGAGTTCATAGTTTTGGTGTTATAGAGCTTGTGGCACGTATACCTATGATTGTAAAAGCAGGAATTATAGGTGATTTGATAAGATATGTATTAGTTACAGCTATATTTTTCTGCATAAACTATTTCGTATTTAAATTTATGATTAGTAAATTTAATATAGCAACTCCGGGTCGTAATGGAAATGAAATTGACATGGGAGAAAATTCAACAGAGTCAACTGAAAATCAAGAGGTTAATGCTAGTAAAAAAGGGAGTCAAGCTGTAGCTATTATTGAATTACTTGGCGGGAAAGAGAATATTGTAGATGTAGATGCATGTATGACCCGTCTTCGCGTAACGGTTAAAGATAGCTTATTGGTAAAGGAAGAAAAGGAATGGAAAAACAACCAAGCATTAGCTTTAATAATTAAAGGAAATGGTGTACAGGCTATATATGGACCAAAGGCAGACGTTTTAAAATCAGATATTATAGATATACTAGGAGTTTAATATGAAATTATTAACTTTGAATTGTCATTCCTGGATGGAAGAAAATCAATATGAAAAGATAAAAATTATTGCAAATACCATAAAAGAAAAAAAATATGATGTAATTGCACTACAGGAAGTAAGTCAATCTATAAACGAAAAGTTAGCTTATGATAACATAAAAAAAGATAACTTTGCTTTGATTTTGCTAAAAGAGTTAGAGAAATTAGGATGTAAAGAATACGCAATGTTGTGGGGATTTTCACATATAGGTTATGACATATACGAAGAAGGAGTAAGCATTATAACTAAACATAAAATAGAAGAAGGTGGTGCACACTCAATTTTTATAAGTAACAGCAAGAATCGGGAGTTCTGGAAAACTAGAGTGGTTGTAGGAGCCTCAATTAAAATAAATAGTGAAATAGTAGATTTTTACTCCTGTCATTTAGGATGGTGGCAGGATGAAGAGGAACCTTTTAGAGAACAAGCAGGTAAATTACTTAATAATATAAAAAAAGATAGACTAACGTTTTTTATGGGAGATTTTAATAATAATGCTTTTATAAGAAATGAGGGCTATGATTATTTAATGGGAAAAGGAATAAGAGATACTTTTACACTTGCTAGTGAAAAAGATTGTGGGGTAACTGTAAAGGGTAAAATAGATGGATGGGATTTAAATAAAAATGATTTAAGACTAGACCTCATTTTAGCAAATAAAGATGTAGATGTTAAATATTCTAAAGTAATATTTAACGACGAAAATGGTTCAGTAGTATCAGATCATTATGGAGTGGAAATAGATTCGTCCTTATAGGAAAATTCCAAAAATAAGAATACCTAATTTGGTATTCTTATTTTTTCATTATATAGCTCTGAAAGTATAAAACCATTGTGGTACTTCTAAGGCTAAACTAAATATGTATGAAAGCAATAATGATAATTAGCCATGCGTATCGGAATGAGATATATTGAATCAATGAAACATATAGGTAGGATTATGAAGATAATCTAGCTAGAGTGTATATTCGCTGGAATTGTGCACTTATTTATGTGATAGAATACTCCTTGTAGTCACGAAGCAGTGGCGCAAAAAGCTAAATGTTAATTGCAATTTAATAAATTTTTATATGAAAATTAATTTTAAAAAGTTATTGACAAAGCAAGCAATACAAAGTAAAGTAGTAGAAGTCGTCACATGATGACAAAGCAAATTGGTCTTTGAAAATTAAACAGAGAAATAGGTAAAATAGCGAAATAATATTTCGCTTGACCAGTTAATTACTTTAGATAAAAAAGTATGTAATGAGCTTGCGTAACAACTTAACAGTTGTCGCAGATTATTCATTTCAAATAAAAAGTGTAAACTTTTAAATTGAGAGTTTGATCCTGGCTCAGGACGAACGCTGGCGGCGTGCCTAACACATGCAAGTCGAGCGATGAAACCCTTCGGGGTGGATTAGCGGCGGACGGGTGAGTAACACGTGGGTAACCTGCCTCAAAGAGGGGAATAGCCTCCCGAAAGGGAGATTAATACCGCATAATATGTTTTGGTCGCATGATTGAAACATCAAAGGATTTTTCTTTTAGAAAATTCCACTTTGAGATGGACCCGCGGCGCATTAGCTAGTTGGTGAGGTAACGGCCCACCAAGGCAACGATGCGTAGCCGACCTGAGAGGGTGATCGGCCACATTGGAACTGAGACACGGTCCAGACTCCTACGGGAGGCAGCAGTGGGGAATATTGCGCAATGGGGGAAACCCTGACGCAGCAACGCCGCGTGAATGATGAAGGCCTTCGGGTTGTAAAGTTCTGTCTTCTGGGACGATAATGACGGTACCAGAGGAGGAAGCCACGGCTAACTACGTGCCAGCAGCCGCGGTAATACGTAGGTGGCAAGCGTTGTCCGGATTTACTGGGCGTAAAGGATGCGTAGGCGGACATTTAAGTCAGATGTGAAATACCCGAGCTTAACTTGGGTGCTGCATTTGAAACTGGGTGTCTAGAGTGCAGGAGAGGTAAGTGGAATTCCTAGTGTAGCGGTGAAATGCGTAGAGATTAGGAAGAACACCAGTGGCGAAGGCGACTTACTGGACTGTAACTGACGCTGAGGCATGAAAGCGTGGGGAGCAAACAGGATTAGATACCCTGGTAGTCCACGCCGTAAACGATGAATACTAGGTGTCGGGGGTCGAACCTCGGTGCCGCAGTTAACACAATAAGTATTCCGCCTGGGGAGTACGATCGCAAGATTAAAACTCAAAGGAATTGACGGGGGCCCGCACAAGCAGCGGAGCATGTGGTTTAATTCGAAGCAACGCGAAGAACCTTACCTAGACTTGACATCCCCTGCATAACCCAGAGATGGGCGAAGTCCTTCGGGACAGGGTGACAGGTGGTGCATGGTTGTCGTCAGCTCGTGTCGTGAGATGTTGGGTTAAGTCCCGCAACGAGCGCAACCCTTATCATTAGTTGCTACCATTTAGTTGAGCACTCTAGTGAGACTGCCCGGGTTAACCGGGAGGAAGGTGGGGATGACGTCAAATCATCATGCCCCTTATGTCTAGGGCTACACACGTGCTACAATGGTGAGTACAAAGAGATGCAAGACCGCAAGGTGGAGCCAAACTCAAAAACTCATCCCAGTTCGGATTGTAGGCTGCAACTCGCCTACATGAAGCCGGAGTTGCTAGTAATCGCGAATCAGCATGTCGCGGTGAATACGTTCCCGGGCCTTGTACACACCGCCCGTCACACCATGAGAGTTGGTAACACCCGAAGTCCGTGAGGTAACCGTAAGGAGCCAGCGGCCGAAGGTGGGATTGATGATTGGGGTGAAGTCGTAACAAGGTAGCCGTAGGAGAACCTGCGGCTGGATCACCTCCTTTCTAGGGAGTAGATGCAAAGACTTCGGTCAATGCAACAAGAAGAATTTATTCTTCAAAATGTCTACTGTAATTACTCGTAACCTATTCTCTGTTTAATTTTGAGAGACTAATTTTAGTTAACTCTTTGGAGTTGACTAATAGATAGTTTTTCTAAAAATGTTCTTTGAAAATTGCACAGTGAAATTAAAGTTGTTTTAATAAGTTAAAGCCATGTAAGTGGTGTATAGATGAATTTAATACAATTTCGCAAAATGAATTAAAACGTTTATGTAAATAGACGAAATTATCTACGCAAGTAGATAAAGATAAAGGTTAAGCTACAAAGGGCGCATGGCGAATGCCTTGGCACTAGGAGCCGAAGAAGGACGCGTTAAGCTGCGATAAGCTTTGGGTAGGCGCAAATAGCCAGTGATCCAAAGATTTCCGAATGGGGGAACCCACATAGTAACAACTATGTACTGCATACTGAATAAATAGGTATGCAGAGGTAGACCCGGGGAACTGAAACATCTAAGTACCCGGAGGAAGAGAAAGAAACATCGATTTCCTAAGTAGCGGCGAGCGAAAGGGAAAGAGCCCAAACCTAGGTCTTTGACCTAGGGGTTGAGGATAGATCATAAATACTGCAATTCCTTAATTGAAGATAGCTGGAAAGCTGCTCCGCAGAAGGTAATAGGCCTGTAAATGAAAAGGAAAAACAGTCAGATCTAATCCAGAGTACCACGAGACACGTGAAACCTTGTGGGAAGCAGGGAGGACCACCTCCCAAGGCTAAATACTACCTAGTGACCGATAGTGAAGAAGTACCGTGAGGGAAAGGTGAAAAGAACCCCGGAAGGGGAGTGAAATAGAACCTGAAACCGTGTGCCTACAACCGGTCGGAGCACTTTTTATGTGTGACGGCGTGCTTTTTGTAGAACGAGCCAACGAGTTACGATATGTAGCAAGGTTAAGTACTTAAGGTACGGAGCCGAAGGGAAACCAAGTCTGAATAGGGCGCTGTGAACGTAAGTTCACGAAGTTGCATGTCGTAGACCCGAAACCGGGTGACCTATCCATGGCCAGGATGAAGCGGAAGTAAAATTCCGTGGAGGTCCGAACCACGTTGGTGTTGAAAAACCATGGGATGAGCTGTGGATAGCGGAGAAATTCCAATCGAACTCGGAGATAGCTGGTTCTCCTCGAAATAGCTTTAGGGCTAGCGTCGATTAATTGAGTAATGGAGGTAGAGCACTGAATGGGCTAGGGGCTGACAACAGTTACTGAACCCTATCAAACTCCGAATGCCATATACTTTTATTTCGGCAGTCAGACTGCGAATGATAAGATCCGTAGTCAAAAGGGAAACAGCCCAGACCATCAGCTAAGGTCCCAAAGTGTAAGTTAAGTGGAAAAGGATGTGGGATTTCTAAGACAACTAGGATGTTGGCTCAGAAGCAGCCACTCATTCAAAGAGTGCGTAATAGCTCACTAGTCAAGAGATCCTGCGCCGAAGATGTCCGGGGCTAAAACTTACCACCGAAGCTATGGGTGTACACTATGTGTACGCGGTAGAGGAGCTTTCTGTACTGGCTGAAGTCATACCGTAAGGAGTGGTGGACGGTACAGAAGTGAGAATGTTGGCATAAGTAGCGAGAGTTAAGTGAGAATCTTAACGGTCGAAAACCTAAGGTTTCCTGAGGAAGGCTCGTCCTCTCAGGGTTAGTCGGGACCTAAGCCGAGGCCGAAAGGCGTAGGTGATGGACAATCGGTTGATATTCCGATACCACCAATGGACGTTATTAGAAATGGGATGACGCAGGAGGATAAGATGTGCACACTATTGGATGTGTGTCTAAGCATTTAGGCGGAGCAAGCAGGCAAATCCGTTTGCTCGGAACGTTGAGATGTTATGGGGAAGGGAATTTATTCCTGAAGTATCTGATTCCACGCTGCCAAGAAAAGTCTCTATCGAGGATATTGGTGCCCGTACCGCAAACCGACACAGGTAGGTGAGGAGAGAATCCTAAGACCATCGGAAGAATTGCTGTTAAGGAACTCGGCAAATTGACCCCGTAACTTCGGGAGAAGGGGTGCCTACGAAAGTAGGTCGCAGAGAATAGGCCCAAGCAACTGTTTAGCAAAAACACAGGTCTCTGCTAAAGCGAAAGCTGATGTATAGGGGCTGACGCCTGCCCGGTGCTGGAAGGTTAAGGGGATTACTTAGCGCAAGCGAAGGTATGAACTTAAGCCCCAGTAAACGGCGGCCGTAACTATAACGGTCCTAAGGTAGCGAAATTCCTTGTCGGGTAAGTTCCGACCCGCACGAATGGCGTAATGATTTGGGCACTGTCTCAACAGCACATCCGGCGAAATTGTAGTGCCAGTGAAGATGCTGGCTACCCGCGATTGGACGGAAAGACCCCGTAGAGCTTTACTGTAGCTTAGCATTGAATTTCGGTATTGTCTGTACAGGATAGGTGGGAGACTGAGAAACATGGGCGTCAGCCTGTGTGGAGTCATCCTTGGGATACCACCCTGACAGTACTGAGGTTCTAACTGGAGGCCATGAATCTGGTCACAGGACATTGTTAGGTGGGCAGTTTGACTGGGGCGGTCGCCTCCAAAAAAGTAACGGAGGCGCTCAAAGGTTCCCTCAGCGCGGTTGGAAATCGCGCGAAGAGTGCAAAGGCAGAAGGGAGCCTGACTGCGACACCTACAAGTGGAGCAGGGACGAAAGTCGGACTTAGTGATCCGGTGGTACCTCGTGGGAGGGCCATCGCTCAACGGATAAAAGCTACCTCGGGGATAACAGGCTGATCTCCCCCAAGAGTCCACATCGACGGGGAGGTTTGGCACCTCGATGTCGGCTCGTCGCATCCTGGGGCTGAAGTAGGTCCCAAGGGTTGGGCTGTTCGCCCATTAAAGCGGCACGCGAGCTGGGTTCAGAACGTCGTGAGACAGTTCGGTCCCTATCCGTCGCGGGCGTAGGAAATTTGAAGGGAGCTGTCCTTAGTACGAGAGGACCGGGATGGACAAACCTCTGGTGCACCAGTTGTCACGCCAGTGGCATCGCTGGGTAGCTATGTTTGGAAGGGATAAACGCTGAAAGCATCTAAGCGTGAAGCCCACCCTGAGATGAGATTTCCCATAACTCGTGCGTAAGCACGGTGTTAGTAAGACTCCTGGAAGAACACCAGGTTGATAGGTTAGAGGTGTAAGCATGGTAACATGTTCAGCTGACTAATACTAATAAGTCGAGGGCTTGACCTTAATATAAGTAAAAATAATGCGATATACTTCTTTTGTAAAAAGAAGCGAAGGCTTTGAGCGTAAGCGAAAAGACTATTTCACTGTGCAATTTTGAGAGAATATATATTTTCTCAATCTGGTGATTATGGCATGAAGGTAACACCCCTTCCCATACCGAACAGGTCGGTTAAGCTTCAATGCGCCAATGGTACTGCAGGGGTAACTTTGTGGGAGAGTAGGTCGTCGCCAGGTAAACAAAAAACCACTAAGTCTAACTTAGAGGTTTTTATTTTGCGTAAATATAATTAGTTTAAATGGCAAGCTACAAAGTGGTTTGTACATATCTCTTTATATTCTGGAACTTGTTCACTGCATATAGGCTTAGCATAGGAACATCTTGCACGAAACCTACAGCCACTTTATCGGCTATTTCCGCTATTACATCTAAATCGTGAGTTATAAATATAATAGAAGTTTTTTAACTTGTTACTTATTAATAAGTATAGTATTTTAGCTTGGATTGTAACATCTAAAGCAGTGGTGGGTTATCTGATACTAAACTACGCTAGGGTTACAACATAGAGGCATAGCTATCATTATACGTTGTCTCATGCAACTACTCAACTCATGGGCTCTTGATATATCATAGAAATTTCATTTCCTCTTATTTTACACATTTCTTTTTCATATGTTAGTTCTTTTTTTATAATTAAATCACAAAAAGTGGCTATGAAATTTCATAACCACTTTTTGCGATTTGATTATTAATTATTTTATTAATGGTTGAATACTATCAAATAAATCTTTACTAGCTTCTATTGCTTTGGTATTACCAAAGGTTGTAATTTTATTTTCGTTTAATCCATCTTCAAACATTTGAGCATAGGATTTTAGATCATCAGTAGTTGTATTTAGAATTTTATTTATACAATTTTGACGATAATCATCGTTTACTCCACTAAAGTATAAACCATCAGACTGAGAAGCTTTTTCATATATTGATTTTGGTGTATAGTAACCTTTTAAAGCATCTAATTTATATTGATTTAATTGCATTGGTGATATCTTATCAGCATTTCTCAAAAATTCAGATATCATTTTTATATCTTGGAAAGATTCTTTAACTCTTGGGTCTCTATAAGTAAATATAGACATTTCTCCAGTCTCATCAGCTGATAGATAAGCACCATATGCACCACCTTTAACTCTCAAAGTATCCCATAAGAATGAGTTTACAAGAGGAGTCAATACTTGAAGGCTTCCTTTAGCATTGTATCCTAAATCTTTGTAGTTAAAAGATTGAATGTTATAGTTGATAGGAGCTTCAATTGTATATGCTTCTTTTTTGCTATTAAATTTAAATTTATAATTCTGAGTAGTTAATTTATCAGAAGGAAGATTAGCAATAATGTTTGCTAAGTTATTATGGAACTTGTTAAATTCATTATCATCAGCAGTTAAACTTAAAGTTAAATTGTTTTTATTGAAAATAGTTTTTGAAACCTCTTCAAGATTTTTAACTATTCCATCATAGTTTATATCGAAATTTTTACTTAATTCACTAATGAAATTATAGTATTCCACACCCTCTAAGCTATTCATATATGCAGAATATGCACTGTTATTACTTGAATTCTTATTGAGTGCTAAAGAGATAGCATTGTTTGCAATTGAAGAATCTAAGTTTGTTTTAATGTTATTTATTGTTTGTTTTAATTTTTCTTTGTCATTTATTTTAGTATCCTTAATGACATCTAACATTAGGTTTATTGCATTTGGTGCATTTTCGTTTAAAGAAGTTGCACTTACTTGCAGGGTTGGAGCATAAGTGTTTTTATGATTAATTGAAGAATAAGCTTGTGCCGAAATACTAAGACCATTTGAGTATTTTGCACTTAATTTTGTTAATTCATCTTGAGTGTGAGTTTTTGTATCCATATTACCAAGTAAGGAAGATAATAATTTTATATAAGGAATTTGAACTTGCTTAACTGATGTTGTATCAAAGTGTAATGATAAATTGTTTGTTCCATTTGTATACATTGGATGATAAAGTACTTTAACTCCATCTACACTTTTTAGCTCAAGTGGTGTTTTAGTGATTTTAGGAGTTAGAGAATCAACATTAATCATTGGAAGCTTTGATAATACTTCAGGTGACTCAGGCGTTGATTGCCACTGCTTTAATTCAAGGTTTGATTTAATTAATGCATTTAAATCGTCTTTACTTAAAGATGCTTTATAGTCCGCTAATTTTTTTACTTCTGATTCTTTTTCTTTATCATTTAAACCAGGTACCGCTTTAAATGTTACTAAAGAGGTGAATTTGTTATTTACAAATTTATCATCAATTATCTTTTCAAAATAACGAGTTTTAGAAGCGTTTTTTAAAGTTTCCATCATTGCATCATTGGATTTAAAGGGTGATAACATATTTGTATCATAAGCAAAACCCATGCTAACAAGACCATATAATGATTTTCCAGTCTCTTTAGTATATGCTTTACCAAGCTTATCAGATAATTCAAAGCTATTTAAGGTAGAATCTAATAATTCTTTATCAATACCTTGTTTTGATATTTCTTTTAATGAATTCATAACTGTTTTTTCGAATAAATCTTTTTGCTTTCTATCTGTGTTAGATGCCAAAATTGTTGTAACACATTGTGCTTGTCCAGGATTTGAAAATGCACTTATATTTTGAAAACCAGCAGCTCTTAAGTCTTTGTGTAAAATTGAGTTTTCATTATTTAAAACTAAAGATGTAAATAATTGAGTACCTACTAATTGTTCTAAATTAGAAGCATCACCAGTAACAAAGTTTAACGTAAGATAGTCTTTATTATCTGCTGGTTGTTCTTTTGGAATTCCGTATTCTGCTTCATAGTACTTTCTTTCAGTAAATGGTGTTTGCTTAACTATTGTTGAGTCAACAGTAGTTTTGGTAATTTTGCTTAAAAAGCTCTCATCAATATGTTTTAATTTATCATCTAAAGGTGTATCACCATATATGAATATAAAACTATTCGATGGATTATAATATTTTTTATAAAAATCAACAAGTTCTTTATATGATAATTTAGTTATATTCTTTGGGTCCCCACCAGATACAAAATTGTAGGTTGTATTAGGAAGTAAACTTCTATTAATTGCAACTATTAGTTGTTGCTCAGGTGAACTCATTGCACCTTTCATTTCATTAAGTACAACACCTGTATCTTCAATTGGATTTTTCTCATCAGTTATTTCATGATGCCAAGCTTCTTCTCTAAAAATATTTTCTGAGGATTGAACTCTTGCATTATAAACTATATCAAGATATACATCCATTAGATTATTAAATTCTTGCTCATTTACTGTAGCAAATGGATAGAAGGTTCTATCAGCTTGTGTATATCCATTCATTTCGTTGGAAAGAGAACCATTTAAAAAATATGTAAGTAGTTGTTTAACAGGATATTTATTAGAGCCACCCATTAACAGTGAATGTTCTAATATGTGTGGTTTACCAGTATTATCGTCAGTAGGTGTTCTGAAAGTTACTGCGAAGTATTTATTTTCGTCAGCATTTTTAAACTGAACAAGTCTAGCACCACTTTTTACATGCTCAAATATTCTGCCTACAGCATTATAGTCTTTTAACTTACCATCTTCAATAAGCTTAAAGCCATGATAAACTTGACCAACCTTATAGTTTTCCAAAAGTTCTTTAGTAACAGTTTTAACTGCTGCTACTTGTGTAGTGGTTGTTTTTGCACTTACAGAAATAATAGGATTTGCTAGTGTTCCCATAAGGAACATAATAGTAAGAGCGCTACAAAAAATTCTTAATTTTTTCATTTTTTCCCCCTAGTATATTTAAATTTTACCATATTAAATTTAAAGTGTATTATTTTATACAGTATTATATATAATACTCCTTATTTTGGCAAATTTCAACTTAATAATCTTAAAAATGGGGGGGAATGGTTTTTAAATTACAGACTACCTAAATTAGTTCTGAAATTTGCTTTATAATTTGAGCTGTATTATTGAGTTCAGCTATACTACTATTAATTTCTTCAATACTTGCAGCTTGTGTTTCAAAAAGTTTGTTATTCTCATATAAGTTATTTGTAATACTTTCAATTGAAGTTTTAAGTTTGTTTAAAACAGTGTTAATCTCTTTTATAGACTGACTACTAGAACTTGATAGATTTCTTATTTCATTAGCAACAACACCAAAGCCTTTACCTAGTTCTCCAGCTCTGGCTGATTCTATTGCAGCATTTAGACCTAATAAATTTGTTTGTTTTGATATGTTTTGAACAAAACCTATAATTTCATCGGTCTTTTTCATATACTCATTGGTTTCATTTACTTCATCTAATATATTATTACTAGATATAGCTACATCTTGTATTGCAGATGACACACCGCCAATAACATTTGAAATTTCATTAAAAGAACTTATAAAAGTTTCAGCATGAGTGTTTATATCATCGCCCCAAGCTCTTTTACCTATAGCTATACTGCCTATTATTTTCCCGGATCTATTTTTTATAGGTGTTGCTACAGCTTTTATAGCTACACCAAAGTATTCTTTAGATAAAATTTTTATTATTGTTTTATTTTCTTGCATACATTGATAGGCAGGGATATCCTTTGGTAATATATCTCCTTCACCATAATTTCCACCTGGAGCAGATTCATTTTTTACGATTTTAATTATTTTTTCCGTGTCAGAAAGTAATAAACTTAAATCATTATTAAATAGTGCACTAATAGAAGGTAGTAAAAAACCTATGTTTAGAAGTATGTCCTCATCTTCAAAAATATTCATATACAAAAACTCCTTTTTTACTTAATATTTTCATTATAGAGTAATTAATAATAAAAAACAAACAAAAAACGAATAAAAAAATATCAGTGTCTGTTCTATGATATTACTCATAATGCTACCTTTTCAATTTTGATATATATAGGTGAATAATACTTTAGTTCAATGACATAATAATGGCTAATGCTCTTTTAAATATTAGAATTAATTAAGTTGATATTTAATGATATAATTGTATAGAAAAGTAGTTTTAAAATAAATATAAAGGTGTGTTGAAATGAAAGAACTAATTAATGCAATCCATAAAATTATGCAGCAGGAGATTATAAAATTAGTTATAAGCAATAAAATGAATGTGGATGTGCCCTACAATAAAATAACATTTGTATTAAAGGAAAATGATGCGAAACAATATTATCAAATAGAAAAATCCACTGACAAGCAAGTTTTTCATGAAAATATTGATATGGATATTTTAGAAGAAAAACTTTTAGAATATGTATCATCTAATTATAAACAAGTTGATGCTTGGTCAAATGCAGCTACATTTGAATTGAAAATATCTAAAAAAGGTAAAGTTCATTTGGGTATGAAAAAAAGTGATAATGTAAAACTGGTTAATAAGGAACATAACAAAGAAAAAAATTATATTCTTAAAGAGGGAATGATAATAGAGCCTCTTATAGATTTAGGTATTTTTACAAAAGAAGGCAGAGTTGTTAATTCAAAATATGATAAGTATAAGCAAATAAACAGGTTTGTTGAAATTATCGATGATGAGATTAAGAATAATGATTTTAAGGAACTTACTATATTAGATTTTGGTTGTGGGAAGTCTTATTTAACCTTTGTACTATATTACTATTTTGTACAAATTAAAAAGATTAATGTAAAAATGATTGGACTTGATCTTAAGGAAGATGTAATTGAAAAATGTAATGATATAGCTAAAAAATATAATTATGAAAACTTACATTTTGAGCTAGGGGATATAAATGGGTTCAAATATAATAATAAGGTTGATATGGTTATTACATTGCATGCATGTGATACAGCTACCGATTATGCACTATATAATGCAATAAAGTGGGATAGCAAGATGATTTTCTCTGTTCCTTGCTGTCAACATGAAATTAATAGCCAAATTAGAACAGAGTCATTATCAATATTAACAAAGTATGGAATAGTTCAAGAAAGGATTTCAGCACTTATGACAGATTCAGTAAGAGCCAATCTTTTAGAATGCGTTGGATACAAAACTCAGCTTCTAGAATTTATAGATATATCGCATTCTCCTAAAAATATATTAATTAGAGCTTCAAAAGCTAATATATCTGTGGATAAAAGAGAAAAAGCACTAGCAGAAGTTAATGCTTTAATGAATCAATTTAATCTAAATCCAACCTTATTCAATTTATTAAAAAAAGATAATTTAATTTAATTTTTATAATTAACTTTATATTAGTAGAAGAAAAAATACAAAAGAAAGTAGAGGAGATGTAAAAATGCTAACAATATATGCAGTATCGGATTCAATAGGAGAAACAGCAGAACTTGTAGCTAAATCAGTAGCAAGTCAGTTCCCAGATAGTGTAATAGTGAAAAAAATACCACATATGAAAACAGCTGAGGATGTTAATAATTTTATTAGTAAAATAGATACTAATTCCAAAGCAATGGTTATTTCAACTATAATTATGGTAGATGTAAAAGAATTTTTAGTTCAAAGATGCGTAGAAAAAGGGATATTTGTATCAAATGTTTTAGGACCAGGAATAGGCCTGGCTGCTAAGTTATTAAATAAACAGCCAGAATATATTCCAGGTGCAATATGGAACATGGATGAGGAGTATTATAAAAGAATAGAAGCTATGGAGTTTGCTATACATTATGATGATAGTCGGGATTATAATGGAATAAAATATGCGGACGTAGTTCTTATAGGCGTCTCAAGAACTTCAAAAACTCCATTATGTATGTATTTAGCTAATAAGGGAATTAAAGCAATAAATATACCTTTAATGCCAGAAATTCCTGTTCCAGAAGAGCTATACAGTATTCCTGGAAAGAAGATAATAGGGCTAAAAATAGATCCTTTTGTGCTTATTGAAATAAGAAAACATAGAATGGATAAATTTAATGGACTTAATTCTAGCTTCCAATATGCTAATGATGCAAGAATACTGGATGAGTTAGATTATGCAGAAAAAATAATGAAAAAAACAAGGTGCCTAACAATTGATGTTACTAAAAGGGCTATAGAGGATACAGCTTTGATTATTATGAAGAGCATAGGGCAGAATCAATAAGCAATTTGCCTTGGTGCAAGTTTACTAACCATTGAAAGGCCAACTGGAGATAAGAACATTTCTCCAACAGTGTGCAATGTATATGCGCCTATAAGCCAAAGGATATTCGCTTTAATTGCTGCATCAGCTGAATTACCTCTTTCCATTGCTGCACCAACCATAAGTGCAAAACCAATACCCAGTAGAATTAAGCCATACCCCATTTTAGTTGCAGTGGGGATGTGGCCTTTTGATCTTTTTGCAAGCCGTACAAAGAGCATTGCAAAAAGAGGACCAAGAACAACACATAAGAATGGATTTATAGATTGGAACCAACTTGTAGGCACTTCAAAACCACCTACGTTTCTGTTTATAAATTGATTTGTGTAAATTGTTAAGCTTGAACCAGCTTGTTCAAAGCCTGCCCAGAAAATAATTACAAAGAAAGAATAAAAATCGCAATAACGCTTTTCTTTTCATCTTTTGTTAAAACGCCTTTCTTAGCTTCAATGGAAGCTTTTTTCGCAGCAGCTTCTTTATTAAATGCTCCAACATCACCAAGAACTTTTTTAGCAAATAAAATATAAAGGATTGCATTCCTACTCCTGATGCAAGGAAACCATATTTATAACCATAACTTAATTATCTACAAATTGTAGTATAAGGCTATAATAGGATTTGTAGATAATGGAGTAATATTGTAGGAAATAGTAACCCGACAATTTGAGAAATTGAAATGGAAATTAAATATGTTGCTAACTCTTACTTGTAGGGTTGTAAAAAAAATGAATATTAAAAACAGATAAAAGAGGCAAAACTAATTACTACACTGAGGTCATGTCAGCGAAAAGTAGAAAGGAGAGAGTGGAAATGATCAAAAAGCCTAAAAGACTGGTAAATTTAATAGCTTTAACAACAGCAGTAGTTGTAGCAGTTACAGGAGCGTTTGTAGGTACTGCGCTAGGTAAAACAAAAGAAAATAAAAATTCCAATGATTTTGCAGTAATGGTTAAGGATAAGAGTTTATGGGCAGTGAATTTATCCAAATTAGACAAGGAAGTATTAGTAGATAAGGAGGGAGTATTTAAAAATCCTAGTATTTCGCCGGATGGAGTAAATGTTGCTTATACAAAAGATGAAAATCTTTATATAGCTGAAATTGACTTAATAAAAGGACAGAAAAAACCTATTAAAGTTGCGGACAAGGTGGTAAGTTATGCATGGGGAAAGGATACGGATTTAGCATACGGAACAGAAAAGGGTGGACTTAATGGGTTTAATTTAAAAACCCAAAAATCTTCTATTTATATTAAAAGTGAAGAATATTATGAAGATATGGTAAGTGATAAAAAGGGAAATATATATGGAGAAGTATATAGACATTACACAAAGGATGATGGTCAATATATTGAACCAAAAGGACTTATAAGATATGATTTAGATTTAGCTAAGGAAAGTTTAATAGTAAAATCTAAGCCTTGGAATGGTGAAACAGGAGATATGGGTTTAGCGCCTAGGGCTGCCGGAGTTTCAAAGGATGGAGCTTATGTTTATATATGGTGCAGGGTTCGCTCCGGATCAACAAACGCTGATGGAGTTCCTTTTGGAGTGTATGATGTGAAAAATAATAAGTTTACACCTTTTAGTAATGAACAAGTATATGCATTAGCTTATAAAGATAATTTAGCTATAAATCCTATAGATGGAAAGATGCCTGTGGTTAATAATGGTGGCGTAAGAGATATGAATGTTAACAAAACTATAGGAACGGTAGATGTAACAAATGGAATATTCAATCCTATTTTACCAGAGAACATGATATCTACTACTAAGGACCCATACAATATTATGGCTAAAGGTATGGTTACAATGACCCCATCTTTCTCACCAGATGGAAAAAAAGTTATATACTCAGCTTCTAATGCCAGTAGTGATGCTGAGCAGTGGTTAAAGGCACCACACAATATATATACTGTAGATTTGAAAACTAAAAATGTAGAAAAAATAACCAAAGGGAATAATTTTGATTTTGCGCCTAATTATATTTCTAAGGGATCAGGCATTGTATTCGCTAGAAAGACTGGTGAAAATATGATTTCTCTATTTAGACTAAAAGGAAATAAAGAGGAATGTATAGCAAAAGCTATTAAATTAGATGAGTATAGTTGGTATTATGGGCATTGCAAACTAGAAGAAAGTTTGGATATTTATACATTTAGTTAAATAAGCCTCAATAATTATTGAGGCTTATTTAACTTACATAGCTTTTATTTATAATTTTATTATTCCAATTGAATTAAAAAAAACAATAATAAGAAGGCATGGTGATATAAATTTAATAAATATATATATAATATTTAGAACAAGATCATTATTTAAGGTTCCTTGATTTGATAGCTCTAGTTTAAAATCTTCTTTTTTAGCAAAGTACCCAACGTAAATTGCTATCAAAAGCCCTCCTATTGGGAGTAATATATTAGAAGATATAAAATCGAAGGAATCGAAAAATCCTCTTTGTCCTAGTATATGAATATTACCAAGGACACTTGTGGGATGAGCGGATAATGTTGCAAGTATTCCAACTACCATCATTATGCTGGTTGTAAGTAATACTGAGTTCTTTCTACCAATACCCTTTTCCTCCGTAAAATACGCAACTGGAACTTCAACCATAGAAATCATTGCTGTTGTAGCTGCAATAGCGGTTAAAAAGAAAAATGCTACTAATAATACACTACCAAAAGGTATTTTTGAAAATACAAGTGGTATGGTCTTAAATAGAAGCCCAGGACCTTCACTAGGTGTCAAACCAAAGGAGAATACAGCTGGGAATATTGCAATCCCTGCCAGTATGGAAATTAAAGAGTCAGATAGTGCAACTTTTGCTGAAGTTGCTATCATATTATTACTCTGAGTGAAATAACTTCCATAAGTAAGCATTGTTCCCATTCCCAATGATAATTTGAAAAATGCCAAACCAAGAGCAGCGAGTATTACAGGTCCAGTTAGTTGCGTAAAATCAACATGGAATAAAAATTTTAAGCCTTGAGATGCACCTGGAAGTGTTAATGCTCTTATATCACAGATAAGAATTAATATAAATAACACCGGCATAAGCGTTTTTGTTATTCTTTCAATTCCATTTTTAACTCCTGCAATTAGAATTATCGAAACCACGCAGAGAACTATAAACTGCCATATAATTGGAGATAGTGGTCCGACTAAAGTGGACATGAATTTTGTGTTGGCTGTAACCAAAGTAACTCCAGCAAAATCACCCTTTATTGCTTTGAAAACATAGGAATAAACCCACCCAGCAACAGAGCTGTAAAAAAATGCGATTAGAAATGCTGAAGTTACCCCCATAAATCCAATAGTTTTCCAGCCTTTAGAAGCATTTAACTTTTTAAAAGCTCCCACTGCATTTTTTCTAGACTTCCTACCAATGTAAAATTCACATGACATAATTGGAATACCAACTAACACAACACATAAAAGGTACACTAAGAGAAACGCTCCTCCGCCATTTGACCCAATTAAATAAGGAAATTTCCATATGTTACCTAGACCTACTGCTGAACCCAATGTTGCAAAAAAAACTGCAAACCCTGTTGAAAATGTTTCTCTTTTATTCTTCTCCTCCATTACATATCACTCCTTTTTATATTTAATTAAATCATAATCTGCGAAGCTGTAATGCTAACGACTGCAGAAGGAGATTTATCTCCTTGTAGACCGCTGGGGCAGATAACAATTATCAATTGTTATCCCCCAACTGAAGTTTTATATTTGTTATAGAATGTAATTCCTTCTTATATAAGTTGGGGACTTTCCTTCTGAAATGTCGTTAACCAGTCATCTCTATTGTTGGGAGAAAACTGGTTGAAGTGAATCAAATTTATATTTGGTGCAGTAGCCTAAAATAATATAAAAAAATAGACATGTCTTTTCACTATGACGCGAAAAGATGTCCGCGGTACTGCTTAAATTTATAACTCTAATTTTGACAGAATAATCCTAAAAAAATTATACTTGTTTTTAACTTTCAACTTTAGGTTTATTTTCTGTAAACAATAGCTTTTCCAGCATTTTTAACACTATAACATGTATATATTATTAAATCAACAGAAAAATGAAATATTAAAAACTATTTCCTTCAATTTTCTCATATTTACCTTTAGTTAATAGATTACAGATTATAATAGTTTTCAACAAACTTCACTTAAAAAGATGCTAATATAATGAACAAAAAACATTTAAATTAAATGCTCACCTTTTTCTTTACGTTGTCCCTTATTTTAGGAAAAATCAATATTATGGAAGTGAAAATAAATTTACAAAATGAAACATTAAATGCTAATTTTTGTCTTCCATTGGTTGCTTTTTATTGTAAATTTTGATACAATAATATTTATGAAAAATAAAAAGACATAAATGTTTTTTTTAGACAATAACCTTAGTTTTTCTAAGAGTTTTGGTGAAAACTTCATAGAAAAATTTGTAGAATAAAGAGAATATGTATTATTTTTACAATTACATATAATGCTCTTAATTTTAATTGAATATTTGTTCTAGGAGAGTATAAGTAAAAACTAATAATAATGATTACATGAATTAGGGGGAGATAGCTTTGGATATTATATCACTTATAGGTATGTTTTTAGCGGTGGGTTTTATTTTATTTGGAATATTGACAAGTGGATCTATTTTAACTTTTGTTGATATACCGTCTATACTTATAGTTATAGGAGGTACGGCGGGGGCCTTATTATTAAGTGCCAGAAAGAATAATGCAATGCAATTTGTAAAATGTTTTGGAATCGTATTTAAAGAAAAGGGAAAGCATGAAGTTGAAATTATAAACGGTTTGGTTGAATGGTCTACGAAAGCTAGAAAAGGAGGTCTTTTGGCTTTAGAAGAAGAAATACCTAAAATTGAGGACAAGTTTATTAAAACAGGTTTAATGATGATTATAGATGGTTCAGAGCCTGAAACTATAAAGAGGGTTCTTTCTATAAAGCTGAAAGGAACAGTTGAAAGGCATAGTAGTAACAGGGGATTAATGGATACGGGAGCATCCCTAGCACCAGCATTTGGTATGGTAGGAACTCTTATAGGGCTTGTAAACATGTTGAAAAGTTTATCAGATCCATCCACAATAGGACCGCAAATGTCTGTTGCCTTAATTACCACATTCTATGGTTCTTTAATAGCCAATGTAGTTTTTCTACCTATGTCAAAAAAGCTAAAGTCTAAAACAACAGCCGAAATATACCAAAAGGAAATGATAATTGAAGGACTTATGAGTATTCAAGCAGGTGAAAATCCTAATACCATAAAAACAAAGTTAATGGCATTCTATAACGACAAAGAAAATGAAGCAATTGATGCAAAAGTTAATAGTCAAGAATAGTATGTAAGGAGGACCATTATGGACGAAGAAAATAACTTTGACACAGAAGATGAGGGTATAAGTAATGAGTGGCTTGCAACTTATGGAGATTTAGTTACACTTTTAATGTGTTTTTTTGTACTTTTATATTCCATGGCTGTTATTGACCAAAGTAAAGCAAAGCAAGCTATGGCCTCTTTGAATAATATGGGGGCTTTTTCTCAACAATCAGGTACTAAGCCATCTGTAGGTAACGGCATGTTAGATAAAAATGTTGCAATTGTAGGCTCAGCAGAACAACAAATGGATAATCTTTATAAGGAAGTAAAAAAAATTGTAGACAAGAAAAATTTACAATCGTCTATTGAAGTTGAAAATCAAGCAAAAGGTGTTTTAATTAGATTTAAAGATGATATGATTTTTGACACAGCAAGTGCAGAATTAAAACCAGGAGCTAAAGTGATTTTGACACAAATGTCAGATGTATTAAAAAAATATAATAAGAATATAAAAGTAGAAGGGCACAGTGACAATATACCAATAAAAACTGGTAAATATGAAAGCAATTGGGAGCTTTCATCAGCTAGAGCAATAAGTGTAGTAAAGTTTCTAACTAGTGAAATTCCACCAGATAAACGCATAAAAGAACAAAGCTTCGAAGTGGCTGGATATGGAGCATTTAGACCTATAGTATCAAATGATACAGAAAAAAATAGACAAAAAAACAGAAGAATAGAACTAATCATAATTAAGTAATAGTATGATTTAATTATCTAATTATGACTTTATAAGTAGAATGAAATTCCCTGTAAAGTTTTTTTATTATATAGAAAACAGCTTGCGTAAAATTAACGGGCCAGATACTTTGTAAAACATAGTATCTGGTCTGTTTTTTTTAACTAAAAAGATTATTGAAGTAGGAGATTTGCCAGCGATATTACTCTGTAATCTATTAATGCTATTGTTAAGTTAGGTTTTTTTTGTTAAAATAGAATTGGTAAGGTATTTTAAGAATTTGTCCCAGTGGGATGAATTGGTTCCCAAGGACCTTAAGTCACAGTAAATTACCATCTACATATGGAAGGAGATAATATTATGATTTATTCAACAGAAGTTTCAGAAATGATGTGTGTTGCAAAAGGACCTAATCATGGATCTGCACCAATTCCTGAAGAAGGAAAATGGGTACAATCTAAAGAAATTAAAGATATCTCAGGTTTAACACACGGAATTGGTTGGTGTGCTCCTCAACAAGGTGCATGCAAACTTACATTAAATGTAAAAGAAGGCATAATACAAGAAGCATTAGTTGAGGTAATAGGATGTTCAGGTATGACTCACTCAGCTGCAATGGCATCAGAAATACTTCCAGGAAAAACTATTTTGGAAGCATTAAACACAGATTTAGTATGTGATGCAATAAATACAGCTATGAGAGAGTTATTCCTTCAAATTGTTTACGGAAGAACTCAAACAGCATTCTCTGAAGGTGGACTACCTATAGGTGCTGGACTCGAAGACTTAGGTAAGGGTCTTAGAAGTCAAGTTGGTACAATGTATGGAACACTAGCTAAGGGCCCAAGATATTTAGAAATGGCTGAAGGTTATGTTACTAATATAGCACTAGATCAAAACAATGAGATAATAGGTTATAAATTTGTTCAACTTGGAAAAATGATGGATATGATTAAAAAAGGTATGGATGCTAATGAAGCTATGGAAAAAGCTACTGGAAGTTATGGTAGATTTGATGAAGCTACAACAGTAATCGATCCAAGACAAAAATAATATAGAAGGAGGAATAATTAAATGGCTTTATTTGAAAGTTTTGAAAGAAGAATAGATCAAATAGTACCTGTATTAAACAAGTACGGAATAAATTCACTAGAAGAAGCAAGAACAATTTGTGAAGAAAAAGGTATAGATGCGTTTGATATAGTAAAAGGAATTCAACCTATAGCCTTTGATAATGCCTGTTGGGCATATACAGTAGGGGCTGCTATAGCAATTAAAAAAGGTTGCACAAAAGCGGCTGATGCGGCAGTATATATAGGAGAAGGACTTCAATGTTTCTGTATACCAGGTTCTGTTGCTGATGATAGAAAAGTTGGAATTGGACATGGTAATTTAGCAGCTATGCTTCTTCGCGAAGAAACTAAATGCTTTGCATTTTTAGCTGGACATGAATCATTTGCAGCGGCTGAAGGAGCAATTGGCCTTGCAAGAGCTGCCAATAAAGTAAGAAAACAACCTCTAAAAGTAATACTTAATGGTCTTGGAAAAGATGCAGCTTATATAATTTCAAGAATTAATGGGTTTACATATGTTCAAACAAAATTTGATTACTATACTAGTAAATTAGATATAGTTAAAGAAATAGCTTTTTCAACAGGAGAAAAATCTAAGGTTAGATGTTACGGATCAGATGATGTACGTGAAGGCGTTGCAATAATGCATTTTGAGGGAGTAGACGTTTCAATTACAGGAAACTCAACAAACCCAACAAGATTCCAACACCCAGTTGCTGGAACTTATAAAAAAGAATGCCAAGAACAAGGTAAGAAATTCTTCTCAGTTGCATCAGGTGGTGGTACTGGAAGAACTCTTCACCCAGACAATATGGCAGCAGGTCCTGCTTCATACGGAATGACTGATACTATGGGAAGAATGCATTCAGATGCACAATTCGCAGGTTCTTCATCAGTGCCAGCTCACGTTGAAATGATGGGACTTATCGGTATGGGAAATAACCCTATGGTTGGAGCTTCAGTTGCAGTTGCGGTTGCAGTTGAAGAGGCGATGAGTAAATAAATTTTTTGTTGTCAACAAACAATAAACATTAGTCTAGACTGTATAATTAGTGAAAGTTTTACTTTCACTAATTATACAGTCTTTTTTTTTACACCCACAACCCCTAACTGTCAGGTCTTAAAAAAATAAAAAACTAACCCGATCTCCAACACGCCACCCCACACAAAACAAATCATTCCTTGCCTCTTAATTCTTGCAAGTTTTCTCCTGCCTTTATTTCTACATTGTCTCGTATAGAATTAGGAATGTTTTTTTATTAACAGGATAAGTAAAGAGAATCTTCTTTTTTACACTAAAGAAACATCCCAATTGATGACTCTGTCTCTTCATAAAATGTATATCCTAAACTATTATAAACCGACAATGCTCTTTTATTTGCACTCCATACTTCCAAGCTTGATTCCTTAATATTCAAAGCTTTTAAACATTCGAAGGCTCTAAGTATTAAATTTTTACCAATACCTCGGTTTCTCCATTCCTTTGAAACAAACAAATCATCTACCCAACCATATTTGGTGTTTGACTCATTTTCTTTCACAATAATTATGATATTACCTAGGATTACACCTTCATGCTTGGCTGCTATACTCAGCCACTGATTTTCACTTCTCAATTTTTTTAAATCCTCTAAGGAATAACCCCCATTAAATACTTTATTTTGCTTTTCCACTAACTGGATTATCTCATCTTCGTCTATAAGCTCAAGTTTAACAAAATCAATACCATTAATATCTGCTATCTCGAAATTTTCCTCAGTTAACTCTTTTTTTATTATATGCATACCCTCATCGTACTTGAAACCTTCTTTAGAAGAATAATATGCAATATTCTCTTTGTTATCCGAAAAACAACAATGGTAGACCCTTACATCAATATCTTTGTTCTCTTCTTTTATAGCACGCGCGCGCTTCATTATTTCATCAAACATTTGATCTTTTAACAGAGTCTTATTTGCAACATCTGTCACCTTAATATCAATATAAATATTTAATCTAGGTTTTTCAGCTAAATCAGAATCCATAAAAGGTGAAATTACAGCTTCCCCTACTAATTTATTATCTTTGTCATAAGCTTCTAACATATGTTTTCTTTTACTATCTTTTATTGTATATATCATAATGTCCCCCTATTTTTAAATTTAATTTTTAATAATAATCTTATATCAGCTATCATTCTTTTCTTCTTTTAAATTTTTATAAACTATCTTTCTTATTGACTCACTACTCAAACAAAATATTTCTGATAACTCTTCTATATTTAAGCCTTCTTTGTATTTTTTATGAATTTCTCCATTTCTAAAGGTTATTTTTTGACGTGATCCACTCTTTACTCCCCAAGTTACTCTTACGTTATCAAGTTGAGGTATATAAATTCTTTCACCTTGTACATAATTTTGTATTTCTCTTAGTAGTTCAGGAGGAAACATATCCTTTGCATTTTTATAATTCAATAAATAAACCCCCTTGAATATAAATTTCTACTTACCTTTCTAGAATCATATCTACCCAAAATTCAAAAGGGGCAAACCCATTTTTTTCACAAGCGGAAATTGCATTCTGGCAATCTCTATTCAAGTAAATATAAACATTATCTTCTGAGGAACTCTTTGATAAATGTTTTATTGTTTTACCTAGAATATATTCGTTAACTCCATTGTTATCATAATCAGGGTGTACAGTAAAATTATCAATCCACACCTTTTCTGAATCTAATGATGGAATAATACCAGCAATAATACTTCCATTTGTAGTTTTTATGAATTTTGCATTATTGATGGTGAAGTCTTGTTTTAGCATTTCAAGAAATTCATCATAGGTGCAGTTTGTAAAATACTTCAGGTTTTTAATTGATTCGTTCTTATAATAAAAGTAAACAATATCCTCTAAAATATCATCAGAATAATTCACTAGTTCTAGGCCTTCTTTAAGGTTACTAACTTCACTCACAGGAAGGTCTGCTTGTCTCTTCATATACATTCTGTACTTAGGTTCAAATCCATTTCTTATTATTGTTGGTATGAGATATTGGGAAAGTGTTGGATAATATTCAATCTCACCATATTCAAGAGACTGAATAATGAATTTCTCTGAAGTATCTTCAGTAATAAACCACTCTTTAATGTTGGAAATAGATTTTTCAATTAAATCAAATCTTTTATCCCAACTTGATGGAAGAATTAGGGTTGCTCTTAAAGTATTATCTGCTTGAATTAAATGGTAAAGATGATAAAGGCAGTAACCCTCATCAAGATAATCAATTAAAAAAAGCCCCTTATCGTTATATGAATTATATCTATCAAAATCATGAAAAGGCATCTTGATAAATGGTAGCATAGGAATAAAGTTATTTTTTCCATATTCTATCTTTTGCGAGAATTCTTTCATAGTGTCTGATGTTATTTTTTTAATATTATACATAATAAACTACCTCCAAAATATTTGAAATAAGATGGTAATAGGATTATTATTGCATATATTAAATTGGAATAAAAGGTAAAAAATGATTGCACTAATTTTGTACCTCTTTGAATAAAAAATAAATGCAATTGTCAACTAACAATAAAGTGTACAGTCAGTGAAAGATTTCTTTTCACTGACTGTACAGCCTTTTTAATTTTACGGCCCAATTACTAATTGTCAGGTCTTAAAAAAATAGAAAATCCTTTAACGAATTTAAAATGCTTAAAAAATATAGAGCTGATTATTAAAGATGGTGAAATTGTAAAAAACGAATTAGGTATTTAAATAAAAATAGAATTTGGTCATTATTATATTAGGATAAGTTTAAAGAATACAAAAGATGATATTGCTCCCAGAGCTGACAACACTTTAGACGATGCATATTATTTGGCTGAATACCAAGTTTATGGTGATTTAGATGATATAGCAAAGTTTTTGAAGAAAATATTAGCAAGTATGATAGTTACTACATGATTTTCAAGGAGCAATTATGCAGCACTACTAAAAGATACCATTAGACATGGTTATTTTAGTACGATATAGTATACTTAGGTTTTGAAACGAGCCATATACTATCGTTAATGTGTCAATTGTGATGCTTGATAGTGAAATTCTTGAAGAAAATAATTAGTTTTTATATGTTGTAATTTATAGTTTTTATTATAAATGAGAGTATAAAAGAAGTTATTTAGTATTCAAGAACCACATTCATTTATGTGTGGGAGTTTCAGCGAGGAAATAGATTAATGATTTTTAAAATATAATTACAAGCAATTTAATCAATTATTAAGCCCCTTATTAGCTAATTAATATTGGAATTGTTTAAAGAAATTTTCAAAAAAACACAGGCTATTTTCCTGTATTTGTGTCTTTTTTTTTAAGTTTAACCCATGTCATAAGTAGCAATATCAATACTATTGTAAAAATACCTGATAATATAAAGCAAACTCTAGCCCCGTATTTCTCAGCTACAAATCCTGAAAATAAACTTCCTATAGGAGTGAATCCAGCAAACACAAGTGAATATACACTCATTACTCTTCCTCTGTATTCATCTTTAGAATTTAGCTGCAGCGTGGAATTAGCAGTGGTGGAAAAAAACATATTAAATATGCCTGTTATAGCTAAGCTTAGTGCAGTAAAATAATATAAATTGCTCATGCCAGTGACAATTAACATTATGCCAATTGCAATAGAGCTACCTATCATAAGAATTCTATTTGGACCGCCTTTACTTTTCAAGGAAACAAGAACTGCTCCAATAAGAGAACCTGCACCAAGGGCAGACAATAAAATTCCATAGGTTTTTGCATCCATATGCAGTATATTTTTCGTAAATACAGGTATTAAAACACTATAGTTAAAAACAAATATCCCCATAATACTAACTAATATTAAGGTTTCTAATAAAACGGGATTCTTTTTTATGTATCTAAGACCATTCACTATTTCCCTTAATATGCCTTCTTGCGAACTTTTCATTCTTACATAAGCCACTGCTTCAATGTGAACTAGCCCATAGATTACTGCCATAAAGCTAAAACCATTTAACAAAAAACACCATCCCGCGCCAAGGTATCCCATAAGCATAGCTCCAATAGCTGGTCCGATAATTCTTGCTAAATTAAAAGTAGCAGAATTTAAAGCAATGGCATTCATTAAATCTTCTTTTCCTACAATTTCCATATTAAAAGCTTGCCTAGTTGGCATATCTAGTGTATTGCAAAATCCAAGACATAGTGCTAGAACTAGTATGTATTCGTACTTCACAGTATGTGTAAATACTAATCCAGACAATATAAAAGCTAGTAGCATGGATATTGTCTGAGTGAAAATCAGTATTTTTTTCTTTGGAAACTTATCTGTTATTACCCCCGCAAACAATGAGAAAAAAGTTACTGGTAAAAACTGCAGGGTTCCAACAAGACCAAGCAAAAATGCAGAATCTGTTATGGAAAGCACTAGCCAAGATTGCCCTATGTTTTGTGTCCAAGTACCTATTAAGGAAACACATTGTCCAAGCCAAAAATATCTATAATTCTTATGTGTAAGAGCGTGAAAGTTATTGTTAATAAATCTCTTAGTAGAAGCGACTATATGCATTATTATCATCTCCTAATTTGCTGCATCATTTGTGGTGGTGGCATTTTTACCCATTCTTTCTAATAGTACTAATGCAGTTTCCTTTTCCTCTTCACTAAATCCCAAGAATAAAATATCTGTCCAAGCCATCATGGCTTTTCTTACCGTAGGTTTTATTTTTAACGCTTTATCAGTAAGGTAAACATTATATGCTCTCTTATCTTTTTTATCTACTATTCTAATGATATATTCATCATCCTCTAACTTTTTAATAGCCTTTGCTGTGGTACCTTTATCAATCTTAAGGTAATCCGATAATTCTTCCTGCCTTATTCCATCTTTCTTATATAATGCATTTAAAAAAATATATTGACCTTTATTAATATTATATTGCTTAAGTTGCCTTCCCACATATTCATGGCCATGCCTGTGCAAAAGAGAAATCCATCTTGCCACAGAGTTTCTATTTTCATTCATTTATTTATACCTCCAGAATTAGTTGCATTCCCTACTAATTTAATGATATATCATTATAGTTTCCAATGCAACTATAATTTAGGGTAAAATTGTTTTATGTGGATAAATTTACACAAAAAAACAGAGCCCAACTTGTGAGCTCTGTTTTTGTTTATATATTATTTATGTGTTTTTATTTCATTTTCAGTTAAAAAATCTACGTATGAAGTTAAAATTTCATCTTCAGCGGAGCAACTTTGTTTATAATACCAGTCTTTAACGGTTTTATCGATTTCAGCATCTGTACCCTGGGGTTTGAATGGGTATACAACGATAAGTTTTTTTGTTCCTTTATCTCTTAATCCGATTTTTTCAACACTTGCAAAATTTTTCATAACAATTTGCCTCCTTTTTGATCAGTCAACAGAGACTGTCTATATCTGATTATTTATTTTTGATTACAGTAGCATTGTAAATATTAATTATAGCACTAATGTTATACAAAAACTCCTCAAATTGCAAATATTTAAATTGAATCAATGGGAAGATACTCAAAAAATAGTTTTATATAAAGGTTATTAATATAATTTGTAGAATAAAATATATATACAAAAGCAAAGGGAACATTATTACCTTATGATAGGTAGAAGTTATAGAGAACTTTAAAATGGATTGCTATTGTATTCCAATTATAAATATATGAAAACTTAGGAGGAAAAATAGGATGTTTGAAAAAAATTATAAAAAAACAGATGAGGCAGTTTGGCAGGGGAGAACTGATAGTGAAACCAATTATGATGCCTTTAGATGGCATCAATGTGTAAATATGATAGATTTAAAAAGCCTTGATTTAGTTGCATACACAGGAAAACTTGGGTTTGCTTTTATTGGTTTTTGCTGTGATGAAGGGGTAAGGCTTAACAGGGGAAGAATAGGTGCAGCAAAGGGTCCCCAAAGTATAAGAAATGAATTAGCCAAGCTTCCATGTAATTTTTTACAAGAGGTAAAACTTTTTGATGCAGGAGATATATTTTGCGAAGATTGCACACTTTTGGAAAGCCAAGATATTTTATCTAAAGCAATAGAAAGGGTTTTAAGCTTAAATCTGTTTCCTATTGTTTTGGGAGGCGGACATGAAGTTGCTTTTGGAAATTATATGGGTATATTAAATTATTTATCACAAAAAAGTAAAAAGCCTAATATAGGTATAGTAAATTTTGATGCTCATTTTGATTTGAGACCTTATACACAAGGAGGAAGTTCCGGAACAATGTTTAGACAAATAGCAGATATTTGTAGCTACAGAGAGCTTAAATACTCTTATATGTGTATTGGTGTTCAAAAGCACAGTAACACTATAGATCTTTTTAAAACGGCTGATAGACTAGGAGCTAAATACATGCTTGCAAAGGATATTATAGATGGAGATGATTGTAAAGTTATAAATAAAATTGACGATTTCATAAAATTAAAAGATTATATATATGTAACTATATGTTCAGACGTATTTTCTACAGCTTTTGCTCCAGGGGTAAGTGCATCTCAGCCACTTGGACTAGATCCTGAACGTGTACTAAAATTTGTTAAATACATTTTAAAATCAAATAAAGTGGTAAGCTTTGACATTGCAGAAGTTTCACCAAGATTTGATCAAGATGATATTACAGCAAACTTAGCAGCTATATTAATTTTTTCTGTTGTTAATACACTTTGTGAAATAAATAGCTTATCTATCTAAAGGGGATATGCAAGGCACTCATTTGAGTGACTCATTAAAAAGTAAGAACCTGAGTGAATACTCAGGTTCTTACTTTATGTTTTTTTATTGCTTCAATATTTATCTTAAGTATCTATATTTTTATCCATATAAATTATCTCCCAAAGATGACCATCCAGATCCTGAAAACTCCAACCATACATAAAACCTTGATCATTGGGTTTATTGGAGGTCTTTCCACCAGCGGCTAGAGCTTTATTTACAATTTTATCAACTTTCTCCTTGCTATCAACAGATAATGCCACAATGACTTCTGTGTTTTTTTTAGCATCAGATATTTCTTTATTTGTAAATGTTTTAAAAAATCTTTCAATTAATAACATTATGAATATGTTATCGCCAACATTCATACATGTGGCATTTTTATCAGTAAATTGAGGATTAAATGTAAAACCAAGTTTAGTAAAAAAATCCATGGATTTAGTAAGATTTTTAACTGGTAAGTTAACAAATATTTTTGTATTGTTATTCATAAAATCATCACCTTTCTTTTTTACTTTTAAATAAAAACTAAAAGTTGCAAGAAAACAGTTACACTTCATTTAGATAAGATAATAAAATATTTAAGGAATTGTCAAATAACAATTATTATTGAATTATTATAGCATATTGAGTGTTGGTTTAAAAGATATAAATCTTAAAAAAATTTTAAATATTCCGTAAATTTTATTGACAATTTTGAAGATTCACAATGGAATAGTATAAAGTAAATAAAACGATGAGTAAGAAGAGTAAATTTGTTTGAGAACTACAGCGAGACAGGGATAGTGTGAGCCTGATATTTTAGAGCACTTTGAATGGACTTACGAGAGGGAACCGAAATAATAGTAGGGGACACGGCTTCCACCGTTATATGGATATGATATCGGATTTATTTCCTGTATCTGAGAGATACCTTTGTTTTTGTGAAGGTAATTTGAGGTGGTACCGCGAGAATGTTCGCCCTCTATGTGTTTATAGCACATAGGGGGCTTTTTTGCGTTTAAAACAAGGCAAATTTAAAATTAAGAGGAGGATTTATTATGGAAAAGAATACTGGTTATTTTGGGCAATTTGGAGGAGCATTTGTTCCAGAAATATTAAAAGTGGTTTTAAAAGTTGTTGAAGAGGAGTTTTACAAATGTATACTTGATGAGGAGTTTTTGAAAGAACTTGCCTATTATCAAAAACAATATGTAGGAAGAGAAAATCCATTATATTATGCGGAAAGATTAAGTGAAAAACTTGGCGGAGCAAAAATATATCTTAAAAGAGAAGATCTAAATCATACTGGGTCCCATAAAATAAATAATGCTATAGGTCAAGCACTGCTAGCAAAAAAAATGGGTAAAAACCGTATAATAGCAGAGACAGGAGCAGGTCAGCACGGTGTTGCAACATCTACAGTTTGTGCATTGTTTGGAATGGATTGCACCATATATATGGGAGAGGTTGATTATATGGTATAAAATTAGCAGCCTCACTTCCAAAAGATAAAGTTATAATAATAAATCTTTCAGGAAGAGGAGATAAGGACGCTGCGCATGTAAAAGAAATGCTTGAGGAGGGTATATTAGCATAGAGAAAGTATTATAAATAAAGAATCGTTAAGAAGCTCTGAGAATATCTCAGGGTTTTTTATTTTTCGAATAATTTGTGAAGGATAATTATTGAATTATATCAATATAATAAAATTAAATTAAATGGTATAGTTATAAAGCCAGGACAAACTTTTTCCTATTGGAAGCGATAACTTAGCTGGAAAAATAGATTAATGTTTGAGTTTAAGATACTTATAAAAAACATCAAAGGAGAAAAATATATGAAAAGTTTCGATGAAAGAGATACAATGTTTGCAAGAATGAATTACATTGAAGGAAGCGAAAATTATAATGATTATTATAGTAAAAAACCAGATTTAAAGGAGGCGGATGATTCATTGAGAAGTTTACCATCCATGGGAGGGCAAGGTTCTGTGATGTTTAATAGCATAAATTCGCCTATGGTAGACGCCTCCTTTAAATATTTATACGATATAAGAAAATTTAGTGAAGGCGAAATAGCACAAAATAAAGCTGACATTGACCCAGTTGCTATAACAGAAAAAATCAAAGGATTAGCTAAGTTTTATAATGCAAAATTAGTTGGCATAACAGAAATGAAAGATTATCATTACTATTCTCACAGGGGAAGACATGAAGAAAATTATGGTGAAGAAATTAATAAAAGACATAAGTATGGAATTGTTTTTGCAGTAGCTATGGATAAAGAAATGATTATGAGAGCGCCAAAGCTTCCAGAATCCATAGCGGTTACAAAAGGATATGTGGAATCAGCCACTATTGGAATGATACTTTCATATTACATTAGGGAACTAGGGTATGATGCTAGAAATCATATGGATGGGAACTATTTAGTTATAGCGCCACTTGTAGCAAGAGATGCAGGCCTCGGCGAGTTTGGAAGAAATGGTCTACTTATAACTAAAGAAGATGGAGCATGTGTTAGACTGGGAGTAGTAACCACAGATATGCCTATTGTACCAGATGCACCAGAAGATTTTGGTGTTAAAGAATTTTGCTTGGATTGTGGAAGATGTGCAAAGACATGCCCAGGGAAATCGATATCTAAGACTGAAATGGCAGAAGAGCAAGGCGTATTAAGGTGGAAGATAAATCCCGAGGAGTGTTACAGAAGATGGAGGAGTTTAGGCACAGATTGTGGGATATGTATAGCTAATTGTCCATTTACATATGGTATATCAAAGGATTTAATTTCTAATATTAAATCATCCTCAGAAACTAGGGAAAATATTTTAAAAGACTTTGATGAAAAATATGGTATAAGACCGATTATAAGAGAAGAACCTGAATGGTTGAAATAGGATTAAGTTGAAAATTAAGGATTAAATTAGTAGAATAGACATTCCCGTTAGAGAATGCCCACCTAGTAATATAAATTTTGTAGAATTATTTAAAAAATAATTATTTTAACTTATTTCATTTCAAACCCTTGCTCATTTAAAAAATCTTTCATATGTGGTCGTTGAGGTTTGTCCATTAGATTAGATACTTGGCTTGTCCAGGTGTCTGATCTTTTTCCATTAGTTCTTTTTTTATAATACGCACTAACCTGTGCATCGTATTCTTCTACTTTTTTAGCATCACCATCTATATTATACTCATCCGTTTTAAATATTACGTCTAGTGGTAACCTTGCTTTTATACCTGGTGCATCATCTGGATAACCAAGACACATTCCAAATACGGGGTATACTCCAGAAGGTATATTTAAAATTTTACATATTTCTGTGGGGTTATTTCTTATACCACCTATATAAACCCCACCTAGTCCTAGTGATTCAGCAGCAATTAAAGCATTTTGAGCAGCAAGAGTAGCATCCACAGTTGCTAAAATAAAAGTTTCTGTGTATCCCTCTGCCATAGTTTTATGGTTAATTTCACAGGATGTTTTGGTACGATTCAAATCAGCACAGAAAACTAAAAATAATGGACACTCTTCTACATAACTTTGATCTCCTGAAAGATGCGCTATATTTTTTCGTTTAGACTTATCCACAACACTTATGATTGTATAGGCTTGAATAAAACTAGAAGTTGGAGCACTTTGTGCACATTCTATAATGGTTTTTATTTTTTCATTTTCTATAGGCTGATTTTTATATTTTCTTATGGACTTGTGAGCTTTTAATAAATTTATAGTTTCATTCATATATTCTACCACCTTAATTTATATTTAGATCATTTACTTATGTCAATAATATACCACAAAATAATGAAAACAAAGTTAAATTATTCTTTAGAATTAATGTTTTTTTTAGAATCTTCAAACAAATCAACCTTTTTATGATATACTTAATTATAGAATTTGATACTAAATTAACCATGTTTACCAAAAACATAAAAGGAGACTTGAAATGATATCTAATAAGATGAAAAAATTAGTTGCTAATAGTTCTATAATAAGAGCTATGTTTGAGGAAGGCAAAAGATTATCTGCGATTCATGGAGAAGAAAACGTTTTCGACTATAGCTTGGGTAATCCAAATGTTGAACCACCTGAAAGTATTAAAAATGAAATTAATAAAATATTAAATGAAACTCCCTCTAAGCTTGTACATGGATATATGAATAATTCTGGATATGAAGATGTTAGATCTAAAATAGCACAATTTATAAATAAAGAACATAACATAGATATTAATTCCAGTAACATAGTTATGACCTGTGGAGCAGCTGGAGGATTAAATATTTTGCTTAAAACATTACTTAATCCTGAGGATGAAGTAATTGTGTTTGCACCATTTTTTGGCGAATACAGAAACTATGTAAATAATTTTGATGGTAAACTTGTAGTAGTTTCTACGGATATTAATACCTTTGAACCTGATATGAAAGTATTAAAAGATAAAATAAATAACAAAACAAAGGCAATTATTATGAACTCTCCAAATAACCCCACAGGTACAGTATATTCAGAAAAAGTTATACAAGACTTAGCAAAATTACTTTGTGAAAAAGAAGAAGAGTTAGGTACAAGCATATATCTAATATCTGATGAGCCATATAGAGAAATAGTTTATGATAATGCTTTTGTTCCATATATTTTAAAATATTATAAAAATTCATTTATTGGATATTCATATAGTAAATCATTATCACTTCCAGGGGAGAGAATAGGATATGTGGTTGCTAATACTAAAATGGATTCTTTTGAAGATATAATGGCATCCTTAAATGTGGCCAATAGAATTTTAGGCTTTGTAAATGCACCATCACTATTCCAGAGGGTTATTGCAAATTGCCTGGAGACTAAAGTTGATGTCAATATATATAAGTCCAATAGAGATGTTTTATACAATCATCTTACAAAAATAGGTTTTAAATGTGTAAAACCACAAGGGGCCTTTTATTTATTTATTAAAACACCAATAGCAGATGATAAAAAATTCTGTGAGGAGGCAAAACAATTTAATTTATTATTAGTACCAGGGTCAGCATTTGAATGCCCAGGACATGCAAGGCTCGCTTACTGTATATCTTATGAAAAAATACAAAATTCACTACCATCTTTTGATAAATTAGCTGAGTTATACGGAATTAAATAATACTTTGAACAATTTAGATTAAAATTTTAAAGGAAGCCACTTAGGGCTTCCTTTAATTTTTATTGTTATATATATTAACTACATTTGATTTACGTTAAAAGTTCCCACCGTAGATGTCTTAGGATTAAATACATGTTCTACTCTAGGTAATGATATTCCCAAAGTCTCGCGAAGTACATCCTCTACAGTTTCTACTGTCTTAATAGTTAATTGATTTTTAATTTCTTGGGGCACATCCTTTAGGTCAATTAAATTATCCTTTGGAATTAATATCTTTGTTATTCCAGCTCTTTGAGCTCCTATTAATTTTTCTTTAAGTCCTCCAATTGGAAGTACTGCGCCTCTTAAAGTTATTTCTCCTGTCATTGCAAGTTTTGGATCCACCTTTATGCCTGTAACAAGGGATGCAAGTGCAGTGAATAGTGTAATTCCAGCTGAGGGGCCATCTTTAGGAGTAGATCCTGATGGAACATGAATATGAAGATCTCTTTCCTTAAAGTTTATAGTGTTAATTGGTAATCTTGATTTAAGGAGACTTAAGGAAATCTTTGCGGATTCTTTCATAACATCTCCTAGTTGCCCAGTTAAGGTAACTTGTCCAGTCCCTAGCATGTCAGTAGCTTCGATGAAAAGTATTTCTCCGCCTACAGATGTAAATGCTAGACCTGTGACAACTCCTGGTGGATTATCCATTTGAGCCTTATCATGGCTTGAAACTTTTCTTCCAAGTAAGTCATCTAGTGCATCTACTGTAACTTTAAATGGTAAATCTACCGTATTTGACACGATTTTCTCTGAAGTAACTCTAGCTAAGGTAGCTATTTGCTTTTTAAGTCCGCGAACTCCAGCTTCTAAAGTGTACTCACTAATTATTTTTTCTAGTGCTTCATCTTCAATAACTAACTGATCACTATTTAATCCATGTTCTTCAAGTACTGAAGGTATTAAATGATTTTTACCTATATGAAATTTTTCATTCATAGTGTAACTAGATATTGGGATTATCTCCATTCTATCCAGTAGAGGCCTAGGGATATTATCTAGGGAGTTAGCTGTTGCTACAAAGAATACCTCAGACAAATCATAAGGTAAATCCAAATAATGGTCAGTAAAACTATTGTTTTGCTCTGGATCTAGTACCTCAAGTAGTGCACTGGCTGGGTCTCCGTTGTAACCTGACATTAGTTTGTCCACTTCATCTAAAACCATAACTGGGTTTATTTCTCCTGATTTTTTAATACTTTGAAGAATTCTTCCAGGCATTGCACCTATATAAGTTCTTCTATGGCCACGAATCTCAGCTTCATCACGTATGCCACCTAAACTAAGTCTTATATATTTCCTATCAAGAGCCGCTGCAATACTTTTTCCTAAACTTGTCTTACCAGTACCAGGAGGTCCAACTAGTAATAAAATGGAACCCTTTTTATCGTTTTTAAGCTTCATAACTGCCAAATGTTGAATTATTCTATCTTTAACCTTTTCAAGTCCGTAATGCTGCTCATCTAAGATACGTCTTGCTTGTCCTAGATTAATAGCCTTAGCCTCAGTTTTTTTCCAAGGAAGTTGTACTAATAGATCCAAATAGTTACGTATAATATTATATTCAGAACTATTTTCGCTTTGACTTTCTAACTTTTCAAGTTCATCTAAGGCAGCATTTTTTATTTCAACTGGCATTTGAGCCTCTTCAATCCTATTTGCATAATTTTTATCTTTTTTAGAACCTTGACTTTTTCCTTCATTTAATTCATTTTGTATAGCTTTTAATTGTTCTCTTAGTACTGACTCTCTATAATTTTTGTTGGCTTTTTGCGTGAATTTTTCTGCCATCTCAAATTGCAATTTTAGAGATTCTTTCTGCTTTAAAAGATAATCCATAAATTTAAGGCTTCTCTCTTTTAAAGATTGAGTTTCAAGTAACTCATACTTTTCTTCATTGGAAAGTGGCATAAATTGAGTAAGATGACCTATGAGTTTATTTAAATCCTTTTGCTCATCTACTATCTTCATGAATTGGTCTGAGCCCTTGAAATTTTCACTAACTTCACGAGTAACCTTTTTCACATAAGTAAGCATTTCTTCTTGACTCTTTTCTGTAAGATCAATAACATCAGGTGCAAGTTCAAATTCTACACGAGTAAAGCCAGTTCCTATACTAAGTTCTTTAACTTCTACCCTATCTAACACTTTAATTTTTAATTGGTATCCACTTTCTGTTTTTTCAACTTCATTCACATGAAAGGAAACTCCAACTTTATGAAAATCCTCTTGCGTTAACTGACTTTGGTTAAAGTTTTGTTTTAAAGGTAATGCAATACTAAATTGCTCCTTCTTAGCTAAATTTTCAAGTTCCTCTTCACTAATCTTATTTAACTTCAAAGTATAAGCCATTCCTGGTAATAAAACTATGTCTGATACAGGTATTACCATTCCATCTTTATTTTTCGCATCTATATTTATCATTATAATCATCCTTTCTTTAATAATATTTATAAGTGAATGTTCGTTTAATTATTTATTAATTAATAGCGAGATATTCTGCAATTACTAGTTTTACAAAATTTTCTCGCTTTTATAATTATATAAGCAGGGCATCTTGAATTATTGTAATCATTTCCTCAAGGAGCTGCACCTGTTCAACTTCTCCAATACATTGTTTAATAGCAATAGATTTTATTGGATAAAAAATTATAGCTATTAAATTATCATTTTTAAAATTTTTAATTACTCTCTTCTCTTTCATATTTTCCAGCAGTTCGTTGAAATTATTTATGCCTTTTAGGGATGAGCATTGACTAGACAGGGCTGGGCAGTTTGAAAATTGATCTACAAAGTGAAATATTTCTCCATGTTCTTGTATATAGGTATAATACCCCCTGGTAAGTATTTCAATAAGTTGATGTCCATCCATGTCATCACTAAGCCTGCTAAGTAAATAATCAAAGATTTCTTCAGAGTACTCAATATATATATCTTGAAGCATTACTTCTTTATTTTCATAATAAACATAAACGGTAGCTGGGGAGACCCCTGCTTCTTTAGCAATCTTTGAAATAGAAGTACCATGAAAACCTTGCTGAAGTATTAGCTTAATCACTGCTTCTTTTATGCTCTTTTCTTTTCCGTCATCTTTTCTTCTCATTGGATCACCTCTAATAATTATATAATAAACGACCATTCGTTTATTGTCAATGGGGAAATTTTATTATTTTTATAAGAAGTATAAGTTTGTAACAGTTTTCAATATAAATGAGTGCTAATGCATTACAATTATCTATTGGACTTGCTGTAATATTGTATATATAGTGTTATATAGATTACTTTATTAAGAAGGAGGCAATTAAATGAAAAAGGAAGTTAGTATTAAAAAGATCAGAAGAGATGCAGAAGAGTCATTCAGAAAAGGTGATTATTTTTGCTCGGAGGCTATTGTTAGCTCAATAAAAAGCAATTTTGAAATTCCAATGCCAGATGAGATGATTGCAATGGCTTCAGGATTTCCTATTGGAATAGGAAAATCAAAGTGCGTTTGTGGTGCTGTATCAGGTGGAGTAATGTGCTTAGGTTATTTCTTTGGTAGAACAACTGGTGGAGACTCTAAAGTTCAAAATACTCTTAAACTTGCTAATGAATTACAAGAAAGTTTTAAAAATAATCACAAAGTCTTATGTTGTAAAGTCCTTACTCATGGAATGGACATGGCGTCTGGAGAACATAAAGCACAATGCATTTCATTTACTGGAGAAATAGCCCAAAAAGCTGCACAAATTATAGTTAGAGAACTGGGACTTGTAAATATTGATGAGTAAGGTGGTGAAAAATGGAAAGTTTAATTAAAAAAATACCAGTACCAATTGCAGGGCTTATGTTAGCAATAGCTGCAACTGGCAATCTATTATTATCTTATGGTGACATATATAGGAACATCTTTGGGATTCTATCTGCATTAATATTATTGCTACTTATATTTAAAATAGTTTTTGATACAAAAGCAGTAGTAGCCTCTTTTAAAAACCCGGTTGTTGCAAGCGTAATACCTACTTTTACTATGGGTTTAATGATTTTGGCAACCTATATAAAGCCCTATGCTCCTTCAATATCATTTGGCGTTTGGGTTTTTGGCTTATTAATGCATTGTTTCCTAATAATTTATTTTACAATAAAATTTATTTTCAACTTTGATATAAAAAAAGTTTTCCCTAGCTATTTTGTAGTTTATGTTGGTATTGTGGTAGCAAGTATGACTGCACCTACCTATAATCTCATTAGCCTTGGAAAAGGTATTTTTTGGTTTGGTCTTATATCATATTTATGCTTGCTACCTATTGTGATTTACAGGACATTCTTTATTAAGGAGATCCAAGAGCCAGCACTACCGACTATTGCGATATTTACGGCTCCAGCTAGTTTATGTTTAGCTGGATATTTAGCATGTTTTCCAGTGAAAAATAATTTTTTAGTAGGCTTTTTAGGAGGGTTAGCCTTTATAATGTTTCTAGGGGTGAGTTCGTATTTACCAAAGTTGCTGAAAATTAAATTTTACCCAAGTTATTCTGCTTTCACTTTTCCAATGGTGATAAGCGCAGTTGCTATGAAACAACTTAATGGGTATCTAGTTAAAATTAAACAACCAATATATATGTTAAAATATTTGGTTAAATTCCAAGAGGTACTAGCTGTTTTAATTGTTATTTACGTTTTATCAAGATACTTTAAATTTCTTTTTCTTGAGAGTAAAATTCCCAAGAACGCTCAAATACACAAAAGTATATGAACATGCAATGAAAAAGACTGTGATTAGATTTGATTTATAAATCTAATTACAGTCGATTTTATTTAACGACAGAACCTATGTTTTAATATTAAAAAATTAGTTTAGTAAAGAGCATAAAAAACATGTATTACGAAGGGACAGTTTAATTGGAAAATGAGTAAAATTAAAGAAAATAAATGAAATTTGAGAACTAAGGATAAAATACAAATAATGTTTATTTTAGAATATATTATATTAAAAAAATGTTGTAATAATATGTTAATCGTATTACAATAATAATAATTATAGCAAAAAAGGTAAAATATTATAAATATAGTTGGCATATAGAAATATTTTAAATGAACCAAATGGAAAGTGTATATAGTTTTTTTATAAAGGAGCATAACTAATGAAGATTGTAGCAAAAAAAAGATTGGGAGATTTATTAGTAGAATCTAGAAAGATAGCTCCAGAACAACTTAAGAAAGTGTTAATGAAACAGCAAGGCTCAGGTAAAAGGCTAGGAGAAATTCTTATTGAAGATGGTATTTTAAGTGAAGAAGATATTTTAGAAGTTCTAGAACAACAATTATCTATAAATAGAGTATATCTAGATATGGAACACATTGAGCAAAAAGTTGCTCAATGTGTTCCAGAAAGTATTTCAAAAAAATACAATTTAGTTGCCTTTGGTATGGAAGACAATAAACTAAAGATTGCCATGTCTGATCCACTAAATATATTTGCAATAGACGATGTTAAAATATCTTCAGGTTTTGACGTTAAAATATATATTGCATCAACAAAAGATATTAAAAATACAATTGATATATATTATGCTAGTCAAAATGCTAAGAAAGCTGCCGCGGATTTATCAAAAGCTCAAGGAACAAATGAAGGTAAGGAAGAAAATAAAGCGCAATTAGATGATATAAAAAGCGCTCCAGCGGTTAGACTTGTTGATTCTATAATAAGTGATGCAATAAAGCTAAAAGCTAGTGATATTCATATAGAACCTTTTGAAAATAACATAAAAATAAGATTTAGAATAGACGGAACTTTAAAAGAGATATCTAAATACAATAAAGATATATATAACGCTTTTATAACTCGTATAAAAATACTTGCAGAATTAAACATTGCAGAAAAGAGAATTCCGCAGGACGGTAGAATTTTAACAGTTGTAGATAATAAGAAGGTAGATTTGCGGGTATCTACTTTGCCAACAATTAACGGTGAAAAGATTGTTATCCGGGTACTAGATAGAGAAAACTTCTTAGTAGGCAAAGAAAAATTAGGTATGAACGAAGATGACTTAGAAAAAGCAGAAAGAATACTTAAAAACCCATACGGAATAATTTTGGTTACAGGACCTACGGGTAGTGGAAAATCCACTACACTATATACATTATTAAGTGAACTTAATGATAACAGTAAAAATATTATAACAGTAGAAGACCCGGTAGAGTACGTAGTAGATGGGATAAACCAAGTAAACGTAAATGCAAAAGCAGGACTAACTTTTGCATCAGGTTTAAGGTCAATTTTAAGACAAGACCCTGATGTTGTTATGATAGGTGAGATAAGGGACAATGAGACAGCAGAAATTGCTGTAAGAGCTGCTATAACAGGGCATATAGTACTTAGTACCATACACACTAGCGATGCACCTTCAGCAATTGTAAGGCTTATAGATATGGATATACAACCCTACCTAGTAGCTAGTGCTATAGCAGGAATTATATCACAAAGACTTGTGAAAAAAATATGCCCAATGTGCAGTGAAAATTTCGTAGCCACTGATTTTGATAAAGAAGTTTTAGGTATTCACTCAGCAGAAGAATTATTGCTTTACAAAGGCAAAGGCTGTGGACACTGCAATAGCAGCGGATACGCAGGAAGAATAGGTGTATACGAAATAATGGAAGTAACTCGTAAACACAGAGAATACATCATGCGTAACGCTAGTATAGATGAAATAAAAGATATAAGCATAGAAAATGGGATGAAAACCCTAAAAACATCCTGTACGGATTTAGTGCTAAAGGGGATGACAACTATAGAGGAATTGGTTAAGATAGCATTTTTGAAGGAATAGGGGGGTGAGCACGTGATTACATTTAAGTATAAAGTTATGAATCATAAAGGTGAGAAAATAGAAGGAACTTTTAAAGCTAATAGTAAAAATGAAGTGTTAGCCATGATAGAAGATAATAATTACTATCCTATAGAAATCAAAGAAGTATTAGAGCGTGAGCAGCAAGATTTACTTGAATCTTTTTCAAAAGTCAAAACAAAGGACTTATATATTTTCTGTAGACAGTTCCACACCATGATAAACGCAGGTGCTAATATTTCTAATGCATTAGATGTTTTAAGAAAACAAACTGCAAATAAAAAATTGAAGAAATGCTTAAATGAAGCATATGATGATGTGCAGAAGGGTATATCTCTTTCAGAGGCACTTGCAAAGCATAACGATGTGTTTCCCGATTTACTTGTAAATATGATTAACACGGGTGAAGTCAGTGGTAATCTAGATATAATAATGAGCAGAATGGCATCCCATTTTGAAAAAGAAAATAAAATAAACAATCAACTTAAGAGTGCTATGGTTTATCCAATGGTGCTTGCAGGGTTATCCGTGGTAGTAGTAGTTTTCCTCTTAACATTTATAATGCCTACATTTGTAGGAATGTTTGAAGGCTCAGGGGTAGAACTGCCAGCACCCACCAGGATAGTTATGGGGTTAAGTAAATTTATACGAACTAAATGGTACATTTTACTTGTAGTTATAGGTGGAGGGATTTATGGCATAAAAACTTATACTAGAACTCCAGCAGGTAGATTATCACTAGATGGATTGAAATTAAAACTACCAATAATTAAAGATACTACAGAAAAAGTAATAGTTTCTAGATTTACCAGAACACTATCTACAGTACTTGCCAGTGGCGTATCTTTGGTACAAGCCCTAGATGTAGTACAAAGAGTAGTTGGAAACAAAGTAGCAGAAAAAAACTTAGGACAAGTTAAAGAAAAAGTGATTAAAGGTGTATCTTTAGGTGAAGCCTTAGGAGAAACAACAATATTTCCTGTAATGCTACACTCTATGATAAAAATAGGCGAGGAGTCAGGGTCATTAGATGACATATTGGACAAGACTGCAAATTTTTATGATGAAGAATTAGAAGCAGCACTGAAAAGAATGACTACAATGATAGAGCCACTTATGATAATAATTATGGGAGTTTTAATTGGATTTATTGTTATTGCTATGATGATGCCGATGTTTGATATGTTTAAGACAGTTCAGTAGTTGTTAAAGCATAACCTTCAGTGCTTCATGTTAAGGATTTCAAAAGGGGGAATTAAACTCATACTGAAATTTTGTTAGTATATGATTTAATTTATTTTACAGTTAAGTCATTATTATATGATTTTAATAAGTTAAAGGGGGATTTATTAATGAAAATGGATCTAATGAAGAAAAAAAAGAAAAAGGGGTTTACGTTGATTGAGCTTATTGTTGTTATTGCGATTATAGGGATATTAGCTGCGATTGCTATTCCTAAGTTTGGAAGTTTGACAGGAAATGCAAAGGATAAAGCAGAACTTGCAAATGGAAAGTTAATAGCGAATACAACTAGTGTACTTCTAGCAGATGACAGAATTTTATCAGCAACAGCAGTAAATGTAAACCATTATATTCCTGCTGAGGCCATAGAAATTGTTTCAGCAAATACTGCTACACTAGTAGGACACACTATCGCAGCTGAGTTAGAAAATGTTCCTAAGACAAAAGATAAGGTCACAAGCTTCTATGTAAAAATAGATACTAGTGGAAATGTTAAGGTATATAATAAGTCCACTTGTGCAGTTGGAGAATTAGTTTATCCTAAATAGAAATCAAAAACTTCTAGTTCTTGTTACCATCTCAGGGTACGTAACAAGAACTGGAAGTCTATATTAAACATTTAAACTAAATAAACTAAAAAAGAGGTGACCACCAATGTTCAACTCAAAAGTCTTATCCCTAGATATAGGTTCGAAAAACACAAAAATTGTTCTAGGAACTCAAAATAAAAAAAATGTAATCATAGAAAAAGCAATTACCATGATTACTCCATTAGGGTGTTATAATGATGGAAATATTTTAGATATAACTAAATTTAAAAGTGAAATTTCAGATGTTTTACAAGTTGAAAATATAAAATGTAAAAGAATTATTATCACGTCAAAAAGCACCTCAGTTATAACTAGAGACATTGATATTCCAGTAGCTAAAAAGGAAGATATGGACGCTATAATTAAGTTTCAGATGGAAAGATATTTACCAATTATGTTTGATGATTATATAATGCAATATAAAATATTAGAAGAGTTTGAAGACGAGGGTATAAAACAGGCAAAAATTACAGTAGTTGTGTATCCTAAAACCATGGCAGAGGGATATTATAATTTAGTAAAGGAATTAAAGGGTAATGCGGTAGCATTAGATATTAGTTCAAACAGCATTAATAAGTTATTTACTTGCGATATAAAAGTTAACGATGAAAATTACAGTTTAGAAGATACTGTTGCAGTTATAGATTTAGGATATGATTTTATAAATGTAAATATTATTTCAGATGGAAATGTGCAGTTTACTAGAATTATTAATTATGGTGGTTCTCATATAGATATAGATATTGCTAAGCAACTATCTATATCAGAAGAAGAGGCAGAGCGGCAAAAGATTGAAGGTTGTAATTTAGAAAGAGAATCTTCCAGTGATATGCAAAGTTCAACCATAAACGATATTGTAAAAGCACAAGTAAGAAATTGGATTCAAGAAATAGAAAGAATGCTTAATTATTATAAAACTAAAGAACAAGGAAATAAAGTAGACAAAATATATATCTATGGAGGAAGTTCAAATATTAAAGGTATAGAAACATTTATAAAAGATGCATTGAACTTACCTGTTACTAAAATACAGAGCTTAAGCAATGTAAACTGTTCTAAAATAGTAGACAAATCTAAAGCAGATCCATTTAAAGTAGATTCATCTAATGTAGATGGGGAATTAAGCAAATATTTAAACGCTATAGGAGCGATAATAAGATTGAGGTAGGTGAGACTTATGAAGGATTTTAACTTTTTTGCTCCTTATACAGGGCATAAAAGAGATTATAAAAAAGAATATTATTATGTTGCTATTTTATCTATAGGTTTAGTCTTATTCATTACTTTTGCTTTTGCTTTTAATTATTTTAAGATAAGTAAGCTAAATTCAGAAATAGTGGATATACAGCAAAATTTAAGGTTAAAAGATAATCTTGTTAAGCTAAAAGAAATAGAAAATGAAGAAAAAAAATTAGCTGTAATGAACCAGTACTATGGCATAGTATCTAATATTAGTGATGGCATAAATAATAGTGATTTTGTAGGTAGTAAGTTAATGAATAAAATAAATTCCTGCGTTCCTGAAGGTGTGTATTATAAAGTCATGGCTTTTGATGCCAGCGGAATGCAACTTCAAGCTGAAGGAAAAGATAGAGAAACTATAGCAGTATTTGAGCGTACTTTAAGAAATTTAGATGTAGTAAAAGACGTTCATATTGCTAGCATAAATGCATCATCTAAGGAAAATAAAAATTTAACTTTTAGTGTAAATTGTACTTTAAAGGATGTTGATAATAATGAAGGTAACTAGAAGGGAGCAAATGCTACTAGGAGTTTTATTAATAATGTTGTTAGGTTATGGTTTTTATAAATTTATTTATACAAAACAAAATCAAAAGATAACTGAGTTGAAAATTAGTAGAGATACATATTCACAAAAATGGGAACAGGTTAAAGCAAAAATTGCATCAAAAGATAAAAAAAATGAAGAATATAAAATTTTAAATGCTAAAATCTTCAGTAAAACAGATATGCTGTTTCCATCCATAGAGCAGGAAAAAATCATAATGGTTTTAGATAAAATGATTAAAGACAGTAATCTACAAGCAGATGTATTAGGATTCTCAGAAGTAAGTAGTGGAAACAGGCAAGAAAGTACGGGGAAAACTGAAGCTACTAGTGCAAAAGCTGGAGATAAAAACAAAAATACTGTCAATGAATTGGACAAGTTGGTAAGTGGCTTTAATGGTACTAATAAAAAAGATGTTAATAGTGAAAAAACAAAGGATAGTAAGGTAGAACCAAATACCACAAATACTGATAAAGCTATTACAAAAGCTGATAATTCAAAATCTATTGGTGCATATAAAATGCAAGTTACACTTAATTTTAAAGGCACCTATGATGAACTTATAGGTTTTATAAAGCAAGTAGAGAAATATGAAAAAAAGATAATAGTAAGTAATATAAACATAGCTGCAGGTGAGGGTAGTGGTGTATCAGGAAATCTTATATTAGAGTTTTATGGTGTACCTAAGATTAATGGTAATGATAATTTTAAGTGGGATTATAAAGAACCTAGTGGGAAGGGGAATCCTTTTGTTGGTTTATCGTCTTCATTACAAGTTAACAATGAGATAATAACAAAGAAAGAAGAAAACAAAGAAGCAAAAAATGAAATAAAAAGTGACTTTGTTATGAGTACAAAACCTATAACATCTGATTTGCCAACTGTAAGAATTGGAAAGGCAAAAGATGAATCAAGACAATCATATATTTATGCAGACAATGAAGGAATAGAACCAGTAGAATTTTATTTTACAAAAACAGGAAATAAATATTTTTATAAATATAAAACAAGTATAGAAACATATCCTAAAGAAATTAGCAATTCTATTGAATTTGTACCTAATGGAGAAAAAGTAATTCTAGAAATTTTTTCGCAAAAAAGAGGAATGGGGTCAGATTTATCAGGAGCAAATATAAAAATTATAAATAATACTGATAAAGGTGTTGTTGTAAATATTTTAGATGATGATAAAAACAAACCGAGAGTAAATATACTAAAAGAAAAAGGTGACATTTCGGTTATTAGAAATTAAAAAGAGGAGAGCCTATGAAAGTCAAAAAGTGTAGCAAGGGTCTTACCTTAATAGAAGTGGTTATAAGTTTAGCTATTTTAGCAATAATCATCGGTCCTATTTTATCGTTAACATTAACTAGTGTGAAAATTAATAAAAAGTCTGATGATAAGCTTAATGCACTAAACTTGGCACAAAAAAGGATGGAGGAGGCCAAATTTTGCAGTAAAGAAGAGATTAAAGATTTTGATGAATTTAAAAAAGATGGTTACGGAATCATAACAAAATTTATGAAAATAGAGAATAAATCAGTTAGTGAGTATGAAACTGTAAAAGATGAAGATGCGGATGCTGTAGTTAAGATTAATAGTTGTATCATTAGTGGATGTAAGGGTATTGATTTTTTGCAAAAAGAAAATCAATTTATTACTGATAACACATTAAATGTTAAACTTTTACAGTGCAATGAAGGGATTACATTAAATGGTTGTAAATTTTTAAATTTATTGGAAAAGAATGATGAAATAAAGATAAAAGTGAATTTAACAGATTCTAATTTAGATGTAAATGTTTTTAATTATTGTAAAGATAAAAAACTAAAAATATTTTTTGTTAAAGATAAGTCGATTCTGAATTTAAATAACTTTATTGGTCAAATTGAACATTTTACTAGTTCTCCAATTGAACTTGAGAAGAAAAGTTATGATTTATATGAAGTTGATATAAAAGTAGAGAAGAAAAAAGGAACAGCAGTTGAGGTCTTGCAAGAATTAAAAGGATATAAAATAATTAAGTAGAGTTGATGGATTAGCAATGTTATTCCATCTTGTGTTTTAACAACATATATGATAAGGAAGTGATGATTTGAAATCATATAGAAAAAAAGGTTCAGCGTTAGTTTTAATTCTTATTGTATTTTCTGTATTAAGTATTTTGGGCATGGCTTTGATATCTTTAGCAGCTTCTAATTATAAATATAGAGTTGTTAAGGGCGAAGTTAAAAAGATCTTATATGCTTCAGAAGCGGGGATAGATGAATCATATAAAATTATAAGTAGTGTTGTGGAAAAAGCTATAAATTATGGAAATGAAAAAGTGGATATATTTACAAAAACAGAAATGGATAAGGAAATCAAGAAAGAGAAAAAGAGGGAAGATGAAAAGAAAAAAGTTTTAAACGGCGATGAATCTTTTATAGATGAAGAGTTTGATAAATCAAATCCAGGTAGCGAGTATATTAAAGTAAAAGATGATGGGGATTTTGATACAGACGCATTGGTAAGAGAACAAAAGGCACAATTCAATATTAGTTTTAATGAGTATGTAATAAAAAATCTAATTAAAGAAAACAGTAATCCATATGTGTTAAATGGAGTTTATAATTACAAATTAGAGGATAAAAATCCAAAGGTAGTAGTGAAGAATGGAGGAAGTTTGAAATTTATTGACTTAGGGATAAACGAAAAAAAAGAACATACATTAAATGTGGAATTAGAGTCTACATTTATTAATAAAAATGGTATGAAAAAAGTTATTTCAGCCCAATATGAGATAATAACGCCGGAGTATAAACAAATTTATTCTGTAGATATTAACAGAATAAAGATACCTAATATGGTGTGGTCAAAAGCTATTGCTGTGGATGGGAATATGTATGTAGAAGAAGGAAATTTAAATGTTGGTGAAGAATCAAAATTAGCTGATATTTATGTGAAAGGTAAAGACGAAGAAGATATACAAAAAGGTGAACATATAAAAAATAATGGAATAATTTTTCAATCTCAAGGATCGACAGTTAATATTTTGGGCAATGTAATGACTAACCAAGATTTTCTATTGTCGAAGAAAACGACGTGTACAGTCAATGGAAGCATATATGGAAAGAATGTAAAGGTTGGTAAAAATGATGACACATTAAGGTTAGAAGCTAATGGTTCAATTTTAACAGTTAATAATTCTGGTACAGTATATACTAGCGATGATTTAGAACTAAATTCAAATGCAAGTAAAATTCATATAAAAGGCAATTTTTATGGGATAGATGATGGAAGCTGGATTAATAAAGAGGAGGATGGATTATCTAATAAATCAAGTGCAATAATTATAAATTCTGATGATTTAGGAAATTTAGATGAAAATTCGCAATTAAGTATTGGGGGGCAGACAATAATTAGTGGAGTAGGTTTTATTGGGGGGATAAAAGATCCGATTTCTAATCTTCTTACTGAATATAAGACAGGAGAATCAATAGCCATAAAAGGTAATTATATAGCTTACACAGGTGCCTTTGACGAAAAAAAACTTATTGGTGATGGTAAAAAAATGGCAAAGGTAGATTTCAAATATTTTGATCCTTTAACTCTTGTATGGAAATTTAAAGATGATGCCACTTTAGGTGAGCTAAGAAATCAGCCTTTAACATCTGATTATAAGAGCAGATACTTTAAAACTTATTATGAACAGTACAAAGGTGAAAATCAATTAAAATTAAATGGTATAACTTTAGGTAAAAGGGTAAATGCAACGGGAGCTGTTGTGTCAGATGGGAAAATAATACCCCAAAATACTCCAATAGAAGAAACAGAATTAAAAACTGCAAAGAGTGAATTTAATAGAATGGTTAATAATATGGGCATATTAACAAAAAATGAAGTATATCCACGCTCACCTGATAATACGTTTGGAAAAGGTGAAGCAATCAATGGAATTTACAATTATAAAGTAAATATTGATAAGTTAAAAGATCAAGATAAACCTAATGGTGAAACTTTAATCTATATTAAAAAAGATTTTAATAATTACGAATTAGATTTTAATTCAAATGACTATGCAAGTGTAAGAAAAGGTATAATTATTGTAAATGGTGATTTAACTATTAAAGGAAATATTGATTTTACTGGTAGTATTATTGTCTCAGGTGATTTGAAAATCATTGGTAGTAAAGATAATACTATAAATATAAAATATGATAAAGATAATGTTAGAAACTTGATTAAAAATTATTATAATGTATTTGAAGGTGTATTTGTAAATGATAATAACGACAATGATGAATCGGTTTATGATATTAAATTAAATTCTAATTATGGATTAGATGTTAATAAGGATAAACTTATAAATAACAAGGATTTAGTTAAGTTGAAAAATTGGAAAATAAATTAAAATGAATAAATTTTATAACTAATATATATAAGATTGATACATAAGTATATTCCAAATGTGGTAATTAAATAAATATATGGATAGGAGAGGTGAGTGTGTATAATAAGAAAAAGGGTATAACTTTAATTGAACTTGTAATTTCCATAGCAATCTTATCTATAGCGCTTACAGTTATCTACTCTTTTTTTTCAACAGATTACAAAGCTATAAACAAAGCTCAAGTTGAACTAGAACTTCAATCAGAAGCAGAAAAAGCTATTGAAAAAATAAGTGATATAGCTATTCAAAGTAGTAAAATGGAAAAAAATAAAACTAATAATATTAAGTTTATTAAAGAAAACATAGAGTATGAATTTATTTTAAGTGGTGAAAATAATGCTAAAAAAAACAAAAAACTATATTTGCAAGTAGATAATACAGATAAGATTGAAATAGCTAAATACATTGAGGATATTATCTATAATAAAACTGAACAAAGAGATAAAATTATTGGTGTTGAAATAGAAATTAAATTAGAAAAAAATGATATTAAGAAGAATATTAAGACTAAAGTCTATTTTAGAAACGTAAGTTAAATAGGCAAACAGGTATGTGGTGGATTTTTAAATACAGTAAATAAGGACTTAGAATTGTAGTCACAGTGTGAGAAAACAATTAACTATACGATGGATAGCATTATAGATGGATATAGTGTTATTGAAGTTGTAGACAGTGGTGATAATGAAAAGAAGGCTGAATCAAAAGGGATTTCGATTAAAACGCTATCAATACAAAGATTAGAAGCTGGAGGAGAAAAATATAAGTTTGCATTAGATGATAGTACAATTAATTTCTATAAAGGGAAAGAACGAAAAAAAGAAATTTGTTAATGAAGTTAACTTTAGAAATAAAGATTAGAATATGGGGGAGAAATATGAACTTTAACAAAAATTTTAAAAGAAAGAAAAAAACACAGATGAAATCAATTGGAATTTTTTTAGTTATGGTTATGATCGTTACCATATTTGCAGGGGTTCCTAAGGTTGCTTTTGCAACAACTGATAATGCGAACGGGGATTGGAATGCTAAAACAGCACGCCAAATGAACACATCAGAGGCAGAACTTATGATAAGAATGGGCGATATAGACAATTTTGGAGGGGGATGGCCATCGAATTTTAATCCTTTTTCAGGAGATCAAACAAGGATGATAGCAGTTCCGAGTGCGGCAAGTGATGAACCGAATCCTACAGATAGAATTATGCTGCCAACTGGTTATGATTATGACTATGCAGGTAGGAAGGATTGGGGCATTAGTCAGAGAGATGCATTTACAAGAGATACACCTAGAAGCAGTACAACATTAAATAGTGTAGATATGTATTATGATTTAGCCAATTATCAGACTGGTTCAAAGATAGTGATAAAAGATGCAACACTTCAAATGTATTTAGGTGATTTGCAACCGAAAAATGCCGATAGAAAAAGTGGGGAGCTTTCTAATGGAAAGAATCAATATACTTTTACAATAAACGGGCAACGAGTTTCAGAAATTGAAGCACTTATTAATTCGTTGGATCAAACGGGATATAAGGGACAATTGGTTACGATGGAAATTCCAGAAAGATTTTTAAGTAATCTAAATCAAGGGCAACTGTTTATAGAAATAGATGATAAACAACAGAATACGACTGGAGATGCATTTGCTATTGACTTTGTAAAGCTTTTAATTAATAAAAAATCTACAAATCCAACAAATCCAACAAATCCAACCACATTGGATTTGTTAGATATTAGTAGAACTACAAATGCAAATAATATACAAAATGGAAATACTTTTACTGTAAAATATTTACTTGCACCAAAACCTATTCCTGTAACGGAATTTCAACCAGAGGAGAAGCAAAAAGATATTGTTTTGGTTATGGATACTTCTACAAGTATGAATTGGATACCGGGGTCGGATCGTGATCCTTACTACGATGGAGAGAAATCAAGATTAAAAATTATACAAGATGTTGCAAAAAAATTTGTTAATAAGTTTGATGGAAATGGGAATGTTAATATTTCTTTAGTGGAATACAACAAAGTGGGAACACAGAGTTTGAGATTTACTAACATGAACTCTGGAAATAGGAGTGATGTAAACACTAAGATTGGAAACTTGACTATGGATAACTTTACAAATACTGGCGATGGATTAAGGCAGGCTTATTATTCATTATTGAATCAAAACAACAACCATGATAAGTACATCCTTCTTATGACGGATGGAGAGGCAAATACTTATAGTTGTAAAAATAACTGGGAATATTCTACAGGTGAAGAGAATGCGCCATATTATGCTGCTTATAATATTATGTATGATATGTATGGATGGAATAATGGCGCAAGGCAAATAGTTGATACAGAAGGGTTAGAGTATGCAAAAATAATAGCTAAAAAAATAGCTAAAAAAATAGCTGATTCTGATATGAAAATGAATACTTTTATAGTAGGGTTTGGTACTGGAGCTGCAACGAACAATAGTCAAATAGCTACTTCAGCGGAGGGGTCTTATTATCCCGCATTAGATGAATCCAGTGTAAGTGCAGTGTATAATAAAATTTACAAAACCATTGATTCTGAAATTATTGCTAGTGCTGATTTTGTAGAAACTGTTTCTACTAACTTAGCCATGGTAGATTCACAAACTTTGCCTTATGGGTTAAAACAAGTAGGAACACAGATACAGGGTAAAATAAATGATATATGTTATAAATTGAGCCCAGATAAAAAATCTTATATAGCACAGAACCCTGTTACATTTGATGTAACTTATAAAGCGAATGGAACTGGAAATTATATTTTAGGAGATAACAATTCCTCCTTTGTAAATTATACAGCGGCAGGACAAACTGTGAAAAAATACTTTAATACTTTGATATTGAACGGAACTATTCTTCCAGAGGTTGGAATTCAGGTAACGGATTCCACAGGAAATGTGGGGGAGAAATATAGTGTACTCAATGGAGATACAAACCCTAGAGTGGATAAATTTTTAAATCCATCATATTTATGTGGGGATGCTTATGCCAATATGTCGGTAAAAGGGAATGCATTGAATTTTTTTCAATATCAATTTATCAATCAAAGTACGAACCCTCAAACAATGCCTTCAGCGAATTGGAATAAGATTGATTTACAGAATCAATCCTATAATGGAGATGTAGAGGCAGATAAATCTGGAAAACTAAAGTGGAGAACTTATGATGTAAATCATATGGCGACAATGAGCGATGAAAAAGGATGGAATGATCCGCAGAAAGTGTTTAAATATCCTTCTGATGCTACAGCGTATAAAACTACAGACATTTCTAGTAGTGTCGATGCATATGGAACTTGGAAAGATGTAGCACCTTATAATGTGGGAAACAGTACAGTAAATAAAAGGTGGGATACAAATTCTGCTTTCATGAGTTACTTAAATATTGGAGGAGAGTACAAAGAAGCATCAAAATTCTGGGGATATATTAAAGTTGACCAAGAGGGAGATTATGAATTTGGATCGGTCTCTGATGATGGATGCAGGGGATATATTACAGCAAATGGACAAACCAATGCATTTACAAATATGTTTAAAGTGCAAGGATCTACTTTTGGAAGCACACATGAAGTAGTTCATTTAAAAGCAGGTCAATATTATCCGATTTATTTGGAATATTTCAACTGGGGTGGAGAAGCTGAATTTAGAATGCTATATAGTAAGAATGGAGCAGTGGGAAGCAATAGTGAAAATGTTCCAACAGGTTGGTTTTATCCATCAAAAAGCAATGCACCTGGAGAATATGCGGAAAATATATTTACTGGAAATGCAGGGGTTAAATTGCCAATAGCACCAGGAAATTATTATATCGCTTACCAAACAGGAATGGGAACAGACATACAAAGAGAAGGATTCTATGGACCATTTATAGTGGAAAATAGGTTAACTTTAAGCAAAAATCTTGTTAGTGGCAAAAATATAGCGCCACTAAAGGCTGGATTTACTTTGCAATACACAATTAAGCCAAATGATGTACCTGTTAGAGATAGTTTTAAGGACACCGATGGAAGTTATAAGAATACAATCTCTTTAGGTGATATTACATTAACAGATGTGTATCCACAGGATATAGAAATTGATGGAACGAAAAATGCGGCAGTTATTGTAAATGGTCAAAGTAGTACACAGAGCATTACTGTGAATAATCAAAATAGTATTGTGAACTATAAGAAGGTTATAATGAAGGCTCTTGAGGCAAAACTCGCTTCGTCTATAAACTATACACTAAGAACGGTAAGTGGAAAGCAGATTTATAGGGCATCACCAGTAATTATTCAAATTCCATTAAAAGCAAAGGTTGTGAAAGATAATTATGTTTTAAGTGATTTGGGAAAATCCATTCTTACCTATACAGAGTTGAATGGTAACATGAAGGATCAAATGGAATTTCCGCAATTTAGCTTAAAAGTTATAAGCGACTTATTACCGCCAGTAATTACAATTCCGATAGATAAGACAACTACAAATATTAATAAACCAACGATTGCAGGAACAGGAGAAGTTGGAGCAACAGTAACAGTATATGATAATGTAAAGCCTATAGGCACAGCAACGGTAGCCCCTGATGGTAAATGGAGCTTGGTTCCAGCAAATGCATTAATAGATGGAGAGCATGAAATAACAGCAAAACAGACAGAGGTAGGAGGAAATGTAAGTGGGCAGTCAAACAAAGTTAGTTTAATAGTAGATACAACTATTATTATAAACCATGGAATGTTTATAAATGGTGTAGTTACTGATAAACCAGAGTATGCAATAGTAAAAGGTTTTAGTGGAAACTTTGGAGTAGAATTTAAAACATCAATTAAAAGTCCCAACATACAAATCGCAATTGATGATGAATTTACAATTTCTGATTTGAAATTGTATAAAATAATAGGAAATGGTCAACCAATTTGTGTTTCAAATATAGATGTTACAAGTAAAACTGGTAGTTTTAACATTACTATGCCTACGATAGAGGGTGATATAACTCATTTTATCTTTGCGTATAAAGGCACTGTAAAATCCAATGCAATTGTTGGACACAAGTTAACTAATCTTATAAAAGTAGGAAACAGCGTAGCAAGTCCTTGTAAAATTAACGTTGTGAGGTTACCAGATTTACAATAGCGAGTCTAACTTTTTTTAAAAATCATCCCAAGGGTGTAAAAATTACCAATGACAAGCTAAGGGAAAGTGTGTGCTGTAAAAAGTAGGGTCTGAAGGACATAGCAGGGTATCTATATATAAAAGGGCTTCGATAAATAAAATTTTATCGGAGCTCTTTTAGATTAAGATTAGATGTATGTAGCAATTAAATGTTTTGATGCTTATTCCTGGTTCAGTCATTGCTAATGTGTCTAGTATTTCATTAAGGTCTGTTTTAGATAGCTAAATTACTATTTAGCCTATTTCTTTGTTTAAGGAAAGCACAATATGGTATATAATAAAAATATAAATATATTTAAGGTGTGGTGATTAAAGTGGTAACAAGAGAAGTTTTAAATGATGGGTTTATAATGTCACCTAAGAATGATTTTGCTTTTCTGTGACGAGAGGTCGGTTTAAAAGCTGCCTAAGTATTAACTAAACTTTTGGGCTATCCCTACCATTTGGGGTAATGCTACCACAGGTGCATTTTTGGCAACAGAAATGTACTAAGCTGTTGGGACAAAGCGGGAAAAATGGGAAACCTTATCCTATCTACTGCAAGCATAAATGATGTGTTATGAACAGGATAAACAAACTGTTGCAAGGCTCGTTAAGTCAAACAAGCGAAAAAAGGTTGACACGCTTGGACAAAAAAGGTGAGAGATAAGGGCATAATGTCTGAAAATGCAGTATGCAAGATGGTCAGTATCTCCGGGCTATAGACAGGTTCTAAGGCACATTGAATTGGTTTTAAACTGGAACTCGGTAAGCCCTATACAGGCCCTTTTTTTATGGGAAGTAGAGGGTATAGGAAAGTATAAAAAGCGAAAGATCTTCTGTAATGGAAGGTATAACTCTTCAATATTTGGAGTGATCCGAAAGGATGCTGACTTATACTATGGTGCTTGATTACATTAAAGGAATGAATCTTACGAATAAGGGAGATGTGTATACTGTTAATTAAACAGACTGCAAACTTAGACGAAAAACAAGCAAGCTTTTATTGGAAAAGCATTGATTGGAAAAACATTGAAAAATTCGTTAATAAGATTCAAGCTAGGATTGTAAAGGCGACTATTAATAAAAATTGGAAACTTGTAAAAGAATTACAGCGAATGCTGGTTCATTCCCACTATGCTAAACTAATGTCAGTAAAACGTATAACAACAAACAAAGGTAAGAAAACACCGGGCATAGATAATATACTCTGGAATTCAGCAAAGAAAAAATGTGAAGCAGTAAAGTTGCTTAACAGTAAGAACTATAAACCTAAACCATTAAAAAGAGTAAATATACGAAAACAAAATGGGAAATTGAGACCGCTTGGAATAGCTACAATGCATGATAGAGCTATGCAAACATTATATATGATGGGATTGGATCCTGTTGTAGAAAGCATGAGTGACAAAACATCATTTGGATTTCGAAAAAACAGAAGTTGTGTAGACGCTATGTCACAAATATTTATAAACTTTAGTCGCAAGTCATCCCCAACATGGGTTCTAGAAGGAGACATCAAAGGCTGTTTTAATAATATATCACATAAATGGCTAACAGATAACTCTCCTATGGATACTAATGTATTAAATAAGCTTATTAAATCTGGATATGTATATAAGGGGAAACTATTCTCTACAAAAAGCGGAACCGCACAAGGTTCTCCAATTAGTCCTTGTTTAGCTAATTTTACTCTTGATGGTATAGACGAATTATTGAAAAGCACATTTAAAAGAAGTACAAAAATCCGAAATAATGAAAGACCCAAGGTTAATCTAATCCGCTATGCGGATGACTGTGCGCCACGAAAGCGTATTAAGCAACTCGCACGAGTGGCTTAATATAGCTATGCTATACAGATGATGGAGGAGGGCCCTCCGAAATCGCCATGCAGGTGGAGATTTCAAACTACCTTAAGGTGCTGTAATCAAAAGTTATGGTATTGAGCGTTAAGGAAAAGGCAGAGGTAATCTGTCAAGTATGTACTAAAGAGATGAATGAGCATGTGAACCACTTACGAAAATGTCGAAAGCGTAGAGATTCCATCAAAACCAGGGGGTGATCGTTAACTTGGGATAAGCCTAGAGGAAACCTGTTTACTGGCTAGGCGGTGGGCGGCATAAAGGTGGCATGAATTTAGTACAGGCATTTGTATGGAACGTGGGAACCTACGGCTTGATGTTAAGAGAGTATTTCAAGCAGAAGAACTGTGAGAAAAGAGTATCGATGCAAGCATAGGGGCAGATTGAGTCGTAGTAGTGAAGAAACTTCTGCAATGGAAGTGGAGCGAAGGACTTCGAGTTATTCAGTTTCAGAAATAAGTCAACTTTGAAAAGGAGGAGGAACTTATGACAGAAACAAAGCCGTTTAATATTTCTAAAAGAGCTGTAGTTACAGCTTATGAGAAAGTTAAAGCAAACAAAGGAACGTATGGAGTTGATGAACAGTCAATCGAAGATTTTGAAAAGAATTTGAAAAATAATTTATACAAAGTTTGGAATAGGATGTCATCAGGAAGTTACATACCCCAACCTGTAAGAGCTGTGGCAATTCCAAAGAAAAGTGGAGGGACTAGATTACTAGGAATACCTACTATTGAAGATAGAATTGCTCAGACGGTAGTTAAACTATATTTTGAGCCGGAAGTGGAGACTATGTTTTATGAGGATTCTTACGGATATAGACCTAATAAATCTTCAATACAAGCAGTTGAAATCACAAGAAAAAGGTGTTGGAGAAAAGATTGGGTTCTTGAATTCGATATAAGGGGACTATTCGATAATATCAGACATGACATTCTAATGAAAATGGTAAAGAAACATACAAATGAAGAATGGATTATTCTATATATTCAAAGGTGGTTAACTGCACCATTTCAAATGGAAAATGGAGAATTAGTTCCAAGAATTTCCGGTACCCCGCAAGGGGGTGTCATTAGTTCGGTACTTGCGAATCTGTTTCTACACTATGTATTTGATGACTTTATAACAAAAGAATTCAAAACAATTCCGTGGGCAAGATACGCAGATGATGCAGTAACACACTGTGTATCCCTAAAACAGGCTAAATATCTACAAAGACGCTTGCAAGAAAGATTCGAAGAATACGGATTACAGCTGAACCTTGATAAAACAAAGATTGTATACTGTAAAGATGATGATAGAAAGGGAGATTATCCAAATATATCATTTGATTTTCTAGGATATACATTTAAGCCTAGAGGTGCTAAGAGTAAATACGAAAAGTATTTTACAAGTTTCTTACCAGCGATAGCAGACAAGGCAAAGAAATCAATCCGAAAAGAAGTTAGAAGTTGGAGAGTACAGTTGAAGGTAGACAAAAATTTGTGGGATATATCAAATATGTTTAACAAAAAGATACAGGGTTGGATAAACTATTATACACATTTCTATAAAACAGAAATGTATGCAGTATTAAGGTATATCAATAATGCTTTAGTCAAATGGGTTCGAAGAAAGTATAAGAAAAGAAAACACAGACGAAGAGCAGAATATTGGTTAGGATGTATTGCGAAAAGAGATAGAAATTTGTTTGCACACTGGAAAATGGGAATATTACCAACAGCCGAATAATGGGAGCCGTATGAGCCGAGAGGTTCACGTACGGTTCTGAGAGAAACTAAGGGGGAAGTTCCCTTGGTTTACTTACTTTATTGTTACAGCTCCCGACAGTGAAACTGCTATAAAAGCAAAAGAAATAATAAAAAGTTTTTTAATCCAAAGAGGGCTAGAATTGTCAGATGAAAAGACAATAATAACTCATATAGATGAAGGCTTTGATTTTATTGGATGGAATATAAAGAAATATAAAGGTAAGTTGCTGATTAAGCCATCTCAAAAATCAATTAAAAGGGTAATAAGTAAAATTAGTGCGATTATAAAGGGGAATAAATCAGTAGAACAGGATATATTAATAATAAAGTTAAATCAAATAATAACTGGATGGAGTAATTACCATCAATGTGCTGTATCAAATGATATATTTCAAAAGATAGACCATATTACATTTCAAATGCTATGGAAATGGGCAAAAAGGAGACATCCTAACAAAGGCAAAAGATGGATAAAATCAAAATACTGGAAAGTACACGGTGCTAGAAATTGGGTATTCAAGGATAATAAGAAGCTGATTTTAATGAGTGATAAGAAAATAATCAGACATATACCACTAAAGCTTAATAAAAATCCATATACTGATACTCAATATTTTGAAGAGCGAAAGTACAAATTGGGAGCAAAGAAGCTAACCGGAATATTTAAAAAATTATGGGTAAAACAGAATGGAAAATGTACTATATGTGGATTATCAATGGACACTGCTGAAGAAAGAAGTATAACATATAATAATAATAATAATCCTATTGGAAATAAACAAAAGGATAAAGTATTATTAGCACATAGGGCTTGTACTTTAACCAATTGACCAATTATTAATAGAAACCGGCATTTTCATGCTAAAGAATGCTTTCAGGGGCTTGAGCCGTATGAAGGGAAACTTTCAAGTACGGTTCTTAGACGGGAAAGTGGAAGTAATTCCACCTACCTAGTCAGCAAATTATTATTTGGAGATGAAAAGAATAAAGATTTATTAATAGAATTATTAAATGCAATACTCAAAATGCCACAGGATGAATTAGAAGAAATAGAACTCATTAATACAGAATTATTAAGAGAGTTTGCAGAGGATAGAAAAGGTATATTAGATGTTAGAGCTAAAACCAAAAATGGTGAGCATATAGATATAGAAATTCAGGTTTTATATACAGCGTATATGGCCGAAAGAACTTTGTTTTATTGGAGTAAGATGTACAATGGGCAGATAAAATCAGGAGATACTTATGATAAGCTTGAAAAATGTATTACTATAAATATAGTTGATTTTAAGTGTATAGATATAAATAAGCTTCATACAAGCTTTCATATAACAGAAGATGAAACTAATGAAAAATTAACTGATGTATTAGAGATTCATTATCTGGAGCTACCAAAGTTATTTGATGATAATGTTCCTAAAGATGAAGATGAACCAGTAGTTCAATGGATGATGTTTTTGCAAGCAAGAAATAAGGAGGCGTTTTTGATGTTAGCTGAGAAAAATGAAAAAATAAGAAAAGCCTATAATATTCTTGAGGTTATAAGTAAAGATGATAAGGCAAGAGCTGCTTATGAATCAAGGGAGGCAGAACTTCATGATCAAATGACAAGATTAAAAAGTGCAAGAGAACAAGGATTAAAAGAAGGGTTGGAAGAAGGATTAAAAGAAGGATTAAAAGAAGCAACAATAAAAAATGCTAAGAATTTTTTGTTAATGGGATTAGCCGTTGATATGGTTGCTAAGGGAACTGGATTAAGTGTTGGAGAAGTTGAAAATATTAAGAGGAAATTAAATTAGAACTCCTTTGTGCTGTAGCAAATTTGTACTGGCAACGTTAGCATCACTATGTTACCTGTTATATTGTGCTTTATATCGAAAAATGTAAATTTAAAAACCAAATATCATAGCGAGTACTGGAATATAATATTCGTATATAGAAAAAGGCATCTGCTTACCTCAGGTGCCTTTTTCTATGGAATTATTATGAAGAATAAACATCTGAAAGTTCCACTTTTATACTTTCATTTCCGTTTTTTACTTTGCTACTGTATATATTATTTTCATGAAGCACCTTTGCTGAAGGAATAATAACTGTAAACTTACTTCCTTTTCCAAATTCACTTTCAACATTTATACTACCACCATGTAATTCTACAATGGACTTAACTAAACTTAAGCCAATACCTGTACCTTCTGCATTTCTTGATAGAGATTTATCTACCTGATTAAATCTATCAAATATCATATCCAAGTATTCAGGCTCGATGCCTACGCCATTATCCTTTACTGATATTTCAACAAATTCATTCTTATCCTTAATATCTACAAGTATTTCATCACCTTTATCTGAAAATTTTATGGCATTTGATATAAGATTTAATACTATTCTCTCTATCTTTTCTGTGTCACAGGCAATGATTTTTTCTTCTACATCTGTATCAAAAATAATATTTAAATCTTTACTGTCAGTAAAAGTAGTTACAGACATTACTATTTCCTCTACAACTTCGACTATATTGTTATTAGATAGGTTCAATTTGTAGAAGCCTGCTTCAATTTTTGATAAATCAACTATGTTGTTAATAATTTTAGATAATCTATAGGAATTTTGCTTGATAGAGTCTATATATTTAACAATGGAATTTTTTTTATCGTCAAGGGATCCACTTTCGCAATACATATTAAATAACTGAGCTGTTGCAAATATAACATTTAGGGGTGTTTTAAGTTCATGGGATATGTTTACAAGAAGTTCTCCTTGTGATTTTAATGCTTTTTCCATGACTATATTAGATTTTATTTCATTAGTAACATCTATTATTAAAATTAATATTTCCTCAATTCCTCCATTTACATCAAGGAGTGGTTCAAAGATAACATTCCAATAAATTTCATTTTCATTTACAAAATAACTTTGTTTATTCAAAAACTTAGTTTTCTTATCTTTTAACATATCACTAATACACAGGCAATATTCACTTGTATTTAATAATTCAAATAAATTGGAAGTCATATCATTTTTTATTTGATTGATTGATTGCACATTAGGTAGCAACAATTTAATAAAACTAAATGCTTTTTTATTAATATCAACGATTTTTAAATCGGGACATGATAATCTAATAACAGGTAAACCCAAAGTATCTATAATTCTGTTTAAGAATTCATTTCGGTTTCTTATAGCCTCCTCATGCTTAAAATAGTCGGTCATGTCACGGCTGCAAAGCACCCCTAAAGTAAATTTACCTTCATTGTCATAAATAGGTGTACCACTAACATCTATTTCTAATGTTTTATTAGGAGATTTTACTGTTAGTCTCATATTTTTGAATTTTTCACCACTTATAACACGTGCTGGAATATTTTCTAAATCAATTTTATCTCCATGAATATTATAAAACTCAGATTGGTTACACTCATCACCAATTTTGCCTGTGTATTCAGATGAAGGGAAATACAGTTCCCTTGCTGATTTATTAAGTAGTATATGTTGTCCTTTATTATCAAAAATAGTAATACTGTCAACTATATTTTCTATGATAGCTTCTAATAGATTTTTCTGTTCTTCGATTTTTTTAGATTGCTCAATTGTTTCAGTAATATCATGGAAACAGGATACTGCCATAGTTAAATCGCCATTGGTATTATAAATTGGGATTGAGCTAATTTCCTCAAAATACTCTTTATTAGGATGGCTTACGAATATTTTAGCATTTTTTACTATTTCACCATTTAACGCTCTAATTGAAGGGAAATTTTTAAATGGTATCTCATTTCCTTTCATATCAAATGCTTTAGCGTTTTTAAGAGCTTCACCTAAATCAATTACTTTGTCTGATTGATAAAATAACCGTTGGGCTTCTAGGTTTGTCATTATAATTTTACCTTTATTATCCGCAATCATTATTCCCTCAGATAAATTTTCAATTATATTAATTAGCCGTGTATTTTGATCTTCTAACTGCTCCTTTTGCTGCTCTATCATCTTGCTTTGATTATGTATACTCCTGTTTTTAAAAATCTTTTCAGTAATCTCAATAGAAATTTCATAAATGTATTTTATATTTCCATTTTCAAATATAGGTATTTTGGTAAAATCCCAATAAGTTATACCTTTTATAGGATCAGTAAATTCAAATTCTTTTGTATAACTAGGCTTCTGTGTTTCAACAACAGTATTCCAAATGTCTTCAGATGGGCTTCCTATAAATCCAGCTATAATTTCGTTAATAGGGCTACCTAGACTATTTTCCTCTTTATTAAAAGGCGAAGCCATAAACTCAAGATACTTTTGATTTGTTTTAAGCAATATCAAATCAGGTATACTGTAAACGGCTACACCGGATATATTATCTATAAATGAGTGTTCTACAAAAATAAGCTTGTCACTAAGTCTGGAATTTGTTTTTTCAACAAAGGTATACATTTTTTTATTTGTGACCATGTTATGAGAAAGTGATATATTTACTTCTCTTGCAGAAAGTGATTTTGTGAATATATACCCTGAATACTTACTACTAATATTTTGAAGAAGTATTTGGGAGTTGATTTTTAGAATTGCGCCTAGTTCTACAAGTGATTTGCCTAATAATTCATTCATTGTAAAGCCTGTAAAATCAATAAATTCTTTATTAATCTCTATTATAATGTTATCACATGAATATAAAGATGGTTCTATTATTATGTTATTAATAGTATTTTCCATGGTACACCCCAATTTTTCAATGCATATTTGTATAAACTTCATGGTGATAAACTAAGCACAATACAAATAGATTTATAATGTGCTCGATTTTTATTTTATATTGTCATTTATGTAAAAATTTAAGAATATAATTTTGTGAAAATAAAAGCAAAAGAGATAAATTCTATTAAGTAATTCGAAATTTCTTAGAATTTCGACATAACTGTTTAAAAAATTATAGCATATTTCTCATATTATTACATCCTTATTTTATTTGATTTAACGACATTTCAGAAGGAAAGTCACATGCTTTTAATTGAAATTTTTCCGATTTTACTAAGTCGGATAGAAAGATACAACCTGGAGAGTCTAAAGAAATTGAAATTAAGCACCACATAAATAAAAAATATCAATCTATTGATATTTTAGTTAATAAGTATAAAAAAAATGTGTGGAGGTAATTTTATAAAATCTTATTCCCGGATTATTCATGCAACACTAAAAAGCTATGACTTACATAGCTAAAACACTGTATTCTATAAACTTTTAATTTTTCATGAAAAAAGTGATAAAAAAGTATATGCAAAAAGCCTCAAATTTGTTATGTTTAAGTTGACAAAACAAAACACAAAAACAAAGGAGAGACTTCTTACAATGAATAGTGTAAATGAAAAATCATTAGAATTCAACAAAAAAATTAAAATAGATTTTGAAGGTGGAAATTTAACATCAGATGCAGGGCTTTTATTATATAAAGAATTTGATGAAAAAATCGGCTTTAGTAAAACAATCAAAGAAAATATTTGTATTATAGATAGCTCAGCTGACGCTAGAACACATAAAAATGAAGACATTGCGATTCAAAGAATATATCAACGAATCGCAGGTTATGATACTGATGATAATGCCGATGAACTTAGACACGATCCTACTTTTACCAATATACTTGGTAAAGAATCATTAGCCTCTCAACCAACAATTTCTAGGTTTAATAAAAGGGTTACTGTTGAAACATTAAAAAGCCATGAATATATTAATGAAACGCTACAAGATAAAATTTATTCAGTTAGAATGCCAGAGCATATTATTTTTGATATAGATTCTACGAATTTTCAAACCTATGGTGATCAATATGGTTCAGATTATAACTCTCACTATGGTTCAAATGGATATCATCCACTATTAATGTTTGATGGGCTGACAGGTGATTTAATTAAAGCGGAGCTTAGGTCAGGAAATGTCTATACTTCAAGGCAAGCAGTAAGATTTATAGGTCCTGTGCTTAAAAGATATGTGAATAAATATCCTAATACTACAAAGGTTATAAGAGGCGATAGTGGATTTGCTACTCCTGAGTTATATAAAATTTCCGAACAACTTGACACACTTTATGCAATAAGATTAAAGGTTAACTCTACATTATACAAATCAGCATGTGAATTTGCTAATGAAATGTCTAAATTGTGCAAAAGAGACTTTTGCTCATACCATGTTGTTTATGGAGAATTTAAATATAAAGCATCAAGTTGGGAAAAAGAGCGTAGGGTGGTTGTAAAAATAGAAAAGCCAGAAGATCAAATGTGCTATAACTATACGTTCATTGTTACAAATATGACATTACCTCCAGAATCCGTGGTTAAATTCTATTGCAACAGAGGTACTATGGAAAACTTTATAAAAGAAGGTAAACTCGGATTATCTTTTGATAAAATGAGCAGTACTACTTTTATAGCTAATGCTAATAAGCTTCAAGAAATGGTGCTTGCATATAATTTTAACAATTGGTTTCGAAATCTATGCTTAGATAAAACACCAATGAAAAATATGACAATTGAAACTATTCGCACAAAATTAATAAAGATTGCAGCAAAAATAGTGAAAGGTGGAAGATATCTAAAGTTTAAATTATGCAGCAGTTGCCCTTACAAAGAAGTATTTTTTAATATATTAAATAGAATTTTCTACATACCTATATAGGTTCATTTGATTTAATAATTCATTTGCAAAACTTAATAATTTAAATAATATGATTAAAACAAATTGGTGAAGTGTATACTTTTTAAAATGTAAATATATGTATAATCATATTTTATGTGATTTCTATCCAGGAAACGCGATTTTTGTAATGAAAATAAATAATAAAACTCAAATTCTATGTGTTTTTAAAATTAAACCCATAAAATTTAAGTTCATGAATAATCCGGGTTATTAGCATAAAAATCTAAAGGGCAAAATAATAATGATAAAAATAATTTTTTCAGATATATTAAATGGGAATATATTGAATTGAATGAAAAAATATGATATATTGAATTGAAAATTAAAAGTAAGAGGGGGATTATTTATGAGTAAAATGGTAAATTGTAAAGCTTGTAATAAAGAGATAGCTAAAGGGGCAAGTAAATGTGTTCACTGTGGTAAAGACCAAAGAAACTTTTTTCAGAAGCATAAAGTATTAACTGTTGTATTGGCACTTGTAATAGTAGGTGGTATAGGTTCTGCAGTGGGTGGAGGTAAAGATACTGCTACCACTGCTCCAGCTAAAACTACTTCAACCACTCCAGCTAAGACTACAGAGAAGCCAGCAGAAAAAAAGGTAGAAGTGTTAAAGGTTACGACTACTGTTCTAGGAAAAGCTTATGAAGAAAATGAAGTAAAGGCAGATAAAACATACAAAGGTAAAACAGTTGAAACTAGTGGCAAGATAACAGATATCTCTGTTGTTTTGGGAAACACTACTCTTAATCTTTCAACAGGAGCAGACTTTGATTTAGGTATTCTGTGTTCCTTTAAAGAACAAGCTGATATTGATAAAATAGGTAATTTAAAAAAGGGTGATACAGTTACGGTACAGGGAGTTGTTGATGGGAAATCATTGGGTGTTAGCATGGGTGATTGTATACTAAAGTAGTCCAAAATAAAATATAAATTAATATATAAGGTCATTAACTTATAATGAGTTAGTGCCCTTTTGTTTCGTGACATAATATTTTAAATTTACGTCTAAAAATAGTTATTTTCTTCTGACTCACTTGCGTAAAAATGGTCATCTTGCAATTACAAGGAACGTAACAGTTATAAATATTAAAATTAAAACTACTCCCCCCAATAGCGTATGGGATTTTGATATGAAAAGGTGTAGCGTATGTAAAACTGATATTTCGTACGTTAAGAAAAGAGGCTTTAGTTGAAAATCTACTATAAGCCTCTTTTTCATTGTATAATTAAGGTAAAATGGGGAGTCAAAATATATAGGTTGATGCTATTGTAACAAAATAATTATAAATAAAAATCATAAAAATAATGGATTACATGGAGTTGATATTATGAACTATACAGAAGCCCACAATAAATTAAATGAAAATAAATTTAGCCAGAAATGTATCTTAGTTAAAGGGAATTCAGCAAGTGGCAAAACGACTCTTGCAGTTTCTAAATATAGGAACATGATAGAAAATGAAAACATTAAAAGCTCAAATATATTATGCTTGTTTATGAATAAATATCAAAATATAACATGGACAAAAGATGTGATTTTTAATACTGCTTCTGATATTAGAAAGAGCTCCTACTATGGATTTATTAGGAGAGAATTATCACTCTATTGGCCCTATGTAGTAGAGAATTGTAAGGAAATAAAAATTAATATATTAAAGCCTGAGTTCGCATCTTTTGATGCTACAAATTATGCTATGAAATCCTTAGTAGAGCATTTCAGAAAAGCTAAAGGATACTTTCAGGATATAACATCAACTTCTTCAAAAATAGCATCAGATCTAATTTCTAATATTAATAATGCTGCACTATCATTAGTGCCTTTTGATGAAATAGGAACTAGGCTTTATAATTCATTAGAGGTAAAGGATTTCTTAATTAAAGAAACATATAATCAATTGGATGAAGTAACTAGGTATTATATCTCAAAATTATTGTGTAATGGTATTGTAGATTATGGACTATCTTTTTATTTATATAATAATTATTTACTTCATGATTCAAGATATACTAGTATAAATAATATAAAATATATTATAGTAGACGATATAGATGAGGCTTCACCTGCAGAGCAAGAATTGTTATTTAAAATTATTAATAATGTGGATAAGGCATATTTGTTTTATAATCCCAAAGGCGGCCTGTGTAGTTATTATGGAGCTAATACTGATTATTTGAAGAGTAAACTAAACATTGAGTATCACGAGCTTACCTTAGATAATCATTTTTGCTGCAATGATGATTTTATTAACATTGCTAGTGTAATAGATAGCAGGGCGCACACTCCATATAGGTCAGATAAAATAAATGAAGATGTTCCAGTCTTTATAGATATGTCACCACAACTAAGATCGGAAATGGTCCAGAAAATAATACTAAAAGTTGAAGAATTATTAAATCAGGGAATTAAGCCAAAGGACATAGCAATAATATGTCCATTTAATGATTTCATTATTTCCTATGAGCTTCAGAAAAAAGCAAAGGAATTAAGCATATCAGTTATGGAGACTTCAAAAAAGGATAGATTTATAGACAATGAATATTTACACCCTCTAATAGTACTCGCGGTATTGTGTAATGATTATAAAAGTATAAGGTTAACAAAGGAAGATTATAAAAACTTTTTTTCTTTTATGCTAAGGCTAGATGCAATTCGAGGTTCCTTACTTTATCCTTTTGTAGCGGAAAGTGGCCTGCAAGATCTTAGCATGGAAATTGAAGGTAGAGTGGGGGATGAGGCAGTAGGCAAATATAATGAGTTAAAACAATGGATAGAAAATTATAAAGTTAATTTAATGGATCACAAGAGTTCTCTAGGTGAATTTTTTAGAAATGCATTTTCACAAGTTCTTATAATCCTACCAAAAGTTAAAGAACATATAGAGGACTATATAGGTTTATATGAAAGCTGCGAGAGTTTCATAAATACTTTAGATAAATTAGAATTTAAAGGGAAATCTTCAGAGGAGAGGTTTATTGAATTTATTCGATGCGAAGGAAGCGGATTTTATTCCATGAATGAGATTCAGGAAATATTATTACAAGATAATAGTATAGTTTTAACATCTCCTTATACTTATTTGACCTCTAATTTAAATAGTAAGGTTCAGATATGGACAGATATTAACAGCAATATGTGGTGCCCTAGAAATGCAGGAGAATTATCAAATTCTTATGTATTAAAAACTAATTGGGATATTGATGATATATATACCGAAAAGAAAGAAAATAATAATGTATATGGAATTCTGATGTCCCTTGTTAATTGCCTTTTAAGAAAATGTAGAGGTGAATTATACATATATGGTAGTGAATATTCTTTAAGTGGATACCAGCAAGAAAGTATATTTGCAGATATACTTATAGAAATATTAAGTGAAAGAGGTGAAACCATTGATAAAGGAGATGAGAACATCGACAAAGGAAATGAATAATGAAGATATAAGTAATGAAGTTAAAGAAATAATTTATAGAGATGATCAATTGCCTATAATAGGATATCGAGAAGGAACTATGGCAGTGCCAGCGGTTCCAGGAGCGGGAAAGACTTTTATAATATGTAATCTAGTATGTGAAATTATAAAAGATAAGGTCCATAAACCTGGTAAAATACTTATAGTAACTTTTATGAATAGTGCAGTTAACAACTTTAAACATAGAATTTCTAGGGTGTTACAAAACAAGGGAATAAATGCAAGCAACGATTATGAAGTCATGACTATTCATAGTTTAGCACTAAAAATATTAAAAGATAGACCAGATGTAATGGGGGTTAATGAGGAATTTAAAATATTGGATGATGTTAATAAGAGTTTATATTTAAATAATTGCATATCAATCTGGCGAAGGAAGGGAGGAGAGTCTGTATTTAAGGGGATGATACTGGATAAAGCTCTAAATAAATATACAGGGAAACAAGATAAGTGGTGGAGTGATTTTTTTACAACAGTGGATACAATTATTGGTGAATTAAAGATAAATGACATTTCTCCTGAAAAATTAAAAGAGGATATAAAATTATTAGATCAAAATAGTATCTTAGTACATATATCTGAAATTTATGATACTTACACTAAAATTTTAAAAAGGGAAGGGTATATAGATTACAATGATTTGCTGGTCCTTGCGTATAAACTTTTAAAAACTGATGACACAGTTAGAGAAAAGTTACAAAAAAAATATACCTTTGTCTTTGAAGATGAATGTCAAGACTCTAATTTAATTCAAGGGAAAATATTAAGCTTAATTTCTGAGAAAAGTGGTAATTTAGTAAGGGTTGGGGATGTTAATCAAAGTATAACGGGAACATTTACAGCCTCTGACCCTAAATTTTTTAGAGAATTTTGTGGTAATGCAAATAATGCGTTCAAAATGTTCATGGCGGGGCGTAGTACAAATCATATTATTGATTTAGCAAATGAGCTAGTTAGGTATACAAATAATCAACATGGAGAGGAAAAGTGTAGAGTTGCATTAGTGGATCAAAAGATTAAAAGTTTGAATGATAAAGTCAAAACTAGCCAAGATAAATATGGTATAAGCACTATGGTGTGTAACTCGAAAGAAGAGGAAATTAAAAAAGCTGTTCGTGTGGCTATTAAATTTAAAGAAAAATTCCCTAGTAAAACCTGCGCAATATTGGTTCCTTTTAATAATCAAGTTAGAGAAATAGCAGATATTCTTAGAGCTTATAATATTGAATGTGATGAGTTATCAAATAAATCAGATAAAAAAATTAAAGTTACGAGTACTTTGGGATATATACTGCAATTTATTTCAAGGCCAGAGGATAGTGCTATATTTAAAGATTTAATTAAGAATGTGTTTATAGAAGAGCATAATGAAGAAAGTGAAAAATTGTTCGATTTTATTTGCGGTTATGATGTTGAAAAGCTTATGTATCCAAGTGGAGGTAATATAAATGAGCTGGATATTCCAGGAGAAATATTAAGCTCCAAGGTGTATAAAGAATTTATAAATTCCATGGGGTTAATTAAAACAATATTTGAATATCCTCAGACAAATTTTGATAGACTGATTTTATATATTAGCGATGTTCTAAATTTTAGTCTTGAAAATAGAGCAATGGCAGAGGCCGCTTCAGCATATGTTAGATTTGCTTCTAAAGATAATAGTGAATTTTCCTTGCGATATGTAGCAGAGCAATTGCTAGATGGAAAGAATAGTGTATTGGACCATATTTCAGGTATAATATACGACCTAGAAGGATATGAACCATCCCCTGATAGAGTAACAGTATCTACTTGTCATAAAGCTAAAGGTTTAGAATGGGATTGTGTATTAATATTAAATATTACATCTTATCAATACCCATATATGACAACTGATAAATTTAAAGACTATTATTATTTGAAAGATGAATTTAAAAACCCAACAGTTCTTTGTAGCGCTGAAATTGCTAAAATTCTAGGTAATAATATTTGTGAGGATCCATTAAAAGAAGCTAAAATACAAATAATAAATGAAAAAATAAGACTTTTATATGTAGGGATAACAAGGGCCAAAGAATATTTAATTTTAATGGCAACCCAGTCTAATGAAGGGAAATGGAATGAAGATAAACCATCAAAGTATTTTTATGTTCTTCAAGACTACATAAATAGCCAAAGGGGTGACGGTAAATGTTAGACATTAGAAAATTAAATCATGTCTACTATAGTCAAAATCTTTTAAATACTTTTGATAAATGTCCTTTTAAATTCAAAATAAAATATTTGGATAATGTCAGATGGAAAAAAGATTCAAAAAGTGATGAGGATTATTATGAGAATATGGACATGGGACTGGATTTCCATCTTACCGCCCAAAGATATTTTTCAAATATTCCTGTGGTAATAAATGATAGTAATACTGAATTGCTCCACTTTACAAATTCACTTCGAGAAAAATTTATTATTTTAGATGAAAATATATATTTGCCGGAATATGAAATTAAAATGAGAAAAGATAATATTAGGATTCAAGCAAAGTATGATTTAATAATTATTAAGCCAAATAATAAAATAGAAATATGGGACTGGAAGACAGAAAATAGGAAACTTGATTATAAGGAAGTAAGTAAGAGAATGCAAGCTATTGTTTATATGTATATATTAGGAGAAAGATCTTTAGAAATATTTGATAGAGATATATGTCTTGAAAATATAAGTATGAAATTTTGGCAACCACAGTTTAAAGAGGATATCATTACTATTAATTATTCTGAGAGTAAGCATAAAATTAATGAAGAAAAAATTATGCAGCTAACACGCAGATTGGATAATTATGATTTTAGTTTAGATTTTAACATTGAATTGTATAGTAAGCAGTGCAAGTATTGTGAATTCGCTGGTAATGCTCAGGTATGTGATGCTTTCGTGTAGTGTGCGTTGAAATAATAAACAAATATTTTAGTATTTTTTCTTTTCCCATGTTTTTTGTTTATATGCAAGTATTCCATTTACAATTAAATACTTATAACCTAAAATATTCCGAAGTTTAATCGTAATGTTTTCAGTTTTTTCATTGCTCATTTTTTTAGGAAAGTAAAATGTAAATTCATCTTTCACAAATAGGTCATACATGCTGCTATAAGCTGGTTTGCCTAACTTAACCACAGGAACAAAAACAGGTCCTGAGCAACATCCGCCCCTATTGTCCATTTTTATGTAAATATCTTGAACATTTTTTTCATATAAATATTTTTTAACACCCTGCTTAATTTCTATATTCATAATAACACACCCTTTTTCTTGAGTTTTTTATTTTTAAAGTAATTAAACATATTATAACTCATATTCCGCTGAATGTATAAAAACCTGCGGTACACAGCAAAGTAAAAGGCAAGACATAGAAGTTAGGTCGTCAAAACTATTCTCCGCCGAGAGAAAAAAATAGAATAGCATAGAGTGATTATTTAGGGACTTAAAGTAGTTACCTTGGGCATAATATTGTTAACGCATATTTGATAGGAGTTGTTGTAGCTATGACTAAACTAGGCACTACAAAACAAAATAGAAAACCTAACAGATTAATCAATGAAAAGTCTCCATATCTTTTGCAACATGCATATAACCCTGTAGACTGGTATCCATGGGGTGAGGATGCTTTTGAAAAAGCAAAGCAGGATAACAAACCTATATTTGTCAGCATAGGTTATAGCACTTGTCATTGGTGTCATGTAATGGAAAAAGAATCCTTTGAAAATGAAGCAGTAGCAGCTATTTTAAATAAGTATTTTGTTGCTATAAAGGTAGATAAGGAAGAACGCCCAGATATAGACAGTATTTATATGACGGTATGTCAAGCATTAACAGGAAGTGGTGGATGGCCTTTAACTATTTTTATGACTCCAGATAAAAAACCTTTTTATGCAGGTACTTATTTCCCAGTGGAAGGTAGATATGGAATGCCAGGGATAATGGATGTACTGAACTCTCTTGCTCAGCAGTGGAATGAGAAAAGAGAGGATATTGTAAAATCCAGTGAAAGAATAGTAGACCATATAAAAGGCATTGATGCATCGGTAGATAGGGAGGAAATAGGTGAAGAAGAAATACATAATGCATATAATAGTTTCAACAGTGTCTTTGATGCGAATTATGGTGGATTTGGTTCTTCTCCAAAATTTCCAACACCTCACAATTTGAAGTTTTTGTTAAGATACTGGAAAAATTATAATGAGCCTAAAGCATTAGAAATAGTAGAAAAAACACTGGAAGCCATGTATGAGGGTGGAATTTTTGATCATATTGGTTTTGGCTTCTCAAGGTATTCAACAGATGAGAAATGGTTAGTACCTCATTTTGAGAAAATGTTATATGATAATGCACTTTTAGCTGAGGTATATGTGGGGGCTTTTGAAGCTACAGGTAATGTATTCTACAAAGGAGTGGCTGAAAAAATATTTACTTATATACTTAGGGATATGACGTCAAAAGAAGGGGCTTTTTATTCCGCTGAAGATGCAGATAGTGAAGGCATCGAGGGTAAATTTTATTTATTAACATTAAAGGAAGTGGGCTTAGTTTTAGGTGAGCAATTTTATAAAACCTATTGTGACCACTATGATATAACTGGAAAAGGAAATTTTGAAGGTAGGAATATTCCAAACCTCATAGGTATGGAAAGTAGCTCTAAGCTAAATGATGAGCTGCAGCAAAAATTAGAAAAAATGAGACAAAGGCTTTTTGGATATCGAGAAAGAAGAATTCATCCCTACAAGGATGATAAGATATTAACATCTTGGAATGGACTTATGATTGCGGCACTGGCTTATGGAGGAAGGGTTTTTGATAATAGTAGTTATATTAAGCAGGCGCAAAAAGCTATGGATTTTATTTTAAGTAATATGATTAATGAAAAAGGGAGATTAATGGCTAGATATAGGGATGGTGAAATAGCTCACTTAGGCTATTTAGAAGACTATGCTTTCACAGTGAGTGCACTAATTGAATTATATGAAGCTACTTTTAATGTAAAATATTTAATTAAAGCACTAGAACTTAATGATAATATGCTTAAGCTATTTAAAGATGAAGATCAGGGTGGATTGTTTTTATATGGAATCGACGGAGAAGAATTAATTGTTAGGCCTAAAGATATATACGATGGTGCAGTGCCCTCAGGTAACTCAGTGGCTACTTTAAATATGTTAAGGCTTGCTAGGTTAACTGCTAATAATGAACTCAGAAATGAGGCAGATAGGCAATTTGAAGTTTTTGCTTCAAAGGTTAAAACTATAGAAAGTGCTCATGCTTATTTTATGACGGCACTATTATATAGTAGGGTACCAGGGAAAGACATTATAGTTGCAGGAAAAGAGGAGGACGTGGAAACAAAGGCTATGATTAAAGAGATTAATAGCAATTATCTACCTTTTGCTACAGTAGTGTTAAACACTGGTGATGATAGGTTAAATTCTATAAATCCTGAAATAAAAGCACATATACCATTGCAGGGAAAAACTACTGCTTATGTTTGTGAGAATTTTTCTTGCACAGAGCCCATTACTGATTTGAAAAAGTTCTCAGAGTGTATTAAGGGTATTAATTAATTTACTATAATTAAAAAAAGTATTGATTATATATATGTAATATAGTATAGTATCTATAGATGTATAGAAACTTTTATTTAGCGTGTAACCGATTAAATTCGGGCAAAAGCTGAAAAGGATAATATTAATTATCCTTTTCGGCTTTTTTTATTAAAAAATTTATTGTGAAATTAAGGATGTAACAAATCCTTAAAATAAATTTTTAAAAATAGAGGGAGGAATTTTATTATGATGAAGTATCTACAAAAATTAGGTAAATCATTAATGCTTCCAGTAGCTTGTCTACCTGTTGCAAGCATTTTAATGGGTGTTGGTTATTGGATTGATCCTACAGGATGGGGAGCAAACAACATACCTGCAGCGTTCTTAATAACAGCAGGTAAAGCACTAATTAATCATATGGGGATTTTATTTGCAATTGGTGTAGCTGTTGGAATGTCAGAGGATAATGACGGCACAGCGGGGCTAGCAGGTCTTGTTTCATGGCTTATGATTACAACTTTATTATCCCCGGCAGCTGTAGCAATGTTTAAAGTGATTAAAGTTGCAGCAGTACCAGCAGCGTTTAGTCATATTGAAACACAATTCGTTGGTATTTTAGCAGGGTTAATTGGTGCTAGTTGTTACAATAGATTTAAAGGTACTAAATTGCCAGATGCTTTAGGTTTCTTTAGTGGAAAAAGAAGTGTTGCTATTGTAACAGCTGGGGCGTCAATTTTTGCAGCTATTATTTTATTCTTTATATGGCCTATAGTTTATGAGGCATTAGTAGCTTTTGGAAAGTCAATTATATCTACAGGTGCTATTGGTGCAGGTATTTATGCATTTTTTAATAGACTATTATTACCAACTGGTCTTCACCATGCACTTAACACTGTATTTTGGTTTGATGTAGCTGGAATTAATGATATTGGTAACTTCTGGTCAGGTAAAGGAACATTAGGGGTAACTGGTATGTATATGACTGGATTTTTCCCTGTAATGATGTTTGGGCTGCCAGCAGGAGCACTTGCTATGTATCATACAGCTAAAGACAAAAAGAAGAAAATGGTATATGGGTTATTATTAGCAGGAGCAATATCTTCTTTCTTCACTGGTGTTACAGAACCATTAGAATTTGCTTTCATGTTTTTAGCTCCAGGTCTATTTTTAATTCATGCTGGTCTAACAGGTATTTCTGCTTTCGTATGTGCATCGTTACCAGTGAGAGCTGGATTTAATTTTAGTGCAGGTTTTGTAGATTGGTTTCTAAGCTTTAAAGCTCCTATGGCTGAAAATCCAATTTTGCTGATTCCAATTGGGTTAGCATTCGCTGTTATTTATTATATTACATTCCGTTTTGCAATTACAAAATTTAATTTGAAAACGCCTGGTAGAGAAGAAGATGATAAAGAGGCAGAAATGAATGTAAAACTTGCAAATAATGATTTTACACAAATAGCATCTATTATATTAGAAGGTGTTGGTGGAAAAGAAAATGTAGTATCTATTGATAATTGTGTAACTAGATTACGTTTAGAAATTAAAGATCAGGTAAGTGTAAATGAAAAAATCATTAAATCCTCAGGTGCAATGGGAGTAATGAGACCTGGTAAAACAAGTTTACAAGTTATTGTTGGAACAAAGGTACAATTTGTAGCAGATGAATTTAAAAAATTATGTAAGTAAAAAATATAATTTAATTATGATATTAAAAAAGTTGACAACAATATACTAGTAGTAATATAATATGGTGTAATATGAAATGAATATATAATAACTAAATTCTATGAAAAGGATAGTACTTTCTTATTAATCTTAAAGCGAGCAAGGGCATGGTGTAAGCCTTGTAAGGTATAGGAAGTTAAATGGGCAACTATTTAACAAAATTAATCAGATTAATTTTAGGAAAAGAACCTTGGAGGAGCTACCTGAACTAGTTAGAAGGAATAACTTTTGACTCTTATAGGGCATGCCGCGAAGAGCGTTAAAATATTGAGTGGACTTTATAGTCAACTAGAGTGGTACCGCGGAAATATAACCCGTCTCTTTATTTAGAGATGGGTTTTTTGTTATATTAGAAAATATATGAGTTCTAAAATCAGGAGGGAAAACAATTAATAATTGTTTTCTAGCACAGAGCAAAATAGGAGGGAAATAATATGGATTATAAAAAAATAGTTGCGGAAAGAATTAAACAATTGGTGGAACTCGACATAGAGACAATAGAGAATTTAATTGAAATACCACCAAAACCTGAAATGGGAGAATTTGCGTTTCCTTGTTTTCAGTTAGCAAAAACCATGAAAAAAGCACCTAATGCAATAGCTAATGATTTAAAAGAAAAAATTGAGACAGAGGGTTTTGAAAAAATAGAGTGTTTTGGTCCTTACGTAAACTTCTTTTTAGACAAAGGAGCATTTATTAAAGCCACTATAGAAAAAATATTAAAAGATGGAGAAAACTACGGCTCTTCTAAAATGGGTGAAGGTAAGAATATGATAGTAGAGTACTCATCACCTAATATAGCAAAGCCATTCCATGTAGGTCATTTATTCACTACAGTTATCGGTAGCTCTTTATATAAGATACTTTCTTTTGAAGGATATAATTGTATTGGAGTTAATCATCTTGGTGATTGGGGAACACAATTTGGTAAGCTTATTTATGCTTATAAAAATTGGGTAGACGAGGAAACTTTAGAAAAAGAGCCTATTAAAGAATTATTAAGAATTTATGTTAAATTCCATGAAGAGGCTGAAACTTGCCCAGCACTTAATGATGAAGCAAAAATGTACTTCAAGAGATTAGAAGACGGCTGCACAGAGGAAGTTCAGCTTTGGACTAAATTTAGAGACTTAAGCCTAGTGGAGTTTAAAAAGCTTTATGAAACACTAAATGTTAAATTTGATTCTTACGCGGGTGAAAGTTTTTACTGTGACAAAATGGAAGATGTAATTGCAAACATAGAGGCAAAGGGTCTACTTGTAGAAAGTAATGGAGCTAAGGTTGTAATGCTGGATGAGTACAATATACCACCTTGCATAATTAAAAAATCAGATGGAGCTACAATTTATGCAACGCGTGATTTAGCAGCAGCAACTTACAGAAAGAAGACTTATGATTTTCATAAAAATATTTATGTAGTTGGAAAAGATCAAGCTCTTCATTTTAAGCAAGTATTTACTACGTTAAAGCTTATGGGCAATGAGTGGGCAGATGATTGTGTGCATGTACCATTTGGAACTGTAAGATTTGCGGATAAAAAATTATCTACAAGAAAAGGTGATGTTATTTTCTTAGATGAGCTATTAAGCGAAGCGGTGGCGAAAACTCTTGAAATAATAAATGTAAAAAATCCAGAACTAGAAAACAAAGAAGAGGTAGCTAAAAAAGTAGGAATAGGTGCTATCATATTCACTTATTTAAAGAACCATAGAGAAAGAGATATTGTTTTTAATTGGGAAGAAATGCTTAGCTTTGATGGAGAAACAGGTCCATATGTTCAATATACTTATGCAAGAGCAAAAAGCATATTAAGAAAAGTTGAAGAAAATAGCAATGGGATTATCTCTAATGTAGAGCTTGATTACAATAAATTAAATTCTAAAGAAGAATTTGAACTTGTGAAACAGTTAGAAGGATTCCAAAACTCAATTATGTATGCTATTGATAAATTAGAACCATCTATGGTTACAAGATATGTTATTGAGGTAGCTAAATCCTTTAATAAATTCTACAACCAGCATAATATAGCTAATTTAGAAGATGAATCTAATAAAAAAGCTAAAATTAAAATGGTAGAAGCTACTTGTCAAGTAATCAAGAATGCATTAAACCTTATAGGTATAGAAGTAGTAGATAGAATGTAATAGAGCAGATTAGGCACAAACAAATAAATAAGATGCAGACATATTATTTATTTGTTTGTTTATTATTGCAATGATTTGCAATAACCTTGTTTTTAATGTATTATTAAAATATAGAAAAATGTAAAATTTATTTAGAATTACTTAGCAAATAGAAAAACATTTGTTGTAATACTTTTCTTTTTTTATAGATTAGGGGGAACTATGTTTATCAAAGAATATGAAATTAACGTTATTTTACCCAAGGAGATTTTTAGAAAATATAAGATGGACACTATTGCGTATTTGGATATTGAGGCTACAGGTTTTGATTTTGAACGCGATAGAATAGTATTGATATCTTTGGGATATTACTTAAAAGAAGATCAATTTAAAATTGTTCAATATTTCGCAGAATCGCCTTGTGAAGAGGAGAGCATTTTGAAAGAACTTAAAAAATCTATGAACAATTTTGAAAAATGGTGTTCTTATAATGGTACAGCTTTTGATGAACCTTTCGTAATTAGAAAGATGAATAGACATAATCTTGGGTTTAGACTGCCTAGTGAACATATTGACTTGTTTAAGATTATAAGACCATTCCATAAAAAGATGGGAATGAAGAACTGTAGTTTAAAAAGTGTAGAGAAGTTTGCGGGTATTAAAAGGCAAGATGAAATAAATGGAGCTAGGAGCGTTGAAATATATAATGAATACCTAGTAAAACATGATGAAAAATTAAAAGAAATCCTCATGCTTCACAATTACGAAGATGTCCTAAACTTGCCTAAAATTTTCAAGGTGATTGACATTATTGAAAATAATTTGGATTTAAAAAGGAAAGAAAAATCAGAAAAAAAACAAATGTCACTTTTAAATAATAATATAAACACAAATCAGCCACTAAAAGTGGTGAATAGCCAACTATAAAAAAACAGTCCTATAATACATTTATGTACTATAGGACTGTTTTTTATTTAATTTTGTCATCATTCTTAGCAGAAGGTTTTATCTCACAGCTGTGGCTACAACCCTTGCATCCATTTCCGCAACCACAATCACCCTTTGCTTGTTTTTTTATATTAGAATATAAGATATATCCAGCTACAATAACAATTACAAAAACAATAATAAATTCCATTGGCACCTCACCTCACTATATTTTATACTAGAGGCTGCGATTTTAAATAGCCCCTTTTTATTATCTTATTATAATACTACCTACATTAAATATTATAAAAGAGACCACCCATGCTAATATTAATTGATAAGCTACAGAAAAGATTGCCATTCTATTTCCATACTCTTTTTTCATAGTCGCTATTACTGATACACAAGGAGTGTAAAGTAATACGAAAGCGAGGAAACTATAAGCTGATAGAGGAGTAAAAAAACTAGGTAATACATGTGTTAAATTGCTACCATATATAACTCCCATGGTACCTACAACTACTTCTTTAGCCATAAGACCAGTTAATAGTGCTATGGAATTTTGCCAAGAACCAAATCCAAGTGGAATAAATATTGGGTTTATAAATTTTCCAATAGCAGCTAAAAAGCTAGAGTTTATATCAACCATGCCTGTAGTGTTGAAATTTGATAAAAACCATACTATTACGGAGATTGAAAAGATTATAGTGCCAGCTTTCTTTAAGAAACCTTTACCTTTTTCCCAAGTATGAATTAATAAGCTTTTTGGTTCTGGTAATTTATATTCAGGCAATTCTATAATGAAAGGCTCTTCATCTTTTTTAAACAATGTGTGTTTAAATAAGATACCAATTCCAAAGGCTAAAGTAATACCCATTAGGTATAATGAAAATACCACAATGGTTTGTTTTCCAGGAAAAAATACTGATGCAAAGAGTGCATAAACTGGAAGCCTAGCATTGCAAGACATAAGAGGTACTAAAAGTGCAGTTAGTTTTCTGTCTTTTTCACTCTCTAAAGTTCTAGCAGACATTATAGCTGGAACAGAACAACCGAAACCAACAATTAATGGAATAAAAGCTTTACCTGATAAACCCATTTTCCTCATTAGCTTATCCATTATAAAAGCAGCTCTTGCCATGTAACCACTGTCTTCTAAAAATGAAATACCTAAGAATAATGCCAATATAACTGGCAAAAATACTATTACGGAACCTACTCCGCCTACGATACCGTCAATTAATAATGAAGAAAACCAAGGACTGTTACTCGCAAGTAGGTTTTTTAAGAATGGAACAAAAGAATCATTAAGCAAGGTATCTAGAAAATCAGCTAAAGGTTGTCCTACCCAGCTGAAAGTGAACATAAAAATTAAAAATAAACTTCCGAAAAATAGGGGGTAAGCGATTATTCTATTAAGCACAACTTTATCTATTTTTTCTGAAATAGAAACTTTATTATCACTTTTTTTATTGGTGATTGATTTCAGTAAAACTTCAATGTATGCATAAGTTTCTTTTTCATCTTTGAATTTTAGGCTATTTGAAGAGGCGGTAATATAATCTTCTTTAAGTAGGCAATCTCGAACATCAGAAATTCCCTTATTCTTTGAAGCTATTATAGGTATTACTGTTACACCTAGTTTTTGTGATAAGAGCTCATAATTAATATCTAAACCCTTAGCTATTGCTACATCCACCATGTTTAACACTAAAATTATTGGTTTGTTAAATTGTTTTAATTGCGTAGTAAGATATAAATTTCTATCAAGACTGGATGCATCTACAATATTAATAATTACATCCACATTACCATTTTGCAAAAAATCTTTGGAAACTTTTTCTTCATTTGAATAAGTATCCATTGCATAAATACCAGGCAAATCAACAATTTTAATTTTATTATCGATAAAGCCTTCTTTTTTTTCGACTGTTACTCCCGCCCAATTACCTACGTATTGGTTAGAACCTGTAAGTGCATTATATAGAGTTGTTTTACCAACGTTAGGATTACCTAGTAGTGCAGCAGTGATCATTCAAATCCTCCTCATTATGTCTCTGTACAATAATTATGCTATTTTTATATTTTTAGCGTCATTTTTTCTAATAGCTAAATTGAAACCACGTAAACTTATAATTATAGGATCGCCTAAAGGGGCGGTAGCTTTTAAAGTTACTTCAGTACCTTCTATGCATCCCAATGCTAGTAATCGTTTAGCAAATTTTTCATCACCACAAACTGAATGAATTAGCGCTTTATCTCCTGGTTTTAAATCATAAATACTCATAATAATCACTCCTTAATGAAAATAATTCTCAATATCATTTTAACATTATTATAAATTGGTGTCAATGTAAAATAGCAGGGGAATTCAACAAAATTTTTAAAATGATTTCATATAATAGTGGAATTGTGATAAAATAGAGGAAGCAGAGTTTTAAGTTAGATATATGCAAATTTATGAGTTTGTTCTTTAGTAAAATTGCTAAGAAACTTAGTAAACTTAGTAGGAAAGAGTGATATTGTGATTACAAAACTTAGTACTGTTAAAGTAGGAGAAATTTCTATGGAAAGCTCGCTTACCATAGACGGAAATAAACAACTCTTTAAAGATGCATTGTTTTTTGATTTAGAACATTACATTTATAAAAAGCCCATATGTATTGGAGTTTTTGGGTGTTGCGTTTATGATGAAATTTCAAAAGAATTAAAGGTTACTCAATATATGGCGGAAAATAAAAAAGATGCTATAGAAATATTATCTTTAGCTAAAAATTATTTTGAAGAAATGAAAATGAAGTATAATAAAAAATACATCGTTACATTTTCAGGAAATAATGATTTTACAGTTATAAATTATTTATTAAAAGCACATAAAACAGATTTTTTATTACAAGGATATTTTGGGGAAATAGATTTGCAAAAATGTTATGAAAAAGCTGAAGGAACTTGCATTGGCCTTAAAGCTCTAGAAAAGAAATTTGATATTGATCGCGAAAGTGAATTAATAAGTGGATCTAATTTAGCTAAAACCTTTGGTAAAATAGTAAAAGATGATGACTATATAAATAGAATGCCTCAAGAGAAAAAAGATAAAATACTATTATATAATCAACAGGACGTTGTCAGTTTATTTTATATCTATATAAATTGGTACAATAGAGTAAATTTAAAAACTGAAGAAATCACAGCACAGCAATAGCTGTGTTTTTTATTTGCAAAAAAATCATAATCTGAATTTTTTAGTAAGTAAAAAGGCATACTAAGACCCTTTCCGTAATAATTTAATATAAGGCGTATGAAAAATATTGAAGGGGGAGAGCGTGTGGATGGAGTTAAGAGAAGCATTGATGTAGCTATGGGAAGGGCTAAGGCAGATTTAGTGCTTAAAAATGCAAATTTTATTAATGTGTTTACTGAAAGTATAGATAGAGGAGATATTGCAATAGTTGGGGAGACTATTGTAGGCATTGGGGAATACACGGGGGATGCTGAAATTGATTGTAATGATTTATACGTGACCCCGGGTTTCATTGATGCACATGTACACATGGAGTCCTCTATGATTATGCCACAGCAGTTTGGAGAGGTGGTAATTAAAAAAGGTGTAACTACGATAATAGCAGATCCACATGAAATGGCTAATATAGATGGACTGGATGGTATTCGTTTTATGCTAAAGAATAGTAAGGAAACCCCTATAGATATTTTTTTTATGTTACCATCTTGTGTACCAGCAACAAAAATTGAGGATAGTGGATACACTCTTAATGCTGAAGATTTAGAAGAATTAATAAATGATAATAGAGTATTAGGGCTTGGTGAGGTAATGGACGTATCCGCAGTTGTAAATTTAGATGAAAATATTTTAAAAAAAATAGACATGGCAAAACATAAACATATTGATGGGCATTGCCCTAATATTTCACAGAGGGAGCTAAATGCTTACCTAAGCTGTGGTATAAGAACAGATCATGAATGTACTAATATTGTGGAAGCAGCACATAAAGTTAGCAGAGGAATGTACGTTATGCTAAGAGAAGGCTCTGCAGCAAGAAATATAAAAGACATACTTCCTGCTGTTAATAATCGTAATTTTGGAAGATTTTTATTTTGCACGGATGATAGGCATATAGATGACTTACTAGAAATTGGATCTATAGATAACTGTATTAGAGTTTCTATAAAACAAGGATTGAGTCCCATAAAGGCATTTATAATGGCCTCACATAATGCAGCAAAGTGTTATGGCTTATTGGATAGAGGTGCTATAGCCCCAGGTTATAAAGCAGATTTAGTGCTATTTGAAGATTTAAAGGGTTTAAATATAAAAAAAATTATAAAAAATGGTAAAGTGTATTCAGAACTGCAGGATAAAAAATATTTTAACTTAAAGATAAATTCATCAATGCATATGGATTTCATAAATAGTGATATTTTCAAAGTCCAAAGTAGGGTAGAACATATAAATGTGATAAAGTTAATTCCAAATTCTCTGCAAACTAAATTAGTGAAGAAAAAAATAGAAAATGAATTTGGATATATAAAGAGAACTATGGAAAAAGATATATTAAAAATAGCAGTAATAGAAAGGCATCATAATACAGGTAAGCATTTTGTTGCGTTTATAGAAGGCTTAGGCTTAAAACATTGCTCCATAGCACAAACAATAGCTCATGATTCTCATAATGTTATAGTGGTGGGAGATAATGATAAAGACATGGAGGTAGCTGTTAATACTCTTGTTACTAGTGGTGGAGGTATAGCCATGGTTTCTGAGGGAAAGGTTATTGCACAATTAAACTTGCCAATTGGCGGAATAATGACCTTTGAAGCTCCCTATATGGTGGCAGAAAATCTAAAGAGGCTTAGTAGAATAGCTAGAAACTTTGGAGTGCGAGACGAATATGATCCTTTTATAACATTATCGTTTATGGCACTTCCAGTAATACCTGAAGTTAAAATTACGTCTAGAGGATTGTTTCACTATAATAAACATGAGTTTATAGAACTCATGTCAGATAATGAGGAAAATAAAAAATAAAATTAAGCTGATTATTTCTAAAACACATTTCTATATTCAATAGGAGTGTGTTTTTTTGTTGTTCATTTAACGACATAGTTAATTTTTTAGTAGGTAAAAAATAATTATAAATGTATGTTTATAATTTAAAAAAAGTGGACAGAATTTTAAAGGTCACTAATACATAATTTGGGTAATTAGGTCTGTAGATGGTATTTGTGGTGCTAGAAAACAGGGGCACTAGGGGTGAAGTTTTAGATAAACTAGCTAAAGTTATTAGCTCTCAAAAAGAGTTAAAATAAAAAACATTATAGGAGGAAATAAAATGAAGAAAAATTTGAAAAAGAAAAAAGGGTTTACTTTGATTGAACTTATAATTGTAATTTCAATTATTGCTGTATTGGCGGCCATTGCGGTGCCTAAGTATGCCAGTATACAAAAAGATGCCAAAGTAAAAGCTGATATTGCTACGGCAAAGACAATAGCTGACGCAGTTACTGTTTTAGTAGCACAAGATAAGGTATCTGAAACAATAGGTACTTCTGATGCACCAGTTGAAATTAATGATAAAGCTACTGCGGATGCGGTTGCTATAGGAGATTATCTTCAGTTGATACCAACATCTGCGGTATATAAAGATAAAAATTTTTCGGTAGCAGTTAGTAACGGCATTGCAAAAGTCTATGTGGATAAAATAGAAGTGTATCCAAATGCTAAGGACTATGGGGCAAAAGTTACAACAGATAAAAAACAATAATTTAAAAACAATTCTATAGCAAAGCAAAACTAAAGTTTTGAATCTACAAAAGTTAAAAGTATATATACAATATCTTATAACTCGCTTTAGCGAAATTTAAGAAGGAATCCCCCCTATTTATATAAGTGGGGGATTAAAATTCATAGTTATTTAACATGTAAAAATATAACGTTTTTGAAAAATAATGTTGTGTTGTGCGTAATAAAGTTATAAAATAATATTAAATGAGGTGATCTAATGGAAAGTATTTTTCCAATAACCATTTTTATATTAGGACTATTAATAGGTAGCTTTTTAAATGTATGTATATACAGAATTCCAAGAGGAGAAAGTATAGCGTATCCACCATCACACTGCATATCCTGTGGAAATAATATTAAGTCTTATGATCTTATACCAGTGATTAGCTGGATTTTTTTAAGTGGTAAATGTAGAGGCTGTGGCCAGAAAATATCTATTAGATATGCACTGGTAGAACTTGCAACTGCTATACTTTTTTTATTAACTTACTTTCAATATGGAGTCAGCATTTTTCTCTTAAGGTATTTAATACTAACACCTTTTTTAATAGTTATAGCTATGATAGATTATGATACTATGGAAGTGTATACTACAACCACATGGGTAGCAATTGCCATGGGTATTGTTTTACTAGGGGTGAATTTTTACCAGGGGCAAGCAGTAGCTACTTACCTTTATGGGGCTTTATTTGGTGCAGGTTTCATAATTATTATTATTTTATTATCCAAGTTTATTATTGGAAGAGAAGGTATGGGCTGGGGTGATGCAGAAATTTGTGGCCTTTGTGGCCTGTTTTTAGGTTTTAAATTAACATTAATTATGATGTTCTTTTCTTTTATAATTGGTGGTATTGTTGGGATTTATTTATTGAGATTTAAAAAGAAAAATGGCAAATCGGAAATGCCCTTTGGTCCTTCTATAATAATGGCTACTTTTTTGATTATAATTTGGGGGGATAAAATTTTAAACTGGTATTTAAGTACATTCCAATAAATTATAAAAGGATTAATTGCAAGTGACACTCTAAACATAAGGACTTTAACGGAAACTAGAGGATAACTTGAATAGTTTCAATAATCCTTTAACTATCTTTAATGGCTCTATTTTGATATTCACAAGAATAAGTGTATAATTAGGCATAACTGAATGGTTATGAAGGGTTGATAATATGCAAAATGCATTGCGGAATATGAATAATAAATGGAAGAAAAAACCCATGAAAGCGAAAAAAAGTGATTATCTTCAAAAAATTTACGAGAAAAATACTAGTACAGGAAATTACGTTATACAGGTAGCTTTAGACAAGTATAATGATATATTTAATGACTGGGATCGTGCTCCTTTTAAAAAAAGAGACATGGATCCGGATTTAGCAAATTTTCTTGAAAACTGTTTTGAAGAGATTCCGGCTAAAGATGGAGTAGATATATGTTTCTACTTACCCAAAGAGGAAAAAGACGTAAATCGAGAAGAAGTGTTAATTGCAGGTATTAAAACCTACTATTCTTTTTATTTACATCAAGAAATTAAAGTTTTAAAGGATAATTATCGCAGATTATTTAAATATTTAATCACAGCACTTAGTCTGCTAGCAGTGTCTGTTTTTTTAAGTACTAGTGTTGGTAGTAATATAGTTTTAGGAACGGTACAACAAGGATTTAATATAGGTGGATGGGTGTTTTTGTGGGAAGTTATATCAATGGTTATTTTTAGAGGTAGAGAAGTTAGTTCTGAAATTAATAAATATCAAAGGTTCTTGAATTCATTAATTTATTTTAAATATGGTAATGAAAACCCACTATTTTAGTATAGTGAATTTAAAAAAAGCTCTATGAAAATTTTTCTTAGAGCTTTTTTGTTTTAAAGTTTAAATGGGGCCTCTAAAAAAGTGTATTTTGGAAGGCCATTTTCAATAGAAATTTTTGGTTCTCCCATTATTAATGGTAAGGTATATTCGTAGGCTTCACGAGTTACATTATTACCTTCCTCATTAATCCATTCTAGAGGGAAATATTTAATGTTATTAGCAACCTTTACAGTTTCAAGTACAAAAGGTTTGGAGGCATATGGCGAATTTGAAAGTCTTTTTATACCTATCATGTTTCCGCTTATTCCATCAATAGAATAAGCAGCAGCAGCTTTACCTACTTCATAGGCCTCATCAATATCAGTTTGTGATGCACAGTGCATTGAACAACGTTGGATTGTAGAAAGTTCTAAAACTCTAACCTTTTGCGCCGTAGCAGTTGTTAAAAGTAAATCCTTCAGGTATGCACAAACACCACCTAACTGAGCATGACCAAATTTATCAAGGCCAGTGGAAGAAGCTTCGCCTATAAATTTGCCTTCTTTAGTTCTTATGCCCTCAGAGACTACTACAAAAACATGATTTTTTTCAGTAAGTTTTTTACTTATATCCCTTAAAAAATTCTCTGTACTAAAAGCAACTTCTGGAAGATATATGAAATCTGCAGCAGGTCTACCATTAATTGTTGCAATACAAGCACTAGCTGCCAGCCATCCAGTATCGCGTCCCATAGTTTCAAGTATGAAGACTCCTTTTGCAGGGTATACACTGGCGTCTAGGAAGTTTTCAAGAACTGATGTGGCAATTAGTTTAGCTGCACTACCAAAGCCAGGGGTATGATCCATAATTGGTAGGTCGTTATCTATTGTTTTAGGAATTCCAATAAATTTTACATCCTTATTATGCTGCTTTGCGTAAATACTAAATTTATGCACAGTATCTTGTGAATCATTACCTCCGATATAAAAGAAGGTTTTAATTTCATGTTTTTCTAATATTTTAAAAAGCTTTAAGTACTCTTCAGGGCTTTCTTCTACGGATTTCAACTTATATCTGCAAGAGCCAAGACCAGAAGATGGAGTATATTTTAATCCTTTAACCTCGTCATAGGGTATGTTAGATAGGTTTACGATATGGTCGTTTAAAATACCCTGTATTCCGTTTATGCCAGCATAAACGTTATCATAATATTGAGAGCTAATATTCTCATCTAGTACGCCAATGGCACTAGCATTTATTACAGAGGTTGGACCTCCTGATTGAGCTACTATACAATTTTTCATTTTAGAATTTCCCCTTTCCATTGGAATTAAATTGTGATTACAATTAATAGAATGTACTAGTTGATTATAAGGTATAAATTTAAGTTACTCAAGATAGAATTTAATTTTAAATGAGCCATTCTAAAACAATAAGAATAATTAATCTATTACATATAAGGTTTACATTTTGCATAAAATATTAGAGGTGTAACAAAATATATATTTTGTATTATTTACGGAAGGTGGTACACTAATGCCCATAATAGATTTTCATTGTGATACAATCATGAAGTTTATGGATAAAAACCTAGAATCAGTTTTAAAGGAGAATAATTTAAATGTAGATATTTGTAAATTGAAAAAGGCAAATTCCATTGCACAGTTTTTCGCTCTTTTTGTAGAGCTGGATAAGGCAAACGACCCCTTAGAATATTGCTTATTAATGGTAGATAAATTTTATGAAGAATTAGAAAAAAATATTGGGGACATTGCCTTGGCCACAAACTATCAGGAACTTATGGATAATATGAAAAAGGGGATGATTTCTGCATTTCTAACTATCGAAGAGGGTGGGGTTCTTAAGGGGAAAACCCAACAATTGAGAAATTTTTACAAGTTAGGGGTAAGGCTTTTGACCCTTACTTGGAATTTTCCAAATGAGCTAGGGTTCCCAAATAAAAATAAGGAAGATAGAAGTAAGGGGCTTACGGATTTTGGAATTGAAGTTGTAAGTGAGATGAATAATCTCGGCATGATTATCGATGTTTCTCATTTATCAGATGGTGGATTTTATGATGTAGCAAATTACTCTAAAAAACCATTTGTAGCCTCTCATTCTAATTCAAGGTCAATAAGTAACCATCCTAGGAATTTAACTGATGATATGATAAAAGTTCTTGCTGCACGCGGTGGCGTAATGGGAATTTGTTTCGAAAAACAATTTCTAGGCAGTAATGAGTTCAGTAGAGTAGAGGATATGGCGTGCCATATATCCCATATAAAAAATGTGGGTGGAATAGACTGTATTTCTATTGGCTCTGATTTTGATGGAATAAGTAACCAAGGCCTTGAAATTAAGAATATTGGTGAAATAGAAAAATTATCAATAGCTTTGAATAAAAATAATTTTAGTTCAGAGGAAATGGATAAAATTTTTTATAAGAATGCCATTAGAGTTATAAAAGAGGTGCTTTAGTAATTATATATTTTTTTATCAGGAGAATATTATATAAGTATGATGAATTATTATAATAGTAAAAATATGGAATAGAATTAAAATTATTTTAATAAATCGGAAGACTAATTTTATTATTAATGATAAAATATATGTATAATGTTTTAAAGATTCTGGTAAATCTTTGCGATATAAAATCAGGAGGGGTACAATGGCAAATAATAATACAAACCATGGAAAAGAATTGAAGAATAACATAATTCTAAAAGAAGTTAATATAAGAGGAAATTTATGTGGTGAATTCGCTGAGTATACTATTGATCATGTATATGAAAATAAAGGAACAAATGATGTAGAGGCAATTTATACTTTTCCAATTCCAGAGCGAGCAGTTATATCAGGTTTTGAAGCAGTACTAGGTGGTAGGACTATAAAGGGATTAATACAAGATAAAGATGAAGCAAATAAAATATATGAGAATTTTAATCAAAAGGATAATAACACATTTTTGCTTGAAGAATTTAGTGATGACATATTTAGAATAGTTATAGGTAAGATAATTCCCAATGAAGTTGTAAAAATAAAAATATCTTATATAGAAGAACTGAGCTATGAGAATAGAAACTTAAAATTGGTTATCCCTACAATAATAGCTCCAATAAATCTTTCGAAAGATAATACAATAGATTCTAGTGCATTAGGCAGTATCCATAAAGATAACGATTATAAATTTACGTTAAGGCTACTCGTTGAATCTTTAACAAAATTAGAATTTAAGTGTTCTTCTCATAAAATAAAGGTGGAATACGAAGAAAATAATTTATATAAAGTAACTTTAGATGGAAACAATCAAAGAATGGATAAGGATTTAGAAATCATACTAGAAGAATTAGAAAAATTAGAAACTACAGGAATGATATATGATTATCCAAGGGATGATAAAGGAATTTTATATTTAAGATTTATACCAGACCTTGAAATTGAGCAAAAATCATCTGCTTCAAACTATATATTCCTTTTAGATATATCACGATCAATGGACGGAAATAAATTAATAGAAGGTAAAAATGCACTTCAACTATGCTTAAGAAATTTAACATTAGGAGATACCTTTAATATTTGTGCCTTTGGAGATAAGCTTAATTTCTTCGCTAAAGAAACAAAGGTTGATTTTAATGAAGAAAATTTAAGTAGTGCCAGCAAATGGATTGAGGAACTTAAAGCAGAAAAAAATGCAGTGATTTTTGATGCAATAAAGTACGCACTTCTTGGAAAAAGTGAAAAAGAAGAAAATGTAATTTTCTTATTTACAGATGATTTGGTGGAAAACGAAAAAGAAATATTAAATTTTGTGGAAGAGAATATTAAAGAAAGTCGAATATTTCCTTTTGGGATAGATACTTTAGTAAATAGCTATTTTATAAATAAATTAGCTCGCATTTCTTATGGTGCTGCAGAAGTTATATACCCTGGGGAAAGAATTGAAGATGTTGTGCTTAAACAATTCAATAGAATTAAAAATCCTCAAGTTACTGATATTGAAATTGATTGGGGTAAAATGAAGGTTGAAACAACATTCCCAAGAACTATTGAATATATGTATGATAAAGAACCGTTTTCAATTTTTGCTAAAATTAATGGAGAAGTTGGCGGAGTAATTATCTTAAAAGGAAAAGTTGGTAAGGAGAGAATTCAAAGAATAATTATGCTGAATGACCTTGAACTAGAGGAGAATGTTAATTTAATTGAAAAAATATGGTATAAAAAACGTATAGGATCTCTTCAGCATAGAGTAAAATATGAACGCGGGGAACTTCAAGAGGCAATGAACAATAAGATTGTAGAAATTTCTAAAAAGGTTGGCATAATTTGCAAAGAAACTTCTTTTATTCTTTATGAAGAGATGGAAGATCCTATCTTAGGCATAAGAATAAGAGAAATTCTACCTGTTAAAACCACAAAAAGCTTAGAACTTTCCTATGAAAGTTTAGATGGAGACTCTGAATCAACAGCATTTTATTACAAAGATTTATCAATATTAAAAGAAGAACATGATAAATATGCTGGTTTTCAAAGAAAGCAGTTATTAAAAGTCTTAGCATCTAATCAATTTGCTAGTGGGGCTTTTGGTATCAATGTGGATGACAGTATACAAAACAATATTAGATATACTACAAAAGCAATGTTAGCCTTTGTCCTAGGTAATGAAGATATCAAAATATATACTAATCAATTAAATAAATCAATAGAATTTTTAAATAAAGCATTGGAAAATAATGATTTAGATTTAAATAAAGATGACTATTTAAATTTGTTATTACTTTTCAAATTATCTATTAAAAAAGACATAGTACTATCTTTTTATAAAGAAAATATTGACAAGGAAATCCATAAAATCCAAGGAAAATTCCAATTGCAGGATAGTGATGTAATTGAAATTAAGAGTGAATTTATCAAAGGCTTAGGAGTAAATCCTAATGAGCCTAAGGATACACTTCAATATATAATCCATACCGCTATTTTAAAGACTATCTAAACATTAGACAAAGATCCCACAGGATATATATGTGGGATCTTTGTCTGTTTATATGTAAAAGATGCATAGTTATTATTTTAGAATCATGATATATTATATTTAGACCCGGATTATTCATGAACTTAAATTTTATGGGTTTAATTTTAAAAACACATAGAATTTGAGTTTTATTATTTATTTTCATTACAAAAATCGCGTTTCCTGGATAGAAATCACATAAAATATGATTATACATATATTTACATTTTAAAAAGTATACACTTCACCAATTTGTTTTAATCATATTATTTAAATTATTAAGTTTTGCAAATGAATTATTAAATCAAATGAACCTATATAGGTATATAGAAAATTCTATTTAATATATTAAAAAATACTTCTTTGTAAGGGCAACTGCTGCATAATTTAAACTTTAAATATCTTCCACCTTTTACTATTTTTGCTGCAATCTTTATTAATTTTGTGCGAATAGTTTCAATTGTCATATTTTTCATTGGTGTTTTATCTAAGCAAAGATTTCGAAACCAATTATTAAAATTATATGCAAGTACCATTTCTTGAAGCTTATTAGCATTAGCTATAAAAGTAGTACTGCTCATTTTATCAAAAGATAATCCGAGTTTACCTTCTTTTATAAAGTTTTCCATAGTACCTCTGTTGCAATAGAATTTAACCACGGATTCTGGAGGCAATGTCATATTTGTAACAATGAACGTATAGTTATAGCATATTTGATCTTCTGGCTTTTCTATTTTTACAACCACCCTACGCTCTTTTTCCCAACTTGATGCTTTATACTTAAATTCTCCATAAACAACATGGTATGAGCAAAAGTCTCTTTTGCACAATTTAGACATTTCATTAGCAAATTCACATGCCGATTTGTATAATGTAGGGTTAACCTTTAATCTTATTGCATAAAGTGTGTCAAGTTGTTCAGAAATTTCATATAACTCAGGAGTGGCAAAGCCACTATCGCCCCTTATAACTCTTGTAGTATTAGGATATTTATTCACATATCTTTTAAGCACAGGACCTATAAATCTTACTGCTTGCCTTGAAGTATAGACATTTCCTGACCTAAGCTCCGCTTTAATTAAATCACCTGTCAGCCCATCAAACATTAATAGTGGATGATATCCATTTGAACCATAGTGAGAGTTATAATCTGAACCATATTGATCACCATAGGTTTGAAAATTCGTAGAATCTATATCAAAAATAATATGCTCTGGCATTCTAACTGAATAAATTTTATCTTGTAGCGTTTCATTAATATATTCATGGCTTTTTAATGTTTCAACAGTAACCCTTTTATTAAACCTAGAAATTGTTGGTTGAGAGGCTAATGATTCTTTACCAAGTATATTGGTAAAAGTAGGATCGTGTCTAAGTTCATCGGCATTATCATCAGTATCATAACCTGCGATTCGTTGATATATTCTTTGAATCGCAATGTCTTCATTTTTATGTGTTCTAGCGTCAGCTGAGCTATCTATAATACAAATATTTTCTTTGATTGTTTTACTAAAGCCGATTTTTTCATCAAATTCTTTATATAATAAAAGCCCTGCATCTGATGTTAAATTTCCACCTTCAAAATCTATTTTAATTTTTTTGTTGAATTCTAATGATTTTTCATTTACACTATTCATTGTAAGAAGTCTCTCCTTTGTTTTTGTGTTTTGTTTTGTCAACTTAAACATAACAAATTTGAGGCTTTTTGCATATACTTTTTTATCACTTTTTTCATGAAAAATTAAAAGTTTATAGAATACAGTGTTTTAGCTATGTAAGGCATAGCTTTTTAGTGTTGCATGAATAATCCGGGTTAGAAATTATAAGTTAAAATAAAGTGTCTTAAAAAATAAGAACTAGTGATTTTTTAAGGCTCTTAAGTATAAGGAAGTAAGGATAATGATAGGACAAAATATAAAAGATTTAAAATACAGTGAGCAGGAAATAGTTAAAAAAAGAAATGCTATAAGAAATAAATTTATGGTTAAATCTGAAAATGTAAATACAGGAAATATACAATGTATGTCAAATCAGGACATAAAAATTTTATTCGATTTATATGATGAAGAATTTTTTAAGAGTTATTTTAGAGATAATTTAAAGGAAAGCATAACTTTTTCTTTATCTACTAGGATGACCACCGCTGCAGGGAAGACTATGTATAGTAGAAAAATAAAACTATTAGAGGAAATCGAAAAAACTTATGAAATAAGGATGGGCATAAAATTCTTTTTTCAGTATTACAAGGTAGAAAGAGACAAGATAGTATCTGGTATAAATACAAAGGACTCTCTAGAGGCATTTCAAATAGTTTTTGAACATGAATTATGTCATTTAATTGAGTTCCATATTTACAGTGAATCTAGTTGTAAAAAGCGCAGGTTTAAAACTATGGTTAATAATATATTTGCCCATACAGAGGTACATCATCAATTGCCAAGTCAAAAGGAGATAATTTCACTGGATTATGGCTTTAAGATAGGACAAAATGTGTGCTTCTCTCATGAGAATAAAAAATATAGTGGATTCATTTATAAGATAAATAAAAGAGCAACAGTTATGGTAAAGGATAAGAGGGGTACTTATAAAGATGGGGAGGGAAATACATATTCTAAATGGTATGTGAACTTTGAACAATTAGTATGATGCACAAAATCTACAATGAAAAATTTTAAGGGCAGGTTTAGCTAAAACCTGCCCTATCCTAGGATATATGGAAAGCTCAGAATGATTTACACTACAACATATACACATCCCTACACACCTAAGGATAATCTTTCGACTATATATAAGCATTACACAACATGCATACATCTTTGCTCGATTAAAAGATGTACCTTGGAGAACATATATAATCTTCCGACTATATACAATCCCTAACTCTTATCATCATAGTTAATTATTAAAGTATAACTGGAACATAATGTTATACACTACAACTGGAGCCTGCGGCACATAATCTAGTCTTAGCTCGACCATTACACATCTATTAAGATCCTATACACACAGTTATGCAAATATACAACCTTTTCAAGACACATAATGATCTTCCCTCTGGCATAAATTAAGCCATAACGACCTAAGATACACCTTTGGCCGAATATTAAAAAGCTATTTATAACCTCGTAATACTCTTCGCTCAACCAATCTAAACCCTCTCCTTAAGTATTCTTACCCGATGTTGCTTTATTATGCAAAAACTAATAAAAAAAATTAATAATATCATAGTATATTATGAGGAGAAAAGGTAATTTTAATAAACATTACTACATATGGTTATAATCTATGATATAATTTATATATAATTGCTAATGAATTCAAATATTGATATTTAGCTTTTATTAATATAATATTTTATTAGGAAGGTGACAAAAATGAAGAAAATTCTTTCAGTAATATTATGTAGTGTATTAATGTTTACATTGGTTGCTTGTGGAAAAGACCAGGTAAAAAAAGAGGATAGTTCAAAAAGTGTAGTTAAAGAGCAGCCAAAAGAACCCTCTAAAGTAGTTGGAGGCACCGTGGAACCAAAAGTAGAACCTAAAACCGAAAAAATAGAAAGTAGCGAAGTGGTACTTTATTTTAGTGATGATCAAGCTATGAACTTAGTAGGTGAAAAAAGAACTATAGAAAACCCTACAGCAAAGTCTATTGTAGGCGAATTAGTAAAAGGACCTAGTGCACAAAGCGCAGGAAAATTAATTGCAACGTTGCCTGTGGATTTAGAAGTAATAGATGTGCAAGTTAAGGAAAATATTGCTTATGTTGATTTTAAAAGTAGCGCAACGCAGAAAATCTCCGGTGGATCTACAGGAGAGGGAATGGCTTTGTTTTCAATTATAAATACATTAGTTTTAGATAAGGAATTAGGGGTAAAGAAGGTCCAATTTCTTGTTGAAGGAAAAAATGTAGAGAGTATTAAAGGTCATTTCGATGTTAGAAAACCTATGAGTGAAAATCTAGAAATGATAAAAAAATAATATTTATAGACTATAACCATATAATTCTTTACATAAAAGAATGGAAATAAAGAACAAGTCAAATATGATAGCATACTGACTTGTTCTTATTTTTGTGAATCTAAGATAAAAAAGGCAAGTTATCATAAAATAACTTACCTTTTAACCCAAGGGATTTTTTGACCACTCAAAGCAATCTACGCTACAACATATGCACATCCCTACATACCCATTTGAGCATTACGGCACATACATACATCTTTACTCGACCATATAGAACACCTTGGGAGCTAAAAACAATCTCTCAATCAAGAATAACCCCTAGTAATATACTAATAAAACCTGCGGCAACCTATATCATCTTAGCTCGACTATCACACATCCGGGAGAACCATATAAGTACGGTTGGGCACATATATAGCTGTTAAGAACCCATAATAATCTTCCCTCTGGCATATAAAAAACCTTAGCAGATATCGTATACACCTTTGGCCGAATACTCTAAAACTATTTCCAGTCTAGGAGCACTCTTGACTCAACCACTTTGAATCATCTACTAAGATTATTATATGCTTTTTTTTATTTATTATACTATAAGGCATCAAAAAACCTTAGAAAAAATTGTTTGAAATTATAAAAATTCAATCTAGTTGAGTAATATATACAATTGGTTTTTATGGTAAAATATCTATAATGATATCTGAAAAAAGGCGGTGGAAAAGTAATGAGTGGAACATTTCGGTTTATTCATGCTGCGGACTTGCATTTAGGATCTTTTCTTAATATAAATGGGAAACCATCAGAAGAAATACAAACCTTATGTAAAGAGGCTGTATATAGCGGATTTGAAAGGGTATGCAATATTGCCACTGTGCATAAGGTTGATTTTATATTGATTTGTGGAGACGTATATGACAGTTATTTAAGGTCAGTGAGGAGCAATAGATTTTTTATTAATCAATGCTTACGACTAAGTGAAATAAATATAGGTGTATATGTTATTTACGGTAATCACGATGCTGCAAGTAATAAGCAAGAATTGTTTGATATGCCTATAAATGTTCATATATTAAGTTCTGATAGTGCAGAGATTTTTGAAGTATGTAAAGATAATGAGATTATAGCAAAAATTGTTGGGAAATCCTATAAGCTTCGAGCCGAAAGAGAAAAAATTTATGAAAACTATTTATTGGATAATGATTGCTTTAATATTGCAATGCTACATACTGCAATGGAGGGGGATAATAAAAATTATGTTCCTTGCACTTTAGATGAACTTAAGGCGGTACCTAATATAGATTATTGGGCCCTTGGACATATTCATAAAACTAATATCCTAAGTGATGCAAGGCCTATTATAGCTTTTTCAGGAATTCCTCAAGGCCGAGATATGGGAGAGCAGGGGCAAGGAGGAGTTTTCTATGTTGAGGTTTGCAAAAAAGAAATTGTTAATATGGAGTTCTTACCTATAGCAACAATTATATATAAAAAAGTAGAAATAATAATTGGTGAAGAAAACAAGATAGAGAATTTCAGTGATTTAACAGAACTGATTTTAGAGAAAACTAGAGAGGAACCGTATGTTCTTTCCAAAAGTTCTAATGAATTGACGCAGGCAAAGCAAGCAATAAATGAGGAAATTAAAGGCTATATTTTGAAATTAGTAATAAAAGGAAGAACAGAGCTTCAGGATAAAATAACTCATATGAAGGAAGATGATTATAAACAGTTTATAGAAGATATAAACGAAGAACTTTCAGAGGGAAAATGTTTTCTGTGGGTAGATTCAATAATATTTAGAACTGCTCCACTTATGCAAGATTTTGAAAGTATGAAGATGCAAAACTCTATTTTTGGTGATTTAGATGAAGTAATCAACTTATATAGGGAAGAGGGAGAAGATAGAGTACAACTTGTGAAAAACTGGGGTTCCATTTGGAAGAAGCAAATTTTCACGGAAAATATAGATGAAGATAAATTTGATTTTGATGAAGAAATTATTGAGGATATTATATTGCAAGCAAGGGAACTAGTTATTGAAAAATTAGCAGAAGCTTTAGAGTTAATTTAGGGGGTGAGAATTTGAAAATAAGGCAGTTAGACATTAGAGATTTTGGGGTGTTCCAAGGTGAAAAACTTGAAAACTTAGGGGAGGGGATAATAGTTATTGGGGGAGCAAATAGGTCCGGAAAAACTAGCTTAATGCAGGTAATTAGAAATATACCCTATGGGTTTTCTCAAAATAGTAATCTACCGCCACCTAAATTCCAATATGATGTGAGATGCGATTTGATACTCCATGAGGGTAATGAAGTAAATATATTGTTAAAAGGATTTAGTAATCCGGAGATAGTTTATAAAAATATCATAGATAATAAGTATAGCAATGGGTTATATAATATAGATAAGGCAACCTACAGAGAACTATTCACTATAAGTCTTGATGAACTTAATAAGAGTTCAGATAAGGAAGACAGTAATATTCAGTCTATGCTACTAGGCGCAGGCTTTAAGCACATTATAAAAATACCGATGGCTTCTAAAGAATTAAGGGAAAAAGCTAATATCATTGGTGGAACTCGGGGAAATCCATCTACTAAAATGTTTAAGCCTTATACGGAAAATATTAAAAAGAGTCTAGAAGGAAGAAGAAAATCCATGGGGCTTCTAGATACCTTTGTGCAAAAGAAAAAAATATTTTCAAAGCTTCAGGATACTATTTTTTCAAAAGAAGTGGAACTTCTAAATAGCAATAACAATATAATTAAATTAGAGATGTTAAAGCATAATTATGAGCTTAATGAAAATAAAAAGAATCTTGAAGGAGAGCTTAATAATTATTTATTTAATCCTGAGGATATAAGGGAATATAATATAGAAAAGGCAAAAGCTCTAAAAACACAATATATTAAAGAACTAGAACAGTATAATAATGACAACCTTGAATTTCAAAGTCAAACATCCAAGGATAAGCATATTAAAGAGTTGCTTCTTGAAAATAAGGTGGAAATCAGTAACTTTTATAATGGTATATCAGGCATTAAAGAAATGAGAAAAAATCTACTCATTATAAAAAAAGAATATTATGAAAAGACACAAGCACTGATGAATAAAATTAAAAAAGCTAACAATAATTGGTCTAGTTTTAATATTGTTGAAGAAATTAATTGTGATGAGGTAGAGCAAGATATATTAACTAGCAATATAGAAAATTTTAGAAAAGTAGAGTCCGAAATAGTAATTTGCAATAAAAAAATTGGAGACTTTAAAATTCAAAGAGAAACCTTAGAAAAGCAAATTAGACCCTATGATTCTATGTTTTATGCTAAAAAATATTTTAAATTTACACTATTCACTATGATTTTAGGACTTATATTGTTTTTTATAGATAAATTACTGGGATGTTCAATAATATTAGTTGGAGGCATAGGCACAGCAATATATTTGTTTATAAATTACCCAAATAGCAAACTAATGTTAAATAGAAATTTAGAAACTAAAGCAAGCATTGACAACATAGAGATTCTTTTTAGTAAAACCAATGGAGAACTAAAAAATTTAGAAGAAAATTCAATAGAAATGAACAATATCATGGATGAGTACAGGGATATTTTAAAGCTTGATGCCAGGGTAACAGCTGAGGGTATTAAAGATTATTTTAAAATTGCAGCTTTTTTAAAGGATGAAATATGCGAATATAATTTATTAAAGAAAAAACTAGACAATGAATTTAGTGCTATCTGTGGATATTTGAATAGTATTAATGTGCTAATTAATAAGTTTGATGGTTTTAACACTAAAAATTCAAAGCAAATAAGCGTAAAAGAAATAGATATAGATAATATTTCTAATAGTTGTAATGATATATTACTAAAGGTAGAGGTTTTATATAAGCATTTGATGCTGGGAGAAAAAACTGAAAAGAGCTTTTCAAAATTGATTATTGTAGACAAGGAAATAGAAGAGTTTCTAGCTAGAGGTAATTTAGATATAGATATTTCTTTGGCATACAATTCTCAGGAAAATCAGTGTGAAAATATAATTTTGTTATTAGAAAAATATATAAGTAAGGGTGAAGAGTATACAGAATATATGAATCATCAGAATGAATTAAAAATTATTAATGACAAGTTATTGCAATCTGTAAAAAGCCAGCGTATAGGACGATTACTACAGGATGAAAAAAGAAAACTTGCACAGAGCAGAGATGAAAATCTATTAGAAATCCTGGATGATTTATATAAGCAGTATGATAGTGCTTCTGAACTTAATTATGATTATGAGGTTTTAAGTAGAGACAATAAGGACTTGGTAAGACAATTAGATGATTTAAAGAATGAAAAACAGACTATAAAAGATGAGATTGGAGCATTGAATTCTGATGAAAAGTTACTGAAATATGAGCAAGACATTAGAGAAGCAAGAAGTCAGTTAAGACCACTTGCAGAAAAATACGCAATTTATAATACAGCAGCATTATTCTTAGAAAAAATTAGAGAGAGATTTTTAGAAAACACCAAGGATAAGCTTTTAAAAGGAGCTAGTGATATTCTGCGTGAAATAACCTCAGGAGAATATAAAGATATTATGCCTATGGAAGACTTAATGCAGGGAGACTTTAAAACAGTACTACGAGATGAGAGTATTATGGAAAGTTCAAAAGGATTAAGTAGGGGTACAAAAGAACAATTATTCTTGGCAGTTCGAATAAGTAGAATAAAAGAAATTAAGCCAAGTTTGCCAGTTATACTTGATGATTCCTTTGTTAATTTTGATATAGCACATACTAAGAATACAGTTAAAGCCTTAGTAAAGCTTTCAGAGACACATCAAATTTTTGTGCTTACTTGTCATGCAACCTTAGTAGAATTAATAAATTCACAATGCATTCAGGCTCAATACTTTAAATTAGATAAGGGTAAATTTACAAAAAGCACTGGGAGAGACCTGCAAGAATATCTAAAAACACTATAAGGGACATTTAATTTTTTTGAAATAGGTGTATAAATAATGGTATAATTAATTTTCAAAGAATTATCAATGACGTTTAAGTCAGAGACTATTAATGTAATTTAACAGAAAGTGAAGTGGTACATATCAGTAAGGCATTATTTATTACGGAAAAACCAAGTGTTGCTGCAGAGTTTGCTAAAGCTTTAAAAATAAATGGGAGAAAATCAGATGGATATATAGAGTCTGATAAGGCTGTTGTTACCTGGTGTGTGGGACATCTAGTTACTATGAGTTATCCAGAAAAATATGATGTAAAATTAAAAAAATGGTCTTTAGATACCTTGCCATTTTTACCTAAGGCATATAAATATGAAGTTATAGAGGGCGTGAAAAAACAATTTAATATAGTTAAGAGTCAACTGCTCCGCGAAGATATTGATAGGGTTTATGTTTGTACAGACTCTGGGAGAGAAGGGGAGTACATATATAGATTAGTGGATGATTTGGCTGGGAATCCTAATAAACAAAAACGAAGAGTTTGGATAGATTCACAAACGGAAGAGGAAATTATTCGTGGAGTTAAAGAAGCAAAGGATTTGAAAGAGTATGATACATTATCTGAAGCCGCTTATTTAAGAGCAAAAGAGGATTATCTAATGGGAATTAATTTTTCAAGACTTCTAAGTTTAGTCTATGGAAAAACTGTAAGTAATTATCTAGGAAAAAATTATATAGTTATTGCGGTGGGACGTGTAATGTCTTGTGTACTTGGAATGGTGGTTCAAAGAGAAAGAGAAGTTAGAGAGTTTATTGTTACTCCATTTTATAAGATTATAGGAAGCTTTAAGGTAGATGAAGAATCTATTTATGAGGGGGAATGGAAAGCGGTAGAAGGATCTGAGTATTTTGACTCACCACTTCTTTATAATGAGGGTGGATTTAAAAAACAAGAAAATGCAGAAAAATTAATAGGAGAACTTAGAGATTCTAGTATAGAAGGAAAAATTCTGGTTGAGAATGTTGTAAAGAAAAAAGAAAATAAGAATGCCCCACTACTTTTTAATTTAGCAGAGATACAAAATGAGTGTTCTAAAAAATTCAAAATAAATCCAGAACAAACTCTTAGTCATATTCAAGCTTTATATGAGAAAAAAATGCTCACATACCCAAGAACGGATGCTAGGGTATTATCTACATCTGTGGCAAAAGAAATTAATAAGAACATACAAAAGCTAACAAATTTCAAGGGAGACTCTGAAATAAAAAATATAGCTGCAAATATTCTAGGAAAAAAATGGTATAGTAATATAGCTAAAACAAAATATGTTGATGATAGCAAGATTACAGATCATTATGCGATTATTCCAACAGGAGAAGGGCTTCAAAACTATTTGTCTTTAAAAGATATAGAAAAGAAAATCTACAATTTAGTGTTACGACGATTCCTTTCAATATTTTATCCCCCTGCTGTTTATAGCAAGGTTTCTATTATAACAAAGATTAACAAGGAAAGATTTTCCACAACAGATAAGGTTTGCGTTGAACTTGGGTATTTGCAAGTTTTAAAACCTGATAATGATAGTAATGATAGTGAAAGCAAAAATATGAAATTTTTAAGTACCTTAAAAAAGGGTCAAGTTGTAAATTTGGAAGACTTAATTGTAAAAGAAGGTAAAACTTCTCCTCCTAAAAGATTTACTACAGGTTCAATAATTATAGCCATGGAAAATGCGGGTAAACTTATTGAAGATGAAGAACTAAGAGAGCATATAAAAGGATCTGGCATTGGTACAAGTGCCACTCGTTCAGGAATATTAACAAAGCTTGAAAAAATAGAATACATCAAATCTAATAATAAAACCCAGGTAGTTGTGCCAACGCTCCTTGGAGAAATTATATATGATGTGGTAAAAAATTCTATACCTACTTTGCTAAATCCAGAATTAACAGCTAGTTGGGAAAAAGGATTAACCATGGTTACCCAAAATGAAATAGCGGGGAATTTGTACATGGATAAGCTTGAGAATTATATTATTAAAAATACTGATAGAGTACTTAAACTAAATAATGCCTTAAGACTTAAAAACAATTTTGATTCTGTAAGTTCATTTTACAGAAACCCTCAAACTGGGGTGGAGTAATTTTATATGTTTTTTTTATTTTATAGGAAACAGTTTGCGGAAGTGGCTGTGGATAACATTTATACTCGACCGTAGGGAGAATTTGTTCTTATATAGGAAACAGCTTGCGGAAGCCGCTGTGGATAACATTCTAGCTAAAAGATATATAGAAAAAATCAGATAAATATGAGATGATTAAATCATGAGAAAAAATAAGATTACCATAAAACAAATATTTGAAGATAATTATTCAAAGTTTTGGAAATTGAATAAAGAAAAGTATCCTGAAAAGATGAGAGAACATATGAATATCGAAGTAATGAAAATGATAGGATGTGGAGATATTTCATTAGGTTTTGTTGCGTACATATGTTTAAAATGTCTGGAAGTATTTAAAATAGGATTTACATGTAAAAGTAGGTTTTGTAGTAAATGTGGTAAAAAATACATAAGCGAATGGGTAGAGAAACAAGTAAGTAAAATCTTGGATGTTCCACATAGGCATTGTGTTTTTACGATACCGACTGAGTACAGAAAATATTTTTTTTGGAATAGAGAGAGTCTGAAAGACCTGCAAGACATGGTATATGAGGTTATAAATGAGTTTGCAAATGGTGTAAACTATAAAAATAGAGAAGAATATAAAAAGAAGAAAAGAAGCAAAAAAGGTGGAGTGCTTTGGCAAAGTGGAATGATTGGCGTAGTGCATACTTTTGGAAGGAATATAGGGTTTAACCCACATGTGCATGCATTGGTTCCAGAAATAAAAACAAGGGATAATGAAGTTAAGGATATGGAATTCTTTGACTATAAATATTTTAGAAAAGTTTGGCAGTACAAATTAATAAATTATATGGTTAGTAAAAACCCAGATAAAAAAGCAGAGTACTTAAAAATGTTCAAAGATTATCCTAACGGATTTTACATAAATGCCAAATCAAGAATGAAAAGTGCAAGAGGTGCAGCAAGATATATCGGTAGATATTTAGCAAGACCTGCGATAGCAGAATATAGAATACTTAGCTATGATGGGAAAAATGTAACGTTTTGGTATAAGAGTCATGAAACTAATGAGAGAGTAGAAGAAACAGTTACGGCACAAGTGTTTATAGGCAGGTTACTAATGCATATATCGCCTAAATATTTTAAAATGGTTAGATTATATGGAGTATATGCTGGAAGTATAAGTATAAAGATTAGAAAATGTTTTGGTTTATTGCAATACATAAAAAGTGGGCTTAAAGCAATTCAGTACACATTAAAAATAAATTGGAAAAAGGAAATAAGAAAAATGAAGTATAGAGAATTAATGATTATTAATTTTTCTAAAGATCCAGGGAAATGTTCAAAATGCGGTCAGCTAATGGAGTTATTCCAAATTTGGCACAGAAAGTATGGGTATATTTATGATATGGGAACGTATTAAAAGGATTTTTAAAATTAAAATGGATGAAAGGGAGATACCATTTCAAACAGAGGGGCCCGATAAGATGATACTTTTTAAATGTAAGAAATGTGGGTATGAAGAAGAGGTACCAGAATTTGTTGCGTTTGAATGTTATACACCTGAGGAATTTGACAAGAAGAGTGGTAGTCCTATTGTTCTATGCCCAGAATGTGATGCAAATATGATAATTAAAGGACGATGAAATTATCATATTTGCTTGGCATAAGGGTTTTTACTCGACCGTAGGGAGATTTTGTTCTTTACACGGTAAAGAAAGTATATATTACGTAAACTTCATTTGAGCAAGCTCTAGTAATTCTTAAGTGATTTTAATGGGAGATGCGTTAAGAAAAGTGCATGTTTGAGCGTTAGCGAGTTTGCACTTTTTAGCATCTTTCATTAAAATCAGTTTAGAATTACTTAGCGCAGCGAACAGAAGTTGTAGTAATATATACTTTTTTCTTTTTTATTTTATGATTAATTCAAATAATTTTTTAGCCGCTTTTTTAGGGCCATCTTTTTCCTGACCTTTTATACCTAAGGAAGTTCTAATTTGTCCAACTTTTACTCCTGTTTTGAAAAACACATCAAAATACTTCTCTATAAGAACATCCACTAGTTCTTGTTTTTGAACAGGTCCAAAAGGATTTGCAAAATAAGAGGTTACAAGACCGAGTTCTGTAGTCGTACCTTTTGCCATCCTTGCCCCTTTTTTGCAAACATCAATGGCATCCATTGGATTTGTAAAGAAAGTAATTTCTTCATTTCCTTCCTTTACCTCTTCATAATTGTTTGCGTAGAGGAATAAATCTATAGGGTATCCCTTAATAATATCTTTATAGCTTGCTACAGGCATAACAAGTCTTGCGTTAATTTTATCAGGATTCATAAATATGCTTCTGTCAATTTCTTTAAAAGCATAACCAGCATCTAAATCATCCAGTCTTACGAAAGCACCAATCTCTGTTCCAAAGCCTAAGGGCTTTCCACCTTCATTCATAGTTACAACACCCATGTCATCAAAGACTATGGTCATATCACTGATGTAATCTTCACTTAAACTTCTAAAGGCTTCTAAGCATTCAGATTTACCTGCACCACTATCACCCATAATAACAACATTTGCGCTTTTACCATTATTCATAACAACATTAACCATGGCGCCATGAATTGGTAAATGACCTCTTTTAATCATTATTAGGTTATGCAGAGTTAAGGCCATTTTTTTTACATATCCGAAGTAATCAATTTCTTCACCATAACTTATATATCCAAGCATAATATCATTTTCACTATCATCATAAAATACTGTTTTGACTTTAGGAGAAGAATCCTTAGCTCCAAAAACAAAAACTATATCTGGTTTAATGCCCCTGTATTCTTTCTCTCTTGCCATTTCAAATAGGTTACATAGAGTTATTGCATGAGCCATAAAATCTCTGTGAACATAGATGAATGCAAGAAGTGTTCCTACTTTTGCAGGGTAACAAAACCAATGGTCAGTGCTTAGGGTACAATGCTCTAATGGATTTTCAAAACATTCATTAAAAATACCATCTCGAGTGTTTCTTTTAGGGTAGCTTATATAAGGTAAATCCAGCATTATTGATTCAATAAAGGGAACGTCTTTTAATTTTTCATATCCAGAAGGCAGAGGCCAATTTGCATTATTAACAATAAGACCAGCATTGCCACCAGCAGGTAGTTGTCTATAAACCGTAGGTTTATGGCCAACTACATTCTCTTCAATTTTTCTATACAAATTAAGTATAAGCATGGAAAAATCATTGTTAGCTTCAATAAAACTTGTTTTTTCTAAACCATCATTAATTTTATTGTTTTGAATTACAGTATATCTTTCAAGCTTTCTCCAAAAACCATAAAAATCTTCTATAAAATCAATGAAGGAATCTTTGTTATTTATAAGAGAACTATATTTAGTATTTAAATTAATAATTTCATTTACATTTAATATAGACAGAAGTTTAAACAAATGTATCATGAAAACATCTAAATCCTCATTTTCTGTATGGGCATTTTGGACTAAATATTTATAGATATTTGAATTTTTCTTCTTTATTTTTTTGAGATAAGCGTTAAAAACTCTTTTAAAGCCATTACTTTCTAATAATTTTTCAGGACTATTACAGTATTTTGCAGTGAAATTTATCATTACATTATCGTTACTTAGCGAAAATTCTTTTTTCAAATTGGCACCTCCATAGGTTAGTACATATAATTAGTGAAATGAATTTTATTGGGTTTCATATTATCATAAATAACTTAAAATAATTCATTTCTATACTATAATACTCTAAAAATGAATTATTGACAATGGTAAAGTTGCAAAATTATAATTTACCATATTAATATTAATATTGATACTATCAATATATGGAGTATGATGGAAAAGCGAATTGTTATTTATATGTGTCTTATCATAAGAATATATTAGATTAAATGAGAATTTGAAATAAAATTATACTATAATTTTTGGAAATTCTAAGATATAATAATTTTGGGCGTATAAAAACAAATAACAAGTCAAAGTAAAGGGCGTGACATAGTGAAAAATAAAAAAACACCTCATTTAATGGCAATTATTTTAATGGTTATGTGGAGCTTATCTTATTTAAGTATAAAGGTTATAGTGGAAGAGGTAAGTCCTACTTTATCAGCATTTTATAGATTTATGCTCGCCGCAGTAATTTTATTTATAATATTAAAAGTAAAATACCCTCAAGAGAAAATTCTAAAAGAGGACAAGTTTAAAGTAGCATTGGGTGGGCTCTTTGGAATAGCAATATATTTTATATTTGAAAACTATGCTGTTGCAAATACCTCTGCATCAAATGTGGCAATTTTAATTGCAACTATACCAGTATTTACTCTGTTTTCCCAAAGAATATTTTATAAAGAAAAAATGAGCTATGGAAAAATCTTTGGTGCTACATTAAGCTTAGTTGGAATTATTATTATAATTGCATCTAAGGAAAGGGTAAGCTTATTTTCAAAAGGTAGCATAGGAGATATCCTGGCTCTGGGAGCAGTATTTTCTTGGTTAATTTACAATAGGGTTTGTAGTAATTTTAAAGGGAATTATAGAAGTATAACTATAACTACCTATCAAATCATGTGGGGGTCATTATTCTTAAGCCCCTCACTATTTTTTAGTACTGTGAAAATGCCTTCTACTACGGTCGTATTAAATATAGTGTTTTTATCAATTTTCTGCTCTTGCATTGGATATATAGCATATATATATTGCCTAAAACAACTTGGAGCAACAATCATTACTACCTATATAAACTTACAGCCTGTTATGAGTCTAATTGCTGCGGCAGTAATCTTAAATGAAGTCGTTACAATTTGGCAGGTAATAGGGTGCATTGTAATAATAATGGGAGTGACTATAGTGAGCTTTGATGGTAAGTTTAACTTTAAAAAACGAAACTTATAATCTGATACTTTTAGTTATAGCATACTATGAGAAAAAGCAGGTAGTACAAATTATAGTACTACCTGCTTTTTATAAACTTAAATTAATCTTCATCAGGAAACATTACATTTACTATGTCTACAATGGTTTCATTACAAATTTTATAATTAATTTGCAAGCCATTTCTTTCACCTTGGATAATTCCTAAAGCTTTTAGCTTTTGAAGGTGTTGAGAGATGGTGGATTGAGGAAGGTTTAGGCAATCCTGCATATAGCTAACATTGCAGCTACCTTTTTTCATAAGCCCTCTTATAATACAGATTCTTACAGGATGAGCAAGAGCCTTTAGTAATTCTGCAATCTCTGTATATTCTTGGAAATCCTTATTCATTGCTTATCTCCTTTTAAAATCCATTCTTCTACCATGACGATTTTTACGCTTGCCGATAGATGAAATTAATAGCACAATTAAACCTAAAACTACAACTAATAGAATGGTAACTATAGTGTAGATTATTATATTGTCTTTAATAAGGGTAGATTTTGAAATCGTTGAATATAATTTATAGCTCTTTTGAGCATCTCTTTGTTTAAATTCTAAAGTTCCAACAGAAGTCTCTTTATTAAGCTTCCATGCATTTATGCTATCAGCCTTAACAATAGTTTGTGGTTTTATATCATTATTATAAAAAGTCACATCTTCTTTTGACTCTAATGGAATATTAACTGTTCTTTCTGGTCCTATGAATGGAATAACCTTATAGTTCACAGAAATTGTTTTTACAGCAGTGTTTTTTTGATGTAGTACTTCTTTTTTAGCGGCATAACTAAAGTCGATTAGGTTTTGCATATCTTCAAAGACTTTTGTATCTTTTGCATCATTCTCCGAATTCATAACAACGCCTAAGATATGGCGACCATTCCGTTCATATATAGAAATTAAACATCTTCCAGCTTTTAGTGTATAGCCGGTTTTACCACCTATGTTACCATCTACTCCAAGGAGTTTGTTTCTATTTGCAACAATAGCGGAAGGCCCTTTAGCAGATTTTATTGAGCTTGTTTTTTTAGCCATGGATTTTTTTACCCATTCATTTTTATAAGCAGCTCTACCTAAAATAGTTAAGTCATAAGGGGTTGTAAAATGTTGATCATTTATATCATCTAAACCATTTGGAGTGATAAAATGAGAGCCTTTCATCCCTAGTGCAGTCGCTTTGGCATTCATCATTTTAGCAAAACCCGCTGAATTTCCACCAAGGTTATCTGCAATCATATATGCAATATCATTTCCAGAATAAAGAAGCAGTCCATCCATTACGTTATCAGCTGACATAGTATCACCTATTGCTACAGGATGAACATTTAGGTTATAAGAAAAAGCTGGCTGCTCCTTTGCAGTTTTTGTATAGGTCAAATTGTCAGTTGATTTCTTATTTTCAGCAAGTATCAAGGCTGTAATAAGCTTTGTAATGCTTGCTGGATACATCTTATTATCAATGTTTTTGGTGTAAATAATCTCATTAGTATCTATATCTACAGAAATAGCAGCTTTACCAATTAATTCAAGAGGTTTAACGGCAGCAAAGGCAGTTGTAGAAAAGGCTAGTGTAAATACTAGTGCAAATAATAAAAGTCGATTTCTTCTTTTCAATTTTCATCTCTCCATTTATATTGAATTTTATATTTATCTACTGATAAATACAGAATAAGTATATCATTTTAGGTTATTAAGAACAAGGTACATTGTTTAACGACTTAGGTATAGTATTATTTTAAACTAAGAGGTTTTTCTTATATTATGCTATAACGAAAAGTATATATTGCTAGGAATGCAATCGCTTCGCCAAGTAATTCTAAACAAAATTTAGTGAAAGATACTAAAAAGTTCAAACTCGCTAGCGCTCAAACATGAACTTTTCTTAACGTATTTTTCACTAAATTTAGTTAAGAATTGCTAAGGCTTGCTCGATGTATTCTACGCAATATATACTTTTGTTAGCATAATCTAAGAAAAACCGCTATTAATTTTAAAAGAACATGAAATTTTACGTTTAGTCGATTACGGTAAAATTTTTTTTCTTTTGGTTTTCGTCATATTTCTCAAGCATACACATAAATATTGTTGATATAAATGCTACCAGCCCTAAAACCAGCCATGCTGATTCTATGCTAATATATCCTAAGGCTTTGCCCATAGTTATGGGTCCTAAAGTATAGCCTAGTCCAAAGATTATGGGAAGAACGGCATTCATTCTACCTCTATGTGACATAGGTGTATGATTTGCAATAAATGGTGTAACACTTATTGACAAAATAATTTCTCCCAAAGTAAATATGAAGACAGATACAAAGAAGAAAGGTAGTGCATTTAATATGCCTAGCATCCCAAAGCCAAATGCATATAAAAGGCCTCCATAGATCATTTTTCTAATGTGTTTCGTGTTTTGTGACAGTTTAGTTATAAGTGGAGTAAAAAGCATAACTATTAATCCATTAAAGCCAGCCATTAAACCATAGTATTTGGCTCCTAGGTTTAGAAAATTTTGCGCTGAATGTATTGGCATCATAAAAGACCATTGGGAATAAACAAAATTGTACCCTAAAGTACATAATGCAAAATATATGAGTATTGGTCTCTTTGATAGTACTGATATTATTGATCCTTCTTCCCTAGATTCTAAATGCCTATTTTCCACTGTAATCTCCTGTTTTGTAAGATGTATAGTTTCTTTAATGAAAATAAATATTAAACTAAGGGATATAAGTGCTGTTACCGCATCTCCTATAAATACAAGCGGTAAATAATTTTCATAGAGAAGGCCACCAATAATGGGGCCTATGGCGAATCCAATATTCCACCCCATATAGGACAATGCATAAGCACCATCCCTATTTTCAGGTGTAGTTAAATCTGCAATAAGAGCATCGTGAGCCGGACCAGCTACAAACATACTCATAGCTGCAAGCATCAACACGTAAATCATATTTATAGATGGATTCATAAATCCACAAACAATATATAACATGGCAGATAAAAAATCAAATATAATAATAACCTTTTTCCTTCCAATAACATCAGTTAATTTACCACCAAGTATAGCTGCGGGCATAGATATTAATCCTGCTATACTAATGTAAGCTCCTGACACACTCATAGATAGGCCAATTTTCTCTGTGAGAATAAGGGTGAGTAATGGCATGACAAAGCATCCCATAGCATTTATAATTTTTGAAATAAAAAGCACATATATCTCTTTTGGTAGCCCTCTATAGGGATCGAACAATGCGGATATTCTTTTCAATTTTTAGTCCCCCTCTGTAAAAAACAAAAGTATATGCAACAGTTGCAATACGTCATAATTTGATGTTGTGTAAATTTTAACATTTTTTTTAATGTTATGTAAGTAATAAAAAAATTCACAGCTTATAAAAATTTTTACATTTAAAAAAGTAGCCTAAAATAAGCTACTTTAATTTATCTTCTATAAAGTTTTGAATTCTCTCTGCACTATCTATTGCATTCCTCATATCATCTTCGTTAACTTCTAGTTGATATGGATATCTAACTTGAACTCCATAAGGGACTAGCTCAATACAATCATCCTCTATATACTCAAAACTCTTATCGGTATTTTTACACTTATTATTGAGTAATACTATATCGTGGGTCCTTTCTAAGTTATTACCCATAAATATAGTATATCCTTTTAGATATTTTTCAGCACTTTGTTCACAATGGTAGCAAATAATTTCTATTGGTTTTGGATACATATTTATTAAGAATTTAGCAGACCCTAAGTCTCTTTTAGCAAATTCAAACCATTCTTTTGAAACTTGTTTACTGTCCATAAAGTTTAACTCCCTGAAGCAAAATTTGGTGTTCTATAGTACAATCAACTTCTGATCTTTCCTTGAACTCATCATTATAGTACACTAATAAATCTACAGGCATAGTTGCCACTTTAGATATTGATTTTCTTATAGTTCTCATTATATCTATTTTTCTTGAGGATTTATCATTAGTTAGTACACATATATCTAAATCACTATCTTCATTAGGAGTTCCATAAGCATAAGACCCAAAAAGATATATGGTATTTATATCTGAAGCATTTTTTATTTCATTCAACAGATTATTTAATTCTAAACTTATATTATGTGGCAAACATATCACCTACCTTTAATTTTATTATACACTAATTTGTTAGCTTGTAATCATATTTTTAACAAAACAAATGTTTTTAATAGACTTGTGTGATATTATTAATCTGAATATAAACTGGTGGTGATTAACATGATAAATAAGCTAGAACAAATATTTAAAGGTAGAAATTCTAAGCCAATAGGGGAATTTAAGGAAAGTGCAGTTATGATACTACTTACAGAGGAACTGGGCGAATTATCTGTGATATTTGAAGTGCGCGCTCTTAAATTAAGGAGTCAGCCAGGAGATGTATGTTTGCCTGGTGGTAAAGTGGAAGAAGATGAAAGTCCAAGGGAAACTTCTATAAGAGAAACCATGGAAGAACTAAATTTAGAAAGAGATCAAATTGAAGTTATAGGAGATATGGATTATTATATAAGCCCCTATGGAAATATAATGCATGCATTTGTAGGAGAACTAAAATATGGAGAAATAAACCCAAGCGTTGATGAAGTAAGCCACATATTTAAAGTTCCATTAAAATTCTTTTTAGAAAATGAGCCACTGCTTTATAAAATGGAAATAGGACCTGTAAATCAAGAAGGTTTTCCTTTCCATTTAATAAATGGAGGGAAAGATTATAATTTTAGAAAAGGGTATATGGATGAGTATTTTTATGAGTATAATGACTATATAATATGGGGTTTCACAGCGCAGATTATTAAAAGCTTTGTGGATGTTTTGCAAAATAGTAACAATATTTAAATTAATAATGTGGATAATTTACAAAAATAGCTGTAACCAAATAGAAATTAATTTTTATTTGGTTACAGCTATTTTTAATAGAAAGAACTACTTACTCCCCACAAGCTTATTCTTCTTAAGGAATAATGAAACGCTTAACACAATAACTGCTAAATACACAAAAACATATATAATTGAAATTAATCCTGATTTATTGAAAAATTTTAGATAGATAAAAGCAGCTTGGGAGATAAAAGCCCAAAAAAGAGAGATAAAAGCCATAATATTATTTCTATGTCTCCAATTGTCAGGGTCTTTCATGGAGCCAATAATTTTATCTCGTCTTTTACTTTTAGCACCTGTATTAATTACTAGAAATTTGTAATATAAGAAAAATACAAAGGCTATTATAGAAATCCCAAAAAATATATAGGCTAAAGAAATATTTGTTATATTCAAAAAAACCACTCCTTTTAGAAATATAATTGCTGAAATCATATTTTATATAATTAATGTGCCCTAAAAGTTAAAACATATGTTTATTTCATATACTTAATATATAATCTTTCCAACATGCATAATTTAACGACATTCCAGAAGGAAGGTCTCCCACTTCTTTAAGTGGGAGTTACAACCTATAACAAATAAAAAACTTCAGTGGGGGGATAACAATTGAGAATTGTTATCTGCTCCAGAGGTCTACAAGGGGGTAAATCTCCTTCTGAAGTCGTTAATTGCAGCATCGCAGATGATGATTTAAGTAATCAAAAAAAGAGTGGAAATCCACTCTTTTTTATAAAAAATTATTCTTCCTTGTCTGAGACAACGCTTTCAAAATAATCTGTTCCCCACTTACACATAACATCTAATATAGGCATTACACTTTTGCCTTGTTTTGTTAAAGAGTATTCTACTTTAGGAGGAACTTCTGCATATACTTTTCTATGAACCATTTCATATGCTTCCAATTCTCTAAGCTGTTGAGTTAGCATTTTTTGTGTTATTATGCCCATTGACCGTTTTAATTCGCTAAATCTTAATACGTCATTTTTGGCTAATTTCCAAAGAATAATTGGCTTCCATTTTCCACCTATAATATCCAGTGTTAACTCTATGGCACAACTATATTCTTTATTATTTATTTTCATTGGGTTATCTCCCATGATTATTACCTCCTAGTTTTCCGCTGGATAGGATAACTGTTATTAACACAGTAAGTACATTAAGATACTAAGTGCTTTAGGATACTAAGGCACTTATAAGTTAGTACTTGATTTAAAAACCTCTACTATTTACAATTATAGCATTGATATATTTTATATGCAATATTTCAGTAATATAAATTCCATCCAATATGTTTGCAAAATGAATTTGAACAAGCTTTAGTAATTTTAAAGTTCACGAGGTATAATAAATACATAATTAATATAAATTATTTTGAAAAGAGGGAAAAAAATGAAAGAAATTTATAATTGGCACAATGAGACCATAGGATTAAAAGTAGTGGAAGTTCTTAAAAAAAATGGATTTTCAGCCCTTTATTGTAAGAGTGGTGAGGAAGTTTCAGAATTCATAGTGAAGAATGTACATAAGGGAGACCGAGTAGGGTTTGGAGGATCCATGACTATAAAAAAACTTGGGATACAAGAAAAGGTAAAATCATTGGGAGGACATGTATTAGATCACGGTGACCCAACTTTATCATTAGAAGATAAAATGGAAACTATGAGGGCGGAGCTCCTTTCAGATGTTTTTTTATGCAGTTCTAATGCTGTAACTTTAGATGGAGAACTTGTAAACATTGATGGAGTAGGGAATAGAGTGGCAGCAATGAGCTTTGGACCTAAAAAAGTCATTGTTGTAGTGGGGGTTAATAAAATTTGCAAAAATGAAGCTTCTGCTTTTGAAAGACTAGAACAAATTGCAGCACCAATGAATTGTAAAAGATTAAATATGCCTAATCCTTGTACTAAAACTGGAGTTTGTAGTGATTGTAGAGCTGATACTAGAGCCTGTAGGATTTACTCTGTAATCAAAAGAAAGCCTATGAGAACTGATATTACAGTAGTTGTAATTGGTGAGGATTTCGGGTTTTAACGACATTTCAGAAGGAAAGTGACCTACTTTTATAAAAGGATGGTATAAATAATTAGGTCTATATTTCTGTATTGTATGATTATTGTGAATTTTTTCAAAAAACACTTCAATTTATTGTTAAAATGTCTTATAATGTTACCACGGTGACAATGTTACTAGAGTAACAAATTATGGGAGTGGGGTGATAAAATGTTACAGTGTCCTTTTCTAACAACTATGGAAGAAGAGATAGACTGTTTTAAGGAGTGTGCATTCTATAAATGGGCAGATAATGGGGGGAAATGCCCATTTCTTGATTTGAAAAATTTCAAACCTTTCACTATTAAGAATATTTCTGACTATGATCTATATAACGATGATAAAACTTCTCCATTAAGAATGTTGTATAAAGAAAAATATACATAGTATCCTTTATAGGTGCATGTGTATTATTTCTAATAATTAGGATATAATTTATTTTATAGTTAATACAAAACAGGGATGTGAATTTAAATGGAAAGAACCTTGGTTTTAATTAAACCTGATGGAGTTAAACGTGGACTAATTGGAAAAATTCTTAATCATTATGAAGAGAAATCACTAGAAATTGTGGCATTAAAATTGATTACTGCCACAATGGACGATGCTAAAGAGCATTATAGGGAACATGAGGGAAGAGAATATTTTGAAGAATTAATAAATTATCTTACTGAAGGCAAGCTGTGTGCAATGATTTTGAAGGGTGAAAAAGCTATTGATGTGGTACGTAAAATTAATGGAGATAAAGATCCTGTAAAAGCAGAACTAGCAAGCATAAGAGGGGAATTTACACTAGATAAAACTCATAATTTAGTTCATGCCTCCGATAGCCCTGAAAGTGCAGAACGTGAAATTGCCATCTGGTTCCCTGAGCTTACATGTAAAGATAGTTATAAAAAAACTGTGGATTTGCTGCGAAAAATTGATGGTCCATTAATAAACGTATAGTTTGTGATTTAATTTCACCTATTGAATATTATATTTGATTTGAAAAAATATTAGAATACTGATTGTCCAAAATTTAGACAATCAAATAACGTCCGCTGGTAACCCATAGGACGTTATTTTTTCATGTCTAATGTGAACCACAATCTCCAGAGCAACCACTACAGGATGCACTATTAGACTTAGAACAATTTATCTTACTATCTTTTGTAGAAACTGTTTTAACCCAAAATCTAGAATCACTATAGGCTATTGTGAGTTCCACAATGCTATCCAAGAGAGTTTCATCATATAATATTGGCAAATCATCAATATTATTTTTTATGTCTCCTGTTTTAAAATTGTCTAAGTAAATGTCAACTTTTGCTGATTTACAGCAACCACTTACGTACATAAATCTTACGCTAGTATATTCATCGGTTTGTTTAAGCATTTCTATAAGTTTGTCATGAGCATCTTTGGAAAGTTTGATTTTTAAAGTTTGATCCATAATACCTCCTTGTATTCCTTTAGGCTAGATAATAAATTTATTCATGCTACTGCTCAAAGGTTTCGGAATAATAATTTAATAAGCCCTGCTTAAGATTCCATAAATCCGAAGAAAGATCCACATAATAGGCATGAGGATTTTCAAATCTTAAAACTTCGCTCCATAATTTAGAAACTTCTTTAGCAGAAAATGCTTTTATATCCATAACAGACGGTGATTCATAAATCGGCTGTCCATTTTCGAAAATCTTAACCATAAGATCTTTTATATAGAAATTTTTAATTTTTTTCTTTTTCCAAGTATATATAGAATTAAATATTTCAAGGGGTTTAGTTTCATCGATTTCCTCATTGTGTAAGGTAATTAAATCTGCAATAGCCTTGTGGGATGTTTTGTCGAAAATTCTATATAATTTTTTGAAAGCAGGATTGGTGATTTTTTCTTCATTTTCACTAATCTTAATTTTTGGTATTATTTCTCCGTCATTTTCCACAGCAACAAGTTTATAAACGCCTCCAAATACTGGTTCTGATCTTGCAGTAATAAGTCTTTCACCTACACCAAAGCTATCAATTTGTGACCCGCTTTCCAAAACCCCTCTTATAATATATTCATCAAGAGAATTGGAAATGGTGATTTTTACATCCTCATATCCAGCTTCATCTAACATTATTCTAACTTTTTTAGTTAGATAGGTAATATCACCGCTATCAATTCGAATTGCTTTAGGTCTTTTTCCCATAGGTTTAAGTACTTCATTAAATACCTTTATGGCATTAGGAACACCAGAGAGTAGTACATTATAAGTATCTATAAGTAGTACGCAGTTATCAGGGTAAGTTTCAGACCATGCTTTAAAGGAATCGTATTCATTATCAAAAAGTTGTACCCAACTATGGGCCATAGTACCCATTGCTGGAATACCAAACATTTCTTCAGCTATAGTGCAGGCAGTACCAACACAACCACCAATAACAGCAGCACGAGCTCCATATATAGCACCATCATAACCTTGGGCACGTCTAGAACCAAATTCCATAACAGGTCTGCCTTTTGCGGCTCTACATATTCTACTTGCTTTAGTAGCTATTAAGGTTTGATGATTAATTGTAAGGAGTATCATTGTCTCAACGAATTGAGCCTGCATAACAGGTCCTTTAACTATAACTAAGGGTTCACCAGGAAAAACAGGATAACCTTCCGGTACTGCCCATACATCACAGGAAAATTTGAAATCTCTTAAATAATCCATAAAATCATCTGAAAAAATATTTTTGCTTTTTAGATAGGATATATCATCATCTGAAAATTTTAAATTTGAAAGATATTCAATTAATTGTTGTACCCCTGCCATTATACAATAGCCGCCACCGTCAGGTACTCGTCTAAAAAACATATCAAAGTAAGCAATCTTATCTTGAACATTATTATGAAGATAACCATTTCCCATAGTTAATTCATAAAAGTCTACGAGCATTGTTAAATTTCTTTCATTCTGCACATTAAAATCTTTTGAGTGTTTCATAATTTTTTCCCCTTTGAAATTTAATAAAAGTATATAATGAAATTATAACATATTTATATTTTAATGTTTAAATAGGATTATTACAATAGTATTTTGGGTATAAACATAATATATGACAATTGAATGAAGGTGGAGAACAAACATAATATGAATAATAAAGTGATTAACAGTAAAATAAATTCAAATCTAAGTGAGCAGCAAAGAGCAGCAGTTTTTTCAGATAATAGAAATTTACTAGTTACTGCAGGACCAGGATCTGGAAAAACTGTAGTTATAGTTAATAGAATTGTTCATTTAATAAATGAGCAAAACATTAATCCGAGTAATATTATAGTTATTACTTTTACAAGAGCTGCAGCTATTAATATGAAAAATAGATATATTGCTATCAATGGAAAAGAGAGAGTTCCGTTTTTTGGAACCTTTCATGGCTTGTTTTATAAGATCCTTAAAAATTATTATGGACAGATAAACATAATTAATACACTAGAGGTGTATAAGCTAATAAAAAATGTACTGATGTCCTATTTAGATGAAGTAAGCGATGAAAAAGTAAAGGAAGTAATAAACAATATTTCCGTATTTAAAACAAGTGGAAAAATAATTTATGATTTTGATTCAAGTATTGATAAGGGAATATTTATAGCAGCTTATAATATTTATGAACAGTATAGGAAAGAAAGGAATTTATTTGATTTTGATGATCTCCAAATAGGCTGTAGGGATTTATTTATAAAAAACTATACAATACTTAAGGGGTATAGAACTTTATTTAAGCATATTCTAGTCGATGAATTTCAAGATTGTGATTCTATGCAAGTAGATATACTAAAACTATTAAATGAAGACAGTTCTATTTTTGCAGTAGGAGATGAAGATCAATGTATTTATGGGTTCAGAGGCTCGAATCCTGAATGCATGGTGAAGTTTTCACAGCATTTTGAAGGGGGAGGTAAAGTTCCTCTTTCTACTAATTATAGATGCCCAAAGAATATAGTAGAAATATCTATGAATATTATAAAAAATAATAGCATGAGAAATGAAAAAACTATAGTAGCGTTTAAAGAGCAAGATGGTGGTATTGCAGTACTCAATAATATAAATGAAAACTCTCAGGCAGAGGAAATCAGTAACATTATTCAAAGTCGCCATGAAACGCTGGATAAAAATTATAAAGATAATGCCATATTGTACAGAACAAACGTGGAGTGTAGAAGTTTAATAGATGTTTTTATAAAGAAAAGAATACCTTTTATGCTCTTAGATAAGGAATATGATTTCTTTCAACATTTCATTTGTAAGGATATAATTGCATACTTAAAACTAAGTATTGATAAATCCGATAAAGAGAGCTTCCTTAGAATAATTAATAAACCTTTTAGGTATGTAAGTAAATTAAATTTAGACAATTTAAGAAGAAATATTGTTAAAGAAGACTGTTTTGAAACCGTAAAGGATATTTCCGGCGTACCAATCTTTCAAATGAAGATGCTAGATAAATTAAAAAAAAGTATTCACATTTTAAATAAAATTTCTCTAAGAAGTGCTATAGACAATATAGTTTTAAGTATAGGCTATCATGACTATATTAGAGAGTATTGTACTAAGTTTAAGATAGATTTAGGTGAGATGGAGGATGTCATTGAAGAGTTTAGGCAATCCATAGATGGGTATAACTCTATAATAGCTTTTCTAGCTCATGTAGACCAGGTTAAAGAAGAAATTAGTAAGGGAAAGAAAAATACAAATGAGGATGCGGTAATACTTAGTACAATTCATGGCGTGAAGGGTATGGAATTTAAAAATGTATATCTTATTAATTGTAATGAGGAGAATATACCACATGTAAATAGTATGGATAATAACATAGAAGAAGAAAGAAGATTGTTTTATGTAGGAATTACAAGAGCTATAGATAATGTTTGGCTATGCATTTGTAAAAATGTAAAAGGAAAAGTAAAGGAGACTTCGCGATTTGTTGTGGAATGCAATATTATAGGGGGATTACCTACAGGGTTGCCTTTTAAGGAAGGGGACATTATACTACATAAAAATTTTGGAAAGGGAAAAGTAATTTCAATTACAAGTAAAGATTTAGATTTGAAATTTGAGGGTGGAATTACAAGGAAATTTGATGCGTCGGTATTGTATAATAACTCACTAATATCAAAAGTGTAGAAAAGAATTTGGGGTTAAATTATATGATTTATGTATTATATTATCTAGTTGCAAAGCAATTGAATAACACATATAATGTAATAGGGCGTAATATTTAACACGGAACATCAATATGTTATACTATAAAAGGTAGTCCTATTAAGGAGGAATATAATGGTTGCATTTAAGAAAATGTGGGAAGATGTACGATTAATTTTGTCAAATAAAGAATACTCAGAAGTAGAAATTTTGGAGAGATTTAACTGTGGGTTTACAGTTAAAGAGCGAGATAATATTATTTTTATTACAAGAGATGACTTTGTGGATTTTTGGTGCAAGCTATTGTATTATAATGAATTATCCTTGGAGCAGGTTTTAAAAGAGGATAAATCAAAACCAAAATATATTTACACTATTATAAAACAATTACCTTATATATCAGAAAACTCTGGAGTAATTAAGTTAATACAGTAGTTTTGTTGAAAGTTGCTATATAATGTTATATAATTTTAATAAGCTCATATTCTATGAATATGAGCTTATTACATTAAAATAATTTTGTGAGGAAGAGGTATACAAATGGAAATCACAAATGTTAACGCAGAGGATATTATATTTGCCTTAGATATAGGAACAAGATCCATCATAGGGACAGTGGGAGTAATAGCGGAGAAAAAATTTCAAGTTATTGCTGAAAGTTATATAGAACATGAAGAAAGAGCTATGATTGATGGTCAAATTCATGATATTCAATTGGTAGCTAGTGGAGTAAAAAAAATAAAAAAAGAATTAGAGGGCAGTTTAAAGATTTCATTAACTAAGGTTGCTATTGCGGCTGCGGGAAGATTTTTAAGGACAACTGAAATAAAGTCTGAAATAGAAATTGAGGGCGATAATGAAATTGATAGGGAAGTCATTAGAAGTTTAGAGCTTACTGCAGTTAAAATGGCTGAGGATGAAGTTAATAAGTCCACACAAGGTAAGCTTTATTGTGTAGGATATAGTGTGAAAAATTACTATTTAAATGGATACATAATATCCAATCTAAACGCCCACAAAGGAGAGAAGATTGCAGTAGAAATAATTGCAACCTTCCTTCCACGCTCAGTGGTTGATAGTCTTTATGCCGTTATGAATAAAGCTGGACTTGAAGTTGTAAGTTTAACATTAGAGCCAATAGCTGCTATGGAAGCTGCAGTGCCACAGAATTTAAGATTATTAAATTTAGCATTAGTGGATATCGGAGCAGGTACCTCGGATATTGCTATTAGTAGCAAGGATAGCATAAGTGCTTATGGTATGGTGCCTATTGCAGGAGATGAGATAACTGAAATAATAGCGCAAACTTATTTAGTTGATTTTAATACCGCTGAAATAATTAAAAAGCAGTGCAGTGGAGAAGACAAAATTCAATTTATAGATGTTTTAGGCTTTGAAAATGAAATAGAGCCAGAGGATGTATTAAAAATAATTAACCCCGCAGTTACTAAGACTTCAGAAGAAATTGGGAATAAGATAATTGAATTAAATGGAGGAAAGGCTCCTAATGCAGTATTTCTAGTAGGTGGGGGAGCACATACACCTTTTATTAAAGAAAATATTGCTAAAATTTTAAATCTACCAATTCAAAGGGTTGCAATTAAAGGTCGCGATGCAGTAGTTGACTGTATATGTGATGGTAACCTTGGAAGCATAGGAGTTACAGTTTTAGGTATTGCACTCATATCAATAAAGAAACTAGGGCATGATTTTGTTGACGTCACCATAAATGATAAGATTATAAGTCTATTTAATGCACATAAACATACGGTTATGGATGTAATGGTACAATCAGGCATAAACCCGAAAATATTGATTGGCAAAAACGGACGTAATATAAGATTTGTAGTTAATGGGATAAAACGAGTGGCCTTTGGAACTCTTGGCACGGGAGCAGAAATAAGGATAAATAATATACCGAGTAATATTGATTCTGAGGTAAAAGAAGGCGATGTTATTGAAATTGATTTCTGTATTGATGGAAAAAATGCTGAGCCTAAAATTATAGATTTTGTGAAGAATATTCAAGCTGTGAGTTTTTATTTTGATGATATAATACAAAACATTGAGCCAGCAACATTTATTAATGGCGAAAGGTCGCGAATAAACGCTGTAATAAAAGAAGATGACGATGCTCGCATAGTGTTCCCTACTACAATACAGGAATACGCAAATTATTTCCCTGATATTGCATGTGGTTCAATTTTTATAATGAATAATAAAGAGCTACAAAAGGATTATATTATAAAAGAAGGGGACAGAATATATAGTGTAATTGAAAAAGATGAAAGTATTGTGGAAGAGGTGGAAGATCAAGAGGTGAAACAAACTGATATACCCCTTGAAATTCACAAGGAAATAGAAAATAAGGGATCCATAGTTAATGAAAAGCAGGCTAGCACAGAAATTGTACATACTAAATTAGAAAGCGGAGTGCTAAGTGTTGTGGTTGAAGTTAATAAAAAAAACATTACCCTTAAAAATAAAGAAAAATACATATTTCTTGATATATTTGATTATGTAGAATTCGATTTATCTATTTCAAAGGGAAACTTAATACTGACGCTTAATGGAAGCAAAGCTAGTTATTACGAGACGCTAAATAATGGAGATGTAATCCAAATGTATTGGGAAAAATAGCATTAGTGCATCCCAAATAAAATAAATTAGTTATTCTTGTAAATGGCTAACAATTAAAGAGGTGTAAATATTGAATTTTTTAGATAGGGCAAAGAATATTGAAAGTGAGTTAATAGAAATAAGGCGTGATCTTCATGAAAACCCAGAACTGGGCTTTAATTTATTTAGGACATCTCAAAAGGTAAAAGACTTTTTATCAAATGAAGGTATTGAATTTTATGAAGTAGCTGGAACAGGGGTTTGTGCTATTATTCGCGGCAAGGGTGAAAAAACCATTGCGCTAAGGTCAGATATGGATGCACTTCCCCTAGAGGATAAGAAAACATGCAGTTACGCATCAAAAACTTTAGGTAAAATGCATGCTTGTGGGCATGATGCTCATACCACCATACTTTTAGGAACAGCAAAAATATTAAATAGCATGAAAGATGAAATCAGAGGCAATGTTAAATTGTTTTTTGAACCAGCAGAAGAAACTACTGGTGGTGCGCCTTTAATGATTAAAGAGGGAGTGCTAGAGAATCCTAGCGTAGATGCTGTTATTGGACTTCATGTAGAAGAGTGGCTAGAAGCTGGGACTGTTGGTTTAAAAAGAGGTGACGCCTATGCAGCATCAAATCCATTTACTATAAAAATAATAGGTAAAGGAGGACATGGTGCAAGTCCACATATGACTATTGATCCTATTGTAATAGCTAGCAATGTTATTATTTCTCTTCAAAACATTGTAAGTCGCGAAATTCCACCCACAGATGCAGCCGTTATAACTATAGGTTCCATTCATGGAGGCACAGCTCAAAATATTATACCAGAACAAGTGACAATATCAGGGATTATTAGAACTATGAAAAGTGAACATAGGGAATATATAAAAAAAAGATTAGTCCAGGTAGTAGAGGGCATTGTGCACTCTATGAGAGGCAAATGTGAAATTGATATAGAGGAAAGCTACCCTTGTCTTTATAATAACGATAAGCTAGCGGAGATGTTTGAAAAAAAAGCAAGTGAATTAATTGGTGATGACAATGTTTATAAATTAGACCAGCCTACTATGGGAGTGGAAAGTTTTGCTTATTTCTCAATGGAAAGACCATCACTATTTTATTTTCTAGGAAGTGGAAACGCAGAAAAGGGTATAGTAAATCCGGCTCATGGAAGCTTATTTGACATAGATGAGAGTTGTTTAAAAGTAGGTGTAGCTATGCAATGCAAATTAGCTTACGAATTTTTATTGAATTCATAACCCATATTAGTATATAATTGATGCTTGATGTGTTTTTTTTTAAGTGTAAGTTGATTTATTACAAAATAAATTAGATTATCTGAGGATTCGTCATTATATAAAAGAACAAGAGATAGAAGAATTAGGAGGATATGGATGAGGATAGAAATTGGAGCAAATGAAGCAGGGCAAAGAACAGATAAATTTATGAGAAAAGTACTTGGTGATGTACCACTTAGCAAAATATATAAAGCTTTTAGAAAAGGTGATATTAGGGTCAATGGTAGCAAAATTAAAGAAAAGCATTCATTAGCAGAAGGCGATATTGTTGAAACAAAATATATTACCAGTGAGTTTAAAAAGGAAGAGTTTAAAAGAATTGAGAATAACTTGAAAATAACCTTTGAGGATTCAAATATATTAATGGTGGAAAAATGGCCAGGTGTTTTAGTTCATTCTGATAAAGTGGGCGGCGAAGCTACCTTAATAGATTATGTGCTTTCTTATTTATATGATAAGGGAGATTACAAACCAGAAAATGAAATAACCTTTACTCCAGCACCATGTAATAGACTAGATAGAAATACTTCAGGTATAGTTATCTTTGGTAAGAATTTTAAATCTCTTAAACTTTTGAATGAGATGATAAGAGAGAGAAACGTTGAAAAATTTTATATGGCACTAGTAAGTAATAGGATTAAAGATGGAGTTTACGAAGGATATATACGTAAAGATGAAGATGCAAATATATCACAGGTATTCGACACTCAAATGCCAAATACAAAAAAAATAGCAATGGAAGTTAAAACTTTGCAAAGTTGTGGTACATTTTCTTTAATAGATATTAATCTTTTAACAGGAAGAAGCCATCAGCTTCGCGCACATTTAAGCCATTTAGGAAATGCAATTGTTGGTGATTCAAAATACGGAGATAAAAAAATGAATAGTTTTTTCAATAACAAATATGGTTTAGATTATCAATTTCTATATGCATATAAGGCAACATTTAAGAATTGCCCAGAAGAACTATCTTATATGGAAAACAAAACTATTGCAGAAAGTTTACCACCAGTATTAAAAAAGATTAAAAAAGACGTATTTAAATTTTAGAGGGTGTTTAGTACACATTACAGCACCGAAGGTGATGATTTAATGAGTGAAAATGCAAATTCAAATAAACAATCTACCACAAAAGGTTTTGCCATATTATCTGCAGCAGGTTTTATGGTTAAGCTTTTATCCCTACTCTACGTACCTTTTTTAAACAATATATTAGGGAAGCAAGGCTATGGTGTATATTCCTCTGCTTACAGTATATTTGTATATATGTATATTTTAACAAATGCAGGTATTCCTGTGGCTATTTCCAAGATGGTTTCAGAGCTTATAGCTATGGGAAATTATAAAGATGCAGTAAAGACTTTTAAAATAGCTAGATTTTTACTTTTGATATTAGGAATGATTATGTCTATTTTAATGATTATTTTTGCAGGATCTCTAGCTAATAAAACCGAAAGCGCTCCTGCAAGACTGGCAATTATGTCACTGGCACCAACTATTTTAATATCATCTGTATTATCGGCCTATAGAGGATATTTTCAAGGTAGAGGAAATATGACCCCAACTGCTGTATCTCAGGTATTAGAACAAATTGCTAATACTATATTTAGTTTAGCTTTTGCAGCTTATTTTATAAGATATGGAATAGCAGCAGGTGCGGCAGGGGGAACTATTGGAACATCTGTAGGCGCGCTAGTTGCAGTTTTATATATGATCTATTTTTATGAGAAAAATAAAGTTTTTAGAGTTCCAAAAGGATATAACAAATTAGAAATAAAAAGATTGACTACTAAAAAACTAATAAAAAAATTATTAAGTTATTCTGTACCAATGACAGTATGCTTAGGAATACAACAATCAGGGTTAATTATAGATTTATGGTTAGTTAAATCAAGAATGATAGCTGTTGGAATTGACAAAATACAGGGTGATGTTTTGTGGGGTGTACTAAATAAATACACATCTTTAATAAGTGTGCCGATAGCTATTATCTCATCACTTGCTATAACTATTTTACCATCTATATCTAGCTTAATGGCACTTAGGGATAAAAAAGCTGTAAGAGACAAAGTTAATTATGCTTTTAGGCTATGTTTTTTAGTGGCAGTCCCTTCTGCAGTTGGACTTGCGGTTTTAGCTAAACCAATAGTAGGTTTACTTAAGTATGATTCTGATGTCTCAAGATTACTAATATATGGATCAGTGATAATAATACTTATGGCTGTGGTCGCTATTCAAACTTCAATTCTTCAAGGGCTTGGAAAACTTTACTTAGTTACCATTTATGCAGTGGTGGGATTAATAGGGAAAACAGTTACTAATTATATTTTTGTAGCAATACCAAGCATTAATATATTGGGTGCTGTTATGGCCAATGGAGTAAGTTTTGCCATACTTTTAATATTGAACTATAGTGCTATGAACAAAGTGCTAAGGGTTAAAATTAATCTATTTAGTCATGCAATTAAACCAATAATAGCCTCAGGTTTCATGGCCATTGTCGCAAAACTAATGTATGTTAACTTTAATTTTGTATTTAGTTTTGTTCGCGAAGGTTATTTTGCTAATGCTATTGCTATATTAATAGCTATGGTTTTTGCTATATTAACTTATTTCTTTACTTTAGTGATGATAGGTGGAATAACTAAAGAAGATTTAGGGGTATTACCTCACAAGATTACGAAACTTATACCTAAGCATATTTTAAATAGAATTAGGTAGAAATTTAAACAAATCTAATGCTTTTAAGGCACTAGACTTGTTTACTTTTTTTTGTAAGGAAAAAAGAAAAGAATATCAGAGAGAATCCAGTGGCAATAATTACTATGTTTTTAGTAATAAACATAGAATTTGGAAATGCATTATCTAGAATTTTCAATATAAAGTATAAGAATATGCTAAGACAAATATTGATTAACATTTCTACCCCTGAAAACTCTAGATAGCAGCTCTTTTTGATGGCATTAATATTCAATATGAAACTTACTACAGAGGTTATAATGAGAGTTACTCCGTAGCCTAAAATGTTTATGCTTGGGATACCTAATAATATATACAGCAATATAAGCTGGAGAATAGAGGTTATTACTGAATTTATTAAAAGAAATTTTTGTTTGCCAAGTCCATTCAAAATTCCAAAGGTTGAACCAGACATGTACATAAATGGTGCGCTTAATGCAGCAAGGCGTATGTAGGTGCCTAAATCATATCTGTCAAAAAATAGTTTTCCTAGAGAATCCCCAATGCATAAACATATTATCATAGTTGAAATACCTAGTAAAAATGAAATCTTTATAACTTCCATTATTCTACTTTCTAGTGCATTATAATCATTTTTACTAATACTTTTAGAAATATCTGGAGTTAATATGGTTGCCATGGACATTACAATGATAAAAGGAAAGAAGACTATGCTCATAGCCATACCCGAAAACTTACCTATTAGGGCGAGGCTGGCGGTATATTCAAGGCCTGCGCAAACTAGCCGCCTTGGTACAATAAGAGTGGATAGGGCGGAAATTACAGTGCTTAAAAAACCATTTAAGCTTAAGGGGAGTGAAACAACTAGAATGTTAAATAAAAGTTGAGCTCTTCCTTCAATTTTTTTTGTGTAATTCCTAAATTTATTTTTGCTTTTTTCATAGAAGATAAATAATAGAATAAAACTTATAAATTCTCCAATGCTTAAGGAAATATAAGTAGCAGTCACAGTAGAAGTTACATTTTTTAATGCAAAATAATTTATTAGACCAAGTATTATTGCCATTCTTACGAATTTTTCAACTACGTCTATGATTGCAGGCACTTTAACATTTGAAATACCGTAGAAATAACCCTTGTATATAGATGAAAGAGCAACAAAGATTAGTGCGGGGCAAATAACCCAAAGGGAATATAGTGTCCTTGTGTCTTTTATTATATATGTACTAATGTAGGGTGAAAAAAGAAATACTAAAATTGTTATTAATATAGCCCATGCAAAATCAAAAACTAAGGCAGTATGTATAGATTTGTTAAGATTACCATAATCATTTATTCCATAATAAGCTGAAGCTTCCTTTGAAATAGCGGTTACCATTCCACCACAAATAAGGCAAGTGAATAAATCATAAATAGGCATTACTAGGCTATATAGACCCATACCTTCTGCCCCTAATTTTTTTGAAAGTAGAATTGAAAACATAAACCTGAGTATTCCAGCAGTCAAATTTGATACCGTGAGAATTATTGAGTCTCTATAGAAATTATCTTTAATCATAAAAGCCCCCCCTTTTTTTAACATTGGTAGTTAACGGTTATTAATAATTATTATGTGAAGCTTTATGATTATATTCTAAAAGAACATGAAAATTATATAATGCAAATTGTAAGAATGGAGAGCTTTTTATGTTAAAATAGTTGTATTAGTAATAAAAAAAATAACAAGTCAAAATAGACTAGCACAGGACTTGATAATTAACTGAGTGTGCGTTAAGGAGAGTAATAATATGAAATGTTTGATATGCGGGATGGATATAAATATAAACAATTTCAATATGAATAACCAAGGATTATTAGAAACGAATGAAAGAGATCATATTAAATATTGTCCCTTTTGTGGTGTTAGTGTTGCATATTTAAAACCTGAAGACGAAACAAATTTTAAAGAAGAAATCTATAAAGTCCCTACTGAAAGTTTAGATGAGAATACTTTGATAATACTAGAGCATGCAATGAAGCTTGAAATATTTAATTCGGATTTTTATAAGGCAGCAGCAAAACTTGCTCATAGCTTGGCTGTTAAAGAAACTTTTGTAGCACTCTCAAAGATTGAATATGTACATGCTATAGTGCATCAAAAGCTAGGAGGCTTCAAACAAATACCTACACTAGTTAATATAGACTATAGTAAACATAAAAGCGACAAAAGCTTAATGGAACTGGCAGAAAACAGAGAAATTCATGCTGCTATGTTTTACGAAAAACAGGGGAACAAAATAAATAATTTAATTGTTAAAGAAGTATTTCATGCTTTATGGTCAGTTGAACGAGAGCATATACAAATTGCTAGAAATTATTAATACATATACTTTAATCTATGTAAATATATATAGATTAGAGTATTTTTAATTTGGGGGGAAAGTATGAAGAAGAACATTGGTTTTATAGTGATTTTAGCTATAATGGCTTTTGTACTGTTTTCATTAAAGAGTTCTTTAAGCGAATATAAGATCACCATGAAAGATGAAGCTATAAAATCACAGATACTGTTTAAGGGATTAAGTGGAGCGGTAGATTTTACGAGAGACAGTGAGGGAAACTATTACGTAGCTTTCAAGGACCACGTGCAGTACATTGATAAAACTGGTAGTGCATATAATTTGTTTGAAAGCAAGAAGCTAAGTATAACTAGTTTAGATTATAATAATAGTGTGCTATATTATGCATCAGGTGCATTTATTTATTCTTATAATTTACAATCAAAGAAAAATAGTGAAATAATTAAGAATATACCTAATTATGGGGATTATAATAAGAGTTTGATTAGAGTTAATGGAGATTATCTATTTGTTACAATAGGATCAGCTAGCAATTCTGGGGTAGTGGGGCCTGATAATTCGTGGATAGATGATTACCCACAAAATCATGATATTTCACCAAAAGATATAACTATAAAAGGGATTAATTTCGGAGAGGAAGAAACTGGATCATTTGTTTCATATAAAACTAAAAATATAAAGGGACAAATCATAACAGGACATATGATTGGAAATTCATCCATGATAATTTACAATTTAAAAACTGGAGCTCAGGGAAATTTTGCTTGGGGTATTAGAAATATCAAAGGCATAGATTTTAACAGTGAGGGGAAAATAATAGCTTCTGTTGGAGGAATGGAGGATAGAGGATTAAGACCTGTGATTGGAGATAGTGATTATATATATCAAATTAAAAAGAATGTATGGTATGGTTTTCCAGATTATGCTGGTGGAGATCCAATAAGCTCCCCTAAATTTAAAGGTATAAATAACAATACTATACCATTTATTTTAGATCAGCACCCTACAACAAACCCACCTGCACCAATATATAAGCATGGGTCAGTGGATAGTTTGGTAGGTTTATCATTTGATAAACAGGGAATCCTCGGTGATAAAGAATGTATATATTTTTATGAAAAGAAAGATAATAGTATATATAGTTTAAATAAGAATAATGTACTTAAAGAAAAGATTAACTTTGGAGGCGACACCTATATATCTAGTATTAAGTTTTTTAATAAATTAATTCTATTAGATTCTAAAAGTGGATATCTAATATCAATAGAAAAAAAACAAAGTGATGTTATAGGGAAGGGAACAGAAAGAGTTTTTTACTATTTATTAGCAATTGTAGTAACTTTAATAGTTAGCATACTTGTAGGACTCGGCAAAAAGAACTAGAATAGAGTAAATACATATTGTTGCAAATTAATAATATGTTTTCAAAGTCAATTTAGTGTATACTAAATTAAGAGGTGAACAGTTTGAAGAAAAAAATTGAAGCTACTTATGGAAAAACTTTAAAAGCCTTAATGATAACAGTAAATCCAATCAAAAAAAAGATTATGAAAACTCATTGTATTGTTCATAAATTTATAAATATTCAAGCTATCGAAATATTAAAGAATCAGGGATATAGTGAAGTTCATAGTTTTTACAAATCACATATAAAAGAATTAAACAATGGAGTTACTTGGGCAGATCAAGATTTTAAGAGCTCAAATCATTTTTATCATCACTTTAAGGGTACTGGCCTTTATGGATTTTCAAATGCATTAACTGAATTCCAGAAATATTATAAAAGCGCTTTGAAATTTGTGGAGGCAGGGGATATTAGGCAAGCAATGTTTTATTTTGGAGCAGCAAGCCATTTAGTTCAAGATGCTACAGTTCCGCAGCATGTGAACAATAAACTCCTGAAAAATCACAGAAATTTTGAACTTTGGATTATAAGTAAATTAATGAGTGATTATTCTTTTCCTATTTTCAATGAAATAATAAAGCAAGATAAGGTAGAAGACTATATAAAAAACAATGCAGTATTTGCTAATAAGACTTATATTTCCTACGCAAATGTAAAAAGTAAAGAAGAAAAATACAATAAAATATCTGTACTTATAGTGCAGAGGGCACAAAAGACTACTGCAGGGTTAATGCTAAATTTTTATAATGAAATTAAGAAATAATTCCTTTATTTTAGAGGAATTATTTTGTTTTTGAAGAATAATTTAAAAACAAGTAAACATATAAAATTATATTTGATGAGGGGGTCAATAATTGAAAAGGGAGGTTTTTATAAATCTTGAGAAAGAAATTTTCAAGGGAAATATATTAGACATAGGTTTTTCTAATTATGGGATTATATATAACATATGCAAACAATATATTGATGATAGCAATAGTGTAGAGTATATAGAAGGGAAAGGGGACAAGACAAAAATAGAGGAAGGTTCATATGACACTTGTGCACTGTTTTTTACACTAAGTGATATGAAATTCATGAAGAGCAAAGAAAAATTGATAGAAGATGTATATAAATTTTTGAAAACGGATGGGTTATTATATATATGGGACATAGATAAGGGCTTTGGTAAAATTTTTAATTCAAGAATAAATATTGTGTTACCTGATAAAAGTACAAAAAAAATAAATTTAAGAGACTTAAATTTATTTAAAAATAGTTCTAAAGAAAATACAATTGAAATTTTAAAGCCTTATTTTGAAATAACAACTTTGAAAAGTTCTGACGATATTTATTACATGATATGCAAAAGGAGAGGGAAATCAAAAGATGAAAGTATTATTAGTGGGAATTAATTCTAGATTTACACACAGTAACCTTGCAATTAGGTATTTAAAAGCATTTACTGAGGATTTAAATTATCAGTGCCTTATAAGAGAGTTTTCTATAAATGATAGAGTGGAGCGAATTGTTCAAGAAATTATAAGAGAAAAAGCCGATGTAGTGGTTTTTTCTTGTTACATATGGAATAGAGATTATGTTAAACATATATCTGATTTGCTAAAACTTATAGATAATAATATAAAATTGTTATATGGAGGTCCGGAAGTATCTTTTGATAGTGAAAATTATTTAAAAGATAGTTTTGCGGATTACTTAATTGAGGGAGAAGGGGAAGAAACCTACAGAGAATTTATAGAATATATGATAGGAGGTATTGACCTTAAAGATATTAAAGGGTTGTACTATAAAGAAAATGATAAAATATTTTATGGTGGGAAAAGAAAACTTATGGATTTAAATAAGATTGTTTTCCCATATAACATTGAGGATGATTTAAATAACAAAATAGTATATTTCGAAGCTTCACGTGGATGTCCTTTTAACTGCAAATATTGTCTTTCTTCAACTATACGTGGAGTTAGGTTTATGGATTTAGAAAGGGTTAAAGTTGATTTAAAGTTTCTAATAGATAAAAATGTAAAACTTATAAAATTTGTTGATAGGACTTTTAATTGTAGTGATGAATTCGCTATGGGAATTTGGGAATATTTAATGAGTTTAGAGACAGAGACCACTTTTCATTTTGAAATCTCAGCAGATATATTAAATGATAAGCAGCTTAAACTTTTAGAAAGGGCACCAAAGGGGAGATTTCAGTTTGAAGTAGGCGTTCAGACAACAAATAATGAAGTATTAAAAAATATAAATAGATTTGTAGTTTTCGGCGATATAAAAAAACAGGTTATGGAGCTAAAAAAATATGGCAATATAAAGCAACATTTAGATTTAATTGCAGGACTTCCAGGGGAAAACTTTGAATCCTTTAAAAAGTCTTTTAATGATTTATACGCCATAGAACCGGACGAAATACAACTTGGATTCCTTAAAATATTAAAAGGTGCGCCTATGAAAGACGAAGCAGAAAAGTGGGGGATTGTTCACTCAAACTATACTCCCTATGAGGTGCTGAAAACCAAGGACATAAGTTATGATGAAATCATTCTTCTAAAAAGAGTTGAAGAGATGGTGGATAAATACTATAATTCTCAAAAATTTAAAACTATATTAAAATATTTTACTCCTAAATTTGAATCTGCCTTTGATTTTTATTTGTGTTTAGGCACATTTTTTTATGATAAAGGGTATCTTAGTAGAAGTATATCTTCTGTAGATTACTATAAAATATTTATTGAATTTAATGAGGAAAAACTTAAAGGGGAAGACTTCGCTTTAAAAGAGATTGTTAAATATGACTATCTTAAATATAACAAAAAGAAATGGCTTCCAAATTTTCTACTTAGAGATGTAAATAAGGAAAAAGAAAAAAAGATTAAAGAAAAGTTGCTACAAAACGATAGTATAAACAATACTAATAATATTCATATTGAAAAATTTATGATTAATATTTTAGGCTATATAGAGAATAATAATATTTGTGAGGAAGCTCATTATTTAATTTATGATATTAATGATGAGGAGAATATAAAGGACGTAACTTATATACTAGTTTAAAATATGAAAGAAGAACTTCATGAAATTTCAAAAAAAACCCAAAAACTAGCTTAAAAATCGTCATAATCGCAGAAAAATGATTTAATATTACGAATATTTGTTAATTATCAAAAAAATCAGTTGAAATTTTTACTAATACTAAGTATAATTAAGTTGTATTCAATACTACATAAAGTATAATATTAAATACCATACTGGATATTTAATATTATAAAAAAGTATTTAATAATTGAGCTATACTCATTATATCTATTTAGGTACGGAAAAATAAATAAATTAGAAACTTCATTTTTATTTATTTTAAGGTGCCTTCTTAGAAAAAAGGTGGTGATATTTTGGCACTAGAGGCAATAAAAAGTATAAAAAATGCAGAGGAGCAAGCAGCAGATAATATTAATAAGGCAATTGACCGTAGCAAGGATATATTAAAAAAATCGGATACAGAAGCTGAAGGGCAGTACAAAAAGGTTTTGGATGCTGCTAGAGAAGAAACTAAAAAAATCATCGAAAATGCTAAAGAACAAGGTAGAATAAGTTCTGAACCTATTTTAGAAAAAGGTAAAATAGAGGTAGAGAGTATACTTAGTTTAGAAAGTGAAAAATTCAATAGAGCAGTAAGCATAGTGGTTGAGAGGATAGTGAAAAATAATGGCAATAGTTAAAATGAGTAAATTTACATTATTTGCCTTTGAATCACAAAAAGAAACTTTACTAGATAGTCTTCATAGATTTGAAAATGTTCAATTTATAAATCTACAAAAGCTTGAAGAAGAACATTTACAATCTCTAGTAAAAGACTCGGAAAATGAAAAAGTTTCTTATTTAGAAGGTGAACTGGCAAAAGTAAAATTTGCTATTGACCTATTACTAAAGCACATAGAAAAAGAAGGCGCTATAAAATCTTTAGTCAAGGGCAAAAGATCTTTGAATTATGAAGAACTAGAAACATTAGCTAAAAAATCAAATTATAGTGAAAACTATAAAAAGTTGAAGGAAAAAGACAATACACTTACGGAAATGAAGAATGAAAGAGCTAAAATTAATTCTGAAATAGAAGTATTGACACCTTGGATACCACTGGATTCAAATTTTCAGGATTTAAAAGCATTAAATTCCACCCTATTTCTAATGGGGTCAATTCCAAAAGTTCCTAAAGATACTTTTAGAGAAAAATTTGACAGTGAAATTCCATATTCTTATTTAGAAGTTATAAGTGAAGGGAAAAACGGAGTAAATGTAATTGCTTTAGTATATAAAGAGTACGAAGAGAAAGCTAAAGAAATTCTTAAGAACTATAGCTTTAATGCTATTAATTTAAAATATGATGGAATTCCAGCACAGGTGGTACGCGAATATAAGGCTAGATTAGAAGAGATATCAAAGGAAGAAGAAAGAATAAATGTTGAAATAAAAGATGATTGTCAGTTTTTAGAGGATTTTAAAATAGTATCTGAATATTTATTAAATAAACATATAAAAGCATCAGCTTGTGAAAATTTCTTGAAAACAGAAAGCGTAGTTGCTATAGAGGGTTGGGTACCAACAGAATTAGCAAAGGATTTAGAAGAGGTAATAAAGGCTATAACTAAAGAAAATTTCTATTTAGAGGTAGAAGATGCTACTCAGGAAGATGATGAAGTCCCTATACTTTTAAAGAATAACTCACTAGTAGAACCTTTTGAGTTAATAACATCAATGTATAGTCTGCCTAAATATTCAGAGATAGACCCAACACCATTGCATACACCTTTTTACATGGTGTTTTTTGGAATGATGCTAGCTGATTTAGGATATGGGATAGTAATGTTCATAGTTTGCGCACTTGCATTAATGAAATTCAATTTGGATGTCGGGCAGAAAAAGTTTGCTAAGTTTTTCTTATTTCTAAGTATACCAACAGCAATAACAGGCGCTCTTTATGGAAGTTTTTTTGGGAATTTAATTGAATTTAAGGGTTTAATAAATCCTGGAGAAGATTTAATGAAACTATTAGTTATATCTATAGTAATAGGTGCATTCCAAATTTATTTTGGTCTTGGAGTTCGCGGTTATATGCTAATTCGGGATGGTAAGCCAATGGATGCTATTTATGATGTTTTAACATGGTACGCTGCATTAACTGGAGCATTTTTATTCCTAGGTGGAGCAACACTAAAATTAAGTCCAGATGTAATCAATATAGGTAAATGGGTTATGATAGTAGGAATGGTTGCATTAGTATTAACCCAAGGAAGACAAAATAAAGGTATTGGTGCAAAGCTTGGTGGAGGACTATATGGTTTATATGGTATATCAAGCTATATAGGAGATTTGGTTTCCTACTCAAGACTTATGGCACTAGGACTTTCTGGCGGATTTATAGCAGTGTCCTTTAATATGCTTATTAAAATGATACCAGCTCCATTTAATATTATTTTTGGAGTATTTATATTTGTGGGTGCACAAACCTTTAATATGTTACTAAGTGCTTTAGGAGCATTTGTTCATAGTGCAAGACTTCAATATGTAGAGTATTTTAGTAAGTTTTATGAAGGTGGAGGAAAGGCGTTTATAATATTTAAACCAAAAAATCAATATATTACTGTAATAAAAGGAAAGCAAATTTAAGGAGGAATTAATTATGACGTTCATGGAATTTTTAGGTAAAAATGGTGGATATGTTTTTGCAGCATTAGGAATGGCACTAGCGGTAATTTTACCGGGAATAGGATCAGCAAGAGGTGTAGGTATAGTTGGGGAAGCCGCTGCGGGACTCACAACTGAAGAACCAGAAAAATTTGGTAAAGCTCTTATTCTTCAATTATTGCCAGGTACACAAGGACTTTATGGTTTCGTTATAGGACTTATGGTGCTACCCAAATTAGCTACGGCTATGAGCTTAGATAAGGGAATGTACTTATTTATGGCTTGCTTACCAATAGCATTTGTAGGTTTATACTCAGCAATATCTCAGGCTAAAACAGCTGCAGCTGGTATTGCAATAGTAGCTAAAAAACCAGAGCATAGCACAAAAGCTATTATACTTGCAGCAATGGTTGAAACTTATGCGATTTTAGCATTCGTTGTTTCAATAATACTCGTAAGTAAGACATTCTAATTTTAAAACTAAGAGTTTAGAGGATGTGGAGATATGTCAAATTTAGAAAATTTATCTTCTAAAATAGTAGAGGATGCGAGTATTAAAGCAGAGGCTATATTGAAGGAAGCTAAAGATAATGGAGCTTCAATGATAGAAAGTAAAGTAAAAGGTGCCAAGGAACTAGAGGTACAGATGTTAGAAAAAGCTAAAATTGAAGCTATTACAGTTAAACAAAGAATTATATCAAATGCTAAGCTAACAGTTAGAAATGAAAAATTAGTAGCTATGCAAAAGATGATTGATAAGGTATTTGCGAAATCCCTAGAAAATCTTTTAGTAATGGGGGAAAATGAATATTTGGAACTTGTAAAAAAATATCTTTTATCAATGCCAATAGCAGGGGATGAAGAAATAATACTTCCTGGGAAATATAAAAGCATTGTAAGCGAAGATTATTTATCCCAAATAAATACAGGACTAAAAGCCGTTGGAAAAATAGGCGAAATAAAGTTAAGTGATCAGCCTAGGGACATAAATAGTGGATTTATAGTACTTAAAAATGGCATAGAAATTAATAATACTTTTGAAAGTCTAGTTAACTCTTTAAGAGCTGAGCTAGAACCAGAAATTGTTGAAGAATTATTCAAATAAATTTAAGTAAGATAACAATTAATAATTGTTATCTTATCTTAAGCAAAACAAGGAGGATAGCCATATATGGATAAAATGAATTTTACACAAGCTGTGGCTAGGCTAAGAGTATTAGAAACAAGACTCCTGAGTAATGTAAAGGTTGAGAGAATGATTGATAGTACCTCCGCGGAAGACGTGATTAAAATCTTGCAAGAAACTGAATATGCAAGTTTAATGGTAAATGTAAAAAGGCCAGAGGACTACAATATACTACTTAAGGAGGAATTAAATCGCGTATATTCCCTTATGTATAGTGTTTCTCCAGACCCTCTTATAGTAGATATTATGAGCTTAAAATATGATTACCACAATATCAAGGTAATGTTAAAAGGTAAAGCTTTAAATAAGGACTTTTCTCATATGCTAATTCCCGTAGGTACAGTGGATATAGAAAAACTTAAATTATACATGACAGTGGAAGATTATAGGGAATTAAATCCTAAGATGAGAGAAGCTATAATCCAGGCACAAAAAGTCTACAATGAACTTAAGGATCCTCAAAAGATAGATATTATAATAGATAAATATATGTATATAGATATATTAGAACGGGCAAAAGAAACAAAAATTGATTTTATAATCCATTATGTTGTGACAAGTATAAATTTTTGTAATATAAAATCAATTATTAGATTAAAAAGGCAAGAGAAGGATGTAGAATTTTTAAAAGAAGTTATGCTTTCTGGTGGAGATATAGCTAATGATATTTTATTAAGAGTATTTGATGATACTATTGAAAACATGGCAGCTAAATTTTCTTCATTAAAATATGGTGACGTTATAAAATTGGGACTAGAAGAGTATATAAAAACTGGGAAACTCTCCGCTCTTGAAAAGCTTTCAGAAAACTATATTATGAAAACTTTAAAAGTTGCTAAGTATATTACTTTTGGACCTGAACCAGTATTTGCTTATATCCTAGCCAAGGAAACAGAAATAAAAATAATAAGAATAATTATGGTTGGAAAATTAAATAATGTTGATACTTCGGTTATAAGAGAAAGGGTGCGTGAGGTTTATGCATAAAGTAGGAGTAGTTGGAGATAAAGATTCAATACTTGCGTTTAAAGCTCTCGGAATTGATGTATACCCTGTTATTGAAATTGAAGAAGCTAGAAAAGCTATAGATAAAATGGCATTAGATAATTATGCGGTTATATTTGTTACAGAGCAGATAGCTCAGCATTTAGATGAAACTATCAAAAGGTATAACAGACAGATGCTTCCGGCCGTTATATTAATACCAAGTAATCAGGGCTCGCTAAATATAGGAATGCAAAGAATTCGCGATAACGTGGAAAAAGCGGTGGGCGTAAATATTTTATAGAAGGGTAGGGAGATAACTTGAAAATCGGTAAAATTGTAAAAGTTTCTGGCCCATTAGTTGTTGCAAAAGACATGGACGAAGCTAATATATATGACGTAGTTAAGGTTGGAGAAAAAGGTCTTATTGGCGAAATTATCGAAATGAGAGGAGATAGAGCCTCCATTCAAGTATATGAGGAAACATCAGGCCTAGGACCAGGAGACCCAGTAGTGTCTACCGGAGAGCCCTTAAGTGTGGAACTTGGACCAGGACTTATGGAATCAATGTTTGATGGTATTCAAAGACCTCTTGATGCAATAAGAGCTATAGCTGGTAATTACTTAACAAAAGGTGTAAATGTTTCGCCTTTAGATAGAAGTAGGAAATGGGAATTTGTTCCTACGGCTGTGGTTGGCGATGAAGTTTCTTATGGTTACGTTATAGGTACAGTTAAGGAAACTACTGTTATAACTCAAAAAATAATGATACCCAAGGGGATTTCTGGAACTATAACTTCTATAACTCAAGGTGAGTATACTGTAGAAGATACAGTTGCGCAAGTGCAAACTTCAGAGGGTATTGTGCAAATTACATTGATGCAAAAATGGCCAGTAAGACGTGGAAGACCTTATGCTACAAAATTAAATCCAGTAGAGCCACTACTTACAGGTCAAAGAGTAATAGATACTTTCTTCCCAGTAACAAAAGGTGGTACTGCATGTGTTCCTGGTCCTTTCGGAAGTGGAAAAACTGTAGTTCAGCATCAATTTGCGAAATGGGCAGACGCTGAAATAGTAGTTTATATAGGTTGTGGTGAGCGTGGAAATGAAATGACAGACGTTTTGAATGAGTTCCCAGAACTTAAAGATCCAAAAACAGGCGAATCATTAATGAAAAGAACAGTGCTAATTGCAAATACCTCTAATATGCCAGTTGCAGCTAGAGAAGCTTCTGTATATACAGGTATAACTATTGCAGAGTATTTTAGAGACATGGGTTTTTCTGTAGCATTAATGGCGGATTCTACGTCTAGATGGGCAGAGGCACTACGTGAAATGTCCGGAAGACTTGAAGAGATGCCGGGTGATGAGGGATATCCAGCATATCTTGGTTCACGTGTAGCTGATTTTTATGAAAGATCAGGAAAGATAGTTTGCGTTGGAGATGGTGAACGCGAAGGAGCAATTACAGTTATTGGTGCAGTATCACCTCCAGGTGGAGATTTATCTGAGCCAGTTACTCAAGCAACCCTTAGAATAGTTAAAGTGTTTTGGGGACTAGATGCCCAACTTGCTTATAGAAGGCATTTTCCAGCAATAAATTGGTTGGATTCTTATTCACTATATTTAGATCAAACAGCTAAGTGGATGAATGATACCGTAGCAGAGGATTGGACTGAACTTAGAATTAAAGCCATGCTTCTTCTGCAAGAAGAAGCAAAGCTTGATGAAATAGTAAGACTTGTAGGTGTAGACGCTCTTTCTGAAAAAGATAGATTGAAATTAGAAGTTGCAAAGTCAATTAGAGAAGATTATCTACAACAAAACGCCTTCCATGAGGTTGATACATATTCATCTTTAGATAAACAATATAAAATGCTAAAGCTCGTTATAGCATTCCATGTTGAAGCTGAAAAAGCTTTGACTGCAGGAGTTTATTTAGATAAGATATTAAAAATGGAAGCAAGAGATAAAATAGCAAGAGTAAAATATATTTCAGAAACTGAAATGTCGAAAATCGATGATGTATTTATAGCCTTGTCCGACGAAATAGAAAAATTAATAACGGAAGGAGGAGTTGCTCGTGATTAAAGAATACAGAACCATATCAGAAGTTGTAGGACCACTAATGGTTGTAGAGAAAGTTGAAGGCGTTAGATATGATGAACTAGTAGAAATAGAGCTACAAAATGGTGAAATTCGTAGCGGAAAAGTACTTGAAATAAATGAAGATAAAGCAATGGTTCAGTTATTTGAAAGTTCTGCAGGAATTAACTTAAAGGGTAGTAAGGCTAAATTCTTAGGTAGACCACTGGAACTTGGTGTTTCAGAAGATATGCTTGGAAGAGTCTTTGACGGTCTTGGAAGGCCTAAAGATGGCGGACCTAAAATTATTCCTGATAAGAGACTCGACATTAATGGAGAAGCACTAAACCCGGTGGCAAGAGATTATCCCTCAGAGTTTATTCAAACAGGTATTTCTGCTATTGATGGACTTAATACACTAGTTAGAGGACAAAAGTTACCAGTATTTTCTGGATCAGGTCTTCCACACGCGCAACTTGCGGCTCAAATAGCAAGGCAAGCTAAGGTAGTAAATTCAGATTCCAAATTTGTTGTTGTATTTGCAGCTATAGGAATAACTTTTCAGGAAGCACAATTTTTCGTAGACGATTTTACAAATACTGGTGCTATTGATAGGACTGTATTGTTTATGAATCTTGCAAATGACCCAGCAATTGAGAGAATAGCTACACCTAGAATGGCACTGACTACAGCTGAATATCTTGCTTATGAAAAAGGATATCATGTTCTTGTAATTATGACGGATATTACAAATTACTGTGAAGCTCTACGTGAAGTTTCAGCTGCAAGAAAAGAAGTTCCAGGTAGACGTGGATATCCAGGATATCTTTATACTGACCTTTCTACCTTATATGAAAGAGCAGGAAGAATTAAAGGACTTGAAGGTTCAATAACTCAAATTCCTATACTTACAATGCCAGAAGATGATATAACTCATCCGATTCCAGATCTGACAGGATATATAACTGAAGGACAGATTATTTTAAGTCGAGAACTTTATAAAAAAGGAATTATGCCTCCAATAGATGTTCTACCTTCACTATCAAGACTTAAAGATAAGGGTATAGGTAAAGGTAAAACACGTGAAGATCATGCGGATACAATGAATCAATTATTTGCTGCATATGCTCAAGGTAAACAAGCAAAAGAGCTAGCAGTTATATTAGGAGAGTCAGCTTTATCTGAGGCAGACAAAAAATATGCAATATTTGCAGATGCTTTTGAAAAGCAATATGTAGCGCAAGGATTTGAAACTAATAGAACTATTGATGAAACAATAAATTTAGGATGGGAGCTTCTATCTATTCTACCAAGAAATGAACTTAAGAGGATTAGAGATGAATACGTAGAAAAATATTTACCTAAAAAAGAGGGTGAGTAAGCATGACAAGGTTAAATGTCAATCCCACTAGAATGGAGCTTACTAAACTTAAAAAAAGATTAGGTACAGCAACTCGTGGACATAAATTATTAAAAGATAAACAAGATGAACTTATGAGAAGATTTATTGATCTTATAAAACATAACAATGAACTTAGGAAAAAAGTTGAAGAAGAATTACAAAATTCTTATAAGGATTTTCTTATGGCAAGTGCATTAATGTCTTCAGAATTTCTAGAGGAGGCTATTGCCTACCCAAAAGAAAGTATTTCTGTAGAAGTTGCAACAAAAAATCTTATGAGTGTTAATGTTCCCATAATGAAATTTAAAAGAAAATTAGAAGATGATCCTGGTAGCATATATCCTTATGGATTTGCGAATACTTCTGGAGAGCTTGATGGAGCTATAGAAAAGTTATATTTAATTTTGCCAAAGCTTTTAGAACTTGCAGAAGTAGAAAAATCTTGTCAGCTCATGGCAGACGAAATTGAAAAAACCAGAAGAACAGTTAATGCCCTGGAATATATGATAATACCTCAACTTCAAGAAACCATAAAGTATATAAAAATGAAGCTTGGTGAAAATGAAAGAGGTGCTTTAACTAGACTTATGAAGGTTAAAAGCATGATGGAAGAAACCCAACGAATAGCAGAAGCAAAGAGAATTAGCGGGTAATCATGATGAAATTAAGGTGGTTTTGTGACACCTTAATTTTTTTTGATGAAAATATATATTGATGTATAGAGCTATTTATAATAGAATATAAAATATAATAAACTAAAATTTATTGCGTTGGAAAGCAATTAATATAAGGTAGAGGAGAATGCATATGGCAGTTAGAAAGATTTTACAATATGGGGACAAACGTCTTAATTCGATTTGTGACAAGGTTTTCAAGGTAGACGGTAAAATATTAAACTTAGTAGACGATATGATGGATACACTTTATGAGGGTAATGGCATAGGCCTTGCAGCTCCTCAAATAGGCGTTTTAAAAAGGGTTATCTTAATTGATTTAGGCGATGAAGAAGAAGAACCGATAATAGTTATAAATCCTAAAATAACATCAAAGTCAGGAAATGAAAAGGATTATGAGGGTTGTTTAAGTTATTTGGGACATGAGGGTGAAGTCTTTAGACCTACAAATGTTACAGTGGAAGGAATGAATATTAAAGGAAAACCAGTAACTTATAAAGCTGAAGGGTTACTTGCAAGAGCCTTCTGCCATGAGATTGATCATTTAGATGGAATACTATATATGTCTAAGGCTGAGGAAATGTACGAGTTAGCTGAAGAGGAAGAGTAATTATTCTTAGATTATGCTATAACAAAAAGTATATATTGCTAGCATAATATAAGAATAAACTCTTCTGTCAACCCATCGTATTCCTAATAGACGCTAAACAGTTATTAATTGTTTAGCGTTCTACATGGCAGACAATCATAATGTCCTTAAAATATATATATTGTTAAAAAATACTGTAAGAAGAGCATGCTATGTGATTTTAATATCATAGAGTATGCCTTTTTTTATTTTCTCAGGATATTGATATATTACTACACAAATGCTATTATAGTAGGTAATACAGGTGTATATACACCTGTATACGCATATATAAAGAGGTGTATAAATAAATGCAAGAGTTAAAAGAAAAGATTCAGCAATTGAAAGTAGAAAAAAATGCTTTGATTCTAGCGCATTATTATGAAAATGATGATATTCAGGAGATAGCTGATTTTGTAGGAGATTCTTATTATCTTAGTAAAATAGCCAAAGAATGTAATGAAGATACTATAGTATTTTGTGGGGTAAAGTTCATGGCTGAGAGTGCAAAAATACTTTCACCAGAAAAAACAGTGCTTCTTCCCAATATAGAGGCGGGATGTACTATGGCAGATATGATTAATGGGGAAGATGTTAGGCAGCTAAAAAAGCAGCATCCAAAGGCAAAGGTTATATGTTATATAAATTCAACAGCAGAAGTTAAAGCCGAAAGCGATATATGTTGTACTTCTTCCAATGCATTAAAAATAATTAATAGCTTAGATAAGGAGGAAATAATTTTTATACCAGATAAAAATCTAGGTGAATATATAAATGAAAAAGCTCCCGATGTGGATATGATTTTATGGAATGGTTTTTGCTGTGTGCATGAATTTGTAAACGCAGAAGAGATTATTGAAGTGAAAAATTCGGATAAAGATATAAAAATTTTAGTTCATCCTGAATGTAATAGTGAAATTAGAAAACTAGCTGACTTTATAGGAAGCACTGGAGAGATAATTAAATTTGCCAGTGATGACAGCGGCCAAAAGTACATGATTGTAACAGAGGAAGGTATACTTTATGAACTTAAAAATAAAAATCCTAATAAACAATTCATAACACCGAAGACACCTATGATTTGTAAAAGTATGAAAAAAACCACCTTAGAGAATGTTTATAATAGTCTTCGAAGTAAGCAATATGAAATAACCTTAGACGAAGATGTAAGACGCGCAGCACAGAAATGTCTAAATGCAATGCATGAAATGGCAAGGTGATTTAATGGATATTTATGTAGATGTGCTAATAGTTGGAACTGGTGCAGCGGGCTTATACTCTGCATTGAATTTAAGAGAAGACTTAAATATACTTCTAATAACTAAAGATGAAGTAAATAAATGTAATACATTTCTAGCTCAAGGTGGGATTTCAGTAGCTAGAGATCAAAGTGATTTTGATTTGTTTATACAAGATACACTAAAAGCAGGGAAGTTTAAAAATTCCATAAAAGCGGTACAAACTCTAGTATATGAATCCATAGGTAATATAAATAAAGTAAAAGATCTTGGGGTAAGCTTTGACAGGGAAAATGGCGAATTTAAATATACAAAGGAGGGTGCACATAGCATCAATAGAATTGTCCATAGAAAGGATGAAACCGGAAAAGAACTTTTTTTATCTTTGCTAGAAGCATTAAGAAATAAAAAAAATGTGAGTATATTAGAAAATACTACTTTGGTTGATATTATTACTAAAAATAATATCTGCTGTGGAGGTATTGCAACTAAAGGTGAAAAAAGAATAAATATCTATTCTAAGGCAACTGTTTTAGCAACAGGTGGTATTGGAGGTCTCTTTAAAAATTCAACTAATAGAAGAAGCTTAACGGGGGATGGCATAGCTATTGCATTGCGACATAAGATTAAAACCTCTGATTTAGACTATGTGCAATTTCATCCAACTGCACTATATGATGATAATTTGAATTGTGAGAAATTCCTCATATCAGAATCGCTAAGAGGTGAGGGCGCCAAACTTCTAAATGAATATGGTAGAAGATTTGTAGACGAACTGCTACCAAGAGATGTAGTTGCTAAGGCAATTTATGGAGAAGAAAAAAAGAGTAGTCTGCCTTTTGTGTTTTTAGATATTTCATTTAAAGGCAAGGATTATATAACTAATAGGTTTCCAAGTATTTACAATCACTGTTTGCAAAGGGGTATAGATATTACAAAAAATAAAATTCCAGTAACGCCAGTACAACACTATCACATGGGCGGAATTGCTGTTGACTTAAGTTCTAGAACATCCATGGAGAATTTATTTGCCTGTGGCGAGGTGAGCTGCACGGGAGTACATGGAGCAAATAGGCTAGCAAGTAATTCACTATTGGAGGCCTTAGTTTTTTCTAGAAGAGCTTCACAATTTATAAATAAGTCAATTGATAGTACTGACCTTTTAAATTATGAAGATTTAAATGATTTAAAGGGAATTAAAGATTATAGAGAAATTAATAAAACTATAGTTGTAGATAAATTCAAGAAAATGGGAGAGGGTATAAGGAATGAATTGGTTAATTATTGATGATATTCTTATAGAGGCAATAAAAGAAGATGTACCTCAAAATGATATTACAACAGAATTTATTGTAAGTGATGAGTGTAATTGTAGTATTGATTTAATAGCTAAAGAAAATGGAGTAATTGCTGGACTTGCTGTATTTGAAAGGGTTTTTAAAATACTGGGAGAGGTGAATATAGAGTTTTTTAAAAAAGATGGAGATGAAGTGTGTGAAGGGCAGTGTATTGCACAACTAAGTGGAAAAACAAAACACATTTTGACAGGGGAGAGAACAGCATTAAACTTTCTTGGAAGAATGAGTGGAATCGCCACATTAACTAAAACCTATGTAGATAAATTGCGAGGTAGCACCGTAAAGATTTTGGATACAAGAAAAACTACACCTAATATGAGGATATTTGAAAAATATGCTGTAAAAATTGGTGGAGGATGTAACCATAGATACAATTTATCTGATAGTGTATTAATAAAAGAAAATCATATAAGTGCGGCGGGCGGAATAAAAGCGGCAGTTAGTATTATACGCCAGAATGTTTCCTTTGTTAAAAAAATCGAAGTTGAAGTTGAAACTTTGCAGCAAATTAATGAGGCTTTAGAAGTTGGTGCGGATATTATAATGTTAGATAATATGGATGCTATTACTATGAAAAAAGCTGTAGAGTTAATTAATAAAAAAGCACTAGTTGAGGCATCTGGAAATGTAACATTAGATAATATTTTGGAAGTGGCTAGTAGCGGAGTTGACTATATTTCTGTAGGGGCGTTGACCCACTCTTTTAGGGTATTAGATTTGAGTATGAAGAATTTAATTAATAGTTAAAAATAATGACAATCCGCTACGACTTTAAGAATCCTATCAAGTTTCTCCTATGTGCCTTGCAATGAAATTTCAATAGATTTGTGGTTTTTTATTGCAAGTCACTGCGGAAAAACTTCCTATTCCCACAGTAGTCTTTATAGATTTTACAATTATGCTGCTTTGCAAACTAATTATTACGAAATTACAAGTATATTAGTTATGATAAGAGTATATTTACTTAAAGGTTGAAATATCATAATATCCAAAAGCACGAGGGCAACTTCATTTTCAGCTTTAAGTATTTCGTAACCCTCATAGCTAAATGAGTTATCTATTACATTTGATTCTCATCTCTTAGTAAGATGTTTAATTTATTCACTTAGAAATTTATTAATTATGTTGCTATATAATTCTGGCTCCTCAATCATAGGTATATGCCCTGAATATTGCATTTCAATAAAGGTTGCATTTGGTATTAGTGAAGCACATAACATCCCATCAGAAGAGGGATTTACCCCTTCCAATTCTCCCGTATGCTCCTTTATCAATCTTTGAGTTGATGATGTTAAACCATTTGATTTAGGAACAGTCAAGATTAGCTTTTTTATTCTATGAGGTTGTGAAATTGCTACACCTTGCGCAATATAACTTCCCATTGAAACTCCATAAAGATTTGCAGTTTTAAACCCAAAAGTATCCATTATAGATAAAATATCTTGAATATGATCATTTAATGTATAACTATCTGGTTTATCGGATTTTCCATGTCCCCTACAGTCTAATAAAACTGTTTTAAACTCTCTAGAAAGTTTCTGAATTTCGGTATTCCATTGGGTATTATCGCAACCGAGTCCATGTATAAGTATTAAAGGCTCCCCCTCACCTTGTATTTTAATGTTTAAATTTATTCCATTTATTTTAACCATCGACATTTTTGCTCTCCTAACTTTTTATATTTAATTGACTAATAGCCTGTACTATGTTAACTATAATAAACATTACCAGAGGAGTGAAAACAATACCTTATAGCATTTTAAAGTAATATTTTTCGTTGTATTCTTTTTTTTATTGCAGGGCATTTAATGTGATCAGTATACCAAAAACACGACTTACACCCATAGCACTTATTTATTGGTTTGTTATTTATTACATTGTTAGCGAATTCAGGATCAGCTAATATACCTCTGCCTACACAAGCAAAATCCACATAATCATTTTCGATTAAGAATCTAGCCTGTTCTTCTGAACGAATTTCACCGACTGCGATAATTGGAATATTTACTTCTTTTTTTATTACGCATCCACTATAGGTCAAGGGACTGCAAATAAAACCTACTGGAACAGTATGTATAGGAGGGTTCATACCAAATGAGATATGTAGTAAATCGATGCCGACGTTTTCAAAGATTTTGGCCACTTCAACGCCATCTTTACTTTCTGGTAAATACTGTCCCATACGCAGACTAATAATAAATCTTTCATGAGTATTTTCTCGAATCTCTGACAAAATATCTGTTAGGATTCTTGTTCTATTTACAGCATCTCCACCATATTGGTCAGTTCGCTGATTATAAGAGGCATCTAGAAACTTGCATAGGGTAAAGCCATGGGCAAAGTTGAATTCAACACCATCGAAGCCAATTTTACAAGCTGAGATGGTTGCTTGATTCATGTCCATCTGCATTGAATGAATTTCTGTAACTGATATATCGTTAATATTCACATCGCCACAGGAAAGCTGCATCATTATAGTCGCATCATACTTATGGCAGTTATCCGCAATTTGCCTTAATGCTGTTATATTGTCAGTTGACCACTTATTGGTAGAATTCGTCGCACCAAGTACATTAGTAGCTTGAACAATTATTAAACCAGCACCACCCTTTGCACACTCTGTATAATGCTCAATATGTTGCTTGCCATAAAATGAGCCATTATTTCCTTTAAATGAAAAAGTAAACATAGGCCCCATTACAATTCTATTTTTGATTGCGTTACCTCTAATTATTAAAGTATCTTGTAGTTTATTCATTTTATCACTCCTATTTAAAATATATATCGGTGTCTCTCCATCTTTTTTTATTACAGTGTGTCACAATTTTTTACAGTTGTGACGCAACTTAAGGAAGTTGCGAATTAACAGGTTTGATTCATATATTAATTTTTACCATTTTTCATAATGTGCTATTTCTTCAAATTTCTTTCGTGGACGAGCTTTTGGTGTTTCATCTGCATAACCAACAGGAATAATACCAACCACATATTTATCTGAAGGAATATTTAATATTGGTCTAATTTCTTCTTGAGTAAACCAAGCGACCCAACAAGTACCTAAGCCTAAATTTTCAGCTTCAAGTACTAGGTGTTCTATTGCAATAGTTGTATCTCTAATTATAAGCTTAAGCTCTGGTTCTGGACTATTCTCATTTAGTGATATGTCTATGTCTTCATTTATTCTTACACGTATATCTGCAACGCATACGATATGGATAGGAGCTGCGTTCATCCATTTTTGATCATGAGATACTTTTGATATTTTTTGTTTTGTTTCCTCTGATTTGACTATAATAAAGTGCCATGGTTGTGTGTTGCTGCCGGATGGAGCAATTCTCGCACTTTCAAGCAACTGAAGAATCTTTTCATCTTCTACAGGCTTATTTTTGTATTTTCTTATACTTCTGCGTGTTTCAATTTCTTTAATCATACTATTATCCCCTTATTATTCTTAAATTTTATATTTTAACGACATTTCAGAAGGAAGTCTCCCACTTCTATAAGTAGGGGTCACATACTACAACAAAAAGAAAACTTCAGTGGGGGGATAACAATTGAGAATTGCTATCTACTCCAGAGCGCTACAAGGGGGTAAATCTCCTTCTGAAGTCGTTAATTACAGCGACCCAGGAGATGATTTAATATAAATGAACCTTTATATTTGTTTTATGCTAATCATAAATGTTAAACCTCATAAGTTTTATTTAATTGCTTTAGTTCATCTTTAAGTTTTTCCCTAATCCATAAAGGCTCTACAATTTCCATGCTTTTAAAAAATCGAAAAGCAAGTGACACATAAAAATCTGGTTTGGTTGTTTTTACATCAATTATATAGCAATCACTCTTTTCCTTAATTTCACCATATTTAAAAAATACATAATCTTTTATGCTAGGATATAGTTCTTTATTTATTTTTAATTTTATAAGTATACTATTTTCATTATTATAGGCACTTTTAAAGCAACAAGAGCTATAATAATTTCCCATATTAAAATCTTTACTAGAATCAAATACTTCATCTAATAAAGCAATATCCTTTATCTTTTCAATATTTAGGTGTATTTTTGAATCACTTGCCTCAGAGAATGCAACAATATACCATATGCCATCCTCAAAGACAATTCCATAAGGTTGTACTATCTGATCTGTTAAATCAAGGCCAGCATTTTCATTATAAGTTACCTTAAGTTTAAAATTATATTTAAGAGCTTGTTTTACAATATCAAAAACATAAGAGTTTTCAATATCAATATCATTAGATTTTATATCAAAAACTATTTTCTTTTGAACATCTTCAAAATCTTTTTTAAAACATTCTGATACTAGATTTTCAATCTTTAAAAATGCAGAGTTTGCAAAGGCCGCATATCCTGGAATATGAACTATATCAATTACCTTTTTAGCCAGAAGCAAAGCAAAAACCTCATCTTTATTAAACATTATTGGTTGTATAAAATAATTATCTAATAACTCATATCCACCTTCACTACCTGTATAAGACACTATTGGTATATTCATTTCACTTAGAGCCTGCATGTCTCTATAAATCGTTCTAATATCCACCTCAAAAGTAGTTGCTATTTCTTTTGCAGTCATTTTTTTCTTATTCTTTAATGCTAAAATAATAGCCATTAATCGTTCAATTTTGTGCACATTAGATCACCTCATATAAAATATATTTTAAATAAATAATAACATATTAATACTGACATAAACCTGTCAGTATTAATTATAATTTTCATATTGTATTAAGAGTATTCTTGAGATACAAGTAGAAAATTAGTAAACTTCAAGAATTTTTAAAATGTATTGAGGAAATAGGGTACTATATATAAATTGCGGTTAACACCATCCCATTATAATAAATTAGGTTATCGTATGTATACAGACAAAGATTTGATAAAGTTACAGTATATTTGAATAATGTTGTATGATTATTTATAATTTATACATTATTATTCCGTAAAATAAAATATTTTTCTTGGATTATGCTAACAAAAGTATATATTACGTAAAATGCGTCTGAACAAACCTTAGTAATTCTAAAATAAATTTTAGAATTACTTGGCGTCGTAAACGCATTTCTAGCATATATACTTTTAGTTATAGCATAATCCAAGAAAAACTCTTGAACTATAGAATATTATAACATTTATAATCTAACTCCTTTGACTCCATATATGGAGCCGAAAAATGGGATTTTTAACTTCTGATATACGTGTATATCTTTATTTAGGATAAGGCTTTTATGAAGGTATACCTTCACGCCCTCATATTCCATTAAAATAAATTGTTCTGAAGGAGAAAAATTTTTCTGAGTCTCAATCCAGAGACTTCTTGTAGGTGTTCCTCCTCAACCACAAGAATTTAGTACAGACTTAACCACCAAAACTGAATTCGATTTTCGTATAGCATTAATTGCTTTATCATCTATAGTTAACATAAAACACCTCCATACCCATAGTGGGTATACCTATACTGATATTCTATTCCGAAAGTGTCTAAATGTCAATGAAGATACAAAATTTAAGATTTCCAGGTACATTCAAATAAATAACAAGTCAGTAAACTGATCTAGTCTATTCTAAATTTGCTTATTAATATAGTCCTTAAGTCTATCATTCCAAGGCGGAATTTCAATATCAAGGGAGTTTTTTATAAGAGAACTATTAACACAGGTATACTTAGGTTCTTTGATGAGATTAAATAGAAGTTTATCTGAGTTTAAAATCAATGGAACATTAAGATTACCAAACTCTATTATACTATTTATTAGCTGTGATTTTGATAAACAACCTTCATTGGTATAGTTATATACTCCATATTTATCAGTGACTAGAAGCCTCTGAATCACTGCGGTCAAATCTTCAATATTAGTTATGGAAAGAGTGGGATTTGAAAACAGATAAATTGCGGTATGTTTACCTTTTAGAAGTTTTGTAACAAAACAATCATTGCCACCAAATATATTTGAGCTGCGAATAATAAAATATTTGCTGCAAATAGTTTGGATTAATTCTTCTGCTCCGAGTTTACTCTTACTATATGCATTTATTGGAGTACATTCATCACTTTCAATGTAGGGTGAAGATTTAATATCACCATATACATCTGTGCTTGATAGGTATAATATGGGAATATTAAGAGAATTACAACAAGTAGCAATATTTAAAGTTCCTACAGTGTTTACGCCATAGGCTAAATCTTCATTGTATTCACAAATATATTTATTTGTTATGGCTGCGGTATGAATTACAGCATCAGGCTTTAATTCATTCAGAGTTTTCTCAGTGGTTATTTTATCTATTATGTTAAGCTGAGTTTTATCTAACCCATATATAGTATGTGATTTTGACAAGACGCTGCAAAGATATGTTCCAATATTACCTTTTGCACCAGTTATTAAAATATTCATAAATACCCCCTTAAATTTCATACTACTAAATTATATGATTTGGTATTTTTATTATTAAGGAATTCATAAATTTCCTTAAAGAAATTTTACTTACTTGTGATATATAGTATAGGGCATCTGAAATAAAGTAGAGTAGATCCTCATATTGTATAATTACTTTTTTAGGGTATGTAAGCACAAATTGACATTTAATGCGATAAATTATATAATTGTAAATCAAAGTATAGGAATGGGGGCGATGTAATGACAATAAATAAGAGTGAAATGGAATTAGAAAAGCGTAGACTAGAGGAAACTGTAGACTGGCTCAATAAGCAAGTCAATTTAGCTGCTGAAAAACATGAAGAATTAGAAAAAAAAGTATCTATGTTAAAGAAAAGTTCTGGTGGCACATATAATGAGGAGTTAGCTTTAACACAGCAGGTATATGAGTTTGCAAATAATAATTTACAAAAGTACAGTGAAGCATCTCATAAACCATATTTTGCAAGGATTGATTTTAGTGAGGTTCGAAGAGATAAGGAAAGCTATTATATAGGTAAATTTGGTTTAAATGATAGCAGTGAGGGAGAAGAAAAAGTAATTGATTGGAGAGCTCCCATTGCAGAATTATATTATAGTGGGCAGCAAGGTAAGGTTAGTTATAAGGCACCTATAGGTTTTGTTTACGGTGTGCTATCTCTAAAACGTAAATTTCTTATTGAAAATGAAAAATTAGAAAATGCTTTCGATGAAGGTATTAATGATATAATTTTAAGATCTTCAAGTGATGAAACTGGGGATAATGCACTAGTAGATGAATTTTTAAAGATAAATTTAGAACAAAGCATAGGAAGCAAGCTTAAAGATGTTGTTGCTACAATTCAAAAGGAACAGAATGAAATTATAAGGGCAAGTAAAAATACAGTAATGATAATACAGGGTTCTGCAGGTTCCGGAAAAACTACAGTTGCCCTACATAGGCTAGCATACCTCATGTATAAATATAGTGAAAACTTAAATACCCATGAAATTTTAGTTATAGCGCCTAATAAGCTATTCTTAGATTATATTTCTGATATATTACCTAGTCTTGGGGTAAGTGGAGTTAAGCAAAGCACTTTTGAGGATATCGCTTGCAGCATCTTAAAATATAGTGGCAAAATTCACACTAAGGATATGAAATTTTCCTTAGTTATGGAAGAGAGCAATAAGGAAAAAGTGAAATTTATAACTACTAGCAGTAAATTTAAAGGAAGTATGACATATAAAAGTATTATGGACAGATACTTAAAATATATAGAAAATAAAGATATTCAAATTGAGGATATTATGGTGGGGGAATATATATTATTTAGTTCAAATGAAATAAAAAGATTATACTCTAAGGATTTAGTACACTTCCCGTTAAATAAAAGAAAACAGGAGATTAAGAGATATTTTAACTTGAAATTAAAGGTTATAATTCCAGAAGTCTTCGAAAAGATAGATCATACCTATGAGAGATCCATTCAAAGCGCTAAAAGAGATATTAAGGATGAACTTTCTAAAAGAAAAAAAATTATTGAACTTTATGATAAAAGGGATGAGGAAAAAAAGCATTTCAATGCTAATGCTAAAAAAGCCATGGATGAGTATTTTAAACAATGGTCCCAAAAGAGCATAATTGATTTATATTTTAATTTACTTGTGGATGAAGAGGTCTTCACTGAACTTACAGAAGGTAAAATAGGTACAAAGTTATATGACTTTATTAAATCAGAAACTATTGCAAGCATCAGTGGTAGTGTTATAGATAGCGATGATTTAGCAGCTTTACTTTATTTAAAGCTTAAAATTGAAGGTTTAGATAAATTCAATTTTTCTCATATTGTAATAGATGAAGCGCAAGATTATAGTAATTTTCAATTATTGATGCTTAGAAGCATTGCAGTTAATGATTCTTTTACAATTGTAGGTGATATTGGGCAAGGAATCTACTATTATAAGGGCATTGAGAGTTGGCAAAAGCTTATTAGTGAGGTTTTTAAAGGACAAGCAAATTATATTCCACTGACTCAAAGCTATAGATCTACTATAGAAATAATAAATGTTGCAAATAGGGTACTTCAAAAGCAACAAAATTATATAACTCCAGCGAGTCCTGTACTAAGACATGGGAAAGAGCCAGACTTAATAAGTTACAGTGTTGAAAAAGAGTTTGTAGAGAAATTAGATGAAATAGTAAAAAGTGTAAAGATAAGTGGAAAGAAAAGTATTGCAGTTATTGGAAAAACCTTTAAGGAGTGCAAATATATAAAAACTCAACTTAAAAAGTACAGTGAAAATGATTGGGAGTTAATAAAAAATACTGATAAAAATTTTCAGTCAGAAAGAATAATTATCCCCTCCTATATGACTAAAGGCTTAGAATTTGATTGCAGTATTGTTTATAATTGTGACGAAGAAAGTTACGGTGATAATGAGTTAGACAAGAAAATATTATATGTAGTTCTTACAAGGGCGCTGCATATGGAGTATATCTTTTATAAGGGGAAACCTTCAATTTTATTAGAATAACTTAGCGGGTAATAATCGCTAGATGCGAAGTAAGAAAAAAAGACTGTAAAGCAGCATTGCGAATTTGAGTTGAATATTTTGATATTTAAGTGACAAACTATAAAGTAACAAAGTTATGCGAATTACTAAAAACCTACTAACGAATAATAATTATTGAACAGGTTTGCTAAATGTGGTAAAATATATTATATATAAGAGGATTAAAATCATATAAGTTTATAGGTGTGATAACAGTTGATGATTGTTATCTTGCCTGGAGAACTACAAGGAGGATTTTAGAATGAAAACAACAAAGTTAAAAGACAATGTTTATTGGATTGGTGTAAACAACCCAGAGCTTAGGGTGTTTGATATTATAATGGAAACAAAAAAAGGAACTACTTATAATTCATATTTAATAGACGATGAAAAAGTTGCTATAATAGATTGTGTTAAAGATGGTTATTTCGAAGAGTTTTTAGGTAAAATAAAAGGTGTTATTGGAGAAAGAAAAGTTGATTACATAGTTGTTCAACATACAGAACTGGATCATAGTGGTTCTTTAGCTAAGTTCTTAGAAGTTTATCCAGAGGCTGTTGTTGTTGCTTCAAAAGCTGCTATAAGCTATTTGAAAGAAATTACTAATAAGGAATTTAATAGTAAGCCAGCAATAGAACAAATTTGTTTAGGTAAAAATACCTTGCAATTTATATCAGCACCAAATTTACATTGGCCTGATACAATCTTTACATATATTAAGGAAGAAAAAATATTGTTTACTTGTGATGTAATGGGCTGTCATTATTCACCAATTAATTGTATAACGGATTCTTGTTCAGGTGATTATTTTGATGAAATGAAATATTATTTTGATGTTATAATGGGACCTTTTAAAAAGTTTGTAAATATGGGTCTGGATAAAATCAAAGATTTAGAATTAGATATGATAGCACCAAGTCATGGACCTATACATATAGATGACATTAAAATGTATTTAGACCTTTATAGAGAATGGGCTAAAATTCATGAAATAAAAGAAAAAAATGTTCAGATTTTTTATGTTTCAGCTTATGGTAATACTGAAACTGTTGGAAAATATTTAGCTAAGAAAATCAATGAAAATGGTATAAAAGCTCAGGCTCATGAAATTACATCCATGAATTTAAGCGATATTGTGGAATTAATTGAAAAAGCTAGTGGTATTATGATAGGTTCTCCAACTATTAATCAAGATGCTGTAAAACCTGCTTGGGATGTTTTATCTCTTGTGTGTGCAATAACCAATAGAGGTAAAGCCGCAGCAGCTTTTGGATCATATGGATGGAGTGGAGAAGGCATTCCTATGCTTACACAAAGGCTAAAATCTTTAAAATTTAACGTGGTAGAAGAGGGACTTAAATTTAAATTCGTTCCAAGTACTAAGGAATATGAAATGGCTGACAACTTTGTAGAAGCCTATTTAGAAATTTTAAAATAGTCAATCGCAGGTTATCTTAAATAAATAATTAAAAAGGAAAATTTTACTTTAATGACATTTCAGAAGGAAAGTATCCTACCTATATAAGTGGGAGTTACATGCTGCAACAAAGAAAAAACTTAAGTAGGAATCTAAACCTCCTTCTGAAGTCGTTAATTGCAGCTCCGCAGGAGATGATTTAATAGTGGAGTTTTCCTTTTTTTATAAAGAATTAAAAGCATTTCATATGTAAATAATATGATACATAAATATATTAATTAATATTATTTCAATTTATTATAGAAAAAAAAAGCTATTTCTAGTATTATTTAAATAAGCATAAAATAGCAATGAATAAATTACCAATATAGTATGGAGGGGATTTATATGAATAAACAATATATAATAAATTTTTTAAAAACAAATGATTTAAGTGATATAGCTGAAATTCAATATAAAAAGGACACCATAGCTATAAAATTTAAATATTATTACGATCAAGTAGAAATAGAAGCAGCTACTTGTTATGCAAATGAAGAAGGCAATCTTAAAGAGAATAAAGAGGACTGGTACGAAGAATATTTTCTACCTTATTTAAGTGATATTGCAGCAGATAATGTGGAAGATATTATGGAGGAATGTGCGGAGCAAATGGAAATTGAGTACGAGTTTATTGGCTGTGATATATCACAAGATGCATATGAATTTAATGAATTCGCTGTAGTTTTTTATGGTGAAGATGCAGATATAGAAATTGATGATATTTTACTTGAGCTAGATATCTAAATTTCTTTTATAATAATAGGTGGACGGTTAAGCCACTTTTTTGCAAGTGGCTTTAACTTTTTCATACTTAACAATAACTTCATCTAATTGCTGACTGCAAGACACAACTATTTTATCTGTAGGTTTTTTAAAATTCAGTAGAAAATGCAATATCAGTCTTAATGATTCTAATTCTCTTTTTATAAGTTGTAATTTAATATTCATAAATTTATACCTCTTATTCATATACGTGTACTCCTTGTTGTTAATTTTGTTTTTGTAAAGCAAATATAGTATACCAAATTATCCAAATCATGTTAGGTTTTTTCTTAGTCAATAAAATATACAAAATTACAAAATAGACTATAAATTGGGGAAATAATCAAACACTATATGGTAAAATATACCAAATAAACCCATGCAAATGTTTGAGAAAGCTATCTTACATAATATGTAAATGGCGAAAAAGGTCTTAAATTTCTTGTGCTACAATTATAAGAAATAGAACACGTTTATTTTCAATAGTTACTAATAAAAGATTTTGATATAATAAAAAAGTTAAAAATAGTATAGGAGTGATATTATGGGTATAGATGAGTTAACCAATAGAATAAATTACCTTTACAAGAAAAGCAAAGAAGAGGGACTTACTAGTGAGGAGAAAGCAGAACAGCAAGAATTAAGACAAAAGTATATTGATAATGTTAAAAGAAATTTTAGAGCGCAATTAGATACAATAAAAAAAGTATAATATAAGGATTAAAAACAATAAATTTACTAATGAGTAGAAATGGGGGGATTTTAATGGATGTTACTATAGAGGAATTAATAGTGAATTTTAAGTTAGAGGTTTTAGTGAAAGGAGAGAAGGGTAAATTAATTAATGTTAGTGATATTAATAGACCAGGGCTTCAAATTGCAGGCTTTTATCAGTATTTTGATAATAAGAGGGTTCAATTAATAGGCATGGCAGAGTGGGGATTTTTAGACTGCATGGAAGTAGAACTTAGGAAGAAACGAATTAATAAATATTTCAAGTTAGATCCGTTTTGTGTTATTTTTACTAGGGATTTGGAACCTCATAAAGAAATTCTTAAGGCAGCGCAGGAAAATGGTACATGGATTTTAAGGACCAAATTAATTTCCACAAGATTTATTAGTAAGCTTACAAATTTCTTAGATACTAAGCTAGCCCCAGAAACTAGACTTCATGGAGTTCTAGTAGATGTTTATGGCATAGGAATATTACTCAGTGGTGAAAGTGGTATAGGTAAGAGTGAATGTGCATTAGAATTAATCAAAAGGGGACATAGACTTATTGCAGATGATGCGGTAGACATTAAAGAAATTGATGGTGTGCTCCTAGGAAGTTGTCCATATATAACCTCAGGTATGCTGGAAGTGAGAGGTATGGGAATAATAGATATTCCGGCGATTTATGGTATGAGTTCTGTTCTAAACACTAAGACTATTAGTATATATATTTCACTTACTCTGTGGAATGAGAATGAAGAATATGATAGACTTGGTATAGATAATGAATTTATGGACATTTTAAATGTGCCTTTAAGAAAAATAACCTTGCCAATTAGGCCGGGTAGAAATATAGCGGTGATTATAGAAGCTGCTGCAGCTAATTATAGATATAGTTTGAATTCTAAGATAACACCTGTTGAAACCATAAATATGAGAATAGAGGAAGTAACTGCAGCTCGAAATAATTAAAAAATAATTTATTCTAATAATATGCAATTTTCAGATAATAAAACTTCAAAAATATACAGTGAATACCATAAATATACTGTTTATTTGTAAAATTTGAAAGTTTTATTTGATTTAGAACCAACTAAACCCAAAACGGATTTTTTTAGACAGTTTTGGTATTTGTAATTCAATAAAATATTTAGTAGAATAGTAAATACAAAGAGTATTTATACGAGGGGGTAAGTAAACATGTCTGATGTTAAAGATTTAGAAAAAAAATATGAATTAGCTTGGGACAAATACACTAAAAGTGATTTGGAAAAAGTATTCGCATTATCTGATAATTATATAGATTTTATGTCAAAATGCAAAACTGAAAGAGAGTGCGTAACTGAATTTATTACTTTAGCTGAAACAAATGGTTACAAAAACATTGATACTTATATAAAAGATGGCACTGCATTAAAAGCCGGTGATAAAGTTTATGCAAACTGCATGGGAAAAACTTTAGCATTATTTTTAATTGGTTCTGAGCCTATTGAAAATGGTTTTAAAATTTTAGGGGCTCATGTTGACTCGCCAAGACTTGATTTAAAACAAAATCCATTATATGAAGATTCTGATTTAGCATTAGTTAAAACACATTATTATGGTGGGGTTAAGAAATATCAATGGGTGACTATCCCTTTAGCTATTCATGGTGTTGTGGTTAAGAAAGATGGTACTGTAGTAAATATAGTAATAGGAGAAGATGAAAAAGAACCAGTAGTGGGAATATCAGATCTTCTAATTCACTTGTCTGCAGACCAAATGCAAAAAACTATGGCAAAGGGTATCGAAGGCGAAGATTTAAATGTGTTTATGGGAAGTATACCAGTAGGAGATAAGGAAGCTAAAAATAGAGTTAAGTTAAATGTATTAAGACTTTTAAATGATAAATATGATATAGATGAAGAAGATTTTGTATCTTCTGAATTAGAAGTAGTACCTGCAGGGCGTGCTAGAAACTATGGACTAGATAGTAGTATGGTTATGGCGTATGGACATGATGACAGAGTTTGTGCTTATACATCTTATGAAGCTTTGATGAACATCAAAGAAACAGATAAAACTTGTATTGTTTTACTTGTGGACAAAGAAGAAGTAGGCAGTATTGGTGCAACAGGAATGCAATCTAGATTCTTTGAAAACACAGTAGCTGAAGTTGTTAATTTAATGGGAGAATATAGTGACTTAAAAGTAAGAAGAGCATTAGCTAATTCTAAAATGTTATCTTCTGACGTAAGTGCTGCTTTTGATCCAAACTTTCCTTCAGTTATGGAAAAACGTAATTCTGCATATTTTGGTAAAGGTATAGTTTTAAACAAGTATACTGGAGCTCGCGGAAAAGGCGGATGCAACGATGCGAATCCAGAATTTATTGCAGAGCTTAGAACTATAATGGCTAAACATAAAATTTCATGGCAAACATCAGAGCTTGGCAAAGTAGATCAAGGTGGCGGTGGAACTATAGCTTATATACTAGCTGAGTATGGTATGCAGGTTATTGATTCAGGAGTTGCTCTTCATAACATGCATGCACCATGGGAAATTGCAAGTAAAGCAGATATTTATGAAGCTTGTAGAGCTTACGAAGCATTCCTAATAGAGATTTAAAAAAGTATATATTACTACAACTGCATCTCACTGCGCTAAGTAATTCTAAACTAATTTTAATGAGGGATACTAAAAAGTACAAACTCGCTATGCTCAAACATGTACTTTTCTTCACGTATATTTCATAAAATTATCTAAGAATTACTAAAGCTTGGTCGAATGCAGTTTACGTAATATATACTTTTTTTACGCACTAAATGATAAAAGGGATGTGAAAACATCCCTTTTATGAATCCAATTCTTTCACAAAGGCAGCTAGTTCATTATGACTTAGGAAAACTGAACCAATTACACCATGACTTGTATCTGAGGTTGTGATCCCATGAAAATCTGAACCAGCGGTAATAAACTTATTGTACTCTCTAGCCTTTGCTTTTAGAAAGGCTTTTTGCTTTTTTGTATTCATTGGATAGACGGCTTCAATACCATCAAAATCAAAACACATCATTTCATCTATAGAAGACTTTTTAATTAGCACAGGGTGTGCAAGTACTACTAATGCATTAACTTTCTTTAACATAGCGATACCATCAGCTGTTGAAATTTTTTTTGTTTGCACGTATGCAGGGCTATCGTTTGAAAGCAAATTATCAAATATATATTTCCAATCATATTTGTAACCAGCATTCATTATAGCTTTAGCTATATGAGGTCTAGCTATTACACCTTTGGCATCATCTAAAATTTTCTGGTAATCTAATTTTATTTTGAAAAATGTATCTAAATTTTCCACTATTTTTTCAGCTCTTAATACTCTATAAATTTCCATTTCTTTTAAATAATTTTGAAAAACACCATCTTTATAACTATCATCTTTAAAATAACCTAAAATATGAATACTTTCTTTATTGTGAATAGTAGAGAGCTCTATGGCAGGTACTACCCTTATATTTTCACGTGCACCTTCTCTAATTCCTTCTTCAACATTTAAAGTAGTGTCATGATCCGTTATTGCAATAATATCTAAACCTCTTGTAGAAGCTGTATAAATTAATTCTTTAGGACTTAGTTTTCCATCAGATGCATTTGTATGAAGATGGAAATCACCTCTATTGTACATAAAATCACCTCGAATTTAAAGTTTATCATAAATAATATTAAAGTAACTAAAAAATAATTATGATATTTTATTTATATAATATCATTTTAACTAATAATGGTGAATATTAAAAGGGGTTTCTAACAAATAATAATTATTATTTGGAGGAATACCACAAATTCTAAACAGTTTTAGCAATATATACATTTAATTTTAAAGAATATATGAATCGCTTTTAGTGAACTCTTATCCTAATCCTAATGATTTTCTGCAAAATATTTGCTATAATAGGTAATTATAAGAGAATAGGAGATACATTATGTTTTTGATGATAGACAACTATGATTCATTTGTATACAACCTAGTTAGATACTTTGAAGAATTAGGTGAGGAAATATTAATTTATAGAAACGATAAAATTACCTTTTCCGATATTGAGAGAATTAAACCAGAAGCCATAATAATTTCACCTGGTCCAAAATCTCCAGAATATGCAGGAATTTGTATGGAAATAGTAGAAACCTTTAAAGGGAGTATACCTATTTTGGGAATATGCCTCGGTCATCAGATTATTGGTAAGGTGTTTGGTGGTAAAATTATTCAAGGGTCTCAGCCAGTACATGGAAAAGTATTTGAAATTGTACATAGTGGAAAATATATGTTTAAGAATATTGTAAGTCCAATGAAGGTTACAAGATATCATTCCTTAATAATAGAGAGAGAATCACTACCAGATGTGCTAGAGATAACTAGTGAGACGGAGGATGGAGTTATAATGGGAATAAGACATAAGCAGTATCACATTGAAGGGGTACAATTTCACCCTGAAGCAGAGCTAACTGAGTATGGACATGAAATTCTTAAAAATTTTATTAATGAGGTCAGAACTAAAAATAAAGTTATAAAAATCTAAGGAGAAAAAATGAATCTACTAATTGAAAAATTCAACACAAAACTTGATGGATTTGAGATATATTCACTATTTAAAGAAGATTTAAATACAATGTTATTAGATAGTGCTAGAGATGCGGAAACTTTAGGAAGATACTCTTTTATAGGGGTTAACTGTTTTTTAACTTTTAAAAGTAAAGATGGTATATGCTACAAGGGAGAAGAAGTATATGCAGGGGATACCTTTGAAGAGTTAAATAAAATCATAAAAGAATATGCTATAGAAAACAATACTCATCTTCCTTTTGTAGCTGGCGGGATGGGGTATTTTTCCTACGACCTTGCTAGGGAAGTTGAAGAGCTACCTAATATAGCAAATCAAGATATAGATATACCACATTGCATTTATAATTTTTATGATAACGTTATTGTCTTAGATAATCTTGAAAGGAGTGTTTATATATCTGCACTAGGCATACTTAAATCACCAAAAGACAGCATTTTAGATATTGCAGAGCTGATACAAAAGGGACATAAAATTGTATATGAAAAAGTAGGAAGCATAGTGAATAAATTTACTTCGGGTTTTGAAAAGAAGGATTATATGAATACTGTATCAAAGGTAAGAGCTTATATAAAAAGTGGGGATATATATATTACCAATTTAACTCAAAGATTTAGTTGTAACACTCGTAAAAGTGCATATAAAATATATAAAGACTTAAGACATATAAATCCAGCTCCTTTTGCTGCCTTTATGAACTTTGAAGATTTTAATATAATATGCTCCTCCCCAGAAAGATTTCTGTCAATTAAAAATAGAATGGTAGAAACTAGGCCTATAAAGGGCACTATGCCAAGAGGAATAGATGAATCAGAAGATTTGAAAAATAAAAATATATTAATAAATAGCGAAAAAGATAAGGCTGAACTTTTGATGGTGGTGGATTTAGAGCGAAACGATTTAAGTAAAGTATGCAAACCCAGCTCTGTTAAAGTAACTGAACTTTTTAAATTAGAGGAGTATAGTACAGTATTTCATTTGGTATCTACAGTAGTAGGTGAACTAAAAGATGGGATAAGCCCTCTAGAATGCATTAAGGCTTGTTTTCCAGGAGGTTCTATAACAGGAACACCTAAAATACGTTCAATGGAAATTATTGAGGAATTAGAGCCAGTAGGTCGAAATGTGTATACAGGGGCACTTGGATACTTAGGCTTTGATGGAAACGTGGATTTAAATATAATTATTAGAACAATCTTAATAAAAGACAATAAGGCTTATTTTGGCGTAGGTGGCGGAATAACTTGGGATTCTAATGAAGAATGCGAATATGATGAAACCTTAGATAAAGCAAAGGCTTTGATGCGAGTATTATAGAGTAGTGCTACATAGGTGACACCTAAGGAGGTATTATGATACTTATAAATGGTAACTTAAGCGAAGACAAGATATCTCTTGATAGTGGCTTTTTCTTTGGAAGAGGAGTCTTTGAGACTATATTAGTTAAAGAAAAACCAATATTTCTTAGAGAGCATATAAAAAGGTTAAATAGTGGACTTAGCACACTAGGGGTAAATAAAGAAATTACAGAAGCTGAAATTTTTGCTGGCGTGGAAAAGCTTAGCCCTAAAAACTCTGTGCTTAAGATTATGGTATCTGAGAAAAATACTATAATTACTAAAAGAGAAATTCCATATATAGATAGTGACTACGCGCGAGGGTTTTCTTTAGGATTGAGTGAGACACGGCGAAATGCACATTCTAATTTAACTTATGTGAAATCCTTTAACTACGTAGAGAATATTATTGAAAGAGATAAGATTATAAAAAAAGGCTATAATGAAGCACTATTTTTAAATACAGAAGGATTTATAAGTGAGGGAACTGTAAGTAATATATTTTTTGTGAAAAATGGAATTATATTTACGCCAAAGATTAAATGTGGCTTACTACCGGGTATTATTCGAGATTTTATTATACAAAATTCATTGCCACTGGGATTTAAAATCCAAGAAGGTGAGTTTACATATGACGAATTAATAAAAGCAGAGGGCATTTTTATAACTAATAGTATTATGGGCATAATGAAGATAAATAAAATCGAAGATAAAATTTTTAATGAAAGTTTGGTTGTTTCCCAAATAAAAAAGTATTATGATAGATGTGTGGAAAATTATAAGGAATAAGGCATATGAAAATAGACTAGCAAATTGATTTGTTATTTGTTTTAACTAGCCTAAATACTACTCCAAAGGGGTGGAAACAATAGATAAAAATTTAATAAATGATAAAATCAATATTATTATAGAAAACCATAGTTTTCAGTATAATTTAAAAAAGATAGAAAATTTAGAAAAGCAAAGAGAATTTTGCAGACATGATATGCCGCACTTTTTAGATGTGGCAAGACTTATGTACATAATAAGTTTAGAAAATACCTTAAATATACCCAAATATATGATTTATGCAACTGCACTTTTGCATGATATAGGTCGTGGAGAAGAGTATGAGAATGGTACACCTCATGATACTGCTAGTGTGGAAATTGCGAGTGAAATATTGAAGCAGTGTAGTTATGATATTGAAGAAGTAGATGAGATTATAGAGGCTATAGGAAATCATAGAAATAATACTGAAAAATCAAATAGTTTAAGCTATATATTATACAAGTGTGACAAGCTTTCAAGAAATTGTGCTAACTGTAGGGCTAGTTATGATTGCAAATGGCCTGTGGAGAAGAAAAACTTGAAGATAACATACTAAAAATTATTTTTTAGGAGGAAGTTTATGAAAATAGGAAACAAAGATTTTGAAATTGGTAAAAGGACGTACATAATGGGAATTTTAAATGTTACCCCTGATTCTTTTTCTGATGGGGGAAGATTTAATAATATTGAGGCAGCCATAAAGCATGCCAAAAAGATGGTCTCTGAGGGAGTAGATATTATCGATATTGGTGGTGAATCTACAAGACCAGGGCATAATTCTGTAAGTGAAGAAGAAGAGATTAAAAGAGTAGTGCCTATTATAGAGGCTTTAAAGAGGGAGATAGAGGTTCCTATTTCTGTGGATACATATAAAGGTAAGGTTGCAGAACTTGCCATAAAAGCAGGGGCAGCTATGATTAATGATGTATGGGGCTTTAAGAAGGACGATTACATTGCAAAAGTTGCAGCTAAGTATAATGTGCCTTGTTGTTTAATGCACAATAGAGATAATAGAGAATATAACAATTTAATGGTGGATATATTAAAAGATTTAGAACAGAGCATAGCAATAGCAATAAAGGCAGGAGTTAAAAGTGAAAATATAATACTAGATCCAGGTATTGGGTTCGCAAAAAGTTATGAGGAAAATTTAAAAACTATGAATAACCTAGAAAAGCTAAATAGCTTAGGATATCCAGTACTGCTTGGAACTTCAAGAAAATCCATGATAGGATTTGCACTGGATTTACCTGCAAGCGAAAGGCTTTGCGGGACCCTTGCAACTACTGCTATAGGAATAATGAAGGGTTGTGAATTTATAAGAGTGCATGATATACTCGAGAATAAGAGGGTTTGCGTTATGACGGATGCTATATGCAGAAGTTGAAAGATGACAATTTGCAAGCTTAAGAAATACTCTTAGTTACAAAGGAATATAGGGGGTTACAGTACTATGGATAAAATCTATATAAAAGACTTAGAAGTATACGCCCATCATGGTGTATTTAAAGAGGAAAAAAACTTAGGACAAAGATTTTTAATTTCACTAGAGCTTTTCCTTAGTTTAAGGGAAGCAGGCACTACTGATGACTTAACTAAAACAGTTCATTATGGTGAGCTTTGCCAATTTGTGGAGGAAGAGTTTAAGAAGGAAAGCTATGATTTAATAGAAAAAGCTACAGAGAAATTAGCGGAATTTATACTTTTAAAATATGATTTAGTCCAAAGAGTAGTGGTTAAAATTAAAAAACCTTGGGCACCTATTGGAAAGCCACTTAAGTATGTATCAGTAGAGGTGGATAGAAAATGGCATATTTCTTATATTGGTATAGGTGGAAATATGGGAGACAAAGAAAAAAATGTTAAGGGCGCACTAGAGCGTATAAACAATTCACCGCATACTAAAATAACAAAAACATCAAAATTTTATGAAACAAGTCCTGTAGGATATCTAGAACAAGAGGATTTCTTAAATTGTGCTATTGAGGTAAAAACACTTTTAAATCCACTCGCGCTTGTACGATTCCTATTATCTATAGAAAAGGAGTTTAAAAGGGAAAGAGTTATAAGATGGGGTCCTAGAACTTTAGACTTGGATGTATTGCTTTATGATAATATTATTAGTCCTTTAGAAGAAATAATATTGCCACACCCAAGAATGCAGGAAAGAATGTTTGTTTTAGAGCCATTATGTGATATAGCACCTTATGTTATTCATCCAATTTTGAATAAACCTATAATCCAAATCAAGGAATCTTTAAAAAATAACTAATAAGTAGAATAAGGTTTATTTTTAAAAGATACCTAAAAAGGAAATAAAAGCACATTAGGCTTTTATTTCCTTTTTAATATTCTCAGCAAAATCTTTAGCTGATTCATGAATTTGCGGAACTTTAAAAATTTCACCAGGGTCATTAGCAATAGCCATTATAGAAAAATATGGTGGCAATCTAAAGCCCTTATTTATATTTAAAGCTCCAATTAATTGTTTACTAATAGAATCACTTCCAGAACTACCGGATACCACCACTGCAAAGATATTCTTATCATAAAAGGATATTTTTCTATACAGCACTGTGAGCCGATTTATTACAGCTGTTAAATTTGAAGCTATTGCATCATTATAGTTAGGACATAGCCATATTATTGCATCAGATTTTTCAATGGAGGGAAGAACATCATCTACCATTACTCCGCCATAAAAGCATTTATTTTGAGTGCCGTAATGAGTACATAATTTATAAGAGCAACCTTTACAGTCTAAAACCTCTCCATTTTCTATTTGTAGTTCTTTAATATCGTAAAGCGAGAGATAATTCGATGTCATATGCCATAAATCCAAAGTGTTAGAAGTTTTATGTGGACTTGAGTATAGCACTAATATTTTAGGATTATTTATGGTAATTGGGTCATATTCTAATAATCGATTTCGAAGCCTAGAGCACAGGTTCAAACAAATTTCTTCTAATGGTAAATTTAAAATCTTTTGCCAAGTGAGAAAATTTCGAAGGGTTGAAGTAGCTTCTACTACGCTGTGCCCTATGAAGGAGCAACCTAAGTTGTTTGCAAGATATATAATATCTTGACTTGTACGTTTGGTACCATGTTCCGTACTACTATGAACAAGGACAGCAGCATAAGAACCCAAAAGGCATTTATTGCCTTTTTCATATAATTTCGAAAAGAATTGTAGCATTGCAATATCACAATTAATATCTGTACTTTCAGAAGCAAAGAATATTTTCTTGTTTTGAAGGTCAGGAATATTGTTAGAATCCTCCACTAAAGTATAATTGGTGTAACGAGTAACCTCGCTTATCATTTCTGAAAGCATGGGAGATACATTTTTGCTTGGTACAATTACAAATAGATCCTTCATAAAAACCCCCTTTTTACAAACTTCTTAAATAAGTTATATAAAGTCACGAAGAAGTTTATAGGTTGAATTTAACTTACATAAGAGTGCTTCATTTAGGTTCAAGGTTTCAAGCTCGGTTCCAGAAGGTAGAAGTCTATTTCTAGAGCCCATAAAAGTACCCCCAATAAATGTTGCACTATAATGCCACTGTGAATTAATAGTGGCGAGTATTGACAAAGTTCCAGAAGAAAGAGCTGGAGCAATATAGGGTTTAAATCCTGTAGATCTAACTTCTAAATTTGCAGTCTTAGTGCTGAGAGTTAAAGAATCTGAAAGTGATTCATTATAATTTTCAATACTATCTGCTATGAGGAGACCTTCACCATGTGGTCCAAAAGCTCTACCTTCATGTATATAATGTTTTGTAGCATCTTGCTGCATGGCATAATAACAAGCTCTAGCATTCATAACTCCCAGGCCATACCCTCTAATTTGTTCTGGAGCAAGGCCCTTAAAGTCCATATGCCCAGAACTATCTTTATTACTTTCAACAAATGCTACTTTGCAAAGCAAATCCACTGGATCCGATACTACCGCAAATACGCCAATAAATCCTTTTTCACGTGCAAGGGTAGCATAGTGGGAAATTACTTTAGAATTACCTTTAAACTGTGCGAGTCTAACATCTGTAGACTCTTTTCCAACCTCAGGTACTCCAACAGATACACAAAATACAAACATATCACAGTCAAAGACATCCTCCTCTTTTAAGGACACTATATTTATAGAATTTTCATTCATGTCTGGTGAAAGGATTTGACTAAGTTCATATTTGTAGCGTTCATTGCGATTTGTATCTCTATCGTAAAGTCCGAGACTTTGAATTTTTTGAGCGCCTAAGAGTTTTAAACCTGTAAGTAAAGTGCCACCAACATCCCCAAGTCCTACTACATTTATTCTCCATTTATTAGGCGACCTGTATGTTAATACCTGCTGCCAGTTAGGATACATGGTATTTAAAGAGGTAACGCGATTATTAACAATAGCTTCTTTTACCCACTGTGGCACTTTCACAGTGGATGCTACAGGCCTTACAAGTAAATTTAAGTTTTCCTCTTTTAAAAAGAGAAAGTTCTCATGGGAAACAGAGAAACTCCTCCGCCCATGTCCTGGGCTAATCTTACTAAGGGCAAAAACCATACCCTTATATTTTTTTGCTTCACTTTCAGACATAATCTCAAGACTTGGATATTCTTCATTAGATATTAATAATTTTTCGTGGCAAATATAGTAAAACATTTTAAGCACCTCTTTTTATTTATAATAAATTATCTAACCTACGTAATTGCTGTAAATCATTTTCTAGGTAGTGGGAGGGTGAAATATTTAAATCATAATGCATATCACGTCCAATATCAGGACAGCGTGGAACCGTAAATACTTCACCGAGTGAAGCTAAAGTTAAATTACGAGTATATAAGATATGGTATTCATTTTCCAGAACTTTTAAAAGCTCTATAGAATTTTCAATACTCACTCTTGATAATTCATAAAGATTTTTGGGTAGTACATTTTTTATGAAAACTGGGTAAGTATAGGGAAGTATTAAATTAATGGAGGGAAGTAAGTTTCTTTTTGGGTAAGTGCCTCTCCATAGCGCATCTCCACCAATAAATGGGTATAGTGTATTCTCATTAAACCAGATTTTAAGCTTTGGTATAAAGTAAACACTATCAACATCGCGACTTTGCATATCCATTAGATCCTTTCCTCGTCCAGATAGAATACCAGCAATAATTTTTTTTACATTTACGGACTCCTTTTTTAAGAGAGGGTCTAAAGCTTTCATCCTATAACCTTTATGAAGTATATTATCTACTAGTATCACAGGTCTATTAAAAGACTTTATCATTTTAATTTGATGCTCAAGATTTAAATAATAAGGGAATTCTCCAATATGAAATTTCTTAAGCTCAGGATTAAAAAACTTTTCTGTATGTAGTGATTTTGTAACAGTATTTGGAACTATATATCTGTCAAGAATATCTCCATAAGGTACACACATAGCTTCCCCATTTTGCTTTGTATGGCTTATTTTAATTGGGACATCATTTTCACTACAAACCTTTTTTATCATTTGCTGGTGAAGTACATCACTATCAAAGGATAATACGAGTTCTCCAGGATACAAATTAGATATAACCTGTTGCAAACGCTTTCTTGTACTGCAAATAACTTGCTTTACCCGTGCACTGCTCCTAAAGGGTTCTTTAAGAATATTTTCTAAATCTAAGTTTAATACACAAGGACTATTCATATCCACCACAAGAGCAGTTAAACTAGGATCAGTGGTATCAACTTTTTTAAAACCATGTAAATATAGAAGTTCTATTAATGAAGGAGCATATAATTCTTGTAAAATTGGTTTGAAAATTGCATATTCATAGTCTTTAGATAAGGCATAAGCTAAAGACTCTGTAATAAGTATTTGCTCCAAGATTTTGTTCTTTTCTTTACTTTTTTCCTTATTGTTTATATACATTAGATCAATAAGGATAATTCTACCAGAGGCATTTTCACGAACATATCTTGATAATTTATCATCATATAATTCACTGTATAAAATATTGGAACGAATCCAATGCATTGATGCAAAACCTAGAATCTCATGACTTTGGATATTTTTAATTATGACAAGTTTTGGCGCTATTTTTTTTGATAGCTGGGTTAAAATTTGGAAAACAAGTTCTTTGTCACTACAGGAATTAGAGAGCTTTTTTATAAAGCTTTCAGTAAACTCTTCAGCAAACTCAATATCTATATGAGGATATGCCAGTGAAAGCTTATCCTGTGGTTCTCTTTGATAAAAACCATTTTCATAAATATACTGTTGAACTAACGGATCAATTAAGCTTGAAATATCACGGTTGTCATCAATATAATTTCTTATTTGACTAGAGCTAATACTAGCATAATTAGAAGGAAGATTTATCAATTTAATTTCTCCAAGGATTCTTTTCTTAGCCTCATCTAATTGTTTGTTTTTTCCACGTTCAAAAATTATATGTGGAAAATTGTGTATAGAGAATTCTGTTATAGGCTTTTTGTAGCAACTAGCATTTAATATAACATCACTGCCAGAGGCAAAATAAACCTGAGATCCACTAAAGTTTTCCGTTAATTTTTTCAAATCCTCTGGATTAGAAATATTTGTTGGAAAGCTTTCTGGATAAATAAAAATATCTAATTCATCTGCAATGGACATACTTAGTAAATTTTTACGAAGTAAATTTGGTAAGGTTTTCTTTGACCAAGAAAACTCATCTACAGATAAATAAACTTCAAAACCCATATTTCTTATAGATTTTGCAATGTTTTTATGACTAAGGGAGAAGGGGTCAAAGGTGCCCGGGAAAAAAGCTGTTTTTGAAGGAATAGGTATATTAATTTCACCTATAAAGAAACTGAAATCTGATATAAATCTATATATGTGATTTAGTGCTGCAGAATTTGTAAGGAAAAGTAACTGTTCTTCGCTATCCTCCGTAATTAGTGTAAGAATTTTTTTTGCAGTTAATTTAAATATAACAATTTTCTCCTCTAAAGACAGCAGTTTAGAACCAAAAACATCTTTGCCCAGGGTACTTATGGCGGACTGTTTAACTTTTGTTTTGTAATCAGCCAGGCCATTTAAAAGTATACCAAGTATATTTAATAGGCGATTATCATAATCCTCTGATTTTTCAATAAATCTACTTTTGTACTTAGGATAATTAGCTAGGCACACACCTAGGGTCTTAAGAATAAGAGGCTTTACATTTTCATTGGCTATTTTTATTTTAATTTTTAAATCATCAATAATTTCATTTAACTCTACAGGTTGTAACCAAAGAAGGATTTCACCGAAATATGGTGGAATATACTCAGTAAATCTATGGCCTTCTATCTCGAGTGCCCGAAGAAGTTCTACTGAAATTTCGTTTCGTTCAGGTAATGTAAGTGTTGGCATAATTTTAAGTATGGCAATGCCTGCCCTACTGCGGACACTCTCAATAGCACTTACTTTAAGCAAATTACAAAAATGAATAGCTGTATGTAGTCCTGTGGCAGGGGCTTTATTTAAAGTATAATTTAATAATAAATCGATTTGGTTTTTCTTTTTTATCCAATCAGTTGCTGTTTTTAAATTGCTTAAAAATATATCGGGTATTTTTGCATAATCCTGCACGCAAAATTTTTGAAAAATAGGAATAGAAGTTTTAAGATTAAGCAGTGTGAAAATTCTAAGTTTAAGTAAATTTTCCGCAGGGAGTTTACTTTTAGTATAGTAACTGGAAAACTGTCCTATTAAATTGTCCTTTAAATAATTAGATTTTGGAAGCTTTATTATTAAGTCGTTTATAATTTCTAAGGCAGAAAGCCTTAAAATACTGCTTCTTTTGTTTGTCATTGAAATCACATATTTAAACAATACGGACAATTTCTCTTCATAAGGTTCCATGGGAATATATTTTGCAGTTACGAGTAAAAACAATTGAGTTTCCGTATTGCCAAAGTGTGCAGAATCATAATACTTAAGAATAATATTTCTGTAGGGGATGAGCATACTTTTTCTGCAATTTTCAAATAAGCTATTAACCATAATTCTAGTGCTATAGCCCATCCAAGTTCTATGACTTGAAATCATTTTGTGGCTTGGATAAAGTAATAAATTCAAATATTCCACAAATAAATCTGAGCTTGGTATATTAGGGTTTTCTATATTAACATTTTTGGGAATTTCCTTGCTATAGTCTTCGTCAAAGATAGCTATAAGCACTCCAATAAGCTGAGCACAAACACGCCTAATATCGTCTTCAGAATGAGTCAGATTATCATAGAGAAACTTAATAGTCTGTAGCTTTTGTTTTTGAGTTAAATATGTAGAATATTCTTCAAACACCATTATATATTGTCTTAAATTTTTCCAGTCTTTTTCACTTCTAGCTTGTTCTAATACCTCATCTAAAGAAAATTCGTCACGCAAGGTATGCATTAAGTTAATATTATGATTTATAGAAAGATATTTAAGGTTTTGAACTATATCATTTCCTTGCATTAGTGAATAAATTGGAGATTTTGGAATCTCATGATTTTCATTTTTATCTAGAGACGTATTAATGCCAATACTAATTAAATAATCTTCAAAATCTTTTAGTTTAGCATATACCCTTCTATATCTTTTTTCTTTTTTTTCATCAACATTTTCTAATTTATCGAGTATAACCTTAAAGGATTTATCTAAGGAGAAGATGTTCATAGTGGGGCCAAAACTTGTTTCAAGATTTTTAACTCTAAAGTCAGAATATATTAATATTAGTGATTCTAGTGATAGGTTTTCAAGCTCTAAATCCCAGGTAGAATGATTTATTGCAATATTTCTAATGTAGTTTATGTTATGTTTTTTAAACCATTGATCGGTGTAATAGTAATGTAAATGAGGAACTCTTTTAAGATCATCACCAAAGCAACCATATTTTCCAACATCATGCCCAGCCGCAGCTCCTGAAACTCTACCTAAATCTATTTTAACATTCTTGCGCTTAAGTTGCCTTGCAAGATGTAGCGCCAGATAATGCACTCCACAAATATGGTCAAGGGTATTATATTTAAAAACCTCACCATTAAGTTTCATCATCTCATATATATAATCTTTTTTAAAAGCTTTAGTGAATTTTATATATTCATCGTCATTTTCTAAACTTTCTATTTCTTCCTGTAGTAAAAAATTCATGGCGTATTCACTTTGCCAAGTGTTATCACTATAACTTTTTTGAACATTGCATACAATTCTAAGAACCGCTAGATACAGTTTACAAGCAGTTTCTAAATTACTATGAAGTGTCATAGTTACAGCCTCTGGAAAGGATTTATTTAATGCGAAATTATATAAGTATTTAAGCATGTCTTTGGGTAAATTATCTTTGCACAGCTGAGTCATCACAGGTTCACAAATTAAAAGAGTGCGCGTGCATGTAAAATCCATGCATTCTATCATAATTCTTAAGTTTTCTAAATAGCATGAGCTTGATAAAAAATCTTCTATAAGAGCTTTTGGAATATCATGTCTTTTCAAATATTTTGGACTTAATAATTTTTTGGATATTTTTTGATTAATCCCTTTAAAATCTATAGCTTGCATGCATACCTCCTCATAGTTATCTTGGACACATAACAATTATGGATTGCTATGTGCCTTATCTATATTAGAAATTATATACTTATAATGTGATTAATTATAGAGGAGAATGCAATTATCCTAGAAAAAAAACAAATACCTTATTTAGGTATAAGGTATTTGCATAGTCCATAAAGATTATAAGCTTTGTACATTTTACTTGTGTCAATATAATCCATGCTGTATTCACCATCCCAGGGATATATGGAAATAGAATTCTGGCTATAGACATTTATAATATATTTATTTTTACTAAAGGTTAAAAATATTTTATATAAAGGTTTATTTGGTAAGTTAGCTGGCTTTTCTATGAAATTATCCTTATTTAATGAATTGAAAAATCCAGTGAATGCAGATAAATCCTCCGCAGAAAAGTCCTTCTTCTTATAAAAATTCATATATAGAGCATAAAGCTCTGTTGGCTTTTCTAGAGATAAATCTTTCATTAATAAATTTGTGTAATAATAATTGTTTGGTTTATTTTTTGTAAAAACAGTTTTATTAAATTTATAATTACATCCAGAGAGATTTAAAGAGAAAAAAATACATACTACTATTAAAATAGATTTCTTTATATTAACTTTCAAATAACCACATCCTTATACTGCCTTGTAAATAAAATATGTTGCAAAACTATCTTTTATTACACAATATATGGATATTAGCATATTTTAATTGTGAGATAGAAAATTAACTTGGAATTAAAGTTTAAAGGGGAGGAAAATTACTTTGAAATATGGGATTGATATTGGACACAACTGTCCACCAGTAGACACGGGAGCTGTGGGTATAAGAAAAGAAGATGAGTTAAATAAACAAGTTGGAGATCGCGTTATAGAAAAACTAAAAACACTTAAGTATGAGGTAGTTAATTGTACTCCAAGTTTTGCATCTAATTTAGGCAACTCACTTTATAAAAGAGTAAATAAAGCAAATGAAGAAAAGGTGGATGTCTATGTGTCTATTCATTTTAATCTAGGCGGTGGACGTGGAACAGAAGTGTTTGCTATATCAAAAGAAGGAAAAGATATAGCAAAAAGAGTTGTGGATGCCATAGCAGCATTAGATTATGTTAATAGAGGGGTAAAGGATGGTAGCTGGTTATATGTACTAAAAAACACAAAAATGCCTGCTATACTTGTGGAAGGTGGATTTGTAGATTCTAAAGAGGATATGCAAAGATTTAATGCAGAAAAGACAGCAAATGCCATTGTAAAAGGGCTAACAGGAAGTACCGTTAATGAAAAAGACAGTGAAAATGGAGATGCAAAACCCTCAGCGGACATTGCATTGTTAAAAATGCAAAATGGATTGAATATACTAAATATATTAGATTATACTGGAAAAAAACTTAATGAGGATGGAATTATGGGCGAAAAAACTATATCTTCTATTAAGAGATTCCAAGGCATAATAGGCCTCGAAATAAATGGTGTTAACGATTTGAAGACAAATGCAGCACTTGCAAATATTTTAAGTAAGCCTCTGCTTAAATTTGGCAATAATAATATTGTTGCTAACCGTTATATTCAGTGGAGATTAAATATAATTATAGATGGAATATTTGGTAATGATACTGAAAAAGCGGTATTAAAATATCAAACTATAAAAAAAATAAATGTTGATGGTATAGTGGGGATAGTTACTTGGAATGGATTAATAGTGTAAAAAATCTGGACTTAAGTCCAGGTTTTTTTATATTTAGGAATACTTTTTAGTTTAATAGTTCAGAATAAAGAAGTACTAATAGATTGGAAAACAAGGAGGAAAATATGAAAGTTGGTGTCCCAAAGGGCTTATTATATTATAAATACCATCCTTTTATAGAAAAGTTTTTAATTGAATTAGATGCAGAAGTAATTACATCTACAGATACAAATAAAGATATTTTAAACGCAGGAGTTAAATGCTGTGTTGACGAGGCTTGTTTGCCTATAAAGATATTTCATGGACATATAATAGATATAAAAGACAAATGTGATTTATTAATAATACCTAGAATTATGAGGGTCAGGGAGCGAGAATTTATATGTCCTAAGTTTTGTGGGCTTCCGGAAATGATATTATATAGCATACCCAATATGCCAAAGGTAATGACAGAACCTATATATGCCAACAGTGAGAAGGACTTATATACTTGGTGTAAAAAACTTGGGAAGATGATTACCAGGGATACTAGTAAAATAAGAGCTGCATTTAACAGTGCCTTAGAAGAGCAGAGAAACTTTAAATTTGGTATTAAAGATGAAGGATTTAAAATAACTATTGCACTAGTAGGTCATCCATATAATCTTTATGACACTTTTATTAATATGAATATAGTAAAAAAATTAAATAAAATGGGGGTGGGGGTTATAACAGAAGAATATGTAGAGGAGGAGCAAATTAACTTACAAGTAAAAACTCTTTTTAAAAGGCCATTTTGGACCTTTGCTACAAATTCCTATGGATTTACAACTGCTATAGCAAAACACAATGAGATTTCCGGAGCAATATATATATCATCCTTTGCTTGTGGAATAGACTCTGTGGTGCTTGAACTTATTAAAGAAAAAATTGAGGATTTTCCACTATTAGTGTTAAAAGTTGATGAACATACTGGTGAAGGCGGGCTAGACACAAGGATTGAGGCTTTTATTGATATGATTGAAAGGAAAAAAAATAATGAAAATAACATTTCCACATTTAGGCAACACATATCTTGCAGCTAAAGCACTATTTGATGGACTGGGAATAGAATGCATAATTCCACCTTTTAGTAGTAACGAGGCGCTAGAATTAGGTTCAAAGTTTTCTCCAGAAGAAATGTGCTTACCTTATAAAATTATGATGGGTAATTATTTGCAGAGTATAGAAAAGGGCGCAGATACCATAATTATAGTTGGAAGCTGTGGACCTTGTAGATTTGGTGAGTACTGTGAATTACAGATCAATGCACTAAAGAAAATGGGACACGATTTGACTTTTATTGTAGTCGATAGCCCTTTTGATATAGGCAAAGAGGAATTTTTAAATCGTTTATCCAAGATTTCAGATAATAGTACAAAAAGTAGGGGTGAAAGATTTAGAGCACTAAAGATGGCCTATAATGTAATTGATTTAATAGAGAAAATTGAAAGTAAAGCACATTATTTAACAGGATTTGAAGTAAACAAAGGAGAATTTAAGAGACTTTTAAAAGAATGCAAAAACAATGCTGCAAAAGCAAATACACCATCACAGATGGTGAATATCCTAAAAGAATACAAGAAGAAAATAAGTGGGATTTCTATTAATAAACATAAGTCACCAATAAAAATTGCAATTATTGGTGAAATCTATACTGTAATTGAACCATTTTCTAATCTTTATATAGAAGATAAACTTATGGATTACGGAGTATCCACTAAAAGAATGCTTACTCCTAGTTGGTGGATTAAAGACACGGCGCTTAGGTGTTTAAAGCTTAACTCAATTGATATAAGATTAGCCTCTAGAGAATACCTTCCACATTATATTGGTGGGCACGCTAGAGAGTGTATAGGAGAAGCATTACTTGCGCAGAAAGAGAGTTTAGATGGAGCAATTCAAATTTTCCCTATGGGATGTATGCCAGAAATTGTATCAAAAGCTATTTTGCCTGCAATTTCAAATGACAAGGATTTTCCAATAATGACCTTGGTAGTAGATGAAATGACTGGAGAGGCAGGATACATTACTAGAATAGAAGCATTTGTAGATATGTTAGAAAGGAAGAAAAGCAATGTATTATATGGGAGTTGATGTAGGATCTGTAAGTACTAACATTGTACTATTAGATAATACTTTAAAGGTTATTCAAAAGTTATATTTAAGAACAAAAGGTAAACCAATAAAGGCAATCCAAAATGGACTTAAAATTTTAAGTGAGCAATATGGTAGTGAGCAAATAGCTTCAGTAGGTACTACGGGTAGTGGAAGACAGATGGCTGCTTTCTTAATAGGCGCTGACATAATAAAAAATGAAATTACTGCTCATGCAGTGGCAGCCCTTGAAATTGACAAAGATGTAAGCACTATATTAGAAATTGGAGGCCAAGATTCAAAGATAATCTTACTGAAAAATGGCATAGTTACAGATTTTGCTATGAATACGGTATGCGCAGCAGGTACAGGGTCTTTTCTTGATAGGCAGGCAGAAAGGCTTGAGATTCCTATCGAAAATTTTGGGCAGTACGCATTAAAGTCAAAATCACCCGTAAGAATAGCTGGTAGATGTGCTGTTTTTGCTGAATCTGACATGATACATAAGCAGCAGCTTGGATATAATGAGGAAGACATAATAGGAGGTCTTTGTGAGGCCATGGTACGGAATTATCTAAGTAATGTAGGCAAAGGAAAAGATATTCGCTCAAAAATATTTTTTCAAGGCGGAGTGGCAGCAAATATTGGCATTAAAGCAGCTTTTGAAAGAGCACTAGATACTGAGATTTATGTTCCAGAGCACTATGATGTAATGGGGGCAATAGGATCTGCTATACTTGCAAAAGAAGAACTTATGAAAAGTGGAAAAACTAATTTCAAAGGCTTTGAAATAGCAACTAATGATTTTGTGCCTAGAAGTATTGAGTGTAATGGTTGTGGAAATAATTGTGAGGTAATTCAAATAAAAGATGGAGAAAAAACTATAGGCTGCTTTGGAGATAGATGTGGTAAATGGAGTGGTAAGATGGTGATATAAAATTTGAAAAAGACAAATACAAAAAAACACCTAAGAAAAATTTTCTTAGGTGTTTTTTTAATTTAATGGTGACGGAGGAAAAAACATCCATTTCTACTCTTCTATTATATATGGTACAGTAAGCACTGCTACATTTCTGTTTTTATATAGCATACTCTTTATAAAATATGCTGTTTGGTTATGAAGTATATTATGCCACCACTTAGTAATAGAAAATTGTGTTATCACAACTGTTACAGTTTCACCATGTTTTGAAGCCCGTTCTTCAGATTCTATAAAACTCATTAATGGTCTCATTATATCCCTATAGGCAGAATGCTTTATTATTAATTGAATTCCGGGATTATACTCTTTCCACTTTCTTTCTAATTTTTCAGTAGCTTCTGAATCAGTTGATACATGAAAGGCAACTACATTTTGTGATAAGCATCTAGCGCAGTTTAATGACTTTAAAAATGATTTATTTAAGGCGCTTACAAGTATTATTACATGTTGTTGGTTATTCGTTGTAACTCCTTCATTAGGTCTTTGTTCTAAGGTTAATTTAAGTTGCTCTGCTACTTTGGTATAATGTTCCTTAACCTTCACCATAAGATAAACAAGTATAGGTATTATAATACAAACTATCCAAGCACCATGGAAAAACTTTGTTATACCTATGAGTATTACCGTAATAAAAGTTACAATAGCACCTAATCCATTTATAAATGCCTTATGTCTAAAGCCAGGTGTTCTACTTCTTACCCACTTTAAGAACATTCCAACCTGTGAAAGTGTAAAAGATAAAAATACACCTACTGCATATAAAGGAAGAAGCAAATGAGTATCACCTTTAAAAACAATAATTAACATAGCTGCAGCTGCTCCCAGTACTATTATTCCATTTGAAAAACTTAGCCTCTTTCCTCTTTGAGAAAATTGTCTTGGAGCATATCCATCTTTTGCCATCAAAGAAAGTAACAGTGGTAGGCCCGCATAGGCTGTATTTGCAGCCATTACCAAAATTAATGCAGTGGTAACTTGCATAGTGTAAAACATAATGTTTTTTCCGAAAACTTGCTGAGCAATTTGAGCAAAGACTGTTACATCTGGATGAGGTACTGGATGATAAATTGTTGCTAGGAAAGATAAACCACCAAAAATAAATAGAACTAAAAAAGCTAGTAAACCCAAAACAGCTTTTGCATTTTTTTGTGATGGTTCTTTAAAATTAGGTATACCATTACTTACCGCTTCAACCCCTGATAATGCAGTACAGCCTGAAGCAAATGCGCGAAGAAACAGGAACAATGTAATGTCGCCTATTGCTTGTGGCGCTGGATACAGTGGGGCTGGTTGATAGTTAAAAATAGAGTGCCGTACAATACCAGTAACAATAAGCACTACGCAAGAAAAGATAAATAAGTATGTTGGAACTCCAAAAAGCTTAGATGATTCCTTCACTCCTCTTAAGTTACCTAATGTTATAATGAATAACATCGTAAGAGCTATAGGTACTTTATGAGGAAGCAAGGATGGCATAGCTGAAGTTATTGCAGCGGTTCCAGCACATATACTAACAGCAACTGTAAGTATATAATCTATGGTAAGTGCTGCTCCAGCAGTAAGTCCAGGGACTATACCAAGATTATCCTTTGCAACTATATATGAGCCTCCACCACATGGGTAGCTATCAATAGTCTGCCTGTAAGACATAACAAGTAAAAATAATAGCACAACAATGCACAATGCGGCATAAAACATATATCTATATGACATAAGACCTATAACGCCAATTAATACAATTAAAATTTCTTCCCCAGCATATGCAACGGAAGAAACAGCATCACTAGATAAAATGGGCAGTCCCCAAAAAACATTTAATTTTTCTCCCTCTAATTCTTCTGTTTTTAGTGTCTTACCTATTAGTAATTCTCTTAACTTTGAAAACATAAATACACCTCTATAATAGAATTTATCATTACAATATTTTTCTATTATATAGTATTGATTGAGGAACATCAATTTGGAATTCCTTCAATTATGACAAAATACGACTAAATTCGTGAGTTTATTCACAAAAAAACATATATTGTCCCTCATGCTTGTATATACTTACTGTAGATTCGTTTTAGATGGTATTTGAATTGTTATAATATTACATCTTTTAGGCGACATAAAAAATTTAAGGTGGTAATTCATATCAAACTCCATTTAAGTGACAATGAAGATCTGGATAAATAATCAGGCATTGTTTCTAATTAATATGGTTTTTGTTTCTTTTAGTTTTTAATCGATCATCGAATGTTACCAAATATATCACCTCCATACTTTATGGGAAATGTTGACTCTACCCCTAAAGAAAAGACAATTTATTACGATAATTTATTTAAAGAGTATTTATGCAAGGATGCAAATTTATGCAAGGATGCAAATTAATAATTTGGAGGTACACATGAAAATTTGCTTTTATTGTTATTATAATTTAAGTTAGATCAAGTCGTTAAATCATCACCTGCGGTGTTGCAATATTAACGACTTCAGAAGGAGATTTAGACTCCCACTGAAGTTTTATTTTTGTTGTAGCATGTACCTCCCACTTATAGAAGTAGGAGGCTTTCCTTCTGAAATGTCGTTAAAACGTTAGATAAAGAACACCTTATAAAATTTATCTAATTGTAAATAGTTGATATGCATCTTATTATTGAAAGGAGTTATTATAATGAAAAAGTCACTTTTAGGAATTTTGTCTATACTATTAATCGTATTTTTTGTTTTTCAACCATATACGGCCTATGCACTAAGCGCATCAGCTGCACCGAGTTCAGATGAGGTTACAATTACCAACAATGTAATAGGAACAGCGGATTCTATATATGTCACTGGTGTAATGACTGGTGATATAGTTAACGTATATAATGCTGCTACAGGTGGAAAAATAATATGCAAAGCAACTGTAGGTGCAAATAAAACAGATTTAACTATAAAAATAGCGCAGATTGGAACTTTAAAAGGAAGCGTGTATATATCTGTTATGTCTAAAGGTATGACGGAGAGCAGTAGAACTAAAATGGAATATGATTCGGAGCCTGTTTCCAATACTCCATTGTCATCTTGCATAATAGTTACAAACAATTCAGGTAAAGCCGATACAATATATGTTTCGGGGCTTATTCCTGGAGATGCAATAAAAATATATAATAAAGCAACTGGAGGAGGGCTACTTGGAACTGCAACTGTGGGTTCCAATACTACAGATGTAACTAAATCCTTCACTCAGCTTGGTGTTACCGGTGGAAGTGTATATATTTCAGTTAAGAGTAAAGGGATGCTTGAAAGTGATAGAGTAGGAGCTGATTTTTCAGCCGAAAATTACTCAAGTGCACCCATAGCTAGTAACATAACAATTACAAATAATTCAGGTAAAGCCGATACAGTAAATCTTTCCGGGCTTAATCCTGGCGATATAGTAAAAATATACACTGTAGCAGTTAGTGGAAATTTATTTGGAGTTGCCACAGTACCTTCTAATACCACAGAGGTAACCAAGTCTTTTACTCAGCTTGGAATTACAAGTGGAACTCTCTATATTTCAGTCACAAGCCTAGGAATGCATGAAAGTACTAGAACTCCTATAGTTTTTTCGGCTGAAAATCAATCCAATTTAGTACTTGTGAGAAATGTAACAATTACAAACAATACGGGAAAAGTTGATACAATATACGTAGATGGACTTTCTCCTAAAGATAAAGTTAATGTATATACGGTAGCATCTGGAGGAACTACAATAGCAACAGGGACTGTTGCAGCATCTGGATCCGATGTTACTATTAATGTATCTCAATTGGGCAAGACCTCAGGAACTGTTTATCTTTCGGTTACAAGTTCAGGAACGCTTGAAAGTGATAGAACTGGCGTAACCTATAATGGAGAATTGCAATCAACTTTAGTTGATTCTAGTAATATATTAATCACTAATAATGTAGGGACGGCTGATACAGTGACTGTATCCGATTTTGTTGCTGGAGATGTGATTAAGGTATATGATGCGTTAACCGGAGGTAATTTATTAGGAACTGTAACAGTGGCAACTAATAATACATCTGCAACTGTTAGCATATCGCGACTTGGAACTTCTGCGGGGACTGTATATGTTTCCGTTACAAGTACAAACAAGATAGAAAGCAGAAGGATTGCAACCTCTTATGCTGCTGAAGGACAATCTAATACCATAGATGTGAATAATATAATTGTAAGTAATAATTCAGGTAAAGCGGATACAGTATATGCTTCTACATTAGCTGATGGTGATGTAGTAAATGTATATGATAGCGCAAGTGGTGGAACTTTATTAGGGACTGCTACAGTAGCTTCTGGTAGTACAAGTGCTACGGTATCTATAGCTCAGCTTGGAACTGGTTCTGGAAGCGTATATGTTTCTATAACTAGTACAAATAAAATCAAAAGCTCAAGAACACAATCTACTTACGCTGCAGAAGGCAGTTCTACTATTATAGATATTAGTAATATAGTAGTTACTAATAATGCAGGACAACCTGATACCGTACAAGTTGGTAGACTTTCAGATAATGAAATCATCAATGTGTATGATGCAGCACGGGGTGGAAATTTGATAGGGACTGCAACAGTGGCAAAATACAGTTCTGAAGCAACAATAACAATTGCCCAGATTGGAAGCCAAGCAGGCGATATTTACGTTTCTAGAACAAGTACAAATAAAATAGAAAGTGCTAGGGTAGACGTTAAATATGCCGCTGAAGGTCAATCTAGTTTGGTAGATGCTATAAATGTATCAATTACCAATAACTCAGGTATGGCAGATACTGTGAAAGTAACAGGACTTTCTGCTAATGATATTGTAAATATATATGATTTGGCTAAGGGTGGAAACTTACTTGGCACTGCCACAGTAGCTTCCGGCGGTACTGATGCAATTATTTCTATACCGCAACTTGGAACTACTGCAGGAAGCGTTTATGTATTAGTAACAAGTACAAACAAATCTCAAAGTGATAGGGCAAAAGTAGATTATTCTGCAGAGCCAACTTCCAATACTCCAGCAGCTAGTAGTATTGTTGTTGCTAACAATGCAGGAATTACAGATACTGTAAAAGTAACGGGACTTTCTGCTACTGATATAGTGAATGTATATGATTCTGCTACTGGCGGAACCTTACTTGGAACTGAAACTATAGCAAGTTATGCAACAAGTGCAACAGTTTCAATTAATCAGATCGGAACTGGATCAGGAAGTGTATATGTTTCTGTAATAAGTACAAGCAAACTTGAAAGTGGTAGAACTCAAGTAGGATTTATTGCAGAATCTAAATCTCATTCACCTGTAGCTAGCAACGTAGTTATTGTAAATAATGCGGGGATAGCTGGTACAGTAACAGTTAACGGAATAAGCGGTGGCGATATTATAAATGTTTATAATGCCGCTGTAGGAGGAACTTTGCTTGGTACAGCAACAGTTGGAACTTATGATACAGAAGCAACGATTTCAGTTACTCAGCTAGGATCTGTAGCTGGAGATGTATATGTGTCAACTACAAGCACAGGAAAGCTAGAAAGCGATAGAACAGTGATTGGTTACGCTGCAAAACTAGTTAGTAGTGCTCCAGACGTTGCAAATATAACAGTAGTAAACAATGCAACAATACCTGGTACAGTTGCATTGATAGGTCTACAACCTAATGATGTAGTTAATATATATAACAGTGCTACTGGAACTTTATTAGCAACAGCAACGGTACCTGCTGGTAGCAGGGCAGTAACGCTTACACTAACACAACTTGGAATCAGTGGTGGAAACATATATGTTTCTGTGAAAAGTACTGGTAAAGCAGAGAGTGCTAGAACCCCAGTAACATATAATGCTGAATCAAAATCAGATGCTCTGGCTAAAGGTGATATAACCCTAGTAAATAATTCAGGAAAATCCGATACCATTAATGTAACAGGTTTATCATCTAAGGATATAGTTAAAGCTTATAGTTCGGCTACGGGTGGAACTTTGCTTGGAACCGCAACTGTAGCAAGTGGTGATTCGGACGTTACTATAAGTATTTCACAACTTGGAACCACTGCTGGAAGTGTTTATTTATCTGTAATAAGATATGGTGATACAGAGAGTGCCAGGACTGAAGCTGATTATGTTTCAGAGTCTATATCTCCCCTTGTAGGAAATATATCTATTGTAAATAATGCTGTATTAGCTGATACAGTAACTGTAAGCGGCGTAACAGCTAATGATATTGTTAATGTTTATGATGCTGCAGGTAATGGTAATTTGCTTGGTTCAGCTGTTGTGTCAAACAATAACAATTCAGTTATTGTTACCATCCCACAATTAAATACTAACGCTGGAAGTGCATATATTTCTGTTGCAAATTTCGGGAAAGGCGAAAGTAGCAGAATAAAAGTCAATTATACTGCAGAGCAAGACTCAGCAGCTGTATTTGCTGGAAATGTAAGTATAGTTAATAATAAAGTAAATACACCTGATACAATTACAGTGAATAATTTGATACCTAGTTCGCTTGTAAAAGTTTATGATGCTTCTACTGGTGGAAATTTGATTGGTATAGCAACAGCATCATCCAATGGTACACAAATAACTATTACTATATCTCAACTTAATTTAGCGTCAGGAAGTGTATATATTAGTGTTACAATTCCTGGTAAGAATGAAAGTAGCAGAACCAAAGCTGACTATGTTGCTGAAAATTAGAATAGTTTACCCATAAAAAATTATATTTAAAAACCCTTGTAAACAAAATAAAATGTTTACAAGGGTTTTTTTTTCTGCGCCCAGAGTGTGCGCAATCTTCATAAGAACTACATAAGTTTATGATAAATTCTCTCTGTGTCTTATGAATTTTAAAAGAGTGAAGGAGATGTAATAATGAAGAATGCCCTGAGAAGTATCGCCGTTGTAATTACCTTGATTTTCACTTCAAATGTAACAACACTCGCGATTCCAACAAATGAGAAGTTACAACAGCAGAAGGATTCACTAACAAAAATTCAAGATGAGAGGGGAGCAATTGAAACTAGACTAGAAGAGTTTGATAATGAAATTGAAGAAATCATGATCAAGACAGAAGAAAATAAAGTGAAAATACTCCAAACTAAAAAGGCGATTGAAAGTGCCGCTACGAAGGCTAAACAGGTTGAAAAGGAAAACCAAAAGGAACAAGAATTATTTAATAGTAGAATGAGAATCTTGTACATAAATGGATTTGATGGGTATATGAGTGTAATACTTGAGTCAGAGAGCTTTGGAGATTTTGTATCTAGAGTAGAAAACATAAAAACCATTATTGAATTTGATGAAAAAGTAGTGGCGGAGTTTAAAGTCGCCCAAAAAGAATTAATTGAAAAGCAGCAAAGTTTAAATAATACAAAGGGAGTATTGCTGAATTTACAAGTAGAAAATAAGCAGAAGCTTGATAAGATAAATGTTACTAAAGAATCACAAAATAAATTGATAGCTGAACTAAAGAGCAAGGAAATTGTCTCTAAAGAGTTACATAATAAATTGATAACAGAACTAAAAAACAGTAAGGCAAATATTCTTATAGCACAAATAAGTGAACCAGAAGTGTCAGCAAGTAAAAGCATAACAAGGATAAATGAAATAAGAAATTCATCACCTAAATATACACCTTCAAGAGGATCAGCTACTATAGCAGATAATGCTATAATAGCCTACGCTTCTAACTTCCTTGGCACACCATATTTATGGGGTGGAACATCTCCTTCGGGATTTGATTGCTCAGGATTTACACAATACGTATACGCGCATTTTGGAATATCAGTAGGGAGAACCACCTTTGATCAGATAAACGATGGTGTACAAGTATCAAGAGATAATCTTCAACCTGGAGATTTGATATTCTTTGGAACATTTGCGAGTCCTCACCACATGGGCATGTACGTTGGTGATAATAATTATATCCATGCACCTCATACAGGAGATGTGATTAAAATTTCACCAGTAGGAAGAAACGATTATGTAACTGCCAGAAGAGTAAAATAAGAAATACATATATTGTGCAAAGTACAGTTTGAAGTTTTTTTAATGAACTTTGCATAATATATATTCTTTATAAAATCTACACATCTTTTTTGTATAATTAAAATTAAGATTTATATTCATAGGATTAAAGGTACAGCTTAATATTCATGAACCTTGCAAGATAAAGAGCCATTTAATATAACATTAACTATTAAGATAAGAACTTTTAGGAGGTAAAAAAGTGAGCGTTAAAAAAGAAAAAATCAAAGTCTTTGACATGACATGTACATCTTGCGGGGCAAGAGTGGAAAGAGCAGTTACAAAATTAGATGGTGTAAAAACCGCTAAGGCTAGTTTCAGCGACCAATCTTTAACTATAGAGTATGATACAGATTTCTGCAACAACGAAAATATTAAAACTACTATAAAAGCAGCTGGTTATAGTACAGAGAATTCAAATAACCATAAAATAGTGGGTATATTCATAATTGTAGCAGCAATTATATTAATTGGAAATTCAACAGGTGGAATTGATATGACCTCAAGGCTAAACGGTGCTACATATTTTGTTCTATTCATTGTTGGAGCCCTTACATCAATCCATTGTGTAGGTATGTGTGGGGGAATAATGCTATCACAAAGTATAAATAAAGATAGTAAAAGTAAATTTGACTCCATGAAACCTGCCATTCTATACAACGCAGGTAGAGTTGTTTCCTACACTATTCTTGGTGGGATAGTTGGTTCTCTAGGTTCTGTGCTTTCACTCTCATTACCCGTTAAGGCTGGACTCCAAATATTTGCTGGTTTGTTTATGGTAATGATGGGACTCAATATGAGTGGCTATAGCTTATTCAGAAAGTTTAATATAAAGCTCCCATGGTCTGCTTGCAAGCTTAAGAAAAAACCAAAGACTCCTTTTTTAGTCGGCGTTCTTAATGGACTTATGCCCTGTGGACCCCTTCAGACAATGCAATTATATGCCTTAGGAACTGGAAGTGCTTACAAGGGTGCCTTAGCTATGCTAATATTTTCTCTAGGTACAGTACCATTAATGCTTACCTTTGGCGCACTATCAGGTCTCATAAGTAAAGGATATACAAAAACTCTTTTAAAATTTAGTGGAATACTAGTTGTAGTTTTGGGTATGGTAATGGGAACTAGAGGACTAGCCCTGGCTGGTGTTAACATACCAACTACAGCTTCACTAGCTGCTACTTTATCTGGTAATAAAACATCGGCATCAGCTTCGCCCGCTGCTAAACCAATTATAGAGAATGGGGTTCAGATAGTTCGGATGACGGCAGATGGTGCTGGTTATACCCCAAATGGTCTATATATACAGAAAAATATGCCTGTAAAATGGATAATTGATGGTAAGGCATTAAATTCCTGTAACAGCCAAATTATTATTCCGACTTTAAACATTCAGAGGGATTTGAAGCCAGGCGAGAATGTTATTGAATTTACACCAAAGGATAAAGATATAAACTTCAGCTGTGGAATGGGCATGATTAGGGGTATATTTAAAGTGGTTGACAATGTGAAAGCTGTGGACACCTCAAAGCCAGATGCTTCAATACCAGCTCCATCAAGTGGAATGCCTGGTTGCAACATGGGTGGAGGAGATTCCACAGCACCTTAAAAACCAAGTTTGTAGGGTCTATGGTTATTGTAGATGATTTGAAAAATGTAGATTTAGAGCAAATAAGAAAAGAGTATTTAGGAGCATAGGTGAATAATAATATGTTTCTTAATTTGATCTTCATAATAATTGGATATTATATAACTATAAATATTAGAAGGAGTTGTTTTAAATATGAAAAATAATAAAAAAATTATGATATTGTTAACTTCAGCTATTCTTACTCTATCATTTGTGGGCTGTAGTAGTAAATCTCAAACTGTAAGTAAAGACTCTGATGGTGGGCTTAAAGCTTTTAATGCTATTGTAAAGGCAAATCCTAAGAGCAAGGGCTATCACAGTGCTCTTAAGCATTGGGGATTTAAGCTTCCTGCAAATGATAAGTTCGAATGGACTAAAGATACCTCTGCAAATAAAATAGACTTTGCTATGGTAATAGATGCGGATCCATTAATTAAAGCTGGTCTGGATGTTAAAAAGCTAGACCCAAATAAGTGGGTATATAAACCTGCTGAGATAGAAGGCGGAGTTCAGCTATCAAATAGAATAATTTTTCCTTTTAACGTAAGTGATAAAAAAGAAACTTCAAATGGCTCAGAGGATGCTTTTAGAAGAATCTTAGAGCAGGATCCAAAGCTAATTAAATATATGGCAGATGAAAAACATTATGCTTTAATGCTTGGAGAGGGAAATTCAGTGCATTTTACAGAGAACTTAGGAACATCTGATGAGGACATGGAATTTGTATTTAAGGCAGAGCCACTAATTAAAGCAGGCTTAGATGTTACAAAACTTCAGGGTACTGGATTTAAATTAGAAGTAGCTGGTAAAGATAATATGGACAGTAAAGATGATGAATTAGTTAAGGGTTATAAATTAAAATAAATTCAGTTAGTTATAAATATACTATGCAAGGTATTAAGGAGGCAATATAAGGTGGAAACAAAATCATTAAAAATAGAAGGAATGACCTGTGCTGCATGTGCAAAGACCATCGAAAGGGTTATAAAAAAACTCCCTGGAGTAGTTGAAACAAATGTAAATTTTGCTACTGAAAAATTGAATATAAGATTTGAACCGACCAGGGTAAGAACTTCTGACATAAAGAAAGCAATTGAAAAAGCAGGATACAAAGCCTGCGAAGATGAAAGTAACGTGGACATTGATCGAGAAAAAAAGAAAAAGAAATAAAAGCCTTATGGAATAGATTTATAATATCAGCAGTATTTGCAGTGCCATTACTTCTAATTGCAATGGTGCCAATGATTGCAGAAAAGTTGAACTATCAGCTTCCTTTAGCTATTGACCCTATGCTACATCCAGTAGCTTACGCCATTATACAATTGATACTTGTGATTCCAGTTATGACTTCTGGTAAAAAGTATTTTATTGTTGGATTTAAATCTTTAGTACGGTTAAGTCCTAATATGGATTCGCTTATATCCATTGGAATATCTGCGGCATTTTTGTATAGTTTATTTGCTGTATATGAAATAACCTTTCTGGGGAATGTTGATTATGTAATGTACTTTGAATCAGCAGGAGTTATTTTGACACTTATTACCTTAGGATAGTATTTAGAATCAGTTACAAAAGGAAAGACTTCCGAGGCAATTAAAAAGCTTATGGGCCTAGCACCTAAAACAGCTATTATCATAAGAGATAATATGGAAATTGAAATTTCAATTGATGAAGTTGAAGTGGGTGATATAGTATTTGATAAGACTGGAACACTTACGGAGGGAAAACCAAAGGTAACAGATATTGTTACTGTAGAGGGTATTTCCGAGACATACTTACTTCAAGTAGCAGCCTCTGCTGAAAAAGGATCTGAACATCCATTAGGGGAGGCTATAGTTAAAGGTGCAGAAGAAAGATCTTTAGAACTTAAAAAGGTAGATAAGTTTGAAGCTATACCTGGTTATGGAATAGAAGTTAGTATATAAGGTAATAAAGTTCTGCCTGAGGATAAAGCAAAGGTCGTTAAAAAGCTTCAAGCAGAAGGTAAAAAAGTTGCTATGGTTGGGGATGGAATTAATGATGCGCCTGCACTTGCCCAAGCTGATATTGGTATAGCTATAGGGTCAGGTACAGATGTAGCTATGGAATCCGCAGACATAGTACTTATGAGAAGTGATTTAATGGATGTACCTGCTGCGTTACAGTTAAGTAAGAAAACAATAACAAATATAAAACAAAACCTATTTTGGGCTTTTGGTTACAATATACTGGGAATACTGCACCTATTTGGAGGCCCGCTTCTAAATCCTATTATTGCAGCACTAGCAATGAGTTTTAGTTCGGTTTCTGTATTAACAAATGCTTTAAGGTTAAAAGGATTTAAGCCATTAACATAAAATTAAAATTTGAAAGGAGAAATAAAAAAATATTTTTTATGTAGTTTCTAAGGCTTTTATTTAAAAATTATAAGTAAAGTTTAATATTTATTGTAAATCACGAATAAATGATGTGAAATTTTTACTAAGGGGTTCACTATATATGCTCCTAAAATTTATTTTTTTGACATGAAAATGGGCATAATTATGCTAGTAGCTAAGATGTCATAAATAATAAAAGAAAGGTTAAATGAGGTGTAAAATTAGATGTCAGTTAAGTATAGTTTAAAAAAGAAATATACATGTAGTACAGAGATGGTATTTAGGGTATGGATAAAGGCGGTATATGGGGAATCTCAAATCATGGGTACATACAATGAGTATACCAGGGATGAATTTGAGAATAACATAATAAATGAGTTGCAAGAACTAGTAAGTGACGAAAAATACAGGTGTGGATATTTGGAAGAACTGAAACATGAATATTTAAATATACCGGAATGTAAAGAAGGGTACTGTCATTCATTACTAACTTTAGATGTTGTAGCTGTAGGCAGAACTGGTATTTTGTATGATGTAATAATAAAAAAATAGATAATGATAGATTTGTGTAATAATTTTAGAAGTGTATGTCTAACTAGAAATTAGTATGGGAATTTACTCCTGTACTAATTTTTTTTTGTGTTTATGAGTGTATTCAAACATTAAAACAGGGGTTAATGTTTTGCTTGATTAATTCCATTTTTGGTATTATAATTATAAATGGAACCAATGGAGGTGTAGTATTACGAAAGAGATAAATGAGGTTATGTTAAATCCTGCCCGAATGAGAATCATACAAGAGCTTTCCACAAGACGAAGCATTACTGCCACAGAGCTTTGTGAAAAAATCAGTGATGTTCCGAGGACCACCATGTACCGTCATATCAATATTTTATTGGATAACAACATTTTATCTGTTGTATCCGAAAAAAAAATTCGAGGGAGCCTTGAAAGAACCCTTGCCTTGAATATAGGGGAAATATCAAAGAATAACACCCTTGAAAATGCTTCTCAGAATGCATTGGGTTTTTTGATGAACAGATATGCAAGGTTTCACAACTACTTCAGCGGAGAAAATCCGGACCCTGCTAAAGATAAAATTTTTTTGAACAATTCAGTGCTTATGATGGATGACAATGAGTTTGACCAATTTTTATCGGAGCTACGAGTGCTTATTATAAAATACAACTTTGAAGTTGCAAACGGAAGAAAAGCCAGAGATATTTCTGTGATATCTGCACCTACAGAGAGTGAGTGAGAAAAATGTATAAAATCAAAAAGAAAAGAGGTTAAAAGGTAATGACTGTTTTTGCAATTATCTTAGGAGTCATTGTTTGTCTTAATATAATCGGATTTGCTATCAATAAAATATTTTTTTCAAATGAGCTTGAAGCTGTATCACCTTATGGACAGATGGTAGAAATAAAGCAGCAAAAGATGCATGTGTATTCTATGGGTGATGGCGAGAAAACCTTTGTGTTGTTACCGGGTTTTGGGGTGTCCTTACCAAGTGCGGACTTTGGACCACTGATGAGAGAGCTTTCTAAAGAATATACTGTTGTCTGCATTGAATATTTCGGTATTGGTTTCAGCGACCAGGCAGATACACCACGAACAAATGAAAACTATACGGAAGAAATCAGAACTGCATTATCTTTGGCTGGCTTTAAGGCGCCTTATGTCTTAATGCCTCACTCCGCGTCTGGCATTTACAGTGAATATTATGCTGCAAAATATCCTGATGAGGTGTCTGCGATTATTATGCTGGACACAACATCAACTGCAAAAACAGGAACTGGAAATCCGCCCAAATTCTTATTCGGAATAGCCAAGTTGCAGCAAGCTTGTGGATTAACACGCATTAATGGATTGATGCATCCTTCTCAAAAAGCCGAAAATGGATACACTGAAAAAGAAATCAGTGACTATAAATTGTTTGCTTATTATGTTCTCAACGATACTATAATCAATCAGTCGTATCGCATGCTTGAAAATATCAAGGAGGTAAATGCAATAGGTTTCCCTCAAGAAATACCGGTATTGAAACTTATATCCTCACAAACGGAGAAAAAAGTAGGAGCAGAATATCAAATAAATCACTTAAATAGACTGGGAGCAAAAGCTGAATCAAGAATTATTGATTGCTCCCATTTCATTTATCAAACTAATGTTACAGATATTTGTGATGCAGCAAGTACTTTCCTCGAAAAAATCAACTGATAATGTTTATATATAGGTAAATAACCAATAAATATTTTATTTAAATATTAAAGTATCATTTGTTGTATTATAATGAAAGTGAATAATTTTGAGGAGGGGAAGTCTATCTTTTTTTAGTAATAGCCTATTATAATCAAGAAGATTGATTATAATAGGCTATGTTGATAAAGTCATTTAGAATTATTAAAAAGACTAGATTGCTGTCTTTTTAGGCAAATTAAGTGCCGAAAATTAAAAATTATGCTTTTATAGCCCAACGTAATTTAGCACAGCGAGCACGACCATTGGTATTACATTCTTGTGATGATGGTCGAATAGGACCTTCAGCTATTTCACGATAGATGCCTTCACGAAAAAAGCGTTGAAAAGATTTTTTAACGAGACGATCTTCTCCTGAATGAAATGAAAGTATAGCAACGCGCCCACCCTCAGCAAGGGTAGTAGGAAGCTTTTCCAAAAATTCATATAACACTTCAAATTCATTATTGACATCAATTCGCAATGCTTGAAAGCATCGTTGACAGGTTTTTTTAATTGCATCCTTCGTATCATTTCCTGGAATAAATTTCAGAGCATCTTTGATAATTTGTTGAAGCTGCGTTGTTGTTGATATATCTATTCCTTTTTTAATTTGGGAAATAATAGCTCTAGCGATTGCTGCAGCATTAGGCTCGTCGGCGTTTTCTATAAGCATTCCTTGTAATTCATCTAGCGAAATAGTTTTTAAACGAGCTGCAGCAGATATACCTTTTTTAGGATTTAGACGTAAGTCGAGTGGCCCTTCACTCTTAAATGAAAATCCTCTTTCAGGATTGTCTATTTGCATTGAAGAGACACCCAAATCTGCCAATACAAAATTCAATGGCCCTGATTCTAAAGCAATTTGATCTATATGGGAAAAGTTCATTTGCTTGATTGTTAAAATTTCGGAGCCATAACCTAAGCTCTCTAAGCGCTCTTGGGTGCGCGGTAACTCAATAGAATCTACATCCATTGCATACAAGTGTCCCTTTGAATTTAAGCATTTAAGCATCTCTAAAGTATGACCACCATAACCTAGTGTTACATCGAGTCCTGTTTGCCCGGGAGTAATTTGTAAGAATTCTAATATTTCTTTAACACAAATTGAACGATGCATACCAGCAGGAGTACTACCCTTTTGAATAACTTTTGCTATGGTATCAGCATATTTCTCTGGTTGCAGTTCCTTATATTTTTCTTTATAAGATTTAGGGTTAGTGCCTTTATATCGAACACGTCGCTGATGTTTTTGCTCTTGATTATCCATTGTTACTCCACCTTTTTTAATAACTTTTTGTAATGTTCTTACAAATCATATGATACCAAATACAATTCATAAAAGCAAACTCACAAAGAAGAAAATCTGAATAAGATGCTTTATGCTAGGAAATCTCAATTGTATTCATTTCTTGGTTTTTTTCACCGGTGGAGATGGTTTGGATAAGCATGTCACTATCACTTTATACTGTTAACACCCTTTAAAATTTTCTCAAGCTTTTCGATTGCTACGATTCGTTCGTTACACTTCTTGCTATCTAAACATAGATCAAAGTCTATTGACCTATAGGCAGCTTCCCCAGTATTAGCTGTTTTGCAGATAGGTGAAACAAAGTCTACTTCATTTTCTCCAGCTGAGTGGTTGCAAAGCACACATCTATGAGCGTTATTGGTACCATAACTTGAAATTCTACATGCCATACCTATAAGTTTACTTAGTGTGCAATTATTCAGCATTAGGCGATTTAATAGATGATTTCATACATTTGTTCCTTCATATAAGAATGGAAACTGTTGCAAACGTAGCTTTGTAACAGTTTTTTTTGTCTTTGCTTCAACAAAAAATAAATTTTTGTAGGAGTAAAGATATTTTATTTAAAATATATAAAAGGTGCTGTAATCTTAGATTTAGCTCAGGAATACTATCTTTCGGATAAAAGTATAAGAAGAATTATTAGTCAGCAAAAGAAGATTATGCTTGAAATTAATGCAGAATCTTAAACGAGATTGAAAGCCACTTTTGATACATCATATAATAATGGTATGATAAAAATAAATGTGCTCTGAAGTGAAAAATTTTATTTTCATGGTGAAGTAGCACTATATGAATTTAATAACTACTAATTAATTTTAAATAATATTAGATAACAAGCGGACAATTTACGGACAAGCGGACAAAAGATGGACAAAAAACGGGCAAAAAAATGGTTGCAATTTATTCATCTTCAGCCATGAATATGGAATAGAAGAATCTGATGATGAGGAATGGATATAATAAAGAAGAGATTTAAAGCGATTTTATTAATGAAAGTAAAATATACTTTGTAAGTATTAAGACATGATATAATAATTATATATTTTTGAATTTTAGATTAGTGACATTGTTTAGAAAACTATAGTATTGGAGGCATTGGATATGAGTTCTAGTGATAAGGATATTTCAACAAATATGCTTTATGAAAATGTAAAAAGTACATTAGAAGCAGCGCGGTCTAAGGCTTATTCTTCTATTAATTTTTATATGGTTAAAGCTTACTGGGAAATAGGGAAAATAATTTACGTAGCACAAGATGGCAATGAAAGAGCAGAGTATGGCAAAGAACTAATAAGTGAATTATCAAAAAAACTTACAATTGATTATGGTAGAGGGTTCGATAAAAGTAATTTATCAAGAATGAGGAAATTTTATTCGTTAATCAACAATGTTGACGCACTGCGTCAAGAATTAAGTTGGACTCACTATAGGTTTATAATTAAACTTAGTGATGAAAGAAAAAGAGCTTTTTATATAGATGAATGTATTAAAAGTAATTGGAGTACAAGACAGTTAGAAAGACAAATTAATTCTTTCTATTATGAACGACTTCTATCAACTCAAGAGGAAAATAGAAATGAAGTAAGGAATGAAATAAATGAATTAGAACCTTCTAAAGGTATAAATGATATGGTTAAAGACCCTTACATATTAGAATTCTTAGATTTAAAAGAAAATAAAAAGTTTCTAGAAAGAGATTTAGAACAAGGATTAATAGATAATTTACAAGAGTTTCTTTTAGAACTTGGAAAAGGATTTTCATTTGTAGGAAGACAGAGAAGAATAACAGCTGATGGAGAGCATTTCTATGTGGACTTAGTTTTCTATAATTATTTGCTTAAATGTTTTGTGTTAATAGATTTAAAACTAGGTAAATTAACTCATCAGGACTTAGGTCAAATGGATTTCTATGTTAGATACTATGAGAAAAAAATAAAGGGCGGAGATGATAATCCAACTATAGGGATTATATTATGTTCTGAAAAAAATGAAACTATAGTAAAATACTCGATTTTAGAAGAGAGTAAACAAATATTTGCCTCAAAGTATATGCTTTATATGCCTACGGAAGAAGAATTAAAGAGAGAAATAAATAAGGATAGAGAGATACTTGAGGTTGAAGAAATCATGCATGAAAATGAGGAATAGAGAAATATTTGGTAAAGCAGACGCCTAAAGAATGAGATAAGAAAAAATCTAGGAGTGATTGGTATGAGTTCTAGTGAGTGAAAATTACCCTGATGTAGGCTCTACGGTGTTTATAGGATATCATATAATATAATACACAAGTACACCAGTAAAATAGTATTTATAAAGTTAAAGATTAAAAATAAAACTCTGAGGTAATCTCAGAGTTTTATTTTTTTTGATTATTTTTATAAATATTGCAGGGAAAAATAGTTTTATGTTGAAATAACATAAAATAGATGCTAAGCATGAGATAGTTTTTACTGATACCTAATCAAATGATAAACGTGGTTGCTCATAATAAGCCAATGTGCACGGAACTTTATGACGACATAATCACTGCTTGTAAGATAGTAGATAAAAAATTCGATAAGTGTTTTGAGCTTATTGAAAGTAACGTTTATTCAGATGAGGATGGTGTTATTGAATATTTAATTAATAGAAATTATTGCAAGGATATTCTTGAATTACAATTTGAACTATTACGAGAAATTAAACCAGAGTTTTCTTCCAATGAAATAAAACGCCCGTACTATAATAATCCAGATTACATTCATCTACGTTATTATAAAAAAATATATTTATATATAAACTATAAATGAGCAAATTTGATAACATATTCTGGAAATAAGAAAAAAGAGCACAAAAATAGACATTTTCACCATCCTAAGGCATTATATTACTGCAAAGAAATATAACTAAAGGATGGATGAAAAATGCCTACAGAAAATAATATACCATATGATAAATCAATTAACAACTTTATTATAGAAATTAAGATATTACTTTATTTAACACTGCCACAACTTAAACATATTTGTGCCTTCGTGTTTGGGACCGTAGATCGTGGTTGCAATGGTAAAGTTAGTCGTATAAGTGAGAGCTGTTATAGCTCAAGGCATAGAACTTCCGTAGGAAATTTTTTATCCAACAGTCCATGGAATGAAGAGTATATTTTACGAGCATTACAAAAATTTGCAATTAAAAAAATATGGCAGTTATCAAAAGATACAGGTAAGCCTATTTATGTGATTATTGATGATACTATCTGTAAGAAAACAAAGCCTTCGTCACAGGCTAAAAATCCTATAGAGAAATGCCAATTTCATTTTTCTCACTAAGAAGGTAAACAAGTTTATGGACATCAAGTTGTAGGTATTTTACTACAGTGTGGTGATGTAACAATACCGTAGCAGCTAACGCCTTATGATAAAACTAGAATGAATGAATTTAACAAAGAAGATTTTCACTTAGTTACAGTGAATAAAAACTCTTACTATGTTTACCGATATGAAGGCAAGATAAATGGATTTAAAAAAGTAGTTAAGCAAAGTGTCTTTATTTAAAGTGACTATACAAAAGAATATATTAAATTTTGTATGCATATTTTTAAATTTACTAAAACTAATAGTTAAAAAACGAAAAAACTTTTGCAAATTAAAATACAAAAATTTAAAAATGAATATAGTACACCGCTCAAGATATTATGGCAATTTTCAAAGTTTCCAATGATATTATTATGTGCTTATCTCATTTCAAGCCAGTATTATAAGGAAAGTCCCGAACTATTAAATATTATCTCTCCAATAACTAGTGTTATCATATTTTATTTTTATACTAAGGAAATAACTCAACTTCTTAGAGAAAGCCGTAAATATGGAAACAAAGAGAATACTGATATAAAATATGTATACATATTATTTGCAATATTTTACTGCCTAATGGTAGTGTTATCGTTAGTTAAAGATTCAATAAATGAAATATTTAATACTAAACAATGGTTAATAACGAATTTTACACTAGATAAAACTAATGTTGATCTACTATTTAAATTGACTTGGAGTGCGTCCAATAGCTTAAAAGAATCTATCTTAGCTGCCATCATATTTGATACTGCATTCCAAATGTTTAATTACGATATAAAGGATGAGCAAAGAAAATATCTAAATTTATTAACTGAAAATGGCAAGCTGTATGCACTTCCAGAAGAAAAATCAGAAAAATATCCTAAGGTTTGGTATATTCGCGGTGATGCATGTTCAGATTTAGTAGATAATTTAGGAATTCATAAATTTAGTATTTCTAATAAATATAATATTGATTGCACTAATGATAATTGTTATAGGATATTGATGGATCGTAAGAAACTAAACCTTGATGATAAGAATTGTTGCTATCATGGTGGTGATAGTGATTATATTAACGGTGACTACTATTTTTATTTTGTACTTATAGATTTTGAGAATTGCTTTCAATACGGTATTAGTAAAGAAGATATATATAACATTATTAGAAATAAGTTAATTGAGTTTCCTAGTGGGTTAAAAGTATATGAACGGAATTATGAAGCAATTATTGATGAATGCATTACAGAAGTAAATATCTATAGAGATACATTGTAAGTGAATTAAACAATACATTTTGTATAGTTGGTAAACCGTCGTATAAGGACCTGACACGTCGTAAATACTTAAACGATATACAAATATCATTGTGATTTGAACTTCTAGTTATTCTTAAGCTATACTGTTTGTCGACAATGTGAAGTTAAGATGCCGATAATAGAGATGTTAACTAACCAATAGAATTTAATAAAGCTTAGTATGTTGTATTGCGAAGCCGTATAAAAAGTAGGTGCCAAATATAAAGAATTTGAGAATTGCGATAGAATAACTGTTTAATATGAATTAATTTTATTGAATTAATTATAAATAAAAACTAAGAAGATATTAGTAAAATTAAACAATTAGAAGAATGGAGGTAAAATATTTATGATACTAAGTAAAGTTAAAAATTATCATTACAGACTTTATGGAGAAGATGCAAGTAAAATTTAGAAGAATAAATTAATATTAGATCTGGCAAGGGTTCCTTCCACCTTTGATATTATCATATTTATTAAGAAAAAATTCTAATCAAAAAGAATATATTTCTTTTTAATTTCCAACTTTAATTTTAACCTGTCCCATTCTGTTTTAACCTCACTTAAAGTAAAAGCGGACAAAACAAAGAAAAGAACATTTAGGAAGAATATTCCTAAATGTTCTTTTCTTTGTAAACTATATGGTGCCGGAGGCGGGAATCGAACCCGCACGGTATTGCTACCACTGGATTTTGAGTCCAGCGCGTCTGCCAGTTCCACCACTTCGGCATGTCTGACAAGAATTATTTTAACATATATATATAATTAATGCAATAGTTATAGTAAAAATTTATATCTGCTTTCATTTTGATTAAAGTATTGATTCCATATTAAGCAATGTAACATTTAATTTTCCACAAAGAATTGAAAATACCATTCAAAGTATAGTATTATATGTAGTGTACATGTAAATACTAATATAAAAAAATACATTTTATTGTATTGTTTAGTCAGGGGGGTAACATGAAAAGAATATTGGATACTATCATTGAAAAAAATAGACACTATACTAAGGAAGGCAAAGTTGCCTCATATATACCAGAACTTTCTAAAGCAGATGGAGAGGCTCTAGGTATTTGCGTAACTACTCTTGATGGAGAAGAATTTTTCGCAGGGGATTATGAAACAAAATTTACAATACAAAGTATATCAAAGGTTGTTACACTTATGCTAGCCATAATTGATAATGGAGTAGATTATGTGTTTACTAAAATAGGAATGGAGCCTACAGAAGCTGGCTTTAATTCCATAATAAATTTAGAGAAGAACATTGACCAAAGACCTATAAACCCAATGATAAATGCTGGAGCAATTGCAGTAGTTTCATTAATTACAGGTGATACTGCAGAGGAAAAGTTTAATAGGATTTTAAAGTTTACGAGGAAAATTACAGGTAATCCTGATATTTATATTAACGAAGGTGTTTATACCTCTGAAAAAGCTACAGGGGATAGAAATAGATCACTGGCTTATTTCATGAAGAGCACAGGTGTTATTGAGGGTGATGTGGAAGAGGTTTTAGATGTATACTTTAAGCAGTGTTCAATGGAGGTCAATTGTAGGGATATAGCAAGAATAGGAGCTATGCTTGCTAATTCAGGTGTGATTTTTTCTAAGAATGAAAGAGTTTTATCTAGAGAAGCTACTAGAATAATTAAAACTATAATGGTTACTTGTGGCATGTATGATGGTTCAGGTAATTTTGCAGTGCATATAGGAATACCTGCAAAAAGTGGTGTAGGTGGAGGTATAATGGCAGCAGTGCCTAGGAGAATGGGTGTTGGTGTAATTGGACCTGCGCTGGATCAAAAAGGTAATAGTATTGGTGGTATAAAGGTTTTAGAAGAATTATCTAAGGAATTAGATTTAAGTATATTTTAAAAAAAATGTAATCATAGCAGAAAGAAGGGATTTAAAATGTCTAAAGAAAGGTTATTAATTTTAGATGGTCATAGTCTTATGTACAGAGCATTTTATGCATTACCAGCCCTAACAAATTCAGATGGGATATATACTAATGCAGTTTATGGTTTCACAAATATGCTCTTAAAAATGAAAGAGGAATTTGAGCCAGATTATATTGTTACAACCTTCGACAGAAAGGCACCTACTTTTCGTCATGAAGAATATAGTGATTATAAGGCAGGTAGAAAGAAAATGCCTGATGAGCTTATAGGACAGTTTGCTATAGTTAGGGAACTTTTAGAGAAAATGGCTATAGACATTTTTGAATTAGATGGATTTGAAGCAGATGATTTAATAGGAACACTATCTGTAATTGGAGAAAAAGAGGGACTAGAAGTCTTTATAGTAACAGGAGACAGGGATGCACTTCAACTTGCCACAGATAATGTTAAAGTTGTAATAAATAAAAAAGGAATGTCAGAAAAAGAAATATATGATAGAAATCGAATAATAGAGGATTTTGGAGTAACCCCTACTGAATTTATAGATGTAAAGGGCTTAATGGGAGATGCTTCGGATAATATTCCAGGAGTACCAGGAGTTGGTGAAAAAACTGCTTATAAGCTTATTAAAGAGTATAAGAGTATAGAAAATGTCCTTATGAATATTGAAAAAATCAGTGGCAAAAAGCTTGTAGAAAATTTAATAACTTATAGTGAGCAGGCTATTTTTAGTAAAAAATTAGCTACTATTATTACTAGTGTGCCTATGGAAATAGATTTAGATTCAATTAAATCAAAAGAAAACTATGATGTACGTGCTGTAAAAGATTTATTCTATAAATTACAGTTTAAATCACTAATAGGAAAAATAGCAGATGATAAGGATTCAATTGAAGAAATATTTTCAGCTGATTTTACAGTAATAGATAAGCTACCAGCGCTTAAGGAATTAGTAGAAGAGGTTAAAGATACAATTTATATAATCTTTGATATTACAAACGCCAATGTTTTTTCTAAAATTACTTTAAATAACATATACCTGAGTTATAAGGAAAAAAACTATTCTATTAAGGTTATTGACCTATTTAATGAGGATGAAGAAAAAGCTATAGGTTATTTAAAAACTTTGCTTGAAAGTAAAGATATTAAAAAGGTAAGCCATTCCTTAAAAAATGCTTATACAGTTCTTAATAAAAAGGGTATTGTGTTACAAGCAGTAAAATTTGATACAGAACTATCAGCTTATTTGATAAATTCAGCCCAAAGTGAATATAGCTTAGAAACTCTTATTGATACATTTCTTAGAATTAGCATAGTAGGTGAGGGTGATGCAAAAGAGATTAATAAAGTAGCATTACTAAAAAAACTTTATGAACTATTAGAAGTGAAGATTAAAGAGTATAAAATGGAAGAACTTCTATATACCATGGAGCAACCATTAACAGAGGCTATATCATATATGGAGGCAGAAGGGTTTACAATAGACAAAGATAAATTAACGGAGCTTAACATAAAATTTGCAAAAGACATAAATGAAATGGAAAGCACTATTTTTGCATTAGCTGGAGAAGAATTTAATATCAAATCTCCAAAACAATTAGGAAAGATATTATTTGAAAAATTAGATTTACCTGTTATAAAGAAAACAAAAACAGGATATTCAACTAATGCTGAGGTTTTAGAGGTGCTAGTAGATAAGCATCCTATTATCACAGAAATAACTCGCTATAGAGGGCTTACAAAGATTTTTTCTACTTATATAGAGGGACTACAAGCAGTTATTGATACAGATTGTAGGATACATTCCAACTTTACTCAAACAGTAACTACAACAGGAAGATTATCAAGTACAGAGCCTAATTTGCAAAATATTCCTATAAAACATGAAATGGGTAGAGCTATAAGACGAGTATTTATACCACACAATGATCAGTGTGTTATTTTATCAGCGGATTATTCACAAATAGAGCTTAGAGTTCTTGCTCATATATCTGGGGATGAAAATTTAATTGAAGCTTTCATTAACCACAGTGATATTCATACCAAAACTGCTTCAGAGGTATTTAATGTACCGCTTCAAGAAGTTACATCACTTATGAGAAGTAATGCTAAAGCTGTAAACTTTGGAATAGTATATGGTATTGGAGAATTTAGCTTAGCAAAGGATATAAATGTATCTAGAAAAGAAGCTAAAATTTATATAGATGCCTATTTTGCAAGATATCCAAAAGTTAAGCAGTACATGGAGGATATAGTGGTTGAAGCTGAGAAAAATAATAGTGTTACCACAATCTTTAATAGAAGAAGAGCAATCCCTGAAATAAACTCCTCAAATAAAATTGTCCAGTCCTTTGGAAAAAGACTTGCTATGAATACACCAATACAAGGGACAGCGGCGGATATTATTAAGCTGGCTATGGTAAATGTATTCCATAAATTAAAGGAGTCAGGGTTAAAAAGTACTCTAATACTTCAAGTACACGATGAATTAATATTAAATGTATATAAAGATGAGGCACAACAAGTTGAGAGTTTAGTTAAAGAGCAGATGGAAAATGTTATAAAACTTTCAGTTCCTCTAGAAGTAGGAATAAGTATTGGAGAAACTTGGTATGAGGCGAAGTAATTAAAAATTGAGAATTAAAGCCATAACTTTCAATTAGAAAAAGTGGGGGAGGATAAGATGCTTAAGGTAGGGATAACAGGTGGTATTGGTAGTGGGAAGAGCACAGTAACTAATATGCTAAAAGAAAAGCTCCTTCCAATTATTGATGCCGATATTGTAGCTAGAGAGGTGTTTATAATAAATCCTGAGGTAATCTCTCAAATTAAAGAGGAATTTGGGTATGAGTTTTTTGACGAGGAAGGTAAACTAAGGAGAAAAGAGTTTGGAAACTATATATTTAAAAATGATACCCTAAGAAAAAAGCTAGAGCGTATAATTATGCCTTTTATAATAAATGAAATAAACCGTAGGATAAAAGCTTATGAACAAGATAATTGTAAGGTATGTTTTCTTGATGCGCCTACTTTAATAGAGAATAATTTACATACCAGTATGGATGTAATTATATTAGTTTGGGTAAGCAGCGATGTTCAGATACAAAGGATTATGCTTCGGGACGATTTAGATTTATACGCAGCAATGGATAGAATAAGAGCTCAAATGCCAATAGATGAAAAAAGGAAGTTTGCGGATTTTATTATTGATAATGGAGGAAGCATTGAAAATACAAAGTTACAACTAGATTTGATTATTACACAATTAGAAAGGTTAGATGTGAAAGATGAAGTTTAAAAAAATTATAAAAATTTTATGCATAATTTTTTTGTGCATTATAGTAATTAATATTAAAAGTATTTTTAAAAGTTTTTATCCAATAAAATATGAAGAGCATATAGTTACGTATTCTCAAAGGTATAATGTAGATCCATGTTTGGTTGCAGCTGTAATTAAAGCAGAAAGTGATTTTAATGGAAAAGCTATGTCTAATAGAGGTGCCTATGGGCTTATGCAGATAATGCCAGATACGGGACTTTGGATTGCTAAAAATATGGAATTAAAAGACTATGAAGTAGAAAAATTATATGATAATGAAATTAATATTGCTATGGGATGTTGGTATATTGATAATTTAAATACCGAATTTAATGGAGATATAGATTTGGTGCTGGCGGCTTATAATGGTGGGCGTGGAAATGTTCAAAAGTGGCTTAAAAATAAAGAATATTCACAGGATGGAAAAAAATTAAATAACATTCCTTTTGGAGAAACCGATAAATATGTAAAAAAAGTAAAGACAAATTATAAAATTTATTTTAAACTATACGGTGATAAATTTAAGGTATCTTAAAAAATAACTAATATATTGACAATTCATATTAAACTGATATATAATAAATCTTGTAGTTATAAGCGGTGCAAGCTAATATGGCTATAAGATTTCCCCTTTATAATAAAAATAATATTTGCGATAGTGGCGGAATGGCAGACGCGCACGTTTAAGGGGCGTGTGGGAGACCATACGGGTTCAAGTCCCGTCTGTCGCACCAAGATTTTATGTTTTTGGAGTACTAGAAAAGAGAGGCGTACATGCCTCTCTTTTCTTGAGTTATATAGATAAAAAAATAAATTATCAAGATAAACCTTTGTAGGGGATGTTTTTGGTGTAGGGTAGACTGGTTTTAGCGTCTAGAAGCGGTTATAGAAGTAAAGGTTGGGAATGCAGGTAGGAATGTTCATAATCCAAGTTATGATGTGGTTAAATCGCAGATTACAGCGCGTTATGAAGTAGCTCAGGTTTATAGTACCACTTGCAAATTTTTATTTAGCAGAAGCGTATCATCAACACTTTTCCATTAAAAATAAAGAAGATAGAGAAAAATCCAGGAGAGATGAATTTTTAAAAGAAATGTGGAAAAACTAACATCTGAAAGAGGTGTTGTTTATGAAAGATAAAAAGAATAATTCTAATGAAAAACAGGAGAAGTCATTTAAGAATAAAGAAAATAATCCTGTTACTATGAACGGTGACAGTAACATGAGTAAACCTGTAAGAGGATTAAAGTAGCAAGGGAAATAAAGAGGGTGTGATTACCCTCTTTATTTTTATGGCATTTTTTCATTTGGTAGCGTGAAGAAAAGGTATATTACGTGAAATGCATTTATAGTAAAATACCCTTTCAAAAATTTATTATAAAAATTAGTATCAAAACGTTGCCTCTAGCATAAATTGTTAATGTATTAGTAATATGGAAAGTAGGGAGGGCAATGATGAATCTAGAGGGCAGAAACTTTGAAGATACAGATATGGATGAAGAATATGAAATGATTCCATTTGAACCTATGATGTATGGATATGGACAAATGAATAGCATGCCGAATATGGGTATGAACACAAGTATGGGTATGAACCCAAATATGGGTATGAACACAAGTATGGGTATGAACCCAAATATGGGTAGGCCAATGGGATACATGCAAGATGTAAATCCAAATATGGAAATGGACCCAGGTATGGGAATGAATCAATTTAATGAAGATATGTCTATGAATGGGCTTAATTCAATGTCTATGATGTATGGAGATGCATCTATGAAAGATTATGGGGATGAGAATGAGGGATTAAGGCAAATGGACAAATATGAAGATGAAGGTGGATATAATAATCAAAATAGAGTTAATCCAAAATACAATGATGTTGATGCTATTGTAAGAAAAATTGAAAGGTATAATCCTGCTATATTTAGAAGTTTGACCAGGTATGGTATGCCTTATGCAGAGGCAAGAAATATAGTTAGAAGAATTGTTAGACTTACACTTATGTATAGTGAGGAATAAAAATAGTCTTAAGTTCAACATAAAGCAGAAATAAATTACAGAAATCATTTATTTTATAACCCTATAAAAAATTATAGGGTTATAAAATTTATATGGCATTTTAAATGCTTAGTAATATATACTTTTTTTATTGAAGGAAATTTAAATGTAATGTAGAATTAATTACTAACGTAGATTTTAATTATCCAAGAGGTGAGAATATGTTTAATATAGATATTGTGTTTGATGATGTTAGTATCATGAGTGTAGAAAAAGAAGATATTACTAAAATTGAAGATTGGATTAATTCTAAGCAAGGATTTAATATAGATGCGAGTCAGGATTACGGGATTGTGGATTTCTACGAAAGATATTTAGAGTATTATGTAAGTGAGGGAGAATACTTTCTTAAAGTTTTAAGGGGTAGTGAACTTATAGGAATTATTAAAGGGAGAATAGAATTTAAAAATCCAAATGAAGTGTGGATTATGTGCTATTTAATAGAATTTGGATTATGTGATGTTGATGTAGCTACTACAATTATTGATGAATTCATAAAACATTTGTATAAAAATTATGGAATACGTAATTTCTATACTTTTGTTTCAGCTGATAATAAGGGTATGATGAAAATATGGAAAAATAATAACTTTGAAATAAGTAGAGTGACAAGTAATTTTTTAGAAATAAATAGCAAAGACAAGGATATTTTAATTTTAAAAAAAGAATTTAATTCAATAAAATGAAATAATGCTTATAATATTCAGTTCTTTTCAAAGGTCATTAAAGCTATTGATATTTTCATGAAAAATATTTACAATAAATTAAGCTGAATCCTATTTATATATAGGTACGGAGGAACCAAGAATTATGGGGTTAATCTAGAAAATAGTAGATATTTACTAGTAGGGAGCCTTCAATCCCGAACCCGTCAGCTAACTTCGGAAGCTTTAGGAGGGAATGGAGTGAACACTTTAAAATCTAATTTAGTCAAAATGGCAATTTTTCTATTATTCATAGGTTTTTTTACAAGTATGAAAACAGAAATGGTAAAAGCTGATATTGTAATTAAAGGGCCCACACAAGTGTTTCTTCGCTGTGTAACTTTTAAAACAGATAAGGTTATTAAAGTTCCAGAAAGAAGTTCGCAAAAAAAGAAAAAAGAAGTGGAAAAAAGATTATCTAGAGGAGGAATTTCAACTAAAGAATTAGTTGAAGGTAGTGAAATGGATTTAATTGCTTATGCCTATGATTTTATTGGAAAACCATACGTATGGGGAGCTTCGGGACCTAAATCCTTTGATTGTTCAGGCTTTACAAAGTATGTTTATAATGCTTTTGGAGTAGATTTACCACATTATGCAGGTTCTCAAATAGGTGAGGGAAGTCCAGTACCTAGAGACAATCTAAAACAAGGAGATTTAATTTTCTTTAATACAGATGGACCAGTTTCACATGTTGGTATTTATGCAGGGGATGGAGAGTTTATACATGCCTCATCAGGAAGCAGGAAAGTTACAGTGAGTAATTTAGATAAAAGTTATTACAATGAAAGATTCGCTGGTGCAAGAAGAATACTCAATTAGATATACTATAATCCGACATTCATTGTCGGATTTTTTTTTATCTATATATGTCTAATATATTTTCCTTTTTTTATTCTAAAATCAGCTTTCAAATAATAATATTTTAAATAAGGATTTATTAAGTTGGGGGATGTTAGTATGAAATATACTAGATATAATTATAAACCACCTAGGAAAAAAAATAATTTTATGCTGGTTTTTATATTAATTATAATAGCAGCTATTGCACTGGGCAGCATATTTTCCAAACTATTACCTAAGAATAATACAAATGCAACTATAGGGGATAAAACTACTAAAATAGGTTTAGAAAAAGATAAGGTAACAAATAAAAATACTAAAGATACTTCTAAAGTAGTTTCTGAAGGCATTATTAATGAGTATGTAGGAATACAATGTGGTACGTTTAGTAACAAGGCAAACGCTTTGGTTTTGAAAAATAGTTTAATGAAGTCTGGTACACCCTTTATTATTGAAGAAAATAATTCAAATAGGGTTTTACTTGGTATTTATCCCAAAGGTAGTATTGATATTATAACTAAGGAGTTACAAGCAAGTAAGATAGAGTATGTTAAAATAAATTTTCAAGTGATTGGCAATGATGCAACCAGTTCACAAATCATTGAAATGGTAAATGCAGACCTTAAAATATTAAATAAACTTTCGGAAAAAGATATTAGTGCAGTTCAAACTGTTGAATTAAAAAAGTGGCTAGGAACGCTGCAAGGGGCAGATAAAAAAAGTGCAAGTTTTAATACCATGACAGAAATAAAAGCATATTTAACTGCAATGCCTGCGGAATTAAAAAAAGAAAAAACAGAGGAAGGATATATATATATCTATAAATTTATAAAAAAACTATCAAAGATATAACTAGATATTTTTTTTGTACTTTGTAAACAAATTGTAAAGAAGTTCTATGAAATGAGATGTAAAATATAAAAATACAAATGGATTATTAAAATCTATTTGTATTTTTTTAATGCAACTTCATAGACATTGCAACCATAACTAAACCTTCTGCAATTATAAACTTTTCTTGAATAATATTTTATACACTTGTTAATGAATTTATTAAATGTTAAAATGTATAAGATATATAAGTAAAGTGGGGGTTATAATTTGAAAAGTGCAGAAAAAAGAAATTCATATTTTATTTTTTTTATGCTTATAGGAGCCATCTCTGGAAGTTTTATAGGTGAGTTATTAGGAAATAATATAGGTGCACTGAAATTTTTGAAGAATACATACACCATAGGCATGAATAAACCTATGCTTATAGATCTGAAAGTATTAGCCATAACTTTCGGTATAAATTTTAATATTAATATTATGTCTATTATAGGCATAGTTTTGGCAATAATATTATATAGAAAATATTAGGAGTGATGTAGTGGATATTATTTTAGCTTCTGCTTCTGTGCGAAGAGCGGAACTTTTAAAAAAAATAACTAGTAATTTCAAGATAAAGGTAAGTGATTTTAAAGAAAGTGACATACCGTTTTCTGGAAATTGTGGGGACTACGTTATGAACTTAGCAAGAGGAAAGGCCATGGATATTTGTAGTAGTGTGAAAAAACCAGCTGCTATAATAGGCTGTGATACTATTGTTTATTTTAAGGGCAAGGTTCTTGGAAAACCTAAAGATAGTGTGGAAGCTTTTCAAATGCTTAGTGATTTAAGTGACAATACGCATGAGGTATATACAGGAATTGCTGTAATAAACACTGAAACCCAAAAGATTTCAACTGAATATGTTTGTACAGAGGTGAAATTTTCAAAACTCTCCGATGTGGAAATAACTAAGTATATTGAGACAGGAGATCCTTTTGATAAAGCAGGAGCTTATGGTATACAAGGAGCAGCATCTTTATTTGTTGAAGAGTTAAAGGGTTGCTACTATAGTGTGGTGGGGCTGCCGGTAAATAAATTATATTTTATGTTAAGGGAGATGGGGGTCAATCTATAAAGGAGTTGTTTTATGGGTATGACCTTCAAAATCATGGATTTGCCTCAAAATGAAAGACCAAGGGAAAAGTTATTAAGGTATGGTGCTGAAACGCTTTCAAATAATGAACTATTAGCTATAATACTTAGAATAGGATCCAAAAATGAAAATATTATAAGTCTTTGTGGTAGAATTATTTCTGAGTGTGGCGGACTAAATGGACTTTTAAATTCAAGTGCAGAAGAATTTATGAATTTAAAGGGTATTGGGAAGGCTAAAGCAACACAACTTTTGGCTCTTACAGAAATTTCAAAAAGATTTAGAAGTTTTAAATCTGGAGAAGAGTATAAAATTACCACGCCAAAGGATGTTGCGCAGTATCTTATGGAGGAAATGAGATACTTAAAAAAAGAATATCTTAAATTAATTATGTTAAATACAAAGAATGTAATTATAAGCATAAAAGATATCTCGATTGGTAATTTAAACACTTCAATAGTTCATCCAAGAGAAGTTTTTTATGAAGCTATTAAAAAGTGTAGTGCTTCCGTGGTTATTTGTCACAATCATCCTTCAGGGGATCCAACTCCCAGCACGGAAGACATAAACATTACTACAAGACTTAAAGAATGTGGTAAATTGCTAGGGATAGAATTGCTTGATCATATAATTATTGGTAATGGAACTTATACAAGTTTAAAAGAAAAGGGAATGCTTTAGATACGAAAGGAGAAATTATAATGGGAATATTTGGAACGTCTCGTGATATGGGAATAGATTTAGGAACAGCAAATACATTAGTTTACTTGAAGGGGAAAGGAATTGTACTAAGAGAACCTTCTGTTGTAGCTATAAATATAAATACTAATAAGGTACTAGCCGTTGGTGAAGAAGCAAAGCAGATGATAGGTAGAACGCCAGGTAACATTGTTGCCATTCGTCCTATGCAAGATGGAGTAATTGCAGATTTTGATATTACTGAGAAAATGCTTAGGCACTTTATAAATAAAGTCAGTTCAAAGGGATTTACAAGCCCGAGAATTGTAGTTGGATTTCCATCTGGCGTAACTGAAGTTGAAAAAAGAGCAATAGAGGAAGCAACTAAAAGAGCAGGGGCAAGAGAGGCATATTTAATGGAAGAGCCAATGGCGGCAGCAATTGGAGCAGGACTTCCTGTAAATGAACCTACTGGAAGTATGATTGTGGACATTGGAGGCGGAACTACAGAGGTTGCAATAATTTCACTGGGTGGAATTGTAACAAGCAAGTCTCTAAGAGTAGCTGGGGATAAGCTAGATCAATCCATAATAGCATTTATTAAAAAACAATACAGTCTTATGATAGGTGAGAGAACAGCAGAAAACATAAAAATTGAGCTTGGATCAGCATTCGTTTTAGAGGATGATGATATGAGTATGCCAATAGTAGGAAGAGATTTAATATCAGGACTTCCAAAAGTTATAGAAGTAACTCAAAAAGAAGTAAGAGAAGCACTTAGTGAACCAGTTCAAGCAATAATTGAGGCAATAATAACAACTCTTGAGAAAACTCCACCAGAGCTTGCATCCGATATAATGGAAAAAGGAATTATGTTAACTGGTGGCGGAGCATTATTAAAAGGAATTGATACACTTATAAACCGCGAAACACATATGCCTGTGCACATTGCTGAAAACCCACTTGATTGTGTCGCTATAGGAGCAGGAAAAGCTCTTGTTAATATAGACGTTATGAGTAAAAGAAGATAGATGAAATTTGCAAAAAATAAACTGGCAGTAGTTATTATAATACTGTCAGTTACATTTTTATCTTTAATAGGGTATAGTGCTAACAGAGAAAAAATGTCTTTCGTGGAGAATGGTGTGGGGGTAACTATAAACTCAGTGCAGGGTTTATTTTATAATGGGTTTCATAAGGTAATAAATTCTTTTAAATTTATAACAAATATCTCAAATGTTAAAAGAGAAAATGAAGAGTTAAAAAAAGCTAATAGTGAGTTCAAAATAAAAGCATTAGAATATGATACTTCAATAAAAGAAAATAAAAGATTAAAAAGTATGCTTAAATTTTCAGAGCAAAGTGATAAGTACAATTATATTGGTGCTACTATAACTGGATTAAGTGGAAGTAGTTTTTCAGATGGCTTTTATATAAACAAGGGAGCAAGTGAAGGCATAAAAAGATTAATGATAGCTGTGACTGGAGAGGGGCTCGTAGGTCAGGTTACCTCCGTAAGTTCCAATTGGTCTATAGTGCAATGTTTATCTAATGAAAATATTGCAGTGGCGGGTCGTGTTGAAAGAACAGGCGATAATAATGGTATGGTAAAAGGCTATAAAGATGAGAATAATAAATTGCTTGCAGAAATACAAGGGCTTTCTTTAGATTCGGCTATAAAAAAAGGCGATGTAATAACCACATCTGGTCTTGGTGAAAGATATCCAGCTGGAATTAGAATAGGAAATGTGCTAAGTGTACACGCTGATAAAGGTAAAGTAATGAAAAGTGCTATAATAGAGCCATATGTTGACTTTACAAAGATTGAAGAAGTTTTAATAGTGGTACCAAAAGACGCTATAAAAGATGGAGAAATGAAATATAAATATAAATATTAGGGGTTGTATTATGAAAAGAATATTAACAGTGGTATCTTTATGTATTCTATTTTTAATATTAGATAATACTTTGATGCCTTTACTTAAGATACGTGGTGCATGTCCAAGTTTAATATTTACTTTTGCGCTATGTTATTCTATAGTTAGTTCTCCAAAAGATGCAGTGATAATTGGAGTTTTTACTGGAGCTCTTCAAGATTTGTATCTTTTAAACTGTTTTGGAATTAGTATGCTAACAAATATGCTTATGTGTCTTGTAGCTGCTCAAATAGGAAAAAGTATATTTATTGAAAAGGCGCTTTTGCCAATAATATCATCTTTCATTTTAAGTGTAGTAAAAGGTTTAATAGTAGTTTCTATGATGTTCTTGATAAAGCAATATACCCATATAAATACAATATTTTATGACGGAATATACAATTTAATAGTTTCTATTTTTATGTATAAATTCGCATATAAACTTTCTCAAAAACAATACATGAAGAAAGAATGGAGATTTTAACGAGGTTGGTGAAATAGTGAGTAAGAAAAATAAAAACAAGAATGAATTTTCTAGATTTAACGTTTTAGTTGTAATTATGATCTTGATTTTTTCTGCTATTATTTGGAGACTAGTAAATATACAGGTAATCAATGGTGAGTTATATAGGGAAACTGCAAATCAACAAAATCACAAGATGATATCAACAGTGGCTCCAAGAGGTGATATAATTGATAGAACCGGTAAAAAGCTGGCTGAAAGTAAACAAAGCTATATATTAACATTTACTAAAACCCAGGAGAGTGAAAAAAGTTTCTTTCCCACTATGGACAATGTATTTAAAATTCTTGATGCAAATAAGACAATTCAGATAGATGACTTTTTGCTTAAGATAAAGACTAGTGAAGATAAAAAAAGTACGGAGTATAGCTTCGATTTTGGTAAGACCCTAGATAAAACAACACAAAATTGGATAGAGCTTAGATTTAAGAAAGATAGAGGCTTTGAGGAGATAGTAATTAAAAAGCTTTATAAGGATAAAAAGAAAGATGATTTAACAGATGAGCAAAAGAAAAAAGTTGACGAAGATATTTTAAAGATTACTCCAAAAGAAGTCTATAATGAATTAATAAAACAATACGGAATGATCGAAATTAAAGATTCCAAAAGTAAAGAACTGTTGAGGCGCTATATGTTGGTTAAGGATACTTTGAAGATGCAAAGTTTTTCTGGATATAAACCTATAACTATTGCTAATAATTTATCTAAAGACGTTGCTGGTATTTTTGCACAAATGCAGCCTGAAATTCCAGGCATAAGTGTTACAACTCAGCCAATTCGAGTTTATCCGGGCAAGGATCTAGGGTCAGCTTTCCTAGGGTATATTTCTAAGATAAATCCTTGGGACACCGATAAATATGAAGAACAAGGCTATGATATAAGTTCAGATTATATAGGTACTTCAGGAATTGAAGCAGCTTTTGAAGATGTTTTAAGGGGAACTAAGGGTCAAGAAAGTATTGCAGTTAATAAACAAGGCCGTAAAGTTAGTACACTAGGTGAGATTGAAACTTATCCTGGTCAAACAATACAACTTAACATAGATAAAAATATGCAATACGCTGCAGAGAAATCTTTAGATGCTGTGATGCTCGGTTTACAAAAGGCAGGGAAAAACACGGGGCAAAGCGTAGATACAACAAATGCAAACAGAGGCGCAGTGGTAGTGCTTGATGTTAATACAGGCAAGGTATTAGCACTGGCAAGTAGACCTGGCTATGATCCTAGTATTTTTGCGGAATCTGGGAATTCGACTAGTGAAATTAATAATTTATTAAATCCAAATATAGCTGGAATGGGACTAAAGTATATTCAAGATCGAGGGCTTGCTAACATTACAGGTGTGCTAAGCGATAAAGATATGGCGGAAAAATCTAAAGCTGAAAGAGAAAATATATTGCTTAATTATATGTTTCCTTTAGACAAAAGTGTAGCGGGTAATACTACAATAAGGAAGGATAATAATGATATTTTCCCAAAAGCAACGTTTAATTATGCAACTAAATCTCTAATACCACCTGGGTCTACTTTTAAGCCACTTACAGCTATTGCGGGACTAGAAGAAGGCGTTATAGAACAGGATAGTACAGTAAACGATGAGGGCCCATATAATAAGCGGTATCCATCTCTTACTGCTGCCTGTTGGAAGTTTAATGAGCAAGGTTATGGTCATGGATGGGTAGATCTTCGAAAGGCAATGAGAGAATCTTGTAATTATTATTTTTATGATGTAGCTGATAAACTTTTTGCAAAGGCTGGCGAAAATAAAGCAGGACTGGATCTACTAGCAAAATATGCATGGAAATTCGGTCTTGGTATAGACCCTACAAGTAATGCAAAACCTGCTACAGGCATAGAGATACCAGAAAATTTTGGGCAGGTATATAATTATCAATCTAGTAAAGAAATATTAGCTAATATTCATATAAGTAATCTTGTAGGTTTTCTGCAAAAGGGAATAAATTCTACAGGAAGCAAATATAAACCGCTTGATACTGTTTCACAAAAGGAAAGTGGCACTAAGGATCAAATACAAGAAATTAAAAAAGTAAATGAAAAAAAACTTAAGTTTCAAGCTTTTCTTAAGACTGAAATGAAAAAAGATAATAAAAGCCCCTATAATTCAATTATACAAAGTTCACAGATTGCTATAAAGGAAGTTATTGAAGCTTCACAGTCATTAAAAAACAATAATTACACAGATAGCGATATAAGAACTATAGCAGAAACTATATATTCGGAAATAAGTAATGCTAATACTGAAATTAATTCTGCAGCTAATGCATATTATGCAGCCATAGGGCAAGGGTTTAATGCTTTTACACCATTACAGTTAGCAAATTTTGTGTCTACTATGGTGAATGGTGGAAATAGATATGAAACGCATTTGGTAGATAAATTTTTAGATCCGGATGGAAATATAATTAAAGAAATTAAGCCTGTAGTTTTAGAAAAAACTAACGTAACTTCTAAAACAATTGATTCAATTAAAGAAGGAATGCTCGAAGTTACTAGTGATATTAATGGAACAGCATATTCTGTATTTAAAGATTTCCCTATACAAAGTGGAGGAAAAACAGGTTCTGCTACTTTTAACGATCTTACTCAAACTGCCTTAGGAAGGACTTCCTATGGATACTATATAGGCTTTGCACCCTATGATAAACCTAAAATAGCTGTTTGTGCAGTGGTTTTTGATGGAGGTCATGGTGGATGGGTTGCACCAGTTGCAAAAGCAGTTTACGAGCAATATTTTAAAGCAGAATTATTAAAATTAGATCCTAAATATAAATTTATGGTTAATCCAGATGAAAACACTAGTAATATAGATTTAAATACTAATGTAACTGGCAATGGTCACGATTAGTTTAATCATGAAAAAATGACTATTTTAAATAAACTCTAACAAATTTATTTGTTAGAGTTTATTTTTGTTTGGGCACATAAAAGCAATTTAGAATTTATTATTAAATAATAAAAATATTTATAAAAATATACTTATATTGAAATTGAGCAGGAATTTGACTGCAATGCATAGAATAAGTAGTTTAAGCTGAATTATGGAAAAAAGTTTAAAGGGTTGGTGAAATAGTGAGTAAGAAAAATAAAAAAGACAATGAATTTTTTAGGTTTAATATTGTAACTTCCATTATGGTTGGAATTTTTTTTGTTATTATTTTGAGATTGGTTAATATACAGATAGTTAATTGTGAGTTATATAAACAAACTGCAAATAAGCAAAATCACAAGGTAATATCTACAGTAGCTCCAAGAGGTGATATTATTGATAGAAAGGGTAAAAAATTTGCTGAAAGTAAGCAAAGTTATATATTAACATTTACTAATACAAAAGAAAGTGAAGAAAGTTTCTTTAGCACTATGGACAATGTATTTAAAATTCTTGATGATAACAAGGGAATTCAGATAGATGATTTTTTACTTAAGGTAAAGACTAGTGCAGATAAAAAAAAGACGATATATAGTTTTGATTTTAATAAGACTGTGGATAAAAAAACACAAAACTGGATAGAGCTTAGATTTAAAAAAGATAGGGGCTTTGACGATGAAGTTATTGAAAAGCTCTATAAGGATATAAAGAAAAATGATTTAAAGTCTGAGCAGGTAAAGAAAGTTGATGCAGCTCTTTTAAAGATTACTCCAGAGCAAGTATTTAATAAACTAATTAAAAATTATGGAATGGACAAAATTGTGGATTCTAAAAATAAAGAATTACTCCGTCGCTACATGCTAGTTAAGGACACTTTATACATGCAGAGTTATTCTGGATATAAGCCTGTAAATATCGCTAATAATTTAACAAAAGATGCTGCAGGTATTTTTGAGCAAATGCAACCTGAAATTCCAGGTGTTAGTGTTACAACTGAGCCTATTCGAGTGTATCCTAATAAGGATTTAGGGTCAGCTTTCCTCGGGTATATCTCTAAGATAAATCCTTGGGACAAAGATAAGTATGAGGAACAAGGCTATGATATAAGTACGGATTATATAGGTGCTTCAGGAATTGAGGCAGCCTTTGAAGATGATTTAAGGGGAACTAAGGGTCAAGAAAGTATTGAAGCTAATAAACAAGGACGGAAAATTAAGACATTAGGTGAGATCGAAACCTATCCTGGTAAGACGGTACAACTTAATATAGATAAAAATATGCAATACGCTGCAGAGAGGGTTTTAGATGCTGTATTGCTAGATTTACAAGAAAAAGGAACAGTCAAAGATGTAAACATGACAAATGCAAATAGAGGTGCAGTGATTGTAAGTGATGTTAATACAGGTAAGATATTAGTATTAGCAAGTAGACCTGGGTATGATCCTAATCTATTTGCAGCATCTAGTGGGTTAACTACTGAAAAGTATGATGAATATTTAGGTCCAGTTACAGAGAAAATGGGACTCGCTTATATTCAAAAACGAGGGCTTGTAGATATTAAAGGTATACTAACTGATAATGATATGGCAAAATCCAAAGAAGAAAGGGAAAAAATACTACTTAATTATATCTTCCCTTTAGATAAGAGTATAGAAGGTAACACTACAATTAGAAAGGATAATAATGATATTTTCCCAAAAGCAACTTTCAATTTAGCGACTAAATCTCTAATACCACCTGGGTCCACATTTAAACCAATGACAGCCATTGCAGGGCTAGAAGAAGGCGCTATAACCAAGACAAGTCAGGTGAACGATAGTGGACCATACAATACACGTTATCCGACCCTTACTGCTGCATGTTGGAAGTATAATGACCAAGGTTATGGTCATGGAATCGTAGATATTCAAACGGCAATGAGAGAATCTTGTAATTATTATTTTTATGATGTAGCTGATAAGCTTTATCATAATGCAGGAGAAAATAAAGCAGGTTTAAACTTACTAGCAAAATATGCATGGAAATTCGGTCTTGGTATAGACCCTAATAGTAATAAAAAACCCTCTACAGGTATAGAGATACCAGAAAGCTTTGGTCAGGTATACAATTATGAATCTAGTAAAGAAACATTAGCCAATATTCATAGAAGTAGTTTGGTTTCGAAATTACAAAAGGAAAAGAAATCACTTGACCTTGAATCACAAAAAGAAAGTGGCACCAGCAAAGAAATAGACGAAATTAAAAAATCAAATGAAGGCAAAGTTAAGTTTCTTGCTCTCATTAAGACAGAAATGAAAAAAGATAAAATAAATTCCTATGAGGTAATTATAAAAACTATGGAAATTGCCTTAAAGGAGCTAACTGGAACTTCCCAAACATTAAAAAATAATAATTATACAGATATAAATATAAGGGCTATGGCTGAAATTATATATTCGGAAATTAATTCTGCTAATACTGAAATTAATTCTGCGGCTAATGCATATTATGCCGCCATAGGGCAAGGATTTAATGTTTTTACACCGCTACAGTTAACCAATTATGTAGCTACTATGGTGAATGGCGGAAATAGATATGAATTGCATTTGGTGGACAAATTTTTAGATCCAGATGGAAAAGTAATTAAAGAAACTAAGCCCCTAGTTTTAGAAAAAACTAATATAAGTGCTAATACAATTAATATAATTAAAGAAGGTATGTGGGAGGTTACTAGTGTTTATGGAGGTACAGCATATAGCACATTTAAAGATTTTCCTATTCCAAATGGAGGAAAAACAGGGTCAGCTACATTTAAAGAGGATATTCAATCTGCACTAGGAAGGACTTCTTTTGGATACTATATAGGATTTGCTCCCTTTGAAAAACCCGAAATAGCTGTTTGTGTTGTGGGTTTTGATGGAGGTCATGGTAACTATGTTGCACCTGTTGCAAAAGCAGTTTACGAGCAATATTTTAAAGCTGAAATACTTAAAAAAAATCCTAAATATCAATTTATGGTTGATCCAGATAAGGAAACTAGTAATATAAATTTAGATACTAGTATAACTGGAAATGGTCATGATTAGTTAAATTACAAAGAGCTAGGAATTTTAAATAAACTCTGACATATTTATATGGCAGGGTTTATTTAATTGTTAGAACATAAAAATCATAGGAAAATTCACTTTAAATAGTAAAAGTAATTAAAAAAATAAAAAAAATATATTTATATTGAAATTAAGCAGGAATTCAACCATAATATGTTGAAATATTAGCTTAAGCTCAATTATGGATAGAACAATTAATAACTGATTTAGACACATGAAAATAAACAAGGCTAGAATAGACTCGCATACGGATTTTGTATTTATTTGAGTCTTCCATAAACCGCAGGGCAGAGCTAGGAGGTTAAAATGATGGTCACAGATAAAATAGTAATTAAGGGAAATAAAGAGGGATTAAATGTAGTTATAAATATGAATCATTTCAGTGATTTTGACGATATGTTAGAGTCTTTAGTTAAGAAGCTTTCACAAGGGAAGAAATTTTACAAAGGAAGTACTTTGAAAATCACTACTGAACTTAAATACATAAATGAAAAAGAAAGCATAAAATTAAAAGAAATATTATTCGATGAATTTTTAATTAGTGATTGTATTTTTCAGGATCAAGATGAATCCACGGTTAGGCTGTTTACAGGTATATATGAGGGGAAAACTAAATTTTTGAGAAAAACCATAAGAAGTGGACAAAGTATAAATTATCCTGGTAATATAGTTATAGTTGGGGATGTAAACCCAGGAGCTGAAATATATGCAGCAGGAAATATAATTGTTCTTGGTAATTTAAGAGGAGTGGTGCATGCAGGTACAACTGGTAATGAAAAAGCTATAATTGCAGCATTGAAGCTAGAACCTCAAATACTTCAGATTGGAAGTATTGTCACAAGATCCCCTGAAGACAACCTTAGGCCTCAATATCCTGAGGTGGCAAAAATTAAAAACGGAAATATTATTGTGGAACCGTATTTAGAGAATAAATATATTTAATGGAGGTAATGAACATGGGAGAAGCTATAGTTATAACATCGGGTAAGGGTGGGGTAGGTAAAACAACTACCACAGCGAATATTGGAACAGCTCTTGCATCTATGGACAAAAAAGTAGTAGTTATTGATGGAGACACTGGACTTCGCAACCTTGATGTGCTAATGGGACTTGAAAATAGAGTAGTATTTACATTAGTAGATGTTATTGAAAAAAGATGCAGACTAAAGCAAGCACTAATAAAAGACAAAAGATTTAGTAATTTGTATTTAATGCCAACAGCTCAAACTAGAGACAAAAATGATGTTAATATAAAAGATATGCTACTCGTAGTAAATGAATTAAAAGAAGAATTTGATTACGTTATAATAGACTGCCCAGCAGGTATAGAACAAGGCTTTGAAAATGCTATAGTGGGGGCTGATAGAGCTATTATAGTGGTTAATCCAGAACTTACTTCAATTAGAGATGCAGATAGGGTAATTGGAAAATTAGATTCTAAGGGTTTAGATAGACATGAGGTTATAATAAATAGAATAAACTATGAGATGACAAAAAGTGGAGATATGCTTTCTGTAGATGATATTATAGAGTGCCTGGCAATTAAATTAATAGGAATTGTCCCAGATGATAGGAAGGTTACCATTTCAACTAACAAAGGGGAGCCAATTGTTTTAGATGACAATTCTTTGGCTGGTATAGCTTTTAAAAACATTGCTAAAAGAATAATGGGAGAGGAAGTACCATATGCTACACTAGATGGATCATCACGTAGTGAGATGGGATTCTTTGCTTCTCTAAAAAAAATATTTAAGGGAATATAGGGGTGAACTTTAATGAATTTATTTAAAATGTTTTCTAACAAGGATCTCTCAAAAGATATTGCCAGTGATAGATTAAAACTAATTTTGATACATGATAGAGCAGATTTCTCACCTGATTTTTTAGAAATGATTAAGTGTGACATATTAAAGGTAATATCAAAATATGCTGAAATAGAAACCGGAGAAATTGAAGTTAGACTAACAACAACGGAAGAATATGAAGGAAGCTCGCCTGCACTAGTAGCCAATATTCCTATAAAAAAAATAAAAAGATAAGGTATTAAAGACTATGTATAATTAACAACTTATGCATAGCTTTTTTTTTGCAATATGATATAATCATATTTGAGATGGAGGTAGGTCAAAGCATGAAAATTTTACAGAACCTAAAGCTTAATAAAAAACTTTTACGAGAATTGGATTATAGTGTAATTATATATGCAATTTGTATAGTGATCTTTGGTTGCTTAAATATTTATAGTGCCACTAGAGGATCATATTATCCTAAATTGCAAATTGCGTGGCTGATATTAGGTCTTATAACAGTGTATCTTATTTTAATATTTGATTATATTTTAATTAAAAATTACGCTATTATAATATATTGGGCAGGGATTTTATTGCTAATAATTGGTGACTTTGTTTTTAAAACTATTACCAATGGTGCCAATTCTTGGATAAAAATTGGTAGCATAGCTATACAACCATCAGAATTTGCTAAAATTGGTATGATAATAATACTAGCTAAGAAGTTAGATGACATGGAAGGTAAAATTAATGATCCTAAAAATTTATTTATATTAATATTTTATGCGGCAGTGCCAATGTCATTAATTATTATTCAGCCGGATATGGGAATGACTATGGTTAGTTTTTTTATAGTACTAGGGATATTTTATTGTATAGGACTGGATCAAAAAATTATAATCGGGGGGATAACCTCAATTATATTGCTAATTGTAGGGGTTTGGAATTCACCAATTATGAAAACTTATTGGAAAGGAAGACTAACATCTTTTCTAAATCCTGAGCAATCTGAACTAACTTATGGGCTTCAGCTTATTCAATCAAAACTTGCTTTAGGTTCAGGGGGGATTCTAGGTCGCGGCTTCGGAAAAGGAATTCAATTTAATTCTGTTCCAGAAAATCATACAGATTTTATTTTTGCGGTACTGGGAGAAGAATGGGGACTTGTTGGTGGGTTAGTATTAATACTTTTATATGGACTTCTTATATATAAATTAATAAAAATAGCAAAAAATTCTAAAGATGTTTTTGGAACTGTAATATGCGTAGGATTTATTTCTAATTTATTATTTTCAATAATGCAAAATATAGGTATGACCATGGGTCTTATGCCTATCACAGGAATAACCTTGCCATTTATGAGTTATGGTGGAAGCTCGCTTTTAACAGCTTTTATGTCGCTAGGACTTGTGCTCAATGTAGGTATGAGGAAAAAGAAAATAAACTTTTAATAACATTAGGGGGAGAGAATATGAGAATAGCACTAATAGCACATGATAAAAAAAAGGAAGATATTATTGACTTTGCAAATCGTTATAAGGATACACTAATGCAGCATGAATTATATGGAACGGGAACAACAGGAAAGTTAATAACTGAAAAAGTGGGACTGACCGTTAGTAGATTTTTATCAGGACCGCTGGGAGGCGACCAGCAAATAGGTGCAAAGCTAGCACAAGGGGAAATGGATATGATAATTTTTTTAAGAGATCCACTTACAGTACAGCCCCACGAGCCAGATATTTCAGCACTTCTTAGATTGTGTGATGTCCATTGTGTTCCACTTGCCACAAATTTAGGGACAGCGGAAGTTTTGATGAGAAGTTTAAGAAATCGTGAATAAAGCAACATAAAATAACAAGCCCTGCATATTCTGCAGTAAGCACTGCATATTTTGCAGTGCTTGTTATTTTTAAATCATAAATATATACTTTTTATTTTTACTTATAATATGTAATATAAATGGATAATTTTAAATATATATAAATAGTAAAATAATGAATTAGGAGGATAAAATGGGCAATTATAATACGCAGTATCAAAGCTATTATAATAATTTGGCTAAAAAACAAAGGGGCACAAATAATTTTGCCAGTGAAAGTAACAAGCAAGGTGGAATATGGAATTTCTATATAAAGAGATTAACAAGGGAACTTATTGGCGTACTTACATTGTTTATAATTGTATTACTTTGCAAAGTAGTAGTTACGACTAAAACTCAATATGTTTATAATTATTCAAAGGAAGTAATAAATAAAAAATATGATTATAGTATATTAATAGATAAGGCCAAGGGTTTTAAAATAAAAGATATAGAAATTATTACAGTAAATTTTATGGAGAAGATTAAGAGCGTAATTTTAAGTGGAAATGAGTTAAATAATAAAAACATTGGGCTTTGATTATTTTAGTAATTACTATGGGGGATTAATTGATAAGAATAAGTAAATTGTTTTTGCCGTACATTATATTGCTATTGATACTAGGGTTTAAAGGAGAAATTATAATAGCCTTTTTTCTAGTGTTCATCCATGAGTTGATGCATTATTTAACTGCCAGAATTTTGGGGTTTTCGGGTTTTGATATAGAAATACTTCCTATAGGGGCCGTACTTAAGGTTAAGGATTTAGACGAGGCAAGTGCTAAAGAGGATATAATTATTTCACTATCAGGCCCTTTATTAAACCTAATACTGGCAGCTGTTTTTTATATTTTATTTATATTTTTTAATAGACCTTATTTGCATTTAATATATAGTAGTAATTTAGCTATAGGTATTTTTAATCTTATCCCAGCCTTTCCACTGGACGGGGGAAGGGTCCTTCGGGATATACTTAGTATTAAAACTATATATAGAAAGGCTAATGAAATTTCTGTTAGGGTTAGCATGATCCTTGGAAGTATTTTCATGTTCATATATTTTGTAAGTGTTGCAGCAAATAAGAGTAATTTCAATTTAGGACTAATTTCTATATTTATTTTAATATCTTCAATTAAAGAGAAGGAAAGGATAGTATATTTGATTATGGGCTATATTATTAAGAAAAAATACAGATTTATAAAGAGAGGATATATAGAGAATAGAAGTATATCTATTTTTTATAAAAAGGATTTATTATCGGCTCTCGGAATGGTTGATAAGAATAAGTATAATTTATTTACGGTACTCGATGAAAATATGGCTGTGCTAGAAATTTTATATGAAGAAGAAATAATTCAGGCAATAAAGGCTTATGGAAATATAAGCTTACTTTCATACATTGATATTAAGAAAGGGAAAAATACACTATGAAATGGAATCTTAAAAAATAACTAGTAAATATATCAGTTTATTAAAGACTGATATATTCACTAGTTATTTTATTTGAGATGAATAAATATAATTTTCGTTTTGAGATTTAACTTTCATGTGTTAAAATAAAATAATGTAAGAAAGGTAAGGTAGATTTAGATGCAATTATTAGCTGCCTTAGTGAAAAAACCAGGAGGGATTTCTATGAACAAAATTTCTGATGATATTTTATTTAAAGTTGAAAAGCCTGCCAGATATGTAGGCGGAGAACTTAATTGTTGTTATAAAGATATAGAAAGTGTGGATATAAGATTTGCTTTTTGCTTTCCAGATGTATATGAGGTGGGTATGTCCCATTTAGGAAGCAGAATACTTTATCATGTGTTAAATTCTAGGGCTGACACCTATTGCGAGCGAGCTTTTGCTCCTTGGCCAGACATGGAAAAACAAATGAGAGAAAATAATATAGCATTGTATGCACTAGAGAGTAAAGACTCACTAAATGAATTTGATTTTTTAGGGTTTACTCTCCAATACGAGATGAGTTACACTAATATACTTAATATGCTAGATATGTCAGGTATAACCATAAGAGCCTCAAAGAGAGGCGAAGAGGAACCTATAATAATGGCTGGGGGTCCTTGTGCTTATAATCCAGAACCACTACATGATATAGTGGATTTTTTTGAGATTGGTGAAGGCGAAGAAATAATGAATGACGTGTTAGATGTTTATAAAAAGTACAAAGGAAAAGGGAAGAAAAAAGAATTTCTAAGAGAAATATCTAAAATAAGAGGAATATATGTGCCTTCATTATATGAGGTATCTTATAACGAGGATAACACTATTCGTGAATTTAAGCCTAAATACCCAGATGTGCCAAATAGCGTTGTAAAGAGGTTCGTAGCAGATTTTAATAAGGTTGCCTATCCAGAAGAAACGGTAGTTCCATATATAGAAATAGTACATGATAGAGTAATACTCGAGACCTTTAGAGGATGCACCAATGGATGTAGATTTTGCCAAGCGGGCATGATATATAGACCGGTAAGAGAAAAAACTACGGATACTCTTGTAGAGGCAGCAGATAAGCTACTAAAAAGTACAGGATATAGAGAAATATCACTAAGTTCACTAAGCATTTGTGATTATTCAGATATACACAACCTTATAGCTACTCTTATGGAAAAAAACAAAGAAAACCACCTCAGCGTATCTTTGCCTTCCATTAGAATAGATTCTTTTTCTGTGGATTTAATAAATCAAATACAAAAGGCAAGAAAAACTGGCTTAACATTTGCACCAGAAGCAGGAACCCAAAGAATGAGAGATATTATAAACAAGGGTGTTACAGAAGAGAAAATATTAGAAGCAGCTAGTAGCGTATTTGCTTCCGGTTGGTCAACTATAAAGCTTTATTTTATGGTGGGGCTTCCTTATGAAACTATTGAAGATGTACGTGGTATTGCAGAGTTATCAGATAAGGTCGCAGGAGAATACTTTAAAATTCCTAAAGAAGTAAGAAAAAGAGGACTAAGGGTTACTACAAGCTCTGCTATATTTGTACCAAAACCATTTACACCTTTCCAATGGGCACCGCAAAGTACCATGGATGAGGTAGTAGAAAAAATTAAAGCAGTTAAGTATGCTATAACAAGTAAGGCAGTTACGTATAACTATCATGAATCTATAGTTTCATATCTAGAGGCAGTTATTGCGAGAGGAGACAGAAGAATTTGTGATGTTATAATAAAGGCTTTTGAAAAAGGTGCAAAATTCGATGGTTGGTCTGAGCATTTCAATTTTGAAATATGGAAGGAAGCTATGGAGGAATGCAACGTGGATGGTAGTTTCTATGCTTACAGGGAGAGAAGTTACGATGAGATACTTCCTTGGGATTTCATAGATATTGGAGTGAATAAAGAGTACTTAATTTTAGAAAATGAAAAAGCTAAAAAAGCAGAATTAACACAAAATTGTAAACTAGGATGTACAGACTGCGGTGTTAATGTTAATTTTAAAGAAGGGACGTGTTTCCATAGTGCGTTATCTAATTAAGTATACTAAAGACAGTGAGATAAAATTTATTGCTCACTTAGATTTAATGAGAACCCTACAAAAAATAATTAAAAGATCGGAACTTCCAGTAGAATACTCAAAAGGTTTTAATCCTCACATGGCAGTTTCTATTGCACAGCCATTGTCTGTAGGAACATATTCTAGGGGAGAATACATGGATGTAGTTTTAAATTGTGAGAACGACGAAAAATATATTATGGATAAAATGAATGATAATTCGCCCAGGGGAATCAAAATTTTAGACGTGGTAAAAGTTATTCCTGGTGAAGGGAAAAAACCGTCACAAGCTATGGCAACTATAGATGCTGCAAAATATACAATTAAACTAAAGTGCACGGAGGAAGAGGACGGATTAGAGATTTTACAAAGCCTCCTTGCCAAAAGCGAATGGAACATTATTAAGACTAGTAAAAAAAGTGGTGAAAAAATGGTTAATATAAAACCATTAGTGTATAAATTCGAATATGAGGTAGAGGGTTCTATACTTGTTATCCGAACGCTTGTTGCTTGTGGAAGTCGCAATAATTTATCAGCGCAGCTACTGGCAGATTATATTGTGGGAAATACTTCTTATATCAATAAAGAGGCTTTTGTTGATATAGAGAGAGAAGAAATGTATGGAACTAAAGACGATAAATTAGTCACTCTTAGCGAGTTTTTTAAAAATTAGTAAAACAGGAGCTGAGTTAAAGTGAAAGAAATATATATTGAAAGACAAGAAGAATTTCTAAGAATAGCTATAAAAGAAAATAACAAATTAAAGGAATGCTTCATAGAAGAGGATTCAAGTGGTCCTATCCCTGGAGAAATATATAAGGGTGTTGTAAAAAATATTGTTCCAGCAATTAAGTGTGCTTTTATAGATATTGGGCACAATAAAGATTGTTATATGTATTTAGATGAAAAGTTTAATAATACAAAGATAAAAAAAGGCGACGAAATAATAGTTGAAATTTTAAAAGAGGGAATAGATAAAAAAGGAGCAAAAGTTACTAGTGCTTTTGGTATTGCAGGAATATATTCTGTAATTGTAAACATGAATAAGGACATAAGTTTTTCTAAAAAGATAAACAATAGTGATTTTGAAGATATGGTAACTAGTGGATTAAATAAACCAGAGGATGTAGGGGTTATGATTAGGACCAATGCCTTTGATGTAGACCTTAGCGTTCTAAATGATGAAGTTGAGGAATTGTATGAAATATACAAAGGGGTTATAAATCATGCTCAGTATTCAAGGAATCCTATTTTGCTATTTAGCGATGCTGGTGCAATAAATAGAACTCTACGTGATATTTTAGATAAAAACACTTTTAAAATAGTATTAAATAATGAAAGTGATTTTGAATACGCAAAAAAATTTACAGATCACAGGTCTGATATCTCAGTAAAGGTTGAGCTTCATAAAGAAAGTAGAATGTTATTTGATTATTACGGAATAGAAAAAGAAATACTGAGTCTAAGAAATCATAGGATATCATTAAAATGTGGAGGAAATATTGTAATTGACAAAACTGAGGCAATGTATGTAATTGATGTTAATTCTGGAAAGAATGTTAAGAGTCATTCCTTGCAGAAGACTGCACAAAGTACTAATATTGAGGCAGCTGACGAGATTGCAAGACAAATAAGACTCCGAAATTTAAGTGGAATCATTATAATAGACTTTATTGACATTGAAGATTTAGAGGTTAGGAAAAGCATACTAAATACTCTAAGAATAGGCTTTGCAGACGATAAAAATAAGACTGTAGTTTATCCCTTTACGCAACTGAATTTAGTTCAAATTGCAAGGCGTAGGCGCGGAAAGTCTATATATGAGTTTATTGAGGAACCTTGCAAGCATTGTCTTGGTAAAAGCAGTAGGGTTAAATTATCCTATATTCAGTTTTTGATAAAAAATGAAATTTCTAAGATTCATAAAGAACAGGGCATAAAAGATATATATATAGAAATTGATGGAATTTACCAAAAGGATATCATGGAGGACGTTTTAGAATTTGCAACGCAAATAGGAGCACTAGAAAATAGTGTTTACGTGAATTTTATACCTCACTTAGAAAAATTCAAAGTGGAGTCGCTAATTTTTGCAAATCAAATAAGAAATTTGCAGACATATAAGATATATGGGTAAATAGGCTTTACAAAGGTGTAGATATATGTTAAAATGGCTTTTGTAGACCGCTCACACAAGGTTATGAAACATACTTGATTATAGAAATCATATAGTGGTATGTACCTGGGATGGCGAGACTGGATCAAGGAGGTGTATTTTATGTACGCAGTAGTACTTACTGGTGGAAAGCAATACAGAGTTCAAGAAGGAGACGTTTTATTCGTTGAGAAATTGGATGCTGAAGTTGAAACAACAGTTGAATTTGGAGATATTCTTGCAGTAGGCAAGGAAGAGGGTTTAGTAATTGGAAAACCTCTAGTTGAAGGAGCTAAAGTTGTTGCTAAAGTATTAGCACAAGGGAAAGCTAAAAAAGTTATAGTTTTCAAATTCAAGAGAAAGTTAGATTATAGAAAGAAACAAGGACACAGACAATCATATACTAAGATTCAAATTGAGAAGATTGAAGCTTAATTATGGTTAAAGTTGAATTTGTTCGAAGAGCAAGTAAAATAGTTTCTTTTAAAATAAAAGGTCATGCTTTGCCAAAAGAAGAACAATTAGGTGTAGATTTAATTTGTTCTGCTATTTCAGCAATTTCTCAAACTACAGTAATTGGGATTGAGGAAGTTTTGAAAATTAAAGTGAAGTATTATATAGAGGATGGATTTCTGAATATAAATTTGGAAAATCAAACTTTGGAAGATATTGAAAGATGTCAAGTTTTATTAGAAACAATGATGCTTGGACTTAAAAGTATAGAAATTACTTATGGTGACTATATAAAACTAGAAACAGAGGAGGTGTGATACTATGCTAGTTATTAACCTTCAGTTATTTGCTCACAAAAAAGGAGTAGGTAGCTCAAGAAACGGTAGAGATAGTGAATCAAAAAGACTTGGGACTAAACGTGCAGACGGTCAATTCGTTCTTGCAGGTAATATTTTAGTAAGACAAAGAGGAACAAAAATCCATCCAGGAACAAATGTTGGAATAGGTGGAGACGACACTCTTTTCGCTAAAGTTGATGGAGTTGTAAAATTCGAAAGAATGGGAAAAATGAAGAAAAAAGCAAGCGTTTATCCTGTTGATCAAGAAGTAGAAGCAATTGCAATGGCTGAATAGTTTAAGGCACCCTTAAAGGGTGCTTTTTTAAAATTCTCTTTCGGAGGATAGTAATGAATGAATTAGAAAATTATATAAGCTTACTTAGAAAACAAAGACACGATTTTATGAATGATCTTCAGGTTATATATGGTTATTTGCAGATTAAAAGACCTCAAGGTGCATTAGAATATATAGATAGATTATCTAAGCAAAATGAAACTATTAGTGAAATTTACAAATTACAAGATGATGGATTTTCACTATGCCTTGAGAATAACATTAAAAAATTATGGGCAAATGAAGTTAAAGTGGAAATAGATATTGAAATCAGTAATTTTAAAAATAAAATTTTTGAAAATGAATATAATAAAAAAAATGATTTGGTTAACACTATATTTATGGAGATAGAAGCTACTGATCAAAAATTTGTATATATTTATATATTTCAAGATGAATTAGGCGAAAGTTTACTCCTTGCCAATAATGAAGCCATGTTAGGCGAAATAAGTTGGATGGATGAATGGCAGCAAATAGATATGGCGATAGATGGTTTTAAAATTTATAGATGTGATTTTGATAATAATATAGCTTATAGATTAATATTCTAAGAAATTAGAGTTTAGTTAATAGATTAAAATACAAAATAGAAAATGCGCTAAGGTAAGGTGAAATATATGTTTATTGATACAGCCAAAATTTTTGTTAAATCAGGTAATGGTGGAAATGGATCAGTTTCCTTTAGAACAGAAAAGTATATACCTCTGGGTGGACCGGATGGTGGAGATGGTGGAGACGGTGGAGATGTAATACTGGTAGTTGATGCTAGTATGACAACTTTATTAGACTTTTCATATTCAAAAAAATTCGTAGCAAAAAATGGAGTGCAGGGTTCTGGATCTAAATGTTACGGAAAAGCTGGAGAAAAATTGTATGTAAAAGTTCCAATGGGTACAATTGTACGAGATTCAGAAACAGATAAAATAATGTGTGATTTATCACATGATGGTCAAACTTTTGTAATTTGCAGAGCTGGAAAAGGCGGAAAAGGTAATGTTAAGTTTTGTACACCTACAAGGCAAGCGCCAAACTTTGCTGAACCTGGAATGCCAGGAGAAGAAAGATGGATTAAGCTTGAACTTAAGCTACTTGCTGATGTTGGGCTACTAGGATTTCCTAATGTAGGTAAGTCAACTTTGCTTTCGGTAGTTTCAAAAGCAACACCTAAAATAGCTAATTATCATTTTACCACTTTAAAACCAAGTTTAGGAGTAGTAAATGTGAAAGGCATACCGAGTTTTGTTATGGCTGATATACCAGGAATAATTGAAGGAGCAGCTGAAGGAGTAGGTCTTGGAATAGGATTTTTAAGACATATTGAAAGAACTAGAATGCTTATTCATGTGGTTGACATTTCAGGAATTGAAGGTAGAGACCCTGTAGAAGACTTTATAAAGATAAATGAAGAACTTAAAAAATATGATGTTAAACTATGGGATAGACCACAAATAGTAGCTGCCAATAAAAGTGATATGTTATTTGATGATGAAGTCTTTGAAAACTTTAAGAAAAAATTAAACGCAATGGGATACGATAATAGTAAAATATTTAAAATATCTGCAGCTACAAGTCAAGGAATAGAAGCACTGATGAAAGAGGCAGCAAGAATGTTATCTACTATTCCCGTTACAGAACTGGTAATAAATGATGAAGATAAATTCATAATAGAAGAAAAGAGATTTACCTACACTATTAATGTAGATGAAGAAGGAATTTTTGTTGTTGAAGGAAGCTTTGTTGATAGATTGCTAAATGCTGTAAATGTAAATGAACCGGATTCTCTTAAATATTTCCACAAAGTATTAAGAAATAAGGGAGTATTTGATGCACTAGTTGAAAAAGGAATTCAAGACGGGGATTCAGTAAGATTACAAAACTTTGAATTTGAATTCTTATTATAATCAATGACAAATGACCAATGACCACAATTGATCATTGATCATTAAAAATTGATCATTGCTCAAACTAGGAGGATATTATGATTACAAGTAAGCAAAGAAGTTATTTAAGAACCCTTGCAAATCCATTACAACCAATATTTCAGCTTGGAAAAGCAGGAGTAGAAGAAAATTTTTTAAAGCAGTTAAATGAGGCACTAGAATCTAGAGAGCTTATTAAAATTAAAGTTCTAAATAATAGTGGACTAACTGCTAGAGAAGCATCAGATATAATTTGTGAGGCCATAGGTGCTGAAGGAGTTCAGACTATTGGTAGCAAATGCGTATTATATAAAAGGTCTTTAAAAAAGCCTACAATTGAATTACCATAAAAGCATGTAATTTTACATGCTTTTTCCTCTATGGAAAATCATATTTTGTGTTATTATTTTCCAAGTTGTCCATGAAAAACATGCTATCAGTATGTTCGGCTGTAAGCCGTTGCTGTAAGCCGAAGCTAGTATAGTGATTGCTAAAAAAATTAGTTTGTTTTGATACCTTATTAGAAAATAAAGAGGGTGTTATATTGAAAAAAGCCATTTTTGGAGGAACTTTTGATCCAATTCATATCGGGCATATTCATATTGCCTATGAAGCATTATACAATTTACATTTAGATAAAATTATATTCATGCCTGCAGGAAATCCACCACATAAAAAGAATAAAAAAATTACAAATGCTCAAATTAGATATGATTTAGTTAAAAGGGCAATAGAATCTGAAGTCGACTTTGAAATAAGTGATTATGAAATAAATAAAAAAGAAAATAGCTATACCTATGAAACTGTTGAACTTTTTAGCAGATTGCAACGTAATATAGAATGGTATTTTTTAATTGGCGTAGATAGTTTAATGGAGCTAGATAAGTGGAAAAACGTAGAGAAGATTTTGAATGGTTGTAAGATTGTAGTTTATAATAGGGCAGGATTTACAGCGCAGGAAGTTGCGAAAAAGAAGCTCTATATAGAACAAAAGTTCAATAAAAAAATAATTTATATTGATATGCCAATTATAAACATATCTTCCACGCATATTAGGAATAATATAAAAGAGGGTAGGCAAGTTAATTATCTTTTGCCTAGAGGTGTAGAGGAAATTATTCATGTAAACAATCTATATAAATAAAACCATCTGTAATTATCTTCTGCAAAAGATGAATATTAGGAGGAGTTAAATGTGGAATGAGAAAGAAATGCTCCATTATTTGCATACAAATTTAAGTGAAGGCAGATTGAAACATAGTTTAAGTGTTAGTGAAACTGCAGTAACTCTCGCAGCTAAATTTGGAGAAAATATAGAAAGTGCAAGAATTGCAGGATTAGTTCATGACTGTGCTAAGAATGTAAAGGGCACTGAGCTTATAAAAATAGCTAGTGAGCATGAAATACATATAGACGAAATATATACAAATAACCCATCAATTTTACATGGATTAGTTGGAAGCATAATAGCTAGAGAAATAATGGGAATCCAAAATGAAAATATCTTAAGTGCTATTCGCTATCACACTACTGGTAGAAAAAATATGAGTACTTTAGAAAAGATAATTTATATATCAGATTACATTGAGCCATTAAGAAAGTTCAAAGGTGTAGAGGAACTCAGAACCTTAAGTTTGATGAATTTAGATGCAGCAGTAATGCAGTCTCTTGAAAATACCATTATCTATGTTATGAGTCAAAAGGAATTATTACATATAGATACAATTCACGCAAGAAATTATTTATTAAGTAAAAATAGAAGGTGGTAAGATGAAGAAAAAAACAAAAAGAAAAGTAAATTATAAAAAAATTGCAATTGGTACCATTGTTTTTGTGGTGACAGCTGCTATATTAATTTTTGCAGGTTTATATTTATATTTATCTAGTTTTAATAATAGTGCAGTTGATTTATCTAAAAAAGGCGTAGGATCTAAGTTAAGTAAGGGTGAAGTAGAACAAATAGTTAAGAATGGAGAATCTTGTAACATATTGGTCATGGGCGTAGATGTAGGTACTCCTGGTGCTACAAATGCCAATGACCCTAAGAGGACAGATACACTGATACTCGCACATTATGATGCAAAAGATAAAAAAATAAGTATGGTTTCTATTCCTAGAGATACTCTAATTAAAATAAATAACAAAAACCAAAAAATTAATGCTGCCCATGCTATTGGTGGCGTGACTTATACTGTTGATGCCGTAGAAAAGCTATTAGGTATCAGCATTGACTATTACGGTAAAATTAATTATGAAGGCTTTAGGAAAGTTATCGATGCTATAGGTGGAGTGGATATTGATATAAAAAGAACCATGAATTATGATGACCCCACTCAAAATTTAAGCATTCATTTTGAAAAAGGTAAAATTCATTTAGATGGTAAAAAAGCTGAAGAATTTTTTAGATGGAGAAAAAACAATGATGGAACTGGCCTGGCAGATGGAGATTTAGGCAGAATAGAAAACCAACATATGTTTATTAGTAAAATTATGGATAAAATAAAAAGCCCAAGTATAGTAATTAAGATTCCAGGTATGTTAAAAGCAATTGAAAGCTCTGCAGAAACTAATATGGAAGCTAAGGATATAATTAAATATGGATACATATTTGCAAGTAATAAGGGACAGTTATCTATGGATACCATAAAGGGTGATTTAAAGCTAATAAATGGTCAATCATATTTAGTATATAATGAAGCTCAAAATAAGACCATTATCTCAAAATTATATGATAATAAAGCGCTATATGTTGATAAGTCAAAACTTAGAATAAAGATAATTAATGGCACTAAAAAATCAGGCCTGGCTAGTGATTTTTCAAAATATTTAGTTGGAAAAGGCTATAATAAACCTGTAACAGAAAATGGTGAAACTGCTAGTAAATCTAAGATTTTAGTATACAATAGCAATAACGATATAAAAACTGCTCTAATAAAAGATTTTAAAATAGACAATATTGAGTTTTTATCGTCAACACAGGAAAAATTTGATATAATAGTCTTGTTAGGTGAAGACCATGAATACATGTATTAATATTTTTTACCTATAAACACTATATAAAGATAGTCTTAACACTATCTAAAGTTATGAGGAGGAGAAAAAATGGAAAAACAGATTATAAGCACAATTAAAGCACCAGCAGCTCTTGGACCATATTCTCAAGCAGTAAAAGTTGGAAATATGGTATATACTTCAGGATCACTTGCAATAAACGCGGCTACTGGAGAATTCATAAATGATGATATAAAAAAAGCTACAGCACAATCATTAGAAAATTTAAAAGTTATATTAGAAGAAGCAGGAACATCATTAGATAAGGTAGTAAAAACTCTAGTATTCTTAAAGGATATGAATGATTTTGCTGATATGAATGAAGTATATGCACAATATTTTACATCAAATCCACCAGCTAGATCTTGCGTTCAGGCAGCAAAACTTCCTAAGGATGCATTAGTAGAGATAGAAGTAATTGCGATTGCCGACTAATAAATTATTGCTCACTAATAAATTAACATATGTTGTTAAGGAAGGTATTCATGAAGTTAAATTAAGAGATTATTTAAAGTATACAGAGAATTTATCTAGTAGATTTTTAAAAAGCTCAGGACTAAGTGGGAAAATAAGTGTAAATGATAAAGTTGCTAGGCTAAATCATAGAATAAATTCAAATGATAAAATAGAAATTGACATGAAGAGTAATGAGCATCAAAACATTGAACCAGAGAAGATGGACCTAGATGTTATATATGAGGATATAGATCTTATAGTTATAAATAAAAGTCCGGGTATAGTGGTTCATCCCACGAAGGGATATCCCTTTGGGACACTTTCTAATGGAGTTTCATATTATTTTAAAGAAAGAAATGAAAAGTGCATTGTTAGGCTAGTGAGTAGATTGGATATGGATACTTCAGGTCTTATAATAATTGCAAAAAATCAATTTGCACATATGGCCTTAGCGAGAGATATGCAGAGTAAAGACTTGCAAAGTAAAGACGTGAACTGCAAAACCTTTGAGAAGAGTTATATGGCGGTTGTACATGGTAATATGAAAAATAAGTCAGGTACTATCGATTTGCCTATTGGAAAACCCAATGAAGAGGGTGCAAAAAGAGAAGTGTGGGAAGAAGGACAAAGAAGCATAACTCATTATGAAGTTATTGATTCTTTTAAAAATGGTGACCTTTTAAAATTGATTTTGGAAACTGGTAGAACACATCAGATTCGTGTTCATTTAAGTCATATCGGACATCCAATTTATGGTGATAGTCTCTATGGACAATCTGAAAGTCATTATATTGAGAGGCAGGCACTTCATGCTTATAAATTAATTATTCCTCACCCAAGAACTGGTGATGAACTTATACTCCAGTCACAGCTTCCGGATGATATAGTGAAGTTAATAAGCAAACTAAAAGATGAAAGTGAAATATAAGAAAGCACTAGGTTTATACTATTTAGTATGACCCTAGTGCTTTTTTATGTTTTATCTTTTACTATTTATATTGTCTGCAAATTTCCTTAACTTGTTTTTTTTTCTTCTTCTTATATGACTTAATCTAAAAAATACTATTAATACTGCAATGATAATAGCAAAATATTTTATTAAAAGTGCAGAACTTTTCGATTTTTTTGAATCACCTTTTAAAAAACCATTGTTTGGGGAAGAAGGTTTAGAATAATTTACTCCGCTAGACAAATCTAAATTGTAAGAATCTTTATCAAAAGTAATGGTTGCTTTACTTATTTTATCACCTTTAAGAATAGAAGAGGGTTTTAAATTTTTTTCCTCAGTCTTAATAACTGGAGTTGAAGCTTCCGTTGAATTTTTAGCTTTAACAATATAAAAATCTTGAGATGCAAGCAGTGGAATCAATGTACCATCATCTAAAGTTACTTTTGATACTTCATCATTTACATTAAAATATTTAAATAGCTCAAAATTATCAAATCCATAGTTTAATAGTTTTATACTGTCTGGAAAAAAAGTTTTTTTAGAGTCGTGTACAAGAGCTACTATAAGCTTTTGACCATTTCTACTAGCTACGGCAATATAAGAATGTTGAGATTGGATAGTATAGCCTGTCTTTCCACCTTCACAATTCTCATAATAGTATTGGTCGCCTTTGTGTATTAGCCTATTACCATTCCAAAGAGGACGTTTTTCCACGGATTTATTTGTTGATGCCATTGCATATGAAGGAGTTGTGGCTATCTTTTTGTATTCCTCATGTTTAGTAAGTTCTTGCATAATCAAGGCTAAAGCATAGGCTGAAGTTTTATGATTAACATTATATAAGCCATTAGGATTCACAAAATTAGTGTTTTTACAACCTAGTGAATTTGCTCTCTCATTCATAAGTAATGCAAATTTTTCTGTGGAGCCACTTACATGCTCGGCCAGGGCTACAGCGCAGTCATTAGCAGAAGCTAATATCAATCCGTATAACAATTCTTTTACAGTAATCTTTTCGCCTTCAAATAGATATATTTTTGAACCATCAGCCATCTCCGCATTTTTGCTTACAGTTACCACATCGCTTAAATTACATCTTTCTAAGACTAGAAGTATAGTCATTATCTTAGTAGTGGAAGCTGGGGGATAAGCAGAGTTCTTATTTTTTTCATAAAGTATTTTACCTGTAGTAGCATCCATTAAAACTACACTATCAGCTGATGCCACCGGTGGAGTTACTAATGCTTGTACCGCTAGGGATACATTAAAAAGCAAAAAAAATGATGCGAATATTATTGTAATTAATTTCCTCATAAATTACCTCCCAGTTTTCAATACTTACATTATATCAAAATAAATCTTTCTTAGCGACAGTATTTACGAAAAGTTGTCAATAATTTTATATATGAAGGTAAAATAAATTAGTGATTGTTTCCCATTACTGAGGATGGAAAGGAGAAATTATGAAAAATAAAGAAAAAATAATTGGGTCTATAGTTATTCTATGTATAAGCATTGTATTTATAATTGTTGGATATACAATGTCAGGTCCAAAAGAATCTATTAAGGATAAAGATTATAAAGATATATTTGTAGAAACTGATAAAGCTTCAGAAAAAAAAGATGCAAATAAAAGTGCTACTAAATCAAATACAGCTATAAAATCAAATATAGCACTTCAATCAAATACAGTAGAAGATAGTAATATTAAAGTGGACATAAAGGGTGCGGTAGCATGTCCAGGGGTCTATGAAATAAAAAAGGAAAGTAGGGTGAATGACATTGTAAAGCTAGCGGGAGGTGTTACTCTAGATGCAGACCTTTATGCTACAAATCTTTCTCAAAGACTAAAGGATGAAGATTGTATTGTGATTTATAAAAAGGGTGAGGCAGATAAGCTGCAAAAGTCACAGAGTAAAAGCAATGATTCTATGGTTTCAAGCTCTAAGGTAGCGAAGGATATTGTTAACATAAACACTGCAAATAAAGAAGAATTAAAGACTCTTACAGGTATAGGAGATACAAAAGCGGATGGGATAATTAAATATAGAGAAGAAAACGGAGGATTTAAGTCTGTAGAGGAGTTAAGAAAAGTAGATGGTATTGGAGAAAAGACCTTAAGTAAATTTATAGATAAGGTAGACATAAAGTGACTAATGGTATAAAATTATCTTGAAGAATTAGTAATAATTATTACTAATTACAGAGAACTACGAGGAGGTTTTAACATGGAAAAAAGACTTACAGAACTATCAAAAACCTCTGGCTGAGCAGCGAAAATAGGGCCAGGGGCCTTGGCGAAGATACTAGATAAATTACCTAAAATGGAAAGTGAAAACTTAATTGTTGGAATTGAAACCTCAGATGATGCAGCGGTGTACAAATTAAGCGATGAAATTGCAGTAATTCAAACCCTAGACTTTTTTACACCTGTGGTAGATGACCCTTATATCTTTGGGCAAATAGCAGCAGCAAATTCATTAAGTGATGTGTATGCTATGGGAGGCAAACCAACGCTCGCTTTAAATATAGTATGTTTTCCTAATTGTTTAAATATAGATATACTTGGACAAATTTTAAAAGGTGGAGCAGATAAAGTAATAGAAGCTGGAGCAATAGTAATAGGTGGGCATTCAGTACAGGATGATGAACCTAAATACGGTCTATCTGTTATGGGTATAGTACATCCAGATAAGGTGCTTAAAAATTACGGCTGCAATGTAGGGGACCTTCTAATTTTAACAAAGCCCTTGGGTACTGGTATAATTAATACTGCAATAAAAGCTGAAATCGCTTCAAAAGAAGCTTATGACATTGCAGTTTTGGTTATGAGTACTTTAAATAAATATGCTGGAGAAATCATTATGGAGCATGAGATAAGTGCTTGTACGGATATAACAGGCTTTGGTATTATGGGTCACTGTTATGAAATGGCTAAGGGATCAGATGTAAGCTTCAAATTATTTAAAGAAAATATACCATACATAAAAGAAGCTAAAGAATATGCAAAGATGGGACTAGTGCCTGCAGGTAGCTATAACAATAAAGCATACATAGAGGGTAAATATGAACTTAGGAGCATACCTGAGTGGCTAGAGGATATATTATTTGATCCTCAAACTTCAGGTGGTCTTTTAGTATCTTGCACAAAAGCTGAGGCAACAAAACTTATGAGTAGGTTAAATGAGTTAGAATTAGAATCACAAATTATTGGAGAAGTAATTCCTTTGCAAGATAAATATATAATTGTGGAGTAAAGAAAACACTCCATACTAAAAGGCTTATGGTGATGATTTAACAAAATAAATGCGGGGTGGAATTACCATGAATAGAGAATTATTAAGAAGCTTACCTAAAGTAGATGAGCTTCTTCAAGAAGAAACTATAAAGAAGCAATTAGAAAATAACATAAGAGTTCTTGTATTAGATTCTTTAAGAGAGGCTATAGAACTTTATAGAAAAGCAATTCTAAATGATGAAATACAAGCATTAACCAAGGAAGAAGTAATAAGCTATTCTATTAAACTATTAAATAAAAAGAATAGTCCAAAGCTTAGAAAAGTTATAAATGCTACGGGAACTGTGGTTCATACAAATTTAGGTAGATCTCTTTTATCAAAGGATGCAATAGATCGTGTAATTAATGTTGCCGAGAATTATAACAATCTTGAATATGACGTTGAAAAAGGCAAAAGAGGCTCTAGATATTCACATATAGAAGACATTCTTATAAAAATAACTGGCGGCGAGGCCGCTATGGTGGTAAACAACAATGCAGCAGCAGTTATGCTTGCCCTAGATACATTGTGTAGGGAAAAAGAAGCAATAGTGTCTAGAGGGCAATTAGTTGAAATTGGTGGCTCTTTTAGGGTTCCTGAAGTTATGAAATTTAGTGGTGCTAAACTAGTAGAGGTAGGTACAACTAATAGAACTCATTTATACGACTATGAGGATAATATTACAGAAAATACAGGAGTACTATTAAAAGTACATACTTCCAATTTCAAGATTATGGGCTTTACAGAGGAAGTATCTATAGAAGACTTAGTAGTGCTAGGAAATGGAAAAGATATACCCGTAGTTGAAGACATAGGAAGTGGAGTGCTAATAGACTTTTCAAAATATGGATTTGTCTATGAGCCAACAGTTCAGGAAAGTATAAAAAAGGGTATAGATGTAGTAACCTTTAGTGGAGATAAGATGTTAGGTGGTCCTCAAGCTGGAATTATAGTAGGAAAAAAGAAGTATATTGATAGAATGAGGAAAAATCAATTAACTAGGGCGCTCCGAATAGATAAAATGACTTTGGCAGCTTTAGAAGGTACGCTTGCACACTATTTAGAAGAAGCAGAGGCTATTAAAAATATACCAACTTTAAATATGCTTTTATGTAACACGGGCGAACTTAAGAAAAGCGCTAAAAAACTAAAAAGAATGCTTCAAAATAAAACTGATAAATTCACTTTCACTATAGATAATGACTATTCAATGGTTGGTGGGGGTTCTATGCCCACAGAAAAAATAGAAACTTATGTTATAAAAATAAAAAGTGAAAGCTACGGCGCGCAGCAAATAGAAGAGACTTTGCGAATGAATGAAGTAGCTATAATTGTAAGAATTAATAATAATGAAGTTATAATGGACCTTAGGACACTATTCGAAAAAGATTATGGGCTTATTGTAGAGGCTTTTAAAAACATGCAAAATGTATAATTAACTTGCATGCCCGTATTTTTATGGAAAGGATGTTGCTTGTATGAAGCATATTATTATAGGAACGGCAGGTCATATAGATCATGGAAAGACTACCTTAATTAAAGCATTAACGGGTAGGGAGACAGATACTTTAAAAGAAGAAAAGGACAGAGGTATTTCTATAAATTTAGGGTTCACTTATTTCGATTTACCATCTGGCAGAAGAGCTGGGCTTATTGACGTTCCAGGTCATGAAAAATTCATTAAAAACATGTTAGCAGGAATAAGTAGCATAGATGTGGTTCTATTGGTTATAGCAGCAGATGAGGGTATTATGCCTCAAACTAGAGAACATTTTGAAATATTGCAATTACTAAATGTTAAGAAGGGAATTATAGTTCTTACAAAAGCAGATTTGGTGGATGCTGAATGGATTGAAATGATTAAAGGTGATTTGAGGGAGGAATTTAAGGGTACATTTTTAGAAAATGCACCTATTCATGCAGTATCCTCAAAAACAAAAATGGGATTTGATGGCTTAGTTAGTGATATTGATAAAATCACAGAAGATGTTTCCGGTAAAGATACGGAAGGCCATTTTAGGTTACCTGTGGATAGAGTATTTTCTGTAAGTGGGTTTGGAACGGTGGTAACTGGAACAATAATAAGTGGAAGAATAAAAGTGGGAGATACGGTAGAAGTATATCCTTCAAAGGTAGTTACAAAGGTTCGCGGCATTCAAATCCATGATAAACCTGAGGAGTTTGGAGAAGCAGGGCAAAGATGTGCTATAAACCTGGCTAATATAAAATTAAATGAAATAGGCAGAGGCGATGTAGTTTCTAAATTAAATATAATGGAGCCTTCATTTTCAATAGATTGTGCGCTTTACTATCTAAAGAGTGCAGAAAAACCACTAGTTAATAGGCAGAGGGTTAGATTATATCATGGAACGGATGAAATCCTTTGTAGAGTTGTTATATTAGATAAAGAAGAAATAGCACCAGGGGAAAGTGCTTATGTACAATTAAGACTGGAAAAACCTATAAATGCTCAAAGAAATGATAGATATGTAATTAGAAGCTATTCACCTATGCATACTATAGCTGGGGGCACTATTATTGAACCTGCTGCGCAAAAGGCTAAAAGATTTAATGAAAAGTATATAGAAGATCTTAAAGTTAAAGAAAGTGGTAAAACTGAAAATATCTTAGAGAATACTCTTAGCAAATTAAGTGGGGATTATCCGGATGCTTCTGTGGTTTTAAAAGCACTAGGCAAAAATGAAGAAGGCATAGAAGATAAATTACAAGCACTGGTAGATGATAATATAATAATTAAATTAACATCTTTAGATAAGACAATATACATACATAAGAGTTTTCTAAAGCAAAAGATAGAGGAAATAGAGGAACTCTTAATAAAGTACCATAGAGAAAATACACTTAAGGGTGGTATGCCAAAAGAGGAAATAAAAAATAAGGTTTTCGGCAAAAATATAAAGCAGAAGACATATGATGAAATGTTATTGCTTATGGAAGATAGAAATGCTATAAAAATATATGAAAAATCTGTATGTTTATACGATTTTAGGATACAATATACAGTGGAGCAAGAAAAATTAAAACAGAGCATTATTGCGGCTTATGATAAGGGTAGGTATAATACCCCTAAATACACTGACTTAGCTATAAATGAGAAGGATAAAAAGACCTTTAAAATGGTTTTTGATTCCCTTATGGATAATGAAGAATTGATAAAAATAGCTGAGGATTGTATTTTTACAAAAGAGCATTATGAAAATTCAAAAATAATAGTATGTAACTACATTAAAGAAAATGGCAGCATAGCGGCAGCCATCGCTAGAGGAGTATTTGACACAAGTCGAAAATTTGCAGTAGCGCTTTTAGAACATTTTGATAGCATAAAATTAACTAAAAGAGTAGAAAATGATAGAGTGCTATATAAAGATAGTTAAAAATAGGGACTAAATATTAATGTATTCGACAAAATTATGCATATTGCTATTGAATATAGTGATAAGATATGCTATAATTAGCATGTTCCTGGGAGTAGATAGGTGCTGGTGTGCCTGCCAGTCTTCAAAACTGTGTTGTCGTGCTAATACCACGATGGGTGTGTTCGATTCACACATATTCCCGCCAATTAAATCGACATATTGCGGCTTAGATACATAATTTTTTATGTTATCTGGGCCGCTTTTTATTATACAAAAAAAGAGCCTTAAGCTCTTTTTTAATTTCCATCGATACCACCAGTTTCTAGGATATCCTCAGTTTCTTCCATATGTTTTATTCCACTATCATTAATTTTATAATTTCCTCTGTCCTCTTGTTTTTTTATAAACTTCTTATTAATTAGTGATTCAAGTGATGCCTTAAATAATCTAAGATCACCTTTACCCTTACCCAAATTAATACCTAACTTTATTTTCGCCACGCTTTGTGGGGATGCAGCTTTATTTTCATAAAGATAGTTTAATACGTTACCTTCAGTTTCTTCTATGTTATCTTTCATAAGTACCTCCTTTAGTAATAAATTTATTTAGCAATAGTATCTAATTATACTACATCAGCTAGTTAATAAAAAGGTATAGTTTAAGGCCGAGATTTTTATATGTGGGTATGCGAGATAAACACAGGTAAGGTTAGCTAACTACGGCATATATTGTAAGGGCGTTCAAATTCATTACTAAATGCTTGAATAATGTCAAAAATAGCTTTCGACATTACTATTGAAAGAGGATATAATGGAAGAATGGTTATTTCAAAATTCTAGAAAAAAAACAAATCGATGTATTAATTTTTAAATATTGGGGGTGACGCTTTGGAATTTGTAATGAATAAAGTAATGAGTATAGACAAAGATGCTGAAAGGTATAGAAAGGGCATTGATGAACTGATAAAAGAAAAACAAGATGAACTTGAAAAAACAATAGTAGATATGAGGAGTAACTTTGAAGAAGAATCTAAAATTATTAAGAGTACTATAAGTAATGAAAAAATAACTAAGGCAGATAATAGAGCTGAAAACATAATAAAAGAAAAGGAAGAAGGATTAAATGATATTAATGCCAAATATCAAATCAATAAATTGAAAATAGTAGATGAAGTATTTAATAGAATAATAAAGTCACTATAGGAGTGAAAATATATGGGAAGTGTTGTTAAGTTTAGTGCTATAAATACTAAAGTAAAGGCAATGATGGGAAAGATGCTGAGCTTAGATCAGTACTCAAAATTACTAAATTGTAAAGACCTTAAAAGCACTCTTAAGGTATTAAAAGAGGAAACTAGCTATGGTGAACTTTTAGAAGCATACAATTTAGAGAAAATTCATCGGGGTGATTTAGAGGTTATTTTACATAAGTATTATATAAGTACTTATAGTAAATTTATAAATTATTTTGATGGTGAATATAGAAGTCTCGTAAAAACTTTTTTTATAAGATGGGAAATAGAAGATTTAAAAGTAATTTTAAGGGGTAAGTATTTAGGCCTTAGCAGTGAGGAAATAGACAAAAAACTAATTGCCAGAAGTTCCTTAAATAAAGTAAATTATGATTACTTATTAGCTTTAAAAAGTGTAGAAGATGTAATAGATGGATTAAAAGGTAGCATATATTATAAGAGTTTAAAAAATTTAGCCAAAGATACAAGTGAAAAAGGTTTGTTTAGAATTGAAACTGAACTTGATTTTGTTTATTTTACGTCAATACGCCGGGAACTTAAGCATTTAGATAAGGAAAACAAAGAAGTAGTATATAGTGTAATGAGCCTTGAAGCAGACCTTTTAAATTTGGGCTGGATATATAGGGGGAAGACTTTTTACAAGATATCTCCAGAGGAACTGTTTAACTATACTATATATAATGGATATAAGCTTTCAAAGGAAAAACTTAAGCAGCTTTGTTATATAAATAATATAGAGGAATTTAACAATATATTAGAAAAAACGCCCTATGCATCCATATATGAAAAGGATGATTATAATTTAATTGAAAAACGAGAACGTGAATTTCAAAAAAAATATTTTAAAAAAATTCTTAGAGAAAATAAAACTAATATTAGTATGGTTATAAGTTATCTTGTTGTTTATAGGATTGAAATAAGAGATATTATATCTATAATAGAACAAAAAAGATATGACATGGATATGAGAGAAGGTATTAATTATGTTTCTGTCACATTATAAATTGTTAACTACCATATAAAAGCGCAGGAGGTGATTTTGTGTCTATAGAAAAAATGCATATGGTTAATTTGGTTGGGGCTATTAAGGATTTTGATAAACTGACTAAAATGTTAGCACTAGAAGGCTGTATGCAACCGGTAAGTGCTTTGCAAGAAATAAATTCGTCAGACTTTGTACTGAAAACTTCCACGGATAATATAGAGGCTTTAATGGATGTAAACTATATAAGACCTTACTTATATGATAAAGAATATAATATAAGTTTAAAATATATTGAGAAGCTTAAGGATGCTCAAAAGACCTTTGGTAAAAGCGTTGAGTACTCTGGCCAAGTTATTTTTGATTTTGATGCAATGGAAAAAGAACTAGAGTCAGTCTATGGCAAATATAAGGTTTTAAGCACAGAACTGGAGGATTTAAAAGAAAAAGAGCAATATCTTAAAAACACTTATGAGGCATTAGAATTTTTAAAGAATGTATCTCTCCCTATGGAAGATATTACTACTATGAAAAATTTTCAAATGGGATTATACAAAGTGCCAAAGGAAAACATGCTTAAAGTAAAAGCAAATTATGAAAATATACCCTCAATAATTCAATCTGTCTATGAAGAAAAGGATTTTGTTATATTTATAGCATTCACTCCAATACTTTTGCTCGTAGAGGCGGAAAGAATTTTTAAATCTGCAAATTGCGAAAAAATTCTAGTACCTGAGCATTACACGGGGGTTCCGAGAGACGTGTCAGTGATAGTTTCCGCGGAAATAAATGAGGCGGAGCAATCTACAGTGAAAATTAAAAAACAACTTAGCAATTTCCTAGATGAAAATTATAAAACTATAAAAAATATTCAAAAGAGTTATGAATTAGAGCAAAAGTCAGGAGAAATAAAAAAAAGTGCGGCTTGTACAAATGAATTTTTTTATCTTTCAGGTTGGATACCTAAAAGTTTTATGGACAAATTTAATAAGCTACTTTTGAGTTTTGATGGTAGAATATTGACCATTAAAAAAGATCCTAATGAAAGAACGAATAAAGATATAGCTCCACCAACAATGCTTATAAATAATAAATTATTCAAACCTTTTGAGAGTATGGTTTTCATGTATGGTGTCCCTAGTTATGGTGAAATAGACCCTACCATGTTTTTTGCAATAACCTATACATTAATGTTTGGTGCTATGTTTGGAGATGCAGGTCAAGGATTAGTATTGTTATTAGCTGGTTTTTTGCTAAAGAATAGGCTAGGTAAAAATAATTTAGGCGGAGTTTTTGAAAGACTTGGGATAAGTTCTATAGTATTTGGATTTCTATATGGAAGCGTATTTGGCTCTGAAACAGTAATCCCAGCCCTTCTAATTAGGCCTATGGAGGATATTAATGACATATTAATTGTGGCAATAATATGTGGATGCGGTTTCCTTGTTTTAGCTTTTATATTAGGAATTACTAACAGCTTAAGGCGGAAAGACTTAGAACGTGGACTTTTTGGAAAAGAAGGACTAGCAGGTTTTATGTTCTATATTGGTGCTTTAACATTAATAGTATCTGTAATTTATAAGAAACCATTATTACCAATAACTATTTGGATAATATATTTTATTTTCTTTTTATTATTGATATTGTTAAAGCAGCCGCTAGCAAATATTATTTTAGGTAAAAAAATATTATTTGAAGATGGAGCTAAGGATTATTTTATAGAATCAAGTTTTGAGGTAGTAGAAACGCTACTATCTATGTTTTCTAATACCCTGTCGTTTATAAGGGTAGGTGCCTTTGCCTTAAATCATGTTGGTTTATTTGTTGCATTTTCTGCTATGGCTTCTATGACTAAAAGCGGATTTGCTTCTGTGTTAATACTAATACTTGGAAATATAGTAATTATATGCCTTGAAGGGCTCATAGTATTTATACAAGGATTAAGACTTGAGTACTATGAATTATTCAGTAAGTATTATGAAGGTGGCGGGGTTAGTTTTGAACCTGTGAAGGTTAAACTTAAGTAACACATATAAAAAGTATGTGTTCATTATTTAAAGTTAACAAGTGTGCAAGTTAATACACTTGATATTAGAGGGAGGAATAATGATTATGACTATATTATTAATGTTAACATTTTGTGTTGTTATAGCTACTATTACTTATGGAGTTGTGGAGCAAAGTAAGATAGATGTTTTAGGTAGACAAAAAATTAAAAAAGCTCTTAAAATAAACTTAGGTGTATTTATACCAGTTATGATGGGGGCTTTAATAGTAAATATTCCAAGCGTAGCTCACGGTGCGGTGGCGGTAGCTGCAAACCCAGCTGCAGGACTTGGGTATTTAGCAGCTGGACTTTCTACAGGACTTGCAACTATTGGTGCTGGCTATGCTGTAGGTGCCGTTGGATCTTCAGCCTTAGGTGCGGTATCAGAAGATCCTAAGATACTTGGAAAAACTCTTATCTTTGTTGGTCTTGGAGAAGGTATTGCTATATATGGACTTATTATATCTATAATGATACTTTCAAAATTATAATTTTTAGGGATATGAAAATAAATAAAAAGTCAAAGATGTGAAGGATATTTTGTATCAGACAAGGAGACAGGTTCCGTTGCTAGTTGGACTATCAGCGGGTTCTGCCGACGAAGTATGATGCAAAATAGACTAGCATACTGACTTGTTATTTATTTGAATGTCCCTTAAGGGAGAGAGGCTTATGAGAAGCTATTTAATAAGTGATAATATAGATACATTTGTAGGCATGCAAATGGCAGGGCTGGAAGGCGTTGTTCTTCACGAAAAAGAAGAAATAGTTAAGAAAATTGAAGAATTAAAAAAAGATAAGTCAATAGGAATAATAATAATAACAGAGAAAATTGCAGCGAAAATACCAGATGAGATAAGCAACATAAAGCTGTCCAAGGAAAGGCTTCTTTTGGTAGAAATTCCAGATAGGCATGGATGGAGCAAAGGTAGTGACGCTATTTTAAGATACGTTAAAGAGGCTATAGGGATTAAGTTATAAAAAAGCATAACAATTGGCAGGAGGTTTGGTTATGACCACCATTGAAGATAAGATAAGTTTGTTTTCTAAGATAATATATGACAAGGTAAATGAAGAAAAAGAAGGAAGGCTAAAAGACTTTAGATCCGAGGCGCAAAAAAGAATAAATGTGGAAAAAGAAAAGATAGAAGAGCTTAGGCGCTGCCTTAAAAGAGATGTGGCAAAAAAATCTGATATTAAAGCAAATGGAATAGTGGCAAAAGAAAGGCTTAAAAAGCAAAGAGAAATGTTATTTCTTAAGGAAAAACTGATTAAAGAGGCTTTAGAAAATGTAGGGCAAAAGCTTGTAGAATTTGCCTCGTTACCGGAATATAAACCTTATTTTTTAAATATATTAGAGAAGACTTTAAAGGAAATAGATAGTGGAGATTACTATATTATAATACTCAAAAGGGATTATGAGAAATTTAAAAGGGAAATTGGGGTCGTACTCAATAATTACAGTGATAGAAATGTGGAAATAAAGATTTCAGAGGAAGACTTTATAGGGGGCATAATACTAAAAGATATTGATGGGAAATTTAAAATAGATAATAGTTTATATTCAAAACTAGAAGAAAGTAAAGAAATAATTGGTGTTAGAGTTATGGAAATGCTAGCCTGAGAATAAGCTGAGAGTTGAGAGATGATTTAATTATTTTGCTGCACTGCAGCTCTCAACTGTCAACTGATTTATGAATGGGAGGAAAGACATGGAAGGAAATATAATGGGAGTAAATGGTCCAGTTATAAAAGCTGAGCACATGAAGGGCTTTAAAATGAGAGAAATGGTTATGGTAGGATTTAAAAAGCTCATCGGTGAAATCATAATATTGGAAGAAGATTATGCAACTATTCAGGTTTATGAAGAAACTAGTGGTCTTAAAATAGGTGAACCTGTAATTTCTACTGGAAGTCCTCTTTCTCTTAAACTGGGACCGGGAATACTAGGGAATATATTTGATGGAATTGAAAGGCCACTAGAAAAAATAAATGAAATGTCTTATGGCTTTTTACCTGAGGGTATAGGCCTAATTTCTCTTGATGAAGAAAAACTTTGGTCCGTAGATATTAACGCAAAGCTTGGAGATGAATTAAAAGAAGGATATATATATGCAAGCGTTCAAGAAACGGAATCTATCATGCATAAGATAATGGTTCCACCAGGGGTATTTGGAACTGTAATCGAGGTAATTAAAAATGGAAACTACAATATAGAAACCACAGTGGTTAAATTAAAACAAGATGAAAAAATTCATGAACTTAAACTTTATCAATATTGGCCTGTAAGAAATCCGAGACCAGTAAAAGATAAAAAAACTATTTTTAAACCTCTTATTACGGGACAAAGGATAATAGACATGTTCTTTCCCATAGCAAAAGGTGGTACTTGCGCCATTCCTGGAGGATTTGGTACTGGAAAGACTATAACCCAGCACCAACTTGCCAAGTGGTCTGATGCGGATATTATAGTGTACATTGGTTGCGGAGAAAGAGGAAACGAAATGACAGAAGTTCTAGAAGATTTCCCGAAACTTATAGATCCTAGAACAAACTTGCCACTTATGAATAGGACTGTACTTATAGCTAATACATCAAATATGCCAGTAGCTGCAAGAGAAGCAAGTGTTTATACTGGTATAACTATAGCAGAATATTTTAGGGATATGGGATATCACGTTGCTATAATGGCGGACTCAACTTCGAGGTGGGCAGAGGCCCTAAGGGAAATCTCAGGAAGACTTGAAGAGATGCCTGCTGAAGAAGGTTATCCAGCCTATCTTCCATCAAGAATTGCAGAGTTTTATGAAAGAGCAGGTTACGTAGAAAACTTAAATGGAAGAGAAGGTTCTGTTACTGTAATTGGTGCAGTTTCACCTGCTGGTGGAGACTTCTCAGAACCTGTTACTCAAAATACTAAAAGATTCGTTTCTGCCTTTTTAGGCCTTGATAAAAAATTAGCTTATGCAAGACATTATCCTGCAATAAACTGGCTATCTAGTTATAGTGGCTATACTTCACTTTTAAAGGATTGGTATGAGGAAAACGTGGCGGAAGACGTAATGGATTTAAGAGCAAAGATGCTTAAGCTTTTATATGAAGAAAATAAGCTTCTAGAGATAGTTAAACTGGTAGGTGAAGATGTGCTTCCAGACGAGCAAAGGCTCATCATAGAGGTAGCTAAATGCCTTAAAATTGCGTTCCTTCAGCAAAATGCCTATAATGCTGTAGATACTTTTGTACCCTTAGGAAAACAATATAAGATGCTTAAAGCTATAGAGTCATTTTATGATAATGGATGTAGGGCAGTAAAAGCTGGGATACCAATTTCTGTTATAATGAATAAAGAATTAATGGAAAAGCTTTATAAAATGAAATACAATGTACCCAACGATAACCCAGAACGTATAGATGATTTAGAAAGTGAACTCGGGAAATATTTTGAGGAACTTATAGAAAGATATAGATAGGTAGATAATAATATATACCTACAGAGACTAGTAAGGAGGTATAAGCACTATGAAGAAAGAATATTTAATGTTAAACAAAGTCCAAGGACCTTTAATTATACTTTCTAATGTGGAAGATGTAGCTTACGATGAAATCGTTGATATATTGGTGGATGGAAAATATAAAAAAAAGGGAAAGGTTGTTCAAATTTATAAAGATAAGGCTATAGTACAAGTTTTTGAAACAACAACTGGGATGTCTGTTAGCAATACTTCAGTGCATTTTAAAGGAGAGTCCTTTAAAATAGCTATTACAAAGGATATATTAGGACGAGAATTTAATGGAATAGGCGACCCACGAGATAATGGTGGAGAGGTTTATTCTTCAAAAAAATATGACGTAAATGGAAGACCTATGAATCCTGTTGCTAGAAGATACCCTAGAGACTATATACAAACAGGAATATCATCAATAGACTGCCTAGCAACCTTAATAAGAGGACAAAAACTTCCTATATTTTCTGGAAATGGTATGGCCCATAATGAATTAGCTGCGCAAATTGTAAGGCAAGCGAAAGTTTCTAGTGAGGAAGATGAGAAATTTTGTATAGTATTTGGAGCTATGGGGATAAAGTATGATGATGCTAATTATTTCAAGAAAAGCTTTGAAGAAGCGGGAGTCTTAGAAAAGGTAGTTATGTTTACGAATTTAGCAGATGATCCTATAGTTGAGAGAATAATAGCTCCTAGATGTGCACTTACTGCTGCAGAATATTTAGCTTTTGAAGAAGATATGCATGTACTTGTAATACTTACAGATATGACCAATTATTGTGAAGCGCTTCGAGAACTATCTTCTTTAAAAGAAGAAGTTCCAAGTAGAAAGGGCTATCCAGGATATTTATATTCTGATTTAGCCTCGCTATATGAAAGAGCTGGCATGATGAAAGGGAAAAAAGGTAGTATAACTCAAATACCAATACTCACCATGCCTAACGATGATATAACGCATCCTGTACCAGATCTTACAGGCTTCATAACGGAAGGGCAAATTGTTTTAAGTAGAGGGATTCAGCAAAGAGACATATATCCACCAGTAAATATTTTATCCTCCCTCTCTAGACTTATGAAAGATGGAATTGGTGAAGGTTTTACTCGCGAAGATCATGGAGATGCATCAAATCAAATATTTGCAGCTTATTCTAGAGTTCAAGATGTAATAGCCCTAGCACAAGTTATAGGAGAAGATGAGCTTTCAGAAATAGATAAGGTATATATGGACTTTGGTAGAGATTTTGAAGAAAGGTTTTTAAAACAGGATTATGATGAAAATAGGGATATGGCAGAAACTTTAGATTTAGCTTGGGAAATTCTTGGTATATTGCCGAGGAATGAATTAGATAGGGTTTCACCTAAAATTTTAGAAAAATATTATAAAGCAGTGGTGAAGTGATATGGAAACCTTTGCGCCAACTAAGTCTACCTTAATGGCTGCTAAAAGTTCTTTGGAATTTTCTGAAAAGGGCTTTGAACTATTAGATAAAAAAAGAAATGTATTAATAAGAGAAATGATGTCTTATGTAGATAAGGCGCGTGTTCTTCAGAATCAGGTAAATATGACTTTTTCAAAGGCATATAAAGCTTTAGAATCCGCAAATATAAATTCAGGAATAATAAAGATGGAAGATATAGCTATGTCTGTAGAAGAAGCTAAAGATTATGAGATTTTATTTAAAAGTGTTATGGGAGTAGAAGTACCAAAAATTATTTTTGATAGAAAAGAAATAGAACCAAAATATGGATTTTACAGAAGTAGCGCATCTATTGATGAGGCAATGAAAGAATTTAATAATGTAAAATACTTAACCTATGAGTTAGCAGAAGTAGAAAATGCTGTATACAGATTAGCCATGGAAGTAAAGAAAACCCAAAAGAGAGCAAATGCACTTCAAAATATACAAATTCCTAAATTTGAGGAAATAGTAAAGTTTGTAACAGAAGTTTTAGAAGAAAAAGAAAGAGAAGATTTTTTTAGGCTAAAAGTAGTAAAAAAGAAGCATAGAAAAGAGGATTAACAATTTAATTAAAGATTTGAAAATATAATGGTATGGCGTGTACTAAGTTAAGAGTACACGCCAAATTTATTTCCATAGCAATAAATTTAGCAAAAGTTAATTTTAATAAAAGAATATTCAAATTATTCAAAATGTGGTATAATGATTTTAGAAAGGGAGGGTAAAATAGGAAAATAATAAGAAGGTTTACGGATAATAAATGAAGTACCAGAGTGCACAAAAGTTTTAGGTTAAATTATTAGTTAGTTTTAAATAATATATGAGAAATATATAATTAAGAACAACATTTTAAATAAATAATAAGAGGTGGAATATGGAAGAATACAGAGGCTATGGAATAGAAGTTATGGAAAATGATGAGAAAGAATATCCATTCAAAGCAATAGCAAAAAAAGAAAAAGAAGAAATAAAACATAAGGGACATAGCAAACTACAAGCCATTGACCTTGTTAAAGAAACCATCAATTTAGCAATAGCCCGAAATAATAAACAATAAAAATTTAGTGTTTTTATAAGTATTTTAAAGAAAAGCATTGCAAATTAATAATATATGTGTTATTCTAAGTGAGTTGAGATTGCAAAATCATTAACATCAAGATTTAATATGATTTAAACATTACCTTTTTAGGCATATAAAGTAAATCAGCTCTTAAATCTTAATATAATTAAAAAGGAGAAATGTTTAAATGGCAGATAAAACTATAATATGCAAAGATTGTTCACAAGAATTCGTATTCACTGAGGGTGAACAGGAATTTTACAAAGAAAAAGGATTCGAAAATGAACCACAAAGATGTCCTGATTGTAGAAGAGCTAAAAAACAACAAAACAATAGAGGATTTCAAAGATAATATTATCTAATAAAAATTACCTGTAGGGATTGATTCCTACAGGTTTTTATTTTGCAAAAAAAATATTGTATAATTTTAGGCAAAGCATGATATAGTATATTGTAGATGAGGTAAATAAAATAATGAGTTAAGTATGCAAAGAGAAAAGGAGCTAGGATAATATGAAAGATATAAAATTAAGTAAAGCTAATATCAGCAAAATTACCATGAATAATGTTAAGGTAGATAATGTGACAATTGCCCAAAAGGAACATATTCATGGGGGAACCTATGAAGGAGAAAGATTAGATGGTGTAAAGAATGGCCAAGGGACTTTTATTTATACGGATGGAAGTAAATATGTAGGTCTTTGGAAAAATAATAAAATGCAAGGAGTGGGAACTCTTACTTGGGCTTGCGGAGAAAAATATGTAGGTGAGTGGAGTGATGATGAGAAACATGGTAGTGGAGTATATACATGGGATGATGGTGAGAGATATATAGGAGATTGGGAAAAAGGTGAAAAAACTGGTCAAGGCATTTGTAATTGGCCTGATGGAGATATCTATGTAGGTGGCTGGAAAGATGGACTTAGGCATGGCGAAGGAATCCATACTTGGGCTACTGGAGATAAATATATAGGGCAGTGGCTAGATGATCAAAGAGAAGGCCTTGGAATGTACATATACGCTGATGGAGAAATAGAAATGGGACAATCTAAAAACAACCAATTGATAAGATAAACCTATTGGTATATTGTGCTTTAAAATTGCGAGACTTTAGCTATTTATGCTAAAGTCTCCAATTTATTCAACGAATATTATATAGTGTATAAAAAATGCTGAAGGATAGGTTGACTAATATGAAACAATGGTATGGAAACACAATGACAAAGGTAGTGAGAATTTTAGATTCAGACAGTAGGTTAGGGCTAGATGAAAACAAAATTAAACATATGAGGGAAAAACATGGCGAAAATCTTATATTAAAGCCAAAAACTCAAAGCCTTTTAACTTTGATTTTTGAAGAAATAAGACAATTATGGATGGTTGTATCCTTTATTTTTATAGCTATGTTATTCTACAACGGGTTAACTGCTATAGCATGCTTTGTAACTTTAATAATGATAATAAGTGTTGCAATGTTAATTAATGGAGACTACAGAGAAGAAAAAAGTTTGATGGCAATTGATAATTTAAACACAGCTTTTTCTTATGTACTGCGAGATGGAAAGAGATGTAAAATAGCTTGTGAAGAAATAGTAGTTGGCGATATGTTTTTTTTAGAAAAAGGTAGCTATGTGGCAGCGGATATTAGAATAATAGAATGCGAAGATCTTAAGGTGCGTGAAGTTGCTGTAACAGGTGAAAAACATGAAGTGGAAAAGTACTCTATGAAGATAGAGGGAGGGGTAATAAATCTTTCTCAAATAAAGAATATGGTTTTTAAATCATCTATTGTTACTGAAGGATTTGGACTAGGTATAGTTATTGCTACTGGGATGAATACGCAAATTGGTAAAATAGCAAGTGCGTTACTGGAATATAAAAATGATAATAGGGTATTTACTAAAAGTTTAAATAAAATTCTAAATAAAGCAACGCAAGTTACTATAATAGTAGCTGCCATAACTTTACTTTTTACCCTATACAATAAATTTTCAATTCATGAAATTATAAACACTCTTATATATGTGTTTATGACATCTTATTCGCCAATTTATATTATAATATTATTTTTATTTTTTAATATTATATTCCGTGGATTTAAGAAGAAGAATATGTACATAAAGAGTATTTCTGCTATATATTTTATCAAGGACATTACTACAATATTTACAAAGAAGATTGGTTGTATTTCTGAGAATGTACTTATTTTTAGACAAGTGTATTGTGACAATATGCTTGTTGATGTGCAAAAACAAGGTGTTGTTATGGAAGACACTATGGAAAGAATAATCAGTATAGCATTACTTTGCAATGATGCTATACTAGAAAGTGGGGGAGCGTCTTATAGTGAAAATGATAATTCTATTGAGAACTTAGCAGAATATGCAATTCTTAAATTTTGTAATGAAGAATTGGCAGAAAAAAGTAGATTAGAAATGAAACAAGAAAGAGTTTTTAAAATACCTTATGATCCTGATAGGTTGATAAAAACTGTTGTGAATAAGATTGAGGATAGGTATAGAGCTAATGTATCAGGGGGTCTTGATAGTTTATTAAATAAGTGTACACATATTTTAATTAATGGTGTGGAAAAGGAAATTAAAGAAATTGATATTAAAACCATTATAAATGTTCATATAGGCATGTCTAATAGTGCTTATAATGTTATAGGGTTTGGATATAGAAATTTCAATTATGAACCTAGCATTGATGAAAACATTGAAAGCAATTTAGTTTTTGTAGGTCTAATGGGCTTTGAAAATCCTATAAAAAATAGTTCATATGCAGCAGTGAAAAACTGTGCGGACATAAATATTAAGCTTATTATAGATGAAGAAGATAATAAACTAGCTTGCTTAGCTTTTGGAAAACTAATAGGTCTTACACAGAAAAAAGAAGAAGTTTTATCTGGGGTAGAAATAGATTATATGGACAAAGAAGAATTTGAAAAAAATATTGAGGGCGTTAGCATTTTCTCCAAAATCTTATCTAAACATAAAAGTGAGATTGTGAACTGCTTAAATTCTAAAGGTCATTCTATAGCTTCAGTAGGGGATAGGTTAACGGATTTGGAATACCTTAATAAGTCCCGTATATCCATTTCAACAGGAAATGAATGTAGCACGGTAGTAAGAAAGTTATCAAGCTTATTTTTACAAGAAAATGATTTAAGCGAAATAATTAATTTAGTTCAACATAGTAAAAAGATTATTAACTATATAAATGAATTGGGCTTATTTGTAAGTGTAGCAGGGTTTAGTGAAATCATTATGATATTAGTTTGTTTAATTACTAAAAGCCAAATGCCATTTACACTTATTGAAATTTTATATTTAAATTTTATAATTATACCTTGCTCAGGGATGTCAATTCTATTTCAAAACAGGAATACAGATCAAGACATGAAAGATATTAACTATAAATATATAAAAAGAGTTTCTATAATAAATTCATTTATTACTAGTGGTACATATTTTTTAATTTTGGGCTTAATGGGTGAATTTACAATTATTAGCACAGCGCACATAGGCTTTATTATTTTTGTTTTATACCAAAACATATTCTCCATAACCTTAATATATGAAAAACATTTTTTGAAAAATAAAATTTCTTATATTTTGTCACTTTTTAATATAGGATTACAGTTTATATTTATTTTTATGTGCATTTTTAATATTCTTACTTAACCACAGCTGGAAAAATGAAAAATAAGCAAAAATACCCTGATTAATTTTAATATTTGTTGGATAAAATAAAATTGTGGAGGTGTGAAAATGCTTGAAAATATATTTGAAACAAAGATAGTAGGAAGTAATACAATTTTTTTAGATATACCAGAAGAAGAGTATTTTATAAGTTATAATAATTTATCGGAAAAAGCGGCTGAGGAAATTACTTATAATTATTTTAAAATAAGAAATAAAATGGGCATACCTCATGTAAAACAGATTCATGCCATTCCTAATATCCACAATGTTGAGATTATAATAGAAATAGAAAAGGATGGAACAAATTAATATGTTCTTTTTAACAAATAAATTTTCAAGTAAGACAGTATATTATGGCTAGACCTTTAGTGTATTATGCAGTATCAATTTTTATGGGATGCTTTACGTTTTTAATTTTAATTAATAGTCCTATTTTAGGTGCAGTTATAGCTGCATCTTTTTTAGCTGTTATGTATTTCAATATAGATAAAAAATTTTATTATTTAATACTTTGTTTTTTTATTACTTCTGCAATAAATTATTATTCTTATTTTAATATCAACCTGCCAAATGCACAAAAGGTGAAAGTTCGGATTTCAGACAAAAGTAACTATTTTTGCTATGCAAAATCTAATAACAAGAAAATTATTTTAGAAGGTAATATCTTTGAATTAACGGAGGGAAGAAATGTTTGGATAACTGGTAATTTTAAAAAAATGCCAGTTTATGAAAGAGGTATAGTTGGAACATATATAGTAAATGATTATAAAATATGTGATGAGGATTTAATATCAAAGGTTGAAAGTTTCAGAAAAGACTTATATCAAAAATTTTCTAAAGTACTTGGAAAAGAAAAAACTGCACTAGTTATGGCTGTATGTTTTGGAGACAGTGGCTTTATTGAAAAGACGCAAAAGGAAGATTTTAAGAAATTAGGCATCAGTCATGTTATAAGCGTTTCAGGACTACATATGTCAATAGTGTATAAAGCATTGGAAATTATTATTGGTTATAAAATTGCTCTTTTATTTTCTTTTTTATATATGATATTTACAGGAGGGCAAGCATCTACTATAAGGGCTTTTATAATGATTTTTATATTAAAAATATCAAGTAAAGTTTATAAAAAATATGATAGTTTGTCATCTATTAGCCTAGCTGCAATTATACTATTGTTATTTAGACCTTTTTATATTCTTGATATTGGGTTTATGCTTTCTTTTCTTTGTGTTCTTGGAATTATATTGTTTAATAAGAAAATAAAAAAGGTGCTATATAAGCTTCCCAAAGGTTTAAATGAATCTTTTAGTTTAAGCATAAGTTCTCAAATATTTTCATTGCCCTATGCAATTTGCACATTAAAAACTTTTAGCTTCGGATTTCTCTTTAGCAACTTATTGTTATTACCTTTTTATACCGTAGTTGTGGTTTTAGGAAATATAGGACTTGTCCTTAGCGGTGTCCAAGAATTGTTTAATTTAATAAATTATGGTTTGTATACCATTTTAACAATTATAGAATTTATTCAAAAAATTTTAGGCATAATGTTACCAGAAATAGTTTACTTTTCTTATATAGAGAGTTTAGTTGTATTTGGGTTATATCTGTGTTATCTTGGAATTAAAAGTGGCTATGAGCAATTTAAGTACATTCCCCTTTGTGTTATTTTTGTTTTTGCATATCAAAATTATAAAGTTTTCCCAGAGATTAGCTATATAAGTATAAATAATAATGATATAGTTTTAATACAATATAGAAGTGATACAATTGCAGTGACCACAGGTAACATCAATGTGAATGATCTAAAAGTGCCTGTAAAAGTAGATAATGTTTTTCGAGGGTACAAAGGAGATTCAACTATGAATCTTTCTAGTAAAGCTATTATTAGGTTAATCAGTCATGGTAATAAATTAGAAGCACAAGTATGCTTTTTAGAAAAATCAAATATAAAACCTAATCTAGAGGCTTTTAATAATACGGGTAGTGAGTTTACAGCATATAAAAGCATTATAAAATTAAAAAAGGATGAAACTTATACGCCTAAAGGTACAATAATAAATAAACATATAATTCTAGGAAACAAAATTTTAAAATTTTAACAGGGGTTGGTGGAAATATTTTGATTAATTTTACGGATTTAGAGAAAAAGTTAAAGAAACATGAATTAGATAATTGTTACGTATTTTGCGGATCGGATGAAAAATTAATAAAGCACCATGTTAAATTTGTAACTGATAATGTGTTGAAAAGTGATTTTATGGATTTGAATTATTCGAAATTTGATGGTAACAAAGCTGATTTTGAGGCAATTATTGAATCTTGTGAAACTATGCCTTTTATGAGTGATAAAAAAGTAGTGGTGGTATATAGAGCGTCATTTTTAAGCGATAGTGGCGGAAGTAAAACTTCCGGGGATTTGAAAAGTGAGAATTTCCAATTGCTAAATGAATATTTAAGCAATCCTGCACCTCATTGCATTTTAATTATATATTATGTGTTTTCGAATGATAGAGAGAAACCAAGTGCTAAAATTAAAAAATTAGAAAAAAAAGCCTGCGTTATAAAAGTTGATAAATTAAGAGGTGAAGTTCTCCAGAAAAAATGTATGGATTTGTTCCAAGCTGCAGGTAGTAAAATAGGGAAATCAGAACTTACACTATTTTGTAGCCAGGTAGACAATAACATGGATATCATAGTTAATGAAGTAGAAAAATTAGTTTCTTATGCAGAGGGAAGAGACATTACAAAAGATGATATTTTGGCTATGATGCCTCAAAAGAGTGAAAATGATATTTTTAATTTAGTTGATTATTTGTCTCAGAAAAATATTAAAAGAGCTTTAGATATTTTAAATGAACTTATATATAAGGGAGAGAAGATTCCGCTTATACTATTTATGATAGCCAGGCAATTCAATCTTTTATTTAATATTAAATTAGGTATTGAAAGCGGGAAAACAAAAGAAATTTTGGCGGGGGAGTTAAGGCTTCATCCTTATATATGTGAAAAAATGATATCGCAGAGTATGAAATTTACTTTAAAAGGGCTAAAGAGAAATATTGAGCTATGCCTTGATGCGGAAAAAACACTGAAAAGTACTTCTACTGATAATAAGATAAATATTGAAGTCTTTATGATAAAGACTGTTATGTAGCAAAAAAAAATAAAAACCGGTGGACATCACCGGTTGTTTATTATGCAGTTAAACTTAAGTTGTTTAACTTCGCTGCGAGTCTTGATTTTCTTCTTGCTGCTTTATTAATGTGAAGAATTCCTTTTGTTACAGCCATATCTAAAGCTTTAACCACGTTTGCATATGTAGCTTTAGCTTCTTCAACGTTGCCAGTAACGACAGCTGTTTCGAATTTCTTTACCTTAGTTTTTAAAGCTGATTTAATCATTGTATTTCTCAATGTCTTAACCTCAGTAACTTTAATTCTCTTTTTTGCTGATTTAATATTTGCCATTCATTTTCACCCCCCTTTGTATTTAATCCGTATCAGCAGTTTTGGGGAAAACCGCATACGAGTCTATTTAATAGACAATAGACAATTGATATTATAGCATTAAAATTAAAGCACTTCAAGTTAAACTTATCCTACATATAGAAATTTTAATATAATGTTAAATTTTATAGAAATGTAAAATTTGAATAAATACTTTTTAAGAATAGGAAAAGGCTATTAGGAAAAGCTAATATTAAAATTTAGTTGAGGTGAAATTATGATAAGTATAAGAACAGACTTAGCGGTGGAAGCTAAAGAGATATACAGTGCAGAGAGTAATGGCAAGACCAGCGGTGTTGATGTAGAAGAGTATAGCGAGGGTGATATTAAAATTACTAATGTAAAAATAGTCAGCGATGTTGGAGAAAAAATGATGGGAAAACCAAAAGGTACATATATAACTATTGATATCCCAGAATTTGTTCACTATGATGGTGAGGCTATGGACAGGGTAAGTGTTGTAATGGGAAAGGTATTGAAGCCATTAATAAAACTCGAAAATAGTATGACGGCCCTTGTGGTTGGGCTTGGTAATTGGAACGTTACTCCTGATGCTATAGGTCCGAAAGTTGTTTCAAAAATAATGGTTACTAGGCATTTAAAACAATTAGTGCCGGATTCCATAGATGAAGGCATAAGGCCAGTGTGTGCTATATCACCGGGGGTGCTAGGAATAACTGGTATGGAAACAGGCGAAATTATCAGAGGCGTGGTTGAGAAAATTAAACCTAATTTAGTAATTTGCATTGATGCATTGGCGTCAAGGAAGATGGATAGAGTAAATAGAACAATACAAATAGGGACCTCTGGAATTTCTCCTGGAGCTGGAATAGGAAATCGGAGGATGCAAATAAATGAAGAAGCACTTGGAGTACCCGTTATAGCTATTGGGGTCCCAACAGTGGTGGATGCAGCAACGCTAGCTAATGATACCATTGACTTAGTACTTGATGAGATGATTAGAACCGCAAATTCAGGGGGAGAATTTTATAATATGCTTAAATCCATTGATAAGGAAGAAAAGCAAAAGATGATAACCGAGATATTAAATCCATATGTTGGTAATCTTGTAGTTACACCAAAGGAAATTGATATGGTTATAAATTCTCTTTCTAAAATCATTGCAAGCGGCCTTAATATAGCCTTGCAGCCAGCGCTAAACCTGGAGGACATAAATAAGTTTTTAAACTAGTAATAAATTTCTATATTCCCTCATATATATTGTAAAAACAGGGGGGATAAAAATGAACTTTTCAAAACACACTATTAAAAAGAATAGTAATGTGAGAATTGCTTTTAGTATTTTCACATTACTACTTATTTTTTTATTTGGAATCATTTTACCTAAAAATGCTGTGGCCTACAGTGAAGGAAATTATTTAAATTACTTTTATGTTAAGGCTATTGATAATACATTATCTGTAATTAGGTCCCTAGGCAATCAGGAGCAGTTTCCCAAAAGTGAAAGTAGTTTAAAATTACAAACACTATCATTTCTAGGGATAGACATTTCGAATCCTATATCAATAATAACAAGAGAAATTTCATATCTGAATGAAAATGAAACTAGTGGGGATGCAAAAGATAATAGCAATAAAGTAAACAATTTAAAAACATTTATTCTTAATCCCTTTAATTTAGGAGAAAAACAAATAAGTAAGGCCGAAGCTACAAATCAAAAATCTAATGTCATTGCAAACCTTTATAATCCTAAATTGAAAAAAACTCTAAATAATGCAAAGCCAGAAGTGCTTATATATCATTCTCATACCTCGGAAGCTTATTTAGCCTCAGAGAAGGATACAACCAAAGTTAGTGATAGTTTGGATGGGACAAAAAATGTAACGGCTGTAGGAGATGTAATAGAAGAGGAACTAGAAAAGAATTATGGAATTGCGGTTATACATGATAAAACTGTGAATGATAAAGGTGATTATTATGGGGCCTACAAAAAATCAGGAGTTACTTTAGATAAGTATTTAAAGGAATATGGAGATTTTAAATTAATTATAGATTTACATAGAGATAGTAAAAAGGCAGTAACTACTAAATTAAATGGGGAAGATGTTGCTAAATTTATGTTTGTGGTGACACAGAAAAACCCTAGATATGCCAAGCAAAAGAAATTAATAGATTCCATGATAGGAACATCAAATAAACTATTTCCAGGTCTTTTAGAGCCCAAAGAAATCTGTACTTATGATTACGGCATGAGTTTCTATAACCAGAATAGAAGTGATAATGCTTTGCTAATTGAAGTAGGCTCAGATAGTAATACTATTGGAGAGGTAAAAAATACTGGTAAGTATTTAGCAAGAATAATTGCAGAGCAAATAAATGGGAAAAGTGAATAATATATTTTAAAAAGTGCATCCTTATTAAGGTGAAGATAATAATTAGTAATTGTTATCTATCTGTTAGAACCCTAGGAGGCACTTTTTATGCGTAAAAAAGGCAAAATTAAATATATTCTTGTGATTTTTATTTGTTTTTCTATATTCATATATGGATTTATTAAAGTTAATATAACTAAGACAAAAGGTGAGAGACAAAAATCGAAGTTCACGATGGATTTAAAATATAAACCCTTTGATTTGAGAATAGAGACAAAGGACTATGTTTTTTATGTAAATAATAAAGTTTTGGATGATATGAAAGCAAAGTGTAGGGATGTATATAATGAAGTTATATCAAAATAATACAAATATTAACACAGGAAGTGAAATAAGTGCCCTATAAAAGTTCTTTGTGTTGACAAAGTTCTAGACATTTATGATATAATTTAAGTTGTTTTGTAAAAACTAATATACTTTGTGGCAGATCACCATAATAAAAAGTGGAATATAAAGTATATTTAGGTTATGCTAAAGAGAATAATTAAATTTATATACAATAACGGGGGTAAAAATTAATGCAGAGTGATAGACAAAAATACATAAGAAATTTTTCCATAGTTGCACATATAGATCACGGCAAGTCTACTCTTGCGGATAGGTTATTAGAAAAGACAGGTACCTTAACTAAAAGAGAAATGGAAGAACAGGTACTTGATACTATGGACCTAGAAAGAGAAAGAGGTATTACTATAAAATCTCAACCAGCTAGGCTTGTTTATAAAAGGGATAATGGCGAAGAATACATATTAAATCTTATAGACACTCCAGGACATGTAGATTTTAATTATGAGGTTTCAAGGAGTTTAGCCGCTTGTGAAGGAGCAGTGCTTGTAGTTGATGCATCTCAAGGAATTCAAGCTCAGACCCTGGCAAACTGTTATCTTGCATTAGATAATAATCTTGATATTGCACCAGTTATTAATAAAATAGACCTTCCCAGTGCAAGACCAGAAGAGGTTATTAAGGAAATTGAGGATGTTATCGGAATTGAAGCTCAGGATGCTCCTCTAATTTCAGCTAAGACTGGACTTAATATAGAGGATGTTTTAGAAACCGTAGTAAAGAAGATTTCACCACCTAGTGGCGACGCCCAGGCTCCACTTAAGGCATTAATTTTTGATTCTTCCTATGATAGTTATAAGGGTGTTGTATGCTATGTAAGAGTTAGAGATGGTAAAATTAGGCAAGGAACTAAGATTAAGTTAATGAATACGAGCAAAATCTATGATGTAATAGAAGTTGGAGTTTTTGTTCCAAATTATCTGCCTGTACCTGAGCTAAGTGCTGGGGATGTTGGATATATAACTGCATCTATAAAAAATGTTAGGGATGCGAGGGTTGGGGATACAGTAACAGAGGCTGATAGGCCAGCGCTAGAGCCACTTACGGGATATAGACCAGCGGTGCCTATGGTATTTAGTGGTATTTATCCTGTAGATGGTTCTAGATATGGAGAATTAAAAGAAGCATTAGAAAAACTTCAGTTAAATGATGCAGCCTTAGGTTTTGAACCAGAGACGTCTATTGCTTTAGGTTTTGGATTTAGATGTGGATTCTTAGGTCTTCTGCATATGGAAATAGTGCAAGAGAGAGTGGAAAGAGAATTTAATTTAGATATTATTACAACAGCTCCTTCAGTTATATATAAAGTAATGAAAACTAATGGGGAATTAATTGAAATAACAAATCCTACAAATCTTCCAGAGCCTACAGAAATTAATTATATGGAAGAACCAATAGTTAAAGCTTCCATCATAACACCATCAGAACATTTAGGAACAGTTATGGAGTTATGCCAACAAAAAAGAGGCGTATACATTGATATGAACTATATAGAAACCACTAGAGTAGTTGTAAATTATGAATTGCCTCTTAATGAAATAGTATATGACTTTTTCGATGCCTTAAAATCAAGAACAAAAGGCTATGCATCTTTTGACTATGAATTAAAAGGATACGTCAAGGCAACCCTTGTAAAGTTGGATATTTTGCTTAAAGGAGAAAAAGTTGATGCTCTTTCTATGATTGTTCCTGAAGAAACAGCTTCTCATAGAGGGCGAGTTATGTGTGAAAAATTAAAAGAACATATACCAAGACAAATGTTCGAAATTCCAATACAAGCAGCTATAAACGCAAAGGTAATTGCAAGAGAAACTGTAAAAGCAATGAGAAAAGATGTTTTAGCTAAATGCTATGGAGGAGATATTTCAAGAAAGAGAAAATTATTAGAAAAACAAAAAGAAGGTAAAAAGAGAATGAGACAAGTTGGAAGTGTAGAAGTTCCACAAGAAGCATTTATGGCTATACTTAAGGTAGATTAATTAAAATAATGGAGAGTTGAGAGGTAGAGAAAACTCTCAACTCTCAATTTTCAATTTTAAAAGTGGAAAGAGGGCTTAAACTATGAAAAATGTGGCGTTATATATACATATTCCATTTTGCAAGCAAAAGTGTTTATATTGTGATTTTCCGTCTTTTGCAGGTAAAGAGGAACATATGCTCCATTACTGCGCAGCTCTCGCAAAAGAAATAAGTAGTATAAAAAATAGAAAAATAAAAACTATATTTATAGGTGGGGGTACTCCCACCTATTTATCTTTAGAGGGCTGGGAAATAATAAAAGAAAGTATTGATAGATTGGATACTACGGGTGATTTAGAGTTTACGGTGGAAGGAAATCCAGGAACATTTACAATGGAAAAATTAGAATTTTTTAAAAAAATGGGGGTAAATAGGCTCAGTATTGGGCTTCAAGCATTTCAAGACTCACTTTTAAAAAGCCTTGGGAGAATTCATACTATAGAAGATTTTAAACAAAGTTTTGAAATGGCTAGGAATCTAGGATTTAATAACATTAATGTAGATCTAATGTTTGGTTTGCCGAGTCAAACATTTTCGCAGTGGCAAGAGACTTTGAAAAATGTGACGAAGCTTAAGCCAGAACATCTATCTTGCTATAGTTTGATAGTAGAAGAGGGAACTGCTTTTTATAAAAAATTTAAGCAGGGTACATTAAATCTCCCTGATGAGGAAATAGATCGAGCTATGTACCATGAAACAATAGAATATTTAAGTGAAAAAGGGTATATTCAATATGAAATTTCAAATTTTGCAAAAGACAAAATGGACTGTAGACATAATTTAGTATATTGGGAAATGGAGGAGTATATTGGTTGTGGGTCTGCTTCTCATTCATATATTGATGGTTTTAGGTATAGAAATGAAGAAAATGTAGAAGCTTATATGGAGAAAATAAATGCTTCTGGCAGTGCAATAGTAGAAAAAAAGAAAAATTCCACTAAAGACGACATGGAAGAGTTTATGTTTATGGGGCTTAGAAAGATTATGGGCATAAGCAAAAGTCAATTCCAAAAAAGATTTAATATTGATATACACAGTGTTTATGAGGTGGTAATAAATAAATATATAAGCAATGGGTTCATGGTGGAAAATGATGATAATATTTTTTTAACATATGAAGGTATTGAAGTGTCTAATGTAATTATGTCAGAATTTCTTCTATCATAGCCTTACATATATTTAATATTAATTATACGTAACAGAGCTATAATAAAAAAATATAAGTTAAGATTAAATAGGAAACTTTATGAAGTTGATTAAAAATCAAAGAAAAATGGAGCATATTAAATATAAACCCTTGCAATGAGTATAAAATGGCTATATTTAAAATTGAGCGTTATTGACAAATACAATGGTAAATGATACTTTTAATACATACTCGTTAGCACTCAATGGTAGTGAGTGCTAATAAAAGAGGTGATATTATGGAAATGGATGAAAGAAAAATTAAAATACTTCAGGCTATAATTACAGATTATATAAGTAATGGTGAGCCTGTAGGGTCCAGAACCATAGCTAAAAAGTATGATTTAGGTATTAGTTCAGCTACTATAAGAAATGAAATGTCAGATTTGGAAGAAATGGGATATATAGAGCAGCTCCATACCTCCTCTGGTAGGAAACCATCAGATAAGGGGTATAGGTTATATGTTGATAGGCTTATGCAAATTACAGAATTATCAACTGAGGAGCAATATATGATCAAGCATCACCTTATTAATGTTGCACTATATGAGGTTGATAAAATTGTTAAACAAGCAACACTAATGCTTTCGCATCTTACAAATCTTACATCTATAGTTAAGGCACCTTCTGTTCAAAAGAGTTGTATAAAGTATATTCAGTTAATGAATCTAGATGCGGGAAGTGTCTTGTTTGTAATTATTACTGACAGTGGTATAATCAAAAATAATGTTATTAAGGTTAGTAAACCTATTAATGGTGTTACTATAGAAAAGCTCACCCAAATACTTAATTTTAGATTAGGCAAGCTTACAATTGAACAAATAAATTTAGAAGTCATTAACAATTTAAAAAGCAATTTAGCTTCCTATGAAGAAATTTTTGATGGTATTATTCCAGCTTTATATGATAGTTTGTCTGGAGTCGAAACTTCAGAAATATATATTCAGGGTGCTGCAAATATATTTAATTACTCAGAATACAACGATATTGTTAAAGCACGTGAATTTTTAATTTTAGTAGACAATAAAGAGAGTATAAATAGTTTACTAAATGCTAAGGACATTACTGGTAATATTACAATTAAAATTGGTGGTGAAAATTTCGTTGAGTGTGCTAGGGAATGCAGTATTATAACCGCAGTTTATAGTGCCTCGGGAACACCTCTTGGATCTATTGGTGTTATAGGACCAACAAGAATACCCTATGGAAAAGTTATATCCGTTTTAACTGAAATAGTTAAAGAATTAAATGACAATATAGCTCAAATTTATGACGATCATAGATAAAATTTTGAATTAAAAGATTTACTTTGAGCCGGAAATGGAGGAGTAGTTGAGTGCATACAAATAATAGTAAAAACGAAAAGATTTTAAAAGAAGAAAAAATGCCTTTTGAGGATTCAAGCTTAGCTGATGAAATTGAACTTGAAGAAACTCAAAGCAATGCAGAAGAAGCTGAAATAGTAGAAGAAGTAGAACCTATAGAACTTCTAGAAAGTGAAAAAGAAAAAGATATGAATAAAAAGATGAAAAAACTACAAGAAGAAAACACAAAACTCGAGAATGAGATTATTGATTTTAAAGATAAGTTTTTGAGAACAATGGCTGAATATGAGAATTTTAGAAAAAGAACAGTCAAAGAGAAAGAAGGCATATACACTGATGCCTGCACGGATGTTTTAAAAGAAGTTCTACCAGTACTTGATAACTTAGAAAGAGCACTTTCTGTTGAAGGATGTGGCGAGGATCTAAGAACAGGTGTAGAAATGACAGTAAGACAATTCAATGATGCTTTTAGTAAATTAGGAGTTGAAGAATTACCCCCAGAAGGAGAGTTTGACCCGAATTTTCACAATGCAGTGATGCATATTGAAGATGAACAGTATGGGACTAACCAAATAGTTGAAGTATTTCAAAAGGGGTATAAAAGAGCAAACAAGGTATTAAGACATAGTATGGTTAAAGTTGCAAATTAAAGCTTTATATTATAAAAGACATAAAAAACTAGCAGTTATAATGCTATAAACTAAAAGGAATACAAGGAGGAAATAATAATGGCAAAAATTATAGGAATAGATTTAGGTACAACAAATTCATGTGTAGCAGTAATGGAGGGTGGAGAACCAGTTGTAATTTCTAATTCAGAAGGTGCAAGAACTACACCATCTGTAGTTTCATTTCAATCTAACGGAGAAAGACTAGTAGGTCAAGTAGCTAAAAGACAAGCAATTACAAATCCAGATAGAACAATAATGTCAATTAAAAGAGAAATGGGTACTGATCATAAAATAGATGTTGATGGAAAATCACATACACCACAAGAGATTTCAGCTTATGTTCTTCAAAAAATCAAAGCTGATGCCGAAGCTTATTTAGGAGAAGCAGTTACTGAAGCAGTAATAACTGTACCAGCATATTTCAATGATAGTCAAAGACAAGCAACAAAAGACGCAGGAAAAATAGCTGGACTTGAAGTTAAGAGAATAATAAATGAGCCAACTGCAGCAGCTCTTGCTTATGGTTTAGATAAAATGGATGTTAATCAGAAAATATTAGTATATGATTTAGGCGGCGGTACATTTGATGTATCTATATTAGAACTTGGTGATGGTTTATTTGAAGTTAAATCAACTAATGGTAATACTAAACTTGGTGGAGATGATTTTGACCAAAAGGTAGTAAATTATATAGCTGAAACTTTTAAAGCTGATAATGCAATAGATTTAAGAAATGATAAAATGGCACTTCAAAGATTAAAAGAAGCTGCTGAAAAAGCAAAAATCGAATTGTCATCATCAATGCAAACAACAATTAACTTACCGTTTATTACTGCAGATGCAACAGGTCCAAAGCATATAGAGATGAATTTAACAAGAGCTAAATTTAATGAATTAACTCAAGATTTAGTTGATGGTACAATAGAGCCAATGAAAAAGGCTCTTGCAGATGCAGGTTTATCACTTAGTGAAATAGATAAAGTTGTGCTTGTAGGTGGTTCAACAAGAACACCAGCAGTTGTAGATGCAGTTAAAAACTTTACAGGAAAAGAACCTTCAAAGGGAGTAAATCCTGATGAATGTGTTGCCCTGGGTGCAGCAATCCAAGCGGGAGTATTAAGTGGAGAAGTTAAAGATGTGTTACTTCTTGACGTAACCCCATTAACACTAGGAATTGAAACATTAGGTGGAATAGCTACTCCTTTAATTGAAAGAAATACTACAATTCCGGCTAAAAAGAGTCAAGTATTTTCAACAGCAGCAGATGGTCAAACATCAGTTGAAATTAACATTGTTCAAGGTGAAAGACAAATGGCTGCAGGAAATAAATCTTTAGGAAGAGTTACTCTTTCTGGAATAGCAGCAGCACCAAGAGGAATTCCACAAATAGAAGTTACTTTTGATATAGATGCTAATGGTATAGTTAATGTATCAGCTAAAGATAAAGGAACAGGAAAAGAAGCTAAAATAACAATTACAGCATCAACTAATTTAAGTGATTCTGAAATTGATGCAGCAGTAAAAGAAGCAGAAAAATTTGCTGAAGAAGATAAATCAAGAAAAGAAGCAATTGAGATTAAAAATAATGCAGAGCAATTAGTATATCAAACTGAAAAAAGTTTAACAGAACTTGCTGAAAAAGTTTCAGAAGAAGATAAAAAAGTTATTGGAGAGAAATTAGAAGCACTTAAAAAAGTTAAAGATGGAGAAGACACAGAAGCTATAAAGAAATCTACTGAAGAGCTAACTGAGGCTTTCTATGCAGTAACTACAAAAATATATCAAGCAGAAGCAGAGCAAGCTCAGGGTCAAGGAGCACAAGATCAAGAACCAGGCAACATGGGCGGAAATGCTGCGCATGATGACAATGTAGTGGATGCTGATTTTAAAGTAGAAGAAGATAAATAAACAGCAAAACCATTAAATTAAGGGTGGGGTAATTACCCTTCCCTTAATTTATTTTAAGTAAATTATATCAATAAGTGTAGAAAAACTATATAATAGAAATGTTGGCATAAAAAGATATGCCACTCAATTATTTTAATTAATATTTTATATAAAAAAAGCATATATATTTTAGGTGGTGTAAAAACAGCATGGCAAAAAAAGATTATTATGAGACCCTTGGCATTGAAAGAGGTGCTAGTGAAGAAGAAGTTAAGAAAGCCTTTAAAAAGGCTGCATTAAAATATCATCCAGATAGAAATCCAGACAATAAAGCAGCAGAAGATAAATTTAAAGAAGCGAATGAGGCATACCAGGTCTTATCTGATTCAGATAAAAGATCAAGATATGATCAATATGGAACAGCTGATGCTGGAGCAGGCTTTGACGGTGGCTCTGATTTTTCAGGTTTTGGCGGTTTTGGAGATATATTTGGAGACATATTTGGAGGAGGATTCTCTTCAAGAAATCAAAATGGTCCTAAGAAAGGCGCAGATTTAGAATACAATTTAAATCTAAGCTTTGAGGAGGCTGTTTTTGGCGTCGAAAAAGAGGTATCCATTACAAAAAATGAAAAGTGTAGTGATTGTGGTGGTAGTGGTGCTAAAGCTGGTACAACGCCTAAAACCTGTGATAAGTGTGGTGGAAATGGGCAGATAAAAGTTCAAAGAAACACTGCTTTTGGAAGCTTTGCTAGCATGAGTACTTGTGATAAGTGCGGAGGTCGTGGTCAAATAATTTCTGAACCATGTAAAACTTGTCATGGCGCTGGAAAAGAGAGAAAAAATAGAAAAATTAAGATTAATGTTCCAGGTGGAGTTGATACTGGAAATGTTATGCCTTTAAGAGGGCAAGGAGAACCAGGTGAGAAAGGTGGTCCATCAGGAGACTTGTATATAAATATCAGAGTAACTCCTCATAAAACTTTTAAAAGGAACGGAATTGATATTCATATAGAATCTCATATAAGCTTTGGATATGCAGCTATTGGAACTGAAATTAAAGTTCCAACTGTGGATGGGGACGTTAAATATAAAGTTCCAGCCGGCACACAATCTGGTACCGTGTTTAGACTTAAGGGTAAGGGTATACCTAGAGTTAATGGACATGGAAGAGGCGATGAATACGTAAAAGTCATTGTTGATATTCCTAAAACCTTGAATGATAAGCAAAAGGCAACCTTAAAACTCTTTATGGAAGCAAGTGGTGAGATTGTAGAGGGTTCCGAAGAAAATAAAAAATCTTTTGTGGATAAAATGTTTGGCAAATAATCATAACAAAAAACTTCGTTTTATAAAACGGAGTTTTTTATTATGATATTGTGTTAAAATATCAAAAATGATAAACTTGTGTAGATGAAAAATTGATAGCTACATACAGAGTAGCGAGGAGGATACAATGAATAAAGATTGGATTGAAGTAACTATAATAACAAGTAGTGAGGCAGTTGAGGCGGTATCTGCCATGTTATATAATACGGGTGTAAAAGGGGTTTCTATTTTGGATCCATTAGATATGATTTACAGGCGAGATCATACTACTGATTGGGACTATTTTGATGAAACTATTATAGATACAAATAGCGGAGTTGTAGTTAAGGGATACTATAAAAGAGATGAAAAATTTGAGGGTTACTTAGAAGAGATTAAAACAGGAGTAAATAAATTGCCAGAGTTTGGACTAGACAAGGGTTTAGGAACTATTACTGCTACTGATGTAAAGGAACAAGATTGGGAAAATAATTGGAAACAGTATTATAAACCAATAAAGGTAGGAGAAAAGATAGTTATAAAACCTATATGGGAGAAGTACAATAAAAAACCTGGCGAAATAATTGTAGAGCTAGATCCAGGTATGGCTTTCGGAACTGGAACTCATGAGACTACTAGAATGTGTATAAAAGCGCTTGAGCGTCACGTAGGAGAAGAATCAGTTGTTTTTGATATAGGAACAGGGTCTGGTATATTATCTATTGCTGCAGCTAAGCTTGGGGCGAAAAAAACCATAGGGGTTGATTTGGACCCAGTAGCAGTAGATTCTGCTTCGCTGAATGTTAGTTACAACGATTTAAATAACATTGAGATAATATACGGAGACTTAATGGAAGTTATTAAAGGAAAGGCCAGCATTGTTATAGCTAATATAATGGCTGATATAATTATGTTCTTAACTGAGCAAGTTAAATCCTTTATAGTAGATGGTGGATATTTTATTTCCTCAGGAATAATCTTAAGTAAAAAAGATGAGGTAATAAATAAGTTAACCCAGTGTGGTTTTAAAATTGAAGAGATAAATATTGAGGGCGAATGGGTTTGTATAGTTGCAAGTTATAGTGAAATAACTATATAAGGCATCTTAAAATATATAAAGTTAAAGATGCCTGGCTGAGGAGAGAATAAATAATGCATAAATTTTTTGTGCCAAAGCAAAACATAGATGGTGATAATGCCATTATTGATGGCGAAGATGTAAAACATATATATAAAGTATTAAGACTTAAAATTGGTGATGTGGTAAGTGTAAACAATTGTGAAGGTAGTGAATATGTAGGGGAAATAACTTTAATAGATAAGAAATCAGTAACTATAAATCTATTAGAAAAAAGCTCTATAAATAATGAAAGCCATATTGAAGTATATTTATTTCAGGGAATGCCTAAGTCAACAAAAATGGACTTAATAGTTCAAAAAAATACGGAACTAGGGGTTAAGGCAATAACACCTATGATTTCGCAGCGAGTAGTAGTTAAAACTGAGCTTTGCGAATTCAAAAAGGTAGATAGATGGAATAGGATAGCACTTGAAGCTTGTAAGCAGTGCAAAAGAAGCTTGGTGCCTCAAATTAATGTGCCTATAGAATTTGATCACTTATTGGAAGAATTAAAGCATATGGATTTAGTTGTGGTTCCCTATGAAAATGAAGAAGGTTATGGCATAAAGAAATTAATGAATGACATAGAAAAAAATACTATTGTTAAAGTTGGTATTGTCATAGGACCTGAGGGTGGATTTGAAGAAAGTGAAATTCAGAAACTTACAGAAATAGGAGCGAAAATCGTCACTTTGGGACCCAGAATACTTAGAACTGAGACTGCGGGCTTTACATGTTTAAGTTTGATAATGTATGAACTGGGAGATTTGGGAGGTGTTATAGAATGAAAGTTGCTTTCGCTACTTTAGGGTGCAGGGTAAATCAGTATGAGTCAGAAGCTATGGTAGAAAAATTTATTCGCGAAGGATATGAAGTGGCTGAGTTTCATGATTTTTCTGACGTATATGTTATTAACACTTGTACCGTTACTAATATGGGTGATAAAAAATCAAGACAGATGATAGGACGCGCTAGAAGATTAAATGAAAAAGCTATTATTGCAGTGGTGGGTTGTTATGCACAGATAGCCCCAGGCGAAGTAGCAAGCATTGAAGGCGTTGATGTAGTTTTAGGCAGCCGAAACAAAGGTGATATTGTTTATTGGGTAAATAGATCTCGCGAAGAGGAAAAGCAGGTAGTAGAGGTTAGTGATGTTCTAAAAAACAAGGTATTTGAGGACTTAAATATTAGTGAATATCAAGATAGAACTAGAGCTTTTGTGAAAATTCAAGATGGTTGTAATAGATTTTGTTCTTATTGCTTAATACCTTATGCAAGGGGAGCAGTATGTAGTAAAGCACCTGAAAAAATCATATCAGAAGTTTATGAATTAGCCCAAAATGGTTTTAAAGAGATTCTTTTATCCGGTATACATATAGCATCTTTTGGATTAGATTTAGAAGACGGATGGAATTTAGTGAGGATTTTAGAGGAAGTGGATAAGGTTCCCGGAATAGAGCGGATAAGAATAGGCTCAATAGACCCAACATTCTTTACAGAGGGCGTTATTGAAAAAATAATGTCATTTAAGAAGCTATGTCACCATTTTCATCTTTCACTTCAAAGCGGATGTGATCAGACTCTTAAAAGAATGAATAGACGTTATACAGCCCAGGAGTACAAAGCCGTAGTAGAAAGTTTGAGGCTAAATATAAAGGGCGCATCTATAACTACGGACGTAATTGTAGGTTTTCCTGGAGAGACGCAAGAAGAATTTAATGAAACCTATGCCTTTTTAAAAGACTTAGAATTATCAAAAATGCATATTTTTAAATATAGTCCTAGAAAGGGAACAAAAGCGGCGCAAATAAAAGAGCAGATTGATGGGAATATAAAAGAAGAGAGAAGCCACAAGCTTATTACACTTAACAATATGCTAGAAGAAAAGCATATAAATACCTTCCGTGGAAAATGCATGAATGTACTATATGAGCAAAAATTCAAAAATAATGAAGATGAATATGAAGGTTACACTGACAACTATATAAAGGTTGTAGGGAAATGCTCTGAAAATATAGTAGGTGAATTTCATATGACTAAACTTATAGAACCTATGGGTGATTATATAATTGGGCAGGTGCAAGACTTAGAATAATTACACAATGATAAATATATTTAGCAGGAGAATAAAACTTTATGTTGAATAGTATATTAATAGGATGATGGGAGGTGATTATGTGGAAGACTGTATATTTTGTAAAATCATAAAAAAGCAGATTCCTTGTGAAATGCTTTATGAAGATGATAAAGTTATAGCATTTAATGACATAAGTCCTCAGGCGCCCGTACACGTGATAATTATTCCAAAGAAACATATTGATGACTTAAATTGCTTAAAACAAGAGTCATCAGAATTAATAGGTCATATATTTATGGTTGCTAGAGAAATTGCTGGGACCTTAGGCATTGCTGAGAGTGGGTATAGGATTGTTACTAATTGTGGGGAGCAAGGGGGTCAAACTGTTCACCATGTGCATTTTCATTTATTGGGGGGCAGAATGCTACAGTGGCCACCTGGTTAATAGGTAAATTCAAATAAATAACAAGGCAATTGCCAGGCTATTTATTTGAATGTCAAATATAACTAATTTTCTAAATGTTGAATTTTAATTAATATTATATATATAAATACATTATATATAACAAAATAGTAATGAAAATGTTGACATTATGTAAAATTGTGTTGTATAATAAAAACTGTGCTATTTAGGCCCCGCATTAGCTGTTTTTAAATTGAATTGAGCTAGCGGAGGGAGGGATAATGATGTCAGAAATTAAGGTTGGAGCAGACGAGTCCATTGAGAACGCTTTAAGAAGGTTTAAGAAAAAATGTGCAAGAAGTGGAGTGCTCGGAGAAGTAAGAAAAAGAGAGCACTATGAAAAGCCAAGTGTTAAAAAGAAATTAAAATCAGAAGCTGCAAGAAAGAGAAAATTCAAATAGAATTTTTTGAAACGGAAACAAGATAAAATTTTGTTAGAATACCTTCCTCAGCAGTTAAAGAAATTAGAAATTTTAGAGACATTCAGAGAAACAGTAGTAAAAATGGGAGCTAATAGCATGAAAAACCTGAGAAAAATTATGTTTGCCGAGTTGCCTTAAATTATGGGCAAAGCAAAAGGTAAACTTGCTTGTGAAATAGTAAAAAAATATTTAAATAAATAAAAGACTTAGCTTTTGCTAAGTCTTTTTTTTGTTGTAAAAAATTATATAATTTAAAAATTGTAATTTCTTTTGCTTTTTTTTCATAAATTTAATATGAAGTACTTTATGAGGTGGGTATATGGAAAATAAATTTTTTAGAACAAAGGAAACTATAGCTAATAAATTAGATTTGCCAAGAGATATCTTATTAGATTTGCCCAAAATAACTATTTTGGCTAATAATGAAATAAATATTGAAAACCATAAAGGTATAGTCATTTTTGAAGAAGAAGAAATAAAAATAAATTCCAACGTGGGGCCGATTTCTATATATGGAAATAGTTTTAAAATATTATTTATAGGAGGAAACACAATAACTTTAAGTGGCAACTTTAAATCTGTTGTGTATGAATGTCATGAATAATCTGAAAAAATACAAAAAAGGAACTATCACAATGGAAATTGAATCATTTATGCCAGAAAAGTTTATAAATTTATTATGGAAAAATGGTATTGTGGCTAAAAATATAAAAAAGGTTAATATAACAACTTTAGTGCTTGAGGTCAAATTATGCGATTATGTTGAGATTAGCAAAGTGGCAAAAAAAATGGATACTAAAATTGTTATTATCGGAAGGAATGGATTATCATTTTTTTTAATGAAAATAAAAAGTAGGTCTGTGCTATTACTTGGAGTAATTTTGTTTGCATGCATAATATATTATTTATCTACATTTGTATGGAATATAGAAATTAGTACGGAAAATTATATAAGTCCATATGAATTACGTAATCAAATTAAAGGGTTTGGCGTTTCTAAGGGACTTAGAAAGAAGAATATAGATGTTTACGATATTGAAAATAAACTTCTAAGAAGTAACGATGAAATAATGTGGGTAAAAGCTAGAATTGAAGGCGTTAAGCTAAAAGTTGATGTGATAGAAAGACAATCACCACCTATTATAATTGTGGACAAAACTCCTTGTAATTTAATAGCGAGTAAAGATGGTATGATAGTTAGAGTATTTACCACGGAAGGTACAGCAGTTGTTAAAGAGGGAGATATGATACAAAAGGGTGATCTATTAGTTAAGGGTGAGCAGGGTAAAGAAGAAAGTGTATACGCTGTACATGCTCAGGGAGAAGTTATAGCAAAAACTTTTTACGAGGAGATAAAAGAAGTTCCATTATCCAGCACAGCAAGGATCAAAACAGGAAACAGTATAAGTAATTCATACATTAAATTTGCTAATAAAAAAGTTTATCTCAAAAATAGCTTAATTCCCTATGGTAATTATGATAAAATAGAAAATAACAATAAGTTTATATATAAAGAAATCTATTATGAAGTCCAGGAAAAAAATGTACTTGCAGATCCTGCTAAGGTATCAAAAGAAATTTATTCTAATATTTTAAGAAATTTAGATAAAAGTGTAAAGATTATAGATAAAATTGAAGATGTAAAAAAAGAGAAAGATAAGTATTCCATAAAAGTATTAGTTATTGCAGAAGAAAATATTGCTTCAGAAGGAAAATAATAATTCAAAGGAAAATGAAAAATAATATTTTTTAGAGCACTTGCGAAGAAAAGGTGGGGTTGACATATTAAAAATATTAGAGAACTTATGACGATTAATAAAGCAAAGCCATATTTAGTTTTTATAATTACGGCAGTTATTATGTATTCAATTTTAGTAACAGCATTAGTTCCTAAAAGGTATACACTAAATGTTGGAGATATTGCAAAAATGGATATAAAAGCTCCTAGAGAAGTTGAAAATGAAGTATCTACAGAAATCAGTAAAACTAAGGCTATAGAAGGGGTAGAGAAAAAAACAATTAAAGTTCCAATGAATGGGAAAGCTATAGAAAAATTTAGGAAGTTATTTTTAGCAGTAAGCAAGTTAAATGTAACTAATTCAACTAAGAATACCAATGGGGGCGCACCTGAAAAAGCATTAACAGAAAAAGAAAAAATAGCTTCACTCAAGGAAAGTAATCCAATTACTGATTTTACCTATGAAAATTATCAGGTACTAATAAACTTAGACCCCAAAAAAGCTGTTGAATTAGAAAAATTTCTTAAAGAAACAATGATCACCCTTGATGCTTCATTTATAATAAATGAAGATAAGCCAGAAGAAATTATAATGGCAAAGGGACTTATTGCTACAGCATTTAACGACTCGAATTTTACAAAGGATATAAGAGAAATAGGAATGGCTATTGCAAATGTAGAAGTTCGTGCGAATACAACTTATGATAAAGAAAAAACAGAGATTTTAATAGAAGCAGCAAGGAAAAGCGTTAAACCTGTCATGATTAAGAAGGATCAAACCATTGTAAGTGAAGGAGCTCCAATAACCGTTGAACAAAAGGCACTGCTTGATTCACTGGGACTACTGGATAATACAACTAATTTTGAATGGTCCTTATATTTAAGTTTAGCGGGGCTAGTATGTTTAGTAATCCTACTTCAATGGTTTTATTTATATAAGTATCAACCAGAAATATTTAAGGATGTAAAAAAATTAATTATGCTTAATATTCTTAGTATAATAGCTATATTACTTGCTAGAATACTAGGTATAATTTCACTGTATGTAATTCCATTAGCATGTATACCTATGATCATGGCTATTTTAATTAATGATGAAGTATCCATAGGATTAAATATTCTTAATTGTATTCTAATTAGCGTTGCAGTTAATTTTAATTTTGAAATTACAGTATTAGCTGTGCTAAACTCTATTACTGGGGTTATGTTACTCAAGAAAATGCAAGAAAGAAATGATATATTATATTCGGCTATATATATTGCAATGATAAACTTGGCTCTTTATCTTTCTATGGGTTTTTTACTAAGCAATAGTATAGTTGATGTTTTAAAAAAAGCTGGAATGGTTTCTTTTGCAAGTTTTATATCTGGAGTACTTACTATTGGGTTTTTACCGTTTTTCGAAAGCTTTTTTGATATAGTGACTACAGTGAAACTTTTGGAACTCTCAAACCCAAATCACCCCCTTTTAAAAAGATTGCTTTTAGAAGCCCCAGGAACTTATCATCATTCTGTACTAGTAGCTAACCTTTCAGAGGTTGCAGCAGAAGCAATTGGTGCTAATCCTGTGCTGGCGAGAGTTTCCGCCTATTATCATGATATTGGTAAGATAAAGAGACCTTATTTTTTCAAAGAAAATCAATTGGGAAATGATAATCCTCATGATAAGATAACTCCTAATCTAAGTACACTTATAATAATTTCACATGTGAAGGATGGAATAGATCTTGCAAAAGAGCATAAAATACCTATGGCGATTCAAGATATTATACAGCAACATCATGGTACTACTTTAGTTAAATATTTTTATGTAACTATGAAAAATTCTAGTGATAATCCAGATGAAATTAAGGAAGAGGACTTTAGGTATCAGGGACCAAATCCTGAAAGTCGCGAAGCTGCAATTATAATGCTATCTGATGCAGTGGAAGCAGCTGTAAGATCAATTCAAAATCATACAAAAAATAAAATTGAGGAAATGGTTAATAACATAATAAAAGGCAGACTTAATGATGGACAATTAGATAATTGTGATTTAACACTAAAAGATTTAGAAAAAATACGAAAAGCGTTTTTAAAAGTTTTTTCAGGAATATACCATGAGCGAATAGAATATCCCTTGGATAAATGGGAAAAAGATAATAAAGGAGTAAAATAAGTATGATTTTTATAGATAATAGGCAAAATAATATAGTGGTTACTCAGGAACTGGAAATTGTTATAAAAGATGTCATTGAATATACCCTTAAAGAGGAAAAACTTTTTATAGATAATGAGGTAAGCGTTATATTAATTGACAACGAAGAGATTAAAAAAATAAATTCAAAAAATCGTGGCATAGATAAAATAACAGATGTGCTATCCTTTCCAATGCTGGATTACCCGCAAAACAAAGTGTTTAAAGATGTGTATATAGATTATAAATTTGACCAAAGTGATTTAAATGATGAAAGGTTAGTAATTGGGGATGTGGCATTATCATTAGAAAAAGCTAAAGAGCAAAGTGAAGAATTTGGGCATTCCTTTATTCGTGAATGCGCATATCTTACAGTGCATTCAATTTTACATTTGTTAGGGTATGATCACATGGAAGAAGATGAAAAAAATATTATGAGAAAAAGAGAAGAAGAAATATTGAGTAATTTCAAAATATCTAGATAGAGCACATTAATAACTATTTAAAATGACATGGTGCTCTACAATATTTTCAAAGGCGGTTAAGTATGAAAGTTAAAAAAATGGTTGATAGTTTTAATTATGCTATTGAAGGAATTATATATTCAATTAGAACGCAAAGAAATATGAAGATACATATGATAGCTGCAATAATAGTGCTATCTGCCACTTTTTTTTATGATTTATCAAGGATAGAACTTTTGATTATAACCATCACTATAACCTTGGTTATAGTGGCTGAAATGATAAATACTGCAGTGGAATGTGCAATAGACGCTACCACGAATTTTTATCATCCACTAGCGAAAATTGCTAAGAATGTTGCTGCAGGTGCAGTGCTAGTAACTGCTATAAATTCAGTTCTTGTAGGCTATGTTATATTTTGGGATAGATTAACTCCCTTTAATAGAACAATGATGGCAAAACTTAAAAAATCTGACCCTGACATGATTTTTTTTATATTAGTTATAGTTTGTATTGCAGCAGTAGTAGTTAAGTCAATTTATGGTGAAGGAACGCCATTTAGGGGCGGAATGCCAAGTGGTCACAGTACAATAGCTTTTTCGGTAGCAACAGCTATAACACTATTAACTAATGAACCGCTGATTATGGTATTGTCTTATTTGCTAGCTGTAATTGTTGCGCAAAGTAGGGTTGATTCCCAAATTCATTCTATCTTAGAAGTGATTTTTGGAGGTGTTTTCGGCACTTTATTAACCTTATTATTATTTAAAGTTTTAGGATAATATATATTAGATTTCAGCCATACAAAATATAATGTATAATATTATTGAAATACTAATATTTAATGATATAATTGGTATACGTGATTTTTAATTGTTATTTAATATCATATGTCTCAAATTAATTGTGTAGGGGTGTAATAATGGATTATAAAAAGTTAGCTAAAATTGCAATAGATGCTAGAGAAAACGCTTATGCGCCATATTCAAAATTTAAAGTTGGTGCAGCAGTTGTTACAGAAGATGATTCAATATATACTGGATGCAACATAGAAAATGCCTCTTATGGTGCTAGTAATTGTGCCGAAAGAACTGCAATTTTTAAAGCTGTATCTGAAGGGCATAAAAAAATTAAAGATATAGCAGTAGTTGGGGATATGTCAACACATACCTATCCATGTGGTATTTGTAGGCAAGTTATAGCAGAATTTGCCACAGAAGATATTAATATTATAATGGTAAAAAGTGAAGATGATTATATAATAAAAACTATGGAAGAAATATTACCAGGCGCGTTTACTAAAGAAGATTTATTAAAGTAAAATGGGAAATTATACTATTTACTTAAGATAACCAGAAGGAGGATATATGTTTAAATCGGGATTCGTAACTATTATCGGAAGGCCTAATGTAGGTAAATCTACATTAATAAATTACATTATGGGGGAAAAATTATCAATTGTGTCTAATAGACCTCAGACTACAAGAAATAATATACAAACCATTTTAACAACTAAAGATTCTCAAATAATATTTGTAGATACTCCAGGAATGCATAAACCTAGGCATAAACTAGGAGAATATATGGTTAAAGTAGCACAACAATCTACAAGTGAAGTAGATGTGATATTATTTATAACTACACCAGGGGATGAAATTGACAAAGGTGATATGCATATTCTCGAACAACTAAAAGACGGTAAAATTCCAGTATTTTTATTAGTCAATAAAATTGACGAGAACACCCAAGAGAGGGTAGCTAAAACTATTCAGAGTTATTCGGAGTATTTTAATTTTAAAGAAATAATACCTATGGCAGCTATAAAAGGTAAAAATGTTGATATAGTTACTAAACTTGTAGCTGAAAATATCCCAGAGGGACCATTATATTACCCAGAGGATATGATTACAGACCAACAAGAAAGATTTATTATCACTGAAATAATAAGAGAAAAGGCTTTGAAGCTATTATCCCAAGAAGTACCTCATGGAATAGCAATAGAGATCATTTCCATGAAGCGAGATGCAAGGAATATGTATCATATTGAAGCTAACTTGCTGTGTGAAAAAGATTCGCACAAGGGGATAATTATTGGAAAAGGTGGAAAAACACTTAAGCAAATTTCTACTTATGCAAGACAAGATGTAATGAAATTTTTAGGTGAAAAAGTAAACTTAAGATTATGGGTAAAGGTAAAGAAAGAGTGGAGAGATACTTCAAGTGTTTTAAAGGAATTAGGGTATAAGTAGGGGATGATTTTCTGTCAATTTTAAAAACTAGAGCTATTGTCATAAAAACTCAAGAATTTAAAGAATCTGATAAGCTAGTTTGGCTTTTTACTGAAGAATTTGGTAAAATAACAGCCATAGCAAAGGGAGCCAGAAAAAATAAAAGTAAATATGTATCATCCACTCTACCTTGCTCTTATGGGGAATTTATACTTTTCAAAGGGAAAAATTTATATACAATAAATGAAGTTACAATTATAGACTCTTTTCAGCAATTATTAAGGGATCTTACAACAATTACTTATGCCTCATATTTTAATGAATTAATTGATATTGCCATGGAAAATGAAGAGGTTAATAGTGAACTTTTTAAAGATTTTGTTAGTGCTTTCTATTTTATAAAAAATGACGTTATGGATATAGAAGTTCTAGCAAGAGCTTTTGAAACAAAACTTTTAAAGGCAACAGGTTATGGATTAAATTTTGAACAATGTGTTAGATGTAGAAAAAAAATAACAATATCTAATAATATTGATTTACAATCCTATGGTCCTATTTGTAAAGATTGTGAAAAGGTAAATAGTATATATATTTCAAACCCTACATATAATACATTAAAATTCTTAAATAATTTTGGTATGGATAAAATTAATAGAATAGTTGTTTCTAAGGCATCCAAACTTGAGCTATATAAAATTCTATCTTTTATAATTTCCCAGAATTATACACGAAAACCAAAGAGCCTAGAAATGTTTGATTATTTGAGGGAATCTAACAATTAGTAAAGTATTTTTACCTAGGAAAAATTATAAGGAGGATGATTTTAATGTCAGAAATTACACTTGAAAAGATTGACATCATCAAAGAGCGAACAGGAGTATCATATACTGAAGCTAAGGAAGCTTTAGAAGAATGTGATAGTGATGTAGTTAATGCGCTCATTTATATTGAAGCAAAACAAAAAAGAAATTCTAAATTTAACATGGAAGAAATGTACTCCACCAAGGATGAATTTGTAGTAGCTATGAAAGATATTGTACGAAAAGGAAATGTATCCAGGATAAAAGTAAAAAAAGATGAAAATGTAGTTATGGACATACCTGTTAATGCTGGCATTGCAGCGGGCTTAGTAGGATTATTTAATCCTACGCTAATTGGTCTTGGATTACTAACAGCAGTACTCACAAAGGTTACTATTGAGATAACTAAAGTAGATGGCACTGTAGAAGTAGTTAATACTATTATTAAAAATACAGTTGAAGACGTAAAAAGTAGAATGAGCGATATGAGTTTTGATGTAAAAGAAAAATTCAATGACACAAAAGATACTTTTGCCAAAAGTAGTAAAGATGGTAGTGATGAAAATGTATACCAATACACTGTAAAGTTTGATGAGGAAAAAGAAGAAGAGGAAGAAAAAGAATAAAAACAATGGTTTTATTTTAAATTTTCATCTTTTAGAACTCTACCAATAGGAATTCCCCTTCCGTAAAGCCAGCAATTTACAATTGATGGCTTTACGGAAGGGGAATTTGACTATTTGTATAACTTTATCTAAACACTATTAATGGAAAATTAATAATATAGGAATATTTTATGGTTTTAAACAAAAAATCATTAAAAAAACCCTACATTATATATTAAAATGTGGTACAATGTTAAAAATGGTATGTAAAATTCTAGCATAATAGTATTATATGCAATCGTTTATATTTCCAATATTGGAAGTATAAACGATTGCATATAAATTATATATCATGTTTAGTAAATTAAAATGGAAAGAGGGTGGGAAAAATTAAACTAACACCAAGACAAGAAGAGATTATAAGATTAGTTAAAGAAAATCCACCTATTACCAGTGAACGTTTAGCAAATAAGCTAGGAGTAACTAGGGCTGCGCTAAGGCCAGATTTGGCAATACTGACAATGACAGGCATTTTAGATGCAAGGCCTAAGGTAGGGTATATTTATTCAAAAAAACCCTCTTATAGTTTAGTTTATGATTATATAAGAAATATTAAAGTTAAAGATATAATGTCAAAACCTATAATGACAACAGAAGAAACAATGGTTTATGATGCAATACTACATTTGTTTTTGAATGATGTCGGTACTTTATTTATACATAATAATGGCAATTTAGTAGGAGCAGTATCAAGAAAAGACTTTCTTAAAATGGCTATGGGTGGTACAGATATTCATAAAGTACCTGTAGGAATTATAATGACTAGAATGCCAAATATAGTGCTTGTTGAAAAAGAAGATAGTATTTATTTAGCCGCACAAAAGATTATAGAACACGAAGTAGACAGTCTGCCTGTGGTAGAAAGAAAATTTGAAAGTGGGAAAGAAATATTTCAAATTATTGGTAAAATATCCAAAACCAATATTACAAGATTATTTGTAAAAATGGGCGAAAATGGCTAAATGATTAAAGTGAGTGAAATTGGGTACTGTTTGTTCTACGTTGGACACCTTATACCCATTATCATATATAATTTATAATCGAAGGGGTTGTTTGGAATGGAAAATAAAAAATATGTTTATCTTTTTAGTGAAGGTAATGCTTCAATGAAAAATCTTTTAGGGGGAAAAGGTGCAAACCTTGCAGAGATGACTACTCTTGGAATTCCAGTACCACAGGGATTCACAGTAACTACTGAAGCTTGTAATAAATATTATGAAGATGGTCAATTAATCGCATCTGAAATTGTTAGTGAAATACATTCTAAAATGGCTGATCTTGAAAAAATTACAGGAAAGAAGTTTGGAAGTTTAGAAAATCCATTACTTGTATCAGTTAGATCTGGAGCAAGAGCATCAATGCCTGGTATGATGGATACAATTTTAAACCTTGGATTAAATGATGAAACAGTAGAAGTTATGGCAAAGTTAACGAATAACCCAAGATTTGCTTATGATTCATACAGAAGATTTATCCAAATGTTTGCTGACGTTGTTATGGGGGTTGAAAAAAGAAACTTTGAAAACATTATGGATAATATGAAAGAAGCAAAAGGCGTAAAATTCGATACTGAACTGGATGCTAATGATTTAAAAAAATTAGTTGTGCAATTTAAAGAATTCTATAAAGAAGATAAAGGCGCGGAATTCCCAAGTGACCCAACAAGTCAATTAATAGAGTCTATTACTGCAGTATTTAGATCATGGGATAATCCTCGTGCTAATGTATATAGAAGATTAAATGACATTCCTGGAAGTTGGGGAACAGCAGTAAGCGTTCAAGAAATGGTATTTGGTAACAAAGGAGATACATCAGGAACGGGTGTTGCATTCTCAAGAAACCCATCTACTGGAGAAAAGGGGATATATGCTGAGTACTTAATGAATGCACAAGGTGAAGACGTTGTTGCAGGAATAAGAACACCACAAGATATATCACAACTTCATAAAGATATGCCAAAAGTATATAGCGAGTTTATGGCAATTGTTAACACTCTTGAAACTCACTACAAAGATATGCAAGATATGGAATTTACAATTGAGGATGGAAAATTATACTTCCTTCAAACAAGAAACGGCAAAAGAACAGCGCAAGCAGCACTCAAAATTGCTGTGGAACTAGTTGAAGATGGAATGTTAACAAAAGAGCAAGCTATGATGAAGGTTGACCCAAAACAACTAGATACATTACTTCATCCTAACTTTGATATAGAAGAATTAAAGAACTCTAAAGTAATAGCTAAAGGTCTTCCAGCATCTCCTGGAGCTGCATGTGGAAAGGTTTGCTTTACTGCAGAAGATGCAAAAACAAGGCATGAAGCTGGAGAAAAAGTTGTGCTTGTTAGGCTTGAAACTTCACCAGAAGATATTGAAGGCATGATTGCGTCTGAAGGTATATTAACAGTAAGAGGTGGAATGACTTCTCATGCTGCGGTTGTTGCAAGAGGAATGGGAACTTGTTGTGTTGCTGGGTGTGGAGATATAAAAGTTAACGAAAAAGAGAAAAACTTTAAAATTGGTGAAATAACATATAATGAAGGCGACTTTATTTCAATGGATGGAAGTACAGGAAATGTATATGCTGGATTAATTAAAACAGTTGAGCCTGAAATAAGCGGTTACTTTGAAACATTTATGGGCTGGGTTGATGAGATAAGAAGCTTAAAAGTTAGAACTAATGCAGATACTCCAAAAGACACTGCACAAGCAGTTAAATATGGAGCTGAAGGTATTGGATTATGTAGAACAGAGCATATGTTCTTTGATGCTGATAGAATAATGGGTATTAGAGAAATGATTGTTGCTAAAGATGAAGCAAAAAGAAGAGTGGCACTTGAAAAATTATTACCAATGCAAAGACAAGACTTTATAGGAATCTATGAAGAACTTGCGCAAAGACCAGCTACAATTAGATTCTTAGATCCACCACTACATGAATTCTTACCACATGATGATCAAGATATAAAGGAACTCGCAATAGATATGGGAATAACTTTTGATGAGCTAAAAGCTACTGTTGAATCATTACATGAGTTCAATCCAATGATGGGACATAGAGGATGCAGACTTGCAGTATCATATCCAGAAATAGCTGAAATGCAAACTAGAGCGGTTATTGAAGCTGCTATAGATGTTAAGACTAGAAAAGGATACAATATTGTTCCAGAAATAATGATTCCTCTAATTGGAGAAGTTAAAGAATTAAAATATGTTAAAGATATAGTAGTAAGAATAGCTGATCAAATCATAGCTGAAAAAGGCAGTGATTTAAAGTATATGGTTGGCACAATGATTGAAATACCAAGAGCAGCTCTTACCGCTGATGAAGTAGCAAAAGAAGCAGAATTCTTCTCATTTGGAACAAATGATTTAACACAAATGACTTTTGGATTCTCAAGAGATGATGCAGCAACTTTTTTAAAACACTACTATGAAAAGAAAGTTTATGAATTTGATCCATTCCAAAAATTAGATCAAGTAGGCGTGGGCAAACTTATTAAAATGGCTGTTGAACTTGGACGAAAAGCAAGACCTAATATAAAACTTGGAATATGCGGAGAACACGGTGGAGATCCATCTTCTGTTGAATTCTGTCACAATGTAGGACTTGATTATGTATCATGCTCACCATTCAGAGTTCCAGTTGCAAGACTTGCAGCTGCTCAAGCAGAAGTAAATAATCCAAGAAAAAAATAGTATTTTCACAAAGATGTACTTAATAGATTAATCCCCAAAAAGCCGCTGCTTTGCAGTGGCTTTTTACTTATGACTACATTATAAAATTGTTTTGAATTTATTTTCAATATAAGATTTAAAGCCGAAAACAAAATCTAATTGATATTCATTTTTGTTAGTTGAATTATTTAGTAGATTTGAGAAGGCTTTTTTATTACATTTATTAATATTTCCATAATAATCTCTTGATATTTTCCAATACCTTTGGGGGAAGGCCAAATAAACAAGAATATATTTATAATCATCCAAGCTTAAAGGTAGAATTTTATCATATAATTCTAAAAAGCTTATTGCTAGTTCTAAATCCCATTTTGTACTATCTCTTTTTAAAAGTCGCCTTAAACAATAGGAAATATCATGGGCACAATAATCATTTCTACATTTATCAAAATCAATTACCCATATTTCATTATTACAATCAAAAATAATATTTTTATTAACATAATCAAGATGACATAATGATTTTGTAAGATTATTCTGGTTCATATCATAAGCAATGTTTGTAGAACACTTAGCTAGCTTGATACTCGAGTCAAAATGCTGGAGGTATAACTTAGAAAAAGTATCATCATATTTATAAGCTAAATTGGAGAAATTAAGAAGGCTTTCATAGTGCTTATATATGGAAGTGCCCAAAGTACTATAGCCCTCCTTTATGTTACTGCCGCATATAGGTGTAAAGTTTACACTCACTTTATGCATATTTGCGAGATTGGTACTACACGCGAGGACATGATCTATATTATCGTAGTCACATTTAATGCCATCAACCCAAGGTGTAAGTATAAATAGCATGCTATTATAGTTTATAAATCTGCTATTGCTCTTTGTTTTAAGTATTCGAGGTACATTGATATTATTTCTATATAACCATTCTATAGCGGAATACACAAATAATAAATCTTTTACAGAATAATAAACTTTTTTTAAACAATAGCATTCTTCTAAGTATTGCACTTTATATACAGCTCTTTGTTTATCAGTATCTTTAAATTTAATTTGTGATATATCAGCATTAGTTAAGTTGTATTGAGGTAGGATGTGTTTTTTTACATTTTCTTCAGATAATAAATCTATGTTATTTATGTTTTTAGCCGTGGAAGGCATCTTAACACTCCTAAAAAATTATTACATTATTAGAATATTAATAAAATTTTAATAATATACGTTTAATATTAAAAAAGGGTAATTAATTTAATTTGTAGAATACTAAGTAAGGTATCTAAAAAAATAACATAAATAATCCAGCGACCCAGGAGATGATTTAATTTTAGGAGGGAATTTATGAACATTCGCAAAAGGATAGAAACTAATGAAGGTAATACCATTATTTCCTGCGGGGCATTATCCATAAACTCAGAGGGCCGAAAAATATCAGAAGATCTAGATGATGTAAGAACTTGTTATATGGTAGATCGAGATAGGATAATACATAGTAAAGCATTTAGGAGACTGCAGCACAAAACTCAAGTATATATAAAGGCTAGTAGTGATCATTATAGGACAAGACTTACACATACCCTAGAAGTTGCGCAAATAGCTAAAACTATAGGTAAAGGTATAGGTTTAAATGAAGATTTAATAGAAGCTATAGCATTAGGTCATGATATAGGGCATGTACCCTTTGCTCATAATGGTGAAGAGGTACTTAATGATATTTTGCCAGGAGGATTTAGGCATAGTGAAAATAGCATTAGAGTTCTAACAAAAATTGAAAAATTAGGTGCTGGACTTAATTTGAGTGCAGAAGTATTAGATGGAATTTTAAATCATAGTGGACTATCTTCCAAAATTGGGAAAGCAGAAACATTAGAAGGGCAGGTAGTTAGGTATAGCGACAAAATTGCATATGTTAATCATGACATAGATGATTCCATAAGAGCAGGATTACTAAAAGAATCAATGTTACCAGGGTCTGCAATGGAAGTTTTAGGCACAAATCATGGCAAGCGAATAGATACCTTAGTTAAAGATTGTATTTATAATACATTAAATAACATAAATAAGGATAAGATAGAGGTATCACTTAGTGAAGTTGTTTCAGGTGCATTGGGTGGGTTAAGAAATTTTATGTTTCAAAATATATACAAAGGCGAAATACTAAAGGAAGAAAGGCAAAAAGCTCAATTTGTTGTAAAACAGGTTTTTGCATATTACTATAACAACCCAGGGGAAATGCCGAATTTTTATAAGCGCATAGTTCAAGAAGAAGGATTAGATATAGGAGTAGCAGATTATATTTCTGGTATGAGTGATGATTATTGTTTAATGCTTTTTAACGACATTTCAGAAGGAAAGTCTCCCACTTCTATAAGTGGGGGTCACATACTACAACAAAAAGAAAACTCCAGTGGGAGTCTAAATCTCCTTCTGAAGTCGTTAATATTGCAGCACCGCAGGTGATGATTTAACGATATTTATCTTCCTAAAGTTGTAATTTATTAAAATATAAAAATAATTAATAACTGTTTTCAGAAAAATGAACTAACTTTGAGATTAAAAAGAAAAAAATAAAAATATAAAAATAATGAAGGAAATTTGTAATTTATAAAGAATATATAATATACAAGAATAATTATTATTAAAAAAAGTGGATTTAAAGAAGGATAATACAGTTTTTTGTCGAATAAAAATACGTTGTGAATTTATATAAGTAAGGTGGTAATAATCTATTGATTGCTGAAGATGTCATCCGAAAAATAAAGGAACAAAATGATATTGTGGATGTAATATCTGAAAGTGTTAAACTTAAAAGAACTGGAAGAAATTACATTGGCCTTTGTCCTTTTCATAATGAAAAGAGTCCTTCTTTCACTGTGTCTCAAGAAAAGCAAATTTATAAATGTTTTGGATGCGGCGAAGCTGGGAATGTAATTAGTTATATTATGAAGGACAGGAATGTAACTTTTCCTGAAGCTACAAAGCTTCTGGCTGAAAGGGCAAATATTAGTATAGAACTAGAAAGTGACGAAAATAATGTACAAAAAAACATGTATAACAAAATGTACAATATTAATGTAGAAGCGGCTAGGTTTTTTTATGACAATTTAAGAAAGGATAAAAAAGCAGAAGCATATTTCGTAAACCGAGGAATCACTGAAACTACTATGAAAAAATTTGGTTTAGGTTTTTCCTTTGATAAATGGGATGGCTTGTTATTATACCTAAAAAAGAAAGGTTATTCTGAGCTAGATTTACTTAATATAGGATTAATTATTAAAAGTCCTAAAGGTTCATATTATGACAGATTTAGAAATCGGATTATGTTTCCTGTATTTGACTATAAAGGGAAGGTCATTGGATTTGGTGGAAGGGTTTTAGACGATTCAAAACCTAAGTATTTAAATTCACCTGAGACCACATTATTTCATAAAGGGTATCATCTTTATGGATTGAATTTTGTAATCAAAAATAATAAATCTCGAACAATAATAATTGTAGAGGGATATATGGATTGTATTTCGCTTCATCAATATGGGTTTTCAAATGTTGTTGCATCCCTTGGTACGGCACTTACTATTAATCAAGCAAAATTATTGAAAAAATATGTAGACAAAGTCATTATTTCATATGATGCTGATTTTGCAGGTCAAGCAGCAACTTTGAAAGGACTAGAAATATTAAGAAATGAAGGCTTTGATTTGAGAGTGCTAATAGTGCCAAAGGGTAAGGATCCAGATGAATATATAAAAAACAATGGACAGCAGGCTTTTCAGAAATTAGTAGATGATGCTCTTCCTATAATAGATTATAGGATTAAAAGAGCAAGTGACGGAATAAATTTTTCGAATAGTGAAATGCTAATACAGTATGTAAAAAAGGTTACTGAAATTATTGTAGATTTAGACCCTGTTGAAAAAGATGTTCATATAAAAAAGGTTTCTGAAGGAACAGGCATCAAGGAACAAGCAATATATGACTTATTAAGAGACGAAATCAACAAAAATTCAAAAAAAACGCAGAAAATGAATATACAACAGGATTTTGGACAAAAATTATATTTAGAACCAGCTTATATTAAGGCTGAAAGAAATTTATTGAAATTCATGTTTATAAAAGTTGAAAATTGTGATTATATTACAGAAATCATGTCCATAGATCAATTAGTACTTGAAAGTCATAAAACCATATATAAATTAATTGCTGAATATAAAAATTTAACAATAGATGAAAAAATTAAAAACATCGAATTTAGATGTAATGATATAGAATGTACAAAAGAATGGATAAATACTATGGAAATTGAGTTTGATGACGATGAAGAGCATCATAAAAGACTTATAAATGATTGCATAAAACAATTGAAAAAATTCAAGTTAGAGGAGTCGAAAAAAGAAATTATGGATAAAATCAAAAAATATGAATCAAAAGGCTTACTAGAAGAATCTATAAAACTTGCCCAGAAACTTATAGACGTTCAAAAAGATATAAAACAATTATAATATTTAGGAAGGAGGTAATATGATGAAGGATAAAAGCTCAAAAATGACTTTAGTCAACAAACTTATTGAAAAAGGTAGAAAAAAAGGATCTTTAACTTATAAAGAAGTAATGGATGAACTTTATGAAGTAGATTTAAGCCCAGAACAAATAGAAAAGGTTTATGAAGTTTTAGAATCAATGGAAATAGATGTTGTTGGGGATATGAATGAAGTGGCACCTAGTACTGGTGCTCAAGCCGAAAGTGAACCAGAAGCTGAAGAGCTTGATGTTAGTATACCAGAAGGTATATCTATAGATGACCCTGTTAGGATGTATTTAAAAGAAATTGGAAAAGTTTCATTACTGTCATCAGCTGAAGAAATTGAACTTGCTAAAAGAAATGAAGAAGGAGATCTGGTTGCTAAGAAAAGACTAGCAGAAGCTAATTTAAGATTAGTTGTTAGTATAGCTAAAAGGTATGTTGGACGTGGAATGCTATTCCTAGATCTTATTCAAGAAGGTAATTTAGGACTAATAAAAGCTGTAGAAAAATATGACTATAGAAAAGGCTTTAAATTTAGTACTTATGCTACTTGGTGGATTAGGCAGGCAATAACTCGTGCAATAGCAGATCAAGCAAGAACAATAAGGATACCTGTGCATATGGTTGAAACTATAAATAAGCTTATTAGGGTTTCAAGGCAACTCCTTCAAGAACTTGGACGTGAACCTCAACCGGATGAAGTTGCTGAAAAAATGGAAATGCCCGTGGCAAAAGTTAGGGAAATAATGAAAATTGCACAAGAACCAGTATCACTTGAGACTCCTATAGGTGAAGAAGAAGATAGTCATTTAGGTGATTTTATTCCTGATGATGATGCACTAGCACCAGCAGAAGCTGCTGCATTTACAATGCTTAAAGAGCAATTAATCAACGTTTTAGATACATTGACCCCTAGAGAAGAAAAAGTTTTAAGATTAAGATTTGGATTAGATGATGGACGCGCAAGGACTCTTGAGGAAGTTGGTAAAGAATTCAATGTAACTCGCGAGAGAATAAGGCAAATTGAAGCTAAAGCACTACGTAAATTAAGACACCCAAGTAGAAGCAAAAAACTAAAAGATTATTTAGATTAAACACCTTACTTAAGGTGTTTTTTCTCTGTGTAAAATTATGGATAAACATTTACAAGGTGGATTTGAATATGGTATAATGTAGCTTAAGAAGGTGATTTAATGGATAGTTATATATCTAAAGGAGGACGCGGGCTCTGGCTTATGGTGCTTATCACTGCATTATATAATATATTGATCTTAATATTATTAAAATTTACGGATTCATATATTGTAGCTAGCCTGTTAAAGCTTATATTAGTGTCATGTAATATATATCAAGTATACTATATGCTACTTTACTCATCACTTAAATGCACTATTGATGACCAAAATATTGGCATATATGCTATTGGGTCATTAAAAAAAATAATTTTACCATTAAATCAAATTGAAGGATATACTATGTCAAGTGGTATAATTAAAGGGATTAAGCTTAATGGTATAGCCATAAGTAACTTTGCTATGGGCAGATTTGTAATTGATAAAATTGGGATATCTAGAATGTTTGTTACAAATAATAAAAAAATTTTTTATTTGAAAACAGAGCATATGAATTATGCAATATCTCCTGTAGATTATGAAAAATTTGAAAAAGCACTAGCATATCACAATGTAAGTAGAGTAGAATGGAAATATAAGGTGAATAACAGTTATAATCTTCATAAAGACAGGCATTTCATTTTACCTTTAATGGTAGTAAGTGCACTAACGTTAATTTTAACCCTGAATCCATTTATATTATATTTAAAGCATATGATACCTAATACTATGCCTTTAAACTTCGATGCAAACTTCAACCCAATAAAAATGGGAACAGGTAAACAATTTGCGTTTACCCAGATGATTTACGGGGTATTAAATATGGCATTACTATTTTGTATGTATTATGCAAGCTATTTTAGTGCGAAATATGATAGAAAATCAGCATATAAATTTATTTATATGTCACTGATTATATCAATGATATTTTTAATTATACAGTTTAAAATATTAATTAACTTTAGATAAGGATGAAAAATATGGATCTTAGCATAAGATTAAAAGCAATTGTAAATATGATAGAAAAATGCGATAGTGTTATTGATGTAGGAACGGACCATGGGTATGTTCCTATCTATTTAGTGAAAAATGGTGTAATAAAAAGTGCCATTGCCTCTGATATAAATAAAGGTCCTGTTGAGAAGGCCAAAAATAATATTACTCTTAATAATCTAAGTGCGCAAATTAGTTGTAGACTAGGAAGTGGATTATCTACAGTTAATAATGGTGAGGCCCAGATAGCTATTATTGCAGGAATGGGTGGTAATTTAATAAGAGATATATTAGAAGCTGACTTAGATCTGGTTAAACAATTTAAATATATGATACTTCAGCCGGTTCAGAATGCTGAGGTTTTGAGAGAGTATTTGTATATAGCAGGATATAATATCCTTGATGAAGAAATTTGCAATGATGATGGTAAATTTTATGAAATTATTAAGGTGAAATATGATACTAAACCTATAATTTTGGATAGTATCTATTATGAGATAAGTAAAATATTATTAGATAAAAAAAACACAGTAATGCAAAGTTTTATAGAGTATAAGATGCAAAAATATTCAAAAGTATATGATAGTTTAAATGATGATACAATTTTATCTAAAAATAGGAAGATGGAGCTTTATCACGTTATAAAAAGACTTAAGGGGTTTTTAAAATGCTTTTAAAAGTAAGAACTATTGAAGATATTATGGAAAAGTATGCCCCGGCTACACTAAAAGAGGATTATGATAATGTAGGACTCATGGTTGGGGACAGTGATGCAACGGTTACGAAAATTTTAATTGCATTAGATTGTACAATAGATGTAATTTCAGAAGCTGTGGATAGTGGATGCAATTTTATATTGATCCATCATCCTCTTCTTTTTGTTAAACCTAAAACTATTACCAGGGATACTTTGGTAGGTAGAAAAATTATTGAGCTAATCAGTAATGGGATAAATGTGTATGCTAGTCATACAAATTTAGATTCTGCATGCGGTGGGTTAAATGATATTGCCACTGAGATTTTAGGGTTTAATAAATACAAGATTATTCAGCCATCAAAAAATTATAATTGCTCTGAAGGTCATTCTGGAATTGGTAGATTAGTTTGCTTAGATGAACCTATTATGCTGGGGAAATTATGTGAAAATGTAAAGAAAACATTTAAAGCGGAAGCTATAAGATATGTAGGCCATCATAATGATTTAATTAAAACTATTGCTATTATAAATGGCAGTGGAGAAGACTTTTTTTATGATAGTATAAAATTAGGTGCAGATTGCATTATTACAGGGGATACTAAGTATCACGGTGCTTGCGATTTAAAAGAGGAACATATAGCTTTAATTGATGCTGGACATTTTGCAACAGAGTGGATACCTCTACAAATATTTGGAGAAAAACTTAAAAAACAATTGATACAAGATGGGTATGATAATGAGGTTATAGTTTCTCAAATATCCCAGGATCCATATAAAACTATGTAGTATAAAATACCATTTGCATTTAAGCGAGTATTATGGTATTATTATTTTGCGAGTAAGTCAGACAATCGCTGCGCAGTATTGCGGAGAGGAAAGTCCGAGCTCCATAGGGCAAGGGTGCTGGGTAACTCCCAGTGAAGGCGACTTTAAGGAAAGTGCAACAGAGATATACCGCTAAAGGTATTCTAGTAGTTTAGCTTGCTAAATATTTGAATATACTAGCAAGGATGGAAAGGCGAGGTAAGAGCTCACCAGCGCAATGGCGACTTTGCGGCTATGTAAACCCCACCTGGAGCAAGATCGAATAGGAGAACATCATGAGACTGCCCGTCTCGTTCTCGGGTGTATCGCTTGAGCTTATTGGTAACAATAGGCCTAGATAGATGATTGTCTAATACAGAACTCGGCTTATAGGCTTAATCGTACCAATAGAAAACATTCACTTTATAGTGGGTGTTTTTTTTATTGTATAGAAAAGTGTAATTTTAAAATATATTAAATTTAAATATGTAGAATAATGTATATACAGTTGTATATATATATGTTATAAATTAAAAAAAAAGAGAAATTTAAATTATTTTGTAAAATAAATGAAATAAAGATGAAAATATGGTATAGTAGTGTAAATGATTACAAATTAATAATTTTGGATGAAAATATTAGGAGAGAGATGTATAAGAAATTAAGTTTAAAAGCAATTCAACAATTAAAGCTTAATCCATAACATCCACCGAAGAAGTTAAGCTTTCAGGTATCCATTTGGAAAAGTACTAATATTGGACAAACCTCTGGAGAGACTTTTATAGCACCGAAGGAGAAAGCTAAACCTTATTTAATTACATATTCTATGTGATTGAGTGCTGGAATAGTGAAGCTCTCAGGTAAAAGGACAGGGTTATTTGCAAAAGGTCATTTTATTTTGATCTCTATTTTAGTGTGCTTTAAAAGTATAATAGTCTCACAGTATATTAATTGGTATAATTTTTTTTATGCAAAAATTAAATAACTAGAAGGGGCGTGTATTTATGGACTTGTTATCAATTATTAAAGACATTAACGGTGTTTTGTGGGGGTATGTATTAATATTTTTATTATGTGGTACTGGAATTTACTTTACAGTAACTCTAAAATTTGTCCAAGTCAGAAGATTTAAAGATGCATTTAAACAGACTTTTGGTGGAGTTAAATTTGGGCATAAAGCAGGAGAGGACGGAATGTCATCCTTTCAAGCCATGACAACTTCAATAGCGGCTCAAGTAGGAACAGGAAATTTAGCAGGGGCTGCAACGGCTATAGTATCAGGAGGACCAGGGGCAATATTTTGGATGTGGCTAAGTGCTTTCTTTGGAATGGCAACTATTTTTGCAGAAGCGGTGCTTGCTCAAAAATATAAAGAAAAAGTTGACGGCGAGATGACAGGAGGACCTGCTTATTATATTAGTAAAGGTCTTGGAAGCAAAAAGCTAGCAGCATTTTTTTCAGTAACTATAATAATTGCCTTGGGATTTATAGGTAATATGGTACAATCTAATTCAATAAGTGCAGCAATAAGCTCAAATACTAATGTTCGAATTATCATGGGCATTATAGTTGCAGCCTTAGCTGGTATGATTTTTATTGGGGGAGTAGGCCGTATTGCAGCCTTTACTGAAAAAGTAGTTCCATTTATGGCTTTGTTTTATATATTGGGAAGCGTAATAATCATTATAATGAATATTGCTAATTTAGGACCAGCATTTAAAATGATTTTTGTAGGAGCTTTTAACCCTCAAGCTGCTACTGGTGGTTTAATTGGAGTAGGAGTAAAAGAAGCTATGAGATACGGTATTGCAAGAGGATTATTCTCTAATGAAGCGGGAATGGGATCAACACCACATGCACACGCACTTGCAAAGGTTGCTCATCCAGCTCAGCAGGGCCTTGTTGCAATAGTATGTGTATTTATTGATACCTTTATAATTTTAACATTAACTGCAATGGTTATATTAACTACTGGGGCAATGGATGGAAAAACTACTGGTATAGCTTTAACTCAAAAAGCTTTTGTTAATGGAATGGGAAGTATTGGTGGTCCATTTGTAGCTATAGCATTATTCTTCTTTGCTTTTTCTACAATAGTAGCTTGGTATTTCTTTGGAGAAGCCAATGTTAAATACTTATTTGGGAAAAAAGCATTAACATTATATAGATGTTTAGTTCTTGTATTTATAGTATTAGGTGCAGCATTAAAGGTTGACCTAGTTTGGGAACTAGCAGATACTTTCAATGGATTAATGGTTATACCAAATCTAATTGCATTGTTAGGACTTTCAGCGTTAGTTAAAAAGACATTGAAAAATTACGAAGATGATTTTGAAAAGAAAAACTAAATTTAGTAATATATTTTTTAGAATAAAACAGGATGGCATATTTGTGCCATCCTGTTTTTGCATTATATTTATATTATAAAAGGCATTAAAATCAGAAAAGTATGGAATTATAGTAAAATAAGCTTTTATAATTAGAGAAAATATACTATACTATAACTATAACGAATTATAAAAGATATTTAATGTTTAATATTCGTATAAATTTACATTTTGGAGGTATTAATCATGGAAAATAAGATATATAGGTTATATGTAGAGAAAAAAACGAACTATAATGTTGAAGGTGAAAGATTATTAAGGGATATAGTGATAAATCTAGGTATAGCGAACCTTACAGGGCTTAGATTAATTAATAGATATGATATTATGGGAATATCAGAAAATCAGTATCAAAAGTCAAGAAATACAATATTTTCAGAACCTACAGTAGATGAGGTTTATGATGAAGAGCTAAATATTGAAAGCGGAGAAAGCGTATTTGCTATTGAATATTTGCCAGGACAATATGATCAAAGGGCAGATTCTGCTGCGGAGTGTATACAAATCTTAACTCAAAAGGATAAACCTATAGTTAAAACAGCAAAAGTTATAATATTAAAGGGTAATATTACTAAAAGTGAAATAGATGAGATTAAAGAATATTGTATAAATGCTGTAGACTCTAGAGAAACAGGTTTAGAAAAGCAAAGTGATTTACAGCAAATTTTTGATGAACCAGAGGAAGTAGCTACGGTAGAATCCTTTATTGATATGAATGAGGTGGACTTAAGAGAATTTTTAAATGATAAGGGTCTTGCTATGAGCTTTGAAGATTTAAAATACTGCAGAGAATACTTTAGGGAAACTGAAAAGAGAGACCCAACCATAACGGAGATAAAAGTTATAGATACCTATTGGTCAGATCACTGTAGGCATACTACCTTTAATACTGTGATTGAGGATATTTATATAGAAGAGGGGAAATATTCAGAGCCAATTAAAAAGGCTTACGAGGAATATTTAGATACTAGAGAGTTTGTTTATGGGGACAAAGGTAGAGATGTCACATTGATGGATATGGCAGTTATTGGCATGAAAGAGTTAAGAAAAAAAGGAAAGTTACAGGACTTAGATGTCTCAGACGAAATCAATGCCTGCAGTATAATTGTAGAAGCGGACATTGAGGGAGTTAAGGAAAAGTGGCTTGTAATGTTTAAAAATGAAACCCATAATCACCCCACTGAAATAGAACCTTTTGGAGGGGCAGCCACCTGTCTTGGTGGGGCCATAAGAGATCCATTATCAGGTAGGAGTTATGTATATCAGGCAATGCGTGTTACAGGCTGCGGTGACCCAAGAAGCCTGATTTCAGATACCATAAAAGGAAAGCTCCCTCAAAGAAAAATAACCCTTGAAGCTGCTCATGGATATAGTTCTTATGGAAATCAAATAGGACTTGCCACAGGACTAGTTTCCGAGGTCTATGATGAAGACTTTGTGGCTAAAAGAATGGAAGTAGGGGCGGTTATTGGAGCAGTGCCTTATGAAAATGTGGTTCGTGAGACGCCAATAGCTGGGGATAGCGTTATACTTCTTGGTGGAAAAACAGGCCGAGATGGATGTGGGGGAGCTACAGGCTCATCTAAGCAGCATAGTGATAGTTCATTACAAACTTCAGGAGCAGAAGTTCAAAAGGGGAATGCACCTACAGAGAGAAAAATTCAAAGACTATTTAGAAATCCTAAAGTTACAAAACTTATAAAAAGGTGTAATGATTTCGGTGCAGGTGGAGTGTCTGTAGCTATAGGGGAACTGGCGGATGCACTTATAATTAATTTAGATGCTGTGCCAAAGAAATACCATGGTCTAGATGGTACAGAACTTGCCATATCAGAATCACAAGAACGTATGGCTGTTGTTGTTAGACGCCAGGATGCTGGGCTATTTATAAAACTTTCAGAAGAGGAAAATTTGGAAGCTGTGGAAGTAGCGCAAATAACTGATGACAACAGGCTTAAAATGCTATGGAAGGGAAAAACTATAGTTGATGTAAGTAGAAGCTTTTTAGATACAAATGGAGTTAAGCAGTGTTCAGACGTAAAAGTATCAGCACCAAGTGAAAGTGAATATTATTTTTCGAAAGATATAAAAAGAAATTCCGAAAAATCAATAAAAAAATTATGGAATGATACATTACAAGACCTTAACGTTTGTAGCCAAAAGGGTTTAGTTGAGAGATTTGATAGCACTATAGGAGCAGGAACAATTTTAATGCCTTTTGGTGGCAAGTTTCAGAAAACACCAATTCAGGCTATGGTAGCAAAATTGCCTGTCCTTATTGGAAATACAAATACTGGTACAATAATGTCCTATGGATATAATCCTAAATTATCTAAATGGAGTCCTTTTCACGGAGCTGCCTATGCGGTAATAGATTCTGTAACAAAGGTAGTAGCAAATGGTGCAGATTATGCAAATGTTAAACTTACCTTCCAAGAGTATTTTGAAAAATTGTCAAAGGATCCACAAAAATGGGGTAAACCATTTTCAGCACTGCTTGGAGCGTATCATGTGCAAAAACAATTTGGTATAGCTGCTATTGGTGGAAAAGATAGCATGTCAGGTACTTTTAATGATATGAATGTACCACCAACCTTGGTATCTTTTGCGGTGGACCTTGTAAATACAGACAAGGTTATATCTCCAGAGTTTAAAAAGCATGATAGTCAGGTAGTTTTAATTTATGCAAATATTTGCGGCGATGGATTACCTGATTTTGAAAAGCTTGGGCAAAACTATAAATTAGTAAAGAAATTAATAAATAATGGTAAGGTTTTATCAACTTATGCAGTAGGAACTGGAGGCCTAGCAGAGGCAATATCAAAAATGTGTTTTGGTAATAAAATAGGATTTAAATTTGAAAGAGGTATTCAGGTAGAGCAGATATTCAAAGAGGATTATGGCAGTATAGTAATGGAAATTGATAATTGCGTACTTCAGGAGCTAATTAAAGACAATGCAAATATTGTAGTACTTGGAAATACTCAAAAGGAGCCAGTTATTACGGTGCTTTCAGAAACTATTAGTTTAGAGGAAGCATTATGCAATTGGGAAGGTACGCTGGAGAGTGTATTTACTACAAAAGTAAATAATGCAAAAATAAATAGTTTTAGTGACAAAATCGGAGTAAATTTAAAACCTAAATCACGAGCTATAATTAAAATTGCAAAGCCTAGAGTTATAATTCCCGTGTTTCCTGGCACTAATTGTGAATATGATTCTATGAAGGCTTTCGAGAGAGCTGGGGCGCAGGTAGAAATAATGGTAGTAAACAATTTATCATCTAGGAATATTGAAGAATCTATAAAAGTCATGGCAGAAAAGATAAGAAATTCCCAAATAGTTATGCTTCCAGGAGGATTTAGTGCTGGTGATGAACCAGATGGGGCTGGTAAATTTATGGCCACATTTTTTAGAAATCCTATAATAAGTGAAAGCATACATGAGTTATTAGAAAATAGAGATGGATTAATTCTTGGAATATGCAACGGATTTCAAGCTTTAATAAAACTTGGCCTATTACCTTATGGGAAAATAGGGTCTATAACTGAAAATAGCCCGACCTTAACCTACAATGAAATTGGTAGACATATATCTCGTATGGTGAAAACTAAAGTAGTTTCAAACATGTCTCCTTGGCTAAGTCATTTGAAAATTGGAGATATTCATACCATTCCAGTATCTCATGGAGAAGGTAGATTTGTAGGGAGCGACCAGGTTATTAAAAAACTATTTGAGAGCGGCCAAGTAGCAACTCAATACGTAGATTTTGAAGGCAACCCAAGTTTTGATATAGACTTTAATCCAAATGGGTCAATGTACGCTATTGAAGGAATTACTAGTTTAGATGGAAGAATTTTTGGCAAAATGGGTCACTCTGAAAGAGTAGGCTCAAATATCGGAAAAAATATTATTGGTGAAAAGGATCAAAAAATATTCGAGGCAGGAGTAAATTATTTTAAATAGAACCTAAAATTTATAAAAAAAGCAGTAAGTATAGCAAATTTATACTTACTGCTTTTGAATTTTTTGTAATTTAGAATATAAAAAACAAGAAAAAACATTAAAAACACGAACAATAAATATTATATAAGTGTTTAAATGTATATATGTAGATATAAATACGAACAATATTATTAAAATAAACATTAATATATTGACTAAGCCGAAAATAGATGTTAATATAAAAATATAAATTAGTTTTTTTATGGTATAGTCCTTTTTTTATTGGAAATTATAAAAAGGGATTACTTTAGTACAATCGGAGGTAAAAAGATGAGTGTAGGAATTGTTTTTGGAAGCAAATCAGATAAAGAGGTAATGAAAAATGCAGTAATAGTACTTAAAGAATTTAAGGTTGAGTACGAAGTACATATTTTATCAGCTCACAGAGTACCAGAAAGATTAGTAAAAGTAATAAAAGAAATGGAAAATAGAGGCGTAGAATGCATTATAGCAGGAGCAGGTCTTGCTGCACATCTTCCAGGAGTAATTGCTTCACATACGGTATTGCCGGTGATTGGAGTGCCAATTAAGGCTGCTATAGAGGGGATAGACTCACTACTTTCAATTGTGCAAATGCCAAAAGCTATTCCTGTTGCTACAGTGGGTATTAACAATAGCTATAACGCTGGAATGCTGGCAGTTCAAATTTTATCACTTAAAGACATAGAACTTAAAAATAAATTAATAATATATAGAAAAGAAATGAAAGAAAAATTTATAGCAGAAAATGAAGAAAACATTGAATTTTAAAATAAAAATATTAAGGAGTGGTTATTAATGGGAGATTCAGTATTGTTATATGAGGGAAAAGCTAAAATAATTTATAGTACAGATAATAAAGATGAGATTAGAGTATATTATAAAGATGATGCAACTGCTTTTAATGGAATTAAAAAGGCTGAAATTCAGAACAAGGGAATTTTAAATAATAGCATAACTACTGCGTTATTCGAATTGTTAGAGAAAAAAGGTATAAGAACTCATTTTATCAAAAAATTAAGTGACAGGGAACAACTTTGTAAAAGGGTTGAAATAATACCTCTTGAAGTAATTGTAAGAAATGTAGCAGCTGGTAGCATGGCTAAAAGATATGGAATAGAAGAAGGCACAAAACTAAAAACAACAGTATTTGAATTAAGTTATAAAAATGATGAATTAGGTGATCCACTTATAAATGATTATCATGCAGTAGCTATGGGGCTTGCAACTTTTGAAGAATTATTAGAGATATACCATTTAGCTTCAGAAATAAATGATATTCTAAAGGCTATTTTCCTTGAAAAAGATATAAATTTAATAGATTTTAAATTAGAATTTGGAAGATTTAATGGAGAAATACTTTTGGCAGATGAGATATCACCAGATACTTGCAGATTCTGGGATGTTAAAACAGGAGAAAAATTAGATAAAGATAGATTTAGAAGAGATTTAGGTAATGTTACCGAGGCCTATGTGGAAATATTAAATAGAATTAGTGATAAATAAAATATATGTCTGAAACATAAAAAAAGCTGACTATATCCAAAGGCTAGAAAAACAATAACAAGGAGGGATTTCTTTGAATGGAATTGTAGAATTAAATAATGTAACAATTAATGATGAAGATAAGTTTAAAGAAGAGTGCGGTGTGTTTGGTATTTTTTCACCGGATAAAGACTTAGATGTAGCATCTCTAACTTACTATGGTCTTTATGCCCTGCAGCATCGGGGAGAAGAAAGTGCTGGAATAGTATATTCTGATGGAGTTAACCTTGTTTGTGAAAAGGCTATGGGTCTTGTATGTGATGTTTTTAATGAAAAGCAAATTAAAGCTATGAAGGGTCATGCTGCCATTGGACACGTTAGATATTCCACAACCGGAGGCAGTGAATTAAAAAATGCACAGCCACTACTGAGTAAGTTTAAACTAGGGGACATAGCTATAGCTCATAATGGAAATTTAGTAAATGCAGATGTTATTAGAGAACTACTAGAGGATGCTGGTCACCTGTTTCAAACATCTATAGATTCAGAAGTTATATTAAACTTAATTGCTAGAGGTGCCAAAAAAGGTGTTGAAAAAGCCGTAGTGGATGCAATACAGGCTATTAAGGGTTCCTATGCAATAGTAATGCTTACAAAGGAAAAGTTAATAGGGGTTAGAGATCAAAATGGTATACGACCTCTTTGTATAGGGACAATAGGCAATAGTTATGTTATTGCATCGGAAAGTTGCGCTCTAGATGCAGTAGGTGCAGACTTTTTAAGAGATGTAAAGCCTGGTGAGATAGTTATAATAGATGAAAATGGACTTACATCAATAAACTTCGCAGAAAAAACTAAAAATGCAACTTGTTCATTTGAATATATATATTTTGCAAGACCAGACAGTACCATTGATGGAATTAATGTGTACACTTCCAGAGTTATGGCTGGAGAACAGTTATTTAAAGAATCACCAGTGGACGCCGATATGGTTATAGGGGTTCCAGATTCAGGTATGGCGGCTGCAATTGGATATTCTAAGATTTCTGGAATACCTTTTGGAATGGGTCTTATAAAAAACAGATATGTGGGTAGAACCTTTATAAGTCCAACTCAAGAAATTCGTGAAAGAGCGGTGTCAGTAAAACTAAATGCATTAAAAATAAATGTAGAAGGTAAAAGAGTTATTCTCATAGATGATTCAATAGTTCGCGGAACAACTAGCAAAAGATTAGTTGAAATATTAAAAAAAGCTGGAGCAAAAGAAGTTCATTTTAGGGTTTGTTCACCAGTAGTAAAATATCCTTGTTATTTTGGAATAGATACACCCTATAGAAAAGATTTAATTGGAGCTAATGTCTCTGTTGAGGAAATAAGGCAAGATATAGGTGCCGATAGTTTAGGATATTTAAGCATAGAGGGACTACTCAAATCCTTAGGTCATACTGAATTTTGCTTAGGGTGTTTTAAGGGGAGATATCCAGTTTCTGCTCCCTTTGAAAATGACAAAGAAAGATTAGAAAGGTAGGGGATATTCATGATAACTTATAAAGATGCAGGTGTTAATATTGAAGAAGGATACAAGTCAGTAAAATTAATAAAAGAATTTGCGGCAAGTACTTTTACAAAAGGTGTTTTAAATCATTTAGGAAGTTTTGCTGGTATGTTTGAAATAGGTGAGGGCTATAAAAATCCTATTTTAGTGTCTGGAACTGATGGAGTAGGTACTAAACTTGATATTGCATTTAGAATGAAAAACTATGGCACTGTAGGAATTGATTGCGTTGCCATGTGTGTAAATGATGTCCTTTGCCATGGTGCAAAGCCACTTTTCTTTTTAGACTATATAGCTTGTGGAAAACTCGAGGCTGAAACAGCAGCAGAGCTTGTACGGGGTGTATCCCTTGGATGTATTCAAGCTGGATGCGCACTTATAGGCGGTGAAACTGCTGAAATGCCAGGGTTCTATAGAGATGGTGAATATGATATGGCAGGATTTACTGTAGGTATAGTGGATAAGCATAAGATTATTGACGGCTGCGCTATTAAAGATGGTTATTCACTTATAGGAATTGAGTCAACAGGTCTTCATAGCAATGGATACTCCTTAGTTAGAAAATTAATACCGGATTTAAATATTGATTTTAAGGGAGATAAGATCGGTAATACTCTTTTGACTCCAACAAAAATTTATGTGAAAACTGTACTAAATCTTATAGAAAAATTTGATATAAAGGGTATGGCACATATAACTGGTGGTGGTTTTTATGAAAATATACCGAGAATGTTTAGCGATAAGTTCACAGCGGTGGTAGATAAAAATAGTTTTAACACTCCAGATATCTTCAAACATCTTATTTCCCTTGGAGTAACTGAGCAGCATATGTTTAATACGTATAATATGGGAATAGGCTATGTATTATGTGTTGAAAATAGTGATGCACTTAAGGTTATAAAGACCATTGAGGATTTAGGAGATAGAGCATATAAAATTGGCCACGTTGAAGCTGGAGGTGGCGGAGTTTGCTTAAAATAGCCCTATTATTATCAGGAAGCGGAAGCAATCTTCAAGCTATAATTGATAATATAGAAAGTGGATATTTAAATTGCTCCATAGAAGCGGTGATTAGTGATAAGAAAGATGTATATGGCATAGAAAGAGCAAAAGCTAAAAATATAAAAACCTATGTAGTAGATAAAAAAGAATATGGTACAAAGCTTTCGGATGAAATATTAAAAATTTTAGATGATAATGTAGATTTAATAGTGCTGGCTGGATTTTTATCTATACTTCAAGGGGATGTTCTTGAAAAATTTAAAAATAAAATAATTAATATTCATCCGGCCCTAATCCCATGTTTTTGTGGACCTGGAATGTATGGAATAAAAGTTCATGAAAAAGCAATAGAATACGGTGTTAAAGTTTCAGGATGTAGCGTTCATTTCGTAGATGCAGGTACAGACTCAGGACCAATTATAATTCAAAAAGTCGTACAAGTTTATGATAAAGATACAGCTATTGATTTGCAGAAAAGGGTTTTAGAGCAAGAACATATTGCGCTTTCAGAGGCTATTAAATATATAAGTGAGAAAACTATAAAAATTGTTGGAAGAAAAGTAATAGGTATTTAAATGTGAAGAAGGCATAGAAAAATAAATGTGCCTTACTCGAGAGGTGGAATAAGTATGATTAAAACAGCACTTATAAGTGTATTTGATAAAGAAAATATTTTAAACCTTGCAACATCATTACAAAATAATGGGGTAGAAATTATATCCACAGGTGGAACTTTTAAATATTTAAAGGACAATGGTATAAAAGTAGTAGAAATTTCTGATATAACAGGCTTTGAAGAGATTTTAGATGGAAGGGTTAAGACCCTTCATCCAACTATTCATAGTGGGATTTTAGCCATAAGAGATAATAAAGAGCATATGGCAACTATCAAATCCAAGGGAATAAAACCTATTGATATGGTAGTAGTTAATCTTTATCCTTTCTTTGATAAAGTAACAGAAAACATAAGTTTTGAGGAGAAAGTTGAATTTATCGATATTGGTGGACCAACAATGCTAAGAGCTGCTGCTAAAAACTTCAAGGATGTTATTGTACTTAGTGATACTAGTGATTATGAAAATATTATAAATAAAATGCAAGCTAAAGAAGAAGTAGATTTTGAAACTAGAAAATACCTAGCAGGCAAAGTATTTAATTTAATATCAGCTTACGATGCGGCTATAAGTAATTTCTTACTTGGAGAGGAAACATACTCCGAATATCTTTCTGTTTCTTATAAAAAACAAATGGATTTAAGATATGGTGAAAATCCACATCAAAGTGCAGCTTATTATGTTAGCACAACAGAAAATGGAGCTATGAAGGATTTTAAGCAGTTAAATGGCAAGGAATTATCTTATAATAATATAAAAGACATGGACATTGCATGGAAGGTAGTATGTGAATTTGAGGAAACTGCTTGTTGCGGCTTAAAGCACAACACACCTTGTGGAGTTGCTATAGGAAGTAGCGTGCTCCAAACATATAAAAAGGCCTACGATTGCGACCCTATGTCTATATTTGGTGGTATTGTTGCTTTTAATAAAAAGGTAGACAGTGAAACAGCACAGGAACTTGTAAAAATATTTTTAGAGGTGGTTATTGCACCTGAATTTGACGAGGAAGCTTTAAATATATTAAAAGCTAAGAAGAATTTAAGAATTATAATATGTTCAAATAAAGCAATTGATAAAATACAGATGGCTAGGGTTGATGGTGGAATACTCGTACAAAGTTCAGACCAAAAATTAATCCAGGATGTTAAAGTAGTTACAGAAAATAAGCCATCAGAAGAAGAAATGAAAGATTTAATATTTGCAATGAAAGTGGTTAAATATGTTAAATCTAATGCTATTGTGGTAGTTAAAGATGGTGTGACTAAAGGAATTGGAGCAGGTCAAGTAAATAGAATATGGGCAGCAGAGCAAGCATTAGAAAGATCAGGTTATGGTAATATAATGGCATCAGATGCATTTTTTCCCTTTGGAGACGTGGTAGAGCTAGCTGCAAAATATAAAATAACATCCATTATTCAACCGGGTGGCTCTATTAAAGATGTAGAGTCCATAGATATGTGCGATAAAAATGGAATTTCAATGGTGTTTACGGGTACTCGTCATTTTAAACATTAAGCATCTACATAAGTAGATGAAGCCTTTATCACGGCTTAAGCTACTTTAGTAAATGAATAAGCTCTAAAGTATTAGTCTCATGATAGGATAACCAAGTTATTCCATCATGAGATTTATTAAGATAATAGGAGATGAAATTATGAAAGTGTTAATAATTGGTTCTGGGGGAAGAGAACATGCACTAGTATCAAAAGTTGCAGAAAATCCCTCTGTTAAAAAGGTGTATTGTGCTCCTGGTAATGGTGGCTCGCAGAGAGAAAACAAGTGTGAGAATATTAATATTACAAAAATAGATGAACTTTTATCTTTTGCTTTGGAAAACAGAATAGATATTACCATAGTTGGATCAGAGGAACTCTTGGTACAAGGTATAGTGGATAAGTTCAATGAAAATGGACTTAGAATATTAGGACCTAGGCAAAAAGCCGCTAGACTTGAAGGAAGTAAATCTTATTCAAAAGAATTTATGAAGAAATATGGTATAAAAACAGCTGCCTATGAAGTATTTGAAAATCAAAATAAAGCTTTAGAGTATTTAAAAAAATGCGAATATCCAATAGTAATTAAAGCAGATGGTCTGGCAGCGGGAAAAGGTGTAGTTATTTGTAATGATCTTATACAGGCTAGAAATAGCATAAATGATTTTATGATACTCGATATATTTAAAGGTAGCGGTAAGAAAATTATAATTGAAGAGTTTTTAGAAGGGGTAGAGGCATCTATACTTTCTATCACAGATGGGAAAATAATACTTCCGTTTATATCCTCAAAAGATCACAAACAAATATTCGACGGGGACATGGGACCTAACACCGGAGGCATGGGAGTTATAGCACCAAATCCCTATTGCAATAAAACAGTATTAGATGAGTTTGAAAAACATATATTGAGACCTACTCTTGTGGGAATTCAAGAAGAAGCTATGGATTATAAGGGGATAATATTTTTTGGTATAATGATAACTAGTAAAGGGGTATATTTGCTTGAGTATAATGTTAGATTTGGAGACCCTGAGACTCAGGCTGTTTTACCACTTATGAAAAGTGATTTTGCGGAGCTTGTGATTAGTGCTATAGATGGGGACCTCCAGAATTTTGAGCTGCAATGGAATAAAGGATATTCTTGCTGCGTGATTGCTGCATCAAAAGGATACCCAGGTAGCTATGATACAGGAATTGAAATAAATGAGAATAATAAATTAGAAGGTAAGTTATTTATAGCTGGGGCTAAAGAGGAAGATGGGGTTCTTAAGACTTCTGGTGGAAGAGTTTTAGGAATAACAGGTCTTGGTGAAACATTAGATAAGGCAAGGGATATAGCTTACGCTGATATGAAAAAAGTTCAGTTTGATGGAATGTACTATAGAAGGGACATTGGAAAATAATTTTAAGTATCCAATGAAGGCTCGGCATGTAGAATGTTCTGATAGTAGATCGTTCGTTAACAGACTCTAAGTTTATTCCATGAAAAATTTCCTAGCGCACTTATTCGACGTCCTGTCTCAAAAGTGCTAGCAGCCCGTCCTGGGCTGCTTACGTAAATTTTTCATTACATAAACTAAGAGTCTGTAAAACTCACTATATACTATCTATCACACTCCTACATGCTTTCACCTTCATGATTATAATTAAAAAATATGAAAATTCTCCGTAGTGACTTGCAATAAAAGACGATAGAAACGTTTAAATACTATTTAGAGTCACGTTTACGTAATGAACTTAAGGTATGTTATTGTAAAATAATTGTAATTTCGAAATCAGGTATTTTTTCTTGGATTATACTTTTAGTTATAGCATAATCTAAGAAAAAACTTTTAATCTAATTTCCAGTTTAGAGTTTTTTTGCAAGTAGCTCCAGAGAAATTTCATATCATTTAACGACATTTCAGAAGGAAGTCTCCAACTTCTATAAGTTGGGGTCACATACTACAACAAAAAGAAAACTTCAGTGGGAGTCTAAATCTCCTTCTGAAGTCGTTAATTACAGCTCCGCAGGAGATGATTTAATGTTTCTTGAAAGTGTGCTTAGGGACGGTTCTCAAAATGATATTGAGAATCGTCCCTAGAAATATTGAAAAAAGGTTGAATATTGCGATAATATATTATATTATTAATAGTAATAATATAATAATGGTTTCATTTATGCACAGGAGATGAGAGGTATGAAAGTTATCAAACAGGATGGTAAACTTCAAGAATTTGATTTAATCAAAATAAAAACTAGCATAGATAGGGCTTCTTCCGATGCTATGCAACCGCTTAATGAATCAGATATTGAGAATGTGGCAAAGAGCATTGAAAAAGGTTTAAAAAATTATCAAAAGGAAAATATTCATTCTGATATTATTCAAAAATTTGTATTGCGCGAATTAGAAAAACAAGGATTTAAAGTTGTGGCTGAATATTATAAACAAGGAAAAGTTAATAATAAAAAACAAAGTAGATGAATTAAAATCATCTGCTTTTTTGTTAGGAGTGGATTTTTATGGAATTATGGGATATTTATGATGAGAATAGAGAAAAAACCGGACGGACACACGAGAGAGGTATTCCTGTGAAGGAAGGTGATTATCATTTGGTGGTTCATGTTTGGATTGTTAATGATAGAGGAGAATTTTTAATTCAAAAGAGGCAACCCTGGAAAGAGGGTTGGCCTAATATGTGGGATGGTTCCGCTGCTGGTTCTGCAATAGTTGGAGATAGTAGTAAAGATGCAGCTATAAGAGAAACGAAGGAAGAGCTAGGCGTTGATTTGGATATGAGAAGAGGTGAAATTTTGTTCACCATTAAATTTTCTAGTGGCTTTGAGGATATTTGGCTTGTTAGGCAAAATGTTAATATGAAAGATATAAAACTTCAATACGAGGAAGTTGCAGACGCAAAATGGGCTAGTGAGAAGCAAATTAAACAAATGATAGGGAATGGTGAATTTATAGCATACAATTACATTGATAAAATTTTTGAAATGGTGAGTTCTAACATAAAGAAACCTATATTTCCTAGTGAAGTTAAGGCGAAAAATTAAAAAACTATTAAAAAGTAGTTGGTTTCTTTTAACCATCTACTTTTTATTTTTAAATTGGTTATGTAACTATTGAAGTATATTTATAAGCATTTTCAAGGCAACTGCTAGGGACATGGTTACAAATATAGGTTTTATAAGTTTTGAACCCTTATTTAAGGCAACTCTTGTACCCATTTTAGCCCCTAAAATCATAAATACTGCCACTGGTAATCCCAACATATAATTTATCTGGCCGCTAAGAGCAAATAAAATTAGAGCTGTAACATTGCTGACAAAGTTTAAAATTCGAGCATTAGCAGAAGATGATACAAAGTTGAACCCGAAGATATTTATAAATCCAAAAACTAAAAAAGAGCCAGTGCCAGGACCGAAAAATCCATCATAAAAACCTAGAGATAGTGCGAGGATAACACCACCTAGGACATTTTTTTTAGTAAGTCCCTTAAATTTATCTTGGAGACCTAAAGATTTGGAAAAAAGAGTATAAATTCCAATAAACATGATAAGAATTAATACTAGTGTATTTAGAAACTTTTGGTCTATATTTAGTACTGCCTTAACACCTAGCATTGAACCTATAAAAGTAAAGGGAATAAGATATTTTAAAAGTTTGAAATTCGCCTTGCCCGATTTTATAAATCCAAGAGAGCTAGTAAAAGAACCAGCAGTGGCACTAAATTTGTTTGTACCAAGAACCATATGAGGAGGGAGTCCTGCAAGCATAAAGGCGGGTACACTTATGAGGCCTCCACCTCCAGCGATGGAATCTACAAAAGAGGCTAAAAAACCAGCTATGCATAGAAGGATAATTTTAGTAATCATATAACACCTACCTAATTTTCATTTAAACAAAAGCAAATATACAGTTTCCCTATCATTATAAATGATTATTAATATAAATTAAAGACATATATCCATTCACTGTAAGTTAGGCTATCACACAAAAACATCCTGTGAATTTTCAAAGGATACATAATAGCCTCTTGATTTATACTTCATAAATACGTATTATATATAGATGGGAGTAAAAGTATATGTTTTTCTCTCGTCTCGGATTAATAAAATAAGGTTTTGAAAAATAATAGTATAATGAGAAGGAGGATTTACAATGTTAGAACAAAAGGACATAAACAAAAGTGTTATTGAGGAATCAGATGATATAAATAATAAATCTTTAGGAAAAAACGAAGAATTAATGGGTACGGATATTAGTAACCAAAATTCTAACGAGTACAAATCTATAAAACCTAATTTTATAGATACGCTTAAAGCTAGTCTAATAGATTTGGTAGTTATAGGAGGAATATCGGCAGTAGGAGTATTTGTGGCAGATGCGATTTTGAAATTAGCAGGATATTCTATAACTCAAAAGTTCCAAATGGGATTTATAATTTTCATGGTGGTTATGGTTCTATATATGAGTATTATGGAAAGTGGTAAAAAATCTAGTACTATTGGTAAGAAAATATCCGGACTAATTATTACAAAAGGATAGGGGATAGAGAAAACTATGCAAAAAAGAAAAGAATACGAATTTTATATAGAAGATATGGAATTTCCAGCACAGGGAATAGCATTTCATGAAGGTGAAAAAGTTTCTATTAAAAATACACTGCCAGGTCAAAAGGTAATTGGCAGAGTGTTAAAGAAGAAACCAGATGGATTCCAAGCTAAACTTGTAAGTGTCATTGAGGATGTGGACTATAAGATTGAACCGCAATGTACTATTACGGATTTATGCGGGGGCTGTAGCCATCAATTTCTTTCTTATGAAAAACAATTAGAATTTAAAAAGCAACAGGTATTAAGGTTATTTGAGGCTGCAGAAATTAAAGATTTTGAGTTTTTAGGAATAGAGGAGAGCCCAGATCAATTCGAATATAGAAATAAAATGGAATTTACTTTTGGAGACTTTCAAAAAGATGGTGAGTTAACTCTAGGCATGCATCTCAAAGGAAGAAGTTTTAGCATAGTTACTGTGGATGATTGTAGAATTGTAGATGTTGATTTTAGAGAAATTTTAAAATTAGTATTAAACTATTTTAAAGAATTAAAATTACCACATTATAAAGTAATGGAGCATGCAGGATATTTAAGAAACTTAGTTATTCGAAAAGCCACAAGTACTGGTGAAGTATTAGTTAATATTGTAACTACAACTCAGATAGATTTTGATTTTAGCGAAATAACTAATATGCTTAAGGGGTTAAAATGTGTTGGAAACATCACAGGAATAATACATACATTTAATGATGGCCTGGCAGATACAGTTCACCCTGATAAAATAGAAGTATTATACGGAAGAGATTATATTATGGAAGAAATATTAGATCTTAAATTCAAAATAAATGCTTTTTCTTTTTTTCAAACTAATACAAAAGGTGCAGAAAAGCTTTATGGTTTAGTTAGGGATTTCTTAGGCTGCGCTGAATCAAAAGTAGTATTTGATTTATATTGTGGAACGGGAACTATTGGACAAATTGTTGCAGCTAAAGCGAAAAAAGTTTTGGGAATTGAATTAATAGAAGAAGCGGTTGCTGCTGCAAATGAAAATGCTAAAATTAACCAATTAGATAATTGTGAGTTTATAGCAGGTGATGTAGCAAAGGTTATTAAAGAAGTGAAATATAAACCAGATTGCATTATTTTAGATCCTCCAAGAGCTGGAGTGCATCCTGTAGCCTTAGATTATGTTATAAAATTTGATGCGCCACATATAGTTTATGTATCTTGTAATCCTAAAAGTCTAGTAGTTGATTTGAAGGAAATGATGGATAATGGATACAAAGTTCAAAAAGTAATACTTATGGATATGTTTCCACATACTCCACATATAGAAACTATTGTAGATATAGTAAAAATTTAATCATATAGCATAATTATTTTTATATTTAGTTGAAAAATGTACCCTTTCGCATTTGAATGGCATATAAAGTAGTATAAATTCAAATAAAGGAGGGATGGCTGGATGGTAGAGATAGTTATTCAATATGTTTTAATACTGCTTTTAGTAGTAGGCCTTGGCTATTTAGTTTACTTGTTAAAGGATAAGGATATAAATCTTAGGGAAGACTATTTTGGTCTTGCTTATGTAATATTTGGTGGATTATCTGCTAGTGAGTCTACACCTGAAAATGCAAAAAGAATTATTAGAATTATTTCAAGCATAGTTCAGCACGTAGAATCAAACTATAAAAATAGTGAAAATGCATTTAAAGAAGAAAAAGCTATTAATATGGCAAAGGATGCTATTAGTTTATTAAATCTTGAAAGCAACATAGATAGAGAAAGCCTAAAATATATTATAAGATTAGCTGCAGCATTACTTCCAGCAACTAATAAAATAACAAAATAAGATTACAGCAATTACGATATTAACCGGCAGGAGAGTTTTGTTCTGTCGGTTGTTATTTTCTTAACTGAAACAAGCCAAGGAGGAAAGTTAATGTTAGAAACCATAGAATATGGAGAACTTGAGGGGAATTATGTATTAGTTGACGTAAGAAGTCCAGGTGAATTTGAGGAAGGGACTATAAAAGGGGCAATTAATATACCCTTATTTGATGATGAAGAAAGAAAAATTATTGGTACCATATATACAAGGGAAAGTGTTGACAAAGCAAAAAGAATTGGACTAGAAGTGGCATCTAAAAAATTACTCCATATTTATGATGAAATAAAAGAACTTAGTAAACAATACAATAAAATTGTGTTATTTTGCGCTAGAGGAGGAATGAGAAGTGGTGTGCTTGGTATGCTACTTAGTTCTCTTGGCATAAATACAGAGAGAATACATGAGGGATATAAGGGATATAGAAAATTTGTAATTGAAAAGTTACCTGAACTTAATGATGGTGTTCAATATGTGGTTTTGCATGGTAATACTGGTGTCGGTAAAACTGAAATACTTAAACAGTTAGAATGTGATGGATTTGATGTTTTAGACCTTGAAGGGTTTGCTAATCATAGAGGATCACTTTTAGGTACAGTAGGACTTGGAAAAACCGCTAGTCAAAAGGCCTTTGAATCTAAAATATACCATATGCTACGAGAGGCTAAAAGCTCATATGTATTTATTGAAGCAGAAAGCAAACGTATAGGAAACACTACAATACCTGATTTTATATTTCAAAAGATGAAAAGTGGTATACATATATTTGTAGATGCAGATATTGATTTTAGAACAAATCTTATTATTAATGAATATACAAAGTTTGAAAACTGTAATAGCGAAATAATTGATTGTTTAAAAAGATTGGAAAAATATATTGGAGAAAAAAACATTGACAGGTACTGCAAGGCTGTTTTAGAATCAGAATATCAGGTCGTGGTAAGTGAACTTATGATAAAACATTATGACCCGATGTATATGCATACCTCTAATAAATATGATTATAAATTAAAAGTTACAGTAGAGGACATAAAAACTGCTACAAAACAAATAGAAAATTGGTTCAAAGTTATATAAAAGAATAAAAATACCAAAAAACAGAAACTAATGTTCTGTTTTTTTATTTAAAGGCCTTTACCTTTTGAGAGTAAACATATAAAATAACAAATGTATAATAAAATTTTACTGGAGGATTTATATGAGTTTTGATAAGGAAGAAATTCAAACCTATGATGTAACCGACTTAACTTCTCTAGAAAAACTAGAGCCTGTGAGAATAAGACCAGGTATGTACATAGGTTCTACAGGGAGCAAAGGGTTACATCATTGTATATGGGAAATTTTAGATAATTCTATAGATGAGATAGCTAATGGTTATGGTGATAGAGCTGAAATAATATTAAATAAAGATAAAAGTGTTACTATTCTTGATAATGGTAGGGGGATTCCTACAGGAATACATCCTATAAAAAATAAATCTGGTGTGGAAATGGTATTTACTGAGCTTCACACTGGTGGAAAGTTTAATAATAAGAACTATAAAACTTCTGGTGGACTTCATGGTGTTGGAGCTGCCGTAGTAAATGCATTATCGGAGTGGCTCTTAGTTGAAATAAGTCAAAAGGGTAAGATCTTCACTCAAAGATTTGAATATTCTTATGATAAGGAGTTAAAAAGACCTATGCCAGGTACACCGGTGACCAAGCTGCTCGAAGTAGGGTTAACCAAAAAGACGGGTAGTAAAATTACTTTTATGCCGGATAAAGATGTATTCACTACCCTGGAATTTAAAACAGACGTTATTGATGAGCGGCTTCAAGAATTAGCCTTTCAAAATAAAGGAATTACCTTAGTATTTATAGATAATAGAAAAGAAGGGAACCCTACAAAAGAATATCACTCGGAGCGGGGACTTTTAGATTTTATAGATTATCTAAATGAGAGCAAAACTGTTTTGCATAAGGATCCTATATTTTTTCAAGGTGAAAAAGAAATAAATGGGATACAATTATATGGCGAAGTGTGCATACAATTTACTGATTCTACTACAGAATACATTGCTAGCTATGTTAATAATATACCAACTACAGAATCAGGAACTCATGAAACTGGATTTAAAACAGGCATGACAAGAGCTTTTAAAGAAGGCGCTAAAAAGCTTAATCTTTTAAAAGAGAAGGATAAGGAATTTGAAGGTGACGATTTAAGAGAAGGTATGACGGCCATTGCTAGAATTAAAATAAGCAACCCAATCTTTGAAGGTCAGACTAAAAGCAAATTAGGAAATAATGAGGCCTATAGCATGATGAATGAATTATGCTTTGCTAAAATTTTAGAGTGGATAGAAGACAATAAAGAAATGGCTACTAGTATAATAAATAATGCTATTTCTGCTGCATCAAGACGGGATAAAATAAAAAAGATTAATGACGCTGAGAGAAAAAAAATAGGTAAGGGTGCAGCTCCTCTTGCAGGGAAGATTGCAGTATGTACATTAAAAGATTCGGAATTTACAGAATTTATAGTGGTGGAGGGAGACTCAGCTGGTGGAAGTGCAAAACAAGCCAGAGATAGAAGATTCCAAGCTATAATGCCTTCAAAAGGTAAAATTATGAATACCGAAAAGCAAAAGTTGGAAAATGTACTAGCTAGTGAAGAACTTAAAATATTTAACACTGCCATTGGAACAGGAGTTTTGGAAAATTATAAGGAAAAAGATTTAAAATATGGCAAAATAATTATTTTAAGTGATGCAGATGTTGATGGATATCACATTAGGACCTTATGGATGACTTTTATTTATAGATATATGAGACCGCTCATCGCCAATGGTCACCTTTATATGGGGATGCCACCACTTTATAAGGTTTATAAGAACGGTAAAAATGGCGAAGTTGCTAAGTATGCTTATAGTGATGAAGAACTAAATAAGACAAAAAAAGAAATTGGAAAAGGTGCTATTATCCAAAGATATAAGGGTCTTGGAGAAATGAATCCAGATCAACTTTGGGATACTACACTAAATCCAAGTACTAGGACTTTGCAGCAGGTTACCATAGAAGATGCAGCAAAGGCAGAGAAGATGGTTTCACTTCTAATGGGTGATGTTGTTGCGCCTAGAAAAAATTACATGTACAAATATGCTGAGTTTTAAAGGGGGATTTATTTAATGGCAAAAAAAATTGACATACCTAAAGATAATAATATAATAATGACTCCTATAGAGGAAGCGATGCCAGATAACTACCTTCCATATGCTGTGGAGGTTGCCCGGGATAGAGCGCTACCAGATGTACGAGATGGTTTAAAACCAGTACATAGAAGGATTCTTTATGGAGCATATATGCTAAAGGCCTTTCCAGATAAGCCTTACTATAAGTCAGCAAGAATAGTTGGAGATATTCTTGGGAAATACCATCCTCATGGAGACAGCTCTGTTTATGGAGCTATGGTAATACTAGCTCAAGATTTCGCCACAAGAAAACCATTAATAGATGGTCATGGAAACTGGGGAAGTCAAGATGGGGATAATGCAGCTGCTATGCGTTATACAGAAGCAAGGCTGTCACCCATTGCTCTTGAAATGATAAGAGATATAGATAAAGGCGTTGTGGAAATGGTAGATAATTATTCTGATACAGAGAAGGAACCATCTGTACTGCCATCAAGATATCCTAATTTGCTTGTAAATGGGACCTTTGGTATAGCGGTAGGAATAGCAACAAACATACCACCTCATAATCTAGGAGAGGTAATTGATGGATTATTAGCTTATGCTGATAATATGGAAATTACAACAAAGCAGCTTATGCAGTATATTAAAGGTCCAGATCTACCAACTGGAGGAATATTAATTGGCAAGAAGGCTATGGAATCTGCTTACGCAACTGGTGAAGGCAAAGTAACGCTACGTTCTAAAATGAAAATTGAAACATTAGAAAATGGGAAACTTGGCATAGTTATTACGGAGTTTCCATATAGGAAAAACAAGGCAAAATTACTGCAATCTATTTCTGATATGACAGCAGACAAAAAACATGCAAAAGCACTTGAGTCTATTGTAGATATTAGAGATGAATCAGATAGAAGTGGGCTAAGATCTGTGATTGAATTTAAAAAGTCTACAGATGCAGAAACTGCTACTAAGGTACTTAAATACTTATTGAAAAAAACAGAACTTCAATGTAATTTACCTTTTAATATGGTAGCATTGGCGGGTGGAAAACCTCAAACTATGGGGCTTAAAACTATATTAATGCACTATTTAAATCATCAAAAGGATGTTGTCACTAAAAGAACTCAAAGTGAACTGGCAGTTGCTGAAAATAGATTCCATATTGTAGAAGGATTTATTAAGGCAGTAGAAGTAATGGATGAAATTATTGTAATAATTAGAGGCTCAAAATCTAAAAAGGATGCCTCAGAAAACCTTATTAGTAGGTTTGGTTTTTCCACAATTCAAAGTGATGCAATACTTGAACTTATGCTATATAGGCTAACGGGACTTGAAATAAAAATATTCTTAAAGGAATATAAAAAGCTGGAAGCACTAATTATGGGATATAAAAAAATTCTTGAAAATGACAAGGAACTTTTGAAAATAATAAAAACAGAAATCTTAGAAATCAAAGAAAAATATAATGATCCTAGGCGTTCGGAAATTATCGAAGATGATAACGAAGCTAAAATAGACCTAGAAGAGTTAATCGTGGTAGAGGATATTATGATAACATTATCTAATGATGGTTATATAAAAAGAGTGCCTATGAAATCCTATAATAGGTCTAATACTAATATAGAAGATATAGAGTATAGAGAGGGAGATTTTAATACATATTTAATTGGAACAAATACTAAAGATACCTTAATGATCTTTACGGACCTCGGAAATATGTACCAGCTAAGAGGCGATTTAGTGCCGGAATATAAGTGGAAGGAAAAAGGCGAAAGACTTGATACCCTACTTCGAGGTATAGATTTAACAAAAGAGAAAATCGTGGGTATACTTTCAGCTGAAAACCTATCTTCTCAAAAGGAACTTATGTTCTTTACTAATAAAGGGAATATAAAGAAAACAGATTTGGAAAAATTTATTACAAGTTATACTAAATTATCAGCTTTAAGGCTAAGAGAAAATGAAAAACTTCTTCATGTTAGGTTAATAGATAAAGAAAGGCAAGAAAATTTCTTTAAGGTATTAACAAAGGAAGGGTTAGAATTCTGTGTGGAAGAACCGGTTCTCCAGGATATTGATAGAAATACAATAGGTACTCAGTTATTTAATCTTACAAGCAAGGATGAAGTGGTAAAAATAGAATTTACCCCGGAGTATGATTATAAAGAATTTTATCTTAGTATAAATATAAAAGGTGCAATAAAAGTATCTAGTAGAAAAACAAATACGCATTTAAGTACCTATACTAAATCATCTTCTACATTGCTTATATTTACGGAAAAGGGCGCAGTTCATAAATTACCTAGCTATATGATTCAGAATGTTGATAAGACAGGTATATTTATTAACACTCTACTGGACAATTTCAATACTTACGATAAAATAGTAGACATTGCGTCCATTGATAATTTCAATGAAGAAATAAGTATATATTTCTTTACTAAAAAGGGATTTACAAAACGAACTAAGCTTTGTGAATTAGAAGGAGATTTCTTCTCCTCCATGGTTTATAAATTAAAAACAGAAGAAGATAAATTGACCTCTGTAAAAATCAACAAGGATACTGAAGATAAAGATATACTAATGGTAACCAAAAAGGCAATGTGCATAAGATTTAATGTGAGTAATATTAACTTTATGGGGAAAGTTGCATCAGGGGTAACAGGAATTAGCTTAAGAGATGACGAAGTTATCTTTGTAGATTTGGTACCTTCAGTAACAAAAAAAGACAAAGGTGCGAGTGAAATAGCCCTCACTTTGGAGGAAGATTTATGTTTAACCGTCAGCTGCTTTAAAGGTGAAAAGAAGACTATAAGGCTTCAGGATATAAACGTTCAAAATAGGGCAGGTAGAGGTAAAAATTTAACTAATGCACTTATAGATGATTACGTAGAGGATGTTACTTTAGCTTCAGAAGAAAAATAACAAGCCAAAGATGATAATAAACAAAAATAAAAAAACACGCAATAAAAAGTTAAATAAAACTTGGTTTAGCGTGTTTTCTTTTTATTGAAAATAAAGAATTTATTAATTGAAAAACCAAGTAAACCTATAGTCGTAGAATCTATTAAAATGCATATGTTAAACCAAAGGTGGTTTAATTTCACCATAGGTGTTCCTCTATGCATATGATGAATTAAAGGGTTGTGACTTGTTAATAAAATTAACATAAAACTATTTAAAATCATACTAAAAAATAATACAGAGGCATATGGAAAATAAGCTTTTTCAGGTGAAGTTTCTTTAAAAGTGAATTTTTTATTTAAATTATAACTACAGATTGAATAAACGAAAAAGGCTATGAGATTAAAAACAAATAGCATTTTACCACTAGTAATGCCTGTGGTATAGGAAAGAATATTCAATATGATAAGCTCTATTATAATATTAATAGCACCAACTAGGGAATACTTAATAAATTGAGTTAAGGATTGTGTTTTATGTTTATTATTCATGTTTTTGTGACTGGATACTCGTGATTTAAATCATGAGAGGAATGCCATAGGCACTCAAAACCAACCTACCTCCTTCTTAAATTAATTTTAAAATAGTAGTTTTTATACAAGGTAACTATTTACATAAAATGAATATTGTCATCATATTAGTTTACAACAAAAAAAACAAAAATAAAACAAAAATAAAAATAAAACAAAAATAAAAAAATGAAGGTGATTAAATGGAAAAAATAACGTTTAAAAATGGAGTAAAACTAATGTATAAAAAAGCAGAAAATAATTTAACTTCTTTTACCATAGGTTTTAATGCTGGGGCAAATCGTGAGGAAAATAATGATTTAGGCATGGCTCATGTGGTAGAGCACATGCTTTTTAAGGGCACAGCTTCCCGCACGGAATTCCAGATTAATAAATTATGCGATGAAACCTTTGGATTTTGTAATGCAATGACTAATTATCCCTATGCAGTATATTATGGCACCACCCTAGATGAAGATTTTGAAAAGGGTTTTGAAATTTACTCAGATATAATTTTGAATCCAACTTTTCCAGGGTCGGGGTTCAAAGAGGAAATAGATGTAATAAGCGCCGAATTAAAAGAGTGGAAAGATGATTCTAGCCAGTTTTGTGAAGATTCCATGCTGTATAATGGATTTAATAAGCGAAGAATAAAGAATTTAATCATAGGCACAGAAGAGTCAATTCGTTCCATCACCATCGATAGAATTAAAAACTTTTATCATAAAAACTATACCTCAGATAATTGTGTTGTGAGTATAATATCCTCCATGAGTTTTAAAAGTGTTTCAGACATAGTGGAAAAGTATCTTTGTAATTTTGATAATAAGTTATTTAATATTAAGCATCACATAGATGGTGCGTCAGAGCATATATACGAAAATAATAATCCAGGTACCTACTTCGAGTATAGAGATGACTTGCAAGGTGCTAAAATTCAATATTGTTTCCCTATCCATGATTTAAATGATAGAGAAATTAGTGCACTAAAGCTATTTAGCTTAGTTTTTGGAGAAGGTACAAGCAGTATACTATATGATGAAATTAGGACTAAAAGAGGCCTTGTCTATGATATAAGCAGTAAAATTAAAAATGAGACAGGAATAAAACTCTTTACAATTACCCTTGGAACTTCCTATGAAAATGTAAATAAGACCATAGAAATTATTAATAATCAAATTGAGGAAGTAAAAAAAATAAAGGGTTATTTTGATGGGTCTTGCCTTTTAAAACTGTGTAAAAGTTACAAATTAAGAAGGATGCTAGCCCTAGAGAAATCTATTCAAACTAGCATGAGTTTATGTGTATATGAAATTATGTATGGAGATGGCTCTGCAATTTTTTCTGAATTTAAAGCCATGGAAAACATAAAAGAGGCAGAAATAATGAAAGTAGTGAATAGTGTTTTAGTTAATCCTACTATTCAAATTTTGATGCCGAAAAATTCAGCAGCAAATATGAAATAATAATTAATTAGGAGATAAATATGGAGAAAAAGTGGTTAATAAGAAGTACCTCTAAAGATATTAAAGCGCTAGCAAAAAAATCTGGTGTAAGCGAGGTTTTAGCTAAAATTTTAATTAACAGGGGATTTAGTAATGAAATAGATATAAAAAAATTTATGAGGGCTAGTTTAGAGGATTTATATGATCCATTTTTAATGAAAGATATGGAAAAAGCCATAGAACTAATAAAACTCGCTATAGAAAACAAGAAAAAAATAGTAGTATATGGAGATTATGATGCGGATGGTGTTACTAGTACTGTTATAATGTACAAATCATTAAAACAATGTGGTGCAGCTGTAGAATACTATGTTCCTGATAGAGAACTTGAAGGTTATGGCATAAATAGTGATAGGATTAGAAAACTCAGCGTAGAAGGGTTTGAGGTGATTTTAACTTGTGATAATGGGATTGCTGCAATGCAGCAGGTAAAACTAGCAAAAGAACTAGGAATGACCGTTATAATAACTGATCATCATGAGTTATCTTTTGAGGAAGATAGTACAGGACATAGAACCTTCAATATCCCCCCAGCGGATGCAGTTATTAACCCAAAACAAAAGGAATGTAATTATCCATTTAAACAACTCTGTGGAGCAGGTATTGCACTTAAATTTGTACAAGCGCTATATTTAAAACTTGGAATTAATAGTGAAGCTGTAAAAGAATTTATAGAAATAGCAGGAATAGGAACTATTTGTGATGTGGTAGATTTGATAGACGAAAATAGAATAATTGCTAAAAATGCATTAGGGATGTTAACAAATACAAAAAATCTTGGTTTAAAATGTTTAAAAGAAATTTTAAGCATTGAGGGTAAAGAGATAAAATCTTATCATGTTGGGTTTCAAATAGGACCCTGCATAAATGCTACAGGGAGACTAGAGTCAGCGGCCATTTCAGTTGAACTTCTTATATGTGAAGAACAAACTAGAGCAGTGGAACTAGCTAAAACACTATATGAACTTAATAAAAAAAGACAAGACATGACAACGGAAAATGTGCAGCAGGTGATAGAACTTGTGCAGCATTCCCCTTTCAAAAATGACAAAGTATTAGTAATTTATAAAGATACCATTCATGAGAGTATCGCAGGAATTGTAGCAGGGCGTGTTAGAGAAACTTTCAATGTGCCAACAATAATATTAACTAGTGGAAAGGAAAGTCCTAAAGGTTCAGCAAGATCTATTGAAGAATATAATTTGTTTGAGGAATTAATAAAATGCGAAGAACTACTTTTAAAATTCGGAGGACACCCAATGGCGGCAGGTCTTTCTATAAAAGAGGAAAATATAGAAAAATTAAGGCTAAAGTTAAATTCTATTTGCAAGCTAACAGATGAAGATATTATACCTAAAGTAAGAATAGATGAGAGAATGCCACTTAATAAAATAAATTATGGGATAATTGAAGAATTAGAGCTTTTAGAACCTTATGGAAAAGGTAATTCTTCACCACTACTAGCTGAAAAAAACATACCGGTTTTAAAAATAGATATATTAGGTAAAAGTGCAAATACAATAAAAATAAAATTTTTAATTCCAGGAACGAATAAAACCATTGATGGAATATTTTTCAATAGGGTAGAGGAATTTATGGAAATGTTAAAGGATTCCTATGGAGAAGAATATAGGACCTATCTTGATATTCCAAGAGGAATGAAACTAGATTTAATTTTTTCACCTCAAATTAATGAGTACAATGGGTACAAGTCTATTCAATTAAAAATCATAGAATTTAAACTCAGTTAAATGATCTTCTTCGAAGCTGTAATATTAAAGACACATAGACCGAGGCCTATGTGTCTTTATATATTTTGGATAAATTATAAATTTTCTTCGTACTGTTGTACCATTTTTTTTACCATTTCTCCGCCAACAGAACCACATTCCCTTGAAGTTAAATCACCATTGTAATCTGTAAAGTTAACACCTAGTTCTTTTGCAGTTTCCATTTTAAATTTATTTAATCCGGCTTTAGCTTGAGGTACTAATTTTCTGTTTGACATTTGTTAATCACTCCTTTTATATTTTATTTTATTATGATAGTATCTTGTGCAAAAACTTAAAATATATAATAGAATATTTGTGGAAAATAAGGCAAGTTAATTTTAAATTGTAACTTTCATTATATGCAGTTAAAATAGATAAAAAGAAATTATAAATATTTATAAGACTTAGGCAAAATAATAAAAATTAAAGAGTATATGACTAGCATATACTCTTTAATAACTAATTTAAATTATAGATTTTTTTCGTATTGCTCTACCATTTTTTTAACCATTTGTCCGCCTACAGAACCGTTTTGTCTAGAAGTAAGATCTCCATTGTATCCATTAGTTAAATTAACTCCGACTTCTTGAGCAGCTTCCATTTTAAATTTGTTTAAACCCTCTCTAGCTTGTGGTACTAATGATCTGTTTCTGCTTGTCATTATTAATTACCTCCCTCTATATTTTATTTGTGTTATGATAGTATCTTGTGCAGAAATTTGAAATATATAATAGAATATTGAAGGAAAATAAGGCAAGTACATCATTTTAAATTAATACTTGTTATTATATGAAAAAGTTTAATTATATGAAAAAAAATTACATATTACTCTTGCTTTAATCAATATAAAATGAATACATATATTTATATGATTAAGGTGAAAATATCATAGTTAAAAGGTATATGGCTAGCATATACCTTTTAACTTATTCTAAATTTTAAACTTTAAATTATAAATTTTTCTCGTATTGTTCTACCATTTTTTTAACCATTTGACCGCCTACAGAACCATTTTGTCTAGAAGTAAGATCACCGTTATATCCATTAGTTAAATTAACTCCAACCTCTTGAGCAGCTTCCATTTTAAATTTGTTTAGTCCCTCTCTAGCTTGTGGTACTAATGTTCTATTACTTCCGTTTGACATATTCATTACCTCCCTTTAAATTTAAGTTTATTTGGTATACTAATAGCTTAACCTCATTTGTAATTTTTATATTAGTGAGTTAAAGGTTAGTTTTGAAAATTATATTATGTTTAGTAAAATTTGGACAACTTTTTTAAAAAAACTAGAACTTATTATTGCATTTGGTATATAATAATGTAGAATAAACTGAGTAAACCATGTTTTTTAAAGGAGTGTTAAAGTGGAAAAGCACAAAATAATAATGACTGGTGGAGGTTCAGCAGGACATGTAACACCAAATCTTGCACTTGTACCAAAACTTAAAATGTTAGGTTATGAAATTCAATATATTGGAACAAAAGAGGGTATTGAAAGAAAAATAATAGAGGGTGAAAATATAAAATATTATCCTATTTCAAGCGGGAAACTTCGAAGATACTTCGATATGAAAAATTTTACTGATCCACTAAAGGTAATTAAAGGACTTTTTGAGGCAAAAAAAATAATGAAAATTCAAAAGCCAGATATTGTTTTTTCTAAGGGTGGTTTTGTTTCTGTACCAGTGGTACTTGCTGCATACCTTTGCAAGATTCCAGTAATTGCTCATGAATGTGATATTACGCCAGGACTTGCGAATAAACTGGCGGCGCCTTATTGTACGAAAGTATGTGTAACTTTTCCAGAAGCCTTAAATGAAATAAAAAATGGAAAAGGAGTAGTAACTGGTAATCCTATAAGGCGGGAATTGTTTTTAGGAAGTAAAATAAAGGCTAAGGAAATATGCGGCTTTAAAAGTGAAAAACCAATATTGCTGATTATTGGTGGTAGCCTAGGATCTAAAGTTATAAATGAAGCTATAAGGTCAAAACTTGAAAAATTGATTTTAAAGTATAATATTATTCACATTTGTGGTGAGAATAATTTGGATAAATCACTCCAAAATAAAAATGGCTATGTGCAATTTGAATATGTAAAAGATGAATTACCTCATTTATTGGTGGCTGCAGATCTTGTGGTATCAAGAGCAGGAGCAAATGCAATTTTTGAACTTTTAGCACTAAGAAAACCTAATTTATTAATTCCGCTATCTGCCAGGGCTAGCCGCGGCGATCAAATACTTAATGCCAGATCTTTTGAAAAGAGCGGATATAGTATGGTTCTTCAAGACGAGGAGCTAACTCCAGAATGTTTGCAAATGAAGATTGATGAATTGTATAATGATTCAGAAAAATACATTGCGAATATGAATCGTAGTAACACTGAAAATAGTATTGATTTAATAGTTAACTTAATAGAAAAATATAGAAAAAGATGAAGAAAGTAAAATTTCTTCATCTTTTTTTATTTCAAATAATATTTATCCTATAAAAAACCTAAAAAAGCGTAAACTATAATTATGAGAATATATCCTTAATTATTATATATGAAAAATAATAATACAGATCAAAGGAGAAGTAAGATGGAGCTTAATTTTTTTGGTGCTTGCCAGTGTGTTACAGGTTCATGCCATATGCTCAAAATAGGAAATAAAACTATCTTATTGGATTGTGGATTATACCAAGGAAGAGATGGAGATGGAGGTAAAAACCAGAATTTTGAATTTAACCCAGCAGAAATAGATTTAATGATATTATCCCATGCTCACATAGATCATAGTGGAAGAATTCCACTACTATATAAGAATGGATTTAAAGGTGAAATTTTATGTACAAAAGCTACCAATGAACTATGCCTTGTGATGCTTCCAGATAGTGGGCATATTCAGGAGATGGAAGCTCAGTGGGAGAATAAGAAGCTTAAAAGAAAAGGACTGGAGACTACTCAGCCCTTATATTCTTCGAAAGATGCAGAGGAGTGTTTAAAGCTTTTTAAAGGTTACCCTTACAATGAGGAAATAAAACCTTTTGATGGATTAACAATTGTATTTAGGGATGCAGGCCATTTATTGGGGTCAGCTATTATAGAACTCCAAGTGGAAGAAAAAGGAGCTTCACCTGTAAAACTTGTTTATACTGGAGACTTAGGTAATGTTAACATTCCACTTATAAATGATCCCACATTTATAGGGGATGCAGATTATGTAATTATGGAAACTACTTATGGAGATAAAGTACATAATAATTTCAAAGATGTATTAAAGGAACTGGCTAGTATAGTAAAAGAAACTTTTGATAGAGGAGGAAATGTTATAATTCCATCCTTTGCAGTAGGTAGGACACAAGAAGTTATATATGCCTTGAATAATTATTTTGATAAAGAGATGCTTAAAAATCTCTCTGTTTATGTGGATAGTCCCCTGGCAGAAAAAGCAACAAGAATTTTTGAAAATAACAGAGAATATTTTGATCCTGAGGCAAAAGAGATGGAAAAATATGATGATAATATACTAGGATTTGAGGGGCTTAAATATACTCATTCAGCAGAGGAGTCTATGAAATTAAATGAGGTTCAAAAGGGAATGGTAATAATATCAACGTCTGGAATGTGTGATGCAGGTAGAATAAAACATCACTTGAAACATGGTTTATGGATTCGTGAAAATTCTATAGTATTTGTAGGATATCAAGCTGAGGGCACCTTAGGTAGAAAAATTTTAGACGGGAATAAAATGGTTAAAATTTTTGGCGAAGATATTTCCGTAGCAGCGACCATATATAATTTGCAAGGACTTTCTGGTCATGCAGATAGAAACGGGTTAATTAATTGGGTAGAACATATGAAGATAAAACCTAAAGGTATTTTTCTTGTACACGGAGATAGTGATGCTCAAAAAAGTTTTAAGGAATTATTAGATTCCAAAGAGTATAAATCTGTGATTGTTAAAAGTGGAGAAAAGTATAAATTAGAAGAAATTTAGAGAGAGTTAGTTATTTTATACTTTATTAAGAATTATTAAGGTATAATGCAATATTTATACAATATTCACAACAAAGAACTTGAATGTTTTTCATTTTGATGTATAATTAAGGGGTAAGAAAAACTATCTATTAATATGAAAGTATGGGGTGATAGTAATGAAAAAATTAACCATAATTTATTGGAGCAACAATGGAAATGTTGAAGTTCTAGCGAATCACATAGCTAAAGGTGCAAAAGAAGCAGGCGCTACAGTACTAGTTAAACTAGTTAGTGAAGCTACTGTGGAAGATGTAACTAGCGCAGATGCAGTTGCTTTCGGAAGTCCGTCAATGGATAACAATAGAATAGAACAAAAGGAAATGCAACCTTTCATTGATAAGTTCAAATTGATTCCAATAAGTAACAAAGTTACTGGATTATTTGGATCTTATGGATGGGATGATGGCGAATTTATGAACAAATGGATAGGTCAAATGAAGGATTATGAGTTTAATGTTATACAAAATCTAACCGTTAATGAAGCACCTTCTAAGCAGCAATTAGTTGAAGCAGAAGAGATGGGAAAGAATTTAGTTAAATAACATTTAATAATAGAAATCTGTAAACTATGCAATTTATAGATTATCTATAAAATGCATAGTTTGTAATTTGAATAAAGGTACTTCAAATGGTAAAACTAAACAAGAAACATGGCTTTATTAAGCTTTGTAACACTTTTTTATAATATTATTAATGAAAGAAGGTTTATTAATGAGAAAAATGAAAACAATGGATGGTAATACAGCAGCAGCACACGTTGCTTATGCATATACTGACGTGGCGGCGATTTATCCTATAACACCATCTTCAACGATGGCAGAATATTGTGACGAATTGGCAGCTAAAGAAACAAAAAATGTATTTGGACAAAAAGTTAAAATTATGGAGATGCAATCAGAAGCAGGAGCTGCAGGAGCGGTTCATGGATCACTTCAAACAGGGGCTTTAACTACAACTTTTACATCTTCTCAAGGATTATTATTAATGATTCCAAACATGTACAAAATAGCAGGAGAATTACTTCCAGGAGTATTTCATGTAGCTGCTAGAGCATTAACTACTCATGCACTTAATATTTTTGGAGATCATCAGGATGTAATGGCTGCAAGACAAACTGGATTTGCACTACTTGCATCAGGCAGTGTACAAGAAGTAATGGACCTTTCGCCAGTTGCTCATTTAACAGCTATTGAAGGAAAAATTCCTTTTGTAAACTTCTTTGACGGATTTAGAACTTCTCACGAAATACAAAAGATTGAAACTTGGGATTATGAAACTCTAGCTTCTCTTATAAATACAGAATCACTAGAAGCATTTAGAAATCATGCACTTAATCCAGAACATCCTGTAACTCGTGGAACAGCACAAAATCCAGACATCTATTTCCAAGGAAGAGAAGCTTCAAACTCATACTATGATGCTCTTCCAGCAAAAGTTGAAACATATATGGGAAAAATAAATTCATTAATCGGAACTGATTACCATTTGTTTAATTATTATGGTGCGCCTGATGCAGATAGAATAATAATAGCAATGGGATCAGTTTGTGATACTATTGAAGAAACTATAGATTATTTAAATGCAAAAGGAGAAAAGGTTGGAGTACTTAAAGTACATCTTTTCAGACCATTCTCATTGGATCATTTCTTTAAATACATACCTTCTACAGTTAAAAAAATATCTGTATTAGATAGAACAAAAGAACCAGGATCAGTTGGAGAACCATTATTCCAAGATGTAAGAAATGCTTACTATGAAAAAGAAAACAGACCAGTTATAGTTGGTGGAAGATACGGACTTGGTTCAAAAGATACTACTCCAGCTCAAATGGTTGCAGTATTTGAAAACTTAAAAGCGGAATCTCCTAAAAACGGGTTTACTATTGGAATAGTAGATGATGTTACTAATACATCACTTGTAACAGGACCTGAGATAACAACAACTCCTGAAGGAACTAAAGAGTGTAAATTCTGGGGACTTGGATCAGATGGTACTGTTGGAGCTAACAAGAGTGCTATAAAAATCATAGGAAACCATACAAACATGTATGCTCAAGCATACTTTGCATATGATTCTAAAAAATCAGGTGGAATTACAGTTTCTCACTTAAGATTTGGTAAGAAAGCTATAAAATCAACATATTTAATAAATGCTGCAAGCTATGTTGCCTGTGGTAATCAATCTTACGTATATAAGTATGATGTTTTAAAAGGAATAAAAGATAATGGAACATTCCTATTAAACTGCATATGGAGTCCAGAAGAATTAGAAATACATTTACCAGCAGCAATGAAGAGATATATTGCTAGCCACAATATTAATTTCAACATTATCGATGCAGTTGGCATAGCTCAATCAATAGGCCTTGGCGGAAGAACTAACATGATAATGCAATCTGCTTTCTTTAAACTTGCAGATATAATTCCTCTAGAAGATGCAGTTAAATATCTTAAAGAGGCAGTTATTTCATCTTATGGTAAAAAAGGTGAAAAAATTATTAATATGAACAATGCTGCAATAGATAAAGGAATTGAATCAGTTGTTAAAATTAATGTGCCAGAAAGCTGGAAACAGGCTGTGGACAATAATGAAATTTCAAAAGAAGTTAGACCAGATTTCATTAAAAATATAGCTGATGTAATGAACAGACAAGAGGGAGACTCACTACCTGTTAGTGCATTTGTTGGAATAGAAGATGGAACATTACAATCAGGAACAGCTGCTTTTGAAAAGAGAGGTATTGCTGTTAATGTACCAGAATGGCAAGTAGATAAATGTATACAATGTAACCAATGTGCGTATGTATGTCCTCATGCTGTAATAAGACCATTCTTAGCAACTGACGCAGAGCTTGCAAATGCTCCAGAAAGCTATGAAAGCAAAAAAGCAGCAGGCGGAAAGAATTTTGAAGGCTTAAATTTCACTATTGGTATAAGTTTAGAAGATTGTACTGGTTGTGGTAACTGCGCAGAAGTATGTCCAGCTAAAGAAAAAGCATTAATAATGAAACCATTTGCGTCACAAGAAACAAAAATAAAAAATTGGAAATTTGAACAATCATTATCTAAAAAAGAAAATCCAATGGGAACTGCAACTGTTAAGGGAAGTCAATTTGAAAAACCATTAATGGAATTCAGTGGAGCTTGTGCTGGATGTGGAGAAACTCCATATGCTAGACTCATTACTCAATTATTTGGAGACAGAATGTTAATAGCTAATGCTACAGGATGTTCTTCAATTTGGGGAGGAAGTTCACCAGCATCACCATATACAGTTAATGAATGTGGTCAGGGACCAGCTTGGGCTAACTCATTATTTGAAGATAATGCTGAATTTGGACTTGGAATGTTCCTTGGAACTACTCAATTAAGAGATAGAGTTGAATTGTCAGCAGTAAAAGCTTTAACTTTAAACACAAGTGATGCATTAAAAGCAGCTATTAATGAATGGATCGAAAACAAACAAGATGCAGAAGGTTCAAAAGTTGCAACAGCTAAAATGTTACCATTGTTAACAGCTGAAAAAGACAATAATGAAGCATTAAAAGAAATATTTAGTAAAAAAGATCATTTAGTTAAAAAGTCTCAATGGATATTTGGTGGAGACGGTTGGGCTTATGATATAGGATTTGGTGGAGTTGATCATGTACTTGCATCTGGCCAAGATGTAAATATTCTTGTAATGGATACAGAAGTATATTCAAATACTGGAGGTCAATCTTCAAAATCTACACCAACTGCAGCTATTGCAAAATTTGCAGCAACTGGTAAGAAAACTAAGAAAAAAGATTTAGGTATGATGGCAATGAGTTACGGATATGTTTATGTTGCTCAAATAGCAATGGGTGCTGATAAAAATCAAACACTAAAAGCTATAAAAGAAGCAGAAGCTTATAAAGGACCATCACTTATAATTGCTTATGCTCCATGTATCAATCATGGTATCAGAGCAGGAATGGGATGTACTCAATTTGAAACTAAGAGAGCTGTTGAATCTGGATACTGGGCTATGTATAGATTTAATCCAGAACTTAAAGAAGCAGGAAAGAATCCATTTATATTAGACTCTAAAGAACCAACTACTTCATTTAGAGAATATTTAATGGGCGAAGTAAGATATTCTTCACTTGCAAAAATATACCCAGAAACAGCAGAAGCATTATTTGTTAAGACAGAGAAAGATGCTATGGAAAGGTTAGACAGTTACAAAAGACTTGCTGACCAAAAATAGTATTTAAGGCTTTATTTAAAATTGCAAATTCAAAAGAAGATGAATTAAATTTCATCTTCTTTTGTAATTAAATCATCATCTGCGATGCTGAAATATTAACGACTTCAGAAGGAGATTCAGACTCCCCACGAAGTTTTTTATTTGTTATAGTAGGGTACACCCACTTATATAAGTGGGTGACTTTCCTTCTGAAATGTCGTTAAATCACACAATAAAGACATTTAACAATAACTTAACAATAAAATTTAAAAAAAACCTTTTATTATTTCGTAATTAAGGGTAAAATAGAAAATATACTGAATGTAGGAGGTAACACATTATGAATGAAGAGAAAAAGACTTGTTGCGGCGGCGAGGAAAATGATGGCTGCGGATGTGGTTCAAACAACCAAGAAAATGAAGGCTGTGGATGTGGTGGTCATGATCACGATGAACACGAGGGTTGCGGTTGTGGCTGTGGCGAAGGAGAAGCACTAACTGTAGATTTAGAAGATGAAAATGGTAATGTAGTTCCATGTGAAATAGTAGATGGATTTACTTATAAAGATAATGAATATGCATTAGTTCAAAATCCTGAAGATGATTCAATATATCTTTTCAAAGTAATTGGAGATGAAGAAACAGGCGAATTAATTATCCCAGAAGATGAAGAATTCGCAGAAGTAACTGCATATTATGAAGAAATGATTAAAGAAGAGAAATAGTTAAGTAAAAAGAGTCGTTGCAAATGCATCGGCTCTTTTTAAGTTTAAAAAAAGGAATGAATAGAGATTTAATGGTAATAATATTATTATTTCCATTATAAGAGTACAATAAGAGTAGCCCAATATAATTAAAGGAGGTATACGTTGTGAAAGAAAAATTAGCTATTTTCGATGTGGATTACACATTAACAAAACGTGAGACACTAGTGGAATTCTATTTTTTTATGATGAGAAAGAATCCTATATTATTAAAATATCTACCTAAAAGTATATACTCATCTATTTTTTACATGTTGAAGATTCATGATGCTTCAAAAGTAAAGAAAACCTTTATACGATTCATTGATGGTATAGAAGAAAATCAAATGAAAAAAATCGTCAAGGAATTTTATGAAAAACGGTTAAGTAAAATACTATATAGTGACGCTATTGTGATGATAAAAAAAATGAAAGCAGAGGGCTATAAAATTTATTTGATTTCTGCTTCAGCTGAATTCTATTTAAATGAGCTTTATAACATAGAAGAAGTAGATAAAATAATAGGAACAAGGTTTACCCTGGAAAATGGCTTACATAGAAATGAAATCTTGGGGGAAAATTGTAAAGGAGAAGAAAAAGTAAAAAGACTTAAAGAAGTTTTGAAAAAAGAAAACATGGTCGTTGACTTTGAAAACTCCTATATGTTTTCTGATTCTCTATCAGATTTGCCACTTTTTAATTTGGTGGGGCATCCTTATTTAATAAATTTCAGAAAAACACATGATAAAATCGAAATTTTAAAATGGAAATAGCATAAAGCGCATATAAGTAAAAATCAGTATTTAAATTAAATCTGTATAAATAAAAATTCGAAATTTTTGTTTATACAGAAAATTAAAAGGAGGATATATATGGACAAGTGCATAAATGAATACTTTTTATTTGGGGACGAATTTAAGACAAGGGAAGAGTTTAAAAATTATAACATGAATATAGGAAAATCACTATATGAAGTTATAAGAGTAAGTGATGGAATGCCTGTTTTTCTTAGGTCGCACTTAAGTCGTTTAGAAAACTCTGCTAAAATCATGGAATATAACTTGTGTATTACAAAAGAAAAAATAATAAATGGAATTTTTGAACTAATACGTAAAAACAATATTTGTGACGGGAATCTAAAATTAGTTATTAATTATCAGCCTAATATGGAGTGTAGTGAAAATGGCAAAAACTTAAATGAAAAATTTTTAGCATATTTTATACCTCATGCATACCCTTCAAATCAGCAATACGCGGAAGGCGTAAAAACTATTACTTATCACGGGGAACGCAGGACTCCTAATGCTAAGGTTATCGATAGTGACTTCAGAGAAAAGGTAAATGAGAAAATTGCAAGTAACACCGCATATGAGGCAATTTTAGTGGATGATGCTGGTTTTATTACTGAGGGCAGTAGATCAAATATTTTTATGGTTATAGGATCTACTGTTTTAACCTCCAAAATAGAGAATGTGCTGCCTGGTATAACAAGACAATTTATTATAAAAGCTTGCAAAAAGCTAAATATAGTAGTTGAAGAAAGAAATGTCCATGAAAGGGACATTGAATCCTTAACAGGACTTTTTATTTCTGGCACTTCACCCAATGTACTACCAATCAAAAGTGTGGATGAATTTTTCTTCAATTCTTCAAAAAATCCATTGATAAATTCAATAATGCTAGGATTTCAAGCTGAATTAAATGAGGATAAACAGAAAATTGTAAAGTTTCTTTGTAATAGGTCGATAAATAAATAAAACAATTGAAATGTTAAGTAAAAGAATAGAAGAATTATGGTATAATTTCTCTATAGAAAGAGGTGGTATAATTGGTAACTAAAACATGCGGAGAAAAATTCCGAGGGTCGAACGTTCAGGAATGTTTAAGTCTTGCAAGTTCTAGTTTGGGGGTTCCAGTAGAAAAGTTGAAATATTCAATACTAGAGGAGAAAAATGGTTTTTTCAAGAAACATGCTATAATTTCTATTGATTCAATAGAAGGTTTAAATGATGAAAACATTAAAGACGAAGATTTCTCTGAAAAAGAAGTTTTAAAAAAAGATACTCAGAAACCAGAAATAAACGGAACCATAGAAATTCAAGGGGGTAGAATTATTGTAAAAGACCCTTGCGAGGGCGGTAAACCAGCAGTAATTTGTTTTGGTAATAACATTACGGTAATTATAAATGGAGAAAAGATTAATAAGCCCGCTCTTGTCACTTCGGAAAGCAAGATAGAATTTGTGTTTGAAGAAGATAAGGCCAAAAGGAAGATGGATTTAAGAATAAGTGAAGACAAGATGGAAGCGTACATTAGTATTAGATACAAACCTACTACCACTTATAAACTAAAAGATGCGGAGAGCTCAAACGCAGTGACGATAGCAATAGAAATAAAAGAAGAAATTATGCCACCAAAATTCACAGAATCAGAAATTAAAAATGAGCTATTAAATAGCAACATAAAATATGGAATTTTGAAGATGAGCATTATAAAATGTACAAGCGCTGATGAAATTTCCGAACTACTTATAGCATCTGGCAAGAAACCTATAGAGAAGATAGATGATATAGTGGAGATTAAATACAATGAGTCAGAGGCAAAAGATAATCAGCAAAATGACAATGTAGGTGCTATAGACTATAAGGCTATAGGTACTGTAAGTGGAGTAGAAGTAGGACAAGTTCTAGCTATTCACTATCCAGGTAAAAATGGAGAAGATGGAATAGATATTGCAGGTAAAATTATAAAAGCTAAAAATGCAAAAAAAATAATTTTAGGGGTAGGAGATGGTTGCGCTCTTAAAGATGAATTTACTGTTGTAGCTACAAGTAAAGGTAGACCATCAGCCAAGGGGAATACTTTTTTCGTTTATAAAACTCATGAAATAAATGGAGATGTGGAATTAAAAACTGGAAACATTAAATTTGTAGGGGATATAGTTATAAGTGGCAGTGTACGGGAAGGTATGAAAGTAGAGGCTGGTAATTCTGTTTTAATTAAAAACAATGTATCAGAAGCTGAAATTACTGCGAATGGTGATGTTGTGATAAATGGCAATGTAATTCATTCAAGTGTTTCAGCTGGAAAAGAAGATGTATTAATTTTAGAGTATTTAAGTGATTTAAATAGCATGGAAAACGATATTACAAAGTTAATAGCTTCCATTAGACAATTGAAAGAAATGAACCTTTTAGAAAGAAATACTAGTGATGGTGAATTAATTAAAATTTTAATGGAGACTAAATTCAAAAAACTCTCTCAAACTTCTATTAAAGTAGCTAAAAGAATTTTGAAGCTGGGAAATGTTGAAGATGAATTACTATTTATCATTAAAAATAAAATACTTGATTTGGGTCCTCTTAATATCAAGAGCTATGAGGAACTAAATGCTACAGTGACAATTATTAAAAATAAAATTTCTACACTCTCAATGAATTTAACTCTTCCTGTGGATGTAGTGCTAGATTATTGCCAAGATTCAATAATTAAGAGTTCTGGTAATATTACCTTTAGTGGCAAAGGCCAATATGTATCACAAATAGAAGCAAGTGATAGTGTAATATTTCAAAATGATAAAAGCGTAGCTCGCGGTGGAGTCATAAAAGCTGGAAAAGAAATTAAATGCAAAATAGTTGGGGGCCCTGGAGGGGTAGCAACAAAGCTTATTGTAGAAAACCATGGTCATATATGGGCAGAAGTTGCTCATCCAAATACTAGGTTTATTATAGGTACTAGAGAATATATTTTAGATGCTCCTAGTAAACAAATTCATGCATTTATAGATGAAAACAGAGAACTAGCTGTTGATAAATTACTGTTATAGGGAGGAGTTAATATGAAGGAGCAAGAAATTAAAATCTTGATTTGTAGCATAAATGGTGAGTCTTATGCTACAAATATTATGGAAGTGGAAAGAATACTGGAATACGAAAAGATAACTAAAATTCCAGATTTACCGCAATTTGTGGAAGGTGTTGTAAATTATGAGGGTAATATTTTACCCGTTATAACATTATCAAAAAGATTTAATTTGCCTTTAACTGAAATAAAAGAAGGATGTAAGATAATAGTTGGTAAGCAAGAATATAGTAAAATAGGTATAATAGTTGATTTTGTTTCTGAAGTTAAGGATGTATTAATAGATAGTATAGAAGATTCACCAGAAATCATTTATGGAGTATCCAGAAGATATATTAAAGGACTTATTAAGGTTGATGGTAAAATAATTATTTATCTAAATCTTTCAACTATATTGACAGAAGAAGAAAAAAATGAAATATTATAAAATAGGGTGTAATTATGGAATATAATGAAATAAAAGTAGGAATTGCAGATTTAAATGTGGCTTTTTCCCCATATAAAATAATAACCGTGGGCCTTGGATCCTGTATAGGCATTGCAATATATGATAAAGCGATAGGTATTGGAGGATTGGCGCACATAATGCTTCCAGATAGTAGCCAATTTAATAAAATAACTAACGAAATGAAATTTGCAGATTTAGCTATACCAATCCTGGTAGAGAAGATGATAAAAAAAGGCGCAACACTTAGAAATATGAGGGCTAAAATAGCAGGTGGAGCTTCAATGTTTAACTTTCCTGATAAAAGTATAATCATGGACATAGGAAATAGAAATGGTATAGCAGTGAAAAGTGCTTTAAAAAGTTTATCTATTCCAATACTTTCAGAAGATATTGGCGGGAATAAAGGCAGAACTTTAATATTTGATACCACAAGTGGAGTACTGTCTATTCGAACAGTGGGGATGGGAACCGTAGAAATTTAGTATATTATACATAATTAATGAGGTGATATATTGTTAAAAAAAATTAAAGTCACTGTAGTAGATGATTCAGCATTAATGAGAAAAATCATTTCTGATATGATCAATGAACAGCCAGAAATGGAAGTTATAGATACAGCAAAAGATGGAGAAGACCTGATAAAAAAAATAATTGGTAAAATACCTGATGTAATAACTTTGGATATTGAAATGCCAAGAAAAGATGGTATTTCCACCTTAAAAGAATTGAAAAAAATGAATCTTAATGTACCAGTTATTATACTTAGTAGTGTCTCTAAAACTGGTCCAGAATTAACTATGGAATGCCTTGCACAAGGTGCTTTCGATTTTATAGCAAAACCATCTGGAGCAATATCACTAGACATCAATAAAGTTAGAGATGAATTGGTGCAAAAAATAAAATTGGCTTTTATGCAGAGGGAGGGTAAAAATACCCTAATGTCTGAAAAAATAATCAAATCAAATAGGATAAATACAAATAAGGGTACAACTACAGAATTAAATGAAGTAGCTACAAACGTAGGAGCCGTAACACGCAATAGAACCACCTCAATGTGCAATATAGAGGCCGTGGTCATCGGAGCTTCTACAGGTGGCCCTAAAGCCCTATATAAAGTAATAACAGCTTTGCCAGAGGATATAGGAGTTCCAGTACTCGTTGTGCAGCATATGCCAATGGGGTTTACAAAGGCTTTTGCAGAGAGACTTAATTTAAACAGCAAATTAAAGGTTGTAGAAGCGGGGGAGGGTGACACAGTTTCAAAAAATGTAGTTTACATAGCTCCTGGTGGATATCATATGGAAATAGGACGGGATAAGAGAATACATTTAAATACAGAACCTAGTATTTGGGGAGTTAGACCAGCAGTAGATAAACTTTTTATATCTGCCACCGCAGTCTATGGATCGAAGCTACTAAGTGTTATACTTACCGGCATGGGACGAGATGGGGCGCAAGGCACAGTAGCTATTAAAGACAATGGAGGCATCACTATGGCAGAGCACCAATCTACTTGCACCATATATGGCATGCCAAAGGCGGCTTTTGAAACAGGTAAAGTAGATGAAGTTGTTCCCCTAGATAATGTTGCGCAAGAAATTAATAGAATTGTCATGGGGAGATGATTATAGATAATGGATTTAATATATTTTCAGCAATGGGTTTTAAAAGAATATAAAATAGATCTAGCCGCTTATAAATCTAATCAATTACATAGGCGAATTTTAAGTTTAATGTCGAGAGTTGGGGCGAGGTCTGTAGAAGAGTATATTACTTTATTAAAGAGTGATCCGAGTCAAAAACAGAAATTTTTAGACTTTATTACAATAAACGTAACAGAATTTTTTAGAAATCCAGAAATATTCCAGGAACTTGCGCAAAAAGTTAAATCGGAACTGAACTATAGCGGAGGGCTTAAGATTTGGAGTGCAGCTTGTTCTGTTGGAGCTGAACCATATTCATTAGCTATGATTATGGATGATTTATGCAAAGGAGCGAGTCATAAAATTGTAGCTACAGACATAGACAGTACCATACTTCAAAAAGCAAAAAATGGTGAGTATGTCTATGCTGAAGTTAAAAATGTTCCAAAACAATTTCTGGAAAAATATTTCCTAGTTAAGGGGGATAAATACTGTATTAATTCTGTCATAAAAAAAATGGTGGACTTTAAGAAACATGATCTTATTTTAGATAATTATGAAAACAATTTTGATTTAATAGTCTGTCGAAATGTAGTTATTTATTTCAATGCAGAGATTAAAGATAAAATATATAAAAAATTTAGTGACTCATTAAAAAAAGGCGGATTACTTTTCGTTGGGGCCACTGAGAGTATATATAATTATAAAGAGTATGGATTTGAGAAAACATCAACATTTATTTATAAAAAAATATAAGGCAGGTACAATTAATAAGGAGGGAAAAAATGGATACATCGCAATATATGTCAATGTTCTTAGAAGAATCTATGGAAAATTTGCAGACGTTGAATGAAGCACTTCTTACGCTAGAACAACAACCAGAAGATATGGACAAGCTAAATGAAATATTTAGGGTAGCTCATACCATAAAGGGTATGGCTGCAACTATGGGATTTAGTCAAATGGCTGAATTAACACACAAAATGGAAGATGTTCTTTCTAAGTTTCGCGAAGGTGAACTTAAAGTAACAGAAAAGGTGGTAACTGTTTTATTTAGATGTCTAGACACTTTAGAAAAGATGGTAAATAATATATCAGAGGGGATTTCTGATAAACTTGAAATTGAGGATATAATAGATGATCTACATTCCATAGCAGAAGGAAATGGAACAGTTGAAAATCAGAAAAAAGAAATAGCTGTCACAGGAGATAGTAAGGGTAATGGGTCAGAGAGAATTACACTCAATGAATATGATGTTAATGTTATTAAACAAGCTATGGAGAGAATGTACAATGCCTATGAAATAAAGATTCTACTAAGTGAAAATACGCTACTTAAGTCAGCAAGAGCATTTCTTATATTTAAGAGTTTAGAAGAATATGGTGAAATAATAAAATCCATACCTGGATCTGAAGAATTAGAAAATGAAAACTTTGAATTCGAAATAAATTTAATATATATTACTAACAAAGAAAAAGATGAAGTTATTGATAACTTAACAAATATTTCCGAAGTGGAAAAGGTTGAAGTTGAAAATGTTGACCTTGAAAATGGTAAGAATAATTTGGATGATAAATCAGGAGAATTTAAAGAAATAGAACAATCTTCAAAAGTTGAAAAGGGCGAAACAAAAGATAGTGCCACCGTGGAGGCTAAAGGTAAGGACGAGGATAAAAATAAGAATAAAAAAGAAGCGGTAGTTCACAAAAAAGCTCATCAATCTGTGAGAGTAGAACTGGATAGATTAGATAAATTTATGAATATGGTCTCAGAACTTGTAATTCATAGAACAAGACTAGAACAGATAAGTAGTGTTCATAAATTAAATGATTTAAATGAAACACTAGAACAAGTGGCTAGGGCCACCTCAGAGCTTCAGGATTTAGTAATGAAAATAAGAATGCTTCCACTAGAAGTAGTATTTAATAGATTTCCAAGGATGATACGAGATTTATCAAAAGATTTAGGAAAAGAAATGGATCTTCAAATACAAGGACAGGAGACAGAGCTTGATAGGACGGTTATTGATGAAATAGGTGAACCACTACTCCATTTGCTTCGAAACGCTGCAGATCATGGCATAGAATCTAGTGAGGACCGAATCGCTAAGGGGAAAAATCCTATTGGTGTGATTAAACTTATAGCTTATGCAGAAGGTACTAAAGCCATAATAAAGGTGGAAGACGATGGTAAAGGGCTAGCTGTTGATAAAATCAAGGCAAAAGCTAATAAAGTTGGTATAAATACTGAAGGAATGTCAGACGCAGATATAAAGAATTTAATTTTTGCACAAGGCTTTAGCACTAATGAGGAAGTAACAGATATTTCTGGACGTGGAGTAGGCATGGATGTTGTTAAAACTAAAATTGCTGCCCTTGGTGGAACCGTAGATGCAATAAGTGAGATTGACAAAGGTACTTCCTTTATTATAAGATTACCATTGACATTACAAATCATCCAAGCATTATTAATAAAAATTGGTGATGAGACTATGGCTATTTCTCTTGGTTATATTGATAGAGTAATAGACTATAACGAGGAGCTAATTAAGAAAACTAATAATAAAGAAGTTATTGTTTATAATGATTCTGTAATTCCACTAGTAAGGGTAAGCAAAAAATTGCAAATAGAAACTAGTAATAAGAATAAGAAATACATTGTTATTGTAAGAGTGGGAGAGAAAATAGTAGGGCTTTTAGTAGATTCATTGCTAGGACAACAAGAAATTGTAATAAAGCCTCTAGGAAAAACACTGCAGGGATTAACAGAATATATAGGCGCAACTATTTTAGGGGATGGACTAGTTACATTGATACTTGATGCTGCAGCCTTAGTATAGGAGGATATAATATGGATTATTCTGAGCTTAGTGCTATGCAATTAGATGTGTTACAAGAAGTAGGCAATATTGGTGCAGGAAATGCAGCTACATCCTTATCTGAGTTATTAAATGAAAAAGTAGATATGGCGGTGCCATCAGTAAATATTGTTCCCTTTGATGACATTTTTTCTGGAACCGAAGTCGAAGAAGTTGTAATTGGTGTAATTGTACGAGTCCTGGGAGATATACCAGGTAATATACTGTTTACTTTCGATAAGGAAACTGCACTGAAAATTATATCAAGTCTTTTACGTGAGCAGCAGGAAGAGATAACTGAAATTGGAAGTTCAGCATTATGCGAAATAGGGAACATTATTTCAAGCTCCTTTATGAATGCAATAGCAAAACTTACGAGTCTTACGATTATGCCTTCTGTGCCAGCTGTTGCAGTAGACATGATGGGGGCAATACTTTCTACTACTTTTATTGAATCAGGTCAGTATGATGAGCATGTACTTGATTTAGAAACACAGTTTTTACAAGAAAATCAAAAGGTAAGCGGGCATTTTTATTATATACCGATGCCTGGATCACTAGAAAAAATACTAAATTCATTAGGTGTAAATTAATTGGAGGTAATATAAAATGGCTAGAGTACTAATTGTTGATGACGCGGCATTTATGAGAATGATGGTAAAAGATATATTGGAAAAAAATGGATTTGAAGTTGTGGGTGAAGCAAGCAATGGATTAAAAGCTGTGGAGCTATATAAAGCAGAAAAACCAGATGTGGTTACTATGGATATCACAATGCCTGACATGGATGGAATTGAAGCTGTTAAAGAAATTAAAATTTTTGACCCTGCTGCAAAAATAATTATGTGTAGCGCTATGGGACAACAAAGCATGGTTATGGATGCAATAAGAGCTGGTGCAAAAGATTTTATTGTTAAGCCCTTTCAAGCAGATAGGGTAATTGAAGCAATAAAAAAAGTTTTAGGCTAGGAGGAGAATGTTATGCAAGTGGTTGTATTTAAAGTTAATGAGGAGCAGTTTGCAGTAGAAGCCTCTATTGTTCAAAGTATTAACGATATGATGGAAATAACAAAGGTACCTAAGTCTGCAGATTATATAAAGGGCTTAATTAATCTAAGAGGGAATATAATTTCTCTCTTAGATATAAATCTCCTTTTAGATATTGAAAAGGGAGAGGGGGCCCAAGAAAATATTATTATATTAAACCTGCAAGAAGAGTCTGTTGGAGTAACTGTAGATCAAGTTGATGAAGTATTAGAAATTGAAGAAAATTTAATTGAAAAAGTTGAAGCTGACAGAAAAAAAGCCTATATTAAAGGGGTTATAAATTTTAAAGATAGAATAGTTACATTAATTGATATTGGTAAGCTTATCGAAAGATAAGAGCTTACCGAAAGATAAGAGCTTACCGAAAGATAAGAGCTTACCGAAAGATAAAAATTTATCCAAAGATAAAAAGTAAGTTTTAAGAAATAGAAACTTCATGGAATATAGTAAGCACACTTTATACAGAGAAATGAGGTAGAAATATGGCAGAAGTATTATCGCAAAGTGAAATAGATTCACTTTTATCTGCCCTTTCTTCTGGGGAAATAGAACCAGATCAGCTCCCGGGTGAAGAGGAAAAGCATAAAATTAAATTGTATGATTTTAGAAGTCCTCAAAAATTCTCAAAGGATCATTTGAGAACGCTTGAGTTAATTCACGATAATTATGGAAGAATAATATCAAGTCATTTATCCGCACAGCTAAGAAATAATGTAAAGGTTAAAATTGAAAGTATTGAGCAAATAACCTATGAGGAATTTATTCATTCAATTTCTAATCCTACGATTTTAACTATATTTAAAATGCCACCACTAAATGGGTCTATATTATTTGAGACTAACCCTCAGTTCTCTTTTCAAGTAATTGATATACTTTTAGGAGGAGATGGTAATAGAAAGGTTAAAAGCAAAGAGTTTTCTGATATAGATAAAAATATATTAAAAAATGTTAATGAGGGGCTTATAGCTAACTTGAAGCTTGCTTGGGAAGATGTTTTAGAGGTAGAACCAGAAATTGAGGCATTAGAAACTAATCCTGCACTTAATCAAACGCTAGCGCCAAATGAACCAGTTGCCCTAATTACTTTTTCCGTAGAAATGAATAATAATAGTACATTTATAAATATTTGTATACCTTATTTAAGCATTGAAAAAGTACTTGATAAACTTGTTGTTCAATATTGGTTTAGAGAAAATGATGAAGAACTTGTTAACGACTCTAGAAATAAATTAAAGAATCGACTAAATATAGTAAGCGTTCCAGTAACAGGAGTGCTAGGGAGTACAAATATTACTGTAAATGAATTTCTACAATTGACAGAAGGTGACGTAATTACATTAGATAATGAAAGCGATAGCAAAGTTAAAGTATTTGTAGAGGAACATTTATGTTATATGGGTAAACCTGGTACTGTAGGCAAAAACAGGGGAATTAAGATATTAGATATAATAGATAAGGATGTGGAAAATTATGAGTAACGGCTTTCTTTCACAAGAAGAAATCGACGCTCTCTTAAATGGAGGGGACAGCAGCTCTGAACCTATAGAAAAATTTGAGCTTTCTGATATTGAGAAAGATTTGCTAGGGGAAGTTGGAAATATTTCGATGGGCTCAGCATCAACAGCTCTTTCCACTATAGTAGGTCAACAAGTGAATATAGCAACACCAATAGTTTCAGTAAGTACACTTAGAGAATTAAGAGCTAACTTTGAGGTTCCGAATATTGCTTTAGACGTAAAGTTTGTAAGTGGTATTGCAGGGGGAAATCTTTTAGTGATGAAGACTCCAGATGCGGCAGTTATAGCTAGTTTAATGATGGGTGGAGATGGCAAAATAGAAGGTACACCAGCGCTTTCAGAAATTGAAGTTAGCGCTGTTTCAGAAGCTATGAATCAGATGATTGGATCTGCTGCAACATCCATGGCAACAATGTTTGCTAGAGAAGTAAACATTTCACCTCCGGAATCTAAGATATGGGATGATAGTACTTCAGCCTTAAGTGATAGTATAGATGAAGATGAACAGGTTGTTCAGGTAGCTTTTAAAATGACAATTGGTGATTTAATTGATAGTGTTATCATGCAAGTGCTCCCTATTGAAACTGCTAAAAAAATAGTAGCTATTATGATGGGCACAGAACAACCAGCGGAAGCTCCTAAAGTAGCTAGCACCCAAAGTGAAATTAAACAACAGGCACCTGTAAGGGAAACGGCGCAGCAGGAAGCAGCTTATACAAGTGTTCCAGCTGAGCCGGAGTATTACGCAAAACCTATTGAGAGGCCACAGCCACAAGTAGAAGTTAGACAAGCATCTTTTGTGCCTCTAACAAATACTACGGTTCATAATTCTCCTAGAAATATTGACTTAATATTAGATGTTCCACTAGAAATTTCCGTAGTGCTTGGAAAAACTAAAAAGAACATTAGGGATATTTTGAACTTGGGAACTGGATCACTAATTGAACTTGATAAGCTAGCAGAAGAACCAGTAGATATCTTAGTAAATGGTAAAAAGGTAGCCTACGGTGAAGTGGTAGTTGTAGATGAAAATTTTGGAGTTAGAATTACTAGTATAATTAGTGGAGAAGAAAGAGTTAAAGCTATATCTGAATAAAAGGAAATCATATAGGAAATAAAAAGGAATAAAGAAATTTATTCCTTTTTATTTTTGTGCGCTATAAACTGCATATGGTTTTAAAAAACATATGCAAATAAATATATATAGTAAACAAATTATTAATATTAAACTAATAATTTGTTTACTGTATAAACTTTGAAAGATTATATACGATAATATAAATAGAGAGAACAAACTAGAAGGAATCTAGTATAAAGATATAAAAAGCTAGGAGTGGTTAGGAATGAAAATAGATGGAGTAAAAAATAATGTGGTTAGTTTCTATAAAAATAATACACCTAAAACAGAATTAAAGGCAGTAGCATTAAAGAAAGATACCATAGAATTGTCCACCGCAGGAAAAAGCTTAAGCGCATTATCACTAGATAGTAAAACAGTTAATTTCGAGGCTAAGATAGAAGCTATTAGAAATGAAGTAATGCAGGGTACCTATAAGATGGATTCAAAATTAACAGCTACTAGAATGATGGATATTATGAAGGGGAGAGATATTTAGTTATGAAGGAAAAACTAAATGTTGTCATGATACAGGAAATAGAAGCTGTGATGGTGCTTTTAGTAGAACTTGAAGAGCAACACAGATGTATAGTTGTTAATGATATTTTTGGAATGGAAGCTTGTGTGGACAAGATTAAAAAGGCTAACAAAGATATAGCCCATATGGAAGTTGAGAGAAGAAAACTTACGGAAAGTAGAGCTATGAGGTCCATAATTGAAGAATTTAAAGATGAAGAACTTGAGAAGAATTATTTTAAAATAAACAACTTATTACAAGAAGTTGTACTTCAAAAGGATACAAACGAGTTACTTATAAAACAAGGACTTAGTTTTACAAATAGAATATTAAATGTATTAAATCCAGCAAGAGAAACAAAAACTTACAATGCATATGGTAAAGTAAAAAAATAGTATGAGGTGAAAGAGATGTCAGGATTATTTGGAACTTTTAATGTAGCTACAAGGGGCATGAGTGCTCAACAAAAGGCTTTAGATGTAGTTAGTCACAACATAGCTAATGCTAATACAGAAGGTTATTCAAGACAAAGGGCTACTATGGAGACTACAAGGCCATTCGGTATGCCTTCTATGAATAATGCTATGGGGCCAGGCCAATTAGGTACTGGTGTGCAGATTTCCTCCATAACAAGAATTAGAGACAATTTTTTAGATTATCAGGTAAGAACGGAAAATGGAACTAGTGGCTTATACCAAGGACGTGAGAAATTCCTTACAGGGGTTGAAGGTATTATGAATGAGCCTAGTGATACAGGAGTGTCAACTCTCCTCACAAAGGTCTTCAATTCTTGGCAAGAACTTTCATTACATCCAGAAAGTTCAAATTCAAGAACAGTGGTAGCACAGCAGTCCAAAGCACTTACAGATGAATTAAATAATACTTATAATCAATTAACAAAATTAAAAGGCAATAGTCAACAGGTTATTAAGCAGGATGTAGTGGATGTAAATAGTATGTTAGATCAGCTAAATGTATTAAATCAACAGATTATAAGTGTAAAAGTTGGTGGAAATGAGCCTAATGATTTAATGGATAGAAGGGACTTGTTAGTAGATCAGCTAAGCGTAAAATTTGGGATAACTATTGATAAAAAATCATTAGGAGGAGAAGATCTTAAACCAGATGATGTTGTAGGCAGTTACAATGCATATCTTGTAAAGTCTATTAACAAAGATGAGGTTAGCAGGTTTTCTTATGTAAGTAGCATTGTACCAAAAGCGGGACAAAAGCCAGGTGAAACTGGAGAGTATGAAGTAACTTATTACAAAAATGGGGATATGTCCAATGAGAAGAATAAAGCAACTTTAAATATGAGTTTAACTCCTGAGCAATATAAACAGTTAGATCAAGGTAGAGTGCTTTGGGCTGACAAGGAAGGAAATGCTATAGATAAAGCAGGAGTTAAGCTGGAATCAAGTGCAGACTTCGCAAATCTAGCATTGTTTAAACCTCAAAAGGGAGAGTTAAAAGGCTATATGTCTGTTCAGGAAGATATTGACAAATATGTGGACCAGTTAAATAGTTTAGCTAAGGGTATTGCATTTTCTATAAATGCAGTGCATAGCGGTGAAAGTGATGCAACGAAAGAAACAGGCATACCTAATATTTTTGTTAATAGTACGAAAACTGGTGCAGATGGAGAAATAGAAATTAATGCAGGTAATATTTCTGTTAACAAAGTCATCCTTGATGATGTTATGAAGATTAAGGTTGCAGCAGGTGATACCCCATCGGCAACTGATGGAAAAAGAGCACTAGCTATTGCAAGTCTTAGAGATATAAGATTAGATATCCAAAGCATTAATAACACAACGACTAGGGCGGATTTTTTATCGAAAAGCAGCAGTCTATTTAGTTTAGACCCAGTACTAGGAGTTAAAACAATTGCATCAAGTGTGAATGGTATGACTGTTAGTGGTTATTTTACGGATATTGTGAATAGACTCGCGGTGCAAACCCAAGAAGCAAAAAGAATTGTAAAAAACCATGAAGCACTATTATCAGGCTTAGATGAATCAAGGACATCTATATCGGGTGTATCCTTGGATGAAGAAATGGCTAATATGATTCAATTTCAACATGCTTATCAAGCTAATGCAAAGATTATATCTACTGTGGATGAGCTTTTAGATGTGGTTATTAATGGGTTGAAAAGATAAATGATAGAAATATACGCATTAAGTAAGGGGTGAAGATATGAGAGTAACCAATAAAATGCTTTCAAATAATTTTTTAAGAGACATGAGAACAAATTTAACTAATATGAGTAGGATACAGGGCCAAATGACTTCTGGTAAACAAATAACAAAGGCTTCAGATGATCCTTTTAAATCTTCAAGAATAATGCAAATGTATTCAGATATAGATTCAAATAAACAATATAATAGTAATATTAAAAATTCAATGAATTTCCTTGACACAACAGATACAGCATTATCACATGCAGGCAATGTAGTTGGAAGAATTGAAGAGCTTTTAGTATCCGCTGGAAATGGTACCTACGGAAGTGAACAAAGGCAGGCTATTAAGGATGAAATTAATCAAAGAATACAAGAAGTTTCACAAATATTAAATACCAGCTTTGATGGTAAGTATATTTTTGGAGGAACGGATGGAACAAGTAAACCCATGCAAACTAGTAAGGATGCAGGTGGAAATGATGAGTTAATTTGTAGCACAAAGGTGGTTGGGAAACCTATGGCTGGAGGAATGACTTATAGTGGTAAAACAGTAGAGCTCGGGGCAACATTCGATATATCATTAAATGGAGGATCGCCAATGCCAGTAAATATATCAGTGACAACACCACCAACCACTGAGGGGATTATAAGTGGTAAAACCACTATGACCGAGGCAGCGGCTATTCTTCAAGAAAGTATTAATAAATCTATACCATCTGCTAATGCAGTTACAGTTACAGCAACTAACGATGGACGATTTAACATTACTCCATCAGGAACTGTGACATTCTCAGATAATAGTGTAATCCCACCAGCTCAACCAACTACAGCTGCTAAAGATTTAGGCTTAATCCAAGAACCTGATAAGTTACTAGTAGAAGTATCCCAAGGTGTAACTATGGATTATAATATTACAGCATCACAGCTTATAAACTATGGAACGGGTGCTAATGAGAATCTTATGAAATTATTAGGGAATATTACTAAACATCTTGATTCGAAGCCGGAGATTTCAGCAGGCACTCCGAATCCTAATTATGCTGACGATATTAAAGCTTTGACCAATGCAGACTTGGAAGGAATACAAAAGGTTATGACCAACATTTTAAAGCTCCGTTCTGAGGCTGGTGCCAAACAAAATAGAATGGAAAGTGCACAAACTAGAAATGAAGATCAGAATTTTAATATGACAGAAATCCTATCTGCAACTGAAGATATAGATATTACAGAAAAAACAATGGAATATGCAACTATGCAAACTGTATATATGGCATCGCTACAAACTAGCGCTAAGGTACTTCAGCCTTCATTGCTGGATTACTTGAGATAGTTGAGAATTGAAAGTTGAGAGTTGAGAGTTAATAGAGAAAAGATTTTTATTAAAGGAGTTGATTTGTAATATGGAGCTCGTTACGAAGTACCATGGAGTTAGAAAATATAGTGATGAAGATGTTATAGTGTTCAAAAAAGGTCTGCCGGGATTTAAGGAACTCAAAAACTTTATAATTTTTCCATTAGAAAGTAATGAAGTTTTTAGTATATTACACTCAATTGAAGATACTGAAGTGGGTTTAGTATTGGTATCGCCATTTACAGTTCTTGCGGATTATGAATTTAAAATACCGGACACCTATATAAATGAACTACAAATATTGAGGCCTGAAGAAGCATTAGTATTAACTACAGTAACTTTAAGTTCAAATACCGAGAATATGACTACTAATTTAAAAGCTCCTATTATTATTAATATAAAAGAAAAATTAGGGGAACAATTAATATTAGACAATGATAAATATAAAATAAAGGAGCCTTTATTTAAAGGAAATGAGAATTAGTAAGTGTTATCTACGCCAGAGAGAAACAAGGGGGATAGATAAATGTTAGTGATAGGTAGAAAAAAAGGTGAATCTCTATTAATAGGTGATGATGTGGAAATAACTATAGTTAAGATTGAAAATGGATCTGTAAAAATTTCCATAAATGCACCAAGGGAAATTAGTATTTTAAGGTCAGAACTATATAGAGAAGTGACGGATGAAAATCAAAGAGCTATAGTTTTTGATGTGTCAGCTTTAGAAAAGTTAAAGAAATAAATTATGGGGGGCAAACATGGATATTGGGGGTATAAATCAAAATAAATCCTTAGATTTAGATAAATTTTATAAGGTTTCGGAAAACAGTAAGATTCCAAAGGCTACTGAAAGTAAGAATTCGCTAGATGAGAAAGAAAACATTGAAATAGAAGTTGAAAATGCAGTAAGCAAAATAAATAAACTTTTAGAAGGACAATGTACTCACATACAATATGAAAAGCATGATGTACTTAACCAAATGATTATAAAGGTAATTGATAATGATACTAATGAAGTGATAAAAGAAATTCCCTCAAGAAAAATACTAGACATGGTAGCAAAAATGTGCGAAATGGCTGGTATTTTAGTAGATAAAAAGGCATAACTTTTTAGGAGAAAGTTGGGAGGGGTATTATGGAATTTAAGTTAAATAAAATTGATGTTGAAATAAGACAGAGAGTTAAGGACACAACCAAGTCCGGTGTAATTCATAGAAAAGGAGCAATATCTGTAAATAAAGATAGAAATTCTAAAGATAACTCAAAGTCTCAGGAAGAATTTAAGGACAAGCTTCTAAAATATAAGAATAATCATAAAATAACTGTAAATGCATTTAAAAATACAGAATATGGTGTAGAGGCTTTTAAAGACAATTTAGAAAAAGGGCAAAGGTGCACTGGAAATTTTATAGATACTAAAAAGTAGAGGTGAGGGAATATGGCAATGAACGCTTATGGAAATGCATTTAATACTTATAAAAATAATAGTGTAAACTTCGCATCGAAGGATCAACTTCTCCTAATGCTTGTGGATGGAGCTGTAAAGTTTTCAAAAATAGGTAGACAAGCTATTTTAGATAAAGATATTAAAAAGGCTCATGAAAACATTATAAAAACTCAAAATATATTTTATGAGTTAATGGCAACTTTAGATGTAAATAGTGGTGGTCAATGGGCAGAAAATTTAATGAGAATTTATGATTTTATAGCAAGAAGGCTTACAGACGCTAACATTAAGAAAAGTGAAAAAATCATGAATGAGATAATACCACTAATTGAAGATGTTCGAGATACTTGGAATGAGGCTTATAAATTATCTAAGGGTGGGAAATAAAGAACAGAGGACGATTGACAGTTGTGGGTTGAAAGTTTTATGCATAGCATAAAAATCATCTGTCAATTGAAAAAGAGGAGGTTGTATTAAATGAGAATTACTGGTATGGCTACAGGGATGGATACGGATGCTACTGTAAAGCAAATGATGAAACCTTATGCAATGAGAGTGGATAAGATGAAACAGGATAGGCAAATAGTGGCTTGGAGGCAGGAAATTTATAGGGATATATTATCAGACACAACCGCTATTAAAGACACATATTTTAGTAACACAAAACCTGATACTAATGTGTTAAGAAAGAGTAACTATGATGGCTTTGATGTAACGGCTACTAGTGGTGTATCAGGAGAAAGTGCTGGGGCTAGTGCTACGGCGTCTGCAGGCGCTGTGGTTGGAAACTATAAGGTGGAAGTAACTCAGTTAGCTACACCAGACAAGATAGAGGGTAGCGTAGTAACAGCAAATAAATCTACAGCATTAAGTGCATTAGGTATTGTAGATGGTGAAACTTTAACATTTACGTATAAAGACGATAATGCTATAGAACGAACAAAGACATTAACAGTATCAGGAGACCCTTCAACATCAACGGTGCCTACAATATCAAAAGATGCTACAATATCACAATTAATGGATGCGGTTAACAAAGGTACAGATGGTAATGTTAAACTAAATTATAGTGAACTAACACAAAAATTTAGCATAGAGAGTTTACGAATAGGAGATAAAGCATTATTAACGGTAGGGGGTGCTGTTCTAGGAAAATTAAACTTAAGCAGTACTGTAGTGGAAGGAATGGATGCTATAGTTAAAATAACTCCTCCAGGTTCTACAGTTGCAACTCCTGTTACAGGACGAGGTAATTATTTTTCTATAGATGGGGTTAACTATACATTAACAAAGGAAGGCATAACTAATATTGCAGTTGCTGGAAATTCTCAAAAAACTTATGATAAAATTATTGGGTTCATAGATAAATATAATCAATTAGTAGATAAGGTTAGCGGAAAGGCTGATGAACAGAAGCAATATAAGTATCTTCCACTTACTGATGAACAGAAGACATCTATGAAGGAAGATGAAATTAAACAATGGGAGACTAAAGCTAAAGTAGGTTTGCTCAAGGGTGACTCAAATTTAGACAATATGCTTACCTCAATGAGAAGAGCCTTTTTCGATGGGGTAACAGATGCGGGCATAACTCTTTCAGAAATTGGGTTATCAACCTCAAGGGATACAAGTCAAAGAGGAAAGATTATAATAGATGAGACAAAACTAAAAGCTGCTATTGAAACTAAAGGTAAACAGGTTACCGAGCTGTTTACAAAGCAATCTACAAAGTATCCTTCATATAATGCAGATCCTATAGGCGATGAGAGAAAAACAAGAAACGATGAGCAAGGTATATTTCAAAGGATAAGTGATATTTTACAAGATTATACAAGAACAACAAGAAGCAATGATAACAAAAAGGGTATTTTTCTTGAAAGAGCAGGTATAAAAGGGGATGAAAGTGAATATAAATCTGTATTATCTGCGGATATTATAAAGAAAGATGCAAAGATAACTGAAATGATAAAAAGTCTAGCAGATAGAGAGAATAGCTTTTATTTGAAGTTTTCAAAATTGGAAACAGCTATGAATAAGCTGAACTCCCAATCAAGTTGGTTAACGCAACAATTAGGTGGGGGACAATAAAATCTTTCTAAAATCTATAGAATGGAGAATTTGTTATGAATGAATTGACACAAAAATTAGTACAATTCAAGCAGGTAACTATGGAACTTATTAGGGTGCTGCAGCAGGACGAAATTAACAAATCAGATGTTTTATTGGATAGTAGACAAATGCTTATTGAAGATATGGAAAAGCTGCAATATACTACTGAAGAATTTGCGGATATATGTAATGAACTGGATATATTAAAGGTGCAGCATGAATTATTAGAATTAATGCAATTAAAGAAAGAAGATACAAAACAAGAATTAAATAGGATTCAAATAATTAAAAATGCTAATAATAATTATAATAAAAGCTTTTATGCCAATTCAAGCATGTTTAATAAACAAATATGATAGATAAAAAAACAGTGGACAAGTAAAATATAATGGTACCTATAGGATGGACACTTAGAAAAAAAGTAGGAATAAACTTTCATAAGAAATAAGCATAATAGGTAATACTACAAAATAACTTTGTTCTATTAATTTTTATGGGAGATGTGTAGAATAATATATAGCTTTTAAGAGTAGAAATAGAGATGTTAGTGATATTGAGATTATGAATTATGTATTCTCAGCACCACATAGAATAGCAATAGGAAGTTGGGTAAATTGATTAAGTCATATTTTAAGAAGTAAAATTGATGTAAATAGAAGATTTGATACAGTAGACAAAGAAGGTTGGCGCAACAATTGATAGAGATATAAAGCCAAAAAGAGTATCAATATACCACGGTTACATAGCAAATACAGAAAAGTTTGATACTATAGGATAAGGTTGATAACATGCAAAGTGATCCTAATTATATTTCAATAAAAACATGCAATAATGATAATAGAAATGAATGAAAGGTTAAAATCAATAAAATAATTTTAAAAAAACTATAAAGTATATAATTAAACCTACGATATTATTATTGGAAGTTAAAAATATAAATAAGCGAGTAGGATGTTAACTTAATCGATACATTAAGCTTCATAATAATAACACTAAAATTTAATAACAAGTAATATTGACCAAGTTTTATCAGCCCATTTAAAAAGGCTTTTAAATAAATAAAAAACACAGTGTGCAAGGAAGTACACTTAAAACTCAAGGAGGAATTTATTATGATAATCAATCACAATATGAATGCAATGAACGCACACAGACAAATGATAGGAAACACAGCTAATGCTGGAAAGTCAATGGAAAAACTTTCTTCAGGACTTCGAATTAACAGAGCTGGAGATGACGCTGCAGGTCTTGCAATCTCTGAAAAAATGAGAGGACAAATTAGAGGACTTGATCAAGGATCAAGAAATGCACAGGATGCTATTTCTCTAATCCAAACTGCAGAGGGTGCTTTAAATGAAACTCACTCAATTCTTCAAAGAATGAGAGAAATATCAGTTCAATCAGCAACTGCAACAAACACAACTGTAGATAGAGGAGCACTTGCTACAGAATTTAACCAAATGAAACAAGAAATTACAAGAATAGGTACTCAAACAGAATTTAACACTAAAAAACTTTTATCTGGTGGAACCATGTCTAGTAGTTTAGACTTCCAAGTAGGAGCAAATGCAAGTCAAGTAATTAATTTAAAAATTGGTAATATGACAGCAGCAACAGCAGGATTAGATGTAAGTGGTCAAAGTATATCTACAGCTACAGATGCACAAACTGCAATTACAAAAGTAAATGATGCAATTGCAAAAGTTTCAACTGAAAGAGCTAATCTTGGTTCAGTGCAAAATAGATTAGAACACACAATAAATAACTTAAATACATCATCAGAAAACTTACAATCATCAGAATCAAGAATTAGAGATGTTGATATGGCAAAAGAAATGATGAACTTCTCAAAGAACAACATTCTTGCGCAAGCAGCTCAAGCAATGCTTTCACAAGCTAATCAACAGCCTCAAGGAGTTCTTCAATTATTAAGATAATGCTGATATTACAGTTGATAGAATGCAATTAACAATTAGCAGCTCATAAAAAAACAGTGTGCAAGGAAGTACACTTAAAACTCAAGGAGGAATTTATTATGATAATCAATCACAATATGAACGCAATGAACGCACACAGACAAATGATAGGAAACACAGCTAATGCTGGAAAATCAATGGAAAAACTTTCTTCAGGACTTCGAATTAACAGAGCTGGAGATGACGCTGCAGGTCTTGCTATATCTGAAAAAATGAGAGGACAGATTAGAGGACTTGATCAAGGATCAAGAAATGCACAGGATGCTATTTCTCTAATCCAAACTGCAGAGGGTGCTTTAAATGAAACTCACTCAATTCTTCAAAGAATGAGAGAAATATCAGTTCAATCAGCAACTGCAACAAACACAACTGTAGATAGAGGAGCACTTGCTACAGAATTTAACCAAATGAAACAAGAAATTACAAGAATAGGTACTCAAACAGAATTTAACACTAAAAAACTTTTATCTGGTGGAACTATGTCTAGTAGTTTAGACTTCCAAGTAGGAGCAAATGCAAGTCAAGTAATTAATTTAAAAATTGGTAATATGACAGCAGGAGCGACTGGATTAAAAGTAAGTTCTCTAAGTATATCTACAGATACAGGTGCACAAGCTGCAATTACAGGAGTAAATGATGCTATAGCAGCAGTATCAACTGAAAGAGCTAATCTTGGTTCAGTGCAAAACAGATTAGAACACACAATAAATAACTTAAATACATCATCAGAAAACTTACAATCATCAGAATCAAGAATTAGAGATGTTGATATGGCAAAAGAAATGATGAACTTCTCAAAGAACAACATTCTTGCGCAAGCAGCTCAAGCAATGCTTTCACAAGCTAATCAACAGCCTCAAGGAGTTCTTCAATTATTAAGATAATTAAAGAATAAATAGTTAACAAAAAAGGAACAGAATTAATTTCTGTTCTTTTTTTCTTTGCTAAAGTATTTTTTATTTTATACGATATATATACATATAAGCATAAGTTTTTGGAGGAATTATATATGAATGAGAGTAATGGAGAAATATTAAATCATCTGAAACGAATTACTTTAAAAGATGAAGAAAGATATAAGATAGAAACTAGTAAAGATAATAAAAAAATAATAAGGATAAACACAGATGGTAAGTTTATTTATTTAGGAAGTAAATATACCGTGGATAGAGATGTTGAGATTTTAAAAGCTACAATAAAAGAAATAAATGCTAATAGTATTATTATAATATGGGGATTTGGCACAGGAGAACATATTTTAGATTTGTTAAAAGAAGTATCTAGTACTAACAAAATCCTTATTATTGAACCTGACGAAAAAATATTAATAGAAAATATATTATCTAATAACATAGAAAATATATTTAAAGATGATAGAGTTTTTATATTAAATTATGAAAAAGAAAATATGAAAAAATTTTTAAGCAAAAATATAAAAGATGTAGAAATTAACAATACAAAGATTGCAACATATGCAAACTATGATAAAGTGTATAGTGAAGAATATAAGGAGTTTAGTAAGGGATTTATTGAATTTGTAAATGATTCAATTATAGGGATAAGCACGTCACTACATTTTTCAAAACAGTATTTTAAGTGTTTTGCACGTAATATTAATAAAATAACAGATAGCACTATGGTAAATCAATTGAAGGATAAATTTAAGGGTATGCCTGCTATAATAGTATCAGCAGGACCTTCACTAGAAAAAAACATCGACTTATTGAAGGCTATTCAAGATAAGTTTATTATCATAACGGGTGGAAGAACCTTAAAAACTCTTTTGAATGAAGGAGTAAAACCAGACTTTGTATGTTCCGTAGATCCAGGAGAATATTCTTATAAAGTATTTGAAAAGGAATTGCATAGTGATGTAACTTTAGTGTTTAGTGAAGTAAGTAACCACGAACTGGTGGAAGAATATAAGGGGGGGAAAGTATTTTTCAAAGATATAGATTTTAAAGATATAACTGATAACCTATTAGGTGTAGATGTGGATTGCTTGTGGCAAGGGGGATCTGTAGCACATGTGTGCATAAGTTTAGGCGCATATTTAGGTTGTGATAATATTGTTTTTATAGGTCAGGATTTAGCTTATACTAATAATAAATACCATGCAGACAGTGCAAAAACCAATAGAAATAATGTAATTGATAAAGATGATGATTATATATACGTAGATGATATATATGGTGAAAAGGTACCTACTACAATAGCACTAGATTTTTACAGGAAAAAGATAGAGGCAATGATGTTAGAATATAAAAATGTTACTTTTATTAACAGCACAGAAGGTGGAGCTCATATTAAAGGAACCTTAATAAAGTCTTTACAGCAGTCTATTAATGAATACTCTTATAATGAATGTATAGATAAAAATATAGAAGATTTACTAAATAGCAAACCTTTAGTAAATAAGCAAATAGTATATAAAAATATAATAAAAATTTTAAAATCTATTAAAACCATAGAAGAACTATGCAAAAATGCTATTGTAGACACTTCTAAGATGTACAAGTATTATGATAAAAATATTTTATTAGATATAAATTATATTTTAGATAAGTTAGATAAGGTAGATTCTAAGTTGAATAAAGAAGTTGAAAAAGTACAAAGCATTAAAAAATTATATGCACCACTAGTGGCAAAAATTATGATTTCAGATGAATTTAAAGAAAAACAAGGAGAAAGTGAAAAAGAAAAGGGCAAGAGGCTTGCGTTAAAAAGTGAAGAAATATACAAAGGTTTGTTAGAAATAATGAAGGAAGTGAAAATTGAATTTGAAAAAGTGGCAAAAGACCTAATATAGATTAAAAAATATTGGAGGAATTACATATGAATGAGGAATTTGACACGTTAAAAACCGTAAGTGAATATATGGTGAATTTGATAAATGGAATAGAAAAGGTAGTGGAATATTTTCAGGGGGGAGAAGATAGAAAAGGTTGTGAATTGATTTTCCCTATTACAGAAGGAATGCAATGGATGAGTGATGCATTAATGATTACAAAAGACATACATAAACAGGATATAAATTTACAGGATATGAATGAGAGGTTAAGTGAAATAGTTGATGCTCTAGAAAATGGGGATTTTATTTTAATTGGGGATTTATTTCAATATGAATTAACACCAATACTTGAGGATATTCAAAAGAATATTAACAAGATACTAGCAAAAGGGTGATCATTATATGAATAGAAAAATTGAAATAGTAAATACTAGAGAATCCAATACAACTTTACTAGTAGAAAATGTTTTCCTTCATAGTAAGTACTACCCCTTAAAAGAAGGACAAAAATTTATAGAATTAAATGAAAAGTTTTATAAAAACAAAGACGTGGTAATGGTCTATGGTTTAGGCCTTGGATATCATATTAAAGAATTACTAAAAAAATGTAATGAAAAATGTATAATATATGTTTTTGATGCAGATAAAGAAATATTAGCTATAGCCGAGAATTTGGGTAACTTAGAGGATATAAGAAAAGATAAAAGAGTGAAAATATTTGATAACTATTCACAAAAGTTTTTGCAGGATTTTGTAAGGATATCAGAGATGGTAGATGATATATTGATATATAAACCTTCTGTTAAGTTACTTTCAGATGAATATATGCCTTTAAAAAATACACTTGAAGATTATAATGTGGCTAAAATATCGGTAGAAGCATTTAGTGAAGTTATGAGTGAAAATTATGAACATAACTTAAGGCTAAAAACTCCTACAATTAAAGAGTTTTTTAATAGGATAAAGGTTAAAGGTGAAACAGTAATAATAGTAGCAGCTGGACCATCTTTAGATTATAATATAAATACATTAAAAAAACTAAATGGAAAAGTTAAGGTATTCTCTGTTGGAAGAGCCTTAATAACATTTATGGAAAATGGAATTAATCCAGATATGATTACTATAATAGATTCGCAGGAGATTGTATATAATCAGTTAAAAGGATATGAAAATTTAGATATTCCATTATGTTTTTTAAATACTGCATCTAGGTGGGCTGTGGAAAAATATAAGGGTCCCAAATATATGTTTTATAATGAAGAAAATGAAGATGATATAATAATAAATACAGGAAAAACTGTAGCAGTAGCAACACTGGACATAGCAATAAAGGCTGGAGCTAAGGAAATCATATTTGTGGGACAAGATTTAGGATATTTAGATAATAAAAGCCATGCTGGAATAATTAATGATGTTCCAGAAGATGGTGTTTATAAAAAGGTATTAAGTGTTAATGGTAATATGATAAACACAAATGATGGTTATATGTATTTTAAAAGACAAATAGAAAAAGAAATAGAAGAGAACCCAAATGTCAGATTTATAAATTGTAGCAAAGGGGCTAGGATAAAAGGTACAATGGAAATGGATTTGGTAAAAGTCGTAGAGTCGCTTTTATAAAAGCATACTAGGAGTAATATTAATGGAAAATTTAATATAACTTTATCAATCTGAGAAATCATAAAACAATTAAAGATTTCTTGGATTTTTTTTGTTTGTATGTGTAAAGTTTTAAAAAAAATATACGAAAATTAAGAGTGAACTTAGATAGAATTTTAGGTGTGAATTTAGTGTAATCATGAAGAATTATAAAATTTGTCAATTTTGCAGCTGGCAAAAAAGGCTGGGTTTACCAACCATCCTTTTTTTTATACATTAATTTATTCAAATAGGAGTGATAATTTTGAAGGAAATAAAAATTGGAAAATACATAATAGGAAATGAGAATCCATGTTTTATAATAGCAGAAGCAGGAAGTAATCATAATGGAGATATAAATCAAGCAAAAAAGCTTGTGGATATAGCAGTAGAAGCAGGTGTAGATGCAGTTAAATTTCAAACATTTACGGGGGATAAATTATTCTCAAAATCTCATCTAGCTAATGAAATTGTTAAAAAATATGAATTTAAATTAGAATGGCATAAAGAGATAAAGGAATACTGTGATAGTAAAGGGATTATGTTTATGACTACTCCTTTTCAAAAAGATGCAGTGGATTTATTAGAAGAATTAGAAGCAGAAGCATATAAGGTAGCATCAGGAGATATGGATTACTATTCACTTTTAGATTACATATCAAACACAGGGAAACCAGTTATATTAGCAACTGGAATGGCTTATATGGATGAAGTTAAAGAAGCAGTAAATAGAATAAAACAAGGAAAAACACAAGAAATAGCAGTGCTTCACTGTATTTCAAACTATCCACCTAGAGATGAGGATATAAATCTTAATGTTCTTAAAACTATGAAGCAAGAATTAGAGATACCAGTAGGACTTTCTGATCATTCTATGGGAATAACTCTACCTATTGCAGCAGTAGCTATGGGCGCTAAAATTATAGAAAAACACTTTACTATTTCAAGAGAATTAGAAGGTATGGATCATTTCTATGCATTAGAGCCAGAAGAATTAAAGCAAATGGTAGAAGAAATAAGAAAAGTAGAAAAAGCTATGGGTAATGGAGCTAAAGTTCCTGTAAAAGCAGAATTTGCAGAAAGACATTATGCAAGAAGGGGAATAATAGCAGCTTGTAGTTTAAAAGCTGGCGATTTAATAGAAGAAAAGCACTTAGATTATGTAAGGCCAGTGAATGGTATAGAAAGTAAGTATTATAAAGAAGTTATAGGAAGAAAGCTTAATAAAGATTTAAAAGAAGATGAAGCAGTGTGTTGGGAAGATTTAGCGTAGTTTTTCTAAGGATGTGATTATATGTTAAATGGAAAAAAGGTTGTAGCCGTAATACAAGCAAGATGTACATCAACTAGACTTCCTCTAAAGCATTTTCGATATATTGGAGATAAGATGCTTATGGATTGGGTAGTAGATAGGTTAAAAGATATAAATGAGATTGATGAAATAATTATATCTACAACTAGTGATGATTCTGATAAACCTTTAAATGAGTATGCAGAGCGAAAATGTATTGGATTTTACGGTTTTGATGGTGATATTAATGATGTTGTTGGTAGACATTATAATGCATTAAAAGATGTAAATGCTGACTATATAGTTGTAATTTCTGGCGATTGTCCCCTTGTGGATAAAGAGGTTATAAATGCGCAATTACAATTACTGCAGAAGGGTTATGACTATTGTAGACCGACCAAACCATGTATTCATGAAGGAATAGATTCATATTCATCAAAATGTATAGAATATATTAATGAAAATAGTAAGACATCCTATGATAGAGAAAATTTCGGAATAATTATTAGGGAGCATCCTCAATTAGTTAAGGTAGGCTATTTTAGCTTAGAAGACAAATATTTAGAAAATAAGTTTAGAATATCTGTAGATAATATGGCAGATTTAAGATTTATGAATAAGTGTTTTACGGCTATTAAAGATAAAAATAAAGATTTTAATTTAGGGAATGTTATAGAGTTAGTTAAAGAAAACAAGGAATTATTAAATGAAAATTTGCATGTTCAGCAAAAGAAAAAGGGTGAAAAAACCTACAAATTTTTAATAAAAACAGAGGCATCAGAGGATAAAGGATTAGGCCATATAAAAAGAATGATGGCATTAGGTCAGTTTTTAAACGAAAATAAAAACAATGGTGTACGGTATGCAATAAATTATGATGAAATATCTAAAAATATACTAGAGGGAAAAGGGTACATATTTGATTACAATTACGCTGAAAGTGAAGAAGAACTTATCAGATTAATTAAAGAGTATGAACCAGATATTCTTATAATTGATGTTCAAAAATTAGAGGGAAGCACTAATTATAATTTTGAAAATATAAAAAAACAATCTGGTGTAAAGAAAATAATATTAATAGATAAATATATTAAAAATAATTTTGTGGATTTAATGATAATCCAAGGAATACAGAGTGATGAGTTTGAGGAAAAGGTAAAAGGTAATAATAAGGTTTTACATGGATTTAAAACTGTATTCATTAACAATGATTTTAGAAAAGTAGAGTGGCAGCCTAAAAATGAAATAGTAATTTCGTTTGGTGGTACAGATATTAATAATTTAACTACTAAAATGATTGAATTATTAAATAATATAGATATTAAAACTAATTATGTTTACAAAATAATAGTTGGACCTTATTTTAAATTTATAAATGAAATTAAACAAGAGCTTACTAAATTTAAATATAAATATAAAATTGTTATAAATCCTAAAAATGTAGCAGAAGAAATTAAAAACTGTAAATTAGGAATAACATATTATGGTGTCAGTTTTTATGAATTTAAATTTTTAGGAATACCTACAATTGATATAGTTTCAGATGAAATTTATGAAAGTGAATTTCAAAAAATGTCAAATTTAGGTATAGGAAATTATTGTGGAACTAAGTACAATTTAGATGTAGAAAAAATAGAAAAATTTATTAATAATATTCAATTCACTTCGAATTTAAATGCTAAAATAAGTGATTTTGAATTTATTTACGAAAAAATTGTAGAGGTGTTATAATTTGTACAAAGTAAATTGTGATTTATGTGAAAATGATAACTATAAAATTCTAGGAAAAGTTAAAGAAAATTTCCTTGTGAAATGCATGTTATGTGGTCATATCTACATGTTATATAGATTAACTAATGAAGAATTACTTAATATATATGACGATGACTATTTTAAAGATACGTATGTAAATGGAAACGAAAAAGTAGACTATGATTATTTAAAGGATAAACCAAATATATTAAACTTTGTTGAAAAGAGATTTAATACTATACATAAATATAAAAAAGCAGGAACTATATTGGATATAGGTTGTGCTATGGGATTTTATCTTGAATATGCACAAAATTGCGGATGGGATGTATTTGGTATAGAGGTGTCCACATATGCAGCTGAATATGCCAAACAATTGTTAAAAACTGAAAATATATTTAATAATACATTAGAAAACATTCAATTTGAAGAGGAACAGTTTGATGTTATAACTATGTGGTTAGTGCTTGAACATATGGTGAATCCAATTAATACTTTATTATATATAAAAAAATGGCTTAACCCTGACGGAATTATAGGAATAAAAGTTCCAAATGCAGATGGGGTTACTTTTAGGAGTAATTTGAATAAATGGATAAATCAACATCCTGAAGACCATATGTGTGATTTCACTCCTGATACATTAGAAAGAATTATGAATAAGTGTGGTTATGAACTTTTAGAATTAGAAACAGAAGGTATATATATTGACAGAATCTTAACAGATAAAAAATATTTAAAGGATCAAAACATAAAGGATGCATATAGAGATATAGCACAAAGGTCAAATTTAGGAGATTCTATGGTAGCATTTTTTAAATTAAAATAGTAGATTATACATTTGAGAGGGTTAAATATGATGGATATAAATTATGAAAAGATAAATTGTCCTGTGTGTGAAAACAATGATACAGATAAAATATTTGAGAGTGAAATAAATGAAGTTATTTTACATGGGTTAATAAAAGTTAAAGTTAATATAAGTATATGTAAAAAATGTGGATTTGTATTTCAAAATCCCGTACCAAATGAAACAAGTCTTAATGAATACTATAATTTACAATCAGATACTATTGAGCAATCAAATGTTATAAGAAATGAGTATTGTGAAATGTATACATTTATAAAGAGGAATACCAATTATGAGTGTATTAACAAAGTTTTAGATATCGGATGTAGACGAGGAGAAATGCTTGAAATATTTAAAAATGACAATAAACATATATTAGGAATAGAGCCTTCGGAGTGTAATGTAAAATATCTAAATGAAGTATTGATACCAGTAATAAAAGGTATGTTTAGCAATGAAATAGTCAAAGATAAACAATTTGATCTTATTATGTTAACTAACGTTTTAGAGCATATTAAAAACCCAAGTAAGATTGTAAGTGATATTTATAACAAGCTTAATTCTAATGGATATTTATTTATTAGTGTTCCTAACTTTGATGAATGTATAAATGATAGAAATATTAACAATATTTCTAACTATTTTGGTTTTCAGCATTTGCAGTACTTTACAGTGGATAGCTTAGTTTCTTTATTACAAAGAAATGGTTTTAATATAATTAAATATAATATTAAAGGTTCATCTATAAATGTTATCTGTAATATTAGTAATGATATTACGTTAGAATTTAAAAATCAGTATGAAAGAAACAAGAAAATAGTAATAGATTATCTAAATGAAAGAGAAAATAAAATAGCTAACTTAGTGCATATTTTAGAGAATATAAATTCTAATGGATTACTTATTTATGGAGCAGGTGCACATACAACACAACTTATGCAAATAATGGATTTTGATAAGTTTAAATTAGTAGGTGTATGCGATTCTGATAAAAATAAATATGGAATGAATTTGGCGGGAATTAAAGTTTGTAGTATTGACGAGGTAGATAAATCAAAATTTTATGATATTTTAATTTCTTCTAGTGCTTATCAAGAAGAAATATATAATTTTTTAACGAAAAAATTTCCGGAAAAAAATATCATTAAATTATATTAATGAGAGTGGGTTAAATAATGAAAGTAGGATGTATTATACAAGCTAATAGATATGGGTGGGATGGAACAGAAGATTATTGTATGAAAAAAATAGACAATAAATATTTAATAGAACATGTAGTAGAGAAAATTAAAAACAATACTAATATAGATGAAATAGTTATTGCTGTACCCAATATAGAAAATAATTATATATTTAATGAAATAGCTAAACAGCATGGAGTTAAGTGCTACTCAGGTTCTATAGCTAATGTTTTAGAAAGATTTACAAATGCTGCAAAAGAAATGGATTGTGATATTATTGTTAAAACTTTAGGCCAGAATTGTTTTATAGATACAGAATTATTAAATAATATGTTGGATGTTATGGAGACAAATAAGGATGTGGATTTTTTACAAACACCAGATGATTTCGAAACAAAATTTACGGCTGAAATTTTTAAAAGTGATTTGCTCATAAATATAAACCATCATATTCAGAAGGAAGATAATGAAAAAATAAAAAAAAATTTAGCAAGACCTATGTCTTTTGTTAAAGCTAATAAAGATAAATTTAATGTTGTGGTTTATGAAGATATACCTGAATACAGTAAAGAATATTTAATTAGCATCAGAGAAAAATCTAAACAGATTTATGAAGAAGGTGAAACGACAGGTATAGATTATGAAAATCAAGTAGAGAATGGGAATTTTTTTCTTGAAAGATATAAATTTGCTATAAAACATATAAAACAGCAAGAATGTGTATTAGATATAGCTTGTGGTAGTGGATATGGAACAAAGTATGTATATGATGAAGTTACAAAAAATATTATAGGAGCAGATTTAAGTGAAAATGCTATTAAATATAATAAAAAAAACTATTTGAATATAGATTTTCAAGTACAAGATGCTACAAAAACAACATTTTCTAAAAATCAGTTTGATGTTGTATTAAGTATGGAAACTTTTGAACATATACCATTGGAGTTAATTGATGACTATTTAAATGAAATGAAAAGAGTTCTAAAAGATGATGGCGTTTTTATATGTACTACACCACAAAATGGTAATGGAGATATACCTCTAGTTCCGTGGCATGTAAAGGAATATAGTTTAAAAGAGTTTAAAGATATATTATCTAAATATTTTTATTTAGAAAGGATATATGGTTCCAAAAATGGGATATATACTAATGATGAAAAAGGCAATGGAATGATGGCAATTTGTAAGAAAGGGAGTTATAAATAAATGAATACTAATTTTTATGAAAAAATAAGACCACAATTTTTAAAAGAAACGAGCTTTAAGTTAAAGCAAATTTTTGTATATAGTACAACAAGGTGTAATTCTAGATGCAAAACTTGTAATATCTATAAGAAAGAAGATGAGAGCTTAAGTTTAGAGGCAATTAAATCAATAATCGATTTTGCATCTAAGCGTAATGATTGTGTTATATATTTTGAGGGAGGAGAGTTTTTTTTACATCCTCAATATGAAAAAATACTTGAAATGGCAAAAAATGTAGAATACTGTATAATATCTAATGGTCAGTTTACTAAAAAAATAGCAGATGCCATTGAAAAATATAGCGTTAAAAGAATAGCTTTTTCATTAGATGGACCTAGGGATACATATAAGAATGTAAGGGGAATTGATGGTTTTGGGAACTTAATGAATACTATTGAAGCTATTAAAGATAAAACTGAAATTCATATAGATTCAACCATCAATCCTTGGAATACATATGAGGATTTAAAATGGGTTAGAGAGTTTTGTAATAAAAACAATTTTAAACATGGTATTCAACCTATGTATCCTATTAGTTTTTTTGATACTGGAAATAAGGATGTTTCAGAATATCTTTTTGACATCAGTGATTTATTGGAAAATAGCAGTTTCATAAGAAACACTAGTAACTATTTTGAAGGTAAAGTTTATTTGCCTTGTTTAAATGTTAGAGAAACGATTGTAGTATACCCTAATGGAGATATACCATTATGTCATATGAGAGATGAAATAATATTAGGAAATTTAAATGAGACAACCTTACAGGATATTATGCTAAAGACTGAAACAACAGAAAGTCAAGAGCGAAGTTTAAGCTGCAATAAGTGTTGGTTAAATTGTCAAAGAATTGTAGATGTTAAACTATTTGAGTTTATGGAAAAGAATTATACGCATGATGAATTAGAAAAAGAATTTGGAAGTTATAAATGGCCGTTATAAAACATTATATAGGTAGGTAAGTTCTACAGAAGATGTATGTAAGAATTTATAACTTTGAGATTGGATAAATTTTCAATAGAGTAAGTAAATGTGAATTGGTAGAAGGGTGGAAAGATGAACGTGGATTGTGATGTTGAAATCCGAGTATTAATAGAAAAGTATAAATTAAATTCTTTGAATAAAAACTTTTCTTTGATTAGTATTATAACGGAAATTATAGATAGGATTGATTGCAAAACAAGGGTAGGTATATGGGGAGGTGGGGAACATACTGAACAACTACTAAATACGTATAATTTCAATGAAAAAAATGTCATATGCATAATAGATAATGATTGTAGTTTATATAATAAAAAAAAATATGGATATTTAGTAGTAGAACCACAAAAGGCAAATGAGTGTAAACTAGATGTGATTATAGTTTCATCATTTGCAAGTAAAATGCAGATTGTTGAAGAAAAAGATACACTATTGCCTGAATGCAAACATATTGATTTTTACGCTGAACTAGAAAAAAAAGGTATAGAGTTAGCAGGTCCATTTTATAGTAATTGCTATAACTATATTAAGCTATATAAAATTAAAGAAGAATATATTAGAGAAGAAAATATTTTATTAAAACAAAAGCATCTTTGGGAATTAATTAGTGAGTATTTAGAAATAAGAGATTTTTGCTTTGCACTTGAATTTATTGATAAATATATAGAAGAAAAATATAGCGGATATGAAAAATTAAGACAATTCAAGAAAGAGCTTTATATACTATTTGAAGATATAAAAAATAGAATGAAGCTTCGTAATACTAACGATATTTCTATGTTTCTTTTAGACGCTTTGCGAGCTAAAGATGTTTACGAAAATAAAATTAAAATGCCATATTTAAGAAGCATTTCTGATGAATCAGTTGTTTTTACAAAGGCAATCAGTTCATCTGCATTTACATACGAAAGTCTATCTTCTATGTTTACAGGAAAAGATGTTTTAGATGATGGGTTGTATAAAAGTAAATTAATGAATTTTGATGATAGCGAGTTTTTTACAAAGGCTTATAACCAAGGATATATTATAAATCTTCTCAGTTCTGATTCTTGGAAAAATATTGAAGATGGAAGGGTAAACTCAAAAAACAATTATGAGTATGCTTCTAAATTATGTTGGGATTTGATTTGCATGTTGTGCAAAAATATCGATAAACCTATGATTTCAAATCTGCATTTTTCAAATGAAACGCATCCACCCCATATTTGTGGATATCATAAAATGCAACCCCATGTACACTTGGCTGAATATTCAGGAGATTTAGATTTTAATAAGATTAGTTATACGCAAATGGATTTTATAAATCAATATGAGGAGAGCCTAAATTATATTGATAAACAATTACAGTTTTTTTTAGAAATGCTTCCTGAAAATATGATAAAGATAATATACAGTGATCATGGTCAAAGTATTGAGAAGGCAGTATCTTCAACCAAAGAAATTGGTCCAAATTGGCGTGAGGAAAGAATACATGTCGCCTTTATTATAAATAGTTGTAAATTTGAAAGTTTAAAATATGACAAATTATTTAGCATGAAGAATTTTTCGGAATTATTAAGTAAGCTTATAGATGGAAAACTTGAAATACCAAAATATCAATATGCAGAAATTCAATTAGGTGCAATTTATAATAAAAAAATTATAGATAGATTTATTGATTGTGACTACAATGAATGGACAATGGCATTTAAGGCAATTAGAACTGAAAATACTAAATATGTGTTGACGTCTAATGGTGCAGAAAGATACTATATTTTGCCTAATGAGGAAACTAATAACATTGATGATGATAGGTATCAAGAAGATATAATGAATATTAAAAAAAATATTAAATGTGAATTTCCGAATATTTGTGATTAAACAACACAAATGTAAAATATATCTTTTTAGCCTTTAACAAACGTAGGTATTAGAAACTACTAGGGTTACAGATGATAAAATAGAAGGGCACATAGGACTAAAAAGGAATGATTTTAATGCAGGTATATAAAATTATAGATGATATATTGAAGAAGAGTTCACATTCACTATATTATAAAGAAATAAACATTGAAGATATAAAATTGGAAGAAAGAGTATCTATGAAGTGTTTTCAATGTAAAAAATATAATAAAAGTTGGACTTGCCCTCCTAAGATTCCTAATATAAGATATAAAAAAATGTTTGAAGAATATGAAAATGCAGTATTAGTGTATTGTAAAATTTCATTTGATGATTTAGAGGAATTTGAACAAATTAGAAGGGAATCCACTAATTTGTTGCATAAAACATTACTAAAACTTGAAGAGGGACTGTACAAAACAAATTATCCTTTAGCTACATCTTTTATTGGCGGATCGTGCAAGTTATGCAAAGATGGATGTGGTAAAGATGAATGCAGATTACCTCAACAGGCTAGGATTCCTTTAGAGGCAACAGGAGTAAATGTAATGCAGCTATTTCAAAAGAGCACAGGTATTGAACTCATATTTCCGCCGAAGAAAGTTTTATTCAGAGTAGGACTTTTACTTTGGTAACCATAAATATATGCAAATTCAATCTCTATTATTGAGTTTGTGTTCCTACAAAACTTTCAAGGCGATGTTTATTCATAAACAAAACAATTAAATTAATAGGATAAGGAAGGTGGAAGCAAATTGAATATAATTATTTTAGCAGCTGGGATTGGTTCAAGATTAAGCCCTTTGACACAAAATACCCCTAAGAGTTTATTAAAAGTTGAAAAATCTCAAACGGTTTTGGAAAGAACCATCCAGATAATAAACAGAAATTGTAAATGCAATGTTATTATAATTTCTGGATATATGAATAATAAAATAAACGAATTGCAATTAGATGATAATTGTAAAGTTATTTGTAATCCGTTTTTTAGGATTACAAATAGTATAGCATCTTTATGGTTTGCAAAAGAATATATGAATGATGAAACACTTGTAATCAATGCTGATGTAATAATCACGGAAAAGTTATTTCAAAAGATACTAGAAACTGATAATTATGCTACTGTATTTTATGATTCGTCAATAGGTGATAATGCTGATTATAAGGTGTCGGTTGCAAATGGTAAAGTTATAGTTATGAGTAAGGAATTAAAAGAATATGATGGTGAATATATAGGAATTACAAAGTTTTCAAAACTAGCAAGTATAGAAGTTAAAAATAAGATAGATAGTATGGTTAAGAATGAAGTTCTTAACGAATGGTATGAAACGGCATTAGTCGATATGATATTTAATGATGATTTTGAACTAAGTCCTTGTGATATAAGCGATTATGAATGGGCTGAAATAGATAGTATTAACGATTTAATAAAAGCTAAAAAAATAATTGGACTTGATAAAATATAAAAAATTATAATTGAATACCGGAATAAAAATATAGTGACAATTGTTGACTTTGTAAAATTAGATGGAGAGTTGTATTTTATTTTTAAGTGAAATCTATCAGTATAACTCTATTGTATTAAAATTATAAATAAAAAAATAAAGGATGATAAGTAATGAATAATGATTTTAAATTGTTTGTTCTTGGACCCGTTGAAATGGATGAGGATATTTTAAACATTGGTTCAATGAGACTTCCATATTTTAGAACCCAAGAATTTTCACAGATTATGCTTAGAACAAGTGAACTGATGAAAAAAATCACAAATACAAGTGAGACCTCTAAAACAGTTTTTTTAACTGCATCTGGGACTGGAGCTATGGAAGCAGCTATAATTAATACATTTAACTCAAATGATAAATTATTAATTGTAGTAGGTGGCGGTTTTGGAAAGAGGTTTAAAGAAATATGTGATGTTCATAAAATACCAAATACTGCGATTTATGTTGAACAAGGCAAAAAATTAAAAAAAGAAATGGTTGAAGGTTACAGAGCAAAGGGATATACTGGTCTTTTAGCAAATGCACAAGAAACTTCAACTGGTGTTTATTATGATTTACCGATGATAGGGGATTTTTGTAAAGAAGAAGGATTAATTTTTGTTGTAGATGCTATTAGCTCATTTTTAGCGGATCCATTTTTTATGGATGAATGGAATATAGACATTACCATTGTTAGCTCACAAAAAGCATTAGCATTACCACCAGGAATTTCAATAATCATTATTAATGAAAAAACTTCAAATAAAATACTAAATAATGAGGTTAAGTCATTTTATTTTAGGTTTTCAGATTATTTCAATAATATGGAGAGAGGGCAAACTCCATTTACACCAGCAGTAGGAATACTATTACAATTAAATGAAAAATTAGAAAAGATTAACGAAGTAGGGGTTGACAGCTTTATTAACAATACATCAAATTTAGCTAAAGACTTTAGAGAAAAAATTAAAAAATTTCCATTTGAAATACCTTCAGAAAGCTTATCTAATGCATTAACTCCACTGAGACCTAGAACAACTATAAGTGCCAATGATATATATTTGCATTTAAAAAGCAAATACAATATATATGTTTGTCCTAATGGTGGAGATCTAAAGGATACAGTATTTAGAGTAGGTCATATGGGCAATTTAACAGTAGAAGACAATGATGAATTAATAAAAGCATTAAAAGAAATGGAGATGCAAGGATTAATATAAACGTATAAATAAGGGTAGCGGTAGAGGAACAAGCATAAATAGATATATATATCATACATGACCAATTATATTTGGGTGCTGATTTTTTTGAGCAGAGGTTTATTCTATAAAAGATTATGAAAAAATTATAGCTTTAATTAATAAAATTATTAAAGATACAATAGAAAAAGTGGATGCAAAGGTAAAATTTTTGTGATATCTTATATAATTTAAGAATAGAAAAACTTATAAATAGGGGTTGATAATTCATGATAAGTGTAAGTAAAATCATTATTGATAAATTAAAACAAAATAACTGTAAAGTAGTTTTTGAATATCCAGGTGGAAACATAGCACCGATGCTTGATGCTATAAAATTAGATGGGAAAATAGATTTAATAGTTACTAGAAATGACCAAGCAGCTTCTCTTATGGCAGATGCATATTCTAGAATAACAGGTGAAGTTGGAGTATGTATGGCTACTGTAGGTCCTGGAGCTACTAATTTAGTGACAGGTATTGCAAATGCTTATTATGATTCGATACCATTAGTTGCTATAACAGGGCAAGTTGGTACTGGATCATTAAAAGGCAGTAAGGAAACAAGACAAATAGGATTTCAAGAAGCGGATATAGTCAGCATTGTAAAGCCAGTTGTAAAATGGGCTTATATGATAACAAAGCCAGAAGAAATATCTAGAGTTATTGATGAAGCATTTAGAATTGCTAAAGCAGGAAGACCAGGACCAGTTTTGATAGATATTCCAATGGATGTTCAAAGAAGCATGTTACAAGAGATGGATATATTAGAACCCGTAGAAATAATAAGGGAAAAGAATATTGTAAGTCAAGAAAAGATAAATTTATTAATACAAAAAGTAAATTCATGCACTAAACCAATCATAATTGCAGGTGGTGGGGTTGTTTTAAGTAATGCAGAAAATGAGCTTAAAACTTTAGCTGAAAAGCTACGAATACCAGTAGCAAATACATTAATGGGGCTTGGAAGTTTTGATTTAGACAACAAACTTGCATTAGGATTAATGGGAGGCTACGGAAGTAGATTTTGTAATAAAGCTATAGCAGAAGCAGATTTAATAATAGCTTTAGGGAACAGATTTGATGTGAAAGCTATAGGAACTGAAGCTAGTAAGTTTCAAGAAGATAAATTTATAGTGCATATTGATATTGATAAGGCTGAATTAAACAATAGAGTTAGAGCTAATTTAGCTATCAATGGTGATGTAAAAGAAGTATTGAAATTAGTTATAGATAAATTAGAAAAAATTAATTCAGATAAAAGAGCATGGTTTGGCCATATAGCTCAATTAAAAGATGAATTTAGCTTAGAGAGTGAGTATAATTTATCTACAGAATATGATAAAGTAAGACCACAATATATAATAAAGGAAATAAGTAATTTAACAGAGGGTAATGCTATAATTACAACAGATGTTGGTCAACATCAGATGTGGACAGCGCAATTTTATAAATATAAAAATACAAGAACTAACTTAACTTCTGGTGGTCTTGGAAATATGGGATATGGATTACCAGCAGCTATAGCAGCTAAATATGCTAGACAAGATATGTATGCAGTAAATATAACTGGTGATGGAAGCTTTCAGATGAACATGCAAGAGCTGGGAACCGCAGTTCAGTATAATTTACCTGTAAAAATATTTATAATGAAAAATAATACTTTAGGCATGGTTAAACAGTTTCAAGATAAAACATTTTTGGGGAAAGCTACATCTACGATTATTGAATATAATCCGGATTTCATTAAGTTAGCTGAAGCTTATGGAGTAAAAGGTTTAAAGATAACGAAACCAGATGAGATTAAAAGCGTAATAAAAGAAGCGTTAGAGTATAATGGAACGGTTATAGTAGAATGTTGCATAGATAGTAATGAATTAGCAATACCAGAACTTGAAGGTGGACATTATATAGATAATCAATATCCTTACAATAATTAAGTAGAAGGTGAGTTTATGAGGTTAAAGGATAAAGTTGCTATAGTTACAGGAGCAAGTAGAGGTATAGGAAAAGCGATAGCATTAGAAATGGCTAAAGAAGGCGCTAAAATAGTAGTAAATTATAATAATAGTAAGGAAAAGGCAATGGAAGCTGTTGAGGAAATAGAAAATAATCAAGGAATTGCAATTGCTGTAAAAGCAGATATATCTAAAAGAAATGAAGTTAAAAAAATGATAGATATAGCTATTCAAAAATTTGGCGATATACATATATTGGTTAACAATGCAGGAATCCTTCATCAAAAACCTTTTGAAACTATTACAGATGAAGAATGGGATAAAATGTTTGAAGTTAACATGAAGGGTCCTTTTATTTGTTCTCAGGAGTGTATTCCATACATGCTAAAAAATAATTTTGGAAGAATAATAAACATATCCTCTATAGGAGGACAGTGGGGTGGAAACTTAGCAGTACATTATTCTGCAACTAAAGCTGGTATAATAAGTCTAACTAGATCTTTAGCGAAAATATACTCTAAAGATGGAATTAATACAAATTGTATATCACCAGGTTTGGTTTTAACTGAAATGGCGGCTAAAGAAATGGAAACAGAAGCAGGTAAAGAAAAATTGAAAAATATACCTATAAATAGATCAGCGAAGCCAGAAGAAATAGGAAGAATAGCAGTATTTTTAGCTAGTGAAGATGCAAGTTATATGACAGGTCAAACTCTAAATGCAAATGGTGGAATGTTATTTAACGTATAAAATATCATGATATAATTAAAGGCAGGTGATTTTTCACTTGCCTATTTTTGAAAGAGAGGACTAATTAATATGAAAACATTACTTATATTAGGTGCTGGAAAAGAACAAGTACCAGCTATAACAAGAGCAAAAAACAAAGGTATATATACTATAGTATTGGATATGAATCCAAAGGCAGAAGGCTTTAAATATGCAGATGAGCATCATATAATTAGCATAAGAGACGAAGAAGCTTTAATAGGTTTCATAAAGAACTATGATAAAAAAATAGATGGAGTAATAACTATAGCTAGTGATATACCTCATATGGTGTCAAGAGTAGCACAGGAGATTGGTGTAAAACATATACCTGTAAAGGCAGCAGATTTAGCTGTAGATAAGTTTAAAATGAAGGAAGCTTTAAAAGAGGCAGGAGTGAACATACCGACCTTTAGAAAAATAACATCTACAAAAGAGTTGCAGGGGTTTATAGATGAATATGAGTATCCAGTAGTAATTAAGCCAATTGATAATTCAGGCGCTAGAGGAGTTTTAATATTAACTGAGAATGTGGATTTAAGTTGGGCTTTTGCTGAAAGTAAAAGCAATTCAAGAAGCGGAGATATAATGGTAGAAAAATTTTTAAAGGGACCTCAAATAAGTACAGAAGGTATTATGTGCGAGGGTGAATTTTATGTTACGGGATTTGCAGATAGAAATTATGAAAATCTAGAAAAATTTTTCCCTAACATTATAGAAGATGGTGGAGATTCACCAACTGCACTTTCACAAGAGGCTAAAAAGTTGGTTAATGTTGAATTTGAAAAAGCAGTTAGAGCTTTAGGTATAAATTGGGGACCAGGTAAAGGGGATATGATTTATAGTAATGGAAAATCTTATGTAGTAGAAATTGCAGCTAGATTAAGTGGTGGGAATTTCTGTTATGATCATGTGCCCTTAGGAACAGGTGTTGATATAGTAGATGCATATATTGATATGGCTGTAGGTAATCCTATAGATGTAGAATGTTTTAAACCTAAATTTGAAAAGGGCGTAGCCCAAAGATATTTTTTCCCAGGTACAGGAAAAATAAAAGAAATAATAGGTCTTGATAAGGTTAAAAAAATGAAAAATATTAAAAAAATAGATTTTTTTGTAGAAAAAGGGCAGGTAATAGAACAACAAGCTAACCATACAACTAGAGTAGGGTATGTTATAGCAGTTGGTAAAGATAAAAAAGAAGCTGTAAAATTTGCAGAAGAAGCTATAAATTCTGTAGAATTTATATTTGAATAATTTTTAGAAGGAGATTGTTAAACATGACAAAACTAAAATTATATACAGCTTTTCATCTAAATCTTGCTTTTTCATCTATTCCAGAGGAGCAATATGCATTGGCTATAGATAGATGCTATTGGCCTATGCTTGATATATTAGAGAAATTTGAAAATATTAAGTTTGGATTAGAATTTACAGGATATACACTTGAAAAAATTAAAGAAATAGACTATACCTTTATTGAAAAGCTAAAAGAACTACACAGCAAAGGTAAATGTGAATTTTTAGGTTCAGGTATGTCTCAAGCTATATTTCCTTTAATTCCCCAAAAGGTAAATGTGAAAAATATGGAGATAGGTAACAAGGTATATGAAGAAATTTTAGGAAGTACACCTATTACTGGATATGTAAATGAGCAAAGCTATTCTGATGGTATAGCAGAGAGTTATTCTATTAATAGATATAAAAACTTAATTATGGAGTATGAAAACTCAAATTTATTTAATAAATATCCAAAAGAATTTAAGTATAAATCTCATAAAATAAAAGCAGGATGCGGGGAATTAAATTTAGTTTGGAATAGCTCTATTGCCTTTCAAAAGCTTCAAAGATATGCTTTTGGACAGATTACGGAAGGCGAGTATTTAGAATATCTAAATAGTCACTTTGACGAAAATAGAGATAGAGCATTATGTTTGTATGGTTCTGATTTAGAAATATTTGATTATAAACCAGGAAATTATGATTGGTTCTATAATCCAAAAGGTTCAGAGGAAATGGATAGACTGTATCATATTTTTGAATTTCTAAATAGCAGTGATAAGTTTGAATTCGTACTTCCAAAGGATGTAGCAAGGTTAAATAATTCTAATGAATTTATAAGCATATCAACTGCGCAGTATCCCTTAGTGTGTAAAAAACAACCTAAGTACAATGTGGCTAGATGGGCAGTTAGTGGGCTTCAGAATACAAAAATGAATACTGAATGTAATAGATTATATGAAGATTTAACTATTTTAAGTAATTTTAATAAAGATAATGAAGTAATGTGGAGAAATTTATGTCTGCTTTATGGTTCTGATTATAGAACAAAAACTACACAGTCAAAGTTTACTGAATATCATTCTTTATTAGGAAAAACTCAGGTGTTAATAGAGGAAAAATTAGATTCGATAGAAAAATTTAATGAAGATGAATATGATTTTTGCTTAATTAATACTAATGAACACAACATAGAAGATAAGTTTATATACCAATGTATTGTAAAGTTAAAACAAGGTCAGATATTTAAAGATGGATGTTATCTTCTTATAAATGATGTTAAAGTGAATTTTCAATTTGAAGATATAGAATACTATAGAGATGGAAGTATAAGAAATTGCAAGGTAGTAATGGAGCTTCCCTTAATAAAACCACAAGAAAAAGCATATGGAAAATTTTTAAAAGGGGCTAATTGTGAAGAAAATCCTCAATATATAATAAAGGATAATGTTATAGAAACTGAAAAGGTGAAAATAGAATTTTCAACAGTGAAAAAAGGAACTATTGAAAATTTAATATTAAAGGATGCTAGTGATAAGAGTATTTTAGGCTCGATTAAGCACGGATATTATGAGGATATAACCTATTCAGCAGATTATTTTTCAGGGCATACTATTTTAAGAGAAAAATCTCTTAATCAAATAACGGATCTAGATAAGAGTAGTATAATATATCCACATAAGGATGGAAAATTTAATATAAGAATACCGGTAAAGTCTAAAATAAATGGTGAATTTGGTGAATTATGGAAGATATATTACATATACATAAATCAAAATCGAGTAGATATAGAATACAATTTTAGATTTAAGGATACTTGCCCTATATTTTTTAGAACAGGTATTTTAACATTTAATCCAGAATGTTTTAACATGGAAAGCTTAAACTATAAAACACATAATGGTGGGAAAATAGAAGAGTACAAATTGAGTGGTACAGAATTTAATCAAACTGACATGGTAAGCTTAAATATATCTCCTAATAGCTGTATGGGGTCCACTGATGGCAAATTTATAATAGGTGATAATGAAAAAGAAGTGGTTATACAAAGAGATAATTCTCTTTTATATACAGCGCCTATGCTTGAATATAGAGAAATAGATGGTAAGTATATGATGAGATTATATCATTCCTTAAGTGAAACAGATGATACAGGAAGCATTTTTTGGAGAGGGCACAGTAAATTTAAGATGTCTATAACTAATACACAAAGTAATTTGTTTAATAATGGAATATTTTTTGTAAAAAAGATAGAACGCAATTAACAATGGTTACATTATAAGTACTATCATATTATTTTAGAATAGAGGGTGAATTTAATGGGAAAATTTAATAATAATATCTCAGTTATTGGTACCGGATATGTAGGCTTAGTTAGTGGGGCATGTCTTTCAGAATTTGGAATGAACGTTATTTGTATGGATAAAGATGCAGATAAAATTGAAAAGCTAAAAAAGGGAGTAATACCTATATATGAGCCTGGACTTTATGAAATTGTTAAAAAAAATGTAGAGGCAGGTAGACTAAGTTTTACAACAGATTGTAAATATGCTGTTGAAAATTCCCAAGTTATATTTATAGCTGTTGGTACACCAGCACTAGAAGATGGTACAGCAGATTTGCAATATGTGCTTTCAGCAGCAGAAGAAATAGCAGACCATATAGATGATTATAAAATAATTGTTGATAAAAGTACAGTGCCAGTTGGAACTGGAAAAAAGGTTAAAAGTAAGATATCAGAAGTTTTAAACAGACGTGGAGTTGATTATAAATTTGATGTAGTATCTAACCCGGAATTTTTAAGAGAAGGGGCTGCAGTTAAAGATTTTACTCATCCAGATAGAGTAGTAATAGGAGTTGAAAGTAAAAAAGCAGAGGAAATAATGAAGCAGATATATAAAGTTTTATATCTAATAAGTGTTCCTTTTGTTGTAACAAATTTAGAAACAGCAGAAATGATAAAATATGCTTCTAATGCCTTTTTAGCTACAAAGATATCTTTTATTAATGAAATGGCAAATATATGTGAGAATATTGGCGCAGATGTGCATCATGTTGCTAAAGCAATGGGACTTGATGGGAGGATAGGTTCAAAATTTTTACACCCTGGTCCAGGATATGGTGGAAGCTGTTTTCCAAAGGATACTCAAGCTTTAGCTAGAATAGCAAGACAATTTGGTAGTAAATCTGAAATTATTGAAACTGTTATAAGGGTTAATGAAAGTCAAAAGGAAAGAATGGTTGAAAAAATAAAAGTTAAACTAAGAAGTATTGAAAATAAAAGAGTTGCACTTTTAGGTCTTTCATTTAAACCAGAAACAGACGATTTAAGAGAATCACCTGCACTTCATATAGCTAAAAGACTTATAGAGGAAGGAGTAGAAGTAAATGCATATGATCCTATAGCTATGGAAAATTGTAAAAAACTTTATCCAGAATTAAAAATTAATTATTGCAAAAATGAATATGAAGCTTGTGAAGACGTAGATGTAGTTGTATTAGCTACTGAATGGAACCAATTTAGGAGCTTGAACTTAACAAAAATAATAAAAAACATGTCTAAGTCAATTTTTTTAGATTTAAGAAATGTATATGATCCAGAGGAAATGAAAGAATTAGGTTTTGAATATGAAGGAGTTGGTAGAAAATGAAGACTATTTTAGTTACTGGTGGAGCGGGATTTATTGGTTCTAATTTATGTGATAGTTTGCTGAAGTTAGGATTCTATGTTGTAAACATAGATAATTTTAATAATTATTATGATCCTAGCATAAAAGAAAGTAATATTTGTGAGGCTTTGAAAAATCAAAATTATAAATTATATAGAGGAGATATTCTTGATAAAAAGCTCATTAATAAAATATTTAATGAAAATAAAGTAGACGCTGTAATTCATTTAGCTGCTATGGCTGGAGTAAGAAATTCTTTAAGTGATCCTTTAGAATATGTGGATGTGGATATTAAAGGAACAGTGAATTTACTTCAAATTTGTGTGGAGAATGGTGTGAAAAAGGTTATAGCTGCTTCTTCATCTTCGGTATATGGAGTTAACTCTAAAGTTCCTTTTTCAGAAGATGATAATGTAGAACTTCAAATATCACCCTATGCTACAGCCAAAAGAGCTATGGAGTTATATTGTTCTACGTATACTAGATTATATGATATTAGTGTTGCTTGTCTTAGATTCTTTACTGTATACGGACCTAGACAAAGACCAGAAATGGCAATACATATGTTTACTAAGAATATTGCTGAAGGAAACCCAATAAATATGTTTGGAGATGGCAATAGTGAAAGAGATTATACATATGTAGATGATATTGTAGATGGGATAATTCTATTAATAAATAAAGAATTTAAATCTGAAATATTTAACTTTGGAAATAATGATATTATAAAACTTAAGGATTTGATAGGGACAATAGAAAGTGTTGTAGGTAAAAAGGCAGTAATAAATAGACTAGAAATGCAAAAAGGTGATGTGCCTATTACTTATGCAGATATAACGAAGGCTCAAAATATGATTGGATATAATCCAAAGACTAGTATAAAAGAGGGTATACAGAAATTTTACAATTGGTATAAACTTAATGAAAAATATTAGTTAACGGAAAAGGGTTTTTAGACTTAAGTAAGAGCAGAACTGTACGATAAATATATATATATTAAATTAAGGAAAGAAATCAAATGAAAAAACATTGATTTATAAGGCATGTGGAGGGTTAATATGGGCTATTATACAGGCAAAAAGATTCTAGTTATTGGTGGCACTGGAACTATAGGAAATGGACTTATTAAAGAACTATTAAAGCAGGAACCTTCAGTAATAAGAATATTAAGTAGAGATGAATATAAACAGTTTATTATGGAAAATGAAATTGAAAATAAATCTAAGTTAAGATTTCTAATAGGAGATGTAAGGGATTATGATAGAGTAGATAGGGCTATGGATGAAATAGATGTTGTTTTCAATTTAGCTGCTATGAAGCATGTACCAGCGTGTGAATATAATCCTTCAGAAGCAATAAAAACTAATATTATAGGTATGGAAAATGTAATTAAAGCTGCTATGCATAATGATGTACAAACTGTGATCTTCACAAGTTCAGATAAGGCAATAAATCCTGCTAATTCCTATGGAGCTACTAAGCTTTTAGCTGAAAAATTAGTACAAGCAGCTAATTATAGTAAAGGTAGGGCAAAAACTAAGTTTGTTGCAGTTAGATTCGGAAATGTAATGGGCTCAAGAGGCTCTGTAATTCCGCTTTTTAAAAAGCAGATACAGGATTTTAGAAAGATAACTGTTACGGATCCAGATATGACGAGATTTATGATGACTTTAAGTCAATCAGTAAAGCTTATTATGACGTCTGCTGAAAAATCTTTTGGTGGAGAGGTTTTTATATTGAAAATGCCAATAATAAAGTTACAGCATTTGGCAGAAGTTGTTGTTGAGGAAACAGCAAAGAAAACTAACGTATCTTTAGAAGATATCGATATACAAACTATGGGCTTTAGAGCGGGAGAGAGAAAGTTTGAGGAACTTATGACAAAAGAGGAATCAGAAGTTGCTTATGACTTAGGCGATATGTATGCTGTGTTATGTTCAGATTCTGTAAGAGGATTGGAAGTATCTTATGAAAAATACAAAAAAGCAGAAGTGGGAAGCTATAATTCCTCTGAAGGAGTACATATAACAAAGGAGCAGGTTAGAGCTTTATTAAGAGAAGATGGGCTTATTTAATTATTAGTGTAGATATTGTATTTCATCAAGAGAAGGGGTAGGGCTGTTACTTAAGGGAATTACTTAAAGTGATTGATGCCTCTTTTATATATCAACCGCTTTTAATAAACGAATTTTACAAAAATAAGAGGAGAAACTATGAATAATTTAAAAAAGAGCTTAAAATTGAATATGAAATTCAAATAGAGGAATGTATAAAGGCCTACAAAGAGGTAACAAAAGAGTATTATGAACCATATATAAAGGATAGGGAATACATTTTTGAAAATTATTTAGTTAATGATGTGTTTCAAAGAATGTTTTCATATAAAGATGATAATTTTTTTAATGAGTATATGATTTTAGTATTAAATTATTGTTAACAGGAATGGCTTCTTGTGATAAAGAATTAACGGATACAATGGTTATGGATTTAATTTATTCTTTCTCAAGAGATGTGATTCATAATAATGTGTTTATTAAATCCTTTATGGATACACTCAATGAAAGTAAATTTAATACACTTTCACGTATGATAGTTTTAATAAAAAATTAGAAAAACATAAAATATATTTAAGGGGAGCGGATACATATGAATATATTAGTAACTGGAGGCGCTGGATTTATAGGTCGGTGGGTGGTTAAAAGATTATTAGAAGATGGTCATATAATAACTGCATTTGATAATATGTCAAATGGAAGACTTGAAAATATAGAAGAGTTTGAGGGGAATAATAGTTTTAGATTTATAAAAGGCGATATACAAAACGAAAAGACTTTGGATGAGGTTTTTAAAGAAAAATTTGATATAATATATCATCTTGCAGCATCAATAAATGTGCAAGATAGTATTGATAATCCAAGAACTACTTTTTTCAATGATACTGTTGGTACTTTTAATATACTTGAAAAAGCTAAGATTCAGATGTTTGGCAAAAATGGTAATATGGATGGTGATGGATGGGTTTTAGATTCTAAGGAGGATACTTATCCATGTAAGGTAGTATTTATGAGCACCTGTATGGTTTATGATGCAGCAAATGATAGTGGAATAGATGAAAATCATCCTACAAAACCTATGTCACCCTATGGTGGAAGTAAAATTGCAGCTGAAAACATGGTGCTGTCATATTACAATGCTTATAAACTCCCAACGGTAGTTATAAGACCTTTTAATACTTATGGACCTTTTCAAAAGACTGGTGGAGAAGGTGGAGTTGTTGCTATATTTATAAATAATTCACTTCATGGAAGAGATATAAATATATATGGAAGTGGGAAGCAGACAAGAGATTTACTTTATGTTAAGGATTGTGCTAGCTTTGTTGTTATGACAGGTTACTCACAAAAGGTAAATGGTGAATTAGTAAATGCAGGCACTGGTAGGGATGTTACTGTTAATGAACTTGCAGAGATTATAACAAATAAAAGAGTTAAAATAAATCATGTAAAACACATTCATCCACAAAGTGAAATTATGAAACTTAAATGCAACTATAATAAGGCTAAGGAGATTATGGATTGGAAGCCAGAGTTTACTTTAGAACAGGGAATAGAAGAGACAGAGCACTGGATAAAAGGTGCAAAACTATTTAAATAATAATTGGAGTGGGAGATGAATATAAACAATTCATAATGGGAAATGAATTCAATGATGGCAAAATTTTGGATTTGTTATTGGCGATGTAAGAGATTATGAAAGAGTAGAAAGGGCTATGAATAATGATATAGAATGTGTAGTATTTACAAGTTCAGATAAAGCCATTAATCCAGCTAATTCTTATGGGGCTACTAAGCTTTTAGCAGAAAAATTAGTACAAGCTACAATGCTTAATTATTGATAAATAATAAAATAAGCTTGAATATAAAGTTTTGCTAATATATGTCGATAATATACTAACAAAAATTTTAAATGAATAGTTATAGGATGTGAAGTATATGATTATTAATGGTTATGGTGCATTGGATTCTCTTAATAGGGTTGCAGGTAAAAACAAAAGAGAGGATAGTACCATGCAGAAGTTATCCTCAGGAAAGAGAATTGTAAAAGCAGCAGATGATGCTGCAGGACTTAGTATATCTGAAAGCTTTAAATCTCAAATAAGAGGCTTATCTCAAGGAGAAAAAAATTCTCAAGATGCAATTTCTATGGTTCAGGTAGTTGATGGAGCACTAGATGAAGTTACAAAATCTTTACATAGAATGAATGAAATAGCAATTCAAACTTCTAATGGTACTTTAACTGATGAAGATAGAAAATGTGTAGATAAAGAATTTCAAGAGCTAAAGGAAGGAATAACTGGGATAGCAGAACAAGCAGAGTTTAATGGGATAAAGGTGATGAACAGTGATAAAACCCTTGTGATACAGGTTGAATATAATCCCTATACTATTTTCAAGTTGCAATTTAAGGATATGACAGCTAAAAGCATAGGGATAGATACTAATTCAGTTGTAGATTCAGTTCAATCCCAAAAGTCTATAGGGGATATTAATCTTGCACTTTCAAAAGTACTTTCATATAGAAGTGATCTAGGTTCAAATGTTAATAGTTTACAGTCTGCAATTAAATCTTCGTCTAATAATACTGAAAATTTAACAGCATCTTTATCTAAAATAGAAGATATTGATATGGCAAGCGGAATGATGCAAAAAATTAAAAATGACTTACTAGCCAATTGCAATTCTATATTGTATGCATCTGTAAAGCAAAGTGCTGAAAATGTTCAGAAGATACTTCAATAAATGATAGCAAGTACTCTGGCATGTGAATTTTGGAATCAAAACAAGAAATAGGTATAAATATGAATAGAAGAGAAGAACTAAAAAAGAATTTAAACAAGAGCTACAGTGGGCAATGCATGTAAGTGTGTTGCTTTTCACTAAACTAAAGTAACTGTGAACTAGGAAAAAGATAGTAAATAGGAGGCGAAAATGGATATAGCAGCATTATCAATGATAACGAGTCAATCAAGAGTACAAGAATTAGCAGGTATATCAGTAATGAAGATGGCAATGGAAACTGGAAAAGAAACGGCTACACAGATGACGGAAATGCTGAAGAATGTTGCAGTAGATACTAATGTTGGACAGCACTTGGATGTTATGGCATAATTTTAGATTAAAGATAAGAATTACATGATAAGCTAAACAATATTGGAATGAGCATTGGTGGCTACAGAAATAGCTATTGGTGCTCATTTTGCTGTAGGAATTATTTATTAATTTATATTTAGTTATCTTATGACTATGTCAAATTTGATAAGGGTAATAGTGATAAGTGTCTTATAAAACCATAAAAAAATAAGATTTTAGACGGCAGGTGAATATTATAAATAGTATAAAATTAAAAATAAAACCAATAAAGCTAGAATAATATTTCTAATGAGCACAATATTTTTTATAACATCCATTTTAGCTAAAATACATAATACAAGCATGCTTTTAAAGGAAAATAAAAATTTTGAAAGAAAAGTAATTATAAATAACACTAATAAGCATGTCTTTAAAAAAGAAATAAAAAACCAGGCAGAGGTGATAAATTACATTTTAGCTATTTCTTATACATTAGGAGAAGCTCTAAATTATATAGAGCGAAATCATAAAAATAATACAAACTTGCAGGTGAAAATAGTATTTAATTTCTATAGTAGCTGTAAATATTATAAATAAGGCATTAAAACTATGGATGGTGATTTAAATAATAAAAATATAAAAGTTAGAAACAAATAATTTAGAATCTCTACTCAATGCATTAATGCATGCACTTGATGAAAATAATACACAAATGATAGAAAATATTATAAATTCTAAACTTATCAATGAATATAATCATTGGAAAATTGATATAGAAAATGAATTTGGATAGTGTAAGTTTTTTAAATAAGGACTTTCCGGTGCCATAAAGTTGTTCAAACACCTTAGAACTTTCTTTTATATTTCTTATATTAAATGACTTTTTAAGTTGGGAATGTAGCTAGATTTGTGTAAACAAATCTAGCTACATTCTTTTTTTGTATAAATAAATGGTAGTTGCGGTAATGATATCTAATAATTAAGTTAGGAGGAATGGTTATGAAAGAAATTGAAGCACCAGATTTTGATTTAAAGGCAGAGGTTAAAAAATGTAAGATTATGAGGATGTAGTTGGTAAGAATGGTTTAATGCAAAGACTACTAAAAGGTGTCATGCAGCAAATGCTGGAAGGGGAAATGGAGGAGTTATTGGGTAGAGAAAAGTACAAAAGAGTTGAGGATGATTCAGATGGGAACTACAGAAATGGTTACAGTGAAAAAAATATAAAAAGTAGGTTTGGAAACGTTGAAATTGATATTCCAAGAGATAGAAACGTTAAATTTGAACCTAGGATAGTAAAAAAATATGAAACAGTTTGTGATGAGCTTGATAACAAAATAATTGGAATTTACGCAAGGGGTATGCCAACAATAGATATACAAACAGGGCTAGAAGATTTATATGGAATTGATGTTTCACCATCAATGATTTCTAAGATAACCGATAAGGTTATGGGTGCTGCTGCAGATTGGCAAAATAGAACACTAGATAGTATTTACCCAATTGTATATATGGACGCAGTCCACTGGAAGAGAATAAGATAGTTACAAAGGCCACATACATCTGTATGGCCCTTGATATGAGGGGACATAAAGATATACTTGGAATATGGATTGGCGAACAAGAAGGAGCAAATAATTAACAATAATCAGCTAAATATATATGGACGAAGAAAAAGAGGCTCTTGGTATATGGGTAGGTGTAAATGAAAGCAGTAAGTTCTGGCTAGCGCTTAATGACCCTAGATATAGAGGCTTACAGAACGTTTTGTTGTTCTGCATAGATGGATTAAATGGATTTAAGGAAGCAATAGGATCCGTATATCCCTTTGCAAAGATACAACGTTGTATAATTCATCAATTGAGAGCAAGCATGAAATATATACCACATAAAGACAAAAAGGCTTTTGCCAAAGATCTAAAGGCTGTTTACAGTGCATTAAACGAGGATGTTGCGCTTGAAAATTTAATTTCTGCAAAGAAAAAGTGGGGGAATAAATATCTAAATGCAATAAAGAGTTGGGAAGATAATTGGGATAATATTATAACTTTCTTTGTATTCCCAGATTATATTCGTAGAATTATATATACCACAAATGCTATAGAAAGCCTTAACAGTCAATTCAGAAAAGTAACTAAGACAAAACTTATATTTCCGAGTGACGAGAGTCTTATGAAAATGCTGTATTTGGCTACTGAAAAGGTAAGCAAAAAATGGACTCGAGTATACGCGAATTGGGATCTTGTTATTAGCCAACTCAATATATTATTTAATGAAATCCTAAATGCAGGAGCGTAGCTTAGGGACTCCATCTCCCCCTGAGGTTTATCGCTTTAGTTCTAACAGGAACATGCAAAACGGGCCACCAAAAGGCTACCCGTTCCTGTATAGGAGATCAATAACCGCTCGGGTTGCCCCTCAGCATTGCCCTGTCCTGTTACTAAACATGTATATTATTGACTAAAAATGGGAATAATATACTATATAAGGATGATGAATTAAAAGTATTCATCGGCTTTAATTAACATTTTTTTGCCTAAGAGAGAGAATACACAAAATTATTTACACGCCCAATAATCAACTAAACTATGCTCGCGACTAACCATTCCATATTCAATATAATGCCTTTTATATTTTTTTCTACGCACTGTTGACAATGCACAAGTATGCCATCTTCTAATCTGCCACAGTTTTTAGCTGTATCTATAAACTTCTCATCAATATCAGCAAAGTAAAACATATCTCTCTGTACCATATTACCAACCCCTTATATCTATTAAATCTTCTAATATGCTTTTCTCAAAACTTGGCTCTAGGCATATTTCATTATATCTAGCAGTTGTATACAACTTAATATCAACATCTTTTGAAATATTTAAATCTTCTATAGAATCCTCTAGGTCATGCCTTACCTGTCTTAATTCCTTTTTAGATTTAATTGTAACAAATATTTCAATATAATATTTTCTTAACGTTTATTTAGGAGTAAGTTGGGTATTTCACACCTTGCTAGGCTACCTGCTATCTGGTGATTCGTGTAAAAAAATGTAAGCAAGAGGTAATCAAATGGATATAACAGCAGCATCAATGACAATGAGTTTGCTGTTTAAGAAGGGCCACATACTACAACAAAAATAAAACTTTAGTGGGGGGATAACAATTGAGAATTGTTATCTGCTCCAGAGGTCTACAAGTGGATAAATCTCCTTCTGAAGTCTTTAATTGCAGCGACTCAGGAGATGATTTAACTATATTTCCTACATCTAAACCAGTAACTTTTAATGTGTCGGGCATTCCTGAATTAATTACATATCCCAACTAGAATTTTAAACAAAACCTTTTAAATATATATATATAAACATTATCGCCCAATTATAGATATACTTTATACTTATTCACAAAATTGAGCAATAAGGGACATTTAAAAAATATAATGTATTATTTAAACATTAGTTGGAAAATTTTTAATGTAAATCTATATTTGAATATAGAAGTATTCAAATAGTTCAAGCAAAGAAGAAAATTTATATAAAGTTATTAACTATTTAAACGAAGTATCAATTAAGAGAATATAAAATTCGTCATGGATTATTAATAAGACTATATAATGCTTAAGTAAGTGAAGATAATAGCTTTGTCAATCATCTATTTTTATAAATTATTTAAATTAAGAGAGGCGATATATGTGAGTAGTAATAATCAAGTTTCAATTAACATTGAAACAATGCGGGAAATTATTAAAGAGTTAAAAGAAATTAGCAGTCTTTGCTCTACTCCAGACTTAAAAATGAAAGTTGTAGGACTACAAAAGGCTGTTTCTAGTTTGCTTGAAGCGGGGATCAAAATATCTCCTAAAGATTTGATATATGAAAAAATGGTTGAAGTCAAGCAGCTTAATCCAGAGCTTCATTTTAAGTTATATATGTTATATAGAAATTTAACCAGTAGCAGGATATCAGAAGTAGATGCTATGGCTTATTATGAAAGTTACTTAAGTATGTTCCCATCGGATAAGATGGTATATTAGGGTACTTCAGTTATAGTAATAACATATAAAGAAGTGAATGTTGAAAATAGGAATTGAAAAATACCTGGCGATTCCTAAAGAAAAGTTCAATATATCCGATATGATGAAATAGATAGTAAAAAAATTAATGGAGTTGATTTTATGAGATTAAGTAAGAATATGGCCTCTTTAGATATATATAGAGCATACAGTAAGAATCTTACTAAGCAAAGTGGGGCATTAGGGAGAATATCCTCTGGTGTTAAAATAAATAGTTCAAAAGAAAATCCTAATGCAATTGCTCAAAGTGAGAGACTTAGAATGCAGATAAGAGGTCTTCAAATGGCGGCAAAAAACACTCAAGATGGAGTTAGCATGATTCAAACTACAGAAGGTGGTATTGAAGGTATTACTAGTAGCCTGCAAAGAGTTAGAGAACTATTGGTACAATCTGGAGGAGCTACAACCCAAGAGGATAAAGATGTTATTCAAAAGGAAATAAATCAAATGTTAAATGGCGCGGATGACATGGCAAAAAATACTGAATTTAATGGAGTTAAGCTTTTAGTTGATGATACTGTTCCTCCTAATGATAATAAGGGATCAACCGTTATAGAAACGGTAACAGGTGCTAATGTAGGAGAAAAAATTGACATACCAAAATACAATCTAACTAGAAAAGGTTTGGACCTTAGTGATGGCAAGGTAGATGTCAATAAAATAGGCGATTCTCTAGAAAATGTAGATAAAGCCCTTGATATAATCATTAGTGCTAGAAGTAAATTTGGAGCTTTAGAGAACAGATTGGAAAGCAGTTATAATTCTACAATTGAAATAGCTGATAAAATACAATCCGCTGAAAGTAGTATAAGAGATACGGATATGGCTGAGGAAATGATGGAATATTCTAAGTATAATATTCTTATAGAAGCTGGGAATGCTATGATGGTTCAATCCAATAAGATACCACAGGATGCATTAAGAATACTCGAGAATGTTAGAAGTAGATAAAAAGCACAGTTATGATGAGTTCTTTGGTTTTAATACCTGAAAACCCATATTTTTAGATGTGGGAGTTTCAGGATACTATTAAATATAACAGCGCAAAAGGAGACTTGATGAAAATTAAGTCTTTTTTTGTATAATATAGTTAAATTAATAGACAAATTACTACAATAATGTATAATATAAAAGAAGATTGTAAACAAGGAGTGAACTTCATAAAAATCATTAACAAGAAACATAACCTTAAAAATAGACGTTTTAACAGCGAAATATGGCAGTTTAAATTTTAAAATCAATATATTTTATAAAAAATAGAAAAGAAAACATTCACGAATGTAAGAAAATAGTATATAATTAGAAATATATTATATATCAAAGCAAATTTAGCTATTTTTAGTAAAAAATAAGATTTTAAGAAGTAATTTCATATGATATGTCTAATGGCATATGAAGGGAGATAAGAATTGTGGGTATAATTGGGAGTTCAGTAAGCGAAAATACGTATAACTTGTTGAAAAAGAGTATGGATGCTTCAGCGCTTAGAAGCAAAGTTATTGCAAACAACGTTGCAAATATCAATACAAAAGGTTATAAGAAATTCTATGTTACATTTGAAGACACATTAAATGACAGCATGGGTGAAGATACATTGAAAACTGACAATAATAAACATATGCAAACCGGTAGTGCTAGTTCCGATATTTCAGTAAAAAGGGACGAGACTACCAGTATGAGACAAGACGGAAATAATGTGGATATAGACCTAGAAATGACTAATCAGGCAGCAAATACATTAATGTTTAACGCACTGGTTAAGCAAGTCAATAGTAAGAATGCACTTACAAGTTATATTATTGGAGGAGGGAAATAGTACATAATGAATAATGTTTTTAGGGGAATGAGAATAAGTTCTAGTGGACTCACTGCAGAAAGATTAAGGATGGACACCATAGCTTCTAATGTAGCAAATGTAGCTACCACTAGGGGAGAAAATGGACAACCGTACATAAGAAAAATAGCTGTATTTCAAGAAAATCTGCAACAAGAATTAGATAAAACTACAGGCACATATAAAGATAGTTTTAAAGGGGTAAAGGCTGTTGGTATTGAAAATGATAAATCACCTTTAAGGCGTGTTTATAATCCATCCCATCCAGATGCAGATGTGGACGGGTATGTGAAAATGCCCAACGTAAATATTTTAAATGAAATGGCGGATATGATCGCGTCTACAAGAGCATATGAGGCAAATGTAAATTCTATGAATGCTATAAAAGGTATGTTTTCTAAAGCTTTAGAAATAGGTAAATAGGAGAGTGATTTATGAATATTAATGCTTATGTCAATAATACAAAAATATTTAATGAACTTCAAAAGAATCCTGTTGAGGATGAGAATAAAAGTACTGATTTTTTAGATACATTAAAAGAAAAATTAAATGAGGTTAATGATAAACAAATAGAATCAGATAACCTTACTCAAAAGTTTATAAAGGGTGAAGAAGAGGATGTACATAAGGTCATGTTATCTACAGAAGAAGCTAAACTGTCACTGGAACTAGCAGTACAAATTAGAAATAAACTTGTGGATGCCTATCAAGAATTTAATAGAATGCAGATATAGTAGGGGGGCAGCATATGAGTAAGCTATTTGAAATGAAGAATAAAATTTCGCAAGGCTTTGGTAAATTAAGTAAAAGCAAAAAAATAGCTTATAGTTTACTTGCAGGCGTTATTATAGTAGCCCTTGGATCTTTTATAGTAGTAGCATCGAAGACTAAATATGATGTGTTATTCTCAAATATGACACCAGAGGATTCAGGTGCTATTGTAGCGAAGTTAAAAGAAAAAAAAGTTACATATCAGGTAAATGGTAATTCCATACTAGTGCCTAAGTCGGATATTGATAGCCTTAGAATGGAACTTATGTCAGAGGTTAAGATTACAGAGGGAAGTCAAGGATTTGAACTTTTTGATAATGGAAAAATGGCACCTACAGATACAGAAACTAAAATTATGTATCAACGGGCTTTAGCTGGGGAGATTGAAAGAGCTATTAAGTCTTTTCCGGAAATTGAAGGAGCTAAGGTTAATTTGGTTTTACCAGAAAATACAGCTTTTGTTCGTGAGACGGAGCCAGCTAGTGCTTCTGTTGTATTAAAACTTAAGCCAGATACTAAACTTGCGAATGAACAGGTAAAGGCAATAGTTGCATTGTTAACCGGAGCTGTAGAAAATCTTCCAAAGGAAAATGTAAGCATAGTATCTGATAAATTTCTGCTTTTAACTGAGGGTTTATATGATAAAGAAAAAGATACTTTAACTGGTTCTACAGATAAGCAACAAGTATTAAAAGCGCAAATTGAAAAGGAATTAGAAACAAAAATAATGAAGGTCCTAGAGCCTATATATAAAAGCGGAGTAAGGGTTTCCGTTAATACAGAGCTTGATTTTGATGCAATTGAAAGAAAAAATATTACCTATGATGAAAAAAAGGGAGCAGTAGTGAGTTCACATGATATTGAGACATGGAATGGAGGCACTAGCACTGGTTTATCCACTAGTCCTGTAGATGAGGCTGCAAAGAACACTTCACCTACAACTACTAAGGATGGTAATATTGTGAATAAAGAGTCAACAAAAAATTATGAGAACTCAAAAACAGAAGAAGATCTAGTGAAGGCACCTGGAGGAATTAAAAGAATTACTACTTCAGTTGTATTAGACGGTAATTTAGATCAAAATACTAAAACCTCTGTAAATAATTTAGTTGCGCAAGCTATAGGGTACTCTGAAGGGAGAAAGGACTCTATAAGTGTAGAAGGAATGTATTTTAATAGTGATAGTAAAAAGCAGGCGGAAAAAGCACTGCTAGATATAGCGAATGCTGATAAAGCCGCTGCAAAAAAAGTTACATACACTCGTATTGGATATGGGGTTTTAGCTATCTTATTATTTATTATATTGCTTCTTGTAATTCGTAGGTCTAGTAAGAAGAAGGAAATAGAATCTGAAGGCATTGATATGATAATTGGAGATAATATCCCTCCAAAGCAGGAAGAACTTTTTGATCCTATTGAATTTGAAGTTAACGATGAAAAATCAAATATGGAAAAACAAGTTAAGAAGTACGCGGCAGATAAACCAGAACAAGTTGCGGAAATAATTAAGTCTTGGCTGACGGAAGATGAGAGGTGATAAATAATGGCTAAAGGTGAAAAACTTACAGGGATTCAGAAGGCGGCTATATTATTTATAACCTTAGGACCGGACGCTTCATCAGGTATAATAAAGAAATTACCAGAAAAGGATATCCAAAAGATAACCTACGAAATTGCTAATATAGTTTCAGTTAAAGCTGATCAAAGACAGGCAATTCTAGATGAATTTATGGAAATGAATAAGGCAAAGGATTTTCTTTTAGAAGGTGGAGTTGACTATGCAAGGAATTTGCTTTCAAAAGCACTTGGTAACCAAAGGGCAAAAGAGATATTAGACAAGGTTATGGAAGAAACGCAACAATATAGACCCTTTGCTATTGCAAGAAAAGCAGATGCACATCAACTTTTGAATGTTATAGCTAATGAGCATCCGCAGACTATAGCACTTATTATGTGTTACATGCAGCAAGATAAAGCAGCGCAGATAATGTCAGCTTTGCCACTGGATTTGCAAAGTGAAGTGTCTTTTAGAATTGCAACTATGAGTAGTATTTCTCCTATGGTTGTTAAAGAAATTGAAAAAGTTTTAGATGCAAAATTATATTCTGTTATTAGAACTGATACTACTGTGGTTGGCGGAATCGAATCCTTAGTAGGTATTTTAAACCAAGTAGATAGAACTACTGAAAAGAATATTACCGAGGGTCTTGAAAGAGAAGATGCAGAACTTGCAGAAAAGATTAAAGAATCTATGTTTGTATTTGAGGATATTATCACCTTGGATGATGTTGCAATACAAAGAATTTTAAGAGAAGTAGATACTAAGGACTTATCTCTTGCATTAAAGGGCTGTTCAGAAGAAGTGGCAAATAGCATATTTAAAAATCAATCTAAGAGAGCCGCAGCATCTTTAAAAGAAGACATGGAGTTCCTAGGACCAGTTAGACTTATGGATGTTGAAAAAGCACAACAAAAAATTGTTGGTATTTTGAGAAGGTTAGATGAAGCTGGTGAAATTGTACTTTCAAGGGGTGGTGAAGATGCGCTCATCCTTTAATGTTATAAAAAATTCAAGGGTTATAAATCAGGGAAATAAGGAAATAAACACCCAGTTAAGTGGGTCTTCTGTTGGAGAAATCCCGGAGGAAAATTATGAAACTAAAATGGAAAATATTACTAGCTATGAGAATATAGCTAGTAATATAGTAGAGAATGCACAAAAAGAAAGCGAGAAAATTATTTCCAAAGCTTTTGTGGATGCAGCAGAGGCAAGAACACAAGCATTTAAAGAGGGGATAGAAGAAGGACACAAGGAAGGCTATGAAAATGGTTATAATGAAGCTATTGAAGCGGCAAGGCAGGAGGCTCAGAAAGTTAGAAGGAAGGCTGATTCTATATTAGTTGCAGCAAAAGCGGAGTATAATGATTATTTAATAGAAAAAGAACAACATATAAAAGCCTTAGTTGTAAGTATAGCTGAAAATATATTAAAAAGAGAAGTTGTGGAAAAAAATGCCTTAGACGAAATGATTTTTAATTGTATAAAAGATGAAAGAAATATAAAATCTTATATTATAAAAAGTAATAGTTCTCATTTTGCTGCCATAAAGGATCAAATTGAAAATTGGAAAGGAAGACTTGCTTTTCAAGGAGATATATTTGTAATAGAGGATGATTTTTTAGACGATGGAACTGCTGTTATTGAAAAAGAAACAGGTAAAAGTATTGTAAGTATATCTTATGGTATAGAAAAAATAATAGAAATTTTTCAGCAGGAGCAAATACAAATTTAGAAGGGCGAGAACTATTATGATAGATCTAAATTTTGAGTATTTAATGAATAAAATTCCTGATATTAACTACACTTACTGCGAAGGTGTGGTAGTTAATGTTATAGGACTTACTATTGAAGTTCAAGGAATAACGGCTTTTGTTGGTGAAGTGTGTAAAATTTATAATATATCAAATGAGGAAATCGCTTGTGAAGTTGTTGGATTTAGAGACAAAAATGTAATTCTAATGCCACTTGGGGAATTAGTGGGCATATCGCCAGGCTGCACCGTAGTGCCAACTGGTAGTCCTTTGACAGTTAAATGCTCTGATGAATTGTTTGGAAAGGTCCTAGATGGATTAGGTAATCCATTAAAAGGCGCTGAAATTAGTAAATACACAACTTATCCACTTAATGCATCCCCTCCAGATCCTCTAAAAAGACGTAGAATAACAGAGATTTTACCTACTGGAATTAGAGCAATTGATGGCTTTTTAACTTGTGGTGAAGGGCAAAGAATTGGTATCTTTGCAGGTAGTGGAGTAGGCAAGAGTACAACTCTTGGAATGATAGCAAGAGAAGCAAAAGCAGAGGTAAATGTTATCGCGCTTATTGGAGAAAGAGGACGAGAAGTACTGGATTTTATAGAAAAAGATTTAGGTGAAAAAGGAATGAAAAAATCAATTATTGTATGTGCAACTTCTGATAAGTCAGCCCTAGTAAGGTTAAAGGGGGCATTTACAGCTACAGCTATTGCAGAATACTTTAGAGATCAAGGAAAAAAAGTCATTCTAATGATGGATTCAGTAACAAGATTTGCCATGGCCCAGCGAGAAATTGGACTAGCTATAGGAGAGCCCCCAGCTACTAAAGGCTATACTCCATCAGTGTTTGCGATGCTGCCTAAATTAATGGAGCGTAGTGGAATGTCACTCAAGGGATCTATTACAGCTTTTTATACAGTACTTGTTGATGGTGATGATTTTAATGAACCAATAGCAGATGCTGTTCGAGGTATACTAGATGGACACATAGTTTTATCTCGATCACTAGCATCAAAAAACCATTATCCAGCTATTGATGTTCTAGGTAGTGTAAGTAGGTTAATGTCTGAAATTGCCACAGTGGAACATAAACAAGCGGCCTCAACAGCAAGGGAGCTTATGGCAACTTATAAAGATTCTGAAGATTTAATAAATATTGGAGCCTATGTAAAAGGAAGTAGCGAAAAAATTGACAAGGCAATTAAGTATAATGATAGCATAGAGTCTTATTTAAAGCAGGGTATAAATGATACTACAGACTTTAGCCTTAGTTTAGAATTGCTGAAAAACATGTTTAATGATATTTCATAACCCTAAGTGATGATTTAATTAAAGATTCACATAGAGGTTCTTAAGAAGGTTTTTAGAGAGGAGTTTTAAATTGGGAGAGGTATATAAGTTTAGATTGCAAAAGCTTCTTGATATTAGAAAAGATATTGAAGATAAAAGTAAACTCCAATTTAAAGAAGCACAAAGAGAAAAAGAATTGGTGGAGGACCAGCTAAATAATTTAAAGGGAAAATATGAAATCTATAGAAATATAGATTCATATGAATCAGTTGTTGAGCAGAAAATGAAACAAAATTATTTAAATGCTCTAAATTTGGCTATTGACGAAACCACAGCAGTTTTAGAGGGCAAAGAAGAGATTCTAGGGCAAAAAAGACAAGAACTGAAACAATGTCAAGTTGAAAAGAAGACTGTTGAGATTTTAAAAGAAAATCAAAAGAGCGCTTTTTTAAAAGAGCAGAATTTAATAGAGCAGAAAACTAATGATGAGTTTGCGCTTTATGCTTTTATTAGAAATAATCACAAGGAGAGGAGGTGAAAAAAATGAACGTAAATAATAATGTCATAACATATACTGCTTCTAAAAAAGTTGATGCTCCAAAACAAACAAATAAAAGTGAAGAGTTTAAAAAGGTTTTAGATAACCATGAATTGAATTCTAAGGATTTCTCAAATGAAAATGTCCAGAAAAAATACAATAAAGATCAGAATTCAGATAAAACCAATAAGGGAAGCTTGGATAAAGTAAATAACGAAAATCAGAGCGATGATGTTAAAAACTCCACAAAGGATTCGAATAGTGCTTATGATAATAATGAAGTAAAAGCAAAGATAGTTAATAGCATAGAAAGATCTATTGGTTTACTAAAGCAAAACACTGAGAAACTTTCAAAGGAAGCTGTGGGTGAAGAATCTGGGGCGGAAATGGCTCAAATGCAGCAATTGTTACAATTATTCAACAAGCTACTTCAAAGTGTAGAGGAAACTCCAACCACTGATAAGGGTGAAAATGAACTTGGTTCTATTAACTTAGAAAGTTTAGTGGGGACAGAGCAATTAATTCCTGATGCAAAGAGTATGTTAAAAAATAGCCCTAGTGAAATAGGTGAACTGCAAGGAAAATCAAAAGGAAATGAAACTTTAGCAGCTATAACTGAGGAAATTGGCGAAGAACAATTAATTCCTGATGCAAAGAGCATTTTTAAAAATGGACTTAGTGAAATAGGTGAATTGCAAGAAAAATCAAAAGGGAATGAACCCTTAGTGGCTATACCTCAGGAAATAGGACTTAATCCTATTAAACAAAAAGGATCAATGGGGGTCGAACAATTAACTTCTGATGCAAAGGTTATGTTAAAAAGTAATCTTAGTGAAATAGTAGGGTTGTTAGAAAAATCAAAATCAGACAATGTGGTGCCTTCTCAAATAATTGAAGTGCTACAAAAATTAACTACTGTAGTAGAAGATCTAAAGGGAGATTTGAGTTTATTAAAAGTTCCTACTGTCCAAACTCTTAGCGAAAATAGCGAGGACAAATCAATAAAGGATAATCTACTAAAAAAGGTAATGGAACTAAGTACAACTGCTCAGGCTCTTCCTAAAAGCCAAATGCAAAGCTCAAATGATTCTAAAAATGGAAGCAAATTTTCAGGGAATAGTTCCTCAGAAGAAAATTTTCTTAGTAACTTGCTTAGCGAAGATAAGGATGAAATGAAAATATCAAAAGCAGTTAATTTTATGAATCAATTTGAAACTATAAAAACTGTAGACACAGTTAAGGTACAAGCTGTTAATTTAGTCATTGATAAAAGTAATTTTACAGTAGATGTAATTAAAAATATAAAATTCATGGAAATTAATAATATTAAGGATTTAACAGTAAAAATGAATCCTAAGGAACTTGGAGAAATAACTATAAAGCTTACTATGGAAAGTGGGATAATGAAGGCTAGTGTATCGGCTCAAAATAAAGACACTTATAATTTGTTAAATCAAAACATTCAGGATATTAGTGATAAATTAAAAAACATGGATATTAAAATTCAAAGCTTAGATATAAATATTTATGAGGACTCCACATTTTTTAATAAGAACTCAAATGAGAAAAATAACAATGGAAGTAAAAATAATAACAGAAATACGGGTTTAGAAGATGAAGAAGATATTTCTATAAGCAATAACTATTCTATAGAAGAAAATCAAGTAAATAAATTTGTTTAAAAATAATTTAACACTTTGTACAAGAAAAATGTAAAGGGGTGATAGATATGGCTATAGATGGGCCAGTAATAGCACCGCAAATTATACCAAGCGGTACGATTACTACCAAAGGACAAGAAAAAACACAAAAAACAACGGAAAATGGTACTGCAATTGTTCAATCAGGGAAGACGGAAGCAGATAGTGCAGCAAGAGCAACTAACAGAGGGACTAGAATTGTTAAAAAGGGTGAAGAGATGGACAAAAACTCTTTTTTAAAAATTCTTTCAGCGGAACTTTCTAATCAAGATCCAACTAAGGGTAAGGATGGTACAGAATTTGTAGCTCAATTGGCTCAATTTGCCACACTGGAGCAGATGACAAATTTAAATAGCACTGTGGCTTTTTCAACATCTTCTTCACTAGTGGGTAAGATGGTAGCTCTTAGTAGTTATGATGCAAAGGGAGTGCAATATGGAGGCACTGTGAAGGCTGTTTATAAAGAAGCAGGTATAACTAAACTTGCAGTACAACTTACAGATGGGTCTATGAAAAATTTTCCGGCCGATACGTTGTCAGATATATTAGATGTTCCAGATTATAGATTAGATTATATAAATGGAAACACAGGCTTTTCAAGTGCAGTAAGTTTAATGGGCAAACAAGTGGAAGCTTTGGCGCCAAAAGATGCTGATGGAAAAGATGGTAAAAACTATACTGGTATAGTTAAAAGTGTTTTCAGGGATGCAAACGGTGTTAATTTAACTATTGCATGGCAGGAAAATGGACAAGAAATTACCAAGGATATAAATTATGCTGATATAATAAAAGTACAAGAACAAGTATCTAATGGAAAATAGTAAGGTGATATTATGTCATATAGAGTGATAAACGGTAAACTGTACGATGCAAAAGATTTTTCGGATTATTCTTATGGAAACGTGCAAGGAAATAAGGTTAAAGATAATAAAGAAATTACGGATTTTAAACAAGTTTTAGATAAACAGATAAAAAAAGAAGAATGTTTCACCATATCCTCTCATGCAGCACAAAGGCTTAATAGTCGCAATATTGATTTTGATGATGCTGATATGAAGAAGATTAACCAAGGAATAAATATGGCAGAGGACAAAGGTGCAAAACAAGCCTTAATATTATATAAGGATATGGCACTTATAACCAGTATTAAAAATAGGACTGTAATTACTGCCTTGGACAAAAATCAAAGTGAAACAAGTATAATAACCAATATAGATAGTGTAGTTATGATATAAGCTGGACCTTTAAGGAAGCTTAACTTTGTGGAAATACAGAAGCAAAGTCATTACTGAAAAATTAGAATTACGTTATAAATCTATTGGAATTTAGCTAAAAACAAAAAAATGGAGGTAATATTATGTTAAGATCATTATATGCAGGAATAAGTGGAATGAAAGCAAATCAAGTTAAACTAGATGTTATAGGAAATAATATAGCTAACTGTGGAACTACATCTTTTAAAGGTTCAAGAGTTAGATTTCAAGATATGGTAAGTCAAAGTATGTCTCAAGCATTAGCTCCAGGAGCAAGTCAAGGAGGAATTAACCCAAGGCAAGTAGGGCTAGGAGTACAAGTTGCAGGAATAGATACCTTGGTAGGCCAAGGAGGGATGCAACCAACATCTAGACCTCTAGATATTGCTATGGATGGAGAAGGATACTTAATGGTAGCAAAAGGTCGAACACCTCTTACAAATGAAAATGGTGTGGGTATAAATGCAACTGAACATACAGCAAGTCCTCCTAGTGGAACGGATTTATTCTACACGAGAGACGGTGCTTTAACTTTAGATAAGAGTGGTAGTTTATTAAATTCTGATGGGTTAAGAGTACTAGGATATGCTATTGGTGATGGCACAAATCCAAGCATAGATTATGACGTGGCTAAGTCAACTACTGAGCCACCAACTTCGCCAACTTTAGCGTATGTTAATGCAGATAGCACAACCTTAACCGCAAGCACAACACTAGTCCCTCTTGTTATACCAGAAAAGATTCATCTTGAGGAGAGTACTGATGCTGCAGGTACTGTGACTCCTGCTGGCGATTTTAGAGTCAAAACATTTTCTATAGAAAAAGATGGAGTAATAAAAGCTGTTTTAGAGGGTGGTAAAGTAGCAATATTAGGGCAAATTGCTGTAGCCTCATTTAAAAATCCTGCAGGTTTATCTAAAGTGGGTGGAAACATATATCAAAATACGTCTAACTCTGGTGCTGCAATAGTAAGAACAGGAAAGAATATTGATCCTGCTGCTACTGATCCTGCTCTAGACAATGGCGCAGGCTACGGTGATATGCTTCAAGGAATGCTTGAAATGTCAAATGTTGACCTAGCTGAGCAATTTACAGATATGATAATTGCAACCAGAGCTTTCCAAGCAGCTGGTAAGACAATTAGTACAGGAGATGAAATATTACAGGATATAATAGGCCTAAAGAGATAGTGTAAATTAGGAAATTCTAAAGTGAATTTGTAATAGGTCTCAAATATTAAAAATATTTGAGATTTACCAAATTCCTTTGATTTTAGTTATTTTTTTGAAAATAGTTTATAATAATGGATTGTAAATCGTAAATCATAGGAGGTTCCCATGATAAAACTTACAGGCTTAAATAAAGAAGAATTTATCTTAAATGCTGAAGTTATAGAAAAAATTGAAACAATGCCAGAAACATTAATAACTTTAGTAAACGGCAAGAGGTATATTGTGCTTGAGAGCACAGATGCAGTAATTGATAAAATAATAAAATATAAAAACAGGATATTTACTGGGGATTTATAGGAGGCAATAGCATGAAAAAACATGATTTTTTGACCACTATTGGGATTGTAATAGGTTTTGGGCTAACTGTATGGGGTATGGCATCTGGTGGAACTAGTTTAAAAATATTTTATGACCCTGCTTCAATAGCAATTACTGTAGGGGGCTCATTTGCTGCACTGCTAATAGCTTATCCTATTGGAGCTATGAATAAAGTGTTTAAGGTCATTGTACAATCTTTTAAAGAAAGTACATCCTCTAGTTCTGAAATTATTAATAGTTTTACAAATTTATCTAAAAAAGCAAGAAGAGAAGGACTTTTATCTCTTGAAGATGAAATGGTACAATTAACTAATGAGTTTTTAAAAAAAGGGCTTCAAATGGTGGTGGATGGTCTAGAACCTGAAACAATAAAGGATATTATGGAACTAGAAATAGAAGAGATGGAGCGCCGTCATAGTGATGGAGCTAATATGTTAAAAGCTTGGGCAGCTTATGCACCAGCTTTTGGTATGCTTGGTACCCTTATAGGACTTATTCAAATGCTTGCAAATCTAAGTGATTCCTCAGCCCTAGCTTCTGGTATGGGAAAAGCGTTAATAACTACATTCTATGGAGCACTACTTGCAAACTTAATATTGGTTCCTATGGCGCAAAATCTAAATTATAAATCTAGCATTGAAGTAAATAATCGGGAAATGATGCTTGAGGGAATACTTGCAATTCAATCCGGGGTAAATCCAAGGATTGTTGAAGAAAAATTGACATCTTACTTATCACCAGTTGACAGAGCTAAATTTACTGCGGAGCAAGCCAAAGCAGTTGGGGTGACAGATAATGTCTAGAAAAAAAAATGCTGGAGAAGAGATGCGAACAGATGCGTGGCTAGCTACCTTTGCAGATACAATGACACTTCTTCTTACTTTTTTTGTATTATTATATTCTTTTTCCACAGTTGATGCAGCTAAGTTCAAACAAATTGCATCCTCACTTCAATCAGTACTCACAGGTGAAACTGGAACTAGTATTTTAGAGTTCAATGTAAAAAATGGAGAAGTTCCATTAGTTGGGGAACCAATACCCACTACAACACCTAGTAAAGATACACAAGACATATATGAAAAGGTTCAAAGTTTTATAAAAAAGCAAAAACTAGAAGGTACAGTAGTAATAAAAACTGATAGTAGGGGTGTTATTATTCAACTTAAGGCAAATATTTTGTTCCAAAGTGGAAAAGCAGAAATTATAGATAAGAGTAAGCCAGTGTTAGATTCAATAAATGCACTAGTAGCTACTTTGCCCAATGATATTGTAATAGAGGGGCATACGGATAATTTACCAATTAGTAATTTTGAATATAAGAATAATTGGCAATTATCTTCTGCTAGAGCATTAAATGTGCTTGAATATTTTGTAACGGTTAAGGGTCAGTCTCATCCTGCGCGATTTAAATCTATTGCTTGCGCTGAATATCAACCTATTGTACCAAATACTAATGAAACAAACAGAGCATTAAACAGAAGAGTAAATATCTTAATTGTTGCAAGTGAAAAGGAGGCTACTAAAAAATGAGCGAGAAAACCAAAAAAGGAAATTCTTTAAAAATAGTTATTATAGTTCTATTAATATTAATTGTAGTAGGTGGTGCAGCTGCAGGTGCCTATATAATTGGTCAAAAAGGTTCAGGTGCCAAGACCACAATAGTTAAAGTTGTGGAAAGTAATGAAATAACTTTCCCATTGGAGGAATTTTTAGTGAATCTAATGGATGAGGATGGAAAGCGTTATCTAAAGGTGAAGGTTGTTATTGGCTACGAAGATAATGCGGATTTAACAGCAGAACTAACAGCAAAAACCTCCATAATTAGAGATGTAGTCATTACCACTCTTAGAGCAAAAAAAACTACGGACTTTAGTGCAACAGGTGTTGACGCTATAAAGAGTCAGCTAATTAAAAGTATAAATCCTATTTTAACAAAAGGAAAAGCATCCCATATATATTTTAACGATATATTGGTACAGTAGGTGGTAAAATCATGGATTTAGAATTTTGGACATTACTTTTAAAAATCACAATGTTTTTACCTTTCATATTACTTATTTTATATTTATCTTTAAAATATGGTGGTAATAAACTTCAAAAATTGCAAAATGGTAGATATATGAAAGTAATAGACCGAATTGCACTATCTAAGGATAATAGCATTATAGTTGTGAAAATTGGAGGAAAAGCCTATGCAGTTTCTTCTAGTTCCAGGGAAATTAATATTTTATTTGAGTTGCCAATGGAAGAGATTAGTACAATTGAAAATATTAAAGAGCTACCTCAGTATGATGACATGAAGGAACTATTCAAAAAACATATTATGAAAAAGGGTGCTAAAGATGAAAATAAAAAATAAAAACATTGTTATTTTTACTTTGATTATGGTAATAGTGGGGATTGTTACAATAAAAGTAGTAAATGCAGCTCCTCAAACACTACCAATACCAAAAATTAATCTTTCTATTGATAAAGCAACTACTCCAACGGATTATGTAGATAATATTAAGCTGTTAATGGTTCTTACTATACTTACCTTACTTCCTTCATTTATTATAATGACTACCAGTTTTGTAAGGATAATTATAGTGCTATCCTTATTTAAAACTGCTATTGGTGTTCAACAGGCAATACCAAAAGAGGTTATAATTGGACTAGCTCTATTTTTAACATTTTTTACTATGGCACCAACCTTTACAAAAGTAAATAAGGATGCTTTAACTCCCTATTTGAATAATAAAATAACTCAATCTGTTGCTATTGATAAGGGGTCTAAACCCATGAGAGATTTTATGTTAAAACAGACCAGAGCTAAGGACTTAAAGCTCTTTTTAGAAGTGGGAAAATTAGAAGATACGGTTAAAAATGAAGTTGATGCAAAGGGCAAAGTGGTAATGAGCAAAGGAAAGCCTAAACTTACCTATGATAAAGTACCTCTATATGCAGTGGTACCTTCTTTTATAATAAGTGAACTAAGGCGAGCTTTCGAAATGGGATTTTTATTATTTATCCCTTTTATTATAATAGATATTGTGACAGGCAGTATTCTTATGGCTATGGGAATGATGATGCTACCACCAGTTATGATTTCTCTCCCATTTAAATTATTGTTATTCATTATGGTAGATGGTTGGAATCTGCTTGTAAAATCATTAATTATGAGCTTTAGTTGAGGTGAATTAAATGACAGAGAATATTGTGTTATCTGTAATAAAAGATGCTATTCAAACTGCAATATTGGTATCGGCTCCCATACTTATTGTAGCAACTTTAGTAGGGCTAATAGTAAGTATATTTCAAGCTACTACTCAAATACAGGAGCAAACGTTGACTTTTGTGCCAAAGTTACTTGCAGTAGCACTTATTGGTTTATTAATGGGCAGTTGGATGCTTCACACCGTAGTTGATTTTACTACTAGGATTTTTGAACTTATTGCTAATATGGGAGGTTAGGTGGAGATATATTGATTAATACAGCTTATTATTTAGGCTTTATAATGGTGCTACTGCGAATATCAGCATTCGTTATTGGTATACCAATTTTCTTTCCTAAGGGTACTCCTGCAATGGTTAAAGTTGGATTTTGTGTTGTTTTCACTTTTCTGATTTTGCCAGGTGTTAATTATGCAAATGTAAGCTTAATTGCGAGTAACACTGGACTCATAAAGTTCTGTATAGATGAGGTTATTACTGGTTTAACATTAGGATATATAACAAAGTTTTGTTTTTTCTCTGCGCAGATGGCTGGGCAGCTTATGGATTTCCAAGTTGGTTTTTCCATGATGAGCATGTTTGATCCTATATCTAATGAGAATGTTACACTGCTTGGAAGGTTGCTTTACTGGGTAAGTATGGTAATGTTTTTTGTTGTAGATGGCCATCATATGCTGATAAGGGCTATTATCGATTCTTTTAACATTGTTAATATTGGAAAGTTTATACTTTCACAGGGAACAGCTATGATGATGGTGAAAATTTTCATAGAATTTTTTACACTTGGATTTAAAATAGCAATACCAATTATTTTGATAATTATTATAACAGATTTAGCTATGGGCCTGGTATCAAGAACTGTACCACAATTAAATGTTATGATTTTAGGTATGCCAATAAAAATACTAGTAGGACTCAGTTGTTTTGCTTTAGTACTACCTATTGTCATAAAGTTAATAGTAAATTCTTTTTACACTATTCCAGATATAATTAAAGCTTTCTATAAGGTAATACCTATGCTAATTTTTGTCTCAGCGGATAGTGGTGAAAAAACAGAAGAAGCTACTCCAAAAAAGAAAAGTGATTCAAAGAAAAAGGGGCAAGTAGCAAAGAGTAAGGAATTATCATCTACCATTACCCTTTTAACCTCAACAGTTTTGCTCATAATGCTCGGTTCTTATATATTAGACACTTTAAAAGGTGTAGTAAGTCTTTTCTTAAACAATTATTTAACCTTGAATGTAAATGAGTATACTCTTAGAACTGTGCTTCTTGTTTCCGCAATGAAATCTGGGCTTGTGGTTTTACCAATTTTGGTGCCTATTATGATAATGGGAGTGGTGGCAAGTTTAATGCAATCTGGTTTTATACTTACCGGTGAACCACTTAAACCTGATTTAAAAAAACTAAGTCCCATAAGTGGATTTAAGAAAATTTTTTCTACAAGATCCTTGGTGGATTTACTGAAAAATTTAGCTATAGTTACCACCATAGGAATAGTAGCTTATAATTTTATTAAAAGCAATTATTTAGATATAATGAATTACGGAAGTCTTAAAATAGAGGCCATTTTAGTTGTTTTTGGGAAATTGGTAATAGATATATTTTTTAAAATCGCCATAATTATGCTTATAATATCCGTAATTGATTTTGCATACCAAAAATATAAGCATAACAAAGAACTTAAAATGAGTATGCAGGAAGTTAAAGAGGAATACAAACAACAAGAAGGAGACCCGCAGATTAAATCGAAAATTAGGCAAAAGCAAAGAGAAATGGCATCAAGTAGAATGATGCAATCAGTTCCCGATGCTACTGTGGTTATCACAAACCCTACTCATCTAGCTATTGCTATTAAATATGAGCAGGGAGGCGAAGGGGCGCCAATAGTTGTGGCTATTGGTGCAGATAATGTGGCTATAAAAATAAAAGAGCTTGCTAAAGAAAATGATATCCCAATTATTGAAAATAAACCACTAGCAAGGTTAATATATAAAGAATTAGATATAGGCTCAGAAATTCCAACTGAAATGTATGGAGCTGTGGCAGAGATATTAGCACTGGTATACAAATTAAAGAAAAGAAAGTAGTGGAGGGTAATTGTGGCTGAAAAAGTAAGAATTAACATGAAAAATAATATGGATGTTTTAGTAGCATTTGGCGTAATGGGGATAATTTTAATGATAATAATCCCATTACCACCAAAGCTCCTTGATGTAATAATTGCACTCAATATTACACTAGCAGTTGTAATTTTACTATTAACAATGTTTACAACGGAAGTTTTGCAATTTTCAGTTTTCCCAACATTACTGCTTATTACAACACTTTTAAGATTGGGGCTAAATATTTCGTCTACAAGGCTAGTATTAACAGAAGCTTATGCAGGAGATATAATTGAAGCCTTTGGTGAATTTGTTGTTGGAGGTAATTATGTAGTTGGAATAATTATTTTCTTAATAATAATTGTTATACAGTTTATAGTTATTACAGCGGGTGCAGGTAGAGTCTCAGAAGTTTCTGCCAGATTTACACTAGACGCTATGCCAGGTAAACAGATGAGTATTGATGCTGATTTGAATGCAGGTGTTATAACTGAAGAAGAGGCAAGAGCGAGAAGAATAAAATTGCAGGATGAAGCTAGTTTTTATGGAGCGATGGATGGAGCTTCTAAATTTGTAAAAGGAGATGCAATAGCTGGTATAATTATTACCATGATTAATATTTTTGGTGGGATAATTATAGGTGTACTGATGCTTAAAATGCCAATTGGAAAAGCCGCAACTACTTATGTACGCCTTACAGTAGGGGATGGTCTTGTAGGCCAGATTCCGGCGCTTTTAATATCAGTTGCTTCAGGTATTCTGGTTACGCGGTCTGGTAGCACTACAAACTTAGGAACTCAAGTAACGTCGCAACTTACAGCATTTCCAAAGGTTATTGCCCTAGCATCAGTGGTACTATTAGTTTTGGCTGCTATTCCAGGCATGCCTCATATTGTTTTTATTTTGTTATCCATTGCTACGGCAACCAGTGCATATTTCTTGCATAAGGATGAAAAAGATCAAAAGATTATGAGAATAGAAAATGATGAACAAGAAAATTTCGAAACTGAAAACAGAGAACCAGAAAATGTAATGAGTCTGATTTCTGTGGAACCTATGGAAATAGAAATAGGCTATGGACTAATCCCTCTGGCAGACGAAGCTACAGGAGGAGATCTATTACAACGAATTGCTTCAGTAAGAAGACAATGTGCCCTTGAAATGGGAATCGTTGTTCAACCCATTAGAATTAAAGATAATTTGCAACTTAAAACAAATGAATACGTAGTTAAGATTCGTGGAACTGTAATAATTAAAGGTGATTTAATGCCAAGCATGCTACTTTGTATTGACCCTAGTTCTGAAGATATTAATATACAAGGTATTAATACAATTGAACCCACTTTTGGATTGCCTGCAGTGTGGATAAATAATGATCAAAGAGAAGATGCGGAAATAAAGGGACTAACAGTGGTAGATCCAACTACTGTAATGGTTACTCATTTAACAGAAACTATTAAAAATCATGCCTTTGAACTCCTAGGCAGGCAGGAAACTAAGCTATTAATTGATTCTGTAAAAGAAAAATATAATACTGTAGTGGAAGAATTAATACCAGATCTTATGACTATTGGTGAGGTTCAAAAGGTTCTTCAAAGCTTACTTAAAGAAAGAGTAGCTATAAAGGATATGGTTACAATACTCGAGTCCTTGGCGGATAATTCTAGAATAACTAAGGATATAGAATTATTAACAGAATATGTTCGTTTTTCTCTGGGAAGAAGTATTTGTAATGGACTAGTTGACGATAATGGAAGTATAACAATTATAACCCTTTCACCTGAAGTTGAAAATATTATTTCTAGTAATATTCAAAAGTCCATACAGGGATCTTTTCCAGCAGTAGATCCGGGTACCACAGGTAAGATATTGAATTCCATTAAAAGTAATATTAGCACAATTTATTTTCATAATAATCAACCAGTAATACTAGTATCTCCAAAGATAAGGCCAGCTTTTAGAAGGTTAATTGAAATGGTATTTCCTACTATTTGCGTGCTTTCTCTCAATGAGATACCAAATGAAGTTGAGATTAAAACTGAAGGGGTTGTGACTCTACAATGATTATAAAACGATATGTAGTGAATAGCATGAACGAAGCCATGACAAGAATAAGATATGAACTAGGCTCGGAAGCTGTAATTATAAGTCAAAGAAAAATCCGGAAACCAGGAATAAAAGGATTATTTTCACACAAAATCATTGAAGTTACTGCAGCTATTGAAAATGAAATAAGTGAGCAAAATCAAGATGTGAAAGAAAGCATCGAGGCAATTAAAAAAGTTGTGCAGCAGCAAAATGAAATTAAAGCATACCCTAGGGAGCTTGAAAAAGAAGTTAGCAACCCACATAAAAATTCGGGGTATGCGCAGGAGAGCAATACTGTTAACAAAAAGGCTAACAGTATTGATTCCACAATGGATCTAATGAGTGAAATGAAACAAATGAAAACTATGATAAATAAACTTACCAGTGATAATATCCCAGGAAATAATAATAAAAGTGATATAGAAAAAATGTTAGAAGAGAATGATGTAGATAGTGAAATTATCGTAAATATAATGATGAGAATTCAAAATTTTAAAGCTAAAGATGAGCTGCAAACTAGTGAATATGAAAAATTGAAACTTATACTAAAAGAAATGATTCATGTTATTAATCCGAATTTACAAGGAAGAATAGTGATGGTAGGACCAACAGGTGTAGGGAAAACTACCACTATTGCAAAACTTGCAGGAAGGTTAGCACTAGTTGAGAAGAAAAAAGTAGGGCTAATTACTGTAGATACTTACAGAATTGGTGCGGTTGAACAGCTTAAAACTTATGCGGATATTATGAACATACCTTTTAAAGTAGTATACAATATGAAGGATATGGATGATGCTATAGAGTCTATGAGTGACTGTGAGGTGGTGTTAATTGATACTACTGGAAGAAGTAGTAAAAACAAAATGCAAATCTCTGAACTCCGAACCTTTGTGGAAAAAGCAGATACAAAAAACATCAATTTAGTGCTAAGTTCTACAACAAAGAACAAAGATATTAAATATATTATTGAAGGATATCAAATTTTGAATTATAATAGTATAATAGTAACTAAATTAGACGAAACTTCCACTTATGGTTCCATACTTAATATATTAGAAACTGCCCAAAAACCCTTAAGTTTTGTGACAACTGGTCAAAATGTACCTGATGATATTAAAGAGTTACCCGAGGACAAAATTATTAGGCTTATATTAGGAGAGGATGCTATATGCTAGACCAAGCACAAGGACTTAGACAAATGGCATTGAAAAATCTTGATAGTTTGGATAGTAAGCCTAGAATTATAACAGTTACATCCGGTAAGGGTGGAGTGGGGAAAAGCAATATAGTAGTTAATTTATCTATTGCACTTCAAAATATGGGTAGGAAAGTTATGATTTTTGATGCAGATATAGGCATGGGAAATGATGATATTATAATGGGATGTGCTTCAAGGTACAACGTATTTGATGTTATAAACAATGGTAAAGAAATTGAAGATGTTGTAATAAATGGACCATTTGGGGTCAAACTTCTTCCAGGGGGCTCATCTCTTATGAAAGTTGAGGACTTGACAGAAATTCAAAGGAATACATTTTTAAATAAACTTACTGCTTTAACAGGACTAGATTATATAATAATGGATACCGGTGCTGGTGTAAATAAAAGCGTTTTGGGTTTTATTGCTTGTTGTGAGGATTTAATAATTGTAACAACTCCAGAACCTACTTCACTAACAGATGCATATAGTCTACTTAAGGCTGTTAAGCATTTTAAAATTAAAGATTCTGCGAAAGTTATAGTGAATAGATCCTTAGATAATAATGAAGCTAATATGACTTTTAATAAGTTTAATAATGCTGTTACTAAATTTCTTGATATGAAATTAGAATATTTAGGTAAAATCAGTGAGGATAAAAAATTAGCTTATGCAGTAAGAGCTCAACAACCTGTAATTCTAAGTTATCCGAGTTCAGAGTCCGCCCGGGATATAAATAGTATTGCAAGTAAAATTGAAGGTATGAATGATAAGACAAGTAGTATGGGGATAGAAGGGTTATTTAAGAAAATTTTTAGCATTTTTTCATAAGGGGTTGAAGTAGTGATTAAGATTGATTTTGCCATAAACAAGAAAGTAGAAATATTAGTTGATGAAAGATATTATAATACTAACATACAAGATTTAACAGAGGAATATATAGCAATTAGTATTCCTATGAGTGGAGGTCAATATGTTCCATTGTCAAGGGGAGATATTATAGATGTAATTTATTATGAAGATGAAAATCTTTATAAATTTAAGTCTTCAGTTATAGGACGTAAAATTGAAAATATACCTATTTTGCTTATATCAAAACCTGTGGAAATAGAAAAGATTCAAAGAAGAAAATATGTTAGGATATCATTGATAAATACTGCTAAATATAAAAACCTTAAGAATCAGCCTAAAATAAGTCCAAGGACCATAAATGAGAGTGAATATTTGAAGGCTGCAATAGTTGATTTAAGTGGTGGTGGCATGAAGGTCAGAGTATCAGAAGAAATTGTGAAGAATGATTTTATTTTGGTAAATTTAACGATTAATAATGAAGATATACATATAGTGGGACAAGCAAAGAGAATCCAAAAAGATGATGAAGGTAGATTTGTTTGTGGACTCAGCTTTGAATTCCTAGATAGTTTAACAAGGGAAAGAATTATTAAATATATATTTCAACTTATGAGAGAACAGATGAAAAAAATTTAGGAGGCGTTTATATGTCCATAGCGAGTTTAGCTGATGTGCGAGAGCAAATTGTTAAAACCAATATACCCTTAGTTAAATATATTGCATCTAGAGTAATAATTGGGAAAACTAAATATGTGCAATATGAAGATTTAATTAGTTATGGAATGGTTGGACTTATGGATGCACTAGGGAAATTCGATGCAACTAAAGGCATGAAGTTTTCAAGTTATGCATCAATAAGAATAAAAGGTGCTATGATTGATGAGCTTCGTAAGAATAGCCCCATCTCTAAGGGCGCTATGGATAAGCTTAATAGGTATAATGAAGCAATTGAGAGGCTACAGAAACTTCTTTATAGAGAGCCTTCAAACTATGAAATTGCAAAGGAACTCGGAATTACAATTGATGAGGTAGCTGATATTGAGAATAATATAAATTATATATCTGTAGTTTCACTAGAAGATTTAATATTTTCGGATGAGGATGAAATGCCACTTAGTGGTACAATTAAGGATGATAAAAGTCCAAGCCCAGAAAAAGTATTAGAGGAGAAAGAGCAAGTTGAATATTTATCCTTGGGCCTCGATAACCTAAAAGAGAAAGATAAAATGGTTTTAACCTTATATTATTACGAAGGACTTACACTAAAAGAAATAGGGAATATTTTGAATGTATCTGAATCAAGAGTATGTCAACTTCACAGTAGGGCGCTTGTAAATCTAAGAAAAGCTCTAGTAAAACTGAAATATGAAATAGTATAGAATTTGGAGTGAATTATATGACGGGTTTATTAATTTTTATTGGATTAATTCTTGTAATTTTAAATGTCTTATCTATAAAAAAGCAGAACAAGTCCTTTAAAGGAGCTCTAGGAAATGCTATAGAAAATACCAAGGATTATGACATTAGAATAGGAGAGCTTAGACGAGAATTTTCTGAAAGTATTTTGGAACTTCAAAGTGAATTAATGCAAATTAAAGAAATTATGAAAAAAAATGAGGCCACAAATAAAAACTTAGATATTTCATATATAGAGCAATCTAAACATAGAGAAAATAGAGGGAAAATTGATGATGAAAACGAAAATGAAATTATTATAGATGCAGCGCATAATAAAAACAGTGAAAAGCTAGAGGAAATAAAGAGACTATTTGCCGAAGGATTATCTGTGGGAGAAATATCGGAAATATTGCATTTAGGTAAGGGGGAAGTACTATTAATAAAGGATTTATATATAAGATAAAAAATTTAATAGGCTTTCTAAGTGATAGTAAAATTCTAATAGGAATAGGAATTGGTCTGATTATTTCTGCGGTTTTATTAAGTGGTGCAAAGATAAATTATGAAATGAGTAAAGGCAAGGTTGAAATAAAGGCTAGAGGATATGGAATGCGCTACCCTGATGAAATGCCAATTATTAATAATAAGGATGTGGGAAAATGATTAGAGGTCTTTACACAGCAGTGACAGGACTTATAACTGGAGAAGCTAAACAAAGTATAGTAGCTAATAATTTAGCAAATGCCAATACAAATGGTTTTAAAAGTGAAAATCTTTCTATTAAAAAATTTGATGATGTATTAATACAAAACTATGATAAAATTGTAAATGGCAAAAACACTAAAAATACTATTGGTTCTTTGAGTATGGGAAGTAGAATCGATGATATAAACACAGAATTTACTCAAGGTCTTATTCAAACAACGGATAAATCTACAGATTTTGCAATTGAAGGAAAAGGATTTTTTACAGTGCAAAGGAATGATGGTATTAATAATAAGGATTATTACACTAGAAGCGGTAATTTTCATGTTGATGGACAGGGATATTTAGTAACAGATAGCGGAGACAAGGTGTTATGTAAGAACAAAGCAACAAATGCAGTACAACCGCTATTTGTTGGTGATGCTAAACTTAAAGCTGATAAATATGGAAATATCTCAGTTAATGGTGAAAATTTATATAAATTAAATACAGTGGACTTTGCAGATTATAAAACTCTTAAAAAAGTTGGAGATAATTTGTTTGAAGGAGTAAATCCGTTGCAAAATCAAAATATTATAGTTAGACAAAACGCACTAGAAAAATCTAATGTTAATATTACAAATGAAATGATAAATATGATGACAATTTTGAGGAATTTTGAAAGTAATCAAAAGGTTTTACAAGCCATGGATGAAACACTCGGAAAAGCTGTTAATGATGTTGGTACAGTAAGATAAAACGTGCAAATGAGGGGGAATGTAGCAAGTGTTAAGACTTTTATGGAATAGTCAAAGCTCTATGATGGCTCAACAAGAAAAATTAGATTGTATATCAAATAATATTGCAAACGTAAATACCAATGGTTATAAAAAAATTAATGCAAATTTTAAGGACCTTGTTTACGAGTCACTTGATAGAAATGGATACCCAGTATCTTCTGATAAAAATGGTAAATCCATACTTCAAAACGGTACTGGTGTTAGACTAGGAGAATGGACAAGAGATAATATGCAAGGCGGTGTTACAAATACAAACCTTCCAACGGATTTGGCTATAGATGGTACAGGCTATTTTGAGGTGGTTCAGCCGGACGGTAGTAAAGCCTATACAAGAACAGGTAATTTTCTCACAGATTCAAGTGGTACCATAGTTGATCAGGGGGGAAATAGATTAAGTATAGTTGATGCACAGGGTAATAATATTAACAGAGTGGGTGGACCTTATAAATTCAATAGAAACAATTTTAATGTAGATGACAAGGGTGTTGTAACTATAAAAGGTGGCACTGGAAACGTATCTCTGGGAAAAGTGAAAATTGCAAATGTTATAGGTGATAATTCAATGATTTCTATAGGAGACAGTTTATTTATGCCAAAGCCTGGTGCACAGGTTGTGCAAAGTAATGATTATTCTGTTATGCAGGGATATTTAGAACTATCTAATGTTGATATGGCAACAGAAATGACGGATATGCTTGTGACTCAAAGGGCGTTTCAACTTAGTTCGTCTACTTTAAAAACTGCTGATGAAATGTGGCAAATGGCTAATAATTTACGCAAATAAATTTATTATTAAAATGGACATGCTTTTATAGGCATGTCTATTTTGTCTTGATTTAAATAATAAAATAAAAATAGTTTTAATTAAAGAGTTATCCTCATATATTAATATTAAAGTGCGTAATAATATGATCTGGGGGGAAAGTAAATGGGAATAGGATATGTATTTGGGTGTTTACTTAGTATATTGCTATGGAGACTAGATAGGCAAGGCTTATTTAATTCCCTTAATATAAAATTAAGGGAAAAAATAAAAAATATATATGTGGTGCAAACTTTATATTTTTCTGCTGTAATTGTTATATATATTTGGCTTACTTTTATGGAAAATAGTTCTATTATGAAAAGTACTGAGTTATACAATGCATTGGCGGCTTTTATAGTAATAGATATAAGTAATACAGAGAGGAAGAACTTAGATCACACTGAAAGAAAACGTTTTTATGACACGATGTCCACTATCTCTAGATCACTTATATGTGGATTTATTGCGCCTTTATTTTATATTATTATGCTTGGAAATGGAGCTGCTATAATATTCGCTTTAATTTATAATTTGAGCTTTGATGAGGATTTGAATATAATAGGTAGAATTCTATCTATAGCTTGTATAATTCCAGCATTAATAGGTGAGATGTTTTTATATTCAATTTATGTTTTCAAAAATAAAAGCTTAAGGATAAAGTTTAAAGGTGATTATATTAATAACCTTTGGAAAACACCTCTTCTTAACGTAGATATACTAGCGGCTTATATAGAATCCGTTAATTTTTATTTTCATTATAATGGTAATAATATGCATTATCTAAAAAGTTATGGAGAATATAATAACAAGATTGATGATGAATGCATTAAGGATTATTTAAGTATAAGTTATTCTATATGTTTTATACTCTTTATTACTATTTTGCTTCTAAAACTAGTATAGTTCTATAATAATATTTATGGGTTATAATAAATTCAAATAAAAAAGCAAAGCATATGCTTTGCTTTTTTATTTGAATTATGTGATTTACTTTGTTTGATTTATGGCAGCAGAAATAGGTGGTATAACCTGTTTCTTTCTTGATACTATACCAGGAATATATACACCATTATCAGTAAGAGTAACATTAAAGGCTTTTGAAACAATGTCCTTATGTTCCCCTGCAGCTATTAATACGGAACCTCCATTTAATATGTCAGTTAGCATTAGTAAAATAATGTCATAGCTACTTTCCTTGGATTTTTTATTCATTAGTGTTATTATATCATCTTTCAATGAGTCAAAGCCGTCAATATACATTGTACCAACTTGTGATACTCCTACTTTATAATTATTAAGAGAAAAGGTCTTAAAGTCTTGATAGAAAATTTCTTGAGCAGTTTTACCCTCAAGGGATGTACCAGCTTTAAACATTTCTTTAGCAAACTCTTCTATATTTAAATTGGCAATTTGAGCTAATCTTTTTAATACAAGCTCATCTACTATAGTAGATGTAGGAGATTTAAGCAGCAGTGTATCCGAGATTATCGCTGCACATAGAAGACCAGCAGCACCTTTTGAAGGCCTAATTCCATTTTCAAAGAATATGGAGGCTACGATGGTGGAAGTGCTACCTACAGGCTCATTTCTAAAATATATAGGGAAGCCAGTTTGCACATCTGCAATTCTATGATGGTCTATTATTTCTAATACTTCAGCATCTTCTAGGCCTGACACAGACTGACTTCTTTCATTATGATCCATAAGTATTACTTTTTTTCTGTTTTGGGATATCAAATGAAATCTGGATACACTTCCAATAACCTTATTATTTTCATCAATTACTGGGTAACTTCTGTACCTAGTTTCAAGCATAATATCCTTTATGTCTTCAATAAAGTCATCTGTATTAAAGCTTAAAACATTTTTTTTTGTCATAACATAATCTATAGGGATACTTTGAGTTATTAATCTAGAAGCTGTAAAAGTATCATAAGGGGTTAATATAATTGTACAGTTATTAGCCTTTGCAAGTTTTACAACTTCAGCCTTTGGAGGATGATTTCCTGTAATAATTAAAAGACAAGCTTTAGAATTAATTATTAAAGACTGAGAATCTTCTCTATCGCCACATATGGCAATGTCACCAGCCTCAATTACAGTTTTGGTACTTTCAGGATTCATAGCAGCTACAATAATCTTTCCAGTTATTTTAAAAGTATCTTCTGGTTTAAACAAGCATTTAGCTGCTAGAGTATCTAAAATATTCTCAAGTGTAGTATTACTCTTAGCTAGAATAGAATTATCCCAAATATCTAAATAGCTTGCGGCAAGATTTGAAATCGAAGCTACACCAGCTAGCCTATCATTTTCGTCTATAACAGGCAGAGTATTAATATTATTTTTCTTCATAATGGACCAGGCCATTTTCAGAGAAATATCAGGTGATATAGGGGCTACAATATCTATATCTAAATCAGAAATCTGTGTTTTAACCGTAGTTATAAGCTCAGGTTCCGCTACTTTAAAGTAATTAAGGATAAATTGTGTTTCTAAATTTGTTGCACCCAGTCTTATAGCAACTGCAGGGATTTTTCCAGTTTTATTTTTAAACTCTGCATATGCAATAGCAGAGCAAATAGAGTCAGTATCTGGATTTTTATGTCCAGTAACATAAATAATGTTTTTCACGTATGTTCCTCCTAGTTTTCGTCTGGGATAGGTGAAAATTATCAATTGTTACCTATCCTAGTATCTCATTTGTAATTTTTTATTAATAATCATTGTTATTACTATTTTATATTTAAACTTGTATATTGTAAAGAAAAAACCAATGCTATGTAAAATAATATACTAGATTCTTTTCATATGTAAGTAAATAAACACATATATTATTAAAGAATAAAATATATAGTAATATAGCAAGGTAACAAAATTAGTAAATGGTATATAGGTGGGAGAAGTATAAGGGGGCATGGAAGTGATTAACGAACAATTGTCAAAGGATAGTGCAAAGGATAAAAATAAGGATGGATCTGTTTATGATAGTATAAGCACATCAAAGGGGCTAAGCACAGAAGAGGTTGAAAATAGATTAAAGCGATATGGATTTAACAAATTAGAAAATAAAAAAAAGATATCTCCTGTTTCAATATTTTTTTCGCAATTCAATGATTTTATTACTTGGATACTAATTGTTGCAACATTGATTTCAGGAATCATGGGTGAAAAAGCAGATGCAATAACTATATTTATTATAGTTATAATGAATGGAATACTAGGTTTTATTCAAGAGTATAGAACTGAGAGGTCTCTTGAGGCTTTAAGTCAGCTAGCAGCACCAACTGCTAAAGTACTTAGAAATGGAGGGATACTAGTCATAAATGCCATATATTTAGTTCCTGGTGATTTAGTGATTTTAGAAAGTGGAGATAGAGTACCAGCGGATTGTATTTTGACTGAGGATAGTAATGCAATGCTAGATGAGTCACTACTTACTGGGGAGTCAGCAGGAGCACACAAAAGTGTAAGTTCTGGTGATAATAACATTTATATGGGAACAATATTGCTTACAGGAAAAGCTAAAGCAAAAGTTGTGGCAACAGGAATGAGCACAGAAATGGGAAAAATAGCAAATATGCTTCATAATATTGAGAATGAGAAATCTCCATTGAAAGAAAGGCTGGATCATCTTGGGAAAATATTAGTTGCACTTTGTATAATAATTTGTGCCGTTGTAACATTTATGGGTATTTGGCGTGGGCAAGATAAGTACGCAATGTTCCTACTTGGGGTAAGTCTAGCAGTAGCTGCAATACCAGAAGGCTTAACTGCTATTGTTACGGTAGCTTTGGCCCTTGGAGTATCTAGAATGCTTAAAAGAAAAGCACTAGTTAGAAAACTGCCAGCGGTTGAAACACTAGGTTGTACTTCTGTAATATGCACAGATAAAACAGGAACTCTAACTGAAAATAATATGACAGTAAAAGCATTGTATTTTAATGGCCAGATTTACAATGTTGATACAGACAAAATTCCATTAAATCTAATTATGAAAAGTGCATATACATACTGTAATGATTGTAATTATGATTTCAATGGAAAAAATCTAGAAAAGTGCCTCTTTGGTGATCCTACTGAGACCGCATTAATTAAAGGTTTTTTTGGAAGTTCTAAGGAGTTACAAGAATTTTTAAAAAAATCAAGACGTGTATATGAAATACCTTTTAACTCAACAAGAAAAATTATGTCTGTCATTGTAAAAGAATGTGATAGAGAAGTTTGCTATGTAAAGGGTGCTCCAGAAAGAGTTGTAGAAAAATGCAATTATATATTGATAGATGGAAACGTGCAGCCGATGCTTCCGAGCTATAAAAATGCACTACTCAGGGCTATAGATTCTATGTCTTATAAGGCACTAAGATGCATTGCATCTGCCTATAAGGTGGCGGGTATTGTGAAAAACGATAATCTAGAGTCTAATTTAATTTTTATAGGTGTTGTAGGTATAATTGATCCTCCTCGGACTGAAGTAAAGGAGGCAGTTTTAAAATGCAAGGTTGCAGGTATAAAACCTGTAATGATAACAGGAGACCACAAAAACACAGCTTATGCTATTGGTAAAGAGTTAGATATTTGTAGTGAGCCTAGTGAGGTTATAACTGGAGATGAACTTGACCTATTAAACGATAAGCAATTAGAAAAAAATATAAATAATTATAAAATATTCGCAAGAGTAAGCCCAAAACATAAGTTAAGAATTGTAAAAGCATTTAAACTTAGTAACGGAATTGTTGCCATGACAGGAGATGGTGTAAATGATGCTCCAGCCATAAAAGAAGCAGATATCGGCATAGCTATGGGGATATCTGGAACAGATGTAACTAAAGAGGCAGCCTCAATGATTCTTTTAGATGATAATTTTGCAACCATTGTTGCAGCAGTAGAAGAGGGGCGTGTAATATATAATAATATAAGAAAATTTATTAGGTATTTATTGTCCTGTAATTTAGGGGAAGTACTTACTATGTTTTTGGCTTCTCTATTCTATTTAGAAAATCCACTGCTTCCAATACAAATTTTATTTGTAAATTTAGTTACAGATGGACTTCCTGCTATTGCTCTTGGAGTTGATCCTGCTGACGGTGATATTATGTTTGAAAAGCCAAGAGAAAAGAATGAAAGTGTATTTTCAAGAGGACTTACAGAAAAGATTGTAATCCGGGGATGTCTCATTGGTGTATGTACAATATTATCTTTTATTGGTGGTAAATATTATGGTATGAGCCTTGAGGCATGTAGAACACTGGCTCTTGGAACTCTAGTTTTATCGCAACTTATACATGTGTTTGAATGTAGGTCAGAAAAGCTATCTTTATTTGAAATCAATCCATTTACTAATTTATACCTGATAGGTGCTGTAGGAATATCCGTATTTATGCTACTTAGCATAGTTTACGTACCAGCACTTCAAAGGGTATTTCATACAATACCACTCCAGCTTGGTCAATGGTTAATTATCCTGTTTTTCTCTGGTATTATTTCTTTTATAAATAGCTTGTACTTATATTTAATTCACAATCATTAAATGTTTTTACGCATAAAAAAAAGTATATATTACGTATAATGCGTTTGAATAAGCTTTAGAACTTCTTATTTTATTTTTAATTAAGGTGCGTTAAGAAAAACATATGTTTGAGCGAATGCGAGTTTATGTTTTTTAGCAGATTAATTAAAAATAAAATTAGTAGTTCTTAGCGAAATGAACGCATTAGTAGTAATATATACTTTTTTAACTTTATTTAAAACGTTTATCAGATCTTGCCCTTTGAACTTTTGGAGCAGGAGTATTCCCTTTTGTTGGAACTAGATCCTTCTTTGTAGTCATATTTCTAATATTTACAATTTGAATCTGCTCTCTGTGCTCTTTTCCTTTTTTACCCTTCATTCCTTGAATTATAACAGAATGACCTTGAAGCACAGAAATAAAGTTGATTTTTTTAAACCAACGTTTTTTCTTAAATACGCACTTAGCAATAGATTTACTTCCGTCTGCCTTTACTAAGATGGTTACAATTAATTTATAAAATATTTTAAAGTAACTTTTTTCCTCTACTTTGACAGATAGAACTCTACCTTGAGCTTGAGTAAGTCTATCACCATATCTTTTTAAATAAGCCTGTGTATAGCTATTAGTCAATTTGTCTTTAAATCCCATCAGTATTACTCCTTTACAATAGAAATTATAAAAAATATAAAAAGTCAATAACTTATTATATCTTATGTTGTAATTTAACTCAAGTATTAATAAAAGTCTATTTTTAATTTCATGATTCAAATTTTCTTGGAAAAAAATGTAAACGCATAATTGTAAAAAATATTATTATTTCTTAATGATAATATTTGTTCCTAAATTAGTAAATTAAGAATATTAATATAATAAAGGATTGAAAGGAGGAGGAATATGAACAGGGAATTAACTCCAAAGGACATTATTTATGAATTTGATATTGAAGATATGAGCACACGCGAACCATTAGATTCATTGCCACAGTATTTTGATGTAATAGAAGATATTAAAACTGCTCTGAGTATAGATAAAGAGGGCTTTAATGTTTATTTAATAGACGATTTTTCAAAAGAGGCTCTTAAAGATATTATGAAATATGTAAATAAAATTTTCGAAAATAAGCCAAAACCAAAAGATATTTGTTATGTATTATATGAAGATGAAAAATTTCCTAAAGCGATTTCTGTAAGTAATGGGGGTGCTAATAGGCTAAAAGACACTCTTGAGGATCTGCAGAATGAGTATTTAGAGTGCACGTTTAAGTTTTATAACAATTCTACAGATAAAGAAAAGGAAGAAATTCAGGAAAATATTCAAAAGAAAAGAAATGAACTAATTTCTAAACTAATAGATGCAGCTAAAGATAAAGGCTTCGATATAAAATCTGCTAATAATGGATTTACATTCATTCCTTTAAGTAGCGGGAAAGAAATGACTGAAAATGAATATGATATATTAGATAGTGAAAAAAAAGAAGGAATTTTAGAGACAGTGCGTATTTTAAAAGATAAAGCTAGGGAAACATTAGAGGAGTTAAAAGATATTGAAGCAAGGGATATAGATAAACTAAAACAAATAATGGAAGCATATTATAAAAATGAAATGAATGATTTAAAAAAAGAATATGAAAATAGATTCATTGAAGATGAAGTTGTTCAAAATTATTTTCATATGGTAGAAAGTAACATTGAAAAAAAACTTATAGATAATTATTCACTAAGCTTTGATGAGGATGAGGAAAAAATAAATGAAATTATATTTAAATATGCTGTAAATGTAATGGTAGATAATAGTAAGAAGTTCGTTCCACCAGTAATATTTGAACAAGATCCTAATTTAACAAACTTACTTGGAAATATAGAATATGAAAATCATAATGGGGCTTATTCTACGAATATAGAACTTATAAAAAGTGGTAGTATGTTAAAAGCAAATGAAGGGTGTTTGGTGATTAGAGCAAACACATTGTTAAGTAATCCTTCAGCCTACTATTATTTAAAAAAGTCATTGCAAGCAGAGAAAGTGGATGTGACTTACAACAGAAGTTATTATGACATGGTCTCATTAAGTACAATAAAACCAGAGCCCATACCAATTAAAGAAAAGGTAATTCTTATTGGGGATTATGAAACTTACGACTTGCTCTATAATTATGATGAAGACTTTAGAAAAATTTTCACTATAAAAGCAGAATGTAGTCCGCTTCAGGATATAGATAATGATTTAAAGAGCTCTTTAATATTTGAAATAAATAATATTTGTAGTGAAAATAATTTTAAAATTCTTACGAGTGGAGCGGTAAGAGAAGTGGCAAAGGTCTTATCTCGAAAGGCTCAGAGTAGGAAAAAAATATACTATGATAAATATGAAATAAGTAAGCTAATAACATTATCAAACAATAGGGTGTGCGAAGAAAATAGGCAAGAAATTAGTGCAGAAGATATAATCCACATAGCATACAGGCAAGACATTATGGAAAAGGAGATTTTAAATAACTATACTGAAAAGAAAATGCTCATTGACGTTAAAAATAGTAGAATCGGACAAGTGAATGGATTATCGGTAATTGATACTGGATATTTAAGTTTTGGTAAACCAATAAAGATTACATGCCGTTGCTATAAGGGAGAAGGAAATATTGTAGACGTTCAAAAGGATAGTAATCTTAGTGGAAATATCCATAGTAAATCCATTAATATTCTAAAGGGATATATAAGTGCTATTAATGGGGGACTCACTAAATTACCAGTGGACTTTCACCTAAGTTTTGAACAAATTTACGGGAAAGTGGATGGAGATAGTGCGTCTGTGGCAGAAATAGTATGTATGCTATCAGCCCTAAGTAAGATACCTGTAAAACAAAATATTGCAGTCACAGGCTCTGTAAATCAATTTGGGGATGTTCAACCTATAGGTGGAGTAAACGATAAAATAGAGGGTTTTTTTGGAGTTTGCAAGGCAATAGATACAATAGTGGGCAAAGGCGTAATGATACCAATGTCTAATGCAGATGATTTGGTTTTAAGTGCAGAAGTTGAGAGAGAAATTAAGAATGGAAACTTTCACATATATACTATGACCTCTATAGAAGATGCTATGGAGGTTCTAATGGGAACTTCTGATACGGATGTCCAAAGCATAATGATAGCTATAAACAAAGAATTAAAAAAATATAATAGCAAAAGATGATGATTTAATGCTATTAAAAAAACAGGACTGATATATTTTAAATATACAAGTCCTGTTTTTTTATACGTTAAATCTGAAATTAACTACATCGCCATCTTGCATAATATATTCTTTTCCTTCAAGTCTAAATAGTCCTTTTTCCTTAGCAGCGGCTTCAGAGCCACATTCAACTAATTTGTCAAAGGAAACTATTTCTGCTCTTATAAATCCTCTTTCAATATCTGAATGGATTTTTCCAGCTGCCGCAGGAGCTTTAGTTCCATTGTTTATAGTCCATGCTCTTATTTCTTGAGGACCTGCAGTTAGATAGCTCATTAACCCGAGTAACTTATAACTTGCGTGAATAAGCTTATCTAGTCCTGATTCATCAAGACCATATTCATTTAGAAGTTCTATTTTTTCATCATCCTCTAGAGTGGAAAGTTCTTCTTCAAGCCTTGCGCAAACTATAATTACTTCTGAATTCTCATTACTAGCAAATTCTTTAACTTTTTTAACCAAATCATTATCTAGATTACCGGACACTAAATCATCTTCACTAATGTTTGCTGCATATAATACTGGTTTTGAAGTAATTAGGAAAAGGCTGTTTACAAAAATAGATTCTTCCTCAGTAAATGTAAGTGTTCTTACTGGAAGGTTTGCTTCAAGGTGGTTTTTTACTCTTTCCATAAGTTCATATTCTGTTTTTGCTGTTTTGTCACCAGAACGAACTAGTTTTACTGACTTTTCCATTCTTCGCTCCAGTACGTCAAGATCAGAAAAAATAAGTTCTAAATTAATAGTATCTATATCACGTAGTGGGTCAACGCTTCCATCTACGTGAATGATATTGTCATCTTTAAAACATCTTACCACATGAACTATAGATTCTACTTCTCTGATGTGAGATAAAAACTTATTACCTAGACCTTCTCCTTTGCTGGCTCCTTTTACAAGACCTGCTATATCATAAAATTCAATTGCAGTATGAATTACCTTCTTACTATTATAAAGAGCTTTTAGCACATCTAGTCTTTTGTCACGAACACTAACAACTCCTACATTTGGTTCTATAGTACAAAATGGGTAATTAGCAGATTCTGCTCCTGCTTTTGTTATTGCATTAAATAATGTGCTCTTCCCTACATTTGGTAAACCTACAATTCCTAGCTTCATATATATGTACATTCCTTTCTTACTTTTAAATTATTAACACCTTATTAATTATACTCTAGATTTGTTTGCATATCAAGAAAGTAAATCCAGGTGTAGGTTTTCAACTAAAACCTATAGGAGATTAATATTGTATTTTAAGTAAATATATTCTAGTAAAACAAAAAATAATTTTAATTAATATTAAAAATTGATAATAACTCCTTAAAATAAGAAGGAATTTTCGCTTTTCTATAGAATAATAATAAAAAGTGGTTTAGAATGGATTAAAGTGGGTTAAAGTGGGTCAAATTTATAAGCTGGGGGAATAAAATGTTTATTGGTGAATATCAACATGCCATTGATGCTAAAAACAGAATAATTATTCCCACTAAATTTAGAGAGGGATTAGGAAATGAATTCATTTTAACCAAGGGTCTAGATGGGTGTTTATACATTTATACATTGCCAGAATGGACAATAATGGAAGAAAAGTTAAAGAAACTTCCATTAACCAGCAAGGATGCAAGAGCTTTTGTGAGATTTTTCTTCTCGGGTGCTAATGAAATAACAATCGATAAGCAAGGAAGAGCTTTAATACCACAAAATTTATGTGAATATGCTGGATTGCAAAAGGAAATAGTAAGTATAGGAGTATCAACTAGGATAGAAATATGGGCTAAAAGTAAGTGGGATGAATATAATGACTCAGATATGAATTTTGATGAGATAGCAGAAAAAATGATGGAATTATAAATTAAAATAGGTATAAAAAAGGAGATAAATTATGGAATTTAAGCATTTGCCAGTTTTATTAAATGAGTGCCTTGACGCACTGGATATTAAAGAGGATGGAATTTATGTTGATTGTACATTAGGTGGTGGGGGGCATTCCATAGAAATTTTAAAAAGATTATCGCCCCAGGGAAGATTAATTGGAATTGATCAAGATGAGGATGCATTAAGGGCAGCCGCGGAAAATCTTAAAGAATATAATAATGTTACATATGTGCATAATAATTTTTACAATATTGAAGAAATACTCGAAAAATTGGAAATAAAAAAAGTGGATGGTATTCTCATGGACTTAGGTGTATCTTCCTTTCAATTAGATAGTGCAGAACGTGGATTTAGCTACATGAAAGATGCAAGGCTTGATATGAGAATGGATAGAAGCCAAGGTTTAACAGCCTATGATGTGGTGAATAATTACAGCGAGGAAGAAATAGGAGAGGTTTTAAGAAATTATGGAGAAGAAAAATTTTCAAAAAGAATAGCTAATTTTATAATAGATAGAAGAGCCGAAAAATCTATTGAGACTACTTTGGAACTAGTGAATGTTATAGATGCAGCTATTCCAGCCAAGTATAAGAGAGAAGGTGGACATCCGGCTAAGAGAACATTTCAGGGCATAAGAATTGAGGTTAATGGGGAATTAAAAATATTAAGTAAGGCAATACAAGATGGAGTACAGAGACTAAATCACGGTGGAAGAATGGCAGTTATTACATTTCAATCACTTGAAGATAGAATTATTAAAAATGAATTTAAAAGCTTGCAAGATCCTTGTAAATGCCCAAAAGAGTTGCCTATGTGTGTGTGTGGTAAAACACCAATTGTGAAACTTATAAGCAGAAAACCTATAGTTGCAACTGAGGAAGAATTAGAAATTAACAAAAGAAGCAGAAGTGCAAAACTAAGAGTGGCCCAAAAAAATTAGTTCTAATTTAGAGATGGGGTGAATAAAGTGATAGTAGAAAAAAACAAGTTTAGAATGGATGGGAATACTGTATTATCACCAGATCATGAGACTGGAAAACGAAAATATGAGGAGACACGAAAAAAAGAGTATGAGGATTTAGAAAAATCAAGGCAACAGACAAACCAAAGTAAAAGACTAAAGGATATAAAAAATAAAAAAAATATTCTTACAAATATTCTTTTAGGTTTTGTTATCGGAGTTGTTATTATTGCTAGGTATTGTATGATTTATAATTATCAAGATACAACCTCTAAAGCCAAATCTCAAATAGAAACATTAAGTAGAGAAAATGATGCTTATAAGGTACAACTAATTAAGTTTAGGAATATAAGTTATATTGAGAAAACAGCTACAGAGAAACTTCATATGGTCAAACCACGGATTAGCGATGTACAATACTGCAATTTGAGCAAAAACAATTTAGTAGCAGAGAAAAAACCAGAAGTTAAAGTAAGTAACGAAATAGTAAATAAAATAAAAAATTTCATATTTTAGGGTAGCAATTATTATTTTTGCATTTTTATTTTCACAGATATTAGTATTTCGCAGATATTAGTAAGGAGGAACCACATTGCCAAAAGGAGAGTATAGGGACAAGGTATTAGTTAAGCGTAGAATGTTGGTTGTCTTTTTCATACTTTTTCTTTTGTTTTTGCTATTAGTTAGTAGGTTAAGCTACGTAATGATAGTTAAGGGAAAGGATTACAAAGAAAGAGCTATATTGCAGTGGACAAGTGACGTTCGTATTGCACCACAACGAGGACGAATTTTAGACAGAAATGAAAATGAATTAGCTATAAGTGCAAATGTTTTTAGAGTAGACTTAGATCTTAATTCATTAAGAGATACTACAAAGAAAAACAAATTAACTATGGAGGGTATTGCACCAGAATTGGCTAAAATACTTGGAATGGAATCTAAGGATGTTTTATCTATTTTAACTCGGAAAAATTCAAAGGGGAAATCTGTTGGATCAGCTATTTTGAAGAGAAGGATAGATAAGGATATAGCCGATAAAATTGTTGATTTTTCGGCCAGTAAAAAGCTCCGAGGAATTGTAATTACTGGAGATACAAAAAGATACTATCCCAATAATAATTTATTAGCAAACGTTCTAGGACATACTAACTCTGATGGTAATGGATTAACAGGTGTTGAACTGTATTACGATAAATATCTATCTGGCATACCTGGGATAAATCTTTCTGAAACTGATCAAAAAAGTGAGAATTTGCCCTATAAAATATCAGATTATACAAAACCAGTAAATGGTAAAGATGTAATGCTTACTATTGATGAGATGATTCAATATTTTTGTGAAAAAGCAGCGACGCAGGCTATGGTTGATAATAAGGCAAATGCTGTTACTATAATTGCAATGAATCCTAAAAATGGAGAAATATTGGGCATGGTCAATAAACCAGACTATAATCCAAATGACCCTTGGGATCTTACTAAAAATTTTGATGAAAATCAAAAGGCTTGGAGAAATAGAGCAGTAAGTGATACCTTTGAGCCAGGATCTATTTTTAAAGTAGTTACAGCTACAGCGGCCATGGAGGAGAAGGTAGTTAATGATACTGATAGATTTGTATGCAATGGTAGTAATGTAGTTAACGGTAAAGTGGTAAAGTGTTGGAAAACCACAGGACATGGGTCTCAAAGTTTTGTAGATATTTTAAAAAACTCTTGCAATGTTGGATTTATGGAACTAGGCAAACGACTGGGGCCAGAAAAACTAAATAAGTACATTTACTTGTTTGGATTTGGCAAAAAAACTGCTATTGATTTAAATGGAGAAGCGCTAGGAATAATTAGAAAGACTAAAGATATGACTCCTCTTGACTTAGCAGTAACATCCTTTGGTCAAGGTAATACACTGTCTTGTGTCCAGTATTTAACAGCCTTTAATGCTATTGCAAATGGGGGGAAACTTATAACTCCTCATGTTATGAAAGAGATAGCAGCTTATGATGATTTAAAGAATAAAAAAATTATACAAGCATATTCTAATTTTAATGAAAGAAAAATAATAGATGAGGCAGTGGCAAAGCAACTACGCAGTTACCTAGAACAGGTTATAGAAAATGGTGGCGGTAAGAAGGCGTATATTGCAGGATACCATATTGCTGGGAAGACAGGAACTGCTCAAAAGATTAATTCCACAGGGGTAGGTTATGCACCAGGAAAATATGTTGCCTCCTTTGCTGGAATGGCACCTGCCAGTGACCCGCAAGTAACACTTTTGGTTTCAATCGATGAACCGGACCCATCCAACTATTATGGTGGGCAGATTGCAACAGTAGTTGCAAAACAAGCTTTTAATGATATATTTAATTACTTATCACTAAAATCCGATGCTTCTATTGAGGAAACTTCCAAAAGTTTACTTAGGGATATTATTGTGCCTGAGGTAAGAGGTCTTAAAAAAGCCGAGGCCGAGAAAATATTAAAAGAAAATAGTTTAAAGCTAAAATTAACAACAGAGGGAGAAGTTATTACAGATATGACTCCAAAACCTGGATATACAGTTAAAGAAGGAACTGAAATCATTCTACACACGGATACAAAATTACAGTATAGTAATACAGTAATAGTTCCAAATATCAAAGGGAGTAGCCCAGAAAAAGCTAGTGAAATGTTAAATAGTCTTGGGCTAAAAGTTGAATTTATTGGAGATGGAATAGTATCAGAACAAAGCATGGAGGGCTCTGAAGTGAAAAAGGGAACTACCATTACAGTACATTTAGATCTTATGGCTGACTAGCTAAGTATGCTGTATAATATATAAGAAGCAAGAAAATAAATAACAAGTCAGTATGGAGAACTTTGACTTGTTATTTATTTTCGTGTAACATAAAGATGATAAAAAAAGGTGGCACTCAGAATTTCTAAATTGACTGATTGCCATGTTGCGAGTTATAGTAATCTTTTTATGAAATATACTTTAGATGTATACTATTTTCAAAAAAGGTTAGTAATAATAAGAAAAGTATTTTTTGTAAGCATGCTATATGTGTAAACACACATTTATGTGTAAACACACATTTATGTGTAAACACACATTTATGTGTAAACACACATTTATGTGTAAACACACATTTAAGGGAGTGGTAATATGAAACTTAAAAAAATTATGGAGAATATTAATTTGGATTTAATTTGTGGGAATATGGATATAGATATAAACGAAATTCAATATGATTCAAGAAAAATAAAAAGTGGAGATTTATTTTTCTGTATACAAGGGTATAAAGTTGATGGACATGAATATATACAAAATGCAATTAACAATGGAGCTGTTGCTATTGTATGTGAGAAGAATATAGAAAAGCAATCAAATTGCAGCGTAATTAAAGTAGGAGATAGCAGAAAGGCATTAGCCCTAGGTGCATCAAATTACTATGAGAAACCTAGTAGTAAGATGAAAATCATAGGAATCACAGGTACTAATGGAAAAACAACTTCAGCATTTATGATTAAAGCTATTTTAGAGGAGCAAGGGTATAAAGTTGGACTAATTGGAACTATAGCAAATTTTATTGGTGACGAGAAAATTCATACTGAGCGAACTACTCCAGAATCACTAGAGTTACATGAGCTTTTCAAAAAAATGGTGGAGTCACGTGTGGATTATTGTGTTATGGAGGTGTCTTCTCATTCTTTGACTTTAGAAAGGGTATATGGAATAGAGTTTTGTGAAAGCATTTTCACAAATTTAACACAAGATCATTTAGATTTTCATAAAACCTTCGAAAACTATTTCAATGCGAAACTAACATTATTTAAATATAGTAAAAACTCTATAATTAATATTGATGACTCTTATGGGGATAAAGCTTATAATTTAATTAAGAGTAGTAAATTGAGTTATGGATTAAATTCTAGTGCAGATATTAGGGCTAGTAATATAAAAATGAACTCAAGGGGAAGTAATTTCACGCTACAATATAAAGACAGCTCTTTTGAAATCCAATTAAATATACCCGGGAATTATAATATACATAACGCCCTTGGATGCATTGGAGTTTGTTTAAGTGAGGGAATAGATATACCTGCAATTAAACTAGGGTTAAAAAAAGTACAAGTGCTTGGGCGTTGTGAACTTGTTGCAAATACACATAACTTAGGATTTGAAATAATTTTAGATTATGCACATACACCAGATGCACTAGAAAACATACTAAAAACTGTGAGAGAATTTACAAAAGGTAAACTTATATGTGTTTTTGGTTGCGGTGGAGACAGAGATAAAACCAAAAGAACTATAATGGGAAAAATCGGGACGCAGCTTTGTGATATTTCAATAATAACTTCTGATAATCCAAGAACTGAGGACCCGGTGCAAATAATTAATGATATAGCATCCGGCATTAAAAAAGATAATTTTGAAATTATAGTGGATAGAACTTTGGCTATAAAAAGAGCAATTGAAATTGCAATGAAAGGCGATGTAATTGTTATTGCAGGAAAAGGCCATGAGGACTATCAGGTTTTGAAAGATAAAACTATACATTTTGATGAGAGAGAAATTGTTTTAGATATAATAAAGGAGAGTTTTTAGATGGAGTATATTACACTAGACGAGATAATTTGTGCAACACGTGGGGAAATATTAGTTAAAGGCGAAAGTACCTTATATAACAATGTTTGCATGGATACAAGAGCCATAAAAGACAAGGATATTTTTATAGCATTAAAAGGTGAAAATTTTAATGCTAATGATTTTACCTGCGAGGCTAGTAAAAAAGGAGCCTCAATTTGCATAATTGATGAAATGAAATTTGAAAAGACTGAGATTAATGGTAAAACTACTATAATTAAGGTAGGAGATACTAAAAAAGCATTAAGGGACCTTGCAAAATTTTATTTGAGTAAGTTAAATTTACAAGTAGTAGGAATTACAGGTTCTACAGGCAAAACATCTACAAAGGATTTGGTTGCAGCAGTGCTGTCCCAAAAATTTAAAGTTTTTAAGACCCTGGGCAATTTTAATAACGAAATAGGATTACCTATGATGATATTTAAGTTAGATAAAAGTTATGATATTGCAGTGCTAGAAATGGGCATGAGTGATTTTGGAGAGATTCATAACCTATGTGAGACTTCAAAACCTAATATTGGTATTATTACTAATATTGGAATGTCTCATCTTGAAAATCTTAAAACAAGAGAAAATATTTTAAAGGCTAAAATGGAGATAACGGATTTTTTTACAGAGGATAGTGTTTTAATTGTAAATTCAGATAATGATTTATTAGAAGACGTAAATTCATCAAACTATAAAACTATAAAAACAGGAATTGATTCTATGGCAGATTTTAAAGCCTGTGATTTGAATATTTTTGAGCACAAAATAACATTTGCAGTAAAAGAGGCTGGGATTTTAGCGAAAGATACAATTGAGGTTAATGTACCTGGAAGACATAACGTCTTAAATTCCTTGCTAGCAGTAGCTTGCGGAAGGGTACTTTGCATGAGCTATGATGAAATTGCTAGTGGCTTTAAAAATTTAGAAGCCACCTCTATGCGTCTAGATATAACAAAGGGTGAAAAATTCACTATAATTAACGACTGTTATAATGCTAGTCCGGATTCAATGCTAGCTGCAATGGATGTACTTTGTAATGTTAGTGGGAAGTCTAAAATTGCCATACTAGGTACTATGAGAGAACTTGGGGATAATGCCTTTGATGCACATAAACAAGTTGGAGAATATGCAAAAGTTAAAAATATTGATTTATTAATTACCCTAGGGGAATTTAATGAGGCATATAAACAAGGATTTAATGATATAAATAAATATAGGTGTTTTGAAACTTATGATGAGGTAATTTCTTTTCTAAAAGGAATTATCGCTCCAAATGATGTTATTTTAGTTAAAGCTTCAAGATATATGAAGTTTGAGAGTATAGCTCATGAACTCGTGAATCTTAATTCACGTGAGAATATTAATTCGCCTGCGAATCTTAATTCGTTAGAGCATATAAATGCCAAAGAGGTGACTGGAAAATGAGTTTAATTATTTATGCAGTTCTAATTGCATTTTTTCTATCAATTATACAAGGTCCACTATTAATTCCAATGTTACATAAACTTAAGTTTGGTCAAAATATAAGGGAAGAAGGACCTAAAAGTCATCTTAAAAAAGCAGGCACACCTACTATGGGTGGTATTATATTTATGATTTCAACAATAATTACAATGTTAATCATTGTTAGACATACTAGCGATGAAGCTATGATTGCATTATATTGTTTTATAGCTTTTGGATTAATTGGACTTATTGATGATGTTTTAAAAATAAAACATAAAAAAAATGAAGGACTTACATCAAGACAAAAGATGCTACTTTTACTTATAGTGGGAGGCGTGGTTGGATATTACTCTTCAATTAAAATAGGAACAGATATAATGATACCTTTTTTAAATAAAAGTGTAGATTTGGGTTATGGGTATGTGCCTTTTATTATTATTTATTTTGCAGCAACTACAAATGCAGTTAATTTAACAGATGGATTAGATGGCCTTTCTACTTCGGTTACAATAGTAGTTATGACATTTTTTGCATTAGTTAGTAATATGATGTTTCATTCTACTCTTGCAATATTTTGCGCTGCCCTTGCAGGGGCATTATTAGGATTTTTAAAATTCAATTCTTATAAAGCACAAATTTTTATGGGAGATATGGGCTCTCTGGCACTTGGTGGTGCAGTAGCTGCAGTGGGTATGATACTAAAATTGCCACTACTCGTTGCTATTGTAGGTGGTGTATATGTTCTAGAGGCGCTCTCAGTTATTATTCAAGTTTTAGTATTTAAATCTACAGGTAAGAGAGTATTTAAGATGTCTCCAATTCATCATCACTTTGAATTAAGTGGATGGCAGGAAACTAAAATTGTTGCAGTATTCTCCATTGTAACAGTAATTTTATGTATAGTTGGATTTCTATCCTTTACCTATTAGAGTTTAACGACATTTCAGAAGGAAAGTCTCCCACTTCTATAAGCGGGGGTTACATACTACAACAAAAATAAAACTTCAGTGGGAGTCTAAATATCCTTCTGAAGTCGTTAATTTCAGCTCCTAGGAGATGATTTAAGGAGGATATATTATGAAAAAATCCAAGGTTAAAATGGGACAAATAGATTTTGTATTATTTGCAACCATAATGCTTCTTGTGGCCATAGGAGTAGTAATGGTGTATAGTGCCAGCTCATATTCGGCGGCTTTCAAATTAAATGATCCAGAATATTATCTGAAAAAGCAATTAATGTGGGCGGTTATTGGCTTTGTTTTTATGGTTATAGCAGTTAAAACTGATTATCATATTATAAAAAAATATACTGGGATTATTATGGTAATTACATTAGTACTATTGATTGTTGTACTTGCATGCCCAGCCGTTAACGGTGCTAGGAGATGGATTCCATTAGGATTCGCAGGTCTTCAACCATCGGAAATTGCAAAATATGCTATAGTATTATATATGGCTAAAAGCTTAGATATAAAAGGCGAAAAGGTTAAAGAGTTCACTAAAGGTATAGTTCCATACCTATTAGTTTCGGGATTTTATGCAGCTATAATCTTGCTAGAGCCTAATTTAAGTATTGCATCTGTTATAATGATTGTTACTGTAATTATTTTATTTGCAGTAGGGGCAAGATTTGTACACATTTTTGCTATTGGTTCCTCTTTAGTAGCTGCAGTTGGTGTGTTAGCAATTACTGCAGAGTATAGATTGAAAAGACTTATGAATTTTAGAGATCCTTTTGCTGATAGTCAAGGTGAGGGATACCAACTAGTTCAATCACTGCTTGCACTTGGATCAGGTGGAGTAACTGGTGCGGGGATTGGACAATCAAGACAAAAGTGCTTGTATATACCGGAACCCTGGACGGATTTTATTTTTCCAATAATTGGTGAAGAATTAGGCCTAATCGGATGCGCTTTTATAATTTTGTTATTTGTAATACTTGTATGGCGTGGTATTAAAATAGCAGTTACTGCTAAAGATATGTACGGTACCATTTTAGCTATTGGAATTACATCTGTTGTAGCTATTCAAGCAATTATTAATATAGCAGTAGTTACTGGGTCAATGCCGGTTACGGGTGTGCCGCTGCCTTTTATAAGTTATGGTGGTTCATCCCTTCTTTTCAATATGATTGCCATGGGAATACTTTTAAATGTGTCAAGGCAAAGTACAAGCAAAAATTAAAAGGTAAGGCATGCACAAATGCATGCCTTTTATAGTGCTCCCTAACATAAAATATTAATTTTTTAAAAATACTATAAAATACATTCAAATTGAGATGAAAATAATTAAATTAAGTGGTATTATATATAGATAAGTGAGTTATAAAGTTGATTAATATAAATTAAACACAGGTGTAATCTACTGTCTATAAGTTTACACTTTAAAAGTGCAAATCTATAAAAAAATATGTATTATTGAATGTGAGGAAGTGAATGAACAAGAAAAGTGATAATTTTAAAAATGGGAATTATATTATAAAAAATAAAGAAAAATTATTATTTAAAAGAAAGCATAAAAAAAGAGTAAAACGTTTAGTGTGGTTATCAATAATTATGGTATGCATATTAATTACACTATGTTTTAAATTACCTTATTTTAATATTAAAACTATTGAAATCCTAGGAAATTCAAATGCTTCTAAAGTTGAAATTACCGAGGCTGCTCAAATTAAACCCGGAAGTAATATTTTTTATGCGAGTTTTAAAGAGAGTAAAAAAAGAATTACTAAAAATCCTTATATATTAGGCGTAACATTTAAAAAAGTTCTTCCAAATAAGATTACAATAAGAGTAGAGGAAAGAATAGCTGTATTTTATGGAAAAGTAAACAACGCTTATTACATTTTAGATAACAAAGGCATTTTGCTTGAAAAAAGATCCGATATTAAAGATAAGAACTTAGTTAATTTAGTTGGATTTAATTACGAAAAATGCGAAATCGGAGATTTAATTGTATCGGAAGATGATAGAAAAATCAATATTGCAAATGAAATAACAAATATCATTACTACCTATAGGAAAACCAATAGTGCCATTAAAATAACTATGGTAGATGTAAGCAATGTTTTAGATGTAAAGGCTTTTTCTGGAGAGATGTGTATTAAATTTGGAACATCGGATGATTTGAAAAACAAATTTAATAAGGCGATAAACATTATTTCGCAACCTGAATATAAGAGCGCCAAGGGATATGTGGATGTTAGTTTTGCCGGTAATCCAGTTATTTTTAGGAGCAAGTAGTAGGAAATAGTAATTATATCCCCAGAGAGTAGCAAGGAGGAAGTCAATGAAGAAGTTTAAATCCCAAATGTCTATTGGCGTAATATGTATATTGCTAGGATTTATGATAACTTACCAATTTAAAATGATAAGCAAACAAAATTTAACAGTGGATACTAATAAGAACACACCAGAAATTATAACTGAAAATGAGCAACTAAAAAAGAGTAAAGAAGCCATGCAGAAAAAAATTGATGAATTAGATACCAAAACAAAGGAATATGAAAATGCTGCTAAGGGAAGAGATGAACAAAGCGGACTATTGTACAAAGAGTTGGAAGAAACAAGGATACTTACTGGAGGAACCGAAGTAGGAGGAGAGGGTATGTTAATATATATAACTCCTAAAAGTGACGTTTTTGGTAGTAACCCTGAAGCCCAGCTTATAAATGATACAGATTTAGTACATATAGTAAATGAATTAAATGCTGCAGGTGCTGAAGCAATTTCCATTAATGATATTAGACTTACTTCTCGTAGTGGGATAAGAAATGCAGGGAATGCAATTATTATAAATGATGAAAGAATTTCTTATAATAATAGAATTACTATTAAAGCAATTGGGAAAAAGGACATTTTAGAAGGTGGTATTAGTTTTGCGGGAGCAATTCCACTAACTCTCAGTCAGACCTGCGATATAACAATGGAAAAATCAACCAAGGTTGTGATTCCTAAATATAATAAAGCATATAAATTTGAGTTTGCTAAACCAATAGAAAAGAAGTAGAGGTGATGAAATGGTTGCTTTTGTAGGGTTATTAATAGGTGTTATATTAGGGGTTGTATGGAATGTTGATATTCCGATTAAATTTTCTCCATATATTTCTGTAGCAATTTTTGCATGTTTAGATTCTGTTTTTGGGGCACTTAGAGGGTCAATCTCACATAATTTCAGAGCAGATATTTTTGTGTCAGGATTTTTCGGGAATTCAGCATTAGCTGTAGCGATGGTTTATCTAGGTGATAAATTGGGAATTCCAATTTATCTGGCTGCAGTTATTGTATTTGGAGGAAGGATATTTGATAACTTTGCAATTATTAGACGACTTTTAATAGACAAAACCAAATCTCACTCGTGAGGTGATTAAATGAAAAATAATGAAGCTACTATATTTGTTTTTATTGCGTCAATAATAATAGGACTTCTTATAGCTATGAATATTGGATTTGAAGGGAAGCACAATTTTTTAGATGTAAAGCAATATGATTTAGCCTATAATGAGAGAAGTAAATTATATTCTGAACTAAACAATTTAAAGCAGCAATACTTTGATTCCACATCAAAGCTTAAAAAATATGATAGTGGCGATGTAAAAAAATATAAAGTTTTAGAAGAAATTCAAAATGAAGTTAATGAAAACAATATTATATTAGGAAAGAGTGATGTTCAAGGAAATGGGATTAAAATCACATTAGAGGATGGTATCAGTGATATTAATGAGTATAGTAATGCACAGTTAATTCATGACCGTGATATTGTGCAAGTGATAAATGACCTCAGAAGTGCAGGAGCAGAAGCAATTTCTGTTAATGGTCAAAGAATTGTCTATGATAATTATGCATTATGTAATGGCGCGCCTATTGATTTAAATGGAGTTAAGATAGTAGTCCCATTCTACATTGATGCCATAGGAAATGAAGATGTTTTATATAATTATGTAACACTAGAGTCCACCCATATAAAAGAGTTAAAGTTTAGACAAGCTAAAATTAACATTGTTAAGTCAGATGATATAAAAATATTAGCATATACAGGTAAATATAAATATTTATACATGGATGCTATAAATAAAAAAAAATAATATAATTTAAGTTCATATAAAAATAATGAAGGAATTTTTCTCTTCAATGAAGAAATAAACTAGAAATGGAAGATAACAATTAATAATTGCGTTATACCATTAGAACCGCAAGGAGGCAAGTTGAGTTGGGAATTAGTGAAGCTTATAAGGACTTAAAGAATGAAATTCCAAAAGATGTAAAATTAATATGTGTATCTAAGACTAGACAGATTCATGAAATAAAAGAAGCATATGCAGCTGGAGCTAGAGATTTCGGGGAGAATAAAGCACAAGAATTAATGGAAAAACATGATAACCTAGAACAAGACATTAAATGGCATTTTATAGGGCATCTGCAGAGGAATAAGGTGAAATATATTGTTGGAAAAGTTCATCTTATTCATTCTTTAGATAGCATACGCTTATTGCAGGAAATTGAAAAGCAATACGGGGCTAAAGATGAAATTGCCAGCGTTTTAATTCAAGTTAATATAGGAAAAGAAGATGCTAAGACTGGCATAGATACTTCGGAAATTGATTCTCTAATACAAGCTTGTGAGAAGTGTAACAACATAAAAGTTAAAGGCCTAATGGCTACAATCCCAATTGGCAATGTAGAGGATTGTCGAATGTATTTTAATGAGATGAAAAGTATGTTTGATAATCTAAAAACTTTTAAATATAAAAATGTTTCCATGGAATTTTTATCTTTAGGTATGAGTGGAGATTTTGAAATTGCACTACAAGCAGGATCCAACATGATAAGGCTTGGTGAGAAAATATTTGGAAGAAGAGAGTATAAAAAACTGGAGGGATAACAATGGCAAGTAAAGTAATAAACAAGGTTATGGGTTTTTTAGGTATGGCAGAGGATGCATCGGATGAAATTGAAGAAATGGAGACTGAAGAGGAGGATAATATGGAGATTGAATCTTTGATGACTGCAAATAAAAAGCAAAGTAAAGTAGTCAATATCCATACTACAGCATCTACAAAAGTGGTTATTATTAAACCAGAAGATTTTGATGAAGCAACTACAATTAGTGATAACTTGAAGTCTAGAAAAATTGTTGTAGTTAATACTACAGGACTAGAAGCTAAAACTGGTCAAAGATTACTAGATTTTATAGGAGGGTCTTGTTTCTCTTTAGGTGGAGATCTTCAGCAAGTAGAAAAAGGAGTATATATATTATCGCCTTCTAATGTAGAGGTTGATAACGAATTAAAAAATGAACTAAGTTCAAAAGGGATTTTTAATTGGAATAAATAATTAGAGAAATACTGGAGGTTATAAAATTTGTTTTATAGATTTTTTGAATTAATATTTAATGCACTGCAGGGTGCAATATTTATCGAAGTGATTTTATCTTGGGTTTATAGGGGTACAAATCAATATATAGAATTGCTGCATAAGATTACAGGTCCTCTACTTGAGCCTGGTAGAAAAATTCAAGATAAATATTTTGGCAATACAATGGTAGATTTTTCACCAATAATCGCACTTTTTATTTTGATGATTTTAAAATCAATAGTGCTTGGTTTATTGAGTTATTAAATTAAGGAATGAGTTAAATGGATAAGACCTATTTTTTAAATAGTATAAATCATGAAGATAAAAATTTGATTTCTAACATATTTAATAAAATGCAAATAGCGCAAAAAACAAATAAAATCATATTTACTAATGATTTTTTATCACCAATTGTATGGAATCAAATTTTAGTCCTATGTGAAAATTATAAAATAAAATCATTTGCAAATGGAATATTTGAAGATTCCGACAGGAGGATGTTAGCATTTTCATCCGAAGGCGTTCCTTTAACATATCCCATAAACTTATTAAAAATAAATAATAACTCGAAGTTTAGAACCCTTCAGCATAAGGATTATTTAGGTGCAATAATGTCACTAGGAATTAAAAGAGAAAAATTAGGGGACTTAATAATTAGAGATAAAATATGCTATGTGCCAGTCTGTAGTGACATAAGTAGTTATATAATTAGTAATTTGAATGATATAGGCAATTGTCCATGTGAAGTTAATGAATACCCTTATACATCACAGGACCTTCCTCAGGGTCAATTCCAAGAGAAAATTATTATATCTACCTCACTTCGCCTTGATGGCATGGTATCAGCTATATGCAATGTTTCAAGAAATAATTCAGTGGGGCTTATATCCACGGGTAAAATATTAGTGAATTATTTTCAGTGTTTAAAAAAAGATAAGATTATAAAGTGTAATGATACCATAACCATTAGAGGATACGGTAAAGTAGTGGTTGCAGAGATTATAGGGAGCACTCAAAAGGACCGTTTAAAAGTTGCAATAAAGCAGTATACATAATTAAGGGGGGGAAAAAATGAGATTGACATCCATGGACATTAATAATAAAGAGTTTAAAAAGGGTTTAAGAGGATACAATGCGGATGAAGTTGATGAGTTTTTAGATAAAGTATCTGAAGAATATGAAATTATGTACAAAGAAAATTCAAACCTAAGAGAAAAAAACAGTTTTTTAGAAGAAAAATTAGATCATCATGTTAAAATAGAATCTACAATTCAAAACACTTTGGTGCTGGCTCAAAATGCTGCGGAACAAGCAAAGTCTTCTTCTCAAAAGGAGTCGGAATTGATTATCAGAAGTGCAAATGATTCTTCTCAAAGAATGTTAGATAAAGCTCATGATGATGTACTTAAGATAAATGATGAATATGATAGAACTAAGCAAGAATTTGCAAAGTTTAGAACGCAATTTAGGAATTTTATGAATTGTCAAGTTGAGATGTTTGATGGTTTAGAAAGTGATTATTTTAAGAGTTACAATGTGGGTAATGAAATTGCGGATAAAAAAATGGGTGAAAAAAATACTGAAACCTCAGAATATTCAAAATTAACATTAAAAAACATTGATGAAAAAGATTTTCATAACAATGAGATGAAAGAAATAAAAAGTTTTTTTGCAAAAGATTAAAAACATAGAAATCTCACTCAATGGGTGAGATTTTTTATGTCGCAAATGTGATATAATACATTAAGTACTTTCAAATAAGTATTTGTCATTTGCATCATAGAGGATCAAGGAGGAATAAAAAATGAATATAGGTATTATTGGAGCAATGAGTGAAGAGGTTGAATTTTTACTTAGAGATATGGAGCTTGAAACAAGTGAGGTTAAGGCTAATATGAAATTTAGTCTTGGCACTATACATAATAAAAATGTAGTAATAGTTACTAGTGGTATTGGAAAAGTTAATGCTGCAGTTTGTGCTCAAATATTAATAGATGATTTTAAGGTGGATTATCTTATAAATGTTGGTATTGCAGGAGGAACTAAAAAAAATATATACCCTGGAGATATTGTAATAGCGAATAATTTAGTACAACATGATATTGATACTTCTGCATTTGGTGATAGGATAGGACAAATTCCGAGACTGGATACTTTTGATTTCAAATGTGATAAAAAACTAATAGATCACGCAAGGCAGGCTTGCGAGGATATAAGTGGTCATAATTATTTTGTGGGAAGAATTGTGTCAGGTGATCAATTTATTGCAAACATTGATAAAATAAAATGGCTTAATTCTGAGTTTGAATGTTTGGCTTGTGAAATGGAAGGGGCAAGTATAGCTCAAGTATGCTATTTAAATGAAATCCCATTTGTTGTTATTAGATCAATATCAGACAATGCAAATAATGGAGCTCATATGGAGTATGAGAAATTCAAGGATATTGCTGTGGAGAATTCCACAAAAATTTTAAATAATATGTTAAAACTAATTTAGGAGTCTTGTATATGGAAAAGTTATTAGTTCATAAAAATAGTGGTTTAGATATATTGGTAAAGGTTAAAAACATAGTTATTGGTGGAGAAGAAAAAGTAATAATATCAGGGCCTTGCTCAGTTGAAGGTTATGACAATATGCATGATATAGCAAGTGGTTTAAAAAAAATAGGTGTGCATATATTAAGGGGCGGAGCTTTTAAACCAAGAACTTCACCCTATGATTTTCAAGGGTTCATGGAAGAAGGACTGAAAACACTTAAAATTGTTGGCGATGAATTTAATATGCCAATAGTAACAGAGGTTATGGATTCAAAGGACATAGATTTAGTTCTAAGGTATGCTGATATGTTACAAATAGGGTCTAGAAATATGTACAATTACAGTTTACTCAAAGAGGTTGGAAAATTAAAAACACCTATTTTATTAAAAAGAGGTATGAGTGCAACACTATCAGAGTGGATCTATGCGGCAGAGTATATTATGGCAAATGGCAATGAAAATGTTGTTCTCTGCGAGCGAGGTATTAGAACCTTTGATACCTACACAAGAAATACACTAGATTTAAGTAGTGTTGCTGCAATTAAACAAAAATATCGTATTCCAATAGTTGTTGATCCAAGCCATGGGACGGGCAGGCGTGAATTAGTAGCAAGGATGTCACTTTCTTCAATAGCTGCAGGTGCGGATGGATTAATGATTGAAAGTCATATTACTCCGGACAATGCTATATCTGACGCAAGGCAAACAGTGTCAATAGATACCGTAGGTCAAATAGTGAAAAATGTAAGGAAATTTGATGGGATGTTTAGGGACTAAGATGTATAATTATTAAAATAATTTTAAATATGTGTAATAAAATTCACTCCATGAGAAAACATAAACCTATAGGAATTTTATCAGTTCGATATTACTACTATATTAATAACTAGAGGAGTTGTTATCATGGAAGATGAAAAAATTCAATATTTTAAAAAAAGATTAATAAGTGAGAAGTCACGAGTTCAAAGTCTCATTAATCAACTTAAACAAAATGGAGTTGCAAATTCTAACAGTGAAATATCGTCTGAAATATCATTTTATGACAATCATCCCTCAGATACTGCCACAGAAATTTTTGATATAGAAAAAGGGTTAGCACTTAAGGTCAATGAAATGTCAATTATTAAAAAGATTCAAAATGCATTAAAGAGTATAGAAAACAATACCTATGGGAAATGTAAGAGTTGTGGTAATGATATAATTGAGGAAAGATTAGAATTTATACCATACGCAGAGAACTGTGTATCATGCGAAAAAGCCATTGGTGATAAAAAACCAGCAGAGCGAAATGATAGACCAGTGGAAGAAGATGTACTGGATACAACTTTTAGATATAGTACTAGGGTTGGTGCAGGTATTGATGCTGAGGATATTTATATGGCAGTAGAACGCTTTAATAAAATAGAAGACATAATTGACTACTACGATGATGATAATGACAATGGGTATGTTGAACCTATAGAGAAAATAAGTAATGAGCAATATAAAAATCAGTTGCCAGATTAAAAAAGTTAAATCCAAACAATATTTTAAATTAGGCAGAATAAAAAAAGCATATATTGCATTGAATGAGTTTAGAGATATTTAGGTAAAAAACATATTCCTGCAATATATGCTTATCTATAGGGGGGGAAGGGTATGGAACTATTAATTATTTTTTTAGGTTTGCTATTGGACAGATTAGCTAAAGTTTGGGCCCTTGGTTCTTTAAAAGATAATAATGGAATTATATTAATTAAAGATTTTTTCGGATTAGAATATTTAGAAAATAGAGGAGCAGCTTTTGGAATTTTGCAAAACAAAACCATATTGCTAGCGTTAGTTACTCTACTTGTTATATCAGGAATGATATATTATATTATTAGATATAAACCAAAATCAAAATTCCTGAGAATAAGCTTCGCGCTAATTATAAGTGGGGCACTTGGAAATTTATATGATAGACTATTTTATAAATATGTAGTAGACTTCATTTTACTTCATTATAAAGATATATATTATTTCCCAACATTTAACATAGCGGATATGTTAGTAGTTGTGGGTACTTTGATTTTAGCAATTTCTATAGTAAAGGATGAGGTATAAATGGACAGTTTTGAGTATAAAGTTAATGAGGATTCAGTTGGTACAAGGTTAGATGTATTTATTTCTAATGAATTAGAAAATAAATCCAGGTCATACGTTCAAGGAATAATTGAAGGTGGAGCGGTGTTTGTAAATGGCAAAATGAGAAAAAGTAATTACAAATTAAAAGTGGATGAAATAATTACTTTATCCATTCCAGAGGCTACAGAGTTAGACGTTCAGGCAGAAGATATACCCTTGGACATCATATATGAAGATAGTGATGTAGTTGTAATTAATAAACCACAGGATATGGTGGTTCACCCAGCGCCAGGAAATTATAGTGGCACCTTAGTTAATGCACTGCTATACCATTGCAAGGACCTATCAGGCATTAATGGTGTTCTAAGGCCAGGAATAGTTCATAGAATCGATAAGGATACATCTGGAGCCCTTGTAGTAGCTAAAAATGATAATGCACATAACTCTTTAGCAGAGCAGCTTAAAGATCATTCAATGACAAGAAGTTATGTAGCCCTTGTAGAAGGTATAATTAAGCAAGATGAAGGATCAGTAGATGAACCTATTGGAAGGCACCCTAAAGATAGGATAAAAATGGCAGTAGTAGAAAGTGGCAAGAAGGCTATTACCCACTATAAAGTAATAGAAAGGTTTGAAAGCCATACATTATTAGAATGTAACTTAGAAACAGGAAGAACTCATCAAATAAGAGTACATATGGCAAAGATAGGACATCCTTTAGTAGGGGATTTGATATATGGATTTAAAAAGCAGCATTTTAATTTAAAAGGGCAGGTTCTTCATGCGAAAATGCTTGGATTTATACATCCAAGTACTAATGAATACATGGAATTTGTTTCACCACTTCCAAATTATTTTGAAAAAATTATAATCAAGTTAAGAAATGAGTTGAAATAGAACATAATATGTGATAATATGTTGTTAAATTAAATACTTATGCCTTTAAATGTTCCAGAGAGAACATAAGGATAATGATAGCAATACTATTATGTGTATAGTATGCCTTTACCTTTATGGTAAAGGCTTTTTTATATTTTAAAAATGAAAATAAATAATTATTATTTAATAGGGGGCAAAGTATATGGAATTTAAATCAGTGCTATTAGATGAAAAAGCTATACAAAGAACATTGACAAGAGTAGCACATGAAATTATTGAAAAAAATAAGGGTATAGAGGATATTATCCTTGTGGGGATAAAAAGAAGAGGAGTACCAATTGCAAAAAGAATCGCTCTTTTAATAGAGCAGATTGAAGGAACTAAAGTCCCAGTAAGTAGTGTTGATATTACTTTATATAGAGATGATCTTAGCGCTATAAATGAGCAACCGGTTTTAAACAATGCAGATTTGGGTATAGATGTAAGAGGTAAAAAAATAATTTTAGTAGATGATGTATTGTATACCGGAAGAACTGCCAGAGCTGCAATTGATGCCATAATAGCTAGTGGTAGGCCTCAAATGATACAACTCGCCGTTTTAGTAGATAGGGGACACAGAGAGTTACCTATTAGAGCAGATTATGTAGGAAAAAACATACCTACTTCAGGAAAAGAAATGATTTCTGTGGAGCTTTTAGAAATTGATGAAATTGACTCAGTAAGTATATATGAGATATAACCACATCTCAGCTTCGATAAGATAAATAGCTTCGAAGAAGATAAATAGCATCGAAGAAGATGCATAGCTTCGAAGAAGATGCATAGCTTCGAAGAAGATAAATAATCTTTTAAAATAGTCCGTGAGACTAAAAGGAGGAACAAATGAATAATATTGTAGATGTTAATGAAAGATTACCAATCATGAAGACTCTCCCATTAAGCTTCCAACACTTATTTGCTATGGTAGGAGCCACTATACTTGTACCAATGCTTACAGGTCTTAGTCCTTCAATTGCACTGTTTTGTAGTGGGGTGGGAACGTTACTATATATTTTATGTACAAAGGCTAGGCTTCCTGCATATGTAGGATCATCCTTTGCGTTCATTGGACCTATGGGTGTGGCCACAAAAGCATATGGCCAAAGTTCTATGTTATCAGGAATTATTGCAGCAGGGTTTGTATATGTAATTGTAGCTTTAATTATTAAATTTGCAGGAACCAAATGGTTAGATAGAATGCTATCTCCAGTGGTGGTAGGTTCTGTTGTAATTGTAATAGGACTAAGTCTCGCTTCAGTTGCAATAAATTGGGCAGGGCTAAATTCATCCTTTACAACACCAGCACTTGAGGGTGTATCTAGAGGCGCATGGATACTTGTATCGATGACAACACTTGCAATTGCTATAATAGGTACTATGTATTTCAAAGGATTTTTCGGGGTAGTACCAATACTCATTGCAATGGTAATTGGATATGCACTTTCTATGTTACTTGGGGTAATTCCAAAGGAAGTTCTACAGGAAATAGGTAAGGCTAGATTTTTTACATTACCAAGTTTTGTTTTGCCAACCTTTAACATAAATGCTATTATGCTTATGGCACCAGTAGCTTTCGTAACACTTGCCGAACATATTGGTCATGTATATGTTACAAGTAATGTTTGTGGCCGTGACTTCACAAAAGATCCAGGGCTACATAGATCAATCCTAGGAGACGGAATTGCTACAATGTTTGCAGGGTTTGTAGGAGGACCGCCTAATACCACTTACGGTGAGAATATAGGAGTTATGGCAATCACAAAGGTCTACAGCGTTTGGGTAATTGGAGGAGCTGCAATAATAGCAATTATATTATCCTTTATAGGACCAGTTTCAGCAGTAATAGGAAATATTCCACTTCCAGTAATTGGGGGAGTTAGTGTTATGTTATTTGGAATAATTGCATCCTCTGGTTTTAGAATTTTTGTGGAGGACAAAGTTGATTTTAGTAAAAAGAGAAATCTTATAATTGCTTCAGTGATAATAGTTTTAGGTGTTGGTGGAGGAGGTATTAAGTTCCCATTTGCAGGTGGAGAATTTGAGATTGCAGGGGTAGCCCTTGCAACCTTGGTGGGCATAATACTGAACTTAGTTTTACCTGAAAAGAGTAAGTCAGGAGATAATTAATATGATTTTTTAACAGAAGTGTCAGATTTAATTCTGGCACTTTTGTTTTTATTTAGATTGAAATTTAAAATTTCTAGACAATAATAAGAAATAGAGATATTATAATATGAGTTATACTAACAATAAAGTATCTTAAATGAGTAACTAGCATACTGACTAGCTATTTTTTTAAGATGACTAAAGAAAAGAAGAAATAGGAGCGATAATATATGATGTATACTTTAATTGCCACTACTACTTTTGGAATAGAAGCAGTAACAGCAAAAGAACTAAAAGCACTAGGATACGAAGATCTAAAGGTTGAAAATGGAAGAGTAACTTTTGAAGGCGATGAAATGGACATTGCTATATGCAATACTTGGCTAAGAACAGCAGAAAGACTTTTTATAAAGATGGCTGAATTTAAGGCCTTGTCTTTTGAAGAGCTATTTCAAGGCACCTTAGCCGTAGATTGGGGCAATTTAATACCAGAAGACGGTAATATGCATATCGTAGGTAAATCTGTAAAATCACAGCTTCACAGTGTGCCAGATTGCCAAGGCATAGTAAAAAAGGCAGTAGTTGAGTCTATGAAGAAAAAATATGATAGTGAGTGGTTTTCAGAGAAGGGACCAGAGTATAAGATAGAGGTTGCAATTCTAAGGGATATAGTAACGCTATCCGTAGATACTTCAGGTGTGGGACTACATAAAAGAGGATATAGGGAATATGCTGGCGAGGCACCACTTAAAGAGACTTTAGCTGCAGCCCTTGTGCTAATAAGTAAATGGGATAGTTCAAGGGTTTTAGCTGACCCCCTTTGTGGTTCTGGGACTATAGCCATAGAAGCGGCCCTTATAGCAAAAAATATTGCTCCAGGGATAAATAGAAAATTTGTCAGTGAAACTTGGCCAAATATTGAGACTGATATATGGGAGCAAGTACGCGAAGGTGCAAGAAAAACTGTAAATAACAATGAAATTGAAATATTAGCTTCAGATATTGATGGAGGTTTACTTAGAACAGCCATAGCTAATGCCGAAAAAGCAGGAGTTAAGGACTTTATAAAATTTCAAAAAATACCAATGCAAAGTTTTACCTCTAGGCAGAAATATGGAGTTATAATAACAAATCCACCTTATGGAGAGAGAATAGGAGAGGCAACAGAAGTAAAAAAACTTCATATTGATTTTGGAGAGATGTATGAGAGTCTAAATGAATGGTCCTGCTTTGTCATAACCGCTAATGGTGAATTTCAGAAGGAATTTGGAAAGAAAGCAGATAAAAATAGGAAATTATATAATGGAAGACTTTTATGTTATTATTACCAATATATAAAAGAAATACCTAGAAAGAAAAAAGAAGAGTAAGAGTGTATCCCTATGAGCTTTCTCCTACGTGCCTTGCAATAAGAGCTTAAAACGTGAAATTTTATTAAGAAATTCTAATCTTTTTCCAATATAAATTTCTCTAACACTCACATTCGCCTTCCTGGCTCAGGTTCGCTAGCCTGCCGTCCTGGCAGGCTTACGAGAATTTTATATTGAAAAAAGAAGAATTTCTAAATTAAATTTCAATGTTACTGCGCTTCTTATTGCAAGTCACTTTGGAGAAAGCTCATACTATTATGCATGTTACTGCGGAAGGTTTATGAGAATTTCTAAATGAAGATAATGGAATGGATATATTATACATATATTCATTCCATTATTTTTGTCTTATATTTTGATGAATGAAGGTTATTTCATGGTATCAAATGGTACAATCTATCTGTAAGTTGTTTGATAGTCGTAAAAACTTAGGACATGAATAAAAGGAACACTAAATATAAACAACTAAAATTACTTGTGAAGGAGAGAGTTTGAATGAGTATTTTTGATATTATTATTCCATTATCTTTTATTGCGATTATTTTAAAACAGTTAAGATACATGAAAGAATTAATAATGCCAACAAGAAAAACGTATGTAGAAATTATTACTGTATTGTTTTGTGTGATCATTTTCATAGGTATTATATATTTTTATGCGAATACCTGGGTTCATTATGTAATAGGAGTGTTAGCTATTGTTATGTTTGTAAGCATATGGATTAAACAAGGAATTAACTCAAAAGGTTTCATATCAATGTATAGATATAAAGAGATTGTATTATGGAATGAAATTGAAAAAGTTATTGTAATTAGTTCAAAGGATATAAAGGTTAAGTTAGCAGGTGGGTTTATGGAGCAAACATTTCATTTTAAAAAGAGTGATTACGATAAAGATATTACTATTCTAAAAGAAAATTTACCTGAACAAGTACAGATACGAAAGATAAGTTAAAGGCAATACCTCAAAATATAAGCAGAAGGCTGTGTTTAAACCCTCTGCTTTTTCTATTGTTAAAATGTATAATATTTAATGTGTTAGTTGTTATATATACACCTCGAAAATGCACCCATTAATTCTATAAGTGAGGGTATAAGATAATATCATATTTTTTATTCAACCCTTTTTAAAGTGCTTTCGCTAGGAGTTATATACATAGTTTTATTTGTAGAGTAAATAACCATTCCAGGTTTTGCACCTGAGGGCTTCTTTACATTTTTCACTTCTGTATAATCAACAGGTACACTAGAAGAATCCTTAGATTTACTATAAAATGCTGATAAGTTGCAAGCTTCCAGTAGTGTGGTTTCAGGTATATCACCAAAGTTTTTAATAATAACGTGGGAACCTGGGATATCCTTTGTGTGAAGCCACATATCATTTTTATTAGCAAGCTTTAATGTTAAAAAGTCATTTTGAATATTATTTCTACCCACATAAATATCTATTCCATCACTTGAAACAAAATGCATGGGCTTTGTTGGCTTTGCCTTTTTATTTTTACCTTTATTATGTTTTTTAAATGTAATATAGTCAGTTTCTATTAATTCATTTTTAATATCTTCAATTCCATTATAGTTTTCTACATTTATTATGTTAGTGAGTACAGAATGAAGATATTTTAATTCATTTTCAGTAAGATTCATTTGAATTATGGCCATTTCTTCTGCTATCTTAAATTTGTTATATTTTTTGAAGTAGTACTGAATATTTTGTGAGGGAGTTTTATTTTCATCAAGTTTTATTTTAACAAAGGCTCCATCTTCACTATAATAATTAACTACGCTAGCAAACTTGTCACCCTTTTTAAGGGAGTATATATTTGCAGTTAAGAGTTCGCCATTTAACTTATAGGCGCCTTTAGTATCACATTCTTTTAAAGTTTCTTTAAGTATTTTTACTTTTTTATCACAACGATTAATGTTATTATGAACTATTTTTTGAAGACCTGCACTTTTAGAATTTAATCTATCGTGGTTATCCTTTTGAAAATAAAAATTTTCTATTAATTTAGAGGGTGAATCATACTCTGCGTATTCACAATCTTTTAAAGAGGTTAGTTTAACGCAATGGAAATCTTCTAGTTTACCTTTCACAGTATAGGAAGCTAAAAAAGTATTTTTAGATAGTGACTTAAACATATTTACTGTAAAATCATAAATGTGTTTGGCATGTTCTAAATCAAAACTTTTATGTTCAAAAGAATACCTATATAAGAGTTCAGAGGATAGTTTAGAACTTATTCCTGTGAAAGTACCTGTAAAGAATTTTTCAGCGTAGTGTATTTCTTTAGTGGTTATATACTCATAGAACTCCTCATAAGTAAAATTAAAAGGATTTAGTTTTGTAGAAATAGGAGGGTATGCATATTCTACACCAGTAAATAAAACTCTAAAAGTGTTTACATCTGCTGTAACGTGTTTTATGCTATCCATAACTAAATTATCACGGGTACGGACTAAGCTAATGTTACTATGCCTACCCATTATTTCAATTATCAAAGAGTAGACACTATCAAAGCCTAATTCATCACTACTTTTAAAGTCGATAATTAACAATCTATCGGAGTTTAATTGTCTTACATCTAAAACTGTGGCAGTATTTAAATATTTTCTTAAAACCATACAGAATATAGGTGCTTGTGCTGGGTTTTCTTTATTAAATTCTGTAAAATGAATTCTAGGATAATTTGAACTTGAACTTATTAATAACTTATATATTTTTCTATTCTTTTTAAAACTTAATATGATCTCATCTTTTTCTGGTTGGGTTACTTTATCAACTCTGCAATCTATAATAACATCTTTTATTTCCTCAATGAGGCTAGATAAATAAATCCCATCTAATGCCATACGTATCACCCTTTCCTTCTGAAACGTCTTTAAAACTTTATAAAATTATGCACTTATGCTTTGTAAATAATACATTATATAATATAATATTAATAAGTTAAGTTATATTTATATTATACCATTAAAGAAAATTATTGAAAAGTCATACTAGTTGTATTGCAAAAAGGAGGAGCTATTTGGAAATTATAAATTTTACAAAAATGCAGGGAACGGGAAATGATTTTATTGTTATTGAAGATTTTAAGGGCAAATATGCTAATTTGGAAGGCCTGGCTATAAAACTTTGTGATAGGCATTTTGGAATAGGTGCAGATGGGATTTTAATAGTTACAAAAAGTAATATAGCAGATATTCAGATGATAATTATTAATGCGGATGGCTCTTATGCATCCATGTGTGGAAATGGCATAAGGTGCTTTGCTAAATATGTTTTTGAAAAGAAATATGTGCAAAAGGAAAATGTGAAAATAGAAACTGGTGATGGTGTAAAGCTGGCTAATATATGCATTAAAGATGGATTCGCTGAAAGCGTAAATATAAATATGGGAAAATATAATTTTAATCCCAGTAGTATTCCTGCTTTATCTAAGTCAGAAATAATTAATAAAAAGATAGAGGTTAGTAATAAAGAGTATTACATTACTTCAATGTTTATGGGGGTGCCACATACTATTGTTTTTGGCAAGCAGGAAGAGTATCAGGTTGAGGAAGGAAAATTTATTGAACGTCTCGACCTATTTCCTGAAAAAACAAATGTAAATTTTTGTGAAATAGTAGGAAGAAATGTGATAAGGGTGAAAACTTGGGAAAGGGGTGCAGGACCAACATTAGCTTGTGGTACTGGTAGTTGTGCATCTGTAGTAGCAGCAAATAGACTAGGATATATTGATAAAAAGGCAGAAGTACAGGTTCCCGGTGGAGTAATTACTGTAGAGATTGCTAAAGATGAGGTTCTAATGGAAGGACCAGCGGAAATAACCTTTGAAGGCAAATTTTTTCTAAATTAATTTTAAAACAGCTGTCTATTTAACAATAGTACAGTTGTTTTTTATTTTGTCGAAAATTTCTGATCTAAAAGGTGAATAAAATTGTGAAAGTGGACAAAAATTAAAAAAGGATATCCTATGAAAATCAAATATTAGAAAAGGTAAAATAATATGAAAAAAAATTTACTTCAATTATTATTAGACAAAAACCTAATTACAGAGGAAGAACGTATACAGATAAAAGAGGACTCATTTAAAAGAGGGTGTAGTGAAGAACAAATAATTTTAAGGGACTTAAAAATAGATTTAAATCAGCTTATTTTAATATTAGAAAATGATTTTAACATATCTTATACGGAGCTTGAATCTAATAGTAAAAAAAATCAAGCGTTTAAACTAATATCTAGGGAGGTAGCTGACAGATACGGCTTAATACCTTTTTATGATAATAGTAATGAAGTACATGTTGCTTTTTCAAATCCATTTGAAATAAAAGTTATTGATGAACTTAAATTTATAACAAACAAAAAAATAAAAATATTTTTTGCACTGTGTAGCAATATAGACCAGGCTATTGAAAACTGTTATGGAAAACAAATTGTGGATGTGGCAGTGGAAGAAATGAGAAAAGAATATATGCTAGAGGAAAGTGAAAAAAATGAAGAGGCACATTCAGAATTTTCTACTGAAAATGCACCAGTTATAAGAATAACAAATTCCCTTTTAAAGCAAGCCGTAAATGCAGAAGCTAGTGACATTCATCTAGAGCCTTTTAAGGATTTTGCCATACTTCGTATGAGAGTAGATGGTATTCTAAATGAGATAAATCAAATTCCAAGTAACGTATATAAATCACTATGTACAAGAATAAAAATAATGGCAAACATGGATATAGCCACTAAATTAATTCCACAAGATGGAAAAATAACTGAAAATATTGATGGAATAGACTATGATTTTAGGGTATCTTCGCTGCCAACAATGTATGGAGAAAAGCTAGTTATAAGAGTTTTATACAAGTTAGAGAGGTTTATAAATTTAGACTCATTGGGCTTTAGCTGCGATAAGGTTATGATTTTAAAGGATATATTAAAGCTTTCTCATGGAATGATTGTCGTTGCAGGACCAACAGGAAGCGGAAAATCAACAACACTATATGCACTGCTAAATGAAATTAATAGTAAAAGTAAAAATATCGTTACGATAGAAGATCCAATAGAATATAATATGCCTAGAATTAATCAAGTAAACGTAAATAATAAAGCGGGTCTTACTTTTTCAACCGGGCTCCGAAGTATTTTGAGGCAAGATCCAGATATAATAATGCTTGGAGAAATAAGAGATGAAGAAACGGCACAAATTGCTGTGAGGGCATCAATAACAGGACATTTAGTATTAACAAGTCTTCATACAAATGATGCAACTACGTCAATATCCAGGCTGATAGATATGGGTATTCCATCATATCTAGTTGCAGATTCATTAGTTGTAGTACTTGCTCAGAGATTAATAAGAAAATTGTGCTCCACTTGTAAAATGGAATATGAGATTACTAATGACGAATTTGAGCATTTAGGATTTAATAATGGAGAGAAAATATATAAAGGAGTGGGGTGTAATAAATGTAATGGAACTGGATATAAAGGTAGAACAGTGGTATATGAATTACTGAAATTAGATAATGTTCATAAATCTATTATAGCAAGAAGTGGCATAAGTGATGAGCTTTGGAAATATTGTAATGAAAAGAAATCAGATTCTTTTATGGAGACTTGCAGGGCTTCAGTGCGCAATGGTGTAACATCCATAGAAGAATTTATAAATGCTACTTATAGCTACAATTTTAAATAAGTCTTACCATAATAGATTGGTATTGGACTAGTTTTTTAAAAAAAGAGAATTAGTGATAGGTGAAATATAATATGAGATTTAAATATATGGCCAAAACATTCAACGGAATAACAATAAAGGGTACTACGTGTAGTGATAGTATAGAAGATTTAGCACTTGAATTACGCGAAAAAAAATTATTTTTAATAAAGTGTAGGAATATAAAAAAAATAACTGAAATTTCTACTAAACCTAATTTGAAAACTATATCTATGTTTTGCAGACAATTTTCAATATGTATTAAATCAGGCATTCCTATATGTGACATTCTTAATTTGCTTTATGAACAAATGGTACATAAGTCAATAAAAAAGAGTCTCCTAAGCATTAGGGAAAATGTACAAAAGGGTAATTCACTGCATAAGAGTATGAAAAAAACTATAAATGTATACCCAGAGTTTATGATAAATATGATTTATTTAGGTGAAGAGAGTGGAAAGCTAGATATAATTCTAGAAGAATTGGCAGGGTATTATGAAAAAGAGCATAAGCTGTTAAAAAAATTCACGAATTCAATGATTTATCCTTGCACAGTATTTGTTACATTAACAATTGTATCATTTTTTTTGTTTATAAAAGTAATTCCCGTATTTATTACAAATTTAAATTCTTTCCATGCAAAAACTCCATTAATCACCAGACTGGTTTTAGGGATGAGTAACTTTTTAGGAGCAAATTTTTTATGGATTTTAATGATAAATTTAACTCTCATTTTTATTTCTATAGAATACTTTAAAACAGAAAAGGGCAAGATGGATTTTGACAAATTTAAATTTATTTGCCCAATATTAGGCCCAGTATATAAACGTCTCATTTATACAAGATTTACTAGAGGGCTTAATATATTGCTAACTAGTGGCGTGGGTCTTTTAAAAGCTTTTGAAATAATCCATGATATTATTGGAAATAGATATTTTAAGCTAAAACTTAAAACAGTTTCAAGTGACATTAAGAAAGGGGGAGATTTATCAAGCTGTTTAAATGAAATGAACCTATTCCCACAATTTTTTGTGGCTATGGTGAAAATAGGAGAAGAAACCGGTAATTTAGATGGCATGTTTTTAATAGCTGCAGACATCTTCTATGAAGATGCAGAGGAAAATGTAGAAAAAGCTACTGCACTACTAGAGCCAATTCTAATAATATTTTTAGGAGTTATGATAGGTACAATAATATTAGCGGTTATGCTACCAATGCTAAGCGTTATGGACTCCGCAGGCAAATTTTAAAGACATTTCAGCACCTATGGTGCTGTTCATCACCGATGGTGCTGTTCATTAGCACAGATGATGATTTAGTAAGGAAGGTGAAATTATGCGTAAGGGATTTACATTAATTGAGATGGTATTAGTTATAGCAATTATGAGCATGATTGCAGGCTGTAGCGTTATTTCTCTAAGATTCCATAAATCAGTAAAAAATAAAGTGGATTTAGATTATTATTGCAATGCAACAGTAGGTTTTATTAATAATTCAAAGATGTATTGCAGAGAAAATTCTTGTAGTGCAAAAATAACTTTTGATATAGGAAAAAATGAAATGAATTTAGAAAATGACCGTAATACGGTAAAAACACTAGCATTCACAAAGGAGATAACCTTATATAAAGTTCAAGGTAGACGAATAAATGGAAAAATTGAAATTGATAAGGATGGTTTTAGTAATGATGCATGCACAATAATATTAAAGGATAATAATTCAATAGAACAGGAAATTACAATGAGAGTAGGTACGTCATATGTCAAAATCAATAAGTAAAAAAGGATTTACATTGCTTGAGGTACTATGTAGCCTAGGAATATTCTCTACCATTTTCATTTGCATGATGTCCTTTGACCTAACTTCTCATAATATAAAAAAAGATATTAAAACTATAAATAATAATGTATCCATAATGGAGGGCCTTAAAAACAATATTATATATTCTATGACCTTTGAGGAGTTAGAAGGGTTACAGAAAAATAACAGAGTTTTTGTAAATAAGGAAAATATGACTTTGAATAAAATTCAAAGCGGAGTATTGGACGTGTTTTCAGAGGAAGCAATACTTACGGATCCCTATATAGAATTGAGCTTTTTAAAATGTGAATTTAAGGTATACACTTTAAGCTTATCATTACATTCTGGGGGTCCAAAGAATATTATAGAATTACAGTGTAATTTCTATAAAGGCGATCATAAATGAAAAAAAGTGGAGTTACACTTATAGAAATAGTAATTGTTATGGGCTTGGTATTTTTAATGGTGGGGGTTGTAGATAGTATGCTTATCTCATATTTGAAAAATTATAAAAATAATGTATTAGAAAATGAAGGGTTTAATTATTTAAACGAAGCCATAGCAATAATAGAAAAAGAAGTTAATGAGGATGCAAGTACAATAACAACTGAGGATAATATTATTAAAATAAATTATTCTGATGGAATCACCATAAATTACATAAAATGTATCAATGGAAATCTTTATATCTTGTATGGTACAAAGAATATTACACCTGTAGAAAATTCCCATAAAAATGTAATTATAGATGATGTGAAAGACTTTGTGGCCAGAAGAACCAGAAAAACTCTTTATATTAAAGTTACCTGGCATAATGGTCAAAGCATTGAGAGGTGTTTAGCGATAGAAAATGCAAACTAAAAAGGGATTTATAATGGTTTATATTACTTTAGTAGGAATTATTTGTTTAACTATAATGATGTATATATTTGACATTCAACTGTCAGAAGTAAAGTATTCCAAAAGTACTAAAGTATATCTACTTAAAGAGGATGAATATCAAAGATACAGTGAATACCTAATGACTTTATTTTTTACTTATATTAATGAAAATAAAGAAGAAATAAAAAAAGGGATAAATGAGTTTTTTTACAATTCTAAAAGCTACATAGTAAAGTATGAAAAAGCGGAGGTGAACTATTCTAATAAAAGCAATGAGTTCATTTTTACAACACCTTACAAGTATGGTGCAAATAGAAATGATTACTTTGAATTACAATCTATTGGTGAAAGTTTTCATATGGTATTTATAAAAACAGAGTATAAAGTGCCACACACTGGGCAAGTGGCTGAACCTTTAAATAAGTGATTATAACAATAAATGGTGGTGGAAAAAATGAAATTTAGAAGGAATATGCTTTTAGAAGTTTCAGCAGAAAGAATTTCAGGCACAGAATTTTCAAAAAACAGAATATTAAATAGAGTTAATACTATAGCCTGCAGAAATACATATTATAAGGATACTCTCAATACAAAAGATTTTGAAATGGATATAAAGAACAAAAACCTATATGTTCTTGTCGAGGGGGAGACAGTATATATTAAAATGATAAACCTACCGCTGGTGAAAAAACATCTAATTAATGATTTGATTAAAAATGAACTAAGATACTATTATAAAGACATAGAGCATATTTCATTTACTTATAAGCTTATTAAAAAAGATAAATTTAATATGGAAATATTAGTTTTTTGCCTTAGTGGAAATAAGCTAAACGTATTAGAAAGCTCCAGTGATAATAATATCAGTTTAAAAAAAGTAAACTTAATTCAGTTTTGTTTTAAAGATTACTATTGTAACAAAATCTATGAGAAAAACTATATATTGGTTTTTTATTACAATGATATTTTATACTTGATAATATGTAATAATGATGAAATTGTGGCTAATACTATTGTTAGGGTTGTGGATTTGCTATTGTTTAAATTTTCATATGCAATGAATGAGTTTTTAGATAAGTACAACGACTATGCTAAACTATGTAAAAAAATATATTATGTAAATGTGGAAGGGTTAAATATAGAAGAATTCAGATATCTTACATTGCCTAAGGAAATATTAGAAAATTTAAAAAGGGAACAATTGCTAAAATATATGATAATAAAAGGGTAGATGTTATGGTGAAAAAAACATTCATTCCAAATTGGTACGAAGATAGAAAAAGTGAAATATGGAATAAAAAAGTTAAATTATGTATTAAAATAGTTTTAATAGTAAACATTATTTTGATAAGCCTCATATTTAATATTTCTAATGGGATAAAAAATGTGGCTGGCGAGAAAGCTAGTGAAAATAAAGCTGTTAATATTATAGAAACTGCTGGAAAAGATAGAATTATTATTGAAAAGCATAAAGAAATAAGCAAATTTTTTGAGAATAATAATTTCACCTACAAGAATATTAATATAACAAAAAATAATTTGGAAATAGATATAGAAGTTAATAACTATGAGGAATATATTCGTGTAGTAAGACTCATAGAAGATAAATATTCCATTAAAAAATTAACTCCAAACATTAAAAATGAAGGGAAGTTTAACTTTAAAGTTATATTATAGGTATAATGATGTATAAAAACAGACAATTTAAATGGATTCTATTTATTTTACTAATTATAATGGGGATTTTGTCTTTTAAACTTATTTTTGTAGCGCATAAATTTAACTTTATTAAAAACCAAGACGTAGTTAATATTAAAGTGGATAAAAACCCTGTGGTGGTAGAAAAATATGGATACAGTGACATTTTGGAACTTATAGGAAGAAATAGTGATTTTGGAGTGAAAACTATCAATATGATAGGACAGGAGAAATGTAATGTCCAAGTAGATTACAGGGGAGATATAAAATTATTGAATACTTCATTATATTCTTTAAATGAAAGTAAGAGTCTTTTAAGCATAAACAGTATTAATATTAATAAGGAATCTAAAACTACAACTATAAGTATTGATTTTAAAAAAAACAAGTAAATTATGGGTGATAGCCTTAATATTTTAGCCTCAAGAAGATGATTAAGTGGTATAATTATGAAAAAGATAAAGATTATTTAAATATTATATAATTATATTTGCAAATATCATTAAGTTTTGATAAAATAACATTGTTCCACTGTAATGTTTACATTTACTGAGATTATAAGAAAAATTTTAAAGCGATTTTTACATAGGGAAATTTGAATTATAAACGGGTCAAATTTAAATTTACTGGGATAAAAAGATTTCTACAATATAATTGTAGAAATTGGTATTAATATATCTAATAAGGTTATAATATAATGGGTTAATTGAATTAACAATGAATTTTGGAGGGATACTTAATGATTTCAGCAGGAGATATAAGAAAAGGAACTACATTTGATGAAGGTGGACAAGTTTACACAGTAATAGAATTTTTACATGTAAAACCTGGTAAAGGGGCCGCTTTTGTTAGAACTAAGTTAAGAAATGTTATTAACCAAGGGGTTACAGAAAAAACCTTTAATCCAACTACAAAACTACAAGAAGCGGTTATAGAAAGAAAAGAAATGCAGTACTTATATGCAGCAGATGGATTATACTACTTTATGGATCAAGAAACATATGAACAAATACCACTTAACTACGAAAAAGTTGAAGATGCCATAAGATACTTAAAAGAAAACATGTTTGCTGTAATAAAATTTTATAAGAATGAGGCTTTCTCAGTGGAAGCTCCAAATTTTGTAGAACTAGTTATAACAGCTACTGAACCAGGTGTTCGCGGTAATACGTCTTCAAGTGTAACAAAACCAGCTACTGTAGAAACAGGAGCAATAATTCAAGTTCCAATGTTCGTTAATGAAGGCGAAACTATAAGAATAGATACCAGAAATGGTGACTATATGCTAAGAGTATAAGCTATAGATTATATATTTAAAAAGAGCCAATTTGGTTCTTTTTTTTTATTCTTTTTTGAAGACTTATCACATATATTATGTAAAATGAATGGTTCAAGCTAATAATTTTTAGACTTATATGGAATATTTTACAGTAACCTATAATAGAAATTATATATGAGAGGGTGATAAAAATTTTAGTTACAAAAGATTTATTTGAAATATTACCTATGACTATTAGAAGTAAATTAGAACAGGTTAATAAAATACAGGAACTTGAAGAGCTTAGGATAAAAGTAAACAAGCCTATACTTACACATGTTGGTAATAAAGAAGAAATTTGGAATTATATTGCAACGGCTGAAGATATTAAATATATAATGCAGAGAATAAGCAATTACTCAATATATGCTTTTGAAGACGAAATCAGGCAAGGATATATAACTATAAAAGGTGGACATAGAGTTGGACTATGTGGAATTTGTGTTATTGAGAATAATAGCATAAAAACTATTAAAGATATATCATCTATAAACATAAGAGCGTGTAAAGAAATTATTGGTTGTGCGGGCATCGTAATGCCTTATATTACGTGTAATAATTCAGTACACAATACAATTATTATATCTCCTCCTAAATGTGGAAAAACAACTTTACTTAGAGATATTACGAGGCATATATCCCAGGGGGATAAAAATAAAAATTTTAATGGTAAAAATGTTTCTATAATTGATGAGAGGTCTGAAATAGCAGGTTCGTTTAAAGGCATACCACAAATGGATGTGGGCATTCGAACGGATGTACTAGATAATTGTCCCAAGAGCCAAGGGATTATGATGGCAATTAGAAGTATGTCACCTGATGTTATTGTATGTGATGAAATTGGTACTCAAAATGATATGGAAAGCATTTTAATGGCATTAAATTCTGGTATTAGTTTAATTACAACTATTCATGGCTTTGGAATTGAAGACCTGTATAAAAGATTGGTTTTTAAAGATATCATGGAAAATTACGTATTTTCAAGAGGCATAGTGCTTTCTAACAAAAAAGGTATTGGGACAATAGAATGCATTTATGATTTTACTAAAGGTGCAGATATATGGAGGTCATAATATGATTAAAATAATTGCATGTGTTGTGATTGTAACTGCTTCAACTATAGCTGGTTTTATATATAGTGAAAGGTTAAAGTATAGGGTTTTTCAACTAAATGAAGTTCAAAGAGCGATATATCAACTACAAAATGAAATAACTTATGTACATGCTCTTTTGCCGGATGCATTTAAAAGTGTAGCACAAAAAAGCAAAGAGCCAATAGGGGAGCTTTTTAATAAAACCAGTGAATTATTATCAGGCAATAACTATGAAAATGTTTATGAGGCAATGAACAGTGCCATGAATTCAGTAAAAAGTAGAATATATCTAAACTCTGATGATATAAATGTTATTTTGGATTTATCTAAAACTTTGGGAGAGTCTGATATTGAAGGTCAAATCAATATATTTTCATTGACCCTTGCAAATTTAAAAAAACAAATTAAAATATCAGAAGATTTTATGAATAAAAATATAAGAATGTATAGATATTTAGGTTTTTCTTTTGGGGCGATGATTGTAATAGTATTAATATAGGGGGGAGGTTTTCTAAGTGTTAGATGTTAGTTTGCTGTTTAAAATAGGGGCAACAGGTATTCTCATAATTATTATTGACAAGATTTTAAAAAGTGGGGGAAAGGAAGATATTGCTGTAGTTGCAAATTTAGCCGGAGTAATAATAATTCTTATTATGGTGATAAATCTAGTAAGCAAACTATTTACTTCTGTAAAAACTTTGTTTCAGTTTTAGCACAAGAGGAGGGCATTATGGAAATAATTAAAGTTGTTGCATTTGCTTTCATGGCTTTATTTATTGTGCTTATATTTAAAGACAAAAGGGATGATTTAGCTATTCAAGTTAGTATTGCAGCAGGAATATTAATTTTTTTGTTTATGATAAACAAACTTACAATAATAATGAGTTTTTTGCAAACATTAGCAAATAGGGCCAATATTGATGTTGTATATTTAAACACAGTTTTCAAAATACTTGGCATTGCATATTTAGCATCTTTTTGCAGTGAGATTTGTAGGGATGCTGGTGAAAATAGCATCGGGGCAAAAGTTGAATTTGCCGGGAAAATATTGATATTAGTTTTGGCAATACCTATCTTAATGGCAATAATGCAATCTATTCTAAAAATAATGTAGAGGTATAATATGAAAAAAATATTGATGATTTTATTACTTTTAATATGTTTACCTATTAGTGTACATGCTACCGAAGTAGGCAAAATTGGAGAAAAACAGCAAAAAGAAATAAGCAATTTATATGATTACATTACTAATATAAAAACAAAGTATGAGATATTTAATGATATGGAGCCAAAAGCGTTTGTAGATGGATTTATGAAAACTGGCGAAAATGGATTTAGTTTTAAAAATATCTCTAATTATCTTATTAAATTCACATTTAAAGAAATATGTGCGTCATTGCAACTAATTGGTAGTCTTTTAATTATTGCTATTGTGTGCGCCCTACTTCACAATCTACAAAGTGCTTTTAGTAGTGAAAATTTATCAAGCATTGCTTATTTTGCCTGTTATGGTGTAATGATAATTCTAATAACTAAAAGCTTTTATATAGGAGTAGAGCTTGCTAAAAGCACAATTATTAATATGGCGGATTTTATGGCAGCGCTTATGCCAGTACTAATGATGCTACTAGCTAGTGTGGGAGGATTTACCGAAGCTACACTGCTGGACCCTGTAATAATGGGTTTTGCTACTGTAAGTTCTAGAGTTTATGTGGATATTCTCATTCCTATAATATTTATGAGCTTTGTACTACAATTTGTTAACAATATATCTAGTGATTTTAAAATTAATAATTTAACAAAACTTTTAAAACAAGTTGCTATATGGGTTCAGGGAATAGTAATGACAGTCTTCATTGGGGTAATTACCTTAAGAAGTATAGCAGCAAAAACTATAGATCAAGTTACTATAAAAACAGCAAAATTTGCAGTAGATAATTTTATACCTGTAGTTGGGAAATGTTTATCTGATGCAATTTCTACAGTAGCTGGATACTCACTTCTTTTAAAAAATGCCATAAGTGGGTTAGGCCTTATTATTATTTTAGTAATAGTTTTATTGCCTATTATAAAACTGTTAATTATGGCTTTTCTATATAAAGTTACAGCTGCAATAATTGAACCAATAAGTGATAGTCGCACAGTAGATTGTATAAATTCAGTAGGGGATTCTATTATTCTTTTAATGTCCTGCGTAATATCTGTAAGTGTAATGTTTTTCATAATGGTGGCAATAATAGCTTCCACTGGAAAAGGGATAATGATGGGTTGAAACAAATAAGCTCTAAACTTATAAAAAAGGGGGTGGTGCTAATTTGATTGAAGCATTAAAAGTCTGGGTAATCAACATCACTATTGCTATATTTTTCATTACAGCAGTGGAGATGATTTTACCAGATAATAACATGAAAAAATATGCTAAATTTGTATTAGGACTGATGCTAATTGTAGTAATTATAAACCCTATAATAAAGATTTTTAATAAGGACTTTAATTTTTATTCTTATACCAATAAAGCAACAAGTTACATGGAGTCAAGTACTGCAGTCACAGATATAAAAAAGTATAAAGATATTAACATGCTAAATACCACTGAAAATTTTAAAAAAAACTTAGAGAAGCAATGTATTATAAATTTAGAAGAATCTTATCCGGAAAATAAGTATAATGCCGATATAGATATTATCTATGATGATAAAAAGGCAGTATTCAATATTAATAAAATTGAAATTGGAATTGTAGATAAAGGGGTTAGAAATATTAGGAAAATAGAAATTAATGCTAAAAGTGTTAATGCGTCTAAAAGAGATATTTTAAAGGGGGAACAAGGGGACAAAATAAAGAGGCTCTTAAGTAGTAAATTTAAAATATCTGCGAGTATTGTTACTGTTTATAAATTAAACTCATAAAAAATGAGATTAACAATTAGTATATTGCATAAGGCTTATTAAGTTAGTATAGCATACTGATTATTTATCTATATGAGATTAAGATTAAAAATAAGAAAAAAGGGGGATTCCTATGAACAATGATGATTTGCTTAGTAAATTTACTAAGTATATTAAATCAAAATTAAATGGTGGTGATGACAAAAAGAAACTGGGTAATGGTAAAAAATCTGACAAGCTACTCGGAAACCTGGTATTAATGATCTTAGTGGCAGTTGTAATAGTCCTTGGGAGTAGTTTTTTTAAAAATAACAGTTCAACATCAGCTGCCTTAGAAGAGACGCAGAAGGATAAAATTATAAAAGAAACAAAGGTTTTAGGATTAAGTGATTATGAATCACAATTAGAAAATAAACTTAAATCAACACTTGAAGAAATTAGAGGAGTTGGAAAGGTACAGCTTATGATCTATTTTGAGAGTGGGGAGGAGAGTGTTCCTGCAGTAAACATAAATGATTCTGAAAGTCTTACAGTAGAAAATGATACTGGAGGAGGAAAAAGAAATATCACTCAAAAAAATGATGGAAGAACGGTTGTTATGTCCAATAACGGAAATACAAATGAACCGCTAATTGTAAAAAAATACAAGCCTATTATTACTGGTGTATGTGTGGTGGCAGAAGGATCAAATGAAAAAATAACTGAGCTTAGGATTAGACAGGCAGTAATTAATTTATTTAATTTGCCTGAAAATAAAGTTAATGTATATCCTATGAATAATTAGCATATAATTTCTTAGAAAGGTAGATGGGGGGAAATATTATGAATAAAAAACAATCAGGTATAATTGTTACGTTGGTAGTACTTATAATTTGTGCAGGGTATCTTGCAACAAAGGTAAATGGGCCATTATATGTAAATGATGGTGATTTTGGTGAGAAGAGTGCAATATCTTTAAAAGAAAACAAAAGTTCTTCAACCTTTTTTGCAGAAGCAAAATTATCAAGAAATCAAGAAAGTGCAAAAGCGCTTCAAGCAATTAAATTAATAATCGATGACGCTAATACTCCAAAAGAAGAAAAGAAAAAGGCTGCTGATGAATATTTAGATGTATCAACTACTACGCAGAAAGAATCAGACGTGGAACTTGCACTAAAAGCTAAAGGGTTTGAGGAAGCACTTTGCAGTATAGTTGATGACAAGGTGGAAATATTTGTTAAAAGTTCCAAGAAAGAACTTTCAAAAGAAGAGCTTCGAGGTATTCAAGATGTTGTAATGAGTAAAACAAAATTAGAGAATATCGATGTTAAGGTAAAAGAATAATAATTGTAAATCAAATATTTATCTGCTATAATAAATATAGCATTATCATGTTTTACCTAAGCTAAACAAGGGGGTACTAATATGGAAGATAATATTTTAAATGAAACGGAAATGGGTACTGTTAAGATATCTGAGGATGTAGTTAGTGTTATAGCGGGACTCGCTGTTGCTGAAATACAGGGAATTGTGGGAATGAGTGCTAGTCTCGTTGGTGGAATAACTCAAATATTAAGTGGTAAGAAAAATTTATCTAAAGGCGTTAAAGTCAATGTTGGAGAAAATAGTGCAGTAATTGATTTACACGTTGTAGTTGAATATGGGGTTAAAATTCCAGAAGTAACTGAGAAAGCGCAAATAAATGTAAAAAAATCTGTAGAGCTAATGACTGGACTTACAGTTTCAGCAGTAAATGTGTATGTACAAAATGTTGTACTACCTAAAACAGAAAAGGTAGAGGAAATAGAAGCATAGGAATAAACACCCTCTCTAATCAGAGGGTGTTTATACGTTAAAAATATATGAATTTGGACATAATTATAATTAAAACAAATTTTATATTTTTATGATGTTTATTATTATATTTGATAGAAAAACTAGGAGGATTACTAATGAATAGAAGAAAGTCAAGAGAAGTAGCAATGAGATTACTTTTTGAAATGTCAATAAATAAAGAGAGCTATGAGGAGATAATTGAAAACTTCAAAGAGTATACAGATGAGGATTTAAAAGAGGTTGATATGTCATATATTACAAGGGTACTCGCGGGAATTCATGAATATGGTGTGGAAATTGATAAAAATATTGAAAAGCATTTAATTAAGTGGAAATTGGATAGACTATCAAAAATGAACCTAGCCATTTTAAGAATTAGTACATATGAAATACTATTCGAGGAAGAGATACCGAGTGTAGTTTCTGTAAATGAGGGAATAGAACTTGCTAAGAAATATGGGGAAGATGCTTCTCCTGCTTTTATAAATGGTATTTTAGCAAAAATGATCTAAAATGTTAGAGCCTTTTATGCTATTTTTAAATAGACTAGTCACTATACTAGTCTATTTTATTACTTTAAAAGAGGAAATTTGAAATTATAAGAGAAGTCTATTGTAGTAATTAATATTTTAAAACCAATAAGGAGAGGATAATATGGGAATTAAAGTTAATGGTAAAATAATAGTTGAAAACTACAGAAATGAAATTAAGGCAGTTATAAGCCAAGGGACTTCGAAGGGACTAAGAGTGCCTTCAATTAAAACAATTTTAGTTGGTGATGATGGTGGCTCATTGTCATACGTAAAAAGTCAGAATAACCTCTGCGATAAATTAGGTGTTTCATATAGTTGTACTCATTTAGATAAAGACGTGGATGAAAGAGATATTATAGAGCTTATAGAAAAATTTAATGAAGATAGTAGTGTAGACGGTATAATACTTCAATTGCCATTACCAAAAAAATATAATGAGAAAGAAATTACTTCTAAAATTTCATATAAAAAAGATATTGATGGATTAACCGATAAGAATATGGGCAGATTTTATAAGGGAGAGAATTGTTTTATTCCTTGTACTGCTTTAGGGGTAATTGAAATGATTAAAAATACTGGATGCGTTATTAAAGGAAAGCATGCTGTTGTTTTAGGTAGAAGTAATATTGTAGGAAAACCAGCAGCACAATTACTACTTAATGAAGATGCAACAGTAACTATATGTCACTCTAAAACACTAAATTTAAAAGAAATTTGTAAAACAGCAGACATAATAGTTGCGGCTATTGGTAAACCAGGGTTTGTTACAAGTGATTTTATTAAAGAGGGAGCAGTAGTTATAGATGTTGGTACTACAATGATAAATGATAAAATTGCAGGGGATGTAAATTTTTACGATGTTATTAATCATGCAAGCTATGTTACACCTGTGCCAGGTGGAACGGGCCTCATGACTACCACGATGCTTATTAAAAATGCTTGCGAAGCCTGGAGGAATAATGTTTATTAAAGTAATAACAGTAACCGCCCTTAATGGATACATTAAAAAAATAGTAGATAGTGATTTTATATTAAACAATGCGAGTGTTAAAGGCGAGCTATCTAATGTAAAATTGCATTCTAGTGGGCATATATATTTTTCATTAAAAGATGCATTTGGGAAGATAAATTGTGTAATGTTTAAATCTCAAACACATAAACTTAAAATTACCCCTAGAGATGGTATGAATGTTATTGTTCGTGGGAAGGTTTCAGTTTATGAACGAGATGGGGCATATCAAATTTATTGTGAGTCTATAGAGCCAGACGGTGAAGGGCAGTTATATTTAGCTTTTCAAAATCTAAAGGAAAAGTTAGAAAAACAAGGAGTATTTGAAAGTACTCATAAGAAAAATATACCCTTATTTCCTGCTAAAATAGGAATAATTACATCAGAAACAGGGGCTGCGATTAAGGACATTATTAATGTTGCTACAAGACGTAACGCTTTGGTTAACATTTTAATATATCCAGCCCTAGTTCAAGGTGTAAGCGCAAGCGCGGACATTGAAGGTGGCATAAAATATTTTAATAGCACAAAAAATGTTGATTTAATTATTATTGCAAGAGGAGGAGGCTCTATAGAGGAATTATGGGCATTCAATGAAGAAAACTTAGCTTACGCAATTTATAATTCTAAAATACCTATAATTACTGGAATTGGCCATGAAACAGACTTTACTATAGCAGATTTCGCATCTGACTATAGAGCACCGACTCCATCAGCCGCAGCGGAAATTGCTGTGAAGAATTTAAAAGATTTAAATAATGAAATTAAAGCACTTAGAGAATTATTACTGAGATCTGTGGAATCTAAGCTCACTAAGGAATACAATAAAGTTAATTTACTAAATAAATCACTAAAAATAAATAACCCTTTAAATTATATAGTTAATCAATATATTCATATAGATAATTTAAAAGAAAACCTAAGCTATAAATTTAATGTTGTGATTTCATTAGAAAAGCAGAAACTTTCCAAGTTCAATGCTCTTTTGCAGGCACATAACCCTTTGAATGTATTAAATAAGGGCTATGCACTATTGCAAAATGATGAAAATAAAGTTATTAGTGAAATTAGCAATTTGAAAAATATAAAACAGGTTAAAATTACATTAAAAGATGGTAGCGCTGAATTTAAAATAAGCGATTTGGAGATGATTTAATGGCAAAGAAAAAAGAATCCTATGAAAATATGATGTTAAGACTTGAAGAAATTGTAGATACCATGGATGGCAATGAAATTACATTAGAGCAAACCATGACTATTTACGAAGAAGGTACAAAAATTTGCAACAGTTTATATAAAATTTTAAATGATACAGAAGGTAAAATAAAAATACTAACAGCCGAAGGTGAAAAAGATTTTATGGTAATACCTGAAGTGGTTAAATAGAAGACTTTCCTTCTAAAATGTCCTTAAAAATCAATTTAGGTGCATGTAAATAAACAACAAGTCAAAATAGATTAGTATAGGTGCTTGTTATTTATTTTAATGTGCCTTGAACTATATTATTTTTAAAATTTGTAAAGAAAAGAAGGGATAAAATGAATACAAAAGCCGTTAAGGATACATTAGAACAGTGGATAAGCGATTATTTTGATAATAAGCCTGAAGTTGATAATAGAAATTTTGAAGCAATGATTTATAGTATAAAGGTTGGTGGTAAGAGAGTTAGGCCGATTTTAATGCTTCTTACATATGATATGTACAAGAGTGATTATAGAGACATAATGCCGTTTGCAGCAGCTCTTGAGATGATTCATACATATTCTCTTATTCATGATGATCTGCCTAGCATGGACAATGATGATTTGCGTAGAGGAAAGCCCACAAATCACAAAATTTATGGGGAGGCAATAGCTATCCTTGCAGGAGATGGATTATTAAATGAGGCCATGATAATAATGCTAAATCAATGTTTAGATGGAGATTTAAACAAAATTAAAGCAAGCGCTGTTATAGCAACTGCTTCTGGATCTCAAGGAATGATAGCTGGGCAAATTTGCGATATTTTAAGTGAAGGCATCACAATATCCGAGGAAGAGCTTCTTTATATGCATAGAAATAAAACTGGTCAACTAATTAAAGCGGCAATAGTGAGTGGTGCAATCCTTGCAAATGCATCGGTGGAAGATTTAGAGGATTTAAGTGACTACGGTGAAAAATTGGGCCTGGCTTTTCAAATAAAAGATGATATATTGGATGTAATTGGTGACGTTGATATTCTGGGTAAAAATATAAAAGGTGATGAATGCAATAATAAAACAACTTTTATAACCATGTATGGCTTAGAAAAATGCAAGGAAAAGTGTAATGCTTTAACTCAGGAATGTTTCCAAATATTAAAGAAACTTGAGGTAAATACAAAATATCTAGAAGAAATTACAGAATTTTTATTGGAAAGGGAATTTTAAAAATCGGTATATTGCTATTAATGAGAACATTCTAAAATTACGCTAAATTGCTTATATAAGTGGAAATAGCTTTTGAATTAAATATTATTATATGATATAATGTCCCCATAAATGCGGTCAAAATAAAGTCAATGCCTTATTAGTTTTTGGTACATTTCAATCAATAGGTTATTATAATATAGGTGCATTGATTTTATTTTTGGGGATTTTTTAATATTATAATTAATAAAGAAGGTAGAGAAATATGAGTAGAATTTTAGATAATTTTAATGATATAAATGCAGTGAAAAAAATGTCTATAGAAGAATTAAATGTTTTTGCAGTAGAAATTAGAAATTTTCTCATTGAAAAAGTTTCTAAAACTGGAGGGCATTTAGCTTCAAATTTAGGTATAGTAGAATTAACTCTAAGTTTATACAATGTATTTGATTTAGATAGTGATAAAATAATATGGGATGTAGGGCATCAATCTTATGTACATAAAATTCTTACAGGGAGAAAAGATAAATTTGATACACTTAGAAATTTTGAAGGACTCAGTGGATTTCCTAAAAGAGAAGAAAGTAAATATGATAGCTTTGAATCAGGGCATAGTAGCACTTCTATTTCTGCTGGCCTTGGTATGGCAAGGGCTAGAGATCTGCAAGGTAAAGATTACGATGTCGTTTCAGTAATAGGTGATGGTGCACTTACAGGCGGCATGGCGTTGGAAGCTTTAAATGATGTAGGCTTTAGGAAAACTAAAATGATTATTGTACTCAATGATAATCAAATGTCTATTTCTAAAAATGTTGGAGGAATATCTAAGTACCTAAGCGGATTTAGAATTGATCCAACTTATAATAGAATAAAAAAAGAAATAAATTCTACCCTTAGAAGAATTCCTAGTGTAGGCAATGGTATGGCCAAATCAATTCATAAAATTAAAGATGGAATTAAACAGGTTGTTGTTCCAGGGATGTTATTTGAACATATGGGTATAAAATATTTAGGACCTATAGATGGACATGATATTAAAGAAGTAAGTAAGGTTTTAAAGCTAGCTAAAAATATAGAGGGACCAGTAATTATTCATGTTATAACTAAAAAAGGAAAGGGTTATAAATTTGCTGAAAACCAGCCAGGTAAATATCATAGCGTAGGCCCATTTAACCCCTTAATTGGAGAGTTGAGTGGTGGTTCTAAGGAAAGTTACTCTGATGGATTTGGGGAGCAAATTGTAAGCCTTGCAAAGGAAAACAAAAATATAGTGGCAATAACAGCTGCTATGCCTGAAGGTACTGGGCTAGAGAAGTTCTCAAAACAGTTTCCTAATAGATTTTTTGATGTAGGGATTGCTGAGCAACATGCAGTTACTATGGCGGCAGGAATGGCATCACAAGGTTTAAAACCTGTTTTTGCAGTTTACTCCACTTTTCTGCAGAGGGCCTATGACCAAATTGTACATGATGTATGCATTCAAAAGCTACCTGTTATTTTTGCCATAGATAGAGCTGGCATAGTTGGCCAAGACGGAGAAACACACCAAGGCATATTTGATTTATCCTACTTATCTCATATTCCTAATATGACAATTATGGCTCCAAAATGTATCAGTGAACTTAAGTCGATGCTCGCTTTTGCAGTTAAACAAGATTATCCAATTGCTATAAGATATCCTAGGGGAGGAGACAATCCAAATATTAGCATGTCTTCTATTCAAAATTTTAAAAGAGGGAAATGGGAGATTCTTTTCCAAGGTGGTAAAATAGCCTTAGTAGCTACAGGCAAAATGGTCCAAAATGCTGTTTTAGTTAGAGAAAAACTGAAAGACATGGGAGTAGAAGTTACAGTAATTAATGCTTGCTTTATTAAGCCCATTGATGAAGCACTAATTTCAGAGTTAGTCCATAAAAAATATTCAATAGTAACTATAGAAGATAATATTGTACATGGAGGATTAGGTTCCTTAGTACTAGAATATGTAAACACACTTGAGGAGAAAACAAAGGTTATTAATTTAGGGTTTAAAGATGAATTTATTCCTCATGGAACAGTTGATATACTATATAGATTATATAAACTAGACGCTTCTGGAATTTTCCAAAGCATTCTAAAGTTAATTTAAATAATCCACTTTAGTGGATTTATAAGGAGTTTTTCATGATAGAAAATAAAGAGAGATTAGATGTTCTTGTAGTCCAAAGGGGAATTTTGTTTTCTAGAGAAAGAGCAAAGGAAAATATTATTGCGGGTAATATATTTGTGGATGGAATCATAACTCGCAAATACGGAAAAAAAATAGATTTATCATCCAAGATTGAATTTATTGGAGAAGATATTCCTTATGTAAGCCGAGGGGGATTAAAACTTAAAAAGGCTATAGACTCCTTTCACATTCACCTTAAAGATAAAGTATGCCTGGACATAGGAGCATCCACAGGAGGGTTTACAGACTGCATGCTTTTGCATGGGGCATGCAGAGTATACTCTATAGATGTTGGAACCGACCAATTAGATGATAAGCTGCGATGCGACGCGCGAGTAGTGTCAATGGAAAATACAAACATAAGGTATTTAAGCCTGGATAGTATAGGGGAACTTGCCGACTTTGCAAGTATAGATGTGTCGTTTATATCGCTGGAAAAAGTTATTCCAAATTTGCTGGGTCTATTAAAAAATAATGCAAGTGTTGTAGCATTATTAAAGCCACAATTTGAAGTAGGCCTAGGCAAAGTTAATAAAAAAGGTGTAGTTAAAAAACAGAGTGAACATATAGAGGTAATAACTAGAGTAATAAACTTTTTGAAATGTCTCAATGTAAATGTTATCAACATTGATTACTCATCAATAAAAGGACCTAATGGTAATATTGAATATTTAATATATTTTACAAAATCTAAAGATCACTATGTGAATTTTGTGATGGAAAATATAGAGCTATTAGTTAGTAATGCCCATAAGAATCTAAATTAGTGTCAGGGCAAGCAAAAATTAATAGTCCATATTTGCTATAGAGAAGGGCAAGGAGGAACTATGAAAAGCATTGGCATTAATATAAATACCACAAAGGATAAAGATGGCAAAATAATTAAACATGTAAAAAATATTATTAGCAAATATATTGATGAAACTAATATATTCATGTTTAAAGATTCAATTGGCCTTGAAAATATAAAACATAACGATTTAGATATTATTATAGCCTTAGGTGGAGATGGAACTATTTTAAGAACATCAAGAAATCTAAATAACTATAATATTCCAATACTCGGGGTGAATATAGGCAATTTGGGCTTTCTTTCCAGTGTGGAGCTCCTAGAATTTGAAAAGGCCATGAAAAGATTTATTGAAGATGATTATTATGTAGAAGATAGAATGATTCTTAATTGTAAATTACCTGGTAGAAAAAGACATGAAGAGTATACTGCTTTAAATGATATAGTAGTATCAAAGGGAACACTAGCAAGAGTTGTTAAATATGAACTTTACATAGATAATAAATTCTATATTGATTTTACAGGAGATGGACTTATAATTGCTACACCAACAGGATCTACAGCATATTCATTATCTGCTGGTGGGCCTATAATTTATCCGAATCTAGATGTTATAGCTGTAACACCTATTTGCCCATTGTCACTATCTATGAGAACTATAGTGCTGGACTGTAAAAGTGAAATAGCTATAAATATAAAATGTGAACATGAAAGCATATTTTTGACACTAGATGGACAACGCGCAATAAAGTTAAATAATTATGAGAAAATATTAGTAAGTGTTTCAAATAAAAAATGTAGATTGGTTAAATTTAATGATTATAATTATTTTGAAATCTTAAGAAAAAAAATAATTTCTAGAACTACAGATTGTGAAGGGGATAAAAATGAAGATTGCACGTCATGCGAAAATAATTGAAATCATTCAGGTAAAAGAAGTTGAAACACAAGAGCAGTTAGCAGAAGAACTAAGAAGTAAAGGTTTTGATATTACTCAAGCAACAGTATCAAGAGACATAAAAGAACTAAAATTAATTAAGGTTATGAATTCACATGGAACTCACAAATATGCTACTATTTCTCCAGAGGATAGTTTCTTATCAAATAAATTGGTCAACATTTTTTGTCAAACCGTGATATATGTTGACAATGTAGATAAATTTATAGTACTTAAAACTATATCTGGAGCGGCTCCTGCTGCTGCTGAAGCTTTAGATTCTTTGAAATTCAATGGTATTGTAGGAACTTTAGCTGGGGATAACACTGTTTTTATTTTAGCTAGAAATGAAGAAGATACTAAAGTAATAGTTCAAAAAATCAAAAAAATGATTAACGTATAGGAGGAATTAGTATGCTCCTACAATTAAATATTATAAATTTTGCTCTAATTGAAAATTTAAGTATTAATTTTGAAGGGGGATTTAACGTGTTTTCTGGTGAAACAGGAGCAGGAAAATCAATTTTGATTGATGCTATAAATTATGTGTTAGGTGGGAAATTTAATAAAAGCACAATTAGGACAGGGGAAGACAAAACTTATGTTGAAGCCATATTTACCATCGATAATAAGAATAACAAAAATGCACTAGATGAGATGGAAATTGATTATGAAGACATGGTAATTGTAAGTCGCGAAACATTTCAATCTGGAAAAAGTATTGCTAAAGTTAATGGTAAATCATTGCTACTATCAAAGATTAAATATATTAGTAAGACCTTGCTTGATATTCATGGTCAACATGATAATCATAATTTATTAGATAGTGCTAATCATATATTTTATGTAGATTCCTTTGGAGATGATAAGATTAATGTGGTTCTTTCAAGATATAATGAGAAATATGCAAGGCTCACCCAGATTAAAAACAAGATTCACAAACTTGAAGGAAATGAAGGAGACCGTGCAAAGCGAATTGATTTCTTAAATTACCAAATAGAAGAAATTAAAAGTGTTAATATAAAAATTGGTGAAGATACAGAACTTTTAGAAAAGTATGCAATTCTTAGTAATGCAGAAAAATTGGAAAAACATCTATCAAAAAGTTATGGATTGTTATATATTAACGATGAGGAAAGTACTTCTGTTTTTTACAATTTAGCTATAGCTATTAAGGAACTCCGAACTATAGAAAAACATATGGAAAAGATAAAAACAATTACAGACTCAATAGAAGAAAGCTACTATAATATAGAAGAAAATATTGCAGACCTTCGAAACTTAAAAGAGACAATTTACTATGATGAAAAAGAATTGGAATATTTAAATAGCAGAATAAACCAAATTAATATTTGCAAGAGGAAATATGGACCCACTATTGAAGAAATTTATGAATATAAAGAAAAAATTGAAGCTGAATATGAAGAATTAACTAATAGTGATGAAATAATTACTCGTCTTCAAAAAGAAAAAGCAGATTACGAGCGTGGAATGAGAATTTTAGGCAGTGAAATTCATGAAATTAGATGTGATATTTCAAAAGATCTCCAAGATAAAATAAAAGATGAATTAAATTATATTGGACTTGAAAAAAGCAAATTCTACATAGAAGTAAAATTAGAAAATGAATTTTATGAAAATGGATGTGATAGGGTTCAATTTTGTATATCTACAAACCCGGGAGAACCACTTAGCCCACTTGTGGATATTGTGTCTGGAGGAGAGTTATCACGTATAATGCTTGCACTGAAAACAGTATTCGTTGATAAGGATGAAATACCTACTGTTATATTTGATGAAATAGATACTGGTATTAGTGGTAGAATTGCACAATGTGTGGCAGAAAAAATGTATTTAATATCTAAAAACCATCAAATTTTTTGCGTAACTCATTTGCCACAAATAGCTAGTATGGCGGATACAAATTATTTAATATCTAAAAATGTTAAAAATGATAAAACTTATACTAATATTATAAAAATGAATGATGATGAAAAACAACAGGAAATAGCTAGAATGATAGGTGGTACCGAGGTTACAAAATTAACTTTAGAAAATTCTAAAGAAATGATAAATATGGCGAAAAAACAAAAGTTACTTTAGTTTTTGTTTTTATAAAATAATATAGTAATAAAAATACCTTTATAGGAAAAAATAAAGTTATCAATGAAAAATTTCATTGATAACTTTATTTTTTTATGACTTTATTATTTTGAAAATATAGTAAATAAAAAAATAATATTGATATATCTATAATAACAAATTTTAAGCTATATAATTTATAAAAAAATGTGAAAATAATTGAAATACTGAACAATTTTTTTAATTTATGATAATTTAGTTTTCAATCTATGTCTTTAACTATTATTGAATTAATGTTATAGCATAATGTAAAGAATTCGAGGGTAACTTAAAGTCATAACTATAAGAAGGAGGTAAAGCACATGAAGAAAAGATTAAATTTAATATGCTGGATTATGACGCCTATAGTAATTATTGCTTTAAATTTATATTTTAAAACTCAAAATAATATCGCTCCTATATTTAACATACCCATGAAAAGTTTATATTCTAGTCAAATTCCAAAGGTTAATGGAGGCAAAGACAATATTTTTACCAATTCCTATGTAACTGAGAAAAGCAAAAATCGAGATTTAAATCCTTCAAAGCTTATAGAAACCAAATCTACTTTTGTGCAGGAAAATGAAGAAATCATGGTTTATCCAGGAGGACAACCAATTGGTGTCAAATTGAATATTAAAGGTGTCTTAGTAGTAGCTTTATCTGATATTGATAGCAGTAATGGCAAAATAGCAAGTCCAGCGGCAACTTCAGGTGTGCAAATAGGAGATAGTATAATAAAAATAAATGATATTGAAATAACTCATGCAGAAGATGTAACAAGATTTGTAAATAGGGAAGAAAATTCAGAAATCACTCTTAAAGTACAGCGAAAAAATAATGCAAATGCTTTTGAAATTAAGGTTAAACCTGCAGTTGATTCTAAAGATGGGAAAAGAAAAATAGGACTATGGGTAAGGGATTCAACAGCCGGCGTTGGAACATTAACTTTATATGATGATAAAACTAAAAAATTTGCAGCGCTTGGACACCCTATTACAGATGCAGATACTGGAACAATACTAAGTGTCAGTAATGGTGTAATTGTATCATCTAATATTGCATCTATAAAAAAAGGAACAAAGGGAAATCCAGGAGAATTGAGAGGGGTTTTTATAGATGAAAATAAAATTAAAGGGCAAATAATAAATAATACAGAATGTGGAATATTTGGAAATGGAACCAAAAGCCTTATAAATAGTAAATTTAATAAGCCTATGAAAATAGGTCTAAGAAATGAAATTAAAGAAGGGAAAGCTGAAATTCTAACCACTATAAACGGTAGTGAACCTGAATTGTTCCAAATAGAAATTCAGAAATTATTACCTCAAAATACATCGGGATCTAAAAGCATGATTATTAAAATTACAGATCCTAGGCTTCTAGAAAAAACTGGAGGTATAGTGCAAGGTATGAGCGGCAGTCCAATAATTCAAAGCAATAAAATTATTGGAGCGGTTACCCATGTTTTAATTAATAAGCCTGATATGGGATATGGGATATATATAGAGTGGATGCTTAAAGATGCAGGTATATTATCAAAATAACTAGCAATTTTAAAAAAAAAGAGGTAAAATAGAGATTAACAGGTAAAGGATAGCAAATGCTATCTTTTATTTTATGAATAATAATAAATATTTATTTATTTGTAATTTTTTTCAATATTAGAAGGAATTAAGATTCTTTTGTCGAATTTATAATTTGTTAAGTTATGGGAAATGATAATTTATTTGTAAGGGGGAGTTATAATATGGAAGAACCTAGAATTAGTGTACTTATTGCAGATGATAATAAAGAATTCTGTAATATATTAAATGATTATTTGTTAAGTCAAAGAGATATTGTGGTTACAGGCATTGCAAAAGACGGAATAGAAGCTCTTAAATTAATAAAGGAGAGAAAACCTGATTTAGTAGTACTAGACATAATAATGCCTCATTTAGATGGTCTTGGTGTACTAGAGAGATTAGGTAGCATGGATCTTGATCCAATACCTAAAATAATAGTATTATCGGCAGTAGGTCAAGATAAAATAACGCAAAGAGCCATTACTTTGGGAGCAGATTATTATGTAGTAAAACCTTTTGATATGGATGTTTTTACAAAACGAATAAGACAGATGTTTAATAATACAATTTCTAGTGATAGCAGTAAGAAATCAATTTCTTTTATTGACACAACTGAACCTAGAAAAAGTAATCGCAATGAACCAATGGATTTAGAAGCTGAAATAACAAGTATAATTCATGAAATTGGTGTTCCAGCTCATATTAAAGGATATATGTATCTAAGAGAAGCAATAACTATGGTAGTAAACGATATTGAACTTTTATCTGCAGTAACAAAAGAATTATATCCATCTATTGCTAAAAAATTTAATACAACTGCTAGTAGGGTAGAAAGAGCAATAAGGCATGCTATAGAGGTAGCATGGGGGCGTGGTCAAGTCGAAACTATAAATAAGATATTTGGGTACACCATACATAATGCTAAAGGTAAACCCACAAATAGCGAGTTTATAGCTATGGTAGCTGATAAGCTAAGATTACAAAATAGAGTAAGTTAATTAAAAATATAACCTATGTGCACTATGCACATAGGTTATATTTTTTTAATAAGAAAATAATCTTAAACTAAGTAAGCATATAACACTCTTCCTTATCATAAATATGAAATAAGTTAATTTTATAATTAATTATGATACTAATAAATAAGAAAAATGATTAACAAAGGGGGAGTAATTTATGTCATCTAATACACTAATAAGCAATATAAACAAACACATACAAGAAAATTTTTGGCTATATATTATAAGTATTCTTTGTGTATTTACAGGTATAATTTTAGGAATCTATAGCGTGAAATACATGGGGGAAATTGAACAAAATGATTTAGTAAATTATTTGATGAATTTTATTGACCCTTCTAATACAAGTGGCATCAGTTATAAATTAATATTCTTCCAATCACTTAAAAATAATCTACCTGTGATTATTTTTCTTTGGTTTTTAGGTTTAACTATTGTGGGAATACCAATAATCATAATTATTGATTTATTAAAGGGATTTACAGTTGGATTTACATTTAGCTTTATGATTAGTGGCCTTGGTAAAAGTGGGATTGGAATTGCAGTACTAGGAGTTCTGCCTCAAAATTTGATTTATATTCCATGCATCATTTTCGCATCGGTAGTATCAATGGAATTTTCTATAATGCTACTTAAAGACAAGTTTAATAAACAATGGACAAGTAGTATATCTAGCAGAATAATATATTATAGCGTAATATTTATTGTACTAATAGCATTCTTGTTTATAGGTATAATTATAGAATCTTATATTGCACCCTATTTCATAAAAAATCTTATTAATGGTCTAGGAAGCGTAAGTAAATGAAGAATAAAGATTTATGGCGGTTTGTAATGCTAACGATAAAATGCTTTGTGATTTTACTAGTAATTGGAGTTCTATTGCCTAAAGCTGTGGATTGCATACTTCAAAGTTTAAATAATACAACAATTTACAAAAATTCTATATTTGTTTACAAATTAGTGGATAAAAATTATAAATTAGCTTATAACTATGTTCTTACATTTTATTTGTTTTTTAGAGGCTAAAGCATTCATAAATTAAATAGAATTTAGCAAAACAAAACAAAAACTGCTTTCAAATGTGAAGGCAAGTTTTGTTTTATACATATTATAAATTTTTTACTTTATTTAAATATATAGTGATAATATTGTGGTAACTTGGTAAAAATAATGATATAAATTTTAAGCAAGGTAGACAGCATTTAATAATTGTTGCCTAGCGGAAAAAACATGAGGAGGATACATATGAAAAGAAATATTAAAAATGTATTATGTTTGATGTTATCGTTAATTTTTACGGCGCAGGTTTTTACAATATCAGCAAAGGCAGAAGGAGAAAATAAAGTTAACAGCGGAATTACAGTAGAAGCGAAGTCGGCACTACTAATGGAACCGTCTAGTGGCAAAATAATATATGAAAAAAATTCTCATGAAAAATTTGCTCCGGCCTCAGTAACTAAAATAATGACTATGTTACTCGCTATGGAGGCTGTAGATTCAGGTAAGATTAAATTACAAGATAAAATAACTATAAGTGAAAACTCGAAAAAAATGGGTGGAAGTAGTATGATACTTGATACTGGTGAAATTAGAACTGTGGAAGAAATCTTAAAAGGTATTGCTATTGCATCTGGAAATGATGCAGCTGTAGCAATGGCAGAATATTTAGGTGGTAGTGAAAGTGCATTTGTATCTATGATGAATGAAAAAGCAAAAAGCCTCAATATGAAAGATACAGCTTTTAAAAATTGCACAGGGCTCAGTGCAGATGGACATTTTACCTCAGCCTTTGATATTTCAATTATGTCTAGAGAGTTATTAAAACATCCTAAAATATTAAAATATTCATCAACTTATATGGAGACTATTACTGAGGGCAGAAAGACGCCTATAGGTCTTGTAAATCATAATAAGCTTGTTAGATTTTTCAAAGGTTGTGATGGACTTAAAACTGGATTTACAAGTGAGGCAAAATACTGTATATCTGCTACTGCATTGCAAAGCAATGTAAGAATGCTAGCAATAATTATGGGTGCTCCAACTTTTAAAATAAGAAATAGTGATGCTAGCATGTTAATGAACTATGGATTCTCTAAATTTGAAACTAAAAAAGTAATAGCTAAAGATGAAGAATTAGAAAAAATACCTTTAAATAAAAAAGGTGATAAATTTATAATAGCTAAAGCACAAGAAAATTTTCTTATAACACTTGAAAGAGGTAAGAAGAATGAAATCACTAAAAAATTAGTTTTAGATGAAGGCCTTACAGAGTATAAAAAAGATGCAGCAATTGGAGTTTGTGAAATATATGTTGATAATGAATTATGTGGGAAGATTATTATCTATAGTGATAGAGATATAAAAAAATCTAGAGTATGGGATAATATTAAAAATAATTTTACTGACCTGTTTGATAGAGCAATTTAAATTAATACATTTATTGTAATACAAAATTATGGCTTCTAGGCAAAAATTTCTTTGCTTAGAAGCTAATTTTTTATACTGACTAGTTATTTTTTTAAAGATGCACTATACTTAAAAGAACTTGATATAAAGAAACTAACATAAATGCCATATTTCTTTATAATTAAATTTTTATCTAGGAGCGAGTGTACATGCCATTAAGTATAAAAGTAACTAATTTTGAGGGTCCCTTTGACTTGTTATTGCATCTTATTAAGAAAAATGAGATGAACATTTATGATATTAATATTTATGAAATCACTAGCCAGTACCTCGAGTATCTTAAAACTATGAAAGAAATGGATTTAGAGGTTACATCAGAATTTATTGTAATAGCCGCAACTTTAATCCAAATTAAATCCAAACGATTGCTACCTAAAAATAAAGAGGAAAATAGTAAAGAAGAAGAAAATGATGTAGAAGCAGAATTATTAAATAAATTAATAGAATATAGGAAATATAAAATTATAGCTGATAACTTAAAGATGCTAGAGCAGGGAGCAGGTATAATGTTTAGTAAGAAACCAGAAATAATTGAAGAAGATAGTAAAAACATTAAAGAAATAGATTTTCTGAAAAATGTTACAATGCTTAATTTGTATAATTTGTACAATAATTTAATGCAACAATATATAAATAAAATGAACGTTGATAATATTATAAATAAAAAAATATTAGTGGATGAATACAAAATAGAAGATAAAATGCTAGAATTGAAAGAAGCGCTTGATTTATTTGGAAAAGTCTATTTTTCAAAGTTAATCACTGGATATTCATCAAAAATAGAAGTTATTGTTACGTTTTTAGCATTACTCGAACTAATTAAAGTTAGAAGTGTGAGAGTAATTCAGGAAAGTACTTTTAAAGATATATATTTAGAAAGGATAAATTAAAATGAATGAATTTAATATTAAACAATTAGACATTGAAGAGGTATCTACTAAAAAAATATATTTTTCCATTATTGAATCCTTGTTGTTTGTTACTGGAGATTCATTAAAACTAACGGTTATGGCAAATATATTAGAATGTAGCAATGATTTTACAAGAGAACTAATAAATGAATTAATAGTAAAATATGAAGAAGAGGACAGAGGAATTAAAATCATAGCAACTAATGATCAATATCAATTTGTTACAAAACCCTGTAATAGCGAATATGTTCAAAAACTGTTAAAAACTAATATTAGACAATCATTATCTCAGGCATCGCTTGAAACTTTAGCAATAATTGCATATAAACAACCTATAACTAGAGTTGAAATAGAAGATATAAGAGGTGTCAAGAGTGATAGAGCAATATATACCTTAGCAGAAAAAAAGTTAATTGAAGAAAGTGGACGAAAAAATGTTCCTGGAAGACCAATAATTTATGTAACTACAGATGAATTTCTTAAACATTTTAATTTTTACAGTCTGGCTGAAATGCCACCCTTAGAAGATTTTAATGTAGAAAATTTACAAACAAATATTGAAAGCAATGAAGCTGAATAATTATTTTCAAAGATTTATGGGTATAAAATTATAAAACCTCGCCATAATAAAGCTTTTATATTGAAAACTTTATTATGGGGGGTATATTTATAAGTTTTTATATTAGATTATTCATCACACTTTTCATTGTCTTCATTTTGTGTATGTTTATCACTTTTATCCTTAAACATACTTTTAACAATATCTATAACCTGTGGTACAGTATCAACAATTCTATCATATGTATTCTGTTGATCTACAGATAATAGCCTTACTGAATCGTTTTTAACTACTAAAAATGCAACAGGCCTAACGGTAACTCCAGCGCCAGAACCACCACCAAAAGGGTATTTATCGCTTGAAACACTAGGTTTAATATTATTAAATTCACTACCTCCAGATGCAAAACCAACACATACCCTTGAAATAGGAATAATTGTAGTACCATCTATAGATTCTACAGGATCGCCTACAATGGTGTTCACATCTATCATATCTTTTATACTTTCCATAGTGGTTCTCATTAAATTTTCAATTGGATGATTATCCATGTACATTTCCTCCTTTATATTTTTTAGAATTTGTTTTCTTATGCTTAATATTTATAAGGCAACTTATCATTACAAATGATATATAAATAATTTTTCCTAAATTGGCATAAATTATACCCGAAATTTCCATATTAATATCATTTTCTTTAAAGTGAGGGGTAACTTTTAAATCTATCTTTTTAACTTTAGTGAATTTTTGTAATAGTAAATAAAGAAAACTATAGGTGGAGTGAATTAAGCCAAATAAAATAGCTACAAAAGCAGCATCATCAAAACCATATTCTAAATAAGTATTTAAACTCATTGTTGGCTTGAATTTTAAATTCTTAATTTTGTTAATAATTAATTTAAAATCATTAAAAGTTAATGATTTTAAAAAATCTGTCTTTGTGATTTCTTTTTCGATGATTTTTATTTTTGAATTTACTTTATCTTTCGAAGGCGTTTTTGCCTTTATTTTTTTATTATATATGTAAATTTCCAAAACTTTGTTTTTATATTTAAGAGTTATTTTCAAAGGGATTGGAAATAATATAATTGTTAAGGTTAAAAGAAACACTATTATACCTTTAAACATGTTAACCTCCCAGTACGCCTAATAATTGGTATTATGTCCAAAAATCTATAAAAAAATCAGTAAATCACTATTATTTATAGGTATTCAAAATTATACACTAATATATAAAAAGAGGTGAAGTCATGAAAAAAAATAAAATTTTTTTATCACTTATTTTAAGTATGTTTTTTTTATTCACATCACTAATTCAAAATGTTTATGCTGAAGATATATATGTTAACGCCATAAGTTCTATAGCATTAGATTGTGATTCTAAACTTGTTTTATATGAAAAAAATGCATACACTCCAATTGAGATTGCAAGCACTACAAAAATAATAACTTGCCTTGTAGCAATTAAATGTGGGGATTTAAACAAAAAAATAGTTGTATCAGAAAAGGCGGCATCTATACGTGGTTCAGAAATAGGGTTAAAGGTTGGAGAAGAAATAACCTTAAAAGAGTTATTATATGGACTTATGTTAAGATCTGGAAATGATGCAGCAATCGCCATTGCAGAAGGAGTAAGTGGAAGTGTTGATGAGTTTCTAAAACTAATGAACGAGTATGCACTAGAAATTGGATTATTAAATAGTAACTTTGAATCTCCTCATGGCTTAGATAGTAGTAATCATTATTCTACAGCCTATGATTTAGCTTTGGTTACTGCAAAGGCAAAAGAAATAAAACTATTTAATGATATAGTAAGTTCTAAAGATATTGATGCTAAAGAATACGGTTTTAATAGAAGTTATCATAATATAAATAAAATTCTATATCTTTTACCAAATGCCACAGGAGTAAAGACTGGTTTTACCGGAAAGGCAGGTAAATGTTTAGTTACTTCTGTTAAAATTCAAAATAGAGAGGTTATTATAATTACTTTGAATTGTACCCCTAGATGGAAAGAAACTGAAAAAATAAGTAAATATATAGATAAAAATTATGAATATAAGAAAGTGATTAGTAAAGATGATACTTTGGAATCTCTTAATATAAAAAATGGTGTATCTAGTGTTCAAATAGCAAGTAAGGGAGATATTATAGTTCCAGTAAAGAAGGATGAAAATATTGAGATTAAAATAAAAAAGCCACTATATGAGATAATTGCTCCAGTACAGCTGGGCGAAAAACTCGGTAGGGTAGATATATATTCAAATAATAAACTTTTGTTTACGCAGGCTCTAGTAGCTAAAAATTCTGTGGCAAGAAAAAATATGTTTAGACAAAAATTAGATGAAATTGTGAATTTAATTATCCCTAGTAAATAAAAGAGCCCATAAGACTCTTTTATTTACTAGGGATAAGTTCACAAGGGGGGTGACTAGGTATTCATCTAGCATTTCTAATTATTATTATTATTATTATTATTATTATTATTATTATTATTTAACTTGTCACAATTTCTACATTTATAAATATTTTAATAGTATAGTGCTTAGGAGGTTATATTTATGAGTTATGAACCCTATGATTGTATTGATGTAGGAAGTGAATTTTGTTCTAGCTACACTAAACGACGATAATGAGATTACATTTTTAAAGACATTAGATTTATTTTAATGATACCTTTAGTACCATCCCAATATATTGAATGTATAATACTATTAATTAATAGGCGTTTATTATTGAAATCTAAAACATCTACTAGGGAAGAAAAGTTATTTAAGGAATATATAAATTTATTTGCGTCCCACTTATTGTTTTTATATTCATAGGAAGCAGTTTTTAAGTTTTCATATTTATCCTTTAGCTTTTCTAGCTCATCTCCTAATTTTAAAATTTGTGGCCTTATATATTTGGATATTTCATTGTCTAGTGATAACTGGCTTATTAGAATATCTATTTGAGATTGTTTAATTTTTATTTGTCCTTGTAAATTATCTATTTCACAATGCATAAAATTATTTTTGGTCATATCAGATTTGATTTTATTTAACTCTTCAAGTAGAACATTTTTGTCTAGTGTGACATTTTTCAAATTTTCTATAACTATTGATTCGAGTTCATCTACGCGGATATTAGGATTGTTACATCGGAGGCCCCTTGAATAATCTTTAGTACTGCAAACATAGTATTGAATTTTTTTATTGGAATGCGCACTAATATGTCCATGTTTAACAATCATACTTTTACCGCATTTAGAACATTTTAAAGTTCCGGTAAGTAATGCAGCGGAGGAAGTTCCAAGGCGTGGTGCTTTATTTTTATTTTCATCTAATATTTGTTGAATTAAAAGCCAAACAGGGGAATCAATAATTCCTTCATGTGTAGAAACTGCAGCTACCCATTCATTTATATCTCGCTTAATCTTAGCTCCTTTACTTTTGTTATAAATTAGAATTCCATGCTTATTATCAAATTTTCCCATGACATTCATTCCAATAAATTCAAGATATTTCATAACAGCTTCATTTGCTCTAACATAGAGGGGATTTCTTAATATAAGTTGAATTCTTTTCTTATTAAAGTCAGCCCCATTTTTTGTTTTTATGTTTTTTTGGAAAACACAGATAAAAACTTGGCTAATAGATTTATAATGTAAATATTTATCGTATATGAAGGCTACAACATCTAGTTCTTCTTTTATAGGTGATAATGTATGCATTGTTTTTTCTTTGAACTGGGAATCTAAATAGGTGATTTTTTTACTTTCATAGCCTAAAGGTGTTTGACCTCCTAACCACCTGCCATTTTTAGCCATCTCTAACATATTGTCACGAACCCGCTCACCGATAGTTTCACGTTCCAGTTGTGCAAAAACAGAGGCAATATACATCATTGCACGTCCCATAGGAGTTGAGGTATCAAATTGTTCATTAACGCTTATAAAACTTATATGCAGACTATCTAATTCATTTATAAGGGTAGAAAAATCGGATATATTTCTACTGATTCTATCTAGTCTATAACAGATAATAACATTAAATTTTTTTTCTCTTGCATCACTTAGCATTTTTTGAAACTGAGGTCTTTTAATATTTTTTCCTGAAAAGCCTTCATCTTCGTATATTATAAATTTTTCAATTCCTAAATGAGTGCCTTCATGCGTGCATAGTTCAATTTGGTTAATTATTGATTCGCCTTTTGTTGTAATCTTTGATTTTCTGGAGTATATAGCGGCAATTTTCAATTTACTTACTCCTTAATAATTGATTTAAAGTTTGTTAAAAGGTAAAATGAATATAATAGGTGAAATTCCCTAATTACCATAATAGCTTTACAAAATAAAGATATGTATTTTAAAAAAATAATATGCTTATGTTATCTATATAAGTAAATATATTTAGCTATATATACCTTTGTAACATTGCTTATAAAACTGCATACTATAATATAACAGTGTATTTGGGGGAATATAAATGAAGGTTAACTCTACTATTCTTTTAGAATTAAATAAGAGTGAAACAGAACTTTTGAATGGACTATATACAAGGACTGCTTTAAAAATATTAACGCCTGAGCTTTCATTACAAGAAATAAACGAATTAATAGAAAATTTAACCCAACACTAGTATTTAAGAGGTAATATGATTAAAAGCGTAGAATAAATAGAAAAGAGAGAGTTAAATACTAATGAGTAGTGTTATTTATTAATAAAAAACAAACAATCCTGAATATACTAAACAAATTCTATTAAAGAATGATATACTATTATAATATTAATACAAGATGAAATATGGAGATGATTTATATGAAGTTATGTGATGTATGTAAAAAAAATATAGCAATGATATTAACATCAAAAATTGAAAGCGGAAAAACTGAAACTGTAGCTTTATGTATAGAATGTGCTAAAAAGAGGGGAGTTCCAGTTATGGATCAATTGATGCAGCAAGCTGGGATATCTTCAGAGGATATTCAAAACTTAAATCAGCAAATGGGTAATATCTTTAAAGATATGAATTTAGAAGATATGAATTTAGAAGATATGAATTTAGAAGATGTGAAGGTTGAAGATATGAACAATGAGAATGGTGACGGTAAAAAACTCATTGGTAATATTTTCAATGGCTTATTTTCACCTAAAGATGAAAATAAAGATTTCATAGATGAGGAAATTGAAACTTCACCAAAGATTGTGAATGCACCAGAAGATAAGTCGAAAAAGAATCCCTTTAAAAAGAAGCGAAAGCACTTAGAGACATATGGGATAAACCTAACAAACAAAGCAAATCAAAAGGGTGTAGACAAGGTTGTTGGGAGGAATAAAGAAATTGATCGCGTAGTTCAGATTTTAAATAGAAGAACTAAAAACAATCCCATATTAATTGGGGAAGCAGGTGTTGGTAAGACAGCTATTGCAGAGGGTTTAGCTGTGAGAATTTCAGAAAAACAAGTTCCGGAGAAATTGTTTAATGCCGAAGTTTATCTGCTTGACCTCACTGCTGTTGTTGCAGGTACACAATTTAGAGGACAATTTGAAAGTCGGATGAAGTCAATTATTGAAGAAGCTAAGGAAAGTGGAAATATAATATTGGTTATTGACGAGGTGCACAATATTATGGGCGCTGGTGAGGTTCAGGGTGGGTCAATGAATGCAGCAAATATTTTAAAACCAGCTTTAGCCAAAGGTGAAATACAAGTTATTGGAGTTACTACTCTCGAGGAATATAGAAAATATATAGAGAAAGACGCAGCTCTTGAGAGAAGATTTCAGCCAGTCCTAGTTGAAGAACCAAGCATAGAAGAGACAATAGAAATTTTAAAGGGAATAAGAGGCTATTATGAAGAATATCATAAAGTTAAAATATCTGATGAAATTATTGAAGAAGTTGTAAACTTATCTGAAAGATATATAACTGACAGGTTTCTTCCAGATAAAGCTATAGATGTCATTGATGAAGCTGGTTCTAGGGCTAATTTAAAAAATATTGGACTTATTGAACTTTCAGGATTAAAGCAGCAGTCAGAAAAAATACAAAATGAAAAGGATGATGCAGAAGCTACTGGAAACTTTGAAAAAGCTGCAGAATATAGGATGAAACTATGTAAAATAAAAGAGAATATTGTTGAAATTAAGAAAAAATGCAGTGAGGTGAAAATTACGCAGGAGGATATTGCTTTTGTAATTGAATCATGGACTAGAATTCCAATTCAAAAGATTACAGAAAAAGAAGCCAAAAAGCTATTGGACTTAGAAAACAGACTACATAAACGAGTTATAGGCCAAAATGAGGCGATTACTAGTTTATCTAGAGCAATTAGGCGGAATCGTTCAGGATTTAGAAAGAAGAAAAAGCCTTCCTCTTTTATTTTTGTTGGACCAACTGGGGTTGGAAAAACAGAGCTAGTTAAAGCACTAGCCTCGGAACTCTTTGGAAGCGAGGATGCATTAATTCGTATAGATATGTCTGAATACATGGAAAAACATACTGTTTCAAAGTTGATTGGTGCACCACCAGGGTATGTAGGCTATGATCAAGCTGGCCAATTAACTGAAAAAGTCAGAAGAAAGCCTTACAGCGTGATTCTTTTAGATGAAATTGAGAAAGCTCATCCGGATGTATTTAATATGCTATTACAAATTCTTGAGGATGGAAGATTAACAGATAGTCAGGGAAGAACTGTTTTCTTTGATAACACTGTAATAATAATGACATCTAATGCAGGTACTCAGTTTAAAGCCGGTAGTATGGGGTTTGTTCAGGATAATTATGATATTTTAGAAGCTCATGTGAAGGATGCTTTAAAAGAAACCTTTAGACCGGAATTTTTAAATAGAGTAGATGAAACTATTGTATTTACTCCTCTTAAAAAAGAAGAACTTCGCAAAATAGTAGATTTAATGATTATGGAAGTTGTGGAAGAGGTAAAAGAAAAGAAAATTACAGTGGACATAACAGACGCGGTAAAGGACTTTGTATTAGAAAAAGGATACGATGACAAATATGGAGCAAGACCACTGAGACGAACTATTCAAAAATACATTGAGGATGAGATTGCAGAGCAGTATCTCCAAAATGAATTTAGTGAAGGGTCAAATATATTCCTAGAATTAAAAGAAGGTAAAATTGTTATAAGACTATAGTAATAATAAGCCTTTTGTATAGTTAAATTATGTTAATGTACGGAGTAACGTGTAAAAGCTGCTGAAAATTATTCAGCAGCTTTTACACGTTATTGTTCAATATCTTTTTCTAATAAATTATAAGCTTTTTTGGAATTGTAGATTTTGTAATATTCCTCTATATAAGTAATCCCTGTGAAAAATACTTCACATAAAAAAATTGCGAAAAATATATCCATTATCACGTGTTGTTTAATAAATTGAGTAGATATTATAATAAGAAATCCTACCACATTAACTGGAATTTTAATGCATTTATTAGCGTTTGTAAGATTAATCCCTTTAACTGCTAGGTATGTAGTAATTACGTGTATGCTTGGAAAGCAATTATACGGCATATCAGAGTTATAAGTAAATAAGATTAATTTTGAGAATATATCCTCTCCAGTGACAATAGGCCTTGCTACAGTGGTTTGGAAAAAATAAAAAGTTATAAAAGCAACAACATAACATAAGATTAAGGTAAGCATAATTTTATAATAAACTTTTCTGTTTTTAAAGCACAAATAAACAAAACAAAAGGCTAAGAAAAACCATAAGGTCATATAAGGTATTATGAAGACTTTTATAAGTGGTAAAAATCTATCTAAATCAGTAGTTAGGTCATAGACCCCTCTTTGGGTATTATTTAGCGTCCAATAAAACAAATTAGAAAAAGGGATAGAACCAATAAGTAACAGTGGTAATAAATTTTTAAAAAGTTTTTTCAAGTAATCAGTCCTCTCTTCAAAGACTATTTTAACGGAAAATCACAATGTTTTCAATGATTTTCGTGAAATTTTTTATCGATATTGTGTCATTATCATAAAAAAATAAAAAAATATGTGGAAAAGAGAGTATAAAATGCACAAGAGATCATCGCAGTTTGGTGTTTCGAGCATGTCCTTGCCGTCTGGCAGAAACAGGAGACTGTATATTATGTTCTCAGCTAGCAGGTAAAAATTTCTGTGATTGTTGTAATTGGAATGGAGTATGCATATATCAAGACTATGCTTCAAACAATTACAAAGCTAAAGAAAGCAGGAAATATTATCATTGCAAAATAGTAGAGAAAAATAAATTTGAAGATAATGTTGTTATATTTACTCTTGAAGTAAGTGATAAATTGGTAAGTGAATTGGTTCATGCAGGGAGTTATGTTTTTGCTCGCCGTCCAGATACAGATGCAAGGTTTGATACTCCGATATCAATAATGGATACAGATACGAGAAATAATACTATAACTATTGCTATAGAATTAAAAGGAACAAAAACCAAGGACTTAGATATATTAAAAGAAGGAGAAGAGATGCTAGTAAAAGCACCATTTTGGAATGGTATTTTAGGTGTGAAAAACATAAATACTATTAAAAATAGTAAATGTTTAATTGTAGCAAGAGGTATAGGTCAGGCCCCTATGATACCTCCGCTTAAACATTTGCATGGAAATAATAATGAAATTACAGTTATAATTGACAATGCCCCCTATAAAAATAGCTTTGTTAATGAATACATGGAAAAGTATGCTTCAAAAGTTATACTTGTAAGTACTATATGCCATGGAAAGATCACAGAGGAATTTAATAATATATTGAAGGATTTAATTAATAATAATGATATCAAATTAGTGCATTGTGATGCAGCAGATGTTTTAAATTATGAATTGATGAAGGTCATAGAAGATATAGACAAAAATATTAAATATTCATGTTGTAATAATGCAAAGATGTGCTGTGGAGAAGGCATATGTGGCTGCTGTACAAGAAAAAATAATGACCGTAAACTAAGAAGGCTCTGCAAAATGCAGACAGAACCTAAATACGTATTAGAGGGGAGGAGAATATTTTGAAGGTTATTGTAATTGGTGGTGGGTGGTCTGGTTGTAGTGCGGCAATTGCAGCAAAGAAAGCGGGTGCTACAGTTGTATTATACGAAAAAACAGATATGCTTTTAGGACTTGGTAATGTAGGTGGTATAATGAGAAATAATGGAAGGTATACCGCATCAGAAGAAATGATAGCGCTAGGAGCAGGAGATTTAATACATTTGACTGATGGAAATAGTAGACATAAAAATATCGACTTTCCTGGACATAAACATGCCTGGCTTTACGATGTAAACAAGATTGAGCCAGCAGTTCTAAAATATTTAAAAGCTATGGATATAGAAATAAACATGATAACAAGAGTAGTGGATGTTGAAAAAGAAGGCAATAGAATAAAAGGCATATATTTATCAGATGGAGAATATGTGCAGGCTGATGTATTTATAGAAACTACAGGTTCCACAGGGCCAATGGGTAACTGTTTAAAATATGGAAATGGATGCTCGATGTGCATTTTAAGATGTCCAGCTTTTGGGCCAAGGGTAAGCATAAGCTACAGAGCAGGAATTGAAGACCTAAAGGGTGAAAGAGAAGAAGATGTATATGGAGCTATTAGTGGTTCTTGCAAACTAGCCAAAGATTCTTTAGCAGAGGATGTTATTAAACAACTGGATGAAACAGGATTAGTTATTTTAAAGGTTCCAGAAGAAGATATTAATTTGGATAAACTTAAACTAAAGGTATGTCAGCAGTATGCACTTAAAGAGTTTGCAGAAAATATAATTCTTTTAGATACAGGTCATGCAAAGCTTATGACTTCGTATTATCCATTGGAAAAGTTAAGAAAAATTAAAGGACTTGAAAACGCAAAATATATAGATCCATATGCAGGGGGAAAGGGAAACTCCATAAGGTATCTATCCGTAGCTCCAAGAACAAACAGTATGAAGGTTGTAGGCCTCGATAATTTGTTTTGTGCAGGTGAGAAGGCTGGATTATTTGTAGGTCATACAGAAGCCATTATAACTGGTGCTTTAGCTGGACACAATGCAATAAGAAACTATTTAGGCATGCCTCTTTTGATATTACCAAGGTCCCTAGCCGTTGGAGATATAATTGCCTATGCAAATGAAAAAATAAATTCTAAAGAAGGAAGAACAAACAGATATACTTTTGCAGGAGCGGAGTATTTTAATAGAATGGTGGAAATGGGACTTTATACTTTGGATATAGATAAGATAAAGGGAAAAGTAGAAAAATTAAATTTAACTAATATATTTAGTGAAAAACTTATATAGAGAAAGATTTGGAAAGGTCAGCTTAAGGTGGAGCGGACCTTTTCACTTTTCTAAACCTTTATAATTGCTAGGTATTTTAAAATTATTAAGCCTAAACAAACCAAGATAATATATGCTTGTATTGAAAACCCTCACCATAGGTTAGTTTGTTAAGTTTTATTATGGAATCTTTTACTTTAGTTAGGTAAGTCGAATAATACTGATCAGTTTTATTTAAAGTGTTTTCGCAAAGGGTTGGCTCATTAAAAACTAAATATTTTCTGCATATAAAAGGCCTTACAGAATAGATTGTACAATTGCTATTGCTATCTAAAAAGGCACAAGGAATATTAGCGTTTGCATATAATTTATAATTTTCATCTATAAATCTACCGTTAGTATGAACAAGGCGTGATAAAATTTCTCTGTTTTGGTTGATTTTATAATTAAATTCAGCCATCATATCTTTAGAATAATGCTCACTCATGTAAACTTTTATTAATTCATTTTCAAGTTGACTTGATAATATTGGTAAAAAACAGCAATGGTTACAGCCCTGCTTGCAAGAAGTAACTTTCTCTATAGGCTTTAATGCATTATCAAGTTTTTCGTAAAGGCGTCTGAGTTTCCTAGAGGCCTCCTCTGGAGATAATCCAGAAATTATTGAATCAATTCTAGATTCAATAAATCTATTTATTTTTTGTACTGCAGTGATAATTTCAGTTTGATCATAAATGATTTGTCTTCCAGCATCAGGTAACAATATTGCTTCATAAGTATGATTTTTTTTCATACAACAATCAGAAAAATTCAATCCACTTCCGCATATACATAATTGATCTTTGGGAATTATTGATACACTAGCATTAAATTTCATTTTAATCCGCCCCTTGTTTAATTACGTTTGAATAAATACCTATATATGATTTGTGTTTTCTCATTATATTACAATAGATATGTTGATTCTAAAAGTAGTGGTAAATTTATTATAGTATCATATACTGCAAATGTAAAAATATATTTTTATTTTTAAACTAATAAATAAAGTTAGCAGTATATTTTATAAGGGAATACAAACAATAGATTTATGTGGAAAAGATTTATTATATACGGACTTTTAGGTCTCTGCGCAGAGGTTTTATGGAATGCTTTTGGCGCAATGCTTAGGGGTGATGTTTTACTTAGGGGCACTACCTGTATTTGGATGTTTCCTATATATGGGCTTGCCGTATTTCTTGAACCGGTGCATTATAGGATAAAACATCTTCCGCTTATAGCTCGGGGAGGTATATACATGGTTCTTATATTTGCAGTAGAATTAGTTTGCGGACTGCTGCTTAAATCGGTTTTAGGTGTGTGCCCTTGGAACTATGAAAATAAAACATTATCAATAGGTGGAATAATTACATTGGCTTATGCACCAGTATGGATTGTGGTTGGGATTATCTTTGAAAAAATCCATGATGCTATAATATGCATTGAAAGCAGTATCAACTATAATTCTAAATGAGAAGGAAGTTATAAATACAAAAAAATATACGGTGGGTTCAATGTAATAAATACATTAAACACACCGTATATTTTTTATTTGCTATTATAGCTAGGAGTTAAACTGAGCAATAGTGAAGTGATATTTTCCTTCAAAAGTTCTGCACTTTGAAGGGTAAGTCCTGTAGAGCAAAGAATTTTAGTTGGTATTTCAATGGCCATTTCTTTTAATTCAATGCCCTTTTCAGTTAACTTAACAAATACTTTTCTTTCATCTACGGTATCCCGAGTTCTATTTACTAGCTCCATACACTCCAATTTTTTTAATAGTGGAGTCAAGGTGCCAGAATCAAGATGTAATTTTTTTCCCATCTCTTTTACTGTTATATTATCTTTCTCCCATAATACTAAAAGAGAAATATATTGAGTATAGGTTATACCGAGTTTATCTAGGGCGGGCTTATACAATTTTGTTATTTCACGGGAACAAGCATATAGAGCAAAGCATAATTGGTTATCTAATTTAAGTGGTTCATAGTTCACTTTAATCACTTCCTTTATGGTTTATTAAATCATCATCTTCGACGCTGTAATATTAATGACATGCACTTATAGAAGTGGGCGGATTTCCTTTAGAAATGTCATTAAATCATCATCTGCGATGCTGCAATATTAACGACTTCAGAAGGAGATTTACCCCTTTGTAGTCCTCTGGAGTAGGTAACAATTCTCAATTGTTACCCCCCCGCTGAAGTTTTCTGTTTGTTGTAGTATGTGACCCCCACTTATAGAAGTGGGAGACTTTCCTTCTGAAATGTAGTTAAAATAAAAAAAGGTATGAACATAAAACATATATTATAGCTTGAAAATATGTTTTACGTCCACACTAGTAAAATTAATGAGATGGATAAATTTAATGGAATTTTATAGAAGCTTTTTAATGTTCTCTTCAATTTCCATTGGTTCTATAGGAGATTCAAATCTTTCTATAACATTACCACTTTTGTCTATCAAAAATTTAGTGAAATTCCATTTAACTGAATCACCTAATAAAAATTCAGGAAATTTTTCTTGCAAAAATGCATGTAACATTTTACCGCTTGGGTTATTCATATCAAAGCCTCCAAAGGCTACTTGCTGTGTCAAATACTTAAATATTGGGTGTGCATCATTACCTCTAACTTCAACTTTTTCAGAAAGTGGGAAAGTTACTCCAAAATTAATTTCGCAAAAGTTTTTTACCTCATCATTATTTGAAGGTTCTTGGTCTGCAAACTGGTTAGAGGGAAAACCTAGTATCTCAAAGCCTTTAGCATTATATTTCTCATATAGTTTTTGTAAATCTTTATATTGAGGTGTAAAACCACATTTACTTGCAGTATTTACAATTAATAATACTTTGCCTTTGAATTTATCTAAGGCTGCATCCTCTCCATCGATAGTTTTAAATTTAAAGTCATAAATATTCATAATTTAATAATCCTCCTTTATATGCTTTTTCTTATATAGCAATATATTAATTTGCATCAATTTAAACATGTAAAACTAAATTGCATGCAACTGTTTTATGAATTTAATATATCATGTTAATCATAAACTGTCAAGGACTTCTTTTGTGAAATAAGAGATTTAAGTTTTGTATAAAAAAATATACGGATTATCATAAGGCATGCTTATAATAATCCGTATATTATTGAAAATAAATCCTTATATTGTACTTAAAAGGTGGGCTTTTGAACATTAATTTTATTTATCATAAAGCCTGATACATAATCAAATTCACGCCACTTTTGAATTAATGTTTTATCACCTAGGAAGGTTGATTCAATTGGCGCATTGTTATCCACAAGAAGGCTAGAACTTGAGTTGAATAAAAATACTCCATCAGCACCAGCTTTATATACTTCATAAGCTCGTAGCAAATACTGTTGGATATCTAAATAAACTTTATTATTTACATATAGACCTTGTTTTACTAATTCTTCTTCTTGTTTTGTTATATCATGCCCACTAACATCTGCAGAAATACCAATATATAATTGTACATTGGTGTTTTTAACCATGTCTACATAAGGTTTAATGTTGAAATATTCCTCGCGACTAATGCTTGAGGGTATTAATCTATCAAGCAAACCTTCTTTAATCCAAGTATTAATATCATAACCATACTTAATGGGGTCATTATAAGGTATTCTTATGTTAATGGTCTTGTCTTTTGGTAGGTCTTTTCTTAAATCTCGTAAAAAATCATTCATAATACGTATCTTTTCCTCATTTGAACGATTTTCACCGAAGAGTGTAGGATACCTACAAAAATCTAATGTTATGCCTCCAACATTATTAAAAGATGCTGCTTCCATTAGTACATTTTTTATATAAGCTCTGACTTCTGGATAGTAATAGTCTAAGTAAAAGCTTCCAGGTTGAGTAAAATTATAATATTTATTATACATAGCACCATTTAAAAATCCGTAAATTAATGGACTATAAAATGTATCCATTCTAAGTGAAGCATTAACCTTCATTCCTTTTTCCTTGCCTCTATCAGCAATGATTTCTAAAGGGGATTTACCAGAACTTAAGATGTTTAATATTTGATTTTTTGCTAATTTATCACCATCTCTAAGTTGGTCATCATATATTTCTAGACCTTCAAAAGCGTTGCCAGCATATTTACTATTATAATTTAACATGCCAGTAGTTCCTAAACACCAATTTAATTCTCCAACATTTTTTCCAGTAAAAATATCTACCGTTTTACTTTTAAGAGTTTCAATATCAGGGTATGACCCATCAAAAAAACCAGAATATCCATCAAAATCATATAGAGCTGTTTTTTTATTATCCGATTGTTTTTCATATATTGAGATCTGTTCCTTAGTTAAACCCACTAATTTAATATAAGCAATCCTTGCTCTTTGAGATGGGTTTGGAGAAATTTTAATTGAGCTACTATTAAAATTTGATATTATTGTAGATTCCTCATTAATAAACTGATCACCGTATAACTCTTTAGATTCAAGAGAAATATCACCTTTTATTTGAAGCGTGGAAGAGCCATCTGTTTGACTTATTTTAAAGCTTTCCGTACCTGTAACATATCCAACATAAACCCTAAACCAGCCACTTAGTTTTACGGGCATATTTATTGGAAGAGCATTTTCTACATTTTCAAGTATTGTTCCATTTTCATTCGAGTCATAATCTTTGTAAGTCTCTAGTCCCCACCCTGAGTGCGGAGCGTCATTTTGATCGTTTGCCAGCATTTTATCTATTTTATTATATAAGTATACTTTTCCTGGCTGGGAACTTATAGTTTGGCCTGGCTCTAAGTTAATTGTCTTAACATTAAGGGTAATAATTTTTGATATTTCCTCAATTTTCTTGTCGACTGCAATAACTGTAAGTACAAGCTTCATTTCGCCAGATTGGGTTATATTATTAAGGGCAAAACTGATGTTTTTATTGTCTAGTGTCTTTGTATTTTCTGCTACAATTTTATCATTTTTGTATAAGGCACATTTAACTACATAATGTTTTTCCCTTATAAGCTTTTCATCTTCAATAGTCATAGCTATGGAAGCATTTACAGTTTGATTATTTTCATCAGCTGTTACAGTACAATCTTTTATTGATAGGGATTTCGTTATAGCAAAATTTTCAATATATATTTGATTTATACCAGTAAGTGCATCAGTCATATCATTATATAAAACAACCATATCAGAAAGACCAGTACTTGCTAATTGTGGGTCATTGAAGCTCGCTATTTTAGTTCCATCTAATAATATGGAAATATTGTTATTTCCATTATTTTTGATAGACCATCTATGAATATTATTATCCTTTGGTAAATATGCATCAACGGTTTGAAAAGAACCATCTCCTGATGCTTTATTCATTAAGTTTATTTTTATTTTGTTATCTGAGTCTTTGCTATTAAAGCTTAAGCGGTACCTTTTATTATTAGCAATTATATCTATTGCAAAGCCTCTCCAGTTTGCATTTTTACTTGGAGTTTGCAAATCAGTGATTTTAGCATCGAATTCTATATTAAAAGGCCCAGCTCCTATTTCTACATCTTTACTTATTTTTGAAATTGAATTTTGAGAGTTATTATAAAACAAATATTGTTCATATGGAACATGAGTATAATAGTTATTATAATCACTAGTATCGCCTATAAAGTTGCTTTGTGTATTTTCAGAATTTCTACTCCAACCACTATCTAAAAGGTTAATACAATTATCATTAAAAATAACCTTAAGGTTTTCATTGTTTTCTACAAGTAGGTTATTATTGGTTTTAAAATTCAGCTGAATCGGCTTGGAAAGTTTCATATCGTCTTTTGAATAAATGTCTGCAGCAATTTTCAAGGTATATGATTCTCCTAGTACATATCCTTTTACTGGCGGTTTAATTAAAATAGATTTCATATCTTTTCCTAGTTCTAATTTTGTATTTATTAATTTCCCAACACTATCTATTACGGTAATAGATTTCTGTGTTGCATCATCATATTTAAGCTCTTTATTAAATTGAATATTCCAGACTTTATTTGCACTAACTACTTGATCATTATTTGGTTCAAATGCATATGAAGTATGTGCAGATAATAATAAAATACAAAATGACAATAAAATAAATGCTTTTTTCAATAGTTTTCTCATCTCTTGTAATACCCCCTAATATACTTTCTTTTACGTTCTCAATTATTTTAACACAATTGTTAAAATTTTATAACAAGATTGGGAAAATTTAATTTTATCTATATTTATTAAAAGGCGCATAATAGTTTGCCTACGTTAAAGTGAAAAAACATAATTGTTGTATTAGTTTTCAAAATATGCTAATATAATAAATAAATATTAATTATTAATAAATAACTAATATTTATTTGATAATATAACATCAAAAATGATAATTTAATAGTATATTTAGGAGGAGATATTAGTGAATAATCAAGAACTTATGATTGTAAAACAAGCTATTATAAACGAGATAGAAGGGTATGAATTTTATAATATGGCGGCGAATAAGGCTAATTCCGCTGAGGTGAAAAACGCTTTTTTTGAACTTGCGCAGGAAGAGATGCAACATGTAGTTTGGTTAAAAGATTTATTTAATAAGGTTAAAGATGATAATGTGGTGGATTTTCAATTGGCATTAATTCCAGAACCAGCTTCTCCAGCAATTTTTAAATGGGAGAACCTTGATAGAAAGGATGCTGGCATTGCAGTATCTGCTTTTGGCATTGGAATACAAATGGAAAAAGCATCAATAGAATACTATGCAAAGGCTGCTAAAGAGACGGGAATTAAAGAGGCAAAGGAACTATTTAATATTTTAATTAAATGGGAAAAAATTCATTTGGATAAATTTTCATTGCAGTATGAAGAGCTAAAAGAAGAATGGTGGTCAGAGCAGGGTTATGCACCATTTTAACTATATTTTAGAAGATGATTTAATTATGGAAATAAGGTATCTATGTTATAATCATAGATACCTTATTTTTTTATAAGAAATTATAAAATTGTTTTATTAAATCATATAATAGAGTGAAAATACACTAAAAATAAATAAAGATCATTTCATAACCATAGTAAAGTAATAATATAGCTAAAAAGCCAACTAGAAACCAAAGGACCATTAGTTTGTAATCTGTTTTTTTAGGCTTTGGAGTGAAAACATCAACAATGTTATTAAGCGGTTCATTAATTTCGTCATGGATTATTTTTTTTAAGTCATCATCCATTTAATACACCTCATCAATTACTTGCTTATATATATATATTATCTACAGTCAAATTAATATTCCATATATAAATAAATATTTCAATAATAATGATAAAACCACCAATCTATTTAATAGAGCGGTGGTTTTTTATTGGGGGGATAGAAATAAACAAATAAGTGGTAATAATATTAAAAATCCTATAATTAAAGTTACTTTAATATATACTATGGAGATTCAAAGAAATTGTTACTAGGTTTTTCATTGTTTACAAAATAAATAGATAAAGATTTTTATAAGTCCATGCTAAAATGAATTTTAAATCTGCTTTCTAGGTATAATTATTCTTACAATGAGAGAAAATAATAAAGTACATGTAATGTATTTAGTAGCAAATGAGGTTATTAAGGTAAAAATTTTAGATGTGGTTTGAAAATAGAACCTAAATTAATTTGAAAGGAGTTTTAAAGATGCCTGATCATCAACATGTTGGAGGTAGTAAAAATAGTAATATTAATGTTAAACGTGACAATATTAGTAAACCTAAAAAAAGTAAAGGAGATAAAAAATCACCACCTTTGTATGAAAATTTCAATGGAGAAACTCTTGAGTAAATGCTCAAATGAATTTTAAAAAAAACTATGTTGCGAAAAAAATCATTTAGAGGAGAGGTAATAATATGCAAAAGGGTAAAAAAAGTGAGGCTAATAGGCAAGAAGTTAATATTGGGACTAAAAGAACAGATTCTAGCGATAAACAAAAGGACCAGAAGAAGGAAAGAAGAAATTGAAATAAATTTTTAGGATTAGAGTTATATTTAATTTTAAATTTTAACGACATTTTAGATGATGATTTAAAGTACACATCTGCAATTAGAAAGGGAGCGAGAACCCATGGAAAATAAAACAGAGTATTTTATAAATCAAGGGTATAAGATAATGAAGTTTGAACGTGATATTGATAAAGTTAATGGCCAAGAAATAGGGAGGGTTGAAGTTAAAGCGTTAGATGGACGTAGGGAGTATATAACCTTAGATGATAATGCTGCAGATGAAATAGAAAGGAATTTATTTGAATATTTAAAAAGTAAATAGTTTGTATATTTATACTGTCATATTCGTGAATGCCTATTTTATATTAAATGGCACATATTAGCAATAATTAATCATTATAATGGAAATAAGATATGCTTGTAACAAATAGCATATCTTATTTTCTTTTATTATCAGGCACAAAATTTTAATATAAGAGATGTAATTATTATTAATATATTGTAAAATAGAGTTTGTTTGTCTTAGAAAAATTATCTCTATTATTGACAAACAATAAAATACATTATTTAATTTTAAGACTAAATTTTAGGAGGAATTTCAAATGAAAAAAGTTGCGGTTATATTTAATGGCGGGACAATAGCTATGACGGTTGATCCAAGAATAAAGGCTGCAATTCCAACTCTAAGTGGAGAAGAAATAATGTCTATGGTTACGGGAATTGAAAATTATGCACAAATAGAATCATATACGTTTTCGAGCTTACCGGGGCCTCATATGACACCAGAACTTATGATGGAATTGTCTAAATATATACAAACTTTCCTGCTTAGAGACGATATATGTGGGGTTGTAGTGACACATGGTACGGATTCACTTGAGGAAACAGCCTATCTATTGCACCTAACTATAGATAATCCAAAGCCGGTAATTGTTACAGGTTCAATGAGGAATAGTTCGGAACTTGGGTATGATGGGCCAGCAAATTTATCAGCTTCTATTTGTACTGCAATTTCAGAAGAGGCACGAAATAGGGGAGTACTCGTGTGTTTAAATGATGAACTTAATTGTGCAGGGGAAGTCACTAAATCACATTCAATGCATCTAAATACTTTTCAGAGCCCTGAATTTGGGCCTATAGGGATTATCGACAATAATGAGGTAATATTCTACAGAGATAGTTTAAAAAAAGAACATATACTAACAGAAAAAATAGAAACTAGAGTAGATTTAATAAAAGCTTGTGCTGGGATGGATTCGAAATTAATTGACTTTTGTGTGGCGCAGGGTGCAAGAGGACTTGTTATTGAAGCCATGGGAAGAGGAAACATCCCACCTGAAATGGCAGAAGGAGTAAAAGTAGCTATAGAAAAGGGTGTGGCAGTAGTTATGGTATCTAGATGCTTCAAAGGAAGAGTATTAGATTCTTATGGGTATCCCGGTGGTGGCAAAGAGCTTAGAAATGCTGGTGTGATTTTTGGAGATAGCCTTCCGGGGCAAAAGGCTAGAATTAAACTTATGCTTGCACTTGCTAGCACCACAAATTTAGAAGAAATTGAATCTATGTTTGAAAGAGGAAGATATAAAAGCCGAATATAAAATACATTTCAAAATTAAATATTCGTGATGGTATTGACGTACAAGTCTGTTTTTGGTATTATGTTTGTATAAAAGTAAATATACACTAAGGGTTCACGAACCTTAGTGGTTTTATTTTTGTATTGTAAATATATTAGCTTCGTTGTTTTAACCACATTTTTTAACTTATGTAGCTAATTTAAAACGGAAGGAGTTCGTTTATAAACGAAAGATAAAATTGTAATCATTACCCAAGATATAATAAAATACAGAATAGGGGATAAATATGAAATCAATAAAAAACAAGGCCAAAGATTCTATATTTGAAAAACTTTTTAAACTAAGAGAAAATAATACATCAGTTAAAACAGAAATACTCGCTGGTATAACTACATTCATTACCATGGCGTATATTATATTTGTAAACCCTAACATTCTCAAATTTGCTGGAATGAATCTACCAGGGCTAAAGGGAGATGGGGCAGCAGCATTTAATGCTCTAAATGACCCAATTGTAGCATCAGTTTTTGCTGCTACATGTCTTGCAGCAGCAGTAGGTACTTTTGTAATGGCATTCTATGCTAATTTGCCCTTTGCACAGGCACCAGGAATGGGACTCAATGCATTCTTTACATATAGTGTATGTTTAACACTGGGATATACATGGCAACAAGCCTTATCGGCGGTTCTTATATCTGGAATTTTATTTATAATAATAACGCTTACTTCAATAAGAGAAAAAATAGTGGATGCGCTGCCACAAAATTTAAAACTCGCTATTTCAGGTGGTATTGGTCTGTTTATAGCACTTATAGGTTTTAAAAGTGGTGGTATCATCGTAGGAAGTAAAGAAACTCTAGTAACATTTGGTAACTTTACAAATCCAAGTGCAATAGTAACATTAATAGGCATAACTGTTACGGCAATACTTATGGCTAGAAAAGTAAAGGGATCTATCCTATTTGGAATCGTCATAAGCGCAATAGTAGGAATTCCGTTTGGAATTACTAAACTCTCAGGAATTCAAGTATTTAGCGCACCACCATCTCTTGCACCTACATTTATGCAATTTGACTTTGCAGGTCTTTTAGGAGCAGGTTCCGGTAAAGGATTATTTGCAGCAATAATGAGTGTAATAATGGTTGTAATAACCTTTAGTTTAGTAGATTTGTTTGATACCATAGGAACCCTTGTAGGAACAGCAACAAAAGCTAACATGCTTGACGAAACAGGTAGAGTGAAAAATATGAAAAAGGCATTGATGTCAGATGCAGTAGCTACTACGGCAGGAGCATTCATGGGAACAAGTACTGTAGTAACTTATGTTGAATCTACAGCAGGAGTTGCCGAAGGTGGAAGAACAGGCCTTACATCAGCCACAGTTGGAGTGTTGTTTTTATGTTCATTATTCTTTAGTGGACTTGTAGGAATAGTACCAGCTGAGGCTACTGCTCCAGCACTTGTAATAGTTGGAGTGCTTATGATGAGTTCAGTGACTAAAATAGATTTTGAAGATTTTACAGAAGCACTTCCAGCATTCTTTACTATAGCAATAATGCCTTTTAGCTATAGTATAGCAAATGGTATAGCAGCAGGAATTATTTTCTATCCAATAGTAAAAGTAGCAACAGGAAAGAGGAAGGAAGTAAGCCCTATAGTTTATGTTTTAGCACTATTATTTATAGTTAGATTTATTATATTACCCTAAGGGAGAATATATTTATACACCACTTATTAATAGATAAAACAGTTAAGAAGAGTTTTAAGCATACTCTTCTTTTTTTTTATAAATAAAGTACTGTAACAAAGTTAGTACCACTTGAATAACATAATAAAAAATTGTGTAAAGGGTGATATTATGAAAATAAATAATAGACTATCAAATGTTAATGAATATCATTTTAAAAAAATTGAGGACATGAAAAATAGAGCGATTCTAACGGGTAAAAAAATTATTGACTTGAGTATTGGAGATCCAGATTTAGAAGTTAATTTGAAAATCACAAGTGCTCTAATAGATGGATTAAAAGATTATAGGTATAATAATTATCCACCCTATGATGGCGTAATTGAACTTAAAAATGCCGTTATTAAATACTATAAACAGGTTTATTCTGTAAGTCTAGACTCCGATGAAGTAATAATTCTTATAGGCTCAAAAGAAGGAATAAGCAATATTATTCCAGCGGTATGTGACATAGGAGATACTGTAATAGTGCCAGAACCTGCATACCCTGTTTACAGGATTTGTTCCAAACTATGGGGCTCTATACCTTATACTGTACCTTTAACGCCAAAAAACGGATATATGCTAGATTTTAATACTATCCCTGAAGAGATAATTGCTAATTGTAAACTTATGTTTATAAATTATCCCAATAATCCAACTGGTGCTGTAGCAAGTTGTGAGTTTTATAAGAGTATTATAAAGTTTTCTTATGATAATAATATTGTTTTATGCAATGATTCGGCATATAATGAGATAATTAAGGCAGATAAAAAAGCCGTTAGTCTTATGCAGTATGATATAAAAAGGCAATGTGTTGAGTTTGGAACATTATCTAAAACATACAATATGACAGGATATCGAATAGGATATGCTGTTGGTAATGCTAGAGTAATAAATGCTCTTTTAAAGGTGAAAAGTAATTGCGATTCTGGGCAATTTATTCCGGTGCAAAAGGCCGCAATTGCTGCTCTTGATTTAGAACGAGATTATGTTTACAATATGAGAAAAATATATGATGAAAGACGAGAAGCTGCTAAAAGTGTTTTACTACAAAAAAACATTAATTTTTTTGATGCAGAGGGGACTTTTTATTTGTGGTGCAAAACACCTGACAATTATACAACTAACAAGTTTTGTGAAGAGCTATTGATTAATAATGGAATTGTGGTTACGCCTGGTAATGCTTTTGGAAAACTTGGATATGATTATTTCCGTATAGCATTGACTAAAGATAAGGTTATTATTGAAGAAGCTTTAAAATCTCTAAATAAATGTGGTGATTAATAATATTATTGGTATAATATAAATTATATAGGAAATATTTTATTATAAGTGTGAACTATTTTTAAAATACATTAAATTACAATAAAACAGTATTTTTTTAATAAAAATCCTGATAAAAGTGACAACTTATAATTTTAACTTGAAATTGTAGTGAGAGTTTATGTATAATTGTAAGGGTTCACAATGAACATTGGAAGGATGCGTTGTTATGATTAGGAGTATGACTGGGTTTGGGAGAGGGAACTGCGAAAAAGATGGTAAAAACTTTACCATTGAGATTAAAAGTGTTAATCATAGATATTTCGAAACTAATATAAGAATGCCTAGAGCATTAGTATCTTTTGAGGATAAAATCCGAAAAATAATTGGTGAAAAAGTAAAAAGAGGAAAACTTGATGTATTTGTAACTCAAGGCAATTATGATAAGGACGACGCTTTTGCTAATTTGAATGAAAAATTAGCTGAAAGTTATATGGAATGCTTTCGAGTTTTAAAGGAAAAATATAATCTAGAAGGCGATATATCAGTCTCTCAAATAGCGAGATTACCTGAGGTAATAACTCTTAAACAAAAGGAAGAAGATATCTCAGAAACCTTTGATGCCATTGAGCAATCATTAAATGAAGCCCTTGAAGCTCTTCTTTTTATGAGAGAAAGGGAAGGTGAAAAATTACTAGAGGATGTTATAACTAAATGTGATTTTATAAGTGGGCTTGTTCAAAAGGTTAAGGAAAGATCACCCTTTGTTTTTAATGAGTATAAAGACAAACTAACTCAAAGACTAAATGCTCTGAATAAGGAAGTTGAATTTGATGAAAATAGAGTTGCCATGGAAGTCGCAATTTTTGCGGACAAAGCTGGAATTGATGAAGAAATTGTAAGATTAAATAGTCATATACAGCAAATGAGGGAAACGCTAATTTTAGACGAACCAATTGGAAGAAAGCTTGACTTTATTATTCAAGAAATGAACAGAGAAACTAATACAATAGCATCAAAAGCAAATGATTTAGAAATTTTAAATACAGTAATCAATATGAAAAGCGAAATAGAAAAAATCAGAGAACAAATACAAAACATAGAATAAACAGGAGGCGCGCAATGAGTATAAAATTGATAAACATAGGTTTTGGGAACATTGTTTCAGCAAATAGATTGGTAGCCATAGTTAGCCCTGAATCAGCACCAATTAAAAGAATAATTCAAGAAGCAAGAGATAGAGGCATGCTAATAGATGCTACTTATGGAAGAAGAACCAGAGCAGTTATTATCACTGATAGTGATCATGTTATTTTATCAGCTGTTCAACCTGAAACTGTTGCACACCGGTTATCTGTTAAAGATGAGGAACATATAGATGAGGTCGAGGAATAATGATGAGTAAAGGGCAGCTCATTGTTATTTCAGGACCTTCTGGTGCTGGTAAAGGAACTGTATGTAAGGCAATTCTTGAAAAAAACAATTTTTGGGTTTCGGTGTCCGCCACCACAAGATGTCCAAGAAAGGATGAAATAGATGGCACAAACTACTATTTCATAACCAAAGAAGAATTTCTACAAAAAATTGAGAAAGATGATTTTCTTGAATATGCAGAAGTTTATGGAAATTTTTATGGAACACCTAAATCAGAAGTTTTAAAAGTATTAGATAGCGGCAGGGATGTAATACTCGAAATAGATATTCAAGGTGCTCTTAAGGTAAAAACAGCTTATCCAAATGGTTTATTTATTTTTATTCTTCCTCCATCTATGGAGGAATTAAAAAATAGAATTACAAATAGGGGTAGTGAAACCCCAGAATCTTTAATTACTAGATTTACATCAGCTCATAAAGAAATTAGTTTTGTATCAAAATATGATTATGCAGTTGTAAATGACACTGTAAGTACTGCTTGCTTAAAAATTAAAAGCATTATAATTGCAGAAAGATGTAGAGTAGATAGAATGAATGGAGATTTTCTAAAGGAGGAAATTATTAATGAATAATTCAATGATTAACCCATCAATAGTAAATTTATTAGAAAGAGTTGACAACAGATATTCTTTAGTTGTAGCAACATCAAAAAGGGCAAGACAAATAATAGAGGGTCAAAGTCCACTTGTACATGTGGATTCAACTAAACCTGTTACTATAGCTATACATGAGATTTATGAAGGAGCTATTGTGGCTATTACAACAACAGAAGGAATAAAATAGTATGGAAAATACAAAAACAGTAGTTATTGGTGTAACAGGAGGCATAGCAGCATATAAGGCTTTAGATGTTATTAGTAGATTAAGAAAAGAAAATGTTTGCGTACATGTTATCATGACTAAAGCGGCGTTGGAATTTGTAAACCCAATAAGTTTTCAAACACTAAGTCAAAACATGGTGATTCATGATATGTTTGAAGAGCCTAGAGCTTGGGAGATACAACATATAGCTCTTGCTAAAAAAGCTGATTTGCTCCTTGTAGTTCCAACAACTGCCAATATAATTGGTAAAGTTGCAAATGGGATTGCAGATGATATGCTTACTACTACTATTATGGCAACAGTGGCACCGGTGATTTTTGCACCAGCAATGAATGTAAATATGTATAATAATAAAATAGTACAGGATAATATTAAAAAGCTTGAGGACTATGGGTACGATTTTATATACCCAACCTCAGGAAGGTTGGCCTGTGGTGACATAGGACAAGGAAAATTAGCAGAGGCCGAAGAAATTGTTGAAATAATAATGAGTAAGTTGTATCCAATAAAAGATATGCTGGGAACTAGAGTTTTGGTCACAGCAGGACCAACAATTGCACCTATTGATCCTGTAAGATTTATAACAAATAGATCAACAGGTAAAATGGGATATGCAATTGCAAAGGAAGCTATAGATAGAGGAGCAATTGTAACTTTAATATCTGGTCCATGTCATGAAAAAGTACCTTTTGGCGCAAATGTCATAAGGATAAATACTAATGAGGAGATGAGGGCAGCTGTAATAAATAATTATGAAGACAGTGATATAGTTATAAGTGCAGCAGCTGTAGCTGACTACAAACCTAAATGTTATAGCAGTAGTAAAATAAAGAAAAGCGAAAATGGATTAAACATAGAATTTGTACGTGACAATGATATTTTGAAAGAATTAGGAATCATCAAGAAAAAGCAAATATTGGTAGGATTTGCAGCTGAAAGCAATGACTTACTCCAAAATGCAAAAGCAAAGCTTTTGAAGAAAAATTTGGATTATATAGTTGCCAATGATATATCAAAAGCAGATGTTGGTTTTGGAACTGATGATAATAAAGTAATTATACTAAGTAAAGATAACAGTCCAATAGCATTAGATAAAATGGCAAAAAAACAAGTCGCTAGGGAATTGTTTAGTTTAATAAATAAAAAGCGCTAATGCGCTTTTTTATATTATAGAAAATTATAAATTAAAAGGGTGATTGTGTGTATCAGTATGCTGGAGTTGTGGTGAATAACGATTCTGTTCAAGTAGATAAGATTTTCACATATAAGATACCTATTAGTTTGATAGGAAAGGTCCTTTTGGGATTTAGAATAAAAGTACCATTTGGCAGGGGAAACAAGACATTAGATGCTTTTGTATTAGAATTATATGAACAATGTGACAATGTGAATAAAATTAAGGATATAGCCAGCATTTGCGATGAAATGCCACTGCTTAGATTAACTGATATCGAACTTGTAAAGATTATGAAAAAAAAGTACCTTTGTACATATTTGGAGTGTATAAAAGTTATTATTCCAAGAGGAATAACAAAAGGTATAAAGAAAAAGACCATGCAAGTATTAATTGTAAGTAGAGAGTTAGAAGGGAAATTCTTAAATGAGCCTTATAAAAACATCTATGGGTTAATACAATTGAATAATATGAAATATAACAAAAGTGAATTCAGTAAAAATTTCAATCAGTCACTGTCCTCAATTAATACCATGATTAAATATGGATTCTTAGCCACTCAGGAGATTATAATTAATAGATATAATGAAAAAAACTATTCTAGATACGAAGAAAAAATACTAAATGAGAAACAGCAACAATCAGTAGATTTTATAATAAATTCTAACAAGAAAAAATTTTTAATGCATGGAGTTACAGGTAGTGGAAAGACTGAAATATATATGAATTTGGTTAGTTATATGTTAAAAGAGAACAAACAATCTATAATTTTGATACCAGAAATATCTTTAACACCTCAAATGGTAGAGCGCTTTAAAGGCCGATTTGGACGTGATATAGCAGTTTTTCATAGTAGGTTATCAGATGGTGAACGATTTGATGAATGGATGAGAGTTAAGTTTGGTAATGTTAAAATAGCCATTGGTGCAAGATCTGCTATATTTCTGCCCTTTGAAAACTTAGGATTAATTGTTATAGATGAGGAACATGAACTCAGTTATAAATCAGACAGTGACCCCAAATTTGATGCTCGTGAAATAGCTTATATGAAATGCGAACTAGAAAACTGCAAATTATTACTCGGTTCAGCTACCCCCTCTATTGAAAGCTATTATAGGGCTTCCATAAAGGAATTAGAATTGATTACTATTAATGATAGGGCGGATGGTGCGGCCATGCCCAGTGTAGAAATTGTTGACATGCGGGAAGAACTCATGAAAGGCAATCGTTCAATATTTAGTAGGTTGCTACATGAAGGTATTATCGAGGCTCTAAGTAAAAAAGAGCAGGTGATATTATTTTTAAATAGAAGAGGTTTTTCAACCTTTGTATCTTGTAGAAAATGTGGATATGTTTTTAAATGTAAAAAATGCGATATCTCATTAACTTATCATAATGCAGGGGAGTATTTAACTTGCCATTACTGCGGTGAGAAAGAGAGAATTAGTAAAACTTGTCCTAGTTGTGGAAGTAGTTATGTGAAGTATTTTGGAGTAGGAACAGAAAAAATTGAACAAGAAATTAATAGAATTTTTCCAAGTGCAAAAACTCTAAGAATGGATTTTGATACAACACGGAAAAAAAATTCTTATGAATATATATATAATACCTTTAAAAACAGAGAGGCAGATATTTTAATTGGAACTCAAATGGTGGCTAAAGGTTTAGATTTTGAAAATGTTACTTTGGTAGGAGTAATAGCTGCAGACTTATCCTTAAATTTGCCAGACTTTAGGGCTTTTGAGCGAACATTTCAACTTCTAACTCAAGTCTCAGGAAGATCTGGTAGAGGTAAAAAAGAAGGTAGCGTGGTTATTCAGACATACAGTGCAGATAATCCTACTATACAATATGCCGCAGCTAATGATTATGATAGTTTCTATAAAAACGAAATTATGATGAGAAAAGCTATGGATTATCCACCTTTTACAAGAATCCTAGTCATAACTATGAGCTCTGAAGATGAAAATTTGTTAATAAAAAGTATACAGAATGTTGGCATAAATTTAAAATATAAGCTTGAAAATAATGATAAAATTACATTACTTGGACCTTGTCCTTGTGGAATTTCTAAAATTAAAAATTTCTACAGGTGGCAAATTATCATTAAAGGAAATATTGAAGAAACTACAGCGCAAAATATAAAGAATTTAGTTTATGAATTAGTTAAAAATATTTATAATAATATAAGGGTTAGTATAGATATTAATCCTAGCAGCATGTTTTAAGAAGCAAGGAGGTTTTTGTATGGCTATAAGAACAATTAGAAACTATGGCGATGAATTATTAAGAAAAAAAAGCAGAGTGGTAGATGAAATTAACCCAAGGATATTATTATTAATTAAAGATATGGAAGAAACGATGTACAATTCTAAGGGCATAGGTCTTGCAGCACCACAGGTTGGAACTTTAAAAAGAATAATAGTTATTGATGTTGGAGATGGACCTATGGCACTTATTAATCCAGAAATATTAGAAATGCAAGGTTCAAATATATCTAATGAAGGTTGCCTAAGTATACCAGGGGTACAAAAAAATGTAGAGAGGCCTGAAAAAGTAACAGTGAAGGCAATAAACGAAAAGGCTGAAGAAATAATAATAAACGGAGAAGGTCTTCTTGCAAGAGCCCTCTGCCATGAAATTGATCATTTAGATGGTATTTTATTTGTAGATAAAGCAATAGACGACGAGGAGAAATAATATGAAGATAATTTTTATGGGTACACCAGAATTTTCAGCAACTGCCCTTCAAGAACTTATAAATGAATTTGAGGTTTCAGCAGTTTTTACTCAGCCAGATAGACCTAAGGGTAGAGGCAAAAATCTAGCAATGTCCGCAGTTAAACTTTTAGCGAACTCCTATAATATACCAGTATATCAGCCTTTAAAACTTAAAAAAAATGAGGAAATGATAGAGGTAATAAAAAATTTAAAACCAGATTTTATTGTAGTAGTAGCTTTTGGTCAAATCCTTCCAAAAGAAGTATTGGACATTCCTAAATATGGATGCATAAACTTACATGCATCACTATTACCAAAGTATAGAGGCGCCGCTCCTATAAATTGGTGTATAATTGATGGCGAGTCTAAAAGTGGAAATACAACTATGCTTATGGATGTTGGACTTGACACAGGGGATATACTTTTAACAGAGGAAATAGAACTAACAAATACTATTACGGCCGGTGAATTGCATGATATTCTGATGAATAGTGGTGGGCAGCTTTTAATCAAAACGATAAATGGTATAGTAAATAATGAGGTGCAGCCAGTTAAACAAGAAAATGAGCTTAGCTCCTATGCAACCATGCTAGGCAAGGAAATGGCTGTGATAAATTGGGAGCATAGTAGCGAGAACATTCACAATTTCATAAGAGGGTTAAATTCATGGCCTATTGCTTACACTCATTATGAGAATAAGGTAATGAAAATATATAAATCAAGAGTAATAAACGAGCAGTCAAATAAAAGTAGTGGAAGTATTATAGAGGTTTCAAAAGAGGGATTAAAGGTATCAACGGGTAGTGGTGTTCTACTTATTGAAGAGATACAATTTCCTGGCAAAAAACCACTAAAAGTTAAAGATTATATAATAGGAAATAAGATAGATGAAGGTGTGGTTTTAAAATAAAGAGAGGTGAAGTAATATGTTTTTTTATGATAGTACTATGATCATATTATTACCAGCTATAATTATATCGGCCTTAGCACAGTTTAAAATTAAGGCATCCTTTAGTAAATATTCAAAGGTAAATAGTGCAAATGGTTATACAGGAGCACAGGTAGCTAGAATGCTATTGGATGATGGTGGTATTTTTGATATACCAGTGGAAATAGTAGGCGGAAAACTTACTGATCATTATGACCCTTCTAAACGAGTTATGAGACTCTCTCAGGAGGTCTATAATGGGACTTCAGTTGCAGCTATAGGAGTTGCAGCGCATGAAACTGGGCATGCGATTCAAGATAAAGAAAATTATGCACCTTTAAAAATAAGGAACGCTATAGTGCCGGTAGTTAATTTTAGTTCTAATGCATCCTGGTTACTATTTTTAATGGGAATAATTTTAAGTGTTCCTTCTTTAGTAAATATTGGAATTATATTATTTTCGGGGGTAGTAGTATTTCAGTTAATTACCTTGCCCGTTGAATTTAATGCATCTAGTAGAGCCCTTACAATTTTAGAATCCAGAAGTATACTTTATGGAGATGAAATAAAAGGAGCTAAATCAGTATTAAGCGCAGCAGCTATGACATACGTATCTGCAGCAATTATGGCAATTTCTCAGCTTATACGTCTTGTTCTTATAAGTCGGGATAGATAAATAATTTAATGGAAAATAGAGGTAAAAATATGAATAATAGTAGGTTAGTAGCAATTGTAGTTATAGAAAAAGTAATAAATGAAAATGCATATTCTAATATAGTTTTAGGCCTGGAACTTAATAAATCAGATTTAAATGATAAAGATAAAGCACTAGTTACAGAGATAGTTTATGGTACTTTAAAATATAAATATACTATAGATAAAATACTCAGTAGCTTTATAAAAAAAGGTTTCGAATCCTTAGATAGTTTTGTTTTAAATATATTAAGAATATCAATTTATCAAATTAGGTTTTTAGATAAAATACCTAGCTTTGCTGTGGTTAATGAGGCTGTAAACTTAACAAAAAAGATGAGTAATGCGGGAGCTGCACAATTTGTTAATGGAGTACTTAGGAACTACTTAAGAGATGATGCAGCAGTGTACTATAATGAAAAAAATGATATTGAAAGATTATGTTTTGAGTATTCCTTCACTAAGGCTTTAGTTAAACTTTTTATAAAACAATACGGTATTATAACCGCTGAAGAAATTCTAAGTGGCTTAAATAAAAAACCTGATGTTACAGTTAGAGTTAATACTCTGAAATTAACTTATGAAGAAATATGGGAAAAACTTATAGAAAATGGGTATAATATAGAAAAAGGTTACGCGTGCCTTGATGCAATACGAATTATAAAAGGGAAAAATATAGAGAATAACCTTTTATTTAATGAAGGCAGCATTACAGTTCAGGATGAAAGTGCAATGCTTACAGCTCATTCTATGGACCTTGCACCAAATCTAGAAGTATTAGATCTTTGTAGTGCGCCAGGTGGAAAGACGACACACATTGCAGAAATCATGAGAAACACAGGACACATTTCTGCATTTGATATCCATAAAAACAAGTTGTCCTTAATAAAAGAAAATTTAGATAGAATAGGAATTATAAATACAACTTGTGATGTTATGGACGCTACGATTTATGATCCGAATCTTTTGGAATCTGCAGATAGGGTACTTATGGATGTACCTTGTTCCGGTCTTGGGATTATTAGGAAAAAACCTGAGATAAAGTGGAGTAAGCATATAAAAAATATAGAGAATATAGTACATACACAAAGAAAAATAATGGAGAATGCTTCTAAATACCTGAAAAAAGGTGGAGTGCTTGTATATTCAACATGCACCCTTAACAAGGAAGAAAATGAAGGCAATATTGATTGGTTTATAGAAAACCATCCAGAGTTTAAAATTCAGCCAGTATTTTATGGTGATCTGAAGAATATAAACTATAGTGATAGTGGTTATGTAACTATATTGCCAAATGAGTACATGGATGGATTTTTTATAGCCAAAATCGTAAAATTATAAAATGGTGGTAGGTGTATAAAATGACAAATATTTTAGACTTAAATTTAGCAGAGCTAAAACAATGGATGAAAAGTAATTCCGAGAGTGAATTTAGAGCTAAACAAGTTTCAGACTGGATTTATAAGGGCATTTGGAAATTTGAAAATATGAATAATATTCCACAAGCTACAAGAGAAAAACTTCAAAGTAATTTTTATATAGGAATACCGGAGCTTGTAGAAGAATATACTTCAAAAATAAACGATACAAGAAAATACCTTTTTGCACTAAATGATGGTAATTTAATTGAGTGTGTTGTTATGAAATATAAACATGGAAATTCTATATGCATATCCACTCAAGTTGGATGTAGGATGGGATGTAAATTTTGTGCTTCTACCATTGGAGGACTTATTAGAAATCTAACAACTGGAGAAATGTTGTCTCAAATAATGAAAGCGCAGCATCTAATTGGCGAGAGAATTTCTAATGTTGTACTAATGGGAAGTGGGGAACCCTTTGATAACTTTGAAAATGTTATCAAATTTCTGGATATTGTGAATTCAGAAAACGGACTTAATATTGGTCAAAGACATATAACTATTTCTACTTGTGGTATTGTAGCAAAAATAAAAGAGTTTGCAGATATGAATATGCAAACAACACTAGCTATTTCACTTCATGCAGCTACAGATGAAATTAGAATGAGGAGCATGCCAATTGCAAATAAGTATTCTATTGCAGAAATTATTGATGCATGTAAATACTATATAAATAAAACCAATAGAAGAATAACTTTTGAATATGCTCTTGTAGCGGATCTTAATGATACCACGAGAGATGCGGAAAAATTAAGTGTTTTACTAGAGGGTATGTTATGCCATGTTAATTTGATCCCAGTTAATGAGATAAAAGAGAACGAGTTAAAAAGATCTTCAAATGATGCTATTTCTAGATTTAAGGATGTACTTGAAGCTAATAATATTCAGACAACAATAAGGCGCGAAATGGGCCTAGATATTAATGCGGCATGTGGACAGCTTAGAAGAAGCTACATTAAGGGGAATAAGGTTAATGAGGGGGTGTAGAAATGCTGGGGGTTTTATCTGATGTTGGAAATGTTAGAAAAACAAATGAAGACTCTGTAGGTTATTTTGAATGTAGTGATTTTGGCATTTATGCTGTAGCTGATGGTATGGGAGGACACAACGCAGGAGAGGTTGCAAGTGAACTGGCTATTAAGGTTATAATAGAATACGTAAAGGTCAATCAAGATGGCTCCGATCTAAAAGAAGTGCTTTCAAAAGGAATAAAACATGCAAATAAGAAAATTTATGATATGGCAAGTGAGGACGATTCACTTAAAGGTATGGGCACAACTATAACAATTTGTTTTAAAAAGCAAGATAGGATGGTTGTTGCAAATGTGGGGGATAGTAGTTGTTATGTTATGGATAATAAAAGAAAATTATCAAAAATTACAAGAGATCATTCACTTGTACAACAACTTTTAGATAATGGTACTATTACTGAAGAAAAAGCTAGAAATCATCCAAATAAAAATATTATTACAAGGGCACTTGGAACAAATGAAGAAGTAGAAGTTGATTTATTTGATGTGGATTTGGCTAGCGTAATTAAATGTATTTTATGTACAGATGGTCTTACCAATGATGTGACTTATGATGAAATGTATGATATTATTATCAAAAATGACAATGACTCTAGCTGCAAAATGTTAGTGGATTTAAGCAAATCTAAGGGTGGACGCGATAACATATCAGTTATCGTATTTGAAGGAGAGTGCAGAGATGATAGGAACCATGTTAGGGAGTAGATATGAACTCCTTGAAAAAATTGGAGAAGGTGGAATGGCAATAGTTTATAAAGCTAAGTGTCATCTTCTTAATCGTAATGTTGCTGTAAAAATATTAAAAGAAGAATTTTCAAATAATATAGATTTCATGGAAAAATTTAAAAAAGAGGCCGCTTCTGCAGCTAGTCTTTCATCAAATTATATAGTTAACATTTATGATGTTGGTCAAGAGAATGACATTAACTATATTGTAATGGAATATATAAAAGGTAAAACACTAAAGCAAGTTATACTTCAAAATGGTAGTATGAATAATAGTCAGGTAATAGATTATGGTATTCAAATTGCAAAAGCACTCCAGTGTGCTCATAAGAATAACATTATACATAGGGACATAAAACCGCATAATATATTAGTGACTGAAGATGGGACAGTGAAAGTTACAGATTTTGGTATAGCAAAAGCTTCTAGTTCTGTAACTATAACTAATACTAGTACAGTAATGGGGTCAGCTCATTATTTTTCACCAGAACAAGCTAAGGCCAGCTTTGTGGACTTTCGAACGGATATTTATTCTTTTGGAATAGTTCTCTATGAGATGGTTACAGGGAGAGTGCCTTATGATGCTGAAAGTCCTGTATCCGTAGCTCTTAAACATATACAGGAACCAGTTGTGCCACCTAAGGACATAAATGACAATGTTCCTGAAAATTTAAATAAATTAATATTAAAAGCAATAGAGAAGGAACCTATAAAAAGATATCAAACTGCCAATGAAATGCTTTTGGATTTACAAAGGATACAAAAAAATAGTGAGTATACTGTCACAACAAATACCATGGAAAATGAATATACTAGAGTTATGGCACCTGTAAATGTAGAGGATTATGAAAAACCAGAGGTTCCCAAAAATGAAAAACCAAAAATTAATAAAAAAAATAAAACAAAAATAATAGTATCTGTTGCAGTAATTTTATTAATTGTGCTACTGGGTGCAGCAGGCGTAATATATAAAGGTATTTTTGGAGATAAGAATGTTAAAGTTACAGCTCAATTACTAGTGCCTAAAATTATCGGGTTAGATAAAGTTGAAGCAAAAAAAACAGTTGAAGAAAAAGGTTTGATTTATACAGAAATTGGAGAAGAAAATAGTGAAAAACCCAAGGGTGCGGTGGTAGAGTGCTGGCCAAAGGAAGGAACAGAAATAGAAGCTAATAAAGAAGTAAGAGTTAAGGTGAGTAAAGGGCCAGAGGGTTTGCCAGTTCCTTATGTTAAAGAACTTGACGAAGCTTCCGCTAAAGCTGCTATTGAACAAAAGGGTTTGGTATTAGGCAATGTTACAAAGGAATTCAGTGAATCCGTTGCTAGTGGTATAGTAATAAGCCAAGATCCAAGTGCAGAAAGTTTAGTTCAAAAGGGTGATAAAGTAAATTTAGTAATAAGTAAGGGAGCAGATGTTAAGTGGTCAAAAGTTCCAGAATTATTCGGACTATCTCAAAATGAAGCTAAAGGCGTATTGCAAAATTCAAATTTAAAATTAGGTAATACAAACGAAGTGGAAACTAAGGATAAGTCACAGGATGGTAAAATTTTCAATCAAACAATTCCTGCAAATACAAAAGTTGAGCAAGGTAATTCTGTAGGTTTTAGTTATTATAGATATAAAGAACCCCCAAAAGAGCAATTTACTGTTCCAGATTTTATAGGAAAAACAGTTAAGGATGCAAGAGATTTAGCTGCTAAAAATGACATAACTATAGTTGTTAGTGGTAATGATGCAGATATCATTGATAAACAAGATAAGGAGCCAGGGACTAAGGTAAATGTTGGAGATACTATAACATTAACTTCAAAGGCCCAGGCTCCAGTAACACCGCCAACCGGTCAATAAAAAGATATAAAGTAGGATATGAAATACATTTAAAAAAATTAAATGAAAGTTAAACATTGGAGGATATATGCAAGGAGTAATCATAAAAGGTGTAGGCGGATTATATTTTGTAAAAGTTGAAGATAGAGTTATTCAATGTAAGGCAAGAGGGAAGTTCAGGTATGCTGGGCTTTCCCCTGTTATTGGTGATAAAGTAGAAATAATGATAGAGTTAGACGAGAGCAAAGGTGTAATTGAAAAAATTTTTGAAAGAGATAATGAGATGATACGCCCAGTAGTGGCTAATGTCACTCAAGCTTTTGTGGTTTTTGCTTTTAAGCAACCTGATTTAAATATGGATTTACTCAATAAATTCTTAGTGCTTTGTGAATTTTATAAGTTAAAAATAGTTCTTTGTTTAAATAAGCTAGATTTAGTTGAAGAAGTTAATGAGGACCTTATAAAAGAATTAAAGAGTGTGGGATGTGATATAGTATTTTTAAAAGCAAAGGAAGGCGAAGGGTTAGGCGGACTTAAAACAAAAATAAAAAATAATATTAGTGTTTTTTGTGGACCTTCTGGAGTTGGAAAATCAACTATACTAAATAGCATAGTTGGAAGAGAAGCTATGATAACCGGAGATATAAGTAAGAAATCCCAAAAAGGTAAGCACACTACAAGGCACAGTGAACTTATTGAATATGAAGAAGGATTTTTGTTAGATACACCAGGATTTTCCTCTTTAAGTTTAGATTTCATAGACAAAGAACAATTACAATATTGTTTTCCAGAATTTGAAAAACATAGATGTGAATGTAGGTTTTCTAATTGTATGCACTATAAGGAACCTAACTGCAGAGTTAAAGAGGCTGTAGAAAATAATGAAATTTACGGGGATAGGTATAAGTTTTATGTAAAAACATTAGAAGAAATTATTGCTAGGGGGAATAGAAAATGATTAAAATATCACCGTCTATATTGTCAGCGGATTTTTCAAGGTTAGGAGAACATATAAAGCAGCTAGATGCATATGGTGCTGATATGATTCATATTGATGTAATGGATGGTATGTTCGTACCTAACATTTCTTTTGGTATTCCAATTATTAAGAGTGTTCGCAAACTAACAAAATTAACCTTTGATGTGCATCTTATGATTGAAGAACCATCTAGATATGTAGAAGATTTTGCAAAGGCAGGAGCTGACATTATAACTGTTCATTATGAAGCAGATAGGCATATTGATAGAACTATTAATTACATAAAAAGTTTTGGTGTTAAAGCAGGAATTGCATTAAATCCTGCTACACCTGTAGACTGTATTAAAGATTTAATAAGTAATCTTGATATGGTACTTATTATGTCTGTAAACCCTGGATTTGGTGGGCAAAAATATATTAAATATTGCTCAGATAAAATTAAAGAAGTCAGAGCTCTTTCGGATAAATATAATAAAGACCTTATGATTCAAGTAGATGGTGGCATTGATAAAGTTAATATTTCGGAAGTCGCGCGTAGCGGTGCTAATGTAATTGTAGCTGGGTCTGCTATATTTAAGAATGATGAAATTGAGAAAAATATAAAAGAATTAAGAGCTGGTATTTAGAATGAAGGTCATAATAATATCAGGAGGTAATCCGCCATCCAAGGAATTTATCACAAAGGAAATTACTAAGGATACATTTTTAATTGGAGCTGATAGTGGGGCAAATTGTCTATATGACTATAATATAGAGCCTCATTTATTAGTAGGAGATTTTGACTCCATTGATAAAGGGGCATTTGATTATTTTAAAAAAAGCAAATGTATTATAGACATTTATCCTGCAGAAAAAGATTTTACTGATACTGAAATTGCAGTTAAAAAGGCTCTCAGCATGAAACCAAATAAAATAGTGTTTCTCGGTTGCATAGGGAGTAGAGTTGATCATTTGCTTGGGAATATTGGAATGCTGAAAATTTGCATGGAAAATGGCGTTGATGCTTGCATAAAGGATGAAAACAATGATATTAGGCTAGTTAATACCTCAACATCATTAAGTGGTACTGTGGGGCAGATATTCTCACTACAATCTTATGGTGATGAAATAATTGGATTAACCATTGAGGGCTCAAAATATCCACTAAATAATTATAATTTGAAAACTGGACAGAGTATAACTATTTCAAACGAGTTTGTGGTGCCTCAGGTTGAACTTAAATTTAAATCTGGAACTCTAATGATAATATTATCATTAGATTAATATCTTTATAGAAACTATATAGAAACTATTTTTTTATTGATAATCTCGATAAAAAAATAGTTTTTTATTTTTGCAACATTGCTGACAGTAAATCATATAATAATATTGGAATACTTTTGGAGGATAACAACTTATGAAAAAGTATTATAAGCATCTAGGAGATCAACTTGGAGTAATTGTTGCGTGTGTGGGAATAGGGATTATAGCAGCAGTAATAGTTCCATTTTGGTGGTGGCTGATTGCTGCGGGAGGAGGAATTGTTTATTGTGGCTTTACTATAATGAATCACAACGATCATTGTTAGTAATGTGGTGATAGACAGGTTTATAGCTCAGGTTTAGGGGGGAATAAAGATGAAAATTGTGGCTATTAAAGTACCCAGGTTTATATCTCGAATAATTAGATTTTTCTTTAGAAAATAACATAGAAAAGTTTATAATGATATTAATATTCTCACTAATGTCGTTAAAATAAAAAAATGCAGCTTTATAAGCTGCATTTTTTGTTTCTAATTATATAGCACGTTGTACTTTACCTGAACGAAGACATCTAGTACATACATGTATAGATTTAGGCGTTCCGCTAACTATAGCTTTAACCTTTTGGATATTTGGAGCCCATTTTCTCTTTGATTGACGGTGTGAGTGACTATATTGAACACCAGAAATAACACCTTTATCGCATATATCGCATTTTCTTGACAATGAAAACACCTCCTTAAGACTAATAAGAAAAAAAATTTCTCAATTGAAACACGCATTATTGTAACATAGATACTACTACTCTTGCAAGTAGAATACAAAATTATTACTAACTAAAGTAATTTAACAATTAATTTTCTTGAATAAATTAGCTTTATACTATAAAATAATCTATATAGCGTTATAAGGAGGAATTACAATGAAAGGTAACATTACGAGCGAGAATGGTATTATATATTATTCAGAGGAATCGTTAGCTAATATAGTTGGCATTTCTACAATGGAGTGTTATGGAGTTGTGGGAATGGCATTAAAAGATGCTAAGGATGGATTTTGGCAATTAATTAAAAGTGATGGTTTAAATAAAGGGGTTAAAATTCATTCTAAGGAAAATCAACTATTTATTGAATTGTATATAATAGTTGAATATGGCACAAAAATCTCTGTAATTGCAAATAATATAATTCAAAAAATAAGATATAATGTTGAAAATTATACAGGACTAAAAGTGGCAGCAATAACAGTAAACGTACAAGGTGTAAGGGTTTAAGGGGGTAAAGACAGTGGAATACTTAAAAATAAACGGACAACACTTCCGTAATATGGTAATTAATGCATCTAATAGGTTAGAAGATCAAAAGGAATACGTAAATGCGCTTAATGTATTTCCAGTTCCAGATGGAGATACAGGCACTAATATGTCAATGACATTTAAGGCTGCAGTGTGTGAAGTTGAAAACATGTCAACTACATCTATTAGTGAGATATCACAAAAGATAGCTAGAGGCGCGCTGATGGGTGCAAGAGGTAATTCAGGCGTTATACTATCACAAATATTTAGAGGGATTGCAAAAGGCCTAGAAGGCAAAATTGAAGTTACTTCTGAAGAATTTGCTAAAAGTATTTTAGAAGGTGCCACTTTTGCATATAAGGCTGTTATGAGACCTACTGAAGGAACTATTTTAACAATAATTAAAGCTGCTGGTGAAAGTGCAGTTAGTAGCGGAGCAACAAATGTTGTTGAACTTATGGAAGAAGTTTGCACGCATAGTCAAGTTATGTTAGATAAAACTCCAGATATGCTTCCAGCATTAAAAGAAGCAAAAGTTGTTGATGCAGGTGGCATGGGACTTTTAATAATATTTAAGGGCATGCATGAAGCTTTAAAAAACAATATGGAAGCTACCATTAATAAATCAGATAAGCAAAGTAGTAAATCAGAAATAATACCACCTGCAGCTACAGATATGCCTGTAAACATAAAGTATGGATACTGTACTGAATTATTAGTTATTGCTGAAAATGTTGATACTAATGAATTAAAGACTTACTTAGAAAAACATGGAGACTCAATGGTTGTGGTGACCCAAGATGAATTTCTTAAAATTCACATACACACAAATGATCCAGGGTTAGTGCTTTCAAAAGCAGTAACACTAGGTGAGCTTTCTAAGATAAAAATTGAAAATATGAGAGAGCAACATAGAAATTTATTAGGGATTCAAGAGGAAGTAGCAGAGCAATCCGCAGCAGAAAATACAACTGAAAATAAAAAATACGGATTTGTATCTGTTGCACTTGGTGAGGGTATTAGAAATATTTTTAAGGATTTAGGTGTGGATGTTGTAATAGAGGGTGGCCAAACTATGAATCCAAGTACACAAGATATATTAGATAGTATTAATAAAATTAATGCGGATAATATATTTGTATTACCTAATAATAAAAATATACTTATGGCAGCGCTGCAAGCAGTGGAACTGTCAGATAAAAATGTAATAGTTATTCCTTCTAAAACTATTCCTCAAGGAATAACTGCCGTAACAATGTTTAATGCAGAAGCTAGTGTAGAAGAAAATGAACATACACTAAAAGAATCAATTAAAAATGTTGTAACCGCTTCTGTGACCTATGCAGTTAAAGACACTGAATCTGATGGTAAAACAATAAAACAAGGAAATATCCTAGGTTTAGTTGAGAACAAAATTAAAGAAGTTGGAACAGATATTTACAAAGTTTGCACCGATGTTATAGATAGTATGATTACTGAAGATAGCGAGCTTGTTACGATTTTCTATGGTGAGGATTGTATAATAAGTGAAGTGGAAGCATTTATTTCTGAGTTAGAGAATAAATACCCAAATATAGATGTTCAACATTACAATGGAAAACAGCCACTATATTATTTTATTGCTTCAGTTGAATAAAAGCCCTAGGGCTTTTTTTCTTAGGTATATTAATTAAAATCTTATTTTTGGAGTGGTATTTGTGGATATTTATAGTGATATAAAATATATAAAAGGTGTTGGGCCTATAATGGCAGAAACATTGAATAAATGTGGAATTTTTAATGTATTAGATCTTTTATTATATTTTCCGAGAAATTATGAGAATGTATCTGCTGTGAAAAATGTTATGGATTGCCAAGATAATGAAAAAATTATTGTAGAATGTACTGTTTTAAATATATTAAAAGATCAGAGGTTAAAAAATAATAAAACTCTTTCTACGATACTATTTTGCCAAGGTGAAAATAAATTCAAAGGTAAGTGGTTTAATCAAACTTATGCAAAAAATAGCTTTAAAAATTCAAATAGTTATATCATCACTGGCAAAGTGAATAATTTTAAGGGTGAAATCACAATGATGAATCCAAAAATAGTTAAAAATACGTCGATGGATACAAATAAAATTATTGCAACATATCCACTTAAAAATAATGTTACAAATAATTTTTTCAATAAAATTATATCTGACGTTCTCTGTAATATTGAAATAACAGAGAACTTGCCTAAATGGCTCCTGGATAAATACAGATTTTGTTCCTTAGATGAAGCTATTCGAAGTATTCATAGCCCTAAAAGTTTAGAATTACTTAATTCATCAAAAAAAAGACTAAAATTTCAAGAGCTATTTACATATTCATTGAAAATATTAATGTTAAAAGAGTTTATAAAAACTAATAATGATGGTATCAAGTTTAAAATAGCCCCAGAACTTACAACATTAAAAGAGCGACTTCCGTTTAATCTTACAAAAGCACAAAGTAAAGTTGTGCGGGAAATTCTAATAGATCAAAAGAAGGATAAAGGCATGAATAGGCTTTTACAGGGGGATGTTGGAAGCGGTAAAACAATAGTTGCTATAATTACCATGTTTAATGTGGTGAAAAATGGTTATCAGGCAGCTATGATGGCACCAACTGAAATTCTAGCAAATCAACATTACGAGGAAATTCAAAATGTATTAAAAGATTTTCCGCTTACCATAAAGCTATTAACTGGAAGTACAACCCCTAAAAACAAGGAATTAATAAAACAAGAACTAAAGAATGGAACCATTGATATTATTATTGGAACACATGCACTTATTGAAGATAATGTAGAATTTAAAAACTTAGGTATGATTGTTACTGATGAGCAGCATCGCTTTGGAGTGTCACAAAGAAATAGGTTTTCTAATAAAGGTAAAAACATAGATATTCTTGTAATGACAGCTACGCCTATACCAAGAACACTATCTTTATATTTATATGGTGATCTAGACGTATCTATAATAGATGAATTGCCACCAGGTAGGCAGAATATTGATACCTCCTATGAAAGCGTGACCTCCAGTAGACATGTATATGAATTTGCATTAAAAGAAATTAATAAAGGAAGACAAGTTTACATAGTCTGCCCCTTGGTAGAAGAAAATGAAGAAATGAAATTAAGTTCAGTTCAGGTGATTTATGAAAAACTAAAGGGTGAATATTTTAACTCTACAGAAATAGCAATGGTATATGGTAAAATGCCTAGTAAGCAAAAAAATGAAATCATGGATAAATTTAAAACTGGAGAAATTAAAGCATTGATTTGTACCACTGTTATAGAAGTTGGAGTGAATGTTCCCAATGCTACTGTTATGATAATTGAGAATTCAGAAAGGTTTGGTCTTGCACAACTTCACCAACTTAGAGGACGCGTAGGAAGAGGAGAGCATAAGTCTTATTGCATACTACTGGCGAATATAACAAACAAAATAGTAAGAAAAAGATTAGAAATAATGATAAAAAGTAATGATGGTTTTTTTATTGCTGAAGAGGATTTGAAAACTCGTGGCGCGGGAGAATTATTTGGGTTTAAGCAGCATGGTGAATCAGGTTTAATAATAGCCGATGTAATTGAAGATATTAATATATTAAAACTAGCAAATAGTGAAGCAAAAGAGTTAATAAAAAGTAATAATATTGAAGACATAAAGGTAAAGAATGAAATAACAGAAAAAATACAGCAAAGTTCTAATTATATTTGTTTTAATTAGGGGAAAAATATCTTTGTATATATTACATAAATATGTTAAAATATTATCGAAACTGGCTAGATGGAGGAATAAACATATGAGAATAATTTCGGGAAGTGCAAGAGGAAGAAAGCTGTTGTCCCCTGTTGGGATGGGAACGAGGCCCACGTTAGATAGAATAAAAGAAGCAATATTTAATATAATCCAAGACAGAACAAGGAATGCAGTAGTGGTAGATATGTTTTCAGGTACGGGGAGCTTAGGTCTCGAAGCAGCAAGTAGAGGAGCTGAAAAATGCTATCTAATTGACATGGGAGATACTACTTTTGCCATGTTAGAGAAGAATGTAGATAATTTAAAATTTAATGATAAATGTAAGTGCTTAAAAGGTGACACATATAAATATATGCAACAATTTGCGCAGGAAAAAGTTGTTTTTGATTTAATTTTTATAGACCCGCCATATGCTAAAGATATGATTCCGCCTGCAATTGAGATTATTGGAGCAAATAAACTTTTAAGTGTGGATGGATTGATTGTTTGTAAAATAGATTCTTCAGAAGAAATATATGAAGGAAATAATATTATTCATCTTTCTGATTTGAGAAAATATGGAAATACCACTGTTTTATTTTATGAATACAAGGGAACTAATAGTTAAAAATTATTAGTATACCAAAGGAAGACATGGAGGAATAACATGAAAAAAGCAATTTGCCCTGGAAGTTTTGACCCAATAACCAACGGACATTTAGATATTATTGAGAGGGCGGCTAGGGTTTTTGATGAATTGATTGTAGGAGTGCTTGTTAACCCTGAGAAAAAAAATCTCTTTTCTGTAGACGAGAGAGTAGAACAAATAAAAAGCTTAGTGAGGGATTTACCTAATGTACGGGTCAAGAAGTTTAGCGGCTTACTTGTTGATCTAATGAATAAAGAGGAAGCAGGAGTTATTGTGAAAGGCCTTAGAGCTTTTTCGGATTTTGAATATGAGTTTCAAATGGCATCCATGAATAATAAATTGGATCCAACTAAGGAAACCATGTTTATGATGACGAAGGCAGAATATTGCTATTTAAGTTCTTCCTCAGTTAAGCAGGTTGCAATGTTTGGGGGATGTATTAAGGGATTAGTACCTGACCAGATTATTCCAGATATTATGAGGAAAATTAATTCTAAATAGGAGGGTAAATATGGATGTTATAAAGCTTTTAGAATATCTTCAAGAAATTATTGAGAGTTCATCTAAAATACCTGTTACAGGTAAGTCAGTGATAAACAAAAGAGAAATATTGGATATAATTGATCAAGTTGTAAATCACTTGCCAGATGAATTTAAGAAGGCTCAGTGGATTTGTGATGAAAAAGAGCGAATTCTTATTGATGCAAAAAAACAAGCTAAAATTTTCGAGGAAGAAACCATTGACAAAATAAGAAGAAGAGTTGAAAAGCAAGACCTAGTTAAAGAAGCGCAAACAAGAGCTGAAGAGATCATAGCTGCAGCGCAAAGAGACGCTAAAATCATGAGGCTAGGTGCTAAAGACTATGCGGATGAAATATTAACTCAATTAGATAAAGAAATTGAGTTAAAAGGTCAACAGATGCTTCATAAGATTAAAGCGGATGTTCAAACATTCTTAATCTCTCTGCAAGAAGAAGTTACGGATACCACAACTTTAATAAGAGAAAATGTTAAAGAATTAAGAACTATGAAATAGTCTAATTATGTTTATGAGCAGTAGTGGGACAAACAAAATTAACAGTATTAAAAAGTACAAACTACTACTGCTATATAAATTTATATCATTAAAGGTGAAAATAGATGAAGTTTGAAGAAAAACATAATATAAAATTATTGTCAAAATTGAAGAAATTATGCCTTGAATAAATTTTCGAAGGATGTATTTTTTTATTGACACATCGTGTTTATAGGTATAACTATAAACTTGCGAAATGATAGATAAACCGCTAAAAGCAATTAAAAAGCTTAAAATTGGAAGTTTTATATATAAACTTGAATTACTAGAAGATATTAAATAACATCCATTAGTTACCTCTAATAATCCTAATATTAATCCCTCTATAAAACTTCTAGAAAGACCAATAATCAAAGAAACCTTATTAATGACAATGTGAAATAGCGCATTGTCTTTAATTATACCTGTTATTACAGAGAATACGATGACAAAACCACCTATATTTAAGGAATTCTTTAGGGCATCTTCGATACTATTTTTAAATATTATGCCAATATTTTTAGTTGAATCTGTCCTTTTAGAAGAATTAGTATTTTTATTCTTAATTTTATAAAGTGAATTTTTTGATGGAATAATAAATCCCATAAACATGCAAGATAAAAGATTAGAAAGCAATAATATATAGCCAATCTTAGCACTTAGCATCATAGAAGCACCTACTGAACCTATAATAAATAAAGGGCTGGAGTTCGAAGCTATATTTAGCAACCTTTCACAGGTATTTAAATCAATTAGATTTTTTTCATATAAATCACAAGTATATCGTGCGCCTAAGGGGTAACCGCATAATATACTAATTAACAGTGCAAAATTACATTCTTTGGTCAGTTTTAATGGTTTGCAAATTATATTACCTAATAATTTAGAATAAATATGAATACCATCGTAGCTTATTATAATATTTATTACGACTAAAAATGGGAAAAGAGAGGGAAAAACAGCATTGAAAAACAATTTTGCACCAGATATAGTGTACTTTATACAAATATTTGGTGCTAATATTATTTGGAGAATAGCAAGGGAACAAATTATTGTTATTAAAATATTTATATTCAAAGTTTTAAATAGTTTAAACAATAAGAACATTGTGAGAAGTAATATTATAACTAATAGTAACTTCAATTTTAAACCCCTTTTAAAGTATTTCTGTATTAAATATATTTGAATTTTAATAAACTTATGTATTGAAGTGGTTAAAATAAAATAAATACTACTATATTTTTATGATAGTAGTATTTATTTTATTTAATCTACAATTATTGGGGATATTAAATAATCACTATTAGGATTTATACTGCTATTTATTATGCTGTAAGCTCTTGTAGACTGAATGTCTAGCCGCAAGGTATCATTTTGATCTTTAGGGATTTTAGTATAAAGTGGAATGCTACTGTTTGATTTTATAGATTTTAGAATTGATTTTCCCTTTGAATTAAATCCTAAGACACGTGCATAAGGGCAAGCCATTACTCTTAATTTTTTGGAATCAAAGCTATCAAATCCTATAAAATATTGGCATAATATCCTGCTAATTCGGGTATATGTGTAGCGTTTACTTTTTATATCTTCTAGGGCGCCTCCGTAGCTTAAATTGTTTTGTAAGGATTTAATAATCTTATTATCAATACCCTCTGACACGTCTGGTAAGTTTACTAATGAGTTTTTTGATGTAGCAGATTTATGTTTTATGTACGGAAACATGGAATCTTCAAAGGTGAATCCGTAATTATTTGAGTATAAATTTAAGATTTCAGCTAATACTGAATTTGGAACATGACCTTCTAGCTCCCCTAGTGAACCATTTTCTTTAATGAATTTTCTTATAGCCGTGGCACTTGAAAATTCATTATGCAACATGTTACTGTTATAGGATGCACCTTCTCTTTTTAAGGTATAGGGTTTAATTGAACTATTTAACTTTATTAAGCTTTTGCAATACTCAATACCTAGTATATTATTAGGAGATTTAAGAAAATCCTCCAATAATAATTTTGATATGTCATTTTTTGAATTAATTAAATAATCATAAAGTGCATTAGATCTAGCTCGTGGGTAGACAATACCTTTGGATAAATAAGTTTTTAATAATGATTTAAATTCAATAGGTTCTTTAAGCAGTATATTGGAAATATCGTATATGTCCTTTATATTCCCCTGTTCGCTACCGAAACAAATATTATCCACTATGCCTAAGCTATTTAGAAGACTTACAGAGCCATAGGAAAAAAAATCTGCTGAAGAAACACTGTAAATTGCGGGTAGTTCTATTACTAAATCTACTCCATTGTTTAGTGCCATTCTAGTTTTTGTCCATTTATCTATAGTGGATGGAATTCCACGCTGAGCAAAATTCCCACTCATAACACAGATTAGTGCATCACAATTTGTGATTTCTTTGGTTTTATTAATATGATACACGTGACCATTATGCAATGGGTTATATTCAACAATTATACCTGAAATATTCATTTAATCACCTCATGAAAGCTTATATAAATATAAGTAAATAAATTACCACCATACTAAATATAAGCTAAAATTTATCTATAAATATAAGCTGAAGAAAAAGCAGAAAAATTTTATTTTGGAGTAGGGTGAAAACTTCTATTTATTAATTTATATTATATAATACAAATTAATAAAAGCATATATATTCAAGGATAAAATAAAAATAAGAGAAAATTACGAATATGGCGAATAAATAAAATACAATATATGTAGTGGATTTTCATATTTTAGGTTGAAATGTATACCAGAAAAGTAGTATATTATTAGTGTATATAAGTTGATAATAAGTGAGAGGAGAAATAAGAATGGCATTTATAGAGAAAATATGTAAAATGGCAAAATCAGATGTGAAAATAATAGCACTTCCAGAAGGTGAGGAAGAAAGAACTATAAGAGCTAGTGAAATCATAAAAAATAATTCAATAGCTGAGGTAATATTAATAGGTGATTTAACTGTAATAAAAACAAAAGCAACTGAGCTTGGAGTTAACCTTGATGGGATAGAAATTGTAAATCCAAAAACTTCTCAAAAAACTGATGGATATGCAAAGGCGTTTTATGAATTAAGAAAAAATAAAGGAATGACTCCGGAAAAAGCCGCAGAGACATTAAAGGATCCACTGTATTTTGGAACCATGATGGTTAAAATGGGAGATGCGGATGGATTGGTATCAGGAGCAGTACATACTACAGGAGATTTACTTAGACCTGGAATGCAAATTATTAAAACTGCACCGGGAATTAAGGTTGTTTCAAGTTTCTTTATAATGGAATTACCTACCAATGAATATGGTGAAGATGGACTGCTTTTATTTGCAGATTGTGCTGTCAATCCAAATCCTAATCCAGAGGAATTAGCGTCTATAGCTATAAGTACTGCAGATAATGCAAAATGTTTATGTAATTTTGAACCTAAGGTTGCAATGTTATCTTTTTCAACTATGGGAAGTGCAAAGCATGAATTAGTTGATAAAGTTGCAAAAGCTACTGAAATCGCAAAAAATGCTAGACCAGATTTACAAATTGATGGAGAGCTTCAACTAGATGCAGCTATAGATATTAGTGTAGCAAAACAAAAGGCACCAAATAGCACTGTAGCTGGAAATGCAAATGTATTAGTCTTCCCAGATTTACAATCTGGAAATATTGGGTACAAATTAGTACAAAGATTTGCAAAAGCTGAAGCTATTGGACCAGTTTGTCAAGGGTTTGCAAAGCCAATAAATGATTTATCAAGAGGATGCAGTGTACAAGATATAGTTAATGTTGTTGCTGTAACTGCAGTTCAAGCTCAAATTCAAAAATAGTTTTATATATATTCAAAAACACATACAGCTCGGGAGGCGAATTTAATGAAAATATTAGTTATAAACTGTGGAAGTTCATCATTAAAGTATCAATTAATAAACATGGAAAATGAGGAATGCTTAGCGCTTGGACTCGTAGAAAGAATAGGAATAGAAGGATCAATATTAACTCAAAAGGCAAGTGGACAGAAATATATTATTGAAGAGTCCATGAAAGATCATACAGATGCAATTAGATTAGTACTTGGAGCACTTGTAGATCCGGAGCATGGTGTTATTAAAGAACTATCAGAAATTGGTGCAGTGGGACATAGAATTGTTCATGGTGGAGAAAAATATGCTTCATCAGTTATGGTTAATGATGAAGTGATGAAGAACCTTAAGGAATGTTCAAAGCTTGCACCACTTCACAATCCAGCTAATATAATTGGAATCAATGCTTGTAAAGCATTAATGCCGAATACTCCTATGGTAACAGTATTTGATACTGCATTCCATCAAACAATGCCAGAGGTTGCATATGTGTACCCACTACCATATGAGCTTTATACTAACAATGGTGTTAGAAAATATGGTTTCCATGGTACATCTCACAAATTTGTTTCAGAAAAAGCTGCAGAAATGATGGGTAAAGACATAAAAGATTTAAAATTAATAACTTGTCACTTAGGAAATGGAGCAAGTATTTCTGCTATAAAAAATGGTAAATCTATAGAAACAAGTATGGGATTTACTCCACTTGAAGGAATAGCTATGGGAACTAGATGTGGAAGCATAGACCCAGCTATAATAGTATATATAATGCAAGAGCTAAATTTAACAATTGATGAAGTAAATGATTTAATGAATAAAAAATCAGGAGTTCTGGGAATATCTGGAGTAAGTAGTGATTTTAGAGATATAGAAAAAGCTGCATGGGAAGATGGAAATCATAGAGCACAGTTAGCACTTGATATATTCTCCTATAAAGTTAAAAAATTCATAGGATCTTATGCTGCAGTAATGGGTGGCGTAGATGCAATTATATTCACAGCTGGACTTGGTGAAAACTCTCCAGAAACAAGGGAAGACGTATGTAATGGCCTAGAATTTTTGGGGGCAGTTTTAGACAAATCTAAGAATAAGGTTCGCGGAAAAGCTGTGGAATTAAATACAGTGGATTCTAAAACTAAAATATTTGTTATACCAACAAATGAAGAATTGGTAATTGCAAGAGACACGCAGGCTTTAATAAAATAAAGACTTTAATAAAGACAGTGTTAATTCCTATGATAAATAAATCTTGACTTTTTACTGTATTGTTTATATAATAGTCTGTGTTTGATGTAAGTAAAAAACTATTTAGTTAGGAGGGACGCAGAAGCTTTGCTCGAGCTGTATATTTTTTATACAAGGTATAAAGATTTTCTTTATATGAGAAAAAACTAAATGTTATTTAGTTTTTCAGAGTGGATGATATGGTAATAGATGTTTCAGAATTGTTTAGTAATAAAAACACAAGAAAAAAAATTCATTTAGATTTAGAAAAAGATAAGTTTTTTTATGAAAATGAATTTGTACAATTTTCTAAACCAGTTAAGTTAGATTTGATTTTAAAACCTAACGGTGATGAAATAGATTTATCTGGGGAAATAGAGACAGAACTATTGCTTGCTTGTTCTAGGTGTCTTGAGACTTTTTCATATTCAGTAAACATTGAATTAAATGAGAGATTGTCGAAAACTCTAAAGAGTGAAGATGAGGATATTATTTTTATTAATAATGATAGATTAGATTTAGATGAAATCGTGGAAAATAATATCATTTCTATGTTGCCTATAAAACGACTTTGTAGTAAAAGTTGTAAAGGCTTATGCCATCATTGTGGAATTAATTTGAATCATAGTACGTGTAAATGTGCTATTGACGATGTTGATCCAAGGTTGGCAAAATTAAAAGAACTGTTTTTAACTGATTAAGGAGGTGTTACAATGGGAAATCCAGCTAGAAAATTTTCTAAAGGTAGAAGAGATTCTCGAAGAGCGCAAACATTTAAACTTGGTTTACCGGGAATAGTTGAGTGTCCTCAATGCCACGATATGAAACTTTCTCACAGAGTATGTAAAAACTGTGGTTATTACAAAAATAGAGAAGTTATTGTTATGGAACCAAAATAAAAAGAAAGTCGAAAGACTTTTTTTTTATTATATAAATATAATTATAGTATTAATAATACTAGAAATATTTGCACTATATAGTATATAATATATATAAATATAATTTATATATATTATATTTATTTATAAGGCAAATTCAAAGTGAGGTTTTAAAATGGTAGTTGTTGTAGATGGCATGGGTGGAGATTTTTCTCCAAATGCTGTGGTTGAAGGTTGCGTTGAGGCTTTAAAAGAATATGATATAGATATATTAATAACTGGGTCTGAGGAATTAATTCGATGCGAGCTATTGAAATATACATATGATTGTAATAGAATAAAAATTGTTGATGCCAAAGAGGTTATTAGTACAAGCGAACATCCAGTAATGGCTATTAAGCGCAAAAAAGATTCAAGTCTTGTAAAAGCATTGAATCTTGTAAAAAGTGGGGATGCAGATGCTATTATTTCAGCAGGAAGCACTGGTGCTTTTTTAGCTGGCTCTACGCTTATAGTAGGAAGGATAAAAGGCATAGATAGACCTGCACTTGCACCTATAATGCCAGGTAAGAATGGCCCGTTTATGATAATTGACTGTGGAGCTAATGCAGAATGTAAGCCTCATTATTTAGTGCAATTTGGACTTATGGGTAAAACATATTTTGAAAATATTCTTAAAATATCAAATCCATCTGTAGGCCTTGTAAATATAGGGACTGAGGAAGAAAAAGGTAATGAACTTTCTAAATCAGCGCATAAACTACTTAAAGAAGCAAATTTAAATTTTGTAGGTAATGTGGAAGCTAGAGAAATACCAACTGGAGATACTAATATTTTGGTATGTGATGGGTTTGTAGGAAATGTAATTTTAAAATTATACGAAGGCGCAGTTGCTAATATATTTGATATATTAAAAACTGGTATAATGAGTTCCTTTAGAACCAGGCTTGGAGGAATGTTATTGAAACCAGTCTTTAAAAAGTTTAAAGCTGATTTTGACTATAAAGAATATGGTGGCGCTGCTTTTCTGGGAGTAAATGGAATTTGTATAAAAGCTCATGGGAGTTCGGATGCCAAAGCTTTTAAAAATGCAATTAAACAGGCTATAATATTTAATGAAAATAATGTTGTAGAAAAATTAAAATTGGAAATTGAAAAATTATCTGAGCAGGAAAAAAACATAAGTAGTAATTTGTAAAAAATATATTTTAGAGAAAGTTAAGGAGGTGAAAATATTATGTTTGAAAAAATTAGAGCGACCATAGCATCACAGTTAAGTATAGATGAAGAAGAAATAAAAATGGAATCATCTTTTATGAATAATCTAGGAGCTGATTCCCTTGATATTGTTGAATTAATCATGGCATTGGAAGAAGAATATGAAATAGAAATTCCAGATGAAGATGTTGAGAAAATTGCTACTGTAGGCGATGTAGTAGAATATATTAAAGCCCACATCGAAGAATAATATAAGGCTCCGCAGTATTGCGGGCCTTTAGCTTTTTCAAACTTATTTTTGAATTTATTATAAAAATCAAATCTAGTTGTTTTATTAGGCTTGGCGGAGTAAATTGAATAATAAACTTGATAAATATGGCTAAGATGCATAGAATAAAAAATATTTAAATAAAATTCCTAAAAGGAGCAATGATTAATGAAGTGCAACATAAAATTACAGGACCTTGAGAACCAACTAGGACTAAATTTTAGTGATAAGGAGTTATTAAAAACCGCAATAACTCATAGTTCCTTTGCAAATCAGAAAAAAAAAGTTGAATTTAATGAAAGACTTGAGTTCCTCGGAGATTCAGTGTTACAACTTATTATATCTGAATACTTATATACTAATTTCACTGAAAAGTATGAAGGATATCTAACTAAAATTAGGTCCCTAATTGTTTGCGAAAATTCACTGTGTGATATTGCAAGTGGCTGGAACCTTGGAATGTATATGAACATGAGTAAAGGTGAAGAAATTACTGGTGGTAGAAATAGGGTTTCAATATTGGCTGATTGTGTTGAAGCAGTAATAGCTGCTGTATATTTAGACTCCGGAATAGAATATTCAAAGACTTTTATACTTACTAACTTTAAAGCAACTATTGATAAAGCAATTAGTAATGAGATAGTTTTGGATTACAAGACTAAGCTTCAGGAAATATTACAGCAAAATGGAGAAGTTCATATTTGCTATGAACTTGTAAAATTTGAAGGACCACCGCATAAAAGGAAATTTTTTGTTGATGTATTAATAAATGGTTCTATAAGTGGATCAGGTCAAGGGCATAGTAAAAAAGAAGCAGAGCAAAATGCAGCTAAAGAAGTTATGATAAGTCGGGAGGATATGCATGAGTAATTTGCATTACATTATTCCAATTTTCGTTCCACATGAAGGTTGCCCGCATGATTGTGTGTTTTGCAATCAAAATAGCATAACAGGAACAAAATCAAAAGTTGATGCAGCCTATGTGGAGAAAACAGTAAATGAATATTTAAAAACAATAAACAATGATGAAGCTATTATTGAGGTATCATTTTTTGGAGGAACATTTACAGCTATAAAAACAGAAAAGCAGATAGAACTTCTAACAGTTGCGAAGAAGTTTAAAGATAGTAACAAAATAAAATTCATTAGGTTATCTACAAGACCAGATTATATTGACGATAGTGTACTCCGTGTTCTTAAACAATACACTGTAGATATTATAGAACTAGGAGTGCAGTCCATGGACGAGGAAGTGCTATTAAAATCAGGCAGAGGGCATACTGCAAAAGATGTAGAGCTTGCTTCAAAACTTATAAAGGAATATGGTTTTATCTTAGGGCATCAAATTATGATAGGTCTGCCAGGAGATAATATAAACAAAGATATGGATACAGCTAAAGGTGTTATTGCTCTTAAGCCGGATATTTGTAGAATATATCCGGCTCTTGTAATTAAAGATACGCCTATGGAAAAAATGTATGAAAGTCAAACATTCAAACCTTATTCATTAAGTGAGGCAGTAAACATAAGCAAAATAATTTACCTTATGATGATGGCAAACAAAATAAACGTTATTAGAATAGGATTACAGCCCACTGAAGAAATCTCAGAGGGTAATGATTTAGTTGCAGGACCATTTCATCCTGCATTTAGAGAGTTGGTTGAAGGCAGTATATATAATGATATACTATATGATGCCATAATGGATAATATTAAAAATGATCACACTGTTAATAAGGTTTTAGTTAAAATAAATCCAAAAGACATTTCAAAACTTTACGCTAATGGCAAAAGCTTTTTTTATGACATAAAAAAACAAATAGCTACAATTTTAATAGAAGTATATCAAGATATCACTATAGAACGTGGAAGTGTTGGAGTATGTATAGGAGAAAAATGTATTAATATGAGCATATATGAATATGCACATGCAAAATATAAAAAAGGATTTTAATTTACTGTATAGAATATATTACCTATAGTACTTGTAACAAGGAATTTAGTAGGGGGTAATATATGATGGAAGTATTAAAGGTGTCGGCAAATTCACAACCTAAATCAGTAGCAGGAGCATTAGCAGCAGCACTAAGGGGAAATTCAATTGCGCAGTTACAAGCTGTAGGTGCGGGGGCCGTTAATCAAGCTGTAAAAGCTATTGCCATTACAAGGGGATTTGTTGCACCAAATGGTATGGACTTAGTAGTAGTTCCAGCTTTTGTGGAAATAAGCATAGATGGAGAAAAAAGGACAGCTATAAAATTCATAGTTGAACCAAGATAAAAAACCGTGCATGCACGGTTTTCTTAATTTATTCTTAGTCTAGTAATTGATATTTTCATATAAATGCTATAGACTATATAATAGGATAATTTTGAATTATACATATAAGCTCTACCAGTTAGCACATTAAATAAAGGATATATTAAGATTACTAAATTTGTAGTAATATATACTTTTATTTTTTATATTAAAGGTATTATAAAATAAAAATATGAGGTGAATTATGAATAAGAAAAAAAGAGATAAGTATACAAAGGTAATGATCTATGGATTGGTTATAATTTTTACATTAAGTTTTGTATTACCCATGTTATTTAGGTAAAATAGGAGAGTGTTATCATGTTTTTAAAATCTATTGAAATAAGAGGATTTAAATCCTTTGCAGATAAAACAGAATTAACATTTAAGAAGGGTATTACAGCGGTAGTAGGACCTAATGGTAGTGGTAAAAGCAATATTTCTGATGCTGTTAGATGGGTTCTTGGAGAACAAAGTGTAAGAAGTCTAAGAGGAGATAAGATGGAGGACGTTATATTCGCAGGCACACAGTTTAGGAAACCTGTTAGCCTTGCACAGGTTTCCTTGACACTAGATAATAGTGATTGCGAATTGGATATTGATTATTCTAATGTCACCATCTCCAGAAGATTATATCGGTCTGGAGAAAGTGAATATTTAATAAACAATACATCTTGTAGATTAAAAGATGTTCAACAGCTTTTTATGGATACAGGCATAGGAAAAGAAGGATACTCTATTATTGGTCAAGGTAAAATTGATGCTATATTAAGTGGAAAAACTGAAGAAAGAAGAAAATTGTTTGAAGAGGCTGCAGGAATTGTGAAGTTTAAGAGCAGAAAAGAAGAAGCAGAAAAGAGATTGGACATCACCCAGCAGAATCTTATTAGAATAGAAGATATATTAAGTACTTATGAAGAAAGATTAGAACCATTAATGAATGAAAGTGAAAAGGCAAAGAAATTTTTAAAATTTTTTGAACAATTAAAAAGTAAAGAAGTTAGCATAATAATTGATTCTATAAATAAAGTTGAAAAAAAAATTAAAATAACGCAAGAAGAATGTTCTAGATTAAAGCTAGAAGTTATAAAAATTACAGGTGAGAAAAACCAGTTAAAGCAGGATGTTGAATACTGGAATAGTGAATTTGAAAAGTTTGATAATAAGAATCGGGAAGAAAAGCAACTATATTATAACAATAAGTTAATTTACCAAAATAGTATTTCAGAAATAAATATTTTAAATGAGAGAATAGAAAATTTAGTAAAACTAATCAATAAGACATCAAAGGACAGCGATGGCATTAATGAAAAACTGTCAGATTTTAAACTTAATCTACATGGAATAGAGAATTCTTTAAGTAATATAAAAAACACTCAAATAGAAATAGAAGAAAAAATTCAATCTGAGGAAATGAAAATTAAGATTATCGAAGAAAATATAGAAGTTGAAAACACTGAAGCTAAATCTCTTAAGGAAGAAGAACAAAAAAGTATTGAGAAAACTATTTTATTTACTAATAGATTATTAATTTTAAATAACAATATAGATAGTGCTAAAAAAAGGATAGCTTTTTTGAAAAATAATATTGAAGATTTTAGTAATTTAATACAAGTTAATGCCACTACAAAAATAATGTTTCAAAGCCAAATGGAAGAATTTAAAGAGAAAATACTCAATTATGATGGTATACTCCTGGAAAACAAGCAAAAGATTAGTAAACTTCAAAAGGATTTAAATAACCATGAAATAACTATGAAAAATTGTAATTTTAAAATAAATAAAAATGAAGCTAATTTTAATGTGCTAAATGCTTTAGAAAAGAAGCATGAAGGGTATAATAAATCAGTAAAAAATTTAATGCAGCATATTAGTGAAGGTAAAGTAGGCAATATTAATGAATGCTTTGTACTTGGAGAAGTTATAAAAGTTGAAAAAAACTTAGAAGTAGCTATAGAAATTGCTTTAGGTGGAACAATATCACACATGATAACTAAAGATGAAATTGTGGCAAAACTATTAATTACATATTTGAAGGTAAATAATCTTGGACGTGCAACATTTTTGCCTTTAAACATTATTAAAGGTAAAAAGTTAGCAATTGATATTGAAACTAAAAATAATCCTGGTTTTGTTGGAATTGCTAGCGAACTAATAGGCTATGACGAAAAGTTTAGTGAAGTAATTTCCTTTATACTTGGTAGAACAATTATATGTAAAGATATGGACTCAGCCCTAAACATTTCTAAAAAAAATAATTATAGATATAAAATAGTGACATTATCAGGAGAAGTTGTAAACCTTGGTGGATCATTAACTGGTGGAAGTGTATATTCAAAAACCTCAAGTATAATTGGACGAAAAAGGGAACTACAAGAACTGGCTAAAGATTTAAATATCTTAAAAAATGAGTCACTTATTTATTTAGAAAAAATTAAACAAAATAAATCTGAAACCTTAAGGTTGGAACAGGAAAATACAAACTTAAAGGATAATATTCATTTAGAAAATATTGAAAAAACAAAAATGGAAGCTAGAATAAATACAATAGAAGATGAAACAAATAGGCTTAAAAATAATATGAGGAATTTAAACACTGAAAAATTGTCAGAAGAAAGTAAACTGAAAAATGACAATAGTGAAGTAGAAGAAAAGAATATGTCTGTTTGTAAATTGACACGTTCAAAAGATGAAATACAGCAAAAACGGAGTGCGGCTTTTTTAAAATTAAAAGATAGATTACAAGAAATTGAAAATATAAAAGTAACTATTATTGATGCTAAGATAAAAAAAGCTGGAGTCGACGAAACAATACGTAATAAGGTTTCTGAAATTCAAAGGTTAAATGAGGAAATGTTAGTATATAATAAAAAAATAATAATATGTTCTAAAGAAATACAAGAAGCGATGGAAAATAAGAATATAAGTGAAGATGAAATAAAAAGTGGTGAAGAAAAAGCAAGTGAAACAAAGGCCACATTAGAAAATATGGAAAAAAACTTTGAAGAGAGTGAAATTCAAAGAATTAAAATTAAAGAAAAAATAAAAATAAGTCTGGAGCAGTTAGAGAATGTTTCGCAAATCCTAGAAAAAAATGAGAAAGATTCCTATAAATGTGAGCTGACTCTTGAGAAAATAGGCACGGAAAAGGATAATTACTACCAAAAATTGAATGAAGACTTTGAATTAACCTATGCAGAAGCGTTAGAATTTAAAAATGAAATTGATGATATTGATAAGCTTAAAAAAGAAATTTTAATACTAAAAGGGAATATATCCATGCTGGGAAAAGTTAATGTAGGCGCTATTGAGGAGTATAAAGAAGTAAAAGAGAAATTTACTTTTATGGATGTGCAAAAACAAGACTTAGTGTTATCTAAAGATGAATTATTAACGGTAATATGTGAAATGACCAAAAAAATGAAAGAGATATTTGCAGAAAACTTTGATATATTAAGGCAAAATTTTCACGAAACCTTTGTAGAATTGTTTAAAGGCGGAAGTGCGGATTTAATACTTACAGAAGGTGATGAACTTACAGCTAAAATTGATATTAATGTACAACCACCAGGAAAAAAACTCCAAAACATAAGTTTAATGTCTGGTGGGGAGAAAGTGCTATCCGCCATTGCATTATTATTTGCTATTTTAAAGATGAAACCAACGCCCTTTTGCATTTTAGATGAAATTGAGGCAGCTCTTGACGATGCAAACGTAGTTAGATATGCAGAGTTTTTAACGAAATTCTCTGATAATGTTCAGTTCATTATAATAACTCACAGAAAAGGAACCATGGAAGCTAGTGATGTAATGTATGGGGTTACAATGGAGGAAAAGGGAGTATCAAAAATAGTGTCTGTGGATTTTAATAAGTAAAAAGTAGCAAAGTTATAGTAAATGTAAGACTAAAAGGAGGACTAAAAATGTTCGGAGGATTTTTTGACAAACTAAAAGATGGCCTAACTAAAACTAGAAATAGCATAACGGAAAAAGTTAGTGAAGTGTTAAATTTAGCCATTAGAATTGATGATGAATTATATGAGGAACTAGAAGAAATATTAATAACAGCAGATATAGGTGCAGAGACTTCTATTTATGTTATTGAGAAGCTTAAAAAAAAGGTAAAGGAAAATAAAATAAAAGATCCAACAGAGATTAGACCTTGTTTAAAAGAAGTTTTAATTGAATTATTAGGGGAAGATGAGAATTCAATAAACCCTAAAAATTTACCGAAGGTAATGCTCATAATTGGTGTTAATGGGGTTGGAAAAACTACTTCTATTGGAAAAATCGCCGCAGCACTAAAAGCTGAAAAATATAAAGTTCTCATTGCAGCAGCAGATACATTCAGAGCAGCAGCAATTGACCAGTTAGAGGTTTGGAGTAGTAGAGCTTCTGTGGAACTTATAAAACATCAAGAGGGCTCGGATCCAGCTGCTGTAGTTTTTGATGCTGTTCAAGCAGCAAAAGCAAGAAAAGTTGATGTGCTTATTTGTGATACTGCAGGTAGACTTCATAATAAAAAAAATCTTATGGATGAACTGGCAAAAATAAATAGGGTAATTCAGAGGGAGTATAGTGAGGCTAATATGGAAACTTTATTAGTTCTTGATGCTACAACTGGTCAAAATGGTGTAGAACAAGCTAAACAATTTATGGCGATATGTCCTATAGATGGGATAATACTAACTAAATTGGATGGTACCGCTAAAGGCGGTGTTGTAATATCAATAAAAAAACAACTTAATATACCTGTAAAATATATAGGCGTTGGTGAAGGTATAGATGATTTGCAAGAGTTTAATTCAAGAGATTTTGTAGAGGCACTGTTTTAAAATCAATACTTTTTAGGTTAATTTATAAAAATATTAAACTGTTAAGTAAAACTACTTGACAGGGTCTTTGAATTCTGATATTATATGACTTGTGAGCAGGGTGATTAAATGGAAAAAAGATTTGAAATTTCCCTATTATTTGATTTTTATGGTGAATTGCTTACTGAAAAGCAAAGAGATATAATGGATTTGTATTTTAATAATGATTTGTCTCTATCAGAAATAGCAGAGATAAATAATACTAGTAGGCAGGCTACTCATGATACAATTAAAACATGTGAAAAAGTGCTTTTAGTATATGAAGAGAAATTAAAATTATTAAATAAAGACCATAAACTAAAAGAAACTTTAAAAAACATTATATTAGAATTAGATAATTTACAAATTGATATAAAAGATGAAAAAATGAATCAGCTTATATATGATATAAAAGCTCAGATTAGTGAAAACATTTAGGAGGTTTATTATGGCTTTTGAAGGATTATCTTCTAAGTTACAAGATACCATAAAAAAATTAAAAGGTAAGGGTAAGCTTTCCGAAAAAGATATTAAAGAAGCTATGAGAGAAGTAAAATTAGCATTGCTTGAGGCAGATGTTAATTATAAAGTAGTTAAGGATTTTGTGAAAAATGTTAGTGAAAAGTGTTTAGGTAATGGAGTGTTAGAAAGCTTAACACCTGGGCAACAGGTTATCAAAATTGTTAATGATGAGTTAACTAATTTAATGGGTAATGCAGAAAGTAAATTAGAGTTTTCTGTAAATGGATTAACAGTAATAATGCTGGTAGGTCTTCAAGGTGCTGGTAAAACTACAATGGGTGGAAAACTTGCTCTTTCATTGAAAAAGAAAAACAAAAAACCACTATTAGTTGCCTGCGATGTATATAGACCAGCTGCAATTAAACAATTGCAGGTAGTAGGAAAGCAAATTGATATTCCGGTATTTACTATGGGAGATAAGGTTAGTCCTGTAGATATAGCAAAAGCATCCTTAGCATTTGCCAAGGATAATGGTAATAATGTAGTTATAATAGATACAGCAGGAAGACTTCATATAGATGAAAATTTAATGGAAGAACTTCAAAATATAAAATCCAGTGTGCAGCCAAGTGAAATAATGCTTGTTGTAGATTCTATGACAGGACAAGATGCAGTTAATGTAGCAGAAAGTTTTAACTCGCAGCTAGATATAACTGGAGTGATTTTGACTAAATTAGATGGAGATACAAGGGGCGGAGCAGCGTTATCTATTAAAGCAATAACTGGCAAATCTATAAAATTTGTTGGTGTTGGTGAAAAAATGAATGATTTAGAAGTTTTCTACCCAGATAGAATGGCATCAAGGATACTTGGTATGGGTGATGTACTTTCATTAATAGAAAAGGCACAGCAAGCTATAAATGAAGATGAAGCAAAAGAACTTGGAAATAGAATGCTTTCTCAAGAATTTAATTTAGATGACTATTTAGCAATGATACAGCAGATGAAAAAGCTTGGACCATTAAACAAGATACTTGAAATGATGCCAGGTGCTAATAAAAAAGAATTGCAGGGTTTAGATTTGTCCAAAAGCGAAAAGGATATGGGAAAAGTTGAAGCTATTATAAAATCAATGACTTCATCAGAAAGAAAACATCCTAGTATGATTAGCAGCTCTTCTTCTAGAAAAAAGAGAATTGCAAATGGGTCAGGTACTTTGGTACAACAGGTAAATAAGTTGTTGAAAGATTTTGAAATGGCGAAGAAAATGATGAAGCAAGCAAAAGGATTCCAAAAGCCTGGTAAAAAAGGTTTATTTGGTAAAATGCCTTTTTAATAAAAAAACTTTGGTAGTGAATAAATTTAAGGAGGTGATATACATGGCAGTTAAAATAAGATTAAAAAGAATGGGCGCTAAACATGCTCCATTTTATAGAGTAGTAGTTGCAGATTCAAGAGCACCTAGAGATGGAAGATTTATCGAAGAAATAGGATACTATAACCCAACAACAGAGCCAACAACTATTAAAATTGATGTTGAAAAAGCAGCTAGTTGGATTAAGAATGGTGCACAACCTTCTGATACAGTTAAAAGATTACTTAAAAAAGTAGCAGTCAACTAGAAAAGTTTGTAAGTAATGAATGGAGGAGTTTTCCATGAAACAGTTACTTGAAGTATTGGCAAAGTCTTTAGTTGATAAACCAGAAATGGTAGTAGTAAACGAAGTAGCACATGAGCATACAGTGGTTCTTGAATTATCTGTTGCTCATGAGGATATGGGAAAAGTTATAGGAAAACAAGGTAGAATAGCTAAAGCTATTAGAACTGTTGTAAAGGCAGCTGCTGTTAAAGAAAACAAAAAAGTAGTTGTTGAAATAAAGTAAGAGTTGGGTTCTGCCTAACTCTTATTTTAATTAAATATTGGGGTTTATCTACAAGGGAAATTTAAATAAATAGTTTTTATTGTTAAAATCATAGTTATTCATATAAGCAATATTGAAAGGAGGGTTTTAAATGAAAGATTTTATGAGTGTAGGTCAGATTGGTAAAACACATGGATTAAAAGGTGAAGTTAAAGTTTTTTCACTAACAGATTCGCTTGAAAGATTTAAAAAATTAAAAAGTGTGTATATTGATGGGGAAATTAGAAAAGTTGAAGGCTGTAAACTTCAAGCAGATAAAGCAATACTAAAAATTGAAGGTATAGACAGCATAGAACAGGCAGAATTATATAGAAACAAGTATTTGATGATTAGTCGTGAAGATGCTATTAAACTTCCGGAGGGTAGCTATTATGTAGCTGACCTTATAGATTGCAGTGTTTATGACTCAGATGGAGAAGAACTAGGAAAAGTATTTGATGTTCTTCATACTCCCGGTAATGATGTATATTGGGTTAAGGGAAATAAAGAAGTGCTTATTCCAGTACTTAAGGATATCGTGGTTAGTATAGATATTGATAAACGCGAGATAATAATTAAGCCAGTGAATGAATGGCAAGAATGAAAATAGATATTTTAACTCTATTTCCTGAAATGTTTGAAATTTTCAACCAAAGTATCATTGGAAGAGCCATAGAGAAAAATATACTGGATATTACACCTCATAATATTAGGGATTATGCCTTAAATAAGCACAAAAAAGTAGATGATTACCCTTATGGCGGTGGAGCAGGAATGGTAATGCAAGCTCAACCACTAGTTGATAGTATTAAGGATGTTAAATTGCATAATGCTGGAAAGGTAATATTTTTGGGGCCAAGAGGGGTTACATTTACTCAAGAAATTGCAAAGCAGCTATGCCAGGAAAGTGAATTGATATTCATATGTGGTCATTACGAAGGTATTGATGAGCGAACCTATGATTATATAGATATGGAGCTATCTTTGGGCGATTATGTTTTGACAGGTGGAGAAATGGCATGTATTCCTATAGTGGATAGCATTTGTAGGTTAATTCCAGGGGTATTATCTAGTAGTGAGAGTTATACAGAAGAATCTTTTTATGATGGAGTATTAGAATATCCTCAATATACAAGACCGGAATCTTTTGAAGGCGTTGTGGTACCACAGGTATTGACCTCAGGACATCATGAAAATGTACGAAAGTGGAGAAGAGTGCAATCACTTTTAATAACTAAAGAAAAAAGACCTGATATGTTTGAAAAGCTTAAACTTACCAAGGAAGATAAAAAACTATTAAGCGTGGAATTAGAAAAAAAGTAGTATAAGCAACAAAGATTTATTTGAAATAAAATAAATAATATCATATATATGGGTATAAAAAATATTTTTATGTTGATATATATATATATATATGATAAAATGTAGCTTGTGCTAGTACGGACGGTCCTCTGCCCATATTATAATGAGTATGAACGTCACAATAAAATTTTAGGAGGGAATGCACATGTTAGAAATTATAAGAGAAATAGAAGCAGAACAAATTAGAACAGACTTACCGAAATTTGGTGCAGGTGATACTGTTAAGGTTCACATCAAAATCAGTGAAGGTAACAAAGAAAGAATTCAAGTATTTGAAGGAACTGTTCTTAAAAGACAAAATGGCGGTTTAAGAGAAACTTTCACAGTAAGAAGAGTAGCATCTGGTGTTGGTGTTGAAAAAACATTCCCAGTAAACGCTCCAGTTATTGAGAAAATTGAAATCGTAAGATTAGGTAAAGTTAGAAGAGCTAAACTATTCTACTTAAGAGATAGAGTTGGTAAGGCTGCAAAAGTTAAAGAAAGAATGAGATAAAATTGGGGGCTGCAGAGTCCCTTTTTATTTTTAAGCTACTTTAAGAAGGAAGAGCCTTTATAAGGCTTTATCCATTAAATAGTATGGAAAGGATTTGATAAGCATGAGTATGACCATAAATTGGTTTCCAGGTCATATGGCAAAAACAAGAAGACAAATTCAAGAGAGTTTAAAACTTGTTGATGCTGTAATAGAAATTAGAGATGCAAGAATAGTTAAATCAAGTGCCAATCCACAAATTGATGAGATTTGTAAAGATAAGCCTAGAGTCATTTTATTAAACAAAAGTGATTTAGCTGAAGATAAAGTAACTAAAGAATGGATTAAAAATCTTACAACTGATACTGTAAAACCATTGGCTGTAAATAGTATTACAGGTGAAGGATTAAAAAGTATAAAGCCTATTCTTGATGAATTATTAAAAGAAAAACAAGATAGACAGAGAAAAAAAGGATTAGTTAATATAGTTACTAGAGTTATGGTAGTTGGTATACCTAATGTTGGTAAATCTTCTTTTATAAATAAGTTGGCCAAAAACAATATTGCTAAAACTGGCGATAGACCAGGGGTTACTAAAAGTAAGCAATGGATAAAAACTAGCTTAGGCATAGAACTAATGGATACTCCAGGAGTATTATGGCCTAGATTTGAAGATGAAGAAGTTGGGCTTAATTTAGCATTTACAGGGGCTATAAAAGATGAAATTATGGATATTGAGGAATTAGCCCTTAGATTAATTGAAAGACTTCAGACCAATAATGCACAAAGATTAATGGAAAGATATAAACTTTCAGAAATCATGGAGAATCCACTAGACAATATGGATAACATAGGGAAAAAAAGAGGAGCTGTAATTTCTGGGGGTAACATTGATTATAATAGGATAGCGGTTATGCTTTTAGATGAATTTAGAGGCGGAAAATTAGGTGCTATATCTCTAGAAAGAGTAAAATAAGTTTAAAATATTTTATAAGGATATCATATTTAATTTTAAATTTATTAAATATACAACTTTCTGTTTAAAAGTAGATTACAAGCATTAATTGCTATCTACTTGTAAAAATAACGGAAGGTTGTCTTTTTTTTAGGATTAATTAAGATAAGTTAATATTGCAGCTTGGAAGAAGATAGACAGCTGCGCATGTCATGATTTAAGGAGAAAATGTAATGGAGTTTAATATTGATTTTTCAAACATGAGCTATAGTGAAATACATAGTTATGTATTAAAAATTGAAAACGATATCAATAGAGAAAGTATAATAAAAATGTTATTACAAGACGGTAGGAAAACCGTTCAAAAACTAGGTGACAAAATGTATAAAAGTATTGAGTTAAAAGAAAAGGAAATTCAGCGAGTAAAAAAAATGTACGAATTCGATAAAAATTTTGGAAACTATAAATACATTGCTGGGGTTGATGAAGTGGGACGAGGTCCTCTAGCTGGCCCTATAGTAGCAGCGGCTGTAATATTAGATTTAAAAGCAAATGAAGAGAGCGATTTAATCCTAAGAGCAAACGATTCTAAAAAATTATCAATATCTTGCAGAAAAGAACTATCATATATTATTAAAGAAAAAGCCTTAGCCTATAAAATCATTGCTATTGATAATAAAATTATTGATGAAAAGGGTGTTGGATTTTGTAATAATCAAGTGTTTTTAGACTGCTGTGAGGCGATTTCTATTGTGCCTGATTTAGTTTTATCTGATGGATACAAAATAAAAAACTTTTCTAGTTTAAATGAGTTTGTGATAAAAGGAGATACTAAAAGTATAAGTATCGCTTGTGCTTCTATAATTGCAAAAGTATACAGAGATGAACTGATGCTAAAGTATCATGAGGAGTACCCCAATTATGGTTTTGACAGAAATGTTGGATACGGTACGCAAGAACATGTGCTTGCAATAAAAAAATATGGAACTACTCCAATACATAGAAAAAGTTTTTTGAGAAACATACTAGAAAATAATAATTAACGAAAAATTTACAAAGGTACTTTTAAATTACAAAAGTGCCTTTGTTTTTTTTCCTAAAATCCTAATTGAAAAGCATCCTGGATATGATTAACTGAAAAATTATTATTATCATGACTTAGCAAGACCTCTATAACATCAAATCTAAAATTACAGTCAATAATATTTTTTCTTAAAATATATACCTCAGCTGTTTTATGAATTTTATGCTGCTTTGAAAAAGTGACTGATTCAGCGGGCACACCAAAATTCGTTCCATATCTAGTTTTGACTTCTATAAAACAAATGTAACCTTTATTTGTGGCTATTAGGTCTATTTCGCCACATTTGCATCTGAAATTTTTTTCTGAAATCCTATATCCTAAATTTTTTAAATAATTTTCTGATATATCTTCACCAAGTGATCCGACATCTTTATTGAAAGCCTTCATGAATAAAACACCCTTCCACAAGTTTATTAATTTGTATACTAATAATTATGTACATAAAATTAAAAGTTAATGTAAATTTTATTTAATATTAAGTTTACTGAATTTTATTTTGTCAATAATTATGTAATAACAAATAATAAGGGTAAAGGTGATAATATGGCAATACAAATTATGTCTGCTGCATTTACAGGAATTAAAGGGGTTTTAGTTACAGTTGAAATTGATATTACTCGGGGACTCCCTGCGCTAAACATTGTTGGTCTTGCAGATGTTTCAGTTAAAGAATCAAAAGAGCGAGTACGATCTGCAATACTAAATTCAGGCTTTGATTTTCCAGTAAATAGAACAACTATAAATTTAGCACCAGCGGACCTCAAAAAAGAAGGTTCTCTATTTGATTTACCAATAGCTATAGGTATACTGCTAGCAACTAAACAAATAATAGTTAATGATATTAATGATTATCTTTTTATAGGTGAATTATCACTATCGGGTGAACTTAAAAAAGTAAGAGGTTCATTACCGGTGGTCATGGAGGGGATTGAAAATAAAATTGAAAAGTTTATAGTTCCGACGAACAATGCAAAAGAATGTAGTCTTGTTAAAACTGCAAAGATATTTCCTTTAGATAATTTAAATGGAGTAGTGGATTTTTTAAATTATAAGGATTTAATGCCTTATAAGCAGTGCACGGATCTAGAGATATTAATTAATGAAGAGTTAGATTATGAGGATGTTATGGGGCAAGAGAGTTCGAAACGTGCCATTGAAGTAGCTGCGGCTGGAGGGCATAATTTGCTTATGTATGGACCACCAGGTTCTGGAAAATCAATGATGGCAAAGAGGATTCCCACTATATTACCCTCCCTAAGTCAGGAGGAGTCACTGGAGGTTACTAAAATTTATAGTGTTTCTGGAAAGCTCGATGGTAATTGCGGGATTATTCTGCAAAGACCTTTTAGAAATCCTCATCATACTATATCACGGATTGCTTTGGTTGGTGGTGGAAATAAAATAATACCTGGAGAAATATCTTTAGCACATAAAGGGGTATTGTTTTTAGATGAAATATTAGAGTTTAAAAAGAGTGTAATAGAAATATTAAGGCAGCCTCTAGAGGAGAGAAAAATCACTATTTCACGGTATAACGGAACTGTTGAATATCCATCAAATTTTATGTTTGTAAGTGCTTTAAATCCGTGCCCCTGTGGATATTACGGCTCTTATGAAAAGCAATGTAGTTGTAGTGATTATGAAAGACGAAGGTATTTGAGTAAACTGAGTGGACCATTACTGGACCGCATTGATATTTTTACAGCAGTGAATCTTTTGCCTTATAATAAAATAGCGGGTGTAGCGAATAGCGAAAAATCTGTGATTATAAAAAAAAGAGTTGAAGCAGCAAGAAAAATTCAAGAAAAAAGATTTAGCCAAGATATAATTCATTGTAATGCAGAAATGAGTCAAAAGCTAATTAAAAAATACTGTCATTTAGATAATAGTGTTAGTAAAATCATGGAACTTATGTATGATAAATTTAATCTAAGTTCAAGGGCGTATTCTAGGATTCTTAAGGTAGCTAGGACTATTGCAGATTTGGATAGCAGTAAAAATATTTTAGATATACATATCATTGAAGCTATGCAATACAGAAAATTTATAGATGAAAGAATAATTTAATTAATAAAAAATTAATATACTGGAGGTATAATGATATGAATGATTATGATATATGGTTTTCACTAGTTAAATTAGCCCCTAAAGTTAAGCTGAAATTAATAAATGATTTCCATGACACAGAAAAAATATGGTATTATAGTGTACATAGCAAAAAAACAGAATATTTTAAAAATAATTTAATGGATATACTAAATAATGCCTGGAATGAAAGTGAAATTGCTAATATAAAAACAAGCTTAGAAATAAATGAAATAAAATCAATATCCTATCACGAAGATAAATATCCTAAGAAATTAAAAAATTATGAGGATGCACCATTTGCATTATTTTATAAAGGGAACATAACGCCCATAAATGAAGGATATAATATTTCTATAGTAGGAGCAAGGAAGTATTCAAATTACGGAAAGGATGTTACTAAAATTATATGTAAAGATTTATGTGCCAATAATATTAATATTGTTAGTGGAATGGCTAAGGGAATTGATACTTTTGCTCATGAGAGCTGTTTGGATAATGAAGGTTATACTTGTGCAGTTTTGGGCTCGGGCCTTGATATAGTGTACCCTAAAGAAAACTTTAAAATTTTCAATAAAATAGTCGAAAAGGGCTGCGTTATTTCAGAATTTTTACCGGGAACACCGCCATATGCCTACAATTTTCCACTAAGGAATAGAATAATAAGCGCTCTAAGTGATATTATTATAGTAATAGAGGCTGGTGAGAAAAGTGGGTCCCTAATTACAGCGAATTTAGCTCTTGAGCAAGGTAAGGATGTTATGGCTGTTCCAGGGTCTATATTTTCAGCGGAAAGTAAAGGAACAAACAAATTAATTAAAGATGGAGCCTTCCCATTGACAGCCGCAAATGATATATTTAATTTAATTGGAATAGAAATGAAAAATCAAAATGAGACAACTGTAAGGTCTTTTAATAGGGAAATTCATAGTGGAGTATATAGCATTATAAATGATACTCCGTTACATATTAACGATATTATTAGAATAACTAACATTGACATAAAACAATTATATGAGGTATTATTTGAAATGCAGATTAAAAATGAAATATTATGTTTATCAGGAAACTATTATGTAAGAGTAAACAACAAAATATAAGTTAAAGATATAATACATTGATGGAGGGGATAAGATGGGACAAAAACTTGTTATAGTTGAGTCACCAGCAAAAGCTAAAACTATAAAAAAATATTTAGGTAGTAATTATATAGTTGAGGCGTCCATGGGACATGTTAGAGATTTGCCAAAGAGTCAATTAGGGGTTGATACAGAAAATAATTATCAACCTAAATATATAACTATTCGTGGTAAAGGTGAACTACTTGATAAATTAAGAAAAGAAGCAAAAAAATGTGACAAAATTTACTTGGCTACTGACCCTGATAGAGAAGGTGAAGCCATAGCTTGGCATCTAGCAAAAGCCTTGAAGATAGATGACAAAGAAAAATGCAGAATAGAATTTAATGAGATAACAAAAACAGCTGTTAAAAATGCCATAAAAACTCCAAGAGTAATAAATGCAACTCTAGTAGATGCGCAACAAGCAAGGCGTATACTGGATAGATTAGTTGGATATGAAATTAGTCCTATACTTTGGAGAAAAGTTAAATGGGGACTTAGCGCTGGGCGTGTTCAATCAGTTACGCTTAAAATAATCTGTGACAGACAAAAGGAGATAGAAAAATTCATCACTAAAGAGTATTGGAGCATAGAATGTCAGCTCTTTAAAGACGGAGAGAAACAGAAGTTAAATGTTAAATTAACTTCTAAGGGTGGAGAAAAAATTGAAATAAATTCTAAAGAAGAAAGCGAGATTATTATTAATTCACTTAATGAAAAAGAGTTTATTGTAAGCAAGATAAAAAGATTATCTAAAAGTAAAAATCCACTACCACCATTTACAACAAGTACCCTTCAACAAGATGCATACAGAAAACTTAATTTTGCAACTAAAAGAACTATGTCTATTGCTCAAGAATTGTATGAAGGCATGGAGATAGAAGGACATGGGACAGTAGGACTAATTACATATATGAGAACTGATTCCACTAGAATATCTGAAGAAGCCCAAATAAATGCAAAAGACTTTATTTGTAGTAAGTATGGGGAGAAATACTATCCGGGTACTCCTAGAATATTTAAAAGTAAAAAAAATATACAAGATGCTCATGAAGCTATTAGACCTTCTTATGTTGAAATAACGCCAGAAATAGCGAAAAAAACTCTAAAAGCTCCACAATACAAGCTGTATACAATGATTTGGAATAGATACGTATCAAGCCAAATGGCATCATGCTTACTTGACACTATTTCTATAGACATTATTAACGGAGAATATATGCTTAAGGCATCAGGTTCTAAAGTAGCCTTTGATGGATTTAGAAAAGTTTATAATGAAGAGCTTGATGAAGAAGAAAATAATTTGAAAATTTCAGAATTGAATGAAGAGGATATTCTAAAAAGTGAAAAAACTGAAGGGAAACAGCATTTTACGCAACCACCTGCAAAATATTCAGAGGCATCTCTAGTGAAATCATTAGAAGAAAATGGTATAGGCAGACCGAGTACTTATGCACCAATTATTACAACTCTCCTAAACAGGAGGTATGTAGAAAAAGATAAAAAAACATTGGAAGTAACAGAACTGGGGCATATAGTAAATAACATTGTAAGTGAATATTTCAAACAAATAGTGGATATTGAATTTACAGCACAGATGGAGAATAATTTAGATTTTATAGAAGAAGGACAAGAAAAGTGGCAAAATATAGTTGATGAATTTTTTACACCATTGAAAAAAGATATTGAAATTGCTGAAAAAGAGATAGCTAAAATTACCATTGAAGATGAAGTTACAGAGGTAGAATGCGATAAATGTGGTAAGTTCATGGTAATAAAACATGGGAGATTTGGAGATTTTTTGGCATGTCCCGGGTATCCAGAGTGCAAAAATACAAAAGCAATTACTAAAGAGTTAGAAGTTCCTTGCCCTAAATGTGGAGGGAAAATTTTAGAACGAAGAAGTAAGAAGGGCACTAAATTCTACGGATGTAGTAATTATCCAGAGTGTGATTTTGTAAGTTGGTTTGAACCCACTGAAATAAAATGTTCTTTGTGTGGTGTGTATATGTTAAAAAGGTATAGCAAAACTAAAGGGGAATATATGGAATGCTCAAATAAAGAATGTAAACACAAGGAATACAAAGTAGAGGAGAATACCGAAGAAAATGCCGAAGAAAATGCCGAAGAAAAGTAAAATCGAGGTAAAATCACCAGATTTTTTAATAAATATATAAATATTATGTCGAAATTTATGAAAACACTGTTGATATAGAATGAATACTATGATATTATAAATAGAGAAGGAACGATTCTAAAAATTTAAAATATTTTGATTTCTATCTATTCAGAAGTAGTTTTTGAAAAACTTGCTTTATGAGTTGGGTTAAATAATATAGATTGTGTTTTATAACATAAACGAGGAGGAATATTGTGTCACTATTAGCTAAAACAAGAATGTTAAATAAAATATTGCAAAAATCAGGAACAGAGCCTGTAGTTTTTGATGATATTTGTAATTTGCTAAGCGATGTACTGCAGTGTAGTGTGTATATTATTAGCAGAAGAGGTAAAATACTTGGTTATAATTTATCAAGCGGATATGAATGTGATATTATGAAAGATGAAATTATAAAAAATATGAGGTTCCCAGAAAATTATAATAATAGTTTACTTAATATCAATGAAACAAGAGAAAATCTTACTAACAAAAAAAACTGTGTATTCGAAGATAGTAAGGAATGTGCAATAGAAAATAAAATAACAACAATTGTACCAATAAACGGAAATAGAGAAAGACTAGGTACTCTTTTACTTGCAAGATTTGATAAAGATTTTACAGATGAAGATTTAGTTTTAGTTGAATATAGTGCTACTATAGTTGGTCTTGAAATTTTGAGATCGAAAAATGATTTGATAGAGGAAGAAGCAAGGAAGAAAGCTGTAGTGCAACTTGCTATTGGAACTTTATCCTATTCAGAACTCGAGGCTGTACAACATATTTTTAACGAATTAGATGGTACTGAAGGATTGCTAGTAGCATCTAGAATAGCAGATAAAGTTGGAATAACGAGATCTGTTATAGTCAATGCACTTAGAAAATTTGAAAGTGCAGGAGTAATAGAATCAAGATCACTTGGAATGAAGGGTACTCATATTAAAATTTTAAATGATAAACTAATGGATGAACTTAAAAAAATAAAATAAATTGAGTCAGGGCAATGAGGCCCTGACTCATTTTTTTTTTTTTATTTTTAAAGTATAAATATGTATTAAATGAGCATTTTAATAAATGTATTATTTTTTAATTCTATTAAAAATCCTTTAGTATATTAAAAGTTTTTGGCTTTATTGAAAATTTTTATTGAATAGATATTTAGCATGTGATACAATAAGTCCGTGAGAAAATACACACATTGCTTGATTATGGAAGGGTGCCAATATTTGGTCTTCAATAAGATGATAGTAATGGAGGTAAAAACCAAGGAGGTTACTATTAATGGCAGTTATTTCAATGAAACAATTATTAGAGGCAGGTGTTCATTTTGGACATCAAACTAGAAGATGGAACCCTAAGATGGCTCCTTACATATTTACAGAAAGAAACGGAATATACATTATCGATTTACAAAAAACAGTTAGAAAAATCGATGAGGCATATGACTTTATTAAATCTGTATCTGAAGAAGGTAAGGATATCCTATTCGTAGGAACAAAAAAACAAGCTCAAGAAGCTATTAAATTTGAAGCTATAAGATCAGGAATGCATTTTGTAAACAATAGATGGTTAGGCGGAATGTTAACAAACTTCAAAACAATTAAAACAAGAATACAAAGATTAGAAGAATTATATAAAATTGAAGAAGATGGAGTTTTTGAAGTTCTTCCTAAAAAAGAAGTTAGTAAACTTTTAAATGAAAGAGAAAAACTAGAAAAGAATTTAGGCGGAATCAGAAGTATGGATGCGAGTAAAATTGGAGCTCTATTTATCGTAGACCCAAGAAAAGAAAAAAATGCAATCTCTGAAGCTAAAATTCTTGGAATCCCTGTAGTTGCTATAGTTGACACTAACTGTGATCCAGATGAAGTTGATTATGTAATTCCAGGTAATGATGATGCTATAAGAGCAGTTAAATTAATAACTGAAAGATTAGCTGATGCTATTATAGAAGGAAGACAAGGCGAACAATTAGCTGAATAATAGTAACTATATTTATCTAATAAGAATAGTAGCTATATTTATCTAAAACATAATTATGAAATAACATTTGAGGGGTAGGTGGAAGTTAATTCTTTCATTTACCTTTTAAGTTAGATAGGAATAGGAGGAAATAAATAATGATTACTGCAAGCATGGTTAAAGAGTTAAGAGAAAGAACTGGGGCTGGAATGATGGATTGTAAAAGAGCTCTAAGCGAAACAGAGGGTGATATGGATAAAGCTATTGAACTTTTAAGAGAAAAGGGGTTAGCAGCAGCAGCTAAAAAAGCTGGAAGAATAGCTGCAGAAGGATTAGTATGCACAGCTATTTCAGAAGATATGAAGGCTGGATCTATTGTAGAAGTTAACTGTGAAACAGATTTCGTTGCTGATAATGAAGATTTTATTACTGTAGCAAAAAACGTAGCAATTCAAGCAATGCAAAATTCTTCAACTACTATTGATGAATTTGTTTCAGAAAAATACATAGCTGATCAAGCAATTACTATTAATGATGTTGTTACAGCACTAATAGCAAAATTGGGTGAGAACATGTCTGTGAGAAGATTTCAAAAGTTTGCTATTGAAAAAGGTATAGTTCAAAGCTATATACATGGTGGCGGAAGAATAGGAGTTTTAGTAGAACTAGCTTGCGACAAACAAGATGACGTGTTAATTCAGATTGCTAAAGATGTTGCAATGCAAATAGCAGCTGCTAGTCCACTATTCTTAGATAATACATGCGTTGATCATGAAACTTTAGAAAAAGAAAAAGAAATATACAGGGTTCAAGCTTTAAACGAAGGAAAACCAGAAAAAATCGTTGAAAAAATGGTTATGGGTAGAGTAAATAAATATTATAAAGAAGTTTGTTTGCTTGAACAAGTTTGGGTTAAAAACGCTGACTATACTATTACGAAATATCTTCAAGAAGAATCTGCAAAACTTGGTGCTGAAATAAAGATAACAAGATTTGTAAGATTTGAAAGAGGCGAAGGAATAGAAAAGAAGGAAGAAAACTTTGCTGAAGAAGTTCAAAGACAAGTGCAAGGTAAATAATAATTAAAGGGAACACTGCGTGTTCTCTTTTTTAAAATAAGTAATACTTTAAATTTGGAGGTGTAATGTTTATGGAGGTTGCTAAGTATAAAAGAATTATGTTAAAGATTTCCGGAGAAGCACTAGCTGGCGTGCAGGGATTTGGAATAGACTTTGATATTACAAATGATATAGCACTTCAAATAAAAGAATTGGTAAAACTCGGTGTTGAAATAGGAATAGTTGTTGGTGGTGGAAATATATGGCGTGGTAGAAGTGGTGAAGGTATGGACAGAACTACTGCAGATTATATGGGGATGATGGCAACTTGCATCAATGCATTAGCGCTTCAAGATTCACTAGAAAATCTAGGAGTTAATACTAGAGTACAAACTGCCATTGAAATGAAAGAAGTAGCAGAACCATTTATAAGAAGAAGAGCAATGAGACATTTGGAAAAAGGTAGAGTTGTTATATTCGCAGCCGGCACAGGAAATCCATATTTTTCAACTGATACAACAGCAGCACTCAGAGCAGCAGAAATAGAAGCTGAAGTAATTCTGCTGGCTAAAAAAGTTGATGGTGTTTACGATAAGGATCCACATATTTATAAGGATGCAGTGAAGTTTGAGGAGCTAAGTTATATTAATGTGCTTGAAAAAGGGCTTCAAGTTATGGATTCTACTGCTACATCATTATGTATGGACAACAATATACCTATATTAGTCTTTGGACTTGATAAACCAGAAAATATAAAAAGAGCAGTTTTAGGAGAAAAAATTGGTACTTTAGTAACTGCTTCTATTAAAGAATAACAATAATATGGAGGGAATTCTATGATTAAGGGAATTATTAGTATTGCTGATGAAAAAATGAATAAAACTATTGCTGTTTTAAAACATGAGTTTGAAAGTATGAAAGCAGGAAGAGCAAATCCTAAAATGCTAGATAGGGTTCAGGTTGAATGTTATGGTAGTTTTGTGCCACTAAGTCAACTAGCAAACATTTCTGCACCAGAACCTAGAGTATTGCTTATTCAGCCTTGGGATAAATCATCTATGAAAGATATAGAAAAAGCTATATTGAAATCTGATTTAGGATTAAACCCATCGAATGATGGTTCTGCGATTAGATTGATTATTGCTGAACTTACTGAGGAAACAAGAAAAACACTGCTTAAAACTGTTAAGAAAGCAGGAGAAGATGCTAAAGTAGCCATAAGGTCTATTAGGCGAGACGCTAATGATAAAATTAAGGCTTTGAAAAAAAACAATGAAGTTACTGAGGATGAAGTGAAGAAATCAGAAGATACCATCCAAAAGGAAACAGATAAATTTATTAAAGAAGTAGATAAAATGATAGACACTAAGGAAAAACAAATAATGGTAGTTTAGTATATAATTTTAAATAGAACCTGCAGTTATGCAGGTTCTATTTAAAATTATATTATAACTAATAAAAAGGAGAGAATTTTATTGAAAAAATTATTCGCTTTTTTAAAAAAAGATAAAAATATAAGCACTAATATTGATTTAGATACGAAAAGAATACCTGTGCATATTGCTATTATAATGGATGGAAATGGAAGATGGGCCAAGCAACGTAATCTGCCTAGAGCACTTGGGCACAAGGCTGGTGTAGAAACAATAAGAAAAATTGTAAAAGAATGTAATAATCTAGGGGTTAAATATTTAACACTATATGCATTTTCCACTGAAAATTGGAATAGGCCAATGCAAGAAATAGATGCACTAATGAAATTATTAGTAGAATATTTAAAAAATGAATTCGAGGAATTAAACGCTAATGATGTTGTTATTAATTCTATTGGTAACATATCGAAGTTACCAAGGATATGTAGAGTGGAACTGGACAATGCTTATGAAAAAACAAAGAATAATAAAGGCTTAGTTTTAAATTTAGCTTTAAATTACGGTGGAAGAAACGAAATAGTGGATGCTGTAAAAGAAATTTCACTAGATCTAATTAACAAAAAAATATCAAAGGATGAAATAACCGAAGAGTTATTTTCAAAATATATGTATACGGGGGAAATGCCAGATCCAGATCTTATAATAAGGCCCAGCGGAGAGCTTCGATTAAGCAACTTTTTACTTTGGCAAAGCGCATACTCAGAATTTTGGTTTTCAGATATTAATTGGCCCGATTTTAATGAGAAGCATCTAACACTTGCAATAGTGGATTACCAAAAAAGAGACAGAAGATTTGGAAAGGTTAAATAGGGGAGAAAATTATGAATAATAGATATATAGGAGCACTTATTCTAGCACCGCTAATAATATTTTTATTTTTAGGGGGAGTTTACCTAAAATATCTTGTAATGGTACTTTCACTTTTGGGTATGTATGAGTTCTACAAAGTTTCTAGGAAAAAACACTATAAGCCCATGGGACTTATAGGATATATTTTATGTATAGTATATTACTTAAATATGGGAAATGATTTTTCAAGTAGTTTTAATATATACATTTTGATAGGGGCAATTTTCTTGATGTTATGTATTCCTGTGATTTATACAAATTATAATTTTGTGGATGTGGCTCTCACTATATTCGGTTTTTTGTATGTGGCAGTATTTTTTAGCTTTATAGTATTTACAAATAGTAAACCCTATGGTGGATATTTAGTCTGGATTATATTTATTTGCTCATGGGTTTGTGATACGTCAGCTTACTACTGCGGAAGATTTTTTGGTAAAGGAGGTATTCATAAGCTATGCCCTAAAGTTAGCCCTAATAAAACAATTGAGGGTTCAATCGGAGGCTTACTTGGAAGTACTATAGGGTGCACAATTTATGGTTATGCTATTTCAAAATATGGTGTTCCTATTCAATTATATCATTTTGTTATAATTGGTGTTCTTTGTGGGATTGTTGGACAATTTGGAGATTTAATTGCTTCATCTATAAAAAGATTTGTAGGAGCTAAAGATTATAGTAGTCTTATACCGGGACATGGCGGAATTTTGGATCGGTTTGATAGTATTCTATTTGTATCCGTGGGAGCATTTTATTATATTACATTTGTATTAGGATTATAAATTCACATAATGTTAAAAAAACATATATTTAGCAGAATGCAAAAAACTATTCGTAGTTATTATTAACTCAATTGAATAATTGGCATTGGCGAAAATATATGATTTTATATTTCAAAGTAATATTTCCACTGATTATGGAATTATACTACATATGTAGTAATATCTTATATAATAGGAAATGTTACTACTCGCTTTATTTTAGTAGATAAATATGTTATATTAAATGCTGTATAATAAGGTAAAACTAATATTGTAGATTCGAAGAAGATAAACAGTTGCGCAAGTGATGATTTAATTATAGCAATACACGAATGGAGAGATTTGCATGAAGAAGGTTACTATTTTAGGAGTTACGGGGTCCATAGGAACTCAAACTTTAGATGTTATTCGAAATGATATTCATAATTTTGATATTGTAGGAATATCTGCCAATACAAATTGGAAAAAAATTATACCCATCATAGAGGAATTTAAACCTAAATATGTTGCCATGATGGACAGGGAAGCTTCAGTCAAACTTGAAAAACATTGCAGGGATAAAAATTATTCAACAGAAATTTTGCAAGGACTGGAAGGTTTAAACTATATAAGTACACTAGCAGAAGTTGATGTTGTAGTAACATCAGTTGTAGGTATGATAGGACTTGTTCCTACTATAAAAGCTATACATGCTGGAAAAGATATCGCTTTAGCTAATAAGGAAACACTAGTGGCGGCTGGTGGCCTTGTAATGGAGGCAGCTAGAAAAAACCATGTAAATATTTTACCGGTTGATTCAGAACATGGTGCTATTTTTCAATGTCTTCAAGGTAATAGGTTGGAGAGCGTTAATAAAATAATACTAACTGCGTCAGGTGGACCATTTAGAGGGAAAAGCAAACAGCAATTAGTGGAAATAAAACCGGAAGAGGCACTAAAACACCCTAAATGGAATATGGGCAAAAAAGTATCTATTGATTCTTCAACGCTTATGAATAAAGGGCTTGAGGTTATAGAAGCACACTGGTTATTTGGTGTAGATTACGAAAATATACAAGTAGTAGTTCATCCTCAAAGTATAATACATTCTATGGTAGAATACATAGACGGAAGTGTAATAGCACAACTAAGTTCTACTGACATGAGATTACCTATTCAATATGCTATTAACTACCCAGAAAGAAAAGACGTTGTTATTGATAAATTAGATTTTTATAATATGGGTAATTTGACTTTTGAAAAGCCGGATATGGATACTTTCAAATGTCTTAAATTAGCTTATAGTGCGGGAAAAATGGGCGGTAATATGCCTGCTATAATGAATGCAGCTAATGAAGTAGCGGTTGAATTATTCTTAGATAATAAAATAAAGTATCTTCAAATAGAATATATTATAGAAAAATGTATGAATAAATTTGAGCACCAAACCAGGCCTAATTTAGAAGAAATTTTAGAAATTGATTTAAAGGTAAGAGAATACGTAAGAAATAATTATGATAAAGAATAGGGAGGGGAATTACTATGAGTAGTATTATAGCAAATATACCATATTTTATTATGGCCATATTAGCATTTAGTCTTTTGATTATAATACATGAATTAGGTCATTTTGCTATGTGTAAGCTAAATGGAGTAAAAGTATATGAATTTTCACTAGGAATGGGGCCAAAACTTTTTGGAATAAAAGGAAAAGAAACAGAGTATTTAATTAAGGCATTTCCTATTGGTGGATATGTTAAAATGGAAGGTGAAGATGAAGGAAGCAATGATCCGAGAGCTTTCAACAATAAAACTCCAGGTCAAAAATTAAGCATAGTTTCAGCAGGTGCAATTATGAATTTAATTTTAGCGGTGGTTTTATTTGCTATTGTAGGAGCTTCAGAAGGGTATGTATTACCTATAATAGGGCAAGTATCCCCTAATAGTCCAGCAATGCAGGCCGGAATAAAAGTTGGAGACGAAATTACTAAGGTTAATGAAGTTAAAGTAGATAGATGGGATCAAGCTTTAAATGAGATTTTGGCTTCTAAAGGTGAAAGTATGAATATTGAAATAGTAAGAAATTCAAAGGCAGAAAAAATTACAGTAAAACCTATTATGAATGTCAAAGAAAAAAGATTCGTGATAGGAATTGCAGCTTCTAATTTAGAAAAAAAATTAAACTTTGGTCAGTCTGTGGGATATGGATTTAATCAAACTATTGGTACAGCAAAACAAACTTTTGGATTTTTCGGTAGCTTATTTCGCGGCCAAGTTTCTGCCAATGATGTTGGGGGACCAGTAAGTATAATAAAAATATCAACAATGGCGGCACACGCTGGCCTTGTGAAATTACTTTTTCTTACTGCACTACTTAGTGTGCAACTGGGAATATTCAACATAATACCTTTTCCAGCTTTGGATGGAGGATGGATTTTTATACTGTTATTTGAAATAATATCAGGTAAAAAATTAGATGAAAATAAAGTTGGAGCTGTAAATAATATTGGATTTATGGTTTTAATGGCAATAATGGTATTAGTAGTCATTAAGGATATAGTCAGTCCAATAAAATTCTAGGAGATGAGGACTATGAAAAAACGCGAAACCAAGAAGATTAAAGTTGGAAGTATATATATAGGTGGAGACTCGAAGGTAGCGGTGCAGTCTATGACAAACACTGATACAAGAGATGTAGAGGCTACTGTAGCACAAATTCTTTTGTTAGAAGAGGCGGGCTGTGACATTGTACGATGCGCAGTGCCGGATATGCTAGCGGCAGAGGCTATTAAAGATATTGTAAAAAGAATTCATATACCCTTAGTTGCAGATATTCATTTTGACTATAGGCTAGCATTAAAATCTATTGAAAATGGCATAGCTAAACTAAGGATTAATCCAGGGAACATTGGTAGTATTGATAAAATAAAATTAGTTGCAAAAGCAGCCAGTGATAAGAGTATTCCTATTAGAATTGGTGTAAATTCAGGATCATTAGAAAGTGATATTCTTGAAAAGTATGGTCATGTATGTGCGCAGGCACTAGTGGAAAGTGCCTTAAGGCATGTTGAGATATTAGAGAGTTTAAATTTCTATGATATAGTTATTTCTATAAAGTCTTCTGATGTAGTAATGATGATTGAAAGTTATAAATTAATATCAAGTAAGGTAGATTATCCACTGCACCTAGGCGTTACTGAGGCTGGAACTACATGGCGAGGAACAATAAAATCAAGTGTGGGCATTGGAGCACTACTAGCAGATGGAATTGGAGACACTATAAGGGTATCTCTAACTGGAGATGTAGTAGACGAGGTTAAAGTTGCTATAGAAATTTTAAAATCTTTGGGCTATATTGATGATGGAATTAAATTTATATCATGCCCTACTTGTGGTAGAACTCAAATTAATCTTATAAAAATTGCAAATGAAGTAGAGCAGAGACTGGCAAATTGCCATAAGAACATAAAAATAGCAATAATGGGGTGCGTCGTTAATGGTCCTGGTGAAGCAAGAGAAGCTGATATTGGAATCGCTGGAGGCAAAGGAGTTGGCCTAATATTTAAAAAAGGCGAAATAATTAAAACTGTTAAGGAAGAAGATCTAGTGGAAGAACTTCTTCGCGAGATAGATAAACTATAAAATGTCACATCAGGAGGAATACTAATGAATGTAAGCCTAGCTGAAATGTTAAAAAATGATTTTGATTCAAACGAACAAACATTAGTAGATGATATTAAGGTACTCCGAGTTCAATACCTTAAAAAAAGCAACAAATTAAGGGTAATAATAAAATCTTTTGTAAATATAGATGATTATAAAAAACTACTAATCAAAAATATTATTTCAAAACGGTTAAGTAGTTTTGAAGATATACAATTAATTTGTTACCAAGATGTATCAAATGCCACAATAGAAGATGTAGCAGATAAGTTTTGGTTAGATGTTGTCAATGTAATAGCTACCTCACAACCATCAAGTAAGGATAGTTTGTTAAAATCTTCTAGAACTATTGAAAATGGTACGTTGAAAATTCAGTGTGGTAATGATTTTATGTGCAAAATTCTAAGAGACAAAAACATAGAACTTCTTTTAAAAAACACTATAAATGATATGTTCGGAGTTAATTCACTTATTAAATTAGAGCATAACAGTGAACTTTCTAAAGAAGAGGATCTCGGAAAAAAAGAAAAGGAAAATCAAACTATAATCAATGAGATTATTAAAAATATAAATGTAGAAAAGAAAGATAAACCACAGAGCAGTAGTCAAGGTAATAGTCAAAATAAAGATTTAAGCAACAGTAATAAATGGAATAAAGGTAATGGGCAAGGTTATAAAAAAAATGAGGTTGCCGATGAAAACACAATAATGGGAAGAAATATAAATGGCGAAAATATAGAAATACAAGATATAAATGAAACTTCAGGAATAGTATGTGCCTGTGGTGATATTTTTAAAGTAAATATAATAGAAACAAAAACAGGAAGAATAATTATAACGTTTTTTATTACGGATTACACAAGTTCAATTACAGTGAAATGTTTTCCAAAGCCTAAAGATGTAGAAAAGATTATGGAAGAAATTAAAGTAGGACTTTATTGTAAGCTGCGTGGAGAAGCAAGTTATGATACCTATGCAAAAGAAGTTGTTATAATGGCAAGAGATATAGTAAAGCTAAAGAAAATAGAAAGAATGGACAATGCGCAGGAGAAAAGAGTTGAACTTCATATGCACACTCAAATGAGTGCAATGGATGGAATGACTCCAACTTCTAAACTTATTGAAAGAGCTGCTAAATGGGGACACTGCGCAGTAGCAATAACTGATCATGGTGTAGTGCAAGCTTTTCCTGAAGCCATGGATGCAGCAAAAAAGAATAATATTAAGATTATATATGGTGTAGAGGGTTACCTTGTAGATGATGGAGTTCCTATTGTTATTAATAATGAAAATGAAACTTTAGATGATTGCTTTGTAGTATTTGATATAGAAACAACGGGTCTATCCAGTGAAAATGATAGAATTACTGAAATTGGGGCAGTTAAAATTGAAAATGGGAAAATAGTAGATAGATTTAATGAATTTGTAAATCCAGGAATAGATATACCTTACAAGATCACAGAACTTACTGGAATAACAAACGAAATGGTGGAGGATGCAGACTCTATTTGCGAAATTCTTCCTAAGTTTTTAGAGTTTACACGGGGTAGCGTGGTAGTAGCTCATAATGCTGCTTTTGATACAGCTTTTATTATAAAAAATGCACAGAGGTTAGGACTCGTCTTTGAAAATGCAATTATGGATACAATCCCACTAGCAAAGTTTTTACTTCCAACTCTGAAACGTTTTAAGCTTAACACTGTGGCTAAGCATTTAGGCATTTCATTAGAAAATCATCATAGAGCTGTAGATGATGCTAAAGCTACTGCAGAAATATTATTACATTGCTTTGGTTTATTAAAAGAAAAAGATATTTTAGACTTAGATACACTAAATAAAAAGTTTTTAGGTGATTTTGATATAAAAAAGGCAAATACCTATCATGTGATTATTTTAGTGAAAAATCTAATAGGTCTTAAAAATCTTTATAAGCTTATTTCAATTTCAAATTTAGAACATTTCCATAGAAGGCCTAGACTTCCTAAAACATTAATTGAAAAATATAGAGAAGGTCTTATAATTGGATCCGCCTGTGAAGCTGGGCAAGTATATAAGGAAGTGCTTCAAGGGAAATCGGAAGAAAATATTACAAGCATTGTAGAATTTTATGACTATTTAGAAATACAACCCCTCCTAAATAATAAATTTTTGATTAAAAATGGCATGGTAAAAGATGAAAATGAATTAATGGATATTAATAAAAAAATATGTGCTTTAGGAGAAAAAAATAATTTACCAGTAGTGGCTACAGGAGATGTGCACTTTTTAGATGCCTCAGATGAAGTGTTTAGAAGGATTTTAATGGCTGGTAAAGGTTTTTCAGATGCAGATGACCAACCACCTCTATATTTTAAAACGACTAATGAGATGTTAAAGGAGTTTGCTTATTTAGGAGAAAAAAAATGCAGGGAAGTAGTAATTGTAAATCCAAACAAAATCGCTGAACTTATAGAAGTTATAAAACCAATACCGGATGGAACTTTTCCACCTAAAATAGAGGGTGCAGAAGATGAAATTCGCAAGATGACCTTGGATAAAGTTCATTCAATATATGGCGATGACTTACCAGAAGTAGTCCAAAAAAGATTGGACAAGGAATTAAACTCTATTATAAATAATGGATATGCTGTACTGTATCTGATAGCTGCAAAACTAGTAGCAAAATCTCTTGCTGACGGCTATTTAGTAGGTTCGAGAGGTTCAGTTGGATCTTCTTTTGTAGCCAATATGTCTAATATAACAGAAGTAAATGGCCTTCCACCCCATTATGTATGTCCGAGCTGTAAAAAGAGTGAATTCTTTTTAGATGGATCTATTGGTTCAGGCGCTGATTTGCCTGGAAAAGAGTGCCCAAATTGTGGTGCACAATATATGAAAGATGGTCATGATATTCCATTTGAAACCTTCTTAGGCTTTGAAGGAGATAAAGAACCAGATATAGATTTGAATTTTTCAGGAGAAAATCAAGCAGACATCCATAGATATACAGAGGTACTATTTGGAAAAGGGCATACTTTTAAAGCAGGGACTATTGGAACCATTGCTGACAAGACTGCTTATGGATATGTGAAAAAATATTTAGGTGAAAAAGATATTATGGTGCCCCAAGCCGAAATAGAACGGCTTGTACTTGGGTGTACTGGTGTTAAGAGGACGTCAGGGCAACATCCAGGTGGAATAATGGTTGTTCCAAGCGACAATGAGATATATAATTTCTGTCCAGTACAACATCCTGCAGACGACCCAACATCAGATATTGTTACAACACATTTTGACTACCATTCCATAAGTGGTAGGCTATTAAAACTTGATATACTTGGTCATGACGATCCTACAGTACTTAGGATGCTTCAAGACTTAACAGGACTTGATCCCAAAACTATCCCATTATCAGATCCTAAGGTTATAAGTTTATTTACGTCACCAAAAGCATTGGGGCTTACCATTAAAGAATTGGGTTGTGAAGTAGGAAGTTATGGTCTGCCAGAGTTTGGTACAAAATTTGTTAGACAGATGCTACTCGATACTCAGCCAAAATCCTTTGCAGACCTTGTTAGAATTTCAGGATTATCTCATGGTACGGACGTATGGATTAATAATGCACAATATTATATTAAAGAAGGATTTACAACATTAAAAGATTGTATTTCTACAAGAGATGATATTATGGTATATTTAATGCAGAAGGAGCTTCCGCCTAAAACGGCTTTTACTATCATGGAGAGTGTAAGAAAAGGTAAGGGACTTAAGGAAGATGATGAAAAGATAATGAGAGAACATGATGTTCCTGATTGGTATATAGAATCCTGTAAAAAAATAAAGTATATGTTTCCTAAAGGGCATGCAGTAGCTTATGTAATGATGGCGGTAAGAATAGCCTACCATAAGGTATATTATCCTAAGGAATACTATGCTACTTACTTTACAATAAGAGCAGATGACTTTGATGCGGATTTGATTGCAAAAGGTGAGAGTGCTATAAAATTTAAAATGGATGAACTAACGGCTATGGGTAATGATATAGGAACTAAAGAAAAAGGACTTCTAACAACCCTTGAATTATCTTATGAGATGTTTAAAAGAGGAATTAAATTATTAAATGTGGATCTTTATAAATCTGATGCTGTTAAATTTAAAATTGAAGATGATGCAATAAGACCACCATTAAACGGTCTTGAGGGTGTAGGAGAAAATGCTGCTAAAAGCATAGTTGCCATAAGAGATGAAGGTGAGTTCATTTCAAAAGAAGATTTGAGAACTCGTTGCAAAATTTCTAAAACAGTGGTTGAAGCATTAGCGAATCATGGATGCTTAAAAGGGCTGCCTGAGACAAATCAGTTGTCGTTTTTTTAGCGAAATATAATTAGCCCTTGAAATAGCAAATTTTATATGATAGAATAATACATATTGGTTATGGCTGATAATTTTATTGTAAGAGAGAATTTTATTGTAAGAGAGTAGGCCCGCCTACTCTCTATTTATTGAAACGCAACTCATGGTTGCGTTTTAATTATAATATTATGATTAATTATGTTAATAATTGTAGAAAATATTAATAAAAGGAGGGTGTTAAAATGAAAAATGATACCTTGATACAAAGACTTAGAAAAATAACTGAGCCAATAGCAGAAAAAAATAATGTTGAATTATATCATATAGAGTATGTAAAAGAAGCAGGAGAAAATTTTCTGAGAATTTATATAGATAGTGATAATGGAATATCTTTAGAAGATTGTGAAAAGGTCAGCAGAGCCACAAGTGAGATATTAGATGTAGAAGACCCAATAACTGATAGTTACTGTTTAGAAGTCTCCTCTCCAGGAATTGAGAGAACTTTATATGATGATAATCATCTGAAAAAATACATTGGTGAGAATGTACTAGTTAATTTAAATAGTCTATATGAGGGCAAGAAAAAACTTGAGGGCAATTTATTAGGATTTTCTGATATACAAATAGAAATTCAATATGATGGGAATAATATATCTATTCCTAAAGAAAAGATTTCCATTGTGAATTTGAAACCAGTGCTGTAAGGAGGACGTTAAAATGAATCAGGAATTTATTGAAGCATTGAGAGAAATTGTAGATCAAAAGGGAATCAGCGAAGATTTACTTTTTCAAACTATCGAAGATGCATTAGTTGCAGCATATAAAAAAAATTATGCTACTTTGTCCAGCAATAGCCAAAATGTAAAAGTATCAATGAATAGAGAAACAGGCGAAATACATGTTTATGGTCAAAAGGTAGTTGTAGAAGAAGTAATTGAAGAAGTTAATCAAATATCACTCGAAGAAGCTAAAGAATATAGCCCTAGATATCAAATTGATGATATCGTTGATATTGAAGTAACTCCAAGAAAATTCGGAAGAATAGCTGCACAATCTGCAAAACAAGTTGTTATTCAGAGAATTAAAGAAGCCGAAAGAAATATAATTTACAATGAATTTATTACCAAAGAATTTGATATTATTACAGGAAGTGTTATAAGGAAAGATAGAGGAAATGTATTTATAGATTTGGGTAAAATTGAAGCTGTGCTTGGAGCCAGTGAGCAAATGCCTGGTGAGGAATATAATTTCAATGAAAAACTAAAACTATATATTGTTGAGGTTAAAAATACTACTAAAGGTGCTCAAGTAGGAGTATCAAGAACTCATCCAGGTCTTGTAAAACGTTTATTCGAACTGGAAGTGCCAGAAGTTTTTGGTGGAGTTGTTGAAATAAAAAGTATTTCAAGAGAAGCGGGTTCAAGAACTAAAATCGCAGTATACTCAAATGATGAAAATGTTGATGCAATGGGAGCTTGTGTTGGACCAAAAGGTATTAGAGTTCAAAATATAGTTAATGAATTAAGAAATGAAAAAATTGATATTATTAAGTGGAGCAAAAAATCTGAAGAATATATTTCAAATGCCTTAAGTCCAGCAAAGGTATTGAATGTAGTAGTTGAGGAAGCTTCTAAATCTGCAAAGGTTATAGTGGAAGATAATCAATTATCCCTGGCTATAGGAAAAGAAGGCCAAAATGTTAGATTAGCAGCAAGACTTACAGGTTGGAAAATTGACATCAAAAGTAGAACACAAGCACAATATCAGATGGAAACAATCGAAACTATTGAAAATGAAGTAATCCAGACAATTACTGAAGAGTAGGTGATAGCTTTATGAAAGTTAAAAAAATACCTCAGCGCATGTGTACAGGTTGTATGGAAATGAAATGTAAAAAAGAGTTATTACGTATAGTTCGTAGTAAACAAGGAGAAATTTCTATAGATTTAATTGGGAAAAAGCCAGGCAGAGGTGCATATATTTGTAAAAATATAGAATGCTTTGAAAAATCTTTTAAGACAAAAAGATTAGAGCGAAATTTAGGTGGAAAAATAAGTGAAGAAATTTATGGAACACTGAAGGAACAAATAAATCCTGAAGGTGAGGTATAGCATGAACAATAAATTTTTTCAATTTTTGGGTTTGACTAAGAAAGCAGGCAAACTTATTGAAGGTTACAACCAATGTGAAGAAGCACTATCACATAGGAGAGGAACCCTTATAATTTTGTCCGAGGAAAGCGCCACAAATACTAAAGATAAATTTAAAAGATTTAGTGTTAAAAATAATATACCCCTTATAGAAGGAGTATCCAATGAGGTTCTAGGAAATTGTCTAGGAAGAGCAGAAATTAATGTTTTGTGCGTAAGTGATAAAAGAATGAGCGATAAGTTACTTAGCTTATGGAATGAAAGTAATGAATAAATTAAATTTCGGGGGTGAATGATTTGGCAAAAGTCAGAATATATGAATTAGCAAAAGAGTTAGAGGTGTCAAGTAAAGAATTAATTAATGTACTATTCGAAGAGTTTAGTATAAAAGCCAAGAATCATATGAGTGTAATTGAGGAAGAAGATGCTGAATTAATAAAGGAACTTTATAATGACGAAAATTCAGGACTTAAAGATGAAAAAAATGAAACAGTAGAGCATTATGAAAATATAGCTAATGAAGATGCTAACAAAGTCGTTATTAGAAAAAGAGGTAGAAAAGGTAGAGATGAACTTGGAAATGCTAACAATGGTGTTGAAGCAATAGATGACGAAGTTGTAGTAATTGAAGCTTCTATTACAGTTAAAGACTTAGCTGACACGCTAAAGAGACCTTATGTTGAAGTAATAAAACAACTTATTTTCATAGGCGTTATGGCTGGAATGAATCAAGAAATTGATTTTGCTACAGCAGAAAAAGTAATAGAAAAATATGGCGCACTTGCAGTACTCAAAGACGCAGAAGAAGGCAAAATTGCTGATGATGAAGAAGTTGAAGAAGTTGAAGCTGATTTAGAATTAGCAAAAAAACCAGCTGTTGTAACAGTTATGGGTCACGTTGATCATGGTAAGACATCATTACTTGACTGTATTAGAAAAGCTAAGGTAACTGAAACAGAAGCAGGTGGAATTACACAACATATTGGTGCCTATACTGTTAATATTAATGGAGAAAAAATTACATTTTTAGATACACCTGGTCATGAAGCTTTCACAGCAATGAGAGCCAGAGGTGCTCAAATAACAGATATAGTTATACTTGTTGTAGCTGCAGATGATGGTATTATGCCACAAACTGCAGAAGCTATAAATCATTGTAAGGCTGCTAAGGTACCAATGATAGTAGCTATAAACAAGATAGATAGACCAGGAGCTAATGTTGATAAAGTTAAGCAAGAATTAACAGAGTATGGACTTGTAGCAGAAGATTGGGGTGGAGATGCAATTTGTGTTCCAGTATCAGCTCATACTAAAGAAGGTATAGATACACTACTTGAAATGGTGCTTATTACAGCTGAAATGTTAGAACTCAAAGCAAACCCAAACAGGCGCGCAAAAGGAACTGTAATAGAAGCAAAACTTGATAAAGGTAGAGGCCCACTTGCTACACTATTAATACAGAATGGTACATTAAGCACTGGTGATTCTATAATAGTTGGTTCAACTTACGGAAGAATAAGAGCGATGTTTGATGATAAGGGTAACAAAATAAAAACTGCAGGACCTTCTATACCAGTAGAAATACTTGGATTATCTGAAGTGCCAGAAGCTGGAGATAGATTTAATGTAGTTAAAGATGAGAAAACTGCAAGAAATATGGCTGAAACTAGAAAATCAAAATCAAGAGAAGAACATTTTCAATCTAGTAATAGAGTTTCTATGGAAAATCTATATAGTCAAATACAAGAAGGCGCTGTTAAGGAACTTGGTGTTATTGTAAAAGCTGATGTTCAAGGATCTGTAGAAGCTGTACGCCAATCCCTAGAAAAATTATCTACTGATAATGTTAAAGTAAGAATTATACATTCTGGAGTTGGAGCTATTACAGAAACAGATGTTACACTTGCAGCAGCTTCAAATGCAATAATTATAGGGTTTAATGTAAGACCGGATAATAATGCTGCAATAGTTGGTGAAAAAGAAAAGGTAGAAATTAAAACTTATAGAGTGATTTACGATGCTCTTGATGATATAAAAGCTGCAATGGTTGGAATGCTGGATCCTGTATATAAAGAAGTTGTTCTAGGTAGAGTTGAAATAAGACAAATATATAAAGTTTCAAATGTAGGAACAATAGCTGGGTCTTATGTATTAACTGGTAAGATTACAAGAAATAGTAGTGTACGTGTGCTTAGAAATGGAATAGTAATAACTGAATCAACACTAGCTTCATTGAAGAGATTTAAAGATGATGCAAAAGAGGTTGCTGCTGGATATGAATGTGGATTAAGTGTAGAAAAATTCAATGATCTTAAAGAAGGCGACATTATCGAAGCATTCATAATGGAAGAAGTAAAAGCAAAATTATAAGTATAAGGAGTGGTGGGTTGTATGGTTAATTATAGAAATGGTAGAATAAACGAAGAAATCAAAAAAGAAGTAAGCAATACAATTCAAAACAAAATAAAGGATCCAAGAAAAAGTGCTATGGTAAGTGTAACAAAAGTAGATACAACAAAAGACCTAACATATACAAAGGTTTATGTTAGTATATTTGGTAGCGAAGCTTCTAAAAAAGAAACAATTCAAGCACTTAAAAGTTCAACTGGACTTATGAGAAAAGAAATAGGGGCTCATGTTAAGCTAAGACATGTTCCTCAAGTTATCATAGAGGTAGATGAAACTATAGAACGTGCAATACATTTAGAAAGTATTTTTCATCAAATAAAGGCAAAAGAAAAAATTGACGAAGATATAGATGATGAGGATATGAATGAAGAAGATATAAGTAACGAAGATAGTGATGAAAATTAACGAAATTGTTGATAGGATAAAGCTATTCAAAAAAATTGCTATAACTTTTCATGCTTCACCAGATGGTGATTCGTTAGGTAGTGCGCTAGCTTTACTTATTGGACTTAGAAAACTAAAAAAGGAAGTCTATATAATTTCAAAAGAAATTATACCACAAACTTTTCAGTTTTTACCATGCTCAAATGAAATTAATGGTGAAACAATTGAGCCATTAAAGGATACAGAGTGTGTTATAGTGTTAGATTGTGGTGATTTTAAAAGAATTAATGCAAATTTATGTATGCAAAATAAGAATTTTGAATTAATTAATATGGATCACCATTTATCTAATGATTTATATGGAGATTTAAATTTTGTTGATACAAGCGCTTCTGCAGTTGGAGAAATTGTGTATGAAGTGCTTAAACTTCTTCACATAGAAATAGACAAAGAAATAAGTGCATGCTTGTACACTTCACTACTTACAGATACGGGATCATTTAGGCATTCGAACACCACAGCAGTAACTCATAATATAGCAGGTGAACTTATTAATACAGGTATAGAGTTTAGTAACATCCATAGAATGATTTTTGAAAACAAGAAATTTGAAAAAATAAAATTCTATGGAGAAGTTATTAATAGTATGACTTCAGAACTCAATGCTAAAGTGTGTATTATGTATATATCTAAAAACATGCTTGAAAAATATGAGACCCTTTCCGAAGATACATCAGATGTTATTGCTTTTGGTGCTTCCATAGATACGGTTGAAGTTACTATTCTTATAAAAGATGCTGAAAATGGTGTTAAAGTGAGTTTAAGATCTAAATCACTAGTAGATGTTAGTAAAGTTGCCGAAGCATTTAACGGTGGCGGACATATTAGAGCTTCAGGTTTTTTCACAGAAGGGGATTTTCATGACACTAAAGTGAAATTGCTGGAAATTATAGAAAAAGAGTTGATAAAATGAATGGTATATTAAATGTATTTAAACCTACAGGAATGACCTCTTTTGATGTAGTTCGCATAATAAAAAAAATCAGTCATATAAAAAAAGTAGGCCACGCTGGCACTCTAGACCCTGAGGCTAGCGGGGTTTTACCTGTTTGTATAGGAAAAGCAACAAAAGCTATTGATTATATAATGGGGGACTTTAAAATTTATGAAACTGAACTTAAGTTAGGCGTTATTACAGATACTTATGATAGAGAAGGTAAAATTCTACATGAGTGTGAGGTCAATTGGAGTGAAGATGAAATTACACGGGCGATTAATTCATTTATAGGAGAAATAAAACAAGTTCCGCCTATGTACTCAGCTTTAAAGGTTAATGGAAAAAAACTTTATGAACTGGCAAGGGCTGGGATGGAAATAGAGAGAGAAGCAAGAGCTATAACAATTTATGACATAGAAATTAGTTCTATTAAAATACCTTACGTGAACTTTAGGGTAAAATGCTCTAAGGGTACCTATATTAGAAGTCTATGTTATGATATTGGAGAATTATTAAAATGTGGTGGAATGATGTGGAACTTGCAAAGAACAGCTACAGGGCAATTTCATATTGAAGATGCTATAAATATTAATGATTTAAATGAGGAAAATATAAATGGACATATTATGCCTATAGAAAGTATTTTTAAAAATAATACTAAAATCACCATAGAGGATAGATTTGTTAAGTTCTTATTAAATGGTGTTGTAGTAAAAGATAAAGCTTTAGCTTCTAAGTTTGAAAGCGAAAAAATGTATAGTATCTATAATAATGACAACGACTTTATTGGAATTGCAGATAAAGGAAAAGATGGTGTTAGGCTAATAAAATCATTTATATAGGAGTATATTAAAAATGGTAATTATAAAAGATAATTTTAAAACTAAACTTGAATATCCAACATACATTGCACTGGGAAGTTTTGATGGACTCCATTTAGGACATATGCATCTTGTAAATAAAGCGGTGGAATTATCAAAAGAGAATAATGCTAAAAGTATGATTTGTACTTTTAAAAATCATCCATTGTCTGTTATCAACAAAGAAATTTGTCCACAGCTAATAATGGATAATGATACCAAAATAAAATTATTAGAGGGAACAGGTATTGATATTGTTAATTTAGTTAGATTTGATAAAGAATTTATGAAGATAACTCCAGAGCAATTTATAAAAGACATGGTGAATTTCTATAATACAAAGGGAATAGTTGTTGGTTTTAATTATAGATTTGGATATAAAAATTTAGGCGATGTAGAAATGCTGCAAAAGTACAGTAGTATACTAGGCTATAAGCTATATGTTTGTGAAGCTATTAGTAATAACAATGAGGTTGTAAGTAGTTCAAATATACGCCATCTTATAGCTGAGGGGAATATCATTAAAGCAAATGAACTTTTAGGAAGATCGCATTCTATTACTGGTGAAGTAATTAAAGGGAAACAACTTGGAAGAACTATTGGATTTCCAACTGTAAATTTAAATTACAATAAGCAATATATCATTCCTAAGGGGGGGGTATACTATACTTTAGCCCAGTATGATAATAATATTTATAAAGCTATAACAAATATAGGGTATAATCCTACTGTAGAAGGTGGAAAGCTATCAGTAGAAACCTATATTTTGAATTTTGATAAACAAATCTATGGTGAAAAGGTTAAAATTAACTTTGTAAATAGGATAAGAGATGAAGTTAAATTTGATACCGTTGAGGAATTAAGACAACAGCTTATAAAAGATAAAGAATACGCTATTAAGCAAAAAAAGTAGAAAAATATCATTAAGATATAAAAACTAATTTACAATTTAATTTTAGTTTGTTATAATTGATTTGAACCTTATGCTAAGTTCACCGAATTGCTAACGGTGTACTTGGAATATGGGGATTATATTCGGAGGTGTTGTAAAATGCAAAAAGCTAAAAAACAAGAAATAATGACTAAACATGCGAGACATGAAGGAGACACAGGTTCTCCAGAGGTGCAAATCGCACTACTTACTGAAAGAATTTTAGAGTTAACTGAACACTTAAAAATTCATAAAAAAGACCACCATTCAAGAAGAGGTCTATTAATGATGGTTGGACAAAGAAAAGGTATGTTAGGTTACTTAAAGAACCAGGATATTGAAAGATATCGTGCAATTCTTGCAGAGCTTGGACTAAGAAAGTAATTAAGAGCGGCTTAGCCGCTCTATTATTTTAAGTAATAGTAATAAAATATATAAAATTAGATTTTAAAAACACATATATTAGCTAATAATATTAGTAAAAATTGAAGGGAGGCAAATATATGATTCATGTTATAGAAACTACTGTTGCAGGTAGAACTCTTAAAGTTGAATATGGTAAGGTTGGAATGCTTTCAAACTGTTCAATATTCATGAGCTATGGCGAAACAGTAGTTATGGTTAATGCAAATGCATCAGAAAAACCAAAGGAAGGTATTGATTTCTTCCCACTAAGTGTAGAATATGAAGAAAGACTTTATGCCGTTGGCAAGATTCCTGGTGGGTTCATAAAGAGAGAAGCAAGACCATCAGAAAGAGCAATTTTAACAGCAAGAGGTATTGATAGGCCACTTAGACCATTATTTCCTAAAGGATATAAAAATGATGTGCAAATTGTTTGTACTGTATTATCAGTTGAGCAAGATAATTCACCTGAGATACTTGCTATGAATGCAGCATCAATGGCATTATGCATATCAAGTATACCTTTTACTGATGCTGTTGCAACGGTTTCAGTGGGCCTTGTTGACGATAAGTTCATATTGAGTCCTACTGTAGAAGAGAGAAATGCTAGTTCTATGAATCTTACAGTTTGTGCAACAAAAGACAATGTAACAATGATAGAAGCTAGTGGAAATGAAATACCAGAAGATGTAATGATAAATGCAATTGATTTTGCTTTTGAAGCATGTAAAAAAATTGTAGCTTTCCAAGAAGAAGCTGTGGCTAAGTTTGGAAAAGAAAAAGTCATTCCTCAAATAAGTAAAATAGATGAAACCCTCCAAAGTGAAGTTAGAGATTTCTCATTTGATATGTTTAAGACAGCAATGTACATAATGGATAAAGATGAGAGAAATAAAATGGTAGATGAAATAAAACAAAAAATAAGCCTTGAATTTAATGAAAAATACGCAGATAAAAAATCTGATATAGGTGAAGTTGCATATAGCATCCAAAAAGAAATAGTTAGAAATATGATGCTAAATGAAAATAGGAGACCAGATGGAAGAGCTTTTGATCAAGTTAGGCCAATAAGTTGCGAAGTAGGAATACTTCCTAGAACTCATGGAACAGGTCTCTTTACAAGAGGGCTTACTCAAGTAATGGGTGTTGCAACACTTGGAGCATTAGGTGAAGCTCAGAATTTAGATGGAATAGGAAATGAAGATTCTAAAAGATACATGCATCATTATAATTTTCCAGCTTATAGCGTAGGAGAAGTTAAACCAATGCGTGGACCTGGAAGACGTGAAATTGGTCATGGTGCACTAGCAGAAAAAGCAGTAGAACCACTTTTACCATCTGTAGAAGATTTTCCATATGCTATTCGTGTGGTATCAGAAGTGTTAAGTTCTAATGGTTCAACATCACAAGCAAGTGTAAGCGCGAGTATTTTAGCACTACTCGATGCTGGGGTTCCACTTAAGAGACCTGCTGCGGGTATTGCAATGGGACTTATTACAAATGCTGATTTAACTAAAGAAAAAGTATTGACAGATATTCAAGGTATAGAAGATTTCTTTGGTGACATGGACTTTAAAGTAGCTGGAACTGAGATAGGGATTACAGCTATACAAGTTGATACAAAGCTTCATGGCTTGTCTAATTATTGCATTAAAACTGCAATTAATGATGCCAAAGTTGCTAGACTTCATATATTAGAGAAAATGAATCAATGTATTTCAGGAGAAAGAAGTGAAATATCAATATATGCTCCTAGAATTTACACACTAAACATAGCACCTGATAAGATTAGAGACATAATTGGACCTGGTGGAAAAATGATAAAGAAAATTATAGCAGAAACCGGTGTTAAAATAGACACTTATGATGATGGAAAAGTTGTAATTATGTCTAGTGATAGTGTTTGTGCAAATAGAGCAGTAAAAATCATTGAAGATTTAACTAAATCAGTTAAGGTAGGCGAAATATATTTAGGAAAAGTAACAAAGATTGCTGCTTTTGGAGCATTTGTTGAAATACTTCCTAATAAAGAAGGATTAGTGCATATATCTAAACTTGATTTTGCTAGAGTAAATAAAGTAGAAGATATTGTTTCAGTGGGCGATGAAATATTAGTAAAAGTAATGGAAATAGATAATCAAGGAAGAGTAAATCTTTCAAGAAGAGATGCTATTAAAGATAGTGAAACTGAAAAAAAAGATGCTGAATAATAGAAGGGCTTAGATGCCTTTTTATTTTTTTTAATAAAAAAACACTAATATGCACATATTAAATATAAATTCTCATTAAGGAGAGGCGCATATGTATAATTTATTTAAGTTAAATAACGGGTTAAGAGTTGTAGTTGAGAACATAGAATATGTAAACTCTGTAAGCGTAGGCCTATGGATAGAAAATGGTTCAAGAAATGAAAATGCAAGTAGTAGTGGAATATCACATTTTATTGAGCATATGCTTTTTAAAGGAACAAGTGGTAGGACTGCAAAACAAATTGCCGAAGCTATTGAAGACGTGGGTGGTCAAATAAATGCATTTACAGGAAAAGAAGCCACCTGTTATTACATAAAAGCCTTAGATACACATTTAGAATTATCATTGGATATTCTGTCAGATATGCTTTTTAATAGTAATTTTTCAGAAGAGGAAATTGAAAAAGAAAAAGGTGTAATTTTCGAAGAAATAAATATGAGCGAAGATTCACCAGAGGATGTATTAATAGATCTACACACAAAGGCGATTTGGAATAAGGATTCTATATCCTTACCTATTTTGGGAACCATGGAAACTGTAAAATCTTTTAATAGAAAAATGATGTTAGATTACATTGATTCATATTATATACCGGAAAATTCGGTTATATCAATTTCTGGTAAATTTGACATGAAAAATATAGAAAAGCTTCTAGAAAAATATTTTGGGAAATGGCATACTAAAAATAAAAATATTACTAAATATAGTAGTCCTGGGCTTTTAAATCACCATTATTTTAGAAAAAAGGATATTGAACAACTTCACATAAGTCTAGGAATACCTGGAGTGGAAATTGGAAATGAGGACACATATACTCTAATATTACTAAGTAATATATTAGGAGGAGGAGCCTCCTCAATGTTATTTCAAAAAATTCGTGAAGAATTAGGACTATGTTACTCAATTTATTCTTACATATCAGCCTTTAAAAACACTGGGATTGTAAGCATTTATGCGGGGCTAAATCCATTATACGCAGAAGTTGCTATTGATGCAATAAAAGAAGAGGTTAAAAAATTCGCAAAATCAGGAATTGACAATGAAAGATTACTAAAGGCTAAAGAGCAGTTAAAGGGTAGCTATATTCTAGGGCTTGAAAGCACCAGCAGTAGAATGTTTAGTAATGGTAAGTCTGTTATGTTTTTGAATAAAATTAATACGCCTAAAGACGTACTTAGAAAAATAAATGAGATAGATATGGCACGTGTAAACTCTGTCATGGAAAAGACTTTTAAAAAGGGTATAATAAATTCTGCATATGTAGGTAAAGAAAGAGAAATGCTAAATAAGCTCTTTAAAGGAAATATTATTTCTATGGATAAGTAAATTTATTTATGATAATATAGAAATTATGCATAACTCCACAATATATTCCATAGTATTTTAGGGGCATGAAAATAAATAAAAGGTATTTGTTATTTATTTTCATGTCCCTCAGAGAATTGGTAAGGAGGGAGCTTATATGGAAGATAACATAAAATTATACAGTGAAATGGAAAGATATGAAATTATCAATATTAATGATGGTGATAAGTATAGCAATTTAGGTAGCAATGATGTGGTTATCGATGAGAATGGCCTTCTGAAATTTTTAATTATTAATGAGGGTAGTTCTAAATTTAGTTTTTTCAAAAATAATGATATTATTGAGGTACCTTGGGAATATGTAAAAAAAATAGGCTCAAGAACTATAATAATTGATGTTGATAATGAATTTTTAAAAAAATCTCATATTTAACTTTGGAGGCCATAAATGAAAATATTAGTGCAAAAATTTGGAGGCACATCTGTTTCAACACAGGAAAAGAGAAAGCTTGTAGTACGTAAAGTAATGAACGCAAAGGAAGAAGGCTATTTTCCTGTGGTAGTAGTATCTGCCATGGGACGAAAAGGAGATCCTTACGCTACGGATACTCTGCTATCACTTATAGATGATAATTTTAAAGTAGCAAATCCATTAGCACTAGATTTGCTAATGAGTTGTGGAGAAACTATAAGTACTGTAATAATGTGTAATGAATTAAATAATAAAGGTATTGATGCTGTGCCCTTAACTGGGGGACAAGCAGGTATAATTACAGATTGCAATTATAACAATGCAGCAATACTTAACGTGGATACAAAACGAATACTTAGCATACTCCAAAAAGGAAAAATTCCTGTAGTAGCAGGATTTCAAGGTAAGGATGAAAATAACTATATTACAACTATAGGTAGAGGTGGAAGTGATGTTACTGCTGCAATACTCGGAGCGGCACTTAATGCAGTAGAGACTCAAATATACACTGATGTAGATGGTATTATGACAGCAGATCCACGAATAGTTTCTGAAGCGACTCTAATAAAGAAAATAAGTTATGATGAAATTTTTCAATTTGCAGATCAAGGAGCCAAGGTGATACACCCAAGAGCAGTGGAAATATCTAGAAAATATAATATACCACTCGTAATAAAGAACACTATGAACAATTGTGATGGAACGATAATTAGTAATTTAGGAAATGAAGGCTATGAAAATATAATTACAGGTATTACACATATGAATAATAGAGTTCAAATAAAAATAGGTAAAAATTTAGATTCTAGTTACGAGGATCTCTTTGATATCTTAGCTGAAAACCTTATAAGCATAGATCTTATAAACGTTTTCCCTAAAGAAAAAATATTTACCATTGATGAAAAAGACTTTATTAAATTTCAAAATTTAATAAAAGAGATTAATCTGGTTTGTTCTTTTGTGAAGGATTGTAGTAAAATTTCAATTATAGGTTCAAAAATGAGAGGTATACCAGGTGTTATGGCTAGGATACTTAAAGCGTTAACTAGAGAAAAAATTGAAGTGCTACAAACAGCAGATTCACATATGACTATATGGTGTCTTGTAGAAACAGAATATGTTGAAGGCGCAATTAATGCCTTGCACAGGGAATTTAAATTAGGATAATAAATGTATATAGTTTCTCTTAATGCACAAAATAAAGATGGATTAGGAGGAATGCAAATGCCAAAAGATCAAAACAATAAAGAAGATAAGAAAAGTGAAATTATTGTGGAAAATTCAAATCAGCAGGTTGAAAATATCAAAGAACTGGGAGTAACTAATGTTCCAACTCAAAGCGACAAAATTCAAATTTTGTCTATTATTGGTCAAATAGAAGGACATATGATGTTATCTCCTCAAACCAAAACTACTAAGTATGAACATGTTATTCCAGAGCTAATTGCTATGGAAAGGGATGAAAAAGTAAAAGGTATCCTTATAGTTCTAAATACTGTAGGAGGAGATGTGGAAGCAGGCCTTGCAATAGCTGAGATGATTAGAAGTGTTAGCAAACCAACAGTATCACTAGTAGTTGGCGGTGGCCATTCAATAGGTATCCCCCTCGCAACAGCTGCTACCTATTCATTCATATCACCATCTGCAACTATGATAATTCACCCTATAAGAATGAATGGTTTGATAATAGGGGTTCCCCAAACTTTTGAATATTTTAATAAAATGCAAGAAAGAATAACTGAATTTATTATTAGAACTTCTCGAATCGATAAGGAAACCGTAAATAGGTTAATGCTTCAAACTGATGAACTTTTAAATGATATGGGCACTATACTTATCGGAAAACAAGCAGTTGATAATGGATTAATAGATGAGGTTGGTGGAATTAGTGAAGCCTTATCAAAATTAAATGAAATGATAGATAAAGCTTAAAAATAGATATAAATAGGTTCTATGGGCCTATTTATATCTATTTTATTGATTTTTTTACCATAACCCATAAGAGTAATTGAGTTTTTTATGTTATAGTTTAAAATTCATCTATAAATCTATATAAAGTTAAAGGAGATTTCTAAAATTTGTAGAAATATTAAGAATGGAGGTGATACTTTGACTAGAAAAAAAACTAAATCTAAAGTTAGTAGTAGTGTAGGTTCTGATAGTGAAATTTTTGGAATTATTTTAATAACAATAGGCATATTGATTTTATTTAGTATCTTCTCTACTATGTTTTCAAGTTCTGATTCTATATCAGGTACTATAGGAGATTTTATTAACCACTTACTTTTTGCAATACTAGGGGTAGGTGCATACTTTTCGCCGTTTTTGATAATATTTATTGGTATATGCTCCATCCTTAAGAAAGGTAAGATAAACTTCAGTAAGAAGTTTTATGGAATAATACTTTTTATAATAAATACATTGCTATTTATACAAATGCTGTCTTTCAATAAGTATTATGCTAAAGGTGAGTTTTGGCAGGGAATAAATAAAATATACAATTCAGAGCATGTGCTGCATGGTGGGATTATTAGTTATTCAATTGATGTACCACTGCATACATTATTTGGAGCTGTGGGAACTTTTATAATTTTTATTGGTATTTATGTTATATGTTTAACTTTAATATTAGAAATATCTTGGCATGACATTTGTTTCGATCTAAAGGATAAATTTGTAACTGAAAAGACTAAAAAGACTAAGAAGACTAATAATAATAAGGAGTTATATATAGAAAATAGTGATAAGCAAGAAGAATTGATACTACCAAATGAAGAAAAAAATGATTTTATTAAAGGAAGTAACAATAAAATTAAAATATTTGATTTTATAAGATCGAGTGAAGTTGCGTCAGAAGTGGAAATTGTAAATAAAGAAGAAACTGTTAATGATATTAAACAAGGCGATGCAGGCGTATCTAAAGAAAAGCATATAGATAATTCTATTAAACAAGAAGTAGAACAAGAAATTCAATTAAATAGTGCGCATTCAAAATCAAATTATAAATATGATTTTCCAACTGTGGATTTATTAAATGAAAATACTACTTCCAAAATGAATAAAAATGATAAAAAAGAGTTGCTTAGTAGTGCTACTAAGTTGCAAGAAACATTAAGTAGCTTTGGAGTTGAAGCAAAAGTTATTCAAGTTACAAAAGGACCTTCAGTGACAAGATTTGAGCTTCAACCAAATGCAGGTGTTAAGGTCAGCAAAATTGTAAATTTAGCAGATGATATTGCATTGAATTTGGCTTCTTCTGGTGTAAGAATTGAAGCCCCTATACCTGGTAAGGCAGCTGTAGGCATTGAAGTGCCAAATAAAGAGTTAAGTGCAGTTTACCTAAGAGAGGTAATAGAGTCAAATGAATTTTCAGCTACAAATAAAAATTTATCCTTTAGTCTAGGAAAAGATATAGGGGGTAATTGTGTTGTTTCAGATTTAACGAAAATGCCTCATTTGCTGGTAGCGGGAGCTACGGGATCTGGAAAGAGTGTTTGTATAAATTCATTAATAATAAGTTTACTTTATAAATATTCTCCAGAGGAGGTTAAGCTTTTATTAATTGACCCGAAGGTAGTTGAATTAAATATTTATAATGGAATACCACATCTATTGATACCAGTTGTAACGGATCCCAAAAAATCTGCAGGCGCTTTAAATTGGGCTGTAAATGAAATGACAAGAAGGTACAAACTTTTCGCTGAAAACAATGTACGTAATATTGAAGGATATAATGAACTAGTTAATAAAGGTATTGAAGAAAATAAATTACCTTGGATAGTAATTATAATTGATGAATTAGCAGACCTCATGACTGTTTGTGCGAGTGACGTAGAAGAATACATTGGAAGACTGGCACAAATGGCAAGAGCGGCTGGTATGCATTTAGTAATTGCCACGCAAAGACCATCAGTAGATGTTATTACAGGGGTTATAAAGGCCAATATACCTTCAAGAATATCCTTTGCAGTTTCAAGTCAAATAGATTCAAGAACAATTTTAGATTCTGCTGGTGCAGAAAAATTGCTAGGTAAAGGCGATATGCTTTTTTACCCTGTAGGAGAGGCTAAACCATTTAGAATTCAAGGGGCTTTTGTATCAGAAGAAGAAGTTGAGCGAGTGGTTGATTTTATAAAAAGTCAGAACTCAGAATTAAACTATGAAAAAGAAATAATAGACCAAATAGAAGGTAGTTTAAGTAATAAAGATGAGGCTTGCGATATTGATGAGTTATTAAATGAAGCAATTAAAATAGTAGTTGAAAATGATCAAGCGTCCACTTCCTTATTGCAACGTAAGCTAAAAATAGGGTATAATAGAGCAGCAAGAATTATAGAGCAAATGGAGGAACGTGGAATTATTTCAGGTAGAAATGGAAGTAAGCCTAGAGAAATATTATTAAGCCAGAGTGAATTAAAAGATTAATAATATAAATTTATGTAAGAAAAACTGCAAATACCCTTGTTTAATTTGTAAATCACATTTACAATAATTTATGTGTACAAATGTATGAGGTTAATAGTTAATAACTATTATTCACTTATAAAACCAAACAAGGAAGATAACAGTTAAATGTTATCTAAAAAGGTATATAAACAAGGAGGATGACCCGTGGAAAAATTAAAAGTTGGAGTTATAAATTTAGGTTGTGATAAAAATAGAATTGATAGTGAGATTATAATAGGTAGTTTAAGTGAAAAATATGATATTACAAACGATCCTAAACTTGCAAATATAATTTTAGTAAATACTTGTGGATTTATAGAATCTTCAAAACAAGAATCAATAGACACTATTTTAGAAATGTCAAAATACAAAGACAAATACAAGTGTACGGTTTTAATTGCAACTGGGTGCCTTACTCAGCGTTATGGAGCAGAACTGCTTGAGCTTATGCCAGAACTTGATATAATGTTGGGTGTCAATGATTATAGTAAGTTACTAAATAGTATAGAAGAGGTGCTTTCTAAAAATATTAAAGTACAACATTATAGTTATAGTGATGAAAATATTAATGAAGGTCAAAGGGTACTAACTACAGGAACGTGCACTGCTTATGTTAGAATATCAGAGGGTTGTGATAATGCTTGCGCATATTGTGCAATACCAAATATTAGAGGTAAATATAGAAGCAGAAAGATGGAAAATATAGTACAAGAGGTTAAGGACTTAAGCCAGCATGGTTGCAAAGAAATTATTTTAGTTGCTCAAGATACTACTAGATATGGTATTGATTTATACGGTGAGAAAACCTTGCATAAGCTGATAAGGAAAATTTCTGAAATAAGTGAAATTGAATGGATTAGAGTACTTTACTGTTATGCAGAAGAAATTACGGATGAAATTATAAATGAAATATCAATTAACGATAAAGTATGCAAATATGTAGATATACCAATCCAACATATAAGTGATGATATTCTTAAATCCATGAGAAGAAAAGGAAGAAAGCATATTATAACAGAAAACATAAACAAGATGAGAAAAAACATTGCTGGAGTAAATCTTAGAACTACACTTATTGTTGGATTCCCAGGTGAAACAGAGGAAGATTTTCAGGAGTTAAAACAGTTTATTAAAGAAACTAAATTTGATAAATTGGGAGTATTTAAGTATTCAATGGAAGATGGTACTGCCGCAGCAGAAATGGAAAATCAAATTTCTGAAGATATAAAAGTAAAACGTGAAGAAGAACTGATGTTAATACAACAAAGTATATCCAAAGAACTAAATAGTAAAAAGATAGGAAAAACATACAAGGTTTTAGTAGAAGGGGTTAATGATAAAACATATTTTGGCAGGGGTTATGAAATGGCACCAGAGGTTGATGGAAATATTTTCTTTGAATCTGATGTGGTGTATAATAAGGGAGAATTTGTTAATGTCAAAGTTACTAAAGCTTTAGAATACGATTTAATAGGAGTTGTGTGCTATGAATCTTGCGAATAAACTTACAATGCTCCGAATTTTTCTAGTGCCTATATTTTTAATATTTATGGCAGTTCAAGACATACCTTATGGAAGAGAAGTGGCTACTATTATTTTCATAGTAGCTTCTCTTACAGACAAATTAGATGGATATATAGCTAGAAGCAGAAACCAAATAACTAATTTCGGTAAATTTATGGATCCTCTAGCTGATAAACTGTTGGTAACTGCTGCACTTGTTTCCTTAGTGGAACTTCAGATTGTAGCTAGTTGGGTAGCTATGATTATAATTGCTAGAGAATTTGCAGTTTCAGGTCTTCGAACAATAGCTGCCTCAGAAGGAAAAGTAATTGCAGCTAGCTGGTGGGGGAAAATAAAAACTGTTATTCAAATAGTTGCTATAATTACAGCATTATTAAACTTATCTTATGTACATCCGATTTTAAATGTATTAACTGATATATTTATGGCTGCTGCAGTAATTATTACAATAATATCAGGAGTTGACTATTTTGTTAAAAATAAAGACTCAATTAGAATTGATAAGTGATTAATTTATTATAATTTGTTAATAATACAAATAATGGGGTTAATATTGTAATATTCCAAGAGAAGGAAAAACTAGGAATTTTTATTTTGCATGTTGACCATGCAAAACAAATGGTGTATACTTAACATAGAACAAATGTTCGTAATGAGAAGGATGGTGAACCCTAAGGGGAAATGTATGAATAATGAAAAATTAAAAGCACTAGAAGCAGCTATGGGTCAAATAGAGAAACAATTTGGTAAAGGTTCAATAATGAAACTGGGAGACCATAGTACTTTAAATTTAGATGCTATTTCTACTGGTTGTTTGGGACTGGATATAGGGCTCGGTATAGGTGGTGTTCCTAGAGGAAGAATGATTGAAATTTTTGGACCAGAATCTTCAGGTAAAACTACAGTTGCACTACATATAGTGGCAGAAGCACAGAAAGAAGGCGGTACAGCTGCATTTATTGATGTAGAGCATGCACTAGATCCTATTTATGCTAAATCATTAGGAATTAATATAGATGATTTAATAGTTTCTCAACCAGACACTGGTGAGCAGGCTTTAGAGATTACAGAGGCCTTAGTTCGTTCAGGGGCTATAGATGTTATTGTTGTGGATTCAGTAGCCGCATTGGTGCCTAAAGCCGAAATTGAAGGCGAAATGGGGGACTCTCATATAGGATTGCAAGCAAGACTTATGTCACAAGCACTAAGAAAACTTGCTGGATCTATAAATAAATCAAAATGTGTTATTGTATTTATAAACCAATTAAGAGAAAAAGTTGGAGTAATGTTTGGAAATCCAGAAGTAACTCCTGGTGGTAGAGCATTAAAATTTTATGCTTCTGTTAGAATAGATATCAGAAGAATAGATACAATTAAACAAGGTGATCAATTTATGGGTAATAGAACAAGAATAAAAATAGTCAAAAATAAAGTTGCTCCTCCATTTAAACAGGCTGAATTTGATATTATGTACGGTGAAGGTATATCTCGTGAGGGAGATGTTTTAGATATAGGCGTTAAAGAAGAAATTGTACAAAAAAGTGGAGCATGGTTTGCCTATGGAGATATACGTCTTGGACAAGGAAGAGAAAATGCAAAACAATACTTTAAAGACAATGCTCTGGTAATGTTTGAAATAGAAAATAAAATCAGAGAAAAATATAATCTACCTTTATCAAAAGCTCCAGTAATTGATAAGAAAGAAGTAAAACAAGTAAAAGAAATAAAAGAAGTTAGTAAAAAGGAAGAATAAAAGCAAGTGGCTACTTGCTTTTTTTTCTTCTTTTCATTATTAGAGGCTATATGTTATCTTAATTTAACTAGTATATTCTAAGTATAACTGTGGAATATTATTACTATAATAATGTGAAGTAGATGCTTTTTAAGGTGTATCATATTATTGTTTAGCATAATTATTGTATGATAGTAAAGTAAAATAATTTATTTAAATGTTAAAATCTTGACATTAATTGAAAAGTAATATAAAATAAATACAAATACTGGTTTAGCATATTCAAACTGCTACCAATTGAATAAATATTACACCTTCTCTAGCTTTCATGTTTACTCTTAAATAGACTCGAAAATAAGCAAAGGAGGTGTTGATAATCGATGGATACTAATAGTCGAATGATCTTAATAGTTTGTGCTATTTTGGTTGTTGTTTTAGTGGGTATTTTTGTTGTAATTTATACTAGAAAAAATATATCTCAAGCAAATATTTCTAAGGCTGAAAAAGAAGCTAAAAAAATTCTTGATGAAAGTTCAAAAGAATCTGAAACAAAAAAGAAAGAAGCTATTTTAGAAGCCAAAGAAGAAGTTCACAGACTTAGAACTGATTTAGAAAAAGAATCAAGAGAAAGACGTAATGAAGTTCAGAGGTTAGAAAGAAGAAATATCCAAAGAGAGGAATCTTTAGATAAAAAAAGTGATGTGCTGGAGAGAAAAGAAGAAAATCTTAATAAAAAGCAACAAGAAATTGAGATGTTAGAAGCAAGTATTCAAGATTTATACACAAAACAAAGGGAAGAATTAGAAAGACTATCAGGGTTAACAGCCGATGAAGCAAAACAAGTTTTATTAGATGAAATTAAAAAAGAAATTAAACATGATGCCGCAATTATGATTAAAGAAATTGAGACTAAGGCAAAAGAAGAAGCCGATAAAAAAGCACGAGAAATTATTACTTATGCTATTCAAAGATGCGCTGCTGATCATGTTGCAGAAACAACAGTTCATGTAGTTTCACTTCCTAATGATGAGATGAAGGGAAGAATAATAGGTAGAGAGGGTAGAAATATTCGAACTCTAGAAACACTTACAGGCGTTGATTTAATAATAGATGATACACCTGAAGCAGTAATTCTTTCAGCATTTGATCCTATAAGGCGTGAAGTTGCTAGAATAGCACTTGAGAAGCTAATAGTGGATGGAAGAATTCATCCTGCTAGAATTGAAGAAATGGTAGAAAAAGCTAAAAAAGAGGTTGAGAGTGATATAAGAGAAGAAGGAGAACAAGCTACTTTTGAAACAGGAGTGCATGGTCTTCATTCAGAAATTATTAGACTACTTGGAAGGCTTAAATACAGAACTAGTTATGGTCAAAATGTATTAAAGCATTCTATTGAAGTTTCATATTTAGCTGGACTTATGGCCTCTGAACTGGGAATTGATCCAACTCTTGCTAAAAGGTGTGGACTACTTCATGATATAGGTAAAGCTGTAGACCATGAAGTTGAAGGACCTCATGCACTTATAGGTGCAGAGATAGCAAAGAAACACCACGAATCAGCTATTGTAGTAAATGCTATTGCAGCTCATCATGGTGACGTTGAACTGCAGTCTCTTGAAGCAATACTAGTTCAAGCAGCAGATGCTATATCAGCTGCAAGACCAGGTGCAAGAAGAGAAACTTTGGAAGCCTATATTAAAAGACTAGAAAAATTAGAAGAAATTGCAAATTCCTATGAAGGCGTAGAAAAGTCATATGCTATTCAAGCTGGAAGAGAAGTTCGAATCATGATTAAACCAGAAATAGTTGATGATGCAGGTGCTGTTGAATTGGCAAGAAATCTAGTTAAAAGAATTGAAAATGAACTAGAATATCCAGGCCAAATTAAGGTGAATGTAATCAGAGAAACAAGAGCCATTGATTATGCTAAATAAACCAATATAATATTTACTCCTCTTAAAATTTAGAAAATTTCCAAATTTTAAGAGGATTTTTTTTATGTTTGTAGAATAATACAAATGTAGCAATTAAATTGGCTAATAGGAGGTTTATTATGGAAGTGTTAAAAGTTTCGGCAAAATCTAGCCCAAATTCAGTAGCAGGAGCCTTAGCAGGAGTACTAAGAGAAAAAGGAGCAGCAGAAATTCAAGCAATAGGTGCTGGTGCAATTAATCAAGCAGTTAAGGCTATTGCTATAGCAAGAGGGTTTGTCGCACCTAGTGGTGTTGACCTAGTTTGTATACCTGCTTTTACAGATGTAATAATAGAAGGCGAAGAAAGAACTGCAATTAAATTAATAGTTCAACCTAGATAATAAATATAAAAAGGGCTTGTGGTATAAGCTCTTTATTTTTTTATAGAAATTTGTACTATTTACATTACAAAAGAAAAATGCTATATTAGTAGTATATGAATTATATCCTTCACTTTATTTATAAATGAAGGCAAAAATTCAATTATCTAATTTAAATCAAATTCATGTAAAAATATACAAATAATATATGTGTTGGGGGTAAAAAAATGATTTTTTCTAAAAAAGCTAAACAAATATCACCATCTTTAACATTGGATATAACTGCAAAGGCAAAAAAAATGAGGGCTGATGGAATAGATGTCATAGGTTTTGGTGCTGGTGAACCTGATTTTAATACACCAAAAAACATTCAAGATGCGGCTATAAAAGCAATTCAAGAAGGAAAGACCAAATATACAGCTTCATCAGGTATTATTGAGTTAAAACATGCAATAATTCAAAAGTTAAAGAATGATAATAACTTAACTTATATACCATCGCAAATTATAGTTTCAACTGGAGCAAAACAATGCTTAGCTAATGTTTTTCAAACTATTTTAAATCCAGGAGACGAAGTGTTAATAGGAGTTCCGTATTGGGTAAGTTATCCAGAACTAGTTAAATTAGCAGATGGAGAACCTGTTTATGTACAAACCGAAGAAATACACAAATTCAAATTAACAATTGAAAACCTAAATAGAGCAATAACCTCTAAATCTAAAGCAATAGTATTAAATAGTCCGAATAATCCTACAGGGACAGTATATTCAAGGGAAGAACTTATAGAAATTGCTGATTTTGCAAAAACAAACAATTTATTTATAATATCAGATGAAATTTATGAAAAATTATTATATGGAACTAATCCTCATATTAGTATAGCAACCCTTTCAGAGGATGCTTATAATAGAACTATTGTAATCAATGGTGTTTCTAAGGCTTACGCTATGACAGGATGGAGAATAGGGTATGCTGCTGCTAGTACAGAAATAATAGCATTGATGTCTAACCTTCAAAGCCATACTACCTCGAATCCTAATTCAATTGCCCAATATGCATCAGTTGAAGCAATAAACGGTAAGCAAGATGATATGCACATTATGGTTGAACAATTTAAGCTAAGGCGAGATTATATGGTAGAAAGAATTAATAGTATCAGTAATTTATCTTGCATAGAACCTGAAGGTGCTTTCTATGTTATGGTAAATTTGTGCAAAGTCTTAAATAAATCAATAGATGGAAAAATTATAAAAGATTCATTCCAATTTTCAGAACTTTTACTTCAAAAGGAAAAAGTTGCGGTTATACCCGGTATTGCATTTGGAGCAGATAATTTTATTAGACTATCCTATGCTACTTCAATGGAAAACATAAAAAATGGAATTGATAGAATAGCAAAGTTTGTTGAAAATATTTAAAATTGATTTACATACTTTTTAATGCTATTATAATAGTATGAGTTAATAGTAAACTTTTATATATTAGCTCATGCTATTATTAAAGTATTGGGGTGAAGTGAATTGGTAACAAGAGAAGTTATGGTTAGTAATCCAAAAGGGCTGCATGCAAGGCCAGCTACATTATTAGTAAGGAAAGCTGCTTCTTTCAAATCCGATATAGGTTTAGAATATATGGGTAAAAAGGCCAATATTAAGAGTTTAATAGGTATTTTATCTCTTGGTGTTGGTTCTAACAGCACTGTAAACGTTATAGCAAATGGTGATGATGAAAAATTAGCCTTAGAAGAAATAATAAACCTAATTAGCTCCTTAGAAGAGTAATTAATCATTTAAAAAATAACAAGTCAAAGATGCATTATAGTCTGTATACTTTAAAAAGCTGCTAACTTACTGTTTGCAGCTTTTTAAAATTCATAGAAAAAGGAAAATATTAAGGGAGAATATATATGATAAAAAAAATTATAGAATACAATTGTGATTCAAACGTATTTTTAGGCAATAAACATTTTATATGGTATTTTCTTGAGATCAAAGCTAGAAAAAGTATTTATACTGCTAAAAGCTATGAACGCGATATAAAAGATTATTTCAGCGTAGACTCTATTTCTGATATCAGTATAGAAGATATTAGAAAAGTTTCTATAGTAAATACACAAAATTATATAATAAAATTAATGGATAAAAATATGTCTTCTGCTACTATAAATCGGAAAATATCATCATTGAGTGCACTATATAAATGGTTATTAAAATACCAAGATAACTCTACAGATATTCATATAATTAAATATAATCCTTTTGGAAATTTAAAAGAAGAAAAACCAGTTATAAACAACAAGGAAACTGAGTTTTTAACAAAAGAAGAGTGTAAGGTTTTATTAAGTAGTATAGATACAACTACTATATTGGGCCATAGAAATAAAACTATATTAGTACTCGCATTAACCACTGCTTTAAGAAAATCAGAAATTATAAATATTAAAATAAAACATGTTACTACTTATACTGGTTATGATGTAGTTAAAGTAAGGAGAAAGGGTGGCAAGGAGGATATAGTAAAACTTCAAAAAAACGTTCTTGTTATGATTAACGAGTATATTCTGCTTACTAAGAGAAATAAGTTATATAGTGGAGAGGAGTATTTATTTATTGGTCATTCCAGTAATGGCAAGAATAAAGAAAAATTAGATGCAAGTACTTTAAATTACATGATAAAAAAAGTATGCAAAAATGCAGGCATAGATAAAAAACTGCAAGTTCATTCTACTAGGCATACAGCCATTACTCTAGCAATTTTAGAAGGGGCTACCGTAGAAAAAGTTCGGGATTTTGCCGCGCATAAAAATTTAGCCACCACTAATCGGTATATTCACTCTGTAGATAGGTTGAAAAATAATGCTGGTGATTTAATTGATTTATTTTAACGACATTTCAGAAGGAAAGTCTCCCACTTTTATAAGTGGGGGTTACATACTACAACAAAAATAAAACTTCACTGGGGGGATAACAATTGATAATTGTTATCCCCCCAGAGGTCTGCAAGGGGGTAAATCTCCTTCTGAAGTCGTTAATACTGCAGCACTGCAGGTGATGATTTAACAGGGTAGTAGATTCTAAAATTTGAATAAATCCTTAGCATCACGATTCCCTAAAAAAATGAAACCTATAAGGTTTTATTTTTTTAGGGAATTTTATAGTCTTACTATTACAAAAAAAATAAATAAATTTAATAGTTTCAATGTATAAAATATATTACATATTTTGTAAAATCTATTTACACGAGCACTTTATGGTGGTATTATATGTAATATATTACCAATTAATTACGAATTGTTTTAATTATTTTAGTTACGAGGAGATGTAATATGTGGAAAAAAATAAAAGAATACGAATAACAGCAGTTACTATTTTAATAACAGGGCTAATCATATGTTTACCTTCAGTAAGTAAAAAAGGCAAGGAAATTGTAAATTTGAATAATCTGGAGGCTACGAAGAAGAGTAATATGGTAGCTGCTAATTATGAAGGAAAGTGGGGTTTTATTGATAAGGGTGGTCAGTGGGTTATTAAGCCAAAGTTTAGTGCAGTAGGAAAATTTTCAGAAGGGTTAGCTTCTGCTGAATATGAAAATAAGTATGGGTATATAGATATAAAGGGGGAATGGTCTATAAAGCCAAATTTTGACAATGCATATAATTTTTCAGAAGGATTAGCATTAGCAAGCCAAAATGGTAAATATGGCTATATAGATAAAAAAGGGACTATGGTTATAGAACCTAAATTTAAGGGCACTTCACTTGGAAATTTTAAAGAAGGGGCTGCAGTAATCTGTAGTGATGGAAAATGGGGATGCATAGATAAAAGTGGTTCATTTATAATTGAACCTGTATTTGATGATATCGGGAATTATTCTAGAAATTTTCAAGTTGTAGAATTTTCTGAAGGGCTAATACCTGCTTGTTATAACTATAAATGGGGGTATTTAGATAAAAAAGGGAATTTCATTATAAAACCCCAATTTGATGATGCAGAGGACTTTTCGGGTGGGCTTGCTTTTGTGAAAGTAAAGGATGAATGGGGTATTATTGATAAAAATGGTACTTTTTTAATACAACCTAAGTTTGAAGATGTATCAGATTTTTCAGATGGATTAGCTGCAGTAAAAACTGAAAATAAGTGGGGAATAATAAATAAAAAGGGGGATTTTATAATAGAACCTAAATTTGATAATAACCCCTATTCCAAATTAAAGTACTCTGAAGGCTTAGTAGCAATAGAAAAAAATGATAAATGGGGTTATATGGACAGTAAGTTGCATTGGACCATTAAACCTACCTTTGAATCAGCTTCAGACTTTTCAGAAGGTGTAGCAGCGGTTAAAATGGATAATAAGTGGGGGTTCATAGATAAACAAGGTAAATTCGTCATAAAGCCCAAATTTGAAAATGTATTTGATTTTCAATAATTTATGAAATAATAAGTGACTTATATTTATTTGAAGTTTAATTTATATTGGTGTATAGTGATAAAAGGGTTAAGAGAGTTATTTATGCTTTCTTAATCTTTTATTGCTTTTTTAACGACAATTATGTGATTAATATAGAAGAATAACCTGGCAGAAGTAGTAGCAATATACGTATAGTTTTTTATAATTATAAATATGAACAGGAGGAAAACATGAAAATTGGATATGCATGCATACCGCTTACAATAGATGCAAGAACAAACAGAAGATTAACGCTGAAAAATTTTTCCGAAAAGATGCTTTTAGAGGTATTAGAGCAAAATCTAATAGATTTGAGAGAAATACTAGAGAATAATGAGAAGTATAACATAAAGTTATTTAGAATAAGCTCAGATATAGTTCCACTAGGAAGCCATAGTATTAATGAAATTCCTTGGCATAAATATTTTCAAAATGAATTAAATGAAATAGGGGAATATATAAGAAAATGTGGTATGAGGGTTTCTATGCATCCAGGACAGTATACAGTTCTTAATGCAGAAAAAGAAGACATTGTAGAAAAAGCAATTAAAGATTTGGAATATCATGCTAGACTTCTTGATGCATTAGGGGTAGACGGAGAGAATAAGATAATACTTCATATTGGTGGTGGTTATGGAGATAAGGCTTCCGCTATGAATAGGTTTATTGAAAACTATAAAAGATTATCGCTATCAGTAAAGAATAGGCTTGTAATTGAAAATGATGATAGAACATTCAATATTAATGATTTACTTTTCGTAAGTGGTAAAATTAATATACCAGTAATATTTGATAACCTTCACCATGAGTGTAACCATGAAATGGAGATTCCAATAAAAGAGATAATGAATAGGGTAGCTAAAACATGGAAAGAAGAAGATGGAAATCCAAAAGTCCATTATAGTCAACAAGATTTACATAAACATGTAGGGGCGCATTCAAATACTATAATAATTAAAAACTTTCTAGAATACTATGAAGAAGTTAAAGAGTTTAATCTTGATATTATGTTAGAAGTAAAAGATAAGGATGTTTCAGCTATAAAATGCAATCTTGTAGTTAGTAATATGAATAAGAAATTAAAGCATGTAATTACAGAAAAGCAGTGGGCAAAATATAAATATTTGCTAATGGAAAGAAATTATAAATATTATAAAGAGTGTAGCCGCCTTGTTAAAGAAAATTGCAGTATTCAGGAATTCTATGAGTACACAGATGAAGTAATGAATTTTCCTGTAGAGAATGGAAGTTTTATAAACACTTGCGAACATGTTTGGGGGTATGTGAAAAATAGTGCTTCTGATAAAGAGCATGCGCATTTTAAAAAACTTCTAATGGATTTAGAACATAAAGAAAAGGTTAAGATTTATCTGAAAAAATTATGTGATAAGTATAATGTTGAGTATATACTTAATTCCTATTATTTTCATTATTGATTTTTTTAAATTTATGTTACTAGTAGGCTTATAAAAAAAGGAGGATATATAAATGTCATGCAATATTGAAGTAATTAAAAAAAACCAACATAAAACAAGTGAATGGTCTGGTGGTACGACAACTGAACTTTACATTTATCCTGTGGATTCACAATATAGTCTTCGTAGTTTTAAATGGAGGCTTAGTTCTGCAAAGGTCCAAGTAGAATCTTCTACATTTACTTTTTTGCAAGGCATATCTAGGATTATTATGGTTCTTGAGGGAGAATTACTTCTTGAACATGAAAATCATCACAATGCTATGTTAAAAGCATTTCAGCAGGATAATTTTAGCGGAGAGTGGGTGACAAAAAGTTTTGGTAAGGTTACAGATTTTAATTTAATGATGGCTAAAGGTTACAAAGGGAAATTAGAGGCGATTTCAGTTAATGCAGGAGAGTTTAAAGATATTAATCTGAATGATGTTGAAAAGTCTTCGCAAATAACAGAAGCATTCTACATAGTAAAAGGTGATATAGAAATAGATTCAGAAATAAATGGGAAAATAAATCTTAATCAAGGTGATTTAGCAATAGTAACTAGAACAGATAAAGAAATCATTTCACAATTTATGATTCAAAATAGAAGTCACGAAGAATCAATAATTATAAAAGCGTCAATATTTTACTTAGAGTAATTCCAGAGGGGGACAAACATGAAGAAAACGGATTGGCGTTTAAAACTTTCGGTATTATTGATACTTTCATCAGCATTATTATATTGTTTTCACTATTTTGTTTTTAGAGATGCACATCATATATTCTTATACATTGTAGGTGATTTAGCATTTATACCTATTGAGGTTTTATTTGTATCATTAGTTATAGATGGAGTTATTAAAATAAGAGAGAGAGGCCTTAATGGAAAAACTCAATTTAATAATAGGTGTATATTTTAATGAAGTAGGTACTACTATTTTAAAATACTGTACATCAATTCATCCAAAGGTAGATGAAATAGCAAATCCCCTGATAGTTGAGCCAAGTTGGGAAGAAAGAGATTAAAAAAAAGCATTAGAAAAATGCAAAAATTATAACTATGAAATTGAATTTTGCAAAGTTGATTTAGAAAGAATGAATGAATTTCTATTGTGTAAAAGGGAATTTTTACTTAAATTATTAGAACATGAAATTTTTACGCATTTATTAACTGCAGTTTTTCATTTACAAGATGAGTTATCTTCAAGAAATTTATCAGAACTAAGAGATGATGAAAAAGAACATTTAGAAATTGATATAAAAAGAGTATATAGAGCAAGCGTAGGTCAATGGGTTTTGTATATGAAGCATTTAAAAAATGCTTTTCCATATTTATTTGTTACGGCAATGACTAATAATCCTTTTGACACAAGAACTAAAGAGGAAATTGAAAAAAATATTAAGACTATATATTACAGTAAATAAATTTTTGATAAAAAATATACTTTCGCTTTCTTAGATTCACTCTAGGAAGGCGAAAATTTTTTGTTGCCCCAAAACAATAAATTTAAAAGCAAACATTTGTTTGTATAAAAATTATTTTTGCTGTCAATAATTTAAAAAGCTATTAAAAAAAAGGAGAGATATTATGAATAATGTATCATTGATAGGCAGAATAACAAGAGATTTGGAACTAAAAGATTTTAATGATGGAAAAGGGTTTTATACTAAATTTACATTGGCAATTAATAGAATACAACGTAAGGACTCACAACCTGAAGCCGATTTTATAAATGTTTTAGTATGGAATACACTAGCAGAAACTATGTGCAAATATTTAGGGAAAGGAAGCCAAATTGGTCTAACAGGTAGACTTTGCAGCAGCAGTTATACAGATAAAGATGGAAACAAAAAATATAGTATGGAAGTTGTAGCAGAGGATTTTAAGTTTTTAGATAAAAAGAAAGAAATAGTATAATGTAAGTAAAACTAACAAGGGGAAAATTTACTATTACTAGATTGTTTTTTACAATTAGTTAGAAAAGCAAATGCATTTGTAGTAATATATATATGTACTAGTTTATATAATATGGAGGTGCGTTTATGAAGACTATTGTTGTAGCAGGAGGATGTTTTTGGGGTGTAGAAGCTTATATATCAAGAATAAATGGTATTATTGAAACTGTAGTTGGTTATGCTAATGGTTCAAAGAAAGATCCAACATATAATGAGGTTTGCACGGGAAGCACAGGTCATGCAGAAGCATGTTTAATAAGTTACGATGAAAACATTATATCCCTTCAAAAAATATTAAATAAGTTTTGGGGAATAATAGATCCTACGGTTTCTAATAGGCAAGGGCCTGATGTAGGTAGTCAATATAGAAGTGGTATTTATTATACTGATAAAGTGGATTTAGATATTATATTAAAAACAAAAGATGAAGCCCAAGGTAAATATAATAAACCCATAGTTACAGAAATACAGCCTTTAGTTTGTTTTTACGATGCTGAAGATTATCATCAAAAGTATCTAGAAAAAAATCCTGGAGGCTACTGCCACATTAATTTAAAGGATGATTAAGTTAAAGAAAAGCTTAAAGACATAAAAATAAGGAAGTGTAAATTTTACACTTCCTTATTTTTATGTCTTTGTTGACTGTAGCGTGAGTTATATTTTTAAGGAATCATTATGTATATATTATATCATTAGGCAAGTTAAAAGAAAGGGTAGTGAAATATATCACAAAATTTTACTTTGGAGGTACTAATCAAATGAAAAAAAGATTTCGACAATTGATTTTTTACTAATATACTTATATACTTCTTTATGAAGACTTAATTATATAGTAATTAAAATAATATTAGGAAGTGGTATAGTGGAAGAGCGTTTGCAAAAATTCATGGCTAGATGTGGGGTTGCTTCAAGAAGAAAATGTGAGGAAATAATTACAGGTGGGAGAGTAAAAGTAAATGATTTTGTAGTTACAGAACTTGGACAAAAAGTTAACCCTGATAAAGATACTGTATATGTAGATAATAAAATTATCAATATAGAAGAAAATAAGGTTTATATTGCATTAAATAAACCTGAGGGAATAGTATCTACTGTAAAAGATGAAAAAGAAAGAAAAACCATTTTAGATTTAGTGAAGACAAAAGAAAGGATATACCCTATAGGGCGTTTGGACTATGATACATCTGGTTTAATTATATTAACTAATGATGGAGATATCTATAATAGGGTGATTCATCCAAGGCAAGCAATTAATAAAGTTTATATAGCTTTATTAGAAGGCTGCGCAACAGAGGAAGAAATATTTAAGTTCTGTAATGGTATAGATATTGACGGATATATTACAGCAGGAGCAAACTTTGAAATGAATAAGAGAATTGGATTTAACAGCAAGGTTACAATTACTATTCATGAAGGAAAGAATCGTCAAATTAGAAAAATGTGTGAGGCTATAGATCATCCAGTTATTGCATTAAAAAGAGTTTCAGTTGGTGAGATTACACTGGGAAATATGGAAAAAGGTGAATGGAGAAACTTGACTGAAGAAGAAATAAGATATTTGAAGAATTTATAATTATTAAATGTCAGTAGTGTTTTGAAGAAATCAAGATATTATGGAGGAAATCTTAGCTGCTTAAAATAAAAAACAGCTAAGATTTCATAAGAAATGAATAATTTGTTGAAACTATGTTCAATAAATGATAAAATGAAATAAAAATTTCATTTATTTATATAATGAATTTTTTATTTCATTTTTAAAAAGTTAACATAGAAAGGGTTGGGGTTATTATGGAAAACAACAAACAAGATTTGATGAGGGCTATTCAAGTGAAGTTTCCGCGTTTAAGTAAGGGACAAAAGTTAATAGCAGAATATATTTTAAAGCACTATGATAAGGCTGCTTTTATGACGGCTGCAAAGTTAGGTTCTAGTGTAGGGGTAAGTGAATCTACAGTTGTAAGATTTGCTAACGAATTAGGTTTTAGTGGGTATCCAAAACTACAAAAATCTCTTCAAGAATTAATTAAAAACAAATTAACTACTGTGCAAAGAATTGAATTATCTAATGATTTTATTACGCAAGAAAATGCATTAAAAGGTGTATTAAAAGCTGATATGGAAAATATTCGCGCCACTCTTGAAAAGATAAATCATAAAACTTTTGAGGACGTAGTAAATTCACTATTTAAAGCTAAAAAAATATATATAATTGGACTTAGAAGTTCCTCAGCGCTGGCAGAGTTTTTAGCCTTTTATTTAAATCTAATTTTAGATAATGTTAAGGTTGTTGCCTATGGAGTTAGCGATATATTTGAACAAATAATTAATGTTTCTGAAGAAGACGTATTGATTGGAATAGGATTTCCAAGGTATGCTACAAGGACAATTGAAGCTTTAGCTTTTGCTAAAAGCAGAAATGCTGATGTTGTAGCAATTACAGATAGTTTATTATCTCCACTTGCAGCTAAAGCTGACTACACATTAATTGCTCAAAGTAATATGGCTTCTTTTGTTGATTCTTTAGTAGCACCGCTTAGTGTAATAAATGCACTAATTATTGCTGTTGGACTTCGTGAAAAAGAGAAAATTTCAAGAACATTTTCTACTTTGGAAAGTATATGGGAAGAATATCAAGTTTACTCTTATAAAGATAAGAATGAAAGATAATCCCGATAAAATATTCCCTTAGAATAATTATATGTAAATGTTTACTCTTTTTTTAAAAAATAATGTTTTTTTTAAAAATAAAGAAGGATTATTGAAAAAAATATAGAATATACTATATATAAAGCAATTTAGTATGCATGATGGTATTAAATTGAATTTATACATTCATTTTTGGGAGGGATTAAGTTATGGAAACAAAAGCTTATATTCAACAGGTAATAGAAAATGTTAAAAAGAGAAATGCTAATGAACCAGAATTTTTACAAACAGTTCAAGAGGTATTAGGATCATTAGGACCAGTTTTAGAAAAACACCCAGAGTATATGGAAGCAAATCTTTTAGAAAGATTTTGTGAACCAGAAAGACAAATTATGTTTAGAGTACCATGGATAGATGATGCAGGCGTTAATCAGGTTAATCGTGGTTTTAGAGTGCAATTTAATGGATGTATAGGACCATTTAAAGGTGGTTTAAGATTTCATCCTTCAGTTTATATAGGAATCATTAAATTCCTAGGATTCGAACAAATATTAAAGAATTCATTAACTGGACTTCCAATAGGCGGAGGTAAAGGTGGTTCTGATTTTGATCCAAAAGGAAAATCTGATGCTGAAATAATGAGATTCTGCCAAAGCTTTATGACTGAACTTTACAGACATATTGGACCAGATGTAGACGTTCCAGCTGGAGACATTGGTGTTGGTGGACGTGAAATTGGTTATTTATTTGGACAATATAGAAGAATCAAAGGAAATTTCGAAAATGGAGTTCTTACAGGAAAAGGATTATCTTATGGTGGAAGTATAGGAAGACCAAGTGCTACAGGATTTGGTATAGCTTATTACTGTGAAGAAATGCTTAAACATGAAGGAACAAGCTTTAAAGGCAAAACAGTAGCATCTTCAGGTTTCGGTAACGTTGCTTGGGGTCTTTGCAAAAAAGTTGAAGAATTAGGTGGTAAAGTAGTAACACTTTCTGGTCCAGACGGATACATATATGACCCAGCTGGAGTACTTGGCGAGAAAGTAGATTACATGGTTGAAATGTTACGTGTAAACAAAGGCGCAAGAGTTAAAGACTATGCTGACAAGTATGGTTGTGAATTCTTTGCTGGAGAAAAACCATGGAATGTAAAAGTGGATATAGTAATACCATGTGCTACTCAAAATGATATTCATATTGAGCATGCTAAACAAATAGTTGCAAATGGAATAACAATGGTTTGTGAAGGCGCTAATATGCCATGTACTAATGAAGCCGTTGAATACTTCTTAGAAAAGGGACTTAAAGTAGGACCATCTAAGGCTGCAAATGCAGGTGGAGTTGCTACATCAGCACTTGAAATGAGCCAAAATAGTATGAGATTATCATGGACTGAAGAAGAAGTTGATGCAAAATTACATGCAATTATGGTTAATATATACAATAATTGTAGAGATGCTGCAGAAGAATTTGGATTTGGTTATAATCTAGTTGCAGGAGCTAACATTGCAGGATTTGTTAAAGTTGCAGAAGCTATGCATTCACAAGGAAGTTATTAATTATTAAGTAAACGTTTTTAAGAGAATCCCTTTATTGGGATTCTTTTTTTCGTTTCCCTTGTTTTTATCTTTATAAGAAAACTTACTAGAAAAATATATGCATTATTTTAAATTATTTTATTTATTTTAAATAAGGTTAATAGATTAATATATTATATTAAGTTATAATGGTAAGTATTATAAGGGAGTGATTAAGTGTCAAAAATAATTATTATTGGAGGAGGACCAGCAGGTATGATGGCAGCTGTTACAGCTTCATCAAAACACGAAGTGGTACTCATTGAAAAGAATGAAAAATTAGGAAGGAAACTTTATATAACAGGTAAGGGTAGATGTAATATTACAAATGCGAAGGATATCGGTGATTTTTTTGAAAATATACCATGTAATCCGCATTTTTTATATAGTTCACTATATTCTTTTACTAACGAAGATACAATGAATTTCTTCAAAGAATTGGGAGTTAACCTTAAAGTTGAAAGAGGAGATAGAGTATTTCCGCAGTCAGATAAGTCTTCAGATATTATAAAAGCTTTTAATATGGAATTAAAAAATAAAAAGGTTGAAATACTATTAAACACAAAAGTGAAAAAGTTAATTAGAGATAATCAAAAGATCATTTCCGTTGAACTCGGTGATGGAAGTATTGTATTAGGGGATTACTTTATCTTATGTACTGGTGGTTTATCATATCCACAAACAGGTTCATCTGGTGAAGGCTTATCTTATGCTCGTGTTTTAGGACATAATATAATTAAACCTAGACCATCTCTAGTACCAATAGAGGCTGAGGAGGCTTGGATCCCTGATGTACAGGGTCTTTCTCTAAAAAATGTAGAATTAAGAATTACTGATAGTAAAAATAAATGTGTATATAAAGAGTTTGGAGAAATGCTTTTTACTCATTATGGTATTTCAGGACCTATTGTTTTAAGTGGTAGTAGTTTTGTGAAAGAGGGAGTAAAATTAAAAGCTTTCATAAATCTAAAACCAGCTTTAAGTGAAGTTGAGCTTGATAAGCGAATTCAAAGCGATTTTATAAAATATGCAAACAAAGATTTTAGAAACTCATTAAATGATTTACTTCCTAGTAAATTAATTAATACAATAATCCAATTATCTAATATTGATGAAAATAAAAAAGTGAATTCTATTACTAAAGAAGAAAGAAAAGTTTTAGTGAATTTACTTCAAAATTTGACTCTTAACATAAAAGGTCTTCGCCCAATTGAAGAAGCGATTATAACTAGTGGCGGAGTAGATACGCTGCAAATAGATGCGTCTACTATGAAATCAAAAGTAATTGATAATCTTTATTTCGCAGGCGAAATGATAGATGTAGATGCATATACAGGAGGTTATAACCTTCAAATAGCATTATCGACAGGCTATTTAGCTGGGAATAATGTAGGGGAAGACTAATACTATCATATTTATAAAGGGCGGGTGGAATATAATGAGAATTTCAGTTGCAATAGATGGACCTGCGGGTGCAGGAAAAAGTACTATTGCTAAAATAATAGGTGAAAAATTCAATCTTATGTATATTAACACAGGATCAATGTATAGAGCAGTTACACTTACGGCTATGAATGCAAATATTTCTGAAAAAAATGTAGATGATTTAGTTAAAATAGTAGCATCTTTAGAAATGCATTTTGAAGAGGATCATTTGTTTGTTAACAAGGAAGATTTGACAGAAATGATAGGCATGCCTGTTATAAGCAATAATGTTTCAAAGTATGCAGCAGTTCCTAAAGTCAGAGAAATTCTTGTTAAGTTGCAACAGGATATAGCTAAAAAATTCAATGTTATTATGGATGGTAGAGATATTGGTAATGTTGTACTTAAAGATGCTAGTTTTAAATTTTATTTAACTGCAAGCAGTGAAGAGAGAGCTAAAAGAAGATATAAAGAGCTAATTACTAAGGGCATAAATGTTGATTATGACACCATTTTAAGCGATATTATAAAAAGGGACTATATTGATACCCATAGAGAAGTTAGTCCACTAAAAAAAGCAATAGATGCTATAGAAATTGATTCTAATGATTTGGATATTGATGGGGTAGCACAAAAAATGATAGATTATATTAATTCAAATATTAAAAATAATAATTAGTATTTTGTGAGATACCTTAATAAGGAGTGGGCAGAATGAAAAAAATAACACTTGCAGATTCAGCTGGCTTTTGCTTTGGAGTTAAACGAGCAGTAGATACGGCTTTAAAAATGAAAGAGAAGTACAAAAGTGAAATCTATACACTAGGACCACTTATTCATAATAATGATGTTGTGGATTTTTTAAAGGAAAATCTAATATTACCTATAGAACTTGATAATATTGATAGCTTAAAAGAAAATGATACAATCATTATTAGATCGCATGGAATATCTGAAAAAGCGTTAAATGTTTTAAAAAAACATAAACTTAATATAATAGATGCAACATGTCCCTATGTAGAAAATATTCACAAGAAGGTAAAGAAATACTACGATTTGGGATATAGTATTATTATTGTAGGAGATAAAAATCATCCTGAAGTTATTGGAATTAATGGATGGTGTAATGACTCGGCTTTAATACTTAAGAGTGGTGATCCCATTTTTAATATACCCAATAAAGTATGTGTTGTATCTCAGACAACTGAAAGGCAATCTACCTGGGAAGAGGTATTAGCTGTGCTTATAAAAACCAGTAAAGAAATAGTTGCATTCAATACTATTTGTAGTGCAACAGAGGTTCGTCAAAAGTCTGCAGAGGAAATATCAACAAAAGTTGATGCTATGGTAGTTATTGGCGGGTTTAATAGTTCAAACACTACAAAACTTTATGAAATATGCAAAAAAAATTGCGAAAACACAGTACATGTAGAAAATTTATCAGGTATCCCAGATGAATTTATAAAAGATGGGAATTTAAAAAATATAGGTGTTACAGCAGGAGCTTCTACACCAGATTGGATTATTAAGGAGGCAATTATAAAAATCAATTCTGGTAAATAGATTTATAAAATTATAATATTTACTATAAAAACGTGTAGCATAAATTATGCATACACGTTTTTTATGATTTATTGGGCTTCTAAAATTGTGGAATCATAAATAGGTTCTAAATAAATATGTTATTTGAAAATTATTGAATACTAAATAAAATTAAGTAATATAATTTAATAGCACTATTATGGGGAGAGAAAAAATTGAAAGGGAATACCAAGACAGCTCAGCACTTTAAAATAATTAACAATAAAGAGATGCAAGTATTAATAAGCGTAATGCATAAGTACAATATCCAATTAGTAACTGCAGAAAAAATTAGAGGTGCATACAAAATTACCGCAGATAGTGGCAATTTCTCTTTAAAGAGAATAAAACATGGAAGAAATAAAGCTAAAAATGGTTGTCTTTTAACAGAAGAGTTGATATTTAATAAATTTACAAATATAGCTAAGTATTTCAGAACAAAGGAGGGAGATTTTTATGTAAGGTATAAAAGTAATATATTTTACTTAACAGAATGGCTAGAAGGCTGTGAATGTGATTTAACTGATATTGATGAAGCTGTAAATTGTACAAAACTTTTAGCCGAATTTCATAATAAATTAAATAAAATTGACCATAACAAAATTCATATAGGAAGAAATTTAAATAATTGGCCAAAGATTTTCGCTAGTAATTTAAATAATCTTGAAAAATTCAAAAAAATAATTATTAGCAAAAGGATAAAAAATGATTTTGATGTGCTTTTTTTAGAAGGAATTGATAACTTTTATAATAGAGGATTGTTAGCCATTAATATGATAAATAAGTCACAATATTATAAACTATCAAAAGTAGCAAACGATGGTAAAACAATATGCTACAACGACTTTTATAATCAGAATATAATTAAAAAGGAGGGAGAGTACTTTATAACTGACCTTGATAGTATTATAATTGATTTACAAATAAGTGATCTAGGAACGCTTATTAGGAGGTTGATGTTTAAAAAATCTTATGGATGGAACTTTGATTTTGCTAAAGATCTAATTGAAGCTTATAATTCCATCAATAGATTGTGCAAAGAAGATTTAGAAATAATGTTTGCATTAATAATTTTTCCTCAAAAATTTTGGAGGTTAGGATATAGAAGGTATATAGATCAAAAAAAATGGTCCGAAACTAAATATTTGCATAAGCTAAAGAGGATTTTAAGCTACAGTGAAAACCAAGAGAAATTTTTTGCTGATTATTTGATTTTTTTGCAAGAATATTTATAAATAACAATAAATTTATTGTAAAAATATTATTAATAGATTTATAATTAGAATTGTATTATACTTTATCAGTAATCAAATATATTTAAAAATAAAAATTAATGGAGTAAAGCTAAATGTATAAATCAATAAGTCTAACTTTAAAAAATATTAATAAGTTTAGAAAAGTTTCCCAATTTAATACTAGCTTTAGTTTGTCAAATCAAGATTTCTTTCAGCTCTATGATAACAGCAATATTATCCAAAGAATGTTTTTAAGGAAAAATGTAAACTTACTATTAGAAAAAAATACTTATATAGGTTATATATGGTTTGAAAAACATAATAAACATCATAGTTCTATTAACTCAATAAATGTAATCGGAGATAATAATTCAATTTATTATTATGAAACTTTAATAGGTTCATTGAAAAATGATAGTTTAATAACTTATGAATGTGAAGATAATGAAGTGAATATAGATATTTTAAGTAAATTAGGTTTTATTAGAGCTAAAGGTTTTATGGAACTTGAAAAACAGTGTACAGAATATATTAGTACCGCCCAGCCTAAGAACATTAGTTTTTCTATAGTAGAAAAGGATAAAGATGAAAAAGCACGATGTTTATTACAAAATGATATATTTAACAACGATGATAGAATTCCAATAAATATAGAAGATATTTATTATGATGAAGCACAGGAATATTATTTTGATAAAGGTGCAATATTTATTGAGCTAGGCAAAATACCAATTGGATATGGTCAAATTATAATTGAAGATAAGGTGGCGATCATAGTAAATTTTGGAATTGTAAAAAAATATAGAAAAGAAGGATATGGGAAAGTGCTGCTGTGCTATTTGCTTAATATAGCTAGGGAAAATGACTTTTCTAAAGTATCTTTGAAGGTAGATTCTAATAATGTTGATGCTTTTAGATTATATAGTTCACTTGGCTTTAATATTAAAAGAGAATTATATACTTGGGAAAAGACTAGACTTCAATAATATAAAAGGAGGTATTATTATATTACCTCCTTTTATATTATTGTATGTTTATTTAATTCCATATATTTTTCAAGAGCTATCCCTAAAATTTCCATAGCATCTTTTAATGTAGTTGTATTAACTCAATAGGATGATATAGCTAGTCCATTAGTTGTATAGGAACCTTCTGCAGGAGCAACCATTACTGTTCTATTATTATAATTGGAGGATGTTAATAATTATTTAGCGTGCTTTTTCATACTTCCTTAGAAGCTTAACGAATAACTCAGGAACCTTTTCCATGTTTTCTGGAGTTTCTACGAATGCGATACGCATCTGAGTGCTTCCTGGATTAGCCTGGCCTGGTTTAAGGTCATAGAAACCTTTCATAGGTGCTACCAAAAGAGTTGTTTCTACTCCGTTTAAGTCCACAGAACCTTCCTGGGCACAATACATAACAAAGTTGATTGAATCAAATCCTGGTTTTACAACATTTCTAACATCAACTACTGAATATATAGATGAATCAGGGCTAGAAACAATCAGACCAGGGTCCAGCTCTCTCAGACCGTTATAGAATTTAAACATGATATTTTTGTAATACTCACGAAGGCCTTTACACCATCCATCAATCTGCTGCTTGCTTTCATGAGCTAGTGCTCCGAAGATATACTGACCTATTACATTGGCGCAAAGATTAGCAGTATATTCAGCTACTGACTGAGTATGGAACTCTTCATTATCAGTGATTAAAGCTCCTATTCTTAAACCACAGGCACTCCATACCTTTGATGCGGTATCGATGCTTATTCTTCTGCCTTCTATGCCAGGTACATCTGCATCAGTGATTCCCCAAATGCTTACCAGGTCACCGTCAACATAAAACAGTCCACGATAAGCTTCATCGCTGATCATCCACATATTATATTTTACGCATATTTTAGCAAGCTCTTTAAGCGTTGCATAGTCGTAGAGCTGTCCTGTAGGATTGTCGTAAGGTATTACAAGAAGTGCTCCAGGATTGTGTTTTTTAATGGTTTCTTCAATTTTGTCAAGCTCTGGAAGGCTGAACTTGCCATCAGCGCCTAAATTACGTTTTACTGTAACAGTTTTACGTCCGATTCTTTCTGCAAAAGAAATATAATTTGTATAGGCTGGGTCAATCATCATAAGAGGTTTATCATCAGTGCCTGCATCTCCGCAAACCCCCAGTAATAAAAGTTCCATACCTGAGGATCCGCCATCGGTTACCTGAACGAATAATTTACTAGTATCAAAACCTTGGCACCTTAGGATGTTTTTAAATGCATCCTTAGCTTCAGCTACACCGGCAGTACCTGAATATCTTACAATACCCTTTGCAAATGGGCTTTCAGGTGCATCCAGTGAAAACATCCTTTTCTGCATAGCAGGATTTGTTGGTAGGGAAACGTTTCCAATTGCTACATTGACTAATGCAGGTTTAACTGTGCGCTCATCAAATTTGATCTGACCAAGTCTGACGTCTGATGGCATCCTTTTCTTAAAATGTTCTGACAGTATTGGTTTGTTCATAAAAATACCCCCTAAAAATATAATTATAATTTATAAAATAGTTACCTTCATATAATATTATATCAGGTTAATTAGATTATTGCTATAATGCTCAATTTATGGTAAATGAGTACTAAACCGCTAAAAACGGTAACAGGCGAGTTCTAATCCTTATAATTTAATTTTTTCGTAACAGAATATAAAGAAGTATCTTAACTAAATAAGATACTTCTTTGTTAGAATGCACACTTCCTAAATTTAAAACTATTTAAATTCTCTTATTATAATTTCTGCAGGTACATAGGGTACTGTTATATTTACCATATTACTATGGGCACACATATAAAAATAACTCCTGTCACCAATACAATCATATTGTAATTGCTTACTTCTAAAATTTTCATCTTTTTTTGCATCATACATATAAATCACTCCTCTTTAGGTATATTACCCAAAAATCAGAAATTTAATGTAATAGCTAAATAAATGAATATTAGAGATAAGCGGAAAATAAAGAACATAATTTACGTATAGTTTTTTTATGTATTACAATACAATAGGACTACTATTATTAAAATCTAATTTAAACATATATTTCAAGTAAATTAATTAAATGATTAAATACATTGAAATATTAAAAATACCTTTAAAAAAACCTACACATTATATATAATGGGTAGATAGTAATACTTTTTTTATAAAGGAGAATGCACTAATGAATGAAATACTTAACTATTATATAGAAACATGGGGTTGTCAGATGAATGAGGAGGATTCCGAAAAATTATCCGGTATGCTAATACCTATGGGATATAAAAAAACTACGGATAAGGAAGCTGCTGATATAATTATTTTCAATACCTGTTGTGTTAGAGAGAATGCAGAGCAAAAGGTTGATGGGAACATAGGAGCTCTAAAGAATATGAAAAAACAAAATCCAAACCTTATAATAGCAGTTACTGGATGTATGATGCAGCAGGAAGGTATGGCTAAACATATAATCACTAAATTTCCATTTGTAGATATTATTATTGGAACACATAATGCTTATAAATTTCCTGAGTACTTAAAAAGAATACAAGGCGGAGAGTCCTCTATTGTAGAAATTTGGGATAAAGAAGGCGCTATAATCGAAGGAATGCCAATAGACAGGGAAAGTAGTATAAAAGGCTTTGTTACTATTATGTATGGTTGCAATAATTTTTGTACTTATTGCATAGTTCCTTATGTAAGAGGGCGAGAGCGAAGTAGAACTCCAGAAGATATTATAAGTGAAATAAAAACTTTGGTTTCAGAGGGTTATAAAGAAATAACCGTACTTGGTCAAAATGTTAATTCATATGGCAAGGGATTAATTCCTGAAATAAATTTTGCAGAGTTACTCAGAAGGATTAACGATATTGAGGATTTAGAGAGAATAAGATTTATGACATCTCACCCAAAGGATTTATCTATTGAGGTAATAGAAGTAATAGCTGAGTGCGATAAAATTTGTGAGCAAATTCATTTACCAGTGCAATCGGGTTCAACTAATCTTTTAAACAAAATGAATAGACACTACGATAGAGAGCAATATTTGGAATTAGTTAAGAACATTAAAAATATACTGCCCAATGTTGGACTAAGTACAGATATTATCGTTGGATTTCCAGGAGAAACAGAAGAAGACTTTGCAGAAACATTAAGTCTTACGGAAGAGGTAAAATTTGATTTAGCATTTATGTACCTTTATTCTAAAAGAAAAGGAACTCCCGCAGATGAAATGCTAGACCAAATACCAGATAAAATTAAGCATGAAAGATTTAATAGATTAATCGAAGTTGTTAATAGAACTTCTAAAGAAAAAAATATAGAATATGTAGGAAAAATTGTAGAAGTACTGGTTGAAGGTTTTAGTAAAAATGATAAAAGCAAACTAACTGGAAGAACAAGAACAGGAAAATTAGTTAATTTTGAAGGCAATTACAAAGCTATTGGAGAGCTGGTATCAGTTCAAATAACCAATGCACATTCTTTTTCACTTATGGGTGAAGAAATATTAGGCGCATAGACAAGCAAGGGGGCATTATAAGTGGCATTAACTCCAATGATGGTACAATATTTTGAAATAAAAGAAACCTGCACGGACTGTATACTGTTTTTTAGATTAGGTGACTTTTATGAAATGTTTTTTACAGATGCAGAGCTTGCAGCAAAAGAATTAGAACTAGTGCTTACAGGTCGTGACTGTGGACTAGAGAAAAGGGCACCTATGTGCGGGATTCCATACCATGCAGCAAATACCTATGTGGGTAGGCTAATTGCTAAAGGATATAAGGTTGCTATATGTGAACAAGTAGAAGATCCAGCAGTGGCAAAGGGTATAGTTAAAAGAGATATAATTAAAATAATTACGCCAGGTACCTACACTGATTCTGGTTTTTTAGAAGAAAGTAAAAATAATTATGTTATGAGTATTTACATTGATAAAAAAACTAATTTCTGCGGACTTTGTTTTTGTGATGTATCAACAGGGGAATTTAGTTGCACGGATACTAAACTAAGTCTTGTTAATATATTAGATGAAATTTCAAAATTTAGTCCAAAAGAAATTATTGTATCAGAGGATATATCAGGCGATATGCTAAGTGCCATCAAAGAAAGATTTAATGTATCCTATTCATCTTATCCAAATGATTATTTTATAACAAAAGACTACACTTTAATAAAAAACCAGTTTAACAATTTTTGTGAAATCACCCTGTCAGAAGAATTACTGAGAAGTATTACAGGACTTCTCAGTTATATTATGGATACTCAAAGAAATTCTCTGTCACACATAGATACTATAGAATATTATGATATTTTAGATTATGTAAGTTTGGATGCGAATTCCAGGAGGAATTTGGAGCTCACAGAAACACTAAGGGATAAAACTAAGAAAGGTTCGCTGCTTTGGGTATTAGATAGAACAAATACTGCAATGGGTGCTAGAAGGCTACGCAAATGGTTAGATCAACCACTAATAAATAAAGCGTTAATAGAAGAGAGATTAGAGGTCGTTTCGGAATTAAAAAGTAATATATCCAGCCATGAAGATTTAAAAGATGTACTTACGGATATATATGATATAGAAAGACTTGTAGGAAAAATTTCTTCTAAAAATGTTAATGCAAAAGAATTGATTTCTCTTAAAAATTCTATAGAAAAAATACCAAAGATTAAATTGATTTTAGCAGGACTTAATAGTAAATTAATGAGAAAAATATATTTAGGTTTAGACGACTTAAAAGATATATATGATACTTTAAATAAGTCCATTATTGAAAATCCAGCTATTTCTATTAAAGAGGGAAATATTATTAAAGAAGGATTAAATACTGAAATAGATGAGCTAAGGCTAGCTAAGGCTCATGGTAAGGAATGGATTGCTACCTTAGAAAATGATGAGAAGGGCATAACTGGAATAAGATCACTAAAAGTAGGATATAACAGAGTATTTGGTTATTATATTGAAATAACAAAAGCAAATATTCCACTAATACCTGAGGGCAGGTATATACGAAAACAAACACTATCTAATGCAGAAAGATATATTACTCCTGAACTTAAGGAAATGGAAGAAAAGATTTTAGGTGCAGAAGAAAAATTAGTAAATCTTGAATACGAGGTATTTACAGGTATTCGTGAAGAGATTGAAAAGCACGTTGAAAGAATGAAAAATACTGCTCAGCTAATATCAGAAATTGATTGTTTAAGCTCCCTTGCTACAATTGCCCTTGAAAATAATTATACAAAACCTGAAATAAATACAAAGGGTATTTTTAATATTGTGGGGGGAAGGCATCCAGTAGTTGAGAAAATGATGCCCACAAATACTTTTATTGAAAATGACACATATATGGATACTGTAGATAATCAATTACTATTAATAACGGGACCTAACATGGCTGGTAAATCTACCTATATGCGTCAAGTGGCCTTAATAACTATTATGGCTCAATTAGGGAGCTTTGTTCCTTGTGCGTCAGCTGATATATCTATATGTGATAAGATATTTACTAGGATAGGAGCTTCAGATGATCTTGCTGCTGGTAAAAGTACTTTTATGGTAGAAATGTGGGAAGTATCCAACATACTACAAAATGCAACTAATAGAAGTTTAGTTTTACTTGATGAGGTAGGTCGCGGAACTAGTACTTATGATGGACTAAGTATTGCTTGGTCTGTAATTGAGTATATTTGTAAGAATTTAAGCTTGAGGAGTAAAACCTTATTTGCTACTCACTATCATGAGTTAACAAAACTTGAGGGTATGATTAAGGGCGTTAAAAATTATTCTGTAGCTGTAAAAAAAATCGAAAATGAAATTGTGTTCATAAGAAAAATTGTACCTGGGGGAGCTGACAAATCCTATGGTATAGAGGTGGCAAAGCTGGCGGGCCTTCCAAAAGATGTAATTACCAGGGCAAGCGAAATATTAGAAGTACTAGAGAATCTTAATAATACTGAAATTGATTTAATCGACAAGAAAACTTCAAGTAAAAAAACTAATAATAAGAATGAAAAAAAGCTTGTTGAAACTGCAGTCAAAGAAGCAGCTATAGCTTATGAACCTAATATAGTAAAAGATGAAATCATTCAAATTAATTTTACAGACATAGAGAAAGATAATATATTAAATGAAATTAAAAACATAAATATCCTTAATCTAACACCAATGGATGGCTTTAATAAGCTATATGAGTTAGTTAATAGAGCTAAGTTGCTATAATAGCGAAGGATGTGAGTTATCATGAGAATCAATATATTAGAAGTTGAAACTTCTAATAAAATTGCTGCAGGTGAAGTGGTAGAGCGCCCTTCCTCAGTAGTAAAGGAGTTAGTGGAAAATAGCATAGATGCAGGTGCTAAAAATATTATCGTGGAGATTTTTGAGGGTGGTCAAAAAAATATAAAAGTAATTGATGACGGCGCTGGAATACATATAGATGATATAGAAAAGGCATTTTTGCCTCATGCCACTAGTAAAATAAAATATGTTGAAGACATCTATAATATACACACCTTAGGTTTTAGGGGAGAGGCATTAGCAAGTATTGCCTCTGTATCTAAAACTACACTAAATAGTAGAACTAAAGAATCAACGGTAGGCAAAGAAATATCTCAGTCCTCAGGGGACATACTATACGTTAAAGAAATAGGATGTAATATTGGTACAACTATAGAAGTTAAGGATCTATTTTTTAATGTTCCTGCAAGACAAAAGTTCTTAAAATCACCTCAAAGAGAAGCAGCTTTAATATCAGATATTTTAGGAAGACTAGCACTTGCTAACAATGAAATTTCTTTTAAGCTAATCAATAATGATAAAAAGGGTTTAACTACCTATGGCTCTACAAACATTTGTGATACCATCAGATATATATATGGCAAAGAGGTTGTAGATAATGTCACAAGTTTCGAAAAGTTGGGCGATATAATGTCCGTTCATGGATATATTGGTAATGCAGAAATAAGTCGCGGAAGTAGAAATAGGCAAAGTATTTTTGTTAATAAAAGGTATGTTAAAAGCAGTCTAATTACCGCAGCTGTAGAAAATGCTTTTAAATCTTTTTTGACTATAAATAAGTTTCCTTTTTTTCTTATATTTCTGGACATTTTTCCTGAGTATATAGATATAAATGTTCACCCACAAAAAACTGAAATTAAGTTTCAAGAGGACAAAGCTGTATTCAAAATTGTTTTTGATGCGGTGCATACAGCAATTGCTGATAGCTTGCGAGGCAATTTCACTATAGAAGAAGAGGATAATGAAAATTATGTTGGAAAAGAAATAGAAAAAAATACCTTGAGAAGTCAAATTTATGATTTTAACAGGATAGTAATAGATGAAAAAGATAAGCAGGAATTAGAAAAACAGGTTCAAATCCCATTAGATTTTAATTATAAAACAGTAAATGATGAAAGGGATAATTTGTATGGGGGAAATACTTATGAATTACCTAATGAAGATGTGCGTGAAAATATTAAAGAGAACTATGGCATTAATTATGATATGAGTAAGGAGCCTTCCGCACATGAAATTTCTAAAATCTCAAAGTTTCCTGAGCTACGAATTATTGGGCAATTTAATAAAACCTATATACTAGGTGAGGTATACAATGAACTTTACCTAATTGACCAACATGCAGCTCATGAAAAAATACTGTTTGAGAAATATAAAAGTGAAATTATAAATTCAGAGGTGATATCTCAGATTTTACTTACACCAACAGTAATAGAACTTAGCCAAGATGATTACGCATACTACGTTGAAAATGAAGCGGTGTTTAAGAATTCTGGTTTTGATATTATAGAATTTGGTGAAAACACAATAAGTATAAAGGAAGTTCCTATTATACTTGGTAAACCAGATATTAAAAATCTTTTTAATGAGATCTTGGATAATTTAAAAAATATGGGCACAGGTAAAACTGTAGAAATTAAGTATACACGTATAGCAACACTTGCTTGCAAGGCAGCTGTAAAAGCAAATAATCAGCTGTCAGAATTGGAAATGAATAAATTAATCAATGATTTAAGATATATTGATGAGCCATTTACTTGTCCTCATGGAAGGCCTACAATAATAAAAATAACACTAAATGAACTAGAAAAAAAATTTAAAAGAATACAATAGAGAAAAGGTGGAAAAATGAAAGATTTATTTATTTTAGCAGGTCCTACAGCTATAGGCAAAACGGAAATTTCTATAAAGCTGGCACTAAGGTTAAATGGAGAGGTTATATCAGCGGATTCAATGCAAATATACAAATATATGGATGTTGGTTCTGCTAAAATTTCAAAAGTGGAGATGAGGGGAGTTCCTCATCATTTAATAGATATAATAGAGCCAAGTGAAGGATTTAGTGTGGCAGAGTTTAAAGAAAAGGCTGAAAGTGCTATTAAAGAGATAACTTATAAAAATAAACTTCCAATGATAGTTGGTGGAACTGGCTTTTATATAAATTCACTAATATATAATTATAGCTTTGCTGATACTAATAAAGATGAAGAATATAGAGATTATCTTACAGAACTTGCAAATACAAAGGGAAATGAATATGTACATAACTTGCTTAAAGGTATCGATGAAGAATCCTACAATAAACTATATCCTAATGATTTAAAAAGAGTTATTAGAGCTTTAGAAGTTTATAAAGTCAGTGGTAAACCCATGAGCGAGTTTAAAGAGGAGCAAAACCTTTTAGATATCCCTTATAATGTACATTATTTTGTGCTAAATATGGATAGACAAAAGCTATATAGTAGAATAAATTCCCGTGTAGATATAATGATGGAAGAAAATTTAATCCAGGAAGTTATAAAATTAAAAGAAATGGGCTATAATTCAGATATGCAGTCAATGAAGGGCATAGGATACAAAGAGATATTATATTATTTAAACCATGAAATATCCTTAAATGAGGCTATAGAAATGATTAAACAAGGAAGTAGAAATTACGCTAAAAGACAACTTACCTGGTTTAGAAAAGATCCACGAATAAATTGGATTAATAAGGATGATTTTAACAATGATGATGAAATCGTAGAATATATTGCAAGTAAGCTAGCCTCTATGAAAAAATTATAAATTACTATATTTTCATAAAATAAAAAGGATTTTCAGGATATTTATAGAATATTCTTAAAATACATATTATGGAGGTGTACTATGAATAAATCTACTAATAATTTACAAGATATAATTTTGAATGGGTCAAGAAAAAATAGAATACCTGTTACTTTATATTTGACAAATGGTTTTCAGTTAAAGGGAAATGTTACAGGGTTCGATAGCTTCACAGTAATATTAAATTGCGATGGAAAACAAATGATGATATATAAACATGCTATTTCTACTATAACTCCATTAAAACCAATATTGTTTAACGACATTTCAGAAGGAAGCCCTTCAAAGGAGTAGTATAAAATTATAAAACATACCTTGCATATTAAGGTATGTTTTTATATTTTTTATGTGTATATTCAAAAAAGCTTCAATTAGCTCTTTTTTAATTTCTCCTGATATTTCAAATAAAAATTTACCCAAGATACCCTACAAAAATTCGCCTAATCTCATCATATTCTATTCTTATATTTTAACGACATTTCAGAAGGAAGTCTCCTACTTCTATAAGTGGGAGTCCTGTACTATAACAAAAAGAAAACTTCCGTGGGAGTCTAAATCTCCTTCTGAAGTCGTTAATATTGCAGCTTCGCAGAAGATGATTTAACAATTATTTTCATATACTGCTTGCTCTATATCCTTTAATGTAATACCTTTATGTTGAAGTTTTTCTAACCAGTTACTATCTTTAAGAATAACAACTATGTCTTCAAAGCTTTTACCTAAATGCTCTCCCCATTGTTTGCCTAACGCTACCTCAAAAGCTTGGGCTATATAAAGGGCCTTTTCAATTGGTAGGTCTACTTCTAATTTTACTGCTAAATGTGCTAAAACAATATAACTTTTCCACCCTTTATCAAGAAGCCTCCATTTTCCACTATCGCCTGCTATAAAACTTTTCTCCTCCAGCACCTGTAATTTTTTATTAATTTCCTCTTCGCTAAATTCAAGTTTTTCATAGAAAAAATTAGTAATTACACTATCTTCATTCAACATTAATTCGAGTATTTTAAGAGAAAGTTCATTATTTATAGGTGAAAAACAAGTTATAATATTTTCTACTCCTCTTAATAAATATGGTAGGCAGACAGGAGATGCATTTGTTACATACCACCTAGCTTTGCCATTTTCATTTTTCTCCCAACAGGCCATTACAGCTAAATTTTTTTGTCCTCTCTCCTTACATAGCTTCTGAATAATTGATAAAATCTCATCTTGTCCACACACTGCAGAAGAGCATGCTTGAGCGTGATCTTCTGCAGACATCTCATTTTTTTCAATTTCCTTTAATTTTTTCTTAAGATTATTGATCTCCCATCTAATTTTATATGCTTCTTCATTCATTTATATCTTCTCCTTTTATCATCATCCTTAATTTAACTTTACTACCATTTTTATGCATAGTAAACTTAAAATGGTATAGAGTTGTAATATTAATAATAAAATTAATACTAAATTAGGATGCACTAAGGATTATCCATTTGTTGAATCAGGGATTTTGAATTAGTGATATTTTAGAAATATAGGCCATCGTGAATCTTAGTATATATATAATCTTTGAATTTATGATAAATTATGGTATTATTAGAGCGTAAACATAAAATAAAATAAAAATGCCTGTAAAGAAGAGATCATATATCGTTAGCAGGAAGATAATTTTTGGTGAAAGTGAGTCACAGATGAAGTTTGTAGACATAGAAAATTGGGAAATAAAGTTACCACTATCTGTTTAAATTGATGTTACACTTTTAAAAAAGAAAGAGAAGTAGATTAATTAGACGAAAACAATAATTTAAATTAAGGATTTAAATATGGAGGTTAAAAATGCTGAGTTACCGTAAATTTGATAAAGAGAGTGATTATAATATTATGAGATGTATAGTGCAGCATAATTGTGCGCAAACTGGACATTTATATCCCCAGCTGCATATAGGCAATCTAGATTTTGAAAGATATGCCTTCGAAGAAAGTCCAGATATATTGTATAAGACAACATGGTTTGTGTCTGATAACAAAATGGAAATTGGTTTTATCACAGTGGAAAAAGATGAATTTTACATTACCCTTCTTTTAGAATTTGAACACCATACAGAATATATATTGGATTATATAGAACATAATTGTTTTATTCACGGGGATATCATCACAACTGATGCAAATAGTGAGGACAAGTTGTTAAGTAATATTTTGGAAGAACGAGGGTATACCAAAACAGCTAGATCTCGGTTTAATGGGATATGTGATTTATCTAAAATATCCACATGTTCGCCATTGCCAGATGGATTTAGCATGCGTCTATCGCAGATGAAGGATGTAGAAAGACGTGCAGAAATATTTGGACTCGCTACCGGAGGAATAGGAACAACAGCAGAAAGATATGAAAGAATGATGAGTTCGCCATCATATTGTTATGCAATGGATTTGGTAGTTCAGACGGATAAGGCAGAGATAATTGCTTATTGTACAATTTGGGAGGACCCTGTCAGTAAGATAGCAATATTAGAGCCTGTTGCATGCGTAGAGGAACATCGACGTAAAGGTATTATGAAAAGTACTTTGTTATATGGGATGAACCTACTGAAAGAGCGTGGAACCAAATATATATATGTTGGAACAGGAGGCAATAATATCGCTTCACAGACTTTGTACAAGAGTGTGGGCTTTTTAGAATACGGTATAAACTGTGAATGGCAGAAGACGGTATAATTTTTATTGTTTAACTTTTATAAAACTTCTTTTGAGGACATCTTTTAATTAATAATTAAAGTATTGATATTGTCACTATATGATACTAATGCAAATATCATATAAAGAGGTGATAATTTAATGAGTCACAATAATATAAAAGATATTTATGAGCCACTATTAAAAAATGTTAATATTCCGATAGAGTTATATTAATCTACAATAGGGAAATATTTTATTGGATATGCTGATAATTTAGTATTTGGACAAGATGCAAGTGCCTGGGCAAGATTATACAATCCAATTAACTCAGGCGTTATTTTGCATGTGAATGTCTGGACTGTAACGGATGTTTCAGCGTCACCTTTCCGTGCACAGTTTTGGTTTAATGTTACTCCTCCTAAGTCAGATATTAAATATGCAGATGTAACACCTACAAATTTAAATATACAACCATCGCCTAAAGCAAAGGTGGAATTAGAGTATGCATCTAATGTTATAGGTGATCCAACTGGAGGAATTAAAGCCTTCGTAAGGCGTGCCATGCCTGAAACAACACTGGTGGAAAGTGAAAATGGAAAAATAATTATTGGTGAGGGTGGTAATTTCTTAGTATTTTTATCAAATCCAGAAACATCAGAGCTTTTAACTTCAGGTAGGATGGCTTTTGGTTGGTGGGAGGAGAGTACTCGGAATAAATGTAGATGCGATGATTAATAGAGTATAAAAATGGTGATTGAACATTAAATAACAGGGGGATTACTGAAAGGTGTCTCCTTGTATTTTTAAAGTCAAATAACATTAGTTAAATGCTAGTGTTATTTTTTTATTATTTTATAAGATTAAAGAATATGTAAGGTTAGTGAAAGAGTGAAATTTCGGTTAATTTACTTTTCATGTAAATAAAGAAGGAAAATAATAGGAATTTATAGAAATATGCTTAGGGGATATATTGAACTTGTACTCTAATGTGAAACAATAATAATTTATATGTAATTTTAGGTTGCATGGAGGGGAGATTATTTTGGAAAATAAAATAATAAATTTAGCAATAAAGCAAATGAAATCCCAGAGCTGAAGCATGAAAAAACTAATTTAATTTAATGTTTTTTTTCGTGAAAACGTCATTCATCAACACAAATAGAATTTTTTATGATATAATTAAAAGTTATGTATTAATTATGAATACATACATATATCATTTAAGTAAATACATGTAAATAATTCTCTTGTTTTGCGAGAAAACACTGCACTTAAAGACCGAATTTGTAATTTTAAACCATTGTATTAAGGTGTAAATTTTTTATATATTAAAGTCTCCACGAAAAAGTTTTTTTAATAACTCATTACAATCGTTGAAATTACTAGGTTTCAAATTTCATGCTTCAGCTCTGATGAAATCCGATAGCATAAATGAGATATTTAACCAAGAATCCTTTTTTGAAGAGTACTTCAAAGTTTTTTGTGATAATAAACCCTTTGACGAAAATATTATTAATTCTATACAGCATGATTTAGATATAAATAATGTAATTAACTTATCAACCCGGATTATTCATGCAACACTAAAAAGCTATGACTTACATAGCTAAAACACTGTATTCTATAAACTTTTAATTTTTCATGAAAAAAGTGATAAAAAAGTATATGCAAAAAGCCTCAAATTTGTTATGTTTAAGTTGACAAAACAAAACACAAAAACAAAGGAGAGACTTCTTACAATGAATAGTGTAAATGAAAAATCATTAGAATTCAACAAAAAAATTAAAATAGATTTTGAAGGTGGAAATTTAACATCAGATGCAGGGCTTTTATTATATAAAGAATTTGATGAAAAAATCGGCTTTAGTAAAACAATCAAAGAAAATATTTGTATTATAGATAGCTCAGCTGACGCTAGAACACATAAAAATGAAGACATTGCGATTCAAAGAATATATCAACGAATCGCAGGTTATGATACTGATGATAATGCCGATGAACTTAGACACGATCCTACTTTTACCAATATACTTGGTAAAGAATCATTAGCCTCTCAACCAACAATTTCTAGGTTTAATAAAAGGGTTACTGTTGAAACATTAAAAAGCCATGAATATATTAATGAAACGCTACAAGATAAAATTTATTCAGTTAGAATGCCAGAGCATATTATTTTTGATATAGATTCTACGAATTTTCAAACCTATGGTGATCAATATGGTTCAGATTATAACTCTCACTATGGTTCAAATGGATATCATCCACTATTAATGTTTGATGGGCTGACAGGTGATTTAATTAAAGCGGAGCTTAGGTCAGGAAATGTCTATACTTCAAGGCAAGCAGTAAGATTTATAGGTCCTGTGCTTAAAAGATATGTGAATAAATATCCTAATACTACAAAGGTTATAAGAGGCGATAGTGGATTTGCTACTCCTGAGTTATATAAAATTTCCGAACAACTTGACACACTTTATGCAATAAGATTAAAGGTTAACTCTACATTATACAAATCAGCATGTGAATTTGCTAATGAAATGTCTAAATTGTGCAAAAGAGACTTTTGCTCATACCATGTTGTTTATGGAGAATTTAAATATAAAGCATCAAGTTGGGAAAAAGAGCGTAGGGTGGTTGTAAAAATAGAAAAGCCAGAAGATCAAATGTGCTATAACTATACGTTCATTGTTACAAATATGACATTACCTCCAGAATCCGTGGTTAAATTCTATTGCAACAGAGGTACTATGGAAAACTTTATAAAAGAAGGTAAACTCGGATTATCTTTTGATAAAATGAGCAGTACTACTTTTATAGCTAATGCTAATAAGCTTCAAGAAATGGTGCTTGCATATAATTTTAACAATTGGTTTCGAAATCTATGCTTAGATAAAACACCAATGAAAAATATGACAATTGAAACTATTCGCACAAAATTAATAAAGATTGCAGCAAAAATAGTGAAAGGTGGAAGATATCTAAAGTTTAAATTATGCAGCAGTTGCCCTTACAAAGAAGTATTTTTTAATATATTAAATAGAATTTTCTACATACCTATATAGGTTCATTTGATTTAATAATTCATTTGCAAAACTTAATAATTTAAATAATATGATTAAAACAAATTGGTGAAGTGTATACTTTTTAAAATGTAAATATATGTATAATCATATTTTATGTGATTTCTATCCAGGAAACGCGATTTTTGTAATGAAAATAAATAATAAAACTCAAATTCTATGTGTTTTTAAAATTAAACCCATAAAATTTAAGTTCATGAATAATCCGGGATCAAACACCTTGATAAACAAATTTTTAAAAAAGGTTAATATCTTATCTAGGATGAACATCAAAAGTGATATTGGCCTAATAATTTTTATTGGAGATGGGAATATAGATGGTCATAGTATTATTTTAAATAAGTACGCCTATCTTTTTATTGATTTAAATGCAATTATTTCACGTTTTGATAAAAATTATGATTTGGACGCTTTTCTATCTCACGAAATAATTCATGCAGTGCATTATGATTTAAATAAAGAGTTCTATCCAAAAAACTATAATTTAACAGAGGATAAGTATTTCAAAACATTAATTGCAGAAGGCATGGCCACATATATGAGTATATATCTATTTGGAATACCCGAGAATTCAGCGTATTGGCTTGGGTTCTTAGCAAAAAATGAAGTTGATGAATGGGTTTGTAACTGTGAAAATATGACAATGAATATAGGAATAAACCTTAAAAAATTAATTTCTAATAAAAAATTCGATAAGAACATATATGATAGATTATTTTGTATTATAAGAGCTGAAAAGTTAACCTCTTATAGGGTAGGATATTATTATGGGTGTGAAATAATAAAGATGGCATGTTATGAAAATAGTACTAATGAAGCATTTAGACTTAAATTCAATGATATTAAAAAATATGTAAATGCTTATTTTAAAATTACAATTGTATAAATGCTAATTTTATTATTCATAAAGTTCGTCATAAACAATTGTAAGAATTACTAAACAAACTTGATGAATCGTACAGGTCATGTCTATAGTTTTTTTAATTGCAGCTATAGTAATTGCTTTCAAAATATGGTATAATAAGTTAATAAAGTAACCAAGTAGGAGGCAGCGAAATGAAATTACTTTGTAAATGTGGTAATGTTGAAGATATAAAAACTGATAAGTTGATTGAAAGGTATGAATTTAAAACTATTGATGATGGTACTTTAATTTTAGTCTGCAAAAGCTGTAACGAAGTAGTATTTATAAGGTTAAAGAACAGTTAATTGAACTCTGGGGTAATCTCAGAGTTTTATTCTTACCTATTTTTACAAATAATGAAGGGAAAGATGGGTTAATGTTGAATTAATATACACCAGAGGGGTGGGGTATACATATGGGACATGTTATGGCTGGGGAAATAAGTGAAACAGCTAATACATAACAACATTAAAGGAGGAATAGGATTTAATGTCAGCGTTAAAAAAATATAAAAAGAGAAAAACTCAATATAATCTATTGGGTAAGAAGCAACAGAAGCGTATAAATAATATAAGCATCTTACGATTTGTTATTTTTGTCCTAGGGTTTATAATTTTAATAAGAACGTATACTTTGAGAAGGTATTACTTATTTGCTTTAATAGGGTTAGTTACGATTATTTTATTTTGTTATTTAGCCTATTTACATAAAATCATGGAGAATAGAAAAAAATACACAACTGCATTATATGAAATAAATGAAACTTCCATAAAACGATTTAATGGAGACTGGAAACACTTTGAAGATACTGGTGAAGACTTTATAAATGAAAATCATAACTATTCATATGATCTTGACATTTTTGGCAAGGGCTCTTTATTCCAATGGATAAATGTAGCCTATACTTATATTGGAAGAGAAAAGCTTAAAGAGATATTCACGGAAAAACCTCAAAATGAACAGAGCATATATGATAGACAATCTGCAGTTAAAGAACTTGAACAAAAGATATATTTTAGACAAAGGCTTGAGGCAGAAGGAAAAATAGTTTGCAGCAACAAACAGAATCCCAAAGAGCTTTTTTCGTGGTGTTTTTATTAGATGAAGTTTTTAAAGGAACCAATTCAAGGGATAGACACACTGGAGCTATGATTTTGGTAAAACAACTAAGTAAAACTGGAAATCTAGGATTTATATCCACACATGATTTAAAGCTTGGCGAAATGGAAAATCATAAAAATTCAAAAATTAGGAACTATCATTTTTCTGGATATTATAGAGAGAATGAAATTCATTTTGATTATAAATTAAAAATTGGAGTTTCACCTACAAGAAATGCCATGTACTTAATGAAGTTAGCTGGTATTGAAATAGATGAAAGCAATTAGATGTATATCATAAAAAATTAGTGCTACAAAGATGGGGGTATGAGAAAAGTGAACAAAGCGTGGGATACTATTATTTGTTTAGGGATAAATATGTTTATACTTGTATTATGGGGATATGAAATGTTAATCGCAAGTGATATACCAGTTGAAGTACCTTTTAATGAGGTTATGGTAATATCATTACTATTAATTTTATTTTTAATCTTATATAGTATTTATGCGAGAAATACGAAATACTTATTAATAAATTCTTTGTTGTTACTATTGCCATTATTGCTATGGTTTATATCTATGCAACAGGCATTAACATATAATTATCACAAAAATGATACATTGATTAGTATTATTGGTTTTACTATAACTATGATTGCTTTTATGCAAATAATTTATAAAAAAATCAGAAATAGAAATTAGCTCGTAACCTTCTTATTAATCGTTACAATCTGTTATATAAATAGCGGATACTTATTATGTGGTGTCTTATATAGCCATATGATTAAACCTTGATTTTAGGGACATATAAATACACTAATATTTTGAATTTACTTCTATTATTTGCATATTGGGCATTAGGAATAGGATGTATTAAACATTCAAATATATCAAAAGGCCAATAAATGTTGAATGAAAAAATTATAAGAAAATGTTTTAGGGTTGTCTGTAGTATAAAAAATAAATCATAAGGACATAATTTAAAAGCAATTACTCTGAAGGGAAGGATGACCTTATGATGTTCAATAAAGTAGAAATATGTGGAGTAAATACTTCAAAATTGCCTGTATTAAAAGAAAAAGAGAAGAAAGAGTTACTATTAAGGATACAAAATGGCGAGTATGAGTGTAGAGAAAAATTTATTGAGGGGAATTTAAGGTTGGTTTTAAGTGTCATAAAGCGCTTCAATAATAGAGGGGAAAATGTAGATGATTTATTTCAAGTAGGCTGTATTGGATTAATGAAATCCATTGATAATTTTGATTTAAGTCTAAACCTTAGATTTTCAACATATGCAGTCCCTATGATTATAGGGGAAATAAGAAGATACTTAAGAGATAATAACTCTATAAGAGTTAGTAGATCATTAAGGGATATTGCATATAGAGCATTACAAGTTAGAGATAGATTGGTAAATGAAGACAATAAAGAACCAACTATATCTCAAATAGCAAAAGAACTAAATTTACCAAGGGAGGACGTAGTATTTGCACTAGATGCTATACAAGATCCGGTATCTTTATTTCAACCAATTTATCATGATGGTGGAGATGAAATTTATGTAATGGATCAAATTAGCGACAGTAAAAACTCAGATGATAGTTGGCTTGAAAATATATCAATCAATGAGGGAATGAAAAAATTAAAAGATAGAGAAAAGTTAATTTTAAATTTGAGGTTCTTCGATGGAAAAACTCAAATGGAAGTGGCTGATGAAATAGGCATATCACAAGCACAGGTATCTAGAGTTGAAAAAAATGCATTAAAGCACATGAGAAAGTATGTATAGGGTCCCCAAAGTGGGACCCCTTTTTTAATTTTATTTTAACGATACTTTCACTTCCATACCTATAGATAAAAAACAAGTAATAAAGTTTTTTTAAACATCTAATTGTAATTATGTACTCTTTTTATTGATATAATATCAATATAGGCTTAAGGAGGAAATTTAATATGAGGAAAAAAGTATGATAAATAATGAAAAATACGGAGTTGTTTTAGGCGGTGGCGGTGCCAAAGGAGCATATGAAATAGGAGTTTGGAAAGCTCTAAGTGAATTGGGAATTTATGTGGAGGTAGTTGTAGGAACATCTGTGGGGGCTTTAAATGGAGCTATTATGGTGCAAGGAGATTTTGATATAGCTTATAACATGTGGAATGATTTGAGCATGAGTAAAATCATTAATTTTGGACAAGAAAAGAATATATTAACACACAAAAACTTAAGCTTAGTGTCAATTATAAATACTATAAAAAGTTCACTACTATCAGGTGGTATGGATGTCACACCATTAAAAGAACTATTATACACGGTGATTGATGAAAAGAAAATAAGAGAATCAAAAATTGATTTTGGAATTGTCACTTTTTCTTTAACAGATTTTAAACCAATAAATATTTTTATAAAAGATATTCCTGAAGGTAGGCTTATAGAATATTTGCTTGCCAGTTCATGTTTTCCTACGTTCAAACCTCAGATTATTGATGAAAAAAGATATGTAGATGGAGGGATATATGATAATATACCCATTTCACTAATATGCGAGAAAAGTAAAAATATCGTCATAGTAGATGTTTCTGGTTTAGGTAGGATAAAGAAGGTTGATACAAGTAATAATAAAATTATCTATATTAAAAATTCAGAATATCTTGGAAGAACACTTCAGTTTAATGAAGAAAGTTCAAAAAACAATATAGAACTTGGTTATTTTGATACTCTGAGGGCATTTGGCAAGACTATAGGAAAACAGTACTACATTGTAAATTCTGAAATTTGTAAGGGGAGCAAGAATAAATTTGTTAATGACTTAGAAGAAAAAGAAATTGAAAAAATATATGAATTTTATGGATCAAATATAAATGAAAGTAATTCAAACATTACAAGTAGCATTAAATTTAGATTATTAAGAAAAATAAGAAAATATATAACAGGTGAATTAAATGGACATAGTGTCATTATATCTATGGCCGAAATATGCTCAGAATGTTTAGGAATACATAGAATACAGATATACAGTTTAGAGCAATTAATTGAGGAAATTATGAAGGAATTTGAAAATTATAAGAAAGCAACATTGGAAACAAATAATATTTTTTCAATAAGTAAAGTGGATAGCCTTAATAAGGCATTGGTATTTTATGAACCAGATTTAAACGAAGTATCCCCCTCTATTATTAAAAAAAGAATTTTAATTGCCTTAAGTCAACCTAAATATGCAATAGCAAATTTATTTTTTTCACTATTATTAAATAGAAAATTAGAGGATGCAAAGTTAAAGGAGTTTAAAATCAAGGAAGAAATAGTTAAATAAAGATGCAATGATAATATGTTATAAAAAATCTATAAATATTTAGCTATAATATTTGGGTGCTATTCAAAAAAGCAAAGAGTGGAGCCTAATCCTAAATATTGGATAGAATTCACTCTTAACCTAAGAAATATAATAATTTTTCATCTTGTAATTATTTTATTTTACCTTGTTTTTTTAGAATAGTTTCCATTTGATCTACATATTGTCCAAATTCAGTTAATAGGTTATCTATTGAAGTTGTTTTTGTTGGATCAACTCCTGCTTTTTTTAGAGCATCAACAGGATATATAGAAGATCCTGCTTTTAAGAAATCCAAATAATTATTAACTGCATTTTTGTCTTTTCCGTCAAGTATATTTTTAACTATTTCATTAGAAGCAGCCATAGAAGTAGCATATTTATAAACGTAGAAATTGGTATAAAAATGTGGTACTTTAGCCCATCCGACACTTGACTCTTCATCTAGCATATAGCTATCACCATTGTATTTAACTTGTAAATCACCATATATTTTATTTAAAGACTTAGCTGATAAAGGTTCGCCTGCCTCTAATTTTTCATGTGCTATTTTTTCAAATTCTGAGAACATTACTTGAGTGTATACTGTTCCTTTTATATTTTCGATTAATTGGTTTAATAAATATAATTTTTCATCATCATTTTTAGCATTTTTTATTAGATATTTTGTCATTATTAATTCATTAGCAGTTGAAGCTACTTCTGCAGTAAATGTAGGAGTATTTGAGTTTCTATATGTTTGAGCTTTTCCGGCATAAACAGCATTTACAGCATGGCCCATCTCATGAGCTGTTGTTGACATTGCATCTAAAGAATCGTTATAGTTTAAAAGTATAAAAGGATGTACTCCATTAAGTCCTAAATTATATCCACCTGTTGTTTTACCTTTTGATTCATAAACATCTAACCATCTACTATCAAAACCTTTTTTTACTATAGATAAATATTCATTTCCAAGTGGTTTTAATCCATCTAAAATCATAGTCTTAGCTTCTTCATAAGGAATTGTTAATTTATAATTACCAACTAATGGAGCATATAAATCATAACCATGAACTTTATCAACATTCATAACTTTTCTTCTTAACTCTATATATTTATGAAGTGGCTTCATGTTATTATGAACAGCTTTAACTAAATTTTCATAAACCTCTGTTGGAATGCTATCTTGTGAAAGGGAAGCTTCAAGGGAAGATTTATATTTCCTAGATTTAGCTAGGAAAATATCCTTCTTAACGGAAGCTAGGTAAACAGAAGTAAAGGTATTTTGAAATTCTTCTGTTATTTTCCCATTAGCTTTAAATGCTGTTTTTCTTAACTCTCTATCTTTACCATCAAGTATGTTTGAATATACGCCTGCAGTTAATTCTAAATCTTTTCCATCTTTATCTTTTATAACTGCTTTTTTCATATCTGCATCTTTTAATTTAGTGAAAATTTCTTGTGGAGAACTAGCAAATTCTGATACATTAGCTAATATATTTTCTTCAGCAGTTGAAAGACTATGGTCCTTTTGTTTTATTAAAACATCTATAAAATGAGCATAATCTTTTAAAATAGGATTTGATACAAGTTTTTTTAATGAATCAGTACTTTGTGCCAATAATTCAGGGGTAAAGAAGGTTACAAGCTGTCCATATTCCCCATAAATACTTTCTGCTTTAGCTTTTAATTCTGTAGCTTCAGTATCTCCTTGATTTAAATCACCCTTAAATCCAGCATACCAATAAACTTTATCTAAAATACTTGATACTTGGTCATCCAATTTTAAAAACTCAAGCAATTTTTTAGGGTCATTTATTTTTCCTTTATAATCTTTTAACTTAGGTAAATATTCTTTTTCTAATTTCTCAATATCTTTTTCCCAAGCTTGTACATTTGGATAGACATCAGCTAAGTTCCATTTGTACTTGTCATCAATTTTTTGTGGTGCTGCTGGTACTGGCGCTGTTATATCCTGTTTATCTTTTGCATAAATTGTTGAATGCTTTACATTTGTATTTACCCCATTCACATTAACAAATGCAGAAGCATTAATTGATGTAGTCAAAAATATCCCAGCGGCCATGCATGATATAATAATTTTCTTTTTTGAGTTTGACATAATATCCTCCCCCACGTATTTTTTAAACATGTAAATATAATACATAAATGCAATTATATACTTAGTTTGTATATATTACAAGAGCAATGTAAAAAATAGTTTATTTTGAATTCATCATAGTTAAGAGTTCCATGAGAAATTGGAGGGATAAAAATTATCCGTGAAAATAAATGAAGAATAATAACCGTTGGGTAACCCAAGTGCTATTATTCTTCATTTATATTATAAAGTCCAAGGTATATTCTGTATTAAGGGTATTGTACTTTTCTACGAGATCTTGTAGTGTTACAGAGTCCATAACTTTATTAATTTGCTCATTAACCTTTTCCCATACCAGGGTGTTTATGCAAACTTTTATGGTTTTATCAAGGCCTAAGGCCCCATCATTATCGCCAGTAATACTTAAGTCACCTTCAAGAATTCTTAAAACTTCTCCTACAGTGATTTTTGATGCTTCTTTTGATAGGGTATAACCACCCTGGGAACCTCTTGCACTTTTTACAAGATTCGCCTTTCTAAGTACTGAGAAAACTTGTTCTAGATAATTTTCTGAGATGGCCTGTCTTTCAGCGATAACCTTTAAGGGAATATAGTCTCCCGATGAATTCACAGCGATATCAACCATTGCCCTTAAACCATATCTTCCTTTAGTAGAAATATTCATGGTAATTTAATTCTCCTTATCTATACTAAAATATACATATAATGCATAATGTAATATTTATTCATTAAGCTAAATCATACTATAATGAAAAGAATAAGTCAAATTGTGGCTATCTAAATGCTTATTCTACATAGGATTTTAGCATATCTAATTTTTCTATAATTAGCATCTTATTGCCTTTATGGCTTATAATGCCCAAGTCTTCAAATATGCTAAGTTTCCTACTTATAGTTTCCCTTGTGACTCCCACATAGCTTGCCATCTCTTCTTTACTAATAGGCAGTTTAACTTGCAAACCCTCTGAAGTGGGAACGCCATATTTTTCAGCAAATTCTAAAAGCATATATGCTATTCGAATTTCAGCATCGTTAGTAGCCAGATTCTGAGCAAGATTTTCAGTTTCACTGAGACGTTTTGTGATTACTTGTAGTAGCTTTAAAGATATTTCAGGATTATTCAGAAGAATTTCATCCATATTTTGCTTTGTTAGTGTACATATTTTTGTGTCTGATATGGCATAAACATCAAAATTATAGGTTTCATTATTGCTGAAAAGACTCAATTCTCCAAAAAAATCTCCACTAGTTAAGATATGAACAATTTGTTCTTTGCCGTCTTTTGTGAGCTTTGAAATCTTCACTCCACCTTCATTAATTATAAATAAGGTATCAGATTTATCTCCCTCGCTGCATAATACAGATCCTTTTTTGTAAGATTTATGTCCAGTCATATCTACAATTTTTTTTAGTTCCTTATCAGAAAGGAAAGAAAATATTGGTACTTTTTTAGCGCAGATTGAGGTATTACAATTTGTACAATTACATTGATTCATATATTTATCACCTACCAAATGTATTTTTTAATATTTGTTTAACTTATTTTATAATATCATCTTTAACTTAAACTGACTAATTATTATTATTAATAATCACAGTTTATTTTTTATATTTTGATTTAAATCATATTGAAAAAATATTATGTAAATAAAGATATATTATGGGTAGGTAAGGTTGATGGTAGAGATGTACCATTTCATAGATTTATACTTACTAAGGGGAGCACTTATAATAGTTATTTATTAATTAATAAAAAGCCCATGATTTTCATGAGCTTTTATTTAAAGTGATTTATTAATTTTTTGAAACTATATATTTTCGAATTCATTTAATGTTTTTAACTTGTTTTCAACTTTCATTTTCTCAACTCTTATGCTATCTAATTGTTGCATTAGTTTTTTGTTTTCTACTTTTAGTGTTTTGCTAGAATTATGTTGAAGGCCACTCTCTGCAAGCTCTAAAGAATATTGTAGTTCTTGTTCAAGCTTGTTTTTATAAGTTTCTTCAAATTCTTTTTCTACCTGAGTTAACTCTTCATTTAAAGTAGTTTTCATACTGTCAATAACCTGCCTTGAAACTTCTGATTTGATCTGCTCTTCAGTTCTCATATTAGTTTATCTCCTTATAGTTTATAGTTTTAACGGTTTTATCTATACTACTAGGGTGCTCATTAATTTTTTTAGTATTCTTTTAAATATTTTTATAAAGTAAGGTAAAGAACAGCTATGGATTTAAAGCTGAATACCTATTTAAATTATAGATGTTAGCAGTATAGAATCTACTTTGAAGCAGTTATTTTTTTGAAAATATCTTACAATAATAATTATCCAAAAGAAAGGTATTAATTTCATAATATAAGGCAAAATAAAGAAAATGAAATTAATAATTTAATCCATATAAATGAAGGGGAGGATTTAGTGAAAAGCGAAGAGTGCATCAAGGTTATTCCATTAGGTGGCCTCGGAGAAATAGGTAAGAATATAACTGCTTTTGAGTACGAGGACGAAATCATTGTTATAGATTGTGGTATCTCATTTCCTGATGAGGAAATGTATGGTGTGGATTTAGTAATTCCAGATATAACTTATTTAAAAAGTAATGCAGAAAAAGTAAAAGGTATTTTTTTAACTCATGGACATGAAGATCATATAGGAGCATTGCCCTACATTCTAAAACAATTGAATGTACCTGTTTACGGTACTAAGCTAACCTTAGGAATAGTTGAAAATAAGCTAAAGGAGCACAATATATTATCAGATTGTGAACTTCACAATGTAAATGCAGGAGACATAATAGAATTAAAGAATTTCAAAATAGAATTTATAAGGGTCACTCACAGCATAGCAGACTCCTGTGCTATTGCCATTCACTCACCACTTGGTGTCATATTACATACAGGTGATTTCAAAATAGATTTTACTCCCATTGATGGATTAGTCATGGACCTAGAACGTATTTCAAATTTAGGTAAAGAGGGCGTAATGCTTCTTATGGCTGATAGTACAAACGTGGAACGGGAAGGGCATACAATTTCAGAAAAAGCTATAGGAAAGACTTTAACTAGAATAATTTCTAATGCCGCGGGAAGAGTTATTGTAGCCACCTTTGCTTCAAATATTCATAGAATGCAACAAATTGCAGATGCTTCTGTAATGAATGATAGAAAAATTGTTTTTAGTGGAAGGAGTATGGAGAACATCTCAAAAGTGGCTATGGACCTAGGATATCTTCATATACCAGAAGAGTACATTATAAGAATGGATGATATGCAAAATTACAATAATAAAAACATTACAATAATAACTACTGGAAGTCAAGGCGAACCCATGGCAGGTCTTGCAAGAATAGCTTTTTCTACTCATAGGAAAATTACCATTGAGCCAGAGGACTTGTATATTATTTCTGCATCTCCAATTCCGGGCAATGAGAAACTTATATCTAGAGTAATAAACGAGTTATTCAAAAAAGGAGCAGAGGTAATTTATGAGGATTTAGAAGAAGTGCATGTATCCGGCCACGCCTACCAAGAGGAATTAAAATTAATCCATGCCTTAGTTCATCCTAAATACTTTATGCCAGTTCATGGTGAATATAGACATATAAGGCAACATGCTAAATTAGCACAAGGGTTAGGTATGCAAGGTGAAAATATATTTACTATGGAAACAGGGCAGATATTAGAAATTACAGTTGATGAAGCTAAAATAGCAGGGAGAGTACACACGGGAGCAGTATTTGTAGATGGTTTAGGTGTTGGTGACGTTGGAAGTATAGTGCTCAGAGATAGAAAGTACCTAGCAGAAGATGGGATGTTAACAATAGTAGTTACCTTAGAACGGGAATCCTATAGTATAATTGCAGGACCAGACATAATTACTCGTGGATTTATATATGCAAAGGAATCAGATGAATTGATTAATGAAGTAAAAGAGATTGTAAGAATTGAACTTAATAAATGCTTAGATAATAAAGTCATTGAATGGTATGTATTAAAATCTAACATGAAAAAATCTGTAGAGCGATATTTATACCAAAAAACAAATCGTAGACCAACTATTTTTCCTATTATCATGGAAATTTAAAAAACAGGTGCATCCACATGGCATATAAAAGCTGAGGGTTTAATGCCCTCAGCTTTTAGTATTTTTATTAATAATGAACTCTAACTAACCAAAATTTAATGCTCTTATCGCTCCATCCAAGATCCCAAGGTACTTTATTTCTATCTGAATTATGACAACTAACCAAGGAATATCCTTTTGAATCTGCCCCCGTCACAACAGAAATATGAGTGATGTCATTTTTCTTTTCATAGGCAACGAAATCTCCTGGCAGTAGTTTATAACTAGCCTTGTATACTTTCTCGTAGCTACCATAGGCAATTATCGATGCTCTGCCACTATTTGTCATGTATCTTTTAAATCCATCCGCATTAAGCCAACCTGTTGTTGCACCATTTTTGTCATAGTTCCAAGCAGAATTTTTTCTAAATTTCCCACCTTCAAAAAGAATTTGTGAAGCAAAGTTTGCACAATCACCACCTTGAGGATTATAGTCAACATATTTTTTGTTATACTTATATTCATTTTCAGCTTCACTTGCAGCACCGCAATATTTTTCAGCATATTCTATAGCCGTGACTCTTCTCTTGTGCAGAGTAGAAAAATCTCTTGCAGTTTGAGATAGTATATGGCTTTTTATTGAATCTACCTTAATATTATCTAAGTCTAGTGAATTAGCAAAGGGATCTTTATACCACTCTTTAGAAATTACCAAAGATCCGCCCTTACTCATAAGCTGTAAATTGTGATAGGTTCCGATTCTTGAAATATTTTCTATTTCTGGTTGATCTTCATATACATACTTATATTCTGTGGAACACAATAAATAAACAGAAAAATTATCATTACTACCTTTAATTCTTTTTACAATTACTGTTGGTGTAATATCTATAAACTTAACACCTTGTTTTTCTTCCCAATTATTAATATAATCCATCTTTCGTTTTTCATATTCATAAGCCCAAGTTCCATATTTTGTGTCCATGTTATAAATTGATTTAATTAATTCTAAATCACCGCTTAATATAGCTTTGTTTCTGCTTTGAAAAATTTTTTCTATATGACTCGTAACTTCTTTTTTTTCATCATCTGTTGCAGCGTAGGCAAAGTTAGGAGAGCATAGTTGCACCAATAAAAGAAGTATTATAAATATAAATAATCTGTTTTTGGACCATTGTATATTTGACCCTTTAAAAAAATTCATAATATTTTACTCCTATTATTTTATTAATGTATCGATTTTTTCTACGGCATTTTTTATATCAAGTTGTTTTAATGGTGCACCTTCATACCATAATTTTGTTGAATCCATACTATTTGTAAAATAGCGTGCTTTTAAAATTATTTCAGGCCTATACTCGAAATGTAGGATATCAAAGTGTGACCATTTACCGCCCCAAACAAAACCGTGGTTCTCAAAGATTTCCACAAGTTCGCTGGCATAGGAGGCTAATCTTTTTTCACCAGCTTCTTTAGAAGCCCATTTCCAATAATCTCTTTTATCACTAGCAAGATCTATAGCAATTCCAAAAGCATGAGGGCTTAACCTACTTGTGCCTGAAATTACCCGGTAATTAAAAGTACCACTGCAAGGCAAAAGGCAGGTTCTCACGTTTGGGTTTGTTTGTGCAAGGGGCATTACTTCTTTCATAACAGCTTGCAGTGAATCGGCTGCACTATTACTTATATTGAATTGATAATTGTTGTAGCCTACTTTAACTTTTGTAAGTCTAGATTCTATATCTTTTTTAGAAGAACCATAAATTTCCGTTAATAATCCATAGGAACGAGTACGACCAGGGTCATAATCTGTTTTCATAATAGTTCTAATAGGTGAAAGGGGATATATTTGTTCTAGAGTATCTTGAAGATCTGGGTTTTCTAGTTTTTCTTGTGAATTTTTTCTTATTTTGTCATCGTACAGGAGCTTCTTTCCAGACCTAAGTACTAAATATACATATCCATTTTTTTCTTCAATATTTGTAATATATTTAGGATAAGCTATCATTAGACATAGTAGGTCTTGCTTCATTGCCACATTATATATAGTAGTATTTTCCTTAGTGGAAATAGCATTTGCAACAGGGGATATTCTTATATTTATCATGATAAAAAGTAAGCTAGTAGCGAAAATTAAAGCAAAGTGTTTTTTCATAATAATAGTATCTCCTTTTCAAAAATACTTTTGCTATATATAATTGCCTATGAATTCTTATTATATGTGTGGATAAAGATGCCACTAGCCATTTATAACCACACCACCATTGACATGGATAGTTTCGCCACTTATATAGGAAGCGCCGTCAGAAGCTAAAAATACATAAGTTTCGGCAAGTTCCACTGGTTGACCTGGTCTTCCCATGGGAGTTTTGCTTCCAAATTTACCAACCTCAATGGCGCTAAATGATGCGGGTATAAGAGGTGTCCATATAGGACCTGGGGCCACTGCATTAACTCGTATTTTTCTACTTGTAAGGGAAAGAGCTAAGGAACGAGTAAAGGTAACTATTGCTCCCTTAGTTGAGGAGTAATCAATTAGTGTTTTATGTCCTTCATAGGCGGTAACTGAAGAAGTATTTATAATTGTAGCACCTTCTTTTAAATGGGGTAATGCAGCTTTTACCATATAAAACATGGCGAAAATATTGGTTTTAAAGGTTTTTTCTAGCTGCTCCACTGTAATATCTTCAATACTATTTTGCGGATGTTGCTCTGCGGCGTTGTTCACAAGAATGTCTATTTTGCCAAGCTCATTTATTGTTTTGGTTACAGCCTGATTACAAAAATTATATTCTCCTATATCTCCAGGTATCAAAATACATTTTCTACCTTTTTTTTCAATAAGTTTTTTTGTCTCTAGCGCATCTTCATGCTCATCAAGATATATTATGGCTATATCTGCGCCTTCTCTGGCATAAGACAACGCAACTGCTTTTCCAATGCCACTATCACCTCCTGTAATTAAGGCAATCTTATTCATTAATTTACTAGAACCTACACAATTTGAATTTTCAAAAATAGGTCTTGGATTCATAAGTGCCTCGAGTCCCGGCTGTTTATCTTGTGTTTGCTCAGGTACGTTGGTAGGGAAATTAAAGTTTTCATTCATAAAAATGTCTCCTTTTTTTATAGAATATATTTTGTAGCTATAGTTTATGGTAAATCGACATTTATATTCATTTCATCTACAATCTAGCAGAGCTGAAGCATGAATATTAAAATGTAGTAAATTCAATGCCTAGGGGGTCTTTGATAAAAAAGTTTTTCGCGAACGCTCTAAAATATTCAAATTTTACGGAATACAACCTTAAATATAATTCCATTTAAGGTTAATTAAAGGATAATAACATCCCATAATTATGAAATATATTGCATTTATTAACTAAAATAGTGTTTATTTGTAAAATGGTTTTATGTGTAACCATCCATTATATCATAAAAAAATGGTATATGTGTTGATTGAAGTCGTTTTCACGAAAAAAAGTTATAAAATTAAGCTGTTTTTTCATGCTTCAGCTCTGACAATCTAGCAGAGCTGAAGCATGAATTTTAAAATGTAGTAAATTCAATGGATATATCGGTTTCAGATAAAAACTTTTTCGCAAACACTCTAAAACATACAAATTTTACGCATTGACACCCTTGAATATAACTCCATTTAAGGTTTATTGTTGGAAATTAATATTCCATAATAATCAAATATATTGCATTTATTAACTTAAATAATATCTATATGTATCACGGATTTATGTGCAATCCTTTATTATATCATAATAAGTGCTACATGTGTTGGTTAAAGTAGGTTTTGCGAAAAGATTCTATAAAATTAAGTGAATTTTTCATGCTTCAGCTCTGACAATCTAGTAGAAGAATAGCAAGAAGGGTTGAAATATGTTATAATTAAAAAATATGAGTACAACGAACATTTAAATTAAAAAAATAATAAAATTAAGTTGATATAAATGAAACAAATTTATTTATACATAAAGACCTATAAAGTCAGAGTTAAAATGAAGATTAATCAGCCTAAATATACTCATATCACTAATAAAGGGTGGTTTCTTAGATGCAATATAATCATGCACGAAAGTTGTTGTTTCCAATTTTCAAGAAGATTCATAACAGGATATCAGTGATTTGCGACATTTAAAGTTCAAGACGACCACTTCCAAAGGAGAAAATAATGTTATTCGAAAACTTAAATCTCATTACGCCAATTAAAAAAGCACTAGAAACTGAAGGTTACGTAGAAGCTACACCTATACAAGAAGCTGCAATTCCTAGTATATTGAATGGAAAAGACTTTTTAGGTTGTGCTCAAACAGGCACTGGAAAGACAGCGGCCTTTGCTATTCCTATACTTCAAATTCTTTGTGGAAAGCAAAAAGTTATAAAGGGACCTAAAAATATAAAGGCCCTAATCCTGGCACCAACTAGAGAACTGGCAATTCAAATTGGAGAAAGCTTTGATGCCTACGGCAAACATATGAATCTTACTAGTGCAGTTATTTTTGGAGGTGTATCACAAAAAAAACAAACTGATGCATTAAAAGGCGGAGTAGATATTTTAATCGCAACTACTGGTAGACTACTTGACTTAATGCAACAGAAATTTATTAGCATACATCATGTGGAAATGTTTGTACTTGATGAGGCAGATCGTATGCTTGATATGGGATTCTTGCGGGATGTAAAAAAAGTTATAGCGCAACTACCTAAAATCAGACAAACCATGCTATTTTCAGCAACTATGCCACCAGAAATTTCAAAGCTAGTGGATTCTATTCTTGTGAATCCAGTAAAGGTAGCAGTGACGCCTGTTTCTTCTACTATTGAAATTATTGAACAATCAGTATATTTTGTGGATAAAAAAGATAAAAAACCTCTACTAATTCATTTGCTGCAAGATAAGTCCATAGTTTCTGCTTTGGTATTCTCAAGAACAAAGCACGGAGCAAATAAAATAACTAAAGATCTCAATAATTCTGGAATAGAGGCTCAAGCTATTCACGGGAATAAATCACAAAGTGCTAGGCAACTTGCATTAAATAATTTCAAGGCTGGTATTACAAGGGTATTAGTAGCAACAGATATAGCAGCAAGAGGTATAGATGTTGATGAATTATCTCATGTAATCAATTTTGATTTACCTAATATACCAGAAACCTATGTACATAGAATAGGAAGAACTGGCAGGGCAGGACTTGGTGGAGTAGCAATTTCATTTTGTGACGCAGAAGAAAAAGATTTCCTAAAAGATATTCAGAAGGTTATTGCAAAATCAATACCAGTAATAGAGGATCATCCTTATCCTGCAAGTAATTTACAAGCAGTAGTTACTAAGGATAGCACAAAGAAAGTTTCTACAGGAAAGTCAGGAGCAAATGGTTATGCTAGAAGGAATGAAAGAAATCAATCCGGAAGACAGCAACCTAGAAATGCTAGAGCAGCAAGATAAAATAAGATAAAATGCATAAAGCCAATGATTATATTAAATAATCATTGGCTTTACTAATCCATATTTTAAATTTCATATGGACTTACTTAGTAATCTCCGTTCTTAGCCTTAGCAATACTGCCTACGCTTAAAACCATAAATCTATTGATTAACATAACTAACATCTCCCTTTATAAGTTTAATGTTGGCTAGTTGACTACATTAATAGTATAACCCAGACTTAAAAAGATATACGCAGAAATAAAATATCTTTTAGTAGCAAGTTCTACATTTTTTATTTCACCAGTTATAATAAGGAATTGTTTAGCTTAATGAGCTACTATATAAATAGCACACTGCCATTTATATAAGTAGTAGTAGAAGATTATTGGGCTTTGCAGAAATTGTACAAATATGGTAAAATACATTTGTGCAATTATTGAATTAAAGAGTGAAAAGAGGTAGTTACAATGATGGTAGAAGATAATGAAATTTACAACTCTATTGTAATGGAATTTAAATTAAGTAGTGATATTTTAGAAAAAATGAAAAGCCAAGTTGAAGATTTAACTAAAGCTAAAATGGACCTATGCAATCTTTTAAAGATAAGAGTGTTTTCAGATGAAGATTTAAATGTATATGAAAAAGAGTTTATTAGAAATATAGATATAAATAAATCAAAGATAAAAGGCTTTGAGAAAAGACAAATAGAGCTGAAAGATAAGATTATACAGCACAAACAGGAGATTAAGGTGATTAAGGTCAATATGAATAAGTTAGAAAATAAAATAATACAAGAGCGAAGACAAAGTAAAAAATATAATGAAGCTCTTAGGATTTTTGTTAAAAGAGAAAAATTTAAATCTATTAAGAAAATACTTTTTAGTAGCTATAGAAGGGTATTTTTGAGATATTCTAATGAGCTGAGTATAAAAACTAAAATCCTGCAATGTAATAAAATAAAGGAAAAAATCAGACAAGAAAAACAATATGATAACAATAGTATAAGTAAATATAAGAGAAAAATAATTGCAGATAAAGTGTCCTTAGCAAGAATGAGAAAGTGTATTATAAATATGGAAAAAGGCATTGATTTTTTTCTTATAAGAATTCAGAGTTTAGGGGAGTATAAAGAAATTGAAAAAAAATTTATACTAGAAGTTAATCATTACAAAAAATCAAGACATCTTTAAAAAAATAACTAGTTTAAATGCTAGTCTATTTTTTTAGATGCCAATATAAACTTTTCTATTTTAATGCCATTTGGAACACTTTATTAACAATATTTTTAGAGGTAGCTCCCTCGTGAATTTTAACTCCGTCTACATAGTAGGTAGGTACATAATAATAGGTGTATTGTTTTGCTATATCCGGTTGAAGTTCTTCATCAATTATTTTAATTTCAATATCAGCATATTCTGGATTTTGTTTCTTTATATCATCCATCCAAGCAAGTGCTTTTTTGCAATATGGACACCATTCAGTTACAAACATAATTACAGGTTTCATTTAATATCACCACCAAACTTTTTAAATAATATATATATTATTTCATATTATTTTATATATAAATATTATACACTATTTTTCGCATTCTTCACCTATTATAATAATTATTTATAGAAATCAGTTAAATGATTTGCTATAATGAAATAGTTAAAAATAAATAAAAGAAATGAAGGAGAACCTTGAATGCAAACAGTTAAACAGTTATTTCAGAGAGAAACAGTAATAAAAATAATATTATTACTAGCATTAGCATTATTTGCATATTTAATAAGATCTATTTTTAATTTGGCTTTATTAACTTTTATGATTACTTATTTAGCTAATAGTTTACAGTGTTTATTGGTTAAGCAAATCAATAAAGTTATAAAAGTAAATCCAGCTCTTATTACCATAATTATTTATATGTTTATGGCTGCAACTATAGTTCTTCTACTAGTTAAGTATATACCAATTGCTATTTCCGAAAGTATACTTATTTTGGATAAGTTGGAGTATATTAAATTTCCTAAGACTACTAGTGGGGTAATGGTTTATTTAACGCCCATATTAGAGCAAATTGACATAGCTAGTTATGCAAAATCTGGTATCCAAAGTATTATGTTTTTTGTAACTGATTTTGGAAAATGGAGCTTGAATTTTTTTATGGCACTTTTAATAAGCTTCATATTTATATTAGAGAAAGGCAGTATCTTAAAATTTCTATATAAGTTTAAAGAGAGTAAAATATCAGTGGAATATAACTACCTTAGCTATTTTGGCAATAATTTTTTAAATTCTTTTGGTAAAGTAATACAGGCTCAAATAATGATAGCTATTACAAACACAGTATTATCAATTATTGGACTTACTATAATGGGATTTCCTCAATTATTAGCGCTTGCCTTTATGATATTTATTTTAAGTCTTGTACCAGTAGCTGGGGTATTTATTTCATTAATCCCACTATGTTTAATTGCTTTTAAGATAGGTGGGCTAATTAAAGTAGTTTTCGTGCTTATTATGATTTTTATAATTCATGCTATTGAAAGTTATGTTTTAAACCCAAAGCTTATGTCTGATACCACACATCTTCCAATATTTTTTACTTTTGTTACATTAATAGTGTCAGAACATTTTATGGGCATTTGGGGTCTACTTCTTGGAATACCAATATTCATATTTTTATTAGATATAATTGGCGTAGATTTAAGCGAGAAAAAATCACACTAAAATTGAATAAAAATAAAAAAACTATAAACGACTTTAGCAGATTTAAGGAAGGCAGTGATTTTGTGACAACAGAAAATATGGAATCTATATTAAAATGTCCTGTTTGCAATTTATGTCTAAAAAAACATGAAAAACAATACATATGTACAAATAATCATAGTTATGATATAGCAAGCAAAGGATATATTAATCTTTTACTTGCTAATCAAAAGAACACAAAAGAGCCTGGGGACAGTAAAGAAATGATGGAAGGTCGGAGAGACTTTTTAAATAAAGGTTATTATCACACTTTCTCTGAAAAATTAAGCGAGGTAATAATATCAAATATAAGTGGAAACACTGTAAATATACTTGATGCTGGTTGTGGAGAAGGGTATTTTTTATGGAGATTAAAGGAAGCTATATATAGCAGTGAAGCTAAGATTACTCAAAATAGTATGATTAATTTTTTTGGTGTAGATATTTCGAAAGCAGCAGCTACTTATGCAACTAAAAGAGATAAAAAAATAAACTTTATAGTTGGAAGTAATTTTAACTTACCTATAATGACAAACACCATAGATATTATTATCAGAAACTTTGCACCTTCTGATGAGACTGAGCTTAAGAGGGTTCTAGTGGATAACGGCAAGTTAATTGTTGTAACACCTGGGATTCAACATTTATATGGGTTAAAAGAAATATTATATGTAAATCCTAGAGAACATGAAGAAAAAGAAATATCCTTTGAGGGATTTAAGTTAATTGACAGAGCAGAAGTTAAGTACGATATTCATATAGACGATGGGGAGCATGTAAAGAATCTTATTGCAATGACTCCTTATTATTGGACTTTTGATAATTGTATGAGAGAAAAAGCCAGTGGAACTTCTAGACTTTCAACCTTGCTCCATTTTAATATTAATGTATATGAAAAGTGTTAATAATATACTAAAATCATAAAGCATATTATATTAATTAGGGGGAAATCATGAATCTTAAAAAAGAAGACTTCTTAAAGAAAACTCATATTACAGAAAATGATATTATTAAAAATGAAATAGATTGGGCGGTATTAAATGAAATATACACTGACTTTGATAGCTATAGGAGTAGTTATGAGAGTCAGGCTGGATTTATTGCAGATACTCTAAGAACACATAAAAAAATACATTCAGTAAAGTCTAGAGTTAAAGAATCGGATAGGTTAATAGAGAAGATAATTAGAAAGACGCCAGGGCGAAAAGAAAAATATGGCGCAGAATTTCAATTTTCCATGGAAAACTATAAAGAAGAAATAAATGATTTAATAGGGGTTAGGGCAATACATATTTTTAAAGAAGATTGGGAAGATATACACAATTTTATTTATAGTACTTGGAAAGTAATTGAAATAACCGCCAATGTTCGTGAAGGTGATGATACTAAAAGGTTTGATGAATTAAATATTCAAATTCATTCTAGAAAATCAGGCTACCGTTCTGTTCACTATTTGATAGAATTTTTTCCAACCAGCCAAAAGGTTATAGCAGAGATCCAGGTGAGAACAATATTTGAAGAAGGCTATGGCGAAATCGACCATCAGTTAAGATATTCACATAAGGAAATTCCAGAAGTGCTAGCACTTAATCTACTATTATTTAATCGTATAGCAGGTAGTTCCGATGAAATGGCTTCTCTAATAAATCTACTAAATAAAAATTGGACTGAAATGGAAGCAAAATATGAAAAGATAATAGCGCTAAAGGATAAAGAAATAAATGAACTCAAAGGAGAATAATAAAATAATGAAGGAGGAATGTAATGAAAAAAGCGTTTAATGCAATATTGAAAGGCATTGTGAGAAGTATTAATAGATTCCCACAAACTATTGGTATATCAACGGCGTGTGTTATACTTCTCATTTATATATCAGAAGTAATAGCAGGAACAAGTGGTGATTTTATAGAAACCCTCCGTAGGATAACTATGATTGTTGCTCTTGGAATTCCGCTTTCATTATGTATTAACCTTTTTTTTGAAGGCTTAGAAACCTACAAGAAGGTATCGCTGTACGCTTCTTATTTAGGAGGTACTGTTTTACTAATCTTCTATTATTACTTCTTCCTAAAGGATATAGGGATGCTTGACATGGTTTCAATGTCAAGATATATTGCCTTTAACCTTATTCTATATTTAATTTTTCTTTTCATATCATATTTACCAAATCGAGAAAACTTTGAGATTTTTGCTGTAAGAGTTTTTACTAGATTTTTCACTACAGTTTTATACTCCCTAGTTTTATATCTTGGACTTGCGGCCATTCTTTTTACAATTGATAGACTTCTAGGAATTAATATTAAAGGTGAGCTTTACTATTACGCTTTTCTTATTGTCGCTGGTATATTCGCGCCTGCATTTTTTCTTGCAGGTCTTCCTACAAAAAATGAAATATTATCTTTAAAGGATTATTCGCGGCTTTTAAATGTACTTGTGCTATACATCATAATGCCACTTATTTCAATATATACAATAATACTATATATCTATTTCGGGAAAATAATTATTACAAGGCAATGGCCAGAGGGTCTTGTATCTCATTTGGTGCTTTGGTATTCTGTGATAAGTTCAGCGGTGCTATTTTTTATATCACCCTTACTTCATGAGAAGACCTGGCCCAAAAGATATATGAAGTATTTTCCAAAGGCAATCTTTCCGTTAATAGTCATGATGTTCATCTCTATAGGAATAAGAATTAATGCATATGGGGTAACTGAAAATAGATACTTTGTTGTAGCGCTTGGTATATGGGCATTTTTAGTTATGATTTACTTCGCAACTACAAAAAAACTAAGAAATATAATGCTTCCACTATCACTTGCAGTAATAACATTTATATCTGTATTTGGGCCTTTTAGTAGCTACTCAGTTTCAAAATACAGCCAAAATAAGAGGTTAGCTAAGATATTCATTGCAAACAATATGATTAAAGATAGCAATGTAATTAAAGCAAGTGCTGTGGTTTCTTCTGAGGATTCAAGACAAATATCTAGTATTCTTAATTACTTTGATAGAAATCACAGTCTAAAAGATATTAGGGGATTGCCACTAGACTTTAAAATATCTAATATGGAAAGGATAATGGGCGTAAAATACACTGATGAATATAATACAGGTAACAATGGATATTTTTATTTTAATTCCTTAGGTTCACTAAAACCAATTGATATAAAAGGATATGACTATTTGTTTGATTCAAGAAATTCTAGGCAACAGAGCGCAAGTAGCTCAGACTTTAGCATATATTTTGATTATGAATCAAGCATTTTAAAGATAGCTCAAGATGGAAAAGATATTTATGAAAAAGATCTAATGGATTTTGCCACTAAGCTTATAGATAAATATGGAATTAACCCGAAAAATCAAGCTACAACTCAAGAGGAAATGCTCTTTGAAGATGAAAATAGCAAAGTGAAAATTAAGATACAATTCTCTAATCTATCAGGAAATAAGAATACTTCAAGTGGTAAAATAGAATCAAAGAATTTTGAATTTTATGTTCTTGTGAAATTAAAATAAACAATTGGGTGTGGGATTATCCTGAGTAATTGAATAATATTATAAATTATTAATAGGATATATAAGCAGGAATTTTAAAAGGGGGTTTTTGTATGAAGTTTTATATTCGAGAAAAAATATTCTCAATAGGTGACAAATTTAGCATTCAGGATGTTTCAGGTAATGATGTATTCAATGTAGAAGGAAAGGTTTTTTCCATAGGAAATAAGTTGAAAATTTACGATGTGGATAACAACGAGATTGTTTATATTGAGCAAAAGTTATTTAAATTACTTCCTGAATACAATATATACTTAAACGGGAACTATGCTGCGAGAGTGAAAAAAGAATTTACTTTCTTTAGTAATAGGTTTGATATAGACAGCAACATGGGGAACTATGAAATTGAAGGGAATTTTCTTGCTCATGATTTTTCCATTACAAAGAATAGTAGCACGGTTGCACAAGTAAACAAAAAATGGTTATCTTGGGGAGATACTTATGAGATTGATATCAATGAACAGGAAAACTATGCATTTATATTAGCAATGGTAATTGTAGTAGATCAAGTATTACATGATAACAAAAACAATAATAATGGATAATTACTACTAAAATACTGGATTTTCTAATAAAATTTTATTAATTTGAGTAGAAATGATTTATTCATGCTCTTTAAGATGTTATAATGTATTTGATAAATAAGAGATTAGAGGTGCAGATATGACTAATGATGAGATATATAAACGTATAATGATTATGGCTAGTGTTAAAGCTGCAAAAAACTTTGTTAAAACTTGTGAGATAAGTAAGGGCGACTTAAGTAAGCTTTGCAAGAGATATAACATATTTGTAGAAGGTAAAGCTACTAAGGAAGACATAATTGATAGATTTGTAAATGAAACACTTGGCATAAAATTAAGAAATAAGGTAATCAACAAATACAATATTAGGTAAAAATTATTTATTTAATAATAATAATTTAATATAGGGAGGATGATATATTTTTATTGTATCATTCTCCCTATATTTTGGTTGTAATGCTAAATAGAAAGTCATCAGCTATAATATCTAAATGATAATATATAAAATGTATAAATAACTTTCTTTAATAAAATAATACCTATGAGGTGAAAATAATGAAGTTGTTTATACCAGATATTGCATATATAGACCCTAAAATTCTAAAATACCCTGCTGGGGAAAAAGTTATAGAATATTTAGAAAGCTTGAATATTCCCATAGTTAATTCTAAAAAAGTAGTAATCGATTGTGAAACTCCTGAGGAAAATTATGCTATGGCTAAAAAGACTGTTCTTTTTACAACAAATGGCCAAAAGAAATTGGTAAGCTGCAGACCATCAGCAGACTATCAATTTTCACTATCAAGTTCCTGCCCTGCCAATTGTGAATATTGTTATCTTCAGACAACTCAAGGTGAAAAACCTTTTATGAAAATTTTTTTAAATATGGATGAGATTTTGGAAGTTATTCAAAGTTATATAGATAATAACATGCCAAATATTACTTCATTTGAATGTGCAAGTATAACAGATCCCGTTGCTCTTGAACACTTAAGTGGAAACTTAAAAAGGTGCATAGAATATTTTGGAGAGAGTTCCAATGGCAGATTGAGATTGGTTACTAAATTTGATGATGTTGATCCATTTTTAAAGCTAAAACATAATAAGCACACAAAGTTTAGATTTACTTTAAATTCCCGTTATGTAATAAATAACTTCGAACATAATACTTCAAGTTTTTATGAGAGAATAGAAGCAGTTAAAAAAATTGCTCGTGCCGGATATCCTATAGGATTCATAATAGCTCCAATTATGATATATGATAATTGGAAAGAAGAGTATAAGGAATTATTTGACATATTGAAAATAGCATTACAGAGTTATAAGGGCGAAATAAGTTTTGAACTTATTCAACATAGATTTACTAAAGCAGCAAAGGAACTAATAGTTCAAAGATTTAAGAATACTGCGCTTAATCTAAATGAAGAAAATAGGCAATTAAAATGGGGGCCTTATGGAAAATTTAAGTATGTATATAAGAAACTAGATAGTGAGGATATGAGTAGTTATATATCAAAACTGATAAATAGTAATTTTAACGGAGCAATAATTGAATATTTTACTTAATACTCACTATCAAGAAAAAATAAATATTGTTAATCCCTAGCAAATATGATAATATGTCAATAAGTTAAATTATTAGAAAATTCGTGAAAATCATTAAAGGTATTTCTACAATTGGAATTGAAAAATAATATGGTAATAAAAAATTTCGAGGGGGATAATAACTAATAATTGTTATTTACTCTATAGAAATAAAAAGGAGGAATATTTATGGATAAATATGTTTGTACAGTATGCGGTTACATTTATGACCCAGCAGTAGGTGATGATGAAGGTGGAATTAAACCAGGAACTAAGTTTGAAGATATTCCTGAAGATTGGGTTTGTCCACTATGTGGAGTTAGTAAATCAGAGTTTGAAAAAGTATAATAGAAAAAATAAATTAGCATAAAGATATATATCTTTATGCTAATTTATTTTTTCTATTATAGATATATCTATTATCTTACTAATAATTGAAGAATATATGTAACTAAAAGCACAATTTCAAAGGTTCTACTGAAATTCCTCTTTGTACCACCTGTAAAAAATCCTCTCTAGAAATATAAACTGCGCCTAAGCTTTCCAAATGATTTGTATGAACTTGGCAGTCAATCACAATAAACCCCTTTTCTTCTAATACCTTGCTAAGCGTAATAAAGGCAGACTTAGAGGCATTATCCATAGTTGAAAACATAGATTCACCAAAAAAACATTTTCCAATACACACACCATATAATCCCCCAACTAATTTATCCTCATAAAAGGCTTCTACAGAATGTGCGAAGCCAAGCTCATGTAGCTTGCAGTAAGCCTCTATCATTTCATTTGTAATCCATGTACCTGTTTCTTTTCTCATATTAGAACAATTGGATATAACATCTCTAAAACAAGTATCAAAGGAAACTCTATAGGTGTTATTTTTAAGTATTTTTTTCATAGAATGAGAAATTCTAATATCTTTTGGATAAAGAACAAATCTTGGATCTGGTGACCACCAAAGTATGGGCTCCTCCTCTGAAAACCATGGAAATATTCCATTAGAATAGGCAAGGAGTAATCTTTCTGGGGATAGATCTCCTTCTAGAGCTAAAAGTCCATCCTCCTCTGCAAAAGATGGGTCAGGGAATGCTAAATCATTTGATAATCTATAAATTGGCATTATATGCTCCTTTCATTGCATTTGAAAATCAATTAACAATCATAATAATATTAAATTTTACAGCATAAATTCCATTAAAGGAAGGTAATCTTATATTTTTTGAAGAAATATTGCAAGGGCAGTTTTCTTTTGTGGTTAATTTTTTATAGAAGTGGGGGACTTTCCTTCTGAAATGCCGTTAAATAATGCAGTCTGGTGTATGATAAAAAGAGGGGAATTAAAACTAATATTGAATAAGTTAAAATAGAATCATTAAATAGATTTTTTATTATAAATTTTAATTTTGAAAGCATGTTTACATATGAAACTATCTTATAAAGAGAGAACAAATAATGTGAAACCAGTAGTTGTAGTGAGTAGATGCTTAGGATTTGAAGCTTGCAGATATAATGGTCAGCTGGATGGTTGTAATTTAGTGGAAAAGCTAAAGGATTTTGTTGATTTTATAACTGTATGCCCAGAGGTGCAAATAGGACTCGAAATACCAAGAGAAGCTATAAGCGTGGTTAAAGAAAATGAGGATGCACCTGTAAAACTTATGCAACATAGCGGTGAAAGAGAATTGAGTAGTGAAATGATGGGATTTGGAGAGAAGTTCCTTAAAGAGTTACCAAAAGTGGATGGATTTATACTAAAGAGTAAATCTCCTTCTTGTGGAATAAAAGAAGTGAAAATTTACAAAAGTATAGAAAAAGGTTCTACATCTGTTAAGGGCAGTGGATTATTTGGAGGACTTGTAATGGGAAAATTTGAAGGTTTGGCCATTGAGGATGATGGTCGGGTTAAAAATTACAATATAAGGCAATATTTTTTAACAAAATTATATATTATGAAAAATTTTAGAGTGATAAAAGAAAGTATGCTAATATAAATGTACTAACAAAGTATATGGGATATTTTTCGGAAAAGCTAACTCATAGAGAAAAAGAATTCATTTTAGATACGATAGAACAATATAGACAAAGTAAAGTACCTTTTAGTGTGCCACTTTATGTTATAAAATCAAATGCTATACGTTTTGAAGAAAAAAACCTTATTAATCAAAGTTTTTTTGAGCCTTATCCCCTAGAATTAGATAATGTTACTGATTCTGGCAAGGGTCTAGATAAATAAAACATATTATTTGAATAAATACCTCTTTGTATGGACATAATTCCAAATAAGGAGGGGTAATATGAAAAACAGAAAAATTTTATACGCAATGTTAACTACCCTGTTAGTTACTTTTGTTATTGCAAGCTACTCACTTGCTCAATATATTACTAACCATAAATTAGAGCTACAATCTTCTAGTAAAATTCCATATTTAAAACTTACTACCAAAGGTGAGGATTCAATGCAAGCATCAGTGACTACTAATTTGCCTAAGGCCTTAGAAAATACGAAATTTGTTTTTAAAATTAAATATAAAGACTGTGAAGTAAGAAATATGGTATTAGAAAAACATTTTAATGGATCAACTCTATTAAATAGTAAAACACAGGCACAGCTTGATGAAATTTTTAAAAACCAAGGTTACACAGTTTCTAATATGAGTAATAGTGAAATCGTTTTTGTTAGTAAAAGTGATAGGTACAGTTATAGTGCAAATAGATATTTTTTAGGTGTATATGATAACCTTGTAACAATTTACAAAACAGATAATAAAGGCGATATAACAGCTCATAAAATATTTAATTCTAATGTATATGCAGAAAATGGTAACCAGAGGCAATATGATTTTGAGGCAAAAGACAGCGGAGAATTACAATATGTAAAAATAAATGACTTAAAAGAAAAAGACGGATTGGTAGAAGATTTAATTTATGGCAGGAAATATAGTAAAGACATTGTTGGTCCTCAATCTATAGAAGTTGATCAGGAATACGAAAGTGGAGAATTCAAAACTCCTGAAAAAGCTTTTGATTATGCTAGGGGTTTATTAAAATCTTAATACCCTCATTGTAAAATAAAAAAACCTTAAGAAAAACATATTTCTTAAGGTTTTTTTACTTATTTATAACATTTCTATTGTTAATTATTGAATTAATAGCGGTTAGGTGGTAAAGTATTATATAGTCGCTATTTTCTGGTGGAAATAGTAAATGTCAATTTTTATATCCCTGGAGAACGCTAGGAGGAATATTGTGTACGAATATATAAAAGGAATTTTTGTAGGTATTAATAAAGACTATATTGTAGTAGATAATAATGGTATGGGGTACAAAATATATACCTCCGGCAGTACTATGGCAAAGATGCCTAAAACTAATGAAAGTGTGTTATTATATATAAAGCAAATTGTTAGAGAAGATTTTATTGGATTATACGGATTTTTAACAGTGGATGAGATTGAGATGTTTACCCTAGTAATGGGGGTCAATGGAGTTGGTGCAAAAGCTGGCTTATCACTACTTTCTATTTGTAATGTACAAAGTCTAAGATATGCTATTGTATCAGGAGACGAAAAAACTCTGCAAAGAGCCCCTGGCATAGGGAAGAAAATTGCGCAAAGGGTAATTCTAGAGCTTAGGGAAAAAATTCATATTGAGCAGTCTGAAGTTAACAATTTATCACAGGGATTAGGGAGTGACTTAGTTGAGGATAGAAAACTTATGGAGGTTTTGGGAGCTCTTATGTCACTTGGATATTCTGAAAAAGAAGCTGAAAAGGCATTAAAAGTTAGCGATAAGAAACTAACCCTTGAAAATATGATTAAAGATTGTTTGAAATATTTAATGAACTAAGGTGGGAGTATACTATGGATGATATAGAGGAAAGAATTATTACTTCTTCTATCATTGAAGAAGATATGGGGGCGGAATATTCCCTAAGACCACAAAGGCTTAGAGAGTATATTGGTCAACCAAAGATAAAAGAAAAACTTAATATATTCATTAAAGCAGCTATTAGCAGAGAAGAAGCTCTTGATCATGTGCTTTTATATGGACCGCCTGGACTTGGAAAGACAACCCTTGCCAATATTATTGCAAAGGAAATGAAGGGAAACTTAAAAATAACCTCAGGTCCCGCTATTGAAAGAGCAGGAGATTTGGCATCTATTTTAACTTCACTTAGTGATTATGATGTGCTTTTTATTGACGAGATACATAGGCTCAGTAGAAATATAGAAGAAATATTATATCCTGCTATGGAGGATTATGCACTAGATATTGTAATTGGAAAGGGAGCTTCAGCTAAATCTATAAGACTCGATTTACCAAAGTTTACACTCATTGGTGCAACCACTAGAATAGGACTACTAACAGCACCTCTTCGTGATAGATTTGGGGTACTAAGTGCTATGGAATATTATACGCAAGATGAGTTAAAAGAAATAGTAATTAGGTCTTCAGATATTTTAAAAGTAGAAATCACTGATGAGGCGGCTGTTGAAATTGCAAGGCGTTCAAGGGGTACTCCTAGAATTGCTAATCGTTTGCTTAAGAGGGTTCGCGACTATTGTGACGTTAAGGGCAATGGAATTATCGATTTGAAAATAGCTAGGTTAGCTTCAGAACTTCTTGAAATAGATGGTGAAGGCTTTGATAGAATAGATAACAAAATGCTGGCAGCTATTATAGATAATTTTAATGGTGGACCAGTAGGCATAGAGACACTATCCTATTTTATAGGTGAAGAAATAGGGACTCTCGAGGATGTCTATGAACCTTATTTAATTCAAAAGGGATTTATAATAAGAACGCCAAGGGGAAGGATAGCATCTGAAAAGGCCTATGAACATTTAAATAAACCTTTGAAAAAGTCCAAGGTTCATAAAAACCTTAGACAATTTACAGTATTTGATGATAAAGACAATGAAATTTAAATTATTTTGCATAAAGAAAGGGTGTAGTTTTTTTGAAAGTAAAGGATTTTAATTTTGACTTACCACAGGAGCTTATAGCGCAGCATCCACTCCAAAAAAGAGATGAGTCAAGACTTATGGTAATTAATAAAACAAGTAGCGAAATACAGCAAAAAAAATTCAAAGATATAATAGATTATTTAAACTCAGGAGATTGTTTAGTGCTAAATGATACTAGGGTTTTACCTGCAAGACTTCTTGGGGTAAAAGAAGGAACAGGCGGTAAAATGGAATTTCTTCTTCTAAAGAGAATAGATATTAATCACTGGGAGACCTTAGTAAAACCTGGAAAAAAAGCAAAAATTGGAACTAGATTTATCTTTGGTAATGGAGAATTAAAGGCAGAGGTCATAAGTATTTCTGAGGGTGGTAGTAGAATAGTAGAATTTGAATTTGAAGGAATCTTTGAAGAGGTTTTAGATAAACTTGGAGAGATGCCACTACCACCATATATAACTGAAAAATTAGAAGATAAAGAACGATATCAGACTGTGTTTTCAAAACAAATAGGGTCAGCAGCAGCTCCTACTGCAGGGCTTCATTTTACAGAGGATCTGCTGTCTAAAATTAAAGCTAAGGGTGTAAAAATTGCATTTGTAACACTGCATATAGGGCTAGGTACTTTTAGACCTGTAAAAGCTGAAACGGTTGAAGAACATGAAATGCATTCAGAATACTATGTTTTAAATAAACATACAGCTGATGTAATTAATGAAACAAAAGAAAATGGTGGCAGAATAATTGCGGTAGGAACTACCTCTAATAGAACCTTAGAAAGTATAGCAAATGAGAATGGGAGAGTAGAAGAAAAATCAGGTTGGACAGATATATTTATTTATCCAGGCTATAAATTCAAAATTGTTGATGCATTAATAACTAATTTTCATTTACCAGAATCTACACTAATAATGCTAGTTAGTGCTTTTGCAGGCCAAAATTTAGTTATGGGTGCTTATGATATGGCGGTAAAAGAAAAATATAGATTCTTCAGCTTTGGAGATGCAATGTTTTTATATTAGTGAATAATTAAGAACTAACTCTTAATTATTGTAAGGAAAGAAGGGTAAAAATGTTTAAATTACTTAAGAAAAGTGGTAAAGTAAGACGTGGAGAATTTACAACTCCTCACGGCACAATTCAAACACCTGTTTTTATGAACGTAGGAACTCAAGGAGCTATTAAGGGTGCCGTTTCTAGCATGGATTTAAAAGAAATCAATTGCCAAGTTGAATTATCTAATACTTATCATTTGCACTTAAGACCAACAGACAAGGTTGTAAGGCAAATGGGAGGACTTCATAAATTCATGAATTGGGATAGACCTATTCTTACAGATTCAGGTGGATTTCAAGTATTTTCTCTTGCAGCCATGAGAAAGATTAAAGAAGAAGGGGTTTACTTTAATTCGCATATTGATGGAAAGAAAATATTCATGGGGCCAGAAGAAAGTATGCAAATACAAAGCAATTTAGGATCTACCATCGCTATGGCTTTTGATGAATGTATACCCAACCCATCTACCAAAGAATATGTAGTTGATTCAGTAGCAAGAACTACAAGGTGGCTAGAACGATGTAAAATTGAAATGGATAGACTAAATTCTCTTCCGGACACTGTCAATAATAAACAAATGTTATTTGGAATAAATCAAGGGGGAACCTACGCGGATATCCGAGTAGAACATGCTAAAACCATTACTAAGATGAACCTGGATGGCTATGCTATTGGTGGTCTTGCAGTGGGAGAATCTCATGAAGATATGTATAGAATTATTGATGCTGTTGTTCCATACTTGCCACAGGATAAACCAATATATCTTATGGGAGTAGGTTATCCAAGTAATATTTTAGAAGCTGTATCAAGAGGCGTAGATTTTTTTGATTGTGTTTTGCCTGCAAGAAATGGAAGGCATGGACATGTGTTTACAAGTGATGGTAAAATAAATATAATGAATGCTAAATTTGAGCTAGATGCAGCTCCTATTGATGAAGGGTGTCAGTGTCCTGCTTGCAAGCATTATACAAGAGCCTACATAAGACACTTATTTAAGGCAAAAGAGATGCTAGCCATGAGACTTTGTGTACTTCATAATCTGTATTTTTATAATAAACTTATGGAAGACATACGATCTGCCATTGATAATGATTGTTTTGAAGAATTTAAGGCTGAAAAATTAGCGCAGTGGAATGAGAACGCATAATTAATTGCTATAATATGATTACCCTATACAAAGTAATAATAAGTAAAGTTATTAATTCTTAGGTATTAATTTTTATAGGGGAATTATTTTATTATAATTTAAAAAATATTGAAAGGAGGGGAATATAAATGAATCAAATAGTATCTTTATTACCTATAATATTAATGTTAGTAGTGTTTTATTTAGTAGTATTTATACCAGAAAACAAAAGAAAGAAAAAATATGCCGCACTTTTAAATGATTTAAAATTAAATGATGAAGTAATGACTAAAGGTGGTATAATTGGAAAAATAGTTAATCTACAAGAAGAATTTGTTATATTGGAAAGTGGTCCAGATAGAACTAAAATTAAATTGGCAAGAACAGGAATAGGTTCTGTTAGAAATTCAAGCAGTTCTGATGTGGTACTAGAGAAAAAATAAAGAATTAAGTAATAAAACCCCCTTTTTAATCATAATTAATATTATAGATTTCAACTAAATTTTTTTTATTGAAATCCACAAAAGGGGGGGATTTACATGGAAAACAAAATAAAATTTTCTTGTGCTGCAGAAGGTGTATTTAGGGCTTCAATTTTAACCTTAATTGTATTAGTAGCTTATTCTATAATAACAAGCTATTTAACAGCTAGCATGAAGGTAACATCTGTCTTTTATATTGTAATAACATTGGTTAGTGTGCTTTATGGATCAGTATATGCTGCAAAAAAAGCAGGAGAAAAAGGTTGGCTAATGGGTATTATGGTGGCAGCTATTTACATGATAATTTTATACCTAGTTAAAGTCGTTGGTGGTGGAAGTACTTCTATTGGTATGAGAGAAGTAGTAAGAATGGCTTTAGCCTTGGGTATAGGTACACTTGCTGGAATGCTTGGAATAAATCTATAGAAATACTTTATTTAGCCAAGATATTATGATATAATCATACCGAAACTTTATGAATGGAGGAATTGAAATGAAACATATAAAAACTATAAATAAAACAAGCATTAAAGAAAGTTTGAAAAAACCAGGATGCAAAGAATGTGCTAATTCATGCCAATCAGCATGTAAAACTTCTTGTACAGTAGCTAACTTAGCTTGTGAGAACTAATATTACTAATGTGGCAGTAACACTTAGAGTTACTGCTTTAAATTTGTTAGGAGGAAAATAACTTGTCACTAATTCATAAATATATACAAGATAGCGAGTATTATGTAATTGATGTAAATTCCGGAGCACTACATGTAGTTGATGAAATAGTTTATGATCTTTTGGATGATAATTTCCTAAGAGAAAAAGAAGAGTTATTAGAAAATTTTAAAAATAAATATACGGTAGCAGATATTGAAGAAGCTTATGGTGAAATTCTCAGCTTAATTGAGGAAGAAATGATCTACACAAAAGACTTGTATAGAGAAATCGCTATGGGCATTGGAGAAACCGAATCTTACATAAAGGCACTGTGTCTTAATGTAATACATGATTGTAATTTGAGATGTAAATACTGTTTTGCTGATGAGGGTGAATATCATGGTGCTAGAAGCGTTATGTCCGCAGAAGTGGGAATGAAAGCAATAGATTTTGTTATAGAGAAATCAGGTCCAAGAAGAAACATTGAGGTGGATTTATTTGGTGGAGAGCCACTTATGGCTTTTGATACAATAAAAGAAATAGTGGAACATGCGAAAGTCCAAGAAAAACTTCATAATAAATCTATAAGATTTACTATGACAACTAACGCTACATTGCTCAATGACGAAATCATGAAATATATGGATGAAAATATGGGTAATATAATACTTAGCATAGATGGTAGAAAATCTGTTAATGATAAGGTTAGAGTACGCGCAGATGGAACTGGTTCATATGATAGAATACTTCCTAAGATTAAAAAAATGGTTGATATGAGAGATAAGTCAAAAGCTTATTACGCTCGTGGAACTTTCACTAGAGAGAATACTGACTTTTATGAAGATATAAAACATATGGCAGATTTAGGTTTTAAAGAAATATCAATAGAACCAGTAGTACTACCAAATGAACATGCGCTGTCACTTAGAGAGGAAGATTTACCGACTATTTTTGAGCAATATGATAAATTATATAAAGATATGCTTCAAAGACATAAAGACGGAAATGAGTTTAAATTTTATCATTTCAATATAGATCTTAAAGGCGGCCCCTGTGTCTATAAGAGAATCTCTGGATGTGGAGCAGGCCATGAATATATAGCTGTTACTCCAGATGGTGATATATACCCTTGTCATCAATTTGTTGGTAATAAAGATTTTCTAATGGGCGATATATATAATGGAATGCATAATAAAAAAATGGAACTAGAGTTTAAAGAAGCACACATTTACAACAAGCCTAAATGTACTGATTGTTGGGCTAAATTTTATTGTAGTGGCGGATGCCAAGCAAATAACTTCAATTTTAATGGGGATATGCACATTCCTTATGAAATCGGATGCAAGATGCAAAAGAAAAGGATAGAATGTGCTATAGCATTAAAAGCAAAAACTATGGAAAAATAAATAAATTTACCTAATATTGACTAATTTTGTTAATCATAATATAATTGTATTTATGATTAAGCAACAGAGGGGGATAAAGATGAAAAAGAAAAAAAGCGCGATACTGTTTTTGACCAGTGTTTTAGTTGTTGGGATATTGGCATTTACAGGTTTCAAAGGGTTTACAATAGGAGATTATAGATTTAAACCTTTTACCCAAACGATAAATAAAGGGTTAGATTTGCAAGGTGGAATTTCTGTCTTAGAAGAAGTTCAAGGTGGGAAGGTTGATGCAAAGACCTTAGATAGAACAATTGAGCTTATTTCTATGAGAGTCAATAAAATGGGAGTTAGTGAAACACTAGTTGCCAAAGAAGGTAATAATAGAATCAGAATTGAAATACCAGGAATATTCGATTCTAAAGTAGTCCTTGATACTGTTGCAAAGTCAGGAGAGCTTAAATTCGTTGGACCTGATAAAGTTACAATTCTTACTGGTAAAGATATAAAGGATGCCACTACAGGCTTTGGTGAAGGAAATAAACCTATTATAAATCTTGAACTTAATGAAGCAGGAAAGCAAAAATTTGCACAAGCTACGCAGAAATTTTTAAAACAAAAAATTACTATTCTTATGGATAATGTGGTGTTAACTGATCCTACAGTGGAATCAGTTATTACGGATGGTAAGGCTCAAATTTCAGGAAGTAAAGATTTGGCAGAAGCTACAAGACAATCTCAAATCATTAAATCAGGAGCACTACCTGTAACACTAAAAGCTGTTTCAGTTAATACAGTTGGAGCTACTTTAGGTAAAGATGCATTACCATTAAGTATGAAGGCTGGAGCTGTTGGAATATTATTTATATTGATATTTATGATGTTATATTATAGAGCACCTGGAATAATTTCAGACATATCACTAATTTTATATGTGGTTTTGGTTCTTGGCGCATTCTCAGCCATTAATGCTACTTTGACACTGGCAGGTATAGCAGGATTCTTGCTTACGGTTGGTATGGCAGTAGATGCTAATGTATTAATATTCGAAAGAATAAAAGAAGAACTTAGAACTGGAAGATCAATAAAATCTGCTGTAGATGCTGGTTTTCATAGAGCTTTGTCATCAATATTAGATTCAAACATTACAACTATAATTTCTGCTTTAGTTCTTTATACTGTTGGATCAGGCGCAGTTAAAGGCTTCGCACTAACACTTATGATTGGTATAATTATAAGCGTATTTACAGCACTTACTAGCACTAAATTCTTATTAAAATTAGCTGTCGAAATGGGACTATTAAGTAAAACATCTCATTTTGGCGTGAAGAGGGGGTAAGCATATGCTAAAAATAGTTGAAAAAACTAAATTATGGTTTGCTATGTCTCTATTCGTTATTATAATAGGAATGGGATTCATGGTAACAAAAGGACTAAACTTAGGTATAGATTTTAAAGGTGGTACAAAACTTGATATAAAGATGAATCAGGCTTTTGTAAAGGCAGATGTAGATAAAATAATAGACAAACATGCAAAAAATGAGTATTTGTCAAAAACATTAGATGAAGGCAAAAATTTGGAAATAACCGTAAAGAGTGATGCGCTTACCGCTGATCAAACAGCAACCATGGTAAAAGAAATTAAGACCCAGTTTAAATCTAGTGAATTAATTTCAGAAAATACAATTGGTGCATCTGTTGGTAGTGAATTAAAATCAAAGGCAATAACTGGTTTGATTATTGCTATAATTTGTATGCTGATATATATCGGTATAAGATTTGAATTTAAGTTTGGAGCTGCAGCAATAATTGCATTATTGCATGATATTCTAATTATGGTTGGGGTATACGCAGTATTCCGAATACAGGTAAATGCAACTTTTATAGCAGCTATTCTTACTGTAGTTGGTTACTCTATTAATGATACTATAGTTATATTTGATAGAATAAGAGAAAATCAAAAAAATATGAGAAAATCTTCTATAGAAGAGATTACAAATACAAGTGTTACACAAACTATGGCAAGATCAATAAATACAGTTGCTACAACACTATTTACTATAATTGCAGTATATATATTTGTACCATCTATAAGAGAACTTAGTTTCCCATTAATAATCGGTATACTAGTTGGATGCTATTCTTCAATCTTTATAGCAAGTCCAGTTTGGGTAATTCTTAAAAAAAGAAGTATTAAGGAAACTAAGAAAGCAAGAGCATAAGAGGCAATTGCTGGAGTTACACTTTTGCTCAAATAGTTAAAAATTAAAGACAGAGAAGTATGATGTATTAATTACTTCTTTGTCTTTTTTAATTTTGTTAAATAAGAAATTTAAAATTTATTTTATTTTTTTATTAACTTTGAGGAGTTTTTATAATGGATTATCTTAAAGACATGCAGGTGAATAATAATGACTTTATAGATTATAATATGTATAATCCATTTTTATTAAAAGGGATGGAGGCTGCATTATTTAGAATTGTCAAAGCTATAAATGAAAGAGAAAAAATAGTCCTTTATGGATTTTATGATGTAGATAGTATTACGGCAATTTCCTTATTGATGCTCGTGCTTAAGTTTCTAAATGCTGATGTTGAGTATTTTATACCAGGTGAATGTAGTGAAAGTCGTGATTTATGTGAAAGTGATATTACTAGTCATATAAAATATTTAGGCCCAGGACTTATAATAACCTTAGGCTGTGGCATAAATTCTTTCAGTGAAATAGAATTATGCAAATACATGGGAATTGATGTTATAATCACAGATTTTCATGAACCCATTAATATAGCCCCAGACACCATTGTTGTGAATCCAAAACAGAAGGGTTGCGATTATCCTTTCAAGGGGTTATGTGCCTGCGGAGTAGCCTTTAAAATAGCACAAGCAATATCATCCTACTACAAGATGAAGTCCATAAACAAATATATGGATTTGGTAATGATAGGTACTGTTTCTAGTAAAACAAAGCTTGAGAGTGAGAATAGAATATTTGCTCAGGAAGGCATAAAGCAATTAAAAAGCACAAATAATTATGGGTTTTGTGCACTACTAAAAACTCATAATATTCTTGTTATTAATGAAGATACAGTATCGAAATTAGCATTAACAGTAATGCCTACCATTAATGCCGTTGGAAGAATGGATAATGCTAAGATTGTTGTTGAGTTATTTATTACCTCAGATAGTAATAGAGCGCTACAGATATCAAAGTACTTAGATAAAGAATTAAAACATAGTCTCATAGATAGGTGAGATACTACATAATCTTTGTGTTGCATAAATAGCTCATTATAATATATAATAGGCAGTATAATATATTATAATGAGCACTATTGATGAAAAAAATAGTCGGATTTTGGTACAGATGTACACGTTGACTTTATTTTTTTGGGGGGGAATTATCGTGGATTTAAAAAATAGTATTAGAATAATAGAGGATTTTCCGAAAAAAGGTATCAGCTTTAAAGATATAACTACCTTACTACAAGATCACAATGCCCTTAAATACACTATAGATGAAATGGTAGTATATTTAAAAGATAAAAAAATAGATGTTATAGTAGGACCAGAGGCAAGAGGGTTTTTATTTGGTGTACCAGTTGCCTATGCCCTTGGAGCAGGATTCGTACCAATTAGAAAACCTTGCAAGTTACCTTATGACACTATAGAGATTGAGTACGATCTTGAATATGGCTCAGATAAACTTGAAATTCATGCAGATGCCATAAAACCTGGACAAAAGGTAGCTATAGTGGACGATTTACTTGCTACTGGTGGAACAGTTGCAGCAGTAACAAAACTTATAGAACAAATGGGTGGAGAAGTTGTTTCTTTAAACTTTGTAATTGAGTTAACAGGCCTTAATGGAAAAGACAAATTACAGGGTTATGATATAATGTCTCTTGTAAAGTACGATATTTAATTCTTATTTAAATTTATGTAGTAAATTAAAATTGCATAATTCTACATAATATTATATAATATTAGTAAAAAGTATCGGCTGGTTAATTAAACCAGCCTTTGATTTTAGGAGTGTATAAGCATGTTGGAAAAACTATTATATAAGATTGAAAATAATTGTAATATTCTAGATAAAGAGCTTATTCTTAAGGCCTTTAATTTTTCTTATGCTGCGCATAAAGAGCAAAAGAGAGAATCAGGAGAGCCTTATATTGTGCACCCATTGGAGGTAGCCTGTATTTTGGCAGAAATGGGGCTTGATACTAGCACTATTGTTGCGGGCTTACTTCATGATGTAATTGAAGACACAGTATATACTTATGAAGATATAACTAGGGAATTTAATATAGAAGTAGCAAATTTAGTTGAGGGTGTAACAAAGCTTGGACTCATAAAATATAAGACTAAGGAAGAGGAACAAGCAGATAATATTCGCAAGATGCTACTCGCTATGGCAAAGGACATTAGAGTTATCCTTATTAAGCTTGCAGATAGACTTCATAATATGCGTACCCTAAGATATATGCCCATTGCAAATCAAAAGTTAAAGGCAAAAGAAGTTTTGGATATTTATGCTCCACTAGCTCACAGACTTGGAATGTCTAAAATCAAATGGGAACTAGAGGACTTATCACTTAGATATTTAAACCCAAATGAATATTATAATTTAGTACGGAAAATTGCAGAAAAAAGAGTTGAGCGAGAAGAAAATATCAGCAACATAATAACAGAATTAAAATTCAACTTAAATATTGTAGGAATAGATGCTGACATTGATGGAAGGCCAAAACATTTTTATAGTATTTACAGAAAAATGGTTGAAAAAAACAAAACTTTAGATCAAGTTTTCGATTTGACTGCAGTTAGAATTTTAGTTAATGATATTGGAAATTGCTATGCAGCTCTAGGAATAGTGCATACAGTTTATAAACCAATTCCGGGAAGATTTAAAGATTATATTGCAATGCCTAAACCCAACATGTATCAATCTCTTCATTCAACAGTAATTGGACCACAGGGTAAACCTTTTGAAATCCAAATTAGAACCTATGAGATGCATAAAACTGCAGAATATGGCATTGCTGCTCATTGGAAATATAAAGAGGGCACAGAGGGTGAAGATAATCCAGAAGGAAATAATGAGGAAAATTTCGATTCTAAACTTTCATGGTTAAAAGATATTCTTGAATGGCAAGGGGAAACCTTTGACGCAGAAGAGTTTATGGAAGGGTTTAAAATTGATTTGTTTTCTGACGAAGTTTTTGTGTTTTCGCCAAAGGGAGAGGTTATTAATTTACCACTTGATGCAACACCAATTGATTTTGCATACAGAATTCATACAGACATAGGACATAGGTGCATGGGTGCAAAGGTGAATGGGAGAATGGTACCACTAGAATATCATCTAAAAACCGGAGAAATAGTTGAAATTGTAACTTCACCTGCACCTAAGGGCCCTAATATTGATTGGCTTAATATTACAAAGAGTAATCAAGCTAAAAGTAAAATTAAAGCTTGGTTTAAAAAGGCTAAAAGAGAAGAGAGCATTGAAAAGGGTAAAGAAGTATTAGAAAAAGAATCAAAAAGGCAAGGACACAATTTTGGAGAAATTGCTAAGGGTGAAGCCATAGAAAAAATATACAAGAAATATAATTTTAAAGCTATTGATGATTTATTTGCTTATGTTGGAGTAGGGGATATTATGCCTTCCACTGTAGTTAATAGATTGAGAGAGGTTTTTGAAAATAAAAATAAAACGGAAAATTTGACAATAGAAGACATTGAACAAAAAATAACCAAGACTTCGGCTAAAGATGAGAAAAAGAAATTGGATTTTCAAGGGTTAATAGTCAAAGGTGAGGGCAATGTACTTGTAAGGTTTGCTAAGTGCTGTAATCCAGTTCCAGGAGATGAAATAATAGGTTATATAACTAAGGGACGAGGAGTTTCGGTTCATAGATGTGACTGTAAAAATGTTGAAGCCTTAATGAAAAATGAAATTAATAAAGTTGTTGAAGTAAGCTGGGGCGCTTCTGAGGGAAAAGGCTATATTACTGAAATTGAAATTAAAGCAGATGATAGGTATGGTTTATTGTCCGACATAATGGAAGTAATAACAGTAACAAAAACTCAGTTATATTCAATTAACGCAAAAACACTAAAAAATAATGTGGCTTTAATAAATATAAAATTAAGAGTTTCTGATACAGAGCATTTGAAGGAATTGCAAAAGAAAATCACTAAATTATCTGGGGTAATAGAAGTATACAGAATTAAAAACTAAAGGATATTTTTTCTATTTAGGAGATGAATATTTATGAGAGCAGTAGTGCAAAGAGTAAAGTCATCAAAGGTTGAAGTAGATGGTAAATTACGGAGTGAAATAGGGTTTGGTTTAAATGTTCTACTAGGTATTAGCGAGGAAGATACGGAAGACGATGTAAAATACCTAGTAGATAAGATATTAAATCTTAGGATTTTTGAAGAAGATGAAAAAATGAATAAGTCACTAATAGACGTAGAGGGAGAAATGCTTGTGGTTTCTCAATTTACGCTATATGGGGATTGTAGAAAAGGCAGAAGACCGAATTTCATGAGAGCACTTGGTGGAGATGGAGCGAAAATACTATATTTAGAATTTGTTAAACAGTGCAAGGCAGTATTAGGTGATGTTAAAACCGGAGATTTTGGAGAAGATATGCAGGTTTTTATACAAAATGATGGACCAGTAACTTTACTTATAGAGAGCAAGAAAGAGTTCTAGGAGGTATAAAATGGAAATTAAACGACTTATTACAGGAATATATGGATCAAATTGCTATATTGTAATGGATGAGACTACAAAAGAAGCTGTAGTACTAGATCCTGGTGGAGACGTGGATGATATTACTCGTGCTATAGATATTATGGGTGCGAAAGTTACGTATATACTTTTGACTCATGGGCATTTAGATCATACCACTGGTGTGGCGCAGTTAAAAGCCATCACAAATGCAACAGTATGTATAAGCAAAGCAGATGATGATTTAATAACAAAGGGCGAGTATTTATTTGGTCCTCTTATTGAAGGTGGTGCAGATAAGTTATTAAAGCAGTGGGATGTAATAAAAATTTCTAACTTAGAGTTCACTTGTTTAGACACACCAGGTCATACACCTGGTGGTATGTGCTTTAAAGTTGAAAACTGTGTTTTCACTGGAGATACTCTTTTTGCAGGTTCCATTGGAAGAACAGATTTTGCAGGAGGAGATTTTAATACTATAATTATGAGTATAAAATTAAAACTTCTATGCCTTCCTGAATCCACCATAGTGTATCCTGGTCATGGACCAAGTAGCACAATAAACAATGAAAAATTAAGCAACCCTTTTTTACAAGATTAATATAGAGCATTATAGGAATAAGAATTTTTTAAACTATGGTTCGTAAGGAGTTAAAATGATTAAGGTAAAATTAAATAATGAAGAATTTAATTATGATGTATATCAAATGATAAATTTATTTTTTTTATTCGCTGATATTAAATTTGTAGAAGAAAATTATGATTTTAATATTGAAGTAAAGGAAGATATAGTAACAATAAAAAAAGACTCTGAAAGTTTTGAATACAAAGTTGATAATTCCTATAAACTAAAGGATGAAGTAAAAAAAGCTGTTTTTTTATATTTTTCAAAGAGCACAGAAAATCAGCTGCCTTGGGGTACCTTAATAGGAATTAGGCCTTCTAAAAAAGCTCTTGAACTATTACAAGAGGGATATTCGGAGGAAGCCATCATAGCGCAGTTCAAAGAAAAACATGTTGCAAGAGAAGATAAAGCACAACTTTGTATTGATGTTGCAAAGTTTGAGAAAAATATTGTTAATAAAAACAAGGACAATATAAGTGTTTATATTGGCATGCCCTTTTGTCCTACACGTTGTCTATACTGTTCTTTTGCCTCAAATCCTATAGAAAGTTGCAAAGACATAGTACAGCCTTATCTTGAGGCACTGTCTCATGAGATTAAAGAGATAAGTAATTACATCAAAGAAAAGAAGCTAAATATTGAATGTGTTTATTTTGGAGGTGGTACCCCCACTTCTGTAAATGATGAGCAATTTGAATATATAATGAAATGTATTTATGAAGCTTTTACTCAGAATAACAATGTACGTGAATTTACTGTAGAATGCGGAAGGCCCGATAGTATAACTTTTAATAAGTTAACTACTATGAAAAAGTATGGAGTGCATAGAATAAGTATTAATCCTCAAACTATGAATGATGATACCTTGAAATTAATTGGTAGAAGTCATTCCGTAGATAGCGTTACTCAAAAGTTTGATATGGCAAGGCAATTAGGGTTTGATAATATAAATATGGACTTAATAGTAGGACTTCCTGGGGAGAAAATTTCACATATAATAAAAACTTGTGATAAAATATTTGAAATTAAACCTGATAGTATTACAATTCATGGCTTGTCTATAAAAAGAGCTTCTAAGCTCCATGAAAAGATGCTTAATAACTATAAGTTTGTAATTCCTGGTCAAGAAGAATTAAACCAAATGTATGAGCAGACGGTGGAATTATCTAAAAAACTTAATATGAAACCTTATTATATGTATAGGCAGAAAAATATGGTGGGTAATATGGAGAATATTGGATATAAAACACCGGGTAAAGAAGGAATATATAATATTCAAATGATTGAAGAAAAGCAGACAGTTATAGCACTTGGTGCAGATGCTGTTTGTAAAGTTGTTTTTTTAGAGGAAAACAGGCATGAAAGGTTTGCAAATATTAAGGATGTTCGCGAGTACATGAAAAGGATAGATGAGATGATAGAAAAGAAAATTGAGCTACTGGAAACTTTGTATAGTTAAAAATTGAAGTTTATGTTTATAGTTGAAAATGGAAAGTTAAAACTTTCAACTTTCCATTTTCAATTTTCAACGGAGTAAGAGGAGGTATAAAATGGATATTCAAGCACCTAAGGGTACTAAAGATATACTACCTGAAAATATTTATAAATGGCAGTATGTAGAGAATTTATTCAGAAAATTATGTTCTGTATATGGTTGCCGCGAAATTAGAACACCTATGTTTGAACATACTGAATTGTTTAAAAGAGGCGTAGGAGAAACTACAGATGTGGTTCAAAAGGAAATGTATACTTTCGAAGATAAGGGTGGACGCAGTATTACACTAAAACCAGAGGGAACAGCACCTGCAGTAAGAGCATTTATAGAAAATGGGCTATTTAATGAGGTGCAACCTACAAAATTGTATTATTTTACTCCTTGTTTCAGATATGAGAAAATGCAAAAGGGAAGATTTAGAGAGCACCATCAGTTTGGGGTTGAAGTTTGTGGATCTGTGGAAGCCTCCATTGATGCTGAGGTAATTAGCCTTGTTATGAGAGTGTATAAAGAGCTTGGAATAGAAGGTGTTCAATTAAAAATCAACAGTATGGGATGTCCGAGTTGTAGAAAAAAATATAACGGAGCATTAAAAGAATTTTTAGGGAATAAATATGAAGAGCTTTGTGAAACTTGCAAAAGTAGATTTGAAAAAAACCCACTAAGGATCTTAGATTGTAAAGTTAATAGTTGTAAGGGAATAGTTAGCGGTGCTCCAATTATATCTGATTACATTTGCGACGAATGCTCTACTCATTTTGAAAGCTTAAAAAATTACCTTAGGGTTATGGAAATACACTTTGATGTGGATCCACTTATAGTGAGGGGACTGGATTATTACACTAAAACTGTATTTGAAGTACTTGACAAAAATGGCCTTGCACTTTGCGGTGGTGGAAGATATGATAATTTAATTAAACAAATAGGTGGACCAGATGTTCCAGCTATGGGTTTTGGTATGGGAATTGAAAGACTATTAATGTCACTTGAAGAAAATAATATAGAGATTCCAAGTGAAAAATACATGGAGCTTTATGTTGGTTCTATGAATGAAGCATCTAAATGTGAAGCAATTAAAATTGTGAATTCTCTTCGCGAAAAGGGAATAAAATGTGAATGCGACCATATGGACAAAAGTGTAAAAGCTCAAATGAAATATGCAAATAAGATTGAGGCCTACTATACAATTATTTTAGGTGAAGATGAAATTAAAACAAGAATTGCTAAAATAAAAAGAATGTCTGACAGGCAGCAGTTTGAAATTAAATTAGATAGGTTACAAGAAATTATTGATATAGTAAAAGCATAAATTACAACCATGAGCAAAAAGGTTAAGGTTGACATTAAAGAGAGGAAGGGAACAAAATGGCAGAAGCATTAAACGGCTTAAAAAGAACAAATATGTGTGGCGATCTTCGTGAAACACATATATCAAATAAAGTAACAGTAATGGGCTGGGTTGGAACAAAAAGAAACTTAGGAGGACTTGTTTTTATCGATTTAAGAGATAGAACAGGACTATTACAGGTAGTATTTGGAGAAGAAATAAACAAAGAAGCTTTTGAAAAGGCGGATTTAGTGAAACCAGAGTACTGTATTGCTATAACTGGAGAAATAATTAAAAGACAATCTCCTAATGATAATATGCCAACTGGGCAAGTAGAGCTTAAAGGAGAAAGTATAAAGATATTGTCTGAATCAGAAACTCCACCTATATATATAAAAGAAGATTTAGATGCCTCAGAAAATATACGTCTAAAATATAGGTATCTTGATTTAAGAAGACCAGATATGCAAAAAATCCTTATGATACGCCATAAAACAGCTAAGGTAATTCGTGACTTTTTGGACGAAAATGGTTTTTTAGAAATAGAAACACCTATGCTTACAAAAAGTACTCCAGAAGGTGCTCGTGATTATTTAGTTCCAAGTAGGAATTACCCAGGAAACTTTTATGCACTTCCACAATCACCACAATTGTTCAAACAATTATTAATGGTTTCTGGATATGATAAGTATTTCCAAATTGCAAGATGTTTTAGAGATGAGGATTTAAGATCAAATAGGCAACCTGAATTTACGCAAGTAGATATAGAGATGTCATTTGTGGAAGAGGAAGATGTTATAGCTGTAAATGAAGCACTAATTAAAAAAGTATTTAAAGAAGTAGTAAATGAGGATGTTATGCTTCCTATGAAAAGAATAACATACAAAGAGGCTATGGATAAATATGGTTCAGATAAACCTGATTTAAGATTTGGAATGGAAATAGTGGATATTAGTGAAGAAGTACGTGAATGTGAATTTGTAGTATTTAAAAATGCCATAGATAATGGTGGGTCAGTAAGAGCTATAAAAGTTGCGAATTCTGCAGATATGGGAAGAAAAAAACTAGACAAATTAGGTGAGTTTGTTAAAACTTACAAAGCAAAAGGTCTTGCCTATATTGCGTATAAAGAAGATGAGATTAAATCCCCTATAGCTAAGTTCTTAAGTGAGACGCAAATGCAAGCTATATTAAATAAGGTAGAAGCAAAGACTGGAGATTTAGTACTTATTGTTGCGGATAAAGATAGCATAGTATTACAATCATTAGGTGCATTAAGATTACAGTTAGCTAAAGAACTAGAAATATTAAAAGATAATGTGGAATTTAATTTTGTATGGGTTACAGAATTTCCACTGGTAGATTATAACGAAGAAGAAAATAGATATGTAGCAGCTCATCATCCGTTTACAATGCCAATGGATGAAGATTTACAGTATTTAGAGTCAGAGCCAGGTAGAGTTAGGGCCAAAGCTTATGATATGGTATTAAATGGTGAAGAATTAGGTGGAGGAAGCATAAGAATACATGATTCTAGCCTACAAGAAACTATGTTTAAAGTTTTAGGATTTACTCAGGAAAAAGCATGGGAAAGATTTGGATTCTTACTAGAAGCGTTTAAATTTGGACCACCACCACATGGCGGACTTGCTTTTGGACTAGATAGAGTAGTAATGTTCTTAGCCGGAACAGAAAATATTAAAGATGTAATAGCTTTCCCTAAAAATCAAAATGCTTTCTGTCCAATGACCCAGGCACCAAATATGGTTGATGACAAGCAACTTGAGGAATTAGGTATCGCAAAAGCAGAGATAAAGAAGTAATATACCAATAGAATATAGTTAAGTGAAAACAGCATAATATTCTTATATTATGCTGTTTTTACGTTTATAATTTTAAAATTTATGTATTAATTCCATTGCTTACCTCTTGATTTGTAATAATTCTGATGCTATAATTATAAATAGTACCTATACCGGGTATGATGATAGAACTAAAATTTACAATTAACCATGGACAGTGGTTCACTATATTATATATAGGAGTGATAAAATGACAAAGGAAAAAGATAAAGCAATGAATGATGAGCTAGTGAGAGATATTCAAGTGAGACTAAGGAAAATTGAAGGACAGGTTAAGGGTATAGAAAAGATGGTGACAAGTGAAGTTTGCTGCAAGAATATATTGGTTCAAGTTGCGGCTGCTCGCGCTGCTATGAGTAAGGTCGGTGGTTTAGTTTTAGAGAGATATACAAAAAACTGTCTTTTACATGATGATGACCCAATTGAAGAAGAAAAAATTCAGGAGTTAGTTTCAACATTTCTTATGTTTTTAAAATAAAAAATAAAGAAGTAAAATTTGTTAACAAATTTTACTTCTTTATTTTTTTGAAAATTGTACTTATGGAGGATACAAAAACTATTCCAATTGCAATAGCACCTGCACTAAACAAAGTTACTACACCTTTGGATAGAGAAGCATCAAAATTCCCCTTTACTGCTTCAAGAGTTGCATAATACATTCCACCACCTGGAACAAGAGGTATAATTGCACAAATTATAAATAGGGTCACAGGACTCTTATAAATCCTTGCCATTATTTCTGAGTAAACACTACCTATCAGGGAGGCTAGAAACAATGAAAAAACTAATGAGGGCTGTAGTCTTGCGGAAAGAAGATAAGTAAACCAGCTAAGACCTCCTCCAATTGATGCTATAATTAGGTTTTTACCTCTGATATTAAATAGTACTCCAAAACCAAGAGAACTTAAAAAAGCATAAAATGAATTAAGAATCATATTAAACCACCTCCAAATAGCAATACCCATATTTTGAAAATTATACTTGTGCCTGCAGATATGGCGATAGCTACGAATAGCGCTTCTATTGACCGTGATACGCCAGAAACTAAATCACCAGCAATAGTATCTCGTATTGCATTTGTTATAGAAATACCAGGTACGAGTATCATTATAGACCCTATTATTATAGTATCCATATTACCAACTATTCCTAAAGCTGCTGCTATAAGGGCTACGGTTGCAGCTAAGGCACCACCAAGCATATTTTTCAGAAAACCATTTACCTCTAATTTATCTAAATATCCACCTGAATAATTTATAAGAGCTCCAATTATAAAGGCTACAAAAAAATCTTTATAATTTCCGCCAAAAAGCAAGGTGAAAAATCCTGAAGAGCCAGCAGCAAAAAATGTGGTGGTCTTATAAGAATAGGGTGGTATATTATTAATATATTCAATTTCTTTTTTCATTTCATAAGTGGATATGGGTTTTGTAACTATTTTTCTAGACAGATTGTTGATCATCTCAACCTTACGAAGATTAACCGTTCTATTATTTATTCTTCTAACTAATGAAATGGTTTTATTTTCACTGTTAGTTATAGAAACCATAATGCCCGTGGGAGTAACAAAACTTTCAGTGTGTGGTATGCCATAGGACTTACATATCATACTAATTGTTTGCTCAACTCTATAAGTTTCTCCGCCATTTTCGAGTATGATTTTACCAGCGTCAGTGGCTACATGAATAATATCATCAATATGCATGGTATCTCCTTTCAGTATAAAATTAATTTTAGATTTTATAGCTATTATAAATCGTAAATATAAAATTATGTTTATTATATTATAATAAATTCGCACTATCATTATATACCATAAATCTAATAAAATATTATTTTTTGGAAAATTGAATTATTTGTTATTGTTTGTAGTGCAAAATATCATACATACCTATAGTAATATGCTATAAAGTGTTTTAAAATCTCATAATAAGTGTATTTCCCAAATAATTCAGAACATTTCGGGAAAATTTTCATCTTTAGGTTGATTAATAGGTTATTAAATTTTATAATAGGGGTATAATATTATTTTCAAAAATTTATTTAATTTCAAAATTAGAAACCAAAATAATAATTTAATTTAAAAGATGAGAGGAAGGGTACTTATATGATGGAATATTTAAAAAAGAGTGATTTAAAAGTTTACGAAATTATTCAAGAGGAGGATGCAAGACAAGAGGATCATATAGAACTAATTGCTTCTGAAAATTTTGTTAGCAAAGCTGTAATGGAAGCAAATGGGTCTATATTAACGAATAAATATGCAGAAGGCTATCCTGCTAAAAGATATTATGGTGGTTGCGAGGTAGTGGATAAAGTAGAAGATTTAGCACGGGATAGAATGAAAGAACTTTTTGGTGCAGAGCATGCTAATGTTCAACCTCACTCAGGTTCACAAGCTAATATGGCCGTATACTTTTCTGTACTAAAACCAGGAGATACAGTACTTGGTATGAATTTAAGTCATGGTGGACATTTAACTCATGGGAGTAAAGTAAACTTTTCAGGAATTTTATATAACTTCATTCCTTATGGAGTTAATCTAGAAACAGAGACTATAGATTACGCGCAAGTGCTAGCACTTGCTAAAGAGCATAATCCTAAGATGATAGTTATTGGGGCTTCTGCTTACCCAAGAGCTATAGATTTTGCAGCCTTTAGGGAAATATGCGATGAAGTTGGAGCTTATATGTTTGTAGATATGGCTCATATAGCAGGGCTTGTAGCAACAGGAGCACATCAGTCTCCAGTGCCTTATGCTGATTTTGTTACAACTACTACTCATAAAACATTAAGAGGACCTAGAGGTGGAGCAATCTTATGTAAAGAAAAATATGCAAAACAAATAGACAAGTCTATTTTCCCAGGTATGCAAGGTGGACCATTAATGCAGACTATAGCTGCTAAAGCTGTTTGTTTTGGAGAAGCTCTTAGACCAGAATTCAAAGTTTACATTGACCAAGTAGTTAAAAATGCAAAAGTACTAGGTGAAGAGCTTTTAAAATATGGTTTTAAATTAGTATCAGGCGGTACAGATAACCATCTTTTACTTATAGAATTAACAAATAAAAATATAACGGGTAAAGAAGCTGAAAAGCTATTAGACCTTGTGGGTATTACTGTAAATAAAAATACTGTACCAAATGAAACATTAAGCCCATTTGTTACAAGCGGTATAAGAATTGGAACACCGGCTGTAACTACAAGAGGATTTAAGGAAGCAGAAATGAAAATAATAGCGGGACTTATGAATGAAACTATAGAAAATAGAGAAGGCAATATAGAAGAGATTAGAGAAAAAGTAGTTCAATTAGGTAGTAAGTTTCCTTTATATTAGTGCAATTGAGTAGTAAATAAAAAAATAATTTTATAGTATAGTCAATGGCATCTGCTTAGGAGTAGGTGCTTTTGTTTATTTATTATAAAATAATTTAAGGTCTTTAAAGTGTTAGATTTAATTAATTTGATATATAATGATATTATATATCATTATATAAGGGAGAAAATCATGAAAAAGATAAAATCCATTTTTATTATTTCTATAGGCATCGCCTTAGCATCTCAAGTTAATATAAATTTTTTTGTGCCAGGATTTATAATAACCTTGTCAGTTGTAATATTGCCTGTTTTCATTTATTTTTATAAGGAATTTAATGCAATGGAAATTATCTTTGCAACTGGTATAATGTCTCCCCTTTATAGGGGAATATTCTTATACGTTGGGACTAATAATTTACATACTACCCTTGGGTTTATAGGCGCTGATATTTTGTTTTATTTTAGCTATGGAATATTATTTTATTTATTCTATTTGAGGAAAGCAAAAACGAATTTAACAGATTTATTTTTTTCGGTATTTTTCTGTGATTTTCTTTCAAACATTATAGAAATTAACACAATGCTTTGTTTCAAGGGGTATAGCTATATATTGTTCCAAGATTTAGCAATTATAGCCTTTATAAGAACTGCAATAGCAATATCTATAATATTACTACTGAAATATTACAAATTTTTACTGATAAAGGATGAGCATGAAGAAAGATATAGAAAATTAATTTTAATGACTTCAAGTGTAAAAAGTGAAATTTATTTTATGAACAAAAACAATTCGGATATTGAAGATGTTATGAAAAAAGCCTATTATCTTTATAAAGTCATATCGCAGCAAAACTATCCCTTAGATTTAAAAAACATTTCTCTTGATATAGCAAAAGATGTACATGAAATAAAAAAGGATTATATCAGCGTTATAAAAGGATTAGAAGAAATGGTTGGAGAAAAAACGGATAGGGTGAAAATGAATATTAGAGACATGGCAAATATTATTGAGATGGATGTAAAGGATCATATAAAAAGAAATAAATCTAATGCAAGTTTAAACTTCGAAGTAATAGATAATTTTAATGTGAAGGAACATTTTTATTTGGTTTCCGTATTGAGGAACCTTATTTACAATAGCATAGAAGCTATGGAAGAAATGAAGAATGGGAATATAAATATTTCTATTAGAAAGAGCCAAGGGTACTATATTTTTCTTATATCCGATAATGGCAAAGGCATAAAAGATAAAGATATTGAATATATTTTTAATCCTGGATTTTCAACAAAATTTAATACAGAGACTGGTGACATTTGCCGTGGTATAGGACTTGCCCATGTAAAAAGCATTGTTAATGATATTTTTTCAGGTACTATAGAAGTTCATTCGGAAGTGGATAAAGGAACGGAATTTACTATAAAAATAAAGGAAGATATAATGGAAGGAGAAGCTATATGAGATACTATATTGCCGATGATGACATAAGCATGGTAAGAATACTCACTAATATAATAGAAGAAGACAATTCATTTGAAGTTATAGGTTGCTCAAATAATGGTGAAACTGCTTATAACGAAATATTTTTATTAAGCCCTGATATTGTACTTGTAGATTTTCTCATGCCTAAAATGGATGGAAATACTCTTGTACAGCGGCTTAAAATATTAAAACCTGATATTTGTTTTATTATGATATCTCAGGTTTTAGATAGTGAGCTTATCGCAGATTCATACAAATCAGGAATAGAATTTTTTATAAATAAACCCATTAATAAAATTGAAGTGGAAAAAGTGATTTCAAAAGTTGCAGAAAAAATTGAAATGAAAATGATGTTGTCTAATATAAAGAAAATGTTAAAAAGTTCGGAACAGCCCAATGTGGATATAAAGGATAGCCTAAAGGAAGTAAAACACGTTTTAAGTATTCTTGGAATGCTTGGTGAAAAAGGAACAACAGATATAATCAAAATATGTACACTTATAATTGAAACAAAAAAATCCTTTTCCGAATCTAATTTAGAGGAACTGTTCACTTGCTTTGGAGACACTCCAGAGATTGTAAAACAAAGGATTCGAAGGTCCATTAAGAATGGACTAGAGAATATGGCAAACTTAGGAATTGAAGATTATATGAATGAAACTTTTAATACTTATGCAAATGTACTTTTCGATTTTTCCAGCGTGAGAGCTGAGATGGATCATATAAAAGGGAAAAAAAATACTGGAGGCAAAATTTCTATAAATAAATTTTTTGAAGGACTTCTACTATATTGTGAAATAGGCTGAAAAATAGTAGTATTAACAATAAGATATATTCAGAATTCTGAATATTTTTTTGATTTAAATTGAGTATTTTTGAAATGATCATATTATAATGGAGGAAAAATAAATAGAAAACGATTATTTATTTGATTTGGAAAGTGATTAAAAAAATTTAAGGATGTATCTACAGAATAGCTAAAATTAAAAAAATATTATAGGGGAGGTTTAATAAATGGATTTTGCTACTTTAACAGGTAAAATCGCGGGTCTGCTTTGGAGTACGGGTTTGATTTATCTTTGTTTGGGATCTGGAATTTATTTTTCATTACGAATGAAATTCCCACAACTACGCCTAATTAAAGACATGGTGGGGCAATTGTTTGGAGGAAAGAGCTCTACAAAAGGTGTTTCGTCTTTTCAAAGCTTTGCTATGGCATTAGGTGGACGAGTAGGTGTTGGAAATATTGCTGGAGTTGCTACTGCAATATTCTATGGTGGTCCAGGAGCAATCTTTTGGATGTGGATTATTGCTTTCTTAGGGGCAGGCTCGGCATACGCAGAATCTGCACTAGCCCAGGTGTGGAAAGAAGACATTTCAGGTGATTACCGTGGAGGTCCGGCGTACTATATAGAAAAAGGTCTGAAAAATAAACCTTTTGCTATACTGTTCGCTATAGTAACCATTATAGGAAATGGTTTTACCGGTCCAGGTATCCAAGCATTTAACATTGCAGAGTCATCAAAAAACGCTTTTGGTATTTCTCCAATTATTACAGGAGTATTTGTTGCTGTTTTATTCGGATTTGTAATTTTCGGTGGAATTAAAAGAATAGGTAATTTTGCTGGAGCAGTTGTTCCATTTATGGCAGGTGCTTATATCCTAATTGCTTTAGTTATTTTGGTTATAAATTTTAAAAATGTACCAGCAATGCTTGGTTTAATCTTCAGTTCTGCATTTAACCTTAATGCAGCATTCGGTGCTATATTTGGAAATGCAGTTATGTGGGGAGTAAAAAGGGGACTTTACTCTAACGAAGCAGGAATGGGGAGTGGTGCACAGGCTTCCGCAGCTGCTGAAGTATCTCACCCAGCAAAACAGGGTCTTGTTCAAGCTTTCTCAGTATATGTGGATACATTATTCGTTTGTACTGCAACTGCACTTATGATACTCTCTACAGGGAAATATAATGTTGTAAATCCTGCTGGCGGGTTTATAGTGGAGCATCTTCCAGGAGTTGGCGTTGGTACTGCCTTCGCTCAAGAATCTATAAACACAATGATTCCCGGTCTTGGTAGTCCATTTATTGCTATAGCAATATTCTTCTTTGCCTTCACTACATTGCTAGCATTTGGATATTATACAGAGAGTAATGTAGCATATCTATTTAATAAAAATAAGAAATTTAAAACAATTACATTTCTCACAAAAATCATTTTAATAATATCTACATTTTACGGAACAATCCGTACATCGAGTGTGGCCTGGAATCTTGCAGACATTGGTGTTGGTATGATGGCATGGCTGAATATTATTGCTATTATACTATTATCAAAACCTGTTTTTGCAACTCTTAAAGACTATGAGCAGCAAAAAAAGATGGGCTTAGACCCTGTTTTTGTTCCTAAGAGATGCGGGATTAAGGGTGCAGAAATATGGGATGACATCGTTGAAAAGAACTATGGAGAACAGTTGTCAGCATTGAAAGAAAAGGTAGGAGATATTAATAAACCAATGGTTTAAATTATTGTACCACCAACTAGCGAAATGTATAGTAAAATCTATATATTTCGTTTTTTTTTAGATTAAAAATAAATTTACAATAAAATTCCATGTGGTATAATTAATTTAAAGTGTAAATACTCCATTAGGGAGGGGTAATATGGATAGTGAAATTCTAAATGCAGAAAAAATACTAGAATGTCTATTAGAAAATTTGGAGGAAGGAATTCAAGTAGTAGATAAGGATGGCAAGACTATATATTATAATACTGTCATGGGAAAAGTAGAAGGTATAAAGCCTAGTGAAGTCTTAGGTAAAAAAGTTAGTGAGTATTTAGAGGATGTAAAAGAAGATGATTCTACCCTTATGAATGTATTAAAGACTGGTGAAAAAATTGTGGGCTTAATACAACATTATGGCAATGGATATAAGAAAAAAGTCACTACTATAAATACTACAGTGCCAGTAACCCTAGATAATAAGGTTATAGCGGTGATTGAAATAGCAAAAGATATGACTCAGTTAAAAGAGCTAACTGAAAGTATTTGTAAATTGCAAAATCTAGATAAAAAAATTAATAGTCATTATACTTTTAGTGATATATATGGTGATAATCCTATTATGAAAACTGCTATTGAAAAAGCTAAAAAAGCTAGTATGTCAAGTTCCTCTGTATTAATATATGCAGAAACTGGATCAGGTAAAGAAGTGTTTTCTCAAAGTATTCATTATGATGGGTTAAGAAAAAATAAGCCTTTCATACCTATAAATTGTGCAGCCATTCCTGCACTACTTCTAGAGGGAATGCTTTTCGGTACAGAAAAGGGTGCTTTTACAGGGGCAGAAAATAAAAAAGGATTATTTGAGGAGGCAAATCATGGGACCATTTTATTAGATGAAGTTAATTCACTAGAACCTTATCTTCAATCTAAACTTTTAAGAGTACTGCAAGAGGGGTATATAAGACCCATTGGAGGTACTAAAAGTATAGATATTGATGTAAGAATAATAGCTACTTTAAATGAGGAACCAGAGAAACTTATTGAAAGTGGTAAATTAAGAAAAGATTTTTATTATAGGTTATGTGTACTCAGAATAAATATACCTCCACTAAAAGAGAGAAAAGATGATATTCCTATATTTGTGAATAAGTTAATTGAAAGATATAACAAAATTCTATGTAAAAATATAATAGGTATTGATGAAGTTATGATGAAAAAACTTCAAGAATATAATTGGCCAGGAAATGTGCGTGAGCTGACAAATGTTATTGAAGCTGCAATAAATATGGCAGACTACAATTCCATTTTAACAGAAAACTATTTTGATTTTAGAATAGCCTGTGATAATAGTAACAATGCTCAAGACATTATCACAAATGATGATGGGAACTTCCATTTAGAAAATTATATGAGTGAAATCGAAAAGACCATAATAGAAAAATCATTAAAAAAGAATAAATTTAATGTTAGTAAAGCGGCTAGGCAACTTGGCATTTCGAGACAAAATCTTCAATACAAAATAAAAATACATAAAATATTAGTAGAATATTAAAAAAAAGCAAGAATTCTTGCTATGTATGCAAAATATTATGCATACATAGAAACCCAAGTAAACAGATGGACAACCATAAATAACCAATTTTAATTTTGAGTTATATAAAAAATATGCAGAATATTTTGCGAATAATAAACACATGTATTTAAGCACTGGCTTAGATACATGTGTTTTCTATTTGGCACAGAAATTGCTCTATGTAAATAAAATACTTTCAAATATGGGAGGTAAAAATTATGATAAAAAAAGGCACCTGGGTTGAAGTAGAAGAAATCGTTTTGCTACCAGAAGATAGAGCTACAAATATACCAGATGAGACAAAAAAAACTCCACTTAAGAGTTGGACACGCGGAAAGTGCCTTAGCGATTGTGAACTTGGAGATAAGGTACAAATTGAAACTAATATAGGCAGAATTTCTAGCGGGGAAGTTGTAGACATAGAGCCAGGATACTACCATACCTATGGTAAATATGTTGAAGAAATAAGTAATATAGGAAAACAAGCTAGAGAAATAATAGCAAAATAGTAAGGTTTAATGATAATTTAAGAGGAGGTAATAAAGGGTGAATAAATATGAAGAGCTTATGGAACGTAAGAATGAAATAATTCTTAAATCTATAGGAATAGATTATAGTAAATATGAAACTGGCAAACTTTCCTTTGATTATGAAGGATTGATGAAAGATGTTGGATATTGCTTAGAGGAAGTTAAAGAAATTCAAAATGAGGTAGGGGTAGGAAATACTCCGTTAATAGAGCTGAAAAACATTACAAAACTTGCAAGGAAGACTTCAAAAACTGGACATGCAGCTAGAATATTTGCAAAGGATGAAAGTTGTAACCCTTCTGGTAGTTTTAAAGATAGACGAGCATCTATATCTGTATATGATGCAATGAAGAGAGGATACATTGGCGTAGGAGCAGCTACTTCAGGTAATTATGGAGCAGCGGTTGCATCACAAGCCAACATTAGGGGTCTTAAATGTATAATAGCAAACGAATGTTATGATTCAAAAAAAATAGGGCAGCCAGAAATATTAGAAAAGGGAAGAAAGTGTGAGGGACTTGGAGCAGAAGTTATTAGGCTTTCCGTAGGACCTGAATTGTTTTATACTTACCTAAAAATACTTGAAGATACAAAATATTATAATGCGTCTTTATATTCTTCTTACGGTGTAGCTGGAATTGAAACACTAGGATATGAAATAGCTGAGCAGTGTAGAGAAAAATTTGGTAAAGATCCTGATGCAGTTATTATAACTCATGCAGGTGGTGGAAATGTTACTGGTACTGCAAGAGGGCTTATTAAGGCAGGTGCTGTGAAAACGAAAATAATAGGAGCATCAGTTGATCTTTCCGGACTTCATATGGCCTCAGACATAGACTTTAATAAGAAATCGTTTACAACAGGCCATACAGGCTTTGGTATTCCGTTTATGACAAATCCTGACAGGTCAGATGTACCTAGAAGTGCAGCACGGCCACTAAGATATTTGGATAGATATGTAACTACCTCTCAAGGTGAAGTATTTTGGATGACTGAAATACTCGCGGGGCTTGAAGGACTAGAAAGAGGACCAGCAGGCAATACATCTTTAGTAGCAGCTTTTGCAATTGCTCAGGAATACGATGATGATGCCATAATAGTTGTGCAAGAGACTGAATATACTGGAGCTGGAAAACATTTAATACCTCAGCTTAATTTTGCTAAAGATAACGGCATTAAGGTTTATGTAGGTGATCCTAAAGAGCAAATACCAGGCGTTAATATAGTAATTCCATCTCATCCAGAAGTAGTAACAGTCACAGATGTTGATATGGAAGGGCTAAAAAATTCCTACATAAAAAATTGCCTTAACAAATTGATAGATAATAAGGTGGAAAAAGTTGATATCAGGTTTTTATCCTTAGAAACAAAACTAAGTATGGAAAAAACAGTTGAAATATTAAAACAACATAATATTGAAATAGATTAAGTACTAAAATTTTTAGGAGGAATTTAATTTATGAAAAGAGAAGATGATTTTGAAATAAGAAGGGAACATTTGAAAGGTCTTACCGAGGAGCAATTATATGATAGATTTTGGAACTTAACTGAGGAAATTGTAAAACCTATTGTGGATTTAGCTTATACTCATACATCACCATCTATAGAGAGGTCTGTAGTACTCAGAATGGGATTTTCAAGTTTGCAGGCAAAACCATTAATTGATTATGGTACGAAATATAATTTACTTGGGAAAGGTATTGGAAATGTTATTTTAACTTATGCAAAAATTAAGAACATGGATTACCTTAAAGCAGGAGAGGAATTGTGCAGAGGAATAGGCTGGGATATAGTATCAGAAAAAATGAAGGGAAGTGACAAGTAATGGTTGAAAAGTTAGAAGAAAATATAAAACTTAATGTGGAAGAGATATTAAAAGACTTAGATAAATATGAACCAAAATGGAGAGGTTGGCACTGGAGAGAAGAAAATAAAGAAGGAAAAGTAGGAGAGTTTACATACCATGAAATATCAGCTCCACTAAAGAAAAGCCATGGTCTTCCAGCAGCAAGAAGCTTTGAGGGTATAGACCCACAACCAAGACCTGTTATTACTACAGAAATAGCTTCAGGAAGATTTGAAGATGATATAAGAAGAATGAGAATGGCTGCATGGCATGGTGCGGATCATTTAATGGTTATAAGGACAATGGGGCAAAGTCATTTTGATGGATTACTTGAAGGAAGCCCAGAAGGTATAGGTGGCGTTCCAATAACTAGAAAAGAAGTTAGAGCAACAAGAAAAGCTATAGATTTAATAGAAGAAGAAGTAGGAAGAAGAATTAATTTCCATTCCTATGTATCAGGTGTGGCAGGTCCAGATGTAGCAGTTATGTTCGCAGAAGAAGGGGTTAATGGAGCTCATCAAGATCCACAATACAATGTTCTTTATAGAAATATAAATATGTATAGATCCTTTGTAGATGCAGCAGTAGCAAAAGGTGTAATGTGCTGGGCAAATATCCTTCAAATAGATGGTGCACATAATGCCAATGCAACAGCTATGAAGGGCTATAAGGTAATGCCAGAGCTAATGGTTCAACATGCTATAAATTCTTGTTTTTCAGAAATGGTAGGAATGAAACCAGAAAATATTGCATTGTCTACTGTACCACCAACTTCAGCACCAGCACCTTGCATGAGATATGATTTGCCTTATGCAGTGGCGCTTAGACATTTCTTTAAAAAGTACAAAATGAGAGCTCAGATGAATACAAAATATGTAGAGTCTTGTGAAAGAGAAGCTACAGTTGGTCATACATTGAATTTATTAATATCAGAATTAACTTCCGTGGACATTCAAAGTACTATAACTCCTGATGAAGGACGTAATGTTCCATGGCATTATAATAATATTCATGCTATAAATACTACAAAACAATCCTTTTTAGGTATGGATGGTCTAATGGACATGATAGAACTTAAGAAGACTGGATATTTACCTGAAAAAGCTAGAGAACTTGAAGAAAGAGCCATAATGTTCCTTGAAGAAATGATAGAAGTAGGGGGTTATTTTAAATCAGTTGATGCTGGATTCTTTATAGATTCAGGCGAGTATCCTGAAAGAAATGATGATGGTATTGCAAGAAAGATGGATGGCGGAGATGCTGTGGATACAATAGTTTTAAGAGACAGTGATTATTTTGCACCAGTTTGTGGTCATTTTGGCTTTAATAATGTTCCGAGTGAATATAAAAAAGCTTGTGATGCAATCCATGAATGTACCTTATGCAACCATTCAAAAATTCAATATATTGATGAATTAGATGAAAATGATAATGTATTTAAGAGAATGGAAAAAGTTAAAGAAGATGGTACTATTATTCCGGAAGTTCAATGGGCAAAAGACGGGTACGTTAAAGTTACTCTATTTATACCAGAAAATGAGCAGATTAGTGAGGCTGCAGCCCTTGAAATGGGCAAGCGAATGAACCTTAAAAATGTTGAAGTTCTTCATAAACAAGTTCTGCAAAAATCTGAAGGTTGTCTTGTAGAAATTAAGGGTGTTTGCGATTTTACTCCTGTAAAACGTGATGAATTAGTACTTCCTAAGAGAAGAAAAGTGTTATCAAATCAAGTTATGAAAGATTATGTAAAAGAGCACCCAATAAAAGTTGCCGCAGCTACTGTAGGTGAAGATGAACATTCAGTAGGACTCAGAGAAGTTATTGATATAAAACATGGTGGAGTTGAAAGATTTGGTATACAAGCAGTTTACCTTGGAACCTCCTGCCCAATAGAAAAATTAGTAGATGCCGCTATAGAATCAAAAGCTCAAGCAATACTATGTAGTACAATCATTTCTCATAATGATGTGCATATAAAGAACATGAGAAAGCTTAATGATTTATGCATCGAAAAAGGAGTAAGAGATAAAATTATACTTGTTTCTGGTGGTACACAAGTAACAGATGATATAGCTAAAGCAAATGGTATGGATGTTGGATTTGGTCGCGGATCAAATGGTACAGCTGTTGCATCCTTCATAATTAAAAGGTTAATGGGTATTGCTGATAATGAAGAAGAGGAAGAAGAAGCATAAAAGGGAGGAAATTCATTTGAAAGTAGATTATCTAGTTGCTGAAATAGGTAGTACAACCACTTTGGTTACAGCTTTTAATGCCATCTATGATGATAAAGGCCACGTTGTTGTAGATATACCTTTTCAAGGTAAAAGCTGTACTACAGTTTTAGACGGTGATGTAACTATGGGACTCAAAACTGCAGTAAAAGATATAGAAAATCAAATTGGAGAATCACTTACCTGGGACAGGATGCTAGCAACTTCAAGTGCTGCAGGTGGTCTTCGAATAACTGTTCATGGACTAATGGAACAGATGACTGTTAAAGCTGCTAGAGAAGCTGCTTTAGGTGCAGGTGGTATCATAAAAATGGTTACTGCTGGCAAGATGAGAAAAAGTGATTTAAAGAGAATCCATGATATAAACCCCAACATGATAATGATTGCTGGTGGTACGGATTATGGTGAAAGAGAAACAGCTCTTTATAATGCAGAACTTATAAGTGCAGAAAAATTTAATAAACCTATTGTGTACTGTGGAAATATTGAAAATCAAGAAGAAATTAAAGACATATTTGAAGGTCAAGAGATTTATTTGATTGATAATGTTTATCCAATGGTGGATAGCTTAAATGTGGAGCCGGCAAGAAAAATAATACAGGAGGCTTTTGAAAAGAATATCGTTAAAGCACCTGGAATGAATAAAATAAAAGAAATGGTAAATGGAAGCATAATGCCAACTCCAGGAGCAGTTATGGAAAGCTCAAAAGTTTTATATGATATTATAGGCGATTTAGTAGTTTTTGATGTAGGAGGAGCTACCACGGATGTACATTCTGTTACTGATGGAAGTACTGTAGTTTTAGATATGCTAGTAAATCCTGAACCAAAGGCTAAAAGAACTGTAGAAGGGGATCTTGGAGTTTTTATTAACAGTAAAAATCTAATAGATTTACTAGATACACGTGATTTAGGTGAATTTACTAAGCAGCATATAACTCAGCACATAAAACCTATTCCTACAGAAGCTGAGGATATAAATGCGAGTAGCCTGCTAACTAAAAAAGCCCTAGATCTTGCTATAAGCAGGCATGTCGGATTTATAAAAAGGAAATATGATGGTGAAAGCGGATTTGTAGCTTATGGTAAGGATTTATCTGAGGTTAAATATATAATAGGCACCGGAGGGGCACTTACAAGACTTCCTAAAGGGGAAGCAATGCTCCTAGAAATAAGATATTTAAAGGACGAAGTTACAATGCTACCTAAAAAAAGTGCTAAAGTGCTACTCGACAAAAACTATATTATGGCCTGCGCTGGAGTTTTAAGTAGAGAAAATAAAGAAGTTGCCAAAGCACTACTAATTCAAAGCTTAGGCATAACGGTGGACATGGAAATTATTGAAAATAGCGATCTAGTTAGAAAAAGGAGAGTAGATATATGAAAAAAATTTACCCTTGTGTGGACGTAGATTTAGGGAAATTAACACACAATGCAAAAACAATCACAGATATGTGTAATAAAGTGAATATAGAGGTTGCCGCGGTGACTAAAGTGTTTTGTGCTCAAAGTCCAATTACAGAAGCTATACTAAAGGCTGGAATTAAAGGGGTTGCGGATTCTAGAATATCAAATTTGAAAAAATCTAAAGTTTTAGACTGCACCAAATTGATGATTAGAATTCCAATGATTAGCGAAGCTTATGAAATTGTTAGGTATAGCGATACAAGTTTAAATTCAGAGCTTGCTACAATTAGGGCCTTATCAGTAGCTGCAAAAGATTTAAATAAAACTCACAATATTATTCTAATGGTAGATATAGGGGATTTAAGAGAAGGTGTCCTAATCCAGGATGCAGCTTCCACTGCGCGCGAAATATTAAAATTAGATAAGATTAATTTAATTGGACTGGGCACCAATGTTACTTGTTATGGTGGAGTAATTCCTGATAATGAAAATTTAGGAAAGCTTATAGCCTTAAAAAGAGATATAGAAAAACTCTTCGGTATAAGTTTACCAGTAATTTCAGGAGGGAATTCTAGCAGTCTTTATATGGTTATTAATAATTCTATGCCAAAAGAAATTAATCAGTTAAGAATTGGAGAATCAATACTTCTAGGCAGAGAAACTGCTTATGGAAAGCCCGTAGCTAATTGTTATGAAGATGCTTTTATCTTAAAGGGTGAAATAGTTGAAATAAAGAATAAACCAACAATCCCAACAGGGAATATTGGAATGGACGCTTTTGGCAATATTCCTCATTTTGAAGATCAAGGAATAAGAAAAAGAGCTATTATAGCAGTAGGAAGACAAGATATAAGGCTTGAAGGGTTAGTTCCAGTGGACTCTGATATAAGTATTTTTGGTGCAAGTAGTGATCATCTTATTTTAGACATAACCAATTGCAAAAAAGAGCTTTTAGTTGGAGATGTAATAGATTTTAACGTAGATTATGGTTGTTTGATGGCGGCAATGACATCTCCTTATGTTGAAAAATATTACAATAATTAAAACTAAATTTAAAATGTATAACTAGAATATTAAATTTTGAGGAGGAAAATATTATGAAAAACAAGATAAGAGTAGTAGTTTGGGGACTAGGCGTTATGGGTAGCGGTATCGCTAAAATGGTTCTGGGTAAAGCAGGATTTACTATCGTAGGTGCTATTGATATGGATCCTAGTAAAGTTTCTAAAAAGCTTTATGAAGTCTTAGGAGTAGACGCCAATGAAGATAATTCCTGTATAATTACAAAAAATGCTGAAGATGTAATAAAAAAAGGTTATGCAGATGTTTGCCTTATGGCTACAGCTTCCTTTACAAAAGTGGTATTTCCATTAATAAAAATGGCAGCAGAAGCTGGCATGGATATTGTAACAACAGCTGAAGAAATGTCCTACCCAAGAGCACTAGACCCAGAATTGTCAAATGAAATGGATAGAATTGCTAAAGAAAATAAAATTTCCATATTAGGAACTGGAGTAAATCCTGGATTTATTATGGATTTAGTTGCAATAATGCTTACAGGAGTTTCTGATACCGTTGATAGCATAAATGCTACTAGAGTTAATGACCTAGCTTGCTTTGGAAAAGCTGTTATGGTTGAGCAAGGTATTGGACTCAAAAAAGAAGAGTTTATACAAGGAGTTAAAGACAATACAATAGATGGACATGTTGGATTTTTACAATCCTTTGGAATGTTTGAAGAAGCATTTAATATTAAGCTAAATAATATTAGACAAGAAAAATCACCAATTCTTACAACTATTCCACGAAGCACAGATATTGTTTCCGTAGATGCTGGTGATGTTGCTGGATGTAAACAAATTGGATATGCAAATTTAGGAGATAAATTGTTTATAACCATGGAACATCCTCAACAGATCAAACCAGAAATGGAGAATATTGATACTGGAGATTATATAACAATTAAAGGAGTTCCAAACTTAAACCTTCAAATAAAACCAGAAATACCAGGAGGAATTGCTACAATAGCTATATGTGTTAATATGATTCCACTTGTAATGAATTCAGAGCCAGGCCTCAAAACAATGCTGGATTTACCGGTTCCAAGAGCTATTATAGGAGATGTTAGGGATTTAATAAAGGTAAGAAAATAATAATGGAAAACATAAAAGTTATCATATGGGGACTTGGTGAAATGGGAACCGGTATTGGTAAAATGATACTTACTAAAGTGGGTATTGAAATTGTAGGTGCATTAGATAAGGCGCCTTCGAAATTAGGGAAAGATTTAGGACAAATTTTAAACACTAAAAATATGGGAATAATTGTTAGTGATGATGCAGAGACACTAATTAAAGAAACAAAGGCAGACATAGTTATTCTTACAACTAATTCTTTTGTGAAAAGTGAATATCCAGCAATAAAAACCATAGTAAAAAATGGGAAAAACTGTATTACTATTGCAGAAGAAATGACTTATCCTTTTGCCGTGGAAAAAGAATTATCTAAGGAAATGGATAGAATTGCAAAAGAAAATAATGTAACAATTTTAGGGACAGGTGTTAATCCAGGATTTGTTTTAGATACATTAATTATTACATTATCTTCTAGCTGTAGAAATGTAGCATCTATCAGAGCAGAAAGGATAAACGATTTATCTCCATATGGGCCAACTATAATGAGAACTCAAGGTGTGGGCTTAACTATAGAAGAATTTGAAGCTGGCATTGAAAATGGCTCCATAGTTGGTCACATAGGCTTTGCACAATCTATTCCAATGATTTCAAAAGCCTTAGGCCTTGAGTATGATGAGATAACTCAAACTCTCGAACCAATAGTATCAAATACTCATAGAGAAACCCTCTGTGTTAAGGTTAAGCCAGGTATGGTAGCTGGGTGTGATCATAGAGCTATAGCTACAAAAAACGGGAAACAAATTATAACACTAGAACATCTACTACAAATACATCCAGAATGTGAAGCAGTGGAAACTGGCGATTATATATATATAAAAGGAGATGCAGATCTTCATTTATCAATAAAACCTGAAACACCTGGTGGAATAGGAACTATAGCTATAGCTGTAAACATGATTCCACAAGTTATTGCTAGCAGGGCAGGACTTAAAACAATGATGGATTTACCAATTCCTCATAATATAGAAAATAGTTTTGCAGAGCAAGTTAATTATTACAAACAATAACTTAGGGGGCTGTTCATAAATTATTGTCATATATATCATATGAATGACAACTAAAGATGAGGTTACAGTAAGCCTAAAATTCTCAAGGGGTTTAGGTTTTATGCAGAAAAACAACTTACTACCTCAAAGATAGGATAAGAAAAAAGGTACAGGAACTGATATTATTTTCAGTTTCTGTATCTTTTTAATTGCAATTTCCTGTGGAAGGCCCATTCCTTTAGATTTGGGAGGTATAGTGAGATTACAATTTAAAAGTTTATAACAAAATTTAAATTTAATGTGCAATATTTAAATTGAAAGGCGATTATTTAAATAGTATAATTAGAAAATCAAAATGATTATTCTTGTACAATGAGTTAGTGACTCAAACTATTATATGAAAGTTCATAATTGTGACGATTTAATACTTAGTGTAGAATAATAGAATCAGGGGGTGGTAATAGTGTACAAATTATTAAAATGGATTTACAAATGTTTTTTTTCGATTAATTCATCGAAAAAAATGGCGTTTGGTACTTCACTAGGATTTTTCATTGGTATGATGCCATTATTAGGAATTCGAATGCCTATAATAATAGCTTTTTCAATAATATTTAATCTTAATATTATTGCATTGATATTGGGAACGGGATTAACCATGTTTTATCCAATACTTCATATATTTTCTTTTTGGATAGGTAACTTTATAGCTGGTTATGATATTCCATTTTTTAGTTTGAAGTTTTTATCCTTTTCACATTTAAAACAATGGTCACTAAGTTCAAAATATCATTTAATAGGAAGTGTTATTAGTGGACTTTTATTATCTTGTATTATATATCCTATTTTAAAATGGTTTTATGGTAGGATATTTAATGGTTTAGATGAAGTGACATTACATAATAAGAACTTTATTTTCCATGATATTTCAGGTCAACGATGGAAATTTTTAAAACGTTCTGGAATTATTTTCATACTAATAACTATTGTATCTGTATCAATTTTTGGATTAAGTATAGGAGTTAATCCATTTTTACGTGGAATAGCATTTAAGCACATGAAAATACATTCAAATATAACACCTATATTTGATAAATTCAACGAAAATTCAATTTCATCTAAATTAAAGAAACAGGATAAATTTAAAACATCCTTTCAATTAGAATTTCAAAAACATAAGAGAATAAAAAAACATTCTAATAATGAAAGTAAAAAGATATTCGGATTCTATGTAAGTTGGGATGAAAGCAGCAAAGTATCTTTAAATTCAAATATTAATCGTATAAACATTTTAGTTACAGATTGGTTTCATCTTAATAAGGATTTAGGTATTAAGTCTACACCAGACACTTCAGTTGATTTACTTGCAAAAGGGCATAATGTTAAAGTTACGCCTCTTATAAATAATTATATTGATGGAAAATGGGATTCTGATGTACTTCACAGGCTTATTTCAGATAATAAAGCAAGAAACCTTTTTATAGAAAATATTTTTAATGAAGTAAAAAAACAAAAATATAATGGTATTAATGTAGACTTTGAAAATGTGCTCGAAACAGATAAACAAAAGTATATTGAATTTTTGTCAGCACTTTATGGAAAATTTCATTCAAATGGATTACAAGTTTCAATTGATGTTCCAGCTAGTGATGCTGCTTATGATTATAATAAGCTTGAAGCCTCAGCTGACTATGTCATTGTAATGGCTTATGATGAACATTATCAAACAGGCCAAGCTGGTCCAATTGCTTCAAATAAATGGTTTGAAAGTGTTGTAAAGAACATGGAAATTTCAGATGACAAGCTTATTGTTGGGCTTGGTGCATATGGACTTGACTGGATAGAAGGAAGTAAGGAACCAGCAAATGTCATGACATATGGGGATACTATGGAAATGGCTACCCAATACAAGCTTAAAATTAACTGGGATGAAGGTAATGGAAACCCTTACTTAAGATATAAAGATGGTGGTGAAAATCACATAATTTGGCTTTTAGATGGAGTAACATTATACAATCAAATGAAAATATCTTACGAAGCAGGAGCACAAGGAGTTGCTATTTGGAGAATGGGTTCAGAAGACCCTACTGTTTGGAATGTATTAAAAGACTCTTCAAATTTAGATAAACATGTGGATAGTCTCAAGGTTTTAAAAAATCCTGTACCTATTCATTATTCTGGTGAAGGAGAAGTACTACGGATTGTATCTAACTCTAAGGATGGTAAGAGAGACATATCTTTAGATAAAAATGGATTTATTATAAATGAGAACTATGCAGAATATCCTGTTGCTTTTGAGGCTTATAGATACGGAAAACCAAAAGGCAAGGAAGTGGTATTGACTTTTGATGATGGTCCTGATCCACAATATACACCCAGAATCCTTGATATACTGAAGAAAAATAATGTTAAAGCAAGTTTCTTTGTTGTTGGAGAAAATGCAGAGGTTAACCCTGATATCATAGAAAGGATATATAAGGAAGGACATGAAATTGGGAACCATACATTTACTCATCCTAATATAGCCGAAGTATCGGAACTTACTACAAAAATGGAGTTAAATGCAACTCAAAGACTTGTAGAGGAACTTACAGGGCATTCAATGGTGATGTTCCGTCCGCCATATGTTGCTGATGCAGAACCATCTACACAAGAAGAAATTGTTCCAATACTTAGGGCTCAAAAAGAAGGCTATACTATGATTGGAGAGCTTATAGATCCTCGTGATTGGGAATCACCTAAGCCAGATGTAATTGTAAAACGTATAGGTGAACAGTTACATTTAGGTAATGTAATTCTTCTTCATGATGCAGGAGGACATAGGGAAAATACAATTAAAGCATTGCCAAATATAATAAAAGAATTAAAAAATAAAGGATATAAATTTGTTACTATAGGTGAGCTTTTAGGAAAAAATAGAGATGCTATTATGCCAGTAGTAACTCCGAATGAAAATGTATTTATGTTTTATGATAAACAAGTATTTGGAGGTATAGTTGCATTTAAGTATGTTATTTCTGTTTTATTTACAGTTGCAATAATACTTGGTATTTTTAGATTTATATTTTTAATTTATTTCTCATGGAAACAAAAGAAAGACCACACTTCATTACCTATTGATGAAACATATAAGCCTACAGTTAGTGTTGTAATCGCGGCTTACAATGAAGAAAAGGTAATATGTAAAACCATAAGCTCTATATTACAAAGTGATTATTCTAACTTTGAAATAATTGTAGTTGATGATGGGTCTAAAGATGATACGTCAAAAATAGTAAGAGAGACATTTAAAGATAACAACAGGGTAAAAGTTATTACTAAAAAAAATGGTGGTAAATCTTCTGCTGTTAATGTAGGATTTAAAGAATCTAACTCTGAGATAGTAGTTGCCTTAGATGCAGATACTTTGATTGATAAAAATGCAATACCGCTTATGGTACGTCACTTCAAGGATAAAAAAGTAGCTGCAGTATCAGGAAATTGCAAGGTTGGTAATGTGCATAATTTATTAACTACTTGGCAACATGTAGAATACATAACAGGATTCAATCTTGAAAGGAGAGCATTTGCATACCTTAATTGTATTACAGTTGTGCCTGGAGCAATAGGTGCATGGCGTAGAGAAGCAGTTAAAGCTGCTGGGTATTATGAAGAGGATACATTAGCTGAAGATACTGATATTACTTTAAAATTACTTAAAAACGGATATAGAATTGCTTATGAAGAAATGGCGTATGCTTATACAGAATCACCAGAGGATGTAAAAAGTCTTATAAAGCAAAGATATAGGTGGTCTTATGGAACATTACAATGCCTATGGAAACACAAGGATGCTGTTTTTAGCTTAAAACAGAAAGCATTAGGGTTTATTGCACTACCAAATATGTGGTTATTTCAATATATATTACAATCCATATCACCACTTACTGATATATATTTTATAATTGGGATTGCGAGTAAGGACTATAAAAAAGTATTAATTTATTACATTTCATTTTTTATAATCGATTTTTTAGCTTCATTATATGCATTTAGATTAGAAAAAGAAAATCCAAAACCTTTAATATGGTTATTCCTTCAAAGAATAATATATCGTCAATTTATGACTTATGTAGTTATAAAATCAATTTTTTCAGCCTTTAAAGGGATAACTGTTGGTTGGAATAAACTACAAAGAAAAGGAAATGTTGTTATGGCGGAAAATGACATAGCTAGTGAAAGTTTATCTAACTCCAAACAACCTAAATAGGAAAAAAACATCTGTGTGTAACCACACAGATGTTTTTTTATAACAACTTTCTTACTTGGGGTTTAATGGCTCTTTAGTTGCTACTTTAATCTATCTGTAAGCTTTAATATTTATCATATCAGAAATAGTTTTGATTTTATATCCTTTAGCTTGAAGTTTTTCAATAATTTGTGGCAATGCTTCAGTAGTTGCAATTTTATCATAATTACTATGCATAAGTATTATTTCACCAGGACGAACATTGTTAATTACAGTATCAACAATATGATTTTTTTCCATTTGAGACCAATCAAATGTATCTAGTGACCATATAGCCATTTTATAATTATTTGTTCTAAAAACATTGATAACTTTATTATCTATAGCACCATAAGGTGGCCTAACTATCAATGGTTTTTTACCTATAAGCGTATACAATATATTATCAGTAGACTTAAGTTCTTTAGTAACTCCTTGTTCACTAAGCTTAGTTAAATCAGCATGGGTATAAGAATGATTTAAAATCAAATGTCCTTCATTGAAAGCTCTTTTTACCACATTAGGATTAGCTTTAGCACTTTCACCTATGAAGAAAAAGTTAGCTTTTACATTATACTTTTTTAATATATCAAGTACTTTGGGAGTTATCTTTGAATCAGGACCATCATCAAAGGATAAGGATACAATTTTCTCTTTTGTTGGTCCATTTAAAAATATTACGTCAGGGTTATCCTTTGCGAATTTAACTATATTATTTTTCCACTTTATATTACTTGCAAGTTGCTTTTCAGTAAATTTATCTGATGTGCCTAATGGATATAATATTGGGTTGTCTTTATTATAGGACTTAGTATATGTATTTGTTCTACCCGTAGCTAAAGCATTATTTGATTTGAAGAAATTAGCGAATATTAAAGAATTTATTAAAGTCATCAATAATAATATGAAAATTAAAAAATTAGATTTTTTAGTAAGCATAATAATCTCCTCCTTGGATTATTTTACCCTATAGTAATTTATAAAATTCTTGATTTGCGGATGAATTTACGATTTTTCAAATTAAGTATACCTTAAAGAGATACATCATATATTCCATTTTATAATTATCAAATTTTAAAATGCATATACATTAAGAAAAAATAGTTGAAACAAAAAGAAAGTTGTTATATAATGAAAATATTCAATATTATTACAAAATAGACATATAGTTATAAGTGGGTGTATTTACATTCATTAATCAACAAATCAAGTAAATTTAATACTTTATATGAAAAAAGCAATTTTAAAGCTTTTTAAAAAAATAATGGGAGGATTAGATATGTTAAAGGTGAAAAATTACAGGTTGAAAGGATTTAAATTTATAACGTTGATTTTTATTATTTGTTTTTTTATATTTAGCAATAGGGTTTTTGCATTTGATTCTGTAAATAAAGATCTACAGAAAAATATAAGTATTAAGATTGATGAATACATGAATGAGCAAGTAAAACAAGGAAGGTTTAGTGGTTCAGTTTTAGTAGCTCAGAAGGGAAAAATTTTAATAAATAAAGGATATGGAAATGCAAATTATGAACTTAATGTTCCTAATACACCAAAAACCATATTTCGAATAGGTTCGATTACAAAGCAGTTTACTGCACTTGCAATACTTCAGCTTCAAGAACAAGGAAAAATAAAAGTTGAGGATACTATAAATAAATACATACCTGATTATCCACAAGGTGATAAAATAACTATTCACCAGTTACTTACACATACATCAGGAATATTTAATTATACACAAATGCTTGATTTTAAGATTAAATGCAGATTGCATTATTCTCCTGAGGAATTAGTTGCAACTTTTAAAGATAAGCCTTCAGATTTTGAACCTGGTAAAAAATTTTCATATGATAATTCAGGATATATATTATTAGGATATATAATTGAGAAAATTTCCGGAAAATCTTATGAAGATTATATAAATGAAAACATATTCAAAAAAGCTGGCTTAAGTAATTCAGGTTATGATCATTCGGAAAAGGTTATAGCAAATAGAGCCATGGGATATGGGTTTGCTTCATCAGCAATTGTTAATTGTGATTTTATAGATATGTCTTTTCCATATGCTGCAGGTTCATTGTATTCTACAGTTGAAGATTTATATAATTGGGATAAGATGCTTTTAAATACAAAAATCATAAGTAAAAGTTCATGGGATAAAATGACTCAATCATATGTGAATGTTGGAGATATGGGTACTAATACAAGCTATGGATATGGACTCTTTGTTGGAGATACGCAAATTGGAGATGTAAAGAAAAATGCTATTTCTCATGGGGGTAATGTAAATGGGTTTGCAGCATACAATTGCATGTATACAAGTGATGATGTTCAGATTATTATATTAAGTAATCTAGCATTTGCAAGTCCTATGGATTTAAATAATGATTTATCAAAAATTATTTTTAATCAAAAATTAGATATGCCTAAAGCGATGAAAGTAAATCCGAAAATTTATGATAACTATACTGGAGAATATAAAATAGAATCTATTGGTCAAAGTATAAGCATTGTTAAAGAGAATAATAGTATTTTCGCTGATTTTGGAGGAAATGATAAATGTGAAATATACCAAACATATGAAGCTAATGATAAGTCAATATATTTATGTAAATTTCTTCCTTATAAGCTTATATTCTGTAAAGATTCTAATGGTAAAGCTATTAAAATGGACATTATAGTTGGAGGGGAAAGTTATAGTGGTAATAAAGTGAAATAATTATATCATATATTAAAAAGATTAAGCAAGAAAAATTCCAATGTTTTTTATATGGATAATTAACCGAACTGTTCTTAACTTCTTCATGTTTCAATAGAAAAAAATTAGTGAGATAAACTCTTTGGCTATGGTCAAAGGGTTTTTTTCGGAAGTATTGTAATAAATATATTTACTGTGTTTTAGAAAAATAGAAATGCCAACTAACTTATTTAAAATAAAATGTTGGAACAATGAGTATTAAAATAAATTCAATTTGATTAACACTTCAAAAACAAAGATCGTACAACCTGTAATTTTTGAATATGATATTTTATAAATGTAAAGAATTTAAGTTCATTTTTAAATTAAGCTTTATTAGGAGGAATAATAGATGCTTTATATTAAACATAAATTAATGCTAATAGCACCATTTTTTTTCATTTCAATACCATTTGTAATAATACATAGAATTTTAGAAATAAAAAAACGCCATTACTTAGGGATTAAAACAACAACGTATAGAGAAGTAGGGGCTATTGCGTTAATGTCCTCATTCATTTTTATAGTAACATTAACACTTGGAACAAGTATCAGTTTTTTTAATTTACCATATATGTCTCAACATATTTATGAATCATTAAAAAGTATAAATCTTATCCCATTTAAAGGAATCATTGAATTTGGAGCACATGGTTTTGTAAACATATTCGGAAACATTTTTATATTTATGCCTTTTGGATTTTGTGCTACCTTACTTTCTCGAAAAGAAAAAAGAACAAAACATATAGTTTTAGAAGGTGCCGTAATATCACTAATAATTGAAATTATTCAGGTTTTTATTATAAGAGCTATGGATATTAACGATATTATTTTGAATACTTTAGGGACTTTTATAGGATTAAAAATATTGAATTTTCTTGAAAAATGTTTTCCTGACTTTTTTAATAAATTTACCATTAATAAACCAATAAACGAATTAACCTTAAAAAGGAAAAGGAAGGGTTATGTTATTACAATATTGCAAATAGCTGTTTGGATTATTATGATTGTTAATATAAAATATATGGTTCTCATTTTTAATAATAAGCTACTTAAATATTTATTTTAGCTAAAATCATACATTCTTTTAGTAGGTATTTTTATACAATTTTGACTTTTTTGTTATATATGGAAAATGATTATATTTTTCAATACCGTATTATTCAATTTTCAAAGGCCATTATTCACACTTTCAATTTCAATAGTTACGTCGACTAATAATCAGTAATCGATACATTTTTGAAGTGCGACGTAAAAATACCGTAAAATTCAATAAAGTGAACCTTTTAAAGTAGACATGCTTAAAAAAGCTCATGCAGTCTTAGTAAGAGGATCAGGCTGCTCACATCTAATAAGAATAAAATGGTTAATATTGTATATTTGCTTTATATATTATATTCTACAGTATTTTCATAGATAACTGCTACAATTATTCTTAAAAAATATCCGTATGGGTTGTAATATTAAGTAAAATGGAGAAAAACTAAGCTGATTTAATATAATTATTTATTCTGGGGTTATATGAGCTTATATGATATAATAGTGGAATAGTATAAAAGTATTTTAAGATTTTTTGTATCAATTAGGTGCAATCTAATAGATTAGATGAAAATACAAAATAATAAATAGAATTTAGGGGGAGAAAATATGAATATATGTATATTAGGTGGTGGAAATTTAGGTACACTTGTAATGGGAGATATCGGACGAAGAGAAGATATTTCTGTCCGATTATTGACTTCAAGACCAGATGATTGGAACCATATAATTGAGGTTTGTGATAATGAGGGCATATTTAAATACTCAGGAAGGGTGGATATAATATCAAGTAATCCAGAGGAGGTAATTAGTGATGCGGACATCATTATATCCACGCTTCCATCTTATATGTTTAATAGAACTATACAGAAAATAAAGCCTTTTCTTAAAGCTGGAGTGTTAATTGGCATGATGCCAGGTAATGGTGGCAGCGAATGCTATTGCAAGGAGCTTATTGAAAGTGGCTGCACACTGTTTGGATTTCAAAGGGTTTACGGTATAGCTCGAATAAAAGAGTACGGAAAATCTGTGTATGATTTGGGTAAGAAAAAAGAACTTTTTATAGGAGCTATTCCATCTTGCAATACAGCAGACATATGTAAGGTAATAGAGGATTTATTTAATGTGAAGTGTAATCCACTAGCAAATTATCTTCATGTTGCACTTACACCAGCTAATCCAATTCTTCATACTGCAAGACTTTATGAAATGTTTCACAATTATAGTGAAGGGGTTTATTGGGAAAAAATGATTAGTTTCTATACTGAATGGACAGATGAGGCTTCAACAATTCTACTTGCTTGTGATGAAGAGGTACAAACACTGTGCCGTAGGTTAGCTACAGTTGATTTGAAAAGAGTTGGTTTTGTAAAGGAGTATTTTGGAGCAGAAACACCTCAGCAGATGACTGCTAAAATCAGCAATATGATTGCTCTTAAAAACATCCAATCACCAATGATAATAACTGAGGAGGGGTATATTCCAGATTTTAAGTCAAGATACTTTATGGAGGATTTCCCATTTGGACTATGTATTATTAAGAGCTTTTCTGAAATAGTTGGAGTTGAAATTCCATTAATTGATAAAATTCTTATGTGGTTTGAGAAGGTTACTGGGGTAGAATATTATGTGGATGGTAAATTCGAAGGAAAAGATTTAAAAAATCTTCCACTACCACAAAACTTCGGAATAAATTCACCAGAAGATATTATTGCATATTATAGATAAATTAGTGCCACCCACGTGGCAAGTGGCATTATTGGATAAATCTATTTGTACTAAATTGATTTAATTGTACTCAATATACATTTTATTTAAATAGATTCATAAAAAATACAATAGTTGGGATACCTATAAGGTCAATTAGAAATGCTCCAACTAATGGAACTATTAAAAATGCCTTTGGAGATGGCCCGTATTTTTCAGTAACAGCTCCCATATTAGCTATAGCATTTGGAGTAGCACCAAGTCCATGACCTGCCATACCTGCTGCCATAACGGCTGCATCAAAATCTTTCCCAAGGAACTTGAATACAACAAATATTGTATATAATATCATAAATACTACCTGTGCTGAAACTATTATTAATAATGGTCCTGCAAGTCCTACAAGTTCCCACAGCTTCAATGTCATTAATGCCATTGAAAGGAAAATTCCAAGAGACACACTACTCATTAAATCTACAGTGTAATAATCAAGTTTAGTAATATGTATTTTGTCATTTATATTTCTAAAAGCTACTGCTACAAACATAGCACCTACATATCCTGGTAAAGAAAGTCCTGTAACTGTTGAAAACCATCCGCTGGCAATAGATCCGATTGTCATACAAACGGTTATTATTGCCATGTGAGTCATAATCATATCTGTTGTGATTTTTGTATTTACTGAATCATCTACGACATTTTCAAAAGATTTTACGCCATATTTATCTGATGTACTGGGTTTCAATTTGTACTTGTCTATTAAATGTTTTGCAATAGGGCCTCCGATAAGCCCACCAGATATAAGACCAAAAGTGGCAGCAGCTATAGCTACGGTGGTAGAACCAGCTATACCCATAGCTTCAGCAGTTTTTCCAAAAGCTGCTGCGGCACCATGTCCACCTTCCATGGAAACTGAACCTGCCATAATACCAAACATAGGATGAATACCAGTAATCTTTGCAAATACAACACCTATAAGATTCTGTGAAATAGCAAGTACGCCACAAAGCATCCAATAGATAATTAACCATTTTCCACCCTTTTTAAGTAATTTAAAACTTGCGCCAAGTCCAATAGTTGTAAAGAAGGCTATCATAAAAGGTGATTGAAAGGTTGTATCCATACTAATTGTTATTATGCCGCTCTGTTTTAAAACGAGGGCAAGTATTGAAAATAACAAACCTCCAATTACAGGAGCAGGAATACAGAACTTCCTAAAAAAAGCTACCTTTTTTATAAGCCAATAACCTAATAGTAACAATAAAATTGCGGTTGCTAAGGTTGCTACCATATCAACCTTCAGAGTAAGTAAACCTTCTACTAATTCCGTCTTCATAATTCATCCTCCTCTAATATTAAGATAGTGTTAATACACCCTCAAAATAGCATGTAAGCTTGAGTTAAAAACTCTCATTTAAATTGAAAAGGTTTACAAAACATAAATATTAACAATATCATCGTAAAACACTTTTATTAAAAAGTCAACGATTGTACTTATAACTTATATTATCTAATAATAAAATAATGTATTTTCACTAAAATGTTTTAGAATACTAAAAAATCAGAATTGATTTTTTATTTAGCAAACTAAAAAGATGAATTATATTGCACCTCATGTGATGATTTAATGCGTATTTGAAAAAATATTTATAAATTATCCAGATTAAGATAAAAAGTGTAGTATAATTAATGGATGATTAACACCATAATTTACATATATACTTAAGATAATGACAATTTAGGAGGGATTATATGAAAAACATCTTTAAAGCATTTATAATTACGATTTTAACTTTTGCATTGTGTATACCTGTGCAAATAGTAAAGGCTAGTACATATACAAGTATGGGATCTAAAAAAGATGTTATAGTTAGTAAACCCTGGACAGTGAGCTTTAATAAACCGCTTAGTTCTACTACTGTGAACAACACAAATATAAAAGTGCTTGGAGATGATAATAAATATATAGATATTAAGGTTAGTTTAGCTAATAATAAAAATATAATAGTTCAAGCTGTAAAAAACTATGAATCTAATAAGTCCTATACGCTTATAGTGACGGAAAATGTTAAGTCTGCAGATGGAAAGCATCTTCCTAAAGAAGTTAGAATGGACTTTAGGACTAAAAGTGAGCCTACAAAACCAAGTTTACCTACAAAACCAAGTGAGTTTACTGTATGCATTGATCCAGCTCAGTACTATAAAGAAATTACTGGCGAAAATGGTGCAAAAGCTAAAGATATAAATTTAAGCACAGCGATAAAACTAGGTAATATACTAAAAACAAGAGGATTCAAAGTAGTATACACTAGAGACCGTGATTCAGTATCTTGGGATAAGATTAGCGAGGATGATGCAAAAGTTGCAATAGCTAAGAATGCAAAGGCTGATGTATTTTTAAGTATTAACACTAATTCATATGATTTAGATACTGCAAATGGGATTGAAACATATTACCTATCTGGTATTAGTAATAATAAGGTGTTAGCAGGTGAAATACAAACTGAACTTATAAAAGCAACAAATGCTAAGGATAGGGGAATACAAGAAGGAAGTTTTGAAATATTAAAAAAGACAAGCTGTCCTACGGTAGCTTTGGAATTAGGGTTTCTAAGCAATCAAAAGGAAGAAATATTATTAAGCAGTCCAGAGTATCAAAATAATCTTGCAAAGGCTATAGCTAATGGGTTAATGGACTATGCTGGATTTGAGAACAATGATACTAATTACAATTTTATTAAGGAACCTATTTTTGAAATATCTTCAGTTCAAGATATAATGGTTAATTTAGAAGTAGGTGATCAATATACCTTTCCTAAAACGGTACTGGCTACTATGAATAATAACTCAAAAAAAGAGGTTGGGGTAGAATGGCTTCAAGATTCAGTTTCTTTAAATAAGGAAGGTACCCAGACCTATGAAGGAGTTATAAAAAATTATGACAAAAAAATTAAAGCCATAATTAATGTAAAAGCGACTGCTAAGCAAAAGTACAAAGTAGTTTTAGATGCAGGTCATGGAGGAAGTGACTCGGGAGCAGTAGGGCCAACAGGCATTCAGGAAAAGGCTGTAACATTAGCAATTGCTTTAAAAATAGGAAATATATTATCTAAGAATGGTGTTCAAGTCATATACACAAGAACAAGTGACAATATAACTTGGTCCACTAATGAAGCACAAAATCTTCAAGAAAGATGTGATATTTCTAATAATGCTAACCCAAATTATTTTGTAAGTATTCATGCAAATTCATTTTCACTTGAGTCAGCTAGTGGCATTGAAACTTATTCTAATAGGGGGAGTGAAGCAGGGGCAAAATTAGCTCAGTCTGTCCAAACTGAATTAATCAAAGAAACTGGTAGAGTAGATAGGAATATTAAAACTGCAGGTTTTTATGTTTTGAAAAATATGAATGCTACGGCTATATTGGTAGAAACATCATTCATTTCTAATTCAACGGAAGAAAAGCTATTAGCTAGCGAAGACTACCAAAATAAATTAGCTAAGGGAATCTCAACGGGTATTCTTAAGAGTTTAGGAGTAAGTAAAATAGTATTTTAAAGATATTCGCATTTATATCTTTGTGGAAAGCTTTAAAAAGTGAAGATATCACTTCTTAATCTAATTAGATTAAGTTAGTATAAAATTAGCGATGGTATTTTATATAATTAAAAATAGTTAAGGAGTCCATGGAAGTTATGTTCCGGGGACTTTCACTTTTTTTGTCTAGGGTTGAAGGATAATTAGCAACAAAAAATCTTCACTACGTTCCAATTTCTTGAATCACCTAGGGAGAAGTGGAAGAAACAGGTATTTGTAAAAATACGCATCTTATGCTTAATATCTCATGGTTTTTACATTTTTAGGCAGACTTTATTTGAATATACTACAATTTTTGTTTTATATTAGAGGATTTCCACATATTTATGTAGAATAATAACCACATGTAAATAATGTGTTACATTGTGGCGACTGACATTCAGAATCTTTAATCAAAAATTGCATGTTTACAAACTTATTTTAATAAAGGCAGGTGAAAATTTGAATTATATAGCCATTATTTTTTTCGCAATATTATTTTCTTCTACAATTATTGCAGTTGCATTAGCAATATACTCAGTAAAGAGTACTATTGTGCCTGGAGCGAAATATTTTACTCTTTTATGTTGTTTAGTTGCAATATTTTGTTTTGGGTATTGTATGGAATTACAAAGTAAATCAATAGAAATTTCCTTGTTTTGGAATAGATTTCGATATCTTGCAGGTCCTTTTTTATGCCTTTTTGCTGTTCTTATGGCATTTGAGTATACAGGTAATACTAAAATATTCCAGTCTAAAGCTAGACTAATTTGTTTAGTTTTAGTACCAACTTCAATTATAGTTATTAGATTTACTAATAATATTCATCATTTGTATTATACTTCTGTAGCTTTAGAATCAAATGGATTTTTTAATATTTTAGTAAAGAGTAAAGGTCCACTTTATTATTATTACATATTATTTTTAACTATATGCATGATTTGTTCCACTGTAATTTATCTGAAAACGGCCATTAATTCATCTATTGTTACCCATGTACCTATTTTACTAATGGTTTTGGCATCTCTATTCCCATGGCTTGCCTTTTATATGAATGTGACAAATACTGCTCCATATGGAATAGATTATAGTGTTATATTACTGTGCCCTTCTTCCATTCTTTATATGCTGGGGATTTTTAGGTTTAGAATTTTGAGAACTATACCTATAGCTAGAAATACAGTTTTTCATCATTCAAAGGATGGAATAATTATTCTTGATTACAATGAAAATATAATTGACTTTAATCAGGCAGCTATATCTATATTTGAAGGGTTAACTGATAAACATCTAAATCATAAATTTTACAACTTATTTCCTAAGTGGTTGGAAATAGGTGATTTATCTGAGAAAAATGAATCTTTTGAATTTTCTTTGACAAAATCAGGAGCTGAACGGTATTATTCCTTAGAAAATATACGACTAAAAACAAAGACCGATAGTACTTTAGGATGGCTTTTTACTGTAAGTGATATAACAAAGCTGATTAATAATCAAAAACAACTTGAAGTTCATGCTACAGTTGACGATTTAACAAGCCTATTCAATCGGAGATTTTTCTTTGAGTTGTTTTATCGAGAATTTGAAAATGTAAAGCAAAGGAATACACCTATTTGTTTGATTATGTTTGATATTGATTTCTTTAAAAAAGTTAATGATAATTATGGTCATCAAGCAGGTGATGAAGTACTAAAATATGTTGCAACTATGAGTAAGGATTCTTTAAGAGCTACAGATGTTGTTGCTAGATATGGTGGAGAAGAATTTATGATATTACTGCCCAAAACTAAAATTGATGATGCAATAGATATAGCAGAACGTATTCGTAGTCGGTTAGAGGTGGGTTATTGTGATTATAATAATAGTAAAATAAATGTGACTGCAAGTTTTGGTGTAACAGGATTCGAAAATTATTCAGCCGAATCATCTGTTGAAATACTTATAAAGGCAGTTGATCTGGCACTATATTCAGTAAAAACTAGTGGTAGAAACAAAGTTGCTTTTCAGTCAGTTGAAAGTCAATGTAACATAAATGTTTGATAATGGTGAACTAAGGAATGAATTAAAAATACCAGCAAAGTATATTATACACTTTGCTGGTATTTTGTATTAGAAAGGTAAAGTTTGACCTTCCATCTGCATATCTACAAGGGGGATGTAATAAATGGTAATTCTATATGAAAGGTTATTTATTCTAATATCTGCTTGTATAAAAATTTGTATCATTGTATAATTAAAATTGCTGTTTTTGCTAGTTTATAATAAAAATCTTGAAAATATTATAGAGAATAACTATAAAATATAAAGAAAAGGATGGAAAATATGACTAAAAAACTAAATCTAATTAAAAGACTAATTCTATTTTTTGTAGGAATGAGTATAATACAGATTGGAGTAGCTTTGTTTTTAAAAACTAATATTGGTTCTGATCCGTTTACTTTATTTACTCAAGGATTAGCATTTTTATTAAAGAAAACACCTGGAAATGCTAATATGATTATTTTATTTGTATTGTTTTGCATAATACTTTTAGTTGAAAGAACTCGTATAAAGATAGGAACAATTATATGCGTGATTGGAGTAGGACCCATTATTGACCTTGGAGTAAAGGCCGTTTCATTTTTTCCAATTGAATCTTTAAATATTGGTATAAAAATACTTTTAGTTGTATTCGGTTGTGTTCTAATTGCAATCGGTTTTTCTATACTTTCAGCAAGTAATCTAGGTGTTGCACCAAATGATATTATTTCATTTATAATAAAAGATAAAACTAATTTAGAATATCGTTGGATTCGTATGGCATTAGATGTTAGCTTTTTAATAATAGGCTTTACACTCGGCGGAATATTTGGTATAGGTACAATAACATCTGCATTATTGACAGGTCCATTCATACAATTTTGCCTTCCATATGGAGAAAAGTTCGTAAATGCTATTGTTAAAAATCAAGCTGAGGATGAAACTGAAGAAAATATATCCCTAGAAGCTTAAATTTAAAAGCTAACGGTGTCCCAAAAGCTGAATTTTTGGAACATCGTTAGCTTTTAGAGTATATCAACAAAAAATATTTGCTACCTTCCAATTTATTTTGCTAGAAAATTTTATTGTAAATCCAAGTTCCAAATCGAATTGGTAAGGCAATCAATATTCCTATGGACGCAATTGCGTTACGAATAAATAATGAAGAAAGTGGATCTATTAGGGAATTGTCATTAACAAGATAGGTCCAAGTTGATGAAGGTGGTTTTATCCGCTCCTTTAAGCTAATTAGACCCTGATTTGATAAATCTAATGCTTCAAAATCTTGTAATATTCTCTTTTGTATCTCTTGCTGTAGATTTTGAAATACGCTAGCTGTTTCCAGTTGAAATTCTTGCAATGGATTTTTACGCTGGAGAATACTTAACTTTACTCCATCTTGAAGATATGCTACATGAGCAAGATAATCAACCCAAACTTCATCAATATTATATAGTGCTACTTGTTTTTCAAGTTCATTTACAGTGCATTCACTAAAGAAGTTAATTAACTCTGTAAATAGCTGTGGATTTTCCAGTCTCAATATATTAAAAGGCAAAGTATCATATAGTATTTCCATTCTCCTTTGGTAAACTTCAAGTCGCTGATTTTCTATGAAAGTGGAATACTGCCATAATGCTCTACGTAAATCAGAATCTTGGCCTTGAATAATTCTCTGCACATGTTCTATTTTACTTGCTATTCTAGGATTAAGTAAAGGTTCTTCTTGCAGCTTTGGTCTAATTGCCGTGGGTATTATTTCATGGATACCATATCTTTTAATGAGGTCATCTTCAAGGCTTATAAAGAATTTTGACATGCCAACATCACCCTGACGGCCAGTTCTTCCTTTAAGCTGCTTATCAATGCGAATACTTTCTTGCTTATTAGTACCTATAACATATAATCCTCCAAGGGAAGCTATCTTATCTTTATTAGTTCCATCTAGGCCACCAAGTTTTATATCAGCACCTCTGCCAGCCATATTAGTTGAAACAGTAACGGCATAAAGAGTGGCTGCTTGTTCAATAATATGTGCTTCAAGTTCATCATTTTTTGCGTTTAAAATGTTATGTTTAACGCCTAGCTAAAAGCAAGATTTAACTTTAACCAAGAACATTTTAATGATTTTATAAATATTCTTGGCGTGGATTTATTAGTCCGTGGACACGAAGCTGTAGAAAATGGAGTTACTCAATTTTTTAATGGAAGGTTATACACTATTTTGTCTAGTGGTAAAATTTTAAATGAAAACAATGAAAATACTAATATACATACTGCTTATTGCGATGTATCACCTAAAATATTGAAATTACACAATAAAAGAGATTTACTAAGTGTACCTGTGAATATATAACGCTTGTTGGGATTATAGTTTGTGGTTGCTCAATGATTGTCCTCCATATGTCCTAAGTACCAATATTCGTAAAAGGTGTATTAAGGGATCAATTCCGACTTACCTTAAAAACTGACATATTATCAACACGGTTCTTAAAGATAGCAATGCAAGTTAATTATTACAAATAAATTTCTAGGGAGTGTTCATAAATTATTATCATATTTGTCATGCGACTGCCACATAAAAGTATTACTATTAAATAATAGGTTCCTCCTATAATTTAGATATTTGCAAATAACACCGGATTGATAACGGTGTTATTTTTTTGTATTATTAAAGAATAGATATATTGAATTATACTTCAGGTGTAAATCCACAATAGCCGATCTCATCGCACCTTCTTTTCATATCATTCCATACTTCTTTTCCTTGTATAGATTCTATTGCTGTAGGGTATAGAATATAGTTTTCTTTAAATATGTGATCTCTCATATTAAATATAATATATTTTGCTGTCTCATCCACTTTTGATTTGAATTCATTGAAGTTTAATTGACAGGCCCCTTCTGCTGTCATTTTCAAAAATTCTTTTTTTGCTTTTAAATCCTCATGTTCCATTCTCATAATTCTAGTTGGACCAGTAATCTCTCTGTTTTCCATCTCAGTAAACAGCACTTTTTCTTCTCTTTGGTGGTGATTTTCTGCATCTAATATATTAAATATAACAGTCTTTAATTTCTCAATTTCTTCTAAAGTGTTATCATAGATTTCAATCTTTTGAATTTCAGTATTAATTTCTTCAAGTTGTGTCAAAAATTCAAGAATTTTATCATGCTCAGCAATAAGGGTATACACAACATGACCTGGTTCAATTTTCGTTTTGATTTTATCAAGTTCGTCTTTTAAAACTTCCATATGTATATCACAAAGATGTCTTAAATCTTGAGGCTTCATTCCTTTTTCTATTAAATTTTGCTCTGCAATTGAAAGTTCAATAGGACTTATATTTGAAACAATGTCTAAAGCTTCTTTTCTTAGAGCTTCGGTTATACCCTCTTTATTTAATTTTTGCAAAACGTGAGTTAGTTTTTCTATCTTTTTATTATCCATTTTAAATTCTCCTCTACAACTCTATTTTTTAGATTTCTTATTCCCATGTCATAATTTTACTTAACTTTGATTAATAAAAATATGATTTAAATCAAAATATAAAAAAATTGTGACGTATACTTACGCCAAGAAAGTAAAGACTAATGTATAGGTTATTTTAAAAAATTAGGAGGATTACATATGCAAGGAAAAATGTTTTGTTTTCAATGTGAACAAACTTTCGGTGGGAAAGGTTGTACTAAAGTAGGAGTCTGTGGAAAAACACCAGAAATTGCAGCAATGCAGGATTTGCTCATTTATCAGCTAAAAGGGATAAGCTGTTATGCTACTAAACTTTTAGCCAAAGGTGAAAAAATCGATAAGTCATGGGTTTCATTTATTGAAAATTCACTCTTTATGACGTTAACTAATGTAAATTTTGATCCTGAATCTCATATGGATATGCTTAAAAGATCTCAAGTAATAAAAGAAGATGTCAGGAAAAAAGTAGCAGGGGAAGAAGTAACTGCTGAAGAAGCCTTATATAATTTAAGTGATACTAAAGAACAGATACTTGAAGATGCTAAAAAAGCAGGCGTTATGTTCGATGAAGATTTAGATGCAGATATTCGATCAGTTCGAGAAACTATAAAATATGGATTAAAAGGAATTGCGGCTTATGCACACCAAGCTAGATTTATTAGATATAATAGCGATGAAGTAGATGATTTTTATTTTATAGCTTTAGCCGTAATGACTGATGATAGTTTAAATCTTCAAGATCTTATCAAGTATTTAGTTAAAACTGGAGATATGAGTGTTAAGGTCATGGAGGTATTAGATAAAGCCAATAATGAAAAATATGATTCTCCAACACCTACAAAGGTTAATGTGAACATTAAAAAAGGTCCATTCATCGTAGTTTCTGGTCATGATTTAAGGGATCTTGAAATGTTACTCGAGCAAACAGAAGGAAAGGGAATAAATATTTATACTCATGGTGAAATGTTGCCTTGCCATGGGTATCCTAAGTTAAATAAATACCCTCATTTAGTAGGTAATTTTGGTGGGGCATGGCAAGATCAGCAAAAAGAATTTGATGGCATACCTGGCTGTATTTTAATGACAACAAACTGCTTAATGAAACCGAGAGATTCTTATAAAGATAGAATTTTCTCTACAAGTGTAGTTGGGTGGGATGGCATAAAACATATATCTAATGATGAGAATGGTCATAAGGACTTCTCTGAAATAATTAATAAAGCTCTAGAACTCGGTGGCTTTGAAAAAGATGAAGAAGTTAAAGAGATTTTAGTAGGATTTGGTCATAAAGCAACTTTGAGCCATGCTGAAGCAATAGTTACTGCAGTTAAAGAAGGAAAGATTAGACACTTCTTCTTAATTGGAGGATGTGACGGCGCAAGACCAGGAAGAAATTATTACACTGAATTTGCACAGCTGGTGCCTAAAGATTGTATTATTCTTACTTTGGCTTGTGGAAAATATCGTTTTAATAAGTTGGAGTTTGGTACCGTAGCAGGGCTTCCAAGATTATTAGATATAGGTCAATGTAACGATGCATATTCTGCTGTTAGAATAGCTTCAGCACTAGCTGATGCATTTAAATGTGGAATTAATGACTTACCATTGGCAATGATTATAAGTTGGTATGAGCAAAAAGCGGTTGCTGATTTATTGGCATTATTGTCACTTGGAGTAAAAGGAATTTATCTAGGACCAACGCTTCCAGCTTTCTTAAGTCCTAATGTATTACAATTTTTAGTTGATACTTTTGACATTAAACCAATAAGCACACCGGAAGATGATTTAAAACAAATATTAGGATAATGATTTTCGATTTTAAGGTTATGGCCCTAAAACTAGGGGTGTTACTAAATGTAATATGAATAAAGTTTCATCTTTTTTTAAAGTTACTGCTTAAATCTTTTCTATTAACCATATACATGCATAAGAACAATACCCTGTTGATGCAATTTCTGTAGAATAATAATAGTATAGATAAAAAATATAATAAGATTCAGACTTGTGTTGTCAACAAGAAAATCATATTGAAAGTCAAGGATTTTTAATCATAAAGTGATTAGATTTTCTTGACTTTCTTCATTTAGAAAGTGAGGGAATTTGTCCGAAGGTTTTTAAGATAGAGGATGATAAACATATCTATTGAATAGGATCTTATCATCAAGCTAATAAAAAAAAATGCATTTCATTAAATCTTCCATTTTGTTTATTCCTCTTATAAATTCAAGTTAATTAATATGCAATAAATGAAATGAAATAAAATTATTTTTTAAAATACTTGAAACATAATTTCAAATATGCTAATATAAGGTCATAAGATGAAAACGTACTCAAAAGAAAAATACTTAACAATAAAGGAGAAAATATGGATAGATTAAATTTGAAAAAACTAACAACAGAAGGTAGAAATGAAAATACCATGGACATAGATAGGATTTCAACATTAGAGATGGTAAAAAAAATTAATAATGAAGATAAAAAGGTAGCAGAAGCTGTGGAAAAGGAACTTCCTAAAATAGCAGAAGCCATAGATTGTATAGTTGAAAGAATGTATAAAGGAGGGCGATTAATTTATCTAGGTGCAGGTACTTCAGGAAGACTTGGGATTTTAGATGCCTCAGAATGTCCACCTACATTTGGAATTTCAGAAGAAATGGTACAAGGGATTATTGCAGGAGGTAAAGAAGCTATATTTAGAGCGAAGGAAGGCGCTGAGGATTCTATGGAGCTCGCAGTAAAAGATTTGAAAAATAAAGATATAACAGAAAATGATACAATAGTGGGAATTGCAGCATCAGGTAGAACGCCATATGTTATAGGGGGACTCGAGTATGCAAATGAAGTAGGCGCATTAACAATTTCAATTACTTGTAATGCTAATTCACAAGTTTCAAAGACCGCAAAAATATCAATAGCACCAGTAGTTGGAGCAGAAGTTGTAACAGGATCCACAAGACTCAAATCAGGAACAGCTCAAAAACTAGTATTAAATATGATATCAACAGGAGCTATGATAAAGCTAGGTAAAGTATATGGCAATCTCATGGTAGATGTAAAATCAACAAATGAAAAATTAATTGAGAGAGCTAAGTTAATAGTTTGCGCCGCAACAGGTATAGGTATTGAAGATGCAACTGAAGTATTAAATAAAACAGATTTTGATGTTAAGCTAGCAATATTCATAATATTATCAAATCTTAATAAAGATGAAGCAAGGATTATATTGGATCAAAATAATGGGTATATAGCAAAGGCACTAGAAAATATTTAAAGAGGGGGAAAAATATTATGATAAATAGAGATATTGCTAAAAATTTAGTGGAGCTCGTTGGAGGGAAAGATAATATAAAGTCTGTTGCAAATTGTATGACGCGTTGCAGACTTGAACTTAAAGATTTTTCAAAGGCAAAAACAGAAGAAATAAAAAAATCTGAAGGAGCTCTTGGGGTAGTTGAGGACGCGGGACAGCTACAAGTTATTTATGGACCAGGAAAGGTAAATAAGATAACTGAAGAAGTAAGTAAAATACTTGGAAAAAATATAGTTATAGGGGAAGATGCAGTAGCAGAAACTAAAACTAAATTAAAACAAAAAAATAATACTAAGTTTAAAAATATACTTAAAAAATTAGGAAATATATTCATTCCATTAATACCATTATTTGTAGCTTGTGGGTTGGTCCTGGCAGTAAATAATATAGCAGGAGTATACTTTGGAGATGCATATAAAACCACAACAGCAGCTCAAATAATAGGACTTATAGGTAATGGTGTATTCTCTATTCTATCAATTTTAGTTGGTGTAAATGCAGCTAAGGAATTCGGTTCACAAATGCCAATGATGGGTGGAGTATTAGGTGGAATTCTTTCGTCAGCAGCACTTGCAAAGATAACTCTTTTTGGAAAAGCATTAACCCCAGGACGTGGGGGGATTATTTCAGTAATACTCGTAGTACTTTTATCTTGCTATATTGAAAAGGCTTGTAGAAAATTTGTACCAGATGTATTAGATTTATTCGTTACACCACTTGTTACACTTACAATTTCAGTTTTAGTAGCATTATTTATACTTCAACCAATAGGTGGATTTATTTCAGATAGTATAGGACTCGTAGTAGGACAAACAATAGCATCAGATCATATAATAATATCAGTTATATCAGGAGCAATATCGGGAGGGTTATTTTTACCACTGGTTATGACTGGGATGCACCAAGCGTTAACTCCAATACATGCAGATTTAATAGCTAATGTTGGATTTACAGTATTACTTCCAATACTCGCAACAGCTGGAATGGCACAAGTAGGAGCTACTATAGCAGTACTCCGAAAAACAAAAAATGAAAGATTAAAGAAAGTAGCTAAAAATGGATTAGTACCAGGATTTTTAGGAATAGGAGAACCATTAATATATGGAGTAACATTACCACTTGGAAAGCCATTTGTTGGAGCTTGTCTTGGAGCAGCATTAGGTGGAGCGGTGATGGCGTTATTTAAGGTAGGAGCCGTTGCAATTGGCGTATCAGGATTACCACTCGCATTATTAATTGCAAATGGGAAAATGGGAGTGTTCTTAATAGGAGTATTAGTATCATATATAGGTGGATATTTCTTTACTAGCATATTAGGATTTGAAGATCCAGTGGATTAACAAGTTGAGAGAGTTTAAAAAAAGACCCGCAAGGGTCTTTTTAATAAGCAAAATTAATTAATGCAGCTCTACAAGAGATGATTAAAGGGGAGATTTTTATGAGTTATGGTATTTCAATTTATTTTGGGTTAGACAATACAAAGGAAGAAAATATAAAGTTATTAAAGGATGCTCATGAACTAGGCTTTACCAGAATATTTACCTCACTTCATATACCAGAGGCAAATTATAGCATATTAAAGACTGAAGCACGTGAATTTTTTAACTTAGCTAAAAAATATAATATGGATATAATAAGTGATATTTCTCCTAACACATTTAAGTTTTTAGACTTAAATGATATGGATTTGAAGGGATTATGTGATATAGGGGTTAAGACTATAAGAATAGATTTTGGGTATACAGAAGAAGAAATATCTAAAATGAGTAAGAATATTTATGGAATTAAAGTTCAACTAAATGCATCAACAATAACTAAAGAGTTTTTTGAAGGTCTAGATAGATATTCGCCTAACTATAAAAATATGGATGCACTGCATAATTTTTACCCTAGAGTGGGTACAGGTATTTCAGAAGAATGTATGAAAGAAAAAAATACTATTTTAAGCAAAAGAGGAATTAAAGCTTCTGCTTTTGTAGGATCAAATAATAGAAAAAGAGGTCCATTATATGATGGATTACCTAGCTTAGAAGCTCATAGAGGTATAGAGGTACGCGAAGCTGCAAATCATTTGTTTGCTCTGGGAAATAAATCTATATTTATAGGAGATTCACTTCCTGGTAAAAAAGAACTAGAGGATTTATCTAGATTAAATCCAGATGCAGTAGAGCTTTTTATAGAATTAAAAGAATTTGATAATGTAACCTTACGATTACTTACTGAAACTTACACCCAAAGAGAAGATGAGGCTAGAGATGCCATAAGAGCTAGTGAAAGTAGGTTACTTCTTAATGGTGAGAAAATAAAGGCATTAAATACAGTTGATAAAAATTATGGAGACATTATAATAGATAATGAGAAATATATGAGATACATGGGAGAATTACAAATATTAAAAGGGAGTCAAAAGAGTGATTATAGGACAAATGTTGTAGCTTCAGTCTTACAAAAGCATATTTATCTATTGAAATATATAACTGGTGGTAAAAAATTTTACTTTAAGATAGTCAATAACTAGAGCTAAAATTAAATGTAATAGGATGTGGAATTATGAATGTATTACAATATATAAAGCAAAATTATGATAGTTTTACAGATAGTGAAAAATTAATAGCAGATTACTTATTAGAAACTAAGGAAAGTATTATATCAATGTCAGCTAAGGATATAGCTGATGCTACTAAAACATCAGCTCCAACAGTTGTTAGGTTTGCTAAAAAAATAGGTTTTAATAGCTTAAATGAAATGAAGCTTACCTTGTCTATAAGTTTAGATAAAATGGATCAAGCTATAGAGTTTCAATATTTAGATAAAGATTTAGGAACAAAAAATATAATTCACGCAATAAAAAATTCAATAGATTCTATTATGGAACAGACTGTTAGCATATTAAAGGAAGAAGAACTAGATAATGCAATAGAGTTACTTATAAATGCTAAAAATATATATATTTTTAGTGTAGGAGTATCAGCTTTAGTAGGTCAAGATTTTTATTATAAATTAAGCAGAATAAATAAGAGATGTATATCACATACAGATACCCATTTGCAAATAACCTCATCTATTTTAATGGAAACAGGTGATGTAGCAATAGCAATATCCTATTCAGGTGAAACAAGGGAAGTTATTAAATGTGTAGAAAACGCAAGAAAAAAGAAAATTCCAGTAATAGCAATAACAAAGGCTAGTGTAAATAATAAGCTAGCTGATATCTCAGATGTGGTATTACGCGTGCCAGCAGTAGAAAAATCTTTAAGGGAAGGTGCAATTAGCTCGAGAATATCGCAGTTGGCAATAATAGACATGTTATTTATAGGAATGGCTAGAAACAATATAAAAGAAGTAGAAGGAAAATTAATTGAAACAAGAAAAGCAGTTAAAGAACTTTATAAATAGGATTATTGCCTATCTTAAAAAAGAATTCAATGAAGAGGGATATAGTCATAATGAATATCTATCTTCTGATACAGAATTTGTATTTACTAGATAAAAAGTAAACTCAATCCCTCCTCATTGGCAAATACCTTATAACGAAACCCCATGAAATAATAACCATTTGAAATAACCTTCTTTATCTAGGACTTGTGCATTAATGTCCTCTATTTTTATATTGATTTAGTAAGAATAGTAAAAATGTGGATGTACTCCATTAAACTAACAGACTTATTAATATTTGTACTTTAGACTTTTTATGTTATGATATATATTGCAGTAATTATTCCTATGAATAAAATCCCCGATTGAAAAAGACTTTATACAATAGTAAATGATATTACTACTCAATATATCCATGAATGATTACGACCAATTTGTTTTGCTAGTAGAGGGGTGAACTAATAAAGATATGTTCTTATTTAAAGGAATTATTATAGGTATGTTTGTTTCTTTTCCTATTGGGCCACTTGGTTTATTGTCTATACAAAGAACCATAAATAAGGGGTGGAGAATAGGCTTTATTTCTGCTGTTGGTGCAGCTGTATCAGATTTGATTTATTCTTCCTTAGCGATTTTAGGGGTAAGCTTTATAGATAATTTTGTAAGCAAATACAGATGTGCTATTAGTGGGCTAACTGGAATTTTATTTGTAATAGTTGGAGTTAATATCCTCAGTAGTGCAGTAAGAAAAATAAAAATTAAAGAAGATACTGAGGGAGAGAGGATACATCCATTTTTTATTCATTTTTTCATGGGGTTATCCAATCCTATGACATTTTTAATTTTCTATGCTATATTTACTAAAATAGGTGTATATGTTGAAGGCGGTACATTACTGCAGCACATAATATTTGTTATATTGATTTTTGTGGGATCTTCTATTCAATGGTTAATCACCGCCAATTTAATAGAGCAATCTAAGAAAAAATATAAATTTGAGTGCTTTATTTTTATAGATAAAATAATTGGTATTGTTATTATTTTATTTGGTATTTTTAGCATTATAAAAGGAATAGTAACCTACTGTTAAAACTTTTCTTAAACTTGCAAAATAAATGAAAAAGACATGCAAATTATAATTTTTACATGTCTTTTTTAGGTCTTTCTGGTAGTCCACTATAAATATAATTTAGTCTCAATTCTTCTATCATATTCTGACCAATTGCCGGATTCTGTTTTATCCTTTACTTGAGAAATCTTATTCATAGTAGCATCTATGGAGTCAGCATAATTAACTATAAATGATTCTTCCATTTTCATTGCTCTTGGAGAACCAAATTCAAGCTTTCCATGATGCTGAACAATGCAACCTTTTATCCTAGTGATGAAATCTTCTGAATATAATGTTGGATTTTCTCTAATAGCTTTATCTATTAACGCTACTCCAATAACAATATGACCTTCCATTTCTCCTCTAAGGGTATATTTAAAAGGACCATCATAATATAATTCATAAATCTTCCCAATATCATGAAGTTTTGCTGCAAGTAACGCTATTTCTGTTCTCCTACATTCATATCTCTCACAAAGCATAGCACTTAAATACATAACATTTAGGGTATGTTCCGCAAGACCACCTATATAATTATGATGCATTGAAACTCCACCTATGCCCCTTTTAAACTTATCTAAAACTATTTCATTCTTAAAGAAATAGTCATTTAATGCCTTACCTTCACTTGAAATAATATATTTGTTTGTATATACTTCTATTTCCTTCATTATTTCCTCAATAGGTCTCTTTACCGTTGGAAGATAATCTGAGAGATTATAATCTGAAATAAGTTCATATTTCTTAACATCTAGATTCCTATCTTTAACCCCTTGAATCGCTAGTACGCTTCCTTCTTTAATATCTCCATTTTTACTTGGTATATTAGCTTTTATTTCTCCGCTTTTATCAACTAATATGCATACAACTTTAGAAGAATCTTTGACTAGTATTTTCATTACCATTAATGATATTTTTATATTACTTTCATTTTTTATATCGCATAAAAAATTCTCTTTTTTATTCATATCTTTCCTCCAGAACAAATTTATTTTTCAAATATAGCATGTGTAAAAAAACTATTTATATTTATTACTATACCATATTTATTTCTATCAGATACATATATGCTTCTGATTTTTGTAATGCAGTCCTGCAGAGCGTGGGAATTTATTTCTAAAGAACCAACAACAGATAATGGAAACTTTATGGCACTTGCCACTGACCCGTTGGTAGATTTAAATTATATAGCGTGATATTCAGGAAAATACACCAATGTTGTGATATAATAATAAATTAATGATATTGAATATATTTAGAATATAAATATGAAAGAGGTAAATGATGATTAATGAAAAGAATATAAAAACTTTAGGAACACATAGCGGTAAATTTCATGCAGACGATGTTATGGCTACTGCCATACTTAGTCTACTACTAGGGGATATTAAGGTAACAAGAACAAGGAATGAAGATATACTTAGGAAACTAGACTTTGTTTATGATATATCCCTAGGAGAATTCGATCATCACCAATTAAATAAAGAAATAAGAGAAAATAATATTCCTTATGCTGCTTGTGGGTTAGTTTGGAGAGAGTTTGGGCCTCGAGTAATACAAAAGTTTAATCCAGAGTTTGATGAAAATGATATAATATCAATTTTCGATTATGTTGATAAAAATTTAATGCAAGGTATTGATGCTACAGATAATGGCATAGATATAAAATCAGAGATTAAAGTAACTTCCATAAGTGATATTATCCAAAGTTTTAATCCTACATGGGATTCTATCGCATCCAAAGATGAGGCATTTGAAGAAGCTACTTTATATGCTACTGAGGTTATAAAAAGAATAATAAGCAGGCAAGTTTCTGTTATAAAAGCAAGGATTATAGTAAATGAGGCCTTTCAAAATAGAGATATTAATGAGATAATGGTTTTAAAAAAGGGTTGCCCTTGGCTACAACAGTTACTTAAAATAGATATAAATAATGAGGTATTGTTCGTTATTTCTCCAGGTGATAATGATGCAGAGTATAAGATTCAGACAGTAAAGAAATCTGCTGATACTTTTGAAGCAAGAAGAGATATATTAGAATCTATTAGAGGAAAATCAAGTGATGAAATAAATTCTATAATTAAAATAGATGATGCTATATTTTGTCACAAAGCAGGGTTTATAGCATCAGCTAAAAGCATGGATAGTGTTTTGAAAATAGCAAAATTATCAATTTAAAACTTATATAAAGAATAGAAAAAAGTTAATGTGACTCTAAAATGCATCCTATAAGGTAGACAATTTAAAAAAGTCTACTCTATAGGATATATTTATGTATAATAGAGAAAAACATGTAATCCATTTTAGTTTATAATATAAGTAAATTTAAGATGTAAGGGGATTATTAAAATGAGAATTATATTTTGTAACGTTACATGGTTAAAAAATTATATAGGAGTAAGTGACGATGATAAACTCAGCAAAACTTCTGGAGGGGAGAAAGGTGGAAATAATGAGGCTTATGAATCATATAATTTTCAAGATTATAACGGCAAATGTTATGGATACGTATCCAATAGAGGTGGCTCTCTGCATTTAGAAAGATTTGAAAAAGCAACAGTAAACGATGATAGTGTAGATAATGTGCTTGTAATATGGGTTGCGAAACAGGCAAAAACAGGGAAAAGTGTCATTGTTGGTTGGTATAAAAATGCCACTTTATATAAATACTCACAAGAATTTTACCCTTATGGGGGAATAGGCAGAGATTTATATTTCAGTATGGAAGCCAAGAGTAAAGATTGTTTTTTGCTGCCAGAATCAGAAAGAACATTTGAAATACCTAAATCTATAATTGTTGAAAAAGATATGGGTATGGAGAAACCTAATATATGGTATGCAGAATCTGATTATGCTAAAACAATGTTTATTCCAAAAGTTTTAGGGTTTATGCAGTCATACAAAAGAGGGTTTATAAATACAGTCTATTCAGAAGAAGTGCTTCAAAAGACTTTAAACATATCATCTATGGAGTATCAACCTCTTATAGACAAAGGAGAGGAATTAATTAATAAGGAAGATTTTTATAATGCACTTCTCTATTACAACACTGCAAGGGAAATTAATGATACTGCAGATGCTTTATTTGGAGTAGCTGAATCACTAATAGGTTTGAATATGTTTAGTAGAGCTATTATAGCTTTTGAAGGTGCTATAAATATGGAAGGTGATAAAGCTGATTCATTATATTATTTACAATGTCTGTATATGAATACTGATCAATTTATAAAGGCAGTTAAAATTTGTGATAGAATGTTACAGTTAGTAGATAAAAGCGATGTAGAATCAATTTGTAGTATTTATTATTATAAAGTTTATGCATATAATGCGTTAGAAGATGATACTCAGGCAATTAAATGCTTAGATTTTATTATAAAGGCTACAGGTGATGAAGAATTTAGAAATGATGCTATAGGCATGAAGTCAGAATTGACTTCAAATAAATAATAGTGTAATTATGGGTGTTGATATACAACTTAAATTTAAGAAAGGTAGTTGGAGGGGTTTTGATGAGTGTTTTTGAGATTATTATGTTATTATGTTTTGGTGTAGCGTGGCCTTTTTCGATATATAAATCCTATAAATCTAAATCGGTAGAAGGTAAAAGTGTAATATTTCTGATTGTTGTGATAATTGGATATGCTTCTGGAATATTGCATAAAATATTTTATAATTATGACAAGGTTATATATCTTTATGCCACAAATATGACCATGGCATCTATTGATTTTATGCTGTATATAAATAATTGGAAAATTGGAAAGAAAAATGAAAAAATAGCAAATTAATTAGTAAGAATTCATTTCACTATTAGAAGATTACAATTTCTTTTAGACGTATACTATGCAACATTATTATTTACAAGAAAAAGATAATGAGCATTAATATGTCAGAAAGTTTAAAATATAGAGAGTAGAGGAAGGTTTGTCAATATGAGAAGACTGTGATAATATATAAGCATATAAGGATCTCCCTATATTTTTTTTGTAAATTTTAAGTTAGTAATTGTTATTCTTACAAGTACTAAAAATTACACATATAAATAAATGGACTCTTCGTATAAGCTTTAAAAAAGAAATTTGAAGTAATTCTTATATAATAGAATTAACAATAACGAATGGAGGAAATGAAATTATGTTAGATTTGCCTAGTTGTCCAAAATGTAATTCAGAATATACTTACGAAGATAGAAGTCTTTTTGTATGCCCAGAATGTGGTCATGAGTGGAATTTAGAATTAGAAAGTGAAAATAGTGAAGATATAAAGATTATCAAAGATGCAAACGGAAACGTCTTAAAAGATGGTGATTCTGTGACAATAATCAAAGATCTTAAAGTAAAAGGAAGTTCATCAGCCATAAAAATAGGTACAAAAGTGAAAAATATACGTTTGGTTAATGGAGATCATAATATTGATTGCAAAATTGACGGTTTTGGAGCTATGGAACTAAAATCTGAATTTGTTAAAAAGATATAAATGTGGTTTTAATTCACCCATTATGGGTATTTAACAATATAAAAGTATCTGCCAATGCAGATGCTTTTTTCATACCCATTTTAAGGTTTATAAATTACCAATGAGCGCTATTTTATACTTTAATGTAAAAATATTATAACTTTACCTGTAAAAACATAGTGTTTTCATCTTTATCCAATAATACGGTGATTGCTCCAGCGTAATCTTTAATATTAATCAAATAATTTGTTATTGTTCCTTTATCTAGAATTATTTTACTAGTTACGGCTGAGGCATAAGAATAGTCATCTATAGCTTTAAATCTATTATTTTGGCTTTTATCCTTTTTATTAAACATTTTTTCCTCCTATTACTTTCCTGAGATAATATTATATGGATTTTTCTTGAATTTTATATCTATAAACTTTAACAACTCTCTTTAATATAGCCAAAAATTAAAGTTATATACTTCATGTACCAAGAACAATTTGAGAAAAGACCGTCAATAAAAGCTAACATCACCTATACGATATGGTTTGGTACCGTAAGATCTAGGGCTGTTTAATATAGCTATTTAAATACAAGAAAGAATATAATAACTGCAAATTATACAATTTAATGTATTTTTATTGTTAATTTTCATTTTTATATTTTTAGCATTAGATTTATATCGAATTAATATCAAAGTTCTTATAAGTATAATTATAAATTTTTACATTATAGCCAAAGTTATGGTATAACTAGGTTTAGAGTGGTAATTTGCAAAGATTTAACCACTAAAATTTTTCTTCCCCTGAGTTAAAATTTGTGGTAGACTTATTTTTATCACAGAGTTGTGAGAATAATAAGTCGAATGAAAGTTTATTTAAAGTGGCTGTGCACAGTTTGATTTCAATTTTAACTATAGGAGGAAAATATTATGAAAAAACTAATGAGCAATTGGAATAAAATGAGCTTAGTAATACGAATAATTATAGGATTAGTTATTGGTGTTTTATTAGCTGCATTTATTCCAGAACAAGCAAAACCAGTCATTATATTTGGTTCTTTATTTGTAGGTGCTTTGAAAGCGATTGCACCAATATTGGTATTCTTCTTGGTAATGTCGGCTATATCTCAACATAGGACTGGTCATCAAACAAATATGAAGTCTATTATCGGCCTTTATCTTTTAGGAACATTCTTAGCCGGACTTGTAGCAGTTGTTGCAAGCTTTATATTCCCAGTAGTATTAACACTTTCAATAGCGGGAGCTCAAAACGTAACACCACCTGGTGGTATCGTAGAGGTACTTAAAGCATTACTTCTAAATGTTGTTGATAATCCAGTAAAAGCACTTTTTAATGCCAATTATATAGGCATATTATCTTGGGCGGTAGTTCTTGGCTTTGCTTTAAAAAATGCACCTGATACTACAAAAGTCATGATTACTAATTTTTCAGATGCATTAACTCAAATGGTTAAATGGGTAATAAACTTTGCACCACTAGGTATCATGGGTCTTGTATTTGAGGCTTTTGCAGGAAAGGGACTTAAAGCCTTAGGGAGCTATGGACATTTACTTGCAGTTATGCTTGGTTGCATGGTCTTTGTGGCACTTGTTGTCAATCCAATCATTGTGTTTATAAATATTCGTCAAAACCCATACCCACTTGTATTTAAGTGCTTAAGGGAAAGTGGTATTACAGCATTCTTTACACGTAGCTCAGCTGCGAACATTCCTGTAAATATGACCTTGTGTGAAAAACTAGGTTTAGATAAGGATACCTATTCTGTATCTATTCCATTAGGATCTACAATCAATATGGCTGGTGCAGCTGTTACCATTTCTGTTATGACCCTTGCAGCAGTTGCCACGCTTGGTATTAAAGTGGATATGCCTACAGCATTAATCCTCAGCGTACTTTCTGCTGTAGCTGCTTGTGGTGCTTCAGGCGTAGCTGGAGGTTCACTATTACTGATTCCTCTAGCCTGTAGTTTATTCGGCATTCCAAATGACATTGCTATGAAGGTAGTTGGTGTAGGCTTTATCGTAGGTGTGCTACAAGACTCTTGCGAAACAGCTCTTAACTCTTCTACAGACGTACTTTTCACAGCAACCGCTGAATTTGCTAAGTGGCGTAAAGAAGGGAAAAAAATCGTTATCCCTAAATAGAAACTAAATTACGTTTTTGTTTTTTATACTTATTGAAGCCCTCTATGGCAGTTTATAATCTGTTATAGAGGGCTTTTATTTGAATAAATAATTATTGGTATCATTTTCCAAAATACTTCGATCAAGAATTAATTTTACAGAGTTTTCTTCGTCATTAATCAGACCCAATATACTAACTCCAATAAAACTATAGGATAATATATTTATAAAACTATTGTTATATCTTGTCATTAAATGTATTATTAAATGGTATTGTTACAAATATATTCGAGGGGGATTAAAATGAAGAGAAGAAATTTAACAAGTGGATTTTTTATGATTTTACTAACTGTAGTATTATTAAGTACATTTAAAATCCAGGTTTTTGCACAAATAACACCTAAAGTATCTATAGTATCATTGGAACATTCCCCATTTATAAATGGGGATAAGAATGAGTTCTATATTTCCGCTAAAAATTATACTGGACAGGTCCAATATCAATTATTTTATTTACAAGAAAGTGTCATGAAAGACTGGAAGTTAATTAATAATGTTGATATGATTAATGGTTGGACAAACCCTATAGATGCACAAGCTCCAATAATTGTAGATATTACAAATTTGAATTTAAAAGCAGATAAATATAGATTTGCTATTAGAGTTAGACGTGTGGGCGTAAAAGGCCTAAATCAAAACAAGTATGGTGATTATGATGATGCTTATCCCTTACATTTTGAGGTGTTTAAAAATGCAAAAATTGAATTAAATGGCAGTATGGAAATTGGCAAGACACAATTAAGTCAAGAGGATATATTAACTATAAATGGTGTGGAAAATACGCCTTTAGAAGTGGAGTATAAATTGCACTTATTTGATGTTAAAAACAACAAATGGTTAACTAATTTAACTGATTATAATATGAATGTAAATTATAATTTAAAAAATATTCCTGAGGGTACTTATATAGCAGACTTATGGGCTAAGAATAATGAGTCACAGAATAAATATGATGGCTTTAAATTAAAAGTAATTACTATTAATAATACAACAATTAAAGCTGCCTCTTTGAATTTAAATAAAATTGCAAGTTCGCTAATAGTGGGCGGAACAGATAATGTAATAGCAATGGATGAGCCTAGCAAAGATATAAGATGGACATCTTCAAGTCCTGAAATAGCAAAAGTAGACAATACCGGAAAGATAACAGCGATAAGTGCAGGAACTGCAATAATAACTGTTATAAGTTCAGATGGAAGCAAAACAGCAACATGTAAAGTAACGGTAACAAATGAATTAACTGCTAAACAAATTTTTGGAAGATATGGGGATGCAGTTGTCTCCGTTGAAGTAAGTGATGAAAATCATAAATTAATTGCAAATGGTAGTGGATTTATAGTGAATTCCAATGGTATTGTAGTAACTAATTTTCATGTAATTAAAGATTGTTCCTATGCAAATGTAACATTACAAAATGGAACAAAGTATGATGTTAAAAGTGTTTTAAATTATAATGAAAAGCAAGACATAGCAATTTTACAATTATCAAATTCAACTAATCTAAATATAGTTAAATTAGGTGACAGTAACACTATGGAAATAGGAGACAATGTTGTTGCAATAGGTAGCCCAGAAGGATATGAAAATTCTTTAAGTACGGGTATAATAAGTGGAATTAATAGAAAAAGTGATAGAGGAAATGATTTTCAAACTACTGCAAGTATTTCTCATGGTTCAAGTGGTGGAGCATTATTTAATGTATATGGTGATATAATAGGAATAACTTATGCGGGATACGACTTAGCAGGGGATATAGGATTTGTAATACCTATTAATGAAGTTAATCCATTATTAAATAGTAGTAATGAAAAGACATTAATGGAAATTAAAAATAAAATGACTTCCCAATCTATTCCGGAAAATAAATATAAGTATTTCCCCTTATTATCTGATATACTGATGCCAACAAATGCAAGTTATTACAAAACTTCATTATCGCCTGATGGCACACATGTATTTTATTTTTATTCAGTATCACTATTGCCAGACAATTTCGTTAAGGACTATTATTCATTATTAAAAAATAATGGTTGGGTATTATATAAAAAGAATACTGATAGTAATAAAGAACCATTAGTATACTTAATAAAAGAAGAAAAATTAATTGCAATTGGAGTTATTGAAAATGATTTTGTTATATATGGCTCCATTCGTTAAGAAAACTTCATAACCATTGTAAAGATATTAGGAATAAGATGAGCTTTGAAACTTAAATTTTAAAACACTATGTACAATCGTATATAGTGTTTTGCTTTTCTTTAAAATATTTAATAATACTATATTATCCAATGAAATTTCGTTATATGTTCTAACCTGTGCTCTATCTAACATAGACTTAACTAATGCTAGGAATAATAGGGGGATGGGTCTATGGTTATGTTTTTTACCTTACTTGGCTTATTCGGATTTTTTATATTTTTTATTTGGGTCATTATTGCATTAATTACTAAAAATCAAAAGAGGATACCTACTATTGGATTTGTTATATCAGTAGTTATACTTGCTACAGTTGTATCGATACCTAGGGCTGTATCTGCATTCAATGTTAATAAAGTGAATAGTAATAGTGGTGAAATATCCAATTATAAGGTATCTAAAGAAACGGGCTTGGAAATAGTAACATCGAAGGTTAAAATTGAGCCTAATTTAAAGGTTCTTTATGATTCACAAAGGAATATTAAGGAAAAAATCTACTATCTATATACCCTAAACACAGAGGAATATACATTAGAGGATGTTGCATACTGTGTTGATGTAAATAGTGGAGAGTTATTCAAGTGTTCAATTGATATGATTCTTTCACCCATTGAATAAAGATCAAAGTGTATTGAAATTTTCTTTTTTATTAGGTATTCTTTAGTTGATGATATGCCATTGATAATAATTATATAATAGTCGCTGATACAAATTATAAAGAGTGTAGATTTTACTACACTCTTTATTTAACTTAGAATTAGAAAATAGTCCATTAAAAAAATATATATGGACTATATCTATGTTGGTTCATTTCCATAAACTGTATCGTTGAAACGTATTTTTGCAATCTAGCATTTAAAACCTCCCAATTTATATTTTCAATAAATGTAGAAATATATTTTCTTTTATCTGTTCCAAAATCCATGAAATATGCATGTTCATAAACATCCATGATTAATACTGGACAAGAAAGCCAGACCGCGCCAGTATCGTGTGAATCGCTTCCTATTATGTGTAGCCTGTTATCAAGCAGATCAAAGGAAAGAACTACCCAACCTCTCATGGATAAACCTACATTTGTAAGGTAAGATATAAAATCATCATAAGATGAAAATTGATTTTTTATAGCATTAAAAATGGGTCCATAAGGAAGGTTATTTCCTCCAACTATGTTTTCAAAATAAAGATTATGAAGTTTTACACCGTTCAGTGAATATGTTTCACCTAGTTTTAAACTTCGCATTTTGGAATAAGTGGCATTGCTATCAGTATAATTATCAGGTACATAAGGAGTGTTCCAAATTTCATTTAATTTACTTACATACCCTGAATACAATTTGTAGTGCTCATCCAGCTGCTTCATAGAAATGCCTTTGACGCTTTTAAAATCAAAAATTTCCGGTTTCAAATTATACATTAAATCCCCTCTAAAAAATATTATATTATATTATATGTACCAACATGCTATTTAGGTGAATAAAATATAAAAATCATTGACAATATTAGGCTTGACGCATAGTATAATATTATAAGAATAATATTAACTGAAAATTACAATTTAATATTCTTGTTAGGTGAGGTTACTGTATAAGACACACGCTACTGCCCAGAAATGTCGAGAGACGCCAACGGGTCAGCAGGTATTACCGGATTAAGGTTTTACTTAATGTAGCTGAGTATCAAATCTCTAAGCTGTACAGTGCTAAAACTCAACGAGTGGAGATGAGCTATTTTTTTACGCCTTTATTTTTCACGCATTTTAATCTCTTCACTTTGTTGTGGAGAGATTTTTTAATTTTAAGTTTAGGAGTGTGATTATTTAATGGACAGTGGTCCCCAGCATGCCAAAAATTTAATATATTGGAAGGGATATCACTCTATTAAATTATTTTATAGGTGGTATTGCATCCCTTCCTAAAAGGAGGATGTAATATGAAAAACAACTTCTATCTAAGCAGAATTTTAGGAAATAAAATATATACACCAGATATGAAAGTCATTGGAAGACTAAGTGATCTTGGTGTTGTAAATGAATTAAAAAGCCCTCATGTCACTACTGCAAAAGTAAAAACTAATAGTGGAATTAAAGATTACGACTTTAAAAATTTTTCAATTACAAAACAAAACGGACAATATGTTTTAATATGTAACAAAATAGAGGAATATACCCCACCCAATACATTGTTTTTAAGAAAGCATATTTTAGATCAACAGATTATAGATGTTAATGGGAGAAAAGTAGTTCGTGTAAATGATGTTTCACTATCATATTTAGAGAAAGGAGCTTATGTAGTTGCAGTAGACATCGGCATAGATGGTCTTCTAAGAAGAATTGGAATTGCTAAACCACTTAAGATGTTAGGTCTTAAGGTTTCGACTAAGCTAATGCTATGGAATGATGTAGAGGCTATCATAACTTCTAATGAAAATATCGTTCTATCGAAAACCTATGATTCACTATCCATTCTTCATCCCTCAGACCTCGCTGATATTATTGAAGACTTTGATGCTAAAACAGGTCTTACCATTTTTTCCTCACTTGATAACGCAAAAGCTGCGGATGTTTTAGAAGAAATGGAAGAAGATGCACAAGTTAGTTTTATTGAAAGTCTATCTGCAGATAAAGCTGCAGATGTTTTAGAAAATATGCCTGCGGATGAAGCTGCAGATATTCTTGATGGTATGAGTGAAGAAAAAGTAGAAGAGCTACTAAATAGCATGGAAAAAGAAGCTGCAGGCGAAATTAGAGAATTGTTAGGATATGATTCTAAAGCAGTTGGAAGTCTTATGAGCACGGATTTTGTATTTTTTAATAACAATGAAACTATAAATGAAGCAATTGAAAATCTAAGGATATTAAAACCTGAAGAAGATGAATTGTTCAGCCTTTATGTAGTAGATGAAAATGATAAATTAATAGGAACCCTTTCCCTTCGAGATTTAATTATTTCTGAGCCAACTAGCAAAATAAGTGCTATTATGAATAAAAAATTCAAATCAATGTTTGATACAGATAGTATTAAAGATTTGATAAAAAATGTTTCAAAATACAATCTTGTAGCTATTCCTGTTACTAATCATGAAATGAAGTTACTCGGCAATGTTATAATAAATGATATTATTTATGAATTGCTTAAAAACAAAAGAAAGGTTAGTTAAGGAGGCATATTATGAGCGAAAAAACGAATTTAAATAAAAAGCCTTGGCTTGTAAGCTTTATGGTGTTTCTATCAGTGCTTGGCCCCGGCTTAATAACTGGAAGCGTAGATAATGATGCCGGTGGTATTTCAGCCTACTCTGTAGCCGGAGCTCACTATGGTTATCTTTTACTTTGGACATTGATTCCTTGTTTTATTGCATTACTTGTAGTACAAGAAATGAATGCAAGAATGGGTATCGTAACTCAAAAAGGTTTAGCAGATTTAATTCGCGAAAATTTTGGTGTAAAGATAACCTTCTTTATATTTCTAGGTCTATTAGTGGCAGATATAGGTAATACCGCCACTGAATTTGCAGGTATTGCAGGAAGTTTGCAGGTATTTAATCTTTCAAAATATGTATCAGTCCCAATTGCAGTGATTTTAGTCTGGCTACTGGTTGTAAAAGGAACCTATAAATCCGTTGAGAAGATATTTTTAGTATTTAGTGTATTTTTACTTTCCTATGTTTTTTCTGCGCTTCTTGCCCATCCCGATTGGCACCAAATTGGAACTTCATTAATCAATCCTATACCCTCATTTAATGGTGCCCATGGAGAAGGTATAGACGCAGCTTGGATTAGTACTGTAATTGGTTTAATTGGTACTACTATTGCTCCTTGGATGCAATTTTATATGCAGTCCTCTGTAATAGAAAAAGGAATTAAAATATCTGAGTATAAATATGAGCTTATGGATGTTATCCTTGGATGCAGCGTAACGGTGGTAGTAGCTTTCTTTATTATTGTAGCTTGCGCAGCAACTTTAAATAAACAGGGTATTACTATATGTGAGGCCAAGGATGCTGCAATGGCATTAAAGCCCTTAGCTGGAGATTTAGCATCAAGTATATTTGCCTTTGGGCTCTTGGTTGCGTCCGTATTTTCAGCTACAATTCTTCCACTGGCAACTGCATTTTACATCTGTGAAGCCTTTGGTTTTGAAGCCGGTATAGGTAAAACAATGAAGGAAGCTCCTGAATTTTACGGACTATTTACAGCAATAATAATTATAGGTGCCATAATTATTCTTATTCCAGGTGCACCATTACTTCAGATTTCTCTTGGCTCTCAAGTGATTAATGGAATGCTTCTACCCGTAGTTTTAATTTGTATGATGCTTATGGTAAATAAAAAAGACCTTATGGGTGAATATACAAACAATAAATTCAAAAACTGGGTTGGTTGGGTTACTATAGTTATTTTAATAGCATTAACTACAGTGTTATTATTCCAGGCTATAATTAAAATATTAGGTTTTTAAGTAAACTGACACTACAACCTATTAAAAAATAAATCAGCATGAAGACTATTGTCTTTATGCTGATTTAATATTACTATTCTACCTTTTCAAAATCTGATTTACCAACTCCACATAAAGGGCAAACCCAATCTTCAGGTATATCCTCAAATTTAGTGCCTGGTGCAATTCCTCCATCAGGATCACCAAGCTCTGGGTCATAAATATATTGACATACTATACAAAGATATTTATCCATGATTATTCCTCCTCCTTAAAAATTATTAAATAATATATTATTTTCCAAGTGTATATGCTGGAATAGATCTACTTCAAGCTCCAGCAATTTTTTATAGGTAAGTTCAAAGGTTCCACATCCATCTTTAGGTGTATTATAGTGGTCTGTAATTTCTCTTAGTTCTTTTATAATATCTCCTGCCCCCGTATGCTCTTGTTCCAATTCATCAATAAGTTTTAATGTAGCACTTCTTACTTTTTCATTTTTCCCTTTTTCATACTGAATTATAAGTGGAAATAAAAATTCTTCCTCTTTAACTAGATGTTCCTCTAATTCTGTTCTTAAATTATTAAATAGTCTGTGTACCTTAAATAATTCTTCATGTTTTTTACCATGTACGCCTAATATCTTTAGAATTAACTTTGATATTTGGGGCAGCTCTACATTTAGATATGCATGGTGATTATTTACCACATATTCTATTAATTTGCTTGGGCTTTCCTTTGCCCAGTCTGTAAACTTTTCATTGTTTTCTTCAAAACTCTGGTATTTAGTATTTAATTCCTCAATTATTGTTTTTTCCTCAAGGCCTTGTGTACTTATTGCTAGAATTAATGGCCTATCTCCTCCACAACAAAAATCTATATTATATTTATAAAATATCTCACTTGCACCTGGAAACGCTGCAACTATTTGTCCTATGGCATCTTCAGTTTTAAATTTATTACTCATAAAATGGCCTCCTTATAGTCCTCTAGGGAATTGTTTGCGATCTTTACTATGGGATTATTATATCTTCTATACTTTTATGAATATGTGATTTAAATCAATATTTAAATACTTTATCATTAGATACTTAAAGTTATTATTAGATACTAAAAGTTATTATTGCATTTAAGAGTATCTCGTTGTAAAATAAAACAATAATCTTATATAATTATAATGTTTAATATCATAAAACTTAATTTACTTAGTAAATTTCGAAATAAAAAATTGAATTCATGAAAGGAGTCATAATTATGTTAAAAGAGGGAGATAAAGCACCTGGGTTTACGTTAAAGAACGAGGAAAATCAGGATATAATATTAAACAATTTTAATGGTAAAAAGGTGGTTATTTATTTTTATCCAAAGGATGATACTCCTGGTTGCACAAAGGAAGCATGCAGTTTTAGAGACCTATATGATGACATACTGGATGCTGGAGCGGTTGTCATAGGAATTAGTGCAGATAACTCTACTTCACATCAAAAATTTAAGGATAAACATACATTACCTTTTTATTTGTTAACTGATGCTGACCATAGTGTTATTGAATCTTATGGAGCATGGCAGGAGAAAAAAATGTTTGGTAAAACATATATGGGAATTGTACGTTCCACATTTATTATTGATGAAAATGGAACTATAATTAAGACCTATCAGAAAGTTAAGCCAGAGGAGCATGGTGAAGAGGTTCTAAAAGTGTTAAAAAATCAATAAGTAGAATTATAGATAATTTAAAAAGTTATATTCAAATGACAAAGGCTTCTGTTTTAATGTGCAAAGCCAAGAATTCTCATAAAAAATAGAATATTAAATAGTATGACGTAAAACACCGTAAAATTCAATTGAATAATAGGGTGTTTTTAAGGGACTATTCGGTTTTATTAGTTGTGACGATTAACAAGAAAAGCACGAAGTAAACTAAAGAGGACCTAGCATAAAATAAAGTGGCTATTTAGTCACTTTCACTTGTGATTTAGAAATAGTGGCTGTTATTACTATTCCAAGTACAATGTATGAAAAAAAGCTTACTATAAATGTACTTAATCCCATTGACCATGTGGGAGCAATTCTTCCTGAAAGCATATACACAACATTTATTAATAAGCATAAAACTATACCTGTAATTGTTCCTGAATAAACAAAGTTAATTGTGGATTTTTTGGATAATATTTTCGATATTATCCAACCAACAAAACCAGTAATCAATATATGCATAATCCAACTTGAAACAGAGCTTGTTCCTGTTTCTCCAAAGTTTATCACTAACATAATAAACCCTCCTAGTACACCGCCTAAAAATCCTGATACACCTCTTTGCATAATAAAATCCTCCTATTCAGAGAAAGTAAATTTACATTAACTATAAATATTATTTTGCTTAATTTATTGTAAATTATACTTGGTAAAATTTTAGTTTTTTTATATCTGTAACATATTATTGGAATCTATAGTAATCTATTATACAATGCTAATATTGAAAAGGAGATACTATGTATAATTGTTATTTTAGAGCTAATATGATGCATCCCGAAATTGTTTCTTATGCAAGAGGAGATGTAAATGGAGATGGAATACCTGATAATGTGTATTTAACTGGTATAAAGACGTCAGATAGTCAATTTACTCGAAATATTACCCTTGTAATACAAGACATAATGACAGGTGGATTTACTAGTGTGCCACTCAGTGAAAACGCAGGATACAACCCTACATTGTTTTTAGGGGATTTTACAGGAGATGGCGTGAAGGATATCTTAATAGGCATTACCACCGGTGGTAGTGGTGGAATAACCTACGACTACATCTATTCCTTTATTAACAATACAGCACAATTATTGTTTGATTTTAATTTGTATAATGAGCAATACCAATACGATGTTACTTATAAAGACAGCTACAAGGTGGAAGTTGTTAGCAAGAAAAACAATGAAAAATACATTATAGATATATCTAATAAGGATGCTGATTATTTAAATGAAATATACGACGACAACGGAAAGTTAAAGAATTCAATCACAGGATTTGTAAATCCTCTAAGCGGATTATATCCTGTGGATTTTGATTCAAATAAAGTATACGAGCTATTGGCGTATCAAAAAATAGCAGGAAGATACAATGCAGACTCCTTAGGATATGTTTTGAATACTCTAAAGTGGAAAGATAGTATGTTTGTTTTGGATAGCCAACAGGTAGCTATTTTTGGAGCACAGGCATAGGTATACTTCCAATTATTCCATTTCTATGATTTTCATAAGGATTTAGAGGCTTTAAGGTTCAAAGAAATTTTAAACTCATGTTTTTTTAAAAATAAGATCTTACTTACTGGATAATATATCTAAAACTTAGAAAGCCAGCAGTTAAAATAAAAGTGCTGGCTTTCTGCTTGTTAGTGTGATTTTGACCAAAGCTCATCTGCTATGATTGCCCATTCAGCTGATTTTCCTTGGCATTTTGCAGTTAAATCATCCACGTTCTCTTCATCTTCTGGTTGAGTTGAATGTGCATTTGAAGCATGCACCATTTCTCTTAATTTTTCAGGATTATCAAGGAGGGGACATGGCCTTAAGTGGTTATCATTAAATGGTTGATTTTTATTATATTGCTTGAAAATAGGAGATTTTAGTGCCTCTAAAAGGCTTGTATCATTTATATTAACGTTGGCATAGTGAATGAAAGCACAGGGCTCTACATCACCACTTGCATTTATGTGAAGATAGCGTCTACCACCAGCTATACACCCATTAACATATTCACCATCATTCCAAAAATCCATAAGGAAAATAGGTTTTTCTTTTCTGTAAGCATGTACACGTTCATACATAAACTTTCTCTGTTCAGGGGTAACCATTAGTTCAGGTACAGCATCTTTCCCAAGAGGCATATAAGTGAACAACCAACCAAAAAGACAGCCTTTTTTTATCATAAAATCTATATATTCTTCAGAACCTATGGAAAGGTAATTTTTACTGGTATAGCAAGATGAGAATCCGAAGCCAATACCACGATTTTTAAGTATGTCCATGGCCAGAAGAACTCTTTGATATGTGTTAGCACCTCGCCTCATGTCTGTTTCTTTTTCAAAGCCCTCTACACTAATAGCAAACGTCAAGTTCCCTGCTTTTGCTACTTCATCTGCAAACTTTTCGTCTATTAATGTAGCATTGGTAAAGGAAAGGAACATGCAATCACTGTGTTTTTTAATGATTTTCAAAATATCCTCTTTTCTAACCAATGGTTCGCCACCTGAGAAGATATACATATGAATTCCAAGATCTTTTCCTTGTGTTATTATTCTATCAATAGTTTCATAGGAAAGAGAATCACCTTTGTTATATTCTGCTGCCCAGCATCCTATGCATTTTAAATTGCATGCTGCAGTAGGATCTAGGAGTATAGCCCAGGGAATATTACATTTTTCTTTTTCTTGAATTTTAGTGCTTTCTGGAATACCAACTAGTCCAGAATTTATAATGAAATTAACTAAGAACTTTTTCCTTACTTCCGGGTTTAGTTCTGTTAAAACTCTTTCAACAAATTTATAAGTGACAGTAGTATGATCTTTCATGTTTTTTGCTACGTCATTGATTTCCATCTTGTGGTCTTCACGGGATGCAAATTTTTCACCCCATTTTAATAGTTTAGGGAAATTCTCCATAGGATTTTTTTCCACATAATGTAGGCCCTCTTTCAGAGCGATAGATTCGGCTAATTGTTTTACAGATAACATTGTTATTCCTCCAATTTATTAAATATTAAGTATAAAATATATATATTTAAACAACGGGTTAAATATTATTAATCTATAAAAAAATATATTACAAGAATTTGTGCGGAAAGCCCACTCCTTCAAGTGTGGGATGGATAGCACTACTAAAATATACCATTAGACATGGCTATTTTAGTACGATATAATATACTTAGGTTTTGAAACGAGCCATATACTATCGCTAATGTGTCAATTGTGATGCTTGATAGTGAAATTCTTGAAGAAAATAATTAGTTTTTATATGTTGTAATTTATAGTTTTTATTATAAATGAGAGTATAAAAAAAGTTATTTAGTATTCAAGAACCCCATTCATTTATGTGTGGGAGTTTCAGAATGTGCATGGATTATTGCAGTTAGAAAAAGTGTTGAATGAATTATAATGAATATCAAAGAAACCAAGGAATTCTAATTTAGAATTCCTTGTTTTTTTTATGCTTGTCTGCCAGCTTTAAACGCAGAAAAATTTACTTGTACAGTTTTTGCTGGGACTTTATTTTCTATAACTTTTAACCAGGTTTCTTCTTTAAAAGGCAAATATTTAGACAGCTTGCCCAAAAGTACGATATTGGCTGTTTTAATATTTCCAAGGTCCTTAGCTAGTTCTTGTGCATTTAAAGAAATAACCTCATATCCTTTTTCTACTAATTTTTCTCTTATATTTTCTGGATATTCATCCTTCTCAATAAGCACTTTATTTGGAAAAATGATTTCTTCATTGAATATAATTTTTGCACCTTTTTTTAAAGCAGAGGATAATCTTAAACCTTCTAGTTCTTCCATTGCAAGGAGTAGATCGCCTTCTCCTTCAGGAATTAAAGCAGAATATACTTTTTCACCAAACCTTACGCTTCCCCAAACTTTTCCACCTCTTTGTGATAGTCCAATTACATCATTACTTTTTACCTCATAGCCTTCTAAGAAAGCAACTTCTACTACTATTTCGGTGGTAAGCACTAACCCTTGTCCACCAACACCAGCCATATAAATATTTGTAACTCCCATCTTATTTCACTCCCTTCTGCATGTTTTCACTACTACATTTTATTGCACCAACAGGGCAAACTTGAGAACAGACGGAACAACCTACACACATATCTGGATTTATATAAGAATTTTTCTTTTCCTTCCCAGGATACATTTTCATAGAAATCGGTGGGCAGTTGGAACGCAAACAACTTCTACAACTTATGCAAATATCTTCATCTACATAAAAATGAGGACTTTTAATTTTGAAATTCAATGCACAAGGACGAGTTGTTATTACTACAGAAAGTCCTGATCTTTTCATTGCAGTATTAATGATTTCTTTTGTTTCCTTGTACTTAAATTGATCTGCTACTGTAATATCAACTATTCCAAAAGATTTTAAAATATCAGGTATGCTGACATGATATCCAGGTTCTTCTTTAAAATAATCTCCTGTAGTTGGTGTGTTTTGGCCACCAGTCATGGCAGTAGTCCTATTATCCATTATAATAACTGTTATGTTTTCTGTAGTTTTTGCAAGTTGTATAAATCCTGTCATTCCAGAATGAAAAAATGTTCCATCTCCAATTGTAGCTACAATTGGTTTTTGTTTATTTATTTTTGAATGAACAGTGGCAACTCCAAGAGCCATTCCAAGGGAAGCCCCCATGCTTATATTAGTTTTATGTACTTCGAAAGGCTCCTGTATTCCTAGAGAATAACACCCTATATCCCCTATAACCGTTGCATTATTAGCTTTTAAAATATGGAAAATAGGTCTATGAGGGCATCCTGCGCATAGCATAGGCGTTCTTGTAATAATTTCTTCCTTTTGTGGGACTTCTAAATCTACACCATTTATCAAAACTTCTGCTTTTTTTAAACCTATTTTTATATCTTCAATAGTAAGCTCTCCTGTAAAAGAAAAGTACTCCTTGCCTTTTGCTGCAATTCCATTGATTTTAAGTTGTTCTTCCATAAATGGTAGCATTTCTTCGAGAACGATTACATTTTTATATTCTTCGCCCAATTTTTTAATTTTTTCTATAGGAAGAGGCCAAATCATACCTAGTTTTAGTATACTTATGTTTTCTAATTCTAATTCCTTTAAAGATTCATATATAAGACCAGAAGTAATGATTAAAAAATCCTTGCTATTGCCTTCTTCTAAATAATTATATTGATAATCCTCATTGAAGTTTTGAAGCTTTTCCATTCTTTCTTTCATAAAATATTGTTGCGCATTAGAGTAGGGGGGAAGCATGCTGTATCGCCCTTGCTCTGGTACAAATCCCTCAGGGGCAAATTCTTCTCGGTCACCTAATTCTACCGCTGATCTACAATGACATAACTTACTCATCATTCTTATAAGCACTGGTGTATGGAATTTTTCACTAAGTTTTAAGCCTTCTATTGCAAAATCTTTAGCTTCTTGAGGATTTCGTGGATCTAAAATAGGAATATTTGCAAATTTACCCCAAAATCTGCTATCTTGTTCATTTTGTGAACTTGAAAGGCCTGGATCATCACCTACAACCAGTAATAGACCACCCTTTGTTTTTGTTTGTGTAAAAGTCATAAAGGGATCACTTGCAATGTTTACTCCTACGTGTTTCATAGAAACCATTGATCTTGCACCTGCAATACTTCCGCCCATTGCAATCTCCATAGCTACCTTTTCATTAGTTCCCCAGTCACTATAAATCTCTTCATACTGTTTTAAAGAATCTAAAATTTGTACAGTAGGTGAGCCAGGATAACTAGAAGCAATCATTCCGCCACCTTCCCAAAAACCTCTACTTATTGCTTCATTGCCGGTTAGAATTTTTTTATTACTCAAAATAACACCCCATTCATATTATTTTCCAAATGCAGTTCAGAATAATAATTTTCATAGAATAATTATTATCCAAGAATAGTATATCATAATTTTCAATAAATTGAAATTATTTAAAGCTGAATAAATGAGCTATATTTATAAATGAAAAATACCTATAATTAGAAATTTGTATTATCCATGTAATTTACTAAAAATAATATAAAACGACAAAATATTCTAAAAATAATATTATTGCTCATTTATAATTCAAATCACAAAACAATCGTACAATTTATATTTTCTATAGTTAAACCAATGTTTATACAAAATTGAAATAATGTAAAAAATACCTTGAATTTGTTTAAATTTGTCTATACAATTAGTTGTGGAACAAAAGAAAATTGCAATCCAAGGTGGAAAACAATGAAAAAATCAAAATTTTTATGTTTAGCATTAGTTGCTACAATGAGTCTAGGACTTATTGCTTGTGGTAATAGTAAAAATACAACAAGTGTTAAAGTTTCAGATGTAAAGGATACCAAAGAAAAGATTAAGGATGGAGGAACAATGGTATTTGTTTCTGCTAGTGATCCTTTAGTATTAAATCCATTCTATCAAAATAACAGAATAACTTTTACAGTTAATAGGGCACTATTTGACCCGTTATATGTTAAGGATGGAAGCAAAATTACATATTATTTAGCCGATAAATTAGAAGTATCGAAGGATAAATTAACATATACGGTTAAGCTGAAAGATAATTTAAAATGGCATGATGGTCAGAAGATTACAGCAGAGGATTTAATGTTTACATTAAATACAGCATTAGATCCAAAACAGCATATTGGAGATAGAGAGTCCTATTTAATTGATGGAAAACCAGTAAAAATAACTAAAATAGATGATTTAACTGTAGAAATGAAACTACCTAAAGCTTATATTCCATTTGAAGGTTCTTTAGGAAGTATTAGAATGATCCCTAAACATGTATTTCAAGGGGAAAAAGATCTAGAAAAATCAACTAAAAATAATAACCCTGTAGGTTCAGGTCCTTTCAAATTCAAAGAATGGAAAAAAGGGGAAGCGTTAACTTTAGAAAGATTTAATGATTATTATACTGGAAAACCACATTTAGAAAAAATAGTTTACAGAATAGTTGGTGATGCAAATGCAGGAAAAATAGCTTTTGAAAATGGTGAAATCACTGCAAAGTATGTTGAGGAAAAAGACTTTAATAAATATTCTAAAAATGAAAAATTCAAAACTTATAAATTTGATGAATGCATGCCAGAATATTTATTATTTAATACGGATAATAAAAATTTAAAAGATAAAAAAGTAAGACAAGCAATAAGTTATGCTTTAAATAAACAAGATATATTAAAAAGCGTATGTGAATCTTTAGATAATGTTAAAATGGCTAACTCAGTATTTCCACCAACTACATTATATTATACTGATGATGTAGAACATTATGACTTTAACCTAGAAAAAGCTAAAAAATTAATGGATGAAGCTAAAGTAAAAGACATTACATTAAAATTTGCCTATGTAGCAGGAAGTAAAAAAGATATAAATCAAATGAATGTAATGAAAGAGCAATTAGCTAAAATTGGTATTAAAATTCAAGGTCTACCATTGGAAGAAGAAGCTTTCTTTGCACAGTTATTTGGAACAATGAAAAGACAATATGACTTAGTATTAAATGCTTATGTATGTACTACAGATCCAGATTCTTATTCAGGCCTATATGTAGAGAAGGGTTCAATGAACTGGGCAAATTATGTAAATAGAGAATTAGATCCAATTTGGAAAAAGGCTTCAATGGAAACAGATGATGCTAAGAGAAAAGAAATGTACGAAACACTTCAAAAGAAATTAGCAGAAGATGCAGTTCAATATAATATTGACTATACGACTTCTTATATTTCAACAGCAGCAAATATTGGTGGAGTTAAGGAAGCTAAATTAGTACCTATATATATGTTTGAAGACTTATCAAAATTATATATAATAGAAAAATAGTTGGAGTAAACAACTTGCAAAGTTTTTTTAAAAAAGCTTGACCCTATGAAATTTGATTAGTAAATTTCAATAGGGTCATAGTTCTTATTACAAGCAATTACAAAGATTAAAGAACATTATCATAGGATTAATTGGTAAGGTTTAACTATTGAGAAGCTAGATATATAAGCTGAAAATAATGAGCTTATATATTTCTTTTCAGGTAAATAGAGATAGGAGAAGTTTAAATGAAAAGATATGTATTTAAGAGAGTTCTTCAAGCAATCCCAATGCTTTTAGCGATTTCAGTGGTTTCATTTTTGATTATGAATTTAGCACCAGGAGACCCATCAAATGCTTTTGTAACACCTAAAATGAATAAAATTCAGGTGGCAGAAACAAGAGAAAGATTAGGATTTAATAAACCTATAACAGTTAGATATGCGAAGTGGATTAAAACTGTTATAAAAGGAGATTTTGGGTATTCATTTATAAGCCATCAACCAGTTTCAGAGGAGATAGGAGCTAGAGTACCAGTTACGTTGAGGCTAATGGGTATTACTATGCTTATATCAATTATAATTTCTATTCCTTTAGGTATGACTTGTGCCTTTAAGAGAAACAAGTCATTTGATAACGTTGTTACAGCCGTATGTTATGTTGGCATATCAATCCCAGGATTTTGGTTTGCAATGATGCTTATAGTTCTTTTTTCTGTAAAACTTTCAATATTGCCATCTATAGGTATGAGAGCTATAGGGATAGAAACAAATATAGATTTAATTAAGCACAGCATTATGCCGTGTATGGTACTTAGTTTTCCTAACATAGCTGTATTAACTAGATATATTAGGTCCAGTGCTATAAGCCAGTTAAAAGAAGATTATGTAATAACGGCTATAAGTAAAGGAGCATCTCGAAATAGAATATTATTTTCACATGTTTTAAAAAACTCAATGATACCTTTTGTAACAATATTAGGAATGAGTTTACCAGAGCTTATTTCAGGTTCTTTTATCACAGAGAGTATTTTTGGGTGGCCAGGCATGGGAAGATTTGGAGTAACTTCAGTATTTAATAGGGATTATCCTGCTATAATGGCAATTACTATGATTACTTCAATATTACTTATTTTAGGAAATCTAATATCAGATATACTATATGCAACTCTTGACCCTAGAATAAAGGTGGTGGATAAACATGAGTAATAGCGAAGAGATGAATAGTGAGGAAAAGTGGAAAAAAATAAATATCCTTGAAAACACAGACATTGTTGAAAATGAAAATAATATTAAAAATAGGACCATGATTAACCTAAGGCTTCAATTTAAAAAGAATAAGTTTGCGCTAGTTTCATTAGTAATTCTAATTATAATTATAGTGAGCTCCTTGTTAGCTTTTTTATCACCTTATGACCCTAACAAGATTAATTTATCTGAAAAATTTTTATCCCCTAATTTGAATCATTTTTTTGGAACAGATGAATTAGGAAGAGATTATTTTACTAGGGTGCTTTATGGGGGAAGGGTATCTTTAACAGTAGGGTTTGCCTCCATGTTTGTATCAGTTATCATTGGTACGTTAGTAGGGGTTATTAGCGGATATGTAGGTGGAATAGTTGATAGCATAAATATGAGAATAATAGATGTTTTTATGTGCATACCAACCTTTTTTTTAATTCTTATAGCTAATGCTTACTTAGGTTCAAGTATTATAAATATAATAGTTATCATTGGTATATTTGGCTGGATGGGTACCGCGAGAATTGTCCGTTCAGAGACATTATCCTTTAAAGAGCGGGAATATGTTATGGCATCAAAGTCTCTAGGTGCTAGCAATAAACATATAATAAAAAAACATATAATTCCTAACTTAATTTCCTCTATTATTGTTATATCTAGTATAAGCATAGCAGGTGCAATACTTTCAGAATCAGCCTTAAGCTTCTTAGGGTTAGGCGTTCAAGAACCTATGGCATCCTGGGGAAGTATGCTACAAAAGGCGCAGGAAAATATACTTGATATTCCATATTTATCCTTATTTCCAGGCATAATAATATTATTAACTGTACTAAGCTTTAATATATTAGGAGATGTATTAAGAGTGGCATTAGATCCTAAGGTTAACGACGAAGGGTAGATACAGTGGGTTATTGACGTAGGATACCTAATTTCAATTTTAGACAGTAAAATTCGTTTGCTGATTCGCTCATTTATAAAATGTAATTAGAATGTTAAACTTGTTTAACTTTTTATTGAAATACTATAAACATTTTTCGAAATTAGTCGATATTAGTAAAGGCAACATATTTTACTAAAATTTAAACAAAGAAAGGATGATTTACATTATGAAAAATATTAATCCGTTTTTAAAGCTGGGGGTTTGTGTATTATGTTCATCTATGCTTATCCTTACAGGAAATATGGCAGTGCAAGCTAGCGATTTTCCAACAGTTGTACATAATTCTGCTGAGGTTAATACAGTTAAAAGCAATGAAGCTTTCGTCTACTATGTTTCAAACAGTGTGCTATACCGTGCAATGAGTGACGGCACTAAATCTCAAAAGCTCCTTAACAATTTCCTAGGTGTTAAACTTATACCGGCTGGCGATTATTTATACTATATGTATGATAACAGTTCAACTACACTATTACGTATTCCAATGGATGGTTCAGCAAATATAGCCTCACGGTTTGCATCTGATGTGGTATATTTTGTAGCAGATGGTGAATTTATTTACTACATGAATGAAAAAGGAGCTATCTATCGAGCTTCAGCAAATGCTTCAAAAGGATTTGAACCCACACTAATAACAGATATGGCGGATACACGATATCCTAAATTTAATATTATTGATGGGAAAATATATTATAATGCAAGAAAAAGTGGACGTACAACTTGGGTTGCTTCAAAAGCTATAGATGGGAGTGGACAAGTGCAATGGATTGCAGCAGGTTCAGTCATTGATCCGTGGTTTATTCATGAAGATAGTGCTTCTATTAACATGATTATAAACACAAAACCCGAAGAAACTAAATATTCATTAAAATGCATGGTACTATACTCTCTTCCTAAAAAAGGTGGAGCTGCAAAAGCAATTAGTGCTAAAGCACCACTTGATACAAATGCGGTTTACTCAGGAGCATGGGCTAGCGGATATTATATGTATAACAAAGATATAAAACTTGGATCTGATGGCGACTTTGATTATACAAAAAGCAAAGGATTTGCTTTTGATATGATTGGCAATAACCTAGCGTTACACACCACTGGTATTGTTGAAATTGCTAACTTAGGTTCTGACAAACTTGTATTTGTAGATGGATATGGTAAAGCTTTCGTTAGTACTTTAAAGGGCAACAAAATTACTAGTAAAAAGCAACTTTCTATAAAAAATGCGGGTTATGTACGTAACCTTATTACAGATGGTAAAGTAAGATCAACTATGTTATTTGCAGAAAGTGGTGCTTATATGTTACAGCCCGATTCATCACTTAAGCAAATGGTAGGGGTCGAATGGGATCTATGTATGTATAAAGACGATGTATCTGGATTCTTTTATGTGAATGCTGGAGATAATGGAAGATTATATCGTATGAACGATGATGGTAAAACAAATGTAAAACTATGTGATGAAAAAGTTGATAGAATTGTATTAATATCAAAACTTTAATATTTGAATATATTTTTGAATAATGCGCTTTCACCTAAACTTTTATTATCAAAACTTTATTTATAATAGGTTAGACCTATGAAAAAGATAATAATTCAAGTATATTAGTATACTTGAATTATTATCTTTTTTTAATATGAATTAATATAGAACTATTATATAATGAGTATACATATAAAACATGGTCATAATAAAAAACAAGAATAAATTTCCCTGAAAGGATAAGATTGATGGCGCTACATAATAAAGATGAATCAGTAGAAAATCAAAACAAAGAATTAATTATAATATTTAAGCAAGATGGTATCTTTGAACTTGATTGGCAAGCAACAAAAGAAGAATTAAATGAAAAGCAAATTGCAATTCAACAAGAAATAAATAATCATTTTGCACAAAATGAAAATCAAGGTATGCTTTTTCTTGGATTTTTAGAAAACACAGAAGTTGTAACAGATTCTGTTACATATTTAAGACTTATTATAGCTACATTTATAAAAAAAATATTCATGAATTCAGATATTGAACTTTTACGTGAAAAAACCATAGTGTACATAGAAAAAGATGAAATTAAAGACTTACTAGATAGCGCACCTTATTTGACTGGCTTAGAATACTTGAATTATGAGTGGATTGAAAAACTATGGCAGAAGTTAAACAACTCTTTTAGTGAAATGATAGGGGAGTATGAAGGAAGCGTTTCCGAGTTTTTTTCTTCTTTCAGCACTAATATTAACTTAGTCGGGCGTGTATTTTTCCACTTAGTTGAGAGTAAGAAGGATAACTATCCTTTTGCATTTTTAGCAACTTACTCAGTAAATGATGCAAAAAGTGGTACATCAAAGCATCTTCCATTAAAAAATGCACTTATTGAATATGGAGAAAATAACAAAAAACTTTTAAACCTACTCTCAACAGTAAACAAGGCATCAGAAAAAAGTGAGCTAATTTCAGAACTTGTTGATACAGGTGAAATATTTCATCCCTTAGGTTTAAGTGCGGCGGAAGCTTTTACATTTTTAAAAGAAATACCTCTTTATGAGCAGTCAGGGATATTATGTCGTATTCCAAAATGGTGGAAGAATAAATCAGAATCCTTAAGGATGTCTGTAAGTGTAGGAAATTCTACACCCTCAAGAGTAAACCTTGAAGCATTAGTGGATTTTGATGCAAAACTATTTCTAGGAGAAGAAACAATTACCGCTGATGAAATAAAAAAGCTCTTGTCAGAAGCAGAGGGATTAGCTTTTATAAAGGGAAAATGGGTAGAAGTTAATCATGAAAAGCTAAAACAAATGCTAAAGGCTTTTGAAAAGGCGCAGAAGCTTATGGAAAGTAAAGACATAAATATGGTTGAAGCAATGCGTTTTCAGTTAAATGCTCAAAAAGTATTAAATATTTCTAAAGATACCTTTGATCTTGAAGTTACAAATGGACAGTGGCTAAATTCAGTTGTTGACAAGTTATGTAATCCAGAAAAAATAGAGGAAATTACTTGTGGAGATGACTTTTATGCTAACTTACGCTCTTATCAAGAGCGTGGTATAAGCTGGCTTCATTTTATGAAAGCACTTGGTCTTGGAGCCTGTCTTGCAGATGATATGGGACTTGGGAAAACGGTGCAAGTTATTGCGCTTTTGAATTATATTAGGACAAATAAACAAGAAAAAACATTGTTAATTATTCCAGCATCGCTTATTGGTAACTGGATGAGTGAAATTCAAAAATTTGCACCTTCTCTAAAGTATTATGTTATACATCCTTCTGAAAATAAAAAATTAGGGGAAGATGATAGTAAGTATATGGAGAATTATGACCTTTTTATAACTACATATGCTATGAGTTCAAAGTTTGAATGGATAAAAAACATAACTTGGGATTCAGTGATTTTAGATGAGGCTCAAGCTATAAAAAATCCAGGAAGCATACAAACTAAAACAGTAAAACAATTAAAAGCTAGATATAGAATAGCAATGACGGGTACACCAATAGAAAACAGGCTTTCAGATTTGTGGTCATTATTTGACTTTTTAAATAAGGGGCTTCTAGGAAGTGCAAAGGAATTTTCGGGTTTTATAAAGAAACTTAAGGAAAGTCAGATGGACTATTCAAAACTTAAAAAGGTTGTAAGTCCATTTATTCTTAGAAGATTAAAAACAGACAAAGCAGTCATTAATGATTTGCCAGAAAAAATAGAAATGAAAACTTATGCAACTCTTACTAAAAAACAAGTTATGCTTTACAATAAGTTGGTAATTGATTTAAAACAAAAACTTGAATCTAAAGAAGAGGGGATAGAGCGCAAGGGAATAGTAATTTCATCACTTATGAAATTCAAACAAATATGTAATCATCCGTCTCAGTATTTAGGTCAAGATTCTTACCAGGAAAATGAAAGTGGTAAATATGCAAGACTTCGTGAAATATGTGAAACTATTTACGAAAAAAGAGAAAGAGTTATTATATTTACACAATTTAAAGAGATAACAAAACCACTTAGTGATTTTCTAGAAACTGTATTTGAACATAAAGGGCTTATATTGCATGGAGGAACAGCAATAAAAAAAAGAAAAGAACTTGTAGATAAATTCCAAGGTGAGGAGTATGTACCTTTTATGGTACTTTCAATAAAAGCTGGGGGTGTAGGATTAAACCTTACAGCAGCTAATCATGTTATTCATTTTGATAGATGGTGGAATCCAGCCGTTGAAAATCAAGCAACAGATAGAGCATTTAGAATAGGGCAAAAGAAAAATGTTATAGTTCATAAATTTATAACTAAAGGCACTATTGAAGAAAAAATTGATATGATGATTGAAGATAAAATTAAACTTTCTCGCGAAATTGTTCCGGATATTCAAGAAAGTTTTATTACTGAGATGACCAATAATGAGATTATGGATTTATTTAAATTACAAATATAATTTTTGGAGGGGAAGATATGTCTTATTACGGAGGCTTTCCTGCCTATGTACCAGTAGCCGAGAGAAAAGAACGTGCAGCGGAAAGTGTTAAAAAATTAAAAAAGAAAAATCCAGATATTTCTCCGGTAGTTATAACAGGTAAAACTATAGCAAAAACTTGGTGGGGGAAATCATGGAACAAGAACTTAGAAAGTTATGCAGATTATGCTAATCGCATAGCTCGCGGACGTAGTTATGTGAAAAATGGAGCAGTATTAGATCTTAAAATAACGAAAGGAAATATAAATGCTCTGGTGCAAGGAAGTGGCTCAAAACCATATAAGCTGGATATTAATATAAAAGCACTACCAAAAAATATTTGGGAAGACATTATAAATCAATGCTTAGGAAAAATAGAATCTATTGAGGAACTAATTCAAGGAAAATTCCCCAAAACACTGGCTGATTTGTTTACATCAAAAGGTAATGGACTATTTCCAGCGCCAAGTGAAATAGATTTAAAGTGTAACTGCCCTGACTGGGCAAATATGTGCAAGCACGTAGCAGCAGTTTTATATGGTGTTGGCGCAAAACTTGATGATGAACCAGAACTGTTTTTTATTTTAAGACAGGTAAATATAAATGACCTTATTTCAGAAGCTATCAACAAAAAAACACAGAACTTGCTTGAAAAATCTAAAGCTAAAGGTCGTAGGGTTATTGAAGAAACAGATATATTTGATATGTTTGGAATTGATATGGAAGTTCAAGGTGAAGATGAGGTTAAAAAATCTAAACCTAGAAAAAATGAATTAGAAGAAAGTAATACAAAAAATAAAGTTAAAGAAGCAAAAAAGAAAATAATTAAGTCAGCTAAAGATAAAATCAAATAAAATTTTGTTATGTACAAGGAGAGGGACTTAATGAATAAGAAAGTTATAAGATTTGGAGTTATAGGAACAAATAATATTACAGATTGCTTCCTAAATGGTGCTGCGCAGGTAAAAGATTTTATTTTAACAGCGGTATATTCAAGAAGTGAAGAAAAAGGAAAAGCCTTTGCAGAAAAATATAATGTAGAACATATTTTTACTGATTTATTTGAAATGGCAAAAAGTGATTTAATTGATGCGGTGTATATTGCATCGCCAAATGCAATTCATGCAGAGCAAGCTATAGTATTTTTAAACCATAAAAAACATGTATTATGTGAAAAAGCTTTAGCATCAAATGCATCACAAGTAATTAGCATGATAAATGCTGCAAAAATCAACCAGGTTATTTTAATGGAGGCAATGAAAACAACACAGCTACCTAATTTTAAAATTATTAAAGATAATCTACATAGAATAGGTAAGGTAAGAAAATATTTTGGGAGTTATTGTCAATACTCTTCTAGATATGATAAATATAGAGAAGGAATAGTATTAAATGCATTTAACCAAAACCTATCTAATGGTGGGTTAATGGACATTGGTGTTTATTGTATTCATCCCATGATAAATTTATTTGGTAAACCAAAGGAAATAAAAGCAAATGCTTTAATTTTGGAGTCCGGTGTTGATGGTGAAGGCAGCATAATATTTAAGTATGATGAAATGGATGCTATAGCTATGTATTCAAAAATAACAAATTCAAAATTGTATTCGGAGATTCAAGGAGAAGATGGGAATATAATAATTGAAAATATTAATAAATTTGAAAAGGTAAAAATAGTTTTTAGAGATGGAAAAGAAGAAGAGCTAACACAATTTCATAATGAACATGATATGTGCTATGAAATAGAGACCTTTATAACTATGATTAAAAATGGTGACATAAAGGGTAGCTCTAAGTTATTACAAACTTCTAAGTGGGTAATGGAGACGATGGATGAAGCAAGAAAACAAATAGGCTTGGTTTTTCCAGCAGACTTGCAGTAAAATAAAAGGCGCTCATTTGGTACTACAGGAACAACCTATTAACGAGGAATAAAGTTAAACAATATCCAGTCCTTTATCGCTGGTAGGCGCTAAAAATATTTTTTATGATGCATATATAAATATTTACAGTTAAATAATATAATATTCAAATAAATAATTTATAAATTATTTATAAGTAAGGAGTGAATTAAATGGCTGTTGATATTTATATTAATTTTAATGGAAACTGTCGTGAAGCAGTGGAGTTTTACGCAAAGGTTTTTGAAACAGGAAAACCACAAATTATGAGTTTTGGGGATGCGCCACCTAACCCAAAATATCCTCTTCCAAAGGAAGCAAAAGAGTTAGTGATGCACACGCAACTTAATATTAATGGAAGCAATGTTATGTTTTCTGATGTTTTTCCTGGTAGTCCTTTTGTTGTAGGAAACAACATAAGCCTTACAATAGTGAGTAAGAACATGGATGAAGTTAAATCACTATTTAATAAACTGAAGAGTGGCGGAACTATAGGCATGGACATTCAAGAAACATTTTGGAGCAAATGCTACGGAAATGTGATAGATAAGTTTGGAGTTATGTGGCAATTAAGCTATGATAATGGAGGAATTTAATCCATCCTGTAATATGTCATAATCACCACAAAATATTAATGAAGATATAATAAAATTTAATTATGCCTTATAGGACAGCAGCTAAACTGCAATCCTATGAGGCATATTTTAATTAACTTCACCATTTTACATATCCAATAAATATATATATATACTTTTTAAATAGTTCAAGCAAATTTTTATATTATTTGAAGCTACCATATGCGTGGCAACTAATATTATTTATTAACATGGGTAGAATATATAAGAAGAGGTGATTTTATGAAAATCAAGGTAGTATGGATTTTATTTTTAAGCATGTGCATCATGGTGTGCCCTAGTACCACTGGAGCTATATCTATGGTAAAAGCCGTGAATATGCCAGAGCAACAATTTATAATAGCCCAGGGCAACTTAAAAATTATAAATGCTGTATCTGCTGTTAATCATGGAGGAACTGGTGTTATAACAATACAAGGAAGACCAAATACACAATATAATATAAAGACTTCATATAAAGTAGGAAATAAAACAGTTAGGGTTATTCAATGGCGTACTACAGATAAAACAGGAGTAACTACCTTTAATTGGATTGTTGGTAATGATACTGCTCCTGGAACATATTCTGCCTCAATCTCTGGGGGCGGAGAGATACTTAATATAAACCACACAGTGCTTCAATATTAATTTATAAAAACCACATTTGTCTGCAAAAATATTTGCATAGGATTGTGGCTTTTGTTATTTAAGTGGAGTATGTTACAATTAAAATTGAATAAAAAGGGAGGATGACTTATGATTGATTCACATATACACACAGAGTTTTCTTCAGACTCTGAAATGAAACTTCAAAATGGTCTGGACCATGCGAGAAAGATTGGTTTAGGAATGACTATTACAGAGCATCTAGATTTAAAGTTTCCAACAGGAACAGATTTTACTTTTGATATAGATAAATATTTTAATGACTATGAAAAATACAAGGGTAGTAATTTTATGCTTGGAATTGAAATTGGAATGCAAGAGATTTGTTTAGAGGAAAATAGAAAAATAATAAACAAATATCCTTTTGACTATATAATAGGATCTATACATGTAGCTAATGGAGCAGATATTTTCAATCCGAAAACTTATGTAGGTAAAACTAAAAAAGAAGTATTTGAACAATATTTTTCAAGTATGGTAGATTGCGTAAAGCAGTATGATTTTATTGATAGTTTAGGACATATCGACTATATATCCAGATATGCTACTTATCAAGATAATGAAATACACTACCATGAATTTAAGGAATATATAAATGAAGTGCTAAAAGCTATAGTACATAATGAAAAAGTAATGGAAATTAATACTAGAAGACTGAGCAGTGTGGAAGCATATAATAATTTAATCCATGTATATAGTGCCTACAAACAAATAGGTGGAAAATACGTAACTATAGGTTCCGATGCACATAATGCAGAGGATATTGGTAACAACTTTATATTAGCTAATAGGATATGCGAGATATGTAATTTGAAACCTGTTTATTTTAAGAATAGAAAAATAGAGTATATGCCCTTGTTATAAAATGTATTTTAGGCACATTCAAATAATTATACAAGCCTTTAACTCTAATTTATTTGAAGGTGCCTTATTTAATTAAATTTTCAATATTCCAATCTTTGGTAAGCTATTGAGCATTTTCGAATCTCCATGGCAGGCCATAAACTGTTCCATTTATTGCCACATAGGGTGGATCAGCATTATATTTAGCTAACTTAGTCCTCTTGTCTAATACCTTTATTTTCTAAGGCTTGATTAATTGAAAAATTAAAATCATCTTCTAGTAAATCACTTATTTCATAGAGCTTTTTATTAAGTGAATTTTTATAAAAAATCTCATCATCAAAGGTATTAGTATACACCATATTGTATTTGCAATATTCGGCCTGTTTATAAACTTCATACATATATTGGTCCATATTAATATACATTTCTAATTCCCCCTTTTCATTAACAATAACTTCAATTAATTAATTCTTTATAAAGTATATGATTGTGGGGTACAGTTAATAATCACTTGTTGTACTACTTTTAATTAATTTTAAATAGTTGTTAAACCACCTCAATTAATGTTAATATAAGTTACTAGAATGTTTTGAATTAAGGAGAATAAAAATGGGAAATAGCCAGTTAGTTAATCAGGTTATGGTATTATTCATTGTTATGATGGTAGGCTTTTATGCCAAGAAAAAAAATTTTTTTAATATTATCGTTGATAAAGGTCTATCGGAATTGCTATTAAATATAACCTTGCCTTTTATGATAGTTACATCATTTAATATTAAATATGAAGCGACCATGGTCAGTAATGCTCAAAAAATTTTGATTTATTCTTTTTTAATACACATAGGTTTAATATTTATTAGTAAGATACTCTTTTTCAAGTTTCCGAGTAACAAACAACAGGTATTTAGGTTTATAACAATTTTTTGCAATGTTGGTTTTATGGGTTATCCAGTGCTTGAAAGTATTTATGGAGGAGTAGGTGTTTTCTATGCAGCAATATTCAATATTCCTTTCAATCTTTTAGCGTGGACAGTAGGTGTAATGCTCTACACAGGAGAAAAAGATTTTAAATCCATGAGAAAATCAATAGCAAACCCAGCTATTATAGCAGTATTTATTGGCATAATTTTATTCGTATTTTCAATAAGATTACCTCTACCTATTGAAAATTCGTTAAAATTAGTGGGATCTACTACAACACCAATATCTATGATAATTGTTGGTTCAATGCTGGCGGAAATGAAATTTAAGAATATTTTTTCTGACATTTCTATTTACTATGCTACAGTGGTAAGACTTCTAATAGTTCCAATGCTTATTTATGTAGTTTTAAAATTCTTAAAAGTAGATGAATTATTATTAAACATATGTGTTATACTGCAAGCAATGCCTGCAGCGGTAATAACTGCAATAATTGCTGAAAAACATGGTGGGGATAGTTTACTTGCCTCACAGTGCGTATTTATAACTACAATGGTTTCTGTAATAACTATACCTATAGTAATATTATTTTTATAAATAATTCAATTAATTTTACTATCCATTTAAGTGATACTCTAAAAATAGTACACAGAGTTTACATGTGCACTATTTTTATTTGCAAATAGTTATAGGAATTATTTATCAAAAAGAGTTTTTTTCATATTTTGATATTTCAAAATATAATAATCTCTTTTTGATGAAATTTTATTAAGGGCATGAGATAATATATCAATTTCTGAGTAGCTATTATATAGTCCAAAGCTTATTCTAACCATTCCAGGACGATTTAAGTCAGGATTTGCTATGAGATTATTTGAAAATTCACTAGAAATATTTAGAAGTGAAGCCATGTAGGGCTGAGCACAAAAACATCCACTTCTTACTGAAATACCCCATTCATAGGAAAGAATTTTTGCAACTGTGGCATGGTGAATTCCATCAATATTAAAGGGAATTATACTAACTCTGTCAATTTCTTTAGAAGTGTCACAATATATTTTAAGATTTGGAATGTTTTTCATTTGAGAAATGGCGTAAGCAGTCAATTTTTTTTCAATATGCTCTACATTAGTCATACCAATTTTGCTCAAAGTTTTAATAGCAGATGCCAGAGCTATGGTACCTATAACATTTGGAGATCCAGCCTCATGCCTCTGCGGCGATTCAGCCCATTTTATAAAGTCATGAGTTACAATATCTACGGTTCCACCACCTACCAAATCAGGGTCACAGTTATCTAAAATATCTTTTGGTCCAATTAATACTCCGATGCCAAAGGGAGCATACATTTTATGGGCAGAGAAGATTAAAAAATCTATATTATATTCTGAGTTCTTATTATTCATAATAAAAGGAGCATGGGGTATTAATTGTGCACCATCCACAAGTAATTTTGAACCAAATCTATGAACTAATTTGGCTATATTGTAGATAGGATTTTTATAGCCTGTTACATTTGAAGCACCTGTAATTGTAACTAGCTTTATATAATTATTATATTTATTTAACTTAGCTTCTAAATCCTCCAAAGATAGCCTTCCAGATGCATCTATAGATATATAGTCTACAATAAATTTATCTCTCCAAGGCAGGTCATTAGAGTGATGCTCCATGTCTGTTGTCAAAATGACATTTTTATTAGAAGACTCGTATAATAAATTGGAAAGAGTGTTAAAAGCTTCAGTGGAATTTTTAACATAAATAACTGTATTGTTACAATCAGCTTTAACAAATTTGCTGACAATATCTCTAGACTCCTCATATAATCTAGTAGTAAGTTGAGACTTAAATCCTTCACCACGATGAATGGAGGAATACCAAGGAGCAAATCTCACAACATCTTCCATAACAGACTTAAAAGGGGGTGTAGTTGCTGCATTATCAAAATTAATTGCAGTAACACTTTTCCCAGATATAAGAGGTACCTTTTTGTTTATGCCAAGGATCAAATCTCTGTAGCTTGTACTATCCTCTCTATAGGACATAATACTCCTCCTCGTAAAATTATTCACAGTATATAGTATTAGTTCTAGGAGGAAAAGGTGATAAAAAAAAGTCATAAATATGGAGAGCAAATACTTTATGAGTCTTTCTTGTTAATGTATTCAAAACACGGATCCTCATTATTAATATAATTTTGTATGGTGAACTCTATATTAACATCCGGTAAAAGTGATAGTAGGGTATCATCTTCAATAATTTTGTAGTATTCAGTAGAATAACAAACTGTAAGTCCAGAATTTTTTAAAATAAATCGTTGCACTTCACCATAGCAGTTTGGCTTTCCACCAGTGGGTTCACCTAAAAATATTGCTGAGGTATTTTCTTTTAAGAAAAAGGAATTTAACAGGGCCGACGAAAAAGTCTCTCGTCCTATTATTATAAAAAGATTACCAGTTTTATTGATTTTATCACAATTTATTATATACTCAATAAATGGATTTAATAATGAAGAATTACCACCAAAGTTATTTCGCAAATCAATTATGAGTTTTTCTACGACATGTGCTTCAATAAAATTGATGAGTTCACTGCAAAAGGTAACCACATCTTTAGGTGGCATATCCTTGCAAGCATTGTATTTAAAGTACACAATACTAGAAGCATCTATGTATTCGAACCAGTAATTTTTGTGACTATTTCTTCTATAAAGAGGTAAATTGGTGCTATACATTAAATCATTATTAATTAAATTGTACAATTCTTTCCATTCGCCAAGGGGCATAGATTTTATTTCTAAAGTTCTTTCTTTCTTGTTTTTATCTTCAAATGTTAATTCTAAGCTGTCAATATCATTAACAAGTCCCAAATCGTATAGTAATTCAATAGCAGGGAAGTATTTAGGTAGTTGTGATTTGAGATAGGTTTCATTTTCATAGGAAATGATTGAGCTTAAAATATTAATAACCTCTTCTATATCGATGTTGTTTATTTTTATTATTTTGCGATACAGTATTTCCTTGTACTGCTGTGGGGCTACTATTACATAGATTCCATCAGCAAACCAATACAATTCTAAGGGAAGCAAGAGATTAATGTTTAAAGGTACATAGGTGTGAGCATCTCCCATGGAGGCAACAATTTTAGCAATTTCCAGCTTTATTTCATAGTTACTTAGGGATTCAATATCCGTTTTTAAACTGTCTATTTCCTTAAAAAAATCTTCTTTGTTCTTTTGAAAAAATAAATTTTTATGTTTTAGAGAAAGTTCACGAGATAAGAAATTGATATCCTCTAACCATCTTGTATTTCTATTTGAATCCATAGGCTAATCTCCTTTGTTTAGGTTTTTACCTATTATTATCCTACAAAAAATAATGTATTTGTGAGGCAATAATATTTTTTGTTAGACATTTATTTATGCATTAACTATTTCATAAGCAGCATTAAAATCAACAGTTATTTGATCACCAGTAAACATATTTTTTATAGTGGCCGTTTTATTTTCTGCTTCTTTTTCACCCATTAAAATTACAAAAGGAATACCTAATTTATCTGCATAGCCAAGTTTCTTTACTAGTTTAGTCTCTTCAAGATATATTTCTGTAATTATGCCCTTATCCCTTAAAAAATTTGCAAGAGAAATTCCATAATCAATATTATTATCAAGAGGTATTACTAGAACTTTTGTTATAGATTTATTAGTATCATTTTTAAAGAAGCCTGCTTTATTTAATTGATAAAATAATCTAGTAAGGCCGATTGATATGCCTACTCCTGGTAGTTTTTGTTTTGTATAGTGCTCTGCTAAATTGTCGTAGCGTCCACCTGAACACACAGAACCAATAGACGGGTATTCATTTAAAAATGTTTCATAAACTGTTCCTGTGTAATAATCAAGACCTCTGGTTATTTTTAAATCTATTTTAAAATTATCATCTGGAACACCAAACAATTTTACATATTTAGTAACTGCTGAAAGCTCGCATACACCATCTTTGAAGTTTGCATTAGAAATATTTAAATTGTTTAATAATAATAAAATATCCTGATTGTTTCCACTTATATTAATAAATTCAAAGATTTTTTCTACGATTTCGAAACTTAAGCCACAACTTAATAGCTCCTGGGTGGCATTTGATGTCCCAATTTTATCAATTTTATCAATAACTCGTAAAACCTCTGAACTATCTTGAATTTGCAGTGCTTCAAAAAATCCATTTAACAGCTTTCTATTGTTTATTTTTATAGTGAAATCCTGGAAGCCTAGGTTATTGAATACTGAATAAATAATACTAGGTATTTCAGCATCATTGAAAATATTTAAATTGCCATTACCAACAATATCAATGTCACATTGGTAAAATTCACGAAAGCGCCCCTTTTGGTTTCTCTCTCCTCTATATACTTTGCCAATTTGGTATCTTCTAAAAGGGAAAGTCAAAGAACTATAATTTTGAGCCACATACCTGGCTAGTGGCACAGTTAAATCAAATCTAAGAGATAAATCAGTACTACCCTTTAGAAATCTATAAATTTGCTTTTCAGTTTCTCCTCCTCCTTTTGCCAGTAGAATTTCAGATTTCTCTATTATCGGTGTATCTATGGCCATAAATCCAAAGCTTTCATAAGTCTTCCTTATTGTATCTGCTAATTTGTTGAACTGAATTTGATCCCCTGGCAGTAACTCCATAAAGCCAGGCAAAATAGATGGTTTTACCATGTCGATTTTCATTTTAATACCTCCTTAAAAAATATAAAAAACCCTAGGTAATTGATGTAAATACGTGGAAGATATTCCTCAGAATCATTTTTTAAATTATACTATACATATTTAATTCCTTCAACAATTACTAAAAACTTCTTTATGCGTGAATCTTTTTTTTAATATAAAAGCGGATATATATATAATTATAATCCATAATTTTGAGCATTATGGATATACAGATAGATTATTAATGAATAATTCAATAATTTAGCTTATTATTGTAAATAATATTGAAAAATCCGCATATTTATAGTTGACAACTTTACTAGGGTTTGATATTATAATTTATAGAAAGTATAGTAAAACACTCTACTTTGAAGGAGTGATTATATGAAATTATCTACTAAGGGAAGATATGGTGTTAAAGCCATGGTAGATTTAGCTATAAATTATGGAGAACAACCTATATCTATAAAAAGTATATCTGAAAGACAAAGTATTTCTGAATATTATTTAGAACAATTATTTTCTTCTCTTAGGAAGGCTAAACTTATTAAAAGTGTAAGAGGAGCTCAAGGCGGTTATATACTAAATAGAGCACCAGAGGAAATAACAATATATGATGTTATTAATGTGCTTGAAGGACCAATTGAAATCTCGGATTGTCTTGAAGAAGGCTCTTGCAATAAAATTGATTGTTGTGCTACCAGATTATTATGGAAAAAGATAAAAAACAGTATAGATAGTGTAACATCCTCAATAACCTTAAAAGATATTGTTGATGATTATAATGAAATAACATTAAATAAAGGAGTGAAAGATAATGAATAAATCAATTTACATGGACCATGCTGCAACAACTTATACTAAACCAGAAGTTTTAGAAGAGATGATTCCTTATTTCACAACATACTTTGGAAATCCATCATCAATTTATACTCTAGCAAGAGAAACTAAAAAAGCCATTGATGTTGCGAGAGATAAGATTGCAAGAGCTATAAATGCCAATGAAAATGAAATTTTCTTTACAGGTGGAGGTTCAGAAGCAGATAATTGGGCAATAAAAGGAATAGCTTCTGCGTATAAGCAAAAGGGAAATCATATAATAACAACAACAATTGAACATCATGCCGTATTACATACTTGTGAATATTTAGCTAAGAATGGATATGAAATTACATATTTACCAGTAGACGAATATGGTCTTATAAATATTAAAGATTTAGAAAATGCTATTACCGATAAAACTATATTAGTATCAATAATGTTTGCCAATAATGAAATTGGAACAATAGAGCCAATAAAAGAAATAGGAGCATTATGCAGAAGTAAGAAAATACTTTTTCATACAGATGCAGTTCAAGCTGTAGGTCATATTCCAGTAGACGTAAAAGAAATGAATATAGATTTATTATCAATAGCTGCTCATAAATTTTATGGTCCTAAGGGCGTTGGAGCATTATATGTAAAAAAAGGTATTAAAATAGATAATTTAATACATGGTGGTGGACAAGAAAGAAATAGAAGAGCTGGTACTGAAAATGTGGCTGGCATAGTGGGTTTTGGTAAAGCTATTGAACTAGCAACTCAAAACATGGAAGAAAACAATAAAAAGCTAGTTTATTTAAGAGATAAACTTATGAATGGATTATTAGAAATACCACATACAAGATTAAATGGACCAAGAGGAGAAAATAGACTTCCTGGTAATTCAAATATATGCTTTAGGTTTATAGAAGGCGAATCTATACTACTTATGTTAGATGCGAATGGTATAGCAGGTTCTAGCGGAAGTGCATGTACATCTGGGTCTTTAGATCCATCTCACGTTCTACTAGCAATAGGACTAGAGCATGAAATAGCTCATGGATCCCTAAGATTATCTTTAGGTGATGAAACTACTGAAGAAGAAGTAGACTTTGTATTAAAAACAGTTCCAGGGATTATTCAAAGATTAAGAGATATGTCACCATTATACGATGACTACTTAAAGAAAGGGGAAAATTAATATGATATACAGCGAAAAAGTTATGGACCATTTTACAAACCCAAGAAATGTAGGGGAAATTATAAATGCTGATGGAATTGGTGAAGTTGGTAACGCTAAATGTGGAGACATTATGAAGGTGTATTTAAAAGTAGAAAATAATATAGTGATAGATGCAAAGTTTAAAACTTTTGGTTGCGGATCTGCTATAGCATCTTCAAGTATGGCGACAGAGCTTATTAAAGGTAAATCTGTAGATGATGCATGGACATTAACAAATCAAGCTGTAGCTGAAGCCTTAGATGGACTTCCACCAATAAAAATGCATTGCTCGGTTCTTGCTGAAGAAGCTATACACAAAGCAATTAATGATTATAGAAGCAAAGCAGGACTTGAAGTATGGGATTACACAGAACACGATGATATACATGCCGAGGTGCACGGAGAATAGGGGATATTAGATGAAAAAAAAAGTAGTTATTGGAATGAGTGGAGGAGTAGATAGCTCTGTAGCGGCATATCTCTTGAAAGAGCAGGGCTATGAAGTTATAGGAATTATGATGAAGCTCTCTGAGGATAATCCTGATTATGAAGAAAATGAAGGTGGATGTTGTTCTATTTCTGCTGCAAATGACGCAAGGCGTGTTGCAGATGTACTGGATATTCCCTTTTACGTTATGAATTTTAAGGATGCTTTTAAAACAAATGTTATTGATAACTTTATTGATGAATATATGGAAGGTAGAACGCCTAACCCATGTATTGTGTGTAATAAGGATATTAAATTCAAAGAGTTTTTAAGGAAAGCAGAAGCCCTTGGAGCTGATTATATAGCTACGGGTCACTATGCTAAAATTGAAAAACAAGAAGATAGATATGTACTTAAAAAAGCAGATGATGATAAAAAGGATCAAACTTATGCTTTATATAGTTTAACTCAATATCAATTAAGTCATACTTTAATGCCCTGTGGAGACTATTCAAAGCCAGAAATACGCAATATTGCAGAGAAAATTGGACTAGAGGTTTTTAGGAAAAAAGATAGCCAAGAAATTTGTTTTATACCTGACAACGACCATGGAGCTTATATTAAAAGGTATAGTGGTAGGGAAATAAGATCAGGTAGCTTTGTTGATAAAAAGGGAAAAGTTTTAGGAGCACATAAAGGGATAGTCTACTATACTATAGGTCAGCGAAAAGGACTAGGTATAGCACTAGGAAAGCCTGTTTTTGTTACTGATATTAACCCACTAACTAACCAAGTGGTTTTAGGTGACGAAGAGGACATTTTTAAAACTCAGCTTATCGCAAAAGAGTTAAATTTCATTCTATTTGATAAACTTAAGGATAATTTAAGAGTTACAGCTAAGATTAGGTATTCTGCACAGCCACAACTCGCTACTTTAATTCCATTAGAAAACAATAGGGTAAAAGTTGTTTTTGATGACAAGCAAAGAGCTATAACCAAAGGACAATCAGTAGTTTTTTATTCGGAAAACCTAGTAGTGGGTGGAGGTATAATAGAAGAAGTTTTATAAATACATAGCACATTCAAATAAACAACAAGTAAATATACTAGCTACTAACTTGTTATTTATTTAAATGTGATTTATATATAAAGCTACTTTGGTGGATAATTTAAGCAGAGGGGTATCTAGTTAAAAGACTAGGTATCCCTCTGTATTTATAAGGAGAAAAGGAGAATAATTATGATGTATAGCGATAAGGTTATGGAGCATTTTTACAGTCCAAGAAATGTTGGAATATTAGGTGATGCTAACGGCATTGGAGAGGCGGGAGACCCTAATTGCGGGGATATAATGAAAATTTATATAAAAGTTGAAGATAATATAATACAGAGCGTTAAGTTTAAAGCTTTTGGTTGTGGCTCTGCCATAGCGTCTTCTAGCATAGCTACAGAACTTGTAAAGGGCAAAACCACAGAGGAGGCATGGAAACTTACCAACAAATCAGTTATTGAAGCGCTGGAAGGATTACCGTCTTCAAAAGTGCATTGCTCAGTGCTAGCAGAACAAACTATACATAATGCAATAAATAATTATAGAGGGTTACAAAATCTTGAGCTTTGGAAAGATGATTTAAAATAAATACGTTTAATAAGACTAAATTTTTTTTCTTAGAGGATGCTATAACGAAAAGTATATATCGCTAAGAATCCGCTCACTTTGCCAAGTAATTCTACAATTTATATTATTTGCAGCTGCTAAAAACCGCAAACTCGCTTCGCTCAGACATACGGTTTTCTTTACGCACCTGCAAATAATATAAATTGTGAATCACTAGGGCTTGTTCATACGCATTCTACGCGATATATACTTTTGTTAGCATCCTTTAAGAAAAAATAGTTTATTTCCAACAATTATATTTATTTATGTAATAATTCCTAGACTAATTGGAAAACATAACTATAAAATAATTAAGTTGTTTTCATGTAGGAGATATTATGTTTAAAAGCAAAGATTTTATATTTATGGATGTTGTCACTGTAGAAGGTAAAAAAATAGGATTTATCAAAGATCTTTTAATCGATTTTAATAGAGAAAAGGTAATTGGATTTGAAGTATCTCCTTATAAATTTTTTCATAAAAACGTAAGTGTATTAAAAGAAGACATTATATATTTTAATAAACATATGGTAGTGAAAAAAATTGAGAAAAATAAATATCTACCTTTGCATAGCTTTGTTAATATGGATGTTATAGATAAATGTAGAAATGTATTTGGTATGGTTGAAGATATTACTTTTACATATGATACCTTTGAAATTAAAGGAATTATAGTGTCTTCTGGATTTATTACAAATTTGCTTAGAGGGAAGAGAATAATTTTAATAAATGAATTAATACTTGGAGAAGAAAATCTTTTATACCTTCCAAATTGCCATAATCCTTTTTTAAAGAGTATGCCACATAACTTCTTCGTGGAGGGTAAAGCGCATGAAGAAAATTAGTAAAAAGAAATTAATTATTGCAATTATAAGTATTGTTTTTTTTATGGTAGTTGTCTTTATAGCAATAAGGATACCTATTGTTAAACAATTACTAAATTTAGCGTTCATTTCATTTATTGTAGCATATATATTAAAACCACTATATATGCTTTTGATTGGAAGAGGTGTAAATAAAAAAGCAGCCTCTTCAATGATAATAGTGGGACTAATAGGCTTAATATTATTAACATTTGTGGTGCTAATTCCATCAATATTTAGGGAGGGTTTAAATATTAGTAAGGCAACTTATGATTTAGAAAATTATTTAACCCATGTAAATATGAAATTTAAAATATTAACCACTAACAAGTTCATGAGTAGTATTATGAATACTATATACCACAAATTAAATGCTCAAATACTTGTAATATTTGATAATGTATTTGACTCTATTATGGGGCTTGGTGAGAATATAATCACTTACATGGTTTCGCCTCTAATAATTTATTATTTTTTATGTGATAGTGAGAATATGATAAATAAGACATTGATAGTATTTCCTCCTGAGAGCAGAAACATAATAAAAAAAATAATAGATGATATTGATAAAGTATTGGGACGATATATTATAAGTCAACTTATTTTATGTGGAATTATAAGCATTGCTACTTTTTTTATTTTAATGTTTATGAAAGTTGATTTTCCACTTATACTTTCTTTGATAAATGGAATTTTCAATATAATACCTTATTTTGGGCCTATATTTGGTGTAATACCTGCCATTTTAATAGGGCTACTCCATTCACCTAAAATAGCTTTATATACAGCCTTATGGCTATTTGCACTTCAACAAATTGAAGGGAATATATTGTCTCCAAAAATAATTGGAGAAAGTATAAGTATGCATCCCTTAACAGTAATATTACTATTAATCTTAGGTGGTAAAGTTGGCGGAATTTTAGGTATGATACTTGCTGTACCACTAGGAGTTGTGATTAAAGTTATATACGAGGACTTAAACTATTATTTGTTTTAAGAATTATAAATATGTTTTTTTATATATTGTATGTATTGATGTGCTAAGGTAAAATATGCTATAATAATACAAGTATAATTTAATACTTGGTAATGATAAGAACTAGTAAATATATTTTTGCATTTAGAGAGGAAGTGGATGGTGAAAACTTCTTGCTAGATATGTTGAAGCTATCTTTGAACCATTTTTCTTGAGAGATATTGCAGCGTAATTAATTTTTATTAATTATATAGCGGTATAATTAGGGTGGTAACGCGGAAAACTTTCGTCCCTTGGTTTAGGGGAGTAAAGTTTTTTTTTATTATAAAAAATTATAAGCTTTTAAATTCTACGACAAAATACAATTAATAAACGGAGGAGATATTATGGAAAAATTAGGATTGAATGAAATTAGGGAATCCTTTCTCAAATTTTTTGAAGGTAAAGAACATCTTAGACTGGAGAGTTTTCCTCTAGTACCTAAGAATGATGCTAGTCTATTACTTGTAAATGCAGGTATGCAACCACTTAAACCATATTTTACAGGAATACAAACACCACCTAGCACCAGAATAACTAATTGTCAAAAATGTATTAGAACAGGAGATATTGAGAATGTAGGAAAGACCTCAAGACATGGTACTTTCTTTGAGATGCTTGGAAATTTTTCTTTTGGAGATTATTTTAAGAAAGAGATTATCCCATGGGCTTGGGAATATATAACAGTGGTTTTAAATATACCAAAAGAAAGTTTATATGTAACTATATATTTAGAAGATGATGAGGCTTTTGATATATGGAGTAAAAATACAGACGTTGATCCGACACGTATTTTTAGATTAGGAAAAGAAGATAACTTCTGGGAAATAGGTCAGGGACCTTGTGGACCAAGTTCAGAAATACACTTTGATAGAAATGTAGAACTAGGTCAAATAAAAACTGCAGAAGAGTTTCTTAAAGCAGTAAATGAAGATAGAGTAATAGAATTTTGGAATTTAGTATTCACTCAATTTGATAAAGATGAGCAGGGCAACTACAACAAATTAAAGAATCCCAATATAGATACAGGTATGGGGCTTGAGAGAATAGCCACTATAATGCAAGGAACCAACAGTATCTTTGAAGTAGATACTATAAAAAATATTTTAGACGAAGTTTCAAGGGTATCAAAAGTAAAATATGGAGAAACTCGCACCGAGGATATATCACTCCGAATTATAACAGACCATGTTAGAAGCACAATTTTCATGATAAGCGATGGGGTGCTTCCATCTAATGAGGGCAGAGGCTATGTTCTTAGGAGACTAATTAGGCGGGCAGCAAGACATGGCAAATTACTTGGTATTAAAAATGCTTTTTTAAATAAACTTTGTAACATTGTTATTGAAAATTCCTTTAAAGCATATCCTGAATTAAAAGAAAAAGCAGGTTATATTAAAAAGGTTATAAAACTTGAAGAGGAAAGATTTTCAGAAACTTTAGATTCTGGTATGGATATTTTGAAAACTTATATCGAAGAGCTTAAAAGCAATAACAATAAGATTTTAAGTGGAGATAAAGCTTTTAAATTATACGACACCTTTGGTTTTCCATATGAGCTTACAGAGGAAATACTAGAAGACGCAGGCATAGGAATTGATTTAGAAGGTTTTAATAGTGAAATGCAAAGTCAAAGACAAAGAGCAAGATCTGCTAGAGGACATTCAAATTATATGGGCAATGGAGAAAATGAACTAAATTTAATTCCTAAAAATATAGAAACTAAATTTAATGGATATGATAAAACGGAGTTACAATCGGTAGTTAAAGTTTTAATTAGTGGTGAAGAGGTTGCTTCTGAGCTAGCAAAGGGTTCAAAAGGTATTATTGTAACAGAAGTTACTCCTTTTTATGCTGAAATGGGAGGACAAATTTTTGACAAAGGAATAATCTTTAATGATAATTTCAAGGCTGAGGTTTATGATTGTCAAAAGAATGCTTCAGGTAAAATTGTACACTTTGCTTTGATGCTAGAAGGAACATTAAAAACAGATGAATTAGTAACTCTAAGGGTTGAAAAGAAAAGACGAACTGAAATTGGTAGGAATCATACTGCAACTCATATGCTTCAAGAAGCATTAAAAAGAGTTTTAGGTGATCATGTTCATCAATCAGGCTCTTATGTAGATGAGGATAGGTTAAGATTCGATTTTACCCATTTTTCTGCACTAACGCAGGAAGAAATTATTAAAGTTGAAGAGCTTGTAAATAACAATATTATGCAATCATATAAGGTAGAAACTAATATTATGACTATTAATAAAGCTAAGGAAAGTGGAGCTATAGCATTATTTGATGAAAAATATCAAGAGGATGTTAGAGTTGTGTCTGTGGGAGGATATAGTAAGGAACTTTGTGGTGGTACTCATGTAAGAAACTCAGGAGAAATTGGAATGTTTAAAATTTTATCTGAAGCGGGAGTAGCTGCTGGAGTTAGAAGAATTGAAGCCATAACTGGTAGTAACTCTATAAAATATTTAGAAGAAAAAAATAATTTAATAAAAGAAATTGCTAGTACATTAAAATGCTCAGAAAAAGACATAACAAATAAATTACAAATTCAATTGGCAGAATTAAAAGATAAAGAAAAGGAAATACTATCCTTAAAAGGAAAGTTAGCCGCATCTTCAATAGATGAAATTTTAGACGATATTAAAGAAGTTAAGGGTGTTAAGGTTATTTGTGGAGTTGTAAAGGGCATAGATGGTGATGCGCTAAGAGATTTAGCTGATAAACTTCGCGATAAACTTGGTGATGGCATAGTGGTGCTCGGAAGTGCCACAAATGATAAAGTTGAATTTGTTGCAATGGCATCTAAGTCTGCTATAGATAATGGAGTCCACTGTGGAAAAATAATTAAAGAAGTTGCTAAAATTGCTGGTGGTGGTGGTGGTGGAAGACCTGACATGGCTCAAGCAGGTGGAAAGCTTCCTGAAAAATTAGAGGAAGCAATAGCTAATGTACCTTCTATAATTGAAACATTTGTAAAATAGTATACTTTTTGCAACAGATGTTTTATAATATAATTATTAATAAGTAAATTAATTATCGTTAGTATGTAATTATGGAACTTATTGTAACTAACAAACTGTAATATATTAGAAAGTTGTGTGGCAATATATTTACAATGTTTAATTTACAGTGTTTAGCTTATAATAAGGAAAGGGGTGAATACAATGGATACTAATCAAAATACAGTCCAATTTGATTTTGTAAAAGATAAAAAAGATTTAACAAAAACTATTTTGACTGACGTGTATAATTCACTTATAAAAAAGGGGTATAACCCTGTAAATCAAATGGTAGGTTATTTGATTTCAGGAGATCCCACATATATAACGAATTACAATGGAGCAAGAGCGTTAGTAAGAAAGCTAGAGAGGGATGAAATCTTAGAAGAAGTTTTGAAATCTTATCTAGACATTAAAAAATAAAATGCCCATATGGGCATTTTGTTTTTTAAATTAACGACATTTCATTATCGAAGATGATGACTAATAGCATCGAAGATGATGACTAATAGCATCGAAGATGATGACTAATGCTATAGATTAATTAAGCTATTATTAAAGGAGTATGTGAATGAGAGTATTAGGTTTAGATATTGGAGATAGAACAATAGGAGTAGCGGTATGTGATCCACTAGGATTAACAGCACAAGGAATCACAACCATCAAAAGGAAAAGCATAGTTTTAGATATTGAAGAACTTGCTAAAATATGCAAAGACTACGATGTAGAAACCATTGTTTCAGGGCTTCCTAAAAACATGAATGGAACTATAGGACCACAAGGAGAAAAGGTTCAACGTTTTTGTGATGCGCTCAAAGAAACCTTGGATTTAGAAGTAAAAATGTGGGATGAAAGATTGACTACAGTAGCTGCTAATAGAGTAATGCTGCAGGGTGATTTGTCTAGGTCAAAACGAAAAAAAATTGTAGATAAAATTGCAGCTACATTCATTTTGCAAGGATATTTAGATAGTTTAGGTACACGTCTATAATCTACTTCGTTTACAAAATATGTAATTGGGGTTTAAATAGTAATAATTATATAATTGAAGGGAGATAATAAAATGGAAAACAATGTTGAAACTATATTATTAAACGATGAAGAGGGTAAGGAAACAGAATTTGATGTACTAACTAAATTAGACATTGAAGATAAGGAATATCTTATAGTTGCACCAACTGGGGAGGAAGACATTGATGCAATAGCATTAAGAATTGATAAGGATGCAGAGGGTAACGATATCCTAGTAACAATAGAAGACGATGAAGAATTTGAAATGATTTCAGAAGCTTACGAAACAATTTTTTCTGAGGAAGATTAATCGTTTTTTAGTGGAGATTTATACCAGTTAACCTGTTTTGTTGAAACTAAATGATTATCAATTGACAATATCACAATAAGGTATTAAAATAATACTATAGTAAATATATTTTATTTTTTTGAACCGAATGATATTTATGGAAGAGGAGTGCATATATGTCGAATTTATCTCCAGAGACAATTGAGAGTTTAAAGGAAACCTTAAAGCAAGAGGGATATAAGCTTACTCCACAGAGGAGAGCTATTTTAAATGGAATAATTAAGAGCGAAGGTAGCCATCTTACTGCGGAAGAACTATATGACTTGGTTAAATCCGATTGCCCAGAAATAGGTCTTGCTACAGTGTATAGGACAATTCAACTTTTAGAAGAAATGAATGTAATTCGAAAGCTAGATTTAGATGATGGATGCAGTAGATATGAACTTATCCATGAGGATGAGAATCATCAACACCACCACTTAATATGTAATCGCTGTGGTAAAGTATTAGAGGTACAGGGAGATTTGCTTGATGAGCTAGAAGCAATTGTTGAAAAAAAATACAATTTTAAGGTTGAAGATCATAGTTTGAAATTCTATGGTGTTTGTGATAAGTGCTTAGATAAATAGAATAGGCAATTTTAGTTTTTTGATTAAAGGAACTAAATAAATTATAAAATACTATTTGTTTAATATTTTAAATGATACAATTGGGGTAGACTTATCTTTTGGTAATAATGTATAATAGAACTAGTTGACTTTTTTGCAAGATAATATTAGAATAAGTATAGTAAATGCGAAAATTGGATACTTCAAGGCGTATCCAATTTTTGTTTGTGCAAAATGTGGAAACTTACGAAAAAAAAATTGGAGGATTAATATGAATTTATTTACAAGAAATGATGTTAGAAATATAGCAATAATTGCGCACGTAGATCACGGCAAGACAACCCTGGTGGATTGTTTACTTAAACAAAGCCATGTCTTCAGAGAAAATGAAAAAGTACAAGAGAGAGTAATGGATTCTAACGATATAGAAAAAGAAAGGGGAATAACAATTCTTTCTAAGAATACTGCAGTAATGCATAATGGAATTAAAATAAATATAGTTGATACTCCAGGCCACGCTGACTTTGGCGGAGAAGTTGAACGAGTACTTAAGATGGTTGATAGTGTACTTCTTGTAGTGGATGCATATGAAGGTCCAATGCCACAAACTAAATTTGTTTTGAAAAAAGCATTAGAATTAAATCTTAAACCTATCGTTATTATAAACAAAATTGATAGAAAAGATGCTCGTCCTACAGATGTACTTGATGAAGTCTTTGACTTATTTGTTGAACTTGGAGCAGATGATGAACAATTAGACTTTGCAGTGGTATATGCTTCTGCTAGAGAAGGGTTTGCTAAATTCAATGTTGAAGATGTAAGTGACAACATGGAACCATTATTTGATTCTATAATAAAGAATGTAAAAGCACCAGAAGGATATTTAGATATGCCACTTCAAATGCTTATTTCAACTATTGATTATAATGAGTATGTTGGAAAAATTGGAATAGGAAAAATTGAAAGAGGATCAATCAAAAAAAATCAACCAATAGCACTTATAAGAAAAGATGGAACAATAAGCAATGTTAAAGTTTCAAGCCTTTTCGTTTACAATGGTCTTAAAAGAGAAGAAACTGAAGAAGCAATGATGGGTGATATCGTAGCAGTTTCTGGTATTCCAGACATTAACATCGGAGAAACAATAGCTGATATTAATGAACCAGAAGCTCTTCCATTCGTTGAAATTGATGAGCCTACACTAACTATGAATTTCATGGTTAATAATTCTCCTTTTGCAGGCCAAGAAGGAACTTATGTTACATCAAGACACATAAGAGATAGACTTATGAAAGAACTTGAAACTAATGTTAGTTTAAGAGTACAAGAAACTGAAGATGCAGATGGTTTTGAAGTAAGTGGAAGAGGAGAACTTCATCTTTCAGTTCTAATTGAAACTATGAGACGTGAAGGATATGAATTCCAAGTGTCAAAAGCAAATGTTATATACAAAGAGGAAAATGGCCATAAAACAGAGCCAATTGAGCACCTTACAATTGACGTGCCAGAAGAATTTATGGGCGTAGTAATGGAAAAAATGGGACCTAGAAAAGCAGAAATGGTTAATATGACTTCTGCTATAAATGGATATACTAGATTAGAGTTCAAAGTACCTTCAAGAGGATTGATTGGGTTTAGAAGTGAACTTATGACTGATACTAAAGGTAATGGTATAATGAATCACGTTCTAGATGGTTACGATAAGTATAGGGGAGAAATTCCAGATAGAAGTCGGGGTTCTCTAATTGTATTTGAAGGCGGAGAATCAGTAACTTACGGATTATACAATGCTCAAGAAAGAGGAACTCTTTTCATACCAGCAGGAGTGCCTGTATATGCAGGAATGGTTGCAGGAGAATGTGCAAGAGCTGGAGACATAGAAGTAAATGTATGTAGAAAGAAACAGCTAACAAACACTAGATCTTCAGGAGCAGATGATGCACTAAAACTAACTCCAATAAGACCTATGTCACTAGAGCAGTGCTTAGAATTTGTATCTATAGATGAGTTAGTAGAAATTACGCCTCTAAACATTAGAATGAGAAAAAGAATATTAGATTCAGGAGAAAGAAAAAGAGCATCAAGTAAATCAAACAAATAGTTTTAAATATGGGGTGGTTTAATGAAGAAGATAGGGCTATTAATTGTGGTTTTAATAGTTTGTGTGTTAGCTGGTATTTTTCAGTATAAGAAAATAATACAACATCCTATTGCGACTACCAAAGACCTCCATGTTAATGTTAAAAATGGAGACACTTTATATAGCATATTAGATGATTTAAACCAAAATGGGGCTATAAAAAACTTAAGTATTATAAAATTTTATATCAAAAAAAATGGAGTCAAATCCAATATACATACAGGGAAGTTCTTTATACCAAAAGATGCTACAGTTAATAAGATTATAACTATTTTAACAACTGTAGGAAATGAGGAAGATATTATTAAAGTAACGGTGCCCGAGGGCTTTGATATAAATGAAATTGCAAAAGTGCTACAAGAAAAAGGTATAATAAAGAGTGAAAAATTTATAGAGAGTTGTAAAACTTATAAGCTACCAACTTATATACATGAAGATGCAAATCGAAAGTTTAATTTGGAAGGGTTTCTTTTTCCTGCTACCTATGAGTTTAAAGCTGATATGAGTGGTAAGGTCATAATAAAGTCTATGGTGGATAAATTTTACAACACTATAAATGAACTGAATAAAGAAAAGCCTATAGATATGAAAAAATTGGATGATATAATAATATTGGCATCAATTGTTGAAAGAGAAACTAGTGATGCAACTGAACGAACTAAGGTAGCATCAGTTTTTTATAATAGATTAGATAAAGATATTAAGCTACAATCTTGTGCAACTGTTTTATATTCATTAGGTAAACATAAAGAAAAACTATATAATAGTGATTTAAAAGTTAAATCACCTTATAATACATACAAAGTAGAAGGTCTTCCTGTAGGACCAATTTGTAACCCAGGAAAAGCATCTATTAAAGCAGTTCTGTCCCCTGCTAAAACAAAGTATTTATACTTTGTTCTAGATAATGATGGGAAACATTTTTTTACAGATGACTATAATGAGTTCTTAAAAGTTAAAGCTGCAACACAAGGATTTTAGTTAACTGTGTTAGGCACATGAAAATAAATAGACTAACAGCTTTGACTTGTTATTTATTTTCATGTGCCTTAATCAATTTTTGGAGGAAATTAAATGAGTGGCATAACACATGATTATATGGAACAATATTTAAGAGAATTGATTCCTAGTAATACTGGCATTTTAGAAGATTTAGAAAAATTTGCTCTAGAAAATAGAGTTCCTATAGTTCAAAAAGAAACTGCTAAATTTTTAGAATTAATGATAACTATGAATAGGCCTAAAAAGATATTAGAACTGGGTACAGCCATAGGATATTCTGCTATTTTAATGAATCTAACGCTTGGAGGACTAAGTGAGATTACCACCATCGAAAGAGATGAAAAAATGATAGAGCTTGCAAAGGCTAACATAAAAAAATACGGATTGCAAAATAAAATCACTATTCTACAAGGGGATTGCCTAGAAATTTTAGAAAATCTTAAGGGTGAATATGATATGATTTTTATGGATGCTGGTAAAGGACACTATAATCATTTTCTTCCGCACTGCCTTAGGCTTCTAAAAAAACAGGGAGTTCTTATTGCTGATAATGTTCTTTTTAGAGGAATGGTTGCATCAAAAGAGCTTGCAACACGTAGAAAAGTAACTATAATAAAGCGTATGAAGAGCTATTTAGAATTAGTATCTAATAATGATGAACTTATAACTTCTGTAATACCTATGGGAGATGGAATCTCAGTTACAGTAAGAAAATGCAAAGAGAGTAGCGAGGAGGAATAAAACCAATGAAACCAGAAATACTAGCACCAGCAGGTAATTTAGAAAAATTAAAAGCAGCTATAAATTTTGGTGCAGATGCAGTTTATTTAGGTGGAAGCAAATTAAATTTAAGAGCTTTTGCAGATAATTTTACTAATGAAGAATTAAAAGAAGGTATAGATTTTGCCCATTCAAGAGATAAAAAGGTATATGTTACTTTAAATGTAATTCCTCATAATGATGATTTACAAGGTCTGGAAGATTATCTAAAAGAAGTATATGAACTAGGGGCAGATGCTATAATTGTATCTGATCCAGGAATTATTATGACGGCTAGGGAAGTTGTACCAAATTTAGAAATTCATCTAAGTACTCAATCTAACAATGTAAACTATAAATCAGCTATTTTTTGGCATAAACAAGGGGTAAAAAGAATTGTTCTTGCAAGAGAATTATCCCTAGAAGAAATTAAAGAAATTAGAGAAAAATTACCGGATACATGTGAACTAGAAGCATTCGTTCATGGTTCTATGTGTATGTCCTATTCTGGAAGATGTCTCTTGTCAAATTATATGACCGGTAGAGATGCTAACAGGGGACAATGCGCTCAGCCATGTAGATATAAATATTTTTTAATGGAAGAAAAAAGAGATGGAGAATACTTTCCTGTAATTGAAGATGATAAAGGTACTTACATAATGAATTCAAAGGACTTATGCATGATAGAACATGTGCCAGAACTTATGGAAACCGGTATAATGTCTTTTAAAATAGAAGGAAGAATGAAAAGCTCATATTATGTTGCTTCTGTATGTAAATCCTATAGAGAAGCTGTGGATGCTTATATAGAAGATCCAGTAAATTATAAATTCCAGCAAAAATGGATGGATAATCTTCTAAAACCTAGCCATAGACAATATTATACTGGATTTTATTTTGGAGATCCAAACAAACAGATATATGAATCCTCTTCATATATTAGAGATTATGATATTGTTGGAGTTGTACGGGAATATAATGAAGAAACTAATATTGCATCAATAGAGCAAAGAAATAAGGTATTCCAAGGTGATACTGTTGAAGTATTAAGACCTGTAGGCGATAATGTAATAATTGTGCTTAAGGATATGAGAAATTCTAAGGGAGAGAATATAGCTTCTGCTCCAAATGCTCAGATGTTATTTACTGTAAATATTATGGAAAAACTTCATGAGAATGATATACTCATAAAATGCAAGGAGGAAAAATAATGCATCGTCCGATTTCAATAGGGATAACTGGAGGAACGGGATCAGGAAAAAGCACCATTGCAAGAGAAATCTATAAACAGTTTGATGACACATGTATTGCAATGCTTGAACAAGATTCATATTATAAGGATCAAAGTAATCTTTCTTTTGAAGAAAGGATAAAAACAAACTATGATCATCCAGATGCTTTTGATACTTCACTTTTAGTTCAGCATCTTACTCTTCTTTTAGAAGGACAGGCTATTGAAAAGCCTATATATAATTTTGAAATACATAATAGGATGGAAGAAACAGTTTCTGTGCAGCCAAAGGAAATTATTATAGTTGAAGGAATTCTTGTACTTTCGGAAAAGGTTCTTCGAGATATGTTGGATATTAAAATATATGTAGATACGGATGCAGACGTTAGGTTTATAAGAAGACTTGTGAGAGATATTAATGAGCGAGGGAGAACAACCGATTCTGTTATAAATCAATATTTAAATGTTGTTAAACCAATGCATGAACAATTTACAGAACCGACTAAAAGGCATGCGGACATTATTATACCTGAAGGTGGACATAACAAGGTAGCTATAGATATAATTACTTCAAATATAAGGCAATCACTACAAAAGTAAGAAATATAAAAGGAATAATTATAAAGTATAAAACATCTCATTTAAGGCTAGAATTAGGCTAAGTGAGGTGTTTTTATGTATAGTAGAAATAATATATTTGGTTCTTCAAATCACAGGAGAGAAGCTCAAAAAAGAAATTGGACGGTGATGGTAATAGTAATTCTAATGTTCTCTTTCCTCCTTTGGAAATGTGTATATAGTATGTATATTAAAGGACCAGATAGAAAAGCAATGGCAGATGCACAATATACAATAGATGAAAAATATGGCTTGCAATATAGTTTAACTGATTGTAAAGATAATCCCATTTTGGATTATAGTATAAACTATTACGCAATTATTGATCCACTGGATTATTTTAGATTTAATGAATATACCAGCAAATATGACATGCAAGCCTTAACTTTTATATTAAGAAATTATAATAGCAACTATGATTTATATAAGATAAATGGTAGTGGTAATGGACAAAAAATAAAATATAAAATTGATGAAGAGACTTATGATAAACTTAAGGATATTAAAGGAGTAAAAGGGTTTTATACTTATGCAGCCAATGAGGTTATTCAAGATAAAATATGGAAAATTGAGAATTTGTTGTCAAATCCGAAATACTATAAAGAGGGGGTTAAAGACCCCATTTTCAAAAGTACTAATTCTCTAGAAATGCAGATATATAACAAAACCAAAAATAATGAATTTACAAAAATTAGATTTCTTAAAGGCGTTGATGGTGAAATATCTGAAGGCAAAATAATTGAACCTGAAAACAATATTAATGTAAAACTTACCTTAGATAAAGAAGTTCAAGATAGTGTTGAAGGTATTCTTCATGAGGATAAATACAAAAAATATGACCAAATTGGTGTTGTATTAATGGAGAGTAGCACTGGTAAAATAAGAGCAATGGCACAAAAAAATGATAGTACCTCAAATGCAAATTTATGTAATGGTTTTTTTGCAGGATCTATTTTTAAAGTTATTGTGGAGGAAGCTGGGATAGATTTAAATTTAATAGACAAGGATAAAACAATTTCAGTAAAAGGCAATATATTTAAAAAAGCGGATAAGCATAAAATTGGATATGAATATACACTTTCAGAGGCGCTATCTGATTCTTCTAATGATATATTCGCTCAATTAGGTTGGAAGATAGGTATTGAAAATATGTATGATTATGCAAGAAAACAAGGGTTATTTAATAAAGTTTTAAATTTTGAGCAGGAGCAAAGTGGTAAATTAGAGGTAGATTTATCGAGTCCTAAAATTGAAGATACAAGCTTTACATCTATTGGTCAGACTGCTAGAATAACACCACTACAAGCTATTAGTATTCCTAATACTATCATAAACAATGGGATATATGTACAGCCAACAATAATAGACTCCTTCCTAAAGGGTGATAAAGAAATTTTAGAGAAAATCACTTCTAAAACTTCTCGTGTATTAAAAAGTCAAACTGCGGAGACAATTAAACTTCATATGATGGATGTAGTGAAAACTGGTACAGGAAAACAGGCTTATATTAAAGATATGAACATAGGTGGAAAAACTGGCACTACTTCCTATAAGGATAAGGAAAAAACTAAATCAGATGGATGGTTTGTTGGTTTTTTTCATTGGAAGGGGAAGAATTATTCTATGGTTGTATTTGTAAATAATATCGGGATGAATGTAAACGGTATAGCGGATGAAGAAGGTGGCGGTACGGCTGCTCCAATATTTAAAGAAGTAGTAAATGCACTTAAAAAATAAATTAAATAAATATTTTTTATGTACAGGCAATATTAATAATATAAATCATATTATATTAACAAGCACTATTAGGAGGAACCTCCGTGTTTTTCATGAATTGTTTATTAGATATGATTGGAAATGTTACATTTTTAACAGCTTACATTACTGGTAGTAGCTCATTTCCTCAACCATTAAGTGAAGAAGAAGAAAAATTTTATTTAACAAAGTTAAAACAAGGTGATTTACTAGCTAAAAGTATATTAGTTGAACGAAATCTAAGACTAGTTGCACATATAGTAAAAAAATATTCCTACCCAGGAAAGGATGTAGATGACCTAATATCCATTGGAACTGTAGGACTAATTAAAGCTATTGATTCCTTTGATACAAGCAAAGGAACAAGGCTTGCGACCTATGCTGCCAGGTGCATAGAAAACGAAATACTCATGCTTATTCGCAATAATAAAAAAACAAAAGGTGAGGTGTATTTGCAGGATCCTATTGGAATTGATAAAGAGGGAAATGAATAGCACTCTGCATGATAGACGTATATGCCTAAAGCCTTGGGAATAGGTTAATTTCAAAGTTGTCATTTCTCTGGCTCTTACTCTTTTTATATTCAACTTTATATAATACGCTTTTTAATAATTCATTTTTGAGTGCGATGTCATCTGATATTTTATAACTATCAATGACATTTTTTATTTTAGACTGAACATCATTATTTGTCTTTTTACTTTGTTTTTTAATCACAACTTTTATATTTTCAATCTCATTTGCAATCGCATCGGAACGTTGAGAAAGATTATTCGAACGCTCGATAAAAGTTTCGTCATCATAAACGTGTCGCTCCAATAAATCGAATAAATTAAGTTTTTGAGTGCTTAATGTACCAAGTTCTTTACTTAACATTTCTATTTGTTTTTCGTATATGTCTACATCAACTGTAGAAGTTATATTTTCAGATTCACCACCTAGAACTGCTAGGTATTGTTCAAGGGCTAAAATAATTTCATGTTCGATGTATTTAAATTTAGCACTTCTGTTATCGCACTTATTATTATTGCATATTATGTGCGGATCCTTATCTCCATATTTTCTCATAACCATTTTGCTACCACAAGTCTCACAAATGACTAGCCCGGCAAGGGGATTAGCAGCTCCATTTGCGGTTTTATATGGTATATGGTATTTACCTTTTAAAATTTCTTGAGCTTTATCAAAAACATCTTCTTCGATAATAGCCTTATGCTTACCCTCTGAAATAATCCATTCGGATATGTCCCTGGTTCTAGTATCCTTAATCTTGTTAGGGTCTTTTGATTTCCTTATATCTTTCTTTTTCCACGTAACTTTACCAATATAGATAAGATTTTTTAAAGTAAATAGGATACCGCTAGATTCAAAGTTGTTTCCAAGCTTTGATTTATATCCTAAGCCGTTTAAATATTTCGCAATTGTTCCAGCTCCAGAACCATCAACATACATTTTAAATATCAATCTCACTACTTCGCTTTCATTTGGATTGGGTTGTAAGGTCCTGCTTTTATTTATAAACGCTATATCATATCCCAGAGGAGGATTAGGAGATATGTAATTACCATCTTCTATACTTCTAACTCTTCCACCTTGCATTCTGCGATTAATCATCTTCAATTCTTTTCTGCTCATGAACGCTTCAAATTCACTATATTCTTCATCGAAATCGTTGTTAAGGTCATATGTCTTTTGCGGGGTTATTATCTTGGTGCCACTGTCTTTAAAAGTTTTTAGTATAATGCCTTGTTCTTGCATGTCTCCACGTCCTAGACGCTGTATATCCATTACTAGGACACCACTATACTGCTTATCTTCGATTTCTTTTAAGAGCTCCAGCATCTTAGGTCTAAAAAATAAACTTTCACCACTAACTATTTCTTCTTTTATTTCTACAATATTTAATTTTCTTTCTTTTGCAAATTTTAATAAGGCCCTTCTATGCTTAGATAGAGTTTCGCCTTGCCCTAAAGTTTTTTCAAGTTCTTCATCCGCTCTAGATTTTCTTAAATACATAGCTATTTTCATTTTATCTTATCTTCCTTTCTATTTCTAACAGGACAGCCTTCTTTATTATTTCCCAAGCTTCATCACTTATATCAGTATCCGTTATTAATCCTTTTTCTATCATCTTATCTAAAACTAGATCTACACTGTTTGGGGCTTCATATTCTTCAACACCATCCATCCAATAGCTTAAAGACTTCTTGCTATGTTCAGCTAGTTTAACTAATATTTTTTTAGAAGGAACTCTTTCTCCATTTTCTAGATTTCCGATAGCACCTTTACTTATGCCTAGTTCCTCGGCAAGACGGACTTGACCTACCTTTTCATTTCGTTTCACTTCTAACTCTTTTCTATATTTTTTTAACTTTTCAGAAAATAACTTATTCATAATTAAACACCTCCTATTTATAGTATAGTATTTTTTCTCACATTTCAAGAGAATTAGCACGACAAATTATTCTTTCAAATTGTGAGAAATGTAGAAAAATGTAGCAAATCAAAGTATGAGTGGTTTATTTTCTTTAAATAGCAGAATATTCAATTTGGCTTTTCTTTCAATATGTGAGAATATAGTTATAGGAGGTGAACACGACAATGAATTTAAAAGAATTTAGAGATAGCAGAGGGTCGCAAAGAAAATTTGTAGTTGCTAATATCGGTATCTGCGGAAAACATCTTAATGATGTTGAGGCAGGAAGAGTTAATTTGACTGATAATGTTGCAACTAAACTTTCCCAATTTTATAACGTAAGTGTTGATACAATTAAAAAAATGTACGAGGAGGGTAAAAATGAGACAAACCGAGATACTAAAAAGGCAAGCGCAGCTTCTTAATGAAATTGAATTACTGTTTAATAAAAGCGTTAAAAATAAAAAGGTTAAACAAGAATAGTACAAGCTGACAATTTCATACAAAATATAGAGGTGATAATATGCCAGCAACAGTGACGATAGTTAGACCTAATAACACACCGGAAGAAGAAATAAAAGTATTGGAACGCATTTCACATGTAATAGAAAAAATAATAACTAAAGAATATGGTGTTAAAGTGAAATTTACACTAAAAAGATTAAGCAGCTAGGCGCTAACAGGATAAAAAGCAACGCACTAAAGATATAAAGTAGTAAGCACATCTAAACAATTCTAATCCAACCCGCACCACCCAAGGTGTACAAGCCTTAGTAGAGGGTAAAAAAATAAGGAGGACGAGCATGAACAATGATTTACCATTTTGGAAAGAAAATTTGGAAAGAGAAAAGAAAAGGCTTAAGGAGCTGTTTATATTTAGTAATGGTGTAGAACACAGCGCAACAATGGATGCCAAAAGGAATATAAAAAGATATGAAGCCAAGGTTAAGGAAATAGAGAAGCTTTAAGGAGGACAAGCAATGAATAAATTACAGATATTTAAAAATGAACAGTTTGGAGAAATAAGATGGATAAAAGTAAATGAAAAAGATTATGCAGTTGGAATTGATGTTGCAAAATCATTAGGATATAAAAATCCAAATGATGCAATTGCAAGACATTGCAAGGGGTACGTGAAACACGCAGTCCCTACAAATAGCGGAGAACAGCAAATGAATATTATTTCAGAAGGTGACATATACAGGTTAACAGCAAAATCAGAACTACCAGGAGCAGAAAAGTTTGAAAGTTGGATATTCGATGAAGTCCTTCCGCAAATAAGACAAACCGGTGGCTATATTCCATCAAATGAAAATGACAGTGACGAGGACATAATGGCAAAGGCCTTACTAATAGCAACTAGAAAGATAGAACTTAAAGACAAAGCTATTGCAGATAAGGACAAGCAGTTAACATTGCAAGAACCTAAAGTAATATTTGCTGATGCGGTAACAGCTTCCAACACATCAATTTTAGTTGGTGACCTAGCAAAGATACTAAAACAAAATGGCTTCGATGTAGGCGCAAATAGACTATTTGAAAAGTTAAGAATAATGGGATATTTGATATGCCGAAAAGGAACTGACTACAACATGCCAACTCAAAGGTCGATGGAGCTAGGGCTATTTCAAATCAAGGAAACTTCTATAGCACATAGTAATGGACATGTAAGTATCTCCAAGACACCTAAGGTAACTGGCAAAGGCCAAGTTTACTTTGTTAATAAATTTAAGGAGCTGAATTAAAATGATTAAAAAACAAACCTATATTAATGAGAGCAACCTAGCAAAAATAATACAGAGCAACAGCAACCACGTTATAAATTTAAAAGAGGAATCCTTTGAATACTCGAACGGAATGTTTATCGCTAGATGCACTTATGACTTAGATTTAGTTATTCAAAAATTATTCAAAGCTGGAGCGATTGCAAATTACAAGAACTGGACACCAGCAAGAACATTTGATTTTAAAGATATAACAGAATGTGAGGAAGAACTTGAAGCAACTAAAACAGCATATTTAAAAGTGAATGCGGATTTCATTTACAACATATTTAAAATAAATGGGGCGTATGTAACCTTTGATAAAAAGTATCTTGATATATTTAAGAATGTTGAATATAAGGCATCTAACAATAGTTCGGAAATTCCTAACTTAAGGATATATGGCAATGGAGAACTTGTAGGCATACTAATGGCAGTTAAACAAGACAATGGCTTATTAAGCGAAATTATAGGCGGTTAGCCATGGATAAAGTAATCTGCATAGTTTGCAACCGCCCTCTTAAGGACCCGCTAAGCCGAAAAATAAAATGTGGCCCTAAATGTCTGAAAATCTTAAATGAAGCTAAAAAGATTTATAAGTCTAAAAATAAAAATTATAAAAGAATTGAGATTAAGGGACAGACAAATTTGTTTAAGGAGTGAATATGATGTCAAAAAAACTACTAGAGCAGAGACTTGGACAAGAGATTACAGATGCAGAATTTAAAATAATAATGGAAATCACAACAGATGATATTAAATTTAATAGGATTAGCTTTAAAAAATATACAAGCCTAGATTATGTTTTAGATATAGCAGCAAAGAGTGCTGAAATATTTAAAAGATGTGCGTAGCGAGAAGGTGAGAAAATGCTGGAAGAACTAAATACACCAATAGAATACGATAAATATGGTCGGATGGGTTACAATCCCATATTTCATGAAAACAATGGAAAGCCTTGGCATATAGAGGATACTAAATATTTGACCGACTGGTATGACATTATAGGTCCCGAAGAAATAAGTTTTGCAATAGATAGAACTATTAAATCGGTGATGCATAAAGTTACCCTGCTGCGCAAGGAGGGCAAAATGAAAAAAACTTTAAAAAATGTTAATACGAAGAGAATAAAAAAGAACCCTTTGGAGAGGGTCCAGTCAAAACAATTCTAATGACATTATACATGTCAAATATAAATTAATCAACATGGAGGTTAATAAATGGCACAAAGAAGAATGTTTTCTCTAAAAATTATAAATTCAGCAAGATTTTTAAAAATGCCTATAAGTTCTCAACTATTATATTTTCATTTAGGATTAAATGCCGATGATGATGGAGTCGTTGAGGGATACAACGTAATAAGAATGACAAATTGCACTGAAGATGATTTAAAAATACTTGTAGCAAAAGAATTGGTAATAGTTTTAAATGCGGATTTAGTTTCTTTTATAACAGATTGGCAAGAACATAATTTAATAAGACCAGATAGAAAAATAAATAGTATTTATAAGGATTTACTATTGCAAATGGTTACGGAAGTTAAATTATTGGAATCTAAACCTAGATCAAATTTAAAAGCAAAAAAAACCATAAATAATAGTGGACAACCATTGGACGACCATTGGACGACAAATGGACCGCATAGGTTAGGTAAGGTTAGGTTAGTTAAGGGTAGGTTAGGTAAGGTTAAGTTAGGTAAGTTTAGGTTATTCTTAAGAAAAAAAATACCAACTAAAGTTGGGGTCAGTAGTAAACTTCAACCAGTTATAGACAAATGGAATTCATTAAATTTATCTAAAATAATAAATATAAAAGGTACTAGGCTAAAACTCGTAAAAGCTAGGATAAAAGAATATAGCATAGAAGATGTGCTTAAGGCTATAGAAATTATCAAGATAAGCAATTTTTTAAAAGGACAAAACAAGACCAGCTGGGTTATAACTTTTGATTGGTTCATCAAACCTAATAATTTTATAAAGGTGTTAGAGGGCAATTATAAAGATAATAAGGGGGTGATGGTTAATAATGGAACTAATATCGGAAATTCTACACTGTACACCAAATCAAAATTCTGATGAATGCGGAATAGTTCATTGCAATAACTCACAGGCTATAGAAGCTGGTAGACATTCAATTAAAACTCCAACAATTGAATGTGGATTTTGCAACAATATGTTAGAACAAACAGGATTTTATTTAACTAACTCAATATTTTCAAGGGGGTGGCTATCCAGGGGTGAATATGAAAGATGTGGATGCAAGGATGCTGAAAAATACTGGGTTGAATTTGATGAACAATTAAAGCTAAAAAAAGAAAATGAAGAAAAAAAAGAAGCTGAAAGGCAGTACAAGGAAAGACTTGAAAAAATGATAAAGCAAAGTAACTTAGGAGAAAAATTTAAGACTAGAACCTTTACCACATTTAAAATATCTAATGAAAATAAAGTGGCCCATGAAACTTGCAGAAGATATGCAGAAAAATTTAAGGCGTTGAATAAAAAAGGAATAGGGTTATTGATAACAGGGAACTATGGAGCAGGCAAAACACACTTAGCAGCAGCCATAGCGCATGAGTTAATAAAACAAAATTACCAACCGATATTCGGAACTCTAATCACTTTATTAGGAAAAGTTAAAGCAAGCTATGGTGACACACACTCTAAAGAAAATGAAGAACAAATTATAAATAGATATATAAATTGTGATTTGCTGATTATAGATGACCTGGGTAAAGAAAAGCCTACGGAATGGATCCTTGAAAAATTATATTATATTGTAAATTGTAGATATGAAAATAATAAACCTATTACAATAACTAGCAATTACAATGATACAAAATTAATGGACAGACTAACAGTAGGTGATAATTTAGAAACCTCAGAAGCAATTGTATCAAGAATGTTTGAAATGTGCCAGGGGGTGAATATGCAAGAATGTAAGGATTATAGAAGGGAAATCTAATAATGGGCAAGGATGAAATAAATGGAGGGCAATAATGGGACAAATATTTATAAAAGTTAAAAAGAACGGACATTGGATTAATAAAGATGTAACAACTGCTACGTATCAGGAGCGTATGGAATTTTATCAAATATCAAGAAAATATCAAATAATTAATATGATTGAAAAATTAATTAAAAATGAATAAAGTTGTTTTAGTTGGTTAGTTCGTCTTAGCTAAACATTGTGAAGTTGAAAGGAGTATATAATGAGTAATTTAAAAAAGGCTTTATATGTATTGTTATATGACCAATCTGATTCAGGGGACTTGGAAGTTAATGATTCAGATGAAACATATGTTGACCATATTGTAAATGCGTTGATTGAGAAAAATGGAATGGTTTGTCCTTTCAAGAATTATGATTGCATAGGACATTGTAAGGTAAATCATATAGGGTGCATAGAAGGTTTGAGTATTGATTGTAATGGAGAGCGTGAGGATATATGGAAAGATTTTATTGGCATAGAAACCGAAGATAATGATAGCGAGTAATACGTAATAATGCAATAAAAATTTCAGAACTAGAAGAAAAATTGAGGGGGATGTATTGATGGAAAATAAAAATAAAAGAAACTGCAACACCTGCAAGCATGGGAACATATTTGGTAAATGTGAAACTTTAAAAAATAATGAGGACTATCAAGCTATCATTAAAGATAGTAAGCCTTTTGACACTGGAAAATGGAGGTTTAAAGATAATTTCATTTGTGACAATTATAAGTGCAGATATATTGAATACCCTTTAGAAGTATCCAAAATAAACAAAAACACAGAGCAAATATGTTTAAGGGATAGCGAAGTAGGCAAATTTGCCAAAATAGCACCTTGTGCAAAAGAACATGAAGGGAAGACCTATCTAGGAATTTATTTGGGAGATTTACCAATAGGTAATCATATATCACATAATCCTACAACAAAAGAGTTAAACATTAGTTTTGATACTAATCCTGCTATATTTGTTTTTGACTTAAATAAAATCATTTACGGATGCGCCAGTTGGTGGAGCATTATTGAAAAAGAAGAGGATTTAAAAGATATAACAAATGTGGACATAGAAAATGTTTGGTATATAAAGGCCTTAAAATCAATGTCAGAAGCGAATGAATAGAAATGAAAGCAGGAGAAGTTTCAGAAAAATGGACAAGTAAAATGTCTATAGAAGTCACTAATATACCTAAAGAAAAAGTTACAAGTATTGCTAATGAAGTAGGAGAAATTCTGAAAAGAGAAGGAATTAAATTTGATTATGGTGGAATTGGAGCAGGGTTAACTGGAGATAGAATTTGTGGAATTGATTTTGAAGTAATGGAGGAATAAGTTAGATTTAATTAAAAGTGGGTTAGGACTTGATAGTGTAGATGAATTAATGAAAAAAAGCAACAGCTTAGGCAAAGAATTTTATGAGTTAGTACAAAAAATGTATGTTGAAAAGGATAGTAAAAAGCTTTTAGATATTTTAGAAAAAATGAAAAAAATAAAAGCTGAACTTGAAAAAACAGATAAGAAAGTAAATAAAATTTTAGATATAAGATAATACGGAATATGAGAAAAGGAGAATGAAAAGTATGATTGAAAAAGCTAATTTATTTACAGTTTCTATTAAAAATGATGGTACTACAAACGAGGGTATTATAGATGTTGAGTTTGATGAATCATTATTAGCATTTGCAACGCAAGAAGAATTATTTAATGAGTTAGAAGGCGAAATGGATGCATTAATGCCTATGGTTGCAAAGATTATTAACTTAATAAAATCTAAAGGTTAAGACAAAATATGAAAATTGGAGGTGAAGTCATGGCTAATGATTGCATACTTGAAACTTGTATATATTGTGATGAATTTGTGTGGGAAGATGAATATTATGGCTTCACCAAAGATATGAATTTCCTTCACAAAGATTGTAAAAACAAATATTCACATAATGAACTTTTAGAAATTGAAAACAAAAAGTTAAAAAGAAAAATTGCAGAATTAGAAAGGAAAATTGGAGGTAATCATGGAGTATATAAATAAACTTGATATAGAAATACAAAACATACCTAAAGAAAGGTTCCAAAAAATAAAAGAAGAAATAGGCATGGTTCTTAGAGAAAATAATTTAAGTTTAGATCAAGAAAAAAGCGGATATGTCGAAGCTGGGTTTAGTGGCAAATGTGGTGGAATTACTTTAGTTTTGGAGGGGTAAAAATGGGAATAGATATAAGTAATTATAAAATGATATATAACGATCAAGTATTTAATGTTGTAGGTATTATACCAACTATAGATTATCTTGAAGAAACTAATAGAACTAATAAAAAATGCAAGGTTAAATTTATTGAAGCATCGGTTATAAATGAAAATGGAGAACTGCAAATAATTAATGATGAAGCTTTTATGTTTAAGTTTGTAAGGAGATAAAATATGAAAGAAGATATGATTGTTGAATTATCAAAGTATTCTAAAGAAACTTTAATAAAAGCATTTATTAAAAATAATCTATTTGGTAAGGATGACCTTTTGAGAAATGTAAAGTCTATAGAATTTGATAATATTCAATTAAAACAAAAGAAACTTACAGCTGAAATGAAAAAACTTCATCCTTGGAATGACCACACAAAATATGTTGAGTTAAGAAACAAATATGATAAATATGATAAACAAATTAATAAATTATTAAAATTAATGTGATACGGAATATGAAAAAAGGTCGACGTAACTATTGAAATTGAAAGTACGAACAATGTTCTTTGAAAATTGAATAATACGGTATTTTAAAATGAAAATATTTACTATTGTAGAAATGTAATAATGTGAAAATATGTATAGTATGCTATAATTTCTATATAACTAGGTCGAAGTTGTAATATAAAGCTCATGTAATAATTGTAAAAATGTGATATAATTGGCGAGGTAAAAGTAGAGGGGGAATTGGTGTGGAAGGCAAAATTTATAAGAAATGGTGGTTTTGGCTAATTGTATTAGTTATATTTGGAAAAATAGGTTCAGCAGGTAACGACGATAAACCTAGCATTGAAACTACTACTAAGCCTGTAGTTACAGAAAAGAAAGAAAAAACCGCAGAAGAGATTAAAAAAGAAGCTGATGAAAAAGCAAAGGCTGATGCTAAAGCTAAAGCTCAAGTCGCCAAAGATGAAGAAACAGCTAGATTGCAAGCTATTGAAGACAAAAAAGCTGAAGCAGCTGCAAGAGAAGCAGAAAAACCAACGTATGATACAGGTATAACCTATGATCAACTAGCTCGAACACCCGATAAGTATTTTGATCAAAAGGTTAAATTCTACGGAAAAGTAATACACGTTATGGAAGATCGTTTATACGTAAAATTAAGAATAGCTGTAAATGATAATTATGACACTATTTTAATAGCAACATGTTATAAAAATCAGTTTGATTCAAGAGTATTGGAAAATGATGAAATTACTATTAGAGGAGTATCGACAGGAATTACTGATTATGGATTTACTCGTAAGTCGACTAAGGGGGGGAAAGTAATGTTACCAGGAGTAGGAGTAGATATGATTGACTATAATTAGCTAACATAAAAAGACACTGGATAAAATGCTTTGGTTGACAGAACAATGGTTTGAGATAGATTCTTTATTATGTTCCTAATAAGCATGATAAGAACTTGTTTTCTTCACAATGTTCTTTTAGAACGTCGCAACTATTAAAACCGAATAATCTCTTTAAAACACCGTATTATTCAATCGAATTTTACGGCATTTTTACGTCGTACTTCAAAAATAATCAGAAATAAAAACTAAGGAGAATATTAAGGGCATGAATAATAAATTAATTAAAAAGGAAGGGGTAATACATAACTAATCCTGGTAGACCAGGTTTCCTTGTAAGTTTATATTGACCGCAAGGGTAAAACGAAGGAATGTCGGCTAAGTGTAAAAACTTATGAAAAGAGAACGGTACTAATTGTTTCCACTAACGGATTATATGTTAGTGGTTGTTATGAAAGTATGTTGGATTTCGGCAGGAGTATCAAGCTTTATAGCTGGGTACATGATGAAAGAATCGGTAGATGAATTTATATACACGCACATTGATGAACAACATTCAGATTCACTAAGATTTATAAAAGATTGCGAAAAAGCATTAGGAAAGCCTGTGAGAATACTACAAAGTCCTTATAAATCAGTTAGCAATGTTATACAAACATTTAGATTTATTAATGGCCCATACGGAGCAAAGTGTACAGACGTTTTGAAAAAAAGAGTTAGAAAAGAATGGGAATATGGGAAAACTGATTTAACTTATATCTGGGGATTTGATAGTTCTAAGAGAGAACGCCAAAGAGCTAACAGAACAGTTGAAACAATGGATAAATTTAATCATGAATTTCCACTGATAGATAGGAACCTAACCAAAGAGGATTGCCATGGAATACTTAGGAGTTTAGGCATTAAAAGACCTACAATGTATGATTTAGGCTATAGAAATAACAACTGTATTGGATGCGTTAAAGGTGGCATGGGTTACTGGAATAAAATCAGAGTGGATTTCCCAGAGGTGTTTGCAATAAGGTCAAAGCAAGAGCGTGAAGTTGGTCATACTTGCCTAAAAGGAATTTATCTTGATGAATTAGACCCAACCAGAGGGAAAATAGAAGATGAAGTTATGGATGATTGCGGTATCATGTGCCAGATAAATTTAAAATAGTTTAATTCACAGTTCCAAAATATATCGATATGTGCATGATGATTGCAAAAGGTCAAAAAGTATATTATGGAGAGCTTCTGAAGGAAGGATTTACAGAGGAGCAAGCAATAAAAATCGTAATGGCACATGGTATGTATCCAGGCAAAACAGATAGACAAATAGGAAATGAATAATAAATAAAAACAACATATTTCTTTAATTAAGTAAAAAACATTTTGAAAATGTAATAACAATAATATGTATAAAAAATTATGGCTTAAATTAAGCTAAAAAAAATGGTGATATTTCACACTAAAATAATAAGGAAGGTGAAAAAATGAAATATGGCAATACAATAGAGCCTCCTCCTTGGTAAGTTTTTAAAAATAAAAAATCTAAGCTGTTTTTAATTGAATATTTATAATAGCTATAACTGAAAAAAGAGAGTCCCAGTCTGAACAACTTAAACTCTCTTCTTTCTTAAATCTCTCACAGGAGATATAGCTATTATATACCTATATCTCCTGTGTAGCAAAAATTCTAGGAGGTACAGGTATAATGAGCATAGCAAACAACGAAATAATTATTAGATTAGTAGGAAAATTAACGTTGGAGTTCCCGAATATAGATCAGCTTAAGGTTAGAGAAATAGCAGAGGAAATTTTATACAAATATGATGTAGTTCCTCAGGAAACAGGACTTGTAACAAGTAACGATACAGAAGAAAAACTTCAAATTTATTTAATGGTAAAAAAACTAGATGGATTAAGCATAAAAACATTAAAAGGATATAATCGAGAAATATTAAAATTCGCTAATACTCTTATAAAGCCTCTTGCCACTATTACTACGATAGATCTTAGAGTTTATTTGGCCCAAAGATGTAATAAACTGATGCCTTCATCCACCAATACTCAAATAAATATATTAAAATCTTTTTTTGGATGGTTGCATCAAGAAGAATACATTCCAAAGAATCCAATGTTAATAATACATGAAACAAAAGTGCCAGGACGACTAAGAGAAGCATTAACATTAGATGAAGTAGAAATATTAAGACAGAAATGTAAGAATTTACGCGAGAAAACAATACTTGAATTCGCATACTCGACTGGGTGCCGCCTAAGTGAAATCGTTGATGTTAATATAAAGGACTTAAATTTTCACGATAAAACACTAAAAGTTATAGGAAAAGGTGACAAAGAAAGAGTTGTATGTTTCAATACAAAATCAAAATACCTACTAAAAGAATATATATCATCAAGAAATGACAGTACACCTGCTTTATTCGTAGCTAACAAAGGAACGCATGCAAGACTTGGCGGTAGAAGCATAGAAAATGAAGTTAAAAAAATTGCTGTAAGAGCAAATTTAGGAAAGTCAATATATCCTCATTTATTACGCCATAGTATAGCCACACACTTATTATCTGGTGGAATGTTATTGCATAATGTACAAAAACTACTTGGGCATAGCGATCCAAAAACAACTCAAATTTATGCAGAAACTTCAATCGAAAATGTTATTTATGAATATAAAAGAATTTCTTAATATAAAAAGACTTAACAAATTTAGGAGGTAAATATAGATGGGTTTTGAAAAGATATCTTTAAGTGGAGAAATTGAAAATATTAAAGATAAAATAGTTAAAGAACTAGAACTGGGTAAGGAAATTAATTTAAAAAATACACCTAAGGGATTAAAGGTACAGGTTATAAAAGCAAGTATACTTAGATAAATAATTAATAAATGGGACAGTACAACTTATAGAAATGCTATAGAAAAGTTAGATATGGCATAGGGGTATATTTTAAATACAAAAACTGGAAAGCTATATTTTAATGTAAAGCAAGCCTTTATAAAATATAGCTTGACATATATTATTTACCTGTCCAACAAAACAGAGATTATATGTGAGTACTCAATTTAAATTAAAATATTAAATGTACCTCAATCCTAGTAATAGCAACATTATTGACATAAATGTACTTTTAAAAAATTTAGAGGCAAAAGAGGACAAATGGGTCTAGTTTATAAATCTTCTTGTTATACAGTGTCCCGTAAATCCATTTTAATACAAATCTTGTTAAAAAAATAACAATCAATATAAAAGAAAGCTAAGGCACTCAGCTGCCTTGGATTTCTTTTATATTTCTATAATTTAAGTTTGTAATCATAAGTGTACACTATTGACAGTAACAATTTTATCATGTAAAATCAACTTATAGAACTTAATCAAAAGTAGTAATCAAAACGATAGGAGGATTTTACATGATATATGGGTATGCTAGGATATCAACGTGGAAACAAATCCAAGGTAATAGTTTAGAGGATCAAGTAAGTATGTTAAATAAAAATGGATGTACCAAGATTATCCAAGAACAATTTACAGGCAAGACTACGGATAGACCACTTTTTAATAAGTTAGTAGATAAACTAAATGATAATGATAGTTTGATGGTTTGTAAGTTAGATAGGCTCGCTAGGAGTACTACAGAAGGATTACAGATAGTTCAGACGCTTGTAGACAAAGGTGTTAAACTAGTAATACTTAATATGGGTACATTTGATAACACTCCATCTGGTAGACTTTCACTTACTATGTTTCTTGCTTTTGCGCAATTCGAGCGTGACATGATTATTGAGAGAACTCAAGCTGGTAAAGAAGTTGCTAAGACTAAGGCAGGATTTAAGGATGGTAGACCTAAACTATATACAGATGTACAATTAAATATGGCTTTAGATTTATTAAAAGAGAATAGTTATAAGCAAGTAGCAACTATGACAAAGATAAGTGAAGCAACTCTAGTAAGAGCAATGAGAAAAAGAAAGGCTGAAGCTATTCAGACTGAGGTATAATAACTAAAATAAAAATTAAATGATTGCATGCTTGTAAAACTATACAATTAAATGTAAAATAGTAAGTAGAGTAAGCGTATATTTCTATAAATTGATATAGATAGATTTTGAAATCCCCCCAAATTAAAAACATAGTAGGAATACTAATTTAGACAGACGATTTTTTGTAAAATTTTTCGACCTTAATAATAGCCTATAACCAAATGGGGTTATAGTAGAGCTAATGGAGCTGATAACTAATTTTTAGTTAATGGCTCTTTTATTTTTTTTGAAAGGAGGAAGTTATTTGTTAAATTATATAGATGAATTTGAATTATATATGAAAGCTGATAAGAATAGTGAGAATACAATTAAAAACTATATACCTGATATTGAAAAGATGTTAACTTTTCTTAATAAAGATCCATTGGATATTAAGAGTATGGATATAGCTAATTTTATTAATTCACTTGAAGCTCAGGAACTTAATGCAAAGACTATAAATAGAAAAATATATGCAATTTATAAATATATTCAGTTTTTGAATAGTGAGTATGATTTTAAAATTAATTTTAATATTAAAAAAATGAAAATGAAAATTGGAATGCAGGAGTATGGAAGAAACGTTTTAAATAAAACTGATTTTAAAAGAATAGTAAATGCATCGATTAGAGATAAAAATATATTAGTTACCACATTACTTATGACATTTTATCTTACTGGAATGCGTGTTAGTGAAGTATTAAGTATTAAGATTAAAGATACAAATGAAAAAGAAATAAAAGTTGTTGGGAAAGGTAGAAAACAAAGATTTGTAGCAATACCTGATGAGCTTAGAAAGCTATTTAAAGAATATGCCGCTACTAGTATTAGGCGTGAATCAAAACAGAAATTTCTTTTTATAAATAAAACAAAGGATAGTAGATTGTCATCTTGGATGTGTGATTATTGGATTAAAAGGTATGCTAGTGATACAAAGGTTGAATTAAAAAAAGCTCATTGCCATAATATAAGGCATTTGTTTTGTTATGTGTGTATAAATGAGCGTGGAATGACAATTGACGAAGTTGCACAAAGGGTAGGTCATTCTGATATAAACATTACTAAAATATATACCAAAAGGACGAGAAAGCAACTAGTTGATGATGCAAGAAATTTTAAATTAGAATAATAAGAGGAGTATCATAAATACGGAGGGGTAAATATGGAAAATATTATTTATACAGATAAAACAATAAAAAAAATAATTATTGAAGCAATTAAAGAGTTTGATAAAGAACAAAAATATGAGCAAAAGAAAAAAGTGTTTCATAATACCAGGTTACTAATGTCTAACTATAATAGCTTAAGGAACCATGTAGGAAATGCTGTAGATGATATTAATAAATTAAAAAACCATGAACTCCAAGAAAGTAATTACATCGATATTACTCAAGGATATGATGAGCTTTATATATATGCTATAAAGAAAAGCAAAATAAAGACATTGATTATGATAGCTCATATAGATGTTGCATTAGAAGCTCTAAAAGAAAACCAGTGTAAAATAGGTACTAATTGTAAGTATGAAGCATTAGAGATGTTTTATTTAAGTGAGATGAGATACGAAGATATACAAGAACATTTTCAATGCAGCAAAAATACTCCGGGAAGATGGATAAACCAAATGCTCAATGAACTTAGTATATTAATATTTGGGTTAGACGGATTAAAATCATATATGATGTAATGATGGGGATTTTATGGGGTTGCAATGGGGTTACAAATGTATTAAGATGATATTATGCAAAACTATAAATTCAAAGCGCTAGAGAATTCTTTATTGAATTAATGGCGCTTTTTTTATTGAAAAAATAAGGAAGGTGAAGCAATGGATGAGAATAAAGAATATATACCTACATTAGCAGAAAAGAAAATTTTGGAAGCATTAGCTGAACCAGAAAACTATACAGCTTCTATTACTGATCTTTGTAAAAAAGCAGATGTTGGAAGAAACACTTATTATAATATGTGTAAGAAGCCGCAATTTGTAAAAATGAGAAATGAAATTCTTAATAGATTATTTGAAAACTTTGTTCCCGAGGTAAAAAAAGCTGCAGTCAAATATGCTATAAGTAATGCTAAAAACTTTCAAGACAGAAAGATGATATTAGAGATGGCTGGGGAGTATAGACCTAAACAGGATATAAACCTAGTAGACGATAATATTAATACATCAGAATTAAAAAAAGAATTAGATAAACTTGAAAAATTACAAGGTAAATAAATATGGAAATAGAATATGATTTAGGAAAAGAAAACAGAAAAATTCTATACATTTATTTAAAGAAACATTATGGCCAAGTTAAAGCCGAAGAATTAATGATAAAAAATAATAATAACTTATTTGGTTATCATGGTTTGGCTTGGGTATTAGGTGAACGAGATTTTGATTTCTTCTGTGAGTATTTTTTGCAAGATACATTTACTCCAAAGCCAACTAATGCAGCTAGAAATTTAGCCCCAATCCATTTTGAGGTTTGGGATAATATAAAAAGAATGTTTCAAAATGATGAATTTGATAACCTTGAACTTATACTTCCTAGAGGTACAGCAAAAACAACCGTAGTTAACTTTGCTGTTTCTGTCTGGCTACATAGTTATTCTAAATCTATTTATACACTTGTATGCGGTAAAACAGAACAGGATTCTATCGAATTTATGGCACAAACTAAACAAGCTTTTGAAGAAAATAAATATATAATTCAAGCTTTTGGAGCATTAATTGATAACAAGAATTGTACAGTAAACAAACTTGAATTAGAGCTGTCTAATAAAACTAAAGTACAAGCTATTTCTTCTACATCTTCAGTCAGAGGAAAAAAATTTAATGGATCAAGGCCGAGCGTAATAATAGCAGATGATTATCAAGGTAAAAGTGATGTTATTACACAAGAAGCAAGGGACAAAAAATATAATACATGGATAGAAGATGCTGGATATGCAGGAGATGAAGCCGTTATTCGTAATGGTGTTAAGGTTAAACAGGCTACAAAATTCATTGTATTAGGAACTATCTTACACAGAGATTGCTTTATGTCGAGACTTCTGAACAATAAGGATTATAACCATATTTTGAAAAGGGTAGTAGAGTTTGATGTAGATGAATATTTAAACGATGGACTTTGGGGAGAATTTAGAACAATTTATTTTAATAATAAATTGAAGGATTCTGCTTCAGAAGCTAAAGAGTTTTATTATCAGAATGAAGAGGCAATGAAATATAATACTATATGGAATGATAAATTTGATTGTTTGAAGTTAGCTATAAGGTATTTTAATAACTCTCGTGGATTCAAACAAGAAATGATGAACGATGCTTCTAAGATAGGAGAAAAATGGTTTAAATCTAATAGAGCAGAAATAAATATTGAAAATCATAAATTCATTAAGACAATGTTATGTGTGGATCCTGCTTCTACCTCTAAAAAAACTAGTGATAGTTTTGCTTTTTTAGTTGGATCTTTAGCCGATAACGATTTTAAATATGTAAGAAAAGCTGAACTCTTAAAAATAGATGCAAGAACTGAATTTGATAAATATATTAATCATATGATTGAATTATTAAAAAAGTATACTGATATAAATACAATTTATATTGAAAAAAATACATTCAATGGTAGTGATGCAAATATATTAGAAAAATCTATTAAGGCTGATAACCTATTAAGAGGTAAAAAATTTACTATCATAAATGAAGCTCAAAAGTTAAATAAGGATGATAAAATTGCGACTATTGTAGCTGATGTAAATAATGGACGTATAATTTTCAATGAAGAGGATATAGATTTTACAGATGAATTAATGGATTTTTGTGGTCAAGATTTTTCAGCTCATGATGATGCTCCTGATATAGTTTCTGAATTTGCAAATAGAATTAAAGACGTTAAAAGCACAGGTCAATTTAAGATGACTTGGGTTTAAGTGAAAGGTGGTTTTAATTTGGTAGCTAAAAGAACTTGGAAAGAATTTAGAGAGAGTGGACTTTTAACTCATTAATTCATACGTTTGGTTGGGCTATTGTAGTTAGTATTGATGATAATGAAGAAGTAACCGAAGCTTATCCAGCAAGAGTTAAGTTCAGAGGATTTGATGAGAAAAGCAATACCGAATGATATCAGAAAGTATCTAAGTTCTTACTTGATAATATTCAAGAAATAGAAAAAGAAAGTAGAGATTAAAGACATAGAGATATGCCTTATTTTTATGTCCTAAAAGGTGGTGAGAAAAATAGGATTCTTTAATTTTAGAAAAACAGTAGTTAAAGTAGTGAATACTGCTAAAAGAAAAATGTTCGACGGATACTATTCCCAGCAATCACGGATGGCGCCAGATATGAATACGTCGGATTTTCTTCGTTCGTATGGTCAAATTGGTTGGTTATTTGCGGCGGTAAACCGTATAAGTCAAAATATAGGTTCAAGTGAATGGAAGTCCTTTAAAGGTGAGGAAGTACAACAAGATAGCTTAGCATTGAATGTACTTAAGCATCCAAATAGATTCATGAGTCAGTATCAATTGCTTTGGAAAAGTTCTGCCTACTTAGAGTTAACAGGTAAATGCTTTTGGTATATTGCTAAAGATGGCATTGGCAGGCCTAAAGAAATATGGTGTCTTAATCCTTTGGATGTATGGGTTATACCTGATAAAGATAATTTTATAAAAGGCTATTTATATAAAGCTGGAGCTGTTGAAATTCCACTAAGTGTTGACGAAGTTATTTTCATTAACTTACCGGATTTATTAAATCCATATGGAGGTAAGGGCCCTGCTCAAGCAGCTGCCAATAACTTGGAAATTGATAAATATACATCAACATATATTAAAAACTTTTTTTATAATGATGCAAGGCCAGGTGGTATAGTAAATTTTCCAGATATTGACCCTGATGAATATGACAGAGCGGTAGAGCAATATAAGGATAAGCACCGAGGTGTGGAAAATAGTGGTGAAATACTATTTACTAAAGGTGGAGCAGTAACATTTACACCTATTAATATTAATATTAAAGAGCTTGATATATCTAATCTCAAAGATAATACAAGAGATGGTATTCTAGGGGCATTTGGAGTTCCTAAGAGTATTGTTGGTATAACTGATGATGTTAATAGGTCAACTGCCGAGGCTGCTGAATATACTTTCGCAATGCATACAATCAAACCATTGCTTCATTTATTTCAAGATGTTTTAAATAATGAGTTTGTACCAATGTTTGGCGAAGATGGCGAATTGAAGTTTACTGATCCAGTTCCAAAGAATAAAGATTTTGTTAAGGCTGTAGTGGATACTCAAACAGATAAATCTATTACTAAAAATGAAGCAAGAGATATATTAAATAAACTTATGGGATGGAACCTACCACATATTGCTGGTGGAGATGTGATTTATCAAGCTATTAGTATGCAGCCATTAGGGACTGCATTACCATCATTATCACAATCGAAACCTCCAGAGGTTAAACCTGAAGAGAGTATCGATGAATCAACTAAAGGTGCTAAAAAAAAAATTGATATAAAACGTAAAAGCAAATTTCAAAATTTAGATAAAGAAGCTTACTGGAAATCATTTATCAACAAAACTGATAAGTGGGAAAAAGAATTAAGCCCTATTTGGAAAGCAATATTCCAACATCAAAGTGAACAAGTTATATTAAACATAAAGAATAATAAATCTTTGAAGGTATTGAATCAAGATGATCTATTAAAGTTTCTGTTAAGCAAAGGTGAAACGGAATATATGGCAAATAAAATATTTCCAATACTTAAGAAGCTTATTGAAGATAAAGGTAACGAGATTATGGATGACTTAGATGTTAGCGTATCTTTTGACTTGCATAACCCTATGGTAACTGAATATCTTGAAGAATATTGTGGTAAACAAATTACAAATATCAATGCCACTACTGAAGCATCGATAAGAGCACAATTAAAAGCTGGTGAGCTTGATGGCGAAAGTATTCCAAAACTTTGTGATAGAATAGGAAAATATTTTGATGACACTGAGCAATATAGGATTGAAAGAATAGCTAGAACTGAAGTTATAGGAGCATCCAATAATGCTGCACTTATGGGATATAAACAAAGTGGAGTAGTAGACAAAAAACAATGGCTTACAGCATTGGATGAGCGAACTAGACCTTGGCATTCAGAAGCCGACGGACAAATTGTAGGTGTAGATGAAAAATTTATTATTGATGGAGAAGAAATGGATTGTCCTGGTGATGGTGGAGCTTCCCCTGAAAATGTAGTTAATTGTAGATGTACTTTAATTGCAAACTTTGATAATTAGGGAGAAAATAAAAAAAAGAAAGCAGGGATTAAATAATGAATATGAATTGTATAAATTTAAATGAGATCTCAGATGCTAAGTTAATTGAAAAGCAAACTAAGGTAGTTTCACAGATAGATTATAAATTAAAAAACTTATTTAATGCAAGAATGGTTAATATGCCAGAAACAGTTCGTTTAGATACTGATGAACAGGTTTCAGCTAGTATAAATGAGCTTTTAGACATTAGAAAGCAATGTGTTGAATTAAGTACCTTTGGACAGATAAATTCAGATATTTTAGATACATACAAAATAGATTATAAAGCTGATTAAGGCATAGAAATATGTCTTATTTTTATGCCCTAGGAGGAGGTGGAACATTGAAAAATAAAATATTACCAATGAATTGGCAAGTTAAAGTCATTGATAAAGCCAACAGAATTATTGAGATGATAGGTAGTGATGAAAGCTTTGATAGGGTTGGAGATAAAATGTTGATGACTGGAGCTGACCTAAGTAATTATAAAAAGAACCCAGTAATAATAGCTAATCATAATTATGGATATACAGAAAAGCCATCCGTTATTGGTAGGGCACTAGATGTTAACATAGTCGGGTCTAAGATGGTATTCAAAGTACAATTTGCTGAAACAGATAATGGCAAAGAGTGGTTTTACTTATACTCAAATAAATATATGAATGCTAGTTCAATTGGATTTATACCTAAAGAATATAAACCTAACGACCAAGGAGGCTATGATTTCATTAAGTGGGAACTCCTCGAATTAAGCATGGTAGCTGTTCCTTGTAATCCTAATGCAGTCCAAAGAGCTTATGAAGATAAAAAAATCTCCAAGGCTCTTTTTGATTTAATTAATAAAAATGAAAGTGAGGTAGAAAGTATGACAAGTAAAGAAGTTGAAGCACTAATATCTAAGGCGGTAGATGACAAAGTAAAAGGTATAGAGACAAAACACACAGATGAAATGGCATTAAAGGTTAAAGAAGTTGAGGATCTTAATGTAACAATTAAGGACCTTGAAGCACAGGTTGAAGCTAAGACAGGGGCATCACTTAGCAAAGCAACAATGGCAAGCCTTGTAAAGGCATGTGAAGGCATTACAGGACATGTGAAAAGTATTGCTGAAATGTGCAAAGCAGATAATTCTTCACCTGATGAGGATGAAGCTAAAGACTATACACCAGAAGAAATAGAAACCCTAGTCCAAGCAAATATCGAAAAAATGATGAAGGAGGCAAAATAATATGCCAAAATTAACTGATAAAGAATTAGCAGCTGTAATAGCTGGAACAACTGAGGCTGTACTAAAGGAAAAAGGATTCACAAAGGTGTTAAATAAACTTAAATTTAATGATAAAGAACCTGATGAAATGAGCAAGGAGGAAAAAACACTTAAATATTTTGTAGCAAAGATGGATAATAACAGGGCTGAAATTGCTAAATATTGTGGTGGTATTGTAAAAGATTTAAGTGGAGGTACTGCAGGTAGTGGTTTAGAATTACTTCCAACGGAGTTCCAAACAGATATTATAGATAAAGTTACAGCTGATCCTGTTGCTTTAAGAAATAAATGTACTATAATTCCTGTAACGTTTAGAGGCGGAACATGGCCAGTAGGTGTTACCGGAGTAAACCTTACCTGGGAGAATAGTGATACTAATCCACTCACTCCAACAACTCCAACATTTACATCTCTAAGTTACAGCGTAATCAGACTTGATGGATACACTGCAATGGCAAGAGATTTGCTTTCAGATTCACCGGTTAATCTTTATGGCTACTTAGTTAAACAATACGCTAAGGCATTTGTTAAGGCTGAAAATCTTGCGATTATGGTAGGTACTGGAACTAATCAACCACAAGGAATAATTAATGCAACAGGACTTAAAACTGTAGCATGCATAAATGCAGCAACCACAAATGTTTTAACTGCTGACGATATGGTAGCTTTACCATTTTCAATTGATATAAATTGGAGAGATGGCGGTTGTTATTACATGAATACTAGTGCTATAAGACAAGCTAAATTATTTAAAGATTTGCAAGGTAGATATTTATGGGTAAATGGAGATATGTTAGCAGGAAAACCAGCAACATTTAATGGCTATCCTGTTCAAGAGTTTTCAGCAATATTCCCTGAGAATCTTACTGTAAATGCAAAAACTACATGCTCTGAGATGGTATTCGGAAACTTAGAATATTTCTACTTATTTGATAAAACGGAGATGGGTAGCGAGCTTAATACTGCCAGCGACCAAGCTTTTAAAAACCATGAAGTTCTTTGTAAGATGTGGGAACGCTTGGACGGTAAGGCGGCCATAGGCCAAGCTTTTGCATTGTTAACAGGCTTCTTAAAATAAGATAATAGAATACTTAAAGAATGATAAAAAACATCTTAATATAAGGTGTTTTTATTTTTAAAGGAGCTAATATGAAAATTAAAATATTAACTTTTATTACACGACAAGAGGTTGGTGCGTTAACAGATCTAAAGCAAGGCGATATAATTAATATAGATGAAACAGTCGCAGAAAAATTAATAAAGGCTGGAAAAGCCGAATTTCAATTTTAAGGAGGATTTTTAAATGGCAAAAACAATTAAATTTATAAAACCAATGGATGGTGGGTATAGAGAAGGTGATGCTGCAACATTTGAAGATGTTGTAGCAGAAAGAGTTATAGCTGCGGGTTATGGAGAAGAAATAGCCTTAGAGGATACAAAAGTTATAGTTGAAAAGAAAAATGCAAAGATAGATGACCTAAACGCTGGGAAGTAGGTGGTATAAATGCCATTAACAACTATTAAAAAGTGTAAAAATTATTTAGGACCTTCTTATATAGATACTGAAGATGATTTCTTAAATGATTTAATTGAGAATGTTCAAGCGACTATAGAAAACTATTGCCATAGACATTTTGATATTGATACCTATACTGGAGAACAGCACAATGTAAATCATAAAATATTTATAAAAGAAACTCCTATTATATCCGTATCAAATATAGTTAGACTTGATGGCAGTATAGTAAATACTGTGCCTGGAAGTAATGACATGAGTAATTATAGGATATTCCCAGGCTATGTTGAGTTGCTTGACTATAAATATATGACTATGGGGAATAGGCTTAAGTATGTTAATTCGGAGGAATCTTATGTTGAAATAACCTATACTGCAGGGTTTAAAACTCCTCCTGCTGATTTAAATTTAGCAGCGACTAAGCTAGTTGTTCTGGAATATAAAGAAAGTAGAGAAAACAGATTAGGTGTAGAACAGGAATCTGAGGGAGACGTGAAATATACTTACTCGAAAAAAGATGTGCAAATGCCTTTAAACATTAGTGCTATATTGGATCGTTATAAGAGGGTATCACTATGAGACATGACGATAGCTGCTCAATTACTAGAACTACTACTAAAAAAGACCCTATAACTCATATAGCTAGTTCGTCTGAAACTGATTTATTGCCTTTTGATTGTAGACTAGGACGCGCAAATGGAAGTATAGCGCAAGGGCAACCACAATCTACATTTACACAAACTTTAAAGTTATATATCACTAATATAAACGCAGATATAAAGTATGGTGATATAGCTACAGTAAGCGGGATTAAGTACACTGTAGGTAATGTATATAAACCTAATAAGCATCATATTGAAGCCGAAATTTTATATAAAGGGGAGGCCTAATGTATGGATGAATTTAAAATAGAAGGTCTAGAGGAGTCTCAAAAAATATTAGAAGATATAATAAATAAATTTCCAGAAGAAAAACAAAAAGAACTATTAAAATTAGGCTTAATGTTAGAATCTGAAATTAAGCCTTTAGTACCAGTAGACCAAGGTAGGCTTAGAGCTTCAATAAATTCTCAAGTAATAGGCTCCGATAGAGTAGAAACTGGTACAGATGTTGATTATGCTCAAGCTATAAATGATGGCCATGTTCAGCATCAAAGATTTCTTCCAGCTCAATACATGAAAAATTGTCCAAATGATAAAGGAGTAATGCTTAGTGAAAAATTCATAGAAGGAAAACATTTTATGGAAGACGGATTCCAAAGTCTCCAACCTAAAGCAGAAGTTGAGTTGGAAAAATGGATTCAAGGGATACTAGATAAAGCTAATTAAGAGAATGAAATATTTAGTAGGTGATAGTTATGTTAATGGACATTATTAATAGCATTAGTACGTTAATAGCAAAAAAAAGTGAAGCAACAATATATATACAGAACATTGGAGAGGGTTTTGACAGACCGTCTTTTTTTATTTCTCATATAAATAGTGGAACCGATGATTTGAATAGAGCTGTAATAAACAATAACATATTTATTCAAATTGTTTATTTTGCACCTTGGGATAATTATGAAAATGTTAACGCAGAAAATCAATATAATACTTATGACATTTTGATGAGTATTTTTAAAAAAGGATACTTTAAAGTTGGGGATAGAGCTGTTAAGATAGCTCAACTTACAGGTGGACCAAGAGGCGCTGAAATTTATTTAACACTAAACTTAAATATTACAGAGCAAAAGCAAGATGATGTAATCGAATCTCCAATGGCTAATGAAGTTTTATTAAATTTAAAAGGAGGTTTATCTGATGGGATTGCCTAATATACAAATAATTTTCAAACAAGCTGGAATTACAGCAGTTGCAAGAGGTAAGAGAGGTATAGCGGCATTAATTTTAAAAGATGCAACAAATAATGGCTTACTTGTTTTATACTCAGTTAAAGATATTCCAAGTACTTTAAGTACCTATAATAAGGACCAGTTAACTAAAGCGTGGCTTGGTGGCACAAATTCACCGCTAAAAGTAATAGCCTATATAGAACCAGTTGCAGCAACAAATTACACAGAGGCTATGGGGGTATTGGAATCCACTAAGTGGAATTACTTAGCTATACCAGGGATTACTAGCGCAGATAACCCAATTATTGCTACTTGGATAAAAGGATTGAAAGATAATATGGATATAAGAATCAAGGTGGTTCTTCCAAATTACCCTGGGGACCATGAATGTGTAATTAATTTTGATACTGATGATATAGTCGTGGGTACAAAAACTTATTCTTCTGCTGATTATTGCGCAAGAATAGCTGGATTGTTGGCTGGAACGCCTTTAAATATGTCAGCTACGTATGAAGTATTATCAGAGGTTACAGATGTACCTCATTTGTCTATAACAGCGTTTAATGATGCAATAGATGCGGGTAAGCTTGTTTTAATTAATGATGGTGAGAAAGTTAAAGTGGCTAGAGCTGTTAATTCACTTGTAACCACTACACCAGCTAAAGGAACTGACTATAAAAAGATTAAACTGGTAGATATTATGGATCAAATTCATGATGATTTAAAGAAAACTACAGCAGATAGTTATACTGGTAAACTACCTAATAATTATGATAATAAATGTATTTTAATAATAGCTTATAGTGCATATTTTGAAGGATTAGAAAATGATTCATTACTTGATAAAGGTATGTCTAGTATTGGAATTGACATAGAAGCGCAGAGCAATTTCTTAAAAGCACAAGGTATTGATATTTCGGAGTGGAAAAAGCAAGCTATAAAATCAGCGAATACATCTGACAAGGTATTCATATCTGGAAATGTAAAAATAGTTGATGCTATGGAAGATTTCAACTTAAATATAGGAATTTAAAGGAGGCGTAACATATGGATGGCATTATGGATGCAAAAAATATAATTAATGGTACCTGGGGACAAATATGGATAGACGGAGATAAAGTATCAGAAGCTTATGGACTTCAAGCTAAAGTTACTGTGCAAAAGACGGCAGTAAATATATGTGGCAAACTTGCAGAAGATACTAAAACTACGGGTATACAATGCAAGGGGACATTAAAGCTTCACAAGGTATCTTCAAGGATGATAAACAAAATTAGTGATAATATAAAACGCGGGAAAGAAACAGTATGCACATTAATGTCTGCTCTTGCTGACCCAGATGCTTATGGTGCTGAAAGGCTTTGTATTAAAGACGCAAAGTTTGATGAACTTACATTAGCTGATTGGGAGGCTAAAAAGAATGGTGAAGAATCTGTTCCTTTCACATTCACTGATTGGGAATACTTAGATAAAATAACACCACAATAACAATGGAAGCTTAGGCTTTTTTTATTTTTAAAATTAATTATTAGGAGGAATTTTATATGAATATTGTAGAAAAATTATTAAAATTAGATGCTGCTAGTATTACAGTACCAACTCAAGATGTTAAAATAGAGAGATTAAGTATGCTAACTGGTGAGGATGTTAATTTTACTTGTAATGCAATAAGTTTAGATGCTTATAATGACGTACAAAGCAATTCAGTAAGCTTAGATAAAAAAGGAAATATAAAAGGTTATAATACTGGTGGTATGCAATTAGAATTAGTTTTAGCCGGAGTTCCTGAATTAAAATCAAAAGAACTCATGGATCATTTCAATTCACCTACTCCTGAAGAATTGATTAAAAAAATACTACTCCCAGGAGATGTATCAAACTTAGCAAAAGTGATATCCCAACTTTCAGGTATAGAGGCTGTTGAAGATGCTAATGAAAAAATAAAAAACTAATAGAGGAAAATGGTGAGGTGCAATTAATGTATTATGCTTTTAAATTACATAATATATCCCCATCTATTTTCCATAATTATGGCACTGGTGAAAGGATAATCATCAGTGCTTTTATTTCAAAAGAGATTGATGAGATGAATAAAAAAGAATAATTATTATAACATATTTTCCTTTAGATGGTGTATGATGTAACAAATAGCTTTTAAAGGGGATATATAGTTATGAATAAAAAGACACGAAATCAAGTAGCTTCAGAAACCATTGGAATAGGAGCACTTGCACAAATAAGCAGAAATAAAAAGATAAATGATATTGGTGGAGTATTTGGAATATGTGGTCTGATAATATTAATAGGTGAATTAATAAAGTTCCCTATCAAATGGTTGATTGTTAAACCTTTCATGTTTACGGCCAAGATTTTCTGGATAGGTTTTAAGTACATGGTTACAGTAGGCGCTGCATTAAGCTTAGCTCTATGTCAGTATGCTTATAAATGTATTATAAGATTAATTAAATTCTCAAAAGCTAAATATAACAACTCAAGAGTTACTGAAAAGTAGCTCTTTTTTATTTAGAAATCAAAAGGAAGTGAGTAAGTGACAATGCAATTAAGCGCAATTATGAACCTCACTGGTAATTTTGCAGCACAAATACAAAAAAATGCTGAGCTAATGAAAGGTATAAAAGGGCAAGCGGACCAAGCTGGTAGTTCAATAAAAAATGCCTTTTCTGTTCCAGCAATTGGACAAAAAATGGCGAGTGGACTTGCTCTTACAAGAGATGCATTAGGTGCTGCTGGCATTGCTAGTGCTGGGTTTTTGAAAACATGCGTTGATGGAGCTACAAAGGCACAAAAAACAAATGCAGATTTAGCACAAACAATAAAGTCGACTGGAGGAGCTGCTGGTTTAACTGCTGCACAGGTTTCCGCTATGGCAACAAGCTTTAGCAAGACAACAACATTTGGTGCTGGTGCAATAAAAACAGGGCAAAATATGCTCCTCACATTTACTAATATCGGTAAGAATGTATTTCCTATGGCAACGCAAGCTATGTTAGATTTATCTCAAAAGATGGGCGGGGATCCTGTAAGTGCTTCACTTCAACTGGGTAAAGCTTTGAATGATCCAACGAAAGGAATCACTGCACTTACTAGAGTTGGTATTACTTTTACTGAACAACAGAAAAAACAAATACAAACTATGCAAGCAACCGGGAATATGGCTGGAGCACAAAAGCTTATACTTGGCGAGCTAAACAAAGAGTTTGGAGGTCAAGCAGCAGCCGCGGCTAAAACCTATGATGGGCAAATGAAACAGCTAGGAAATACTATTGGAGGAATAAAAGGCGCAATAGGGTCGGCATTACTTCCTTATTTGCAGGGAATAGCTGAAAAACTTAATACTGGAGCTCAGTCGGTGTCTAAATTTGTTGGTGAACATAAAAAATTAGTGGCGACTGTATTATCTATGACAGCAATTTTTGGAACACTTATCGGTGGTGTCGGATTATTTTCAAAAGTTGCAGGATTTTTAGGACCTGCTGTTACTGGAATTGCCGGGCTTATAGGAGGCCTCTCATTGCCCATATTACTTGTTATAGGCGCGATTGCTGCTTTAGTTTTAGCATACACAAAAAACTTTGGTGGACTTAAAATATCTATTGATAAAATAATAGGTGGAATATCATCTGCATTTAAAATGGCAACAGCACAATTTAAAAAAACTGGTGATGCTATAGGCGCTATTGGGGTGTTCATAACAAATGTGTTTGGTAATAAAGTAAGCAATACCGTAACTACTACATTAACAAATATAAAAACAATTGTCATGAATGTAATAAGCACTATAAAAGCACATATGCCAGAAATCAAAGTTGTAGTTCAATCTGTATTTCAAGGCATTGCGACTGTTTGGAATAGCATTTTAAAGCCTGTTTTAAAATTATTAATGTCAGGAATAGGTGATGTTATATCATGGGTAATAGCTCATTTTCCACAGATTCAGAAGGTTATTGCAACGGTATTTCAAGGGGTTATGAATCTATGGAATAGCATTCTAAAGCCTGTTTTGAAATTCATTATCACAGAACTATCAAAAGTAGTTCAATGGGTGGTGACAAACTGGCCACTTATAAAACAAACAATAGCAACTGTTTTAAATGGAGTTATGAATGTTGTTAAAAGCGTATTAACTTTTATTCAAGCATTTTGGAACACATGGGGCCAAACTATTATGGATTATGTAACAGTTGTATGGAATAACATTAAAATTGCTATCGAAACTGTTATACATGTAATACAAGATGTGATTAAAGCGATTATGCAAGCTATTAATGGAGACTGGAAAGGTGCATGGGCTAGCGTAATTGATGCAGTTAAAACTATTTTCGGCGGAGTTGGGGCTATTATAAGTAATATACTAAATGGTATAGGTAAGATTTTTGTAGACATTGCTAAAGTTGCAATTGGTTGGGGAAAAGATATGATAGATGGAATAATATCTGGAATTAAAGGAGCTATTGGTGGAGTTGTGGACGCAGCAAAAGACGTAGGCAAGGCTATATGGGAACATCTTCATTTCTCCGTACCGGAAAAAGGTCCATTAACGGACTACATGTCATGGATGCCTGATTTTATGGGTGGACTTTCACATGGAATTACAAGCAATATCCCACTAATTCAATCTGCAATTAGTAAAGTAACATCTACTATGAATATGACTAAACCCATAAAGATTAGCACTCAACAAGTTATAGAACCTATTAAAAATGTATCTTTAGGGATTAAAACAAACTTAAAAGATACATCTTCAGGTGGTACAACAAAAACAGCTACTGCAGTAGAAAAAGGAAAGGCATCTATAATCATTTCTAAGCTTGCTGATCAAATAATTATAAGGGAAGATGCAGATATAGATAAGTTAGCTAATGCTCTATTATTAAAACTAAATGCAGCTGCTATAAATATGCCTTAAAGGAGGTACCAAAATGGAATTTTGGCTATCACAAGATAATGAAAAATTACAACTCCCTGTACCTCCTCCAAACTACGCAATAAAAAGGGCTTTAAATAATAGCACTTTAACTGTTGAAGGTATAGGAGAAGTTAGCTTTATTGGAAAACCTAAACTTGCAGAAATACCTATAATACAAACTTTTTTTCCAAATCAAATATATACATTTTGTCAGTATAATGATTTCCCTCCGCCAGCTGAATGTATATCTTTAATTGAAAAATGGATACTAAGTGGAAAACCAATAAGGTATATGGTAAACAATGTAATAAATATAGAATGCAGTATAGAAAATTTTGAATATGGGGAGCAAGATGGAACTAATGATGTATATTTTAGTTTGGGATTAAAAGAATATAAAAGAATAATCTTGGAAACTACATCAGCAGTTGCTACTACTCCTACCATTGCTAAAACAACAACAGCAGCAGTGCAAAGGAATACAAAAACTGTAGCGAAAACCTATAAGGTAAAGGCTGGAGATACTTTATTAGCAATAGCAAAAAAACAATATGGTGATAGTTCAAAATATACTGTTATAGTATCAAAAAATAAGATTAAAAATCCTAACTTAATTAAAGTGGGGCAGGTGCTTCTCCTATGATTAAACTTTATAGCCTTTATAAAGGTGTAACTACAGACATAACGAATGTAGTAAAGACAATAAGTAATTCAGGGGATAAATCACAAGTTGCAAGAAAAATAGATGTTTCTTTAGCCTACCCTATATGGGATAGAAACCAACCACAAACACAAATAGGACCAGGCACAAAAATTTGGATGCTAAAAGATGGAAAAGAAATTTTCAGAGGTGTTGCATGGGACAGAAGTTTAAAATCCTCTTCAGAGGAATTAACTTTTTTAGCATATGATTATTTGATATATCTTGCAAAGTCTAAAGTAACCTTTAATTTTAAAAACATTACACCAGAAGATGCTACAAGCAAGATATGTAGTGAACTTGGAATAACTGTAGGAACATTAGCTAGAACTGGAATTAAGATAAATGCACTTATAGCTCAAAAGAGTGGCTATGAAGCAATAATGCAAGTGTATACTCAAGCAAGTAAAAATAATAATAAAAAATATGTACCTGTTATGGATGGACTCAAATTAAATGTAATAGAACAAGGTAAAGTAATTATTGATTATACATTAACAACACAATTGAATGGCATTGGTAATAACATTGGTAGTGTAGATTACCACGATACATTAGATAATATGATTAATAGAGTAAAAGTATATGATGATAAAAATGTATATTTAGGTGGAGTAAGCAATCAAACTAGTATTGACGATAATGGATTAATTCAAGACAATTATACTAAAGAAGCAGATAAAAACTATGCCACAGTCGCTAAAGGAATGCTACATGGCATAGATCAAATACCAACTATTAATGACATTATAGGTAATTGGGAGTGTAGAACTGGTTACGCAGTAAAAAGCAAAATATTTTATCTTGATATATTGAAAAATGCGGTACTGTATATAGAAGGAGATACTCATACTTGGGAAGTAGGAACCGGTAAATACACTATGAGTTTAAATTTAAGTTTCAAAAATACAATGGATAGTAAGGAGTAATTGAATGAAAAACCCATACAGCGGAATTGTAAACCATATGCGGGAGCAGGGAGCTAAATATAATCCTCCTGCTATTCAAATAGGTATAGTTATATCTAATGATCCATTAACTATTAAAGTAGGAGATTTACAAATTAGTAAAGATAATTTATTGATTGCAGATTATTTATTAAAAGATTATAAAATGGAAATCAATATGCCTTCAACAGAGGGAACTGGAATTATGAGTTCTACAATCGTTGGAGATCATGGCAACCATACGCATACAATAAATAAACTAGGAATTACAAAGGGTACTATTAATTTGAGGATTGGACTTATAAAAGATGATGAGGTAATTGTATTTGCGACAAAAGATGAACAAAAATATATTATTTTAGCAAGAGTGGTGAGTTTATGAGTATATTTCCAGTAGAAACCGTTAATAAAATAATAGATTCTACTGCCACAGATACAAGTGAATTACCACTTTTAAAAACATATGCTTGGGATTATGTTAATAATGATTTTTCATTAACAAATGGTAAAAATACTCTAGTTACAGGAGTTGAAGCAGTAAAGGTTTGGGCATGGAAAGCACTTCAAACTCCACGTTATAGATATTTAGCTTATAGTTGGAATTACGGAAATGAATTTGATGATCTAATTAGTCAGGGACTATCGCCCGAAGCATTAAAAACTGAATTAGAAAGATATCTTAAAGAAGCGTTATTAGTAAATCCATATATTGAAAGTCTAAAGGACATTTCTATTTGTATTGAAGGTAGTAAAGTAAGTGCAAACTTTACAATTGTTACTATCTATGGGGAGGCGGGCTTGAGTGTATAGCGAATTAAATACTGAAGATATTGTTAAGAGTAGAATGTTTAGAAATGTACCCTCTGATGTAGATAAATCAGAGGGTAGTTTGATTTATGATGCTATTTCTCCTGTAAGCCAGGAGGTAGTATCTTCCTATATTAATATGGATGAAATACTTAATATGGTTTTTGCTCAAAGTGCTGCTGAAAATGGCTATTCAAAACAATTGCAACTAAGATGTGCTGAATTTGGAGTTATACAAAAAAACGGTTCTTCTAGTACAGGACAAGTAACATTCTCAGGTACAGAAACAACGCCTATTCCTATAGGCTCCATAATACAGACAACTGGAGCATTACAATTTGAAACAATAGCATATGGGGTTATAACCAATGGAGTGGCTATTGTAAATATAAAGGCTGTAAGCATTGGTTCAGCTTATAATGTTCCAACAAATACAATTATTCAAATCCCGGCAGCCATTAGTGGTATTACTGGAGTAAGTAATACCACTAATACCAGTGGAGGAACAAATGTTGAAACGGATTTAGCATTGCTTGAAAGGTTATTATTACAGGTTCAAACTCCTTCTACAAGTGGCAATTCGGCTCATTATGTTCAATGGGCGTTACAAGTAGACGGAATAGGGTTGGCACGAGCATTCCCTTTATGGAATGGTAATGGAACTGTAAAGGTAGTTATCGTAGATAGCAATAAAAAATGTGCCAATACAGATTTAATTAACAAAGTTAGTGCACACATAGAAGAAAATAGACCTATTGGGGCAACAGTTAGCGTTGTAAGTGCTGTAGAAAAACAAATAAATGTAATTGCTAAAGTCACACTTGCTAGTGGCTATAATATATCTAATATTCAAGAAGAATTTTTAAAAATACTAGATATTTACTTAAAAGATATTGCTTTTGCAGATACTTATCTAAGTTATGCAAAGCTAGGGAATATATTTCTCAATACTCCAGGGGTGTTAGACTATTCAGACTTAAAAGTAAACAATGAAATATCTAACATTGGATTGAAAGATGAAGAAATACCAATAATTGGTACTGTAGAATTGGGGGTGTGATAATTGTACCCAGAAAATGTAGATAAATTTACAGAAAAGCTTAATAAACTTGAAAACAATACTTATGTAATCGAGGAAAAAGTAACTCTTGCAAATGGAATATATGAAGGTGAATTGGAACATGACAATGTGAGTTTACCTTCTATTTCTGTTTATGCTGGGAGTAAATTGACTGGAGATAAAATAGAAAACTTTATCTTATCTACTCCATCAAAATCCCCTTGGAAAAATGAAATTAAGATATTTTCCAATATTGATAAAGTATATATAACTTATCAAACTCAAGGAGATACAGTAGAGGCAGAGGACATAAATAAGGTACAGGAAAGTATTGTTAATACTCAAACTGATGCAATAAGTTATAAATCTAGCAACAATTTAGAGGTAGGCAATTTAAAAGTCAGAGCTACAAATTTAGAAAATAATAAATCAGAAAAAACTTATGTAGATACTGAATTAAATAAAAGATATTTAAAAGAACAAGTATTTACTAGAGAAGAAGTTCTACAAAAAATAAAAGATGTGATAGGAGTTGCCCCTGATGCATTAGATACTCTACAAGAAATAGCAAAATCACTTAATAATGATGCTGATTTTGCAGGAACTATTACTAAAGAATTAGCAACCAAGGTAGATAAAGTAGCGGGTAAACAACTAAGTACCGAGGATTATTCGACAATAGAAAAACAAAAACTTGCAGGCATAGAGCAGGAATCAAATAAATATATTCATCCTTCTTCACATTCGGCAGATATGGTAGTAGAAAATGAGAATAGAAGATTTGCAAGTGACATAGAAAAACAAGTGTGGGGCAATAAAGAAACTCATGAAGGTGCTCAAAGTAAAGCTAATACTGCTCTCAAAACAGCTAAAGAATATGCAGACACGATGGATATAAAGCATGCTAGTGAGTTTGCTTCTGCTACTAATATTAATACAACTGGCGAAACAAAATTGGGTGCTGTGGATGCTTCACAGTTTTATACTACCCATATGTCTTCTAATCAAGTGGGGGTTTACTTAAGTGGCAACACTTTAAATATTCCATTCAAAACAAGTGATGGGACATTAAGAACAGTGAGTATAGATAGTACTAAACCAATTGCTGCAGCTAATGATGTACCAACAAAATTATCGCAGTTACAAAATGATGCCAACTATCTTAAAAAAGGGGTTATATGGAATGACCTAAAGGGGGTGTAAGCTATGTATGGTGCTATAAAATATGGTGCAAATAAATATGCTTTCGATACCGATATAATAGATGAACAAATAAAACCGTATATTCCAGATTTGATAAAATATTTACCACCTTATTGTAGGGCCTCAAAAATAATGATGAATGTTCAAAATGCAAATGCTCTTGAAATTGGACTGCTTAATTATAATGTTAATGATTTACTTAACCAATTTTTTATAGATACAGCCACATGGGGGCTTAATCTATGGGAAAGAGACTATAGAATATCTACAGATTTAAATAAAAGTTATGAGGAAAGAAGAGAAATATTAAAGGCTAAAAAGAGAGGATCTGGAACGGCTACTAAAAAAATGATTAAAAATGTAGCACAAGCTTTTAGTGGTGGAGAGGTTTATATAATAGAAAACTCCTACGACTACAGTTTTATAGTACAGTTTATTGGTATAAAGGGTATTCCAAAAAATATGAATGGTTTAATAGACATGATAGAAACTATTAAGCCAGCACATTTGGGATACTCTTTTAAATATACCTATACAGTTTGGAATTTTTTAAGCAAATTAACATGGCAAAATAATAAAACATGGAATGATTTGAAAGTTTATGAATAGAGGTGATACTTATGAAAACAACAGCGAATTATGGACTTAAGAAACCAGAAGGAACTGATGTTGTTAATATTGAAGATTTAAATTATAATGCTGATGTTGTTGATGCTGAACTAGCTAAAATGGCATTGAAAGCAGAAGTTACTGCAGCACAAACAGCAGCACAATCATATGCTGATTCAAAGATAGCTGCTTTAGTTAATTCCTCACCAGCAACAATGGATACTTTGAAAGAATTAGCAGATGCTTTAGGTAATGATGCAAACTATGCAGCCACAACTGCTGCACTTATTGGAACAAAAGAAACGCCAGCAGGAGCACAAGCTAAAGTAAATATAGTTGCTGGTGCAGGAAGAACTACAGAAACAGTGAAAGGTAATGCAGATGCAATAGCTGCTAATGCTGCATTATTTGCTTCACAATTGGTGGAAAATGTTAAACAAATAGGAAATATAAATGACCCAACATTAGATTCAACCCTAAAGGGCAAATCCCTTACAGAAATAGCAAAAGTACTTTTTACAAATGCCGATAACGGTCAAAAAGCAGTAGCAAATTCGCTAATTGCTAAAGGTGTTTCAGCAGTGATTACTGATACATTTACGGTATTGGCAAGTAAGATAAATGCAATCACCTTTGATGCTTCAAAACTATTAACAGGCAACACTGTTATGGCTATAGCAGGAACAATGCCCAATAATGGCTCGCCTTCTATTACGCTTACAACAAATGGCGCAACTAAAGTAATACCCGCGGGGTATAGTCCTGGGGGAACTGTAGTAGCAAACATAGATAATTTAGTACCCAGTAATATCATAGCACCGCAGGTAGTTGGCGGCGTAACTGGTATAGCTATTAACGGGGCAGGGCTAAAAAAGTATGCCAGTGGCACTATGACCAGCCAAACTAACGGTAATGTTACTGTTAGTGGCTTAGACTTTACACCTGCCACTATAGTAATAACTTCCGCCTTAGAGTGGATTATGTATTCTGCTAGCGGTGTGCCTTTTGAGTGGAACAATAAAGCGGGCCTTGTAGTTTGGGCACAAAATATTGCACCTGCTACCTCTAGCGCCGCATGTTTTAGTTTGGATGAATTAGGTCAATATGTAAGGTCTACAGGTTTTAGTATATTCACAGGCTATCCTAAAAAAATGTTTACATGGGAAGCCTGGAGCTAAATTCAATATGAGTCATGGGAATAAATTAAATTGGAGGTAATAAAATGGAAATAGGGAAAAGAATAATATTTGATAAATTAACAGGTAAAGTTTTAAATGATACATTTGAAGAAATGAGCGGAAGCCTACAAGAAGGTTTAAGACCTTTAGAAATTGATTATTTAGATTTACCCTTTGGAGATATAACACTCAAAGAGGTATTATCTTATCATATAGACATTATTACTAAATCCATTGTGGTGGATAGTAAAGCAGAACATGTCCAAACCGAAGCGGAAAAAATAGTGCAATTAGAAACTAAATTATTAGAAAGCGAAGGTGTATTATAATGGTAGTAATAAAACAGTATTTGGTAGATATTTTGGCTAAAAAAATAAGCACACAAGAGATGAATTTTAAAACCAATGAACCTTTCAGAACAGAGGATATTTTAATAGCGGAATATAAAACTGCTACAGAAAATGCTTTATTAGCTTTAGCAGAAGTTGTTTAGTTTCTGAGTAATAATAGGAAAATATGACGACGTATTAATAACTCAAGAAACCATATAAAATAAAGTTTTTAAACAGACTAAAATTAAGGCAATAGACATGACTTTAAATAGTCTTTTTTTATTGCCTTTTTCTAAATATTAGAAAAATATCCCGACACAACTTAATAAAATTATAAGGCAAAATGGAGGACTTTTAGAAGTCTTTCTTTATTGCCTTTTTTAATAAAAAAATAGAAATAGGAGGAATATATAAAATGAAAAATTTAGTAAACATTGATGACCAAGTAAAAATTAATATGCCAGGTACTGTAGGGGATGAGGCTATAGTAGAAGTAAATAGTATGCAAAAATGGCCAGATGGAGTAGTCCATTATATTGGAAAATATCATAAAGAATGTCCAAATGGTGGAGAAGGTTATGATGATTCTGTTCAATTTGTAGATGGTGAATATATAGTATTGCCTAAGGAAAGTAATTTAGCAACTACAATAAGTCTTGCAAACTCAGATAAACTTATAAATCTTATAAATGATATTACCTATAAATTAAATGAGCTAAAGACCTTTCAGATAGAAATTAAAACTGAAAAATAATTTATGAGGCACCTGAGAGGGTGTCTTTTTAATATAAAAAATGGAGGTGCATCATGAATGATGACGTATGTGTAGAAAGACATAAGAGGATTGATGAAAGATTAGATAACCACGACATTAGATTAAACAAACATTCAGAAAGGATTGATAAATTAGAGCAACATCAATCAGAATTTAAAGTAGAAATAAAAAATTTATGTGAAAACATAAAAAATCTAACAAGCACAATGAAATGGTTTATGGGAATTTGGGTAACAAGTTTACTTGGGTTCTTTTTTTATGCAATTCAACAAAATATATTTAAATAGAGGAGGAAAAGTAATTATGAATATAATAGAAACGAGCTTCAAATGGAATGGTAATTTAACTTATAATAATGTACCAAAAATGATAGTATTGCACCATCTAGAAGCTAAAAGTGCTGAAGTTACTGATATACATTCTTGGCATATTGGAAATGGGTGGACAGGGATAGGCTATCATTATTATGTAAAAAAGGATGGAAGAATATTTAGAGGTAGACCAGAGAAAGCACAAGGCTCACATTGTCCAGGAGCCAATAGATGTAGTATTGCAATTTGTGCTGAGGGTGATTTCATGACGGAAACAATGAATAATGTACAGAAACAGACAATAGTTAATTTATGTAAAGATATTTGCAAAAGATATGAATTTAAAGATATTAAAGGACATAAAGATGTTCCATATTCTACTGATTGCCCAGGTATTAATTATCCATTAAGTGAGATTAAGAAGTTAGTAAATTCAAGTAATATATCCCCTTCTGCTCTACAAAAAAAATCTAGATATTGCGAATCATGGCAGATTTTTTATAATAAGATTACAGGCACAAAAGCCAAAATTAGTGAAGATGGATTCTACGGTACATCAACACAAAAGTCGTTGGATTTTCTTCTCACATATATTGATAAAGGGAAAAAATATAAGTATTGTTATGAGTTCCAGTGTTGGTTTAATAAAATTACAGAGACAAGACTACCAATTACTACAGATGGTAAGTGGGGTTCAAATACAGAAAAAGCTTTTAATACTATTAATGAATTGGTTAAAGCATAAATAAAGCAGAAAAATCGTTTCAGCTCAACATTTAAAATAATAAAAATTAAGGAGAGTGTATTAAATGCAAAATTTTACAACAATATTATATCCAATACTATTAACAATTTTAACAGGGTTTCTAGGCTATTTAGGTAAAGAGGTAGTAAAGCTAGTGCCTAAGTTAGTCGACTTTATAGTAGCCAAAATAGGGATCACAAACTATACAAAAAGCAAACTTGTAGCTTTAGATGTTTGGAACATAGTTGAAGAGCATTTTAGATTAAATGAAATTATTGGAAATACAGTTCAAGCTAAAATAAAGATGTTTACTGCTCTTGTAAGACTAAAGATACCTGGGATAACAGATGAGCAAATAGAAAATTTAAGACAATCAGTTGCGGGAGAATTTAATAAGAATAAACCTTTAATTGTAAAAGCTATAGAGGATCCAGTAATCATAGCAGCACCCATCTTAAAGTATTTTGCTTTAGATGGAGTTACAGAACTGCAACCAGTAACCATAATAGATCCAGTAGTAACACAATAATTTAAAAGCCTGAGGTTAGAGAAATCTAGCTTCAGGCTTAATTTTTTATTTTTAATGTATTATTAGTATTATAAAACAAAATATAGATAAATACACAATTATTGAGTAAAAAAGCTATTTATGAGATTTGATTAATTTGACTATATGATGTAAAATTTTAAAGGAAAGTAAAAATAGTTATTATTAGGTAGCAATATAATTGTATTATTTAATGATTTTCTTGAAAGTATAGGAGCTTACTTTATGGATGGGGGAGAAATATGAATACAAAAGACATATTAACATACTCTGATTTTTTTAATTTAACCAAGAATGAATTAGACAAGATAGGAAAAGAATGTGATATTATATTAACAGAAGACATAGTTAAACAAGATTATTATTATCAAATTAGAAATATCTTGTTTAGTAACAATGTAACAGAGAAATTAATACTTAACAGAGTGTTAGCGGGTAGGACATCTATAAAATGGTTTAAATTTAAAATTAAAGATGAAGTTGAAAAACAGAAAATTATAAATAAATTGCAATCAGAGGAAAATTGCTATGATGATATCTTAGAGATCGATACAAATAATTTGCGAACAGTTAGAAGGTATACATGCATCAAGACTGATGAAGAAAGATATTTGATGAGAGTTTATGTTCCAGCAGGAACAAAAACAGTAAATGATGGGCGCAGCATAAAAAAATTTACAACAGTCAATAATATAGTTATAATAATTGATATAGGAAGAAACTTTATTGAAGTAAGATCAAATAGTAAGGATGCAAAAAAAATAGCAGACATTGTTTGTGAAAAACTAGGTATAGAGATGTATGACGGAGCTAGAATATTAAATAAATACCATAATTCCATTGAGGAGCTTAGGGACTCGCTCTTCAATGGTAAATTCATTGATACAACATCGGTTCCAGATGAAAACATAGCGCTTACAAAAAATGATAGCGAGGCACTTGCAAATGTTTTGATGGCACTAGATGAATACTTCATTAATAAGGACATGTTAGCGTTAAGCGATCAATTGAGTACATTAAATATAGATTCTGATGGAGTACCTTTCACACAATTATTCCTTGCAGGGATGTCAAAAATAGGTATGACAGTAAGGCCGGATGCAGAAGAAGATTTGTCATTTCAATCTTTGTATGCTGTTTTGAAATCCTATATTACTAATCATAAAGGATTTATTACTTTCTCTACACCAGAAGATGGACTAACCCACACTATACAAATAGGAATAACAACTAATAGTATTTCTTTTACATCTTCTGTTACAGAAGATGTTATAAATTATATAAGAGAAAAAATACTATAAACAGTTTTTGAGAGGAGGCTTTTATGTATGAGTACTTTTGAGATAGACAATGTTGTAGAACAAATAGCTTCAAAAAGTATAATAAAGAGTTTTTATCCATGGTATATTTCTAAGGTATTAGAACTTTCTCTAGATAAGGTTGTTCCTAGACTAAATTATTTAGTGCTAGGTGATTCCATTAAGCTAAAATATGAAATAAGATGTGATGAGGATTCAGACATTATAGAAATAGTAGATGATTATGGTAAATATTTAGGTAATACACTTTATTGTAGAAGTTGTAATGAAGATATTGAAATTACACTTGAAAATATTTTCCCCCTATATTATATAAATGATGAATATAGAGAATGTGTAAAAAAAAAATTAAATTGTAGTAATCTAAATATCAATATTTTATCTGAAAGTGAAGCTGCTATAGATGCTTTGAATATTGAAGGTATAGTTAGAAACTATTTTATGCAACAAAATATTCATGTTCCAAGAAAACAATATTTGAATATAAATGAATTAGATGAAAATTTAGGTCAGTTGACTTCAGCATTAGCGGCTTCAGGGGATAAACAACTTTTAGACAAATTTGATGAAATTGATGAATTAGTTGGAAATGAAGAAGTAAATAAACCACATTCATCGATGACAACGGTATTTAATCAAACTGTAAATAGCGCTGATAAGGTTGGAAAACTATATAAAGGATATGAAGCGACTAAACATTTACTTATGTTTACATTGAGTAAATGGAATGACTTAGCACCGTATATAAAACCTTTAAAGACTTTTTTTGATGGTCTTTTTAATTAACATACTTCTGATATAGAATGGTTTAGAACAAGAGGTTTAATCGCTAGATTTAGGTTTGTTTTTAATGTGGTGATTGTACTGCAATATTAGCTTGTAGAAATGAAGTGAAGTAGTATTTATAATTTCTAATAATAGTTAGAAGCTCTGAGGTATGCCTTGGGGCTTTTTTATTTTATATAAAATTAAACATTTAAACCTTAGGTTATCAATAAAAATAAAAATACTGCACTTAGGGGGAACCCAGTGCAGTATTTTTAGTTATTAAAATAAAAGGATTGGTATTTAAGTTATGGGCTATTTTACAAATTTTATTCACTTCTTTTAGTGAATTTGGAACTTTTTAATTTTGTGTATAAATAATTGTATCATGGCAATAATTTAGAAAAAAATAAAAGGGGTAATTGCATTGCAAAAATCTAAAAGAAGCTTTATAGAATTAAACTTAGTAGTATCTGTAGCAGTTATATTTATTCTAGCTACAGTGGCAGCCCAAGTATTGCTATAAAAATAAGGCATATAAGTTACATTAATTTGTAATCTATATGCCTTATTTTTTTCTTGTGTATGAGGTTGATAATTTATATTTATAATACGATTTTAGAGTTTTCTTTCGTAAAAATCATACTCACCATCAAATGCAATTTCGGCTTCAGTATCACACTCAAGTGATTCAGTTAAATTATCTATCTGCCCTTCTAAATACATAATTCTATCAGTCATATATGCACTGGTATTAGTATTGTCATGTAACCCTGTATCTAGTGCATCAAATAGATTTTCTTTTTCTATATCAGTAAGATTTGAAACTACTAAAGTTAAATCCTCTCCATGTTGATCATCTGCAATCATTAAAACCTTATCTCTAAACATATGCCCTTTAGAGGTCGTAATATCAAATTTTGCTATATCAGCATCGTCTTCAATTAGAGTAATGTTGTTATTTTTGTATTTAATTTGTCTTTCATTATACATAATTATCTCTCCCTACTAATTGAATGGAGTTATACTACGATACAATCTTTGGGGTCTTTATCTACCCTCAGACCTTTAAACACAGGTTGTCGTAACGAACCATTTGCTGTTTTTGTCATATATTTTACAATACATACAAGGCCAGGTTTTATCCATATAGCATTATCGTTTCCAGAAGGCAATTCATAAAAAGGGTGAGCATTTATTCTAGGCATCGATTCTATTGATTTAAAATCCTCCGTTGATATTCCCAGCGTAACATGACCCTTACATACCAGTTCTTTGCCTAAATATTGACCAAGAACAATGCTGATTGCACCGTTCTCTTTAAAGATATATCCACACACTACAAAGTCATCATCCAGTAAATATTTAATTTTAATCCAGTCTTTTGTTTTCTTGTCGAAATAATATTTGCTATATTTTCTCTTAGCGACTATTCCTTCAAGTTCATTTTGCTTAGCAAGCTGATAAAATTCAATTCCATGTTCTTCTATATATCTAGAAATAGCAATTCGTTCATTTTCTATAATAACTTTTTCTAGCAACTTTTTGCGTTTCATTAAAGGCAAATCTATAACCGAGTGATCCTTGTAATAAAGGATATCAAATGCGGTAAAACTGGCTGGTAATCTAGATGATGCAAGTTGGATTTTAAAGGTATTTGACAATAGGGAGCGCCTCTGAATCTCAGGGAAGTCTGGCTTGCCATCCTTGATAACAATCAACTCACCATCTAAAATACAACGATACTTGACTTGTTTGTTTATATTTAAAAGTTCTGGGAATTTTGGAAGCATTTTAATATCTCGCTTATTTCGTAAATCTGAGAAATCTTTATCAAGATAAGCTATACAGCGATGACCATCGAGCTTTAACTCGTAAATATAATCCAAACTGTCAAAAGCCTCTTGAGCCTCACCTATCAACATAGGTTTTATCCCTTTGCTCTCAAAGAAATCCATTATGCACCTTTAGAAGTTTTTTTACGTGTTGGCTTAGGTGTTGGAATTTCTTTAACTTTATTTTGCTCAATACTAGCCTTAAGTGCATCCATAAGATTAATTACATTACCTGGAGATTCAGATTTAGCGGCAACAATTTCCTTGCCAGCAATTTTTGTTTCAAGCAAGTCTCGTAACTTCATTTGATACTCATCTTTATATTTAGCAGGCTCGAAAGGAGTTATCATTGAGTTAATTAATGCCTTTGCCATCGTGACCTCAGCCTCTACTAATTCTGGCTTATTGTAGGATTTAGCAAGGTCTTTAATTTCGTCCTCATAATACATTGTAGAAATTAATATTCCGTCCTCACGAGGAATTATAGCAAGTAAAGTTTCTTTTGTTCCCATTACCGTCTTACCTATTGCAATTTTCTGCTCACTCATAAGCGCAGCGCGTAGTAATTCAAAAGCTTTGTCCCCACCAGCTAGAGGAGTAGCTTGATATGTTTTATCATAATAAATTGGTGATATTTGATTAAGCTGTGCAAAGTGCATTATCTGTATTGATTTTTCTTTCTCAGTTTTAATTTTATCTAAATCGTCATCTGTTACAACCACGTAATGCTCTTTATCATATTCATATCCTTTGATAATATCTTTTGTAACAATCTCTTTCCCACAGTGAGCGCAAGTCTTCTTATATTTTATCCTTGAATTATCTTCTTTGTGGAGCTGGTTAAAGTGTATATCATTATCTTGAGTAGCAGTATACATAGATATCGGAATAGCAACAAGGCCAAAGGAAATAACTGTTTTATGAGCTACCGCCATTATTAACACCTCTCTTACTTTTTTATTAGTATAACCAAAACTTAATTTATTTACTATTAATCATTTCAATTTTGCTATTTCTATAAAATGACTAAAATTATGTCTTAATTTGGAAAATTAAATTACTTCTAAAATACATGAAAGTAGGATATAATAGTTACGAACTGATGTTCTGATATTAAAATATAACGCTTGGCAGAAAGGAAAATATTTATGAGCAGACTTATATTTCACATAGATGCAAATAGTGCTTACCTTTCTTGGGAAGCAGCTTATAGATTGCAACAGGGAGAGAAAATAGACTTAAGAGAAGTTCCTAGTGTAGTGGGTGGAAATGAAGAAAGCAGACATGGTATTGTTTTAACTAAATCAATTCCTGCAAAGAAATATAACATACAGACAGGTGAAACTCTTTATACTGCACGACAGAAGTGTCCAGAGCTAGTAATAGTTCCCCCAAGATATTGGCTGTATATGCAATGCAGTTCAGCTATGAATAAAATATTTCAGGAATACACTCCACAAATTCAACGATTTTCGGTTGATGAAAGCTTTCTAGACTTTTCTAACATGGAGCATTTATATCCAGACTATATGGAACTCGCTGAAACTTTAAGTGAAAGAATAAAAAAAGAGCTTGGGTTTACAGTAAACATAGGAATATCAAATAATAAGCTGCTGGCGAAAGTGGCTTCTGATTTTAAGAAGCCAGATATGATTCATACTTTATTCCCTCATGAAATAAAAGAAAAGATGTGGCCACTAGCTGTTGAAGATTTGTTTATGGTAGGTAGGGCTACAGCTCCAAAACTTCATAGTTTAAATATCAATACTATTGGTGATTTAGCAAATTATGATGTGGAAGTTTTAAAGTATAAATTAAAAAGTCATGGGCAAGTAATTTGGAATTACGCTAATGGTATAGATATTTCAGAGGTCAGAAAGAGCAATTATATTCAAATGAAGGGCATAGGCAATTCTACAACAATAGCTTTTGACGTTGAAGATAGTGATACAGCTCATAAAGTATTGTTGTCCTTGTGTGAAACAGTATCTATGCGTTTAAGAGATTCACAGAACTGCTGTAGTGTAGTTTCAATAAGTGTAAGAGGAAGTGACTTAATTAATTATTCACGTCAAAAGAAATTGGAAGTAGCTACTGATTCAACTAGAAGAATATATGAAGTAGCATGTTACCTATTTGATAATGTATGGAAGGGTAACCCCATAAGACATTTAGGGATTCACATAACAGATTTTTGTGGTAACGATTTTTATCAATCCTGCTTACTTGATACATTTGATTATGATAAAGATAGTAGACTTAATAAAGCGGTGGATGGAATAAGGCTAAAGTATGGCGATAAAGCTATAAGTAGGTCTTGTTTTCTTCATTCTGGTCTAAGTGCTATGTGTGGAGGGATAGGAGAAGACGATTATCCATTGATGAGTGCAATGTTATAGAAGGAGTTGAAGGTGATGAAGGTTTTAGCTTTACCTATAGAAATGGTTTCTTATACAGATAGCAAAGGTACTATACAGCCTATAAGGTTTAGAATGCAAATAGATGATGAGCCTATGCAAGTCATAAAAATAGATAAGATAATTTGTGTAGATAGAGAAAAACTTGCAGGTAATAATATGCTAGTGTATAAGTGCCAGAGTGTAATTAGCGGAACTGAAAAACTATATGAGATAAAATATGAGTTGAGTACCTGCAAGTGGATATTATTTAAAATTTAGATCTTAAATTATTGATAAAACTAAAAAAATACTGCATTTAGGGGGGTAACCCAGTGCAGTATTTTTAGTTATTAAAATAAAAGGATATTTAAATTATAGACTATTTTACAAGTTTTATCCACTGGAACTATAAAAAATATTATATTTTTACAAATGTGGCAAATTGTATTATAATTGAGATATTAAAAGTATAGGGAGGGGTAAACCATGGGACTATTTAATAAAATATTTAACAAGTATATTGCCAAAAATAAAATCAATCTAAAATATAATATTGTATTTACAATAGATTATTTGAATATAGACTATGATGAAAAATTAAAAAATGCAAAGATAATATTTCCTTTAGACAGTAATCAAATTATAATAAATGGTGATAGTATGTATTTTAATGCTTTATCTATAGATGAAGCAGGAAGAAGTGAAGATGATTTATATAGAAAAATATATACGCGAAATTTTGCATTTTGGATAACACCTTGTGATTATAATGCTATTTTATACATAATGAAAGATAGAGAAAAAAAGTACCAACTAGAAAAACAAAACAATAAAATAAGGATAAAAGCCACATATAGTGAAGAATTTGAATATGACAAAATAGATGATGATATTTATAGGTGCTGTATTGTTGATAAAGGTGATACTGATTTAGGCAATATAAATTGTGGTGGAAGTATAAAAGATTTTAAAAATATTGAAAATTATATCTCTGATATTTGCAAAGAACATGGAGGAAGATATTATAAAACCCAATCTAAAAATACTAAATTTGTTATCATATTTGGATGCAATGCAAGATTAGCTTCAAGGGTTAAATATTTTAGAAATAAAGGATACAAGGTAACTAGCTTTGAAAATGTTCTTAAATATTTAAGCATAGCGAACCTATGGGATATAAACAAGATGAAAAATGAAACAATAAGAATAAAAGAAACAATAGCTTTAATGTGAATTTTCTATACGAGTTATAATAAAAAGACACTAGTCAATGGAGTTCATCCACGATCCAGTGCCTTTTTTATTTTGAGGTTTTTAGTGTTGCATTTTTTACAATTAGATTTACAATTGGGGCAATTTAAAACACAAGACAATAGATCTTTTGGGCAGGCTTACATGGCTGTTGCAATTCTATAAAGCATAGGAAGCGATGGAATTTTTGTACCCTTCTCTAATTTGCTTATATAACTTTGAGATATTCCCGCTCTTCTTGCAAGTTCCGACTGTGATATAACAAGCTTATTTCTCCAATATTCTATCCTATGCACATTCTATACACTCCTATATACAACCGTATATTCACAATCGAATATGGTCGATAAATGTTTTTTATTAAAGAATAGCATATAATATTGTAGAAATACATCGGAAAATAATGGTAAATTGTCGAAAGTATGCCTACCGGTCATGGCTTTTTGTGATACACTAAAAACAGTGATTAATTGCTAAGATTTTAACAAGACATTAAAGGAAATTATGGGGTGCTGAAGCGTCAAATTTATTTATGCTTTTTAGGATATGGAGTTTGTATGTTTGTCCTACCTAAGAGGTAGTCTGTAGATATGTTAAAGTAATCAGCCATTTTAATGACTAGATAGATATTAGGAGTTCTATAAGCAGTTTCATAATTTGATAAGGTTTTTCTATCTATATGTAATGCTTTTGATAATTCATCCTGTGTTAAATCACTGTCTTGCCTTAGAGCTCTTAACCTATTATTAAACTGCACAACAATCCCTCCAATTTGATAAATATAGCTAGTATATCACTGGGGAATTGGATTAATTTAAAAGTGGCTCGTTTAGCAGACATTTAAGATTAGACAATAAAGTATTAATAAAAAAATGCCAATTATTGAAAAGCACAAATATAAATAGGAACATACGTTCTTTACTTTAGAGAAGCATGGTGTTATTATTAAGTTATTAAGGATACATATGGAAAATTAAATAGACAAAACAGAGGGGGACAAAACTGATGTCAAATGAGGAAATAATAAAAAGGCAAAAGGAATTGTTATATTTAGTAATTAAATTGAGTGAGAAAATAAATACACCTATTGACGGTATTAAGCAACAGGTGTATATATAATGGAAGGTTAAATATTTATATTAATGTCTAACATATTGTAGGTAATGAAATATCGCTTATGGATATATTAAGCAGTGATGAAGATTCTATTATTGAGATAGTAGAAAATAAAATACAAATTAAAAAGCTTTATAGTAAGATAAACTTAGCTTTGATGGATAGAGAAAAAATAATAATCCAAATGCGTTATGGATTACTTGATGGTAACCCTCGAACCCAAAGAGAAATTGCATTAATTCTAGGAATTTCTAGGTCTTATGTATCTAGAATTGAAAAGAGAGCATTAAAGAAGCTTTATAAAGAATTAAATAATACTAATAAATCAAAACTTAATTGCTCTAATAAATAGTTATAGAGAATAGAAAAAATAAAAAAAGGAGAATTTTATAATTTCGTCGAATATTAATAAGTCTTCCATATTATAACTTGGAGATGATAAAGTGAAGTATACTGGATTAATTGGAAATAATATACAATACTCAAGATCACCGGAAGTTCACAATGAATATTACAGACTAAATGGACTTGATTTTAATTACAACTTATATGATTTACAAAAGAATGAAATAAGTTGTTTTATTGAAAATTTAGAAAAAAATAATATAGTTGGTTTTAATGTAACTATACCTTATAAAGAGCATATTATAAGTTTTCTAGACAAGGTTACGTATCCCGCAAATAATATAGGCGCAGTCAATACAGTTGTATTAAAAAATAATAAACTTATTGGCTACAATACAGATTATCTAGGTTTCATTAAAAGCCTAAAAGTAGAGGGGATTAACTCTCTAAATGGCAAGGCACTGATTATTGGAAATGGAGGTGCGGCAAAGAGTATATTTTTTGCACTTAAAGATTTAGGAATAGAATCTATAGATATTACAGGAAGAGACAAACATAAGATTCTTAACCAATTTTCTAAAATGGATAAGTTTGTAGAATTTAATTCAATTATAGATTGTAGTAACTACAATATAATTGTAAATTGTACACCCTTAGGTGGAATAGATCATCTTAAGGAATTTACATTAAAACTGGAAAACGCTTCAGAAAAAAATATATTATACGATTTAAATTATATACCTGAGAAAACATTGTTTTTAAAGCAAGGTAAGGAAAAGGGAGCTAAGATTATAAATGGCAAGAATATGCTAAAATTCCAAGCCCATTTTGCCATAGATATTTGGAAAGCTTCATTAAAATAACAGGAGGACAAACAATGATATCACTTAGTGAATTGCTAGAGAAAACTACAGAAGAAAATGCATCAGATTTGCACTTAACAGTTGGTTCCGTACCAATTATTAGAGTTAATGGGCATCTAATACAAGTAGGGAAAGATAAATTAACTCCAGGGGATACTGAAAAATACTCTAGAGAAATTTTACAAGATTCTTATAAAGAATACTATGAAAATGGAGAAATTGATACTTCTTACTCTATTGGAGGTATTGGAAGATTTAGAGTTAATGTTTATAAACAAAGGGGAAGCGATACTATAGCAATTAGAGTTGTTTCCCTAAAAATACCTACGCTCAAACAACTTGATTTTCCGGAGGTTGTTCGCGCACTTACCACAAAGCAAAGAGGACTAGTTTTAGTAACTGGACCGACAGGCAGTGGTAAAAGTACTACACTAGCTGCTATGGTTAATGAAATTAACTCTACTAGAGCATGTAATATTATTACCCTGGAGGATCCTATTGAATATTTGCATAAACATAATAAATCCATCATTAATCAAAGAGAAATTGGGAAAGACAGTAAAAATTATAGAAATGCTTTAAAAGCTATCCTTAGAGAAGATCCAGATGTTATATTAGTAGGCGAAATGAGGGATCTTGAAACAATTTCTATTGCTATTACTGCGGCTGAAACTGGTCATTTGGTTTTCTCTACGCTACATACTATAGGTGCGGCAAAAACAGTAGATAGAGTAGTGGATGTATTTCCTCCACATCAGCAGCAACAAATTAAAGTCCAATTAGCAGCAGTAATGCAAGGAATAGTTTCTCAACAGTTAATACCTAAAGTTAATGAAAAAGGAAGGGTAGCGGCCCTTGAGATAATGATATCAACTCCAGCAATTCAAAACCTTATAAGGGAAGGTAAAACGCATCAATTGCAGTCTTGCGTTCAAACTGGTGGAAAATATGGTATGAAAACTATGGACATGTCCATTGCAGATTTATATAAAAAAGGTATTATATCAAAAGATGAGGCAATGACATACTCCGTTGACAATGAAATGATGTTAAGAATGCTATCACTTTAGCAAATAATTAAACTGAGCTAAAAGCATAGATGAATTATTGCTTTTAGCTCTATTTTTACTTTAAAGTTAAGTTTTAATCATATATTGATTAGGTAAAGTTACCCAATTAATATAATATTGCTTTTTTTATATATTGCTATTATACTAAACCTAGAAGAAAATTAACTTTTTAATATTATTATGATTATTATAATGTAGTTTACGAATTCTAAATTAAGTTTATATATACCTACTAATATAGAATAAAATGTATGCAGCTTTAATTGTATTTAAATTTCTAATAAATATTATAAAAAACTCATTTAAATAAGAGGAAAATTTATTTTTTTGTTGAATATATAAAATGAGGTTTCTCTTATAAGGGGGGATAAACTTAATGAATGAACATATAGTGGGAATAGACTTAGGATCAACGAAAATATGCGGAGCAGTTGGTAAGATTGCTAGCAATGGAAAACTTCAGATTATAGGCATTACATCAGTGGTATGTAGTGGTTTAAATAAATCAGTTGTAATAGATATTGATAGTACAGCTGAATCTATAAAGCAATGTATCACACAATTAGAGCGTATGACAGATATACAAATAAGTGAGGTATATATATCACTACCTGGTGGAATTTGCAAATTAGTAAGAAATACTGGAATGATTGCAATATCTTCTGAAGACAGAGAAATTAAACAATCTGATGTGGACAGGGTAATTGAAGCAGCTAAACTTATCTCAGTTCCATCCGACAAAGAAATAGTAGGCGTTGAACCTGAACAATATATTGTTGATGGATATGACAATATCAAAGACCCTAGAGGAATGAGTGGAGTAAGACTAGAAGTTGAAGCACAAGTAGTCATGGCACAATCCACCGTAGTTAGTAATTTGTTAAAAAGTGTAAAATATGCTGGAATTAAAGTTAATGGCATAGTACTTCAACCATCAGCTATTTCGGAGGCAGTGCTTCGAAGAGAAGAAAAGGATATGGGAATAGCAATTGTAGATGTTGGAGCAGAGACTATTGATATCTCAATATACAAGGGTTCAAAAATAAAATATACTTCTATTCTTCAATTAGGTGGAAATAGCATAACTAATGATATTTCTGTTTGTCTTAAAGTTCCATTTAGCGAAGCTGAAAGATTAAAGCTTAAATATGGAAGTTTAGTCAAAGGCAAAGAAACCGATGTAGAGAAAATTAGGATTAAAGATTCTTATGATAATTTCACTGATATTGATAATAATTTATTAGTTGATATAATTGAGGCTAGAGCAGAAGAGTTATTAAATTTAATTAAAAGCAACTTATTAAATAGTGGATTTTATAAAGAGATTTCTGGTGTAGTTATAGTTGGTGGAGGTATCTCTTTATTTAGAGGCACCACTGAGCTAAGCAAAGAGATATTCAATAAGTCAGTGAGAATAGGTTCTCCAGATTATGTGGGCGCTGCTAGTCCACTGTACGTTACAGCAGTTGGAATAGTTGTACAAGCTGCTAATAATCTTAAAACTAGTAATAGTTTTTCTGAAGAAATAGATGATGGTAAATGGTCAAAAAAACAAAGTAAAGGTGAAAAAAACCAATTTGTAGCAAAAATCAAAGGGTTTTTTGCAGACTTTTTCTAATAAGGAGGTAGTGTCGTGCTAGATTTTGATGTTGATGTTCAAGAATTTGCTCAGATTAAGGTAATTGGGTGTGGTGGCGGAGGAAATAACGCTATAAACAGGATGATTATGGAGGGACTTAAAAACGTAGAGTTTATAGCTATAAATACAGATAAACAAGCTTTAATTCTTTCTCATGCGGTACAAAAAATTCAAATAGGTGATAAACTCACTAAAGGGCTAGGAGCAGGGGCCAATCCAGAGATTGGTATGAAAGCAGCCGAAGAAAGCAGAGATGAAATATCACAAGCTATAAAAGGAGCAGATATGGTATTTATTACTGCAGGTATGGGAGGCGGTACAGGTACTGGCGCTGCACCTGTAGTTGCTGAAATTGCTAAATCTATGGGAATACTAACTGTAGGAGTTGTAACAAAACCATTCCCTTTTGAAGGCAGAAAAAGAATGATTAATGCCGAAATAGGAATAAAAACTCTAAAAGAAACGGTAGATACTTTGGTTACAATTCCAAATGAAAGATTATTAACCATGGTAGATAAGAAAACTACATTGATGGACTCCTTTAAAATGGCAGATGATGTTTTAAGACAGGGTATACAAGGTATATCTGATTTAATTACAATACCTGGTCTTGTAAATCTAGACTTTGCAGATGTAAGAACAATTATGCTTGCAAAAGGTCTTGCGCATATGGGTGTTGGTAGAGCCTCAGGTGATAACAGATCCCAAGAAGCAGCAAAGCAAGCTATTTCAAGCCCACTACTCGAAACTTCTATAGTTGGTGCTACTGGTGTACTTTTAAATATTACTGGTGGAACAGATCTAGGACTTCTTGAAATAAATGAAGCCGCGGAAATTGTTCAAGGAGCTGCAGATCCAGATGCCAATATCATATTTGGTGCAGTTATAGATGAAAATTTAAAAGATGAAATAAGAATAACAGTTATAGCAACTGGCTTTGAAAATGAAAAAATATTAAAAAATAAAACTGTACCAAAGACCAAAGAAAAAGAAAAAGAAAAAGAATTTGTTAAACCTATCGAAGAAGCTGCATATACTAAAGATTATGAGACTTCTGATTTGGAAATTCCAGCTTTTTTACGAAGACAAAGTAAATAAACAATTTTAGTTACTTATAGGTACCTATGCACTTACAATATAATTTGTAGTGCATAGGTATTTTTTTATTACCTGTATATTTAAAAAAAATATGGGAATTAGTGGCATTTTATAGAAGAATAAAAATTATATTTGTGGTAAAAAATGACAAAATTTTAATCGCATAAGTTATATAATGTTTTTAAAGGAGGAAGGGCGAGTGATAGTATATGTAGATGTTCTTATATTAGTAAATTTTATAGTTAATCTATTCATATTGCATGTTACTGTTCAAACATTAAGAAAAAGAGTGAATCTTATGTGGATGTGCCTATCAAGTTTTGTGGGTAGCCTATATGTTTTAACAGTTGTGTACCCAAAGCTTAAATACTTGTCATATATACCTTTTAAAATATTAATAGTTATAGGAATGATTTTAATTGTTTTTAGAGAAAAAAATATTTTATTCATAATTAAGGCTTGTATAATATTTATATTATATTCAATTCTTTTAGCTGGGATGTGTTTATTTATTCAAATAAGCAATAGTAAGGAAATGTCATTTAATATAATTATAATAAATTTTCCTTATGAAAAATTACTTCTTTCAGTAATGATAATTTATATGTTGATATATAGGATCGTAATTTTTATAGGGGATAGAAAAAAAATATTAACTCTTATATACACTGTTGATATAATTAGTAAAAGTCATAAAAAAACTATTGTAGCATTTTTAGATACAGGAAATGAGCTTCGTGAGCCTGCTACTAATTTGCCAGTATTAATTGTTGAACGTAATATGTTAAATGATGTAATACTTGAAAAAAACAATACCTATTACATTCCCTATACTGTACTAAATGGAACTAGGGGAAGCCTTGTAGGTTTTAAACCAGAGTATATTAATATTCATATTGATAAAAAAACCATTGAAACAAAAGATGTAATTATAGCCTTTTGTGAGGATAAATTGAGCAAAGACAACTACTACAATGCGCTTATGTCAAGGGGAATACTTAATTAAAAGTTCAAAATTATTATATGAAATAATAGATATAAGGAGGATATTATGTTCAATTTTAAAGTAGTGTTAAACAAGTTGATTGTTAAATTCAAAGTATTTTCAAAAAATTTGTTTTATATAGGGGGGAATGATGCACTACCACCTCCTTTGACTAAGGATGAAGAGGACGAATTAGTGGTTAGATTAGATACAGGTGACAAAAAAGTGAGAGCCACCTTAATCGAAAGAAATTTAAGGCTAGTAGTATATATAGCAAGGAAGTTTGAAAATACAGGTGTAAATGTTGAAGACTTAATTTCTGTTGGAACCATAGGGCTTATAAAAGCAGTTAATACCTTTGACCCTGAAAAGAAAATCAAATTAGCTACATATGCTTCAAGATGTATTGAAAATGAAATTTTAATGTATCTCAGAAGAAATAGTAAAATAAAAACAGAAATTTCTTTTTATGAACCTCTAAATGTTGATTGGGACGGTAATGAATTGTTACTTTCTGATATTCTTGGCACTGACAACGATGTGGTTTACAATATTATTGAAGATGATGTAGATAAACAATTGCTTTGGCTTGCTATGCAACGTTTAAATTCAAGAGAAAAAGAAATTGTGCAACTAAGATTTGGCTTAAATGGAACTACAGAAAAAACACAAAAAGAAGTTGCGGATATTCTTGGAATATCACAATCTTATATCTCAAGACTTGAAAAAAGAATTATAAAAAGATTAAAAAAAGAAATTAATAAAATGGTATAAGGTCCCTTTATGGGATCTTTTTTTTGTAATATCATTTTAATTTATGCTTGAAACTTCTTATGGTTCTATGTTTTATTTTAAGAAATTAATTTTTTGTCATTAAAAATGATATTTTTAATGACTAATGAATATAAATAATATAAAGTGTTATGCATTTTTAAAAATAGACTAGTGCACGTGACTAGCGGTTTTCAAAAACTTATGGGGGGTAATAAATTGGACAGCTTAATGTTTGCTATAAATAACTTAAGACAAATGGAAATTATAGATTTAAATTCAGGGTCGAAAATGGGATACATCAAAGATTTAAAAGTTGATTGTGAAGAATATCGAATTATTTCAATCATACTTCCAACTCAAAAATCATCTTGGTTTAATAAAAATAATAGCATTGAGATACCTTGGGAAAAGGTAAAAAAAATTGGTGTGGACGTTATTCTTGTAGATGGTAGTGATGTAAATATAGAAAATGAATAACACATAATAGAAATTTAATAAGGTAGCACATAAAAATAAATAACAAGTTATCCTACTTGTTATTTATTTTTATGTGCCTAAAGTATTTTAATTTATAAGAAAAAGTGTATAATGTTATTATATTTGCTAACTATACAAGAAAGAGGGCGTGAAAAGCATTGAAGTGTCCATATTGCAGCTGTGAAGAAAGTAAAGTAGTTGATTCTAGATCAACAGAGGATAATATTGCAACTAGAAGAAGACGCGAGTGTCTGACTTGTTTTAAACGATATACTACTTATGAAAAAGTAGATGATATACCAATTTTAGTAATAAAAAAGGATTTTAATAGAGAATATTTTGACAGAACAAAAATAATAAATGGACTTATGAAGGCCTGTCAAAAAAGACCAGTATCAAGAATGCAAATTGAAGCCATTTGTGATGAGGTAGAAAAACAGTTAAATAATGAAATGCTTACAGAAGTAAAATCTGACTATATCGGAGAAATCATTATGAATATACTAAAGAATGTAGATGAGGTTTCTTATGTGAGATTTGCTTCAGTTTATAGGCAATTCAAAGATATTAATACGTTTATGGAAGAAATAAGGAAATTAATGTCTAAGGAATAAAACACCCTTAGGCATTTTGTATTTTGAAAAATTAAAATTTTTACACTCTATGTACTTATAAATGAGGTGAAGTAATGAAAATTGAAACTATTAATAATCATGAATTTATAAAATTCCAGTATGAGAATGCTGTGATTTTGTTTGCTACAGCAAAAGCTGACCTAAATTTTAATAAAAATACACAGGAAGGGTTGCTAAATTTAGAAATGATTAAGAAACATTACAAATTACAAGCTATAGGCTATTTAAATCAAATTCATAGTGACATAATTGTAAGTTTTGATGGAAATACTAATGATGGAGATGCATTAATATCAGATAGAACTAAAACAGCTATAGGTGTGTTTACGGCAGATTGTGTTCCAGTAATTTTAGTAGACACTAAAAAAGGAGTAATAGCTGCCGTACATAGTGGATGGAAAGGTACAAAGGCATTAATTGTAAGTAAAACAATTAAAAAATTAGAAGAAAATTATGGCTCAAAAGCTAAGGATATTAGGGTATACATTGGTCCACATATTGGTGGTTGTTGCTATGAAGTTAGCCCGGAACTAATAGAAGCGTTTACTAGTGAAGATATTTATAGTAATATTAAAATTAGCAATAATAATAAATTGGATTTAGAAAAATGTATTTTGGCACAACTTGTGGACAAGGGTATTAAAGAAGAAAATATTACTACTACCAACACTTGTACTGCCTGTAATAAACAATATGAATTATATTCCTATAGAAATAGTGAAAATAAGCAAGGTAGGATGTTTTCTTTTGTATACTTAACGACGGTTCGGAAGGAAAGCCCCACACTTCTATAAGTTGGGGTTAGATAGTGCAATAAAAAAACTTCAGTGGGACTCTAAATCTCCTTCTGAAGTCGTTAATTGCAACTCAGCAGGAGATGATTTAACTCAATAAGTTAAGCAGAAAAAGTATGGAGGGATTAACATGGCTGGAGAAAAAATATTAGTGGTGGATGATGAAGAGCATATTCAGGAGTTAATTAGGTTTAATCTTGAGAAAAGCGGATATAAGGTTATATGTGCGGGGGATGGTATAGAGGCTATAAAACTGGTTAAAGAACAATTGCCACAATTAATGTTACTAGATTTAATGTTGCCTGGAATGGATGGCTTGGATGTGTGTAAGGAAATTAGAAAAGACTCATCTATGGCAAATATGCCAATAATAATGATAACAGCCAAAGGAGAAGAAATAGACAAAATAATAGGACTTGAGCTAGGTGCAGATGATTATATTACAAAGCCATTTTCAGTAAGGGAGCTAGTTGCGCGGATTAAAGCTATACTTAGAAGAACCAATATGCAGCTAGTTGAAAAAACTTTCAATATTGGTAATTTGGCTATTGACTTTGGTAAACACGAGGTCATTAAAAGTGAAAGTAAAATTGATTTAACCTTAAAGGAATTTGAGTTATTGGAAATCTTAATAAAAAATAAAGGTAGAGTTATGACAAGAGACTTCCTATTAGATAAAATATGGGGTTATGAATACTTAGGAGAAACAAGAACTGTAGACGTTCATATAAGACATTTAAGACAAAAAATTGAAGAGGATGATAAAAATCCAGCATATATTCAAACTATTAGGGGTATAGGATATAGATTTAATTTTGGTGATTAATTATGAAAAAAAAATTAGTTATATATTTGCTCAGTACTGTGATTTTTATATTTACAATAGTAACTGTTCTATTTGTATCTATTTTTAATTATGAATATCAACAAAATCTAAAAGATAAACTTGAAATAAATAATAATATGATAATTAACTTATTGAAAAGTAATAATTTAAGAGACCAAGAGAAATTTTTCGTAGAAAATTTAGCGCATTCGGAGTTAAGAGTAACCTATATAGATAAGAAAGGTAAAGTTATTTATGATTCATCTGTAAATGCAGAAACTATGGGTAACCACAATGATAGGCAAGAATTAATAGAGGCAAGAAAAAGTGGCAGTGGATTTTCAGTGAGATATAGTTCATCTACTGAGAAGAATATGATGTATTTTGCCACTGCTTTTGATGATGGTCTTATTATTAGAAGTTCGATGCCTGTTGAAATTGTAAATGGTCTAGGCAGTAAATATTTTAAGCTTTACATATTGGCCATATTATTTTGTGCGATAATGTCAATTTGGTTTTCTCTAAAACTATCCTGTATTATAGTAAAACCTATTACAGACTTAATTTTTATTACTTCAAGAATTAGTAAGGGGGAAATCCATAGAAGAGCTAGGACATTATCAGATGGCGAAATAGGGCAACTAGCAAAGAACTTTAATGAGATGGCAGATAAACTAGAGTTCACTTTAAATGAGGTTACAGACAAACAAAACAGGCTAGAGGCTATTTTGCAAAGTATGGATAGTGGAGTCATTGCTGTTGATAGGAAAAATAAAGTCATAATGATTAACCCCTATGCTAAAAAAATGTTTGGAATCACTAAAGATATTATAGGAGAAAATCTTCTAGATAATATAAGAGATTTTCAATTAGAAGATATTTTCCATCAAAGTGATGATGACTATAAAGAAATAAAGATAGTTTGGCCACAAGAAAGAGAACTCAGAATAAAAACTGCAGACATAATAAACAGAAGTCAGCATATAGGAACTGTTGCTGTGGTTCAAGATATTACAGAAGTAAAAAAATTAGAGAAAATGAGAACGCAGTTTGTTGCTAATGTTTCCCATGAACTTAAAACGCCGCTAACATCTATTAAAGGCTTTGCTGAAACCCTAAAATATGTGGATGATGTGGACACAAAGGAAAAGTTTTTAAATATAATCAATGAAGAAGCCGAAAGATTGACTAGATTAATTACAGATATTTTAACACTTTCACATATAGAACAACAAAAGGAAATCAAAAAAGAAAAAATTGATGTTAATAAAATTATAAGAGATGTTTACAATCTAATGAAAAACACAGCAGATGTAAAAGGAATCCAGTTATCAATTGAGCAGCACAGCATAAAAGCATTGCTAGGTGATGCTGATAGGTTTAAACAAATGTTAATTAACTTAGTAGGTAATGCAATAAACTACTCAGAAACAGGTGATAGTATTTGCATTGGAACAGAGGTCTACGATGATAGATTCATTCTATGGGTTAAGGATACTGGCGTTGGAATAGCTAAAAAACAAATTCCACGTATTTTCGAAAGATTTTACAGAGTGGATAAGGCTCGTTCTAGATCGAATGGTGGCACAGGTCTTGGCCTTGCTATTGTTAAGCATATAGTACTTCAATTTAACGGGAAAATATATGTTGAAAGTGAGCTTGGACTAGGTAGTAAATTCATAGTTGAAATTCCCTACAATGAATAGAAATAAAACTGTACAATTATTATTGGGATAGCTTTATTTTTATTCATTGTAAAGTTTAATTAACATTAGTTAAACTTTAATTAACTTTTTCATAATACAAAATTAACCTTCGGGGTATAATATTATAATTGTAATGAATAGCTAATAAAGAAATTAAAATAAGTGAACGGGGGAATTATCAATGAAGAAAAAAAGTTTAAAATTAATGGTAGCTACACTAGCAGTTGTAATGACAGCAGGAATTTTCACGGGTTGTGCAGATAAAACAGCTAAAACTGCACCTGAAACTAAAAACACTGAATTATCCGGTTCAATAACTGCAGCAGGATCAACTGCACTTCAGCCTTTAGCAGAACTCGGTGCTAAAAATTTCCAAGATAAAAACCCAGGAGCAACTGTAAATGTCCAAGGTGGCGGAAGTGGTACAGGACTTAAATTAGTGTTAGAAAGTAGTGTAGAAATAGGGAATTCAGATATATATGCAAAAGATAAAGCAGGAATTGATGCTACTGCATTAAAAGATCACAAGGTATGTGTTATAGGAATTGCAGCGGTAACAAATCCAAAAGTTAAAGTAGACTCTTTAACAAAGAAGCAATTACTAGATATATTTACAGGAAAGATAAAAAACTGGAAGGAAGTTGGTGGAGCTGACATAGCAGTTACAGTTATAAATAGACCAGCATCTTCAGGGACTAGAGCAACATTTAAACAATTTGGATTAGATGGCGCGGAAGAAGTGGCAGGATTAACTTCGGATTCAAGTGGAGCTGTTAAAGGAATGATCACAAAAACAGATGGAGCAATAAGCTACTTAGCATTATCATACTTCTCTGATGCAGCTAATAAACAAGGCTTAAATGTATTGAAAATTGATGGTATTTCTGCAAATGCAGAAAACATAAGCACAGATAAATATAAAATTTGGGCATATGAGCATATGTACACTAAGGGTGAACCTACAGGATTAACAAAAGCATATTTAGATTATATGATAAGTGATGAAATGAAAGCAGGAATAAAAAAACTAGGATATATCCCAATGGCAGATATGAAGGCTAAAAGAGATTAATGTTCTCAAAAGGCTGGGTAAAACCAGTCTTTATTTGCATTAACTAATATCCGTCGGTGCTTATCCTATTAACGATTTTAGAAGGAGTTTTATACCCATCACCGAAGCTTTATTTTTTCTCGGGTAGCAAGTTCTCATTTATGGAAGATGGCGGACTTTCCTTCTGAAATGTGGTTAAAATAATTTTTCGAGGTAAAATGATATGAAAAAAATATTTTTAAAACTTAAAAATGAATATCTAGGACGCGGTTTTGCAATGTTTTGTGGTGCGATTATAGTCATTCTTACCTTTTCAATCATATTATTCCTAACTACTAAGGGCCTCAGTACATTTATAAAGCATGGATATTCAATATTTCATTTTATATTCTCAGGGGCATGGAATCCAGAGGGTAGCGGAGAATCACTATCTCCTCAATTTGGAACTTTGATATTTATTATTGGGTCAACAGTGGTTTCTTTCCTTGCAGTGCTAGTAAGTGCACCGATAGGGGTAGCACTAGCTGTATTTATGAATGTAATTTCACCAAAACTCGGCACAAAAGTTCTTCAACCTGCCATTGAGTTATTTGTGGGAATACCTTCCGTTGTTTATGGCTGGATAGGAGTAAGTGTATTAGTACCTATTATTAAGATTTTTTTTGGAGGAATAGGATTTAGTCTACTTGCAGGAGTACTAGTTATTAGCGTAATGATTTTACCAACGATAACAAGTATTTCTTCAGATGCTATAAAAACTATACCTAAAGATTATATAGAAGCATCCTATGGACTTGGAGCAACTAGATGGCAAACTATAATTAAAGTAATTATTCCAGCAGCTAAAAGTGGAATATTAACAGGCATAGTCCTGGGAGTTTCAAGAGCCTTTGGAGAAGCACTAGCAGTGCAAATGGTTATAGGAAACTCAGTTACCCTCCCTAAGGGTTTACTTGGAACCACAGCTACATTAACAAGCATACTAACTATGGATATGGCAAATACAATTTATGGTACAGCATGGAATGACGCATTATGGTCAATGGCGCTATTATTATTATTAATATCCTTTATATTTATACTTCTAATTAGAAAACTTGGAAAAAGAGGTGATATATAATGAGTTCTAAAGTTAAGGATAAAATAGCAACTATAGTTTTATATATAATTTCTGCCTTAGTGATTCTTTTGCTTATAAGTCTTATAGGCTATATAATATATAATGGGAGACAATCATTAAATTTAAAATTTTTATTCGGTGAACCCAAAATCGGTGAAGCCGGTGGAGGAATTGGACGTCAATTATATAATTCAATACATTTGCTCTTAGTAACCCTTATAATTACAGTACCTCTAGGGGTAGGGGCTGGAATATATTTAGCTGAATACGCAAAAGAGGGAAAGTTATTAAATATTATAAGATTGAGTATCGAAACTATGGCTTCCTTGCCTTCTATAGTAGTAGGTTTATTCGGGCTATTAGTTTTTGTTAACATGACAAAATGGGGATATTCTCTTATTGCTGGAGCGCTCGCAATAACTATAATAAATTTACCGGGTATGACTAGAGTTTGTGAAAATGCTATTAAAGCGGCCTCATTTGGTGTTAAAGAAGCCAGTTTAGGACTGGGTGCTACCAGGTGGCAGACCATTAAAAATGTTGTATTACCTTCTGCGATGCCTCAAATTCTAACAGGTATTATACTAGCCGCAGGAAGAATATTTGGAGAAGCAGCAGCCTTACTTTATACTGCTGGTATGAGTGCACCAACTTTGAACTTTACTAATATAAGCTTAACAAGTAAAGCTTCAGCTTATAGCTTATTAAGGCCAGCTGAAACTTTGTCTGTCTATATATGGAAGCTGAATTCTGAAGGAATGGTGCCTGATGCTGCTAAGATAGCAAACGGGGCTTCAGCAGTTTTAATAATAGCAGTGCTTATATTTAATGTATCTGCAAGAATAATCGGAAAAAAATTATATGAATCTCACACAGGAAGTAAATAGGGAGGGACCAACATGGGAATAGTTATAGCAAAGAATTTAAATCTATATTATGGAAATGTTCAAGCGCTTAAAAATGTAAGTATTGATATAGAGAAAAATTCAGTTACTGCACTTATAGGACCATCAGGTTGTGGTAAGTCAACATTTTTACGTACTATTAACAGAATGAATGATTTAATAGATTCTGTTAAAATAGATGGAGAAGTTTTATACGAAAATAAAAACATATACAGCTCGGATTATGATGTTATAGATTTAAGGAAAAAAATAGGAATGGTATTTCAAAAGCCTAATCCTTTCCCTATGTCAATATACGATAATATAGCTTATGGCCCTAAAATTCACGGCCTAACTAATAAAAAAGAACTTGATGAAATTGTAGAGGATAGTTTAAAGGGGGCTGCCCTTTGGAATGAAGTAAAAGACCGGCTTAAAAAGAGTGCACTAGGGTTATCTGGTGGACAGCAACAACGTTTATGTATAGCTAGAACTTTGGCTGTACAACCTGAAGTTTTATTAATGGATGAGCCCACTTCTGCTTTAGACCCTATTTCCACATTAAAGGTTGAAGAATTAATGGATGTGCTTAAAAAAAAGTATACAGTTATAATTGTTACTCATAATATGCAGCAAGCAGGTAGAATTTCTGATTATACCGCATTTTTTCTCAATGGAGAAATAGTTGAGAATGGTAAAACAGAAAATATATTTTATAAACCTCAAGATAAAAGAACAGAGGATTATATTACAGGAAGATTTGGTTAAAATATAAGAAGGAAGGTGATAATATGGCAAGAAAAGTATTTGAAGCTAGTCTTGAAGAGCTTCATAATGATTTAATTAGAATGGGAAGTATGGTGGAAAAACAAATTCATGACTGCATCGAGGCCTTAGTTACTCAAAACGTTGAAAAGGCTGAAAGAATAATGATCAATGATGACATAGTTGATGCACTGGAACGAGAAATAGAAGACAAGGCAATAAGATTAATTGCCATGCAGCAACCTTTAGCAATAGATTTAAGAAATATTTTTACCACAACAAAAATAGTAACAGACCTTGAGAGAATGGCGGATTATGCTGTGGACGTTGCTAAAATAACCGTAAGATTAAAAGATGAAGAGTATATAAAAGAGTTAATAGATATACCTAGAATGGCTGAGATAGTAATACTTATGATAAAGGACTCCTTAGATGCTTATGTGGCAGGAGATGTTGAAAAGGCATATGAAGTTTGCAAACGAGACGATCAAGTAGACGATATTTATAAAGAAGTATTTGCAGAACTTCTACAATTAATGTTTAAAAATCAAGAGACAGTAACTCAAGCTACGCAGTTTTTATTTATTTGTAAGTGGCTAGAAAGAATTGCTGATCATACTACAAACATATGTGAATGGACAATTTATTTAGTTACTGGAGAAAAAGTTAATTTAAACGAATAGTTTTTACGTGAAATACAAAAGCTACAATTATAATAAATATGAAAACATAGTTAACCATATAAATACGGCGTTAGTCATATAAATATGGCATTAGCCATATAAATATGGCATTAGCCATATAAATATGGTTAGCTATATATTTAAAATTTTGTAGTGGAGTAGTGATTATGAAGAAAAAAAGATTAAAAACACTTTGGCTAATCTTTAGCATTACAATTGCGATGTTAGGTGTAGGATGCAAAAAAGATGCAGAAACCAAAGACCAGAAGCCTAAGAACATTAGAATAATTTGTGAGGACACAGTTTTTCCCATGGTAAATGATTTAGTAAGGGATTATAATTTAAATAATGACCCTGTAGTTACTGTGGAATCCGTTGACAGAGAAAGTGCTTTTAATAAACTGAAAAATTCTAAAGTGGATATATTAATTGGATATGTTCAGTCAGACAATAAGGAAATTGATTCTGAGATGCTAGCTTATGATGGTATTGGCATTATTGTTAACGCCAGTAATAAAGTAAATAGTATTGGAACTTCTGACTTGAAAAAAATATATACCGGAAATATAGTAAACTGGGAAAAGTTAAAGGGTGAATCAAAAACAATAGTCCCTGTAGCTTTTAAAAATATTATGAATTCAGTTCAGTATGAATTTGATATAAAAATAATGGATACTCCTGTAAAAGAACAAATGAGTAGTAATATGCAGTATGTAGGAAGTATAGAAGAAATGAAAAATTTTGTTGCTCAGAATAAAAATGCTATAGGTTTTATGCCTGGACAGTGGTATAATAAAGAGAGTGTGTTTTTAAAATTAAATGGTATTGACATTACGACCTCAAATTTAAAGAATAAACTGTATTCTTTAAGATTTCCAATACAAATGTGTTACTCCAAAGAAAAAAAAGATAGTCTAAAGGAGCTTTTTCAGTATTTTAAAAGTGAAGATTGTAAAAAGATTATAAGAAAATATTGCATAGAAGCATTTTAGTACCTCCTTCTTAGGAGGTATTTTTATTCTGTAGTAAATTATTTATTAATCACAAGTTTTCTAGTAGGAGTACGTGAAAAAGCGCAAAATTTGCGATATATGCACTTTTTCTTCTTTTAAAGACTAATAACGTTGACTTAAATATTGAATTCATGTAATATAACTTAATGGAATGCTATAATTTATTATTAAACTAATTGGTTATTATAAATTAAATATTAAATATTTAGTACTATATATTAAAAAAAAATATTTAAATTTAGTATAATATTTCTAATTCCTCATAAAGCCTTTTACATGAAAGGTCATTGTTAAACAGGAGGTAAAAATGAAAAATCAGATATCTAAGATACTTCCAGGAAGTATTGCAGAAGAAATTGAGTTAGAAGTGGGAGATAGATTAATTAGTATAAATGGCAATGCTGTAATAGATATTATAGATTACAAATTTTTAATTACAGATGAACTTATATCAATTGAGATTGAAAAGGCTGACGGTGAGGTTTGGGAGATTGAAGTTGAAAAGGAATATGATGAAGATTTAGGAATCCAATTTGTTGATGCCATTTTGGATAAGCCAAAGAGTTGTCATAATAAATGTATATTCTGTTTTATTGATCAATTGCCAGAAGGAATGAGAGAAACACTTTATTTTAAGGATGATGATTCAAGGTTATCGTTTTTCCAAGGTAATTTTGTAACCTTAACCAATATGAAGGAAGAAGACATCGAAAGAATAATTCGATATAAGATAAGTCCTATTAATGTGTCAGTTCACACTACTGATGCAGAGCTTAGGAAGATAATGTTAAACAATAAATTTGCTGGAGATGTTTATGATAGGTTAAAGAGGCTGGCTGAAGCTTCCATTAAAATCAATTGTCAAGTGGTTTCGTGTCCTGGCATTAATAATGGACCTGAACTTATAAAAACAATTGAAGATTTATATAAACTTTATCCAAGCATTGAAAATTTAGCGGTTGTACCCGTTGGGATAACTAAGTATAGAGAAGGCTTATTTAATTTGACTTTGTATGATAAAAATACTGCAAGGCAAGAAATTGAATGCGTAAAGGAATTACAAGAAAAATACATTAATGAAATCGGATCGCCTTTTGTAAGGTTGTCAGATGAATTTTACGTTACAGCAGGTATTGATGTTCCAGAGGAAGATTTCTATGATGGTTATGATCAGTTAGAAGATGGAATTGGCATGATAAGGATGCTTAGAAACGTTATTGATGAAGATGTAGCAGACCTTGAGCTAAATCATAGTGGAAAATTCACCTTTATAACAGGGCAATCAGCCTATGCAGAAATACTAAAGGTAGCTGAGAAAATCACTACAACTAATAACAAAATTAATATTAATGTTAAAAAAATAGTAAATCATTTTTTTGGAGAAACTATTACAGTAGCAGGTCTTTTAACGGGAAAAGATATAATTAATCAGCTAAAGGACGAAAAACTAGGGGATTATATAATAATTCCTAGCAATATGTTAAAAAGTGGATATGAATTAGGAGATTACGATCAGCAAATATTCTTAGATAATATTACTGTAAGTGATTTAGAAAAAAGTTTAAATATAAAAGTTTTAATATGTGATTATTCAGGAGAAGATTTAATCCATATAATAAACCAAAATAGTCGGGAGGCAGAATAATGGCAAAACCAATAGTAGCAATAGTAGGAAGGCCTAATGTAGGTAAATCTACCTTATTTAATAAGTTAGCAGGTAAAAGAATATCAATAGTTGATGATAGACCAGGTGTAACAAGAGACAGAGTGTATGCAGATGCAGATTGGCTTAGACACAATTTCACACTAATTGATACAGGTGGTATTGAAATTGAAAGTCAAGATATTATTTTAGCACAAATGAGAAGACAGGCACAAATAGCTATAGAAACATCAGATGTTATAATATTTATTGTAGACGGTAAGCAGGGCCTTACAGGTGCAGATTATGAAGTTGCTCAAATGCTTAGACAAAGCAAAAAACCAATAGTATTGGTTGTAAATAAAATAGATCATCTTCAACTAGAAGCAAATGCCTTTGAATTCTATAATTTAGGTATAGGCACACCCTTTGCTATTTCTGCAACTCAAGCACTTGGACTTGGAGATATGTTAGATGAGGTAGTAGCGCATTTTGATAGTATATATTCACAAACAGAAGATGAAGAATATATTCAAGTTGCAGTGGTAGGTAAGCCAAATGTTGGTAAATCATCATTGATAAATAGAATGCTTGGAGAAGAAAGAAATATAGTAACTGAAATCGCAGGTACAACTAGAGATGCAATTGATAGTAAAATTGAAACGCAGGAAGGAAAATTTGTTCTTATAGATACTGCAGGAATAAGAAGAAAAAGCAAAGTAGAAGAAGGAATTGAAAGATATAGTGTTATTAGATCCTTAGCGGCAGTGGAGAGAGCTGATGTAGTTATACTTATGTTAACTGCTACAGAGGAATTAAGTGATCAAGATGAGAAAATTATAGGGTATGCTCATGAGATGAAAAAAGCTATTTTAGTTATAGTAAATAAATGGGATCTTATTGAAAAAGATGATAAAACTATGCTAGAGTATAAAAAGAGAATACAAGCAGGGTTAAACTTTATGGCATATGCACCATATTTATTTATATCTGCAAAAACAGGCCAAAGAGTGCATAAGGTACTTTCAACAATAAAAGAATGCTATGAAAATTATTCAAAAAGAATTTCTACAGGCATACTTAATGAGGTTGTAAATAAGGCTGTATTAATGAAAGAACCTCCAACAGTAGCAAATAAGAGATTAAAAATATTCTATGTTACTCAAGTAGCTTCTAAACCACCAACATTTGTGTTCTTTGTAAATAATGAAAATTTACTGCATTTCTCTTATGAAAGATATTTAGAAAATCAATTGAGAAATAGCTTTGAATTTTTGGGAACAGGTATAAAGCTTATATTTAGGGAAAGGAAGGAATAGAATGTTAAAAGTTGCTTTTTTAGGTGGTGGTAGTTTCGGCAGCGCATTGTCTATAATGCTTGCCAAAAAAGGAATTAATGTTAACATATGGGACAGAAAAATTAGTGTTATTGATGATATTAACATCAAAAGAGAAAACGTTAAATATTTACCCAAGGTTATCGTGCCAGCAGGAGTAACAGCATTCATTGATATAGAAAAGGCTATATGTGATAGCGACATAATTGTGTTATCAGTTCCATCCCATGCAATAAGAGAATTAAGTGTGATGATAGCACCACACTTAAAACAAAATCAAATTGTGGTTAGCATTGCAAAAGGAATCGAAGAACATTCATCAAAAAGAATTTCACAGGTTATAGAAGAAGAGATTCCGAGTAACCCTATAGTAATACTTTCAGGTCCTAGTCATGCAGAAGAGGTTGCCTTAGAGATACCTACAACAGTAGTAGTTACTTCTAAAAAAATGGAGTATGCAAAGATAGTTCAAGATGTATTTATGACCAGTAAATTTAGAGTTTACACTAATGAAGACATTATTGGAGTAGAAATAGGTGGAGCAGTTAAAAACATTATTGCACTAGCAGCAGGCGTGTCAGATGGAATAGGTTACGGCGATAATTCTAAGGCTGCACTTATGACAAGAGGAATGAGTGAAATTATAAAAATAGGCACTGTGCTTGGCGGTAAAACTGAAACTTTCTATGGATTAACAGGTATGGGCGATCTTATCGTAACTTGCACTAGTATGCATAGTAGGAATAGAAGAGCCGGTATTTTAATTGGAAAGGGTGTTCCAATGGAGAAAGCTTGCGAGGAAATAGGAATGGTGGTTGAAGGTATAAAAGCCACAAGAGCCTTTTATGAACTTAAAGAAAAAGCGCAAGTTTCTATGCCTATTACAGATGTGCTTTACAAAGTACTATTTGAAGGTAAAGACCCTAAAGATGGAGTACATGAACTTATGTCAAGAAATAAAAAAGATGAGGTTTAACCACATTTTATAAAGTGACTAATATTAAAACCCAGTTTTTCATTAAGAAGTTAATGAAAAACTGGGTTTTTTATATATTTTTAATCTGTAGTAATAATTTATTGTTATATAAAATATATTTATAATGGTAATAATAATTATTGGGAGGGTATATCTTGGATAATTTTGATATATACAAAGATATAGCAGAGAGAACGCAAGGGGATATTTATGTAGGTGTTGTAGGTCCAGTAAGAACTGGAAAATCAACATTTATAAAAAGATTTATGGAGCTTATGGTAATTCCTAGAATAGACAATCCTCATAAAAAAGAAAGAGCAAAAGATGAACTTCCTCAAAGTGGCTCAGGAAAATCAATTCATACCACTGAACCTAAATTTGTACCCAACGAAGCAGTTGAAATTGATTTTGACGGTGGTACTAAACTCAAAGTTAGAATGGTTGATTGTGTTGGATATATTGTTAAAGGAGCGCTAGGATATGAAGAAGGGGAGACACCTAAAATGGTTACAACTCCTTGGTACGACTATGAGATTCCATTTGAGGAAGCGGCAGAGCTTGGAACAAAAAAAGTAATAAATGAGCATTCAACTATTGGTCTTTTAATTACTACAGATGGTTCTATTACAGGTATAGAAAGAGAAGAATATTTAGAAGCTGAAAAAAGAGTAGTTGATGAACTTAAAGCCATTAATAAACCTTTCATAGTGGTGTTAAATTCTAAAAATGCAGCTGCTCCTGAAACAGAATCTTTAGCAAGGGAATTGGAAGAAAAATACGATGTTCCAGTTCAAGTTATGGATGTACTAAATATGAAAGAAGAGGATATAGCTAATATATTCCAAAGAATTCTTAGAGAATTCCCAGTTAAAGAAATTAACATAGATATGCCTGAATGGATTGAAAACTTAAGTTCTAAGCATTGGGTGAAAATTAATTTTATGAAGTTCTTAAAAGATATGTGCAAGGATATTTTTAAAGTTAGGGATATAAATAAATCTCTACTCAGTTTTAAGGAGGTCGACTTTTTAGACTCTGCAAGACTTGATGAAATGAATATGGGAGAAGGCACGGCTAGAGTTAATATAATTCCCAAACATGAATTATTTTACAAAATACTAGGTGAAACTTGTGATTGCGAAATAAAAGGTGAAAATGATTTATTAACATTAATGGGGGAATTCTCTAAAGCAAAAGTGGAATATGATAAAATTGCAGATGCACTAAGAGATGTTAAAGAAAAAGGATATGGCCTAGTGGCACCACAGCTTTCAGAAATGACCTTAGAAGAACCTGAGATAGTACAGCATGGTGGTAGATATGGAGTTAAATTAAAGGCTTCAGCGCCTTCGCTTCACTTTATTAAGGCTAATATAACCACAGAAGTATCTCCTATTATGGGTACAGAAAAGCAAAGTGAAGAATTCTATAATTCAATCCTAGAACAGTTTGAGAACGATAAATCTCAAATTTGGCAGAGTAATATGTTTGGTAAATCTTTAGAAGTATTGGTTAAAGAAGGCCTTCAAAATAAATTATTTAAGATGCCTGATGATGTTCAAATAAAAATTCAAAAGACTCTACAAAGAATTATAAATGAAGGTAATGGAAGTTTGATATGTATTATACTATAATAATATTTTTTATTATTTAGTAGTTTTGAGTTATAGGGAACATTTCTTATAACTCAAAACTAAATTTAATCTTGAATCAATCTAAAATTTCATGCTATAATAAAGTTGATAACTGGGTGTAGCGCAGTTGGTAGCGCGCATGAATGGGGTTCATGAGGTCGCAAGTTCGACTCTTGTCACTCAGACCAAACGTAGATATATCAACGGTTTCAAGGTGTTTTAAACTGTTAATCTCATAAAATAGACCACATGATTAAATTTCTTAGGAGATTTTAATTAGGTGGTCTATTTTGTTTTTTTGTTGTGCTAGGAGGGTATATAAATGAGAAAAGAATTAAAAATTAAACCTTTATCCAAAAAAACTTTAAAAGACGCATTTAAGGAATTTATATTACACTGTAGAGTTAAAAATCTTGCAGATGCAACACTGACTTTTTACGAGGAATCTTATAATCGGTTTACTAAATTTTATGATGATGATAATTTGGTAAAGGATATTACAAAGCAAACAGTAGATTATTTTATATTAAATCTTAGAAATACAGAACTAGAAAGCTCTATATCTTTTAATACTGCAATAAATGGTGTAAGGGTAATGTTATATTACTTTATGAAAATGGGTTACTTAGAAGACTTTAAAATCCCATCTATGAAGCAAGAAAAGAAAATTAAAGAAACCTATACAGAACAGGAAATAAAAATATTACTTGTAAAGCCCGATTTAAATGAATCAGAGTTTGTTAATTTTAGAGATTGGACTGTTATCAATACACTTTTAGCCACGGGGATGAGAGTTAGAACATTAATCAATTTAAAAATATGTGATGTTGATTTAAAGAATCAATTGTTGCATTATACTACAACTAAAAATAGATATCATCAAATAGTGCCAGTTTCACGAACTCTTGTAAATGTACTGAAAGAATATATTGATATTAGAAATGCAGATGAAGAAGATTGGTTATTTTGCAGTAGATATGGTGATAAGCTTACAAATAACGCAATTCAACATAGTCTAATAAAATACAATAATAGACGTGGGGTAATGCGAACAGGAATACATTTATGGCGACATACTTTTGCCAAAATTTGGATTATAAATGGCAAAGGAGACCCATTTAGATTACAGCAAATTTTAGGTCATGCAGATTTATCTACAGTAAAAGAATATATGGATTTATTTCTGGTGGATTTACAAAAGGACTTTGATTTAATTAACCCATTAGAACTTATGCAACCTACAACAAATAAAGGGAAATACGTAAAGATAAAAAAATAAAGGCTACGAAGTTCATACCTTCAAGCCTTTTGAAAAATTGAATATAAATTAATAGATTCTTGTTAAAACCTATTTACCCTCATATAAAGTTTATCAAAGAAAATAAGGTTTTGCAAGGTTTATTTCCTATGCCAAAATTTAAGGTATAGGTTACTTGTGTAGGCACTCTAGCAAGTCTAAATAATTAGAGTAGGATAACTGTGTCCGATGCTATAAAGTACAGTGGGAGTTGTAATGCTTGAGCCTATTTGTGTTCTACGACCTTAGCAGGGTATAAGTGTCCTGTTTAAATATTACTTAGGGTGGTTCGCTATTAGTCGCAAGACAAGGGTGTAATATAATCATGGACAAGCAGTTTATGAGTATGTATGGGAATAGAGTACATATAAAAGTATTATAACAAATAGGCTTTCGAGAGACTTCAACATCAACCAAATATTACGTTATCCTAATTTTTTAGGGTAACTACGTCGTGCTTAACATTCCCAAATATTAGAAGTTCAAGTTCGTAGTGTCAAGTAAATTCTTAAATTAAATCTAAATAATAAAACGTTGAAAACAAAGGGGTTTAACTCAAATATCGCTAAAGTCCATTTAAAATCAAATGTAATATGATTTCCTTATAGTTGTTCATTTAAGTGACAGAGATGCACAGAAGTGATATTTCATGACCAAGGCCATGGGTTTGTGAATATTTTAGAAAAGGTTAAAATTTAAATAAGAGTTAAATAAAATGAGGAGTGTAGAAAAGCAATATATTATTAGCATTGTTAATAATTTGGTAATATAGTAATATAATCTTATAATTTAATTTGAAATATGGGGGGATATCATGATAGATTTAGACAAATTAAAAAGTGGACAAGGCAGTATCGAAGAAGTTGAAGGTTACATTGAAGTTTTAAAGCAAGAAATTTATGCTTATTCTGATAGCAAAATGATGATGAGAATACCTGTTGGAAGATTAATGGGTATATGCAAATTGTATAAGCTCGATATAAATAACTATGTATCAGTTGCTTTTATTGAAAGAAGTTTAGAGGATAGAGCTGATCCTAAATATATACAAGACATGAATGAAAAAAGATACTATTTATATACAAATTCTATAAATGGAAGTGATTGTTTTTCAGAGACATTAAGGGAGCTGAAAGAAAAAGATTTGGATTATATTATTGGAAAAGCTTTTGATAAATATGGAGATGAATTGATCGATTGTATAGGTATTTATATTAAAGACTGGAAACATTAAAAATTGTAATGATATTCTAGTGCATAAGTGGCAGAGTGTAATAATGGAGCTGATAAGATATATGAGATAAAATTTAGATTTTAGATTATCAATAAAAATAACAATACTGCACCTAGGGGGATCCCAGTGCAGTATTGTTTTCTTTTCTTTAGTTATTTAAATAAAAATGAAGTATTTAAATTATACACTATTTTAAAAATTTTATACACTGTATCTATTAAAACAATTATAAAATGGTTCAAATTTAAGGCAATCACAAACAATTATTAAATACATATGTAATTTAATTAGTATATTATAACAAAAATTCAAATAAAAACTATAAATTATAATAAATATTGTTAATAATTGTAAATAATAAGAAGTTTTTTAGTTAAATTAAGATTGGAAGTATGATTTTGTATGGTCTAAAGATAATATAATCCAACATTATCAATAAAAAGTGCCCAAATGATGGATTTTTTTGATTAACTTAATAGTATTAAGAGTATTTATTAAACGTGGCAAATGAAAAATGGAGTAAAATGAAGCAAGAAGGAGGTGAATGCGTTTAAATTGACAAAAATACGTTTTTAATTTATACTATGTTTAGACAAAAAACAAAAGATATAGGAGTGATAAAATGATGGATAGGGTAATATTAGTTCCCGAAGATATACTAATAGAAGATATGTTAGATATTAGGATACATTTAGGTAAAGCTACTAAAGTTTTAAGTAAACTACATCAAGGAACTGATAAAAGGGATTATGCACATGCTTTAAGAAAATTAGATGCGATAATAGAAATACTAAATTGTTTAAATCAAAAAAAATTTAATGATGTTAGCAGTAAAGTGAATCTTTTAAATGCCAAATATAAAATTGATGAAATAAAAGAAAAAATTAGGGAATATGAAGAGAAATCAGATACACAAGAACAAAAAATAGCAGAATAATAACTAATGATGAGGTGGAATTATAAATGAAAATACGATTTATAGAGGAAGACAATCAAAACAATATTTTATGTGAAACTGATAAATTTGAAGGACTAAGTGCTGTACTCGTACCATTTACACAAATACACATAACTATGAAAAACGAGATATTGATATGTGAATATAGTGGTTATAATGTTTTGAGAGTGTTAGAAAATGAAATAGATATATTTGTAAACATAATTGATAGAGAGGAAATAAAATCAAAAATTGGTTTATATAAAATTGTAACACTAGAAAATGGAGAAATTAAAAAGGTTAAAATAGAATAAATAGTGACTAAAAAAGCAGACAGGAGAGAAATGTAATGGTAGGAAGTTTCGTTAAAAAATGTACAATAGTTGATACAATAAAAAGTATTGAATTAAATGAAAATTCAAAAGAGTTTACTTATAAATTAATTCACATACAAGGTATTGCAAAAGGAGCAGGTGCTGTATTGGATTCTATTTATGAAATTGAAGAAATTTCAGATGAAAAATTTGAACAATTAACTAAGACAATAGAATCGAAATTTAAAGAAAAACTTAAAAAAGTAGTTAAGGATATTCAGGAAGTAACTGGAATTGGAAATAAATTTTTCATACATAATATTAATAAAAATATTATAAATGTATTTGATTTAAGTTATGATGAATTTTTAGAGAATAATAAAATTTTAATATCTGAAGATCTAACAAAAATAATATATTATTAATAAACAAAAAGACTAGATTAATTTCTAGTCTTTAACTATTTTTAATATATCACATATATCACACTGTAATTCATCAGCGATTTTTTCTAATGTGTCAAACCTAATACTATTAGTTTCGCCCTTAATTAACTTAGAAAGATTATGTTGGCTTATACCTATATTTTTACTAAGGGCATATACGCTTATCTTTTTCTCTTCTAATATATCATTTATTTTAACTTTAATCACAGAAACACCTCCTAGATATAGTATACGTCAAGATGATGTATGTGTGCAAATAAATTTAGAAATATTTTGAAATATATGTTGACATACTGTATGTCTAGGTGTATTATTAAATTATGGAAAACAAACACAATCAAAACAAAGTTTTCTATAGTTGGAACTTATAGCTTATATAAAAATAATCCACTGAGGGTAGCGACCTTAAATAAATTGAAGGGGGTGGTAGAATTGAAAGAGTTAACATTAGGTGATTTAGATAAGTTAGATGTGATTGAAGTTACAGAGGATGAATTAGATAAAATAAAAAATTGGTGTTTAAAAAATAATGACTTAATAAATAGAAATGTGAATTTAATTAATATTATATTTAATAAAGGACTAATAAAAAGAAATGTAAGTAATAATATATACTTCATTATATACTTTGAGTTTGTAAATGAAAAATTGAGATTTTCTAATTATGCATATAACTCTATAGTAAGAGTAATTAAGCCTACTATTGGGGTAACGAAACCTATAATAACTTTAAAAAATGGCATAAAAATGATTCAAGATAAAATATTTATAACAGATTTAGAAGATACAGATATATCATTAAGTGAATTTTATCTTAGTCATTCAATAAGTTCAGATGAGCATTTGGAAGAAATTAACATTACTTTATGTAATTTTTTTTCAATATTGATATATTCTCAACTCAACCAAGAACAAGTTATAAGACAAACTAAAACTCACACACATAAAATTCAATCTAAAAAGGATAAAAGAGCTGGTAAAAAACCTAAAACTAAATTAATTAAACAAACAATAATTACATTAAATACAGATCATATACAACCTCCTACGGAAGAAGAGAAAAGAGAATATGAAAGACACACATTAGGTTGGACAGTTAGAGGGCATTGGAGAGAATACAAGAGTGGTAAAAAAGTATGGATTAAACCTCATATAAATGGGGATAAGGACAATGTAGAAGGAAAGGTTTACGAAGTTTAAAAAAGCAAATAATGGGGGAGAAAGTGATGGTAGAACTAAAAGGCTCAGAAAAACAAGTAAAATGGGCAAATGATATTAGAAATGAAAAATTAAAAGAATATATTAAAGAATTAGAATTTGAAACAAAGCTACAAGAAGGAACCATATTGAAAAGTGGTAGAAATAATAAAATGGCTATGCAAAATATTGAAATGTTAAAAGTAGCTCTAAATGTAATAGAAAATCTAGATGATAGTAATTACTTTATAAGGGTCAAAGATGATAGTGTAACAAGTATAGGTTTTACATTTAATTATGATAAAAGATTTAATAATTCTATTAAATAAAAAAAGAACCCAACACACCCGAAGGATAATGTTAAGTCCTAACTCGCACTTAGATTATAACATTAAATCCTTCTATAGTACAAGCATAGGAGGTCACAGAATGAGCGTTTATATAGTTATGGATTATATAACAGCATGTAAGAATAAAGGCTTAGAACCTAGTATAAGTGGATTAAAAAGACATAGAAAAATGTATTGGATAGATTAAAATGCTCTTAGAAAATTAAATAAAATTTAGGGGGAATATTAAAATGTGTAATAAAAATTTAACAACTAAAACTGGTGCAAATGGGGTTCAGAATATATTTAATTTTGGTCTGTGTGGGGGAACATATGGAGTAGGTTCAGAAAATGAAATATTAGAATTATGTAAAGATTTTTCAACTACGGTATATAGTGTAGACTTAGCCTCAATAAGAGATGTAGAAGAGTGGACAGGACAGACAGAAGAACATTGGACAGGGCTAATTTGTGTGCAAGAAGGCACCTACGAATGGTTAGACATGTTAGAAATAGAGCAAGCAATAGCAGAAGAATGTGGAGAAGAATTATCTACGACAGAAAGGTTAAGTTGCTTCATTGGATACAGGAAAATAAGTTAAAAAATAGTAATAATATATACGAGGTGGCATTGCTTGCTACCTCAAAAAAACAATTTTAAAGGTGGTAGAAATTAAGTGGGAAAATTAATAGTTAGAAGAGCAGATATTTTTATGGCAGAACTAGAAGGAAAAGGAGATTTGTTAAAAGGAAAACATCCTATTTTAGTTATAAGTTGTCAAGATAATAATAAATTTAGCAATCTAATTAATATAATACCACTTACCTCCACTATTAATACAGACAGTCATAACAATGTAATAATAGGTATGGAGTGCGGATTATTACACGAATCTAAATTACTTAGTAATCAAATTCAAACAATTAACAAGAATGACATTTTATTTAAGATAGGATTTATAAACCTAGAGAAGATGCAGGAGGTTCAAAAAGTATTACTTCAACAGTTAGGAATTAAGAATAGTTGGGGATGTTTAAAAATGTATCAAGTTTACGAACAAAAAAGAATGGAAATAAGAATGGCTAAATGTCAAGAGGATTATAAATTAATGGAGCAATTAGCAGAGGAATATTTAAAAAACCTGTATGAAATGGTTAGTATTACTCAAAGTCCAGAAATGGACATAGAATTAGAGTGGGTAAATTTCCACATAGCACTTGCAAAAAAGAAGAATGGATATATTCATGAAGCTTATAATGTGGCTAAAGAATCTTTAATGTTTAGCAAAACAAAAAATAGTGATTATGCTTACACTTGTTGGATGATTGGAAGTATATGTATGGAATTAACTGATAAATTTATACCGGAAGGAATTAAGATGTTTGAGGAATGTATCGAATTTTATGACAAGATAGGTGAAGAAAGATATAAAATATTATCTATATTCAATAAAGCTAAAATGTTAAAAGATATTCCAGAAATGCAAAGATGCATTGAAACTTATAAAAATACTAAATTTAAGATAATGCTATTTAATATAGGAGATACGGAAAAAGAGGAAATATTAATAACATTAAAATCTGAACTAGATAGTATGTTGTAAAGTAACTTAATAGATAGCGTGCCAGCTAAACTCTGGCATAGAATATTTATTGAGGAGGTCTTCAAATATGAAGATTTTAAAAAAGAAAAAGAGAATAATTTTGGCAGGAGTAGTTGCACTAACGATTAGTACAGTAATTGCAACAAATGTGTCTGGAGGTTTTACTGTAGGAAAAGCAACACAGACAGATGTTTGTAGTATTGATCCTCCAGGTCATTAATTCCATCCATATAAATTAAGAGGAGTGATTAATATAATTAAAATAAAACATCAAAAAGTAAATGAATATTATCAATACTTAAGAAAGGCATTTTCCAATACAAATCTTAGCGAAGAACAGAGAATATATATAAGTAAGAAAATGGATATAATAGAGGCTCTGGTCGGGTTATATGAGTACAACTATGAATTTGATGACGAGATCATGGAAGATTTAAAGCTGAAAAATAGACCTGTTTTTCCAGAAGAATTAGAAATGTTTTTAGATATACCTGAGTCGGCGAAACACCCAGTAGGGTAGAAATGCATCTCATTGTTTAACACGAGTCGCATTAACCGAGTTGTAAAAGTTAATATATTTTAGTCCAAAAAAGTAAAAAAACGTCACGATTCTAGGAATCATTGACAAAATAGGGTTGTGGTACTATAATTAAAATATGTATAAGACAAACACAAATACAGGGGAAATAAACCCTCTGTTATAAACGACGAATTTTATATTACATTGAAATATGTTCCTTGAAAATCAAATAAACACTAACTTTACTAGTAGAGATATATAATCTAAATAACTTATGACAATAGTATATCTCTATTCTGGACATTAATCAATAGATTTATTCAAATTTAAAATAAAAATTTTATTTACTCGCGATGGAGAATCCGTTGGATATATAAAATAATCTTATAAGGTGTTCGGCTTTCCAAGCCTTCGCACCACGTTTTGTGGAAAATCAATTATAAAATAATCAATTATGAAAGGATGGGATTAATGTGAAACAAATTAAAATATTAAAAATTAATCAATCAAATATTAAAAATAGTGAGGTTTACAATTTAACTGAAGAAAATATTGTAAAGGTGGGAACATATAACTTCTTAATAAAGTCATTAGAAACTTATAGAAAAAGTGAATTTGAAGATGATGAACAGGTTACGGAATTTATAAAAGTAATGTTACCTTATACAGAAAATGAAGCTAAAGAACAATGGAATAACGGAATAACATGGGAAGGAAGATTATACAAAGCATGGTTTGCTACAGTCGGTGGAATGAAACAAGAGGATAAGAATTCAAAATCTAAATGTGAAGTCATATTTATAAATACAGAAATTGAAGATTTTGCAGGATGGTTTGAAGATATTATAAGTTTAGGTAAATTTTCTAAGGTGGATAAAACTAAAGATATGTACGTAAACAAGAAAATATTATCAAGGTTTTCGCTTGCAACTTCGGAGTTGATTACAGAAATTGATATGCCTAATATTATAATATTACCTCAGGCACAACTAGAATGGAAAAGAACATATAAGACTGTAGAGCCTAAAGATGTTACATATACAACAGAAGGTGGTAAAGAAAAAACTGGGGTAGATTACGATTTAGTGGATTATAAATTTGATGGTAAATTAGATATATTTGACGGCGGTGGAATTGCGACACATAAAGTTATGGATTCTATAGGTCGTACCTTAGGACGAGACGATATTGATTTTGCAATTATAAGAGGTTTTGGAATAGCTATTAAAGGTATGGTTACTAGATTTAATATAATAGCTTATTTAGATATTGCACACGCCCAAATAGGCGACACAGATTATTGTAGAAAAGTAGATGGACATTTTGAATTATTAGATATGTATAAGCAATGGAACGTAGTTACAGATAACACGATTTTACTTAATGAGAGTATGGTTAAATTGGCAGATTTCTTTAAAAAAGAAGAAGGCAAAGAATATTATGGCATGAAAGAATACAATTCATTATTAGAAAAATGTAACAATGAAAAACATATGGATATATACAAATTATTAAATAAATTATACATAACTAAAGTAAACAAGAAGAATGAAGATATAAAGCAATATAGAAGAATGAATTATCAGCTAATGCAGGGGTTAGCAGTTACTACAAACGAATATAACACTTTAGCTGAACAGGACTTTAAACTATTTAAGAAAATATTAAAACCTTTTGAAAAAGGAACTGCTGAAAATGAATTTAAAATAAATGTAGATTACATAAACCTATTTTATAACCAATGTGCAGAAAGTGAAAATGACATAGAAGATTTAAAAGAAATTACAAATGTGGTAGATAAGAGCAATGTATTAATAAACATAAATCGAGAAAATGTGAAGCTAAGTTACGTTAAAAAGAACCTAGCAAAACTAATAGAGAAGAAAATAAGAGATATGGCACAGGGTAGAATTACATTAAAAGCTACTTATAATTACATAGCAATAGACCCAATTAGTTACTTAAACTATGCAATGACAAGGGAACAGGGAGAGAATGGACTTAATGCAGAAGAGTTTTATTGTAGTGCTATTCAAAATGGAGAAACACGTACTATATTCAGAAATCCATGCATGGCTTATTCAGAAATACATAATGTAATGTTTAAGAGAAATGCTTTTCTAGATAATTGGTTGTGTAGAAGTGAGGAAATTGTATATTTTAACGATAAGTCAGATATTTTAGGCCTTATGGGATCGGCAGATAAAGATGGGGACTCTACTACTATGGTAGATAATTCTATAGTTAGAAATGCTGTAATTGTACCTGCTGATTGCAAGTATTTTATATCTGAACAAGATGGTAAAAAAGAGAGATGTAAATTTAATGCTGAGGGGAGATTTCTAGCTACATACACACCTTCTGGAAACCTAATAGGTCAGGTAGCTATAATGGGTGCCAGTGTTAACAATAATAACCAATTACTACCAACATTCTATAGTAAGAGTGGTAAATTTTGGAATTGGGAACAAATAAAAAATAAAATAATAAAATGTGAAAAAATTGAAATTAAAGATAAAACAGAAGATGAACAGTTTGAAATAATTAAAGAATTTATAAGAGTTGAATTAATAGAAAAAGGAATATTAGATTATAGCAATAATCTTGACAATGAAATATTAAGAGAAAAAATAAAGCGAAATTTCTATGAGAATGAGAAGGATATATATTCTCTTTTATATGTTAGTAGCTTAGTTATAGATAGCCCTAAAACTATGAATTGTATAGACGTTAAAGCTTATACAAGGGTTATAAAAGATAAATATAAAAGAAAAGCAAATTTCTTGCAATATGCTAAAAGATTAGAGGATGTTGATACAACAAAATATGAGTATTCTTTAAATTCTACACTGGATAATTTTGGAGATAGAGTACAGGAAGAACTATTAAATGTTATTGCTAAGAGAAAGAAAGGTTTTAGTGACAAGGGTGAAGAATTACAAAAGCAACTAGTAAATACATTATATACAAAAGAAAATGCTATAAAATCTTGGGAAGAAACAACTGAAATGTATGATGATTATTTAATAGAAATTAATAAAATACAAAGTGATAGGGTTAAAGCTGATAAAGGAATTAAGACTAAAACTGCAATACATCATTTAGATAAGGAAAATATTTCGAGTAAATGGGAAGATATACAGTGGCAAAAAGATTTAAAAGATATTCAGCAAGGATATAAAATTAATAAATATAATTACTACAAGGCACTTGATAAAACAGATGCAGAATTCTTATTAAAAGCCAATACAATAATAGAAAATAACGACATTTATAGTGTTGCAATAGCTTTAAGTAAGATAGAAAAACTTACAGAAAGATTTATAATTAACTTTTTTATGTGTGCATTAATTGCAGTAGACCAAATAAACCCAAGCATTAAGTATAAATACATAAAAGATTCTGAAGGTAAAATTGAATATATGTATGATACTTATAAGAGAGAAGAAAAGCCTGTAAATTTATCAGATGCAGTTATTCAGAAATTAAAAACTAATGATCTAGTTAGATATAAGTTAGCAGCGGAAGTTAGATTTAAAAGTGCAGATACACGGTTAATAGAAAATATAGAAAATGGATTAGCTGAAAACGGCTACTATGATTTAGATATAACCAAATTAGAAACATTTCCAGAATTTAAAAAGAAAATAGAAGGCAAAACAAATGTAAAAGTTAAAGGATTTATGCTAAAGACGGATGGTAGTAAGCATATAACTAAAAATAATTTTGGAGTATGTATAGACTTATAAGGGCAACGGGGTTCTACCCCTTATGCCCACGTTTTGTGGAAAAACAATGTAAAAATTACAAACGGATTTAATTAAAAGATTATGGAGTTAACAGAGATTAGAAAATTATGAAAGGTGGCAATAACATGGAAAATAAAAAGTATTATGAGGTTAAAAAATTATATTTAGCAAATTCACTAAGTTACATAGGATTTAGATATTTTATATTCGACAAAGAAAATGACGAAAAAATATATAGCTTTGAAGATACATTAGAATTTAGAAAAGCTATAACAGGAATTACATTATTAAGAGATAAGTTTAATAAAAACCCAAATAAAGCAATTTAAGTTATGATAATAAATTAAGAGGATGGTGTTCTAATTATGAATAAATTAAAATTAAAATGGGTTATTGATGAAATTGGAGAAGATTATAAGAAATGGCGAAAAGGTGATATAGTAAAAATTCAAGCACAAACTGGAACAGGAAAAACATATTTCATAAAGAAAGTTTTAATTCCTCATATGAAAGACCATGAAAGATTATTGTACATATGCAACAGAACTAATTTAAAAAGACAATTAAAAGTAGACTTATTAGAACAGTTAAATAGACCTATTCCATACCTTAAGAGTGAAAAAGGTGAATACATATTATATAAGAATAACAAGATATTAGATGTTGATACCTTAGATAAAATAACAGAAATAGGAGATATAACAATTACTTCTTATCATGCTATTCAGAATGGCGAATTAGATAAGGATTATAAACTAAGCAAATACTATCAAACTAGTGAGTATGATTATATTATAATGGATGAATGTCATTACTTGTTAGCAGATGGTGGATTTAATGCTAAAGTGAGAATTGCATTTAATAAATTAATAATGAGTAAAAATCGTAATTCTATTAAAATACTCATAAGTGCAACTATGGAAGAATTGAAATATCCTATATTACATATGTGTGAGGGTTATTTAGGGAAACAACCTAAACTGTGGGAATACACAACTGGTGTAGATTATAGTTATGTCAATATAAAATATTTCACAGGAATAAAAGATATTATATCAACTATTAAAAATGATACAACTGATGAAAAATGGCTGATATTTGTTACAAAATTAAAAGATGCTACAGAAATACAAGAGGAGTTCGGGGAAGATATTTGCGCTATTGTAAAAGCTGGAGACAAAACAGAAGAACTCAATAATATAATATCTAATAGCAAATTTGAATGCAAAATTTTATGTGCAACAAAAGCAATGGATAATGGAATAAATTTAAATGACGATAAGTTAACTAATATAGTTATAATGTCTTGGGATAGAATAACTTTTATGCAAATGTTGGGTAGAAAAAGAATTGATATTAATGATGCTCAAGAAGTAAATTTATATATACCTACAAGATATAAAAAGTCATTCATAAATAAACTTAAAGATTGTACAGATAAACAGTTAGAAGTTGATCTATTTAAAGCAGATATTAACTTATTTAATAGAAAATATGATAATGATTTAAAAAAAATAGGAGAAATGCAAGACTTATTTTATAGAGATAATATGACTAAAGAATGGGGATTAAATTTAATAGGAAATAGAAGATTGCAGTTAGATATTAAAGCATTTGAAAACACTATATTAGAATTTGATACTTGTGGTAAATTTGCTTTTGTATTGGAGCAGTTACATTGGTTAGAGTTAACAGGAAGTTTTGATAAGGCTAATTATATTGAAAATGTAATATCGAATGATGAAATCCAAAGTTTAGAAAAATATTTAGAAAGTATAGTAGGTCAAAGATTATATTCAGATGAACAACAAACAATATCAGATTTAATAATCAAAGAATTAATAACTGTTGCAGACGGAGTAGATTACAGAACTAAAAAACTTAAACCCTCTACATTGGAAAATATATTAAGAGTCCAATTAAATTTACATTATGCTGTTAGTACAACTAAAAGAGAAGATAAAGTAATTGATGGCAAGAGAATAAGTAAAAGTTATATAATTGTAAATAAGATAATATAAAACTCACCCACATGTTTTACTTTTTATCTAGTTATATAGATTATATAGTAAATGTAGTGGGTGAAACAACTAATATAAAATAGAAATAGAATGTAATATAGTATGATAGTATGAAAATATGAAAATATGAAAAATGAAAAAAATATGAAAAAGAAAAATATGAAAAATATCGAACACAGATTTCATTCGTTGGCGATAGCCATAAGAATTAAAGATGTGTCACCGTCTGTGAAGACTAGCCGATAGGCTACATAACATATCGTTAATACAACTGTAACAATATGTTACGAATATATAGTATTTTAATCTTATAGTTATATATTTATCATTACTATTATTTATAATTAATACAAAATTGTTCAAATAAATCGAATGGTAATTTTCATGTCACAGGGGTACAACTATACATATAACAAGAACAATATTTAACATGATATGGATACATAAATTATTATATGTCTTTTTTATTTACTCTTATTAGATTATATAGGGTGTTCGGGGTTCTACCCCTTCTCACCACTTTTTGTGGAAGTATAATAAATTTTTGAACGGTTGGATATAAAATTCTAATCGTTCTTTTTTATTATCTAAAATTAATAGTGGCGACACTTAAAAGAGCGAAGGAGAATGTATGAATAAATTAACAACTAAGCAATTAAAAATAAATTTACAGGAGATTGAAGCGGTAATTAATACACATGCAGAATGGGAAGAAGAATATTGGACTTATAAATTAGAATTAAATAACAATGAAATAATTATTAATATTTTTGATGATGAATATTTACAAGAGGCATTTGCAATAGGAGTAATTGAAGGTAAGACAGATGTATTAAATATTTGCAAAAGCATTATAAATAACATCTATGAAAATGAAATTAATAGCAGACAAAATTACATAAACAAAAATAAGTCATTCAATAATAGAAAAATTAAATCTATGGCTTTATGGCTGAGTAGAGAAAACATCGACAGAGTTAATAAGATTAATATGGAGCTTGTAGAGAGATACAATACAACAATTAAAGTTACAAATGAATTATCTACATATAAAAGTTATGTTAGAGATTTATATAATGTTTTAAATGTCCTTAGTCCAAATTGGAAGATAGAGGATATCAAGGATTATGTAATTAATAGATTGGAATATTTTAGTATTATTGATGTAGAAATTACTATTCAAAGTGACAAAATTATTGCAAATCATAAAGATAATATTTTTAGTGTTACTGTAGATAATTTTAGCAGAAAAGAAGATGTATTTATAGAATTGCATAATAAAGTAAAAGTATTAAATGAGGTGGCGTAATATGCTAAATTACTTAAAAAGAATAATTGAATTATTAGAGGAAATCAACTCAAAGTTAGATAAAACTAATAATATAACAATTGGTGTAAAAAGAAATCTGGCTAAATTAAATAGAGTAAGTATACCCAAATTTGGAGGTAGAAGATAATGGATAAAATAATGGAAGCTATAATAGAAATAAATACAAAAGGAAGTTTACAGGAGCAGGCTAAAAAATTATATAATGAGGAATGTATTTATAAATTAGCAATATCCCAATATAACAAACAAATAGAAAATAGGCAAATGGAAAAAACTTATGATGCTCAAGCAATAGGATATTTGACTTTGTTTAGAAATAAATATCAAATAAGACTGGATTTTATAAAAAAAGAAATGTGTTTATTAAATAGAAGAATTATAGATACATTAAATGTAATAGAGGAATTTGTGGATTGGAAAACATTTATCGAAGTATTTGAATTAATAGAATCTGCTGATGAAGACGATAACGAGGTAGACAGAGAAGAGGACTATTACAACAATTTAATTTTTAGTAGTAATTATATAGGACATGTTGTTAGAACTGGACTAATACAAAACGAAAAAATGGCGAAGGAGATGTTTAATGATGTTAATAATTAATATAATTTTAGCTATATTGCTTATTATAGTAATCTTTTTAAATGTAGGACAAATAATAGCAATAAAAAAAGACATAATAAAATTTAGTAAAAAAAGTAGTATATGGACTTTGGTAATTGTAATAATGTTTACATTTACTACACTTTTAACTGTTTTAGAAAGAATATTGCAATAGGGGTGGCGGATGGTATTTACCGTCAGCTTAACTTTGAGCTGGTTAAAATAATATATAATTTATTTTGTTAAATTAATTTAGAACATAATACACCAATATAAGTATATCATAAAATAATTTCATATGTCAATATAAATCTTTAAATAAATGTACTTAATAAAAGTGTATTTATTTAAAGATTTAATTATTTACAGAATATTAACAAAATAAACCCAGAAAGTGATAATAACAAATTAGGCAAAGAATTTTAAGTTAGCAATATGTATATATTTAAACCTCAATATACGGAGTGAAATATGTATATATATTGGTAATTTTAAAAATTGCACCAGTGATGTTACTGGATAATAAATAAATCGAACGGAATTAGCTTACCTTAATTTTAAGGTAAGTGAATATTTACAGAGAAATTTTGTACCGAAGTGAGAAGTAGGTACTATTAAAATTAGAGGTAGATGAAACGATGAAGGTGTAAAAACTGGAGTGGATACCTCTTAAAATAATTTACAGAATTACAGAGAGGACTAGAAAGGTGAGAGGCTTTCAAAATTATTTTAGGAGGTTGTTTTCATGAACAACAAAATTAATTTATTAACAAAAAACGGAAAGGTATATGCTACTAGTAGAACGATAGCTACGGATTTCGAAAAGGAACATGCTGAGGTTATTTATTCTATAGAAGGAAGAACTGATTCAAAGGGAAATATAAAAAACAATGGTGTTATTAATGAATTGTTTGAGGGTGGGATTTCCCAAGTTGAAAATTATTTAGTTAAAAGCACATATATTTCAAGAGGTAAGGAATACAAAGAATATTTAATAACTAAAGATGGATTTACTTTGCTTGCTATGGGATTTACAGGAGCAAAAGCTTTTAAATTCAAGATTGATTATATTAATAAATTTAATGAAATGGAATCAAAACTTAATGAAGTAAATGAAATTATGAATACAAAAGGTGAAATGTCTTTAGAGGATTATAATAAAATAAGGTTTAGTATTAGAAGAACTATGAATACCTTTGTCGACAGTAATGTCGATGATGTTAAACAATTAGTCAAAGAGTTTATAGATTGTGTTATAAATTTAGATACCAAAACAAGAGTTATAAGGTGTGAGAGTGCTATGAAAGGACTTCGAAAACTACATGATGTGATAGCTAAAGAAAGTTCTTTAAACATAGCAGAATGTTATAAGATTCTAAAATATATAGATGATATTAAGGAATTAGCACATATGGCTGAGAATAGAAATAGAGGACAAAAAATAGCTCATAGAAATAAAAAAATTAAAAAATTAGAAAGCCAAGTAAGCTAAGTGTATTTCCACTTGGCTTTTTCTTATATCAAGCTATTAATCGGAGGTGTGGATGTTGAGTTTAGTAGAGATTTTTCCTTACAATTCATTTAAGGAACGCATGAGGATACAAAAGGAACATAGGCATATTCGATTCACAGATTTAGATGGGTGTTTGATGTACATAGAGAATGTCGGGCCAGAGGAAATGAGTGCAGCGAGATTAGTAAAAATTTATAAACTAAATAACTAAAAATATAGGCGAGAGCCATACAAGGAGGGCAATAATAATGATAAAAAATATTGATACAAGTAAACAAATAGTATATGCAGTACATGTAGGTGATTACATCTATGTGGGTTCGGGTAAGTATGAAAGATTGAGTGGTAATATATCTAAGGTTAAAAGGGGCGTACACTCTAATAAGCAATTTCAAGATGCATATAATTCTATATTAGATATTAAATTGGAAATATTAGAAAGTAATATAGATACAGATGTGGAAGCAAGAGATTTAGAAAATGAATGGATGCAACATTATAGGCAAATTGAAGGTGTAATAGTTTGTAATATAGCCAAAGCAGTTGTTACTACAAAAGAATATAAATTAATACTAGATGAAGAAAAAGTAATAAAAATAAAACTGCTATTAAAAGAAGGAAAAAGAAACAAGGATATTGCTGAAATATATGGAGTTAAAGATTGTACTATAAGTAAAATTAAAACAGGTTTGTTATGGGCAAATGTGAACATAGAAAATGAAAAAGAAGCTGAATCTATTGGCGTAGATGCAACTTCAAGAACTACATTTGGCGATGTAGTAAATTTATAAATATTAAACGTTAATTAAATTATAACATAAAAACATAGAAAATATACATATGGAATGAAATAAAAATAGGGGAGCGATGTAATGTTGCTTCCTGTTAAAAGTGGAGGGATTAAAATGAGTGAAAATATAGATAAAATTAGAGAAGAATTTACAGAGGATAGATTTGAAATCATAGATTCAATTGGCTTGGTTGCAGTATTAAGTGCAAATTTCATATATCCTTGTGCTTTGAGAAGAAATGGTAATTATACAAGTTGTATATATAAGGTAGAAGATGATTTGTTTCAAGAAATAGTTTTAAAATGGGACGAGGGATTCTATGATGAATTCAAGGTCATTAATAAACAATTCAGTAAGATAAAGAAAAGTTTTGCTACATTAAATATTGATGATATGAAGGCTTATAGATAATTTTATAAAATGTTACAAAAAGAAGGATATTACCTCTTAAATGTAGAAATATGTTGTTTATGGGGGAGGTGATTAGCTTGAGTAAAAAAGATAAAGTTATTGAAATATTAAAAAAACTTGACTTAGAAAGCAAGATGCCAACAGGAATAGAATTAAGTATTGATAAAGATGAGTATGGGGATTTAATTGATAGTATGCTAGAAGACGGATTAATTTCTGGGATCAAGCCAGTGCGTGGTGGTGCAGGGAATAAGGTTTTAATGATTCCTTTAGATAGATATAAAATCTCAATAAGAGGGATGGATTATTTAGAATGTAACACAAAATCATCAACAAACGTTGAAGTGGTTTACAAGATTTAATAAATATAAAGAGGAAGGAAGTTTTATGGTGGATTGGAAAGAAGAGTTAGTTTTACAGTTTAGGAAGTTAACTATTGACAAAAATATTATTAGTAGAGCAATGCAAAATCTTGTTAATGAGGTTAATAGTAATCTTGACAAATATAAAATAGATGGTATTGAAGCAACAACAGATTTAAGTGAATATATTGATATAAAAGGTTATAAAAGAATTGAAATAAAATATTATGAAAGTAAGATTGTTTTTACTTTATTTAACAAAGAAGAGGATGAACAAGATGTATTTGTTGAATTAAGTGTTGTCAAAGGTGCAGGTTTGTATTTAATTTATTATGGCAATACAGAAAACCTTAATCCGGAGTTTCAACAATTTATTGATGAAAATACTATTGATAAAATTTTTCAGAATTTATTTGAATTAAATGAAGAATTAAAAACGATATCTAGGTAAATAATTTATTTAAGAGCATCCAATTATGGGCGCTCTTTTTCATATAAAAAGGAATATCACTACTTTATGACGAATTATGGTCATGAGGTGATTTGTGTGAACAATATCTTAAAAAAAATATGTTTCTTAAGAAGTAAAAGTATTGAAGAAATTGCAAATGATAAAAAAAGCTATAAATCCGTAAAGGATAACTATATTAATGCTTATAGAATTTATAAAAGTAAAATGGATGATTCTGAATTCATAAAAAATAAACCAGAATTTATAAAAAATGAAAAAATAAAATTGAAAAAAATTATTGAAGAAAAAATAATGGAGATAAACTATACAAGTGTATATATAACAGTTATTGCTCTTGCAATAACTATAGCGACAACTTACTTAATTTCTATACCTGGAGATGCTTTTTCTAAAATGAAGTTTATATTGACGTATCTAGTTTTAGTTATTATAATATTGACGTCCTATGAAATGGTTAAAATTAAAAACCGAAAAGAGATATCTAACTCGCGTATTTGTTTAACGGCTTTAGAGGATATTGAAAAGGAAGAACCTAAAAATAGTAGAGAAAGAGAGAATAAGAATGATTCGGCAACAATTACTGCAAAAGAGAAATTACATGAATATAGTGAAAAACGCCATGATAAAAAGAAATAAAATTTGTAAGAATATAAAGGATATTTTACTTCATATGTAGAAATATGTAATTGAAGGGAAGTGAGAGAAATGGCAGAAGAAATTAAAGTAATCCCAACTCCGATACAAAGAAATTTTAATGATGTTGCAATGGAATTAACTATGTTATTTTATAGTAAAAGAAATAATAATGAATATACGGTACAAAAAATTCAAGAAGCATATAGAAAGTTTTATGCGACTGCACAACTTATGGCAAATATGCCTTACGATGAATTAGATAATGTTTAAGTTCCGTTGATGTCTTATAGGAGATGATTTATAGTGAAAATTCAAATTATCTGTGAAAAATGTGGTAATTTTATAGAATTAAAATCAAATCAAAACGGAAACCAAGTACAATTATGGAGAATGAGAAATAATGGATTTAATGCTGATACTCCAACTATTGATGTAAGTGGTGATTTAAATGAAATTACAGATATTGAAGAAGTTGAATCAGAACTAAAGGAAATAAGAATTAATTGTGAAAAATGTGGAGACTACATAGTGGTAGAACCATAAAGAAGTAGTGAAAAACACCTATTAATTTAGGTGCTTTTTTATTTGTCCAAAAATAATTAAAGGATTTTACCATTTTTGTGGCGAATAATGGTTATGGGGTGGTAATAAAATAATGGGTAGAAAAAATAAGTTAAGCGATTATGATAAGATTATAAGTAAATTTAATTCGGACATATCAAATAAGGGAACAATTATCCAATATAATAATATTGACAAAGTTTATAATTATATAAAAAAATACTATATCAAGAAAAAGAAACAAGAACGATTTAGCATTAGTATGGAGAAAATTAGGATAAAGGATAACCTTGGAATGCATCCTAATAATCTTACTTCGTCCAGTTTGGCTTATTACATTGCTGTTATAGGTAGTATTTTTTATTTTACGTTTCAATGTGTAATAAACTATTTGAATTCGTTCATAAATAATGAGGCAACTAAATTTGGTTTAACATTACTTTTTTTATTTGCAATGATTTTATTTGTATCATATATCATTGGGAAAGACATTCTTAAAGGAAAGCCAAGAAATTTGATGCTTAATATTTCATTAAAAGTTTTAGAGGATATTGAGAATGGAGTAATTGAAGTTGAAAACAACTCTAAAGTTGCTCTAGATGAAGTTGCAGCGGATTCTAGTGATAATGATATTAGTAGTGATATACATTATTGCAAATTAAGTATATTAAAAAGATTGATATTAGAACGATGTAGACGAAAATTTAATTCATTATTGGTAGAAAGGTTTGATATATGTCAAGAAATTACAATTAATAAAGACAGCCTTACAGAACATGCATTATACGGAGAGGTTTATGATGCAATTAAGGAACAATATTTGAAAGTAATTAAAACTAAAGATGGGTACATTAAAGAAAAGAATATTTTAGCTTCTAAAATATGTTATCTTGAAGAATGTAAAAGTAGTAGTGCTACAGTATTTTATGTTTTACTTTTTACAGTTTTTTTAAGCCTTGTTACTTTCCTTGGAAAATCTATAACTTTTAACGACCACTTAATTTATTCGATTTTAAAGGGATTTACAGTTTTAATAGTAGGAGATTTTACATATATTTTAATGGCACATAATGATGATTGGAAAAGATCGGTAATAGGAACTTATTATACAATGAGTCTGAATGTTTTAGAAGAAGTAAACGAAAAACTACTTAAAGATGAAATTACTGGAAAAAAAGAAGGCATGAAGGAATAAATAATGTAGATATTACATTAGATAAAGTTATTTTATAAAAAATGATATAGATTTACACTTTCAAATAGTAGAAGATAAAGAAAGTAATGAATTAATAAATTAATGAATGATTATAGCTTAGTAAGAATTAAATATGAAATACGAAAGAAGTCTAGAGATAGGCTTCTTTTTTGTCGTGTAGATTAGATATTGGAGGTAATAAGTAATGCCTATGAAGAGTTGTTCTCATTGTGGCATAGTACCAATGAATCATAAGTGTCCTGTGATTGCGAAGGAACAACATGATAGAGATAGTAAGAGAGAAGATAAGAAGATATATTGGTCTGTTAAGTGGCGTAAGTTAAGAGTAGTAGTGCTAGAAGAACAAGAGTATGTGTGCCTATGGTCACTGTATGTAGATGGTGTTATAAGACAAGCATCATGTGTGCACCACATAGTAGAACTTATAGTAGATGATAGTAAAGCATATGATAGAGATAACGTAATAGGATTAGATAAGAGTGTACATGATGTAGTACATGAGTTGTATAAGATAGATAGAGTTAACACAATGAAGATACTAAGAGAGTGCAACAGGTTATGGTTAGAAGGTGTGAGGTTAGAAGGCATGGGAATGTTAAAGAGTGAAGTAAATAAGATTAATGGTTAATTGTTTGTATTCTTGAAACAATTGATACAATATACCCCCCCATTGAGAATAATTATTTTTTTAAAGATTTAAATTCACCGACTGCCCTCTTTTTTAAACACGAATGTTAAAATAGATACCCTAGAGGGGTTATCAAGTGAAAACAATTATCAATTAGAACGAAAGGATGGTGATAAAAATGCCAAGTAGAAAAAGTATAAATAATATAGACACTAAAAAAGGTGGATATACAAAAGAGCAAATAGAATATAGACAACAGCAAGAAAAAAAAGCAAATGGTGATTGTGATAAATTTACAATGCCACCATTCATCAAAGGAAATAAAATAGCAGAGAAAGAATTTAAAAAATTAACTAAAGAATTAAAGGAAAGAAAAGTTCTAAGCAACGTTGATAGTACACAACTGGCAATGTATTGTAATTGTTATTCTACTTATTGTGAATGTATAAGATTAGAAAATGATAAAGGTTTATTTTCAGAATACACTAACAAGGCAGGCGAAACTAACCTTGTTGAAGCACCTTGGATAAAATTAAAACGTGCCACCGAGACACAAATGATTAATATTGCAATTAAGTTTGGATTTTCTCCCGCAGACCGTTTAAAATTTACAAGTGTAACTAAACCAGAAGTAATAGAAAACCCAGTAGCAAAAGCCATTAGGGGTGAAAGCAATGCAGATTAATAAGAGCAAGGCTTATACATATTGTAAATGGTGTTTAGAGAATGATAATGAATATGTGGGATACTATATAAAGAAACAAGCTAGAGAATGGAAGAATATAGTAGACGGTAATAATACAGAAGCATATGTAGATAAATTTGCATTTGATCAAATTTGTGGAATACTAAAATTGATGATACATCCAGACCTTCATTGTAGTATTTATGATGGTATGGAAGACTATGCATGGCTTTTTATAGTTGCAAGTTTATGTACTTTTTATAGGGAAGATGATAGTCGGTATTACGAATCCAGTTTGCTTGAAATTGCAAGAAAAAATTTTAAAACTTTTAATTCTGCAATAATATTTATAATTGGTATGTTGCTAGAACCTAGATTTTCTAGGTTTTTTTCAGTTGCTCCCGATTATAAATTGAGTAATGAATTGAGATTAGCAATAAGAAAGATTATAAAATCATCCCCACAATTAATAGATGAGTTTGTTATAAAAAGGGACATGATTGAATGTAAATTAACCGACATAGAATATGTTCCTTTGGCTTATAGTAATGATGGAATGGACGGTAAGTTGAGTAATATATTCCTAGCAGATGAAAGTGGTGCAATGGATGATTACCCAGTGGAAGCCATGCGTTCATCACAAATTACACTAGATAGTAAACTAGGTATAATTATATCTACACAATATCCAAATGATAATAACGTAATGATTACCGAGGTAGATTGTGCTAAGAAAACTTTAGATGGCATTAATGAAGACAAAAGATATTTTGCATTATTATATGAGCCAAATATAGAATTATTAGCAAAAGATATGTGGAAAACCAATGATTTAATTATATACCAAAGCAATCCAGTTGCAGTTAAGAATAATAAAGTATTTAAAGCAATTGTAAAGAAAAGAGCAAATGCAATTTCATATGAAACTAAAAGAGAAAATTATTTATGTAAGCATAATAATATAAAATACAAAGGAATTGGAACAGAAGGATATGTAAATTCGGAACAAATTCGGAACTGTAAAGCTAAAGAAGAATGGGATTGGGATGGTAAAGATGTTTATGTTGGAGCAGATGGTGCAGAAACTTGGGATAATTCTAGTGTCTCTATGGTCGGGTATGATGAAATCACTGGTGAGGTACATTCTAAGACTTGGAGTTTTATTCAAGAGGATTATATAGAGGAAAAAAGCAAACGTGAAAGCTTTGATTATAGAAAATCTATTGCTGAAGGGAACACAATTATCTGTGGTGAAAGTTCATTAGATTATGCACAGTTTGAAAATTTTGTTGCTGACTTACCTAAAAAATATGGAGTTAATATTGTTGAAATAGGATATGACATAAGAAATTTAAGAAATTCAGCACAGAGATGGGAAAGAGAATTTTACTTTGAATGTGTTGAAGTAAAACAACATAGCACCGTTTTACATAGTTCTATAAAATGGCTAAAAGAATTAATACTAGATAGAAAGTTTTGGTATTGGAATAACTTAGCTTATGAAAACAACTTTTGTAATTGTAGATGCACAGAGGATACAAACCTTAATAAATATATTAATAAAAAAATATCTGTAAAGACAGCAGGGAAAGTGGACATGGTATTTTCTACTATAAATGCAATGTATCTATTAGAACAAGAATTATTAAATGGCTCAACATGGACTATACAAAGTTGATATGAAAATATGAGGGGAGGTGAACATATGAGTTGGTTTTGGAATAAAAAAGAAGAAATTAGAGAGGGTACAGATACAGTTACTTTAGCAGAATTATTAGGCTTAATCACAGATGATAAAATTATAACCACGCAACAAGCTATGCAAATACCTGCTTTATCTAGTTGTATAGAGTTAATATGTAATACTTGTGTTTTACCAAAATTAAAATTATACGAAAAGGCAGGAAAAAAAACAACTGAATTAATGGATTATAGAACTACTCTATTTAATGTGGATACTAAAGACACCTTAGATGCTACACAATTTAGAAAAGCTATAGTTAGAGATTATCTTTTAGAAGGAAATGGGTATAGTTATATTAATAAAAAACTTAATACTGTAGATTCTTTAAATTATGTAGATAGTAATAGTATCAGTGTAATAAATAATACAGTAGACCCAATATTTAAAAGTTTTTCTCTTACAGTAAATGCCAATGAGTATCGAGATTTTGAATTTATAAAATTATTAAGAAATACAAAAGACGGGGCTAAAGGTGTTGGAATAGTAGAAGAAAATCAAAAGATATTACAGGTTTCCTATAACTCTTTAATTTATGAAAATGTATTGGTAAAGAATGGTGGAAATAAAAAAGGTTTTCTTAAATCTGATAAAGTACTAACTAAAGAAGCATTAGAAGATTTAAAGTCACAATGGTCACAACTATATGCTAACAACTCTAATAACATGATGATATTAAACAAGGGATTAGATTTTACAGAAGCTAGTGCTACAAGTGTAGAAATGCAACTTGTTGAGAATAAAAAAGCTAACACTATTGAAATTTGTAAAATATTAAACGTACCTCCTGCAATATTAGAAGGTAATGCAACAAAAGAAGAATATAAAAATTTTATTAAGATTTGCATATTACCAATTTTAAAAGTTATAGAAAATGCTTTAAACAGAAATCTATTATTGGAATCAGAAAAATCTAACTATTATTTTGAATTTGATATGAATAGCTTAAATAAGGCTGATATAGAGGAAAGATTTAAGGCACATGAAATGGCTATTAAAAACACTATAAAAACTATTGATGAAGTTAGAGAAGAAGAGAATTTAGAACCACTAAATTTAGAATTTATTAAATTAAATTTAGCTGATGTTTTGTATGATATTAAAACTAAACAGTTTTATACTCCAAATACAAACGAATCCAATAGTTTAGATAGTAAGAATGTCGTTAAGGAGGTGATTAAAAAAGATGAAAGTGGAATTAAGAAATGATAGTGTAATTTTAGAAGGATATGTAAATGCAGTTTGTAGAGATAGTAAAATATTAACAGATGCTAATGGAAAATTTGTTGAACAAGTTATGCCGAAGACTTTTACTAGAGCCATTGAAAAAAATAGTGTTGATATACTATTAAATCATGACAAAAGTAGAAAATTGGGAGACACAACAACAAATTTAAAACTTAGAGAAGATAATATTGGATTATATGCTAGGGCAGAAATAAGCGATCCTGATGTTATACATAGAGCAAAAGAAGGTAATTTAAATGGTTGGAGTTTTGGGTTTTTAATGAATAAGGATAGGAAAGAAAATACCAACACAGAAGGATTAGAGCGTAGATTTTTAGAGGATATTACACTAAAAGAAGTTTCTATATTAAGTGGAAAAACTCCTGCTTACAATGGTACGTCAATACAAACTAGAGATAATGAAGAAACATATGAATTAAGATGTTTTGATGATGAAATAGAAATAATAGACAATACAACTAAGGAAGAGGAAAGAGAATTTGTAAATTATGACCATATTGAAGCAAAAACATTAATATTAAAGTTAAAGCAAAGGCATCAATAGGTGTCTTATTTTTATGCCCAAAAACAAAAAATAAAGCCAAGAATGGCACGAGAGGAAGGTATTATAAATGATAAAAGGATTATTGGAAAAAAGAAATGTATTAATTGAGGAGATAGAGGTAATGTCTGCTAAGATAAAAACTGAAACTAGAGCATTTGATGAGGTAGAACAATCAAGAATGACAGAAATTATAGAAGAAGTTAGAAAAATTGATGAAACTATACAAACAATGGATAACGTTAAAGGTATGGAAAAAAGAGAAATTAAAGTAAATGATAAAAAGGAAGAAATTAGAAGTCAAGAAGTTATTAACAATGAAGAACTTAGAGAAATTTTTGAAAAAAGAGTAGCAATGAATACTGTAGTTAGTGCTGAAGGTGGAATAGTAATAAATGAGGTTCTATCGGGAGAAATTATAAAACAATTAAAAGATAGAAGTACCATATATTCTTTCTTTGATGGTACAACTATAGCAGGAGATTTAAAAATTCCTAAACAAACTGGAACTGGAACTGCTTCTTGGGTAGTAGAAGGAACTACACCTGATTCAACTCCAAAAGCAACTATTCCAACACTAGAAATATTAAAACTAGGACAAAATAGACTTTATAGAGAATCTGCATTAACTCAATCTATGATGAATGTACAAGAATTAGATTTATCTAGTTTTGTAAAAACAGATATTGCAGAAACTATGGGTGATGCTATAGAAGTGGCTATATTTAATGGTAGTGGAGTAGACCAACCTACAGGACTAATTGGTGGAATAAAAGTAGCAAATAAACTAACTGTAGAAGTTAGAGGAGTAGTAACAATTGAAGATTTAAAGAAGTGTAAAGGAAAATTCAAAAAATCTGCTTTAATTGGTGCTAAATGGTTTATGCATGCAGATACATTGCTATTACTAGATTTACTTAAAGATGCTGATGGTAGACCACTTTTACAGCCAGACTTAACAAAAACTTCTGATTATACTATTTTGGGAATACCAGTAGAATTAACAGATGCAATAGATAATACTACTGTAACTGGTGCTAAATGTCTAATAGTTTTAGCTTCTCCAAAGGCTTATCACACCAATACACAAAAGACTATAGCACTGACTGTTTATGATGATTCTTCTTATAAGAGAGCAGGATTAGTAGGGTATGGAGCAGATATGTACATGGATGGTAAAGTTAAGGACGAGCAAAGATTAGCAGGTATATTTAATAAAGCATAATTAATTAAGGGGTAGCTATGGCTATTCCTTTTTTTTATTATAAAAAAGTAGGTGATTAATATTAAAATCAGTCAGGTAACATTAATATTTGTAAGAGATTATTTAAGATTAGATCAAGAAAATGATGATAGTTTTATAAGTTTATGTATGTCTTCTTCATTAGCTTTTATAAAAGGCAAGACTGCATTAACAATAGAGGAAATAGACCAAAAAGAGGATTTGACAATGGCTTATTTGGTATTAATTGCAGATATGTTCGACACAAGAAGTTATGTTGTAGAAAAAGATAAAATTAATAAAATAGTTGATTGTATTTTAGAAATGCACAGAAGGAACTTTTTATAAGAAAGGAATGATTAAATGGGCAATATAACCAATAAATTAAATAATCGTGCCCAATTATGGGGAATGGTAGAATTTACAAATAAATTATTGGAATCAGATAAAGAGGAAAAAATAATTAAGCCACTTGTATACTGCAATATTATTCCAAGTGGAACGATGAATCGGCAAAAGGATAATGGAATAACAGAAAGTGTAGAATATAGTCACAAATTTACAGTTAGAATTAAAAGTATTCTTAATCCTTCTATAGATATGTTTTTCGTATTTCAGGGTAAAAAATATGAATTTGTTTCGTTTGATGTAGACTTCAAAAATGGTGAATACTTAGAAATATTTACAAAAATGGTGATGGAATAATGGCAGCGGATATAGCATTTGACACAAGTGAATTAGAAAGCTATATTAATAATTTAGCAAAAACAAGTAAATCTGTAGCTAAAAAGAGTAAGAAGTTTCTAAAGAAAGAAGCTACTAAATTAAGTAAAGAACAGAAAAAAGAGATTAAAAGTTTAGGGATTGGAGAACAGGGATTTATAGAAAAAGAAATATTAACTAGTAGTAAATCTGGTAAAGTTTATAAATACAATGGAGATTTAACTTGTAGAGCATTTAATAGTCATCCATTATCCCACCTACTAAATAACGGATATATACACAAAGGTGGAAAAAATCACGATGGTGCAGAAACTTTTGTTCCAGGTTATCATTTTATAGAAAAAACAGAGGAAGCTTTTAAAAGTGGATACTATCAAGAAATAGAAAAATTGATTGAAGACATAATCGAGGATATAGATTAGGTGGTGATTAATATTGTAAAATATACAGATATAATAACGGCAATAAATAAAAAACTTATAACTAAATTTCCAAGTATAAAATTAATGTCAGAATCAGATGTAACAGAAAAGATTGTTAGACCTTCATTTTTTGTGAGTTTAGATAATTTAAAGACAAATAAATTTTGTGATTCTGCTTTGGATAAAAACATTACTATTAGAATTTACTATTATCCAAAAGATGATAAGAAAAATAAAATAGAAAACTTAAATATGATAGATTCACTTAATGAGATTTTTATTGAAGATAACATAATTAAAATCAATGAGGATTTTAATATTGAAATTTTTGATGAAGTTGAAGCTGATGTTATAGATAAAATAGTGCATTATTATTTTAATGTATTCACAAGCGAAGAAATTATAACTAATGAAGATGACATAGAAATGATGGAAGAGTTAGAAATAAATATAAAACAATAAAATAAGAAAGGTAGGTAATATAAATGGCAACAACAAATACATCTCCAAGTATATCCGTAATATTTACACAAAAGGCAAAAACAGCAAATATGAGAGGCAGTAGAGGTAGAGTAGGATTAATAATTAATGACGATACAAACAAAACATTTACAAACAAAACATATAAACTAATTTCTGAAGTTGAAGCAGATATTGCATTATATACAGCAGAAAATTTACAATTTATTAAAGATTGTTTTTTAGGAGTTCCTGCTACTGTAAGTGTAGTAAGAATAGATATAGGTGGGGTAATAGCAGATGCATTAACTATAATAAGAGGACTTAAAATAGATTGGATGGGAACTGCGAGTTCTAGTGTTACAGACCAAACAGCAGTTGCAACGTTTATAAAAGAGCAAGAATCTTTGTTTAAATTCTATAAGGGTGTTGTATTTAATAATAGTGCAGATGTTAAGCATGTAGTTAATTTTGTTAATAGTAAGGTAACATTCACGGATTCTCTAAGAGGGGAAAAAACAGGAAATGAACTTATTCCAACATTATTAGGAGTGTTTGCTGGACTACCATTGAGCCGAAGTGCTACATATCTTAAAGTTACTAATTTAAAATCTGTAGTTGAGGAAGTTAATATTGATACAAGTATTGGATTAGGTAAGTTGTGCTTATTTAATGATGATATTGACGTTGTTAAAATAAGCACAGCAGTAAATTCTCTAACAACTATAGATAAAGTAAATACGGAAATAATGTCCAAAATAGAAGCGGTTGAAACAATGGATTTAATTACAAATGATATATCTTCTTCTTATAAAAATGATTATGTTGGAACATTTAAAAATAAGACAGATTATCAGTTTTTGTTTATAGGAGCGGTAAATACATATTTTAAAGGATTAGCTAAGGAAGATATTTTAGATAATCTATACGATAATAAATCTCTAATAAATATAGAAGCACAACGAGATGCTTATGTTGCGAGTGGAAAAACAGAAGCAGAAACATGGGATGATGGACAAGTAATAGTTAAAGCATTTAGGAATAAACTATTTTTAATGGCAGATGTAAAATTCTTAGAAGCTATGGAAGCATTACAATTTGGAATAACAATATTTTAATTAAAAGTATTTATAAAATAATAATAAAAAAGGTGGTTAATAATAATGGGAAATAGTGCTAGTAATAATTATTGGACGGGGAATGGAAATTTATGGTTAGAAGACAAGGAATTTGAAAAAGTAAAGTCTTTTGAGTGTAAAGCGGTTTATGAGTGGGAAGATGTTCCAAATGGGCTTACTACAGATAGAGTTCTTATGGGGATTAGTTATGAAGGTAGTTTTAGTTATAGAAAAACAGATAAAAACTTTAATATTATATTAGATTTAATATTTGCAGAATATGCAAAAGGTAATGTTCCCGATGTAAATATAGTGTCTAAAGCTTACAATAAAGCAAGTGGAAAAACACAACGTATTAAAATTACAAGTATAACTTTCGATGAATTAATGTTGCAAAAATGGGAAGAAAAGTCTGTTACAGAAGGTGAGATGCCTTTTAAAGCTAGTTTCGTAGAAATATTATAGTAGGTATATAATATACCTAAAAATCAAAACAACGCCTTAGGAGTTATTCTATGGCGTTGTTTTTTATTGAAATTACAATAAAAATTTAAAAATAGAGGAGATTGATTAATAATGACTAAAAAAGCAAAAAAAATAGAATCTAAAACAATTACATTTGAGGATTTAATGGCTAAGAAACTACAAAAAGACACTGATAAAATGGAAGTAAAAATGTACGATTCTAAGGAAATTGGTGGAAAGATACAAGTTGTTAAAATACCACTAAAAAAATATATGGGACTTATGAATGATGTAGAAGATGGAGACATGGAAGATAACTTAGATTTTATGTCTGAAGTAATATTTGAATGTTGTCCAATTTTCAAGGAAAACTCTAAGAAATTAATGGAAACATTTGAGGTTGAAGATGCTTTAGAATTACCACTTATTTTGTTAAATGATAATATGGGCGAAATGAATGCAATATGCGAGATTGTAAACAGTTTTTATGGTCTTGGAAAAGTTAAAGAAAAAGTAAAAAACTAATAGAGCAAGGGGATGATGTTGATTTAGAAATTATACGTCATTACCTTGCAAAAGGGCAAACAATGGAATATTTATGTAATTTAGGAATGATGGAAAAAATGGTATTGTTAGAAATGATGAATAAAGATAAAGAAGAAGAAAATGAGAAGTTTAAAATAATAGCAGGAAGTAGGTGATAACAAATGTCTAAGGCTATTAGTACGATACTAAACCTACGGGATAATATGTCTGGCGGAATAATGAAAGTAAATAAAAATGTTAAAAACATGTCTAGCGAAATGAAAAGAGCAAGCCAACAAAGTGCCCTGTTTGCGAATAATGCTAAAAAGAATTTTGAGAAAGCTGGAGATAAAGCGTTAAAATTGGGTGTCGCAATGGCAACCCTAGCTACTGGTTTTATTATTAAAGTTGGATTTGAAGGTATGAAAGAATTAGACGAGGCAAGTGCTAAAGTTAAAAGTATAGCAGGTGCAAGTTTAGATAAAAAGGTAATTAAGAAAGGACTTCTTAAAACTTCGAGCGATACTGGAATAAGTACAACAGAACTGGGGGATACGCAATACAATGCAATAAGTTCGGGAGTTAGTTCAAAAGACTCTTTAGCATCGGCGGTTACGTCGGCTAAGTTGGCAAAAGCAGGTTTTACAGATTCTAATTCAGCTTTAAAAATTTTGTGTGCAACAATGAATGTTTATGGACTTAGTGGACAAAAAGCTATGCAAGGCATATCAGATAAAATGCTAATTACCCAAAATTTGGGAGTGACTACAGTTGCGGAATTAGCAGAAAGCATGGGGAGTTTAACACCCATTGCAAAATCCACAGGACTATCTATAGATGAATTACTATCTGGTATGATTGGATTGACGAAAAACGGAATAAAAACTGATGAAGCAGTAACTGCAATGAAAGGCGTTATGACAAGCATAATTTCTCCTTCGAAAGAATCTGCGGATATGGCAAAAAAATTAGGAATAAATTTTAGTGTAGCAGGGTTAAAATCTAAAGGCTTTGTAGGGTTCTTAGAAGAAATTAAAAAGAAAACTGGTGGAAGTACAGAGAAAATGGCAGGTTTATTTGGAAATGTTAGAGCCTTAAGTGGTGCGTTAGTGCTTGCAGGTGGTGGTTTAAAAGACGTAAAAGGCGGAATGGATGGCATGAAAAATAGTGCAGGGGCTACAGATACCGCATTTGCAGTAATGAGCGACACCCTAGGTAGCAAACTAAATAAATTAAAAGTAAGAACGAAAAATATAGCAACAGGGATAATGGACAATACAAGCGGTGCGATTGTAAAATTAACATCTAATATAACAGATAAATTAAAAGTATTAGAAGAAAATGGTAGTATACAAAAGTTTGTGGACAACATTGCAAATGGAGTAAATAAGGCTACTGAAGTTATCGGAAAGGTATTTCAATTTTTAAAAGACAACAAAGATACTATAATAAATGTGGCAGAAGCATTTTTTAGTTTCTATGTAGCAATTAAAATAGTTAAAGACTTAAAAATTGCTTTAGACGCTTTAAAATTAGCAATAGTTTTAGTGGATGGTTCTTTGAAAATAACTAGTTTGGGATGGATAACATTGGCAATTGGTGGTTTGACATTAGCAGTAATATACTGTATAAAACATACCAAAGAAGTTAAAGAAGCATTCAATAGTTTCAAGCAAATATTAATAGATAATCAAGCCGTTATAGGTGGAGTTGCAGTTGTTTTAGGCACTATATTTGCACCTGCATTAATAAAAGTTGGAGTTGAAGCAGGTATTGCAGGGGTTAAAATGGTAACAGGATTTATAGCTAGTATAATATTATCAGGTGTGGAAATGGTTAAAAATGCATTAATAATGACAGGAACTATGATAGTATCTATTGTGGAATATACTGCTAAACTTTGGTTAAGTGGATTAGCAATAGTTGCACAAACAGCATTAATTTTAGCACAAAAGCTAGGGTTGATAAGTTCTACTACTGCCTTGAATCTAGCAATAATAGCACAAGGAGCATTTAATACTATTATGCTTGCTAATCCAATAGTATTAGTAGTTGCAGGGTTAGCATTGTTAGGACTCGCAATTTATGGAGCAATAACACACTGGAAAGATATTTGTGGATGGATAGAGAAAGCGTGGAATTGGCTAACAAAATGGAATGGAACAAAAGCAGAAGATAAAAACTCTACAGTAACTACTAACATGGTATATACAAAAGAGGACAATTTTGGATTAGGAAATCCTAAAAAAACAACAACTCCAAGTAAACCTAAAAACATTTTTAATACTATACCTAAAAAAGCAAGTGGCACAGCATATGCACAAGCTGGGCTGACACTTATGCACGAAAAAGGTGGAGAAATTAGAAAGGCATCTAGTGGAGAAATGATAATTCCTGCTGATAAATCAAAAAAATTAATAGAAAAATCTAGTGGTGGGCATGTATTTAATTTTAATTTTAATGGGAATGTAGGAACAGATGAGTTTTTTACAGATGTAGCGGAAAAAGTAAGTGATAAAATTTTATTAACATTAGCAAATACTTAAGAGTGGTTTATATAATCACTCTTATTTTAATTTAAGAAAGGATGTAGTTATATGAACGATATATGGATTAGCACGTTAGATAGAAAAGAAGTATTACAATTTCCTTGGCTACCACCACAATTACCAAGCTATGAACAAGTTGGTAATGATGAAGAATTTGAAACTTTTAATAATGGAACTTATTTACTACAAGGAGCAGTTAATAATTTTGGATTTGAATTAACTGGAAAATTACCACAAAGAGAATATGCTTTTAATAAATCAAGTTTTGTTAATACAGATAAAATTATATCTTTATTAACAAGAGCAAGAAGGAAAAATTTTGCAATTAGATTTGTAAGTAGTGTAAATAATAAAGAGGTAATGAATTTAGTTATGGAAGTTGGTGGATTTACCCATAGTTATGATAAGGTTGGTAATGTAATTTATACTGCCACGCTTAAGCAATGGAAGGTATTTGAATAATGTGGCATTTGTATGCTTTATATAATAGCAAATGGGTAGACATATTAAGTAAGAGTAATAACATAGGTTGGGGAAGTGATAAGGACACCCTAGCAGTAAGTTTAAGTTTTGAAAGCCTTTATAACTTAGAAGAGGGAACACATATTACTCTAAAAAAAGATAGTAAAGTTGTATTTTTAGGATTGGTTATTAGTAAAAATAAAGGTAAATTTAAAAACTCCTATACTTGTATGGATTATGCTTTTTACTTAAATAAGAACAAATTAATTATACAGTTTAATAAAGTTAATGGTACAAATGCAATTAAACAGTTATGTTCTAAGCTAGGTATAAAATCCAACATAGTGCAGATAAATACTCTAATAACTAAAATACACAAAGATAGTGAAGCTAGTAAAATTATAGAGGACATTTTAGAACAATCGCATTTAGAAACAAATAATATTTATATAAAAGAAATGATAAGTGATACTCTATACATTAGAAAACTAAGTGATTTAAAAATAAAGCCTAAGATTTTAATAGGTAAAGATATTACGGTAAATAGTACAATAGAAAATATGTTTACTAAAGTTATAGTTGTAAGTTCGGATGAAAAGAATAATAGAGTTTTAGCAAGTGTTGAAGATAAAAATAATATTTTAAAATTTGGAATGTTACAAGAAATAATTACAGTAGCAGAAAAAAAAGATGAAAGTAAAGCAAAAAATATGGCGAATAACTTTTTAAAAGAAAACAATAAAGTTGCTAAAGACGTAACTATTCCACTTGTGGTTGGAAATTTAGGAGAAGACATTATTGCAAATAGAATGATTAATATTAGTATTCCGACTATGGGGGTTGATGGTTGGTATAGGATCAAATCAGCATCTCATACTCTTGCAAAAAATAATCACAAAGTCAGTATTTCAATCGAATTCTAGGAGGGATAATATGAGTAAAATAACAGAATTGGTAAGCGAATTTAAGAAAAGAGATAATCCTAATATGGTAGGAAATGTTTTAGGAACTATACTTAGTATTACACCTCTTAAGATTGGAATATTGCTAAATGAAGTAATATTAGATAGTTCTAATTGTTTTTTATGTAGTAATTTAATAGAAAATTACAAGAGAAATGCAGTTATGGAAATTAAGGATTATAGTGTAGAGTGTTCCGCTACAGATGGTAGAGGAGATACAATAAGTAATATACATATAAGCACAAAAACAGATTATGATACGGTTATAACCTTTAAAGACATTTTAAAAACAGGGGATATAGTATTACTAATACCAGATTCTTCAGGACAAACATTCTTTGTACTGGATAAGGTGGTGATATAAATGTCAGATAGTATATTCCCAGAAATGAATGTGGATTTGCAACAACAAATAGATAATGTAGAAACAGAAGTTATTACATTAGGAAAGACCTTTTTATTTGATTTTAAAAAAGGTGATTTCGTAACACAAAATGGAAGATTAGTAATAGCGACAGAAGCAGAAGCATTAAAAAATTGGATAGAAAAAGTCATAAGGACAGAAAAATTTAAGTTTCAAATTTATAAACAATATGGAATAACTTTAGAGGATTTAGTTTTAGGTAATAAAATTAACATTTATAAAGAATCTGAAATAAGGCGAGAGGTCACAGAGGCACTTTTAATACATCCACAAATATTAGATATAGACATGTTCTCATTAAATAAAAATAAAAATATGCTAACTATTAGTTTTACAGTTATTTTAAAAGATGGTACAGGAGTAGAGCAGGAGGTGATTATAAATGGCAGATAATAAAGATGTTATACAAGCTAGATTATTAGCAAATATAGATGACTCTTTTGATAAATCAGAGGGGTCATTTTTCCATGATGCTGAAATTCCAATTGCGATTGAATTAGAAAAATCTTACAAAGAACAAGAAAAACAATGGGATAGGGGTTATGCAGACACAGCTACAGGTGTAGATTTAGAAAGGATAGTGGGAGATTATGGTATTACTAGAAAAATTGCTACAAAGGCAACAGATGTAGTTATTATTACAGGGACAATAGGTTCGATAATTACAAAAGGTGATAAAGTAGCAAGTGATTCAATCGAATTTGTATTCATGGAGAATAAAATAATAGATGCTACTTTACAAGTATCTGTAAATGTAGAATGTGAAATCGAGGGTATTATTGGGAATATACCTATGGCTGCTATTAAAAATTTCCCAATAACATTAGCAGGGTTAGTAAGCGTAACAAATCCTAACAATATTAATAATGGCTATGATGCAGAAACAGACAAAGATTTAAGGACAAGATATTATGAGTACATTAGAACTCCTGCAACTAGTGGAAATAAGTGGCACTATAGAAATTGGGCAAAGGAAGTTGTTGGGGTGGGTGATGCAAAAGTATTTCCTTTATGGGACAAAAGTAATGGCAAAAATGGAGCAGGAACAGTAAAGGTAGTTATTGTAAACAGTAACAAAAGTTTAGTCGATACAACTTTAACAAATAAAGTTTATGAACATATAGAAGAAGAAAGACCACTTGGTGCAACAGTAACAGTTATAGGTGCTACTGGAAAAACTATAAATATAACAGCTAAAGTTACCCTTGCTACTGGCTATAGTATATCCAATATTCAACAAGAGTTTTTAAAAACACTAGGTGGTTATTTAAAAGATATCACTTTTGTAGATACTTACTTAAGTTATGCAAAATTAGGTAATATACTTCTTAATACTCCAGGGGTGTTAGACTATTCAGACTTAAAAATAAACAGTGAAATATCTAACATTGGATTGAAAGATGAAGAAATACCAATAATAGGTATTGTGGAATTGGGGGTGTGATAATTGTACCCAGAAAATGTAGATAAATTTACAGAAAAGCTTAATAAACTTGAAAATAATACTTATGTAATCGAGGAAGAAGTAACTCTTGCAAATGGAATATATGAAGGTGAACTTGAACATGACAATGTGAGTTTACCTTCTATTTCTGTTTATACTGGAAGTAAATTAACAGGCAACAAAATAGAAAACTTTATCTTATCTACACCTTCAAAAACTCCTTGGAAAAAGGAAATTAAGATATTTTCTAATATGGATAAAGTATATATAACTTATCAAACAAATGGAGATACAGTAGAGGCAGATGACATTAATAAGGTTCAAGAAAGCATAGTAATCACACAAGTGGAAGTTGACAAATACAAGGCTAGCAACAATTTAGAAGTAGGCAATTTAAAAGTCAGAGCTACAAATTTAGAAAATAATAAAGCAGAAAAAACTTATGTGGATATTGAATTAAATAAAAGATATTTAAAAGAACAAGTATTTACTAGAGAAGAAGTTCTACAAAAAATAAAAGATGTGATAGGAGTTGCACCTGATGCATTAGATACTCTACAAGAAATAGCAAAATCACTTAATAATGATGCTGATTTTGCAGGCACTATTACTAAAGGATTAGCAACCAAAGTAGATAAAGTAGCAGGTAAACAACTAAGTTCAGAGGATTATTCGACAGGAGAAAAGCAGAAACTTGCAGGCATAGAAACTAATGCTAATAAATATATCCACCCTAGCAGTCACTCAGCAGATATTGTTGTAGAAAATGAGAATAGAAGATTCACAAGTGATATAGAAAAACAAGTGTGGGGCAATAAAGAAACTCCTGAAAGTGCTCAAAGTAAAGCTAATATTGTGCTTAAAACAGCTAAAGAATATGCAGATGCAATGGATTCAAAACATGCTGGTGAATTTGCTTCTGCTACTAATATTAATACAACTGGCGAAACAAAATTGGGTGCTGTGGATGCTTCACAGTTTTATACTACCCATATGTCTTCTAATCAAGTGGGGCTTTACTTAAGCGGAAACACTTTAAATATTCCGTTTAAAACAAGTGATGGAACATTAAGGACGGTAACTATAGATGGTACTAAACTAATTGCTACAGCTAATGATGTACCAACAAAATTATCACAGTTACAAAATGATGCCAACTATCTTAAAAAAGGGGTTACATGGAATGACCTAAAGGGGGTGTAATAAATGTATGGGTCTGTAGAATATGGAACAAATAAATATGATTCAGATGTAAGTGCAGAAGACGAAAAAATAAAACCTTATATCCCTGATTTAATGAAATATTTGCCACCTTATTATAAACCCTCAAAGGCAATGATAAATATTCAAGAATCTAATGCGAAGGAAATTGGTAGGTTTAATTATTCTAAAAAAGATTTACTTAACCAATTTTATGTAGATACTGCAACTTGGGGATTAAATAGGTACGAAAAAAATTTGGGAATTGTGACGGATTTAAATAAAAGTTATGAAGATAGAAGAGAAATAATTTATGCTAAAAAGAGAGGGACTGGAACTGCTACTAAAAAAATGATAAAAAATACTGCTGAAGCTTTTAGCGGTGGAGAGGTAAATGTAATTGAGGATAACGAAAACTCTTGTTTTATAGTTAAATTTATAGGGGTTAGAGGTATTCCTAAAAACATGGCAAGCTTTAAAGAAATGCTAGAAACTATAAAGCCAGCACATTTGGGATACGATTTTGCTTATACTTATACTGTATGGGATTCCATCAAAAAAATTACATGGGAACAAGCTAAAACCAAAACTTGGGACGAATTAAGAGTTTATGAATAGGAGGTATTAATAAAAATGAAAACAACAGCAAATTATGGTTTTAAAAAACCTGATGGGAATGATTCAATAAATAATGATGATTTTAATTTTAATGCAGATATAATTGACCAAAAGCTAAAATTAATAGAAGATAAAGCAGGTAATATTACTGTGCCGGTTACATCTGTAAATAACAAAACAGGTACAGTTGTATTAAGTGCAACAGATATAAAAACAGGAGATGGTGGAACAGTTGCTTCGTCTTTGGCGGATAATACTCAACAACTTGCTACTAAAATGGAGAAACAAATTAAAGATGATTCTACAACTAAAAAATATGAAATGGGTATAAAAGGTGGTCTTTTATACTACAGGGAGGTGTTATAGTGGCAGGAGAAATATTTATTGCAGATAAAGCTACTTTAGATTCTGTAAAAGCGGATACCAATGCATTAAAGGCAAGTTTGGCGATAGTAAATGCTGACACAGATGATTTACAAACTAATATGGCTTCGGTAAAAACAACAGTAGTGTCCACTAATTCAAATGAAACAGCTCATTACAATTCAGTTACTGCGCAGATAGCTACAGTTAAAACGGATACTGCTACTTTAAAGGCTAACGCTAGTACGATAATAACAAACATTGCAGATGTTAAATCAGAAACTTCGCTAATCAAGGCTGACACAACAAATATCAAAGGAGATATCAGCATATTAAAAGCTGATACTATAGCACTAAAAGCCTCAACGGGAATAGGAAGTATATATAGTGATAATTTCGAGACACAACAATCTGACCAAAGCAATTTAGTTGTAAATTTATTGGGAAAGTATGAATTATTAAGTTTATGTAACTATGATACAACAACCGCTGGCTCTATTAGTATTCGTATTGATGGTGCAACCAATAGAAAAAAAATACTTATTGCAATGAATGCGGTTACTAATCTTTCCGGAATGGGAATTAGATGTTCTTCTTCTATGAGCGTTTACTCTTCTTATCCCAAGATAACTTGCACTTATAGAACTTTACCATAAGGAGGTATTTATTAATGGAAATTAAAGAATATGATTCAAAAGGAATGAGAATAAGAGAAATTACACAAGATGGGGTGTTAATTGGTAGGGAAGAATTTCCGATACCTGTAGAAACACCTGTAGTTCCACAACTATCTTTAGAGGATAAAATAAATTATCTTTATTATAAGGACAAGGGGATGATATAAGATGATTGATGATTTAGTAAGAATGATAAGGTTAGAAATGATAACTGTGGAACAAATTAAAGTTGCAGAAGTGAGAGAACAAGTTAGAAAAAAATTAGCTACTCTTTAGGAAAATACTGCGATAAAAAATGTTGTAAAGTACTTATTAGAAAGTGTGCTCTTACTTAGTAATTATTCTGCACACATCTAGACAAGCCCTCATAATATATGGTAAATACAATATAGGAGGTTTTATATATGTCTAAATGTAGAGAGTCAAATGAAATTCCTGATGAATTAATTGAAGAATTGCTTAATATAATTAATAGAGATAATATAGATAATAATAGATGTAGGTGTCACAATAGATGTAGATGTGAAGATAGGTTTGAAGATGATAGATTTTTTGATAATACTGATTGGTGTCCTGGTTGTGCCAATAGTTTTAATGATGGTTTTGATGGTTTATTCGGCGGTTGTAATAGATGTAACCAATGCAATAGATGCAATAGACGCAATAGATGTAACCGTTGTAATAGGTGTAGGTAGACAAGCCATTAGTTTTCGCAAAAAAGTAGCAGATGAGCTTAAAGTTTAAAATAAGTTAATGAAGATACCTATGGAGTATTCTATAGGTATCTTCATTGCAATATCTTAATCTAAGAGAAAAATAATAATAGATTTCATATGAAAACTAATTTAAGGCAAAATCTTTCTATTAAGCGCTGCAAGCAATAAAAGTTTAAAGTGTTTTGTTTTGCTACGATTTAGGAAAATATCGTGACACAACTTAATAAAATTAGAAGGCAGGTGAAATTTATGAACAGTGAAACTATAGAAATTAAAATTGTAGAACATGAGGAGAAGATAGATAAGCATGATTGTAGAATTATGAGTTTAGAGAAAGACACAACCAAACAAGACACTCAAATAACGCAACTATGTAAAAGTATAGAAAAATTAACAGACATGATAGAAAAAAAACTAGATAAAACTGGAGATTATAAATGGATTATTGGTGCAATTTTGATGCCGATAATCTTTTTTTTATGCTCAAAAATAATGGGTTAAGGAGGGAAAATATAAAATGAGTAATAAAAGACCAGTAATGTATTTACAAAATGATGACCGATGGGGTTGGATAAACTATTCTTCAAGGGGAGATTCTAGTCAAACTATTGGTTCAAGTGGATGTGGAACTACAAGTATGGCTATGGTACTTGCAACTCTTGTAGATAAAAATATAACACCAAAAGAAACTTCAGCAGATGCTTTGGCGAATGGATATAGAACTAATAATGAAGGTACTGATTGGAGTTATTTTGCCCATGTTGCTAAGAAATATAATTTAAGATTTAAGCAAGCAGAGAGTGTTAATGAAATGCTTGAAGCAGTTAAAAATGGTGCTTATGCAGTTTTGAGTATGCAACCACCTACTTTTACGAGATATGGACATTTCATAGTTGCGTGGAATTTTGATGGTAATGTTGTAAGTGTTAATGACCCTGCATCAACATCAAGAACTAATCAAACATGGAATCCCAATATATTTAGAAATGAATGTGGACAATGTTTTATATTCTATCCAAATAATACAATTACTACTCCACAAAAGAAATCAAGATATTGTGGGGCATGGCAGATTTTTTATAATAATATCACAGGCACAAAAGCAAAAATTAGTGAAGATGGTTTTTATGGTACTAATACACAAAAATCGTTGGATTTTCTTCTTACATATATTAAGCAAGGGAAAAAATTCAAGTATTGTTATGAGTTCCAGTGTTGGTTTAATAAAATTACAGACACAAAACTAAAGATTGCCGAAGATGGTTATTGGGGTACAAATACAGAAAAAGCTTTCATAACTATGAATGAATTAGTTAAAGCATAAATAAAGTAAAAGAAAATTTAGGAGGTTTTTATAAATGGATAAATCAAGATTTAAAAATTACGGACTTTGGGTGAGCATATTTGCTTTTATTCCAATTTTGCTACAAGCATTTGGACTAAATATATTACCAGTTAATTATACAGAAGTGGTAAATGGACTTTTAGGAATACTTGTTTTAGGTGGAATATTAAGCAATCCAAATGATGGAAATGGGTACATAGATAAATAAAATTAGGGTGTGAGGATTTTTTCCTTATGCCCTATTTTTCTTTTTTGTATTTAGATATAATAGTAGAAATAAGTAAAATTATAATGCTTAAAATTGATGTAGATATTAATGTAGATATACAAATACAAAAATCTTTTTTATACAGGTATTACATTTATAAAATTAAAGGTTGCTTTTTAAAAAGGAATGGTTTATTATGTATATAATTAAATGAAAAATAAAAAGACTCATGTGGTCTATTTTAAATATTTTATGAAGGAATGGCTCAACCATGCGATTTGTAGCGCAGTTGGTAGCGCGCATGAATGGGGTTCATGAGGTCGCAAGTTCGACTCTTGTCACTCAGACCATAGAAAGGCTTATAACTCAATAGGTTATGAGCTTTTTATTTTTATGATAAAAAGTAAAAACTAAAGTTGGCGGCGGTTTGACGCCATGACTTAAAATTTAGTTTTAAATAGAGTGTCGAGTTTATCATTTGGATTTAGCTATAGATGGTAGACATTTAGGAGAAGCACCTATAACACTTACACAATATAATACAGATGTAGTTGTAAATAGTGCATAGTGCAATCTGTTTTTACTGCAGTGCATGGAGAATATAAATGGAAGGAAACACTAATATCAGATACATTTGAAGGTTGTTTTTCACTTTTGATTTATATAGTCGAAGAAAAAATATTAAGTTGACATAAATCGACTGATATGCTAATCTGGATTTATAAGTTGCAACTTACAAATTAGAAATTACAAAAAAAATTATATAGTTTAGCTTTCTAGGGTTCCGCAGTTTATAACTGGCTGGTCCGAGAGAAGGCGCACAGGTAACTGTGTACACGGAAGGATAAAAGCCTGGGAGATATTTTAATAATATTTCTTATGGCTTTTTTTATATTTTTATTTTCTTTTAAATAAGCCATGAGATATTACTATACTAATCTTAATTACTAATTTAGGGAGGTAAAGTTTATGGAATGGATTTATTTAGTTATAGCAGGTTTTTTCGAAGTAGGCTGGGCAATGGGGCTGAGGTATTCACAAGGATTTACAAAAATATTACCTAGTATATTAACTGTTATAGGAATGGTTGCAAGTTTCTATTTTTTATCATTGTCTTTAAAAAGCTTACCACTAGGCAATGCATATGCAATTTGGACAGGTATAGGAACTGTTGGTACTGTAGTCTTAGGTATTATTTTATTTAAAGAACCGTTTAATGTGATGCGTATGATTTGTATTGTATTTATAGTTATTGGAATTGTTGGTCTAAAATTAATATCAATAGACTAATAATCGTATATAGTTTAGAAATAGCAAAAAATAAGTATAATATTACCGAAAGAGAAGTGATAAGGGTAGAATATGTAGCTATCTCATTTTAATATGAAGGAGGAATTTCAATGAAAAAGTTTGTTATTGAAGATGTTTTTTGGAACCTATTTCCTAGTGCACGGATCGGAGTTGTTGTTTGTTATGGAATAGATAACACTATAAAAGATAAAGAAAAATATAAGGAAATGATTTTAAATTCAGAAAAGGAAGCCTTAAAACATTTGAAGAATGCAGAATTCAGCAGTAACGAAGTTATAAAAGTATGGAGAGGGGCGTTTCAAAAATTTAAAACAAAGAAAGGTGCAAGGTCATCGATTGAGGCATTACTAAAGCGAGTGCATAATGGAAACCATTTAGGAACTATTAATCCTTTAGTTGATATTTACAACTCTATTTCATTAAGATATGGATTGCCCTGCGGTGGTGAGGATATCGATACATTTGCTTCCGATATAAGATTAACTAAAGCAGTTGGAAATGAAAGTTTTGTTACATTAGGAACGGATGAAAATGCGCCACCATATGAAGGTGAAATAGTTTATAAAGATAATGAAGGAGCAATTTGCAGGTGTTGGAATTGGCGTGAAGCAGTAAGAACAATGCTTACTGAAAATACAAATAACGCTTTTTTATGTATTGAATTGGCGGATGAAAAAAGATATGTGGAATTTGAGAATGCCTTAAAAGAACTGGCAAAAACAGTACAAAACGATTTAGGAGGAACAACTCAAATTTCAATTTTAGATATTAATAATAAGAAGATATCAATTGATTAATTTAGTTTGGAGGGATGATAAATGAGTATTTTCAATTACAAGGATGTTTATTTAGAGGATGGCCTAAGGGTTCTTGAAGTTAATATTCTACCAGAGAAATATTGCAACTTCGATTGCATATTCTGTCCAATTGGAAGGTCAAACAATAAAATAGATACGCCACAGTCCTTTGATGAAATGGAGAATTCATTAAGAGAACTAGAAAGTATCTTAGAAAATAGTAATGTAGACTTAGTTTTTATTAACTCTAAAGGTGAAGCTTTAGTAAATGATAAAATTGTTAATGTTATTAATTTAATTAAAGGTAAGGGATTATCTGTAAGATTGCTTTCAAATGGATACCTACTGGGCAAAGATGAATATATTAAAATTGCCAATATGTGTGATGAAGTCATTGGTGAACTAAAAGTAATATCTGAAGAACATTTTCAAAAAATTCAAAGACCAATTAACGGATATACAATGAAGGAGCATATTTCAAATATGGTTTCTTTTAATAAGCAATACAAAGGGAAATTTATATTTGAAATTACTATCATTAAGGGCTATAACGATGATGAAGAATCAATTCTGAAGACAAAAAATATTATTAAGGAAATATCTCCTGATAAGGTAATTATTGCGAGAATGGACGATGAAAAATTTAAGAAAAAACTTGGTATAACGGATGAAAGATTTGAGGAAATTTCAAATGCATTACTAAATATTTAATAATGCTAATAAATAATATTCCCATATTATATAACAAGTGAGGATAGGTTCATGGAAGATATCGTTATTAAAGATGGATTAAAAAATATGTACTTCGAGAAAGTTACCAAAAACAATTTAATAATAACTTTTAGCTCGTTACCCATTTACACACCTCTCCCAATATTTTCACTTTATTATGTAATTTTCTAAATACATCATCTTTTCTGATCATTAATATCCTCTATCTTCCAAGTAGGACATAATACATTCATAACATTGTATAAATTACTCACATAACTTTTATATGCCCTATTAGAAAATCAAATCCATATGCCATAGTAGACAAAGATTTAAATTACATAGATTTCGTAAGAACTATATAAAAAAAAGCCTATGAATTAAACATTATAGGCTTTAAACTGTTAAATTTTAGTATTCGCACATAGTTTCACGTATATTACAAATAGTACATTTATACGTGTGACAACCTTTATCCACCCTTATTTCTACCCAATTATGCGCATGTTGAGCTTGTGCAATTGTAGTATTTGGTTGATTATTTTGTTGAGATATTGTTTTCGCCGAAGCGATTACCCCTGTAGAGCATAGTAGTAATGCAGATAGAGTTAGACCTAATAATTTCTTTTTCACGATAATTACCTCCCTAATATTTGTATATTTGCAACAAAATAATTGTAAAATTGTTACAATTTAATTATTGTGCTTGTCCAATTGAAATGCAAGTGTTTTATTGTAATTATTTTACAATAAATTAAAAAAAATACCTTTCATAGATGAGTGATTGTTCATTAAAATAAAATAATATAAAAGACGGTCGATTGTTAATGGAGTTATTAAAAAAAATTAAGGTTATGTATTACATAGAAACAGTAGAAGAATATTTAGAAAAATGTGATGAATTATGTAAAGAGTATACACTTTATAAAAAAGCGTTGGCTTAAATATATTTATAAATTTTAAGGTATGAATGGGACGCTTTTTATTGAGTTTTTAAGTGATTCCATTATATCTTGCCCATTCTTATTGCAGGTAGAAATATAACTTCTTATTCTACAGCAAAATTATTGAGATATTCGTAGTTATTGGGTGATATTGGCCTAATACCAGCATAGCTGCTGTAAAGTGCAAAGTAAGAATTAAAATCTAGTAAAATAGTCATTATAAAGCGGTGCTTGTTTTATATATTTTTCATCATTTTTATCAAACTCATAATTTAATTCATTGTAATTGCTATTTTGTTAAAATCAAGGTAGATTCTATGATATCAAGTAATTTGTATGCACCAAGTTTGGTTCTGGCGATATTTGCATTTGTTTTTATAGTTTATGCACATAATAGTTTTATTAAATTCAGAAAAAAAGATTATGCACTTTTTATGGTAATAGGAATGACTAATAACAACGTAAGAAAAATAATGGTATTTGAAAATGCTTTAATTGCAATTGTTTCTATTTTTTCTGGGCTTATTTTAGGAACTATATTTTCTGAAGGATTTTATTTTATTATTGCAAAAATAATTGGTAATATAGATCTTTCAATAAATTTTAAAAGTTATATATATACAATGATTTTTTTTGTTGGAATTAATATGATTTTAATTTTAAAAAGTTATATCTCATTGGCACATTATAAAATAATTAAATTACTTAAAAATGGAAAATAAGCAGACAAAAATGTTACAGAGAATTGCATTTTTGCAATTTTAGGCGTTGTCCTTATAATTAGTTCAATTATAATACCAATGTTACCTAATAAAATATCATCGAAATTCGTTTTAATTAATATAGTAACTATACTAATAGGTATATACTTAGTTACAGCAAATTTAGATTGGTTTATACTGAAAATATTAAAGTTAGGTAAAAATAGGTATATTAATAATTTACTTTTTATAAGTAATTTAAAATATAAGATAGGTAGTTGCAAAAATATTATATTTTCAATAACACTACTAGTTATAACAATAATCTTTTTTATAAGCTTTGCTTTGACATCCAATGAGGTAATGAGTAATAATGTTATATCATACAATCCATATGATATAGCATATTGTAATCTTTATGGTAAAAATGGTATTTCAGATGAACTATTGAATAAGGTAATTAAAAGCAATGATGTTCAATTGACTGCAATAAAAAAATTAGAATTTGTGGAAAAAGATAAAATGATTGTAATGTCAAACAAGATATTAAATGATATAGTTGGATGTAATTTAAAAGTAGAAAAGGGAAAATTTGTATCTATTTTTCAAACAGATATAAATGATGGATATAGTCATGATGATGTGGAAATTAAAAATTACGACATAAATGGCAAAACCTATTATTCGCAAGAAAAACTAGTGAAAATTTTATTTAATAGTAGTCCTGTTATAAGATATCGCTACTGTTTAATATTTAATAATGATGATTATAATAATATAAAATCAAAAGTAAAAGTCAATAATGATGATATAGGTACTATTAATTTAATGAATTTTAGTGATTGGACCAAAACAGGGAAAATAACAAGTGAATTAAATAAACAATTGGAAATGTATAATAAAAACACAAGGGAGTTTTTTGGAAAATCAGCAGATAAATACAACTTTAAAACAGGGTCAAAAATTGATGACTATATTTTAGCTAATAGATCAGGTACATTTCTATTATTTCTATTTTGCTTTATCTTTATTTTATTTTTTGTTGCATCAAATTTAATGATACATTTTAAAATTTTAACAGAATTCGAAGGAGAAAAAATAAAATACAAAAAACTGAACAAAATGGGAATTACAGAAAAAGAATTATCAAATACTATTTTAAAAGAATTAAGGATTATCTTTTTACTACCATGCGTTTTTGGAATTGCAATTGGAATGTATTGTGTATGTTTAAAATTTTTATCAGCAGATATAAATACTAGCTATGGTGTAAAATATTCTATTCTTGCAGGGATTATTTATACAATGCTAAAAGTAATATTATGTATTATTTACAATAAACAGTATATTAAAAAGATTTTAAAGTAAATATAACTCAATTGGTATTGTGTTACATTGAAGTATAATTGGTCAACTAAAGCATATAATGAAATTAATATTTAGCATGCATATTATTTTTACTTACTTAATGTAGATACTTAGTATTATCGATAGGTTATCTGTATTTAATACAGATAAACCTGCAGGTAGATATTATTTAAGAGTTGATGTACAATAATTGAATGATATTTTATATAATGGAGCTCTGAGGGATGACTTGGGGCTTTTTTACTTTTGTTCATTTAGAATTTAGTTATAATTTTGAATTATATGTTGCAAATGGGTTTATAATGTATTATTATTAAATTTGTGAATTTTTAAGAAAAGGGTGGAAATTATGAATGAACAAGTAGAATTACTTAGAAACAAATTAGAAAAGTTAGTAGCAGTTACTGATAGCCTTGTTGATAGTGAAATCATTTCTGTAAGTCAGGAATTGGATAAGCTTATTTTTCAATATTATTTATGTGAAGTTTAAATGTCAATAAAGTTAATCATACTCCTCTGGCTTGGCTGGAGGGTTTTTCGTTTTTGATATAACTGTTGAATTATTAGGGGTTTTAATTGACTATATCTTTAATACTTTTGACATCGGCCCTTCAATTATAACAGGATTTCTAGATGGATTTAACCACTTTATTTTACTACTATACCCATCTCAAAACCTCTCATATGGATCTGTAGTGCATCTTAAATAGCTTTTATGCTTATTGTATGTGGTATAAACTGATACTATATCATATTTTTTTGATTTGCAAGTAAAACCTCTCTTTGCCTCCATATATACTTAACACCCACCTTATTCCCAAGATGGGGATTAATTTACGCTTTCGAATTCGCTAGTTTTTGAACCTCTTTTTTCAGTTGGAGATTTGCAGTACTCTGGTATAATATAGCAGCTACACTTTTATTATAGTTCTGACGAAGTTCCTTGTCTTTCATCTTAGTAAAAAGAAACTAGAAATTTATAAAAAAGATAAGACTTACAAATTTAATGCAATAGGATATGCCCAGATGATTTTAGACATTAAGCAAAATAAATGGTTATACCTCAATAGCTGTAGTTTTAATATTATTTAAAATAGTAAAGAGTTGCTAATAGTTATAATTGCAAATAAGTCTATTAACAAAGTTACAAGCCTATTAATTGGATAATTCATAAGGTGAGAAAACTCAACTTTCTTTATTTCAGCAAGACATGTTATTTGAAAAATATAGAAAATATGTTATGATTTCATTGAGGATTATGCATATTCTAAAACCACGATACATGAAATATTGTAAGAAATTGTGAATTGAAGTTTATTTACATAATCGGAGGGGTGCAATATGTTGAATGCGCATTGATCCCCTTATTCTGGACATCCCCTAACGAATGCTAACTAATTCATAGATTTTCTTATAAACTGATTTGGACTTATATAGTTTAAACTCCTGTGGATACTATCTTCATTATAGAATTTTACATATTCATCAATAAGTCTGTAGCCATCAGTGAAGTTCTTAACTTCATTCCAAGCTATACATTCCTTAGAAAGTAAGGAATGAAAAGGTTCTATATACCTTTTTAGCATTTATACGTAACCCGTGGTCTCGGCGAAGAATTTTAGTGATTTTTTATAACCATAGAATAGGTTTTTTTCACATGCTCCATGCAAAAGAATTCCAATGGCAGAATCGTGCACAATTCAATTATTTATTTCATATGAAAATCCAGGAAAAGGTCTACCGACCTTAGAATTCGCATCATCGCCAGCATTTTTTAGAGCCTTTTTCTTTGGATAAAAAGCTGATTTTGATATTTAAAGCAGCATGTATGCTCTAGATATTTTAAGGCCATTTTGAGTATATTCCTTAGCTAAAGCTACTTTATCCTCTACTGTAGGTAATTCTTTTTTTTAGTAGGTACTGAAGCATATTAAGTTCTAATTATTTCTTGCCAACGAGTTCTCTCAGCTTACGATTTTCTTCTTCAAGGGCTCTTTCCTTAGCACTTGCCTGATAATCTTTTGGCTCTGTAGCATTGATTATATCAAGTTGTCGCTTAAAAGTAGATAGTGTGGATGAGGATAATTTGTATTTTTTACAAACCAGGGCATGAGTAAACCCAGCATTCAATTCCTCAATAATTCTTATTTTATAATCTAATGTAAATTTTCTTCTTGCCATATTTCTAAGCTCCATCGTATGTTCTTATATTAACATGCTCGTTAGAAACTGTCGAAGACTGCTATGGGGTCAGAATGAGTTTTATAAAGTCCAAAGCTTTGATGTTAAGATAAGTATTCCATTTTTAGTAGGACAAATTGATGGATATTTTAATTATCAACTATCAAAAGAGATTTGGAAAGTACTTTCGGTTTATGTTGCCAATGCTTCATTAACCCTAATTAATATAGAGAAAATTATATGAAATACAGAATGAAAATATAATATATACAAGAAAATTTTTAATACCGTATTATTTAAATGTGAATTTATGGTATTTTTACGTCGTACCTCAAAAAAAGTGTGCAACAATTTATATCTATAACTGTACTGTACCATGGTATTGTGGACATTAAAAAGTATGCATTTCGATGGATGTACACCTAGTTGGATAATCGTGTTATTCTAAATGATTTTTGTTACATTGCCTATTACTATATTTAGTTATTTAAGGCTATGTGAGGTGACTTTACCATAAAAATATGAAGTTATCTCCTAACTGCTTTGATTTCACATAGATTTCAGTTTGATAAATGTATTCATAGATAGTTTCGTATTTATTGTATGTAACGTTTCAGTTTAATTTGCATAACTTATAGGGAAGTTAAGAGAATAGCAGTAAACATTCGTAAGGCTTACTAATAATGGAAAGAAAGTAGTAGAAATTTTTGATATAACTGTTAAGGTATATTATAAAAAAGTTATCGCAAAGATTCAAAAATGTCAGGTTGAAGATGTTTTAAAGTCGATTAACATTCTTGAAAAATCATTTGAAAGAGTTAATCTAAACTGCTGTTAATAATCATACAAGTGTATTCGAGGTGAGTTTAACGATACTAGTGGTTTTTATAAGTATTATGGTCATATCTTTAGAATTTGTATGTTCACACCTATTAGATGATAAAAACGCAAAAGTGCTTAATGATTTTTCTAGATTAGAAGGTAAAAAGTACTTGAAAAGGAAATAACAAATTTAAATATTTTTTGTGAATTGATGAAAAAGTAAGAGGAGGTAAATGATACCTTATCCTTCCGAATATAAATAAAATGTTTGTCAATAAAGACAAATAAAAGCATAATAAAAACAAGGCATGTCAATACTTCAAATGAGGTAATGGCATGTATTTTTAAGTTGCATGAAAACACATATATAATGATTCCAGTACTATTGTTAAAGTGCTAGAGAGCTGAATAGTAAATACCCTTGGCTATAATGCCAGGGGTATTTTTATTAGCAAGTTTTTATTTAAGCATAACAAAGTAAAACATTGTATTAAAAAGTTATAGAAATTAATATTTTAGTTCTGAATGCAAGAGTACCACCTGAAGAAATAAGTAGAATTTTACACATCCAAAGGCAAGCAATTCATCAAAGAATAAAAAAACTAAAAGAAGATGGAGCAATAAAAGGTTATAGAAATATTATTGATTGGGCTAAATTAGGTGAAATCTACTATAGATACGGCTACTACATTTATTTTATCAACAATAATAGAAGATAATATAAAATCATAATTAAATTAAAGAGTGAAAATGGATCAAATTTAATAAAATGGTGTGTAATGGTAAGGTATGATTGGAACCTTGGGCAATAGGAGAATTAAAGATGCTGATGTGTGCTTGTATCTTGGAATACACAGATAGATAAAGAGGTAATTGGAAAATGTATCCAGATCAAGTATATTGGAATGTGCGGTGGTCTTTACAATGAAAATCCAGCTAATGTTGATATTAAAACGGCTAGAGAGAACAATATTGAAGTTCGAGGAGTTAGGGACTATGGAGACGAGGGATTAGTTGAATTTATTATTAGTGAATTAATAAGGCTAGTAAAGGGGTTAGGAGAATGCCAGTGGAAAGATGAATCTATGGAGTTAACACAAAAGAAAATAAATGTACTTCATGTTAAAAATTAGGATCTTTAATTTGAAAGGTCATGCATTCGCTAACATAAGTCATGGATATTACAAATAACGGAAGTTTCTGCTATAACCTTATATGTAGGCAAATTAGCTAATATATTAAATAGTAATGAGTATTAACCCTAACAAGGAGAAGTTTAATTAAAAAGATAAAAAGATTGGCAGCAGTAATCTGGTACCCTTTTTACTTTCTATGATTTAGGTATTCATAAGAATATCTATGTAATCAATGCTAAGTGGCATGTTTATATTAATACACAATTTTCTTATTAAATATCGCAAACAATAAAAGTTTGTGGCACATTAAGGGCACTCGGAAGGGTGTCTTTTATATTACATTAAAATGGAGATGTCTTGAATCTATATACAATCATATTCCTACTTTCGCTACAATTGTTAGTGGGAGGAGGGATATTATGACACAATTGAAAGAAATAGCACAAAAAATCGAAGAACTCAGAGCTTTAATGCATCAGTTAATGAATGAAAAAGAAAAGTTAACTGACCCAGAATTAGTAGTGCTTAGCCAAAAGCTAGATGATCTACTAAACGAATATGATAGATTAATAAACGGAAGTTAATAATTTATCGTATCAAATCAAAATTGCACAGTAACTGAGAGGACTACTAAAGTCCTCTTTTTAATGTCTAAAAATATGTAAATAGAGAAGGAATGAAAATTGACAAAGGAAGTTTAGCAAAGATAGCAATAGCAATTGCAGCAATAGTTTCTATCACCACAAGGGTCCATTAATCATTTTTTACTATTATTTATTATAAATAATACGCCGCTTACGACATTAAATTATTTATCTCAACTGTTTTTATAATTGAGGTAGTGCTACTTTATAAAGAGATAGGGTTATATACGGCTAAAATAATATAGAATGAGAACTATACGCCCCTCCCCTATGGTTTATTTATGTATAATTCATAGGATAATGATTGTAATGGTATTGTAGAAAATAAATATAAAAGAGGAGTGATGGTATGGAATATACTAAAGAGCAGAGTTGTTCAGAAACATCAACTCTGCTTTTATACTAGGCTTTTCTTCAAATATTGATTTTAAAGAAAAAATTCACCAATTGCCATTTCGTAAGATGTTGTATAATGTATACTGGCATATGTTTTGACGGTGGTAGCATGAAACTTGTAGTAAAACAGATAGAAGTGGTTGCTTGAAATGATATTAAAGGCAATATAAATCCTGTGAGATTTAAAAAAAATAATGAAGATGAAGGTAATTCTGTTGTCAAAATAGATAAAATTATTTGTGTAGATAAAGAAAAGTTGGCGGGTAAAAATAGGATAGTGTTTAAGTGGTGCCAGAGTGTAATTAATAGAGCAGAAATGCTATATGAAATTAAATATGAGTTAAGCAGTCGTTTAACTATACTTTAAAAAATACTGCACTTAAGGAGTAACCTAGTGCAGTATTTTTAGTTACCATTTTATCATTAACAGAAGCTTTAGCTTTTACAAAATGGACATGCTTGCCATTGCCAACAGGTATCTGTAGGCAAGAAGTTGCTTTAAATTCATGAAAGTAATCGAAAAAATCTGTTCTTCCTTTAACCTTATGAGCATGTCCACATGGAATTGGTATTGCAGGAATTGATACTCCAACAAATCTATGATTATGAGGATCATCCTCTAACTCAGCTGATCTAGTGCTTCCTTCAAATTCATGGTCGTGTAATTGGTTTTCGTTTTTTGACATTAACATCACTCCTTGTCTTTAAACAATATACTATATGTAGCTTAATTGAAAATGACACTAACGGTGACAATATAAATAAAAACGTATATATGTAAAAATAATTAGTTTCATACAATTTGTGACTAAAGTTTACACTTATAACTTAATATTAAAAAGTAATTTTTTATGTATTCACTTAATACAATAATAGTGAAGAATAATTTTTATAATAAGGAGAATATATATGTTATCTAGTACTGAATTCATAAGACAATCGCTGGAATTACATCTTTTTTTTGCAAGGATTATGAAGGAGCACTCATTCTTTTTAGAAGTAGGTTTTACACAAAAGGACTCAAATTATATCCAACAGGCGGATAACTTCCGAATAGAGTTTGACAGACTTCTAGCTGATGCTATATCACTTTCTAACGGGGTCGTTAGCCCAAGTGTATTACAGTCTGGTGAAGTAATAACACCTTTTACACTAAAAGCTGAGATAGCGACCGCATATTTTACAGGAGTGAATATTCCAATTCATTTGACAAAATCAGAAGCGGGGTTAATGGGTAGTGATGCATTAATGATAGGTAATCCTATGCTTGAACAAAGAATATTTGTGCTTAATCAGAGAGCGATGGGATTAATTAAAGGCTTAGCTCAGTTTAAGAGTATGATTTTGTCGGGGGTTATATCCTGTAGGATATTTACAAGTAACTACCCTTTACTTATAGACCATATTTTAAGAGAAGCAAAATTTTATTTTCAGATAATTCAAAGACTGCAAAATCGTGAGGAAATCAACTTGGAGAGAGATATGTATGAGCAAGAATCTTTTTGGAATAGAATTATGGCTGAACATTCAAAATTTATTCGTGGACTTCTTGATCCAACTGAAAACGAGCTTATAAATACCGCAAATAACTTTGGAAATGAGTTTGATAAGTTGACAAGCGAGTCAAAGGAAGCAATGAATAAGACAATTCCAATTTCAAAAGTTACGGACGACAGCCTTAAAGCAACTATGGAAATAGCTAAATTTAAAGCGCAAGGCACTCAGGGATTGGTAGAATGTAAAATCAAGTCCATAATAATACCATTATTAGGTGATCATACTTTACGTGAAGCAAATCATTATTTGCGTTTATTGAAAATATTTACAAAAGTTATATAAAATCTAAAAAGAGCATCTTTATAATGCTCTTTTTGTTAGTAGTTTATTTCCTATTAAATAGCAATGGAATTAATGGATATATTGGCAAAAATGGATAGTAATTAATAATTTGAATCATTGCTATACTTTAGGGATTCTGAGATTTTAACTATAGGCTCCTCCCTTTTTAATGTCTCTTCAATATGTTTTATATCTTGTATCTGCTGCTTATAAATGGATACATCCTCTAAATTAACTCTGTGCTTTGTGAATTCAACATGTTCTTCATTAAGGAGTATACGGATGACCTCTGTGGGCGTATCTTTGTGCTTGGGTGTAGTTGAAGTAAGAACCTTTTTCTTTATTACAAGCTCTTCTCGTTTAATTGGTACAGTAAAGTTTTTTTCTACAGTAAAAATTTCCCTATAAATATTTACTTCGCCGGTCTGCATCCATTCTTTTGCTACATTAAGTTCTTCTTTCTTAATGTGAAATGTTGCCATACGTTAAACCTCCATTTGTTAGAAAACACCTCACGAATCATGAAAATTCTGAGGTGTTTTTTACTTTATTTATTATTGATGGGTCTCGATATCAACTATATCAGGGTTGCCAGTTTTATTTATCAGTACTTCTTCTCGTTTAAGGGTTTCATCTATATGCTCTGTATCTTCTATGGCACGTTTGTGGGCTGAAATTTCGCTTGTTATTACTGTATGTTTATCTATATTAACTTTTTCTTCATTAACAGGAATTCGAATAGTTTGTTCCTTAGTAATTGGTGAATCACTTGCTTCATTGTTTAAGCTTTTTCTTTCAATTACTATTTCTTCGCGCATTACAGGAACATCAACAGACTTTTGTTCTTCAATAATTTCCTTGCCAAATTCTACATCGCCTTTATGAACGCTACTTTTGGCGATATCAAGTTCTTCTTTGCGGAGACGAATCTTTGCATCCTTATCACTAGTTTCCTTTCTAGCACCATCGCCATTTATAAATCCTTCAAGTATTTTCATATATAAATACCTCCATAAACTAATATTTTATCTATCAATATATTGCCCTTCAAAGAAATACATTATCCAGTTTAAAAAATGGGAAAACTCTATATCCCAATCTTTCTTTTAATACTATATCTATGGTACTATTAAGTAGGAATGATGTAACATTCTATAATATTTTTTAGGGGGAGTGGAAAATGCTAGTTTTTTCAATAATTTTAGTGAGTTTAGCATTGATTATTTACACAATTTCTATCTTAAATGAATACAGACGAAAGACATTGCTTCCTTGGCATGCTATTATGTTTTGTATAGGTTTTATTTTTGATGTATCTGGTACTTTTATAATGTATAAGCTTGGTGGAAATAAGTTGCCAGCTGGGTTACATGGTATTTTAGGGTATATTGCTTTATTACTAATGCTAATTAATGCAATTGGGGCTATTTTTATATTAAGTAAAAAACATAACAATTTATTAGCTAAATTCTATAAATTTAGTTTATTTTCATGGATTGTCTGGATGGTTTCTTATATTTTAGGAATGCTTATGCACATGTAAAACTATTGAATCTTAAATGACTCTTTTTGTAACATTTAATGAATATAAATCGAAGTAACTACAATATCTAAATAATAGGTTTTATTTAAAGTGAATAATAGGACTGTTGATTGACAAAGTCTTAAACACATATCCTAGCTCTTTTAAGTTTTTAATTATTATAGGCAAAGCCTGGGTGGTAGTTATTTTTGTTTTTGAATCGTGAAATAAAATCACAATAGATTTCATCCCCTTAGTCCCTCTCATAACATTATCTATAATAATATCTTTACTTTCTGTCATTTTTTCTGCATCTCCCGAAGAAACATTCCAGTCAATATATTGGTAGCCTTTTTTTATTTCTTCTTTAGTTAATTTGTTCATAATATCTTTGCCACCATAGTTATTACTTATTGTATTATTTGAGCCACCAGGAAACCTCATAAGTGTAGGTCTAGGAATACCAATACCTTCCAAAAAAGAATTCAATTTATTTACGTCTTGATTATAGTTAGATATAGATGAATATGCTGTTTTGTAATCATGTGAATAAGTATGATTACCTATAACATTTCCTTGATTTATAATTTGTTTGTATATGTCTTCATATCCAGGATGCCCGTTAACAAAAAATGTTGCATTTACATCATTATCCTTTAAAATTTTCAGCACTTTGGACGTGTTCTCAGAAGGACCGTCATCGAATGTAAGATAGACTTCTTTTTCACCTGCCTTGATAAGGTTATTAGCTAGAGGATTAGTACCTACTACCAATGTATCAATAGTTTTATTCAAATCATTTACATTTGTTTGTAACTCAATTATTGATAATTTAAGAATCTTGGTGCTAATCTCTAATTGTTTATTTGTGTTAATTTCATAACTAAGTGAAGTTTTAAGAATTTTTATTTTCACTTTTGAACTATATAATATTAAACTTAATATGATTAACGCAGTAATGGAAATTATTATAATTATATTCTTTTTTATAATGACCGCCCCCGTAAGTAATAAAATCAAATAATATGCATTTTAAATATTGATAAAGTCAATATATTCTCTAACCTCTAATTATGTTCCTTAAAATATAGCTTATTAAATTATTAATATTTTAGTTTGTTCAATAACACCATTTTTAAATCTTATATTTGTACTAATGAGATTTAAGCTAACATATAATAGTTATTGAAAATCAGATATATATTGTATTTTCTTACAATATTATATTTTTTATCATAAATCTTTACAAAAAATCACAATAGATTTATAATACAGTTATAAAGAGTATTTTGTAAATTAGGAGGGAGTTAATTGAATATGAATAATTTTAAAGTCACTCCTTTAAGAGGAGAATATGAAAAAAGTGGTGGAAAAGTTGTAGAATTTTGTGGGTATGAAATGCCAATGCAGTTTAAAGGGATTTTGCATGAGCATGAAACTGTAAGACAAAGAGCAGGTCTATTTGATGTTTCTCACATGGGAGAAATACTTGTAAAAGGAAAAGATGCTGAAAACTTTGTTAACTATCTTTTAACCAATGATGTGAAAACGCTTACGACTGGAGAAGTTATTTATAGCTTTATGTGTTATCCAAGTGGCGGTGTTGTAGATGATTTATTAGCTTATAAATTTTCTGAAGATTTTTACTATTTAGTTGTAAATGCTAGCAATAAAGATAAAGATTTACAATGGATATTAGATAATAAGAGTAAATTTGAAGTTAACATTGAAGATATTTCAGAAAAAGTTGCTCAATTGGCACTTCAAGGCCCAAAAGCTGAAGATGTATTACAAAAATTAACATCAGTTGATTTATCTGAAATAAAATTTTTCAAATTTAAAAATGATATAGAAATATGTGGTAAAAAAGTTATGGTATCAAGAACAGGGTATACTGGTGAGGACGGTTTTGAAATATATACCACACCTCAGGATGCAGCATTTTTGTGGGAAGAAATACTTAGAGTTGGACAAGCACAAGGGGTTGAACCTATTGGACTTGGGGCTAGGGATACTTTAAGGTTTGAAGCAACTCTTCCGTTATATGGAAATGAAATGGACGCAAATATCACTCCATTAGAAATGGGCTTTGGTTATTTTGTTAAACTTAATACCGAAGACTTTGTTGGTAGAGATGCTTTGTTAAAACAAAAGGAAAATGGTGTAACTAGAAAATTGGTAGGTTTTGAATTGTTAGATAAAGGAATAGGAAGACATGGCTATACAGTAGTTAAAGATGGTAAAGAAATAGGACATGTTACCACTGGATATATGTCGCCTACTTTAAATAAAACTATAGGATTTGCTTTAATCGAAGGTAAATATGCAGTACTTGGAACTGAAATTTATATAAAAGTTAGAAATAAAGAATTAAAAGCTATAGTTGTAAATAAAAAATTTTATAGTAAAAAAACTCAACAATAAGGAGGAATAGTTATGTTAGTATTAGAAAATTTATTATACACAAAAAACCATGAATGGATAAGGGTAGATGAGGACAAAGCTTATATAGGAATTACAGATTATGCACAAAAATTATTAGGAGATATAGTTTTTGTAGATTTACCATCAGAGGATGATGAAATTTCTAAAGGTGGTGCTTTTTCAACAATTGAATCTGTTAAAGCTGCTGAAGATATTTTTATGCCTGCTAGTGGAAAGGTTTTAGAAATAAATGAAGCACTATCTGATAGCCCAGTTTTAATAAATGAAAATGCTTATGATGCTTGGATGATTAGTATAGAATTATCTAATAAAGATGAATTAAAAGATTTACTAAAAGCTAAAGAATACGAAGAATTATGTAGTGAACTAAGTGAAAAGGAGGAATAATATGTCTCCCTATATTCCTATTACAGAAAAAGAAAAAAAGGAAATGCTTGATTTTGTTTGTGTGAAATCCATAGATGATTTATTTAAAGATATCCCAGATAATTTAAAATTAAATAGAGAATTAAATATTCCTAAGGGATTATCAGAAGTAGAAGTTGAGAAAATCATGACTAGTTTGGCAAAAAAGAATAAATCTACAGAAGATTTAGTTTGCTTTTTAGGTGCAGGTATATATGATCACTATATTCCTTCAATTGTAAAACATTTAATTGGAAGAACTGAATTTTATACAGCCTACACACCATACCAACCAGAGATTAGCCAAGGTACTTTGCAATCAATTTTTGAATATCAAACTATGATTTGTAACTTAACGGGTATGGATGTATCTAATTCTTCTATGTATGATGGTGCTACGGCAGCAGTAGAAGCTTCTGTAATGGCTTTAGAAAATACAAAACGAAATACTATAATAGTTTCTAAAACTGTACATCCAGATACAAGACAAGTTTTAAAGACTTATCTAAAATATAAAGGATATAGTTTAATAGAAATTGATGAGAAAGATGGAGTTACAGATATAGAAAAAGTGAAATCAGAATTAAGTAAAGATATAGCAGCTGTTATTGTACAAAGTCCAAATTTCTTTGGGATTATAGAAGAAGTAGAAGACTTAGAAAAAATGATTCATACAAACAAGTCACTATTTATAATGAGTGTAGACCCATTATCTTTAGGTGTTTTAAAAAGTCCTAGAGAATTAGGGGCAGATATAGCTATAGGTGATGGTCAAAGTCTTGGTGGTAATATGAGTTTTGGTGGGCCAGGTTTCGGTTTTTTGAATACGACTACAAAGCTTATGAGGAAAATGCCTGGGAGGATAGTTGGCGAAACGGATGATGGGCATGGTAATAAAGGCTATGTACTAACTCTGCAAGCAAGAGAACAACATATAAGAAGAGAAAAAGCTACCTCTAATATATGCTCAGATCAAACATTAATGGCTATTGGTGCTGCTGTTTATATGTCAACTCTTGGGAAAGAAGGTATAAAAGAGATAGGAAACCAATGCATTAAGAAATCTCATTATGCTTTTAAAAAATTAATAGACAGTGGAAAATATAAACCACTATTTAATAAACCATTTTTCAAGGAATTTGCAGTTGAATCAAAGTCATCCGCATATGAACTAAATAAAAATCTATTAGAGAATGATATTTTAGGTGGATATATTTTAGAAAAAGATTACCCTCAGTATAAGGATTCAGTGCTTTTATGTGTAACAGAAAAAAGATCAAAAGAAGAAATTGATGAGTTAGTTAAAGTGATGGGGGAGATATAATGAAAAATTATGATAAAGTTATCTTTGAACTATCATGTGAGGGCAAAATAGGGTATAAACTTCCGGTATTAGATGTAGAGGATATAAATATAGAATCGGTTATACCTAAAAATATGTTAAGGGGAAAGGAGGCTTTTCTTCCTGAGGTAAGTGAAGTTGAGGTGGTTAGACATTACACCGCTCTTTCTAATAAAAATTATTATTTGGAGAAAGGTTTCTATCCACTAGGTTCATGTACTATGAAATATAACCCTAAAATTAATGAGGATATTGCTGCTTTTCCTGGTTTTAGTAAAATTCATCCTAAAGAATCTGCAGAAGATGTACAAGGTGCTTTAGAACTTATGCATGATCTTTCTTTAGAACTATCTGAAATTACAGGTATGAATGATTTTACCTTGCAGCCTGCAGCAGGAGCACATGGAGAACTTACAGGACTTCTATTAATAAAGGCATATCATGAAAGTAGAAAAGATTTTAAACGAACAAAAATAATAGTTCCAGATTCGGCTCATGGAACAAATCCAGCCAGTGCTAAATGTGCAGGATTTGATGTAGTTGAAATCAAATCTGATAAAGATGGTTTAGTTTCAATAGAAGAGCTTAAAAAAGTTTTGAACGATGAAATTGCAGGACTTATGCTTACTAATCCTAATACTTTAGGTTTGTTTGAAAAAGACATAGAGAGCATAAGTAAGTTAGTTCATGAAGCAGGGGGCCTTTTATATTATGATGGAGCAAATTTAAATGCTATTATGGGAAAGGCACGTCCTGGGGATATGGGCTTTGATGTGTGTCATTTAAATCTTCATAAGACCTTTTCGACACCACATGGTGGTGGTGGACCAGGAGCTGGCCCTGTAGGCGTTTGTAAGAGAATATCGCAGTTCCTTCCAGTTCCAATTATAAAAAAGGAACAAGGGAAATTTGTATTTGATTATGATAGACCTGAATCCATTGGAAAAGTTAGAAGCTTTTATGGTAATTTTGGGGTATTAGTTAGGGCTCATACCTATATACTAAGTATGGGTAAAGAAGGCTTAAAAGCTGCGTCAGAGATTGCAGTGCTAAATGCCAATTATATAAAGGAAGCATTAAAAGACCATTATAATGTGGCTATAGAAGATATATGTAAGCATGAAATCATTTTTGCTGGATTAAAAGATAATCCAAATCATATATCAACTTTGGATGTAGCTAAGAGACTAATGGATTATGGAGTTCATCCACCAACAGTGTATTTTCCTTTAATAGTTGAAAATGCTCTTATGATAGAACCAACTGAAAGTGAAAGTTTAGAATCTATCAATGAGTTTGTTGAAATTATGAAAAAAATAGCTTTAGAAGCTAAAGAAAATCCAGAAGTTTTACATGAAGCACCACACGCGGCACCAGTAAGACGATTAGATCAAGTTAAAGCAGCTAGAACACCAATATTAAAGTGGAGCAAATAATTATGTAGGTAACTGTTTAGTTAATTAATTTATAACCTCAGCGTTTTGTGATGCAAAATACTGGGGTTATATCTTAGATACATGAAATAAATAGCAAGTCAGAAATACTTATATACCAATTGTTATTTGAATGTGTCTTATATCTGAATAGTTATTATAATAAAGTATATTTAAAGTAGGAGGCAGATCTATGAAAGATATAATTGTAATAGGTGGAGGTCCGGGTGGGTATGTAGCAGCCATTAGAGCTGCTCAATTAGGAGCCAAAGTATGTCTTATAGAAAAAGAAAGCTTAGGTGGTACATGCCTTAACCGTGGTTGTATTCCAACTAAAACTATATATAGAACAGCAGAACTTCTAAATAATTTAAGTCACATTGAAGCTTTTGGTATTAGTGTATCCAATCCTGAAATAGATGTAAATAAAATTCAAGAAAGAAAAAGAAATATTATAAAAACCTTAGTAACTGGTATAGAAACTCTTTTAAAAGGAAATAACATAGAGTTTATAAAGGGCGAGGCCTCCTTAGTTGATAAAAATACTGTAGTAGTATCTACAAAAGATGAAGAAATGACTATTGAAGCTAAAAGCATAATTATAGCTACAGGTTCTAAATCTGAAATTCCCTCCATTGAAGGAGTAAATAATAAAAAAGTTATAACAAGTACTGAGCTTTTAGATTTTGATCATATACCAAAATCTCTAGTAATTATAGGTGGTGGAGTAATTGGCATGGAATTTGCCAGCATCTTTAATGCTATGGGAAGTAAAGTAACTGTTATAGTTGCAAGAGATTCTATACTGTATGATATAGATAAAGATATTTCAAAGAGATATGTTGTTATGGCAAAAAAAGCTGGAATAGAAATTCTTACCAAGGCTAAAGTAATGAGTTTTAGCGGTGAAGAGGAAGTTATTATAAAATGCCAAGGCAAAAAAGGTGAATTTGAAGTAAAAGGAGAACAAGTACTCCTTGCAAAAGGAAGAAATCCCAATTATGAAGGTATCAATGTAGAAAAATTAGGAATAGAGATTTATAAAAAAGGGATAAAGGTTGATGAGAATTATGAAACTTCTTTAAAAGGAGTATATGCTATAGGTGATGTAAATGGCATTTCACTTCTTGCTCATGCTGCCTCTCATCAAGGAGTGGTAACGGCAGAAGGTATAATATTAAATAAAACTTGTCATAAATCAGTGATTCCTTATTGTATTTTTACTTTCCCTGAAATTGCGGTGGTAGGAATTACGGAGGAAGAAGCAAAAAATAGTGGACTAAGTTATAAAAAGAATAAATTTTTATTTGGTGCTAACGGAAAAGCTTTAGCACTGGGAGAAGGCGAAGGCCTGGTAAAAGTTATAAGTGATGAAAATAATAAAATCCTAGGTGTTCATATTCTTGGCCCTCATGCTTCAGATTTAATACTAGAAGGCACTATAATGGTAGAAAAGGGAATGAGGGTTTCAGACTTGAAAGAAGTAGTTCATAGTCATCCTACTTTGGGAGAGGCATTGCATGAAGCAGTTTTAGGATTAAACAAAGAAGCTATACACAGTATAAACAAATAATAAATACTTAGACATATGAAATAAAAAGGAGAAAAAGATGATCTACTTAGATAATGATTGTACAAACCCTTATTTTAATTTAGCTTTAGAGGAGTATTTATTAAGACAAAAGAATGATGAGTATTTTGTGCTTTGGAGAAATGAACCTTGCATTGTAGTTGGAAAAAATCAAAATACACTATCAGAAATTAATGAAGAATATATTAAAAAACATAGTATAAAAGTAGTAAGAAGACAAAGTGGCGGTGGGGCTGTTTTTCATGATCTTGGAAATTTAAACTTTACATTTATAGTTCAAGATGATGGAAAAAAGTTTAATGATTTTGAAACCTTTGTTATCCCAATAATAGGTGTGTTAAAGGAATTAGGTATAAAAGCAGAGTTTTCTGGAAGAAATGACCTTTTAATAGAAGGTAAAAAATTCTCAGGAAATGCTCAATGCAAGTATAAAAACAGAGTAATGCATCATGGTACTTTATTATTTGCTTCTGACATAGTTAATTTAAGTGAGGCTTTAATTTCAAAGCCTCTAAAGTTTTCAGATAAGGCAGTTAAGTCTGTAGCTAGCAGAATTACAAATATAAATGAATATCTAAAGGAACCTCTTAATGTTATTAATTTTAAGGACAAAATATTCGAATATATAACGAAGACGCAGCAAGATAAGACTATAACTACTTTAAATAAGCAGGAAATTGTAGAGGTTGAGAATATGGTTAAAACTAAATATGAAACCTGGCAGTGGAACTTTGGAGAATCTCCAAAATATAATTTCTATAATGAGAAGAAATTTTCCTGCGGCGCTATAGAGTTAAGTATTGATGTTGAAAAAGGTGTGATGAAACAGGTAAGAATTTTTGGTGATTTCTTTGGTGTTGAAAATATTAAAGATATTGAAAAAGCTCTTACAGATAAAAAACATAATACGGAAGAAATTGATAGTGTATTAGATAAAATTAGCATGAAAGAATATTTTGGAAATGTAACTAAAGAAGAGTTTTTAAGTTTGTTTTTTGTTGAATCTATGTAAAATAAATTAAGGAGTTCAGGACATTCTTATTGCCAACGAAGTGGTTTTATCCTGGATTTTAACGACATTTCAGAAGGAAAGTCTCCTACTTCTATAAGTGGAGGTCACATACTATAGCAAAAAGAAAACTTCAGTGGGCGTTTATGATCTTTTTCGAGCTCCTAAAAACCAAAATACAGGGATATTTTTAAATTTTTGTAGAACATTATATATAGTAGATTAAAATTACTATATTATGTTTTAGGGAGGAATAGATAATGTCAATGAAAAATACAATTTATGAAGTTACAATCACAGAAGATGGACTTGATAATTATAAGCGTGATACTATTAGTGCAAAAGACATGGCTGAAAATTTAGGTATTGATGCCGTGATGACTGATTTTCAGTGGGATGAAGATATAAAAAGAGGCCTAATTCTTACTGGAAGAATCATAGACGATATCTCAATAGAAGATGCACTAGAGGAATTGGATAATACTGAGTATATTGAGAGTGTAGAGAAAAGTTAAAAAATCTATAAAAATATAGATAAATATATACAAATAAGGGCTATGAAATTAAGGCGTTAATCCTATATTCCATAGTCCTTTAGAAATTTAATAATATTCCTTAAAACAAAGCTAAATCAACCTTCTTATATATTAGTATTCTTTTCTGCTACTAAAGTAAAAGTCTTTGGGATACCCTTGTCAAAAGCCTCACAAGATAAATTTGCCTCTTCATCTAAACTTTTAATAACTAATCCCTCTTTGGCAACAGCAGTAACTATCTCCCCAAGATTCCATTCACGGAGCAGTACTTTTTTAGGTTCTCCATCATTAGTTAAATATTTTGAATAAGATACATTTTTTTCTTCTAGTGAATTATCAAAATAATCTCCTGTAACCTTATGTTTACGGATTTTAGCTGTTGTACCCTTTGATGTAATTAGTTTAGTGGAGACTGGATGGAAATCTCTAATTACAAGCAAGCCTTTATTACCTAAAAGCTTATAGATTACATTTATAAAAGGTTTTAAATCCGTAAAATAGTGTAATATACCCATTTCTGCAAATACTATATCATAATCACCGGTAAGCTCTTTTTCAGATAGACTAAGCACATCAGCTAAAATATATTCTATTTTTACTCCTGCTTCACTGGCTAGTTCCATAGCATAACGTTTATTTCCTTCTGAAAAATCAACTATAGTGACATCTGCCCCGAGTAATGCTAATGCTACAGCCTTATTTCCATTAGAACCCATTAAATTCATAATTTTTTTGCCTTTTACATTACCAAATTTATCATATAGTATAGGGAGAGTTATTATTGGTTCCTTGCTAATTCTTTTGATTGCTTCACTAGGCTTTCCAAATCTCTGAACCCAAGCATCATAGGCCTCCTTATTCCATGATTCTTCATTTATATCTCTAGTTGCTTTTTTATCATCATTTAAGTTATAGCTATTTATATATTCTGAATTATTTATACTAGTAAAATCCTTTTGCACTGAGAATCCTCCCTCTGTAGTTAACATTTATATAAATAATATACCATGAACTAATAAAAATGAAAATGATTTTATAAAATCTACATTGACAACAAAAGAAGACCTGTGGTATTATATAAACAATACCTTACTAAATCGGTAGGAATACTAGGAGGAACTCAAATGAAAAAATTATCTATATTAATTAGTACACTATTAATAGCATCGGTAGGACTTGTAGGATGTGGGACAAGCAGCAATAAAAATACTGGATCAAAAGATCTATTATCAAAAATAAAGAGCGAAGGCAAAATTCGGATTGGTACTGAAGGTACCTACGCACCATATACATTCCATGATAAGACAGGAAAGTTAACTGGCTTTGATGTTGAAATTGCAGAGGAAGTATCTAAGCGTATCGGAGTAAAACCAGAATTTGTGGAAACAAAGTGGGATGGTATGGTTGCTGGGCTAGCTGCAAAGAGATTTGACATGGTAGTGAATCAAGTTGGAATTAAACCTGATAGACAATTGAAATATGATTTTTCAAATCCCTATATAGTTTCAAAAGCAGTACTTATAGTAAATAGTGCTGATAATACTATTAAAAAGTTTGCCGATTTGAAGGGCAAGAAATCTGCTCAATCCTTAACTAGTAACTTAGCTAAAATTGCAGAAGCGAATGGCGCGCTACTTCAGCCAGTTGATAGTTTTAATCAATCAATTGACCTTCTAGTTTCTAAAAGAGTAGATGCCACAGTTAATGATAGCTTATCTTACCTTGATATTAAAAAGCAAAAGCCAGAGCTTGCTATAAAAGTTGTTGATCAAGAAGGAAATGCACAGCCAAGTGCAATTATGTTTAATAAGGGAAATAAAGAATTAGTAGATGCAACTAATAAAGCACTTGCTGATATGAAATCAGATGGTACTTATTCAAAAATATCAAACAAGTGGTTTGGCACGGATGTATCAAAATAAGATGGTGATAATATGAATTTTGATGTAGAAACAATAAGAATATTAAACATAATTAAAGATTCTTTCTTTCCTTTATTAATAGCAGGCGTGAAGTTTACTATTCCACTGGCAATAATTTCTTTCATACTTGGTTCAATTTTGGCTATGTCAACAGCTCTTGCACGTATATCAAAATATAAATCATTAGTTTTAATATCAAGTTTTTATGTTTGGATAATAAGGGGTACACCACTTCTTGTACAGCTATTTATAGTATTTTACGGATTACCAATGGCTGGTATAACAATGGGACCACTAACTGCAGCAATTATAGGTTTTACATTAAATGTGGGGGCTTATAATTCAGAAGTAATTAGAGCAGCTATTTTATCTATACCTAAGGGACAGTGGGAAGCAGCATCTTCCATTGGTATGACACATACGCAAAGCTTGATTCGTATAATTTTGCCACAGGCAGCTAGGGTATCTGTACCGCCGCTTTCAAACTCCTTTATAAGTCTTGTAAAAGATACATCCCTGGCTGCTGCAATTACTTTAACTGAAATGTTTCAGATTGCTCAAAGAATAACTGCAGCAACATATGAACCACTTGTATTGTACTGTGAAGCAGCATTTATATACCTATTATTTTGTACTATACTATCCACAGCTCAAAAGAAGATAGAGAAAAAGCTTGAAAGATATGTGGCTAGGTAATTGGAGGAAATTCATGATTAATATACAAAATTTACACAAGAGTTTTGGAAATATTGAAATTTTAAAAGGTATAGATTTAAAAATTGTAAGAGGTGAAACAACAATTGTAATAGGCCCTTCAGGTTCAGGTAAAACAACTCTTCTTAGGTGTATGAATTTGTTAGAAATGCCAAGCAGTGGAACCATAAGAATTGGTGACAATGAACTTACATTTGGTGAAAATAAAAAGCCAACTGAGAAAGAAATATTAACTTTGAGAAAGAACACAGGAATGGTATTTCAAGGTTTTCATTTATTTCCCCATATGACAGTGGTAGAAAATATTATGGAGGGTCTTGTAACTGTGCTTAAGCAATCTAAAAAAGTAGCTCATGATAAGGCTCTTAGTCTACTCGAAAAGGTTGGTCTTTTAGAAAAATGCGATAGTTATCCTCATGAGCTTTCAGGAGGACAACAGCAGAGAGTTGCTATAGCACGCGCTATGGCTATAGAACCATTAGTGTTGCTATTTGACGAACCAACCTCTGCACTGGACCCCGAACTTGCAGCGGAGGTACTTAAAGTTATGAAGGAGCTATCTCTTGAAGGGATGACAATGGTAGTTGTTACTCATAATATGAGTTTTGCAAGAGAAGTAGGTGATAATATAATATTTATGGATAATGGACTTATTATTGATAAGGGCACACCGAAGCAAATATTAAGTGAAACAAATAATGCACGAATAAAACAATTCTTAAATTTAGTTTCAGATTAGATAATAGATTATTGAGGAGGAAAAAAATATGAAATTTGAATCATTATTAATACATGGTGGAATAGATGGGGATGCTAGTACTGGGGCAGTAAATGTACCTATCTACCAAACATCTACCTTTAAAAAAGGAAAATTTGATGCTGATAATACTTATGAGTATTCAAGATCAGGAAATCCTACAAGGGCAGCTCTCGAAAAACTTATTGCAGAGCTTGAGGAAGGCTATGCAGGTTTTGCCTTTGCTTCAGGAATGGCGGCTACAACTGCGGTACTATCTCAGTTTAAAACAGGAGATAAGATTCTTATATCAAACAATATTTATGGTGGAACCTTTAGGGTTTTAGACAAATATTTTAATAACTTTGGTATAAATTACAGTGTATTTAATTCATCAAACATAGAAGAACTAAAAAATAATATTGATGACAGTGTAAAGGCTATTTTTATAGAAACCCCAACTAACCCATTGATGGGTATTACAGATATTGAAGAGGTTGCAAAAATAGCAAAGAAAAACAATTTGATTACCATTGTAGACAATACGTTTATGACACCCTACCTACAAAAGCCAATCACCCTTGGTGCAGATATAGTTATTCATAGTGGTACAAAATATCTAGGTGGACATAGTGATTTAATTGCTGGTCTTGTGATAGTGAATAATAATGAGTTAGCAGAAAAAATAGGTTTTATACAAAATTCAACAGGGGGAGTTTTGTCTCCATTTGATTCCTTCTTATTGATAAGAGGTATTAAAACTCTAGCATTAAGAATGGATAGACATAACTCAAACGCAAACATTATTGCAAATCTTTTAAAAGATAGAAAAGAAGTGGAAAAAGTATATTATCCAGGGTTTGAAGATCACCCAGGCTACAAAATACAATCAAAGCAAGCTAAAGGCTATGGTGGTATTATTTCTTTCCTTCTTAAAGAAGGGTATGATTATAAAAAATTCTTAGAAAATTTAGAGTTAATAACTTTTGGAGAAAGCTTAGGAGGCGTGGAGTCATTAATTTGCCATCCTGCCACTATGACACATGCTGCAATTCCTTCTGAAATGAGACAAGAAATTGGCATAACTGATAATTTAATAAGATTATCAGTTGGGGTTGAAAATGTTGATGATATAACAGAGGATTTAATAAAGGCATTAGAAATATAAATTTAACAATTTTTAATGAAATCAAAAACGTACTTGATGGGGATATAGTATTTAAGTCAACTATAAAACTATAGAGGATAACCACAAAAAAATATAAAGATTAAGGCTACTAAATTAATTAGTAGCCTTAATTTATGTCAAAAATGGAACAATTGCTAGCAACAAGAAATCCCACTACGTTCTAGTGTGAAAAATATAAGTAGGTTATTTTTTGAAATTAAAATGAATAAGTGATTTTATGGATTTCTTTGATGATTATAAGTAATTGATGTATAATAATATTAGATAATAATTAAAGAAGAAGCTCTTTTTTTCTTCATATCTTCCTCAAAAAATTAGCCACTGGCACATGAGGTACATTCATTTATGACCTCTTCTATTCAGTAGTTGTGATTTTATTATTGCAAGTTATGTACGCCTAGATAGCAAGCTATTTGAAAATAAGTATTAGCAAGCAAAATCTGTCTGCATATGCTTCTAAATTTTACAATCATACGACCCTAGGGTGGTTATTTTTCTAAAGTTTCAAATATTTAAAATGGTATACTATCATTGTCAAGTTCTAAAATACAGTCATTATAAAGATTTTTAGATGAAATATTGTTTTCATTATCTTTATGGTTATCTATGTCATGAAAAGTATGTGTACAATTATCACAATATTCATCATTAGCATTTTCATAACACATAGGGCAAGCAATGCATTCATTATTCAAGAAATCACCCACAAATCCGTGGGTCATTTCCTGAAGGTCAAATATTTCTCTCCAGGAAACTTGAAATTCATGTCCACATTTAATGCATGTAAATTCACGTACTCCAAAATCAAATTCATTATCTACATGAGATTTTTTCTTTTTATTCTTACGTTTCTTCATTTAATTCCTCCATATTAGGTTATAGAATATATTATAATAAAAAAAATTAAAAATGAAAAGTAAATTATGGTTAGTCTATTTTTATTGAAGCTTTTAAAAAAAAATCCTGTGTTAGAAAAGAAATATGAAGAATATAAAAAGGCAAGAGGTGCATTTAAAATGACAATAGATGAAATTAGAAAATTGCACTACAAAGAGGAAGGAAGAGAAGAGGGAAGAATAGTAATAGCAACAGAAATGCTGTTAGATGGAGAAGCAATTGAAAAAATCAAAAAATACTCTAAGTTAAGTGAAGAAGAAATAACAAAATTAAAAAATAAACTATTTGCAAATTGATTTGTATGCAATAAAATAGGGGGTTATGATATGAACGAGATTTTAAAACAAATAAAAGATAGAAAATCCATGAGGGTATTTGAAAATAAGCCTATTGCAGCTGAGTTAAAAAAAGAAATATTAAATGCTGCCTTTGAAGCTCCAACTGGTGGTGCAATGATGCTTTATAGCATACTTGATATTACTGATGAAAAATTAAAGAAAGAACTATCAGTAGAATGTGATAATCAGCCTTTTATTGCAAAAGCTACTTTAGTGCTTATATTCCTTGCAGATTATCAAAGGTGGTATGATGCTTTTGACTCACAAAATTGCAATCCAAGAACACCAGGGGAGGGTGATATCCTTCTTGCCTGCGCTGATGCAATAATAGCTGCTCAAAACACAGTAGTAGCTGCAGAATCTTTAGGAATTGGTTCGTGTTACATTGGGGATATTATTGAGCATTGTGAAACTATTAGGGAGTTATTGGACCTTCCAGATTATGTTTTACCTGCTGCCATGGTGGTTTATGGTTATCCTGTGGAGGCTCAAAAGAATAGAAAAAAACCTGTGCGTTTCGAAGAACAATATATAGTCTATGAAAATAAATATCGCAGATTAACTAAGGAAGAACATATAGAAATGCAAAGCACAAGAAATGAAAAGGCAGGATTTCCAAATAAAAATATTAGCGAAGATACTAAAGCTCTATGCAATCGTAAGTATATGTCTGATTTTTCACTAGAAATGAATAGATCAGCATCTGAATATCTTAAGAAGTTCAGAGCAGAGTAAGGCATTTAAATTACTCAAGAATATCAAGTTCAGTCATATAAATACCGAGTAGATAGTTTAAACAACTATTTACCCGGTGTTTTTTCCTGGCTTTAAAAAACACCTCAAAATATTACAAATACTTTTGAAATATTTTTGATAAATATATTTAGTTGTTATTATTTGTATTTTTTTGAGTGCGTTGGCATTAATGGTAAGATATACAAAAATGAGCTAAATGTAAATAAGTATGCATAAAATATTGTTGTGTAGATTACTCTATAGATAAATAGAGTGAATAAAAACTGATAGATGAGGTGATTTAATTGGTTGACATAGCATTGCTGGGATGTGGAGGCGGAATGCCTATTCCTGAAAGGTATCTTTCGTCACTTCTCATAAGCTATAAAGGCAGAAAGATATTGCTTGATTGTGGTGAAGGTACCCAGGTATCCATGAAAATACTTGGCTGGGGATTTAAGACAATAGACATAATTTGTATAACTCATGGACATGCGGATCATATTATGGGACTTCCAGGTATTCTTTTAACCATTGGCAACAGTGGTAGAACTGAGCCTATTACAATAATTGGTCCCAAAGGTATTGCTGATATTGTAAACGGTCTGTGTGTTGTAGCACCTTACCTTCCTTATGAGCTTAATATTATAGAAAATCCAGAGAAGCCAGTGAAAGTACAAACTTCAATAAATTGTATGAATGCTTCAGTGGGAGAATTTCATGATTTAATAATTTCAACACTGGAACTTGAGCACTCAACTAATTGTTTGGGTTATAGCTTTTATTTTAGAAGAAAACCAAAATTCGATGTTAAAAGTGCGACTAAAAATGAAATACCAAAAATGTTTTGGAGTAGACTTCAAAAAAATGAAACTGTAATTAACCAGGGGAAAACATATTTACCTAGTGTGGTGCTAGGAAAAGAAAGAACTGGAATAAAGCTTAGTTTCACCACAGATACAAGGCCAATACCTGAAATAGAGAGTTTTATTAAAGAAAGTGACTTGTTTATTTGTGAGGGCACTTATGGTAATGGAAATGATATTGAAAAAGCCATAAAGAATAAACATATGACCTTTAGCGAGGCGGCGAAGCTTGCGTTGAAGGGTGAAGTGCAAGAACTCCTATTGACACATTTTAGTCCTTCTATGCATATTCCTGAAGAATATAAAGATAACGCAGAGAGCATTTTCAAAAATACTATTATTGGCTTTGATAGACTTGTGAAGACTTTATCTTTTAAGGATTAGAAAAAATAGAAAGTGTATGGTAATATAATAGAGTAAATAATGATTTCAATACAAGGGGAATTCTAGATGATAATGGAGGTATGGATGTGTTAAATAACGAAATTAAAGAAAGTTTACTTAGAGAAGGAATTCATGAGGATGCTGTAAAATCCTTAGATGAAAAGGGAAAGTGTCTATTTGATATAAATAGTACAAGAGACGTGTGCTTTGAATTTATTGATGAGGGTGTTAAATTTAGTTGTGAACAAAGCATTTTAGATCATGACTTGTATCTAATAAAAATTCTAAATTAAAGCTGTGAAGTATCAGTAATAATAAATTTCTAATTATAGGCGCTAATTACTATTTTAGAGGGAGGAAAACTTTATGATAAAATCAAAGCAACATTTGGCAGTATTTCAAGCAATACTTGCAGCTGCATTGTTTGGAATAAGTTCACCAGTTTCAAAGTTATTATTAGAAAAGATACCTCCTATGCTTATGGCTTCGCTCCTGTATTTAGGAGCAGGCATTGGAATGTTATTCTTAGGACTTATAAAGTGGTCAAAGAACACTAAAGCAAAAGAAGCTAAGATTAGCAAAGCAGAACTTCCATTTGTTATAGGTATGATAGTTTTAGACATTGCGGCGCCAATATTTTTAATGATTGGACTTACTATGACTACAGCATCTAATGCTTCTTTACTAAACAATTTTGAAATTGTTGCTACAGCTCTTGTTGCACTACTAATTTTTAAAGAGTCAATTGGAAAAAGGTTATGGGTAGCTATTTTTTTTATAACGGCATCTAGCATTGCTTTGTCCATAAGTGACTTTAGCAGTTTTTCGTTTTCTGTAGGTTCGATTTTTGTTTTGTTTGCATGCATTTGCTGGGGCTTTGAAAATAATTGTACAAGAATGATGTCTTTAAAAGACCCAATGCAGATAGTGATTGTTAAAGGACTTGGGTCTGGGGCAGGTTCACTTTTAATAGCAGTTTTAATGAATGAATATGCAAGTGATATAAGATATATACTTATAGCTATGATTTTAGGGTTCTTTGCATACGGATTAAGTATATTTTTTTATGTAACTGCACAGAGGCAGTTAGGGGCTGCAAGAACAAGTGCATATTATGCTGTTGCTCCTTTTATAGGTGTAGGATTATCTCTAATATTGTATAACGAACAAATAACAGTAAACTTTGTTATAGCAGTTATTTTAATGCTTTTCGGAGCCTATTATGCTACTGTAGAAAAACACAATCATAAACATATTCACGAAATGGTCAAACATGAGCATCGCCATGATCATAATGATAGTCATCATAATCATGTACATGAAAACTTTGAGAATGGGGAACACAACCATGTTCATGTTCATGAAAGCACTGAACATGAACATAATCATACTCCTGATATGCATCATGCCCATGATCATTAGTGAAAATCATTTATCAACATTTACTCCTTCAATTTCCAATAGTAGTTTTTGTGTTGGAGTTCTATTACCTGCAAAACCTACCAAATTGCCACTTTTACCGATAACTCTATGACATGGTATAATTATAGGTAATTGATTAAATCTATTAGCTTGCCCTACAGCCCTTACAGCTTTAGGGTTTCCTATGGCTTCTGCAATCTGCAAATAATTTCGGGTTTCACCGTAAGGGATATCTTGAAGGGCTTCCCATACTTTTTTTCTGAACTGCGTACCTTCTATAGATAAGGGTATGCTAAAATTTTTCCTTTTTCCTTTAAAATATTCATCTAGCTGAAGTATAACATCTTTGCAAAGCTCTACATCTTTAAGAATAAATTCATGTTTGTTTTTGTATTCTATCCAATCTTCCTCAAAAATTTCTACTTTCCGAGCACCTATTTCATCCACAACTACATGGATAAGACCAATAGGAGAATCATAAATATCATAACCAATTTTCACAAAATCCCTCCTCAATCATATATTTACCTATGTAAATAAAATGTATCATAAGATTTCGAACCTGTCTAGTTTAAATACATTTTATTGTTATATTAAATAAAGTTCTCAATATAAGTACACGAATGTTATCTGTTCTCTTGCATATTCACCTATAATAAGTGTAAGATGGTGTTAGAATATTTTGAAAATTTGGGAGGGTTACATATGCAAGGAAAAATGTTTTGTTTTCAATGCGAACAAACTGCAGGTGGAAAAGGTTGTACTAACATAGGAGTCTGTGGGAAAACTCCAGAAATTGCAGCAATGCAGGATCTATTAATTTACCAGTTAAAAGGAATAAGTTGTTATGCTACTAAACTTTTAGAAAAAGGTGAAAAACTTGATAAGTCATGGATTTCATTTGTTGAAAATTCATTGTTTATGACGTTAACCAATGTAAATTTTGATCCTGAATCTCATATTAATATGCTTAAAAAATCTCAAGTAATCAAAGAAGAGGTTAGAAAAAAATTAGGAAATGAAAAAATAAATGGTGAAGAGGCTCTATATAATTTAAGCGATTCTAAGGAGCAAATGCTTGAAGATGCTAAAAAAGCAGGAGTTATGTACGACCAAGAATTAGATGCAGATATACGTTCTGTAAGAGAAACTATAAAATACGGATTAAAAGGAATAGCAGCTTATGCACACCAAGCTAGATTTATAAAATATAATAGTGAAGAAGTAGATGAATTTTATTTTATAGCTCTTGCAGCATTAACTGATGATAGTTTAAATCTTCAAGATCTTATAAAGTACTTACTTAAAACTGGAGAGATGAGTGTTAAAGTTATGGAGGTATTAGATACAGCTAATAATGAAAAATATAGCTCTCCTTCACCTCAAAAGGTTAATGTAAACATTAAAAAAGGACCATTTATCGTAATTTCTGGTCATGATTTAAGAGATCTCGAAATGCTACTAGAGCAAACTGAAGGTAAGGGCATAAATATTTATACTCACGGCGAAATGCTTCCTTCCCATGGATATCCTAAGTTGAATAAATATGCTCATTTAGTAGGTAATTTTGGAGGGGCATGGCAAAATCAACAAAAGGAATTTGATGGTATCCCTGGTTGCATTTTAATGACAACAAACTGTTTAATGAAACCAAAAGATTCATATAAAGATAGAATCTACTCAACAAGTGTTGTTGGGTGGGATGGCATAAAACATATAGCGGCGGGTGAGAATGGTCATAAGGATTTCTCTGAAATAATAAACAAAGCTCTAGAACTTGGCGGCTTCGAAAAAGATGAAGAAGTTAAAGAAATTTTAGTAGGGTTTGGGCATAAAGCTACTTTAAGTCATGCTGAAACAATAATTAATGCAGTGAAAGAAGGAAAAATCAGGCACTTTTTCTTAATTGGAGGATGTGATGGAGCAAAGACAGGAAGAAATTATTACACTGAATTCGCTCAATTAGTTCCAGAAGACTGTATTATTCTTACTTTAGCCTGTGGAAAATACCGTTTTAATAAATTGGAGTTTGGCACAGTAGCAGGACTTCCAAGATTACTCGATATAGGTCAATGTAACGATGCATATTCCGCTGTTAGAATAGCTCTAGCACTAGCTGATGCATTTAAATGTGGGATTAATGATTTACCACTAGCGATGATTATAACTTGGTATGAGCAAAAAGCTGTTGCCGACTTATTAGCATTACTTTCACTGGGAGTAAAAGGAATTTATCTAGGACCTACACTTCCAGCATTCGTAAGTCCTAATGTATTACAATTCCTAGTTGATAATTTTGATATTAAACCTATAAGTACACCTCAGGATGATTTAAAACAAATATTAGGATAAGAAATATAGTTTAAAAATAAGCCACTTCTAAAGATAGTTAAATATCTTTAGAAGTGGCTTATTTTAATGACTATTTCCAGTAAATAAGTGTTCCAATCTTGTGCAAAATATGATAAAATGAGAACAAACGTTTGTGGGGTGTTAAAAGTGGATGTAATGAGAAAACTTGAAATATTATCTAATTCAGCAAAGTATGATGCTTCTTGCTCTTCTAGTGGTTCTAATAGAAAGAATACGGCGGAGGGTATAGGAAATGCTTCGACCTCAGGCATTTGCCATTCTTGGTCACAGGATGGTAGATGCATTTCACTACTTAAAATCTTATATACTAATAAATGCATATATGATTGTAAATATTGCATTAATAGAGCTAGCAATGATTTAGAAAGGACAAGCTTTACTCCTAGTGAAGTAGTAGATTTAACTATGAATTTCTACAGAAGAAATTATATAGAAGGATTATTCTTAAGCTCTGGGGTAGAGAGAAGTCCAGATTACACAATGGAAAATTTAGTTAGAATTTTAAAAGATTTAAGATTGATTCACAAATTTAATGGTTATATTCATGTAAAGGCTATTCCAGGTGCTGATCCAAAATTTATATATGAGGCAGGATTGTATGCAGATAGAATGAGTGTAAATATTGAGCTGCCTTCTGAAAAAAGCTTAAAGCTCTTAGCACCGCAAAAGAATAAGGAAGATATATTAAAACCTATGGGACTTATTAAGCACAGTATACTTGAGTCCAGTGAATATAAGAAAAAAGGGTTTAAAGCACCAAAATTTATTCCTGGTGGCCAAAGTACGCAGATAATGGTTGGTGCAACCAATGAAAGTGACTTAAGAGTAATTAGTCTTACAGAAGGATTATATAATACCTTTGGACTTAAGCGAGTTTATTATTCAGCTTATGTTCCAGTGGTAGAGAACATAAATTTACCAGCTATTCAAACTACACCACCACTTCTAAAAGAACATAGAATGTATCAAGCAGATTGGCTTTTAAGGTATTATGGTTTTAAGGCAAAGGAATTATTAGATGAGAAAAATCCTAATTTTGATGTAGATTTAGATCCTAAAGCTTTTTGGGCATTAAATAATTTAGACAAGTTCCCCGTGGAGATAAATAGTGCGACCTATGAAATATTGCTTAGAGTACCAGGAATAGGAGTAACATCAGCTTTAAGAATCATAAGAACAAGAAGACTTTGTAATCTTTCCTATGACAATTTAAAAAAAATAGGAGTTGTGCTTAAAAGAGCTAGATTTTTTTTAACCTGCAGCGGTAAATTTTATGGAGATAAGACAATGGAAAGAGGAAGGCTTAAAAATTATTTATTGGACTTTGAAAGCTTTGATAAACCGGAGCAACTTAGTTTATTTACCCAAAGGGGCGATTTATTTGGTTAGATACATTTATGATGGAAGCTTTGATGGATTTTTATCTGTTATATATGATTGCTATTATAGTAGAGTTCCTGAAAGTATTGAGAGAGAAAGTGATTATAACTTCAATATATTATACGAGGACATAGTTATTGGAACTGATATGGCAAAATCGGGCAAGGTATACAGGGCTATATTAGAAAAGATTTCACAAGATACACTAGTTTATGTGTATCAGGCCTTTTTATCTGAGGAACATGGCATAGAATTAAATTTATTTAGGTATATACAATTAGGATTTAAGCTGGGTAGTAAAGTAAATGACTTTCTAACAGAGGAAACTGTGAATGAAGTACAGAAAATTTCTAGAAAAGTAGGTTTTGAAGCACATAGATTTTTAGGACTAGTTAGATTTCAAGAATTTAAGGGAATATTGTATGCAGCAATAGAGCCTACTCACAATATTGTTGAACTTATAGGAAGTCACTTTAGTTTAAGACTCAAAAATGAAAAGTGGGTAATTCATGATGTAAAAAGAAAAATTGGCATAGTTTATGAAAATAATGAAATGATACTTAGGGATTTAAAATTTGAAAAATTAGAAAGTCATGAGGAGGAAGAGTTGTTCTATCAAAATCTTTGGAAGGCCTTTCATAAAAGTATATCCATAGAAGAAAGATCTAATGAAAGGTTACAAATGCAACATATGCCAAAGAAATATTGGAATAATTTAACTGAAGTGAAAAAGTGATCACCGTTTTATAATGAATACTTTTTTATATTTCAACATTTATTCTTAAAAATGCTAGAAATCATGATATAATAGATATAAATGCATTTATTAGATTATTGTTATTTAAAGGAAGGAAAGATGATTATGAAAAAATTAGTAGAATACACTCAAGTTGAAAGTCCTAGTATAAGTATTGAAAGAAAAAAACGCAAGATGGAAGAGATTTATAAAACACTAGAGGCATTAGGAGCTAAAAATAAAGAGACGGCTAAAAATAGTAAGGAAATAAACAGTAATCTTCCTAAAGAGCTTACTGTTGAAAACATAGATAATGTGAAGAAAAACAAGAAAGCCCAATTGAATACACCTTCATTTATAGGTTCACTTGCGGGAGTTATGTCTAAGTTTAAAATACTTGGAAAAGTATATATAGTAGAAAAAAAAGAAACTAAATGGTATATATCAGGTACTATGAAAATGATTAGTGATATAGACCCTAGAGATATGTAATTTTTATAATTTGTTTTTCATGGATACAATCACATAACCACTATAAAAACTAAGTATTAACTTTTAAGACTTAGTTTTTATAGTGGTTATATCATTAAAAATTCAAAACTACTTGCAAACATGTAGTTATTTATATAATATATATAGTATATGATATACTATATGATATACTATATAGAAAATGTGCTATACAAAAATGGTAAAAAGAAATAGAAAATAACAAGATTATAAATCTTGTAGCTGTAATATTTGTCAGAATTCAAAGAAGTAAATAATATGCTGGAAGGAGAGTTTTTTATGAAAATATTAGTTATTAACTGTGGTAGTTCTTCTCTAAAATATCAACTTATCAATATGGAGGATGAAACTTGTTTAGCTCAAGGATTGATTGAGAGGATTGGCAGCGAAGGATCTGTTTTAACTCAAAAGGTACAAGGCAGAGAAAAATATATAGTAAAACAAATTATGCAGGATCATAAAGATGCAATAAAATTAGTTCTTTCAACTCTTATAGATGGAACTAATGGAGTAATTAAAAGTGTAGATGAAATCTCAGCAGTAGGTCATAGAGTTGTTCATGGTGGAGAATACTATTCTAAATCTGTATTAATCGATGAAAAAGTAATGAAGGCTCTAGAGGATTGTTCAAAACTCGCACCACTTCATAATCCACCAAACATTATTGGAATTAACAGCTGCAAGGCACTTATGCCGAGCACCCCAATGGTGGCAGTATTTGATACAGCCTTTCATCAGAATATGCCAGAACATGCATATATTTATGCACTACCATATGAATTATATCAAGAACACAAAATAAGAAAATACGGATTCCACGGAACTTCTCATAAATATGTCTCTCAAGTAGCGGCAGAAATGATGAACAAAGATATTAAAGATTTAAAAATCATTTCCTGCCATTTAGGAAATGGAGCAAGTATTGCTGCCATTAAAGGAGGTAAATCCATTGATACAAGTATGGGATTTACACCTCTTGCAGGGCTTGCTATGGGCACAAGATCTGGAGATATAGACCCTTCAATTATAACTTTCTTGATGGAAGAACTATCTTTGTCTTCAGAAGAACTAGCAGATCTATTGAATAAAAAATCAGGCGTTCTAGGAATTTCTGGAATAAGTAGTGATTTTAGAGATCTTTGGGATGTAGCTAAGAACAATAAAAGAGCACAACTCGCTTTAGATGTTTTTCATTATGAAGTTAAAAAGTTTATTTGTAGTTATGCAGGTGCATTAGGTGGCGTAGATTGTATCATATTTACTGCTGGAGTTGGCGAAAACTCTGCAAAAGCTAGAGAAGCTTGTTGCACAGGATTAGAATTTTTAGGCGTTAAAATAGATAGTGAAAAAAATAATGTTGCTGGCATTGCGGCAGAGATAAGTACATCAGATTCAACAGTAAAAGTTTTTGTAATACCAACCAATGAAGAGTTAATGATAGCAAGAGATACAAAGGAAGTTGTTAGTTTATAAGATATTACATAAAAGCAAGAAACCACTACAATCATTAAGAATTGTAGTGGTTTCTTTTTATTGTTATTAAATATTATTTAATAAAGGAGCTATTTGATAGGTCTTTTAGTGTATAGCTATTAGTAGTTAATTTTTTTGCTTTAAGCCAAATTAAAACTTCCTGGAGCTCTTTTTCAGGGGGCATAGTAGCCTTTGAATAAGTTGGGAAAATCAATGTTTTTTTCGCAATTTCAGGAAAACCAGCTTCCTTAATTACAAAATCAATATAACTTTCCTGTTTTGCTTCTTTTAAAAACTTTACAGATTTATTATAGGCTTTATAAAATGCTTTTATTTCGTCGGATTTTGATGCTATTGCATCTTTTGTGAATAGAATTACACCAGGGTTTATACCTAGTTTATCAGAACTACTTAAAACTTTTCCACCAGAAGAAATTGCAGTGCTTGCCAGAGGCTCTGGCAATGTAGCCATATCTAATTTACCATTGGTTAGCATTTCAAGTCTAGTAGGTATTTTCGGTATTACTACTTTTTTTGGTGAGTTAACATCTATGTTTGAATTTTCCATAATTCTATCTGTTAGATATTCAATAATAGTATTTTTAGAAATCCCTATGGATTTTCCAGCAGATTGTTCAATTTTAGAAATATTAGAATTCACTCCAGAAATTAGTTTATAGCTACCATTTGTTTTTGAAGTGATTTTAACATCAAATTTATTATCGTTAAAAAATACTGCCGCAAGCATATCAGATATTGCTCCATCAATTTTACCCGTTTGAAGTGCTGTATCCCTATCTGTTGCACTTTTAAAATGCTCTATTTTTACCTCTATACCTTCTTCTTTAAAATATCCATTGTGCTCTGCTATAATAACTGGAACAGAGTCTAAATCTGGCATAGCACCAATAGTTAGAGTTTTTGTTGACTTTAGTCCCGCATCTTCTTTCACCTTGCTTGTGCATCCAACAATACTTATACCCATTATAAATACTAAGGTAAGTGCTAAAAATTTTTTTTTCAATATGTACCTCCAATAAAAATTTATTTTGTCCACAAATAGCTTTCTAACAATTATATTTTTTGAAAAGTCGAAAGAAAGTAGATAAAATAATATAAAGCCCTGTAATGAAATGTAAATAACGCAGTTATCATAACACTTATTTAACTCAGTGTAAATACTGGCAACTCAACCTTTGGAATATATCTATGAACTAAATTAACAAAACATATTATTAATGACCAAATCGCTTCTTTATTTGCAGAGCTAAAGGTATTGTGATAAAATTTTAACTAGTAAAGTTGAAAGAAATAAAGACTAAGTAAATATGTAAATAACGTATATAATTTATTCTAGGTTAATAATTTTATATTTTAGGCATTATAAACTATATTTTTGGTAAAAATAGTCCTATAATTACAATTCTCAAACTGAGGGGGATATAGTATGAGTGAAAAGAAAAGAATAGCTATACTTGGCGGAGGGTATGGTGGAGTATTAACGGCAAAGAAGCTTGCTAAAAAATTCAAAAAAGATGAAGAAGTTGAAATCACTCTTATAGACCAAAATCCATACCACACACTACTTACTGAACTTCATGAAGTAGCTGCAGGACGTGTTTCGGAGGATGCTATTAGGATTGATTTCAAAAAAATATTTGCAAAAAGAAAAGTAAAAGTTGTACTTGATGAAATTACTGATTTGGATTTTAAAAATAATGTACTAAAATCCGAAAACAATACCTATGAATATGATTATCTAGTAATTGGTGCTGGATGTAAGCCCACTTACTTTGGCGTAAAGGGAGCAGAAGAATTTTGCCATAAATTATGGTCTTTTGAAGATGCTGTAGCACTTAAAGAACATATTCTTAAAATGTTTAGAAAAGCTGTAAAAGAAAAAAACAAAGAAGAAAGAAAAAAACTTCTAACCTTTATTGTTGTTGGTGGTGGATTCACAGGTGTTGAAATGATGGGGGAACTCGGTGAGTGGAAAGAGAGGTTATGTAAGGATTTTTACATAGAACAAGAGGAAGTAACTTTAATATTAGTAGATGACTTACCTAAAATATTACCTAATTTCCCTGATAAGTTAATAGCAAAAACTAAAAAAAGACTTAATAAATTAGGGGTTACAGTACTAACTAATGCTGGTGTTACAGAAGTTACAGGGGACACTGCTACAATAAGAAATAATGGTATTGTTAATACCTATACAGTAATTTGGACTGCTGGCGTTGAAGGCTCTGATATTATTGGTAAAATGGACATTCAGCAAAAGGGTAGAAAAAGAATAGTAACTGACGATAAATTGCGGTCTTTAGATTATAAAAACGTTTATGTTGTTGGTGATAACATTTTCTTTATTCCTGAAGGTGAAGAAAGACCTCTCCCGCAAATGGTAGAAAATGCAGAAGAGTCTGCTGCATTAATTGCGCATAATGTTTATACAGAGATAAAGGGTGGAGAAAAGAAATCCTATAAACCTTCATTCCATGGTGCAATGGTATGCGTTGGCGGAAAATATGGTGTAGCAAATGTTGGAGCTGGGAAAAACTTTTTTGCATTATCTGGATTCTTTGCACTATTTGTTAAACACTTTATAAATATTGTTTACTTTATCCAGGTCGCTGGGTTTAATAAATGCTGGTCATACTTATTACATGAATTTTTCCATGTTAAAGATAATAGAAGTTTTGTAGGTGGCTATTTTTCAAAATCATCTCCAAACTTCTGGCTATTAGTACTTAGAATGTTCGTTGGCTACAAATGGCTAACAGAAGGACTGGAAAAATTACCTAAAATAATAGCTGATCCTTCAAAAATTTTCTTAATACCTGCACCAGTAGTTGATGGAGCAACAGCAGCAACAGCTGCAGCACCAGCAGCGGGAGCAGCACCAGTAGCAACATGGGTTGCATTACCAGTACCAGGGTTTATAGAAAAAATAGTTAAATGGTCTATGGATACTTTCTTTTATACAGGTGATGGTGGATATACAGTTTTAGCTACAATTTTCCAAACCGGTATGGTGATTGCAGAAATATTAGTAGGAATAATGCTTATCGTTGGATTATTTAGCGCATTAGCTTCTATTATGTCAGTTGCTATGGGTATTATGATTTGGACTTCAGGAATGGCTCCTACTGAAATGTTATGGTACTTATCAGCAGGAATTGCTCTTATAGGTGGATCTGGAAGTACTTTTGGTATGGATTACTATGTGCTACCAATACTTAAAAAGTACTGGAAGAGTATTGGATGGGTTAAAAAATCTTATTTATATGTTGATTAATATATATTTATACAATAGTTCTGTAATTAAAAACTGAATTTTTTTAAATCTAATGTCCTTTTAAAAATAATTAAAAGGACATTTGGTTTTATAGTGGAATATTAATTAATAAGTAATATTTATTGGAAACTCAAAAAATAATTGGACAAGGTGATAAAATGAGTAAATTTTGGGAATGTTATCCTGATATTGCAGATGAATTAGAAAGTATAAAAAAGATAATTGTAACTAATGTAAAATCTAGTGAAAAAGAGTTTGATGAAGCTATTTCTCCACTGGTTAATGCAGGTGGAAAGATGTTAAGGCCAGCCTTTTTACTACTGGCCGCAAAATTTGGAGAGTATGATAAGGACAAAATGCATAATTTAGGTGCAGCCATTGAAATGATGCATATGGCAACATTAGTTCATGATGACGTTGTAGATGAATCTAAACTTAGACGTGGTGTGGAAACGGTGCAACACAAATACAGCAAAGAATATGCAGTGTATATAGGTGATTATTTATTTTGTCAATGCTTTATAATGCTATCTGGATTTGATTATTCCACTGAAAATTTAAGAGATATATCAAAAGCGATATCTAAAATATGTATGGGAGAAATAAGGCAATATAATATTAGATACCTAAGAAACACAAGCCTTAGAAAATACATAAAAATTATATCTGGAAAAACAGCAGCACTATTTGCTATTAGCTTTTATACTGGTGCAAAGGAATCTAAATGTAGTGAGAAAACTTCAAAATTATTAGCAAGGGTTGGTTACTATATTGGAATGGCTTTTCAAATCATAGATGATTTGCTTGATTACAGTGGAGATGCTAGTAAACTAGGTAAAAATGCTCAAAGTGATTTAGTAAAAGGTTATTATACACTACCACTAATATATGCTATGGCAGAGGATCCAGAAAATAAAATTTCTATTATATTAGATAATACTTCATTAAATGATGAAGATGTAAAACAAATAACTATATTAATTAAAAAATATAATGGAATAGATAAAGCTCAAAACTTAGCGGATAAATATACAAAAAAAGCCTTTGATTATATTGAAAAATTACCTGACTGCGAAAGCAAAGAAATAATTAAAGTTGTAACACAAAAATTATTAAATCGTAATTCCTAATAAAATATAGAAAGGGATGGTTATATGGCTTATAAAGATTTGCAGGATTTTATAAATCATTTAAGAGATAAAAAACTTTTAGATGAAATTGAAATCGAAGTGGATAGTGAGCTTGAAATTACGGAAATAGCTGATAGAGTTTCAAAAAAGTATGGTCATGCCTTGCTTTTTAAAAATGTAAAAGATTCAGAATACCCAGTATTAATTAATTCACTAGGAACCTACGAGCGAATGAATTACGGGCTAGAAGTAGAGGATCTTGATGATATTGCAGCAACTATAATGGATTTTATGGATGTAACAAATTATATAACCTTAATTAATAAGGTTAAATCTATTCCCAAACTTGCAAGACTTGCAAGGGTATTTCCTAAAAAAGTAAAAAACGCCCCTTGCCAAGAGGTAATAGAAGATGCAGACTTAAGTAAGCTTCCAATATTAAAGTGTTGGCCTAAAGATGGAGGGCGCTACATAACACTTCCCCTAGTAATAACAGTAGATCCAGAAACTAATCAGCAAAATGTTGGAATGTACAGGCTTCAGGTATATGATAAAAATACTACTGGTATGCATTGGCATCTACATAAAGACGGAAAAGAGATATATGAAAAATATAGGAAGCTTGGATTGAAAATGCCTGTATCAGTAGCATTAGGCTGCGACCCAGCAACTATATATGCCGCCACTGCACCACTACCAAAAATGATAGATGAAATGATTTTTGCTGGATTTCTTAGAAAATCACCTGTAGAAATTGTTAAATCAATAACCAATGATATTTATGTACCTGCTAATGCTGAATTTATACTAGAAGGATATGTAGACTTAGATGAAAAGAGATTAGAAGGTCCCTTTGGTGACCATACAGGATATTATTCTCTTGAAGATATGTACCCAGTGTTTCACATTGAAAAGATTACAAGGAAAAAGCATCCAGTATATCCTACAACAATTGTAGGTAAGCCCCCTATGGAAGATTGTTACTTAGGAAAAGCTACAGAACGGATTTTTTTACCCTTAATGAAGGTTCAATGTCCTGAAATAATAGACATAAATTTTCCGCTAGAAGGTGTATTTCATAATTGTGTAATAGTTTCAATTAAAAAGGCTTATCCAAAGCATGCTCACAAAATTATGAATTCACTATGGGGACTTGGGCAGATGATGTATACAAAAATGATTATAGTTGTAGATGAAAATATTGATCCTCAGGATATCTCAACCGTAGCTTGGAAAGTATTTAATAATATAGATCCCAGTAGAGATATAGTAATTTCAGAAGGTCCTTTAGATGCACTTGATCATGCATCAAATACTCCTTTTTATGGTTCAAGACTAGGTATAGATGCTACAAAAAAATGGCCATCAGAAGGACATTCAAGGCCTTGGCCAGATGATATAGAAATGTCTGAGGAAATTAAAAAAATGGTAGATAAGAGGTGGAGTGAATATGGTATTAAAGAAACTTAAAAGCTATGGAGAGTTAGTTATGTTTTCCCATACATTATTTTCTCTTCCTTTCGCTTTAATATCAATGATTTGGGCAGCTAATGGGTTACCGACCACTGCTACAGTATTTTGGATATTAATTGCACTTGTTGGAGCTCGAAATGGCGCTAATGCTCTTAATAGAATTGTAGATAAGGATATTGATAAAAAGAATCCTAGGACTGCAAATAGACATTTGCCAAAGGGTCTAGTAAAGGGTTATGAAGCATTAGGAATAGTGCTACTGTGTTTCTTTATTTTTATAATAGCAGCCTATAAATTAAATCCTCTATGTTTTATGTTATCGCCAGTGGCACTTTTTCTATTTATAATTTACTCTTATACTAAAAGATTTACATGGGTATGTCATATCATTCTAGGTATTACCTGTGGTGGCGCTCCTGTAGGAGCATGGCTTGCAGTAACAGGGAAATTTGCGATAGCACCAATTGTTTTAGGTGCTGTTGTGACATTGTGGGTAGCTGGTTTTGATATAATTTATGCAACTCAAGATATTGAATTTGATAGGAAAACCGGTTTGTTTTCTATACCCGCTAAATTTGGGTTAAAGGGTGCATTATACATATCCTCTCTGTTTCACTTTATTACGGTTTTGCTTTTAATTAGTTTATATTTTATCATGCATAGAGGCTGGATATATTTATTTGGCATATTTATCAGCGCCATTTTGTTAATCTTAGAGCATTATATTGTGTCTCCAACAAACACAAAGAAGATGAAAATCGCTTCTTATAACATAAATCAAGTTGTAAGTGTTTGTATATTTATTTTTACTGTATTAGATTTTTTTATATTATAACTAAGAGGTGATTTGTTTGGGAAGATATATAGTAGGGATTACCGGAGCCAGTGGAAGTATCTACGGTGTACGGCTTATAGAAGAGTTAATAAAAGGTGATAATGAAGTTTATTTAGTTATTACAAATAACGGTAGAAGGGTTTTGGAATATGAGCTTGAAATTGATTTTGATGGATGGCTTAAAAATCTTAGTAATTCTAAAGGAAGGCTTAATTTATGTGATATAGATGATATGTTTTCGTCTATAGCAAGTGGTTCCTTTAAGACTGATGGAATGGTAATTGTGCCCTGTTCCATGGGAACTCTTTCAAAAATAAGTAGCGGAACTTCCGATAATTTACTAATAAGAGCTGCAGACGTAATGATTAAAGAAAAAAGAAAGTTGATTTTGATTCCAAGGGAAACTCCTCTTAGTTCTATTCATCTTCAGAACATGCTTTTTTTAAGCAATTTGAATGTTTTGATAATACCTCCTATGCCAGCTTTTTATGAAAAACCAAAAACTATTGAAGATATGGTAAATATCACAGTAGGGAGAATTCTTTCAAGCTTAAATGTAGATAATGAAATGTACCATGAGTGGGGCATAAATAAATGATAGAAATAAGCGATTTAAGTGTTTGTTATAAAAATGTGGACAAACATGCCAAAGTCATAGAAAATGTAAATTTAACAGTAAAAAAAGGGGATATTTGTGCTATAATTGGACCCTCTGGTGGTGGAAAATCAACTTTATTAAAGGTTCTAGCAGGAATAATTGTAGACTATACCGGTGAAGTTTTGATAGATGGAAAAGCAGTGAATCCTAAAATACATAGAATTGGATTAATACCTCAAAATTACGGACTAGTTAAATGGAAAACAGTAGAGCAGAACATATTTCTATCCGCGAAAATCAAAGATGGTAAAGAGCATATTGATATGGAATTTTATGAAAAACTGCTAGTGGAGTTAAAGCTTAAAGACTTTGTTAAAAGATATCCGAGTCAGCTAAGTGGGGGACAAATGCAAAGAGTATCCATGGCTAGAGCTTTATTATTAAAACCAAATGTACTTTTAATGGATGAATCTTTTTCTGCATTAGATGCTATGACCAGGGAAGACGTTCAAAAAATGTTTTTAGAGGTTTGGCAGGCAAATAAGGTTACTACTATACTTGTAACCCATGATATTAAAGAAGCAATATATTTAGCAAAGAACATAGCTGTAATATCCTCCTCCCCAGGAAAAATAGTTGAAGTTATAAGCAATCCCTTATTTGGAAAAATAAATGGGGAAGTTGATTTGGAGTATATACATATAAACAATAAACTTAGAAAAATTCTTAAAGGGGACGAGTTGGAATGAGACTTAAAGAATATAAACTAGTTAACTTCGCAATTGCTTTTTTTATTATTTTTGGTTTGTGGCAAATAATAGCAATGATTATTAATAAGCCATTGTTTCCACCCCCTTATGCAATAATAATAAATATAATTACAACTTTTAAAAGTGACATAGCAATCCATGTTGTTTACAGTTTTAATAGAATTATAGTAGGTCTGCTATTTACTTTGGTAATAGGTGTACCTGTAGGTATTTTAATGGGCTATTTTAAAAAAATCGATTTAATATTTTCACCAATTATATATTTTAATTATCCTATACCTAAGATAGCATTACTTCCTATGGTAATGCTTATTTTTGGCTTAGGCGATTTAACAAAAATAGTTATGATTTTTTTAATTACATTTTTTCCTGTAGTAGTTAATATACGAGATGAAGTAAAAAATATCCCTGAAGAGGTTTTTTACCCTATGTATTCATTAGGAGCAACGAATTATCAAATAATGAAAGAGATTATTTTTCCAGGAATACTTAAAGCCTTATTAACATCTCTTCGAATAGGTATAGGTACCGCCATATCTGTTTTATTCTTTACTGAAAACTTTGGCACAGAATATGGTATGGGGTATTTTATTATGGACTCTTGGATGAGGGTTAACTATATTCAAATGTATTCAGGTATCTTAATCTTAAGTTTAATCGGCCTATTTTTCTTTATTATAACTGATATTTTAGAGGGGATTTTTTGTCCCTGGAGATAAGATACCCCCACTGATTTTAAAAGTTTTATAATACTTTATTAAAATGTATACTTAAAATGACACAAAAGTAGAAAAATGATATAATCATATTAATTGCTATTGACTCCAGAAAAACTAACGCGAATGACAAGGAGGAGACTTACTTGAGAAAATTAGTTATATTAGCATTATGGATAGTTTTAGCAACTGGACTGGTGGCTTGTGGTTCCAAAAATGTTATTTATAAGCAAGGAACCTATGAGGGAAACGCAGAAGGGCATATAGGACCCATAAAGGTTAAAATAGTAACGGATCAATATGAAATAAAGGAAATTGTGATATTATCGCAACAAGAAACTCCAGTGATAGCTGAAATAGTATATAAAAAAATTCCACCAAAAGTAATAAAAGCTAATAGTTCAGAGGTTCAAGTTGTTGCAGGAGCTACATATACAAGCAATGGACTTATTAAAGCTATTAAGGATGGGTTAAATAAAGCAAAAATAGAATAACCATAATATGAGGTGAAGTGCTATTGAAATTGCAGTATAAATTAACAATATTTATAAGCATTATAATATTTATGGTCATTGGTGGAATAGGAATTGTTACTTATTATCAAGTGCAAAATTCTGTGGAAACTCAAATGGGTAATAATGCTATGGATTTAGCCGTAACTATTGCATCTATTGATATAATCGAAAAAACTTTAGCAACTTCTAAAGATTATGACACTGTTCAAAAAACTATAGAAAGTTTTAGAGAAAAAACTAGATTTCAATATATTATTGTTATGGATATGAAAGGAATAAAATATTCCTATCCAAATGGGAATTCTCTAGGCAGGAAATATGCTGACGGTGGAGAAGAGCAGGTGCTAACAAAGGGTGAATCTTATGTGGCTAGGGACAGAAATGTTTTGATTTCGGCAACAAGAGCCTTTGTACCTATTTATTATAAGGGAGAACAAGTAGGTGCAGTTTTAGTGGGCCTTTTAACAGATACAGTATATGCTGAACTTGATTTCCATTTATTTTGTTTGAAAATAGCTTTAGTAGTTGGTCTTTTAATGGGCATAGTAGGTGCAGTTTTTTTATCAAATACAATAAAAAAAAGCATATTTGGGCTGGAGCCAAAGGAAATTGCACTACTACTGGGACAGAGGGATTTAATTTTGCAGAATCTAAAAAATGGAATTATAGCTATTGATAGTGATGGTAAAATAATACTCTTTAATAAAATAGCTAAGGAAATCTTAAAACTAGAAGATGAAAATATAGGCAAAAGTGTTGCTACTTTGAACTTAAATTATACAGATGAAATGATGGAAGTATTGAGGAATAAGGAAGCGGTATATAATCAAGAAATTAAAATGCGCCCGGGTAAAACACTTATGTGCAGTCACACCCTATTAAAAAATCATAAAGAAGAGATTATAGGTGTTGTTTCTAGTTTCCAGGACTTAACTGAGGTTGTGAATATGGCAGAAGAATTAACTGGAATTAAAAAAATGACTTCTGCTTTAAGAGCGCAAAATCATGAGTTTATGAATAAACTTCACACTATTTCAGGACTAATACAATTAGAAGAGTATAATGAGGCTATTGAATATATTTCACATATATCCAAGCTTCGGGGAGAGGTTTCTGAAATTCTTAGCAAAAGAATTAAAAATACCCACATAGCAGGGCTCTTACTTGCCAAATATAATAAAGCAACAGAAGCTAAAATTTCTGTAGAAATTGATGCAAATTCTTATCTAGATGATATTCCTAAAAATATAACAGTAGATGAAATTTGCTCTGTAATTGGAAACTTAATAGAAAATTCTATAGAAGAATTAGTAAAATTTGAAAATGGTAAGATATCCATAAGATTAATATCCAATAGTGAATCACTTAGAATAAGAATTCAAGATAATGGTACTGGAATTAGTGAGAATATAATAGATAAAGTTTTTGAGCGTGGATTTACAACCAAACCTGGTAACAGAGGATTTGGCCTTAGTATTATAAAACAAATAGTAGATTATGCAGGCGGTGACATAAATATTCTACAAGATAATGGAACTATATGGGATATATTTATACCAATGAAAAGGGGTAGATCATATGATTAAGGTTCTTATTGTTGAAGACGACCCTATGGTGAGAGAAATAAATGAAAAATTTCTAAAAAAAATAGAAGGGTTTACACTATATGACAGCGTTAACTCTATTGAAAAAGCAAAAGACGTTATAATAAGTGGAAAACCTGACCTAATATTATTAGATGTTTTTTTTCCGCAGGGTCTAGGTACAGATTTATTAAAGTGGATACGACTGGAAAATTTAAAATGTGATGTTATATTAATTACTGCAGATAGGAATACAGAAACTGTTGAAGAAGCATTTCGATATGGAGTAGTAGATTATTTAGTAAAACCTTTTATATTCAATAGGTTTAAGGAGGCATTGCTTCAATTTAAAAGTAGAAAGAATAGTTTTAAAAATGTTGATAGTATGGAGCAAGAAATTATTGATAGATATACTATAAAAGAAAATAAACACGTCATAGAATATTATGAAAATATTGGTGATATTAAGGGATTTAATCAGTACACTTATGAAAAAGTTATAATGGGTATATCTGATATGAAAGATAAACCATTTACATCTGAGCAAATTGCAAAAAACATCGGAGTTTCTAGAATAACTGCTAGAAGATACCTAGACTATTTAGAAAAAGAGCAAAAGCTTGTGGTTGAAATGGAATACGGTAAAGTGGGTAGACCTAAAAACAAATATAGAATAAAAGGAGAATATTAGTGCAATTTAATATGCACTAATATTCTCCTTTTAATATCAATATAAGAAGTAACGTCACTGAGTAATGATACCTACTAAAATTCCTCTGTTTCTAATATAAATCCTTCTATTACAACATCCTCATCAATTTCAATAAGTAGACATCTTCTACCATCACTATTTTTTACCTGCTTAACTGAATTTAGATCCTTAGGTGTTAATGTAATATTTGCAATTTCACTAGTAATCTTAATGGATTTTGAATTGAATTCAGGTACAATATTGTTTATCTTAAAATTATACTTTATACCACAAGTTTCAATGAAGGCAGTGTCTATATCAGATATAATCTCTGCGCCACAATTACTCAGAATATTTTTAATATCCACAATTCCAATAGTGGGGCTTTCACCACCTTCAGCTTGCTCGGCGAGTTCATGTATATTCACATAAATGTCCTGCATAAGTTCAGGTTTGATTTTTTCGCCGATTATGGATTTCAATATATCACCAAAGCAATTTTTCTCGTCTTCAGCAGTAAACTTAAAATCACAGTTAAGAACTTTCTCAATGAAATCAGCGTTTAATTCTTTAGGTTTTGAAGCATAATATAAAATTTTATTAATATCTGAATATCCATTGTTAAGAGTAGGGAACATGAAGCCCTCCAAGGGAGAATTAAGATTAATGACTGAATCTAAAGCCGAATTTGCTTTGAATTCCTTATCCGTATAATCAAATTTTAGAGTTCTCTTTGGTATATCTATTTTATTTACACTTGAAAGAATGAAATTAAAGGCTTGTACCGCATCATCAATGCTCTCATCTGCTTCCATATTTCTATGGCTAGAACCTAGCCAATATTCAGCTTTAATAAAAGTAACCACTACATCAGTTTCATATTTATAATTAGCTGTAATTTTTTTAATAAGCTCATTAAGGGAGCTTTGAATTTCGTTTTTATCACTTGTCTTTAGTGCGCTGCCTAAAATCTTTTGAGTGCTATTTTCTTCTTCGATATTCTGAAAATCTAATTCGAAAATTTTTGTATCTATAGCTCCAGTGAGTACTTTCTTAAAATTACCTAGAAACAATTCTTTTTTATCCATATCCATTCTATCAAAAAAATCAAATTCTGAATGAATAACTGGCTCATAATCTATTTGCACATTATCTTTTTTTAGATAAACGCTATAAATTTCCTGGATTTTCATCATACCACTATCTAATTTAAATTCTTTTCTTATGTCTGCAAGCTCTTTTTTATTCATCATAAAACCTCTTTTCATTGTTATTTTCTTTTATATGCTAAAATTATAACACAAAATTATGGAATGATATTATAAAATTTCCTATATTAATTAATAATAACTATTGACAAAGTATTATTAGCGTGTTATATTATAAATATAAGAAGCGCAACTTATCGTATATTTAGTAAAATCTTTAAACGAAACTTGATACCCCCAATAAATCGAAAAATAAGAGAGTGGGGTGAGATCATAAAAATATATAAAAACTATACGTAGACTAAGAATTCAATGATGATTGCCATTGCAATCGGCTAAGAAGCCATTAAAGTAATTGCTTAGGAATACAAGAGATAGCTTACCATAATAATTTAAGTTTAAGTTCCAACACAATATTAATTTAAACATTAAGATAAAAAGGTCAATATATAGTTTAAGGAGATAAAATATTGTTAAATATATTAAGAAAAGATAGAAGTTAGAATCTAATTCGCTGTGAATTAAGTATTCTAACTTCTATTTATTTTTGTTGTATTATATGCCCCCAACTTATATAAGTGGGAGACTTTTCTTCTGAAATGTCGTTAAATATTAATAATTTTCAGTAAACCAACTGATTAACTTTTTAGCTATGCTTATACTATCGGGTGTTAAAGGCATTTCGGTAGAACTATACCAGTTAGCGTCACCAATTTCTTTTCCATCTACTTGTATTTCACCGCTTGCATATTCTGCTGTAAATCCTATCATAAGAGAATTAGGAAAAGGCCAAGGTTGATTTCCAAAATATTTTATATTTTTTACAGTAATCCCAGTCTCCTCTTGGACCTCGCGAACAACACATTCCTCAAAAGTCTCACCAACTTCTACAAAGCCAGCAACTACACTATATAACTCCTTAGCAGATTGATTATTATGTGCAAGCAACAATTTTCCATCTCGTACAACAGCCACAATTATGGCAGGAGAAATTCTAGGGTAATTTACCAGGCCACATTTGGGACACTTTTTAGCTCTTTCTCCATCCACGCTCTGAGCTAATGTACCACACCTGCCACAATATTTATGATCATTATTCCAGTTTACTATTTGAATAGCTCTCCCACCTATCCAAAACATGTCTTTAGATAATTGGTGAGTTAGTGCTTTAAGTTTGCTAAAATACATATCGCTTGGTATGACAGTATCACTATTTAATTCTCCGCAAAAGCAATTTTGTCCATCTATAGATCCAAGATATTGAGTATTAATTAATTCTAAATTTTCTAGATCGCAAATAGCGGGTATTACTGCTTTATCGTTTTCAGATTTAACTAATAATTCATCATTATAAAATAAAAAATATATATCCTTATTTGTTTTAGGCAAAACCATATCTACTGACGGTATAAAATTTGTCATATTGTCTTCATTACGCATTAGTATCATATCTCCAATCTACATTTATATAATTAATAAGCCTAATTAATAGGCAATTGGCGTTTATCTAAAAATTTATCAACGTGGTATAATTATATCATATACTTAAAATGTTTAATATTCTAAATTTATATATTATTTGATATAAAGAATACTTGTCTCAGTAAAATTATCAATAGAATCTTGTGAAAAAAAGTCGAATCTTATATTTTAGGGTTCATTTGCATTTATATATATGTTAAAATTATAAATACTCATATATTTAAAGAATAAATAGGAGAAAATATAAAATACTATATGCATTTGAAGTTTTTAAGCCACTTTTGTGGATATCAAGGAGGTATTATTATGGATATTAAAGAATTACCTAGCATTCCCTACTGTAGTCTAGGTATTATGGCACTAGAGAGTAGCTCGGAACTAGGGAATAGAATTAATGAGCTTTTAATAAAAAAACGTAAAGAATATGACGGTGAACCTATAAACCATGACTTGAGTGATGAAAAAACCTTTCTTATAAATATGACGGATACTCGATTTTCAAATGGTGAAGGTAAAATTATTATAGAAGATTCGGTTAGGGGTAAAGACATATTTATATTATGCGATGTAGGAAATTATAGTTGTACCTACACAATGTATGGTTATGTGAATCACAAAAGTCCAGATGATCATTTCCAAGATATAAAGAGGGTTTTGTCCGCCTTAGGTGGTAAGGCAAGGAGAATAACTGTAATAATGCCATTATTATATGCAAGCAGACAGCATAGACGAAAACATAGAGAATCTCTTGATTGTGCAATTGCTCTTCAGGAATTAGAAAGATTAGGGGTTAATGATATTATAACTTTTGATGTACATGATCCAAACGTTCAAAATGCAATACCACTTATATCCTTTGATAATTTATATCCCACTTATGAAATAGTGAAAACGATTTTACAAGAGGAGCCTGAGTTATTAGTAGACAAGGCAAAAGTGCTCGTGATAAGCCCAGATACAGGTGCAATGGATAGAGCTGTTTATTACTCTAGTGTAATTGGTCTTGATATTGGACTTTTCTATAAAAGAAGAGACCATTCAAAAGTAGTAAATGGTAAAAATCCCATAGTACAACATGAATATATGGGAAGAGAAGTAGAAGGACAGGATATTTTGATAGTTGACGATATGATAGCTTCTGGCGAGTCAATATTCGATATAGTGTTGGAATTAAAAAAACGTAAAGCAAAAAGAATATTTGTTACAGCAACTTTTGCATTATTTACTGAAGGAATAGAAAAATTCAATAAATTTTATGAAGATGGGTTAATTGAAAGAATATATTCAACAAATTTAACCTATATTCCTAAAGAGGTTAAAGAGGCTAAATGGTTCCGTGAAGTTGATATGTCGGGATTTGTCGCCAGCATAATAAACAATCTAAATTATGATAGATCTATAGCACCACTACTTGATGCCACTAAAGGTATAAAAGAACTGCTAAATAAATCAAGGGTTTAGGTAAATGTAATTCCCACTTATATAAGTAGGAGACTTTCCTTCTAGAATATCCTTAAAAATAAAAATACATATAAAAGACTATTATAATAAAAGAATAATTTAGCTTTTATTGTAATAGTTTTTATATGTATTACTATAATACTAGCTCTTAATTTTTTGTAATGAAATTTTCTTTTTTAGAACATAAGATAGTACAATAAGTCCTACTAAAAGTGCTATAGACATATAGAAGCTAGAAGATCCAATATCCGTTGCTTTATCTCCAATGTTCACAAAAACAAAGATACCAGGTATTATACCCAAAAGAGTAGCTAAGGCAAAATCCTTAAATTTGACCCCTGAAAACCCTGCTGCATAGCTAATTATATCAAAGGGGAAAAGTGGAATTAGTCTTAATACAAACACCAATAAAAAGCCTCTATTTTTAATGGCATCTTCTAAATTTGATAAGTCTTTTTTTATAAATTTGTTGAATACCTTATGGCCTAATATACTGGCTAGAAAAAAAGAAAGAGTGCCTCCTAAAATAGCCCCAATCATTGTGTAAATAAATCCACCCATCATTCCAAAACACATGCCTCCAGCAATAGCAAGAATTGAATCTGGAAAAAGTGTAAGTGGGACAAACGTAAATAAAATTATATAGATTATTGGTGAGAACATTCCATAAGAATCTATAAAAGCTTTCATATTTTCTGGAGTACAATGACGCAGAGTTTTTGTATTGCAAAAGGCACATATAATAATTGCAACAATTATTATAAGAGATATTATTTTTAAAATATTTGTGATTTTTTTATTCATAAAAACCTCCTTGTAGCAACCTTAAGTAGCTTAAAACTATTATTAGCCTTATTAAGTGTACAATAAAGTATTAAGTATATCTAATAGATAATTCATATAGAAAACAGTTGAACTATAGCAATATCAAATACATAAATCAAATTGTAAAACTGATTGTGTATATAATCTTAGGTATTAAAAATAAAACATATAGAATAGAAAAAAATATTTAATTATGTAAAAATATTAATATGAAAAAGTGACAAATGTCATTTTTTTTATTGTTATTTTTGCTATAATGGATAATGTATGATTAAATACAATAGGAACTTAATTAATTCACTATATTTTTCAAACTAAATATAATTATAAGGAGGTTTCAATATGATACCAACAGCACATATTGAAGTAAAAGAAGAAGGAATTATTGCAAAAACAGTATTAATGCCGGGAGATCCATTACGTGCCCAATTTATTGCAGAAACATTTTTAGAAAATGTGGAAAAATTTAATAATGTCCGCAATGTATTTGGATACACGGGTACATATAAAGGACGTAAGATTTCTGTAATGGCTAGTGGTATGGGTATGCCTAGTATTGGTATCTACTCATATGAATTATTTAATTTCTATGGGGTAGAAAACATTATAAGAATCGGTTCATGTGGTGCTTACACTGCTGATTTAAACTTATATGATGTAATACTTACCACTGATGCTTGGAGTGAATCCACTTATGCAAAAGTTCAAAGTGGATGTGAAGATGATACAATTGCTGCATCAGTTGATCTAAATAATAAGTTAGAGAAAATTGCAGAGGATTTAGGAATCAAAGTTCATAAAAATAGAGTTCACTCATCTGATGTATTTTATCGCGAAAATTTCGATGATTATAAGGATATTTATGAAACTCATGGTTGTACTTCAGTAGAAATGGAATCCTTCGCACTATTTCATAATGCAAATGTATTGGGTAAGAAAGCAGCTTGTTTATTAACAGTTTCAGATAATTTAGTAACTCATGAATTAACTACCTCTGAAGAAAGACAAGAAGCCTTTACTAATATGATGAAAATAGCTTTAGAGATGGCTGAATAATAACAAAAAAGTGCCATCTACCTGTCAAGTGGCACATTTAAAAGAAAATATTGGAATTATTATAAAAAACCCCTCAACGAAAAATTATTGAGGGGTTTTTTGAGTATCTTAAACATAAACCTTTAGTCTAGGTATTTAATTTTTTTATTATCAGTTCATTAACTGTAATTTTAGGATGCCTATATCTACCTTTCTTTTCCGTACCTTTACCATATTGAATTGCCTTGGTTGGACATAAATGGATGCAAGCTAAACATTGGGTACAATCATTTTTCCATATTGGCTTCTCCTTAACTGTAATTGTTCCACTATTACATACTTTCTCGCATAATCCACAACCATTACACTTTTCATTGACATGAAAATTCTTTGTATTGTGAGCATTCTTATTAAATAACGGATTTACTATATAAGTCATCACTTTAGGTAGCATACCTTTTTCAAGTTGATAAACATTATCCACACTATGTTTTATTGTATTATTTATAGTAGCTATTACTTGTTTGGATTCTAAAAGTTTTTTATTTTCAACTTCCACAGTATCAACATCCCCAAAGAAAATATAATTATTGGGCATTACTACTGAAAATCCACTATTGAGATGTAAATTTTTTTTCTTCAAAGCTTTATCAATAACCTGAACAGTATTACCAATGCTTGCTCCACAAGTGGCTACAGTAAATATATAGTTATTATTATAGTTCATTAACTTCAACTTATTAATGAATTCAATAACTTGTTTTGGTGGTGACCAGGCATAAACAGGATAAACAATGCCTATAACCTCATTAGGTTTTAATGTGTATTCATAGTGCTCCTTATTATCCCTCATAGTAGCTGATATGGAAATTAGATTTTCATTGTTTTCTTTTGCTATACTTTTACCAACATAAAGAGAATTACCAGTGCCTGAAAAATAAAATATCATAAATGGCCTCCAATTAGTAATTAAAAATAATTACCTAATATTAGTATAATAGAGTGCTAAAGAAATTTTTTTGATACTAATTAATATATTAAAAGCCCACCACTCTAAATTAATATAATGTGCTGGGCTTTTAATAAGAAAATATAAAAATTTTATGTAGCTATCTATAAAACACAAGTGCAATTACTCCGGATATAATTGCACTGCACGGAATAGTTAAGACCCATGCTACTAGTATAGTTTTAGCAAGGCTCCATCTAACGGCTGAAAGCCTTTTACAAGACCCTACTCCCATTATTGAACTAGTTATTACGTGAGTTGTACTTACTGGAGCACCTAATGCTGTAGCAGCTTGAATAGTAATCGCAGCAGCAGTTTCAGCGGCAAAGCCATCTATAGGCTCTAATTTTATCATATTAACACCCATGGTTTTTATTATTTTCCATCCACCAGACATTGTACCTAATGACATTGCTAATGCACAGGCGATTTTTACCCACAATGGTATAGCAAAGTTCTTTGCATCTAAAAATCCTCCAGCAATTAGTGCCATAGTTATAACACCCATAGATTTTTGAGCATCATTTGAACCGTGACTATATGCCATAAAAGCAGCAGAACAAATTTGTAATTTTTTAAACAATCCATTAACCTTTTTATGTGTTGCTTTATGGAATAACCATGTAAGTAAAAACATAAATGAAAATCCGAATACAAGTCCTAATATTGGTGAAGATATAAGTGGAATTATTATTTTCTTAAAAAAACCAACCCAATTTACAACAGAAAAATCAAATTTATGTGAAGTTATGGAAGCACCTAAAAGTCCACCAATAAGTGCATGGGAAGAAGAACTGGGTATAGCTAAATACCATGTTACTAGATTCCAAATAATAGCACCTACTAAGGCTATAGCTACAATCTCTGGAGTAGCTATGCCATTATTAATTATTCCTGTTCCTATAGTTTTTGCAACTTCAGTATGTAACAAAGCGCCTACAAAATTCAGCACCGCAGCCATTCCCAATGCTTGCATAGGGGTAAGTACTTTAGTACCAATTGAAGTAGCGATAGAATTAGCTGTGTCGTGAAATCCATTTATAAAATCAAAGCCGAGCGCTAATATTATAACAAGAATTATAATTGTAGAACTAAGCATATTTCATAACAACTCCTCGTATTTCATTTGCAAGTTTTTCGCAAGCATCAATACTATCTTCTAAATGATGATATAAATCTTTCAATTTCATTACAGATAGAAGATCTTTAGGGTTTTCAAAAAGATTTCTCATAGCTTTTCTATAAATCAAATCAGCTTCATTTTCTAAGGTGTTTACGTAGATAATTTTTTCTACTAATAAAGTGCTTTTACTAAGATGTTTTAATTCTGAAATTACATGAACAAGCTCAGTCGTAACATCAACAAGTTTGTCAATAAGTTCAACAGCCTCTGGTGTAACAGAAGTCAGATTATACATGTACACTAAATGAGCTGTTGATTCAATACCATCAGTAATATTGTCTATTCCCTTTGTTATATTAAATATATCTTCCCTGTCTAGTGGAGTTATAAACATCTTTTTAGTATATTCAATTAATTCATGAGTTACTAGGTCTCCTTCATGCTCAAGCTGTGTTAGTTTATCCAATCGTACCCCTGGATTATCAAGTTCATTTATCAGCAATTTTAACTCTTTTGCGGAAGTATTAAAAATTTCAGCTCCCTTTGAGAAAAGTTCGAAAAATACATTGTCTTTTGGTTTGAAATTAAACATATTGTTCCTCCTTTAATGAATAAAAGTATTTTTTTTTTCTAAAAATTATTAAAAATTAAAATATGTATTAAAGCGCACAAGCCTAATTATATGGTATTACTTAAAAAAGTACAATAATAAAGTACTATATTATAAAAAATTACTAATATAGCGATGAATTTATAATTAAAATAAAATATTGAAGGAAAGTTTGATAGTCTAAAATTTATTTATCAAAGATATCTTTGATAAATAAATTTATTAGGATATAATATAAGAAGATACCATAGAATAAATATATATTAAAATGAATAGTAAGGAGTGCATTATGAGAAAAGTTTATAAGGACCCAAAAGCGTTAGCTGCATGTTTAAAGGATTTAGTGGATTTTTATTTAGACGGTGTTATAACGTATGAGAAGCTAGAAGAAAAATTAAATATCTTAATTAATGCAAACGAAGATAGGATTTATAAGGATGGAAATTTATCTTTAAGAATATCTAATATAGTAGGCAGTTCTGGAGTAGACCTTATAAATAAGGTATTTTCAGAAAGACAAAGCTAAACCTTAGTTAAAAGTAAAAATCATTAATTAGTAAGGAGTGTTATAATGGCTAAAAATAAACCGGTATTTCCTTCAAGTAATAATAAGTCTTCAAATGGTCAAGAATCTAAAGGTGATAATAAAACTCCCGTGCCAACACCAAAGAAGGCCATAAGAGGTAACTCTAGGGGGAAATAAATATAAGTAAATATTTAAGTTGTAATTAAAAAAGGGTAACAAGTAACTGACTTAAAGTTACTTGTTACCTTTTTTTAAATAGCATTTCAGCATCCCAGATGATGATTTAATCATTAGTCCTAATAATTCTTTCTTGCCATCCCCCTTTTTTATAAATATAATACCCATATAAACAGATAATTAAATTACTAGAGCTCATAGAAATCCATATTCCAGTGGAGCCAATGGTTGTAAGATATTTAAAAAGCAATATCATAGGAAGTCTTACAAACCATAGTCTACCTATTTCCATATTCATGGAGTATTTAGTGTGACCAGATCCTTGAAATATTCCTTGGAATACACTAAATATTCCCATTAATGGCATTGAAAAAGAAATATACATTAAATAAATAACAGCCTCAGATATTACTAAATTATCATCCTTAGAGCGTATAAAAAAATTCACTACTTCATTGTCTTGCCAAATCAGCACAATGCATCCTAAAATTGAAATGCTTATGGTTAGTTTTAATGCCTTAACAAAAGCTTCTTTAACACGTTCTAATTGACCGGAGCCAAGATTTTGTCCCACAATAGCTGTTAGTGAGGCCCCGATTCCCATGGCTGGTTGCATAATAAGGGAAGTAATTCTGTTCACCATACCAAAGGCAGCAAGTGTTGAAGTTCCATAAGATACAATAAATCCATTAAGTATTATAAAACCAAGAGCTGAACCACTTTGCCCAATAGCAGATGGTATGGCAACCTTAAATAGTTTATTTAATATGTTTCTATCAAAACTAAAGTTTTTAAAGCTAGGTTTTATTTTTGAAGTGGATTTATGAAGTATATATAATCCAGCACCTGCAAGAAGGGCTTTTGATATAATAGTAGCTACAGGAGCTCCCGCAACCCCCATATTAAATTTAAATATAAATATAGGGTCTAAAATAGCATTTATAATAACACTTATAGAGCTTAATATAGTAGGGGTTAGAGTGTTTCCTTGTGAGCTCATAATGGCATTAAAGCAAAAAAACAAAAATGTAAAGGGCATATCTAAAAATGTTATCTTTAAGAAAATCTCACTATAATGAGCTAAATCACCTTTGGCTCCCATAATATTTATTATAACCGGGCTCATTAAATAGCCTACAAATGAAAAACAAACAGCACAAACAACTGCAATTGCAATAAGCTGAGAGGAGTACTGGGATGCTTTATCATATTTTGATGCGCCAATAAATTGAGATAAAATGGATGTTCCTGCAATAAATAATCCAATTCCTATAGATATAAATAGAAACATAACTGGCCATACAAAGGATATAGCTGCAAATTGTATTGAACCTAATTTACTTACCCAAATCCCATCAATTAAACTATATAAAGTCTGAATTAAATTACTAAGCATTATTGGTGCTGCCAAGGTTATTATTACCTTGTACATTGATCCTTGTAGTATAAGATTTTTTCTTTCCTTCATGTCCATAAATTAATCCCCCAATTTCATAAAAAGTGATATAATAGTAAGCATATTATCCATTATATCATGTTTAAATTATTCTTATAAGTGAACTAGTTAAATTATTACCATCAATTTAAAATTATTACATAAAGTATAGATAAATCAAATTAATCCATAAACTAGCATATGATAAATTCCAATTATTGTTTTATATTTATATAATAATTTGCAATGAATGAAGGGTTTATTAATTTTACGTAGAATACTTTACTAGAAAACTAGAAAACTAGAAAACTAGAAAACTAGAAAACTAGAGAAATATAGATTGTAGCATCATAATCTTATTTTTTTTTAGAGGAGGAAATTTATGAACTTCAAGATAGGGAAGAACAAAAGTAAAACATTGAGCATTTTTCTTGCGGCAGTTTTAGTTATTACAGAATTGCTTTTATTAATGCCCAATGTTCAAACTTTTGCCCAAAGTGGCAAAACAAAGATAATTATCCATTATGCTAAAACTCCAAATAGTGATTTAAAATGGAATATGTGGTTATGGACTGATAAAAATGATGAAAGTAAGTTCGAATTTACTGGCAAGGACGAATTCGGTAAGGTTTGCGTAGCTGAATTTGATGGAGCCCTTAATAAACTAGGATTTATAGTGCGTACGGATGAGTGGAGAAAAGACACTGTGGATGATAGATTTATTGAAAAATTTAATAATGGTGTTGGAGAAGTTTGGCTTAAAGGAGGAGATACGAAAGTATACTATTCTTTAGCTGAAGCTAGTGCATCCGATTCTAAATTAGCAGTAGTTCCTCCAATTGCTATAGGCAAAACAGGTGAATTTATATTTGCAAAATTAGATGAAATGAATAGCATAAGCATAGAAACAAACATAGCGTTTCCATTTACTGCGAAAGGAAATGAAGGCATTATAGTTAAGTCAGATGGTCAAATCTTAACCGTAAAAAAAGTAACAAGTGATGAAGTAATAACTGGTATTACTACAGTTGCTAAAATAGAGCTTAGCGAAAATGTGAACCTAGGCAAAAAAATTACGGTTTCAAAGTTAGGTTTCCCTGAAAAAGAAGTAGTGCTTGGAGATGTAATGAAAAGTGCTAGTTTCGAAAAAATGTTTTATTATGAAGGAACTGATTTAGGCAATACTTATTCTAAAAGTAAAACAAGCTTTAGGCTGTGGGCGCCAACAGCAACTGAGGTAAAGCTTGTAACTTATAAAAAATGGAATGATAAAATTGGTATTGACTCTAGTATGAAAAAAGGTGAAAAGGGAACCTGGACTTTTGACTTGAATGGAGATCAAAAGGATGTGTTTTATACATATAAAGTTAATATTGAAGGGGTTTGGACTGAAGCTGTAGATCCCTATGCTCGCTCTGTGTCCGCAAATGGAGACAAAGGTGCGGTAATAGACTTAAAAGGGACGGATCCTGAAATATGGAATCCAGGTGAAAAGCCTAATTTCACAAATTTAAATGATGCAATTATATACGAACTACATGTTAGAGACTTTTCTATAGACAAAAACAGCGGTATGGAAAATAAAGGTAAATTTTTGGCTTTTACTGAAAAAGGCACAAAAGGAACTGATGGTAAGCGGACAGGTGTTGATTATATAAAGGATTTAGGAGTAACACATGTTGAGCTCATGCCAATATTTGATTACGCTAGTGTGGATGAGACTTCAAGTAAGGCACAATATAACTGGGGGTACAATCCTAAAAACTATAATGCTCCTGAAGGAAGTTATTCAACTGATCCATACAATCCGAGTGTAAGAGTTAAAGAATTAAAACAAGCAGTGCAATCTCTTCATGATAATGGGTTAAGGGTAAATATGGATGTAGTTTATAATCACATGTATAGCAGTAATGATTCTAATTTTAATAAATTAGTACCTGGGTATTATTTTAGATACGATAAAGATGGTACTGCTACAAATGAAAGTGGTTTTGGAAATACAATTGCCTGCGAAAATGCAATGGCAAGAAAATTCATTGTAGACTCTGTGATGTATTGGGCAAAGGAATATAATTTAGATGGATTTAGATTCGATCTTATGGGTCTACTTGATATAAATACTATGACTGAAATCAGAAAAAAATTAAGTAGTTTAGATCCCTCCATTCTTATTATGGGAGAAGGTTTGGATATGGGGACTACTCTTTTATCAGATGCGAAAGCAACACAAAAAAATGCCAGTAAAATGCCTGGGATATCACTTTTCAACGATATAATAAGAGATGGAATAAAAGGTAGCGTATTAGATGCAAAAGCCAAGGGCTTTGTAAATGGTAAATCTTATGAAGAAATCCAAATAAAAAAAGGAATAGTTGGAGGAATAGATTACTCAAATGATATAAAAACCTGGGGAAAGATATCCCCTCTTCAATCTATGAATTATGTCGAAACTCACGATAATAATACGTTATGGGATAAACTTCTTTTAACAAACCCAAAGGATGATAATGAAATAAGATTGAAAATGCACAAATTGGCAGATTCTATCATTCTTACTTCCCAGGGTATTCCATTCTTTCAAGCAGGACAGGAATTTTTAAGAACAAAAGGTGGAAATAGCAACTCCTATAAGTCTAATGATACTGTAAATAAGCTTGATTGGACACTAAAATCTAAAAACATTGACACTGTTAATTATTTTAAAGGTTTAATAAAGTTAAGAAAGGAACATCCTGCCTTCAAAATGAATTCAGCAGAGATGATCAAGCAAAATTTAAAATTTTTAAAATCCCCGCAAAACGTTGTAGCCTATGAAATATCTCATAATGCTAACATGGATACTTGGTCTGACATCGTAGTAGCTTTCAATGCAAATAGAGAAGATGTAACTATTAAATTATCTAAAAGTTGTACCTGGAATATTGTAGTAGATGGTGAAAAATCAGGAGTTAAAACTATAAAACAGTTTAAAGGCGACTCATTAGTAGTTCCTGCACTAAGCTCTATTGTAATTTATGATGGATCAGAGAATATATTTACGACCTTACCCTTTTGGATTTATACTGTATTAATTTTATGTGGAGTTACTTACCTAATATTGTTTTTAAAGGGGAGAAACAAAGCCTAGAATAACAAAATATTATATATTTTTAGAAAGTCCTTATTGTAAAATATAAGGGCTTTTTTAGGTTATCAATAAGATTATACAGAATTCACTTTGTTGTTATTTACTTTATTTGGGGACATGTCTATAATAAGAATGTACATCGCATTTGAAAGGGAGATTTTAAGATGATAAAAATATTATTTTTTATATCAATTTTGATTATTGTTACTGTTATTATTGTAGGTTGGCATTTTTCTAGTATTATTATAGCTCCTAAAGTTGCTAAATATAATTACACCTACGATTATGAAGTAGAAAAAGGGAAAATAGAAGTAGAAGTATTTAATAACTTGGAAAAACAAGAGGTATATCTAGATTCTAATTATGGCTATAAAATTCATGGTTTCTTCTTTCCCAATAAGGATTCAAAGAAAATTATAATATTATGCCATGGAATAACTTGGAGTTTATATGGCTCTGTTAAATACATGGACATGTTTTTAAAAAGAGGCTTTTCCGTCTTTATTTATGATCATAGAAATCATGGCTTAAGTGGTGGAAAAAACACTTCCTATGGTTATTACGAAAAATATGATTTGAAAAAATGCACAGATTGGATATTCGATAAATTAGGTAAAGATACAATAGTTGGCTTGCATGGGGAATCCATGGGTGCTGGAATAGTTCTTCAAAATATAGCAATAGACCCACGAATTGTGTTTTGTATAGATGACTGCGGATACTCTGATGCACAAGAGTTGTTTAAATATAGATTAGAAAAAGATTATAATATAAAAAAAATGCCTTTAGTAAAATTAGCAAGTATAATAAGTAAAATTCGAATTGGCTGGAAATTCAAAGATGTTTCACCTATAACTACTTTACCTGAAGTAGACATTCCAATATTATTTATTCATGGTGAAAAGGATGATTATGTACCTACTTTTATGTGTAATAAAATGTATTCAGTAAAGAAGGGCTACAAAGAAATCTATATTGCTCCCAATGCCGGTCACGCAGCGGCATATTGGAAAAACAAAGATGAGTATGAAAAAAGAGTTGATGGATTTTTAAAAGCTATAAACATAATCTAAGTATTGTGATATACTGATACTATAAGTAAAGCCATAAATAACGTACCACCTTTATTAAGGTGGTTTTTATATTCTAGAAAGGATGTGTGCTTTAATGTTTCAGCTAGCACAAAAGGATAACAGATATTTATACACAACAAATTATTCCAGTGATGAAGAAAGTCTATGCAAAATGGAAATAAAGTGCCTCTTTAATAAACACCTCCATGAAAAGCACTTATTCTCTGACATTTATGTAGATCCCTCCAGAAGTCCTTTTATAAAAAAATGCATTTCTATAATGTATACTGGAGAAACAATGCAGCAAATTATTAATCAAATTGTTATGGACAAACTGACCAGTGTAAATTATAAGGTTGCTTATATCAATTCCACTGATGAACCCATGGGTTTTCATAAAGGACGTAGCATTGAATTTGAAATAGGCTTTAATATACTAGGAGAAGCTGAAATGAAAAATCCTGAAATTACTTTTGGTATTACAAAAGTAGATAATAAATGGATATTTGGTGAATGTGAAAGCAATACTTCAGATTGGCTATTTCATAATAAAAAACCTTTTTCCTATTCTAATGCTCTAAAGGTAAATGTTTGTAGAGCGCTAGTTAATATAGCCGTAGGTAATAATCTAGACTGTACTGTTGTAGACCCTTGTTGTGGCATCGGAACGGTGCTAATTGAAGCTATCTCAATTGGAATTAATATTAAAGGTTATGAGATAAACCCCTACATAGGTAAAAATGCCAAGACAAACCTCCGGTATTTTGGATATGAAGATGTAATAACTATTGGTGACATGAATGACATCCAAAATAAATTTGATGTGGCCATCGTTGATCTTCCTTATGGAATATTCACACAAATTACGCCTGGGGAGCAGTTAGCTATTATGGAGAGTACCCGGCGAATAGCCGCGAGAATGGTAATCATTACTTTTGATGAGATGGATAAGCAAATAGCATCTGTAGGATTTCACATAGATGATAAATGTACAGTGTCTAAAGGAACCTTTAAAAGGCATATATATATATGTAGTTAAAATAAATAGCTCTGTTATTTAACGTGAACTTATTATATAATACTAATTATGATATTGACACAATATAGCGAGGTATTAAATATGGCAAAAAAGAATAGTAGAACTAATGATCTTTTATATAATTTTAATGCAAAGGGTTCCGCTAAAATATACTCCTTATTGATTAAACTAGTCAACGAAGATAGAGAAGATTTAGCGCAAATAGTGATAAAAGTTGATTATTTACTAGAATATGCAAGTTCATGCATAAAGCAAAAGGACTTTGAGGAAGCAAATGAAAGTCTAAATAAGGCTAAAAGTAGAATAGATATGTTAAAAAGCCAAGACGTTGATAGTTCATACCTGGAGCATTTATATATTGGAATAGCAAAAAAAGCAAAATTAAAATAGAGTAAGTGTATTTGATTAAATACACTTACTCTATTTTTCTATTATAGCGTTAACTTTATGTCTTTTTTTAAAGTTATTAGATTTAATCAAAAAGTATTGTTAGTAAAATAGTTTTCTATCTTATTTTTTTTCCTGAAATCTTATCTACTATGAAAACTATTGCGGCGACTATAAGTAATGTATTAATCATACCGCCACCAATTTTAAATATAAGTCCCAAAGCCCAAAAGAATACTACTATTCCCCCTAACCAACGTAAAAATCCCATATAAAACACTACCTTTCACATATAAATCTATTTAATATATATGTTTGAACATTATATCAATAAACTCATATATTTACAATACGTTAGTCTTTGCTCTAATTTTCGAAGAAATAGTTAGTTTTAATTGCAATATATTGTCGTTATAACGGTTTAGGAGGTTTTTTTTCTTGCGAAGATCATATCCACCACGAAAACTATTGCAGCCACCACAAGTAACAGATGTATCATACTACCACCAATTCTGAATATAAGTCCCAAGGCCCAAAAGAATATTACTATTCCGCCTAACCAACGTAAAAATCCCATATAATACACTACCTTTCACATATATTTATTTTCTAAATCTCTTTATATATTATAATGACCTAAATTTAGTTGAAATATGCAAAGTGATTTTAATATTAATTTTTATGGGATAATTAGGTTTTTAAAATATAGATGCTAACTATTTATGAAATTTTTTAATGAATTCCTCTACCTCAGGAATTCCTCCTTGGTAGATTAGATAACCGTTATAAGGCTCTCTTTCAGTGATCTCACTACAGATGGGAGTTAGCATAATGTCTTTAACTTTAGACAAGTCAGTAGTTTGTCCAAGTGCCCAACCTAGTTTAATGTATGCCACTTCTGGTAGCATGTTTTCTGTTGGTATCATTCCCATGGTCATGAGATCCCGTCCGGTATCGTATACAAACATGTTCACATATCCCCAAAGTGTCTGCACTGTCATATAAATGGCAACTCCCTTTAGCACAGCGCGATTAATTGCTGGATATAACAGTTTATTTACATGGCCAAGACCTGTACCAGCAATAACAATCCCTTTGTAACCAAGATTAACCATGGCATCGATTATATCAGGGTTCATATTGGGATAATAGTACAATAGCGATACGCGCTCCTCAAATACAGGATTTATAGTTACTTTTTGGTCACTACGCCGGTGGTTGTAGTCCTGCCTCAGGGGAGTTATTTTCTGTCTATCTACCACTGCAAGTGGTATGTCTCCAATGGTACGGAAAGTAGAACGGTAGGAAGAGTGCATTTTACGCACTCTTGTACCACGGTGTAACAAGCCATATTCATCAGAGGTTGGCCCAAACATACACACCATCACCTCAGCAATGTCTGAATCCGTAGCAGTTTTAGCAGCATGAATTAGGTTTAGTGCAGCGTCTGAAGAGGGCCTATCTGAAGAACGTTGAGAACCTACCATAACAATTGGAATAGGTGAGTTTTGCACCATAAATGACAGTGCAGCAGCTGTATGACTCATAGTATCAGTGCCATGACCAATCATGATTCCATGGGTGCCTTTTTTGATTTCATCTCCAATAGCTTTTGCTAAGACTTTATACTCATTGGGCCCCATATTTTCAGAGAAAACTGCAAAAAGCTTCTCAGTGCTTAGGTTACATATATCTGCAAGCTCAGGAACAGCTCCATACAATTCACCAGGAGAAAAGGCTGGAATAACTGCTCCCGTTCGGTAATCAAGACGTGATGCAATTGTACCTCCTGTGCCTAGGAGCTTGATATTATGCTTGTTTTTAGATGTGGGAAACTCCCTTTCTGGAATTTTATATTGTATCTCTTTGAAATTATATTCTTTCATATCTTGTATAGTATCCACTGCTATTCCTATATTATAGCCAGTGGCAAGCTTTATTACTATGTGACCATCATCATCATTTTCAGAGCGAGGAAGTAAAACTCCTTTAAAATCACCTCTAGTAGTTCTTATTGTAGCTTCACTCCAGATGCGCATATTAAAACTTTTTAGAACTTCTAGTGACGTGCCCTTGTAACCTTTTAAGATATCACTCATTTGCCTAGGCCTCCTTTACGAATTACCATTGCAAGTTCATGGAGAGGCATATTTCCAATGGCTTTTTCTTGTAAATTTTTCATAATCCAGTTAAGTTCTGATTCTACATTTTTCGAACCTTTTAGCCTTTTAAATCTTTCCTGCATAATTGGGATAAGCGAAAGGATACTGGAAGCGCTACACTTAGAAAAATATATAGCTTTTAACACATACTTCATTTCCATCTTAGGTTGTTTATAGACAACCGTTAGCATCTTATATATAAGCTCAAGTTCTATTTCTTGCTCTTTTACAAAGGCAAAGAGTTCATATATCCTTTCAAAATCGAATGGTAAATTTGCTTTGGATTTTCTCTGGAGTGATTTAAGCTTGTGTCCCAATAGAGTGGCTACAAATTTAGGCTGAGTATTAAAATCGTCACAAATTCTTTGTATAAGAGGAACTAGATTGTACCTTAGAATGTAGGAAAAAGTATCAGCTGGTATATTCCAATTATTTAACTTTGTTATTTGCGTCTTAAGATCAATAGGCAAATTCCTGCCTGCAATATCTATAAGCTCTTGACTAATTGAAACTGGTGCTGAATCTGTGTCAGGATACATACGATCGGCACCTGGAAGTACTCGCTCAAACATAGTGGTGCCACTTACAAAGGATTTACGAGTTTCATTTGGTACTCCAATAAAGGCCAGTTTACAGCGTTCTTCAATAGACTCTAAAGCTGTGCTAATATCATCTTCCGGACCCCAAAAGAGAATTTGGGCATCATCGACTTTTGAATTAAGTAATTTACGGAGGTATTCAAAATTAATATCCTGATTTTCATTTCTGAATTCCTCAGAATGCGTCATATTTGGTTTTTCTATACAAGCAATAACCTTCAATCTGTCAGAAATCTCATCGGAAAACATTCGGCAAGGACCAGTGAAAAATGAGAGAATGTCTTTAAATCCTGGTAGGTTAACTACAACTAGTCTATGTTGTATATTTAAATTGTTTCTAATGCTTCTAGATACAGGCGTAATGCTTTCGCCCTTAAGAATTACATGACTAATTTGCCAATACTCAAAGTTTGGCATCCTTTCTATAAGATCATTACGGATTTCTAAAAGACTCTTTTGACGAAAAGCTTCATTGTGAACTAATTCAGGGATGTAGCTTATATGATCTACACCTTTAATTTCTACCCGAGTTCCACCATAGATACTAACATTAACATCCTGGCGTGCAGCTCCAATCCCTGTCCTTACTTTACCAGTACTACGGTTTAAAAAGCGAATATAGTTAGCAGCTTCAGCCACTTCATCTGGTGTTTTCATGTCAGGATAAGTAACTGTCTCTATAAGTGGCATACCCAAACGATCAGTAGTATACATCCTAACATGGCCAATGTCTGAAATCTCACGACAAGAATCTTCCTCAATACTTAGCTGAATGATTCTAACTATTTTATTTTTTAGAGGAATCTGTCCTTCAATGCTTATTATACCTGTACGTTGAAAGCCAGCAGGTATACTACCATCTAGGTATTGTTTACGTGTGATGTGTAGCTCACCCACAATATTCGTTTTAAGAAGCAAGGCAACTTCTAATGCAATTCCTAGAGCCTGTTTGTTTATCTTGAAAGGGGGAGTATCATCAATATCATAGGTGCAAGTGGTTAAATTGGAAATATGATACACTATGCTTTTTCTTGTCTTAAATTCCATAAGTGCGGTACCATCATATCCACCCATCTCGCTTAAGGTTGGCCTCATATGCCGTGCAATCTCAGCATCATATTGCCCATGCTTTTGAAAAACACCAGCTGGGCAGCGGCAAAAGAGTTTTTTTTCTGTCTTTAGTTGTTGGTGGACCTCTAGACCACACATAAACCCAAGTTCTTTATAGACATTAGAATCAGTCTGCTTAAGAAGGGAATACCCAATTCGTTTCTGAGTTTTAATGAAATTATTTTCCATTTTTATTTAATCCTCCAAAATTAATATATTAAAGACTTAAATATCATTAGATATTTTTGCACAGCGGTTACATTTTAAGAATACTAGCTGCTAAGTTATATATGAATCAAATGTTTAGTTGTTCTATTCTTATAAGAAGTATATGTTTGTGATTTTTTAATTATGTAGTTATGCAGCTTCAAAAAAAAATAACTAGCCAGTATGCTAGGTATTTTTGTGGTAGATGATTTATAGATTCTCTATAGAATTATCTGTGACATATTTTAGCCAGATTTAAATAAATATGATTAAATATGAAATTCATATATTATTATGTGACAATTTTATTTGAGGGGTGAAAATTAATGAATCTGTTATGGCAATCCAAGAAATAACAAAAGCCTCTCAAAATCAAGCCATCTTAGCAGAAAAACTAAATGGTATGATTCAAAAATTTAAGCTGTAATAAAATTACCCTGCAGAAATAGAAAAATGTTTTAATTATAGGTATATAAGGATATAATATTGTTAACTAGCAATTTATTGAAAGATCAATGGCTATTGTTAGTTGAAAATAATAAAATTTTTCATTATAGAAAGGTGAAGTTAAAATGAGTAAGATTGCACTTATTACTGACAGTACTTCCGATGTTGATAGAGAAATGATTGAAAAGTACGACTTAAAAGTACTTCCTCTAAGAATAATATATAAAGACAGAGAGTATATTGACAGAATAACTATTACTCCAAAAGAGGTTTATGATAATTTTATATATGAAATTCCCTCAACTTCACTACCTTCAATGCAAGACATGGAAGACATGTATGTAAAGCTTGAAGAAGAAGGATATACACATGCTATAGCAGTAATAATATCTGCAGGTTTGTCAGGCACATATAATACATTGAGATTGGCAAGTGAAAATCATCCATCTATAGAAACCTGCGTTTTTGATTCTAAATCACTAACTATTGGTGAAGCAGCAATTGTTGAAGAATGTGGTGAGATGATAAAAAACGGAAAAAATTTTGATCAAATTGTAGCAGCTCTTCCTGAAATACAAAGTAGAATTACTGTTTATTACGCAGTGGATACGCTTAAATATCTAATCAAGGGCGGTAGAATCGGAAAAGTTTCTGGTACTATAGGTGAAATATTAAATATAAAACCGATAATTTCAATTAATAGTGATGGCGTGTACTATACTTATGCAAAGCCAAAGGGGAAAAAGAAAGCCATAAGCAAGCTTGTAGATATAGCAAGAGAAGCTCTTGAAATTACCCCTTGTAAAATTTGGGTTATGCATGGTGGCGCTTATGAAGAAGTAAAGTCCTTTTCTGAAACAGTTGCATCCCTCCCAAACATTACGAGATTATCCTTTGGAGAAATAAGTCCAGTAGCCGGGGTTCATACAGGGCCTGGATTACTTGGAATTATTATAGTAAAAGAAGCGCCTACTAAAAAATAAACAATATCTGCTGTATAATACAAATATGCTAAAAAAACAGAAATTGCAAGGGAGTGCCCATAATGAATATTCAAGATATAATGTCAGGAGATTTTTCTGCATACCCTGAAGAAACACAAATATTTATGAGGGAATATACAGAAAAACTACGAGAAAGTATAAAAGAAGAATTGATACAGGATATATCCTACAAGATGCTTAAGGATATAGATAAAAGCAAAGATTATTTTATGAAGGTTTTATCTGATATATTAGATAATGGATATAAAGGCCTAAGTAAAATGTCTACTCAGGCACTTATAGACACATATTTAGAACGAAAAAATGAAGAAGATTTTTTTGTGTTATTAGGAAAGGTTAATGAAGAAGTTTAATTTTGCGATCATTTTTTTTTAGTTTCTATAAAAAAACATTAAATCACAAGATTTAATGTTTTTTTATTAATTAATTTTAATTTTTAAAGATAAAAACAAATTTATAACAGCAATAAATGCAGCAACAATGAAAACATATTGATATCCCATAGTTGTCCATAATATACCGCCTATAAAAGGTATTGACATAGCAATTACATGATCAAAGCTCGTACCAGCAGAAAGAGTGGGGATAACATCTTCTGGACATATAGCAATCTTTTTTACATAAGTGGATCTTGCCATTTCAACTACACTTAGTGAATTATCTATAACGTAGCAGGCCGCAATAATAACCACAGCTGCACTTGGTGAAAGTAAATAATCTGCAAAAGAATAGCCCATACAAATTACTATAAGAACTATAGCTTCTAGTGAAAGCACAAATCTTTCACCTTTTTTGTCTATAGCATTGCCAACAATGGTTCTTGTAAAAATGCTTAATATAGCAATTATAAATCCGAGCATTGCAAAAGTAGGAGGCTTAACATGGTACACTTGAATAAGTACCCAGGGTGCAAAGGTTAAAAAAATCTGCTTTCTTGCACCATTAACTACACTAAGGCAATAATATAGAGTATATTTTTTTTTGAAAACAAGGGTTACTTTTTTTTTCTTAGGCTTTTTAGATTTCATTAGACCAAGAAAAAATGCCGCAAAAATATAAAAAACTGAGGCAAGCACAAAAGCTATTTGATAGGTAAGGTTAAAGTATTTAAATCCAACCCATACAATTGCATAGCCCACAATAGTTGCAATTAGGTTATATGCGCTATACCTCCCTAGTCTTGCACCATAATTTCCATTTGCAGAAAGGTTCATACCTATTCCTGCAGATAGTGGCATAAAAATATGTGTACCTAGGCTAAGTAACATCATCCATAAAAGCATAGTGGCAAAAGATGGGGAAAACAAACCTAGTCCTAGCATTCCCAGTGCTGCAAATATCATCCCAATTATTGCTATTCTTATGTCCCCAAGGAATGCCAGTACTCCGAGTACTATAACTATTAGAACTCCTGGTAGTTCACGGGGAAACTCTACAATACCTCTAGCAGCAGCTGTTAATTTATATGTATCGCTTAAAAAATTATTAAATACAGTTGAGTTTATTCCACTTGCTATTCCAGTAAATAGTCCTACTATTAAAAATAACTTAAAGTCTCTATCGTTATTGAACTTACTCACTAGGCATGAGAATTTTTCTTTTATCTTTTGTTTTTTTACTACACCCATCTCACTAAGTTTTTTTTCACTCTCCATAAAGCTAATATCCCCCTTTATTCTAATTCAATTAATTATATTATAAAAAATAACAGAATTCAATTAAATCATCATATACTGAGATATAGTTAAACTAGTACCTAATGGATAATTCTCCACTTAGAATTGTGTCTTTAGGTTGTGTCCAAGTAGCTTCAATTAAAAAATTTATATTTAAGCCTGTTTTATAATTAAATAAAATCTCACTATCATGTAGCATATGATAATTTTTGTAAACTACTAGATTTTTATTGGCTTTATCTTTAATTATAATTGTCCAAATTCCATTTTTAGGCTGGAATATTTTAGCGGTAATAATTAGTGTTGACCAAAAGGTATTCTTGATTCCCGTTTCATAAAATCCTTTTCCATCATGAATATTTATTTTAAAAGCTTGTAGAATATTATTTCTAGTACTTGTTACTGCTTCTTCATCCATTTCTATTTTTTCGCTTTTCTCATTATTTATTAATCCTATCATACCTATCTCCTTATTAATTATTTTAAAGGAATGTGGGATTCAAAGAAAATTTCGTTATCATTTTATTATATGTAGTTATATATATAATGCTCCTCTAAAAAGCATTCCTGCAAAAAAAACTATAGATACTCCAATAATTTCAAAGTAAATTTGAGCTTTTTAATTAAAAATAGGTAAAGTAGTAAATACCCTTAGGAAATGTATATATTAGACGATATATGTGTTGTAGATAAAATATCTTTTGTAATTTTTTTAAAATTACTACAAGGATACAATAAAAATTTTTATTTATTATTAAAAAATCAATAAAAGAAGGTGATATAATAATGAATAATTTAACCATAGATATTGGTAATATTAATGATATTATAAAAAAAATAATTCAGCAAATAAGTAATAGCCGTAAGCAAATTCTTGAAATAGTTGATAATGTAAGAATAGAGTATGAAAATCAAAAATTAGAGCTTTTATTAATCAGAGCCAATATAGATAAAGTTATTAAGGAAGTTGACACACTTGAGGCGCAGGATAAACTTATGCGAAAAAAACTAGTGGAAATTTCAAAAAAATTTAACTCATATAATGAAGATGAAATTAAATCTGTATATGAAAGTGCTTCGGATATTAGAGTAAAATTTATTATCAAGCAAAATGATGAAAGACAACTTAAAGAAAGAAGAAATACCTTAGAAATAGTTTTAAAAAAATCTATAAAGAATATAGATAATTCAGAAAAAATAATTAACCAAATAAGTATCGCTATGGGATACTTAGAGGGAGACATTCTTTCAGTTTTAGAAGGTGCTGATAAAAACTCTGAGATGTTTATAGGAATAAAAATATTAGAAGCACAAGAAAATGAACGAAAAAGAATATCAAGGGATATTCATGATGGACCTGCACAACATATTGCTAATATTATTATGAAAGCAGATATTTGTAAAAAGGTTATTCAAAAGGATTTAGATGAAGGACTAAAAGAACTATCAGATTTAAAAGAAAGTGCAAAAGTGGCTTTAAAAGAAGTTAGAAGTATTATTTTTGATTTAAGACCTATGACATTAGATGATTTAGGGTTAAACCAAACAATTGAACAAGCTGTAAAATCTATTTCAGAAGATTTTAGTATGGATATTAAGTTAAAATTGAAACCTATGGAGACAGAAGTAGAATCCATTATTCAAGTAGCAGTATTTCGTATTTTTCAGGAAATTCTCAATAATATAAAAAAACATTCCAAAGCAAAACATTTGGAGGTCAAATTAGATTTTGGTGCAAAATATTTAAGCCTAATCATATCAGATGACGGTATTGGTTTTGATGTGGAAGAAACTTTAAAAAGAGTAAAAATCAAAGGAACTTCTTATGGACTTATTGGTATATTGGATAGGGTAAACCAATTACAAGGTCAAATTCATATAAAATCCTGGGCGGGAGCAGGCTGCGTTTATAATGTTTTGCTTCCAGTTAATCGAGAGGTGATTAGAGATGAAAAAAGAGGACATTAAAGTATTAATAGCAGACGACCACGATCTCATTAGACAAGGGTTAAAGAGAATAATCAGTTTTGAAGATGATATAATTATCGTTGGAGAGGCTGCGAATGGTGAGAAGGTGCTTGATATGTTAAATAGTTATGAACCTGATGTCATATTATTAGATATGAAAATGCCTTTAATGGATGGGATTGAAGTGCTCCAAAGGTCAAAGAAAAAATTAAAGAGTATAAAAATAATCATGCTCACAGTTGAAAATGACAGGACTTTTATTCTAGACGCTATTAACAAGGGAGTAGATGGATATGTACTTAAAGAGTCTGCAGGCACAGAAATTGTGGATGCAATCAGAACAGTCTATTATGGAGATAAATATATAGATAAATCACTAGTTTCTGTTCTGTTCTCGGAGTTTAAAATAAAAGATAAAAAAAAGCAGTGTGTCTTAGATTCCTTATCAAAAAGAGAAATTGAAGTTTTATTATATATTTCGAAAGGATTAAGTAATAAAGATATTGGAGAAAATCTATTTTTATCAGAGAAAACAATAAAGAACTATGCCACAACTTTGTTTAGAAAAATAGGAGCACATGATCGTGTTCATGCCACTATTTTTGCACTAGAGGAGCACATTCAGCTGTATTATGAATCTAAGTTTCAAGAATAATTCAAATAGGGACTAAGGTCCCTATTTTTTATTGATTTTTATACCTATAGAATGTGACTTTTAGTATCTTATATGTCTTTCTATTTAGGAATATAATGAGCTTAATTGTATGATATCTCGGACCAAAATGAAGTATTATCAATATTTTTTATAATATTAGATTCAACTGTTATCAAAATTTTAAATATGATTTAGGGGTGATGATATGATTAAAAATTTAAAATGTAATGACGATAAAATAATTAATGTATTTGTAGCTGATTCCTATACTAAAAGGCTATTTGGGTATATGTTTAGAGAGAAACCGCATCATGATGCTATTATGCTAACGCCCTGTAATGGTATTCACACATTTTTTATGAAGTTTAACATTGATGTTTTATTTCTCAATGAAGACATGCAAGTTATTATAAAAATAGAAAATTTAAGGCCAGGACAAATTGTTGCTAAGGTAATGGGATCTAAGATAGTCATAGAATCTAAAGCAGGTGTATTTAATAATATTAAAGAAGGAAATATACTTAATATTTAAGGTTGCTCATGCATTAGGGTTTACTATCTTACTTTCTAACAAAAACTCTTTTGACATTGAAATTCATGAATAAATGAAAACATAATAAGAAATTCTTTTATTTATTATTTTAAGGAATTAAAGCGTAAAGAATGCTATAATTGTATTTTGAATTATATATTGTGATTTACGATTAAAGCAAAAGAAGGTGGAAGTAATTAAAGATAATAAATATTTACCTATTAGTAAAAGTGATATTTTAGATAGAGGTTGGACTGAACTAGATTTTATTATAGTAACTGGTGATGCATATGTAGATCATCATAGTTTTGGAACAGCAATTATTTCAAGGGTTCTAGAAAATGAAGGCTATAAAGTAGGAATAATAGCTCAACCTGAATGGAAAGATACAGAAGATTTTAAGAAACTCGGCAAACCAAGGCTAGGATTTTTAGTTAATGCTGGTAATATGGATTCTATGGTTAACCATTATACAGTAAGTAAAAAAATAAGAGAAAAAGATTTGTATTCTCCTGGTGCAAAGATGGGACTTCGGCCGGATAGAGCAACAATAGTCTACTGCAATAAAATAAGGGAAGCATACAAAGGTATTCCTCTTATTATTGGAGGAATAGAAGCAAGTCTAAGGCGGTTTGCACATTATGATTATTGGAGTGACAAGGTAAGAAAGTCCATGCTAATCGATAGTGGGGCAGATCTACTAATATTTGGTATGGGTGAAAAACAAGTTGTTAACATTGCAAATAAATTAAATGAAGGTATAGATATAAAAGACATAACGCGAGAGCTTGGAACCTGTTATGTATCAGAGAACATAGAAAATATTGGTGACCACGTTGAAATAGCATCCTATAAGGAAGTCTGTAATGATATGAAAAAATATGCACAGGCTTTTAAAATACAATATGATGAACAAGACCCTATTCGTGGTGGCGTTATAGTACAAAAGCATACTAATAAGTATCTTGTGCAAAATAAACCGGAAATGCCACTTACTAGAGAAGAATTAGATGTTGTTTATGGCTTGCCTTATCAAAGAAATTATCATCCTATGTACGAAAAGATGGGTGGAATTCCAGCTATAGAGGAAGTTCAGTTCAGTTTAGTTAGTTCAAGAGGATGTTTTGGTAGCTGCGCGTTCTGCGCAATAACATTTCATCAAGGTAGAATTGTGCAAAGTAGGAGTGAAAATTCACTAATAGAGGAAGCAATAGAAATTACAAAATTAAAGGGTTTTAAAGGATATATTCATGATGTAGGAGGTCCAACCGCCAATTTTAGACAACCTGCATGTGCTAAACAATTAAAAGTAGGTGCTTGCAGAGATAAGCAATGCTTGCATCCTGCTCCTTGTAAGAGTTTAAATGTTGATCATATGGAATATTTAAATTTGCTTAGGAAACTTCGAGAATTGCCAGATATTAAAAAAGTTTTTATACGTTCAGGTCTGCGTTATGATTATATTATGGCAGATAAAAATGAAACCTTTTTTAATGAACTTATTAAGCATCATGTAAGTGGGCAACTAAAGGTTGCACCTGAGCATGTTTCTCATAAAGTTTTAAAATTTATGGGTAAACCAGCGGGTAAAACTTATGATAAATTTAGGGAAAAGTTTTATAAGGCTACTGAGAAAATAGAAAAAAAACAATATCTTATTCCTTATTTAATGTCTAGTCACCCAGGGTGTCCAATGAGTTCAGCGGTAGAACTTGCAGAATATCTTAGGGATACTAATTATCAACCTGAACAAGTTCAAGATTTTTATCCAACTCCAGGAACACCATCAACAACTATGTTTTATACTGGACTTGATCCAAATACCCTTGAAGAAGTTCATATACCTAAAACCAAGCATGAAAAAGCCATGCAAAGGGCATTACTTCAATATAAAGATCCTATGAAATACGATTTAGTATATTCAGCTTTAATAGAAGCAAATAGAGAAGATCTTATTGGTTATGGCCCTAAATGTTTAATAAAACCACGTGGGCAAAAAAATAAAGAGCACTTAAGCAACACAAACATAAAACCAAAATCAAAAGAAATAAGAGGCAAAGCTAAAGGAAGCAATATAAAAAGTAGCACCAGAGATAAACCTATAGATAAAAACTTTAAAAAGAAAAATAAGCCTACAATAACTGAAAATAAGACCAATCATGGAAGTAGACAAGATAATAAAAATAAGGCAAGAAGTAACAAAAGAAAATAGTGAGTTATAAAAAACGCCTATATCCATAAAATGGATGTAGGCGTTTTTTATAACTCAACTTTAACGACATTTCAGAAGGAAAGCTTCCACTTCTATAAGTGGGGGTCACATACTACAACAAAAATAAAACTGCAGTGGGATTTTAAATTTTCTTCTGAAGTCGTTAATTACAGCTCCGCAGGAGATGATTTAACTATTTTGTTTATACTCTCTTCTTCTACTAGTTCGCTTTTACTTAAACCCTTTCTAAAATATCTAATTTGTTTATATTTAATTTTATTCATCTCAAAATCTAAAACATCTATTCTGTCGCCTTTATAAATAACAGGTTCTTTACTACCTTTTAAAAATACATGTACTTCCATAGTTTTATTTATTAGCTGCAGTGCAGCTACTCCTTTCATTGTTTAATGGTAAAAAAAATCATATGTTACTATTTAAATTATAGTGCCATTACCTACATTTATCAAGGTGAAACAAGCAAAGAATTTAATAATAGTTAACCATTTATTTATTAGTGAATATAATATTAATAAAACAATCGTAGTAGGTGATTAAAATGTATACTAATAGTATTTTAAATTTAATTGGAAATACACCACTTATAAGCTTGAAAAAGCTATATGATTCAAATATATTTGCTAAGGCTGAATTTCTTAATCCAGGTGGAAGCATAAAGGACAGAATTGCAAAATTTATGATTGAGCAAGCAGAAAAGGAAGGACTGCTTACACATGGAATGACAATAATGGAAGCTACATCAGGAAATACGGGTATAGGGATAACATTAGTAGGAATTCAAAAGGGCTATAGAGTTGTTATTGTAATGCCTGAAAATATGAGTGAGGAGAGGAAGAAGATAATTAGGTTACTAGGAGGAGAACTTATATTAACACCTAGGTCAGAAAATGTAAAAGGAGCTTTAAATGAAGTTAAAAGGCAAATAGAGGCTAATTCCAATATTTTCGTGCCTAATCAATTTACTAACATTAATAATCCACTAATTCATTATAATACAACTGCTGTTGAAATATGGAGTGAACTTCAGGGCAATGTAGATATTTTCATATCCGGAATAGGTAGTGGAGGAACACTTCAAGGCATCGGTTCATTTTTAAAAGACAAGAACCCGAAATGCATAATTGCTGCTGTAGAACCAAAGAATGTTTCCGCTCTTTTAGGGCATACTCCCGGATTCCACAAGATACAAGGAATAGGAGATGGATTTATTCCAAAAGTATTAGATGTTTCATTGATTGATGATATAATAATGGTTACTGATGAAGATGCTATTGAAACTTCTAAAAAAATAGCAAGGGTAGCAGGTGCTTTAGTTGGAATTTCTTCTGGAGCAAATATATGGGCAGCAAAAAAAATGGCAGAGAAATATGGGAAGGATAAAAATATAGTGACTATTTTGCCAGATAGAGCGGAAAGATATTTTAGTATGGATTTGTTCTAAGATAAAGTTAAAATGCAGATATCTTTTTACTGAAAATCTAATATAGATTTATTTCTAAAAGGAGATAAGAAAATGATTTGTAAAGAATATTTATTAGATGCTAATATAGTTATAAAAGTGTGGAATAAATATCCTACCTTATTAGATACTATTGAAAATGTAGAATGGGTTGATTTTAAAATCTCTGAGGAAATTGCTGGAGAGTTATCCGTAAAAGAATATGCAAAATTCAACGAAGACTTTGTACTGTCAAATAAATTTTTAAAATTATTAGGGCATATTATTACTAATAATTGCCCTAGTTTTACTGAAGATTGCATAGGTGGTAATCCAATTAAATATGAGAAGAATAAAAATATATATTTTGTTAATGGAGATAAAATTTCTATAAATGACTATAGCCTAATCCATATTTGCGAAAGGAATAAAGATTATACCCTTGTGACTGAAGATAAAAAAATGCTCAGAAGTGCAAAAATTATATTAGATACTTCAAGGGTATTAAACTTTGATCAATTCGTGGATGATTTAAAAGAATTAAATGTATTATAATGACGCAGCATAAAAGGCTGCAATTTAGTGAATTGAAGCCTTTTATGCTATTTTAAATTATTGGAATTTATTTGATGTTTTTTCTAAATATTGTTTGAAGTTAAAATTCCATAACTCATAAATTTTAGAATTTTCATCATTAACTGCTGATAAAAATTCATCTAGCACGCCTAAGTTATTTAGGCCTTTCATTAGATGTCTAGGATAGATTACTTTTTTGGAATAATTATTTTTAGGATCAATGACAGTAATTGAAAAATCTTCTTTTAAGTACAAGTCTTTACACCTAATATCTAGTCTCTTAAAATTTAGCTTCTTGAATTCTTCAATAAGCCTTATAATGTTATGTGAGATTTCTTTATTTATACCATGCTTTTTTATATATTTGTCTAGCCGCTCTCCACTTGCATAATCTCGTACAATATAGTAATCTCCATGTTCATAAACTTTAGGGAAAAATTTACTCCTTCTAGTTTTCATAAAAATATCATATTCCTTGCCACAAATTCTTTTATTTTTAAAAATTTTGATTACTCTTTGGTTAGGAAGGGAATACACTATTCCATTATGACCAGATCCTAAAAATTCTGATGTTCTAAGCATTTTTTCTACTCTACTATTTAATTGAATATAATAATCGGCCTTTTCATTCATATTATCATCTTCTTTATAATTATATTACTATATTATATGATAGAAGTTTGTAAGTATTTCTTAGATATGAATAAAAATAATATAATTATTTTTTATCTAGATAATTTTTGTTATCACATGCCATTTTTATTGCATCATTAATATTATTTGTAAATTTATTCCTATAAGAAACAAAATTTCTCCCATCTTGAATTATTTTGCCTGTGTTTTTGGGAGGTTCTTTAATTTTAAAAACCATATCATTGAGATCTTCTAGCCTTTTAATTAGGCTAGTATTTTGTTTTTGGAGTTCATCAGCATAAGTGTCAGAATTGCATTGAACTATATTTGAATTAATTAATGTTTCAGAATACTGAAAGCCTTTAAATATTCCCTTATAATAGGATAGCTCAATAAAATCGCGAGTTCTAAGTGAGCTGGTTTGTTTTAATAATGATTCTATATAAAAATCCTCTATATCATCCTTCTTAAAGCCGCTTTTAACCGCTCTATTCATAACTCTATCTGCTATTGCTTTAATTTTTATATTCTTAAAATTCATAATTTTCCTCCAGCGTTTAATTTTTCTTTTGATTGTTTGAAATTAATTATAATTTAACCCCATATAATCTTATCAAAATAAGTGCCATGAGTAAACAAAAAAACCTTAGCACTAAAAATATATGCTGAGGCTTATTGTTTATTTAAACGTCTTGCTTTTATTTAAACGTTTTGCGTTTATTTAAACGTTTTGCGTTTATTTAAACGTTTTGCGTTTATTGTATTGGAATTTCTAATAAAGCATTTCCATTTAAAGTGTAATCACTGTTATAAATTGATAAGTTAACTGATATGTCATTTTCATTTTGTATTTGAAGAATGCTATCATTAAATTTAATGTTTAAAAGTGCACCTCTAAAGGTTATTTTAAAAGAACATGAGTGCCAGTGTTTAGGGATAAATGGATTTAATATTAATTTATTATCGCAAACTCTGAGCCCTCCGAAACCATGAACTACTGCCATCCATGTTCCTGCCATACTAGTAGAGTGACAACCATCCTTTGTGTCGTTGTTATAATTATCAAGATCAAGTCTAGAAGTCCTTAAATACATTTCATAAGCTTTATCATAATTTCCGATTTTTGTAGCTAATATAGTATGAATGCAAGGGGACAAAGAGGACTCATGTACAGTTCTAGGTTCATAAAAATCAAAATTTCTTTTAATTGTATCAGTATCGTATTCCCCTTCAAATAAGTAAATACCTTGAAGTACATCAGCTTGTTTTATAAAGCATGAACGTAGTATTCTATCCCATGACCAGTTTTGATTTATTGGTAGATGCTTTTTATCTAATTCACTAACTAATATCTGCTCTTTATCCATATATCCATCTTGTTGAAGAAAAATTCCAAGTTCTTCATCACAAGGATAGTACATATTTTCAATGATATTATTCCAAGTAATAATTTCTGAATCCTTAAAATTAAGCTTTTTCTTAAGTTCACTTAATCTTTCAGGTTCATTTTGGATTAGGTAATTTAAGACCTCAATTGTATAATTTAAAGTCCAGCAGGCAATTTTATTTGTATACCAATTATTATTTACATTATTTTCATATTCATTAGGTCCAGTAACACCTAGAATCACATATTTATTTTTACTTTTTGAGAAAGTAGCTCTTTGAGCCCAAAATCTTGATATAGCTGTAAGTACCTCAAAACTAAATTCACCAAGGCAAGATTTATCTCCAGTATAATTCACATAATTATAATTAGCATAAGCTATGGCTCCATTTCTGTGTATTTCCTCAAAGGTTATTTCCCACTCATTATGGCATTCCTCACCATTCATTGTTACCATTGGATAAAGGGCTGCTCCATTTGTAAAACCTAATTTCTCAGCATTTTCTATGGCTTTGTCTAACTGCTTGTACCTATATAATAAAAGGTTCTTTGATACTTTTTCCTGTGAAGTACTTAGATAAAATGGTATGCAATATGCTTCGGTATCCCAGTAAGTGCTTCCACCATATTTTTCACCAGTGAAGCCTTTTGGTCCTATATTTAGCCTATAATCTTCTCCCGTATAGGTCTGATTTAATTGGAATATATTGAATCTAATTCCTTGCTGTGCAGGAATATCGCCTTCAATAACTATATCGCTTTCCTTCCACTTTTCTTCCCAAGCATAAGCCTGCTCTTTTAGTAATGTTTCAAATCCATCCACTTTAGATTTACTGCAAAGTTTTTTAGTTATCCCAATTAGCTCATCTTTTTCATAATATCTGGAGGAGGTATTTGCAACATATTTATAAATTACCACTTCATCATTTTCATTGCAATGAACTAACACATTATTAGAAATGTATTTTTCACTTTGCTTAAATTCTGCAATTGGTTTAATAATTTCACCGTTTTTAGTTATTTCATAAGTCATATATGTGCAGATGTGAAAATCTAATTTCTTGGTTTTAAGCATCATATATCCTTCATAAGGTTTAACTTCACTAGAAATCTCATCCCAGAACTTCTCATCATAATTGGAATCAGAATTCATAATATCTCCATCAAGGTAAGGTGTAATCTCTAGTTTGCCTTTAAAGTTCAATGGTTTTATAGAATACTTTATTGTGCCTATTTCACCTCGCGTCATACTTATAAATCGTTTACTGTTTACTTCAATCTCATTACCGTTTGAAAGTACAGCCACAAAGCTTCTTTGTAAATATCCTTGTTTCATGTTCAAAACTCTCTCAAATTGTTTTACAGTGCACTTAGCAAGGTCTAGTGAAATATCATTAATTTTAATGTTTATACCAATCCAATTTGTTGAATTTAAAACCTTAGCAAAATATTCTGGATAGCCGTTTTTCCACCATCCAACTCTTGTTTTGTCAGGATAATAGACGCCTGCTATATAATTGCCTTGAAGAGATGTACCACTATAATCTTCTTCAAAATTTGCCCTTTGTCCCATATATCCATTACCTAAACTAAAAATACTCTCAGATATTTCATTGTTATCTGCATTAAATCCTTGTTCAATAATATTCCATTCGTCTAATTTATAATAGTGTTTCATTAAAATCCTCCTAGTTATTCTCAGGGGCATTAAACAATTCTCAATTGTTTAGCCTTATAGTTTTAATTTATCAAAAGTCATATCAGAAAACCCTGCTAGGACTAAATGAGCCATTTTTAATATATTTTTAGAACCTATTCCAATGCAATACATTCCAGCATTAATGGCAGCTTGCACTCCAGCTTCCGCATCTTCAAAGACAATACACTCACTAGGCAATACCTTAAGTGCCTCAGCGCCTTTTAAGAAAACTTCAGGGTCAGGTTTTGCTTTAGAAACTTTTGTACCATCAATTATAGCATCAAAATAATTCGTTAAATTTAACTTATCAAGAATAAGCATAGAATTCTTACTTGCAGAACCTAATGCAACTTTTATGCTATCTACTTTAAGACTTTCTAAGAAACCAATAACCCCAGGTAAAATATCCTTTGGAGTTAAATTGGAAATATAATCCACATACCAGATGTTCTTTTTTTGGGCTAGTTGAATTTTTGTATCAGAGTCTAGTGTAATATTTCCTATCTCTAATATGATATCCAATGACCGCATTCTGCTTACACCTTTTAATCTTTCATTGTCTTGCAATGAAAACTGAATGTTTAATTCCTGTGCTAGTCTCTTCCAAGCTAAATAATGATATTTAGCAGTATCAACCAATACTCCATCTAAATCAAATATAACTGCTTTAATATTGTGCATAGTTTCCTCCTTTATTTTATGTAAATTATTATATCAATGAGAGTATTTACTTTAATATGTTAATGTCTATAGTTATATAATAATATAAAATGATGGATTTGTGAATGCGTTTGCATAAAATAATTTGTATTATTTTTTATACGTCAAAACATTGTGAGTGGAATAATGAAATAGTATACATTCAACAAATTCAATGGTGTAACAAACTAAGTATAGGTAAAGTAGTTATACCAACAAAAGTAAAATAATATTATTATTGACAGGAGTTAAGCTAAAAGATTATAATCAGGGTAAATAATTTGCAACCGATTGCATAAAATGGCGTAGCACTTAACTATAATTGTGATTCATTTATATGAAACTAATATATTAATGTAATTCATATAATGTCTAACACTTATTCAAGCGAGCCTTGCACAATATTACATTTAATAATATAATCAACATAGAATATTTTTATAAATTAGGAAGTGAAGTTTTCATGTCGGTAACTATAAGAGAAGTAGCAAAGCTTGCAAATGTATCACCCTCCACAGTTTCAAGAGTAATTGCAGATAATCCTAAAATTAGTGATGTAACAAAGCAAAAAGTTTATAAAGCAATGAAGGAAATGAATTATCATCCTAATGCCATAGCTAGGAGCCTAGTTAGTAAAACAACAAAGACTATAGGACTTATTTTACCTAACACGGATGAAGATTTATTTGTTAACCCATTTTTCATTCAAATTATGAGAGGCATAAGCCATTATGCGCAAAAAAAAGGATATTATATTATGTATACTTACAGTAGTAATGAAGATCAAGAAGTAGAGTATATAGCAAGTTTAATGAACAGTAGAAGAGTTGATGGCATTATTTTACCAGTAGTAAGGAAAAATGACAAATGCATTGCTTATTTAAAAGAAGCTGATTATCCTTTTGTAGTAATAGGTAAACCTGAAGATACAGAAGGGCTTTTATGGGTTGATAATGATAACTTTCACGCCATGTACAGTGTTGTTAATTATCTAATACAAAAGGGTGAAAGAAAAATTGCATTTATAGGAGGTTCACCTACACTTAATGTAACTATAAATAGGTTAGAAGGTTATAGGAAAGCTATGGAGAATATTGGCGTAAAAATAGATGAAAATATGATACAAGTAGCAGAATTTACAGAAACTAGTGGTTATGATGCTATGAAAAGAATTTTGGAGAACTCAAGTCCTACAGCTGTTGTTACCACTGATGATTTAATAGCATTTGGTGCCTCAAAAGCTATAAACGAGATGTCGCAAGAGCACATTTCAATTGTTGGGTTTAATAATACTCCATTGACTGCCTACAGGAATCCTGCTCTATCTTCAGTTGATATTAATTCTGAAGAATTAGGTTATTTTGCAGTTAAGCTATTAATAAACAAATTAGAGAATGAGAAAGAATATATAACCAATTATATCATTGATACAAAATTAGTTGAAAGAGAATCAACTAAATAACTCTAGACTTCTGGGGTTATTTTTTAAATATATACATATTATTTAGAATATAGTTCTTTTATTATTTTTTAAGGAGAGAGATTAACTAATGGAAAATGTATTAGAAAACATAGAATTCACTTACGATGGAAACGATTTAGGTGCAGTTTATACTCCTCAGTATACAATCTTTAAGGTTTGGGCACCTACTGTGGAAAAAATCACAGTAGTCCTGTATGAAACTTTTAGTGATAACCTGGGACAAAGACATGTCATGACTAAAGGACAAAAAGGCGTTTGGGAACTTAATCTTCAGGGCGATTTTAAAAATAAATATTATAATTATTTAGTATTAAATAATGGTGTCGAAAAAGAAACACCGGATATCTATACTAAAGGATGCAGTGCCAATGGTAAAAAAGGGATGATTGTTGATTTTAGTTCTATAAATCCCGTGAATTGGGAAAATCATTTAAGAGCATTACCGATTAATAGAACCCAGGCAATAATATATGAAATTCATATTAGGGATTTTTCAGTATGGGGGGACTCAGGAATTAAAAATAAAGGTCAATATTTGGGTTTTGCTGAGAAAGATACTAAAACCCCTGAGGGTATTGTTACAGGACTTGCCCATCTTATAGATTTAGGAATAACTCATGTTCATTTAATGCCTGTTTATGATTTTGCAAGTGTGGATGAAACTGTGGGTGGATATAACTGGGGATATGATCCTTATCTATATAATGTTCCAGAGGGCTCTTATGCTTCGAATTCAAATGATGGCACAATGCGAATTAGAGAATTTAAGACTATGATTCAAGCTTTGCATGAAAATGGTATTAGTGTAGTTATGGATGTTGTATATAATCACTCTGTTGCTATTGATAATTCACCAATGGATATTTTGGTTCCGGGATATTATTATAGAAGTGAGAACGGAAACTATACTAATGGTTCAGGGTGCGGAAATGAAATAGCCTCAGAAAAATTAATGGTAAGAAAATTTATAGTAGATAGTATTATGTTTTGGGCCAGCGAATACAAGATAGATGGATTTAGATTTGATTTAATGGCTCTACATGATATTGATACAATGAAAGAAGTAGTCAGGCAAGCAAAAATTATTAATCCGAATATTATTATCTACGGCGAGCCATGGACAGGTGGAGAATCATCATTAGACCTGTCAAAACAAGTAAGAAAAGGAAGCCAAAGGGGTCTGCAAGTATCTTTATTTAATGATGATATGAGAAATGCAATAAAGGGAGATAATGACGGCAACTGGGCAGGCTTTGTAAATGGTGGAGGTGGTCTAGAGTCAGAAATTAAGAAAGGTATTGTTGGTGGCATTAGATATAGCAACGAAATATGTAATTTTGCGCAAGAACCTGGAGAATCAATAAACTATGTAAGTTCACATGACAATTTATGCTTATATGATAAATTTGAAAAAAGCAATCCTAATAATACTCCTTTAGAAAGAGAAAAAATGAATAGATTGGCACTAGCTATAATCCTTACTTGTCAAGGCGTGCCTTTTATTCAAGGAGGAACAGAAATACTAAGGACCAAACAAGGAGACCACAATAGCTATAATTCTGGTGACGCTGTGAATGAAATAGGCTGGAGTAGAAAAGCTGAATACATGGAAACTTATGAATATATTAAGGGGTTAATCTCTTTAAGAAAAAGCCAAAAGGTTATGACCTTAGACAATGATTATGAGGTAATAAAATCCTTGGTATTCCTTGAATCACCTTATAATTCTGTGGCATACCAACTAACTTCAAACTTCAAAGAGGATTTTAGTAAATTAATTATAATTCATAATTCTAATAACGGAGAAATAAAAATAGTGTTACCAGATTCTAATGAATGGAAAGTTTTAGCCAATGAATATGAAGTGGATAAAACAGGCGTAAGCAAGGGAACAAAAACTTGTATTAATGAAGTAAGTATACCTTCCATTTCTACCTATATATTATGTAGATAATGATTAATCAAGAATTTTTTGGAGTAGAGTGTACCTAAAGTGACAATATATAGAAATGGAAAAACCTGCAATCACAAGATTTGCAGGTTTTTTTGCTTTATTCAAATTCATATTGTAAATTATTAATTGCTTTGATATAATACCAAACTCTAAGGCTCTATTTCAATATAAGCTATTGCCTTTTTGTTAAACAAGTATTTCTTACCCATTGTATTAACCTCATGAGGTCTGGAGTTTTCAAAATTGTAAAACCAGCTTTTAAATAAATCAGCTTCGGATTGTTTTAAATCAAGTAATTCTTTGTCACCACTAATAAAAGAAATCGTTAACATTTTTATGCCCTCCCTATAAGTAAGTATTCTATACTTAGACATATTCTATACTAAAGAGAAATTTCCTCTATTTGTAGTAATATTTATTTAAATTATTTATTATAAAAATTAAACACCTAAATTTTTACAAATAATTTTATAGAAAAAAAAGAAACCTTCACTAGACTGGGACAGTGATAGATTTGCTTTTTTATTGTTAGTCTAAACATTCTAAACATTCATCAATTACTTCTTCTGTAATTTCAAATAATTCGTCTTTTTTCATATAAATACCTCCTTACTGGTATACAAGGTCACAAAACAACTAATAACTGTTTTGCCCTTTAATTTAATCATAAATCTTGCTATAACAAATTGTGTTATGTTATAAGCGTTATCAGTACATTATTCAACAAAATTTTTAATAAGGGATTCATTAAGAGATTTTAAAATGAAGAGGGTAAGAATTGAAATTTTAAAATTCATGTCTTCTCTTGTTAAGGGTTTTAATGATCCGTTTTTTTTACTACGTATTGGGGAGTAGTTTATAGTTTTAAAAAATTCCTTGTTTCTACTAGGTAACTTTATTATTATATATTATTTTAATCCAAAATGCAAGTACAATTTTAAAATAAAATGCAAAAGCCAATTTACTATTAGAAATTTACAATAGTAAATTGGCTTTTAACTTTAAACCATTACTTGTTATTTTGATATAATAGCTTGCACTCTACCTACCTGGCCATCTTCTAGCATAACCTTTATCCCCCTATGATGCACAGCAGAGTTGGTTAAAAGCCTCTTTACTACACCTCTTGTTAGTGTATTAGTTCGTTGGTCTTTTTTTAAAACAACGTCTACAGTAATTCCTATAGGTATATTATTTCTTATTTGTCCTCTATTATCATTTGGTGTAATCATGTGCTTTTAGTCTCCTTCAATAAAATTACTTTAAAGCATAAACTTAATTATCCATAAAGTTTATGCTTTATATATAAACAATACTCTAATTATCATTGTCTTGTCAAAAAAATTAGCAAAGGCTATAAGAATAAAATATATTTATATGGAAAATATAATGTAGAAAATATTTTTTTGAAAAGGAGAAATTGGAATGCACGAATTTTTGCCATTTATACCTGCTCATCTTATATCATCTATCTCTATTATAATTGGTGCTATTTTAGGCGGAATTTTCAGTTGGTTTATAGCCAAAAATTCTACTTGCAAATCAATTGAAACACAAAGTAAAATTGAAAAAACCAAAAGAGAATATCAAGAGCAAGATAAAGAGCTTAAACTCAATGAGTATGCCACTATTATTCAATTAGACATATGTACTTCCTTATTTCAAAGTTTAAGAATGTTAAAAGAATTTGATGGTAATAATAAAACTAGTATTTATCCTGTACCTATGAACTTTAATTATGCTGAGGCTATTGTAGCTTTAACTAAAATCTTTAATTTAAAAGAAATGAGCTATATCTATCAGTTATATGGAATTATAGAAAAATTGAAAAATGATACAAATGGGTATCATTTTGATGATAGGCATTATACTTTAATAAAAGAAGATTGTGAGATGTTTATTAAAAAACTTTATGCAACCAATTTCTCAAAAGCATTAGACTTTGATATGGATAAAGTAAGTTATGAAGAGTTATTTGATAATGAAATTATAAAAGTGGAATATAAAAATGTATTAATTAAGTTAGGCAGCATTGTGGCAAGGATAGGATAAAGGTATTTGAGAAGGTAAATCATCATTTTTATAAAATAAGTACTGTTACATTTAAATATTATATTGAAATCTTGAGTGAATTAAGATAAACTGATTAGTAGGGAAAACAACAAGTTGAGTTTGTGTAGTGAATAAAAATATAGAAAATAAAAATGTATAAATTATAAACTTAAACATAAATTCTATAGTATCTAACATACTTTGATTTGCTACAAAAGGAGGAAAAATTTATGTCAAGTAATAATATTGAAATGATGAAAAAGATTATTGAGGAAAAGAAAAAGAAAAGTTCTGAGCAAGGTGGAATTTCAAGACCAGATAAGGTAATTGGAAAACAAAAAAAAGCAGCAAGAAGCACTAAAAAAACTGGCGGTTTATTCGATAGATAGAAATATATTAATAATAGTTAAAATAGATAAGTCTCTCATTTAGAGGTACAATTTCTAAATGTAATAAGTGCTAGAGACTCTAGCACTTATTACTACTTTAATCCAGTCCAATAATAGTACAATCTTTTTCTAAAACATCTCTGGCTTCTAAATAGTTACATAATTTAATAAATTCTTCTATTTTGTTAATATTGCATAAATTTCTCAGATCAATAACAATACCAGTACTTCTATGCTTAATAAATTCCATGTTGTATATTTCGGTTTCTATAAAACCTTTTTTCCAATGATAGACACAGGCACAATAATCATCCCAGTTTTTTTCAAAATACTTTACTTTTGCATAACAAAGTCTATAAATCTGGAATATTATGCCTAAAGTTGAAGCTTTTTTAGTAAATTTATAGCTAAAATATTCCTGAGTAGGGTACTTATCTTTGACTCTTTGCCAATACAAATTTTCATTACATATAAGGCAATATTTATCTAGTACTTTGCTCTTTTCTTCTCCTAATTCACTCTTTAAACAGTTATCTCTAGTTTCTTGAGTGCTTGTTTTTAGAATTTCGTAATCCAAATAAATCACTCCCTCATAACTCTATTAGTTAGTAAAACCTACCATATAAATTAACAATTTTAGTAGTTACAAATATAGGATATACCTTGTTAAACAGATAGTCCAATATTTATATACAATAGATATTGATGCAACTATTATAATTTTTATAAAACTATCACTTTATTATTAAATTATGAAACATTACGTATTATACTATCGTCTAATAGATAAAGAATATTTATAAAATTGGAGGTAAAATTTATGAAGAGTAAAATAATAGTTGGGCTAATATTGACTATGTCATTTACTTTTACATCACTGCCTGTTTCTGCATTAAATTCAAATGTAATAAGTGATGTTCCTAAACAAAGTATTACAGTTAATAAAATAAACTTTGAAGTAATAAGTGAAAAAGATTCCCCACAGATTCTAATGGAAATGGTTAATAAAAATAAAGATACAAAAGGCTTTGTTTTTACCGTAGATGATTCAACTGGTTATATTTACATTGCAGTAATGAGCGGTACTAAACCTACGGGTGGATATTCTATTGAAGTTAAAGGGATTGAAGATAATGAAGGGAAAACTAATGTATTTGTTAAAGAATTAATTCCAACAAAAGAAACGATGGTAACACAAGTTACAACCCAGCCTTATACAATTGTAAAGGCAATAGGCATAACACCAAATATAACCGTTAAAAACCAAAAAGACGAAAATTTTAATAATCTTACCATGGAAAAAGTACAGCCTCCTATAGGGATTGATTCTATGAGGGGAATTCTTAAAAAAATCGAAACTATAGACAAAAACACCTATGTTACTATTTTAGATGAAAAAGGTAACTATCAATATTATTATTCATCAAATCCTAAAATAGTTAAGGATCTAAAGGTTTCGGATAGTGTATTTATTAAATATGTTCTAGGTACTCCTTTAAAATATAAAGATACTATGGCAATGCCCTTAAATCATATTGCTCTAAACAGTCTTCCATCAAATATTCAAAACAAAAATTGGAAGGAATTTAAAAATTTTACTAACGTATTAGAAGACAAAGAATGGACAATTAAATTTAATATAAGTATTAAAGATTTAAATTTTAATGGAGATACAGTATATGTTTTAGATAGTTTAGGAAATAAAGTGGATGTTGAATTAAGTGTAAGTTATGATAAGAAGTATGGGAAAGTTACACCACTTATAAAGTATAAATCTTCGGAAACCTATTATCTATTTGTATCAAAAAATATTGCAGCTGAATGGCAAAATAAATCTACTATTGAAGGTTATAGAATGATGTTTACGATAAGAGATATAGTGACAGTAGAATAATCTAAAGATAATAAATTGACTATTTTTAATAAAAATTATATAATAAGTTAATTATTTATTAAATTTATCTTGAAGGACTTTAGACTCAGGTCTAAGGTCCTTCTTATTGATAAAAAAACATTACTGATATTATAATAAACTTTAAGCCAAATGTAATTGATTAAATGGGAAAAAGAGGTGTATAATTATGATTTTTTCGTCAAAGAATAAAAAATTCAAGATTATTGCAATATCTATTGTACTAGCAATAACGCTATCTGCTTGTTCTAAAAAAGTTACAAAGCCAGTAGAACCAATTTCTAGTACTGAGTTTTTAATGGGAACTGTGTGTACAATTAAAATCTATGATAAATCTTCTACTAAAGTACTAGATAGTGCTTTCAAAAGAATTCGTGAAATTGAAGATAAAATGAGCATCAATAAAGAGGCTAGTGAGGTTATAGATATAAATAATGCAGCCGGAGAAAAGCCAATTAAAATTTCTGATGGAACCGTTGAGGTTCTTAAAGAAGGTTTGAAATTTGCAGGATTAACAGGTGGAAAAATGGATATAACTGTAGGCCCCCTTGTAAAATTATGGGGAATAGGTACTGATGCAGCAAGGGTGCCTTCAAAAGGTGAAATTCAAGAAAAAAAAGCACTGATAAATTATAAAAACTTAATATTAGATGAAAAAAATAAAACAGCATTTCTTAAAAATAAAGGTATGATAATAGATTTAGGGGCTATAGCTAAGGGATATACTGCTGATGAAGTATCAAAGGTTTTAAAAGACAATGGCGTAGAACATGCTATTATAAACCTTGGGGGTAACGTATTTGCTATGGGTAAAAATATTACTGGAACTCCTTGGAAAATAGGAATTCAAGATCCTTTTACGCAAAGAGGTGATATTATCGGAATGATCCAAGTAGAAAATAAATCCATTGTTACTTCGGGTATTTATGAAAGATATTTTGAGAAAGATGGTAAGAAATATCACCATATTTTAAGTACTAGCACAGGATATCCTTGTGATAATTCTATAGCAGGAGTGTCCATAGTAAGTGAAAAATCAATTGATGGAGATGCTCTTTCTACTAGTGTGTTTTCATTGGGATTAGAAGACGGTATGAAATTCATAAATACCATGCCTGGAGTAGAAGGTATTTTTATAACTAAGGATAAGCAGGTATACACTACCGCCGGGTTAAAAGATAAATTCAAAATCACAAATGCAGAATTCACATTAAAAAATTAGAAAAAAACATACTATAAATTCCATTACACTTTTCAAAGACAAACTCTTCTTAAATATGCTATAATATTCTAATGTATTAGAGGGGTGATTTTATGAGTAGTATTGCAGGAGAAGGTTGTGAAATAAGAGTTCCATTTAATGAAAGAAAACCAATAGCTGAAATAGAACGTAGTCTTATTACAACCTATAGAAAAAATATTTGGTCAAAATTCACTAAAGCTATAGTGGATTATAAGTTAGTTTGCCAGGGTGATAAAATCGCTGTGGCTATCTCTGGCGGTAAGGATAGTCTAATAATGGCTAAATTATTTCAAGAGTTACAACATTACGGCGGTGTTAATTTTGAATTAGAGTTTATTGCAATGGATCCTGGTTATCATGAAAATATAAAAGAATTATTAATTGATAATTGTAAGCACTTAAATATCCCGGTGAAAATATTTGAATCAAGTGTTTTCCATATAATTGATAACATAGCAAAAGATTATCCTTGTTATATGTGCGCTAAAATGCGTCGTGGAGCTTTATATGCAAAGGCAGAAGAGCTAGGTTGCAATAAACTTGCCCTTGGACACCATTTTAATGATGTTGTTGAAACTACTATGTTAAATATTCTTTATTCAGGAAACTTTAAGACTATGCTTCCAAAATTAAAAGCACAAAATTTTAAGGGAATGGAATTGATTCGTCCTCTTTATTATATTGAAGAACAATATATTGAAGATTTCACTCAAAACAGTGGTATTTGGCCACTTAATTGTGCCTGCATGGTTGCAGCTAAAAAGATAGGAAACAAGCGCCATGAAATTAAAGCTTTAGTTAAAGATTTAAAGAAAAATTTTAGTGATGTTGATAAATCTATTTTTAGAGCTGCACAAAATGTAAATATGGATTCTATTTTAGGTTGGCAAAAAAGCGGAGAAAATTATTCGTATTTAGATTTTTATGATAAAGATGAAGAATAATAAACAGCAGTGGAACAATTATTAAGTTCTACTGCTGTTTATTATTAAATTGAAATATATTTTTTCGTTTATGTATATCTTAGAAAAATTCAAGAAATGCTTTAGAAAGAGTTTATAACAGTATTGTATAATATAAATATTAGGGTGGGTTTAGAAAAATAAAATTTAAGGAGTATTATCTGTACTAAATAAATACAAGATAGATAATAAGTAATAGATTTTATCTATATTCAGAAGCATATAAGGAGGACTAATGATGAAAAAGAAAACAGTAATTTATGCATTAATTGTAGTAGGTATTTTAAGTGGTGTTTTTCTAATAAGTGAAAAAAAGAAGGCTAGTAAAATTGTAACTGTAAAAACTTCAATAGCTGCGGTAGGCGAACTTAAATCTTATATATCTACCACCGCAAAAGTGAATTCAAAGAGTAGTAAAGAATATTTTGGTCTTCAATCTAAAATTAGAAAAGTTAATGTATCAGTAGGAGACAAGGTTAAAATAGGTGATATCCTAGTAACTTATGATACTATAGATTTAGCTTCCACAGTTAGTCAAGCTCAAATTCAATATGATAATGCATTACTTGCTAAAAAAGATTTGTATAATCAAAATGATGATATTAAAAATAAAATTGCAAATTTGTCTAAAGAAATTGCAACATTAGAAAAAAGCACAAATCCAACGGACAAAGTAAAATTGGAAAGTTTAAAACAACAAAAGAGTGCCTTATCGCCCTTTTCCTCGGAGAAGTTAAAGCAAACAGATAATTCTGTAAAGCTAGCAGAATTATCCTTGAATTCGGCTAAGCAAAAGCTAGTAGAAAATAAAAGCACGATTATATCTACGAATGCCGGAGTTGTAACAACCCTTACGGCTATAGAAGGTGCCATAGGGAATGGTATGGAAGCCGTGGTAGTAGTTCAAGATATAGAGAACTTAAAAGCAATCGCCTCACTTGGAAAATATGATGCAAGTAAAGTTAAAATTGGTCAAGAAGTAATAATTAAAAATGGAGAAAAAACCTATAAAGGTAGTGTTTCATTTATAGACCCCGCAGCGACTAAAACAGTGGGGGTAACCGGAAGTGAAACAACCTTAGCAGTAGAAATATCTATTCTAGATAAAGCTCCAGATTTAAAGATAGATTTTGATGTAGACATAGACATATTAGTAGGTAAAGCTGCAAACGCTGTTAAAATACCTTCAGAATCATTAAAGGTAGAAAAAGGTGGTAAAAGTTTAGTATATGTTGTTGAAAAAAATATAGTGCATGAAAGACAGGTAACTATTGGATTCCAGTCAGATACTGAAGTTCAAATAAATAAAGGGGTAAAAAAAGATGAAAAAGTTATATTGAATCCTTCAACTTCAATTGTGGGAGGCATAATTGTAAAAGAGGCAAAGAATTAAAGTAAAAGACAATTGTTTTGTACCCAGGGAATACAAGGAGGAATATAAATGTTAGAGGTAAAAAACCTTATAAAAATATACAAAACTGGAGATCTTGAATTCACAGCCCTTAAAAATATTAGTCTTAAAATTGAAAAGGGAGAGTTTACATCAATAATGGGGGCTTCTGGCTCTGGGAAATCTACTTTGATGAATATACTTGGCTGTCTCGATAAAATGAATAGTGGTAAGTATATTTTAAATGGACGTGATATTTCAATTCTCAGCGGTGATGAACTTGCCTATATAAGAAATAAAGAAATAGGATTTGTATTCCAGTCATTTAATCTTATTCCAAGAATTAGCTTGCTTGACAATGTTCAGCTTCCTATGATGTACGCGGGTATACCTGCGAGGGAGCGTAAAGAGAAAGCTCTTTATGCACTTGAAAAAGTAGGGCTATCAGATAGAGCACGTCATTTGCCAAATCAAATATCAGGAGGACAAAAGCAAAGAGCTGCTATCGCAAGGGCCATAGTTAATTCTCCAGCGGTGATCATGGCCGATGAGCCTACTGGGAACCTTGATTCTAAATCTTCAGAAGATATAATGAAGATATTTGAAGATTTAAATAATGAAGGAGCTACAATCCTTATGGTAACCCATGAAACTGATATTGCAGAGCATACAAATAGAATAATAAGGTTTAGAGACGGTGAAATTGTATCCGATTCTATTGTTAAGCATAGAATCCTTTTATAGAGGGAGTGAAAGTATGAATATATTTGAAAGTGTAAAAACAGCATTAGAAAGTATAAAGGCTAATAAAATGCGATCTTTCCTTACCATGCTTGGAATAATAATTGGTATAAGTTCAGTTATAACAATTGTATCTCTTGGTCAAGGAGGTCAAAAAGCTATCACAGGTGAATTCGAAAAATTGGGGGCCTCTTCACTTACAGTTAAAGTAAGTGGAGAAAATCCTCAATCAACAGATTATATAACCTTAGAGGATGTTAAACAGATAAAACAAAAAATTGAGAGTATTAAATATGCAAGTCCTGCCTTTCAACTTCAAGGTACTGTTTTTTCTGATAAGAAAAGTAAAAACGCTTTTATGAGGGGAGGCTCTCCAGATCTTGCATATATAAATAACACAGAAATTATTTTTGGAAGATATTTTAATGAAAAGGAATATGAGCAAGCAGCCACAGTAGGCATAATTGACGAAGCTGATGCAATTACATTGTTTGGTTATTCTGATGTAGTAGGTCAAAGTATAAAAATAGGTCAAAATGCATTAATGAAAAAGATGACTATTATAGGTGTTGAAAAAGGAATATCCTCTCCTTTTGGAAAAGGCGGAAATTCTGGTAAACCTATTATAATAACGGCACCAGTAACCTTCTTAAGTACCCTACAGTCCAAGGAATTTAAAATAAGTTCAATAACAGTAGTTGCAGATTCACAAGATAATAGTGAATCCGTAGGAAATGGGACAATAAAAATGTTAGAATCAAGACACAATAACCGCGGCAAGGAAATATATTCAGCAGACAATGCACTCGCAGTTCTTGAGCAAATTAACAGTGTCCTTGGAATATTCACAGCTTTTATAAGCGCAGTTGCAGCTATATCTCTACTGGTTGGTGGTATTGGTGTAATGAACATAATGCTTGTGTCAGTGACTGAAAGAACAAGGGAGATAGGCATAAGAAAAGCAGTAGGAGCAACAACTAAAATAATACTAATGCAGTTTTTAATAGAGTCAGTTATTCTATCCTTAATAGGAGGTATAATGGGAATGATTTTAGGCATTGTTGGAGCTGAAATAATAGGAAGTTTTACAGGAATAACGCCAGTGATATCTTTGGCATCCATAGTTGGTTCTATTTTATTCTCTTCAGCAGTAGGTGTTTTTTTTGGTATCTATCCAGCTAAAAAAGCAGCAGAATTAGATCCAATTGATGCCCTCAGATATGAGTAAAATTAAAATAGTGCCTGTGAGGGCACTATTTTTCATTTTCTTTTAATTCTTCTATCAGAAATTTATCAAAATAAATTTCTTCTATAAAATTATTTTCATCAAAACTAGTTTTATGTCTTTTATTATATTCATTAACATTTGATTTTAGCCAGTAAGGTGTTGATATATCAAATTTATAACATAACTCTGTTATGCACGCTTTTAAATTTTCTTGATAACTGTCTTGGATTTCCGATACTGACACTTCATCTTCAATAATTCTATTATCATAAATTAATTTCCCCCAAATTTTTAACATCTTTGCCTCCTCGTTTTGAAAATATAATTTTATTGTGAAATATTTTTTATTAGTCATAAGTCTATCATAAATAATAATTAAAGTCATGAAATATATTTGAAAGGTTGATTTATTATATATTGCATGTTTTTAACCCTTTTCGGAAACAATACAAATTGATTATTTTATAAATATACAGGAGGAATAAAAACACATGGTAAATTTAAGTACAATCCATTATGCATATATAATCATCATTGTAATAATTATTGTGATAATTACACTTAAAAAGGATGTTATACTTCCATGTGTTTTAGGCATTGGGATAATAGGGTATATTTTTACAGGTGATGTTTTAGAAGCTCTGCAGATTATATATAAGGCGATAGTTGTATCTGGAAAAGAATTTATTGAAGTAGTTGTCCTTATTGCATTAGTTAATGCAATGTCTAGTGCCTTAACTGACATTGGTTCAGATGAGATAATTATAAAACCTTTGAAGAAATTAATGATAAACAAAACTATGTCTTTTTTTGTTCTAGGTATAACTATGACTATGGTTTCATTGTTTATTTGGCCAACACCTGCTGTGGTTTTTATAGGTGCTTTAATGGTACCTGTAGCAGTAAAATCTGGAGTACCTCCTGTATGGGCTGCGGTAGTTTTATGTATATTTGGCAATGGAGTTGCCTTATCTAGCGATTTCATTCTTCAAGTAGCACCATCCATAACGGCCAAGACTGCGAATTTGGCAAGTCCATTAGGAATTATTAAAGATTGTATTCCCTTTTGGGGGGTAATGAGTATAGTTACTATAACTACAGCATTTATACTTATGAGAAAAGACAAAAGTACAGAAATTGTGGTTAATGATAAAATAACTGAAACTAAAGGATTAGTGCAAAAACAGTCCATTGGACCAAAAGTCATAGCAATAGCTACTCCTTTAGCATTTATAATAGATATAATATTCATAACCAGATTAGGCTTAATAGGCTCAGAATCTACAGCTTTAATAGGTGGAACAGCCGCAATAATAATGATAATTTCATCTATAGTTCATACTGATATTAAAACATCCTTAGGCGAGGTTACTAAATATGTTAAAAGTGGTTTTACTTTTGGCATAAGTATATTTGCACCAATTATTATTATCGGTGCTTTCTTTTTTCTAGGAAGTGAAAATACAGCAACTGCTATTCTGGGTAATGGTGCTAGTGGTATTTTAACTGATATAGGAATATATGCAGCCAGTAAGGTGCCCCTATCCAAATATTCTGTGATAGGTATACAAACAGCAGTAAGCACACTTCTTGGGCTTAGTGGTTCAGGTTTTGCGGGCCTTCCTCTTGTTGGAACTTTAGCTAACACCTTTTCAACCGCCATTGTTATAGACAAAGAAAAGGTGGCAGCCTTTGGTCAAATCATCACTATTTGGATAGGTGGTGGAACTATAATTCCTTGGAGCGTGGTTGCCGCAGCAGGAATATGTAAGGTTGAAGCCTATGAGGTAGCTAGGAAAAATTTTATACCTGTTACTTTTGGAATAGTAGCAACAGTTATAATGGCTATAATAATATTATAGTTGTTTTTTTAGGGTGTCTTAATAATTAATTGAAATCAATGCTATAATTAATGGTAGCATAAAACACACACAAATACATTTTAAGGAGATTAAACAAATGAATATTCAATGTTTTGGAACCAAAAAGTGTTTTGATACACAAAAAACAGAACGATATTTTAAGGAAAGAACTATAAAATATCAATTCATAGATTTAAATATTAAAGGACTGAGCAAGGGTGAACTGCAAAGTGTAAAAAAATCCATAGGTTTAAATAACTTAATTAACACAAAATCAAAGGATTATAAAAAATTAAATTTAGATCAAATTAGAGGAGAGGAAACTAAAGAAGATATTCTGTTGAAAAACCCACAACTTTTTAAGACTCCTATAGTAAGGAATGGTAAAGAAGCCACAGTGGGTTATGTACCAGAGATATGGACAACCTGGGAATAGTAATACATATTACTTTGAATTTAGATATTTTGACAACCTAGGAATTAATTGCTTTGCTAGGATTATAGCTATAATTGATTTTATAATATCCCCAGGTATAAATGGTATGCAAGCATATTTAAGAGCTGCATAAAAATTTATGCTTTTTCCTAAGTAGTTTGTAAAAATAAAATAAAAGTAAGGTACCCCTATAATATAGATTACAAAACTTCCTGAAACAACAGAAAATATTATTTTAGAAAGAGACTTGTTTTTTTCTGTAAGCTTGCCAATTACATAAGCTGCAACAATAAAAGACAATAGAAATCCAAAGGTAGGGCTAACTACAGCAGTTAGCCCTCCAGTTCCAGATGCGAAAATAGGCACTCCAATCAAGCCTAAAATAACATAGTTAATTTGAGATAGTGCACCGAGCTTAGCACCTAATATAAGTCCAGATAAAACAACAAAAAGAGTTTGAAGTGTTACAGGAATTGGGCCTATCGGCATTGAAATAAAGCCTCCCACTGCTGTTAGTGATGTAAATAATGCAGTAATTATTAAATCTCTTGTAGATAATTTCAAAATAAATTCCTCCTTAAAAAGTTATAAATTAACCTAATACTAATATCTATCTAGGTAGATATGTTATGCTAGACATTGTAAACCTTAATATTGAATAAGGTTTACAAATATATTATCATGGATTATTTCCAAAGTCAAACAAAGTATAGCTAGCTTTATATATTATACTTTTTTAAATATGCTATAATTAACTTCCTAAGGAATTTGCATTACAAATGTTTATTTCAGAAGTTTATTATTGAATAGGAGGGTTTAAAATTGTCTTTAACTAGTTTCTTTCAATTTATTGAGATTAAAACAAAATTGGCCAGTATGATACCATTTATATTGGGAACACTTTATTCACTATATCGGTATAAAAGCTTTAATTCTAAAAATTTTATTATTATGAGTATATCTCTATTAGCATTTGATATGGCGACAACAGCCATTAACAATTATATTGATTACAAGAAAGCTTTAAAAAGTCAGGAAAATAAAAATGAAATTCCTGGATATGGTTTCAGTGAATCTACAGCCTTAACTATAATTTTCATTTTGCTTTTAATAGCAATTTCTTTTGGAATTTTATTAACTTTAAATACTAATGTAATTGTTCTCTTAATTGGAGTTATTTCATTTTTAGCGGGAATATTATATACCTATGGGCCTATTCCAATTTCACGTACCCCTTTTGGCGAAATATTTTCAGGAGTATTCATGGGCTTTATAATTTTATTTTTATCGCTATATATTCATATATTTGATAAAAATATAGTTTCTTTCATGTATGCTAATAATATGTTAACCTTAAGCCTAAACCTAGTGGAAGTATTTTATATCTTCTTGATTTCCATACCTACAATGTGCGGAATAGCAAACATAATGCTTGCTAATAACATTTGTGATGTTAAAGAGGATATATTAAATAATAGATACACATTGCCACACTATTTAGGTGTAAAAAATGCATTAAAGCTATTTAAAATCTTATATTATATTGGGTACCTAGACATTATAATTTTAGTTATATTGAAAATTTGTCCAGCCATTTCTTTGCTGGTAATTTTGACTATAATACCATTGAATAAAAATATAAAAATATTCTACCAAAATCCCATTAAAAGTAAAACCTTTGTTTATTCCGTTAAAAACTTTGCGCTAATTAACATAGTTCACATTTTATCAGTTTCAATAGCGCTTATATTGAATTTTCATTAAATAATTGCCTGCGGTACTGCAATATTAAGTATAAAGTAACCATCTTAAATAAAAACTATCCATATTGGATGAATTTATTTAAGGTGGTTATTTTAACTTTAACAATTGAAATAAAAAAAATGAATTAGTTATTGACAAAGATTATTTAAACGTATACAATATGTTTAACCGGTTCAGTTAATCGGTTAAGTAAATAAGAGGTGATGTAGTATATGAGTAAAATATGCATACTTGGAAGTCTAAATCTAGATATAGTATTAAAAGTAGAAAACATGCCTAAGATTGGTGAAACTATTTTTGCAAAAAGTTTAACAACTATGCCTGGAGGAAAAGGAGCAAATCAAGCAGTTGCTTCTAGACGGATGGGTTCAGAAGTTTACATGATAGGCAAGGTTGGCTTAGATAGCAATGGTGAATTTTTGGTTGGCAAGCTTGAAAACGATGGCATAAATACCGACTACGTTTTTAAAGATAATAAAGAAACTACGGGCACAGCTATAATTAATGTTAACTGTGAAGGTAATAATTCAATAGTTGTAGTAGCTGGTGCTAATATGAGTATTAATATAGATGAGATAAAGCAAAGCTATTCAATTATAAAGGCTTGTGATGCAATAGTAGCACAATTTGAAACGCCTAGTGAGATTACAATCGCTGCTTTCAATTATGCAAGATCTCAAGGAATTATAACAATACTAAACCCAGCTCCAGCAAAAAAAATAGATGAGAATTTATTGAAATGTACAGATATAATAATTCCTAATGAAACAGAAGCCTGTGAACTTACAGGAATTTTAGTTGAAGACTTAGAAAGTGCTAAAAAAGCTGCTGCAAATTTCATAAAAATGGGAGTGAATTACGTAATAATAACTCTAGGTTCAAAAGGTGCAGCATTAATAACTAAAGAAAAGGCAGAATTAATTCCAGCAATTTTGGTTAATGCTATTGATACAACGGCTGCAGGTGATAGTTTTATTGGGGCAGTAGCAAGTAAATTAGGGTCTGAAGAATTAAACTATGAAAATCTTAAAAAGGCTATAGTTTTTGCTAATAAAGTTTCTTCAATAGTAGTTCAAAGATCAGGAGCACAACCCTCAATACCAAGCTATAAAGAGGTAATAGATATTTACGGTGAAGTGTACAATTAATAATTGGACTTCCCGTATAATTATGCATCAAGGAATTACAAGAAGGAGGTATAGTCATGAGAAAAACTGCATTACTAAATTCACAAATATCTGAAGTAATATCTAAAATGGGACACACTGATACCTTAGCTATAGGGGACTGCGGTCTACCAATACCAGATGGAACTAAAAGAATAGATATTGCATTAATTAAAAATATACCAGGCTTTCTTGAAACTTTAACATCTATACTAACAGAACTTCAGATAGAGGAAGTAATAGTTGCTAAAGAGACCTTTGAAGTTAGTCCTCAATTATTTAATGATATAAAAATAGCAGTTGGAGATGTAAAAATTACATTTATAACTCACGAAGAACTAAAATCTCAGTTAAAAGAGTGTAAAGCAGTAGTAAGAACAGGTGAACAAACACCCTATGCAAATGTAATACTAAAATCAGGAGTTGTATTCTAACTATAGTTCAATATAAGTAAGTTTTGAGGAGGAGATTCAATGAATAACATGCAGCCTCTACTTCAGATGAAAAATGTTTCAAAATACTTTCCGGGAGTAAAAGCTCTTGAAGATGTTAAAATAGAAGCGTACAGTGGAGAAGTTCTTGCTCTACTTGGAGAGAATGGGGCAGGAAAATCTACTTTAATGAAAATTTTAAGTGGAGTCTATAATAAAGATACAGGAAGTATTATTATTGGAGGTTCTGAAGTAGATCTAAAAGGTATAAAAGATGCGGAGAAACATGGAATTGGGATTATTCATCAAGAACTAAGTCTTCTTTCTAATTTAAGTATATGGGAAAATATATTTTTAGGAAATGAAGGATTTAGTGGAATCACAAGAAGAATAAATAAAAAAGAGCTAAAAGAAAAATCAGAAATTTTACTTAAAGATATTGGGTTCACTATTGATGTGGATACTTTGGTTAAAGATTTAAATGTAGGTGAAATGCAGCTAATAGAAATAGCAAAGGCTCTTTCCAAAAACTCGAAAATAATAATAATGGATGAACCTACAACTGCATTAACTGATGTTGAAACAGATAATCTTTTTAAAGTAATTAACAATCTTAAAAGTAAAAACATGTGTATTGTATACATCTCTCATAGAATGGATGAAATATTTCAAATCTGTGATAGGATAACAGTTCTAAGAGATGGTAAATATATTGGCGAGGTTAAGACAAAAGACATTACTAAAGAAGATTTAATATCAATGATGGTTGGTAGAAAACTAGAAGAACAGTTTCCATATAAGGAATCATCTAAGGGGCAAGCTATTCTTAAAGTTGAGAACTTGTGCTTTGCTAAAAAGGTTCGCAATGTTAGTTTTGAAGCAAAGAGTGGTGAAATTCTAGGAATCTCAGGACTTATGGGTTCAGGTAGGACAGAAACGGCAAAAACTATATTTGGAGAATATAAAAAATCTTCAGGTAGAATATTTGTTGATGGCTGCGAAGTTAATATTTGTTCACCTAAAGATGCTATTAAAAATGGAATTTGCTATCTTTCAGAAGATAGAAAAAAAGAAGGTCTTATTCTGGGTATGTCAGTTGCAAGCAATATGACCTTAGCTAATCTTAAAAAATATGAAAATGGAGCTAAACGTATAAATAAAGTAGAAGAAGGTAAAGAAGTCCAAGAATATATAAAAAAGCTTTCTATAAAAACGCCTAGTGCCCAGCAATTAATTAAAAATTTAAGTGGTGGAAATCAGCAAAAGGTTATATTAGCTAAATGGCTCATGCTTGCACCTAAAGTATTAATCATAGATGAACCAACTAGAGGAATAGATGTAGGCGCTAAGAAGGAAATCTATGATGTTTTAAATGAACTAAAGGCTATGGGCAAAGCAATTATTATGATATCCTCTGATATGCCTGAAATACTTGGAATATGTGATAGAGTATTAATCATGCACGAAGGAGAAATATCTGGTGAGCTATCTCGGAAAGAAGCAACGCAAGAAGCAATAATGAAATATGCGGTGGGCATAACAGATTAACGTTTAAATAGAGCCCTCACAGAGGAAGGAGTTTATATTGTGAAAAATAATTTGAAGAATATGGTTTTAAAATATAAATCACTAATAGGTCTTTTGATATTATGTATAGTTATTTCATTTATTACACCTAGGTTCTTAACAATACCAAATCTTAAAAATGTATTTACTCAAGTTTCAGTAAATGCAGTTATAGCTATAGGAATGTCCTTTGTAATTCTTACGGGAGGAATTGATTTATCCGTAGGGTCTATACTTGCAGTGAGTGGTGCTGCTGCCGCAAGCATAATAAAGTCCACAGGAAACGTATATTTAGCAATAATTGTAGCTTTAGCTATTGGCTGCGCTATAGGGCTTATAAATGGTATCCTTATTTCTAAAGGAAGAATACAAGCTTTCATAGTTACACTAGCTACAATGACTATCTTCAGAGGTGTAACTTATGTATACACAAATGGGACTCCTATATCAGGACTAGGCCAAAGTTTTTCTGGCATAGGTAATAAAATGCTTTTAGGACTACCAATTCCAGTAATATTAACCATTATAGTATTTGGTATAGCATTTTATATTTTAAGTCAGACTAGATATGGTAGATATCTTTATGCATTAGGTGGAAATGAAGACTCAGCAAGATTATCAGGCATTAATACAGATAAAATTAAAACACTTGTATATGTTATTTGTGGTGGAGCAGCTGCCTTAAGTGGAATAATTGTTACTAGTAGAATAGGTTCCGCTTCTCCAAATGCTGGAGTAGGTTTTGAATTAGATGCCATCTCAGCCGTAGTACTCGGTGGTACTAGTTTAGCTGGTGGAGAAGGAAGTGTAGTTGGTACAATAATAGGAGCATTAATAATAGGTGTACTTAATAATGGATTGAATCTTATGAACGTATCACCTTTTTATCAAGCAATAGTTAAGGGCTTAGTTATTCTACTTGCCGTAATGGCTGAAAAAAAGAATAAATAAAAAATGGAGGATGATTCAAATGAAAAAAAGAACGAAATTATTATCAATGGCATTATCAACCCTACTAATTATGGGAACGTTTGCTGGTTGTGGCACAAAAAAAGCTGCTGAGGGTGGAAAGAAAATTGGAATGGTGGTATCAACTCTTAATAACCCATTCTTTGTATCAATGAAAGAAGGAGCAGAAAAGAAGGCTAAGGAACTCGGGTATGAAATTGTAGTTCTTGACTCCCAAAATGATGCTGCAAAGGAAAGATCTAATGTGGAAGATTTAGTTCAACAAGGCATAGTGACTTTAATCATAAATCCAACAGACAGTGATGCAGTTGCAAACTCAATAAAGGTTGCAAACGATAATAAAATAAAAGTTATAACTGTAGATAGAAAAGCGAGTGGTGGAGAAGTTACTTGTCACGTTGCATCTGATAATGTAAAAGGTGGAGAGATGGCAGCAGAATTTATACTAGAAAAATTAAATGGTAAAGGGAACCTAGTAGAATTACAAGGTATTCCAGGAGCCTCTGCTACAAGAGATAGGGGTAAAGGATTCCATAATATAGTAGATAAAAAAGATGGAGTTAAAGTTGTTTCTAGTCAAGCAGCAGATTTTGATAGACAAAAGGGATTAAACGTTACTGAAAATATAATTCAAGCCACTCCTGCTTTTGATGCAATATTTGCACATAATGATGAAATGGCACTAGGAGCTGCAAAAGCAGCTAAGGCTGCAAATAAAAAAGTGATTATTGTAGGTTTTGATGGTAATGCTGATGCAAAAGCAGCTGTTGCAAGTGGAGAACTGGCAGCTACTATAGCACAAAAACCTGATTTAATGGGATCAGTTGCAGTAGAAAATGCTATTAAAATTGCAAAAGGGGAAACAGTTGCAAAAGAAATTCCAGTAGAACTTCAGCTTATAAAAAAATAGTAATTAAAATATTATTTCCTCAATAATAAAATATATAAAATTATAACCCAGGGGAGTGTCCTCTGGGTTATAATTTTACAATCTGTTTCAATACAAGGTATATTTTGGTATAATTTTATTTATTAACTAAAATTTAAAAATAGTTTTTAAATAGATTAATAGCATGGAATGCTAACATTAAATGTTAGATTACTAATCACTATTCACTTAAAATCGGAGGAAAATTATGAATAATGTTACAATGAAGGATATAGCAGAAATGGCCGGAGTTTCAAAGGCTACAGTTTCAATGGTTATGAACAAAAAGGATGCTAGTATAAGCGAGGTAACCAGAAAAAGAATATTAAAAATTGCTAAGGAAATGAGCTATATTCCCAATTCCATAGCTAGAAGCCTTAGCACTAAGAAATCTGGTACTATAGGAATTATACTTCCAGATATTACAAATCCGTTTTTCTCAGAAATGGTAAGAGCTATTGAGGATAAGGCAGAGAGGTTAGAATATAATTTGATAATATGCAACACTGATAATGACATAGAGAAGGAACAAAAATATATTGAACTTCTTATAAGTAAACTTATAGATGGCATTATTTTTATGTCAGGCGGTAAAAGTAACGAAAGTATAACCATACTAAAGAACAACAATGTTCCTTTTGTATTAGTTGATAGATATATTGAAGGATATAAGGATGATTACGGAGTTTTTTGCTTAAATAAGCAGGGGGTAATAGATGGTGTTCAATACTTATATGAAAAGGGAAACCGTAAAATAGTTTTTGTAAAGGGGAGAGAGGATATAGAAATATCCAAGCAAAGATTAGAAGGATATATCGATGCAATGAAAAATTATGGAATATATGATGAAAAGTATATATTTGAAGGAGACTTTAATGTTGAAGGTGGTATTATAGCTACAAAAAAAATAATAAGTTGTTTTCACGATTTAGATGCCATTTTTTATAGTAACGATATGATGGCACTAGGAGGAATGAAAATTTTACTCCGAAATGACTATAAAATTCCACGAGATATTTCAATTATTGGCTTTGACAATATTCATATATCAGAAATTATTGAGCCAGAACTTACAACAATATCACAGCCTATATATATGATGGGAAAAAAAGCTTGCAGTATCTTAATAGATGTAATAAATGGAGAGCTACTTACTGAAAAACAAGTTTACTTTAAAACAGAGCTTATTATTAGAGGAACTACATAAATTTTTATTAAAGACAATCCAAGCAATTTTGGAATGAATATTGTATTATATTTCCTTGGAAATATAATACAATATTTTCTAAAATTACTGCTTCAAGTTTTATTTATGTTGGATTGTATATAACATTTGGAAACTCTTTTTTAGAGGAATATTTTTTTAGGGGGTTTTATCTTCTTAAATCTTATGAACTTAAATCGAAAAAATTCGCTTACATATATTCTTCACTTCTATTTGGGGTATATCATATTGCAATTTTTAAGACATGGTTTAATAGTGGACTTGTTGGGTTAGCATTAATAGGACTAATTAGCATAGGATTTATATTTAACTGGCTTGATACGCGATCTAAAAATTTTATTAACTCATGGCTAGTGCACATTCTTGCAGATAGTGCAATTATTATAATTGGATTAAGGATGTTTGGAATAGTCTGATTTGCTACAAAATATAATGTTTGGAGGTGTTATTTATGTATGAATATAAATATTAAGAATAAAACTTTTTATTTAATGAGAAAAAGATTGGCCAATTAACTAAATTCAGTTAATTGGCCTTTTGAAGTTATTTTAATTTATACGAAGCTCGTCTATATTAACACCTAAGATAGTTGCAATGGTTTCAATTATATTAAATGATGGATTTTTTTTACTTCCTCGTTCCAGTTCTTCTAAATATGTCTGAGATACATGTACATTTAAATTTTTTGATAAAGTTGATATATCTCTGCTTGTTAAAGATTTATTAAGTCTTAATTCTCTAATCTTAGCGCCATTAAGCATATAAAAACCTCCTTTTATTTATATATATCATATTAAATTGTACAACTTAATTATACTACGAATATAAACAAAAGCTAGGTTAAATTTTAGTATTTTTGTTAAAAACAGAGGTAAGCCAACAAAATGGTAATTTTAAAATTGCCGTTCATAAAATATTAACATATCTGCCACTTAAGTGCCATGATATAACTCTATTATATATTTATAGGATAAACATTAAATATACTAATTCGTACTTCCTCTGCGAATCCCCTTTTGCAGAGGAAATTTTTATTTTGATTTTATGTTAGATAAATATAATAAATTATGATTATTGCGGGTGTTATTATATAATATAAAATATAGTTAGAAATTAACATTTAAATTTAGAGATAGAGCTGATTTGTGAAAAGCTTTTAATAAAGGAGAAAAATTATATGAATGAAACCATTTTAATAGTAGATGATGAAGAAAGAATTAGAAATCTTGTTTCAATTTATTTAAGAAAAGAGAAATATACTATTTTACAAGCTGAAAATGGAAGTGAAGCTGTAGATATATTCAATAAAAATAAAGTGGATTTGATTATTTTAGATGTAATGATGCCTATTATGGATGGTTGGGACGTCTGCAAGGAAATAAGGAAAACCTCCAATATTCCTGTTATAATGCTCACAGCCAAATCTGAAGAAGATGATGAATTATTAGGGTTTGAACTCGGCACAGATCATTATATCACTAAGCCTTTTGTTCCAAAGCTATTAGTTGCTAAAGTAAAAGCCATTATTAGACGGACGCATAGTACTGAGGTTATTCTCAATGAAGGAGATAGCTTTGATGGCCTTGTAGTTGATAATTTAAGCCATGAGGTTTCTGTAGACAATGTTGAGATTAATTTATCCCCAAAGGAATTTGAACTACTGAATTATTTTATACTTAATAAAAGAATCGTATTAAGTAGAGAAAAAATATTAGATGCGCTATGGGGTATTGACTACTTTGGAGATTTAAGAACAGTTGATACTGTTATAAAAAGATTAAGAGAAAAGCTAGGTGAAAAATCTTACCTTATAGCAACTATAAGAGGTGCTGGATATAAATTCGAGGTGAAAAATGAAAAGTAAAAAGAGCATTACTAGAAAGCTTTTCGCCATAACCTCTATAGTTTTTGTGATTTTCATAACTACTAATTTGATAGTTCAGTCCCAGTTTTTTGAGCAGTTTTATAAAAAATGGAAAATAGACAATCTTGAAATTAACCTTGTTAAATTCAAAAGTCAATATAGTCTGCTCCAAAAAAATGAAGATGAGGTTAACCTAATTAGTTCTTTTGAAGAAGCGAATAATTATAAAATAATTATACGAGATAGATTAGGAAATTTGAAATATCTTGCAAAAACAGCTGATGTAAGAAAAGACTCCATAAAAGTTAGAATCATGAACCAAATAATGTCATCTGAAATAGAAAATCAGGGTGGTATTACTAAATTTAAAGATGAGGGAAAACCCTTTATTTTTATTACGCAGCAAAACCCCGATATGCCTAAAAGTGTAGCAGGTATATTATATGATGAAAAGAAAGATGAAACTGTGTGTGCTTTTTCTTCACTACAGCCAGTAAATGAAGCAGTCCAAGTTATAAAGGAATTTTATTTGTATTTTTATATAGGGGCCCTAATTACAATTCTACTTCTTTCTTTCTTTTACTCAAACATGATTGCAAAGCCACTTATAAAAATAACCAAAACGGCTTCTAAAATGGCAAAGCTTGATTTTACAGAAAAATGTGAGGTTAAAAGTGAAGATGAAATAGGTGCTTTAGCTACTTCACTTAATCTTCTATCAGAGAATTTAAATGAAGCATTAACCTCACTTACAGATGCTAATAGACAATTAGAAAAGGATATTGAAAAAGAAAAAAAATTAACAGAGATGAGAAAAGACTTTGTAGCAGCGGTTTCTCATGAGCTTAAAACACCTATTACCCTTATAGAAGGGTATACATTAGCTTTAAATGATGATGTTTTAGAAGGGGAAGAAAAACAATATTTCATTGATGTAATTATGGATGAATCTAGGAAAATGAACAGTTTAGTATCAGATATGTTGGATTTATCTCAATTAGAATCAGGAAATTTTAAATTGACTAAAGAGGAATTCATTCTTCATGAACTAGTAAAATCAGTTACTAAGAAATTTTCCTCCCTATTTAATGAAAAACAAATTAAACTAGAATTAAGTTTTATTGAAGATATAAAAGTCAATGCAGATTGGAACAGAATAGAACAGGTAATAACAAATTATATGACCAATGCAATAAGACATACGCAGGAGGGTGGTTCTATAACAGTAACCATGATAAATAGAGAAGATACTATTTGTGTTGAAGTAGAAAATAGTGGAAACAAAATTGATCTTTCAGAAACGAGTAAGATATGGGATAACTTCTACAAAATCGATAAATCAAGGACTAGAAAACTTGGAGGCACAGGTCTAGGTCTTTCCATAGTTAAAAATATAATCTTACTTCATGGTGGTAGCTGCGGAGTCGAAAATACAGAAATGGGAGTTAAATTCTATTTTATTTTAACAAAACAATAATGTGGCTGTAATTATAGCTCCTATGGTGTGAAATGCATAAACTTTTGGCAATATAATAGTAATATAAAGACGGTATGAAAAAGAGAATGTAGCTAGATTTGTGTAAATAAATCTAGCTACATTCTCTTTTTTTGGTGGCGAAGGCAAGGATTAAAGCAATAAGGCGATGAGAGCATGGCTTAACTATTTGGTTTAGGTAGGTTTTTTATTTAATTAGTTGCAAGGTGTGATTATGATTTTTCATACAAATAATAACTATGGCTTTATTTTTTCCTGCGGGAATAACTTGACTTAAAAAAAATTTGGTAATATACTATATATGAACATACAAACATATGAACATAAGAACAAATGATTACATATAGTAACGGAGAGGAGAGGTGATACAATGGAAAAACCTTTTGATAATATAGAAAGCTGCAATTGTACAATAATACATGAGGATATAGTCAAGAAGGTAAAGTTGTCTACTATTCATTAGATGATGACCATATTAAACAAATATTTAATCAGGGATTACAACACATTAATGAAAAATAAAATAATTTATTCGGGAGTGGTGCAAATGAGCTCAAATATAAAAACAGAACTTATCTTGGATGGTTTAGATTGTGCAAATTGTACAGTAAAGATTGAAACAAAGGTAAAAAATATTAGTGGAGTGAAATCAGCCTCAGTAGATTTCGTTTCAAAGAAATTATTTTTAGAGGTTAATAGCAAAGATGGATTACCTGGCATCATTGAAGAAGTAAAGGTTATTGTTAAAAAGATTGAACCTGATGTTGTTGTACGTGAAAAGATGATTCAAAAGTCTGAAAAGAAAGTAGTAATTTTAATGGGGCTTTGCTGTGCTAATTGTGCAGTAAAGATTGAAACAAATGTACAAGATATTAGTGGAGTAAAATCAGCCTCAGTAGATTTCGTTTCAAAGAAATTATTTATAGAAGTTAATAACAAAGATGAATTACCTAGCATCATTGAAGAAGTAAAGGTTATTGTTAAAAAGATTGAACCAGATGTAAAAGTCGTAACAGAGGATGAAAAGAAAGAACAAGTTGATAATAGCCCTGGCGAAGGAGAGAAGAATAGAAAAGAACTTATAAGATTAAGCATTGGTGCTGCAATTTTTGGTGCTGCTATGGTATTTAAATTTTCGACTACAGTTGAATTTACTTTGTTTTTCATCAGTTATATTTTAGTTGGTGGAGAAGTGCTATTAAGAGCATTTAGGAACATTTTAAGAGGTGAAGTTTTTGATGAAAACTTCTTAATGAGTATAGCGACTATTGGTGCATTTTCTATTAAACAGTTTCCAGAAGGTGTAGCAGTAATGTTGTTCTATCAAGTTGGAGAATTCATTCAGGGTATAGCAGTAAATAATTCAAGAAAATCTATTTCTGCTCTTATGGATATAAGACCTGATTATGCTAACTTAAAGGTAAGAAATGATTTACAACGAGTATCTCCGGGTGATGTTAAAGTAGGAGACCTCATTGTAGTTAAACCAGGGGAAAAAGTTCCACTTGACGGTAAGGTAGTGGAAGGTAAATCAATGCTTGATACCTCTGCATTAACAGGTGAATCCGTACCCCGTAGCGTAGAAGCCCCAAATGAAGTTTTAAGCGGATCTATCAATAAGAACGGGCTTTTAACAATAGAAGTTACAAAGGAATTTGGAGAATCTACTGTTACAAAGATATTGGAGTTAGTTCAAAATGCAAGTAGTAAGAAGGCCCCAACAGAGAAGTTTATAACAAAGTTCGCAAGATATTATACTCCAGGAGTAGTTATCGTTGCAGTTTTATTGGCAGTTATTCCGCCTTTAGTAATGCAAGGTATTACGTTTTCAGAATCCATATATAGAGCATTAGCGTTTCTAGTTATATCTTGTCCATGTGCATTGGTTATTTCAATCCCACTTGGATTCTTTGGGGGTATTGGTGCAGCATCAAAGAACGGTATATTAATTAAAGGTAGTAACTATCTTGAAGCACTTAATAATGTTGACATAGTAGTATTTGACAAGACTGGTACACTAACAAAAGGAGTATTCAAGGTTACTGAAATAAATGCACAAAACAGTTTTGTTAAAGATGGCTTATTAGAATATACTGCATATGCTGAAAGTTATTCTAATCATCCAATTGCAGCTTCAATAATAAAAGAGTATGGCAAAGAAGTTAACAAAAATGAAATCGAAAACTATGATGAAATATCAGGTCACGGTATAAAGGTAAATGTTAAAGGAAAAGAAGTTTTAGCAGGTAATATAAAACTAATGAATAAAGAAAATATTGTTTTCAAATATGTTGAGGTGGCTGGAACCGTAGTTCATGTGGCTATTGATAAAAAATATGCTGGATATATCATTATATCAGATGAACTAAAAGAAGATTCTAGAGAGGCCATAAAAGGATTAAAGCAGATTGGTGTTAAAAAGACTGTAATGCTTACTGGTGATAATAAGTCAATAGCAAGTAAGATTTCAGAGCAATTGGGACTTGATGAGTTCCATGCGGAACTACTTCCAGTTCAAAAGGTTGAGGAATTGGAGATGCTTGACAAAGAAAAAAGATCAAAAGGAAACCTAATTTTTGTTGGTGATGGTATAAATGATGCACCAGTTCTTGCAAGGGCAGATATAGGAATTGCTATGGGAGGATTAGGCTCAGATGCTGCCATTGAAGCAGCAGATATTGTTATAATGACTGATGAACCATCAAAAATAGTTTCCGCAATTAAAATAGCAAAAAGAACAAGAAGAATTGTTTGGCAGAATATAATTTTTGCAATGGGAGTTAAACTTATATTCTTAGCACTTGCAGCCATTGGAATAGCAACAATATGGGAAGCAGTTTTTGCAGATGTGGGGGTTACTGTAATTGCAGTATTAAATTCTATGAGAGTTATAAAAGTTGGTGAAATAAAATAAATAATATGCGGCTTTTTAGCCGCATATTATTTATGGGTGTGAATGTAGAATGAGTCTTTTAAATATTTTATCCTTAATTCTATTTATAGGCTTATACTTCAAGAAGAGAATCATTTAGAAAATCGATTTGGAATGGAATATATATTGTTTTAAATGCCTCCCATTAAAGCATCTATGCATTGCTTAGAAGAAATAACTACTTTAATAAAATTAATTTTAGGCCTACTTAGTTTTGAATGTGGTGTTCTTACCCTGGATGGTAAGAATTAAAAAAAATGAAAGTAATGAGCTATCTAAACTAATCGCTTATGTTCTACAAAACGGGACGCAAACTATGGAATTTATTGAAGTGGTGGAAATGGGGAGAAATCTTTATTTGAATTTAATGGAATTGGAATTACTTACTATTATAAAAAACGAACTTATGGAAGATAAAAAAGTTTGTCATGCTTTTATTATTGGACAAGGAGGGGCGTTGCTACGAAGCGTATGCACGTCAATGGTTATAAAAGGCAACTAAGAAATATTTGGTATAATAGGAGGCGGGGCATGTGTAAATGTATGTAAATTTAATGATTTAGCGAAAGTAAATAGTTAAATTATGTTTTTGCTCATAAATAAGGTGAAAAATATTCAACATTGAATTTAGAGTTTTAGCTTACATTCTTCGCAAATTCCGGATAATACAACACTAGTACTTATAACTGTGATTTTTTGTTTTTTATTTAATTCTTTTATTAAAACATTTGAAATTTCTGATATTTCGCCTTCGCTTATATCTATTATTTTATTACATTTAATACATTCAGCATGTATGTGAAACTTATTGTTACCTATTTTCTCTAACTTGTAATAGTTAGTATTAGCGATATTTATCCTTTTTAAAATACCAGCTTCTTCTAAAATTATAATATTCCTATAGATGGTGCTAACACCTATGTTTTCGTTTTTGACTTTACTATAAATTTGATTAACATTCATAAGCATATCATTTTCAAAAATTACCTTTATTATTAGATATCTTTGGTAAGTATGTTTATATCCTTCACGTATCAATTGGTTTCCAATATATTCAATGTCTTTATTTTTATTAATCATTTTATATTAAACCTCTATCTCCTTAATGTACTTTTGTATTTCTTTTTCCATATGTGTCCATGAACGTTTAGAGAATGCAACTTTCACATTAGCTTTCCTTGATTCTTCTTTAACGACCGTTGTTAATTGGTGACCTACAAAGTCTACCAGAACCATTACTAAATCTATATTTCGAGGTATTCTGAAATTTTTAGCATCATTTTTTCTACCAGTTATATGTTCTATGTCGTTAAATCCATTCTTTATTAGATTTTTTGTAATACTGCCAAGATTATCTCCACCTATGAGTAATATTCCCATAGTTTCACTTCCTTTTATACATATTATGATATTCATTTTTATTATTATTCATATGCTAGGCTTTGGTATTTATTTAATAGGTCTGTCGGTTTCATTCCTTTCATCATTAAGTTCATGATGGTAGATTTAATTTCATTATATTTATTAAAAGTAATTTCTGCTTTTTCAATATCATGATATACCTTCCAATAACCTACTTGAGTTTCTATTACTATTACTAAAATTAATTAAAGAGGATGTCTTATGCTTTTTGATAGTTGGCCCTGCATTACGTATTATTATTGAATATAAATATTCCAAATCATCGTAATTATTTACAATTTTTAAAAATTTATTTAATTCTACTATTCCCATAAAACATCCTCCATTAATTTCACGATAGTATTAATACTATCGATTTTATATTAAAAATATTTTTATTTTGTGGATAACAACGCACCTATTTCCTTACATTTTTCGATACCTTCTTTGTCAGCATCGTTATTAATTATAAGTCCATCTACTATAACATTCGCACCATATTTTTCCATTCTTTCTTGCCAATCTGTCATCCATTCTCCATTGCCCCATCCATAAGAACCAAATAAAACAATATTTTTGCCACTTACTACACTAGCAATCGACTCAATAAACGGTTCCATTTCTGATTCCTCAAGCTGCTCTGCGCCCATAGATGGGCATCCAAAAGCTATTACATTTGCATTTATTACGTCCTCTACTTTTGCGTCACCCACATTAAGTAATTTAACCTTTGAATCTTCATTTTTTGCGCCTTCCATAATCCATTCTGCCATAGCCTCAGTATTTCCTGTTCCACTCCAATAAATAATTACTACATTTTTCAAATTAATTTCCTCCTCATTTATATTCCTATTGTTCTATAAATATCAACACCTTTTAGAATTAAGTGTTTTTAAGCTATAAAAATTTTGTTACTGTATTCATGATGATAAAGAACTATTTTAATTTCTTTGATTTACTTAAAATATTAAAGCCTAGAAAAAATTATTACTATAATTTTAATTGCATTTTTAGATTTAGTTTATATACTCCCGTTGTGATGATATTGATTATCGTTATCAACTACATTATAATATATTTAAGTTAGGGATTTTTTAAAATTATTACTATCTTTTTTAAAAATATTAAGGAAATCCTATGAAAAATTTACTCAATCATACTGAACTGGCCTTAAATATTTAAATCTGCATTCAAAAATATCTGTTCTGTTTCTCTTGTTGCCAGAAGTTAATACAAAAAAAGAAATTGTTTGAATACTAATGAACACTTAAAATTTACCATCGAAGCTTATTAAAAGAAAAACAAGGGAATGAAAAAACAATATCAACTGATAAAGAAAATCATTGACAATCAGGATATATATGTAGAATATAATGCTTATTAGAAAAAGATATCAAGCTTTTATCTTGAAATAAAGGAGATCGTTATGGAATACAGTAAAATTCATACACACTTTTTTGATGATCCAGAAAAAGATGATAAGATTCGTCTTTTTTGCTTGCCATATGCAGGAGGTGGAGCTTCTATTTTTAGAAAATGGTCAAAAGTATTACCTTGTGATGTGGGAACTAACGGAAAAGCCATTTTAGATGTATAAACGTTAAATTTAATATAGAGAGCATTGAAAAATTTGTTTTATAATAGGAGTGTGGTTTCAAATATGGAAAAAAATAAAATAGAAAGTCCTTTTTCAAGGATTAGGGAATTTGCAAAGCCTCATAGGGGCAGCTGGAGGATTTATTTTTAAAGTTCTATTTATGAATTTATCTACCTCGGTTTCTCATAAAGCGACATTCGCAACATTAAAAGAGATTCGACTTAAATTGGTCTCGAAATTATCCAGAGTTCCTATGGGATATATACTGGAAACACCATCTAGCAGATTGAAAAGCACCATCATAGATAGAGTGGCAAGTCTAGAAAGTACATTAGCCCATATCATTCCAGAAATGACATCAAACATAGTAGTTCCAATTGTCATTATTGCATATTTGTTTGTTCTTGATTGGAAAATGGCATTGGTTTCCTTAATTACATTGCCAGTAGGTTTCCTATGTTATTTGGGTATGAGGAGAGGCTATGAGGAACATTTTATGGGACTGATGAACGCAGGAAATGAAATGAATAAAACGGTTGTTGAATATATAAATGGTATAGAAGTGATTAAAGCTTTTAACCCATCAGCAAATTCCTATGAGAGATATCCGAAATCAGTAAATTATAATGCCGGTTATGCAGTTAATTGGATGAGGAGTGTTCAACTTTTCATGTCTATGGCCTATTCGATATGGCCTGGTGTTTTGGTAGCTGTATTACCCTTTGGATGTTATTTTTATATGAAAGGTAACTTAATTGCGAGATTTTACGATACAACTAAGGGAACAATTTTTGTTGGCGGACACAATGTGCGCGAATTTACTTGTGAGCAGCTTTAAAATCTACCCATAAAAAGCAAAAATAGCGATGAGTAAGTAATCGCATATTTTTGCTTTTAAAGTTAACATAGTAGATATTTAAAAATACGTTAAACATCTGAATAACGAAGGATGGTTGTATTATTGACTTATACAGATAATAGCTCTACTTTTCGCATATACAGCATAACCAATTTCTTTCTTCCATTAAGTCTATTGTTATATTATTGAATCCAGCTTTTTCTAATAATCCTTTTAATTCTTTAGGGGTATGTATTTTCATATCTGATAGTGCAATCAATTTATCATTTCTTTCTTTAAAGTTTTCACTAGAATACATTTCACATATTATAATAAATTTTCCTGATGGCTTTAATATTCTTTTAACCTCTTTAAAACTTTCAATAAGATTAGGCCAGAAATAAATAGTTTCTACTGCCGATATAACATCAAATTTATTATTTTCAAATGGAATTTTTTCTACACTAGCATGAAAAATTTCAACTCTGTTGGTTTTTACAAGTTGTGTATTATAATCTTTTGACCATTTCACACAATCTAATGAATAATCTATACCGAAAATTTTGCCCTCTGTTGCTATTGATGCCATTCTATTTATTGTTCTACCACCACCACAACCTATATCCAGTATAACATCCTTGTTTTTAATATTTATTTTTTCTAATCCCCAACTAGTCAATTCAAAGTGTCCTATATTCATGCCTTCCGCTATAACTTTTCCTAACACACCAGCTGGTTTTTTACATTGATTTAATCTTTTTGCAAGTTCACTCATAATGTTCCACCTTTCTATTTAATTAGATAATGATAATCAATATCAAATCAATTATAGTATAAACTATTTATGACCATAATACAATATTTCATTGCCTTTGTGTCTAGAAGAACTAAATATACTCCTAGGAATGGACAGCGGTGATGAAATACAGCGTGTTGCTATTGGCAGTGTTGTTGCTTCAATAAAAGAAATCATTGTTTTTCTTGAAAAGGGTGTAGTTAAATGGAGTAAGCTGATTAACATTAATGCTCTTGAAAAAGTCAATAATGAAATTTTACCCTTCCAAAAATTATGCCATGGATGTGGTGCATTATATTTACTAATTTTAAAAGAAATAATGATTTTGAATTACCAAATAAAAGATTTCAAATAAAACAAGATGAAAATTATATTTTAGATAATTTTTGTGATGAGATAGTGTTAGTAGTAAATGGTGAAAGTGGTTTATTTGTTGTTTTATGATGTTCTCATATAGGGGTAGTCAATACTTTAGAGACCATTATTAAGCGGACAGGGCTACCGATTTATGGTATCATGGGGAGAACTCATTTAACGGAAGCAGATGAGCAAAGGTAAATAAAAATATTTAGTGGAAAATACCTGCATATTAAGTTTAAATGTGATAAATGTGATAGTATAATTGATATATAGGTTTATAGGAATATGTAGTAGATGCAGGAGGAGTTAAAATGCCAAGACCAATAAAATTTAGAAGAGTAGAGTTTTTCCCGGATGACACATATTTTGTTCCCTGGGGTAAGCCTAAATGTGAGATTGAGGAAATAGTTTTAAAAGTAGAAGAACTTGAGGCAATGAGGCTTAAAGATATTGAAGAACTAAATCAAGAAGAGTGTGGAGAAAGAATGCAAGTATCAAGACAAACTTTTCAAAATATTATAGATACTGCAAGGAAAAAAATAGCTATTGCTCTAACAGAAGGAAAGGCTATAAGAATAAGTGGTGGTAACTACAGAACAACATTTTGTAAATTCAAATGTTCTAATTGTGCCAACACATATGAAATAAATGTTGAACAAGACAAGCATATTTGCCCTGATTGTGGTTCAGGTAATGTTATTTGCGGTAAAAAAGCTAAGTTTTGCAAAAAATGGTGTAAGGAATAAATTGTACTTAATAATCTAAAACCCTAAGAATAAATTCTCAGGGTTTTTATCTTTTTTTTGATTAAAGATGTTACAATGTAAAAAACAATGTTTGACATACCTCTTAATAAGAGGTAATATTTTAATAGCCTATGCTAAAAATAAAATATACAGTGCATTAAAAAATACAGGCATATGACAAATAAAAATATGAGGTGATAGTTATGGCTGAGTGCGAAAGTTGTCCATCAAATGGTGAGTGTGATAATAAAGACACCTGTAACATAGAAAATAATCCATTAAATAAAGTTAAAAATATTATCGGAGTCATGAGTGGTAAAGGTGGTGTAGGTAAATCAACAATATCTGCCCTTATTGCACATGAACTTAATAAAAAAGGCTATAAGGTGGGTCTTATGGATTCAGATATTACAGGCCCAAGTATACCAAGGCTCTTAGGTATTAAAGATGTGAAACCTGTAATGAATGAATCTGGTATTGTACCTGTTAGAACCACAGGGGGTATTGATGTTATTTCAATGAATTTTCTTGTGGAAAATGAAGAGGATCCAGTTATTTGGAGAGGACCGGCAGTTTCTGGAGTTGTTAAGCAATTTTGGACCGACGTTATATGGGGAGAGCTTGATTATTTAATTATAGATATGCCTCCTGGCACAGGAGATGTTGCACTAACTGTAATGCAATCAATACCAATTACAGGAATAGTAATGGTTTCAACACCACAGGATTTAGTGTCAATGATTGTTGGGAAAGCAGTAAATATGGCTCACAAGCTTAATATAGATATAATAGGTTTAATAGAGAATATGAGTTATATTATTTGTCCAGAATGCAACGATAAAATACGAATCTTTGAATCAGCTAATATAGAGGAATTTTTAAATAAAAATCAACTAGATTTGCTTGGTGAAATTCCAATGTGTAGAGAAATTGTTAATATTTCTAACAAAGGTGAATACAAACTAAATGCTGAATTAACAGAAATAGTTGAAAATATTATAAGTAAAATTATTAATAATATAAAAAAATAAAAAATAGACATATCAAATATAAAAATGGAGGAAAAAAATATGAAAATAGCAATACCTAATAAGGGCATTATGGTAAATCAACATTTTGGAATGAGTGAAAGTTTTGTAATTGCAACTATAGAAGACAAGAAAATTGTAAGTATTGAAGAAATATCTTCAGTGGAGTTTGCACATCAGCATAAAGGCTTAGCAGATTTACTTGCAGCACAGGGGGCTACAGTAGTTATTACTGGAGGAATTGGTGGAGGTGCAATTAGCGGCTTACAACAGAATGGCCTTAAAGTAATAAAGGGAGCATCAGGGGAATATAAAAGTGTCATTGAGGAATATATTAATGGAACCTTAGAAGATAAAGATGTAGTTTGTAATCATCATGGTGAACATCATCACCAATAAATAGTATGATATTATAAGTGGGAAACTCTATATTGAGTTCCCATTTTTTATTAAAAGGGAACTTAGATATTTACTCATTATTATTCTTAATATTTTTTGAAACACAGGTTGCAATTGCGGATGTGCACTTAAAAATTAGAAAGTAAATTCAGATATACAATCATTTTTAATCTTAATATATATTATTAAGCATTCTGCTACAGTTTTGCGGAGTCATAAAATATTTAGATAGTCATTCTGTAGATGTAAAATAAATAATAGGGAGCAGTTCTTCTTTTTTAACAGAACTTATTAAAGGGCTATATGTGTAACTATAGAAAAAAACACAAAACATATTGACAAAATATAGTATTACGTATATGATTTATAGCATAAGCCAATAAAAATAAATATTTTAGTATAGGTGCTAATTTAAAGATTAGTGAAAAGGGAAGTGTATGAAAATTTTTTAATACTATTTATAAACTTAAGCGTAAAGCCACTATCCATTTAGGGGAACAGTAGTTCATGCCTACTCTTCTATAGAAATAATTCTGGTTGTTTTCGATAAGTAAAATTAACTTCTAATTCATGCTTATGTCGCAAATAATCCTCATCATCATAATACTTTGCATTCATTGGGCATTTTTTAATACAAGCTCCACATTTAATACAAATTCCATTTAATTTAGATACATCACGAAAATCAATGGAACCCATAGGACATATAGTTACACAAAGTTTACAATCATTACAATTGTTAGTTGTTTTTGGAGTAACTTTTCTAATATCAACAGCAATACCATCTTTATTTGTAGGAATGTAGTGTTTTCTATAAGGCGTGTTTCCATTTATAACTACAGTTTGAAATTTATCTTGAGTTATTATTTTTGTATATAATTGATTTGCAAAGTCGCGTGCAATATCCATATCTTCTTCATCAGGTCTATTTTTAGCAAGAGTTTTAGAAAATGCATGTTCTCCTATAAATGCACCCCCTCCAATAACTTTAAAACCATTTAGTTCAAGTATATCTTTCAGTTCTATTAATGCATCATCATAATTTCTGTTTCCATATACAACTACGGGAATTGCTAATGCACCATTACCGGTAATAGAGTTTAAATATTTTAATAATATATTAGGAACTCTTCCTGCATAAACAGGAATTCCTATAATAAGGACATCCTGCTTTGTAAATGATACTATTTTTTTTCGAGCTTCAGGTAATGTAAAATCAATATTATTTATAGATATTTCTTTATTAATATTTTGGGAAAATTTCTTTCCTATATTATATACCACTTTTTTAGTTGTATCTGTAGCACTAAAATACATTGTATTAATTTTTTTAATCACAATAACTCCTCCTTAATCAGTGGCTTGTCTATTTATGACAAGTCATAAATTTTTTCAGATAATTATGAAATGTAGTATAAGAATGATAGGAACTATTATTTTATATCTTCCTCTTATTCAATTGTAATATTTCATAATTGCGGACTATATTATAGTTTGTTTATATATCAATTATAACATGAATTTCAAGTATAAGTAATTGATTCACCTAAAAATAGCTTCTATACCTTGTCTACTCGTGCATATCATTCATGCAATTTAAATTGCTCTGTGTCATCCAGCTAAAACTGCTTGTACTTTATTGGGAGATAGACAATTATAACTAGTAATAACTTTATATCTTCCCTCATATACATTTTATAAACGGAGGGATAAAGATGAGTTATAAATGTAAGAATAATATACTAAATGAAAAAATGATTTTTTCAAAACAGGCTGTTAAAAAAGATAGTAATGCAAGAATGTTTTTAAGTATTTTCACATTACTCATTATTTTTTTATTAGGCATGATTTTACCTAAAAGTGTTAAGGCAAACAATGAAGGAAAATATCGAAATTATTTTTATGTTAATGTTATTAATAATGTATTATCCGTAATTAAGTGCTCAAACAAAGAAGAGCAGTCTATTAACAGTGAAAATAGCATGAAAATAGCAGCTTTATCATTTTTGGGAATAGAGATTTCGAATCCTATATCAATCGTAGTAAAAGAAATTGCATATTTGGATAAAAATGAAATTAGCCCTGAAGTGAATTATGTCGACAATGCAGAAAATAATACAGAAAAGTTTAGTAGTAACCCTTTTAAATTAGAAGACAAGCAGGTAATTAAAGCTGAATCTAAAAGTGACGGTTTTGATATATCAACAGGTCTATATAATCCTGCCTTGAAAGAAACTCTAAATAAAGCCAAACCACGGGTGCTTATATATCACACTCATACTTGCGAAGCTTATCGCACCACAGACAAGGAAACATTTAAAACTACCAATAGTTTGGATCCAACAAGAAGTGTATGTGCTGTAGGCGATGTAATATCTGGGGAGCTAGAAAATAAATATGGAATTGCAGTCATACATGATAAGACTGTGCATGATAAAGGCGATTATAATAATGCTTATAAAAAATCTGGAGTTACTTTAGATAAGTACTTAAAGGAATATGAAAAATTCGATTTAATTATAGATTTACATAGAGATAGTGTAGAGGATAAGAATGGAATAAACACTAAAATAAATGGTGAAACTGTTGCCCAATTTATGTTTGTAGTAACAGATAAAAACCCTAAATATGTAAAGCAGAAGAAATTAATAAATTCTATGATAGGAATATCAAATAAATTATACCCAAATCTTGTAAGAGACAACCCAATATGGGTTTATCAATGGGGGATAGGTTTTTATAATCAGAATAGAAGTGATAATGCTGTATTGATTGAAGTAGGAACATATACTAATGATATTGGGGAAGTGAAAAATACTGGTAAGTATTTAGCAAGAATTATTGCAGAACAACTAAATGGCAAAAAGTAAATAATTTATTTATGACAAAACAAACAAGTTGATGAGTGTAGGGAATATCAGAGATTTGTAATTTACAATATTATAAAATGATATAGGCTTGCAAAGATAGTGCATCTATGTTATAGTAGATTACAGAAAGTTATAAAAAGCAATTTAACGACTCAAGGGTTCAATTTCCCTAGGAGTCACCAGTTATTTCTTTTTTTTCATTGGGGTGTAGCCAAGCGGTAAGGCACTAGACTCTGACTCTGGCATTCGCAGGTTCGAATCCTGCCATCCTAGCCAAATATTTTAAGTCTAATATAAAATAGTATATTTTAAATGATGGATATAAATAATCCTAGCAAAATTTTATTTTGCTAGGATTATTTTTTTATATGATTTATTCTTAATTAAATATGTTTTTTAAAAACACATAGATGCCTAGTACAATAATTGTGCAAGGAAATAATAGTCCATAAGTAAGCCAAGTATAATTGTTTCCTAAAAAATTTACTGCAAAAGAAAATACAGATATAAAGGCTAGCAAAAATATAAAAAATAGTAAGGTATTATTTTTTTTGGAAAATAAATAATACTGAAACAAACCAATAGCAAGGCCTAGTGTATAAATGGACCAAGTTTCAGTGGAGTATTTCCAGTTTGTTGAAGTTTCAAAAACAAATAATAAACCTGTAGTGGTTAAGATTCCAGCAAGAACTAATATAGCAGGTTCCTTTTTCAGTGAGAAAAAACTTATTTCTAAAAAAATACCTGGAATTAGAATAAAAAGAGGCCAAAAGTTTGAAAAACTAAAAAAGTCAATGTCGTATATTTGATCAGCTAGAAGTACTGAACCTAAGAAAATCAAAAGAATACCAAATAATGCCTTGTGTTTTTTCATGTATTTCACTTCTTTAAATTACTATTCATAATTATATTGTTTATATATAGAATTTATGCATATTTAAAAGTATTAGTTAAACATTTATAGCTAATACTATATTTAAACACTAAATCCTTTATATTTCAGAGAAGGACAAGGAGGAAATTATATGAAAACAGGTATAGTGAAGTGGTATGATGCTGAAAGAGGATATGGATTTATATCCGCTCAAGAAGGCGAGGATGTATTTGTTCACCATTTAGCAATAAAGGAACAAGGACCAAGAAAGGATTTGCATGAGGGCGAAGAAGTACAATTTGATGTAATTGATGCACCTAAAGGACCTCAAGCTATTAATGTTCAAAAATTTTAACGACATTTCAGAAGGAAAGTCTCCCACCTCTATAAGTGGGGGTTACATACTACAACAAAAATAAAACTTCAGTGGGAGGATAACAATTGAGAATCGTTACCTACTCCAGAGCGCTACAATGGGGTAAATCTCCTTCTGAAGTCGTTAATATTGCAGCACCGCAGGTGATGATTTAATAACATGATTTTATCTCTTGATATTATTTTTTTGTAAAACTAATTGCAAACGTGGGTATATATAGAAGAATTATTTCTATATCAGATGAGTTAAAATGAAATCCAAGATTTATTTAAAAGCAGCTGTCCTAGAACTATCTAAAAGTTCTAGGACAGCTGCTTATTTTATTTGAATTTTATAATTTTACAGTTTGACCGATATCGATAATTTTTATGCTTCCGTCATTTATTCTTTCTAGTGTATCGCAGGTAACATCATCATCGTCTTGAGCCAAAATATAGGTTTTATAATGAATTGGAATCATTAGTTTAGAATTTGTCATTTTAAACATTTTAAAGCTTTGCTCAGGAGAACAATGCATTTCTTGAAACTCGTCAGGTTTATAACATCCTACAGGCATAATAGCAATATCTGCCATTAAATTTTTATATACATCAGTATAGGCTGTATCCCCAGCAAAAAAAATCTTTTTTGTGCTATTCTCAATTATATAAGAATTGCTATCAGCTGCAGTGCCCCAAGGATATCTTCTACCATCATGATTCGCTCTTAAAGCCTTTATTTTTATGCCGCTGGCACTATAGTCCTCATCTGGGTTTAGAAGTATTCTATTTTTAAATCCTAAAATTTTTAAAGGAAAATCTAAGTTCTTAGGAGCAATAACTACTGCGCTTTTATTTAGTTTCATTAGAGTTGAATAATTCATGTGGTCCATATGACCATGGGATAGCAGTATATAATCAATATTAATTGAAGATAAGTTTAAGGATGGTTTTATTAATCGTCTTATTTGACCAAGATTTATTGAGGTCACAGGGTCAGTTACTATAATCACTCCATTTAAATTAATAAGCACAGTAGCATGTCCTACCCAATGGACAGAATCTGTTACTAAAGGTTCATAGGAGGGAATAAGCATAGGTTTAAAGTAAGACTTAAAGTTTCTACGATGTAGTTCATACATATATCCAGTGATTTTACGGAGTTTAATAAAGTTCATTTTATACCTCTTAATTTTCAATATATTTGTTTATACTATATAATTATACTCTTTTATGTAAAGCTTAAATAAATTATATAAAAGAATTTCTATAAGTGAATTATAACATAAGGTAGCAAAATTTAATTTGTACCCTGCGATTTAATATTAAAAAGAATAAACCTACAGAACATTACAAAACAATTGACAAGGCAATTGTTTTCTGTTATTTTTTTATAGGAATTATTATTTAAGGAAAATAAAAAGGAGGCAATATTATGTTTACAAATGAAACACAAAATGTGAAAATAACAAATGCGGATCCATCAGCATTAGGACTATTTGGACTTGCCATGGTAACGCTTGTGGCATCTTCGCAAAAACTTGGACTTACAGAAGGCACATCTTTTATACTTCCATGGGCTATATTCTTAGGAGGATTTGCTCAACTATTTGCATGTATAAATGATTCAAAACGTAACAATGTGTTTGGAGCAACAGCTTTTGGCGGTTTTGCATTCTTTTGGATGGGAGTTGCGGCCACCTGGTTAATTAAAGAAGGTGTATTTGGTCAAGCTTTGGCATCAACTGTGGATCCAAAACAATTAGGGTTTGCTTATGTAGGATATTTTATATTCTCATTGTTTATGACAATAGGCGCTACAGAAACTCATAAGGTACTATTTACGATTTTTGTTTTAATTGATTTTCTATTTATAGGGTTATCGCTTAGTACTTTTGGAATTATGCCTGAATTTTCACATAGTCTGGCAGCGTATTCTGAACTCTTAATTGCGGTAGTTTCTTTTTATGGTTCTGCAGCGGCGGTTTTAAATGCTCATTTTGGCAAGAAGTTTTTACCAGTTGGAAAACCTTTTGGTATATTTAAAAAATAGTCAACAAAAGTATAATTGCAATAAATGAATATTATTGCAATTATAGAAGTTGAAAATGTAATAAAAGACAAAAGTATGACTAATTTTTATCAATTAATAGTGAAAATAATTGAATTTTGAGAAAATATAGTATATAATGTTGCATGTAATAAAGAACGTTTATGTGGGGGCAAGAGAATTAACTTCATGTAAACGAAATCAAAGTCGGATGGGGGATTATATATGATTGCATTATTAAAAATATCACCAGTGTTTGTAATGGCAGGTCTTATGATATCTGGAATGAACGCATTACTTGCAGCACCAATTGCTACTATTTACGGAGCTATAATAGCATCATTAACATGTAGGTTTAAATTTAATGATATTGTTGATGCAGCTGTGGAAAACGTAAAGGAAATGCAATTGGTTTTCTTTATATTAATGGCAGCTTATGCAATGGCAGAGGCTTTTATGGCAACAGGAGTTGGTGCATCAATTATTAATTTTTCATTAACTCTTGGATTAACAGCTAGAACTGTAGCTGTTACAGGATTTATGGTAACAGCAGTACTTTCAGTTGCCACTGGTACTTCATGGGGAACTTTTGCAGCCTGTGCTCCAATTTTCTTATGGTTAAATCATATAGTAGGAGGTAATATATTACTTACTACAGCAGCAATTGCTGGTGGAGCTTGCTTTGGAGATAATATAGGACTTATTTCTGACACAACGGTAGTAAGTTCAGGTATTCAAAAGGTTGAAGTTATTCATAGAATAAAGCATCAAGGAGTATGGTCTCTCATATGTTTAACAATAACTGCAATCATTTTCTATGCTGTAAGCGTGGGAATGGGACTTCCAACAGTTATTTGTAATGCAGGGGATGCAATAGATAAAATTCCAAAGGATGTATGGGCATCACTTGAAAAAGCTAAACCTTCTGCAGTTGAACTTTTAAATCAAGTTAAAACAGGAGTTCCTATGTATATGATAATTCCGTTATTAATTGTACTTGCAGTAGCAATTAAAGGACTTCCAACTCTTGCATGTTTAGGGCTTGGAATAGTTGCTTCTTTAATCCTTGGACTAATAGCAGGAACAGTAGAATCTGTACCTCAATTTTTAGAATTGATGAAAAAAGGATTCTCAGATGCAGGGTCAGGTGTTATTGTTATGATGATGTGGGTTGGTGCTTTTGGAGGTATCATGGGTAAAATGGATGCATTTGCTCCATTATCAAGATTAGTTTCTAATATTTCAAGAAATGTACGCGAACTTATGTTTTGGAATGGAATGTTGTCAATTTTAGGGAATGCTGCATTAGCAGATGAAATGGCACAAATAGTAACAGTTGGGCCGATAATTAGAACTTTACTTGAAGATAACGTAGAGGGTAGTGAAGAGGATATGTATACATTGCGTTTAAGAAATGCTACTTTCGGAGATGCACTTGGAGTATTTGGATCACAGCTTATTCCATGGCATGTATACATAGCTTTTTATGTTGGTATAGCCTCAGCAGTTTATCCACTTCACAAGTTTGTAGCTATGGACATAATAAAATATAACTTTATGGCTATGGTAGCAGTAGGTTCATTATTACTACTTACTTTAACAGGGTTAGACAGATTTATACCATTATTTAAATTACCATCTGAACCTGATGTTAGATTAAAGAAAAATATTGTGAAAAGTAGTAAAGAAGATTTAGCTATATAACTGTAAAGTTATACAATATATATAATATACAAAGCACTATACTGTAATTACAGCATAGTGCTTTCTTTGTTTACGATGAAATTATAAGATAAACCATAAGGGTAATAGAAATCATGTATATTTTCGAAGAAATTGATGAAAATAGTATATAGCTATTCAAATAATAATAAACATAAAAAAGTGGATGTTTATTAAATAGAATAGAAAGATAGGAGAAGGATATATGGATAGTAAAATGAAAACAACTAAGAATAATAAAAATCAAGATAATAACTTCAAGAAAAAAAATATTAAGCATGGTCATGAAGAAAGTGCAAAAGTAGTTTTTGATCACATGGAAAAGAAAGATTAGAAAAAATAAAAGAGAGTTCTAAAAGTGGTATTACTGCTTTATGAACTCTCTTTTATTATTAAAAATAATTTCTTTAATAAAATTATTATATAAATCTTCTTAAACCTTGGATTTTCATAAAAAACTTACGTATATATCAATATATAGTGTTAATATTATCCATAATTAAAAAGGGGGGTATTTTGTGAAAAAAATTTAAAAGTATAGCAGTAATACTAATGTTAATGATAATAATTAGCTTTGCAGTTGCGGGATGCGGGTCTAAAAAGGTAGATAGTAGTAATGAAAGTAAATCTATACTCATACCTTATTTAGTTGTTTTAACTATTATACTTTTAATAGTTAGACGTATATACAAATATATAAAAAAAAGTTGATATAAGAACTTTGGTTAAAAAAACAATACAAAATTTCTTTGTGTTATATATGAATGTAAGCACGAAAAACAATGAAAACGTAAAACAATATAAATACAATCACTAAAGAATAAGAGAAAAACATCGAAATATATAATAATGTAAAAAATGAGACGGGGGTTATTTTATGGAAAAAACAATATTCGACAAAAATGATTTAAAACAACCAAAAGGTAAAAAACTGAGGGTTCAGTTAATAGCATTGCTTATTCTGGCATCATTTTTACCTATATTATCAATTTCTTTAGGTACATATTATAGTTTATCAAAAAATTTAAAAGGCGAATTTGATAATATAGCAAATCAAAGTATATCAAGAGTTGATGGTGCTATAGGTGCATTATATAAGGCCAGCTCTGAATCTACAGATATGTTATCTAATGATCCCAATGCTGTGATGATCAAGGCAAATCCAAATTCTGCACAATGGTTAACCAAAAGCTTTGAGGCGTTTGCAAAAACTCACCCTGATACTTTAAGTATCTATATTGGAACAATAGATAAAAAAACATATATTGAACCTAAACCTAAGGTACCATTACCTACCACTTTTGATCCAACTTCAACAAGTTGGTATAAAGACGCAATTAATAATGAAGGCAAAGTAATTTCTACTAATCCATATGTGGATACTGCTACTAAAAAATATGTAATGACTTTTGCAAAAACAGTTAAAGATAACCAAACTAAACTAGTGGGTGTAATTGGTATAGATATAGACTTAGAAGTAATCTCTAATATGGTTGCAGGTATTAAATTAGGTAGTGGTGGTTTCTCAGCTGTATTAGATAGTAAAGGTACAATTATAGCTCACAAAAACAAAGATATTTTAGGGAAAAACTCAACACAAGAACCTTGGATAAAAAGTATTATGGACTCTAAAGAAAATAAACTTGTATTAAATGTAAATGGAGAAAAATATTTATCTTATAAGTTTCTAGATGAAAAAACTAATTTAACTACAGTGGGATTTATTCCTGTATCAGAGTTAACATCAAAAATAGTAGGAGGTTTAACAATACCTATTATTGTTTTAGTATTATCTCTTATATTTGTAATTGCAGTAGGAACTGTATTTTCTAGTAAAATAACAAAGCCTATGGAAAAATTAATTAGTGTTTTAGCAAAGATTAAGAAAGGTGATTTCACTCAAAGGGTGAATGAAGATAAAAATGCTAGTTTAGAAATACAACAAATTATTGAATCGGTAAATAATATGATAGATGATATGGTTATAGTTTTAGGAAATGTAATCGGGGGCTCTAATAAAGTTAAGGAATCAGCAGAGTCACTAGCCGCTACTACTGAGGAATCTAATGCTGTGGGGGATGAGGTTGCAAGAGCAGTGCAACAAATTGCACAAGGGGCAAATGAGCAGTCTCAAATTTTAGAGGAAAGTGTTAATTATTCCACCACATTAGGGGCGGAAGTAAATAAAAGTACTATTAATGCTAAAAATATGATAAAAGCATCCTTAGAGGTTAAACAATCAACAGAAGAAGGGATTATAGTAGTTAACAATTTAAGACAAGTATTTGAGGAAAACACTAAAGCTAATGATGAGGTAGCTAGGAAGGTAGAAATTTTAGCTGTGAATTCCAATAAAATTAGTGATATAACTGATACTATAAAAGCAATAACAGAGCAAACAAATTTATTAGCCTTAAATGCTAGTATAGAGGCAGCAAGAGCTGGAGAAGCAGGAAAAGGCTTTGCAGTTGTTGCAGATGAAGTTAGAAAACTTGCAGAGCAATCTTCGGTTTCAGCTTCTGAAATTGATAAGGTAACAAGTATAATAAGAACAAGTGTAAATGGAGTATTAGAGCAAATAATGTACTCTAAAGAGTTAAACACTAAAACTGATAAAAGCGTTCAAACTACTAATGAAACCTTCAAAAAGATTGAAGGAGCAATGGAATTACTTCAAAAGGACATGACCACTGTAGATAATTCATTAAAAGAAATAAATAATTATAAAGATAAAGTAAGTGAAAAAATTGAAAATGCAGCATCTGTATCACAAGAGACGGCAGCAACTTCAGAAGAGGTAAGTGCCTCTACAGAGCAGCAAGCTGCAGGCCTTCAAGAAATAGTAGGTGCGGCAGAAAACTTAAACACTCTTGCTGAAAATTTAAGAGAAAGTATAAGTAAATTTAAAATATAACAAATTTTTATTGATAAAAGCACCTAGTTCATCATGAGCTAAGTGCTTTTATGATTAAATTACCAATACCTATTCTTAAGAAATAATTATAATAGATTGTTTTATAATACCCAATAGTATGATATATTAATATTAAGAGATTTATATATATGATTTCAAATATTGATTAAAAACATATATGCAATATGCTTTTATAATAATTGTTGAAGGAGGATATTTTTATGAAAATTTATTCCTGGAATGTAAATGGAATAAGAGCTATAAAAGACAAAGGGTTTATTGAATGGGTTACAAGTGAACAACCAGATGTTTTATGTCTTCAAGAAACAAAAATTCAAGAAAATCAAATAAGTGAGGAACTTAAAAATATACAAGGGTATTACTCATATTTTTCTTGTGCAGAAAAAAAGGGCTACAGTGGAGTAGCTACATACACTAAACAAAAACCAATATCTGTTTGTTATGGTATTGGAATAGAAAGATTTGATAGTGAAGGCCGAATAGTAATAACTGAGTTTGAAGATTTTACTCTTTTAAACATATATTTTCCGAATGGACAAAAAGATGAAATTAGGTTAAATTATAAAATGGAATTTTATGATGCATTATTGGACTATTGTGAAGCGCTTAGAGAAAAAGGAAAAAAATTAATTATTTGTGGAGACTACAATACGGCACATAATGCAATTGATTTGAAAAATCCAAAGGCAAACGAGAAGTACTCAGGATTCTTACCTATTGAGAGAGCTTGGATGGATAAATTTATCTCCTACGGTTATGTTGATACTTTTAGAAATCTACACGAAGAAGAAGTAAAATATTCTTGGTGGAGCTATAGATTTAAAGCTAGAGAAAAAAATGCAGGCTGGAGAATTGACTATTTCTTTGTAACTGAGGATTTGCTTAGTACAATAAAGGAAGCTGATATTTTAAATGAGGTTGTAGGATCAGATCATTGTCCTGTGTGCATTATTTTATAGATATAAATAAAACTCCCTTTAAAGTAGAGGTTGCAGATGATTTATCTGCAAATAATCTATTTAAAAGGGAGTTTTTCAATAAAAATCTAATTTTCTAAATTATATTTTAAAAATCTTAATGCTATTTTGAAGGTCCTTAGCCATTTCTCTTAACTGCCTAATTGATGAGGACATCTCATCAATAGTGCTTGATTGCTCCTGGATAGATGCAGCAACCTCCTCTGTAGCAGCAGAACTTTCTTCTGAAACTCTAGTTATGTTATCAGAATTAATTGCTAGATTTTCAATAATTTCATTTGAATGTACTATATTTTTTGTTACCACATTTAACTTGTTTTTAGTAAGATCAAATGCTTCAAGGATTTCAGTAAGTGCATTGTCAACATTTTGCACATTAACTGTACCTTTTTGGGTTTCAGAACTTCCTTCTTCAATTGAAGATAGTGCGGTTTTAGCATATTGTTGAGTGTTTTGTATAAGTTTTTTTATGCTATTAGAGGATTCCATGGTTTCCTCAGCTAGTTTTCTTACCTCTTCAGCAACCACAGAGAAACCTCTACCGGCCTCGCCTGCTCTTGCAGCCTCAATTGAAGCGTTTAGTGCTAGTAAATTGGTTTGAGAAGCAATAGTGTCTATAAATTCAACAATATTTCCAATTTCATCTGAAGTTTTTTGAAGGGTTTGTATTGTTGAAGCGGAGTAATCTACTTTGCTTTTTATAACTTTTATTTGATTTACCAGATCATTCATTTTATTTCGTCCATCAGTAGCTAGAGAGCTTGTTTCATCTGCAGTGTGGACAACATTGGTTATTTCTTCTTTAATAGTATCCATATTACTTACAATTTCTTTAGTATTCTTTGAAATATCTTCAGTTGCTATAAATTGTTTTTCTGAACCAGATGCCAATTCCTGGGCTGCCATAGCAATTTGATTTGAAACCATAGCACTTTGCTCTCCAGAGTTTAAAAGTTGGTCAGCAGATGATAACAATAGTTCAGAAATATTACTGATTTCTGTAGTCATGCCGCGAAGATTAACGATCATTTCATTAAAGCTCATGCCTAGAAGTCCTATTTCATCTTTAGATTTTATTTGAATTTCTTTTGTTAAATCTCCTTTAGAAACATCATTTGCTAGAGTTACTAATTTTTTTAACGGATTAATAAATTTTGATACTAATAATACTAGTATTAATGAACCTAATAAGAAAGAAATTAATGTTATTAAAAAAGAGGTTGTTAAAATAGAACTAATAGTAGAACCAACATTTTTCATAGAAAGGCCTATATCCACAGCACCTACATTTTTTCCATCTTCAGAGAGAGGTACTAATACATCGTAAACTCTTTCTACACCTTTATACATAAAGGTAGAATTGTACTCTTTGCCATCTTTAGCAGCTGATATACTTCCTTCATCAGCTAATGTAATACCAATTCTATCTTTTTCAGTGTGTGTAAGTACTTTTAAATCTGAGCCTATAGTTAAACCATATGCTATATTTTTATCCTTACCTAAATCAGTAATAAGAGCTTGAGGACCTACAGCATCAAGAATGGCATTAACTTTATTAGCATTGATTCCAACTTGAACAAATCCGCCTTTTTCCAAAGCTACAGCACCATATTTATAAAAATTTTCTTTTGATTTTGTACTTTGACGTATTTTCTCCATAACCTCAGTATTTTCTTTTTTTAATATTTTTTGAACTACATTGTCCTGTGGATATTTGTATTTTAGATTATCTGCCATATTAGAGAATATAATAACTCCATTGGCATCAGAAACATTAATTTCATCAATATTTAATTTTTTAGATATCTTTATAAGATAATCATTTGAAACATTAGGCGTAATACCAATAAGATATGATGACGTAACAATTTTTTCATTTAGTAGTGAATCAAGTTCTTTTGAAATACTTGCATTAGACATAAGTCTTTGCTGGATTTGTTTAACTATTATGTCTCCATCGGTTTTCATTTGAAGTTCCATTTTGTTTTTTACAATTGACACCATAATAGCGCAAAAAATAAGTAAAGTTGTAAAAAGTACTAAAAGCGAAGATATTACTATTTTTACTTTCAAAGATAGATGCTTAGATTTTGTTTTAGGTTTAGTTTTCATAATAAATTAGTCCCCCTTGTGTGTTTTTAATTATTAATTGAAATGTTTTTAAATATAGAGTAGTATATAAGTATAAAAAATAGTGTTTAATTTAAAAAGTTAAAAACATAATAGTTTTCTGCAAAATATAAATTAATCCTATATAATGTGGTTACTATTTTTATGTAATACTATAACAATATAATACAAATTATTATAAAATACAAGAAAAACAAACATGTTTACGTAAATTTTAACAAATTAATGCCATATAGTAGTTATGCAATTATAAAAGTTGACAAATACATTAAATATATTGAATATATTTAAAAACAAGGGAAATTTATAGGGCGAATTTATAACATTTCAGTGTATAATAATATTATATGTATCGAGCTTATAATTTTGTGAGCTGAGGCTATTTGAAAGGAAGTTATAGTTATGAACAATGAGAAAAACTTATATCCTGTGAAATCAAAAAAAAAATATGGGTATATAGATGAGGATGGCAATGTAGTTATAGAAATGAAATTTGATTATGCTGAGGATTTTGAAGGTAACCTAGCAATAGCTGTAATCAATGAAAAATATGGCTTTATTAATAAGGGTGGAGAGTTTGTAATAGAACCAGTGTATGATGAAGTTCAGCAGTTTAGTGAAGGTTTTGCAGCAATAAAGTTAGATGGCAAGAAAGGCTATATTGATTTAAATGGAAAAATTATTGTGGAGCCTAAATATGAAGAAGCTAATTTATTTGTAGAGGGAAGAGCTGCAGTAAAAAGTGGATACATGTGGGGATATATAGATAGCCATGGTAAGGAAGTAGTTCCTATAAGTTTTTTAGATGCTAATGATTTTAGTGAAGGACTGGCGGCGGTGCAAATAGGTGGTAAAATAGCGTACATAGATAAAGAGGGAAAAGTTATAATAGATGCAATTTATGATTATGCCTATGCATTTAAGGATAATATAGCACCTGTTTGTGCCAAGGGAAAGTATGGCTATATAAATAATAGTGGAGATGTGATTATACCATTCCGATATAATGTTTGCGGAGAGTTCAATGAGAGTCTGGCACTAGTTGAAATCAGAGGCAAATACGGATTTATAGATATAAAGGGAGAGCTTATTATAAAACCTGAATTTCAATGGGTAGATAGATTTTATAATGGTCTAGCTGCAATTTGTGAAAATGATAAATATGGTTGTATTGATAAAACTGGAAGCATTATAATACCTACTGTGTTTGAAGATATAGATGTTATGAGTGAAGGTTTAATAGCTGCTCAAATAGGAGAAAAGTGGGGTTATATAGATTGCACAGGTGAAATAGTTATAGAGCCAAGTTTTGAAGAAGCCTATGAATTTACGTGTGGTATTGCAAGAGTTGAAATAGGTAAAAAAATTGGATATGTTAATAAATTAGGGGAATACGTTTGGAAAATGCAATCTTAAATTAATTTAAAATATAAGGCATCTAAAAATAACAAGTATGTTTACTAGTTATTTTTAAATGCCTTAGTTATTACTTTTAAAAATCTGGTTTTAATAATAAAGGGACCGCAGTTCTGGTAGCATTTTTGAGACTTGTGTCTAATGCTCTTACACTATTTTGTAGTTTTTCAATTTTTTCTAAATAAGTTATAATATTTTTACTTTGGGAGGAAATTTGATCTTCATAATTTTTATTAATTATATTAAGCTCATCTATTTTATTTTCAAATGAGTTTATAACTTTATTTTTTTCAAAATTTTTTATTCGGAGCAATTCTATTTCAGACTGGTTGTCTTGGAATGTTTTATGATTTCGAATAATTTCTCTTTCATAATCTATTATTTTAGCTTTCAATAAGGATATCTCTTCATTATTAATAATCATATAACCTCCTTATAATACAACTTAATACCTATAATATAAAATATGCTTTGAACACATATGGATATACATGAAATTATAAATTTAATAATCATTTCACATAAGTATATAGAAACTTTTACAATAGAACCTAATAGTATATAAATAAAAGTTAATATTATATTATGTTTAGTGAAATGTTATAAATAAACATAAGCTAGCATAGTTATATGGTAAAAGTAGCAAACTATAGGGGGATTTGTACTATGAAAGTTTTATTGTGTGTTAGACAAGATTATTATAAAAATTTTGCTGGAGATTCTATGCAGGTAATTAAGACGGCTGAAAACCTACAGAAATTAGGGGTAACCGTAGATATAAATGATGGCGGCATATATGACTATTCTGATTATGATATAGTACATTTATTTAATATTGCTACTACAGGAGAAATATATAGATATTATAAGATTGCACACTTTTATAAAAAACACACAGTTATATCTCCAATGCATTTGGATATGAAAAAATATAATACGATAAATAATAAGATTGAAAGTATGAAGCTCTATGAAAGATGTACTAGTTATAAAAATGAAATATTAAAAAAATGTAAAGTTGTATATTGTAATAGTGAATTAGAAAAATCTCTTATAAAAAGTGAATTTAATGTTAATAGGGAATACAGGGTTATATATAATGGTGTAGAAGTAGAAAATGAAGATATACCTTTATACAATTTTACTGAGAGATATAATTTAAATAATTATGTTTTATGTGTGGGTAAAGTTTGCGCAAGTAAAAATCAACTTGCATTATGCAGAGTATGTGATCAACTCGGAAAACAATTGGTTTTAATTGGAAATGGGGATGACAATGAGTATCTTAAAGAATGTACTAATTTTAAAAATGTAATATATTTGGGCTTTATGGATAGCTATAATGTATACAATGCCTATAGATTTGCAAAAGTGCATGTGAACCCAAGTTTTGTAGAAATGCCTGGTTTATCCTCACTAGAAGCAGCAGCCAGTGGATGCAATATAGTTTCAACACAGGAAGGCTGTGCTAGTGAATATTTTAAAGATATGGCTCTGTATTGTGATCCCTATGATAATAATAGTATCTTAAGTGCAGTAAAGGGTGGATTTGAAAAACGAAGGGATAGTAAACTAAAAAACTATGTTAATGAAAATTACACTTGGGAGAAATCAACAAATGAATTATATAAAACCTATTTAGAAATCCTTCATTAAATCTACTATTTTCAACTAAATTTTTTTTCTTATATTATGCTATAACGAAAAGTATAATATAAGAAAAAACACCTAAGACTATATATCCTTAAAATTTAAGCATTCTTTTATGGCATGCTTTCTAATAACAAAAAACAATGCTACTTGAATTAAAGTAACTAGTAATGATAGTCCACAAGCAAATAAGAACACGATGCTCGGATACTTTGAGCCTCCATGGGATAGCATTGACTTAAATAAACCTAAGGTAATAGTAGTTCCTAATATCACTGGAACAAAGTATATTAAGGCAACTTGCTTCGAGACTATTGCTTTTATTTCTTTTTGCCTAGCCCCTAAGAATGTAATATTTTTATATACCCCCTTATCCTGCCAAACAGTATTAAGTATCTTAATACCAATTATCATAATTGCTGAAACAAAAGAGATCACGGATATATAAATGAACAATAATAAATAAATTGCAAAATCCGAAATACCCTCATTAAAGGTATGATATCGTGACGCAGGAGTAAACGTCCACCGCCTATAGGTATTAGCTATATTCTCATTTATATTCTTATATTCATAGGGTTCTTTGTAACCAGAATTATAATTTAGACACCATTTACCTCCACTAGCCTTAGCTATAGCATCAAATAAAGCATTGCTAAAATTACCTGTTTGTTTCCAGTTTTGAGTATTAAACACATAAGTAGTGAATTTGTATTCTTTCTTTTGTTCCTCATACAGTTTTTTAAATAACTCTGTATCTACCACAAAAAAATTCCCTCCAAATTTGTTATCCCAGCTTAAAATTTTATTAATACATTTAATACCTTTATTATCGAGAGTTAATTGTTTCTTTGTGGTAAAGTTAAGCAAGGTTATAATAGGTTCTGGCTGTGTAAGGTAACTATAATTATTAGGATTAGTATTTTCATCATCAGATACAACTAGCATTAAGCAATCAGGTTTAACATCTAATGTTTTTCCAGTAAGCTTATATATCATTTCATCACTGACAACATTTATAGGATTCCACTCATTATATTTTTTTGAAAAACTAGCCATAATGAGTGTGTCAAACTTCTTGAAATCCTTAAGTTGTACATTATAAGTTTTTGCTAATTCATTTATATCCCTGTCGCCAAAATCTACCTGCTGGAAACCAGCTTTAACCATATAATCATATGGATCATTATAGTTCATGAGCATACCTGATATCATTGGTTCAGCATTAAAGGCAACTGAAAAAATTGAAACTCCAATTAAAATGGTTGAAACAAATAGTGCTAAGGTATATTGCTTACCTTTTAATTTAACTAAATTGAAAAATACTATGTGTTTATAGTAATATTCAGGAGTTATTTTCTTAACTAATCCCCCTATGGTTGTAAACTGAACTATGAATAAATATAAGCCTATTAAAGTAATAATTAAAGAATAACTTGTTACACCGCCCAATATTCGGTTTAAAGTGCGAGACGTATATATTATGATACCAGCAGGAATCATAATAACACCAATCAATCCTAAAACAAAATTATCCCCCTTAACTTCCTCAATCTCGTCATTGACCTTGAGTATCTTTATTATATCTACCTTTTTAACATACCTTGAAGTTAAACATCTAGTGATAATCATGCATAAAGCTCCAAATAATGCAGCAACCAGTAACCCCTTCCACCCAATATAAAAAGCCGTTTCTTTGGTTTTTATAAAAAGTGTTAAAGTACTCCAGCTCAGCCATGCAATTGGAATTGAAAGTATTAATCCTAGGAATGTAGCTATGAGGAAAATAATATTGAGCTCTTTTATAACAATTTTTCTTACATCTTTTCGTCTAATACCAAGAGATATGAATACACCTATTTCCTTGGACTTATACTTCAAAAATATGGAATGTGCATATATTATAAAAATAAGTGTTCCTATTAAAGTAAATCCAAACATACTTAGTGCAATCATTTCAGTTGTACCACCATCCACAAGAACGTCTGTAATTGTTTTACTAAACTGAAGAACACCATATCCTCCAATCATTGTAACTGCAAATACTATGGAAAATAAAAATAACGCATATTGTCTTATATTATTTTTAAATAACTTCTTAACAATAGTATTAAGCGTCATAAACATCACCACCCTTTGATACATAAGTCTTCTTTAAGCCTCTTACTTCTAACATATTTTTTCTCCTCCATATTCTTTATCATGAGGAAATGTTAACATGTTGGTATTAGAAGTTCAATCTCATAAATTGAGGTGTTGTAAAGCTTGGTAGTTATGTTGTAAAGTTTGGCTCAATTGTATATTGCATAAGTAAAATTGTTAAATATTTCTTTTGAAATATGTTATAATATCCTTAAATAGGGGGATAATTTTATGCTGTGAATTGCTATATGTGAAGATGAATTTAAAGCGCTTAGTGATGGAACCAGGAGAGATATATTGAAATTATTATCAGAAAAAGTTTACAGATGAGAAAGGTAAGTTAATAATTATTATATGTATTCTAAAGAATACGGGGAGGCATATTATGTATGAAATGTTAAGCGGGTTATTAAGTGTTGTTATAGCTATAACTTCTGTTGGGTCAATTGCTAGTGCAAATAATAAAAGTAATCATATAGAAGCTAACACAAAGCAAGAAGAGAAAATAATAGAAAATGAATACGAAAGCTTTGGAAAAACCTTTGTTAGGTTGTTAGCAGACAGAAATTATATAAAAGCCGTAGAAATTTTTGATAGCAATATGAAAAAAATGATACCAGAAGACAAATTAAAAGAAGCTTGGGAAGGGCTAACTTCACAGGTGGGTGGTTTAAAGAAGCAATTAAGTACAAAACTTGAGATTCAAAAACAATTAACTAAAGTTGTTGTAACTTGTGAATTTGAAAAGGCTATGGTAGATATTTCAGTTGTATTTACTAGCGATAAACAAATTACGGGATTACGTTTTACACCAACAAACATTCCTCCTAAACAAGAGCAAGCTAAAGTAAATAATGATTTATATTATGAAGAAGAAGTTACTATCGGAAAAGGTGAATGGAAGCTTCCTGGAACATTAAGTATTCCTAAAAAAGGGAGCTCATTTCCTGTAGTAGTTCTTGTTCATGGTTCTGGTCCACAGGATAGAGATAGTACGATTGGCCCCAATAAACCATTTGCTGATTTAGCTAAAGGGTTAGCTTCAAAGGGGATAGCAGTATTAAGATATGAAAAAAGAACAATGGAACATGCAAGTAAATTTACTAGTATAGCAAATAATATAACTGTTAAGGAAGAAACCATAGATGATGCTTTAGCAGCAGTAGCTATGCTTCGTAATAGAAAGGAAATCAATAAAAATAGAATTTTTGTAGTAGGTCATAGTTTAGGGGGAATGTTAGTACCTAGAATAGGAAAAGAAGATAAAAATATTAAAGGATTTGTTGTTATGGCTGGACCTACAAGACCTTTTGAAGATTTGATTTTAGAACAAATGACATATTTATCTTCGTTGGATGGAAAAGTTACACAAGAAGAAAAAGAATATTTAGAAAATGTAAAGGTTCAAGTAGCAATGGTAAAGAAAAACTTATCAAAGGATACTCCATCTAGCAAACTACCTTTAGGCGTACCAGCGAACTATTGGATAGATTTAAAAGGATACAATCCATCAGTAGTCGCAAAAACATTAGATAAGCCAATGCTTGTATTACAAGGTGAAAGAGATTATCAAGTTACCATGAAAGATTTTACTCTTTGGAAAAAAGCCTTAAGTTCTACTAAAAAAGCAACGTTTAAGTCTTATAAGGATTTAAACCATTTATTTTTAAAAGGTGAAGGAAAGCCCAATCCAGAGGAGTATATGACAGCAGGGCATATAGATTCAGCAGTTATAAATGATATAGTTAACTGGATTAATGTACAAAAATAGTTAGTTATCTAAAAAAACAACAAAGAAAATAAACAGATAATGTAAAAACAATCATTCAAATATTTTTGGGTGATTTTTTTTATAATGCATTTCGCACATAAAGTATGTATTTAGCTCTGTCTATTGGATTAACGCCTACTCTTTCTCTTATGGATCCTAGTTCTAAGGAGCAGGGCTCATAACCTGCAAATCCAGTTGTCATTAATGCTTTCCCAGAAGAAATTTTGACCAGATCCCCTGGATATTCAAGTGAGGTGGATACAGGCATTTTTCCTTCTATTGTAAAAGTATTGTTGTGTATAAATGGTGATTCAAAGCTCCCACGCATTTTTATAATATCATTTAAAACTCTTCCACCTACATTCTCAGGAACTGTAATCCTAAACTTAATTATTGGTTCAAGTAGCGTAGTTCCTATTTCATTTAGGCCTCTCATAATTCCCATAGCCGTAGAGGTAGCAAAGTCACCTGAACGTGAATGCATAACATGGTCTTCACCGCAGGTAAAGGTTATCTTTAAATCTGTCACTGGCCAGCCGTAAATACCTTGACTTAAAATTTTATCTAGATTATCTTCGATTTCACGTTGATACTTTATTTTTACTTTTTCAGTTCTTACCTTAGATTCGTAGACAATTCCAGTTCCCATTGGTAGTGGCTCAATTAAAAATTCAACTATTGCCCAGCAGGGTTTGGGCATAGTATAACGTGATTCACCATATCCACTTGATATAGGAGTTTCTTTGTAAATAACAGAGGGTGGACCAAAAGAAACGCGTAGACTAAATCTTTCCATTAAAATAGCTTCGATATATTCAATTTGAATTTTACCCATTATCCGAAGATGAATTTCTTTTTTCTCTTTTATCCATTGCATATTAAGAAGTGGATCTTCCTCTTGTAGCAAAGTTAAGGCTTCAACTAAAGCTATATAATCTTCTTGAATTTTCGAATAAATTCTTAAGGTGAGAAGTGGAGTTGTAATTGTTTGAAGACTAGGAATATGAGTCTTGCTTCCGAGTACATCGTAGGTGCTACAATTTAAACCACTCACCATTACCAAATCACTGCTACTTGCATATTTTACATCAATTGGTTTTTGATTAATTACTTTTTTTATCATAGTAATTTTTTCATTTTGGCCTGTAGTTACATTTAAAATGTCATCTCTAGTTGAGATTGATCCACTAAAAATTTTTATATGAGCTATTTTACCTAAGGTTTTGTTATGAGAAATTTTATAAACTAGTGCAGAGAGCTCACAATTATCTAAATCCTCTGGACCAGGAATGTAATCTATTATGGCATCTAGAAGGTCCCTAGTCCCTTCACCTTTTAGTGCAGTGCCATAAAACACAGGGTAGATGATGCCTACATTAGATTGCAAAATTATTTCATCCTTTATATTTCCTAGGGTTAAAGTACCTTCAAAGAATTGATTTAAAATTTCTACATTATAATTGCCTAGTGTATCTATTATATCCTCAAGTAATTGTTTATAGGTTTCATTTTTTATTTCTAATATATTTTTTTCGCGATTTTTCTCATCAAAAATATTATATACAATAAATTCATTGTTTTTTTCATAAACGAGTTGCATGGGCACAAGATTATTTGTAAGAAGCTTTTTCATATCCACAATAGTTTTATAGGGAGAGGCTCCAATGCGATCAAGTTTGTTTATAAAAAATATTGAAGGGGTATTTAACCTTTTTAAAGCATTAAAGTATACTTCTGTTTGAGGTTGTACTCCTTCAACGCAGGAAAATACTACTATAGCTCCATCTAAAACACCTATACTCCGTTCTACTTCAGAGCTGAAATCAATATGCCCAGGAGTATCTATAAGGTGAATATTAGTCTCTTTATAAGTGAGATCAATTTCAGCAGCTTTTACTGAAATACCTCTTTGTTTTTCTATATCTAAAGAATCTGTATGGGTTGTACCTTTATCTACACTGCCTAAAATTCTGCTAGAACCACTTTGATAAAGTAGTTGTTCAGTTAAAGTTGTTTTTCCAGCATCTACATGGGCAACTATTCCAATATTTCTAATCTTATTTTTTATAGTCATATTCATATCTCCATTAGCAAATTTTTTAAGCAAGGCCTCCTTTTAAAAAATAACAGGTAAGTCAGCTAGCCTTTTTTATTATATTCCATTATTTTTATTGTGTCTATGGGTGTAAAATATGAGTAATAATAATATAAAATCTTTTAATCTCTTAATTTATGATAGCTTTTACTGTATAATAGAACATATAACACTTATTAGGAGAGATGTAAATGAAAAAAATTGAATTACTAGCCCCTGCTGGAAGTATGGAAAGCGTAATTGCAGCAGTGCAAATGAGGGCAGATGCAGTTTATATAGGAGGAAGCAAATTCTCAGCAAGAGCTTATGCTTTTAATTTTGATAATGAGAATATTACTCGCGCAGTGGATTATTGCCACATATATGGAGTTCGCGTATATGTCACTTTAAATACCTTAGTAAAGGATAATGAACTTAAAGAAATTATGGAGTATGTAGGCTTTTTATATAGCATAGGAGTAGATGCACTTATAGTTCAAGATACGGGACTTATATATTTAATAAGGAATAATTTTCCTGGTTTTGAGCTTCATGCATCTACACAAATGACGATCCATAATGGTGAAGGAGCTTTGTTTTTAAAAAACATAGGTTTTAAAAGGATAGTTTTATCCAGAGAACTTAGTTTAAAAGAAATAGATTACATATCTAATACTTTAAAAGTGGAAACGGAAGTTTTTGTTCATGGAGCACTATGTATATGTTATTCAGGGCAGTGCCTTATGAGTAGTATTATAGGTGGTAGAAGTGGAAATAGAGGCAGATGTGCCCAGCCCTGTAGATTACCTTATACACTAATAGATAAAAACACTAATAAAGAACATAAGGCATACATTTTAAGCCCTAAAGATACTTGTACTTTAGATAACTTAAAAGATATAGTAAGAACAGGTACTTCTTCACTAAAAATTGAAGGAAGAATGAAAAAACCAGAATATGTTTCAGGTGTTGTGGAGATATATAGACGTGAACTTGACAATATTTATAACAATAAAATACAAAAGTTAGATGGGGATACTAAAGTTTTAACACAATTATTTAATAGAGAAGGTTTTTCAAAGGCTTATTTATATGGTAATAGTGGAAAAGATATGATGGCATATAAGGTTCCTAAGAATTCTGGAATTCCAATAGGAAAAGTTGCCGCTGATTTATCAGTAACTCTTTTAGAAAAGGTAGCTTTAAAAGATGGCGTAATGTTTAATGAGGATGGATTTGCCATATCAAAAATTATTGTGAAGGGAATGGAAGTTCAAAACGCAGTAATGGGGGATAGGGTTTTATTAAAACCAACTAAATATAAAGCTGGGGACATTTTATATAAGATTTCTGATGTTAAGCTTATGAATGAGCTTTCAAAAAGTTATAGCGATGCATTTAAGAGAAAAATAGAATTAAATCTCTTAATAGACTTTAGTGTAAATAAGCCATTATGCATAAGTACTATTTACATGGGAAAGAATTTCAATGCTTTCGGAGAGATTGTTCAAGCAGCTCTAAACAAACCATTAGATAGTGAGCGCATTATTAAAAATCTGTCTAAAACAGGAGATACTCCTTTTAAAATAAATGAAGTGAATTTTGAAAACTTTGAAGATGGATTCTTGCCAATGGCTGCATTAAATTCAGTAAGGCGAGAACTAACAGAGAGTATTCAAAACTATATAACAGAAAAGTATAAAAGAGAAAATAGCGGTAAACAAATTAATTACAATAAGAAAAAAAGTTTACAAGTAGAAAATAATTTTATAGAAGCTTCAGATAAGAAGGATAGCACTATACCAGAGACACTTATATATGTAAGTAATGAGCAGCAGCTAAGAGCAGTAATAGAAATGGGTTTTGATAACATCGCTATAAACCCTTTTATGAGAGAGTGTAATATTGATTTTAATAAGTATGATGTAAATATTTATCTCAAGGTACCTAATATTATCAAGGGTGAATTCGAAAGTGTTTGTGAGTTTATTGAAAATAACTTAGGCAATATAAAAGGTATTATTACAGCTAATTTAGGAATAATTAATAGATTTAACAAGAAAATAAGTATAATTGGAGATTACAAATTAAATATTTTTAATAGTTATGCAGGAGATTTTTACAAGGATTTCCTTACGGGAACTTGCATTAGTGCAGAGCTTAACCAAAAGGAAATTAAGGAAATAGGGGCTAAAAGTTCGCTGCCACTGCAAATTATGGTTTATGGTAAATATGAACTTATGGTTAGTGAATATTGTGCTATAGGAAGTGTTTTTGGTGGTAAAAGTGATAATAAAACCTGCAGTGAGAAATGTACTACTGGATGTTATACACTTAAGGATAGAATGAATGAAGAGTTTAGAATTAATACTGATAAATATTGTAGAAGCTATATTTACAATAATGTGCCAGTGAATTTGATTTCTAATATGACAGAAATCATAAAAAACAATATTTCTTGTTTTAGATTAGATTTTATTCATGAAAATTATGAAGAAACTCTTGAGGTTCTTCATAATTATATTAAAAGAACTTGGAGCACAGAATTTAAGGATTATACGAGGGGCCACTACAAAAGAGGCGTAGAATAAAGGAAAGACGGTGAAATTATGAATACTAAATCATTAAAAGTTTTAGAATATTATAAAATTAAAGACAAAATTAAAGAATATACTCATACTACGGCGGGTAAGGATATTATAGAAAAATTAGAACCCTACACAAATATGTATGAAGTACGTGAACACTTACAGGAGACTAATGAGGCACTACTTCTTTTGTCAAAAAAAGGAAGTGCACCTTTTGAAGGGATATACGATGTTCGAGATGCAATAAGCAGAGCATCTAAAGGGGCCTCACTTATGCCAACGCAGCTCCTGCGAATAGCTCAGATGCTTAGGTGTGCTAGATTATTTCAAAATTATGTTGGAAGCAAAGGCGGAGAAACTTCTAGAGTTTTAGAAGATATATGTATCGGAATTGTTCCAATAAAAAAATTAGAAGATGAAATTTTTATAGCCATAATAGGTGATGATGAAATTTCTGATAGGGCTAGTAGTTTACTTTTTAATTTAAGAAAATCACTAAAAGAGAAAAATTCTTCCGTAAAGGAAAAGGTAAATTCATTAGTTAGATCTAATGCAAAATATCTTCAAGAAAGTCTTTATACTATAAGAGGAGATAGATATGTAATTCCTGTTAAAATAGAGCATAAAAGCAGTGTTCCGGGTATTGTTCATGATCAGAGTTCCTCTGGAGCTACATTATTCATTGAGCCAATGAGCCTCGTGAATTTAAACAATCAAATCAAAGAAATAATGCTAAAGGAAAAAGCTGAGGTTGAAAGAATTTTAGCTGAACTATCCTATAAAATATATGAAAATATAAATATTGTTGATAGCAATGCAAATATAGTATGGGAATTAGATTTTATTTTTGCTAAAGCAAGATATGCAATAGAAATTAATGCCATTATCCCTAGTGTTAATGATGAGGGAGTAATAGATATAATTGAGGCTAGGCACCCTTTGATAGACCCTAAGGTAGTAGTGCCAAGTAATATATACTTAGGAAGAGGATTTACCTCACTAGTAATAACAGGACCCAATACTGGCGGTAAAACAGTAACTTTAAAAACTGTGGGCTTAATCCAGTTAATGGCTATGAGTGGGATTTTAATTCCAGCTAGAGATGGCTCTGTGGTAAGCTTTTTCAATGAAATTTTCGCAGATATAGGTGATGAGCAAAGCATAGAACAAAGCTTATCTACTTTTTCTTCTCATATGACAAACATAGTAAACATAATTGAAAAAGCAGATAAAAAAACCTTAGCTTTATTTGATGAATTAGGTGCTGGAACAGATCCCACAGAGGGAGCAGCGCTTGCTGTATCAATTCTGGAAAATTTAAGATCAAGAGGGTCAAAAGTAGTTGCAACTACACATTACAGTGAATTAAAAGGATATGCATTAAAAACTACAGGTGTGGAAAATGCTTCTGTAGAATTTAATGTGGACACACTAAGTCCTACTTACAGACTAATAATTGGAGTGCCAGGTAAATCTAATGCTTTTGAGATTTCTAAGAGGCTCGGTCTTCCTGATTATATTATTAAAAATGCTAGAGAAAATATTTCTAAAGAAACCTTAGAATTTGAAGAATTAGTTCAAAGTCTTCAAGAAAAGAGCATAAAGGCAGAAAAAGATGCTAGGACTGCAGAGGGTTTGAAACTAGAAGCTAGTAAGTTAAAAGATAAATATCAGGAAAAATTATATAAACTTGAAAACATTAGAGAAAATGCAATGTATGAAGCTCAAAGAGAAGCAAAAATGCTAGTAAGAAATGCTAAGGAAGAATCTGATGTTATTCTTAAAAACATGAGAGAACTAGAAAAACTGGGATTCCCATCTGAAGCAAGACAAATGCTTGAAGAGGAAAGAATGAAAATCAAAGATAAGCTTGAAAGCTTAGATAAGCATGTACAAAAAAACAATGAGGATCTAGGAGAAAAGCTAAAAACTGTAAAAGAAGGCCAAGAAGTATATTTGCCATCACTTGATCAGAAAGTTATTGTAATTTCAAAACCTGATAGTCGCGGTGAGCTGCAAGTTCAAGCAGGTATTATGAAGATAAATGTTAAAGTAGATGATTTGCGCAAGTCAAAGGTTACGCAGGAAGAAAAGAAAAAGGCCAAGATAAATAAGAGAGAGCTTAAGCTAAATTTAAGAAATGTATCTACCTCCGTAGATTTAAGAGGTATGGATGCGCAGGAAGCCGTATATACTGTTGATAAGTATTTAGATGATGCTTATTTAGGAGGTCTTAAAGAGGTTACCATTATTCATGGTAAAGGCACGGGTGTTTTAAGAAATACTATTACAGATATGTTAAAGAGACATGGTCATTCTAAGGCCTACAGGTTAGGAAATTATGGTGAGGGCGGTAGTGGAGTCACTATAGTAGAACTTAAATAGTTTGGCTTAATTAATAGGCAGTAAAGGATGGTGTTGGTATGATTATTGTAAGTGCCTGTTTATGTGGCATTGATTGTAAGTATAATGGTGGCAATAATTTAGATGCACGTGTACTAAAACTCTTAAAAGAAGGAAAAGCAATTCCTGTCTGCCCAGAACAACTAGGAGGGCAAGAAACTCCTAGGGCAGCACATGAAATTGTAAATGGAAACGGCTCAGATGTGCTAAAGGGTAAAGCTAGGATTCTTGGGCCAGAAGGTGATGATGTAACCCAACAATTTATAAAAGGTGCTTATGAAACACTAAAAATTGCAGAAGCAGCTGAAGCTAGTATCGCTATTTTAAAGGCACGAAGTCCTTCTTGTGGAACTTTCCAAATATATGATGGCACTTTTAGTGCAACTAAGAGAGAGGGTAATGGAGTTACTGCAGAGTTATTATTATCTAAGGGCATAAAAGTTTATACTGAAGAAAATTTAGATGGAGTAAAATTTGACTAAGGGGGAATTAAGATGAATTATAAAGATGTTTTAAAAGAAGCTAAAGGGAATTTAAATAAAAGCTGCAGAGTTTGCCCTATATGTAACGGAGTTGCTTGTGCCGGAGAGGTGCCTGGAATGGGCGGAAAAGGAACTGGAGATGCTTTTAAAATCAATATAGAATCACTTAATGCTCATAAACTTAATATGAGGACCATACATGATGCTAAAAATCCTGATACATCCACAGAGCTATTTGGGCGAAAAATGGATATGCCTGTGTTTGCGGCCCCGGTATCCGGAACTACATTAAATATGGGTGGTAAGTTTAGTGAAGAAGAGTATATATCTTGGATTATTGGTGGGTGCCTCTCGGGAGGGATTTTCCCAATGGTTGGAGATACTGCCGTAGATTCTTTTCTCACAACTAATCTTGACCAACTAGAAAAACAGGGTGGAAATGGAATCGCAATCATAAAGCCTTGGGAAAATGCTTCAGTTATAGAAAAAATTAAATTAGCGGAAAAGGCAGGTGCATTTGCTATAGGTATGGATATAGATGCCTGTGGTCTTATTACCTTGGCCCTGGCTGGCAAGCCAGTTATGCCTAAAAATGTACAAGAGATTAGAGAAATTGTTGAATCAACGAAACTTCCATTTATTCTTAAGGGAATAATGACTGTAGATGAAGCAGAACTTGCAGTAGAAGCTGGAGTAGCTGCAATTGTAGTATCAAACCATGGAGGAAGAGTATTAGACCAAACTCCGGGTGTCGCAGATGTTCTCAAGGGAATTGCAAAAGCAGTTAAGGGAAAAGTAATTATTTTAGCTGATGGTGGAGTTCGTAGTGGTGCGGATATACTTAAAATGTTAGCACTAGGTGCAGACGCAGTACTTATTGGTAGACCTTTTGTAGTAGCATCCTTTGGAGGTAAGGCAGAGGGTGTGAAATCTTACATTGATTTATTGAAAAGTGAATTAAAATCAGCAATGGTGCTGACAGGATGCAACTCTATAAAAAATGTTAATAAAAGAATTTTATATTAAATTTACACTAAAAGTCACTGAAATATTGTGACTTTTTTTGAATTATTCCATTTCCTTTAGCAGGTTGAATTGACAAAAAAAAATCATGTATTATACTAAAATTATGAATATTTAAAATTTTTCTATAAAGATGCAGGGGGTTTTTATAAATGTTTAATAATATTAGTCAAGTACAAGAGTTTATAAAACAAAATAATATTAAATTTATAGATTTTAAAGTAGTAACGTTACCGGGGCGATGGAATCATTTAACTATACCTGTTGAGAGGCTATCAGAAAAGACTTTTTCTGAAGGAATAGGGTTTGATGGATCAAGTTATGGATACTCAACTATAGAGGATTCAGATATGAGGTTTCTTCCTGACATGACCACAGCTTTTGTTGATCCATATTGCAAGATACCAACTTTAAGTATGATTGCAAATATGTATACTCTTGGAAAAAATGAAGGAAGATTTTCTGGTGACCCAAGATTTATAGCTGAAAAAGCAGAAAAATATATGAGAGAACTGGGAATAGCTGATGAATATGCAATAGGACCTGAATTTGAGTTTTATATATTTGATCACATAAATTATGAAGTTACAAGCCATCATCAAGAGGTTTTCATAGATTCTAAGCAAGCACCATGGAATACCAACAATAAAGAGGAGAATTTTGGATATAAAGCACCTTTCCAAAAAAGTTACCATTTAGGCTTACCTTATGATCTTAATAATGATCTAAGAAGTGAAATATGTTTAAAACTCGAAGAGATGGGCATAGCCGTGAAATATCATCATCATGAGGTGGGATCCGCTGGGCAACTTGAAGTAGAGGTTGAACTAGGTGAAATGACTAAAATGGCTGATGCTACAATGATGGCAAAGTACCTAATTAAAAATGAAGCAGTTGCTCACGGAAAAACAGCTACTTTTATGCCTAAACCATTATTTGGAGAAGCAGGAAGTGGAATGCACGTTCATATGCTTTTAAGAAAAAATGGAAAAAACCTTTTCTTTGATGAAAATGGATACTCTCAAATGAGTGAAACTGCTCTATATTTCATTGGCGGAATATTAAAGCATTCTAAGGCGTTACTTGCATTTACCAATCCCTCAACTAATTCTTATAAAAGATTAGTACCGGGTTTTGAAGCACCAGTATCAATTTGTTTTGCTACAGGAAATAGAAGTGCAGTAATAAGAATTCCGGGATATATTAAAGATCCAGAAGCTAGAAGATTTGAATTTAGACCATCAGATGCTACGGCAAATCCATACTTAGCATATTCTGCACTACTTATGGCTGGTATCGATGGTATTGAAAATAAAATTGATCCTACTGTAGAAGGTTTCGGACCATATGATGTAAACGTTTTTGATTTGCCCGAGGAAGAAAGAAATAAAATTGAGACCTTGCCAAGATCTTTAGATGAGGCACTTGAAGAACTTAAAAAGGATTCTAGCTTCTTATTAAAAGGCAACGTATTTGATGAGCATTTTATTAATACCTGGATTAAGTTTAAATATGAAAAGGAAATAAAAAAGGTAATTCCAGTTCCGTCACCAATAGAATTTCAATTGTATTATGATTTATAATTTTTAATAATAAAGATTAAATAAGTAATTAGTATTATGTATGTTAAGAGAAAGGGGTTAAATCATGATTAAAAGACTTGATGAGTTAATAGAACTTGCTATAGGTAAAGAAAAAAAAATATTATCAGTAGCTGTAGCACAAGATAGCATAGTTTTAAAGGCGGTGGTAGAAGCAGTTAAACTACAAATTGTTGATGCCATATTAGTTGGTGATGAAGATAAAATAGTGGAAATTGCACTAAGTCAAAATTTAAATCTTGAAAATATTAGAATTGTAAATGAGAAAAACATAATAAAAGCTGCAGCAAAAGCAGTAGAACTTGTATCCAGTGGTGAGGCTCATTTCATCATGAAAGGGATGCTTGGTACTTCTGATTTATTAAAAGCAGTGTTAAACAAAGAAGCCAACTTAAGAGGCAAAGGACTTTTATCACATGTTATGGTTTATGATGTACCTGCTTACCACAAATTATTGTTTTTAACTGATGGAGGCATGGTTACTTGTCCTGAACTTAAAGAAAAAATTGAAATAATTAATAATGCAGTAGATGTGGCACATGCCTTGCAAATAGATATTCCAAAGGTTGCACCTATTTGCGCTGTGGAAGTTGTTAATCCTTCAATGCAGGCAACATTAGATGCTGCGGCACTATCACTAATGAATAAAAGAGGGCAAATAAAAGGTTGTTTAATTGATGGTCCTTTGGGGCTAGACAATGCAATCTCAAAAGAGGCTGCAGAGCATAAGGGTATTATTAGCGATGTAGCTGGTGATAGTGACATTTTACTTGTACCAAATATAGAGGCTGGAAACTTTTTAGGTAAATCTCTTACGTATTTTGCAAAAGCTGAAAGTGCGGGCATTATAGTAGGAGCAAAATGTCCAGTAGTATTGGTTTCAAGGGCTGATAGTGCAAAATCTAAATTATATTCTATAGCTCTTGGAGCAGTGGTAGTTTAAAAATTAAGGTGTTTAACATTTAATAATTGTTAAGTGCTCATGGGGGATACAAGAGGTTCAACAATTAATAATTGTTGAGTACTTATGAGAAAGGCAAGGGGCTAAACAATTGATAATTGTTTAGTGCCCATAAGTAATACAAGGGGGATATAATATATGAAAAAAATAATAATGTCAGGTAATGAAGCAATTGCAAGAGGTGCTTATGAAGCTGGATGCCATATAGCTTCAGCTTATCCAGGAACACCTAGTACAGAAATACTAGAAAACTTCGCGAAATATGAAGGTGTTTATGCAGAATGGGCACCTAATGAAAAAGTAGCATTCGAAGTCGCATCCGGTGCATCTATTGGTGGAGCAAGAACACTCACTACTATGAAGCATGTAGGATTAAATGTAGCTGCTGACCCTTTATTTACAATGGCTTATGAAGGCGTTAACGGAGGATTTGTTGTGGTTACAGCAGATGACCCTGGAATGCATTCCTCTCAAAATGAGCAGGATAATAGATACTATGCACCACATGCTAAAGTAGCAATGGTAGAACCATCTGATTCACAAGAATGCTTAGACTATATGAAAGCAGCTTATGAAATTAGTGAAAAATTTGATACGCTTGTCTTATTTAGAGTTACTACAAGAGTATGTCATTCTAAATCTGCACTAGAACTTGGAGAAAAAAAATCAGTAGAAGTTAAACCTTACGAAAAGAATATTAAGAAGTACATTATGACGCCAGCGCATTCAAAATCTAAACATTATGAAGTAGAAGAAAGATTAGATGCACTAAGAAAATACTCTAATACTTCACCTTTAAACAGAATAGAAATGGGAGATACTAAAATAGGAATAATCACCAGTGGTATTTCTTATCAATACTCTAAAGAAGTTTTTGGAGATAGTGCTTGCTACTTAAAAATAGGAATGAGTTATCCTCTTCCAGATGAGATGATTAGAGAATTTGCAGCTAAGGTTGAAAAACTATATATAATAGAAGAGAATGACCCATATTTAGAGACTGAAATAAAAGCAATGGGAATTGAATGCATAGGAAAAGAAGTAATTCCTATTTGTGATGAATTAAATCCTGACATAATAAGAAGGGCTATTCTAGGTGAAGTTAATGACCTTACTTATAAAACAGATGTACAAGCTCCATCAAGACCACCAGTATTATGCCCAGGTTGCCCGCATAGAGGAATCTTTTATGAAGTATCTAAATATAAAGATATAATATCATCTGGTGATATAGGATGCTATACACTAGGCATGGTAGCACCTCTTAGTGTAACAGATACAGTTATATGTATGGGTGCTTCAATTTCAGCAGGTACAGGAATTGAAAGAGCCAATATGGTTGCCAGTAGAGATGATAAAAAAGTTTTTGCTTTTATTGGAGACTCAACTTTCTTCCATTCAGGAATAACGGGGCTTATAAATGCAGTTTATAATAATACCCCGATAGTTACTTGTATTTTGGATAATAGAATTACTGGTATGACAGGACATCAAGAAAATCCTGGTACAGGAAAAACCCTTCAAGGAACTCCCGCACCTATGATTGATATTGAACAGTTAGTTCTTGCCTGTGGTATTAAAGCAGAAAATATAAGAGTAGTAGATCCATATAAACTAGATGAGACTAAGAGTGCAGTGAAAGAAGCACATGCTAGCACAGAACCCTTTGTAATCATTACAAAACAACCTTGTGCATTAATTAAGGATGTACTTAAAGCTAGAGCAGGAATTAAATGTGTTATTGATCAAGAAAAATGTAAAAAGTGTAAGGCTTGTTTAAAAATAGGCTGTCCGGCGATAAAATTCCAAAATGGAGTTGTAACTATAGACGCTACCATGTGTAATGGCTGCGGAATATGTATGCAAGTATGCCCATTTAAAGCTATAGAAAAGGTTGGTGAATAATTATGCGCGAAAATAAAAATGTATTATTTGTAGGTGTAGGTGGACAAGGAACTATTCTAGCATCTAAAATTTTGACAGAAGGACTTTTAAAAAGTGGATATGATGTAAAAATGTCAGAAGTTCACGGCATGGCTCAAAGAGGTGGAAGTGTTACTACTCAAGTAAGATTTGGAGAAAAAATTTATTCACCTCTAATAGAAAAAGGTAAAGTGGATGTAATAGTATCCTTCGAAAAAAGTGAAGCAGCTAGATATTTGCCTTATTTAAAGAAAGATGGTTATATGGTAGTCAATGATTATGAAATATATCCTATACCAGTTTTAATAGGTAAAGAAAAATATCCTGAAAATGTAAACGAAAGATTAGGTGACGTAGTTAATAACATAATAGTTATTAATGCAGCTGGAATCGCTAAAAATCTTGGGAATATTAAAGCTCAAAATGTAGTTCTACTAGGAGCATTAATTAAAGTACTTAAATTACAAGATATAAACTGGGAAGGAGTTATTAGTGATATAGTACCTCCTAAAGCTGTAGAAATAAACAAGAAGGCATTTAGTGCAGGTATGGGTGTTCAGTAATTAACGATGTAACTTTAGTGAATTTTTAATAAGAAATAGGGGCTTTGGGTTAAAGCTCTTGTTTCTTATTTTTCATTGTAATTTACTTAATAATGCAAATATATATTTTAAATTGCGTACTAAGCAGAAAATAGTATATTTTTGTGGGATATTTCTAAAAATTTGATATAATATAAATAAAGGTTCTACACCAGAGAGCGATAAGAGGCAAAATAATTGTTTCGTGCTCCAGAGGACTACGAGGGGGAAATAAAAATGCCAATATACTCACCAGCATCTAAAGAAATATTAGAAATTATAAAGCAATATACAAAAAAAGGTGAAGTCGTTAAGATATTTGACCCTTTGGAATATAATAATATATTATATAGAGAAATTACATTTTCTAAAAAACTATTTAGAAATTTTCGAAAAGAAAATTTGGGGTATCTTTATATTAATGAAAAAAATGAAATCGTAAATGAAAAATCACTACAAGAAAGACTAGCAAAACTAGCCTATTTTTCAGATATATTTTATAATACAGAAAGCAGAACCTGTATAGTAAATGCATTTCAAGAGGATGGTACAATTGAAAAGGATAAGAAGGATTATAAATTAGTGGAGGCGGGTTTAGATTTCTTAACTAAAGAAGGAATTGTGGATTCGGAACAAGTAAAACAAGTTGTTATTAAATTGCCTAGTGTTAGAAAAAATAACAATGCGGTTTTAAAACAACTTATGGCTAAAGCAGGGGAATATAAAACAGAAAAAAAATATTTTAATGCGCATATGCTGGAAGAACTATTACCGATATATAGAGAGGCTTTAAGCATAAATCTACAAAAGATAAAATTGATAGACTCTGGAAGTGGATGTTATTCAAATATTAAAAAAACTGCAGAAAAAAAGAGAAAACAGATGTCCATTAGATTTAACCATAAACTAACGCAGCCATTAATGAAGATAAGTTATATGATGGGGTATTTTAATAAATTGGTTGATACTTGCATTATCATAAGTAAAATGTCAGACACTGAATATTTTAAGTACTTAGGCACTATTGAAAAAGAAAACATTGATTATAGAGTAAATTTAAATAGAAGCAAAAAGAACTCCTAATTTGGAGTTCTTTTTACATTTATTCAACAGTTATATAGACAGCATCTTCTTCTCTAACGACTTTTATATATTCAACTTCTGGATCTTCAGTTCCTTGAACATATAATCCAGTTGCTTTTAATTTTTCAACATAATCTATAATCTCTTGAGTTATTCTCTCACCAGGGCAAAGTATTGGAATACCAGGTGGGTAAGCCATTAAAAATTCTCCGCTTATCATGCCCACACTCTTTTTAATTTCTACAGCAGTATTTACACTGTTGAAAGCCTCACGAGGAATCTGAACTTGATCTGGAATACTAGGAATATCAATAAAATCGGCTTTTTTTATGCCTTTGCCATAGTATTCATTACTTATTTCTCTTAAAGCTGTAAGTAATTTCTCCATTCCCTCTTCAGTATCACCAAAGGAACCAACTGCGAGTATGTTATAAAGATCAGATAATTCCATTTGTATATGATATTTGTTAGAAAGTATCATATCTAAGTCATAACCTGTTATACCTAAATCTCTACAGGTTATTGTGATTTTAGTTGGATCAATAGCGAAAGCACCAAGACCATCTAAGACCTCTTCACCAAAACAATAAAGTCCTGGAATTTTGTTTACTTCACTTCTTACATAATTGGATAAATCAATAGTTTTCTCTAAAAGCTCTTCGCCATGCAATGCAATTTGTCTTCTTGCACAATCCAATGATGCCATTAGAATGTAGGAAGGTGAAGTTGTGTGCATTAAGTTTATTAGTTGCTTAACTCTAGCTGGGCTAACAAGATTCGAATTAACATGGAGCATAGAGCTTTGCGTTAAGGAACCAATAATTTTATGAGTACTTTGACAGCATATATCTGCACCAGCTTCCATGGCAGACATTGGTAATCTATCATTAAATTTAAGATGAGGCCCATGAGCTTCATCAACTATAAGAGGAATGTCGTATTCGTGAACAATATCTGCAATGCTCTTAATATCAGTGGAAACTCCATAATAGGTTGGATTAATTATAAGTACTGCTTTTGCATCAGGATTTTCCTTTAAGGTTGCTTCTACTGTCTCTGGTGAAACTCCATGAGCGACACCTATTTTTTTATCTAGTTCTGGTTGCATATAAACTGGGACAGCACCGGCAAGTATTATGCCACCGGTTATAGATTTATGAACATTTCTAGGCACAATTATTTTTTCGCCAGATCCAACTACAGACATAATCATAGCTTGAATAGCACCTGAAGTACCATGAACTGAGAAAAATGAAGCATCAGCACCATAAGCATCTGCCGCTAATTCTTGAGCCTTTTTAATAGGCCCAGTTGAGTGATGAAAAGAATCAACAAGTTTAAAAACTGTAACGTCAATTTTAAAAGGGTTATCCCCCATAAAACTTCTAAACTGTTCATCGGCTCCTATTCCTTTTTTATGGCCAGGTACGTGCAGCGGCAAGGTATCTCTGTTAACATATTCCATTAGAGCATCAAATAATGGAGTTTCATTTTGATTTAATCTATACAATTTATACACCCCTTTCAAAGGAACTTATACTAAGGTACATGCAAATAAATGTGGAGTAAGTATACTATTTTATTTATTTTTATGTTCCAAATATTAAAAATTATTTTTTGAAATATATTCATTCAAACAATTTATAATTATAAAGGATAAAATATGCAAATGCAATAATAATTTAAAATAAAAATAAACGCTGTAGTATATTATGTAGATTTTTCTAAAACAATAGTAAAAACAACAAAATAGGTAAAGATTGGTTATTGATAAAAAGTAACTTCTATTTGTATTGCTATGATAGTATAATATGAGATAATAATTATAAGTTGTTATTTGTTTTTAGGAATTTAAGGAGGCTAATATATGACGTACAGAGAAAAATATAAAAGTTGGATTAACTCTAATTCCATAGATTTAGAATTAAAGAGTGAGTTAGAACATTTAGTAGATGAAAAAGAAATTGAAGATAGATTTTACAAAGATTTAGAGTTTGGTACAGGAGGACTAAGAGGGGTAATGGGTGCAGGAACAAACAGAATGAATATACATACCATAGGCAAAGCTACTCAAGGCCTGGCAGACTATTTAAATTCAAAATATAAGGATAATATATCAGTCAGTATTGCTTATGATTCAAGAAATATGTCAAAGGAATTTGCAGGAGCTGCTGCAAAAACACTTTGTGGTAATGGCATTTTTGTTAATTTATTTGAGCACTTAACACCAACTCCGATTTTATCTTATGCTGTCCGCGCACTAAAGTGTAAAGCAGGTATTGTTATTACTGCTTCGCATAATCCTAAAGAGTATAATGGATATAAAGTTTATGGGGATGACGGTGGACAAGTTACTGATGAGGTTGCAAATGAAATTATAACCTGTGCAGGGAGAATAAAAGACTTTTCTAAAGTGAAAACTATGGAGATTTCCAAAGCTAAAACAAATGGAATTCTAAAAATCATTGGAGAAAGTCTTTATTTATCATACATTACTAAGGTTAAGAATTTAACTATGAGAAAAGACTTAGTTTCGCAATGTGCCAAGGATTTAAAAGTAATTTATACGCCTATTCATGGTTCAGGAAATGTACCTGTGAGAAGAGTTTTAAATGAACTTGGTTATGATAATGTATTTGTTGTAAATAAACAAGAAATGCCAAATGGAAATTTTCCAACAGCACCATATCCTAATCCAGAGGATCCAAAGGTATTTACATTAGCTCTTGAAATGGCAAAAGACATTAATCCAGACATAATTTTTGGAACAGACCCTGATTGTGATCGAATCGGAGTAGTAGTCAAAGATAAAAAGGGTCAATATAAAGTTCTTACAGGAAATCAGACAGGTGTATTATTAAGCAATTATATTTTAAAATCATTGTGTGAAACTAATAAGTTATCTAACAATGGTGTGGTAATAAAAACCATTGTTACTACAGATATGGTAGAGGCCATTGGTAGAAAATATAATGTTGAAGTATTAGATGTGCTAACAGGATTTAAATATATTGGGGAAAAAATTAAAGAGTTTGAGTTGAAAGGTAAAAAAGAATTTATATTTGGGTTTGAAGAAAGTTTTGGATATTTAGCTGGAAATTTTGTACGTGATAAAGACGCAGTTATAGCAGCGATGCTAATTTGTGAGATGACACTTTACTATAAAAATAAAGGTAAGAGTTTGTACGATGCACTGATGGATATTTATAATGAACATGGATACTACGAAGAAAGTTTAGTTTCAATAGAACTAAAAGGAAAAGATGGTGCAGAAAAAATAAGTAATATATTAGAACATTTAAGGTCTTCAATGAAGGAAAACCTAGGAGAAAATAAAATTGTAAAAAAAATGGACTATAGATCTGGGTTAGAGGTGGATTTAATAGTGCACAGTCAGAAAATAATAGAACTTCCAAAATCAAATGTATTAAAGTTTGTTTTGGAGGATGGTTCTTGGTTTGTAGCTAGGCCTTCTGGTACTGAGCCAAAAATGAAAATATATTTATCTGTTAAAGGAAACTCTTTAGAAAATACAGCTGAAAAAATAATTCGGCTCAAAGAAAATGTTATGTCAATAGTTAATGAATCATACATAAATTAAAAACGGTATATTAATATAAGCCTAAAGTCCACTACGGCGGTTTACAAATTACCCTCAGTATATTATTATTAAGACGAGTACGCGTAGTATAAATATTTAAGATTAGTAGGAAGGTGTAAGCATGGACATAAAAACATATTTTTCGGAAAAATTATCAGCACTTCTTTTTTTAGAAATTAAGAAGAATAGTAAAATCAATGATTTTGTCATTTCGGATGACATATACTTCCCAGTGAGAACTAATGAGATAATAGAAAAAGTAAAGAAAAAAGAGGATTTTGATAATATACCAGTTAATCTATTTATCGAAGGGATGTTTTATGTTTTAGGAGCAGATGAACACTTTAAATATACTGAAGAGTATAAAAAAATTATAAATACTATTCCAAATTCAATAGGATTTATTAAAGGTGTGGTCTTTAAAGAAATCCAAAATGAAAATTATGAAGAAGCATATATTATTTTAAAAGGGTTATTGACTATAGAAGAAAATACTGAAAATTACGATAAAATTTTTTTGCTCGTGGATAAATTAAGATCCACTAATAGCATGTTCAAGCAGGAACAATTAAAACTTGTAGAAAAGGCTAAAAAAATCACTAATTACAGTAATCCATATCTATATGAGTCATTAGTTTTTAATAGTGAAATGGATCATGATGCAGCGTACATTGCTATAAATAAATATGTTGAAAGTGGTGGAGAACTAACAACAGAGGTAATTGAGCACAAAAGCAATTTAAAAACTATAGCAAGTTTTCAAAAGGCAAAGGAACTAATACCCACAAGTCCTAAAGATGCACTCCAAATTTTAATACCACTAATGGAACAATTAGGAGATAGACCAGATATATATTATCACAGTGCTGTAGCTTATAGAATTCTACAAAATTATGAGAAGGCTATATACTATTTGAATGAGGCAGTAGCAATAGAAAATGATTTAATTGAGGTAGTAATTGAGTATGGAATTAACTATGCATGTCTTGAAAATTACGAGCTTGCCATAAGGTATTTTAGGGAGGCATTTGAGGTTACAAAATCCATAGAGGTATGTACAAATCTTATTATGTGCTATATAAATATTAAAGACTTTGATAATGCTAGAGTGCATTTAGATATGGCTAAAAAAATAGCTCCACTAGATGAAATCGTAATTCAGTTAGAAGATCTATTGGCCGATAGTAAATAATTGTGATATTTAGATGGTATTGTAAAAAAAAGCCAAGTAAAAAAGGCTTTTTTTTGCGCAATAACTCAATTTAATATTTTTTATAACGTTATTAAATAAATATCATGGAAAGCATTAAAGAAAATCAAAAAATAACCGAAGAAAATAGCAATGTATTTATGTGAGGAGTGTTTTAAATTGAAAAAAATTTTATCGGTAATTATATTAACAGTCAGTCTTATTATTTTATGCCCAAAATCTGCATCAGCTTTGGAAAAACCTGTTGTATCATTTATTGGAGTTTCACATTCACCATTAATAGAAGGTGACAAAGAGAAGTTTTATATAACTTCCAAGAATGCACAGGAAGTTCAGTATAAAATATTTTTATATGAAGAAAATACAAAGCTATGGACAGAACTTACATCAGGTTATACAGGATTTATAAATGCACAAATTCCCTATGAGATAAGCCCCCAAAAAATATTTAAGTTAGGAAAGTACAAAGTATCTATTTGGGCAAGAGCAAAAGGTTCAAATGCAGATTATGATAGTTTTTACATAGCAAATCTAAATTGTGTTAATAGAGATGATAATAATAGGGTATATTTAGATGGAGATATTCAAACTTCCAAAGACGAATACATGTTGGGTGACAAGGTTGAAATAAATGGCATCGAAAATATTAGTGGTATGCAAGCACCCTATAAATATAAGTTAAATGTTTATAACGCCACAAAGAATCAATGGACAACCCACCTTACCGATTATTCTGAGGGCAAAATCCTGTGGCAGCCTACGGAAGTAGGGATATATGTTATAGATGTTTGGGCTATGTCTGCAAATTCTACACTTTGGGCTAAAGTTGCTAAGGATACTCATGCAGCAGCCTATGAAGGCTGGAAGTTAAAAGTAATAAATATTACTAAGTCTAATACTAGTTTAACAAATTATAATTATTCCCTAGATAATATAACAGATATTCAGTATGGACTAAAGGCTTCAGTAACAGATACATCAGGTAAATGGATACTGGCTAATAGGAATGAAATAAAGTACTATATGGATCCTAGAAATTTTTTAAATGGAGAAGGAAAGTATCAGTTTTTAAAACTAAATTATACTAAAGGAATTTCTGTTAATGATATTAATAGTGTTTTGCAAGGCAAAGGAGTATTAAGTGGAAAGGGACAAGCATTCTCAGATTCTTGTGCAACATATAATGTTAGTCCGGCATATTTGATATCACATGCTTTTTTGGAAACTGGATATGGTAAATCTAGTTTAGCAAGTGGAGTTATAGTAACACAAGTAAAGGGGAAACCTGTATCTCCTAAGGTAACCTATAATATGTTTGGTATTGGGGCATATGACGCAGACCCTACAAGACTGGGTAGTGAATATGCATATACAAATGGTTGGTTTAGCGTTGGACAAGCAGTTGATGGGGGCGCAAATTGGATTTCTAAATATTATATCAATAATTCGAGTAATAGCCAAAACACCTTATATAAAATGAGATGGAATCCAGGCATTGCAGGAACACATCAATACGCAACGGACATAGGTTGGGCTAATAAACAAACAAAAAGTATAAAAACTATTACGGATAGTTTTTCAAATAGTAATTTGTATTTTGATGTTCCTAATTACATATATTAAATCATCTCCTGCGGAGCTGTAATTAACGACTTCAGAAGAATATTTAGTCTCCCACTTATAGAAGTGGGAGACTTCCTTCTGAAATGTCGTTAAATTTGTAATTTAATAAAAATAAAGGACAACCAGCAATTATTAATTGCTCTGGTTGTTCTTTATTTTTGCAGCACCGCAGATGATGATTTAACCAGATTAAACAGCTATATGTTGAGAAAATATAAATAAATAGTTAATAAACTCCATTTAATTATACAAAAACAAGGTTTTAGGATATAATAATACATGCAAAGATATCTCATAATAGAAGTAGAAAAAATATGTTGAATAATTTTAGAAATGAGGTAAAATGATTAAGGAGAATGGCAAAGGATTTAAAACTAAATAGAGGATGTGAACTTCATGAAAACTGATAGAAGGGTTTTTGCGGTGGATATTGTTTGTGTTTTGGCATCATTATATATATCTCTACTGTTGAAATTTGATTTTAATATCCCCGGTAAAGACCTTCAATTTTTTAAACTTTCAATTGTTCCAGTGCTAATTTTAATAATAGGCTTTAATAAAATATTCAAATTGTATCGAAGTATATGGAAATATGCTTCTATCAAAGAGTTGTTTTCTATAGTATATTCAATATCCCTGGCAAATGTAGCATTTGTAATTTATAGTTATTTAGTTAGTTATATCTTATTTAAAAGTGCCTACTATAGATTCCCTTTTACTGTGCATATTATATTTTGGCTTCTATGCATAATTACCTTAGGTGGAATTAGAATCATATATAGAATATCAGAGCAAAAAAAAGGTGAAAATAAGCAGTGTGATAATAACGTAAACATTCTTATTGTAGGTGCGGGCGATGCAGGTGCACTTTTAGTAAAAGAGATTAGTAAGCATAGCGAACTTAAATATTATATTGTTGGATTAATTGATGATGATTCTTCTAAAAAGGATAAAATAATCAATGGCATTAAGGTATTAGGTGGTAGAGATAAGATAATTTCTATTTGCCAGCAAGAGGCCGTTGAGGAAATAATTATTACCATGCCTTCAGCAGATTTTAAAACCAAAACAGAAATACTAAACATCTGCAAAAAGACTAAATGCAAGTTAAAAACAATTCCTGGTATTTATGAGATTGTAGATGAAAAAGTAAACATTAGTGAGCTTCGCGATGTAAATATTGAAGATCTTTTAGGAAGAGATCCAGTTAAATTAAGTACCGAAGATATTGATAAATATATTAAAGGTAAAACAATATTAGTTACAGGTGGTGGAGGTTCTATAGGTTCTGAACTATGCAGGCAAATTGCTAAGTTTAACCCTAAAAAACTAATAGTTTTGGACATTTATGAAAACAATGCTTATGACTTACAGATGGAACTTAACTACGAATTTCCGCAGTTAAATAAAGAGTTTATTATTGCATCTGTTAGAGATATTGATAGATTAAAAGAAATTTTTGAAAACCATAAACCGGATGTAGTATTCCATGCAGCGGCTCACAAACATGTGCCACTTATGGAGAATAACCCAGCAGAAGCTATTAAGAATAATGTAATAGGAACTTATAATGTGGTAAAATGTAGTCATGAAGCTGGTGTTAAGAGATTTGTTCAAATTAGTACAGATAAAGCGGTAAATCCTACAAATATTATGGGAGCCACTAAGAGATTTTGTGAGCTCATAATTCAGGCCTTTGATACAATTAGCGACACTGAATATGTGGCTGTAAGATTTGGTAATGTTTTAGGAAGTAATGGTTCAGTAATACCATTATTTAAAAAACAAATAGCTCATGGGGGACCGGTAACAGTTATGCACCCTGATATAAATAGGTTCTTTATGACAATACCAGAAGCTGCACAATTAGTAATTCAAGCTGGAGGCATGGCAAAGGGTGGAGAAATATTTGTTTTAGATATGGGTGAACCAGTAAAAATAGTTGATTTAGCAAGAGGGTTAATAACTCTTTCAGGGCTTGAACCAGATGTAGATATAAAAATTGAATTTATTGGACTAAGACCAGGAGAAAAACTTTATGAAGAGCTTCTTATGGATGAAGTAGCATTAACATCCACTTCACATAATAAAATTTACGTTGAAAAACCTATTGGAAATGATATAGATTTTATTGAAAAATCTATTGAGGATTTTAAAAATGTGGTAGGAAGAGATAAAGAAGCTGTATTTGCTTTAATGGAAGAAAAAGTTCCTACTTATAAAAGGAAGATGAACTAAAAAAACTGATTTAATTAGACCTTTAAGGTTATAGGAGGTAATAAAATGTCTCAATATAAAGACGAATTATTGTTAAAATTAAAAAACAAAACAGCTAAACTTGGTGTAGTAGGCCTTGGCTATGTGGGATTGCCGCTAGCTGTAGAAAAAGCTAAGGTAGGATATGAAGTAATAGGCTTTGATGTTCAAGATAAAAAGGTTCAAATGGTAAATGAAGGACGTAATTACATTGGCGATATTGTAGATTCAGATTTAAAGGCATTAGTGGAGGAAGGAAAATTGAAAGCAACTACAGATTTTAGCTTTGTTGCTGACGTTGATACAGTATGTATTGCGGTACCTACACCACTAGATTTATATAAACAACCAGATTTATCATATGTAGTGGATTCAACTAAAAGTGTAGCTAAATATTTGCATAGGGGAATGCTTGTAGTACTTGAAAGTACTACATACCCAGGAACAACTGAGGAAGTTTTAAAACCAATTCTAGAAGAATCAGGTTTAAAATGTGGAGTTGACTTTTTCCTCGCATTCTCTCCTGAACGAATTGATCCAGGTAATAAAGAATTTAATACAAAAAACACTCCAAAGATAGTTGGAGGATGTACTAAAGAATGTACCGAAGTTGCAGGGATGTTATACAGAAGTGTGCTAGAGGGAGATATAATGGAAGTGTCTTCTCCAGCAGTAGCTGAAATGGAAAAAATTCTTGAAAACACTTTCAGAAATGTAAATATAGCGCTAGCAAATGAAATGGCTATTTTGTGTAAAAGAATGAATATTGATATTTGGGAAGTAATAGATGCAGCGAAAACTAAACCATATGGTTTTATGCCATTCTACCCAGGTCCAGGACTTGGTGGGCATTGTATACCACTTGATCCATTCTACCTTGAGTGGAAGGCAAAAGAGTTTGATTATCATACAAAGTTAATAGAAGCTTCAGGTATAATTAACGATTATATGCCTGAATTTGTGCTTGAAAATGTTATGAAACTTTTAAATGGTCAAAAAAAGGCACTAAATGGAGCAAAAGTTCTTCTTATGGGTGCAGCTTATAAGAAAGATATAGATGATATGAGAGAATCACCAACATTAAAGGTTATTGATCAATTAGAAAAGAATGGTGCAGACATTATCATAAACGATCCATTTATCCCAAAATTCAGCCATAAAGGCAAAGAATACATAACTGTAAATTGGGAAAAAGAAATAACAAATGCAGATATAGTGATAATAACTACGGATCATAGTTCTTACGATTATGAACAAATTGTAGCTAAAGCTAGTTTATTATATGATACTAGAAACGCGACAAAGCATGTTGTAAACAATAGAGAAAAAATTAATAAACTTTAAGAGTAAATGAAATAATGCGCAAAAAAATTATGGCATGCAAACATTGTAAACTATTTTATAATGTTGCATGCCAAAATTCTAACAAACCATCAAGGAGGAATTTAAATGAAAAAATTAAAGGTAGCAATAATAGGATGTGGGAGAATATCTTACAAACATATAGAGGCTATAACTCAAAATAAGTCAGAAATCCAGCTTACAGCAGTTTGCGATGTGGTGGAAGATAATGCATCTTCCAAAAGAGATGAGTACATAAAAGCACTAGGAGAAAATGCTGATGTAAAAGTCTATACAGATTATAAAGAAATGCTTGAAAAAGCTGATATAGATATGGTTTCTATAGCTACTGAAAGTGGATATCATCCGGAAATAGCTATATATTGCATGAATAGAGGTAAACATGTACTTGTGGAAAAACCCATGGCGCTATCTACTCAAGATGCAGATAGAATGATTCAGTGTGCAAGTAAAAACAATGTAAAACTTTGTGTTAGTCATCAAAATAGATTTAATGAGCCAATACAAAAGCTCAGAGCAGCAGTGGAAGAAAATAGATTCGGAAAATTAGTTAATGGAACAGCAAGAATCCTTTGGAATAGAAATATGGGATACTACACTCAAGCACCTTGGAGAGGAACATGGGAACTGGACGGTGGTACACTAATGAATCAATGTATTCACAATATTGATTTATTACAATGGATGATGGGCGGAGAAATAGACACTGTTTATGCCCAGTGTGATACTTTCCTTCGAGATATAGAAGCTGAAGATTTTGGAGCAATAATGATAAGATTTAAAAATGGAGCTATAGGTATGATTGAAGGTTCTGCTTGTGTATATCCTAAAAATTTAGAAGAGACATTAAGCATCTTTGGTGAAACTGGTACAGTTTGTATAGGAGGACTTGCAGTTAATTCAATTGAAACTTGGAAATTTGCGGATAATATAGATACTGAGCAGGAAATATTAAGTCAGCAGAAAGGCGACCCAGATTCAGTATATGGCTTTGGACATACACCACTATATAAAGACATGGTAGATGCTATAAATATGGATAGACAACCTCTCATAAATGGAGAAGAAGGTAAAAAAGGTATGTCTATTATACTTGCTGCTTATAAATCAAGACTTACAGGGCTTCCAGTTAAATTCCCAATGGGAGAGTTCTCAACAATGCAAATGAAAAAATAATTTTAGAAATATCATATGAAAAGGAGTTAATTTCATGAATTATGTTTCAGAGAAAAGCAAAATTGGCAATAATGTAACAATGGGACATTTTGTAGTAATAGATGATGAGGTAGTTATAGGAGATAATTGTGTTATAGGTAGTAATGTGGTTATACACACTGGAACTAATATTTCAGACAACGTTAGAATAGATGATAATACGGTAATAGGTAAACAGCCTATGAGATCCGTAAACAGCATTTTCAAAGATGAAGAAAAATTGCTTCCAGCTAAAATAAGTGAAGGTTGCCTTATAGGGGCAGGGGTAATTATTTATTGTGGTTGCACAATTGGAGAGAAAACACTTATTGCGGACACTGCTGTAATAAGAGAAAATGTAACCCTAGGTTCAAAAACAATTATTGGTCGCGGAACAACTATTGAAAATTTCTGTAGCGTTGGGTCTAACTGCAAAATACAAACTAATGTATATTTAACTGCTTATTCCCAGGTTTGCGATTATGTATTTATTGCCCCTTGTGTTACAACTTCTAATGATAACTATGCGGCCCGTTCTAAGGAAAGGTTCGGAAAATTTAAAGGAGTAACTATAAAAAAAGGCGGAAGAATTGGAGCTGGAGCAGTTATTCTCCCAGGTAAAATCATACACGAAGATGCTTTAGTAGCAGCAGGTAGTGTAGTTACAAAAGACGTGGAAGCAGGAACAATAGTAGTTGGAAATCCTGCTAAAGTGCTTCGAGCTGTACCAGAGGATCAATTGCTTAAAAATCAATAAAAGGAAGTAAATATGGGAAATTTTAATTTTAGAAATTTAGAAAAAAATGAATATGAAATGTGGGATGCATTTGTAGACAAATCTCCACAAGGATGCATATTTGCTAAAAGCTTTTGGTTAGATGCAGTAGGTTCAAAGTATGATATACTAGGCTGCTTTGATAAAGGCGATAGAATGGTTGCAGGTATGCCCATAACTCAAAATGAAAGTGGATATATAACTATGCCAAAGCTTACCCAAACCTTGGGCATAGTTTTTACTGATTTTTCAGAAATGAAGTATGTAAAAAGAATTTCTAAAGAAAAAGATATAATTATGGATTTTGTAGATAATATTCCTAAATTTAAAAATTTTGATTGTTCATTTCACTATAATTTTACTAATTGGATGCCCTTTATGTGGAAGGGGTATAATGAGCAAACCAGGTACACTTATGTAATAGAAGGTATTCAAAATATAGAAGTGGTCCGGGGTGAGTTTGCAGATAAAACTAAGTCAGTTATTACTAAAGCAGTAAATCATAATTTAAAGGTTATGGATAACTTGACTCTATCTGATATGTATAGTATGCTGAAAAAAACTTTTGATCGGCAAAATATGAAGGTGCCTTTTGATTTTGAGTGGTTTGGGAGATTTGATGCTATAATAAATAAAAACAATGCAAGAAAGATGTTTTTCACAGTGGACGCACAAAACAATCTTCATGCTGCGCTTTATCTTGTGTATGATAAAAACTGCGCATATTATCTATTGGGTGGTGCAGACCCAGAATTTAGAAGTAGTGGAGCCATGTATTTAAATGTGTTTGAAGCTATAAAATATTCTGCGGGCTTTACGGATAAATTTGATTTTGAAGGTTCGGTAGTTCCACAAATAGAAAGCATGTTTCGATCCTTTGGAGCTACGCAAAAACAATACTTTAGAATAATTAAAAATAATTCAATCATTCTAAATATGAAACAAGATATAAGAAAATACGGAAAAATCATACTTAAAAGGGGATAATTATGTATAAGAATAAAAGGTTTCTTGCTATTATTCCAGCAAGAGGTGGTTCAAAAGGTATACCAAATAAGAACATCATGTCTATATGTGGTAAACCACTTATAGCTTATACAATAGAAGCAGGAAAGAAATCTAAATACATAGATGAAATAATTGTATCAACAGATAGTGATGTCATAAAGGTAATAGCACAGCAGTATGGTGCTGTGGTTCCTTTTTTAAGACCAGAGGAATTATCAAGTGATAGTGCAAAATCTATAGATGTGGTAATACATGCAATAGATTTTTATAAAAATAATAATATAGCTTTTGATTACGTAATATTATTACAGCCAACATCACCCTTAAGAACTTTTGAACATCTGGATAAAGCTATAGAAAAAATTATTGAGTCTAACAGAACTTCATTAGTTAGTGTTTGTGAAGCTGAGGAAAATCCTATTCTTATGAGAAATATAGAAAATGATAAATTAAAAGAAGTCATAAGTTTTGAGGGAACAAATCTAAGGCGTCAAGACTTACCTGCTTTTTATATATTTAATGGTGCACTATATCTAAATTCAACAGATATGTTAGTGGATGAAAAGAAATTTGTTAATGAAGATACAATCCCTTATGTAATGGACAAGGAAAGTTCTGTAGATATTGACACAATGCTAGATGCAAGACTTGTAGAACTGATAATAAAGGAGAGTATGGATGTTTAAGATAGAAAGTAAAGTTATAGGCGATGGAAATCCAGCCTTTATTATTGCAGAGGCTGGGGTTAATCATAATGGAGATATAAATATAGCAAAAAAGCTGGTGGATGAAGCTGTACTTGCGGGAGTTGATGCTATAAAATTTCAGACCTTTAAGACTGAAAAATTAGTTACTGAATATGCAGACATGGCAGAGTATCAAAAGAATAATATAGGCAAAGATGACTCCCAGTTTAATATGTTAAAGAAACTAGAACTTTCATATGAAAATTTTAAAGAAATACAAAAATATTGCATACACAAGAAAATTATGTTTTTATCTACACCTTTTGATTTTGAAAGCGCTGATTTTTTATTATCCATTGGTATGGAGGCTTTTAAAATAAGTTCAGCGGATTTAACGAATATTCCATTTTTAGAGCATATAGCAAGATTTAATAAACCTATAATTTTATCTTCTGGCATGGCAACACTATCAGAAATAGAAGATGCAATAAATGCAATTTATTGTATAGGGAATAAAGAAGTAGCGGTGCTCCATTGTACTTCAAATTATCCAGCTAAACTTCAAAGTGTTAACTTAAATGCAATGAATACCATAAAAAATGCTTTTAAAATTGTGTCGGGGTATTCTGACCACACACAAGGGATAACAGTAACTATAGCCGCAGCTGCTATGGGAGCAAATATAATTGAAAAGCATTTTACCCTAGATAAGGACATGGAAGGTCCAGACCATAGTGCATCTCTCAGTCCTCTAGAGCTAAAAGACATGGCTACAGCAATCAGAAATGTAGAAATGGCACTTGGAAGTGGTATTAAGATGTACAATGCTAGTGAAGTAGATACTATGAAGGCAGCCAGAAAAAGTATAGTAGCTGCTAGAGATATAAATGCAGGAGAGAGTATAAGTTTAATAGACTTAGATTACAAAAGACCAGGAACTGGGCTTTCGCCTAAATTCTATTTGGATATTGTTGGTAAAAAAACTAACAGAGATATTAAAATGAATGAGCAAATAGCCTTTAATATGGTGGAATAAAAATGAGCCAAATTACTTCATCTTGAAATAGGATAGGAGATTAAATATGAAAAGAAAAATAGCAGTAATAACGGGTACGAGAGCAGATTATGGTATATTTTATCATGTTCTTAAAGAAATAGAAAAACATGTGGCATTGGATCTTAATCTTATTGCCTGTGGTATGCATCTATGCCCTGAATTTGGCATGACTATAAACGAGATAGAAAAAGATGGTTTTGAAATAGCAGATAAGTTTGAAACAATTCTGGCTTCTGACACAGGCGCCTCTATGGCTAAATCTATAGGGCTTTCCATTATAAGTATGGCACAGTGCTTTGATAGAATAAAACCAGATGCGGTATTAATACTTGGTGATAGAGGAGAAATGCTTGCGGCAGCCACTGCAGCTATTCATATGAATATTCCTGTGGCTCATATTCATGGAGGGGAAGTAACTGGAACCGTAGATGAATCTGTAAGACACGCTATAACTAAACTTTCGCATATTCATTTTCCCGCTAATGAGGATAGCAAACAAAGAATCCTTAAACTAGGTGAGAGGGAAGAAAATATTTTTGTAGTAGGGGCTCCAGGTCTTGATTACATTAAAAAAACAGTGTTTTTATCAAGAAGTGTAATGCTAGAAAGATTTAAATTAGAAGATGATAAGATATTTTTACTTACCCAGCATCCAGTAACTACAGAACGTGACATGGTGGAGTGGCAAATAAGAGAAACACTAGATGCGATTGTAGAACTTGGGTATCAAACTATAGTTTCATATCCAAACAGTGATAATGGCGGACGTGAAATTATAAGGGTTATTGAGGAATATAGAGCTAAATATCCTTTCTTAAAGGTATTTAGAAATTTAAGTCAAGTAGAGTACCTAAGCTTTTTAGAAATAGCAGATGTAATGATAGGGAATTCATCTTCAGGTATAATTGAAGCTCCTAGCTTTAAGTTGCCTGTGGTAAATATAGGATCAAGGCAGGGTGGAAGATTAAGAGCCTGCAATATAATAGACATACCTTACGGTAAAGATGCTGTAAAGGCAGGAATTAAAAGCGCACTAGAAGATGAGAGCTTTAACAAACAATTAGAAACCTGCATAAATCCTTATGGTGATGGTAATGCCAGTGGTAAAATAGCGCAAATTTTAAGTGAGATAGTCCTAGATAGGGAACTTATACAAAAAAGAATAACTTACTAGTTGGGGTGATATTATGGAGAAAATCGTACTTGTAGGTGCAGGTGGTCATTGCAAGGTTATTATAGACATTATAAAAAGTACTTCTAAATATGATATAGTGGGTGTAACGGACAAAGCTTATGCATGTGGTGAAGCAGCCCTTGTATTAGATATACCTATAATAGGTGATGACAGCATTTTAAAAGAGCTATACAATACTGGAGTAAAAAATGCCTTTGTATGTGTTGGTGCACTTCAAAATATTGTGCTTCGAGATAAGATATACATGGAACTTTTGGCTATAGGCTTTACTATACCCGCACTTATACATAAGGGTGCAATAGTTTCTCCTTATGCAAATGTAGCCTTTGGAACTTGCGTAATGGCTGGAGTCATAATTAATCCAGGTGCATTCATAGAAGAGAATTGTATAATAAACACTGGTGCAGTAATCGAGCATGATTGCAAAGTGCAAAGAAATACCCATATCTCACCTAGGGCTTGTATAGCCGGAGGGGTGAATGTTGGCTGTAATACTCATATAGGTATGGGTAGTTCTATAATTCAATCAGTACAGATAGGGAACAATGTAATTATAGGAGCTGGAACCGTGGTTATTGAAAATATAGTAGATAATGTAGTTGCAGTAGGAATTCCAGCAAAAATTATAAAGCGCAGGTGATATTATGAAATTTTCAATTGATAAATATTGTATAGGAGCTAGTTCTACAATAAAAGAAGCTATGGTGGTTATAGATAAAAACTTAACTGGTGGAGCTCTAGTTGTAAATGAAAATAATGAACTGGTGGGGACTATTACAGATGGTGATATTAGGCGGGCTATACTTAAAGGCTCTAGTATAAGTGATAGTATAGAAAACACATATTTTAAAAATTTTAAATTTGTAACAGAAGAGCATAGTAAAAAGAAAGCAAAAGAATATATGCTAAGCAATAAGATAAGACAGGTACCTGTTATTGATAAAGATAAAAAACTTATAGACTTATACTTTTTAGATGATATAATCTCTTATGAGAAAAAGGATAATTATGTTTTTATTTTGGCGGGAGGTCTAGGCACTAGGTTAAGACCTTTAACAGAAACAGTACCGAAACCTATGCTAACAGTTGGCGATAAACCCATATTGGAGCTTATAATAGAACAATTTAAAGAATATGGTTTTAGAAACTTTATTATTTCACTTAATTATAAAGGAGAAATAATAGAGGATTACTTCAAAAATGGAAGTGAATTTGGGGTAAAGATAGAATATATTAGAGAAACTAAAAAACTAGGCACAGCAGGTTCAATAGCTCTCGCAAAAGAAAAATTCACAAAACCGTTTATAGTTATAAATGGCGATATACTAACAGGAATTGATTTTGAAAAATTATTAAATCATCATATAAAAAACAACTTCAATATAACAGTGGGCGTTAGAAATTATGAAATTAATGTTCCTTATGGAGTATTAGTTACGGATAATATGCTTATAGAGTCTTTGGAAGAGAAGCCTACATATAAATTTCATATTAATGGCGGAGTATATGTGGTTAATCCTGAAATTGTAAAATACATAAAAGAAGATGAAGTTTACAATATGACTGATTTAATAGAAGATGCAATGAATAATGATTACACGTCAGGTATATATGAGATAACTGAGTATTGGAAGGATATAGGTCAAATAGAGGACTATAGAAAGGCCAACACGGATATTCATAAATTTTTTAAACTATAAGAAAAGGGGTAGATGAAATGAATTGGCAAGGGAAAAAAGTTTTAGTTACAGGTGCAGAGGGATTTATAGGAAGTCATTTAACAGAAAGATTAGTGGAACTTGGAGCAGATGTTACGGCACTTGCCCAATATAATTCTTTTAATAACTGGGGATGGATTGACACTTTTGATAAAAAGACTAAAGATAGCATTAAAGTTGTTACTGGAGACATAAGAGAATATGATGGAATGAAAAGAATTGTAAAGGGGCAAGAAGTGGTGCTTCATCTTGCTGCACTAATTGCAATTCCATATTCTTATCTTTCACCTATGGCCTATGTAAGAACAAATATAGAAGGCACTACTAATGTTTTAGAAGCCTGTAGAGAATATGACGTTGAGAAAATTGTGCATACCTCGACGTCTGAAACCTATGGCACAGCTCTTTATGTGCCAATTGATGAAAAACACCCAATGCAGGGTCAATCTCCATATTCAGCATCAAAAATAGGAGCAGATAAGATGGCAGAAAGTTACTATAAAAGCTTCAATATGCCAATAGCTACTCTAAGACCCTTTAATACTTATGGACCAAGACAATCAGCAAGGGCTGTAATTCCAACAATAATATCACAGATATTGGCAGGTAAAACAGAAATTAAACTTGGAAGTTTAACTCCAACTAGAGACTTTAATTTTGTAAAAGATACTGCAGAGGCTTTCATAAAAGTTGCTGAAAGCAAAAAAACTATTGGTGAAGTTATAAATGCTGGTTCAAACTATGAGATAACAATAGGAGACACAGTTAAAAAAATAATAAGTATAATAGGAAAGGACGTAAAAATCCTTTGTGATGATGAAAGACTAAGACCAGAAAATAGCGAAGTTAATAGATTATGGGCTGATAACACTAAAATAAAAGAATTAACAGGCTGGAAGCCGAGTTATAGTATAGATAAAGGTCTTGAAGAGACAGTTGAATGGATAAAAAATAATATGCAGTATTTCAAAACAGACATATACAACGTATAAAATAAACAGGAGGTTTTTATTGTGATACCATTATGCATACCAGAAATTAGAGGCAATGAGTGGAAATATGTAAAAGACTGTATAGATACTAATTGGGTATCCTCAGTAGGCAGTTACGTTAATTTATTTGAAAAGAGATTTAGTGAATATGTTCATAGCAAAAGTGCAGTAGTTACTAATAATGGTACTGCAGCACTTCAATTAGCATTAGTAACTCTAGGTATAGGTGCAGGAGATGAAGTTATAGTTCCGTCATTAACCTTTATATCTCCAATAAACACTATAAAATACGTAGGTGCTGAGCCTGTATTTGTAGATGTATGTAGAGATACCTTTGTTATGGATGCTGAAAAGATAGAAGCGTTAATAACACCTAAAACAAAGGCTATAATGCCAGTACATATTTATGGTCATCCTGCAGATATGGATAGGATTATGGAAATAGCACAAAAGCATAATCTGTTTGTTATAGAAGATGCCACAGAAGCATTAGGATCTACTTATAAAGGCAAAATGGCTGGCACCATAGGACATATGGGTTGCTATAGCTTTAATGGAAATAAGCTTATAACTACAGGAGCAGGTGGAATGTTTGTAACTAACAATTTAGAATATGGAAATAGAGCAAAATTCTTATCTACTCAAACAAAAGTAGTTACTGAAAACAAAGCTTTCTACCATCCTGAGGTAGGATATAATTTTAGGATGCCAAATCTTCTTGCTGCTTTTGGAGTGGCTCAACTTGAAAATGTTGAAGAATATCTAAAGGTAAAAAAAGAAAATGCAGTTTATTACAATGAATTTTTAAGTGAGGCTCATGGAATTACCTTACCAATAGAAAAAGATAATGTAGAAAATTGTTTTTGGCTATACTCAATCTTAGTTGAAAAGGAGTATGGTATTACTCGAGATGAACTTATACAAAAATTAAATGAAGAAAAAATAGAAGCAAGACCTTTCTTTATGCCTATACATGGTATGCCACCATACAGTGATTGTACACATGGAGATTTAAGTGTTACTGGTGAACTTTATGAGCGAGGAATAAATCTTCCAAGTTCTGTAGGCCTTAAAAAAGAAGATATTGAAGCAGTGTGTAATATTATTAAAAAATACGCAAAATAAAATTTAAAAATAACAGATAGGGATACTGGTCCATATTATTTTAAAGATATATTAATATGGACCGGTATTATTTATCATTGTAGTGCATAAAAAATAGATTGCTATAGCACTAGTTATTTTTAAAATAGGCAATATGAAATATTAGTAAGGGGATAGAAATTTGAATGCTTTAGTTAAAAAAATATATAGCAGCAAATTAGTGAAAAGTGGAATATGGTACACTATAGGAACATTTTTCCTACAAGGTATAGGGTTTTTAACGCTTCCTATTTTTAATAGACTGCTCAGTCCCACAGAAAATGGTGTAATTACAATATACACTACCTATGTTGGTGTATTTACTATTCTTATTGGTATAGGCCTTGAATCGGCTGTTTCTAGAGGGAGATTTGATTTTAAAGAGGACTATGAAGAATTCTTATCTTCTTTACTTTTTCTGGCTAGTATAACCTTTGTAATATGGCTAACAATTGGAATTATATTCAAAAATCCTATCTCAAATATGATAGGAATAAAGCCAGATTTAGTAATTCTACTCATTGTACAAAGTTTTTTCGGTTTTGTACTTAGCTTTGCCAGCACAAAATATTCTATTGAATATAAGTATAAGAAATTTTTATTTATTTCTATAACAAGTACGCTAATAAACGTTGCTTTATCAATTGTTTTAATAATGGGATTAACTAATAATAGATATTATGGAAGAATCAAGGGCGGAGCGTATGTTACAATAATTTATGGAGTAATACTATATGCTATATTTATGATTAAAGGCAGAAAGTTAATAGCTTTAAGATACTGGAAGTATGCACTACCTATTTCTCTTCCTATGATTTTTCATCAACTTTCATCAATAGCATTGACTTCTTCTGATGCCGTAATGATAAGTAAAATCGTAGGTGATGCTGAAACGGGTATTTATGGATTTGCATATAAAATGGGACTCATAGTAAGTATTGCTTGGGCTGCATCTAATAAAGCTTGGGTACCTTGGTTTTTTGAAAATATGAAGGAAGAAAACTATGATGAAATTTCGGAAAAAACAAAGTATTATATAATTTTATTCTCATTTATAACCTTTATTTTAATTTTTATATCTCCAGAAATAGCAATGATTTTAGGTACAAAAGCATATTCACAAGGAATAGGACTCGTACCAATCATAATGATAGGTTATTACTTTGTTTTCTTATATAGTCTACCAGTTAATTTAGAGTTTTACACAAAGAAAACTAAATATATAGCAACGGGAACATTTATGGCTGCAGTAGCTAATATAGTTTTAAATCTGATTTTTATTCCCAAATTTGGATATGTAGCTGCTGGGTGGACAACTGTTGTATCATATTTATTGCTTTTTTTGTATCATTATATAATAGCTTTAAAAATATCTGACGTAAGAGTCTTTAATGTTATGCACTTTATATATGGGATTTTGTTTATAGCTATATCTAGTGGGATTTTTTATTTCATTAAAGACATATGGGTTATAAGATATGGTATAATTACCATGGTTTGTTTAATAACAGTTTTTAGCTTTAAGAAGAAAATTGGTGTTCTTTTAAATAGATAATCCAATGACATATAGTAAAAGGAAAGTGATATAAGTTGAATACGTTAATATATACAAATGAGTGTAAGGAAATGGTAAGTAGCAATGGAAAAGTTGATATAGATAAATATTTAGTTAGTTCAAATATCGATGGACGCTCATTTTGCTTTCTTAAGTTTTTAGAAAATCAACAAATTGATGGGAAGCAAATGGAGGATTTATGCAGCTATGATGGTATTCCATTATATTATTTCAATAGGCCAACAATATTTTTAAAACTAAAAATATTAATAACCAGTATAACTATTCTTCAAAGAGTTACACTGGAATATGGTAAAGATTTTTTAGTCCAAACAGATAATGAAATTATGAAGATGGCAGCTGAAAAAATATTTAAATTAAAAACTAGTGAAGCTACGAAAGAAAATAGTGATAAAAAAAATAGTGGGTTAAACAATAAGTATAAGCTATTTCACAGACAATTCTCAGGGGCTCTGCAGTACTTAAGGTTTAAAATGATTAAAGGCAAAAGCTCAAATATGCTTATATGCTCTCATGCAGGTTCACTGAATTTAGTGCAAGATGCCCAAGCAAACAATCGCTATTATGATACTCAAATAGGTCTTGTAACTGAAAAATGTAGAAGTAAATTTAATGTGTTAAATCTTCAACTATTAAATAGTGTAGAACTAATAGATAAAACATTTAATTGTAATGAGAAGTTTGTGCCTTTTGAATTATTTATTGCTTATAAGAGATTTATAGGTGAAAAGCTTATAGATAATTCAAAGTATAAAGATGAACTTAGCAATCTTTCGAGTTTTAATTATCAGTTTGAGGACTATGACTTAAAAGAACTTATGCTCTGTTATATTTTAAAGGATTTAAAACATCAATCTAAGTCTTACTTAATAGAAACCTTATCTGCAGAAAGGTTTCTAAGTAAGAATAAAATTGAAAGCTGTTTGATTATTGATGAAGGTGACAGAGGTCGATGCTTTATTATTGCTGCAAATAGACTAGGTATAAAAAGCTTTGCATCGCAACATGGAGTAATTAATAAAAATTCACCTGCATATGCAATAATATCAAAATTTGGGCAGCTAATAGTTCCTAAAGCTACTTTTTTTTGGGGGGATAAATATAAGCAGCTCCTTTTAGAAAATTCTAACACTTATAATGAAGAAAATATAAAAGTAGTGGGTCAAGTAAGAACAGATTTTTTAGTTAATAGAAAATATAATGATTCAGAATTAAAAAAAGAAAGTATAAAAATTTTGTATTGTACTCAATATTTTGTAGATTTACTAGAACCAGCAACAATAATGTTATTTAAAGCATTGAATTTGTTAAAAGAGCCTTATGAACTTATAATTAAGCTTCATCCCATTGATTTATATTATGACTTCTACACGTCGAAAATAGAGGAGTATAATATAAATAATGCTAAAATCCTAAAAGATGGTGACTTATATGATCTTATTAATTGGAGTGATGTTATTGTAAGTGTTCATTCTACAGTTGTTGTTGAGGGAGCCCTTTTAAATAAGCCATCTACATGTATTCTACTTCCAAAATATAATGATGCAGGAGGTTTTGTTCGTGATGGTGTTTCAGTTGGTGTAAGCAATGAATTTGAATTAGCAAAAACACTAGTAAAACTAAAAGATATTGATATTAAAAAGGATGGAGGTATTAAGCAATACCTAGATGAAAATTTCTATAAAGTAGACGGTAAGGTTAGTGAAAGAATTTTTAATATTGTAGGTGAGTAAGTTATGAAATTTTTAATCGTTTATGAAAATGAAAAATTTAAAAATCAGATAGAGTATGCATCACAGATATTATTTAGTAATTACTGCGTTGAATATTGCATTGTACCATATTCAAAATTTAATCCTACAGATTGCAAATGTGATTTAATTATTTATTATGGAAACAATTTAGAATGTGGCTTTGCAAATATAATTGTTACGCAGGGTTCTCTTTTTGGAGAAAATTATTTACATAAATATTCCTTGCTTAGTAATGTTGAATTTTATGAGGGAATACCGGTATTCTTTACTAATAAAGTCTGTGATCTTTACATCAAAGAAAAGCAAGAAAAAATAATATTTAATATTGACATTTTTCAGACCATATTTTATTTTTTAACATGTTATGAAGAATTTGTTTTTGATGAGTACGATGATAAAGGAAGATTTAATATAGTGAATTCTATTTTACATAAATTCAATTTGCTATCACGACCAGTGGTTAATGAAAATATATATTTGTTTATTAGTGTTTTAAGTGGAAGATTTAATATGGCCATTGAAAAAAAAGATTTATGGAAGGGGAGTGAATATGCAGTAATGTTATCTCATGATGTTGATATCATTACACAGCATCTATCCTTTAAAAGAGAAATAAGATTATTACTTAGTATGATTTTAATTGATAGAAAGCCAAGGCAAGTATTTAAAAGAATAAGTGATTTTATTAATATTAAAATACTAAAAGTACAGAAAGATCCCTTCGATACTTTTGATTACATTATGAATATGGAAAGGGAGAAAAAATTTAAATCCAGCTTTTACTTTATGGCAGATAGAAAAACTTATGATTTGAAAAGTAATAGAGTAAAAGAAATTTTTAAGAAAATATTGGACAATGGATGTGAGATAGGATTTCATCCAGGACTTAATACTTCTAATGATAAAGAGAATTTTAAAAATCAACTTGCCATATTAGAAAATAATATAGAGGATACTTTTGTTTTGGGGGTTAGGCAGCATTATTTAAGTTTTCATAACTCGAGAACATGGGTTATTCAAGATGACTGTAAGTTGCAATATGACTCTACGGTATGTTTTCCAGAACAGGCAGGATTCAAGGTAGGATACTGTTTGCCTTATCGGACTTATGACTTAACCAATAATTCATCTTTAGATTTAATTGAAATTCCATTAATATTAATGGAGGGAAGTCTTTTTGATTATATGAATTTAAATTATGAGGAGTCTGTGGAATATATTAAAGAACTTATTTTTCAAGTGAAAAAATATAGTGGAGTTTTTGTTGTATTATGGCATAATTCAGCTATAACAAGCCAATATAATAAAAATTCAAAACAAGTGTTCAAGTGGTTATATTCATATTTTGAAAAACAAAATTGTATTGTCCAAAGTGGAATTAACATTTATAAAATGTTTTTAGGGCAAACTTATATAAAGTAAACATGAACAATTCATAATTATTCAATACATTATAGGAATACCAGGAGGTAATAAATGAATTTACTAAAGGATATTAAAGATGGGTCAAAAGAATATTTAGATTATTTATTAAAATATAAAATGTTAATTTTAGTAGCATATTTAGTTTGTCAATTAGGTATATATATGCTTATAGGAAAAACCAATTATTTTATATTTGCAGCTAGTTTTTTTACAACAATATTTATAATTAGTTCATTAGTTTTAATGTTAAAGGATTCAAAAACTGCCATACTAATATATAATATTTCTATACCAATACTGCCTATGCAGTTATACTTATTAAATAGATTGAATCAAAATAGTATTGGTGCTACAATGTATTTTGTGTATTTTATATTTTTAATGATTGGTATAAGAAAAGAAAAATTGAATTTTAAAAAGATTAATATAAAAAGCAAATATGGAATAGTTACTATAGTATATTTTTTCCTATGTGCTATTGCCCTAATTTCATCATTACGAAGTGCATATAAATTTGAAGCATTTAGATTAACATTTATCGGAGTCATATTTATGATTCTTTATAGTTTAATATTGATATGTTTAGAAATAAAGGAACATGATTTTTATAAAAAGATTATTTTGTTTCTATGTATAGGAGTTGCAATATCAGGAATACCAGATACTTTTATAGCTCTATATAGTCTAATATTGAGTGGGGAAAACACTCACCTCTATGGAGTATTAGGCAGTAATTTTATGCTTGGATATACTTTGATGGTGCTTCCATTTATATTAATATATGCTGTTAACAAAGAAATTTCAGGCAAGTATAATTCTATATATAAGTTACTGTTACTAGTTGAGATTGTTAATTTATGTACTCAAAGATCTAGAGGTATATTGGGCGCATTAATAATAGCCTTTGTAGCTATTATTATAATAGATTATAAAAATTATAAAAAATATTTAATAGTATCCTTAGTAATACTAGGTTGCATTACTTTTAATGTATCCCAACGAGGTGAAATGACAGAAATAACGGAATCCATTGTAAATTCTGGAGTGCCTAAAGTTGAAGGAAATACAGGAAGTGATAAAGGATTCTTTTATCAATTAGGTGAGCAGGCTCGGAATAGAAGTCCTATCTGGTCAGCAGCATTTAGAATGATAGAAGATCATACTTATGTTGGTGTAGGCCCAGCTAATTTTAAGTATTATTTTCAATCATATGCACCGGAACTAAAAAAAGCATACATCGATGCTCATAATATATTTTTAAATGTAGCTGCTGAATTTGGGGTGCCTTTTGCACTAGTATTTTTCTTTTCTTGGTGGGGTACCATGTTTAAATCTTTAATATATGGATTTACTAAAAAGAAAAAATATAATAAAAGCATTATACTTCCTACATTTATAGGCATGACCTCACTTATGGCATATGGTAATGTTACAGGTCAGGCATTCATTACTTCAAAGCATCCTATAAGCGTGGTTCCAGCATTTGTATTAATTAGTTTAGTGACTATTTTATTAATAACAGTAAAAGAACAAACTATTTCAAATAACTAAAAGTAAATTGAGGTGTTAAAGTGAGTAAAAATGTGTTATCAATATTGTATTTTTTTCCACCCATGGGCGGAAGCGGAGTCCAAAGAACTTTAAAATTTGTTAAATATATGCCGCAATTTGGATATAATCCAATAGTTGCAACTATTAAGGCTGGTCATAATTTTGCATATGATGAAACCTTGCTTTTAGAAGTACCAAAAAGTGTTGTGGTATATAGATCAAATTCTGGAGAGACCTTATGGGTTAGAAATATAATTGAAAAATTAAGCGCTATAAGAAAACCTAAAGTTGCATCAAACGAAGATAACAAAAACAGTAGTAGCACTACTGTATCAAAGCAAAGTTCACCAGGCCTCAAAGAAAGAGCATTTAGGTTCATTGAGCTTAATTTGTTAGTACCTGATAGTAAAATAAGATGGTATAAACATGCAGTAAAGGATGTTTACAATATTTTAAAAAAGGAAGATATTCAATATATTTTTTCATCCTCATATCCATATACTGTACATTTGATTGCGCTACAAGCAAAGAAAAAAACAAATCTGACCTGGGTAGCTGATTTTAGAGATCCATGGATAGGAAATTCACCAATGACTGTGGGTCATTCAGAAAAGAGAAAGAAAAAAGAAGAAAAACTTGAGGCAGAGGTTGTAGCCTATGCTGATAAAATAATTATGGTTACAGAACCTATATGTGAAAATTACAAAAAAAGATACCCTCAGTATAAGGATAAATTTGTTACCATTACTAATGGTTTTGATGCTAATGATTTTGAAAAAGTGAAAGTTGTTAAAGAAGAAAAATTCACTATATGTTACAGTGGTATTGTGGCAAAAGGACAAACACCAGAAACACTCTTAAAAGCAACAGAGCGATTGTTTAATGAAGATGATGAGTATAAAAACAACATAAAAATAAAGTTTATTGGATTTATATTAGATGAATACATAAATCTAATTGCAGCATCGAGTATTTATGAAAATTTCGAAAAAATTGATTATATGCCTCATTCTCAGTGCATCTCACATATGAAGGGTGCAGATATTAATTTAATAATACTCTCAGATGAAGATGAGAGCAGAACTGTGTTTAGCGGTAAAATTTTTGACTATATAGGATCTCAAAGACCAATTTTAGGGATTATGCCTTCAAATGGTGTAGCTTCAAATTTAATAATAGATAAAGAAATTGGATATTCATATGATCATGGGGATGTAGATGGTGTTTACAATTTTATAAAAAGTAATTATGAAAAATGGAAAAACAAAGAAGATACCAATACTAATGCCGCAGAAAAATGTGTGGAATTTGAAAGAAAAAATTTAACAAATCAACTAGTGAATTTATTCCAGTAAATTTATAAATTAGTTATACTTTTTAAGATATTATAGAGGAGAGGAAAATCTACATGAATATTCTTCAAATGGTTAAAGCTTATGGAAGTTTAATTTTTGGGAAACAAGATTATTGGCACCCAGATATGATAGCCAATAAGAACTGTAGTTTAAAGAAAATTGACCAATATTATGTTGACACAAAACCTAAGCATAATTACATTGGTAAGATGGATGAAAATAATATACCTCTTTTAGAAATGGATGGAACATATTATTATTTTCCAGTAACTATTGCGCAGTATGCCTTAGGAAATTTTGATAAATATATAGAGACGAAAGATAAAAAATATTTTGATGTTGTTATAATTTGTGCAGAATGGTTTGTAAAAAACCTGCAGGAGACATCAAAAGGTGTCTATGGATATGCTAATGATTATGACAAGATGACCTATGGGCTTCATAAGCCTTGGTTATCCTCATTATCACAAGGACAACCTATGTCTGTTCTTGCAAGATGTTATTCTGTAACAAAAGATAAAAGATATTTAGATGTTTGTGAAAAACTTCTTATATCTTTTGAAGTTAAAAGTGAAGATAAAGGAGTGCTTGCGCTACTCAGTAACGGATATTTTTACGAAGAATATCCATCTAAAGAGCCTTCTTTTGTATTAAATGGATTGATTTTTTCACTTTGGGGATTATTGGATTTTAATATTGTATCCAATAATAAAAAAGCTTTAGAATTATATAATAAAGGTGAGAAGACGCTTTGTGATAATTTACCCTTATTTAATATTAAAGGAATAAAATGGTCGAGATATGACTTATATAATTTTAAAATTCATAATATAACAAGTGTTTTTTATCATAAGCTTCATATAGAACAGCTAAAATCAATGTATACTTTAACAAATAATGATTTATATCGAGAATATTATATGGCTTGGGAGAAATCCAAAAATAATATAATTATATATATTATTGCCACATTATATAAGATTGCACATAAACTTTCTGTAAGAAATCAAAGCAATTATGTGCCATCAATTTCAGACAAATAAGGATAAAAGGTGAGATTAGATGAAAATATTAACGGTAATTGGGGCTAGACCGCAGTTTGTCAAAGCATCAATGGTTTCTAATGCTTTGAGAAAAAATAATAATGAAATTATAATACATACAGGGCAACATTATGATGATAACATGTCTAAAGTTTTTTTTGAAGAATTAGATATCCCAAAACCGGATTATAATTTAAATATATGTTCCGGAAATCATGGGTATCAGACAGGAAATATGCTTATAAAAATTGAATCAGTGCTACAAAAAGAAAAACCAGATTGTGTTTTAGTTTATGGAGATACTAATTCTACTTTAGCTGGTGCGCTAGCATCAAGTAAAATGTTGATACCACTTATTCATATAGAGGCTGGACTTAGAAGTTATAATATGACTATGCCAGAAGAACAAAACCGTATTCTTACGGATCATATATCAAATATTTTATTTGCACCTACAAAAACTGCTGTTAGCAATTTAAGTAAAGAGGGAATAGTTAAGAATGTATACAATGTAGGCGATGTTATGTATGATTCTATATTACATTTTAATAAAATTGCTGAAAAAAAAACCAACATAATGAATATACTTAACTTAAATAAAGAAGAATATATATTAGCTACTATTCACAGAGCTGAAAATACTAATGATTTCAATAGATTAAAAAACATCGTAGAAGCATTGAATGAAAGTGAAGAAAAAATAATACTTCCACTACATCCTAGAACTCAAAAGTATATAAGTGAATACGGATTGTCTTTTGAAAAAAATGTTCAAACTATTCAATCTGTTGGTTATTTAGAAATGGTGATGCTAGAGAAGAACTGTAAAAAGATAGTTACTGACAGTGGTGGAGTACAAAAGGAAGCATTTTTTCTTGACAAGCCTTGTATTACGCTTCGAGAAGAAACTGAATGGATTGAAACCGTAGAAAATGGATGGAATATACTTGTTGGAGCGGATAAGTTGAAAATAAAAGATGCTATTTTGCAATTTAAGTGTAATGAACCTAAGAATGGATATTTTGGATTTGGTGATGCAGTAAAAAAAATTGTTGATATTATAGGATAGAGGTAGATGAGATGAAGATTTGCTTTTTAGGAGATGGTAATAGTATTCATATTAGAAGATGGTTAGATTTTTTTCATGAAAGGGGTCATGAAGTACATTTAATAACTTTTTCTAATGTGGTCCACAAAAATATTATTGTACACAAAATAGGCAATTTTGATATAAATATTAGCGGTGGTAATTGGCAGTACGTTTTTTCAACAATGCAAATTAAAAAGCTAATTAAAAAAATGAATTTTGATATAATAAATGCGCATTTTGTAACTAGTTATGGGTTTTTAGCATCACTATCTGGGGCAAAGCCTCTAGTAGTATCAGCCTGGGGTACAGATATACTTGTGGCACCTAAGAAAAATAAGATATATAAAGCTATTACAAAATATGCATTAAATAGTGCACAGCTAATTACATCGGACTCGAATTTTATGAGTGAAGCAATACATCAGTTAACAAACACTGATGTATTGACTGTGCCCATGGGAGTTGATCAATCTTTGTGCTATAAGGATAGAAAAGAAAGCACTGATGAAATTAAAATTTTAAGCTTGCGTACTGTTAATGTGAATTCCAATATTGATATAATTGTAAAAGCATTTGCAAAGCTACTTGCAAGTAATGAAAAATATAAATTTAAATTAATAATAACTAATGATGGACCAGAAATGGAAAATATAAAGGCACTTGTAAAACAGTTGAATGTGGAAAAAAATGTTGATATTAAAGGATTTGTAAATAGAGATGACTTAATAGATCTTCTGTATTGTTCACATATGCATATTACTATACCAGATTCAGATTCAACATCTGTAACACTACTCGAAGCTATGGCATCAGGTATAATAACCATTGCTTCAGACATACCTGCAAATAGAGAGTGGATCCATCATAAGAAAAACGGGTTAATTACAGAAAATATTGATGTTGAAAGTCTTAAAACATCTATGGAGCTTGCATTGAATGATTCAGAGTTTAAACAAAAGGCTTCTAGATTAAGTAGAGAAGTTATATTGAAAAAAGCTATTTGGGATCAGAACATGCAATTGGTGGAACAGAAATATTTAGCTTTGCTAAAAAACAATTAGTTTAAACTCAATTAGGAGTGATAAAATGAATGGTGAAGAAAATGTAAAAGTATCTGTAGTTATTCCCTGCAGAAATGAAGAAAAATACATAGGAAAATGTCTACAATCCATAATAGATCAAAGCTACGGAATGGAAAATATTGAAATTTTTGTTTGTGATGGCTGTTCAAATGATAGTACTTTGGATATAATAAGTGAATATAGCCTTAAATATCCTCAGATAAAATTAGTAATTAATGAAAAAAGAGTGGCACCTACAGCAATGAATTTAGGAATAAAAGCTGCGGTAGGCGAAATAATTGTAATTTTTGGTGCTCATGCCTATATGGATAAGGATTATATAAAAATATGCATAGAAAAACTAAAAAGTGAAGACATTGCTTGCGTGGGTGGAAGAATTATAAACATTAGTGAAGACAGTACGGCAGAGGCTATATCACTTGCTATGGCCTCACCATTTGGTGTAGGAAATGCACTGTTTAGGTTTTCAAATGTAGAACAACTTGTTGACACCGTTGCTTTTGGAGCTTATAAAAGAAGTATATTTGATGAAATAGGATATTTTGATGAAGAGCTTGTACGGAATCAAGATGATGAATTGAATTTTAGAATTACTAAAAGTGGCAATAAGATACTTCTAGCCCCTGATATAATATCTCATTATTATACAAGAGGATCTTTTAGTAAACTTTGGACACAATATTTTCAGTATGGTTTTTGGAAAGTTAGAGTAATTCAAAAACATAAAAAACCATCAGCAGTAAGACACTTAGTTCCATTATTATTTGTCCTCAGTTTAATGGGGGGAACCTTATTAAGCCCATTTTCTAAGATTGTTAGATATTTATTTTCGACAGAAATATTACTATATTTAGCAGGTGCTATTACCTTCGCCTTAAAGGCTTACAGTGGGAAAGTAAAAAATGCGCCTAAGATGATATTGTCATTTTTGATATTACATTTAAGCTATGGAATAGGATTTTTAGAGGGATTAATAGTGTTTTACGTTTTGAAATCTAATAAATCTGTTGAGAAGAACACAAAATCATCAAGATGATTTTTATCAATTGAAATGAGGTGGAGAAGTGGATTTATCTAAAAAAATTTTATTTTTAACAACCTGTGCTTACATTATGTTATTACCATTAATTCCACAAGACATTGTACTTGCAGGAATACCTTTTACTGATTTACTTTTAGCGTTGTTAATCTTTGCATATATTGTAAATTTAGTAATGTCTAAGAAAAGTAGAGAAAATTTTATTAATGCACTAATAGATTTCTTCACAGATAAATTGAGTATATTTATGGCCATATTACTTGCCATAATGTTTGCATCTACAATTTATGCTGTAGACAAAACACTAGCATTAACTGAAAGTGCAAGATTTACATCTTATGTCTTTATGTATTTTGTTATAAAGTATGAGTTCAATAATAAGAAACAAGTTAAAATTCTAATAAGATGCTATATATTTATCTCCACTGTACTTTGCAGCATAGGTATTGTGCAATATTTTACAAGATTTGGATTAGATGAAAAATATGTAAAAGCGTTTTTATTTGAAGGACATATAAAGATATCTTCTACACTTTCTCATCCCAATGCTTACGCTGGTTATTTGATTTTAATAATTTTCCCAATTATTATGCTAAGTATTTATGAGAAAAATAAAAACAAAAAAATCTTTTATATACTACTTTCTATATTAGTCTTTACAAATATACTTATGACTTATTCTAGAAATGCATTATTAGGTTTTGCATTAGGGTTAGTAGTACTTGCACTACTTTATAGCATTAAAATAATTTTTGCCCTTGGAGGTTTTGGGGTCTTAATTCTTTTAATTCCTTCTGTTTTTCAGAGGGTTCAAGATATTTCTAATTCATCCCAAAATGTGTCAAGGATAAAGCTTTGGAAAACAGCACTAATGATGATAAAGGAACACCCAATACTAGGAGTTGGAAACGGAAACTATGTAACTCAATATGACACTTATATTCAAAAATATAGATTGGATTATAACTCATATACCCATTATCCAGCTCACAATTCATATTTGAAAGTACAAAGTGAACTTGGTATAGTTGGAATAGTTTCTTTCTTAGGAATAATAGTAACGGCATTATCTAGAGTTAAAAAATTATATAACACAGCTAGTGATAAGTTTAATAGAGCATTTTATATGGGTGTAATGGCAAGTATGGTTGCTTTTCTATTTATGAATTTTTCAGATAATTTATTTTTTGTACCTAAAACGACAACTTTTTTTTGGTTTTTGTTAGCTACTGCAGAGGCACTATTGCATAGCAAAAGTTCTAACATAAATTCATAAAAAAATACTAATATATTATTAAAGGCAAAAGGTAGGAGTAAATATGCAAAACAATACTATTGAAATTGATATACAAAAACATATACATGATAAAAAGCTTCATTTTATTATGAAACGCCTAATGGATATAATTCTATCCACAATAGGAATCATAATTTTATCACCATTATATTTAGCATTAATAATTGCAATAAAATTAGATTCAAAAGGACCTGCGTTATTTAAACAAATCAGAGTTGGTAAGGATGGCAAAGATTTTACTATTTATAAATTTAGAACTATGATAGTTCAAGCTGAAAGTAAAAGAGAACTTAATATAGACCCAGATGATTTAGAAAATTTCGTATTTCAAAGTAAGTCAGATAATAGAATAACAAAACTCGGAAAATTCTTAAGACGCAGCAGCTTAGATGAAATTCCACAACTTTTTAATGTTTTGTTTGGACAAATGAGTCTTGTAGGTCCTAGACCTGAAATACCTGAGGTAGTTAATTATTATCCGGAAAACTATCGTCAAAGATTTCTAGTTCTGCCTGGTATTACTGGTCTTGCGCAAATTAGTGGAAGAGGAGAGATTGAACTGGGAAAAACTATTTCTTATGATCTGAAATATATTATGGATTTCACTCTTGCATTAGACATAAAAATCCTCTTTTTAACAGTGTTATCTGTATTTAAAAAGGAGGGTGCTTATTAAGCATTTACTAAAGTTACCGGTGATTTAATCACTTATTATATATGATGCATTTTTGTGGAAAATCTACAAAATGTAGATTATTGGAGGAGTTTTATGATAACAAAAATTTTTCAATATGAAATTTTTAATGACAACATGGAATCATTGCTGAGAAGTATAAATAATTTTGAAAAAGTACACATTATTTCAGGAAATCCAGAAGTGCTAAGCAATGGACTACAAAATAATATATTGTTTGATAATTTCACTAGTAAAAATGCTATCATCATTCCAGACGGAATTAGCACTGTAATATGTTCAAAAATTGTAGGGCAACCGGTGAGCGAAAAAATTGCTGGTATAGAACTTATGGACTCTTTAGTAAAAAAATGTGAAAGTGAAAACCAGGGAATATATTTGCTAGGCGCTACAAAGGAAACAGTAGATATGTGCAATATTAATTTGCGTACTAAATATAGAAAGTTAAATATTCTAGGAAGTCATGATGGATATTTTGAAATAGACAATTGTGAAGAAATATTGCAGGAAATAGAAAAGGTTAATCCTAAGATTTTATTTGTTGCAATGGGATGTCCAAGGCAAGAGTTATTCATAGCAAAATATATGGACAGACTTCCTTGCAGTGTATTTATGGGTGTTGGAGGAAGTTTTGATATTATAGCTGGTAATCTTAAACGTGCACCTAAATGGATGATTAGTATAGGACTGGAATGGTTATATAGGGTTGCTAAAGAGCCCTTTAGAATTAAAAGATTGTCTTCTATACCTAAATTTATTTTAATGGTTATAAAGGATAAGTATAAACGCAAATAATTTGAAGCTATAAAGAGGAGTACAAGGAGGGGATCCACATTAAAGTTTTACATATCATATCTGGTAATGATAATGGTGGGGGTGGAAACCACGTATTAAACATATGCAATAAATGTAATGAAAATTTTGAAAACATAATTGGTTGTGTGGGAGAAGGTCCACTTTACTCAAAAGCTAAAACTATAGGTGTTAGCTTTAAACTTTTTACAAATAAGCTTAACAATATGGAACTAGTCCATTATATAAACCATAACTCTATAAATATAGTGAATTTCCATGGTGCGAAACCATTTTTAATGCATCTAATTCTAAAAAGAAAATTAAATGTGCCTACAGTAGCTGTAATTCACAGTGATTTTAGATATGATTTTCTCAATAATAAAGTAAAATATTTTATTTTTACTCCTCTTAGTATTAGGGGGTTAAAAAGCTTTAATAATTATATTTGTGTATCAAATAACTTAAAGAAATTATTAGAAGAAAAAAAGTTTGCGGGAAGCAAAGCAGTTGTAAACAATGGTATAGATATAAAAAAAATTACTGTTGTGACCTCAGCCCAAGATATGCGAAATGATTTAAAATTAAACCAAAAGGATTTTGTATATGTTATGGTTGCAAGATTGCATCCTATAAAAAACCATAGGGAAGTACTACTGGCATTTAGCAAATTAATGCTTGAATTCCAAGATGTAAAATTACTTTTAGTTGGTGATGGGGAGCTTAGACTGGAATTAGAGAAGTTAATAGTGGAATTAGAACTAGAAAGCAAAGTTATTATGACTGGAAATGTAATAAATCCCATAGACTACATAAATTGTTCTAATGTTAGTGTTTTGGCTTCTTTAAGTGAGGGTGGAGCACCACCATTAACTGTTTTAGAATCAGGAATTGTAGGAAAAACTTTGATTTATACTGAGGTAGGAGACTTAGAGTCCATATTAGATGAAAACAGCGGATATAAAATAGAAAACCAAAGCAATGAAAATATTTACGAAGCTATGAAAATAGCGTATTTAGATGTTAATAATTTAAATGCAAAAGGTGAAAATTTATATAGCATTGTTGTAAAAGAATTTACTATAGAAAAGTTTTGGGAAAATTATTTTAGAATTTATAAGAGCATACTAAAAAATAAATAGTGTGCTTTTTAATATAATTTCTTTTTATTAAAATTAATAATAAAGAGTTGTGGAATGATAATCTACAAATTTATAAAAAATGGAGTGTAGGATGAAAGAGAACAAAGTTTTAAAAAGTTCAATGATTGTAATGTTGTTTGTAATACTTGGAAAGGTGCTAGCTATAGTACGAGATAGCTTAATGTTTTCTAAATTTGGAACTTCTTATGCAACAGATGTATATGTATGGTGCTTTGGTGTGGTATTTCTCTTTACTAGTTTAGGCTATGGACTTAGTACAACTATAATACCAATTCTTACGGAATACATTGAGACAAAAGAGTTAAAGGAGAGAAATAGTTTTGTAAATAATGTGACTAATGTTTCCATGATATTAACTGTAATTATTACAGGAATTGGTATATTATGTTCTTATTATATAGTGTATTTTTTTGCAAATAATTTATCAAAGGACCCAATTATATTTAACCAAACCGTAAAAATACTAAGAATAATGTTCTTATCAGTGCTATTTTTACCACTTGGAGGCATTGTGGCAGGGGCACTTCAAGCTCATAAAGAAATCTCTATTCCTTCTGCAATGGCGGCAGCATCAAATTTAATATACATAATTTATTTAAGCTTATTTGTAGATAGATTTGGTCTTACAGGCTTTGCAATTACAACGGTACTTGCTTTTTTCGTACAATTCGTGATTAATGTGCCAAAGTTTAAAAAGCTAGGGTACAGGTATAAAATAGAAGTGGATTTTAAAAATAAAGACCTCCAAAAAATGTTATTATTAATGATGCCAATTATAATCAGTACTGCAACCATGCAATTTAATTTATTTATAAATAGATCCTTTGCCATGAGCTTATATGAAGGAGCTACTTCAATTCTTGAAGCTGCAAATAAGGTAACATTACTTACATATGAGGTTTTTGCTGTAGCAGTTTCAATGATAATATATCCAATACTTTCTACATTTATAGTTCAAAATAATTATGGTGAGTATAAAAAATCCTTAGTTAAATCAATTAATATAATAAATTTAGTTATGATACCTGCAGCAATTGCAATAGTGATATTAAGAGAACCATTAATTAGTGTATTGTTCTTAAGAGGGAAATTTACCATAGGTAATGTTAAATTAGTTTCTACGGCATTAATATTCTATTCGCCAACTATGATAGCTTATGGGGTTCGAGACATATTAAATAGAGCATTTTACTCTGCAAAGGACACTAAAACACCAATGATTTATAGTGTGGTTGGTGTTGTAATAAATATTATTCTTAGTGCTATTTTGTACAGGTATATGTCAGTACCAGGACTTACATTATCATCATCAATTTCATCTGTAGTTATTACTTTGATGTTACTAATTCAAATGAATAAGAAATTTAAGGGAATTGATTTTAATTCAATGATTAAAACGGTATGGAAAATATCTATAGCATCTATTATTATGGGCGTTGTAGTATACTTTATTAAAAAAATATTTATAATGTACTTGGCACCAACTTTTATAGTTAATGCGATGATTTTACTTCTATGCTCAATCCTAGGGATGATATTCTATTTTTATTTAACAAACCTTTTAAAAATCAAAGAGTCTATGTATTTATTGGATGTTTTCAAGCAAAAAATTGCAAAAAAATAGCTACATTAATTATGCAATAATTACACATACTAAAATTAAAGGAGTGTGAGTATATGCAATTTTATGATGTAGTCAAATCAAGAGAAAGTATTAAAAAATTTAAGAATACCCCCATAAATGCAGAAAAATTAGCTAGAATGATTAATGCTGCCATGATGTCACCTTCATGGAAAAATAAGACTTCTTACAAATTTATTCTAGTTGATGAAAAAAGTGAACTAGAACAAATTTCTAAAGCTATAATGAATAAGGATAGTTCAGCAGCACAGTCAATACTAGAGGCTCCAATGACAGCTGTTGTAGTTGCAAATCCAGATAATTCTGGTGAAGTAGAAAATAAAGAGTATTATTTAGTGGACAGTGCAATAGCTATGGAACATTTTGTTTTAGCTGCTACGAATGAGGGCTATGGAACTTGTTGGATTGCTGCAATTAATGAAGAGCTTATTAAAAACACATTATCAATTCCAAAGAATTATAAAGTAGTTGCCATAACTCCTATTGGAGAAATTGTTGAAAGTAAAGAGCATAATGATAAAAAAGATATGAAGGATTTTGTATTTATGAATTCTTGGGATAATCCTTATTCTGAGAAAACTGAAAATTAGAACACTGAAAGTGAGTAAATCAAAATAAACGTATTTAAAGTAATAGTTAAAGACCCTATAGCTGCAAATGCAGAGCTAGGGTCTTTAATTTATTCAAGATTAACTTAGCGCTATTATTTATACATAAATGATGAAAAACTTACATAAAGGTGATACAATTTAGAAGCTATTAAATTGCTATTTATATAATTTGAACGTAAGGGAGATTACTATGGAAAAAACAAAAGGAATTTTATTTATTATTTTATCTGCTATTTCCTTTGGACTTATGCCAATCCTTGCAAAGTTATCATATAGGGGAGGTGCAAATGCATATACCACATTATTCCTTAGGTTCTTTTTCGCGGCAATTATGCTTTTGTATTATTTGAAATCTAAAAGGATATCTTTAAAAATAACTAGAAAGCAATTATTTTTAGTAATAATAATAGGGGTTTTCGGCTTTGCATTTACGTCTACAAGTCTATTTATGTCTTATAATTATATAAGTATTGGAATGGCAACTATGATTTTCTATACATACCCTGCTATAGTTACTTTATTTTCCTACGTGTTTTATAAGGAAAAAATGTATCCTAGAAAAATCATATCCTTAATTATTTCTACAATAGGTATCTATATTTTAATTGATAGAGGAAGTGCTAGCTTTAATTTAATAGGGATAATACTGGCAGGTATAGCTGCAGTAATGTATTCATTGTATGTGTTAGGTGCATCTCATAAGGAATTTAGGGTTATAAACAGTTATGTCTTAACCTTTTATATCTCCTGTGCATCTGCTGCCTTCATGTTTATGGCAGCAATCACTACTGGAAATTTTGATATGCATATTTCTTTTTATGCGCTTGTGGCAATTTTATTATTATCATTAATATCCACAGCGGTAGCACTAATGGCATTTTTAGAAGGTGTTAGAATAATAGGTCCTTCCAAGGCTTCAATTTTTAGTACTATTGAACCTATTGTTGCATTAACTCTAGGAATAATAGTTTTAGGGGAATCTATATCAGTTAGGATTATCATTGGAAGTATAATGATTGTATCATCTGTAGTGATATTAACAAGAGAATAATTAGAGGTTTAAACCCTTTGCAAATCTATTTTGATAGATTTATATCTTAATGTGTAACAGTTTACCCTAGTAATACATTAACGAATTAACAATATTCGTAATATTCAATATGAATTTTAAAGAGGGTTATTGGAGGTACATAAAGAATATTAATACTACTAACTAAATTATAAAAGCTGGAGGGAAAATATATGACAGTGATACAAATTAATGGAAATGATCTTACTTTAGAGCAAATAGTGAAAGTTGCAAGAAAAGGATACAGGGTGGAATTAACTAAAGAGGCAGAAGAAAGGGTTATTAAATCTAGAAATATTGTAGATGAAATAGTAGATAACAATAAAGTTATTTATGGTATTACCACAGGGTTTGGTAAATTTAGTGATGTAACAATATCCGGAGAAGATTGCAAGAAATTACAAAGGAATCTAATAATTTCTCATGCTTGTGGAACTGGAAAAAGTTTTTCAAATGAAATTGTAAAAACTATAATGTTACTCAGAGCAAACGCTCTTGCAAAAGGGTATTCTGGAATAAGACTAAGTACACTAAAAACATTAATAGAAATGATTAATAAAGGAATAAATCCAGTAATTCCTGAAAAGGGATCACTTGGAGCCTCAGGAGATTTAGCACCACTGTCTCATATGGTTTTGCCAATGCTTGGAGAAGGCTCTGCAGAATTTAATGGCGAAATTTTACCTGGAAAAATAGCAATGGAAAAGGCAGGCTTAGAAATAGTAGAGCTTACAGCTAAAGAAGGTTTGGCACTTATAAATGGAACACAAGTTATGACTGCAGTGGGAGCACTAGCTGTATATGATAGTATTAATTTATTGAAAATAAGTGACATTGCAGCGGCATTAAGTTTAGAAGCACTTAGAGGTATAAGAGATGCTTTTGATCCGAGAATACATATTTTAAGACCACACAGAGGTCAAATGCAAACTGCTAAAAATATTTTAAACCTAACAGAGGGAAGTACATTTATAACCTCTCAAGGAGAGATAAGAGTACAAGATGCTTACTCACTAAGATGTGTACCTCAGGTTCATGGTGCAAGCAAAGATGCATTAGAGTATATTAAAAGTAAGGTGGAAATTGAAATTAACTCCGTTACGGATAATCCAATAGTTACAGAAGAAGGGGATGTTATCTCTGGAGGTAATTTTCATGGACAACCTATGGCAATAAGTTTTGACTTTTTAGGAATAGCAATGGCTGAAATGGCTAGTATTTCAGAAAGAAGACTAGAGAGACTTATTAATTACCAACTAAATGATTTACCAGCTTTTTTAGTAAAAGAGGGCGGTTTAAATTCAGGATTTATGATAACTCAATATGCAGCGGCAGCCTTAGTGTCTGAAAATAAAATTTTAGCACATCCAGCATCTGTTGACTCTATTCCCTCATCTGCAAATCAAGAAGATCATGTAAGTATGGGAACTATAGCAGCTAGAAAAGGCAGAGATATTATTGAAAATGTTCAACGAGTTTTAGCAACTGAGATTTTGGCATCCTGCCAGGCTATAGACTTTAGAGAAGGCTATACTTTAGGGGTAGGTACAAAGGAAGCTTATAAAGTGGTTAGAGAAAAAGTACAGTTTATTGAAAGAGATGTGGTTATGTATATTGAACTCGACAAAGTTACTAATTTAATTGCAGATGGATCAATAGTGGAAAGCGTAGAACAAAAGGTAAAGGTAATAGTTTAAATTACAATAGCTAAATTATAATAAAAAATAAACTTTAGGGGGAAAATAAAATGGCAAGAATAGTTGAATGTATACCTAATTTTAGTGAAGGAAGAAATAAAGTAGTAATTGAAAAAATAGTTGATGCAGTTAGAAACGCAGAAGGAATAAAGCTACTGGATTATTCATCAGATAGTGATCATAATAGAACTGTTGTTACTTTCTTTGGAACACCAGAAAGAGTAGAACAAGTTATTTTAGACATGGCAGCAAAAGTTTATGAAAATATTGATATGACCCTTCAACAAGGTGCACATCCTAGAATGGGAGCACTAGACGTAGTTCCTTTTGTACCAATTAGTGAGGTAACTATGGACGAATGTGTTGCACTAGCTAAGAGAGTAGGTACTGAAATAGCTAGTAAATTTGATGTGCCAGTATATCTATATGAAAAGGCAGCATCAGCACCTCATAGAGAAAATTTAGCTGTAGTTAGAAAAGGACAATATGAAGGATTTTTCGAAAAAATCAAAGAAGATAAATGGGCACCAGATTACGGCAAAGCTGAAGTCAATGTAAAGGGTGGTTGCGTTGCAATTGGAGCAAGAGTACCACTAGTAGCTTTTAATGTAAATTTAGGTACTGATAACATCGAAATTGCTGATAAAATTGCTAAAACTGTTAGAAACCTTGGTGGAGGTTTAAGATTTGTAAAAGCTATGGGCGTAAAACTTGAGGATAGAAACGTAGCTCAAGTATCTATGAATTTAGTTAATTATGAAAAAACAGCAGTTTATAGAGCTTTTGAAATGGTTAAGATGGAAGCAAAACGTTATGGTGTTCCTGTAATCGGAAGTGAAGTTATTGGACTAGTGCCAATGGAAGCACTAATTCAATGCGCAGAATACTATTTACAAATAGAGAATTTTTCAATGGATCAAATTTTAGAAAAGAGAATTTGGGAATAAAATTTGAAATTTACTACATATAAACTGTAATAGCATGGTTATTACAGTTTATATAAAATGGAGGAAAGTATATTGGATATTATAATAAAAAATATTGGATGCCTAGTTACTTGCGAAGGAAGCTATAGAAAAAAACGTGAAGAATTTAAAGATGCTAAAATTAAAAAAAATGGCTATTTAGTCATTGAAAATGACAAAATAAAAGCAGTAGGAGAAGGAGAGGGATACAAAGAATATCTAACTAGTGAGTGCACAGTTATTGATGGAGAAGGGAAAACTGTTACACCTGGGCTTATAGATCCACATACCCATGTTGTATACGCTGGTTCAAGGGAAAATGAATTGCCATTAAAGCTAAATAAAGTTGGATATATTGAAATGTTAAATAGTGGTGGGGGAATACTAAGTACCGTTGAAAACACTAGAAATATTAAAATAGATCAACTTGTAGAAGAAAGTAGAAAAAGGCTTGATATAATGCTTAAGCATGGTACTACTACTGTTGAAAGCAAATCAGGATATGGTCTTGATTTACAAACAGAGGTTAAAATTTTAGAGGTAAACAAAATTTTAAATGAAACTCATCCTATAGATGTAGTATCTACATTTATGGCAGCACATGCGTTGCCAAAGGAATACAAAAGCGATAGAGAAGCCTATATTGGAGAAATAATTAATAATATGATTCCATATGTAAGCGAAAATAAACTTGCAGAGTTTATTGATTGTTTTTGTGAGAAAGGCGTATTTTCAGTAGAAGAGTGCAGACGGATTTTAACAGCTGGGAAAAAATTTGGGTTAAACATAAAAATCCATGCAGATGAAGTTGAAACAGTAAAAGCTGCAGAACTTGCAGGGGAACTAAAAGCTACATCAGCAGAGCATTTAGTTGCAGCTTCAGACGAAGGCATAAAAGCGTTAGCAGAAAATGATGTGGTGGCTGTACTATTACCATCGACTTCCTTCTATTTAATGTTAAATCATTTTGCTAGAGCTAGAAAAATGATAGAAGAAGGTGTGGCTGTATCCCTAGCTACAGATTGTAATCCTGGCACCTCGCCTACAGAATCATTACAGACAGTTATGACCTTTGCTTGCTTTGGAATGAAACTGTTCCCAGAAGAGATTATCAATGCAATGACAATAAATGCGGCTTGTGCCATTAATCGCGAAAGTGAAATTGGAAGCATTGAAGTAGGTAAAAAAGCTGATATCGCTATATTTAATAGTAAAAACTTAAATTACCTAATATATCATTTTGGTGCCAATGCTATCGATACAGTAATAAAAAACGGAAAAATTGTTGTAAAAAATTAAATAATATTAATCATGCATTGACAATGGGTAACTAATGATTAATAATGTAATAGGCATTATTAACACCTTGAAAAAATATCAAATTCCTATAATATACACTTTATATATTTGTGTTTTGAGAAAGGAGAATATAAAATGTTAGATGAAAAAACTGTAAGAGAATTTATTAATGAGTTAGGTTCAAATTCACCTGCGCCAGGAGGTGGAAGTGTTGCAGCCCTTGGAGCATCGCTGGCCAGTGCTTTAGGTGCTATGGTGTTTAATTTAACTGTAGGTAAGAAGGCATACAATGAATATAGCGATGAAGATAAAATGCTTGTTGACAAATACCTCGAGGAATGCCTTAAACATAAGGACAAATTTTTAGATCTAATGAACAAAGATACAGAGGTTTTTTTAATTCTCATGTCAGCTTTTAAACTTCCAAAGGAAAGTGCGGACGAAAAGAAAATAAGAAGCGCTAAAATCCAAGAAGGATATCAAAAAGCATTAGAAATCCCACTAAGTGTTGCAGAAGAATCATACAAAATATATGAGTATGTTAAAATAGCAGCCAGGTTAGGTAACAAAAACGCAATTTCAGATGCTGGCGTGTCAGCTTTAATGCTTCAAGCATCCATTGAAAGTGCAATTTTAAATGTTAAAATAAATCTTTCTAGTATAAAAGATGAAACTTATAAACAAGAGATTACTGAAAGATGCAATGAATTAGTAAAACAGGGAAGAACAAAACGTGACGAAATACTATCTGTTGTTGATGAAAGTATGTAAGCACATTCAAAAAAAATAACAAGTCAGTATGATAGCATACTTGACTTGTTATTTTTTTCTTTCACCATAGTGTGCATTTATGATATACTTTAAAAGAATTTTAATATACTTTCAAGGCAGATAGATGGGGGATAATAAATGCTAGATTTGTTTCAACAGAAAATATGTGAACTTTATAATATTATTTTAAGTCCAATAGATGATATGTTTAAAATAACTGCGTTAGAAAACTATAAAAGGGAAATAGAATTTTCACATCAGAAAAGCTTTGGCAGTGCTTATTATGAGTTTATTAAAAACAATAAAGAAAAAGGCACAGTGTACACTCCAGAACCCATATCTTCTTATATGATAGAAAACACCATAAAAGCGGGGCAGATAGTAGAGAACCCCTATATAAAGATTGTGGACCCTTCTTGTGGCACAGGAAATATATTAATTTGTTGTTTTAAATTTCTTAGAAATTTATATGTGGATAATTTAAATATAATTAATGAAAAAAACGGATTGGATTTAAATTTAGAAAGTCTTGATGAGCATATAATAACACATAATTTATATGGGTTTGATATTGATGATATAGCTACAAAAATTCTTATTATAGATTTATATGATTTAAGTAAGGGTAGCATATGCAATAATATTTTTAATATGGATTTTTTATTATATGAAAGTGAACATAAATATGACATTTTTATAGGCAATCCACCTTATGTGGGTAAAAAATCTATAGATAAGGTATACGCAGACCATTTGAAAGTTAGATACAGTGAAGTGTATAGTGATAAAGGGGATCTATCCTATTGTTTTTTCAAAAAAGCATTAGAAGACCTTGAAAATGGAGGAAAGCTCACTTTTATTACTTCTAGGTACTTTTTAGAATCACCTAGTGGAGAGGATTTAAGAAAGGTATTAAAAGAATTATGCACAATAGACAAAATTATTGATTTTTATGGCATAAGGCCATTTAAAAATATAGGAATAGACCCTGTGATTTTATTTATAACAAATTATCAAAATGAGGATAATGAAATTCAAATCATCAAACCAATATCCGTAAAAAGTAAAAATAAAAATGAATTTTACAATAGTATATTTCTGAAAAATGGAAATAATAAGTATAATAGTTTTATCCTTAATAAAAACAAATTAAATAACAAGGGCTGGATTTTAATAGATGAGACGCAGAGAAATATAATAAATAAAATAGAACAAAAGTGTTTTACACATCTAAGTAATATATGTAATAGTTATCAAGGTGTAATAACGGGTTGTGACAAAGCTTTTGTGGTAAGTAATGATACTTACCTAAATGAAAATATTGAAGTAAATTTAATAAAACCTTGGATTAAGAGTAGTTACATAGAAAAAAATTCCGTTTTAAGAAGAGATAGTTACATAATATATTCAGATTTAATTAATAATCCAGATGAGTATCCAAGGGCCATAGCTCATATTGAAAAAAATGTGGAAAAACTATTAAAAAGAAGAGAGTGCGAAAGAGGTATTAGGAAATGGTACGAACTTCAATGGGGTAGAGATCAAAATATATTTGAATCAGAAAAGATAATTTTCCCTTTTAAAGCAAGTAGTAATAGATTTGCTCTTGACAAGGGAAGTTATTTTAGTGCGGATGTATATGCATTGATATTAAAAGAAAATGTACCTTTTGCTTATGATTTCTTATTATATTTATTAAATAGTAAAATCTATGAATTTTACTTTAAGACCTTTGCAAAAAAACTCGGTGAAGATGCTTACGAGTACTATCCAAATAATTTAATGAAATTATGTATACCAGTTACCATAGATTTTGTAGGTAAAGACGAGAATTATTTATATGATTATTTTGGCTTTAGTGAAGAAGAGAAAAAGATTATACAACGTGGAGTATAATCTTTTTCTCTTTTATTTTATTCAATAATCATCTGCGATGCTACAATATTATTATCATATAATGTATTAAATGAATGCAAATGGGTATAATATAAAAAAAAGTTTAAAAATTATAAAAAAAAGAAGGAAAATTATGTAATTGGTAGAATATATAAGAAAGGTATGATATTTATACAAAACTAAAAAAATATTCTAATTTAGAATGATTCAAGGGGGAAGAATATGCATTTAAATTTTGAAAATAATGGAGATAAATTAATTGTTTACATGTCGGGAGAATTAGACCATCATAGTGCTGAAGAAGTAAGGAATATGATAGACGATCGCTTAGACCGAAATAGCTATAACAAATTAATTATGGATTTTGAGGGAGTGTCCTTTATGGATAGTTCCGGTATTGGAGTGGTTATTGGAAGATACAAAAAGTTACATATGAGAAGTGGGAAAGTATGTGTAACAAACATTAAATCTTCAGTAAAAAGAGTGTTTGAGTTGTCCGGAATGTTTAAAATCATCATGCTATATGATGATGTTGAACAAGCTGTAAACAATATTTAGTGGGGGGATTAATATGGGTCACAATAGAATTAAAATCGAATTTTTAAGTAAATCCCAGAATGAAGGTTTTGCAAGAGTAGCAGTAGCAGCATTTGCGGCGCAATTAGATCCAACAATTGAAGAAATTAGCGATGTCAAAACTGCTGTATCTGAAGCAGTTACCAATGCTATTATCCATGGATATGATAGCGAAGAAGAAATGATTACAATAGAAGCTATTATTAATGACAATGAATTAACAGTGATAATCAGCGACCTGGGAAAAGGAATTGACGATCTAAAGATTGCTATGCAACCATTATATACTTCCCGTCCAGACTTAGAGAGGTCAGGTATGGGTTTTACTGTAATGGAAACTTTTATGGACAGCTTAGAAGTAAAGTCTGATAAAGGTAGGGGAACAAGTATAATAATGAAAAAAATATTTAATCCTTTATGTTAGGTGGAATATTATGGATCAAAAAATAGTTAAAAAAAATAATTATAATTATGAAGACAATATGCAACTCATTCAATTAGCTAGAAATGGAGAACCAGGTGCATTAGATAAACTAGTAGAGATGAATTTACCATTGGTTTCATCAATTAGTAAAAAATTTCTTAATAGAGGATACGAGTATGATGATATATTCCAAATTGGATGCATTGGTCTAGTAAAAGCAATTAACAATTTTGACACTAAGTATAATGTCAAATTTTCTACCTATGCAGTACCAATGATAATGGGAGAAATCAAAAGATTTCTTAGGGACGATGGAATTATAAAAGTAAGCAGAAGTGTTAAAAATACTGCAAGGAAATTACATTATGATAAAGAGACACTAACAAAAGAATTAGGTAGAGATCCTACTATTGAAGAATTGTCAGTTTTTTCTAACATAGAAAAAGAAGATATAGTATATGCACTAGAGTCTGCGAGTAACATGCAGTATTTATTTGATACAATACACCAAGATGATGGAGCACCAGTACTGCTGATAGATAAATTAAGTGAAAAATATGAAGAAGATAATGAGGTTTTAGATAAAATTGCACTTAAAGAAGCACTTAGAAAACTGGATGCAAAATCAAGGCAAATAATTATGCTTAGGTATTTTAAAGATAATACTCAAATTCAGGTAGCTAAAATGATGGGCATCAGCCAAGTACAAGTATCAAGAATAGAAAAGAAAGTATTGAAAATAATGAAGGAAAAATTGAGTGGTTAAGATGAAATATAGATAAACAATTTCAATGTTTTATTTTGAAATTGTTTATCTATAAATGATTCTTATTTTTTTTGACTAAAAATCATATAATTGCAAATAATAACTTAGTAATAAACTATATTGTAAAAACATAATTCACTATAATTAATAATGTCCATTTTAGAGAAGGACAAGGAGGATATTTAATGAAAGTGGAAGAAAAAACTATAAGGAAAAAATTTGAACATCTTAATTCTAATAAAATTCCTAGGCCTAATTTACTTATGCATTGCTTTAATGCCTTTTGGGTTGGAGGATTTATATGTGTAATTGGACAATTTGTTAGTGATTTTTTTTCTAGAATGGGTGTTCCCAGTGATGAACTAGGGACTTATGTTTCCATAGTTATGGTCTTTCTAGGAGCTATACTTACGGGCATAGGAATATATGATAAGCTAGGTGATTTTGCAGGAGCAGGTTCTGTTGTACCAATTACTGGGTTTGCAAATTCCATTGTTTCCCCAGCAATGGAATTTAAAAAAGAGGGTTTTGTTTTTGGTGTAGCGGCTAAAATGTTTACAATTGCAGGACCTGTTTTAGTATATGGTATTGGTTCCTCTGTAATTGTGGGGATTTTATATTATTTTTTAAGGTGGTGATTAAAAATGGGTAGGAGAATTGGAGTTCAAACAGTAGAAATTCAAAGCAAACCTAGAATTATTGGTACATATAATGTAGTGGGACCTAAGGAAGGTAAAGGGCCATTAAAAGAATATTTTGATAGAATTCTACAAGATGATCTTAATGGAACTGAGAGTTTTGAAAAAGCTGAAACTAGTTTATTGTATACAGCTATTACAGAGAGTATAAAAAAAGCAAAACTAAAAGAAGTTGACATAAATTATCTACTAGCAGGAGATTTACTAAATCAGCTAATCTCTTCAAGTTTTGCAGCTAGAGATTTGAATATACCTTTTCTAGGACTTTATGGGGCCTGCTCAACTATGGCAGAGTCTTTAAGTATAGGTTCAATGATAATGGAAGGAGGCATGGCTAATTATGTTGTAGCGGCTACTTCTTCACATTTCTCATCAGCTGAAAGACAATATAGATTGCCATTAGAGATGGGAAGTCAGAGAGCTCCAACGGCACAATGGACGGTTACAGGTGCTGGAGCAATGGTTTTGGGTAAAAAAGGTGATTTTCCATATGTTACACATGTTACAACTGGAAAAGTTAAAGACTATGGGATAACAGATGTAAATAATATGGGGGTTGCCATGGCACCAGCAGCTGTGGATACTATTAAACAACACTTTTTGGACACGGGCAGAAAACCCTCGGATTATGATATTATTGCTACTGGAGACCTAGGTATGGTAGGAAGAAAGTTTACAGAGGAATTACTCTTAGAATATAAGTATAATATGAAAGGGCATTATATTGACTGTGGTGAGGAAATTTTCAATGCTGAAAAACAAGGAACAAATGCAGGTGGTAGTGGTTGTGGCTGTTCGGCAGTGGTTGCAACAGGATATTTATACAAAAACATGCTAAAGGGGAAATTTAAAAGAATGCTTCTAGTGTCTACAGGTGCACTCCTAAGTCCTACTTCATCTTTGCAGGGAGAAACAATACCTGGAATAGCACATGCCGTTTGTATAGAGTTTGGAGGTGAATAAATGAATGAATAATTACATTATGACTTTTATAGTGGGTGGTGCAATTTGTGTAATAGGTCAGATACTTATGGATACTACTAAATTAACTCCAGCTAGAATATTAGTTGTATTTGTAACTGGTGGAGTAATACTAGGCGCATTAAATATATATGATGTGGTTATAAAATATGGCAAAGCAGGTGGAAGTATACCACTGCCAGGCTTTGGCTGTAGCTTAGCTAAAAGCGTAATGAAGGAAGTAGATAAGGTTGGTCTTATAGGAGCATTTACTGGAGGAATAAAAGGTACTGCGGGAGGTATTACTGCTGCAATTTTCTTTGGATATATCATGGCATTAGTATTTAATCCTAAAACTAAGGGATAAAAAAACTACTATCAAATATTAAAATTTGATAGTAGTTTTTTATTATATAGGAAACAGCTTGCGGAAGCCGCTGTGGATAACATTCTAGCTAAAAGATATATAGAAAAAATCAGATAAATATGAGATGATTAAATCATGAGAAAAAATAAGATTACCATAAAACAAATATTTGAAGATAATTATTCAAAGTTTTGGAAATTGAATAAAGAAAAGTATCCTGAAAAGATGAGAGAACATATGAATATCGAAGTAATGAAAATGATAGGATGTGGAGATATTTCATTAGGTTTTGTTGCGTACATATGTTTAAAATGTCTGGAAGTATTTAAAATAGGATTTACATGTAAAAGTAGGTTTTGTAGTAAATGTGGTAAAAAATACATAAGCGAATGGGTAGAGAAACAAGTAAGTAAAATCTTGGATGTTCCACATAGGCATTGTGTTTTTACGATACCGACTGAGTACAGAAAATATTTTTTTTGGAATAGAGAGAGTCTGAAAGACCTGCAAGACATGGTATATGAGGTTATAAATGAGTTTGCAAATGGTGTAAACTATAAAAATAGAGAAGAATATAAAAAGAAGAAAAGAAGCAAAAAAGGTGGAGTGCTTTGGCAAAGTGGAATGATTGGCGTAGTGCATACTTTTGGAAGGAATATAGGGTTTAACCCACATGTGCATGCATTGGTTCCAGAAATAAAAACAAGGGATAATGAAGTTAAGGATATGGAATTCTTTGACTATAAATATTTTAGAAAAGTTTGGCAGTACAAATTAATAAATTATATGGTTAGTAAAAACCCAGATAAAAAAGCAGAGTACTTAAAAATGTTCAAAGATTATCCTAACGGATTTTACATAAATGCCAAATCAAGAATGAAAAGTGCAAGAGGTGCAGCAAGATATATCGGTAGATATTTAGCAAGACCTGCGATAGCAGAATATAGAATACTTAGCTATGATGGGAAAAATGTAACGTTTTGGTATAAGAGTCATGAAACTAATGAGAGAGTAGAAGAAACAGTTACGGCACAAGTGTTTATAGGCAGGTTACTAATGCATATATCGCCTAAATATTTTAAAATGGTTAGATTATATGGAGTATATGCTGGAAGTATAAGTATAAAGATTAGAAAATGTTTTGGTTTATTGCAATACATAAAAAGTGGGCTTAAAGCAATTCAGTACACATTAAAAATAAATTGGAAAAAGGAAATAAGAAAAATGAAGTATAGAGAATTAATGATTATTAATTTTTCTAAAGATCCAGGGAAATGTTCAAAATGCGGTCAGCTAATGGAGTTATTCCAAATTTGGCACAGAAAGTATGGGTATATTTATGATATGGGAACGTATTAAAAGGATTTTTAAAATTAAAATGGATGAAAGGGAGATACCATTTCAAACAGAGGGGCCCGATAAGATGATACTTTTTAAATGTAAGAAATGTGGGTATGAAGAAGAGGTACCAGAATTTGTTGCGTTTGAATGTTATACACCTGAGGAATTTGACAAGAAGAGTGGTAGTCCTATTGTTCTATGCCCAGAATGTGATGCAAATATGATAATTAAAGGACGATGAAATTATCATATTTGCTTGGCATAAGGGTTTTTACTCGACCGTAGGGAGATTTTGTTCTTTCTGTTTTAAGGTGTATTAACAGGGGGATTAACACCCGTTGGATCTGTAACGGGTGGATTTGGTGGATTCGTAACTGGTGGATCCGTAACTGGTGGATTCGTAACAGGGGGCTTTGTAACGGGCGGACTCGTAACAGGAGGTATAAATTGACTTGAAAAGGAATCAACTGCTGTTGGTAATACATAATCTGAGTCTAACAGTGCAGCATTATTATAACTCCTCCTTATAAAAATTCTTGTTTCAATATTTCCAGGTGACGTAGACTCTGAGGCAAGAACATAGTTGCCATTAGGGCCTCTGGTAACTTTAGCCAGAACATGGATGCTATCAAGTGTTGTAGGTTGAGTTCCGTCAATAAATAGTTCAGAGTATACTCTATTTCCTCTTGGGTCCGAATAAGTTAAATCTGTTGGTATATCACCAGAATCCTTTGATACAGAAAAGTCGGATATACCAGAAGGCCGCTCTACTTCCTTAACTGGAAGATTGATATGGGCTTCTTTCATAACATTTCCCCACAGCAAGGCGGCAGTATTACTACCCATTCCTTCAATTTTAGCTCCATCATCTGTTCCAATCCAAATAGCTGCAGAATAATAAGGAGTTAATCCAACAAACCATAAGTTTTTTGAATCAGAAGAAGTACCAGTTTTACCTCTAACAGGCATATTACCGAAATTAGCATTTGGACCAGTACCATCTGCACTTACAGGTCCTTGTAGTAAATCATACATTATATAAGCACTTTGAGGTGATAAAACAGTTTTTGGGTCATATTTTGTTTGAAGTATTATTTTACCACTTCTATCAACTACTTTAGTGTATAATCTTGGAGTAGATCTCATTCCATTGTTACCAAAAACACCATATGCAGCGGCCATAGTGAGAGGATTAGTTCCCTTATAACTACCACCATCTAATTGACCCAGTGCCATAGCAGACATACTTCTCTTATCAGTTTCATCTAATTGCAATCCGAATTTTTCGCCATAAGAAATACCAGTCTTAAGACCGATCATATCCTCAATTTTCACGGCAGCCACGTTAACTGAATGCTTTAAACAATCTCTTAGAGTTAAATATCCATAATATATATCAGGAGAATTTCTAGGATTATAAGGAGGGTCACCTGGAGCACCATATTTTTTTCCTATTTCTTCAGGTACAGGTGAATCTTCAATAATTGTAGAAGCTGTAGCAATTTTTGAATCAATAGCTGGACTATATACGGTTAGTGGCTTAATGCTTGAGCCAGGAGCCTTTAAGAAGTCACTAGAAGCAGCTCTATTATAAGACATAGGACCCTCAACGCCACGGCCGCCTATAATAGTTTTAACTTCACCTGTACGATAATCCATGATAACGCAAGAAGCTTGGATATTTGCTTGTTTAAGGTTAAGGTTACCATCTCTAGGAAATATATAATCATAGCTGTTTTTTTTATTTGACGCAACAGGGTCATCAATTATAGCCTGTGACTTAATTTGCATAGATCTATCCATAGTTGTAGTGATTTTTAAACCGTCGTACATAAGCATGGAATAAGCCTCTTCTTTGTTAATATTTAATGTCTTCATTAGATCCTCAGCAACCTGAAGGATTACAGGTCTAGAAAAGGACTCAAAGTCCATCTTATTTGCGTCTTTTATTGAAAAATTAAATACTAGATTTTCAGCCATAGCTGAATCAAATTGATCTTTGCTGATTTTATTATATTTTAGCATGTTTTCAAGAACAGCTTTTGTTCTATTTGAAACAAAAGCTTCTTTAGATTTAGATGCTTTATATGATAAATTATAAGAAAGACTAGGATTTTGTGCAGCGCTAGCAATAAAAGCACATTGTTTTAAAGACAAAGCCCCAACAGATTTGCCGAAATATTGCTGGGAGGCGGCTTCTACACCGTGAGCTTTTCCGCCTAAAAAGATAGTATTAATATAAGCCTCTAAAATTTGGTCTTTGGTCAAAACCTTCTCTAGCTTTAGCGAAAGAGAAATTTCTTGGACTTTTCTTTTTATCGAAGTTCTGTTTTCTATAGAATCTGCTAAAAACATTCTATATTTAACCAATTGTTGAGTTATAGTTGAAGCGCCTTGGAGACTCGCGCCACTACCGTGTATTTTTATTTTTATATCATTTAATACAGCTCCACCCAATCTTTTTATGTCAATACCAGGGTGGGTATCAAATCTAGAATCCTCAATACTTATAAATGCATCCTTAAGGACTACTGGAACTTTATTAATAGATATATTAGTTCTTCTTTCTGAGGTAATGTATTCATCCATATACTTTTGAGAATTGTCATATAGTGTTGAGGGTTCATCTAATTTTAAAAATTCATTAATATCTAATTCGGGAGCCGTCTTAACCATAGCTACAACTACTCCTCCAATAGCTACCATGGCTATTAATGCTATAGATAGAATTGTTAAAAAAATGCTTTTGAAAACTTTCTTACCAGTTGATTTCTTCTTCTTCGGAGTAGTTTTTTTATCTTTCATTCAATATCCTCCTCGTATTTATCTGGAGCGGATTATAATTATTAATTTCCAGGTCTTATTGTAAAACTTATATTATCTAAGTAGAATTAACTTTTAATATTATACCATATAAATATACTAATATAAAATATCCATTTTGATACACTATTTAATTCTGTAGCTTAAAAGAGTTACATATAATAACATATAACCTTAAATGGAGGTAATAAATATTAGAAATAAGTTTAACAATAAGATTAAAACTAGAGTATTATTAATTATAACCATAATTATTATAAATTTTACAATGTTCATATATATTTTTGATAAAATCATAATGCCAACTGTAATGGCTGTGGCAGATGCAGAAATGAGAGCAAAAGCTACAGAAATTGTTAATAAAGCAATTATAAACGAATATTCCAAACAGTTTAACTACGATGAAATTATAAGGGTTGATAAAGATGCGCAGGGAAATATTGTAATGCTAAAAGCAGATACTTTAAAAATGAATAAAATAGCCTGTGATGTTGCTCTAGAATCCCAAAAGGAACTCTTGAAATTGGGGGATATCGGCATCAAAGTCCCTATAGGTTATATCACAAGAAATAATATTTTATCTTATTATGGTCCATGCATAAACATAAAAATGCAGCCCATAGGCCTTGTAGAAACTAAATATTCTTCGGAGTTTGAAAGTGCAGGTATAAATCAAACGAGACATAAGATCTATGTTAAAGTAAAAACCACAGTTAGAGTAATTATTCCATTGAAAAGCAATGATATTGAGGTAGCTAATGAAATACCAATTGCTGAAACTATTATAGTGGGAAAAATACCCAATACTGCAATTGGGTTAGATTTAAATGGTACAGGTTTTAAATTGGGCAATAGTGGTGAGAAGTAACATAAATATAAAAAAGCACGTTATTAAACGTACTTTTTTTTATTTCTAATTATATTTTGTCAATAATTCGCAAGGAAGATGCTAAAAGAGCTTAAGCTTCCCAATTAAACACGTAGGGTATATTTCTATAATAGTCTCCGTAATTTAATCCATAACCCACAACAAAAAGATCTGGAATTTCAAAACAACAATAATCTGGTATTATATCAATTTTTCTTCTTTCATGTTTATCTAAAAGAACACAAGATTTAACAGAAGCAGCTCCAAGGGATCTAACCCTAGTCATAATGGAATTCATAGTTATGCCTGTATCAACAATATCATCCACTATTAGTACATCAAAGCCAGAAATATTATCTGGAATGTCATTTATAATATTAACTGTTCCACTTGACTCTTCGTCTGCACCATAGCTTGAAGTTGTCATAAAGCCTATTTTTGTAGGCACAGTGATTTGACGTACAAGATCCGCAGTAAATATGAAACTACCGCGGAGTAATGAAAGAATATATAATTTTTTTCCATCATAATCTTTGGATATTTCTGCGCCAAGTTGTCCAACTCTTTCATCAATTTGTTCTTTAGATATAAGAATATTTATTTTTTTATCATCCAATGTTAATCCCGCCCTCATTATATATTTACAATATTGATTCAATAGTATAAAATTATAGGATAGTTGTCAAGTATAAGAATAAGAAAACTTGTTAAAATATTATTAGAATGGAGTGATTTATGATGATATATGGAAATATTGATGGTGTTAAGAATTCAATTTTAAATAAATTAGAAACTGCTTGTGATATAAGAGTTTCAAAAGATTGCATTTTATCTGAAGAATTAGTAGATATATTAGTCGAGGTAACACAAGATTTAAAAAGAGAAGTCAGTGCCGCAATTGATAGAAAAGGTAAAATAATTAGTATGGCAATTGGTGACAGTAGCACAGTTGAACTGCCTATTATTGATATAAGAGAAGGACGGTTATCTGGAGTTAAAATAGTACACACTCACCCAAATGGAAATTCTAGATTATCTGCTCTTGATATGTCAGCACTAGTAAAACTAAAGTTAGATTGTATAGTGGCAATTGGAATATCAGAAAAAGAAGACTTAAAATATAATGTAGGTTTTTGTGGAATAGAAAATAATATTTTAGTAGAAGAAGAAATAGGACCCATAAGCATAGATAAAGTAATAGAATATGATATCATAGACAAAGTTAAACATATAGAAAAATTAATGAAGACAAGTGAAATCATTGAAGATGATGTAGAAAGAGCTATCTTAGTGGGTATAGAAAGTGAAGAGGATTTAGTAGAACTTAGGGAACTAGCAAAGGCATGTAATGTAGTAACTGTAGAGATAATTCTGCAAAATAGACATAAAATAGATCCAGCCTTATACATAGGTAGTGGTAAAGCAGAAGAAATTGCGGGTATTAGGCAAGCATTAAGAGCAAACGTAGTTATTTTTGATGATGAATTATCTGGCTCTCAAGTTAGAAATTTGGAAGAAGTGCTTGGTTGTAAGGTTATAGACAGGACTACATTAATATTAGAGATATTTGCACGAAGAGCAAGAACTAGGGAAGCAAAAATTCAAGTTGAACTTGCACAATTAAAATATAGGTTACCACGTTTAACAGGACTTGGAACTATGCTTTCAAGAACAGGCGCAGGAATTGGCACAAGAGGTCCTGGAGAGAAAAAATTAGAAATAGATAAAAGAAGAATACGCGAAGGTATTTTTGATTTAAATAAAGAATTAGAAAAAATAAGAACCACAAGAAATGTACAAAGGGAAAAGAGAAGTCGCGAAAGTATTTCAAAAATATCTTTAGTTGGGTACACTAATTCTGGAAAATCAACACTTAGAAATGTATTATGCGATGTAGCCTCACTAAAAAGTGCTGTTCAAAAAGATAAAGTCTTTGAAGCAGATATGCTCTTTGCAACCTTAGACGTAACAACAAGAGCATTACTATTACCTGATAATCGTGTGGCAGCAGTAACAGATACTGTAGGTTTTATAAGAAAACTTCCCCATGACCTGGTGGAGGCCTTTAAATCTACATTAGAAGAAGTTGTATATTCAGATTTATTGATGCACATAGTAGATGTATCCTCAAACACTGCAGAGCTACAAATAGAAGCTGTAGAGGTGGTTTTAACAGAACTTGCGGCAATTGATAAGCCCATGATATTGGTGTTAAATAAAATTGATAAAGCCTCTCAAGAAAACATCCTAAAGATTAAAGAAAAATATAAAAATTTGAAATGCATAGAAATATCAGCTAAGTATGGTACAAACTTGGAAGGGTTACTAAAAGAAGCTTGTGAAGATCTTCCATATACACTTAAAAAATTTAATGTGCTTATTCCATATACTGATCAGTCCATGGTGGCATATTTGCATAGAGGTTCTAAAGTGGAATCAGAAGAATACAACGAAGAGGGAACACTTATGACAGTACAAGGGGACAATGAAGTTTACAATAAGTGTGAAAAATATATTTTAGTATAGGTTAAACTGAAATATATGTTGCAATGGATAAAGTTGTATTATTGCACTTATTAAAAAAATTAAATAAGTGTAATAAAATTTGTGGCTAGATTATATAATTAAGTGTTAGGTCTATAGCATTTATCATAGGATTTAGGAGTAGATATGGGAGAGGATAAATTAAATTCAGATAATGAAAAGAGGAAAAATAAAAAATCACCTTGGCAAGATGACAACCAATATCAAAAAAAAATTATAGATGATATTACTCAGCAATATAAGAATATTTATGAAGATGCATCTATGCAACAACCAGTATCTGATACTAGTGACACAACAAACTGTTTTGATATTAAATCCTTGGCAGATAAGGCTGTAAACATAAATATTTTAAGATATGAAGTAGATAGGTTACAACTAGATTTTAAAGCAAAGGCATATTTTGAAAATGATGTAAAACCACTAATAGACACTCTGTACTCTTTAGCTATTGCATCTACTAGTTATTCAAATGCTGCAAGTAATTTGGCAAATACAAATTTTGGACGTAGTTCAAAAATAAAAGATGCCCTAAATTTAGTTGAAGGGGTTAATGAAATTTCTGAAGATTTAATTAAAGTATTGAAATGTAAAATTGATAATATGCTGAAACTCTCAAAGTATGATTGCAAATGATTTTTTATAATATTAAAGAGAATCAAGGTTACTTTGACCCTGATTCTTTTTATTTTATTCACTAGGAAATTAAGGATTATTATTATGAAAACTGGTAAAAATAAATATAACATTGAATTTGGAGGTAATATCATGGAAAAAGTGTGTCCGGTTTGTAATAATTTAGAAAGAAAAATTTGCAAGTGTGAAAAGTGTAGTGCTATAATGAAGGATAAAGGAATAATACAAGAATATTTTGATGATTACAGTGCTAATATGGAGATTAATGACCATGATAAGTTCTGTGTGCATATATATCAGTGCAGTAATTGTAATTTTTATGAAAGAATTAAAATTAAGAAAATATTGATTTAGGAAAAATACTTTTAAGGATACTAAAGCACATTAAAAATTGGGGGTAACGTGAATGAAAAAAACTATTTTACAATATCAAAAGGCCTTTAATAGCGTAGTAGATAGAATAAAAATTGATGAATCTGTTTTATCAGTAATGGTTTTTGGAAGTATGGTGACAGGAGATTTGTGGGAAGAATCAGATATTGATCTTTTCGTAATTGTCAAAGAGAATTTCGAGAAAATTAGAGACATACATACAGAAGAAAAGGACGTTCCTGTTCATATTAAACTCATGGGTAAAGAAAAATTTATACAAATTTATTCTGACAATCTAAAGGGCGGATATATACATAGAATTTTTTCATCTTCAAGATTAGTATTCTCAAAAGATATGGATATAACAGTAAGGTTTGACGGTGGTAGATTTTTCCCTGATATTGATAGAGAGCGTTGGGGTATGTTTTTTTTAGGAAAACTTTTAAAAGATATGGGAGTATGTAAAAAGTATTTATGGAGCAATGGTATATATACCTCCTACACTACTGCTATAAGATGTATAGAAAAGTATTCAAGGCTATTTGTTAATTCATCAGGGTATATGATTAGTAAGGATGTTCTGGCCATGGCCATGAATCTAAATGAAGATTTTAAACAATGCGTTGATAAATTATTTTTTGAAAAATCAAACTTGGCAGAAACAATTCAAGAAACTATGACCTTTTTAGAGAAAAGCATCAATTCAAGTATTAAGAGTAATTGTAGCTTACTTTTAAACTATATGAGAGAACAAGATAAGTTTTTAAGTGCTGAGGAAATTATGGCAGAGGATTTGTTTGTGGATTTTAATATAGACATGGAAGAATTACTTAATAAACTTTGGGAAAGAGACATTATCAAAAAAGAAAGTAGAGATTTCAAGATAGAAAAGGATAAAACCTTATTTAAACAAAATGTTTATTTTGTTTAATAATTTTGAAATAGATAGGTATAGATATGGAGAAGTATGAAATTGAATTTAGCCAAGACATTCCCAAATACATAGAAATATCAAAGTATATAAAAAAAATGATTGATAAAAATAACATTTTTGATGGTGAAAAATTACCCTCTATAAGGCAATTAGCAAAAGCATTGATGGTTAATGAGGTTACCATAGTTAGTGCTTATAAAAAGCTTGAGGCTGAGGGCTATGCTTATCAAAAGATGGGCAGCGGAACTTATGCTAAGAGAAGAGATACAAACATAAAATTAAAAAAAGAATATTCAAACACCTTAAAAAAAATCTCTGGAAAAGACCTTAAAATATATGTAGATTTTACAGGAGAAATCACAAGTAGTGAGTTTTTCCCAGTAACAGTATTTAAAGATGTATTAAATGAAGTATTAGATAGAGATGGTGCAGAAGCTTTTGCCTATAAGGAATCTTTGGGGTATGAAGGCCTTAGAAATAGTATAAGCAGTTTTTTTTGGGACAATAAGGTAAGTACTGAAGATATATTGATTCTTTCTGGTGCACAACAGGGTATTGATATAGTGTCAAAATCTATAATAAATGTTCATGATAATGTGGTTGTAGAAAAGCCAACCTATGGTGGTGCGCTAACGGTTTTTAAATGGAGAAGGGCTAATATATTTGAAGTTGATATCCTAGAAGATGGTATAGATTTAAGTCAATTTGAAGAAATACTAAAAAAGAATAGAATAAAATGTTTTTATGCCATGAGTTATTTTCAAAATCCTACAGGAGCAACCTATAGTTTGGAGAAAAAGCTAAAAATATTAGAACTTGCAGAGTGCTATGATTTCTATATTGTTGAAGATGATTATTTATCTGAGCTAATATATGACCAAAAGCAATATAAGAGTTTTAAGAGCTTAGACAAAAATGACAGAGTTATTTATATCAAGAGTTTTTCAAAGATATTTCTGCCAGGAATAAGACTAGGATATATGATATCACCAGAGAAATACAAGGAGCACATTCAAAATTCAAAAATTAACACAGATATATCAACTTCAAGTCTTATGCAACGTGCTCTAGATTTATATATAAATAAAGATCTTTGGAAGCAGCATATAAACTATCTCAATATGGCGTATAAAGATAAATATGACTTTATGATAAATTGTATAGATAAATATTTAGGCAAAAAAGTTAGTTATTTTACTCCTGGAGGCGGAATTAATTTTTATTTTAAAATAGATGAAAATTTGAAAATCAATTCTATGGATTTATTTTACAGTTGTAAGAATAAAAAAGTTCTAATTACACCTGGAGTTTTATTTTATAAAAATGCAGAGCAAGGCAACAATTATTTTAGATTGAGTTTTTCAGAATTAAAAAAGCCTGAAATAGAAGAAGGAATTAAAGTTATCTCAGAGATACTTGAAAAAATACCCAAAAGATAAGGAGAGAAGATTTTGAAAAAGGGATTAGTTGACATTGACTGGCAATGCATTAGCACATATTCAGAGGAAGAAATATCCTATTTCTTATTTTTAGAGGGCAAAACAATGGAAGCCATATGTAAAATAAGAAATTTGGATAATGCCATTGTGCAAAAACATATTATAGATGGTAAAATAAAATATAGATTTTTAGTTAAAAGCAATGACCCTTCTGAACTTTTCAAGAGCATTGCGGTGGCAGGAAAAGAAGATAAAATTCATTTTTTAAATTCAATGAGCGAGGATAATAAAAATAAATTAACCCAATTAATAAAAATTACTTATGGGGAGATGTATCCTAAGGACAAAGAGGCAGCAGTTTGGATTTTAGGAGAATTAAAGGAAATATCTTGTTTAGATATTTTAGTAAAAGCTTCTGTTAATAAATCCATAAATATACGCAGAATGGCAGTTTCTGCAATGGGGAAACTTGGAGATGAAAGAGCCGAAGTGGCATTACTTAGATCCCTTACCGATGAAAATCCACAAGTGATAAGTTATGCAATAAAATCTCTAGGTAAAATAAAAAGTGAAAAAGCTATTGCAAAGATAAAATACTTACAGGATAACACAGACAAAAAATACATAATAGATGCTGCACAAAGCTTCTTAATACTTATGGAGCAAATATAGAAGAAAACTAGAGACTAACCTTGAATTTACTCTAGAAGATTTATGCAATGACGGGAGAATTTATATGAGCTATTTTACGATAAAAGATGAATCAAAAGCTGAATTTAAAGAGAAAAAGTCCATTTTCATTGGCCATGGCAAAAGAGTTGAAACCGAAGATGAAGCTAAGGAATTTATCCAAAATGTTAAAAGTCAGCACAAAGAAGCTAGGCACAATGTTTATGCCTATATAATCGGTGAAAATAGAATGATACAAAGATATAGTGATGATGGGGAACCTCATGGTACAGGAGGAATTCCTATGCTAGAAGTTTTAAAAAAGAGCGATATTACAGATGTAGTTGTAGTAGTTACAAGGTATTTTGGAGGGATTCTTCTTGGCACTGGAGGGCTTGCAAGAGCATATTCTAAAGGTGCATCCCTAGCTATTAAAGAAGCCGGAGTAGTGGAGAAGGTTAAAGGTATTCCCTTAGAGATAATAATTGAATATGATTTACTTGGTAAGTTGCAGCATGCATGTGCGGAAGGGAACACCCATATAGAGAATATAGAGTATACTGACAAAGTGAAAATTAAAATACTCTGTGAGTTTTGCAATCTAGAAAAATTACAGTCACAAATAACAGAAGTTACTTCAGGAAAAGCACTGTTTGAAGAAGAAGAGCACAAAATGTACTTTAAATTAGAAAACAGATTATATGAATAATATGTGGGTATATCACATCCTTTAGTTAATTGTAAGAAAAGTGTAAATACTTTTCTTCTTTTATTTGAAAAGTGTTTTATTCGATGATATAATGGGAAAGTAATGTGTTTATAACTAATTCATAGGATTATTACTATTTATTAGGAGTGATTGGAAAAATTTCATACATAAAATAGTTAGGTGGGAGGAATTTCAAATGTCGGGACATTCAAAATGGCATAACATTCAACAGAAAAAAGGTAAGGTAGATTCTAAAAGAGGTAAAGTATTCACAAAAATAGGTAAAGAGTTAATAATGGCAGCTAAATTTGGTGGTTCAAGTTTAGAAATTAATGCTAAGCTTAGAGACGTAGTTGCAAAAGCTAAATCTAATAACATGCCTGCAGATACAATAACTAGAGCAATAAAAAAAGGTTCTGGTGAGCTTAATGACATAAACTACGAAGAAATAGTTTATGAAGGTTATGGAGCAGAAGGTGTTGCTGTAGTAATTAACACACTAACAGATAAAAAAAATAGAAGTGTAGCAACTGTAAGGCATGCTTTTGATAGATGCGGTGGAAATATGGGAGCCACTGGTTGCGTAAACTGGATGTTTGCTAAAAAGGGACAAATTATAATAGAAAGAAAAGCAGATATGGATGAAGATGAAATCATGATGCTAGCTCTAGAAGCGGGTGCAGAAGATTTTAATGCAGAAGTAGAAATGTTTGAAATTATCACAGCTATAGAAAACTTTGGAGCAGTAAGAGAAGTGCTCGAAGCGGCAGGTTTTGAATTTGCTTCTGCAGAGATTACAATGATACCAGATAATATGACACCTGTTAGCTTAGAAGGTGCGGCTAAGGTACAAAGGCTTATAGATATGCTTGAAGACGATGATGATGTGCAGGATGTTTATCATAATGCAGAGTTCCCTGAGGAGTTTGTGGGATAAGGGCTTTAGAGGTAATCGTATTATGGTATACATGTGAGAAAATCGTTAGATGATGGTATACGAGTAAGTTGATGTAGTTCAGTTATGGAGGTACCATTTGAACACCTTATTATATTGATAATTAATCAATATAATAAGGTGTTTTTTTGTGTTAATAAATGAAGTATTAAAAGAATTTATATTTAATTATGAGGTAAGAAAAAATAATCAGAGTTTTTTTAACTACATTGAAGAAGAATTTAATATTACTGAACTAGAAGAATTTTCTCATTTACATATTAAACAATATTTTCGATTTTTAATAGATAAAGGACTTAAAGAAACTTATGTAAATGGAGTTTTGAAGTCAATGAGAGCATTTTTTTTATATACGGGAGAAATATCTGGAAATACTTGTCCTTTTCACTTTCCGGTATAGTCGCATCCGTGGTGATCTCCTACGCTTATTAGTACCTTTTTATGAATGGCTATAACTTAATCTAGTCTACGGTATGTGAAGTGTCGACGTTCGCCATAAGGAACTGCAGTCTAGAGGTGGGGGTGTTACTAGATCCTATACAATTATATGTAATTTGGGTTAAAGTGGATACAGTGAAGCAATAGACAAGCAGAAATAATAATGTATATATAATGTTTATCATATGAAATCTAAATTTGATGAGAGTATACAATTAAACAATAAGATATGATAAAATATTCTTACATATTAAAATGTAAGCAGAAGGTAAAAAATAAACGGACTTAAATATGTATTATTAATACACGTTATGGAACATGAAGAGTTGGCGAAGAAGCTTGGTGTTAATCATATATTGATAACCGAGTAGCAGGAAAAAGTGACATGGCTCAAGAATATAACAAAAACCTTATGGATATCTTCAATGTACCTATTCGATACTTTAACGAAGAATTAACTGAAGAAAACATAAAATATATCTTAGAACATAGTAAAAATGTGTTGTTATAACGGGGCTTGAGTATGTGCTAAATATATATGAGATGTAGAATAAAGATTTCGCAGAGATGCTTGGTATTAATAAACAAATCATCAATCTTGATAAATAAAAAAATCAGCCAAATTTCAAGTGCTTTAAGAAAAAATAGAAAAGAAAACTGTAATATAATTTAGGGGAGGAAATTTAGAGTGGAAAGAATAGTGTTATCAAGGTGAGAAATATGGAAAAATTTAAAGAATATATAAAACGTTATCTACTATTGATAGTTGCATTGTTCATTATGGCGTTCGGAATTTCTTTGTCAACAAAAGCCAGATTGGGTACAACTCCTATTTCAAGTGTACCATTAGTACTAAGTTTAGGACTACCATGGTCTATGGGTAAAATCGTTATTGTCATGCAGGTGGTTTTTGTTGTCTTGCAAATTGTAATTTTACGACGAGAGTATCAGCCTTTGCAATTATTGCAGCTTGTTGTGGCATTTATCTTTGGATATTTTACAGATTTTACATTGAATCTTGTATCTGACATGCAAATCCATAGTTATCTTGTACAATGGCTCGTTTGTATTGTGAGTATTTTTGTGGTTGCGTTGGGTGTGTTTTTGGAGATAAAAGCTAATGTTGTAATGCTTGCTGGTGAAGGTTTAGTAAAGGCCATTGCCCAAAAGACACGTAAGGATTTCGGGAAAATAAAAATGTGCTTTGATAGCACATTGGTTATTATCAGTGTTAGTGCATCTGTATATATGTTTCACGAATTAAAGGGTGTTCGTGAAGGTACTATTGCAGCAGCACTATTAGTTGGAAATGTTGTAAGTTATTATAACAAAAGATTAAACTTCATTGGACTATGGTTCCAGGGGGCAGAAGAAAAACTGAGTAACTAATACATGATTCTTCACAGTCGCTATATAATAGAAAAAAAGATAGCATAGAAATTAAGCATAATCTTTAGTTTCATCAAAGACAAAGACATATCATTATTATATTGTTCAGTTAAAAGATAACATTTAAAAGAGAATAATTTGATTTGAGGTGAACAAATGAATAAAGAAGATTCTTTAATAAAAATAAGTAGCAGGAGTTATTATAACTCCTGCTACTTTGTTTGCTATAATATATGTTATTTTAGGGGCTAATTATTATGTAGATTAATAAATTAGATATAAGTAATGCTAGTTTAGAAAAAGATGAGTGGGAATTAATAAAAGATTTTTAGAAATAGGCCTATGGAAAAAAATTAAAATATGTGTGAGATATATTTCACAAATATAAAAAGCAAGACTATTATATATAATGTATTTAATGTATAATTTTGGTATAATGTAATTACAACAAAGTTTAAGGAGGAAAATATTAATGAGTAAAATGGTAAATTGTAAGGCATGTAACAAAGAGATAGCAAAGGGTGTTAATAAATGTGTTCACTGTGGCAAAGACCAAAGAAACTTCTTTTCTAAACATAAGTTTTTGACTGGAATTTGTGCAGTAGTATTATTAGCAGGCATAGGAGTGGCAGGACATGATAAACCTACATTAGTAAAACCAAATGATACAGCCGTTAAAACAAGTACAGCGGTGGCTGAAAAGGCAGTGGCTACAGAAACAAAATCCAAAGAAGCTAAAGCATTTAAAGTTGGTGACACCGTAAAATTAACAAATTTGCAAGTTAAAGTTAATAAAGTATCTATTGTAAAAGGCGATGAGTATACCAAACCAGCAGAAGGTAATGAGTTCTTTGCAGTAGATTGCACAGTAGAAAATATATCCCAAAAAGAACAAGCAATATCTTCTGTTATGATGTTTAAAGTTGTAGATAAAGATGGAAGAGCTTATGAAATGTCTATAACAGGAATGGTTGTAGCAAAAGCTGGTCAATTAGATGGAAGTATTGGCGTAGGAAGAAAAATAAGTGGGGCATATGTTGTAGAAGTGCCAAAAGGTACAAAGGGATTAGAACTAGTATTTGATGCAAGTTTATTCTCATCAGGGCAAGTAATTGTTAAACTGAACTAAATTAGTAAAATCTATAAATCAAATTAAAAGGCTTAATGTAGAAATATATTGAGCCTTTATTTTGTATCAGTTTATGGTTTAGATAATTGAATATATGGTTTAATGTTGATATATATGATAAAATTGGTAGTGAGGGTTAGCTAAATGAAATTAGAATTTTATCTAAAGTAGGCTTTGGAGGAAATATAGTTTTATTTATATGTTCTATTTTAATTATTGTTGGATTTGGTATTATACCTTACTTAAGTTAGTAATCTCAATTGTAAATGACATAGATGGGATATGTCAAACTTGTATTTTATGATGAAGTTTAGTTAGAAAAATTTTGAGGGAGAGTGATATACAGATGAAGTTTATAGATATAGAAAATTGGGAAAGAAAAAATCATTACAATTATTTTAAACAACTTGATTACCCTCATTTTAATATTTGTGGGAATGTTGATATTACAGAGTTTTATAGATTTATTAAGGAAAAAGAGAATCCGTTTTTCCTATCAATTTTGTATGTTGTTACAAAAGCAGCAAATAGCATAAAGGAATTTCGTTATAGGATAAGAGAAGATAAAATAGTTGAACATGAAATTGTCAGTCCTTCTTTTACAGTAATGGCTCCAAATGAAGTATTTAGTTTTTGTACAGTTAAATTTATAGATGAATTTAACGAATTTAAGATTAATACATCAAATGAAATAGAAAGAACAAAAAATAATGTAAGTATCGGAAATGAACCAGGTCGGGATGACCTCTTATATACTACAAGTATTCCATGGGTTTCATTTACCAGCATAACTCACCCAATTCAAATGAAGCCTGTTGAGAGTGTCCCAATAATAGCATGGGGTAAGTACTTCGAGGAAAATGGAAGGATAAAGTTACCACTATCTGTTCAAGTACATCACTCACTAGTAGATGGAGTACATGTTGGGCAATACTTTAATAAAATTCAAGAAATTTTAGATAATCCCGTAAAGTATTTTCATTGAAAGGAGAGTGCTTATATGAGATATACAATGACTGATAATTAATAATGTAAATGTTTAATTTAAACAACTGAGGTGAATAATGTATAATTATATTATATTTGATATTGATGGTACAATTTTAGATACCGAATTTGCAGTTCTTTCATCACTTCAAAAATTAGTGTTTGAAGAACTTAATAAAAATTTTAGTTTTGAAGAATTAAGATTTGCTTTAGGTATTCCAGGAGAAGTAGCATTAAATAAACTTGGAGTAACTAATCTTTTAGAGTCTAATGATAAATGGAATAAATATTTAAAAGAATATCTTAATCATGTGAAAGTTTTTGATGATATTAAGGATACTTTAATTAAATTAAGCGAAATAGGAATTTTAGCAGGTATAGTTACGTCGAAGACTAAACAAGAGTACATAAATGATTTTGTTCCCTTTGGGTTAACTGATTATTTTAAATTAGTGGTTTGTGCAGATGATACAGAAAAGCATAAGCCTAATCCTGATCCAATTTTAAAATTTATTGAACTGTCAGGGGCAGATAAATCTAAGGCTATATATATCGGCGACACTAAATATGATATGGATTGTGCATTTAGTGCTGGTATAGATTTTGCATTAGCGTTATGGGGTGCTAAATCATCCATTGGAATTAATGCAAATTATATTTTTGAAAATCCTAAACAAATATTGGAACTTACAAAAGTTTAACTATCAACATGATATAAGAAACAGGACTTTTATAAAATGTTCAAAACAAGATTGGATTGAAAAACTTGCAGAATATGTTTTGAAAAATCAAGAAAATGGAATTATCTATGATTGGAACAAAGATTATGATAATTTAGACAGTGAGGAAGCTGTATTAGGCATATTATATAATAGCTTTAAAAATATCTGAGTAAAATAATTAAAAAAATTTATAATACAGTACATTTTCTTATACATCAAACGACTTATCTTAAATGGATGAGTCGTTTTTTATATCACCATATCACCAATATTATCTAACGGAGCATAAATAAAGTAATAATATGTATTATTATAGAAATATGGTGATGTTAAAATATGTATATCATGCTATAATTTATATATGGCTAGGTAGAAGTCGTCATATAAGACTCAGATAATTTATATTAATAACATTATGAATTTTTAGGGGGTATTTTTCATGTTAAAGCATACTGGAACAAAAATAATAGAAACTCAAAGACTTATATTAAGACAGTTTAAAGATGAAGATGCTGCAGATATGTTTAATAATTGGGCATCTGATAATGAGGTTACAAGATATGTCTCTTGGCAAACTCACAGTGAGATTGAAGTAAGTGAACAAGTAGTTAAAATGTGGATTGATGAATATGGTAGCCAAGAAAATTATAATTGGGCAATAGAAATAAAGGAAAATGGAAGTGTAGTTGGTTCTATTGGACTTATGAATATAGACAATAATATTGAAAACTGTGAGATTGGTTATTGCATAGGTAAGGCCTTTTGGAACAAAGGGATAACAACTGAAGCTTTTTCTGCGGTAATTAATTTTGCATTTAAAGAAGTAGGGTTTGAACGTATAACCGGACGTCATAATGTTGATAATGTAGCCTCTGGACGAGTTATGGAAAAGTGTGGTTTAAAATATGAAGGTACTTTAAGAAAGATACATAAGATTAATACTGGTTCACTAGTAGATTGTAAATATTATTCAATATTAAAGGAAGAATATGTACCAGATGAAAGGAGAAAAAAGAATGGAATGTAAGATAAAAAATATATCTATAAATTATGAAGTAATAGGTAGTGGAAAACCAATTATTATGATACATGGCTCTCACGTAGATCATAGATTAATGACAGGATGTATGGAGCCTATATTTAATAATCGAGATGGATATAAAAGGATATATATTGACTTACCAGGGATGGGAAAAAGCAAAAGTGAGAATTGGATTATAAATTCAGATGTAATGCTGGATATCTTAATTAGGTTTATTGAAAAAATCATTCCAAATGAGAGTTTTTTACTTGCAGGTGAATCCTACGGTGGATATTTAGCAAGAGGAATAGTACATAAAATGAAAGATAGAGTAGAGGGGTTGTTCCTATTATGTCCTTCTATTATAGCTGATTCTAAGAAACGCAATATTCCACCACATATTATTTTAAAGAGAGATGATGAACTGTTATCACAACTTGAACCATCTGATGTGGAATGTTTTTCTTCGATACATGTAGTTCAAAGTAAAGAAGTTTGGTACAGGTATAGAGATGAAATTTTACCTGGATTAAAAGTGGCAGATAATGATTTTTTACTTAATCTTCAAGAAAATGGATATGCGTTTTCATTCGATGTAGATAGGCTAAAAAAAAAATTTAACAAGCCGACTCTTATGCTGCTCGGACGTCAAGATTCAAGCGTAGGTTATAAAGATGCTTGGAGTATTTTAGACAACTATCCAAGAGCAACTTTTGCTGTGTTGGATAGAGCAGGACATAATTTGCAAATAGAACAGGTAGAACTATTTAATTCATTAGTTGCTGAATGGATTCTAAGAATCGATGAGTCATAGTATTCTCAAATTTTGTCATAAAGAATTTTAAAAACAGGAGGACGTATAAGTATGAAAATATTGATTTTAGGAGCAAGTGGATATTTGGGAAATACAATATATAAGAAACTCAAGGAAGGTAGTAATGATGATATTTATGGAACTTGCTGCAACTCGAGTAATCAGGAACTTCTAAAAATTAATGTATTGAATAAGTTAGATATAAAGAAAGTACTTTCATTTAAACCAGATATAATTATTTGGAGCATTTATGATGTAAAAAAAGAAATGTCCTTATCCCAAATAGGTATAAATGAGATAATTAATGAAATTTCTGAAGATGTGCGCTTAATTTATGTTTCCACTACAGTTGGAGAAGGAAAGCAGCAGGCTGAAAATATAATTCCTCATAAACGTATGCCTGATGAGTACTTTTCAAAGTACATTAACGGTAAAATTGAAGGGGAAAGTATAGTTAGAAAGCATCCTAATTATGTAATTGTAAGGCCTGGTAGTATATATGGTTATGACTATGATGGTAAAATGGATTCTAGAATGAAAGGATTGCTTGAAATTTCAAAAACAGGTAAAAGATGTTCAAGAACAGCAAATATGTATGCCAGTTTTGTTAATGTATGCGATCTTGCAGATGCTATAATCGAACTTGCATATAGCAATTTTATAGGAATCATAAATGTAGCAGGAGAAAGGGCAGTAAGTCATTATGATTTCAATATACATTTAGCAAGATTAATGGATATTGATAACAGTTTTATAATACCTGATTATAAACAAGATGAGGTATATCATAATATAAATAACGACAAAAGAAAACTTTTACTCCATACTTTAGTAAGAGATATTTGAACAATTGTTAGATGTTCCCATGACTTATATTAATCTATACCAGTTTAAAAAACATCTTTTATTAACATTGGTGACACTAAAAGGATATATAATTATATCTAATTATTAGAAAATATTAAAAATTTATTACAATTTGTAAGAATGATTGATATTTAGGAAATTATGTTATAACATTAACATGCTTAAGATTTAATAACAAGTAACTGAACTTGTAAATTTAAAGGAATTATTTAATTTATATGAACCTACAAATGGGCTTGAATCCAACAGGTTATTTTTTAATTGGTGGTGGTTTAGATAATAATGAGAATTATGAAGACAATACTACATTTCTAATACTATAAATTTAATATTGGAGTGAATAAATGTTTAAATTAATTTCAAGTAGAATAAAATCAAATTTTTTACATTATTTTCTAGTATTTATAGCATATGTTACTGTTTTGCTAGTCATCTCATTTGGAGTTTATTTTGTTAATCTTAGCAAAAATATCACTTTGGATTGGACAAATGGTGAAATCAATCACAAAAAGTTAATTTCTGTAAATATTAGTAATTCAAATAGTATAGATTATGATAAATTAGTAAATGTACTAAAAAAGTATTCAAAAACAATAGCTATAAGAATAAATGGATTAACAGAAACAATACCAAGTAATGGTGCTGAATGGCAAGTTCAACTTCAACCGGTATTATTTACACAGAATCCAGAATGGATTCCAAAGATTAATAAAGGAAGATATATAAAACCAGATGAAAGTTGCTCAAAATCTAAAATTGCGGTTATTGGTGCAGGAGTAGTCGCTAATAAACTAACTAATAAACTAGATAATACTATAGTAATAGGCGGAGAAAAATTTAACGTTATAGGTGTTGTAGGTAAACTAACAGAGAATTATACTAATTATTTAGGAAGTGTATTTATTCCATTAGAATCATTACCTGATAAAAACAAAAAAGAGATAAAAACAATTGAAATATATTTATTAAAAAATAATGGAAATCCTAAAAATGAAATGAAAGCATTATTAGTTGATTTAAACAAATTATCAAATGTAAATGTAAGTGAAGTTGATATGAATGGCCAATTATCCGATTTTTATAACAAACTATCTATAACTATATTTGCAGGATGTTTAATTATACTAATATCAGTAGGTAATATAAGTATTCTAATATTTTATTTAATGTTAAAAACTAAAAAATTCATTTTAATAAGTATTGCACTCGGTGCAACAAAAAAATTAATTTGGAAACAGATTTTTATCGAACTTATTTTAATATCAGTATGTTCTATAATTTCCGCATCAATATTGACTAATTTGTTAACTCCATTTATTAAGCAGAACTTTACAATGATTCTGAATATAAAAGAGTTACAGTTTAGTAGTTTTAATATTATAGTACCCTCTTTGGCAACTATAGTGATGAGTTTTTTAATATCAATAATGAGTGTGAGAAAATTCTTCAGGTTAAATCTTATAACAGAATTAAAAGGAGAGTAGTATGTGGAGATTACGAATAATACTTAAATCTATATCAAAACAAGGTGTAAAATTTAAATTAGTTTTTTTTCAACTTATCATAATTTTTATATCTTTAAATTTTGCATTTACCTTAATAAATAAAAATTTAGACTTAAAATACAGTATTGATAAATTAGTTGATAAAGATAAGTCAGTAATGATTGGACTTTCAGTACCTTCAATTGATAAGGATCCTATAAATTCAATTGACCGAATTTATGAAAAAATATCCCGAAATAAAGTGGTTAATAAAATAGGTAGCTTTCATATGAATAAAATTAAAATTAAAAAAGAAGAATTTAATGCGATTTATTTAAATAGAGGTGCCTTTGATCTCTACAATATTAATGTTTGTAAAGGCACTATTGATCTTTTTAATTATAAAAAATCTAAAGATGAAATCCCAATTGTTATTAGCAATGATTTATCAAAAAAATGGAGTTTAGGTAGTATATTTACTCTGGAAATGCTTCAAAATAGTAAACTAATAAATTTAAAATTTAAAGTTGTAGGAATAACAAATAGTAGTGCTGTTTTTTGGAATTCTAGAAATGGTGGTCAACCATCCATTAATACTTTAAAAAATTCTCTTATTATACCATTTGATAAGCAGTACTTTTATGATAATGGAATAAATTTTACAATGAAAACTGGGCATACAATTGTATCAGTAAAGAAGAGTCAAGACTTAAAACAATTTACTACTGATTTTTCTAAATTAAATAACAATTCAAACTTTAAATATATTGAAATTAATGATTTGATAACTCAAATATATGAAGAGAGTAAGCCTTGGATTACATTATCGCTAACATTTGCGGTTTTATTATCCGTTTTATCATTGGTAGGATTTGTGGGTATAATGACTAATTATATTACTTTTAGAAAGAGAGAATATGGAATCAGATTTGCTTTAGGATCAACAAGTAAGGAATTATCGAGGTTAGTATGTGGAGAATTTCTAATTGCATTGATTATAACTAATCTAATCTCAATTTTCCCCATAATTATTACAAGCTATATTTTTGGTATGGATTTAACGATATCTTTAATTATTAAATCTATTTTCCCTTCTTTTAGTATTTCGCTTGCTATATTAGCTATGACATTTTTTATATACAAATCTTATATATTGAAGAAAAATATCGTTGATTTGATTAGGGGGAATTAATTTTGAGTTATATAAAATTAACAGAAGTCGTAAAAAAATATGGAAATGGAGTGGAAACTCTTTATGCGTTAAATAAGGTTAATTTAAGTATAGAAAAAGGGGACATGCTAGCCATTCTAGGAACATCAGGCTCTGGAAAATCTACATTATTGAATTTGATTGGATGTCTAGACAACAGTACTAGTGGAAAATTTGAATTTGAGGGTAAAGATATTACAAATTATAATGATAAAGAATTAGCTATAATAAGAAACACTAAAATGGGATTTATATTTCAAAATTTTTCTTTGATTACAGAATATAATGTTATTGAAAATGTTGAAGTACCCCTTATATATAGAAATCTACTTTTAGGTAAAAGTAAACAATTAAGCAAAACTGAGATAAAAAAATTGGCAATAGAGTCTTTAAAAAAAGTTGGTATGGATGAGTCTATAAACAAAAAAATTACTCAATTGTCCGGTGGACAACAGCAAAGAGTGGCAATAGCAAGAGCTTTGGTTAATAAACCAGATATAATTTTAGCAGATGAACCAACAGGTGCATTAGATAAAACTAATAGTTTAAACATCATTAACATATTAAAAAGTATTAATGATACAAGTAATACTACAGTAATTTTGGTTACTCATAACGAACAACTTACAAGCTTTTGCAAAAGAACTATTATAATAGAAGATGGTATTATTGTAAAACAGTAATTATATAAGTATTTCCCATATATAACAATAAATAAATAGATTTTATGTAGAAATATGCTATAAATTTTACGGTATTTAAGAGTTAGCTCAATCATGCACAAATTTATGCTCAAGTGAATAACCTATTAACATAGCTATTTAATTATTGGAGGTTATAAGTGGGATATTATGTTAGGGTAGAACCAAATGTAAAAATCTATGTAGAGGATCTTAACCCAGAGGGAAAGAATACAATCTTGTTTCTACACGGTTGGCCTGGAAGTCATAAGTTGTTTGAATACCAGTTCGATCAGCTTCCCAAGATGGGATACAGATGCATTGGGATAGATACTAGAGGATTCGGTGATTCAGATAAGCCTTATGGAGGTTACGACTACAATCGCTTGTCAGACGATGTTAAATGCGTGGTTGACACGTTAAATTTACATGATTTCACACTCGCAGGACATTCAACTGGTGGGGCTATAGCTATTAGATACATGGCCCGTCATAAGGGACAAGGAGTATCTAAACTTGCTCTTTTTGCAGCTGCAGCTCCTAGTCTTATAAAGCGTCCCAATTTCCCATACGGTTTAGAAAAAGAAGATGTAATCAAAATTATTCAGGGAACATATACTGATCGCCCTAAAATGCTGAGCGATTTCGGTAATATATTTTTCTTTCAGCATATAACTAAAGCCTTCTCTGATTGGTTCTTCCAATTGGGATTACAGGCAGCCGGTTGGGCAACTGCGGCCATTGCAAAAACTTGGATAGATGAAGTACTGTTTTCTGATCTAAGAACTATAAACGTTCCAACTTTAATTATTCATGGTATTCATGACAAAGTGGTTCCATTTCCACTAGCTGAAGTACAAAAACAAGGTATTAAAAATTCAAAACTTATACCATTTAAATACAGCGGTCACGGTTCTTTCTATGACCAACGTGACAAATTTAACGAAGAATTAGTAAAATTTATTGAAGAATAAGACTTTACCAACTTAGAGCGTCTTAATAAAAATATGAAAGCAATAGTTAATTTAAAAACCGTATTATTCTGAAGTGTGAATTTTACGGTTTTTTTATGCCGTAATACAAAAAAGCACATCATAAACTACGGTAAGAATTTATTTTAAAGGGCTTTTCTTCCTGAGATTTCACTAGTAAATTATAAAGTTCTGGTGTTAAAAAAAATAACCTATAGGAACGTTTAATGCTTCTGCAATTTTTCTAGTATACTATTATATTGAAATTAGTATGATATATATATACAAAATACTGTTAGATTTAAATAATTACATTATTACTTAAAAAAACGTATACATTGATAAATTAATATGATAGAATAACAACATAAATATTATAATTTTCTGAATATTGTAGCATTATGTCGAGACTATCTGGAGCAGAAACAATAGTAATTGCTTTATAAGTTTATAATTAATTCTCTGTGAAATCAGAGAGTTAATATATATAAATAAAACATTTCAGGGGGGATTTTTTAATGATAAACCAAAGACTTGATAAGGTTCTAAAGATTATGAGCGAAGAGGAAATACCTCAAATGATAGTTTCTGACCCAGCAGCAATATTTTATCTTACTGGAAAATGGATTTTTCCAGGAGAGAGAATGCTTGCACTGTATATTAATTTAAATGGAAACAACAAATTATTTATTAATGAGTTATTTCCTATAAGTGAAGATTTAGGTGTTGAAAAAATATGGTTTAATGATACTCAAAGTCCAGTGAAAATTCTTGCAGACAACATTGATAAAGAAAGCCCAATGGGTATAGATAAAAACTGGCCAGCACATTTCTTAATAAAATTAATGCAATTAAAGGGCGGAAGCTCATTTGTCAATGGATCTGAAATTCTTGACAGAGTAAGAATGTGTAAGGATGAAAATGAAAAAGAATTAATGAGAGCAGCTTCAAAATTAAATGATAGTGCTATGGGCGAAATGATAAAACTTGTGCCTGATAAGCATTCTGAAATAAAAATGGGGAAATTACTTGGCGAAATGTGGGATGAAATGGGAACTGAAGGCCATTCCTTTGATCCAATTATAGGATATGGTGAAAATGCAGCAGACCCACATCATGTAATGGATAACTCAACAGTAAAGCCAGGAGATAGTGTAGTTATTGATATCGGCTGTAAAATGGATTCATACTGCTCAGATATGACTAGAACTGTTTTCTACAAAAGTGTATCAGACCATAGCAGAGAAGTTTACGAAATTGTTAAAGAAGCAAACAGAAGAGGAATTGAAAAAGTTAAAGCCGGAGTTAGATTTTGTGATATAGATGCAGCAGCTAGAGACTATATAACAGAAAAAGGCTACGGAAAATACTTCACTCATAGACTCGGACATTCAATAGGTATTGAGGTTCATGATTTCGGTGATGTTTCTTCCGTTAATACAGATGTTGTTCAGGTTGGACAAATATTCTCCATAGAACCAGGTATTTACTTGCCAGGATACGTAGGAGTACGTATAGAAGATTTAGTTATAGTTACTGAAGATGGCTGTGAAGTATTAAATCATTACACAAAAGATTTAATTATTGTAGAATAGAATATTGGGTATTAGATTTATGTATAATGTATACATTTTTATCGAACAAACGGAGCGGTAACTTACATGTGAATTTTATGAAGGGAAGGGAAAGTAATGAGTGAAAGTGTAAAAGAAAGAATTTCAAAACTGAGAGCATTTATGGAAGGAAAGGGAATAGATATCTATGTTGTTCCATCCGCAGACAATCATCAAAGCGAGTATGTCGGAGAATACTTTAAGGCCAGATCCTATGTAACCGGTTTTACGGGCTCTGCCGGAACGGCGGTTATTACAAAAGACAAAGCGGGTCTCTGGACGGATGGAAGGTATTTTCTTCAGGCCGAGCATCAGCTTGAAGGTAGTGGAATCGAGCTCTTCAAGATGGGCAACCCAGGAGTCCTTACGGTATTGGAATACATAGAATCTGAAATGCCCAGTAATGGGAAACTCGGATTTGATGGACGTCTCATGGCGATGCAAGAAGGAGAAGATTTTTCTTCGTTACTTGCTCATAAAAACGTGGCCGTTGAGTACGCCTATGATCTCGTTGATATGGTATGGGAAGGTCGTCCGAAACTAGCAAATGAGCCTGTTTTTCTTCTTGAAGAAAAGTATTCCGGCGAAAGCAGATTGTCCAAGCTGTCTAGGATAAGAGCTACCATGAAAGATACAGGAGTAAGCTGCCATATCATCACAACCTTGGATGACATTGCTTGGGTTCTCAACATCCGAGGAAATGATGTCATGTATTCACCTCTGGTGCTCTGTTATGCGGTTGTTTCCATGGAAAAGGTAGACTTGTTCATCGAAGAAAGCCGACTTGAGGCAAGCGTCAAGGAAGCTTTAGCCAAGGATGGTGTGGTATTAAGGCCTTACAACGATATTTATGAAGCTGTCAAGGACTTTAAGGCTGAAGATGTGGTGCTAATCGACCCAGACAGAATCAATTATGCTCTGTACAAAAACATTCCAGCTAAGACAAAAAAAGTCCAAGCAGATAATCCTAGCATATTGTTCAAGGCCATTAAAAATCCTGTGGAGCTTGCCAATATTGAAAAAGCTCACATTAAAGACGGTGTTGCCATTACGAAATTCATGTATTGGCTGAAAACAAATGTTACAAAAACAACAATCACAGAAATCAGTGCTTCAGAAAAACTGGAAGAGTTCAGAAAACAGCAGGAGGGTTACTTGTGGCAAAGCTTTGCACCAATTTGCGCTTTCAAAGAACATGCAGCCATGATGCATTACTGCGCTACGCCTGAAACAGATGTGAAACTTGCGGAAGGCCACTTATTATTGATGGATACTGGCGGAAACTACTTTGAAGGTACAACGGATATTACCAGAACATTCGCCATTGGCGAAGTGAGCAAAGAACTTAAGCATCACTTTACCTCCGTTGCCAGAGGCATGATGAACCTGTCCCGTGCTAGATTCCTTTACGGATGCAAAGGCTACAACCTAGATATATTGGCTAGAGAACCCATGTGGTGTCTTGAACTGGATTATAAATGCGGAACTGGTCATGGTGTAGGCTATTTGCTAAATATTCATGAAGGACCCAGTGGCTTTCGATGGTACATCGTACCATCCAAGCATGAAACTAACACTTTAGAGGAAGGAATGGTTATAACCGATGAACCAGGTATTTATATCGATGGCTCCCATGGCATCCGTATAGAGAATGAGCTCATCGTCAGAAAAGGCGTTGAAAACGAATTCGGTCAGTTTATGCACTTTGAGTCTGTCACCTATGCTCCAATTGATTTGGATGCTATAGACACAGAAGACCTTAACCGCGATGAAAAACTGTATTTAAACAGTTATCATAAGCTTGTGTATGAGAAATTAGCCCAGTACCTTAGTGCTGAAGAGAGAGCATGGCTAAAATCCTATACAAGAGAAGTTTAAACATAAGAAAAAATTAGTTTAGGGGGAAATTTATGAGTGAAATTGTAGTGAAAAACAAAAGGCCTTTTGGTTTTTATGTTTGTTGTGTGGCGTTCATGTTCGAGCGGATGGCATATTATTCTGCTAAGTATCTAATTTTTGTTTTTGTTGCTGCTACACTGGTAACAGGCGGATTAGGTCTTACAAAGTTTGAAGCAGCACTTATTCAATCAAATCTTGTTGCGTATACTTATCTTGCACCTATTATTGGCGGATATCTTTCTGATAGGCACATTGGTGCCAGGTACTGTGTTCCAGTTGGACTAGTTTTGATGGCCGGCGGGTATATAGTGGGTGGATCTGCAACTAATGCCGTAACCATGAATGTGATGGTGGCACTTGTAGCCATCGGTACAGGTCTATTCAAAGGTAACGTTTCTGCAATCAGCGGCGCTTTGTTTGAGGAGGAAAGTCAGCTGGATTCAGCATTTTCAGTTCAGTACTCCTTCGTCAATATCGGATCATTTATCGGAACAACGGCGGTTGGTATTCTTATAGCCACAACTTTTGCCCATGGAAGCGTTCAGGGCTTCAGACCTGCGTTCCAACTGTGTGGTATCATTTGTGCAATTGATGCTGTGTGGTTCCTGTTCGGTATGAAATTCCTTGGAGAAGTAGGCAAAAAACCCTTCAAAGAGGGCAAGCACATGGAAAAGAAAGTTGTAACTGAAAATAAGCCATTAACAAGAGTGGAAAAAAGAAAGGTCTTTGCTATTGTCTTGGTATCCATATTCTCAGTTGTGTTCTGGGTGTTCTGGAACCTAACTTACTTGGCTGTTTATGATTACGGTGGTCAGTTCGTCAACATGAGTGTAGGCGGATTCGCAGTGCCACTTTCATGGTTCGACTCCTTGAACGCCTTTGTATGTATTGCTATGGGACCAGTTTTGGGTGTACTGTGGTTCAAGCTGTCTAAGAGGCCTAAAGGCGATCTGAGCTTGTTCAAAAAATTGGCTCTGGGTCTTAGTTTACTTGGAATGTCATTCTTAATGCTTGTAGGTGCAGAAATTTCAAGAGGCACCTCCAAGGCAAGCATCGTTTGGATCATCGCATTCGGTGTGCTCCTAAGTATGGGTGAAATGCTATTCTCACCACTTGGTAACTCCTTTGTTACTAAATATGCACCCAACAAGATTTACTCGGTACTTATGGGCGTTTGGATTTTAGCTTCCTTCATCGCGGGTAAATCCTATGGCTACCTGTATGAGTTTGCTTCAAAATTTCCGATTATACAGTCCTATGTTGTCATCCCTATCATTTTGTTCGTATGCGCAGTATTGCTGTTTATCTTTGACAAAAAGCTTGTAAAGCTACTGGAAGATGAAGAACCAGCGAAAAATGTCAAAATCGTCGCATAACAGGTTTATTTTCTAAAACAAAAAAGATGGCTTCTGTCTTGCACAGTAGTCATCTTTTTTTCGAGATTTTATCTACTTGCTGTAAGCCGTAATGGCAACAGTCGTTTTTTTCTCGGGGACATGAAACCGAAAGGAGCTATATGATAGGATTAATTAATCACGGATTCTATAATACCTTCATACTATATTAGTATAAAAGTAATTGAGGGTGTAAAATGAAAAAAAAATTTGGAACTGCTCTAAACTGTATTGATGGTAGAACTCAAATTCCTGTAATAAAGTGGTTGAAAGAAAATTTTGGTGTGGATTATGTGGATTTAATTACAGAACCTGGAATGGATAAGGTATTAGCTGAAGGTCAATGGGATGAAATTGAGAGGTTAAGAGAGAAAGCTATAATTTCAATAGAAGCTCATAATTCTAATGTAATTGCTGTAGTAGGCCATTATGATTGTGCTGCAAATCCTGTTAGTGACTTAAAACATTTTCGGGATATAGTCGCATCTACATATACAGTAGTATCATGGGGTCTTCCTGTTAAAGTAGTGGGTCTATGGGTGGATGATTTTTGGCGTGTACATGTTGTCAGTATATAAGTAACAACTATCTATAATATATAACATTGGTTAGATGCCGGTGTTATTTTTTTGTTGTTGTATAAGATTAAAGAATAGGAAGAATTGTTGGAAATGATGAACAATGTTTCATGTGATCTTGATGAAATTGCTTAGGCGTAGGGTAACGTATATAGTTATTTAGATAATGGTATAGGATTTTAAGTAGATTATTTATTGTAACAATGTGTAAAATGAGTTATAATTCTCTTGTAAATTAAGAAGAAAAGATTGATTGAAGGAGGAAAGTGAATGTCTACACAAGTAATAATTGTTTTAATTCTTACAGTTATAATTTCTATAATTGCAACGCTTGCTTATTCTGTAAGAATTGTTGGTGTAAAAACAGGAAGAATAGCTGTATCTTCTGCAGTGTTTAGCATTTTTGCATTAATATCTAGAACTGCAAACAGTATTCAAGCACCATTATTGTCTAAAAAAATTGAAAATACTATACTAATTGGAAATGCTGAAAATTTATTATATATATTTAGGTGGATACTTTTTTCTACAACCGTAGCAACAATTATAGGGGCATTATTAATGCCAACATTTATAAAAGTTTTACGAAAAGCCGTAGAATCATTTAGTATTAATCGTTCTATCCCTAAATTATTGTTACATGGTTTCTCAAAATCAGGAATAGAGCAGTTTAAAACTAGTGTCACAAAACCTAGTAAAGAAAATTTGTCACATTTAAAAAACTTTAAAATGATGCCTAAAAAAATTATTCTAATTAATACAGTAGCTTTCTCCGCGTTAACGGTTGCTTCTTTGGCATCATTATATGCAGGATGTTTAAATCCAGTACTCCGATCAACATGCAGTAATTTAACATCGGTGATAACAGGAGTGGCAACATTACTTATGGTTATATTCGTAGATCCTTATGTATCAATGCTAACCGATGATGTAATAAAAGGGAAATGTACTGAATTCCAATTTAATAGATGTATAATTTTTATTGTTGGAGGATTAATCGTAGGTACGATTTCAGCTCAGTTTTTATTAATTCCAGCAGCTGAAGCAATATCCTTTATAGCTAAAATAATTTAGATATAATTTAAAAAATAAATTATGCTTAACAATTTATAGTTGCTACTGAAAAACCAAATATATATAATGGCAAAAGCTTATTTCATAGAAAAATCAACGGGATAGGCTTCTTCTAATTAATTCAAACGACAAATTAGTACATATTTACATAAATATTACTCTATAAAAAGGAAGTTGGAAATTAATATAGAATTATAGATTGTGGAAACTTAATTAGAATAGTATATTATGGATGAGTTGAGACTATCAAATATGATAGTAGTGTTTAATGAAAAGGTTAATGTTTTGAAAGATTAGGAGAGAAATAAATGAAATATGGGAAAATAATTGGCATAGGTAATACTGCAAATGTATATGAATGGGAAGAAGGCAAGGTACTTAAACTTTTCTATCAAGGCTATCCAAAAGAATCGGTAGAAAGAGAGTTTCAAAATGCAAAGGCAATAAGAAATATGGATTTTGCAAAACCAAAGGTATATGAAATTATTTTTTGCGAAGAGAGAATGGGTATTATATATGACAAAGTGAAGTGTGAATCCCTGTTGAATTGGCTTATGAGAACAGGTGATGTGAAGGAATGTGCAGTATATATGGCAAAGTTACATAAGGAAATCCTTCAGAATACGATTAGTAATGTAGCGAGTTACAAGGATTTTTTAAAATGTAATATATTAAAATCGCCATCAGCTAATTCAAAAAAACAAGCAGAAGTATTGAAAATGTTAGATGAACTTCTGGATGGAAATACACTTTGTCATGGTGATTTCCATCCAGGTAATATATTAATATCGGATGGACATACAATGGTTATAGATTTCATGAACTTGTGTCATGGAGATTTTTTATATGATGTTGCAAGAACTATATTTCTGGTGGAATACACACCTGTAACCATAGAAATGGTCGATAGAGAAATGCTTTTACAATTTAAGAAAACGCTGGCAGATTTGTATCTTATGCAAATGAATGTTACCAGAGAAATGATACAGAATTATCTATCAGTTATTATTGCAGCTAGAGTGGGTGAATGCCCGAAGGAATAGTTAAATGCAAGGTAAAATGTATGTAGTAGAAGAGACTTAATGTAGCATGAACAAGTAGTTAACAGATGAATTATGAACATAATGTGTGGTTGTGTTAAGTCTCAATTTTTTTAAGTGATGACATAGTATTAATTTGCATAATAAAGATTATTAATATTGGGGAGGTGATGAGATAAAATCAATACCAAATTGTATATCGTTTAGTAGAATAATATTTTCTTTGATTTTGATTTTTGTTACGCCATTAAGCCTAGCCTTTTATGCACTATATATTATTTGTGGATTCAGTGATATTATGGATGGATTCATTGCCAGAAAGACAGTGACAACAAGTATACTTGGCGCAAAGCTTGATTCTATGGCTGACATGATAATGACAGGAGTAGTATTATTTGTGCTTTATCCAATCGTAAATCCTACAAATGAAACCGTCATTTGGATTATTTCAATTGCTATTATCAGATTAGCCTCGATGGTTATAGCACTGAAAAAATATAAAACCTTTGCAAGTCTCCATACCTACGGAAATAAAATCACTGGCATAGTATTATTCATATTTCCAATATTGCTTCCCTATGTTCATACAACTGTGTTGATGTATATAATTTGTGCTGTGGCAAGCATATCAGCAATTGAAGAATTGCTTATTCAGTTGAGCTCAAGTCAACTGAACTTAAATAAACAAAGTATATTTGAAAAATGAGCATAATCTTTGGGGTTATTTTATTAAGTGTGTTGGGACAGTTAATTTGAAATGTTCCTGCTTGTAGAATATAACTAACTAATCTAATAAAGAATGTTTATAAAAACAGAAAATAGGTAGGTGTAATTATATGTTTTTCAATACGATAGAAACTGACAGACTTATTATAAGAGAATTTAATGAAGACGATTTTAAGTCTATTCATGCATATGCTTCAAAACCAGAGGTAACAATGTATCTACCATTTGGACCCAATAGCGAAATGGATACACACATTTTCTTGAAAAAGGTTATTGATTATCAAACTTTAAACCCAAGATATGATTATGAATTTGCAGTAGTATTAAAGCAAAATAATATTTTAATTGGTGCTTGCGGGATACATGTCACAAACATTAATAATAAGGAAGGCTCCATTGGATATTGTTATGATAAGCAATACTGGGGAAATGGATATGCTTCTGAATCAGGCGATGCAATTATAAATTTTGGATTTGAAAAATTAAATCTACATAGGATTTTTGCTATATGCCATCCAGATAATATTGCATCAGCTAAGGTTATGGAGAAGATAGGGATGATAAAAGAAGGTCGATTAAGGGAGCATAAATTACAAAAAGGAAAATGGAGAGATTCATTCCTATACTCAATTCTTGATTATGAATATGATGTCAATGAATAATATTTATATTATTCATCAACAAGAGTGTAAATATACTCCTTAGAAATAGTTACTTTATAAGTAATTTTCAGCTTCAATAATATTACCAAAAACCAAGTATCAACACAACTCTAATATAACTTTTATGCTATTTGCTTTAGGTATTACTTAATGTACACTTCGTAATAAATTTCTAATTTTTTAACAGGAGGATAGCTATGAATAAGATAATCAACATATGTTTTTCACAAAGTGCGGGAGCAACTTTAAAACAGGCTGTCAGTACCAACGAACTTCAGTATAATGAAAAGGTTATAGTTTTTTTTGATAACCTTTCACAGGGAGCTATAAAGAGTGGAGTAAATATTGAGGAAAGAATTAATTGGTATAATATTTTTAAGAGAGCTGATCCATTAAAGCTATTTATTGATTACGATATAGAGGAGTTAAAAGAAAATTATAATGCATTTCATGATGAAATTTCTAATATGGAGAGCAGTGATACTTTATACCTCTGGTATGGATCTAGCCAAGAGTTCTGTGGAATGCTATATACATTAGAGCTTTTAAAAGACAGGAAGCTAAATACATATATAATAGATGTAAAAGATACAGTTATTAAGCGCAACGATATTGTATTTCAGGTTAGGACTACAGGAGAAATCATACCAGAAAATCTAGAAAAATATGCTACTGCAAAAAGAAAGCTGGATTCAAATGAATATAAACAATTTCTTGATGATTGGGAATCATTAAAAAAGGATAATTCTATATTACGTGTTCTTAAAGATGGAAAAGTAAAAAGTGTAGATGAAAGTTATTTTGATATAGCTATACTAAAATATACACCGAAAGAATTTAGAAACTCTATGAGAACTTTAGGCGAGGTGTTAGGTAAAAGTGAAGATAAAATTTCGGATGAGTATATATTTTGGAGAATAAACGAACTGATTAAAGCAGAAAAAATAGAATACAAAGGCAAGTTTGGAGTCATAGGAATGGAAATAAAAATAACAGAAGAAGGATTCAAATATCTTACTATTGACAAAGATGCCATGAAGATTTGGGAAGAGGATAGAATAGTTTCAGAGCAAGAACAAGATATGAAAAATAAATATAGAGAAAAAGGCAGAATGAAAGAAAAAATAGATATAGCGAGAAATTTAAAAGATGTATTAGATATGGAGACTATAGCGGATAAAACAGGTTTAAGCCTAGAGCAAGTTGAAAATTTGCAGAAAAATTAATTGATTAATAAAAGAAATGATTAGCTTCAAGATACTATGTTATTTTTCTAGATATTATTGGTATGCTAACTTGAAAGGAGTATGATAATGAATAATATAGTTAATATATGTTTTTCAGAAGGTGCAGGAGGAAAATTTAGAGTTGCTATTAGGATGAATGAACTGGATGGCCAGCAAAAGGTTATAGTTCTTTCTGATGATCTTTCACATGGGCCTATAAAGGGTGGAGTGAACATTGAAGAAAGAATTAATTGGGGGAGTATAGTTGATGAAGGGGAGTATTTTGCGAGTTATGGTGCAGAGGACTTAAATGAAATTTATAATACATTTTACAATGAAATTTCTAAAATAGATGACAAGGATACTTTATATTTATGGTACGGTTCCAGTCAAGAGTTCTGTGGAATGTTATATCTCTTAGAACTTTTAAAGGATAGAAATTTAAATATATATTTAATAAATGCAACAGATACAGTAGTAAAAGATAAAGATAATGTGTATTTAGCTAGAGATACTGGAGATATTGTACCCCAATATATAGATAAATATACCAGTTTAAAACAAAAACTAAACTCAAATAAATATAAACAACTTCTTGATACGTGGGAATTATTAAAAAATGATAACTCTATATTGCGTGTTTTCAAAAGTGAACAAATAAAAAGTGTAGACGAAAATTATTTTGATATAGACGTATTAAAATACACCCCCAAAGGATTTAGAAACTCAGCTGAAATTGTGAGGTCTATAATCGAAAACAGTGATGTAGAAATTTCCTTTGATTATATATTCTGGAGAGTAAAAAAATTAGTTAAGTTAGGAAAAATTGATTACACATGCTCTGAGGCATGCCACGGTACATTTGAGAGCATGGAAATAAAGATAACGGAGGAAGGATTAAAGCATCTAAGTACAAATCAAAAGGCTATGAGTGTTTGGGAAAATAGTAAAAAATCTTTAGATGAAGAAGAATATATGATAAATGAATATATAGAAGAAGGTAGGTTAGAAGAGAAAATAAGTATAGCTAAAAAGTTAAAGGATGTATTAGATTCAAAAACCATAGCAGATAACACAGGCTTAACTATAGGACAAGTTAAAAACTTATGATCAAGCAAGATTTTTCTAGTAGTTAAGTCACAACTGTAGAATATTACGGTATATTAAGATAAAACTTACAAGGTATAAAAAATGAAGGAGGTTTGTTCATGGAACAAATTATAATACTTGTTATATGTTCTATATGCTTAGTTTTAGGGGTTATTATTAATTTCCGTGATAAAAAAAAGGATTAGTATATTTTCATGAGGGTCGTGAATACTGTAGTTTTAAGTGACATTGATCACTAGTTAACTTATGAAGCGAAAATCTAAGAAAACGCAAAATTAGATTATGGTATTTTTGTTTGTAAAACAAATTTTTCAGGATAATATATTTTCAATTATAGGGGGATTTTATGAATTTAGAATATCAAATAACTAAGCAAGACTACATCGATTTTAACATTTACCATATGACTCATTCAGTGACAATGAAACGTTCCTTATTTATTCTAAGATTTATTTTCCCAATCATATTTCTAGTTTTACCTATATTTCTAATAAAGATTACTGATATACCTTTATGGTATTGGTCTAGCGTTTGTATAATATCATCTGTATTATGGATTATTTTTTATCCTAAATTTATGAAAAGGTCTGTAGAAAAAAGAATTTCAAAGATACTTGAGGAAGGTAAAACCACAGGCATTCTTGGAAATCACAACTTTTCATTTACAGAAGAAGGTGTTGTTGATAAAACTGAATTCAGTGAAACAAAATATAATGTAATTGAAAAAGTCGTACAGTCTGAAACACATATATTTATATACGTTAGTACTGTAATGGCTTATATTATACCGATAAGAATATTCGGCAGTGTTGATGAAAAGAGTGAATTTTTAAATATACTCAATAAAACCTTAAAAGTAAGATGAAAACAGTGTATTATTAGGGGTATAATTTCATGCAATATCGTCCATGGTAATCTTGTTTTGCTGTTAAGTGTAAAAAAATGAAGGATAACGGAAGTTACCACATTATATTACAGTATATTTAAAGGCTTATAACTTTGATTTCTGTATAAAACTGTTCTACATTAGTATTATATATGTTATTATTACTAGGGCAACTTAAATAACTAGGTAGGCTATTAGTCCATTTTATTTAAGCTGCTTTAGGTGTAATTTTAAATACATATATAATAAATTAATGACAAAAGGGGACCTGGAATCATGATAGATATAACAAAAACATACCTTCAAAACAAGTATAAAATAAGCTCAAAAACCCTAGAACTCTATGATATAGCAATACAAGATGTTCAAAAGGAGTTTGAAATTCTTGATGAAATAAGAGAGTTTAATCAACTCAAGGTTTTGACAGCATTGCAAGATGAAAGAATTAGCGACGCTCATTTTACAAATTCATCTGGATATGGTTATGGAGATATCGGACGAGATTCATTAGATAAGGTATATGCGAGGATTTTTAATTGTGAGAGTGCATTGGTAAGACCACATTTCGTAAATGGAACACATGCAATTGGAGCAGCCTTATTTGGTAATTTAAGACCTAATGATACCATGATGTCTGTATGCGGAACACCTTACGATACACTTCTTAATATAATAGGTATAAATCTTACAGAAGATATAGGATCATTAAAAGATTATGGTGTAAAATATAAGCAATTAGAATTAACCCATGACTCTAAAGTTGATATTGATTTAATGAAAAAGAATCTACTAGAAGATAAGTCAATTAAGCTAATTCATATTCAAAGATCCACTGGATATGGATGGAGAAAAGCATTATTAATTTGTGAAATAGAAGAGATTATAAAAGCTGCAAAAGCTATAAATCCAAAGGTTATTTGCTTTGTAGATAATTGTTATGGCGAATTTATGGACGTTCATGAGCCTACAGATGTAGGTGCAGACTTAGTTGCAGGTTCACTTATAAAAAATATTGGTGGAGGCATTGCACCTACAGGTGGTTATATTGCAGGTAAAGAAGAATATGTAGTGCAAGCTTCTTATAGATTAACAACTCCTGGAATAGGAGGGGAGTGTGGTTCTACTTTTGGAGTTATGCGTACTTTATTTCAAGGGTTATTCTTAGCACCTCATGTAGCTATGGAAGCATTGAAGGGCGCTATCTTTTGTGCAAGAATTATGGAACTTGCAGGTTTTGAAGTTCTTCCTAAATATACGGATAAAAGAAGCGATATAATTCAAGCTATAAAATTTAACAATAAGGAAAAGTTGATTAATTTCTGTAGGGGTATACAAGAGGGGTCGCCCATTGATTCGTTTGCTCAATGTGAACCTTGGGATATGCCAGGATATGCAGATAAGGTTATAATGGCAGCAGGGGCATTTATTCAGGGCTCATCAATAGAATTATCTGCAGATGCACCAATTAGAGAGCCTTATATAGCATATTTACAGGGTGGATTAACCTTTGATCATGCTAAGATTGGAATACTAATAGCGCTTTCAAAAGTTATTTAAAATCAAGCTCATATATTAAACTAACTTCACTTTACCTTTTGCTAGTTAAGCTAGTACGGGAATATCAAAAACCTGCAATGATTATATTATTTGCAGGTTTTTGTTGTATACAAAATAATATTGAAATGCTTTAGGGGATGATTTAATACTTTCTGTAAATACCAACAAGTACTCCCAAGATTGCACAGTCATCAACTATAATAGGGGCCATAGTTGAATTTTCAGGTTGAAGTCTTATATGACCCTTTTCCTTGAAAAATCTTTTTATAGTTGCTTCATTATCAATAAGAGCCACCACTATATCACCATTTTTAGAGGTATTAATTTTCTCAATTATAGCTAGGTCTCCATCTAATATTCCTGCTTCAATCATACTGCTACCAGAAACTCTAAGCATAAATAATTCATTATTGGTTTTAGTAAAATTTAGTGGAATAGTAAAGGTGTCTTCAACATTTTCAACTGCGAGTATTGGTATTCCAGCTGTAATTTTTCCTATAATAGGGATATCTATTAGTTCTTTTCTTGTGACACTATCCTTTAATAATTCAATTGCGCGAGGCTTGGTAGGGTCTCTACGAATATATCCTTTTTTCTCTAATCTTTCTAAATGGCCATGAACAGTTGAGGTAGATTTTAATCCTACAGCCACGCATATTTCTCTTACAGAAGGTGGATATCCTTTTAATTGAACTTGCTCTTTTATGTAGTTATATATTTCGCTTTGTTTATCTTTTTTTTGAGTTAACATAAAAACACCTCTCATTCGTATTAAAATTATACCATATATATGTAAAAGAATCAAACTTACGTTCGTCTTTTAGGCAAAATGTATTAGTGCTTAAAATTCATATTTTCTAAATGCTGAAATATAATTAAAATGTATATAATTGAATCTATAAAATTGTTTTTGTTTGATTATTAGAGTATTATTTGTTATACTTGTCTATTATGAAGTATTTTAAATTAATGGAGCGTGGTGTTGTATGGCTAAAAATTGTATATTTAATGATAAGAAAATTTGTAGTAATTGTGGGGAATGTGAAGTCTGTGAATTGAATTCCAATAAAAAATGTAATAATTGTGGAAAATGCTTAGAACTTGAAGGCTATGATGTTAAAGCCATAAAAATTGATGAAGTTTTTCAGGCCGAAGAGTTAGAAGAAGAATTGGAAGATGATTTTTATGATAAGGATGTAATTAACTTATCAAAAGCAGAAGAAAATAATAGTGAAAATGAAAATCAAGACCTATCAGACTCAGAAGGACTAATTGAATTTGAAGAATATAATTCATTGTTAGCAGAGCAAGAACACTCTAACATAGATAAGGATGATTTTATACCTGAAAATGATGAAGTTTGGGAATATATAGATGATATAGACGGGATGAAAGACCTTCTTGAAAATGAAGAAGAAAATTCAGATTTACTTCATGAGGAGTTTCCAGGACTTATAAGAGTAAAAAAAATATAAATATATACTTTCTTTATTATTTAAGAAATATTTTTATGTGCAAAAAAAAAGTATATATTACGTATAATGCATTAATAGTAATATATACTTTTTTCTTTTTTACTCATCAGAAAGTGGGTTTGATTTAACTGCATTTCTTAATTTATCATTATCTACGTGAGTATATATTTGGGTAGTAGATATATTTTCATGACCTAAAATTTCTTGCAGACTTCTGATATCAACATTACCATACTTATACATAAGAGTAGCAGAGGTATGCCTTAATTTATGAGGAGTATATTTATTTTTATTAAGGCCAGCGTTGCCTATATGTTTTTTTACAATTCTTTCTACAGTTCTTTTATTAATTCTGCCAAATTTACCGCTTATAAAAAGGGCATCCTTATCTTCAGGATGAATTTTTTCTAAATCTGCATTTCTAATAGGTAAATATTTATATATTGCCTTTAATGAAGCCTTATTTAAATAGATGGTTCTTTCTTTATTTCCTTTTCCAATAATAGATAGGGTATCATTTTTCATATCAGAGATATTTATACTACAAAGCTCCGATAGTCTGAGACCACAATTTAAAAAGAGTGTAATCATACTATGGTCGCGAATAGAATGTTTCTCTCTAGATGTAGTTGCATCTAGCAGGGTCTTGCTTTCATCTAAGGTTAAGAAAACAGGGCTTCGCTTGCCTAATTTGGGTGACTCTAGATCTATTGATGGATCTATATTTAGCACTTTGGATTTAGTGGTTAAATACTTAAATAGGGACTTTATAGATGCGATTTTTCTTGCTTTAGCATAGTTTCCATTAGCCCTAGATTTTCCAAGATAGGAGATAAAGGCATATAAGTCCTGTAATGTAAGGGTCTTTAATGTATCTAGAGTTAAGTCCTTAATACTAATTTCCTCAATGTGCAGAACTTTATCTGAGGGTACTAAGCCTTTATACATTTTCAAAAACTTTAGCAATAATGATAAATCTGCAGTGTACGCAACAATAGTAGCCACAGAACAGCCTTTAATAGTAGATAAATAATTAAAATAATCATTTAGAAACGCAGGGAGTTCATTGTTATAAATAGTATTTATATCAGATTTCATAGGTACCTCCAAAATATATAATAATGTCGTGAAACTTACATTTCACGACATTATTATTCTACAAGAGGGGGGCAAAATCCTGCTTATTTTTAAAAATACTTTAATTTTTTTTTTTATTATTGTAAATTTATTTATTTTGCTTTGCAATGTAATCTATATGTTTCCTGTTAAAACTATAGTTAAACTAAAGGAGCTACCAGTTTTACATCACTGATAGCTTCTTTAGTCTAATTGTTATTAATTATAAACATATGTCATATTCATATCAATGATTATACGTTTATAGAAGTTTCCACACCCATTGCATCTTTATTTGCTTCTAATATTGGATTTACATATTCCTCTATAAATTCTACAACTTGACTTGGAGCTCTACCTATAAATTTAATTGGGTCAATTACTGCTAGAATCTCTTCTTTTGACATCTTAAAGCTATCATCATTTATAATTCTCTCTATAAGATCATTATTTAAGCCTTCTTCTTTAACCCGTCTTGCTGCAGCCATAGAATGAACTCTAATGCTTTCATGAAGCTCTTGTCTGTCCCCGCCCCTTTTAACTGCTTCCATAAGAATATTTTCTGTAGCCATAAATGGAAGCTCACTGTTTACATGAGCAGTAATTACTTTTTCATACACTACCATATTTCCTGCTATGTTCATATATAGATTCAATACTCCATCAAGAGCTAGGAAAGCCTCAGCTACGGATATTCTCTTATTAGCTGAATCATCTAATGTTCTTTCAAACCATTGTGTTGAAGCTGTTATAGCTGGATTTAATGAATCTATTATAATATATCTTGCTAGCGAGCTAATTCTCTCAGAACGCATAGGATTTCTTTTATATGCCATTGCAGAGGACCCGATTTGACTTTTTTCAAAAGGTTCTTCTACTTCTTTCATACTTTGAAGTAATCTTAAATCATTACTGAATTTATATGCACTTTGAGCTATTTCTGAAAGTGTATTTAATATTATTGAGTCTACTTTTCTAGAATAAGTTTGACCAGTAACGGGATATGTATTTTCAAAACCCATTTTATTGGCTACAAATTTATCTAAGTCCTTTACTTTTTTATCATCATTATCAAATAAATTCATAAAGCTGGCCTGGGTTCCTGTTGTTCCTTTAACCCCTAGTAGCTTAATGTTATCTATTACAAAGTCTAAATTTTCTAGATCCATTATTAATTCTTGAATCCATAGAGTTGCTCTTTTACCTACAGTAGTTAATTGAGCTGGTTGTAAATGAGTAAACCCCAAAGTAGGAACATCTTTATACTTTGTTGCAAATTTCGAAGATTTACTTATTACATTAATTAGTTTCTTTTTAATTAATAATAATGCTTTTTTCATTACAATCAAATCAGTGTTATCCCCTACGTAGCAACTAGTAGCTCCTAGATGGATAATTCCCTTTGCACTCGGACATTGAACCCCATATGCATATACATGGCTCATTACATCGTGTCTTATCTCTTTTTCCTTTTCTTCTGCAACTTCATAATTTACATCATCTACAAAAGATCTAAGTTCTTCAACTTGAGCCTGCGTAATATTAACTCCTAGTAACCTTTCGCCTTCAGCTAGGGCAACCCAAAGCTTTCTCCAAGTTTTAAATTTCATGTCATCTGAAAATAAATAACTCATCTCTTTTGATGCATATCTACTGTTTAACGGTGTATTATAAGAATTTCTCATATTCTGCCTCCATACGTACATATTAAAATATAAAATAAATTTCATTCACATTATAGCATATAATATCATTAATAGTAATGAAAATGTTCGTATATTTCTATTGTACTTTCCGAAATATTTTTAGTATATAGATTTACCTACTATAACATTATATATGTTTTATACAAATTATTAAATAGTTCTAAAATAATATATTTCTAATATAATTTAAACAAGTAGAACAATTATAATAGTTTGGGGGTAATTATGTATAAACTTAATATGATAGACAAACTTTCTTTTATATTTGTATTGATAGGCGCATTAAACTGGGGGCTTTTAGGATTATTGAATTTCAATCTAGTTAGTTTTATATTTGGATCTATCCCATTCCTTGCTAGAGCAATATATATTTTAGTAGGACTCGCCGCTGCAAATATTATTGTTTTCATATTTAGGAATAAGAAAAATTAGATCCTACTTTCTATAATATTATATGTAATAGTATAATATTTATAGCAAAAAGACTCCATAAATTATTATGGAGTCTTTTTAAGTATTTGGAATAAAGAAGATACAGGTTAGTTATACTCCTACTGAAGTTTTCTCTTCACTATAGTAGGTACCTTCACTTATAGAAATGGAGGATGTTTCCTCTAAAATGTCGTTTAAATTTTTATTTTTTATAAGTATAAATAATGACAAAATAAGGGTGACACCTTCGGAAATTGCGGTTGCGAGCCATATGCCAGTTTCACCTAGTATTAAAGTCATTAAAAACAATGATATACTTATGGCTACTAAACCTCTAGATATAGAAATTATTGTAGCATACTTTGGCTTAGCTATTGATGCAAAGTACCCTGATATTAGTATATTGTATCCAACTAAGATAAAAGATAATGAAAATATTCGTAAGGCTCTTATGGAATAATTAAAACTTTCCACATTTGCTGTTGCATCCATAAATACGCCCACTATGTTAGGGGTAAAAACGTTTATGACAATAAATATTAGTATAGATATAAACGCTATAGTTTTCGCACTCATTTTAAATAAAGTATTTAGTGCTCGCCGATCCCCTTTGCCATAATAGAAGCTTGTTAATGGCTGCATTCCTTGAGTTATTCCTATCATAGTCATAAGTACTAATAGGTTTATATATGAAATAATGCTGTAAGTTACAATACCATTGTCACCTAGCTTTTTTAGTATTACTTGATTAAACACATATATAACTATGCCTGTTGTTACTTCTGTTAATCCATCTGGTAATCCTATAGATAAAATTTCTTTAATTACAGAAAACTTAAATTTACATTTTACAAACTTTAATTTTGATTTTTTTCTACTAAAATGCACTAAATAAAATAGGGTTGCCATAACCTGAGAAATTCCAGTAGCATAAGCTGCTCCACTTACTCCCCATTGAAATTTAATCACAAATAAATAATCTAAAACTATGTTTACTAATGCAGATATTACTACCCCAACTATTGCCAGGTATGGGAATCCATCTATCTTTGTAAGTACCTCTAAGCAATAAGATGTCATAAAAAATCCATTAAATATAGTTATTATTTTAAGATATTCAACTACATAAGTCATAGTAGCATCGGTAGCTCCAAGAAAAACAGCTATGCTCTCTAAGTTAAGTAGTGTAATTATAACTATGGCTACTGCAACTCCTATTATTGCAATAAAATTTATAGTGAAGATTTCATTTGGTTTTTTATTTTCACCTTTGCCTAAATTTATGGCTATAAGAGTTGAAGCTCCTGTGGCAAAAAATATAGATGTTGCAAATATAAAATTTATAAATGGCATTGCTAAATTTACAGAAGCTAAGGCAAGTGGTCCTACTCCCCAACTAACAAATATACCATCTACCATAGTATAAAGTGAGTACACCCACATAGCCACAACTGAAGGTAATAAGTAATTTATAAACTTCTTTCTCATTAGTTTTTTATGTTTTTTTTCGGAATTCAAAAAATCATCCCCTTTATACTAATGATAAACCTTGGTATAATACTAAGGTCAAGCATTTATTGTTAATTCTTATATCTTTTAGTTATTAAAAAGGAGGATTCTTGTGAAAGATTATTATAAAATAGGTGAAATATCTAAAATCTATGGAATAGGTAGAGACTCTCTAATGTATTATGAAGAGATGGGTATACTAAACCCAGTAAGAGATTCTAATTCTTATAGGCTTTACACTATGAATGATATATGGAAGCTTAATCTAATAAAAGAACTTCGTACCTTTAACTTTTCTATGGAAAAAATCAAGGAATACATAGCTAATAGAACTATTGCCTCTACTATGGAAATGCTAAAAGAAGAAATATCTCTTATCGATAATAAGATATTAGATTTAAGCCTGCTTAAAAATACCGTAATAAAAAGAATAGATAATATTAATTATGCTGAAGATAGCACAGAATTAAATGTGGTTAAGGTTATATACTTAAAGGAAAGAAAGGCGCTTAGACTAGATGGAGAAATTCGCAGGGATGAAGAGGTGGATTATTTAGTAAAAAAGCTTCAAAAGAAATATGAAGATAAGTTTTATCTTTTAGGTAATACGAAAATAGGAGCAATATATAATTTAGAAAGCTTATATAAAGGGGTCTATAATGAATATAATTCTGTATTTTTCCTATTAGATTCTATTGATACAAATTATAACCTAATTCTGAGTAAGGGTTATTACGTAAGTCTTTCGTATAAAGGTCCCTACTCTGATAACAAACAGCATATAGATAAAATTTTTAATTTTATTAATGCAAACAATTATAAGATTGTATCGGAACCTATTGAAATATACAAAATTGATATTCATGAAACTAGTATTTCAGATGAATTTATAACTGAAATACAAATTCCAATAAGCAAATAACCATTCATTGTAAAACAACCACCGTGGGAGTCTAAATCTCCTTTCGGAAGTTGTTAATATTGGAGCATCTAAGATGATGATTTTATTCTAATTATTTATCGCATTAATGATATTGAAATTCATTTAGATTTATAGTATTACTACTAGTGAATTTTACACCTTCACTTTCCAGAAACACCTTTTGTAAATTCCGAGACTCATAATCCACTATGCTAATCTCCCCTTTTGAATTTATAACTCTATGCCAAGGTAGTTTATATTTTTCACTTAAAGTATGAAGAACTCTAACCACCTGCCTAGCACCTCTGGGGCTTCCAGCCAGGGTTGCAATTTGACCGTATGTCATAACTTTACCTTCAGGTATGTTTTTTATAATTTCTACAACTCGTTCTGTAAAAGGTTCCATTTTAAACCCCTTCCTGTTAATAAATATTAAAGCTTCAGTTAAATATACCATATCTTGATTCTATCATTTTTATCTATGTAAGGCATCTTCAATAGCAGGCTTAGATTTATAAAATTTACTCATACCCCAGAGTACAAAAATACTAATAGTTAAACCTATATATATTGAATTTATTTTTCCGAGACCTGATAAAATCCATATTAAACTAGCCAGAGGTCCAGCTACTATAGAATATATACCTGCCTTACTTCTTATCTTGTCTTTAAAAAACATTGCTGCAAAAACTGGAATAAAAATTGGTGTAGATCTAAAAATCATAGAAAGGAAACCCCAATCAAGTATCATAGAATCTTTATTATTTATTACTATTATTAATGTCATAATTCCAATAAAAATTATAGTTCCTCTCAAGATATAAAGTTGTTTTTTATCTCCCGCTTTTTTGTTTATACATTGATTATAAATATCTCTAACAAACATAGTTGCAATTCCTAAAGTGAGACCTGCTCCTGTTGCTATAGATGAAATCAGTACAGTTGCAATGCATACTCCCCCTAAAACAGGGTTTAAATAAGTCATAAGAAACAAAGGAAATGCTTCACTTGGTACAATACTCGGATGATGAATTTTCATATACATTCCAATCATTGTACATACAATTCCAACTGGAAGAACTAGAAATGCTACTAAAAAAGCACCTCTTCTTGATGTTTTAGAATTCTTTCCTGCCATTATAGATTGAAAATAAGTTTGAGTTGACAATACTCCAACTATTGTAGATATTCCAGAAGCTAAATCCGATGACACTCCTCCGCTAAACAAATTAAACCATGGTTCTTGCGGCAAAACAGAAGTTATATCTCTAATTCCATTGAACTTAAATATTAGTAATATACCACATATAATACTTGTCCCATATAGAAGAATTGTTTTTACCGCACCTACCATGGTGCTTCCCCAAAAGCCTCCAAATACTACATATACTACAAGCAGACATACAACAATTACTGCAGTTTTAGTAATGCTCATACCAAATATTACAGTAAACAAGGCAGTACAGGCTATAATTTGTCCATTAATATGTATAAACATTCCTATAGATAATAAAATACTAGATACTGTTCTTGCTTTTTTACCATACGTATTTCCTATTATCTGTGGAATTGTTTCTGCAGATTTTTTATCTACCTGCTTTGAATAAAATAATCCCAATATTATACTTGCAATAGAAAGTCCAAGTATAAACCATATTGCTCCAATTCCTCGATTATATGCCATCTGAGCAGTTCCTACAGTAGATGCTCCACCTATTATTGAACCCATAAGCACACTTGTAACACCCATGACTCCAAGTTTATTTCCACCTGATGTAAAATCCTTAGATGTTTTAACTTTTGACTTTGATAAATAACCAATTATTCCGGTTATAACCAATGTAATAATGGTACTTATTATAAGCATTATGTACTTCTCCTTTAGTAGCCTTTTAATCTTTTAATTTATGACCACTTGCTCCCGCTTTATAACTCCTTAAAAACAGCTTATAAAATTCATCTATAAACTGTGAATTTTCAATTTCTTTATTTATTTTCAACACTTCTATTGCAGCCTCTATTGTGCACAAGTTTCCTTCTTTGGAACCTCTTCTTAAATCATATTGAGACTTGAAATTTGGTTCTAATGAAATCCTAGGTAGTTTGTTTAAGTAATCACTCTTTCTCAATATTTTTGCTGCTTCTTTCCAAGTACCATCTATTAAAATAAATGCAGGGATTTTTCCCGTATTCTTATATTCAACTTTTCTACACTGTGCCTGATCATCTTCTACTGGAAATAATAAATATGTTTCGTAGTTTTCATTATTTATGTTTTCAATTAATTTATCTGGTTTATTTGTCCTTTCCCAAAGAAAAATCTCAGTTGAATGTGGATTAATGAGCTTCAATAGCCTTGCCGTGTTAGAAGGTCTGTAAAACTCTCTTTCAGTTGATAAAATCCAAATCTTTGCATTAGTTTCAAGTTGAGCTGCGCTATTACAAATGCAATTTATTTTTGGCAAACCACATTTATTACAACTATCATATAAACTTGTTATTGGCTTTACTTTATAAATACAATCCATAGTTCCTCCAATCTTTCTACATTGAAAACTTTTTCTGCTCAATAAATTATAAATCCATAATTGAATTTAACATTTTTTTAGTATTGTTTATGATGAATTCCTTCATACCAAATTCCAAATTTCCTTATGTATGAATCTTCCTTTAACTCGTCATATATTTTAAAGTCATCTTCACTAAACTCCGCTAGAGTTTTATTAAACTTTTCTGGCTTAAAGATGTACCATAGATCAGACCACTTATTTTCATTTTCATTTCCTTTTATACTTTCAGAAATTGTACCAGGTGATTTACTTTCAAAAAATTCTAGGTTTATTCCATCATAATATGCCAAGCAAGATTTAAACTCACAATATCTATTGCTTATTCCTTCCATAAGTTTTAATACTCCATTTATTCCTATTGTCTCTAACATGTGATTCACATATGCCTTTGGAAAACCATTTAACTCACTTATGAAAAATCCAGAGTCCAATGCTATGCAAGGTTTTTTTACAATTTTATATGCTTGTAAGACCTTTTGTTTAGCTATTTCTTTTATATCATCACTCCTTGGCTCTATAAGGTCTGCATTGTAAGCTAAAACCTTTATGTTTTTCAAATCCCTTTGCACTGATGCAATTTTCCCTTTATTACTTGTTACAAAAATAATTTTCTTCATTTGTTAACCACCAAGCCCTTCTTAAGGTTTATTAATAATCAATTAGGTAATTATATCCAAATACTAATAAAACAAATCATAAAATTCTATAATATAATAGTCTTTCAGTTTCTATTTGCTTATTATCTATAATTTCACTTTTGTTAAATTTTCCATACAATTTAAAACCAAGCTTTTCAACACATCTCTGAGAGTTGATATTTTCTGGCTTTACTGTGGCACGTATTCTTGTATAAGACCCATCTAACTTAATTAATTCAATTAAATTATTAACTGCTGTATATATTATACCATGTCCCCAGTAATCTTCATTTAGTGCATACCCAATTGTTATGGTACTTGGTTCTTCTTTTTTAAGAAATCTTATTATCCCAATAAGTTTTTTAGAATATTTTTCACAAATACCTAAATATATGTTATTCTCCTCTTTCATTCGCTGGTTTATTAATTGTATAAACCCCTCTGTATCTTTTATAGAACAGTGAGTTTTTCGTACAACGTATTTTGCTATTTTTTCATTACTATATATTTGAAAAAGATCCTCTTTGTCATCATTGCTTATATATCGGATTAAATATTTATCGGACACTTCAATTGGTAACTGATTTTGGATTATACTTAACATGATATTCTCCATATCTCTACAAATGAATCATCTAAGTTCTCATCCTGATTTGCATAACGAATATAAGTTGCCATTTGTTATCCCCTTTCCTCTAAAAATACCTTGTCATTATTAATTTTGTTCTAAAATTTATATATTTTAGTATACAGTGTAAATTCCTCTATCAGCATTAGTAGATACACATACTCAATGTTAGATGAACATACTCAGATATTAAGGCTGCAAGCCAACCTATACAACCGCTTTAAATAAAACTAGAGATTAATTTAGGCAAAATACTTTTCAGCAATTTTTCCATTACTTTAGGAGTATTAACCCTATAATCAATTCCTTGATTTACATCTGAATTTTCATCTTTAATAACAGGAATATTAGTTATACCCCTTACAATACAGCATTCCACGTTATTTAAGGCACATATAAATGCAATAGCTCCTGACTCCCAATCAGCACATAATACATTTTCTTTTATGAGTTTCTCTAATGATTCTAGGTTTAGATCTTGGTCTGCTGTGGCTATAATTCCTTCATATACCTTGTCTGAAAAAGCATTAAAATCAATCCATGAGTTATCTATTAAGGTAACCAAAGGTTCATAAAATAAAGATCTTTCCTTTCCCATTTTAACAATGCAATCATATTGGACAGTTTTATTTGCAATAACTACATCTAATATATGTAGATTTTCTGCTACCCCTCCACATGTGCCAAGAACAAAATTTATAGTAGGCTTCCAATTGTCTATTGCAGTGACTCTTCTTCTAATAACTGGTTCGTCCCTAACGATATAGTTTTTATCATATTTTAAAAGAACTTTGCTGTTTATAAAATCTTCTTGTGATATTGTTTCTCTTATATCTAAATCCACGGAGATATTATTTGAATAGACCAAAATTAAGATTCCTTTAGGGTTTTCTGTAAAATTAGTCATTATAGGTTTATCATAAAGAGTAATTAGTTTATCAACTTCACCCCTTGTAATAGCTCCTAAAATTATCAAGTCAATATCTGAGTATTTTGTTGCTATATCTTTGCTAAAGAACCTTTCAATATCATTGAAAACTGATTTATCTCACAGAACCTATAAACAGATTCTATGTAATTTTTATGATTTAATGATGGGTAACTCATATGAAACTCCCCCTTAACCGGAATATCCCTATTTTTTTTACCATTTAATTTCGCCTATCCGATAAATCTAAGTTGCTGCAATGCTTCTCCTTTCTGATTTTCCATAAATTATTTTATTTATAAATATTTTCAATCCATCCACACCACTTAAAATCTTTATAAAAATCAATTTCGATGATTCCACAATATGGGATGTCATTATGATATTTAAACTGTCTCATCACAACACCATGGGTTACCACAATTATTTTTTCATAGCTCAAATATTTTTCTAAACCTTTAAAAGATCTACTTGCAACTACACTAAGTTTTTCCCAACTTTTTTTATCGTCATCAGTATATTCACCTTTACAACAAATGCATTCCTCACTAGCAGTTTTAACTTCCTCATCAGATACATTGTTAAATGTTAAATCTGGTACCCACTCATGAATGTCAACCTCAATACTTATATCAAGTGACCTTTCTTTTGAAATGATTGCTGCGGTTTGTAATGCTCTAGTATAGGGTGAGGATACAATAAGGCTCGCTCCTTGTAATCTCTTATCTTTAGCAATATTCATAGCTTGGTCTATTCCTTTAGGTGTAAGCTGAGCCAAATCTATACCATGTCCCTTGAAGTTTCGCTCTGTTACTAAACTATAGTCAGGCTCCCCATGTCGTATAAGTATAAGTTTTGTCATTGCACTTCTCCCCCTCTTTTAGCAATGTTTCTGATATTTTTCATATATTTTTATAAATGCATTTTGTTCATTCTGCAATTTCATTTCATTTTTAATAATTATTACACATTCTTCAATTGAATTTTCATATGTATTTACCTCTAAATCATAAATATCATTAAAATTCATATTGCTTAATTGTGCTTTTGCCTGTCCTATCTCCACGTTCTAATTCTCTTCTTTCAAGTTAATGTAAAGAACAAGTTACTTTTATAAAAGTAACAGGCATATCATATATTAATATTTCCACTCACTTTTTAATATCCCATATAAAATGTGGTTAACATACTTGTCATTTAACCATTCTGCATCCCTAATGATACCTTCTTCCTTAAAGCCATATTTTTCAGGAAGAGCCCTACTTTTAAAGTTTTCTTCGGCAATTAGAATTTCGATTTTATTTAATCCCATTTTAGAATCGAATTTTTCTACAATCTCATTTAGTTCAACCATAGATACACTTGAATTAGTAGTTACATAAAATAAACCACCCTTAACAAGGATTCGTTTTATCTCACATAAGGCTTTTTCTATATCTGGAACAAAATAAAGCATACGCCTTGCAATTACTACATCAAAACTTTCATCCTCATATGGAATGTCTTGTGCATCAATCACCCCATATGTAAAATTATGCCCAATTGGTTTCAAGCTTTCTTTTGTACTTTCTAGCATACCTTTAGAAAAATCGGATACAGTAATACTCCAGTCTTCATTTATATTTTCTCGGTTTCTATTCCACAAATCCCCAGTACCACAACCTAATTCCAGTATTTTTGCTTTATTGGGGAACTTCATTTGATTAAAGCACCAATGATTCCATTTTCTTTTATTTGATTTTCGGCTTTATTAAAGACGGTTATAACTGATTCTATATGTTTTTTCTTTTCCTCTAAAGCTATCTTTTGAACTTGAATTATATTTTCTAAATTTCCTACTGATTCAGATAAAATATGACTTATATCATTTAAAGACAAACCAATAAATTTCAAAGTAGTAATCTGTTGAAGTATTAAAAAATCCTCTTCACAATAAACTCTATAGCCCGAGTCAGTTCTTTGTCATGGTTTTAATAATCCGATTTTATCATAATGAAGTAATGTTTTTACAGTTACTTCCGCTCTTTCTGCGAACTCACTGATTTTCAAGATATCACCCCCTTGTAGTTATTTTAAGCCCCTACCTTAGGTTAGAGTCAACATATATTTAGAATATTTTTAGCTGAATGTTATAATTCAACATTTTTTAATTGTGTTATAATGCGGTCATATACTTTTCTAACTTTACTTCGATTATCAGACAATAAAGTTATATTTGATAACAATGCTATTTTTTTAACTACACATTGTATAGACAAATTTTCTGTATCTATATGTTGTTTAAATATTTCATTACTGAAACCTTTTATACAACTATCTATCTGTTGTGCAGCCCATGAATTTTTCCCTTCACCACGTCCTCTTAGCCGTTTAAGTAAGGTTTCCTTTGAAGTGCATAATACAAAATGATTTATCAAAAATCCATCGTTCCTTAATTGAACAACAATTTCTTTAAAGTACTGTGGATTGCTTATAGTCATTGGGAAGTTAATATCCTTTTCAGAATTCTTCACCATTCATTTCGTCTAATTGTTTTTCCAAAATTCTCACCACCTAATATTAAATTTCTTAATTGCTATAATAGCACATTATATCCATTTATTTTAGCTACTTAACAGCTAAAATAGTAAATTCCCCTGGTATATTTTTAATTTCCCACTTAGGATGCTCATCGAATTTTTTTAATTCAAAACCAACTGTAATAACTGAATTTATAATCTCACTAAGTGTATAAAACCTAAGGTAGCAGTCTGGAAAAGCACTTTGTTCCTGTTTGCTGAAGAATTGTTTATATGCTACATCGGCATTATGCAATTCCTTAGCAAAATAATTGCCTTGTGTTTGTCCTAAATTGCCTTCATCAATACACTTTCTTAAGGGGTGGAAATCACTTAGAATCATTACACCACTATCTTTTAACAATGAATAAAGAATAGACATTAATTTATTGATATCATTAAAATAATGAAGTATTCCCCCTTCTAATTTACTTTAATTCAGTTCCGCCCCACTCAACAACTGTAAATCCATTTCTCACAAATGGTTTTAGCTCTTGTTCGTCTATTTTTATAGACTTATTTAATGGCTTAAAGACCATCATTACCCTTAATATAGAATCAGGCTTTGGAGTTATCGTAAGCTTTGCTATATTTTCATAATCCTCTCCAGCAAAGGTTATAAGATTATATTTATGCTCTTTCATAACGGGAAGCCAATATACTATAAATTCGTTATATTCTTTTGGTGTTAATCCCAAGTACTCAAGCTTTTCTTGAAGAAATTTCTCGCTTTCAGATCCTTTCACTACAAAACCCTTTGACATATCCCACTTATCATTAGAAATTCCTTCCCAGTACAAATATGAATATTCTCTGTTGTCAGCGAGATTAGTTAATGTGCCATCTGGCTTAGCTGTTACTTTCCAGCCATCTTTATACTCTGGGTACGTACAAGTAAGATTACCTTTATATTCTAAATTTACGCTAACTTCCTGCTGCGAAGTTGGGTATAAATAAATTACAGGCTTTTCTGTTTTAGTCTCAGGTGGTTCACATCCGGTTAATAATAACAAAACAAATGACAAAACTATAATAAGTATTTTTGAGTTTGATGTTTTCATATCTAATCCTCCCAAAGATTTTTGATAGTGTTAACACTATCTTTGATTTACATACAATTCAAATAATCAGCAATAAGTGTTGCCTGCAGTTCTCTAATTTCTTCTTTAAAATGAACATGATCTGAATAAATATCAGTTCCCAAATCCCTAGTGAAGTTATACATATCGATACAGGGTATGTTATACTGCTCCATTATTTCTTTCGCAGCAGTATCGTAAGCATAAACATCTTTATTATATCTTAAAAACCCCTCTTTTCTTGAATTATGAATCTCATCTATAACTGGTGTTAATCCAACCCATATGGTCTTAGTAGCCATAGCTTTTGATATTTCAATTATCTTAATTAAATTCATCTTGTAATCTTTCAATTCAACCTGAACTTTATTTGAATCTCTATCTATTCGAACATCGTGTAAGCCACAGTTAATAAGTAATATTTCGTATTTTGTATTTTTTATATATTCCCCTGCTAAATACTCTATAATCATTCCACTATCACCTGCATTAGCTCCAATCGGTTTGTCTAAATCTGTTAACGCTTGCTTCATACCCCTTTTTCTATCATACTCAAATTTATGCTTTATCATATTCTTAAGATATGGACCATAGTGTATTGACACACTATCACCTATAACAAATATTTTTCGCTTATCCAATAGCTTTTCCTCCCGTTATTTTGACATGATTTTAATGTTGTTTGATTATATTAATGTCCAAAAGAACTTATTAGCCAAGGTGAATTTTTATCTTTTCTAGTTAAAGCATAACTATATTCATCCCTCCCACTGTCGCTGGGACCTACCACCTCTTTTTTATATTTGACTTCAAAATCTACTTTAAAAATAGCTACATTTTCTAATTCTAATTTTTCTTTTTCCATATCTATTATCTGATTCTCTTTCATCTGGCGTAGATAGACTTCCTTATTTGTTTGATCAGTATCTTCAAATATATTAATAACTTTAATATATTCTAAATTATCAAATCCCCAACTTGATTCTGAAGAATGATATTTTTCTATTGTTAACGTATTAATTCCCTTCAAATTCTTTTGGTTATAATATTTATAAAATTCTTCTATAACCTCCTTTGGCTTTAAGAAAGTCACTTGAACTTTTTTATCCTTTGAATTTTTGGTTGCACATCCTGTTATAATCATTAACAAACATAAAATTGTTAATCCAATTTTCTTATTAATAATAACCGCCCCTTTTTAATATATATTTTTAATGAAATTTAAACTACTCTTTAGCAAATTCCATAATATAATCTTTAAGCTGTGAACCACATCTCATTAGTTCACCCATTACTCTCTCTACACCATTCTCTGTAGTAAACCAAGTATCCCTGTTTATTCCTTGAACGACCGATGGACAAATAATTAATTCGGTATCTGGGTATGCCCATTTATAATACATATAACAACGTCTTGCGTGGAAAGATTTACAACATATTATTGCTTTATTTATATGTAAGTTTAGTTTGTCTGTAATTTCACGAGATTTAAACACATTTTCATATGTGAACTGCGCATCTTCTTCTTTTAAAATTGGATTTTCATCAACACCATTTTCAATTAAAACATCTCTTAAAAAATCCCATTCTGTATTATATGTGCCATTATATTTTTCTGCTTTTGATGATGGGTTAGGAAAGTGTCCACGTTTAACACTGTATTTACCCGATGGAAGAATAAGTGGCGCATATCCACTTTTCCAGAGTACAGTAGCGTTTTCTGCTAATTCAGCATAAGATCCTCCAGGTATAAAGATAATATCTGCTTTTTTAGGATTACTCTCAAGAAAGATAAAATTCGTAATATCATCAATTGTTTTCATACTAGCCCCATATAAATTGTGTGCTGTTTCTAATGTTTTAAAATTTAAGATGGTTATTATCTTTGATTTTGGAAGGTAACTTTGCCATGGCGTAAATGTCAACCTATATATAGATTATAACCCAAAAATTTACACAATTCCATATAAAAAAATCCACCAACTAAGGTGGATAAAAGTGTAGTAAATCATTTCAAGGTGTTTAAAATTTCACTGCACCTTTTTATAAAGCTAATTATACCTATTATAATTAGTATTGAGGCTACTAAAATTCCAATAATATAAAGTACGCCTAATAGAGGTATGAAAACAAAGAAAAATGAGCATAATGCTGCAATCTGTAACACTTTATATTGATTCCATTTTTCATCAGACTCTTTCACTAAATCAGATTGTTCTCGTTCTTCCGCCATATCCTTAATTCCCATAAATAAATTATATACAATTAATAAATTCAGTACAAATGAAGCAATTGCTAAAGGAATACCAAATATGCCCAATGGGCCTAAATGAATACCTCCACCTTGGATAGGTGCTTGATAAAATGAAAATACGGACAATATTACCATAGGAATATTATATTTTGCAGCTATACTAAAATAATTACTATTTGAAATAAGATTGCTAAAGCCGGCAGCAAAGAATAAATAACCAACTACATCAGGAAAAATATCAAAACCTTGAATTCTAAAACTGAGCATAGTAAATAAAAATCCCCAATAGAATTTATTAAATCCACTTTCATTCATACAATTACCCCCTAATATTGAATTAATTTATATTAGTTCATTATCATCTTAAGTAAAAGTAAAACTGAGTGTATTGTTCTTTGAAGCCATATCCTATGGAGAACTAATTTTACTGTGTTTTTCTCTATTAGTCTGTGATATTTAGAATTTAATAGTTAGGGTTAGAAATTCCATATCTTCTAGTATCACTATCTCCAATAAGATTGATTTTTATATTCGGATTTCTTTTTATTTCTATAGTGTAAGTCTTTTGATGATTATCATAATAATAGTTGCTTATTTTATTATCTTGTTTCATTTCCTTTAGCACTGAATTAAAGAATTCCCTACACTTATTAACATCATACTTGCTATAATAAATATCAGTTGGAGTTTTAAATAGCCATACAGAATTAGGGGGTAATGGTATATCTACTTTTGTACTATCTAGATGGGTAACAGTATAGGTATGCCGTGAAAAAAAATTACTCTTCATAAAAATATTAAAGTCATAATTCAAAAAATATAATACAAAAAAAATTGTTAGTGGGATAATAATAATTAATAGTCTTTTGAAAGCTTTATTGCCTCTTATTACAGCAGTTAATATTACAATTAAACTAATTATAAATATTGCGCAAACCGAATAAAACATGTAACTTAATCTCATATTAAATTACTCCCAACTTATTTCCCCTTATTATTATATATGCCTAAAAATTTTCAACTATTATTTAATCTTAAAATTCACTGAGTTATATCTTGTATTTCATTCTTTTCAGAAACAATTACTGTAGCTTTCCTTGGATTATTTTCGAACTTCACTGAGGCAATAAACATACCCATAGTCTTATCATATGTTACTTCTACTTTTTCAGGAACTTCATATTTAAAAGTTTCTAATCTTAATAAATACTCAACTACGTTATTTGAAATGGATTGTTTCTTATTCTTTTGATCTAAATTGCTCTTGTCCTATAGGTAGATGGTCATTAATAAGCCATTTATACAATTGTTTAAATATCACATATTTACGATTAAAGAACAATAATAATTCGACCTATTAAAACTTTCCTAATAATACTAATAATATTAAAAAAACTCCTATAAATCTACCAACATATTTAATAGATTCACTTGGTTCTGTGCCTTCTTTAAACATCCATCCTCTACCAAACATAAATGCTTGTTTTGGAAATATAATTGCAAGAACACCTAAAATTAATAGAATAAAGTTCATACATAATTCACCTCCATTCACATTTAAGGATTGAATAGTTAAGTTGATCATATTTATCTTCATTAATCCAATAATGCTCTCTTAGCCTTCCATCCAATTTAAAACCAAATTTCTCCAAAAGTTTTATAGATGGTATATTGTTTGATGACGTTGTTGCATATATTTTATTTAGATTCAATTTATTATCTGCGAAAGATTTCTCTATAAATTGTGCCAATAGAATAATTCCTAAACCCTTTTTTCTATTACGACTTGGTATATAGTATCCAAATTCGGCACTATGATTTCTTGAATTAAAATCAAATAGTGTAATTTTTCCTAGGGGTTTATTTTCAGCTGCTTTTTTGATTAATATGTAGGTCTTTTGTTTTTCTTGAGAGATTGACTTTAATGTTTTATGTGCATATTGATCAAATGGTTGTGGCAGGTTGAGAGGGCGACAAGTATATTGTTCAAAGTCTTTTTCTGCAATGTTCCAATTGAAAAGTTCTTGAAGATAATCTTCTCTTAGTGAGATTAATTCATAATCTCCATTGGACTTTAAAAATCTACTATTCATAAGTTCCTCCTTATTAATTTTGCTCAATAGCTTTTACATAACGATATTTTTTTAAATTTTTTATAACTTCCACTTAATTAATCATTATTATATAAATATCATTTTCTTCTTAAAATATAGGTTCCGACATAAAAGCCATAGCGCTCGTAAAACGGCAATGCTTCCTCATTTGAATAAACTACACCAATTTCAATATTTGTTATTCTATTTAATTCGAACCAATTCAAAGAACTCTCCATAAGTTTCCCACCTAACCCAAATTTCCGATAATCATTTTCAATATATATAGATTCTATTTCTCCTAAATTATCATTTATTGAACTTAAACAATATCCTACATAATTCTCAGTTTCACTATTCCAAAGCATATCTATTTTTATAGTACCGGTTTGTGCTTTTTCAAAAATAGATTTGATTCTTTTATCAAAGGTGAATTTTTCGAATTTACTCTTAAAATAAATTGATTTATCAAAGTGAACACAATTAAGTTGCTCCCATAATGGCTTTATAAGTTCAAGTTCTTTTATACTTTTTTCAACTATACAAATATTCATAAATCCCTCCAGATTAAATTTAGACTGCCTTCACAATAAGTAAAGATTTTCGCTTTATATTATTTAAATAAAAAATTTTAATCTTCATTTTAAAAATTAAAAGTATTTTCTACAACATTGGGCAAAACACTATAAATAGATTTACCAATTCTTTCTTCAAAATGCTTTTGTATTTCAAAGGTTGCTTTCCATTTTTCAATTGTATATTCATTTACTCCATGTCTCAAAGCAACATCTAGTATTCTTTTTTCAATTAAACAATAGCCTGTAGGTAAAGCTAATGCGTCACATAATTGAATTAATTTATCATAAGCTGATAGATCAATATTATCTAAGTAATCTTTAACAAATTTGTATTCCGTATCTGAACAATCCCATTTCCCAAATACAGCATCAATGTTTTTATAAGGGAAAGAATGAGAAATACAAATTCTCGCTAATAAATCATATCCTTTTTTCATCGAAAAGTTATACCCATCTATACTATGCCGCATACTTGTTACACCGTATCGTCTCCCTATATCATGTAGCATTCCGAGTACTAATGCAATATTTCCGTCTAGCTCCTTATCTTCTTTAGCAATTAATTCTGCCGCTTTGCCTACATATAATGAATGTTCTGTCCAAGGTCCTGGATTTAATTTACTTCCTTCATCTAAAATCAACTTTGCTTCTTCTATGCTAGGTACACTTAAATTTAATTCTCTCATTTTATCCTTCCTCTCTAAATTATAAACTTTTAAAAATTTAAACTCAAAAATGCTATCATTAAAGATAAATTAGAAACTAAGTTTTATCTCCCAGCGTCCATTTTTCACTTACTTTATCTTCACCTTTATAATAATCAACCTTTTGGTTACTTTGGTATATCTCATGATATGGTAAAATGTTTATTTTTCCTGAATCAGGATATTCACAGACATCTAGTCCAACGCTAGTACCTATATCAATGAACATGCATGGTGCCGCTGTATGATTATAAAGTTGATGAGCACCTTCTGGTCCAATTTCAAAAAATACAATATCACCTTTATTTAATTCCACAAATTTATTGGGTGTTCGAAGTGTAGCTTTTCCAGATAAAATTACAAATATCTCTTCGGAGTTTCTATGAAAATGATAGGGGTAAGAATATTTACCCGGATCAAGAGATCTTACATCAAATTGTAAATGCTTTGATTTAACTATTTCTGACAACTTCTGACTGGTATGCCAAGAGAATTCTGGAATAGGTGATTGTCTGAGTTCAAATGACATATTTTTTTCGGTGAATATCTGTGCCATATAAAATCTCCTTTTCTAAAATTATTTCTCAAAAATGAAAGATTTACAGTCATTATCGCATATGTTTTCTCTACTAAATACGAAACCACAATTTTCAGTGTAAAAGTGGTGGTTTCTTTTTGAATAATCAGGTGTTTCAACCGTCCATTTTTTTGCATCTATATATTTTTTTTCTATATCTTTCCACACTATAGTTCCCAGATGATTTTTTCTGTATTTTGGATCAATAAATAACATTTCCAAACTGTATTCACAATTGAGATTAATCGCAACAGTATAAGCACCAATGGTAGTATTATTATAAACTATTTTATAGCTTTCAAAATCTTTATGTTCATTGAGCCATTTAATTAAGCGACCGTCATTGTATCCTGAAGGACCATCTTCTTCCAAATCAGTGTGCATAAATGTATCTTCATTAAATGCAGAAGTCATTATACTTGTTAGTATTTCATAATCAACGGGATATATCTTTAAATATGTTATTTTATTATTCATCTAAAACTCCTTTTTTGTTATCGGTGTAATGTAGCATTACACATAAATCATTTGTTTAAATATAAACTCCATTCTCAATAATTCCAATATCACCATATAGTTTTATATAATCTCCTTGAACTATTATACCTTCACCATCGCATACAGTATAAATATTAACATTGTTGCTTAGTGAGTACTTTTGCAAGTCAGCTAAATATCGAGACCATCTATTCCAATGGGGCATTATTTCAAAAGGTACTAATCCTAAAGCCGACAAATCACCCAAATCTACATGGTTTTCATCCCCAAACTGTGCGCTACCGATAGTAGGTGATACCATAAGAGCACCTGCACTAACCCCTACTATTATACCTCCACCTTTAATATACTCCTGCAATCTGTATATCATGTTTCGCTTTTTAAGCATAGATAAAAAGTAATAGGTATTTCCCCCTGGCAAGTGAATGATATCGCATTTAAATAACTTTTCCTCAAATAGTTGATCATATCTCTCATCTAAATCAAAACGTAGTATATTATAAACACCTAATTTATTGTAGAAATCAACATTTCTTTTGTAATATTTATTCTCTTTATCTGTAGTATGTTCAATTAATCCAACTGTTGCATCAGCATTATTCACCATTTCTAATAAGGCTTTATTTATTTTATCTTGTGTATCTATATTTATTTGGGATTCTAATTTACTATATAAAACTAAATTCATAATTCCACTTACCTTTCTATTTACACTTCAATAACCATTCCTGTTTTTAACTCATTTAAATTGTTCATGGTTTTACTTAAATAACTATAAGCTTTTTCACCAGTACAATGGCAAGTATAATACTTATCAACACCACTGCTAATTAGATTTGCTGAAAGATTATTTAAGAATGCTTTAGAATCTTGATTTTTAATATTCATTCTCATTAAATGAAATCCACCAATTACTGTGTTTAGATCTCTATCTATGAAATCTTTAGTTCTCTCAATTATATTAATAATACCTTTGTGAGCACATCCACAAAATAGACTATTTTTGTTATCTTCATTAATCAATAGGTTTATTTCATGTTCAAAATCATCTTTTTCTATGGATTTGTTACTACATTCTTTTAATAGCCTATCATTACCTTTAGGCTGCAGTTTATTACCTTTAACGTCACCAAATAAAGTAATCTCATCATCTATTATCGTCATCCCATCTACGAACACAAACCTATTATTACTGATTAATTCTTTCTTCAAGCCTATATTAAACTTAATAATCCCAAGCAATTTTACTAGATGATTATCAAATGCGCCCTTGCCCATGTAAATCTTTGCTTTATTATTGAGTTTTAAAAATGTTTCTAGTCCACCACCATGATCATAATGTCCATGAGATATAACGGCTATGTCTATATCTTCCAGGTTCACACCTAACTTACTAGCATTATAGGCAAAGGATTGATCTGTTCCAGTATCAAATAATATCTTATGATTAGCTGTTTCTATATACAATGATAAGCCATGCTTACATTTATATTCTTTTGAGATAGTTCTATTTTCAAACAATGTTATAACTTTCATAAATATCTCCTTTAGATTAAATACTCGGTAAAATATTTGGAGTGTAAAAGGCACTTAGTAATCAGTAAATTCCATCTTAATAAATTCTCCATGACCCATTGGAGTTTCTTTCTTATAAGTATCTACTACCTTAAAGCCTGCCTTTTTATAACATACAATTGCTCTTTCATTAAAAGAACGCACTTCTAAAACAATTTTTTTATTTCCATAACTCTTTTTACATTGTTGCTTTAATATTTCCATAAGAATATTTCCTGATCCTTGTCCACATAAAGACGGCTTTAATCCGAGTCCTATTAGAATATATTCATTTTTATTTAGTATTCTTATATATCCACATAAATTAGTGCATTCATCAAGTATTGCACTAAACTCATTGTTTCTCTTCTGTTCTATTGTAATACCCCAATTTTCACTAAATATTTTATCCCATTCTGGGTAATTATATATAGAATAATCACCATCATATTTCCAACTACAGATTTGTTTTGCATAATTTTCAGTTAAAGCTTCTAATACGAATTTCATGGTAGTCCCCCCCCTACACTCTTTTAAAGTCAACATAAATCCCTTGTTAGGTGAAATACACCATAGCAATTAGAATTTTCTCAAAATCACTTCCCTCTCACCATTATTTATTCTTCAAATATACTGAAATCTAAACTATTAAATCTTTATGCTTCTTGCAACAACTCTTGCCATTGAACTATCGGCCTTTATTTTTAATGGAAAGGCCATAACTTCAAAATTTTTATTACCTAATAATTTATCCAGATTGGTTAGATTCTCAATTATGCATATTTTATTTTCCAAAAGGAATTTATGAATTTCAAAAGGATATTTATCTGGTGAAGGCATATCTATACCTACCATTTTAACATTTTTCTTTAATAAGAATTTGCATAAATCCATGTCTAAAAGTGGGTGATCTTCATAATATTCTGGCATACCATAAAGTTTATCTAACCCTGTATAAAGTAGCACTATACTGTTTTCTTTTATCGATTCTTCATAGACTGATTTCATCTGTATTATAGGTTGATTTCTTACATCTAGGATACAACCCGTAGCTATAAATGAGTCCACAGATAATTCAGATATGTACTTATTGCTTTCAGTTAAATGCATAGGTGAATCTATATGTGTACCTGTATGCATACTAATTTCTAACCTGAAATTATTGTGGCTGTTTATACTTAGATACTTATTTTGAAATAAGTTTGTTGTAATATCTCCTGGATAAATAGGCATAGTATCCTCAATTATATGTGTTAAATCTATTAATTCTTCCATAGTCTCACTCCATTCTATCTTTGTTTCTTGTTCGAGCTGTGATTATTTTTTACAACTAAAATAGAAAAAATCATCATCTCTCACTATAATTTCTCTAAATTCGTATTTCGCTACAAGCTCATATAAAATATCATCATTAGGAATTGCTTCTCTTCCCAAATTATAACCTATTCTTTTATGATGTTCTTTTACTTCCTTTCGAGTTTTTGAATGTATTATTGCAAAAACACCTCCATTTTTCAAATGTTTTTTAGCATTTGAAAACACTATATTTAAGTTTTCAAAATGTGGTATGCTATTAAATATTAAAATATAATCAAATCTTTCCGCGAAGTCCATATATTTATCAAAATCATCACATATAGTTTTTGTCTTAGGATATAGCTGCTGTAATTCTTTTAACATATTTTCTGATATATCTAATGCTACATAATTGCTTAAGTGCATATTTCTTAAAACTGAGTATAACACACCTGTTCCTGAGGCTACATCCAGTAACGAATGGCCTTCCGATATCCCTAATATATTTATAGCTTTATTTATAATGCTCCCTTTTTCATCAGATATTTCTTTCCACTTTTCATAGGTGTTATTAAAATATTCTTTTTGATTTTTAATAGTCATAATCATCCTCCTAAGTCAAAGCATCATCTTCAAATTTCCACTGCTTAAAATATAAACCTATGCTCTGTTAATAAACTCTTCAATGTCCTTTTGAATAAGATTTAATGCATTTCTCCAAAAATCTATTGAGTGAACGTCTATATCAATTATCTTTGCAATACCAACAATATTATTTTTACTTGTAGCACTCAAAAAAATATTATATTGCTCTACAAAAGCTTCTCCTTTTTTCATATATTCTGAATAAACACCTTTAGAAAATAAAACCCCAAATGAATATGGGAAATTTAAGAATTCATTGCCAGCCATATAATACCCAACTTTATTCATCCACATATATGGGTGAATCGTTTCAATATCAATACTATCACCATAAGCTTCTACCATACAACTCAGCATTAATTCATTTAACTCTTCAACAGACAATTGACCGGATTTTCTTCTTTCAAATAATTTGTTTTCAAATAAATACCTACCATAAAAATCAACAATATAATAACCCACATCTGAAATACTTTTTTCTAAAATTGATAAACCTTCATTTGTTGGTAGAATATTAAGCAATGCGTTATTTACTATGGTTTCACAGAAAATTGCAGCTGTTTCTGCAATAGGCGTAGGATAATCCGTATTTAACATCTTTTCATTTCTAAGACAATAACTATGATAAGCATGTCCAATTTCATGAGCGAGCACACCAACATCACTAAAGTTCCCAGTAAAATTAGCCATAATTCTACTTTCTTTTATTGGGAAAATATCAACAGTCAGTCCATAATTCCCTTTCCCAGTTCTTGGCTCAGCATCAATCCATCTATTGTCAAAAGCCTTTTTTGCGAATTCAGCAAGTTCTTCACTGAAAGTTTTAAAACTTGATACAATTAAATCCCTGGTATCTAAATATGATATTTTTGTATTAGCATCACCCACTGGTGCAAAGATATCATAGAAGGGAAGGCTCACTTTATGTCCTAGAATTTCTGCCTTTTTATGATAATATTCATGAAATATAGGCAAGCTTTTTTTTATAGCTGAAACCATAGCATTTAAAGTCTCGTAATCCATCTTTGAAACCATGAGGACTTTTTCTAGTGGTGATTTATATCCTCTCCTATCATAAATAGTAAGTGCTTCACCACTAATTCCATTTAAACATGCTGCAGATGCTTGTGATATGCTTTTACATGCGTCAGCCTCTGCATAATAAGCTACCTTTCTTAAAGACGCACTTTTCTCATATGCCATATTTCTCAGCTCTGAAAGCGACACTTTTTTTAATTCACCTTCAATATCTATATCCATTAGTATAGTAGAAGTGAGCTCCATATAAAGTCTTTCCCATGATCTCGAGCCTGTACTCTGCATTTTTGCAATTACTACTTCTACATCTTCACTCAATAAATATTTTGACTGCAAAAGAAGTTCTTTAATATAAAACCGGTGTTCTATAAGATATGGTGAAGCGTCTATTAGCTCATCTATGCTATTAAAATGATTAATCCAATTGTTAAAACTTACAAAAGTATCTATAACCGATGAATCCCTATCCTCAATATCATCTAAAACATCCATTGCTTCTATATTTGAACTATCCGCACTTAAAATTAAATATGAATAACAATCTAAACATGAATATAAGCTTTTATATTCGTTATAAAGCTTTAAAAACTCTTCAATTTTAAAAGTAGCGTTGCTCCTAGCTTTTAGATTTTTTTCAGCCCATTTGTTTAAATTTGCAATAGATTGATTAAGAAGCTCTACATCACCTTTAAACTTTTCAGAGTTAAAGGAAGTATAAAGTGTATCTAAATCCCATGTTAAATCCATTAATAACCATCTCCTTAAGACTACTATTTAGTTCCCTATTCTCTCAATTCAACGTTTGATTTCTACATGTTTTCACCTTCCATTAAGCAGCTCTCTTTACGCTAATGAAAGCTTCCTTATTTCATTTAGTTCATCTTCATTGAATAACCCTAAGTTATATAAATATAAATATTCTTCAGATACTCCACTATTGAAAAGTAATAAATCATCTGTATTTATTGTAATAGTAAGCCCTTTATCAAATAATTTTCTAGCAGGATGATTTATCATATTTTTAACAGCTCCTAATATATAATTACTGCTTGGGCAAATATTCAATCTAATATTCCTTTCTTTTATAAGATCCATTACATACTCACTTGAAGCCACGCCTATACCATGTTGAATTTCATCCACCTCTAATATTTCTATAACTTTTTTTACATTTTCAGCTCCTTGAAACTCTCCAGCATGGGCTTTAAGCTTAAGACCTTTATTTTTCGCATATTTGTAATATTCTTTAAATCTTTCAAAGTCATCTCTAGTTTCATCTCCATATAAATCTATGGCTTTAAACACTCCGCTATCTATACAAGGTATTAACATTTCATTTAAATCTTCATTAGATATACTTTTAGACATTCCAACCTCAAGCCTAAGGTCTATAGATTTATTATATTTATCTCTAATACTTAGTATTGTGTTAAAAAAATTATTATTACTAGTAAAATACTTTAGATTATGACAGTCTATACTGGACTCTAATACTTTTACTCCGTCTTCTATAGCTTCCTTTACGGTTTCTTCTATTAAAAATGCTATATCCTCTTCCTTACTAATAAATTTAAGGGTTTCATAAAAAATATAGTTATCTATCCCTATAATTCCATCTATTTTTTTAGGTGGCTCACTAACATTACCACCGGCCCATTTATTAAAAGTTGAAAATCTCATACCTAATCCACAATGATTGTGTACGTCCACTTTAGATACTTTTTTTAATTTCAGCAGGTTTCATTCTTTTAATCCTTCCTTAAATAATGTATCTTCTATATTATTCATAATCAATATTTTTTCCTAACAATCAAATTAAAGTGTTTAGAAAAATATTCTGTATTATCCATGTTATATTCTGTTTGTTCAATAGGTAAACTTACAAATTCAAAATCAATAAAGTACTTTTTTATATCTTCAATATCTACATAAAAATGTGGAACATCCCTTTCTGTATCATGTTCATCCCTCAAGATTGTATTATTATCAATTCGCTTATAATTATCAGCTCTTTGATATGACCACGTATCTTTTGAAAGCAGAGTAATAAATAGCTCTCCTCCACTTTTTAAGACTCTTTTTATTTCATCAAGCGACTTAATAAATCCATCCGTGTCAGTATGATATATAACATTGTAAGCCATTATACAATCAAAGGAATCATTCTTAAATGGCAAATTTAACATGTCACAAATATCTACTGCAATATCTACCTGTTCTTCCTCTGCCCACCTTTTCAAGTGATTAACTCCATATTCGGATAAGTCTAAAGAATTGACCTCAAACCCTTTCTTAGCAAAATAGATAGAGTGTCTGCCCAATCCACAACCCAAATCCAGAAACTTGTTAAAGCTTTTTGATTTCCATGATTCAGATAAATAACATGCCTCTATTGATGGTACTAACCAGTCGTTACTTTTGTTTTTACTCCAGTCCCAGGCTTTTGATTTAATCATAATTTTCCTCCTCATTGAAATCAATAATTTATCTACTCTAAATTTATTTTTTAAATCGTCATAATCCGATTAAACTTACATAAAGAAAATAAAGCCTCAAGAGTTAAGATTCCCATCCATTCAACCTTAGAAATTTCCCACTCTTCTAAATACTTATCCCATTGCCATGTAGGTAATATCTTACCCTGTTCTTCAAGCTTACCTATTAAATAATCTAAGTTTTGATCTATAAATTTACGTTGAATTCCAAAAAAGTCCGTAGAATCCATCTCTATAAATTTTAAAGGGGTAGGTACATAATCTACCCATTCAGATTCTTTTATATTAACCAATTGAGAAACAGCCAATTTTAGTACATCTTCAATTTGGCTAGAAAATTCTTTGTCTAGAGTATTATACATATGAATATAACAAAATATTTCATGTTCTGATTTAAATTCAGTACGTTCATTCAAATTAGTTATAGCATAACTTATTAGTGAATAAATATCTAAATTATTAAGGTATTCTTTATACTTATAAAGATACCCTATCAATTCAGCACTAGGGTTTCCCCAGGAATAATCAATAACAGTCATATTTATATCATTTTTAAATTCCCACCAAGGTGCATGAGGATATTCGTTAACATTACTTGGAACACTATACCAACCTTTTCTATTACTATCAAAAGTAGTCTCTAGATATTCAACAGCTCTAGCTATCATCTTTTGTGCCCTATCATTATTATCTAGCTTACTCAAATACCTTAAGCCAATGGATGTTGCCATGGGCGAGGACTGTATAAGTTTAAAATCAGGTTCGATGCCGTTGCCAAACCCTCCATCTGAATTTTGAAATGTTTCTAATGAATCTAATATATCATCACCACTTGAATGGTTAAAATAATAATTGAATATAGATCTTTCCAGTGGTCTAACTTCTGTATTCATATAGGTATTTAATTGGTTTAAAAGAGTTTTTGCAAGCTTTTTCATATTTAAATCTCCTTTCTTTGAGCTCAAGAATATTTAAATTACCATTTTTTCTTAAATAATAAATCTGGCAACTGCGATATATCTTCTATAATATAATCATGTCTAATCATTCCAAAGTAACATACATTAAAATACCGATTATTAATATACGCAAAATTTCTCAATAATCCTTCTAAAACAAAACCTGACTTTTCCAACACCTTCCTAGATGCTGTATTAGAATCCAAGGCTAAGGCTTCAATTCTTTCAGTCTTTGTATCTTCAAATAAATACTTCACCCTATCAATTAGTTAAAGTCTTCTCTTCAATGGCTGAATATCGTAATATTTCATAACTCCATCATTTGAAAATATTTCATCTAACGTTTTGATCTAGCTAACATCCTATTTCATTATCTATTAATTTCTGTAATCTTCCAAAGCTTAATTCTTGATCACAACCATTTGCTTTTAAAAATCCTTTCGTTAAATCTTCAACTGTAGATTCAAGTAAAATAAAAAATTGATTCATCGCAAAGTCTTTTTTTATATCATCTTCATTTGCTCCAAACACTCCATTTATAAACCCTTCAATCATTTGATCCATACCCCACAATTTTAAATGCAATAATTCATGAACTACTAACTCTTCAAGATTTGTAGATTTCGGGTTATTATTAATTAGCATTACTGCTTTTTTGTCATCGATATCAATTTTTATGTCTCCTGATTTCCTCCATTCTTTATCAACAATTTGTAGTTTTATATCCCAATCCATTAATCTTAAAATAATTTGCCACTTATTTATTAATCCTTCTAATTCACTAACATTTACTGCCATATATACTTCCCCTTTCTTTTTTACAGTTATTTATCAGTCTATTTAAAAATTATACTATATTTATTATCCATTTTATATGAATTTATCTATAATAAACATAAATACTTAATTTTTAACAGTATTCCTCTCTTATTTCATAAAATCAATTATCTTTGTCTCTAATCACAACAGTGATATCATAAAAGTGATGTCCAAAATCAAGGGTTAATTTTAGTATAATACAAAAAGACTATGAAGTTATTAGCCAATAGCTCTCTTCATAGTCTTTTCATATGATTATTCAAATAAAAATAATATAATGGCAAATCTAATGATATTTAACGTTTCGTTACTGTAAATACCTCACCATCTTTTTTACTGTCATATTAAATCCTCATATCAAAATAATGCTATAGATTTGCATTTAAATAATATTTCAAGATTCAATATAGTTAATGATAAAGGAGTTTATTTTTGAACATTGTATAGTTTTCAAAAATATATATTGCTACAATATAAAAAACAGAAAATTCTTTTGGATAATTAGACTTTTTCATTACATATGTAATATTAAATTTTGATAATAAATAACTAGAGCGCCTTAAATGCCAAGGGGATGTAATTACTATTGCAGATGACCAATTCATTCTTCTCATGATATCAATTGAGTTTAGTAAATTTCCATATGTGTTTATTGATTTATTCTCTCTAACTAAACAACTATCTGGAACTCCTAATGATTTTGCAAGTTTAATCATAATATCTGCTTCTATATATTTATTGTAAACGCTTCCGCCTGAACAAATAATAAAATTGGCATATCCTTTATTAAATAATTCAACAGCTTTAAATACTCTTTCTCTCATTATCGGCGATGGCTTCCCATCTGCTGTTCCAGGATAACCTAAGACAATAATCGTATCGAATTTTTTTAGTTCTAATTTAGTTAAGGGTGCTTTATAAAACAACAAAGGAAATAAATTAATTAATGATAATGGTACAAAAGTAAAGCCTAGTATAATTGATGATTTATTACATTTTATTGATAATGCCGCTAATGAAATATAAAACAGTATAATTATAAATATTATTTTTCTATTCTTCACCAAATAAAAACTCCTTTTTATGATTGTCATTAAAATAAAAATAATCTAGAATATCTCATCATCTTTAATTGTATTTTTGGGTAGGTGTATTGAAAACAATACACCTATCCCTATACAGGAATAAAAGGTTATTATTCTCCAAAGAACAATTGCTGGAAAAATGTTTTCTTTAAAAGACGCCTTAAAAAGCAACGCAAATCCGCCCTCGGCCCCACCTATACCTCCTGGAAGAGGAGTTATTGATACTATCGTCATTACTAAGGTTTGTGCTGCTAGCATATTCCACAGACTAGCTGATTGTAAGTTAAAACTTCGATAGATGCAATATGGTATTATATAAAAAACTGTGAGCTGTATTGTATTAATAATTGCAACCTTTATAATCGCCTTATAATTTTTAGCAATCAAAGCAGCGTTATTATGAAAGTCATTTAGGTTCTTCTCAATTTTATCTTTATATCTCTCCACACCATTTATAAGTTTTATCTTCTTTAAAAATTTAAGAATACCAAGCAATAAACTCCTAGTAATTTTTTCGTTTACAGAAAACATAACTGCTACTAATATAATTGCTAAATTAAATACAAATCCAAAAAGGCACAAATAAGAAAGATAAGATATCATTGATTTAAAATAATTAAACTTTAAAACAATGATAATAAATGAATATACTGTCAAAATTGTCTGATGAATAATAAATTTCATCATTAAAATAGAACTAGCTGAACCTGCATCTATACTATTCTCCACTAAAGCGTAAAAAATTGCAGGTTGAGCACCTGTCTGAAGTGGTGTTATAGCTCCAAAAAGTTGGCCCACCATAGCTGCTTTTATAGATTTTCTGAATTTCCGTTCTGAAAAAAGTATCCGTGTCAGCTCATGTATTATTAATGTTTCAAAAATCCAATAAATAAGCATTAAAACAATTGCAACTAATAACCACATGGTATTTATTATCTTAATTACACTTATTAATTGGTTTAAGCCATTTTTATATAAGAAAAAGTATAGTAACATTGCTGAAGATACTATAAACACTGCTATATTAAATATTTTCTTTTTCATAAAATTCTCCTGACTATTCTATATTAAGTATCAATGTTAGTATGCATCAAACTTCTAATATTATTTTTATATTCATCAAAATCAACAACTAGCTTTTTATCTACATGCAATATATATTATTATCATCCGATAGAATTTTAATAGTACTCCTGAAAATAGTTGTATGGAATTAGTATCCGAGTATGTAGTGTAAGTCTTTAGGGTATACTAAGTTTGAAAATTCATAGAAACATAAGTATAGATATTTGTTCAGTTCAGTATAAGGGATACAGGAGGATAAAACTATGTTTAGAAACATAAAGAGGTTATTAATAGGTGAACCCTTAAAATCAGAAGCAATTCAAGGTGAAAAATTCAATGTAATTAGAGGACTTCCCATATTAGCTAGTGATGCAATTTCCTCCGTAGCTTATGCTGGAGAGGAGATTTTATGGGTGCTTGTTCCTGCTATTGGTCTATTATCGTATAAATATATGTTTTATGCTGCTATTTCTATTATAGTTTTATTATTCATTTTGGTCTTTTCATATAGGCAAACTATAGATAATTATCCAAATGGTGGAGGAGCTTATATAGTAGCTAAAGATAATCTTGGTACAGTTCCTGGGCTTATAGCTGGGTCAGCACTCTCAATTGACTATATTTTAACTGTAGCCGTAAGTGCTAGTGCTGGAACTTCAGCCATCACTTCGGCAGAACCTAAACTTTTAGCGTACAAGGTTATCATAAGTTTATTATTAATTTTAATAATGACAATAGGCAATTTGAGAGGAATTAGTGAATCTTCCAAGCTTTTCAGTTTGCCAACATATTTGTTTATTTTTACAGCAATAGCCATGATAATATATGGCATTATAAAGGTTAAGCTATTTAATTATGTTCCCCAAGCTACATCAATAACTCAGAGTGCTGCTTTTAAAGATATAACAATCTTACTTTTCCTTAGAGCTTTTGCGGCAGGATGTACTGCTTTAACGGGGGTTGAGGCTGTAAGTAATGGAATACCAAGTTTTATAGAGCCTGCTCAGAAAAATGCTAAGACAGTACTATTATTGTTAGCATTAGTTGTAGTTGTAATTTTTGGAGGTATTTCATATCTTGCAACATTATATCATTCAGTACCTAGTCTTGATAAAACAGTAATTTCCCAGATTGCCTCGCAAGTTTTTGGAAATGGCTTTATGTTTTATTTAGTTCAAATCTCAACTGCATTGATTTTGATTATGGCTGCTAACACCTCGTTTTCGGGTTTGCCATTGCTTTTATCTGTTATTGCAAGAGATGGATATGCCCCACGGCAGTTTGTAAAGAGGGGCGATAGACTAAGTTTCTCCAATGGAATAATATTGTTATCCGTTTCAGCAGGAATTTTAACTATAATATTTAGAGGAGAAACACATTATCTATTACCATTGTATGCAGTAGGTGTTTTTATTTCATTTACCCTATCTCAAAGTGGGATGGCAATAAAATGGGTTAGGGAAAAGCACACTGGCTGGGCGCATAAAGCTTTTATAAATGGTTTTGGTGCATTTATTACATTGATTACAGTTTTAATAATAGGATATACCAAATTTGTATCAGGTGCTTGGGTGGTGTTTATACTTATACCAGCAATAATGTATATAATGCTTCAAACTAAGGCTCATTACAATGAAACAGCAATGCAGTTAAGCATGGAAGATAAAGAAATGCCTGAGATAAATTGTGAAAGCGTTAAGCATTTTATAGTACCAGTGGAAGGGGTAAATAAATCCGTTATAAAAACATTAAATTATGCAAAGTGTTTATCAAAGGATATAATAGCATTCCATGTGTCTGTGGATGAAGAGGAAACTGAGAAACTTCAAAAAAAATGGCAGCAATATAATATTGATGTCCCCTTGGTAATTAAAAACTCCCCATATAGAAGCATAGTAGGACCTTTAATTTCATATATAAACTCAGAGGAACATCCATCTACATGTAGTGATATTGTTACTGTATTAATACCTCAATTTATTGTAAGTGCTTGGTGGGGGAACATCCTTCATAATCACACAGCATTATTTATTAAAAATTCTCTTCTTAAAAACAAAAAAATTGCGGTAATTACAGTTCCTTATATTATAAAAGATAAACATTCAAAGTGGAAAACATATCAAAATAAATGTGATGAAGATATATGCAATGAAAATAAAAAATAAAAATTAATAAAGATTAAATGGTCCAGAATTATATTGTAACTCCTCTATAAAATTTTGCGTAATCATATTCTGCTATTATTAAAATATCATAGAATTATGATTAATGATTTAGTATATATTATCGAATACTAACACCATGAAGTTATTAGCCAATAGCTCCCTTCATAGTCTTTTCATATGATTATTCAAATGGAAAGACTATAATGGCAAATCTAATGATATTTAACATTTCGTTACTGTAAATACCTCACCACGTATTACTACCCTACCATTATCTGGACACTTCATTTCGAATTTTTTTTCCTTAGTGTTTCCATAATCTAAACCGCCTCCATTTAAAAGAACATATACGCTTGGATAAATATTATTCCATAATTCATGACATATAGGTGGGCAAATATCTTCTACAATTATGAATAGAGAGATCTAAACGAATTATTTTCATTTAAGGAATATTCTTTTGTACATATGCTTCAAATTATCATCTGATTTAACCTTTTGGCAATTTCATTTATGTGAGTGCTATCTGTACCACAGCAACCTCCAAAAATTTTAAGATTAAAGTCTTTATATATCTTTAACATATCATTTGCCAAATTATAAGCATCTGAAGTTTTCAAATCATAACAACTGTCAAGTTCTTCTGGTGAGAGAGGAGAGGTATTTGCTTGTATTCCCTTAAACCTCTTTTTCACTGTAGCTGTTTGATTATAAGTTTTAGATAACGCGTTAGCAACTACCTTTGGGTGAACACAATTTGTCATATAGCAAATAGGTTTACGATTTGTAATATTATCAATTGTACTTATAGCTTCATGAATTGTTGTACCGTCTATTAATTTGCCATCATTTCTTATCATAAAGCTAATAATATATGGTAGACCTGTGTTTTTCATTGCACTTGCCATGCCTACAGCTTCCGATAAAGCTGGCATAATACCTGCAAATAAAAAGTCAACGTTAGCTTCCTTAAACAATAAAGCTTGCCATGAATGAAATTCAAATGCTTCTTTCTCAGACAAAACATCAGTTGATTTGTAAGCATCTCCCTTGCACCCCATAAGTCCACCAATATAGATATTGGAAGAATAGTCCTGTTTTATTTCACGTAAGAATGAAACATTATCATAAATAATACTCTTATTATATTTAGATTGTGCAACACGTTCTTTATTTGCTCTGCGAGTTGGTGTTGTTAGCATAATTGGCAAATGATAATGTTGAGCTATCTTTATGTATTGATGAAATAATTCTTTAAGTGATTGCTTAGATTTTTCATTGTATATATGACCAGCAAGGGCAATTACGTCGTCAAAAGGAATATCGTATTCTCTTTTTAAACGCTCACCAATGCACCTTCCATTAAAATAAAAGGAGAATTATTGTAGCAACTTTCAAAATCCATTTTTTTACCCCCTTAAATTCATAATAATACCAGCACCTATTATCACTTTCTATTTTTAAGATGTACTCAACCCTTTGATAATCTCTTCAACCAATTTTATAGAATTTAGTGCAGCCATTTCTATGTTGATTGCAAATGTTTCTGAAGCGTTTTCATTTGCAGCATCTGACACTGAGCGAATAATTATGAAAGGAATATTATTTACATAGCAGGTATGAGCAACACTAGCACTTTCCATGTCAACACATAGCGGATTAAACTTTTCTATTAAACTTTCCCTCTCATTATTCGTAATAAATGCTTCACCAGTAATAATTCTTCCAACGTGGCACTTACTTGTAATTGAGAAAGATTTAGAAACATTTTCACATAACTTTAGTAGCTCAACATCTGGTCTGAAATATATATCTTCCATCCACGGATGATATTCTGTTAAAATTTCAGGTGAAACATCATGATATGCAACCTCACTTGAAATAACTATATCACCAATCTCAAGTTGTTTATTTAACGCGCCTGCAACTCCTGTCAATATAATATGCGTAACTTCAAATTTACTAATTAGAAGTTGTGTAGCAATAGCAGCATTAACTTTACATACTCCACAAAATACTGATACCACCTCAACTCCTGCATAAACTCCTGAATAGAACTTTAACATAGAGTATTCACTAAGTTTTTTATTTGATATTTTATTTATAAAAGGCATTATTTCTTTTTCAGTAGGTCCTATTACCCCTATTCTCATTACTTACTCCCCCTATTTCCCATGAATTCACTTTTAATATTTAACAGCTCGACTTAATCTTCCAATGTTGCAGTGAGGCACCATATAGATTCATTATTTAAAGCTATACGATTTATAATCACAAATTGGCTTATATCCAATATTTATATAAATACTATTTGATGTTGGATTTGATAAGTCCGTAAATAATGAACAAAACTTGTAATCTATATTATTTGTTTACTGAACATTTCAGCTGGTGAACCATCATCAATTTCATATATCTTGCAGGATACAAAATCATTATTTAATAATATTTTCTTTGATCCTATATTATTAGGATCTGTTATTGCTGTAACTCGCTGTATACTCTTTGTTTCCTCAGCCTTATTTAATAATTCCTTTACAATTTCGCTTCCGTATCCCTTTCCCCAGTACTCAGGGAGAATCATATATTCAACCTCCGCCTCAGTAAAATCATCGTTTATTACAAGTGCACCTGAACCTATAAAAACATTTGTATTCATTTCAAAAACCTTAAAGCTACCAAACCCTTCATTTTTGTTGTTATCCTCCAATAAACGTTTGTAGCATTTTTTTGCTTCTTCTAATAGAAACACTCTTCCATAATTCATTATCATTATTTTTTCATTTAGAACTAAGTTTAAAAAATATTGAAAGTCATCCTCAGAAAGAAATTTTTTAAAATATATTCTATTTGTCAATTTTCTACACCCTCATATAAATAACTTATTTAATGCTTGTCCAGATTATCTCTTCATCTAATTTGAAGTACCCGCCATACCACTACTTTCAATTATTAGTGTCTAAAGTCCATTCTAATAAATTCCTTACCATTTGGAAGTTTATATTTTTTATATTTAATGCAAGTAAATTCAATAGTAGAAAATAGATAGTTAAGTCTATTTTCATCAATGTTATGATGAATGGATAAAATGGGTTGAAAATGTGAATTAAGGTCTGAATTACTTACAAATGAATTGTCGTTATTTTTCTGTATAACGCAGGATACAACATCTATATTAATTTTATTTCTATCAATAATAGATATAAATTCCTTTTCACCTATGTATTCAATAATCAAATTACATATTAATAGGTTAGTATAAGGTAAAATTACATCAGCGTCAGTTAAGTCGCCACAGAGAATTTCTAAAGTGCTTCCCAGATATTGATATCTTTGTTTGCAAATATCAAGATAGCTTTTGTTTATGTCAACGGCATAAACTTTTTGTGTTTTTAAAACATCAATATTATTAAGACCATTGCCACCAGCACCCCCTAACACTCCAACAAAAGTGCGTTGATTGTCCTGCAATTGTTCTTTAGTAATCTCATTTAGCGTCTGTAGTTGATATACTTCATCAGAAGACATATGATTTTCATAGGTTGCAAAATCAATTAATTGCCATGGATTACTCATTTTTAGAATCCTCCTAATTCATACATTTAAGGACTGTTACACCAATAGTGGACTTTTCTAAGGAATACTAACTAATTCATAGATTTCTCATAAATTGATCTAGACTAATAAATTTATACCTATAATTACATTATAATCAATATTTTAACTAATGACCATATAAATACTACAATCCATCCAAGGTGAGGCCAGTATTTTCCACTTAACTTAATTGTAACTTATAAATATTTCATATTATAAGTTTTATCCTTTAAGTTTAAATATTATTTATTATTTGGGAAAGACATTCATTAGATTCTGCTTTCGCAATTCTAATTGCAAGCTCTTTCCAAATTGGATTAACTGTAAATACGCTTTTAAGCAAAGAAATTGACTCATCTTTTAAACCACACTTTAATAAGCTCATAGCGTAATAAAATTGGTACTGTATTCTGCTATCTTGATTAGGTATTTTATTTACAGCGAAATTAAACTGCTCCATTGATGAAGATATTTTTATACTATCTAAGATTCCTTCATGAAGCATAATTTGAGAACTATTAATGCAGTTATTAGCTTTTTTTAAGTTAATGAGCCGCCTGAGTTCTTTTAAGGGTTTAGGATTATCATATACTTTAAAATCATAAATATAACCTAACCACGGTTTGTCAATTGGCTCAGATGTGACTATAGTGATTGCTGCAGATTGTGCTCCACGAATATCCCCACCTTCAGATTCGGCAGCCTCCATTGCATTCATAATACAATCAATTAATTCACCATCATAGCTTTCAAATGCATTTCCCATTGCATCCCAAACTGTGTTTTTTAACATCATGTTAGCTTGACATGAATAATATTTACCTGTTCGATGACCGGCTTCTTTAACGCAATTATTTCCTGTATGTGCAGAAACGTTACCTTTAGCATCTATAATTCCAACTTGTCTATATTCTGAATCTATATCTCCTTCTATTAAATCTTTCAGTATTTGTTTGGGCAATTTCCCCTCTTTCATCATTTTAATGCCATCAAACCCATAAATAGGATTTGTATATGATTGACTTGCGACTACACCAACACCAGGTTCTGCATAAATAACACGGTTACATGCAGCAAAATTATGAGTTTGCATTGCAATCCCCAATTGATTTTTGATGGGATCAAATGCAACAATAGAATATGTATTTGTAAACTCAGTATAATTGATTTTATCCATCTATTTCCTCCCGAAAGTTTAGTATTTGCATCAACTTATTAGTCAATTCTATACTAGTATATTATGTTCCTTATAATCGCCATAGAATTGGCCACTTTATAAAAAATATCCGAAGTAACTACCTTTTTAATTTCCACCAAATACATTCATCATCTTCCTTATAAACTACCATGCCAATTTTCTGTAGCACCTTATGTGATGGTATATTGGTTTTTACTGTATCTGCAATGATACATTTAACATCAGGATTCAAAAATATCCATTGTATAATACCCTTTAACCCCTCCACCATATATCCTTTACGCTTATAGTCATCCTGCATGGCATAGCCAACTAAAACTTCCCCATCTTCGTTAGGGTAGTTCTTTATCATTATAGCCCCAACACTTCGATTTTCCAGATTTAAAACTATAATCCAAGTTGTATACCACATATAATTGGCAGGATTATTTTCTACGCCCTCTAACCTTATTTTATAAACAGTTTTTTCCCTGATACCTATGTTTTTGTTAGTAATAGCTAATCTTAAATTTTTCTCCATTTTATTATAATCATTTATGCAAAGTTCAAGATTATATTTATCTAAGGGTAAGATACTTAACCTTTCTGTGTTAAGTCTTAACATGGTTACATCAACCTCCGCTTTAAATGTCAAGTTATAATCTACCAATATAAATTATCATTTATGATTTTCTTAATTTCATCATTAAACATTCAGTTATTCCTTCTCTATATAAACTTGGTATAATAGCAATTTCTATGTATCCAATGCTTTCATACAGTATTTTGGCGTCTGGATTAAAATCTGCAACTACTAGAAATAGTTTTGTATAATCTCTAAAACAGATCTCCTCAAAGAATTCTAATAGTTTTTTTCCTATGCCAAGTTTGCGATTTTCTTTTTTGACTGCAATAATGTGAAGATATGGAAATGAATGAAATGCACCCTCTAAAATAAACCATATGAACCCCTTACAATTGTGATTAATATCTAGGGCAACATATATCTCTTCCTTATTAAATCCATCCTCTAATGCCTTTCTAGCACTTGCTTTTTCCGAAAAATATTTGATTCCTAGTTCAGAATTTAATAATGCATCTTCACAATCATTTATATAATCCATGCTCCCTTTTAATATTGTTATTTCCATACAACACCTCTACTCTAATTTTCTTTTTTTTCAAACCAAACTAACGTATCACCAGCTGATTTCCTGATTATATTACCATTAATCATCTCATTTCTAACCAGTTGTAGTCCATTGTCAAAATCCTCATTAGAAATTAGGTGTAGCATTGAATACCCCTTTTTTTCTATTAATTCAAAATAGTGATTACCTAATTTAATTTCTTCCCCTTCTCCGATTGTTTTTTCTCTTATAAACTTTAAATCATTTTTGCTAGCTGAGGAAACTATTTGGTCAATATCCGGATACCTTAGTTTGTCTACTATAGCAGTTGCAGGAAAGAACTCGGACATATATCGTAGGTCTATTTGCCTATGTGATTGTGTAACAATGCACACTTTACCACTACTTTTTAATATTCTAGAAATATCAGCAAACATTTTATCAATATCAGGTATATGATGTATAACATCAGTCATGTAAATTAATGAAAAGTAGTTTTCATCAGATGGTATTGAACAAGCATCTCCTAATAAAAAAGTTATATTACTATTTTTTTCTTTAGCTTTTTTTAACATACCCTCTGAGGCATCCATACCATAAACTTTAGCATTCGTTATTTTTTCTATGATATTAGTATAGTTTCCAGTTCCGCAACCAATATCTAATATTGTTGTTTCTTTAGAAAATTCACTTTCTGATAATAATTCCAGAACAACTTCCAACTCCTCTTCCCTCACTTGGTCATATATTTTACTTATACTATTGTAATTTACTGTAGTCATAATATTTTCTACCTTCCTCTCCTTTTTATATTAAAATATCATTGTGCTTAATCTTTATATTTGCATTACTAACTCCTTCAAGTAAAATAAATAATATTTGCTTCGTAGTCGTAGTGCTGCTATCTTTTCGATCCAAGCTAAATGGAGAAATTTTTATTGTGTGATGCTTATACCAGTTGGACTGGATAGTCGTTATTTTGCTAAATACATTTTATAAATCTTTCTTAAAAACTTCTGTATTTATTCCAAGTTCATCTTTTGTTTCAAATAAATATTCCCAGCCTAGTTTTCTATAATAATCTGATGTATGCTCTGTTCTCAAATATAAATCTTTAAATCCTAATTTTTTTGTAATTAATTCTAATTGATTCATTAGTTCTTTAGCTATTCCCCTACCTCTAAATATTGCATTTACATAAAGTGCACCTAGCCAGGGAGTCAATTGCATTGTCTTCAAATCATTCTCAAATAATGTTATAGTTCCAAGACAATTATTATCTTCAACAGCTATTAAGGTAATAGGAATAGAATCTTTTCTACGATTATGTAACGCCCTGATTATGTAATCTAAGTCTATATCATTTCTGATATTTTGGACAAATTCTTTATATAACCAACCAGCCACCTCATTAATATATTCCTTATTATCAATTAAATGTACAATTTTCATAGTTCATTCACTCCTTATATGTCATATAGAGTACCTTGTTGCAGAGGTTCCTGAGACTTGGAGATAGTTAAACAGTAACCTATATATAGATTATAAACCATAAATTTACACATTGCTATATAAAAAGAGCCCACCAGTAAAGGCGGACGATAAGATTTTGTTATATGGAGTTTTAGACGTAGCATTTAAATCATCTCCTGCGGAGTTCTTGTTGCTATTTTTTCATCCCTTGTTCTTGTTACCTTTATATCACCTAGTAGCAGCCATCTTTCTTCAAAGCATTTCTCTACAAAATCTTTTTTACTAAGGTATTCCCTTAAGGTATCTCTTAAATAGTCTTTATTATATTTTTCATTTTTACATCTTCCAAGACTTTCATAGCCTGTACCTCTTTGAAGATAATCAGATGTTGCTACACTGTATAATTTATTTTCATTGAATTCACCATTTTCTAAAATTATGTCAATTATATTTTTGCCATCATGCTTAATTTTAGCTCCTGATATGTGAAGTCTGCCTAAATACTTTCCTCTAAAGCCAGCCCCTCTACCATCTTGAAGACAGACTTCTCCACTAAGGGATGCTTCTAGTGCTTGTTTAATATCTTTTCCCATAATCTCTACATAAGTTGGATTGAGTGGAGATGGACATATTTCTAAAAACTTTTTATTTGAAACAAATCCTTTCTTTATTCCACCACTCAGTATCCCACTATTTATTATACTTAGGTCACAGGGGATAACATCTCTTAAAGCATCTGCCAAAAGGTTTGTTATAGGGCTTTCCTCAATTACATCATGCCATAGATTTCTTTCAACCTCATATAAAGGTTCACTTAAAACTTCTATGGCAATTTCTTTTTGCTTAGAAATCTCTTTAAGCATTTTATCCTGCAGGGGTACCTCTTTGATATTTAAATTCTCTGAAGAAAAGTTCCTTATACTTCCATTCTCAATTTCAATGTTAAGAACCCCAAGATATTCTCCCAGCATTCCTGATTGATGAATTATTTTACCATTAATAACTTCCACTTCATCCATAAGAGTATGGCTATGTCCGCCTATTATAATATCAATACCTTCTATTTTCTTTGCAATTTCCTTATCTGCATTTATTCCTAAATGGCTTAAGAATACACATATATCATATTTTCCTTTATTATTAAAAATTTCTTTATTTATTTCCTCTATTGGATCAGATGCATACATATTCTCAAGGGAAAAGAATTCATTGTAAGAAGGTCCTGCAGGTGTTGCACCTATTATAAGAAAATTAACCCCTGACTTATCAATAATAATACTTCTTTTTACTCCTTTTATAAGGCTCTTGTCTGCCTTATATAAATTACAAGAAAGATAAGGTATTAACTGTGTATTAGTCATATTCTCTATATTTTTTATACCCGAAAAGCCTTCGTTATTTCCAATGGTAACAGCATCATAGCCCGCTACATTTAAAAAGCTACTCCCTGCCGCTCCTTTAGTTCCCTGTATCTCAATGCTCATGAAATCATGAAAATCTCCAGCATCAAGTACTATAGTATTTTCATCCCAAAGTTCCTCTATTTTTTTTGATATCCTTGCAAAGTTTTCAAATCTGCTATGTACGTCATTAGTGTGAAGTATCTTTAAATTCATGATAATTCCCCCCGTTTTTAGTAAAGTTTTAAATCAGCTCTAAAGCTATTTTTATTGTAATTATGTACCATTTTAACATGTTAACTGTAAACAATCAAAAACAGTTTTACTAATAAACATTCTTTATTGATATTATTGGCATTATTGTGAAATTAGTTTAAATTAGTTTAGATTAGTTTAAATGAGTTTAAATGAGTTGTAATAGTGGTCTTTCCCCCACCTGAAACTGCTGCAATAGCAATAGCAATAACTAAAGGCTTATTAATATTCATTGTATCCCCCAAAATATAAATAAATTTAAGAATCTATTCTATGTTTATTTTGATCCTCCCCAATACCAATGTTCTTTTTTCTTCTTAATTTGGTGAAAATCTCCGTTGAAGTCTCCTTGATAAAGAGCTGTATCATCTGATATGTAAGCAAAACCAGAGAAGTTGTCCAATACGCCCCTAAAGGTATAAAAGAAAACTTTCAATGTATCACCCTCCATTTTCACAACAACTTCTCCGCCGCCTTTTGAAAGGTGTGCATACTCTTTAGGCAAAGCAATTAAACTCTCATTATGCGAAATATTTGGCACTAACTTACCTGTTTTAATTATTGAGACAACCTTTTCTCTGTCTTTAAGATTAGAGTTGAAGTCCCGTGCAAGCATGATATCCGTGAATGGTACAAAACATACAATTAATATTGTTACTATACTGATTGTAATGGGCATAAGTGCTGCAAATTTTTCATTTCGTATAGTCCGCACACAGTATACTACACCTGAAATTAGGCTTGCCAAAAACACCAAGCCAATACTCAATTCTACTAAAGGTTCTAAAAACACTGTAATAATTTCAATCAAGTGCCACCTAACAATATTAATGGTTATTAGTAAAAAGCTCGATACAATAGAAAAATATAATGCTGTTGAAATATTTTTTTTCTCTTTACTTACTTGCATTGTCAATCTGCGTATACCTCCCCTTTCCTTTTCTGATTCATGTAAACTTTCATTATATTTACTTATTTTGTGCCATTTGGATTTGTTAGTATGTAGTTCAATTTATATTCCCATCTATCAGCATATATGTATTTAAGTTTCAAGGTATTAAATACGTAAGCTATTGACAATTCAATTGCCTCTGTTCCATATCCAAACCCCTTGTAGTTATCATTAGCAAGGACAATACCAAGTTCGCATTGGCTTTTTTCATAGTTGTACTAGAATATAAACATGAAACTTCTTATATGTCATATGGACTACCTTGTTGCAGAGGTTCCTGAGAGTTAGAGATAGTTAAACGGTACCTATATATAGATTATAAACCATAAATTTACACATTGTTATATAAAAAGAGCCCACCAGTAAAGGCGGACGATAAGATTTTGTTATATGGAGTTTTAGACGTAATGCTTAAAGTAATCGTTTAAATTATAATTTTTGAATAGTAAAATCATCTTTTGTCAAAAGATACTCTTTAAAATTAGTCATTATTTCACCCTTACTCCAATAAGATATCATTTCCTCAACAGGTATCTCAGAAATAGGAACATCGTAACCTTCAGGAATAAAAAGTTGTTCAATTGAAGTACCGCATTTCTTACCAGATTGGGTTGCTAATTTTCCTCGATATGATCCAGTGAAAACAACTGATTTTTCATCTGGGTGGCAATATGCTAAACAATCTTGGATAATAATAGTACGATTAGTTTTGCCTTGCATTAAATTAATATAATCATCTACAGAAAACCATTCATTTACAAACTTGATAAAAGGGCCGGGAAATCCATTTAAAGCTTCAATATAAAAACCAGCATCTGTTACTATAACAGGTTGATTTAACTGCTTACTTGCCCAACTAGCCGAATACATGGCTACTTCTTGCACACTTTTACTCTGAATTTCAGGAGTGCTCAAGTTCTTTTGTAAAAGAACAATTTCCGTATTCATAAATACTTTGGAAGCAACATTAAACTTAATATCATTACTTGTGACATAAACTAAATTATTAGCCATATTTTTACTCCTTTTTACCTTTTAAATAATCTTAATTTTATTAATCTATACTACTTCCCAATTCTTCAATTATTCTTGTTAACCTTTTTCTCTCATGTGCATTTATTTCAAATGAGGTATTATAAAGGTAATGTTGTAGAACATCTGCATATTTTGGTTTCTTTGGAGGATTGTCCCTTGTTTAGCCAAAGGGAACTTGAGTGCATTGTTAGTGGAAGTCCACTCTTCGTCATTCTTTTGCTAATTGTCTATTGTATCAACATTGGAGAATAACTCTTTATCTATATTATGAAAATCGCAACTTAACATTGTGTATTCTAGTCTTTCAAATCCATTCCAGTCCATAGTTCTGCTAAATTTAAATCCACATTTTTCAATTAATCTAATCGAATTAATATTTTCTGGATCAATTTCCGCAACAATTTTATTTAATTCCAAAATCTTAAATCCATAATAAATAAGTGCTAAGCAAGTTTCTTTACCTAACCCTGTTCTCCAAAAACTTTTATTTATAATATATGAAATATTTACATTTCCACCATCTACTTTATAATGTAATCCACCATATCCTACTATTTTCGAATTATCTTTATGCAATAAAATAAAGTCCCCAAAACCAAATTTCTCCCAATGAAATTTAATATTTTGTACTCTTATTTTTGTTTTCTCTAAAGATTTATCTACCTCTGAAACAAAATACTTTGTTAACACCTCATCATTATATATTTTGAAGAGATTTTCATTATCTTTTTCTTCAACTTTTCTAAATATAGGCCTCTTTGTTTGAATTTTCATAAATCCTCCTATAGTGTTAAAAACAATAGCAAAGGTTTGTAATCACCAGTGCGGGCGCACTTAAGCTAGCGAATATGCATTGATGATTGGTTAATTACTAACCTATATATAGATTATAAGTCATAATTTTACACATTGCTATAAAAAAAATAGTCTACAAGCCAAAGCAGACGTCAATATTTTGTTATACTAAGTTTAGCCACACACGCTGAACAAGACCTACTCCAGTTATCTTTAAATATGATTAATACTATATAATAATTATGGTGAAATATATGAAGAATGCCAATTAATTTATGTATTGAAAATTGCTGTTAGTCCATTTTCTCTTATTTCATTTAGTTCATTTGCATTAAACAAACCAGCATTATAAAGGTTAAAAAATTCCTGAGAAACACTTTGATCAAAAATAAGCATATCATCAGTATTTATAGTTACTTTAATCCCATTATCATATAGTTTTCTAATGGGATGAACTTTATAACTTTCTACCCTGCTAAGTAAAATATTGCTTGTCGGACATACATTAAGCTGTATTTTATTATCACATAACCATCTCATAACACTCTGAGAATTTGCGGCAGCTATTCCATGTTGTACTTGGTCAAGTTCTAATTCTTCTACAGCCTCTCTAATTAATTCAGCAGTTCCAAATTCACCCACGTGTGCTTTTAAAATTAATCCTTTTTCTTTAGCTTTTCTAAATACTTTTTTAAAAGTTGGTATAGCAAATTCATCTCCGAACATGTCAATAGATTTAAAATAATCCTGAGATAAAAATTGTTCTAACCCTTCATTCATTTCATCGATAGGTGTAAATGAGCTCAATGCGATTTCTGGTATAAAAAGAACCTCTGGAGCAAAGCTATGATGAATTCTTTTTAATGCTTGTACCAAATCATCTACAGAGTTGTCATACCAAACTACTTCCCCAAAACCGACACTCATATGAAGTACCGTTACGCCATCCATCTTAGCCTGGATAAAAGCTGCTTCTATTCGTTTTTCAAAGCCCAAAGTGCCTATAACTAATGGTTTAATATATTGTGCATTCCAGGTATTCATGTCATTAAGGTCCTTAAGTTTGGGACATTTAGGTATACTTACACCTGCCCATTCTTCGATATATCTTTTATTGCCACCTCTTGTGCTATGGTTATGCAAATCTCCTTTTGGTATTTTTCTCATTTCATCTAAATCGTTACTTTCTAGTGCTTTAATAAATTTTTCTTTCATATTGCACACCTCAATATTAATTTGTAATAAAAAATAAATTAGCCATAATTTAAAGTTTTTGTGCAAGAAACAGCACACATAGATATTGCCTTACTATGAATCCACCATACTTATTTATAATATCCCTCACCTTAACCTCAGCTGCTTGTCTATCATTTTCACTAGCACTTAGGTACCCATTACATGTTTTCATGAATCCTATGTACTCATCAGCTGTATATCTTTGAGACCATGGGAATCTATATACTATAGTTTCTTTGAAACAACCACTTGATTTTATTTCCTGTGTATGAGACTTAATACGTTCCTCACAAGAAGCTTCAGACTGTAAAAGAAACATTCCTGTTTCACTAAGTTCAACGTCAATTGGCTCATTATAGGTTAGATAAAGATTCCAAAACAATCCAATAAATCCCTTAGATTTTAATGCACTTGCACACTTTAGAAAGCCTATAGGCTTTGGAACCCAATGAAAAGCTTGAGCTGAAATTGCTAAATCAAAATATTCCTTCTTTTCTTTCCAATCTTCTAAACGACATGTACAATATTCCACCCGTCTAGTAGGTCCAAACTTTTTCAATGCTACTTCCGCTAAGTTTTCTCCCGGTTCTATGCAATACATATTAAACCCTTTGTTAACAAATAGTTCTGTTGCTTTCCCACTACCAGCACCTATTTCAAGTATTGTTGAATCAGTTTTAATACCTGTTTCACTAATTATGCAGTTTATAAGTTCTTGCGGATAACTAGGTCTAAATTTATCATAATAATCTGATGCTAAATCAAATACTTCACTTTGGTTTTTCGAGAAATCACTATCCTTATTCATATACAAACCACCTTTTTAATATTATAAGTTAATTGTATAAGAAGAACCTTATAATAGCAAAACATTCATATTGAAAAATAAGTTAAATAAATCTTATTTAAGTGTTATAATTTGTATATAATATGACTGTTTTAAGTCATATATATCTAATTTTAGGGGTATGATGTTTATGGATAACTTTGTTTACATATTAGGTAATAAATTTGAGTACGACTTTTTATCAGCTTGGATTAAATACAATAGGATTAAGGAAGGTATTAGTCAAGAAGCTTTAGCTCATGGAATATGTTCTACTAGCCATTTAAGCTATTTTGAAAATGGTAAAAAGAAACTTAGAAGTGAGTTAATAGAGGCTTTGCTAAAAAAGCTAAAAATTACTAATATAACAGGTACAAAGGATATTGGGTTAATCCGTCAAAAATTTCATATATTGATGTTTCAAGTAGAAAGTTTTGACTATGAATCTTCTGAAATCACTTATAATGAGTTGTGTACTTTGGAATCTCTCCTGCGTAATTCACCCTATAACATAGAATTTAATATTTATTCTTTAATGTACAATATTTTAGTCGAAAGAAAAAGCTATAACGAACTGAAAGTTTCTATTAATATTCTTGATAAAGTTTACAGCAGTTTACACCAAGATCTTCAATATATTTATATGTTAATTACAGGAAGATTCATTTATGAATATATGAACCAAAATGAAGGTATCAGAAGATTAGAGAAAGCGTGCGAAATTAAGGAAACTCCATGGATTAATTACCGCTTGGGTGTGGCTTATTGTCTAAATTGGCAGCATTTAAAAGGTGTTATTTACCTGGAGAAGGCATTAAATAGCTATTCACTTTCAGGACGATACATGAATTCTCTACAGTGTCACAGCTTTTTAGGTTCAAGTTATATTTTTTTAAAAATGTACGAACAGGCAGAATTTCATTTGACCTCTGTAGCTAATGGTTCTGATTATTTTACTATAGATAAAAATATATTTACTGTATATACTAACCTGGCTAAACTATATTTGGATATGGGCAAGTATGATAAATGTATTGAATATTGCCATCTTGCTATGAATCCATTAAACTCATGGGAAACTGATAAACGTTGGATAAAATCTGCATGGCATGCAAGTGAACAACCTATACTTGGTGCTTGTATTTACATAGAGGTTCATAAAAAATTAAATGATGGTTTCAATTACAAAGAAATATTTGATAAGTTCTTAACTGATGCTTATAAAAATTCGGTGTATTATAATTATCTTTATTGTTTATATTTAAGCATTTTTAATTTTAATGAAGATATATTTTATAAAGAAGTAACAGATATTATATTACCATTTTATAGTTATAAGGGATATTGGGACATTCATTATAAGATAACGCTTTTGCTAATAAAACATCTAGAAAGCAATAGAAAATATAAAGATGCAAATAACTTATACCGTGAGTTATTAAATTAAATCATATCCTGGGTCGCTTGTAATCTTTGCGTTTCTATTTTTAAAATGATCAATAACCATAAATATAATAATATTCTATCAGCTTTCTTCTTCCTAGTTACTTATTTTATCTTCATTAACTTATAACATACTACCATTTTGAATTAATCAAATACTCTTCTATCTTTTGGCAGAGTAAATAGAACCCAAATTGAAAATATAATATTTGAGTAGAACCCATTATTTCCTGTATTTAAAGCCATAATAATATTTGCAATTGTAAAGTATAAACAAAAAAATAAAACTAATCTATACGCCCATTTATTTAACTTCAATAATCCAACTCCTATAATCAAAGAAATTATTATTAAAATTATCCTCGCTGGAAGTTCAGGAAAAAATAACAGACCATGTCTTAACGCCATGGAAAGCCCCCCAGTAATATGGAGTTTAGACACTACACTTTTAGCAAAACCTACTCCAATTATCCTTGAATATGATTCATACTACATAATAATTGAGGGGCAATATAAGAATGTAGCGTATGCAACTCTTTGACAAATGTATTTAGTTCTTTATTTCCAATATTAGATTTTTGATTTTGGCTATGTTTGCTTCAATGCTTTTAATTGAGTTATTTTCTTTACTGATAGTGTCAATTTTCACCTCTAAACGAACTAAATGTTTTTCAATATCATCTAATTTTTTATCAAGCTTTTCAACCTTATCCAAAGTAATTAATCCCATAAACTCACTTTCCTCTATTTATATGCTATGACTCAAGAAATTTATAAATTATTCGCCTCGTTCATTGCCAGTGATTTCGATCGATTCAAGTTCTTTATCATTATCGTTATCTTTTTCGATAAATTCTGAAGCAAGCAGATATATTATTCCTACTATCAATGAAATTACGGCAAATGTATTTAATCCATTTCCAATATAACCCAACATGCTGCTATACAATCCAGAACTCCATGAGGACACGTTTGATCCAAAAATTGCAGCACATATATACCGTGTTGCAAATAAAAATGCTGCTATAAAACAAAATGAAACCCCAGCTCCTCTTCTACTCATAATATGCCTCCTTATTCAATATCCATTGATAGTTTGTCTTTTTTATACCGTTCCAACACTTTATATGAAGAATATGAGTTAAATATAACCAAGGATTATTCTTATTTTATTTTTTTATAAAAAATTGTTGCAATAGATTAAGGTATTTATCTGGATAAATCAAACTAATTTCTCCATGTCCACTTTTTTCAATTACTTTTAAAAAGCTACCGTTAATGGTTTCATGCAGTAACGATGCAGATTTTTTCATTACTGATAATTCTTTCCCACCAACTAATATTAATGTTTTTGCTTTTGTGTTGCATAATGCTTCCGGCATTGGATAATTTCCATTACTCATAGTAAAATTAATTAGTGATTCTTTTGTCATTCGTGAACTTTCCTCATAATAGATCTCAAATAATTCATCTGGGACATTCAATGTTTTAGCCTGTAGTTTTGCAAACCATCTTTTTTTAATTAGCCCATAGCACATATTATACATTGGTACAGTTAGTGCGATTGCCATTTTTATAGGATAAACTAAAGCACTCTCTATAACAGCATTCTCAGTAATATCAGATTCTTTGGATAATATTTCAACAGTAATTTGAGCACCAATAGAAAGACCGCAGATTGCGAAAACTTTTCCGTTACAATTTCCTTTTATGTATTTAACAACTTGCTTGGCCGATTCTTTTATGCTTACAAAAGTGGTATCACAAGCATCACCATGCCCATCAATGATGGGGGTAATAATATAAAAATCATTTTTTAGTGCTTCAATTTGTGGTTTCCATGACCACCATGATAATCCGCCCCCATGAATAAAAATAATAACTGGCATATTCTTATTCCCAAATTCTTTAAATAACATATTCAGCCTCCACTCATATATCCTAAATTAAATAACAATTACTTTCCTATAGCATACCACTGTGACTTATCCTTTGTATTGGAATAGCTAAAAATTACTACTAACCTATATACAGATTATAAGTAATAAATTTACACATGGTGGTAATATTTCTTCACCATAATTACTATTCATTTGATAATATTTTACAATCATTTAAATATCATAGATTTATAATATATGAACGTTATACTAAAATTAAGTAAAATGAAACTAATAAAAATGTAAAAAATTATGCTGTTAGATAATTCTTTTTAATAAACTCCATCCATTTATTCTGCAATTGATTCTCTGTTATGCCAAAAACACCTAAAAATTTATTAGGCGACTCTATTAAATTATATAATTTATCATAACCAAACTCTTCAATTATTGATTCTACTATGGTATATGAGTATTGATATCCATTGCGTTTGAAAAATGTTTCAAAATCCTCGCCGGTATCTAAATCTTTGAATGTAGGAACCGTATTATTTACTAAACCATTCATAACGGTTTTCCTTATCCCATTTTCATTATTGTCTTTTGCTTCGTAACATGCAATCCCTTCATTCAGCCATCTGGGTGTATTAGCGTTTATTTTATTTACTATGATATGGACAAACTCGTGAACGGCTGTATTTAATACGTTATCAAATTGTGAACCTGGTGGTGGGTTTAAAGGAGACGCTATTACAATTTTGTCTACCCCAATCCCTCCTCTTATCCAATCAGGTGCATTTGGAAATCCTAAAGCAATATGAAGTTGATTTAGGTCTGAATGAATCTCAATATTCAATTTCTCTTGAAGTTGTTGCTTGAACATTATTGTAATTCTATTATAATTATCTTCAAGGACATCTGAAACCTTATCTATACATGGCTTGTCGATTTCGGTGTAATAAATTATAAAATGTTGAGTTTCTTTCTTTAAATTTAATTTATAATCTTTCTCTTGATATGCCTTTTCAACTTTTATGTTATCCATTTCATTTCTTTTATCTATCATTTTAGATTTCTCCTTTTTTCAATTTATGCAGCTTCTTCTTTTTCCGTAATGTACCATTCACCATTTATATTTTTAATCGTAAATGTAATTGGTACATGGGATGAACCACCTATAATATTATTTTGTAAATCCATTATTTTAACAGAATAAATCATTTTCACATAAACTGTATTATTTTTAGATCTTCGTGAATCTTCCTTTAAGCTAAAATCTATTTTATAAGTTTTTTTATTATCTGCTGGATAAGCATTATATATATTTGTTCTTTTAAATACTTGTTGTGACATATGTTTGGACAGTTCATTAGTGTACCCCTTATTAGTTAAAAATGCTTCCTTTACTACATTATAAGTATCTGCCCCTGAAAACCACACAGGCATAAATTTAGTATATGCATAAGTACTCATAATGCTTAAGCATAGTATAAATCCTATACTTAATATTATATTTTTTTTAATAAAATCCTTTACTTTATTAAACATGTATACTCCCCTTTTTTATTCCGAACACTTCTTAATAAACTTTATGATTAGCTAGAACTTCGTCTTAATAAAGGCATGTCTATAACTTATCCATTAATTACTCTTCCAACTATTTGCTGCCTCATTCCATACAGTATTACTATACGGTATACTATAATCATTTTTCTTTTTAGCAGTCGTTTCGACGTGTCTAAGAAAAAATTTAATTTCATCTTTTGCTAAATTTAATTGGTCAAAAATTATATCGCACCATGTTTTTGCATTTGTGTATAACTCCGATTTCATAGTATAACAAATGGTATCACTAATATTGTAAGGTACTCTTCTCTCCAAAATGTTAATAGCATTTTCATTTAATTCAAGAATGGTATACGCTGCTCTTTTATCATAATCAAGCGGTAATCCACAGGAGCCTGGGTTTATTATTACCTTCTTATCTATTTCTGCATGCCACTGTATATGTGAGTGTCCAAAAATAACAATATCCGTATCAAGACCATCTAAAATCTCAACAATCTTATCATCACTGGATAAGATTTTCTGAACATAACATAAGTATTCTTCATGTGAAAAATTCTCTTGAATCATTTTCTCCGCATATTGGGAACTTGAGAGCAAACCCATATTTGTAGACTTAAATAAAAATGATGAAGCGTGAAACAAATGCATTTTATGATTATCATTTGGTGTTTTGATCTCCTTATCTTAAGGTAAGCCTATTAAATACTGTAAATTATCATCAACTTCCAAAGTCAAGAATTTTAGAATTAGTTATTGGAGATAGTTGTTCCCCAACTAATCTATAAAACATTACTGACCAAGGTTTTTTCATGTTTTCAAAACATGTTTTAAAATCACTATTCATTATGGCCTCCATTATATAAATTATTCTTGGGTCCAATATACTACATCTGTTCATCACTCCAAATTATTTTGTAAACACTTTAATACAAATGCACACTATCACTTTTTTAGTCGCAAGTATATAAAAAAACACCGTCTAGCTCATAGAATTCTTCAAGAATTCAAAAATCTACCCATTAAAACAATATCCTTGTACCCGGCGTTCGTTTTTATAGCTTTAAATTTTGTTCCTTCTTCAATGAAACCAAATTTTTTATAGAGGGAAATTGCTGGGGCGTTATCTTGAAAAACCTCCAAATCAATTTTTTCAACTCCATTTAGTTCTGCCCACTCAATAACTTTTTTCATCAATAGATTACCTATACCTAGTCCGCAGTAAGCTTTCAAAATAGTTATACCAAGTGTAGCAGTATGGTTTAATTTACTTAAAGAGCTCCTATCTAAAGTAGCTGAACCTACTATCGTACCCTCTATTTCTACTAGTAAAAAAAGTGCCGCATTTTTTATGTACTCCTCTTCCTGCTCCACAGTAAAATTAAATTCATCAGCAGTCCTTGGGAAGAATGATGTTTCAGCAATAACTTGTTTCACTATCAGTATAATTTCGGCAGCGTCTTTAACTTGGGCACTTCTAGTGAGTAAATTTTTACTGCACATTAAATTTTTTATCATTTAGTATCCCCCTCGTATAATTCGATAGTGTTAACACTATCTTTGTTTTATTTATATTTTCTTCTTTAAAAGTACAGCCCATAGAAATGATTTTCCCATAGCCACATTTGGTTTATCTATATCTATCATTCTTCTAAACTCAACAATCTCAAAGTTTTTAGAGAACAAATTCCTTAACTTTTCCTCAGTATAACCAATTCCGCCCCTAAGGCTTTTTCGTCTATATACTTCCCAATCCGACATCTGGGGCAATCCATTTTTATTTTTATCATCTTCTGCTGCAAAACAAACTAATCCAAAATACCCTTTTGGTTTTAATAATTTTTCAATCAAGCTAACATACTGAATTCTTCTATGTGGTGGAATATGGTGCAAACATCCTGAATCATAGATAAAATCATATCCTAATTCTTGTATTGGAATATTAAATATTGAATCACACATAAAATTCACCTTTAAATTTTTTCTGCTAGCCCTTTCTTTTGCCCAAGTTATTGCTTCTTCTGAGATATCAACTGCATCTACATCACATCCATTTTGAACCATATAGATTGCATTACGTCCAGGACCACATCCTAGTTCTAATACTTTACTGGATTTAATAATTTCCTTTTGAAAGTATGAAATTAAGTTTTCATCTGGAACATCTATGAAAAAAGGTATATCTTTTTCTCTGTCTTCATAAAATTTATTCCAAAATGGTGAAGGCTCTTTTAGAAACGAATCCAACATTTTTAATATATCTTCGTAATCATAAATATCCTCAATTGTTTTTTTATCTTCATTTTTCTCCATTTTTATCTACTCCTTATTTTAAGCTTTAATTGCATATGCATTTCTTATATCAATATCAGTTTTAGGAATATAATTGTAAAGGTTTTTTACTTTCGATATATTCTTCTATCATTTTTATATCGGTTATATCTTTTTCTCTTCCTAACTCTGATTTTTGCTTTTTAATGCTTGCTAAACTGCCTACAGGTAATGCATCAATGAATTCTATTTCATCAACAAACCAATTTTCTAGTATTTCTATTGTATCGTTTATATCCATAATTCTTGAATTATCTTCCGCTAATCTATACCTACAACCTTTTTTTAGAAAGTGCTCAATTAACCTAGTGGTACACCCTAGATCAATGTCATTTGTTCTTTCTTTAACTCCATGAAGTACTAATCCTGCACCAGAGGTTATCCAATATTCGCTTAAAGGCAAGTCCATAGATTTAAGTATTTTAATTATATCTTCTTTATATAACATTTTGTTATCCTCCAAATAAATTAGCATTTTAATAAATTTACCATATAATACCGAGCTCAAATGTTTAAGTACCATTCAGGAGCACCATGGGTTTCAAAATCATGTGTGTTAAATATTTTAACTTGTCTCTCCCTTACTTTATCCAATTGGTTATATGCATCATGACCACCAATCATACTTGCATGGAAATTTAATGCAACAAATAAATTATACTTCCTCCAAAACATATCTGGAACGTTGCCATTAAAATAACCATCTATCTGACCTTTTGAGAACTGTACACTTATTGCATTTGTATATTTGGGAAGTTTAAAAAAATCTTCTATGGGGTCACCCCAATCGAATCTATTAAAATCTATAATTCCAATTAATTCGTTCCCATTAATTATTATATTGATAGGTTGAAAATCATCGTGTTGAAATCTGATGCAACTTTCCCTTAATATTCTAAAATTTTCTTCAATATAATTCTCTATCTTATCCTGCTTATAAAATCTACAACCTAATTCAAATAATTGTTTTTTCTTTAATTGATACTTTTCCCATCTTTTCTTATACCAGTTAAAAGTTTCTGAAGGTTTAATTTCATGGATTTTTCTAATATAAAAAATTCTAATGGTTTTGAGCATTTAACACCATTATTATAATGAATATTTAAATAGTAAAATTCTTGTTTTTTTCTATTATAATCCTTCATATTAGAAACTTTCATGAGTATTGACATGTTATTATTAAGTTGTAGCAAATATTTTTCATCATTAGAATAGCCTTTTATTAAAGGTGTAATATTTTCAACTTTATATTTAGTAAGATATGATAATGTTTCATCAATAATTGTACATTGCATGTCGTTCATTAAATGCTCCCCCTTAGATGAACAATTTATATGCGCAGTGATTTCACATACTTATTTATTATACAAATTTGCGAATAGATATTATTACTAGTAATCAAGTTGAGTTTTATAATTCAATCCAATATCTTTGCAATACAGTTCCATCATCTTCAATTAACTCATTTTCAAAGATTCCACCATTTGCAATTATAGTTTTTGCTGAAGCAATATTATATTTGTCACAAGTTATAAGAATTTGTGTTATCCCTATATTTTTGCACTTCTCAAGAGCCATTTTTAACATTACCTTTGCATATCCTTTTCTTCTTTCGGTTGGACGAATCCCATAACCTATATGTCCAGCAAATTTAAGAAGTTGTTCATTCAAGTAATGCCGTATACTAATTGCCCCAAATACTTTGTTATGTTTATCTACTAAAAAAAATGTATCTGAAGGTACAAGATGAGATGGACACGTTTCATTAGTCTTATATGTTTCTAAATTTTTTAACCAGTTAATGTAATCCATTCCTTTTGGGTTGATTGCTCCTGGATATATATGTTCCTTTGTTTTTTTCCATTCTAATAACATTTCATTATATTCTTCTTTATGCTCCACTGAAGGAATCACTAAATAAACTTCTTCCAATATAAAACACAACCTTTCCATTTAATAATAAATTCATGGCCTTTACCCACACTCTGGTTACCTCCTATTTTAAATTCAAATCTGGGTTAATAGAGAAATTTTGAGGACTTTTGTAAATAGAAATTCCATCATATGGTTTTAATTTATGAGCGACGTGTTCCTTTACAGGCATAATTATTTCAACAAAACTTATTTCACAAAAGAAACCATGAATCACTTCGTAATTTTCTATTACATATTTAACAGATGCACAAAGAGCATTGGCATCATCTGAATCGCCAAGCATAACTGCACAATGTGGAACCCAGCTATCTGGCAAATAATATTCATATCCGGAATGGTCACAAAAGCTAAAGGTGTTATGAAATTCACGATGCAATTCAAACAATTCACGTGTTACAACTGGAGATAAGAAAATGCATTTTGAATTATTAAAAACACCTATGCTTGAAAGATGTGTAGGAAATGAGCTTATTTGTTTTGTAAGTTTATCTAGTAACTTGTCGCAGTTTTCAAAATCAATATTGTTAAACAACCCAAGAGTTATATGCGGGCGTGTTTTCCACTCCAAATAGCGTTTGCTAATGCCTTTCTTCGCTATTCCATTTGGTAACCTCATTATTTTTTCTTCTGTTTTTTTATCAAAATATAGCTCAACTGCATAAAGCATTTTTACACTCCTCCCACTATTCATAAAATACAAATAATTTCATTTAAATCTCTATAAATCTTATCGTTAGGATTAGTTTGAATAAGCATAAATTTTCATCTTACACCTTCGATATATAAGAAAGATTTTGTTACAGGACGTATTTCTTAGGCTTTTGAACCTCTATATACTGCTGTCTTCAATTCGTTAATATACTCTTTTTTTTCTGGCATATCTGTTAATTCAACATGCTCAATTGCTAAATCTATGTCATAGGGTACTCTAGCAAGAGAAATAGTAAATGATGATTTAGCCTTACTATTCAGCTTTCCTTCAATTATTCCATAGGAGGCTTGGGTTATTTCAAGTGGATTACCAACACTTCCAACATTAAAAATGGTTTTTCCATCAAAATTATCTATATGAGCACCATGTATATCTCCATATCCAATTACATCTGCTACAATATTAAGAGTTGGCGTTGCTGCAAACAATTTCATCCGTTCACTTTGCTTAGTTGAAAGGTAGACTCTATGAAAAAGATCATTTGGCGATGCATGACATAGTCTTAATAACTTTCCGCTTATATAAAATTCTTTATATATTGGTAACTCCTTGAGATACTCTAATCGTTCAACTCCTAATTTTTTCTGATGCCAAATTAAAACTTCATTATCATCTATTTCAGTCATATAATAATCCCAATTACCTTTAAGTACAACTTCGCAATGTTCTCTGATTTTATCTACCACTTCCGCTGAACTAGGGCCTTTGCCTGCTAAATCACCGAGACAAAAAATTGTCTTAATACCTCTAGAAGCTATATCTTCTAATACAGCTTCTAGTGCTGGCATATTTCCATGAATATCTGATATTATTGCAATTCTTTTCATATTACGCTCCTTATTTTTTATAGTTACGTTTAGAATCATCCTAATTCTATTTTAAACAATAATCTTATTTATTGCCTTGTAACTTTGGTTTTATAATAACTATGCCCTTTAATATTTCAAATTCTCAATGCCGAGAAGCCCACAGAGAGCTGACTTAGCTTCCTAGGTGCAGCTTGTCTATCTTTTTAAGATTCAAAAGTATTCTCAATAACACCTGGCAGTATGCTGTATATAGACTTGCCCACTTTTTTATTTAAAATCGTGCACAACATTCCATGTTTCTAAATGGGCCATGCCGGTAGGGTAACTGTTACCCTATATATAGATTATAAACCATAAATTTACACAAAGCTATATGGAAATTGAAGGGCACTGTAAAAATAAAGCATTTATTGTGAATTAACCTTAGAAAAACAAAATAATTGGTTAATTGTAAAATAAAAAAAGAAATCAGCATGCTTCACAGTAATGTGAACTGCATGCTGATTTATAATTTTTGATAATAATTTAATAGATTCTCTATTTTTTCTTGAATAAGGTGTTTTAGCGATTCAGGTTTTACTGATAGGATAGAATTACCATATTTAATGAAATAATTTGCAATAAATTCTTCTTCACCTAAATTATAGAACCCTTTTATAAGTGTCTTAGTTCCACTTTCTATTTTCATTGATTGTAGTACGTCAAAATATAGCTTTATGGAACTGCATTCCTAAGTCAAATTATAACTATAATACTAATAATTATCTAGTGGTTATTTGCTTTTTTACTAAGCAGATTATTCCTATAACAAAGCTCCTAATGACTTGACATCATTAGGAGCTTAATTTATGCTTATTATTAAAACTAGAGAAAGGAAAAGGGAGAACCCCAGCCGTCCAAAGCAATGTTCTCCCTTTATTAGAGTTAATACTCTTATAAAACTACTATTATGATAAGATTAAATTTACAATTATGCAAGTGTTTTAAGCAAATTTCTTTTGAAAATGAGATAACTGCCTTTAATAAATATGTAAGCTCTGTTAATATAGAGACTTTAGTATGTCCATTTTGTGGCGCTAAACATGCGCTATCTCCATTTGCGTCTTACAAACGCCATCTTGTGACTTATAATAATAATACTGCTCAAGATAATATAATCATCATTTCTAGATATATTTGTTCATCATGTAAACGTACTCATGCCCTTCTACCTTCTGTAATTGTGCCGTATATGTCATTTAGTTTTAAATTCACTGTTTACCTCATCCATGACTATCTTGTACATAAATATCACTCTGTGGAAGCTATGTGCGAACATTATGGCATTGCTATATCTACATTCTATCGAATTTTAAAGAAGTTTAAAGAACATAAACAGATGTGGCTTGGACTTTTAGAGGACAAGCTCATTTCAAACTTAACTTTTGTGCAGCATATCATAAATAGTTCCTTTGATAAACTTGAGGACTTCATAATACAATTTTTCAAGCAAAATGGTTCATCGTTTTTTCAAGGAACGTCATAGTTTAGCTATAAGCATATATTTTTAATTTTAATTTAGGCAGACCACTTAATACGATAATGGTCATTGAAATACCTATATGATAACATTTTTCTAGAGGTGATAATAAATGAATAACAAAGAAATAATCGAAATAGCATCTATTAGATTAGCACTAATAGCCCCTGCTATAAATAATACTTTTACTGAGCAATCTAAAATTGCTTATTATAGACGTGTTTCTATTAACCCTGTAAAATTACCTAACGGCAATTCAGTTTTGTATAGCCCAGGAACACTTTCTAATTGGGAATCAGAATATAATAGATTTGGTTTTGATTCCCTTCTTCCGAAGACGCGTAGCGATATAGGTCAAACCAGAAAACTAAGTAATGTAGCTATAGAGCAGATATACACTTTAAAAAACAACTTTCCTAAAATTAATGCTACGCTTATATATTATAAACTCATCGAAGATGGCTTTATTAAAGAAAAGGATGTGTCAATTTCAACTGTTCAACGGTTTATAAAAAATAACGATATTAGATCTGCTAGATGTATCAACATGAAAGATAGAAAAGCTTTTGAAGAAGAATTTGCAACTGGAATGTTTCAAGGCGACACCTGTTACGGTCCATTTATAACTGAAAATGGTGAGCGCAAGCGGACGTACGTAATTATGTTAATAGATGATAAATCTAGATTAATAGTAGGCGGTAGATTCTTTTACAATGATAATTCTTATAACTTTCAAAAGGTACTTAAAGAGGCTGTAGCCAGGTATGGAATTCCAAAAAAAATTTATTTGGATAATGGCTCTCCGTACAGAAATGAGCAATTAAGTCTTATATGCGGCTCTCTTGGAATAGTAGAGCTCCATACAATGGTAAGGGACGGAGCATCTAAAGGAAAGGTAGAAAGAAATTTCAGGACATTAAAAAGCAGATGGCTAAACACTTTAGATGTAGAATCTATTTCCTCCTTAGCGGAGCTAAATGATGAATTATTCACTTATATTAATAAGCATAACATAACTATTCATTCATCTACAAAGCAGCGTCCTATTGATAGATATAAGAGCGATTTAGCTCATGTAAAAGTAGCATCTGACAGTGAATGGCTAGATAATTGTTTTATGAATCGCGTACAACGGAAAGTAAATAATGATGCAACTATAAGCATTGATAAAATATCTTATGATGTACCTATGCAATTTATAAAACAGAAGGTTGAAGTGCGGTATCTACCTGATGACATGGACAGTGCTTATATCTATTATGAAAAGATTAAATATAGCATTAGAAAAACAAACAAGGTTGAAAATGGTAAAACCAAACGTAAAAACCCACTTAATATAGATTATTCAAAGGATGGTGTTAAATATGTTTAAGCAGTTTTATGGTATGACCTTAAACCCTTTTGAAAAAGGTATTAAAGAAAAAGATGCATATATCTCAAGGGATTTAAAAGAAATGATATCAAGACTTGATTATCTTAATGAAACTAGAGGCATTGGATTATTTACGGCTTCGCCTGGATCAGGAAAAACTTTTGCTCTAAGATGTTTCGCGAAAAAAGTTAATCCAAATTTAACAAAGGTTATTTATCTTTGCTTTACTACCGTAACTACTGCTGAGTTTTATCGGCAGTTTTGTATCTCACTAGGACTCGAACCTTGCTCTCGCAAGTCAGACATGTTTAAAAATATAAAAGACTATATGGAAAACATGAGCAGTGATAAGGGTGTCCATTACATACTTGTATGGGATGAAGCACAGTATTTAAGTAATGATATATTGAAAGATTTAAAATTACTCATGAATTTTTCTATGGACTCAAAGGACTGTTTTTCACTGGTTTTAATAGGTCAACCTATACTTAATAATATCTTAGAAAAACAGATACATGAAGCATTAAAGCAAAGGATCATAATAAATTATGATTTTGAAGGGTTTTCAGAGACTGAGGCTGTAGAATACATTCATTCGAGACTATCATTGGCAAGTGCTTCTTCTGAAATTATTGATAATAATGCCATTTTAGCTGCATACAGAAGCTGTACTGGTTCTATAAGACGTCTAAATATGATATTAACAAAGGCTTTAATAATAGGTGCACAGCACGAAAAAACAGTGATTGACACTGACACAATAATGGCTGCCGCCAATGAATTATCGCTTCGGTAATCGTAGATTAGTTTTTAGGAGGATTGTCTATGCTAATTAAATTTGAGTGTACAATGAAAACGGGCAAAAAAATAGAAAATTGGTCTGGGATGATAACTAAATTAACTGAATTTGGAAGTCATTATGAGCTTAAGATTGAAAGTAGAAGTGGCTTTATTGTAGTTATAGGCAAAACAAATTATGGAAATTTTGCTTGTATCCCTGATTATGATGTAGGCTGTCATCTTTCTACCTTAAACGATTTATTTTGGAACTCTGAACGCTTATGTGAAATTATGAACAAAGTAGATGCGATAACAGTGGCTCATGCCTTACAAGCTATGGCCGAACATATTAATTTAAACTAACATACTTGGGTAGCTATTATTGCTACTCATTTTTTATATAAAAGTAGCCTGCCGGCTAAAAGAAATTATATTAATAAAATGCTTTTTTCTTACTGATAAAGTGATTTTATAGGGATAATCTGACGTAAATCACCTACTAATAATAGAAATAAAATGACGTTTCAATTAGTTATAATTTGACGTTTAACAATTGATGGATAATGCTCTTTATAAAAAATATCCTTTGCATGCTTTAAAATTTCCACTTCAAACTCAACACTTTTATCAGATTGATAAAATTCTAAAGAACGGTTGATGAGCTCTTCAACAGAAAATTGTGATTTATCATTATGAAAGTCTAACAAAGTTATTCTATCACATCTGAAAACTTTATATTTATTCGTATTCATCTCTATTCCAGTAGCATACCACTGTCCAAACTTAGCAGAAATTTTAAAAAACTGAATATGGTAACTTACTTGTTTGTTATTTTTTAAATATTGAATCTTACAACTAATTTCATTAAGAATACTTTGTAAAATTTTATCTAAAAACTGACTAACATTATTATGCTGATACGCTTCAAATTGTAAAATTTTTTTCAGCTGATGAATTTGTTTTATTTGTTCTTTAGAAAGACAATCTTCAAATTTTTCATTTAGTTTATTAACACTTAAATGAAATGGCGTAGATTGATAAGACTCTAACGTCAACATTGCAAAATATAAAGCATACACTTCATCAAGAGTAAAAATAATAGGTGATAATAACCTGTGTTTTAAGATACCATATCCTCCATGTCTACCATACTCTGAAAAAATAGGCATACCTAATTGTTCTAATGAACTAATATCACGCAAAGCTGTACTTTTTGAAATATTATATTTTTCCATTAAATCACCCAAATTAAAGAACTCTCGACTATTTAAGTATCTTATCATGTCATTTAATCTTTCTGATTTTTTCATACAATCCCCCTATTAAAGGTGTCATATTTTGATACCTTTATATATTATAATAAATTTAAGGTAATACATCAATTTTATAAAATATATACCTGAAAATTACTATAAAAAAAGGAGATTGATACTATGAGTAAAACACTAGAAATTGCTATTTTTCTTTCAATGAATGGGAAAACAAAAGAAGCTATAAATTTCTATAAAAAACATTTCAATGCAGAGGAATTATTGCTGGTTACATACCAAGATATGGCAAAGCGAGATAATACAATACAGATTACTGATGAAAATAAAAATTATATCTCTCACTCTATTTTATTAATTGGAAAAACTAAAGTAATGATTGCAGAAGATACAATGGATACTAATGAAAAATACAAAGTTGGTAATAACACATCATTATGCATTCAAAGTGCTGACTTAAACGAAATTGAACATTTTTATAATAGCTTAATTACAGATAACAGAGTTAGAATCATCGTTCCATTATCTAATAATGTGTTTAGTAAAGCATACGGAATTATTGAAGACCCTTTTGGTATTCAAATTCAACTAATGTTTGATAATAGATTGAAATGAAGAGGATCAGCATGCTACACATCTTCAATGTGAGATGCATGCTGAAACTTTATTTCCTATTCAAATGCAATAACATACTCTCACAAAGAAATCCAGGAAATTATTATTGTAAGGAGGAGTGTTTTTATGTAATATATTTCCAGGGAAATTTTAAGAAATTATATCCATGAGCAAAAGTTTATAAGCCCAAATGAGGTTCTAAATTCTATGAAGAATATGTTTAGAGATGTTCTTCAGGAGGCATTAGAAACGAAGATGGATTCAGAACTTGGAGCAGTAGAGCTTAATATACCTCGTGATAGAAATAGTGAATTTGAACCTAAAATGAATTAGTATTTAAATAATCATATTTAGTACACAAAAACTAGAAGGTCTATGTCATATAATGTTTCGTGTTCTCAACGCCTTTTAGCATATTCATGTGGTTAAAAGGCTTGTATAATAACCTTACTTCCTAAGATTTTGCGTATCAATGTAATTATGTGCTGTTAATATAGTAGTAACCATATTCATCGACCAATTGCGGTTTTTTTGAAAATATCCATTTTTCTCAAAATCTTCCACTAGTTTTAATCTGTCATATTCAACATACTGCCTTGATGTAGTAATGTTCCCTTCAAAAATATCTAATATAATATATTGTGCTCTTGGATCTCCATTAAACGGCATTCCTGCTGAACTAGGGCATATAAATCTTTTCCCATTTACTTCTTCATCCATGAACAAATGATAATGCCCAAAAATACAAACATCACTTTCCATACCACTGGCAATCTGGGCAAGTCCTTTCATACTAGGACTATTATTTTCTCTTTTTAAACTATCAACTACTGCAATTCTCATAAGATACGGCCCCCCTCCTTTTTGTTGATAAAGATTATTTACAAAACAACCTATAATTCTATGGGTTTTTTCAATCTACAGCTATGCTTGTTCAATAAGCAATTTAATATTTTCTTCTGTTGAAAGCAAGTCATTTTGTATACTATTGAACTTTTCTTTCAATGAACCTATTACACTGTCTACATTGTTTGCAACACGCTTTGCACTGTCTAATGATTCACAAATTCTTGATTGTACAACCCAATCAGATATAAGACCATCAAAAAAATAATCTGCAAATGTTTCGAAAGAACCAATATTTATTTCTATATTCATTATTAAATTTACATCGGATAATTCATTTTGGAATCGTATCAATGCAATTTTTGTATGATGTACATATTCCTTAGCTTCATCAATATGTGAGTGCTTAGCCGCAGTGGCAAGTAACCCTCCACCGAGTATATCCCATTTTCCCCAACCTTCAGCACTTCCAAGAGAATTTATTACACGTCCAAGTTCAATTTGTACAGCATCACCTGACGCAATTGCTTCCTTCAATTCTTTCTTCTGTGCTTCAAGGTCAGCTATGTTGTCTATAAGTTGAAGTATCTTTTGAGAATTACCATCATTTAGTTTCAGTATAAACTCTTCTTTGTGCTTCAATGCAGTTTCATATTCACACTCTACGCCAAGTAGACTGTTTAATGAGGATTTATAAGATACAAGTTCCCTCTCTAATGCTAAAACTGATTTGCAACACTCATCATACTTTAGCTTAGCAGAAAGCAATTCTTGCCTCTCCTTTTCAAGTTGTTGATGCTTACTCCCAAGTATTGAATAAAATATACTAGTAATACTTAAGGATTCAAGTTTTTTAACATCATTATCCTCATCTTTAAGAATATTTTCCAGCGCTAGCTTTCTATCTAATTCCTTTTGTAATGATTCTCTAGTCTGGTTAACCAAACTTTGAAATTTCTTTTTTCTCAATAGTTTTTCTTTGGCATTTATAAGTTCCCTGTTAAGTTCTTCAAACATGCTAAACTTCCTCTCGTCTTATGACTTTTTTGTACACAATATTCTAAAATTTTAACTTATATTCGTATGACTAAAAATAATTTTATAAACTTCAACTTATTTACTATATTCCCTTTTTAAAATTGAATATACTTGTAAATCAACGTAATCACCATGTTCAAATTCATATTCTCTTAGTAATCCTTCTAATTTAAATCCGCATTTTTCTAAAGTTTTCTTACATCCTGTATTCCTTGGATCAACCATTGCTTGTACCCTATTATAATTCTTGTTACAAAAACTAAATTTCAAAAGTTCAGAAATACAATCAGCCATTATTCCCTTGTTCCAATATTCCTTTTTTAGTTTAAAGCCAATTTCAATTTTATTATGCTGTCTATCTAAATCAAAAACGCCAATATCTCCAATATATTTATTCGTTTTTTTATCCGCTATTACCCACCTTACTCCGTTATTTCCTTTAAAAAGACTTAGAAACCAATTAATTTCTTCTTCCGCTTCTTTTATATTTATGTATGGCTCTATCCCATAATATTTCATAACGTCTTCATCATTTGTTACTCTTAATAATTCTTCTGCATCTTCTAGCGTCGCCTCTCTTAATCTAATAATATGATTTTCAAATATTTCCATGATTTTTTCTCCTCCTTAATATATTTCGTGTAATATACGCTAAATGGATTGTACTTAGTTATCTGATAAGCTGTTAATTACTTTCTACTAGTTCGTCTTATACAACCTTTAGATATTACTTTGGATTTGCATGTAGCCTTATATATATTAATAAGGTCACTTACAAGTAATCCATTAATGCTCATTCCTTCTATATTGCAATTGTTAATAGAAAGATTTTGTAGGTTTGAGTCAATAATTTTGCTATTAATTAATTCACATCTTTCTATAGTAAGTGGTACTTTTTCTGTCTGAAAACCTAAATTAGTATCGTGTATGTAAGCGTCAGACAATGATACATGGCAGATTTCTATTTTGTTCATATTAGAATCACCTAATATTGAACTGCTCATATTTACATTGCTAAATCGTGATTCTGATACATTAGCATTCTGAAATATTGCATTTCCCAAATCGAGATTAGAAAACCTTGAGTTACACATGTTAACGTCATGAATATCAACATTCTGCATATTACACCCACGAAAATTTTGATTGCTTAAATCTTCATTTGAATGAAATACATATAAATCATTAATTGCATCACCTATTATTTTGCGATAATATCTGTCTTCTTCATCCTCGCCTACTTTCACATAACCATTTTTTTCATAAAAGCAATGATTTCTAATACTTTTCTGAATTGTATCAAGCGTCCATATCTTTACCATAGGATACATTTCTTCCATAAGAGTAATAACTTTTGAACCTATACTCTTATTTTGAAATGTTGGGTCTATGTATAAACGGTCAACTCTTGCATGTTCTCTCCCGGTATAAGATATAAGTAAAACACCTGCAAGAACCTCATTATAGATTATTTTGTAATAGGTTTTATCTCGCATATGATATTTTTGCATATCAACAGAATTATAACCAGGTATAAAAGGCCTTTCACCATTATCATACCATCTATCAGTTTCATCTCTTTCAACATCAATCATCATATTTCTTATTTGCTTTGCATCAGCATCTAATGCAACTTCTAATCTTATTTTTTCATTCATACTTTTCCCCCTCAATTTTAAATTGATTTATAATATAATATTAATCCAGTATTATACTAGATGGCTTATTTCTTTAGTAATTCTTCATAAGTTAAACCTTTAGGCGAATTCACGGAATATTCAATTGCGGGAGTATATCCTTCCTGCTTCCACTCTTTTGCTGAATTAATGTAATTAATTGTCTCTAGGACTAATTTTCATTTTTTGACTTGCAAACATTGAAATAAAATTTAACCTTAATATTAACATTAACATTGCGTTGTTGTAATACTTCTCAGGTATAGACTTTCTCCACCTCCATTATGCGGTAATTCAATAAATTTCTTTTTCACTAAATACTCATTAGTAGAACCGAAAATTTGATGCCATAGTTCATTTGATATTTCCTTTATATCTAACATATGCCTTATTGATGTCAAATCAGATACATTAATCTCAAAATTTTCAAAAAATTCTCTCGCCACTGGATATAATTCCAAAAGTATGGTATCTGATATATCCTCAATAATTGTCTTTTCGCTTGAATAAAATAATGGCACATTTATTAATATAGATTTATTAACCTCATTTATATCAGCATAACCAAGTTCGTTTAGAATACTAACCAAACTTTTTTCCTTCACTGTCAGCTCATTGCACTTAGCATCTTTGCTAATTACATTAACTATTAGCTCTCCGCACTTTCTCGCAATTTCTTTATTCATGTCATCTATAATTGTGTTATATCCTATATTTAAGTCATGAAAAGGAGTTTCATTGTCAATACCCTTTTGTATAAGTCTAAAAAATCTGTACATGTCCTTACTTGAATCATTTGAATGTCCATACCAATTTAATCCATAGCTGCTATAACTATTACGAATGTATATTAACTTACTGCTTGGGAGATCTACTGTTTTGATATCCTCATAAGCTACTCTAATATAAGTTCTATCATCAGGCTGTAATTTTGATGTAGAAAAAATATTCCTTTTAGTAAAAAAAGCAAGGGCAGTGTGGTCAAAAATATCTTCACAAATTATATGATAAAGTATTCTTTCTTTGCTGTGATACTTTGAACATTCTAAATTTAATAAATTTTGGTTAATAACATTACTTAAAGATATTATTTTGTCCCCAATTACTTGACCTATATTACTTAAATACCCCTTCATTTTTATAGCATCTTCTTCTAAAAAAACAGGGAATTTTATTCTAAATGTATCATCCTTCACTTCTATTGCATTAATCAATTGAAGGTTATTAATTGTATCATCAAGTTTTTCCTCACTCATATTTAGAATTTTAATTATCTCATATTTAGATATTGAAAATGGTTCATTTGACGCAATTAAATGTAATATTTTAGGTGTATATTTTGTATTACAGTCATAGTCAGGATTATAATTTCCGTAATCACTATCCTCCCCAAAATAGAAAAAATTCAGTTTCTTGTTTATCATATTCATTATCCCCCGATATTACTATTGTTTGTTTATAACTTTTGAACACTCTATCTTAATATCTATTAAAGCTGCTTAGGTATTTCCACTAACATATTGTGTTGATGGCAACATTTTGTTATACGGAATTTAGACACTACGCTTTGAGTAAGAGCTACTCCCTCTATCCTTGAATATAATTCATACTATATAATAATTGCGGTGTAAAATAAGAATATTGAGTATTAAAAGGATTTTGCTTCTTTCAAGAGTTCATCACCATCTAATAAGCATTTATCATTCAAATTGCCAAATGAAATACTTAGAATTAACTTATCATCTACAATATATTCAGCAACAAATAATCCGCTCCCTATATCTTTAGTCATACCTAACTTCTTGATAATTTCTTCATATGCCATATTACTCTTTATTTCTTTCAGTGTTTTCGATGGTATATTTCTAATTTTATTATGTGAAGAAAGCAATTCATAATATGAGGATTCCGTTGATGGTTTTTTCGTAATTTCGGTAGTATTATCTTGATTCATAACTATACTTCCTTTAGATTTTATGTATGATGTAAAAACAACCAGGAAGCATAAAATGATACTAATAATAAATAGTGAGTGCCTATTTTTCATTATATTCCCCCTTGTCTTTAAAGTAACTAAAAACTATAGTTCTCTTATATATTTCTATGAATTAATTCGCCAGTAACAAACTAGAAGCGTATTTCTTCTAGCATCTAGTTTGTCAAAGTGCACAAATATTAAATCACCTACAGTAGCATTTATACCAGATTGTTCAAGTATTTTCCATTTCTTTAAACATAAAATCTTTTACGCTTTATGATAAAATTGTGTCTCAATAAAACCAAATCTAAAAACCCTTAATCAATTATTCTTTTTCTCTAAAATTTCAACTAAAGTTTCTAATTCCCACTGCCGAGAATCTTAGTGAAACTTCGCTTAGTTTCACAGGTGTAGCTTGGCTATATTTTCAAGTCAATCTTACAAAAGTATGCGCCAGTCTTGAACTCAAAATCTATAATATTATTAACACTATAGAACAAAGAAACGGCAGCAATAATTATTAGTACCATAGAAGCAATTAATATATTTTTTTACAATTAATTTCCAATAAAACTAAATCAAAAAAGTATTACAACTGCGCTAACTAAGACAGTTTAGTCAAGTGTGAAGTATCATTCAATATTCTTAATACTCTTTGATTAAACCTACCTTCTAATAACATAGAAATACTTCCTGGTGAAGCAGAAAAAACTGTATGATTTAACATTTCTGGTGTTAATTTTAGCCACCATGCTATTATGTATGATAAAGCACATCCATGTGTAACAATAATTAAATTCTTTCGATTCAAACTATAAATATCTTCCATACATTTGCTAACTCTTAGAAAAAACTGTCTCCAAGTCTCTCCACCTAAAAATGGTTCGTGGTCTATATTAAAACCTTCTTCTGGCATAGGAATTTCATTTTCTTTTACCCAATCCTTTGTTTTCCATGCTGCAATGCCATTATTAATTTCTCTTAGTCCAAACTCTTCTATTACTCCTAAGTTTAAATAATTATCAATGATATCAGCCGTTTGTTTTGCTCTTAATAAATCTGATGAATACAAGGTATATTCTTCCGTACTTATTTCATTTTTCAATTTTGTACCAAGCAAATTAGCTTGTTTTTGTCCTAAATCAGTAAGCGGGGTGTCTGTCCACCCTCCTGTCAAGTTAGTGATATGATGTTCTGATTGACAATGTTGAATTAGTATAATTTTTCTCATCTTTTATCTCCCTTGTATAGATTAAATATTAAGTAATGTAGCCATGGGTCGTTTCCAAGGAAAACTATGTTTCTCATCTGTACCGTCCCACTTTCCTACAATAATAACCTCGTTGTTGTATTTAAAGCCTATATGGCTTAAACAAGTTCTTGCTACTAAATCTTTGTATCACTAAAAACAAAGTTCACTAAATGCGTAAGTTAGTGCATGGAACCTACCAATAGTCAAATAACAAAAATCATTCTCATTTAGGTAATCATAACAACTACACACTTTGCATCGTAGTATAATCGTAATTTTTAGTAAGCAGCATTTTTCATAAGTTCCAATAAATTTCGGGTTATATTTATTTTTAAATCACCATATTTTCCATCTGAATATTCATATTGACTACCATATCTTTGTTCCTTTGGATAAAAATAAGACGGTCTGCATTTATTCTCATCAGGTTCCCAATTATAACGAGCTTCAATATGTGTATGCAAATAGTGGTCTAAATTCATCAAGATAGAATAATTAATTCTTAATGGATTACATGTTTTCATAATAGCATCTCCTATTAATGTCATATCGATTAAATATTGACTCCTTTCAACTAGAGATAACTCATTGAGTGAACTTGCTTTTGGATATCCAAGAAGAACACAATATCCAGGCAGAAATTGATTATCTCCTATAACTGCAAATCCACTTTTCATTTTTACCATTACTGTAGGATTTTCACCTCTTTCTGCAGAACCAATCCTATCATTTTTCCAACTATCCATATATATCCTCCATGCGTTATTTATAAACAATCTTTACTTCCCAATTAATTACCACGTACTGTATTTTATGTTGCTACATATAGATTTACTAATAATACATCCAAAAGATTTACTTGCTTAGAATCCGATATTGAGCCATCTTCACAAATACAAAATTTTCTCGTAAAGTTTCTTCGTCATCTCGATATGAAAATGATATTATTTCATTATTAGCGTCTCTACTGAAAGTCGTGCAATAATAAGGAATATAATTATTAGGTGCACTTATAAAAGTATCTCTGATCGCTGGTGTATAATATAAATCCAACGCATTATTATGGCGATTCTCATTACTTATAAATAATTTATGGTTATCAACCATAACATTATATGAGACGCCAAGGTTTTCACAATAATAGCTTCCCTCGTATACCTTTAACTCAGAATTATCGATTTTTTCTCCACAGAAAGGATAAAACGTTCTGTCAATTTTTCCGCTGTGTAACTGAATACCCTCTGATATATGTTTATTATTTTCTACTACTGTATATGTTTTGCTTTTATCCACTGATTTAAAAACACCATCACCATAATAAAAAATTTTAGTACTATTTCCTAAATAATCGTCTACATAGTAAGTATCCTTCTTTTTTCTTATGTTCCATATGCAACTACTGATTGGATCCATATATTTTCCTGATAAGTCCAAATCAAATTCCGCTTGATTGATATTTGTTTCAGCTGACTCATTCTCGTCCTCACTGGCTTTTTCATCCTCATAACCAATTAATAATTTTAGAATACCATGCGTTAATCCGCCATCCTCATTACAAACATCAATATCATGAAAGAAACCCGTATGATTTCCAAAAACAATCACAGATAATTTCTTTTCTGGCAATAGTGCATAATATGCACTATAACCGCCCGCACATCCTCCATGCTGTATTAACTTATTACCATAAAATTTGCCAAGGAACAGGCCACAACCATATCCGCATTCTTCCCCATCATTTAACAATCCAGATGTTATCAATACTTCTATAAATTCTTTTGAGGATTTTCCTAGAATATTATTATGAAAATTTTTATCCCATAAATAAAAATCGCGTACAGTTGTCCATAACTGACCAGCACCAGCAACTTCTACATTCTCTTCATTAATGGAAATTGTGTCATGCATTGAACAATAACGCTCATAACTGTCATTAAAATGCACATAATCATAATTTGAATATCCAGCTGCTCTATTTTTAATGATTTTTGTACGATCATCTCTGATAAAAGTATTATTCATACCTAATGGTTTAAATATATGCTCTTCTGCATATTGGAAGCAAGTTAGATATCGTAATTTTATTACCACAATCCTTAAGCTGAGGAAAGATACTCCTGATATCTTGATCTAATGATAATTTCCCTTCTTCTATCAGCAAAGCGATACAAGTTGCTGTAAATTGTTTTGCAATAGAACAAACATGAAATACGGTATTCCCATCAATTGGGATGTCATAGTCTAAGTTAGCCACACCATACCCTTTGCAAAATATCAATTCACCATTCTCAACAACTCCAATAGCAATCCCTGGATAGTCCTTCCTATCATACTTTTTACACATTTCATCAATTTTAGTTAATATATTAAATGTTGCCATTATATTTTTCACCCCTGATCAATTTCTTCACATAACTTAAAGCTTCATTAATATCTTTAAAATATTTATGATTAAATTGTTTTTTTTCTTTATAATAATTTACAATTTTAACCCAACTAATGATAATTATAGCATATTACCTCATAAAACACATGTATTTTTTGTTATACATGAAAAATACTTACATTTTAAGCTCCGTATTATTGGTACTTTCATTTTCAATAGTTAATTCGCATTTTGCTTATTCTTCAACAAACTTCCTACACACTTGTTCTATTTCCTTTTATAAAAAATATCCTAGCTATCCATATATTTTTGAATTAAAAAGACACCCTCTCCGGTGCCCTTAATTTTATTATTTTATTTTTTAGTTGTGTCGCCATAACAACTAAAAACGCCACAAACTTTTATTGTTTGTGACGTTTTATATGAAAAGTGTGCCACAGCTCTTTAATAACAAACTATATTATCTTAACTTTTATTTATCTTAATTTTTGCGTTTATAAATCAAAGATATTGGACCATCTTCGAAACCTAAAATTCTATAGAAGTCCTCATTTCTGATACTTCCCCTTAACATGTAGGTAACTTGTTTGCTACTATCTACTATCTTATTTATTAAAACCTTACCAATACCTTTTCTCCTGTATTTCGAATCAACTACTACATTATTTATTTGTCCATTAAATACATAATCAGTTGTACACCTGGCAAATCCAACCATTATTTCTTCATCCCATGCGGTAACTACTATTTGAGAATTTTCTACCATGGCTTTTAATCTATTAATATCCTCAGTTTTATCATTCCATCCCACCTCATTAAATAAAGTTTTTAACTTTTCATAATCAGCTTTTTTATCTGCATGATACATAATCATAGTATAACTTCCCTCCCTCGCTTAATTTTAAAAAACATGGCTTTTCCTTTATATTGAATAGCTAAAAATCACTAACCGCGTAAGAAAATTTCTCATAGATTGGGGATTGTTATCTGCTCCAGAGGTCTACAAGAGGGTAAATCTCCTTCTGAAGTCGTTAATTTCAGCTCCCCAGGAGGTGATTTAATCCGTATAAAATAAATGTCATGAAGTCAAAAGGTTATAACTTGAATTGATTTCCTTTATCATTAAATTTGCAAAATCAATTAATAATTCAGGGTTATAATTATTAATTGATTTTGCATTTTTATAGGATAATAAAGCTTCTTTTATAATTTCAGCATATTGGATAGGAACATTAGAATATGCCCACTCTCCACCCTCTTTTTTAGAACATATTGCTCCTTCTTTAAGATAATATAAAACTCTACAAAGGTTAAGGATAATATATATAGGTGAATCGAGTATTTCTTCTTTTGCATTTACAACATCATTTATGATTGATTCTAAGTAATATCTTGGCGGAACAGGCTCAAATATATCATATATTGGTTTTCCAAAAACACAAATACCTCTTGAAATAGTAATTGTAATGTGCGCAGCCAAATCGAGATCTTCTCCATTTTCACACATGTAACTATAATCATGTTGATATTTTTCTTTATGAGCATTTGAAAAATGCAAAATAAATGTGTGGGATTCTTGAAGCGGAGAAAGTATTTAATAAATATTGCAGTTCACTTAAAATATCGTGTTGCCGACATTCCCCTACCTAGTGCGACTGCACTTGGGTGGGGGAATATACCTTGGAGATGGGTTAATCGGCAACCTATATATAGATTATAAGTCATAAATTTACACATAGCTATATAAAAATAGTCCACCAGCAAAGGCGGACGTAAACATTTTGTTGTAGGTCGTTTTAGTAACTATACTTAGAGAAAGACATAATCCAGTAATCCGCGCTTATGATTCATACTACATAATAATTGTGGTGGAATATATGAAAAATATAAATATGCATACTTATGTACTGCTAAGTTTAAACTATATTAATATTTTTCTTCTCCTGAAATTATAAAATCAGCCCTATCTTGTGGTTTTTGTTCATGAAGATATTTATCCTCTTCATTCATCCACTGTTCCCAAAATTCAAGAGCATTTGACCCATCTCTTTCTAATCCTCTCTTTAAACGGATTTTTCTATTACATTCTACAAATATCTTAATGTCATATTTACTAAATAATTCATTACTTAGAGAGTAGACACCTTCAACTATAATTAGTCTATTAGGTTGGACTGTATGCCATTCTGATAACTTATCTAATACCCAATCATACTTTTGATATTTTGATTCCTTTCCACTAATAATCATATTAATAACCTGTTGATTTAATCTTTTGATATCATAATCCGCTGCTACTTCTTTATCACATATTCTACACTGTACCCTTTTATTAGACGGTTTATAGAAATCATCCATGTGTATTATTTGGGCACCAACATACTTTGAACCAATATACTCTGCTAAAGTACTCTTTCCTGCTCCACCACAACCATCAATGGCAATTGTACAAAAAGCTTTTAACAAATTAATTTTTTCAATTTTATTTAAAATTTTATTCATTCTCTTACCCATCAACTCCTTAGTGAATAATATACGAAATTTATGAACTAAATGTATTTTCTCTTATATTAGGCAATAAACTGTAAATTGACTTTCTAATCTTTTCTTCAAAATATTGTTTAATTTCAAAGGTCGATTCCCATCTTCGTATTGTATATTCGTATTGTATATTCGTTAATTCCACATCTTAATGCTAATTCTCATAACCCACATTTCTTATAAATTTCAGTAATACAAGGACTTTTAGTTTCTATATAACTATCGATATCTGTTGGATACTTTATTGCTGCTTGTAATTTAATTACACTATATTTTTCCCTATCTTCCTTGTGTGTTCTCAAATAATTTCGAAAAGCAATGTGCCTTTTTAACTCCTCTGAATCTCGTGGGCAAACGTATAAATGATGAGTCATAAACTCATGCTTTTCACTATATCCAAAAGCTTCTCTATTTTTTATTCCTAAATCTCCTTCATGATAATAGCCTGAATTTTTCAGACGAGATTTAACATCTTCAAATGTATCATAGCTTTCAATAATAACATCTATATCTATAATTGGTTTAGCGGATAACCCTTCTATCGAAGTGCTTCCTACATGTTCAATTGCAAGAACACTGTTTTCAAGTGCTTTTTCTAAATACAATTTTATTTTTTGAAATTCATTATTCCATCTAGAATCATATGGAACAACAATAACTCTTTTTGTTTTCATTTGGTTACCTCCAATATAAAGCTAATATAAATATTCTTTACTTTGTAAAAGTTCACAACAATGTCTCAATAAAATCAAATTTAAAAACTTTTAAGCTGTCACTCTGTTTATCTAAAATTATGCATAACGTTACTATTTCCCAACGCTGAGAAGCTTAGCGAGACTTCGCTTATATCGCAGTCGTAGCTTGGCTATCTTTTCAAGCCAAGCTGAATGGGGATTTTTTGTTATCTGATGAGATATGTTCTTCGCTTATTTTAATTGATATCTGTTACCCTTCAACTTCTTATTCAATAATATAAAAAAAATACATATGAATACAATCAAATGTTGTTTATATTTTTGTAATCAATGTGTTTTTAACCAAGAACTTACCATCAAATAGAATTGGTATTCCCTCTCCACTCCATATTGAACCTTCGACCACTTTCATAGCTTGAATATGAAGATGAGGAAATTCAGTAAGACCGGAATTACCTACATTAGCTATATGTTGACCTTCATTTACAAAATCCCCAACTTTTACTTTTATACTATCCCTTTGAATATGTCCAATTACAATATTTATTCCTTTACTCTGAATAACGATGTTGTTACCCACATTGTATGGATGGTTGCCTGAAAAAGGCTCCTCAGTATCTCTATTGTCTACTACTTCAATAATTGTTCCATTACAAGGGCTATATATAGCTTCTTTATATATAGCATATTTTTCTATTTGTTTTGGCAATATATTTTTCGCAAAACTTCCAATAGAATTAAGTTTCACAATATCTGTGGCATATTGCATTGACTTATTAACATTATTTTTTGTATGCGAAGAACCGGCAAAATGATAGTTAATCAAACTACATTTTTTGCTATTGCCACCTTCAAATACATAATATCTTCCACTTTTAAAAGGAAACGCAAGACTTATTGCAGTCCCATTGTAAGATACTGCAGTTATTGACTTTATTATAAAATGTATCATGATACCTGTAACCAACAAGTAAATAAAAATAAAAAATCCATTATTATATACAAACTTTGTAACATTTTCTTCGTATATAAACGGTAGTGTTGCCATATCTGAAATTGATAAAACAGAAACTATAACATATAAAATTCCAAATAAATACCTTAAATAGTAACAAATAAAGCCCCAATAACCTATAATAAAGATTAGTAGCATATATAAACCACAAATTACTATCTTCATTAACCATATTAATTTACTGCTATCTTTTCCAATTAGAATCCATCCTAAAAAAAATAAAGGTATTACTATTATACTCATAAAAAAGAAAGCTAAAGCTGTTATACGATTTACTTTCATATTCTACATCCTTTCAAAGTTTAAATATATATATTTTTTACCATGGTCTTAAGGTGAGTTCTATGTTAATACGCAAAACCTTACTAGAATAAATGCGTACTATCACTTTTTTATTAGCGGAACTAAAATATCCGGTGCGTAGTCTTTTCTATATTTCTAACGCTAAATGAATTTTATTCATTTTTGCATCTTTTAATTCTGGCTTAGCTTTACAATACCATTTATATGCTAGTTCTAATCCCTGGTATAAATCAATTTGTGGCATATATAATCCATCTGCTTCAGCTTTTTTTGTATCTAACAAATATGTAACATTCCTAAAAGGAAAATATTCTCTTGCACTTATATTTATTTTTCTATTATCCACTTTCTTTATATTTACTTTTCTATTCACTACCTTCATAGTTGTTTCAACTAACTGTTGCCAAGTTACTAACTCGGGATGAGTTACATTATATGCTTGTCCTACTGTTTTATCTTTATGTATAGCACTTTCAAATATTTTAACTAAATCGCTTATATATACAAATTGTGTCTCTTGATTTCCATTTGGTATAGGAACATCTAACCCCTTGGTTACCCTATCAAACAAATAGGTTTCTCTATATAAATTATTATCTTGTCCATATATGTAAGTTGGTCTAAATATAGTTATAGGAAATTTTCCATCTTTCCATAGTCCTAATAAATAGTCTTCAGCTTTCTTTTTATCTAATCCATAGCTTCCCCAATTTGCATTTTCACCTCGTGTAAATTCTTCTGTAACCATCTCATCTGAAGGTATATACACTGACCCAGAACTGCAAAATACATATCTTTCATTTCATATGCTGAGGTGTCAAAAATATAGTCATATCTTTCATTTGAAATATTTACTTTTAAATCTTCAATTGATTTTCTATCACCTTTTAAATGTTTTCTAATTCCATCATATTTAAGAGGCTTAATCCCTCTTGTAAATATATCCACGATATATCCTTTTGATATCAAATATTTTGTCAATGAACTGCTTACAAATTCAGTTCCACCCATGACTAAAAATTTCATACTTTATTCTCCTCTTTAATAAAAAATTACTCTTAACATTGCTTTTGACAACGTTCATGAACCTTAGCAAGACGCGCTTAGTGAAAAAATGTGCCTTGCTGGCAGTAGAATGATAACATATATATAGATTGCATTAGAATAATATTCCGATATAGTGATAAATGTTATTCTGTACTACACAATAGTTAAATACCATACTATGCATTTAAATCAGATTTCAGTATGGAATACAATGCTAAGTCATAAAAACATCCATTCTTATTGATTTTTACCTGCCTCATAATGCCCTCAAACTTCATTCCAGCCTTTTGCATCACCCTACCTGACGCTGGATTTAGAGTGTTATGTTTAGCTTCTATTCTGTTTATACCAATCTCTTTAATCATATAGATGATAACAGCTTTTAAAGCTTCCACCGTAATCCCTTTTCCCCAGAATAACCTGCCTATATTGTATGCAACATCACATGAGTAGTATTTATCCTTCAAACTCATTAGAGAAATTTGACCAATTATTTCACCAATTTCTTTTAATTCAATTGCCCAATTGTAGCAATTATCATATGCATAAGTATTAATCCAGTCTTTAACAACTTGCTCTGTTTCACTCAATTCGCTATGAGGATCCTTGCTAAAAAATTTAAAAACTTCACTATCAGTTGCCCAATTCTTATACATATATTCCGCATCACTCAGTTTAAATCTACGCAATATAAGCCTTTCAGTTTCTATTTGCTGTGTACCCTTATGCGTTAACATTTTTATTACTCCTTTTTATAAATACCTCTTATTTCGCCTTAATTATAAATGATAATGCCGTTGCAGTTGGTGTAAATAGATGTAATATTCAAACATATGTGTCTATACATAGATATAAATTTTTCTAAGTCTTAATCCTCCTTTTAACCATTAATTCCGTTTATCTCAATAAATTAAAGTATATACTATAAACCTAATTTTACATCTGAATTTTCAAAGTAGATTTTGTTGTCAAAAATAAGTCCTATTCCTATCAATCTTCCATCAATATCTTCAATAACAAATTCATAAGAACCATAATCTGTTCTTCTTGGTTCTTCTACCATTTTAACCCCTTTTGAAAAAAATTCCTGATAAATCATGTTTACTCCGTCAATTGTATCGTGGTCTATGTAAACGTCATAGCCTACGCCATATATTTTTGCATTTGACTCCACTTTTCCAAATTTTGATTGTACAATCACTAATTCAATCGAATCCCTGTATATAGTTGCAAAGTTGTCAATTTTATCATAATGTTCTGCATACTTAAATCCAAGTTTTTCAACATAGAAGTTTACTGTCTTTATAATATCTTCCGAAATTAATACTGGACATATATTTGCTAATTTTACATTTTTCATAAAAATAATCCCTTTTATATTTATATCTTAAGAATACAAATTGGAACTTTAGTCACATCATAAAATTACAGGCTGCTATATAAATATTATGCTCATTATCTCACAGTAATTTTTCATATAGTCTAAACCAGTTCAACCCGTAGTTTCCAAGTCCCAAGTCAACTGTAGCAATATATTTAAAACCACATTTTTCATACAGCCTAATGGCAGGGATATTATATTCGTAAACATCCAACCTGATTGATTTAGCTTGGGACTTAATGCTGTGTTCAATAGAAAAGTCCATTAATGCTTTGCCTACACCACATTTCAAAAATTTTGGATGCACTACAAATGTATATACAACAAAAATATCTGCATAGTCAAAATCAAATCCCCATTTAGCTTTATAATATGCAGCTTCAGGTTCATGGCTTAAAATAACAGAACCAACAATTTTTCCATTATGTTTTGATACATAGAGATTGCCATGTTTAACTCCATCAATTGCATTTTGCCGAACAGGGTATATACCCTTTTTCCACCCAGGATAGTTTACTCCTTTTGCCAAGTGGTCATTTAAATCGTTATAAAGCTGTTCTAATTCATCAATATCTTTTGCTTTTCCTAATTCAAAAATGATATCCATATGTGTATCCCTCCAATTAATAATAATCGTAATAACCTACAACTGTGTCTTAAAAGATCATTCCAAAATCCCGTTTCTTGATACCGTTTTTTCAACATCAGTTCACTTGCCTAATATTCTACCCTTGTGATTCAAAATTACTAGTATTTGATCATTTTCTGTAGAACCTACAGTATATTTAATAAATCTAATAATTTAGTAATCCTATAATCTTCTTTATAAGGAATCGATCTTGGTAATATACATTCATCTGTAGCAATCCAAGCACAATCCATTCCTATCTGCTTAGAGCATAATACATCAAATGGTTGATCTCCTACATAAAGACAGTTTTTTGCTTCCAAAGCAAGTTCATCAAGGACAATTTGCATTATACGTATGGTTGGCTTTGCTACACCAACAATATCTGAAATAACTATAGATTCAAAGTGTGGAGCAAGACCGCATGTCCTTAAATAATCCATTAACCAAGAATAATGATTTGATACAATAGCTAGACGATATTTGCTTTTCAGCACGGTTAAAACATTAATGACGTCAGGAATTATTGTCATTTCTTGTTTTGGCATATGTATCTTACTTAAGTCTATCAAATACTTTTTATTACAGATATTTTTGTTAGTAACACATAATAGTGCAGCTTTATCTAACATGGCATTTAATTCTTCATCAGACATATGTGGCTCTCCGCATTGCTCTTTTCGAGTTTGTTCTCCTATAGACCAATTTACTACTCTTGAAATTTCCTTTGCTTTTTCTTCAGGAACTTCGAAACCAAGCCCTCGTAACCTATCTCCAAAAATCCGAGCATAATTTGGACTATACTCAACAAGTGTATCACTAACATCAAATATTATGGCTTCATATTTCATACATAATTACATCCCTTCCTTTAGATTAAGAACATAGTATTTTTAAATTCCACGTGCAATGCAACACTCAAAGCCTATTAACCAAAATAATCCCCTACATAAATATTCGCGAGTTATATATAAACTTTCTTCAGTGTTTTAGATCATGTTCCTTGTTGCCGACGTTTCTGAACATTATCCCGACGGACTTAGTGAAGGAATGTGCCTTGGCGATTGATCATCAGTTGCCCTATATATAGATTATAAGTCATAAATTTACACATTGCTATATAAAAATAGTCCACTAGCCAAAGCGGACGGCAACATTTTGTTATACTTGAATATGTTTCATACTACATAATTATTGTGGTGCAATATATGAAAATTGTAAATTAATAACATTAGATATTATCCATTTTTTTTAATTCATTAACCGTATTATTCCACAACATAAAAGATTGATTAATACCTTCTGAAAAACTACCTAACTTAACAACTTCTAATAAATTTTCGCTACATCCTTCGGGTTTAATATCAAAATTTTTAATAAAATCAAGTGTTCTTTTTCGGCTTGGGAAATAGGTTCTATTAATAGCAAACAGCGCTTGAAGGAAATGGTCAATTGCAATATCCATTGCAAAATGATAAAAAAATACATCCTTTCTGATTACAGCACGTTCTAAGTCTTCTGTATCTTCGAGTTCATCCAAATGATATTGTATAAGTATTTTTGCCAATTTATCAGGATACTCGGATAATCTTTTTTTCAATGCATATAAAAAATCATTTTTATCGTATAAAACATTGATATTTTTTAACATGGCACATCGACCTATAGGATAATAATAATTATCCAATTTGTCTGGATATTCACCATTGAGTATAGATTCTACATCAATTAAAGTTTCACTTACTGTAAAATACATTAACCAAGTTTCAATACCATTTATAAGTATAAAATCTCCTATTCCCCAATGTCCTTCTTTAAAGACATTGATTTTACATTCTTGTATCTGCTCTCCTAATTGATTTATCATGGCTTGCCGCTTCTCAAATTCAGGTATCATATCACAATATATAAAAACATCAATATCACTCTCTCCTGCCTTGGGAAGCTCAATTTTACTACCACTTATGCCAATTGATTGCACATCCCTCATTGTCGAAATACTATTCATTAATGTATCTACGATTTTCTCTGTATCATGAACCATGTTATCTCCCCCTTTTAGAAATTTGAAATTTGAAATTTGATTTGCGATAAATTACAACTGCGTCTTAATAAAACCATGTCCAATAACTTTTGAACAATCAATTTTTAAATCTAAATTACGTATAACATTCCTTGTTGCCGACGTTTCTGAACCTTAGCTCGACGCGCTTGGTGAACCAATGTGACTTGGCGTTGGTTTATCATTTTCTTGGGTTAAACCATACTTGAGTATATGACGATACCTTATAAAATCACTCTCTAGCCAAGGCGGACGGCAACAATTTATTATACGTAGTTTTAGCTACCATACTTTAAGCAAAATCTACTCCAGTTATCATTAATCAATTATTTAATAATATTTTTTAAAACACTTAATAAGTTCTCACTACTTTCTATCATAGGAAAATGGCATGAATTTGATACTATTTCAATATCAATATGCTTCTGAATAATTGGATTTATACCCAATTTACTTATTACTATTTCTTTATTATTAATGCCTCTATCACCATATATGAAATGAATATTGCTGTTCGCCTTATTAATCATCCAAGTTAAATCTAAATTTTGAAGTTGATTTCTTAAAATTGGTGAATAGTATTTAGATTCTTGATTTAGCATATTTGTAACGTTTTCTTTTATAGTACCATTTGTATCTTCCATTAATAAGTTCTGAAAAAATTTGCCAGGACTTGTTATATAAGACTCAATTAATACAATATGTTTTAAATTTAAACTTTTTAAAGTAGAAAGATGTAACGCTATTAAACCTCCCATACTATGTCCAACTATAAAATCATAATATTCATCTTCAATAATAAAATTATCTTTTACCCATGTTGAAAAATCAGAGATATTATTAAAATAATTAGTTGAATTTGTTGGCCATTCTATAAACTTTATGTTATTTTCATCATCGCGGAAACTTTTCTCGATATTTTCCCATATCCACGGTTTACATCCATACCCACATAAAAATAAACCTTTCATATCATTTTTCCTCCTTACTTATGATTATTTGAGCTATCTGGATTTTTAACTATCATCTCAAAGATATTATCAATCAAATTCTCAAGATGACTACCTAAAACAATTTTGATACCCATAGATATTGGAAGTATCAAAACATTCGATTTATAATAAGTGTGTGATCTGTCGTTAATAATCAAACATATTATTAGACAAGCCCATAAGTCAAGTTTGCGATCAAAATATATATTTATGACATAGAAATTACGTATTGTAGTAAATTGTACAATTTACTACAATTATGTAACAATTAAAACAGACCTAAAAATTTATAATCTATCACTCTCTTACTCCAAAATTTTGTATAACACCTCGTATCTCCGACGTCCCTTAATTGTGGCTGCAGAGCCATTCATCGAAGCGGTGCTTGCACCCAGTGAAGAGGTGTGCGTAGCGAATGTGATACATTGTTATGTGATGTTGTGCACGGAAAATGCCAATAACCATAATTTTTTCTCATACTCTCTCAATACAATATATTAATTTATTGTATGTGACTTCAATGCCTTGTCTTAAAGCTTTTTGATTCTTCTCAGTTTTTATCTTTACCATATTACATTTTTCCATTACTTTGAATGATGCAACATTCTTCTCAGTACAAGTAGCAATAATCCTATGAATACCAAGGTGCTGAAATGCATAATTAATCACTGCATTTACAGCCTCACTCATATATCCATTATTCCAATATTTCTTGTTGGAAATCCATCCAACCACAGCTACTGCTTCGCTAACCTCCAATGTGATATTTCCAATTACCTTTGAATCATCTTTAAGTTGCATTACAAATTCATACCACGTTGTCTTATCAGAATTTATTGAGGCAACACATTTATCAATGAATTCTTTTATTTGCTGTTTTGTTTTAGGCCAATAGATCATATACTGTCCTGTTTCTTCATCACATCCATATTCACATATATCATCATAATCACTCTTTTCTATAAGTCGAATAATTAATGTTTCTGTTATCATTATTTTTTCACTTCCAATGTTATAAATAATTTGTGTGTCGAGGACTAGTGCGCAATGTCAGATAACGTTTCTTGTTTCCAACTCCATAGATTAAATTCAATGAAGTATTTATTGATAAATCAGGCAATGTTGCTTGGGACAGAGATACTTCTATTGATTCAAATACTTTTTTGAATAATCGAATTGATATCTGTAAAGATTCAATTTATCTTGACTCGAAACCTATTTTATTAAATATTTAACCAAGGTGCAATACAAGTTTTAATCATGTAAAACTCTTGACTTTATTGAATTTCTTTAGAAATACCATTAATTCTTTCATAAATCTGATTTACTATAACATCTACGGATAACGAGCCATCTATTATAAAATCAGAATTTGGTTTTATTGAATTCAACGCTTCTAAATAAGCTAATCTTCCACATGATAAATAAATATCTAAGTCTTTTCGTATATTGTCAGAAGAAATTCCTTTAAACTCTCTAAGTATACGCCTAGCCATTGCAATATCGAGTGGTGTATCAATAAATATTGTGAAATCTATATATTCACGCATTTTGTTATGTTTATAAGCAAATGGATAATCAAGTAATATGCAGTCTAATGATAAAACGGGATTAGAAAGTAAAGAACATAAGTCATTAATTAAAGGTGTCAATTTCCATTCATTATAATCTGCACCTCTCTCAACCCAATCACATATGTCATCGGGACCATCAAATTCATAATCATCAAAGAATAACGCTTTAGAGTTATACAATTTTTTATTCAACTGAGTTGTAATAGTGGTTTTTCCACCACCTGAAACTGCTGCAATCGCAATTACTAACGTCTTTTTGCTGTCCATTGTAATCCTCCAATTCTAATAATTTTCTTAATAATAAAGGATCCCTTAAAATTCTATTAGACTTGGTCTAAAATTTAAAAAGCCCTGGCGAACCAGAGCAAAAAATTCTATAAACGTATGAATGCCAATAAAAATTTAAATATATTAAAATATAAGCCCATAAGTCCTATACCAGCAATACTACCAGTAATAAATCTTCTGAAATTCGTAGACTCCTTAATGTTTAAAAATTGAATTAACCAATCACAGAACATAATAACTATAAATAAAAAACAAATATATAATTTTAAAACTGTATTCGTTAAAAAGAATGGTATTGCAATAATTTGGCCAAGGTAGACACCTGTACACCTTACGCATACTGGAAATTGCATATCAAAAAAGCGAAAACTTCTTTTGGGCATCTGGTGACATCCACCTGCAGCCCCTAGCTTATAAAAAAATAGCCATGTCCTTTTAATATAATTTGGGTAATCAATGAATTTCATTAATCCATTACATTGCCACAATTAGCACAAACTCTTTTTATTTTACTTTTTCCCATACCGCAAAGTCCACATAATAAGCCTACCCAACCAAAGATTATGAATCCACAACATCCTTTTCCTGCCCCAAAACCCTTTGATTCAGATACTACTTGAATATTTTCACTACCACAATTAGGACACGCCATGACAAGTTCCTCCTTAAAATTACGTTTTATATAAAACTATTCTACATATTGTAAAAAAATCCTTCATAATTCTCCAAAAGCTTTAAAATAGTATTAAAGAATATTGTTCATATTTTAGATTTTACGGGTTAGTTCTATAAATAAATTGTGTCTTAATAAAAACAAACTCATGAACTTTCAATAAATCGCTCTTTTTAACTAAAATTACGTATAACATTTCTTGTTGCCGACGTTCTTGAGCCCAAGCGCGACTGCGCTTGGCGAAAGAATGTGTTTTAGCAGTCTTTTCATGCCAAAACGAACGGGAGTATTTTGTTATAGGAAGTAGATTGACCCTCTTCACGAAATTTTTTATATCGAAGCAATTATTTATGTATTATAGTAGCTCCACAAGTTTCTTCATAGAATTCTATTGGACCAGCTTCATCAATAATGGCATATTTATATCCATCATTATTCATGTCATTTAAGCAACTATGTAAAATTGTGTATCCTACATTTTTCTTCCTATATGCCATCTTTATTCCCAGTGGTCCAAACAAACCTTTTTTGACTATGTCATATGCCCCAAACCCAATTACCTCATCCTCTTCAATTGCAATATAAATGGGGATTATTTCTTTACAAAATCCACTTTTTATGTTACATAGCCATTTATTATTAAATTCTTTTTCTATAAAACTGAACAATTCGTCTGTATCTGAAAGAGTTGCTCTCTTTCCTCATAACTGAAAAAATCTCTAACCTCATTATCCGAAACAAATATCGCCTTAATGATATGTCCTTCATTCAAATATATCTGCCCATACAAATTCATAATCGTTTCTGCCTCTTTTAAAACTTGAATTGTTTTATTGGAAACTTTGCTATTAAAATAGTGATGAATATATTCTTTACCATCAAATTGTAACTGATTTGAGATTTTCATTAATGAATTTATATCTATAGGCAACTTAAGATTTAATTCACCCAATACGCCTGTTTTCACTTGTAGCGCGGCAATAAATAGATGGATGGGATATAAAATTGCTCTATTATCATTATTAATTAAATTTTCTGCTAATGAAAAAATTCTCTGTAGTCTTTTGGTTAGTTTAATCTGTTCCATATTATCCCCTTTCTTAAAATACAATTGAAAAATACTTCATTAACTAAACCAACATAACTCTTTGGTTTCGCTTATAAAATAACGCCATTATGGATTAATTTTTGTAGCTGTACTAATTTTTATTGCTCTAAAGAATAAAAATTGAGGTCTCTTAGTTAGCTCTTATCTTAGGCTGGCAAATGTGCGCAGCGAAGGGGAGTATTTTGTTATGAGATGTTTTAGGCCTTGCACTTTCTATCAAGCGATCATAACTCCAGCACCTTCTGTCAGCAACCGAACAGCTCAAACCGCGGCTTGCTGCTTCAACTACAACGACTTTTTCACTCAACTTTAAATCCATCTTAAGCAACACCTCATCCATATTACAGTTTTGGTAAAGTTTTTATAACTTGTGAATTGGGGAGCATAAGGCAATTGAAACCTCAATTCCCTTGGAAACAGCGGCAATCGCGAATACTGCAACTGGACTGATTGAATTCGAAACTAAACTACCTACCATCATGCCAAGTGGCATAGCCAGGCGGGTAAACACACGAGAGAAACCAAGCACTCTTCCTAACATATTCGAAGGGACAGTTTCCTGCCGTATCGATGTCGAAAGCGTGTTCCATGCCACATTGCAGATTGTAACGATACCAAAGGCGATTCCTGGACCTAGCCAAAATCGTGTAACTAATGCATATAGAAAACCACATGTGCCTACAATTAAAAGTATAGGTATAAGTACTCCCCGTCGAAAATAGCGTTCCAAAGGAACTATAATAATACTTCCCACTAAACCACCAAGTCCAAGAAACGCGTAGTTGTAGCTAATTTGGGCCGCATTTAGATGGAGTGTGGAGAGGAGATAGAACATCAAAACTCCATAGGCTGCACTGTACCCAAAGTTGCCAATCATGGCCTGTAGGGAGAGACTAAAATTCAACTTGTCATGAATTAAAAAATGCAGTCCCTCCCCCATTCCATGAAAAATCTCGTTTAATCGCGTTTTTGCAACCGGTTTTACCAAGGTCTTTATTCTCCATATAGCCCATAATGTCCCTGCGAAAGATACGACATCAAACCATAACGTACGGTAGCCTCCGAGAGTGGTTATCATAATACCGGCAAGAATAGGACCAATTAAATCACCGGCTTGATTGACTAATTGATACGATGCATTTGCCTTAGTAAGGTTTTTATTGCCTACTATATTGGGGATAACAGCTACAACCGACACGTCAAAAAGTAATGACAACCCTGCCAAAAGAAATGATACAACATAGAGTTGCCAAAGTTGCAAGATGCCCAGCATTTGCATGAATGGAACGAAAGCGACTAGAATCGCTCGTGTTACATCAGCGAAGATCATCAGTCGTCGACGATCCCAGTGATCAACAAACATGCCAATTATTGGACCAAATAACACAATGGGAATACACTGACTGCATACATTGAGCCCATAACAATAACTGAATGTGTTAGTTCATATGAAATCCACGGTATGGCAAAGGTGTAAAGTGCGTCACCTAATCTCGAAACTAGCTGTCCAATTAGGAAAATAAGAAATTCAAGGGGCAACTGTTTCGAGATAGAATTTCCCAATCGTTGTGGAAGCAGTCTTAGAACTGAACTATGTTCATTCTTCGATTCTTTAAAATATTTATTATACACTTAATCACCTCTTATTAATTACTGTATGCTCTCGAAAACTCTTAATCCATTGATATCTCTAAACTTATTTTTGTATAAAAGTCAACTTCACCTCAGAATTTCTTCAAGCATTATCAATTTATTTTATTGAAAATTTAAAGAATAACACTTAATTTATCTACATATCATATAATTTCTCCTTACTGATTACTTTTTTACAAGCTAGTATTGATTAATAAATTAGTGCGAAACTAAAACTTTAATTAATATGCCATTTCCACTAACGTCTCATATTTCCAACGTCACTGAACCGGACCATCAGAACATTTTTTCGTAGGCGGTGACTGCACTCGGTGAAGGGATGTGCGCACCAAATGGAAATTTTTTGTTAGAAGATATGCCCTATTACACCAAAGCTACTAGTGTTTTCATTTTAAGATTCATTTATTTTAACCCTATTATATTTTCCTAATCGAGAGCTTTCTTTAAATAATTTAAGCATTTATTTACTTCAGTAAAATTAACGGTCCCATCTTCCAAAAGAGATTTGCTTTCAAGAGATAGCGTGCCTTTAAAATTCACTTCTTTTAACTTATTAAATAAGCATATAAAATCTATCTCACCATCTCCTGGTAAAAGATAGTTCTTTAATGAATCTACTGAATACGCTTTCCCTTTATAATCGTGAATATGCAAATGTGTAATGCATTGTTTCTCCCATAACCAATCTGTATCAAAAGTCTTCCATAATAAATCATGGTAAGATATCATTCTAAGATCCAATACAACTTTTGTTTGAGGATATACATCTACAAGTTTTTTCAAATTGCTTATTGGGTCAGATTTTCTACACGGTACCGTCTCCACAGCTAAACATATTCCATATTTATCAGCTATATTTAAACATTCCTCAAATGCAATAATATTATTTTGAAATTTATCATCTGATAGAGGAAGACCCCATAAATGTAAAACCATTAATTTTGCGTTAAGTTCTTTTGCAACCTCACAATTCAGTTTTAATATATCAATTCCATTTCTGTGATTAATAGTATTTAATTCAGTAATAAGCGTGCCTATATCCTTATCAGCATGTATTACTGGAAATTTCAATCCACTTTTATATAACTTATCCGTTATAGTTTCAATTTCACTATACCAGTTAGGGTACATAACTAATTCAAGGCCATCAGCAGATAATTTTTGACCATCTTCTAATATTATTTTGTAATCAGATTGATAAGGATACTCAGTTATAACTCCTGTTGAACAAAAAACTCTGTTCCTTTCCTTCATGAATAACATCCCCTTTAACTTTGAAGTAATTTTATGGTTTACATATAAAACTCATAGGTAGAAGTGATTTTTAATAAATGTGGCATGTCTTCTAACGTTTCTTGTTGCCGACGTTTCCAAACCCTAGTGCGATCGCACTTGGGCTGGGAAATATGCCTTGGTATTGGGTTAAGTGCTAACCTATATATAGATTATAAGTAATGATTTTACATGTTGCTACATAAAAATAGTCCACCAGCCAAGGCTGGCGGCAACATTTTGTTATGTGATGTTTCAGGTCTTGCATTCTCTATATAGCGTTGGATTTCCACTAATCCATTCATGATTTAACTGATTTTGTGCGGAATTCACCTACATATTAAGTGGGTGATGAATAGCACATCATTATAAATAGTTCGATACTATTTATAATGATTATTTTGTAAGATTGGTTATAATAATAATGTATAAATGTTCTTTGATAAACTGAATATATAAGGTTGCAGAGAGGGAATATAAAAAAAGCGATAACCAAGCTATACCTTCTCTGCGTAAAGTATTCAAGGTTCCATTAATGAATAAGGTTTGGTTCTACCCAGTTAGCGTGATGAATTTGTCCTAATTAGAGGATATTATCCACGAAGCTCCAACCTCTGAGGTGGGAGTAAGTTTACTTGCCTATATATGAATTATGCAACTTAATAGCAACCATAGATTATATTAATTTGGGAATATAAAGCGAGTATCTATTATGTAAGTACTCCTTCTCTCTAAACAATTCATACCTTGAACCAGATAAAACAAAACCAAGGCTTTCCGCAAGACGGATTGACCTTTGATTTTCAATATAAATACATGCATTTATCTCTTTTATGTGCATAGAGTCCATAGCGATTGCGATGATCTCTTTCATTGCTTCTTGCATATAACCATTTCCCCAGAATTCTTCTTTGAGGTCATAACCGACTTCAATCTTACAATCTTTCTGATTCCAGCAATGAAACCCACATGTTCCCATTTTCATGCCATCTGATTTCCGCACGATAATCCAACGGTGTTGCAATCGTGATTCAGGCTGTATATAAAATGTAATGATTTCATCTGCACCTTCCATGTCAGTTACTGGCTCCCTATCAAATAGGTATCTAGTCACTACATCATTTGAAAACTGACTGAATATAAAATTTCTATCGTCAATAGCTATATTTTTAAGAAATAATCTTTCTGTTTTTATATCATTAAATAACATTCTAATCCCTCCAATTAATTATTAGTATTAATTATATAATAAAAACCAATGTCACTTATCCGTTATATTTAAATAGCTAAAAATCATTAACTGCGTAAGATAATTTCAGGTAAACCTGAAATGTCACACAACATTTCTTACTCCCGACGTTTGCCAGCTTTAGATAGCTCCTATCTTAGGCTGGCAAATGTGCGCAGCGAACGGGAGTATTTTGTTATACGTAGTTTTAGCCACTACACTTTAAGCTGAGTCTACTTTCCATATATTTATACTTGTTTCGTAATAAATGAATTTTCTGTAAAATAGATAAAAAACGAACCTTTATGTGTATCTTTTACCAATAACCTTTACCTTTACCTTTGCCGTAATGAAATTTGTAGTTGGTATATAAAATTTTATCTGCTAGTTCATTATTCTTTATTTCTAATATCATAACAGAATCATTTGTTTTTTCTTTACCAAGAGCATCAATAAAATATGCATCCCTCTGAAGAAATGTATATCCTAATACCTGATATAATTTATAGGCATTATGTTTTCTGTCAACACATAAACATGCAACATCACAATTTATTTCATATAGTTTTTCAATGGCTTTTTCTGCCAACACTTTTCCGTATCCATTTCCTCTATATTGAGGCAATATTGCCAAAGCTCCAAAGCCACCTAAAATATACTCTTCTCTGTCATATTCGGCTTTCCTTTTATGTATGCCGACACTACCAATTGCTTTATCATTATGATACATAAGAAATTTTCCAAGACTAACATCAACAAAATCTAGTTCGCAATCTTCATCAGGAACATCTGCAAAACATATATTATTTATTTCCGTTACTTCTTTATTTTCTTTTTCACTAATATTTTCAGTAAGCAAAAATCTTATTTCCATTACCGTATCCTCCCGCTTTCAGTCATTCAATACAAAAAATTTTCATTCATATTATCTTACTATTTCGTTTAATAAAACCAAGTCCAAAAACTTCTAAGCTATTTTATTATGTGCCGTCCCGTAGCCACTACATTTACGATACACAGCTAATTTAAAAACTGAAATTCTAAAAAAAATTATTTTAAAACACTCTTCTCATTTATGAATATCCATTTATTTTAAATTTTTACTTGTATGCAACCATCCATTATGATATTCTGCATTATTTAACGCTTCAATAACTTTATTTGAATTTTCGTCAACACCCTCAAGGAAAGTGTTTATTTCTATGTCGTAGATTTCAGATTTATGTACATACTCTAACTGTTCTTTAGCCTGTCCGATATTTCTATCTTCCCTTGCTTTTTCCCTTCGGTCTAGTTCCTCCATAGGACAATGTACACCAACAAATAAAACTGGATAATCGGATAATACCTTGAAGCAATCTTCTCTTGTGAAATCATCATGTAAAATATGATCTACTACAAGATTAACACCTTTATCTGAAAACATTGCAATTGTACGATGAAAAAAGTACCCTGTTTCAACAGGTATTAAGTGATTATTTTTTCTATCTTCCATTCTATCTATAAAAATATCAAAATCATCTATACTAATGTGAAAATAGCTAGGCATCATTTTAACCAATTCATTTGATAATGTTGATTTTCCTGAACTTGAAACTCCATTTAGAAAAATGATTTTCCCTTGATTCATTTTTCATCTCCTTATTAACCTATATTTTCCAAACAACTGCTTATAGTTTTTAATCTCGTATGTTTAGCACGCTAATTTAAGTATATTTAATCTTTGAAGGGATACTTTTTTAATATCACTTCAATTTCTGTTTTCAACAATAGTGAAAACTCTTCACTTATTAAATTAATAAGTTCTAACTGTTTATTAAATAGTAATCTTCTAAAATCTTGATCTCCTGTCTTTTTTCTGAAATAACATAGTGATAACCACTCTTTTTCACTCTAATTTCTGGTCTAGTATAATCTTCATTTACTCCAAATGTGGGCAGATGATATATGGGCGTGTTTATTTTAGAGTGCGTATTATTTTGTGAATGGATTATTCTTATAATTCTCCACATTCTTCTTCAACCCATATATATGCTCGTACATCATGTTTAGGGTCAAATCCAATTGTTTTTGCTAATAGCTGTGATTCAATACGGTATGGCCAGGTACACCAATTTGGTATAATATCTTTTTCAAGAAGTTCTGAAATTAAAGTTATTGAAGCTATTTTTGCATATCCATTTCCACGAAATTCAGTTTCTGTGGATACATCCAATTCTGCATAGTTTTTGCCCAGCATAAATGCTGAACAAAAGCTAACACAAGTATCATTTTTAAATACACGACAAACTGGATAATCTATAGTAGATCCACATTCATGCTCGTAAAAGATTTCAGTGCGCACCTCATCATTATGCTTCATTTCTTTTTTACACTTGTTAAATTTTTTTAAATTCAATGAAAATATTTTTCTTCCATCTTTAATTCCATTATGCCTATCAAATACTTTATCCAATATAGAATACCACTCTTCATCTGGGCAAAATACAATTGCCTCTTTTTGTCCCATTCCTTTCAATAATTCATCAAATAATAATTGATGAATTTGCTCTGCAACACCTTCTGACTTAGGATTGCCCGCTATAAAACTAAAATCAAATGGGGTTACTAAAAAGGCATATTCACTCTCAACCTCATTATCAACATATAGTTCCCCATTATACTGTCCTTCCAATGATGAGTATATAACAGGGATATTATCCTTATACCTGCTAAACAGATTTTCATAATTAATCTTATTTTTTTCAATTTTAATCATATCATTCTCCTAACATAGAATATTAATAATTTTTTTCGTTATAATCTCATACTTCGCAGGAAAAAAACAGCTATAACACCTTGTAAATCAATGGTAAGATGGCTTAAAACAGTGATAAAATTTGATTTTAAGCTATCTTTTTAGCAGTGAATTTCCTTGAAATATATTTAGGTAGTTTTATAATAAAAGCGGCAATAAAACTATCTATTTGCGCCACAGTTAAAAACAATAATTCTTGCAGCGTTTCTTGTAGAATGTTGAAGATTATTTCTAATACTTCTGAAAATTGAATATCTTTAAGCTCATCAAAAGCTAGAAAAAATATTTCTCCCATTGTACGTGAATCCTTATTATTTCTGTTTTCAACAGCAAGCATCATATATCGAACCATCACAATTGAAGTATGTGCAATCATTGAATCATAAGAAAGACCTTGAAATTCCTTTCCAAGATTCAAATAGGATTTGCATACTTTAAAGAAAACTTCAATGCTCCAACGTTTACCGTAAAGTGTTATAATTTCTTCCTCGGATAAGCTTAAATCAGTAGAAATAATTGCTATCCATTTCTTTTTATTATTACGGTCACGCACAAATACTATTTTTACATCCAATGTATTATTGTTAGCATCATATATTTGTGCCATTACTGATAAAAGATATTTTGATTTCCCTGGACGTTTTCTTTTTTCTTTGTATATCTGAGCTAAAGTTTTTCTTTCACCTTCAAAAATGTACTTTATTTTTGTAGTGTTTTTAAGCCTACCTACAGTATGTAGCTTAAGCTTAAATATTCTAATTATGGTAACAGGATAAGAAAACCAACTATCAAATAATACATGTTTTGCTGGAATGCCAGCCTTTACAGTAGCTTCTAGCATTTCAATCATAACATCTGTAGACTTTGATATTGCTTGTTTTCTACGTTTATATGCAATTGTGTTCTTGTTTAAACCTTCTTTCATTTCGCAGTATCTATTTTTTTGCTTTTCTGAACTTTGTAAGTTAAATAAAATAGGTAAAAATGTATTACCATCAGTCCATCCAAGAGTAAGCATTCTAAATCCTTTTTTATATTTTTGACCTTTGCTTGCATGGTCATTTACATTAGAAAGTAATTCAACATTTTTGCTTCTAAGTCTACCATAAAAAGAATCATCAACAACTATTGCGTTGATACGTTTTTCAGAAGTAAGGTTTACTAAACTCTCATTTATAATAGTTCCTGATAATTTTAACAAGAATGATTGCCAGTTTATGTACATTGAATTTAAGAATCTGTATACTACATCTTTACCAAATTTAGGAGCATTACTTTCAGTTTGATAACTCATATACATGCTTTTGCCTGTATAAACAATCTGAAGTAAATAGCAAAAAATATCACGAACACATATACCTTTTTCTTTATAACAATTTGCTTTTTTTAAAGCACTAATAACCTTAAATTGTTTAATAAAATTCATTATAGACTTCATAAAATCATTTTCATTTTGACTGTTTTGTGGTATATTGTTCATATGAATGAATCCTCCTAAATATGATATTTTTGTATTTGTCACTACTTACATTATATCATTTTTGAGAGGATTTTTCTATATTAAAACACTGTGGATCCTTGATTTTTCAATGGTCTAAGTCATGTTTTTATGTGCGAAGTTTGAGTTATAATCTACAATTGCGTCTTAAAAAGACCATTTCCACTAATCTGTGAGCAATCACTTTTTTTGTTATAAATTCCGTATAACGTCTGGCTTGCCGAAGTGACTCCGACTCGGCTAGCTGGGGCATTTACGTGAATCGTTAACGGAATTGCCGATGTTCCTGAACCTTAGCGCGACGCGCTTGGTGAAGGAATGTGTCTTGGCTATGGTTTATAATTTTCTAAGTTTGAAATATGCACTTGCATGTATAGATTGTCTTTACTCAGAGGACTCTCCAGCCAAGGCGAACGGCGACATTTTGTTATACGGAGTTTTAACTCCTACACTTTAAATAAGACCTATTCCGGCTTGCAATAAATTAATCTTGTATTTTTATAAAACTAATAAATTTAGCTCCTTGAAAAGTTAATTCTCCAACATCGCCTATATGATGCTTCTTATACTCTTTACGCGGAAGTGAAAATTGTATTATTTCCTCATCTTCAAACTTGAAAGATAACAAGTATATAATAGAGGAGTTTAGTAAATAACGTCCTTGACTAAAAATTACATCTGCTTTATCATCTATTATTATCGTTTTATATGTACATACCTCATAAGTTAGTTGCCTAATAATCCATGGTATTCCCCAAACAATTAGTATGAAAAAAAGCACTGGAATACCAACTAAAACGAACATAAGATATATCATAGTAAACTTTTCAGTAGAATTCATATTGTAACTCCTTCTCATAGTGTTTGTCTTGATAGTAATTCATTTTTTTACTACGTCTCAATTAGTTCAAAACCAATAACTTATGAGCAATCAATTTCTTGTTCTAAATTCCGTATAACGTCTCGTATTTGCGACGTAGTTTTAGCCACTACACTCTGAGCTGAGTCTGTTCTCCCTATATTTATACTAATATTACGTCTTAACCAACACAAAAATTTTATGTAACTGCTTATAGTTTTAGACGTACTACTTTTGAACAATAATATTCCATTTAGTGTATGGAAATGGATTAATTGAATGATGAATATTTTCTTCTATATAAGTAGTAGCAATATCTACAAGACTGACAATTTTCCATTTTCTAAATAAGTCTCTTATTCCTTGTTCATCAAAATAGTGGTGTGGAACTCCTGCTTCAGGACCGTCTTCCCTAACAAAAGTGTTTTTTTCTATTTCTTTTCCCCTAAGGTCTGCCCTACCTGATTTTGTGGAAAGCAATGATACCATGAACATACCATCAACACAAAGGTTTTCATATACAATGTCTACAGCCTTATTAATATTACTAATGGTGTTATGGTGTAGAGCATCCCAAGAAACAGCACCATGAAAATTAAATCCTGTAAATGGGTTATCGGTCATATCTGCTACCTTAAGATTTGCCATTAGTTCATTTTTTTCAAGCCATTTCTGAGTATAAATAATTCCATTCTCAGAGATATCACTGCCATATGCATTATGTCCCATTTGTGATATTAATACAGTATGCCTTCCAGCACCACAACAACAATCCCATATTGTTAATGCTCTATCAGTAAATATGCCCTCAAGAATTTTTATAAATTTATATACTTCTGGCTGTGGTAATGCTGATATAAATTCTTCATTTAGAAACAATTCATTCCATGTTGCCATTAATTGAACCTCCATTCTCTAATAAAAAAATCAAGTTATTACATAAAAATTAGCTATTAAATTTACTAAAATCAACTATAAAAATTTTTAAGCTGTCACTCTGCTTATCTAAAATTACGTATAACGTCGCTAACTCCTGACCTTATTGAGCCCTAGCGCGACTGCGCTTGGCGAGTGAATGTGTTTTGGCAGTCTATTAATGCCAAAACGAACGGGAGTTTTTTGTTATAGGAAGTGGCAACTCTCTATATTCTGGTATTAATCCCATTTAATCAACTATTCGTTATTATAAACAGTAATCACTCATAGCGAAAATTTCTTCTGAACTCATTTCAATCATATTTTTAACGCCAATTTGCGGATAGCATTTTCTTGCTCTTTTGATATATGAGAAATCCATGTAGGATTTAATGTTGGGTTAAGGAGTTTTGCGAATGCATCTGCTTGTCCATCAATTAACATTGATTCTATGAAACTTCCAGTCCCCCCTCCTCCATGAACCACATGCCAGTAATTCCCCACACAGTATGATGATATTCATGAGCAAATACATATGGAATCCATTCTATATAATCCTGAACAAAAGGATTAACATTTATTAAAACATTACCAAATACATTAACTCCCCCCACACCATTTTGCCGTTCTTTAACAATACAATTTTCATCATCTAATGGATAGATTGCAATTACGATAGGATCATCATCATAATTATGAAGTGCATCCACTACTTGCATAAATTTACCCTTAATCTCATTAAGATTTATTTTTTTCATTAATTTGATCTGCTGTTTCAATTTACATATATCCTTTATTGGTTTTGGTTTTCAATCAGACTGCCCAATGACTAATTTTCTCCCAGTAAGGCTGAATGGCATATTTATCCCATAACATTTCACAATTTACATTTTTTTTTTCCATCTCCAAAATGTAGCCATCCAAATTTTCGTAAACCGCTATTATGTCTAATTTCATTTCATTCTCCTTTTAATATGATTGTTATTAGTCCGCAGTTAAAAGCATGATGTCATAGTCAGTAAGTTTGAATATTACTAAAACAAAATATGGAGGCTCCAAAGAACTGCCCCAGCATTGCCATTTCCGATAACGTGCAAAACACACTAATCCATTCATGATTTAATTACCTATATATGAATTATGCAACTTAACATCAACCATAGATTATATTAATTTGGGAATATAAAGCGAGTAGCTATTATGCAAGTATTCCTTCTCTCTAAACAATTCATACCTTGAACCAGATAAAACAAAACCAAGGTTTTCTGCAAGACGGATTGACCTTTGATTTTCAATATAAATACATGCATTTATCTCCTTTATGTGCATAGAGTCCATAGCGATTGCGATGATTTCTTTCATTGCTTCTTGCATATAACCATTTCCCCAGAATTCTTCTTTGAGGTCATAACCGACTTCGACCTTACAATCTTTCTGATTCCAGCAATGAAACCCACATGTTCCCATTTTCATGCCATCTGATTTCCGCAGGATAATCCAACGGTGTTGCAATCGTGATTCAGGCTGTATATAAAATGTAATGATTTCATCTGCACCTTCCATATCAGTTACTGGCTCCGCATCAAATAGGTATCTATTCACTACATCATCTGAAAACTGACTGAATATAAAATCTCTATCGTCAATGGCTATATTTTTAAGAACTAATCTTTCTGTTTTTATATCATTAAATAACATTTTAATCCCTCCAATTAATTATTAGTATTAATTATATAATAAAAACCAATGTCACTTATTCGTAAGCGTCAAAAATTCTCCGTATGTATTTTCAGGAAATTCTTTGATAAACTAAATCCAGTAGTAAGCAGCAAGTGCTTTTCTACTGGATTTTATTTTAATCTTTTTTGCCATGAAGATTCCTATTTTGAAGTTTTACGGTTTCAGGTAATTCCTTGGACCAAGGCATGTATTTTAATAGCGTATTGTTATCCTTGTTTTCTAAATTACACAACACATCCATTAAATACACTAAATACTTTTCTACCACTAACCCATTTGCCTTAGCCGTTTCTACTACGCTATATATTGTTGCACTTGCTCTTGCTCCCTTAGGAGTATTACACATAAGCCAGTTTTTTCTACCAATAACGAAAGGTTTTATTGATCTTTCGGATGCATTATTATCGATTTCTAAGGATCCATCAGTTAAAAAAATTCTGAAGCTCGGTAATAGCTTTCGGCTATATTCTAAGGCTGCGCCCAATGGACTTCTTGGCAATGCACTATTTATTTCTATATCCACATACTTTATAAATTCTTCAATAATTGGTGTTGATTTTTCAAGTCTTGTTTCATAGCGCTTTTCGTAGTAATCATCTTCACCAGCATAGTTCTCTCTTAAATCTTTTTCGATTTTATAAAGTTGCTCGCAAAAATTAAACCCTATAACTGCTCGAGAATTTTTTAGGGCTTCTTTATCTAGCTTTGTAACTATATCAAAGTATTTTCTCCTAATATGAGCCAAACAGTACAGCCTTTTTACATTCTCTACAGAATTATAGCCGGCGTAGCCATCTGTTTGGATTATCCCAGAAAATCCCTTTAAAAATCCTTTAGGGCAGGAGCTTGATCTTGTCTTTTGATAGTCATACAAAATAATTGGATCTTTATATTCACCAGTTTTGTATAACCACATATATTTTTTAGCCTTGGAATCTTCTCCTTTAGAGTCCACAACTACTACAGTGGTTTCATCAGCCTGGATATAATGGCTTTTTAATAGTTCTTCCTTCATCATGTCGTAGACAGGTTCAAACTCTTTTGCAGCACCGATTATCCAATTGGACAATGTTTGCCTAGAAAGATTTGCACCAAGCATATCAAAATACGTTTCCTGTCTATAAAGCGGTAGCGCATATTGATATTTAAGATTTATTACATGGCTTATTAATTCGTTAGATGCCATACTTTTATATAGCAAGCTGTTAGGCGCTTTTGTAGTAATTATATTTGCTTTACCTTCAGCTTCTTCACAGGATTTACAAGCGTAGCTATAGGTTACATGTTCCTCTATATATAGCTCTGCTGGTTTATATTTTAGAATTTCTTTTGATTTTGATCCTATAACAACAAATTGCCCATTGCACTTATCGCAATTAGCCTTATCCTCGTCCAATTTATGCTCGATAATTACTCTTTCCAAATTAGCTAGATTATCTTTCTTTCCTACATAAGAAGAGGCCTTTTTTCTCTTATATGTTATTTCTTCAATGGTTGGCTCCGCCACTTTTGAATCACAAAACTTTTCTGCTTCGTCAAAAAGAGATATTTGGTTGCTATCCATCTGCTCGCTAGACTTACCGAATATTTTTTTATTCTTATTAAGAACTTGATTTTTTAAAAATGAAAGTTCATTTTTAAGCTCTCTAATTTCTTTATCCTTTAATTCTATCTCTTTTTCCATCTTAGAAATTATGTTTTTTGTTTTATAATCTAATTGTTCTTCAATATTTAAGTCATTCATTTCAATTACCTCTTCTAAAGTTTTTATACTTATATTATAGCAGAAAACCCTTGATTTATCAAGGGTCAAGAGGTTTTTTTATGTGGTTTTAATAGTAGTTTTTTTCCTTAATCGGCTTGAATTTTGAGGTTGTTCTTACCTCATAACCTTTTAGTAGCCAACCTAGTTCTTCTATATTTACTTTTAAGGCTTCCGCCTTTGTCATTGGCCATTTAAACCTACTTTTTTCTAATCTATAATAATATAACCAAAATCCATTATCAAAATGTAGTATTTTAAGCTTATTCATTTGTTTATTGCAAAACACAAATAATGCTTTTTCAAAGGGGTCTAATTTTAAGTCTGTTTGTACTACCATTGATAATCCATCTATGCTTCTTCTTAAATCTGTTACGCCGCAAGCTAAATATACAGTGTTAACCTTATCAATATTTAGCATGATTTACTTAGTTCCTTAAGTATATTTGATAATAGTTCTAGTTCATTTGCAGGTATAAATATATTAATTTTACCGATCTCGATTCTTATATCACTACATCCTTTTACACTTTTGTTTACTGCTTTGGGGTTGGATTTTTCATTATTAATTGCTATAGCATGAAATGTTGGCTTATTTGATTGTTTAAATTTATTTTTATAATAGTAGAACTGACTCTTGCTAATATTATTTTCTTTACAAAAGCTGGTTACAGTCCCTTCATAAGAAGAAAACTTTTCTAAAAATCCTCTCCAGGTTATATCATTATTTTTTTTTGCCATTACAGATAACCTCCTATTCTTACTATCTGTAATTTTAGCAAAGGTAACTTTAACTATCTAGGCGTCAATTCTTTTACGCTTACACTTATTCGTTATATTTAAATAGCTAAAAATCATTAACTGCGTAAGATAATTTCAGGTAAACCTGAAATGTCAGGCGTTCCTGAATCTTAGCCCGACGGGCTTGGTGAAGGAATGTGCTTTGGCGGTATATTTTGATTTTCTTGGTCGAAACATACACTTGCCTATATAGTTTGTCCCTTCTCAAAGGATTCTTCGGCCAAGGCGAATGGCAACATTTTGTTATATGCTGTTCCGTAGCCACTAAATTTTTGATTTGTAACTAATCTAAAAACTGAATTTCTACTAAAATTATCATTACAGTAAAAAATTTTCTCTTTTAATGCTATATACTTATTTAATTGCATTTTTTACTCGTACATAACCAACCAGTAGGATGGTTAATATTATTCAATGCTTCAATAACTTTCTTTGAACACTCTTCAGTATTTTCAAAATAAGTATTGATTTCTATATCATATATTTCGTCCTTATGTACATATTCTAATTGTTGCTTTGCCTGTCCTATGGTTCTATCACCTCTGGCTTTTTCTCGTCGTTCCAATTCTTCTATAGAGCAATGCACACCGACAAATAAAACTGGATAATTTGATAAAACTTGAAAGCAATCATCTTTAGTAAAATTGTCATGCAAAATATGATCAACTATAAGATTAACACCTTTATCTGAAAACATTGCAATTGTACGATGAAAAAAGTACCCTGTTTCAACAGGTATTAAGTGATTATTTTTTCTATCTTCCATTCTATCTATAAAAATATCAAAATCATCTATACTCATGTGGAAATAATCTGGTAATAATTTAACTAATTCATTTGACAATGTTCCCTTTCCTGCACTTGAAACTCCATTTAAAAAAATAATTTTCCCCCTATTCATTTCCTTTCCTCCCGTTAATTTATATTTTTCAATAGAAAGATCATTCTACGCTTATTTTATTTCAGGTAGGAGTAGCATATAACTTTCCTAACTCCCAACGTTCTTTCGCCTAGCGCGACCGCGCTTGGCGAAAGAATGTGTTTTGTTAGCAGATGGAATATTTTTACGATTATTTTTTCGATAGTTTTAATTTCCTCAATTCCTACTATTGCATCCCAATATACGAAGGATACGACATAACTGAAGCTAAAATTACGTTACTTCAACTCAACAAATTGGAATTTATCGAATTCCAGATTTAATAAAAGATATTAAATCCTCAACATTATCAAAATCATCATAATCTCCATTTATTCCTTCTCTATGATATATAATTCCCTTTTTTTCGTTTCTCTCTAAACAATCAAGGAACCCTTCAATTCCATATTTCTTAATAAACAAAGTAAATCCATAAGGTTTTATTTTTTTTAATAGCCCCTTATGACACTCTTCTCATTTTAACACCTCTTCAAATTTGGAATTTATTACTTACTTTATAATATCTTGATATATTATATCCACTATTTCATTTAAACTTAATTCTTTATGCAGGCATATTTCAGGAATGATATCTAATAAATCTTTTTCATTCCACCATTCTCTCATTTCCTTTTCTCCAAATTCATGTGCTTTAGGCTTTTGTTTATGACGATTTAAAGTTTCTTCAAAAGGTATATCAAAGTAATATGCAAAAATTTGGTTGTTAAATTTATTTAGTAAATTTTCAAATAATTTTTTATACCACTTTGAATTTAAAATGCCTTCCAAAATTACTATATTGCAATGGCTTTTTCCGTATATTGCAAGTTCCGATAATAACTGACTTGCTTCTGGATTAGTTCCATCTTTCACAAATAGCATTTCTCTTCTAACGACATCTTGTGAAATTAGCATTGTCCCATGTCCAAATTTTCTTTGTAAAGCCTTGCCTGTAGTAGTCTTACCACTTCCAGAATTACCTCTTAGTATTATTAATTTTGCCACTCCATCCATCTGATATGTTCCCTTCTGAATTGAATAATTACTATTTATATTACTCAACCTTAAGTTGGAATTTATTTAGTATAAATAATAGCTTATAACTTGATATTTTTTAAAGTTTTTCTATATATAGCTGCTGTTTCTTGATAAGCCATTAGGATTACTTCTTCTCTCACAAAATTTTGATAACCTATTTTTTCTCCCTTTAACCTTGGGAAAAACTGAAAATGCAAATGATTTCTTTTACCATCACATATAGTACACATATATACTTTTTGTGCACCTAAAATCTCTTTATGTAATTTTATAGTAACATTTTATATTTTTAATATCTGTACACCTAAATCAAGTGGCATTTCAGAAATATCTTCATAATGTTCCTTTGAAACTGTAATTGTTTGTCCCGTTGCTCTTGGAAATTTTTCAAATTGACATCGCACCAATTCATCCTCATAAATAATTAAGCCATCATCTGGAAATATATTACCCGTAATAAAGTTTTGACATGAAAAGCATACTCCTTTTTCTTGGAATCTTTTTATTTTTTCTCTTCTTTGTTTCAAAAATAATTCATCATTTTCATCCAATTTTTTTACGTACATACTTATACTCCTCTTTATACAAATTTACTATTTACCTTTATGCCAATTATAAAAATTTTTTAGTTCTGCTTTACGTTCCTGTGGCAACGCTGTTTTCTTAACACCATGAATTGCACCTTCCAGTGCTAACAGTCTATGAATACATGCAGAAGCATCAATTTCTTGTATTTTCAGCCACGCTTGTTCTGCACCAATATCTTTTAATTCATCATGAGTAAATATACCTGCTTTATTCAACTGACTTTCAACTTCTTTTCCGATATTAGGTAATTTTGAAAATTCTCCCATAATGAAATTTCCTTTCAAATTCCTATTTATTGAGTTGTTTACATCGTTCATAAGTCGCATTTTTATACAGATGCTCACTATTCTCTTTTTTAGTAACGGAACATAAACTTCCGATAAAACATTCTTTCTGCTAACGTTTCGTGTTGCCGACGTTCAGAGCTGAAGTATGAAAAATTCACTTAATTTTATAGATTTTTTTGGCAAAGCCTACTTTAACCAACACATGTAGTACTTATTATGATATAATAAAGGATTGCACATAAATCCATAATACATATAGATACTATTTAAGTTAATAGATGCAATATATTTCATGATTATGGAATATTAATTTCCAACAACAAACCTTAAATGGAATTATATTAAAGGGAGTCAACGCGTAAAATTTGTATATTTTAGAGTGTTTGCGAAAAAGTTTTTATCTGAAAACCATATAGCCATTGAATTTACTATATTTCAAAATTCATGCTTCAGCTCTGGCCGACGTTCCTGAACCTTAACGCGATGCGCTTGGTGAAGGAATGTGCCTTGGCTATGGTTTATGATTTTATAAGTTTGAAATATGCACTTGCATGTATAGCTTGTCTTTACTCAAAGGACTCTCCAGCCAAGGCGAACGGCAACATTTTGTTATATGCCGTTCCGTCTAAATTAAATTTTCGCTTACCTCTAAATTGAAAATTCTGATATATGCACGGTCTGTGAATTTCACATTTTATCTTATACTTTCTTTGCTTAATAGGAATACACATTTATAAATCAAAAGTGTTTTCTATAACACCTGGTAATACACTATATATTGATTTTCCCATCCTCTCTTCAAAATATTGTTTGTTTTTGAAAGTTGCTCTCCATTTATTAATAATATGCCCATGTATCCCATGCCTTAATGCTACATCAACCATTCTCTTTTCCATTAAGCAAAACCCGCTTGGTAATGCTAGTGCATCACATAATTGTATCAATCTATCATAATCATTATATTCTGTAGACTCAATGTAATTTTTAATAAAACTGTATTCTTCATCGCTACAATAATCCCATCTTCCAAAACAAGTTCTTATATCTTGGCATTCAAATGAATGAGTTAAACAAACTTTTGCTAGTTTATAATACCCCTTTTCCATAGCAAAATTATAGCCGTGTAAAATATGCTTCATATATGAAACCCCAAATCTTACACCAATGTCATGCAGCATTCCTAGTACTAAAGCAACATCTGGGTTTAACCCTTTACAATTTTTTGCTATCAACTCTGCTGCTCTTCCTGCATTCATTGAATGCTCAATCCAAGGACCAGGATTTAATTTTTGTCCTTCTAGTAATAGTAATTTTGCCTCCTCTAGGCTTGGCACACCTTGTCCCAAATGATTTATCATAATTGTGCATCTCCTTTAATAACATTTATTAATAAGTACTAAGTAACTAATTTAGGAATGGCATATAACGTTTCGTGTTGCCGACGTTCCTGAACCTTAGCCCGACGGGCTTGGTGAAGAAATGTGCCTTGGCGTTGGTTTATGTTTTTCCTGGTTTGAAACATACTTAATTATATAACGATACCTTATAAAGGTACTCTCTAGCCAAGGCGAGCGGCAACATTTTGTTAGGCGCCGTCTTTTTTTTAGCGTTTGGCATTTTTTCTCTTAAATGGTTCACCAACTTCCTCAGAAATCAATAATGAATATGCTTTTGGTTTACGGTAAGCATTCCCCCAAACTTCACTTTTCCTATATTCTCTTAGCTCGTCGATGTTAAAGCATGCCATAAATATTCCTTCTTCTTCCCCTGCCTCAACAATCAGCGTATTTCTTGAAATCCATTTTTTTCCTTTTATTATTTCGCGAAATGAAACAACATCAAAAGCCATAGAGTGTCCATTACAAGTGCCTTTAGCATAATTGGTTAATGCGACACCTACCATGTTTTCATAAGCTCTTGTTCTTAACTGGCACTTCCTATTTTCATCAATTTCACAAGCATTAGGAATTAGGATTACTTCAGCACCTTTAAGCATTAAAATTCTTGCACTTTCAGGAAATTCTCGATCATAACATATCATCGCGCCAATTTTTACACTGCCAACAGAAGTATCCAAATCACAAGTGTAAAAATTATCACCAGGTGTGCAAAATGCTTCTGAGGAAAAATCGCAAGTATGTACTTTCGCATATGTAAGTGAAGAATTACCAAACCTATCAATTAAAGAAATTGTATTTCTAGGTAACCCTTTCCATCTCTCTAAATAGGTTATCCCAATTGCCATGTTAAGTTCTCTTGCTAGATTTTTAAAGCTTGTAAAAAACTCGTGATTTTGATCTATTGCTGCTTCTTTCCACTTTTCGACCTCTTCTATTGTTTCAGGAAGGGAATATCCGTTATTCCACATTTCAGGGAATAACGCAATATCAGCCCCCATTTTCTTTGCTAATCTACAATATTCATATCCTTTTTTCAAATTCTCTTTTGAATCACTATTTTGAATTAATTGTAACAATGCGACTTTTAAAATGCCAATAAAACACACCTCCGAAATTAATGATATTCTAGTAAAGATGGCGCCTAACGTTTCTTGTTGCCGACGTTTTCTAGCCTTAGTGCAACCGCACTTGGGCTGGAGAATCTGCCTTGTCGATGGGAAAACAACTAGTCTATATATAGATTATTACTCATATATTACACACTACTATATAAAAATAGTCCACCAGCCAAGGCAGATGGCAACATTTTGTTATAGGTCGTTTTAGTCAATACACTTTGAGCAAAAACTACTCCAGTTATTTCTAATATAACAAATTTACGATTGATGAATATTATACGAAAAAGATGACGTAAAACTGCGATAGAAATAAGGAGTAGTAAAGTATTTTAGAGGATTATTTGGTTTTTGCTACATGAAATGAGAATACTATTCTATTGCTGTAATATGAAAAGATATAAAGCTATTTGATATTCCCTGTTTATAATTCAAAATCCCCTTATTCCCTTCAAGTATTATCATATAATGTTTAGGTGTAACAATAAAACTTAGTTCGACCCCATTATCCGCTTCAAAAGTTAAAGTATAATCATAAACAACAGACGAAAATCCCATATTGTTTTTACAACTATGAAAAACAGATTCTTTTGACTTTAATCTAGTATTAACAGAAATAATAGGCTTAGTATACAATACTATCTCTTCATATATTAATGCTATAAATATTGCAACAACTAAACAAACTGCAAAAGACTCTATGGAAAGGTTCACTTGCTCGTCATAATACATAGACTTGAGCAATTCAGTATACTCTCCATAAATATTCACAAATTTTTCATAAAAAAATACAAAGTATACCAATATTGTTATACTGTATAAAATTGAGGTTATTACCACTACCCTTGACAAAAATATACGTTTTATTCTGTTTTTCACTTAATTTTCCTCCCAAGGATATCACTTTTTAAGAAAGACTATTGTTCTTACTTATAATTTTAATAGTTAATGCACAATATTTTATAACTAAGTCTCAATCAGGCCAAATCCAATAACCTATCAGCAATTATTTTTTGTTCTGAATTACGTATAACGTCGATAACTCCTGATGTTCTTGAGCCCTAGCGCGACCGCGCTTGGCGAGTGAATGTGTTTTGGCAGTCTATTAATGCCAAAACGAACGGGAGTTTTTTGTTATAGGAAGTGGCAACTCTCTATATTCTGGTATTAATTCCATTTAATCAAACTATTCGTTATTATAAATAGTAATCAATCATAGCGAAAATTTCTTCTGAACTCATTTCAATCATATTTTTAACGCCAATTTGCGGATAGCATTTTCTTGTTCTTTTGATATATGAGAAATCCATGTAGGATTTAATGTTGGGTTAAGGATTTTTGCGAATGCATCTGCTTGTCCATAAATTAACATTGTTTCTATGAAATTTCCAGCCCTGGGAACAGAAATGTTTCAGGCTTATATAGCTTATAATATTTTCTAAGTTGATCCAGTGCAATTTCTGATAAAACTGTGTAACGATCTTTTTTACCTTTTCCTTGTACAACATGAATAAGCATTCTTTGGTCTAGACATTAATTCTAAAATCTTATTTTGTCTTAATACCTCATTGCACAAAAATCTTATAGCTTAATTTACTATTTCATCCAAGTTTTTATTTGTAAAACTTGAAAATCTTATGTGGCATATAAGTTTTTTTGTTTTAAAAGTATATCCTTTGAATTTTATTTCTTCTTCCATAAGTTTATATAGCTCTTTATTTCGTCAATTATTTTCAACATCAATATTTTTTTGTTCATTTTCAAATAATCCTTTGAGCATTGCAAAATTATCTTCTGTAAATGGTATATTCCATGTTTTATCATTTGAATTCCATTTATGCCCTTTTATACTTTTAACTTTAGCTATTCTTTCTTGTGAATAATCGAATGATACAGCTAATTCATTTTCATGTTTTGATATATTTACAATCATCACAATACCTTCTTTCTATATTGCAAGAACATTTGTTCTTGCAATAGTAATTGCCATACCGTAAACATATTATACCATTATTTTAATTTTATGTGTATTTATTTATGATATTTCATCTATTATTAATTTAATATGTAATTATTTACAATATCCTAGCTCGTAACTATATAAAAAATACCGTCCACCCAAGGTGAACGGTAATGATTTAATTTTGTTAAAGCTATTTTTTATAAATTTATAATTTTGAAAAACCTGAACCCTCTCTTCTGGGATAAGTGGACCAATTACTTTGATTTTCCTTTTTCCTGTATTTAAAATATTATCACAGCAAGGTTTTGGACGCCCTCCACTTAACTGTTGAAGCATGCATTGAGAACACTATATACAATTTTAGATATCCTCGCCCATTTTTTACGTGCTTTTTTCGCCAACTCAATGGCAATGCGTAAAAAATATTCTTCTGTAAATGACATATAAAACAACTTCCTTATAAAACCTTAGTAATTAAATTGGCTTTGTAAATGTACATTTTCTTTTATTTAATAAATTCTCTAGGCGAATTCTTAAGTTTACCATCCATTCAGGTTCATTATTCCATTTTTCTTCTACAGATTGTAGCAATCGCACATATCCATATAAATCACTATATCTTCTGAATATAGGTAATAATTTAAGCATACCATCGGAAATATCATACTCGCCGCGGTAGCCTTTGATAAATTGATTTATTGCGGATTCTACTTGTTCTTCTAGCATATCTTCTGTAATTTCGTCTATTGATATTTGAATATCCAGTGCATACCAATGATACATTGCATCATCAAAATCTATAGGGTTATAGCTTTTCGTAACTTCATCATAAAATACGTTGTCAGGTTCAAAGTCATAATGGATAAGTCCAAAATTCTCTTTTGTAGTAAGTAGCATTAAAAAGTAATCTTTAAGCATATAGAGCTCACTTTTAGCAGCTGTTTCATCTGGAAAAGCTGATAATACAGCTTCCATCCAGTCTATTTTTTCTTTCCAGTCATTACGTTTATTATTTACTGGTTTATATTCACTGCTTAGTTTATGCAATTTTCCTAATGATTTACCTAATCCGAAGATAATATCATCTGTCAAAGGGATTTCACTTAATTGTTTACCAGATGCTTTCTTAAATGCAACCGCATAGTATATCCCCCAAGGTGTATTTACTTCCTCAAGTTCATTACCAGCTTTAGATAATATAGTGTCTACTGCAGGATAGCCACTATTTCTTAAAAATCTTAAAAAATCAAGTTCAGCAAGGATGCTTTCCTTGGATTTTTCTTCAGCAGATGCAAATCTAAGAAAAAAAGTATTACCTTGATTTCTACACCAATAAACTGCATTTGATGAGATCCTATAATAATTTAATAAATCAGAATCTACATTATCACTTTCCCAATTACTAAGTACCATATGGGCTAAATCTTTATTATTAAACAAATACTTTAATTTTAACATTCAACATAACCTCTTTTCTTATTTATTTTATTTAATTTATTTTTTCTACTGTTGTCATAGCATTTTCTAGTATCTTTTAGAGTCTTCAATTCATTCAATTGGCTTTTGTAGCTATTGAATCTTTCAATAGTTAACTTTCCATCTTCAAGGGCTGTCTTAATTGCACAGCCATCTTCTTTTTCATGAGCACAATCCCTGTATCTACATTGATCAGTTAAAGAGTAGATATCTTGAAAACTTTCAGAAAGTATATCTTCATCAGCCCATAGCTGTAGTTCACGAATTCCTGGAGTATCTATAATTGTGCAGCCTGAGCTATGCTGTAAAAGCTGAGAACCCGTTGTGGTATGCCTACCTTTTCCATTAGAGCTACTTATTGTATTTGTTTTTAGTATTTCACCACCCAAAAGATAATTAATGACAGTAGACTTACCTACTCCAGAGGAACCAAGAAATACTATTGTCTCATTGCAACATAAAAATTTATCAAAGATATCCATATTGATATTATTTAATACACTTATGGAATAAACAGCTATACCCTTAGTAATGACATCTATTTTTTCTATATAATCAGATACATTATTACAAAGGTCACATTTATTTAAGAGTATAACAGGTGTTACTCCGCTACTACGAACTAAGGTAATATATCTTTCGATTCTACCTATATTAAAATTATCATCTAGACCACTTACAATAAATGCCGTATCTATATTTGAACCTATAATTTGTTCTTCTATATTTCCTCCAACCAGTATACCGTTTTTCATTTTTCTTCCGCCTGATATAGCAAGTTTACGAGCAAAGTAACTTTTTCTTGGTAATACAGCGTATATAACAGCCTCAGTATCATTAACCATTTTAATTGCCACCCAATCACCAACTGCTGGATAATCTTTTTTCACATCTGCATTATACATAAACTTACCGCTCAATTTACCATTGAAACTTCCTTCTTCAGAACATACAATATAGTTCCCTTTGTGCTGATTTATGACTCTTGCGGCCCAAAACCCTTTGTCTAAATAGGGTTCAAATTTTTTTTGAAAATACGTATTCCATCCTAACTTTTCTAAACTCATAAAATCTCCTTCTCTGTTGCACCCCAAAATTGGTTTGCTGAATTTTAAGCTTAATGTGAGTTTGAGATAAAGTTACTATGAAGGTTCGAATAAATTAGCATTACCTTCACCTTATAAATTGAAAAACATTTCATAAAAAAGTATATAAAAATACCACAGCAGGATTAACCTACTGTGGTATACCTAATATTTGGGCACAAAAAATACACGCTAACCCGTACCGTGCAATTTAATGCTAACTATTAAGGCTGAAAGGTTAAATCAAAGTTGTTCAATAGGCATAACAAATAAAAGGTACACTAAGTACTCTTTAAAAACCTTTTGAACCTATATGCAATTATTTCGAAAACACCTCATATAACTTTTGCATAAAAAAAGATCCACTCCTTTCGCCTCAGTTTACTGTTAAACTTTAACCATAATATAACATATGTTTAATTAAAATACAATAAAATCTTAACACTTGAATATTTACAATATATTACTTACCCCTATTTCTTTTCAATAACAATATGTTCAGTTTCATCTTTGTTTTTATTCATTTGCATAATCATATTTTTAAATTTCTCCGCTACTTCCTCTTTTTCTATTAATAATTTATTAATTCTATCATTAAAGCTTTCTTGCAATTTCTGTATTTTTAATTGTTGTTCCTCTTTTAATTTTAAAATTTCTTTCTCCATTTGGAAACTTGTTCTTTCCCTCTGCATTTCAATATCTTGATTAGCTTTAATTTCAAGTTCATCTATTTTACTTTTGTTTATTTGCTTTAACTCATCTATCTGTTTTATTAATCTAGCTTCTTCATCATTTTTATTTGCTAACTCATTCTTTAATTTCATATATTCATTTGTTGATTTATCCTGCTCTGTTTTAAGCTTTACAATTTCATCTTTGTATTTAATATATTTTTCATTGGTTTCTGTTAGTTTTGAAATTTTTTCCTCCTGCATATTATTAAGGGTTTTTAAACTCCTAATACTTTCTTGTAGGTCTTTGCTTATATGCTTTGCATCAGATAGGTCTTTTTCCAGAGCGTTTATTTTTTTATTCTCTTCTTTTAACAATGTAATCTCTTCTTTTAGTTTTTGAAGGTCGTTATTCTTATCTACTAGCTCATTTCTATGAATATTTTTTACTTCTAAGGCTTTAATATTATTTCTTTCTACTATGTTTATGTATATATCCGCCATTCTAGTGGTTATTGTTTGTAACTCCTTTATATCCTCGGACATATTACTGTCTTCTTCTCTTGCTCTATTTAATTCGTAGTATTTAACTACTTGCTCCATGAGTTCCTTATTATTTATACCTTCACTTTGGGCCAATTCGTTAAACTTTTGTTTTAATTCATCACTTATTCTTACGCTTAATATTGCATCCATTTCTTAAGTCCTCTCTTAGTTCAGTATTTTCTATGATTAATAGAATAAATTTAATCTTTTTTGTAACTAAATTCCATTTATACTTGAATACGTCTACCACTTGCTAAAATATTTATATAAACACTATAATTGCTAGCATATTTGGGTTCAATAATTTATTTATATCAATAATTGAAAAATGCTTAGTATATTATATAAAATTCATTATTGTAAACATTAGTATGCGTTTGTATACAGTATATTTATACATGTATACATAATGTTTACTTTATAAGTATACCATAAAACTTTAAAAAATACATATAAAATCAGTAAAAAAGCATGATTTAAAGTAAAAACAAAACCATTCAATATAACTTTTATTATATTGAATGGTTTTTTTGAAGCATATGATGAAAATTTATAAGTATTATTAATTTACTAATATATTAAATCAATAAGGACATAAGAAAAATATATATAGTAGCTTAAAAACTTTGTACTCAAAAAGAGGAAGTGCCTTATAATAGACTATTTAAACAGATTCATGGATGAAACTATAAATACTGAAGAAAAATTTTTGAACTCCTTATAAAATCATTATAATTACCTAGTATTATAAAACTATAGCAAACGAAAGAAAGAAAGTCATATAAATAAGGAGAGATTATCATGAAGATAAAAAAAATATTGATACCTTTGTTCACAGTTTTATTTTGTACACTAGTAATAGGGTATTTTGCAAAAGATATAATAATTAAAAAAGTAAGAACCTATGAAATTAAAGATAAAATTGTTTGCAAAGTTAATGCCAAGAATGCTACTCAAATCAGTTATAAGGAAGTAACCTATCAAATTTCAAATGTTTCATTGAATCAATCTAAAATTGGGGGATGGAACGGAATTATTGACCGAGTGGTAGTTCTTGATAAAAAAAATTGTATACTTTCGCAAGAAGAAATTTATTCATCTGCTACGTTAACTATAAAGGATATGATGGAGAATCTTCCCAAAGATGCAAAGTTTATTGTTTCTTTTCAAAATGTTTGTTCAATAAAGGGTACGGACAATAAAGAAGCCATTGCCGTTCAAATCAATAACAGCTTTTATAAAGCTATTCCGGCAATAACAGGGTTTACTGATAAAACAGCAATTACATATGAAAAAGAGGCTTATTCAGAATAAAATACAATTTGTTATGAAAATTATGGATAATATAAGTTGATTTGATAATATTTTGACGTTATACTGTTTATTGACATCAGAAAGGAGTGATGAACATGGCAAAAATTTTGGTTATTGATGATGAGCCAGATATTTTGGCTTTAATTAAAAATATTCTTCAAAAAGATAATCATTTAGTAACTACAGTTGTAAATCCTGAAAAAATTTTAACTAACGAATTCATAAACTTTGATTTGATTTTACTGGATGTTATGATGCCGGGTATGGATGGCTTTACTTTTTGTCTAAATATTCGAGATATTGTGGACTGTCCAATTATTTTTCTTACCGCAAAGACCACTGAAATAGATATCATGTATGGTTTAGGGATTGGTGCTGATGATTACATTACGAAACCATTTGGCATGGGAGAATTAAGAGCTAGAGTAAATGCTTACTTAAGGCGGGAAAACCGTGAAAAACGCAGTACTCTTTGCGTATCTGGAGTAAAGTTTGATTTAGCCGGTAAAGAAATTTTAGGGGATGATAAGAAAATCCCCTTAACAAAAAGTGAATATAACATCTGCGAGTTTCTTGCCAGAAATCAAGGACAGGTTTTTTCAAAGGATAAAATATACGAAGTCGTTTATGGGTATGATGGTGAAAGCGATAGTTCAGCTATTACTGAACATATTAAAAATATAAGGGCAAAGCTGGCTATTTTTGAACTATTGCCCATTGAGACTGTTTGGGGGATAGGATACAAATGGAAATAAAGAAAAAAGCTTTTACCCTAAAGATAGTCTTTTTTAAGTATCTATTAACTTTAGGAGTTGCATTTATTCTTTTCGTCGGACTATATGTGGTAATTATAGATCTATGCACAAGAAATGGTGTGATTCTTATACCGAGTTATAGTGAGGATTTGGCACGACGAGCAAAACCGTTGCTTGCTAAAGCACCAAAAATTACAGATAATATGATACCCTATGGATGTAAATTTGCTGTTTTCGATAAAAAATATAAAGTTGTAAAAACAAATTTAGAAGGTCAGACCTTACTGAGTGCAACAGAATATGCTAAGGGTACTTACCCTAAAAGTGGTAGTAAAAAAAGCTATTATTTTATTGAAAGGCAGGATGGTTTTTGTGTTTTGCAATACTATGTTCAAATGAGTGTTAAACGTCAAATTATAACTAATTGAAACGTCATTTTATTTCTATTATTAGTAGGTGATTTACGTCAGATTATCTCTAAAAAATCACTTTATGAATAAGGAAAAATCATTTTATTAATATAATTTCTTTTAGCCGGCAGGCTACTTTTATATAAAAAATGAGTAGCAATAATAGCTACTCAAGTATGTTAGTTTAAATCAATATGTTCAGCGACAGATTCTAGGGCGTGAGCCACAGTTATCGCATCTACTTTGTTCATAATTTCACATAAGCGTTCAGAGTTCCAAAACAAATCGTTTAAGGTAGAAAGATGACATCCTACATCATAATCAGGAATACAAGCGAAATTACCATAATTTGTTTTGCCTATAACTACAATAAATCCACTTCTACTTTCAATCTTAAACTCGTAATGACTTCCGAATTTAGTTAACTTAGTTATCATCCCAGACCAGCTTTCTATTTTTTTACCTGTTTTCATTGTACATTCAAATTTAATTGGCATAGAAAATCCTCCTAAAAAATATTCTACGGTTAACGAAGCGACATTTCATTGGCGGCAGCCATTATTGTGTCAGTGTCAATTACCGTTTTTTCGTGCTGTGCACCTATTATTAAGGCCTTTGTTAATATCATATTTAGACGTCTTATAGAACCAGTACAACTTCTGTATGCAGCTAAAATGGCATTACCATCAATTATTTCAGAAGAAGCACTTGCTAGTGATAGTCTCGAATGAATGTATTCTACAGCCTCAGTCTCTGAAAACCCTTCAAAATCATAATTTATTATGATCCTTTGCTTTAATGCTTCATGTATCTGTTTTTCTAAGATATTATTAAGTATAGGTTGACCTATTAAAACCAGTGAAAAACAGTCCTTTGAGTCCATAGAAAAATTCATGAGTAATTTTAAATCTTTCAATATATCATTACTTAAATACTGTGCTTCATCCCATACAAGTATGTAATGGACACCCTTATCACTGCTCATGTTTTCCATATAGTCTTTTATATTTTTAAACATGTCTGACTTGCGAGAGCAAGGTTCGAGTCCTAGTGAGATACAAAACTGCCGATAAAACTCAGCAGTAGTTACGGTAGTAAAGCAAAGATAAATAACCTTTGTTAAATTTGGATTAACTTTTTTCGCGAAACATCTTAGAGCAAAAGTTTTTCCTGATCCAGGCGAAGCCGTAAATAATCCAATGCCTCTAGTTTCATTAAGATAATCAAGTCTTGATATCATTTCTTTTAAATCCCTTGAGATATATGCATCTTTTTCTTTAATACCTTTTTCAAAAGGGTTTAAGGTCATACCATAAAACTGCTTAAACATATTTAACACCATCCTTTGAATAATCTATATTAAGTGGGTTTTTACGTTTGGTTTTACCATTTTCAACCTTGTTTGTTTTTCTAATGCTATATTTAATCTTTTCATAATAGATATAAGCACTGTCCATGTCATCAGGTAGATACCGCACTTCAACCTTCTGTTTTATAAATTGCATAGGTACATCATAAGATATTTTATCAATGCTTATAGTTGCATCATTATTTACTTTACGTTGTACGCGATTCATAAAACAATTATCTATCCATTCACTGTCAGATGCTACTTTTACATGAGCTAAATCGCTCTTATATCTATCAATAGGACGCTGTTTTGTAGAAGAATGAATAGTTATGTTATGCTTATTAATATAGGTGAATAATTCATCATTTAGCTCCGCTAAGGAGGAAATGGATTCTACGTCTAAAGCATTTAGCCATCTGCTTTTTAATGTCCTGAAATTCCTTTCTACCTTCCCTTTTGATGCACCGTCTCTTACCATTGTGTGAAGTTCTACTATTCCAAGGGAACCGCAGATAAGGCTTAATTGCTCATTTTTGTAGGGAGAACCGTTATCCAAGTAAATCTTATTGGGAATTCCATACCTGGCTACCGCCTCTTTAAGTACTTTTTGAAAGTTATAAGAATTATCATTGTAAAAGAATCTACCGCCTACTATTAGCCTTGACTTATCATCTATTAGCATAATTACATACGTACGTCTACGCTCACCATTTTCAGTTATAAATGGCCCGTAGCATGTGTCTCCCTGAAACATTCCAGTTGCAAACTCTTCTTCAAAAGCTTTTCTGTCTTTCATGTTGATACATCTAGCAGATTTAAGGTCCTTGTTTTTTATAAACCGCTGAACTGTTGAAATTGATACATCCTTTTCTTTAATAAAGCCATCTTCGATGAGTTTATAATATATAAGCGTAGCATTAATTTTAGGAAAGTTGTTTTTTAAATTGTATATCTGCTCTATGGCTACATCACTTAGTTTTCTGGTTTGACCTATATCGCTACGCGTCTTCGGAAGGAGGGAATCAAAACCAAATCTATTATATTCTGATTCCCAATTAGAAAGTGTTCCTGGGCTATACAAAACTGAATTACCGTTAGGTAATTTTACAGGGTTAATAGAAACACGTCTATAATAAGCGATTTTAGATTGCTCAGTAAAAGTATTATTTATAGCAGGGGCTATTAGTGCTAATCTAATAGATGCTATTTCGATTATTTCTTTGTTATTCATTTATTATCACCTCTAGAAAAATGTTATCATATAGGTATTTCAATGACCATTATCGTATTAAGTGGTCTGCCTAAATTAAAATTAAAAATATATGCTTATAGCTAAACTATGACGTTCCTTGAAAAAACGATGAACCATTTTGCTTGAAAAATTGTATTATGAAGTCCTCAAGTTTATCAAAGGAACTATTTATGATATGCTGCACAAAACTTAAGTTTGAAATGAGCTTGTCCTCTAAAAGTCCAAGCCATATCTGTTTATGTTCTTTAAACTTCTTTAAAATTCGATAGAATGTAGATATAGCAATGCCATAATGTTCGCACATAGCTTCCACCGAGTGATATTTATGTACAAGATAGTCATGGATGAGGTAAACGGTGAATTTAAAACTAAATGACATATACGGCACAATTACCGAAGGTAGGAGGGCGTGGGTACGTTTACATGATGAACAAATATATCTAGAAATGATGATTATATTATCTTGAGCAGTATTATTATTATTATTATTATTATAAGTCACAAGATGGCGGTTGTAAGATGCAAATGGAGATAACGCATGTTTAGCTCCACAAACTGGGCATACCAACGCCGCTATATTCAACGTTTTCATATGCTCATCAAAAATATTTATCTCATTTTTAAAAGAAATTTGCTTATAACACTTGCATAGTTGTGAAAATAATCTTATCATAATAATTAGTTGTAAGAGCTATTGCTCTTATCTTAAGGGAAGAACTTTTGCTTTGGTCGGCTTGGGGTTCTTCCTTTTCCTTTCTCTAATTTTAATAATAATCATAAAATAAGCTCCTGATGATGTCAAGTCATTAGGAGCTTTTGTAATAGAAATAATGTGCTTATTAAAAAAGCAATTAATAACTAGATAATTATTAGTATTATAGTTATAATTTGACTTAGGAATGCAGTTTCATAAAGCTATATTTTGACGCACTACAAAATGAGCTACAGGTCTGATTTTTTAAATCAACATTTTCTATCTCCGGAAACCATTATGATTGTAACCTTTATAATCTTATATTTTTCCATTGTTTTAATCATTACCACTATTTATGCAAAGAATCTAAATAAACATCTAAGGCCCCTTTTGCAAGCTACTGAAAAAATTAAGGAACAGGATTTGAACTTTGACATAAAATATTCAGGAATCAAAGAATTCAATGATGTGCTTTTATCAATATCGGAGATGAAAACAGAATTAAATAAGTCTTTGAAGCAGCAATGGAATCTTGAACAAGCAAAGAAAGAGCAGATTTCCGCTCTTGCCCACGACCTTAAAACCCCATTAACCATTATCAGTGGAAATGCTGAATTACTGTTTGATTCAAGATTAAATAAGGAGCAGCAAGAATATACTGATTATATTTTAAAAAATACTGGGCAAATCCAGAAGTATATTAAAACATTGATTGAAATTTCAAATTCAGAAAAAGCTCTTTTCTTGCAACCAGAAAAGATAGATTCCGAAAATTTTATTAATATAATTCACGATCAGCTTGAAGCACTTGCAAATACCAAGGAACTTAAAATTGAATTTACTAAAACTGATCTTCCTAGGTCAATTATGGTTGATAAGTCTCTGCTTTACCGTGCCATTATGAATGTCATTTCAAATGCGGTGGATTATTCCCCTAATAGCGGAAAAATTTATTTTGAAGTGAAATCTTTGGATAATGAAATCCACTTCATTACAACAGACAGTGGTAAAGGTCTTTCAAGGGAGGATATCAAATCTGCCACAAAACAATTTTATATGGGCGATAGTAGCCGAACATCGAAAATTCATTTTGGGATAGGTTTGTACATTACCCAATCATTTGTAAACCTTCATGGTGGAAGCCTCCATATCGGTAACTCATCTGTCACTGGTGGTGCAGAGATAACAATAGAGATTCCAATTTGCAAATAGGATAATGGCGGCTTTTGCAAAAAAAACATAAGTTTAGAATGAAAATACTGAAAAATCAGTGTTTTTAATAATATTTCAGAAGAAAAGCCCCCACTCCTCTATAGGGTAGATTATATTATAAGTGGGGGCTAACAAGTAATAATTGATATATAAATAATAAGTGTACTTCAATTATGATTCATTAACTATCCTACAATTATTCTCCATTTCATTTATAGTATGTGCCTTTTTCTTTTTCTTTTTTTATTGCTTATTAATTATTGTTTTTTTCCTATACTCATCATTCTTGGACTCAATACTGGCTGATTTTCCATAAGTTTTGCAATTTCCATTAGCCTTTCTTTCTTTATTGGATTATCTAGACATTTACCCAAATCTCTAATATTCCAAGCAGTTCCTAGTATTCCAACTGTTTTTTCTACTTTAAAACCACTTTCTACTAACTCTTGTTCTATTTCTTCTGGCAAGTGAAAATACGCTTTTAAAAATGATTTTATTTTAGGCGGATTATTATCACTTACTCCTGTTAAAATTTCATTTTTAATAACTGAAAAATAGATGTCATCAAAAATCAAACTTTCAGATAGTCCATAATTCATGCCTGCGTATCTTGTTATTGTAAATGCAAGAAGTTTTCCTTCTTTTTTTAAGACTCTATAGGCTTCTTTTAGAACATTTATTCTATCATTTTTGTCTGCTAGATGATATAAAGGTCCATGAAGCATTACTAAATCTGCTGAATTATCTTTAAAAGGTAATTTTCTTGCATCTGCAACAATGCAACTTATTAGTGGTTTATGATTCATAGCTTCTTTATTAGCGATTTCAATATGTTTTGGTGTAATATCAATTAAATGTACATTATAGCCCAAATCCACGAGCCAAAATGAATATGGACCAGTTGCTCCTCCAATATCATAAATTTCAATATCTTTATTTTTACAGTTTTCTAAAATTAATTTTTGTGTGTATTCTTTTTCAAATCTTCCAAAATCATCTTTTAGTCTATTTTCTTCTTCAAAATCTACATAATTTTCAATGATTTCCTTTGAAATGTTATCCATTTGCATGCACCCCTTTTTTTATTTATTTAATTTTGTTCTCTTATACTCTAATTTACAAATACATCTTTAAAGTCTACCTATTTCTACGTTATTATTACAGTATTTCATTGCTTCTTTATTTATCAAGTTCATACAGGACAACTTCCGCTTGATTAATTGTTAATATATAGAAATAAGCAAAAAAACTCTCACCCCCAAGATTTTATAATCTTAGGGACGAGAGTAATATTCGCGGTGCCACCCTAGTTCGTTAATATGTTACCATGTTAACCTCTTCAAGTACGGTATTATTTATACTTATACTTTAGTTCTATAACGTGAACATACGTCACTGCCTCCCCTTTAGAAAGATTCGGAGTGAAGCTCAAAGGCTTGTTTCACTAAATGATTCTTTGCTCCATTTCAGCTACGGGAGCTCTCTTTAAAAGAAGTCATTTAATTACTCTTCTTATCATCGCAATTGCTTATATTGTTTTTTTTGTATTATTTTACATTATAGTACAACATAAATTTAAAATCAATAGAAAAATTAAAAAATATGAAAACTTGTTTTTCACCAACACTTAACTGCTCAAATTTTCAACATAATTCCAGTTAAGCTATTTTTGTAATTTTCCGACTTAACAATTATTTGTTGTTTCTATTTTATGGATTTACTGATAAACTTAGTATATAATTATCATTACAAAACGTTTACAAAATCATGTAAATTGTAATGTACTAATTTATTACTAAAATATACTTGTGCAGAGGTATAGGGCAATTAATAATTGCCAATACACTAAAAGAAATATGGGGGGATAATTTAATGAAAGTTTCAATGTCGAGTTTTTTAATGAATCAAAAACCTATTTTGAAAAAAATAGTAAACCTTCTTTCTGAAAACTATAAATATGTATCAATCTTAGGCACAGATACTAAAGGCAAAATATATAACGTACAAAAAACTGGTATAGATTTAAGCGACTCACACTGGTGTGAACGTGGTTTTGTTATAAGGGTTCATAACGGTATAAACTATTCTGAGTTTTCTTTTAATGAAATCAATGAAAATAACTTAAATACTATAGTGGATGAAATACACTTAAAAATGGCCAAAACTCTTGAAAGACTAAAAAATGCCTCAATAACCATAAATACTTATGAATTAATAGAGGAAGCTTTAATCAAAGATCAGTTTTTAGGTGAAGTCACTACTCTTCCTTCAAGTTTAACGTCAAAAGAAAAAATAGAAAAAATGTGTTCTATTAAAGATTCTGCTTTAAGTTATTCAGATTTACTTGTAGATTTTAAGGTAACTTATCATGAGGTTCACGTGTCAAAAATATTTATTTCTAATAATAAAGAACTAGAACAATCATATATATGGAGCGAAGGATATTTGGTAAGTATAGTCCGTAGAGATGAAAATACTAAATACGCCCATGCATCTTTCTCTGGTTTAAAGGCAGTAGAATTAATTGATGAAATGGAAAATAACATAGAAAAAGTGATAGATACTAGTATAAAACTTTTAGATGCGATGAGCGTAATACCAGGCGAATATGAAGTAATATGTTCTCCTGAAATATCAGGGTTAATTGCTCATGAAGCTTTTGGCCATGGAGTAGAAATGGACATGTTCGTCAAAAAAAGAGCAAAATCTATGGAATATCTAGGTAAAAGCGTGGCATCAGAATTAGTTACAATGCATGACGGCGCTGCAGCTGCTAGTAATATGTCTTCTTATTTGTTTGATGATGAAGGAGTCCTTGGAACAGATACTATTGTTATAGAAAAAGGTCAACTTAAAACTGGAATTTCTGATATATTATCGGCTCTTAAGCTAGGAACTACACCTACCGGTAATGGTAAAAGAGAATCTTTTGAAAGAAAAGCTTATGCAAGAATGACTAATACCTTCTTTACTGCGGGAAATGATACTTTAGAAGATATGATAGCGTCTATCAAACACGGGTACATTTTAGACGGTACCATGAGTGGCATGGAAGACCCTAAGAATTGGGGAATCCAATGTATGATACTTCAAGGTAGTGAGATTAAAGATGGAAGATTAACGGGTAAAATAATCTCTCCTGTAATTATGACAGGATATGTGCCAGATGTTTTAAAATCCATATCTATGCTATCAGAAACCGTGGAACTTTCTGGTTCTGGTGCTTGTGGCAAAGGTTATAAGGAATGGGTTAAGGTTTCAGATGGTGGCCCATATATCAAAGCAAAAGTGAGGTTAGGATAATGATAGAAAGAATAAAAAAACTAATTGCTGAATCTGTAAAATTGAATAGTTTAGAAAAAGATAGTATTAAAATGGATGGTTTTAAAATAATAGAAAATAAAATAACTGCAAATGAACTTTTCTTTGTAAAAAAAGGATTAGATATGTATAGAGCTAAAGATGTTCATAATTTTAATATAACAATATATAAAAACTTCAAGGAAGAAGACGTAATGTATACAGGCTCCTCTTCAGCTATAATTCATCCTACTATGAGTGATGAAGAAATCCTTCAGGTTATTGAAGAAGTTTCCTTTGCAGCAAGCTTTATAAAAAACAAATATTATCCTTTGGTTGAACCTTCTAATAAAGTTCAGCAGGAAATAACAAGTAATTTTTCTGAGAAGCCACTGAGCGAATGGCTTCCTACACTAACTGATGCAATCTACAATTCAGATACTTGTGATAAAGGAGGTATAAATTCTTCTGAAATCTTCCTTAATAAAGTTTATACACGTATTGTAAGTTCTACTGGAATAGATGTATCTTTCACCACATATAAGGGGGAAATTGAATTTATAACCAATTGGAAGGAAGATACTGAAGAAATCGAACTGTACACGCACCTAGATTTTTCAGATATGGATTATGATTTGATAGATGAAAAAGTAAAAGAGATGCTTATTATTAGCAAAGAAAAAGCAATTGCATCCCCTACTCCAGCACTTGAAAAGTACAACGTATTACTTAATGGAACTCCAGTAATAGAACTATTAAGCTATTACGTGTCACAAGCTTCTGCTAAGACTGTATACAATAGAATGTCTACTGCAAAACTTGGTGAGAACATTCAAGGTGATGATGCACAGGGTGATTTAATAACTCTTACTTTAGATCCTTTTATGAAAAACTCAACAAACTCTTCCCCTTATGATTCTAATGGTTTTCCTGTGAATTCTGTTAAGATATTTAATAGTGGTGTTTTAAACAGATATCATGGAGATTTGCGTCATTGCCATTATTTAAATATAGAGCCTACAGGCAATATATCAAACTTTATTATTGAAGGTGGAAAACATTCAATAGCAGATTTTAAAATGGATCCATACCTAGAAATAATAGCTTTTTCCGACTTCCAAATGGACACTTTAACAGGCGATTTTGCTGGAGAAATTAGGCTAGGCTGGGTCTTTGATGGTACAACCACTACCCCAGTTACAGGTGGTTCCGTGTCAGGTAATATTAAAAAACTTCAAAAGCAAATGTATTTATCAAAAGAAATGCAAAAGGATAATAACTTTATAGGACCTAAAATTGTTAAACTATTAGATGTAAGTGTAGCTGGAATAGCATAAAACTTTGCTTTTTATGAACATTAACAGCAGCTTTATCATAGAATTTAATAATAGTAATTTTATGGAGCGTAATATGGAATTTTTTAAAACAAGTAAGTATTCTAGAATAAATGCTGTTAATTATGCAAGGACCTATGCACTACATCCAAACCCTAGCTTTAGGTACTTCCCTCTTATTGATAATGAGACAAGTGGGGATTGTGCAAATTTTATATCTCAGTGTCTACTAGCTGGTGGAGCACCTATGATTTATAATGGCTCACATCCTTGGTGGTACAACAAGGCTAATACCTTAAGTACAAAGGATGACACCTGGTCTGTGACCTGGACTGTAGCACATTCCCTTTATTGGACATTAAAGGTTAATGAGCAATCTAGTGCCACCGCAATTAAGGGTCTTGAAATATATGATACTAATTTGCTTGAATTAGGCGATTTGATATTTTTCGAAGGTAATAATGGAAATATATTTCACTCAGCTATTATTACCTCTTTTAGATATGGGCAGCCTTTAGTTTCTCATCATTCTTTTGAGGCCTTAGATATATATTATAAAAATTCTTGGCCAGCAAAGCGTGTTCATTTTTTTAAAATAAGTTTGTAAAAATAATAATTTTATACTTTAGATACACATAAAAAATAACAAGCCAAAAATGCTAGCATAATGACTTGTTATTTTTTTATGTAAATTTCAAACCAACGTTATAAATTCAATATTATAACGTTAAATATATTTGTTTTAAACGTTGTATTTTAACTTAATAGTACTTATAATAGTAGTATAGCATAAATTTGGAGGTGAATTGTTTGATTAATAAAACTACAATAGCAGATATAGCATCGGCTTTAGATATCTCAGCAATATCTGTGAGCAGAGCGCTATCAGGCAAAAATGGAGTTGGAGAAGAATTAAGAGAAAAAATCACACTTAAAGCAAAAGAAATGGGATATAAAAAATCTATAAACAAAAATACTTATAAGATTTTGGTACTTCATCAAAGACCTCTTATCCAAGATAATAGTAATTTTACTTATATGATACAGGGAATTGAACGCGCTCTTCAAAATAAGGATATATCTTATCACACAGAATTTGTCGATAAAAATAACCAAGATAAGATGCAACTTCCATTTAAATTATTAAAAGAGAATAATTTTAACGGTCTAATTTTCATTGGGAAATTTGATGATAACTACGTTGGTTTTCTAAAAGACAAAATTAAAAATTACATTTTTTATACAGGATATTCTCCCTCTTGCGATGTTGACAGTGTTTGGTTTAATTATAATAATGGTGGATATAAGCAATGCGAGTATTTAATTAAAAAAGGACATGTGGATATTGGTTTTTTAGGAAGGCGCAGTATTTTGTTTCGGAATAAAGAAAAGGTACTTGGAATAACTTCAGCTCTTGAAGACTATGAAATACCTATTCAAAGTGAATTCTTTACTTATATTGAAGAAAATTTCGAAGAAAATTTTGAAGCCTCAGTTATGAACTTACTAAAAGATAAACATAGGCCCTCAGCAATTATATGCCAAGGAGACTTTATAGCCGTGAAATTAATTAATCTCCTTTATAAAAAAGGAATCAAAGTTCCAGAGGATATTTCTATTATTAGTAGTGGCAATACTGAAATGGCATCGCTAACTATGCCTCCCCTTACAACTTTAGATTTAAACATTGAATATTCCTGTGAAATAGCAGTGGAGCTCCTTTTGAAAAGGATTAATAACCCTGATAAACCTTGTGAATGCATAACTATAAACAGCACTTTAATTTCAAGAGAATCTGTTAAAACCTTAACCACGTTTCAGCATTCCAGGTGATGATTAATTAAAATTTGTAAAGGAGAGAATTAAATGGGAAAGAGCATAATAGTAGATTTTATTAAAAAGCACAAAATATCATATATTATTGGCATTCTATTTATGTTTTTAACATCTTATATTCAGTCGTTTTTCCCTAGAGTTCTAGGTGATACCATTGATATATTAGGAAGGTCTAATTTTAATTTAAGTCTTGTGAAAATCAAAATAATATACATACTTTTAATTACTACGGGCACTTTTATAAGTACTTATGCATGGAGAAATCTAATTGTAGTAAATGGTAGAAATCTTGAATGTCATCTTCGTGAAAAATTATATAGTCATTTTCAAAAACTGTCTCCAGAGTTTTATAACAAAAGGAAAACCGGAGATTTAATCGCTTACGCTATAAATGATATTTCTGCTGTAAGAATGACTTTGGGGCCAGCAACAGCCATGATAATAAATGGCATTGCTATCTGTAGCGTTTCTGTATATTCCATGTCAAAGATTATGAATCTAAAATTTACTTTAATGATACTAATGCCAATTCCCTTTATCATATTTTTCATGCTAAAAATAGGAGGACTAGTTCAAAAGCGATTTAGAGTTGTTCAAGAGAACTTTGCATCTATATCTGGCAGAGTTCAAGAAAATATATATGGAATTAGAGTAATAAAGTCTTACGTTCAGGAAGAAGCTGAGTCTAAGAAGTTTGAGATATTAAATGATGCAATGATGGACTCTAACATTAGTATGGTAAAAGTATCTGCCTCGCTCTCCCCTGTAATTGAGATTTCTTTTAGTATAAGCTTTGTTATGAACCTTATCATAGGTGGAAATATGGTATTAAATGGAGGCATAACTCTTGGTGATTTTATCGCCTTTAATGGATATTTGACCATGATTATGAGACCTATAATTTCCATTGGAAGAGTTATAAATATAGTTCAAAGAGGTATTGCTTCAATAAAAAGATTAGATGAAATATTTAATGTAAACCCCGAAATTTGCGATGGAGAGAAAATGATAAGTACTAATATTGAGGGTGAAATAGAATTCAAGAATCTGAGCTTTTCTTATACAGGTTCTGCCAGAAATGCTTTGCAAAACATTAACCTTAAAATACCTAAGGGCTATACCATTGGAATCACAGGAAAAACCGGTTCGGGGAAAACCACCCTAGTAAACTTATTATTAAAGCTTTATATGCCATCACCAGAAGAAATATTTATTGACTCAGTAGACATAAATGACTATAACCTTGCAACACTTAGAAGTAGCATTGGGTATGTGCCCCAAGACAACTTCTTGTTTTCAGCATCTATTAAAGAAAATATAAAATTTTTCAAGGACATATACACAGATGACCAAATTGAAAAGGCTGCGATTATAAGTTCTATATATGAAAGCATTATGGATTTCCCCAAGGGCTTTGATACCAACCTTTCCGAACGCGGTGTTAATTTATCAGGTGGTGAAAAACAACGTATTTCTATAGCAAGGGCCATAATTCGTGATCCGTCAATACTAATTTTAGATGACTCACTATCGGCTGTGGACACTATTACTGAATCTAAGTTACTTAAAAATATAAAAAAGTGCAGAGGTGGAAAAACCACAATAATTGTTGCACATAGAATTTCTACAATAAAAGACGCTGATTTTATTATAGTCTTAGATGAAGGCAATATATGCGAAAATGGAACTCATAATGAACTCATAAAGAAGGGAGGCCTATATTATGAAACCTACAAATCTCAACATGAAGAGATTGAAAAAAAATCAGAGTGGGAAGTTTCATAAAATCAATAGTATTAAAATACTCTTATCCTTAACAAAACCATACCTTAATAAGATAATTCTAGCTGCATTATGTGTAATGATTGTAAATGCAGCAGAACTTTTAAAACCATATATATTAAAGCTTGTTATTGATGATTTTTTAATAAAGAGAATATCACAAAAGGGTATCTATTCTATAACATCTATGGGGCTATTATATTTTGCTGTTGTTGCTATTGGTGGGTTATCTTCTTTTGCGCAAGTTAATTTAATAAATAAAGCTGGTCAGGAGATTATGAGAAATTTAAGAAGAAGAGTATTTAGAACAATACAATTTCTTCCACTATCCTATCTTGATAAAACTTCCTCAGGAAGACTCATAACTAGAGCCACAAATGATGTGGAAGCACTAAGTGAAATGTATACTGATGTAATTATTAGTCTATTTAAAGATGTTTTCTTACTTATAGGGATAGTATATGTTATGCTTGCCCTTGATGTAAAATTAGCTCTTATATCATTTTCTGTGGTTCCTATGATGTTTTTTATTATTTTTCTTTTGAAAAATAAGATTAAGAATAATTTTTCAAAAATGAAAAGTCTAATAGGCAGAATTAATGGATTTATGGCTGAGAACATTTCAGGAATGAAAATCATACAAATATTCACAGGTGAAAAAGAAAAAAATAATGAGTTTCTAAAATTAAATGGCGAGTATTTAAAAAGCACATTATTTCAAGTTAGGATGAACAGTATATTAAGACCCGCAGCGGATGTTTTCCAAAACCTTGCAGTAGCAATTATACTATGGTATTCCATGAGCAAAATTGCAAATCATACTATAGAGATAGGTGTGCTTTTCGCTTTTACAACCTATATAAAACAATTTTTTAATCCAATTTCTGATCTTGCGGATAACTATACTACTATCCAATCTGCTTTGGTTTCTGCAGAACGGATTTTTGAACTCCTAGATGAGGAAGATTCTCTTGAAGATTTAGATGAGGGCAGGAGCATTGAAAATTTACAGGGAGATATAGAATTTAAGAATGTATGGTTTTCCTATAATAATTCAGATTGGACATTAAAGAATCTTTGTTTTAAAGTTAAAAAGGGAGAAACTGTTGCTTTTATAGGAGAAACTGGTGCTGGGAAAACTACGATAATAAGCCTCATAAGTGGATTTTATAAAATTCAAAAAGGTGAGATACTAATAGATGGAATTAACATTAATGATATAAAAAAAAGGGACTTAAGAAAAGCTATATCCGTTGTGCTTCAAGATGTATTTTTATTTTCAGGAGATATAAAATCTAATGTTATATTAAATGATAATATAAGTGAAAAAATATTAACCAAGTCCCTTAAAACTACCTGTGCCTTAGACTTTGTAAATGGACTGACCGGGGGAATACACTCACCTGTTATGGAAAGAGGCGCAACTTTTTCATCAGGGCAGAAGCAGCTTTTATCATTTTCTAGAGCTCTCGCTCATTCACCATCCATATTTATATTAGATGAAGCTACAGCCAACATAGATACACATACTGAAAAGCTAATACAAAAGGTAATTGAAGAAATGGCTCAAGATAGGACCACACTTATTATTGCACATAGGTTATCAACCATACGAAATGCAGATAAAATAGTGGTGCTAAAACATGGAGAAATTATAGAAGTAGGAAATCACCATGAACTTATGCTAAGTGGTGGATATTATAAAGATATGATACAAGATGATACAAAGATTGCAAACTAATATAAAAGCGGTATGAAAATGCTACTTTAGAGAATGTTTATAGATTTGTGTAAATAACTTTAAAGTGTATATCTAATTAGAAATTAGTATGGGAATTTACTGCTGTACTAATTTTTTACTTTTTAGTGTGGTAAAATAAAAAATATAGCAAGATTTACATCTCTGTAAGGCTTGCTATATCAACATTTGGTGACTCCGAGGGGAATTGAACCCCTGAGTCGTTAATTTGACTTTTATAACTTTCTGAAATCTGCTATAACTTATGTATATCAGGCCTTCCAAGGGTATAACATTCTAAACCTTTCTAACACTTATGTGGAAAAATAAATGAAAAAATCGTAATAACTTCTCTTGGCATTATTAAGAATAATGGGTAGTTGAAGAATATATAAAAACACAGAATTACTCCATTACTTTAGTAATTCTAACAGTTGTTTGTGTCGTCCGTTATGAAAGATGCGAACTAAGCATGACTCTCAACCACAATAAATGGTACCATCATCTCCTGCTTGGTCATTCCTGCATGATTTGATAAGAACCGTTTTGATTTAGGACTGTAGGCAATGCCTTGGTCCCCAATGGCAACTGCCAAAAAATCACCAATAAACTCCTCAAATTTTCTATGGGCTTGACCCTCTCCAAATAAATTTCCTTCTAAGACTTCCGCTTTGGAAAACAATAAAAAATCCTTGCCAAAGGCTTTGTAAAATTCCTCTTTAAACATTTCTCTAAACTCCTCTTTTACATAAAAACAGGTGGCTCTACTTTCAATAGAAATTGCTCTTACTAACATCTTTAAAAGATGAGGATGTTCGCTAACAAACCTATAGTTCAAATTAATATGCCCATGGTCTGCGGTTACAATAACAATAGTATCCTTTAGCACCTGGCACGTTTTTTCTACTCCCTCATTTAGTTCTTTCACCCATGAAGTTACTTCACTACTATAGCAGCCATATTCATGCATAGCAGCATCAGGTTGTGGGAAGTATGCATAAATATACTTGTTTCCAGCAAGATTACAAAGTCTTTCTACCTCTTCAAACATTTCAATATGTGATGAAACTTTATTGGTGCCAAAAGGTGATACACTGTAAGCTGTAGCATTACCAGTTTCATTGATAATATCATATACGCTTTTATAAGGGATTATTTTTCCAGCCACATGATAATCAGCAGCTTTTTCATCACTATCTCCCAGCGTGTTAATAAAAGCATTCACAATCTTACCTATTTCGCTAAAATATAAACTCCAGCCAAGCCACCCATGTTCCTTAGGCGTCAATCCACTTTCAATAGAAGTTGTTGCCGCAGTTGTGGTGGGTGGAAACACTGTAGATATTTCTGACACAAAATGCCTTCTCAAAAAACTTCCTTTATCAAGATGGTTTTCTAAGGCATCTACGCCTAGACCATCTAATAACATGACCACAACATTTTTATGATTTTTCTTTAAATAGTTATCAAATATTGTTAAAGTTTCATGATGGTTTTCTGCTCCATAATGTTTCAGTACTGAGCAAGCCAAATTCACGATAGAATTATTATAGTCTGGATGTTTTATGTCCATAAAGTGCCTCCAATCGTCTTCTTCAGATTTTGCATTTTGTTCTAACTGATTCCAAATGTGCCATTATATATAAATAAGCTTGATTATAAACAAGCGTTCTCTTTCCCATTATCTTTATACCCCTATTAGTAAACCCAGTAGATATTAAAATAATTTTTTGCTTCAAAATCACCATTTTCATCTTCATCCCCAATACGTCTATCTATTCAGCATCAAAATCAATAAAGTACTTTCTCTCTGGTGTATGTATCGTGAGGGTTGCTAAATTAATATTGTCCTCTAAAATATCCACTCTGTATTCGAACATGATATCATCATTTTGCTTCTTCATGAATAAGTAACTTCCTTCTTCTTGATCCTCGGCCCTATCACTTATTTCAGCGTAGATTTCTTCGCCACTGAATTCTCCAGGATATCCTGACTTTCTTATTTTTTCATCTATTGCTTTAAAAAACTGTTCCATTTTTTCGCTCTCCTTCTTTTTTAATATCTATTTCTCTTCAAATCAAGTATATACTATGCTTCTAAATAACAGTAGCCTTAATCATTATTAATTAATGATCAGAGCAAAACCTCACTTATCAAACTCACATGGCTCTCAATGACCTCTAGGCTAGTAATTACTTCATATTTTAATTATTCAATTAGATTATTATACCTTCAAAATGATCCATTTCATGTTGAATTATTTGTGCTATAAATCCAGTAAACACTTGCTTTTTCTTCCTCATCGTTAGCTTTTCTCTTAGCGTGTAACCTTATTTTATCAGATATGTTTAAACCGTGACCTGCAGGGAAAGTAATAATTTTCCTCAATACATTAATATTAACTAGTAGTGAATCAATATACTCATCAATTAAGTTTAATATTTGAGTTTCAGTCAAAGATGGTGGCAAAATTAAATCATCTTCTTTAAGATACTTTGACAGAATGATCTCTGAATTCATTGAGTTATCTCCATGGGCAACATCCTTTCTACAATAGTGTATTCGGAAAGGTAAAGCTATATATTTTAATACTCCGCACCAAACTGCACATTATAGACATTATTAAAACTATTAACTAACTTTAATTTTGATAACAGCAAATCAAGACAAATAAAAAAAAGGCTTTAGGTGACTCAAGGTATAAATGCTATAAAAGTGAAAATAACATAGGGTTCCCACGTAATTTTAAAAGACATGTTCATCACCACCATAGCGAATTATAGACATATCTTTTAAAAAGTATCCATTAGTTCAAATTATCATTTTAGTAATAATCTTTTCTTTTTCTTATATTCACGCTTTGTTATAGCTCCTTTGGCATATAGCTTATACCACTCATTAATTTGTTTGGTTTTTAGATCTTTATCTTTAATTATTTCAGTTGAATCTAACGCTATTTCTAATAATGAGTTATCTAATTCTTTATTATTTAATTTATCATAAATACCATTACTATCACCTAGTATTCCTGCAACCCCAACTATCAACAGATATGCACTTAGTGAAGCAATTATACATACAACAATTTTCCCTAAAGAGTCCGTTGGAAGTTTATCTCCAAAACCGATAGTTAATATGGTAACCAACGCGAAGTATGTTGAATTAATAATCCCATGAAAATTAAAGGCCTCTGGATCCAATTTAATTGTAATATATATCATTGCAATAGCATTAATATATATAATTACGAACCAGGTAATTATAATTAAAATCTTTGTTTCTAGGACACTTAATCCTTTTCTCTTAGGCATTATTGCTTTTTTATCTAATATACTTTTTTTAATACCAAAACTTATTAACAACAAAACAACTATCATTTGTAGGATAATAACAAAGATAAAACATAGAACAATATATTTGTTTAAATTTGTTTTTGTATTAAAGAGTATAAAAATAAAATATATATGGAATATAGGTAATCCCAAACAAATATTTCTAATAACATTTAACTTTTCATCCATTATGAAATCATCTGAAAACCATGTATGATACTTTAGCAAAACTACCATGAATATAACTAAAAAAATAAATAGCATTAAAATTGACACTAATATATACATAACATTGAAATTACTTTTTACTATATTTTTGATAATAGCTAATATAAATATTAGAAGTGAAAAACTAAAAATAATTGCAGATTTCTTTTTAAAGAATGTGTTAATAATATTTTTTAAAAATTCTTTTAATGATGCAATCTCGTATTTATATATTACAGTTAAAGACACTATAAATAAAAATACGGCTACTATAGCAAATATGCTTATCACTATTGTATACCACCATATCTGCATAATATCCCTCCTAATAATGCAATCATTGCATTTTGATATATATCCACAGAATATTGCTAATCAATCCCTCTATATATTTATAAAAAAATAAATAAAGCCTATAAAACTAAACATTAAATTTCAAACATTACCTATTTACAACTGAGATTCAAGACCAAGAGTAGTACATACTGGAGAATTTGGTTGATTTCTGCTTATTCCATCTATTCCTTTTACGATAATTAATTCAGTTATTTTCTGCTCGATTTCCTTGAATTCTATATTATTCAACTCCTTTTCAGCTGCCCATTATAGACATAATATGTATTTTATAGTTACATTATGTAGAAATCATACCATTGTTTTTATGTTTGAACAACGCTATTTTAGCTATTATGGCAAATATCTTTATTTCTAAATACCGTATTATTCAGTTTTCAAAGACATTTATTTGTACTTTCAATTTCAATAGCTATGTCGTGTAATTCTCAAATTACCGACCAATATTTTTGAAGTACGACATAAAAACACCGTAAAATTACAAAATTGAATAATACGGTATTTTAATGGGATTATTCGGTTTTAATAGTTGTGGAATATTCAGAAACAACCTAAACTTTATATTTTTTATATAAATGGTTGTTTATATACCTTCTTATTAAAACCCCTAAAATAAAAGGTGGTACTATATTTGAAAGCATAATATTATAATCAAAATCATTGCTTCTAAACACTTCTGTTTTTGAACCAAGAACAAAGAAAACAACAGCAAGTATGAGTAAATTTAAATCATAATTCTTATTTGACTGTTTCAGCAATAACTTTCCAAATATAAAACCTATTAACAAAAGTATAAATGTTGTTATATATTTCATTAATTAATCCTCCTTAATTTACCCTAATCAATTGTTCATTAATCATAGTTTTGCGATAACTGAACAATCTATGGAAGATACGACAGAACTGAATCTAAATTTATTTTACATCAACTCTACAAATTGGAATTTGTCAATTTAGTTCATGCTCTATTATGATAATTGATTCATCATGCTCACCAATCATTTCAACTGATATTTTTTTGACCACAGTGCTAAATTTATCATTACATTTATTCACATCATAAAATGCTTTATCAAGCAACGCCTTAGAAGATACTTTTCCAACTGTCATGTGTGGAACATAATCATAAGCCATACCAAATTGCTTTAGTTTGTCTTTATATAGCATATCATGAATGTTTTTAATAACATTCATACCTTGTACTATATTTAAAAACAAATAATTTTCATATTTATCTTCCTGCATACTGAACCCTTCTAATTCAACTTTAAATGGTTGTATGGCGCTTAAACAATCTTTTAAATACAAATTTAATTCCTCATTAGTCAACTCACTATTAAAAGGAAAGACCAAAGTAATATGTGGCAATACTAACTCTTCCAATGGGTCATATTTTTTACGGATATCATTAATAACATCAATATTTTTAAATTCAGTAAAAATCATAATAGTTCTTGTTTTCATACTCACATCTCCTCTACAAATTACTATTTATTGAGTTGTTTTACATCTTTCATATGTCACATTAGATTACAAATTTGACATAACTCTTTAAGTGAGAAATGTCTTCAGATATATCTGATATGCCCTACACTTATAAAGTATTTCACATTTTTGGGACTTCCCATTATAGCCATAATACTCATAAATACTTCTAAACCATTCTACTAACAATCTTTCTGCATCCTTCTATCATATTCCTTCTAAATTTGTATAATAAATCAAAATAACTCGTTATTTACTAAACAATCCATCTTAACTTTTCTTTAATATTATGAAACAACAAAAAAACACCGATACCTAACCGATGTTTTTTGTCCAAGCAAATCTATTTAACAAATAAACTTAATCTTTTTAAATTATTTAATGAAAGATTTAGAGCACTTCTGCTCCATAAAACTAATTTCACAAATCCTTAGTAAGTTCGATCAATTGCTTTCTATAACTTTCTTTATTATGCTGTATCTTATGCATATCGACCTTTTAAGCATATATCATTTTATAACATTCTAAACCTTTCTGAAACTTATGTGTTAAAATTGTGGGAAACAAAAATATAGCAGGCTTTACATTACTGTAAAGCCTGCTATATCAACGTTTATGTTTTGGTGACTCCTAGGGGAATTGAACCCCTGAGTCGTTAAATTGCCTTTTATAACTTTCTGCAATCTGCTATAACTTATGTATATCAACCCCTCCAAGGGTATAACAGTTTATAACATTCTAAAGCTTTCTAACACTTATGTGGGAAAATAAATGGAAAAACCGTAATAACTTCTCTTTGCATTATAATAATAATGGGCAGTTAAATAAGTAGCGAGAGTTTTACCTTATTTCCCATAAAATGAACCACTCTTTGTTTGAAAAAATTAGAGTAGCAAACTTATTTTCTATATATACATTATACCATAAAAATCCATGTATTACCAGTCTGTGATTTGACTTTTTAATATGTTACAATCTAATAAATACAGATTATAGGAGGATTAGTTATGGAGAATCATATTATTGAGAATGAAGTTAAAAGTCTTTTTTGTCATGAACTGTACAATTTTCAGGTGGAACGAGCAACAAAAATAGTTGAACATTTGACAACTGCTTTGGGCGATGATGTTGTTAAATCAATTCAGGAAATCAATGTCGATTGGAAAGAACCACTTAAAATGTATATGGAAAATACAGTTATGATTATTGAAAAACTTAAAGAACTGTATGGGGATAAAGTGATAGAAATTCTTAAAGAACACACCGCAAATGATGCATTAAAGCGTGGTCAGGATATGTCTGCAAATACAGGCGATACTCTTGATGATTTTTTAAAAATCTTTGGTAAAGGAAAACTTGTTTGTAAAAGTCAATCTGAAGCAGTTTTAAGGTGTGAAGGGTGTTTAGTATCAAAGGTCGCAAGAGAACTTGGTGTTGAAAACATTATGTACTACCTTCACTGTTATGGAGACCCTTATTATGCAAAAGGTATTAACCCAAATATATCATGTAAACATAATAAAACATTCATGCAAGGTGATGATTGTTGTGAATACCTAATAACTATGAAGGTCAATAAGGACTAATACTCTCTAATACTATTAAAGTATGAACATTTTTAAGGGTTAGGGTAGCATAACCCTTAATGTATGCACTTCGTATTATGCCTATACTATTCGTCTTAGTATTGCTTCAGATATTCTATAAGCATAATCATCAACATTTTTTTGAACTTCAACATATTCAAAATCAGCAGGAGAACCTAAATAGCCTTGGGATGAAAGTTCTTTTATGTGACCGCCGAACAACCACGCTTCACCACTGCTGTCATCTAAGGTAATCGGAGGTAAAGACTTTGCTTTTTCAACATCAACCAGAGTTGGATAGAACTCATATATCATGGCTGTTTCAATATCTCCACCATGCACATCAGAGACTTCTGCCTTACTTACATTAATTGTTTGTGGTTTTATCGGGCATAAATAGGGTTCGTCCAACTTTAGTCCAAAGTGCGGAAACCTACCCTCATCAAAAGCATAACAAGCATTGATATGAAGTTGCTCATGGGCTTCCCTAAATGCTTCTATTATCGCAATGTTATGCTCAATATCTCCATGTGTATTAACACCAAAAACATTGTTGAAACCAAACTCTGACAGTGATAATAAAATATCTGAAATTAATGCTTTCGCAGTCTCTTTTCGTACATGGAAAGAACCTATAAAGCCACCTGTTGATTTGCAAACACCCCAATAAAAGGGTGGGGCAATAACAACTATATGTCCCTTTGCTTCAAGTTTTTCTTTTATGGTGAGGCAGTATATATGAGCAGTGTAAATATCTGTTCCTAAACATAATTGCGGGCCATGCTCTTCAATTACTCCTATGGGCAATAAGACAAGTGCATTTTTATCAACGTAATTTTGTATTTCAGTCCACTTCATATTTGCCATTGTGTCTTTAAAAATTTCATTAATCATAAAAAATCTCTCCTTTACAGTTTATAAATATTATTAAGTTCACACTTTTATACAAGTTTGACACAACTCTTTAACTGAGAAATGTCTTCAGATATTGGTAATATGCCCTAACCCTATCAAGGCCTTCATATCTTTTGGACTTCCCATTATAAGAATAGCACTAAACCGCTAGCGCGGTGGTATTCAAAACATAGTTTCTTTAATTTCTCCAGAGCTGATAATCTAAGTATATCAGTTTTTGGTATATATACCCTTTAAAATGGAAAGAATTATAGTTTTAAAGGAGATGTTTTATTTATGACAAAAGAACAAGTTTTAGAAAAGTTAATGTTTGATGTAGAACTCCGAGGTTTAAGCAAACATACTCAGGATGAGTACTATACCAAATGCAAAATATTTCAAAATCACTTTGATAAACCCGCAACTGAACTTAATGAAAAAGACATTAGAGAATTTCTTCACTTCCTTACAACTGAAAAAAAACTTGCCTCTGGAAGTGTTAATTCCTATAATAGTGGGCTTCGTTTTTTGTATGGTGTAACCTTAAATACTAATTTAAACTGCAAACAAATACCTCGTCACCGTAGACATCGTAAATTCCCCAATATTCTTACTCAAGAAGAAATTCAAAGCCTCTTTAATGCCTGTGATAATTTAAGAGATAAATGCATCTTAATGACTATTTACGGTGCCGGATTAAGACTTAGCGAAGTCTCTTGTCTAAAAGTTTCAGATATTGATAGTAATAAAATGCAACTATTTATACGCAATGGTAAAGGCTCCAAAGATAGATATGCATTACTTTCACAAGATAATCTAGAAATACTAAGAGATTACTGGAAATCATACCATCCTAAAGAATGGCTTTTTTATAGCAGAATAAATACCGGCACGCATATTAATCCTAGATCAGTACAGAATATATTTCACAAATACATTAATAAAGCAAATATAACTAAATCAGTTACGGTCCATTCTATGAGGCACAGTTTTGCTACCCACCTACTTGAGTCTGGAACAAGCATATTTCATATTAAACAGCTTCTTGGTCATTCCGATATTAGTACAACCTGTTTTTATTTACATATGGTAAAGATTGAATCCTTAAATGTAAAAAGTCCCCTCGACATGTTAAAAAAATCAAACAAAAAAATGGAGAAGAACAATGATTGAGGTCCAAGATATTTTTCAACAATATGGCACAGAATATCGTGAAAAACATAAGCTTACGCTTGCCCAACTCAAAGCTATGTCTGCAATTGAAAAGTGTAGGACTGCCCAGTTAGGCGGTCACATAGATAATTGTGAAAGCTGTGGCAATACTCAAATTTCTTATAACCCTTGTCGCAATAGACACTGTCCTAAATGTCAAAGTCTTGCTAAGGAACGTTGGATTGATAATCAAAAAAGTAATTTACTTGACGTTGGATACTTTCATGTGGTATTTAGCATTCCAGATACCATAAATTTGATAGTATATCAAAATCAAAAGGAGCTTTATACTATTTTATTTAAAGCTGTCGCTGAAACTCTTACAGAATTAGCATCTGACAAAAAATATCTGGGTGCAACGCTTGGATTCACATCTATTTTACATACTTGGGGACAAAACCTTATGCACCATCCTCATATTCATTGTATTGTACCCGGTGGAGGATTATCTTCAATAGGAAAATGGATAAATAGCAGAAAGAAGTTTTTCATCCCTGTTAAAGTGCTATCTCGCAAATTCAGAGGCAAATTTTTATATTATCTCAAACAATTATACTCCCAAAATAAGCTTGAATTTCATGGTAGTCAACAATATCTTTGTAATGATAATGAATTTGAAAACCTACTTTCCTCTGTATATTCTAAAGAGTGGATTGTTTACTGCAAACCACCTTTTAAAGAAGCTGCATGTGTAGTCGAATATTTAGGTAGATATACTCACAGAGTTGCTATATCAAATAATCGTATCGTTAATATTGAAAATGGCAATGTTACATTCAAATGGCGCGATTACAAAGATAGTAGCAAATGTAAGTTAATGACTGTTTCTGCTGATGAGTTTATCCGTAGGTTTCTAATTCATATACTTCCAAGTGGATTTATGAAAATAAGACACTATGGTTTACTAGGAAATCGAAACAAAACTACCAAACTTAAGCTTTGCAAACACCTTACTAATACACCTATTTTACTTAAAGAAAAAATATCAACACTCCAATTAATCCAAAAGATCACTGGAAGAGATATATCCAAGTGCCCACGATGTGGTTCGGACAAACTTAGCCGTCATACTTTATTTTCCAAATCTCCTCCTACCTCCTTACAAACTGCATAATATTAAGAGTTTGCTATTATGGGGAGGGGGAAACTATGTCTATATATCTAGCTGTAATGGTGTTTTTATATGTTTATCACTTTAATTTTAACTATATCCTCAATTAATCCATTAAGTTAAGTAAGGGTAGGTTTATTCAATCCCCATAAGTTCTAATTATACTACCGCGGTTTCGTGCTATTTTAATTATCCAAAGTTAGGCGTACTTCTATATTTTTTTACACTCAGACTCTTATCTAGGGTTTGAGCTTTTTTTCGCGCCTAACTTCGTATAATTCGCTAAGAATAATGGGAAGTTAAAAATGCTTTGTTTTATAATTTCTAATCTTACCTAATTTCGTATTTTTCATTTTCTTTCTCACTCTAAATCTATTTATTCAATAAATAATATATTAATTACTAAATTTAGATACGCTCTCAACCACCCTATTTAATTCATTATGCAGAACATTTGTGATTTTTTCAAAAGGTAGTGTTTTTCAATCTATATCTCCTTTTGGCAAAGACTCAGACATGGTTCTAGATAATTTGACTATAAATTTGATTACTCTAAAAAATCACTAACTTATTTTTGAAGCTTATAGGAAACAACTCTATCACTTATAAATTTTATATTTGTCACATCTAATCCAGCATCTATTAATCTTTGTTTCATATCTTTTATATATTTTTTATCATGATAAGCAATTTCCCACGCAGTATTTTTTCCAATATACTTTTGAATATTCAAAAGTATGGCATGTCAACTGAACCACAAGAATGTCCGAAAATGTTCCAACAATCTCTAAATTATGTTTAATGCAACCTTATTTACTAGTTCGACATATCCAAGTTATTCATTTTTTCGACTGAGCATTATTAGCCTAGTGGGTATGTCCACATTCTTTCCAGTTTATGTAATTTATTTAGTAACCTTACAGTTATCTATGACGAACTTTATGAATAGAACTAAACCGCTAAAAACGGTGGCAGACGAGTACTAATGCGCTTAATTTAATTTTTACATAAATAAAATATAAAGAAGTATCCTATTTACTAAGATACTTCTTTATTATAATACACACTTCCTATAAACTTTTATTGTCGAAATAAAAAATAAGGAAGTGTTATTATTTATGTCAGAATTAAGAGAAAAAATGAAAATGGATATGGAACTAAGGGGTTATAGTCCAACGACTATAAAAAGCTATATTAATCACGTTAGTAACTTTGCTAAATTTTACAACAAATCACCAAAGTATTTAGGTGAAAAAGAAATTTGTGAATATCTACATTATTGTATCATTATAAAGAAATTAAGTGAAGGAACAGTTAATTATATTAATTCAAGCCTTAAATTTTTTTATACTAAAACTCTGAATAGATACTGGAATTCGGACAAAATCGCAAGGATGAAAGAACCATCAAAATTACCTGCTGTATTATCCCCAGATGAGGTTAAGTCTATCTTTGATGTTACTGAAAACCTTAAGCATAAGGCAATTCTCATGACGGTTTACTCCGCAGGCTTAAGGGTTAGTGAAGTTTGCAATTTAAAAATAACGGATATTGATAGTAAAAACATGCAAATATTAATTAGAGAGGGCAAGGGTAAAAAAGATAGATATTCATTGTTGTCAAAAGCAAATTTAGAAATCCTTAGAGAGTATTGGATAAAATATCATCCTACGGAATATTTATTTTCTGGAAAGGGTCGTACAGATTCTATAAGTCCACGTAGTGTTCAGAAAATGCTCGAGAAATCTATAAAAAAAACTAAAATCACTAAGCATGCAACTGTCCATACGCTTCGTCATAGCTTTGCAACTCACTTATTGGATGCTGGTACAGATATCTGCTACATTCAAAGACTTTTAGGACATACCAGAATAACTACTACCACTATTTATTTACATCTTAGAAGAATGGATTTACTTAATATAAAGAGTCCATTGGATGTGCTCTTAGGAGAAAAAGATGATTGAGATTCAAGATATATTTAATCAGTATGGCGATGAATATAGGAGAAATCATCAGCTTCCGCTGCACATTTTGAAAACTATGATTGATATTGAAGCTTGTAGAACAGAAGAGCTTGGTGGTCATATAGATGAATGTGATGAATGTGGGCATATTAGAGTTTCTTATAATTCCTGCCGAAACAGACATTGTCCTAAATGCCAAACTTTAGCAAAGGAAAGATGGCTTGAAAAAAGAAAAGAGGATTTATTACCCGTAGGGTATTTTCATGTAGTTTTCACTATACCTCAAGAACTTAACTATATAACTCTTACAAACCAAAAGGAAATGTATTCTATCCTCTTTAATGCTGTTTCAGAAACATTATTTGAACTTTCAAGAGATAAAAAATATTTAGGAGCCGAAATTGGATTTATGTCAATTTTACATACGTGGGGTCAAAACTTAATGAATCACCCTCACATGCATTGTATAGTTCCAAGTGGTGGTTTAACTTTTGATGGTACAAAATGGATAAATTCTAAAAAGAATTTTTTTATTCCAGTGAAAGTTTTATCAAGAATATTTAGAGGAAAATTCTTATTTTATCTTAAAAAAGCTTATTATAGTAATGCTCTTAAATATACTACTGGAATTGAGGAATTAACAGAAAAACACATATTCCAAAGCTTTGTAGGTAAGTTATATAAAAAAGAATGGGTTGTATACTGCAAACCCCCTTTCGGGAGTGCGGAGTACGTACTTGAATACCTTGGCAGATACACTCATAGAGTAGCGATATCTAATCATCGAATTGTAAATTTAGAAAATGGATATGTAACATTTAAGTGGAGAGATTATAAAGACCATAATAAAGAAAAATTTATGACTCTTGCGGTAGATGAATTTATTAGAAGATTTCTCATGCATGTTCTACCAAGAAAATTTGTAAAAATTAGACACTATGGGATATTAAGCAATAGAAATAGGTCAACTAAACTTCAAAAGTGCAAAGAACTTACAGGTGCAGTACAAAGTAAAGGTGAAAATTCAGATGTTAAGTTAAGTGCAGCGGAGCTTCTTTTAAAGATGACAGGAATAGATATAAATACATGTTCTTGCTGTGGTAAAGGTAAAATGATTATAAAAGAGAAGTTGAATCGCCAAAATTTTTCTCCACCTTGTGAAAAAAAATGGAATAGCGTCTCGTAGAGTGTTTATTTTGGGGAGGGGGAAAGTACGTCTATTTTTAGAAAATAATCAAAATTTAGAAGAGTTTAAGATACATTTATGGAAATTAAAGTGATTAATCTTAGTGTTAAAGCAAATTTCAGAAAGAGGGGAAAGATTGAATCTCCATAGTAGTGGAAACGCGGCATCGTTCTTTTGCTTGTTTCAGAAATTGAGCAGTTTTAGTGGCTATCATCATTTAAGTATATACTTATGGTGATAGTTTTTATCGGCTCAACATCTGAATCCAAACCTATACAAAATACGAAATAACTGTGTCTAAAATTTTGTTAATTTAACCCTACAAATTGAAATTTGCCGACTTGATGAGCTAAAAGAGAACTTATTTCACCTAAGTCTGAATTTATTTAGTCTTACTATTTGACATGAGGGGGTAGCAAGTACATCAAATATCAGATACAATATCAATGACTTTTTACCCCCTCGATCATTTGTAGAGACATATCCCTATCTAATCATCCCATTCAATTCTTCGTGTTTGCCATCGTTGACTGTTTTTCCATACTAAATAAGTTTCATCTCTATCCATAAAGAAGTCATACTTCTCTCGTGCTTTATCCGATACTTCCTTTAATACTCTTACAATCCAAATTGGCTGTAATCCCAATTCAGAAGCCTTAGAAATAAAGATGTCCTCATTAGCAAGAAGCATATGTTGGCTATCCCCATAACGTTCCCCTGCATCCATGTAACTTGCAATTTCAAAACCTTCATCATTATAATAGTGATACCCATCTCCACTTACAATACTCATCATTTTCCTTGCTTTTTTTGATGGTATCTCATATTCCGTTTCACCTTTCTCCTGTATATCACATGTACATTTTGCTACATTTTTATACAATACATTATTACCATATACTATATCTGAATCGTGTTCATCTTTCCAATCAAACCAGCATACCTCCAAAGGAGAAACGTAACAATCTGAGGTGGGATATGCAAGCATATCTTCAGCATTTATTAATTTCGAAGCAAAATCCTTATCTTTTAATTTCTTTACAAGAGATGATGCTGTACCTTTAGGTATAAGACCAGAGGATATCCACATCATGGTTGTAACACCCTGCGCTTCATTATTTACAAAATGTGATCCAAATAATGTTACTGCTCCCTGTTGAATATTAATCCACTTTTCAAAGTTTGGTATAGCCGACTCAATAATCCATTTTTGAATACCATCCTTACTATAATCACATCCTTTAATAGATGGTGTCAATTCTTCTGGCAAAATCCAATCTGTTTCTTCCATTACCTTATTTACATCAATCTGACAAAGCTCTTGATAGGGATTAACATAGTCTTCCAGTTGCCCATAATCTTCTATATAATCATTGCCTCTTTCGTACCCGTAATAAGGTAACCTATCTGCCAAATACCCTAACAATTCCATTTTTGCGCACCATGTGTATTTTTCTGTAATTGTCATAATCTGACTCATACTTCCATGGGTTGCTGATCTAAATTGCCTGCTTATTGCAATATCTAAACCCAGTTTTTCTCCTGGCTTCCCTCCATTTGGTTTTCCATAAAAAATATCTTCACACCAGCCTGCGGCCTTTACATATCCAAAAGCAGTCCCTAAAATCCATTTCTCACTTGTTAAATTCGGCAACTGATATTTCTTACTATATTTCTTTACAATTTTATCAATTTCACTTTTATAGTTTGTATGTAAAAAAAACATTCGATTTAATGGATCACACAAAACATATCTTGCCAAATCGTAATCCATCATCTTATAGCCTCCCATCCTTGTTCCTTCAGTTGCTTCGGGGGCAAAGGGTAAAAGTGAGGAATCAGTTCTATGTGGCGGGCGGCACTTGTCAATCTGTGTATTAGCAATTATCCTTTCCGAAAAAGCACATTCCATAATTGCTCTTGAATAATATCTAATCGCAGCGTTACGCATACTTTTTATCTCACCATACTGAAAAATATTACAATATATCCATTTAGATATTAATTTTAAATATGCATAATTTTTCCGACACACATATGTAACTGCCATTGCTATTGCGAAAATGTCCGTCTTAGCTTGAATATCGTTAATATCTGCAAAGTTTTCAAATAGCTTATAGAATTCTTCTGGCTGTGCAATTCCCCATTTTGTGATTTCCTGACGAATCATTGTTCTTTGCCTATTATCAACTGAAGTTAATCCCCATACCCAGATCAAGGGCATTCCATCAAAACAATCCGTATCCTCCAATTTGTATGTTTCATTTGAATACTCTATATCTTCATAGCGAATCCACGTAGAATCATCAATTCCTTCTAATTTCGAAGGAATTGACCAAATAATATCCCTATCAGCTGGTTTGTCAAATGCCCTTAAACATTGGTCAAGAAGTCTACTTCCCAAAGGATGCTTCACTGCTCTGGCCAAGTGAAAGATTATTTTATTAACAGTCAATGATAATGCATAAGCATTTCCACTCATCAATTCTTTAAGCCATTCAGCATATTTACCTGAAATATCTTCATTTACGTTTACTAAAGCAAAAGCAACAGCACTAAACAAATCTTCTTCATACAAATGCTCCTGGCAAAATTTATTATCCCACAAAGTTTTCCCATAACAATCCATAACCATTACCGAGTACATTTGCAGTGCTCCGGTATTCTCATAAACTTGACTATCCAGTTCCAAATCATACGAGTATACACTCCTCTCAAATAACCGGAGAGCCTTCAAATAATCAAAAACAGGCTGTGTCCCTAACATATAGATTCTTTCATTTTCTTCAAAGAAACTTTTTGCACATTTTTGATATGATTGCAAAAAAGAATATTTCTCTAAAAAATCTAATAACTTTTCCAATCCCGGCTCATTTAAATACTGATAAATGTCCAATTCTCTCAAAACTGATTTTATTCGTGTCCGTGTAACCTCATTCTGAGTGTCAAATACTTCATTGATTTTTAATAATACTATTTTTACAATTTGGTCATTTGTATTTTCCTCAAATCCTGCCAAAGTTTTAAATTCTTGATTCAGTTTATCAAATTTCTCTCGTAACATATTTGATACTGTAACATCTGATTTTCCGATTTGCCCGATATGTTTTCCTTCATAAAGCTCACACACTAATTTCAAAGCATACGGCGTACTTATAGCATAACGAAGCCATTTTGCGCCCTCATCATCAACATTATAATATTGAATATACTTATCATATATCGTTTTTACCGGAACATCTCCATCATCAGCTAAAACAACCCTTTTAAAATCTTGTTTCGATAATAACCCTCTTCGATCAAATGCATATGGCCGTCCTGTAAAACAAAACCTAATTCTCAGATGCCTAGCAGTAATTGCATTCACCTGACTTATTCTCTCATTCCAACGAGCATATGGCTTTATTTCGTCTATTCCATCAATACAAATCATAACTTTAGGGACAATACGAATATTATTTTTCGCTATGTCATATAACGAATTATTTATTTCATTTCTATATGATAATGCTTCCAAGGCAGACCATAATTCATCTTCACTCCACCCCTTGGACAGCCCCAATACACTAATAATCATATCCTTCCATTCATCTTGGGGTGAAACACTCTTTGCTTGGATCAAAATAGGGACATTATAATAACTCTCCAATTGCGTTTCGACCACATTTGCAATCCCATGTGTTTTTCCTGTTCCTTGTTCGCCCATTATAATTATTTTTTCAAAATTGCACCTCTGTTTCAGTTTTTCGAATAACACAAATATATTGACGTTACGAATCTTTTCTAATAGCTTTTTTACATCCCAAAAATGATGATAACTATCTCCATGAGAACACTTATCCAGCCACTCTTCTATGTCCCCTAGTTTTTCATAAGTTAAAATGTACTCATTCCATTGCATTAATTTATTTTCATATTTAAAATTATTTTTAATCTTAGACAATTCCACCAACTGGAGTTTTACTCTACTACACAATTCCTGTAGTTCCTCAATTTTAGCAATATATAGCTGCTTTTCATATAGCAAGTCACATAAAATACCAATCTCAGCTATAAGCGTTCCATAACCTTTTTCTATACATTCTAATTCCCCTAACAAAGAAATGCATTCTTCTGAATCACCCAAGAAACTGTTTATGTCTTTATGAATAGTTCCCTGATTATGCAAAATGGGAATATAGCGTTGAGCCATCCAGCCAAGTTTTTGTTTATCAAATGAATACTGTATGGCTTCTTTTGTAAGTTCTTCTTTTTCAAACCAATATCGTCGGACCCCGGCAGCTTCTGCATATTGCAACTTACCTTCTAAATCATGGTCACCCCAAAGAATAACTTCAATCTCTGGACAGTTACTTTTAATCTCTGTGACAATTTTATCCCATTTGGAATATTCTGTTTCCAGAACAACCTTCCCATCCTTACCTTTTTTTAAATTTGACAAATCTCTAGGTACACATACTATATATTCCTTCAAATTGGGATGAACTTCTAATGCTGTTAAGATAGAGTTCTTTATCTGATTGAATTGAGAGGTGGTAATACTATCTGGAAACCACTTAGCCTGCACTCCAACCTCTTGACCATTTACAAGAGTAGCATAGGATTCTACCCCACCATCACCGCCTGCTCCATTTACTACAACAAAAGATTGCTTCGTATCCTTATATTCTCTATTTATCCATAACTCAAACAACTGATTACACATTGCTTCAAACGCCCGAGTTGCTGCTTCATTATATGTTTGAAAATGTTGCCAGTTCATAAACTCACCCCTCGTAAATCTCATAATTTTATGTTTAATCGCAAAAACTGTTCTTCTATTTCATCAAAGTTTTCTCTACCTCTCTCCAAAATAGACATACACATAGATTTTTCAATTATCCGTGTGTATCTATGACATCTTTAATGAGCAATCACTTCATTTTGTACTGCTCGACAAATTACTATTTATCTACATATTGTATAATCTATACTTAATAATTATTTTTTCGCAATCTACTATTAATTAACAAATTAGTGCGAAAATAAAACTTTAATTAATATGCCATTTCCACTACTCTTTATTCGTTAACTATACCCCTTAGATCCTTTGGGCTTTGTTCTTCATATAAGAGCTTGTGAATCAACTTAATGATAAATTGGAATTTGGCATTCGTTTAATCAACTCTCAAAAAGCCCGAAAGTACGCACTAAATATTTTTCAATCGCCTCTGCCTCTTTGCAACTTTTTTCTTTTTCTTCTACATTAGTTGCTATAACCAGAAATTCCGTTTGGCACCACTGCTTTTCATTGTCGTATAGCCATTTTTTTGCAGAGCCCTTTTGTGGATATAAATAAAAACCAAGATCACAACCGGAACTATTATTAACAGTATACGAACCACTTTTACCGGCAACCAAGGCATATTTTTTTTCCCCGCCTACATAAAACTTTATATAGGCAAAATACATTAAATTATCATCTACCAACGACTGTTGAAATTTGGATTTATATCCTCTGCGCCATCTATCGGCATCTTGCCCAAGATAGGTATCATATATTTCATATCTCTCCTTATACTCGGAGTTTTCTAATTCTCCAATAATATCTTCCATGCTTATCTGGAAAGTTTCTTTATCTTTTACATTTAGCATAGAAACAACCCCCTAAATTACTATTTATATTACTCAACCTTTAAACTGTAATTTATTCAAACAAACGTCATACTTGTACAATTTCTTCTCGAACTGAAATTATCTTATATAAATATCTTTATTCATCACTTTTTATATAGTTAAATACCCTTTGAAAATCTTTTATATATTTAGTGTAATTCAAATATACAAAAACGAATTCTAATATTTTATCCGCATTTATTGTTGATATAGGTTTTTTCAATGTATTACATATTTTAAAAACTTTCTTTTCATTTGAATATGGTCCCATAGAAAAATCCCATCCTAATGCATCATCAAATATTTCTGAATATCCATCATACAATTTTTTAATATTATTTTCTCTAATCGTTTCACTTAAACTGTTTGAATATCCTTGTAAGTTATTTAAATAACGAAATTCATCTTCATTATAGAACATTATTCCAAGTAATATATACTGATTTATTTTAACATTTGCATCAAGCCCAAAATCATTATTTAAGATATCTTTTAAGTTAATACACTCCAATCCATCATTAAAATAAAAATTTATTAATTCAGTAAAATCCATTAAAATATTACTCTTCATTAGTTCTTTTTGTTTAATATTTACTCTTTCATTTGCTTGCTCACATAACATAGTAACAATGACCGATGTAATCAATCCACATCCCAAAGAAATCAAAATATTATTCAACGTATCATTTAATAAGATTATATAATATTTTTCTTGCACTATTTCTTCAGAGAAAGAATATAAAGTAAATCATGTTGAGGATGCAAGTATACCCGATAGAAAAAGGTTAAAAGCACACTTATTTATTGGAGATATTACGGAAAAAGAAAAGACATTGGAAATAATCCACAGAAGCATAAATTGGTTAAAAACCGTGCGAAATATACCTTCTCCCTCTTTGCCGCAGAAATATGGTACCATGAATGCAGATGTTGTAAAATTCCCTTATACTTTTTAAATGTAATATTATGTTTACTAAAATGACTACTCAATGTTGTCTGTTCTGCTAATGTATTAAACAAATTCCTAATATGATTTTCTTCTAATTCTTTAAGACTTCTTCTTGTAGTAAGATGAGATATAGTAATTCTCTCTATACTAACATCATGCCCTACACCTATCAAGTTTTACATTTTTTTGACTTCCCATTTTAGACATAATACTCATAAATACTTCTAAAACATTCTACTAACAATCTTTCTACCTATAAACGAGCAAAAATGCTAACATTTATTTACATACTAAGTAAAATCAACAGTTTAGGCATTATCTATAATAAGTACAATCTAAATTAGAAGGCATATAAAGTAATTAATTTGCTTATGGTGTTAATTAATGGATGTAAAACCTCTCATTTATAATTTCTACATCATTCTATCATATTCCTTCTAAATTTGTATAATAAACCAAAATAACTCGTTATTTACTAAACAATCCATCTTAACTTTTCTTTAATATTAAGAAACAACAAAAAAACACCGATATCTAACCGATGCTTTTTGTCTAAGTTATGACCCATTTACATAAATGGCTTTTAGTTCTTGAATATTCATAGATAAATTCAATCTTTTAGCAATTTCAAACACAGCAATCCATAAGTCATCGTTATGACTAGCCCCTCCATATATTTACCCAATACATTCTAAACCTTTCTGAAACTTATGTGTTAAAATTGTGGGAAACAAAAATATAGCAGGCTTTACATTGCTGTAAAGCCTGCTATATTAACGTTTATGTTTTGGTGACTCCTAGGGGAATTGAACCCCTGAATCCACCGTGAGAGGGTGGCGTCTTAACCTCTTGACCAAGGAGCCGTATTAACACTACGAGATTTATTATATCCTTTTATATACCATAAGTCAAATAGATAAACTGAATAGATAATCAATTGATTATTATAAATTCAAATTGCATTTTTTTGTATTTACTACAAAAAAACAAGGTATGCAACTTTGCTGCACACCCTATTTAATTAAATTTATAAATTTCTTTCGTATTGCTCTACCATTTTTTTAACCGTTTCTCCACCAACTGAGCCACATTGTCTTGATGTTAAGTCACCATTATAGTCTGTAAAGCTTACTCCTAACTGATTTGCAGTTTCCATTTTGAATTTATTTAGTCCTGCTTTTGATTCTGGTACTAAACTTCTGTATGGCATATTATGTAACCTCCTTTAAACATTTTGTTTGTTGTACTAATATAATGTACACATTTAATAAATTTTATAACCTTATTTTAATGGTATTAATGGCAAAAAGAGAATATCAAAACCAATCTACCTCTAAATGCTATTGCCTAGAAAAATCAGTGACTTTAATATTTATTTTATATGCTCTTTAATATGCTGTTAATATCATCGCTAACTTTTATCCTATTCGCATATACCCATTGTTCATCAAAATTCAATTTACATACTTTTGAAAATGAATAATAAAGATTTATTTTTTGGTAGTAAAGTTCTAATTCATAAAGGTCTTCTAAATGACACTGTGGTTTTGAGATAATCTCTTTTTTAGCTATGAACAATTCATCCACATAGCTTAAAAATGCATTCATCATTTTATCATTAGATACATCAAAAGGAATTTTTAGTAGTCTCCACTGAATTCTTTCCTCCAATTTATAATGCCTTAAATTATCTAATACTACCAAATACTCGCTTATATCCATTTTTCTATAAAAAGGCGTTTTTTCTTCTTTTGTACTCCATAAAGCTAATTTTTCTCTAAGGGAAAGAGAACTGATCTTTAATATAGCCTCACTTGGCCCTATTACTGCTTCTTCAATAGTTTTATCCTTTGTATCTAAGCTTTCTCTTATAAAATCTTGAGTGTTACCATAAGATGCTACATATCCAACTTCATATATTCCTTTTCTACCTGCTCTTCCCGCTATTTGTTTAACTTCTTGAGAATTTAAATATCTTATCTCATTACCATCAAACTTTTTAATATCCATAAATACTATCCTTTTTATAGGAAGATTTACCCCCATACCTATGGCATCAGTGGATACTAAAATTGTGCTTTCCTTGTTAATAAACTGATTGTACTGTTTTTTTCTCACCTCTGGTGGCAAATCTCCATAGATTAAACTTACTTTTATACCTAAATTCGAGTAATGATAAGCTAGTTCTAACACTTTCTTCTTTGAAAATGTAACAAGTGCATCGCCTTCTTGAATACTCTTATATACAAAAGAGTTATCTTCCATTACAAGAGGGACATCTCTTTTGTACTCAATAATCTCGTACTCCTCTCCGCAATCCTCTATTATTTCTATAAGCAAATCCTTTGCATTTATTGCTCCGCAAATGTGTATCTCTTTACTTTTTAATGCTAAAACAGCTCTAGTCCAAGCAGCTCCCCTTTGGTCATTATCGATCATTTGAATTTCATCTATAATACCAACTTCATACTCCTCCCTTATATCTAATTTTTCTATAGTACAGCAAATGTGCGCAGCATCTTCAATATTTATTTCTTCTTCTCCAGTTGCAAGGTTACATTTTACGCCTTGGCTATTTAATCTTTCGAAGTTCTCAAGTGCTAATATTCTTAGTGGAGAAAGATAAATTCCACTTGTTGACTCTTTAAGCCGCATCATGGCATTATAGGTTTTTCCCGTATTAGTTTCACCTAAATGGAGATAAAATTTTCTCTTGAATTTCCTTGTTCCCTCATATTCATCTTTAGGGTTAGTTGGAAACACACGTTCAAATTCACTAGATATAATTTCAGGAATATGCTCAGTTATTAATACACTTATAATTCCAGATTTTAAATAGCTTTCACCCTTATTCTTTGAGATTATATCAAAATTAAAGTTTGTATTATTTTTCTTATTGTAATCATCCACAAGCCTTATTGATATATATTCCAGTAACTGTGAATAATTTTCATAAACCCTTTTATAGTCTTTGAAATTTTCACTCTTAAACGCCTTTAGTTCCTTTAATTTCTTTCTTACCGCTGCTTCATGTTCCCACAAGGCATTTGACTTAGTGTGTACTGCTATTTCTTTAATCTGTGAAAACTGACTTTTTAGTTTTATGAAATTTCTTTCTAGCGCTCCTTTTTTCATTTCTTTCCTCCAATATTCAGTAGCTAGGAACATGAAGATAAATACCAAGTCAAAAATGCGATTTATATTGACTTAGTATTTATCTCCATGTGACTTAATATTATATTTTATCACAATACTAATTTTTCATACCTTTTTTAGGCACATAAAGATAAAACACCCAACTTAATTATTTTAAGGTGGATGTTTTATTGGGTTGTTTTTTAAGATTCCTTATAATGTTTGTAAAATAATTCTCTTTATTTCATTGAATTTTTCTGATGTAACTATATCCGCAGTTCTATTTTTAGGTAAATCAACAATTATTTCTTTTTTTATAGTTGCTGGTTTATCTGATAATACATATATTCTATCAGATAAAAATATTGCTTCCTCAATATCATGAGTTATAAATATTATGGTAGCTTTTAGTTCTTTAATCACGTCTATTAGCCAATAGTGCATCTTTGATCTAGTAATTGCATCAAGTGCACCAAAAGGCTCATCTAGCAGCATAATATCCGAGGATGACATATATGTTCTAAGTAATGCGGCTCTTTGCCTCATACCTCCGGAAAGCTGAAATGGATATTTATATTCAAAGCCCTGGAGTCCAAAAGTTTTAAAATGAGTAAGCACCTCGGCCCTTGCCTCTTTTTTAGATTTCCCTTTTATTATAAGAGAAAGTGTAGTATTGTCCACAATATTTTTCCAAGGTAATAGCAAGTCCTTTTGATGCATATAACTTACCTTTTCAATATTACCATGGCATTCTCGTCCGTCAATTATAATTTCACCTGAATCTTGAAGTAAAAGACCTGATATAATATTGAAAATAGTACTTTTACCACTGCCACTTGGTCCGAGTAAACTTATAAATTCATTTTCACTGGCATAAAAGGAAACATCATTTATTATATCCATACTTCCAAAGGTTTTTTTAATATTTGATACCTTTAATTTTTCATTACTAGTTTGGTAAGTACTCATTAGTAAATGCCTCACTTGCCTTCATATCTTTTTGTATAAGCTTTCTGTCTAAAAGAAATTTGGTGTAATTATTCCAAACTGATTCTTTCATTTCACCCCATCTTTTAGCTTCAGCTTTATACTGTCCCTTTAAATATTTTTGACTCTCTATAGCAAGAGCTTTATCTGTCTCTGGTGCATTTTTCAATAAAATTTTAGCACTTTCCTCAGGTTTTTCCATACAATATTCATATCCTTTTGTAACAGCTTTTAAAAATTTCTTTGCTATTTCTGGATTTTCTTTTAATTTATTTTCATTAGCTATAATTACTGGAGTATAATAGTCTAAATCATTATTTAATTTTCCAATATCAATATAGTCAATAGGAATATTTTTAAGCTTAGCTTCTATTCCTGTCCATCCATAAAATATCCATTCAAAATCAATATTTTTCTTAGTTACAGCAAAGAAATCCTCTGCTCCTGCATCCACTGTCTTTAATTTTGAAAAATCCGCATTATCTTTTTTCATAAGGGCTTTTAATATTGCAGTTTCGGAAGGAGATCCCCATCCACCATAGGTTTTACCTTCAAAATCCTTGGGCGACTTAATGTTTTTCCCCACAGGTGCTGCAAATCCTGAAGTGTTGTGTTGAATTATTGTAGCTATAGCCTTTATTGGAAGTGGATCTTTAGCACTTCTAGCATAAGTTACATCTTCTTGATAGCTTATACCAAAATCTCCTTTACCTGCAGCAATTAAAGTTGAAGTACTTCCCTGTGCAGGCTGGATGATCTCCACATCAAGTCCTTGTTCTTTAAAATATCCATTGTCTTTTGCTACATATAATCCAGTATGATTAGTATTTGGTACCCAATCTAAAATAACTGTAACCTTTTTTAAGGTTTCTTCCTTAGTTACACTTTCTTTTTTTGTACCACAACCTACAAATAAAACTGCAGTCATTGAAGCTATTAATAATAATGAAATTGATTTCTTTAGCATTTTATTACCTCCAAGTAGAATAAAATATTATATAAGTTTAGTTTTTCTTATCTGCTTTATTTCTACTCCAAGGAGTAAAAAAATATTGTAATAAATACAAGAGCCCAAATAGTCCCATGCTTAATAATACAATAATTATAATTACTGCAAAAACTTTATCAAGGGCATATGAATTTTTAGCTCTAATCATATATACCCCAAGGCCCTTATCTCCTCCTAGCCATTCTCCAATAACTGCCCCCATAATGCTATAGGTCGCAGCTATTCTAAGGCCTGAAAAAAAATTCACAGTAGAGGCTGGTAGCTTTACCATTGTAAAAATTTTAAACTTACTAGCTCCCATGGTCTTTAAAAGGTTTATCATATCCATGTCCACTGATTCTAAACCATCCATCAAACTAATAACTATAGGAAAAAAACATACTAGTACTACCACAATAATCTTAGGCAATGTTCCAAAACCAAACCATATTACAAAAAGTGGTGCTAAAGCAATAATAGGAATGGTTTGAGATACTACTAAAATTGGATATACGCATTTTTTGATAAGCTTTACATTGTCCATTAATATAGCTAAAATTAATGCGAGCAAAATTGATATTGTGAATCCAATCAAGGCTTCACATAATGTTGCATAAATATGTTTAGTAATACTAGGCAATATATTAACTAAGGTAATAATAATGTCTTTTGGTGAAGGCAATATGTACTGTGGAACCTTCCACTTATCTATAGCTATCTGCCATATAAAAAGAATTACTAATTGGAAAAATACAGGAATGAGTTTATTTTCTATATTTATATGTTTTTTCATTCATAGTCACGCCTTCAGCTTTATAATCTATTTTTACTATAGAAACAACTCTAGCCGCTCCTTGCTCTACACAAATTTCTTGAGCCATTTTTACTATATCCAAAAGCTCATCTAGTTCACCCTCCATAGTAGTTTCCATTGGTCCTACCTCATATTTTACTCCACTAGCTTGAATATACTCTATAACCTTGTCTACCACAGGGTAGATTCTTTCCTCTGCCACCACTGGTATAACTTGAAGACTTACATTTACAACTGACATTTAAATTCCTCCTTAGTCATCACCTAGGGTGATGCATTATTAAAATAAAATAAAATAAACCCTTAGCTCTTAATTGAACGAAGGGTTTTTTAATCCTATAACTTTGCACCGTTATAAAGTCTTATTTAAAACTAAGTGCAAATCATATTTTCCCTCCGCCGGCATTACCCAATTCAGGTTATAAGGGTCGAAACATAAATGTTTCCTCTCAGACAAAATATTGACTCCCCTAATTTTTAATGTTTAGTTACTTTACAAATTCATATTACCTTAAGTTTCTTTTAATGTCAAAGAATTTTAAGATATTATTGATTTTTCTTAATTGCTCATATTGTTTTCAAAATTTTTGATATGTTCTTTAAGTTCGTCTATTTGTTTTTGCAAATCCTTATTGCTACCCTTAGTATCATTTTTCCCATTATCTCCACATTGGGTATTTTGCTGCGCTTGGAGATTTTGAGCTTGAGCTGCAATTATCAAAATGATCTGTGCTACACCTACTAAAAAATTTCCTACTACATTTTGTTGATTAACATTAAGCTTTTCAGCAATTAAAATCCCTACTACTGTTGCTAATGTAGCTAATTCACAAGGTGTGTATTCTTCTATATTTTTCATTGATTGCCTCTTTTATAAAATCATTATAATATATGATATTCTTTTCATAAACAAGGGTGTAAATATAATTTATTTTCGATAATATAGGTCATGGAAATCTACTTGTTCATATATTACTCATAAAGGGGTGTTATATATGGACATTTATAATAAGAGAAAATTTGCAGATGTAGTGTTTGAAGGTGGTGGGGTTAAAGGCATTGGTCTTGTAGGTGCCTTAAAAACATTTGAGGATAATGGGTATGCGTGGAAGAATATTTCAGGAAACTCTGCTGGTTCTATTGTTGCTGCACTAGTTGCAGCGGGTTACTGCGCTGAAGAAATAAAAAAATTAATGATACAAATTGACTACAAGAGAATTGCTGATAAAAGTCATTTTAATATTCCTATATTATCTAATACTTGCAATCTACTATTTAAAAAAGGCATTTTTAAAGGTGATTATTTGAAAAACTGGATTGATGAAGCTCTTTTAAATAAACTTCAGCTTAAAAACGAAAAAAAAGTAACCTTTGGAGACTTGATTATCCCAGAAGAAAAAGGGATTCTTTTAAATAATAAGAAGTATAAAAGAAAATACAAGCTTCATATTATAGCAACGGATATTAGCCGTGGGAAGATGCTAATATTGCCAGAAGACATTGCTGAATACGGTATAAATCCTGATGATTTGGAAGTAAGTTTGGCAATTAGAATGAGTATATCTATTCCCTATTTTTTTCAACCTGTAAATTTAAATGATGCAAATTCTAATAAAAAGTCTTTCATTGTTGATGGCGGGGTTCTAAGTAATTACCCAGTTTGGATTTTTGATGTAAATGGCATCCCCAGGTGGCCAACCATTGGTTTTAAGCTAGGAGGAAACAAAGAAATCCGAGAACATAAAATCACAAATATTTTGAATTTCACTAGTTCAATTATTGAGACTATGTTAGAAGCACAGGATGATATTCATATAAGAGAAATGGATTATCTACGAACTGTAAAAATCAATACTCTTGATATTAAAACCACAGACTTTAATATTTCTAATAAAAAAATTATGGATTTATATGATTCTGGTGAAGTTTGTGCCTATGATTTCCTTAAAAATTGGGAAGTTAATTATAAAAAGCATTCACTCCTTAGAAGTAATTCTTCTAAATAAAGCATATGTTTCATCTGTGAAATTAAAAGAAGAAAAACAGCTCCTATACATTATACAGGGCTGTTTTTCTAATCAATTTACTTTATGCAATTGCAAAAATTTTATATTGTCTTAGCACTCTTAATGTACAATTATTTCAGTTGCATCTATAAATGGCTTCATACCTTCAAGACTGTCCCATATAAAGCATTTTATACGAGTTCCATTTGGTGTTAATTGTATTTTTTCTGATAACATAATTTGCTCATTTTTACCTACCTGACCATTTACAACTTTGTATGAAATAAGCTTATTATAATTATCAAATAATCCGATAATCAAAGTTATACTTTCAGGTTTTTCAGTAGGGTTTATCACTTCAAATGATATTTTTGCTTCTCCATTATCAATAATACTGTTTTTCAATTTTATTGATAATCCTTTTGTGTAAATAATTACACATTCTTTATTACTTACATTTCCTTGCTTATCTGTAGCTGTCACTTTTATTTTGTTTTCTCCTTCTTTTAGGTATAACTCTGTACTATAGGCATCTCCAGTTTTAATAACTTGAGCACTAGCTATTTCCACATCATTTAACCACATAGAGACCTTAGCTACACCGGATAACTCATCGGTAATCTTAATATTTAATGCATACTTACTTAAACTTGATTTATCTGATGAAGTTAAATCTATTTTTGGTGCTATAACATCAGCTATTGATGTTTCGTGTTTCACAATAAACTCAGGAAAACTATAATTATCCTTATTATCTTTAGCACTTACTTCAATTTTATTATCACCTTGCACTAAGTCTAAGTCACAACTATATATGTCTCCATCAATAGTTACATTTCCAGTTATTGTACTTTTTCTTATACCATTTACTTTATATGCTACATAATTTATACCTGATGGATCTGTTATCTTGCATTGTAATTTATATTTACTTATATTTGAATTTTTTCCTGAAACTAATTCAACGTTTGGGCCTTCTTTGTCTTCTCCGCTACTACCTTTATCATATTTAACACTTAATTCTTTAGTCGCTTCATTTTTTGCAATATCAGTGGCCACTACTTTTATTTTGTTTTCTCCTTCTTTTAATTCTAGTTCTGAACTATAAACATCTCCAGTTTTAACAATTTTAGCACTATTTATTTGTACATTATTTAACAATATAGAAACCTTAGAAACACCTGATAAATCATCCGTAATATTAGCACTAAATATATACTTACTTACATTTGATACATTAGATGATTTCAATTCAATTTTTGGAGCTACACTATCTTTAGATAGATCTCCCATTTTAATTATAAAACTCTTTCTTGTAACATTGTTTAATTTATCATATACACTTATTTTTATTATATTATCACCTTGAAGCAATTCTAAATCAGAAGAATAAATGTCTCCATCTTTTTTAATACTTGAACTACTCATAATTTTATCATTAAAATATACTAAGTAAAAATCAACATCAGATAATTCATCCATCATCTTGAATTTTAATTTATATTCTTTTGTAGATGATATAGACGGTGATAATAATTCAACAATTGGACCTTCTTTATCTTCTTTAACTCCAATATTAAATTCCTTACTTGCTATATTTTTTTCATTGTCTTCTGCTGTTACTTTTATTATATTATTTGCAGTCTTTAAAATTGTCTTGTAGCTATACATATCACCAATTCTACTAATTAATGAACTGTCTATTTTTTCTCCATTAAATGCAATAGAAACTGACGCTACTCCAGACCCCGCATCTGTTACCTTACACATGAAGATATAATCACTTGTAGTAGAACCTGGTTTAGAAGCTAATTCTATTGTTGGAGGCTCTTTGTCTTGTGCTACATTACCAAACTTAATAATAAGTTCTTTGATAATTTTATTTTCTCCTAAATCATAAGCAGATACATTTATTTTGTTATATCCGTCAATTAATTCCACTTCGCAACTAAATACATTGTTTGTTTTTTTTATTAATGTTTTATCCATATCTTTACCATTCAAATTAACAACCACTTTACCTAATCCTAAAAATTCGTCCTCTGCTTTAAATTGTACTGTATATTTTTTAGTTTCCGTAGTTTTGGGTGAAGTAATCTCTAATTTTGGTGCTGTACCATCAATTTTTACTGGCAAATAATACTGTTGAGGCTGTGAACCTTTTAAATCAACTGTTGATTTTACCACAAATTTATATTGACCATCTGGTGCTATATTCCCATCATCAAGTTTGCCGTCCCATTTTAAATTAAGTAACCGTGCTGCTTTAGCTTTTTCACCTTCTAACCCTTCAGCTTTTCTTACATTCTCTTTTGCAGTAAAAGTTTTTACAACCTTGCCAAGACTATTTTCTATATCTCCCTCTACTGTTTTTACATTTCTAAAGAAAAATAATTCTGGAATTACATTATCAAACTTTCCATCGCCATTTGGAGAAATAAATATTTTTTCTTTATCTATAATGTAATTTCCTTCTGCATCCTTACCAGTATAACCTGAAACGTAAAGTCCATCTGTGGCTGACTCTATAAGAAAACTTTTTTTAGTTACTGATGCCTCCCCTTCCCATGCTGGTGCATCAATTACAATTGGCTTGCTCCAGTTTCCATAGAATCCCATGAAAGGAATTCCTACTGAAGGAATAGTTTCTTTATCTCTAGATTCAAATCTTATAAAACCTTCTACAAACTGCTCTGTAGCAAAGTTATCTGGAAGAGTAATTTTGAAGGTTAATGTTGTATTTCCATTTGATGGAACCCTTATAGCTGAGGTTCCATCCACTAATACATAGTTCCCATCTTTTTCAAAAGTTAAGGATGAACCTTGTATTTTTACGTCAAATGGAAAAGTAGTATTACCTGTAGTATCTAGTTTATTATTATCCTCAGTTAAAACTCCTGAGATACAATTTACATTATAAGTTATATCTTCATTTGAATAATTCTTTAATATTACTTCAAAGGATTTTTCCTTAGCTATTTCTTTTAAAGCTAACATAAGGCTACCATCTTTGCCTTTTGCAATAACTCTATTAGCAATAGCATCTTTTAGTTGAATTAATCCTGCCCCTTGTCTTCTAGGCGAATAAGGTACTTCATTGTGATTTTTGTCCATAATAGGCAGTGAAGTATTTATAGATGTGCTTTTCGTAAAATCTACTAATTCTCTACCTTTTAGTGATATTTTCTTATTTGCTTTTATTCCCTGTAATATAAGTGCTTCTCCTCCAGCTACATGTGGTGATGACATAGAGGTACCACCCATAAGCCCATATTTATTATCATTTAATGTGGAGTTGATATTTCCACCAATTCCTGTTATTTGTGGTTTGAATTCTAAATTGGGGGCTGGTCCCCAAGATGAAAAACCTGACATACTATTGCCGTCACCGTTTTTCTGCACTATAATATCGCCAGTAAATTTAATTTTTAATCCTTTAGATATTAACTCTCTGAGAGTTGTTCCAGAAGCATGTCCTACATAAACGCAAGGTATTGTAGCTCCTTCTTTTACAGAAACATTAACCAATCCTTCGTTACCATCGGTACTATAAATAATAGTCCCTACGGCTCCTGCCTTTTGCGCTTTAAGCTTCCTTTCTCCATAGGTTCCATCTGTTTTTTCAATTAAAGCTATTTTCCCCTTTAACTCACCTGGTCTATAGTCTCCATCTTTGTTTCCTTGTTCACAATAAACTAACTCATACCCATTAGGATCTTTTAAGACCTTTATTGGATCAGCTTCTTCGCTGACTGAATAAACCATTTTTCCAGAATCGTTTAAAGATGTATATTCAAAACCTACTGTTGTTATTTTTATATTTTCGTAAGATGCAACCTGTAATGCATCCTTAGCAATACCAGGTGTACCAACTAGCCCTATATCTACGAGTCCTGGTATTCTCTTAGGGTATGTTGAATAATAAGAATTCCCTGCAGATACAACCACAACTACACCAGCATCTGTAGCATTTTTTATAGCTATTTGTTCTGCGTCATCATCAGTTTGAAATCCTCCTGTGGATCCTAAACTCATATTAATCACATCTACCCGCAATTTAACTGAATCTTCTATTGCTTTAACAATATCATCTGATGATGCTCCCGTAGACGTTCCTTTATTCGCAAAGACTTTCATGGCAATTATTTGACACTCAGGAGCTACCCCTTGGATTGCCTCTGTCTTTGCCACATCCGCGGCTTTACCGTTTGCCCCTACAATGCCTGCAACATGCATACCATGACTTGTACTATCTTTTGTATCTTTTACATCCACACTATCCTCTGCATAATTATATGCGTAAGGAACTTTTGTTGTGAAATATTTCCCTTTTAATCCTTTTTCAATAATGGTTTTACCCACAGCCTCTTTGGACAATGCAGCTGTGGACTCATCAGTTAGACGCATATCTTTATGATTTACATCTATACCAGAGTCTATTACAGCTACAACCATTCCTTCACCTTTAATTTTTAGATTTTCCCAAGTTTGATATACCTGTGTCAATTCTTTTGCTGTGGTCATGCATGGCTCATACACAGTAACTTCCCTAACACTTTTCACTCCATACATTTTTTCTATCTTTGGTATTTCACTTATCTTTATATCCATACTGAATCCATTTACAAGATATCCATATGAGTGTCTTAAATTTGCACCTTCAAGTAGCATAACTTGTTGTTTAACCGGCTGCTGATTTTTTAAAATCGAGTATTCAGTAGTATTTTTATTTTTAACCACTGGTTCTTCTTTCATCTGAACTATAACCCTTACTATTTTATCTAAGTCGTTTTGTTCCTCTAGATTTCCCTCCTTGTAAGGCTCTCTTTGCAGTTCATGTTTTTGATCTTTCTCAAGTGTCGTTGCCATTGCATCATTTGGAACGTTCATCGCGAATGCTCCTATGGCAAAGATTAGAAATACAAATGCGGTCAACAGCTTATAAATTTTTTTCTTCATATTAAGCCCCCCATTAAATATTAATTACATAAATTGTTTTTTATGTAAAATATAACTATTTAAGATTACCATAAATAATATGCTTTTTCAAACTTTTTCTTATTTTTATAAATATTCTTTAAATTTACAACAGGATCAGCATTGTTTTAATTACCTATCGAAATATTAAATTTTGTCATTACAGCCTGGCTTATATATTAATTTAAAAGTAAAGTAACAACTTAACATACATATAAGTTTAGTCACAATTCAAAATTTATGATATTATGGTTATAAAGAAAAAAACGAGGTGATTTAAATGAAAAAGATATTATTAACAGGTGCTAATGGTTTCTTTGCATCAAGGTTCTATACATATTATAAAAATAAATACGATATACTTCCATTAACCCATAGTGACTTAGATATAACAGATGAAAGCAAGTGTTTAGAAATAATTCGAAATTTTAAACCTGACTATGTAATACATACTGCCGCCATTGCTGACACAGGTTTGTGTGAAAGAAATCCAGAACTATCATATGAAATAAATGTTAAAGGTTCAATTAACATTGCTAAAGCTTGTAGTTTAACAAAATCTAAATTAGTATATTTAAGTTCTGAACAAATTTTTAATGGTAATTTAGAATCAGGCCCCTATAATGAAAATCATATTCCAATGCCTAATACAGTTTACGGAAAACATAAACTCCAATCTGAAGATGAATTAAAAGGAATTATTGATGAACTATGGATTTTAAGATTTAGTTGGTTATTTGGATTTCCAGAAAAAAATTGCAGGGTAAGTTCTAATATTCTATGGAATGTCGTATCTTCTGTTTTAAAAGATAAGACAATAAAATTACCCGTAAATGAATTTAGAGGGATGACTTATGTTTATGATTTAATAGAAAATTTCCATAAAATTTTAGATTTTCCTTATGGCATTTATCACACAGGAAGTGAGAATGATTTAAGCACTTATGATATAGCATTGCTCATATTAAAAGAAATTGGATTAGGTCATAAAGCAGATAATTATTTAGAAAAAGATACTGATAGATATAATGACCATCCAAGGGACCTTCGAATAAGTAATGATAAATTAAAAAAATATGGTATTGATTTGCCCGAAACTGTAGATGGCATTAAAAATTGTCTTAGAGATTTTAACTACTAAAAAACTAGTTATAACTATCTATTTGTTATTCTAATTTGCTCCTCTTTCTTTTAGCATTTTATTTTTGCAAATTTATTGCACATTCAACTGAAAGTGGTTGCGTTATTTATGTTATTAATCTATATTTTTAAACATATTGTACTACACTTGAAAATTTGATGTAATGACCTATCAAAAATATTGATAATCTAAATATAAAAATTAATTGTAAGATAAATGTGGAATTTATAATGGGGGTAAATATGAATAATCAAAAACAATTTTTAATTTTAGTTGTGGAGGATAGTTCTTTAAATTTACAAATTATTAGTGATATTTTAAATAGCAAAGGATACAAAGTTGCAATTGCTAGAAATGGATATGAAGCATTAAATTTCTTATTAGAAAATACCCCAGATATTATTTTATTAGATATTATAATGCCTGGTTTAAATGGAATAGAATTATGCTATGAAATAAAAAAAAGTATAAAAACAAAAAATATACCAATTATATTCATTAGTGCTCTTACAGATATATCTAGTAAGGTAAGTGGGTTTAAGGCAGGTGGAGTAGACTTTATTACAAAACCTTTTCAAAAGGAAGAAGTATTAGCCAGAGTTCAAATTCACCTTGCATTAAAAGAATCTATGGAAATTATCAAGGAGCAAAAAAAACAATTAGAGGAGTCAATTATATCTAAGAATCATTTTTTTTCCATTATTGCACATGATTTAAAATCACCCTTTAATGGATTAATTGGAATAACTGATTTTTTTTCCAAATCCATTGAAGAATTTGATAAAGAAGAGTTAGCCCTGCTTGCATTAGATATGAATAAGACAGCAATAAATTTATATAGATTATGTGAAAACTTACTAGATTGGGCTAGTTTACAAAGAGGCACTATGACCTTTACCCCTGTGAAATTTGAACTACAAAATTTAGTCAAAGACTGTGTTGAAGTACTAAAATATAATTTTACACAAAAGAAAATCATTATGAAAATAGACGTAGCAAAACAAAATATAAATTGTGATTATGATATGATACATACTATAATGAGAAATTTAATTTCCAATGCAATAAAATTTACAAATGTAGGCGGATGTATAACAATTTCATCTAATTATTTAGATTCAGGTTTTATAGAAGTTTCAGTTGCAGATACTGGAGTAGGAATGGACCCCAGTATTCTTTCCAAATTGTTCCGAATTGACATAAAGCACGGCACAGTTGGAACTGAGGGAGAAACAGGTACAAGTTTAGGATTAATTTTATGTAAAGAGTTAGTAGAAAAAAACAGTGGCAAAATCTGGGCCATAAGCACCCTGGGGCAAGGGAGTTGCTTTAAATTCACAATACCTAGCGAAAATATTTTTATATAAGAATAGAAAAAAATATATCCAATCAGGAATTGAGATTTTAAATTTAAATAATAGGAAGGAGATAACGCAAGTTATCTCCTTCCTATTATATAGAGTTTCAAATTCTACACCTTCTGATTTTGCTATATTAATCTAAAATTTTAGGTCTATTTTTTGTTAGAATCTTCACTACTAACGCCTCCAACAGTTTTTCTCTATACTATAAGGCCTAAGTTTCTCATAACAACAATAAATTTATCTGTTTCAATTGGTTTTGATGCGTAGGCTTCACAGCCTGAATCATAAGCATTTAATACGGTTTCTTTATCATTTAATGCTGTGGTCATAATTATCTTTACTTTTTTGTCTTCTTCAACGCCCTTTTGTTTTTCAATATCTCTAATGGATTTAAGCGCCCTCATTCCATCAAGTCTTGGCATCATAATGTCAAGACATATTAAGTCATATATATTTTCATCTTTTATTGAATTTAAGTAGGCATCAATGGCTTCTATGCCATCTACAACAACTTCACATTCTCCATATTTAGAAAGAAATTTTTTCATAAATAATCTACTTGTAAAGTCATCCTCTGCTATTAATATTCTCATTTATAACACCTCTTTATCAAAATTTATTAAAAGCTTTTACTATTGTTTCTTCAATAAATGGTTTTATTACAAAGCCTAATGCACCTGCAATCACAGAATCTCTCACAATTGTTTCTTGTCCCATTGCAGAAATCATCATAACCTTTGCACTCTTATCAAAGGCCTTTATCTGTTTTAATGCCTCAAGTCCATCCATAACTGGCATTGTAATATCAAGAGTTACAATATCCGGTTTAAGAAGTTTATATTTTTCAATAGCTATTTCTCCATTTTCAGCCTCTCCAACTATTTCGAATCCGTTTCTTTCAAGCATAGTTTTCAATGCCAATCTCATAAACATCGCATCGTCTGTAATCAAAACTCTTTTCACCAAACTCATCTCCTCTAAAACTTTATTATAATATCAACCGGTAAAAAAATTCATTCATTTACATCAAAGCTACAATTTAGTTATTGGGAATTAGTACTGTATTACACTTTATTACACTATTTTACACTATTTTACACTATAACATATTATACTACATAGTTAAACATATATCTATTGAATTTTTAAAATATTCAGTTTATTCATTGAATCATATTAAATTACAACAACATAAAATTTAGTGGCAATCCAAATTTTATGTTATTGTAGCTATTTTACTTTCCAAAACCTCAGCAAAAAACACGCAACAGGTGTGTGGGAACCTGTTGCGTGTTTTTATTTATAAAGCTTATATTACAACCTTAGAGCGTTTATTTCATCTCTTTTTTTATGCCTCGACTTAAAGTATTCTCATAATCTATAAATTCATATACATCTTGAGCAAATAAATCGCTAAAGCTCTTCAGTTCCTCTAATGTTAAACTTTCTATAGCCTTATGTTGCTTTTCACAATGTAACACAATAGCGCCTATAACTCCATGAGCATCTCTAAATGCTAATCCCTTATTTACAAGATAATCTGCAGCTTCCGTAGCATTTAAAAAACCTGTTTTAACTGCGTTATACATATTATCCTTTTTAATTTTAAGACTATTTAGCATTCCATTCATAATCTTTATTGATTTTAAAACTGTGAAAGCTCCATCAAAGAAAGGCTCCTTATCTTCTTGCATATCCTTATTGTAAGCCAGTGGAATTCCTTTCATAGTGGTAAGTAAGCTCATTAAATCTCCATATACTCTCCCCGTTTTCCCTCTTATAAGTTCTGCTGCATCTGGATTTCTTTTTTGTGGCATTATACTGCTACCAGTAGAGTATTCGTCACTAATTTCAATAAAATTAAATTCCTTACTACTCCATAAAATAAGCTCCTCACTTAATCTACTAAGGTGCATCATTATTATAGAAAAACATGATAAAAGTTCTAATAGATAATCTCTATCACTTACCCCATCCATAAAATTATCTACTGGTTTTTTAAAACCTAGTTCTCCCGTTGTAAAATCTCTATCTGTATCATAGGTTGTGCCTGCTAGTGCGCAGCATCCAAGAGGATTTTCATCCATAATGTCAATAGCGCTTATAAGTCTTTTCACATCCCTAGATAGCATATTATAGTATGCCATAATATGCTGTTTAAAGGTTACAGGTTGTGCTCTTTGCAGATGTGTATAACCAGGCATTATAACAGCATTATCATTTCCTAATTTTTTAATAGTAGATAAAATAGCACCTAGATTTTCAATAACTTCCTTTGCTTTATGTTTTGAATATAATCTCATATCCACAGCAACCTGATCATTTCGACTTCTTGCTGTATGAAGCTTTTTACCAACATCACCTACAAGCTTTGTAAGTTGTATTTCCATAAAACTGTGAATATCTTCATAATCACCTTCAATTTTTAATTTACCTTCCTGAATATCTGATAGAATAGAATTTAAACCATTAACAATAGTATCGCACTCTTTATTAGTTAAAATGCTACATTTTGCAAGCATTTTAACATGAGCTATACTACCCATAATATCTTCATAATACAATCTTTTATCAAAGCTTAGAGAACTATTAAAGTCCTCCATAAGACTGCTTTCTTTTTCAATAAATCTTCCACCCCAAAGTTTCATATATATCACCCGCTAAGCCTTCTATAGATTTTGTAATTTTGCTTAAATATTATTTAAATGTTTGTATGCCTTAATTTTACTTGGCAATGAAAATAAGTTTATAAATCCTTCTGCATCCTTATGATCATATAGTACACTTGAACCAAAAGAAGATATACTTGCATCGTATAGTGCATTGGGCGATTCTTTACTTGCTACCATAATATTTCCTTTATACAACTTTAATTTAACAGAACCTGTTACGGTTTCTTGAGTCTTATCTACAAAGGCATCAAGGGCTTCTCTCATAGTGCTAAACCAAAGTCCATCATAAACTAATTCTCCATATTTCTGTGATACTTGATATTTAAAGTGCAATGTATCTTTATCTATAGTTATTTCCTCAAGTTCTTTATGAGCTGCATAAAGAACAGTACCACCTGGTGTTTCATATATTCCTCTTGACTTCATTCCTACAAGTCTATTTTCTACTAAATCTACAATACCTATTCCATTTTCTCCACCGATTTTGTTTAATATTGAAACGATATCTATTGGCTCTAATTCAATTCCGTCTACTTTTGTCGCAATTCCCTTTTCAAAATATATATCTACATATGTAGCCTCATCTTTAGCTTTTTCTGGAGGTGTAACCATAAGATACATATCTCTTTTATGGTCATTTTTAAAATCTTCAATATCTCCACCTTCATGACTTGCATGCCATAAGTTTTGGTCCACTGAATATATTTTTTCTTTGGTTACTGCTATTTCTATACCGCGAGCATTGGCGTAATCTATAGCATCTTCTCTTGATTTTATATCCCAGATTCTCCAAGGAGCAATAATCTTTATTGTAGGATCTATGGCTGCTATGCCTACCTCAAATCTAACTTGATCGTTTCCCTTACCAGTACATCCGTGGCATATATATTTTGCCCCTTCTTTATGAGCAATTTCTACAAGCTTTTTAGCTATTAATGGTCTTGCAAAAGCTGTACCTAACAAATATTTTCCTTCATATGTAGCATTTGCCTTAACCCCTTTAAATACGTAATCTTTTATAAATTCAGCTGTTACGTTTTCAATATATATTTTCTTAGCCCCTGAGCTTAACGCCTTTTTCTCAATTGCCTTCATATCGTCCTCTTGGCCAACATTAATGCAAGCTGCTATAACATCCATATCATAATTTTCCTTAAGCCAAGCTATTATTATTGAGGTATCCAGGCCTCCTGAATATGCTAAAACCACTTTATCTTTAATTATTTTTTCCATTTTTATATCCCCTTTCGATTTTGCTTTTATATTTTAATATCTTAGGTTTAATCTAAAGTATTTTATTTAGGAACTCTTTAGTTCGCTGCTCTTTAGGAGCAGTAAAAAATTCTTCTGGAGTTCCCTCTTCTACTATTTTTCCTCCATCCATGAAAATGACTCTATCTGCCACTTCCTTTGCAAACCCCATTTCATGGGTTACAACCACCATTGTCATGCCTTCTTTTGCAAGATCTTTCATTACTCCTAAAACCTCTCCAACCAGCTCTGGGTCTAAGGATGAAGTAGGTTCATCAAAGAGCATTATGTCAGGTCTCATAGCTAGGGCTCTTGCTATAGCTACTCTTTGCTTTTGTCCTCCTGATAATTTTGATGGATAATTCTCTAGTTTTTCACTAAGACCCACTTTTTCAATAATTCCCGCGGCTCTTTTTAATACTTCTTCGCGGGCTTCTCGCTTAACAGTAATTGGAGCCTCAATTACATTTTGGAGTACAGTCATATGATGAAACAAATTAAAGTTTTGGAATACCATTCCTACTTTTTCAATAGTATTTCTCATATGTTTTTTATTTTTTACATCCAGTTTTTCTCCTTCAATAAAAACCTCTCCCCCATCAGGATTTTCAAGGTGATTTAAACATCTTAAAAACGTGCTTTTTCCCGAACCAGAAGGTCCTATTATAACTAGTACTTCTCCTTTTTTAACCTGTACATTTAAATCTTCAAATACTGTTAAGCTTCCGAATTTTTTAGTTAAATTCTTAGTTTCTATCATATACACTCCATATCACCTCTATTAATATACTGACAGTCTTTTTTCATAGTATGAAAATGCTGTAGTAAAAATTGTTGTCATTAAAAGATATAAACATCCTGCTATAAAGAAAGCTTCTAGCGGCCTAAAGCTTGATGCGTATAAAAGCTGCGCCGACCTCATAACTTCCACCATAGTTATAGTAGCTACTAAAGATGTATCCTTAAGCATTGTTATAAACTCATTACCTACAGATGGAATTATTATTTTAAAGGTTTGAGGTAATACTACTCTTTTCATAGTATCAAAGTAAGTGAACCCCAGGGACTTGCAAGCTTCAAACTGCCCTTTATCTACTGAAAGTATTCCACCTCTTATTATTTCTGCCATGTAAGCACCTGAATTTAAACTAAGTCCTATTATTGCTGCTTGAAAGGCTGTAAACTTAATACCTACAAAAGGCAATCCAAAATAGAAAAACCATAATTGAAGCAGCATAGGTGTTCCTCTAAAGAGCCAGGTATAAAACCCTGCTACCGTACCCATTAGCTTATTTTTAGAAAGCTTTAATATGGCTGTAACCATGCCTATCAAACTTCCAACTACTACTGATATAAGAGTGAGTTCTAGTGTTATTAAACTTCCTTTTAATAACACAGGAAACATATCCTTTAAAATATTTATATCCATTATTGTCCTCCTAATTATTTCTTATATGCGTCAAATCCAAACCACTTTTGTGAAAGCTTAGAGAGCGTTCCATCTGATTTAAGTTCATTAAGGGCCTTTTGCACAGCTGCTTTTAATTCCTTATCTTCCTTCTTAAATCCAATTCCTATAGGTTCTTCGCTAATTCTGTCCTGTAAAACAACAAACTCGCCTGGTTTCTTTGATACATAATATCCACCAACTTGAGCATCCATAACTACTGCATCTACTCTTTTAGATGATAACTCTTGAAAAGCTTCTGTAATTTTGTCATACTTTTTAATTTCTTTTAATCCCTTTATTGCAGTGGCTGCAGCATCTCCTGTAGACCCTAGCTGACAAGCTACTGTTTTACCCTTTAAGTCTTCCAAATTTTTTATTGATGTATTCCCTTGTTTTATAGCAATAACCGGGCCACCCATTAAATAACTGTCTGAGAAATCTATACTTTCTTTTCTCTTATCCGTAATACTGAGAGCTGCAAGTATAATATTAAATCTCGATGAGTTAAGAGCTAAAAGTATTCCATTAAAATCTGTAGTAGTATACTCTATTTTCACTCCTAATTTTTTTCCTATTTCATTTGCCAAATCTACATCAAACCCTACTAAGGTGTTTTTAGAATCTCTAAATTCCATTGGAGGATATGAATCATCTGTTCCTATAGTTAGTGTGCCTGCTTTTTGAACTGCTTGTAGAGAATTCAATTTTTCCTGTTTTTGGCCGCATCCTACAAGTAATGAACCTGCCATAGTAACCATTAATACAATTGACATGATTTTTTTCATTTGTACCACTCCTCCATTTATATAATTCATTTGTGGATATTTATACATTTTTATGTATAATGCATTTTCTTATCTTATATCTGTATTTTAGTCGTTTTACAACCAATTTCATTGATTTGTCTGCCTTGTTTTTATTTATTATATACCGATTTTTATAATAATGCAATACTTTTTCTTTATATTTATTCATTTTATATAATAATTATGCATAGCAATTAATAAAAACTTGCCAAACTAGCTGATTTTACTGAGTTTTAGTTATGATAGATCACCATTATTAATGTTGTTTTTAATCACTTAAGAACTTAAATGTTTTAAAGTTATTTTAATAACATCTTACTAATTTTTCTATTTCCAAATACGTATTACGCCTGTAATGTGTAAGCATATTACAGATGCAATGCGTATTGGGAGAATACACCTTTCACTGCTAAATATGCGTATTAAAAAACACGTCACAGGTTCAATTATCTGTGACGTGTTTTATTTATAATTGCTTTTTGACTACTCTTCAATATTAAAGCATCCTTAAAACTCAACTTTAAAAAAACTTACAACTTATAAAAATTTAACTTTTTCACAATGCTCTAGCATTTTTTTTATAGCAAGTTCATCTAGTTTACCCCATTCAAAGGCTAATTTTTTCAAAATAAAATCTGTTCTTTCGCTAACAGTTATAAATGATGTTAATTGATCATCATCAAGTAACCCAAAATGAACCATAATATTATCAACATATTCTCTTAACTCTTCATCTTCACCTTTTGAAGAAATGTAGGCTAAAAATTCTTCTATATCTTTAAGTTTGATATTTTCATATTTCATTTTTAATACTTGCGCTAAGTAACTAGTACTAACTTTATTAGGATTTTCTAAATGAAAAGCTTCATTATTTAAGTTGTTCTTATTAAAAAGAAGAACAATTGCTTTAGAGAGCTGATCTACAAAACAAAAATCAAGTGTATTGCCTTTTATATTAGGCACACAATTAAGTTTAATAAAAGATTTTATATTTTGATAAAAAGCATTTTCATTTATATTTTCTTGGAATAATCCAGTTTCATAATTGAATGTAACATTTCCAACTCTAAATATTTTAGTATTTAACAAGTTTTTCCCCGCTTGTTCTACTAATTTTTCAGCCTCTAATTTTGTGCGGACATATACATTGTCACACTCTTGACCTATGTCAATATTTGATTCAGAAAACATAACTAAATTTGTATTAGGAATGCTTCCATATGCAACACTCATAGTAGATATTTGGTTAAAATCTTTTCTTACGCCTTTTTTAGCAAACTCAAGAAGTCGTTTTGTACCTAGAACATTTACATCATAAGAATCCTCATATTTTCCATAGTGCTTTACATTAGCAGCAGAATTAATTATACAATCTATTTCCATACAAAGCTTATCATAAGTATAATTATCCATTCCTAAATATTCATCGGATATATTGCCTGTTAAGATATTTATTCTATGCTTATACCTTAGATAGAATTCTTTTCCAAAATAGAAATCAGTTTTCAGTGTAATTCTTTTTTCAGCTTCCATAGTATTTATTCCTCTTAACAATAAATGTATTGTACTATTTGTACTAAATATAAGTTCCTTTAAAATATTTATACCTACATATCCCGTGGCACCTGTAAGCAAAATATTTTTGTAGGATATTTCAGAATTTAGATTTAATTTTTCATATTTTTGTATGTCTTCTATATATGAATCGTATATAAGTTTTATAGATTGAGGCATTACATTATCATCAAGTTTCATAACGGCAATCATATCTTGAACCTCTTTGTTTTTCAAAAGTAACTTCTCTTTTTTATTTTTAATGTTCGAAGCTAATTCTTGTATAGTCGGATATTTAAATATATCATTTATCGCGATAATAAACTCTTTTGATAATTTCGAAACTACTGAAATAGCTTTTAGAGAATTACCCCCAACATCAAAAAAATTTGAATTAATACTTATTTTTTTTATCCCTAATATTTCACTCCATACTATTGAAATTTTTTCATCAATATCATTTCTTGGTGCTATATATTCTGCATCTATATTAGATAAATCAGGAATAGGTAGGGCTTTTTTATCAACTTTTCCATTTAAATTAATAGGCATATTTTCAAGTTGCATTATATATGTCGGAATCATATATGTTGGAAGTTCCTTTTTCAAAAATGCCTTCAATTCTTTCGAAGAAATTTTCTCTTCACTAACAATATATCCGCATAAATATTTGTTTCCGTTCTCATCTATTTTATCTATTACTGCTACTTCTTTTATTTTTGAATGTTTTAATAATTGCGCTTCTATTTCTCCAAGTTCTACTCTGAAACCTCTGATTTTTACTTGATAATCAATTCTTCCCATAAAATCTATATTTCCATCTGGTAACCACTTTGCAAAATCACCTGTTTTATATATTTTTTCTCCTTTTACATAAGGATTTTCTATGAATTTATCTTTTGTAAGTTCTTTTCTATTTAAATATTCTCTTGCTACTCCATCTCCACCTACACACAGCTCACCTGGTACTCCCATTGGAAGTAATTTATTATTCTTATCAATTATATATGCTGTTGAATTTGATACCGGTTTACCTATTGGTACAGCCTTATTTTCATCCCATTCGCCCACAACTTCATACACTGTAGAAATTACTGAGTTTTCTGTTGGGCCATATGCATTTAAAAGCTTCAAGCTTTTATATACTTTGGTTATTTTACTTACTTGCTTACTTGACAGAACATCTCCACCAACTAGTAAATATCTTAAGTTTTTAAATAGTTCTATGTTATTTTGACTATATTGATTAAATAGTGGTGTTGGCATAAGCATTATTGTTATTTTATTTTCATTAATATAAGTTTCTAATGCGGCCTCATCAATTATTAAAGTTTTATTTTCAACATGTAATGATGCACCATTTAATAATGCAATCCATATTTGAAATACTGAAGCATCAAAAGATAGTGAACCTGATTGTAAAATTTTATCACACTCTTGAATTTCAATATAATTTGGATTATTAACAACCTTTATCAAACTTCTATTTTCTATACATACTCCTTTAGGTTTTCCTGTTGAACCTGATGTATAGATTACATATGCTAAATCTTTATAAGTATTTATTGTTTTTAAATTCATTAAACTTTCCTTTTGAATTTCTTCACTTTGAAACTTAATTAGCTCTAAATTAAGTTCATATAAATTAAAATTTTCAAAATGTTCTTCTTTACCAATTACTATACTACAATTACAATCACAAAGCATATATTTTATTCTAGATTCTGGATACTCTTCGTCAACTGGAAGATATGCTCCACCAGCCTTTATTACAGCTATCATTGATATTATAGCGACTATACTTCGGTCACATATTACCGGTACTATGCTATCCGTAGTTACACCTTTATTTCTCAACAAATGTGCTAACTGATTTGCCTTTTCATTTAATTCTCTATAGGTAAGCTCTTTTCCATTAGATACAAGTGCCACTTTTTCTTGTGATTTTGCTACAATTTGTTCAAATAACTCTTTAATAGTAATGTTATTTAGATATTGACGTTTTGTATCATTGAACTTATTAATTATTAAATCTTTCTCATTTTTAGATAAAATATCAATTTTACCAATAGGGGTATCTAATGCATTAAGCACTTCTCTTAAAATATTTTGATAATGTTTTGAAAAGTTCTCCATTGTTTTTTTGTTGTATAACGATGTTTGATATTCTATTACACCTGATACTTTTTCATTATTTTCTTTAAGTATCATGGAAATATCAAATTTTGATGTTTTATTCTTTACTTCATAACTTGCTATTTCTGTATTTTCAAAATTTAAAGCGTCAATGGCTAAATTTTGAAATGAAAAAATCACATCAAAAATAGATGATTTATTTATTTCTAATTTTTCAATAATATTTTTAAGGTCATAATCTTGATTTTCGAATGCCTTTATAGAATTTAACTTTACTTCGCTTAAGAAATTTCTGAAATTCATATTAGCATTTAATTTATTTCTTAAGGGCAGTGTATTTACAAACATACCTACTGTATTTTTTAAATCTTCGTGTGTTCTTCCAGCAACTGGAGTTCCTATGATTAAATCTTCTTGTCCACTATATTTATATAGAAGCACATTATATGCTGCTGTATAGAACATAAACTTTGTTACGCCTAAACTGTTTATAATCTTATTTATTCCACTGGATATAGTCTTGTCTATTCCAAATTTTAAAGAAGTTCCTTCAAAATTTCCAGTGGAACGTTTTTTATAATTCGAAGATATGTTAACCACAGGCAGTTCCCCTCTGAACTTGTCAGTCCAGTATTTTTCTTGAGTTCCTAATAATCCATTTTCATAGGATTTGTTTTGCCAATTTGAAAAATCTTTATATTGAACTTTTGTATTTTCAAGTTTTTCTCCGTTATATAAGGCAGATAATTCTTTTATTATTATGCCTATTGAAACGCCGTCAGAAATAATATGATGCATATCAATGGTTAGCATAACTACATCACAAAACTCAACAATTGCAGCTCTAATAAGAGGGCTTTTGCTTAAATCAAATGGTTTTAAAAATTTATAAGTGTCACATTCATTTATATCAAAGTTTTCATTGGTTTTTGTACATTCAACTTTTAAATCTACTGTATCATCTATCTTTTGGAATACATCACCCTTAATTATATGAAAGCTTGTTCTTAATGCTTCATGTCTATTTATTAATTCACAAAGAGCTTTTTCAAAGCGACATTTATCAAATTGACCTTTAATTAAATATGCAAAAGTCATATTATAGTTTGTACTGCCTATATCCATTTGGTTTACTGCATACATTCTTTTTTGAACTGCTGATGCTTCATAATAATCGGTTTCATCAGCTTTTTCTATTCCTTTAAAGTTTGAATTGTTACTATTTTCAAAAAAGTCTTTAGGTTTTACTGCCATTTCATTTAAATATTCTGCTAATTCTTCTATGCAAGGCATAGCAAATATATCTGATGCACTAATTTTCAGCTTAATCTCTTTATTAATTTTCGAAACTAAATTTACAGCAATTAAAGAATGTCCTCCTAATTCAAAAAAATTATCTTTTATGCTGATTTTTTTAGTATTGAATATTTTGCACCAAATATTTGCAAGTTTTTCTTCCATTTCATTTCTAGGTTTAATAAATTCTACATCACTCTGTGATAAGATAGGAAGAGGAAGTGCTTTTCTATCAACTTTTCCATTGCAATTAATAGGCATTTTTTCAAGTTGCGTTATATATGATGGAATCATATATAAGGGGAGTTCTTTTTTTAAAAATTCCTTTAATTCCTTAGAAGAAATTGTTTCTTCACTAACAAAATATCCGCACAAATATTTATTTCCATTTTCATCATCTTTATCTACTACTGTAGCTTCTTTTAATTTTGAATGTTTTAACAATCGTGCTTCTATTTCTTCAAGTTCTATTCTAAAACCCCTAATTTTCACTTGGTGATCCATTCTTCCTATAAAATCTATATTTCCATCTGGTAACCTTCTTGCAATGTCACCCGTCTTATATATTATTTTGCCCTTTACATAAGGGTTTTCTATGAATTTTTCTTTTGTAAGTTTTTCTCTATTTAAATATTCTTTTGCTATTCCATCCCCACCTAGACACAATTCTCCTGATACTCCTATGGGAAGCAAGTTGTTATTTTTATTCATTATGTAGGCGGTTGAATTGGATATTGATTTACCTATTGGTACAACCTTGTTTTCATCCCATTCACCTACCACTTCATATATTGTAGAAATTACTGAGTTTTCTGTTGGACCATAGGCATTAAAAATTTTTAAATTTTTATATGTCCTTGTTATCTTACTTACTTGTTTGCTTGACAAAACATCTCCGCCTACTATTAAGCCCTTCAAATTTTTAAATAATTCTATATTATTTCGACTATATTGATTAAATAGCGGTGTTGGCATAAGCATCATTGTTATTTCATTTTTGCTAATATAATTTTCTAGAGCATCATCATCAATCATTAAATTTTCATCTTCTAAATGTAAGGTCACACCATTTAATAAAGCAATCCAAACTTGAAACACTGAAGCATCAAAAGATAGTGAACCTGATTGAAGAATTTTATCATGCTTTTGGAGTTCAATATAACTTGGGTTATAAGCAAGATTTACCAACCCTCTATTTTCTATACACACTCCTTTAGGGTTTCCTGTGGACCCTGATGTATATATCAGATATGCTAAATCCTCAGGTGAGTTTATATTTTCAAGATTTTGTTTGCTTTCTTTAAATGTTTTTTCGCTATTTAAATCTAATAATTCTATATTTGTTTTTGCGAAAATCGCTTTACCTAAGTGATGTTTTTTAATTAATAGTATTTTACTGCTACTATCTTCAATCATATATTGTATTCTTGCCTCTGGATAATCTTCATCTATTGGAAGGTATGCACCCCCACTTTTTATAATGCCCAATATTCCAATTATCGTCTCTGCACTTCTATCACATAGTATGGGAACTATAGTGTTTCTTATTATTCCTTTTTTTCTTAATAAATTAGCAATTTGATTTGCTCTTTCGTTTAATTCTTTGTAAGTTAGATGGTTACCATTTGATACAATTGCAATTTTCTCTTCTAATGTTATACTGGTTTCTTCAAATAATTCTTTTACCGTTTTGTGTTTGGGATAATCCATTTCTGTATTATTAAATTCCTTTAATATTTTAATTTTATCTTCTTTTGAAATTATTTGTATTTCAGAAAGTTTTATATTTGAATTAATGATTATTTGATTAATAATTATTTCCATACATTGAAACATTGTCATAATTTCTTTTTCAGTATAATCCTTTATTCTATAATTAATTTCAAACTCGATGTCCTCATTTTTCACAAATTCCTTAGCAAGTATGTGAAGAGGAACATTTAAAGAATCTTGAGGAAATACTTCATTTTCAATACTTATTTTAGAAGTACTCCCGCTGTCAAATACATAATAATTTACACAAAGTTTAAATAGGGAATCAAATCCTTTTTTCTTTAGTTTCAAATCTTGAACCAATAAATCATAAGGATATTTTTGATTGCTGTAACAACTATTAAGCTCAGTGTTGATACTATTCAAAAATTCATCATAGCTAATATTATTAGCTATGTTTATTCTTAAAGGCATTGTTCCAGTAAACATCCCCATTGTGTTTTTTTGTCCTTCATTACTTCTATTAAAAGTTGCCACAGCCAATGTTATATCTTTTTCCTCAAGTATTTTATTAATATATATAGCAGAAACAGAAATTAAAAATCTATTCAAAGATATTTTATGTTCATTTAAAAAGATTTTAAGTTTTTTTGAAGTGTCATTCTTTAATATAAATCTTTTGATTTTCCCTTGAATGTTTTTTGAATTTACATATAAAGAATTCTCGTTTAAACTTGAGAATTTTTCATTCCAAAAATGTTTGTTTTTTACAAATTCATTTGAAGCCAAATATTTTTTTTCATAATTTACAAAGTCTATATAAGAATTTTCAACATCATTTGTTATAAGGTCTCCTTTATTTAATTTTTCGCAGATATCATTAATTTGCCTAAGTATTAGATTTACAGACATACCATCTAAGATAATATGATGTATAACGAAAAATAATCCCATTTTTTCATCGTTGATTTTATATATAAAGAATTTAAATAATAATTTATTTTCTTCATATAAATTTTTTTTAGATTCTATTTCACAAAATTCCTTAAATTTTTTTTCAATGTCTTTATCATCATAATGACTAAAATCTAGAAATGGAATATCAACAAATTCATAAGGCTTTACATATTGATATGGTTGTCCATTATTTTCACAAAAATTTAATCTTAATGAATCATTTTTTTCAATAATTAAATTTATTGCTTTCTCAAGTAGGAGAATATTAAATTTTTTGTCTATATTAATTTTACGTACAATATTATGCATTGATGTGTGAGGAAATAATAGTTCATTGTACCATATTCTTTTTTGTGGATGAGTTATCTCATGCTTTTTATTAATATTAATCATAAAGCGCCTCCAAAATTGTATACAAATAACATTCGTTATTTGTATATTTGTTGCCAAACATATATACTGTAATATGAAAATTTGTAATATTTTAAGATACAATTAGATATTTTACATTATTGTACCTATTATGTCAACACTCTCTCTTTTTAATTCTCTGCTTTTAGAAATAGAAATAATGCGCTCGTGGATATTATTGGTATATTGGTGTATACTGTTAATTTCCCAAGTATATTATTAAGCATCCATTCAAAAATAGCATTAGTTGTTTTTATTTCTTTAAAGGCTGAAAAACATATGGAGGTCAGATATGCATGGATATATATTCCGTTAATATTATTAATAAATTAAATGTGGGATTATACGATAATTTTTTATCGCTTATTGATGATGCTAAAAAGACAAAAATAAATAAATTTAAAAATAGTGATGATAAAATAAGAACGCTAATTGCCGATATATTAATTAGAAGTATTATATGTAACAAATTACAAATTTTCAACAAAGAAATAAAATACGAATATAATATTTATGGTAAACCTAAATTGAAAGACAATAAGGATTTTCATTTTAGTGTATCTCATTCTGGTAATTGGGTTATTGCTATTATAGATAATAAACCTATAGGCATTGATATTGAGCAAATATGTCCAATTAATTACATTGATATAGCTAAAATATCGTTTAACTATGATGAATATAATTGGTTATTATCTCAAAAAAAACAAAAAAGACTTGAATGCTTTTATAAATTATGGACATTAAAAGAAAGCTATATAAAAATGACGGGAACAGGTCTAGCAACGCCTTTAGATTCATTTTCTATATTATTTGATACGGAATATAATATTTCTATAAAAAATGAAAGCAATTCTGCAAGCGAAGTATATTTTAAAACATATACAATTGATAAAAACTATAAGTTAGCTGTATGTTCTGAAAATAATGACTTTACCTCCAAAATTAATTTTATGAATTATGAGATGTTATATAAAAAGCTCTTGTTTGCCGGAATTACATTATAATTCTTTAATTAACAACTTAATATTCACAATAAAAAAAACACGTAACAGGCATTGCTTTACCTGTTACGCATTTTATTAACAACTACTTTTTCACTAATCTACAATATTAAACACTTCTAGATTTGCACTCACAATCTTTTTCTTCATAAGTTCTACTATTGCTTTTGCAGTATCTAATGAAGTAACAACTAAAACGTTATTCTCAATAGCCGTCCTTCTAATCCTAAAGCCGTCTGTTTTGGAATCATTTCCTTTAGTAGGAGTATTTATTACTAAATCAACCTGTCTACTCTTTATTACATCAATTATATCAGGCTTTCCTTCTGTGATTTTTTTAACCTCTAAGGCTTCAATACCATTATCTTTTAATAGCTTAGCAGTGCCCTTGGTTGCTATAAATTTATAATTTAATTCGCTAAAACCTTTAGCTATATATATAAACTCTTTATAGTCCTGCGGGTTTATTGTGGCCAAGATAACCCCACTTTCTTTTTTAAATTTCATTCCAGAAGCTACAAAGCCTTTATACAAAGCCTCTTCAAAATTTCTTCCTATTCCTAGCACCTCTCCTGTGGACCTCATTTCCGGTCCTACGCACACCTCAACCTCTGGAAGTTTCTGAGTTGAGAATACTGGAACCTTAACTGACACTAATTTCGGCTCTTTGTAAACTCCGGTACCGTACCCTAAATCCGCTAGTTTTTCTCCTAGCATAACTCTTGTTGCCAATTCTACTATGGGTACTTTGCTAACCTTACTAATATATGGAACTGTACGACTAGCTCTTGGATTAACTTCTATTATATATAATTCATTTTTAAATTCTATAAACTGAATATTGATCATACCCATTACTTTAAGACCTATTGCTATTTTCCTCGTATATTCTAATATTTTTTCTTTTATAGTCTCCGATATGTTTTGGCTTGGATATATTGTTATACTATCCCCGGAGTGAACTCCCGCCCTCTCCAAATGTTCCATAATACCTGGTATTAATATTTCTTCCCCATCACAAATAGCATCAACTTCTATTTCTCTACCTAATAAATATCTATCTATTAAAACTGGATTTTTCTTATCCTTCTCAAAGGCATTCACTAAATAATGCTCCAGTTCCTCTTCTCCATAAGTTATTTCCATTCCCTGACCACCCAATACATAGGATGGTCTAACCAAAACCGGATAGCCTATGATTTTAGTCTCTTTTAACCCCTCTTCTAAATTCCAAACCGCTTTTCCCTTCGGTCTATTTATATCCAATTTTTCTAGTAATGCATCGAATTTTTCTCTATCTTCCGCCGCATCTATTTGTTCAGGCTTAGTTCCATATATAGGTATATTTTTCCCTTTTAAGAATTCAGCAAGATTAATAGCGGTTTGACCCCCAAATTGAAGAATAACTCCATCTGGTTTTTCTTTTTCTACAATATTCAATACTTCTTCTTCTGTTAATGGTTCAAAATATAATTTATCTGAAATATTAAAGTCTGTACTTACAGTTTCTGGATTGTTATTTACTATTATAGTCTCGATTCCTAGCTTTCTAAGAGCAATTACACTATGAACAGATGCGTAATCAAACTCAATACCTTGTCCTATTCTTATAGGACCTGAACCTATTACCATAACTTTCCTTTTATCACTTACCTCAACCTCATCATATTCATCATAAGTTGAATAGTAATACGGGGACAAAGCCTCAAATTCCCCTCCGCAGGTATCTACCATCTTATAAACAGGCTTAATGTTCCATATATTTCTCAGTTCATAGATCACGTTTGGTTTAACCCCTAATAAATCTGAAATTCCCTTATCTGAAAATCCCTTTTTCTTTAATAATTGCAACCACTCTTTATTAATATCTCCTAGGTCAGATTTTTTTATCTTTTCCTCTTCATCTACTATCCACTTAATTTTATTTACAAAGAATTTATCCATACCTGTAATTTCCGCAACCTTTTCCACCATATAATCGCGTCTAAGCATTTCAGCTAAATGAAATATTCTCTCATCATCAGGGGCCATTACATTATCCTTCAATTCTTGCAAACTTTTTTGTGCTAAGGAGTCATCTTGCAATGAATATTTTCCGATTTCTAAAGAGCGAATTCCTTTTAATAAAGCTGCTTCAAAATTACTTCCAATTGCCATTATTTCCCCTGTAGCCATCATCTTTGTGCCTAAAACTCTATTTGCATCTTGAAACTTGTCAAAAGGCCACTTAGGAATTTTAACTACCACATAGTCTAGAGAAGGTTCAAAACAAGCATAGGTTTTTTGTGTAACTGCATTTTCTATCTCATCTAGTGCATATCCTAGAGCTATTTTCGCTGCTACTTTTGCAATGGGATATCCCGTAGCCTTAGAGGCTAGAGCGGAGGATCTACTTACCCTTGGATTAATCTCTATAACTGCATACTCAAAGCTTTTGGGATGTAGAGCAAGTTGAACATTGCATCCACCTTCTATTCCTACATTGTTTATAATGTCTATGGATGCACTTCTAAGCATTTGGTATTCTTTATCAGAAAGAGTTTGACTCGGTGCTACAACAATACTATCTCCGGTATGTATCCCTACAGGGTCTATATTTTCCATATTACATACGCAGATACAATTACCACGTTTGTCTCTCATCACTTCATATTCTATCTCTTTCCAGCCTTTAATACTCTTTTCTAGAAGCACCTGCCTTATAGAACTTAATTGTAATCCAAGTTCTAATATTTCAATCAGTTCTTCCTCGCTTTCGGCAATTCCACCACCACTTCCACCTAACGTATAAGCCGGTCTTACAATTACAGGATAGCCTATTTCGCTAGCAAAGCGCACTCCATCTTCTATTTCTGTAACAATTTCACTTTCTACAACTGGCTGGTTAATTTCCTGCATAAGATTTCTAAATATTTCTCTATCCTCACCTTTTTTTATAGCTTCTATAGATGTACCGATTACTCTCACATTATATTTATCTAAAATGCCATTATCAGATAATTCTACAGCTAAATTCAAGGCTGTTTGCCCACCCATACCAGAAAGCATGCTATCCGGTCTTTCTTTTTCAATAATTTTCTCTAAAAACTCTATAGTCAGCGGTTCTATATAAACAATGTCCGCAACCTCTTTATCTGTCATTATTGTTGCCGGATTACTATTTACAAGCACAACTTCTATGCCTTCCTCTTTTAATGCTTGACAAGCTTGCGTTCCAGAATAATCAAATTCAGCAGCTTGCCCTATTATTATGGGCCCCGACCCAACTACTAATACTTTTTTTATGCTTTTATCTAATGGCATATAAATCCTCCTCTATATTATCTTTTGTTTAATTCTATTTGTATATCCCAAATTTCATCTACTTTGTATTTTACTCTTATACTTGCAATTCTCAATACTAACTTAGATTATCGAAAGGAATTTATCGAAAATTGCATCTATATCCTTAGGTCCAGGACAAGCTTCCGGATGGAACTGCACAGAGGATATTGGCATATTCTTATGTTTCATACCTTCTATAGTTCCATCATTTACGCTTACATGCGTAACTTCCATTTCTTCTGGGAGTACGCTTACATAATATCCGTGGTTTTGTGATGTAATATACACCTTATTTTCTTGTATATCTTTAACAGGATGATTACATCCTCTATGACCAAATTTAAGTTTTTCGGTTTTACCACCAAGGGCTAAAGCTAAAAGTTGATGTCCTAGGCAAATTCCAACTATAGGTTTTTTACCTATAATTTCTTTTAGCACCTTAATTACACCCTTTAAATCTTCTGGGTCTCCAGGGCCATTTGATAAAAATATCAAATCCGGATTAACCTTTAATATTTCTTTCGCAGATGTATCCGCAGGAAATACTGTTAATTTGCAATTTCTTTGCATAAATGATCTCAGAATATTTTCTTTTATTCCAAAGTCCAAAACAGCCACATGAGGCCCCGTGCCGTAAATAACATAAGGTTCTTTTGTAGTAACCTTCATTATAGCATCAGTGTTATTAAATGCCACAAGCTTTTGCTTTATTTCACTTTGCGATAATTCCTTCGTAGTAATAATACCTTTCATAGTTCCCTTATTTCTAAGTATTTTTGTTAATGCTCTTGTATCAATACCTTCTAGGCCCATTATTTTATTTTGCTTAAAATATCCCTCTAAATCCATTTCACATCTAAAGTTATTAGGGTTATCACATTTTTCTCTAACAATAAAGCCCTTGACCTTGGGTGACTTCGACTCTACATCTTCTAAATTAATTCCGTAATTTCCAATGAGCGGATATGTCATAGTTACTATCTGACCATAATAAGATGGATCCGTTAAGATTTCTTCATATCCAGTCATACCTGTATTAAAAACTACTTCCCCCACACTTTCCTCTAAATACCCAAATATATTACCCTCAAATATTATTCCATTCTCTAAAATCAATTTACCTTTCATCTTAAATCCTCCTACATAAAAATCATTTTTTAAAACGTCAAAACTCACTAATGAATATTTATACAATTTTTATGTATAATATTTTTTCTTCTTATATGCCGTATTTTTAATTATTTTTATTGGTATTGCTAGTTTATTTTTATTAATTATATGTTAATTATCATGATAAAGCAATATTTTTCTTGTTTTTTTATTCATTTATTGTAATAATTATTCACCTTAAAATATACTTATCAACTAAAACCATTTTTTTAAACAAAATAAAGGATAACAAAGAGACTATTTAAATAATCTTTTTGTTATCCTTATTAATATATTGATTATATTTATTAACGAAATAGAAAATATACTTACAGTTTTATTGCAAATATTACCAACTGTGTTATATTTAATAGTACTAAATTTAAATTTTTCTACGCAAAAAAAACATGTCATAATAATCTATACTCCTTCCTAGCCTCACAGGACTAACTTAAAAGTGTACTTCTTTTTATATATATAATTTATAATTTCTTCTTAGTTTAATTTAGATTTTGCAATTTGTCAATGCATAAATATAATTTTTAGTTGCAAATTAGTTGGAATTTGGTAAAATATAAGATGTGTTTAAAATTATTTACAAGAATTTAACCATATTTCAAGACTAAAGGTGTGGTTTGACTAGGAGGCAACAGTATGCAAAAAATAGGAATGAGAAATATTAAAACTGCAATTTCAGTTTTTTTATGCATAATTATATTAAGGTTTTTTCATAACCAAAATCCCTTTTATGCATGTATAGCTGCAGTAATAACAATGCAAAGCACTGTACACAATTCTTTTACTACAGGTAAAAATAGGATGATTGGTACTATCATAGGTGCGATTTGGGGATTAATATTCGCACTTATAAGTCCTAATAACGTATTTCTTATCGGTATAGGCATAATATTTGTAATTTATTTTTTGAACCTTCTTAATAGAAAAAATTCTATTATCATTGCATGTGTAGTTTTTTTAGCAATAATGACGAATCTTAAACAAGGCACTCCGCTAGTTTATAGTTCCAATAGAGTTATAGAAACTTTTGTTGGTATATTTGTATCAGTTTTAGTAAACTATCTTATATTCCATCCTAAATTTTTAGATAACTTGCATAAAGACGGAAAATTTTTAATTCATAATATTTTTATAACATCTAAAGATGTATTTAATTTTAATGGAGATATTAATATTTCTGGCTTAAACCTTCAAATATCCAAATTGGAAAAATCATTAGACTCCTACTTAAGTGAAATACAAAGTGAAGGTGCTGAAAAACAACATGTTAACAAAATTAATAAAGTTATAGATACTTCAAAAACTGCTTATAATCATCTAGTTATATTAAATTCTATAACATTCACAAATTCGCCTTGTAATTGCTATTTTAATGAAAGTAACCGCTTTAACATAAATGAATTGTTCCATGAAGATATACTTAGTACATCTTACATAAATAACGATATAAACATAGTATTTAACTTTCATGTTCAGCATTTACTTGAAACACTAACTATTTTAAGAGAACTTTACTCAGAAGAATATTGAGTTATTTAATAAGCAAAGCCATACTGCGAATTCACAGCATGGCTTTGCTTGTTATTTTATAAATCTGTCTTTGTATAATAAACAATACCTAATGCACCAGGTCCAACATGAGTTCCTATTACAGGCCCAATTGGAGCTATATCTACTTTTTTACCTATACATTCTTCAATTGTTTTTGCAAAAGCTTGTGCCCCTTCTACATCATTTATGTGATGTATCATAACTTCGCCAAGTCCATGAGCGCTTATATCTTCAATAAATTTATCAATCATAGTTTGTATGGCACGTTTTTTAGTCCGTACTTTATTAAACAATTCTGTTTTCCCATCTACTACAGTGAGAATGGGTTTAATTTGAAAAATAGTACCTAGCAATGCACTTGCACCACCTATTCTGCCACCCTTTTTTAGATACTCTAAAGTATCAGGTATAAACAGAAATCTACTTCTTTTTATATTGTCTTTTACGTTGCAAGCTACTTCAGCTATTGATTTTCCATTTTGTGCTGCAATCGCCCCCGTTAATGCTGCAAATCCAAGTTGCATACAATTAGATCTTGAATCTATAATCTGTATTAATGCATTTGGATAACTCTCAAGTATCATATTTTTTGCAAGGCATGCATTCGAATAGGTTCCACTCATTTCTGAAGATAGAAAAACACCAACAACTTCATTATTATTTTTTACATTTTTTTCTAGGATGCTGTACATTTCCTCTAATGATGGTTGTGATGAAGTGGGAATACTTGTGCTCTCATGCAGTTTTTCATAAAAAGTTTCGTTTTTAATATTGATTTCTTTAAACTCCTCATTTTCAAAAATAACAGTTAGTGAAGTTATAGAAATATCATATTTTTTTATTAACTCCTCGCTTATATACGAGGTACTATCCGTTATTATTTTTACGGTCATTGTCCACCCCCACTTGTTCATTATTAAATATATTATACTATATTCTTATGCTAAACAATACCCTAGAAGCTATGAATAATATAAATCATAATTATATTAAATTTATACCCACAATAACTGTAATATATTTCACAAAATATTAAATTATTTTAAACTCTTGCAAATAGCACTAAAATGCCTCCTCATATGGTATAATTATAAAGTGAAAAAGTAGGTGATATGAATAACTTTATTAACTGTTTCTTTTGAAATAAACAACTATTAAAATAAAATCTTTAATATAACTAATATAAAGATCAAGGGGAGGTGCTGCAAAAATATAGGTTAAATCGTATGGCTACCTATATTTGCAAGCAGGAAAATATGGATAAAGATAAAAATAAACAAACAGAAAAAGAAACTAATGAAAGTATAAATAGTTTGTATTCAAACAACAATTTAGAAAAGCATAAAACTAAATCTAGTGAAATGAATCAATTAAAGGATCATGCGGAAGGCCAAAAATACATAAAAGAAATGCATGAACTAGCAGATAAAAATGAATTTAAAAACAATATAATTGTTTTAGGACTTTTTATGGTTATAGCTGCTATAGTTGTGTTTTCTATATTAATGAACACCTCTTTCATGAAGTCAAAAACAGACGTCGCTACCAAGAAAACAACTACAGAAAGTACTGCTGATAATGACGCTAAATCTATTACATCCCAAGATAAGATTTATGGATATTTAGATGTAGAAGCAAATAGAACCTCCACACTAAAAAAAGCCATCGCCTTAAACAAAGGAACTAAAACAGGCGTTACTGTATATCTCTTGTCAGAAATTTTAAGATCCAACGACATTGCTATCCCTGTAGACACGTCTACTGTTAAACAGTTGGTAACAGATTTAACTTCAATGGATTGGAAAAAAAATACTGATCTTACTAAATTAAAAAAAGGAGATATATGTTTCACCACAGATGTGTCCGGAAAACCTGGTGTACCTTCCCACGCTTATGTGTTTATGGGTTGGTTAGAAGATGGTAAGACTGAATATGCTAATGTATGTGATGGTCAAATTCAAGAATATAATAATATACTTCATAAACGAAATTTATCTATTTCAGTTGATGAAACAGATAAATTCAGCTTTTTTCTTAGGAAATAAACGAAAAATGTAAATTTTTATAATAACAGACTAAGGATAGCCTAAGGGCTATCCTTTTATTTTTTAAAAAAATATTTTTACTGGAAATCTTTATAAAATTTTAGTAAAATGTAATTGACTGCATTTTAAAATTACTACAAATTGTAAAATGGAAAAAGTAAGGGGGAACTAATGAGAAATTCGAATATTTTAAAAACTTATTCTGGCTTACCTAGGAGTATTTATATTGTATTTTTCGCTAGAATTATTAACAGTATGGGTAGTTTTGTTCATCCATTTCTAACACTATTTCTTACTAAAAGCATGGGTCTTGGACTTAAAACTGTAGGTTTATTTTTAATGATGTCAGCCTTATCTTCAATACCTGGCTCACTAATAGGTGGAAAATTATCAGATCATATTGGCAGAAAAAAAATCATTATTATTTTTCAAGGTTTGGCAGCACTATGCCTTATCCCTTGTGCCTTTCTGGGTAAATCTATAATAATACCATATCTACTAATTCTTTCATCCTTTTTTGGAGGAGCTGTCCAACCAGCAAATAGTGCTATGATGGCAGATTTAACAAATACAGAAAATAGAAAATCCGCATACTCTCTTTTATATTTAGGAATTAATATAGGCTTTTCCCTTGGACCACTGATTGCAGGTTTTTTATACAATCATTATTTGAAAATTTTATTTTTAGGAGATGCAGCTACAACTATACTGTCATTAATACTAGTTGCTGTATTTGTAGAAGAGACCCTTCCCGCTAAGACAATCACAGAAGATAAAGTAATTAATGATTTTTATAACGAAAATGAAAAGGCCGAAGAAGGTAGCTTACTAAATGTGCTATTAAAAAGACCTTATCTTATAGCTTTTGCTACAATTTCAATGATTTATTCATTCATGTATTCTCAATTTGGCTTCATTACCCCAATGCAAATGGACAAACTTTTTAGTGCTGAGGGTCCAAAACTTTATGGCTCTATAATGGCTATTAATGGAGTAGTAGTAGTTACTATGACCACAATTATAGCTGCTGTAACAAAAAAACTTAGACCTATATTTAATATAGCCCTAGCTGGTTTATTTTTCTCTATAGGTTTTGGAATGCTATTTTTAGCAAAAACATTTACGGTATTTGTAATCTCTACAATTGTATGGACAATTGGTGAAATACTATCTGCCACTAATTCTGGAGTGTATATTGCAAATCATACACCAATGTCACACAGAGGTAGATTTAATTCAGTTATACCACTAATTACTGGTGCAGGCTTTGCGATTGGTCCCTTTATGATGAGCTTATTTATTAAAAATAGGGAAGTAAACTCCGCATGGCTTCTTGTGTTTTTCTTTGGCATCTTGGCTTCTACTTGTATGTATTTACTATATTTAAACGAAAAGAAAAAAGAAGCATAGTTTTACCCTAGACTTATACAAAAACATTAATGCCCAATATATCCTTGGGCATTATTTTTTATAATTTTATTTCTTTTATAACAGTTCCCTCTAAATCTTTTATTTGGAATAAATCATCTTGAAGTATTGCATAAGAATTAGGGTTGTTTTCCTTAGGTAATGATAGTGATCCTGGATTTAATACATATATTCTATTATGTTTTTTAGCTACTGGGAGATGTGTGTGACCGTGTACTAAAACATCATTTTCACTTAAATTTGGCATATTATCTTCATTATATATGTGTCCATGTGTCAAAAATAATCTTCTGTTATTGTATAATATTATAGAATAATCAGCCATCATAGGATACTCTATGAGCATTTGATCTACTTCACTATCACAGTTTCCTCTAACAGCTATTATCTTATCTTTATATTCATTTAATAGATTTGCTACTTCCTGAGGTTTGTACTCCTCGGGCAATGGATTTCTTGGTCCATGATATAATGCATCTCCTAGCATTACTATATAGCTGGCGCCTTCTTCTCTATAACGTTTTAATGCCTTTTTTAAAAAGAAAAGCGAACCATGTATGTCGGAAATAAAAAATATTTTCATTTCTACTTGACTCCTTCCATAAAATTAATTTTTGTGCTTTATAATACCTATAGCTGTGCCTATAATGTATGTATCTTCGCTATCTATTACAATAGGCTTATATTTTTCATTTTCTGGCATAAGTAATACTCTATCTTTGTTTATAGAAAGCCTCTTTAAAGTAGCGTTACCACCTATATCAACAGCTACAATATCTTTATTATTTGCAGCATGTTCTTGTCTTATTATTACATAATCTCCATGATTAATGTTTGCCCCAATCATACTGTCACCTTTAACCTTTAAAATAAAGGCATTTTTCACTCCCTTTAACCAATACTTTGGAAGATAAAATTTACCTTCTATTTCAGAATTAATAAGTATAGGTTCACCTGCTGCTATATCACTATATACAGGTAGTTCTAATAATTCTTCATTTATATACTCATAATCACCGTTTTCATCATTTAATAGAATATCTGATATTCTACTATAATCCCTCATGAATTTATAGGATCTGCTATGCCTTAAATCACAAAATTGAAAATTCTCCAATGATTTGATATCTAAATTTTTGTCCTTTATCTCCAACTGTTTTCTTTGAAGGATTTCTTGTGTTTTATAATTATTTTTAAATAAATGTATTTTTGCCTTTTCTCCTAGAGGTTTAGAATTAACTCTTTTGCCTTTTATCATCCAAGAATTAGTATTGTGAATCATATCTATATCAACAAGAAACATCATGTTAGAATAAGATTTTTCTTTAAATAATGCATTAATAAAATCTAACTGCACCTTAGTTAAATCATTACTTTTATCAACTATAATATGACAATACTTACCACGTGCAACAGTCTCCGCCATTAGTAGAGCATATATATTAATATCTTCATTATCAACTAAATTCTCTGACCTAAGCTTCTCATTATATGTAAGCATAAGCTGAAATATTGCTTTTCTAGCAGTAGAATTTTTAGGAATTTTTTGTGGTCCTTGTCCTTTTTCACATTTTCTTCCTGTTCTATTGCATTGCAAATAGGCATCAATTTTTAAATAATTACAACTTTTCATCCACTTTACTTCTTCAATAAAAAATTCAACATAACTCGCATGTAATATCCTTAGACTTGGATAAATATTTTTAATGTCCAATATGCAGTTTTTCATAATGCTATTTTTTTTATCATTACCTATTAGTTGCTCATTTTTTAATTTATATTTACTTTTATATTCTAAAAAATATCTATGTAAAATGCTTTCTAATGTAATCACATGAAATTTTCTTTCACTATTAGAAAATAGAGTTAAATAATCTAATCTAGTTTCTTTTTCTACTTTGTTATATATGTCTTCAATATAATTTATATCTTCATCCTTAGAAGCTAACATTAATATTTTATCCTCTTCATATAAACAATAATTGTTTTTTAAATAAAGACTTCTATAAATAGATGCAGTTGTCTTACCTGAACCTTGAATCCCTCTAATTGTGCTATATCTTGAGGGTTTGCTATGAATCATCCTTTGTTGCTCTAAAGTTAATTCCATTTCGTCACCTCCACTGTTGTAAACATAGTAATATTATACCTTAATTAGAGCCTAAAAGTATGGTTTTTCTATAATTGCTTATACTATAATAATGATTTTATTAAATTTTTTATAAATTTTGAATATATACAAGCATCTACTGAGCATACTAAGTTGTAGAACAATTTAAAAACTTTTCTAAATAGGATGAGAACTAGGGGTGATTAGTGTGAAATCAAGAATATTGAGTATTATTATTTCTTCGATGCTTACAGTTACCTGTTTATCAACTGCTGTTTATAGCAAAGAATTAAGATGTAGCTCAATTATAGACTCTAAAAATGAATATATTAACTATCATAACAAGGATAATTCAAAAACAGCTGACCTAATAAAATTTTTCAAAAACGTCTTTAGTAATAATATTGCGCTCAATGGTTTAAGTACTAAAGAATATAATTGGTATTTCCAGCCCCGCAATGACAATACGCCACCTGAAGGACCTAAAGAAACTATTAAAATTATATCAAATTATGAGTGTTATTATTTAGGAGACACATCAAAAAAGACACTGTATTTAACTTTTGATGAGGGATATGAAGCTGGTTATACTGCTCCTATTCTAGATGTTTTAAAAAAACATAATGTGAAAGCAGCTTTTTTTGTTGTAAAACCCTATATTACTTCTAACCCAGAATTAATTAAAAGAATGGTAGATGAAGGGCACTTAGTATGCAACCACAGTAATCACCATCCTTCAATGGCTTCAATAGTAGACGTGGAAAAATTCAATAGAGAGTTATCTGATGTAGAGGCTGAATTTGAGAATGTTACAGGAAAAAAAATATCTAAATATTTTAGACCTCCTATGGGCAAATATAGTGAGCTATCCTTACAATATACTCAAAATTATGGTTATAAAACCATATTTTGGAGTTTTGCTTATATGGATTGGCTTACTGATAAACAACCCTCCCATGAAAATGCAAAAAAACGTATTATGCAAAGAACTCACAATGGTGGAATTATGTTACTACACGCAGTATCAAAAACCAATGCCGAAATATTAGATGATGTAATTACACAATGGAAAAGTCAAGGATATGAGCTGAAAACACTAGATGAATTGCCTTCAAAACATTAATCATCACTGAAGGTGTTACAAATTACCTTCGCTGATGAAGCGTTATTCCAAGAGCTTTAATATTAAAAACTTCAGAAGGAGATTTATAATCCCACTGAAGTTTTCTTTTTTAAAAATAATCGGTGGATTTCTATTCACTTTCTTTACTTTTCCATAAACTCCAAAAGCCAATCTCTTGAAATCTATAATTAATTGTTTTTATATAACATTTCTACATGTGGAATATCATCTTCTAAATACACATCACTAACTCAAACTTCGCACATATAAAACTGGCATAGACACTTGCTGTATCAAGGTTTAAAGGCATTAATAAGTAGAAAAATCCTCCTAAAAATGATATAATGTAAGTAACTACAAATACAATAAATATCAAAATTAGGAGGACTTATTTATATGACTAATATACCACAAATTAGTGAAAATGAAAATGACTTTATGAAATCCATCATAAGTTTTGTTAAAAAATTCAAGGTTATTAACGCTTTAAAAAAATCAAATTGCTATAAAGAAAAAGGGACATGTGTCCATGATATTTTTTGCTATCTATTGCAGTTAGTTTACACTGGTAAGAGTATGTATATGAATTATCAAACTAAAAGTGATGAACCTAAATTCGGAAAAGATACTGTGTATAGATTTTTAAATTCTATGTACATAAATTGGCAAACATTTTTGCTACGACTCTCTGGAACTGTTATAGAAACACATTTAAGAAATCTAACTTCAGAGGATCGCATGAATGCAATTATTGTTGATGATTCATTTTACGGTAGAACTAGAAGTAAAAAAGTTGAATTACTTTCTAACGTTTTTGATCACGCAAGCAAAGGTGCTAAATATAAAAAAGGTTTTAGAATGCTTACAGCTGGATGGACTGATGGCAATACATTCGTTCCTCTTTCGTTTAATCTACAAAGTTCTGAGAAAGAAAAGAATAGGTTTTGTGAAATGAAGGACGGCTTAAATAGAAATTCGATTGCCTATAAACGTAGAAAGCAAGCGATTTCAAAGTCTACAGATGTTATGATTGATATGCTTAAAACTATTGTAAAGGCTGGTGTCCCTGCAAAACATGTATTGTTTGATAGTTGGTTTTCTTATCCTTCTACAATAATGAAAATACTTAAACTTAACTTACATACTGTAGGTAGGCTTAAAAATACTACCAAAATAAAATATATTTTTAACGGTGAAAGAAAAACATTATCCCAGATATATAAATCAAGGAAAAAACGACCAGGAAGATCAAAATATCTTTTATCAGTAATGGCACAAATTTATGATTCCGCTGATAATAAATTGGATGTAAAACTAGTTTTTGTTCGGGACCGCAATGATAGAAAGAAGTGGATTGGATTCATTTGTACTGATTTAAGCTTAACAGAAGAACAGATTATTGCTCTTTACGGAAAACGATGGAGTATTGAAGTTTTCTTTAAAATATGTAAATCTTATCTAAATCTTGGAAAAGAATTTCAAGGTCTTTCTTATGATTCAATGATTGCACATACTACAATTGTGATGACCAGATATATTATGCTAGCTGTAGAAAATAGAAATAATAAGGATGAACGCACCATGGGCGAACTGTTTTTTCTTATCCATGACGAGCTTCAAGATGTAAATTTCTCAGAAGTTTTAAGAGTTATTCTCGATATTTTAAAAGAAGTTCTACAGGATCTATTGTTTTTAACTGGCGAGCAAATAGATAGATTTATTGATAATTTTATTTTAAAACTACCTAAACATTTTGCTGAGAAATTCAGTGTTAAAAAAGTAGCTTAAAATCAAATATTAATGCTATTTTAAGCTACACAAGTATTTATTCATAAGGGTTTTCAGGCATTCTTGTCCTGCGAAGTTTGAGTCACTAACCTTTACAAACCCCAGACTTGAATAAAAATTCAATAAATACTCTTGTGCAGAAATTCTAATTGTTTTTTCATTTAAATGATTTACGATAAATTCTATTGCTCTTAGCATCATTTGCTTTGCTAATCCTTTACCACGATATTTTTTATCAGTTAAGACCCTTCCTATAGATATCTCGTTATAAGAAATGCCCTTTTCTAAAATTCTTAAGTACGCAAGGATTTCTCCATTTTCTTTTGCAAATAAATGATAAGATTTTTTATCTTTACCATCACACTCCTCATAAATACATTGCTGCTCTATAACAAACACTTCATTTCTAAGTTTTAAAATTTCATATACTTCTTCACCGCTTAGTTCAGTAAACTTTTTCATTTCCCAATTCATGGTTCTCCTTCTCCTTTGCTTCATTTATATAATTTAGTTGAAATTTTTTATATCTAAATCTTAATGTAATTTAGTTAAGATTTCAACCCTTTTGACTTAATATTAAGTATAATAAAAAATCTGTTAATTGCAATTTTTTTCTCGGAAATATTATTTTTATTTCCTTTTTTGCATTATTATGATAATATATAATAAATATTGTATATTTAAAGGGGGACTAAATAATGAACAGAAAAAAACTATTGAGTCTAGTTCTTACAGTGAGCATTTTAGCTTCAAACATTTATATGTTTAATGTTAATGCAAAAGGTATCAGTGATGGAGCTGGGTATAAACCAACTATGACATCATCAAAAGATTTAACCAATGTATTAAACGAATGGCAGGTTTCTAAATATAAAGGAGAAGGCATGGTAATCTCTATAATTGATAGTGGTATTGATTATAGACATAAAGATATGAAACTTACTGATCCATCAAAAGCTAAGATTAAAAATAAAAGTCCACAAGGAAAAGGAAAGTATTTTACTGATAAAGTTCCTTATGGATATAATTATGCTGATAAAAATCAAAACATAATTGACGAAGGTAGCATGCATGGAATGCACGTAGCTGGTATAGTAGCTGCAAACGGAAATTCTACTGAGGTTTCAAAATTTGAAGCAATTCAAGGAGTTGCACCTGAAGCGCAATTACTTGCAATGAAAGTCTTCTCTAACGATCCCGATTATCCAAGCTGTAATGATGAAGATGTAGTTGAAGCTATAGAGGATTCTGTAAAACTTGGCGCAGATGTAATAAATATGAGCCTTGGTTCCGATTCAGGTTTTGTAGAAAATAGCGCACCTATACAAAAGGCTATAAAAGAAGCTGAAGAAAAAGGTGTAGTTGTAGTAGTTTCAGCTGGAAACTCTGCATACTCAACATCTCCTGACAAAGTTTCTGATATAGTTGATACATCCGTAGTTGGCGCTCCATCTACTGCAAAAGAAGCACTAAGTGTAGCATCTATTAATAATAGTATGCTTGTAAACTCTGCCCTATCATATAAAGTTGGTACTGAGTATAAGGATATAGCATATTCAACATCAGAGGTTAGTCCAATTGGAATCTTAAAAGGTGAATACGAACTAGTTGATTGTAGTCTTGGAACTCCTGAGGATTTTAAAGGCAAAGATTTAAAAGGTAAAATTGCACTTGTCAAAAGGGGCTCTAATACTTTTATAGAAAAGAAAGTAAATGCTCAAACTGCAGGTGCTGTAGCAACAATTATATACAATAAAGATGGTGAAAAAGGATATATTAGCATGTCTACTGACCCTATTGTGAAAATTCCTTCAATATTTGTAACTAATGAGGATGGGTCTAAACTATTAGCTTCAATAAAAACTGGCACTAAAATTAAATTCCAAGATAAGAAAGTAAGCATAAAAAATCCTACCGCTGGAGAAATGTCTGATTTTACATCTTGGGGTCCTACTCCAAATTTGGAATTTAAACCTCAAGTTACTGCTCCCGGTGGAGATATTCGTTCAACAGCCAATAATAATGAGTATAAATATATGTCAGGAACCTCTATGGCATCCCCACATACCGCTGGTATTATGGCATTAGTTCTACAACATATGAAAGAATTAAAATTAGACAAGTTATCTCCAAAAGAAAAAGCAGAACTCGCAAAGCAACTTGTTATAAATACAGCAAAACCTCAAATTGATCCCTCTTCTGACAAAGATTCGATTCCATTTTCTCCAAGAAGACAAGGTGCTGGTCTTGTAGATGTAGCTGCTGCTGTTAAAACCAATGTAATTGTTGTAAATGAAGCCAATGAATCTACTGCTGCATTAAAACAAATTAATGGACTTACAAAACAATTCACTTTGAAATTTAAGAATTATGGAAATAAGGAAGAAACCTATACTGTTAAGACTCCAAATGTAGTACTATCAGATAAGAGTGATGAAGCAAAAGACATAATTCTAAAAGGAGCTACAGTTTCCTTTGATAAGGATAAAGTCGTTGTACCTGCCGGATCAGTAGTGGAGCTTAAGGTTACACTAAATATACCTGAAAGCACAACTAAAGGAGCATTTGTAGAAGGATTTTTAACCTTTGAACCTAGTTCTAAAGATTCAGCGACACTTGGCGTTCCATATATGGGATTCTATGGTGAATGGAATGAATCTTTAATCATGGACAAGCCACTTTGGGATGAAGGCTCTCATCTAAAAGGAACTGGAGTATATAGCTTAACTGAAAATGAGGATGAAAATCTTTTAGGAGTAGTTGGTGAAGATGAAAAAAGCAAATTACCAATAGTTGATGAAAAATTAATCGCTGTAACTACAGCAAATGGAAAAGTAAGTGTAACACCAAAAATAAAATTACTCAGGAATGCTAAAACTATGCTTGTTAATGTAGTAGATGAAAAAGGAAATTTAGTCAGGAGGCTAGGTGTTGAAAAAGATTTAGCTAAAGATTTATGGAAAGCAGACCCTGCTAATAAATTACAAGATGATAACTACAAAGAAGAATCGCCATGGATATGGGATTTAACTAGTTATAATCCAGTTAGTGGAAAATATGAAATAGTTAAAGATGGGCAATATTATTTTGAAGTTAAAGCATCAATTGATTCTACTACTACAAATTATCAAACTATGAAATTACCAATTAAAGTTGATTCAACTCTTCCTACTGCAGCATTGACTTCGCAAAGTAAAGTAAATTCAAGAAAATATGTTTTAAAATTCAAGGCAACAGATAAATTATCTGGAATAAAAGATTTTAAAATTATGAAAAATGGAACATATATTACAGATAAAAATGGAAGTACCTCTATGAAATTAGCACAAGATGCCGATGGAAACTACTACGTAAATTTAGATCTACAAAGTGGTAATAACAATCTCACAATTTATAGTACTGATTATGCTAAAAACACCTATGAATATTCAACAAAGGTAGAAGTACAACCCCTTACAATAACTTCGCCTAAAGCGAGCACAGTATTCCCTTCAGGTAATTTTGAATTATCATATTCAGGAGATTCTAAACTTGTTTCCGACATGAGATATTTCAATATTTTAGTTGATGGTGAAGTTTCCGCAAAAAATATTGAAACATTATCTTATAAATTTGAAAACTTAGCTCCTGGCAAGCATCAAATAACTGTACAAGCTTATGATATAAAAGATACTAAACTTGAAGAAGTGAGTACAAATGTAATTGTTAAAAATGATAAATTATATGTTAACTTTACCGGAGTTAAAAGAGAAGGTAGTTTCTATAATTCTGCGACTCCTACTTTAAGTGGAGATTTATCAACTGGAGTTAAATTCTTTAAAATACAAGGCACCGACGTTACTATAAATTCAGACTTAACTTTCAAGAAAGAACTAAACCTACAAAATGGCCAAAATAAAGTTTCAGTAACAGCAGCAGATGAAAAAGGTAACAAGTTCGACTATTCATTGAATCTTTATTGTGATTTACTTGCTCCTAAGTTAGCTATTAAAGGCATTGATATATCTGGCAAAGATAAACAAATAAATGTAGCAAAAAATGTTGACACTTTTAAACTCAACTGTGAAGTTTCTGACAATAACTTTGGATTTAAATTGTTTGTTAATGGAAATGAAATATCTACAACTGCAGATATTTACGCTAAAACAGCTCACTTTGAAACAGAAGTAAAACTTCATGCAGGAATGAATTATATTGAAGTTAAAGCTGTAGATAGAGCAGGTAACGTGACAAGTAATATACTATCCGTATTCCGCTAAAAACAATAAAAAGATAGTCTTCATCTTATGAAGACTATCTTTTTATATTTAATTTAGTTGTATGATTAAATCAAACTAACTCAATTGATACCATAATAGTGTTAACACTACCTTTTAAGTCTTAATATAATTTTTTTTATTCCCCCACACATATCTAACTCTAAATCCTTAATCCTACCTATTATAGACTCATTATCACCTTGCAATATTTGCCTTCTAAAATTTTTATCTTTAAAGAAATCATTATCCTTATTTTCTATATAACTTTTCAAAGCTTCAAAAAAGCTAAAACTCAATTCTTTTTCCTTTAATTTCGAAAAATCATTAACTGCCCATAATATATAATCTCGAGCCTTCGCTATCCCACCATGGCCGAGTAAATAATTAAAGAGCTGCTTAAAGTTATAATTTATATAAACTCCTTTAGCGAAAGCATCTTCTTTTTCAGAAATGTAGTCCAATGTATTATGAAAATTACACTCTATAAAACCAACCATAATTTTTCTAAAAGTTTCTCTTGAAATTTCCTTTTCATAAAAATATTGTATTCTCTCTTTTACTTTCAAAAGTATGGGAGACACTTCATAGCCCTCTGTAAGCTTTTCAAGGGACAACTCACAAATCTTTCTTTCATTAAAACTTATTTCCCTATCTACCTTACTCGCAAGTATTCTCTGAAGATAATATACCATCATATATGTACCATTATTTTTATACTTTTCTTCCATAATAAAGCTCTTTATTTGCCTCTTAGATATTTTCGATATATCTATATCTTCTAAGATATTCATCTCAATTTCTTTACCTTTAGGCTCTTGGATTTTTATTTTTTCAATTTGAACTATATTGCTTTCTTCAGATTTTATTACCTTATATTTTAAGTTTTCTTGGACACTCGCTGCGAACATTCCATTATATTCTTCTAAACTAAGTCCTTGACCCTGCTGATTTTCTTTAATATATTTATCAACTTTTTTTAAAAACTCATTTAATACTTTCGGCTTATCTAGGTTATTCCAAATAAAATTCAAATAATCATTTTCATTTTTAAGTTTCATTACATTTAAATGTTTTTCCTCTTGAAAATCAAAAACATATGCAAGAGATTGCGCTACATCAGCTTTCCTTACCCCACCCTTAGCCACAAACTGAAGATTTATAAACTCCTTGATTTTTGAATCTTTCGCATAAGTTATAAACCCGAAATTTCTTCTAACTAGGTATGGAAGACCTATATATATATACTCCATTAGCTGTTTTGAGTATTTTGATAACTGCTGCGCTGGCACTTTCAGCACTATATATATTTTTCTATTATTTAAAACAGAATCAAAACACGCACTTAAAAGCTTCTTATACATAATCTCTTGTATACCTAATTCCTTGAAAAACTTATCCCTTTTGAAAAATTCATGACTCTGCTTATCCATAGGTATGTCAGTTAATTCATCTAAAAAAGTTTCACCTCGCTTATTATCACCCCCATGTAATTCAAAAATCGGCATTTTAAATTCCGCATGAAAAATTCTTTCAGGATTTCTGATATAAAACTCCTTCTCCACCTGACTTACTACATAATTATGAGTGAAATATCTATTTCTTTGACCTGTATAATCTTTGCCAGCAAAGCTTGAACATCCAATTACCATTTCTCTAGATGGTATATTAAAACACATAAGTGCCTGGGGATATTTATTTAAATCTTCTTCCTCTATTAGTTCAAAAGGTGCTTCATAAAAACAATAGTTATGAAGCACCTCTTTTATTAACTTATCTTTTAAACCCTTGCTTTTGGAAATAGTATCATATCCTGGGGTATCACTGAATAATCCTTTTTTCTCCCTTGTATAATAATGTTGCTGAATCATACTATTACCTTCCTTCTTTAATATAACCCATCTTATATAAAAGCCATAAAAAAGGCTCTTCTATTCTTAAAGGGGATATAGTAAAATTGTCATTGATTTTAGAGTTTTCTGGGTTACACCCTAAAGAAGACACTGCAAAATAGCCTACATTTTTAAAATATGCATCCATAGCACCTTTAAAAGGTGTGTCTACTTTAGTTAAAAACCTTCTTATTTCTCCATCAATATTTTCAAATTCATTTAGATTAAAAATGCCCTCATGATTACAATTTCTAAATACGTTACTACTGGCACTTATATATTCTTCATCATTTAAACTAACTAGCATATCACTTTTAGTAACCACTACTGCTGTAGGTATATCTGTTATAGTTTTTTCCTGCTTAGATATAAAATTTTCGAATAAATACACAAGAATTTCTTTAGGTTCTTGATATTTATCTGTAAAATCTCCTTTTGATCCATTTGCTAAATTTATTTTTTTCCTTAATGCCCTCATTTGTAATGGGTCTATAAGAAATATAATACCGTCAGAATTTTGAATATGTTCTCCGTGCTTGTCTATATAATCCTTATCCGTCATACCTTCTCCTGGCACATCATAAAACACAAAAGTTATTGGCTTTTTAGATTCATCCTTAAACTTAAAAGTTTCAATTAATGGATCTATATGTTGCTTTGGGGTAGGTTCTAACATTTTATTAAATTCAAATATTATCCTCTGGTTCTGCTTTATATCTTCATTATACTCTGAGCTTCCAGGAATAACTGCTGCTTTAAACTTTTCCGCAATTTGGCGTTCAAGATAATATAAAAGACAAGACATATAAACAGACTTCCCCGCTTGAGAAGCTCCTACCACTGAAATTATTTTTGTATCCCCTCTACCTGAAGTTATAGGGAGCACATTATGACAATATGGACACAATCTCTCCTGTGTAACCTTATCATAATTATCTCTTACTTCAATAATCGCATTATCAACCTTGGTCTTGTTTTTTTCTGGCAAATCTACTGCTCTAATAATAGCATTTATCTCTCCTAAGGTAGCTTTACCAATCCTTCTATTATATTCATTTAAAATCTCATCAATCTGTTTTTCATACTCTGGATCTCCATCCTGATCATGACTTACCCTAAAATGAACATCCTCATTATTAAAAGTTTTAAAACAAAATGGACATTTAATATCATCTGTATTACGTTTTTCTTTAGATCTCTTTAAATTATAATTTTTATCTGCTTTATTTTTTTTACCTAGTGCTAAAATATCAAAAATACCCATACAATACCTGATTTATAAAAACCATCAGGTACTCACCTCCCTTTTATAGCTATCAATGAACTCACTCTTACTTTTCTCTCAGATTATATGCGCTTCCATACCTATTAACATCCTTTATGAAAATCTTAACAAATTCATCCCTGCTAATTTCTATACTCGGCATTTCATTTACCCCTGGATGAAAGTCTCCTATAAAATCAAATTTAATTCCATCATCCTGACTTTCGGGATAGTTCCCCTGTTTTTTCACATAACATAGTACATCTTTTTTAAAAGGTGCATCACAAATTATTTTCATCTTTACTTTTTTATTTTTACTAAATAAAGGCTTATACTCTATAATCTTATAAAAAATATCAGGCTTTCCTGTACAAACAATTACTTCATTTTCTCCATCCTGTTGTTTTACAAGGATAAGCTTCTCATTAATTTCCTCCGCTTTAAAAATCATAAATTTGTATTGGTCAATCTCCCTTATACTCTCAACATAACCATTAAACTCTCTATACTCTTCTCTAGTAAATATCTTTACATTTTCCTTAGTTATAGCTTCTATACCTATCTCATCTAAGGCTTTAGACTTAAAAATATAGACTATATCATAGCCAGAGGCCCACTGCCATTTTATAACAAATTTTTCTTTTTCTATTTCACATTTTACTGATTTTATGCCTTGTTCTAAGCTTTCTAAATCTCTCATATTCATAGCAAAACTCCTATCTATATAAGGTACATTCATTTTCAAATGCCTAAGCAAAATTTTCTACACACAAAGCTATTATAAACTTCTATTCACCAAATGTATTACTGCCTTTTGCATTCTTTGAATATGAATCATAATTTATTTTTGAATTCACAGCTTTAAAAAATCCATTTTTTTTGTCTTTTACATCTACAGGTACTGAGAATAAAGTAAATATAGTTGTTAGCATTACAGCTGCAATTAACCTATAAAAAGTTCCAGCCCAAGGTATAAATTTAAACCCTAATTCTAAAATAATTCCTGCGGTTACCCCTCCTACTAGTCCACCTATAATAAATCCCTTTAGAAGATATTTATTATCAAACATAAAACTTATTGCTGTTGAAATAACAGCTCCTATAAGGGTTATAAATATTATTCTCATTATTGCATAAAATTTAATACTATCAAATAAGCCGTTTCTTTTATCTACGAGTAACCTTTGATCTCTATATTTATAGATTTTGCTGAAAATGTCCTTTAAATTTTTACTTTCAGAAACACTGTAATAATTTCCGTTAGTTACACTCGATATTTTTTTTAGCATTTTTAAATTATTATCCTTAGCCATTCCTACCGTATAAACGGAAATTTTATTATCCTGAAAAGGTTTTATAACTTCATCAAATTTTTCATTTAAATCAAAACTATCCTCTCCATCAGATAACAATAATACAATAGCATTCCTATCAACTTGCTTTGTGCTTTGTATTTCTTTTAAAGCAGTATCTAATGCAGCCTTCATATTTGTTTGACCCCTAGGCGCTTTTAGAGATTCTAGCTTTTCTAAAGCCGCTTGTTTAGTTTTTTCTGTAGCTTTAGTCATTGGAAATATTTCTAAAACTTTATTATCAAAGGTGTAAATAGAGAATCTTTTTTCTTCATTCATGTTTTTAATAAGATTTTTCGTTGCCTCAAATCTATCATTATTGGGATCTGTACTTTTCATACTTTCCGAAGTATCGATTAAAAGCAATATATCATTAACTTTTTTATTGTTAACATCAAACCCATAAATAAATTGAAATAATGCACCAACTATAAATAAAAGCACAAATGTGCACGGTACTAAGAACTTTAAAGAAGTTTTAGAATAATTATTTTTCCAATTATAACCATTGAGTCTTGGATGGATAACCTCTGCAATAATACACATAAGCCCTGCAAAGAAAGCTATAATTCCAAAATATAATCCCATGAGTATACTTTGAGGAAGGGTATATTTATAAGCATTTAATAATAGTTCACTAAATATAAATCCTAAAATACCACCTGCTCCACTCATGAAAATCATCAGTCCGTTAATTCTCTTATCCTTCACAAAAAATCCCCCTTCTTCAAACTAAACATCTGGAAGTAATGATGCATCTATTCTATGAAGCTTATACTCATTATCTATGCAAGAATGATAATATCTTGCAGCGTTTTTAATATACATTACATCTCCTAAAGTAAATCCCCCCATTAAATTAAGCTTTTCTATACCACTAGCTCTTTTTTCATGAACATAACCTATATTGTAACTTCTACCCTCTCTATCTACATTGAATGCATATTTAATAAAATCGCTACTATAATCACCAAAAAAATATTTTTCCTCGTATTTATTTACATTATAATTCATAATATAAGCTTTTACAGTGGAGTTTTCCTCTAATATACCGTAGAGCCTTTTATACAATTCATCTTTGGATAATACACTATTATCTGTAAGCTCTATAGATACATTAGCCCTTTCATTTAACTCATCCTCAAAGGATTTTGAGAACTCAGCTTCGCATAAAATGTATTTAGTGCAAACCTCACATAGTTTTTTAATAAATTTTTCTTTATCATTTATAGACTGATTTATATCCCCTAAAAAATTTTCCTTAAAATAAAAATCTTCGCCATAGCTCTCTGATAATTTATTTACTATTTTCTTAACTATAAGCGTGTAATATTCTTTTATGTTTTGTGCTATATATTCATTCTGCTCTTTAATATCATTATTTGTATAATCCTCAATACACTCCCTTATACTTTCAATATAATCAATTTTTTCCTCAAGTTCTTCATGAACACTAATAATAATATCTTCGCTTAATCTCAGGATACCTTGAGCTATCTTAAGTTTTAGTATGTACAGCTTATTTCCATAGACTCCTTTAAATAAGTCTTTTTTAATATCAGCTAAAACAACATTTGAAGAAAATAAGCTTTTGAAAAGCGAAGGCACCTGGACCCTTTTACTATAGATTTCATTGATTTCCTGATTTATAGCTTCAATACTTTTATCTATGTCCATACATTTAAGCCTTATGTCTTGCAACGCTTCCACTGGGTTCGTTAAACTATATGTGCCATATAACCCATATCTCTTATCTTCCATTAAAAGTTTGACAATGCCCCGTATTTCCTTGTTAAGACTTATGTTTTTTAATTTTTCACCAATAGCTTTTTCAAAATTATCGTTGAAGAAATGCTCACAACTATTCCCATAAAGCATTCCTTCAGCTTCCCTTAATGTAAGTTTTGCAAGTTTTGAAATAGAAATATTGGAACTTATAGTCATAAGCCCCCTCATGTCCTCTACCCCTTTTCCGTTGGGTAGCATACCACTAGCTTTTAAAGCTAAATTTTCATCATCTAACATAAAAACTCTTAGCAGATTCTCTTTGTTTTTATTTGAATACTGCTTTATTCTATTTATTAGCTCATCATAAAATTGGTTTATAGCCATTAGAGCAACTGTATTATTAGGCCTTTTGATTTTTGCAAGTCCTGCAGTAACCAAAGTAAAACTCCCATTCTCCTTTGAAATATTCTTTTTAAACCTAGCATTATCATAATATTGATTTTCCATATCATAATAAGTATCTATTTTCACATTTCTGTTTTTTATAAGATTTATATAGGAAATAATTTCGTAATTATCTTGCAGGCTTCCACTAGAAATTATACCTTTTTCATTAGTATCGCTAAGCAAATATACTAAATCAAATATAGGTTTATTTTCGCTAATAACTGGTAGCTTTCTGTCACTTCCAAAAACCTCTATATCTTCTTTAAAAGTGAAATCACTTTTTTGCATATATGAAAGCTCCTTAAAAAAGCTAAAGGCTAAGGCAGCATCAAAAAATGCGTCCTTCTGGTTTTTTTCTAGGAGTAAGCCATAGAAATCTGCTAAAACAATTCTAAAATGCTGTGAAAGCTTACTTTTTATTAATAAACTTATTTCCGCCACTAAAATATTCATAGCATCATCAGCCCTACTTACCACAGAAATATTTACCCTCTCGAAGGAGCTAAAAAGCTTACCACAATCTAAAAGCTTGTTTTTCATCTTCATTATTTCTTCATTTAGAGCTATAAGTCCATTCTCACCTTTATAAAAATTATCACTTATATCATATCTAAGGTTTTTTTTATCTTCTATATCTATACCATCAACTTCCACCTTAAAATTAAAAACATTTTCAGCTTCAAATTTTTCTTTATGGTATACATTAAAAAACATTATGCCTTTACTGTTATCCCATTTTTTATTTACATCCTCATATACAGACTTTAATCCTTCATTACTCTTATCTCCAATAAAAACAAAAACCACTGGACTGCTGGCAATTTTCTGTTCATCTTCTCTGTATACAGTATTATCAGTGCTTAAACAATATCCCTGTGCATATTCTTTCAAGATATTTTCCATTTTAAACTCACCACCTTTTGGCATTAAGAGTTGAATTTTAAGCTATTCTAAATTCACCCTAATCTCTTTAAGTTTATCATAAGTATTAACATAGAAACTATACATATCCTGTCCATTCTCTATTTCATACCTTCTGTAGTCTAACTCTTCAATAGCCTTACTATAATTTTCTATCATGCATTTTATTCTACTGTACAATGTAGTTGTTCCCTCTTCTATAGATAAATCCGCTAATCTTTTATCTGATTTAGCTTCAATAACATTCCTATGCTTTTCATCGATTTCACAATACTTATTATAAATTGAGAATTCAGCGTATTGCTTTTGCTTCATTAGATTAACAAAAGGCTCTATTTCTGTCCTTTCATCTGCATCCTTATCATACATATACACAATACCTTTTTTACAAATAGTTTCTGTATACATAGCTTGAATAAAGTTATCTAATAATTTGGTTTTTTTATCGTTATCGTAAATATTGCTTCCAAGCTTATTTATCTGCTGCTCTATAGCTTCATATTTTTCTATCTCAGAATTTAAAAGTTGAATTAATCTTGGACTTCTTATTAAATTTTCCTTTGCAACTTCTTCATCTCTACTATCAAAAATATAATACATTTGCAAATCATAGTCCTCAATATTTTCTAATTTATTCTGCATTAATTTTCTAAGTTCTCCAATACATTTCCTTATTTCAGCCATATTGGGGGTTTTTCCCTCTTCAATAGCTAAATCATAGTTTAATAAGAATTTCTCTATATTAAATTCCTTAGTGACAACAACTTTATACTGTGAATTTGTTATCGCAGATACTCGCTCTATACAGCCATAACTTACAGCTTTATCAAAAACCTGTCTTATTTCACTATTATATTTCTTGACTCTTTCATTATGATAACTAGTTCCCCAAGACTTTTCTGGAATAGGTGATGGTAAATATGTCCAGTTAGTTTCTCTTGTTTGAATAAGATGTCTTCCTATTCCCTCTTTAGTAAAAATGGATTCCTCATAAATTTTTTCATATTGTCTTATTGAGGTATAAGCATATAATGGCACTCCATTTTCTGTATTTAACCAAAATATTTTATTTGATACCTTGCTTCTCTTAATATTTACAGAATGACCTAAGGTACTGCTTTCTTTATATTCCTTAATTCCTTTATATATTCTTGGAGTTTTAGCTGGAACTGACACCATATTCCAAGATGGGAAAATTAGCGAGCCACCTGCATCTTGAAGCTGAAATATGGGTATTGCATCCTCATCTAGTCTTGGTGCAATTTCCGTTTGAATTAATCTTTCAATAGATTTTTCTTCTCCATACTTCATGATTAAAAAATCTTCCATAGATTTTGTTATTATATCTCCAAATTCTTCTGATACAAAGTTTGAAATAGAACCTACTATATCCATATGTTGCTCATCAATCCATTTTTGAGATTCCCCTAAAAGCTTATCTGTAAATCTTCTTATTAAATCATTTGTATCTTCATCACAAACCATCTTATCTATAGTTTTTACCACATCTGGTACATTAATAAGATTCCAATAATAGGTTTTCCCGCTATTAACTTGTACTTCTTCACCTTTAACAAGAATATTACCATCATCCTTAAGCACCTTATTTAATTCATTTAAAATTTCAGTGTAAACTTTATATATTTTATTGTTTAAATTGCTTATAATTTCAATAGCATTCTGATAGAATTCTATCATCTTCAAAGTTCTTTCTTCTTCTGTCCTTGCATAGTACTCTTCTATTTTAGCTTCAATATAATCATTTTTCTTTGATTCTTTTGTAAATAAAATAGTCTTCTTCGCTGCATCAAACTTATCTTGTGCATCCTCTCTAAGGTTTTTAATGTTATCTGGTAATCTTCTATGCTTTTCTATTAATGATTCTTTTATAATCTCTAGCGTTTTCACCATATTAAATCCTTCATTTGAAAATAACATCTTTGAAGCATAGAAGGGGCCCTTAGATGCATCTTTAAACATTCTATCTATCTGCTGATTTAATACTACAGATATTTCACCAGGGTATTGTCTTTTCACCTTCAGATACTCATCACAAATATCCCTTAAGTATTCACTAAGCTCTTCATCCATATTTACTGCTTCTTTTTTTATAACATTTGCAAACTCATACTTATCTCTGTTTTTATAACCTGAAATAGGTTGTCTACCTAAATTTTCACGTTCAAACCTTGCTTCTACGGCATCTTTGTCTAGTTTTACCATTCTAATAAATTGATCCACATCCTGCTCTGTTGGTGATTTTTCAAACATTACATCCATCTTTTCAAAAACTTTATATGCGAGATAAGTAGTTATTTCTTCAATAGGTAAAACTGCTGAGGATGCTCCTATAATGTTATATTTATAATTTGCAGAATAAGGCTTTTCCATATTCTTAATGTTTTGCTCAATGTTGCTTATGTAATCATGAATAGCAAACTCCTGTCCTGCTTGTCTTTCCTCACTAGCCATAAAATTCGTTATGTTTTCTGCCGTGACATTCATGCAGTAATCATAAGCATTACTTAATAGTTTACCCTCTTTATTTGTAGCAGAAATCAAGTGGCATAAATCAAAAGGTGGAGCCTGAGAATCAACTTCTAAAGCACTTTTATACTTCTGCTTAAATCTATCTCCCCTTTCTGAAATGTTCATTAAATAATCTAATTCTTTTAATGCAGCATATCCATTTTTCATAATATAGTTTCTCTCGTGCATTCCAAGACCCTTAGATATATTAACATCCGGGGTAAACAAGTATCCTAAAATATTTACCCTATCTATGCCATAGCCACCAAATTTTCTTTCCATTATTCCTCGAACTATATATGCAATATCAAGAAAACATCCACTTCCTGTTCCACCTGAAATACCTGTAAGCATAAATACATATAGCTTTTCCTTACTATCCTTCATAATAGTATTTATTTTTTTCTCTATACTTTCAACAACTTCATTTATCTTTGTGAAAAGTAATAACCTTCCAGCCTGCCTAACCCCACAAGCGCCTTTCATTCCATCTGATATATTAAGCTCCGGCGATAACCACTCTGAGATACATGGGTCCATAACTTTTCTATCACTTAAAATAGCTCCAATTTCTGCATTAGATAACATAACCAATTCACTTTGAGGGTCTAGTCCAATGCCTTTGTACTTCTTATTTTTTTCTTGCATATTAGTTTCAAAGCCTAAAAATTCTATTTTATCAGGCTTCTCTTTTCTTACCTTTGTTAAGGAATCTTCAGGTAATTTAAACCTTCTATTTATTTGATATTTTAATCTTAACATTGCATCTATACCCGTACCACCAAGTCCTATGATAAGCATAGGATTTTCAATGGTATCTACACGTATTTTATCACTAATGATTCCCCCACCAGTCATTACGTTTAGTTCCTGTATATGCTCTCTTATATTTGCATTCATATTAATTTCCCTCGCTTTCAATTTTGAGTTCTAAACTTAAAAAACTAGTTACTATAGAACTCTAGAATTATACTTTTAGATGATTTATTTAAAATTACTACTATTCTTTCACCATTATACAACTTTGTCTTAATATCCTTTGATAAAACTCTACCAGATTTTTGAATACTGCACTGTGAATTATTTGCTATCTCAATGCTGTCATCATTCTTAAAGTGAAATTTCAAGTCCTGTACCTCTGAAAATTCCTCTTTAAGTCCAAGTACATCATAAAGGCTAAATTTCCCATTGTAAGTATGCAAACTTCTATGTTGAGGCGCTGATACCTCACTAGTGTTTTCATCTCTAATTTTAAACATCACCCGCCCAAAGCCTGCTGCTTTATTTTTCTTTTTCACTATTCCCATTGTCACTGTTAGAATTAAAGCAATGATAGCGAGTACTGCAAAAATAATACCTACTGTATTTTTTTTATTATCGCTTTCATCTGTTTTTTGCACCGCCGTATTAGAAGGTTTTACTGTAGTTCCTCCTCCAATTGTCATAGGAGAAGTTTCTCTATAAAAACTCTTTCCATCCACCCTTATCTTAACCTCATATTTATCATTATCTTGCAGAGTATATTTTCCATTAAATAAATGATTACTATTTTGGAGCTGAAATTCTTTAATATCTCCGCTTTTCAAGTTTTTAACTATTAGTTTAGCTTTCATATCTTTATAAAGCCCATTGTCATCAATAACTTTTCCATTGCCCAGAAAATAAGCTTCTATATTCATAATCTGGCCTATTTTAGGTGCCACTGGATTAAATTTAGCCTCTAGCTCAATATCATAATTAAAAATGTAGCTAATATTTATTTTATCACCACTAACTCCCTTGACTTTGATTATCCAGTCTCCTTGCACCGGCTTTACTATTTTTAACATAGAATACTTACTCGAAGAAGTGAAAATTATATCCTTAGAAGGAATAGATATCTCAACGCCCTTTGGATTTACTAATTTTACGGAAACAGGCTTATCCGATAGCATAGACACATTAGCTTCCAGTACATTATCATTGGGTATATTTAACTCTACCTCTTGAAATCCACCATTTGCTATGATACTTCCACCACTTTGAATATTGATTTTTGAATTATCCGCATAAATATCCGTTAATATCTGTGTAAGTTCTTCTGCTTTATTAGTTATATAAGTTTTACCCTTAGTTTTACTTGATATACTTTCTAATTGTGCCTTATCTACAGTACCATCATAGTTTAAGCCTATAGTATATATAGGGTACTCCTTACTTTTCGCAGTATTTGTGGCATCATTTAAATCCTTTAATGACTCACTCATACTTCTCTGTGGATCGTTTTTACCATCTGATAAAAGAATAATAATTGGTTTATGAGTGTCTTCATGACCGCTCTCCATAAGTTTTACAGCTTCTTTTATACCCATCCCCGTATCTGTTTTTTGTCCAAAGGGTATGCTTGTGGTCATTCTCTTTACACTATCTTTGTCATCCGCTGAGTTCATTTCGGCTAAATTATGCAATCTAATAATATTATCTGAATAAGCCACAAGACCTACTTTGTTCCCCGAAGTTCCACACATATCTAGAAACATTTTAATAGCTTCTGTTCTTATTTCCTCTGGATCACTGGTTTTCATTGATCCACTAACATCTAAAACAAAAATCACATCTAAATTTGAAACTCCAGCACTAGGCATAGCAAAAACACTTAAGGTGCAGGATATTTGAAGTGTTAACACTATCATAAATGCTATTAATCTATTAACTTTTTTATTATGATTCATTTTGCTCAACTCCTTCTTAATCAAAGTCCAATGTAATAAAAAATCTATTTACAAATACTCTTATGTATTTTAGTATCCACCTGGCCTAAAATCCATTGAAATACTTCTGCTTCATGGTAGTTTGATTTATTTTCACTTTGCTTTATGGAATTAAAATCATCTAGGAGAAAAAATCTATAATCACTGAAATTATTTTCTATTTTAGCTTTAAAATTTTCTTCAATATACCCATTAAACTTGCTCTTAATCTGGTTATTAGTTATAAATGCTATTGGCTTATCAATTATTTCTCCAGGCTTAAGACCAAAATTTTTTTGAAGATTTAAAATAAATATATCTAATATGCCATCTAAAGTTAAATTATTTTCGCCCTCTAAATTTACAAGCTCCTCACCACTAAATATAAATACTATTCCATCATAATAGTTAAAGTATCTATACTTTTTCAAATTATCACTTAATGCCAAATCACTCTCATTAGTATTAAAAATATAAATTTGTCTTAAAGGTTTTTTTTTGTTTTTTCCCAAGAAGAACTTTTGAGCTTTTGGTGTTGATACATAGGCTTTAAAAGGTGATTTATCAAATTTCCATTCTATAGTATCAAGCATATTGTATGTGAAATTTGCTTTTATGGATGAGTTTGTTCCAATAATTGGTATACATATTTTCTTCACTTTATTCATTTTAACTCCATTTTTACAATTTCCACAAAGGGTTTTCAACTTATTTTTTCCGTTTATTGCAGTTAGTGGCAAGTTATTACCACAACTGCACTTAAAATAAAAAATATGCTTAAAGGTAGGCATCAGCGCAGCATACCTGTTGTTGCAATCTGGACAGACATAATAGGGCAATGTTACTTTTTCATAACATTCTTCACATATATCTGACAAATTCACATTGATTAAATTTTTTTCTATAAAGTATATAATTTTGAAGAAAATAAACTTAAGAGGATAGACTATTGCTTTGTAAAGAAATCTCATTATATCATTAAAAAACTCCAATCCCAGTCCCCCTTAGTGTAACTATGTTTTTCTATTTATGGATTAACTTATTTATTCCTCTTTGAACTATGGAAATTTCTCTGTTGCCATGAATTTTCTTACATATACTATCCCATGGAGTACTTATCATTGATTTATTTCTCACTAAGCCCATCAGATAACTCATATAACCTTCATATTTCTTCATTTCACGCGTAGACTTATTGCTTAAAATATTAATTGTTTTATTAGTAATATAATTAATTGTAGACTTTGACAACTCATCTACATTTCTGAAAACATAAATTATAAAATTAAAAAACACTTCATATCCTTCTAGTTTGTTTTCATTTAAAAACTTTTTATAAACTTTCTCCTCATTTAATATTGCTTCCAAGGTTTTCAAAAGTGCTTCATAATATATTTCTTCATACAATCCTAGGCAAATAGCATCAGTTATCCTTTGATAATCAACTTTTAAATCTTCATTTACTCCATTTATGTATATACTAGATAAATACCAAGATAAATATTTTCTGTATGTATGTCTGTCCATATAATCAAAGTCTAATTTAACTTTTCCACATACTGTTTTTATTACATTCGTTCCCTGCTGAAGATTCATTCCAAAATGAACAAGCCCCGTAATATCTGGCTTTGTTACAATATCTCCCATTCTTTTAAGATTCTTTATATCTGGAATAATTATTGCAATTTCTTTTTCTGGATATACTGCTTCTAATTGCTTTTCAAAGTTACTAATTAAATTATATAATAAAGATTCATCTATAGTAGTTTTTAAGCAGTTATTTAATATAAATTTAAGAATTTCAAAGGATTCCTTTGAAATCTCCACACTATTTTCTAAATTGTTCAAGAATTCCATAGCAGCTTTGGAAAAATATTTTCTTTTATATCTAGGTGTTTTATTAAAAATGGAATCGCAATAATCCCAAAAATATTCACTCTTGTCTTGCTCATAATTAAGTTCATACACAAAATATTTAAATAATAGTTCTTCCCCACCATCTATTTCACTCAAAATATTTCTAATTTTCAACTCCCAATCTTCATCATTCTCTTGTTTTGCTTCCTTTAAAAGTTGCAATACTATTTTTTCTTTTTCACTATCCCCACTGCCTAAAGCATTTTTATGGCATATAACCATAAAATTTGCGAAATACTCCTCATTCTTGTAAATAGACTTAGTTATATATTTCATTTCATCTTTATTAAAAGTTAAAATATCAACACATCTATCAATAAATTTCACTAATGCGGTATTTTTAATTATGCTTTCCCAACTTATAATATTGCATGTCCTATAGCTGTAAAATTCGAAATTTCCAAAAAGTATATATAAATAAAACTGAGCATGCCTTGCCTTTGCACCTTCCATATAGGTATAAAGTTCATCTAATCTATAAGAATCAAAGGAATAAGTTATAAACTCATCTATCTTATTACTATTTATTACTCTTATTTTGTCGTGTAATTCTATAATTTCTTCTAATTTAATATTTTCTCTATCTACCACCATAAAATAAAGAGCGTTAAAAAAGAATTCAAAAGCATTTTTTATATAAATTTCATTTTTTGTTTTAAGTGCTATATTAAATAAAAATTTTGAAATAACCTCTGCACTATGTAAATCTACTTCTCCACTTATTTTTTTAAGCATAGGTTCTATCTGTATAAAAAGTTGCTTAAATGTCTCTATAGAAGCATAGTTATTAACAAAGTCTATTCCCTTTATTATGCTATCTGTATCCATTTTTGCAATACCTTTTTTTATCATATTGTAAAGATATAGACAATTATCAATTTCATCATCTAGCACATCATAGTCAAATTTATCTATAAAATCTATAAATGGTAGCAAACTGTCTTTTGATATTGAAAGCCCTACCTGTGCTAATTTGGAAAATTTGAAGTCATGATTAAAATCACTACTATATCCATTTATAAAATCAAATGCATTATACTTATAAATATTATTACAATCCTTAAAATTAATTTTAGTTCCTTCTCCTGATGTACCACAAATAGTGTAATTTGTATTTTCGCAATCATTGCTATAAGTAGTAAAAGTTAATAATTTAGACAGTTTTAAAGGAAGACACATTTGAGCAGCGGCTATCCAGTAAACATTATTTTCATTAGTATCACAAAAAATAATTTTCTTATGTTCTTTATGATACTCAATAACTGCATTCATCATATTTTTAAAACTTTTGCTCCTTTTTGTAGTAGAAGCTCCTTTTAGAAATTCCGAAACGCTCTCTAATGTGATAAATCTTCCTAAAGGTAGTTGCTGCAATACTTGCAAAGATTCTATTTGCTGAACATTTTCTTCACCTTGGGTTAGCTGCTTTTTAAAAACCTCTGAGCCATATATCTGTATAGGATGAAAGGTCATCTCTCCCTTTTCAAACAATAAAACATGACAAAAGTAGTTTCCAAAGCGTCCACTATAGTCTTTTCCTGTATATTTAGCTTGGCATACTGCTTGTTTCCCATTTTCAAGAATAAAATAGGAAAAGGCCGTTGGAAACAATATATCTATTTCGTCTTTAGTAGGTTGACTAGGAAGATTACTCGGTGGAATATACATACAGTAACTCTCTATTTCTTTTCTTTCAGCCTCTGTAATCCCCTCAGATACGGAATAGGTTTGAAAACCCATTCCAGAGGAAATACCTTTTCTACATGAGGTATAATACAATTGCTGTATTTTCATAAAATATTAGCCTCACTTTCTCTTTTCTGATTTTATAAGCTTATGTTTCCAAAGTAACCATAAAAATGGATCTTCAACTCTATTAGGTCTTAAATTCTTAATACTATTACTATCAGGGCTACATCCTAAAGCAGTTAGCCCAAAATAAGCAAATTCCTTAAAATTTGAACTAAGCTGATTTGCAAAATTTTCTCCACCCCAACTTCTTACAAGTGATTCCATTGAACCATTTACATCCTCAAAATCTGCAATATTGAATTTTCCTGAACCTATATGTTTACTTGGGTAATTAATACAACTAGATGAATCTAGTAAGGACTCTACTGCATCCATTTTTGAAAATGCCACTGCCACTGGTATATCTATAAGTTGAGTCATTTTCTTATCTTTTGCACGTCTTATAAGATTAGCTGTTCTTGAAAGCAAATCTTCAATTTCAGTATTCTGCTCTGGCAATTGGGTTCCCTCTGGAAGAGAATCTCGTACATTAGTAAGCTGTAGTGGATCTAATAAAAAAATAATACCAGAAGAATTATATATATATTTATTTACCGACTTCATGGTGTCTTCTTCATTCAAATCCTCACCTGCAGTATCAAAAAACGCTATTGTAACCACATTACTAATTCTCTTGCTTTTTAAAAGACCACCAAAGATACTTGTCTCTCTAAAGGCTAAAGTATATATAAGCGGCTGACTAACTGTTGCATCTGTCTTAGCTGAATGTGTAACCCTGATTATTTCTTTACTTCTAAATACCGGATAATAAAAATCATTGCGATACCTTGTTATTGTAGCATCGTTAATGGCTTGCAGACTGCAATTAAATGCAGCACCAATTTCGTTCATTATTTTATCTATAAGCACTGCAATATAATGGCTCTTCCCTGCTTCTTTAGCACCTATTACTGCAAAAATCAAGTCTTTATATTCACCTATAGTGTAGGGAAGTTCTGCATTGCATGTAGGACAAACCTTCACATTTGTGCTCTCCCCGCATGAATCACAGAACATATCCTTTGGCATAATATTTTTTCCCTCATTAGAAGCTGGAACCATTACAATTTCTCTTTTCGCATTTTCACATTTATTTGGTTCATTTTTACATATAAAATTCACTTCGCTTAATTTATGTTCTGTAAAACAAAATGGACATATATAAGTAGATTTTTTTAATAAGCTCATATTTCATGCCTCCTAGCAATTCTCTCTAATAGATAACAATTATTTAAAATAAAGTTTTTCTCTAGCGGGAGATATTATCCTATATCTTACACTCTCTTTATCATTCACCACAAATAGCTTTATGTACATATTGTTTTTTATAGACTCTACAGGAAATTCAAAAACAGATGGCTTATTTTTAGTTATTACCACCTCATTAAAAGTATATATATCATCACCATCTAATTTTTGAATCGGCATATTCCCTCTTTTACCTATCACCGTAATAGCTGGTAATTTGATTTCTCCCTCCTCTTCCATACTAAACATAATTTCTGCTGACTTAATCTTGCCGAGTAAACTTCTTTTAATCTTCAAATTATAATATATTTCAATAGGTTTTTTGTTAACAATAAGACGACGTTTACCTTGTGAATAAAAAACCTTATCATTCATTTCCGCCATAACATAAATAGTGAAATAATAATTCCCTTCTGATATCCTGTCAATAACAAATGTTCCTGTATTTTCATCTTTTTCTCTTTTTATTACACTAGTAGCTGCCGATGAATCCTCAGCACTTTTAGGAAAGCTATCTCCTCTATAAACTACCTTAATCTTATTTGCTTTTTCTGGCCATTGCCATTGCAAGCACAATTGATTATGCTTAACTTCCCCCACTATAGCTGCTATATCTATTAACGTAGAATTTAATTCTTCTACAGTTTCTATTTGTCTTTCATTTTCTGGTTCACTCTCTTGAATTTTATTTATTATTATTTGCTGGACTTGTTCTTCTTTTATTTCACTGTATTCTTTTATTTCTTCACTCTCTGTTATCTCGCATTTTTCAAAGGCTTTTTTTTGTATCTTAATTGGGTTTTCTTCAAAATGCTCTTCTATATTTACTTCCTCTATTAAATATTCATTATTATTAGTTATTTCAGCAATTTTTTCTCTTATTTCTTTTTCTGTTAATGAAGGAAAGGAGTCGACAAAGTTATTTATTTCTTCATTTGATAGTTCATCTTTTATAGAAAGAATTATCTCTATCTCCTCTTTTAGATCATTAATTTCTTTATACTTAATTTCCATGCTATTAGATTCAACTCCTTCATATGCTTTTATTAAAACATATTACCACTTAACTATATTCTACAGTAGATTACAATTTCCTCTGATTTATTCTGCTTTTATGCAATTACCCATAAATTAGTGGTTATTATATTATTTACTAAGCCTCTTATTAATTATGATTTTAAAATTGATTTATTACAACCATTTTTCTCTTATATTTTGTAAATTTACTGATAATTTTAGTATTTTACTAAAGATTTCTTATATAATTCTACCTATGTTTCACCACTAAGAAAAAAACTCCTGAACTCTTTGAGCTCAGGAATTTTTTTTACTTTTTAGGTCCTTTGTTTTTTTGTTCCTTTTTGTCACTTTTCTTGCCCTTATTCTTAGTTGAAGTACCTTTGCTTTTACCCTTATCTGGCATAATATATACCCCCTTATTTTGATATCTTTTTTGTTTTAGGTAAAATAACAATTATTAATAGGTATTCTCTTTGCTCTGCTTTTAATTATATTACCTCAACTTTGTTCATGTTAAAAATAGTAGCTATTATAAAGAGTATGCTACAGATAATTAAAAATGCTATTGTATAAAAATAATTTTCTATAACATAGATAGAGGCCTTATTTTCATTTATCGAAACACTTTCTAACCATTTAAAGTTTAAAAGAACTTTGTCCAAAATACTTACCTCGTCACAAATTATTTCTATATCACTTAAAATATGAGTGGATATAAAAACGGTGGTTCCTTCTGACTTCAAGTCTTTATTAAACTCTAATATTTCCATTCTTCCCTCAGGAAAAAGTTCATTTTATTATTGAAAATATTTATTATTTGCTATTAGAAATAATATCCATTTTTAATTTGAAAAATTTTAAAATTATGTTATAATTTATATGTAAATATATTATTCAACTAAAATTAAGGGAGGAGATTATTTGTTTATATTTATTAATATTATACTAGGTGTAATCTTGTCGGTTTTCACTATTATCTTCATAGTGAAAAAAATAATTGTTGGAATTGTGATTACGGACAGTGGGTTGATTATTTCAGTGCTTATCCTTCTGGGTGTGGTAGGACTATTCTGCTCACTATCTGCACTTTTAGGGGCGCACAGTATTGATGGGTTGGCAATAAGACTTAATACTGACAAAGTTATATCTGCGGAAGAAATTACCATGATTAAACAAAATATATCAAAATCAAAAACTACCAATATTATTTCTCTTATAGTTGGCTATGTTGCATTAATTTTTAACCAGATTATATATACGATAATGGCGAAAAAACATAAACAGGCCCAAGCGAAAGTTAAGAATCGTTGGGACTGGAGTAAACTGAATTAAAAACATTTACAAAAGACAAGTGACGATATTGATTTTAAGCGTCAGAACTATGTCTCTTTTTATTATTTAATAAAACTCGTGTCACTAATAGATATATAAGCAGATTACCTGGCGTATCCATCAGTGCAAAAATTCCCCAAAGCCAATAATATTTTTCTTTACGTCTTCTTGCATCATAAAAAACCCATGCCCCTTGGATTAGTAAGATAGGAATAACTATTGCTAACAGTATAATTAGTCCATTATTCGAAATCACCATTAAACTTTACTTCCCCTTTTTTTATTGCTATTGCAGGTATTATTATCCAAGGAGTAAGGGTAACTATAATGATTTGCGAAATAATAAGTATCTTAGAACCCATTTTAAGGATGACTATAGAATATAAAGAAAGAATTATAGTGGATAATAATCACTCCCAGTAATCCTTTAACGCAAATATTCAGTAAAAAGTTCACTATTTTTATATTATAGTCTATAAACATTAATTTATTTTGCTATTTTTCTTTTTTAATCCCAACAACTATATTTAAATGCTCCGTAGCATCTCTATATTGTGGAAGTTCACACTTCTCTACAGCAACCTTAACGAAGTTATCATATACTGCTCTGTTTTCTTCATAAACCTTTTTAAGTGGAAGATGTAACCCACTTAAGAAGCTTTCTGCCCCACCATAGCTTATAATTTGAAAACCAGCTTCTTCTAGTTCTCTTAATGCAGCTTCTGGCGTTGTAAAATATACCTCCGTAAAACTTTTAGTTTCATCAAATACTTGTTCTCCTAAATAGTTATATACATTTTCAATTTCCTCGAAAGTCTCATAAAATTCGGTAAGTCCCGCTTTTAAAGTCCCTATTGAGTTAATGTATGAAATCAATGCTACTCCATCATCAGTTAATTTCTTTTTAGCTTCCTTTAAAACATTTAATCTATCTTCTTTTTTATAAAGATGATACATTGGTCCCATTATTAGCATTCCATTAAACTTCTTATCTTCTAATCTATTAATATTTAATGCTGTGTCACAAATAAATTCCTCTGCTTTTAATCCTTCTGATTTAATCTTTTCCTTAGCAAGTTTAAGCTCTTCACTTGATAACTCAAATAAAGTTACATCATAACCCTTTTTAAGCATTTCAATAGAATATCTTCCTGGTCCACATCCTATATCACAAAGCATTCCTTCTTTAGGAAAGTACTTATTTATAAGATAAAGTGTGCTCAGAAACTCTATTTTTCTATATGGATTGTCTAATCTCTCCCATTCATATTGTGCATTTTCATCATAATATCCTTTTACTATATCACTCATTCTAAACTCCCCCTAACATTCTATTTATCTAAGTATTTAAATATCATTTTACCATTCAGCAATAATAGTTACTTTTTTATTTGTGGCATCAAGCTCTATTTCACATCCTATGGGCAAAGTTATCATAGGGTGTGTATGACAACAATCAAACTCTGCAATAAATGGCATTTTTCTATCACCTAATACTTCCAAAAGAATTTCATATGGTTTTCTACCCGTTTTCAAATCATCGAATAATTCATGTTTACCAAGAATTATTCCAGATATTTTATCAAAAATACCGTTTACTTCTAAAAAGGAAAAACTTCTTTCTATTGTTGCTGCATCTTTTAATGAATCCTCTATAAAAAGTATATCCCCCTCTTCTATTGCTGGCATATATTCACTACCCCATATACCTTGTATTGTATTTAAATTACCGCCAATTACTCTCCCCTTAACATCACCCCCGTAAACCGTAATCCATTGGTTTTCTCTTTTTTCTTTGTCTATATCTTGTGTTTCCCAATTAATACATTCATCTGTCCAATATTTCGGAACTTCTAAAGCATAAGGAAATTTTATTTCATCTACAGTAATTTCTTTAAAATAATTATAAGTCCAATCAACAAAAGGAGACAGTTCTCCAAAGGATGCTACCAGTGCAGGTCCGTAATAAGTATTTATTCCTGTTTTTGCATATATGCCAAGTAAAATTGCAGTAACATCTGAATATCCTATTATTATTTTAGGATTTCTTTTAAATGCTTCATAATCTATATAGGGAAGAATTGAATTTGAATTCATACCTCCTATAGTAGCCATAATGCATTTTATATCAGCATTTCTAATTAGACTGTTTAATTCATCTGCCCTTTCTTTGATACTTCCTGATCTATAAAAATCACATTTTCCTGTTGATTTTCCTTCAACTATTTTAAACCCCTTGTTTTCTAAATATTCCTTTGCCCTTTCAAATCTTTTAGGACAAGTGCAAGTTATAGGTGATGATGGTGAAAATATACCAATCAAATCTCCTTTTTTTAATCTCATTATGTTATCCATTATAATTCCACCTCTTTTAATTTCATTCAATACAAAAAAACCTTTCATCCTACTATAGGACGAAAGGTTTAAAAACTTACTCTTCTCTTCATAGTATTTATAAATTTTCCATTTGTTACATTATATTGGTTGCTATTATTATTGTCAATAATTAATTTCAATCAGTTTCTTTAAAAAAGTTCCATTTGATCAACGGCTACTTCTTCTTCTAATTTAAATCTTGAAGCAACAATGGTTTCTATATATTCTTCCCCTTTTATATGCTCTGATTTTAAATATTTCAACCCACTTTTAAGCTTTGATGGTATTAAATCCAGCACGTATATATTGTCAAATCTATTTAATACAGATTCCCCTCCGAGTCCAGACAAACAAATAAGCTGCGTATTACTTTTCTTAGCTATATCCATAAGAGGTTTTAATAAGTGCTCTGCATTAGTTTGTGCAAAGGGATTGTCCATTATGAGAACTTTTCCATCTTCATTGCTTGCAAATATATCTGTTTCGTCGCGTCTCATGTATGATAGCAGGCTTGACAATATTACAAAGGCTGAAAGGAAGCCTTCTCCCCCTGAATTTAGTGCAATTTCGTTCCACCCTAATTGAATTTGTCTATCCTCTTCTATTTTATACAATTTAACCTCTATATTGCTTATAGATACAACTTCATTGTAAAGGTCACGGGTATTAATACTCTTAGATATTAAGTCTTCTATATTTTCATTGCTTTGAAGTCTAACAAGTGCTTTTATAGTAAGAGCTTCTAAAAAATCATTAACTCTTAATCTATAAAGTTCACTGTTTGACTCCCACTCTGGAAGCTTTATACTTAGCATCTTTACATATTTATCTTTTATTTTTATTGAGGAGTTATTATCAATTTTCCCAATATTTGCATGCACCTCTAGTACATATTCGTAAATGCTTTGAGCTACATTATCTTTTTCTCTAGTTATTAAATCAATATCTGCTTGAAGTTTTTCCATTAATGCCTTGTGGGCATCTAGTGTTATGTTCAAGTTTTCTATTACAATATCTGGCTTATCTATACTTCTTTCAATAGTTTCTAAGGACTTTTTAAAGAAATCATCATTTAAAAATAATGGTTTTCTTGATACTCTATTTATTTCATTACTTAATGCAAGACTTTTCTTTGCTTCTTCCTCTAATGAATTTCTATAGTCACGCCTAAGCTCTCCGCTATATTTGTTAAGCCCTTGAATTTCAACATCTATTATAAGCTCCTGCGTTATAACGAAATCCTTAAACTCTTCTAAATTAGATAAATTGTTTTCAAGTTTTTCTATAGTGTTTACTAATAATAATTTTTCCTTTTTAACTTCTTCTAACTTATGACTTTTCTCAAAGGTTCTTTTATTAAAATCTCTATCCAATATTTCTTCTCTTGCTTTCGGAGTTTCTTTATTAAAATCATCTCTTATTCTTTTATAAAGATTTTCTATATTGGTATCAACTTTTGCAAAAGCTATTTGTAACTCATTTATCTTATTATTGATTTTAGCTATAGCACCTTTAAGATTCTTTAACTGGCCTTTTATTTCTTCTTCTTTAAATCTATCATAGGTTACTTCCCTATATTGAATTTCATTTAAAGAATATTCACTACCTTTAGCTATTAAATCTTCTTCTTTTAGCCTAAATCTTTCATTTGCATCTTTGAGGCTATCTTCTAAAAGCTGAATATCTGTGGAAATTTCCTTAGTTAAGCTGTCATATCTAGCTTCTAAGTCTTCTATATCCTTTTGCAAAATTTCACCTTGATTATATTGATTGTACTTGTTGAAATTATCCTGAATTTTCTTAAGCTTTCCATTTAAATCTCTAAGTCCATCTTGGATATTTGATAATGAAATTTCAAGGCCTATTTTATTCTTTTCTTTAATGTTTTTATCATTAGTCAGTTGAGTTATATTTTCAGAAAGGTCATCTAGCTTTTTCTTATCAAAAGTATATCTTTCATAACTTTTTAAAAGAAAATTAAAATCTTCTATTTCCCTTTTTAGTTTTTGTAATTCACTTTCCTCTATTCTTATTGTCTTGTTTGTTTTTTCTAAAATTTTATTTATGTCCTCTATGGTACCTCGAAGAATATTAAATGTGTTTTCCTTGGATATTAATTCTTCATCCTTTAACTCCAAGTGTTTCTCTAAGTTTTCGTAAATTTCTTTATCCAATATAGAAAATTCAACTTCACTTCTATTTCTTTCATAAAACTCAATGTCACTTATCTTCCTTGCTAAAGCTTCCTTTAATGAAGTTATTTCACCTTGTTTTTCACACAATAATTTCTTTAGCTCTTCTTCATTTATAAGGCCATTGTTAAAGGATACATAAAATGTGATATCCTCTAAGCTGCATAAACTATTAACTTTTCCACTAGATTTACTCTTTAAGCTCTCCCTTTTCACTATAGGAATAGGATAGGAGGTAAACACTCCTATCTCTTCTTTTTGAAGCTTTATTAAATCCTCTGGATCCATAATTAGGGAGTAGGGTAGAAATGGATTATCCTCTATGAATTTTATATTTTCCGCTTCACTGTAATTATTTTTCTTAAGCCAGTCCATACCATAGATTATATTTATATCTCTTAGGCGGAGCTTTTCTTCCATGTCCTTTGGAATTTCTAGTGTTCTTCCCGTTTGAAGTTTTTTCTCCTCTTGTTGCAACTTATTTAATTTAATAATGAATTTATTTTCTTCTTCTTTTAAAATTCTAATTTTACTATTAAACTCATTTATTATATATTCTTTATCAAAGAGCCTACTCTCATCTACATCTATATATCTTATAATATTCTTTCTATTTTCTATTTCTTTAAGTAGCTTGTTTTTCTCATTTTTCATATTGGATATTTCATTATTTATATTACTTATTTCTTTTGAAACATCCTCTTTTTCTCTTTCCCTGGCCTTAATTTCAATAGATTTATCTTCATATAATTTTTTGCTCTTAGTAATTATTTCTTCTTTTTTAGTTGAACTTTCACTATATGATAGGGTTTCCTTATTTATAAAATCTTCATTACAATATCCCATTAAGTTTCTTATAAAGGCTTTTTTATATCTATTATTAAAATTCTCTTCTTCCTTTGAAAAAGAATTTATATTACTTTGAAGTCCACCTTTAACCATGCTCTTTTGCTGAAGTTCCTTATTAAGTTCATCTATTTCCTTTTTAACTTCATCTATATTTGTTTTTGTGGTCCTTATATTTTCATGATTTTCTTGTAAAAACTTCGAGGTTTCCTTTTCTTTGCTCTCATAATGTTTCTTTAAAGTAAAGCCTGTATTCTCTCTTTCTGGCTGTAGATCCTTATTCTTTTCCTTTGCAATATCTATTCTATTTTCATATTTCTGAACATCTCTTGAGGCTTTAACATACTCCCCGTATATCTTTGAGCACTCTAGCACCTGCTGCGCTTTTTCAAGATCACTTATTTTTTCATTAATATTTAAGGCTTCTTCTATAGCTATTTCTTTATCTGCACTTATATCTTTAGCCTTATCACAAAGTGCGTATACCTCTGATGATATCTTTTCATATTTAATATCCCTAATATATGCTTCTATTTGTGAGACTTTAAACTCTAGTTCCTCTTTGTTTTGCTGCGCCAGACTTAAACTATCTTCTAAATATTTTATAAGATTAGCTATTTTATTTTTCAAACTTTCACTGTGAATTTTATGCTCCATAAAAATTTCCGAAACAGCCAATATTTCCCTTGCGCAGATTCTAAACTCTTCTATAGCTTGTTTTTTCTCTATTTTAGACTGATTATATCTATACTGATATATGTATTTTTTAACTATTTCACTGAAATTCTTTATTTTGTCTTCATCTTTATTAATCTTATCTTCTACAGCTTTAATAAACCATTTCTCCACAAGCCCTGATACATTTTTTGCTTCTTGAAAAAGCTCTGATAACCCTGATTCTTTCATGTTAATTTTCTTTATTATGCTTTCCCATTCTTTATTATTTATCTTATACTGCCTTAAATTATCAAAATAATTCTTAGTCTGCGCTGGCGTGGTCATATCAAAATAATTAAAGTTTATGTTCTTATCTTTTTTCAGCTCTTCCAGCAACCCTTTAGTGTTAGTAAAACTTTTGATTTTCTTAATATTCTTTTCAACTTCAACTGCTGGAAAATTGTAAATATCATATTTACTATTCCCTCTATACTCATGTATAAAACTTACTATATCTAAATCTTCTCCAGAATCATCATCTGAGGAAATGAGCCTTTTTTTAACCATCATACCAACAAGCACATGCGAAGTGCCACCATCTAGCACCCATTCTGTTAAAATGTAGCTTGGTGATGATGAGGTAAAATAACTTTTAAAGGTTCTATCTTTTAAATCCCTATACCTCTTATTTACAAAAGGGGCCATCATGAGCTGAACCATTACAGACTTACCCCCACCATTTCTAAGGCTCAAAAGGGTGCTCTCGCCACCTAGCTCAAACGTCTCATCATCTATCTTCATAGAATTGTTATTATAACTAAAGTTTACAATTCTAAGAGCATTTATTTTACTCATTAATTTCACCTCCAAAAGCTTTAACTACCCTCTGGTAGTTGTTTTTGTTTAGTATGTTCCAATCCATAAAGTTATCTAGCTTTGAGGTAGTAATTATCATATCATCCGCCTGTACATAATTTATAAGTCCTTGATTTTCTAAAAAATTAAGTATAGTATATATAAACCCTTCCTTAGTGGTTCTAGAAGTAGTTTGCTTGTCCGAACTTTTAAGTGCTTCAAAACGTTCTAAAATATTAGTATAGGCAATACCAGTTTTGATTTGCTGCTCTTCTAGATTTTCTTTTTCCATGCTCTCTTTTAATCTATTACTTATTATGTTTAAAAGCTCCCCACCCTTTAAAAAGTCTCTAGATTTACTTGTTCTACCTTGAGAACCATAAAACTCGACTAGCATAGTAAGTATTACAAACTGTGATAAATAGTAGTCCTTATCATTGCAATTAGACTTACAAAGTTCTTTTTTAAGCGCGCCTTTAGAATATCCTAAAAAATCGTTTTCCTCGCTGGGCATAAGATATATAACACCACTGTACTTTTCCACCTTGCAGCCAGAGTTTTCTCCTTGTATTTTCACTAAATTCATTACCTGCTCACTTTCAGAATACATTCTAAAAAGATCTTTTTCCTTTTCCTCTGAAAGTTCTCCACTTTGAATCAAGTAATAAAATATTTTGTTGCTAGTATTTATATCATCTATATTGTACATAACTTGTCCTCACTACCTTTCTACTTTAAAACACACATCTGAGCATATAACAGTTTTAACTATACCTTTATCACTTGGAAGTCCGTAAAACTTAATCTTTTCCTTACTATCCACTATTTTAGAAATATAAATATTTTTAATATCACTAAGTTCTATTTGACCGCATACTAAATCTAGTATAGTTTCATTTAACTCAAATTCGAATTTTTCTTTTTCTGATATGGTTTCTTCTTTTTCTTTTTTAAGCTCTGCTATATCAATATGTTTATACTTTAAAAGTTCAATTATTATTTCTCTAAATATCTCAACAGTTGGTATTAATACTTCCTTACTATTACTATCCATTTTAATTTTTTCTGATATTTCTTTAAGAGATATTTCTTCTTTTTCGCTAGCAAATTCTAAAATCATTTTTAAGGAGCTTCTGTATTTCGCTAGCTTTGCTCTTGCTTTTTCTCTTTTTTCCTGTATAAAATGACCTTCTTCAAAAGATACTACCTCATCTTCTTCAAGTTCTTTTGCCTTTATGGTTTTCTGATACTGCAAGCACTTATTAAGGTTATATATTTTAGTAATAGGTGCTCTATATAACGGCCTTAAAATGTAGTCTATAGTATCCAGCTTTGAGCTGTCCTCCATAATCTTGTCATATATATCGATCCCTATATTAAATCTCTTTATAAGCGACATTGAAGCCATTTCCTCTAATTCTTTTGAGTAAACACTTTTAAAATCGAAATGAGTGTTTAATATCTTTTGCTGCTCTTCCATTGCGCGACCAAGATACTGCTCAATTATTCCTAAGAATTTCAGATTTTCTAGTTCCTTGCCACTAAGCTTTTTAACGTTAATATCCTGCTCTCTAATCTCTTGTATTTTAAGGTTAACCATATTTCTATATTCATTAAATTTCTTTCTTGTTGTATTTAAAGAATCCATATTACCTTCTAATAATTGTCTATATTCTTCTACAGAATAGTTAAGAGCATTTTGCCTAATTCTGCGTATAGCATCATGCATTTTTTGAAGCTGTATTCTAAGAAGATTAAATATATTCTTAACATCATCTACAGCCTTATCATAATTAGCTTTTTCAAGATGAAGCTTAAATATCATTTCATGTATGGTGAGCTTCATATTGCTTTCTATTTCTAAAGTAGATAAAAGCAGTGAATACCCATCATCTGTTAAATAATAAGATGTTCTCTTTACCACATCATCAACATAAACTATCTTATTAGAAACAAAACTTATATATATATCCGTGTATTCCACTTCTTTAAAATCAAAGCCCTTAAAGTACATTGCCTTTCCTTCATCACATAGAACTACATTTACTATGAATTCCCCTAGTTCCTTGCATTCTTCATAACTTAGAGACTTTTTAAAGTACTTCATATTAACATCATCAATAAAGCTACCTATGCTATCCATAGTGCAGTATTCATCCTTTAGTGACTCCTCCATTATGTAAAGCATAACTGCAAAAATTAAATTTATGTATTCATGAGTTTCTTCAAAGCCATAATTCTTCCATACATTCTTAAACATACTATTTTTACAAAGCAGAACATAGGCTCCAACTTTCTTCATTCTTACATCAAAGTCTTTAAGAAAATCTACTCGCATTTTTTTAATTCCCCCTATTCAGCCTTCTAAAAATCTCCAATATTCAATATTTCCTGAGGGATATACTTATTTGAGCTAAGTATATTCATTATAACATCTCTATACTCCTGCGTAAATTCCCTTAAAAATACTCCACTTATATTTCTATTTTGACCTGCTTTTGTATTTGGTAAGCTTATGTTTTCTTCAATAAATTTATCTAGCATAAATTCATATCCTTTAACAAAGGATTTTATATTAAAATTCCCTTTGAAAATTTCATATACTCCCTCATAGATTATGATTCCTTCATAATCCAAATCTCCAAGATATAAAATTTCATTATCCCTATGTAAAAGGTAGGGCTCAGCGCAAAGCTCAAAGTCTCTAAAGCTCTTATATATATTTTTCCCTCCACCATATATTAATGTAGATATTTCTTCACTAAATATTGTGCTACTACCTTTTATGAGGTGTTTTCTCATGCTATAAAATGTATCTTTGTTTTCAATTATTAAAATCTTTTGTGGTGAGCTTTTGCTATAAGAATAATATGAAAGGGGCTGGGTAGTGTCGTAAATATTTAAAAACTCTTCGGATAAATTAAGATTTTTCAGTATCCTTTTTCCACCTTCTCTGTTAAGGAACTTTTCTCTTTCCCAAATTTGAAAACTTCTTTCATTAGCCGCTACTTGTGTCTTAAGTAAATTTAACCTTTCATCAAGAAATTTACTCAAAGAAAGAATAAATTTCCTGTCTTCTTTATATTTATCAATGTTTTTCATATAATAAGTTTTGTCCAGCTTAATATTAATACTATATGATAATTCCTGTGTATACTTGGTATTATCTTCCTTCTCTTCTACAACCGTATATCTATTATATAAAGCTGGTTTTTTACCATTTAACTTGCTGCTTTTTACAGGTAATATTACTTCCTCGTTAATTAAGTTTATTACTATACTTACAAGTTCCATATAATTGCTTATATTAAGATATTGTTGCAACTCATCAATATCTATTCTTTTTTTGTTGAGGTTTTTTAAATCCTTCATGGTTTTCTCCTTATATAATCCGATACCTAGCATTTACATGTGCCTAGCACTCTAAATAAACCCTATCTATTCTTTCCAGAGCTTCCTTTAATATGCTTCTTTGACAAGCTATATTAACTCTTTGGAACTGTTCTCCTTCTTCTCCAAACATAATTCCATCATTAAACCCAACTTTAGCTTTCTTAACAAAAAACTCTTTAAGTCCTTGTGATGTCATATTTAATTCTGAGCAATCCAGCCAAACAAGGTATGTACCTTGTGGTTTTACTATTTTTATTTTAGGTATATGTTCTTCAAAAAAATTAATTAGGAAATTTAAGTTTCCTTCTAAATATTCAACAAGCTGCGTAAGCCATTCTTCACCTTCATTATACGCTGCTACTAATGCTGTAGATGCAAAGGTGTTTACTTCACTTACGGCGTTATTTTCTAAAGTTATCTTAAACAAGCTTCTTAACCTATCATTAGGAATGATCACATTAGACACTTGGAGTCCTGCCAAGTTAAACGTTTTACTTGGTGCTGTGCATATAATGGAATTTTGTGCAAATTCTTCTGAAATAGATGCAAATACTGTATGAGAGTTGCCTTTGTAAATAAGATCAAAGTGTATTTCGTCAGAAACTATTAATATATTATTCTTTATACATATTTGTCCTAGCTCAATGAGCTCCTCTTTATACCATACTCTTCCTACTGGATTATGCGGATTACATAAAATAAGAATTCTCGTTCTCGGAGTAATTTTCTTTTTAAGATCCTCTAAATCCATTTTATAGCTACCATTTTCATATTGTAATGGATTTTTAACTATGGTGCATCCATTATTTTTTATTGTACTATAAAAAGGATGGTATACAGGTGTTTGAATAATAATTTCATCCCCTGGCTGTGCAAAAGTTCTTACTATGTGACCTAGTGCTGGAACTATACCTGGAGTATAACTTATCCACTCCTTTTTTATATCCCAATTATGGCGTTTTTTCATCCAATTTATAACTGCATCATAATATCCGCTACCTTTTGTAGAGTATCCATATATAGCATGCTCCATTCTCTTTTTTATAGCATCAGATATAGGTTTGGCTACCTCAAAATCCATGTCTGCTACCCACATAGGTATCACATCTTTGTCCTCAAATATTTCTTCTAATATGTCCCACTTTACAGACTCGGTATTTCGTCTATCTATTATTTTATCAAAATCGTATTTCATAATATCCCTCTTTCTTATATATAATTTTAGCAACTTTCTAACTTGTAGGTTCATAATACTAGTCCACTTATAATTATAATGCTATTTTAACTCCATTGTAAAATATTTTCGTGTGAATATATTATTTTTGGTTTACTAATATTATAAAAGGTACATGCTTTTCATCTTCATTATTTTTAAACCATAATATACCTTCATAAATTCCCTTTGGAGTTGTTTCATTTATTTTTACATTCATTGAAACTTTTTCCAAAGAACCTGATTTAGCATTAATAGTTGAAGGGATATTTATATCTATTCCTTTGAACTCGCTAAACTTTTCTACTGATATATTATATTCCTTAGTTTCATTTGATGAATTTTTTAATTTTATATCATAAGTTTTTTCTTTTACACCTTTAGTTAATAGAGGAAAACTTAAATTATCAGAAATTATAAAGGTATCTGAGTTTATTGCTTTTTCTATATTTACAACCCCTGCCCCTTGACTTAAAAGTGAAATATACTTATTTTTTTCATCCTTTAATATATTTGCATTATTTGTTATAGCTGCTTTGATCTCATCAAATCCCCAATTACTGTGCGCTTGCTTTATAAGCGCTATTGTTCCTGTTATATAGGGTGCTGCCATACTTGTACCTGTGTTATTTATATAACCAATATCATTTATTAAATATGGCGTAGTGCTTAATATTTTTGTACCTGGTGCTGAAATATCTGGTTTTAGTAGCATATTATTTTTACTAGGTCCTCTTGAACTTTCAAAAAATATTTCCTGATATAATTTATTAGTTAATTCAGGATTTTTTGAATGTACTATATTATTAAAACTTTCTACGTCTTTTGACTTTACAAAAGCAATAGGTAGTCCTTCAAATAAAAAGGACCAAATATTATCATCACTATCAATCCCAGTTATAATTAGACCTGAAGCTCCAGAAGCTTTAAGTTTTGTTACTAGTTCCGTCATTTCCACATCTTTTTCATTTAAATATTGCTTAGTGGTATTCATTATCACTATCTTCTTTTTTAAGTCAGTTTTCTCTATATTTTCTTTAGATATTTTCCCTGAATAAGTAACCTTACCTTGTTCTGGGAATTTTCCCGCATAATTTATTTTACCTTTTTCCGGAAAAATTATTGTGCCATTTCCAATCTTTAATGAAACTTCTTGATTTCCATCTTTAAATATAGGTTGTTTAGACGGTAGCGTAGCATTTCCTACAGATATAACATCTGGTGAGCATGCTAAATCAGATGTTGTCCAAATTTCAGGCCCAGTATTTCCATTAGATTTTACAACAATAATACCTTGTTCCTTTGCTTTTTTTATTTCAATATCTAAAGCATCACCAGGAGTATAGCTATCTACCCTAGATGAAATGTTTATTACTTGTGCTCCATCCTGTACTGCTTTTTTCATAGCTTCTACTATATTTTTGTAGTGTTGTTCTTTATCTTTTGTAACTACACGATAAATTAGTAATGAAGCTTCCGATGCTATACCCTTCATCTCCCCATTTGCTGCTGCAATTCCAGCTACATGAGTACCGTGTCCTCTTCTATCATCGCCATCCATATATATAGGTTTATTTTCTACAAAATCATAACCACCTATTATTTTGCCTTTTAAATCAGCATGATTTATATCTATACCTGAATCTAGTATGGCTATTTTAACTCCCTTTCCTGTATATTTTGTAGTATTGGCTGTGTTAAGTGGAAACTCTAGCTTTCCCTCTTGTAATGTAATTGCTGTTGTTGATTCTTGCGCATTAACTACATTAACCTTGTTATAACTAAATAGAGGTATTGCTATGAAAATAACTGTTGCTATTAAGTATTTCTTTTTCATTGATAGGTCTCTCCTTTGCGATACACTATTTAGTGTGTATTTCCTAGCCACTTTACATAGCATTTAATAAATCATCATCTTCCATGCTGTAACATTAGCGACTTTAGAAAAAAATACTCCCACTTATATATGGAGAGTATTTTCTTCTAGAATATTCTTAAATATTCAATTTTTCAAATAACCTTTTTAAGATATTATATGCTTAAGGATTTACAACTTCAACATTAACAAGCTTAACTCCATCCTTTTGTATATCCCATGTTCCCTTAACATATCCAAGTGTTTCAGCATTACTTGTTCCAATTACCCTTTGAGAACTTATTAATTGATATTTACCAGGAGTAGCTTTAACCTCAACATTACTTATTGGATTTCTCATACCAGAAGTGTTCTGCATAAGCTTTCCATTTTTGCTGTATACATTTAAATCTATATATACATCTTTCATACTACTTATATCTAATGAATAGGTTTTATTACTTTCTTTAACATTAACATCAACTTTGAAGTCATCTTTGAATTGAACATCATATTCTAAACCACAGCTAAACTTCTCTTGATCAAATAAATTAGTAACCTTATTATCTTTTAGTGATATTAAACTAAATGATTTCATACCACCACTTCCGCCACTTGGTATACTAATAAGTACTTCTTCAGCTTTATCATTATTTAAATCAGCTACAACCATTGTTGGAGTATATCCAGAATTGTCTTTGCTAACAGGAATTTGCGTAGCTTTGTTAGTTTTAGAATCATAAACCTCAAGACATATATTATCTACATACAGACCTGATAAATTAAGATCTGAAATGCCTGTTAAGCTAATAAACTCTTTTATCCCATCACCATTAACATCGCCCTCAGTTTGAGTGAAAATACGTTGGAACTTCACTTTATCAGCCTCTAATTTTATATTTTTGCCATCCCATTTCCACTCTGATTGTAGATACCCAAGTGTATCTGCGTTACATGTTCCCACTATGCGTTGAGAACCAATTAGTTCATATATCCCATCTTTATCCGTGTCTACTGGGGTTAGTTCACCAAATCCATTCATCCATGGTTCAATATTTTCTTTCAATTTCCCATCTTTATCATATATATTTAATTCTATATACTGGTCTTTATTAGGCGATAAATCAATTTGAATGGTTTTATTTAATCTTTTACTACTTAGACTTGCCATAAAGTTATCTTCAAACTTACCTGTTAAATCTATTTCACTGCTGTTTTTTTCGCTATCCCAAAGTACGCTTGTGTTATTTCCCTTAAGATTAATAATAGAATATTCGATTATTCCGCCACTTCCACCGGTTGGCATTTTTACAAATATATCTGGCATTTTATCACCATTAAAATCGCCTAAAAATATTGTAGGCTCATATCCACCGCTGTCTTTTCCTAAGGATGATTTTATAAATTTTTTAGTCTTTCCATTTTGAACTATTACATTTAATTTCTCGAAATATATATCATCCTTATTTGTTTTTGTTCCTATTAAAATTACATTGTCTTTTATATTATCGGAAGTTATATCAACATACTTATAATCTGCAATATAAGTATTTTTATTTAATTTTAGTTCGGGTATTGATATAGGTGAACCTATTTTATAATTTGGTTGTTTCGGCGATGTAATACCTTGAGCGCTTATTGTAGATCCTGCAATAATAAGTGAACCTAATATTATGGTTGATAGGGTTAATTTCTTATTTTTCATACTTATTCCTCCATTAAGATAAATTAGTTTATAAATTAATTATATCTCATGTGTTTTTATGAATGTTTACAAATTAGGTATAATTCAGTTACAAAATAGCAACAGTTTTTATCATGTATATTGTAATAATATTAACTTTATTACACCGTTCCTTTACTCACCAAAAGCATTAAGAATAGCATTACCTGAGGTTGTATCTATTTTTATTGTTTTATTTCCATTACCAACAGTTCCTTTAATTTCATGCTTATCCGTTTCTTCTGTTATTTTTATAGGAAAATCATTTTTAAGATCACCTGATGTACTATCAAAATCTAATTTAAACTCTGATTTTTTAGGAAGTTTTAATTCCACATCTCCAGAAGTAGTGTCTATATTAATATCATTTCCAAAGTCTTTATAATTAAACTTAAATGAGCCTGAAACTGATCCGCCTAATATATCTCCTGTAATATTTTCTATTTTTATATCTCCTGAAGTTGTATCAAATTCATTCTTCTTACTTAATAGAGATTTTACATTTACTTCACCAGATGTGCTGTCAAATATTGTTTCATTAGTTGTTAATACGTTTATCTTAGCATCTCCTGATGTTGTATCAAATTTAAATTTATCTAACTGCAGGTTTCCTATAATAGCATCCCCTGAGGTTGTATCTATTTCTAAATTGTTTTTATAGCTTTCCGGAATATATATATCTAACTTTGCTTTTACATTTCCATTTACAATTGAAATAACAACAGGATATTTTATTAATACATCTAAATTTCCTCCATTTATATTGGCTTTTAAATATGGTGCTGTTTTTTTTGAATTTGTATTACCATAAAAATTAATTTTTATTTTATCTCCTTTGGTAGTGATAATATTCACATCTGTGCTTACTGTTTCTACATTTATAGTTTTAATATTTTCTTTACTAAATTCCTTTGTAGTATTAATATTAAATTTATCATTAGATGAATTATTACTTTGTTCTATTTCATCGCCAGATTTTATAATTCCAAATTTATACTCAAGTACATACCCTAATACCCCTAGTAGTATTGAACATATTACTATAATTACTAATCCCTTTACAATCTTTTTCTCATTAAATTCTTTCATGGTTTTGCTCCTCTTTACCATTAATTATTTTGATATTTGTCTTTAGATATTTAATAGTCTCTTTATATAGGCATTTACTTAGATGCTTACAGCCTATAAACATTAAAGAACCTGCAGCACTAAGACCTATACCAATTGCAATACTTATTATCCAATTTACACCCATGGATATATACTGTGGAAATATGGGTTTAAGAAATGTCCCTAAAACTACCCCTATTCCCCCTATTGTGAATCCAAAAGCTGTTGCATACAATCCTATAAGTATTCCAACAATACCTATAAAGGGTCCTAATAATATTATATTAAAAAAGCCTAAGCCAACTGCTGCAATAACAGCTCTACCAATATTTCTTGAAGATTTTGTGTTTTGTGCTTTCTCAATCATATAGTTTGCTCTTAACTGTTTTGCAATAGTCTTAGGTTCTCCAAGCGATAATGCTATGTTCTCTTCACTTCTCCCTTGTTCTATACCTATTGCAAAATATTCATCATAATCCGTTGAAATATCTTGTTTTTCCTCTTCTGGAATATTATTTAAGTTTCTTGAAAGTTCTTTCATAAATTCATTTTTATTCATATTCTCGCCCCCATTATTATTCTATTTTTAAAACTTTACTAACTGTGATTACAAAATCTAACCACTCATCTTTTAACGCTTCTTTTGTATTTTTACCCAGCTGCGTAATGCTGTAATACTTCCTTGGTGGTCCTTCTTGTGATTCCTTAAGATAAGTAGTTACAAACCCATCACTTTTTAATCGCCTAAGCAAAGGATATATGGTTCCTTCTGATATATCTATATCTTGTGAAATTTCATTTACAAGCTCATATCCGTAGCAATCTCTACCTTCAAGTACGGATAATACACATAATTCAAGAACGCCCTTTTTAAATTGTACATTCATTAATTCACCTTCTTTTGAATTATTTTCCTTAAATAAATAATAACACAAGCTATTGTTCATTGCAAGGTACTGATTAAAGTTTATTAGCCTTTTATACTTAGTACATCTTTTTATTATATTTCTTTTATTTTTTTATTATATCTATGTCACTTAACACTGAATTTCATATAATATAATTAGTATAGATTTTTAGGGGGTCTTTATTATATTAAAAACAATAAATTTAAGTCACCCCAGAAAAGCCGTAATAAATATTATTAATAATTCTATCTTTAAATCAAAAGTAAAAGATATTAAATTTAACAAAACCTCAACCATAATAGGTTGTATAGTGGGCGGCATATTGTTAAACCAGAATTACGTATATGCTAAGGGAGTTACACATGAAGGTACAGACGTTATTAATTTTTTATCTATACTAGGAGCACCGATATTACTTACAGCAGCAGAAGTCTACAAGGTAAGGTCTTCTATAAAAATCTACATGAAGAATTTAAAATTAATTACAAGAAAAAACGACAAGTAATGAAACTTGTCGTTTTTTTTCTCTATATTTATTCTCTTATTGTACTATTTTATTCCGATAAGAGAAATCAATCATTTTATCCAAAGCACATAAACAGTTTTGTATTAAACTTAAGCATATAAAAAAAAGAACTTTATCTAAATGATAAAATCCTTTCTTGTAATTACATTTATTTTATTACATAACAGTACTGTTATGCACATAATATTTTTTCTTGACTTACTATTCTTCTTATACTTTTTTCTGAAAGATAATATTGATTAGCTAGTTCTATAATACTAGCTCCCTCAATGTGTTTATTAAAAATTTCAACATTTCTATGTTTAAGGCTCTTTCTTGTTCCGTTTTTCTCGCCCCAAGCTTTTTCATTTCCATTTTTTCTAGGGATATATAAGTATTCCCCATCTACATATTCTTGAATTATTTTTATTATCTCCTCTGGCAACACATTTTGTGCTTTAGAATATCTCATTCCTTGCTCCTCCTCATATTTTGATACTTGGAAAAAAGCAAAGACTACCTAGGCACTTTAAAATGCCACAATGTGTTAGTTATGTCTATTTTTTTTAGTTTAATAAATTTTATTTAGCTTAATTCATATTGTTTTTTAAATTAAGCTCCAAGCAAAACATAACTTAATTTTAGTAGTCTTTGCTTGGAGCATTTGCACTAGAGTTAAAAAATGTATGAAACATATAGAGACTCATGATAACACCTCCCCTTATAATAAACTTATATTTTATATTCTTTTTAACATTTTATCATATTTAGCTTTGATTGTAAATTATTGCAAAAGCACATAGTATTTTTTCGACTTACTACTTTTCTTTGTCAGAACCCTTTTTTCCATAAAGTTTATGTAGTATAGAATCATATTGCCCTAACTTATCTGCTAACATATGCCAATTTTTATGTTCAGCATTTGCCACATTGCTTTGATTCTTTTCAACGTTCTCCAGTCTTAAACTAATATCCTTGATATCCTTTTGCATTTGTATTAACATTTCTTTTATTTCATTATCCATGATTATCTCCTTTTGAGCTTTATTTATAGTAAATCCATTATACATTACTTTTATACAAATGGCCTAATAGTGTCCTATAATTCTTGAAATAATTTTGTCACCAATATATCCTTACATAAATCCGTGTTTCTTTAAATATCCTCTAGTCCAAGGACACACTACAATACATTTTCCACATATTGTAGCATCTATTCCTACCATGGCAGCTCTCTCTTTTGCTAGGCTGTGGCATTCAAAAGCGTTGAAAAATGAACCTCTCTGCTTGTTTACGTTCCAATTCTCACCTAGTGGCGCTTTTGCAGGACATGCTAATTTGCAAATACAACATTCACCACATCTTGATTCATTTATTGGTATACCTACATTTAAAGGTGCATTTGTTAACAAAGATGAAATTCTAATGGCCGAGCCGAATTCTTCTGTAACTAGCAACGCACTTTTGCCAATCCACCCTAGACCTGCTCTCGTAGCAACTGTTTTATGTGGTAGAATTGTACTGTACGAATTAGATTCTAGCACTACTTCAGATGTTGTTTTCAAAATTGCATTATATCCAAAATCCTTTAATAATTTTCCCGCATATTCAACTAAACCATCTAAATGAGTATTAACTCTTTTATATTCTTCATAATATTCTTGGGTAGGACCATTTTTAATTTTATTAATTATAGAAGGATTCAATGCTACTGCTATGGATATCCCATATCTCATATCACTTCGCTTATGGGATGGTATATCCTTTAAATCCCCAAATCCAACAAGTGAAGCACCTTTATTCAATAATTCATTTTTGATTCTAAAACTTATATCCTCCATATATTTTCATTCCTCCCATATTATTTACACACAACGGTTAATTTCTTCTGGCCAATGTGAAGTTTTCTTAAATGATTGCAATCCTACCTCAACAAACACTACAAGGGTATTTATACCTTAGTTTCATTATACTTACATCAAATTCTAATATCAACCTAATTATAGTTCTAATAACTTAGATATATTTAATTTTATACCTTTCAAAACAAAAGAACATTCCATAATTAGTCAGACTAATTATGGAATGTTCTTTTTGTTTATGTAATAAAAATATCCTAAGCAACCCAGGACTGATACCATTAATAATTGTTATGTCCCCATGAGACCTACTAATGGAATAGAAAACTCCCCGGAGTGACTTGCAATAAGAAACGAAAAACAATTGAACTTTGATTTAGAGTTCGTTTGCAAGGCACGCAAGGTTATCTTATTTTTTATAGAATTTCCTTATAGTTTCGCAAACAAATTCTACTTCTTCCACAGTTATCTCTGGATATATAGGAAGTGCAATGATATTATCTGCTGTTCTTTCGGCTACTGGGAAATCACCTTTTTTGTATCCTAAATATTCAAAGCATTTTTGAAGATGAAGTGGTATTGGATAATAAATGCTAGTTCCTATTTCATTTGCTTTTAAGTATTCTGAAAGTTCATCTCTTTTTTCAGCCAATATGTTAAATACATAATAAACTGGTTTTTGATTTGCTTCAATTTTAGGTATTTTAATAAACTCACAATCTTGTAATCTATCTATATATAATTTTGCAATCTGAGCTCTTTTTTGAATTGCTTCATTTATATATTTTATTTTTACTTGTAATATAGCAGCTTGCATTGAATCCAATCTTGAATTATACCCAATAAAATCATAATGATACTTCCTAGATGCACCATGAACTCTGTACATCTTAGTAATACGTGCTAAGTTTTCATCATTAGTTACAATCATGCCTGCGTCGCCATAAGCTCCTAGAGTCTTAGTAGGGAAGAATGAGAACACACCAAAGTCTCCTATAGTACCTGCATGTTTGTATTCTGATCCATTACCTTTATATCTCATACCGAAAGATTCTGCAGAATCTTCTAAAACCCTTAGATTATTCCTACTAGATATATCCATGATTTTATCCATATCACCCATTTGTGAAAATAAATGAATTGGAATAATTCCTGCTGTATTCTTTGTTATTTTTTCTTCTATTTTATTGGCATCTATGCTAAAGGTTTCTTCATCAATATCTACAAATACAGGTTTTGCTCTATGCTTTGCAATGCAAGATGTAGAAGCGAGGAAAGTAAATGGTGATGTTATTACTTCTTTTCCATCTTTAAAACCTAATATATCAGCAGCCATTACTAAGCCATCTGTTCCTGATGCAACACCAATTGCATATTTAGCTCCAGTAAATTCTTTAACTGCCTCTTCAAAGTCAGTTACCTCGATGCCAAGCATTGATACTCCTCTTTCCATAAGTCCTAGAACAGCATTGTCGAATTCTGATTTTTTCTCGTGATATTCTCTTGTAGGTGTATAAAATTTAACTTCCATTATTTAACCTCCGTTTTAATATAAAAATTTTTATTATTTAGCCTTTATCTCATCAGCACATCTTATTACTTCATTAATTACATACTCTGCATCTTCTAATTTAAGTGTTGAATATACTGGAAGTGTTATTTCATTTGCATACTGATTATATGCATTTGGATAATCCTCTATAGAATATCCAAGGTTTTTATAAAGTGTAAACATTGGTAAAGGCGTAAAATGAACATTAGTAGCTATACCTAATTCCGCAACTTTTTGTATTAATTCATCCCGCTGCATCTCAGTAAATCCTTTTAATCTTAGTGCATATAGATGATAAGAAGTTTCGCTATTTTCATCTTTTGTAAAAGGAATTATGGCCCAAGGTTTAGTCCTAAGCGCTGTGGTATATATATCAAAAATAGCTCTTCTTTTTGTGAGCATTCCTTCATATCTTGCAAGTTGTGCAAGCCCTATAGCTGCATTAATATCTGTCATATTACATTTAAAGCCATCTGTAATAATATCATATTTCCAAGCTCCTGCTTTCATCTTAGACAAAGCATCCTTTGACTGACCATGAAGAGAATTAATTTTAAGCTCTTTCTTTAAATCTTCCTTGCCCTTAAAATTATTATCATTAAAGGTAATCGCTCCACCTTCAGCTGTTATTAAATTTTTCACCGCATGGAAGGAGTAAACATGAAAATCAGCCTGCGTTCCAACTTTTTTACCTTTATATGTTGCTCCAAAGGAATGAGCTGAATCTGATATAAATATAATATCTTCTCTATTTTTTTCCTTTAGCACTGCTTTTATAGCATCATAATCTACAGGAACCCCTGCAAAATCTACAGTGATTATTGCTTTTGTTTTAGGCGTAATTGCCATAGCCATTTTTTGCTCATCTATTAAAAAACTACCTTCTTTAACATCTACAAAAGTTGGTTTAATTCCTCTATGGACTATTACACTTGCTGTAGCTGTATAAGTATAAGGTGTTGTAATAACTTCATCACCCTCTGAAATGTCATAAACCTTTAATATAAGTTCTAAACCCGCAGTTGCACTTGATAGCGCTACTGCATTATTAGCATCACAATATTTCGCGATTTTATCTTCAAACTCCATGGTCTTCGGTCCTGTTGTAATCCAACCTGAATCTAAAACCTCCATTACAAGTTTTTTCTCTGCTTCTGTTATGTCTGGTGGTGAAAAAGGAATATTTTTGATTTTCATATATATCCTACCCTTCAAATTAAATTTTATTTTTAAATTAAACTATTTATAATTTATTTTTTACTTAAATCTTATAATTAACCAACAATAGTTAAAAATTATAGCATAAATGAAAATTGGGGTTATAGACTCTTTTGTGCCTTAAAAAAGCCTGTATCCTTAGTTATGTAAATTCCACCTTCTGTAGTAATTTTATCTTTCAAATATTTATTGAGTTCTTGAAGTCTTTCATTATTAAAACTTTCACGTACATTCCCTGGCATTGAGAACATATAATCAATAATAGGTGCTTTCTCTGTTACAATTAAATTATCCTCATATCTTTTCATTTCTATATTATTAAACCATTTTTTTAATTTTTCAGCACCGTTTTCTAGCCTAAATCTAGAAGTAATATCTGAGCTTTTAATATCCATTGTTTCTGATTTAAACTTAGACATAATATCTCTAATTTCCATCATATGACTTTGTCCAACAGTTGAGCAGTAAAGATATCCACCAGGCTTTAATACCCTACATATTTCTGACAGTGCCTTTTGAATGTTGTTTACATGATAAAGCATATGGTTTGCTATTACAACGTCAAAGCTACAATCATCATAAGGTATATTCTCTGCGTCTATAATTTGAAACTTAAAATTCTCTGATTTTTTTCCTAAATTTGCCTTAGCATCACTTAGCATTCCTCTTGAAAAATCACTTAACGTAATATCTAGGTCATTCGGAATTCTATCTTTATTTTTATCCCACAAATTGGCATCACCACATCCAAGCTCAAGAATGGTGCATTGTTTAGGTAGATTTAGTTCATCAAAATACCATCTCATCCATCCATATTTGTTTACACTAAACATCTCATGAATGTTTATCCTGGCCCTTAAATTTGATGCATTTTCATATTGCTCAATTAACCTTTTGTCCGAATTAATTACATTTATAATATTGGTGAATTTATCCCAACTTACATTCTGCTTATTCTCCATGTCAATGGCTTCATCAATAGCCTTTATTACCAGGAAAGTATGTGCAGCTCTTTGTTTCATAATTTTCTTTTGTATTTCTAAGGATTTTACAAAATTTTCATCAGTAACATCATTTTCAGTTATTTTCTTAATTTCGTCTAAAGAGAATCCAATAAATTTCAATGTTAAAATTTGTTGAAGCCTTGCAAAGTCTTGATTACTATACAATCTATGCCCTACTGCGCTGTAAGAACTAGGCTTCATTAAGCTAATTTTATCATAATATCTAAGTGTTCTTAAGGTAACACCCGCTTTTTCTGCAAATTCACCAATTGTAAAAAAATGCGATTCATTATTTTTCAATGTTATCACCCCTTATGGAACATAGACCTTAAATATGTTTGAATTTATCCTTCTATTGTATATTAACACATTACGTTACGTCATGCGCAATAGTTTTTTTGAAAAAAATAAAAAAAAATTAAGGACAACTGTAAAAATAGTTGTCCTTAATTTTTTATTATATCCGGCTCTTTCTTTTCAACATTAGAATTATATAATAATCCTAAGAGAATTAATAATCCACCAATAATTTTACCTTTTGAAATGAAACCCACTCTGAAATAATCAATGAGTATCCCTGTAAATAGTTGACCTATAAATATAAGCAAAGTGGTATATATTGTGGGAATCTTAGGGAGCACAATATTAGAACTTGCAACCACTATTACTCCAAGTAAACCACCTAAAAGAGCCCACCATGGTATTTTAGTAAAACTACTATAAGACAGGCCTACAGAGCTTTTCACTATAATCATAAGTAATATAGTGGTAGTTAATCCTACTATATAATTTATAAGTGTTCCTTGAAGCGTCCCTATCTTTTTGGCTAGATGTGAATTTATAATCATAGATATTATGGTAATACAACCACATAAAACAGCTAACATTATATATAACATATTTTTCCTCCCCTATCTAATATTTTATCATTGTTACTAAACCAGATAATATTATAAGAAATCCAATAATTTTTTTCTTGTTAAACTTATAAATATTGAGGCCAAATAGTCCATAATGATCTATAAAGCAGGCTAATACTAGTTGCCCAAAAATCCCTAAGGATAGTGTTAAAGAAGCTCCAAGGTAATTGAAACATAAATTATTTAAAAAAACCACAAAAACTCCTATTAACCCCCCACTAAATAAGTAAAATGGGATATTTTTTTTAAGGTTAAGTTTCTCTTTTTTTAATAATAAAATAATAATTACAGCAATAAGCCCCACTATATGAATTATTAATATTGATCTATATTGATCTGTATAGTTTGCCAAAGCTCCGTTAAACGTTACCATTATAGCAATTAATATTCCTATTAATACTGCAGATACTTTATACATTTAATTTCCTCCATTCTTTAATTGCTTGTTAACTTCTTTGATAAGACTAACATATAAATTTCTAGTTCTATAGGACACATGTCATATTTTCATTAAATTTATTATACAAAACTAAAATAAACAATTATAATAAGACTTAGATGCATTATGAATTTTTTTTCTTTCTAGATTACTACAAGGAGGCCAATTAAGTGAAACGTATATATAATGAAACTAAATTAGATAATTACATAGAAAAATATAATATTGAAGGTTTCTTTGGTGTAGATATGAAAAAATATATGGAGTTACATGTCTTTGATAAAGGAAGTCACCTTGTAAAAACTAATGAACCTATAGACTATTTTCATTTTTTTGTGGAAGGAAAAGTAAAAGTATACACAGTACTTAAAAATGGCAAATCTCTACTTTTCAGATTATATAAACCTATGATTATAATTGGAGATGTAGAATTTATTGATTGTGATACAGCTAATTCAAATATTGAAGCAATAAATGAATGCTTGTGCATTGGAATATCAATGAGTAATATAAGAAAATACGCTGTTAACGATTCTACTTTTCTAAAATGTATGTGTACAAGCCTTGGCAAGAAGTTTATTAGCTCCTCCATCGCCTCATCAATCAATATCCTTTATCCCCTAGAAAATAGATTATCAAGTTATCTACTTGCTATTACACCAGAAAATACTCAGAATTCAAATTTAGATGGTGGAATTATAACAGACAAGTTTACAGAAATGGCTGATTTACTTGGTACAAGCTATAGACATTTAATTAGAACCATAAATAAATTATGCCATGAAAACATAATAAAAAAAGAAAAAAATTCTATTGTCATTTTAAATATAACTGCATTGGAAAAGCTTGCAGGTGATTTGTATGAGTAAAGGGTATCTATTGTTATAAGCTCATCCGCCTATAACAATAGATACCCTTTTTTTATTATTCCAAAATAGCAATGCTATTTCATACCATTCATTTTACCCTTTAGTGCCTTAACTCGCCCATTCACATAGTTGATAAGTTCCCTTTTGTTCTCTTTTATCTCGTTTGGAGCGCTAGTAACCATACTAATTATATCTAATTTATTACCTTTTATTTCTTTTGCAACTTCATAAGCTAAATACTTATTTTTCATTTTCCAATATGTAATGTTAAATTGATCTGCTTGACGTTTATTATAATGACCTTTTTCAATGCCAAACTGAAATAAGTCTGCTGCTGATTCTAATTCCTCTAAATCCTCAACTTCTAAAGTCTCATTAACTAATTCTTGAAATGTTTTCATTTTAGCTCTCCTTTTTAACAGGTAATATTATGATTTATTATCATTGATATACTTAATATCACCTACTTGTTTGTTTTAAGAAAGTCACTCTTTACTAAATCTTTCCCACAACTTTTATATTTTAACACATATTAAAGAATATTTAAATTATGTTTATAAACAAATTTATAATTCTCTACTTATTAAAATATATTCCAGTGTGCCATTATTTTATACTTTTTTATTTTATTATGCCTAATATTCTTTATAATATGTGGCTTGCCTAGTGGTATTACTCATGCTACTAGTACTAATAAAAGAGACTTACTGCAGATTAATATTTTATACTAAGTTGCAGTAAGTCTCTTTTCTATATTAACTGTAAAAATTTTACAATCCACCAATAAAAGTATCCCACTTAGTCCTTCTAATTTAATCAAACAAACTTTAGTTTATAGTATCCACTAAAGCTACCTAACAATTACTATTTATTTGCTTTCTCTACTCTAATAGCTTTTCCCTTTATTGTTCCATTTTTAAGGGCTTCTAACACTAACTTGCCCTTTCCGCCCATAATATCTACATGAGAGAAATTATCTTGAATATCTATAATGCCTATATCCTCAGAACTAACCCCTTCAATATTGCAAATAGTTCCTACAATATCTACAGTCCTTATTTTTTTCTTTTTACCTGCACTGAGATATAATTTCATTATATCACTACTAAAATTAGATGCTTTCGTCTTTTTAAGAATAGGCTTAGCATCATGTTTTTCGTAAAATGCTTGCCTGAACGGTTCTGATTCTTCTTTTGTTGGAACTTCTGTTTTAGGTATCTCCATACCAATATACTGTTCTATGGCTTGTAAAAATTTATTTTCATAGTGAGTTGCAAAGGTTATAGCTTTTCCTTTTTTTCCTGCACGTCCTGTTCTACCTATTCTATGTACATAGTTACCTTTTTCTAGTGGTAAATCATAATTTATAATATGAGTTATGCTTTCCACATCAATACCTCTTGCAGCAACGTCTGTTGCCACTAAAAATCTAAACTCACCTTTTTTAAATCTTTCCATGGCATCTAATCTATCATTTTGAAGCATGCCTCCATGTATCTTAATACATGAATAATAACGATTTTTCATTTGATCCGTTATTGAATCAACGTTTTCTTTTGTTCTGCAAAATACTATGCAAGAATCTGGACTCTCAATATAAAGTATTCTCTTAAGCGCACTGAATTTCTTATCTTCTTCTACTTCATAGCAAACTTGATCTATTTTATCAACGGTTAAATTTTCAGGGTTTATTTCTATTTTAACGGGATTTACCATGTATTTAACACAAATTGCTTCAATAGATTCTGGTATTGTAGCTGAAAACAACATAGTAACTCTATTTTTAGGAACAGCCTTAATAACCTCTTCTACTTGTTCTATAAATCCCATGCTAAGCATTTCATCTGCTTCGTCTAATATTAAATATTTTACTTTGGCTAGATTAATAGTGCCTCTTTCAATATGATCTAGGGTTCTTCCAGGAGTACCAACTACTACGTGCACCCTTTGTTTTAACTGTTTTACTTGCATTGCTATAGGTTGCTTACCAAAAACAGCTATAGCTCTAATTTTTTTATACCTACCTATTTGTGTTATATCTTGGCTTACTTGAAGTGCTAGTTCTCTAGTAGGTGTTAATACTAGTGCTTGAGGCTGTGTTTCCTCTATATCTGCACTTTGACAAAGTGGAATAGCAAAAGCTGCTGTTTTTCCGCTACCTGTTTGTGATTTTACTATTATATCCCTACCTTTTAGAGCTATAGGTATTACTGCAGCTTGAACCTCTGAAGGGTTTTTATATCCTAAATTAACAATTGCTTTTAATATTTCTTCACTAATACTAAATTCCTCAAATTTTATGTTACTCATTTTAACTTCCTCTCTTGTTTCATATATAATTTTTAAGCATAACTTAAATATATTTTTAACTCATAAGTTTATATTATACCATGCTTAGACACATAATTCCTATTACAAATTTTAATATATGATAAATTTATTTATTTACATATCCCTAGTTTCAATAAAAAAGGGATAATGAATGCCCTCACTATCCCTTTATATAGGTACATAATTGCTTTACTCACATGGATATATATAATTGGCTGCACAACGAACGTCTAATTCTTCAGGGTCTTCAATATCGGCTGGAAGTACAAATACTAATTTACGGCGAATAGTACCACATGCATTGCATCCATCATCTTTACATAACGTTGTACAAAAACCTCTAAAAGCGAGTATTTTGTGGCAATTATTATATATAATGCATGCAACACATACTTGTTTTCCAAAGCATACGTTATTTACTTGTATTCTTACAGTTAATAATTTAGCACCGTGTTTTTCCATATCTATCGGATCTACATTAATAGTATGACATAAATCACAATCACATTGGTTATTATTATTTGAACAATCTGGTTTATAATCTTTTTCATCTCTACTCATTTTATAAAACTCCTTTTTGTATAAATTTTAAATGAGACAGTACACATTAATACTGATATATAAGTTATTTATTATTTTATGGATACATATATCACTTACATATATTGCTAATATAAGTTTTATACATTGATATATGTACTAATAGATCAGATTAATAGTTGAGATGATCTTTATTATAAATTTATAATTAGTTTTATTAATGGGTAAGTATAATCTAAGATATATATTATATTGTATTCAACAGTAAAGGAATTTGTTAATAATTATTATTGAATTTTACTAGATCATTAATTCTTGTTCTTTTAGCAGGAGCCTCAACATAAAACTATGTATAAATCATAGCTTTTAAAATAAATTTATGAATGCTATAATTAAAATATATAGTAAAATTAATAACCTTTGAAAGAGGTGTAGTAAATTGGATAGATGCGATTGGTGTGGAAATGATCCACTGTATATGAAATACCATGATGAAGAATGGGGAGTACCAGTCCACGAAGATAGAAAACATTTTGAATTTCTTATTCTTGAATCTGCTCAAGCAGGGCTCAGCTGGATTACCATACTTAGAAAAAGAGAAAACTATAGAAAAGCCTACGATGATTTTGATTTTAATAAAATAGCACAATACGATGATGAAAAAGTTATTGAGCTTATTCAAAATAAAGGCATTATTAGGAATAAACTTAAAATAGCAGCTTCCATAAATAATGCTGTGATGTTTATTAAAATCCAAGAGGAGTTTGGTAGCTTTGACGCTTACATATGGGCTTTCGTGGATAATAGCCCTATAATTAACCATTGGGACAGTATTGCAAATGTGCCCGCAACCTCTGAATTATCAGATAAGGTTAGCAAGGATTTAAAAAAACGTGGTTTTAAGTTCTTAGGTTCCACTATAACTTATGCTCATCTTCAAGCTACAGGCATAATAAATGACCATATCAAAAGCTGCTTTAGATACACTGAAGGGGCTACAGTTTCGAATTGAAAGTTGAGAGTGAAGGGGATTTTCCTTAACATAAAAACAGTAAAATAGTTCTTAATAAGACCTTAGTGTCTTATTAAGAACTATTTTGTTATTACAAAACTTATTTATTAAGCAAGATAATTCTAGCTATATTTTCACAAGTTCTTTCAATATTTTCTGGACCTTTTTTAAGTGCTTTTTCAATTGTGTCAGCTTCTGATAATATGCCTATTATAGAATTTATTCCATGCTCATATAATGCCTCTACTCCATCACCTATACGTCCTGCAAAGGCTATAACAGGTATATTATATTCCTTTGCTATTAAGGCCACTCCAAGGGGTGTTTTACCATAAAGTGTTTGTGCATCTATACTTCCTTCTCCAGTAAACACATAATCCGTATATTGCATTTTTTCTTTAAGTTTAGTATGTTCTGTAACCAATTCTATTCCCCTTTTAAGTTCTGCACGAAAGAAAGCAAGAAGTCCTGCGCCTAGCCCACCCGCAGCTCCCGCTCCAGGAATACTTTCAATATCCATACCTAACTGCTGTTTTATAATTTTTGCATAGTGACTTAAATTATCATCTAAAATTTTCACCATTTCGAGAGTGGCTCCCTTTTGCGGCCCAAAAATATAAGACGCACCATTTTTTCCTGTTAAGGGGCTCGTAACATCACAAGCTACTTCAATCGTAGTACCTTTAAGTCTTTTATCTAGTCCATCTAAGTCTATCTTATGAAGAAGATTTAAATATCCGCCACCTAAATTGATTTCTTCATTATCCAATGTTAACAGCTTTCCACCAAGTGCTTGTATCATTCCTGCTCCGCCATCATTTGTAGCACTACCACCTATTCCTATGATCAAATGATTAACGCCCTTATCTAGGGCAGCTTTAATTAATTGTCCTGTACCATAAGTTGTAGTTAAAAGAGGATTTCTTTTCCCCCTAGGCACAAGGTGTAAACCACTAGCGCTAGCCATCTCAATTACTGCTGTTTTTTTATCTCCAAGTACTCCAAATGTAGCCTCAACTTCATCACCAAGAGGCCCTTTAACTAGCACTTTATATAGTTCACCTTCTGTTGCGTCTACAAGGGACTGTACTGTTCCTTCTCCACCATCAGCCATTGGAACCTTAATGCATTCTGCATAGGGAATAACCTTTCTAATCCCTCTTTCCATAGCATCCGCTGCCTCTTTTGCTGTCATACTTTCCTTAAAGGAATCTGGTGCTAACAAAAATTTCATATTTATCTATCCTTTCCAAAGTAAGTCTATAATTTGTGCCTTGAGATATATTTTATTATTAATATAAATACTTAGTTTTCTAACGCATTATTCCAAATATCACTGTTGACACTAAAGTCATAGTTAAACCAACTAATGATTCATAGGGTATAAGTTTTAATCTTTCTTTCATATCCATAAATATACTTCCACCTGTAGCATGAAAAAAACTTCCATGTGGGAGATGATCTAAAACTGTTGCTCCACTATGAATCATTGCTGCTGCGGAAAGAGGTGAAACTCCAAGGTCCAATATGGTTCCACCAAATACTGTACTTGCTACTGCAGTACCCGATGTAGTGGAAGCTGTAGCCGCCGACATTAATATTCCTGCTATTGGCGCTAATGCATATACAGGAAGTCCTGAAGCAACAAGTCCTTGAATAATTACGTCTTTTAACCCAGAATTCGCTATAATTCCTGCAAGAGTTCCTGTACCAATAAGTAAAATAGCCACTCCACTCATTTTGCTTAATCCAACAACTGAGTATTTATTTAAGTTTTTTATTTTTCCCATGGCAAGGGCCCCTATAGCTCCTCCAACTGGCAACGCTATTAATGGATCTATGCTAATCTTAAATAATGGTCTAAGAGAAAGTAATACTATCGCGACTATTGGCCCCACAATTGCTGAACCAAAACTTGGTTTTTGTTCAACTGCACAAGCGACTTCATCTTCTGCAATAAAACTTCCTTTTTTAACTAGCTTTTTAGCTATTATGCATGTAACAATAAGTCCAAATATTGCTGGCACTATCCCTGCTGCCATAACTGATGTTAAGGGTATTTTAAATGCATCTGCTGCAGCTATTGCATTAGGATTAGGGGACATAATATTTCCTGCCTTTCCGCCTCCTATCATAGCAATAAGTATGGATGTTTTCGACAATTTGGCACGACTAGCAATAGACATTGCTATTGGTGCTACTGTAATAACTGCTACATCTACGAAAACACCTACAGATGTCAGTACTAAAGTTGCTAGTGCCAGTGCTACTAGAGAATTATTTTCTCCTATTTTATCTACAATAGTTTCTGCAATCTTTGCAGCAGCGCCTGATTCTATAAGCACACCTGCTAAAACTCCAGCAGTAAGTATTCTTAAGATGGCTGGCATAATGCCTTTTGCACCCTCAATCATAATTTTAACAGTGTCTGTTAGTCCTGCTCCACCTACTAACCCACCAATTAATGCACCTAATATAAGTGCATATGCTGGATGAACCTTTTTAATTATTAAAATAATTGCTAATATAAGTGCGATAATTGCGCCTAATGCTGTTATTTGCATATTTGTTCCTCCTTTGTTTGTTCCTTTTCTATATTGTAAACGAATTCAAATATATAAACATTAGGCAATTGTTTAAGATTTACTCCATATTTTTTGTGCATTTGAACAATTAAATCATCACCATTTTATATAAGTGTGAGACTATCCCTCTGAAATGTCGTTAAATCTCGGATAAAATATATGCAGTATATAATTGAAACAGATCAATTAAGTTCTTGGGATTTTTCCCAGTAACCTCTTCAACCTTTTCTAACCTATAATTCAATGTATTTCTATGAATATAAAGTGCCTCAGCAGTCTTGTTTGCTTGCCCATTCATATTTATATATGTAATCAGTGTTGTTAATAAGTCTAATTTATTCTCAGCTTCTAATTTTACAATTATATTTTCCATCTGACTATTCCCTTTAAAACTTGCTATAAGTGAAATAAATTCTACATCTTTATATAGATGGATTTTTCTTTCTACTTGAAGCTTTTTACCAATTTCAAGGGCCGTGTTTGCTTGTTTAAATGATACGCCAAAAACACTTTCATTTAACCCTACCCCTACCTCAAGGTAATGCTCTTCTTTTTTGCATAAAAACCTTTCTAATCTTTTAGTAACAAGACTGTCATAATACATATAAATAACAATAGTTGAAGGGTTAAGTTTTAAAAAGAACTCATCGCTCCTTATAAAATTCAACAAGTTACCCTTTACTTTTTCAATACAACTCTCATTAAAAGTTAATACCACAGCCACCCTAGGAATAGATACATCGATTCCCAAAGCATCTCCTCGTTCTTTAAAATCTTGATTATAGTTGATTTTTCGATAGGTTAATTCATATAAAAACTCATCTTTTAACTGTTCACTAATTTTTCTTTGAAATAGAACATACTCCTGATTCACTAAAAGTTCAGCAGTTATTCTAACTAGTTCAACAAAAGGTTTAACCTCTTCTGGTTTACCTGTAATTCCTATAACCCCAACAACTTTATTTTGAAAAAGTATAGGCGTATTTACCCCTGGCTTTGTGTCTAACCCACCTTGCAAAATTTCAATCATATTTTTCTTAGCTATAGCTTCCATAGCTCCTTCATGTAGCTTATATAATCTATTTTTGTCTCCACTTCCAATAATAATTCCCTTTTCATTCATAATATTAACATTATATGGTATTACATTCATCATTCTATCTACTATGCTTTGTGCTTGCTGTTCTGTTAATGTGATCATATATATCACTCCATTTCTCACTTTAAATATATCACTCTTATTAATCTCATGGAAAGAAATTTCTAATGCAATTCTAATCTCCTACTAATAATGCCTTAATACTTACATTATATAATAAAAACATAGAAAACAAATAATTCTTACACAACCCAAATAAAAATTAGGAGGAGTTTAAATGTCAATAAATTTAGAACAAATTGATGAGTTAAGAAAAAGAGCTAATGTAAGTTATGAGGATGCTAAAGCCGCCTTAGAGCAAAATGACGGAGACCTTCTTTGTGCACTAGTATATCTTGAAAAACAAAATAAGATTAAACCCGACGAGATCCCTTCTAGCGAAAGTAAATTCTTTAAGAAAGTAAAAAAACTTATTAAAAAAGGGAACGAAACAAAAATAATAGTTAAAAAAGATGATGCTGTAGTATTAAATATCTGTGTAACTCTAGGAGTTATAATAACTATAGTAGCTACACCTATTGTAATCACAGCATTAATATTAGCCCTCGCAACTAACCATAAAATAAGAATTCAAAAGAAAAACAATGAAGATTTAGAAGTAAATAATATTTTTGATAAGATGTCCATTGCTGTTAATAAAGTAACTACAAAAATCACAGAAGAAATGAAAAGTGAATAACCCCTCATAACCTACATTTAATCTATGTAGGTTGTTTTTTTATAATAAAAAAAATATAAATCTGATTGTCTGCAATTATATATAAAGTAATATATAATAAAAGTATGGTTATTAACTCAACTTTCGCACATAACTTCTCTATGTTATTATGTGCGAAAATTTGGTGACTAATATAATATATTTTGGGGGTTAAATTATATATGAGTGGACAAAAAATTTTAATAATTGAGGATGAAATAAAAATAGCACGATTTCTTGAATTAGAATTAACTTATGAGGGGTATAGCGTTTATCAATGCCATGACGGACGTGAGGGTTTAGATAAAGCCCTTAACGAAACTTTTGATATAATAATTCTTGATGTTATGCTACCATCTTTAAACGGGCTAGAAGTATTAAGACGCCTAAGACAAGTGTCTGCAGTTCCCATTATAATGCTTACTGCTAAAGATGAGATAATGGATAAAGTTATGGGTCTTGACATAGGCGCTGATGACTATATGACTAAGCCTTTTGCTATTGAAGAATTACTAGCAAGAATAAGAACAGCATTAAAAAAAGTGCCTGTATTTAAAGAAAGCACTAATATATTATCTGCTAGCGAATTGTCTATAGACTTAGATGCCCATATGGTTAGCTTTAAAAATAGTTCTATTGAACTAACTAAAACGGAATTCGATTTACTTAAATACCTAATTGAAAATAAAAATATTGTACTTACAAGAAATAAAATTATTGATATAGTATGGGGATATGAATATATGGGTGATACTAATGTAGTTGATGTTTACATTAGATATTTAAGAAGTAAAATAGATGATAGATTCAACAAGAAATTTATTTATACTATTCGGGGGGTGGGATACCTTTTAAAAGATGAATAATTTAAAATTTTTCTCTAAGTTTATGTTACAATACTTTCGTTTTCTTTCGCAATGCTTGCGATTTCTCTACAAGGCAATATCAATCATATTGAGTTTTATACCAAAGTTATTAAAGCAATTAATTTACAAAATTCATAAAAGATTAAGATTTTCCATTAGTTTTAAAATGACTGCAGTATACACACTTATTTTTTCTACTACACTGCTTCTATTAAGCGTTGCTTTAATTATAGGCTTTAGATTTTTTCTACTACATGAAGTTCAGGGTGAACTTACTAGATACAGTTCAGTAGCTGTTAATTATGCTAAATTAGACAAAGATCTTCAAAGCTTTAATATTAATATTTTTTCTAATATAGAGTACATAACCTTTAATGTTTTTGATAAAAGTGAAAATCTTGTTTATTCTACCCAAAAGAATAAAAACGAGATATATTTCCATAAAGATGCCTCAACTTACCCTGTTATTAATGAAATAAACCAACAACTTGTTTTTATTACTACTAAACTCGATCAAAATAATAAAATCTTTTATCTTCAGCTTTCTAAAGACCTTAAAAAGGAAAATGAATATTGGGGCATTTTTTCTTTAATTATTTTTTTCGTAAATATATTCTCTTTAATGTTTACCTTAGGTGTGGGTTCTAAAGCCAGTAAGAAAATGCTTCTACCTATAAAAGACATGACAAAAACCACAAAAGCTATTTCAATTAATGCTTTAGAAACCAGATTGAATGTTAGTGTTTCCCAGGATGAGCTAAAAGATTTAGCTGAAACTATTAATAAAATGTTAGATGGTATTCAAACTTCCTATGAACAGCAAAACCAATTTGTATCAGATGCTTCTCATGAGCTTCGAACACCAATAGCTGTAATTCAAGGCTATGCAAATATGCTGTACCGCTGGGGAAAAGATGATAAAGAAGTATTAGAGGAATCTATAACTGCTATAAGGAGTGAAGCCTGCGATATGCAGCAGTTAGTAGAAAAACTTTTATTTCTTGCAAGAAGTGATAAGAACACTCAAAAAATCGAAAAAACTAGTTTTTATATTAATGAATTAGTAGATGAAATTATAAAGGAAACAAAACTAATTGATGCTTTACATGAAATTAAAACTGATGTAAATCAGCAAGTTTCTGTTTATGCAGATAAAAAATTACTTAAGCAAGCATTAAGAGTTTTTATAGATAATAGCATAAAGTACACCCCTAGCGGTGGACGTATTGTGTTAAATAGTTATATTAAAAAGAAGAATCTAATTCTTGAAATTATAGATACAGGAATAGGTATTTCTAAAGAAGATCTTCCCCATATTTTCAATAGATTTTATAGATGTGATAAGTCAAGAACAAAAGAAAGTGGTGGAACCGGACTTGGTTTATCTATAGCAAAATGGATTATTGGCAGGCATAACGGCTCCATTATAGTTGAAAGCAGACCTGAAATTGGAACAACCATAAGGATTGGACTTCCTATGGAAAATAAACTATAATCATATTTTTGAAATTAGGATCTTTTCTTATATATACTTTTCGTTATAGCATAATATAAGAAAAACGCTGAATAATTCAAAAGCATCATTGCATTTTCATGCAATGATGCTTTTTTGTATATAAGTTGAATAAACTTCTCAAGGATAAATTTTAAAGTTTATCAAATTAACTGATTTATTTTTCAAAAACATTTATATACATTTGCTTAAGTTCACTGATTAATGGATATCTTGGATTCGCACCTGTACATTGGTCATCAAAAGCTTGCTCACTCATATGGTCTAATGTAGCATAGAATTTCACTTTAGACACTCCTGCTTCACTTATTGTCATAGGAATGTTAATCTTAGCTTTTAGTTCATCAATAGCTTTAATTAATAATTCTATTTTTTCATCTTCTGTGTTTCCACCTAATTGTAAATAGTCAGCAATTCTTGTATATCTCCACTTAGCATTTGGATATTTATATTGTGGGAATGCTGCTTGTTTTGTTGGGTTATTTACAGCGTTGAATCTTATAACCTCATTGATTAATAATGCATTAGCAATGCCGTGTGGTACATGATGCTCTGCTCCTAATTTGTGTGCCATTGAGTGACATACTCCTAGGAAAGAATTAGCAAATGCCATACCAGCCATTGTTGAAGCATGAGCCATTTTTTCTCTTGCTTTTATATTAGTGGTACCCTCATTGTAAGCTTGTGGTAAATACTTAAATATTAATCTCATTGATTCTAAAGCAAGTCCATTAGTATATTCTGAAGCAAGTACTGATACATAAGCTTCTATAGCATGAGTTAAAGCATCTATACCGGAAGCTGCTGTAAGTCCCTTTGGCATATTCATCATAAGCTCTGCATCTACTATAGCCATATCTGGAGTTAACTCATAATCAGCTAATGGATATTTAACTCCTGTTTTTTCATCAGTAATTACTGCAAATGGAGTAACTTCTGAACCTGTACCTGCTGAAGTTGGCACAGAAATCATCATAGCTTTTTCACCCATCTTAGGGAATGGATATACTCTCTTTCTAATATCCATAAATCTCATAGCTAAATCTTCAAATCTTACTTCTGGATGCTCATACATTACCCACATGATTTTTGCTGCATCCATTGGCGATCCACCACCAAGTGCTATAATTGTATCTGGCTTAAATATTGCCATTTCTTCAGCACCTTTTTTTGCTATAGCAATGGTTGGATCTGGTTCTACGTCATAGAATATCTTATACTCTACTCCAATTTCTTCCAAAACATGAGTAACTTTATCTACATATCCTAGGTCATAAAGAATCTTATCAGTTACTATAAATGCTTTCTTCTTGTTCATATCCTTTAATTCTTTTAAAGCTACTCCTAGGCTACCATATTTAAAATAAATTTTTTCTGGAACTCTAAACCAAAGCATATTTTCTCTCCTCTCAGCTACACTCTTCACATTTAATAAATGCTTAACTCCAACGTTTTCTGATACGGAGTTTCCACCCCATGAACCGCACCCTAGTGTTAATGAAGGAGCTAGCTTAAAGTTGTATAAATCTCCTATAGCTCCTTGAGCTGCTGGCATATTTACTATAACTCTCCCTGTTTTCATGGTTGCACCAAACTTAGCTATTCTATCTGTAGACTTAGTTCTGTGAGTGTACAATGATGATGTATGACCAAAGCCACCAAGTTCAACAAGTCTTTCTGCCTTTTCTAGTGCTTCATCGAAAGTTTTAACCTTATACATAGCAAGTACTGGAGATAATTTTTCGTGTGAAAATGCTTCTTCAAGTTCTACAGATTCAACTTCTCCTATAATAACCTTTGTTTCTTCTGGAACTTTAACTCCTGCCATTTCTGCTATCTTAAAGGCAGATTGACCTACTATATTTGCATTTAATGATCCATTAGTTAAAATTATTTTCCTTACTTTATCTACTTCTGCTTTTTTAAGAATATAAGCTCCTCTTTCAGAAAATTCTTTCCTAACTTCATCATATATTTCTTCCATAACTAATACTGATTGCTCTGAAGCACATATTACTCCGTTGTCAAAGCTCTTAGAAAGTAAAATTGAATTTACAGCCATTTTAATTTCTGCTGTTTCATCAATAATTGCAGGTGTATTTCCTGCACCAACTCCAATAGCTGGTTTTCCTGATGAATAAGCAGCTTTAACCATTCCTGGTCCACCTGTTGCAAGTATTATATCTGCTTCTCTCATAACAATCTGCGAAAGTTCTACCGAAGGTTCATCTATCCAGGCTATTATACCTTTTGGTGCGCCAGCTTTAACTGCAGCATCTAGTATTATTTTAGCTGCTGCAATAGTAGACTTTTTCCCTCTTGGATGTGGAGAAAAAATGATACCATTTCTAGTTTTTAATGATATAAGAGCTTTAAATATTGCTGTAGATGTTGGATTTGTAGTTGGCACAATAGCTGCTACAACTCCTATTGGTTCTGCAATTTTTGTAATACCAAAGGATTTATCTGTATCGATAATTCCACAAGTTTTTTCATCTTTATATTGATTATATATATATTCTGAAGCAAAATGGTTTTTTATAACCTTGTCTTCTACAATTCCCATACCTGTTTCTTCCACTGCCATCTTTGCTAAATCAATTCTTGAATTATTTGCAGCCATTGCTGCTTGTCTAAATATTTCATCTACCTGTTCTTGAGTATAAGTAGAAAACTCCTTTTGAGCATTTCTAACCTCTTTTATTCTAATCATTAATTCTTCTACGTTTGTTACTTTCATATGCTACACCTCTTTCATAATAATAGATTACATTAATGGTCAACTTTGCATAATAATATTTTATTTATTGATTTGAAGTAATTTTTTATTTAATATTTAAAACATTTTTTTATTTTGAATGTTTGCTCCTTGTTTATGTGTTAATTATATCACAATGTTTTTATAATTGTAAACATTTATTTTATTATTTTTATCATATTTCATTATTCATTAGCAATCATTAGATGGTTGCAAACCTTTACATATAGGCAAATACAAGCTTGTTTGCATCATTTTTTTTATCTGCCTTTTATCATTATTAATACAAAACAAGGATGAAAGTATGTTATTTTTTAAACGATATAGCTTTTATGTTTACTTTCAGATAGGACGTTGCAATTTTCCATATAAAAAAACAAGGGATGGCAAAATTACCATACCTTGTTTCCATGTAACTTAATACTTGTTACAAATTTATCTTATTAAGCAATGCTTTAAGTTTTATAAGCTCTTCTTTAGATAAGGTAACCCCTTTTCCCATTTTTTCATGTTCTGGAGACCAATCTCTAATATCGTATTTTGCCTCTTTATCATTCCAGCTTATAAGATTTAATTCTTTTCTCCATGTTTTACCAGATTCTGATAATTCTCCTAATGTTTCTTTTATTTCGTATTTTATATCTGCCATGTTATACCTCCACTAATAATTTTAACTACTACATTAATATTATATGATTTTCACATAAAAAGCTATAATTTAGATATTTTATAGCAATAAAGCCTTTTTACATTCTATATTTCATATTTTGCAATGATTCTATTGAAATTATAGAAATATTTATTTGATTATTTGTATATTATTTTACACACACTATAGTTATGTGATATGATTAAACAAGGGTTTATTCTAACATCTATTCAAGTATTATATTTATTTAGTAAGATGTTTTTAACAAACATTTTAAATATTGTTATAGCTTTTATTATATAGCGATTTATAAGTAACTCTTTTATTAGTAATTTTTATGCCATGACTTAAAATATTTCCTACAATGTTTATAAGTTAACTTCATTATGGGGAGTATTATAAAAATATACTTATTAAAGGATATTAAAATTTCAATATGATTGAGCAATAATTAGAATATATTAAAGAATATCAGTTAGTAGAAATGTTTTAACGTCATTTCAGAAGGAGTTCCCCCTATCTTCCATGAGTGAGCCTATTACTCTAAAAAGGATAAAACTTTAGGTGGAATATATCATTCATTCTGAAGTCGTTAATGTTGCAGCTTTGAAAATAAAAAAGCTTGCGCAAATGATGATTTAATTTATTGGTATAACTATATTATATGAGGAGTGATATTATGCAAATAAGATTAGGCTACGTGGCTACTGCTTTAAAAGCAGCAAAAATAACTTCTGCTAGCACAGTAACTTTTTCTACATATACGAAACAATCGACGGACAGAGATAAACTTGAAAAACTACAAAAGGTAGCGGTATCAAACGTCAATGATTTGTATAAAATTCTAGAATACACTGTAAAAAACGATGTTCACTTTTATAGGATAACTTCCGCTTTAATACCTCTAGCAACTCATCCTGAAGTTACAGATTGGGAGTTCAGAAGAATTTTAAAAATGGATTTTGATTGGCTTGGAAATTATATAAACAATAATAATTTAAGAGTTGATACTCATCCTGATGAATCTAATGTTATAAATAGTTCTAAGGAAGAAGTAATAAAATCTACTGAAAAGAATCTTATGTTCCATGCAAATCTTTTCCAAGATATTAATTATCCTTTAGGAAAAATGATATTACACATTGGAGGTAAAGAAGGTGGCAAACTTGCTGCTACGGAAAGATTCTTTAAGAATTATAATAATCTGCCAAAAGAAATAACAAAATCAGTAGTGTTTGAAAATGATGACAAAAGCTTTACTACAAAAGAAGTATTAAACATATGCAAGGAAATAAATGTACCTATGGTGCTAGATGTACATCATCATAACTGCAACAACGGTGGCGATGACCTAGAACCTATGTTAAAAGATATATTCTCCACTTGGGAAAACGAACTTCTACCAGTAAAAGTACATTTTTCGAGCCCAAAAACTGGAGAAAAAGATAAAAAGCATGCTGATAACATTGATCCAGAAGCTTTCATCGAGTTTATTGAAAAGTGTATTCCACTAGGAATTGACTTAGATATAATGCTAGAGGCAAAACTAGCTGATTTGGCATTATTCAAACTTGTAGATGATGTTAAAACTTTAAAGCCTGAATGGACTTGGCTTGATACTAGTACTTTAGAATTTAATTAAACTTTATTATATAAATAAAAGGCTCAAAGAATTTTTATATTCTTTGAGCCTTTTATTTATATTAATTTATTCTACTTGTTTAAGTAATTCAATATTTTTCCCATAATTGAATTTAAATTTACTTGTTTTAAATCTGAAACTGTAACAATACTATTTCTAAATTTTAAATTTGTTAGTACTCTCTCTTAAATCATCTGCTAAACAATTCAGGTTTTCTGCTGCTTTAACTACTTCTTGAATTCCTGCTAATTGCTCATGTGAAGATGCACTTACTTCTTGCGTAGTGGCAGCTGCTTCCTCTACTACTGAAGCTACATTTCCAAGTTTATCTCTTAAAATATCCTTATATTGGTTAATGTTTTGCAATGAACTATTTACATCCACCATATTGCACTCTAGTAATTCTATGGATTTTTTAATTTTGATAAATGTTTCATTTGTTACTTCTACGCTTTTATTAGTTTTATCATTTAATTCTGTAGAATACATAATTCCCTGGAGTAATTCATGTACACTTGTACTAATATCAACAATAACTTTATCAATTTCTAAAGCTGAAACAGCAGATTGTTCTGCAAGTTTTCTTACTTCATCTGCAACCACAGCAAAACCTCTTCCTGCTTCTCCTGCTCTTGCAGCTTCAATGCTTGCGTTTAATGCTAATAGATTTGTTTGCTCTGTTATAACTTTTATCTTATCTGTTATATCACTAATTTTATTAGAGTTTTCTACTAATATTTCCACTTTACTCGCTACTGATTTATTTGCCTTTATGTTTTCTGTAAATGCTATCTTTAGGTTATTTACAATTATAAGGCCCTCTTTTGTTGATTGTTTAACTTCTAAAGAAGCACTAATCATATTTTCAGCATTTATAGTTGATTTATCCACTTCTTCACCTAAAGTATTTGCATAGGTAATGCTTTCTTCTAATATTTGAGCCTGTTCATTAGTCCCTTCTGCAATTTGCTGCACAGCCCTTGCTACTTCATCTCCAACAGCATTGGATTGCTCAGTGGTTGCTGCAAGAGATTCTGCTGAATCCTTTACTTTATTTGTGCTATCTACTACATTTCCTAAAACAAATATCATATCTTCCATCATATTATTTACAGAGCGTATAATTTCGTCGACCTCTAAACTTGTATTCATAATTTCAGGAACTTTATTGGTAAAATCACCCTCTTTAACCTTGCCTAATATTTCAATTAAAATACTCATAGGTTTTGTGATTTTTCCTGCAAACCTTTTTCCTACAATAATCACAAACACAAGGGAAACTAATAAAACAATTACAGGCACAGTTAAACCATCTAATATTTTTTTACTTCTTTCTGCCACGGGAATAAATCCTACTGATATTAATCCTGTATTAGTATCAGTAATTTTATATGCCATATAATCTATACCATCAACCTTTATGTTAAAGTAGTTTTGTTTTGAATCCATAATAGTTTTTACCCATTGTTGTTGTTTGGAATTCTTCCCAATAAGTTCATTGTTTTTATGTACAACAATTGTTCCTTTACTATCTATGACAGTAGCATAGCCATCATCCCCTAATTTGATTTTTGCAACTGTTTGAGAAATTGAAGCTAATGCTACATCTAATGCTACTACTCCTACTAAGCTACTCTTATCATCCTTAACAGTCTTCGTAAAAGTCATTATATACTTATCAGTAAAAGAATCTACATATGGATTAGTAACAATTATTTTACCATCATTACTCTCTGCAGCCTTGTACCACTCTCTATTAGTTGGATCATAATTATCTTTAAGCACAACTCTAGGAATAAGATAGGTCTTTTTATCTGTTGTTCCTACATATATACTTAGCACCTGTGGATGAGAATTTTTAAAAACCTCAAAATTCTTCATTAAATTTACAGGATAAGCCCCTTTGCTTTTAAGCATTTTTGTATTAACTTCATTGGAAATCATTTCTACAGATGCATAATTCTCATTGTATAATGCATTGATTGCATCATTAACTCTCTCTACACTTTTAACGGTGGCACCTTCAAACTCTCTGCTTAAATTGTTAGATAAACTATAATATGTGCTTATAGAAATAAGCATAATTGGCAAAAAAGATACCAATATAAGCAATATTGTTATCTGAAAACTCAATTTCGAGCGATTTCTTTTTTCTTTTACAATATTTTTAAACATTTTTACATTTCCCCCTCAATTTATATAATTTACCTTATATTTCGTTCTTTATTGATAAAACTTTAGTTATTTTCAGATAAATGAATTTAAATTTAATTGCTCAAAAATAAAAAATCTCCTTGTAACTTCTTGAAAAAGATAAAAACCACCATAGGTGGTGGCCCTTATTTCACTATAATAATTTTTACAAAATTTCTTTTACCACATTGAATTACATCTCCATCACTTAAATCAAATACATTATCTATGGATATTTTTTCTCCATTTATTTTCACTGCTCCTTGCTGAATTAGACGGCTTGCTTCCCTATTGCTTTTAGCAAAGTCCATATCAGTTATTATTTTTAAAATAGCACTTTGTTTATTCATAGTAGAATTCTTTATAACCTCTATTTCTTTAATGCTCTGTGGAATCTCCTTCTTTTGAAATACTTTTTTAAAATACTCCTGGGCTTCATCAGACGCTACTTTTCCATGATATAATTCAACAATCTCCTTAGAAAGTTTCATCTTTATATCCCTTGGATTAATTTTTTCACTTTCTAATTGTCTCACAATCTCTTGTACTTCATCTGGATGAGTATCTGTTACCAAATCGTAGTATTTTATAATTAGTTCATCTGGAATGGACATAACTTTACTATACATATTATTACAGTTTTCATTTATTCCAATGTAATTTCCAAGACTTTTACTCATCTTTAAGGTTCCATCTGTTCCTTCTAAAAGAGGCATGAATATTGAAACTTGCTTGTCTTCACCATATTCCTTTTGAAGGGTTCTTCCCATTAAAATATTAAACCGTTGATCTGTTCCACCAAGTTCAATATCTGCTTTTATTGCTATGGAATCATATCCTTGCATTAAGGGGTACATAAACTCATGAATTGCAATTGACTGCTGTGCTTTAAATCTATTTTTAAAATCTTCCCTTTCTAGCATCCTAGTTACTGTGTATTTTGATGCTAATTCTATAACATCTTTAAAATTCAATTTTGATAGCCACTCACTATTAAATTTAACCTCCGTTTTATCTGGATCAAGTATTTTAAATATTTGTTTTTTATAAGTTTCAGCATTTATCAATACTTCTTCCCGAGTTAACTCTTTTCTTGTTTTTGATCTTCCTGAAGGATCTCCTATCATCCCAGTAAAATCTCCAATAATTATAATTACCCTATGTCCTAAATCCTGTATTTGTCTCGCTTTTCTTAAAACCACTGTATGTCCTAAATGAATATCTGGTGCGGTAGGGTCTAGTCCAAGCTTAACTATAAGCTGACTGTTACTTTCCCCAGCTTTAATAAGTTTTTGCCTTAGCTCCTCCTTATCAATTATTTCAGTTGTACCTTTGGATATAATTTTAATTTGTTCATCAATATTAATCATTTTAATTCCTCCTATTTTAAAAAATTTCAAAAAAACAAAAAACTCCCGTCCTCTAGAAAATCTAGAGGACGAGAGTAAAATCCCGTGTTACCACCCCAATTTATTAATATGTTGCCACATTAACCTCTTAAAGTACGGCGCAAATAAGCACTTATACTATAGCACTTTAACGGATGCAAGGGTTCCGGCAACAGCCTACTACCACATAAAGGTGAATCTTAAGTGGATTTGGTGTGCAGCTCAGAGATGTATTCATAATACTATTCTTTGCTCCTTCTCAGCTTTGGGAGCTCTCTGTAAAAGAAACTGTTTTACTACTGGTTCTCATCACAGCTTTTATTCTTTAATTTACTTAATATAGAATATGAAATAACATTTTAAATGTTAATAAGAATTATAATACTTGTTTTCAGAAAAAGCAACTATTTTTACATTGTTTTGTTACTATAAATGTAAGTTTACTTTATATGAATTTTATAAAATATAGCAAAAAATATATTTTTAACAATTATATGAAAACAAAGGCTTATCTCCTGAATTGGCTATATTTAAACGTTATCATTGGCTTAAGGCCTCAAATCATACTTTTCTTATAAGTGGAAAAATGTTATTATACCTCAGTAAGACAAAAATGTCCTAATTGCAACATTTTTGTCTTGATTTTTACAAGTTAGAATCCTATAAATCATTTTGCAAAATATACTTGTAGCTTAATAAAAAATACATTTAATGGAGGAAAATTAATGATTGAATTATCCACAAGAAAAAAGGTTAAGAATGCGCCTAAAACTACTGTAAACAAGAGTTTACTAATATTTTTATTGTTGTTTTTTATAGTAGCTGCTCTTATTTTGATACCTAGCATAAATCATAACGTATCAACCAGTATCTCAGCAATTAATGCTGAGAGTAGTACCATGCACCAAACTACCCTAGAAAACAGTACAATTTTTGACACGTTAAAATATGAGCGTTCTATTCATATTTTAGCAATGCTACTTGTTGGTTTTGGTTTTCTTATGGTTTTCATAAGAAATCATGGTTATACTTCAATTACTGCAACATTTCTTGCAGTAAGTATAGCTATCCCAATGTATATGATTATAAAAAGTTTCGGTGGAGAAGGTTTCACTATGTCAACCATAAGCATCGATACACTTCTATTTGCAGAATTTGCTGCTGCAAGTTTGCTTATAGCAATTGGGGCTCCTCTTGGACGTTTAAAAATGGATCAATATATTATAATGGGATTATTGTTCGTACCAGCTTACATATTTAATGAATGGCTTATACTTGAAAGTGGTATGTTTAAGGGTTTCCTTGATACTGGTGGTTCAATTGTTATACATGCTTTTGGTGCGTATTTTGGACTGGGAGTTGTATCAAATACCTTTTCTAAATTTAAAGATGATGCTGCTTGTGAAAATAATCCAAGCTCTAACCAACTTTGTCTACTTGGAAGTATGGTATTATGGCTTTTCTGGCCCTCATTTACAAGTGCTATAGTAGCTCCAGAAAGAGTTGTATTAACTGCAATAAACACAATTTTTGCCTTATGCGGTGCAACACTGGCAACATACATATTCTCAAAAATAATCAGAGGTAAACTTGAGATAGAAGACATAGCAAATGCTGCTCTTGCTGGTGGAGTTGCAATTGGCTCTACTTGTGATAAGACAACACCAGGATATGCTATGCTTATAGGAATTGCTGCAGGAGCGCTTAGTGTAATTGGCTACAGCATTATTGCTCCTAAGGTACAAAGACTTATAAAGGGAACTGATACCTGTGGAATTAATAATTTACATGGAATGCCTGGAATCCTTGGAGGCATAGTAGCAATATTTATAACTGGAAAAGCTGGAACTCAATTACTTGGAATAATTGTTACTGTATGTGTAGCTTTCATATTCGGAAAAATTACTGGTACTATTATAAGCTTGCTTGGCAAAAAAGAAATTCTATATAGTGACGAAGATGAATTTTTCGTTGAGGGATAGAATTAGTTTTAAATAAAACAAAAACTCGCCTCCTCTATAGCATATAGAGGAGGCGAGTAAAATTTAGCATTAAAATTCATATATAGTTAAATATTTGTTACGTGTTATTTTCAGATTCTAACTTTTGTCAATTTTATTCCAGTCCCATTTCCTCTTAGGTTTATCAAATTCTAGTTGCGTTTCCTTCTGAATAGTCTTAAATACTAAATAGGCCAATATAAAACAAACATATCCCAGTATAAGTGCTTTGATAACTCCACTTGTTTGTTCTATTGCTGTTTTTTTTAACATTTGTATCATTTCTTCTGACATACCAGATTGATTTTTTAATGTAAGCAATATTTCTTTTACACCAAAGCTTTCCCATACACTTATTAAAGAGCAAACTAAGGAGACAACCATTAAAAGTATATTACATACATTTTTAAATCCACTTTCACTTCCCTTATAATCTACTAAGAAGTTTTTAATAACAAATATAGCACTAATTACTGCTAAAATTATTCCTAAAATGATTATAATAGTGAATTTCAACATAGAAACACCTCTTTTAAAAGTTAGAATTATATGCACACAGTTTTTATTATACACTGAAAACATATAATCACTATTACATCTTATATTACTACATTTTCCATTTCATTGCCATAGTTATCCAATGGTTTTTCAAAACATTCAATAGTTGCTCTATATATTGCTCTATTAAAATAATCACTATTATATAAATCAAAATTCTCAGTAGAATATCCTATAAGATTTTGTACAATATATACAAGTTATTTTCCGTATAAATCCATGCAAGCCTCTGGTTTAACTCCCGGCCAGGCATTACAGCTTACTACTGTTCTTTGATTGTGTGATTGTAAACACTTTGGCACAGTGTTATACTCATCATCACCAGGGTAAATAACATTTTTATCCACTGTACCATGTGGCATACCTTCTACTGCCTTTATCTGAAGAGAACTTGCACTAGTTAAATATGGATCTGCTGTTAAATCTAAAATTATAGAATGCTCTTTTAAATACCCTATTAGTTCATTAAACAATATATATATACCCTTTTATTTATAACTCCATTTTTTGCAGAAATGATGAATGAGCTAAATCTGATAGAGAATATAAAGAAAAATTACAAAGTTATATTTGGCCTTCATATTCATCCAAATAATTTACCAGAATCTATAGAAAAGCTATGCCCATTCATAGAAAAAAATGAAGATTTAATAGCTAATTACTCTTATGATGAACAAAAAATTATTATAAAGCACTGCTACGAATATATTTCGAAATTAGGAATTGAACCAATTGAAGCTTTCCGGGGAGGATATTTTTCAATAGACGATAATACAGAAAAAATATTAGCAGAGTTAACTCCCATAAAATATGAATCTCACAATATTTACAGACCTCAGTACAAAGTAACCAAAAATATATTAACTTCTTTACCTGTTTACGCCGAAAATGAAAATGAAGAGTTAAGGTTGGAATACTTTAATATTGAAAAGCTTTCAAAAATCCTAAATAAAGGAATCTTGGAAAATAAAAAACTTTTTGGAATAACTCATAGTTACTTGTTAGATCCAAATGATTTTCATTATAAACGCGATAAAATAGAGCTGGATATTCATGAAAGAATGAATCTTTTAATAAGCATTATTAATAAATACAGATAATATTAGTACAAAATTATTACTTTAAAATAAATAGTTTTTTTAATTACTATTTACATTTAATTATTTTAATGCTACAATCACTATTATATTATAAATTCGTAGAACAGGAAGAGTAGTTAAAGCCATGCAATTCCAGAGAGCTGAGGATAGTGTGATCTCAGTATTGATAACTTTAGTGAATGGACCTGCTAGAAGTAACCCGAAATCAAATTTTGAGAGTAGTAGTTACCGGATGCCCACTGTTAAAAGGGCTAGAGCATTTTAGTGCTTGAAGATTAAATATGCACAGTTTTTTGTAGCATAATTTAGGTGGTACAGCGAATATCCTTCGCCCTAATATAGGGCGGGGGTTTTTTTTAGTTTAAATAATAAATTGAAAGGTGGTGTCTAATTTGATGCACTGAAAGATAATTGCTTTTAAAAAGATAACAAAACCAACAAATCTAAATTATTTTGAAAAGGAGCTAATTTTTATGAAAACAAATAAAATTATAATAACTTCACTCTTCCTTGCAATAGGTCTTATATTGCATCAAATTACACCAGGTATATTCTTTGGAATAAAACCAGATTTCTTATTGGTATTTATGATTTTGTCCGTAATCTTAACCAAAGATTTTAAAATTGCCTTTATTACAGGAATAGTGGCAGGTGTTTTATGTGCCTTATCAACCACATTTCCTGGTGGTCAATTGCCTAATATTATAGACAAAATGATAACTTCAATAATTGTATATGCTATATATAAAAACTCCAATGCTAATTCTCCACTTAAATTAACATGTATTTATTTTCTAGGAACTGTAATAAGTGGAAGCGTTTTTCTAGGTTCAGCTCTTATTCTGTTTGGTTTACCAGCACCTTTTTTAATACTCTTTGTATCCATAGTACTTCCTACTTCAGTGCTTAATTCACTTATGGGATTTTTCCTGCATAAGCTTATTATAACCAACCCAGCGATCAAGAGTAAATTCATAAACTATTAAATCATCACCTGTAAAGGTGCAATATTAACTATTAATTTGAGACTTAACATAACACTAGAAAAACCATGTCCTTATTTTTAGGAACTAACTTATATGGATATTGAATCTGGAGAGTTCATGAAAAAAAGTTATAAGGATATATTAGGTGTGGAGTTTAAAATTCAATATGAAGAATGGCCTCTATTTATGAAAAATATAAATGAGGGAAAATATCAAATAAGTCAAGCTGCCTGGGTTGGTGATTACAATTCCCCTCTATCTTATTTAGAAATGTGGACCAGTTCTACTAAAACTTTTAATACAGGTTTTATTAACAAAGAATATGATGAACTTATTTCAAAAGCAAGCATAACTATGAATGCTGCTGAGAGTAATGTATAATCATTTTACTGAATTTGAATTTAAATATGTGGAGATCAGCCCGGCTTTATAAAAATCCAAAGAACCAAGCTCTAATTTAGAGCTTGGTTCTTTGTTTTGAAACATTTAATTATATTTTACTATAATTAAATAATATTAATTATTATTTCTCTATTCTATCTTAAAGATGCCTACTTTATTTTTCAAGTTTTGTGATGCCTCATCAACCTTTGCTGCAAACTCTGCTACCTCTTCACAGGAAGATAACATTTCTTCTGAGGAGGCTGCAATTTGTTCTGAGGAGGCTGAAACTTCTTGTGCTACTGCTGATATATTTTCAATTTTATTTATTACAACTGTTTTAGAATCATCTACCCTTTTTAAGGATACATTGGTTTCTTCCATAAGTGGTGCTATTTCAACTACTGAATTTATAATATTCTCAAAAGATATTATAGTTTCGCTAGCAAGTCCTTCTTGCTTTGTTATAAGTTCATTAACACTAGCAGTAGTATCAATAACGTCATCTGTTTCTTTTGATATTGACTTAACAAGATTTAAAATTTCTTCTGAAGAGTTTTTAGATTCTTCTGCAAGCTTTCTGATTTCATCTGCAACCACTGCAAATCCTCTTCCTTGTTCTCCTGCCCTAGCAGCCTCAATAGCTGCATTCAAAGCCAAAAGATTAGTTTGTTCTGAAACTTCATTTATTACATCAGTTATATTACCGATTTTTGAAACTGTACCTGAAAGTCCTGTAACCTTATTCACCACTACTTCAAAAGAAGCTTTTATCTGCTTTATAGAATTTACAAGACTGTCTATTTGACCTTTACCATTAATTGCCCTCACTTGTGTGTCATTAGCTTTATTGTTTACATTAATAAGTTTATCCTCTACTAATGTTAGTTGTCTTGTAAAATCATTAAGCAAACTAACTACATCTGAAATTTCACTAGCTTGCTCTGAAGCACCTTTTGCCACCTCTTGAATTGCAGATGCAACTTCATTTGCTACATTAGTCATTTGCCTAGATGTGGATGAAAGTGTCACTGCCGATGTTCCCACTTCATTGGATGTATCTTTTACACCCTTTATAGATTCTTTCAAGCTTACTAAAGTTTTATTTAGTTTACCTGACATTTGGGCTATCTCATCTTTTCCTTTTTCATTTACTGTAATTGTAAAGTCCCCTTCAGCTATTTTACTCATAGCTCCTGAAACTTTTTCAATAGGTTTTGAAATGCCTTTTGCTATTATTATAGCTATAGTTGCAGCCATAATAATGGTTAACAAAATTATACACGCCAGCACTATAATAACAAGACTAGCGGTTTTAGTAAGCTCCTTCACTGGTATATTTGCCACAAAAGTCCAACCAAGTTCCTTGTTAGTATCATAGGCTAGCAGTTTATTAACTCCCTTATAGGTGTATTGTCCTATACCTTGCTTATTTTTAAGGATTTCTTTACCTATATCTAGTTTAAGTATATTCTTCTGCAGAATTTCCTTTTCATTTATATGTGCTACGGCCGTTCCGTCACTTTCGATTATGTATATGGTTCCTGTGTCTCCTATCTTAATACCATTTATTATTTTTGATACGCCACTTAATGCTACTGAAGTTAATATAGATCCCCTTACTTCATTATTAGCATCTAAAATAGGTACAGATACTACAACTATATTATTCCCACTAGAAGAACTTTTTAAAACTTTAGAAATTTGCGTTTTTTTTGCTTCTTTCATTCGCACATAATATTCCCTACTACTTAAGCTCTTTCCATCTGTGGTTCCAAGTGCACTAATCATAATTGTTCCATTCTTATCTAAGAGTAGAATATTATCATAAATTCCATATGTTTTCATGGTTGATTTAAATCCATTTACAATTTGATTTTTCATTTGCAAGTCTGTTTTTCCAGTTTGCAAGATATTTAAATAACTATTTATTGATGGGTTATTAGACATATCTTGTCCACTTTTAATTATTAATGATATAGATTCACTAATTGAAGTCATTGCAGATTGTTCCTGCTGCTGTAAACTAGACCTTGCTTCTTTCATACTTGAGTTTTGCATTATTAGCATTATTGTTGCTCCTGCAGTTAATACAGGAATCAACGCAAATGCTATGAACATTGCAATAAACTTACCTCTTAATTTCATTGATGAGTCCCCCTTTTCATAAGTATCATTTTTATTTGAAATACATTTTAATATCTTATTATTTTATAAAAAATTACATTCTTTTACTCGATATCTTTATATTTATATCATATATTAGGTATTATTGTCAAACAATTCTTTATATTTTGTTATTTAAATTTAATTTAATCATTTTTTTAGTTTAAAAATCAAATCACCCACTTTTTATGTGAGGGCAAATTAAATCATCTCCTGGGTCGCTACAATTAACGACTTCAGAAGGAGAATTACCCCCTTGTAGACCTCTGGAGTTTTCCTTTTATTGTAGTATCTGACCCCCACTTATAAAAGTAGGAGGCTATCCTTCTGAAATGTCGTTAAAAAAGATTATATATATATTTATTTAAGAACTTTATTTTTGCTGCGGATAATATTTTTTAAAAGCATCTTCATACCCTTCTGGCTTATGAAATTCTTGAACTTCGCTTATAAAAGTTTTTCCACCTTCCTTTTGTTTTTCTTTTCTTACTTCTTTGTTCTTTTCATTATCCAAAATAAAACCTCCTATTGCATTTTTTCCTCAAAGATGGTATACCATAACTTGTTTAACTAATAGCATTTCCAACATTAGAAAAAACATTCATGAAAAATCAAAAGGACACCCTAGATTGTTATCTTTGGCGTCTTTCTTCACTTTCTAACATACAACAATATTTAAATTTTATTTATAATAAACTTCTCTTAACTTGTTATATCTTTCTCTATTTAGTCCCATATCAGAATATCCAATCCTTGAAGCTGATCTAATTTGAATAAGTCTTTTGCTTTTATCACCATATCCTTTGAATTCTTTAAACTCCCTTTAAAATCTAATGCTTCAACTTTCTTATCTTTTTCTTCTGTTTCAGATGAGACTGCATTTGGTTTGCTTGGCATTTGTGCTAACTTCCCATTATTAACCCCTAGATTCTTTGGAGTTGAATTGTTTTTTACCAACATGTAAATTACAATTACTGCCATTACGCCTATTACTGCACTTAAAATTTTCACGTTAAGCATCTCCTATATCATATTTTAAATTTAACTCGTTACAATTCCATGAGTTCTTTACTAATACCTATAATTCTCAATTTCATCTAATTTTTTCAATAGTTCATCAAATTCCCTCATATACTTCACATATTCATCCATGCTAATTTGTGCTCTACAACTAATTTCTCCGGGAACATTAGAAGCTTCATACTTAAGCTTTTCACCCTTTGAAGTGATATGAATATAAACCTTTCTTTCATCCTCTTCATCCTTAACTCTACATAACTGTCCCTGGCTTTCTAATTTGTTTAGTATAGGAGTCAAAGTTCCTGTTTTCATCTTTAAATTATTACTTATATCTTTAAATGATATCTTTTCATGTTCCCATAGAATTAGCATAACCAAATATTGTGGGTAAGTTAAATTTAAACTATCGAGTATTGGTTTATATAACCTAGTCATAGCCTTAGACACAGAGTATATTTTAAAACAAAGCTGATTACTTAATTTTAAATCATCTATCTCCATAACCTTCACTTCCTTCATGTCTTAATATTGTGGTATTAAATTTATATTTAAAACTATTTTCTCCTAAATAGTTCTACAAAAGGATTGTTTAATATGTTATCTAAATAAACCTTTTTACTTATCTTAAGTAGTATCTCTCCATAAGTAGGATATGGATGTATAACATTTATTATCTTAACAAGACCTTCATCATCTTCTTTTGTTTTTGCCCTATCTAAATTTTTATAATCTTGCTCATATACCCTAATTAAATCACCATACTTTTCTCTAGCTTCCTGCTCTGTTAATCCTGCCCTTGCAAGTTCCGGTTCTGAAAATGTACACCAAGCTACATGTACGTAATCAATCTTCTTCTTTATAGGCAACAATGCATTTTTCACAGCTGTAATTCCTTGCACATTTGCCATATGTGAGAAAAGATATGGACCAGCAACATCCCCTATTGCAAATATACCTTTTGTGCTTGTTTCTAAGTACTGGTTAATCTCTATCGCTTTTTGGTTATATCTAATACTAACTTTTTCTAAGTCTAAACCCTTTATATTAGGAACTCTACCAAAGGATACCAAGATTTTGTCCGCATTTATAATTTCAACGATTCCATCTTTAACTACAGACAAAGAAACTTTGCCATCTTTTTCTGAAACCTTTTCTGCTTTATAGGAAGTATATATCTTAACTCTTTCAATATAAGCTTTCTCTCTAGGATAGCTACAAGTTTGGTTCTTCTCTATTTAAAATAGTATCCACCATTTCTACTAATGATACTTTAACGCCTAATCTATTCATAGCCTGTGATAATTCTACCCCTATAGCTCCTCCTCCTAAAACAATTATACTCTCTGGGAGTCTTTCCTCTATGAAAATGTTTTCATTTGTAAGGTAATTTATATCCTTTAAACCCTCAATCAGTGGCATCATTGGTGATGACCCAGTGGAAATAATTATCTTCTTAGCCTTGATTTTTTCACCATTAACATTCAAAGTATTTTTATCAATAAATTTTGCAAATCCATTAATATAATCAATGCCATCTCTTTTCAAAACTTCAAGGCTTTCTTCCTCATAAACATTATTAATTACTTTTCTGACTTTTTCTAAAACCTCAGAAGTATTAACCAATAAATCTGAATACTTCTTTGCTACATGTATTTCTTTTGCAATATTTATTAAAGCCTTACTTGGGATGCAGCCATACCAAGTACACTCTCCGCCAGGCTTATTCTTATCAATTAAAACAACTTTTTTCGAAAATCCTTTTGCAGTGTATACAGCAGTTAAGCCACCCGAACCTGCTCCTATTATGGCAATATCATATTCTTTCAATCTAACGCCCCAGTAAATAGACTATTTGTAAATTAAATCGTATTCGATTAATCTTATAAGATTATTATATATTATAGAATAAATTTGTCAACTATATTTATTCTATAATATTTATATTGTTGAAGATACCTTAGCCTCCTAATTTTAGTTTTGTTAAAAATATTAAATACTCATATATTGTAATTTGACCATTTTTTAACATCGATTAATTTGTCGTTTTATGTTACAATATAGGAATCGCATTGCCGAATCTCCTAAATGGAGAACGGGGGATTTCTTATGGGGTGAATCTCTTATTTAGAGTAGGGTGCCTTTAACCCGAATCCGTCAACTAACCTCGCAGGCTTATAAAGGAGGACTCGTTATTATTAAATTAAAATTAAAAACTACTCTGCTTGCTTTAGCCTTAGCTTTAGTTAGTAGTAGCTCCGTATATGCTGCTACATATACAGTTAAATCAGGTGATACATTAGGTGGTATCAGCAAAGCTTATAACACAACTACTAATTTTTTAATGAAAAATAATAAATTACCAAACTACAACATATATTCTGGACAAGTACTCGCTGTTCCAACTAATACTCATAATGTGGTTCGCGGCGACACCTTATATTTCATAGCAAAAAAATATAATATAACTTTAGATAAGTTAAGAATTGCAAATGATAAGTGGGATGATAATATTTATCCTGGGAATGTCTTTAAAATTCCAACTGCTTCAACAACTGGAAAAGCTACACCCCTTAATATTTCTAAAGTTATTTCCTATTCAAATAGCGATGTAGAGCTATTAGCTAGCCTAATCAATGCTGAAGCCGGTGGCGAGAGTTATGATACTATGCTTTCTGTAGGAGCTGTAGTGGTAAATAGAGTTCAAAGTTCCCAGTTTCCAAATAATATTAGTGGAGTAATTAAGGAAAAAAGTAATGGCTACTATCAATTTACTCCAGTAATGAATGGAATGATTAATAAAGCTCCAACTGATATAGCAACGAAGGTAGCCTATGAATCACTAAAAGGTTCAGATCCAACTAATGGAGCCTTGTATTTTTTCGAAAATACTGTAACGAACAAGTGGTTAACTTCAAAAACCGTAGCCGCTGTTAAAGGTAACTTAACCTTTGCTTATTAATTTATGTTGAGTATTTTCAAACTAAAAAAACAAACTTCTACTGTTTTATGGAAGTTTGTTTTTTTATACTTTTATAATAGTTTTTTAATATATGTATTAAAGGTATAATATATATCCTCTTTAAATTGTTGTTTTTCACTTGTTGATTTTTTTTGCCATTGATTATTATTATCTAAATTTGCTAATACTTTATTATGTACATACTCCTTATATATCTTAGTTATGTATGCTTTATCACAATGTGGCATTAATTGAGCATAAATCGATTGACCTCCTATAATGAATATATCTTCCTCATTATACTTTTTCAATTCTTTAAAAAGTTCCTCCAAGGAATAACATAAAATAACACCTTCACAGTTATAACTTCTGTTTTTGGTAAGCACTATATTAACTCTTTGTTCTAATGGCTTTTTATCTGGTAGTGATTCAAGTGTATTCCTACCCATTACAATAACTTTTCCAAGGGTTTTTTCTTTGAAGTACTTCATATCTTCAGGTATTTTCACTAACAATTTAGTGTTGTATCCTATTCCCCAATTTAAATCAACTGCTGCTATTAAATTCATTTGTACCTCCTTTAAATCATCACCTGCTGTGCTGAAATATTAACCACCTCAGAAGCAGATTTACACTCCCACTAAAGTTTTATCTATAATCATTATAACAAAATATTAATAAGATAATCAAAAAAATAATAAGCATTCTAAACACTACGTAGTGATTAAAATACTTATTATTTTTTTGACTATTAGTCTCTCAAAATTAAACAGAAAATAGGTTACGAGTAATTACAGTAGACATTTTGAAAAATAAAATTAATTATTCTTCTTGTTGCATTGACCGAAGTCTTTGCATCTACTCCCTAGAAAGGAGGTGATCCAGCCGCAGGTTCTCCTACGGCTACCTTGTTACGACTTCACCCCAATCATCAATCCCACCTTCGGCCGCTGGCTCCATAAACACGTTAGTGTTAGGTTACCTCACGGACTTCGGGTGTTACCAACTCTCATGGTGTGACGGGCGGTGTGTACAAGGCCCGGGAACGTATTCACCGCGACATGCTGATTCGCGATTACTAGCAACTCCGGCTTCATGTAGGCGAGTTGCAGCCTACAATCCGAACTGGGATGAGTTTTTGAGTTTGGCTCCACCTTGCGGTCTTGCATCTCTTTGTACTCACCATTGTAGCACGTGTGTAGCCCTAGACATAAGGGGCATGATGATTTGACGTCATCCCCACCTTCCTCCCGGTTAACCCGGGCAGTCTCACTAGAGTGCTCAACTAAATGGTAGCAACTAATGATAAGGGTTGCGCTCGTTGCGGGACTTAACCCAACATCTCACGACACGAGCTGACGACAACCATGCACCACCTGTCACCCTGTCCCGAAGGACTTCGCCCATCTCTGGGTTATGCAGGGGATGTCAAGTCTAGGTAAGGTTCTTCGCGTTGCTTCGAATTAAACCACATGCTCCGCTGCTTGTGCGGGCCCCCGTCAATTCCTTTGAGTTTTAATCTTGCGATCGTACTCCCCAGGCGGAATACTTATTGTGTTAACTGCGGCACCGAGGTTCGACCCCCGACACCTAGTATTCATCGTTTACGGCGTGGACTACCAGGGTATCTAATCCTGTTTGCTCCCCACGCTTTCATGCCTCAGCGTCAGTTACAGTCCAGTAAGTCGCCTTCGCCACTGGTGTTCTTCCTAATCTCTACGCATTTCACCGCTACACTAGGAATTCCACTTACCTCTCCTGCACTCTAGACACCCAGTTTCAAATGCAGCACCCAAGTTAAGCTCGGGTATTTCACATCTGACTTAAATGTCCGCCTACGCATCCTTTACGCCCAGTAAATCCGGACAACGCTTGCCACCTACGTATTACCGCGGCTGCTGGCACGTAGTTAGCCGTGGCTTCCTCCTCTGGTACCGTCATTATCGTCCCAGAAGACAGAACTTTACAACCCGAAGGCCTTCATCATTCACGCGGCGTTGCTGCGTCAGGGTTTCCCCCATTGCGCAATATTCCCCACTGCTGCCTCCCGTAGGAGTCTGGACCGTGTCTCAGTTCCAATGTGGCCGATCACCCTCTCAGGTCGGCTACGCATCGTTGCCTTGGTGGGCCGTTACCTCACCAACTAGCTAATGCGCCGCGGGTCCATCTCAAAGTGGAATCTTCTAAAAGAAAAATCCTTTGATGTTAAGGTCATGCGACCAAAACATATTATGCGGTATTAATCTCCCTTTCGGGAGGCTATTCCCCTCTTTGAGGCAGGTTACCCACGTGTTACTCACCCGTCCGCCGCTAATCCACCCCGAAGGGTTTCATCGCTCGACTTGCATGTGTTAGGCACGCCGCCAGCGTTCGTCCTGAGCCAGGATCAAACTCTCAATTTAAAAGTTTACACTTTTTATTTGAAATGAATAATCTGCGCCAACTGTTAAGCTGGTTAGCAAGCTCATTACATACTTTTTTTATCTAAAGTAATTAACTGGTCAAGCGAAATGTTATTTCGCTATTTTACCTATTTCTCTGTTTAATTTTCAAAGACCAATTTAAAATATTCATTCGCCACTGAGTGACTACTCTTTGTATTCTATCAGAATACATTGTACATGTCAACATTTTTATTAACTTTTAAATATTTAACGACATTTCAGAAGGAAAGTCTCCCACTTCTCTAAGTGGAAGTTACATTCTATAATAAAAAGAAAACTTCAGTGGCAGTCTAAATCTCCTTCTGAAGTCGTTAATATGCAGCACCGCAGGTGATGATTTAACGACATTTCAGAATGAAAAAGAAGCTAATGTCTTAGCTTCTTTTTATAACTTACAGCCCTTTACTTTTATAGACTTAGCATAGTAGCAACTTTTTCCTTATCAAAACCCATAACTTCTTCTCCATTTATATTTATTACTGGTACTGATCTATATCCTTTTTTTATAAGTGCCTTTTTTGCTTCTAAATCTTCAGAAATATTGTGCTCTATATATTCAATATTGTTTTCTTTAAAAAACTCCATAGCCATATGACAAAATCCACAACCACTACTTGTATAAATCTCAACTTTATTCATAAATAATCTCTCCTTTACTTTCAATTGCTATAACTTAAATCGTATGCAATTAAACTATGATTTTATAATAACATCTTTCTTTTCTTAAGTCAATAATAATTATTTATTAATTTGTTTTATTAGTATGCTTCTAAATTTAATAATATATTATAATTTTTTTCTGTTTTATCTTTACATATATTTTCAATAATACTATGATAGTTCTAACACTATGTCTTAGGAGGGAAAACAATTGTTAATTGTTTCATACTCAGGATAACTGAAAGGAAATAAGAGTTTATAACTGTTATTCTCCTCAGATGAATACTAGGGGGTGCCATATAATAATGAAGTTATTAGAAATCATAAATAAAGCAAAAACGCAGCATATATTAAACAAACAGGAAATCATCTCTCTTTTAAAGAGCAATGATGCAGACCAAGAACTATTTAACGCGGCTGATGAAGTTAGAAAAAAATTTTTAGGTGATGAAGTCCACCTTAGAGGTCTTATTGAATTCACCAATATATGTAAGCGCAATTGTTTTTACTGCGGACTTCGCCACGATAATAAAAAAATAATTAGGTATAGATTAACAGAAGAACAAATTTTAGACTTTGCCACTAAAGCTAAGTCCTTTGGCTATAAAACCATAGTCCTTCAAGGTGGTGAAGATGATTATTACAATAGTGATAGAATTGTCAGAATAATAAAGCGAATAAAAAATTTAGATTTAGCCCTAACTTTGAGTATAGGTGAAAAAACTTTTGATGAATATAAGACTTTTAGAGATGCTGGTGCTGATAGATATCTTCTAAGGATTGAAACAACAGACAAAGAACTATATGAAAAGCTAGATCCAGGTATGAGTCATGAAAGCAGACTAAATTGCCTGAAGATGTTAAAAGAACTAGGTTTCGAAGTTGGAACAGGTGTTATGGTTGGACTCCCAAACCAAACTATAGAATCCTATGCAGATGACATACTATTTTTCAAACAAATTGATGCTGACATGTTAGGCATAGGACCTTTTATTCCAAATGAAGATACACCCCTTTCAAATGCTGTGGGTAAAGAGTTAACTATGGCACTTAAAGTTATGGCTATAACTCGTATGCTTCTACCAGACATTAATATACCTGCAACAACGGCTATGGAGTCCTTAAATAAAAACGGAAGATTAATGGCCCTGCAAAGTGGTGCAAATGTTGTTATGCCTAATGTTACAGAAGGCGAATATAGAAAGCAATATGCTCTATATCCAGGTAAAATATGTACTGGTGATACTCCCGCTCATTGTCGTAGTTGCATAACAGGTAAGATTACCAGTATCGGAAGAAAAGTTTCAACTAATTATGGATTTAGAGGAAATAAGTCTACTAATGCACATGAAAATGAATAATTCTACAATAAAAAAGAGCCTTAGGCTCTTTTTTAACGGAATGTTTTTTTAGAATCTTTTATTGGCTTATTATTAACTGGTTCATCTTCTGCATCCACAATTCCAGGTTTATTATGTCTCCTATTTAAATCATGCTGTATATTCATTTTTGTAGGTTTATTTGGCATTAAAAACTCCCCTTTCTAGGATTATATTATCCTAGAAGGCTAGTTTTTATTCTATACTTTTTACATTTGAAATTTTTACATATTATAGTTTGAACTTCTGTACTATTTTATCTAATTTAACTACAATCTTCTCAAGATTTTCAGCAGTATTTGATATTTCTTCCATAGCGCTAGTTTGTTCTTCCATAGATGCAGATATTTCCTGCGTTGAAGCTGCCGTTTGTTCTGATATTGCCGACATTCCTTCTATAGATTGTAATACCCTATCTTTGTTTTTATCTACATTATTAATATTACAACCCAATGTATCAATTTGAGTAATCATATTAATAATAGATTTTTCAATACTATCAAAAGATTTTTGTGACAACTCCATGGATGAATTTGCTTCTTTATTAATATTTGCCCCCTTATTTATATTTGTTGTTACTTTGCTAATTTCCCTTTGGATTTCACCAATCATAGTTGTAATTTCATTAGTAGCTTCTGCGGTTTTTTCTGCAAGTTTTCTTACCTCATCAGCCACTACTGCAAATCCCTTCCCAGCTTCTCCAGCTCTAGCTGCTTCTATAGCAGCATTTAATGCCAAAAGATTTGTTTGTTCTGCTACAGCTTGTATAGTGCTTATAATTTCTCCGATGGAATTTGATTTATTTTGGAGCACGGATATATTTTCTACTACTTCTTCATTAGACTTGTTACTTTCCTTAAATCTTTCAGTAAGCACTTTCATAGATTTTAATCCCTCTGCATTTACTAATTTGGTCTCATTAGAATAACCCTTTAAAATCTCTGAACTATTCACAGCAGTATTAATTTCTTCCGCAAGATTTGATAAGTCACTAGCACCACTTTGTGCATCTTGTACTTGATTTGTTGCTCCCTTTGCTAGCTCTTCAATTGCCACGGATACCGCTTCTATAGATTGGACAGTTTCATCCGTAGCAACAGCCATATCTTTTGAATATTGAAGAACCTCCTGAGAGTTATCTCGCAAATTAATAGTGATTTCTCTGAGTGCACTCCTTAAATCAGCAACGGCTTGTGCAATAATTCCTGTTTCATCCTTATATTTTAAAATTCCTTCATAACTTTTGTCATAAGCTAAATCAAGTTTTGCTGTCTTGTTCACTAGCTTACTTATAAGCAAGATAGGATTAGATATTTTTTTACTGAAATAAAATGAAATAATTACAGATAATCCAACAATAACTATAACTAAGACCATAAAATTAATTACACTTTCATAAAAAGCTTTTTGCAAACCCGCTTTTTCTCCTGCAATAAATTTGTCCATATCATCAACGTAATTTCCTGTACCTATAACCCAATTAAAAGCTTTAAATTCCTTACTGTATGCTCTCTTTGGAGATGCTACTTCTTCCCCTTTTTTAGGAAACCAATAATCTGTATATCCGCCTCCGTCTTTTAATCCATTTTCTATAATTTCTTTGATTATATATTTCCCTTTTACGTCCTTTAGCTCATATCTATTCTTACCTTCAGCTTCCCCACCAAGAAGTACCACATTTACTCCTTCAACGGTATCTATCCAAAAATATCCACCTTCACCATATTTCATTTCACGTGTTAAATCAGCACCAAGTTTTTTAGCTGCTTCTAATGTGATTTCTCCACCCTCATATTTCTTATTAATCACCTCTAACATAGTTATAACATTTTCTACTCCGTTTTTAATTTTTTCATCATAATCTTTCCTAACAGTTACATCAATTATTGTAACCGTATTCTTACTAAGCAGTGACATTCTATAGGTTGCCATTCCTCCGATTAATAGTGCTGTGAATAGTACAACTAAAATATTTAAAGCTATTATTTTAGTACCTATTTTTTTCATCTAAAATCACTCCCATTTCTTTAGTATGTTTTTTTCATTTATATTAATATTTTTACATTTTTTCTTTGTGTATTTGTTTATTCCTCGCATAATTATATATGTAAAATAATTCCTTATCCGTTAGCTATTAGCTTATAATTTTTATATACTAGATATTACATACTCAACACTCCCCCCCTCTAATCTACTTATTTAGTCAACTATTCCAACTAAATAAGGGGCTTTTTAAAAATAGGAATAATTTCTACTTTTTAAAAACCCCTTCTCTACTAACAAATATTATTCGCAGTTTTATATTATATTAAAGGCATATCAATGCTTTTATCTATATTTTAATGAATTTCATCTATTATTATTATTATTGAACATTAATCAAAGGCAATATTAATTTCAATTGGGATATTGTCAACAAGAAGGCTAACACATAAAACTGTATCAGTATTCATCTTTGCTTCAAAATCGCTTCCATGCATTAATGTTGGGGTTGAAATGTTAATAGTTGTTCCATTTTCAGCAAAATTGGTACTAGCATTTGCAGTGAGCATATTTGAAAGCTCTGATAAAGCACTTTGTGCCATATCGTCTAGTTCATGAACAGGCATACCCATCATCATTACTGATGCAATTTGTTTTGCACTTTCATCCGTTAGTGAATAAATAATATTTCCTTTAATATCCCCAACTATACCTAAGATAATCATTACGCCTAAACTTTTAATACTTTTTCCTTTAACACTAACTCCCTGTTTTTTAATCTCTTTAAACCCGAGCTGAGGCATTACATTCAAAAATGAATCTATAAATGGATTTACAAGATTTACATCCATTCATTAGCCCCCCTTTTAAATCCTACATTTAAACTTATCTCTCCAAAAATCGTTTGTGCGATTATGGATTTAGCATCAAGTATTGTTCTAGATACATTCAGGGAAGTTCCGTGAAATATAGTTGGTGGAGCTACCCTAAACCCAAAAACACTATTTTTACGATTTAATAAGGAGCAAGCATTTCCTGAAATAATATTAGCGAATTCACCCATCATAGCTAAGGATTCTTCCGTGTTCTTCATTTCTCTTTTCAAGGCACACTTAGTCATAGCCTCAGCAGTTTCATAAGATAAATCAAGAATCATACTGCCACAATATTTTCCTATTACTCCCACAACAATAGAGATACCTCTTGACGCTTGCGTTCCATTTACTGTAACTTCTTTTTCAAAAGATGGAGCTTCTTTTACTATTCTATTCATATTGTCAGAAAATACTTCTTTAAATACATTAAAATATATTTCTTCTAAATCATCAAATAATTTTTCATCCACCATAGCCCTTTGTATCGCTGTTGCAATTTCATCAGGTTGTACAGGTTTTTGAACATATCCTGACACCTTATTTTCTCTAGCTTCCGTTACAATTTCATCATCCATCATTGAGCTAACAATAATCACTTTTATATTAGGGTCTATTTTATGAATCGCTCTAGTACATTCTAATCCGTCAGTTCCTGGCATGGTCATATCCATAGTTACCAAATCTGGCCTTTTATCTTCAACCACTTCTATTGTTTCTTGTAGTGAACTAGCATTTCCAATTACCTCAAAACCCTTTTCCGTTAAAATTTCAGTAAGGATACTTATTGAAAAAGGTGAATCATCTACAACCACGATTTTAATTTTTCCCATTTTTACACCATCCTTTGTTTTTATTATATATTTTATTAAAAAAAATGAATATAAATACTATTTAACTTTTAATTAACTAAATATGTATTTTTTTATAATGCAAATCAATATTTTAATTACATTATACACGAAAAACCACAAATATTCACCATCAATTTACCTAATATTCTAAATTAATCTAGAATTTTTTTTACAGTCACATTTAGTAGTATTTTCGAAACCTTTCTACAATAGTATGGGGTTTTCTCAAAAAAAAATCTTCTTTATAGTTATTTCAAATAGATAATAGTTAATCAATATAAAAATCCTATTAGACTTCATAATATAGAAATTCTATAATTAAAGTGTTATGGAATAATTTTAGAAAGTTTTAAGGAGGGTTACGCACTATGAATGATTTGCCTAAAATATTTAATGAATTCAATGAAGCAAGACAAAAAGGGTTTGTTGATGTGAAAAATTTAAAAGATGGTGGAAAAAAAATAGTAGGAACTTATTGTACATACAGTCCCTGGGAGCTTATTATGGCTGCAGGTGCTATTCCTATTTCGCTTTGCAGTATGAGTGATGAGCCTATTGCTGAAGCCGAAAAACATCTTCCAAAAAATTTATGTCCACTTATTAAATCAAGCTATGGTTTTGGTTTAACAGATAAATGTCCGTATTTTTATTTTTCAGATATGATAGTTGGAGAAACTACTTGTGATGGAAAGAAAAAAATGTATGAGTATCTCGGAAAAATTAAACCAATGCACGTAATGCAATTACCGCAAACTAACAAGGGAGAGGCTGCCTTTAATGCTTGGAAACATGAAATGATTTTATTTAAAGAGAGATTAGAAAGTGAATTCGGAGTAGAAATCACGGAGGAAAGGCTTAAGGAAGCCATTAATCTTAGAAATAGAGAAAGAAAAGCACTAATAGCTTTTTATGAACTAGGGAAAATGTGCCCACCTCCTATTACTGGAACTGAAATGCTTCAAGTGTTATATGGGGCTACATTTAAAACAGATAAGGAAGCCCACATAAAAACGCTTACAAAGTTCACCCAAGATATAAAAGAAGATTATGAAAATGGAAATAAAAAAGTAAGTGAAAGCAGAAAAAGGATATTAATTACTGGTTGTCCTTTAGGTGGGGCTACTGAAAAAATCATTAAACTCATAGAGGAAAATGACGGTGTAGTTGTTTGTTATGAAAACTGTACAGGAATAAAAGCAAATCAAGAATTAGTAGATGAAAGTATAGCTCCAATAGATGCACTTACTAAAAAATATTTAAATATACCTTGTTCATGTATGAGTCCTAATGATGGCAGAATAAGATCTCTTTCAACTTTAGTAGATGAATATAAAGTAGATGGTGTAATAGATGTAATTCTACAGGCCTGTCATACTTATAGTGTGGAAAGTTATTCAATCAATAAATTTATGAAAGAAGAAAAACATACTCCATATATGAGTTTAGAAACAGATTATTCTCAAAATGATGTAGGACAACTTAAAACAAGAATTGCTGCATTTATTGAGATGCTATAATTTATAAACTTATATAAACAAATTAAAAAGAACTGCTCATATCTAAAGCAGTTCTTTTTAATTGTATAAAATACTATATAACTTACTAATCTCATCAATCATTATAGAATATTAACGAATGAAATTCATGAATATTTTATCTTCTCTCTCTGGTGCTTTAATATTTCCTTTTCCATTTTCAACCAATTTCATAAGCCATGCCATATTTTTACCAAGCACTCTCATAATTTGAGCACCTTCTTCATCTTGCAATGCATCTCCTGGTCTTGTGCCATTAATTACATTCCAATAATTTGAAGTTGGCATTAACATTTCCGAATAATTAATAAAATTATTTAGCTGATTAAAAGTTGGAATCCCGCCTGCACGCCTTACAGCAACAACAGATGCACCAACCTTATGTCTTAACATTCCATTATTATTACCTGCAACATAAAAAGCTCTATCTAAAAATGATTTCATAGTTCCTCCCATGGACGAATAATGCACAGGGGACCCTAAAATTATTCCATTTGCCCCCTTCATTTTTTGAATCCAATCATTAACATCATCATCTGGAAGCACACATTTCTCATTTTTATTTTTTGCACATTTATTACAAGCAATACATCCTCTAATTGACTTGTTACCTACATGAATGATTTCTGTTTCTATTCCTTCTTTTTCAAGTTCACTTAAAACCATTTTTATTGCATAATAAGTATTTCCCTCTTTATTTGGACTTCCGTTAAATGCTACAACTTTCATTTATTATTCCTCCTAATTATACCCTTTTATATAAATTGACCTCTGACTGGCTTTGCTTTAGCTCTCCAAATTTTGGGACAATACTAGTAAAATGTTCTGAGTTATTATGAAGATTAATTGCTTCACTATTTTCCCATTCTTCTATGAAGGTTAATATATTACAATTATTAGAATCCTCATATAAGTTGTAAGATATACACCCACTTTCTTTTCTACTTTCATTTATAAGTTTTTCTGCTAAAAGTTTAAATTCTTCTGTTTTTCCTTGTTTTATTGAATTTTTTGCAACTATAGTTATCATTTTAATTCCCACACTCCTTTGTATTTTGCTAAATTAATTACACTTACACTAAATAGTATACGCTATGAAAATATATGTAACAAGTACGCACTTATTTGTAAGGTAACTTACCAAAAGGTATGAATTGTTGCATTTACAAAGATTTTCAACATTTTTTTTCCAATCAAATTGATACTATAACCACCATAGTGTATAATAGTACTTATTTATGATGTTTTTAACTCATAAATCTTTCATAGGTAGGTGTATATATGATCACATATAATGGTAAAAAATACGTTTGTAATATAGATCTTGGAGTGGAATTAATTCGTGGTAAATGGAAAGCGGTTATCTTATGTCACCTAAATGATGGTCCAAAGAGATTTTTAGAACTTCAAAGAATAACTTGCGGTGTTAGTCAAAAAGTTCTTAATGAAAAATTACGAGAATTAGAACGAGATGGATTAATTAGGAAAATAATCTATGCTGAAGTTCCACCTAGAGTTGAGTTTCTACTAACTGAAATAGGTGAAGACCTTTTTCCAGCCTTAGAAATGATTCAAGATTGGTCAATTAAATATTTTCCTAATGAAAATTAATTGCAAATGGACACTAGTTAAACAAATTATAGCCTCTCCTATTTAGGAAGGCTATAATTTTAAAATGTATTAACTGTGTTAATTTATTTAATGCATTTTCAATGGCCTTTAAATATGCTTTGGAAGTTACTATTGCCCCCGAAATAACATCTACATTAGTATTTTGTTTTTTTATAACTTTACTTAGCATAGCATTAGTAACCTCAGGTTTTGGGATGGAAACATCCTTAGCCACATATAATTTAATTATTTTATGACCTTTAATTGTTATATTCATCTCATTTGTCCATCTTCCAGCATTATATTTTCCATTGTATATTCCATCACTTAATGATAACAAATTCACATCATTAATAACTAGGTTTACTCCCGATTTAAGTCCACGGGTAAGAACAAAATCTCCCTACGGTCGAGTAAAAACCCTTATGCCAAGCAAATATGATAATTTCATCGTCCTTTAATTATCATATTTGCATCACATTCTGGGCATAGAACAATAGGACTACCACTCTTCTTGTCAAATTCCTCAGGTGTATAACATTCAAACGCAACAAATTCTGGTACCTCTTCTTCATACCCACATTTCTTACATTTAAAAAGTATCATCTTATCGGGCCCCTCTGTTTGAAATGGTATCTCCCTTTCATCCATTTTAATTTTAAAAATCCTTTTAATACGTTCCCATATCATAAATATACCCATACTTTCTGTGCCAAATTTGGAATAACTCCATTAGCTGACCGCATTTTGAACATTTCCCTGGATCTTTAGAAAAATTAATAATCATTAATTCTCTATACTTCATTTTTCTTATTTCCTTTTTCCAATTTATTTTTAATGTGTACTGAATTGCTTTAAGCCCACTTTTTATGTATTGCAATAAACCAAAACATTTTCTAATCTTTATACTTATACTTCCAGCATATACTCCATATAATCTAACCATTTTAAAATATTTAGGCGATATATGCATTAGTAACCTGCCTATAAACACTTGTGCCGTAACTGTTTCTTCTACTCTCTCATTAGTTTCATGACTCTTATACCAAAACGTTACATTTTTCCCATCATAGCTAAGTATTCTATATTCTGCTATCGCAGGTCTTGCTAAATATCTACCGATATATCTTGCTGCACCTCTTGCACTTTTCATTCTTGATTTGGCATTTATGTAAAATCCGTTAGGATAATCTTTGAACATTTTTAAGTACTCTGCTTTTTTATCTGGGTTTTTACTAACCATATAATTTATTAATTTGTACTGCCAAACTTTTCTAAAATATTTATAGTCAAAGAATTCCATATCCTTAACTTCATTATCCCTTGTTTTTATTTCTGGAACCAATGCATGCACATGTGGGTTAAACCCTATATTCCTTCCAAAAGTATGCACTACGCCAATCATTCCACTTTGCCAAAGCACTCCACCTTTTTTGCTTCTTTTCTTCTTTTTATATTCTTCTCTATTTTTATAGTTTACACCATTTGCAAACTCATTTATAACCTCATATACCATGTCTTGCAGGTCTTTCAGACTCTCTCTATTCCAAAAAAAATATTTTCTGTACTCAGTCGGTATCGTAAAAACACAATGCCTATGTGGAACATCCAAGATTTTACTTACTTGTTTCTCTACCCATTCGCTTATGTATTTTTTACCACATTTACTACAAAACCTACTTTTACATGTAAATCCTATTTTAAATACTTCCAGACATTTTAAACATATGTACGCAACAAAACCTAATGAAATATCTCCACATCCTATCATTTTCATTACTTCGATATTCATATGTTCTCTCATCTTTTCAGGATACTTTTCTTTATTCAATTTCCAAAACTTTGAATAATTATCTTCAAATATTTGTTTTATGGTAATCTTATTTTTTCTCATGATTTAATCATCTCATATTTATCTGATTTTTTCTATATATCTTTTAGCTAGAATGTTATCCACAGCGGCTTCCGCAAGCTGTTTCCTATATAAGAACAAAGTTTAAAAATGGAAAAGAACTGCTCAGCTTAAGCAGTTCTTTTCCATTTTATAAAATACTGTATAACTTACTAACCTTTTCAAGCATTATAGAATATTCACTATACTTTTCACTAGGAGTATCTTTATCAATAGATCCCTCAAATTCAATGATTTTTTCTTCTAGTTGTATAATTTCATTTTCTACATTCCCTGTATTTGTAGCATCATCTTTATTTTTCACCTCACAATTTGGGGGAGCTTTGATATTCCCTTGTTTTTACTATTTGGTCCCACTGATTTAATATCTCTTGATTCAGCCCCTAACTTTAATTTTTTACTATTTTTATAAAAGTCATAATTTCCATTATAAGAAATAATCTTACCTTCTGATGTAACTTCTAGTATTCTGTTAACACAGTTATTTAGATAATACCTATCATGAGATATAGCAATAACTGTCCCCTTAAATTCCACAATAGCCTTTTCTACGGCTTCTCTTGCCTGAATATCTAAATGATTAGTTGGTTCATCTAATATCAGACAGTCAGAATTTTCTAATATTATGCAAGATAAATATAGCCTTAGCTTTTCTCCACCACTTAAAACTTTTATTTTCTTATATAAGTCCTCTCCATAAAATTTAAAATGCCTTAGATGTTCTCTTACTAAATTGAGATTCATTTCTTTCCTAGACAATATTTCCTCCACTATAGTTCTCTCTTCATCTTGAAAATTAATATCCTGACTTAAATATGAATACTTAACCCATTCTCCAATTCTCACAAAACCCTTATAATCACTATCCTCCCCTAAAATAATTCTAATCAAGGTAGTTTTACCACATCCATTGGCACCAATTATTCCTATACGTTCTCCCCCTCTTATATGAAAATTAGCTCCATTAAATAAAGAAACATCTCCAAATGATTTTTCTAATCCTTCTGCCCATACTATATCTTTGCTAACCTTCTTTAATTCCTTAAACTTTAGTTTTATTCCATCATCTCTCTTAAGATGTTCCATTTCTTTTAAAATTTGTATATCTTTCTTAAGTTCTTCATTTATACGAACAACTGTCTTATTCCTACTTTTAGCAGCTCTGATTTTCCCCTTGTTTTTAAGTTCATCATTTACTCTATTTATATTTTTCATTTTCCAATTTAAAGTTTTTTGTTCCTTTAACGCATAGGCTCTAAGAATGTCTTTTTGCTGAATAAAATTCGAGTAACTGCAACTTTTTTCTATTATAGTTCCTTCCTGAAGTTCAGCAATTCTTGTTGAAACACCCTCTAAAAAATATCTGTCATGGGACACAAAAAGTACTCCACCTTCAAACTTTTTAAGAAATTCTTCTAACCACTCTAGTGCATTAATATCAAGATGATTAGTTGGCTCATCTAATATAATTAAATCTGGTTCCGTTAATATCATTCTTGCAATAAGCACTCTCATCTTTTCTCCTCCGCTTAAATTAATTAAAGGAATTGATAAAACCTCTTTTCTTAATCCAAGCCCCATTAAAATCTTAGTAATTTTCTTCTCAATGATATATCCATCTACGGCCTCATATTCTGATAAAGCAATAGAATAACTATTCATTAGCCGGTGATATTTTTCGCTGTTATAAATTACTGACCCCATATCTTTTTCAATTGTCCGCATTTTATTTTCAAGTTGTATTACTTTCTCATAATACAATGCTGTGTTTCTTTGCTCTTCATCTCTTATTTCAAACATGTCTTGTGACAGATATGCCATTCTTATATTTTTCGCTACAATTACCTTTCCACTATCAGAGTTTTCTTGCCCAGTCGCTATCCGAAGTAGCGTTGTTTTTCCTGATCCATTTGCTCCAATAAGTGCCACTTTTTCGCCTCTTTCAATTCTTAGATTAACATCCTTTAACACCCCTTGATTTTTATACTCTTTCCTAATGTTTTCAAATACTAATAAACTCATATTTTCCTCCTCCATTTTTATAATATTTTTTTGTAAAACAAAAAGACCGCAAAGTAAAAACACCTGCGGTCTTTTATAGGTATGCAAGCTGAAAATAAAATTCCAACTTACATATCTATTGGAAAGGAACAAATTCTAGAAAATTCATTCCCCTTTATAGCTTTGTAATCTTAATTTAGAAATACAAAACTATAGCCCAATATCAATTAAATTTTAACAACATAAAATTGTATAAAATAAAATTAAAAAGCCGCGGTATGGCTATGCCATCCGCAGCTAAATTTACACGCTAATAAAATTGAGTATGACAAAAAACATCAAACACAAAAGCGTACTTAATTACCAGATAAAGATGCCTTAAATTAAATATAACAAAATAAAGATATACATCCAGATTTCTAAAAATGGACATAACTATCCAGTGAAAATATATATTGATTTAAAAATTCACTTTAATTTATTATATTCCAGCATCGGCCATTTGTGGTAATCAGCTCCGGACAAAGTATAACCGATATTAACTTAAGATTTTTTTTACTTAAGCTATCCTTGTACGGAGCAAGTACCACTAACTAATGCCGGCACGATAGGTAAACATATATTCATAATAGTACCTCCTGTACTGGCTATTTTATACAATTTTTTGTTATAATATTATTTTATATCAGATTTTACATTTTGTAAATAGTTTTTTCATTATTTTACATAATAGAATTTAATCTAACTACACTCTAACTTCATTAGTGATGAAGCTATTACATTATAGACTCCATCATCATTATTGCTTTCTGCAATAAAGTTAGCATGTTTCTTTACATCTTCTGGAGCATTCTGCATAGCATAGCTATGCTGCGCTGCTTTAAACATAGTCAAATCGTTATAATAATCTCCAAAAACCATAGTATTTTTTTACTTATGTTGAATTTTTCTCGAAGTATTTTTATAGCTTTTCCCTTACTTATGCCCTTATTCATTTCTTCAAAAGTAACTCCATCACTAGGAAATACTGAATAACCAATGCTTATTCCACTTTTTTCAGGCAATATTTTACAGACTGCTTGTTTTATTTTTAGAATGGTTAGCTGTTATCCTCCCACTGAAGTTTTTTTGTATAGTATGGGATACCCACTTATAGAAGCAGGTAAATTCCCTTCTGAAATGTCGTTAACTAAAATTAGCACCCTAATAAATCATATTATGCAAAAATGAGCTATAAACGAACTAATGTCCATTTATAGCTCATAACACCCTTTTAATTTTCATGAAAAGGGTACCTTTATTATATCATTATCTTACATACATTGTTTGTAAATTCTACTGGGTCATTAATCGGCAATCCTTCGATAAGCAATGCTTGATTGTATAATATATTAGTATACAAACCAAACTTATCTTTATCATTTTCAAAAGACTCTTTAAGAGCTTTAAACATATCATGGTTTATATTTATTTCTAAAACCTTGTCTGCTTTTATATTTTCGCTGTTAGGCATAGCATTTAATACTTTTTCCATTTCTATTGTAAGGTCACCATCATTTGATAAACATACTGGATAGTTCTTAAGTCTCTTTGATGCCCTAACATCTTTAACCTTATCTGATAAAAGTTTTTTCATATTTTCAAATAATTCTTTACTTTCTTTGTCATCAGTTTTAGTAGCATCTTCTTTTTCTTCTACTTCTATACCTAAGTCACCACTTGATACAGATTTAAACTCTTTTTCTTTATATGCCATTATCATTCTTATTGCAAATTCATCTACATCATCCGTAAAGTATAGAATTTCAAATCCTTTATCTGATACCATTTCAATTTGTGGTAATTTTTCTATTCTCTCGTTTGATTCTCCCGCAGCATAATAAATGTATTTCTGTTCTTCTGGCATTCTAGAAACATATTCATCTAAAGTAACCATTTTCTTCTCTTTTGATGAATAGAATAGTAATAAGTCTTGTAAGACTTCTTTATTACTTCCAAAATCGCTATAAATACCATACTTTAATTGTCTTCCGAAAGATTTATAGAATTCGTCATATTTTTCTCTTTCATTTTTCAATAAATTGTCTAACTCACCCTTAATTTTAGTTTTTATGTTTTTAGCAATAAGTTTCAGCTGTCTATCATGTTGTAATACCTCTCTTGATATATTAAGTGACAAGTCCTCTGAATCCACTATTCCTTTTACAAAACTAAAATAATCAGGCAATAAATCTGCACACTTATTCATAATTAGGACGCCGCTTGAATATAACTCTAGGCCCTTTTCATATTCTTTTGTATAGAAATCATAAGGTGTTTTTTCTGGAATATACAAAATTGCGTTATAACTTATAGCTCCATCAACACTTATATGAATATGCTTTGTTGGTTTATCAAAACCATAGTGCTTTTCGGCATAAAAGTTGTTATAATCCTCATCTGTAAGTTCACTTTTATTTTTTCTCCATATAGGAACCATGCTATTTACAGTTTTTTCCATCGTAAAGTCCTCATGTTCTGTTTCACTACCTTCTTTAAGTCTTGATTCACTTACCTCCATTTTAATTGGATATCTAATAAAATCAGAATATTTCTTTATAATGGATTTGATTCCGTGTTCTTCAAGATATTCATCAAAGTTTTCATCTTCTGTATTCTCTTTTATCTTAAGTGTAATTTCTGTACCAACAGAGTCTTTTGTGCAAGGTTCTATTGTATACCCATCTGCACCATTAGATTCCCACTTGTGCGCCTCATCACTACCTAAAACTTTACTTATAACTGTAATATTATCAGCTACCATAAACGCAGAATAGAATCCTACTCCAAACTGTCCAATTATATCATACCCATCTTTTATTTCATTTTCTTTTTTAAATGCCAAAGACCCACTCTTAGCTATAACTCCAAGGTTATCACTAAGTTCATCTTCTGACATTCCAATACCTGTATCAGAAATTTTTAATATCCTATTTTCCTTATCACTTGCTATTGTAATGTAGTAGTTTTCTTTATCGAAAGTTAGCGTTTCATCTGTTAATGTCTTATAATAAATTTTATCAATAGCATCACTTGAATTAGAAATAAGTTCTCTTAAAAAAATATCTCTATGAGTATATATTGAATTTACCATCATATCCAGAATTCTTTTTGACTCTGTTTTAAACTGTTTCTTTTCCAATTAAAATATCCCCTTTCGTACCAATCCTATTTTTTATTTGTTAGCACTCCATCTTGTCGAGTGCTAAATATACTATTAAAATACACCTTTTTTTATAGTTTGTCAACATACTATTTTCCATTTCCATTATTCAACCTTCCATTAACGCCCAATTGATTTATGCAATTCACTATATTTTATCATGTTTAAGTATGATAATGCAAAAATAATCTAATAATTAAAAAATAAAGTATTAATTTTTCATTAAATTAGAATTTAAGTAACTATTTACAGATTCATACGTAATATAGTTGAAATGTAAAAAGAGGTGATTGTTATAAATACGGATAAGGATATTGTAAAATCTATACTTATGAGAAATATAGAATCATTTGAAATTATAATTAACCAATATGAGATAGGCATCCAAAGGTATATTTACAACATGGTTAGAAACCCAGAAACCTCAGAAGATTTGACTCAGAAGGTATTCATCTCCGCATATAACAAACTATACACTTTTAATAGTGAATATAAATTTTCTACTTGGCTTTTTCAAATTGCTAAAAATAAAGCTATTGCTTATTTGAAAAGCTACGCAATAAGAAAAAATTAGATAAATATTAATATGTAATTTAAGGGAATCCCAAAATAAAATGGCTTCCCTTTTAAATTATTATATTAGTGTATACCTACAATATCTTCTCTCTTTTGTTTTTTATTGCATATCTTTTCCCGTCTTTTTTCAAGTTCGGTAGCTACATCCTCTACTTTTACACCCTGTAGCACCATAAGTACTAAGGTATGATATAATAAATCTGATATTTCTGAAACTATTTCTTTAGGGTCATTGTTCTTACTGCTAATTAAAACTTCTGCACTTTCCTCTCCTATTTTTTTAAGGATTTTATCCAAACCTTCTTCGAAAAGATAACTTGTGTAAGAGCCTTCTTTAGGATTTTCTTTTCTTTCTTCAATGATTTTATAAAGTTCCTGTACTACGTTTATTTCATTCATTTTTATTCTCCTTCTCTGCTTATTTTAACATCTTTATTTTTGATATTGTTTCTACCCGGCTATACCTTAGTATTCCAAATTTGCCTGTAAAAACAAGTTTTACTTCCAGTATGGCAAGCTACTCCAATTTGCTCTACTATTATAAGAATTGTATCTCCATCACAATCAATGCTAACGTTTTTTACATATTGAAAATGTCCTGATGTTTCTCCTTTGTTCCACAACTTTTTTCTAGATCTACTAAAGAACCAAGTTGTTCCAGTTTCAATAGTTTTTTTGAAGGATTCCTCATTCATGTAGGCAAGCATTAAAACTTTTCCGGTGATATACTCCTGCACTATTGCAGGTACTAGCCCATTATTAAATTGAATTTCAACTATGTCATTCACAAGCTCACCACATTTCTTTATTTTTTCAAGTCACATTAAAATAAATAGCAAATCTGCATGCTAATTTACTTTCATGCGTCTAGACTCTAATTTCTACACCACTATTTTTAAGATATTCTTTTACTTGTTTTATATATAGTTCTTTGTAATGAAACAGTGAAGCTGCAAGAGCTGCATCTGCTCCACTTTTTTCAAAAACCTCATAAAAGTCCTCTATTTTTCCACATCCGCCTGACGCAATCACAGGAATATTTACACTGCTCGTAATTGCATTTATGAACTCTATATCATAGCCTTTTTTTGTTCCATCGCAATCCATACTGGTTAAGAGTATTTCTCCTGCCCCTAGCTTTTCTACCTTTTGGGCCCAGGTTACTGCATCAAGGCCCGTATTTATTCGCCCACCATTTATGACTACATGCCATCCTAACCTGTCTTCATTCTTTTTCCCATCTATAGCAACCACAACACATTGGCTTCCAAATTTAGCTGCTGCATCGTAAATAAGCTTCGGATTTCGAATCGCAGCGGAGTTTATAGATATTTTATCTGCTCCAGCTCTAAGGGTTTCTTTAAAATCCTCTATACTCTTAATTCCTCCACCTACTGTCAGGGGAATAAATACCTTTTCAGCAGTTCGTCTCACTACATCAAGCATAGTTTCTCTTCCCTCATGAGTAGCTGTTATATCTAGAAATACAATTTCATCGGCCCCTTCACTGTTATAAAATTCTGCAATTTCTACAGGGTCTCCTACATCTGTTAAATTTATAAAATTGATCCCCTTCATTACCCTTCCCATAGTTACATCTAGGCAAGGAATGATTCTCTTAGTAAGCATAGGGCATCCCCCTTCCCTCAGTGATTGCTTCTGCTAGAGATATATTTCCGCTGTAAAGTGCTTTTCCTATAATTGCTCCATACATATTCATCTTCGCAAGCTTTTTTATATCTTCAATGCCTTTCATACCACCAGAGGCAATAATATTACAAGACACCTCGTCATTTAGCTTCCCTATTGCTTCTAAATTAGGTCCAGTCAAAGTGCCATCCCTACTTATATCTGTAAAAATGATAGTTTTTACTCCTATGTTTTCCATTTGTTTTGCAAAATCTATGTATTCTATTTTACTACCGGTTTTCCAACCCTCCACTGCTACATACCCATCTCTTGCATCAATGCCAATGGCAATTTTATCTCCGAATTTTTTTACTGCTTCTTTTACTAGTGACGGATTGTTCAAAGCTGCAGTACCCAATATTACTCTATTTAAACCCTTTTCTAAAAGTATCTCAATAGCATCCAAACTTCTTATCCCTCCACCTAACTGTATAGGGATATTTATATTTTTTATAACTTTATTTATACTATTTGCATTTCCAATAGTTCCACTTAGAGCTCCATCCAAATCTACCATATGTATATATTCTGCTCCCTGTTCTACAAAGCTTAAGGCTGTTTGCAGTGGATCTTCCCCCACTACCTCCGATGAAGAAAATTCACCCTGATAAAGCCTAACACACTTTCCATTTTTCACGTCTATAGCAGGAAATATCTTCATTACACTATCCCTCCAAAGTTTTTAAGTAATTTCATTCCAGCCTCTCCGCTTTTCTCTGGATGGAACTGCAGTCCAAATATATTTCCCTTACTTACAATTGCAGGTATCTTTTTTTCATACATAGTATATGCGTTTACTATATTATCTTCTCCGACTTGTGCATAATAAGAATGAACAAAATATACATAACTATGCTCTACCACACCTTCCAGAAGTGCTGTATAAGTTTCAAAAGATAAATCATTCCAACCCATATGAGAAATTTTTATAGAACCTTCTAGTTTTTTAACGGTTCCTTTTAAAAGTCCTAGTCCCGTGCACCTTTCAATTTCTTCACTTTCCTCAAAGAAAAGTTGCATACCAAGGCATATGCCAAGTATTGGTTTTCCTGTTTCTGCCGCTCTTTTTATTACTACATCTAGTCCCTTATCCCTTAGATTTTTCATTGCATCGGGAAAGGCACCTACACCTGGAACAATAATGCTTCTACTCTTTGCGATTTCCTCCTTATCTGAAGATATTATGGAAGGAATATTTATTGCTTTAAGCGCATTTTGAACACTTTTCAAATTTCCCACACCGTAATCCACTATGGCTATCATGTATTCCTCCTTATAGACATCCTTTTGTAGAAAGTACGCCTTTTATTCGATCGTCATAGGTTAAGGCTTCACTTAGCGCTTTTCCAAAAGCTTTGAATAGTGCTTCCACCATATGATGATTATTTTTACCATAAAGTACTCTTGCATGAAGTGTAATTCCAGCATTTACTGCAACGGCTCTAAAAAACTCCTCAACCATCTCTGTATCAAAACTCCCAATTAGGTCAACAGTAAAATCCCCTTCAAATACAAGGTATGCTCTGCCGCTCAAATCCAGCGACACTGTAGCCAATGTTTCATCCATAGGTATAAAACTGGTTCCATATCTTTTTATTCCCTCTTTGCCCTTCATTGCCTCTTTTATGACGCTACCAAGTACAATACCTACATCTTCAATTGTATGATGAGAATCCACATTTAAATCCCCTGCTACTGCCACATATAAATCCAAAAGTCCATGTTTTGCAAAAAGACATAACATATGATCAAAGAAACCTATGCCTGTGTTACATTCATACTTCCCAGATCCATCTAGGTTTATACTTATATCAATTTTTGTTTCACTACTTTCTCTCCCAATTTTTGCTTGTCTTGAAATCACATACATCGCTCCTTCAATTATTACAAATAGAAATCTATTTAAAGTTTATATATTGCCTATATTTTCCTGGGAAATATTTCTTAATAAGCATTCGTTTTCTTCTCTGCTTCCTATTGTTATTCTTAAACAATTTTGCAGTGTAATAGCTGTAAAACTTCTTATATTTATTCCAGCATCTAAAAGTCTTTGTTTCATTATTTGTGCATTTTCAACTCCAATTAATATAAAATTAGCTTGTGCATTATAGAGTTTAATCCCATTAATATTGCTCAATTTTTGCCATAAGTACTTTCTTTCTACAAGTATACGTTCCACATTCTTATATATTATTTCCGAATCTTTTAAAATAACACAAGCAATACACTGCGAAATTGCATTCACATTATAGGGTGGTTTTACTTTTTTAAGTTCCCCCATTAGAATAGGACTTGTAATCAAAAATCCCAGTCTTATTGCAGCAAGTCCAATTTTAGAACAGGTTCTAAGTACAATTAAATTTTCATAGGCGCAGATTTTATCTACTATAGTTTCACCGTAAAATTCAAAGTAAGCCTCATCTATTACTACAATACACCTGCATCCTTCTATTATTTTAATAATATCATCTCTTTTAATAATGCCCCCTGTAGGATTATTGGGGTTAGATAAAAATACGATTTTAACCTTTTCTTTATTAACAATTGAAATAAAAGCATCTACATCCAATTTAAATTCATCGCCAAGTGGAACTTCAATTGGAATTCCTCCTGCAACTCTAGTATATAAGCTATACATTGAAAAATCAGGACTTTGGACCGCTACCTTATCCCCAGTATTTAGAAAAGTATTTGCAATGATTTGTATACACTCGTCTGAACCATTTCCAGCCATAACATTAATACTTTTCACATTTGCATATTGTGCATAGAGGTCACATACCATAGATGCACCTGCATCTGGATATCTATTAAAAATACATTCCTCTATTGCCCAAGCTATTTTCATCCTTATCTCGTGAGGAAAGTTAGTAAAACACTCATTGGCATCCATCCTAAGTTTATAATCATTCTTACTGACTTTATATGATTTAAAATCACTTAAATCACTTCTAAAATAATCTTGTATCATAATTCTAACCTCACTTTTATAGAATTTCCATGAGCTGTTAAGCCTTCAACCTCTGTAAGTTTTATTACCTTATCCGCAACCTCACTTAATGCCTCCTTGGTATAATATATATAACTTGATTTCTTTATAAAATCATCTACAGATAAGGGAGAAAAGAATCTTGCGCTACCACTGGTTGGCAGAACATAATTGGGACCCGCAATATAGTCCCCAAGTGGTTCTGGGGAATACCTACCTAAGAATATGGATCCTGCATTTTTTATATCCCCTAAAAAATCAAATGGATTGTCTAGCAAGACTTCAAGATGTTCTGGTGCAATTTTATTGGCTAAATCTATGGCCTCTTTTATATTTTGGACAATTAAGATAACTCCATATCTTTCCAAAGATTCACTTATAATATCTTTCCGGATCATAGCTTTTATCTGAACTCCGAGCTCGCACACCACCTTGTCTGCAAGTTCTCTTGAGGTGGTTATAAGCATTGCAGAGGCAAGCACATCATGTTCTGCTCTTTTTTTTAGAAATTCTATGTATTCTTTTCCTTCATTACTATTTGCTTCTGTAATTTTCATCATGATGCCGTCACCTCATTCCTATCTACGTATTGTTGAACCTTATCTATCAAATTGCTGATTTTTTCTTTTTTCATTTATAATCTTAATTTTATTATTGCAATCCTCAAAAAGTATATCTCTTGAACCTTCAGGTATATTTCTTTTCCAATTATTCAAAATCTTGCTCCTCCCGCTTTAATTCATCACTGCATCACGTTACCGCGCTAAACTAATAAGATAATATCATCTTTCATGGTACAAGTCAACCAATTATTTTACTTGTAATGTCTTATAAAAAAAACTATCACCCTGAGACTTTACTCTTAGGGTGATAGTTTTTTTAAACAATTTAGTTAATAATATAGTAGAAACTACAGATTAACTTATGTTTTTATGGATTTCTATTCAGTTTTATTTGCACATATTTACGAAATATCTATGAACTTCTAAGTTATCAGTAAGTTCTGGGTGGAAAGCTGTAGCAAACATATTATTTTGTTTTGCTGCTACAATTTTATCATCAACAGTACATATTGTTTTAACATCCTCAAAAACTTCTGTAATTAATGGTGCTCTAATAAAAATTAATGGTATTGGCTCACTTGAAATCTCATTGATTATAACATTTTTTTTAAAACTAGCAAGTTGGCTACCGTAAGCATTTCTTTTTACCTTTATATCCATAACTTTAAGATGACCACTGGAAGATTCCTCAATATGTTTAGCAAGTAGTATCATTCCCGCACAAGTTCCCCACACTGGAAATCCTGAAATGATTTTTTCTCTTAAAAATATAAACATATTTCTTTCCCTTAAAAGTTTTCCAATGGTTGTGCTCTCGCCACCGGGTAAAATGATTCCTCGTAAATCTTTAAAATCTTCAAGTTTCTTAATCTCTACGCCTTCATGTCCAAGGTGGTTTATGTGGTTTATATGCTCTATCACACCACCTTGAAGTGCTAAAACTCCAATTTTCAATCTTACCAGCCTCTTTCCGAATATCTCTCTTTAATTTCACTTAATTCTAGTCCATCCATTGCTTGTCCTAGATTTTCTGAAACTTCTGCTATAACCTTAGGATCATTGTAATAGGTGGTTGCGAGTACTATAGCTTTTGCTACCGCTTCAGGATTCTCTGCTTTAAAAATTCCTGAACCTACAAAAACTCCTTCTGCGCCAAGTTGCATCATGAGTGCTGCATCCGCTGGCGTTGCTATTCCACCTGCTGCAAAATTTACTACAGGAAGTTTACCATTTTCCCATACATATTGGATTAAATGAATTGGTGCTCCCATGTCTTTAGCTAGAGTCATTAACTCTTCTTTTGGAGCATTTTTCACTTTTCTAATATCATCCATAATACATCTCATGTGCCTAACAGCTTCTACTACATTTCCTGTGCCGGCTTCACCTTTTGTTCTTATCATTGCAGCACCTTCAGAAATTCTCCTTAGTGCCTCTCCTAAATTTCTCGCTCCACAAACATAAGGAACCTTAAAATCACTCTTATTTATATGATATTGTTCATCTGCTGGAGTCAAAACTTCACTTTCATCTATAAAATCTACTCCTATTTCCTGCAGAATTTGCGCTTCAACAAAATGGCCTATCCTACCTTTAGCCATTACTGGAATAGTTACCGCTGCCTTTATTTCTTTAATCATTTTAGGGTCAGACATTCTAGCCACGCCACCTTGCTTTCTAATATCTGAAGGAACTCGTTCTAGTGCCATTACAGCGCAAGCGCCAGCCCTTTCTGCAATTATTGCCTGCTCCACATTCACCACGTCCATAATTACTCCGCCTTTTAACATTTGAGCCAAATTTTTATTAAGTTCATATCTTTCCATAATAAAACCTCCCTAAATATTATTTATAAGGCAAAGTATAACATATGTCTATGATATATTCAAAATGTACCCATACACTTTAAATAGAGTGATTATCAATCCCTCCCTAAAGGCCTAAATACAAGCAATCAGATTGTACCAATTGTCAAAAATTAATGGTATTATTATGCCAGTTAATTCCATTATTATGCAAAATGGATGGCCCCACCTTCTAAAGACAGGGCAACTTCGTGAATTACCTCCGATGTAGTAGGATGAGCATGTATAGTTTCAGTTATTGCTTCTGCACTTAAGTTATTTTTAATGGCTAGAGTAAGCTCTGCAATTAAATCTGTAGCATGCAGCCCAACAATACTTGCACCAATTAATCTCTGTGTATTTTTATCCCTTATAATTTTAATAAAGCCATCGCTTTCTCCATAGGATAGTGCTTTTCCATTAGCTGAAAATGAGAATTTGCCTACTTCTACTTCTATTCCCTGAAGCTTTGCTGCTTTTTCCCCTATACCCACCATGGCAATTTCAGGTTCTGTGAAAATTGCGCTAGGAACTACTGTATAATCCATATCACAAGGCTTACCCATTATATTTTTTGCAGCTACAACTCCTTGGTGAGAGGCCGCATGAGCAAGTAATATAATATTTGTTACATCTCCAATAGCATATATATTTGAAACATTAGTCTGCATTTTCGAATTAACCTTAATTCCTTTTTTATTATTGTTTAATTCTATTCCTGCCCTTTCTAATCCAAGTCCCTCTATATACGGAGTTCTTCCTACAGATAAAAGCACTTTATTTGCTGATATATATTTATCTTTACCGTCTTGTATAAAATGAACTATGCATTCATTATTCTCAGCTTCACAAATTTCTTCTACCTTTGCAGTAGTATATATCTTAATTCCTTTTTTTGCTGCACTTTTTTTATTTTCTTCGCATATATCTTCATCACAGCTTATAAGGCATTGATTCATAAATTCCACCACTGAAACCTCCGCACCAAAGCTAGCATAAATATAGGCAAACTCCATACCAATGACCCCGCCACCTACAATTACCAGTTTCTTTGGAACTTCCATAAGCGACAAGGCATCATTGCTATCAATTACATTTTTATTTTCAATACCCACAATAGGTACTACTGATGATTTTGAACCTGTAGCAATAATAATATTTTTTGTTTTAATAGTAATTTCTTGTGTAGTACTTTTGGCTAGTATAGTTTCCTTATCAACAATTTCAGCAGTTCCATTTATAATCTTTATATTGTTTTTATTCATTAAATACTGAATACCTTGAACCAGTTCTGCAACAACTTTATTTTTTCTATCAATAACCTTTTCCATTCTAATTCCAATGTTTTCAGCATAACATCCAAATTCCTCAGCCCTTTTCAGTGTATCGAAAACCTGCGCAGATCTAACCAGTGTTTTAGTAGGGATGCATCCCCAGTTTAAACAAGTTCCACCCAGTTTCTCTTTTTCTATCAATATAACCTTTGCGCCTAATTTAGCAGCTTGAATTGCAGCTACATATCCTCCTGGCCCACCACCAATTATTGTAATATCACTTTCCATTCCGAGTTTTGCTGGCTTAATTAAATTTTGAAAGTAGTTAAATGTTTTAGGGTTAGTATTTCCCGTTTTGGCGGCTTGTTCTCCATTTATTTGCGCTAATACCTTACCTACACTAACTGAATCTCCTTCCTCTACATTAATGCTCTCAATAATTCCCTGTACTTTCGAAGTAACAGTACTAACACCCTTTCCGCTTTCCACTTCGAATATCTCATCATTTACCTTGACACAGTCTCCTACTTTTTTTAATGAAAGAATACCACGGGCTATGCCTGTGGTTCTAAAAAGCTTATAGCTATATGTAGAAAAAAACAACCCCCTTTGATAAAATGGAAGTAGGTTTGCCAACCACAACCAAGTCAAAGGGGAAAAATCCAAATGGACAATCAAAGTTTAGCACATAGTAAATGGAATTGTAAATACCATATTGTCTTTGCACCCAAATATAGAAGACAAATAATATATGGGAAAATAAAATCAGACATAGGACAAATATTGAGAAAGCTATGTGAATATAAGGGTGTAGAAATATTAGAAGCAAACGCATGCAAGGATCATATACATATGCTTGTAAGTATACCACCCAAATTAAGTGTGTCACAATTTATGGGATATTTAAAAGGTAAAAGTTCATTGATGATATTTGATAGACATGCAAATTTGAAGTATAAGTATGGGAATAGACAATTTTGGTGTAAAGGATATTATGTAGATACAGTAGGAAGAAACAAAAATGCAATAGAAGAATATATAAAAAACCAACTTCAAGAAGATATTGTATGTGAGCAGATAAGTTTAAAAGAATATATGGACCCGTTTACGGGTGAGCCAGTAAATAAATACAAAAAATAATACCCCTTTAGGGGTTGTATGTAAAGGTATGCGGTTGGCAGAACTTTCAGTATGTCTTTAGACGTAGCCAGTAACATGCCCTTATAGGGCTAGAACAAGCCACCCGTTATACGGGTGGTCCTGACTAAAATTTTAGTTATTTTTGTTTCATTATTTTTATTTATAGATTTTTCTATCTTAACCTCTATATTCATTTTTTTCACTCCTTTTAACTATAATAAATAAAGCAGCTAACGTGCCTTATTAATCCTGCATCATAGCTGCTTTGTTTATGTTATTTATTAAAATCGTTTTTGAATTCTTCAATAGAATCCTTAAGTAAAGTTACACTATAAGCCATTGAAGGCCCACCACCAAAGGCAACCGAAACCATAGCTGCTTCCATTATTTCTTCTGCTGTTGCACCTGCCTCAAATGCTTTATAAACATGGAATACTATGCAGTATTCACAGCGGCTGTAGGTGCCAATACCGATGCTGATTAATTCCTTAGTCTTTGTATCTAACGCACCTGGTTTATATGTAGTACCAAGTAAGTTCATAAATGCCCCTACATGTTCTCCATTAGTTTGTCCTACTGTTTCTAAACCACCCATAAAATCATTTAACATTTCTCTAACATTTTTAGCCATAATATTACCTCCTCTAATACTTGTTATACTAATGATTAGTATAGCAAGTATTTGAAGCAATTGCAATACACCTGATAAAAATTTAACTAATATTTTTCATGAATTTTTGGAGCACTCTTTTAAATACTTCCGTTTCTTCTTCTGTAATTCCCTTTGAAAAAAACTCGCTCATTTTTTTCCCTTCTTCTAAAAGCTCTTCAATTTTCTCCCTACCCTTTTGGGTAAGTTTAATATATTTAATTCTTCTATCTTCCTTGGCTTGAGTTCTTACAATTAAATCCTCTGTTTCCATTCTATCTAAAAGCCTAGCCACAGTAGACTCTTTAATGTCCATTCTTTCTCCTAAGTCCTTTTGATTCATATCTCCGTATTTTAATAGATAATACATGGCCATCCACTGAACTCTGGTTACACCAAACGGAATTAATCTTTCATTAAACATATCCGCCATTTTTTTAGATGTCTTGTTATTTATAAAACACACACATGATTCAATATCAAACATTATAGCCTCCTACTTTTTATAATCGAATATTCTCTTAGTATTATTATATAAGATTTATTATTTTTTATCAATTTATATATACCTTTGACATAATAACTTTTCTTATATATTTTTTTTCTTAATGTATACCTTACAAAATATTAAAATTTTAAATTATGATATTTTGATGTACAAAAAAGAGAATCAATTATTGATTCTCTTTTTTAAATTCATTATAACATTGTAAATATCTTTAAAAATTTCTATCTTCCTGGTATAAGTAAATCTTTCTCTAATATATGATTAATCAGCCAATCATTTAAAAAAGTTAATATTTTCATTATAGCCTCATCTTGATTTTCATCAACTTTACTTAAATTTACTTCATATATTTTTTTAATAAAATTTGCATGGTCTATTTTTTGAGTGAATAATCTTTTATAATTTATACTCTCCATATACTTTTCTTCATCTTTAAAATGATAAACTGTATACGCTTTTAGTTCTTCAATTACTTCCACTATTTTATCATATTTATCCATATTATATGGACTTTTTAATAATTGATAGGCTCTTTCACCTATTTCAAAAAGTTTTTCATGCTCGGTATCAATAAGTAGAATACCGGTTTTATATTTTTCTTTCATTTCAAACATTTATTAATCTCCTCCAATTAAATTGATTGTAATTTACTCTCATAACTTATATTACTTTATTTAAATTCGTTTTACAACAATAATTTCCATATTGATTTATATTTTTACATACTGTTTTTATATTAAAAAGGCATAATAAAAGTTTTTCCTGTTTTAGGATTTTTGGTTATATAGACATCTAATCCATAAACTTTTTTAATTATATCTTCAGTTAATACTTCCTCTGGGATTCCATCTTTGTAGACTCCGCAATTATGCATTAGTATCATATGATCACAATATGCAGCTGCTAAATTCAAATCATGAAGCACTGCAATAATCGTTATGTTTTTATTTTGATTTAGTTCTTTTAATTGATTCATTATTTCAATTTGGTGATGAATGTCTAGGTGAGAAATAGGCTCATCTAGAAGAATTATTCCTGTTTCTTGAGCAATTGCTCTTGCCACAACAACTCGTTGTTTTTCTCCACCACTAAGCGCATTTATGCTTTTATTTCTAAGCTCCCAAGTGTTGGTTATTTTCATAGCATTCATAGCTATTTTTATGTCTTTTTCACTTTCTGAGCAAAATCTAGAAATATGAGGAGTTCTTCCCATAAGAACTATATCTTGTACTGAAAAATCAAATTCAATTTCTGTGCTTTGTGGCACTACAGCCATTTCCTTTGCTAGCACCTTTGGTTTTATTTGGGTTAAATCCACTTCATCAATATAAATCTCACCTTTTTCCATAGGGAGAGATTTTGATAGTATCCTTAAAAGAGTAGTTTTACCTGATCCATTTGGTCCTAGGATGGTATAAAATTTTCCTCTTTCAATATTTACATTAATATTCTTTAATACTTCCTTTTCAAAGGAAAAGCATACGTTATTTATCTCTATCAATTTATACCGCCTTCTTCTTTGTTCTATATAATAGATATATAAAAAATGGAACTCCAAAAATTGAGGTTATAATTCCGACTGGTATTTCAGACGGAGGCACTACTACCCTTGCAAGCGTATCACAAATTATTAAAAATATAGCTCCTCCAAGTGCAGAAAATGGTATAACTACTCTATTATCAGATCCAAAAATCATTCTAATAGCATGAGGCACTATAAGTCCTACAAATCCAATTATTCCACTTACAGATACAACTGCTGCCACCATTAGTGTACTTATTACAAATATGTACTTTTTAAATCCATTTACATCTATACCAAGACTTCTTGCACTATCTTCACCAAGGAGCATGATATTAAGATCTCTTGAAAATGTAGATATAAACAATATTGAGGGAACTACTACTATAGATAGTAGAATCACCTCATTCCAACCTGCTGTAGAAAAACTACCCATGGTCCACATAACTATTTGTTCAATATTATCGCTGTTAAAGGTCATCATTAATGAAATTATAGAAGATAATAAATAATTCATAGCAATACCTGCGAGAAGAAGTGTGGCCACTGGAACTTTTGTACCAACTCTCGCAATATTATAAACTAAAAAAGTAGTTATTATAGCTCCTATAAACGCAGTTAATGCTACCATGCTCATTCCAAAAAAATGAGTTTCTTTAAGAAAAACCATGGTTATAGTGGCTCCAAGTGCTGCTCCTGACGAAACTCCTAAAACAAATGGGTCCGCCATTGGATTCTTAAAAATCCCTTGAAAAGAAGTACCAACCACTGAAAGTGCTGATCCTACTAAACAAGCTAAAAGTATTCTAGGGAGTCTTAAATTCAATAATATGGTTATTGATGTGGACTTAATTCCATCTGTGGATACAAAGTTATTTACTATTGGAATTTTACTTATTATAATTAAAGCTGTCTGTTTAAAAGAAATATCTGCCACTCCGAAATTTGCCGCAGCAATCATCACAATTATAAGTAAAAATACCCCTACTGTAAAAACTCTTTTATAATAACTCTTATTTTCTATAAATGTCATGGTAGTGCAACCCCTTTTATTTGAAAAGTTCAGGATGTATTAGTTTAGCCATTGATTCTAGCCCCTCTGCAAGTCTTGGTCCCTGCCTAACAATAGTATTTTCATCAATCTCCAATAATTTCCCATTTTTAACTGCTTTCAAATCTTTGTAACCATTAGTAGCTTCTATACCTTTTTTTGTATCAAAGAACTTAGAACATATTAGCACATCAGGATTCTTTTCTACAAGCTTTTCTACACTGTATTTCCAACCAATTGCATCATCTGCAGCGTTTTTACCACCAGCTATTTCTATCATATTACCTATAAAGGTATCTTTCCCTGCAGTGAAATCTCCACTTTTACCGAAACCTGCTACATAATAAACTGCTGGCTTCTTAGCATTTGCTACCTTACTCGTTATATCTGCAACCTTCTTTTTCATATCTGATATTATTGACTGTGCTTTTCCACTAGCATTTACAACCTGTCCAAGCTTTGACATTGTATCATATACACCAGCAAAACTTTCTTCACCATAAAGTACTATAACTTTTATATTAAGAGTTTCTAATTTTTTAACAACGGCCTTATCAAAATGAGTTGATGCAATAACTACATCAGGTTTTAATTCAACAATTTTCTCTATATTGGGTTTTAATAAACTACCAACAGAGGATACCTTAAGGGTCTCAGTTGGATAATCATCGTAATCACTTCTACCAACTAGATTTCCACCTTTGCCAAGGGCATATACTCCCTCTGTTATATTTGGTGCAATTGTAATAATTCTTTTAGGTTCTTTTTCAATGGTAACTGTTCTATTATATGAATCTACTACTTTTATAGGATATACCACACCTACAGCTTCCTTTTTAGTAATATTCGGCTCCTTGTTGCTTGCACCCTTGTTACCACATGCACTAAACGCAAAACAAACAAAAATAGCTAAAACTATATTTATTATACTTTTTTTCTTAAACATAAATTTCCTCCTAGTATTCCTTAGGGGCACTAAACAATTATTAATTGTTTAGCCTCCATAAATTTTGATTTTATAATTACTTATTTAATTTTAATTGGAATTCCACAAACCACCAAGTGAACGCTCTGCGCCCTGGATGCTATATACTGATTTACTCTACCTGCAATATCGCGAAAGACCCTTGCCATTTTATATTCTGGTACAATTCCTGCTCCAATTTCATTAGTTACAATAATTACTGTTTTTGTACTTTTTTCAGCTTCGCAAAGAAAATCAGCTACTTCTTGTAGAATTTCTTTTTCCATACTATCTATAGCCTCAGCATTAAGATCATCAAATTTATCCCCTGAAATATCAAACATAAGATTTGTAACCATTATTGTTATACAATCTAATAAAATCGTATCAAAGTGTATTTCTTCATTATAAAATACCTGTTTTAAATTCTTATAGCCTTCAAAAGTATGCCAATTAGATGGTCTTCTTTCTTTATGCTTTTTCACTCTATCCTTCATTTCATCATCAAATGGAATTGAAGTTGCGATATAAAGTACACCCGCCTTTTCTTCTTTAGCTAACTTCTCTGCATAGGTACTTTTCCCGCTCCTTGCACCACCTGTTACAAGTACAATGTTTTTCATATTATCTCCTTATTAATTTAGTGATAAATCCATAAGTAAAAAAATAGCAAATAAAAAAACCACACCTCATGGATGTGGAATAATGCAATTAATTTTTTTCACCTATTGGATTACCCAATATTATTGTTAAATTATGCATCTTTCATCCTCCCCCCGAAGACTAAAATCGTGAGCATTTAGGCAGGTTTACTGGCTTTAGCGTCATCTTACTCTCCAACCTTCTCAGTTTCCCAATGGTTTTTTGGATTTCATCCTCTAATACAGTAGCGGCGGGCTGCAGTGGTCTTTAACCACTTTTCCTTTTACCCCTTGTTACAGAGCACCTATAGCTAATATTTAATTTATAAATTTACAATAATAATTGTAACATCAAAAAAATATTAAAGCAATAGAAACTCATTATACCTTTGCATCAACTTAAACTGGTTATAAAACCGTCAAAAAAGTTAAATATAAGTCATAAGCATTTTCAGCTTATGACTTACATTTAAACACTATTAATTTATTATTACTGTTCCAGCTGTTCCACCTATCGCTTCCCTAGCTTTCTCAAGGGATGTTATAATTGCTTTTCTACCTTCTTTTGCTTCAACAAAGCTAAGAGCTGCTTTTATTTTAGGAAGCATTGAACCAGGAGCAAAATGTCCTTCTTCGATATAAGTTTTAGCTTCTTTTACTGTTATACTTGAAAGATTCTTTTGATTAGGCCTTCCAAAGTTAATAGCAACCTGTTCAACTGCTGTAAGTACAACCAATGCATCAGCATTTAATAATTCTGCTATTTTACAAGAAGCAAAATCCTTATCTATTACTGCTGGTACTCCTTCAAGTGTTCCATTTCCTGTGTCAATTACAGGTATACCACCTCCACCAACAGTTATAACAACATGTCCAGCTTCAACTAATGTTTTTATAATAGGTTCTTCAACTATGGCCATTGGAAGTGGTGAAGCCACTACACGTCTCCAGCCTCTATTTGAATCTTCCTTCATTATATATCCTTTTTCAGTCATTAGTTTCTTCGCTTGCTGCTCTGTAAAGAAAGAACCTACTGGTTTAGTTGGATTCTTAAATCCTTGATCATTAGGGTCTACTATTACTTGAGTAACTACTGTTGCGACTTCCTTATTTATCCCTCTTTTTCTCATCTCTGCCCTAATGCTTTGTTGTAGATGATAACCTATATAACCTTGACTCATAGCTCCACATTCAGGAAAAGGCATTATTGGGCTATTTTCATTCATTGAAGCGGCTGCTTCATAAGTAGCTATAAGTTGACCTACTTGAGGTCCATTACCATGAGCAACAATTACCTCATGCCCCTCTTCAATTAAATCTACAATAGCTCCAGAAGTTTGTCTTGCAGTTACTAACTGCGCTTCTGCTGTAGTATCCTTAGGATTTGCTTGAAGGGCATTTCCACCAAGTGCTATTACTATTCTTGCCATATTTATCTCTCCTTTTATGTTAAGCTAGTAAATATATTTTATTTAACAGCTTTTATATTTTATAAGATTTTATTGAAATTACACCTAAAGTTTAATTTTACCAATTGATAGCAGTATAATCATTAAGATTGCCACTACAATAATCGCAGCCATTGCTATTTTCTCATTTGAACTAATAGGTTCGTTCTTTTCTTTCTTAGCCTTTATAAATACAAATATACCAACTGCATACAGTATTACTGCTGCTCCTAGATAATTTATTCCTACTGCATAAATCACATATATCGAATAGACACAAGCTAATATAGAAACTATCTTATCTTTAGCTCCTAGACCATCTGCTAATGAAACCTTAACTGCATATAATGATGAAAGTAAATATGGAATTAAAATACAGGTTGTAGAAATTAAAAATACATTACCATAGGCAGACTGAAGTACTGGTAAAAGTAGCGAAAGTAAAAATATTTGAGTTAATGCATCAGTTAGTAGTAATGAATTTATTGCAGCACCATTGTCATTTTGTTTCATAAACCATTTCGGCATTGTGCCACCTTTTGCCGCAACATAAGGAATTTCCGCTGCAAGCATAACCCAGCTAATTAAGCAGCCTACAAGTGAAATTATTAAACCAACTTTAACAATTATAGCTCCAAAACTGCCAAGTACAGTAAGGGATAGCATATCTGCTAAAGGTGTGGCTGAATTAATAAGAGTTTCAGCTGGAATTACTCCCATAGCTGTTGTTGAAACCAGTATGTAAAGAACTAAAGTTATAATTAAACTTATTATTGTAGCCGTTCCAACAATCTTTTGAGATTTTGCCCTCTCAGATAGTACTGTTGCAGCTTCAATACCAATAAAACACCACAAAATTGTACCCATTGCGCCTTTAACTTGCAAGAACAATGTAGTAGAATTTCCAGTGGCCGCTAACACTGTTTTCCAATTTTCTACATTGAAAGTTCCAGATTTGAATATTGCCAGCCCAAATACAATTACCATTAATAATGGAATGAGTTTTGCAACTGTGGCAATTGCGTTTATTATTCCAGCGCTTTTAACTCCACGCATTTGTACATAATGAATTACCCATAATAGTGCTGATGCTAATATAAATGATACTATAGGTTTCACGTCACCGACTAAACTATTAAAAGTTTTAAATATAAGAATAAAAAATGCAACATTTCCAAGCCAAGCACTTAACCAATATCCCCAGGCTGAATTGAACCCAACAAATTCTCCAAAGCCTTCTTTTGCATAAGTAAATATTCCACCTGTAAGCTCTGGTCTTTTATTTGCAAGCAATTGAAATACTAGTGCTAAAAATGCTACACCAAGTCCACCAATTATCCAAGCAATAATTGTTGCTTGAGGGTTTGCCTTACCTATAAGATCAGTTGGACTATTAAATATTCCTCCACCAATCATGGATCCAACTCCAAGAGCGACTAGTAGAGACAAGCCTAATTTTTTATCATTATCCTTTTCCATTTTGTAATCTCCTTTCGCTTACTACAGTAGCTATATTTTAAATTGGTGAGGGCAATAATATTACCCTCACCAATTAACTTTATATTTATAAATTATTTTAGGCTAGTTTCCAAGTGTAGCAACCATAACTGCTTTGATTGTATGCATTCTGTTTTCTGCTTCATCAAATACCATTGAAGCCTCACTTTCAAATACTTCATCTGTAACTTCAACACCATTCATTCCAAATTTTTTAAATACCTCTCTACCAACTCCAGTTTTTAAATCATGATATGCTGGCAGACAGTGCATAAATTTAGTATCTTTATTACCGGTTAATTTCATCATTTCTTTATTAACTTGATATGGTTTTAATATACTAATCCTTTGTTCCCAAACTTCATCTGCTTCTCCCATTGATACCCAAACGTCAGTGTATATAACATCTGCATCTTTTACTCCCTGCGCTACATCACTCGTAATAGTGATTTTTGCTCCTGTACCACTGGCTACTTCTCTACATTTATTAACTAGTGCATCTTCAGGAAACAATGAATTTGGAGCAACTATTCTAAAGTCCATACCCATCTTGGCAGCTCCTATCATAAGGGCATTTGCCATATTATTTCTTCCATCACCAGCATAAACAAATTTGATTTCATTTAATGGTTTAGAAAAATGTTCTTTAATAGTTAAAAAGTCAGCAAGAATTTGAGTAGGGTGATCTTCAGTAGTCAGCCCATTCCAAACTGGCACTCCTGCATATTTAGCTAATTCTTCTACTACTTCTTGTCCATATCCTCTATATTCTATTCCATCATACATTCTTCCAAGAACTCTTGCTGTATCTGCTACAGATTCCTTTTTACCAATTTGAGTTCCTGTAGGTCCAAGATAAGTTACATGTGCCCCTTGGTCTAGTGCACCTACTTCAAAAGCACATCTTGTTCTTGTAGAAGTTTTTTCAAATATTAGCGCAATGTTTTTACCTTTTAATGTCTGCTGTTCTGTACCTGCATACTTAGCTCTTTTTAAATCTCTAGCTAAATCTAAAAAGTAGTTTATTTCCTTTGGAGTAAAGTCCATCAAAGTTAAAAAGTTTCTGTTTCTTAAGTTAAACATAATAAATTCCTCCTAATATTTTGTTATTTTTTGTTTTTATAAGTTATCTCTATTTAGAGGCATACTCATACATCTTGGACCGCCTCTTCCTCTCGAAAGTTCAGCACTTGGCATTGTTAAGACCGTTATACCACGTTTTGATAAAATTTCATTTGTAACATAATTTCGTTCATAAGTTATAACCTTCCCTGGTGCAATAGCGAGAGTGTTTGATCCATCATTCCATTGTTCTCTTGCTGCTATAATAGAGTCACCACCACCGCATCTTATTAATTCAACTGAAGGTACCTTTAATGCAGATTTTAATATATTTCCCAGTACATCTTTCGATTGTTTAATATGCAATTCTCCATTAACACCTTTTGTAATTTCAAAAACATTAAGGGGTCCTTCTATAGCTGGATGTATTGTAAATTTATCATAGTCAACCATAGTAAATACAGTATCAAGATGCATAAATGCTCTACAAGCTGGAATCTCCAACACTAATACTTTTTCGAAAGAAGCATGTTTCGCAAACAAATTCTTTGCTACCACTTCTATAGCCTCAGGTGAAGTTCTTTGACTACATCCTACTGCAAGAGTTGTGGCAGATAATACAAGCTCGTCCCCACCTTCAATATTATTAGGAAGGTTTCTGTCGTACCAAAGTGGTACTTCATATTGTTTAAAAGATTTATGATATTCATGAATAAATTTAAGGAACAATGTCTCGCGCCTTCTAGCTTCAGTTTGCATAGTATTTATTGTAATACCATTTCCAATTGAAGCACCTGGATCTCTTGTAAAGTAAAGATTAGGCATAGGGTCTAAGTAGAAAGGATATTGATTTGATATTAATCCTCTAAGCGAATGCATTCCCTTAACATCTATCTCATTTTTTCTAACTCCAGCCATAAGTATATCAATCATTTCGCTTGTAGGCTTTGATATTAAATATGTATAAAGGGATTCGTATATCTCTTTATTACTAATATGGCTTTCTTGTAAAAACTGTTGTATAAATATTTTTTTTACTTTATCATCATTTAAGGCCTCAGTAGCAAGTTCTTCTAAATAAAGAACCTCCACATCATTTTCTTTTAATATTTTTGCAAATATATCATGCTCTTTTCTTGCTACTTCTAAATAAGGAATATCATCAAAAAGTAATCTTTCAAGAAGCTCCGGTACTAAGTTTTCTATCTCTCTCCCAGGTCTATGTAGCATTACTTTATTAAGTTTTCCTATTTCAGAAGTTACATTTATAAATGATTTCATTCAAACTGCCTCCCCTTTGTTTTTGTTGATGCCATCATTATAATGGGTAGGATTTTATTAGTAAAATAGAGTATTTTGCCATAAATGCATATATATCTTCCTTATCAGCATAACTATTAATTTAGCACTTGATTCTTGCACTAAGCTCTGCTTTTCTCTAGAATACTCTGTATGTTAACGTTTGCAAACTAAGAATTTAGCAATGTTTGTATATATATTCACGATGTTCTAACTTATCATGTATAAAAGAAAAAATAGAGTATAAATATTCACAAATTTTTTTTTTGAATGTTTATACCTCTAAATGCATAATATTATCTTGTCAAAACTTGAATAGGGTTATGTTATTAAGTATGCGTCTGTATGTTAACTCATTTTGTTCCATTATATTGAATTAAAATCATTGATAATATTTTTTATTAACAAATTGTACATAATATTTTATCTGAAAATTCTTAAAAAAAGTTATAATAAAAATTTGTTTTTATTATTCATGATCATTTACATACATTTTTTTCATCTATCTATTTTTCTGGTCCGGATTTAGTAGTAATACAATTATCGCCATTTTCCTTCGTGGCTGAATCATTTAAAATACCTGTGGTAAATAATTTTAGATATGTAGAGATGGTCATCTGGGCTACAATTGCTTATAAAACCATTTCTGTAGTGCATACATTTGGAAGGAACATAGGGTTTAACCCACATGTGCATGCATTGGTTCCAGAAATAAAAACAAGGGGTAATGAAGTTAAGGATATGGAATTCTTCGACTATGAGTATTTTAGAAAGGTATGGCAGTACAAATTAATAAATTATATGATTAGTAAAAACCCAGAGAAAAAAGCAGAGTACTTAAAAATGTTCAAAGATTATCCTAATGGTTTTTATATAAATGCCAAATCAAGAATGAAAAGTGCAAGAGGTGCAGCAAGATATATAGGTAGATACTTAGCAAGACCTGCGATAGCAGAATATAGAATACTTAGCTATGATGGGAAAAATGTAACGTTTTGGTATAAGAGCCATGAAACTAATGAGAGAGTAGAAGAAACAGTTACAGCACAAGTGTTTATAGGCAAGCTATTAATGCATATCTCGCCTAAATATTTTAAGATGGTTAGATTATACGGAGTATATGCTGGAAGTATAAGTATAAAGATTAGAAAATGTTTTGGCTTATTGCAATACATAAAAAGTGGTCTTAAAGCAATTCAGTGCACACTAAAAATAAATTGGAAAAAGGAAATAAGAAAAATGAAGTATAGAGAATTAATGATTATTAATTTTTCTAAAGATCCTGGAAAATGTTCAAAATGCGGTCAGCTAATGGAGTTATTCCAAATTTGGCACAGAAAGTATGGGTATATTTATGATATGGGAACGTATTAAAAAGATTTTTAAAATTAAAATGAAGAACAAATTCTCCCTACGGTCGAGTATAAATGTTATCCACAGCGGCTTCCGCAAGCTGTTTCCTATATAATGAAAAGAAGATACCATTTGATATAGGGAAACCCGATAAAATGATACTTTTTAAATGTAAGAAGTGTGGATATGAAGAAGAAGTACCTGAATTTGTTGCGTTTGAATGTTATACACCTGAGGAATTTGACAAGAAGAGTGGTAGCCCTATTGTTATGTGTATAAAATGTGATTCGGATATGATAATTAAGAGGTGATGCTACACTATTTAATGGAGCATCACTTTAATACTCGACCGTAGGGAGATTTTGTTCTTTGAATATGTATTATTAACAATAATAATATACAAGCAGAATTAAAGGTTCGTAGCTAGATAGCGCCACTGACCTTTAATTATAATAATTCTATATCTTCATTTTTAGAAAACTCATCTAAAATATCCTCTACTATGGCATGTTCTAAATTTCTAAAATTTCGCGCCTTGCAAATAAACCTTAAACTTAAACACACTCTTCCCTCTTCTATAGAAGTGTATATTGTGTGAGAAAGGTTTTCATAATAAATTGGAAGAGTTTTTGAGGCTATACTTAGTGCCTCCTTTGCTTCTTGTTCTATATCTCCCACTTTATCATTAGCAATAGTTACTAATATCTCTTTAGCTTTTTTCCGATTGCTGCTAAGGCTAAGGTTTATTTCAATCTCATTCCAAGTAAACGGGAAGGAGTTAGTCTCATTTATAAGTTCTTCAGTGAGCAGTATTATGTTTGGTATATGGGTAATTCTTCCCGTACTTTGTCCATAAGTTTTGTTGTCATTTTCAATAACTTCAATTATAGTGGTATAAAACCAATCCACTGCTAATACGTCACCAAGACTTTTCCCGATCTTTATTCTATCACCAATTGCAAAAGGCTTTTGAGTATTAATTATTACCCACCCTAGAAAACTAGCTACAACATCACGAAAGGCAAAGGCTAGCCCAGCTGAGAAAATCCCCAAAAAAGTCAGTATATCTTTAGACTCATACATCCATATTGGTATAATGACCATAACTGATAAAATATTTATAAATAATGAAGTTGTCTTTTTATATTTTATTATATCCTTAGAGTAAAACTTGGATTTATCAACAAATGAGCAGATACCTTTTTTAACTAAATGAAATATAATTATTAATGCTAAAGTTATTATTAGCCTTATCAAAACACTAACAGTTTGAAACTTCAAACCAATCTCCAATAAAAATCCAGCCATAGGCTTTCCCCTCCTTTATAATAATTTTAACTATACACAGAATTCAAGTTAGTCCATTGTCACTATTTTTGTAATAAAGCGTTTAAAGCCATAACGTAACCATATTTACCAAAGCCACAAATTTGGCCTATGCAGGCTGGCGCAGTTACTGATTTTTGTCTAAATTCTTCCCTTGCATAGATATTACTAAGATGAACCTCTATAGTATTTATAGAAACTGATTTTATAGCATCAAATATTGCAATGCTATAATGGGTGTATGCTCCAGCATTAATGATTATTCCATCGTACTTATCGTAAGCATCCTGTATGAAGTTTATTATTTCACCTTCGATATTGCTTTGAACAATATCAATAGGAACCTGAAGTTTTTTAGCCTCTTTATAGAGATAACTACACATTTCTTCGTAAGTTGTGTTTCCGTACACGCCCCTTTCCCTTATTCCAAGAAAGTTTAAGTTCGGACCATTAATTATTAATACCTTCATAACCGCACCTCTTATTTATTATTTTCTGCATATATCTCTATAATATTATTAACTACATCATAAGTGTTACTAATATTCATAATTTCATAATCACAATATTTTTTATACAAGGGCCCTCTCTCCTCAAAGATTAAGTAAAGCTGAGATGGATCCTTTGAAAGTAAAGGACGAGTCTTAACCTCTATATCCCCTACTATGTTTTTAATAGGTCGATTGATGTAAATTATAATTCCATTTTTCTTAAGACTTTTAATATTATCATATCTCTTAATTACCCCACCACCAGTTGAAATAACTGCTGGGACTCTTTCTGATACTTCCAAAACTGCCTTAGCTTCTATGTCTCTGAACAAATCCTCCCCATTTTTAAATATTTCAGTAATCTTAAGATTTGTACTCTTTTCAATGTATGTGTCTATGTCTAGGAAACTCATGCCTAATTTTTCTGCAAGTATTTCCCCAATTGTACTTTTACCTGATCCAGGCATCCCAATTAAAACTATATTTTTCCTCCTGTGATTTTTGTTTTGAAGGCCTCTGCTTATTTCCATAACAGCTTTAAAGAATTCCTCTACTTCTAAATGTAAATTACTATTTTTAACTAGATCTAAGTTCTTCTTTATAACCGCTTCTTCTCTAGCTCCATTTAAAATTTCCATATTGTTTTTCTTTTTATATTCACCTATCTTTAGAACTAACTCCATACGATTTTCAAATAGGGAGAGAAGGCTCGCATCGATTTTATCAATTTCATTTCTCAAATCATTTATATCAAAATTATCTACATTACTCATTAAACCACATCCTTAAATCATCACCTTCGCACTACTTATCCTCGACGAAGCTGTAATATTATATAAAATCTAAAATGCTCATTGCAGCGCAGGCTTCAATTACTGGTAGTGCTCTTAAAACTATACAAGGGTCATGCCTACCTGTAATCGATACTTCTGAATCCTCGAAGGTGTCCATATCAATAGTACTTTGAAGCTTAGCTATGGAAGGAGTTGGTTTCATTGCAACTCTAAATACTATGGGCATCCCATTAGAAATGCCTCCATTTATTCCACCATTATTGTTAGTTTTCGTTGCAACACCGCCTTTATTCATGTAAGGCAGATCATTAGCCTTACTTCCTCGAAGCTTCGTTATATCAAAGCCACTACCAAATTCTACACCCTTTACTGCTGGAACAGAAAATAGTAATTGAGCTAAATTACTCTCTATAGAATCAAAAAATGGTTCGCCAAGTCCACAAGGTAAGTTTAATATAGCAGCCTCAATTATGCCTCCAACAGAATCAGATTCTTCCTTAGCTTTTAAAATAATACTTTTCATTTCTTTCCCTTTAACATCATCAATTACGGGAAAATCTTTGTTTAAAATATCTATTAGAAATTGATTTTTTAAATTAACAGCATCAAAGTAGTTGTCAAATACATTCTCAATACTCAAAACATGACTTCCTATTTGAATTCCCTTATGGAAAAGGATTTGCCTTGCAACAGCACCTGCAAAAACAAGTGGCGCAGTAATTCTTCCTGAGAAATGACCGCCACCTCTATAATCATTAAAGCCTGAATATTTAACTTTTCCTGTAAAATCTGCATGGCCTGGTCTTGCTAAATCCTTTAACTTGTCATAATCCACAGAATTTTGATTTTCATTAAATATAACCGCGCAAAGAGGTGTACCAGTTGTATATCCATTAAAATATCCACTTAGAATTTCAACTTTGTCTCCTTCCCTTCTTGTAGTTGAAAATTCACTTTTACCTGGCGCACGTCTTTGCATTTCATTATTTATAAAATCCATATCAAGTTTTATACCGGCGGGTAATCCATCAATAGTTATTCCTATGCCTCTTCCATGAGATTCTCCAAATATAGAATACTTTATTTTTTTACCCCATTGTCCACTCATTAATTTCCCCTCCTAGGCTCTTAAAATCCTCATAAAAATTGGGATAGGATTTTTTTACTGCCCCACTATCCTGTATTATAAGCTTCTGCGTACATTTAATTGATGCAATTGCCATGGCCATAGCTATTCTATGATCATTCCAACTGTTTACCACTCCACCCTTAAGCCATGGTTTACCATGAATTATCAGCGAATCCTCTCTTTCTATAACCTCAGCCCCAATTTTATTTAGCTCTGTTGCTATAGCTTTTAATCTGTCAGATTCTTTAATTCTAGCTCTCCTTGCATTAATAATTTCTGTGGTACCAAAGCTTAATGCACCAAGCACTGCAACTATTGGTAAAAGGTCAGGACATTGCGATACATCAACAATAGTGCCTCGTAAATCTGATTTTGAAGCCTTTAAAATTCCATCTGTAAGTGAGATTTTTCCACCCATATTTTTTATTATGTCCACTATTACCCTGTCTCCTTGGAGTGATTCCATATTTAAATCAACACAGGAAACCTCTCCCCCTAAAACACCTGCTGCAAGGTAAAATGCTGCTTGTGAAAAATCACCTTCAACTCTGTAGTCTCTTTTTTCATAGTGTTGATTTCCTTTTACCACGAATTCTCTATAATTATTATTTTCTATGATTACTCCAAATTTAGAAAGTATATCTAAAGTTAAATCTATGTAACCAATAGATTCCATTTTGGTAGTAACCACAATTATTGAATCTCCATTTAATAAAGGTAGTGCATAAAGAAGACCGGTAATAAACTGGGAGCTTACATCTCCTCTAAGTTTAAAAATTCCAGGATTAAGTCTCCCATCTATTGTTAGTGGAAGGTACCCTCTATCTGTTGTATACTTTATATTCTGCTTATCAAAGATTTCATAATAAGGTTTAAGTGTTCTTTCTACTAGTTTCCCTTTACCTTTAAAGACTATTTTCCCCATACTGTGCATTGCTATAGGGATTAAAAAACGTAATGTTGATCCACTTTCATTGCATTCTAACTCATTACAAGCTGTTTCATTGTTTTCAATTTTATTATTAGAAATCCCCTGGTGAAAAAGGTCAAATACGCCTTCTCCATTTATTTGGAGACTTCCTTTATTTTCTTTTATCTTAGCTCCAAGTTTTTCTATAATTTCACAAGTAGCTATTATATCCTCAGACATATTAACATTATGGACCATGCATTCCCCATAGCTCAGTGCTGCAGCTATAATTGCTCTATGACATAAGGATTTTGATGGTGGAATTTTCACTTTTCCCTTTAAAGAAAAAGGCTGTATCATAACCGATTTCATAACTTATTACCTCAATTCAATATAATAATTTATTTATGATTTCTTTGTAAATAATCTTCAATTTTAGCGGACTTAATTTTTTCAATAAAGCTATTACCAATGGACTCTATTAATATAAATTTCATAGAATCGCCAATATTTTTCTTATCATGACTAATAGTTTCAATTATAGCTTTAGTTTTTATTTCAGGCAAGTTCCAAGGTAAATTATACTTAATTAAGATGTCTTTTATAATATTTGCTGTTCCAATTTTAGTCACTCCTAGTTCTTCCCCTAATTTTGTTATAGCATGCATTCCCATTGCCACCGCTTCTCCATGGGAGTACTCTTTAAAATTAAAGAATTGCTCAATTGCGTGCCCTATGGTATGACCAAAGTTTAGTAACATTCTCTCCCCCGTGTCCCTCTCATCTCTTTCAACAATACCCGCCTTAATGCTACAACAAGTATAAATAATTTTATCTATGTCTTTTAAAACAGCTTCTTTGTTTTCATAATTCATTAATTTATAAAACAACTCTCTATCTTTAATTGCTCCATATTTTATTACTTCACCCATACCGTCATTAAAAAATTTATCATTAAGTGTTCCCAGCAGCAATGGATCAATAAAAACTGCCCTTGGATTATAAAAACTTCCTATCAGATTCTTCCCGCGAGGTAAGTCTACTGCCACCTTACCACCTACGCTACTATCCACTTGGGAAAGTAGCGTAGTTGGAATTTGTATTAATGGAATTCCTCTTAAAAAAGTTGCGGCTGCAAAACCAGTCATATCTCCTACAACTCCACCACCTAAGGCAATTATAATATCCCCCCTGTTTATCTTGAAATCTAAAAGTTTGTCGTATACTCCTAAAAGAGTGTCAAAGGACTTGCTTTCTTCCCCCACTTTCACCACAATTTTAAAAGTCTCAAACCCTTCTGCTTTTAATGAGCTGACGACCTTTTCACCGTAAAATTTATTAACATTAGAATCTGTTACTATAGCTATTTTTCTTCCTTTGTATATCTTCTTAACTTCAATACCAATTTCGCCAAGCAATCCATTCTTAATGTATATTGGATAGCTGCCGCTAGAGCCTTTAACTTCAATACTATACATCTTAGCTTCTCCCCTTTCTTCTATTCATTGAACTCTCAAACCTTCTACTTTATCGCCATTTATTATTGCATCTTTTATCTGTTTTATATTATTTTCGAAGTCCTCTATTTTATTAATTATATTTTCTTTGTTATATAAAAGCAAATCAGGCCATAATTCGCCCTTTAATTTACAATCTGCTATAAAAAAATATAAGATTTCAATAAATCATTGACTTTTATTAAATTTGTGTATAATATTTATAATGAATATGGAGACTTCTAGCCACTTCTCAAAATTGGTTAGGAGTCTTTTTAATTAGACTAATAAAAGGAAGGCAAATAAATGTATTTGCCATGGAGGTAAAAATGGGTAAGAATCATAGTGTTAGGAATAATTTTGTTTACAACAATATAGAGAAAAAAGATAAGAACTTTATGTATAAAAATCTTGAGAGAAGCAATTGCTATAATTGTAATTTTTCCAGGTCAAATTTTGATTATGTAACTTTTAGAGGTGCACATTTTAAATCTTGTGTATTTTCTGACTGTACCTTTAAATGGGCTGAATTCATTGGAACAAATCTTAAGAGCAGTGATTTTAAAGATACAATATTTGAAAATGCTATATTTGACTCTGTGAATTTAGATGGGGCTGATTTTAAAGATGCAGAATTTAAAAACACTATATTTTTAAATTCGGATCTTACAAAAGCTAAGAATCTTAGCATTAAGAATTCAGATACTAAAGTATTTAGTGAAATGCCTGAAATGGAAATTAGTGAAGACCTTCGAATTGCTATTGTAAATGCAATGAAAAATAAATATGTTAAAGCTGCTAGAGTTCTTGATACAAAAGATGGTGGCATTAATGTAATAAGTCTAATGATATTATTAGAAAATTTTGATGAAGAAACGTTAATTAAAGGATTAAATATAATGAAATCTGAATTAGATTGTGATTTTTACACATTAAGTTATATAGTTAAGTTTTTGAAGAATAATATGTAATTAATACCCCTTGTGATTTTTGCTATGACATTAAAAAGGTAAGGAGACATAATATGAATGGAAGATCACATCAAAAGATAGCAATGCTATCCTATGCAATAGTAGCAACAATACCTATTGCTAATTCTATGCCAATATTCAACAATGAATATATACATGTCCCCATGGGAATAAGCCTTGTAGGCCTTGCAACAGCAGGCCTTGCAGGGTTAGTTGTTGATGCGGATAGTCAGCATAGTAAGATAAATCACATGAACCCACTTACAAATGCAAGTAATAAAGTGATAAATACTTTAGAAAAAATATTAAAGTTACTGCTTAGATTATTCTTAGGGGTTGGACTTGGGGCATTAATTTTATGGTATTCAAAAGCTATTATATGGGAGTTAGAAAAAATTAAATTTATAGGGGAATATGCTTATATATTTACATATTTTACGTCTTTTGTTTTAATGGTTTTAGGCGTAACTAATGAACGAATTTTTAAAAAAATCCCCTTAATTGGGACGGTTTATAAAAAGTTGTCAGCTATAATAAGTGTAGGATCCAATGATTTTATAAGAATTTCCATATTCTTAACTTATGCTGGTTCAAGCTTGATTTTATCCATTTATAACTTTACTAATTTAAATGACGCAAATATTTATCTTATTTGTATTTTATTAATTGGTATAGCAACCTTCCCTCATAGATCATTTTTACATTCACTAGAAGGCGTTGCTATCTTCAACATTTCAGCTTCCTATGTATTTAAAAAATTAGGCTACGAATATTTAACAGGGTGTTTTTTTGTTGGATATATAAGTCATATTTATTGGGCTGATATATTTACAAAAGAAGGGGTACCATTACTTTCAATTCCAAGATTTATTGCAGTATTATTAAAAAAATTAGGCTTCCATAATAAATTTGTTCAGTTTTTAGAAAAAATAGGTAAGTTTAAGCTTAAATTACCACCACATATTACCACTGGCTCCGATGCAGGCAATTTATTTGAAGTAATATATATCTTACTTTTATTTGTAGTAGTTGTAATAGGTTTCACTGTTTATGGTGGAGAATTTAGGGTTATTTAAATAAATTATAACCATAAGCCTGAATTTTGGTATACAATTAAAGATAAACAAATGAAATAGTGAGAGGAGCGATTTTATGAAGTTTGTTGCAGATTTACATACCCATACTATAGTTAGTGGTCATGCATATAGTACACTAATGGAAAATGCAAAATATGCTAATGAGATAGGTCTTGAGATATTAGGGGTTACAGATCATGGTCCTAATATGCCAGGTTCTCCTGATCTTTGGTATTTTGGAAATTTTAAAGTACTGCCAAGAGAATTGTACGGTGTTAAAATGCTTTACGGTTGTGAAGCTAATATAATTGATTATGAAGGTAATCTTGATCTACCATTAGACTTGCAAAAGGGTCTTGACATAATGATAGTAAGCATGCATGAACCACTTATGGAAGGTGGAAAGAGTGTGGATTTAAATACAGCCGCTATTTTAAAAGCTATGGACAATCCAAATGTTAATATTTTAGGACATCTTGGAAATCCAAAATTTCCTATACACGAAGAAGAAATAGTAAAAAAAGCAAAAGAAAAAAATATACTAATAGAATTAAATAATAGTTCTTTTATAACTTCGAGAATAGGCAGTGATAAGAATTGCACTAAAATAGCGAAACTTTGCAAAGAATTCGGTGGAAAGATTATTGTAAATAGTGATGCTCATTTCTGTTTTTCTATAGGAAATTTTAGTTCTGTAGAAAAAGTACTTAAAGACATAGATATGCCTGAAGAGCTTATTGTTAATACAAATAGAGCAATGTTAATTGAATTTCTTCGCGAAAAAGGGAAAAATGTATAAGTCACTTTAACGACAAAAATAAGGAGTACATAGCAATTAAGGGTTCTTTCTGAACTTTGGGTGCTTCATAATATAAAAATGAGCAGGCAGTTTATAAGCTAGCAGCTCATTTTTATATTAAAGCAGATAAACTAAATTCTTCATTTTTAGGAAGAAATGCAAGCTTACATTTCTTTGTGAGATTGACCAATCCACTTCTTCCGTATACAATACGTTTAAGAAGTTTGAATTTGTTGTTGTTTCCTTCAACAAATCCAGAACTTATAGTGTAGGATATTGCATTCTTGACGGGATCAATATCCTTTTTTATTCCATTACAAAACGACTTTATTTCACTGTCTTCATTTTCTTCTATACACCCAAAGTTCAGAAAGAACCGCAATTAAGCTATGTACTCCTTATTTTTATTACTATTTTTCTTCTTGACAAAATCACTGCTACTCTCAATTCTAATTCATTTAAATATATTTTACTTTATTAAATGTGAATATATTGCTATTATGTAATTATATCTAAAAATTAATTATAAAAATAAATAACAAAATGGGGCGTATTATGAAATCAAGTAAAAAACCACTTATAATAATTACAATAGCAATTTTTATATTGTGTATAGGCCTAACTTATGGAATAAATAGGTTAGGAACTTCTAAAGGAAGAAATACACTAAATGGAGCAAAAATACCAGAAATTATTAGTGAAGAAATAAAATTACCAACGGAACACTCAGATAATTTAGCTGTGTATGATAGCTTAAAAATCGAAGAAAAAATTTATAAATCAGCATCTGCTTTTCAGGTAAGAAATAGTAAAATACCAATACTTATGTATCATTCTATTAGTTATGAAAAAGGAAATTCCTTAAGAGTTTCCAAAGAAAACTTTAGAATGCAAATGAAATATCTTAAAGATAATAATTATACAACCTTAACTATAGATGAACTTTATAGTTATATGAAAACAGGTAAAATAGTACCTAAGAAACCCATAATTATAACTTTTGATGATGGCTATAAAGATAACTACACTAATGCATATCCTATTTTAAAGGAATTAGGATTAAAAGCAACTGTGTTTGTAATTGCTGGTGCCATAGATACTGAGAAAGATTTTTTAACCTCTAATGAGATAAAATCCATGGATTCAAACAATATGAGAATAGAAAGCCACACAACTGCACATGAACATTTAACTAAAATATCTTATAGTGCTAATATAAAAACAATGAAATCTTCAAAAGATAAATTAGAAAAAATATTAGGCAGAAAAATAAATTACATAGCCTATCCTTACGGAGAATATTCTGCCGGCACAATAAAAGCCGCAAAAGAATCAGGCTATAAATTAGCTTTTTCAACTGACTCTGGCTTTATAGATAAAAATACTAATATTTATTCCTTGGGCAGAATTTTTGTTAATGCAAACTTCAGTTTTGATAAGTTCAAATTAAGATTGAATCCATAGAATTTATTTATAGGGTTTTAAGTGTCAACTTAAAGCCCTATAAATAAGGGAATAGGTGAAAAAAATGAAGCCACAATGGTTTAAATTCAAGATATCAATTTTTATTATTATTGCACTCATAGTAGTTAATGCTGCAATTAAAAATTTTAACATAAAAAGTAATAATGCGATTCAAACAAACGATAAAAGTGAAGAAATAAAAAAGAATGGGTTAAAAGACGCTGAAATTAAAAAATTGCAAGAGGTAAAACATAAACAAGATAGCTTAGAAAACAAATGGAAAATAGGATATGATGAATTTTTCGAAAAAAAGTATGTGCAATCTATTGAAACTGAAAGACAAGTACTTAAAGAGGATCCTAACTTTTATAAAGCATATGCTGTTGAAGGAATTGCACTAGCCTACAGTGGGAATTTCAAAAATGGTATAGAGCAAATTGATCGTGCTTTAAAACTAAAACCTGATTATGGTTATGCAAGATTTAATAAAGCACTAGCTAATGAGTTATACGGACATTATGATGAAGCCATCAAATGCTATAAAAGTGCTTTAGAAGTGGAAAAATTCGAATGGAGCTATTATGGTATAGCTAGTATCTATGGAAGAAAAGGTGATATTGAAAATACTATAAAATATCTGAAACTAGCCATCGATATTAACCCAAATGTTAAAAATTCAGCAAGAAATGAAGAGGATTTTGATAATGTACAGGACAGTATGGAATTCAAAGAATTAATAAAAAAATAAATAGGCCATCTGCTTAGTATATTTTTTTCAAAAACACCTATGCCATATACAGAATGTATATGGCATAAATTATCATGATTTTTTAACATCTACAGATAAATTTATATCTTTATTTACAGTAGAGCTTAAAACTGTTTTCAATATATAAGAACCTTGCTCAATATCCAAATCTTTAAAGTACAGCTTAATTTCCTGTTTGCCTGAGCTTTGTGGAATTAGCATCATAGTAGTTGAACTCTGATTATAGCTTTTTATAGCCTCATTTTTATCATCTTCTAAATAAGTTTTACTTAAATCTAATTTTAGTGTATCATCAGCTGTGTTTACAATACTTAAAATGGCTATTAAATCTTTATCCATAACATGAATGCTAGTTAGTGAAACAGATAGTTTTGAGTTAGCAATAGATGCAGCAGGGTTTAAATTGTATTGCACAAGTTGATTTTTATCCTCCTTGTTATGCTTATCCTTATTCTTATCCTTGCCCCTGACCTTGTCCTTGTCCTTGCCTTTTCCATTGCTAGAGCTAGGGCCTAATATTACAGGGTTTTTTATATCTAATAGCCCCTTAACAATAGTATCTTTTTCCACAACCTCAACTGCCGGTTCTACTTTTGGCTTAGTTACTTCGGTTGTTTTATCAACCGTTGCTTTGGTTTGTCTAGGCGAAACTTTCGCTTCAGCAGCATTTTTATCTGCTGCTTTATTATTCATTAACCAGGCTAAAATAACAACCAACGCTATTATACAAGCAAGCGCTGATATTATAAAAAACTTAGTTCTCTTCTTAAGTTTTTTATCCCCTACCAAAACTGTTTTGGAAGTATCCGTAGCAGATTCACTGGAATTCATAAACATTGTTTTTTCATTTTCTACCTCAGCTATATTAGCATTAAGCGCAGATTGCATCTCTAATACATCACTATAGCGGCTTTTAGGATCTATAGCTGAAGCCTTTTTAATAACACTAACTAAACTCTTAGCATCATCCCACCTATAATTTTTCTCAAACATAAGCTCTGAAGGTAGGTTTATGGATTTACTTGTAAGCATAAAAAACATAGTGGCACCGAGAGAATAAATGTCTGTTTGAGCATTGGATTGAGCATTTATAAGTTGTTCTGGTGCTATGTATCCCATTGAGCCTAAAATCATAGTGTCGCCTTCTTGATTTTCCTTATATGTCCGCGCTATTCCAAAGTCGATAAGTACTACCTTGTTGTTAGATTTTATCATTATGTTAGCAGGCTTTAAATCTCTATATATAATTGGTGGATTAAAGTTATGAAGGTAACCTAATATGCTGCAGAGTTGCAGTGATATATCTGTTACAAGTTCTGGAGAGATAGACCCATTTGCCTCCACATATTCCTTTAAGGTCGTTCCTTCAATATAGTCCTCCACAATGTATAAATTATCATCTTCATAAAAGATATCAATAATTCGTACAATTCCTATGTGACTTAAATTCTTTAGTAAATTAGGCTCAGCAAGAAAATCTATTTTGTCTTTCCACTGACCACTTACTTCCTTAACCGCCCAAAAATTTCCTAGCCTGTTATTCTTGCAAAGATATACCGTCCCCATGCCGCCTCGTCCTAAGACTTTTATTATTTCGTATTTTTCATCTAGTATTCGTCCCGGATTTAACATGTTCTCTCCTCCAATATGAAAAACTCATCTGTAAAGTATTTTGTGAATATTACCTCGCTTTCTTTAACACTAGCACCGTTCTACTAGGTGAGTATATTATAACCCCAGTTTTATTTTCCTTATGCTTCAAGGTTTCTGCACCGTAACTATAATCCCTTGCAATTCTACCTTGCCCACCAAATATTTTTTCATCACTATTAAACACAATTTTATATTCACCCATTTCGCCAGTAGGTAATTCATATTCAGCGAAAGATTCACAATGATTAAAATTAAATAAAAATATCAGCCCAGCTTTTCTGAAAGCAAGCAGTTTATGCTTCTCATCAGTCCAAAGGTTTTGTAGATCACAAGCGCTTAAAACATTATAGTTTTTTACTAAATTCAGCATTTCTTTATCAAAATTTGATAAATATTCATATTTTAGCCTTTTATCTTCCATTAAGCTCCATTGTCTTCTTGCATAATGATAACTCCAATTGTTACCTTGTCTCGGAAAATCAATCCATTCAGGATGTCCAAACTCATTACCCATAAAATTCAAATAGCCTTCACCAGCTAAAATCATGGTAATAAATCTAATAAGTTTATGAAGTTCTACTGCTCTACTTATTATTAAATTATCATCATTTTTTAACATATGAGAATACATTTCCTTGTCACCTAAACGGAACATTAAGGTCTTATCACCTACAAGTGCTTGATCATGTGATTCAGAATAACCTATATTCTTCTCATGAGGTCGTCTGGTAGTTAATTCATACCACAACTTACTCATACTCCATTTTTCATCAGGCAATTCTTTAAGTATTTTCACCCAAAGATCAGGTACTCCCATAGACAACCGATAGTCAAAACCCAGACCACCAACCTCTACTGGTAAAGACATTCCAGGCATTCCACTCATATCCTCTGCAATAGTTATCGCATTAGGTTTCACTTGTCTTATTAAATCATTAGCAAATTGAAGATAAGTAATTGCTTCTATATCCGTATCCATACTAAAGTATTTGCTGTAATTTGTAAAGGCTACACCAAGACCATGGTGATGATATAGCATAGATGAAACACCATCAAATCTATAACCATCAAAATGATACTCCTCCAGCCAAAACTTAATGTTTGACAGAAGAAAATGAATAACCTCTGGTTTTCCATAATTAAAAAGCTTTGTACCCCAAGCAGAATGATTTCCGAGAGTTCCAGTATTAAAGAATTGATAATCTGTTCCGTCAAACTCATTAATACCCTCTGCTATATTTTTAATTGAATGGGAATGAACTAAATCAAGCAATACGGAAATACCCATACAGTGGGCAGTATTAATTAATACTTTAAGATCTTCTGGGGTTCCGAACCAGGAAGAAACAGCAAAAAAATTAGATACTTGATAACCAAAGGAGGCATAATAAGGGTGCTGCATTACTGCCATAAGCTGCACAGTATTGTAACCAGCAGCCTTTATCCTTGGAAGAGTAATTTCTGTAAATTCTTTAAAAGTACCCATCCCTTCTTTTTCCTGTGCCATACCTACATGAGATTCATATATAAACAATGGTTTCTTGTTATCAACATGAAATTCACTGTCCTGCCAATTAAAGCTATAATCTGGTTGCCAAATTTGTCCTACAAAATCGTGAGTAACAGGATTTTGCACAGTACGCTTAATATACAGTGGAATTCTATCTCTTGATACATTTTTTGCAACTACCCTTACTTTAACACAGGACATATGCTTTAATGCGTGTAACCCAGGCAAAAAAATCTCCCAATTCCCATTTTCTTTTTTTTTCAATGGATGTTTTTTGGGGTCCCAATAATTAAAGTCTCCAATTAGATAAAGAGCATCAGCTCCCGGAGCCCATTCTCTATAAATCCATCCATCTTGTACTAGATGAAACCCATAAAATAAGTCTCCATTCGCAAAAGACTGAAAGCTTTGATTATTAGAAAGTAATTTTTTTTTGTAACAAGTATAATTAGACCCTCTAAGTTCAATATCCTTTTTAAAGGGTTCGAGGTATGGATCAATATCCATTATTTTCATGTATTTATTTTTATTTTCATTCATAAAAAAAATCCTTTCATATTTGTAATTATTGAAAGCCAAAATACTTTATAACCCATTATATATAATTCGACTAAATAATTTCAATACCTTTGTTGTTTTATTAAATTCATAAAAACAATTTTACAGAGCTGAAGCATGAATTTTGAAATGTAGTAAATTCAATGGCTATAGGGTTTTCAGATAAAAACTTTTTCGCAAACACTCTAAAACATACAAATTTTACGCGTTGACACCCTTGAATATAACTCCATTTAAGGGTTGTTGTTGGGAATTAACATTCCATAATCATGAAATATATTGCATTTATTAACTTAAATAGTATCTATATGTATCGTGGATTTATGTGCGATCCTTTATTATATCATAATAAGTGCTACATGTGTTGGTTAAAGTAGGTTTTGCGAAAAAATTCTATAAAATTAAGTGAATTTTTCATGCTTCAGCTCTGACAATTTTAATAACTACTTGACATAAGCAGTGGATTATTGTTATTATACTACTATAAAGTAATTAATAATTATTAGTAATTTATAGCTATTAGTAATAGATAATCAAAAGGGATAAAGGAGTGTATTAAAATGAATTTAAAACAGGCTTACGAAGATAGAAGGTCCATCAATTTTTTTGATACAAATAAAGGAGTGGACGATGGATTACTCAAGGATATAATCAATCTTGCAGTACTCGCTCCCTCAGCATTTAATCTTCAACCTTGGGAAATTATAGCGGTAAAATCCAAAGAAGCTAAAGAAAGATTACATAAACTTTCAAATAGTCAACCTAAAATATTAGAAGCTCCAGTAACTTTAATAATTGTAGGTAATAAAACTGGATATGATGCATCTAATCCTACATGGAAGGATATGTTAAAGATGCTTGGTAATGATCAAGCAAAATTAGCAGGTACACAAGGTTTTGCAAATAGTTTATATGGTACCACAGAAGAAAATAAATTAAAGTTTGCAGAAAGTAATGCAGGGCTTCTAGCCATGTCTATAATGTATTCAGCAAAGAGCTTTGGAGTAGATTCTCATCCAATGAGCGGCATGGATTTTGAAGGTGTACGCCGTGAATTTGGACTTGAAGAAAATAAGACAGTAGTAATGCTAATTGCACTTGGACACTTAGATGAAAATAAATCTCTTTATCCAAGAGCATATAGAAGAGGCTACGATGAAATAGTTAAAGAAGTTTAATAACTTTTAATTTTAAAAACGGCTCCCTAAATTAATGGGGAGTCGTTTTTAGTTTCCTTAAAATATTGAGAATTTCAAAATAAATGCTGCAAACACTATTGATACCATTGAAAGTAACTTAATCAATATATTTATGGCTGGACCTGAAGTATCCTTAAATGGATCTCCTACAGTGTCACCAACAACGGCTGCTTTATGACAATCTGATCCTTTTCCACCAAGGTTTCCAGCTTCAATATGCTTTTTGGCATTATCCCAAGCTCCACCTGAATTTGCCATCATAACCGCAAGTACAAAACCCGTTACAGTTGCTCCTGCGAGAAGTCCTGCCACACCATTTACACCTAAAAGCATTCCAACTGTTATTGGAATAATAATAGCCAGTAGTGCAGGCATAATCATTTCCTTTTGAGCTGCTTTTGTACAAATATCAACGCAGGTTGCATAATCGGCTTCTGCGCTACCTTCCATAAGGCCCAATATTTCTTTAAATTGTCTTCTAACTTCTACAACAATAAGTTGTGCTGTTTTACCTACTGCATCCATTGTTAATGCTGCAAATACAAAAGGCACCATTCCACCTATAAATAACCCTATAAGTACCTGAGGATTTAATATTGACAAGTTAAAAACAAAATCCAAATTTTCTTTTTTCACAATAATTTCTACTTGATCTCTATAAGCTGCAATAAGTGCAAGCGCTGTTAAAGCTGCGGAGCCTATAGCAAAACCTTTGCCTGTAGCTGCTGTAGTATTCCCTAAAGAATCAAGAGCATCTGTCCTTTCGCGTACTATAGAATCTTGATGAGTCATTTCTGCAATACCACCAGCATTGTCTGCTACAGGACCATAAGCATCTGTAGCTAAGGTTATACCTAGCGTACTAAGCATACCTACTGCAGCTATTCCTACACCATATAATCCCATATTATAATCTCCTGACCCTCCAGCAAAATAAAAACTAGCGGCTATTGCCATAGCTACTATTATAACAGGAAGAAAAGTAGACATCATTCCAAGGGAAATACCACCTATTATAACGGTGGCTGCACCAGTTGTTGTTGTTTGTGCCAGTTTTTTAGTAGGCTTATACGTATCTGAGGTAAAGTACTCTGTACAAAAACCAATTAAATTACCTGCTATAAGCCCACTTAATATTGCAAAGTAAACTCCTATGTGCTCCCATCCAAGTACATTCCAAACTAAGAAAAAGGATAGTATTGCAATTATTCCAGAACTTACATATACCCCTCGTCTAAGAGCCGCTAAAAGACCCTTTTGCTCAGTTTTCTCCCCTGATTTAACAAAGAAGGTTCCAATAATAGATGCAACTACACCAATTGAAGCTATAGTCATAGGAATTGTTACACCTTTAACTCCAAGTCCAGCAGCTACTGCAAGTGCCGCAGTGGATACTATTGACCCAACATAGGATTCGTAAAGATCTGCGCCCATACCAGCTACGTCACCAACATTGTCCCCAACGTTATCAGCTATAACTGCAGGGTTTCTTGGATCATCTTCAGGAATTCCTACTTCAATTTTACCAACAAGATCTGCACCTACATCCGCTGCCTTAGTAAATATACCTCCACCGACGCGTGCAAATAATGCCATGGAGCTAGCTCCCATTCCAAAAGTAATCATTGCACTAGTTATATTTTGAATTCTTGCTGCTTCATTTAAATTCCTATAGAAAAAATCCAACAAATAATACCATATGCTAATATCAAGAAGTCCAAGACCTACAACAGTAAGTCCCATTACTGCACCGCTTGAAAACGCAACCTTTAGAGCACTATTAAGGCTTTTCCCAGCTGCGTGTGTAGTTCTAACATTTGCACGGGTGGCAATCTTCATTCCTATAAAGCCTGAAAGACCTGAAAAAAAACCTCCACTTATAAATGCAAAAGGTACAAATGGGGTAAGAAGCCCAAATGCTGCAAGTATTCCTAGGATTACAAACATAACTGCAAAGAAAAGCGCTACTCCTGTGTACTGCCTTTTTAAATAGGCATCTGCACCTTCTCTAATAGCCGCAGCAATTTTTTTCATTTGCTCCGTTCCTTCATCTTCTTTCAATACTTTATATGCAAGATATCCAGCAAAAGCAAGTGCTAATATGGAACAAATTGGGGCCAAAATCAATAAATTCATAATAACTGCCTCCTAAATATTTCATTACTTAATATATCTATTTCGACTAATCATTAACAATTCCTTTCTTTTTAAATAAACAAAATAAACTTTAAAAAGTTTATTTTTAGAACTCTTCTTTTACTTTCTTTACTCTTCAACAACAAGTTCAATATATGTTTTTAACACCTCTGGTTTATTAATTATAATTTTTTTAGCATCATAAAATATAACTCCATCTTTCAAAAAATCATTTAAACATCTAGTAACTGTTATTCTTGAACAGCCTATGATATTTGATAGTTCCTCATGGGTAAACATGCGATTAAATGTAACAAATCCTGCACTATCTAACTCCGCTGTAGACGCTAACCTTAATAAAGCGTCCGCAAGTTGCCCTCTTGCATCATTAAAAATTTTATTAGTAAGCTGAAGCATAACAATTCTAAATTTCCTTGTTGTACTATGCATAAAATATCTATATATTTGTGGTTTCAAGGTAAGTTCTCTTTCTAAGACCTCTTGACTTATAATTGAGATTTCTACATATTCTTTTGCCGTCGAGACAATTGAATCCATGCCCCCACAAAAATAAATCATTTCACCCACTATCTCTCCACTTCGAATAAAATACAAGATTTTTTCATGCCCATTTAAGCTAATAACGCTTTGTGTCACCACACCTTTTAACACAATTCCTACATGAAGTCCAGAATCAAAATCTAACAGTTCATTTTTATTATATTTGCTTATTTGTCCAAGCTTACTGAGTGTATTCAAAAAATAATCTCGCATTATCGCTTGTCGATCAGACTCAAAAAACTTCTCATACATAGATTTCCTCCTAAGCATATACTACAATAAGATTTTACTATTTCTATTCTTTTGAAAACATATAAATTTTTAATATATTTTTATTATATCATTAATTTTTTTTATATTTTACAAATAGTTAATATATAAAAAATGAACCATCTCTATATAAATATATAGAAATAGTTCATTTTTTATACTTTTCCAACCAAATAATTATAAAAGTTTTCTAATAAACTTCTATAAACAAAAATTTTTTTATTCAAACTGAATAATCATTAGCATATGGTACCAAGCACAGCTTTTATATCTTCTTTATTTTCAATTGCTGCTTTTATTGCTAACGTTAAACCTTGTGTAATTTTCTCAAGCTCCATATATGGAGTATTGGCTTTGCTCATTACTTGTGCTGGAATAAATGGAACATGAATAAAAGTGCCTCTTACTGCTGGGTATTTTGTATGAATTAAATGAAGTAATCCATACATTATATGATTACACACAAATGTACCTGCACTATTAGAAAGAGAGGCTGGAATACCACCTTTTCGAATTTCTTCTACCATTGCTTTAATAGGAAGATTTGAAAAATAAGCATTTTCTCCTCCTTCAAAAATTGCTTTATCAATAAATTGATTTCCCTCATTATCTGGAATCCTTGCATCATCTACATTAATTGAAACTCTTTCTATAGTTAAATCAAATCTACCACCAGCTTGACCAACACAAATCACTATGTCTGGATTCTCTTTAATTATTGCCTTTTCAAGTTCCATAATAGATTTATTAAACACCGTTGGTATTTCAAGCTTCACAATTTCAGCACCAGCAATTACATCCTCTAATTTTCTTACTGCTTCGAAGGATGGATTAATCTTTTCCCCTCCAAAGGGATCAAATCCTGTTATTAATACTTTCATGTTATCACCTCATTAGTTATTTTTTTTATTTGCTTTAGACACTTTTATCAAAATGCCCAGAAATACATTAGTCCTATATGAATAACAAGCATAGTTAATGCAACTGGTGCTTGATATTTTATTACTCCATATTTTGTATCTTCAATTTCAAGTATTGCTGTTGGAACAATATTAAAATTGGCTGACATTGGAGTTAAAAGAGTTCCACAGAATCCAGCGGTGAGTCCCCAAAATTTCCACTACTTTGTTAAAAGGTATACCTGACACTAGCCCAGTAGTTATCCCTGCTACAACTACTACTGCAATAGTATCTTTTTTCCACATAAACCCTATTACAATGATCAAGATACCAATTAGTTTAATCATAAAAATACCTCCTTATAATAAAATTTGTATATTTATAATATATCAGAATTTTTTATTATTTGATGTAGCACAGGCTACAAAAATCATTTATTTTTTATTCAAGTGATTGTAAGGGTTTTTCCTGACATAATATAAAAATGCCCTTGTAATTTTACATTACACGGGCATTTTTGTTTAACTAATAAATTTTCTGTATATTATATTGTTCTATTTTGTTCTTCCTTTTCTTCCTGCTGCTTTAGTTTGTATTCATAAGTAACGTAAAGTTCTTCTAGTTTGGTATTAAGATATTTAGGGACTATTTTAACTTGTGTTAAATTAGAAAACTTATTTAAATCCTCGAAGAATGTTTTAATTCTATTTTCTATTACTTCTATATTACTAAATTTCACCTTATCAATAATAGAATCGCACTCGTCATTAAAAATCCTAAGGACTAGTTTAATCATATCCTCTGTCATATCATCAACTACTTCATTACCTTCTTTTATGTTCCCATTTACAATCCATTGCTTAAATTCTATAGCTTCTTTAGATTTAACCATAGATCTTTGCTTTTCTCTAAGATCCTGAAGCATTGTAGCACCTTTTATTGAATTCATTAAATTATATTCAGGCTTATAAACCCCATAACTTTGCATTAGAATATCATCACCTAAAGTTATAATTTCAGACTTTAAGCTATCTACAGATGTTTTAACATTATTATATTCCAAATTAATTTCATCAATAGATTTTATTTTACTGACCATTAAAACTTCATATTCATTCAATTTTAGCTTGTGTTCCTCTGCCTTTTGTTTAGTTAACTCTTCATATTCACTGTTTTTTCTTTCAATAAATTCATTGTATTCTGTACTTTTATCTTGCATTTCTTTGCCTTTTAATTCAATTAAATTATCATATTCTTGACTTTTGGTTCCAATTAAGTCATCGTATTCTGCTTTTTTATCTTCCAGTTCTTTACCCTTTACTTCCATTAAACTATTATATTCTTCACTTTTGGTTCTGATTAAATCATCATATTCCGCACTCTTGTCTTCAAAATCCTTAGCCTTTAGACGGATCAAATTATCATATTCATTTGATTTTTCTTCAAATTCTTTGGTTTGATATCCAGCTTGGCTCTTATATTCCCTATTTAGTTCTTCTATGGCTTTTGTTTTTGTTTCAATTAGCTTATCATATTCTTCAATCTCCAATTCAAGTTCTTTAGTTTTAGCTAAAACTTGGCTCATTCCTAGTTGAGTTGGAGTTAGTTTTATATATCTCAAATTTTTATTTTCCTCGATTAATTTCTCAATCTCTGATTTATATTGTTGCGCGTTTAATGCATCCTTAATAGATGTAAGTATTGCCATTGAAAAACCTCCTTATTTCATTAACAACTTACATTATACCACATAAAATTCATTCATAAATATGGTAATATCATCTATAAATGACTTAACAGCCTCTTCCGCTGTAGCCCAGGATGTTACTAACCGAATAGCAGAATTATCCTCACCAATTTTTTGCCATATATAAAAGGAATACTTTTCCTTAAGCTTTTCAATTATTTTATTAGGCAATATTGGAAATATTTGATTTGTTGGCGAATCTATTAAAAATTCATATCCACAATTACTAATTCCCATTTTTAATAGCTGCGCCATATCATTTGCATGTTTTGCTAAGTCAAAAAAAATATTTTCTTTAAATAACTCCAAAAACTGTATACCAATTAGCCTTCCCTTTGCAAGTAATCCTCCCTTTTGCTTAATATGAAATCTAAAATCTTCTTTAAGCGACTCTCTGCAAATAACAAGAGCTTCCCCCATTAATGCACCATTTTTAGTCCCGCCTATATAAAAAGCATCAGTTAGCTTTGGCAAATCTGAAAACTCAATATCATTCCCTTTTGAGCATAGTGCAGATCCTAGTCTTGCTCCATCAATGTATAAAATCAAATTGTTAAATCTGCAACACTCACTTAAATCTTTTAATTCTTGTTTCTTGTATATAGACCCTATTTCGGTGGGATTTGAAATATAAACCATCTTAGGCTTTACCATATGCTCATCGGTATGCTCTTCGAGTGTCATTTTTATATGAATAGGCTTAAGTTTTCCATCATCTACTTTCATAGAAATAACTTTATGGCCAGTGGCTTCAATAGCTCCAGTCTCGTGAACTAATACATGTCCAGTACTTGCTGAAATAACAGCCTCATGTGGTCTTAAAAACGCAGATATTGCAGTAAGATTTGTTTGAGTTCCACCACAAAACATATGTATATCAACCTCATCACATTTCAATTTATCCTTTAACAATGTAATAGCAGCTAAAGAATATTTATCTTCCCCATACCCCTCCGACTGTTCCATATTCGATTCCATTAGTGCTTTCAATATATTTGGATGAGCACCTTCACTATAATCATTTTTAAAACTATACATTCGTTAATTCCCCTTCCATTACGTTACATGACTAATTAAAGACTACTTATTATTCATTAATTGTACAAATCTATTAATGTTATCTTCATGTATATTTAAAACATCTTTATTAATATTTACTTTAATAGCATTTTTCTCTTTTTTAGATACCATCTTAATTATAAATTTCTCAAAAAAATTCATTTTACTAAATGCAAAGCCTCCTCCAAAATGTTCTTTAGCTGTGGCCATAGACATTAATTCGTTTGGCAAACTATCATTCAACTGTGATATTGCTTTTTCCCCTTCACTCATGCAACATACAAAAAAACCTATTTTTTTATTTTTTAAAGTATTAGCATTTTTGAAACAAAATTCTCTTATTTCCTTTTGGATTCTCCCTGCATAGATTGACCCGCCGATAACAATATCATCAAATGAACCCATATCAGGTATTACGTCCTTTTTTATATTTACAATGGTGACTTCCCCGTAAAGCTTATCTTTTAAGGCTTTACTACATTTTTCTGTAGCACCATGCTTAGAACCATAAACAATAAGTGTTCTCATAAATTTCTCCCTCCTTCATATAGTATTATACAAATAATGTACAATAACATTTTTTATCATGCTTATATTTCCAAATACTATTATGTAATATATTCTTTATTCTTAGCAAAAATCCCTGCTAAATTGCAGAATGAATTTTAGTCACTTACACTATGATATTGATATTAATCAAATAAAACCACCTTGCTTTTTTAGCAGGATGGTTTTATTTTGCTTAATATACGCAATTTTATATATTACTTTTAGGCAACAATATTTTCTTCTTTTACATTTTCATGTTTTTGGTCAAAAAGTTTATGTCCTGAAATTTTATTTATTAATATTGCAATTGCTCCATCACCAGTTATGTTACAAGCAGTACCAAAACTATCTTGAGCTAAGTATAGAGCAATCATAAGGGATGTTAATGGTTCGCTGAATCCAAGCATACTTTGAAGTAGCCCAAGTGACGCCATAACAGCTCCACCAGGAACCCCAGGAGCAGCTACCATTGTAACCCCTAAGGCTAAGATAAACCCAAAGAAAGTTCCGAAACTATAATTCATGCCATTTAACATCATTATTGCAAGGGAGCAACTAACTAGTGTTATTGTACTACCAGAAAGATGTATAGTTGCACAAAGTGGTACTACAAAGTCTGCTACTCCATCATTTACTCCATTTTTCTTAGTTTGAGCAAGAGTAACTGGAATAGTTGCTGCAGATGATTGAGTTCCTATCGCTGTTAAATATGCAGGAATCATTGTTTTTATTAAGCTAACTGGATTAGCACCAGCTATTATTCCAGCAATTACATATTGAAGTATAATTACTGTAAAGTGAAGTATAAGTACTAAAATAAATACTTTTGAGAATACTTTTAATATAGAAGCAACTTGACCAGCATAAGTCATATTTGCAAAAGTACCCATAATGTATATAGGAAGTAATGGGATTACTATGCCCGTAATCAGTTTAGTAATAATATCTTGAAATTCCTTCATAACACTCTTTATGGCAGTAGATTTTATTACAGCAATTCCTATACCTAATGTAAAGGCAAGAACTAACGCTGTCATTACATCCATTAGAGGTGGTATTTTAATATTAATAAATGATGTAGCTAACCCACCCTTAGCAAAGTCTCCTAAATATCCGGGTTTTAAAAACATTGGAAGAATAGTAGCATTTGCAAAATATGCCAAAGATCCTGCAAGTACAGTAGAAGCATAGGCTATTCCTGCTGTTATAGCTAGAATTTTACCTGCTCCAGTGCCAAGATCACCTATACCCGGTGCTACAAATCCTATAATTATAAGAGGTATAGCAAATCCTAAAAATTGACCAAATAATCCATTGAATGTTGCAAAAATTCTAATCCCGGTTTCTGGAAGTATACCTCCTAACATGATACCTAAAATAATAGCTATAATAAGTCTAGGAAGTAATCCTATTTTTTTCAATTTTGCTCCTCCTTATAAAATTTAGTTACAAATATAAAAAAACAAATGACTTCTAGTTGGTATGAATACGTTTTCTCTGACGCATGCAATTTGCATCATAATGTTATTACAGGTTGCATAACCTGTAATAACATTATATAACCCTGAGAAGATTTTATCAATATTTGCAAACACAATACTCGCTTATTATGTTAGGATACCTTTAGTATTCTCCATATATTTCATGGTTGCGTAGCCTTTTGCAATATACTATAATGACTAGAAGGGGTGATTTAAAATGCAAGAGTTTAATGTACGTATACGCCTAGCCGAGGATGATTTAAAGCTGCTAGAACATATTACAAAAACAAAAGGCTATATGGGCATAGGTCAATACTTAACGGAAATCATTAGAAGTGAAATTAAAAATATTGATGATGATGAAAAAATCATAATATTAAAAGACAACCTTACTGAAGATGATATATTGAATTTAATTAGAGTGAACATAAATACCATTAGTGGTAAGTTCCAATTTGCAGACCTCTTAACGGACTTTTGGAATAATGTCTCCTTATCTCAAAGGAAGAAGATTGGCAAGCTTTTTAGACGTATGGTAGAGGATAATGAGTTCCTAGGTGTCACCTTTTTAGGTGCGAATTCTTCTGGTATTGCAATATACAAGAAGTAAGTTCCACCCACGTGATAAATTGCAGGATGCCGACTGGTATACAATATTAAAAAGCAAGTAGATATAACTCCACTTGCTTTTAAACTTTATGCTAATATTATGTTTATGCAATAACCCTTATGAGTAACTTGGGCCTGGACATTAACGCTCTTCCAATTGCAAGCATTTGCTGCTTGTTGCCAAGTTCTTTCTTTTAGGCGAGGGAAAGGAGTATATGCCTGATTCATATCATCCCTAATTCCTCTAATGGTTCGATAAATTTATAAAAGACATTGTAAAAGCCAACGAAGAAAGCTTTGGTGATAAAAAATTAGGTTGTTGTGGAGTGAACTTACCCCCACTTTAGAAGTGGGAGCTTCATGGGTAATGCCTTCTAATGAAGACAAATTTACCATGCGAGCAAGGTAGAACCAACCTCTTTTATATTTAGACTTGCGTTATAATCTCTATCTATAATTATATCACAACATTCACATTTATATATTCTATCTGATAACTGCAAATTCTCTTTAATATTTCCACAATTACTACAAGTTTTAGATGATGGATACCATTTGTCTATTTTGATAAATTGTTTTCCACTACTTCTAACTTATACTTCAGAAAATTTCTAAACATTATTATACTATTTTGAGGTAATTGTCTATGATTAACAAACTTAATAGCTTCTTTTAATTTAGGTATTTTAACAGAATTATCATCTATTATAGCTATCGTTCCATTTTGATTATTTGTACTAAAAGAATTTTGGTTTTTATTCTTACTTTTGAAATTAGGCATACCCTTTAAGTCTTTGAAAGTCAATTCTCTACCTAATGTTTTAACTTGTTTTTTAGCTTTTTTAGTATAAGTTTTGCCATCACTTTCATTATTATATTTTTTTATAGCATCCCTAAAATCAAGTTGAACATTTGCAAAAGCTAAACTATCAATTTCTTTCATATAATCATAATCCTTTTTTATAGTAGCCGGAGTAGGTAATTTAATAGTTTTGTAGACTATTTTTCCATTTACCTAGAATCTATGTGTATATTATCCTCATTTTTGCAAAATAATATTGATGATAATATTTCTATGAAATCCTGCAGTAAATATTACTTATTTGTTACCTAGTTTTAATAACTACGTATTGCGTCTTCAATAATTATGTGGTATATTGTTAATATACATTAAATAAATTATACAAAAAAAATTAATGGCTTAATATTTAATTTTATGGAGGCAAATTATGAAAATAAAAGATAGTTACGTTCTTATAGCATTTGGTGATTCTATTACCAAGGGAATTATTTATGACGAAGAAAAATCAAAATATTCAGCTTTAAAAGAAAACTTTACAAATATCATTTCAAATAAAATAAAAGGGCAAGTATACAATGCAGGTAAATTTGGAAGCACCATTATGAGGGGTGTTAGTAAGATGTATAATGATGTCATAAAAAAATCACCTGATATAGTTTTAATAGAGTTTGGTGGTAATGACTGTGACTATAATTGGGCTGACATTGCTAAAAACCCTGACGAGCAATACAAACCAAATACTGATATTTCAACTTATCGGGAAACACTATGTGCAATGATAGATACATTGAAGGTTAATCACATATTACCTGTACTTATGACACTACCACCACTGGATCCTCTAAAATACTTCAAATGGATTACAAAAGAAGATTCTTTTGCAGAGCAAAATATCTTACAATGGCTAGGTACAAAGGATAGACTTTTCAACTGGCATAGTTCATATAATAAAATCATTACAGAAGTAGCTAATGAAACTAATACTGTGCTAATAGACATAAGAACAGAATTTTTAAAACACAGCAATTACAGTCAGTTTTTATGTAAAGATGGTATACATCCCAATATTGATGGTCAATCATTAATAGCAACTGTTATATTAAAATTTATAGGTGATAATTATAATTTTTTATTACAAGTATAATTAAAATAAGGCTATGTTACCATTAAAATAATGGTAACATAGCCTTATTTAAAATTATTTTTTATTTATACCACTTCATTATCTAAGTTTGCACCAGTAAACTGGCTATTATAAAGATCTTCATAAAAGCCCTTTTGAGCAAGAAGTTCATTATGACTCCCCATCTCAATAATACTTCCTTTATTCATAACTAGTATTAACTCTGCATCTCTAATTGTAGAAAGTCTATGAGCAATTACAAAACTTGTTCTGTTTTCCATAAGCGCGGTCATTGCCCTTTGTATATAAACTTCTGTTCTTGAGTCAACGCTACTTGTAGCTTCATCAAGTATCATAATAGTTGGATTTGCAAGTATTGCTCTAGCTATAGTAAGAAGTTGTTTTTGCCCCTGTGATATATTTGAAGCTTCTTCATTTAGTATTGTATTATATCCATCAGGAAGAGTCTTAATAAAGTGATGTGCATGGGCCGCTCTTGCTGCCTGCATAACTTCATCTTCTGTTGCGCCCTCCCTACCATAAGCGATGTTCTCCATTATAGTACCATTAAAGAGCCAAGTATCTTGAAGTACCATACCAAACATATTACGTAGTTCACCACGTTTTATGTCTCTAATATCCACTCCATCAATTGTAATCTTACCCGCATCTATTTCATAAAAACGCATAAGCAGATTAACAAGTGTAGTTTTACCAGCCCCTGTTGGCCCAACAATTGCAATTGTATGACCATGTTTTACGTCAATATTCATGTTTACAATAAGTGGTTCTCCTGCTTTATAGCTGAAGTCAACATTTTCAAACACAACTTCTCCCTTAGGGAATTCTATGAGTTTGGCAGATGTAGCATCTGGCACTTCTTCAACTTCATCTAAAAGCTCAAAAACACGTTCAGCAGATGCAACTGTTGATTGAATTATATTAGCAATATTTGCAGTTTGAACTATTGGCTGAGTAAACTGACTTGAATATTGAATAAAAGCTTGAATATCCCCAATAGTGATTCTTCCTTGTGTTGCTAAATAACCACCTACAACACAAACTATTACATATCCTATATTACTAACAAATCTCATCATAGGCATTATTATTCCAGATATGAATTGTGCTTTCCAACCTGAATTGTATAATCTATCATTAATATCTTTAAACTTTTCTATGGAATCCTTCTCATGTCCAAAGGCCTTAATAATTTTATGACCTGTATACATTTCTTCAACATGACCATTAAGTGCTCCAATTTCTTTTTGTTGAGCTGCAAAATATTTTTGAGAGCGTTTTGCAACAAATGCTGTTACCACAATATATAGTGGCAATGTTAAAATAACCACAAGTGTAAGTAGTGGGCTTATTGTGAGCATCATAATAATAACACCAATGATGGTAACAATAGACGTAATAAGCTGAGTAAGACTTTGTTGAAGCGTAGTTGAGATATTATCAATATCATTTGTTACACGACTTAATATCTCACCATGAGTTCTTGCATCAAAGAACTTAAGAGGTAACCGTGAAAGCTTCTCATCAACATCTTTGCGTAAACTATAAACAGTTTTCTGAGCAACTCCAGCCATAATATATTGTTGAAGAAAACCAAAAAGTGTGCTTATTAAATATAGTGCCAGTAGTATTAAAATAATACGTTCTATATAATGAAAATCTATTTTACCACCATTTAAATCCATTATCTTAGCAATGCCAACTTTAACTTGAGCAAGTCCCTCAACTATCTTGGGACTCTTTGAAGCTTCAGGATTAGCATTTATTACAGCTGCTATTTTATCTTGCTGCATATTCAACTGAAGTAACCCAATTTTACTCATTATTCCTTCGAATAGTTTAGTTATAGCTTTTCCAGAAATCTTAGGTCCTACTATTGAAAAAATAGTGCTAATGATTGCAAATATAAATACTAGTATAAATTTAACTCTTTGTGGCTTTAAGTAACTTAAAAGCCTTTTTAAGGTTCCTTTAAAGTCCTTAGCTTTTACTATAGGACCGGCAAAGGATGCCATTGGTCCACCACCCATACCCCCACCTGATCTATTTCCTTTTTTATTTTCACTCATGATAATTCCTCCTCTGAAAGCTGTGAAGATACAATTTCATGGTATACCTCACAACTGGTTAAAAGTTCATTGTGATTTCCCATACCTACAATTTTACCTTCATCTAAAACTATGATTCTATCAGCGTCCATAACTGTTGCAACTCTTTGAGCAATAATAAGTACCGTAGCTTTTGCTGTTTCCTCTTTAAGTGCTGCTCGAAGTTTTGCATCAGTTTTAAAATCAAGGGCTGAAAAACTATCGTCAAAAATATATATTTCAGGCTTTCTAACTAGAGCACGCGCTATAGATAGACGTTGTTTTTGTCCACCAGAAACATTTGTACCTCCTTGAGCAATGAAATGCTCATACCCTTCTTCCATTCCATTAACAAAGTCTGTAGCTTGTGCTACAGTTGCTGCATGTTGAACTTCTTCAAAGGTCGCATCATTCTTACCATATTTAATATTTTCAGCAATAGTTCCAGAAAAGAGTACAGTGTTTTGAGGAACAAAGCCTATCTTTGACCTTAGACCCTCCTGACTCATTTCACGTACATCCACACCATCAACTAATACTGTGCCGCTATCCACATTATAAAAACGTGGTATTAAGTTTACTAGGGTAGATTTACCGGAACCTGTACCACCAATAATAGCTGTTGTCTCGCCGGGCCTTGCACTAAAGGTTATATTGCTAATGGCTGGTTGCTCTGCACCTGGGTAGCTAAAGCTGACATCAACAAATTCAACATATCCACTTTTTTTATCAGCAAGTATTTCCTTCTTTGGATCTATTATTCCCGGTTCCATGTCTAATACTTCATTTATTCTTATTGCTGAAGCTTGAGCTCTTGGTATCATTATAAATACCATAGCAAGCATTAAGAATCCGAATAAAATTTGCATTCCGTATTGAATAAATGCAAGCAATGAACCTACTTGCATAGTTCCAGCGTCTATTCTTTTGCCACCAAACCAAATAATAGCAATTGTTGTAACATTCATAATTAACATCATTATTGGCATTAAAAACGCCATAATTTTATTCACTTTTACAGCATTGTCCATAAGGTCAGCATTAGCATCATCAAATCTAACCTTTTCAGTCTCTGTACGATTAAATGCGCGTACAACTCTAATACCAGTAAGTGATTCACGTAATACAAGATTCAATTTATCTATTTTTACCTGCATTGCTTTAAATAACGGCATAGCGTATGCAAGAGTTGCTCCAATAATAATTCCAAGAAGCGGAACTACAACTGCAAAAATCCAGGTTAGTGATGCATCCTCTCTTAAAGCCATAACAATACCACCTAGGGCAGTTAAAGGTGCAAAAAGCATAATAGAAAAAATCATTACGGTTACTGTTTGAACCTGAGTAACGTCATTTGTAGTTCTTGTTATAAGAGTGGCAGTCCCCACCTTATCAAACTCATGTAGCGAAAACCCTTCAACTTTAGCAAACAATTTATTACGAATAATCCTACCAAAGCCTACAGCAGTTTTTGAAGATAGAAATGAAGCCATAACTGAGCATATTACGCCACCCAGTGATATAATTAGCATAATTCCACCTAGTCTAAGAATATAATCTACACCTTTATACGAGCCACTAAATCCTAAAAATGAAATAGTTTGAACTACATCCTTTTGTACTATCCCCTTGTCAACTATATCTGCCGTAAGTGTTGGCAAATATAGATTTGCAAGTACTTGAATAAAAATCAATACAACTATTGCAACTATTTGCAATGTGTATTGTTTTAAAAATCTAAATAATTTAATCATTTAATATCATCTCCATTCACTGTTATTGTTTATTTTGTTGGTCGCCTAAAAGTTTCTTAAGTGTACTTAGACCTTCAAAAATTTTATGAAGTTCATCTTCACTTCCTCTACTCATTGTGCTTTGTATGTTTTTTTCAAACTGCTTTTTAAAAATTTCATGCATGTCATTAAATTTGGGTGATATACTTACATAAACTACCCTCTTATCACTTTCACTTCTTTCTCGTACTACCATTTCCTGCTTCTCAAGCCTATCGACGATTCCCGATACAGTACTATTGGATAAACAAAGCTGCTGGCTAAGTTCTGTTATCTTCATCTTCTTTTTTTTACTTAAAAGTCCGAGTACCATGCCTTGAGGTGCAGAAATACCTGCTTCACAAAGCACCTTACTTGTATTATGTTTAAATAACTGCATAACCTCTTGAAACAGCTTTGCAACTTCTATGCTATCATTTAATATTTCCACTACAACACCACCTTAAAATATATTTCGCTCCAGTACATTTCGTATACGTATATTTCGCTTACGAAGTACATTATATTCCCAAAAAATTTTTATGTCAATACCTATGCAAAAAAAAACAAAAGAACAGACTAAAATGTCTGTCCCTGTGAGAGTATAATAATTATCTTGCAATTTCAATTAATTTTTATCCTCATTTTGCTTCTCATCGTAATCATCCTCTAGTGCATGCTCCATTGCAATACCAACATCACCTATGGATTCCTCACCCACATTTTTCAAAGTATCCTCAATTTCATCTCTATTAAGATTTATATCTTCAACTATATTTGCATTTTCATCAATATCCTTTTGTATACCTCCATTATTATCTTCTAGATTGTTAGTAACATTTTTTTTTGTTTCTATAGAGCAATTTTTAGTGAATAAAGCTACAGCAGCACCTCCAATTGCAACACCCACTACTGCTAAAGCCAAAAAACTTTTATGATTGCTAACCTTTTGTTTTTTTCCATTAAACTCAATATTTTTTGCTAATTTGTCTAAATAGTTCATAATCTATCTCCTTATATAATTTTTTTGCTTACTATATTATATTGTTTCCTTATTATTATAAAAAATTCTGCTTGAGTTCACTATATATTAAGTTAAACATTTAATAAAATTTAACTAGAGTATTATATAAACATTTGGTACCATGTTTATATGAATATTTTTTAATGGGTAACTTAAAAATAAAATAAGCACTCTAACAACGAAAGGAGATAATCTTATGTCTAAAAAAATTTATAACAAAAAAGGTAAAGAAGAACTAAAAAAGACACTGACTCCTACTCAATTTGAGGTAAGTCAAGAAAATAGCACAGAAAGATCTTTTGATAATGAGTATTGGAATAATAGTGAAGAAGGAATTTATGTAGATATTAATAGTGGAGAGCCATTATTTACCTCTCTAGATAAATTTGATTCAGGCTGTGGGTGGCCTAGTTTTACGAAGCCACTAGTGGAAGAACATGTAAAGGAAAATAAGGATGTAACCCATGGAATGATAAGAACAGAAGTAAGAAGCAAATATGGTGACAGCCATTTAGGACATTTATTCAACGATGGTCCAAGTGAAAAAGGTGGATTACGATATTGTATAAATAGTGCTGCATTGAAGTTTATACCTACTAATAAACTTAAAGAAGAAGGGTACGAGGAGTATCTAGAACTATTTTAAAAATAAGGTAGTTCTAAGAAAATATTATTTTATGTAAAATATTTATAATTAATCAATATTAATTAATATAACCATATATTTTACATGTATAATAGTGTAAAATATACATGTACCAAAATTTAAAATGATAGCTTACTTTTCTAGCGAAGTTCAAGCATCAAATGAACCCGGGGGGATTTTATATGAATATTTTATTAAAAGAAGTAACTTCTGATAACTGGCTGGATTGTGTACATTTAAAGGTGTCAGAAGCTCAGAAGCATTTTGTAGCACCTAATTCATTTTCTTTGGCACAATCAAAATATGAACCTGACTGCACACCTATGTGTATTTATGATGATGAAACTATGGTTGGATTTGTTATGTTTGGAATAGATGAGGATGAGGATAAAAATGTTGATGATGAATTTTGGATTTGCAGGTTTATGATTGATGAGAAGTTCCAAGGAAAAGGATATGGCAAGAAATCAATGGCAAAAATCATTGAATATATTGGCAATAATTATAATTATGATGAGGTATATCTTAGTGAGGTGCCTGAAAATGCAGTAGCTAAAGGTTTATATAAGAGTTTTGGCTTTGAATTTACAGGTGAAGTTGAGGATGAAGAGGAGGTTATGGTTTTAAAACTTAAATCATCACCTGCAGTGCTGTAACACTAACAACTTCAGAAGGAGATTTACCCTTCTACTGAAGTTTTTTTCTTTGCTATAATATAGCTAAACCCACATATAGAGCTTGTCTGCTTGCTAAAAATCTCTGTTGCTATTTTACTGATTTTTTAATTCTATAGAGCATGTGTCATAATTTCTTTTCGAACTTCCTCTTCTCCTATTTCCCTAAGCCTTTTAATATAGTACTCCATATCTAAAGAAGCCATTATATCTTTTCTTTTTGAACATGATTCTATATTCTTTAAAAGCTCTTTTCTAAAATCGCCTAATATATTTACAAATATACTGTAGCTATCATCAAATTGAAGATCTAATTTCTTTCTTAGTAATTTGCTATAAAAGGGACATTTACCATTAGTAGATAATGTTATTGTTAGGTCTCCTCTTTTAACTTTTGCAGGAACTATAAATCTACTACTTTCTAAATCATCTACTACATTTACAAGAATATCTTTTTGCTCGCAGTCACTAGCTATTTCAAAATTAATGCCCCTATCATTAGTGGCTGCAATAACTATAAAAGCACCTTTAATATATTCACTTTTATAAGTATCCTCAATATATATAATGCTTTTGTCCACATTTTCAACTAATGAATTTATGTTTTCATTAATTTCCTTGGAAACTAGCGTTACTTTAGCTCCATATTCAATAAGCTCATTAACTTTCCTAAAGGCAACATTTCCGCCTCCAACAACTAAACATTTTTTATTTTTAATATTAATCATCATCGGATAGTATTTAGTCATAGCAGCATTCCCCCAAAAGATTTATGTGTTTTAATTAATACTATTTAAAATTTTAATGCTCACTAGTCAGTATTTTTATATTGACCAGTGAGCATTATGACTATATTTCCATCTTAAAATTAATCTTCCTTAAGCCATCTGCAAGCATCTATTGCATAATAAGTAATTATAATATGCGCACCCGCTCTTTTTATTGATGTTAACATTTCCATTGCAATATTTTTCTCATTAATAAGTCCCTTTTCAGCTGCAGCCTTAACCATTGCAAATTCACCACTTACACTATAAGCTGCTATTGGCACATCAAATCTATCCCTTGCCCATCTTATTACATCAAGATATGAAATTGCTGGCTTAACCATAACAATATCAGCACCCTCTTTTATATCATCCTCAATCTCGCACATTGCTTCACGTATATTTGCTGGATCCATTTGGTATGTTTTTCTATCTCCAGATTGTGGTGCAGAGTGAGCAGCTTCCCTAAAAGGGCCATAAAATGCAGATGAATACTTTGCACTATAAGACATTATTGATACATTTTTAAAATTATTTTCATCCAAGATATTTCTAATAGCCCCAACTCTTCCGTCCATCATATCAGATGGAGCTACCATATCCGCTCCAGCTTTTGCATGGGACAGCGCTATTTTTTCTAAATAATGAAGTGTTGCATCATTATCAATTACACACCCGTCCATTATTCCACAATGTCCATGGCTTGTAAACTGACACATGCATATATCTGTAATTACTAAAAGTTCTTTATTAAGCTCCTTTATTTTTCTTACACCCCTTTGAACTATTCCATCATCTGTCCAAGCGGAAGTTCCAACCTCATCCTTTGTATCTGGAAGTCCGAACAAAATGATACCCCTGATTCCAGCCTTCTCAACCTCATCTATTATTTCATAAAGCCTGTCCACTGAATAATGATAATTTCCTGGCATTGATGAAATTTCTTCTTTTATATTTTCACCCTCTACAACGAATATTGGTAATATAAAGTCCTTAGGTGTTAATATTGTCTCTCTTACTAAATCCCTTATTGCTGTACTTGCTCTTAGTCTTCTTCTTCTATTAATCATTTTTTTCTCCTTTTAATTGCAACAAATTTTTGATTATTCCATCACTAGAATATTCATCGCATACACTATATTTAATATTGTTTTTACTGAGTTCACTGCCCGTTATGGGACCAATGGCTATACATTCTTTTTCTCTTATTCTATTTATTCCTAGCATTGATATCATATTTTTAACCGTTGAAGGACTTGTGAAAATAACAATATCCACATTATCAAATGCAGCCTCATTTTGAAGTGTGCCCTCCACAGTTTCATAAATAGGAACCTCATCCACATCGCAATTAAGTTTTCTAAGTTCATCTCCTAGATATGCTCTGGAACTTTTGGACCCAGGAATTAATATTTTATCACCAGGTTTTGCATGTTTTTTAATCTCTAATAGAAGAGACTCAGAAACAAATTGCTCTGCAATAATTAATGGGTTTATTCCCATGTTTCTTATTGCCTGGGCTGTAGCAGGACCTATTGCACAAAATTCCCCACCTACTTTTCTAATATCAAATGCACTAGCCTTTAAATATTTGAAAAATAAATTAACAGCATTTACACTTGTAAAAACTAGATAATCATATAAATTTAGGTTTTTAATATAATTCACTAAATTTTCTGAGGTATCCACTATTTTAATTGAATTTATGGCAGTTACCTGGGCACCTAAATCAAGCAGTTTTTCACTAATTTCTTCGCTTTGCTGCTTTGAGCGTGTTATACATATGTTTTTCCCAAATAGAGGTTTTCTTTCATACCAATTAAGTTTCTCACTTAAACCAACAACTCCTCCAACTACAATTATACAGGGAGATGCAAGTTTAGATACTGCTACCTTACTACATATATTACTAAGAGTTCCCACAACTTTTTTCTGCTTTGAAGTAGTTCCCCTCATAATAACAGCACAAGGGCACTCTGCATCTTTATTATTATCTATTAGTGAATTCGTTATAATCTCTATATTTTTAAGTCCCATTAAAAATATCAATGTTCCAGTTAAACCAGCTACACTTTTCCAGTTTATATCTAATTTCTCTGCACTTTGTCCAGTAAATACATGAAAACTCTGCGATACTCCCCTTTGAGTTACAGGAATTCCTGCGTAATTTAAAACAGCTATAGCTGAGGTAATTCCTGGAATTACTTCAAATTCAATTTTCTCATCTTCAAGTCTTAGGGCTTCCTCACCACCCCTACCGAATATATATGGGTCACCTCCCTTTATTCTTCCGATGGTTTTTCCTTCTCGTGCTAGGTTTACAAGCATATCATTTATTTCTTCTTGGGTTTTGTAATGGCATCCAGGTTCCTTACCGCAGTAATATATTATACATTCTTCATTTAAATATTTTAAAAGACTATCATTTGCAAGCCTATCATATAAAACTGCATCACACTTTTCAAGAATTCTCTTACCCTTAAGTGTTAAAAGTTCCTCATCTCCAGGGCCTGCTCCAATCAAATATACTTTTGACATAAAAAGCACCGCCTTTCCTTAATCATTTATTATCTTTTCACCAAGCAATTCTCCAAGCCTTATATAATCATATTTGCTTCCCAATATATCTTTTTTAATAAATTTTCCGTTTATCTCAAATACGCCCATTATATACATGTCCTCATTTTGTATCCTAGCATATGCTCCAATTGGAGAATGACAGCCTCCATTTAATCGTCTCATAAAACTTCTCTCTGCATCCACGCATATCCTAGTTTCCAGGTGTTCTATGCTATTTAATATATCAATATATGAGCTTGTCTTTAATGCTTCAATTCCAAGGGCCCCTTGACCAATAGCAGGTACAAAATCATCCACATCGAGATACTGAGTTATAATACACTCCATACCACACCTTTTTAGTCCAGCTGCTGCCAGTATAATGCCATCCAAGTTTTCTCTTTCTATTTTTTCCACTCTAGTTTGAATGTTTCCCCTTATGGGTACCATTACAGCATCTGTTCTTAGTTTCATAATCTGGGCAGAACGCCTTTGACTACTTGTCCCAATTCTTGCGCCCTTTGGTAAATCCTCAAGAGGAATACCGTTCATAGATACATAAACGTCCCGAGCATCCTCACGAATGGGCATTGAAACTATTTCAAAGCCCTCTGGCATGGCGTAAGGCACATCCTTCATACTATGAACAGCGGCTTCTGCACGTCCCTCTAGCATTGCAATTTCAATTTCCTTTACAAAAACGCCCTTGCCACCTATCTTATCAAGGCTTACATCAAGTATTCTATCTCCCTTTGTATCCATTAATAGCTTTTCACAAATTAGTTTATGTTTTTCGTATATCATACTCATAACAAGATCAGTTTGAACCTGTGCTAGCTTACTTTTTCTTGAAGCTATTATTATTCCCAAATCATGACCCAACCTCTCTAAATACATATTTTATATTAGTCCAATCATAAAATCATGGCTAGTAATTTATCCATATCACCTATTCCATCCTCAAATCCACGTCCAATTACTATAGGGGTAATCCCACATTTAAAACAAGCCTCTATTTTCTCTGGTGTTCCCCCAACGCTTCCGCTATCCTTCATAACAACATAATCCGCATTATATTCCTTAAATAAACTAATATTAAGATCTTCAGAAAAGGGTCCTAGCATCCCAATAATGTCCTTCATTTTAATATTGTTATTAACGCACTCCTGAATACTAAATATTGTGGGAAGTACCCTATATATAAATCTCTGCTTATCTTTTATCGCCTCAAAATCTTTTATATTCTTAATCCCAGTTGTAAATAGGATATGTCCCTGAACTCCTTTTAAAAATTCAATACATTCTGATATGTTGTTAACATAAACAACATTTTCAAATTCAGTTTTTTTACGTACAAATCTCAAGTATTTAATTTTAACCTTCTCGCAGGCAAGTCGTGCATTTTCACTGACTTCAATTGCGTAAGGGTGGGACATGTCTATTACAGTCTCAACGTGTTTTATTTTGATAAATTCTAGCATTTCTTCATAATTCATTCTCGAAACCACAACATTCTCATGTTCATCGTCTATTACCTCACTGCCACTATAGGTTGCAACAGATATAATATACTTAAGTAACCCCTTTATTTTAGATATTAAAATAGTGCTTTCTGTGGTTCCTCCAATAATCCATATCAAAGGTTGTAACCCCTTGGAGTTATCATTTTACCATCTTTTATATAGGTTTTGCTATTACCAATAAGTACAACTGTCATCATATCTATAAATTCAAAATCCACAGTGTCAAGAGTTACCATTTTCCTATCATTACCTTCTCTACCTGCATTTTTTACAAGCCCTACTGGAACTTCTCCATTCTGATACTTTCTTATTATTTCATTTGCTCTTTTTATTTGAATTTTTCGGCCCCTGCTCTTTGGGTTATATATAGCTATTACAAAATCAGCACTCGCTGCCGCTTCAAGCCTTTTTTCAATAACCTCCCAAGGTGTAAGTAAATCACTAAGGCTTATTGTGCAAAAATCATGCATAATAGGTGCTCCCAGCTCTGATGCAGCGCAAAAAGCAGCACTAACTCCTGGAATTACCTCAACTTCTATATCGCCAGCTAGTTCAAGTATTAACCCAGCCATACCATAAAGCCCTGGGTCTCCAGTGCTTATAATACAGGTATCAATTCCATTTTCAACTTCCTGCAAGGCCAATTTGCATCTTTCAATTTCACCCTTCATACCAGTTGAAATGATTTTTTTACCTACTATTATATCTTTTACCAATTCTATGTAAAACTTGTATCCAACCACTACTTCACATTTTTTTATTACATTTGCCGCCTTATATGTAAGATTATCAAGACCACCAGGGCCAATACCAACTACGTAAAGTTTAGCCATTATTTTCCTCCTTTAGAAATAGCAATAGTTATCCCATTTATTGCAGTTCTACCAACTATTATTTCTCCACCAGAAATATACGCGCAGGGCTCACATACTGAAGATACTCCAATTGTCTGCTCAACAAATGCGCTTTTATTAAATCTACCCTGAACTACCTTAATAGCTTCCCTTGAAATTACCAGCATTTCACATTTTAAATACTGACAGGCATCTATTATGCCTTTTTCATCCTGCTTTACATCAACGGTTGCAATTTGTTTTATACTATTTATACTTAAATCATTATCAATAAATACTGTCATTAGCGCATGAATTATCTCGTCCATGGTTTTTCCACGTCTGCAACCTAGTCCTACTGTGATATTTTTAGGTCTTAAAATGCAACTAGGTTTATCATAATTAATATGGAGTTTTGAACAAACAAATATTGCTCCTGCTTCATGATGCTCTACAATACTTCCATATCCTATTTTAGCTTCAATTTCAGATTGGATCTTTATATCTTCTCCAGAAAGCATCATAGATGTTATTTTTTTTGCATCGCAAAAACTCTCAATAAAAAGATTATTTCTTTTTGCAAACATGTCAACTGCTTCTATTCCTCTGCCATCTGAGGCTGTTGTAATTATGGCTTGGCATTTAAGACACTCTGCTATGCTTTCTGCAAGCTCATTTGCCCCACCAATATGCCCTGACAAAAGACTTATTGAGTACCTTCCCAGGTCATCCACCACAACTATCGCAGTATCAACAGTCTTATTTTTTATAAAGGGCGCTGATATTCTAATTGCAATTCCTGTTGAAGAAATAAAAACAATTCCATCATAATCCTTAAAAATACTATTTAGATTAATTTTGTAATTTTCCTTAGAGTATATATGTACTTCATAATCTGAGGAATACTTTATTCTCTCTGCAATAGCTTCTCCACTCCTTGTAAAGTAAAGACAGGCAATTTTCATTTTACTCCCTTTCGGAAGGCATGGGTAAATCCAGGATGGTATAATAATGAGCGTTCATATTCTCCCTCTATAAAGTATCCCACTAAAATTTGAGAAAAATTCCCTATCCCCTCAGCTTTTACTTTTTCAGCTATATTGCAAAGCCTCCCCATTACAATTTTTTGCTCTGGCCAGGTGGCTTTATAAACAACTGCTACTGGAACATCGGAACTTCCATAACCCTTAATAAGTTTTGCAACTACATTTTCAATATCTTGAACTGATAGGAATATAGCCATAGAGCATTTATGCGAAGCAAGCTTTTCTAAATCCTCCTCAGGTGGCACTGGTGTTCTTCCTTCCATTCTAGTAATTATTACAGTTTGGCTTACATTTGGAAGAGTAAATTCTTTTTTAATGGCTGCAGCACTTGCCGTAAATGAACTCACTCCTGGAATAACACTATATTCCATATGGTGTTTATCAAGTTCATCCATTTGCTCCCTGATTGCTCCATAAATTGATGGATCTCCAGTATGAAGTCTTACAACTATTTTATCACTGTTTTGCTCACTTACCATTACTGAAATAACTTCTTCAAGAGTCATTGAGGCACTATTATATTTTTCAAAACCACTTTTGCAAAATTTCAAATGTTCTTCCCATACAAGAGAGCCTGCATATATAACTACGTCTGCAGCTTCTAAAATTCTTCTTCCTTTAACTGTTATTAAATCAACATCCCCTGGTCCTGCACCTACAAAATAGATCACTATTATTTCCTCCTTGCATATATCAAAGACATATAATCGTTGTCTTCAAGTATTTCTGATTTTTCATATATTAATGTTTCATTTTCTTGTGTACACCTTTTCACACAAACATATTCAAACCCATGTTTTGTTAGTTTATCCATTATATCTAATTTGTTTTTTATTATCTTAAGTACACAAACTGTATCAACCCTCTTAAGTATTTCCTCGTCTAGAGTCCCATCTGCAAGGTAAAAGCTTTCATCCCTTAGCGTTAGGGGCAATGAAAGTCTTGATGCCGCTGCATTAAATGAAGTTATCCCTGGAATAGTTTCCACATTGAGATCCATTTTTTTAAGCTCAAACATCAAATATAAATAAGTACTGTAGGTCATTGGATCACCAAGGGTTAGGAATACTCCAACTTGGCCCTCACCTAGTATTTCATCTATTTTAATGGCTGCATTTATATATCTTTCCTCATTGTCTTCACCCATAGGAAACTCAATTTCAATAACCTTCTTGTCCACAATATAATCACTAACTATTTTTCCTGCAAGACTATTTCCATTGCTACTTGGCAAAAACACATAATCACAACTACGAATTAGATTATAACCCTTAAGTGTAATTAGCCCCGCATCCCCTGGCCCTACTCCTATCCCATAAATCTTCCTCATATTTTTCTCCCCTTAACTATATATACAGGGTTTTGACCCTTCATAAGTCCGAGTCTATCCATAACTGCACATTGAATAAGTCTAACCTCAATATCTTCATAGCTTAACTGCTTTAGCAAATTTTTAAATTGAATCATGTTATCAGGGATAATAAAATTCCCGCAAATAAGTCCACCACTTTGTTGCTTTTCACTTACAGCGCAAACAATATCGTGAAGTTTCCCACCACTTCCACCAATAAAACATTTATTAAAACCTTCAATATTACAAAGTACCTCCGGCGCATTTCCACCTATGACATCTACTGCTACATTAAACTTTTCAGCATTTTTAAAAATAAGCTCTAGTCCTTCAGGCTCTTTCTCAACTGCAAATACTTTTGCGCCAAGTACCGCTGCCTGAATAGATATTGAACCACTTCCTGCACCAATATCTAAAAATACATCTTCAGATGATATATCAAGCATTGCAAGGGTGAGGGCCCTAACCTCAAATTTAGTCATAGGAATCTTTCCACGTATAAACTCCTCATCTCTAAGCCATTTCATTTTCTATCACCACCACTGATATATTCCCTGCTATTTCTATTTCGCCACCTATATCATTAATTAATATAACTTCCTCATCATAAGAAAGGTTATACCCAGTATATATTTTTCCAATTACCCCCAGTTCATATAATCTTTTCGATATAAAATTAGGGTTATTTTTGCTATCCGTAAGTATCACTGATAGCCTACTTTCAATAACTTTTGAGAGACTTTCTTCTCTTCCATGAAGACTTATAAGTAAGGCATCCTGCCAGCTCTTTTTTAGTTTTGACATCATATATTGGAAGGAAGAAATTCCTGGTATTACCTCTCCAACTACAATACCCTTCTTTATCAGGTAATCTATAATACCGAAAAAGCAAGGATCCCCTGAGGCAAGTATTGCTGTATTTACATTATCATTTAAGTTTTCTATTATACTATCAACCCTATTTACTTCAATAACATCATTTACTAAAATTTTTGCGGTGCTAGCTATTCTTCCAAATGCAATAACCCTATCTGCAGATTTTATTGCATTTATTGCTTCCATTGTAAGATAATTTATATTTCCTGGCCCCATTCCAACAACTTTAATCATAGCTTCCTCCCAAGTATTCCATAATCCATTGAATACATAATTACATGGATGCTAAATTCATCATCCTTAAGGTATCTTTTGATTCTATCACTACAACCAGCTATCATATTATTTATCACAAGAGGATAATTGCTATCTATTATAAGCTTAAGTGCCTCTTCTGAGGTTTTACATTCATTAACAGAATTTATTAATGCAAGGGGTGCGCTGTTTAATGCAAGATAATAAACAAAAGCTTCGATCCTAACATCACAAATCTTACTATGTGTATTAAAGGCTCCAATGGATAGCTTGCATAACTTTCCAATATGACCCACAAGGGTTATTTTATTAAAGCCCTTATTTTTAGAGTAAAGCAACATATCACCTATAAAGTTTGATATTTTTATTTTAGCTCCCTGAAGATTTAAACCTTCAACAATTTTTTCACCATAATTTCCGAGAAACAGCACTATTTCCCTTGTTCCCTTGTCATAGGCATCATCAATTTCTATATAAATACTTTTTTTAAGCGCATCTTCAGACATGGGCTCAACTATTCCCTTTGTTCCAATTATGGATATACCATCAATTATTCCAAGATTTGAATTAAAGGTTTTTTTAGCTATTTCTCTTCCCTTTGGTGCGTAAATCACTACATTAAACCCACAATTTGACACCTTTAATAATTCATCTGCAATCATTTTCCTTGGAACAGGATTTATTGCCGCTGTGCCACTCTTTCCCCAAAAACCACTTCTTGTAATTCGGCCTATGCCCTCTCCTCCATCAATGAGGATCTTAGAATCCTCTCGTTTAGACACTCTTGCGTATATCTCTATTTTGTCCGTAGAATCAGGATCATCTCCTGCATCTTTAACAATACAGCAATATGCATGATCTTTTTCTATATGAATGTCCAAGAGCTTCAATGTAAGAATGATTCCAGCTGGAGTATCTATACTAATATTTTCTAATTTTTCTCCACTTAGTAACATTTTAGCTGCAGCCTTTGCTGCCCCAGCTGCGCAGCTTCCAGTTGTATATCCACATCTAAGACTTTTTCCATATTTTATTACGTAGTGATCATTCATGGCGATTGCCGTCACTAGCCATATATATTAATGCATTTACTATAGATGCTGCCACGTTGCTTCCGCCTTTTGTACCTATTGTTGTTATTGAAGGCACATCAAATCCTCTAATATATTCCTTAGATTCTGCGGCCCCAACAAATCCAACGGGAACCCCAATAATAAGCTTTGGTGCCACCTTATTTTCATTTATAAGCTCACCAATTCTATATAAGGCAGTGGGAGCATTACCTATTACAAAAATATCAACTTGGCTTCTTGCTGCATAATCCATAGATGCCATGGATCTCGTTATGCCCTTTAATTTTGCATTCTTAAATATTTCCTCGTGTCCAATAAAACATTCCACGGTGCAGTTTAGCTTTTCAAGTGCTCTTTTATTTATTCCAGAAAGCCCCATAGTTGTATCAGTTACAATTCTGCATCCACCCTTTATTGCCTTAATGCCTTCCTCTATTGCTCCTGATTTTATACTCACTATGTTTTTATAATCAAAATCTCCTGTGGTATGTATTGTTCTTTCCACAACCTTAAGTTCCATTGGAGTAAGTCCATGATCCCCAAGCTCAGCCTCAATTATATCCATGCTTTTATACTCTATTTCCATAGGTTTTTTTAAATACATGTTAATTCTCCCTCTGAATTTTCCTTAAGGATATCAGCAATTATCTTATTGTATCCGATTGGTCTTGCCAATGATATTTTAAGGTCTACATACTTAGCTTTAACTTCTTTCAAAATTCCAGGAATATCATCTTTAATATGAATTCCGCAAAAAAGAAAATATGGAACAACTACTATATTGCGAGCCCCGTTTTTATACATAATATCAATTGTATCCGGTATGTTTGGCGCACATAACTCCATAAAGCACCCCTCTACATTATCTTCTACCTTTAACTTAAAATTATCTAGCACCTTATTAAAAACCTCTAATGCATCTTTTGATCTACTTCCATGTCCAACAACTAATATACTCTTCATCTATTTACTCCTCTCAACTGGATTTTCAACCTTTTAAATTAAAATAATCAAAAAAATAAAAATACTCGACCTGCAAAAGGTCGAGTAAAAGATTTTATAAAATAAAATGCCTTCACATCCCATGTGAAAGCAATATAATGCAAAAAAAAGCATGTATAATTGCTATCCCTTCCCTCCGTAGGATAAAGCTGTATATCATCTAGGCAGGTCTCCTGGCTTGCGGGTCACTCTCCTCCAACCTTCCCAGCGCTTTGCCAGTGGTATGAATTTGTCTCCGTGTACAGTAGCGGGGGCTGCAGTGGATTTAGACCACTTTCCCTATTAAACCTTTAAAAGGTACCTTAAATAACTATTTATTAAGTTAAACTTATTATAAAGTATATTTCCCTTTATTGCAACACCTGTGTAATATTTTAATATTTATATAAGTCTCTATATAAAATCCTAGCCCTACATGTACAATTGTAGGGCTAGGATATAAAATTATAAGCTTAATCCACGTAATACAAAGTAAATTAAAAATATTAACGAAACTAAATACATAGTTAATGAGACTTCCTTATGTTTTTTAGCAAATATTTTTGCTAATGGATAAACTATAAATCCAAAAGCTATACCATCAACTATACTATAAGTCAAAGGAATTAATGTTATTATTAAAAAAGCTGGAAAGCTTTCTGAGAAATCTTCGAAATCAATATTTATAATGTTTTTAATCATTAAACCACCAATAATTATTAATATTGGAGAAATTGCTGCATTTGGAATTATGGTTATTATTGGGATGAAAAACAATGAAATTAAAAATAATAATCCTGTTAAAAATGATGTTAATCCAGTCTTTCCACCCGCAGCGATTCCAGCGGCGCCTTCAACAGTAGATACTGAAGGACTTGTGCCAAGTAATCCACAAAATACGGTAGAAAAAGCTGTAGCACGCAATGCCTTGTTTATTTTTTCAGGCTGTTTTAACATACCTCCAACTTGTCCATGTAGAAGTCCTATGTTTTCAAAAACTAATACTAAAGTAAGAGAAAATGTTGCTACCCAAAATGGTATAGTACCAATTTTGCCAAAATTCATTGTGAAAAACAAATCATTATATGCTGAAAAATTTGGAAGCCCAAATTTTATTGCACCTAAATCTACAATACCAAATGCTATTGATGTTATAGTGCCTAGAAAAATGCTTATTAAAAATGCACCAGGTATATCTTTTAAAAATAAGCATAAAGTAATTATCATAGTAATTAAGAATGCTAAAACGTGAGGATCTGTTAATTTTCCAAGTTGGACTAATGTAGTTGAACTGGAAACTATTAGACCACCCTTTTGTAATCCTATAAATGTTATAAATAGCCCAATACCAACGGTGATAGCTTCTTTTAAACTGTTTGGAATAGATGTTGATAAAATTTCAGATAATTGTGTAAGCGCTACCACAGAAAATAAAAATCCAGCTATAAGTACGGAGGCTAGTGCTTCATGATAGTTAAGTCCCATAGCTCTTACAATAGTATAAGTGAAAAGAGCATTTACACCCATACCAGGCATTATTATCAGAGGGGTATTGCTAATAAAAGCTACTAGTAAGCAACCCACAAGTGAGGCTAATACAGTTGCAATTATTTGAGCATCCATAGGCATTCCTGTATCACTTAATATACTAGCATTTACGACTATTATATAAACTGATGCGAAAAATGAGGTTAGTGCTGCTGTAAATTCGGTTTTAAAGTTAGTGTTATTTTTCTTTAGTTTAAATATTTTTTCCATTTTGTCAATCCTTCTTTTAATGTATCCCTCGCCCACCCACATCAAATTGATGCAATAGGATTATATCACATAATACAAATTAGTAAAGGCAATATTTAGTTGTATCGTAAAATTTTATGCAGATAAAATTAATGATAAACTTCTCGTTCCTATTAAAGAATTCATAATTTGCTTCACATGAGGTACCTGGTACTATCCTATTAAATGATAGGATAGTGTATGTACAGATCCTCCATTTCCAAAGGCTATGCCAAATAATTACTCCCTATTAGAAAGTCTTCTATTATCTCCTTTCTATACTTCTTACCATTTTCACCATAGCCTTAGGGACATTCAAATAAATAACAAGTCAACTTTAATTTAAAATTTAGGCTATGTTTAATAACTTAAAAGTATATAAATCGTTTTTTTATCCAAAATATAAAGCCTATATCTTATTTTACATAGTAATTAAAGATATAGGCTATTCCATTAGTTTATATTATTGATAACATTGTTAATAACGATTCCTTCACATTTGATGAACCATTTAAGAATATTATGATTTTTTAAAACATCCCACCATACCAATTATTACGCCTATTAATAACAATGAAATACTTAACCAAAAAAGAAAACCGTTACCTGTATCTTGCAAGGCAGTCATATATTTTCCTGGCGGAGTGGTCCATGAACCCAATGTTTCACAGTATTTTGAAGTTGGAACTTCAATAATTGCAAAAATAATTACAGATGCTAATATTAAAAACCTCCCAAAAACAACTTTTCTCATAAATACCCCCTAATTTAATTAAATCCACCTTATATTACAAATGAGAGTCATAACTCATTATACCATATATTAGGTTAATTATTCGGTTATTTTTGGGCAAGTTTTCCCAAAAGTATAGCATTGTCATTTTTCAGTTTCTTGCTATCTTTATCTAATGACTGTATCCTTCTTTTAAGTGATTCAATGACTCTATCTTTTGAAGTCTCTGTAAATGTCTGCATTTGAGATATTATTCTTATTTTTTTATTTTGTCGCTTTATAGCCTCATTAATAGGAGTTATAAGTTCATCAGGATATGTAAATAAGAACGTTTTACTTACACCTGCTCTGCGAGATATTTCAGCCTTTGAAATTTGGTTATTAATCGGGTCATCTAATAGTTCCAATTGTTTTAAGGTTGATAATACTGCTTGCTTTTTTAATTCACTTTCATGTTTTTTATATTTAACTATTTCACATGTGTTTGGATTTTTGTTAGCCATTACTGAACTCCTTTCGCATAAAAGTGTTTTGATGCTTCAAAGGTTTCACCTTTACTGATTATATTTAAAGCAATTATATAGAAATTAACTACTTTATCAAATTCTTCTGCCTTTTCAGTTAAACCCATTCTGAAAGCATTATCTCTATGAATAATTTCGCTTTCTATAGTATCCTTCACCGCCTGTAAATGTCTTGGATATATCTTTTTCTTAACACAAGTTTTACAAGACATATGAGGGCAAGAAGGCATTTTATAAGGGTGTTCACAACATCCATCACCAAGTTCAAAAACTCCAATTATTTTGTTCTTAACCCATTTATTATCGTATATTTCCTCTGGTTCTGTGAGATTATTTTTAATATCAGTAGCATCTGATTTACTTAATTTTTCTTTAAATACATTCTTTAATCTCTGTTGATATACTTTAATATACCTCTCTGTCATAGCAATAGAAGAGTGTCCTAAAAACTCTTTAACAGCATAAATATCCACTCCTGCATCAATCATTTCAGTTGCTACTGTGTGCCTAAACTGGTGTGCAGTTATTTTATAATTACTACCATCTATGTTTTTTAACGGTATTTTGCTGCAAATATTGGGAAGTACATATCTATGACTAAATGTTCCATATTTTACTGTGTCTATAATATGACCGCCATTAGTATCTGTCATTGCTTTACCTGCCCCAGTGCCTCGATTATCCATCCTTATTTCTCTAAAAAGGTACTTGAAACCATCAGGAGCAGGTGGTAAATTTGCTACTCTTTCCTTTTGCCTTAATATTGCCTTTTCAACGATATTATTACCTCTTCTGTCTTTTAAGTGTGCCAATGGTATGACCAAATCTTTTGCAATTTTAGCAATTCTATGGTGTGAAAATAGTTGAGGGTCTCCATCTAAATCATATCTTAAACAGTCTTTATCAGTATTATCTGAAATTAAATGTGCTATATCCTCAAATCTTCTTCCTGTGTGTCTTATAATAATTATTAAATCCCAATATTGAGACTCTACAATAGGAGTAGGCTTACCTTCCTCTAATAAAGGAATGATTACATTGTCTAAATAGTCATCAAGTTGAACTTTGATGTTAGGAGGAATAGGTCTCGGTAGATACTCTTTTCCTTTAGGAACATCATAAGAAATAATCAGAGCATCAGATTTAGGGGCTTCTACCCATTGTAGTACGTCAAAATATAGCTTTATGGAACTGCATTCCTAAGTCAAATTATAACTATAATACTAATAATTATCTAGTGGTTATTTGCTTTTTTACTAAGCAGATTATTCCTATAACAAAGCTCCTAATGACTTGACATCATTAGGAGCTTAATTTATGCTTATTATTAAAACTAGAGAAAGGAAAAGGGAGAACCCCAGCCGTCCAAAGCAATGTTCTCCCTTTATTAGAGTTAATACTCTTATAAAACTACTATTATGATAAGATTAAATTTACAATTATGCAAGTGTTTTAAGCAAATTTCTTTTGAAAATGAGATAACTGCCTTTAATAAATATGTAAGCTCTGTTAATATAGAGACTTTAGTATGTCCATTTTGTGGCGCTAAACATGCGCTATCTCCATTTGCGTCTTACAAACGCCATCTTGTGACTTATAATAATAATACTGCTCAAGATAATATAATCATCATTTCTAGATATATTTGTTCATCATGTAAACGTACTCATGCCCTTCTACCTTCTGTAATTGTGCCGTATATGTCATTTAGTTTTAAATTCACTGTTTACCTCATCCATGACTATCTTGTACATAAATATCACTCTGTGGAAGCTATGTGCGAACATTATGGCATTGCTATATCTACATTCTATCGAATTTTAAAGAAGTTTAAAGAACATAAACAGATGTGGCTTGGACTTTTAGAGGACAAGCTCATTTCAAACTTAACTTTTGTGCAGCATATCATAAATAGTTCCTTTGATAAACTTGAGGACTTCATAATACAATTTTTCAAGCAAAATGGTTCATCGTTTTTTCAAGGAACGTCATAGTTTAGCTATAAGCATATATTTTTAATTTTAATTTAGGCAGACCACTTAATACGATAATGGTCATTGAAATACCTATATGATAACATTTTTCTAGAGGTGATAATAAATGAATAACAAAGAAATAATCGAAATAGCATCTATTAGATTAGCACTAATAGCCCCTGCTATAAATAATACTTTTACTGAGCAATCTAAAATTGCTTATTATAGACGTGTTTCTATTAACCCTGTAAAATTACCTAACGGCAATTCAGTTTTGTATAGCCCAGGAACACTTTCTAATTGGGAATCAGAATATAATAGATTTGGTTTTGATTCCCTTCTTCCGAAGACGCGTAGCGATATAGGTCAAACCAGAAAACTAAGTAATGTAGCTATAGAGCAGATATACACTTTAAAAAACAACTTTCCTAAAATTAATGCTACGCTTATATATTATAAACTCATCGAAGATGGCTTTATTAAAGAAAAGGATGTGTCAATTTCAACTGTTCAACGGTTTATAAAAAATAACGATATTAGATCTGCTAGATGTATCAACATGAAAGATAGAAAAGCTTTTGAAGAAGAATTTGCAACTGGAATGTTTCAAGGCGACACCTGTTACGGTCCATTTATAACTGAAAATGGTGAGCGCAAGCGGACGTACGTAATTATGTTAATAGATGATAAATCTAGATTAATAGTAGGCGGTAGATTCTTTTACAATGATAATTCTTATAACTTTCAAAAGGTACTTAAAGAGGCTGTAGCCAGGTATGGAATTCCAAAAAAAATTTATTTGGATAATGGCTCTCCGTACAGAAATGAGCAATTAAGTCTTATATGCGGCTCTCTTGGAATAGTAGAGCTCCATACAATGGTAAGGGACGGAGCATCTAAAGGAAAGGTAGAAAGAAATTTCAGGACATTAAAAAGCAGATGGCTAAACACTTTAGATGTAGAATCTATTTCCTCCTTAGCGGAGCTAAATGATGAATTATTCACTTATATTAATAAGCATAACATAACTATTCATTCATCTACAAAGCAGCGTCCTATTGATAGATATAAGAGCGATTTAGCTCATGTAAAAGTAGCATCTGACAGTGAATGGCTAGATAATTGTTTTATGAATCGCGTACAACGGAAAGTAAATAATGATGCAACTATAAGCATTGATAAAATATCTTATGATGTACCTATGCAATTTATAAAACAGAAGGTTGAAGTGCGGTATCTACCTGATGACATGGACAGTGCTTATATCTATTATGAAAAGATTAAATATAGCATTAGAAAAACAAACAAGGTTGAAAATGGTAAAACCAAACGTAAAAACCCACTTAATATAGATTATTCAAAGGATGGTGTTAAATATGTTTAAGCAGTTTTATGGTATGACCTTAAACCCTTTTGAAAAAGGTATTAAAGAAAAAGATGCATATATCTCAAGGGATTTAAAAGAAATGATATCAAGACTTGATTATCTTAATGAAACTAGAGGCATTGGATTATTTACGGCTTCGCCTGGATCAGGAAAAACTTTTGCTCTAAGATGTTTCGCGAAAAAAGTTAATCCAAATTTAACAAAGGTTATTTATCTTTGCTTTACTACCGTAACTACTGCTGAGTTTTATCGGCAGTTTTGTATCTCACTAGGACTCGAACCTTGCTCTCGCAAGTCAGACATGTTTAAAAATATAAAAGACTATATGGAAAACATGAGCAGTGATAAGGGTGTCCATTACATACTTGTATGGGATGAAGCACAGTATTTAAGTAATGATATATTGAAAGATTTAAAATTACTCATGAATTTTTCTATGGACTCAAAGGACTGTTTTTCACTGGTTTTAATAGGTCAACCTATACTTAATAATATCTTAGAAAAACAGATACATGAAGCATTAAAGCAAAGGATCATAATAAATTATGATTTTGAAGGGTTTTCAGAGACTGAGGCTGTAGAATACATTCATTCGAGACTATCATTGGCAAGTGCTTCTTCTGAAATTATTGATAATAATGCCATTTTAGCTGCATACAGAAGCTGTACTGGTTCTATAAGACGTCTAAATATGATATTAACAAAGGCTTTAATAATAGGTGCACAGCACGAAAAAACAGTGATTGACACTGACACAATAATGGCTGCCGCCAATGAATTATCGCTTCGGTAATCGTAGATTAGTTTTTAGGAGGATTGTCTATGCTAATTAAATTTGAGTGTACAATGAAAACGGGCAAAAAAATAGAAAATTGGTCTGGGATGATAACTAAATTAACTGAATTTGGAAGTCATTATGAGCTTAAGATTGAAAGTAGAAGTGGCTTTATTGTAGTTATAGGCAAAACAAATTATGGAAATTTTGCTTGTATCCCTGATTATGATGTAGGCTGTCATCTTTCTACCTTAAACGATTTATTTTGGAACTCTGAACGCTTATGTGAAATTATGAACAAAGTAGATGCGATAACAGTGGCTCATGCCTTACAAGCTATGGCCGAACATATTAATTTAAACTAACATACTTGGGTAGCTATTATTGCTACTCATTTTTTATATAAAAGTAGCCTGCCGGCTAAAAGAAATTATATTAATAAAATGCTTTTTTCTTACTGATAAAGTGATTTTATAGGGATAATCTGACGTAAATCACCTACTAATAATAGAAATAAAATGACGTTTCAATTAGTTATAATTTGACGTTTAACACCCATTTACTATCATACATATATTTAAACATTGATTTTATTATTGTTAGAGATTGTCTCCTTAATGTTGCAGAGCCATGCATATTGCTAATTATTTTTTCTATATGAGACTCTCTTTTTAGTTCATTAAAACTATTTATATTCGGAAAAATATTTTCTAATGCTTGTAAAAAGCATGACATCTTATCAAGGTGGGTTTTAACTGTTGTGGGTTGCATTGTTGATAATTGATTATAGTTAAAGTATTTTTTTATACTGTTTCTTATATTGATATTTTTAATTTTAGCAAAGTTTAAAATATAGTCAGCAGGATTTTTATGCCTTGGATAATTATTATAAAGTTTTCTTACATCCCATATATCTTGTGTTAAATATGTTTCTCTTTCTTTAGGATTTTTTATATACTCAATTTCACCATGAGGTAAGTAATTTGGGCTTGTTATTCTTATCTTCACTCCCATATTTTCAAGTAAGTCTGCAAATTTTACATTCTTTATAGCAATATGCCATGTTGATGCACCCTTATATCCTGCTAAAAACAGTATTTCTTTATATGTTTTATTTCTATGTTCTGGATTCTTTAATACTTCAAATAACTTCTTTTGTGATTTCGTCATCCAAGAAGTGTAAGTATTATCTATAGGAAAGTTTATTATTTGACCACTTTCAATATTTTTGTTTTCCATCACGAGTATAGAATTTAGTATATCTTTTGTAACTTCCAATTATTAACCCCTTCTTTTGTTTTCTCTATAATTTTGCATTCTTTGGTATTCTTGCTTATAATCTTCTGGCTTTAAATGTGCGTATATTTCCATTGTAGTTGTTACACTTGCATGACCAAGCCTTTTGGATATATACTCCCAGTTTATTTGTTCTCCTTTACTAATATATTCTCTTGCAAGTTCGGTCGCATGGGTATGCCTTAACATATGTGGGTGTATCTTAATTCCTGTTTTCTTGCTGTAATATCTAAACATTGAATCAAGAGTTGATTTAGTCATTACTTTGCCATTATTAGAATGTAATTTACTACTAACTACCACAAATAAGAAATCATTATCAGCATTGCTTTCTAACCATTCAGAACTTATATATCTATCTATTAGAGCCATTAAATCAGTAGGTAAATGAATAAATTTATCTCTTCCATATCCACCCTTGGCTCTTGAACCATTAGCGTTATTTGGTCTAAACCTAACCCATAAACCCTGCTCTGAAAAATCTATATCTTCTAAATGAATTCCAAGCAGTTCATTAGACCTAAACCCTCCTTCTTTCAAACAGAGAAGCATTATTTTGTCCCTTAATAGATTTACACTATCTAAAAATATTTTAAAATCCTTTTGTTCTACAGTTTTAGGTAGTACCTTCGGTACTTTAGATTTTAAGGTATTTACTTGTATGGTTCTATTATGCCTTGTATGTGCTAAAATGTCTTTATCACGCATTGATTTAGTAATCATAACATTTCTATAAACAACTGGATTTTCCTTAATTCTATTACTTGCTTTAAGCCATAAATATAAAGAACTTACTCTACTGATTATTCCATTAATAGTAGTTATATTTAATGAATCTTCAACATAATCAACCTCCATGTTGTAATTTAATAATTCTATATTTTCATAAAACCTATATGGGTTTTTAAGCCATAACTTAAACTTTGCTAATATATCAGGTTCTCCATCAAGGTCTAATATTTTAAGTCCTTTAATTTTTAAGAATACAACGAAATACCACAGTAAGTAACAATACGTTTTTACTGTATTAGGAGAGACTTCTCTTTCGGCTCTTGCCTGTATCATATTTAAATATTCTTTTATCAAAGGTATGAAATCATAATTATCATCTACTATATAGAACATCTCACCTAAATCTGTTTGTGCTTTTACTATCCTAATCTTTTTATACCACTGTTCTTTTAGTTCATTACCTTTCACCTTTTGTTAATTACCTCTCTTTCGTTTATCTCACTTACTATACTTTTAGTATTCCTTTATTGCTTATATTTATGTATTATTACTATATACTTTTTATCATTAATTTAAGATAAAAAGGGAAGTAATATAAAATCTTATATTACTTCCCTTACTATTAATTATTATATACTTTTACAAAGAGTAGTGTTGAAAATCATATACACAATTATAGCCAATATTATCCTTTTATTGTATAATGGAGTTAATTTGGACTTGTAAAATATTATGAAACAAAAAAGAAGTAAATTATTAAACCAATATGGAGAGTTTTAGTTCTTATACTTTTATTAATATAAAACTATATGGAAATAATTCTATATGATTTATGATCTTATTTTATGCAACACAACTCAAGGATGTTTAAGGGTGCGACGTCCTGTAGCACTCTCAGCCACGAGACGTGTGGCTTCTGAGGGTTTTTACTTTACAGTAGTAGAAATATAAAAATTCATATTAACTTGGGGGGAATATTTATGGTTAAGACAATAAAAAAAATTAGTTGCATGTTTATAATGTTATTTTTAGTAGTAGTTGTTTTTATATTAATGGCTCAAAAATTTGAATGGTCAGTTGATTCTGCTGTTGTACCTTTCTTTCTTATAATTTTTATATTAACTGCATCATGTATGCTAATAGTTTCAATATCAGGGATACTTGAAATTATTAGCAAAGACGGTAAAAAGAGTTTTTGTAAAAAAATTATTAAAAAGTGGCTATTCTTTTTTGTTGTTCTGTATGTAGCAGCATTTTTAAAAAACGATGTAGATATTTTAATAGTTTTAGGTTCATCATTTGCATTTGCAATTTTGAGTTACTATTATACAGCAAAATGAGGAGTACTCTTGGCAAATTAATTATAAAGTTTAGACGAATTAGAAGAAAAGTATGACTTAAAAGTCTTTTTATTTATTACATTAAGTCATTTTGTTAATGTTTTTTGCCGTCTGTTTTTATGTGTCTTAACATATGATGAACAATAAATTTCACATTTATTAATAGTAAGCATAAAGATACAATTATCACTAAAATATTAAACATTTTAAAAACTATATTAATGGATTGGTAAGACAATTTGGAGTATTGATTATAAAAGACGTTAATTGTAGTAGCCCAGTGCCAAGGAAAGATTTTCAAGTTCCTTAACCCTATTATTGGGAAGAATGCTTTATCTATCAAGTCAGGTAACACTCCCCCTAAAAAGCAAAAGGAAACTGAAAATACATACTCCTTCTTCACAAATAGCATTGATAAAAGAAATACTCCAAATGAAATTAATACATCAGTATTTCTTGTGAATGGATAGTTATGCGGAATTAAATCCATAATACCATGTCCAATTATATTTCCTATAAATCCCAACGTTAAAATCTTTAATGACTTATTACCTTCCGCTATCTTTTTAGCACATAATGGTGCAGTCGAAATGCTGAAAACAGTATGAAAGATTAAATTCATTTATTAATCACCTCCATTTTTTTTGTATTGGCTAATACATTTTTACTATGACGCCCTATAATACTAGTTCGCCATATCCAAGTTATTCATTTTCACTACACTCATCAATTAAGTATTCATTTTTTTCGCACGCCCATTATTAGCCTACTGGGTATGTCCACATTCTATCCAGTTTATATAATTTCTTTAGTAATCTTACAATTGTTTATGATGAACTTTATGAAAACTAAGTACTAAAGGGTATCCTCATAACCTAGCCTACACAATGATAATCATTTTTATTTCTTTTGTCTTTGTATGAGTCTTGACAACCAAAACCATATTTCATACCCTATAAATGTTCCAATTGTGTTCATTATTACATCTTGTAAACTTCCATAACGACCATTAAATGTTTGTAGAAATTCAATTATTATTGAAAAAATGAGACCCATCAAAACTCCATAAATCCATTTATCCATAAGTTTTTTGAAAACTATTGCCGAGAAGAACCCAAAAGGAATAAATAGTATTATATTTAATAAGGTTGCTATAGATAACCCTTCTTTAAAAAAGTCAAAGCTAAAATTTGCAATTCCATCAAAAAATGAAGTTGTACCAAAATAATCACCGATAATACCCGTGATTTGCAAAATCAGAAAAACTATAAGAATCCATGCGAATTCACATAACATGATTAGCGGTTTAATTTCAAATTTTCTTTTAACTAAAAATTTTATAACAGTAAATACACAAAAAATAATTAATACTTTATGTATGCAACCATAAAAATAAAACATCCCATTTTGTAAATAACTACTTAACATCTTTATTTTCACCTTCTTGATTACAGATTAGATTATCTAAATAATCTTTTGTTCAATTTATTTTACGAGTTTCTTCTTTAGATATACAGCTTCCCATGCTAGACACAACCTGCACAAACAATCTATTAACTCTTACAGTTGGTTATGACGAACTACATTTGAACTGCGACGTAAAAATGCCGTAAAATTCAATTGAATAATACGGCATTTTTAAGGGATTATTCGGTTTTATTAGTTGCACCGCTTAATAAGAAGAATATGAAGCAACACACTTCCCAATAATTCTTATATTCGGTTTTTAAGATTTGTCTATTGATAATACATTCGTGCTTTTACTGCGAAAATAGTATATATAATAACCAAACAATGAAAACCCAACCAAATAAATACGTAGTAGAAGATATTAATGCTAGTGCAGATAATTCAATATTATCTCCGCAACAATAAACACTGAACACATACAAACCTGCGTAATATTCCACCAATTATTTTTCCAACTGAAATTATCTTCAAAATATTTGGAATTAATAATGTTCAATGCAATTTATTATTTGTCTTTTCGTTAATATAAATATCAAGTGCTTTAATTCCCCTATTAGCAAGTTTTATAAATAACATAAACTCATAAATTCCTATTACAAACAAACCTAAAATGATTATTAAGTTAAATATGTTTGTTATTATAGAAATCAGAAGTCCCTTTCTTAATAACTTGATATACTTGTAAACCATCATTGTTCTCATTACCATATGTCATGGGAATAATGGAAAATACTGCTGCAAAAAAAGAGAAATTGATGAAAACAGCAAATAAATTAGTCTGACTTATAACATTCAAATTAAAAAGTATTATTATAATTAAGCAACTTGCTATGTTAAATAAAGCTCCACCCAATAAAACAAATATTTTTTTAAACTTGCTATTGCCTAATTTATCTACTGTAAATGCCCCTCTATAAAAATATACGGTTTTTATTTTTAATTTACCTAAAGTTAGAACTGTCTTTCCACTTCCAATAACAATATTTTTAATCTTTGCACCAAATAATTTTGCAAAGAAGACATGACCTAATTCATGGATTAAAATAATTATAGGCATTAATACAAAAATTCCAATTAAAATTTCTTTCAAATGCATAAATGACATTATAATTCCCCCCTTATTTGCACCGTTACATTTTACAACTTCGACCTAACTCTATAGAAATTGCAAATTATACATATTTATACATAACTATATTCCCATAATAGTAAATGTTTTTATTTTTCAATACCGTATTATTCAATTATCAAAGACCATTGTTCGTACTTTCAATTTCAATAGTTATGATACATTTTTTCTCAAGGTTCGACATATCCCCGTTATTCTTTAACAGTCAGATATCTTTATAAAACATGTCTAGCTAACTAAGGTATTCCCCACACTTATCAATTGTGTCACATTTTTTTGTACTGCACATTATAGACATTTCAATCCATTTAACCAGCTTCAGATTATTTAACCTAATGGGTATATGGATAATGAGAAGCTGATAAATATAGATTATTATCTCACTATACCATACAAAAATGTGCATTAAATAAACCAAATATCATGTTAGTTTTAATCAACTAGACAAATTGGGAATTTGTTCCATCGTGATATAAATTTATGTATTCCTATTTTATCTTAATCCAAGTATCTAATTCAAATGGTGCAGATATATATGGTTCTGAATATCCATTAGTTACTACAACTCCTTTACAGAATACACGAACTCTATCATCTTTACTTTCAAGAATTTTTAAACTGTACTTTTCAAATGGCTCATGCTCAAACAAATACATAGTATCTTCTCTTTCGTCAGATTCTTCTAAACTATTCACAAAAGACTCCATTCCGTTTAAATCCTGAATACTTTTAGCATCTGTTTCAAAATAATTAATACATATTGATGGGGTCACATTCTCTCCATCATATTCTGCTGCTTTACAATCTATATCAAGCGCAAAACTAAGCCCATTTTCATTTCCGTTATTAATATAGAATATAGACTCAGTATCATTAATTTCAAATTCCACATTATTTAATCTAAACATTTATAGTCTCTAGTCTCCTTTAAAAATTATGATTGATTTCTAATAATGATAATTAGCTGCCTTATAAATTTACTATTTATATTACTCAACCTCAATCTGGTGTTTTAATTAGTGTCTGTAGCTAATTTTTCAAAAACTTTCATGACATATGAGTTTCCATCTTTTTGTTTTGGATAAAAAATAAAAGTTTCCCAAAAGTCTAAATTTATAATAAACTGATACGCTCCTATTGATAACTCCTGCAAATATTCATCTTGCATAGCCAGATTCATATCAATTGAACCTTCTACAACTTTATTTTTATATAAAAGTTGTAATACTTCTATTAATTTATTTATGTCCTGATGATTTGCGCTGTACTTTACAAGGGAAATAGTATCACTTCCTACAACTTCATGTACTTCCCAACCATTATTAGTTTTTTTAATTATCTTGTACATGCTTCCTACCTCACCTACAAATGGAATTTTAAACTCAGAAATAAGAATCAATAATACCATTGCCAAAGTTGATAATTATACTCATCATCACTAACTAAAGCAACATCAATTACTTTTTTATCTACTAAGTCAATTAAACAAAATCCTTCTCCAAAACCACATTTGAGAGAACCATGTAAATCATTAAGTTTCCAATTATGATACCATAATTGAAGTACTGATTCAGATAAATCATTAATGATAATTAATGCATAACCTTCATAATATCCGCCATTAATAAAGATATATTCTTTTTCGCTTGTTAAGCGAGCTTCATCTATAATCCATTTACAACATTGATTATCATCAGCCTTGCATATTAATTTACTGTACGGCTCAATCTTACTTTGTTGCCACAATTCATAATATGAATAAATAATATTTTTATAATAATCTCTCTCAGCACCAATTTCATATATTTCTATAATAGTTACTGCATTCATGGATTTCATTAAATTTTTAAAATATAATTGTTTCTTTTTCTGTTCAATCAATTCTTTTCTGTCCATAATGCATTCCTCCTCACACTCATTTTGCACTAATAAAATCTTTTAACAACTTGGAATTTAAAAGTGTAATTTTACTTACAAATATTCTTGTAAATATCTCTTTTCAATGTAGATTAATTCTTCTTCTACATTTTCAAATAGAATGAAATGAGGATAACTAGCATCTGTATTTTCAGAATAAGTCAAGTGAATAATAACATATCTTTCTCCACTTATTACATACATAACATCATCATTAGAATCACATTTAGCCGTTGAATACATCGTTTCTCCATATAAAGGATGTCCTTCTTTTATTTCTCGTTTTGCTTCTTCTATAAAATATTTGTTTGTGAAAGCTATGAAAGACCAATTAAAATCTTCACCATATTTTCTTACCAACTCATCAAACAAAATTTCAAACATTATAAACTCACCTTTCTAAACAAATTTTCAAATTCAGGAAAAATCATAATAGCTCCTGTATCCATACTCACATCTCCCCTAGAAATTACTATTTATCTGTGTACTATATTTAAATAATCTTTACTTCACATTTTTTGATACATGTAATACCAATTTCCAATATAATAAACAAATATTTAAACTACCTTAATAAAATACTTAAATATGAAGATGCATATTATTGCTTAATAAAAAATCGTTCTGAAAACACAATTTTAGAATGCAGGACAGATTTTCTCATGTTCTTTAGTTATATTATGAGCTCACGTAACATTAATATAATTGACAATAACTTCGCCATAGCACGTCCAATTTTATAGATAATGGGAACTTCAATACACATAGTGTTTTTACTTATGATATGCTTCACCTTGCCGTAAATATTTTATATTTAAGCAACAACCTTTTCTTATGATAAATACTGTTTTAATTATTCAATCAGATTATTATACCTTCAAAATGATCCATTTCATGTTGAATTATTTGTGCTGTAAATCCAGTAAACACTTGCTTTTGCTTTTTAAAATTTCTATCAAGATACTCCACCTCTATCATTTCATATCTCTTTGTTTTTCTAAAGCCAATTAAAGATAAACAACTCTCTTCTGTTTCATAAAGCTTTTCTTTCTTTAATATAACTGGATTTATCATAGGTACAATAAGGTTGCCTACAGTAAATACCAATATATGCTTTTTTACTCCAATCATGTTTCCAGCCAATCCAACACAATACTCTAAGTTTGCTTTTAATGTATCTATTAAATCATCAATTACTACTATATCATTTTTAGTTGCATCTTCTGATTTTTGTTCTAAAAACAATATATCTTTTACAATTGGTTTTATCATAATTTATACCTCTTTTTCAGTTAATTTTTTATAAACATCAGCCATTTCTTTTACTTAATACACATTCTTAGCTCAAAAAAATTATAGCATAACCCAATGACACTTTTAATATCATTGGCTTAATTTTATTATTTCAAACGCTCCTATTTATTTTGGTTCTCCATAGATACGCTTCAGGAGTAAAGTCAGAATATCAACGAAATATGAGAAAATTATGAAATTACCTAATCTAATAAATTAGAATTCCATTAAGCAATATAATATGATTTCTTAATTAATAATTATTTCATTATATATGCAGTTTTACTTTTTATAATTTCACCCTTCGTAAGATTATAGTTACCTTCCATTTTTCCATTCATTATTCCTCCATTTAAATCAATTACATACTTATTTGTGTCATCTTGAATATAAAGACCACAAACAGAAATATTTTTACTTTCTAAAATTTCTCTAATATTTAAAGTTTTATCAATAAAACTGTCCAATGACATTTTATCACCATTCCATATAATACTTATTTTTAATGGGTATGCCTTTCCAGTTGTAAATCTTGTGTACTTTTTATAACTTCCGTCTACCGAATCAGGACCAGCATCCTCTAATACAGAAATATGCTTTATATTAGGTACGCTGTTTTTTATTAACCCTACTATTATATTTTTTGCTTCGGTATTTACCTTCATTTCAAAGTAATTATCTTCAATAGTTTCATTTTCTCTTACAATAACTTCAAAGGTTATTGGTAAATCACCTTCAGTAACAACACTGCAAAAATAACATCCAAATTTTGAATTGTAATATGCTTTATCCACTTTATATTTTAAGTCTGGATACTTTTCCCTTAGATACTTTTGAGAAATAACTCCTGTTTGTCTAATTTTCCAAGGTAATCCCTTCATACCTACGTAAACCCATGCAATAAAAAGAAAAACAATAATAATTATAACTGCCACAATTATTTTATTTTTTTTCATTTCTATTTGTCCCCCGACATTCTTTATTTTTATCGTTAGTAGACTAAATTGTAGTCTACACCCTTATTCTAATCTCGTCCACTTTCATTATACTACAATTTTTAACACTATATCTTTATTTTACCTATAATGTTTCTTTAATTTTCATCCATTATTTAAACTGGAACCCTTCCCTCTCAACTACTACCTTCACAAAAAAAAAGACAGCAAAACTTAATTACAAAGTTTTACTATCTTTTTAAATTATCACAACTCCACATGTTTTGTATATGGAAACATATTCCCTTATGGCATGCCACACATCAACCTACTATTTATACAACCCCCTATATACACCCCTAATATCCTCCAAGCTCATTTCCACATAATTATTCTGAAGCAATCTCCCCTGAGTTTCTATAACACCTTGGCTAAATATTTCTATTTCCTCTTCCCTCATGCCATACTCATTTAGATTCTTTCTTACTATTAGGTTCTTTAGTAGCTCTTCCAATTCTTCATATGCTTTTTCTTCTGGCACACCAAGAATATCAGCTATAAATTGATTAACCCTCTTGATTTTTCCATTTGGATTACTTCTATTATAGAATTTGAATACTTCTATAAAGAATGCATAATTTGCTTCGCCATGAGGCACATGATATTTTCCTCCTAATGGATAGGATAGTGCATGTACAGCTCCAACTCCTGCATTTCCAAAGGCTATGCCAGCATAGTTACTCCCTATAAGAAAGTCTTCTATTATCTCTTTTCTATAATCCACACCTTTTTCTATTATAGCCTTATAACCATTTATTATTATCTTAATAGCCTCAAAGCTAAACATTTCGGTGTAAGCATTTGCTTTTGGAGATACTAATGACTCTATAGCATGTATAAGCGCATCTATTGAACTATATACAAAGAATTCATAAGGAAGTTCGCGCACAAGTTCAGGTATTAAAACTGCATAATCAGCATATAGCTCGTCTGCGGCAAGACCCATTTTTGTACCTTTTGATTTTATTTCTGTAATTGATATATTTGTAACTTCACTTCCTGTTCCACAGGTTGTAGGAACTATTATAAGCGTCTTTTCCTTTACCATAGGTATCTTTTTTTCAAAAAGCTCTTTAGTTGTTGTTACACCCTTTAATATTAATATTTTAGCAATATCTATTATAGAACCGCCACCTATTGCAACAACTCTATCTATTTTCTTATACTTTATTTCTCCTATTATTTTATCTATTATATCATCTGAAGGCTCTTTTAAATTGTAGTCTTCTTGAAATATATAGTTACAATTTGTATTTAAAATTTTAAGGAATCTTTCATATAAAAATTTGTTAGTGAATATTAAATCCTTTTCCCCTAGTTTAAATTCATTAGCGAACTCTAAACAATTATTAAATTTACATATTTGTGGTCTAACCTCTAAAAGTTTCATTATTCCCCTCCTGCATTCCTAATATAGCAAATCACCCGTAAACTCTCAACTCTCAATTTTCATCTGTCCTCCGTAACCTAATTCCAAATTTCCTCGTCTGTTAATACTTTTGCATTTTCATTATATAAACCTATTCTTGAAATGTTTATAAGATGCTTATAATCTAAGTTTTCTGAAATACTGTTATTTCCCCAGGAACCACATCCAAGTGTAGTTGTTGGAGCAAATCCATTTTTCGCTCCACCACCTGCGCAAGTTGCTGATGGTTGATTAACTACCAGTCTACTTACTGTTAATTTATCACCAGCTAATTTAATATTTTCCATACTATTTGAATGTATAGCGCAAGAGTGACCCTTTCCTTCCACTTCTAAATTACTTTGAGCTATATGGATTGCATCTTCAAATTTGTCATATTCAAAGGCAACCATAACAGGGCACATTTTTTCTTTACATAATAGATCCTTGTCCCCATATCCTCTAGCCTTTAAAACTATAACCCTAGTTCCCTTTGGAATATTAACTCCAGCCATATTAGCTATAAATTCAACACTTTGACCAACTATTTTTCCATTTATAATCCCTTCAGGAAATATTACCTTTGCAAATTTTTCGATTATTTCTTCATCTTCTACGTAATAAGCTCCATTTTTCTTAAAGGCCTTCATAATTTCACTAAATTTTTCTTTTGGTGCTATTATAGATTGCTCCCCTGAGCATATTATTCCATTGTCAAAAGTTCTTCCTTCTATAATCTTAAGCACAGCCTCCTCTATATCTACATCTCTATCAATTATACATTGAACGTTTCCAGCACCAACGCCATAAGCTGGCTTTCCACTACTATATGCAGCCTTAACCATTCCCATTCCACCAGTTGCAACAACTGCATCTACCTTCTTCATAAGATCATTTGTAAGCTCTATAGATGGTTCTTCTATAACCTGAATTAAGTGCTCTGGAGCACCTAACTTCTTAAGTTCCTCATTGAATAAGTCTACTACATATTTGGCACATTTCTTTGCTCTTGGATGAGGAGCTATTACTATTGCATTTCTCCCTTTTAATGCAAACATTGAATTACACATAGGTGTTACTATTGGATTAGTACATGGAGTTACAGCTCCAATTATGCCCATAGGCTTAGCCACTTTTATAATTGCATTTTCAATATCTTCTTCTATTATTCCAACTGACTTCTTATCCTTTAAACTTTTCCATATCATTTTTGACTTTCCTTTATTTTTTGCTACTTTATCATTGTAAACACCCATTCTAGTTTCATCTACAGCCATTTTTGCTAATTCTTCTGCTCTATCATATACTACTTTTCCAATGGCCTTTACTACTTCATCTACTTGACCTTGAGAAAATTTTTCAAATTCCTTTTGAGCCCTTCTTCCCTTTTCCATTAATAAATCTACATAACTTTTTGTTTCCATGTTTAGTTCCCCCTATCAATCTTTGTAATTTAAATTTATTGTTACGCTAAAGCTTCAACCATAGATATCCCTTTATTAAAAGCTACCATATTTTTATCCAAAGTGGCCCTTGGCACATTTTCACTTATAGCTTTCTTTAAACTTTCATAATCAACTAATTTTGTTACTGCTGCCAAGGCTCCTAAACATAACATATTTATGCTTTGAGGATTCTTAAGCTGCACTTCTGATGCCTCTATTAAAGGTAGTTTAATGCAATTACTATCTCCTTCAATATCTACAGTTTCATCTACAATTACAACAGCACCTTCTGCTGAATTATTTTTAAACTTGTCATACCCACTTTGACTTAAGGCTAAAATTATATCCGCATTGTCTACCCTTGGATAAGATATATCTTTATCCCAAATTATTACGTCTGCCCTACAGCATCCACCTCTAGATTCTGGTCCATAGTTTTGAGTTTGAACAACATGCATTCCTTCCAGTACCGCAGCTTCTGCCAGTATTATCCCTGCTTTAACTATTCCTTGTCCTCCAAGTCCCGTGAAAATTATTTCTCTTTTATCCATGATTAAGCTTCCTCCTTAAATTATCACCTGGGTGCTAATATATTTTAAGTACTGCTCTACATATTCATCTTCATTTTCATTTTCATCCTTGAAAACTCCTATTTTAAGTTTTTCATTTTCTGCTCCACCATTTTTAAGAACATTTATCATATCTGAAGGCTTCTTTAATTTATTTCTTCTTCCATATTGAACTGGACAAGTAGTTAGTGCTTCCACCACTGAAAATCCTTTTCTTAAAATAGCACCTTCTATAGATTTTACTAAGTGATTGTAATGCGCTACTGTACTTCTAGCTATATAAGTTGCTCCTGCTGCATCACATAACTTGCATATGTCAAAATCTCTACAAAGATTTCCACCTTCAGACGTAGTTGTTCTTGCATCCTTTGGCGTTGTAGGTGAACATTGTCCTCCTGTCATTCCATATATATTGTTATTGAAAACAATTACAGTCAAATCTATATTTCTTCTACAAGCGTGTATTAAATGATTTCCACCTATAGCGGTTGCATCACCATCACCAGATATTACTATAACTTTCATTTTAGGATTTGCTAGTTTTATTCCTGTAGCATAAGGTATAGCTCTCCCATGTAATGTGTGTATTGTATCAAAATTCATATATTGAGCTGCTCTCGATGAGCAGCCTATACCCCCTACAATACATATATCCTCTTTATTTATATTTGAAGCATCTATAGCCTCAACTAATGCTTTTAATATTATTCCATTACCACATCCACTACACCATATATGTGGCAATTTATCTTTCCTTAAATACTTATCTATTAGCCCTTGATTCATCTGTGCTCTCCCCTTATGGCATTTACAATTTCACTTGGCTCAAATATTTCACCACAATACTTATTTATTCCAACTACTTTGCACCTGCCTTTTGATATTCTATCTATTTCATTTATAAGCTGTCCTGCATTTAGTTCCGGTACAAATATATTCTCTATATTATTTTCCTCTATGATTTTTTCTAATTCCTTGTCTGGAAATGGGCATATAGTATAAGGTATAAATAATCCTGTGTCTTCAAGGTTTTCACCTTCTACTAATTCCTTGCATACTCTTGCTACAGAACCAAATGAAACTATTAGATTTTTGCAACCCTTTGTTTTAATATCTTCATATCTAACTATGCTACCCCTATTATTTTTGATTTTACATAAAAGTCTAGTTATAAGATCTCCAGCTACCTCATTTGAATTTGATGGATATCCATATTCATCATGGCTAAGTCCTGTAACGTGAAAATTAAAACCCTCACCTATATTTGCCATGGCCGGTACCATATCTTTTGTAATCTCATAGGCTTTGAATCCATTTTTATTACAATAATCTGGCTTTTTCCTATCAACTATTTCAGCCTCATAATCCTCTAAAGATATACTTTCTCTCATATGAGCAATAACTTCATCTAATAGCAGTATTACTGGGACTCTATACTGTTCTGCATAGTTAAATGCTTCTATAGTTAATTTATAAATACTTGATACACTTATAGGTGTTATTACAATAACTGGGTGATCTCCATGAGTTCCCCACATGCTTTGCATTACATCACCTTGTGATACTGATGTTGGAAGTCCTGTACTTGGACCGCCTCTCATAACATCTACTATTACGCAGGGTACCTCAGCCATTGAAGCGTATCCTATAACCTCTTGCTTTAATGAAAATCCCGGTCCACTTGTAGCTGTCATTGATTTTAAGCCTGCTAGTGAAGCTCCAACTACTGCTGCCATACCTGCTATCTCATCCTCCATCTGGATAAACTTGCCACCTACCTTAGGCAATTCTACCGATGCTATTTCAGCAATTTCACTAGCAGGACTTATTGGATAACCTGCATAGAACTTCATTCCAGCTTTTATTGCACCCGCAACGCAGGCTTCATTTCCTTGCATTAATACCATATTACTCATTTTTGTCCCCTCCTATTGTTATAGCAAAATCAGGACAAATTCTCTCACATATACCACAGCTTATGCATAAGTCTCCCTTTTCAACTGTTGCTTTTCCAAGGCTCATAACTAAAACCTTTTTAGGACAAAAATCTATGCAAAGCTGACATCCTTTACAATACTCTTCTTTTATATAAACCATCTTTTTATCATCCTTTACTTATGAATCTTATAATATATAAAATAATCAAATTTACTATTAAATCTTCTTTCCCACTCTTTAATTAACTCTCCCCTAAATTTAGGATGAGCTATATTTATTAAAGCTCTGCCTCTTTCTTTTAATGTCTTTCCCCTTAATTCTGCTATACCATACTCCGTAACTACATAATGAACATCTGCTCTTGATGTTGTTACTGTAGCTCCATTATCTAAAAATGGAACTATTCTAGAAACAGTGCCTTTAGAAGCTGTTGATGGAACTGCTATTATTGCTTTACCACCTTTAGATCTATTTGCACCTCTAATAAAATCTACCTGTCCTCCCACTCCACTAAATTGCTTAAGTCCTATAGACTCTGATGCTATTTGTCCCATCAAATCTATTTGTATACATGAATTTATTGATACCATATTATCATTTTGACTTATAACATATGGATCATTTACATAATCAACAGAGAACATATCTATCATTGGGTTATTATCTGCAAAATTATATAGTTTCTTTGTTCCCATTAAAAACGTAGCTACTATCTTATTTTTATGAATTGTCTTTTTCCTGTTATTTATAACTCCAGCTTCTACAAGGTCTACTACTCCATCTGATATCATCTCTGAATGTATACCTAAATCCTTTTTATCTTTCAAATTTAAAAGTACAGCGTCTGGCACGGCACCTATTCCCAGTTGTAATGTGGATCCATCCTCTATAATAAAGGAGCAGTTTCTTCCTATTTCATTTTCCACTTCTCCTATTTCGCCTTTTTTAAGTTCCATAATTTCATAGTCGGCCTCTACTATGTAATCTATATCTTTAACATGTATAAAATTATCGCCAAGTATTCTTGGCATCTTCTTATTAACTTCGGCTATAACTATGTCTGCACACTCTGCAGCTACTTTAGTGTAATCATTTGAAACTCCAAAGCTACAAAAACTATGTTCATCAGGCTCTGAAACTTGAATTATAGCCACATTTACCTTTAAATACTCTTCTCTAAATAATCTTGGGATTTCTGAAAAAAAGCAAGGTGTGAATTCTCCTCTAGCACTATTTATAGCTTCTCTTGTAGATGCTCCAGCAAATAAGGAATTATGCTTAAAGTGATGAGCCATTTCTTCTCTTGCATATGTTCCTTTTCCCATCCCCACCATGTGAACTATTTCTACATCTCCGTAACTTTCCTTATTTTCAATCATTGCATCTATAACTAGTTTAGGTTCTCCAACTGCATGACCAATAACTACCCGATCTCCAGAGTTTATTTTTTGCGAAGCTTCACTAGCCGTAACTATTTTTTCTTTATATACCTCTTTCCACTCCATAAGAATTTCACTCCTTAATTTTTGCTATAGCTTTAGCTAATTTTTTCTTTTTGTCTAAATTACCTTGTCTCCATATCATTATTCTTTGAGCTTGTGGTGAACCAGCACCATGCATTGACTCAGTTCTATAACCTACGGCAGCACTTCCTAGCGTTAAATTTTCTATAAGTCTTAGTATTCTTAATCTATTTTCAGTTGGGACACTAGCTACGCCCTTTAAATATTTTTCTATATATGGTCCTATTTTAGGATCCTTAAGGTCTTTCTCTGATGGCATTGTCACCATTAACCCTCCTGCTATATCCTCTGCAAGTCTTGCTATCTCATAAGGGAATCTTGTTATATTTTGTTTACAAACATTTGCTAGTAACAAATCTATTTGATAGTTTCCAGACTTTGTAGCAGCGCCTTCGCAGGAACAGGCAATACCACAGCTGTATAGGGTTTCATTTAAGTGAATCATCTCTATAAGCTTATCTTTTATGTGAGATGCCTTATTTGCTCCATTATAATCAGCAGCCACAGCAGATGCTCCTATAAGTACATCTCCAACCCCAACTTTACATCCACCATAGCTTTGTCTATGATATCCTGCAAATCTTTCTACAAGCATTCCTGAAAACTCTACTTCTCCGTTTAAAAATATTCTTTCATTTGGAACAAATACATCTTCAAATATAGTTAGGGTTTCATGTCCTCCAAAAGTACTGTTTCCTAAATCTATCTCTGCACCCTCTTCTAATTTTCTTGTATCACAAGATTGTCTTCCATATATACTAAAGATACCTTCTGCATCAACTGGCACAGCAAATGCGATGGCAAAGTCCTTATCATCTGGCCCCATTGCTATTGTTGGCATAACTAATATTTCATGAGAATTAACCATTCCTGTTTGGTGAGCCTTTGCTCCTCTAACAACAATTCCATCTTCTCTTCTCTCTACAACTCTTAAAAATAAATCTAAATCCTTTTGTTTACTTGGAGCCAGTGATCTGTCTCCCTTAGGATCTGTCATTGCTCCATCCACAACTAAATCCTTTTCTTGAACGTACTCCATGTATTTCTTGAATTTTTTATGATAATCAGTTCCATGAGCTTCATCAATCTCAAAAGTAGTACTATATACAGCATTAAAAGCATCCATACCAACACATCTTTGAAAACATGCTCCTGTATTTTGACCGCATAATCTTTGCATTTTAACTTTGTTTATTAAATCATCATTACTTTTATGAATATGACAAAATCTATTTACCACTTTCCCTGTTAAACTTGATGTAGTTGTCATTAAACCTTCATATTCATTTTTCTGCGCAAGTTCATAAGTCATAGCTACTGAATTTAATGATGGTCTTATCATTGGATGATCCACAGGATTTTCTATAAGCTCTCCAAATAAATAAACTTTTTGTTTTAATTTTCTTAAACTATCAATATATTCTTCCCTTGTCATTAATGGCATAATATATTCCCCCCAATTTCTCTTGATGTATATATACTAAGCAATAGCCGTGCCAACTATGGGATTTATTGCTTTTTTAATATCTTAGCCATTGAATACTCTATATTTAAGCCTTATTAACAAGGGTTTAACAATATTAGTTTTCTTATAAACATGGTGCAACATTGAGAGGTTTTTAAAATTAATGACGCAAATCCTTCAAACTAGGCCATATTCAAAAATGCATACAGTGCATTTTTGCATGATCTTATTCAAAAAAAAATCACTAAATATTAACCATAATAAGGTTAACATTTTAGTGATTTAAATTAATTCAGAAAAGGGTCTGTCCACTCAAATGATTTTTCAAGCATTTTGATACACCCCTTAATATTTAGAACTATTCCAATATATTATTTCTACCTTTGTTTTGTGAGTAAATATATACTTTTTACCAGTGTTTACGAAATTTCTTTTTACAAATTCATTTATTATAAATTTCTCTTCTACCTCACCAACTTCATCCTTTATTCTACTATATATATCCTCTAAACTTTCAAACTCTATTTCATTTTCTACATCTATATATCTGATGTTTGCACATATATTTAAAGAATGCAATATATATTGAGGGCCCTTTCCCTATCATAGCCATCCTTCTCCCCCATATATTCTTGCCAAATCTTTTCAAAATCTATTTCTATATATTTTAACCCCATACTTTACTCCTTAAAAATTTACAAAATTCTCTATTAATCTCTTAGTATATTCATGTGTAGCATCCTCATATATACTATCCGCCTTAAGAGTTTCAACTATTCTTCCATTAAGCATTATAGCTATTTTATCACTAACAACTCTTACTAAATCTATATCATGAGATATAAATAAGTAAGTTATCCCAAACTCTCTTTGTGCCTTTTTTAAAACTTGTATAAGCTTAGCTTGTACAGATACATCTAGCATAGATGTTGGTTCATCTAAAATAATAAACTTTGGATTTAGAATCAATGCCCTAGCAATGACAACTCTTTGTATCTGACCTCCACTAACTTGATGAGGATATCTTGATAATATATCGTAAGTGAGGCCCACATACTTTAAGTAATGTTTTATTAATTCTTCACTTTTTCCCTTTTTATAAATCTTATGTATCTTTAATGGTTCAATTAAACTATTTTCAATAGTCTTTTTAGGACTTAGTGATGAATCAGGATGTTGAAATATTATCTGCATCTTTCCGCGAAGTTCTCTCATCTTTGAAAAGCTATAATTGCTTATATCCTTTCCTTGAAAGAATATTTTTCCACCATCAGCTTTTATTAGCTTTAATATCACCCTAGATAAAGTTGACTTACCACACCCGCTTTCTCCAACCAATCCCAAGGTTTCTCCTTCCTCTATTTCAAAGGAAACCTCATCAATAGCTTTTACTATTCTTCTATTTATAACGCCACTCTTAAATTCCTTCCTCAAATTCTCTACTCTTATCATAAAGAAAACACCTCACTTTAGAACCTTCAGTGGAATACATATCTGGCTCTGATACCCTACATATTTCCTTGACATACTTACATCTAGTATGAAACCTGCACCCATTTGGCAAATTTGTTAAGTTAGGTGCCATGCCCTCTATTGGAATTAATTTTCTATTTGGTTGTGCATCTATTAATCCTCTAGTGTACGGGTGTTTTGGCGAACTAAAGATTTCTTCTTTATCTCCCTGTTCCAAAACCTTACCCCCATACATAACTACAATTTCATCACATAACTTCCTTGCAAGCATTAAATCATGGGTTATCACAATCATACTAACTCCCTTATCTGCCTTTAATCCTTTAAATACGTTGTATACCTGATTTCGTATAATTGCATCTAATCCTTTAGTTGGTTCATCTGCAATTATCCACTTAGGATTTAGTGCCATGCCCATGGCAGTTAATGCCCTTTGACTCATTCCTCCACTTAATTGAAAACTATAGGAATTATATATTCTTTCAGGACTTAAAAATGAGAACTTCCTTAAAACATCTAAAGTCTTTTCTTTGCAAAATTTTTTCTTAACCTTTTCATGGTAATAAAATAACTCATTAATATGCTCTCCTATCTTTAATATAGGATTAAAGGCTGTGGAAGGATTTTGTGGTATAATGGATATCACTTTTCCTCTTATATTTTGTATTCTCTCTTCATCCATGGATAGCAAATCTTCATCTTTATAAAAAATACTACCAGATTTTTTAGCATTACTAGCAAGAAGATTTAGGATTGAAAGTCCAAGCACAGACTTTCCACTTCCTGTTTCACCTACTATACCAGTAATTTTTCCATTATTAAAAACTAAATCTACTCCATCAACAGCCCTTACCATTCCCTCTTTTGTATAAAAATGAATCATTAAATCTGATATTTTTATATCTACATTCATGATTTTAATTTTCCTTTCGCAGACATTAATTCTTGTAATTTACAACTATAGGTATTGACTAAAAAAATCTCTCTTTTCATCAAAAACATCCCTTAGTGCATCTCCTATTAAGTTTATACTAGAACAAAGCAGTAATATACTACATCCCGGCGCTAATAAAAGATGAGGATAGCATCTAAAATATGTTTTTGCGTCATTAACCATCACGCCCCAATCTGCTTGTGGGGGTTGCATTCCCAGGCCTAAAAAACTTAAAGATGCCATTGATAACACAACTTTTCCTATTCTAATAGTAAAGAGCACAATAAATGTAGCAAAAATATTAGGAAGTACATAATGTATTATTATATGAATATGGCTAGCACCAAGCGCTCTAGCTCCCTCTATATATTTTTCTTGCTTTACCTTTAGAACCTCTCCACGTACTATCCTTGAAAATCCTGCCCAAGAAGTTACAACTATTGCTATTAGTAAGCTTTTTATTCCTGGTCCTAATACCCCTGCTATAGCTATCATAAAACTTAAACCCGGCAACCCTTGAAATATAGTTACTACAACTTGAATTATACTATCTATAATTCCTCCACAATATCCAGAAATAAGTCCTATAAATGTTCCAAGTATCATTGTACATACTGTTGCTATTAAGGATAAAAATATAGATACCCTAGCTCCATGTATAATTCTACTTAAAACATCCCTTCCTAAAGCATCTGTTCCAAGTAAATGTTCTTTAGAGATTCCCATTAATCTATTGGCCATCTCTACTTTATTAGGATCATATGGTGATAGAAAATCTGCAAAAACTCCTATAAACACTATAATAATAAGTACCATAAAAGATAACTTATAAATCAATGACATATTTTTAAATTTATCCATTCTACTCCCCTCCAAGTCTCATACGAGGATTGAGCATCAAATAGCATAAATCTACAAGTAAGTTGAAACCTACAAAAATTAGCCCTGTGAATACCACATATCCCTGAACTACTGGATAATCTCTGCTCATTATTCCCTTTATCACATAACTACCCATACCCGGAATCCCAAAGATAACCTCAACTACTGTAGAACCACCTAAAATTGCCCCAAAGTAATTTCCTAGTAGCGTGATTATTGGCATTAGTGAGTTAAAAAAGGCATATTTAAAAATAATAACTCTTTCTTTTAACCCCTTTGCTCTTGCAGTTAGTACATAATTCTGTTCCAAAGCCTCTATTAGGGTTGCTCTGTTTAGCCTCATAATTGTTCCAATAGTTCCTGCTGCTAATACAAACCCTGGCATAATAAGATGCTTAAGTGTGCCATATCCGCTTGTGGGAAGCCATTTAAGCTTTTCGCAAAATATACTAAGCATAATAGTTGCAATCCAAAATCCTGGCATGGAAGCTAAAATTAATGAAATTACTCTTCCAACATTATCAATGATTGAATCCTTCTTTAATGCCATAATTATGGCTAATGGTATTGAAATAACTATTACAAAAAACATTGCCATTAAAGAAACAGAGAAGGTAATTGGAAGCCTTCTCTGTATTTCTGTACTTATTGGTGTTTTTGTTATATAAGAAATCCCTAAATCTCCACTTAATGCTTTTTTAGTCCACTTCCCATATTGCACAAACATGTTTTCATTTAGACCTAGTTCTTCTCGTACCTCCTCTATTTCCTTTTCAGAAGGAGTAGATATACCATCCATACTTAAATATTCAACTGCCGGATCTCCCGGTGCAATAACACCTAGCATAAAAGCTAAAAATGTTATTCCTATTAAAACTGGTATAATCATTATTAGTCTTTTTATTAAATATTTAAATGAACTTTTCACTAATTACTCCACTTCATATTAGATAATGTAGTTCCATAGATTGTAGCTTTGTAACCAGTTATTTTCTTGTTGTATGCAATTAAGTTAACATCTTCGAATAGAGGTATCATTGAAGGATTCTTCGTTGATATATCTTGAAGTTCATTATATATTTTTCCTCTTTCCTCTAAATCCATAGTTCCTTTTAATTTTTCTATAAGTTCATCCGCTCTTTGATTTTTATACCCTAAAGAGTAGGATTTATTGCTTGAACCTCCACTTCTCATATAATCATCAAATATGGTAAAGGGCTCTGCGCTAGGAAGTCCTTTAGTCTGAAGTGTCATATTATAATTTCCAATCTTTTGAGCTTCTTTGAAAGCGGCTCCATCAAGTATAGTTATATTAGAATTTAATCCCACTTCGCTTAAAACGGATTGAAGGTACTCTGCTACAGCTTTGTATGGGTAACGGTCAACACCATAAGATGGGATTATAAATTCTAATTTCATCTTTTGCCCATTTAGCTCTTTTTTAATAATTTCTTTTGCCTTTTTAGCATCATAAACTGGTTTTATTTCTTTAGCAAATGGTGATGTTTGATTTAGAATGTTTATTGTTGGAGTACCATGTCCACCATAGAACTCCTTAACTATAGTTTGTCTATCGATTAATAAGCTTAAAGCCTCTTTTATTTTGACATTATTAAATGGTGCTTTAAGTCCATTCACAGATATAAATTGAGTGATTGTTGATGGTGATGTAGAATTCTGAAAATTTTTATCCTTTACTAGTTCTGTAGCAAGTTCTGGAGTAATAGCTCCTAAATCCATAACGCCCATGATTTCTTCAGATTTTAATGCACTGTAACGAGTTTGAGCATCTGGTATTACCTTTATTTTAATATTTTTAACCTTGGCCTTTTCTCCATAGTAGTTTTCATTTCTCTCAAGTAAAGTAAATTGATCTTTTTTACGATCAACTATTTTAAATGGTCCTGTACCTTGTGCAAAAGTGGTAAAGTCTCCTGTGGTTACATCAAAACACTTTGGACTATACATTGCACTTCCAAATCTAGCCATGTTATATATTAATGTTGATATAGGCTTGCTAAAAATAAGTTTAACTTCGTAGTCTGATACCTTATGAAAGCTTTCTAAGTTAGGATATGTTTTATTTACATCGAAAGAATAAAATGGAGAACCCTTAGTTTTCATATTTGTGTATCTTTCAAAGTTCTTTATAACTGCATCTGCATTTAAATCTATTCCATCCTGGAATTTCACCCCTTTTTTTATTTTGAAGGTCCATTCTTTATAATCCTTTGAATTTGACCATTCTTCTGCTAGTTGTGGAATTGGAACTCCATTTTCTCCTAATCCTACTAGTGGCTCCCAAACATACAATATAGAGCTTGCATAATAGGCATCAGTTTCTCCTGGTGCTAAATCTCTAGCAGCTCCCAGTACAATTTCTTTCTCCTCATTTAATTTACCTGTAGCTCCATCACCAGCTTTCTTTCCACTAGTGCATGCTGTTAGCAGACTTGCAAATACAATAATAGCCATTGCAATTATCATCAATCTACTTTTCATTAGTTTTTTCATCTTTCTAGTCCCCTTATTTTAGATTTAGAGCAATAAAAAAAAGCTCTAGCAAATTGCTAAAGCTACCCATATTTCGCTTATCGTTTTTAAAAAGCTACAAAATCAGTTGCTCCCCCTGATTTTACAATGCCAATATTTAAGATGGGTATCTGACTTACATTTCTTCCTCATTCTACCCTTCCCTGATAAGATACAGTGGTTATGCAGAACTTGTCCATGATTACAGTGATGGGTTCGTGACGGAATTTAACCGTGCTTCCCTCAATCCTAAATACGTTTATTTATCTTTACCGTATTTATAATATAATGTAAATTAGGATTTGTCAATATTATCAATATATTTTTACAAAACACCTCTAACCCTTTATTAAAGTTTAGAGAATTTTCTTTTAGTTTTCTTTATTGTATTTCTTTCTTTTTCTAACTAATATATAGGGGTTAATCCCTAAAGCTTTTGCTGTCATTCTTATATTTCCATACCTGCTGATACCATAATCATTCCTATTTTTATAAGCACAAATTCCTTTATCTTTGTTTTCATAATATACATCCTTGTAATTATCATTATTTCATCAATTACATTGCCTATCCTATGTAGAATAGTTGTATTCTTCTCCTGCGAAAAAATTAGCCCCTTAGCATTTCTGCTAAAGGGCTTGACAATAATACTAACCATATTTGTATTTTATATCTGTAGTAAAGTTTTTAATACCATCCGCTGTTAAAGTTACATTTACTAGTTCCACCTGTAGCAGCCTTAACTGAAGTGTCAAATACTTTTATACCGTCATCAACATTTACCACTATTGTTTTCCAAGCTTCATATGATCCTTTTTTTATGCCAACTTCATAATTTTTCCAGGTTGTTGAATTAACTGTGTTTACATGTACAATTACCACGTAAGTTCCTGCTTCTTTAAATGTGTATGATGGAGTTTCGGTATACTCTTTAGCTCCACTTGACCATACTCCTGTTGTTGGATTAAATATAAATAATCTATAAAGGTATGGCCCTTTAATCCCACCTATATTTTCTATTCCGTTTAATTTAACTGTTAAACCCTTAGTTTCAACTTTAGCGTCGCCATTTGCATATACTCTGTTAGCATTATCTCTAGTTACACAGTTTAAACTTGCTATATAGAAAGTATCGTAGCCTTTCTCGTTAACACTTGCTACTCCTGCCCTTTTTACCCAAATTGAAAGTTTATATTTTCCTAATTTAAATGCGCTTGTTTCTGGCAAAACATATGGAGTTTTAGCATCTACTGCTTCCCCATATCCACTTGTTAATTCGCTCCATTCTTTACCATCAAAAATGAATGCTTTGTATTGTACTAGCCCATCATACTTTGAAGTTATTGTAAATTTTTCAGTATCTCCTACTACTAGTGGTGAATGGTCTACTCCAAGATAATTTATTTTTGGAATTAAAACTGTAGCTTTTGCTGTACCATTTCCTAAAATTCCAGCCATTACAAATATTGCTACCATAAATATGCTTAGTGTTTTTTTAATTTGTTTCATGTGCTTTGTACTCCTCTCATTTTTTGTTTGATTTTTAATATTTCTTTTAACTATCTCTAATCAAATATTAACCGTGGTTTAAAGTTCTTCATGTTTTATATAACATTTATTTTGATAATATAACGTACCTTATTTAGTTGAATTCATCATAAATTACCTAAAATAATGATTACTTAGCACAAACCTTTTTATCCTTGATGGATTTAAATCTATGTATCTATAAGTCCATATTTTATTTTAATTCGTTCCAGCTTTTCTATCATAGATTGCGAAATTACATACAGAAAAAAAACTGTAGCAATAGCATGAACCATATCAAACCAAAAACCTGATATATAAGTTGCAATCAGTGCTTTTAATGAAAAATGTGATGTAAACATTAAAAGTGAACCAATATTTATAATTCCTCCATATATAAAGAATGTACTAATTCCTCCAAACACACATAAAGATAGCTTTGTTTTTTTTAGAATTCCCATTTTAAATAATATACCTGCTACAAATCCAATTATTCCAAAACAAAACATTTGCCATGGTGTCCAAGGACCTTGACCAAAGAAAAAGTTAGATACAAACCCTGAAACTGCCCCTACAAGAAATCCTGATTCTGCTCCAAAACACACCCCTGTTATAATTACAATAGCCACAACAGGTTTAAATTGAGGCAACATGAAAAATGCTGTACGCCCTGCAACAGCAATTGCTGACAGTACAGCAATAATAATAATCTCGCGGGTCTGGGGTTTTCGGTTTTCAAATGACATAAAAAATACAATTATTGTGTACATTATAATTAAGAGGCTAATGAAATGATATTTTCTATCATTCAGAAAAAAAACACCAAATAAAATCGTAGCAGGTACCATAATTAATATAAGAAATCCGGACAACAGCTTACGATGGCTTAACCTACTTTCCTTTAAATGTTTTTCTGACATAGGCTAATCACATCCTCTACTGTTACTGCCTCAGGGCAAATATGTCGAGCCATGCGATTTGCTGCAGTAGTATAAAAACTATTTCCTGCGAAAAATTTTTTTGTAGTATTTATTGTTATTATATTTCCATCAAAAAACAATCCGCAGGTATCTGCATACTCTGCACAGAATTCGATATCATGGGAAACCATAACAATTGTAGTTCCTTTTTTTGTAATTGTTCTAAGAATCTTTGCCAACTCCTGTTTAAAACAGTCATCAATGCCCTTTGTTGGTTCATCTAAAAGTAATATTTTTGGTTCCAGTAGCAATACCTTGGCAAGGGCTGCCTTCTGCTGTTCACCTCCACTTAAATCATATGGATGCATCTGTAGTAATTCATTAAGTTCCATCATATCTGCGATTGCTCTCACCTTTACATTTTTTTCCTCTTTAGTTGATTTTATGTCCGATAACATTTCATATAAATCCATTTCCACCGTCTTCTTTACAAACAAAGTTTGGGGATTTTGTGGGAGTACCCCTATATTGTTTATATATCTATCCTTAATGCATATTTTTTCAATATTTTTTCCATTAATAATAACTTTCCCTCTATAATGTTTGTTCAGTCCACTTATTATTGATAAAGCAGTTGTCTTTCCCGTTCCATTCCCACCAACAATACAAAAAAACTCTCCTTCTTTAACCTCTAATGACAACCCCTTTATAATATCAGGCATGTTTTTACTATATTTAAACCATACATCTTTAAGCTTTATGACTAAATTATCCGATCCCGACTTATCTTTCTTATTAACACAAAGATTTTCAACAGTCTTGTTATCAAAATATGTATCAAGCCACTTACGTCCATCTTTTACAGTAACAGGACATATCAAATCATTTTTAACTCGAGAATAAATTCTCATAGGCGAAGTCATTGCAAAAATCATAGTATTATCCATTTCACCTATTTGCTTACCCACATTTTGAGGATTATCATCTGCAATAATACATCCTTTTTCCATTACCACAACACGATCTGACATAGGAATCACTTCCTCTAAGCGATGTTCTGTCATTATGATAGTTGTCCCAAGTTCACTGTTGATTTTTTTTAAGGTTTTAAGAAATTCTAAAGCTGCTATGGGATCCAACTGAGATGTTGGCTCATCGACAATTAATACCTCTGGCTGCATAGTCATAATGGATGCTAGATTTAAAAGCTGCTTTTGTCCACCAGAAAGTTCTGAAATATTTTTGTGAAACCAGGTGTGTATTCCAAAAAAGCTTGCCATTTCAGCTACACGTAAACGAATTGTACTATTATCATATCCAAGACTTTCAAGTCCAAAGGCAAGTTCATGCCATACTTTATCTGTGACAATTTGATTTTCAGGACTTTGGAGAACATATCCTATTTGTGATGTTTGTAAAAGCTGGTCAACTTGTTCTAAGAGCTTACCATGGAAATAAATTTCTCCCTGACGTTTTCCATGTGGAGCTAATATGGTTTTCAATTGTCTTAGCAAAGTGCTTTTGCCACTTCCCGATTTTCCACATATAGTAATGATTTCTCCAGCATTTATCACAAAATTAATATTTGAAATAGCCGGTTTATCCTTTTGAGGGTATGTAAAACTCAAATTCTTGATCTTATATGTTTCCATTTAATTACCTCCGCAATGTTTATGATAACTGGTAGGATACACAAAATAAAATAACTTATATAGATAGTAATACTAAAAAAAGTAATGTTTTTAATCTTCATTGAAGGAAAAAAACGCATTGTATTCTGTCCCATTACCATACCAATAAATATATAAATAATTAAAATAGAAAGTACTGTTAATGTTATTTTGTCCCTATCATCAAAATGAAATATAGAGAAACTGCTACGTTTTGTTAATCCATACCCTCTTGACTTCATAGAATCTGCTGTTTCAATAGCATTTTCCAATGCCCAAGTAGTCATAATTGATAAAATTTTAATTCCATTTTTAGCCCTTTTGATTATATTGCCCTGGGATATATCCCTTCCGATACATTTTTGACCATTTGAAATAATCTTTATTTGCTGTTTATATCTTGGAACAAACCGCAGTACCATTGAAAAAATTAAAGATAGCGCGGGTATTATTTTACCAAAGATATATATGAATTTATCAGAAGTCATAACAACGTTATAACAAGAAAACCATAAAATTACAGAAATAAACATGCCCGCTGACATTACCCCGTAAAGTATTGATTCCAGCGTAATTGGATTCCCATTTTTAAGATAGAATATAATTGTAACACCTTCATGATTAAATGCTGGATTAATTATTGCCATAAATACCAGCAATGGTAGCATATAAATCAAATTAAATTTCAATGCACTTTTTCCCTTTAACATAATTGAATATGTAAAAGAACAAATCAAAGCTATTCCAAGAAATATTGGATGTATAAAAAACATACTGAATAACAATACAGCTGTAAAATAGCTAAAATTAATAACTGGATGAAAAGTTGAAAAACTGTCTGTCATCGTTCTTCCCCCTCAAATACAGTATCTCCTCCAATGTCTCGTCCTAGATCACAAGTATATACCCATTCAATTACATCACCTTTTTTTAACACGTATCGACTGCATCCATAATTCGGATACCATCCATTAACCTTATACATCCAACCACTAAGTTCTCCACAATCAAATTCATATAAATTATTTATACCTTCAATATAGTTACTATTATATATTGGCGTCATTTCAAATTCCATATGTATTTTATTTTTTTTCATTTCCCGAAGAAGTACATCAAAAACTGCTTCTCCCTTGCTAAAGCTTACCGTTTGAGTTTTATAAATCATGCCATTCTTAGGAAGCACTTCTAGTTTATCCTTGTTGAATTTACTCATATTGTTTAATATACTTGCGCATGTTACCGACAGTGTACAAGTATATTTTTCATTAGAATTTATAGTTACATTTTCCGGTTCAACAGGTTTGGGCTTACCTATTGGAGTTGGATCAGTAAGAAATTTATCTTTTTTACCTTTATTACTATTTATTTTAACTTTTTTTTGATTTTCTGTTATTTTATTTACTTCTTTATTTGTTTTAATTTTATCCTTATTTTTACTTTCTACTATTTCATTAATTGCTATATCCTTTTTTTTACTCTTTTCCTTCTCAGCTTTCTTTTTTTGTAACTCTATTAAAACACTCTTTTTCTTATTTTCCTGCTTTTTATAATCTTTTGTTAATGCTATATCATTTTTGATATTTTCTTTGCTTGTTGTTTTACTATCTTCTAATGGCTTTACAGTGTTATTTACATTATAAAAAAATGCAACAGCTACTATAGTCATTATAATTACGGCAACCACCCATCTTCTATTCTTCATTTTCATTCTCCTATCTTAAAACTAAGCAAGGAAAAAACTATATCCTTGCTTAGTTTTCAAATTATTTCTTTTCTACATCTGTCATATCAAAAAGATGTCTTTGCCCATTTACAAATCTATTATATGCTATAAGTGCATACATACCTTGGTCTGTAGCCATCCCGTCCAGATCTGCACTTGAAATATGTTTAAACCCTCCGTCTTTAACATAAAAAGTAAGCAAAGCGCTAATTGTATCGTTACCATTTTTTATAAATCTTTCATCTTTTTTAGGGTCAATATTAAGTGAAGTTAGTGCTACTATTACTTGTGCAATACTTTCACTACTGTTCTCATCCCCCCAAGACGATTTATATTTACCATAATTATCCTGTGTTTTTGATAAATATGATAATGCACGGTCAGTAGCAGCTTTTACCTTTTCATTGTCTTGATATTTTGACAATGCTATCAGAGCCATTGCTGTAATATCTGTATCTGAAGGTAACTCTGACGTAAGTGACCATCCACCACCTGGTAATTCCTTGCCCAAAATGTAATTTATAAACTTTTCTCTTGTACTTTGATTAGTAATAGACTTCTCTACAGGAATCTCATAATTACAAGAATCAAGTGCAATCAGTGCCCAAATAGGCCCATTCAGTCCTTGCTTTATTACAGTATCAAAATCAGCAAGTGGTTTTAAAAGATTATACTTAGCAACATTATCAACCTTTTTACCAATTGATGATAAAGCAAGTATAACTCTGTCATATTCCGTATATTTTACATTATGAAGTTTTCCATTTTTCTCTTTCAATTTATTCTCTACATTAACATAATATTTACTGTAATAACTATCTGGCACTGACACACCAGCACGTGCAAGTGATAAAACAGTCCATTCTCCACCAACTGAAGCTACAACTGGATTTGTTATGTTTTTCTGCATCAAAATTGCTGTTTCATCTATATATTTTTTGACTTCTGTATTAGTAGATTTATTACCATTTTTATATTCATATGCCCTCATAACAGCATCAACAGCAAATTCTCTTGTAACATATCTCTTTGGCTCAAATATATTATTATTCATTGGTATTAACCCAAGAGCAAACATTGCTTCAACATCAGCCCTATAATATTTAGACACAATTTCAATGTTACTTATTTTTTCATCTGTCGCAACATTATTAACAGAAAGTGCTCTAGCGATAATAGAGACCATTTCTTCTTGCGTAATACCGCAATTAGTTTTATACTTCGCTCCTATAAATTTCATAATTCCTGAATTACACACAGTATCAATATATTTGTTGCCTGAACAAATAAATCTATACTCCATATCGTCAAGATTCAATGCTTTAACTAATAGTTTTGCAAAATCATCCATTGTAATATCTATTTTAGGATTGAAGCTCCCATTCTGTGGACTTATAAGACCTTTTTCAGTTGCCTCTAGAACTTTTTGTAGCGTATCATTTGAAATGTCCTTTTGGTCTTTATAACAATATCCTTTTATTGGACTATCTCCTGTGCTAGGATTAATAGGTGTAACTGGTGTAACTGGTGTAACCGGAGTAACCGGAGTAACTGGTGTAACTGGAGTAACTGGTGTAACTGGTGTAACTGGTGTAACCGGGATTGCCCACTGACTAAGGTCTTGTCCTAAATCTTCACCCAGGTTGGTTGTGTATCGCCATTGAAGTACGTCTCTATTTTTTAGAATATACTTGCTAGCACCAAAGTTAGGATAAGTTCCATTTACGTTATACATCCATCCACTACCGCTACCATGATCAAATTCTCCATCACCATCAATAGACTGTACATAAACACTACCATACTTTTCAGTCCACTCAAACTCGTATTTTAGACCACGTTTATCAAGTTCTCTTTTTAACACTGTCCATGCTGTATCACCATATTCAAGTTCTATATTACTAGAATTAATTGTATACCCTTCATTGATAGTTAATTTATCAACAGATAGAGTACTATATTTTTTTTGAGTTGGAACTACTGGTGTTACTGGTATTACTGGTGTTATATTACTTGTTGTATAAACCATAAAGTCTGTAAAATGTTTAGTTTTTACTATTAAATCATTTCCATTGTCATACGCATACTCACTTTTGCCACTCCCTAGTCCTTCTGAGTCATTTGTATATTTCACAATATTGTGGACATCGCCATTTTGTATATAAGCAGCGTCCTTTTCTTTCATTCCTTTAAAGGTTAAAGTTATAAACTCACTGAATTCTACCCTTGAACTTCCACCCATTGAGAAAAATTGTTCTATTGTATCAAGCTTTTTACCCTTAGTAGCAATACCAGAATTCATTTTATCTATTACTGTTTTATCCTTTGTAGTAATCAGTTCAATTGCTGATGAATCACCACTTGTAATCTTTGTACCTTTTGGAATTACTGCTGATACAATACCTTTTGCAGTTTCAATTTTAGGAAGTCCAACTTTAGATAGGAATTCAATAAAAATTTTTGCATTCCTGTCATTTGGAATTTCTATTTTCAATTCTTTATTACTATCTTCTGCTGTTATTAGTATTTTAAATTCTTTATCACCAGTAACTTTAATTTCTGGTTTATCTCCACTTGGTAATGACATTTTTGCTATTTCATAGATTATTTTATATGATGCATCTGTCTTATTTCCTGCTGCATCTGTTGCTTCTATTGTTATTGTGTTTTGTCCATTTTTTAATGTAACTTTATATGTTCCATCTGTTCCTGTTACAACTTTACTGTTAACCTTTACTGTGGATGTTATATTTTTATCTACATTATCTGTAACTGCTACTTTAAATGTTAACTTTGAATCTGTTACAGTTTGTCCATCTGTTAAATTTTCCACCTTTATAATTGGCTTTTCTGTATCTTTTAGTGTTACAACTTCTACATCGCTCATATTATAAAGAGATTTTTTTTCATTTACAAATCTATTATAAGCAACGAGGGCAAGAGTACCTTGGTCAGTAGCCATAGCATCTGTACCACCTGTTTTTATATGCTTAAAACCACCCTCATGTACAGCATAGGAAAGTAGTTCATCAATAAGTGAATTCTCATTTTTTATAAAACGTGCATCTTTAGCAGAATCTATACCTAATCCTGATAAAGCTATTACAACTTGAGCAATACTTTCGGAGCTTTCTGAACCCCACGCTACATATCCTCCACTAATTGACTGATTATTTGATAACCAGTTAATTGCTCTATCTACTGCCATTTTCACATTATTATTTGTTTTACAATATGGTGTAAGTGCTTGAATTGCCATTGCAGTTATATCTACATCTGCCTTACTTCCAGAAAGAGCCCATCCACCTGCATTCTCTTTGTCCTTGTTAATTTCTTTATCTAATATATAGTTAATAAGCATATCCCTTGTAGTTTGTACTTCTGCCTCAATCTTTGGTATTTCATACCTTTTACTATCAAGAGCTATAAGTGCAAATATAGGTCCATTTATGCCTTGCTTAATTACACTCTTAAAGTCAGCAAGTTTTTTAAGTTGATTATACCCTCCAACATTGGAAACATCCTTACCAATAGCTGTTAAACCCAAACTCACCCTTGAATACTCTGTATATTTTACAGTATGTAATACCCCATTACATGCTTTTAATTTTTGGATTACGTTATTATAGTATTTTTCATAATAACCACCAGGTACAGAGTAATTTGCTCTTGCCAAAGAAATAATAGACCAGTCTCCACCCAGCGTTCCAATTTCAGGATTTTCGACGTTTTTTAAAATGAAAGCAAGATTTTTATCCAATTGAGTTTTGTAAGAATTCGCGGTGCTTGTATTATATATAAGCTTGTATTTCTTGTCACACTTATTTCCTGCTGCATCTACAGCTCCTATTGTTATTGTGTTTTCTCCATCTTTTAATGTAACTTTATATGTTCCATCTGCGCCTGTTACAACTTCATTGTTTAATTTTACTGTAGGAACTATATTTTTATCTACATTATCCGTAACCGCTACTTTAAATGTTAAGTTTGAATCTGTTACTGTTTGTCCATCTGTTAAGTTCTCTATATTTATAACTGGTTTTTTTGTATCTTTTTCTGTATCTTTTTCTGTATCTTTTTCTTCCTTACCTTCTAACACATTATTAAGCCGTTGCAGTGCTTGATCCACACTTTTCTGAGTACTTTCCATGTTTTGAAGGACTCCATAGGCATAGTTATAGGCATTTTTTACGACAGTTTTAGAAGTAATATTCTCTTTATCTGGATTACTGTTTATTTCTGCTATTTTAGCTGTTAGAGCATCCTTCTTGGCAGGAGTAATATAGCTTGTATCCCAGCCACCTCCAAGGTCAGCGCCATAACCCCAAACAGTAAATTGCCATCTAATAACATCTCCATCATTTGGTATATAGTCGGAACATCCTACATTAGCAAATTTATTGTTTACAGCATACATCCATCCTGACATACTTGTATAATCAAATTCTCCAAGCCATGCTAGGTCTTTCCTTCCTTTAATTCCTCCTTCAATTTTATCAGAAATGTACTTAGGAATATTTACTTCTCTTGTATCCGTATCTTTGATATGAGCTAAATAAAAACTACTCTTTATAGATCCTGTATTTTTGTAATTACCAAACTCTAAGAGACGGGTTGATATTTCAGCTACATTATCTCCTTCATAAAATGGGACTTTCACTGGATCTTTTTTATATCCCTGGCCTAATGTGAATTTTTCTACTGAAATTGTAACGTAGCCCTTAGGCCGTATATTTGCATTTTTATATATTATTTTATATGATGCATCTGACATATTCCCTGCTACATCTGCTACATCTATTCTTATTGTGTTTTCTCCATCTTTTAATATGACCTTATATGCTCCATCTGTTCCTGTTACAACTTCATTGTTTAATTTTACTGTAGGAACTATATCTTTATCTACATTATCTGTAACTGCTACTTTAAATGTTAAGTTTGAATCTGTTACAGTTTGTCCATCAGTTAAATTCTCTACATTTATAATTGGTTTTTCTTTGTCTTCTGATTGAAGTGCTTTATGTATTATTCTATAAATTGAATCTGTCTTATTTCCTGCTGCATCTGTTGCTTCTATTGTTATAGTGTTTTCTCCATCCTTTAGTGTAACTTTATATGTTCCATCTGTTCCTGTTACAGCCTCATTGTTAACCTTTACTGTGGATGTTATATTTTTATCTACATTATCTGTAACTGCTACTTTAAATATTAAGTTTGAATCTGATACAGTTTGTCCATCTGTTAAATTTTCTACCTTTATAACTGGTTTTTCTATATCATTTCCCTGTGTATTCTCAACTGTCACAATACAAGTTGCTATTTTTTTTCCATCTTTTGTGGTTGCAGTTATAGTTGCAACTCCTGGTTTCTTTGGGTTCACTCCTTTAGAATTCACATTAGCTACATTGTAATCACTACTTGACCAGGTTACTTTTTTATTAGTAGCATTGTCTGGTGTAATAATAACATTTAACTGCAATATACTACCAAACGTAATCAAAGTTGCTGCTTCTTTATCCAAAGCAATTCCAGTTACCGGAATATTTGGCGTTACATTAACAACACAAGATGCTGTAACATTCTCATTTTCAACACATTTACCTGTTATAATTGCAGTTCCTTCTTTTACTCCTGTAACAGTTCCATAACTAACTTGAGCTACCAATGGATCACTACTTGACCAAGTTACATCTTTATTAGTAACATTGTCTGGCTGCTGAGTTGCAATTAAAGTAAATTTTTCACCTGCAGCTATAGATTTTGATGTATTATCTAAAATAATTCCCGTTGGTAAAATTCGAGGGGTTACAGTAACTACAAAAGAATCTGTAATGTTACTTGTACCAAAATCAGCTGTAGCTGTTATAGTTGCAGTTCCAGCTTTCACTCCTTTGATATCCCCGTTAACTATACTAGCTACCAATGGATCACTACTAGATAAAGTTGGATAGGCAGCATTAGAAGGCTCTTTATTTACCCCAATATCATATATAGACTCACCTTCTATAACTTTACAATCTGGAATAGTCATTTTAGTTGTCTTAGCATATATTGAAGGTAAGATGCACTTTCCTAATTTACCACCATCTTCTGTAGTTGCTGTTATAGTTACTCCCCCCATAGCTTCTCCGCCTAATATCGTTACCTTACCAGATTCATCTACTAAGGCCGCCTCTGGTACACTACTTGACCAAGTAACTTTTTTATTAGTAGCGTTATCTGGATATACCGTTGCATTTAACTGAATGGTATTTCCTTCTATTAATTGTTTTTCATCACTAACATTATCTGGACTTACACTTATACTTGTTACTGGAACTACTTCGTCTGCCTTAACCGAAATACTATTAAAACTTATACTATTCATAATCATAAATAGTACAATACTTATTGATATAGTTTTTGACTTAAATAGCTTCATACTTACATACCTCCTTGTATAATCTAGTTATAAGTTTGATAAGAAACCACTCATAAATATAACGAATAATTTCTATACTAATCTTTGTTAATGTCCATTCTATTTTTATTCATTTCTTACTTTCATACTTGTCTTTGTTCTTGGTTTTTTATCGCTTAGATTCCATTTGGAAACTTAACAATACTATTTCACAATGCTATAATATCTCATGAATAGAGAAGATAGATGTTCACCTCCTAAGAGGTATTTTTATACCTCTTAGGAGGTGAAATTAAACCATTCAAAAGCAATAGCAGTTTAGAACCAAACAATGACTATATTTGCCATCGTTCGTGTTTCAAAATGGTCTTTTTGTTGTGCAATAAAATAAGCAATTAATTTTTTAAATTTATGGTTGACTTTAATTAGCTGGTCTAATTTAACTCGATGTCTTGCATAATTTTTATGTTTATATAATAAAACCACTACTGTTAAATTAATTGTGCAACAGCACCTTAAACTTTTTAATTTACTGTGAAATTTTTATACACTGAACCTTGTCCAGCTTTGAAAAGCTTATATGCTGCCAGTGCTCTAAGTCCTTGTTCTGTTGCCATTGCGTTTGCAGTAGTATTATTTGTATAACCAAAAGCATTATTATTACTAAGTGCATAACCCAAAAGAGCATCTATAGGATTTTTATTATTTTTTTTAAAACGAGTATCTGTAGTTGGATCTATTCCATTGTCGTAAAGTGCTATTATTACCATTTCTACACTATTTGCATTTTCAGTTCCCCAAGATGAAAATCCACCCTTAGCTGTTTGCAGTTGTGATAATCTATTTATTGCAGTATCCACAGCTGTTTTTACATCTGTATTTGTATTATAGTAAGGTGCTAACGCTGAAAGTGTCATAGCTGTCATATCTGGATCTGCAGTTCCTCCAAAATAATCCCATCCACCATCATTCTGCTTATCTAATATACCTTGTATTAAATTTTGTCTGTTCCAAACTGCATTAGTAGGTACTGTAAAATTTGCTGCATCCAAAGCTATAAGAGCATATACATAAGCATTTATCCCCTGAGAAACTATTCCTGTATTGTTATATATTTTTTCTATAAGGTTGTAATTGTTAGAGCTAAAATTAGTAGGATCCCCCCCTGCTCCCAATATTCCAAGTACAGTCCTCTCGTAATCAGTAGGTTTAGCCATCACTCCATTGGTAACTATTAGATTTTTCTGAAGATTAGTAAGATAACTAGCTGGTACAATCTTTCCTGCTTTCTTTAAATCCATTGCTGCCCAATCATCTACTGTAATATTAGAACTTATACCACCTATAAGCTTATATACAGTATTATCATAATTAGTCTGGGCAAAAACATTTATAGTGCTTCCTCCTATAAGTGTTAACACCATAAACAATATAGTAATCACAGACATAAGTTTCACTTTCAAATTTCTCATAAATATACCTCCATTTTTAATATTATTAATTTTAACTCATCAAATTGTTTCTTAGATAACTATCTACCTCCCAAAATTAAATAATTAATTATTTATGTTTTAAAATCAATTTTAGGCATAAAAAAGCTATACCAAATTTATTGGTATAGCTTTCATTTCGGGAATTAAAATTCATTTATCATCCATTGTTTTGTATAATAACCTCATAATGATATTTTAAAAATTATTATATTGGACATATAAATTTTAAAGCAAAATAAAAACCCCTTAATGGGTTTTACTTCACACTTGTATTAGCATAGCATTATATATTAATACTAAATATTATACCTAAACACTCAGTAACATTCTGTCAATCATAGTATTAATATCCACTAATACAGCAATTATTTTCCCAGCGAAAACTATGCCTAATGCATTAGGTAGGTCTCCTGACTCACATATCATCCTAATCTTACCTTCCCAGATTACTCCAGTGGTTTACAAGACTCGTCCATGTTTACAGTAGCGTGGGCTGTAATGGATTTTAACCATTTTCCCTTTTAATTTCTTACGAAAACCTAATTACATAATATTCATTTTATTACAATTCATATATTATATGATAAATTTATTTTTGTCAACATTTTTAAAAAAATTATATCAAGTTTAGAGAGCTTTCTTTTAGTTTTCTTTATTGTATTTCTTCCTTTTTCTAACTAATGTAGAGGGGTTAACCCCTAAAGCTTTTGCTGTCATTCTTATATTTCCATAACGTCTCATGGCATCCTCGATTATTTCTTCTTCTATAGTCTGAATTATATCCTTCAAATTACATCCTTTTATACTCAAATTGCTTATACTAAATTCCATTTCATTTCCTTTGTAGCTATCACTTATATATTCCGGCAAATTTTTTCCATATATAATTTTGTTATCACTCATAACCACAGACCTTTCTACTATATTTTTAAGTTCTCTTATATTTCCTGGCCAGGAGTAATACTTTAAGCAATCTAATGCCTCATCACTAAAATAACTTTTTAGTCCATACATTTCATTAATTTCTTCCGTAAAGAATTTGATAAGTGGTACAATATCTCCCTTTCTTTCTCTTAGCGGTGGTATGTTTATAGGAAAAACGCTAAGTCTATAGTATAAATCCTCTCTAAATAAATTTTCTGCTATCATTTCCTTTAAATTTCTGTTTGTTGCTGCTATTATTCTAACATCCACCTTTACTGGCTTTAATCCACCTACTCTTTCTATCTCATGTTCTTGGAGTACCCTTAAAAGCTCAACTTGAACCTCTTGCGATAACTCCCCAACTTCGTCTAAAAATATAGTTCCTTTATCCGCAAGCTCAAATACCCCTATTTTACCCTGCTTATTTGCTCCTGTAAAAGATCCTGCTTCATAGCCAAAAAGTACCGATTCTATTAAGTTTTTAGGCATAGCTCCACAATTTATAGCAACGAAAGATTCCTCTTTTCTTAAACTATTGTAATGTATATACTTCGCAATCCCTTCTTTTCCAACACCTGTTTCTCCTTGCACGAGGACTGTGGTATTTACCCTAGAAACCTTGCTTGCCATCTTTAGTACTTGTATCATATTATCATCTTCTATTATCATTTTACTTATAGTAAAAATATCACTTTTTATTTTTTCTTCATTACTTTCTTCTATATTCTCTAAAACCTCACTCATAATATACAATCCCCTTTAAAGAAATTTCCTCTATTAGTTACCTGAATTTCTTGTTTAATGTGTTAACGATTTAAATCCATCTCCAAAGGCTTCATATATATTATTTACTGTTATAAAAGCATCCTTATCAACAGAGTTTATAAATTTTTTAAGTGTTATAAACTCCCTTCTTCCTAAAATGACCACAAGAACCTCTTTATTCTCATTTGAAAAACCCCCTACTCCATTATATATAGTACATGTTTTCTCTAAATCTTCTCTTATATATTTTCTTATTTTATGGCTGTTCTTACTTATTATTGTAACTTCTTTGCATACGTTTATCCCATCTATAATATTATCTATAACATAACCATTAATTATAACTCCAAGCATCGCATACAATGATAGCTTAATTCCAAAGGCAAAAGCTGCCATTATAGTTATAATTAAATCGCACATTAAAACTCCTTTTCCTAAATTTATGTGAAAATATTTATTTAATATTTTAGCTAATATATCTGTACCGCCAGTTGAAGCATTTTGATTAAATACTATGGCCATACCTATACCTGATATTAGTATTCCAAATACAAGTTCTAGGAAAATATCTCCTGTAAGTGGATTTTTAATAGGTATAAATTTTTGAAATACGATTATAATACCTGATACGCCAAAGCTTGCATATACACTTTTCCCACCAAAACTCTTTCCTATAATAATAAATGCTATTACAAACAAAAAAAGATTTATTATTATCATAATCCAACCTACGGATAATCCCCCTATGAATTTATTTATAACTATTGCTAGTCCATTAGCTCCACCTGTTGCCAAATTGTTTGGCATTAAAAAGAAGTACATACCTGCTGATACCATAATCATTCCTATATTTATAAGCACAAATTCCTTTATCTTTGTTTTCATAATACTCCCCCTAATTATCAATTATTTTGCCCATTAGAATAATATTTTTTCCCTGCAAAAAATTAAACCCTTTAGTATTTCTACTAAAGGGCGTGACAGCATCACAAAAAATAAAATGCATTTTTGTACAAATATGCGTCACCCCCTATCTCTCGTAGCGTTCTTGGTGCATTAATAAAGGCAGGTCTTCTGACTCTGGATCATAGTCGCTTTAATCCTTCCCAACAAAATTGTCAGTGGTATAATTTAAAGCTTCTCACCATTACAGCGGCGGGACCGTTCAGGAGTTTCACCTAATTCCCTTTTAAATGAGATACAAACTATCTCATACCTTTACTTTTTTTTAAAAGTTTCTTTGAAATTCTTCCATAAAACCTTTTTTAATTGAACCTTATTCATAACAGAGTTCTTGTTAAATTCTTCCACAATAACCCTATCTGCTTCTCTATTTCCTGTTATATTGATTTGATATTCCTTAGCTAAGTCTTGATACATATTCATAATAGTTCCTCCTTCAAATTCTAAACATTATTTAACCCTAATTTTAGAATTTGAGGTGGTTCTGGAAAACATCCATATGCACTTGCTCTTTTTAAATTTAAATACGTAGCATTAAATAAATCATTTAATGAAAATTTTATTAACTTATTTATTTTGCTCATACTTATAACACCTCCCAGTATCCACATGAGTAACTAGTATTACTTTACTTTAATAAATATATTATAAATTAAAACTTCATATGCCATACATATTTTATTATCTCAAGTCCAGGTTATATTTTTTTATTTTATATTGCAAATTTTGTCTTGAAATACTAAGCTCTCTTGAAGTTTTGCTAACATTATTATGGTTTTTTTTCAGTGTTTTTTCAATAATTTCCTTTTCAATATTAGCCATATAAGTGCCCAGCTCGAATTTTCCTTCTGAACTTGTCACCATATATTATAAACGCCTCCCTGTCTCACATAGAGTTACTTATATAGTTGTATAGAATTATTCTGACTTCTTATTTTTAAATGGTAAATGTGTAAAAAAGCGGCAAAAAAAAAACCACACCCCAAAGATGTAGAATAATGTAATTAACTTTTTCACGTATTGAAAAACCCAATATAATTGTTAAATTACGTATTTTCATCCTCCCTCCGAAGACTAAAATTCTACACATTAGGCAGGTTTACTGGCTTTAGCATCATCTTACTCTCCAACCTTCTCAGTTTCCCAATGGTTTTCTGGATTTCATCCTCTAATACAGTAGCGGTGGGCTGCAGTGGTTTTTAACCACTTTCCCTTTTAACCCTTAGTTCAGGGCACCTAAAGCTGATATTCAATTTTGTGATATATAAATCATATTGGCAGTATTAGATACCGCCAATATGATTTATATATGAGTCCCATTATTTAATTTTCTTCTCCTGATTTTCTTTTTTAGTTCTCTCTACAAATCTTCCGAGGAAAAAGAAAAGAACACCGACTCCAATACCTGTCTGTAGACAAAAGAGTAAACTCTCAATTTCACCTGGTAATTCTCCACCAATCAAAGTTTCCATAACAGGTGTGGCCCAAGGCTTATAATCGGTACCTGTAATCTCGGAAACAACTTTGCTTCCTGCATCATCGGAGCCACCGAACTGCGCACCCTTTAACGCAAATAATGGTATAATGGCAATCAATGCAGCAATAATTAATAAAATGATAACTTTCTTTTTCGTCTTTGCCATTAATTTTCACCTCCATTTAGAAATCCAAGATCTGTAAGTTCAGATTTTGCATATGTTTCAAGACCCATAATGATGACAACAGTCAGAATACCTTCGATAATTGCCAGTGGAAGCTGTGTCGGTGCAAATACTGCAAGGAATTTACCAGCAGACGCTACGATACCACCGCTTGCAGAAGGATATGCAAATGCAAGCTCAAAACTTGTTACACAATAGGTGAATAGGTCACCAATTGATGCTGCCAGAAAAATGCCTACATATTTATTGACTTTCAACTTCTGACATAATTTATAGATTGCATAAGAAATAAGCGGCCCTGCAATAGCCATGGAAAACGTATTAGCACCAAGCGTTGTCAGTCCCCCATGAGCAAGCAGGGTTGCCTGAAAAATCAGTACAATGATTCCAAGAATACTCACTGCCATTGGTCCGAATAAGATTGCACCAAGTCCAGTACCAGTCATATGTGAGCAACTTCCTGTTACTGACGGAATTTTTAAAGATGATAGCACAAAAACGAATGCTCCTGCCATAGCAAGAATAGTGATGGATTTACGATTATCTGACAATGTTTTCTTAATTGATAAGTAGCCTGCTACTAAGAATGGGACACATATAACACCCCATATTATACAAAATTTTAGTGGAAGATATCCTTCCATAATGTGCATTGCGTTTGCTACGGTATTTACTCCGAAAATTAATGCAAAAGCAATTGCAATAGAGACTATTCTTCTTTCTTTTTGATTCATTTTTTTTCCTCCTTTATTGTTTTTAATTTATATTAATCTAAGCTAAAAAGCCTAGAAAAACTAACTATTTTTCAAGTATTTTCTTGAACTCTTGTGTATTTCTCGGATAGGCTTTAGTATCTTCCAGCAGATGTTTTTCTACAAGCAATTCATAAACCTCCATCATAGTTGGCTGTTTTAGATTTGCCTGTTTTAAAATTTCAGTGTTTTGGAAAATTTCTAGCGGTGTTCCATCTGCAATAATTTTCCCCTGGCAGAATACAAGGACTCGCTTAGCCCATCTATATGCAAAATCTACATCATGGGTGGAAATCAGCATTGTCTTACCCTCCAAACCAAGCTTGTCCAAAACTTCTTCTAACATCATTGCATTTAAAGGGTCCAGTGATGCAGTAGGTTCATCAAAGATAATAATTTCCGATTTCATAGCAATGATACCCGCAATGGTGACACGCTTCTTTTCACCCCCACTCAAATAGTGTGGCGGACGATCTTTAAAATCTGAGATGTTCATATATGCCAGTGCTTCATCAACCCGCTTTAGTACTTCCTCTTTGGGAAGCTTTAGATTCATCGGTCCGAATCCAACTTCTGCCCTAACTGTAGATGCAATTATTTGATTGTCCGCATCCTGAAATACGATTCCAATTTTTTTTCGAAGCTCTTTTAAATTCTTTTTATTGACGACAGTACCCCGATAAATGATTTTCCCATGTTCTGGTGTAAATACACCGTTTATGTTCAAGAAAAATGTGGATTTTCCGGATCCATTGGACCCAATGACAGCGATTTTATCACCTTCATAGATATCAACGCTTACGCCGTCCAATGCAGACTTTCCATTTCCGTAGACGTAGTATAAATCTTCTACATTTAATATTGGTTTTTCCATAGTATCCCCTTTCTATCTTGTAAAGCCCCAGATTAGAATCAAAAAAATTATGAATGCTACTGCATAGGCAATCTGTATTGTCTCTACCTTTTTATCTTCCTCCAAAAAAATAAGATCTCCATCATAGCATCTGGCCTCCATGGCATCATAATAAGTGTTTGCCTTTTTAAGGGAAATAACTAGCATATTGCTTGCAATGCTTCCAAATGTATAACAGGAAGTTTTAAAATCACAGTAGCCCTGTCGGGCTTCTGCAGAGTTTTTCATTTTGGAATAGACATCCATTAAAATGAAAATGTAACGATAAATCAGGTTCATCAGCTCTACAATAAGCTTTGGCACATGTGCAGCTCGGAGTACATAGATAATCTCAGAAGATGGAGTTGACAGTGTCATCATCTGTAGGGCACTTATAGCTGCAAAAACCTTCAGAATCAAAAAGACCACTTCCTTAATCTTTGCCTGAGAGGTAAACACATAGCAGAAACCAAGATTCAGGTTATACTGTCCCATAGGCTGCTTTGAAAAATCAATGGCAATTGTAAAAGTACCAAGGAGAATAAAGACGATTGGAATCGCCAGTATTGACAAATATTCATTTACTGGAAGCTCTCCTTTTACAATGGTCAAATAGGCCATTGCAATAATGACAACAACAGATACATAAGGGTTTTCCAATGCAATACAAAGAATCAGTATAGCAGCAGAAAGAGATACTTTAAAAGTAGCATTCCAGTGTCTGATTTTAGAAGTGTAAGCATAAAAATCAATTGAAAACCCTTCGCCATGTTTATGTCCGCTTTTATGGTGATGATGTTTCCCATCACCATTGGTGTGCCCATCTCCATGTTTCCATTTGAAGAAAACCACAACTATCAGAAATATGGCACATAAAATAATAATAATTTTTCCCATGTCACACCTCCTTTGAATTTTTATCTCATGTTAGCATTCTTGAATAATTTAGAACCACAAAAATGGAGGAAACATTGTGAACAATGGAACCGACAATTGGGTTTAAAAAACAAAATTCCTTTTAACTAAAGTGTTAAAAGGAAACGCTTGAAAAATATGCTTATTCATATAAAATAAATAAACAAATTTTCATTACAGTGCCCTCTCTATCACTCGTAGAGTTTATGGTGCAGAAATATAAGCAGGTCTTCTGACTAAAGAATCATTATTTAAGTACGCCTTCCCCGTTTCCAAGTGGCATAATATACCTAAATTCATCTATTACAGCTACGAGATAGTTCAGGATTTTAACCCAATTCCCTTTTAATTAATTTTAATTAAACCTATATTCTATTATTTAGTTTTTAGTTCTTTGCAAATGCTCTTACTATACAATAAGTCAATGAATTTAGTTGTAAAGATGTAACATATTTTGCCCCTCCAAACATAGCATCTTGTTCTTTTTCTATTATGTATATTAACAACCTTTTAAAACACTATATTCCAAAAAAAAATACCCAACCTACAAAAGGTCGAGCAAAATATTTTATAAAAATAAAATGTCTTCACATCCCATGCGAAAGCAATATAATGCAAAAAAACACATATAATTGCAATCCCTTCCCTCCGTAGGATAAAGCTGCATATCATCTAGGCAGGTCTCCTGGCTTACGGGTCACTCTCCTCCAACCTTCCCAGGGCTTGCCAGTGGTATGGATTTGTCTCCGTGTACAGTAGCGGGGGCTGCAGTGGATTTCGACCACTTTCCCTATTAATCCTTTAAAAGGTACCTTAGATGACTATTTATTAAGTTATTACTGTTATTATAGCCTATATTTACCTTTATTGCAATATCTAAAATTCTATACCCTCTCTAGATGGCACTCCCTCATTAAAATAATGCTTTATGTCCTTCATCTCAGTTACCAGATTTGCTTTATCTATTATAGCTTTAGGTACGTTTCTTCCTGTTAAAATTAACTCTATATTGTAAGGTTTATTATCTATTAATTCTAGTATTTGTTCTTCACTTATTAGTCCATTGTTCAATGCTCCCATTACCTCATCCATAATAAGTATATCGCATTTTTCTTCTTTTAATGCTTGTTTGCAAAATTCATATCCTTTTTGAACTTCTTCTTTTAATTCAATTTTTTCCTCAGCATTTAATGTCCAAAAAAATCCTCTTTTTTTCTCAAACCTAAATATATTAAAAAAAGGAGCCAATTTTTTGGAACTTTCAATTTCCCCAGTTTTACTTCCTTTTAAAAACTGTACCATAAATACATTGTATCCGTTTCCAGCAGCTCTCACAGCTAGTCCTACAGCTGCGGTTGTTTTCCCTTTACCATTTCCTGTATAAATTTGCACATATCCATTTTTTAATTTTCCCATTATATTCATCTCTCCTTGTTTAAAAATATCTAATCGTGGTACTACGGCAATTTCCTCTTAAGGTCGAGTAAAAGACTTTATATAAAATAAAATGCCTTCACATCCCATGTGAAAGCAATACAATGCAAAAAAGCATATATAATTGCCATTCCGTCCCTCCGTAGGATAAAGCTGTATATCATCTAGGCAGGTCTCCTGGCTTGCGGGTCACCCTCCTCCAACCTTCCCAGCATTAGCCAGTGGTATGGATTTGTCTCCGTGTACAGTAGCGGGGGCTGCAGTGGATTTAGACCACTTTCCCTATTAAACCTTTAAAAGGCACCTTAAATAATTTTTTATTAAGTTGTAACAATAGTATAGAATATTTTTTCTTTTTTTGCAATGCTAAAAGTAAGTTTTCATCCATAGCTTTCCAGGCATTGACTGCCAACCTTTTTCAGGATTCATTTTAAAAATAATTGAATCATTATTTTTCTTAAACGGATTATATTAGCAAGTATGTCCGAGGAACACGGTTATGGTGGCGACACTTTTATTGCTAAAGAATTTAATGTTAGTAGAGACACACTAACAAAGAGTAAAATTGAATTACAAACAGGGATAAGATGTGAAGATGCTTTCAATATGAGAGGACGCACAAAAATAGAAGATTACTTACCTAGTCTTATGGAAGATATAAAAGCTATACTTGATTCGAAAAGACTATATACATGCCACGTTCTTTGACCCCGCAGACCCTCGAGAATCTCACCATTTACGATTCTTCTGTACTGACTTCCGTGACGTTAACCGCATCGTCATCTGCATTCTACGTTTATGAGGCTGGATATATTTCAGGAGATACAGTTCTCCCTGTAGCCTATTTATAGTTCTCTGCGTACGCTTTATCCTGCCGTTACCAGCTTCAACGCAACACTCGATATGAGTGTTGCGTTAGACCTTTCTCAACAAGGACTTTCACCTTGCAAGTAGATGCCAAGCTTTGCTTGGCGCACTAACGTTTCGTACTGCCGACGTGATGGAGCCTTAGTGCGACTGCACTTAGGCTCTATCATGCGCCTTGGCGGTTTACGTATTAACCTATAATTAGATTATAAGCAATATTTTAACTGACAACCATATAAAAAACACCGTCCAGCCAAGGCGAACGGCAGTATTTTGTTAGATGTTGTGACCCTACTATCTCTAAATTTATATCATACCTTTTTGTTTATTGTAACATTAGTTCTCTTCTCAATTTTTCAATATCTTTTTCATTAAGTTTAGAGTATTTCTTGATTTTTTCTATATTTTCTCCATCTAAAATCATTTCTTTTGCCATATCTATTTTTCCTTGTTCAATCCCTTGTTCAATTCCTTTTTTAAGTCCTCTTTCTTCTGCTTCATCTAGTAAACTCATCTTTTCAATAAGGGATTCTTCTCTTGCTTTGTACAGTTTTATTGTTTCTTCATCGCTACTTAACCATTCAAGTCTTTCTTCTGCGTTTCTTATAACAGCGTCCACCGCTAAAACCTCCTTTAACATATCATTAGAAGTATCTTCTTCTAAAAACATTAACCATCTATCTAAAGGGTTATTTATATTTTTTAATCCTCTTTTAAACTTTGGAAGTTCTATGAAATTTATTTCTAGTTTATCCGTTAACATGAATGCTTTTAGTTCATCTTCATAAAAATGAAATGTTGAGTGAAACTTTTCAATATGAAAATAATCAAAATCTAAAATACCGATCACTATGGTCTTTTTTAAATCCTTATATTTTCCACCAGCTTTTATAGGTTCCACATACATTTTTGACATATAGTACAGCATTCTTTCCACTATATTCTTTTGATCAATTAGTTGAATCTCAATATCTATTTGTGTATTATCCAATGTTTCAGCTCTGACATCAAGTCTTCCAGTTTTATCATCTATTAATTCTTTTACTAATTCCTTATTTTCAATAACCGTTATGTCTTTTAATTTATTATCTTCTGGAAGTTTTAATATTGCATTTAATAAGGATATTAAATTTTCTTTAGAGTCTACTTCTCCGAACAATCGCTTGCTGACTAGGTAGGTGGAATTACTTCCACTTTCCCGTCTAAGAACCGTACTTGAAAGTTTCCCTTCATACGGCTCAAGCCCCTGAAAGCATTCTTTAGCATGAAAATGCCGGTTTCTATTAATAATTGGTCAATTGGTTAAAGTACAAGCCCTATGTGCTAATAATACTTTATCCTTTTGTTTATTTCCAATAGGATTATTATTATTATTATATGTTATACTTCTTTCTTCAGCAGTGTCCATTGATAATCCACATATAGTACATTTTCCATTCTGTTTTACCCATAATTTTTTAAATATTCCGGTTAGCTTCTTTGCTCCCAATTTGTACTTTCGCTCTTCAAAATATTGAGTATCAGTATATGGATTTTTATTAAGCTTTAGTGGTATATGTCTGATTATTTTCTTATCACTCATTAAAATCAGCTTCTTATTATCCTTGAATACCCAATTTCTAGCACCGTGTACTTTCCAGTATTTTGATTTTATCCATCTTTTGCCTTTGTTAGGATGTCTCCTTTTTGCCCATTTCCATAGCATTTGAAATGTAATATGGTCTATCTTTTGAAATATATCATTTGATACAGCACATTGATGGTAATTACTCCATCCAGTTATTATTTGATTTAACTTTATTATTAATATATCCTGTTCTACTGATTTATTCCCCTTTATAATCGCACTAATTTTACTTATTACCCTTTTAATTGATTTTTGAGATGGCTTAATCAGCAACTTACCTTTATATTTCTTTATATTCCATCCAATAAAATCAAAGCCTTCATCTATATGAGTTATTATTGTCTTTTCATCTGACAATTCTAGCCCTCTTTGGATTAAAAAACTTTTTATTATTTCTTTTGCTTTTATAGCAGTTTCACTGTCGGGAGCTGTAACAATAAAGTAAGTAAACCAAGGGAACTTCCCCCTTAGTTTCTCTCAGAACCGTACGTGAACCTCTCGGCTCATACGGCTCCCATTATTCGGCTGTTGGTAATATTCCCATTTTCCAGTGTGCAAACAAATTTCTATCTCTTTTCGCAATACATCCTAACCAATATTCTGCTCTTCGTCTGTGTTTTCTTTTCTTATACTTTCTTCGAACCCATTTGACTAAAGCATTATTGATATACCTTAATACTGCATACATTTCTGTTTTATAGAAATGTGTATAATAGTTTATCCAACCCTGTATCTTTTTGTTAAACATATTTGATATATCCCACAAATTTTTGTCTACCTTCAACTGTACTCTCCAACTTCTAACTTCTTTTCGGATTGATTTCTTTGCCTTGTCTGCTATCGCTGGTAAGAAACTTGTAAAATACTTTTCGTATTTACTCTTAGCACCTCTAGGCTTAAATGTATATCCTAGAAAATCAAATGATATATTTGGATAATCTCCCTTTCTATCATCATCTTTACAGTATACAATCTTTGTTTTATCAAGGTTCAGCTGTAATCCGTATTCTTCGAATCTTTCTTGCAAGCGTCTTTGTAGATATTTAGCCTGTTTTAGGGATACACAGTGTGTTACTGCATCATCTGCGTATCTTGCCCACGGAATTGTTTTGAATTCTTTTGTTATAAAGTCATCAAATACATAGTGTAGAAACAGATTCGCAAGTACCGAACTAATGACACCCCCTTGCGGGGTACCGGAAATTCTTGGAACTAATTCTCCATTTTCCATTTGAAATGGTGCAGTTAACCACCTTTGAATATATAGAATAATCCATTCTTCATTTGTATGTTTCTTTACCATTTTCATTAGAATGTCATGTCTGATATTATCGAATAGTCCCCTTATATCGAATTCAAGAACCCAATCTTTTCTCCAACACCTTTTTCTTGTGATTTCAACTGCTTGTATTGAAGATTTATTAGGTCTATATCCGTAAGAATCCTCATAAAACATAGTCTCCACTTCCGGCTCAAAATATAGTTTAACTACCGTCTGAGCAATTCTATCTTCAATAGTAGGTATTCCTAGTAATCTAGTCCCTCCACTTTTCTTTGGAATTGCCACAGCTCTTACAGGTTGGGGTATGTAACTTCCTGATGACATCCTATTCCAAACTTTGTATAAATTATTTTTCAAATTCTTTTCAAAATCTTCGATTGACTGTTCATCAACTCCATACGTTCCTTTGTTTGCTTTAACTTTCTCATAAGCTGTAACTACAGCTCTTTTAGAAATATTAAACGGCTTTGTTTCTGTCATAAGTTCCTCCTCCTTTTCAAAGTTGACTTATTTCTGAAACTGAATAACTCGAAGTCCTTCGCTCCACTTCCATTGCAGAAGTTTCTTCACTACTACGACTCAATCTGCCCCTATGCTTGCATCGATACTCTTTTCTCACAGTTCTTCTGCTTGAAATACTCTCTTAACATCAAGCCGTAGGTTCCCACGTTCCATACAAATGCCTGTACTAAATTCATGCCACCTTTATGCCGCCCACCGCCTAGCCAGTAAACAGGTTTCCTCTAGGCTTATCCCAAGTTAACGATCACCCCCTGGTTTTGATGGAATCTCTACGCTTTCGACATTTTCGTAAGTGGTTCACATGCTCATTCATCTCTTTAGTACATACTTGACAGATTACCTCTGCCTTTTCCTTAACGCTCAATACCATAACTTTTGATTACAGCACCTTAAGGTAGTTTGAAATCTCCACCTGCATGGCGATTTCGGAGGGCCCTCCTCCATCATCTGTATAGCATAGCTATATTAAGCCACTCGTGCGAGTTGCTTAATACGCTTTCGTGGCGCACAGTCATCCGCATAGCGGATTAGATTAACCTTGGGTCTTTCATTATTTCGGATTTTTGTACTTCTTTTAAATGTGCTTTTCAATAATTCGTCTATACCATCAAGAGTAAAATTAGCTAAACAAGGACTAATTGGAGAACCTTGTGCGGTTCCGCTTTTTGTAGAGAATAGTTTCCCCTTATATACATATCCAGATTTAATAAGCTTATTTAATACATTAGTATCCATAGGAGAGTTATCTGTTAGCCATTTATGTGATATATTATTAAAACAGCCTTTGATGTCTCCTTCTAGAACCCATGTTGGGGATGACTTGCGACTAAAGTTTATAAATATTTGTGACATAGCGTCTACACAACTTCTGTTTTTTCGAAATCCAAATGATGTTTTGTCACTCATGCTTTCTACAACAGGATCCAATCCCATCATATATAATGTTTGCATAGCTCTATCATGCATTGTAGCTATTCCAAGCGGTCTCAATTTCCCATTTTGTTTTCGTATATTTACTCTTTTTAATGGTTTAGGTTTATAGTTCTTACTGTTAAGCAACTTTACTGCTTCACATTTTTTCTTTGCTGAATTCCAGAGTATATTATCTATGCCCGGTGTTTTCTTACCTTTGTTTGTTGTTATACGTTTTACTGACATTAGTTTAGCATAGTGGGAATGAACCAGCATTCGCTGTAATTCTTTTACAAGTTTCCAATTTTTATTAATAGTCGCCTTTACAATCCTAGCTTGAATCTTATTAACGAATTTTTCAATGTTTTTCCAATCAATGCTTTTCCAATAAAAGCTTGCTTGTTTTTCGTCTAAGTTTGCAGTCTGTTTAATTAACAGTATACACATCTCCCTTATTCGTAAGATTCATTCCTTTAATGTAATCAAGCACCATAGTATAAGTCAGCATCCTTTCGGATCACTCCAAATATTGAAGAGTTATACCTTCCATTACAGAAGATCTTTCGCTTTTTATACTTTCCTATACCCTCTACTTCCCATAAAAAAAGGGCCTGTATAGGGCTTACCGAGTTCCAGTTTAAAACCAATTCAATGTGCCTTAGAACCTGTCTATAGCCCGGAGATACTGACCATCTTGCATACTGCATTTTCAGACATTATGCCCTTATCTCTCACCTTTTTTGTCCAAGCGTGTCAACCTTTTTTCGCTTGTTTGACTTAACGAGCCTTGCAACAGTTTGTTTATCCTGTTCATAACACATCATTTATGCTTGCAGTAGATAGGATAAGGTTTCCCATTTTTCCCGCTTTGTCCCAACAGCTTAGTACATTTCTGTTGCCAAAAATGCACCTGTGGTAGCATTACCCCAAATGGTAGGGATAGCCCAAAAGTTTAGTTAATACTTAGGCAGCTTTTAAACCGACCTCTCGTCACAGAAAAATAAAATCATTTGTTGGTTTTAATCTATTAAAAGGCATTATATCTTCCTCCAATCAGTACAATTTCTTGCTCTTATTTTATCACAAATAACAATTCTTTTATACTCATTTGGCAAAACTCAAATTATACTATGCATAAAAATACCGCAACCAAGCAGCAAGGCTTTATCAGCACCAGTTCTTGTTCATTAAATTTTAATCATTATCCATTTATCCTTTATATAGAATGTATAAGATATATTGACAATTTGCAAAAATATAAATATGATTAATTTAGATAATAACTATATTTCATTATAAACAGAATATTTTTATACACTCATCGCAATTGCGGTATTAAATAATTGAGAAGGGAGAGTGTCAATGGGTAAGAATATATTAAAAACAACAGATAAAAAATTAAACAACGATATCAAGAAAATTTTCATGCTTTCATGGCCTATTATGATCGGCATGATACTTCAAAGTTTCTTAGGAACAGTTGATACATATTTCATAGCAAAGCTTGGTACAAATGAAGCCGCAGCCGCTGCACTATCTAATTCAGCTTCGAGTGTAATCTTTGTGATATCAACTCTAGTTTCAGCTGGAACTATAGCTCTTGTTTCAAGAAGCTATGGTGAGGGAGATATGGAGGCAGTTAGATCTTTTAGTGGACAATCATTTACTCTATCACTTATTTTCGGAATAATATTGAGTATAATATGTTTTTTAAATACAGAAAGCATAATCAAATTAATTTTTAATCCGGAACCCAAGGTAGCAGCTCTGACAGAAAAATATTTATCCGTTGTCTTTATTGGAACAATATTTGTATTTTTAAATTCAGTGTTAAGAACAATACTACAATCACTAGGAGATACATTAACTCCACTTATAATTTTTGGAATATCTAATTTAATAAATGCAATACTTGATCCCCTTTTTATGTTCCCATTTCATTTAGGAATTGCAGGTGCCGCTATTGCAACAGTTATATCTATGGTTTTTTCCTGCATTGCAATTAGCATTGTTATTATCAAGAAAATATACGAATCTAGTATAAATAAATTTATATGGAGTATGAAGTTGCAACTAAATAACAGTATGAGAATATTAAAGATAGGAGGCTGGGCATGTTTGCAGCAGGTTGCAAGACCTATTACCGGAATGTTTATGTTCAGCCTTGTGTATACAGTTGGAGGTAGAGAGGGTGCCGCAGCCTTCGGAATAGGTGGACAGCTTTTTAACTATACCTTTATATTCCTTGTTGGTCTTTCAACTGCCATTTCAATAATGGTGGGGCAAAGCCTTGGGCGAGGTGATATAAATGGATGTGATAAAATTATAAAAGAAGGATTAAAACTGGCAGGCTATAACATGATTTTATTTTCAATACCCTATTTGATTTTTCCAGCAGATATAATGAGTTTTTTTATTAATGATCCATTAGTAATAAGAACTGGAGCCGAGTACCTCCGAATAGTATATGTTGGTCTTATTTTTGTAGTATACACAACAATTTATGGAGGAGCCTTTCAAGGGTCAGGAGATACATTCCCACCTATGATTTCCTCAATAGTTGCAAACGTAGTTTTAAAGCTTCCCATTGCATATATCCTGGCAAGCACATTAAATATGGGGACAAATGGTGTGTGGGCTGCAGTATCTTTATCAGTTGTAATTGAGGCAGTTATTATAATAGTATATTTTAAAACCAATAGATGGAAGGAGAAAATTATATGATAGTAAAAACTAAAGCATCACAAGCAATTATGGAATACTTAAAGCAAAATGAAATTGTAAATTTAAATATAATAGGCATAATAGAAAATGAACCCCTGGCAGAAATATATGTGGATAAGGAACAATTATCTAAGGGTGTTCTTGTAAGATACGAATACTTTAACTACATATATACTGAGGATGATGAGTTTTTAGATGAAGTGCTTAAAACACTATTTAAAGATAGTTTTTATGGATTTTCAGGTGTATACAGACCACTTGCCCAGAAAATAAGAGAAAGATATTTAGTCACCTGGGAAAGCAGATGTGCATTGCACTACCTTCCAAAGGAAAATTTAGATTTAAGTCTTGTAAAAAACACTGTAGAATCTATTGATATAAAAGATGCAGAAACAGTTGATAATTTTTACACCTATAGAAATCCTGATAGCCTTAAAACCATAGAAAAAGATATATCTCATAGACCATCTTCAGCCATATATTCTAATGGAGATATTGCCTCATGGGTGCTTGTTCACAATGATAATTCCATGGGTATAATGTTCACAAAGGATGAGTATAGAAAAAATAATTATGCGGTTGATACTTCAATAGACCTTTCATCAAAGATTATGAACCTAGGAAAAACACCTTTTCTTCAAATAAATGAAGCAAATAATATGTCACCAGGTCTTGCAGCAAAATGTGGCTTTATAAAATATGGTTATTCAGATTGGTTTGGAATAATTGAAGGAACTCCGAAGGATCTCATAGATTCAAACAATCAAAGCAGAAATAATCATATTAAAGCCATTGAAGGTTTTAGGTATATAGATGAGAAAGAGCTTAATTGTATGTACCTTCCACCCTACATTTTAAATAGTGAATATAAAAAAATAGAAGGATTTACTATTCAAAAAGCTACAAATAGTGAAATGATAGATATATGGTGTGGAACTTTTATAGATGCTCTTGAAATTAAAGAAATTAAAGAGAACACTTTTAAAAATATAGTTTATAATGCTGTTACAAACATTGAAAATGGCTATACTCTTTATAACGGGATTTTAAATGGAGAAGTAGTTTCTACAACTGCATTTAGTAAATTAGATACCGATGTCTTAGGGTTATATTTTGGGGCCGTTAAACCTTCATTAAGGGGAAGAGGAATTGGACGAGCTACAGTAATTAAAACAATAAAAGATGTAACAAAAAATGATGATATAGAATTTATATTACTTCAAAGTCCTGATAAATATGTTGATATGTTAGAAAAAATAGGATTTGTTCACAGTCATTATATAAATAATAATATGGACATGTAGCAATAATTTATAAATTTAAACGGTTGTACTTTATATAAGTTTAACAAGGCCTAAGGAAAATACTATCACTATTAAATATAAAAAAGCAGCACTAATCAAATTATTTTGATAGTGCTGCTCTTTTGCTATATCTCTATTAATTAATGATGGAAACTAACTTTGTTACAAATACAAGTATTTAATGCTGATTTATCCTTTAAAATCTCCAATTCTTTTTTTAAATCACGAAGAAGTAAAAATATCATATCACGACTAACACCGTGACGAATTAAAATACGTTGTACGGTTATATCTTGTCGATTGCTTGGGAGTGGATAGGAGGCTATTTGCCAACCATGCATTCTTAAACGGTCAGAAAGATCATAAAGTGTGAATCCACTTGCAATTTCATCCTTTAGTTTATAACAAACTGCAGGTATTGCACCATGACCATCATATAGTATTTCAAATAAATCTATTTTGTAAAGCTCCTCACCTAAATACTGGGCAGTATTGGCACAGCCATTCTGAATTGCAGTGTAGCCCTCATGACCCAATTGCAAAAGCTTGTAATATTGGGCAATAATTTGACCAGCTGGCCTTGAAAAATTCAGTGCAAAGGTTGGCATTTGTCCTCCTAAATAATCCACATTAAAGATTAATTCCTCAGGCAAATCCTCCAAAGCTCTCCAAACTACCCAACCAACACCAAGCGGTGCCATACCAAATTTATGACCTGATGCGTTAATAGATTTAACCCTAGGAATGCAAAAATCCCACTTAATATTTTTCTGTATAAATGGTGCAATAAATGCTCCGCTAGCTCCATCCACATGAATGGGGATATCATAGCCTGCTTCTTTCTCAATCACATCTAAGGCTTTAGCAATCTCCTCCACTGGCTCATAAACGCAGGTAAATGTGCTACCCAAAGTTGCCACTACTCCAATTGTATTCTCATCACAATATTCCACTAGTTGAGAAGGCTTCAAACATAGCTCATCTGGTAGTAGAGGAATTTCTCTTATTTCTACATCAAAGTATCTTGCAAATTTATGCCAACATATTTGAACAGGTCCGCATACAATGTTAGGATTACTCGAAGATTTGCCCTCAGCTTCGCGACGTTTGCGCCATTTCCATTTAAATGCCAATCCACCAAGTATTGCCGCTTCACTTGATCCAATTGTGGAACACCCAATGGTGTCTAGTTCTCCAGGTGAATGCCAAAGATTTGCCAATATATTAACACATCGATGTTCAATTTCAGCAGTTTGCGGGTACTCATCCTTATCTATCATATTTTTATTAATTGATAAATCCATTAGATCACGCACTTCGTCTTCAATGTATGTAGTGCAAAAGGTTGCTAGGTTTTGGCGAGCGTTTCCATCCATAAACAGCTCGTCGTAGATCAGTTGCCGAATCACTTTGGGATCGGAAATTTTATCAGGCAACTCATCTTTCGGAAGCTGAGTCTGAGCTATTGAATTAGTATAAAGAGATTTAAACCCTTCATCATCTCTGTTTTTATTATTAAACAATGTCATATTTTATTCCGCCTCTCTTATCCACAATAATTAAACCATTATATTATTTAATATCTTACACCTGTATTATACGCATTATACTATCTCATTGAAAAAACATACTTAATATCACTTTTATATAAATTGCTAGTGCTTGTCCATGAATACATTAAGCTAAAATTATGAATGTTTTCTTATTCATAAATATCTGAAAATTCCACATTCATCTTTTCAATAAATTTGTCTTTATCCTCAGTTTCGTTAAAATTATGTATTATGCACTCCTCATTTGTATCATATTTAACTGGAAGTTCAATAATAAATTCGCAGCCTTTTCCATATTCACTTTTTACGCTAATATTTCCACCATGCATTTCAACAAGAGATTTCGTTAAAGATAACCCAATACCACTACCTTCATTCTCTCTTGTAAATAGTTTTGAAACTTGTTTGTATCTTTCAAATATTATATTTTGATTTTCTTTTTCAATTCCAATCCCATTATCTTTAACTGAAATAACAATCGTGTCCACTCCCTTGTAAATATTTATAAGAGCAGAATCCGCAGTAAATTTTATAGCATTTGAGATGATATTTAGCATTATCCTCTCAATCATATCCACATCACATATTATTAACATTTTTTCAACATCTGTATGGAATAGCAAGTTGATGTCCTTTTGTTTTGCATAATCTGATACCGACAATGCAATTCTGTTAATAAGACTTACAATATCTTGATTACTAAAATGTGGTTCATAAAATCCCGCATCAATTTTAGTTGAATCAATTAGGTTGTTAACCAACCTTAATAGACGCATGCAATTTCGTTTCATAGCTTTTAAGTGTTTTGAAGTTTTTTCTTTGTTTAAATAAGAGCCATTTTTAAGATATAGCTCAAAGAGCTGAACCCCTGCCAAGGTAACGTTGATAGGAGTTCTGAGTTCATGTGACATATTAGCAATAAATTCACTTTTGTTAATACTAGCTTTTTCCGCAATTTCCTTTGCTTTTTTTAGCTCTTCTTTAACATTTTTTTGGAAAGTAATATCTTGAAAAACTCCGTAACGAAAAGACGGTTGTAGCAATTTTCCTTTTACTGATGTAAACCTGTCAAGAAACCATCGGTACTCACCATTTTTGCATAAAAACCGGTACTCTATTGCTATTGTCTCTGATGCTCCATTCTTTGTGGATGCTTCTTTTATACGCTGAACTACATCATCCGAATCATCCGGATGAATCTTTTTAAAAACAGTATCCTCATTCATTACTAGCATTTCCTCAAGAGTATAACCTGTTAATCTTTCAAAAACTGGACTCATATAATCATATTTGTCAGTTACAACATTTCTTCTATAAGATGCATCCTGGGAATACTCAATAACATTAGAAAACCGTTCCTTAGCTTCTCTTAATTCCTGTTCCATTAGTTTGCGAGAATTAATATCAGAATGTGTACCTGTTACTCTTAAAGGCTTTCCATCTGTAGTCCAGCTTATAATTTTACCCTTGCTAAGTATCCATTTATAAGATTCATCTTTTGCACGGAGTCTATATTCACTGTCGTAGGCCGGAACTAATCCTTCTAAATACCTGTTTAACTTTAAATAAGCAGACTCCTTATCGTCAGGGTGAAGCAACTTGTCCCATTCGCTAAATAAATTTTGAATCTCATTCTCTTCATAACCAAGCATGCCCTTCCATCCTTTTGAATAAATCATCTCATTTGTTATTGCATTCCAATCCCAAACACCATCTCCGCTACCCTCAAGAGCAAAGTTTAGCCGCTCCTCGTTTGCTTTTAGCTCCTCCATAGTTCTCTTACCCTCAGCTATCTCTTTTTCAAGAATAGCATTAACTTGTTCTAATTTTTTCATATTGGCTTTTAGTTTTTCTATTTCTATAGACTTGTCTCTATTCATAATTTTACCCCCACTCCATGATCCAATAACACTATTTCAAATTGTTTGTATTTATTATTAACAAGTTCCACTTTAATTCTAATTTTATACATATATTTCAATTATATTAATATCCTATATTTATTCAACATAAATTTTAAGATTTTTAATATATTTTAGCATAAATTCACAATATTCCAAGAACAGCATATAAATTTGTCATAGTATTTGTGTGAAATCCAATAGAGCGCCCAATCCCCTTTCTTACTTTTAGCCTCCATATGCTTTATGAGAGGATCTGAAAGATTGAATACCTGGTTTAAGAGTACTAAAATTTATAAGAAGTATCTAGAAAGCTTTATTAAAAGTAGATTATCAAACAGAAGAAATCTCATAAGATGTAAAAAAGCCAGCTAAAATTATTAATATTCACCTTAGCTGGCTTTTATTTATATGTTTTATTGATTTTTCGCTTCCTTAGTAAGCGCATTGTAATTAGGTGAATCAGCACCAATTATTTTATCCAATTTCCAGTTGTATCCTTTAGTTCCATCATAAACAAGGAAATATAATGCTACAAAGGAACCAGAAAGACTTTTATTCTTTTTATGTATAGGTTTGGATTCAGATGTTGAGCCGATAAAAACTATCACCATAAGTATATACTTAAATGATGATAGCCACTAAAACTGCTCAATTTCTGAAACAAGCAAAAGAACGATGCCGCGTTTCCACTACTATGGAGATTCAATCTTTCCCCTCTTTCTGAAATTTGCTTTAACACTAAGATTAATCACTTTAATTTCCATAAATGTATCTTAAACTCTTCTAAATTTTGATTATTTTCTAAAAATAGACGTACTTTCCCCCTCCCCAAAATAAACACTCTACGAGACGCTATTCCATTTTTTTTCACAAGGTGGAGAAAAATTTTGGCGATTCAACTTCTCTTTTATAATCATTTTACCTTTACCACAGCAAGAACATGTATTTATATCTATTCCTGTCATCTTTAAAAGAAGCTCCGCTGCACTTAACTTAACATCTGAATTTTCACCTTTACTTTGTACTGCACCTGTAAGTTCTTTGCACTTTTGAAGTTTAGTTGACCTATTTCTATTGCTTAATATCCCATAGTGTCTAATTTTTACAAATTTTCTTGGTAGAACATGCATGAGAAATCTTCTAATAAATTCATCTACCGCAAGAGTCATAAATTTTTCTTTATTATGGTCTTTATAATCTCTCCACTTAAATGTTACATATCCATTTTCTAAATTTACAATTCGATGATTAGATATCGCTACTCTATGAGTGTATCTGCCAAGGTATTCAAGTACGTACTCCGCACTCCCGAAAGGGGGTTTGCAGTATACAACCCATTCTTTTTTATATAACTTACCTACAAAGCTTTGGAATATGTGTTTTTCTGTTAATTCCTCAATTCCAGTAGTATATTTAAGAGCATTACTATAATAAGCTTTTTTAAGATAAAATAAGAATTTTCCTCTAAATATTCTTGATAAAACTTTCACTGGAATAAAAAAATTCTTTTTAGAATTTATCCATTTTGTACCATCAAAAGTTAAACCACCACTTGGAACTATACAATGCATGTGAGGGTGATTCATTAAGTTTTGACCCCACGTATGTAAAATTGACATAAATCCAATTTCGGCTCCTAAATATTTTTTATCTCTTGAAAGTTCAAATAATGTTTCTGAAACAGCATTAAAGAGGATAGAATACATTTCCTTTTGGTTTGTAAGAGTTATATAGTTAAGTTCTTGAGGTATAGTGAAAACTACATGAAAATACCCTACGGGTAATAAATCCTCTTTTCTTTTTTCAAGCCATCTTTCCTTTGCTAAAGTTTGGCATTTAGGACAATGTCTGTTTCGGCAGGAATTATAAGAAACTCTAATATGCCCACATTCATCACATTCATCTATATGACCACCAAGCTCTTCTGTTCTACAAGCTTCAATATCAATCATAGTTTTCAAAATGTGCAGCGGAAGCTGATGATTTCTCCTATATTCATCGCCATACTGATTAAATATATCTTGAATCTCAATCATCTTTTTCTCCTAAGAGCACATCCAATGGACTCTTTATATTAAGTAAATCCATTCTTCTAAGATGTAAATAAATAGTGGTAGTAGTTATTCTGGTATGTCCTAAAAGTCTTTGAATGTAGCAGATATCTGTACCAGCATCCAATAAGTGAGTTGCAAAGCTATGACGAAGCGTATGGACAGTTGCATGCTTAGTGATTTTAGTTTTTTTTATAGATTTCTCGAGCATTTTCTGAACACTACGTGGACTTATAGAATCTGTACGACCCTTTCCAGAAAATAAATATTCCGTAGGATGATATTTTATCCAATACTCTCTAAGGATTTCTAAATTTGCTTTTGACAACAATGAATATCTATCTTTTTTACCCTTGCCCTCTCTAATTAATATTTGCATGTTTTTACTATCAATATCCGTTATTTTTAAATTGCAAACTTCACTAACCCTTAAGCCTGCGGAGTAAACCGTCATGAGAATTGCCTTATGCTTAAGGTTTTCAGTAACATCAAAGATAGACTTAACCTCATCTGGGGATAATACAGCAGGTAATTTTGATGGTTCTTTCATCCTTGCGATTTTGTCCGAATTCCAGTATCTATTCAGAGTTTTAGTATAAAAAAATTTAAGGCTTGAATTAATATAATTAACTGTTCCTTCACTTAATTTCTTTATAATGATACAATAATGTAGATATTCACAAATTTCTTTTTCACCTAAATACTTTGGTGATTTGTTGTAAAATTTAGCAAAGTTACTAACGTGATTAATATAGCTTTTTATAGTCGTTGGACTATAACCCCTTAGTTCCATATCCATTTTCATTTTTTCTCTTAATTCTGACATAAATAATAACACTTCCTTATTTTTTATTTCGACAATAAAAGTTTATAGGAAGTGTGTATTATAATAAAGAAGTATCTTAGTAAATAGGATACTTCTTTATATTTTATTTATGTAAAAATTAAATTAAGCGCATTAGTACTCGTCTGCCACCGTTTTTAGCGGTTTAGTTCTTTCATCCTTATAAGCAATACTTCCATAAACATATTTTATATTTTCAAAACCATTTTTGGATAATATTTTACTAGTTTTAAATGTCTTCGCTTCTTCTGGTGTTATTTTATGATTATTAGACCACCAGAAAAACAAATTACTTCCTTCAACTTCAACATTAGTAATAGTTGATATTACTCGTGGAGTCGTTACATTATTTATTGTCCCACTATTAACAGTAGTTTTTGCTTTATCTGTTAACGCTATTTTGCTTAAAGATATTGAGAAAGTATAACCAGTTGTTAATACTGATTTTATTTCCCCCGCTGTATTTTCCCTCTTAGCATTAACATATAGTACTCCTTTTTCTGCATCATACCTTTTACCAGCTACATTAATACTCTTAGTAAAACTATCCTTTACAGTAAACCCTTTGCCTCCAAAAAAATTCGAATAAGTTACTGTTTCTTCCAATCCATTTTCCCTTACAGCTTCAATAACCTTTTCATCAGAAAAAGTTGGCGACATTACTAATGCAAAATCCTCAGTGCTATTTTTCTCGGTAGTAGCAATTCTCCATGCTTCATTTTCAAAAACAAGCTTGCACTTTATTTTTCCTGTAGTAGCCAGAAGTCCGCTGTCTATAGATGTTTGCATTAGAATTTCTTCTTTCCCCTTTTCTAAATCTGGTGTTTTTAAACTTATACCAAGACTTTTAACCTCTTGTCCACCTAATACTACTTTTGTATCTGCAATGGTTATACTTAATTTTTTCACGGCTTCAAAGAACTTCTTTTCATCCATACCTACAACCGGTTTTATTGCAGTAACTTTATCCAATATAACTCCGTCACTTATTTTCCATTGATTTTTACCTTGGTAAGCATATACTACTGATGCCAAAGTCTTTGCCTCAATAGCGCCGTTGTTCAAAGTTAATGCTATTTTTATCTCATCCTTACTCTTATCTGTATTTCTAGTATTTATACTGAAGCTTTTCATATTATCCTTGCTTATTTTTATGCTTGTACCTTTAGGCAGAGTTATTATTTTTCCCATCAAGTCTTCCTTTATTCTAACTTCATCTACGGGCCTTGCAATGAAAAATGTGTATGCAAACACCCCTCCTCCAATAACAACTAATAAGGCTATTATAGGTATAACTACTTTCATATTCATAAAGGTTTTCTTTAATGGAGCAGATTTTTTTTCTCTTATTACTTTCATGTTCGCAAAGGTTTTTTTTAATGAAGCGAAAAACTTTTCTCCGTTTTCTCGGTTATACTTCTTTATATTTTCTTCTGTTATTACAGGCATAGGTTGTGTATCCTCATGGTTTTTCTTATTTATGTTCCCGGTAGTTATATTCTCGTTTTCTATTTTATTAACTTTCGAATCAATGCCTTCTTCTATTTTCTCTCCACAATATGGGCAAAATTTCAATTCACTAATATTAGTAAATTCATTATTACAATTGTTGCAAATCATTTATTCCCTCCAAACATTTATGTAAATATATAAAATAACCAATATTTTGTATTCAATATATTATATCCTGTTTGCACACTATATTCAAACATATTGACCAGTTTTAGCCCACTTAGTTAAATTTCTTCATAACTATAGCCACCTTTCTATAGATGGTGCAATACAAACTGCCTCCACTGTACTTTGAAATTATAAGGAATAAATTTTATAAATTTGCTACTATAAATAAAGAAGCCATTTACTAAATATATTTAAGTAAATGGCTTCTTTATTTATAGTACAGTTCTAAACTGCGACATATGAGTAATTATATACTCCATGCATCCCATACCCATTGCAAATACGGATACCATTATTATCAGGATTATTGCGTGGAAATCGTATTTCATTATCCCTTCCTTGTTTATTAAATATGCTATAATAATTTCAATTCCCAGTAGAACTAAAACTAGAGGCCACAGCGATGCTACTTGTAAATAATTAATACTTGGATTTATTAAACGTAGTAAAAACATTATTCCAAACACAACTAAAACTATTCCGGTTGTAAAGGTCCCCACTCTACGTCCCTTAATCATTCATATCACACTCTTTTTTCTTACCAATAATAAGTTTTGCACCTACAACAATTATTACAACACCTATGATTATTTGAGGAGCCACATTTGTTATATTATTGATAACTCTATATACTCCATCTGGCAAATAGCTAGCTAAGCTATTTATAACGTTATTCCATATTAAGTAGGCACCAAGCAGTAATAGTAGTACTCCTGACCACAAGGTGTGTTTTTTAAATATACCACTATCTATTTTTGCAAGTTCATCAAGAGAAAATAAATAATTATCCTCTAAAAGTAAAAATTCTTCATCTGTAGAATAACGTTTATTCATACAATCGAAAAATGAATAAAACCAGATTAATGGCAATACAAAGAGCAGTGGACCTATAGCAAGAAAGCTAGAAAGAAATATTAAAAAGAAGAATGCTGCCATAAGTGATAGTCCCATCTTCATAAAGCCCATATACATGTGCCCTGCTCCAGGTAACATTGAAAAACAAAAGGTTAAAAATTTATTTTTTTCCTTTTTCATTATTAAAAACCTCCAAATTAATTATTTTTTGAGAGAAATTATTAAGCCTTTCATTAACTGTGTTAATAGTACTTAAACTCATTGGGTTTACATTCAATGTTTTGGTTTTAGTATTGGCTAGGAAATTTAATCCATTTGAAAAAACAAACATCAATGCTATACTTGCTGCCATTGCCACCCTAAGAGAATAAAACATAAACCTAGTATTGTTTTCTTTTTTATTTTTTATTTTGCACATTATTTCCTGCTCAAATCCCAAAGGAGCGTTTGCAAGCTCACTATCATTAAAACTATTGGCCAGCATATCCGCACAATCTTCACAATTGCAGATGTGTTCTGATAATAAAACTAGTTCATTATCACTTAAAGACCCCTCTTTAAGTGCTTTTAGCGATATTTTAGTTAAATGGACCTTTTCTTCAAATAGTGTACTACTCACATTAACTCCTCCTTCCATAAAACTTTTAACAGTTTTTTAGATCTATAAAGATGGGTTTGCAATGTCTTCAAACTCTGACCTGTATCTTTTGCCATATCGGAAAGTTTAATATCTTCACAAAAATAGTTTACGGCCACCGCCCTATAGGGCTCTTTTAATTTTTTACATAAACTATATATCCTTTCCCTACTATGTTTTTTTAAAAGTTTATCCTCAGGCAAATCTCCCGTGTCCACTAAACCATCAAAATCTTCATTAGATAAGCTATTAATTGCTCTTGCAGGACTTTTAAGAAAATCTTTACATTTATTTGTGGCAATTGTTGTAAGCCAAGCCTTAAAATTCACCCCATCAAATTTACTTAAGTTTGTGTAGGCAGACAAAAAAGTTTGTTGAGCCAAATCTTCTGCATCAAAGTAATTTTTTGTAAAGGATAGGCAAATAGTAATGATTAAGCGTTCATATTGTTTTATATAGTTTGCAAACTGCTCCTTTTGAATAACCATCACCCCTTTTTTGTCCTTACACTTAATATAACGATTGAAAATATAAAAACACTTCAATTCTATAAAAAATTAATTTATTATTAGATAATGATATTAAAGTGAATACTCCTTAATTTTTAATAAATATTTATTAATAATTATTATTGTTTACAAATATATTAAACTGTAGTAATATTAAAATAATAGAAAAACATACTAATATTTATTTTGAAAGGAAGAGATTAAATTGAAAATTGAAAAACTACTCCAACCTAGAATTTTAGGTTCATCAATAAATGTAAAAAATCCTATAGTTATGGCACCTATGACTACTTTTTCAGGCAACCCTGACGGAACTGTATCTGAGGCAGAACTCAGTTATTATAAGGCCAGGTCAAAAGGTGTAGGAATTGTAATTACTGCTGCAACCTATGTAAGCTTATCTGGCAAGGGTTTTCCAGGACAATTTGCCGCCTATGATAACAGCTTTTTACCAGGACTAAAAAGATTGGCTGGAGCTATAAAGGGCGAAGGCGCATTGGCAATCCTACAAATATTTCACGCAGGTAGAATGGCAATTCCTGCTGATATACCGGATGGACAAACTATTAGTGCCAGCGCAGTAGCACCAGAAAGACCAGGCGCGATGACACCTAGAGAAATGACAGAAGCAGAGATTCAAGATACTATTAAAGCATTTGGTGAAACAGCAAAATTAGCTATAGAAGCCGGTTTTGATGGTGTAGAAATTCACGGGGCTAACACATATTTATTACAACAGTTTTTCTCCCCACACTCTAACCGCAGAAAAGATCATTGGGGCGGAAATGTAGAAAAACGAATGAATTTCCCATTGGCTATTATAGCAGAAGTTAAAAAAGTAGTAAAAGAAAACGCTAGTGATAGCTTTATAATGGGCTACCGTTTTTCACCAGAGGAAATGGAGAAACCAGGTATAACTCTAGAAGATACCCTTTTATTTATAGATATATTAGCAAATCAAGGGCTAAATTACTTGCATAGTTCAATAATGGATTTTTGGCAAAGCTCAATGAGAAATACAAAAACTACAAGTCCTATTATTTGCAAAATATTGGACAAGATACATGGTAGAGTACCATTCATTGGCGTGGGTTCCATCCATACACCAGAGGATGCTATTAAGGCATTGGATAGTGGTGTAGATTTCATATCTCTTGGCAGAGAGATAATCATGGACCCAGAGTGGGTTCTCAAAGTTCAAAGTGGGAAAATATCAGAAATACGTACTACCTTGAGTAAAACTCAAGAAAAAGCACTAGATATACCAGCGCCACTTTGGAATGCAATTATAAACACACCTGGTTGGTTCCCAATTACAGAATAATTCTTTTATAGATCTAAACTGCATAATGCATTTATATAAGAAAAGTGCCAGTTATGAAATTAAATCATATCTGGCACTTTTCTTATAACTTAAAGCCTTAGTAAAATAGCCTACTATTTAATCAATTTATTTCCTCTCAAAAAGTCTTCTGCAACTTTTTCTGGCTTTTGACTAAGCTTATCGACCTTATAATTTAAATCTATCATAGTCTCATCATCAATTTTTCCAGCTAACTTATTAATTAAAGGTTTAAGTTCTGGATGTTTTTTAAGCATTTTATTATTAATTGTCGGCACGGCATCATAAGGTGGAAAGAAATGTTTATCATCTTTTAAAACCTTAAGTTTAAATGCCTTTAGCAATCCCTCAGTACTAAAAGCATCTAGAACATCTGTTTTATTGTTATTTAAGGATGTATACCTTAAGCCACCGTCAATTGCTCTAACACCTTTAAACTTCAAGTTATATAATTTATTTAATCCCAAATAACCATCTTCTCTATTACTAAATTCTATTGTACAACCTAGCACAAGTTTCTTATCTACCTTTGCTAGGTCCGAGACAGTCTCTAAATTGTATTTTTGAGCAGTGTCTTGCCTTACAGCTAATGCATAAGTATCGTTAAACCCAAGAGGCTTTAGCCATGTTATTGAGTAGTGTTTACTAGAATAATCACTTACAACTTCATAAGTCTTATATGGGTCACTAATAGGTTTTTTCTTCATGATATCAACTAAAGCCGTACCAGTATACTGAGGACACACGTCTATTTTACCGGCTTTTAATGCAGTAAAAGCTATGGCTGAACCTCCTAGATTAAATTTTCTTTCTACTTTTAAGTCTGTATTTTTTTCTATTAATATTGATAACATATTCCCTAATATGGTCTGTTCATTGCTATTAGAAGAACCTACAACAATCACATCATTCTTTCTAGTAAATATGAATGTACAACTAACTACAATAATAACTAATAAGCTACTAGCTACAATTTTTTGCATATTGTTAAGCTTATATTTTTTCTTCTTAGACAATTTAATTGTGCCATTCGCCTTTCTAATTCCTGGCGGTGTTACACCTTGTTCAATTTTCCCTACAATAAAGTCCATTAATAGTGCGAGTAGACATGCAGGAATTGCTCCGGCTAGAATCATATAGTTATCTACAGTCTGTACTCCTGAAAATACCATATATCCAAGTCCACCTGCTCCTATAATAGCAGCAATTGTCATAAGTCCAACCGCAGTAACTGCTGCTACTCTTATGCCGGTCATAATTATTGGAAGTGCAAGTGGTATTTGAACAAGTTTAAGTATTTGTTTATTTGTCATACCCATCCCTTTAGAAGACTCAATTACATCTGGATTTATATTCATAAGTCCAGTATAGGTATTTTTTATAATAGGAAGTAAGGAGTATAAAAACACCATAAGTATTGCTGGTCTGCTACCTATTCCCAGTACTGGTATTAAAAACCCTAATAATGCCAAACTAGGGACTGCTTGTATTACATTTGCAAAACCTATAACTGGTCCAGATAATTTTTTAACTCTAGATATTAATATACCTAGTGGAACTCCAACAATTATAGCTATAATTACAGCAAATATGGTTAATTGAATATGCTCAACTGTTAAATTTATTATCTCACCTTGTCTTAAAACTACAAAGTCATTAAATTTAGATATTGAATTTATCATATTCATTACGCCTCTACCTCCTGGTTAATATACTGATTGCTTAAAACTATTAACAAGCTATTTTCAGTAATTAATCCAACTAATTTTGAACTATCATCTACAACTGGCACATACCCAATTTGAAGTTCATTCATTAGATTTAGTATATCTATTAGAGAATCATTTAAATTAACAGTTTTAATTTCACGTCCCATAATAGTATCTACCTTTATAGACCCTAGGGTATTTCTTCTAATATTTTTTAGGGTAACAATTCCATCTATATTATTTTCTTTATTAACAATTAATAAACTGTCTACTTTATGTGACTTCATGATTTCTACAGCTTGAACTACTGTTCTACTACCGGTAATTTTAATTGGATCAGTAATCATAATATCCTTAGCCTTTATAAATTCAGCCTGCTGCCATATCCTATTTTTCCCTATAAACTCTTTAACAAAATCATTAGCAGGGTTGTTTAAAATTTCTTCTGGACTATCAAACTGAAGTATATCCCCGTCTTTCATAATGCAAATTCTATCACCAAGCTTAAGTGCTTCATCCATATCATGAGTTACAAAAATTATAGTTTTTTTAAACTCTTGTTGAAGATTAAACAATTCATCTTGAAGCTGATTTCTCGTAATTGGATCCAGTGCGCTAAAGGGCTCGTCCATAAGAATTATATCAGGATTTGTTGCCCAAGCTCTTGCTACGCCAATTCTTTGTTGCTGACCTCCACTTAATTCACAAGGATATCTATCTACATACTGCGCGGGTTCCATCCCTACCATTTTAAAAAGTTCATTTGTTCTTTCAACTATCTTATCCTCTGACCATTTTTCTAATCTTGGTATTAATCCAATATTTTCTCCTACAGTCATATGTGGTAAAAGTCCTGTTTGCTGTATGACATATCCCATATTGCGCCTAATCTTAATGGTATCTTCCTTTGATATATCTTTACCATCTAAATATATATTTCCCGAAGTTGGTGTAATTAACTTATTAATCATTTTTAAAGTTGTGGTTTTACCACAACCACTTTGTCCTACTATAATTATGAACTCTCCTTTATTTACAGTAAAACTAATATCCTTAATTATTGTTTGGTTTTTGAAAACCTTTGTTATATTCTTAAACTCTAACATATTCCCTCTCCTCTATAAACTAATAAAAGTCAGCTATTGTCTTTTAATTATAACTGACAACTTATATGGTATCATAGGATTGCCTGTTTACATAACTCCATAAACTAAGAACAAATGTTATAGTTCTTTGAATATTAGGATATAGTTTACATAGTGGTAAAAATGAAACATATGCTAGATAATACTCCCATTATGTAGCTATATGGCATAGTTAGAGAGTATTCTATATTAAAGATTTCATATTCGAAAAAAAATAGTGGGAATATTGTTCCCACTTGTTAATTATCTGCATATGAAACTGGCACATTATTTATTCCAAGTTCTAGTGCTGCAGCATATTCATCATATCCTGATACTATTACAAGACTTCCTTTTTTCACAACAATAGGTTTGTTAAATTTATTATTATTCTTCATATAATTTATTGCTTTGTTCTTTGAACGTTTTATTGACAGATTTTCATTCTCATTTACTAGCTTTGAAATATCCATTATTTCATCAGTTCCAGCTGGCATTTCATAATTTAAATCTATTTGTCCATTCTCATCTTTTAACAAATGGAATATTTTAATTGAGTTTGCCTCTACTGAAATAAACGGTGTACCTTTGCTATTTACGCAGGCCTTCAGTTCACCTTTAATAACAAAGTAATTTACATCCTTCATACCTATTACTGCATCTCTCCAGTAATCTTTTTTTACAATTACTCTATAAATTGATTGTGTCTTATCATAGTTAGCTATTTTAAAAAGTAAATTAACATCTCCATTCTCTAGCCTAGTTGTTTTTACAGGTAATCCCTTAATAATAATTTCACTTTTATTCATAATTATTCTCCTTTTAATTTTATATTTTTAAACTCTCAAATTCTAAAAATAAAACACCTAGAAAGCACATGTCACTTTCTAGGTGTTTTAAATTGAATTGTAATTTAACTCCATATTAACTTTTGCTGAAGTGAATTTACTTAGTCCTATGTTAGATATTTTTAAATATTTTTCAAATGTAGAATTATTATAAGCTAACAAAGACTTCACCCCATTCTAAATTTTTTTTTATTTGTAACCAACAAATATTATCTTTCAATATCTTTACTTATATATTCATTGTACCATTTCACGCATAAAATTACAATTTTAATCCCATTGCCCTTCTTTTCTTGTATTATTTAATATATTTTTCTTTTCCCCCCTTAAATCTAAATATATTAACGTATTTATAAGCGGAGATTAATTTTCCTATTTTCATGTAAACTTTATGGATCTAGTGGTTACATAAAAATCAATATACTCTACTATAACAGTATTTTATTGTGCTTATAGTATAATTTGTATTTATGGAAATTATAATAATTCAGAAAGGAATAATAATTAATGGGTAATCTTATACTTGATACAGAAAAACTTAGAGAAGAATTAGAAAGACTTATTTCACTAAAAGGCTTAAATCATAAGGATGTATTAAAATTAAGTCAAAGATTAGATAAATGTATATTAATGTATTATTCAGAAAAATATTAGTTATTTTTTATTGTGCTATTGAACAGTTAATTTATGAGTGACATCGCGAATTGGATAAGATAATAAATATAATTATAAATAGAAAAGGTGGTAACTTAAATTGAAACAATTAAAATTTAAAGCTTGGGATAATTATAGACAGAAAATGCATAAACTACAAGGCATGACTTTTGATGCAAAAAGCTTCCTTACTTCTGCTCTTAAACTCCCTGGTGTGACTTGGAGGCCCATCGAAGAATACGAATTGCTTCAATGGGTATACTTATCTGATAAAAATGGAATCGATGTATATGAAGGAGATTATATTAAAATTTCATCTACTGTTTACAATGTGGTTTGGAATGATACTATAACGAATTTTCAGCTTGAAGAGCTAGAAGGCTCTTCAAGTCGCAGTATTATTGACGTCTCTTTGGGAGATATCCTGGGAAATAAATTTGAAAATCCAGATTTATATAATAAATAATTTATTACTTTCACTGTCCATTAGATAAAACGATTGAATAACCCTTTAACGACATTTCAGAAGGAACGTCACCTACTTCTATAAGTGGGTGTCACATACCATAGAAAAGAAAAAACTTCAGTGGGATTGTAAATCTCCTTCTGAAGCCGTTAATGCTAAAGCATCGAAGATGATGGTTTAACAACAGTCGAGGAGGCCATCTGCCTCCTTGTTTTTTTATAGCTTTAAGCTATTTACCATGCTTTTTGCAAAGTGTTTTAGGATTACATGTCACGTGCTAGCTGCAATTTTTAAAATTATTTTTATTAACATAAATATATATTAACTTTTTACCATATCTATTAGTAAAACCCTTTTAATCAATCAAATTATAGAATATAATAGAAGAGTTAGAATCTATAAATATTTTAATAGAGGAGTGCTGCATATGTTTATTTACATCCTCATTTTTCTCGCTAAAATAATTGAGGTTTCATTAGCAACAGTTAGAACAGTCCTTATAACTAGAGGTGAAAAATTTTTTGGTTCTATTATCGGCTTTTTCGAAGTAATTATATGGTTGTATTTAATTACCACAGTACTTATTGGAATAAATGAGGAACCATTCAAAATGGTAGCATATGCATTAGGATTTGCTTGTGGGAATTATATTGGTTGCATTTTAGAAGAAAAACTAGCACTAGGACTAGTAACCATAAATGCAATAGTATCTGAAAAAGATGGCCCAACACTAGCTAAAATATTAAGATCAGAAAATATAGGAGTTACTATTATGGACGCAGAAGGTCTAAAAGAATCTAAAAAAATACTTGTATTACATGTTAAAAGAAAAAGAAAATCTAAAATATTACAATTAATAAAAAATTCCAATATTAACGCTGTAATTTCCCTAGTGGATACTAAAACTATATATGGGGGTTATGGTATTAGAAAATAAGTGCCATCCAAGTGGCAAATGGCATTGATGCCACTTGCCACTTGGGTGGCACAAGCTCTATTTAAGTTTATTAATACTTCTGTATAAGAAAAATGCTGTTAATGCTGTAGCAATCAAATCTGCACAAGGTTGTGAAAGCCATAGTCCATCCAATTCGAAATATAATGGGAGTATAAGAATAAGAGGAATTAATACTATGACTTGTCTTAAAACACTTAAAATCATTGAGGTTTTCGCCTCATTTATTGCTTGAAAATAGCTTGCTCCTAAAATTTGAAAACCTAAAATAGGTAAAAATATCAAGTCAATTCTAAGTCCACGTGCCCCCATATTTATTAGTTCAGGATTATTACCTACAAACACACCAATAAGAGGCCTAGCAAATAGTTGTACACTTATAAATCCAATTGTAGCAATGCAAGTCCCTGCGATTATTGAATACTTTAAAACCTTTAAAACTCTTGAATAGGATTTAGCCCCATAATTATATCCTATTATAGGCTGAATTCCTTGGCTTATACCAAATATAGGCATAAAAATAAGCATTGATATACTATTTAATATTCCCATTGCAGCTATTGCAGTATCCCCTCCGTAAGCATAAAGACCTTTATTATATAAAATAATTACAAGGCTTGATGCAATTTGCATAGAAAAAGGAGCCATCCCAATAGCAAAAATATCCTTTACAATATGTCTATGAAGCTTTAAATTAACTTTCTTTATTTTAAGTACACTTCCACTGTTTTTAGAAGTAAAATATTTAAGTACCCATAGAGTATTAAAAGCTTGAGAAATTATGGTTGCTATTGCAGCACCCTCAACTCCCATATTAAAACCGAATATTAATATGGGATCTAATATAATATTAATAATTGCACCAAATACCATTGTTAGCATTGCCATTTTTGGATTGCCTTCGGCTCTAATTATATTATTTATACCAAATCCTATATTTTGAAAAACCGCTCCCATAAGTATGATTTGTATATATGCTTTTGCATAAGGGATACTGTCTCCACTTGCTCCAAATAAGATTAAAAGCTTGTTTAAAAACAAAACTCCAAGCAAGCTAAGTACTAATGATATTATTGTTATGAGTATCACTGCATTTCCCAAAATATCATCTGCGGCTTTTTTGTTTTTTTCTCCTAGTCTTATTGATATAACTGCACTAGCACCTACCCCAACAAGCATGCCAAAAGCCATTATAATAACTGATATTGGAAAAGTTATAGCAAGTCCTGATAGTGCATTTGATCCTACACCCTTAATATGACCTATATAAATTCTATCTACAATGTTATATAGTGCATTGACAATCATTCCGGTTATTGCAGGTATAGAAAACTTAAAAAGTAGTTTTCCTATACTTTCTGTTCCTAGTGCTTTTGTTTGATTCATAAAAATTATCCTCCATATCAAAATATAAATATAAAATGTCTCAGTATAAAAATTTCACCATTACTATATCTACTTTATAGTATAACATATGTTTTTATTATTATTAAATTATTGAATTTTAAGATTTCATTAAATATTTTCACCAAAAATATGATATAATAATTCTTTATTGTTTTCTCTACATTTAATTTAATTTAATATAGCTAACATATTTAAATATAGAGAATAAATTATAGCGGATAAAATTGTTAGGAGTGACAAATTATGAAAAATACAATATTAACACCTAGTGGAGTAGCAAAATTAGAAGAAGAATTAGAACTTCGTACTGGGGAAAAAAGAAAAGAAATAACAGCAGCAATTAAAGAAGCAAAGGGTCACGGAGATTTAAGTGAGAATGCAGAATATGATGCAGCTAAAGATGATGAAGCCACCAATAATGATAGAGTAATTAAGATTCAAGAATTACTTAGAAGTTGTACTGTAGTAGAAGACTACAGTAATGATGAGCATTTAGGTCTTGGTGGTGAGGCTGATATTAAATTCCTTGATACAGATGATATTGAGAAAGTATGCCTTGTATCTACAGTAGAGACTAACCCCGAGTTAATGAATATAAGTATTGAATCTCCACTGGGCATGGCAATATACAAGAAATCCCTTGGAGATAAGTGCATTGTTTTAGCTCCAGAGGGTAATTACGAAGTAACTATAGAAAAAATTTACTAACATAATGAAACTAAAAAATATAAGCAGAAATAACTCTCTGCTTATATTTTTTAGTTTCATTATGTTTTTTTCTACTTGTTATTATCCACCATATTTTTTTCTGCTGCTTCTACCATTCTCCTTACCATCTCTCCACCAACATTACCTGAATTCTTTATCTTATTTACAATTCCACTAGGAACGTCTCCCATATATACACTTTTGCTTTCAATGTCACCTAGTCCCATGTCTTCCGCTACTTCCATTTTGAATTTTTCAAGTTTTCCCATTGCTTCTGGTACTAATGTTCTTTTAGTCATCTTACTCCCTCCCTACAATTTTTCTTAAGATACTCAAGTATATTATAATAATTTTTATTTCTACTTTGCATATCTACAATTAGTATTTTTAAAAAGGGATTTTTTATTCATTGGCTTTATTTAACTTGCTTAGATTCATTCCATTCTTTTGCATAGTCTTCCAATACTTTATGTAGAACTTTTCCAATTTTAGAATAAGATTCATCATTAAGATTTGCAAGTGATATTCTGATAGCCCACTCTGGGCCATGGAATCCACTACTGCCTAACAAAACTATAGAAGATTGCTCTGCTAGACGTATAAGAATGTCTACTGGTTTATAATTTGCTTGTAAATATTGCATAAATTCCGCATTATATTTTCGCCCTGCCCACTCTAGTAAATCAAATTGAGTATAGTAAGACGCATCGAAAGGATCTTCCTGTAAATCCAGTCCCAATCCATCCAGCAAAAGTTTTTTACGGTTACGACAAATATCTTTTGTTAATTGCTTATATCTATTTTCTTTATCAGTTATAGCAAATAGCGAAAAAAATGCCATTTGTACTTGTTGTGGTGTTGATAATCCTGCAGTATGATTAAGTGCTACCTGACGGCTATCTGCTACTATTCTATCGATAAAAGCAATATTATCAGGCTCAGTAGAAATTCCGCCGTAGCGTATTCTTGCTCTCCCCTTCTTGTCTTCATCTTGCTGCCTTAATAGTTTATCAAATACATTGTCTTCATAAAGTGAAATAGTTCCAAGACGCCAGCCAGTTACTCCAAAATATTTTGAATAAGAATACACTCCAATTGTATTGTATGGCAAATCTGCCATTAATGAGCGGAACTCGTCTACAAAAGTACCATATACATCATCTGAAATAATCATTAAATCTGGATTAACATTCTCTACAATGTTTTTTAGCTGATTAACAGTTTTGGGTTTCATTGCAACAGAACCTGGATTACTTGGATTAACTATAAATAATGCCTTTATGCTTGAATCATTTATTTTCTCAATTTCTTTAGAAGAATATTGCCATGTATGTCTACCATCTTCAGTTATTTCGTCAGCCAAGACTTCAACAACTTCAAAATTATAGCGTGGTAAATGAGGTATCTCAAGATAAGGTGTAAAAATTGGTGCTATAAGTGCGATTTTATCTCCCTTTGACAATATATTGTTTGCAATCAATGTATCAAAAATATAGCACATCGCGGCCGTAGCACCTTCAACTGCAAATGTTTTAAATTTCCCTGGAAGTAACTCATTGTAACATAACTCCTGAACAAGATAGTCGTTTACTACACTTTCAACATGTACTAACATTCTATCTGGTTTCGGATAATTATCGCCAATAATTCCATCTACCAATTCGTAAATCCAATCATCTGAATTAAATTTTTTGACTATTATACCGTAATCAATCATTTTACAAAGAAGCTCAATTCCTGGAGCATCTTGATGTTTTTTTGCAAAATTTATAAAATGCTTTGTAATCCCTTCTTTCCTCGGCATTCCAGCTAAGTCGCACTCACTCCATACCTTGCGACTTTCTTCAATAGCAAATTGACCAAAAGTGAAAAATGCTTCTCTTGGAGAAGCTGCAATCCAATTAGGATTTCCTCTACCTGCATCTAGAAGTGTGTGTGTACCACTTTTTTTTGACTCTTCCGCAAGATTGATTAATTTATCTTTAAGTTCAAAAGGGCTTATTTTACCATAAACCTCTTCTATTTCTTTACGCTGAAGACTTAACTTATCCAATATCTGATACCCCCTATTTATAATTAATTTACTATTTATTATTATTATGCCTAAATAATTTCATTTTAAACTAATAGCCTGATTCCATCAAAAAATAAGCTACCCTATCATAGAAAGACCACCTTATAAAAGGTGGTCTTTCTTACTATAAATACTATTTATATTGCTGAAACCTCAATTGCTTGAAGTCCCTTAGGTCCTTCTTCTGTTTCAAATTGAACTTTTTCGCCATCTTCAAGATTTTTTCTTGAATTTTGAATTGCAGATGTATGAACGAAAATATCATTTTTCTGTGTTCCTATTTTAAATCACTTATGAAATTTGGAAGATCAAAGCAAGATTTTGCAATGTTCTTTGTTAAATAGCGAGTTTCAAAAGGCAATTTACTTACGTCCATATTGCTAGGATCATAAACATCTGACGCCATTGTAAAACTCCATAATCCGCCTGGATAAGTTGGAACAAACGCTATATAAGTTTTTACAATTTTAAAGTTCTTCTTTAATATGCTTCTTGTATTCTCAATTATGTTACGATGTATCATTGGTGATTCACTTTGACATACCATTACTCCGTCAGCATTCAATGTTTTCTTTACATTTTCATAAAATTCTTCTCCAAATAAATCCTTAGCAGGACCCTCAGGATCTGGTGAATCCACCATGATTATATCATACTTAATATCAGTACTCTTTACATATTCAACTCCATCTCCGAATTTAAAATTGATTCTTTTATCAAAATCAGAACCTCCACTTATTTCCGGAAGGAATTTTATACATTCTTTTGTTACTACTTCGTCAAGCTCCACCATATCAATTGTCTCAAGGTCCTCATACTTTGATAACTCTCTTACCGCTCCACAGTCTCCTCCACCAATTACCAAGACTTTTCGTGGATTTTTATGAGTAAGTACTGGAATATGAGTAATCATTTCATTATATATAAAGCCATCTGCCGAAGTGGTCTGCATTACACCATCAAGAACAAGACACGGACCAAATGCCGCAGAATCAATAAGTGCTACCTCTTGATATGGAGACTTAGAATAGGAAAAACATTTATTGATTTTGTAAGTAATTTTCAAATTTTTTTTCTCAACTTCAACTTCTTCAAACCATAGTTCATTATCAATTTCTTTAAAATACGTTGGTAACTCATTCATTTTCATAATAATTCCTCCATTGTAATAAATATATCTACCTTTTGTATCTCAAAAAGTTAGCATACCTAGTATACCATAAATTTAAATAAGCTAACAATCATAAATTTATGATTGTTAGCTTACTTTTCTATCTACATTCTATTCCAAAAATTTTCTCTTACGCCAGTAATTCCTTCACAAGAGGATTTATCTTCTTGCTATCATACTTTCCTTTTAACTGTGGCATAACAGCCTTCATAACCTTACCCATGTCACCATTTCCCTTAAAGCCATTTTCTGCAATAACTCCAATGACAATTGCCTTTGCTTCCTCGCCTGTAAATTGCTTTGGCATATAAACTGTGAACATTTCAATGGCAATCTCTGTCTCAGCTATAATTTCTTCTTTGCTCGCTTGTTTTGCATAGCTAAGAGTTTCATTTAATTGTTTAATTGTTTTCTCAATAATACCTATTAACTCATTGTCTTCAAGTTCTTTCTTTAAGTCCATTTCCTTATATTTAACCTCAGCCATTAAAGTCCTTAAAGCAGTTAGTCTTATCTTATCCTTACTCTTCATATACTTAATAATATCATCTTTTAATGTTTGTTTTAACATATGTACGTACCTCCAATTGATTTATATTTTTCAGTAAATTTTCTTACATCTAAATTATACTGATATGTATACATTATACTCTTAATTTGCTATAAAATACAAACTGACATTATTAATTCAGCCACATTCATCTCATTCTGATATTAAGTTAAATTTTATAAACACAATGTGATACTCTGCTCTATTTATGTAGTTACCTTTAGCATATCATTTCTAAAAATACCCATAAATATCTGAATTTAAACAATTATAATGTTATAATATATAGATTAAACTAGTTAAGAGGCTACACATATTAAATGGATATTGAAAGACATAAAGGGAGTGATTTTATTGATTAGTTATATTGATAATGAAGTGCATCAATTTGAAACCATAGAGAAAGCCTTTGCTAATAACACATCAAATACAAAAGAAGTGTTTTGGCTTAATATTAATAATCCAACTGATAGTGATTTTGAATTTTTGAAAGGTAAATTTAATTTTCATCCTCTCACTATTGATGACTGCATTCATAAGAGTAGGAGGAGTAAAATAAACGACTACAATGATTATCATTTTTTAATTATTGCCACATCAGATAGTCATCCAAATAATACATTTTCTTATAATAACATATATGTATATATTAGCTCGAATTATATTATAACAATACATTATGGAGAAAGTAAATCAATAAAAAAGATTATAAATGACATAAACAAAGGTTTAGACATTGTTTCTAATGGAAGTGATTTTGTTTTGTACCATATTCTTGATGAATCAACAGACCAATTGTTTATTATAACGGATAAACTTGAAGAAAAAATTAATATCTTAGAAGAAGAATCCATGAACAACCCTGTTCAAAGTACTCTTAATAATATTATGAGAGTAAAAAAAAGCGTTATTAAGCTACGACGAGTTGTTTCTCCACTACGAGAAGTATTAAATACTCTTTTGAGGCATGATGATATTATAACTGAGAAATACAGATTATATTTCTCTGATATATATGACCATATACTTCGTATATATGATTTAATTGAATCTGATCATGAAATGGTTACATCTTGTTTAGAGCTTTATTCTTCGCAATTATCTAATTCCATGAATAAAGTTATGAAGATTTTAACTATAATCACTACAATTATGATGCCGCTTACAATTATAACAGGAATTTATGGTATGAATTTTGAAAATATGCCCGAACTACATGCTAAATACAGTTATTTTATTGTTATATTTATAATGGTTTTTAGTTCTTTATGCGAAATCCTATATTTTAAAAAGAAAAAATGGTTGTAATATATTTATTCTAAATTAATCTCTAAAATTTCTGGCATAGCAAAAAATCTTATGGGTAACATTCCGTTACCTATTCCGCGAGTTAATACTATGTCTCTATTTTCCTCATGAACTATCTTCTTTATATACTTTTGACCGTATTTGGAAGACGTATATGGTGCGTATAATCCAAAAAAATTTATTTGACCTCCATGAGTATGCCCTGATAGACCTAAGTCATAGTTTATCAGGCTTTTATAATTGCTGAAAAAATCCGGATTATGAGATATAGCAATAGTGAAATTATTATTGTTTTCTTTAAGCATGCCAACTTTTGGATTCCCTTGAAATAAATCATCTACTCCTATTAGACTTATACTATCTTCCCCCATATTAATTAATTCCTTTGTATTTTTAAGTAGCTTAAAGGAACTTGAGTTAATTGCATTTAATAGGGCATCCTTCCTATTGTAATAGTCATGATTTCCTAAAACAGTATAAATACCTAACCTAGCTTTTAAGTTTCTTAATATTTCAAACTCTTTATCTAAATATACACTTACGTTCCTTTTGCTTTTTACTGAAATATCTAAATAATCTCCACCTATTATTATAATATCTGCTTCTAATTTATTAATTCTATTTACTACGCTTATCAACCTTTTAGCCCTAAAAAATTTTCCATAGTGAATATCTGATATAAAAATTATTTTAAATTTTTTAAAACCTTTTGGTATCTTGCTATTAACAACTCTAATCCTTCGAACTCTATAAACTTGAGCTTCAATTAGGATCCAAAATGTAAAAAAAAGAAATAAGTATATTAAAATGTGAAATATATTAGTCATAATTTTTCCCCTTTTCGAAAGTCTAGCATTTCATATTTCATATAAAACACCCTCTCTTCTAATTATTAAATTTATTTAATAATTATCTTTTTAACAACATTTTTAGTATTTCCCAAAGCTTTAATGAAGTTGCTAACGAATTAAATATAGTATCACAAATTACTATTTTTCAAAAGTTGCTTTAACTTCATCTACCTCAAGATGCTCTGGATCAAAGCTAGTAGTCATATCAATAATTCCTCCAAGTTTAGCAAATTCTATTCCTGCATTAAACACAGAAATACTTCTGTTAACATGAGTTGGTATAACCTGTTTAATTGGTATTTCAGTTTGCTTTACCATATTGACTAAATATTCTAGCCTTCTCTCTCCATCTCCAAGATGTACATTCACAATTCCAGCTTTACCTGAAAGGATTCCACCTACTCTAGCCTCTGCTACTACCTTTATAAATTCTTCAAAAGTAGGCTGCGAGGACCTATGATCTGAAAGAGCTATCTCTCCTATTCCAATAACCTTGTCTACAATCATAATGTCAGAGCGGCAACTGTCTGTAATGGTATTTACTGGTATTTCGTAGGATCCTGAGTAAATATAAGTGCTAATTCCCTCCTCTTCAAGCCCCCTTGCTTTAGCAAGAAGTGATCTTACATCTCTACATACCCCATCAGTACCTAAACAACCTACCACTGTTGTAACACCACCAGCTATAATTTCCGAAAGCTGAATCTCAGGTGTTCTAGTCTTAAAGCCACCTTCTCCTCCTCCCCCTAAAATATGTACATGAGAATCGATAAAACCTGGAAATATAAGTTTTCCTGTTGCATCAATTACTTTTATTGTGGCAAATCTCTCTGGAATTGAAACATTTTGAGCAATAGTCTCAATTTTTCCTCCCGCAATTATTAAATCTACTTTCCCTATATACTCTGGTGCATAGACTTCTCCGTTTTTAATTATTGTAATCATAAAATTCCTCCTTGCTGTTTATTCAAAATACCATGTACAATTCATTATATCACTAGCAATTTTAGTTAAGACAGATATCAGCTATATACTAATCTTTGATTTTAATAGGCCTCTAAATATCATTCCAGTAGAATAGATAAACTTAAAATATATTTCAAAATCTAAATCAAAAGAAAAAGCCCTTAAAACTCAAGGGTTTTTCTTTGTTTTTATTAAAATTGCTGTTATTTCATACAAATGAGCTTTTATGTATTAATTTTGTGGGCGCTTAAAATTTCCTCTTGTTTTTTGCATAATTGCGTCAGATTGAGCTTGAGTTATTACTTTGCTAGTTACTAATTCACTTAATGGATTCTTTCTAACCTTATTTTGTGAGGTCCCTTGTTGTCCACTTTGTTGACCATTTTGTTGATTATTTCCATCCTGAGTCTGAGTTTTTGGTTTCGACATATTTTTTGTCAAAACTACAAGAACCTTATCTGACTGAGCTTGTTTTATTGTTCCATCTGTTACTAGACCTTTTAGAGCATCTTCATATTGTTTTTTCATTACTGCTGGATCAAATTTCCCACGGTTACCTTGTACTGTTTCCGGAGCCGCTGAAGTTGCTTTTGCAGCACTACTCTGGCAACCAGCAACCAAAATCGCTGAAATACTTATTATTATCAAACCTGATGTTATTTTATTCAATTTATTCATTATGACACCTCCCCTATTAAATCATCATCTGCGCAGCTGTTCATCTTCTTCGAAGCTGCAATATTAAGTTTTTTATAATACTATTCTATCTTTAACCTCTAAATCAGAAATTATTTTTCCATCTCTGAAACGAACTATTCTTTTGGTATGCTGAGCAATATCAGCCTCATGGGTTACCATGACAACCGTTGCACCTTCACTATTTAGTTTCTGGAATATCCTCATAATATCAATTGAAGATTTTGTATCTAAGTTACCTGTAGGTTCATCTGCCATAATAACTGCAGGGTTATTAACAATAGCTCTAGCAATTGCCACTCTTTGTTTCTGACCTCCGGATATCTCATTAGGTTTGTGTTTAATCCTGTTGCTAAGTCCTACCTTATCAAGTGCTTCTAGTGCTCTTTCCCGTCTTTCCTTAGAACTGTATCCTGAGTATACCATTGGAAGTTCAACATTTTCAAGTATACTCATTCTAGGCAGAAGATGGAATGACTGAAATACGAAGCCTATTTCTTTATTTCTTATATAAGCAAGCTCATTATCAGTAAGACTCGTAACATCCTTATTATTCAATAAATATTTACCTGAATCCATTCTATCAAGACAACCTAGAATACTCATAAATGTAGATTTACCGGACCCTGAAGGTCCCATTATTGTGGTAAATTCACCCTTTTGAATTTTAAGTCCTACATTATCTAATGCTATGCAATCAATATCGCCAGTTATATATTTTTTAACAATATCCTCTACTTCTATAACTACCATGCTTTATTCACCTCCAAATCTATAAAATTCATTTTACTCATATCTCAAGGCTTCAATTGGTCTTAATTTTGAAGCTTTATTTGCAGGGTAGAGTCCAAAAACAACACCAACTCCAGCTGAAAATCCAAAGGAAACAATTATAATAATAGGTGATATTAATACTGACATATTGGCAAATTTGCCTAATAAATAAGCACCTAAAAAGCTACCTAGAACCCCTACTATGCCTCCAACCCCTGAAATTACAAGTGATTCTATTAGGAATTGTAGCAGAATATCCCCTCGACGCGCTCCGACAGCTTTTCTTAGTCCAATTTCCCCAGTTCTCTCTATTACTGATACAAGCATTATATTCATAATACCTATGCCTCCAACAAGAAGGGAAATACCCGCAATTCCACCAAGCATCAAGGTCATACTATCTGAAGATGCTGTGGCAGTTGAAAGTAAATCACTTTGGTTAAATACTCTAAATTTGGTGCTGTCATTGTTAGACTTTCTAAGCATAAACACTTGAAGATTTGCCATAGCATCATTTACTGTATCTGCCGAGGTTGTTTCAACATAGAAGGTTTTTATGCTTTTATTCTTTAGCAATCTTTGAGCTGTAGTTATAGGAATAATAATTTTGTTATCATTTGATCCTGCACTAGTGCTTCCCTTTGATTGCAGTACTCCTATAATAGTAAATTCATTTCCATTAACTAGCATGGTTTTTCCAACTACATTTCTATTTGAAAATACAGCATCAATAACATCTACACCGACTACAGCAACTTTATATCTATTGTCAAGATCATTTTGATTGATGAATCTCCCAGCCTCTGCACCTATTTGTTTTATTTCTTCATAATTAGGCGTGGTAGCTTCCACTGTAGTGGTAGTATTCTTAACCCCAGCTTTTATAGTTACATTACCATTAATTATTGGGGCAATCTCCTTAATTCCAGGCTTTGTCTTCAATGTAGCTATTTCTTCGTTACTTACTGTTATTTCTCTGCTGCCTATTATACTTACCGTAATCAAATTGGTACCAAGTCCTTGAATCTGATCTGCAACTTGTTTTTTTGTTCCTTGTCCCATTCCAATTAATATAATCACAGAAAGTATACCTATAATTATACCGAGCATTGTGAGGAAAGAACGCATCTTATTTGCTACCACAGAACTTAAAGCCATTTTAATTGCTTGAGTAAACTTCATTTTCATAACCTCCTTACTCAAAATTATTCACAATATTATCTTAGAGTTCCATAGCTAGTTTCCTGCTTTTCCTCCACCAGTTCTGCCACCACCGCCCCCATAGCCTCCACCAGCTCCACCAAATCCACCAGATCCACTTAATGGGTTGGTTGTCTTAGTAGTACTAGTTGCAGGGCTCTTTATTATTGCAACCAATGCTGTATCTCCTTCGCTTACGCCACTTGTTATCTCTACATAATTCTGGTTAGAAATCCCAACTTCAATTTTTTTTCTAGTTACACCACTACTTGCTATGGAAATTGCTCCTCCGCCGTTTCCTGAACGTTGCGACCCATTAGCAGCTACATTTCCATTTGAACTATTTCCACTATTGTTACTTGAAGTACTTGTACTACTTCCTGAAGTTTCAGCAGTTATAGATTTATTATTACCAGTACCTTGAACTGCTTCAATTGGAAGCATAACTACATTTTCTTTTGTTTGTACAGAAACTTTAACATTTGTAGTCATTCCTGTTTTAACTCCATCAGCAGCATCAATTGAAACTGTTACATCATAAGTTGTAACTGAGTTTGTGCTTACACCAATGGATGATATTTTAATTACTTTCCCAGTAAATGCTTTACCTGTTATTGCATCAACTGTAATAGTTGCTTTCTGTCCAACTTTTACTTTATCTATATCTAATTCATCAACAGCAACTACTGTTTGCATTTGAGTTAAATCTATAATAGTTGCTACAGCTTTACCTGACTGAATAGTGTCACCAGGATTAAAATTAAGTGCTGCTACAGTTCCACCAACTGGAGCTGTGAAATTATTATAACCTGCTTGTGTTTGTGCATTACTTAAAGTCGTTTGATCCTGCTGAATATTAAGATTTTGAGAACTTATAGAATTGTTAATCTCTTCTGCATTTAATGTAAATAGAGTATCACCTTTTTTTACCGTAGCACCTGCAGTAACGTAGACCTTTGAAACTGTGGAAGATGATCCACTTGAGCTATCAATACCTATTTGTATAGCCTTACCATCGCTTCCTGTATAAGTTATGACCATTGCATGACCTAAAGCCTTTCCTATAACTGATGGGTCATCCCCTGCTGCTATATTCACAGTTTGCACTATTCCACTTACTGGGGCTTTTACATATAATGAATTTAAGCTTTTCTTAAGTTGTGTAAGTTTCAAGTTATCCTGATCAAGGGCATTTTTTGCCTTTTGAACACTTTGATCGGCGTTTTGCTCAACTAGGGTCCCAATTGATTGCCCACTCTTTACCAAATCTCCAGGTTTTACACTAAAAGAACCCAAAGTGCCATTGTTTTGTGCAACAATATCTTTAGATACACTGGAACCTGCAGTACCACTTGCAGTAACTACAACTTCAATATTGCCTTTAGTTGCCTTAAGCTTCATATACTGTGTTGTTTTGACAGCTGTCTTTGTTATAGCCAAGTATCCAAAGTAACCTCCAATTCCAACTAAAGTAGCAACGCATGTTATTATGGCCGACATTTTCCATGATTTTTTCTTTGCTTTAATTGATTTCATTTCTTTTTTCATTGGTTTCATCTCCTCATTTCAAATAAAACTTTAAAAATTTATACAAATGGTATAATAAAAGAGCACTTGTTGGGATTATCTCTAAAGTAATTATAATAAGTTCATGTGTCAATTGTGTATTAATTCCGTGTTAATTGTGTGTTATTTACGTGTCTGTTGTGTGTCTATCAAATCATCTTCTTTGGATCTGAAATTAAAAAAACAGGGCAAAATACACCCTGCTTTTTAATGAAATATTTTTTTAAGTATCAATATCAAACCAAAACTCAACCCCACCCTCCACATTTCTTAAACCATAGGTGTTTCCATGAAGTCTTTGAATCCCAGCAACAATGGACAGTCCAAGCCCCGTACCACCATACGCTCTTGTTCTTGCTTTATCTACTTTATAAAAGCTTTGCCACACTTTGTCTATATCTTCTTTCGGTATTTGTTTTCCTGAGTTAAAAATCGTTACCCTAACCTTACTTGCATTTCGGCTAGTTTCTATAATTATCTCTCTTTTTTCATTTATATGATTTATCGCATTATTTATGTAATTTACTAAAATCTGCCCAATCATTAACCTATCCCCGGATACCATTAGTTCTTTTACCTTTGACCTGTCTAATTTGACTTGCTTTTCATTAAATATTGGCAAGAATTTATTAATCAATTCTTCAATTAGTTCAGACATATTAAATAGGCTTATTTCAAGCTCAGGGCTGCCTAAATCAATTAAAGAAAGATTAAGTAAACTCTTTACCAATTGATTCATTTTTTTTGCTTCATTAACAATTACATCACAATAAAATTTTTTATTTTCCTCATCTTCTACTACATTAATTCTTAGTCCTTCTGCATAACCCTGGATTAGTGAAATAGGGGTTTTTAATTCATGGGATACATTGGCTATGAATCCCTTCCTCATATCATCTAAGGCTCTTTCTTTTTCTATATCTGCCCTGAGTTCTTTGTTCTTTTCCTTAAGTTCATTAATAGATTTATCTAACTGCTCAGAAAGAGAATTAATATTTTCACCAAGTTCGCCTATTTCATCCTGACTTGTAACAACATATTTCCACCTAAAATCTAACTTTGACATACTTTGTGTAATTTTATTTAAATTTAATATTGGCTGAGTAAATTTTTTAGAATATATAAGGGTTGCCATAATACCAATAATAATTGTAAGTACGCCTGTAAGCATCAAAAATTTATTGGATATATTCACATTGGCTGTTACCTCTTGCAATGGAATGCTTAACAATAATTTGTCTCCATTATTTAGTAAGTGATATAAATTTAAGAAATCTGTATTTAATCGCCTATCTTTTGCAATTTTAAAGATATACTGCTCATTATTTAGTTCCTTATTATCAAATTGCTTTATAATATTAAATCGCCCCGAGGGCCTTTTAATATCACTGAAATCGTAACTCCTTTTAAACATGGAATCATACTTAATATTATTATTGCTATCCACTATAGTCATATGAATTGCATTATTTCGTTCGATTTTTTCAAATTCAAAAGAAATCTCTTGAAAGTTATTTTTATAAATACTATCTATATATTTGCTATTTTTTATTAGCATACTTTTTTTTTGAGAAATATAGTAGGTTTTAAAAAAACAGGAATTTAAAATCATTGAAAATGAAACAAAAAACACTACTAAGCAAGTTACACCTATAAAGAGTTTTCTCTTTATCGATCCTTTCATTTGTCCACCTCAAATCGATAACCCAGTCCTCTTACTGTCTGAATTAAATCTCCCTGTTCTCCAAGTTTTGACCTAAGTCTCTTAATATGGCTATCCACAGTTCTTAAATCCCCCAAATAATTATAATTCCAAACTGTATTAAGTATTTTATCTCTACTTAAAGCTATACCTTTATTCTCAATAAAATATAACAATAACTCATATTCTTTTGGGCTTAAAGTCACAATTTTGTTGTCTATAGTAACCATGTGAGCCTTTTCGTCTATTTCAATTTTATCAAAATGTATTTCTTCACTTTTCGATCCCTGAATACGCCGCAAAATTGCTTTTATTCGAGAAACTAATATAATAGGACTAAAAGGCTTAGTTATATATTCATCTGCACCTAGGTCAAATCCAAAAACCTCATCTACTTCTTCACCTCTTGCTGTAAGCATAACAATTGGTATGTCAGATATTTTTTTTATCTCTCTGCACACAGACCAGCCATCATATACAGGCATCATTACATCTAATATAACTAAATCGATTTTATCCTTATTTTCTTTAAATATGTCCAGGGCTTCTTTCCCATCCTGAGCTTCAAATATATTAAAGCCCTCCATTTTCAAGAAATCTTTAACCAGTTTCCTTATTAAAGGTTCATCATCTGCAATCAAAATTGCTTTACTTTCCATATGTAAGTTCCCTTTCTTTATAGTTCTAAATATAAATATATAATACTATTATATATTTACTTATAACAAAGTATTATATCTATTGTGTGTTCTAGTGATATAATGTATGTACTAATTTGTCATATACAAAAGCACATTAAAATTCTTATCTTTATATAAAAAAGGGGCTGTCTCAAAATGATTAAAAAATCATTTGAAGAGACAGCCTCTTTTCCTTCTTGATTTTAATAAAAGCAATAAAAAACTACTCTTTTTATTGTTATTTTTTAGTTCGTTTTTATTTTTTACACTACAAAAAGAAGATTTTTAAATCTCCTAATTTTAAAATGTTGTTTTTTATTTTGAACTTTAAGCTGATTTTATTTCATGCAATAAAATTCCACATCTATCATTTTGGATTTTGTTATGAAATTTATTTATGTTATATCCAAAGCATAAAAGGGTAAATTCAGTTTTAACATTGATTTTTCCTTTAGTTAAAAATCTTCTAAACCCATGATCTTCTTTCAAAACTCCAAATGCTCCTTCAACTTGAATTGACCTATTAGTTCTTAACATTATTCCTTCTAAACTTGTTATATTTTCTAATGACTTTAATCTTTTTTGTATAAATTTTTTAGATACACTTAGTCTTTTGTTACCTTTTGCTTTTGTACATTTTGGTTTATACTGGCATGAATCACAATCCTCACATTCATAAACTGTTACACTAGCTTTATATCCAGACTTTGACTTTCTTATCGTGTTATAAAGAACCTTTAATTTTTTATTGTTATGGCAAGTATATTCATCATTTACTTCATCATAATTCATGTTTTCTCGCTTGCTTATATTATTTTTAAAGCTTCTCTTTTTCATGCTTTCATAAGTTTGAGGTTTTATAAATGTGTTTTGTCCAGTGGATTCTAAATACATATAATTTTCTTCACTCTCATATCCAGCGTCAGCTATTACACTATCAAATATTTGTGATAATGTTTCTCTTAATTTTTTTAAAAACGGAATAAAAGTAAGTTGATCAGATCTTTCACTAGAAATATCTATCCCAACAATATATTCACCTTCCACTCCTATTTGCATGTTATATCCTGGTTTTAGTTGCGAATTTCTCATATGATCTTCTTTCATATGCATAAAGGTTGAATCTTTATCAGTTTTTGAAAAACTATTTCTCCCATCAAAAGTTTTGGTATAATCATCATATTTTTTTTGCTTTTCTATAAACTCTGAAAGATTTTCTATAAACTTCTGTATTTTAGTTTTTCTTTTGCCTTGTCCATGCACAAATTCTATATTCTCATGTTCTCTATTTTTATTTAAAAATTTTAAAATCTCTTGAAGATATTCTATTTTAGCCTCCGGCTCTGAAATTATATATTCTGTTTTAAATTCAAAATTTATTTTTTCAATAATTTCCTTTATTTTTTCTTGAAGCTTCGCTTGAAATTTATCCGTAGATTTTTTCCATACGAAAGTATACTTATTAGCATTGGCTTCAATTTTTGTTCCATCAATAAATATATTCTTAAATTCAACCTCACCGTAGGTTTTTAACTTTTCAACTAATTGATTAAATAAATCATCTACAACACCAACAAGTCTTTTGCTTCTAAACCTAGCTATTGTATTATGATCAGGGGCCTTTCGACCTTGTAAAAGCCACATGAAGTTGATGTCTCGCTTACAAGCTTTTTCTATTTTTCTACTTGAATAAATGTCATTCATATAAGCATAAACTAATATTTTAAATAGAATCTTCGGTTCAACTGCCGGTTTTCTTCCTTGTGAAGAGTACGCCTCATTTAAATTTTTATAATATAATTCCTCCAATATTTGGCTTAGCAGTCTCACTGAATCATCCTCGGGTATCAAAATTCCTGTTTCAATAGGAAAAACTAATTGATAAACCTCGCAATTATTGGTATAATTCTTTTGTGTAATTTCTTTATTTATCATATTTAAATTATACACCAAAAGTGGACTCCTTGGAGTCCACTTTTGTATTTGGAAAAGAAAAAAAGAGCCATCTCGCTGTAGAAATCACTTTCTATTTTGAGACAGCCCCTTTTCCCAACTTTTGACCAGTGAGCCTCACATCATTGAAGTCCAGCAACATCAACGCATTTTTTAAGAAACTCATCATAATTAATTTTATAATCTAGATAAGTTTACCTCTATATTTTCATAATGAACAACTCTTTACATCTCTATATCCTTCCAGCACTCCTTAAAGCTAATTCTCCAAAGAATTACATTAACTATTAAAAGCAGCATCGCATAAACAGCAACAAATATCATATTATTTCTAATAATTATATGTATTCCAGCAAAGCCTCCAAGCAAAAAAATTGTGATTACGGAGGGCATTATAAGCTTCCCACTATCTGCTGTACCAAATTTCACGCTAAAGGGCATTGCCTTATTGGATACTTTAAAATACACTAATGATGATATTATAAGAACTAAAAACATTACTATTAAGTCTATAATTATTGATGGTCCTTTAAATATTATAAACACTATAGACTCTAATATATAGACTGGTATTATTAGCTTGAATATAGTTCCTTTTATTGATCCTTTTAATAGCACTCCTGGTTTTTCTATAGGCAATACCTTGTATATAAAAGCCCCCTTATAATTATCACTATTATTTATAAACGCTGTACAAAAGCATAGTAAGAATATACTCATATACATTAATAAATGAATTTTCCCGCCATAGCCTGTTTGAATATTAGCCATGAGGGATTTACCACTTCCCCTATCCATAAACATAAATAGAATTGGTATAAAAAACGCCATTGCAAGTGATGGATATACCTTAAGCTTCAAGTTTCTTTCTGTAGATATCATGTTTTGAGTAAATTTAAACATACTTTTTTCAATCTTATCCTTGCAAACAAGCCCTGCTATAAATTCTTGTCTAGTTGCGCTTCGCTTACTTACAGCCCCTCCATTTTCATTTAATTTTTGAAGGTTCTTTTCAAAATAAGGTACTACTCTTTTAATATAAAGCGTAATTAAGATAATGGGACCTACTATTGCAAGTGAAAGTAAAATTTTTAAGAAAGATTGTTTATTCCCATCTATCAATATTCCAAAGGGAGATGCAAACCACATAGATGGAAGTAGCGCATGCCAAATTTTAGGCACATATTCACTATTCATACTTTTCATATCAAAAACTCTTGAAACTAACTGATATCCGAAGGCAAATACAAATGCTAATAATATTTGAAAATAGTTTATTATATCCTTTAGTTTTTCTCCATCAAAAAACTTTAAGACTAAAGTATATAATAGCGCTGTTAAAGCTATAACTATTAGTACTGCCAATATATTTTCTATACTAAATATAACAAAAAATAAAGCTCCATATTTTACTGTACCAAGAACTAGTGGAATCAAATTTAATGACAGTGATAAACCCATTAAATATATACATATATGAGTAGTCTTAGCTGCATTAAAGGTCCTACTATCTATAGGTCTCGGTAACAATATATTTTTTTCTTTTACATCTAGTAAAACTGCTGAAAAGTCAGATATCATAAGTGATATCATCATAAATAGATTTATACCTATTACAATATTTGTAGCTTTCATAGCTGGCATATCACCCATCATTACTAATCCAATAAAAATACTCATAACTACATTGACCATCAATAAGGATAAATAATTATTCTTCTCCTTATCCTCATCTGTCTTTTTATTATTTCCCATAGCAGTACTTACTCTACGACCATCCATGGTTAGTTTTATCTGCAGAATCATTCTCATAGTCTTATAGTTAATGCCTGATTTCTTATATAATAATTGAAATTTATCTAATATCTTAAGCACGATGAAATCTTTCATAGTTACACCTCACAAACCAAAGAAACAAATTCTTTTGCAATCTCTGCATGCTCATTAAAGCCTGTTAGTTGATTGAATATTTCTTCAAGTGAACCTTCCTTTTGATTATTCTTAAGCTGCTCAAAACTTCCATCTGCAACTACTTTTCCATCATTTAAAAGTAAGATTCTATCACTTACCTTCTCTACAACATCCATTATATGTGAAGAATAAAATATGGTTTTTCCTCCCTTTGCAAGAGTGTTCATAACCTCTTTAAACACCATTACACTATTAGCATCTAGTCCACTTAAAGGCTCATCAAAAAATAATATATCTGGATTATGAATCAAACTACATATTATAAGTAGCTTTTGCTTCATACCTTTTGAATATGAAGATATTCTTGAATTTATAACGTCTTCCATTCCAAATAAGCCCATCATTTTTTTTGCTCTCTCAATAAGGTTTTTCTCTTCTAATCCATATATCTCACCTAGAAAGCTTAGATACTCATAAGCAGTTAAGTTTTCATATATGTCTGCAATCTCTGGTACATACCCTATTTTCTTTTTATATTCTATGCTTCCATCACTTATATCTTGTCCTAATATTTCAACTGTTCCTGTGTATCCTTCTAATATACCCAGCATTATTTTTATAGTTGTACTTTTACCGGCGCCATTAGTCCCTATATACCCTATTATCTGCCCTCTAGGAATTTCTAAATTTATCCCATTAAGCACCTTTTTACTGCCATAGCTCATTTGTAAATCTTTAATTGATATTATAGTTTCTGAATTTTCCATGATACCTCCCCCTCTTTAGTTCTTCCTATTCATTAAAACTGTTATATAAAAAATACTCATAGATGTAAGCCCTTAAGTTTATCAATTGCATATTTACGGCTTTAACTATTCGGTAAAATTTGCATTTATATATAAATTATATCATTGTTATAACTAATAGGTAATAATTAATAAAGTTTTCTCTGTAAAAAAATAATTTCTTTAACGACATTCCATAAGGGAAATCTCTCATTTCTATAAGTGGGGGCGATAAATCTCCTTCTGAAGTCATTAATTGTAGCACCGCAAGTGATGATTTAATAGTAAATAGTGTATCACTTTCCCCTTTTTATAATTTGTATGCGCGCTTTATGCGCAGATTTTAATAGCATGATTGATGTGTAGATTGCAACTATTACCACTAACCATTTAGCAATACCTAGTGGTAGGGATTTAACAATATATGCAGCAATTAATACTCCAACACTTCCAAACAACGTAATCGCTATGGATGCTTTTCTATCATATGCCCCCTTTTTCACAAATTCAATAGATCCCGCCGGCATAAGGAAAGCACAGGAGCCCATCATTATTGGAAAAGCAGCAAGAGGGTTCATTCCAAGTGCATAAACTAATGCCATACAAGGAGCGTAAAGACCAACACCTAGTTGCATTAAAGCTCCAAGTATAAAATTACAGCCAATGGCTATCATAAGCCTCGTTCCTGTAAGCCCATTAGCTGTTCCAGCAATTGGCATAAAATGTAACAAATCTGAAAGCATAATAATAGCAACCGTAATTAGTGCGAGTCCCATTCCAATTCTTACTTTTCTTATATTAAATCTTGCAACAATATCTGCCCCCATTATTGCACCTAAAACCGCAGCAATAATCATTGAAATCAATGTTATTTTATCAACTTTTATTACAGTAAAAAAAATAATTGCCTCCAAAACTGTAGGAATTGTACACGATACATTTAAAGTACCGGGAAGGGTTCTATCCTCAGTCAATTCTAAGAACCTTACTATGGATGTTATAATAGCAAAACTTCCTACTCCTAAAGTATCAAAAAAATTAGCTATAAACCCTATTATACCAAAAGCCATAAAATTTCTATTGCGGATTTTTTCTGCCTTTGCTGCCTTGAATAGGTCATAAATATATATAAAGGCAAAGTATAATGTTAACAAAATTAGTAACCCTAATAGTATTTTAATCATACAACATCCCCATTCCTGAATTTATAGCAATACATTATATACCATTAAGAATAGTATATTCTATACAAATATCTTCTATACGAAGATGTTTGTACATATAACTAAAGAACAAAATCTCCCTACGGTCGAGTAAAAACCCTTATGCCAAGCAAATATGATAATTTCATCGTCCTTTAATTATCATATTTGCATCACATTCTGGGCATAGAACAATAGGACTACCACTCTTCTTGTCAAATTCCTCAGGTGTATAACATTCAAACGCAACAAATTCTGGTACCTCTTCTTCATACCCACATTTCTTACATTTAAAAAGTATCATCTTATCGGGCCCCTCTGTTTGAAATGGTATCTCCCTTTCATCCATTTTAATTTTAAAAATCCTTTTAATACGTTCCCATATCATAAATATACCCATACTTTCTGTGCCAAATTTGGAATAACTCCATTAGCTGACCGCATTTTGAACATTTCCCTGGATCTTTAGAAAAATTAATAATCATTAATTCTCTATACTTCATTTTTCTTATTTCCTTTTTCCAATTTATTTTTAATGTGTACTGAATTGCTTTAAGCCCACTTTTTATGTATTGCAATAAACCAAAACATTTTCTAATCTTTATACTTATACTTCCAGCATATACTCCATATAATCTAACCATTTTAAAATATTTAGGCGATATATGCATTAGTAACCTGCCTATAAACACTTGTGCCGTAACTGTTTCTTCTACTCTCTCATTAGTTTCATGACTCTTATACCAAAACGTTACATTTTTCCCATCATAGCTAAGTATTCTATATTCTGCTATCGCAGGTCTTGCTAAATATCTACCGATATATCTTGCTGCACCTCTTGCACTTTTCATTCTTGATTTGGCATTTATGTAAAATCCGTTAGGATAATCTTTGAACATTTTTAAGTACTCTGCTTTTTTATCTGGGTTTTTACTAACCATATAATTTATTAATTTGTACTGCCAAACTTTTCTAAAATATTTATAGTCAAAGAATTCCATATCCTTAACTTCATTATCCCTTGTTTTTATTTCTGGAACCAATGCATGCACATGTGGGTTAAACCCTATATTCCTTCCAAAAGTATGCACTACGCCAATCATTCCACTTTGCCAAAGCACTCCACCTTTTTTGCTTCTTTTCTTCTTTTTATATTCTTCTCTATTTTTATAGTTTACACCATTTGCAAACTCATTTATAACCTCATATACCATGTCTTGCAGGTCTTTCAGACTCTCTCTATTCCAAAAAAAATATTTTCTGTACTCAGTCGGTATCGTAAAAACACAATGCCTATGTGGAACATCCAAGATTTTACTTACTTGTTTCTCTACCCATTCGCTTATGTATTTTTTACCACATTTACTACAAAACCTACTTTTACATGTAAATCCTATTTTAAATACTTCCAGACATTTTAAACATATGTACGCAACAAAACCTAATGAAATATCTCCACATCCTATCATTTTCATTACTTCGATATTCATATGTTCTCTCATCTTTTCAGGATACTTTTCTTTATTCAATTTCCAAAACTTTGAATAATTATCTTCAAATATTTGTTTTATGGTAATCTTATTTTTTCTCATGATTTAATCATCTCATATTTATCTGATTTTTTCTATATATCTTTTAGCTAGAATGTTATCCACAGCGGCTTCCGCAAGCTGTTTCCTATATAATAAAAAAAGTTAAACCACTCCTTTATGAAGTGGTTTAACTTTTTTATTGATTAAGGTAATACCATAAAAGTGGATACTACCACTCTCTCACCTTTACTATCACTTGGATTATTAATCACTTTTCCATTATAATACATAGATGAAGAGCTTCCTCCATCAAGATTTGATGCATTGTAAGCTCCATGCTCTAAAAGTATATTTTGCACATCTAGTAATGTTGCTCCTAGTGATTCTACACTTCTACCATCAATTGTGAGCATAATAACTGTGCCATCTGCTTTTTGTCCTATTGCTGTTCTTGGAGCCATTCCCATTCCACCTTCACTGCCATCTTTAATTGTAGGTTTTCCATTAACTATAAGTGCAGGTCCAAAGCTAACAGCTTCTGTTGTATTAAGATTTTTTAATTCATTTAATGAATAATTACCAACCAGAAGAATACCTTTGTCTGTAAAAGCAACAATCCCTGTTTTTATGGCATTGTCTTCTAAATCATTAAAAATAACCTTCCCATTATGCATTATAAGTCCTGTCGGAGAGAACCCATTACCTAAATCGTCTGTAAACGCCCCTGCATTAATAGCGCATATTGCTTTATTTTCTTTAGCTATTTGACTTGTAGTTTTAACATTTTTTGAAATATCATTATTAACTCCAACAACAATCTTCTTACCGCCAGGTACCATTAACATTTTACCTTTAAAATGCTTACCAATAATCTCATGCTCAGTAATAATATTTTCTTTTGTTTTACTTTGATCACTTGAAATTTTGTTGGTTTCTAGGTTTGGATTTTTTTTATTATCCGCCAAAACCGGATTATTCTTTGCATTAGTAAGCATTATTCCTCCCATTAGCGTTAATGCTAGTATAGGGATTATTGACCATTTATATGAATTTTTCTTAAACTTAGATATCATAGTAACTCTCCTTTTAATTTGAGATTTATCATTTATAATGCAGGCCATTCCATATGTGTGAATTGTCTTTTTATAACTTTCTAATAATTTTATAATAGTTTTCCCATAATTTATATAATCATTTGAATTAATATAAGATAAAGCTAATGCATCACAAGCTAATTCTTTATCATTACGCATTCTGTAAAATGAATACCATATAATAGGATTAAACCAATGTATTATTTGAAGTGCGCAAGATATACTACTTACTAGTATGTCTTTTCGTTTTATATGAGCTAATTCATGTAAAATTACAAACTCTAATTCATCTCGATTTAGACAATTTTCTATGTCAATAGGCAATAATAATTTTGGTTTTACAAACCCAAAAACACAGGGTGTTTTAACTAAATTAGTATTAATAATTTTTATATTAGATTTCAAATTAAGCTTATTTTTACATTGTAATAAAAGGCTTATAAATTCTTGATTTACACATATATGCTGATTTTTAAGCTTATTCTTTAATTTTACTGTCATAATAATTGTATAAGCAGCAATTATTATGACTCCCAGTAACCAGCTGCAACTTATTAGCTGCAAATTCACGGGACTATCTTTAATTTTAATTATGTTTTTCCATAAAATTGCTAGGCTACTGCGTAGTGTAGTTTTGTCTTTACTTGCTGTTGCATTTTCCTTACCTATTAGGTTTTTATTATTTTCAGCTAGTTTCTCCTCATTGTAATTTTGCATCTTCCCAGTTGTTTCATTTTTTAATGTATACTGGATTTGTGTAGGATTTTCATCGCTAAATTTAAAAATATTAAAAACACTTAATGAGCTTTGTGGTCCATAAGGTATTAATAATCTAATTATAAGAATAAGCCAAATAGCATAGTGCCACCTCACCCCTAGCTTCTCTTTAAACAATATCTTAAAAAGAAGAATTATTAAACTTAAAACACTCGCCAAAGCTGTTGAATATAATACCCACTTAAAAATAGATATAAGCCACAACATAAACACACCAATTTACCCTTTCTTTTTATCAAGAATATTTTTCAATTCCTCAATATCCTCATCAGATAATTCTGATTCATTTAAGAAATTAGCAATCATCCCATTTAAAGAACCATTAAACACACGTTTTATAAAAGAATCACTCTCAGCTTTTATACACTCATTTTCTGATAATAGTGGAAAATAATAATATGTTTTTTTATCCTTTTCATCTATTTTATAACCTAAAACTTCCTTTTTAATTAAACGATTTATTAAAGTTCTAATAGTATTTGACTTCCAATCAGTAATTTTACTTAAATCATTAACAATCTCGTTAGCAGTACAAGGAACATTACCCCAAGCATACTTCATTATTTCCCATTCTGAATTTGATATTTTAGATACATCTGCCATTTTTTCATCTCCTTTTATTTCAAATCTATTATCTTTGACTTATCATCTATTACATATGTAATATGAACTACAATTACATATTACACATGTAATATGTAATTGTCAATATAATTTATAATTATTTTACAATTTTATAACAAGGCTATATATTCTTAATAGTAAACAAAAGTTTTTCAATGACTAAAGGTCTTTTTTGCTGTTCATCAAAAATATGATATAATAATTCTTAATTGGCTTCTCTATATTTAAATAAATTTGAGATGTCTAATTTGTTTGAATATAAAAAGTAGCACCAGAAATAAAAATATTGCAACTACAGTTTAAAACTAAAAGGAGCTGATTTATATGAAAAAAATATATTTAAAGAATGGAAAAGAAGTTACTATTAGAGAGGCTTCAAAAGAAGATGCAAAGCTTATGATAGCTTTTTATAATCTAGTAGGTGGAGAAACTGACTTTCTTTCCTTTGGGAAAAATGAATTTATAAAGGATTTAAATGATTACGAGAGTTTTTTAGAAACTACCAGAAAGGAAGATAATTCAATAATATTACTTGCAGAAATCGATAATAAAATAATGGGTATAGCCACAATTAATTCTAGTCCCAAGTCTAGATTTAAGCATGTTGGCGAATTTGGAATAGTTATAGCAGCGCAATATTGTGAACTGGGGTTAGGCAGGAAAATTATGGATAATCTTATAATATGGGCAAATGCAAATGGCATCACTAAAAAGATAAGCCTTGTAACTAGTGAAAATAATTATAGAGCCATGGAATTATATAAGAAAGTTGGATTTCAAGTAGAAGGTACACTGAAAAAAGATACTTATGTAAATGGCGTTTATGGTAATACAATTGTAATGGGAATGATTCTTTAGGCTATTCTACCCAATATTAAAGATAAATCCTACAAAGCCTGCTTGTCATTCTTTAACACAAGATTTCCACCTAAAAAATAGATTAGAGAGATTATATCTAATAAAGATATAATCTCTCTTTTTTTGTACCTGCAAGGCTAGTCACGTAATTATGATCACTATTAATAATATTTTATATTAAATCGTTTTTAAAACCCCTTCCCCTTACTTCAGAGGCATCAACTGTTATCATAAATGCATCATTGTCTATTGTTTTAATAATTAATTTCAATTCTGGAATCTGATGAAGTGGTACCGTGCAAAATAATATTTTTTCATTCTTACCAGTATACCCACCTTGCCCATATAAAAAAGTAACTCCTCTGTGCATTTTATATAGGATTCCACTACAAATTTCTTTTTCTTTTACAGTAATAATAAGCACTAATTTTTGTTTACCTATTCCAATTATTATTCTATCAGTAACTTCAGCCGTTATAAACATAGCCGCTATAGTATATAATGCGCTGGTTACTCCAAAAAAGAATGTAGCGATGACAACAATTATGATATTAATACAAAATGATATTTGTCCTATTTTAAAATTATCATGTTTCACTTTTATAAGAGCTGAAATAATATTAAGTCCTCCTGCGGAACCGTGATTGCTGAATACTATCCCTATGCCAATTCCATTTAGTGCTCCCCCGTATAAGCATAATAACAATGTATCCGTTGTATCAATAACTCCTTTTAATGGAGCTGTTAAAATTAAAAACATCGAAAATGATATTGTACCTATAAACGTAAGAATAGTAAATCTTTTGTTAAGGAATTTATAGCTTAATATTAATAGTGGAATATTTAATAGCAAAATCGAATATCCAGCAGGGAATTTGAACAAATATTGAATAATTAAGGATATCCCGGAAGCACCACCACTTAAAAGCTTTGCTTTGGATATAAACAAATTAATTGCAAGTGAAGATATCAAACTTCCTAGTAGTATAAAAAAAACATTCTTAACTATACTTTTATTTAAATATTTAATCATTTCGTTTCCACCCTTCGAATAAAATCTACTTTTCAGACCTTTATAATATTATTTTTATATATATTTGTGAAAACACAATGAATATTAACCTACTTCTTACATTGTGCCATAACAATAGCATATTGTGAAGGGATTAATGTTATGAAATATCTAGACTCTTTTTATAAGTATATAAAATAGCATATTGACAATAGGATAAAAATGTATTATTATAAATTTCAGTTAGTAGCACTTCATGTACTACTAAGTTAAGCGCCAAATAAAATAATTATATATTTAGTGCAAAAACCTAGTGAAAATTAATTTAAAGCGAGAGGTGTAGCATGAACAAGCAATCTACTAATAAAAAATCATATTACAAGACAATGCTGGCAATAGCCATACCGATTTCTGTTCAAAGTTTATTTCAAGCTTCTTTAAGCGTTATTGATCAATTAATGGTAGGTCAATTGGGAGAAGAAGCAATTGCAACTGTTGGACTTGGATCAAGATTCCCCTTTCTTTTTCTAATAACTTTATCTGCTGTAGGCTCAACCACATCTATTATGATATCTCAATACTGGGGTAAAAAAGATAATAAAAATATAGCGAATGTAGTTTACGGAAATTTACTATTAGGAATGATTATAACCCTAATATTTTCTTTTATTTCCTTAATATTTTCAAAACAAGTATTAAGTCTATATACTAATGATATTAAAATAGTTACACTAGGAAGTAAGTATCTTATAATTAATGCTGCTTCCTATATACCAATGCTTTTAATTACGATTTATGCATCAGTTTTAAGAAGTACAGGTCATGTTAAATCTCCAATGTATGCAGGGGTATTTGCAGTAGTTTTAAATACACTATTAAATTACTTGCTTATATTCGGAAAATTTGGGTTTCCCCAAATAGGATTTTTAGGCACAGCCTATGCTACAACTATTACTAGATTTCTAGAAGCATCGTTACTTATAGTCTTTACTTATGTTAACAAGTATCCAGGTGCATATAAAATAGTGGATTTGTGCCATATTTCATCTGTATTTATGAAAAAAATTCTTATTATAGCTCGCCCTTTATTAATAAATGAATTTTTATGGGCTTTAGGCGAAACTATGTATTCAATTATATATGGAAGAATGGGTACCTCTGAGATTGCCTCAATGACCCTTACTTATCCTATTCAAAGCTTAAGTATAGGTTTATTTGCAGGTGTGAGTAGTGCAGCTGGGATTATGGTAGGAAATAAGTTAGGGCTAGGAGAGCGCGAGCTTGCTTTTAAATATTCAAAGAAATTCATAAAAATGGGTATTATAGGTTCAGCTGTTTTTGGTATTCTATTAGTAGCTTGTTCAAATTTATATATTTTCGTATTTAATGTGTCTAGTGATGTACAATATTGTACATTTAAATTATTAGTTATGTTTAGTATAGTTTTATGGATTAAAGTATCAAATATGATTATAGGTGGCGGAATCTTAAGAAGTGGTGGAAAAACTAAATATACACTTTACTTAGATATGATTGGAACATGGGGAATTGGAGTTCCTTTGGGTTTTGTTTCAGCCTTTGTTTTAAAACTAGAAGTCCACTGGGTTTATTTAATAATTTCAGGTGAAGAATTTGTAAGATTTATTATTGGTCTTAAAATAATGCATTCAAGGAAATGGATGGCCAATTTAACTGGAGTAAATCCAGAAGTTGCGATAGAAGAAATACTTTAAAAAGAGAGGAAAGATCAAGTATGGATGAAATATTAATTTTATTAGAAAAGCTAAATTTCTCAAAAACAGAAGCGGCAGTTTATGTTGATTTGTTGAAAAATTCAAGCTCAAATGGATATCAAATTGCTAAAAATCTAAATATGTCTCGTTCCTCCGTTTATTCTGCTTTAGATAATTTATATCAAAAGGGCATTGTGTTTTCTCTTCCAGGTAATTCTAAGCTATATAAAGCGGAAAATCCCTCAACGCTAACAAATAAAATGAAAAATGAATTTGTTAAGAGCGCGGATTTATTAGAAGTAAAATTACAACAATTAGAAACCTCACATTCAGAAGAAAGATATTTAAATATATCAGGCTATGATAATATAATTTCAAAAACAAAGGAATTACTATTAACCGCAGAAAAAGAAGTTTATATAAATACAGACTTTAATTTACAAACATTCTCTGAAGAATTTATTGAACTTGAAAAAAGGCAGGTTAGAATAATTATATTTTCCTTTGCTAAGGTTAATGGTGAAAAGCTACCAGTAGAAATATATACTCATAATGATGCCAGTTGTTTAGATAAACAAACACGAATAATGTTAGTTATAGATTGCAAGAAAACATTAATTGCCGATAAAGGTCCACATAGAGAAGAGTTTTTAGGTACTTTTACAGATAATGTTCTTTTAGCTTCAGTTGTATCAGAACATATTCATAATGATATATATCTTTTAAAATTAAAAAATAAATATGGAGATAATTTAATTAGCGAGGGTATTAAGTTAAATACTATACTTGAAAATAGGTAAAATTTAGCATTTATCTACTACCATCAGACATATATATATGCTAGGGATAAATTCAAGCTATCAACTGTGATGTACTAAAATTTCATTTGGTAATTTATTAAATATATTGTATAATTAGTATATTCTATTTTAAAAAAATACAAAAAGAAAGGTAGGTGAAAAACCTGCACTGTGGTTAAGCAATATCCTCTAACCCCACCATTCTATTTAACGAATAGAGTGCTAAAGTTGTTTGTTACAATTTTAGGTAGCAGGTGTTATTTTGAGAATGATTTTATTAGGTGCCCCTGGAGCTGGAAAAGGTACTCAAGCAAATCTAATATGTGAGAAATACAACATACCCCATCTATCAACTGGAGATATTTTTAGAATGAACATTTCAACCTGTACTCCACTTGGTGTACAAGCAAAAAAATATATTGATAAGGGACAGTTAGTGCCTGATGATCTGACTATTCAAGTAGTTGAAGATAGACTAGTGAGAGATGATTGCAAAAATGGCTTTCTATTAGATGGATTTCCAAGGACAGTTTTTCAAGCAGAGGAACTTGCTAAATTTCTACAAAGTATTAATAATACCTTGGATGTTGTACTTCTAATCGATGTTCCTACAGAGTTTATACTTGAAAGAAATATTGGACGAAGGATATGTTCTTCCTGTGGATCAAGTTATCATATAAAATTTAATCCACCGGAAGAATTAGGTATCTGTGACTTTTGTAGCGGGAAATTAATTCAAAGAAATGATGATAATGAAGAGACGGTTAAGGAAAGACTTAATGTTTATACTACTCAGACCCATCCTCTAATAGATTATTATAAAACTAATCATTCTTTATCTACAGTTGATGGTAGAGATGATATACTTACCGTTTCAAAAAATATCTTTTTAATACTAGATAATTAATATATTTAAAAAAACTCTTCACAATTTAATTTCCAATTGTGAAGAGTTTTTTATGTTTTATTTTATTTGATCTTGGATTAAAATTTTAAGTGTTATGCTCTCTTTGAAAATTGGGTCTAAGGCCAATGATTTTTCTGTGTACTCTAGCGCTTTTTCAATTTTTCTTAGATTGTAAAAGCAAACTCCAATCCTATAATAGATTTCACACGTAGCACCATATAATTCATATGAATATTGAAAAAATCTTAAAGCATCATTATCATTACCAATATAACTAAACAATAAGCCTATATAGTATGCTAAATCCCCCTCTTCACCAATAGGAAAATAGTGATTCCAAACTTTATTCATTACCATAGTCAATTCTTCATTTGGAAAATTTTCCTCCGTATCTATTCTTTCAAGTAGTATGTTATAAACTTCTTGAAATGTTCTTGCATCCCATACAGTAAATCGAAGAAATGTTAGTATTTCTTTTGTCTCTAGAGATTCGCTTAGAGGCACCACTGCTTTTTTTAAAATATAAAAATCATCTGGTCCTATACTTTCAATAATCTCATTATATGCCATTGTGGTTTCTACGAAATTATGACAACTGTTTGTTAATACAAACAAAGACATATTTATATTTTCATGTTCATATATGCTATGAATGGCTTTCCCACCAAGATTTTTGAAATACTGCTCCAACGAATGAAAGTTAACAGTCATAGAAATACATCCGTGTTTTGATAAAAATGGATGAGAATTTTTCAACATAGCCTTTTCATCTTTATAACCTTTGTCCGCAGAAATTAAAATTATGTCATCATTAAATAATCTTTTTAATCTAGAAATACATCTCATGGCCATTATTGGAAGTGAAAAAGATGTATCTTCCAAATGATTTTTATAATATACAAGGATATCATTAAAATTATCATCTTCGTAATAATTTCCACCTTGGATTTGGTTGTCTGTATAATAATAATCTAAGCCGGCCAGTATGGATTTATCTTCAGCATCAGCCTTTACTTTTGGAGAAGTTACTGTAATTAAACCTTCAAAAATTTCTCCCTTGTTTACATAAAAGGTATCTTGTGGAAGACTGTCAAAGGTATAATTAGCGATTAAGATCAAAGGGCTTTTAAGCTTTCCACGGGCTAAAATTTCACCACTGTTTCTTAATTTAAGCTGATCATCTTTAGATATATCGAAGGTTGCACAGTCAAGTATTCCACAATCAAAATAGGGTTTTAAAAAGCTATGGTTTTGCCAATATTCAATGTTTTTTTCAGAAAAATCAGTTACTATATATTTAAATTTCAACCCTTTTAGAGAAGAATTTTCTATTATATATAGGAATCTTTTAAGGAAAGTATATGTAAATCGACCTACTCCTGACGCAAGCTCCATTATGTATATAGTAGAGTTTTTATCTATATCAGTTCTTGTAACATAATCTCTGCAATATCCAAATATAGTTTTAGCATATAAGTTCGCTATATAAGGATTAGTCGTTATATATTGAGGCACAATTCCCAGGGTCCAGGCTTCTGGACCCTGATTTGAGAAAAAATCTTTCTGCAGCTTCCATATCATAGATTGTGATAATTGTTTTTCAGCTTCGATTATAACATCGGTATGCTCCTCACTTGTTGTCTCAAGCTCTCTATGAATATTGTACTGTTTAATTTTGTTTGACAAAACAATTCCCCCTAAATAGAAAAATAAAATCATTTAAAATACTATATTACTTATTCCTAAACTCTTAAGAATACCTGTTGCAATCGCCTTAGCTAATTTATATTGATAGGCATCGGTAGTTAATAGTTTTTCTTCTTCTGGATTGGAAATGAATGATGTCTCCACCAGTATAGCAGTAGCCTCTACATTTTTTATAACATATAAACCAGTAGTAGTTTTAAGACCCCTATCTACTCTTCCAGTTTCTTTGATTAGTTCGGTTTGTACAGCTTGAGCCAGCTTTTGTCCAGCTACACTACCACTGAAATAATAAGTCTCAATGCCACTAGCTGTTGGAGCTGAAAAGCTATTCTCATGAATACTTACAAAATAATCTGGTTTAGCCGCATTAGATATATCACATCTTGCTTGAAGATTTTGAGCTTCATTTGTGGACCAAGCTATATTATCACTAGTTCTTGTGTATACTGTGTCAACACCATTTTTAACTAATATACTTCCAACCTTTAAAGTAATTGCAAGTGTTATGTCCTTCTCATTAATTCCCGTTGGTCCTGTTGCTCCGGGATCATAGCCTCCATGTCCTGCATCTAAAACTACTTTGTATTTCTTTTGGGTAGTTGCTATTACATTTACTACCAAATTAACTTTTATAGCACTGTCTTTAATAGTTCCTTGAAATGTATATACAAAAGCCTTGCTTGTATCTAGTGAATTACTATTCCAAACTACATCTACATCTTTTTTGGAGTTATTACTCATAGTAGCTTGTACCGTTTTAGGGAAGATATATTTACCACCTTGTTCTATGTTGGTCTTTATATCTCCAACTGAAGATACTTTAAAAATAGAATCGTAATTAGTATCGGAATTAGCAAATCCTGCATAGTTCATTGATCCATTAGCTATAGCTTTTGCCTCATTATTTTGATATTCTGCACTACTTAATAATATCTCTTCATCTGGATTGGTCAGGAACCCTAATTCCAAAACTACTGCGGGGCAACTTATCTTATTTAATATTCCTAAATTTGCTTCGTTACTTGCTTCTTTTATCCCCCTATTATTAGCTTGTGTTGCTTTTATTAATTCATCTTGAATTGAAGTCGCCAGCATCTTATTATTACTAACACCCGCTTTATAATATGTTTCAATTCCTTTCGGAGTATTTGAAGTATAGGAATTAGTGTTTATACTTAAAAATAGATCAGCTTTTGCAGTGGCAGCAATTTTAGCTTTTGCATCATCCTCATCACTCTGATTCCAAGACACTGAATCACTGTTTCTTGTGTATACTACGTTAAACCCTCTTGTTTTTAGTATGTTACCTAGTTTTAACGCTGTACTTAAATTTATATCCTTAGCCTTAACACCATTTATGCCAGTAATTACTTTATAGTACTGACCTGGGTCTATACATACAGTGAACTCACTTGGTTTTGTAGGGGCACTTTTAGTAGTAAAATTCATTCTAACTTCATTGGGAAGAGATTTTCCGTCAGCAGAATTAACCTGATTTGTCACTATCAAAGTATATGCCTTATTATATTCATAATTTTTCACTGGTTCAACTACTACATTTTTATTACTATTAGCTAAACTAACTTTAATATCTATGTATTCATTATTTTCTCCAACCATCTTAATGCTTGTAGTATTCACAGTAGTAGCGCTCAGAGGTTTATTAAAGCTCACTGTCCAAGGTTTACTAACTACCACATCCTTTTTAGAACCCATATCTGTAAATGTACTAGCCTTTACTATTATTTGCATAGGTATACACAATGCAAAAGTTACGATCATAATTATAAATGTTTTAAAAATATTTTTCATATAACTCCTCCTAAATCTTTATAGTTTTCATATTTAATTATTATATCATCATTTTAATAATCTTAAATATGAATGTAAATTATATTTTTCTAACTGTATACTTGTCCCAATTACAAATTTCCGTCAGTGCCCTTACTTTTTCTTTAATATTTGAATTTGTCCTAAAGATCTTTCCTTACCATCATTCCCAACTCTAGTCATTATATATACTTCATAAAAATCTCCACTTACTTCAACATTATTTTTATCCATATACTCAATAAGAGTTTTATAATACTTACTTGTATCCTTATAATCATCATCAAAATTTAATGTTATATATTCTCCCTTTGGCAAAGTTATTAAATTATTATCATCATTTGTAATAGATTCCGAAACACTAATTAACATATTATTATATATTAGTTCATCATATTTTTTTATGTCTTCATAGGATACAGCAAAGGCAAGTTCTTTATTTGAACTGCTATACTTCTGTTCCATAGATACTAATATTTCACTTAAATTTATTTCAAACTCTTCTGTATACCTTTTTGTATTATTATATTTAATAAATTTTCTTTCTTGATTATATTTAATAAAAACATGGTCAATGCCTTCTTCTAAAGAATTTTTTATACGCTGCTCCAAAAAATTAATATTATTTTTCACTATGGTTAATTCTTTTATTTTAGTATCTATCATTTCCTTTTGCTTACTTATTATATTAAGTATAGAATCAAATGAAGTATAATTTTCTATTAATTCCTTTATCTCCTCTAAGGATAAACCCATAGCCTTACACTGTTTTATTAAATCAAGTATTACTAAGTGTTTAGCAGAATAATATCTGTATCTGCTCTTTTCATTTATATATGAAGGTTTTAGTAGCCCAACTTTATCATAATATCGTAATGTTTGAATTGATAGATTTTGTAACTTTGACATTTCTCCTATTGAAAAGTTTGTCCCCATATTCTCACCTCACTTGTGTTTAATAATTTTCATAAAATAACTAGTACATATGCTAATCTATTTTTCAAGATACTTTATTCACACTTAATTTTTGCAAATAAAAAACTACGCCTAAATTACTTTAGGCATAGTATTATTATACTACTATTTTTCCTTTTTATAAGAAATTTTCAAACTATTATTTTCATTTAAGCACCGAAAGTCTATTCAGCAAAAACTGCTTGTGTGGAAGTTTTTACATTAGCAATTAATTTTATAGTTATAAATGTTAAGCTTTCAGATACTGTTGCGCTTATCCATATCCCATTTATTCCAAACATACTTCCAAATATAAATAAACATATTGGCAAGAAAATAACCGATCTACATATGCAGCTTATATTTGAATACATTGGTTTTTCTATAGCTTGATAGTATACAAGAGTATTTAGATTTAATCCTACTACAAAATAACTAAAACTTGCTACTCTAAGTGCCCTATAAGCGAGTTTGGCTATATATGGATCTGATGTAAATATTCCTATAAGGTTCTGTCCAAAAACAAAACTTGTTATAACAAAAGCTCCACTTATCAAAAGTGATGATATACAGGTTATTTTAAAGAATCCTATAAGTTTCTCAGCATCTTTTCTTCCATAGTTATAACTTAAAAGTGGTTGTACTCCTAGTGTTATTCCATAAAGAACCATATATATATTTGTAGTTAAATAATTTATTATACTATATGCAGAAATCCCCACGTCCCCAACATATTTTGCTAAAGCTATATTATGCAATAATACAATTATTGAATAACTTGCTTGCGCAAAGAATGATGGAAAACCTATTAGTAAAAACTCTTTAATAATTTCTTTATTAAGTCTTACCTTCCCAAAAGTTAATTGACCTTTTCCTTTTAAGAAATGAGGTAATAACATACATACTGTAACTATTTGACCAAGTCCAGTAGCAATAGCTGCTCCTTTTATTCCAAAACCAAGTTGAAATATAAATACATAATCTAATATTATATTGGTTACCGCACCGCATATTGTAGATACCATTGCAAGTTTCGGTCTACCATCATTTCTAACAAAACTACTAAGAACTATTCCTGCTAAATTAGGAATACAAAATAGTACATAAAACCTTAAATACTCTACGGACATAGTTTGCAATTTCTGCGTTGCTCCTAGCAAATTCACTATTCCTTCTGTAAAGAAGGCACCTATTATACTTATTCCAATACTAAGTATTAGTAAGAACTTAAACACTTGTCTAAATATATTTACTGCCTTTTCAGTATTGTTTGCTCCGAAATTTTTAGAGACTAGAGCTCCTCCACCTATTGCAAACATAGAAGCGAGTCCAAATAACAAAACTGTAAATGGTAACACTATGTTAACTGCTGCTAATGCTGAATCTCCAACACCTTGACCTACGAATATTCCATCGATAACTGTATACATTGAAGAAATAAACATAGCGATTGCTGATGGAACAGCGTATTTGAAAAATTTTTTCGTCATAAATATCCACCTTTTCTCATTATTTTCACACTTTTCCTAGTATAAACTATATTGTTACTATAGAGTCAACTTTTTTTCAATAAGAAAAAGTGTTACTAAAAATAGAAGTAGCAGATAAAAGTATAGTAGTATAATAAAAACATCCAATTCGCATTGCAAAATTGGATGTTTTTATTTGACTTATATTAGCACTCTATTTACCAATTCAACCAAACAATCCTTCACTAACTCCTTCTTCATAAAACAAATAGCTCCAAATGACTCACACAAACCTAACTCATCACTAAAATTATATTTTCCACCATCTGAAAGTACAATTATTTTTGTATCCTTGTAATCCTTTCCTAGTTCAATTATCACGTCTATTCCTGTTTTTTTAGGCATATATACATCAGTAATTACTAAATCAACATTTCCCATGCTTTTAAATAATTCTATACCTTCTTCTCCATCACATGCCTCATATACCCTATAACCTGCTTGTTCCAAAATACTCCTTATAAAATTTCTAATACTTATAGAATCGTCAATAATTAATATATTCTTTGATTCTTTGTTCATTTTTTAATTCCCCCTTGTTATATTAAATCATCACCTTTGATGTGTAATATCAACGACTTCAAAAGGTGATTTAGACTTTCACTGAAGCTTTTCTTTACTAAAGTAGGAAACCCCTACTTATAATATATTTATCGTATATTATAACAAAATATTAATATAGAATTTTAAAAATAATAAAAAAATTATAATTACTATATCATACCAATACATAAAAGTATAAAAAATGACAAACTTGCAGTAAATTAAGCAACATAAACCTGGTTATATTCTTGAACTATTCTATTATGCATTTTACTAAAATTATTATATAGTTCCGTAGAAATTTCTAAGGTTGCTACAGTTTTTATTGCATAAAAATATGTAAAGTATTATATTTAAAATAAGGGGATGAATCGATATGTTAGATATAATAATAAAAAACGGGTGTATAGTAGACGGTACAGGTAATGCTTCTTATCAAGGAAGTTTAGGAATAAAAGATGGAAAAGTGATAAAAATCGAAAGTAATATTGATGAACAAGCCTTAGAAATTATTGATGCTAATGAACTTGTAGTTTGTCCAGGGTTTATTGATGTGCACAGTCATAATGATTTAGTACCTTTTATGGATGAAAAAATACAAAACTTAAAATTAATGCAAGGCGTAACCACCGAGCTTGTAGGACAATGTGGCTTAGGCGTTGTTCCTTGTATTGAAAAAAAAAAATAACATATGGAAAAACTATATAAGAGGAGTAGTTGGAGATCCCTCACTTAATTGGAGTTTCTCTAATCTTTATGATTATATAGATCAAATATCTTCAATAGAGCTAAAAAATAATTTTACAATTCTAATTTCCCATGGAGCAATTAAATCAAGTGTTATGAACTTTGATAGTAGAATACCAACTAAAGAGGAAATTAACACCATGTGTAATATAGCAGAGGATGCTATGAAAGCTGGTGCTTTTGGCATGTCTATAGGACTTCAATACCTGCCTGGAATTTTCAGCACAAAAGATGAATTAATAGCTATATGTAGCATTATAGCTAAGTATGATGGAATTGTTATGGTTCATCTTAGAAATCATGATGATACTATAACAAATGCTCTAGAGGAAATAATTTATATAGCAAAGCAGTCTAAGGCACGTCTTCACATTTCACACTTAAGGTCTTATGACTCAAAGGATTTAGGTTGTGATGCTAAAAAACTTATAAGTTATATAGATAGTGCAGTAGCTAATGGAATTAAAATAACTTTTGACGAGCATTTGTATTTATCAGGAAGCACTCTTATGACTCAGCTTTTACCACCCTGGATTACTGCTGGTGGGAGTGAAGAAATGGGTAACAGGCTTAAAGATAAAAAAGTTGTCCTAAAACTTAAAGAAGAACTTAGAAGCCATAAAACTCATTATAATGGCTGGGACAATTATAGCTTAATTACAGGTTGGGATGGCATACTTATAACTTCGGTAAAAGAAAATAAAAATTTAAAATACGTTGGAAAGACTGTAGGAAGCATTGCTAAAGATTTAGGTATTGAGCCTATAGATTTTGCGCTGCAGCTACTTATGGAAGAAAAATTTGGGGTAGCAGTAGTAACTCTAAATGTATTTTCGGAAGAGGATACCATTAAACTAATAAATCATCCACTACAAATGGTAGGGTCAGACAGTATACCAGGTGGAAATCCACATCCGAGGCTTTATGGAAACTACCCACTTTTTATAGGTAAATTTGTGCGAGATAAAAAGGCCCTTTCTCTTGAGACTGCTATATATAAGATATCATATCTGCCTGCAAAAACCTTAGGACTTAAAGATATAGGAGAAATAGCTGTAGGTAAAACTGCTGATATAGTTTTATTTGATTTAAATGAAATCGAAGGTTTTGAAAATTACTTTAAACCAACTACAGCACCTGTGGGAATTAAATTTGTTGTATTAAATGGTAAAATTGCAGTAAAAAACAGTATGGTATGTAAGAGTGGCTATGGAAAAGTTTATAACTTTTTGTAGAATTTCAAAGAAATAAGTATTTGCTATGTCTACCTGTTATGTAGGTACTAAAGTTTTATTGAGCAATGGTAAAACTAGCAAAATTGTGTTAATTATATTTTAATTCATGGAAAATGATGCATTAATAAGATTGAATTAACAATATAGGTATGTTAGTATTATTATCAAATAGAAAATATATTTAGGGGGAAATAAAATGAGAAAAAAAATGCTAACAAGTACTTTTTTTATACTTTTGCTAAGTATATTATTAGTAAATACATTTAAAATTCAGGTATTTGCTCAAACAACGACTAAAATAACAACTCCAACAGATTTTAAATATGCAATTAAACCTCAATTTGATAAGGTATATGATTTCAGTGAAGGTTTAGCAAAAGTTAGAGTTGATGGTAAATATGGACTTATTGATAAAACTGGTAAAATTGTTTGTGAGACTAAATTTGATAATATAGATAATTTTAGTGAAGGACTCGCAATAGTTTCTGTGGATGGTAGATATGGATTTATTGATAAAACTGGTAAAACCATTTGTGAACCTCAATTTGATAAGTTATATGATTTCAGCGATGGCTTAGCAAAAGTTAAAATCAGTGGTAAATATGGATATATTGACAAAACCGGTAAAATTGTTTGTGAACCTGAATTTAATTTGATATATGATTTAGGTGAAGGTTTATCAATATTTGGATTTGGTGATAAAGGTATATTAGTTGATAGAACCAGTGATACAGATATTAAAACTAATTTTAATAAGACAGGTAATTTCAGTGAAGGTCTCGCAATAGTTAAAGTTGGTAGTAATTATAAATTTACTACTAAAACCGGTAAAATTACTGATCTAGTTGTTAAAAATGAATTTGGTAATATGTATAATTCCAATGAAGGTTTAAACATTGATTTTTCTGGTAAATCCGACTACTTCAAAGAAGATTTGGCAAAGCTTTGTGTTAATGATAAATGGGGCTTTATTGATAAAACTGGTAAAATCCTTTGTGAACCTCAATTTGATGAGGTAAATGTTTTCAATGAAGGGATAGCAAAGGTTAAACTTAATGGTAAATATGGGTTTATTGATAAAACTGGTAAAATCATTTGTAAACCTCAATTTGACTTTGCAGATGTTTTCAGTGAAGAGATAGCAACGGTTAGGGTTGATGGCAAATACGGATTTGTTGATAAAACTGGCAAAATCCTTATTAAACCTCAATTTGATGTTGCAGGTAGTTTCAGTGAAGGTTTAGCAATGGTTTACGTTGGCGGTAAATGGGGATTTATTATGAATCCTCTTACTAAATAATCTAAAACTCAAAGCAGATTAAGTATAGATGTATCCAAAATGGGTACTTCTATTTTTTTATATATTTAAAATAATAAGCTAAGCAAATTTACAGATTCACTGTTATAATAATATAGGGTGAAAAAAATAATGAAGAAAAAATATATATTAGGATTTTTAATTATAATAACTGTACTTATATTTACAAATAGTTATTTCAAGATAGAACACAACATGAACATAGCCGAATATCTTACAACAGACAATAGCCTAAACGCCTCCGAAATAGCATATTTGAAAGAGCATGGAGGCTTGATATATGGATCAGATCAAACTACTCCACCGCTAAGATATTTAAATCCTGATAGTGGACAATATGAGGGGCTCGTAATAGATTACATCAATGCTCTTTCTATAGAACTAGGAGTCAAAATAAAGATGAAACCTATGATTTGGAATGAAGCCCTTAAGGCCCTTGAAGAAGGAGATATAGATTTTTGTGATATGCACGCTTCCACTGAGCGCGCACACAACTTTATATTTACGAGCCCCATATACTATCAAAGAGGGGCTATATTAACAAAAAAAAACAATACTAGTATCAAAACACCTGGAGATTTAAAAGGGAAAACTATAGCGGCAATAAAAGGAGACTATGTATTTGATCATTTAGCTGAAAATTATACTGATGTACGTGGAGTTAAAACTGACAATCTAAGAGATGCTATTAGCCTCCTGGAAAAGAGTAAAGTAGATGCGGTCCTTGGGGATGAATCAGTAATAAACTATTATTTGACTGGGGAAGGTCTCAGCCGCGAATATTCAATACTAAATGAATACTTGTACGAAAGAGACGCCGTAATAGGAGTAAAAATAGGCAATGAAACCTTAGTAAAAATAATTAACAAAGCAATATACCAGCTGCAAAAGGATAATACCATGGAAAGAATAGATGAAAAATGGTTTGGAAAATCACCGCTAATCATGAAAAATAAAAATGCTGAAAAATATATGCTTTTAGTTAAATATGCTGTATTCCTAGCAATGCTAGTAGCACTATTTTTTTACTACTGGAACAGAGAATTAAAAAAGGAAGTGGAAAAACAAACAAATGCACTTAATATATCAAAAAATGAATTAGAGACTACATTCAACGGACTTACCACTCATTTAATGGTAGTTGTAAACGAGGACTGCTGCGTGTCAGAATCCAATACAGCATTTTGCAAGTATATAGGGTACACCGTAGATGAAGTGAAACATATGCATTGTAAAAATGTTAACGGAATACTAGGAAGTAACTGTGAGGTTTGCCTCATTAAAGATATATTTGAAACTAGAACTTCAATAGAAAAAGCAGTAGAATATCAAAATAGAACCTTTAAAGTGAGAACTTATCTGTTAGATAAAGTACCAAACACTAGAGAGCGAGTACTTGTCATGATGGAAGATATCACTGATCTAAAACTTTCAGAACAAAGAATGTTACAATCAAGTAAAATGGCTGCAGTAGGGCATCTTGCTGCAGGCATTGCACACGAAATCAGGACGCCTCTTGGAATCATTAGGAACTATACCTATTTACTTAAGCGTATGGAAAAAGAAGAAGATAAAAAAGAGGCAATAGATATAATAGAAACTTCAGTGACTAGAGCCAATAAAATCATAGATAATCTTTTAAATTTTTCAAGGCTTTCTGATAACAAAGTGCACAACATACAAGTCAAAGATTTCATATCAAATCTTTATGAACTTAATAAAAAAGCCTTGCAGGAAAAACATATAGAATTCAAGTTAGATGTGGAAAGAGATTTAGAAGTAGAGCTATATAGTGAATCACTGAAACATATCTTGCTAAATCTTTTTTCAAATGCCACGGATGCCATGAAGCAAGGCGGTATACTTCAGGTTCAAGCATTCAAAAAACTTAAAAATATAATCATAGAAGTATCTGACACAGGCACAGGCATGGATTCAAATACGCAAATGTACTTATTTGATCCATTCTACACTACTAAGCAAGTGAGCGAAGGCACAGGACTTGGGCTGTTTATTGTTTATAACGAAGTACAAAAAATGGAGGGAACTATTAGAGTGGAAAGTAAAATTGGGGAAGGCTCAAAGTTTATAGTTACACTTCCAACAAAGATGCAGGGACCCATACTAATATTGAAATAGGAGATAACAAATGAAGAATAAAAATTATGGAATATTAATAGTAGATGATGAAGCCGCATACTCAAAAGGACTAGCTAAAATACTTGAAATTGAGGGATATCTCATAGAAACAGTACTCTCAGCAGAAGATGCTATAGAGAAACTCAAGAAGAAAAAATATCAGATGGTAGTGACGGATTTAATGATGGATGGAATGAACGGGATAGAACTTTTAGAAAAAACAGTAGAATTAAATAAAGATATCAAAGTCATAGTCATGACTGCATATGCTACTGTACCTACCGCAGTAGACGCCATGAAAAAAGGAGCAGTATCTTATTTTGTAAAAGGAAATGATCCTGTTGAACTAATAGACGAAATAGAAAAAGTATATGAAGAGTACAAAAAATCAGAACTACACTCTAAAACATATGATAAAAAAGAAAACTCTCTTCTTGAATCAGAAAATAAAGAATTCAAAAAAATTATAGATATGGCTCGAAAAGTAGCCGAAACCACCGTTAACGTCATTTTGCTTGGTGAATCTGGAGTAGGAAAAGAGGTATTTGCAAACTACATCCATACTCAGAGCCCGCGCAAAAATAAACCCTTTGTAGCGGTTAACTGTCATGCGCTATCTGAAAGTGTATTAGAATCTGAACTATTTGGACATAGCAAGGGAGCTTTCACTGGTGCCACTGAAGATCGAATTGGTAGATTTGAATCAGCTAACATGGGAACCTTATTTCTAGATGAAATAGCTGACATGCCATTATCCACACAAATCAAATTACTAAGAGTTATTGAAGAGAGGGCAATAGAAAAAATAGGTAGCAACATAACTACGCCCGTTGACTTTAGACTGATAACAGCCACCAATAAATCTATAGTAAAACTAATAGACCAAGGACTATTTAGAGAAGATTTTTACTATAGAATCAACACTATCATAATTGAAATACCACCTTTAAGGGAACATAAAGAAGACATATATAATTTGGCTAATAAATTCATAGCTACGGCCTCCAGGCAAATGAAGAAGGAAATACACACCATAGAGCCTGATGTTTGGGAATATTTAAACCAGTATGACTATCCAGGCAATATACGAGAATTTAAAAACATAATCGAAAGGCTGGTAGTATTTAGTGAAAATGGTGTAATATCAAAAGATGATTTGCTAATACATGAAGTTCCAGTTACAGACTGTGAAGGTGATCAAACATTAAAAGCATTTAGGTCTGCAATAGAAAAAAAATACATAGAAACAGTTCTTGCCAAAAATAACTTTAGTATGACAAAAACAGCAACAGTATTAGGTATCACTCGAAGACAGCTGCAAAATAAAGTCAATGAATATGAGATACAAAAGTAAAAGCGGGAAATTTTTTTCCATATTAGGCGGAAAAAAATTTCCCGTCTTTATTATGAAGATAGAAATCAGCAGTAAACATTTACAACTGCATTCTAAAAAATAATCCTGATAAATATAGATACGGACTAATTTTCACTAGAATTTTAAACTTTTTTCAGAAAAATTCGAAAATTAAAAGATTTCGGCATAGTAATTGCTACATAGAGTAGTAAAGGAAATAATCACAAGTCATTTATTAATAATCTAAGTATTACAAAAATTTATTTATCTGGAGGTATTCTTATATGAAAAATTCAACAAAACATGCAGTTGTTATAGGTTTTGCACTATTTGCAATGTTTTTCGGTGCAGGAAACCTGATTTTTCCACCATTCCTCGGAAAAGCTGCTGGAAGCGCATTTCTTGCATCCATAATAGGTTTTCTAATTACAGGAGTTGGTCTTCCACTAGCTGGAGTAATTGCCTGTGCTAAAATTAATGGTACTTACGACAAAATGGCCAATAGAGTAGGTAAAAAATTTGCTGCAATAACCGGTGTAGCTTTAATTCTTGTTATAGGACCGTTATTTGCAATTCCAAGAACTGCTGCAACAACTTTCGAACTTGGAGTACATCCTCTATTTCCATCTGTGTCACAAAACATAATAGTTGTATTGTATTTTGCAATAACACTTGCATTTGTACTTAAACCTTCTTCAATAATTGATAATATAGGTAAAATACTTACACCCGCACTTTTATTAATGCTCGCTATAATTATATTTAAAGGAATAATAGATCCTATTGGACCAATTGTAAATACATCTTACAAAGGTGGATTATCAAAAGCTTTAATAGAAGGTTATCAAACAATGGATGCTATGGCTTCTGTTATATTTGCAGGAATAATCATTTCATCTGTTAGATCAAAAGGTTATGAAAATGCAACTGATATAATGAAGATGACTATAAAATCAGCACTAGTTGCTGTAGCTGGACTGGCCTTTGTATATGGTGGACTTATGTATCTTGGAACACAAACAAGTACTTTATTTCCAGCAGATATAGCTAGAACTGAGCTAGTTACAAAACTTGTTAAGTTAGACCTAGGCAGTATTGGTGCCGTTGTTCTTAGTTTATGTGTTTCTCTTGCATGCTTAACAACTGCTATAGGATTACTTGCAAGTGGAGCAGAATTCTTTGCTAATCTTTCAAATAATAAAATATCTTACAAAACTGCTGCTGTTGTTATGGCTGTAGTAAGTGGCGGAATAGCTACAAAAAATGTTGATGCTATAATTTCACTCGCAGGTCCTGTGCTGCAAATTTTATACCCAATTGTAATTGTTCTTATACTTATTACATTACTTGGTGATAAAGTTAAAAATAATACAGTTGTTGCTATAACTACATACACAGCACTAATTGTAAGTATTTTAGATACTATAAATGGTATATACCCAAATAGTATTGGATTCATTAAATATATACCTCTATCCAGTGCTGGATTCTCATGGGCTGTACCTACTTTAATAGTTTTTGTAATTGCCAGCATTTCAATAAAATCAAAAACCGATGCTATAAAAGTAGAATCAGAAGTAGCATAAATATATCTATAAAAAAAACAACATTCTATTACTAGAATGTTGTTTTTTTTATTGCATAAACAATTATTTTACAAGCTCTATTCCACAGCTTGCGCCAATTCTTGAAGCTCCATTTTTTATCATATCATGCATTTCTTCTTTAGTATGAATGCCTCTGGAGCATATGTATTAATATCAGTATGATTTAATCCTCCTTTAAGTTGTACAACTTGAACACCCTTTCATCTTTTCAACTAAATGCGTGGCTATAGCATACATAGTTGTTCCCCAGCTTATTCCAATAATAGCATCATCCAAATTATACTTATTTTTTAGGGCTATTAATGATCCATCCGATATATCCGATGGATCATTAATTTGAATAGCAACATAACCTCGTCCCTCCCGCTTCCTTAAGCATTATATTAATATCATACCATATCTTTCCTAAAATAATACTCAATTGTTGATATAACTATTATAAGTAGAAGTCGATTAAGCGAAATTAAGTATTTTTATTTTGCGTATAATAAATATCTTTATAGATATAATAATAATGGATAAATTATTAAATCACACAAAGGAGATATGAAATTATGATAAAAAACAAACCAGATGATAGACGCGATAATGTAGATAAAATACAACATAATATTAGTAATACTATTGAAAATTTTAATCTTACCCAGGAAGCTATTGAAAAAACAGATGATGGAAAAATGAAAAAAACATTAGAAGAAAAAAATGATAGAAGAGAAGATGCTATTAATGGTATGAAATCAGAAATGAGAGACGAGTCAATAGATAAAAGAAACGGGTATAGATAGATTCAAATTCAAGAAAATGGAATAGTTAATAACTAATTGCACTTTAAGGCAATTAGTTATTAACTGTCCCTATCTTATTATCTTTTTACCAAAGGAAATGCTATAACATCTTTAATTGAATAAGCTCCTGTTAAGAACATAATCATTCTATCAATACCAATTCCTAGTCCTCCTGCTGGTGGCATACCAGTATCAATAGCCACAGCAAATTCTTCGTCCATTGGACTCGCTGTTTCAAGCCCAGCCCTTAGCTTATTTGCTTGTTCATGTAAAAGCACTCTCTGCCTTAGTGGATTATTAAGCTCCGAGTAAGCATTCCCAAGCTCAACTCCATAAGCAAAAGGTTCAAATCTTTCTATAAGTTCTGGAGTGATTCTATGCACTTTGCAAAGTGGTGAAGATTCAGCCGGATAATCCATTACAAAGGTAGGTTGTATAAGCTTGCCCTCACTGTATCCTTCGAATAACTCTATAATAAGTTCCCCTTTTGACGCTTCTTGTATAACTAGGCCTACCTGCTGTTTTTCCACTAGTAAACCTTTTTCATTTATACTTTTAGCAATTTCTTCTCTTGACATGTGTTCTACGTCTATTCCGGTTTCCTCTTTTACTAAATCACACATAGTAGCTCTTCTCCAGGGTGCTTTAAAATCTATCTCTACACCATCACAAGAAACTTTTGTGCAGCCATTTATTTTATTAAAAACATACTCATAAAGATTTTCCATAAGTTGCATCATATCCTTATAATCTGCATACGCCATATAACATTCAAATAGAGTAAACTCTGGATAATGTGTCCTGTCAATCCCTTCATTTCTAAAGGATCTTCCAAGTGTATAAACTCTCTCAATTCCACCAACCATAAGTCTTTTTAAATAAAGCTCTGGAGATACATTCATATATACTTCAGAATCTATTGCATTTACAAATGTAACAAAAGGCTTTGCCTCTCCACCACCATATTTGGTATCTAGAATTGGGGTTTCTACTTCAATAAACTCTTGCTTATCTAAAAATTCACGAATAGCACCCATTGCCTTTGAGCGTTTAATAAATCTTTCTTTTACTTCATTATTCATAATCATATCAAGTGAACGGTGTCTTTGTTTTAAGTCAGCATCTTGAATACCATGAAATTTTTCTGGAAGTGGTCTTATGGATTTTAATAACATTGTCACATTATTTGATCTTATTGTAATTTCTCCTGTTTTTGTTCTAAAAACAGTTCCCTCTACTCCAATTATGTCTCCGATATCAATAAGTTTCAAAAACTCGAATTTCTCATCGCCCAAAACTGTTTTATTAAAATACGCTTGAATGTCCCCTTCTTGATCTCTTAATGTTAAAAATACTACTTTTCCCATTTTTCTCATAAGCATTATTCTTCCAGCTACAACAAAGGATTGATCTTCACTTATATTTTCAAAGTTATCTATGATAATTTTAGAATGTGTCATATTTTTAAAACTGTATGGATATGGATTTACACCTTGCTGCATCAGTTCATTTAATTTTTTAACTCTCTCAACAACAAATTCATTTGCATCTGACATAATAGTTTTTAAATTTTCAATATTAACATAATCTCTAAACATAATAATACCACCTTTTTTATTAATATCTTAATGCTTTCCAAGCCTGAAATTATAAAATTAATCATAATAATTAACGTACTTTCAGATTTTATAATTTTTTAAAATAAAAAAACTCTCACCCCCAAGACAATGTAGTCTTGGGGACGAGAGTATCTATTTTCGTGGTACCACCCCAGTTTATCAATATGTCACCATATTGAACTTGTAAAGTACGGCATAAAGAATCCACTAAAGTGGCTTCATTAACGACTTTAAAATATCGCTAAATAATGCTTATACTATAGCTCTATAACGGGAGCTCCCGGCACAATCTACCCCTAAAAATTAGGCTCAATGTGAAACTCAAAGGCCTTTTTCGATAATTAATTCTTCCTCCTTCTCAGCAAACGGGAGTTCTCTGTAAAAAAATTACTATATCTACTCTTCTCATCATCGTCTCTATACTTGTATATTTTCAGTATTCTACCATAAATATTTTTCAATGTCAACTATTCCAATTATTATATGATTCATTTTATGATTCATTTATGATAATGTCTTAGTATACCTCCCAAGTTTTCTTCATGTTTTTTAATTTATTTATAATATTCTCATTCTTTTTCCAAGGTATATCTGTATGCATTCTATTTTCCACAGGCAAAAGCTATATTATGACAATTTCCAAGCCACACTTGGGTTTTTTTTATTTTTCCTAAATTGTAAAAAACAGAATTAAAATAAAGGAAAATACACTTTTATGTTGAATTTACTAAGTTAATATTATTACGTAAACTCTTTACAAAATCGCATCAATTTATGCCTTATCAAGCTGTGAAAAATGCTCCTATTAAATGAATTTAAAAGGAGTTTCTACAAAACTAGATGCAGATGCGCTTACAAAAGTTAAGAATTAATATAGCAAGTTCACTATGTTCTTACTAATATTGTATAATTTAGGAGAGACTAAAAATGAAAAAAAGATGTATTGCTATTTTAGATTGCGAAGTCGGAGAAATAATTGCACAAAAGGTTGTAAGCAAATATGGTACAACCATTGTTGTAGAAAATACTACAATAAATAGTTATATTAAAAATAAACTAATTGCATTTAAAGCAGATTATATTTGGATTTATGGAATTGGTAAAGGAGAATCAATTAAATTTAAAGACGATCATTTAAAACAATTAAAACAAAGCTACCAAAAGAATGTATTAGAAATTAAGGAACTACTAAATAATTTAGCTAAAGGCACTAATGTAAGTATTGAAAAAATAAATCAAATTTCTAATTCAATATATGAACCTATAAACAATGAATATCATGTTGTTCAGTGTCTAAATGAATTAAAATCTGTAGATAAAAATACTTTTACTCATAGTATAAATGTGTCATTGTATGCAATGCTACTAGGTAAATGGTTGCTACTTCCCGAAAGTAAAATAATAGATCTTATACAAGCTGCCTTGCTTCACGATGTGGGAAAAACAAAGATATCTAATTCCATTCTAAATAAAAAAGGAAAATTAGAATTTGAGGAATTTGAAGAGATGAAAAATCATCCTATTTATAGCTTTGAAATCATAAAAAATATAGATGGTCTTTCAATGGAAAGCAAGGAAGCTATACTAATGCATCATGAAAGAGAAAATAAATCAGGTTACCCAAGAGGCGTATCTGGATCAGAAATGAACATATGCTCTAAAATTATAGCGTTCACAAATTATTATGATTCAATAACTTCAGAAAAGACTTACAGGAAAAAAATAAATCCCTTTGAATCTTTTCAGCTTATTCAAAGTCAAGTTATAACTAACTTTGACATGCATATAGTAAATACTTTTTTATCTAATATAGCCGCTTGTTATATAGGCAGTAAAGTCTTATTGAGCAATGGGCAAACTGGCGAAATTGTATACGTACCACCAAGGGCTATTACTAGGCCAATTATATGCATTAATTCTGAGTATAAAGACTTATCTAAAGAAAGTGATTTAAACATTGTAAGTATGCTATAAAAAAATCAAAAGCAAAATTGTTGAGACTTTTCTAACAATTTAGTTATTTAAAGTGTTATACTTTTATTAGCACATTAGAAAATATTAATTTATGGAGGGATACTATTATGGTAGATAAATTACAAACCCCAGAAGAAAATATCCAATATGAAGGTAATAACCTAATAAGGCTTTTTGTTTATGGTACGCTTATGAAAGGAAATAGCCATCATGATGAATTCTTATCAGGGGCGAGATTTGCAGGGCATTTTATAGCTGACGGTTTTCAATTATATGATTTCGGTAATTATCCGCTAATAATTCAAAATGAAATTGATAAAGTTCGCGGAGAGATGTATATTGTCGATAGTAACATATTAGACAAAATAGATATATCTGAAGTTAAAGGAAATTTATTTTCAAGAAAACTAATTAGAGTTATTAATGATAATGATGAGGTTCAAGAAGCTTATGTCTATGTGTATAATAAAGATGTTTCAAAGAATGTTAAGGTTAGTCCAGGCAACCCACCTAGGGAAGCGGTAAAAAGAAACGATTTTGTCTGGTATGCAAGCTATGGATCTAACTTAATTTATGAAAGATTGATAAGTTATATTAAAGGTGGAAAGTGTAAATTTAATGGAGTGAATTATGAGGGTTGTAGGAATAAATCACTGCCAAAGGATACTAGACCAGTAACTATTCCTTATAAAATGTATTATGGTAATGAAAGCTCTCCTTGGGGAAGTGGTGGAATTTCATTTTTAGATACTCAGAGTAGGGGGCAATCTTTAGGTAGAATGTACCTTGTTACTGAAGAACAGTTTGAAGATATTTCAAAGCAAGAGGGAAGTGACGAAAATTGGTATAATCAGAGTCTTTCCTTAGGAGAGTACAATGGTGTTGAAATTGTTACTATTACTAATAAAAATACAAGACCATCTCACAACCCTTCTGATAATTATCTTGAAGTAGTCAGAAGGGGGATAAAGGAAACATACCCTGAAATGAGTGATTTTGAGGTAATGAAGTATTTAGTTGAATGCGGAATCGAAAAGAGATAGCCTGTGGCTATCTCTTTTCCTTTTGAATTGAAATACCAATACTATTACATTATAATAAAAAATACATTGCAAGGGCTTAAGGAAGATTTTGTTTTTATTTGTTATCTATATATTTAATATTTTGATTTTCTGGCATAGATATATTCAATGCTTTTAGTGTATTTTTATTTATGTACACTTCTGTTTCTGCTGAAATTTTAAGTGGCATATTAGATATATCCTTCCCCCTTAGTACATCAACTGCCATGTTTCCTGCTTCATATCCTAGCTTATAATAATTAATTCCTACAGTAGCTAATGCTCCAGATTCCACTGAGCCTTTTTCAGATGCTATAACAGGTATTTTTGCCTCCAATGTGTTTTTTGCTATTATAGGCATGGATGACACTATTAACTGATCAGTTGGTGCATATAAAACATCTATTTTCGTAAGTAAGCTATTTATGGCACTATTAACCTCATTAGTATTTGTTACTCCAGAGGTAATAACTTCATATCCTTTAGCTGCCTTTTTTAGTTCGTTTACTTGTACTTCCGAATTCACTTCACTTGTATTATATAAAACTCCTATTCTTTTGACACTCGGCATCAATTGCTTTATTAACGCTAATTGTTTTTCCACTGGCAAATAATCTGAAGTACCTGAAACATTGGTTCCCGGCTTATTTAAAGATTTTACTATTCCAGCTTGCACAGGGTCCGTAACAGCCGTAATTATTATGGGAATTTTTTTTGTAGCATTATATGCCCCCTGTGCTGAAGGAGTAGCGATAGCATAAATTAAATCCTTCTTTTGCGCTGCAAACTTTTTGCCAATAATTTGAGCTGTAGTTATATCTCCTTGAGCATTTTGATAATCAATCTTTATATTGTCCCCGTCCTTATAACCCTTCTCCTCTAATGCTTTTATAAAGCCCTCGCGGCTTTGATCTAGTGCAGTATATTCTACTATTTGACTTATACCTATATTTATAACTTTCTTCTTCTTATCCACCTTTGCACATCCCGTTAACATACATGTAATTATTACTGCGATAGCTACTATTTTTTTCATAATACTCTCTCCTTTATATTGCATATTCAAATTTTTTTAATATATTTTCTATTGTTAATTTTTTCTTCTCAGCTTGGTTTAAATCTAAAATAACTTCACCCTTGTGTAGCATTATTAGTCGGGTGCCATACTGGAGTGCATCCTTTAAATTATGAGTTATCATTATTGTAGTAATATTTTTTTCTTTTACAATCTTTTGAGTTAACTCCATTATCTCCTTAGATGTCTTCGGATCTAAGGCTGCAGTATGTTCATCTAGTAGCAATAACTTAGGAGTAGATAAACCTGCCATTATTAATGATAATGCTTGCCGTTGCCCCCCGGATAAATACTTTACCTCCACATCCAAAAGTTTTTTTAGATCTAGTGATACTCCATTTAAAAGCTCTTCCAATTCCTTAGTTTTATATCTAAGGCAATTTTTCAAATTAATTAATTTCCCCTTATTCAAAGCCAGAGATAAGTTTTCTCTAACGGTCATAGTTGGACATGTCCCTAAGGAGGGATTTTGAAAAACTCTACTTATATTTTCTGTTCTTTTATGTTCAGGCATTTTAGTTAAATCATTTCCTTCAAGAAAAATGTTACCTGAGGTTTCTTTAACTAATCCAGAAATTATGTTTAATAATGTGGACTTACCTGTTCCATTGCTACCAATTATTATTATAAATTCCCCTTGTTTAACATCTAAATTAATGTGCTTAAATAACACATTTTCACCTAAATATGAATTATAAAAACTTTTTGATAAATTTTGTATTTTTAACATTTAGTAGCCTCCTTACAGTTTTAGTTGTTCCACTTTTGTTTCTAGCGCCAATTGTTATAAATAAAATTATTACAAAAGATGTGACCATTTTTAAATCCATAGGTGTAAGTCCGATATTCATAGCTAAATATATGGTGATTTGGTAAATTAGAGTTCCTATAATCACACTACTTGTCTGTCTTATGAACTTTCCACTTTTAATAATAGATGCTCCAATGATTATAGAAGCAATACCTAAAACTAATGTACCTATACCCATAGATATATCTGAAAACCCTTGATATTGAGCCATCATACTTCCAGAAAAAGCTACAAGGCCATTAGATATCATAAGCCCAAATATCTTTATTTTTCCTATTTCTACTCCCAGTGATTTAATCATTTGTGGGTTATCCCCCACTCCTTTTAATGCATATCCCAATCCCGTTTTTAAAAACATATCAATGATAATTTTAAATATTACAACAAAAATTAAAGCTACAATTAAAGGGTTAAAATCGAAAAATATATTTGTATCACTAAAAATAGGAATATTTGCTTTCCCCATAATCCGTAAATTTACAGAATATAAAATTCCCATTACTAAAATACCTGAAAGTAAATTTGATATCTTAAATTTAACATGCAGTATTCCTGTGAGTAACCCCGCTATACATCCCGCAACTAGAGCAAGCACTGAACCTAAAATAGGAGAAATTCCACTTTTTAAGGTTACAGCTATTATTGCTGCTCCCAAGGAAAAACTTCCATCAACTGATAAATCAGGGAAGTCTAAAATTTTATAACTTATATACACCCCCAATACCATAATTGATAAAATTAAACTTTGTACTAGTACTCCTGCTACAACTTCCATAAAAAAAACCTCCTTTTTAAAATTTAGGTAAGATATTTAAAATACAAAAAAGTCACATGGAAATCCATGTGACTTAGGATAATAATCAAAAAAGCCACATAGATAATCTATGTGGCTTTTTTCATATTACTAATGAAAAACTTACAATCATAGCCAACATAGATACAAATCATTTGATGCAAGCATCAATGGACCTGTACCTATGCTTAATTTGCAGGTACAAATCCTATCTAAATTGGCTAGTAAAGACAAATTGTATTTTTTGATTTAATAAGTTTTTCATAATTAATCTCCCCTTAAAAAAATATTATATTTATAATACCACTACTTTTCTAAATAATCAAGCTTATTTTTCCTTGAAGGAGAAATAATTATGATCCGTTTATGATAATGTCTTACTATACCACATTTGATTATGTCCCAAATATGAAAACATTGTATAATAAACCTCATGACTAGAAATGAGGTGCTGATAATAAGAAAGGTGAATTTAACTATGGAAGAAATGGATAAGTACTCTACTATAAAAAAATTAATAGAAACAGATGCCAATAAAAAGCGAGCAGCTATTGCTCTCAATTGTTCGGTTAGGCATATTAACAGAATGATTAAGGGGTATAAAGAAAGTGGAAAGGAATTCTTTATTCATGGTAATCGAGGGCGAAAGCCCGCACATGCTCTTGATGCTAATACCAAGCAGTTAATCCTAGATTTATATTGCACCAAATACCCTGAAGCTAATATTACCCATTTTTGCGAATTGCTAAAAAAGCACGAGAATATAACGGTTTCTACTAGCACCATTCGTTCTATCCTTATGCAAGATTTCATCCTGTCCCCTAAGGCGAAGCGTGCTACAAGAAAAAGGATTAAGGCTGAATTAAAAGAACTGCAAAAAGCAACTAATTCTATAAAAGAAATTGCTAAAATTCAAAGTTCCATAATTGCTGCCGAGGATGCACATCCTAGACGTCCAAGATGTGCTTATGCAGGCGAAATGCTTCAAATGGATGCTTCGGTACATCTTTGGTTCGGTAACGATAAAAGTCAGTTGCATATCGCAGTAGATGATGCTACTGGTGCTATTGTGGGTGCTTATTTCGATCCGCAAGAAACTTTAAATGGGTACTATCATGTACTACACCAAGTACTTACTAACTATGGTATTCCCTACATGTTATTCACTGATAGGCGTACGGTCTTTGAATATAAACAAAAAAATTCCCCTTCAGTTGAAGAGGACACATTTACACAATTTAGCTATGCATGCAAACAATTAGGTATTGAAATTAAAACCAGTAGTGTTCCACAAGCCAAGGGACGCGTAGAAAGAATGTTTCAGACGTTACAATCACGCCTCCCCTTGGAAATGCGGATAAGTGGTATAAACACAATTGAGCAAGCAAACGAATTCTTAAACTCCTACATAAAAGAATTCAATGCTCAGTTTGCATTACCTGTTGATAATATCAAATCTGTCTTTGAAATGCAACCAGATATTGAAAAAATCAACTTAACTCTTGCCGTATTGACCAGTAGGAAGGTGGATAACGGAAGTTGTATCAAATTTAAAAAGAATTATTATTTGCCTGTTGATTGCAATGGATATCCTGTACATTATCGCAAAGGAACAGTTGGAACGGTAATTCAATCATTTAATGGCGAGATTTTCTTGTGTGTAGATGAGAAAGTTTATGCGCTAGATTTATTACCTGGACATGAACTCTCCTCCAAAAACTTTGATTTAGCAGTTCCCAATACCCAACCTAGCAAACGCTACATACCACCAATGAATCACCCTTGGAAACAAGATTCGTTTGAGCGGTATCTAAAGAAACAGGCTCACCGGAACAATAATGTAGCATAGAAACACTAAAAATCTGTTCATTTTAGATCTTTGAAAAAGACAATCTTCAAAGGTTTATTAAGTGAACCCAAAATATACTTTGATAATAGATTAAGAAACTGACCAATGGAAGTCATAAATAATAAAATCAAATTAATAAAAAGAAATGGATTCTCATCCATTAGCTACGCTAATATAAATAGAAGGATTCATACACATTTTCAAAAATGACCTTTAAGCTTTAATGGACCCCCAATTATAAGCCTACGGCTAAAAGATATTTAGAAAAGATTTTAGGAAAATTTCAAAGTAATTAAATAATCTTATAGCCACTTTGTGCAACATTCATTAAGTAACCCAAATTAATAAAAGCACCAGAAAAACTGGTGCTAATGTTTTAAATATTTGAGGACATTTTCAAAAATGCTTGACAGCTTATTTTTCCTTGAAGGAGAAATAATACATCCTAAGGTGTATATTGACCTTCTACTTTTACCACTACATCATTTTCAATATAGCTGAAATATTAATATGAGCTACTTACAATTTTAATATAGGATTTTAAGGTTACTAAATAATATATACTATAAAGCACTGCATAAACCAAAATTATAATAATAAGTTCTTTAGTAATATCAAATCCCATCATTTTCCCAATTGGAATTGAGGCGGCAAAAGTATTTATCGTTGCCAGAGCGAAGGGTACTCCAAATAAAATCATGAGTTCCTTTGAAACTGCCTTTGTTATTTCAGCTTTACTAACCCCTATTTTTCTAAGGATTATAAATTTATTTTTATCCTCCGTAGCTTCCATGGACATTTTAAAATATATAATGCTTCCTGTAGCTGTAAGAAATACTAATCCAATAAATAAACCAACGAAGGCCATCATACCCGATAACTTTATACCATCCGTAAAATGTTCATAGAAGGTTAAAAGCTTATTTTCAGAGAGGATTTTACTTTTAAGATCTTTAATAAAATTTTGTGAAAGGAAATCATTATTAAGTATATATCCAGTTATTTTATAGGTATTCTCTTTAGAAATTGTACTCTTCATTTTAGAGTATACACTGTCCTTCACAATAAACGTTGGTTTAGAGTCATCAAGTGCTATAAAGTATTTCATACCAGTATCGGTTATCTTTAGATTATATTCACTACCATCCCCCATTAATTTAACCTCTTTACCAATCACGTTTTTATTATCCATGGCTATTTGAAAGAAATAGCATTCTTTATCATTTTTCAAATTTATTTTTATGTCCGATTTTTCATGACTATTAATTTCATTAAATTTGCTTTCGTTTAAAACTAAAAATGTATTATTTCCAAGTAGGTAATCTTTAGATTTTACCCGAAGAAGCTCCATAGTGTCCTTATATGCAACGGAAATCCCTTTGTGATTTTTAATAGTATCATCAAATATTTTATCTGTATTATTAGTACCATTTGCATATTCTATAGAAAATGGCCTCATATTTCTTGAGTTTTTTTCCACGTTACTAAATAGTCCAAAGCAGAAAATCATGGCACAAAGGGCTACTGTAGTTGTAACCGCTATAACACTTAGGGTACCTACATTACCTTTATATCTATAGTAAAGTTGTGAAATATGTATGAGCTTTGTTCCTTTAAAGAGACTTTTTTCATTCTTTTTACTAATATATATAATTAAAGAAGTAAAGCTTGTAAAAAATAATATAGTACCTATAACAACTAACAATACTACTAAGGGCGCTATAAAAATATTAGAATCAATCTTTCTAATAGACAAATAATATCCATAGCCTAAAAAAACTATAGAAAGTATTCCAATTATCAGTGTTAGAAATGATACTTTTAAACCTTTTTCAGCTTTTTTTGATGAATTAAAAAGATCTATAAGGTTATCCCTGTATATAAGGATAGAACCGTGAATACTAATTATTATAAACATAACCCCAAATACTATAGAGCAAAATTTTAAAGCTTCTAAACTAATCTGAAAAGGCACATCACCTGTAGCCTGTATCATTACATATAATAGCATTACAAAAAATTTATTGAAAATTAGTCCTAGAGCAATTCCGCTGCAAAAGGCACCAAATATAGTTATCAGGTTTTCAATAAAGTTTAATGTTACGGTCTGTTTTTTAGACATACCTAGTAACATATATGTCGCAAATTCTTTTTTCCTTGACTTTATAAGGAAAGAATTAGAATACCATATAAAAAATGCTGAGAAAACTGCAATCATGTAGGCAGCTATTATAAATATAATCATAACGCTTTTCATCTCTCCTAGTTGTGCTTTTACATCACTATTATTTACAATAGACATAAAAAGATATAATGAAAAAACACTGAAAGTGGAACTTAGAAAAAATGCCCAGTAATTTTTGAAGTTTTTCTTTATATTGCGTGTAGCCATACTAATTAAGGTCATCTGTATCCCCTCCTATGACTGAAAGAATTTTTAATATATTTTGATAGAAATCCTTTCTTGATTTATCACCTTTATAAATTTCATTAAAAAGTTTACCATCTTTAATAAAAATAATTCGCGTGCAATAAGATGCTGCAAAGGCATCATGAGTAACCATAAGAATTGTAGCCTTATTTTTATCATTTAAATTCTCAAGGCAGCCAAGTAGTTCTTTGGAAGATTTGGAATCTAAAGCGCCTGTAGGTTCATCTGCCAGCACCATAGAGGGACTCGTAATCATTGCTCTTGCAGCAGCTGCTCTTTGCTTTTGTCCTCCTGATACCTCATAAGGATATTTACCTAATATATCACTAATACCAAGCTTAATACTTATTTCTTGTACCCTTGTTTTTATAGTATTATAAGGAGTTTTTGAGAGAGCCAAGGGCAGTACAATATTTTCCTTTAGAGTCATAGTATCAAGCAAATTAAAGTCTTGGAAAATAAATCCTAGTTTCTCTCTTCTAAATTTAGACAAATTAGGCTCTTTTAGCTTGGTTATGTCATTACCATGGATTAAAACACTTCCTGAGGTTGGTTTATCAATAGTTGATATCACATTTAAAAAGGTTGTTTTTCCTGAACCCGAGGGTCCCATTATTGCTACAAATTCACCATTTTCTACTTTTAAATTTATATCATCAAGTGCTGTATATTTTACACTGCCAAATTTTGATCCATAAACTTTCCTTAGATTTTCTATCTTTAATACTTCGTTCATTATAAATAATACCCCCGTTAACATTAATTATTTTGAATATGTTTTACACTCTTAGTATACAAAAAAGCAAAATATACCGCCATTGTCTCGGCTTACATTTTGCTCTTTCACCTTACATTTTTGTAACCTCATAATAATTATTCCATTTTAAAAAATGAATAATTACTTTAGTGCCCTTACCATATTCTGACTCTAGGGTAATATAGTGACCAAGTTTTTTAGCAATCTTTTGTGAAAGGTATAGTCCCATTCCACTGGATTTTGTGTTTTCGTTTCTTCCATTAAAACCTGTAAAAGACTTTTTAAACAATCTATTTATATCTTCACTTTTAATACCTATTCCAGTATCTTCTATTATTAATAAAACTTCTTTTGTAGCTTCAATATGTTTAAATATTATGCTTCCACCATCACTGGTATATTTTAATGAGTTTGATAAGAGCTGATCAATTATGAAAAGCAACCACTTTTTATCCGTATCTATAATAAGATTTTCAGAAACTTTATTTATCAATTTAATATGTTTTTTTATAAATATAATTGAATGTTTTTTAATACTTTCTTTAATTAATTTGTTGATATTTACTTCTGAAAGAATATAATCCTCAGAAAAATTATTACTTCTTGAATAATAAAGTACCTTTTCAACATAATCCTCAATCTTTTCAAGCTCTTCTTTTAAGGAGGTCGAGGCCACGCCGCCGCTCTCAAGCAATAGCTTTGATGTAGTAATTGGAGTTTTGATTTCATGAACCCAGGCAGTCATAAACTCTGCATTTTCTTTGAAATCTATTTCCATGCCTCTTGTAACTTTCAAGAAATCTTCATAAAGCATCTGAATTATTTCAGCATATATTTCATCTTTATAATCTATTGGCATAGGCAGAATAGGAGTTTTATCTTCTGAAGCTTTAACCAGTAAAAGCTTTTTGATATGCTGAGACTTTGCATAATAATCTATACTAATATAAATTATTAACATGAAAAAAGAAACAAATATAATATAAAGAACATTAGAAGTAAGTACGCGGGTTTTTCTGTCAAAACATATAGTTAATAAAATAAAAGCCATGAGCAGAATATAAAATACTAAGAGTTTAAGATTTTCCTTTAAATATTTAATAAAACTCATTTAATAACATACCCTTGATTTATAATAGTCTTAATAAAATCTATAAGGCCAATTTCCTTTAGCTTTTTTCTCAGCCTGTTTATATTAACTGTTAGCGTATTGTCGTCGATGAAGTTTTCATCCTGCCAAAGCTCTTGCATTATATCCTCGCGGCTTACTATGGTTTCATGTTTTTTCATTAATACATATAATATTTTAAATTCATTTTTAGTTAGTTCAATTGATTTTTCGCCTACGTAAAGAGTGTTATCCCTTAATGATAACACAACCCCTTTATAATCAAGGGTATCCATACTTGTATCTCCATAGGAATAGGTTCTACGTAAAATCGCATTTATTTTTGCCATAAGTATATCCATGGAAAAAGGTTTTGTAATGTAATCATCCGCGCCCATATTCACTGCCATAATAACATCCATATTTGTACTTCTAGAAGATAAAAAGATGACGGGCACCTTAGAAACACTTCTAATCTTATTACACCAATAAAAACCATCAAAAGCAGGCAGATTTACATCCATTAGAACAAGCTGTGGATTTATCTGCACAAATTCTTCAAATACATTATTGAAGTTATTAATGACGTAGGCTTCAAAACCCCATTTTCCAAGGGATTCTTTTATTATATCTCTAATTTTCTCTTCATCTTCAATTACCAATATTTTATACATAATATCCTCCCTAAGTGGTTTTACAAATTATCATCCATAGTCCTATTAGCTCCTTATAATATAACATATTCTATTGGCAAAATTAAATCTAAGAATCTAATTTTATCTGACATAATTAGTATAACACACCCACTCTTCTTGAAACTCAAATAATTCCTTCGGTAACCCTATCATATTTCTGGGCTATCAATAAATGTTTGTTTCTTGACTTTGACCTCTCATTTTTTTGTTATTACAATGAGATGCTTATCCTTATTAATCTACTTAACTCCCATGTCCATAACATTTACTATAAGCAAGTGGGATGCAGCAAAAATCAGCTAACCCATTAATTTTCCTAATGGATTAGCTGATTTCTCTGTATCAGCAAAACTATTGTCAAAAATAGTTTGGGTTATACAACGTCGAATATAAACATCAGATAGATTAAAAATATGATTTGACTGGATGAGATGAAAATTATTAATAATTATAATGATGGAGTTTCTGAAATTATTTCTTTAATTAAGTGGTCATATTGCAAAGAAGTTCGTAAAACTGAGGCAAAAAATATCAGGCTGCTTTAGGAGTGATCCAGGTGGTAGCTTATTCTGTAGAATAAGGAGTTATATTTCTACCTTATTTCTAACTTTTTTTACGGTGGAAGTTACTTTTTCAATTCACCATAATACACGATTTTAAAATATTTTTATTATACTACTGAACGATTTTCATAATCATTATCCAATAAGTCTTCGTTTTTTTCTGTAATATATTCCTTGCATAGCAAGGCCCTAATGTATCCCCTGTCATTAGTGGTGGATTCTATATAAAAACCTCTTCCATAATAAAATCTAATAAGTGAAAACATTCTGGATGCAGTATGAAGATATAAAGATGTAATCCCGAGTTCTTTCATTGAGTTGTCAATTGCATTCATTAATATTTTCCCGATACCGTTATTTTGATGTGAGGCTGAAACGCCAAATCTACTTAAATAAGCAGTTCCATCAGGCTTGATTTCAATTCTCACACTGCCAATAACCTCTTCGTTATATAGAGCTACAAAAACTTCAGTAGTTTCTATAGCCTTTTTTACTTCCTCATAAGTTTCATTAAGAGGTGCAATAAGTTCTGTAATTGATGCATTTGCAGTATACATCTTAAAAGATTCTCCTGCGAGTATTCGTATTTCTTCAATGTCGCTAGTAAAAGCTTTTCTAACTTCAAAAGACATTTTTTCCATGGATCTACCTCCCCCATATCACATTATTTCTGTGAGTAATTATATATAATTTTCAATCAAAAAACAACATATTTTTCGTTAAGAACATGTTAAAACTTTTTTTTAGAAATCTCTATATAAATCTATAACCTCTTCTGTGGTTAAGTCTTTTGTAAGAGCTCCATAACGGGTTGATAATATCCCAAAATTTATTTGTACTAAAAGATGATTGTTATGGCATATTTTACTATAATCAAAGAATTGTTTCAATATGCATTATTTGGTAGTAAAATGTATATTATTACAGTAGGTTTTAAAAAAAGCCTATTACACTACAGAATACGAGGGGGAAAATTAAAATGCACAAAAGGTTTTTAAAAGGCTTGTTATTTATATTATTTTTTGTTCTTTTTACAAAACAAAATGTACAAGCTGCTGAAATAAGGGATATGCAGATTGTAGACAAAAATCATGTTTGGACTATTAATTTAGATAAACCAATTTACCATGAAAACGTAACTATATGGAATGTAAATGACAATACCATAGTACGTACTCCGACAATTAAAATTGGTGAGGATAAAAAGTCAATTGTTATTGAACCACCTAAGGATGGATATGACGAAGGCAGTCTATATAATATTGAAATTGACTCATTAATATATCCACAACAAGAGAAACCTTCAAGTGAAAAAATTCAATATAAATTTATTGTAAAAAACCCTGCCGCAAATGAATACGAAGCAGTTGAATCAAAGCCAGGAGCAACTTATACATTTTCGGATATGGATAAGCTATTAGCTAGCACCCAATCAAAAGGATGGAATGTAAGCACTATAAAGTATGATAACAACGATGAAGGGACATTAATTGAAACGCAGAAAGATCTTTTAAAATCCTTAATAGTTCCACTAAAATTAAATGGATATTTTAAAGTATATGTAGGTTATGCATCAGGAACTAGCGGGTTTAAAAGAACAAATGTAAAGCTGTACATAGGAATATGTGCTAATGTAAGTGGTAGTGACTTAACAAAAGAAGAAGAAAAATATCTTCAAGCAGGATATGAAATACCAAAAAGAACATCTTTGGCTTTAAATCACTATTTATTAAGAGCTAGAGAAGTATACAAAGCTGGTGCAGAAGGGGTATTTTTATTTAATACTTCTAGTGCAATACTTATCGATAATAATTCTCCCGAAATTTCTAAGTTATTAAGCGATAAAGTCGCATTAGAAAAATGGTATAATTTTTCTTATGAACAACCTATGAAGAGAAAAAATATCAATATAATTGAGAAAAAATAATAGCAAACAAAAGCTGTATTGGAATTTTTCAATACAGCTTTTATTTCTTCATATGAAGACGTACTTATTGGACATCATGTCTATCGTAACCCTTGTAAATGGAAATATTAATTCTAAGGATATAGCTTCTGGTGGAGAAGTATGCCAAGTTTCAACTACTCTTTATAATGCTATATTAAGGGCTAACATCTCTTCTATGGAAAGGTACAAGCATTCTTTACATTCTAGCTGTATTGGTGTAGATATGGATGCTACAATTGCTTACGGCATTCTGGATTATAGATTTAAGAATACGCATTCCTATCCTATGTATATAGAAGCTATAACACAAAACAAAAATGTAACATTTAATGTTTACTCAAATTCAAGTCTTAACAATAAAAAATATGAAATTGTTAATGAAGTTGTAGGCAAGAATGTAAAAGTATATAGAACTACCTATAAAAATAGTAAGTTACTATCAAAAGATTTACTTTATACAGATAGCCTTACATAAAATTTTCTATTATTATAACAATAAGATAATTAATAAAAGTCTTATTGATTATCATTGTCACTTGACAACTAATATCATTTGAGTTATTATAATACCATAATAAACTTTACTATTAGGAGGAATTAATTATGAAATTTGAATTACCAAAACTATCTTATGAATACAGTTCACTTGAACCTTATATAGATGCTCAAACAATGGAAATACATCACAGTAAACATCACCAGGCTTATGTAAATAACTTAAATGCAGCTTTAGATAAACATCCAGAGCTTTATGATAAAGGCTTAGAATGGTTATTAAAAAATTTAGAGGAGATTCCATCTGATATACGAATGGCTGTTAGAAATAATGGAGGAGGGCACCTTAATCACAGTATGTTTTGGAATGTTATGTCACCAGGTAAAATGGGCACACCAAAATCAGAACTAAGCAAAGCTATTGATGAAAAATTTGGAAGCTTCCAAGTATTTAAAGATGATTTTGCAAAAGCAGCAACAACTAGATTCGGAAGTGGTTGGGCCTTTCTTGTAATAAATAAAAACAAAGAACTTGAAGTTATTTCAACACCAAACCAAGATAATCCAATTAGTGAAGGATTTATACCTATCTTAGGATTAGATGTTTGGGAACATGCATATTATTTGAAATTCCAAAACAGACGTCCTGACTATATTTCTGAGTGGTGGAACGTAGTTAATTGGGACTATGTATCAGAACTATATCTAAATGCTATAAAATAAAAATAAAAAGCAAGGTTGTGAGTTATTAAATCTAACACAACCCTGCTTTTTATTTTGTCTCTATAATCTTTTAAACATTGTAACCAATGGAGATCCGTTTATGGTCTAAATTGAGATTTCTACCAATTAGTCTATTCTTTAGCTTGACTTAACGCATCCTTAACTGCACTAATAATTCCTTCACTGCTACACTAGCGTCTGAAGTTGCTATATCCTCATATTTTTGAGGCGTGTTATTTATACTAGAACTTACAAAAGTACTAGTTTGTTTTGTTAATTTACTTTGAGCTAATGCCGCTGCTCCTAAATTGTTAAGGTTATAAAGTCCTACCATAGCAACTATTGCTACAGAACTAGCCAGTTCAGGATTTACATTTTCACCAAAAACATTTAACTGAGTATTATTCCTAGGGCATGCTTCGATACACTTTAAACAGTTAATACAATCTCCACCACGTATACTTTCAACTTTATAAAGCGATAGTGCCATTGAACAATTATTTGTACACAATCTACACTTTCCACATCTATCAGTGGGCTTTTTAATTTTTAATATACCTATTCTAGAAAATATATTAAAAACAGCTCCTAAGGGGCATAAATACCTACAGAAAAATCTTTCTATAAAGAAAGCTCCTATTGTTATTAGAACTAATAGTATAAATCCAATAGTATAATCAGATAGCACCTGGTTGAAATTCGTTATTTGCGCAAAAGCATCCCAAGGACTAGTCGTTTCTAGAACTTTACTTCCCATACTCCGTACAAGAACTACAACTGAAACTCCCACACATAAATGAATGGGGTTCTTGAATACTAAATAACTTCTTTTATACTCTCATTTATAATAAAAACTATAAATTACAACATATAAAAACTAATTATTTTCTTCAAGAATTTCACTATCAAGCATCACAATTGACACATTAACGATAGTATATGGCTCGTTTTAAAACCTAAGTATATTATATCGTACTAAAATAACCATGTCTAATGGTATATTTTAGTAGTGCTATCCATCCCACACCTGAAAGAGTGGGCTTTCCGCACAAATTCTTGTAATATTAGTCTAAATATTTGTATTTTCTTTATCTTTTTTTTCATTTTTACATCTCCTCCCAAATACTGTTTTACATGCAAATTCATGATTAACAAGTGTAAAGTTTTCTCTTATTCCCTTAATATACAAACATCAATTTATTTAGTTTCTATATTTTAATTATATCTACTGTAAATGTCAGTGAAGTGTCAACCTAATGTTTATTTTGTGTGTTTTTTATAAATTTTTAAAGTACCACTAAAGCAACTAGGGCCTAAAAAATATCAAAACAAAAGTGGTGGTGGCTTAATTATAACTGGCATTACTTATCTTGAAAATGGCAATGACCTGCTGGACGCACAAGAAAGACCTAGATTAATTTATATTAACCTAGGTCTAAGTTTTATCTTATTAATTGAACTTTTCTAATATCCTCAATAAAGGATTTTCGCTAATTAAATTTTCATGTTCTATAATGCTTTAAGTGCCACTGTGTTTAATAAACTCCATGGTTTATTGAAGTGTGGCTGGAAGAAGAAATCTGTCATTGCCAATTCTTCTATGGTCATATTGTTTTGTATTACCACAGATAAAGTATTCATATGCTGAGTCAAGTCCTCCTCAGATATTATTTGTCCTCCAAGTATTCTCCTTGTATTTTTTTCATATACGAGCTTTAACATAGCTTCACTAAAGGTTGGCATAAACTCTGGTCTATTATTCTCATTTATAGTTACGCAGCCTATATCCATAGATGTAGTATGTTTTGCTACCTCCTCAGTAAGACCAGTAGACGCAATGCACTTGTCATATATCTTTATTCCTGAGGTTCCTTGGGTACCCATATACTTAAGAGTTGGCTCAACTAAATTTTTAGCTACAAGAGTCCCCATTCTAACTGCATTTGTTGCTAGTGGTATATATCTCTTATCCCTTGCTGGGTTATATTCTACCACACAACAATCCCCTGCTGCATATACTCCCTCAGCACTAGTTCTCATATACTCATCTATTATTATTGCTCCATTTGGAAGAGCGTCTAATTTATCCTTAACAATCATTGTATTTGGTACAAATCCTATACAAAGTACAACTAAATCTGCTTCTATAGTGTTTTTATCAGTAACTACTTTAGCTATTTTTCCATCTTCTCCTTCAAATTTTTGAACCTTTTCCCCTAATATTAGGTTTATTCCGTGGCCCTTAAATTCTCCTTCTGCTATATCTGTAAACTCTTTATCAAGGTACTTACTCATTATTCTATCTTCTGCATCAATTAAAGTTACATTCTTACCCTTTATTTCAAAAGCTTCAGCTAGTTCCACTCCTATATATCCTGCACCTATAATTACTACATTCTTAGCTTCATTAGATTTTTCTATAATTGTCTTAGCATGATCATAGTTCTTGCAAAGTAATATATTTTCAAGGTTCTTACCTTCAAAATTAGGAACTATTGGCCATGATCCTAAGGTAAGAACTATTTTATCGTATTTTTCCTTTACTATCTCATTATTTTTTAAGTTCTTAGCTGTAATAGTTTTCCCTTCTATATCTATATCCGTTACATCATAACTCATTCTCATATTTATTCCATTTTTTCTCAAGTTTTCTACGGAATTATAAAATAATTTTTCTGGTTCATTAACTATACCTGAAACGCTTAAAGCTATACCACAGGAAAGAAAGGATACATTATCATTCCTTTCATAGACAGTGATTTCACTATCTGGATAAAGCTCCCTTGCGTTTACTACAACTGCTGTGCCTGCATGGGTACATCCTACAACCGCAATTTTCATATATATTGGCCTCCCTTAATTTTTAATTTTTCACAAAAGACAAACTTTGTTAAATTATTATCTTTCTTTAATAATATTATTTATCACTTGATATTGATTACTTATAATATAACCCTATTTTCCTATTTTTTCAATATTGATTTTAGCCTCTATACTCAAATAAGATTTACTATACCCATGTTTGCTTTAATACTAACAAAATTTCGCAAAAATTCGATGATAATAAAAAAATAACACCCTTATCAATCCGGTGTTATTTGCAAATATCTAATATTAAAGATTTTTATAGAAAAAACAATAAAATACTTCCCAGTGAAAACTTTTTAGATAACGTGTACCTCCAACCATTCACCAATATAGTGTAACAATGACAATGGCTCAAAATTTAGTTTTATACACTTAATTTTAAGCCAGTCAATTTTATTTATATTTTTTTTGTTTTGATTTGTCAAAAATAATTATTAGCACAAGACCTAAGATTATAATAATAAGTAATACCAAATTGATTGCTGAAAATTGAATTTTATTTATATGAATTCCTTCCCGAATAATTGAAGCAGGTACTGTCTTTAATCTCTGGAAACCATAAAGTACCATGGCATAAATTGTACAAATAAGCAAATTAGCAGTGGTAAATACACCACTTAGTTTGAGTTGTTTTCTTCTTGGAATTAAGCTTAAAATTACAGATAAAAGGATGAAGGTTACAAAGAATATGTAACCTATATTTATCCGCATTTCAAGCCATTCACTTTTAAAACTGGTAATTGCAATTACCAGTGCCCATAAAAAACTATTATAAATAATATTTAAATATTTCATATAACACCGTAAGTTTCAATTATTTAGCAAGACGAAAAGTAACTGTTACTACTTTCCCATCTTCTGGTAACACGTCTTCATCGCCATAGAATTTAACAACGTTGTTTTGTGTAGTTCCAGTTGGATATGCTGCATCACTTGTAATACCTGTTGCACAGCTATCTAAACAAAGTACACATCCAGTATTGTTTTTCTTAGCACTTTCAAGGTTTCCAGCAAAACGTAAATCCATTGGTTTTTCTACGCTTGCTTTGATAATATCCGCAAAGGGAATTTCTTTATCTTGTCCTTCCCAAGTTACTACGGCGTTTAACTTGTCTCCATTAACAGCTACTCCTTTATCTGCGGCTGCTTTCATATCTGCTGCTTTTAAATTATTTCCAGGTTTAGCTCCGATATCAAGTAATGCTTGGTGGAATTCTTTTTCATCTGCCAGACCACGAAGAACTGATTTTTCGCCATTTGATCCTTTTGCAAAAACAATACCATGACGAGTTGCTTCTTTAAAATACTTACCATTTACTTCACAAAGCATTTTTATCTCCTTTGCCTCTTTGTTAACTACTAACACTTTCGCCTCAGTTTTTGATGCTTTTGGTGCTGCTTTACTACAAGCTGCAAGTGAGAATATAAGTGTTGTTGCTAATAAAACGGTTAATACTTTTTTCATTGTCATAATTATTCAATCTCCTCTTAATTTATATTTTTTTTATTAAACATCTGTAAAATAGATTATTTACAGTTGATTTTTTCTTTTGTTTTTCTACATAAATTTGCCTAAACAATATAACTAATGCAGATAGTGCAAATAAACATAATAAGCCTGTTACAAACAATTTTGCTCCTCCAGTTAACATACTTCCTACATAGGAGTAAATAATTGTTGCAGGTAATTGCCCTATACCCGTTGCAATAAAGAATGAACCAAATGACATAGAAGTTAAACCTGCTGCATAACTTACAATATCAAAAGAAATAAAGGGTAATAATCTGGCTATCAAAATACTTATTTTACCATGCTTTATAAAAAATTTATCAATTTGTTCTAGTCCTGTTTTGCTTGTCAATTTGATTACAACATCTCGCCCTAAAACCCTAGCAATATAAAAACAAACTACTGCTCCTGCCATGGCACTAGTCCATGAAAGAAGTGCTCCTTGCCACCAACCAAATAGGTTTGCATTAGCAAAGGTAATTAAGAATGCAGGTAGTGGTGCGGCTATAGATTGGAATATCATTAATAAAAAAGAAATAACTGCCGCATAAGCTCCATAGGATGCTACAAATGCACTAACAAGTGTAAAATCTCCACTTGCAAACATTTTAAAGATGGTATTAAATGATTCCTTTACAGCTGGGACAAATAAATAACTTAAAACTAAAATTAAAAGTAATAGGATTATTATAATTTTACTAACCCTACCCTTTTTCTTATTAGGTGTGTTTTCCATTTTTTCGCTCCTTAATCTAATATTATAGTCTTTTATTTTAAAATCCCTTTTTCCATTTCATAGGTTTTTTGTGTGTAATCTAAAAGCCCAATATTATGTGTACTTATTAAAATTGTTGTTCCTTTAGAGCTAGTTTCTTTAAAGAATTTCATAATCATTTTTGAGTTTTCAGGATCTAAATTACTTGTAGGCTCGTCTGCTATAATTATTTTGGGATTATTTATTAATCCTCGTATAATAGAAACTCTTCTTAATTCACCGCCTGAAAGCCTGGCTGGATATTCCTCCTCCATTCCTTTCAGTCCCACCTCCTCTAAGAGTTCCATTGCCCTAGCTTTCACTGTTTTTTTTCTAGTTGATAAATATGCAGGCATGCATATATTATCTAGAATTGTAAAGTTCGATAATAAATTTTGTCCCTGCAATACATATCCTATTTTTTCATTTCTTAGAAGGGCTAATTCATTTTTACTTTTTCCGAAAATTTCACTTCCATCAATGAAAACCTCCCCTGATGTAGGTTTAAGTAACCCTGCTACCATATTAAGCAAAGTGCTTTTTCCACAACCAGAGGGACCCACTATACATGCAAACTCCCCCTCTGAAATTGATAAATTCACATCATTAACTGCTAAGAATATTTCATCTTTTCTTTTATATTTTTTGCTTAGGTTTTTTATTTCTAAAATCATTATTCATTCTCCCTTATGAGCGCATAAGGCTCTTCTTTACTTATTTTATAGGCAGAATAAAAAGAAGCTACAAAACCTGTTAGCACAGATACCAGCATGCATTTACTAGATACCAATAATACCTCTGTAAAGCTCATTTCGAAATATGGAATTCCAAAACTCATACCAATGAAATTTCGAAATAACAATAGTAATCCTTCTGATACCAAAACCCCAAGGACTCCTCCAATGATACTAATAATCAATGCTTCAATTATTATCATAGAAAAAATTTGTCTGCCATTGGCACCTAAGGTATATAGAATTCCAAATTCTCGTTTTCTTTCATTAATAGTAATAGTAAAAATACTGATTAAGGCCATAGCCGTAGCTATAAATAATATTACAATTAGTACGCTACTATAAGATGTAAACTTTTTCAATTCTGTAGCTATTCCACTAAAGAGACTATTTGCTGTATGTACTGCAATATCATCATCATTATATACATGTTGAATTTCAACAGCTAATTTATCAGGAGAATACCCTTCATCTGCGTCTATGGCTATCATGGATATTAAATTTTCGCTATTATCTAATTTTAAGTTATTATTGGCACTCTTAGAATTTGCAAGCTCAAAGACAGTGTCGAAACTCATAAATACAGAATTATCATATCCCATTGAAGTTTTTGAAAGCTTTGCAGCAACCTGAAATTCCGTATTATAAAAAGTAACTTTTTCCCCTACTTTCGCAATAACATCATGACCAACCACAACTTGTCCTTTTTTTAATTCTAGGTCTCCTTGAGTTTTTAACCAAGGCTCTATAAGAAAATCAGTTTCTGGATCAATAGCAATTAATTGTACTGCTGCCTCACAACAAGCTGCTTCCAAAGTAGCTAAATACAGCTGTGGTGAAATCTTATTTACCCCTTTTACTCCTTTTAACTTATTTACCCACTGACGATCAAAATAAATTGTGCAAGGTTTTCCCATAAATAATGACTCCTGTAGCTCTTTCGAATTCTTATTTGGAACAACAATGACCTCAGCGCCCATTCTTTCGGTTGTATTTATAATTCCTCTTTCCATATTCATCATTAACATAGTACTAAAAAATAATGCAAACGTCTGCAAAAAAACAAAGAATATCATAAATCCATTACGAAAGGCTCTATGCTTTATATTCTGCAGGGAGATGGAGAATATATTTAATCCTTTTTGTTTTTTCATTTTATTTTAATTCCTCTTAATTCGTTTAAATAAGGATATACAATTAAAAATGGAAGCAGCTGTGGTAAGCCCTCCAATAATATAAATACATGGAAAAGTCATGCTTTGACACATCATCGTTTTTTTCATACAACCACCAATAAGAACACTTGGAATTAAAATAGCCATAACTCCCAAAGCAGTAGTCATTATACAAATACCAAACTGAATTTCCTCTGATTTAAAAGATAGTATAGTAATTCCTGCTACTATAAGCATAATGCCAATTGAAATTTCTGCCTGTGCAGACCACCAGCATTTCATGATTTTTTCCCCTTTAGGGCAAACTGCAAATAATGTATGGGGGCCTATCGCAAGTAACGCCCCTATAATAATAAAAGAAATACCGTATATTACACTCTTTTTCATTTTTTCTCCTTTATACTTTCATATTTGTTAAAGATTAACGCAGAAATAGTCTATCAATGTTCTTTATAGTTGTCCAATAGATATTTCCTATGTTTATAGCTATATCTATAGATAAATCTAATGATCATTTTCCTAGTCTGGCATTACTCTCACTTTACAATTTGTTCATAATCCTCGGAGATTTTTATAAAAGAATCGAATTTTTTATATTCACATTGTTACTCGCCAGCATTCTCGTGGAAACATCTATTATCTATATAAGTATCAACACTATTTATGATGCATTTTGTTGATGTTATAGCTATTTCTGATACATTTTACTGATGCTATAGTTTTTTCCTATATATAAATATTTATTTTGACATGAACTAACATAATAAGTTAAATTATTGGTGTATCAAGTAAATGTATTACTTAATTTAAAAGGATGTGACCCCATGTTTGTTTTAAACAATAAAATAGATATTCCACTATATATTCAGATATATGGACAATTTAAAGAAAGGATTTTAAGTGGTAACTTAAAATGTGGGAGTAAGCTTCCGTCAACTAGGAAACTATGCACTGACTTATGCATAAGTCGGAATACTGTAGATACAGCTTACCACCAATTATATTCCGAAGGATATGTAATCAGTAAACCTCGGAATGGCTACTATGTTCAAAATTTAGATTTTTCATCTATTCCTGTTACAAGGGAGAGGTTCTATACTAGACCTGCCCTAACTGATAATATAGACAACTCAATTCAATATGATTTTAAATATGGGAAACTGAGTGAAGGAGAGCTACCTATACGCGAATGGCAAAGACTAACAAATAAGTGTCTAAGAGAGTCTAAATCTGAAATGACAAGTTATGGACCGACTTTTGGAGAACCTGGCCTACGTGAAGAAATATTAAAATATCTTCATTATCACCGTGGTGTAAAATGTACTAGTGATCAGATTTTTATTGGAGCGGGTGTTCATTATTGTTTAGGTATGCTCTGCCAACTTATAAGAGATACTACTGATACAATTGCAATGGAGGAACCAGGATATCATATAACTCGTTCTACACTTAGAAATAATGGTTTTAATGTGAATCCTATCTCCTTAGACTCATCTGGCATAAACGTGAAGGAATTAAGTTTAACAAAGGCTAAAGCAGTTTACGTTACTCCATCACATCAATACCCATTAGGAATTATAATGCCTATTTCTAGAAGGCTTGAACTCATAGAATGGGCGATTCAGAATAATTCAATAATTATTGAGGATGATTACAGCTGCCATCTTAGATATAACACGAAGCCAATACAATCCCTTCAATCTCTTTGTAGTGATAAAGTTGTATACATTGGAAGTTTTTCAAAATTTTTATTCCCTACATTACGTTTATCATATATGGTTGTTCCTGCACCTATGATGGATAAGTTTCGTAGCATGTTCAATGGCTACCCTTCTTCGGTTCCATTTATTATCCAAAAAACTCTAGAGCTCTTTATGCAACAGGGTCATTGGGAACGTTATGTTAGAAAAAGTAATCAAGTGCAAAAGAAAAAGCATGATACATTAGTTGAAACTCTAAAGAAAGAATTTACAGATAAAATTTCCATTTTTGGTATGAATGCCGGCCTTCACCTTTTAGTGCAGGTAAAATGGACTATGTCAGAAGATGAACTCATTGAGAGAGCCTATAGAGTAGGTGTGAAAGTGTATCCTGCCTCGAAATTTTGGAAACATCCTAATAAGAATTTAGCTGGCGCTGTTGTCTTAGGCTTTGGTGGAATTGAATTAAATCAGATTGCTCCAGCTATTAAACTTCTACATAAAGCATGGCTTAGTAATTGCAATGAATATTAAATTAAATATATGAAGAAATCCTATGAGAATACAAGTAGATTTTTTTTATAAATCTACTTATATTCTCATAGTAAATTTACTTAAGCTATGAAATACTTCTCTAATAAACCTCTCATAAAATCTAAATCTAGATACTGTTTAATTTTATTATATGTATCCATATTTTTAATTTCCTTATCTTCCTTTTGATACTCTAGATATGCATATGCACACCAAGATAAGGCTCTTAAATAAAGAAATGGAGTATATAACTCTACTCGCTCCCTTATATTGTTATCCTTATCCTTTAACCCATTGACGTATGCTCTAAAAAATTCTTCTTTTTCCTCTCTGTCTAGTATGTAATCTGTTTTCCATAGGGTAGTAGTAGGTGCTAAAAATTGAGTCAAATCCTGGCAAGGGTCACTTATCACCGGTTTCTCCCAGTCTATAAGGTAGGATTTTTCTCTCCCTATTATAAAATTACTAGAATTGACTTCTGTATTATTAACAACATGCCACTTATTTTCCAAAAAATATTTTTCTACATACTTGTTTTTTTCAGCCCACTGAACAAATACATAAAAAAACTCTTTGAGTTGTAACGGTATTTTAGGAGAGTGAAAAAAATCCTTTAAAAGCCTTTGCGATTCATTTATTCTTTCGGTAAATATTTTCTCTTCTATGATTAAATTTTTAAAATTATTTTTTGTTATATCTATAGAATGTATTTTTGAGAATATTTCTGCTGCAGAATTTAAGTCCTTATGATATTCTAAAGGTTTTCCCTCTAAGAACTCCATTATTAGCACACCATAGTTCAGCTCTTTTTTCGTATCATCTACATAATAAACCTTTGGTGTTACCCCACTTACCTCTAGTCTTCTTAGCGCTTCATATTCATATCTTATTTGATTTCCTGAAGCAATTTGGCTGCCAGTATTTACTCTAAAAACATATTTTTTATTACAACCCTCAACTGTAAAATTAATATTATATTCTCCCTGAGCTAGGAATTTCACCTTACAATTCTCCCCCAGATTCAGTTCTCTATTTAATTTATTATATTTTATATACTCATAAATTTTATTATTTAACATATCTTTTAACATTAATGCCACCTCCCCATCTATTCTGTATAAAGTTTACTGTATTAATAGGCAAAGTCTTGACCTTAAATTCTTCTTTTTGTATTCTTTTCATAAAATCCTCAATATCCTCTTTTTCATCTATATCACTAAGCTTCGCTACCAGACCTACCTTCAGTCCTAAATTATTAGCTATTGACACAGTAGCTTCAAATACAGACTTATATCCCCATTTTAAATTACTACTAAAGATATCCCTACACCTTTTCTTCATACCAACTAAATAATAACCACCATCATTAGTAGGTCCAATGCAAATATCCTTATCCTCCAATTCTTCATAAGCTTTTTTGATATCTTCAGACTGAAGAGATGGTATATCTGACCCAATTAATATCACCTTTGAATATCCTTTATTCAAAAGTTTTTGAATTGAATTATCCATTCTCTCTCCTATGTCATATCCCTTTTGTGGAAAACTGTCTATAAAGCTTGGAATAATATCAGCCATTAGATAAAGAGAATTTTCTGGAGTATAGGTAACATATATATCTGCTATTTGTCTAAGTTCACTAACCATTTTAAACAAATCCAAAAGAAAGCATCTATGTATTTCTGCGCATTCTTCCCCTGTAAGTACCTTCATCAATCGTGTCTTTGTCATACCTGCAATTGGGGTTCTAGTCATAAGTATAAGAGCATTCATTAGCTCATCTCACATTCTTGTAAATTTTAACTAATTTATCTGTAGGTATTCCTAGTAAGTACATCAATTTTATTTTATGCATCAATAGATGAGTTCTTAATTGACCACCATTCTTAAATCTTCTAGCTGAAGTACTTATAGGAGTGATAATCAATTTTAGTTTACCAACCTTTTTCATTGAAAGAGAAAACTCCCAATCTTCCATTATCTCTTGTCTAGGATACCCTCCTAAACTCTCAAACACAGACCTTTTAACAAAAATTCCTTGGTCACCAAAGTATAGTCCTAAATATTTAGCTCTAAGGTTGGATGTTACGGATATATATTTCATAAATAATGTATTATAATCGTAAAACTTCAGTGAAAAGCCGCCACCAACATATTCTTGTTCTATAGCTAACTGAAGTTCTTCAATAGAATTCTCTCTAATAATTGAATCTGAATGAACAAACCATAATATATCTCCACTAGCTTTTCGCGCACCTTTATTCATCTGATTTGCTCTTCCTTTTTCACTGTATATTACCTTAGCAAATCTCTCTGCAATTTCTTTTGTATTATCCCTGCTTCCTCCATCTACTACAATGATTTCTTTATCACCTTTTAATTCATTAAATTGACTTAATGTTTTCTCAATATTTTTTTCTTCATTTAATACAGGAATTATAATCGATACCATACTTATCACCATCATTAAAGAATTTTAAAGTTTCATTATAAAATGAAACTTTAATCATATGTAGTTTAACTACTACACCTGTTAGTCATCGGATAGACAATTCCTTTTGAAAAGTCTATTTTTAACTTTACTTTTTCTCCTATATTGAACTTCATGTACTCACTAGATATTGCTTTAAATTCTTTTCCTTCCACTTCCACAGTGTAGTGTACCTTATCTCCCAAGTATCTTCTCTTTTTTACAACACCCTTTATAATATTACTCATATTATAACCTTCAACTTCAGATAAAAGTTCTATATTTTCTGGCCTTATCATCATTTGCCCATTTCCCGTGAAAAATAATTCTACTTGAAAACTTCCAAGCTTGCATTCAAAAGTTCCATTACTAACAGAACCCTCTATGTAGTTTTTTTCTCCAAAGAAATCTGCAACTAATGGACTTGAAGGTTTTTCATAAACATTTTCCGGGGTATCAAACTGAACTATCTTACCATTTATCATTACTGCAATTTTATCTGACATCATTAGTGCTTCTTCTTTATCATGAGTAACTAAAATAGTTGTTATTCTCAACTTCTTTTGTATATCTAATACTAATTCTCTCATTTCCTCCCTCAACCTTATATCTAGACTTGAAAAAGGCTCATCTAATAAAAGAACTGTAGGTTCAATCGCTAAGGCTCTACCTAATGCAACTCGTTGCCTCTGACCTCCTGATAATTCCTTTGAGTATCTTTTCTCCAGTCCCTGAAGCTTTAATAAACTTATTATTTCTGCAACCTTATTTTTTCTGATGCTTTTTTTAATTCCAGCCATCTTAAGTCCAAAACCAATATTATCCTCTATGTTTAGATGAGGGAATAGCAAATGATCTTGAAATACAATTACCGTCTTACGTTTCTCTGCTTGTATACTTAAAATAGAGCATTCATCTAAAATTATATCTCCGCTGTCAAGTTCGATAAGTCCTGCAATAATCTTTAATGTAGTACTTTTTCCACATCCAGATTCGCCCAAAAGTGATACTATTTCACCATCATCTATAAAAAAGTTTATATCCTTTAATACTTTTATGCCATCAAAACTTTTATTTAAATTTTTTATCTGTAATTTACTCATACGTCTTTCTCCTAAATATAAAAATGATTTTCTATTGTATAGTAAGCTTTCACTCTTTTCTCCATTATAACTAAAAGTATTAAAGTAGCAGCAATAAATACAATACTATAACTGGATGCTATCATTCTATCCCCACTTTCAATAAATGGAAACATAACCATTGAAAGTGTTACAACATTTCCTCCACCTATTATAAAAGTTAAAAAATACTGACTAAAAGATACTATGAATACTAAACTTGCCGCTGATATTAAACCTGGGGATATTAAAGGTAAGGTTACATAAAAAAAGGTTTGTATCTTACTTGCACCTAGTGTTCTTGCCTGAGACTCCATAGATTCACCTAAAACTTCAAATACATTAGTAAGTATTCTTATACCATAAGGCAGGCATGGTATTAAGTGCACTAACACTACTCCCAAGAAGGTGTTAGCAAGTCCAACCTTTATAAAAAACACTTGAATACCAATACCCACCGCTACTGGTGAAATAATAAGTGGTAAAAGCACAAGTAACTTAAAAAAGCCTTTCCCTTTAAATTCATATAAGCCTAAAGCTCTAGCAGCTGGCACACTTATTATTAAGGTAATTACAGTAACTACGAAGGATAACCAAATACTATATAAAAGTATTTTAATTGAATTGTCAGATCCAGTTAAAAAGTAGGTTACTCCCCTTAAACTATACTCAATAGGCAAAACATAGGGCCAGGGCCACCTTTTACTAAAGCCCCATAAAATTAAAACTATTAGTGGAAAAATAACTAAAAAAGCAGCCAAATAAATAACAATATTAAAAATAACATTTTTCTTCATAAATCTCCCCCTACTCCTCACAAAATAAATACCCTGTCTAAATCAAAATTTTAACTCTATACCTTTCGACAAAACAAACTGAGGGTTTTATCATAAATCCATACTATTATTAAGGAAATAAAGGCTAAAACAACATTTAAAGCCATTGCATAAGGTCTATTTGAAATATCCGGATTTGTATACTCTATAAAGGCTTTTACCGGCAAAGTTTTTGGAGTAGTTGGCCCAAGCAAATATGGAACTTCAAATGCCCCAAAGGAAAAAGCAAATATAATAATAAATGAAGAAATAATTGAAGGCCAAGATAAAGGAAGCATCACATGCCAGAAAAACTGCCCTCTGCTAGCTCCTAAATTCAAGGCCACCTCCTCAAGACCTTTATTTATGTTACTTATAAACGTATATACTATCATAGCCACAAAGGGTATTTCTTTCCAAAGATAAGATATTATGATTCCAACTCCATATCTATCAAAAATTAAAATTGGAAAATCAGATTGTGCTTTTAATATACCAAGATGATATAAAATTCTAGGCAGTAAGCCACTTTGAGATAAAATATTAAACATCAGAAAAGCGGCAACCATATGGGGTACTATTATAGGAAGTATGTATAATATCTTTTCTATACTCTTTCTATGTTTATTAATAAGCATAGAGTAAGCCAATACTACACCAACTATAACTGCAATTGTTGATGAAAATAATGAAATATTTAAGCTGAATTTTAAGGATTCTAAAAAACCTTTATCCGTAATTATAGAAACATAGTATTTAATTGTTAACTCTCTAAGCCCTATAATAGGCATATAACCTAAACTTTGCGATAGAGCAATTACTATACCAGATGTTAATATTCCTAATAAGACAATTGCAGCGGGAAGGAGTAATATATATGGCTTAATCTCTTTTTTCATTCTTACTTATCTCCAGGAATTTGCTCTGACCAAATCTTTTCTATAATAGGTACTAATTGTGATGGCACTTCTGGAACTCTATGCTTTAATAACCGTTCCTGAGGTATTACTCCTTCACCAAGCTTAATAGCTTCAAACTTCTTCTTTTCCTCTGCTGAAAGTTTGCTATTATCTAAAACAGGTAAATCTCCCCATCCTTCTGGATTATATTTTGATGTCTGTGCTTCAACAGTAATTATTGTATTTATAACTGCCATTGCTCCTGCTTTATTAGGAGAATTGAATGGTATTGCCAAGAAATGAGTGTTTCCTACAGTTCCCTTATCAAAGATAAAGCTTTGTGTCCCCTTTGGATACTCACCACTTTTTACTTTAGCAGGTATTGAATTCGGATTATAAGACATACTCATTGACAATTGATTATCTGCATACATATTATCTAGCTGAGCTATAGTAGCTGGATAAGTCTTTCCTTTATTCCACAAATAAGGCTTTAATTGCTTTAAATAATCCATGGCTGGTTGAATTACCTTCTCCAATGATGTTTTATCTGCCTTAGCATTAGCTATTTTATCATATCCAACAGTCTCATATATAATGTTTCTTACAAAGGCACTTCCAGTAAAATCAGGAGGTGCAGGATATGTGAACTTTCCTGGATTTTCTTTTACAAACTTTAATAACTCTTCTGCTCCTGAAGGTGTATTTGATACCTTCATTCCATTATATATCATTACAAATTGTGCTTTTCCATAAGGTACTTCATATCCTTCTACAGGATATCCAAAATCAGATTTTACCTCTATTGAATCTTTATTTATGTACTTATTAAAATTAGGAAGCTTTTCTGCAAAAGGTCCAAAAAGTATTCCTGCTTGTTTTGCTGTATAAAAATTTTCTCCATTAATCCAAACTACATCAATAGTTCCATTTTTATTATCAGCTTGTTTATCTCCAACTAACTTATTTAATATGTCTTCAATATTCATAGGCACTCTTTTAAGTGTTATATCATACTTATCCTTTAATGTCTTACCTAAATAACCATCAATCCACTTATTTGTTGTTTCGCTTCCACCCCAACCATAAAAATTAACAGTTGTTCCCTTAGCATCTTTTAATATCGTATCCCAGTCCTTATTTATTACATTGTCAGTTGTATTCTTACTCTTTTGGCTACATCCAAATGAGCCTAAAGATAAGATAAAAATCATAAATAATGCCAATATCTTCTTCATATTTTCCCTCCAATTATTAAATGTATCATTTCTTGTAAAAATCTATATTATATATCAATTAAATATTTATTTTTTAAACTTGAATTCTTTTCTTATCATTCCACATCTTTTTAAGTAATACAATCAATGCACTTAATGCAAATAGTATTAACAGACCCATTACAAAGGTCTTTGTTGTACCTGTTAACATTCCCCCAACATATGAATAAACAATAGTTGCAGGAAGTTGTCCTATACCAGTAGCTATAAAGAATGACCAAAAGCTCATAGATGTCAAACCAGCAGCATAACTAACTATATCAAAAGATATAAAAGGTATTAGTCTAGCAATTAAAATTGCATATTTACCATATCGCTGAAAAAACTCATCAATCTTTTCTAAAGCTATTTTACTTGTAAGCTTTCCCACCACATTTCTTCCGAAAAACTTTGAAATATAATAACATAATGTAGCTCCGGCCATAGCACTTGACCATGATAGAATTGCTCCATTAACCCATCCAAAAAGTCCCGCATTAGAAAATGTTATAATAAATGCTGGAAGTGGTGCAACAATTGATTGTAATATCATTAGTAAAAATGATACAATCGGTGCCAAAATGCCAAAGCTAAGTATATATTCTTTAGCCGATCCAACATCTAAAGTTTTTAAGACAGACAAAGCTTCATTTACATTATATCTTATTGGCGGTATAAAAAGATATAAACAAACAATTATTAAAATACATAAGCCTTTTCCTTTAGTTCCTTTAAAAATATTTTTCATTTTAATACCATCCTTCTTAAATATTTTTATAACCTTTACAGAAAAGAGTTCTGCTCAATATAAGGAGTACGAAAATATTACTCCGCGAATCTAAATATCACAGTAACTTTTGTTCCATCCTTAGGAAGTACATCTTTTTCACCATAGAATTTTACAGTTTTTGATGCCCCTGTTTCATATGAAGCATTACTTGTAATTCCAACTGCACAACTATCTAAGCATAATATACAACCAGTATTCATGGTTTTAGCATTTTCAATATTTCCACCAAATCTTATATCCATAGGTCTTTGATCACTTGAAGATATAATATCATTAAATGGAATTTCTTTTCCAAGTCCTTCCCACGTAACAAATACATTTAGCTTTGAACCTTGAACCTTTACTCCTTTAGTCATATCAGCCATCTTAACATTGTTTCCTGGCTTTGCCCCTAGAGATTCTACTGCATTATAAAAATCAACTTGATTAGCAAGTCCTCTTAAAAGAGATTTCTCACCATTTGATCCATCTTTAAATACTACACCATGTCTAGTTGATTCAGTAAAGTATTTTCCATTTACTTCAGCGAGTATTTTAACTTCTTTTTTCTCTTTGTTGACAACTAATACTTGTTCACCTTTATCAGCAGCTGAATTCTGTGGTTTTAATGAACAACCTACAAATACTGCGAAAATAAGTACTACCATTGTCAGAATTGATAATAATTTTTTCATCTTTTTGTTCCTCCTTAATTATTTTATATCTAGTATAAACTTTGTTATTTAAATAATAATAATAATAATAATCTCTAGAAAAGATTCTTATGTGTTCAAAGCTTATTCTTTATGTATTAGCACATATCTCTAATTATAAATCACTAATTATATATGGAAAAGTGCCAGATTCTGTTTCATTAATGAGGCCAATTGGATATAACTCCACCTTTCATACCAGAAGTTGCCATGCTTGTATACATTCCAAGCACACCTTTTGTATATTTAGGCGGTTTTGGTTTCCATTCTTTTTTTCTTTCATTTAGTATATCTTGAATTTCTTCTAATGATTTTTCTTCTCCATTGATTTCTACAATGTTTATACTTCTATCTTTTATATTAATATGGATTATATCTCCATCTTTAACAAGAGCTATTGGTCCTCCATTAGTAGCTTCTGGAGAAACATGACCGATAGCTGGTCCTCTTGTTGCACCAGAAAATCTTCCATCAGTTATTAATGCCACTGTAGAATTTAATTTTTCATCTGATGCTATAGCTTCTGTAGTGTAGAACATTTCAGGCATTCCAGAACCTCTTGGCCCTTCATACCTTATTATTATTGCATCTCCAGGTTTAATGCTTCCATTAATTACAGCTTCAAAGGCTTCTTCTTCTGAATCAAAGGCTTTTGCACTTAATTTTATATCCTTCATTTCAGCTGGAAGACTTGAGTGTTTAACTACACATCCTTCTGGTGCTATATTTCCTTTTAGAACAGATACTGATCCACTTTTATTTATTGGATTTTCAGCATCATATATAATTTCACTAACATTAACTGAAGGAATTGATTTCAAATATTCACCATAAGCTTCTACAGCATTAAATTCATCTAGATTTTCTCCTAGGGTTTTTCCTGTAACTGTAAGAACATCTAGATGAAGATATCTTTTAATTTTATTCATAATAGCTGGTACTCCGCCTGCATAAAACACATAGTTAGCTGGCCAGTGTCCACTTGGTCGTACATTTAGTATAAAAGGTACTTCTCTGTGGATTCTATCAAAATCTTCTGGATTAATTTCTATCCCTAGTTCTTTTGCAATAGCAGGTATGTGTAATAATGCATTAGTTGACCCTCCAATAGCTGCATGAATCATTATTGCATTTTCAATTGATTTTTTATTAACTATATCTGATACCTTTATTCCTTTATCTACAAGGTTTATAAGTGCTTTTGATGATTTCTTAGCATAAACTTTTAGTATTCCTGAAGTAGAAGGTAAAAGAGCTGAGCCTGGAAGAGCTAGTCCTAAACCTTCACTAAGTACTTGCATAGTAGCTGCTGTTCCCATAAAAGAGCAAGCTCCACAACTAGGGCATGCTTTTTCTTTATAGAATTCATATTGTTCATTAGTTATTTCTTCTCTTTTATGCATAGCACTATAGGTTCCTACCTGGTTTAAGGTTAGAAGATTTGGTCCTGCATCCATAACTCCACCTGGAACAATTACAGAAGGTATATTAACTCTACACATAGCTACTAGATTTCCTGGAATTCCTTTATCACAGCTTGATATAAATACACCCCCATCAAAACCTGTTGCATTAACATGTATCTCTATAATATCTGCAATTATTTCTCTAGATACGAGAGAATAATTCATTCCATCATGTCCCTGGGCCTGACCATCACAAATATCTGTAGCATAGTAATCTGCAGCTTTTGCTCCTAAATTAGTTAATTCATCCATAGACTCCTTTACTATTATATTTAGGTGAGCACTTCCTGGATGACTTTTACCATAGGTACTTTCTACTATTATTTGCATCTTTTCTAAATCTTTTCTGTCCCATCCCATTCCTATTTTTAAAGAATCCATTTCAGGAGCTATTTTTCTTAACCTTTGAGAAAATAACATATTTTTCACCCTACCTATCTATAATATTTTTTTCTGATATTATTTTTTCTATATCCTTTGGAGCTACTATCATACTATCTCCTTTAATTGTACACTTTAAAGTAGCTGAAGCTACTCCAAAATCTAGTGCTTCTTTAAGAGTTTTTTCTTTAATAATAGAATAGATTACCCCAGATGCAAAGGCATCTCCACTCCCCACTCTTTCAATCATTTTTGTAGTTAGTCTTACTGATTCTTGAATATCTTCACCTAATCCATAAGCGTAATAGGTATTATTATCCTCTTTATCATTTATACGTTCTGTATGAACTATATATTTAAATGCAAATTTACTCTTTAATTTCTTCATTCTTTTAAATATGTCTTCTTTAGTTGAATTTTCCCTATCAAACATTTCTGTATCTTTTTCATTAACCATTATAGGTTCAATTCCAAAGCAAAAATCTACATAGGGTGCCAGCTCTGTCATATATTTTTTAGCTTCCATGAAATTGCACATCTTACTTCTAAAATTTAAATCCATACTTATAAAAATATCTCTCTTCTTAGCTTCTTTAAGTATTTCCCTAACTAACTCTCTAGAATTTTCACCTATACCTAAGGTAATTCCACTAAAATGTAGCCAAGTTACTCCTTCTAAAACCTTAAAGATATCAATATCATTAATATTAAGTTCAGAGAAACTACTGTGTTTTCTATCATATATAACACTACTACTTCTTACCCCTAAGCTTCTTTCTAAGAAATAGTATCCTATTTTATCACCCTTTGTTATGATATTACTTACATCTACACCGACTCCTCTAAAATATCTTTTTATGCTTTTAGCTATATCATTATCTGGAAGTGCAGATAATATAGTGCTCTCTATATCCCAAGATGAAAGTATTGATGATATATTAGCTTCTGACCCTCCAAAAAAATATTCTAACTCATTACTATTTTCATAAACATCAAAATTCTTTGGAGTAAATCTTAAGAGTATTTCACCTATTGAAAGAAATTTCCCCACTATTTATCACCTTTAACTTTTTCCATAAATTTTTTAGCATTACTTGCTATCTTCTCGTGTTTATTATTAGTTCCTAAAGTTAATATACTTCCTATTCCTAAAGCATCAGCTCCATTTGATAACCATTCCTCTATATTTTCTAGATTAACTCCACCCGTTACCATTATTTTAAGATCTTTAATAGGAGCTTTTATAGATTTTATATACTTAGGCTCTACTGCCTCTCCAGGGAATAGCTTTATAAGCTTAACCCCTGTTTTTAATGCATTAACTACCTCTGTAGGAGTAAAACATCCTGGTATATAATCAACTTTATTTTCTAAACAGTATTTACTTATAGTGCAATCAAAGTTTGGTCCTACTATAAACTGTGAACCTGCTCCAATTGCTTCTTTTGCTGTATCTACTGCTAAGACACTTCCCGCTCCTATAATTACATTCTTATATTTACCTACTAAACTTCTAATGATTTCTGAAGCATCTTTATTTGTATAAGTTACTTCTATAACTTTTATTCCACCTTCTATAGCTCCTTCTATAATTTTCTCTGCCTCCTCTTTACTATTTCCTCTAATAACTGCAACTATTTTATTTTTCATTATACCTTCTATTATATTCATCTTAAAGCTCCTCCTAATAGAACAAGCCCCACCTTGGGTGAAGCTTGTCTTACTTAACTATTTTTTTAAATATATACTCCCCTTACTTTAACTTTGGCCAATATTCTTTATTAGCTTCAATCATATCATCTAAAATTTGTTTTGCTACAAAAGCAGATGGAATTGTCTTGTTCATAGTAAATGCCATAAGTGCTTTTTCATAAGATCCCTCGATTGCAGCTTCAACAACTAATTTTTCAGAAGCTTCCTGTTGTTCAATTAATCCTTTATAGAAAGTCGGTATTTCTCCTACACGTACTGGCTCTGGGCCATCTTTAGTAATATAAGCAGGTATTTCTACCATAGCATCATCTGGTAGATTTTTAATTGCGCCCTTATTTTCAACCATGACCAAATGTCTCTTTCTTAGATCATATGCTAAGCTCATGGCTACTTCCACAATAAATTCTCCATGTACTCCTGTAAAGAATTGTGTCAGATCAATTTCACCAGTAATATTATAGTTATCCACTGCTGCAAATATCTTCTTTTCTCTTCCTTCCATTACCTCATTGGCTCTTGTATGGCTTTTATCAGCTTCTTCTACAATTTTATCTCCTAAAAAATAATACTGCATATAAGTGTTTGGAAGATACTTGGGAAACATATTCATTATATGTTTAGCATTCTCAAATGTATGAATCCATGATGGATCATTGTGCCTTACTTCACTTCTTGAATCTGGAGGAATATAACCATGTTCTGCTACATAGGCCTTTAATTCTTCTGTTTTATCTTCACCATTTACTCGAATTTTTGTATACCACCCAAAATGGTTTAATCCAAAATAATCCGCTTCTATTTCATGTCTATCACAATCTAAAATATTTGCCATATTTCTCATAATTGCAACTGGCATATCACATATATTTAAAATCCTTGCATTTGGTCTTAACTTATACATAGCTTTTGCTACAATAGCTGCTGGATTAGAATAATTGACAATCCAATAATTTGGACTTGCATATTCTTCACAATAATCAATCATTTGAGCCATAGGGTAAATAGTTCTTAGACCGTATGCTAATCCACCTGGACCACAGGTCTCTTGCCCAATCACATTATATTTTAATGGAATTTTCTCATCCAATTCTCTCATTTTGTATAATCCAACACGCATTTGAGCAAAAACAAAATCAGCATCTTTAAAAGCTTCTTCAGGATTAGTAGTAAATATAAGCTTTACGTCTAGATCAAACATCTCAACAACTTTTCTTACTATTACACCTACTTTATTTTGACGTTCTTCATTTGTATCATATAGTCTTAACTCTGATATTTTGAATTCTTCTTTTCTTGAAAGTAAACTTTTAACAATTCCTGGTGTATAAGTGCTTCCACCGCCTACGATTACTAGTTTAAATGTTTTCATTTTAATAATTCCTCCCTTATTCTGTTATTTGTAATGCTTCGTCTACAATTGTTCTAATTTTATTAATTGAAAGACCATACACAACCTGTATATTTTTCCCTTTTTTTACAACACCAGATGCTCCTGTAGTTTTTAAAGTTATTTCATCAATTAAACTATTATCAATAACCTCTACTCTAAGTCTTGAAAAACAATTTTCCAAGGTTACTATATTGCTCTTTCCACCTAGTGCTTTTATAATCATCAAGGCTTTATCTCTATCCTCAATGACATTTTTAGATATATTACCTATTTTCATATCTTGTTTAACTTTTGCTGTATTTTCATTTAAATCAATTACAAAATCTGTGTCATCGTCTTCTCTTCCAGGGGTTTTTAAATTCATTTTTTCAATCATAAATTTGAATACTATGAAAATAACACCTATTTCAATTAACCCTATTAATATATATACAGGCCAATGAGTTTTGCCAATCCCTGCTGGAATATTTATAACAAGAAAATCTAAAATACCATTTGTTGCACAAACCCTTACATTAAATAAATACACCAACATTTGAAAGAATCCATCAATAGCTGAGTACACAACCCATAATATTGGAGCTGCAAAGATAAATGTGAATTCTAAGGGTTCTGTAATACCAGCAATTACAGAAGTCAAGGTTGATGGTATTAACTGAGCTTTTAAATTATTGCGTTTTACTTTCTTAGCAGTAAAATAAAATGCTAAGGATACACCTATCACACCAAAAGTTTTAACTAAACCATAAGTCAAAAATCTCGCTGAATCTGGCATCATAATAATTGTTGGATCATTAAGTAATGCTAAGAATATTGGTTTTGCTCCGATTACATTCTCACCGTTAATAATCATCTGATCACCGACTGCAGAATATAAAAATGGTGACCAAATTAAATGGTGGAGTCCAGTTGGAACTAGGAATCTATTTAAAAATCCATAAACAAATACTCCAAATGCTCCTGCTGTACTCATAAACCCTGTAAGTGCCGTTATTCCATTTGCTATAGTTGGCCAAATATAAGTCACACCGCTACTGAATATTGCAATTATTGGAATCATTCTAATAAATACGTATTTGCTATTTCCATAAGGGGCCATAACACCTTTAAATTCTTTGTTTATAAACTTATTGTGAGTTATGGCTACTAGAACACCTAAAATCATTCCTAGAAAAACTCCCATGTCTGTTACATGGAATCCTAGCTGAATTGTCTGCCCTGTACCATACAAAGCACCTGCTGTATTGCCCTTAATTAATTTACCTGATAATTCTAACCACTTGCTGTTAGCACCTAAAAACAAAATATAGGACATTATAGATACAAACGCTGCATCTGATTTTTTATTTTTTGACATACCTATGGCAATTCCAACACAAAACACAACACTTAAATTGTTCATGATTGGTGACAACATACCATTTAAGAATTTACCTATTGACCAGATTAATCCACCCTGGGTAACAAACGCTGTATTAGTAAGAACAGCCGTCAAAGCAATTAGCATACCTATGATTGGCAAGAATAAGACCGGTCCAATCATAGCTTTAGCAAATTTTTGCATACCATTTAAAATCTTGTCTTTCATTTAACTATATCTCCCTTCACCATCTTATAAAATTTTTCTTTCGTAATTACTTAGACATAGAATAGCATGATTAATAAATATTGTTAATAGTTTTGGCCAATTCAATAACATGTTTACTAAAGAGTGAATATGTTTACATTTACAAAAAAAAGGCTATCCCAAAAACTAGTTTTGAGAAAGCCTTTTTGACGACTTATATATTATTCATTGCTTTATCTAATAGGTATTCCATAACAATCATCACTCTAGCATAAAAATAATTAGCAGTAATATTTCGGTCATCTAATTCTTTATCATCCAATATAGAAAAATGTATATTGGATTGTTTAGACATATGATCCATATGCTTTCCAGTGAAAGTAATAATATCTAACTTATTTTCAACTGCATAATCGATAACTTTCGTTACACTTTCAGTCTCTCCACTTTTAGATATTCCAATTACTAAACCACCACCTATCTGATTATTATCATATACGGCATAGGAATTTGTTTTAATACATCTAAATCCTAATACTAACATCTTTCTCCAAAAAAAATCTGCGACTGGATCAGAGAAGCCAGTAGCTGTTATAAAAATTATATTCTTTCTATGTTTGATAAGCATAGAAACAAAAGCCTCTATTTTTTCTTTATCGATATAAGATATAAAACTAGTAATATCAGAAGTATGCTCTTGATTTTTTTCATGATTTTTTATTATAAAATTCAAACGATATACCATGTCAGTATAACCCGTATATCCTAATTTTTTCGATAATTTAATTACTGTTGCTGCAGAAGTATAATTAATATTAGCAACTTCTCTTACCCCTTTATTTAGTACATACTCACTATTTTTTAATATATATTGGAGCACTTGTCTCTCTATTTCCGTCAATTTATAATTATCAGCAATTTTATAAATATCAAATTTCATCTTGTGCCTTCCTTCCTCTATATAAAGCAATAGCTACTTTTCTACCCACACTAAATATAACATAAGTTTCAATTATAAGAAATGGCAAAACAAATTGTATTGAGAATTTGTTAATATCCCTTGGGGAATTTTCCTAAGAAGCTTGCCACTTAGGTTACATTTTAACCTTGATATGTTAAAATAATATTATAAAAGCAATAAACTGATTTTAAAGCTAAAAATCTGACATCAGATGCTGGTTTTTTTAATGTTTAAGCATGCTAAAATATTTAATTAACAGGAGGTACCCAACATGAAAATATTCGGTAATATATTCTCTAAAGACCCTAAATCAATTTATAGATATATTGAAGAAGGTAACATAGATGAAATAAAGAATTATTTGAAGGTCGCTAAGGATTTAAATTCTGACTTTGCACTGGAAAGTATACTTCATTATGCCATTAATAATAGCGAAAATAATTATTTTAAAACTATTGAACTTTTAATAAATAACGGTGCTGATATTAACAGTCATCACAGTGAATTCTTGGAAACTCCTCTTCATAAACTTTGTGCAAGAGTAAACCCTCAAATAGATGTAATAACTATGATATTGGAAAAAGGAGCTAAAGTTAATGCAGTCAACATATCCGGTAAGACCCCAGTGTTTTACTGTAGCTTTAATTATTCTGTGGAGCTTCTTAATCTTCTTGTAAAATATGGAGCAGACATCAATGTACATGATAAATATAAAAATACTCTTCTTCACGATGATTATATTAACTGTTATGATGACCACTTTGAAGAATTTTTAAAATCTCTCATAAGTCTAGGCTTTGACATAAATTCAACAAATTCTACAGGATCGACTCCCTTAGATTATTGTGAAAATAAAAAAATTAAAGATATTTTAATGAAATACATTGGAAATAAATAAAAAAACATTTCATTAAATTTCACTTTAATGAAATGCTTTTATTGCTTTGTAAAATTCTTCACCATATCAATAAATAGCTTTTCATATGTTGTAAAGACATGATTCTTCTTATAAATTATAATGTCTTTATTAACCAATGAACTAGCAGAAGATTTTCTGATTATCATATTCTGATGATCTAAAACATCCTGTGGAATTTGCGATACCCACATAAAGGAACCCTTTACCCTTTGTAGTAAGTCAAATTGGCTTCCCCTCTCATATACATAAATTCGCTTTAAATGTAGCCTAGCTTCAGCATCCTTTTTAATTTCACTAGGTGAAAGAGAAGGTATCTGGAAATCCCCATGGACAATCTCTGTATAGTGGCATAGGTCATAATATGGAATATCCTCCATATTAGCAAGAGGATGTTCCTTTGACATAAGTAGGCATAAGTCAAATTCCCAAAGTGGTTCATATTCCAAATCCGAATCCTTTAAAAAGGCTAGAAAGTAGTTTTCATATAGTTTTTCATAACGAATAATTCCTAAATTAGAATCTCCGTTATGCACATCATTTATTGCTTCCATGGAATTTGTTTCTTTAAAAAATATATTTATTTCTCTTTCCTCATTTAGAGAGTTAACAAACTCAGAAAATGCCACAGAAACATAAGTTGCTCTAGGAACAGATATATTAAATTTTATGACATCCGATTCGCAAGGCTTGTATAAAGACTCCAACTCATTAACTTGAGATAGAATTGCCTTTGTATAAGATAAAAATTCAGCACCTTTTCTAGTTGGTTCAACCCCTTTAGCCGTACGCTTGAAAATAGTAATTCCAATCTTCTTTTCTAACTCCTTAATAGCTCTACTTAAATTAGGTTGTCCCATAAATAGATTTTGTGCAGCCTTTGTAATTGAATTAGTTTTTTCAACTTCAACAATATATTTTAAGTGTAATAAGTTCATAGCCCTCACCCATTCATTATTAAACATATGTACTATATAAATTATACATTACCCCCTCCTAAAGTTCAATGTTACAATAAGAGTATTGTAAATTTTTTATCAATTCTCACAAATAATTCTTAATTAAGTCATAAATAAACATTTTTAAAGGAGAGCGTAAAATGGATATTTTAGTATGTATAGGAAGCAGTTGCCACGTTAGAGGTTCTTATTCAATAATGAATGGATTAAAGGTAATGATAACTGAAAAACATTTAGATAGTGAGGTTTATGTTAAGCCTGCCTTTTGTCTTGGTTATTGTAAATTAGGGGTAACCATAAAAGTGGATGAGCAGCTTGTAACTGGAGTAACAAAAGAGAATTTAACAGAGGTTTTTGATAAATATGTTTTAAAGAAGGTTGATTAACCTATGAGCATTTTAAAATTAAAGAAAGCAAATTGTAAAAATTGCTATAAGTGTATAAGGAATTGTCCTGTAAAATCTATTGAAGTTAAGGACCATCAGGCACAAATTCTTGAAAGAGACTGTATACTTTGTGGCAATTGTATTTTAACCTGTCCTCAGGACGCTAAAGAAGTTAGAAACGACTTAGAAATCGCTAAAAATTTAGTTAGAGGAGACAAAGATATCATTGCTAGTGTTGCCCCTTCCTTTATTGCAAATTATGATGTTTCAACCTTTGAAGCATTTAAAGATATACTTAAAAAATTAGGTTTTTCAGACGCTTATGAGACAGCAGAAGGTGCATTTTTAGTAAAGAGTGAATATGAAAAACTCATAGCTAAAAACACTGGAAAAACAATAATCTCATCCTGTTGTCCCACAGTAGTTAAATTAATTCAAAAGCATCATCCCAGTACTCTTGAAAATTTAGCTCCTATTTTATCTCCAATGCAAGCTCATGGGAATCTGATTAGAGCTAAAAATCCCAGTGCACAGGTGGTATTTATCGGCCCTTGTATTTCTAAAAAAGATGAGATTGAAAACTATCCAGGAGCAGTAGATATGGTTTTAACCTTTGATGAACTCAATCAGTGGCTTGAAGATGCGCAGATTAACATAACTGCTATGGAGGATGCCCCATCCTTAAAATACTTATCTAGATTGTTTCCTGTAGCTGGTGGAATAATTAAAACCATGAACATAAATACAGATTATAAATATATTTCTGTAGATGGCATTGATAACTGCATTGATGCACTGATTGAAGTAGAAGAAGGTAACTTTGAAAATTGCTTCATCGAAATGAGTGCCTGTAATGGCAGCTGCGTTAATGGTCCTGCAAGAGGTAAAAATAAATTGAAGCTTATAAATGCACAAATAAAGGTGGAGAAACTTGCCCTTAATAAGGAAACTATCTGCGATTATGATTTAAACACAGATATAAATCTCTATAAAGAAATTAAAAGTGAAGAGATTGTTTGCCTCCCCCCTAGCAAAAGTGATATTGCAGCTATACTAAAAAAAATGGGTAGAAATACTCTCAGTGATGAGCTTAATTGTGGTACCTGCGGCTATAATACCTGCAAGGAAAAAGCTATTGCTGTATACTTTGGTAAAGCTGAAATAACCATGTGTCTTCCTTATATGAGGAGCAAAGCAGAGTCCTTCTCAGATAAGATCATAAGTGCAACTCCCAATGCAATTTTAGCTGTAGATATGGATCTTCGAATTCAACAGATTAATAGGGCTGCCTGTAGTATTTTCGGGATTTTAAGGTGTGAAGATGTTATAGGTGTACCTGTGTCAAGAATTATGGACGAGTTTGACTTTGTCAATGTAATTTCTAAAGAGGAAAGTAGGACACATAAAAAGGTTTATTTAGCAGAGTATGAAAAATACATCGAAGAGCTACTAGTATATGATAAGAATAGCCATGTAGTAATTTGTATAATGAAAGATATAACTAACAAGCATTTAAAGAGAGAAAAACTCCTAGCTTCAAGAAATAACGCAAAAAATATTGCTGACAAAATATTAGAAAAACAAATAGGAATTGTTCACGAAATTGCTTCCCTACTTGGCGAAACTACAGCCGAAACACAAGTAGCCCTAAAAGAGTTGGAAAACACCATGTTTGAGGAGGATGAATATTAGTGAAGAACATATTTATGGAGTGTGGATTTGTAAGCCTCAGTAAGCATGGTGAGAAGATTTGTGGAGATTACTATACAATTGTAAAAAAAGAGGATACCACTACTATTGTGCTTTCTGATGGTCTTGGCAGTGGGATTAAAGCAAACATTTTAGCTACATTAACTTCGAAAATTTTAAGCACTATGATGGCTGGAAATATGTCCATTGAAGATAGTGTGTATACCGTAGCAAAGACATTGCCTGTATGTAAGGTTAGAAATCTTGCCTACTCGACTTTTACAATATTTCAATTAGTTCACTATAATAATAATGCTTATTTAGCTCAATTTGATAATCCGAGTGTAATTTTAATAAGGGAAGGTAAAAATTTTCCCTACTGCTCCACCTGTAAGATTATTGGCGAAAAAGAAATCTATGAAAGCAACATACAACTTCAAGTTTACGATATGATTATTTTACTTACAGATGGCATTACCAGTGCTGGACTTGGGCGAGTTACTACAAATGGTTGGCCACGAGATGAAATTATCAAATATATAGAGCTATGGTATACCCCTAATATGTCACCTCAGAGAATGGCCTCTGCCATCGCTGATGCCTGCCTGGATTTATCTCTTGGTACTCCTCAGGATGATTCAACAGTTGCAGTATTTAAGATAAGAAAAAGACAGGTAGTAAACCTTATTATAGGCCCTCCCGAGAAAAAAGAGGAGGATAATATAATACTAAAGCTCTTCTTTTCTAAGGCCGGTAAAAAGATAGTCTGCGGTGGGAGTACTTCAAAAATGGTTAGTAACTATTTAAACAAACCTATAAAGGCGGCTACCAGTTCTCAGGATGAAGAAATACCTGCTATCGCTAGTATAGAGGGTGTGGATTTAGTTACTGAAGGAGTTATTACCCTTGGCCGCGTAGTAGAACTAGGTAGAAAGTACTTAGAGAATAGTAAAATATCCCTAGATTTAGAGAATAAAACTGATGGTGCTTCTCTACTTGCAAAGTTACTCTTTGAGGAAGCTACAGATGTAAATTTCTTTATTGGTAAAGCAATTAACCCTGGTAATGAAATAGATGGTATGAAGATTAGTGCATCAGTTAAAATGAGTTTTATAAAAGAAATTAAGGTCATTTTAATTGAGATGGATAAGAAAGTTAAAGTAAGCTTATGTTAGGAGGTAAAACCATGAGATTATTTGATACTAATGTTCAAGAACTTAAATATGAGGTATTAAAGGAAGTTGCAAAACTTGCTTTTGAGGATGGTCTACAAGATGGAATACTATATATACCTGAGAAAATTGTACCTGGCCCAGAGGCTACTATGCGTTGCTGTATTTATAAAGAGCGTGCTATTTTAAATGAACGTGTAAAGCTTGCCATGGGTGGAAATAAAAATAACCCCAATGTAATTGAGGTTTTAGATATTGCTTGTGATGAGTGTCCTGTTACTCAATTTTCTGTTGGCCCTGCTTGCAGAGGATGTATTGCTCATAGATGTGAAAATGCTTGCCCAAGAGGTGCTATTTCCTTCGCCCTTCATAAGGCAGTTATAGATCATAAAAAATGCATCAACTGTGGGAAATGCTTAAACGCTTGCCAATATAGTGCAATTATAAAAAATGTTCGCCCCTGTGAAACTGCCTGCACATCCCATGCTATTTCTATGGATGAACATAAAAAAGCTCATATTGATGAGTCCAAATGTATTGCTTGTGGTGCCTGTGTTTATCAATGCCCCTTTGGTGCTGTTATGGATAAATCCTATATACTAGATGCCATAAACCTTCTCCGTGAAAACCATGCCAATAGTAAAGTTTATGCCATTATTGCTCCCTCTATTACAGGACAATTTAAAACTGCTAAGATAGGGCAAGTAGTTTCTGGACTTAAACAGCTAGGTTTTTACAATGTTGTAGAGACAGCCCTTGGTGCGGACATAGTAGCCCACAAGGAAGCTAAGGAACTTGCAGAGAAAAAATTCTTAACTAGTTCTTGTTGTCCTGCCTTTGTAGCCTACGTTCTGAAAAATTTTCCTGATTTAAAGGAGCATATATCTCATAATCTATCACCTATGGCTGAAATAGGAAAATATATTAAAAGCGTTCACCCCAGTAGTAAGGTTATATTTATTGGCCCTTGCACTGCAAAGAAAGCTGAAGTTAAAAAGGACAACGTTAAACAATATGTAGATGTGGTCTTAACCTTTGAAGAACTTCAAGCACTATTTGATAGTAGAGATATTAATCTTTCAAGTTTACCAAATGATGTGCTAGATAATGCCTCTTACTTTGGAAGAATTTTTGCAAGAAGTGGTGGTCTGTCAGATGCGGTAGCAGAAGCCTTAAAAGAACAAGGGGTAACAGATTTTAAAGTCTCCCCTATTCCTTGTAGTGGTATTGAAGAATGCAGAACTGCCCTTTTTAAAGCTAGTAAAGGTGTTTTAAAAGAAAATTTTATTGAAGGCATGGCCTGCAACGATGGTTGCATAGGAGGTGCTGCCTGCTTAACTCACGATGCTAAAGATAGGAAGTTAGTTGATGACTATGGCAGAGAGGCTCTGGAGAAAACAATAAAGGATGCAATTGACATTTTAAACTTTACTTAGGTGCCTTAGACTAAAATCATAAACATAGGACTGTTTTGAAAGTATTTTCTGATGGAATATACTTTTAAAACAGTCCTATTTGTCTATATTTATATGGTAATTTAGAAAAACATTGCAAAATACGCCTAAAAGTGACATAATGTGTGTGTGTTATAACCTAATTCAGTCTCAAAATTTATAAAATTTAGGAGGTGACACCTTAAGTATATATCATAAAATGTTTTATTATATAACTTATAGGGGATTAACAATTATTTAATAAAGGAAGTGAAGGGTAATGAAAAAAAATTTCAAATTTATATTTACAATCTTCATAATATGCATTTTTATTTTTGCTGGAATTATTTATCTAACAAGTAAAGAAAAAGTTAGTGAAAAATTTACTCAGGTATTTGCATTTGGAGATAGTTATTCAGACAATGGACAAGCTAAAAAAGTTTCTGCACAAATCATGGCAAGCAGTAATAAACCTGGTGATGCATATTTAAAACCTTCCGATAAATTATATTGGAAAGGTAGATATTCAAATGGACCTACATCTGTTGAAGTGTTAGCCGAAAAGTTAAGTGTACCATTAATTGACTATGCTACAGGTGGTGCAACTACTGGAGAAAAAAACTATTCTAAGTGGATGGATTACTTGGGCAATACAGGAGTACTCGGACAAATTGAAAAATTCGAAAAAAATTTAAAGTCAGGTAAGGCTGATCCTGATGCATTGTATTTTATTTTCGCTTCTGCCAATGATTATTTTTTATTCATGGATTATTCTTTACCCGGTACAGTTGAAAACGTTGCAGATAAAGCTGTTGCTAATATAAATACCGCAGTTAAAAGATTAGAAAGGCTTGGAGCTAAAAAGTTTCTTGTAGTAAATAGCAGTGATTTATCACTTGTACCTTATGAAATTACTAATAATAGAACAAAATCTGCTGAAGCTTTTGTAAACCATATAAATAAAAAACTTCCTGAAACCATAAAAGAATTACAAAAAAACTCAAATATCAAAATCATGATGTTTGACTTACCTAAAATCAGTGAAAATATAATGAAAAATCCAAGCCAATATGGGTTAGTTGAACTAAATAAGGCGTGTCAAAGTACTTATCCAAAAATCAAACCTGCACATGATAATGCAGAGCAATATTATTTTTGGGATGAATGGCATTTTACTGCTGCTGTACATAAGATATTTGGAGAAAAAATGTATGATAAGGTGAGAACGTTTAAATAGAAGGATATAATTCAGGTTAGGAGATAGTTATTATGATTAAGAAATTTAAAAGTATTCAAACTCAAATTTTAGTTATTACCATACTTATTATAATATTGGCACTTGCAACTGTTGGTATTATAATTAGCTATCAAGTTAATACTCAAGCTAGAAAAGATTATCTTAATAATTCTAAGGAACAGATGAAATTGGCTGAGCATTCTATCCAAATTTTTTATGATCAAATAGATAAAAATATAAATATGCTAGCCACTCATCCCTTAACAGTTCAAGTAAACAAGAGTAATATTACAAATTATATTAATACTACGAAAACTACTAAAATGACACCCTCTAAAAACGGAACAATAGAACGTGGAATTTATAATGTATTTGAACAATATGCAAATTCACATCCTGGTACAATGTTTGTTTATTTGGCTACTAAAGATGGTGGTTATGTAAATTGGCCAGAAACTACTATATCAAAAAAATATGATCCAACTTCTAGAGATTGGTATCAGAAAGGTTTAAAAGGAAATGGAAATATAATAAGAACAGCCCCTTATAAAGCCGATACTGGTTCAATGGTTATAAGTAATGTACGTTCATTAACTGATTCTAACGGAAAGGTATTAGGTACAATAGGAATTGATGTTGAACAATCGGTGATTAGTAACATGTTAAGTAAAATGAAAATAGGGAAAACAGGTTTTTATATGCTTATACATAATACAGGAATGATTATGGCAGATGGAAATAATGCTGCTAATAATTTTAAAAATATAAAAGAAGTAAATATACCAGGAGTAGAAAAAGTATTGTCAAAAGATTTAAATTCTTTTAATGTGACTATTAGTGACATTAAATATATTGGTAATACATATAAAATAAATAATACTGACTGGATTTTAGCATCTTTTATGTCAGAAAATGAATTAATAGCAAGTGCTAAAAGAATATCTATTATAGTCTTGGTTATTTCAATATTTATGTTAATTTTAACATTTATTTTAATTAATATTAGCACAAAGCGAATTACCAATCCAATAATAAAATCTTCTCAATATTTAGGAATACTCGCAAAGGGTGATTTTTCCCAAGAGCTTGACTCTGAATTATTGTCAAGAAAAGATGAAATAGGCTCAATTACCAATGGTATTAATAATATGAAAAATTCATTAGTGAATTTAGTGGATAGTATTAAAACAGAATCCTCCGCTATGGAACAGAAAGTGAATAGTATTGTAGACAATGTACAGATATTAGATAGTGACTTACAAGAAATATCTGCAACCACAGAAGAATTAGCTGCAAGTATGGAAGAAACCTCAGCAGCATCTGAACAAATGTCAGCAACTTCACAAGAAATGGAAATAAGCATTAATTCTATAGCGCAAAGATCGGAAAAAGGTGCTATTGCTGCTAATGAAATTAGTAAAAGAGCAACTTCCATTAAAGAAAATGCCAATATTGCTCAAAAGAGAGCTGCGAGCATTCTTCTTCATACACAAACGCAACTTGAGCAAGCAATAGAAGATTCAAAGGTAGTTGGTGAAATCAATATCTTGTCTGAATCTATCATGCAGATAAGCGAAAAAACTAATTTACTTGCATTAAATGCTGCTATCGAAGCCGCAAGAGCTGGTGAATCTGGAAGAGGATTCTCAGTTGTTGCTGATGAAATAAGAAAGCTTGCAGAACAATCAAAAGATACGGTGCTAAAAATACAAGCTGTAACAACAAACGTTATATCTTCAGTAAATAATCTTTCTACTAATTCTAATAATTTATTAACTTTTGTATCTACAGATGTTGCTAATGATTATCAGGTAATGTTAGATGTTTCAGAAAAATATAACGAGGATGCTAATTTTGTAGATGAACTAGTAACAGATTTTAGTGCTACTTCTGAGGAGCTTTTAGCTTCAGTTCAAGAAGTTTTAGGCGCTATAAATAACGTGGCCCAAGCAGCTAACGATGGTGCTTGTGGAACTGCAAATATAGCAGATAGAGTTACTACAGCAAATTATAAATCAACAGATGTTATGGCGGAAGTTTTAAAATCAAAAGAAAGTACTGATAGATTAGAACAAGAAGTGAATAAATTTAAAATATAATCTATATTTTATAATAAATTGCAGTTTAAGCAGTCCCCCATATGATGTGTAATACTAAAAAGCAACACAAAAGTAATTAGAGCACTCAATATAAAATTACGAAAGCTGTATTACTGAAATACAGCTTTCGTAAAAAATAAGGTATCATCTTGCGAGAGGATTACCTACTGTTTGGACTTACTACTGCTAATTAATATGGAGCCCAAAATAAATTATCTTTTAATATGCCTTATTCAAACATTTTTTTATTGAGTCTTTAATTAACCCTTCTTTTACAATGTATGGAATGGTTATATGGTCAGTTCCATTATGCGTTTTGTTAAACTCCGCAGCAGTTTCAATTGAGTGTTCATTTCTTGCCCATGAACGTCTTGCAATTCCACTCATAACGTCCCAGGATAGTGCAGATTTAATTATCTCATCTACTCTATAGCTTCCATCAAGTACTAATCCAAATCCGCCATTTACTGCTTTTCCTATTCCCACTCCACCACCATTATGAAGTGCAACAAAACTCATTCCTCTTGCCGCATTACCAGCAAAACATTGAATAGCCATATCTGCCATAACATTACTTCCATCTTTAATATTAGCGGTCTCTCTCAATGGGGAGTCTGTACCACTCACATCATGATGATCCCGTCCCATCATAACAGGACCTATTTCTCCTTTTCTAACCATATCATTAAATTTCAGTGCAATTTTGATTCTTCCTATAGCATCCTGATATAATATTCTTGCCTGAGTTCCTACTACAAGATTATTTTTTTCTGCATCCTTTATCCAATTATAGTTATCCCTGTCCTGATACCTTCTGTTTGGATCTATACATTCCATTGCAGCATAATCAGTTTTTAGCAAATCTTCATTCTTTCCACTTAAGCAAACCCACCTAAAAGGTCCATAACCATAGTCAAATAGCTGTGGTCCCATTATATCTTCTACATAAGATGGGAAGATAAATCCATCCTTATCATCTGTTTTATTCTTGGATATTTCTTTTACTCCTGCATCATATACCGCTTTCATGAAAGAGTTTCCATAATCAAAAAAATAGGTTCCCCTATCAACAAGTGTTTTTATTAATTCAAAGTGTCTTCTTAAGCTCTTATCCACTAATTGATTAAATGTTTTTCTGTCTTGTGCAAGTAATCTTGTTCTTTCCTCAAAAGTTATACCATGTGGACAGTATCCTCCATCATATGGAGCATGGCATGAAGTTTGGTCAGTCAATAAATCAACTTTAATGTTATTTTCAACTGCATATTCAAGCAAATCTACTATATTACCACAATATCCTATGGACATAGGCTCTTTCCTTGATGTGTGCTCATTTGCAATTTTAAACACTTCATCCAAATCTTCTGAATACTTTTTAACCCAACCTTGTTCAATTCTTGTGTCTATTCTTGATTTATCAACTTCAGCTATTATTCCCACACCATTTGCTATCTCAACTGCTTTTGCTTGAGCGCCACTCATTCCCCCAAGTCCTGAACTTATAAATAAATGCCCTCTTAAATCTCCATCATTTGGAATACCTAATTTTAATCTTCCTGCATTCAAAAGGGTGTTATATGTTCCATGTACAATTCCTTGAGGCCCTATATACATCCAGCCCCCAGCTGTCATTTGCCCATAATTTGCAACACCCATCTCTTCGGCTATTTCCCAATCCTTCTGATTATCAAACATGCCTACCATAAGTGCATTAGTTATTATTACCCTTGGTGATTCAGGCCTGGATTTAAAAAGTCCAAGTGGATGTCCGGATTCCAGTACAAGTGTCTGATCCTGCGTCATTACTTCAAGGTATTTTTTTATCAATTGATACTGCATCCAATTTTGAAATACACTTCCTGTCTCTCCGTATGTAACAAGTTCATATGGATATAATGCTACTTCAAAATCTAGATTATTTTCTATCATTACCTGAAAAGCCTTGCCTTCTATACATTTCCCTTTATACTCATCTATTGGTTTACCATAAATTCTTTCTTCTGGGCGAAATCTGTACCCGTATATTCTTCCTAATTTTGTCAATTCTTCTAAAAACTCAGGTATAAGTTGTTCATGATACTTTTCAGGAATATAACGCAGTGCATTCTTAAGTGCAATTTCTGTCTGAGCCTCTGTTAAATGAAATCCTCTACTCGGAGCCCTTCTTATTCCTTTTGCAAATGTAGGCATTTCTGGTAGGTAGTCATCTAACTTTACTGTCATAGCTTCTGAAATTTCAAAATTATCTAACATAAAACATCCACCCTTCAATTTATAGTTTTATTTTTATTGCGGCGTGTAACTCCCACTTATAGAAGTAGGAGACTGTTTCTTATTCATATTAATCACCTCAATACATATTATTCTTCATATATCCAAATATTACTTTTTTATCTATTCCATACATATCACATTACCACTTTTGATAAATTGCTTAAATTTCATGTAAAAAAATCACGCTAGGATAAGCGTGATTTTTTTATTAAATACATAATTGCCTGTATTATCTTTTATCTTTTTTTGACCATATTTTTAAACCTATAAGCAATCCAGCCCCAATTGTAGATGCAATGCCTGTATATATTGCTACTTTACCTGTGGTTGTTTTATTTTTGGGTGTTTTAACTGTCTTGTGATAATCTTCCATCAAATTTTCATACTGTTTCTTGTTGATATTTCCTATACCTATACCCATAACTTTACAATTCATGGCTGCAAAATAATTAATTTTTTCTGCTATGTAACAGTTAAATGTATGTATTTTCTGAGGTGTTGAACTTCCATCATTCCATAATTCAACTCCAAATAATTCTTCATATATAAATTGATGTTGAAAAACAACTAAAGAGTAATTACCCCGTTTTGAGTGATATATATTTATATATCCATTTTTTGCAATTAGATTGTCAATATGTCCTTTGTATAAAACTAAAATATTCTTGGATGAATTTTCATTCTTGATCTTATCGAATAATCCTCTGCCATCAAATGAATAAAATAATTCAACACTAGTTATATTATTCTTCACTAATGCTAGTTTGATTATCTCTATATACGAATCAATGTATTGTATATCTTCTGGAAGTTTATTTTTGTAATCATTTATTACATTTTGAGTTTTTTTATTAAATATACCATTGATAAATTCCATTTTTATACACCTCTCTTCTTCCTTGTCAGTTTTGTTAGTCTTATTAGTTTATCATATTTTGTCCTTTTTGTTTGTTTAACATAACATATATTTTTTTAAATTTGATAAAATACTTTAGAAATTTATAGTTGCTTATAAATGAATATTCTTGATGTTTTATTTATATTTTTATAAAATGGGAAAAGGGAGCAATTGCTCCCTTTTAATTATAAATTATTTTCGTAAGTTTCTACCATTTTCTTAACCATTTGTCCGCCAATTGAACCTGCTTCTCTAGAAGTTAATTCTCCATTGTATCCATCTTTTAAGGTAACTCCAACTTGACTAGCTGCTTCCATTTTAAACTTGTTTAGTCCTTCTCTAGCTTGTGGTACTAATGTTCTGTTTGCCATATAAATTACCTCCTCTTTATTTAATAATGATTTTCATTTGCGTTATTATTTTGTGCATTATTATAAAGAATACTCATAGTAATTTAAGTCCATATTATTAAAATAACATATAAATGAGAAGTTATGTTAAAAATATTTAGGTTTCATAGGCCTATATCTTATTGTTAAATAGCAAACAATTTACATCCTTACTCGTCTTCTCCAAGTTGCCTTATGTATTCGTATTCTTTTACATACATTAATCTAATTTTTGTTTGTTCTTTACTTAAAGTTTGAAACGCTATCTTATTACCTTGTGTTTCAATTAAATCTGCCTCCATTAAGCTGTCATCTTCAATACTGATTCTAAGTTTATATGTGTTAGCTACATTTTTATCCCAAGATTCCAGATGTACTGTTTGCATTATTGTATTCCCACATTTTGAGCACTTGATATATAATTGCTGCTGAATTTTTTCAAAGGTTACTTTATTGTTATCGCATTGCTTGCACACCATAGTTCTCTTCATATATAACCACCTCACTACTTATATGTATTAAAGCAGAGATTTAGTACCGATGCTCACTCCAAACTACCAAAAAAACAATAAAAACCCCTGAATTCAAGGGTTGTCATTTTAGCAAGCAATGATTTCCTTAATCATAAACTCTTTTCCACTTAATACCTCCCAGTGCTTACTTGTGCACTTTGGACATACATTATTATTCTCAATGAGATTAAAAACCTTATTGCACTCTTTGCAAATACCATTGCCTGGTAATATTTCAATTTTTAATTCCGTTTCTTGCAACATGGTACCATCTACTGCAGCTGGATAACAGGCTTCAATATATCTAGGAATCATTGATGATAGCTCACCAATTTGAAGAACCAATGTCTGGATTTTTGTTACTCCATTTTTTTGTGCGAAATTTTCAACAGTTTTAACTACTTCCATCAAAACTCCAACTTCATGCAAATAAACTCACCTTCCTTGTCAAAGAATAAGAACGGGAGAACGCGTGCTCTCCCGTCTTTTACCCTATAATACATTAATTATTCTATGCTATGTCTTTATTTTGAGAATATTTTTTTCACATTTTTCATTGCAATTTTTCCTTGACGTTTGATAACATGTTTTATAACTGCCGGTCTCATATCCTTAAAATCTACACCAGCGCTATCATATTTTCTTACCAGTGAAATTGCGTCAAATTTGCATTTTGTAGTACAAACTCCACAGCCTACACATTGGTATTCATCTATAACCGTAGCCCCGCATCCAAGGCAACGCTCCGTTTCCTTCTTTATTTGTTCCTGCGTAAATGTAACACGCAAATCTTTAAAGGTTTCTTTTGACTTGCTTCCATCCACGTGAAGTGCTCTTTGCCTTGGCAAGCGGTCATAGCCATCCATGTTTAAGTTTTCTTTATCAAGAGCATGGTATTCTCTCTCTCGACATATTGTTAAATTATCTCCATGAACATAACGATGGATTGAAATTGATCCTTGCTTTCCCAGTGCAATAGCATCTATAGCAAACTTAGGACCTGTTAATGCATCTCCGCCGGCAAATACATCTGGCTCACCTGTTTGGAAAGTGATTGGATCAGCTTTTATTGTCTTATTGGGATTTAATTCTATTTTGGAATCTTCTAATAATCCGCCCCACTCCATTCCTTGACCAACTGAAATCAATACATTGTTTGCTTTAACAATTTTTGTTGTATTTTCATCGAATTTAGGACTAAATCTTTTATTTTCATCGAAGACAGAAATACATTTTTTGAATTCTACACCGACAACATGGCCATCTTCATTAAGAATTCGTGTTGGACCCCATGAGTTGTTGATAGCAATGTCTTCTGACAACGCTTCTTCAATTTCTTCCGGAAGAGCAGGCATCTCTTGTCTATTTTCTAAACAATACATATCTATTTGCGTGGCACCAACTCTTTCTGCAGTTCTGGCAACGTCAATAGCAACATTTCCTCCACCAATTACAATTGCTGGACCTTCCATTTTCAGATTTTCACCAAGACTTACTTTGCGTAAGAAATCTACACCTGTTATTGCTCCGGAAGCACTTTCACCCTCAAGACCTAGATTTCTACCTGCTTGAGCACCAATTGCTACATAAAACGCTTTGTAGCCATCCTCTCTAAGCTCAGATAGGGTAACATCCTTGCCAACCTCAACTCCTGCTTTAAACTCTACTCCTAATTCTATCAAACTGTCTATTTCTGCATTTACTACTTCTTTTCCTAGTCTGAAGGAAGGAATTCCTAGGGTTAACATACCTCCAAGCTTGTTTTGCTTTTCAAACACTGTTACCTTATATCCTTCAACCGCTAGAAAATAAGCACAAGAAAGTCCTGCAGGGCCTGCACCAATTACAGCGATTTTCCCTGGTCTTTGTGCACATTTTTCAGGTACATAACGATGCTCTGATTTTAGTTCTTGGTCTGCAATGAATTTTTTAATTTCATCAACGGCAAGGGCTTCATCTACACCCGCTCTTGTACAAGCATCTTCACATTTTCTTGGACAAATACGTCCACAGACTGCTGGGAAAGGATTTTCTTTCTTTATAAGTTCTAGAGCTTCACTATACCTTCCTTGAGATGCCATCTTGATATAGCCTTGAACTGCTATGTGAGCTGGGCATTCAGATTTACAGGGGCTTGTTCCACCATCCTCAACAAATTTACGATTACGATAATTAAAATTCCACTTATCTTTTCCCCACTTCGTATCCCTTGGTGTATCTTTTTCCTTAGGCTCTATAACAGGTTTCTTTGTACATAAATTTTGTCCTAGTGTTGCTGCACTTGCTTGACAATTTTCTACACACTCTCCACAAGCAACACATTTATCTTTATCAACTACTGCTACATAGTTTGACCTAGACCAATCAGGATTTTTATAGAAGGTTGTATTTCGAAGTCCGAAGCAAGAACATCCGCAGCAATTACAAATGGCAAGGGCATTTCCTGGTCCTGATAAATTTGGTATAGAATGTACCAACCCCTCTTTTTCAGCTTGCTTGCAAATAGCAATAGCCTCTTCCCTCGTAATTTTTCTGCCCCTTCCTGTACGAATATAGTACTCAGCAGCAGGTCCAAGCTGAATACACATTTCTTCAACAGTATGCCCACAACCTTGCCCTATAACTCTCATGGATGTACGACATGAACAATCCGCAACAGAGAAAACCTTATGCTTATTAAGAAGGTTTGCGATTTCTTCATAAGAGGCTCTTCTTGTCTCCCCCTCAATAGCAGTTTCGATTGGGATAACTCTCATTACGCCAAGCCCTACTGGAATATTTCCTGCCATTAATCCCCCTAATTTTCTTGTATATTCTTCAAAACACTCGGCAATTACTGGATACTTTGCAACATTTCCTTTGTTTGCAACCATGTATTCCATTACACCAGGAACATAAAGCTCTAGGGAGTACTTATCAATTCCTTCTTCTTCATCTATTTTAACAACACCATCAATTGCCATTTTAAATAGTATTTTCTCTACTTCATCAGCAGGTTTGCCGCAAAGGCCCGCAATTTCCTTTACACTTTTTGGTTTGCGAATCTCAAGCTTAAGTGCTATCTCTGCCATTTCATCTGTAACAACGGGCTCTAGAATTCTATATTCTGGGTCTGTTGGTTTTACTTTTACTATCCCGCCAGTAATCCCAGCAGCAATCTTATTGGCTAGTTCAAGTACTTTTTTCTTTACCACATTATTTCCCCCCCAAATTTAATCCATTATTTCATATAATTATGGGTGCTATTTTTCATTCCAATTTTTTACTTCTGTACGTATCCACTGTGTCCATTCATCCATTCCCTCACCTTTTTTAGCAGAAATGGGGATAACCTTAATATTCGGATTCAATTTTTTTACACGTGCTTTCACTGCTTCTAAATCAAAATCAAAATAACCTATTGCATCCATCTTGTTAATTAATAAAACGTCCACAATGGAAAACATTAAAGGATATTTTAGAGGTTTATCATCGCCTTCTGGTATACTTAAAATCATGGCATTTTTTGATGCACCAGTGTCAAATTCTGCTGGACATACCAAGTTTCCTACATTTTCTAAAATAGCGAAGTCAACGTCTTCTGTTCCAAGGCCTATTAACCCTTGCTTAGTCATATCTGCATCTAGATGACACATGCCACCTGTGTGCAATTGGATTACTTTTGTACCAGTCTTAGAAACAGTATTAGCATCAACATCTGAGTCAATGTCGGCTTCTAAAATGCCAATTCTCATTTCATCTTTTAAAGCTTCAATAGTTCTTAAAATAGTTGTTGTTTTACCCGAGCCTGGTGATGACATTAAATTCAATAAAAAGGTCTTGTCTTTTTTCAATTGTTCCCTAAGCAAATCCGCCTGCTTGTCATTATCTTCAAACACACTTTGTTTGATTTCAAGAATTTTATATATATCCAAATCAGTACCCCTCCATTTTATATTAATTTTTTTCTCAAATCCTTATAACTCTGGTCAAGATAAGTATTTATTGTACAACTTCTTCTAAATATTTTTCAATAGACATATAAAAGTAAATCATAACAGCCGACTAAAAATAAATTAGCCGACTGAGATAACTTACCTCTGTATTTATATTGGTTTAGATCATTTTATACCTTTTCAACAAATCTCCAATAACTGTTCCAGAAACCATCTTCATGGTTTTTTCGTTCATAAATTTTTCCATAAATGGGAGGTTCAATTCAGTAATTTTTTTACCATCCATCATTTTTACTGTAGAATCTAAGAGTTGACGGACATCATAGCATGAATTAAATGCCTCTGGAACCCCACGATCTATGCCTAGCAATGTATAAACTGCCTCCATAGCTGTTCTAACTGAATACTCGGTTGTAAACACTGTGTCACGAGGTGTGTCAGCAAACTGACCAAGGAAAGCAAAGTTCTCGCAGCCCTCAGGCACAACCTTAGGTCTGTCACCTTCTGCTCTTGGCATAAAGAATGCAGTAACATACGGCATCATGCAAGGGATAGAGATTGCAGATTTTGTAGCCATATCATGAATCTCAGATTCAGGCACACCCATATGATAAAGCCATTCCTGGGTAATTTCCACGCCTGTACATTCTCTCATTGGTTTCTTTATATAATTTCCTGGAATCTCGGAGAATAAACCATATACCCAAACTACTAGCTGATCTTTTGGTTGAGATTTAAAGTGAGGTTGTCTATTTACAGTATAGCTCATAAGCCAATTTGAGTCTTTTGCAGTAATGATACCACCGGAAACAACCTTTCCGCTAAATGGGTCACGTTTGCAAATTTTCTCAATATATGGAGGAATTCTGTCATCAAGTGTGGTAATTGTAGAAGATTCCCAAAATGTTTCTTCTGTACTAGTACAGAATTTATCGGGATCACCGAAAGCTGGGTCTTGTTTCGCAATATTTCTCCAAAGCTGCCAACAACCGCCTATAGATTTATCAAATTTTGGTGCGTGGTTTTGATCACCTAGGGTAGAATTTTCTGTGCAACTTCCATTAGTGACAAATACTAAATCATTTTTAGTAAGTTCTATAGTTTCTTCCTTATCCTTATGTTTATAAACAATTTCCTTAGCAAGCTTTTTGCCATTTTTAATATCAAAAATAACATTTGTTACCACCGTATCATATTGGAACTTAACGCCATGAGCTTCAAGATATTTTACCATTGGTAGAATTAATGACTCATATTGATTGTACTTGGTAAATTTCAAAGCAGATAAATCTGGAAGGCCCCCAATGTGATGAATAAATCTCTGAAGGTAAAGCTTCATTTCCAATGCACTGTGCCAATCTCTGAAAGCAAACATGGTTCTCCAATAAAGCCAGAAGTTAGAATTAATAAGTTCCTCTGAGAACACATCCGAAATCTTCTTATCATACAAATCTTCATCACGACTCATAAATAGTTTAACAAGTTCCATAGAAGCTTTATCACTTAATCCAAACTTTCCATCGGTATGGGCATCCTCACCTTTATTCATCGTTACTCTCTGCAAAGAATAATTTGGATCTTTTTTATTTAGCCAATAAAATTCATCTAAAACAGAAACATCTTCCGTCTCAATAGAAGGAATAGAACGGAACAAATCCCACAAGCATTCAAAGTGGTTTTCCATTTCACGACCACCACGAATAATAAATCCCTTTTGACTATCATTAATACCATCGCAAGCTCCGCCAGCGATACTAAGTTCTTCAAGAATATGAATATTATCACCTTTCATTTGACCATCACGTACTAAAAAACATGCAGCTGCCAATGACCCGAGTCCAGCTCCAACTAGGTAAGCAGATTTTTTGTCTACATCAACTGGTTTTAAAGGACGTGCAAATGCTTCATAATTTCCATTGCTATAATACATATTAAATACCTCCTAAAAACTAATATTCTTTATAACTTGATTATAAAAAAAATTTTGAGACATCACAATAGACAATAAATGCATTTTGTCTAATTATGAGTAAAATGCTTGTGTTTATATTTACTCTGCAAGCGCTTTGATTTCTTTAAATTCTTTCAAATCTGTATAAAGTTCGCCAAGATAAGGATTTCTCTTTGTCTTAACTACTTTGTAAATCATGTAAACAAATACTGCTATATTTACAGCTAGTGCTATGAAGCTAAATGCAAATAGTGCCCCTTTATTGTAAGATGACGACACGACAAAAGCACCCTTATCAATAAAGGCTGGGAATGTCTGTGCAAACATACACCATATAGCCAGTGTTTGTGCACGATGCTGTAGCCATGCTCCTTTTCCCACTGTAAATGCACAGAGGGTTGGCGCTAGTAACAAAGCAAGACCGCAATACCAAGCATGTCCCGGAAGACAGTTATAAGTATAAGCAAAATTCCATAAATCATAGGCTATAATCCAAAACCATAGCATATCAGGCCACAACATATCCTTGCTGCCATCTTTTGAAGTCTGTTTCTTTATGCAAATTCCAAACCATCCGGTTATAGCAATGATGTTTAGAATACCCGCTATACCATTCATAAAATTCCAGTTACCACCAAGTACATACATGGCTTCATCTGCTAACGTCCCCCCACCAGCATACTGAATGCCAACTTGGAAATCACGAATTACTGCCTCCATAATGTTAATTGCAAGAATAAGAGGTGGAAAACATAATATCCATTTTTTATCAGATAATCTCCACTCTTTACCTGTTAATTTATTTTTCCCCTTAAAGTGCCTGATGCACCAAAAACCTATACATCCAGCTGTAGACGAATACACCTTTGCTAAATGGAACCAGTCTGTATAAGTTGTGTCACTTAGTACCGTAAACCATAATATTGAAAGTACTATTGGTAAAACAACAAAACTAAACAAACCAACATACTTAAATCTGCGAGCTACTTCATTAAAGGCAAAGAGCGCTACGAAAACAATTATCCAAACACCCCATACACTTAATGCTGATGCCCCGTTGGCATAGTTAAAATTAAACATATTATCCCCCCTAATATAAACATCTAGTGTTTTATATATATAGTATTTTATATATCTATTGTATAATTTTTGTCAAATTCATTTCAATAGACAAAAAAATGAAAGTGTCTATTTTATACACTTTCATTTATCTAAAATAATTATTCTTTTATTTCTTCTTCAAATGCAAGAACAGAACGAGGAATACTTCCGGTTATCATGGTCAAGAGCTTTTTAAGGAGATTTTCGGGTTCTTCTTCCATGCCTTCACTTACCCAGTCTATAATCAGCCCATTAAACACATGTCTATAAAAATTAACTATGAAAACATGATCTTTATCCTTTAATTTTACTGTGGTTTTTTCAACACACTCATCTACCACATCATCTAATAATCTGGTAGAAAGATTTGTAAAGTAGGTATTAAACTCACACCAATAAGAAGAGTTATATACATGTAGAATCATTTTCGAGTTTTTCTTCAGATAATTCATTGTAGCCAGGAAACCGCCTCCCCAGGTTTCAAAGGTTCTGTTTTGAGCAATATCTGTTGATAATTCCTGAAAAAATATAAATTTAAAAACATCCATGATATCAGTAAAGTGATTATAAAAAGTTTGCCTGTTTACATTGCAATGTTCACAAATTTCCTTTACTGTAAGCTTATCTATAGATTTTTTGGTTAATAATTGTTTAAACGAGTTAATTATTGCAGTTTTAGCATTCTTTTTCATAGACTTCTCCTCTAATACAAAAATAGGTTTTATCTTTTTTCAATTTGAATAATGGAAAAGGTTACCTATAAAGGATTATAACATCAAATCCATATTAATTAAATATATTAATTAACTATTTTTTACTCATTTTCCAGTTAAATATTTGCAAACACGTTTTCCTATACTACCACAGTTTCCACAATGACTTTTCCTTGTATTTTTCATCAACCTCTTTTTCAATTAATTCAACGGCAATTTTACTGTACCTGTTAATTTCCTGGACCTCGGAGGCGCTAGATGGTGACAAAGGAACACGCTCCCTACCCTACTAGGGTGTTTTTAAAAAAAACTAAAAAAAACAGTTGACAAATTTTCTTGTTGTAACTATAATGAGTACAACGGCAGTCGTAATCAAGTAGGTTACATTAATAAATATAACTTAATGATTAAAATTAAATTTGGAGGATGATAAATATGAAAATAGCAATTATAGGTGCAAATGGAAATGTAGGTAAGGTGATTTTGGAAGAAGCCCTAGCAAGAAATTATGAGGTTACAGCAATTGTTCATAATCAAGCTAAATATATAAATAAGCAAGGTAGCTTAAAAATAATTCAGGCAGATGCATTTGATGAAACAAGCTTAGTAAATGCAATAAAAGGAAATGACCTTGTTATTAGTGCTTTTGGTCCAAAGCTCGGAGCAGAAGATAGTTTATTAGTTGTTACAAAAAATTTAATAAATGCAACAAAAAAAGCTTTGGTACCTCGACTTATCGCTATCGGTGGAGCAGGAAGTCTATACGTGGCTCCTAGCCTTAAATTAGGTGATTCAGAGAACTTTCCTGCTGATTGGAAACCAATTAGCTCAGCACATACTAGTGCCTTAGAACTTTATAAAAATGAAAATGAACTGGACTGGACAGTTTTAAGTCCTGCAGCCCTATTTGAATCTGGAATCAGAACTGGAAAATATAAGCTTGGTAAAGATGATTTAATTGTAGATGATAAAGGCGCAAGCAAAATTTCTTTTCAAGACTATGCACAAGCTCTTCTTGACGAAGCTTCAAATCCAAAATTTTCTCGCCAAAGATTTACTATTGGATACTAATATTTTAGGAGGTATAAAAATATGAAAAATAAAGTATATTACATTATGGATACAATGTGTGGATGGTGCTATGGTTTTAGCGATGTTATTACTAGAATCCATAAAAATCATAAAGATAAATATGACTTTGAAATCATACCTGGAGGTATGTGGATAGGTGATGAAGTTAAAACCATGGACACTCGTCTAGGTGAATTTATAAAAACTAGCAATGTTAGAGTAGAGGCCTTAACTGGTATACACTTTGGTGAAGGCTTCAATAAAAATGTATTAGATAGCAGTGATAGAATTCTTGATAGCTTGCCAGGTGCAAAAGCAGTGGTTCTCTTTCAAAAATTAAATAAAGACATGTCCTTTGATTTTGTAAAAAAAATACAGGAGGCCTTCTTTGTAAACGGAGAAGACATGAATGATATTTCTATCTATAGCAAAATTGCCGAAAGTTTTGGTGTTTCTAAAGAAGACTTTGAGAAAAAATTTCTTTCAGAGGAATTGATGGAAGAAACTTTTGAATACTTTAAAAAAGGAGAAAAATTAGGAGTACAGAGTTTTCCAACGATTATTCTTGAAAAAGATAATAAACGAACAATAATAGCACAAGGCTATAGCAATTTTAAGGGACTTGATAAAATTCTATTGGAAGGATAGGCGTCTATGTGATAGTATTGTTTGTGTATAACTCATAACTCCTAATAAAAAGTTGAAATAATTTTAAATTAGGATTCATAAGCAATAAATAGATAAAAAGGGGTTTTGGTCATGAAAATAAGTAGTCGATTCCCGGTAGCAGTCCATATATTATCTATTCTATCAATTTATGCAAATCCATTGCCCACCTCAGATATGATTGCAGGAAGTGTGAATACCAATGCAGTGGTAATTAGAAGAATACTTGGAATGCTTAAGAATGCAGGCCTTGTTGATATGAAACGCGGAACTGGCGGTTCCTATCTCACTAAACATATTGAAGATATAAGTTTATTAGAAGTATACAAAGCGGTAGACGTAGTTGAAAATGGTGGTTTGTTTCAAATTCATCCAAATCCAAATCCCAATTGCCCAATAGGTGCAAACATTCAATCTGTTATCGAAGTCACTTTGCTTAGTGCACAAAAAGCAATGGAAAATGCTCTAAGAAAGGTTACTATGCTTGATGTTGTTGGCGACATCAATAAAAAAATTCAATAAAAAAATCTCAACTTTAAAATAAATTTTTAAAGTTGAGATTTTTTATTAGTTTTCATTGATAGATTTAAAATCATATATTTTACCCTTCCATGTAGAACCTTATTAAACTTGGAAAGTTATGGCCATCATCTAAAAAGTATTGTAGATAGGTTGTAATTTCTTCAAAATTCTCTCTGTATACTTCTAAAATCTGTATCAAGTTCTTCCTTGCATCTTTTAAAACATGATTATTGAGATTTAGAAGTTCAATAGTGTATGACGCTCTTTTGTTTCTTATATCCACTACATCTTTATATATTGGAATAATTTCTCCACTGGCTAGATTATATGTAAGAAAATCTTTTGGATTTTCAATTACTGGATTAATAAATTCCTCAGAATATTTATTTTGTTTTACACTGCCACAACTATTCTTTTCATTACAAGAAACTAGTAAATTATTATATTGTTGAAATAACTTTGGAATGTTTTTTCTCTTGAATTTGAGAAGGAAATCCGGTTCTTTATTTTTATTGATTCTTAACATTAATTTCTACCTTCTTCTCCTTCTTGATTTTTCCAAGTTAATAAGCATTATGTCCTTATCAAAATCGCCTAAATACTTCCTTAGATAATCAAAATTTTCATTGAATTCCAATGTTTCAAATGAATTTTTTTCTAATAAATCTAACACCTTTTTAAGCCTCGCTGAAATATCATCATTTCTTACATTTTCTAATTTCATTGTAGTTTTTAAGATGTTTTCAATGGTATGCCCATAAGTCTCATCTATTTTATCATTATCAAATAAAGATACTCCATTTTTGTCCTTAATTAATATTCTTAGCTGCTCTGCTTTAATATCTCCTACTATATGTGGAGAATGAGTAGCAATTATTAACTGATTATTAGTCCCTATATTCTCATAAACCTTTATTATCTTTTGCTGCCACTCTGGATGTAGTGATATTTCAGGTTCGTCAATTAATATGATTGAATTATTAACCTCTAAAAATTTTAAAGATAATCCTCTTAAAAATAGTTGCTTTTCACCTGAAGACAATCCATTAATATCAAATTCTTTTCCAAAGCTATTTCTAAAAATTGGCTTTGTGTCTTCATCTTCTGACAATCCTATAAGCTTAACGTCTATTTCCATAATGGAAAATATACTATTTATTTCATCACATACCTTATCTATTACTTCACCAATAATTTTATTTCTGTTTTTAAATATTTCTTTATTTATCTTTGTAGCTATAAATGAAGGAACATTTTCTGTTATGCTTTGATCTACTATGTTTAAAAAACTAGGATAAAGCTTAAATGTATTATCAACTTTTTTAAGCTTATCGAAACTAATTTCTGCTGGCATATATACAACTTTAGGATCATCTTTATCCATAATAAAGTTGAGATTTCTAACATTGGGAGTTAACATTTCTCCTTCTTCTTCATCAAGTTGAACGGATGTATAAACCTTTCCCAGGTGTAACTCAAGATCCCTTATGTTTTTACTATTATATGACTTGTGAGCCACTTCGAAAGAGTCGAACAAACTTTTTAGCAAGGTAGTCTTACCAGTTCCATTACTACCGATTATAACTACAGTATTTAAAGGAATTCCATTACTGTTACAAAAATTCACTTCTAGATTGTTCAGTATTTCATGATTATCAAATCTAATTTTTTTCAACTTCATTTTTATTCACCGCCATATCAAATTATCAATGATACCCTTTTTTATTAAACCCTATTTCTTATTTAGTTCATATGTATGCATAATGATATCATTAACTATTTTGTCTTTGTATATTATTTCAAAAATATATAAAATCGCCTTCTTATATACTATTTTCATAAACTGATGTACTTAATATTATTATACCTCAATTACTTACACCCATCAAAGGAATCCATAAAAAAATTCACAGTACGTTACGGTTGTAAACACACGAATCGGAAGAGTTATTGCTTTCTTCATGCTGTTTAAATTTTTTAGAATAGCCTCATTTAATATATTTTTAAAATCTCGTATATGTCCAATATTGACTGTTCTCATCACAACTTCAATTATTAATGTTCTTCTCCATTATTTCATAATACCTTACCAGGGGTCACCTGACCTTATAATACTATAACACATCCAGTAAAAAAAATTCTTCCTTAAGCAACGATTTCCTCTGAAATTAATTAGTTCCCTTTGTTGGACTAGAACCTGTAGTAAAGTAAATTTCCTCTGCTAGTTACATGATGCACTTTTCTTTGTCCTTTAACCTGTTGACAAAAATAGAGCCTAAGTGTATAGTGTGTATTAAGAATATACACACCGTGTACTTAGGAAGGTGATAATGTAATATGAAGATTTTAATTTCAAATATATCTAATATACCCCTATACCAACAAATAAAAGACCAACTAAAAGATATTATTTTTAAAGGTGAGATGTCTGAGGGTGATCCACTTCCATCTATCAGAAATTTTGCCACTGATTTGAAAGTAAGCGTTCTTACTATTCGCCGTGTCTACAATGAATTAGAGCAAGAGGGCTTTATTACAAGTCAGGTGGGCATTGGCACTTTTATTTCTGCTGGTAATTTAGAACTACTTCGTGACTCTAAACGGCGCATTGTTGAACAAAAAATGCAGGACTTAATTCAAACAGCAAAGACATTAAAAATTTCAAAAGAGGAATTAAATGAAATGATGAATATTTTATATGAGGAGGATGAACAATGAGCAATGTATTAGAAGTATCAGGATTAAATAAATCTTATGAGAAATTTGCTCTTTCTGATCTTAGTTTTTCTTTACAAGAAGATTGTATTACAGGTTTTATAGGTATTAACGGGGCAGGTAAAACAACCACTATACGGAGCATTCTTGGTCTTGTAATGAGAAATGCCGGTACTATCAAATTCTTTGGAAAGGATATGGATACGCAGGAGTCTGAGTTAAAAAACCGTATTGGAGTTGTGCTGGATGATGGCTGCTTTTATGATGAATTAACCATGAAAGAAATGAAAAGCATTATTGCACCGGCATATTCCAGGTGGAATGAACGAGATTACAAAACCTATATGGAAGGTTTTTCACTTAATCCACGCCAGAAGATTTCAACACTTTCAAAAGGTATGCGTATGAAGTTCGCATTGACTTTGGCACTCTCCCATGAGGCAGACTTGCTTATTATGGACGAACCTACAAGTGGACTTGATCCCTTAATTCGAAACCAATTCATGAATATCTTGACAGATTATATGAAACAAGGTGGCAAAAGTGTTTTCTTTTCAACGCACATCACGTCTGATCTTGATAAAATTGCAGATATGATAATTCTTATTAACAATGGCAAAATCTTGTTCGAGGAAGAAAAGGATACATTGATGGATACCCATCGATTAGTAAAAGGTGATAACAATGACTTGACTGTTGAAACCAGAAAACTATTCTTAAATATTCAAGAAACAGGATTTGGATTTACGGGTATCACCAATAAATTATCTCAAGTTCAAAAAAGCATAAAAAACATTTTGGTTGAAAGACCTAGCATAGAAGATATTATGCTAGGCTATGTGGAAGGAGGTGAAAGATAATGCTGTTCCATCTTGTTAAAAAAGACTTCTTACTTATAAAAAAATATTTGCCACTTTTGGTGGTTTTACCATTTGCTATACCCCTTTTTATAATGATACAAGTATCCCAACTTTTGGGGCTTAGTGCTTTTGTGGTATCGGTAATTTTTGCGGTGTTTATGTTGTATCAATATGTTTTGATGGCAGAAATGAAATACCCTAAAGCTGAAGCCCTGCTATGTTCTACGCCATACTCCCGCAGTACTCTTGTAAAAGCAAGATATGCTTTTCTCCTATTGATATTTGCTTATTGCTGTGTGGCATACTACTTATTAGCACTGCTATTTGCCAAAATTGAATTTCTTACTCCATCTAGCTACCTTATTACTCTGCTGATTTCAGTAATCTTATTTGGCGTATATACACCTATACAATATAAATTGGGCTTTGAAAAAACAAAGTATTTCTTCATGATATTAATCATGGGAACACCATTTTTAATACCTTTATTAATAAAAGCCAATATCAAACTTGATTTCACGGGATTGTCTGCACTGCCTATGTTTGTCCAGTACCTGATAGCGATTGTGGCTATAATTGCTATTCTCTTTATTTCTATGAGCGTATCTATAAAAATTTACTCAAAAAAAGAATTGATATAACTTATTTATTTTGAGAAAGGAGAGATATCTATGCAAGCTTTACCAACCCCAGTAGTAATATTATGTGTGCTGTTTCCCTTTGTGTATTTGACTTATAAGCACTTTAAAGATAACCAAAAAAAATAAAACATAACTGGAAAAATCAACTCAAATTTATATATAGCCTACCAAATTAGCAACAGAGATTATCAGTAAACTTCCAATCCCTGTAAGGTGTCTGGCACCACGGCTATCAATCTACTATATAAAAAACATTGGAATATCTCATAGCCTCAATATGAATGTAACTCAATTGATATTGTGTTACATTCAACTTATTTAATATAATAATATTACCACCGTAATAACAATTGCAGATCAACTTTAAAGTAAATTTAAACTACGTAACCAATTAATTTGAATTATCATTTCTAACTAAAATATGGAATACTCGCTAAAAACAAAAGCATGGTTACACCGATAAATATGGGTAGTGAATATCCATATATCCCACCCATTTTTAACTCAACATATTTTCCATAAGCGACGCAAAATGCCGTAGAATTCACTTCTGAATAATACGGCATTTTGAATAATTATTTAATTTCATAATATTACATTATCTTACATCCAATGTAGCACTTGTTGAAGTTCCAGTAATTGAATCACTACCGGTTATTACTACTGATTTAAGCGTACTAAGATTAGTACCTGTATTGGCTGTCATTGTAATTATACCACCCTTGGATACAATTGTACCAGCTTCACTTTTGAATTTTACACCATCACTAAGGGTTGAATTTGTAATATCAAATCCATATTGATTAAATACACTATATGTTGTATAACCAATTCTTGTTAAAGGAGCAATTCCTATTCTATCTGAAGTTATAGTAATCTTACTGACCCTGGGATTTTCAGTTACATCCTGGGATGTAAACAGTGCTGAGTCTACCTTTTGGCCAGTTAATTTGTCTTTTAATGAAATACTAATTGGTTTATTAACATCAGTAGAAGAATTATAAGTTATTGTACCAGTTGCAGTTGATGGATCTAAGGTTACTGTTGAACTTACAGATACAACCGCTTCTATTTGGCTAGCTGGAATTTTTTTAGTAATATTAATGTCGTATTTATTTTTAACTTTATATTGGAAAGTAGTTGTGTTTGCCCCAGTCTTTATTAAATTAGCATTATTTTGAATCTTGTTAGGGCTTGTCATTAAATTAGCTGAGACAATGCTAATATCTGATACTTCTAAAACATCTTCTGCTTTAGCATCACCTAAAGCCAAGGTTGATTTTCCTGATACTCCATTAGAACATACTAATTGTACCATGACAAATTGGTCAGTATCAGAAAAATCATATAGTATTGTAGCTGTTCCTGTTAGTGGATCTAAACTTATTGAACCTCCTTTGGAATCTATCCAGAAATTCGTCATCATCTCGTAAGCGGGGATTGCCTTAGTAATATCCTTACCAGCTTTATCTAATATTTTATACTTAAATGTAGCTTAATTTGCTGCTGTTTTTATTAATTTCGTTGAAAGAAAATCAACTTCACCTGCTGGTAAATAAATATTACTACTAATCGGCCCAGATGTTGAATTTGTTTCATTTGAAGCTATTGAACCTCCAATCTCTTGACCATTACTATATTTAATAGTTGAAATATCAACAGAATCTTTATTCACTTGTATCCCACCATCATTTTTTATCCACTTGCTATCCCCTGTTTTTATAAAAATATCACCTTTATGTTTAACTACTGCATCCCTAATTTGATTTTCATTTTTTAAATCATTTGCATAATCTAAAGTATACATATTAGCTCCTATTACCACAGAAAAATTTGGAATATCGGTAAAACTACTTAATCCGATTGCCATCACTGGCTTTGACAGCATAACTAGCAATAACATAAACCCCATCATTATAATACTTTTAAAATTTTTCATTAACAGATCACCCCTATTTTTTATATTTTTTATATATTTTATGCATTCAAATAAAAACGCAATAAAATCTATGGAAATATGAATTGACACACAGTTAATTTACCGTGTGTCTATTGTAATAACTATATACTACCATAATTTATCATAAATATAAAGATTAGAGATATAAAATAATCACTATAGCAGCTTAAAATCTAAGTTACTATAGTGATTATTTGTTTATGCATCTTTAATATTCAATATATCCAACGCTATCATTTAAAAAGTTTAGAAAAATATGGGCCATAAACTGATTTTCATAAATATCACTAAATTTTCCATGAAATTCTTTTCTACTTATCCCAATTTCTTCTTCTACAACCTCTGTAAACTGTGAAATATCTGCTTCAAAAATATATTTTTCTATTTCATTTACACTATAAAACAAATTTATACATAATTCTTCATCATACATTTTCCAATAGGCATTGAATTCACGGCAAAAATTTTTCAATTTGATTTTACACTCTTCTTCATTTAATTCCCAATATGTATTTAGTTCTATAACAAACTTATCCATAATCTTAATATGAATATTTTCATCAAATTGCTCATTAAATTCTTCAAGAATTACCTCAGAAGTTCCCAGGGTCACGTAAATTTCTTGCAAATCATTTAATACAAAGAAAAACCCAGTAGGAATATATATATATTGCAAAAAACCTAAAATGGCTTTTATGTCATTGTAAGAAGCCCAGTTACTATCTAATATATCTTTATTATAATTAATAAGTGTGCTATTTATAAATATAGAATTTTTTTTAATAGGCAAGTCTAAGAATAAATTTTTCCAAAGGTTACGCTTTTCAAATATCAAACCTTCCCAATAGTATGAATTATTATATTTGTACATTATATTATCTTGAATAAAACTCTATTACTAAAACTTCATTTACATCTATTGGGATTTCATTTTTTTCAGGCATTCTTATAATTTTTCCAGCAAAATTTTCATAATCCTTTTCGATATAAGGTAAGGTAAATGTTTTAAGCTCTAAAAAACTTTCTGTAAATATTTCATTTTTTCTGTATTTCTCTTTTAATACAATATTGTCGGAAATCTTAACTTCAAAAGATGGAATATCTACCTTTTTACCATTTACCGTTATATGACCATGATTAACCATTTGCCTTGCCTGACGTATAGAGCTTGCAAATCCTATTCTATATACTATATTATCTAGTCTGCACTCTAAATATTTAACTAAAGCATCCCCTGTTATTTCCTTGCTTTTCATTGCTCTATTTATATATCTTGAAAATTGCTTTTCAAGCACACCATAATAGGATTTCAGCTTTTGTTTTTCTATAAGCTGAATACCATAATTTGATAACTGCTTACCACCTCTACTGCTTTCTTTTGTAGCTCTATTCATTGCTTTTGGATGTCCGTAAATATTTACGCCTAATCTTCTGCTTAATTTAAACCTTGGTGTTCTTATCTTTGCCATAAATTCCTCCATAAAATATATTATTTTGCCGCGATAATGCATTTATATTAAATTCATTATATCATATATTTTATCAATTGCAAATGATTTTCATTATCTCCACAAAAAAATTTTACATTACAAAAAAGTACATAATCCTTTAAAAAGTTTATGACTAGACAAAACCCTCCATAGTATTTATCTATGGAGGGTTAAATTCATCATATTTCATTCTACTGAACCGTAAATCTAGTAACAGCTCTCTCATTAAAATAGCTGAATAACCTTAGATCCACAACACTTTTTATATTTTTTACCACTTCCACATATACAAGCGTCATTTCTTCCTATCTTAGGAGTAGAAGTATTATTATGTCCTGAATTTAATTCGTTTAAAGTATATCCTTTTAATCTCCAAAGTCTAGTATTATTTATAAAACTATTTATCTCTACTAATAATTTTTGAAGGTCATTTTCACTTGCTTCTCCTAATGCATATAGGATATTTTCTATTACTTCTTCCTTTTCATTTTCTTGAATATCAGCATATAAATTAACTATAATCATTTCAACCTGTGAATCTTCTATTTTCCAATTATTCTTTAAATGCCTTTTTAATTTCATACTTATTTTATTTTCAATTAAATATTCTTCATTGGCAGATTCAAGTAGTTCATCCTTTTTTATAATACAAAAATCACTATCACTTGAAATCTTCTCTCTTGTATTAATAATATTGACAACATCTTCTAGTGGCACCATTATACTATAGGCTATATTACCTTGTAATTTATACCCACCATAATAATATGAACCACTTACAATTATTCCGTAAAAATCAGTTTCACCTAAAGAATAGTCAACATAATTATTAAGCATGCTTTTAAAATCATTTATAAGCATTACGCCATAGTTATAGGTCATTCCGCAGAATAGCTTTACTAGTTCTGTATTTTTAGCGAGTTTTTTTCTATACTCCTCATTATCTAAGGATTTTATAGCATTTATTGTTTCATTTGGCATGATTAAATATACACCATCTTCTCTCATAGCTACAAATACAAATCCGCATTCTAAAAAATAATCTGGGTTTGATGTGAAATTATGATCTTCAAAAGATATATATCCATGTTTATCAGCTACATTTTTTAAAAATTCAAACCTTTCACTATCAATTAAATATAACGCCTGCGTTATTTTCTCTTCATATACATCTAAAAGTCTTTCTACTAATTGCCCTTTATTAAGCTTAGATACCTTCGTAGTATTTAGCATAGATGCTATTTTTAATAATTCAGGTTTGGTATTACATTCTAATAATTCTCTTAGATCCTGTGTAAACTTACCTCTTTTTACTTTATTAAACATTGCATTTGCTTTATTTTCAATTTCTAAATCTATATTATTCATTACGCTATGTAAAATGGAATCAAAATTCTCTTCATCATTATATTGATCAAACTCATCATCCTCTATAAATGGAACTATATTCTTTTGCCTTTTTGTTTTAGCTTTCTTAAACTTAAATTTATTTCCTGGCAAGTACTGTTTTTCTGTGTCTCTGTCTCCTTCATATCCACAAACTCCATCTCTAGGTGAATTTGTATATTCAGGTATATCTACCATCTCAGTATCTTCATCTATGCAATCTTCGCAAAAAAACTTTTCTTCTTCATAATCAAAATACTCTGCCTTTTTATTACAATTTGCACAAAAATTTTGTATTTCTTCATTTCTAGCTAATATTTCTATTTCACTATGTTTTTCCCCTGTTAAATACTCATCAATAACTTCAAGTTTTAATTTAGTAGTAGAACCGAAATCATAGTCATATCTAAATTTATCACCTACAGAAATTACCTGTCTCAATTCGAAATCCATTGTTTCGTCATTGAAAAAAAATTCAGAATCTTCCTCCACTGAAGAGTCATAATTTACATCACCTATAATGAAACTACTTAAGTGTCCACAACATTCTAACCAAATATCTCTTAAAAAACTATCCAAATTCTTTAAAGTTGAATCTATATCTATAGCTATATATAAACAATACTCTTTGGATCCATACTGTGGAACTATAGATAAAACATATTGACTCTTAGTTTTTTTAGAACTCGCCATTGCTTCTTTTATCTTTTCCTTTCTATCTTTACAACCTTTAACATGCCTTTTAACGGTTCTTTCTGATAATTCCTCATTGCAATAATAACATTTACCTTTCAAATCTTATCTTCTCCATTTCTTTCTCTTAAATTTAATAGCTATTATGAATTATGCCCTAATTTTTTTAAATTTATAAACTGGCTATAAGCACACTTTCTAAATTATATATTTATTTTACCATACACAATTTCATTTGAAAATAAAATCTTAAGGACATTTCAGCTTGGCTCTTTATTGTTGTACAGTAGAATCCTTTCCCAAAATCTTTTTAAGGTCTACATTTATTCATTTCCATTTTTTGAAAGGCGACAGGCACCTAAATCATTTAGTTTTGTAGAAACTCCTTGCATAAATGGGACACTGTCCTTTGTTTTAACTTGAACTAATGATGAAATACCACATTGAATAGAAATCTCGAAAATAGTCTATAATTTAAATACCATTTTTTTAAATGGCGAAGAATTAAAAACACTACTGCACTGGGCTCCCCCCAAGTGCAGTAGTGTTTTTTTATCTATAATTTTTATATTACCGCCTCTTCATGACTTCAGAGGTAGCATCAATAATAATATCTGGAACAAACCAAACAGTTCATTCTAGCCATGCCCTTACTTTATTACCTTTTATGTTTAAAACGGAAAATTATTCTTCATCCCAACATTCTACATTTTTTAATCCTTCAATAGAGTTCTTTGTGAATACGGGATCCCTTCCTTGTTTCTTTTGAAAAGTGTAATCTTTTAATGCTGCAAAAGCAATTTTACCAAGCTTAAATATAGCAATCAAATTAATTATTGCCATTAATCCCATGAATAAATCTGCTAAATCCCAGACTATTTGAATCTTTGCTACAGACCCAATGAAAACCATACTTACAACAGCAATTCTATACAAAAAAACATATATTTTGTTTGTGTTAATAAATTCTATATTTGTTTCGCCATAATAGTAATTTCCTACAATTGAACTAAATGCGAATAAGAATATACATACAGCAATAAAAGTATTTCCCCAAGCACCAACTTGTGAGCTTAAAGCACTTTGTGTAAGCTGTATTCCAGTTAATCCTTTAGTTGTATAATTTCCAGATAATAATATTATAAATGCAGTTGCACTACATATTAAAATTGTATCTGTAAACACTCCTAAAGTTTGAATCAGTCCTTGTTTTACAGGATGCGATACTTCTGCTGTTGCTGCAGCGTTAGGAGCACTTCCCATTCCAGCTTCGTTTGAAAAAAGTCCTCGTTTAATTCCCATCATCATGGCAGCACCTAGACCGCCGCCTAAGGCTTGTTCAAAACCAAAAGCATTTCTAAATATAAGTGAGAACACTGCTGGTAAAGAAGATACATTTTTAATAATAACAAATATGGCTACTAAAAGGTATGCAACCGCCATTATAGGAACAACAATTTCCGAAAACTTAGCTATACTTTTAACTCCGCCAAAAATTATAATTGCTGTAGATATTGATAAAATCAAACCAGTAATAACAGTTTTAACTCCAAAAGCTTCTTGAAAAGCAAGTGATATAGTGTTTGATTGAACAGAGTTAAATACAAGACCAAAACATACAGTAATTAATATAGAAAAAACAATCCCCATCCATCTTTTATTAAGTGCTTTTTCCATATAATATGCCGGTCCACCTCTGTACCCATGTTTATCTTTAACTTTATAAATTTGAGCTAGAGTGCTTTCAACAAAACTAGAAGCACCACCTATTAAAGCAATTACCCACATCCAAAATATTGCACCCGGACCGCCAATAGCTATAGCAATAGCAACTCCAGCAAGATTTCCAGTTCCAACTCTAGAAGCAGTACTCATACAAAATGCTTGAAATGAAGAAACCCCTTTCTTTTTATCAGTTTTAGAAATAGACTTTCCCGCACCTTCAGTTAAAAGAGATATCATTTCTTTTAAATATCTAAATTGAACAAATTTTGTTTTAAATGTAAAATATAACCCCATAAAAATAAGTAGTGCAATAAGTACATAGGACCATAGAATATCATTTATATTTCCGATAATTACTTGTAAATAGTTCATCATTTTATCCTCACCTTCTTTAGTACATTTAATATTTTATACATATGTATTAGTTAAATTCAAAGTTATTGTATCACAAAAAAATAAAAAAACCAGCAATCAGAATATTCAAAAAGTATTTCCTTTAAAATAGTGTTGAATAATATAGCTTCAAATCATTTATACACAATGAATAATCTTTTAAAAAAGCTTTTAAACCTTTTTTCTTATTATCAAAAATATGAATATATTATTTATGTAAAATTCAAAATGCTTATTAATAAAACTCTTTAACTTTATAACAGCTTAATAGTATTCGCAAAAAAACTACCGAATTTCTTCAGTAGTTCCATCGTGCCCAGTTTCTTAGCAACTTGCATTCCCAATTTTTTCAAGGCGACAGGCACCTTACAGGGGTTAGAATAACTTAATCAGCTCTTCTAACTCCTGGGATAAAACTTTTGCAAGCGTAAAATCAGTATCTTTTAAAGCTAATTCTATTTTTGTTTCAACTAATTTTTTCTTTTGTTCAATTTCTAAATAGTCTACACCAAAATGATTAGCATAAATCATCTTTCTAAATTTTCGCATACTCATTTTTCTAATTGTCTTATCTTCAATGATTAAAACAAAATCCATACAGTTTACTATAGAATAGAAATCATGAGAAATCATTAAAATCGCACCTTTATAGTTTTCTATGGCTTTTTCCAGTGCTATTTGTGAATAGGTGTCTAAATGACTTGTCGGTTCATCAAGAAGCAACATGTTTGCTTGACTAGCAGAAACTTTAGCCAATTGAAGCATATTTTTTTCTCCACCAGATAAAGACCCTATCTTTTGATTAATGATTTCTTCTTCAAAACCATAGTTTGAAATATATGATTTAATCTCTTCACAAGTTTTAAAACCAGCATCTAAGAACTCTTCAAGTATGGTATTAGACTCATTTACTGTTTTGCCTTGAAGTTGAGATAAATAAGCCACTTCAACTTGCTGATTTATCTCAATAGAATCATGATTATTTTTAAAGATTTCTCGAAGTATTGTGGTTTTTCCTGTACCATTTGGACCCACAATGGCTACTTTATCAGTAGATTTAATCTCAAAGTTAACATTTTCTAGAAGCATATCATCAAAGCTAACACTATAATCATTAACTTTTAAAGCAATGGTTTCGACCATTTCATTATCTGTAACTAAACTGATATTGGGCTCTTTAATATCTACAAATGGTGATTTAATTCTACGTTTTTCTAATCTTTCTTGAATTTTAACTCTAGCATTTAGAGATTTCCCTTTAGAAGATTGATCATACTCAGTTGCTTCAAATCTTAGTTTTTTTATTAACTTTTCATTTCGCTCAAGTTCTTCATTATCATCAATAGCTAGTTCTTGCATTTCAATTTTAGTTTGAAGTAATGAGAAGTTATAATCAATATATCTTCCATCAAACTCTTGGAGTTCCATGTTTTCAAGGTGCAGAATTTTGTTAAAACAATGATTCAATAGATATCTGTTGTGCGTAATAATTAGCATTGCTGCTTTGTGCGAATTAATTAGATTTTTAAGCGCATTAAGGTTTTCAAAGTCTAAAAACACATCAGGTTCATCCATAATCATTAAGTCTGGACTATTTAGCATTTCCTTAATTACTTGAATAAGCTTAAATTCCCCACCACTAAGTTCAGATATCATTAGATCTTTATATTTGATTAAGTTTGCAAGATTTAGGCTTTTATTAATGTTATTTTCGAAATCATCCCCATTAATTGCATCAAATGCGTCTAAAGTTTGTTGGTACTTTTCTAGTAGTGAATCAATATCGGTCGATGTTTCCATTTCGCTGCAAATAGATGTTATTTCATTTTGTAGTTTAATAAATTCTTCCCCTATATATTCGAAAACTGTAGTTTCTTTTGCTTCGCCCTGTTGTGAGAATTGACTTACGTACCCAATTCTACAATTTGGCTGTATCTCGAGCTTACCATCGAACATATATTTTTCTGGATCCATAATTATATCTATCAATGTACTTTTTCCGCTGCCATTTGTTCCTATAAAAGCACAATGCTCTCCAGCTTCTAATGTAAATGAAATATTATTATATAGATCCTTTTGCGGAAATGAGTAGGACAAATTTTCAACTTTTATCATATTATTACCTCTCTTTATCACTAAAAAAGAGCCTATAAAAATAAGCTCTTCAATATATTTTCTTCTCAATTGCAATTTTACACTTGATTTTTATGTAGCAAAGACATTCTACTTAGTTTACCCTTGATAGCATAACATTTTTTACGACTAAGTTCAATCATTTCATATTAACTCAACGATGTCATATGATTCCATATTTTACAATAGAGTCGCATTTATAACTTAATAAATGTCAATAAAATAAGCTTCACAATAAACATTTCTACTCAACTTATTATCATTTAAATCTTAATCAAATAGGTCATTCTAGCCATACCTATGCTTTATTTATAGCTTGACTAAAATTTTTCACTGTATTTTTAAACCAATTTACGGTAATAATGGTATAGTTAAATAAATCATTTGTATCGTAACGATAAAAATGTGCGTCATGGCGAGGGAAGAAGCACCTGACCTAAATACCTTAGTAAACTTTAGTAATTTTGATAACTTTATATAGTTCTAAAGGTGTGCCTTTTCAAATATAATGGTATCCCACACATATTTTATAACATATTGATTGTTACCTTACGGTATTAAATGGTGTAATATATTAGCGGGTTTGACGTGGATGCTTCTCTCGACAAGCATCCCACCAATAAAAAAGTCCGGGGTTCCAAATTCCTTGTTAATGGGAATCGAGCTGTATATCTGTACGTAAGAAGTGCTATAATAAAATTAAAGATATTATTCAGTTAATAAAAATGAAAGGGGATAATTATATGAATCAGGAACAAATGGATCGAATCCATGCTGGAAAAGGGTTTATCGCTGCATTGGACCAGAGTGGGGGCAGTACTCCCACTGCACTTTTGCAGTATGGGATTTCGAAAAACTCTTATTCAAATGACGAAGCAATGTTTGATTTGGTACACGAAATGAGAACGCGTATTATCACGAACCCTGCATTCAATTCGGAGCATATTTTGGGTGCCATTTTATTTGAAAACACTATGGATCGTAAGGTTGGTGATCAATTTACCGCGGATTTTCTTTGGGAGAACAAAGGTATTGTGCCTTTTTTAAAGATTGATAAAGGGCTCGCTGGACTTGAGAACGGTGTTCAACTCATGAAAGTGATTCCCAATTTGAAAGAACTCTTAAAACGGGCGATTGAAAAAAACATTTTCGGGACAAAAATGCGTTCAGTCATTAAAGAAGCCAATTCAGAAGGAATTCGAAAAATAGTTGAGCAACAGTTCGATATTGGCAAGAAAATAGCTGAAGCGGGGCTTATTCCAATTATCGAACCTGAGGTTGATATCCACAGCAAGGATAAGGAAAAATCAGAAAAACTATTAAAATATGAAATTTTCAATCAATTATCCGCCCTTGACAAAGATGTCAAAGTCATGCTTAAACTTTCAATACCAACAGAAAATAACTTCTATCACGATTTAATGGATAATCTGCATATTGTACGTATTGTGGCTTTATCAGGAGGGTACACTCAAAGTGAAGCAAATCAAAAACTTGCGCACAATCACGGACTTATTGCTAGTTTTTCGCGTGCCTTATCGCAAGGATTGACCGCTAAGCAAACAGACAAAGAATTCAATTTGATGCTATCCGATTCAATTCGAACAATTTATGAAGCATCCATAAAATAGCAACTGCGCAAACCTAGTAGGACTGGATTCACCAAAATGCTTAAGCATGAGATGACTCTAACTGTGGTATAGCCCTCAACAACAAAATTTGTTTCAATCTTTGTAAGGCGTCTGATTCTCTACAAAAATTGGAACAGTTTTTTTGTTGTTATTAGCCAACAGTAACTTTCAGTTATTGCTACGTCCCTCGAGGCAGTTACAAATGTTTGAACCGAAGTGTACAACTTTTGTTTGCTATAAACAACTTATACCTACGCTCTAATAATACCTATCTTCTCTGCTCATTTCTTTAAGTGGCATTTTTTCATCGAGTACCTCGCTATTAACGAGTTCTCCATTATCTATATCGGAATATAATATATGGTATAACTCATGCGCTGCAGCAAACACTTGCTTTTCCATTGGAATGGATGAATTTATACATGCGATTTTATTATCTTTATGCTTATAGACAAATCCGCAAATATCATCATCTTTTATTGGATAATATAGTGTTTTACAATTCATCTCTAAAATCTTAAACACATCTTCTTTAATTACCCTATTACTTTTTTTGTACCTTCTTTGACTTTCCCCATAAACATTAGAACTGGTTCTTCTCTTAAATCTTCTTTTTCTTCAGCAAGTATGTCCATGGTAATACATAAAGCTTCTGATATTTTTTTATTAAACAGGTAATAAATTTTAAAGGGATATCCTAATTAAGAACACCCCCTCCCAATATTAAATATTCTCCCCATTACCCCCCCAGGCCTTCTATTAGAGCATTGGATAGAAAATTCAGTAGAAGATAGACTTGCAAAAGAAGCAGTAAAGATATTAAGTTCCAGTAAAGAGGAGGCAACTAACCGCCTAAGCTTGCTGCATAAGTGCTTTCAGTTTTTCTAAGATTTTTTTCTTAATTCTTGCAAATTGATAATAGTTTTTTTCACTATCACAGGCTATTTCTCCCAATGACTGTTCCAAAATATAATATCTTTCTATGATTTCACGCTCTAAAGGCTCAAGCCTGCCAAGCATAGCATATAATTTTTTTACTTCTTCATGGGCAATTACTTCATCCTCTAAGGTAAATTCATAATCTCCTGCAGTATCAAAATCTAGCATTTCATTGTTTGGAACTTCTCTAAAATGCTTTATTTGTCCTTTTAAAAGGGCCTTGAAGTTCATTCTTATAGAATTTATACAGTAGCCGTAAAAACTATTGCTACCTAGCTTATACATGGCTATGGCTTTTATAACCGAAAGATAACCATGCTGCACTAAATCCTCTAGTTCATAACCTGGAATGTGGTACCTTGAAGCCTCCTTGAATATAAGATATTTAAATTTTTCTATTATTTCTTCTATAGCTCCTCCCTCTTTAGTTTTAGCCTTTTCAACTAATTTTTCCATAATAAAACACCGCCTTTTTTATTTTTTATATAGTGTATCTTCAGTATCCGTGAGCCCTAATAATCGTTTTTCTAGGGCATCAAAATCATAACTTCTTTGCTCATAGTCGCAGAAACCACCTTTTTTTTACATTATGACTTATGTCGCTACTCTTTTTACTTGCCCATTGTTTTTGATAAACTTTTACTTCTTGAGCAGTTTTTATGCCGCTGCTAATCCAGTTATGCAGTATTTTAGTAATATACTGCATGGCTTTAGCGTTATAGTTCACAGTCTCTTCTATTTCCATGATAATAACTTCACTACTTACATGCTCTGTAAAATCTAATATTTTTTCATATTCAAAAGGTGTAATAGCATGTACATTTTCTTCAAATATTCTAATTATATTTTTTAACCCCTCATAATCAGCAACCGAAGAATTATTTTTATCTTTTATTACATTTTCTGATACTTCTTCTTTATTACTTCTTATTTCTTGCTTTTTATTTATTATTTCTTCTTTATTACTTCTTATTCTATTACTTGGTAGCCCCTTATAAGGGGCTTGTAATTGCCTACTAAGTGATTTGTTAATCATAAATTCACTTAATTCCTGATTTTCCTGATTTTCTACAGAAACACTACTAGCTTCTTCTGGTGCCTTTTGGGTATTTATGAAAATCACTTCAGAGTTCCTTTCTAAAGTATGGCTCAATGGCAACTTGCCCACTTTTTCTAAGGAACACTCTGTAAAAACCTCAGAACAAGCTTCCAAGGTAATAAGATTTTCAAAGATTCTTTCTACATCTAGTTGGGCTTCCTTACATTTTTTAAATAGTATTTTAAGGAAATCTTTATGTTTAACTTTACTAAGTTCGCGATGTACACATTTAATTGCATTTACATTATTAGGAGCATTGTATTTCACCCAATTTATAACCATAAGCTCTTTTGTTTCTTCGCAATATAATATCTTATTATAATCACAGAACCTTTTAATTAGCTTCTCTACAGTATCCCTATTGTATCCTGTTTCTGTTTCTATAATTCTTTTTGATATTTCATAAATACCACACTGTGTTGTTTTACAATTTGATATAAGATACAAATAAAAATATTTTTCCTCCGGTGTAGGTTCAAGGACAAAGCTATCACTCCAAAATTCTGTATAAATCTGTCTATATTTAGCCATTATTATTCCTCCTTTGATATTGATAGTAATTTTATATTAGGCATATTTCTTTTACTAAATTTCTATTCTTTTATTATCTACATTTAATTGCATAGACAAAAAAATATTTACTACAAATTTTAAATCTATTGTTGCACATTTGGGACTTTAGAATTAAAAAATTTTTCACTTGGATTTTCAATATTCAATATATTAGTTATCCCTTTCGCCTCTTCGATAGTTAAGCATGATCTATTATTAAGCTTTGCATTTAATGCTTGTACTGTTATACCTAACTTTTGAGCTAACTTCTCTTGACTAATACCCGCCTCAACCATTTTACCCTTTAATTTATTTATATTCATAACGCTCTCCTGTTCCCTTGTATTTTTATTACATATATGGAATAATATTATTATATGACTGCATATATGCTACTGTCAACCCAAATATGCAACTTTTTTTAAGTTTTCGAAATATTTCGTTGCATTCATGGTATTAAATGGTATAATATTGCTATATAGGGAGGTTTTTTTTATGGAAGAAAGAGAAACTAATGAAATAATAAAGAGAATTAAAGAGATAAGAATTAGACAAAATTTATCTTATCAAGACCTAGCAGATAAAACCGGTATAAGTAAATCTACATTACAACGTTATGAAACTGGCTTTATTAAAAATTTACCTATTGATAAGCTAGAAATTTTAGCTAATGCATTAAATACTACGCCTAGTTATTTAATGGGTTGGGAAAAAGACTCTACTGATTCCTCTTTAGAATACAAAACCATAAAAACTCCTGAGGATGCCATGACATTCATATTAAAGCAGCCAATGTTAATGGCTTATGGTGGGTATGATATAAAGAAAATGAGACGTGATGAATTAGTTGATTTTGCCAACGAACTTTTGAGACAATTAGAGTTAATTAGCTATAAGTATAAGAAATAAATACCATTAAAGGGGATGGACTGATTGACAAGAAATGATATTGTTGAGACTGCTATCAAATTTAAAGAAACTTATAAGACAAACAATCCGTTTAAGATAGCAAAAATGTTAAATATAAATTGTAACTTTGTTTCTTTCAGAAAAAATGCAGTGCAAGCCTATATACTGAAACCTTATGAAGATATGCCACCTTGCATATGTATAAATTCCAATTTTAATAAAAGATCACAACAAATTTTTTGTGCACATGAATTAGGACATGCTGTTTTACATAAAAATGCAGGTAATCATTTTAATGGTGATTCATTATCAAATTCAAATGAGTATGAAGCTAATCTATTTGCTATTGCTTTATTATTTGATTCTAATTTATTTAAAATGGATATACAAAGAATGGATAACTATATACTGAAGTATATCTTAGATTTCAACGTTAATTATTCTTAAACTTAGGCTAATTGTATTTTAACGACAAAAAAACTACCGAAATGTATTTCTATAAATTTCGGTAGTTTATCTTACCTTTTTTAGGTGGCTTTCCAGACACCATAGAAGAAACTGGAAACAGTTTCTTCTTGCTAATTGACTGAAATACAGAATTGAATGGGATAATAGAAATTGAATCAATAATAGAAAATTATAATTCTAGTTAAATTTAATAAATATATTGTTAAATTTAACTAGAATTTAGTTAAGTTATTTACTAATAGGTGCAGTAGGCCTGTTTCTTATAGTTAAGACTAATTAGATTGTTATAAGTATTTAACATTACCCAGGGAATTTTCCCAAAATCTTTGTACGGTATACATTTATTTAAATCAATGTTTTCAATCATAATATTAGAACCATGATATAAAATCATTGTATATTACCTCCATTATTCTTAGATACTATGATCATTGCCGATGATTTTGTTACAATTGAGTTGTTAAACATTTATGTTTTCTCCTTAGTTATGTTTTTGTGTAGTAACTTAATTATAACAGGAGATTGCATAGATGCTTTTCTTTGTTGCTAATTATTCTTTATGTTATATAAGTTAATTCGTTAGTTTCAAGTTTTTTTAAAAAAGTTTAATGTACATCCTTTTCTTTTTTTACCTTCATACATAGCACTGTCTGCTTGATTGATTAAAATCTCTATATCTGAAGCACAATCAGGAAATATACTGACACCACTGCTTATATTTATTAGAATTTCTTTATCACCTATTATAAGTGCTATCTCTAACTCTTTATATATTCTATTAATTACTATTTCTACATCGCCTTCATTTTTGATAAACTTCTGTGCAATTATAAATTCGTCTCCACCAAAACGTCCAACAAAATCTGTATTTCGTATAGCATTCTATACTGTTTGTGCTGTATATTTTAATGCTTCGTCCCCAACCAAATGTCCATATTCATCATTAATTCTCTTGAACTTGTCCAAATCAAAAATAATCAGCGCAAACTTTTGTTTGTTTCTATCGCAAAGTTCCTTTGTTTCAATAAGCTGCTTCATTATATTAGCTCTATTTGCAATTCCTGTTAACGCATCAAAATTAGCTGAAAAATAATTAAAATAAATAATACTTAAAAATAATTTTGAAACTGGAACTGCAATAAAAAGAGCAATTGTAGAAAACATCCAGATACTACAATATGTAAATATTTTTTTTGAAATTGACTCTTTAAATATTAAGTGAATAGCTTAGGAATGAAACCAGTAATTTCTGCAATGTGTGATGTACTTAATATTCCAAGGTTTATAGACCAATTTAGCATGTAAAATCTGTCCGCATACGCTTCCATATTTTACAATAGTGTATCTTCTTTTTTAACGATCTTTATGTTGAATAATCCAACTTACAGCAGTATTTAATAAGTCATCCATATCCCTAATTTTTCTAATCTCTATACGTTCCCTATAATTATTTTAAAAATATAACCAAGCTTAATCTTGAAAGAATGTATAATAACTTCCCTTTTCGACATGGACTATGCTATCAAAACCTTTCATAATTGGCAAAAAAGTAGCAAGTTTAGTTATCATACTAAACTTATTAGCATTATTATGGCTGGATTGTGTCATGTTTTATGCCTCCTCTGTTTGAGTATTTACACTACTATCACAAATTGTATATTTATAACCTAAAATATTGTGATATAATTATAAAGCACTAAAAGCTGATGAAGAATAAGGATTGAATTAAATAAATTAAAAGAGGATGCTATCTTCAATAAAAAGAATAGTAGAGGAGGAATAATGTGACATATTCATATAAATGCACAAATGAGGATTGCAAAAATATCGTTGGATTCGATGTTGAAGCATCTATAAATGATAAACCATTAGAAACGTGTAAAATATGCGGCAGTAAGGTTAGTAGGGTTTTTAAGTCAGTAGCAGTTAGCTTAAATTTCCCAGGTTCATATAACAATACAAGAAAATAGTATAAGACATGTTTATCAAAATACTACGCCTAATGATATATCTAAATTAGTAAAGAATGGACGGACTTGATGCCTTAGCTAGTACCACTATACAAAGTGTACAGTCGGATAGTTAGCAGAAATCAAGTCTTTGCAGCCTACTTGCTCATAGCCTTTTTATTTCCATTCATCATAGCAGCACCTTAATTGTTTTCAATGGAGTATTTCTACATATCCTTCTGTTCCATTTACTTGAATTCTCTGTCCGTCCTTTATAAGTTTTGTAGCATTCTCCACACTTACTACCGCTGGAAGTCCGTATTCTCTTGCGACAACTGCCCCATGAGTCATCATTCCCCCAACTTCTGTGATAAGTCCCTTGATACTTACAAATACCGGTGTCCAGCTAGGATCAGTAAAAGTAGTAACCAGAATATCCCCTTCCTCGATATTTGCATCTTCGATTCTTAGTATTATCCTTGCTCTGCCTTCAATTATGCCTGCTGATACAGGTACCCCTGCCAAAGCACCTTCTGGGATCTTGCTTATGTCGTATTGACTGGATATAATTTCTCCATCGGATGTAATTACACGAGGAGGTGTAAGCTTCTCGTAAATCTCATAGTCTTCTTTTCTTTTTTGTATAATACTATAATCCAATTTGTTGGTTTTAATAACCTCTCTCAATTCTTCATATTCAAGATAGAATATATCACCTGGTTCCTTTATAATCCCCTGTAATACTAACCTTTCAGCTTCTTTCATAATAACCTGCTTAATAACCCACTCGTACCAGATTAAGGTATACTTGTTGAACTCACGGTAACCTGCATAATTACGAAGAACACTGATAGCTCTCTTCGCCTTTTTAGCTTTTACTCTGCCACCTGAAAGCTTTTGAAGCCTACTTAAAATATCCTGCTCCTTCTCTTTAGCTTCCTTGAGTCCCTGCTCAAATTTAGCTTCATGAGCATTAGGAGGATAAACCTTAATATTACCAAGGATCAGAGGAACCAATATTGTTGGTCTTTCATTCCATCTAGTCCTGCTTATATCTATTTCCGCAGAGCACCGCATGCCGTATTTCTTCAGGAATTCTCTTATTGCATCACGTGCTTCAATTCCTCCTGGAAGTTTTACAAGGTCCTCAAAAAAGGTTTCATCCTTAGGATGCTCTAAATATTTAATTACCTCTGGATACTTTCTTACTACATCTGATACATCCAAAAGCTCAAGTCCCATTTCTGAGGTAACATTATTAGATACAGACTGCGCAAGAGTATCCGCTAGATTTTTTTCCCCTAGCCATTTTTCAAGCTTCTTATTAATCCAGCTAGTTGCATAAGCTCCCGAAAAAACAACTCCGTAGGTATCCATCATATTGTCCTTTATTCGAGCCATGCTCTTCTCAACAAAATCAAAAAGCTCATTACCTGAAATCTTCTGTGACTGCTGCTCTAATTCCGACATCATAGCTCTGCTTCTTGACATAAAGTATTCCGGAATAGATGGATCATTCTGCTGAGCAGCATCAATCTCTCTCTGCTCAGTCCCTCCCTTAGGAATGCCATAAATGGCTACCTTCTTAGTAGATATCTTTTTATCTATAATTTTGCCTGCCTTCGCTTTATAGATATCCGCATTCACAAGGCCGGACACTAGTGCTTCCCCAAGGCCAAAGCTTGCATCTATAGAGGTGACCTTCCTGTTGCCACTTATAGGATCTGCAGTAAACATAATTCCTGAAGCCACTGGGAAAACCATCTTTTGGATAACCACCGAAAGATATACCCTGCGATGGTCAAAGTTATTCTGAATACGATAAATCACTGCTCTATCTGTAAAAAGTGATGCCCAGCACTTGCTCACGTGGTGAAGAATATCATCTTTTCCTATAATATTTAAATAGGTATCCTGCTGCCCTGCAAAGGAGGCCAGAGGTAAATCTTCGGCAGTAGCACTTGAACGAACAGCATAGGCGTTCTTTTCACCAAACTTTTTAATAAATGCTGTTATCCCTTCATCTATATCCTTTGGAATAGTGATTCCTTCGATTAAACTACGTATTTTACCACAGATTACACCTATTTTTTTTCTATCATCCACCTTAAGATGAGATAATTCCTCTAGAAGTCTGTTAAACTCCTTATTATACTCTATTACTTTTTTATAGGCCGCCGTAGTAACGCAAAAGCCCTCAGGAACCTGTAACCCTTCAATCCTTGAAAGTTCTCCCAGGTTTGCGCCTTTGCCTCCTACCACTTCTAGCTTTGACTTATCAATGTCTTTAAAGCTTAATAAATATGAACTCATTTTTATCCCCCCCATTATCATTTCCATGAATTTGATATATTTTCTTTTCCTTTTAGTACAATATTTAAGCTCATAGTGTTAATTTGAAAAACATATCAGTTAAGGTCCCAAATGGGGTATTAACGGTTGAACAACTTTTGTTTGCTATCAGCTAAACTATTCTTGAAAATGGATAAAATTTAAATTGTAATCTTAAGAAATCTTAAGGTTTAATTACAATTTTCTTAAACTCCTTTTTGTAATATAAGAAAGTAAGGAATGCAATTTATGAGAGAACCACTTTTATAATTAATTTGCCCTTGGATAGTTAATAACTGAACGTCAGAGAATAAGCAGGGATGAAATGAAAAACGGAGGTATTATGAATAAACGAGAGAGAATTAAAGCAGTATTTTTATATGGTGTTTTCATTTGTTACATACTTTTGCTAATTAAAATATTGTTCTTATCAAGAATTTCGCATTTGGAGCATAGATCAATCAATCTCACTCCTTTTTATAGTATAATGGAATATATATCTGGCAGATTTGCGAATGCTTTAGTAATGTGGTTGGCAATATAGTTATTTTTATTCCCCTTGGTACATATTTGTCATTATTCAAAAATCATAAAAGAGTAATAACCAATTTGCTCCTTATATTTATAGTGAGTTTGTTTGTTGAAATCATTCAGGGGCTTTTAGGCATTGGAGCATCAGATATTGATGATATAATTCTAAATTGTTTGGGTGGAGTCATTGGTATTTTAGGGTATAAGTTTTTATTGTTTATGTTACAAGATAAGAAAAAAGTACATACTGCAATCTCAATACTATCTGCTATCGGATTACCTAGTATATTATATTATTTATTCATGGTGAGAATGAGATTCTGAATATCTTTATTGCATATTTAAAAAGATGCCCTACACAAAAGGAACGTAGAAATGTTCATGAAGTAAATTTAATGAACATTTTTTATTAGTTAAATTGAAGAATAAGGGTATTTTTCTTTATCTTAAAAATCCATTTACTAAATAAGTATAATAAAGGAGAGCGGTTATATCATTTCAAAAATTAAACTCACGATAGTGATGTCGTGAGTTATTTAATGCTTTAATATGCAGATGATTTCGCAGTAAATAGTGGATAGTAGTGGATGTTCTTCTGTAAACTAAATGTTATTTTAATGTCTTCTTAACAAAAACAGTAAAAAATAATAGGCTAATAAACGCAGATACAGCACAAACAATAAATAACGTTTGATATCCCACGAGTTGTGAAACAAATCCTAGAATAATAGATCCTAAACCAATACCTAAATCAAAAGCGGTAAAAAATGTGGCGTTCGCTACTCCAATTTTCTCTGGTTTAGCTAATCGTATAATCGCTAGTTGAAGGGCTGGTTGTGCTGATCCGAATCCAATTCCGTACAAAATAGCTGTAATAACTAGTCCAACAATTCCTTTTGTAAATGCTAGGACTAATAGTGCGACAATTAGTATAAAGAGTGCAGGAATAATAATGACATCTTCTCCATACTTATCAGATATCTTTCCTGTAATTGGTCTAATTACTGCAAGTATGAAAGCATAAACTAAGAAAAAAGTACCAACATTAACTTGAATTTTTGCCGCAAACAGTGGTAAAAACGTTGTAATTCCACCAAAAGTAATGGATAGGAAAAATGTAACAATAGCGATTGGTAAAAGGTCTTTTTCAAAAAATGATATTGTGTTTTCATGTGTATGTTGAACTGCTGGGATTTTTGTACAAAATGCAAGTATAAATGCAATAAGCGCTAATGCTGTGCATAGCAAAAATAGATAATGAAATGAAAATGATTTTGCTACCCAAAGACCTAATATTGGTCCTAAAGCCATGCCCAAAGTCATTGAAAGCCCATACCATCCCATTCCTTCTCCACGACGAGATTTTGGAATGACATCAGTCACAGCCGTTCCTATAGAAGTTGTAGCAATTGCCCAGCTGATTCCGTGGAGGATACGTAACATCACTAAAAATATAATTATTGTTACCAAATCATAAAAATGCATTGTAATTGCAAAAAATATTAGTCCACTTATTATAAATACTCGTCGTCCATATTTATCCATTAATCCTCCAACAATAGGACGAACAATTACTGACGATATTGTAAACACTCCAATAATAAATCCAACTTGAGATTCACTTCCACCTAATTGTTTAATAAATATGGGCAGTGTTGGCATTAGTAAATAAAAACCACTAAATAGTAATAATGCTGTAATTGTCAGCATTATATAGTTTTTTGTCCATAAACGTTCCATTGTAATTCAATCCTTCTTTCTATAAATTTAATAAATTGATAATAAAAATCTAAATATTTATCAGCAACAGCTTTCGCTTCCTTTTCTGTTAAATCAAGTTCTCTACTAGCCTTAAAAGTACCGTTAATCATATCTACTCCTACATATGGCAAATCTTCATTGTATAAACCAAGTTCTACCACAGTATCATTGGGATGTGATTCATTATAGCTTTCTAAAAAAGTCTCATATAACTTTACACTAACCGCCTGATCTGCTGGACGATTGTTTGCTTTTACGAATAAAACTGTTTCATTCTCTTCTCCTCCTGTTAATTATTCTTAAGTTGTTAGATTAATCATTTAAAATAGGTATTCAATTACAATCATAGTGTATTGATTTTTTAGTGAATCCTATTTCTTTCATAGCAAAACAAATACAGTCAACTTGATTGACTATATTGCATATAGTATAATAGAATTAATAAAAAGTCAACCTAATTGACTTTATTTGAGGAGGTTTTATATATGAATCATCAAGTATTTAGTAAATTAGATCTTACATCACTCTTGTTATTATCTTTTAGAGCAGCGATTAACGAACTACATGATAGATTGAGCGAATTGGGATTTGAAGATATTAGACCTACACATGGGTTTATGTTTACATACATCACCCCAGATGGAGCAACGGGTATAGAATTAGCTGAATATTTAGGAATTACAAAGCAAGCTGTGAGTAAAATGGTGGATTACCTTGAGAAAAATGGTTATGTAATGCGTAAAATTCACCCCACTGATAAGAGAGGGAAAATTATTGTTTTGACCGAGCGAGGATTGTTAGTAATGAAAGCAAAAGAGGAGATACTAACTGATATTGAGCAACGTTGGATTGAAAATATAGGTGCTGAACGAATGCAAATGATCAAAGAAGATTTAATAAAATTAGTTCATGAAGCAAATGAAGGTAAATTGTCATCGAAGTTAATACCAGTTTGGTAAATATAAAGTGTCTAAAAATGTTAAATTAAACGATAATAACTGCTAATCAACCTTTTAGTAAATTGGGAGTAAAATAGTCGGCTAAGCAGTTTCTTATTTCATCTAAGTACTTATTATTAATCGGCATTTGTTTCCTCATTTTATATGGATATAACTATAAAATACGACTCAACAAAAGTTATAACAATCCACTTTATGATTTTTCGTCTAAAGCAAAATTTAAGAACGCCACCTAATCAGAAGACTAAGTGGCGTTCCGTTTGCATTTTATTAGATTGGGAAACTATGGGTTTACGTTATTATTAATACAAAGACTGATAAATTTTTTTGCTGATTTGGTAAGAAATTTATTTTTTTGATAAATAATAGAAAATTGACGTTTTAGCGAAACGTTTTTAATTTTTATCACATGGATATTACCTAATGATACACCTGCTTTTACTATTACATCAGGAAGAATGGTTAATCCTAACCCTGCTTTTACTGCCTCAAAAATGATTAGTATGCTTATACTCTCCCATCGTATATTGATTTCTAATTCGTGTGCTGCTAAGAAACTCTCAAAAAATTCCCTGTCATCACTACCTCTTTCTCGTAGTATAAAATCTTGTCCATCTAGCATGTTTAGATCTATTTCATCGTAACAGCTAAATGGGTGTTTTTTACCGCAAACTAAAACCAATTCATCATCCATAAACTTAATTTGTTCAATATTTGGACTCTGTACTTTACCTTCAATTAGGGCAATATCAACAGTATTTCTTAAAATATATTCTTCTATTGTTTTAGTATCATTTACAGCGACATTTACTTTAACAGAAGGTGTCTGCTGCTCAAAATCTTTGACATAAGAAGGCAATATACCAAAACCGATTGCAATACTTGATCCCACACGTAGAGTGCCGAAGGAGTCCCAATCTTTTATGCCTACTTCCACTTCGTCAGTTAGCGAAACAATATGAGTTGCATACTCTAATAAATGCTTACCAGTCTCTGTAATATATAGCCTTCGTGACACTCTGTCAAAAAGTTTAACTCCATAGTTTTCTTCAAGTTCACGAATGGCAATACTTACAGATGGCTGTGAAATGTGAAGTTTTTTGCCAGTAGCAGTTATACTATTGTTCTCACAAACTGCAATAAAAATCCTAAAATGCCTCAAGGTCATTTATTATACACCTCTTTCCATAGGTAATTAACTATACATATAATAAAATTATACTATTTTACTTATGAAGTTTCAAGATGTATAATTAAAATGATTTTAAAATCCCGCTAAAATATAACACACCGCTTACTTAAGAATGTTATAAAAAATAAGGATTTAATATGTTACAGATGTCTGTTACATTAAGATAATGTAAAAAATCTATATAATAAAAAAGGAGATTGATAATATGAATTATTTAGTTGTTAGTAGCCACCCTTATGAAGGAAGCTTTAACGCAGGAGTAGCAAAAACTGTTGTTGAAACTGTTTCAAAAAACGGGCATTCTGTTGAGTGCATCGATCTAGTAAAAGATGGATTTAACCCTCTTATGACAGGGCAAGACTTGTTGCAGTGGAGAAAAGGACAGATAGAAGATCCATTGGTGTTAAAATATAAAGCAGCAATAGATAAAGCAGATATAGTGGTATTTCCAATTCCGCTATGGTGGGCATCAATGCCTGCTGCTTTAAAAGGATTTTGTGATAAAGTTTTTCAGCTTGGCTGGGCATATAGCTATGGGCCAAATGGAACAATGATTGGATTATTAAAAAATAAAAAAGCAGTCGTTATTACAACTATGCAAACACCTAACGACTACTATAACAATCAATTGCAAAATCCTATTACTGGCAGCTTTATAAAAGATACTCTTCAAACCTGCGGTTTTGAAGTTTTAAAACATTTTCAAATTGATCAAATTGCAACTGGTGGTAGACCTCATGCTGAAGAAAAGTTGAATGAAATCAGAGATTATTTTGCCCAACAATAAATAATAATTAAGGAGTTATATAGATAGTATACATAACTTCAGGCTGTCAACAACAATAGTTGGCAGCCTATTTTCATAGTAAAATAAAAAATGAAAAATTCCCTCAAAACGTATGAGGGAACATATAACACACTTCATTTTTTTGTAAAAATCCTCTAAATCTCTCTACTCAAGCCTTTTCCGCTTTATCTTCACAACACACTCTACATGCGGTGTATTAGGAAACATATTAATCATTGAAAATAATATTCTCTTTTTATAGTTAATTAACTTAAGAATGTACTATTGTAATATCCCCATCTTCACGTACAAGCATAAACTTAATCCTTAATAATTTTATTTGTACATACTCTGACCATTTACATGCCAGTTCATAGCTTTTGGGTGAGTAAGGTACTGCTACCATAGGAATTATATTTTCATTCATTTCTCTACAAGTAACTAATTGTCCAATTGCCTCTCTCATTAGAGAATATTCTTGGCCATTTTTATTTGTAAAGGATCCTTTCTTACTTTCTATATATATTTCCTTACCGTCTTTTGTTTTTATGTTAACGTCACCAGTACCAGGCTTAGAATGAATAATTAATTTTGGCAAATCATCCGATAGTTTATATTCTCCCTGCCACCGTTTTAAATCGGTGCCTATTTTTATAAATCCTAAGTTCTTTAAAAATTGTTTTATATCAAAATGTATAGTTTCGCCGGTCTTTATATGAGCACCATCTATTGATACGAAAATATCCTCATTAGTTAAATAATGTTTTAGATAGTAATTTGCAATATATAGACTTACTTCTGCTTCATGCATTTTTTCTTTAGGCATAAATCCTCCTTAAAATCTAAAATTTTCCATACTTATTGTAACACAAACTGCTTTAACAATCATCCTAAATATTTCTGCTATAAAGTGCACCAACCCAACCTAAAAATGCACCCACCTAATCAAAAATCCATAGGTGGGTGCATTTAAATAATAAAAGTGCATAATTCCAAGCTCAAAACCTTAAAAAATCCCACTCTATTCACTCCAAAAACAACAAAAACCCCTGAATTCAAGGGTTTTCATTGTGATAGTAATTTTATTATTGCTAAATTGTATTGTATTCTATAATATTCAATTTTTATGTATATATTGTTTCAAATGGCAAGTCTCCAAGAATATCATTAACTTGATGTGATTCTGATATTCCTGTCTTGCACCAAATTGCAAAGTGTTCACAATTATTTGTAACTAAATTGTATTTACTTTCACCCATTCTTTCATGAGCTCTTTGAACAGTTTCCTCTGGTGAATACAAATTATAATTAAATCCTTTTAAAGTTCTAAATAACTTGTCCCATTGTGGAACAAAGGAAGAACTAGATAATGAAGCTTTAATATCAAACTCACTTGGTTTTCCATAAGATTTAGAAAACTTACATACAAAATAGCTATTAGAACCATCTAAGAATTTTTCAATAGTAGTCTCATGAATACAAATATCTTTGCCAAAGTCACCACTACGTGAGGCATAATGTATAATACAGTAATCATTTAAATAGATTCCAAAATGCTTATAACCTGTACGTCTCACTCCGATTACATCACCATATCCCACAGACTTACTACCTTTTTTATTAGTCCCATTTGAAGTAAGTTTTTCAACAGCTTTTTCAGAGACAGAGTGCACTATTTTTTCAACAATTCTAGTTGTTGGTGATTTAGGTACAATACCACCATCCGTAATTATATCAAATAGACTTTTCCCAAGTATACCCACAATTAAAACCTCCTAAATACAATATATACAAATTAAGAACCTATTTATTAGTTTCAAAAAGGTTTGTGCCGCTTCTCTTATATCTGTCACTCCAAAAAAGATCTAAAAATATCCTACTAAACTTTTCATTTATTTGTTTTGCTATAAAGGATACCCTCTTACTTAATATTTCTTGAAGTTTTATGTAATCAGTTTCATTATTAAGCATTCCATATTGCGAACTTCTATCAAGCCCAACACCATATAGCTCCTCTAATGAAAATATTAAATTAGAATTAAATATCCAAGAATCTAATGGCAAATATAAAAGCGGAATTATATCTTTCCTTTCTTTATCCAACTCTTTTGACATAAGTACAATATGTTCAATATATAAATCAATAGGTTTCCTTATTCTATTATAAGAATCTAAAATTGAAGAGTACTGATTTCTATTAGCGTTTTTTAATTCTTTTAAAATAATATCGTAAAGTTTATTCTCAATAATGTTTATATCCTCGACTGACTTTGCATTATTTAATGAAGCTATAACTATGTTTTTATTTTTAATCATTATTCCTTTATATATTTCACTTGGTGAATCAATTTCTCTAAAGGCACGCCAAGTTGAAGGAGATACAGCCCACATATTTTCATATTTTCCATTGCTTATTCTTACAGGTACTCCCAATATAATATCTTCATATCTGTATAGTAACTTTGGATTTTCCATAACATCACTAGCTTTTTGGATAATTCTTTCAAATTCATTTGGCAATTAAACCCCTCCTCTATACCAATATTCTACATTATATTAGATTATTTCTCAACAATATAATTTTTAATAAAGAGCTTTATCAGCCCTTTCAATCCTTACGTTACTATCCCACTCTCTTTATTAAAGTCATCAATTAAATTCTCTTACATCTTCCCATTTTTCATAACCTAAGAACTTTGTGTAATTTACTTTCTTTATTCATATTTTCTCCTAATACCCAACATAGAGTTTTCACTTATGAACCTAGATTCATCTGGTGCACTCTAATGAAACATATAACTCCCTTTTTAATATTTCCGCTAAAAAGTGCACACCCCCTACTAAAAATGCACACCCCCTACACTAAATTTCATAGGGGGTGTGCATTTATTTCAATTCAATCCAAGTTTTTATTATTTCACTCTCAATTTCCACACTGCATTTTACCCAAAAAACAACGAAAACCCCTGAATTCAAGGGTTTTCCATTGTATCAAACTTGTTGTTCTTTTATGAGATAATTAGGCTAAACTCATATTTTGATACAATTTAGCAAAATACACGTTATATTATAAAACCACATACTAAAAACAATGAATTGTTGCGAGCAATGTATCCTTCAATCCCGCATTCCACGCAAAGCTGAAACAGCCATTCTGCGATAGAATAATCTTCTTCCCAATTGTTCGCAGAATAGATAATCAAAACATCAACACATCCTGATCTAATCATTTTGCATATATTGAAAAAGCTACGATATGTTAAATCTTGATTCTTGGTTTGATAGTAGTCTGTCGTTACATATACCAATTCCCATTCCGGTTGATCTGCAATGAGTTGTCTGATATTTTTTCTAATCTGAACACCAGCACCGGTTCCTTTTTCAACACGGGCATAACCTACTACATGAGTTATTCCTGGTGTTCCTAAATATCGACTGGTCTGATTTGGGAATATAGGGGGTATAATGATTACATTTCTAGGATTCATGGCGAACTCCCCTTTCTACCGCTAGTTTCGGTAGTGTTATATTCGCTCTTAATCGCATGAATAGCAAGTCATTATAGATATCCAAACAAAATTACTTCCTAATATTATTGCTGATTCCACAAAATCATTGCCACTAAATTGCGTACATATTTTCACAATCCGGTGCCTTTAATTTTAGCTTAATCACCATTAAATTTCTCTATAAAAACAACAAAGTTCTTTGAAATCAAAGGGTTTTGTGTTGAATAAAGGCTCTGTTTAAGAATAATGTTGAAATTGAAAGGCAACCTCTCAAGGCTGCCTTTATTGCGTCATAAATAAATAGAACTAAACCGCTAAAAACGGTGGCAGACGGGTACTAATGCGCTTAATTTAATTTTTACATAAATAAAATATAAAGAAGTATCCTATTTACTAAGATACTTCTTTATTATAATACACACTTCCTATAAACTTTTATTGTCGAAATAAAAAATAAGGAAGTGTTATTATTTATGTCAGAATTAAGAGAAAAAATGAAAATGGATATGGAACTAAGTGGTTATAGTCCAATGACTATAAAAAGCTATATCAATCACGTTAGTAACTTTGCTAAATTTTACAACAAATCACCAAAGTATTTAGGTGAAAAAGAAATTTGTGAATATCTACATTATTGTATCATTATAAAGAAATTAAGTGAAGGAACAGTTAATTATATTAATTCAAGCCTTAAATTTTTTTATACTAAAACTCTGAATAGATACTGGAATTCGGACAAAATCGCAAGGATGAAAGAACCATCAAAATTACCTGCTGTATTATCCCCAGATGAGGTTAAGTCTATCTTTGATGTTACTGAAAACCTTAAGCATAAGGCAATTCTCATGACGGTTTACTCCGCAGGCTTAAGGGTTAGTGAAGTTTGCAATTTAAAAATAACGGATATTGATAGTAAAAACATGCAAATATTAATTAGAGAGGGCAAGGGTAAAAAAGATAGATATTCATTGTTGTCAAAAGCAAATTTAGAAATCCTTAGAGAGTATTGGATAAAATATCATCCTACGGAATATTTATTTTCTGGAAAGGGTCGTACAGATTCTATAAGTCCACGTAGTGTTCAGAAAATGCTCGAGAAATCTATAAAAAAAACTAAAATCACTAAGCATGCAACTGTCCATACGCTTCGTCATAGCTTTGCAACTCACTTATTGGATGCTGGTACAGATATCTGCTACATTCAAAGACTTTTAGGACATACCAGAATAACTACTACCACTATTTATTTACATCTTAGAAGAATGGATTTACTTAATATAAAGAGTCCATTGGATGTGCTCTTAGGAGAAAAAGATGATTGAGATTCAAGATATATTTAATCAGTATGGCGATGAATATAGGAGAAATCATCAGCTTCCGCTGCACATTTTGAAAACTATGATTGATATTGAAGCTTGTAGAACAGAAGAGCTTGGTGGTCATATAGATGAATGTGATGAATGTGGGCATATTAGAGTTTCTTATAATTCCTGCCGAAACAGACATTGTCCTAAATGCCAAACTTTAGCAAAGGAAAGATGGCTTGAAAAAAGAAAAGAGGATTTATTACCCGTAGGGTATTTTCATGTAGTTTTCACTATACCTCAAGAACTTAACTATATAACTCTTACAAACCAAAAGGAAATGTATTCTATCCTCTTTAATGCTGTTTCAGAAACATTATTTGAACTTTCAAGAGATAAAAAATATTTAGGAGCCGAAATTGGATTTATGTCAATTTTACATACGTGGGGTCAAAACTTAATGAATCACCCTCACATGCATTGTATAGTTCCAAGTGGTGGTTTAACTTTTGATGGTACAAAATGGATAAATTCTAAAAAGAATTTTTTTATTCCAGTGAAAGTTTTATCAAGAATATTTAGAGGAAAATTCTTATTTTATCTTAAAAAAGCTTATTATAGTAATGCTCTTAAATATACTACTGGAATTGAGGAATTAACAGAAAAACACATATTCCAAAGCTTTGTAGGTAAGTTATATAAAAAAGAATGGGTTGTATACTGCAAACCCCCTTTCGGGAGTGCGGAGTACGTACTTGAATACCTTGGCAGATACACTCATAGAGTAGCGATATCTAATCATCGAATTGTAAATTTAGAAAATGGATATGTAACATTTAAGTGGAGAGATTATAAAGACCATAATAAAGAAAAATTTATGACTCTTGCGGTAGATGAATTTATTAGAAGATTTCTCATGCATGTTCTACCAAGAAAATTTGTAAAAATTAGACACTATGGGATATTAAGCAATAGAAATAGGTCAACTAAACTTCAAAAGTGCAAAGAACTTACAGGTGCAGTACAAAGTAAAGGTGAAAATTCAGATGTTAAGTTAAGTGCAGCGGAGCTTCTTTTAAAGATGACAGGAATAGATATAAATACATGTTCTTGCTGTGGTAAAGGTAAAATGATTATAAAAGAGAAGTTGAATCGCCAAAATTTTTCTCCACCTTGTGAAAAAAAATGGAATAGCGTCTCGTAGAGTGTTTATTTTGGGGAGGGGGAAAGTACGTCTATTTTTAGAAAATAATCAAAATTTAGAAGAGTTTAAGATACATTTATGGAAATTAAAGTGATTAATCTTAGTGTTAAAGCAAATTTCAGAAAGAGGGGAAAGATTGAATCTCCATAGTAGTGGAAACGCGGCATCGTTCTTTTGCTTGTTTCAGAAATTGAGCAGTTTTAGTGGCTATCATCATTTAAGTATATACTTATGGTGATAGTTTTTATCGGCTCAACATCTGAATCCAAACCTATACATATTACGAACCAATAATCATAATATTGTAGTCCTATATAGACTATTAATCAATTATGATTATGATAATACAATGCCTTTTTCTATTTTATTTCCTTTTAAAAATTCTTTTACCTCAAGAGGTTTCCCCCCTGGAAACTGTAATATTTCTATAATCAGAATACCGTTATTGGTGGCGACTGTAATTCCTTCATTATTTGCATCTATAATATAACCAGGTGGTTTAATAATATTCGCCTCTAATGACTTGGATTTGAATATTTTAATTGGAATATCTTTATAATAAGTATGAGCAGTTGGCCATGAGTTTATATTTTTATATGGCCAAGAACTCAATCCTCTTATTAAATTATGTATGTTAATACTACTGTCATTCCAATTAATCTTTGCCATTTGCTTGTTTAACATCTGTACATAAGAACTTCCATCACTCTGTTGTTTTACCCCACAAATTTTACCTGTGATAATTCCATTTATTGTTTCCTCTAACAGTTCAGCACCGTTTATTTTTAATAATTTGTACAATTCTCCTGCTGTCATAGATTCAGATATGTCAAACTCACTTCTCATAAGCATATCACCCGTATCTATACCAGTATCCATTAGTATAGTTGTATTTCCAGTTGTTATTTCCCCATTTATTAAACTCCAATTTATCGGTGATGACCCCCTATACATTGGGAGGAGAGATGCATGTAGATTAATACATCCGAGTCTTGGTATGTCAAGTATATGCTTAGTTATGATTTGACCATATGCTACAACAATAATAAAATCAGGTTTTATTTCTTTTAATTTATCAATAATTACAGAGTCTGTTTTTATTTTTTCGGGCTGAAAAATCGGAATTTGATTCGATAGTCCGACCTCTTTGATTGGTGAAATTGCTACCTTTTTCCCTCTTCCACTTGGTTTATCAGGTTGTGTTACAATCGCACTTACATTATATTTCTCTATCATTTTCTTCAATGAGGGAACTGCAAAATCAGGAGTTCCCATAAAAACTATTTTCATTATTGATACCTCCCTTTGATACTACAAAATATATTTTGTAGTTATTCATTAGTTACACAATAAATTACAAGTCCGAATTAACTCCATTATACAACAAAAGGATAATATTGGCTATAATTGGTGTATATGATTTTTAACACTACTTTTTAACATAGCCTAAATATAAATCTAATTCCGAAGTGAGATGTTTAGGCTAATTATTTTATTACAATTTGGCAATAATCATTATATTGGATGAAATTTTCATATGAGAAACATGTAATTTGGCAAATTTTATATTTTTAATTCTTTTAAAGGAATGATGCGAAAATGAGTAATGAAAGAAAAGTCACGAAAATTGAGAGAATATCTCTCATGCTAAAAGTGAAGGTAGCAATATACTGCAGAGTCAGCAGGTTGCATGCTGATCAAATAGAAAGCCTTAACAACCAAATCCATCAATATAAGCAGCTGGTTAAGCGGCACCTTGATTGGGAACTAGTTGATGTATATGCAGATATTAAATCCGGGAAAAATACTACCGACAGGACAGAATTCCAAAGAATGCTCTCAGATTGCTATGACCACAAAATTGACTTAATAATTACCAAATCAGTAAGTCGATTTGGACGCAATACAGTGGACGAGTATAGTCGGAAAACAATAATTAACAATTCTTATATTTATGAGTCAGGACCACCCGTATAACGGGTGGCTTGTTCTAGCCCTATAAGGGCATGTTACTGGCTACGTCTAAAGACATACTGAAAGTTCTGCCAACCGCATACCTTTACATACAACCCCTAAAGGGGTATTATTTTTTGTATTTATTTACTGGCTCACCCGTAAACGGGTCCATATATTCTTTTAAACTTATCTGCTCACATACAATATCTTCTTGAAGTTGGTTTTTTATATATTCTTCTATTGCATTTTTGTTTCTTCCTACTGTATCTACATAATATCCTTTACACCAAAATTGTCTATTCCCATACTTATACTTCAAATTTGCATGTCTATCAAATATCATCAATGAACTTTTACCTTTTAAATATCCCATAAATTGTGACACACTTAATTTGGGTGGTATACTTACAAGCATATGTATATGATCCTTGCATGCGTTTGCTTCTAATATTTCTACACCCTTATATTCACATAGCTTTCTCAATATTTGTCCTATGTCTGATTTTATTTTCCCATATATTATTTGTCTTCTATATTTGGGTGCAAAGACAATATGGTATTTACAATTCCATTTACTATGTGCTAAACTTTGATTGTCCATTTGGATTTTTCCCCTTTGACTTGGTTGTGGTTGGCAAACCTACTTCCATTTTATCAAAGGGGGTTGTTTTTTTCTACGTATAGCTATAAGCTTTTTAGAACCACAGGCATAGCCCGTGGTATTCTTTCATTAATAAAAGTATTAAACTGGATGTAAAAATTTCTTTAGATTAATTTTGGGCATGACAAAAAGGCTTTTTCATACGTTATTTAAAAAAGCCGTAGGCTGGTTATTGAGTTGAAACTGACTGTAAATTACGCAGCGCTATTCCTAAAAATCGGGAAAATATCAGCAAGGGTTACTAGTTTTTCTTTAGCCCAAGCATCTATAAAGCAGCAAAATGCACCAAGAAATACTCTTGTTATTCTGCGACCAACAGAATAGATAATTGCTTTTTCAGCGTGGAAGTCATTGTTTATTCTATCCCAACATCTTTCAGTAGTTGAACGTCGTTTATAAAGATATTTCCATTGCTTTGAACCTCTTATTATTGGAGTAAAATATCTTGGGTTATCTAATGTTTTAGTGTAGTAAGTTTTGTTGCTTTTTATAGGACATTTTTCACAGTGTTCACATTGAACTGAGAATAACCATTTACGCCTGTATTCTTTACGGATAATTCCCCAATTACGAAGTTGATGTCCACAAATTTTCCCGTGAGGAATACCCTTATCATTAAGTTCAACAAATTCACTACCTGATGAAGGTTTTGAAGAACGTGAATTTAAATCAATAATAGGATTTATTCCATAATGCATGCATAAAAGATAAAAAGCATTAGCATCATATGCAGAATCTAAGGCTACAGAATGAAATTTAATTTTCGGGTATAAATCTACAAGCTCTTTAAGTTCATAAACGCCAGTAACAGAATCATGCCGAGCTGCACTAACAAATTTAATTTGGATAGGTAGGCTGTAAAAACTATCACAGGCAGTGAACCCGTGATAAGTATGACCATAGTAATAGTGTTCATTAAAGCTATCCCAACCCCAGCTAGCACTGGGATCGGTGAACTTTCGATAACAATCACAACGCTCTCCAGGTTTAAGTTTGCAATCACAAACCTTTTTACCATAAGGCGAAGCCTGCGTAGGCATACATGTTCCATCACCAGCAATATTTAGTTTTGAAGGGTCTCCCAGAATGCCCATTGATAACGAAGGAATAACAAATAATTCTTTAAGTATGTTGTTCATTTTGGATTCTATTCTATCAGAAAGCTTAGAATTATCATATTTCAAAACCCTTTTAACTAAACGTTCAACTACGCCAGATTTGGAGTTATTCATCTTTTGGTTTTTCTTTTGTTTTTTACTTGGTTTACGTTTAAATTTACGCAGTTTGGATTTATATAGGACTTTGTCCTTGTAAATCAGCCTATCCATAAAATCATAAAAAGTGCCTATACCAGGTATTTGATCAGCAAGTATGCCTTCGGCTTTAGAGGGCGAGTAGCAAGCAGGGATAAACCCTGACAGAATTGCATAAAGCGGTTCTGAACGTAATTTCTTTATCCAAGATGATATGCTCGTTTCTTTACAATAAGCCATAATAATAAGGGACCTAAGTAAAGCTACAGCATCTTTTGGCGGAGCCCCTTGATTGGACTTAGAGTAAGTACTTTGTATTAGAGAAACAATTCCGGTTAGGTCGGCAGACCAGATTTTTGTTATTATTGAACTACGCTCAACCAAAGTAATTTGTTGATTATTTTGAATAAAGAATTTTTCTAGAAATGTTTCAACAAAATCTTGATATTGAGCATGTGAAGCCTTAACAGTTAGCATGAAAATCACTCCTTATAATGAAATAATGGTAATAATATACACATTTCATTTTGGGAATTTTTACTAGCTGTCAAGTCTTATTTCAAACTGTTTATTTAAAATAAATTAATAATGCTACGAATAGCTTAGATTATCTAGGTTATGCGTACAATATAAAACTCAAAGAAATTCTGGGGTGAAGTTGATTTTTGAAGAAAAATTAACCTAGCATTAGCAATGGCTTGAGAGTTTCCGAGAGTACTAAGTGGACATACTCGATGTGATAAATAAATTGCGTAGCCTGCTTGTTGATGTGTACTTTGAGGTTGAAAACATTAACATTTCAGAGACAAGCAAGACTTTTCTGTTGTCTATTCTCGAAGCAGTAGCACAAGCTGATAGTGAATCAAGAAGCCAAAATATTAGGTGGGGTATTCGGCGTGGATTTGAGACCGGAAACTCAAAATTTTATAATCGCAAGTGTTATGGCTATATTAATACTTCTGATGGAAATATTGTTATAGATGAAGATCAATCCAAAGTAGTACAGAAAATTTATGAGTTATATCTTAATGGCTATAGCATTCTAGCAATAATTCGTTACCTTGAAGCGGAATGTTTAAAGTCTCCAACAGACAAAGAACATTGGGCGAAGCGTACAATCGATACAATGCTTTAAAATGAAAAGTACACGGGCAATGTGGTGGTTGGGAAAACTTACGGCCTTGAATATCCTAACAATAAAAGAATAATCAACAAAGGTGAATTACAAAAATATTTAGCAATAGACTGCCACGTTCCTATTATTTCGCAGGAATTATTTGATAAAGTTCAGTTGAAAAAAACAAGACGCAGCAATATTCAGGTAGTTGATGATAATGCGACTCGCAGAACTACTCACTACAGTATGAAAAGATCAACAATAACAGAAACCAATTATGAGTAGGCTAAATATATTATCAGATAACGATTGCTGAGAGAATTACTGCATTTATTTCGTAATTATACTCAAGGTCGCTAAAATACTGGCTTTGTACTTCCGCTAAAAAGTGCACACCCCCTACACTAGATTTCATAGGGGGTGTGCATTTATTCCATTCCAACCTATAATTTCATGACTTTCATCTCAAATTACAGCTTGTATTTCATCCAAAAAACAACGAAAACCCCTGAATTCAAGGGTTTTCCATTGTATCAAAATTGTTGTTCTTTTATGGTGGATGCGAGGGGTGTCGAACCCCTGTTCGTTTTTTTCATGTGCCTAGAACACCCCATTACATAATTATTGCCCCAAAAACCGCCCCCATAACTTCCTAATTTGATTTTCAGCATTTTCCCCTGCAGCATATGAACCTGCCACAACCCTATAAATATTTTGTACGCTCGCTTGTTCAGGTACTGAAGGTTCATTTTAGCTTACACCTACTTCTGTAAGAATAGCTTTAGTTAATGCTTTAATAATCTCACTTCTTTTACTATCAAAAACGTTATTATCATTAGTGCTATCAATAAACCCAATCTCAACTAGCACAGCTGAGGCCTTGGTTTCTCTTAGCACATGAAAATTAGCCGCCTTTACTCCTCTGTCTCCTTATTTAAATGTTTAAGCAGAAAAATAGTGCCCTCGCAGGCACTATTTCCCTAAGCTACTTCAACTGTACTAGTATCAGTAGTAACTATCTTAGCATCTTTCTTGCCAACTAAGTTACCACTCGCTGCTGCAAAAATGTTTTTTGCGATTACTAAATCCATAAGAGCATTAACTAAGCTGTACTGATTTTCTCTGTCTAGTCCGAATATTGGATAAGCTTTAACGCACTGGCTACCTTTGTTGATTTAACTGCCATGTTAATTCCCCCTTTCATTTTGTTTTCATTTTAAGTAGATAATTCTACATTCCCCCGAGATCGCGCCATAATTAGAAGTTTATGGTTGCTAATTAAATTAAGATATGAAAATGTCCAAGTATTATACAAAATATAGTACTTAGACATTTTTTCATGGGTATAGTTTCTTTGCTTTAGTTGCTAAGATTTTTTCTCTAAGCATTTTTCCGGATTAATCTTTATTAAATTCCAATTTCCCTTTTCATCTTTTTTATATTGTGCTATCTCTATGTCAGTATCATTAGTCAATTGAAAAAACATAAATTTGTAATCATTTCCATCAGTACCCTTGAAATATATATTCTTAACATATCCTTCTTGTTTTGTCGGATATCTTTCCTTTACGAGTGAACACCAATTTCCATATTTAATATCCACTACAGCTTCAGCATTATGATTCTAACCATGATAAGGTGCACATAAAAAATCCTCTCCGAAAAGTTGAACATCAGAAATTTTATACAAGGAACCTTCTTTTGATATTTCTATAAAAGCATAGTAATAAGCAAAATTAGAGATGTTGTCTCCTGTACCTTCAATAGTTTCAATCTCAACAAAATATTTGATTTTATTTAGATCATTATTAAACTCAGGAACTTTTTTTAGTTTTATTAGATTTATATGAAGTATATTTTCGAAAGATTTAAGGTACTCATTATAATTTAACTTATCTCGATATTTAGAGGATAAAAAATTATATGCCACTGGATAAGGTATTTGTGCATTCCCCAGTGTTCCACAGCCCGCGCCCTTTCCTTCTACTGGATTCGCAGCTTGCCTTAAAACGCTGAAATAATTAATTATTGTTTCTTCTGGAGTTTTAAGCAAATTACTAGGCAATGTAATTTCAGAGGGCTTTTTATCGTAGAAGTTATCAAAAAATTTATAATCTAAAAACCTATCATTAATAGAAGGTAGTTTTGATGGTCTAAAATATTTTTCTATGTCTTTCCCTTCACTATCACTAAACTGTGTATAGAACTGTCCTCCCATTGTTATCTTTACAGAATTTTGGTTTTTATGATATACAATGAAAACAACTAATATTAATAATAAAGCTGTTAATAATCCAATAACAATTTGAAAAATTATATTCTTATTTAACTTTATACTCTTCATCTATTCCCTACCTTTTAATATAATTACTTTAAATATTATATTAAATAAAGTATTATAATAGACGTCAATGAATGTAGTCGCGATTTTTAGCTTCATCTAAAGTAACTTGAGTAGCCTTATTGTGTTTTCAGAATTTTATCTTTGAATAACTGTCGGAATGTGCTTTGTATAGGTTAGGAAATTATTGACGATCTCCTTTGTTTTGACCTCCATATACCCGTTTGTAGTCCCATCGCTACATCCATACCACTCTTCAAAAAGCACATCCTTATCAAAAACAACTTGCACAAGATTGTCCTTGTCCATTAAAACGCCAAATATGGTCGCAGCGCCGATTTTTACGCACAGAATATTTTCCATCAGCTCCGATGGAGCAAATAATAGGCGCTAAAACACCACAGACATATTACATTCTGTGGTGTTTGTATTCATATATTAATTTTAAATTTATATCTAGATACTTCTTCCCAATTCATAACCACTCCAAATTGCGTTCATAATATTACGAACTTCTCTAGAATCTCCTATGTTATAAAGTACCTTTTCACCATCATTAAGACTATTATACAAATCATTCTTTTGACGGTATCCCACAGCGGTAATAACTGTATCAGCTGAAATTTCGGCCAGTCCTTCTGCGTTATTTATAACTACTGAATGTTTATTTACTTTTTCAACTTTTGTATTTTTATAAACATCTACATTGTTAAATGCTAAAAGCTCAACTAACATTGAATAATTCATCATAGGCATTCCATGAGGTCCACCTAAAACATCACTTTGCATTTCAACAACACTTACTTTTTTGCCCATCTGTCCTAACCATAAGGCAGCTTCACAGCCTACAAGTCCTCCACCAACAACAACTATTTCATTGCCTGCTTTGGATACATCTAGTAACACATCATTTGCAGTATATACGTTATTTTCGCTTCCAAAATCAATACTAATTGGAGATGAACCTATTGCAACTACAATAACATCTGCATCAAATTTTTCAACATATGCTTTATCTACTGGTGTATTCTTTATAACATTTATACTAAGTTTTTCTAGTTGGTATTCGTACCATTTAATTAATTCTCTATCATCAGTTTTGAAGTCTGGAACAGAACCTGGAATAATATTTCCACCTAATTTACTGGATTTTTCAACTATGGTTACTTTATGACCACGAATTGTTGCTGCACGTGCGCATTCCATACCTGCGAGTCCACCACCAATTACCAATACTTTTTTTGGCGAATTAGTATTACTTAAACCATATTTTTCTTCTCTTCCGCAAGCAGGATTTACTGCGCAGGACAATGGAGAACCTGTGGCAATTCTTCCCATACATCCATCGTGACAAGAAAGACAAGGACGAATATCCTTAAAATTGCCTGTACGAATTTTCTCTGGAAGATAAGGATCTGCAAGAAGTGGTCGTCCATATGATACTATATCACAACAGCCATTAAGTGCATCTAATGCAATATCAGGATTGTCCAATCTACCTGCAAGTATAACAGGAACATCCACCACTTTTTTCACAGCTCTTCCAAATTCGCGATACATTCCCTTTTCAAAGTACATTGGTGGGTGATTCCAGTACCATGAATCATAAGTCCCTGCATCAACATTTAGCATATCATACCCAGCTTCTACTAAAATCTTTGCAGCTTCTAAACCTTCTTCTAAATCTTTTCCTTTTTCCTGAGCTTCTTCTCCTGGTAATATACCAAGGCGAAGAGCTTTTATAAAGGATTTAACACTATAGCGCAAAGATACTGGAAAATCTTCACCACATACTTTTTTCACACCTTTTACAATATCAGTTGCGATTTTTAATCTTGCCCTTAAATCTCCACCGTATTCATCAGTACGTTTATTATAAAAACTGATTGCAAATTGATCAAGTAAGTAGCCTTCATGTACTGCATGGATTTCAACACCATCAAAACCGCCTTTTTTAGCAATTGCAGCAGATTTTATAAAATTATTAATCAAAACTTGAATTTCTTCAGTTGTCATTTCTCGATGAATTATACTTGGTTCAAAACGATTTTCATTAATAGATGGAGCTATGTGTGTTTTTACAAGTCCTGGAATTGCAGAACGACCTAAACCACCTGTAAGCTGTAAAATTATTTTAGAATCATAAGCATGAATTCTTTCAATCATAGATGCTACAGACTTACAAAATAATGCAGGTCTGTATGTTGGACATGGCATTATCAAATCTTCCACTTCATTGTAATCTACGTTACAAATACCAGTAATAATTAACCCAGTGCCACCTTTAGCGCGTTCTACATAATAGTTTTGCGCATTTTCATTAAACCCACCATTTGGGTCAGCATAAAAAACTAATCCCATTGGTGCCATGGAAATTCTATTTTTTAATTTCAGCTTACCTATTGTCATTGGTTCAAAAAGTTTTTGATACTTGTTCACAAAAATTCCTCCTTCATATTTAACAAAATCAGTTCTGTGATTTGATTATGTTAAAATCTTAACACTTAAATTTATAAGAATCAAACTTAATAATATCAATATATCCCTTTTCCACCACATAATACTGAATGAGGTCACCATATCTCATTATTCCTTATGTTATTTGTGAAAAAGCAGGTGTTTCTGTTGGCAGCTTTTATCAGCATTTCAAAAATAAAGCTGGAATCATTATTGAGCTTTATTCAATATGTGATATTTATTTTTCAGAAACCATACTTCCCACTTTATTAAAAAAATCAAATTCTTATTACAATAAAATTATAGATTATATTGCTTCGCAAATGCAGTATGGACTTGATATTGGAAATGATTGTTCCACACAATTATATAAGGCACAAATAACAGATGGTAATGAATTCTTTTTATCTATGGAAAGGGGATTACCAAATGGGCTTTGTTATATGAGATTACCCAGGTATGATATAATTAACATAAAATTTCTTATCCAGAAATACAACTTGAAATATTCTTTAAAAGTAAGGTGATGATTTTAATAAAAAAACTTCTTATTATTACAATTTCAATATTAGCTATTATTTCATTAATTGTAATCTACCATTTTAAAAGTGCCAATCTGCTCCCAAGGGAAAATAAACACATTGTTCTCAAGGTAGCTGGTGATATTAATTTTCCTCCCTATGAATATGCTGATGAAAATGGTATATATACTGGTTTCAACGTTGATATAATGAGAGCCATAGCTCTATCTACAGGTATCGATATTAAGTTTTATCCCATGCCTTGGAAAGAAGCCTGTGAAAAACTTAAAAATGGTGAAGTTGATGTGATTGAGGGGATGAAAATCGAAACAGATAGAGACAAATATTATGAATTCTCCAAGGAATATTTAGAAAATTCTCAATCTATTTTTGTTGTTGAATATAATAATGATATAAATCAATTTAGAGACTTGGAAAACAAGAAAGTAGTTATACAACAAGGTGATGTTTCAGTAGATAATCTTAATACTTTGAATAATGTAAATATCGTTTATACAAATGATCAAGAACAAGCGATTAATAAGCTACTTTCAGGAGAAGCAGATGCATATATAGGTAATACCTTAACTTGAGTATTTTTTATAAATAAACTTGATATTAAAAATAAAATAAAAATTGTTGGTAAAGTTCTCAATCCAACTAAATACTCCGTGGCTGTAAAATATGGAGATGTAGAAACTTTACGCATAATTAATAGTGGACTTAAAGAAATTAAAAAAAATGGAACATACGATAAAATATATAGGAAATGGTTTGGCCAGCCTGTAAATTTACCTAACTGGTATATTAAGCGGATTATATTTTTTTCAGCTATTATAATACCTATTCTTGCCATTATAATGCTTCTGTTTTATAAATGGAATAATCGTTTAAAAAAAGAAGTTAATAAACAAACACGTGAAATTAACAATGCCAATGATATACTTGTAAAAAAGAATATACAAATAAAACTTGAAAGAGACTTTAGAGATATAACGGAAGAAAAATTAATGCAGGAAAATATTAGAACAAAAGATAAAATGCAATCTTTGGGCAACCTAATTTCAGGTATTGCCCATGAAATTAGGAATCCATTAACCTCAATAAGAGCATACGTTGAATTAATACCCAAAAAGTTTGATAATCCTAAATTCAGAGAAATGGTGTCCAAAGATATTCCTACTGAAATAGATAGACTAAATTCCTTGATTAATGATTTGCTGGAATATTCAAAGCCACAAAAACCATACAAGGAAAAAACAGATTTATGTGAGATAGTTAATAAAGTTATTCTCTTATTAAAAAACAAATTGCAAACTGAAAACATTATTATAGAGAATAATATAAATAAGAATATCTTTGTGTTTATTGATAAAAATCAATTTAGACAGGTACTTATAAATATAGTTCTAAATGCTGTTGAATGTTTAGATAAACAAGATAAAAGAATAATTATTTGGATTTAAAAAGGGTTCTTTTACTGGTGCATTTGAAGATAGAAAAGGTATTATCGAACTATCTAATAAAGGAACACTTTTTCTTGATGAAATAGGAGATATGGATGTGAATCTTCAAACTAAATTGCTCAGGGTTCTTCAGGATAAAGTTGTATTTCCTATTGGCTCAATTAAAGGTACCAAAATAAATGTACGATTTATTGCAGTTACAAATAAGGATTTAAAACAGGAGGTAAAAACAAATAACTTTAGAAAAGATTTATTTTATAGATTAAATGTAATACATATAAGCATGCCTCCACTTCGGGAACGGAGAGAAGATATTCCAAGACTAGTTGACCATTTCTTAAAGAAATATAATATATTATTAAGCAAAGACATTAAAGGTATTTCAGCTAAAGCTCTTCAAGCAATTGAAAAATATAAATTTGATGGAAATGTACGGGAATTGCAAAATATTATAGAGAGGGCAGTTGCTTTAACAAGAGATGATTTTATTAACACAGATGACTTACCTGAGGATGTGTTTTTTTCAGAAAATATTGTTAGTATCTGTGATGATATTATACCTATTTATGTTGGCGAAAACATGAAGTCCATAGAAAGAAGAGTAATTGGAGGTTTACTATTTTCAATACTTGCCCTTGTTCTAAAACAGAGCGGTATAATAACAATTAGTATGGATACAACTTTTCAATCGCCTTTCATGATAGCTTTCTTTACAACTATTGGACTTGGCGCTACTCCAAATGCTATAGCTAATATGGGAGCTGTTACTGAAAAATATGGGCCATCTCCAAAGGCATTTCTAATAGTTCCATTAGTTGGAGCATTTCTAATTGACCTTATAGGTATACCAACTATTGTTTTCTTTATGAATCTATTTAAATAAGAATCTTAGAGAAAAGAATTGCAGAATAGATATCGGACAAATGATTTTAGAAACTTTAAAAGCTCTAGCAATTTTTCTAGAGCTTTTTTTAGTTTTTACAATAAATTTGAATTCCATCTCTTTCTATCTGTTTTTCTATATTCTCATTTAATGCGTCTAGGAAAACAATATCACAAGAGTATACTCCTATTACATCATTAATTTCATCTACAATAGTTCCTTTACTTTTTCCTATAAACTCAATACATAAATCTATATCTGAATTTATATTTTCTGTTCCTTTTGCTCTTGACCCAAATATTATGACTTTTTCTATGGTAGTGTTATTTTGGAAATAATAAATTAAGTTTGCATATACGTGTTTATCTATTCCATACATATCACATTACCACTTTTGATAGCTTGCTTAATAAATCTTCTATGGCACATGTATAATCATTTATTATCTTATTTTTAATTTCTTCATAGTCTTCCTCATCATAGATATGTGCTGTAGAGTTTCTTGATAGTAAAATATCATTCCAAATTTCTATATCATTGATTAACCCTTCTTTAAAGGCTTGCTTATAACACTCTCTTGGATTATTTATTTCCAAACCTGAAGCTTTAAATACCTTTGAAAGTAACTTCCAAGTTAAATCTTCTAATGTTTCGTACTTTTTAATAATAGAATCTCTATATACTTCCATTGTTATATCATCTGGATCTTGTATACTATTAAAATTATCTATAATATTCTTTAGATGAACTAACATTCTATATGCGTAATTATATGTTAATTTTATTGACTCCTCGTATTTATCTAATATCCCCATAATATTCAATCACCCTTTCTAAATTATATATTTATTTTACCATATACAATTTCATTTGAAAATAAAATTTTAATACTGCAATTATAGAAGCGAGAGGTGCATACTGAAATGTGGTTAACACACCAAAACGTTCTATTAACATAATTCAACATTATCATCTGTTACCGCAAGATCACTATCATAATCATTCAATACCCTACAAAGCTGGTATTTATTGCTGGTTACTTCATTTATAATATATGCATGTCTATATTTATCTTTCATTACTTTTACCTCATCTAAATTTATTTTAAAATGAAAAAATCTCCTTATCCTAAGATAAGAAGATAGATGAATGTCATATTATTCTTCACCGTGCTATCGTTTTTAGCTGAATTAAGTTACCACTCGCCCCTGCGAAGTTTTGTGCGGAGCTTTTAAAAAATATTAATTCACATAAGTCTTCTTAGTTTCTCTAAGGCTTTTCTCTTCATTCGTGCAAATTGATGGTAGCTTTTATCCATATCACAAGCTATTTCTCCTAGAGATTGATCCAAAACATAATATCTCTTCAAAATATCCCGCTCTGGGGGATCAAGTTTATCAAGAGCTACATATAATTTTTTCACTTCATCATAGGCAATTACTTCATCTTCTAAGGTAAATTCATAATCTCCAGAGGTATCAAAATCTAGCATTTCATTGTTTGGAACTTCTCTGAAATGCTTTATTTGGCCTTTTAAAAGGGCTTTAAAGTTCATTTTTATGGCATTTATACAATAACCGTAAAAGCTGTTGCTTCCTAGCTTGTACATGGCTATTGCTTTTAAAACTGAAAGATACCCATGTTGCACTAAGTCTTCATAATTATAACTCGGAATGTGATATTTTGAAGCCTCCTTGAATATTAGATACTTGAATTTTTCTATTATTTCTTCTGTAGAATTGCCCTCTTTAGTTTTTGCCTTTTCAACTAATTTTTCCATGATATACACCGCCTTTTTATATTTTATAAAAGCTATATGCATCCCTCGCATTTATCCATGGTTAATCCAGCATCAAAAGGCCTTAAGTTAAGTAAAATTAAGTTCTCTTGTTCCCATAAAATCCTCTCCCTACGTAGTGATTTTTTAATCCTTATCTTCACTACATTTAACTGTGCTACCTGAGCAATACTTTTTTTCATCCACTTGTCCACTTGTCCAACGTATAAATGACTTGTTTGCTAGGTTTCAATACATCTTTGGGACAAGGTGGACAAGATTCTCTTACGTGGGTATGCGTATTAGGCACACCTGTCCCTTTTATTCTACCTAATTTACATACTTCTATAGACAATTCTTGTCCCACTTGTCCCGAAGTAGCTCTAAACCTTTATTCCATAAGGCTTTAAGTGGTGGGACAAGCTCTGGGACAACCTATAATCTACTGTCCACACTGTCCCGCAGATTCCCTCAAAAAAACTCTTTGTATCCGTAAATAGGTAATTGAACTCTATCATTAATCTTCTCCCACCCTTCCATTTTCCTCATTATCCCCCCTATCTCATAAGAATCTATTTTTCTTAACATACTTGCATCCTTTCCAAAGAGTTCACACCAAACCTCCATTATACAAACACGATCACGTATTAATGTTCCTACAGTTTTTACTGCCAGTTCTCCCTCACCTCTTAAAAAACCTCTCCGCTCATATAAGCTCATCTCCTCCCAATTGCTTGGAAGAAGTTTATCTAAATACTCTCTAACTATGCCTTCCCTTTCATCACTTTCAAAAGCTTCAATTTGTGCCGTTTCTGCGGCTTCAGTAAGTGAACTGTCTAGTATTAAGGATTCTCCATTGTTATACATCATTAAGACTTCTGCCCATATTTGATCTATATCTTTTATATCCCACGGTTTAAATTTGGAGCTGCCTTTAACCTTTACTGGCCAAAATCTTCTACCTCCTGTGGTGTCTCTTAAAAAACCTGCTTCTTGATTAGTAGTCCCTACAATAATGCACTGCCTTGGATGTTCCTCCACTACTCGTCCATAACTTGCTCTAAATTTATCATCCTGCCTTGTTAAAAAGGATTTTAATGTATCCTCATCAACCTTTTTAATACCTGCCAGTTCCCCAATTTCTAAAATCCAGCTCCCTTGCAATTTTTCTGCTGCTGTCTTATCATGCATATCCGCTATACTTAGTGCATCACTAAAAAATTTGCCACCAAGCTTTGAAAATATAGTACTTTTACCTATTCCCTGAGGACCATTTAAAATAAGGGTGGTATCAAATTTAATTCCAGGCTTCATAACTCTAGCTATTGCACCACATAAGGTTTTCCTTGTAACTGCTCTAACATATTCACTATCAGCTGCCCCTAAATACTTAATGAGTAAGGTAGAAGCACGCGGTACGTTATCCCAGGTCGGTAGTGACTTTAAAAATTCTTTTACTGGGTGAAAGGATCTCTCTATAGCAACCTTTAATAGTGCCTCCTGACATTTACTTGGGGACCAAAGCTTATATTTTTTTTCTAGATAACAAGAGAGACCTGCATCATCTCCTAAGGACCAACCAGCCTTTAATCTTTTCCAAGGTACCTCACTTAGTGTTTCTATTCTTTCACTATGCTCATTATAAGCAATTCCCATTAAGGCCGAATCATGTTTGATTATCAATACTAGATTTGTCAAAGTTTCCTTAAAGCCACCTTTAGCATTAATCTCTAACTGCTCTGCCCAATTATCCACGCTACTAAAATCTTCACTAGCCTCATTAATATGTTCAAGGGCTATTTGACTTTTCACGCAGCTGTCTTTCATGGCAAGCTCTTGCATGGCTTTAAAGGAAGGCATTTTATTCATAGGTGTCCCTTCCCGCGTTTCATCATCCAGAGCACCAAACTTATGAAGTCTTACTAAATCAAAGGCATTACAAAGTTTACCGGAAGCGGGATCTGTTCCGTGGTGTGAGTATGCAAAGTCACCTTTTTCATAAATAACAAGTCCTCCTGCTGTTGTTCCCTTAGTATAGGTGTATCTATTTTCCATAAGACAGGTCACATATACCTCGCTTAAAAACTTTTCTATTACACCCAGGATGTTATAGGTTCTACAAAAGGCACCTACTACTCCACCCTTTTCACTTGGATTTCCTTGCTTATCTGCTAGCTTTTCTCTCCTTTTTATATTTCTTGAAGATTCCGGCCAAAAACTTGTATCCTGCCAATTTTCATACCTACTTAAGATTTCATCTGGATTTAACCACTGGGAATCCTGATACTTAAAAACAAATTCTCCGTCCAGGGGCGTTGAGGGCCAATACATAAGTCTTGAAGGTTCATAGGTTGTATCATCAAAATAATCTATTCCTATCTCCTCTGCAATTTTTCTAGATACCGCACCATATTCTTCAGAACTTACTGCTCTACTTAGGGGAATAACTAGCCTAAGCCTTGGAAAATCTGGACTATGCTTATGAGTTGTATACATTGCGCAGCTAAAATCAAATAACATTTCTATAATATCCCATAGACCCTTTTGTCCATAGTCAGCATCTAAAGTAATGAGGCATCTACTCAGTACCGCATCACTTTTTCTTTTTCCTTCTCTTAAAGCTCCACCAACAAAGCCGCCCACATCCTTAAGGTTATCTTGCTCAATCTTTGGTAATTTTTTATATTCCTCGCAGGTCTCAGGCGTTCTTGTAGTTTTGCTTACTCTACTTAAAAACTCAGACCATTTCATAATTTGATTTTTCCACTTTAACTCTTTACGATTTCTTCCTATCGCAATAGTAATAAGGCCATCGTTTTTCAAAGATATTCCCCTCCGACATTACACATAAAATTATTAGGTGCAGTTAATCATCACGTACCGTGCTGTTAATCTTTCTTATAATAATCAGTTTCAAAACCAGCTGCTTCTAGTTGAAGGTCAGGAGCCCAATCAATAGCTTGTCCCATAATTTCATTCACGTCCTGCAAAGATCCAAAACCCTTTGGTACATCTAAAATAACCTCATCATGGACATGAAATACTATTTTATAGCCTGCCTTGTCAATCCTAATCATTGCCTCTGCTAAGCAGTCTCTTGCAATTGCTTGTACTATGTTTTCAGTAAGTTTCCCACCAAAGGTACTAATCCTTCCCCACTGCTTTGTTACTTGCTCTATTCCCTCATAAGTAAGCTTTGCTTTGTTAAACCTAGCATCTGTTTCAATTCTAGGGCTAACATAAGCGAGACTTCTACCTGAGGGAAGTTTAATAAATAGCACACGTTTTGTACAAGAAAATTCAAGTCCGCACCGCATTTTAACTATCTTATTTTCAGCTACTGAAACTATTGCTGCATTTTCAATTTCTCTCCAAAGCGCTACAATCCTTGGATTAGTTTTTCTCCAGGCTGTAACAATACCTCGAAGTTCTTCTTCCTTAAGTCCCATCTTTATTGCGCCCATATTAGTTAAGGCACCAACACTTCCCCCAAAACAACAAGCCAGGGTTGCTATTTTACCTTTCTGCCTTAATTCATACTGAGGACTGCCTTTTACTATATTAGCAATTGGCACCCCAAACATCTTACTTGCAGTCATTTCATATATCTTCCCATGACTTTTAAAGGTATCAATAACCCACTTTTCACCTGCAAGATAAGCTATAACCCTAGCTTCAATAGCACTAAAGTCTGATACAATAAATCTAGAATTCACTGATGGAATAAAAGCTGTCCTTATAAGTTGTGATAACACCTCTGGTACACTATCAAAAAGCATTTCTAGCATTTCATAATCTCCCGCTTTTATAAGTCCCCGGGCAAAGCTTAAGTTATCCATACTATTTCTAGGAAGATTATGAATTTGAACAAGTCTTCCTGCCCAGCGCCCCGTTCTGTTTGCACCGTAAAACTGCATAAGTCCTCGCAACCTATGGTCCCCGCATATTGCTCTTTCCATAGCTTCATATTTCTTAACAGAGGTTTTAGATAATTCTTGCCTAAGCTCAAGTACTCTTTTGACAGTAGCATCTTCTACTTCTTCTAGTAATTCCTTCACCTTTTCTTTAGATAAACTTTCAACCTTTAGCCCTTTACCTTGAAGCCAAATTTTTAATTGAGCTGGACTGTTTGGATTTTGAAGCTCCGTTAAATTTGCAGCCTCCACTGTAATCTTCTTTTCATAAGCTTCATCACAATTTATAGCATTATGGACTAATACTTTATCTACCCTAACTCCACCATCATTTATTTTTTGGTCTAGTTCCCAAAGCTCCCGCTCTTTATCTGTCAATGGAAACTGTTCAAGTCGCCCCCTTATAGCTCTTTCAACCTCAACATCTTGTTTGCAATATGTTTTAAATATCTCCCATTTAGCGGCATCTGACTCTGTTAAATTATAAGGTCTTCTCCCAGGATCAATACTACCTTTGCAAGGCATAGAAAAATATCTAATAAGAGCTTTTCCCTCTCTCATTTTCTGCTGCTGCAAATTTAAGCACTTTGAAACTCCCTCTAAAGTTAACGGAAGTCCTAAACTTAAGGAATAAGCAGCACTACATCTCCACTGAGTCGGAATCATAGGTTTATTTAAGTATTTAGCAAGACAGGTTCTCTCAAAGGAGGCATTAAAAGCAGTTTTTATAACTCGTGGACTTGTTAAATCCTCTATAATATTTTGTGGTAATTTCTCTCCAGAAGCTAGGTCTATAAGCTTTACTTCCTCATCATCATAAGCATAGGCAAATAATAATATTTCAAAATCCTTCGCCTGGGTATATGCATAAACTCCACATTTTGTAATATCAATACTGGAATAGGTCTCTATATCAATAGCAAGCAAATAATCAGCTCCTTAATTTAAAAAGTCCTCGTCCTGCGTAGCAAAATCTTCTTCTGCGCTACTACGATTACCCAGCATTTCTCCTTCTTCCAGCTTTTGAAGGTTTTGTAGTCCACAGGCTATGCCTTTATTTTCCTCTGAACTATACACATAAAATACAATGCTGGCTCTTCCATAACACCCACTATAAAATTCACTTTGATCTACTATAGCTCGCAGACTTTTGTTAACTATTCCAGGCTTTATATTGCTATTTGCGTTAATAAAATAGCTGCCTGCATAGGCCTTGTCATCAAATCTATCTACATCCCCATCACGAAGCGGGGTTTTAAAATTATAAGGTATGCCCGCCCCAAACTTTGATAGGCCCTCCTTTTTAGCAAGAGCAATTGCTGCATTTACTTTTCTTAGTGTTTCCACATCTGTTTTGGAAATTATGATACAAACGGAATATTTAGGCTCACTACCATTAATACTCTTTGGTTCCCACACATTTGCATAACTAAATCTCACTTTCCCAGTAATTATTTTCATGAATACACCCTCCTCTAATTAATAGAATTTGCTTCACTCAAAAGTTCACCATACTTTTCTTTTGGAATCTCTGTGAGCTTTGTAGCACCAAATCTTTTTATAAGTGCTTTAACTTGTTCTTGCTTACCATTTTTTGAAAGCCTTGCAAGGGTTCCTCTAACTTCCTGTAGAGTTACTTCTTTAACTTCTGGTTGTGATGTTTCTACCTTATCATTTGGTGCTAGTACTTCTTGATTTTTCATAGGTCGCTCATCCTTAAGCTCTATTGCTTTTGGATTTACATTAAAAATAGGAAATGCATTGTGAAGAACTGCAGCAAGAGTTAACAGAGAGTTTGTTATCTCCTCTGAAGCTTTTATATTAATATCAATGTTAATATGCATGATCTTCCTCCTTTATTGTAAATTTTGTTCACTATTAGAACAAAAAAATAACTGATCCACTGTAATTCCAAATAAATCTGCAATTCTTTTAGCAAGGCTAAATCCTGGCATTCTTCTGTTATTTTCAATCATATTCACATAGTCCTTACAAATTCCAAGCTGACTTGCAAGCTTTACTTGAGACATACCTTTAAGTTCTCGCTGCCTAACAAACACCATATTTTTCATAATTTTTGACTCCCTCTCTATAGATTTATTGTATATATTTACTATATATGTTAATTATATCGAATGAATTGTTCAATGTAAATCGAACAAAAAGTTTTTTTAATAATGTTTTCGACATATTGACACAAATGGAACAATTTGCTATGATAAAATTAGAAAATGGAGGCGAATCTTATGTTATTTGGCGATAGAATTAAACAACTTAGAGACAGTGCAGGTTTGACCCAAGCTGAACTTGGTAAGTTAATTGGAGTTTCCGATAGAGTTTTAGGATACTATGAAGCCAATGAAAGATTCCCTAGAAAACAGGAAGTCATTGCAAAATTTGCGGAAGTATTCAAGGTTTCTATTGACTATCTTCTTGGCAGCGATGGTTCGTTTTTGCAAGATTCTGGTGAAAAATATGGTGCTATAGGTCACATGCAAGCACAGGGAGTACTAAAGAGTGTAGAAACACTGTTCGCTGGCGGTGAACTCATAGAGGATGATAAAGATGAAGTTTTTAGAATAATTTCAGAACTTTATTTTGATGCAAAAAAGAAAAATAAGGAGAAATACGGTAGGAAGAAAAAAGACAAATAACTTTTCTACTAAACACCTGTGGGGAGTGTGCGAATGAATTGTTCAATGATTTCTAAATGTGCTAATAATCTAGTAAAAACTTATGAAACGAATAACCCTTTTAAAATAGCTGAATATCTTGGAATTGATTTGAAATATGAAAAGCTCCACCATTTAAAAGGGTTTTATACTTATATACTAAGAAATAGATATATTGTTATTAATAATAGTATAGATGAGATAAGCGCTAGTACCATTTGTGCTCATGAGATTGGTCATGACCGTTTTCATAGAGGGCTTGGCATTAATATGTATCAGGATGAAACCTGTATATCCTTAAAACCATCTACAATTGAAATACAAGCAAACTACTTTGCTGCAGAGTTTCTTATGCGCGATGACAAATTTTTAGAGCTAGTAACGCAGAACTTTACTTATTCTCAAATAGCTTGTACTCTAGGTGTTCATACAGATCTTGCAATTATAAAAGCACAGCTACTAAATAAAAAGGGTCATAATTTAAATGTACCTTATGTACCAGGGGCTAATTTTTTGGGGAAAATATAAAGAAAAATAAGACCTAGATTGAAAAAAGCCCCCCTTTCTTCTAATTTGTAAGAAGCAAAGGGGGTATTTTTAATGTTCTCTACTGCATTATAATTTACTGTTTTTCCCAAGTCACAGTTACCCTAGTGGAATGCCTGCAGCCCACTTGCTACTTTAAAATCTCAGTAACCTGCCCACTTAAATCTCTGGTATTATTAAAAGATATTTAACCCTAGAGAGTGAGGCTCTTATGTATTGAAAATTCTTTCTATCTCATCAATAATTTGATCAATATTATATAGAGCATGCGAAGGTCTCCGACCCCGAGGAAGCCCGCATATTCTCACTTATCGAATATACGAATATTGCTTTCTACTCTGTGAACAGTATCAGCCTTCCCGATAGGTATTTCGAGGCTCACTCCCTTCAACTTTACGCTTTACGCCTACTATCTAACTGTCTACGCTTAACATCATAAGTTACCCTATGATGTCCAAGACTCGCTATGAGTGGTTTGTTAGACCTTTGTCAGCGAGGTTCCCGCCCGCTATATGATACGCCCTTATCTTGGCGCTCTCACAGTTACCTTAGGAGGGGTGTGAAGCCGACCCACTTGCTATGAATATCCTCATTAAAACAGCATTATGCTTTAATTCTTATATCTTATCGAGTAACTTTACTACTTTGTAACAAGTGCTTTGAAGACTATATTAGCAATTATTCCAGCACCTACACCAGTTGACATAGTATAAAATAAATTGGTAGCATATTTTTGAATTTTATCGATTATATCTTTTTTACTATTTTTTTTCGAAGTTTCATATATCTCCATTATGTTTGCAAGAAAGTGGTACTCTTCACTGTTTTTATTTTGCTTATAATTAATTTTACTTAATAAAGTTTCAAGTTCTTTACGTAACTCTTCGAGGTTAATATCTTCATTAAAAATCATTCCATTTTTTAGTTCAAACTTATTACCGTTTGAAGTAGCATTTTCACCAAATGCTCCTATTTGGCAGTTTTCTGCCTTATAATCTTTCATTTGTAATCCTCCCTATTTTGTAAAAGTATTATTATTTGAAGAAGCTTTTTCACCAAATGCTCCTATTTGACTATTATTAGCAATGTAAATATTATTAATTGTTTTCTTGTTATCTATAATTTGTTTTACTTTAATATTAGTTTCAGAAATACTCTGTTTAAAGCTTGTATTTTCCAATTGAGCAGTTAAATATTCAATAACCTCATAAATTTCTTTATGTGATAGTCCTTTTAATAAAATATGATTTTTGTTGATGCTTCCTATTTGCCACAAAAAAATTGATGGAAACTCTTTTACATTCATCTCTATGTTGGTATATTTCTCCATCCAAAACTTGCAATGGTAATCACTTTTTATATCTTGATCCGTAAAATAAAAATCAATAGTATTTCCAGTTCCAGCATGGATATCAGGCCAGAAAACTCTTAGAAATTCTGATAAATTATCATTCTTTCTAAATAAAAAAACTCCATGGTATTTACAAGAAATATACCTATCTAAACTAAAATTATTTCCATATTTTTTTCTGAATTTATCTGTAAATCTACTAAAAAGTGTTTTATTATCTCTAATTTCTCTTATAAAATTATAAATTTTCTTCTTGCTAGCGTAGGGGAATTGACTTACATATTCTTCAGCCAGTCCTTCAAGGATTTCTTTAGGCACTTCCTTAAAAATATTTATACTTTTTTTCTCAAGGTAATTAACAAAATCCAGTAGATTATACTCTTCAATATATGTAATATATTGAAGAGGTATATGTCTTTCTATACCTCTTTCAATTCTTAGCTGTATATTATCATCAACTATTCCATTTTTAATTTTCTCAATTAGTTGGTATTTCCTATAATCAAAACTAAGTTCATCTAAATTAGTTGGTTCGAAATAATAACTTCCTTTTTTATTTTTATAAATCCACTCTAAAAATATATCAAAGTCATAACTAAATAAATTATGCATATACTCTCTAAATAAATATAATAGATCTTCACTAAATAACTTTATGCCCTCGTTAAACCACTCCAAAAGCCCATTTCGGTTTTTATATGATATGCAAGCAATTTGCTTTAACTTATTATCTATTTGTTTTGCTGTGCGAATATTAGCATAGTTGCAAAAGTAGTGTAATAAAGGGTATAAGTACACTTTTCTTTCTATAGAATTAGAGTCTATAAACTCTAGACTTCTCGTATTCTTGCAGAAATCTTTAAAAACAAATATTAAATCGCTCGTTTCATAAATTTGGGTATCAAATCTAATTAAATAATCCTGAAATAGTTTAAAAAACAACCTTAAATTCCACTTTTGAGCATTTTCTTTTAGATAAATTTCCACTAATTCATTAATCTCATTTTCGTTGAAATTATTCAAATTACTAAAGCTATGGCGATTTATTACCCATTGTGCAAATGAAATTGAACTATAATCATTTATTTTTATCATTTAGTACCTCCTTGAATCTTTTTCCACTATACAACTAATACGATTTGTACTATAAAGCTTAATTACCTTCCTTAAATATAATTCTAAGTCAGTTTGCAATGTATTCTCACTTTACTAACCCGAACCAATTATATTGTATAGTACTATACTGATTATTTAGAAACAAATCATTAGCTTCATCTTATATGAGCAGGAAGCTAATAAGTATGGCTATTATCTACATCCCTATTCAGATAATGTCACAAATTTTTAAAATGTGCATTAAAGACCGCACATTTTTCTAGTTTTATTTAATCCAACAAATTGAAATTTGTTTTTCCATTTATCTTAATATTTCGTTCACAGATATCATGTAAATTTCCTTTGACCATTATTTGATATTCCTTTTTATTATTGGGAACCATTGGATATGGATACTTTTTTATGAATGCCCTCCTATTTTTCTAGCTTTTACTATATATTCACCAATCTCAGGATCTTCGAATCCAACCTTATTAGCCCAATATACTGACGGAGCTATAAATGTATATACTAGTTGAAAACTCCCCCACTTTATAATTGAATTATTCCCCCACCTAATTTGCAATTGATAATTTTAGTGTGGGTTGGCGAAGCGTACCATTTACATTGAGAGTGCATGTGGTAGCCTATACCTATTGCTAAGGCATTGTTTACAATGCCTTGCTTAATGGCATATAACAATATGCACAGAGGCTCAATGTCAATGGCAACCCACATTAGTTATCAATTGATATAAGGGTGGGGGAATTTTTCGATTATAATATGAGGGAGTTTTCAGTTAAAAAATACACTATCAGAATCCCTATACTTTTTCCATTTAGTTTTCTTTTGTCATAATCATCATTATGTACTATCAGCCGCCTCACCTATTTCATCATTAAGAAAGCAATGCCTTATATCAACTTTCAACATATTTTCCTCCCCCTACAAATTACTATTTATTTTATGCTTGAAAGATTTGCAAATGATGCAATTCCCTATATATTATGCTTATCTTTATTATTTAACCGGCTATCTAAACTGTCGGCTAAGTCGGAGGAATTACTCCCTCCTTCTCGCCTAAGAACTGTACGTGTCACTTTCGCGACATACAGCTCAAGCTCTCATTTATCCTATTGTCTTTATAATATTTCTGCAAGCCTTAGTTGTCTTATGATTTTGTATCCCTTTTGTTTTTGCTATTTTGTTGGAAGTTCACCTTTTAACAGAAATATTTTATAATATTGTTTGTTACAATATCTATGTACCAATTGTAAATTGTTATATTTCCTTGTTCCGCCGTGTATCACTGGCACCTTTTCTTGTACTTCCAACCTTTCTGTAAAATCTGTAATACTCTTATTGCATATAGGGCATTTATAATTCTGTATTTTAGCCATTTTCTGTTTGCTTTTAACACAGTTTCTATTAAATTCCTTTTCATCCCTACTATTGAAATATCCTTTAAGGCTACTATCATATGGAGTTGCTCTAAATTCAATGAGCCTATGCCTGACTATTGGTATCCATGACATTTTTGTGAGTTGCTTATTCTTTTTAGGGTCAGTCAGTATCGATTTGTTTTTGCTTTGTCCCGCTATATCTGGTTTGTAGTATCTATTTATTATCCAGGTCTTACTCTTCTTTGATGGTTTTATCAGCAGTTTTTCACCTTGACACGTTTGATACATTCTAACATTAAGGCCCAGAAAATTAAAACCTTCATCTATCGTTACCACTCTTGTTTTTTCTTTAGATAACTCCAGACCTCTTTTATCTAAATATGGTTTTAATAATTCATAGACATCCTCTGCATCTTTTGGGGTATTGCACATTACCACAAAGTAAGTAAACCAAGGGCACTTCCCCCTTAGTTTCTCTCAGAACCGTACGTGAACCCCTCAGCTCATACGGCCCCCATTATTCAGCTGTTGGTAATATTCCCATTTTCCACTATCTCTTTCCGCAATACTTCCTAACCAATACTCTGCCCTCCGTCTGTGTTTTCGCTTCTTATACTTTCGACGAACCCACTTTACTAAGGCATTATTGATATATCTTAATACTGCATACATTTCAGATTTATAGAAATGTGTATAATAGTTAATCCACCCCTGTATCTTTTTGTTAAACATCTTCGATATATCCCATAAGTCTTTATCTACCTTTAGTTGCAATTTCCACCGTCTTACTTCTTTACGAATTGATTCCTTTGCCTTACCGGCTACCGCTGGTAAGAAACTTGTAAAATATTTGCCGTATTTATTCTTAGCACCTCTAGGTTTAAATGTGTATCTTAGAAAATCAAATGATATATTAGGATAATTTCCTTTTCTATCATCATCTTTGCAGTATACAATTTTTGTTTTCTCAAGGTTTAGTTGCAATCCGTATTCTTCAAATCTCTCCTGAAATCTTCTTTGTAGATATTTTGCCTGTTTCAAAGATACACAGTGTGTTACTGCATCATCTGCATATCTTGCCCAAGGAATCGTTTTAAATTCTTTTGTTATAAAGTCATCGAATACATAGTGCAGAAACAGATTCGCAAGTACCGAACTAATGACACCCCCTTGCGGGGTACCGGAACTCCTTGGAACTAATTCTCCATTTTCCATTTGAAATGGTGCAGTCAACCACCTTTGAATATATAGAATAATCCATTCTTCATTTGTATGTTTCCTTACCATTTTCATTAGAATGTCATGTCTGATATTATCGAATAGTCCCTTTATATCGAATTCGAGAACCCAATCTTTTCTCCAACACCTTTTCCTTGTGATTTCAAGTGCTTGTATTGGAGATTTATTAGGTCTATATCCGTAAGAATCCTCATAAAACATCGGCTCAACTTCTGGTTCAAAATATAGTTTAACTACCGTCTGAGCAATTCTATCTTCAATAGTAGGTATTCCTAGTAATCTAGTTCCTCCACTTTTCTTTGGAATTGCAACAGCTCTTACAGGCTTAGGAATGTAACTTCCTGACGACATTCTATTCCAAATTTTGTATAAATTGTTTTTCAAATTCTTTTCAAAATCTTCGATTGACTGTTCATCAACTCCATACGTTCCTTTGTTTGCTTTAACTTTCTCATAAGCTGTAACTACAGCTCTTTTAGAAATATTAAACGGCTTTGTTTCTGTCATAAGTTCCTCCTCCTTTTCAAAGTTGACTTATTTCTGAAACTGAATAACTCGAAGTCCTTCGCTCCACTTCCATTGCAGAAGTTTCTTCACTACTACGACTCAATCTGCCCCTATGCTTGCATCGATACTCTTTTCTCACAGTTCTTCTGCTTGAAATACTCTCTTAACATCAAGCCGTAGGTTCCCACGTTCCATACAAATGCCTGTACTAAATTCATGCCACCTGTATGCCGTCCACCGCCTAATCAGTAAACAGGTTTCCTCTAGGCTCATCCCAAGTTAACGACAACCCCCTGGTTTTGATGGAATCTCTACGCTTTCGACATTTTCGTAAGTGGTTCACATGCTCATTCATCTCTTTAGTACACACTTGACAGATTTACCTCTGCCTTTTCCTTAACGCTCAATACCATAACTTTTGATTACAGCACCTTAAGGTAGTTTGAAATCTCTACCTGCATGGCGATTTCGGAGGGCCCTCCTCCATCATCTGTATAGTATAGCTATATTAAGCCACTCTTACGAGTTGCTTAATACGATTTCGTGGCGCACCATCATCTGCATATCTTGCCCACGGAATTGTTTTGAATTGTTTTGTCATAAAGTCGTCAAATACATAGTGTAGAAACAGATTCGCAAGTACCGAACTAATGACACCCCCCTGTTGAGTTCCATCTTTATTGACCTCACATTCACCCACAATACCTGCTTTAAGCATAGCTTTAATGATTTGGCGTATTTCGTATATCTTTAATACCCATGTGATATAAGCGTTTGAGTAATATGCCATGATTAATTTTATCAAAACATTTACTTATATCCCCTTCTACTACCCAATAATATCCTGTTTTATGAACTAAATCAGTCAATCGTTGCGTTGCCATTTGCGCATCTCTCATAGGTCTAAAACCATATGAGTGATTAAAAAATTGTGCTTCAAGAATTGGTTCAAGCACTATCCTTATACACTCTTGTACAATCCTATCTCTTATAGAAGGGATACCCAATGGTCGTTTTTCTGCTTTTCCTGGTTTATCAATATACTCACGTCTAATTTTCTGTGGAGCGAATCTTATAAACGCACTTTGAATATCTTCTATAACCCATTCATAGGGTTTTTCCAAGTAATCCTTTTGCATTGTCTTCGAATCAATCCCAGGTGTTTTACTACCTTTGTTGGATTTAATATTGTGTATAGCAGTAACTATTGTTATTTCTGATGCCATGATTTCAACTAGCCCTCTAATCGAGGGTCTTTTAGCTTCTAATTTCGCCAATTTTGAAGTATTATATAACTCATCTAGTATTTTTCGCAATCTTGTTTCAGATTTTAGGTAGTCAAATTTTTGTGCCACAATCACCGCCTCCTTTGGATTTGGTATTTATGGTTTTAGTCAGTTTTGCCTACGGCTTCCTTAACAGACTGGTCACATGTTTTACTGTACAAACTATGCCCCTTCGCTCTACCTCCATTACAGAAGCTTCATCACTACTACAGGCTGCTGCCCTACAATTTCACCAATCATTTCCTATTGGTTAGGACTGATATATCACCCATTACGCTATCTTACGTATCCTATTGCAGTTCCCTTGTTCCCATCGCTTTAGCTTTGCATAACAGTTTTAGCTCCACCCTTTAACCCAACTGCCACTTTCAATCAGTGTGATTTCTATATTGAAAGCCTTGGACCTTTACGGTTTTCAGTTGAATTCCACCGAAGTATATGTAATTCAACGACAGTACCCCACATGGGGCGAGTTTCTTCTCATTTTGAAACCCTAAAATTTACGAGCCGTACTTTTGGGTATTCGTCAGTCTTTAAGACATTCTAAGCATGACTGTTTTTTAGCTTCCAGCGTACTTATTATCATCACAGATAACATTTTCCACAACTTCACCGAGCTTCGCACATCAAACATTATATTGTTTGGGCACGTCGGAGTATTAGAAATTTTGTAACCCCTCACACGGGGTCAGGCAGGTACTTCCCCTACCGATTCAAATGACGAGTTCTACTTGCTTTTATCTTTCACTAGTAGTCCGATTTTATTATATATTTCTATATATATTGTTCGGAAACAAGGCGCACACTTCTCATTTTAGACATACCATGTCCAATTTTATGGATAATGTGAATTTATCGCCTACAATTCCATCTTTCATTTCACTTTACTTCGCAACTTATTTTTTCTTGTTTCAAATTCCGTCACACTTGACTGCATCTGTAAACTTTTATAATAATTAATTGAAGTATCACAAATTTCAATTGCCTTTTGGAAATCCTTTTTCTTTTCAAATATTATAGCCAATCTCTTGAAAGCAGGAATATTGCCGTTAAATTTGGTAATCTCTGAAATTTGCTTGTCTGTTTCCTTTTTGCTATAGATATTCGCAAGTTGCTTTATTTGTTTTATTTCATTGTCATAATGTGATCTTTGCATTTGTCCCAACGAATTAATATCTATATAGCAACACTCTATGCATTTTTCTAAATATTTGTTATCTATATCTCGATACTCATAATAGAAATCTTGTAAACTAATCAAAGCAAAGTGTCTATGCAAAAAATCATTTTTTATTTTATCTAAATCTAATAAAAGCCCTCTTTCAGCCTTTTCATCAAAACTTAAAATCTCAACAACTTTTTCAGATTTCTTTTCTTTTGATTCTAATTCCCCACTTTTTCTCAGTTCAGCAATCTTTGTTTTTACTTGATTGTGAGTTGTTTCAATCAAATCATGCATTGCTTTTTTAAATTTAAAGTTCTCTATCAACATAGGAACTTCTATACTTTTATCAATAATTGACATATTTGCAAAAATAGCAACACTTTGTTTCCTTGCTTTTTTATTTTCAGTTTGTGTAATAAAATTTCTTATAAGTACACTATCAGATCTACATTTATTTTTTATATTTTCTAACAATATTTCTTCAAATATTTCAGGGTAGTTCTTTATGTAGTTTGTATTACTAAACTCAAACGATTTTGCCAATCTCATTATATCTTTTGAGGTTAATGGAATATCTAAATTATACTTGCAAAGTATAAACAAATTATCGGAAAATTGTAATTCGTAAGCGTTATTAAGTGACTGTATAAATTCAAATGCCAAATCAGATCTTTGTTTACACAAGCAAGTTAGTATTAACGCGTTAGCTGAGTACTGTTGAAATGATTTATTTGTATGAATACCACGAAGTTTCAGTATTATCCTAAATGCTTTTTCATAATTACCATTTAGCAAATGCCTTTCTAACCCATAGTAAAGAATGAACACAAATCCTATGTCAATCTTAGAATTATATGGATTGAACAAAAGTTTCCAATATACTCCCTTTTGCTGTGGTGTTAACTGTGAATAGGTTGGATAATATGATGGACGTTCTACATCTGTAATATTATCAAGCTGTGCCAAGGGTAATTTAGTATAAATTAAACTAGGTTCATCTTGTTGCATTGATGAAAAAGTGATTTTAACGCCTCCAAACTCATACACATCTTGTTTTTTATCACTTGTATAGTTCTTTCTTATACCATCTGCTACCCATATTAAATCTTCAAGATCTTGATGAATAAATAAACCGTCTGTTGTATTTTTTTCAATACCTTTATTTAGCACAGCTAATGAAGTGTTTTTATTATTGTTTCTTTTCTTTCCAAAAATCAAATCTAACAATCCCATGTTTTACCCTCTTCCTAATTTTAAAGTTAATCCGAACAAAATTCACAACTGGATTTGTATGCTTCGTGTTTAAGAATTGAATATTTGCCATTATATTAATAATTAGAAGCTAATTTATTTTTGTTTCTTATTTAACCGGATAATAACATGGTTTAATTAACCATATTTATTTCATTTTAGCCCGGGTCAATTAATATGACCACGACCGCTTATAAATTTTAATTTGTTCATATCAATAACTTAACAAAAAATCAGTGTTAAACTATGCCTCTATCATAATACCCACTCCATCAGTATCTATATAAATGTTTTTTTCACTATATTGTTTTGAGTCAAAATCATCAAACCCATTTTCTTTAAAATTCTTTATTCTGGTATCAAGTAATAATGATAATTTAGGTCCGCACATACAGCACATATAAGAAGTTAATTGCCTGCCATAATCTATATTGATTACATAATAATTCTTATTATTAATTTCTTTTTCCTGAATATCAAATAAATCTTTATTTATATACTGAAAAAGGCCAGAATAGTATTGCTTAGAAAGCTCTTTAATAAGATTAGTGTTATGCTCATATTTCTCGTTACTAGGATCATAATACTTCACTTCTACCTTTGAGAAAATATTATATGCAACTGATGCAATCGAAAACTTCACTGCTATAGGTCCTGTTTTAGATTGATATTTATGTTCTTTCATTTCATTCTCAGATACTGTTTTTTTTGAATATCCCTTTGCTTCAATAGAGAACGTTTGGTTCTTATTCACACACAATAAGTCAGGTCTTTCACCTTTAATTTTAAACCCGCCTTTTTTCATTGCAGCCTCATAATTAAATGTTATTTTTCCACCACTTATTTGTTTAGATAAATAATCTGCTACAGCTTTCCCAATTAAATTAGAGAAATGACTTTTTTCTGTTGGATCGTAAGCATAACCTTGTGGTGTGCTAAAATGATCCTCCTTAAATGCATCTGACTGTAGGTAATTTGAATAATTCAAAAACATTCCACTACAACGTTTTAGATTTGCAACTAATGGTAAATATCCTTGTCCAGCTATAGCCATATGCTTAATTAATGCTAAATAAGGTATATCCTTATTTATATTATTATTGATTCCAGTATTATCACGATATATTATTGATAATTGCATATTAACACCTCATTAATTTCATCTTATATTTTTTTATACTAGTATAGTAGCGCCATTTATCTAGTGAATCGACAAACCATTATTAAGTCTATTCATAAGTATAAATTTTTATTTTCGCCCAACTTCCAATTGTATACATAATTAGAAGTACCCTTTCAGCCTAATTTATTATAATACCCCCTTAACCTCTCCACACACCACTCCCTTATCCACTATTTTCTCTTTACGAAATACTAAAGCACAAAAAAACTACAGTCTTTTTTTCTTTTACATATTGTATATAAGTATCTACCAAGAGATTATTTCTCTTTAAGTACAGATAGCTTACTTTCTGAGTCTTGTGAATTATATTTTATTCCGCCAATTCTAACAGAAGATAAATCCACATTTGGTTTAACTCTTATACATTTAGTAGGCACTAACTCTCCACTTTCTACTGCTGTTTTTATATCCAGCTTGTGAACTGATCTAATATATCTTCAACATCGCTTCTCGCTGGAGTAGCCCAAAGTCGTAAGGTGTTAGAACGATTATGCCAAGTCTCTTCCTCTATTTCAATTACATTTTTCCACTCTTCTCATTGCTGCCACCCACGTGGCAAGTGGCATTTCTTATTCTTAACCATATCTATCTCACTTCAAGATTTTACATTTTTATTTTTAAAAATCCCAATAATCCCATACTATCACATTAACATTGCTAAATTAGGCGAATGCTGTCATATTGTAAATTAAAAAACACTAAAGCAATTCTTTTCCAAAAGCACTTTAATCTTAGCAATTGATAAAAAATATAACAGATAAACAGTAAATGCCTATCCGTTATAGTAAGTTCCCTTATGCTTAGATAATTTCTTCTTTAACATCCTCATATACAAATAATGCTATATCATATAAATCACTAAAGTCATTATAAATAATTTGAGATGCTTCTAATAAACTTCCTAGTAAATTCATAGGTGGGTATTATAATTCCAATTTCTTACCTACTAAAAATGGCTTTGCCCCTATTACATTATAAACAACACATTACCAACACCTATGCTATAATAAACCCATACTATAACCCAAAGGAGGCCCCATATGAAAACCTACAAAAAACTAGTCCGCGACAAAATCCCTGAAATCATCAAAGCTACTGGCAAAAACTTTGATATTCACTATGCTAAAAAAGAAGAACTCTTTCCCTTACTTGATAGCAAATTAAATGAAGAAGTATCCGAATACCTCGAAGATAAAAACCTAGAAGAACTTGCTGATGTTATGGAAGTTTTATTTGGTCTTGCAAATGCTCTTGGATATTCAGAGGAAGATTTAATTAACAAGAGAAATGCAAAAAAAGAAGAAAGAGGCGGCTTTGAAAAAGGCATAGTCCTTGAAAAAGTATACGAATAGACAAAACCCTCCATATCATTTCTCTATGGAGGGTTAATTCATCATATTTATTTTTCTAACTTCTCAAGTCTTTCTTTATAGAATCTTCTAGTCCTATAATCAATAACATCTTTAAACTGAGCTACAAATACGGCACTTTCACTAAGTTCACCTAAATCATCATTTAAACAAAAATATGATTTATCCCTATAAAAGAAAGCTTCTCCGGAATTTAAAAATGCCTTTATTGGATTTTCTGCAATTCTTAGATAATCCTTTTTATCAAAGCTCTTATAGTCTTTAGTTGCATCATGTCTCAAAAGATCCACTGCATTAGAAGGTTTAGTATAAAAATCCCTAAAGCTTTGGAAAATACATTCTTCATCTATTTTTAAATTTATCTTACCATTATTATAAAAAGCTAAAAGTAATGGCATTTTATAAGTCTTGGTCATTGAAGTTTTTTCAATATTATTTAAGAATCCATAAGCCTTCGTGTTTAAAAATGACTTCTCTTCTTCTAAAAGTTCATTTATTTTATTTAGAAATCCTAAATAATCATTAAAGATATTTAACTCTGCTCTGGATCTTATTACATTATAAAGATCGTCATCCATGTAAGTATACATTTGAAGCCTACTTGGTCTAGTTTTTAAGTCTTCTTTTATTCTATTAAACTCATCTACTACTAGATCAAATATGTTCTTTTGCTGCTCTACCATCTTCTTGGATATATCAATTATTTCAACGTCAAAATCTACTATGCAATCCTCTGGATATTCTTCTTCTATAGGTAATTTACCACCTTTAGCTTTCCTTTCAATATCTTTTAAATCCCCACTTAAAAAGAATGGAATCAAATGTGCCTTTTTATAATTACCTATAAAGTCTAGAATGTTTACATATTTCTTGTCCTTATATTTTCTTAAACCTCTTCCAAGCTGCTGTAGAAAAATAGTGGGGGAGTTACTGTAAGCAAACGTATTCTATATCCATATATAAATTTATATAAAGCTAGTCTATATAGTCTTTACAGTATAAAATTTAAATATTTTTGTATAAACGAAATAAACATATTTAAAGAGTGTGATTTTAATAATAATATATAATTATAAACGAAATGAATTCTCATAAAAAAATAACTACATATAAAAAAGGGATCAAAAATCTCTATGGTGAAAAATACCTAAAGTGCTATTAAGAATAAAGATATAGTTTATAGAAAAGTTATAGAATAAGAAGAAGGTTTAAAATAGTTCTTCTTTTTTTGTCGGGTAGATTTAGTAAAAATTCTCGTTATGAAAAACCATATACTATTAAAGGTGGTAGTATCAAGCACACAGGCTCATAGGAGTTGCCTAAAGATATATATAAAGATAAGGTTATTGGAACGTGGTAAGCTGATAACATGGAAGACTTACTTCTTTTGTAAATTTGCTTTACTAATATGACATAATCCCTTCTTTCCTTGCTAACACTTCTTTTGTATATTGGTTTTGACCTCTTGCCATATTAAACACATCCTTATCTTATTTATATTTTAATGTGTTCGGCTTTCCGTGTCTACAATATTATACTAACACCAAAATGACCAATAAAATTTTAAAATTTAATGTGAAATGCGTTGTTGACATCCTTTTAATGTTTGAGTTGGTTCAATAAAAATAAATGTTCTATTAGTTCTAAAAACTCTCGGATGTTCTGGGAGTTTTTAGTTTTAGATAATAATAAACGTTTAAAGGCATATCGTATTCTCTTGATTTTTAAATATATTCAAAATGATAGTTTACTAATAACTGTATACATAACTAATAATTTTGTATACAAGTTATGTATACAGTTGTATAATATTTATGAAAGAGGTGTTATTATGAATAATTTAGATGAATTTATAAATGAATTAATCAGGTTGGGTAAATCAGATAATACCATAGCAGCATATAAAACAGATATAGAGCAGTTTAAAGAGTGGTTATATGAAACCATAGGTACTAATACTGATAGCATTACACTGGTTGACATAAATCAATATGTGGAATATATGAATATAACTCAAAAGAGGGCAGTCAGTACAATTAATAGGAAAGTAAAATCAGTAGTTCAATTTACTAAATTCCTTAATAATACTAACGTATCCAATATTATAATTAATACCGGTGAGGTTAAACAAAAGCGTGTTGAAGATGTAGGGTTTAAGATTATAGAAAAACAAGATTTATATAAATTGAAGAGAACAATATACGCTAGTGAAAATAAGCGTGACATATTAATATATGAGTTACTTCTAAATACTGGAATCAGATCTAGTGAGTTGATACATATTGAAATAGATGATATACATTTGAATGTTATGAATGGCAAGCACGAGTATTCATATATTGATTTAAGAGTAAATAAATGCAATACGAATAGAGAAATACCATTAAACAGTGACGTAGTAAATGCTTTTATTGAATACATGAAGGTACGTCCTTTGAGCAATGATAGTAGGTTATTGCATGGACAAAGGGGTTTACTTACTAGAATTGCTATTAATAAATTGTTAGTGAATTATAGTAGCCAATGCAATATTAGACTGGTAACACCATATATGTTCAGACATACTGCAATAAATAATATGGTTGTGAATGGTATAGATATAAAGACAATAGCAGCAATAGCAGGTCACAGAAGTATAGATTCAACAAATAAATACTTTGTAAACTCTGAGGTGGAGGATAAACAAGAATAGTTTAATATAGATGGATCAAAAGGTGTGTAACATTTCGTCATAAACTTTTATTATTGTGCGCCAAGCATGGGCGCAATCCAAAGTGTGAAAGTCCATAGCATGGGTTAATAGTGCCAAGTGCCTAGCTTATGACAAGGTGTCCATAGTGGCGTGGAATCTGAAGGAAGTCGGCGTCAAAACTCTGGTCTGACGAACAGGAATTACATATAATGCATATGTCTATGAGTAAATTTGCAATATAAAACGAAACCCTAAACCATTCGAAACAGGCGGTGTAAATTTAGCAGATAGATGAAGTGTAGGATTGCGTTCTTACCTGGAGAGATCTTAGGTATATGTTATAGAAATGAATTTTGAAATAGTAATCTTTACAGTGATGTAAAGTTGAAATCTAAGAAGTCAGCACAGGTCATAGTAGCAGAAGGGTAATAAACATTCGGTGAAGGGACAAACGATAGGAGGTTTTAAAACTAATAAAATCATTGGAGGTATTACCTATGTTAAGCGATAAAGAGTTAATTTTGAATAATCCATTGTGTTATAAATATGTTCAAAGAGAACTTACATTTGTAAAAAACAAAAATGTTAAATGGTATAATTTTTTAATGTTAGAGAATCAAGAAACTTTAGAAATAGTAACATCTGAATTTACTGACTTCTTTTATCATAAAGATAGATTAAATAAGAGCATTAATACAAAGAAAAATAATTATGGTACTATTCTTCTTTTGTATTTAAATTATATTTTCTTTAATAGAGATAACCAACTTAAATCTATTGAAGATATAAGTTTAGATATTGGTAAAGAATTCTTAAACTTATACGTATATGGAGATATTGGTCGGAATATTATTAAATCCAATGATACGATAATGAAAGCAGAAAATAGTTTAACATCCTTTTATTACTGGTTGAATAATCAACCTAAGTATAAATTAAAAAATATAAGAAAAGACATGTTCGTTATTAAGACGGTAACTTATGTTAACAGGGGTTTAAATACTAATATTAGAATTGAGAAGAAATGTTTGGATAGTATTTTCACAGTAGAATATCCTGATAAAGTAGAAAAAGCAAAGTTAAAAAAGCCAAGTGAATTTTTAATTTTAACTTTAATTGAAGTAGCAAAACAATTTGACCCAATGTTAGCATTCCCTATTGCTTTGCAGGCTTTCGCTGGTATGAGGCGTGGGGAGGTATGCCAAATGGCTAGACAAAGAATTATAAACACTCAACCTTTTGGTAGGTCTATATGTTTCTGCATTGATTTACAGGAAGAATTAATGTTGAGAGATGATGGCGTAAGAACCGGAATGATTAAACGACCTAGAATCCAATTGGTTTATGAAGCCTTTCTACCTTACTTAGACAAGTTATTCAGAGACCATCTAGTTATTTTAAAACAACGAGGATATGATACAAATAAGTATGGAGCTATGATTATTGGTGACAATGGTAAATCTATGCAAACAAATAGGTATGCTGTAAGGTTTGACAATTTAATTCATCGCTTAATGAATAGAATTTTAGATATGGCTAATAAGGGAAATTACCAAGCTACTTTAGATAAAGATTTACTATTAAACTACAGAATGACGCCACACTCAAATAGATACTTTTTTACTCAATATGTTGCACAAAGAGAACCTACTCATACTCTTGCAATGTACAGAGGTGATTTAAATATGAATACAGCCTTAACCTATCTAAAGGATTCTGCTCATAAGGTCAAGTATATTCATAAATTGCAGGACAGTTTTGCAGATTCATATCATAACCTTACTGGGCTTACTTTATAGGAGGAGTGAACGTGTTTAAATTAAAAGAAAATGTAGTATCTCAGCCTTTATTGGATTCTGATTCTTTAGATGATTATTATAGTAATAGCTTTTCTTGCAAGTTACTAGGTACAAGCCCTACAAGTTCCACTCCATTAAATAGATACATTCCTAGTTATACTAGAACGATACACACATATTTCAAGAAAAAGGATGTAGAATTAATATTAACATGGAAAAATCAATTGGCACTAATTTCTGATTTATCATCTGTTTTAGGGTACACATCTAACAGACCAAGAATAAAAGCTTTAAAGTCATATGGTTTTGATGTTGTTTGTTCTAGTAACCATCCCTTTGGTGGTGAGGCATTATTTTACATAAAAGACTTAGAATCTATTAAGATGAAAATTGACAAATATGATGATATTAAATCAGGGAAAATTATCAAATTGACAATTGATAATGAAATTTATTACACTAGAAATTATGCATATAAATTACTTGGACTATATACCAAAATAAAATTAGAAGATTTTATTCCACATTATAATAAAGATAAAAATGTTCTATATAAAAAAGAAGATATAGAAAAAATGCTTGAGTGGAAGAAACAATTAGCTCCACTAAAAGAGTTACGTACTATTTTAAATGTTAAAAACAATTCTGATGTAAAAAATTTCTTAATAAGACACGGAATTAAACTTATTTACTGTAACGAGCATCCTTTCGGTACAGAAACTTTCTTTAATGTAAAATACTTGCAATCTATAAAGGATGAATATTATAAAGATCATCCCAATCTAAATGATAAGAGTGAGTATATTTCTTATAAAGAAACATTAAAAATACTCGTGTAAATGGCAAGTACTTTCCGTGAAATTTAGGAAAATAATTTCCTTGAATAATTTCCAGTTAATAATTCCCATTTAAATCAATAATTGTCTATGTTCCAATCTATAACTCTTGCCAGTAATGTTGAAAAGTTCACATTTATAAGTCAGTCTATCTAGTATTGCAGTGGTTAAAGCAGGGTCACCTAATAATTCATTCCAGTCTTCAAATCCTTTATTTGATGTGATAATTATGGATGTTTGCTCGTAGAGCTCTGATACAAGTTTAAAAAACAGATTGGCTTCATCACGTGTTATAGGGAGATACCCGACTTCGTCAATAATTACGAGTTCTGAGGAATGAATTTTATTTACTTTGCTCTTACTTTTCCTTGATATATCAGAGGTCTTCAGCGCGTACATTAGATGATCCATCGTAGTGTACGTAACTCTATATCCCATCTCAATAGCTTTGTATCCAAGAGCAAGACAAATGTGAGTTTTACCAACGCCTGGCGGCCCTAAAAAAATCAAATTAAAGATGTCATCTATCCAATCCATATCAAGAAGTCTATTGATTTTTTTCTTAGAGATTGATTTTTGAAAATCAAAGTCAAAATTATCCAAAGTCTTTATAGTTGGGAAACAGGCATTCTTTAAACGTATCTCTTGTGCCCTCTTTTCTTTAGTCTTTATTTCCCCTTCAAGCACTGTTTCCAAAAACTCTTGGTAAGAGCTATCCTTAAGCTCCGCATCCTTTATTAATGCCTCTACACACTCGCATAGATTGTAAAGCTTAAGTGTTTGTCCCTGCTGCTTTAAATCCTCTATTTTGCTCATTTTTTATCCCTCCATTGCCTGTTTGTATTCATTGGTATCTCTAACCTGTGTCTTAATATTTCTGTACTTTTCAGGTATAGGATTACTTTGAGGCTGTTTAACATGTTCAGAGGTAGTTTGTTTATCCTTCATAAATAATATTGTGTCATTAAAAAGAGTAGCGCTAAATAGATTTCTTTTAATACAGTAATCCAAAGAGTCCCTTATTATTGCTGCGGAAGTAGCTGCAACAGATTTTTTAATAACACTTAGTTGATCCCTCATATATCTAGGTTTTAGCTCTTTTATGCTATTTAAAAACTGTATTGAATCATCACCACTGCCAAGTAGAACTAAAACCTCTTTATACATATCTTCAAGCTTTGTATCCCTCTCTCTTTCTGGATGAGTTATCTTTATCAGCTTGCCTTTTTCTTTGCTTAATTTATGTTTTGTAATCAATATTTTTGTTTCTATATCAGTGATTATTACTAAATCACTATCTATTTCAAGCTTAACGCTTTTGCCTGGTGAGTAGGTCCCTTTAGGAACACCATACCTGTTTTGTTTGTACAAAATAGTATTGTCTTTCCTTACAACATAGGTTAAACTTGTATTAGATGTTAATTCATTAACCACATTAGGTATCGGAAGAAGATGTTCCTTTTCTAGAGCAAACACTTCTCTTGGTATCTTTTTTGTTGTTCCATGTATCTTTCCATTTCCTGTCCTTTCAAGCCATGATTGGCATTCTTCGTTAAATGTAGCGATGTCAGAAAATATTCTATGTTCAGCAAAGTTATATTTAACAAATTTAACCACGGCCTCAATTCGGCCCTTACTAGCTGGATCAAATCCTCTGCATAAGTATACTTTGAATTTCATTATGTCTATGTATTTTTGAAATTCTTCAGTAAATATGATATCACCATAATTTTCATTCACCGCTAGAATTCTGTCTTGGTCATACACAATTTCAATAGGCATACCTCCTAAGTGTTTAAAAGCCATATCATGAGCTTGTACAAAATCTATGCTTGTAAATGGCCTATCCATCCATAATGCAAATTTGTATCTAGAATGGGAAAGAACCATCGTGAAACAGTAAAGTTTAATTCTATTGCCCTTATCTGTCTTAAGCCATATTTGTCCAAAATCTACCTGTGCTTGATATCCCATTGGGAGATCAGCAACCGCTTCATACTGCCGTATATGCTTTATTTTTGGAATCTTATATTCAGTCCTTATGCAGCTTAAAAAGTTTCTAGCACTCCTATCAGTGCAATCCATACTTCCATACTTTTCTTCCAACCAGTCAAATATTTGCGAAGTACTCATATCTGGATAATCCCTCAACCACGATATAATTTCTTCCTCATATTGGTCTAGCTTTTTAACTCTACTTTTTCTCTTTTCCAGTAATTTAGCATATTCATCAGGTGTCATATTCCAATAATTTGATACCGTTTCAAAATCAATCAATAAGTTTCTTGATGTCTGAGATTTATTAAATCCTCTCTCCTTCATTTCTTTAATTTCACCAAACAATTTCCAGCCCTTCAATCTTTTCAATTCTCATCACCTCTTCAATTCTATTGTACAGAAAAGGTGTTTGTTTTTGTGGTTATTTGGAAATTATTCCGGGTTCTTATTTTCCTAAATCTCATGGTTTTAGTTTACCACTTACAACTCGATTTAACATGTTATAGTCGCTATCTATCTAAATACACAACTGAATACAAAATTAATGGCAAAATTTATTATTCCAAAAAAAATATTGAATACTTAGTTGATTTAAAAAACAAAACTATAAGTATACCTGAACTAATAAAGAAGTTTGATGTAGACATAGGGAAATGTGCATTAAAAACAATATTTAAAAACGAAAAAATACAAATTATTCCTGCATCTAAACATCCCTTTTGTGATTTAGATTTAGTATATTTAAGTGATGTAGAAAAAATCAAAAATAAAGTCAATTTTAGAAGTAATCTGTTGGGTGAAACAAACAGATACGAAAAATATAGGCTTTTAATATCTATTATTCCAAACAATAAAACATCAATATTAAAAACTTTAAGCGATTTTAATGATGATTTTATTTATGATAGATTCCATAAAGTAAAATCCCCTGATCTTTCTATTACCTTATCTAAAACATATGAACTCATTATCAATACTATAAGTAAAGATTTAATTGAATATTCTGCTGAAGATATTGATAGGATAATGTCTATTATATACAACAGTGAATATTATCAAGAAATTAAGCTTGAGTTTATTTATTTCTATAATTATTTGTTGAAAAAATATAATATAAAAGATAAACAAAAACTTTTTATATCTAAAACTGATATCCGTGAATCAACAAGAGATACCAGTGCATATACAAAAATTCAGTTTCTCAATTTATTCGGCTTATTATATACTAATTTAGATGATAAATTTTATCTTGATATAGCTATAAAATCTAGATCTTGTGCTACGGTTTGGTTGTATATGTATTTGCATTATGTTATATTTTGGAGAGCTAGTTCTATAAGCAATATTGCTTTACCGAACCTAGAGATTATAGGTTTTAATAATGCACATGCTTTTATGAAATGGATTAAAGACCCATCTAATATTTTTTCTATTGAAATGGGACTCAAAATATGTGATGGCGTAAAAAGAAAAATAGATTCACTTTTTATAAAATCGTCTAAAAATAAGCAGCCTTTGGAGTTTGAACCTAGTCTCCTTATGTCTAGAGGCCTTGGCTTACTACTTGCACTTTGTGAAGCTCATAGGGAAATAGCTCTAGAAAAAAAAATAACAAATAAAAAAACATTAGTAAATGCTAATGTTTTATTTACAGGTGTGGAATGTGTTTATCTAAACTATTTCAAATTATTCGGTGATAAATATGTCAATATTATGGGAAATACAGTATTTTCTAACCTTAGAGCAAATAAATCTTTTACTGACTACACCATAGACTATAGTGAAGATAATGGAGATGGTTTAGGTGGTCATATTTTATCTATTATGAGAGGGCATGTAGTAAATATCCAGGGTATCTCTAATACAACACCAATATATGAAACAAGACAAGTAGATGGGACTATTGAAGCAATAGAAAGCAAATTATTTGAAATGGGTACTTTTGCTTTTACTAAATTTAATTTTTTATCATTAAGTAACAACTCTTTTGGGGAAAAGGATTCATCAACACAAACGGAACTAATGATGCAATTATCGCTCTCCCCTTCTGAATCTGAGTTAATTATTAAAAATGTTTTTATACAACGTGAAATTGTATCAAAACTTCTAGTTAAAATGATAACAGAACCTACCCAATTAAAATTGATATTCAAAGAATTGAATTTCGGAAAAACGGCAGCAAAACACAAATATACCAAGTGCCTTTTAAAGGCTATATTAAATAGCGCTGTAGATGATTCTCTAAAAAAAGAATCCTTAGATACTCTCAAAGATTATAAAGCTTTAAGTACTTGCTTAATGCCAGAATATGATAGTTGTTTTGGTTGCCCAATGTTAATAGGTGAACTGTATTTCTTGTATGAGCTTAATGAGGTCATACAAGATGCTATTACGTCTCTTGGAATATGCAATAGCAATTATGAACGTTATATGTATAGCACTATAATATTTAGCGCTTATTTGCCCATTCTCTATGAAGCACAAGAGGTTTTAGGTAATGAAACTATTAATATTTTTATTGATGTAGCAAGTATACATCACAATTTAAATTCATTACAGAAAGAAAATAAAATATGCCTAAAATTTGAAAGGAGTTAATTATGATTGCAATTAGGAAATACATTGATGGTACCCCTATAGCAACGACAACAATTGTAGAATTCTCACCAGATAATATTGAAGAATACATGACAATGTTCAATAAATTAAAACAAGATAATTTAATCAATAAAAACTCTCAATTTTATGATGTTAAATGGTTGACTAAAAGAGGCGCTGATTGGTTTGGTGTGTTATTTGATTTTAGTGAGCCTATGTTTTTAAAGATGATTAAAAAACAAAGAATATCTTTAAAATATGTAGATTTTATATTAGCTGTTAAAAGTTTTTATTTATACCAATTAAGTTCATATTCTACATCTACTTTGAGGCAATATGTTAATATATTAAAATCTGTTATGTTACAAACTGAATTTACATCTAAAAACAAACTTTCTACAAATGTAAAAAAGAAAAATACTTTAATGGACTATGCTCCTTTGGTATTGGACTTTTTTACGTATTATGAAATGTTCTCTTTTAATGATGAGGTATTGGATGCATTAATGGATGACTATATGGACTATAGAGATATTATGAAAGTAACTAATCAAATCAGTAAAAGAGCTTTACCAACATTTAATACCATGTTCAAATTTAATGATATTATGAACGATTTTATTGAAAAATCAAAAGGTGCTGAAAGGGAAAAATTTTTTCCACTTATACTATGGTGGAAAATCACAAGTATATTACCACTTAGGAGTAGAGAGTTTACTTTAATTCCCAAAGATTGCTTGGTACTTATTAAAAACAAGTGGTATATAAATGTATATAGAAGTACTATCAAAGGAAATCATAATAAAATATATAATCATGACTTTAATTCTATTTATAAACTTTCACCCCATCCTATTACCAACGAAATAAAAGATTTGATAAATGAATATAAAAACATTGTGTCCACATATGATTCTTCAGAAAACTACTATGCCGACGGCGTGGGGGATGTAATAGATAGACAATTCTTGCTATCTGCTAGAAGTTATTATAAATTTAATAGGAACAAAGATAGATATATCGCTAACAAATATACTTTAGATTATTTATCTTCTTCACAACTTAACAAGTTATTAAAAAGGTTTTTAATTGAACTTGAAATAGATATCGTTCCTAAAGGAAAAACATATTATGATCCTACTAATGCACTATTCGGTGACAGTATTAATGATATCTCTTTAATGGATACAAGACATTTTGCAATAATGAACATGGTTTATATGGGCTATGAGCCATCTACCATTCAAAGAATTGTAGGCCATAAAAATATACAAACATCCTATTCTTATTACAACCATGTGGAACTTTTTACAAATTGCTACATTATTTCTATTGCGAAACAAATGGCTTTTGCTAAAAATTCTGCATTTAAGTTAGACATATTGGATATGTCTTTCGAGTCTATATTAGGTAATGAAGGCGACGGAAATACAAGATATAACATGGTCAAAGCTAAAAAAATAAATAAGAAATATAAATTCTTGGAGCTAGATGAGGGGTATTGCTCATATCAAAAATCAGATTTAATGCCTTGTAAAATTCTTAGGGGAAATCATAGAAGATGCAAATTTTTTATTCCATATGACAATTCCCTACCAACGATAAAAAAAGAATTCGTGACAATATCTGATGAAATAAGTTCTGAAATATCAACACTAAAATATTTGGCACAAAATTATAAGACAATAAAAAATTCCAAAAATGAATATAATGTATCCTTAAATAAAATACACTCCAAGGTATTAAATAAAGCAGAGATGATTAGCGACTATATAATAAATGGAGCTGAATAGTTAATAATAATAGTAATAGTAAAAGGTGGCAATTAAGTTATGAGCGAAAAAAAAGTTGGAAGAAAGCAGCGTTTCACTTATGAAGTACTTAAAAGTATATTAGACTCTTATTTTGATCCTGATAATAATAAAATCTATGGGCAAACTACTGCAACAAAAATCGCTGAATATGCAGAAAAAACACTAGGAATTGAAGGTATTAAGTACTACCATTTTAACAGGAATGAAAAAATCAAATCTAGGATACATGAAACAAATAATATCTATGAATTTGATCAAACAACAAAAAATGAAAATACTTTAGTAGCGTTCAACCCTGATAGGTTTTTAGAGGTATACAAAAATGATCCTAAAATGATGAAAATAGTACTAAGACGATTCTCCGATAAATATGAAAACCTTAATAGACAAGTTTTAGACCTTCAAACATTAAAACTTAAATACGAAGCTAAAATAAGCAAATTAGATAATGAAAATAAGCAGCTAAATGAAAAACTCAAAGATTTGATGCATGTTAATAATGCTACTAAAACACAATCTAATAAACTAGAAAAATTTAAAAAATTTAGTGAGAAAGGTGTAATGTTGAAATACTTAAAAGACCAAGGACTTATAAGGTCTTTGGATGAAGAAAACCTAAGTATACTTTTAGCTAATTGTAATCTTATCGATTCTAATGATAATGTGATAGCTCCTAATATTAATTTAGAAACAAATTATAATGACCATAATAATTCAAGTGATGATGAAGATAATGAGGTTCAAGTACTAAATATGAAAGAATATAAAAGTTCTATTAATAAAGATGCTGTTACTAATGCGATGGATATTCTTAATAAGCATTTATAAAATAATACTAAATAAACTAACCCTCGACTAATTAGTCGAGGGCTTTCTAATGTTTTAATTTTGTTAGATAAAAGTATAATTGGTGAAACGTACTCGGAAAAAGTATCTACTTCAAATTCAAATATACCATAGATTTAATTATTTATATCTTAAAGCACAGCAGATGTTATAACTAATGTTTGACTGATTACTTTTGGGAGTTTTCACAGGTACCCCCCCACTTTGAAACGTAGTGAACAATTTTTGTTCTATAATAATTTATTAAGCGCTATTTTAACGTTCTTAATTATTCAAAGGAACTGGTGTTGCTATAAGAAATACTTTACAACTAATTCTCCTGATTCTGTTAGTATATATCTATTGTTAATTGATAATGATATGAATTCCATTTTCTCTAGATGCATTAACAACTCATTTTTCATTTCAACTCTAACCCCTGCAATTATAGAATCAGAATCAATTGAGCCATTTTTTAAAATTTCAAGCAATATTAAAGCATGGGGATAAGATAAAGTTTCAACGAATGCTTTATTATATTGACCATTAACAACAATCGAGTCAAAAAGCCCCAAGTTTATAATTTTTTCTGTTGGTCCATCAAATCCTGTTACTTCTTTAATGGCATTTACATTCTCATCACTATTATCATTCCCATGTACAATTTTTGTTTCTAAGTTTCCACTTATTTCTTTAATATAATCTTTTGGATATTGCGATGATAACCAAATTGCTAATCCATATGCTCTACATTCTCTTATTAAAGTATTAAGTCTAGGTTCTTTTAAAAATCTATGAGCTTCATCAAATACAAAAACATTTTTTATTTTTTCACTATGCTCTAAAGTATTTAAATACTGATGAGCACTCACGACTATTAATTTAGATATTGCCCTTTTAATTTCATCGTTTGTTATAGAATTTAGACTCAAAACATAAGATTTGCTCAAAATATCTGATAAAGCTATCTGTCTAGATTCATTTGAAAACAACCCATAATTAAAGACTGGTTCTAATCTATTATAAGCTTTTATATCTTTCTCTTTAATCAAATCACCCACCTCATCAAGAATAGGAAATTGCAAGTCATTGTTAAACTCAATATTTTTACTATTTACATTAAATCCATGCTTTTTATAAATTTCTCTAAGAACATCTTTTAATGCTGCTTCTTGTTGTGGACCTAATTTATAAACATCTTTAAATACACCTGCAATTTCATACACATGTGCTCCAATATTAATAAACTTCTTGCCCATATTATTTTTTTTGGGAGGTATTAATGGGTTGTAAGGTAATGATTTAAACTCTAGATCAACATATTCTAAATCTGCACCAATTAAAAATTCATCGTCGCCAAAATCATTTTTAAAATCAAAAATCAAATAATTAGCTCCTTTTTTTCTACCTTGAATTATCATTGATTTCAATAATTGAGTTTTCCCTTTCCCTGAACTACCTGTTATCATTATATTCATATTTGATAACTTTGAGCCTTCTCTTTTAGGGTCATAAAACACCAATTCACCTGTTGTTGATCTACGCCCTATAAATATTTTAAAATCGTTATTCCCTTCATTTTTTTCTACAACTTCCACTTGGACAGTTTGCACACCTTTTTTATTTTCCTCAACAATATTAATCTTATTATTTTTGCACTCGCATTTGTCATCAACTAAATCTTTATTCTTAGATCCTCTAGTATCATTTTTAATTTTACCTCTATTACTAACATTCCATATTCTTAGTAACTTCAACTACCTATAATAAGAATAATGGGAAGCTGAAGAATATATAAAAAACGCAGAATTACTCCATTACTTTAGTAATTGTAACAGTTGGTTGTGTCGTCCGTTTAGAAAGATACGAAATAACTGTGTCTAAAATTATGTTAATTCAACTCTACAGTCGAGTAGACTTACACCTCACAATGTAAGCCCCTCACAGAATCCGTACGTGCGGCTTTCCCGCATACGGCTCCTCATAATAACATTCACAGTTAAAACAACTTAAAATATATCTTTGGTTTCGCTAAAGGATAATATTTCAGCATTTCTAAATAGCCATCCCAGCTATAGCTTTTCATATCACTTCGTCTATTCAGTGTCTTAAATATAAATTGCTGTACTCTATGCAGAAAGTTTGTTAGCATCTTACCATTGAAAGATGCTCCATAGTACCTATAATGTCCAACCAATTTGAGATTTAATGACTTTATCATTTCCTTAACTCGCATAGTTCTATTCTCATAGAGCCACTTTTTAGTGTCTTTTAGTTTTTGTCTAAATTTCTTGCTACTTGTTTGTAACATGACACATGGATACCCTCTGCGACTTTTCCCACAATAAAACGTAAAGCCTAAGAAATCAAATGTTTCTGGTTTACCTTCTCCCCTTGCTTTCCGATTACTTTCTGCAAATTTACCGAACTCCAGTAATCTGCTTTTGCTCTCCTCCAGTTCTAGGTTGAACTTTCCCATTCTTTCCTTGAGTTCATCATAGTATTTCTCAGCTTCCCATTTATACTGGAATCCTGCTATAAAGTAAGTAAACCAAGGGAACTTCACCCTTAGTTTCTCTCAGAACCGTACGTGAACCTCTCGGCTCATACGGCTCCCATTATTCGGCTGTTGGTAATATTCCCATTTTCCAGTGTGCAAACAAATTTCTATCTCTTTTTGCAATACATCCTAACCAATATTCTGCTCTTCGTCTGTGTTTTCTTTTCTTATACTTTCTTCGAACCCATTTTACTAAAGCATTATTGATATATCTTAATACTGCATACATTTCTGTTTTATAGAAATGTGTATAATAGTTAATCCAACCCTGTATCTTTTTATTAAACATACTTGATATATCCCACAAATCTTTATCTACTTTCAACTGTATTCTCCAACTTCTTACTTCTTTTCGAATTCTTTTCTTTGCATTATCTGCTATGGCTGGTAAGAAGCCTGTAAAATATTTGCCGAATTTACTCTTAGCACCTCTAGGTTTAAATGTGTATCCTAAAAAATCAAATGATATATTTGGATAATCTCCCTTTCTATCATCATCTTTACAGTATACAATCTTTGTTTTATCAAGGTTCAACTGCAATCCATATTCTTCGAATCTTTCTTGCAATCGTCTTTGTAGATATTTAGCCTGTTTTAGTGATACACAGTGTGCTATTCCATCATCTGCATATCTTGCCCACGGAATTGCTCTAAATTCTTTTGTCATAAAGTCATCAAACACATAATGTAGAAACAGATTCGAAAGTACTGGACTTATGACACCCCCTTGCGGAGTGCCAGAGGTTCTTGGTACTAATTCTCCGTTTTCCATTTGAAATGGTGCAGTCAACCACCTTTGAATATATAGAATAATCCATTCTTCATTTGTATGTTTCCTTACCATTTTCATTAGAATATCATGTTTGATATTATCGAATAGTCCTTTTATATCGAATTCGAGAACCCAATCTTTTCTCCAACACCTTACTCTTGTAACTACAAGTGCTTGTATTGCAGATTTATTAGGTCTATATCCGTAGGAATCTTCGTAAAACATAGGCTCCACTTCTGGTTCAAAATATAATTTAACTACCATCTGTGCAATTCTATCCTCAACAGTCGGTATCCCTAGTAATCTAGTTCCTCCACTTTTCTTTGGAATTGCAACAGCTTTTACAGGTTGAGGAAAGTAACTTCCTGATGACATCCTATTCCAGATTTTGTATAGATTATTTTTCAAATTCTTTTCAAAATCTTCGATTGACTGTTCATCAACTCCATACGTTCCTTTGTTTGCTTTAACTTTCTCATAAGCTGTAACTACAGCTCTTTTAGAAATATTAAACGGCTTTGTTTCTGTCATAAGTTCCTCCTCCTTTTCAAAGTTGACTTATTTCTGAAACTGAATAACTCGAAGTCCTTCGCTCCACTTCCATTGCAGAAGTTTCTTCACTACTACGACTCAATCTGCCCCTATGCTTGCATCGATACTCTTTTCTCACAGTTCTTCTGCTTGAAATACTCTCTTAACATCAAGCCGTAGGTTCCCACGTTCCATACAAATGCCTGTACTAAATTCATGTCACCTTTATGCCGCCCACCGCCTAGTCAGTAAACAGGTTTCTTCTAGGCTTATCCCAAGTTAACGACTACCCCCTGGTTTTGATGGAGTCTCTACGCTTTCGACATTTTCGTAAGTGATTCACATGCTCATTCATCTCTTTAGTACATACTTGACAGATTTACCTCTGCCTTTTCCTTAACGCTAAGCACCATAACTTTTGATTACAGCACCTTAAGGTAGTTTGAAATCTCCACCTGCATGGCGATTTCGGAGGGCCCTCCTCCATCATCTGTATAGCACAGCTATATTAAGCCACTCTTACGAGTTGCTTACCACGCTTTCGTGGCGCACAATCATCTGCATAAACTGTCAAAAAGTTATCTCCCTTTATACCTTTTGTAAAAACAACCTTATACCACAACATCAAAGCGTTATGCATATAAATATTGGCTATTATTGGACTTATGATATTTCCTTGTGCAGAGCCGCCTGTACTTTCATCAAATACTCCGTCAGTTATTACTCCAGCTTTCAAGTATTTATTAATAAGCCATAGGAGATTTGGGTCTTTTATGTATACCCCCAAAAATTTCATTATCCATTCATGACTCATGTTGTCAAAGAAGCCTTTGATGTCCGCATCAACAATATAGTTTATTTTTCCTTGATACATTCTGTTATAAACTTCTTTGATAGCATCATGACAACTACATTTCGGTCTGAAACCATGCATATTTCCCAAAAATCTTGGTTCATAGATTGCTTCTAGTATCTTCTTTACTGCTAGTTGTACTATTTTATCTTCATAGGACGCAATTCCTAACGGTCGCGTTTTACCATTTCCTTTTGGTATAAATACCCTTAATGATGGTAATGGCTTATATGCCTTGTTCTTTAACCGTTTTACTAAATTAGATATATTTTCTTCCAGATTTACTCCGTATTCTGCTTTTGTAACTCTGTCAATGCCAACTGCCTTATTTCCATCTAGCTCTTTGTGGCACTGTCTAAGCATATCATCATTAATATGATGATATAGTGAAGTAAATTCTGGTTTGCGTGTATTTGCTGATATTTCTGCTATTCTTTCTAATTTTGTTCCCATCATTTCTCCCGTCCCTGAGTACAGATGATGTGTCCTCAGAAAGATTGTTATTACGTAGTCCCCTTCCCTCCACTGGCATTACCCAGTCTCAACAGTACTATGGGACTATCCGACTGCCTGTCGTCCATTTGACATTCTACGTTTTATTGTTGTTTGTCATACTTATTTCTAAGAAACGACAGGCTCTCCCCAGTTGACAATTAACCATAATGTAAAGCATGATTGGCCCTTTGACCCCGCAGTGCCACATAGTTCTTGCCTTTACGACCTATGTGATTTTGCTTTCCGCACCAATTAAGACGTCAGCCCTCTGATATACAAAATTTCGAGGCTCAATAGCTTTTCAACCCTACTTTCTCGCTGTCTACGCTTAGCTCCCACCATTACTGATGACAACTCAAGACTCGCTACTGTTGGTTGGCTAGACCTTACTCAGACAGGATTTCCACCTGCTAGGTTAATTACCCTTAGCTGGGCGCACAATTGGAATTTGTTGCTTTACTTTTAATTCTATGAAAGTATTACGCTTCAATACATAAAACATCAACAATCTTTCCAATGCTCCATTGGCTTTATTTCAAGAATATCCATAGGCTGGATCTGTATATGGTTTTTAATCAGAAGTATATTTTCACTCGGTTCACCAAAGGCAGTCCAATATGCCTTAGTCAAATAATTCAGAACCTTATCCTCATCACTTTGATCGTAATCACTATCATAGATAACCTTTTCACCGCTAACCTTAGCCACTATCTCATAAGAATCATGAGTAGACATCCATTCTCTGGATAAATTCAATCCAAGAAGATCGTCAATATTCATTAAAATTTCTGGTCGACGATGAACTTGTCCACCATAAGAGCTTCGTTCCCTCACCGATAAGAACCCACATGTAGTGTAATCGAAATAAAACTTTCTCCCTATGGACCAATATTTATAAGCCTCTGTGTCTTGTCTTGGGCAAGCTCCGAAGGTAATATCGAATTCTTGTTCCCGATATATCAGTATTCTCTCATCTAAATTGATATGGATATCGCGTTTTTCCAAGAACAATCTCAGCTCAGAGTCATGGCACGAATAAGATTGTTTTAAATCTAATATTCCATGCTTCCGAAAAGATGCGCATCCATTAGCACTTGTCGTCACATGAAAGTATACAAATTGGAAATCTCTGTAGCTACGTGGTAGATATCCATGAGAGTTGATCGCATCTGCCACAAGATAATCCGTATATTCATATTCGCGCTCGTGACGAAGATATTGTTTCCACACTGAGATTGGTATGCCAGTGAGATTGGTTAATGTCCGTTGAGCATATTCATTTGTGCGAATATCGTAAATCATATTAGGCATAATCATCTATATCCCCCATTCACTCATTCAGCTTCACATAAACAAATTACTATTTATCTGCATATTATATAAATAACCTTACACGGTCTTTTTACAAGTTAACCATAGACCCGTTATTTCATCAATTAAGTGCTCATTTTTCCACATTCATACTATATACTTGCCTACTTTCCATTAAGTATGTATCTCCATTCACTTCATACTTTATAATACATTAGTTCAACATAAAGCTACTTTCCCCTGCAATATTTATAGAAATAGGTAAAAATTTAAAACTCCAAGATTACCCCAGAGTTTAAACTTAAAGAATATCTGATTTTAAGTCTGTACTTTCTTAATATGTAATTTATTATCTCTAAATGAAACAACATAATTTAAGACTCTATATACCTTTTAATACCCAACTACCCCATGAGCTTGAAATATATTTGTATAGCTACACTCAATTTATATACTGTATATGGACCTAATCTTAAGTAGTTTTCAAACCTTTAACTACTTAAAACCAGAACCACTGCACCCATAATATTAGAAATCTTAATGATTTACATCTATAAATTTAGTTTAAAGTACTTAAGCACTACTAATAATTACCTAAAGTTTTTTAGGTACTGAATTTGCAGATATCTTACTATTATCATTTGACCTAGATCTAAATATATTCAAATAACAGTTTTCAGACTGTGAGTAAAAGCGAGTGCTCTATTACATCCTAGATGCACTCTACTACTAATTTTTTTTATCAATGTCATCCTTTTTTAATTCAAAATCCTTTTTCAAATCTTCAAATACTTTTGATTTAATAAATTCCTCAGGTCTATCTTTCAATTTTTTATTAATTAACTCTTGTTGCTTTTCACTTATTTTAGTTGCGTCTTTCTCTGCAGATTTAAGTATTAGCATCAACTCATCTGCACAAGCACTCTCTATTATTTGTTTTTCAGCTTTTATTAGACCTACTCCATTAGTAATTTCAGTATTTTCCCATCTCTCATTTTCACCTTTATTGTAAAGTGTAAAGAGAATAATACCCATCATATTGGTTAAAGTTGCATATGTTTTTAACTTTTTGTAAAAGAAAGTATAGCTTGTTACACTCCTGTGAAAAGTAGTGTGCGGTCTTGTGCTTACTAACTCATTAGAGATGCTTTTTATATCTTCAAAGAAGAGTATGTGATTTTCTATACCATTTACATTAGGTTGTATTTTTAAAAGATAGTCTCTCATGCCCCTTTCTTTCTCAATAAGACAATTTAAAATTTGTAAGTCTATCCCTACTTCCTCTGAATGCTCAACAAAATCTAAAATATCTAAATACAAACTTCGCCAACTCACAGAAGTTAAAAAATAATATAAATCACTATCATAACTAAACTCTTTTACATTATCCTTCATATACGGATAGAAAAATTTATTTGCAAATTTAGTCTCATATATACTAAATAAATCCTCACAATCTCCACAAAGCAAATAATGCTTTTCTCCATCTTGCACCACTTTATTAATATTTTCTTTGTTCCTGATAGCTCCTGGTGAGGTTTTTTTTAAGTATCTGATTACGAATTTAGGAACAATATGGCTTAATTCCAATTCCCTTGTTTGACCACATAATGCACATCGTTTAGCCGACATATTATTATACCCCCTCGCTACATTCTCTCTTCACCACATAGAATAACACACTATCATTCGAATTGATTGATTCGATTGCAGTGCTCCTATATTTGGTGTTTTAATTAAATAATTAGGTATTTGTGTTACTCAAATGAGAATGTAGTTAACATACCTGTACGGTCACTGTTAACCTTATCAAAGTTACCATACACTTTAACAATGTTCTCTTTTTTTATAAAAGGAATATGGATTTGTGTAAAACTTGGTAGTGTATATCCACCTAAATAGGTTCCTTGTTTTATACGAGAACTAATAATATTGTATGCATTATTATTCCAAACTGGAGGCATTATTTGTATGAAATCATTAAAATCAACTGGAATCTTATTGAAACCTTCATTATATTGTAATTGCAATATAACATACGTGTTATCCCATAAATGAAATGCATCGGTAACAAGCGGATTATCCATGTAATATTCATAGAGTTCATCTATATTTTCAAAATATTGTGCTACACCTTTTTTGGCAAAACCAAATACTAACCCAGCATAATCGCTCTCATTTACTTGATTGAAACTATCCAACACAAATTGATAGGCTTTATTGCACTTTTTCTGGTCATATCGAAAGTTTGGATAGTACCCCCCCTTGCTATTACTAATATCAACTACTGACTTTTTTTGAATTGTCCATACATAATTCAAGCCATTTCCTCCTCCTTTTAAATCTTCAATACAAATCCCTATTTACTTTTATGCCAATTATAAAAATCTTTTAGTTCTGCTTTACGTTCCTGTGGCAATGCTATTTTCTTAACACCATGAATTGCACCTTCCAGTGCTAACAATCTATGAATACATGCAGAAGTATCAATTTCTTGTATTTTCAGCCACAATTGTTCTGCACCAATATCTTTTAATTCATCATAAGTAAATATACCTACTTTATTCAACTGACTTTCAACTTCTTTTCCGATATTAGGTAGTTTTGATAGTTCTCCCATAATAGAACTTCCTTTCAACTTACTATTTATTGAGTTGTTTACATCGTTCATAAGCCGCATTTTTAAACAGTTGTGACGCAACTTATGAAGATTTCGAAGTAACCTAATTCATATTTCAATTCAAAATAAGTAGTAATCCATTTTGAATTGAAATAGATAAGGATGTTAGAATAAATGTAATTTAATTAATATAGTTAAAACAAACATTACGCAGCCACTTGTTAGTAATATATATTTAACTACTTTCATATCCTGTCTTTTAACTTTAAAGCTTCCAATAATCATAAAAACAGATGCCCCAAATAGACTAAAATATACCACTATTAAAACCTCCTTTTAATTTTTGATTATAAATTGTTCAAAAATTAAATGTTTAAAAACAAAAGAATATTTTGTACAAATTAAATATTCTTTTTAGAATTGTTGTCTTTATTTTTATGCGATTTATAGTTTGAAATATTACTACAAAAAATGATAGTAACAGAAACTAATATAATACCCTCAGTCCAACTTGGCATTCGTTTAATTCTTGCATATACAAAGGTTATTAAAGCAATAATAATTGTAAATACAGAAATGATTATTCCTACTTTTGAACTTTTCATATTATCTTTCATAATAATCCCTCCTTGCACACAAAATATAAATAATCCTTACTACGCAGTTTGTATAGGTTTGGATTCAGATGTTGAGCCGATAAAAACTATCACCATAAGTATATACTTAAATGATGATAGCCACTAAAACTGCTCAATTTCTGAAACAAGCAAAAGAACGATGCCGCGTTTCCACTACTATGGAGATTCAATCTTTCCCCTCTTTCTGAAATTTGCTTTAACACTAAGATTAATCACTTTAATTTCCATAAATGTATCTTAAACTCTTCTAAATTTTGATTATTTTCTAAAAATAGACGTACTTTCCCCCTCCCCAAAATAAACACTCTACGAGACGCTATTCCATTTTTTTTCACAAGGTGGAGAAAAATTTTGGCGATTCAACTTCTCTTTTATAATCATTTTACCTTTACCACAGCAAGAACATGTATTTATATCTATTCCTGTCATCTTTAAAAGAAGCTCCGCTGCACTTAACTTAACATCTGAATTTTCACCTTTACTTTGTACTGCACCTGTAAGTTCTTTGCACTTTTGAAGTTTAGTTGACCTATTTCTATTGCTTAATATCCCATAGTGTCTAATTTTTACAAATTTTCTTGGTAGAACATGCATGAGAAATCTTCTAATAAATTCATCTACCGCAAGAGTCATAAATTTTTCTTTATTATGGTCTTTATAATCTCTCCACTTAAATGTTACATATCCATTTTCTAAATTTACAATTCGATGATTAGATATCGCTACTCTATGAGTGTATCTGCCAAGGTATTCAAGTACGTACTCCGCACTCCCGAAAGGGGGTTTGCAGTATACAACCCATTCTTTTTTATATAACTTACCTACAAAGCTTTGGAATATGTGTTTTTCTGTTAATTCCTCAATTCCAGTAGTATATTTAAGAGCATTACTATAATAAGCTTTTTTAAGATAAAATAAGAATTTTCCTCTAAATATTCTTGATAAAACTTTCACTGGAATAAAAAAATTCTTTTTAGAATTTATCCATTTTGTACCATCAAAAGTTAAACCACCACTTGGAACTATACAATGCATGTGAGGGTGATTCATTAAGTTTTGACCCCACGTATGTAAAATTGACATAAATCCAATTTCGGCTCCTAAATATTTTTTATCTCTTGAAAGTTCAAATAATGTTTCTGAAACAGCATTAAAGAGGATAGAATACATTTCCTTTTGGTTTGTAAGAGTTATATAGTTAAGTTCTTGAGGTATAGTGAAAACTACATGAAAATACCCTACGGGTAATAAATCCTCTTTTCTTTTTTCAAGCCATCTTTCCTTTGCTAAAGTTTGGCATTTAGGACAATGTCTGTTTCGGCAGGAATTATAAGAAACTCTAATATGCCCACATTCATCACATTCATCTATATGACCACCAAGCTCTTCTGTTCTACAAGCTTCAATATCAATCATAGTTTTCAAAATGTGCAGCGGAAGCTGATGATTTCTCCTATATTCATCGCCATACTGATTAAATATATCTTGAATCTCAATCATCTTTTTCTCCTAAGAGCACATCCAATGGACTCTTTATATTAAGTAAATCCATTCTTCTAAGATGTAAATAAATAGTGGTAGTAGTTATTCTGGTATGTCCTAAAAGTCTTTGAATGTAGCAGATATCTGTACCAGCATCCAATAAGTGAGTTGCAAAGCTATGACGAAGCGTATGGACAGTTGCATGCTTAGTGATTTTAGTTTTTTTTATAGATTTCTCGAGCATTTTCTGAACACTACGTGGACTTATAGAATCTGTACGACCCTTTCCAGAAAATAAATATTCCGTAGGATGATATTTTATCCAATACTCTCTAAGGATTTCTAAATTTGCTTTTGACAACAATGAATATCTATCTTTTTTACCCTTGCCCTCTCTAATTAATATTTGCATGTTTTTACTATCAATATCCGTTATTTTTAAATTGCAAACTTCACTAACCCTTAAGCCTGCGGAGTAAACCGTCATGAGAATTGCCTTATGCTTAAGGTTTTCAGTAACATCAAAGATAGACTTAACCTCATCTGGGGATAATACAGCAGGTAATTTTGATGGTTCTTTCATCCTTGCGATTTTGTCCGAATTCCAGTATCTATTCAGAGTTTTAGTATAAAAAAATTTAAGGCTTGAATTAATATAATTAACTGTTCCTTCACTTAATTTCTTTATAATGATACAATAATGTAGATATTCACAAATTTCTTTTTCACCTAAATACTTTGGTGATTTGTTGTAAAATTTAGCAAAGTTACTAACGTGATTAATATAGCTTTTTATAGTCGTTGGACTATAACCCCTTAGTTCCATATCCATTTTCATTTTTTCTCTTAATTCTGACATAAATAATAACACTTCCTTATTTTTTATTTCGACAATAAAAGTTTATAGGAAGTGTGTATTATAATAAAGAAGTATCTTAGTAAATAGGATACTTCTTTATATTTTATTTATGTAAAAATTAAATTAAGCGCATTAGTACTCGTCTGCCACCGTTTTTAGCGGTTTAGTTCTATTTTACAAATCTGACGTAACTCATAGGAATATTATACCATTAGATTATGCAAGCTGTCACAAAAGTAATGAGTTTTTTTGTGTGACGGCTACGGTACAATATTAGGCGACTTATAACAAGAAATCTTCACTAAGTTCCAATTTCTTGAAGCACCTCGGAGATGCTGACATAAGTTGGAAATAAAATAGACAACTTATGTTTGCTACTGGTTTGTCTACGCCTACGGATTATTCTCGTTTTGTTTATTCAAAAAGATTATTGTATTCTTTGAAGAATTCATAATAGATTCTTACATTTTCTAGGTCATGCCAGTTTCTAACTCTAACAGGTGTGGAATCCAAATCGTAAATTTGTGCTCCATCTATCGATAGTATGAATGGCGAATGCGTAGCAATAATGAATTGACAATTACAATAATATGCACAATCAATAATCAATTTAGCAAGTTGCAATTGAAATTTTGGTGACAAGCTGTTTTCTGGCTCATCTAAAAGATATAAATTGCCTGATTCAAATTTATTATCAAAATATGAAAGGGCTGTTTCACCATTTGAAAATTGCTCGATACTTTGGTCAGTGCGATCTCTTACAAAACGGCTACAAGTTTGATTCCTAACTGTATTTTGCATTTTTAATTGTTCATAATCGTTCATTGAATTGAATTGAATTTTACTGTACTTTGCTTCATAATATTGTTGCTGCTGCAAAGTCTTAGCTTTATCTATACGACAATTTTCATTTCTAACTGTAAGAATATGATTAAAAACATCCTCACTTGTAATTATTTTGCTGCCTAATGGTATTTCTAAAGGCAATCCATCCTCATCAAAATCAGTTGCGTAATCACATTTTGTTTTTATATATTCACTGAAAAGTTCACTAGAATTAAACGGAGTTGTTCTTGGTAAATTCAATCTTCCCGAAATTAAATTTAAAAGCGTAGATTTCCCAGAACCGTTGCCACCATAAAAAATAGTAATTGGTTTAAAACCAATATCTTCAAATTCTTTAAATGGGAATATGCCATATGGATATGCATGAGGCGTTAAATTGTTGTCTTCTTCTTGTGAAAAGGAAGGTAATTTAAATTTTTTTAAATATATCATTAAAGCAACTCCTTATTTTTGATTCTGTTATAAAAATAATCCTTACTTCATCTTAAAATACGATTGTTCATCAACCTTAGATTTATAATTGATGAACAATTTAAGAAAAATGTTAATAAAACTATTTTGGATTTTCCTCATAAACTTGTTCAATCATCCATTTCCTACATTGCTCAATTTTAGGTAACGGGTCAAAGCCTTGATCTTTTCCCATATTTCTTAACATATCACATGGGAATATATCACATTCACCACAATGGTTCAATCCTTTTAATTCACTACAAGTTTTTACTATGATCCGTTTATGATAATGTCTTACTATACCACATTTGATTATGTCCCAAATATGAAAACATTGTATAATAAACCTCATGACTAGAAATGAGGTGCTGATAATAAGAAAGGTGAATTTAACTATGGAAGAAATGGATAAGTACTCTACTATAAAAAAATTAATAGAAACAGATGCCAATAAAAAGCGAGCAGCTATTGCTCTCAATTGTTCGGTTAGGCATATTAACAGAATGATTAAGGGGTATAAAGAAAGTGGAAAGGAATTCTTTATTCATGGTAATCGAGGGCGAAAGCCCGCACATGCTCTTGATGCTAATACCAAGCAGTTAATCCTAGATTTATATTGCACCAAATACCCTGAAGCTAATATTACCCATTTTTGCGAATTGCTAAAAAAGCACGAGAATATAACGGTTTCTACTAGCACCATTCGTTCTATCCTTATGCAAGATTTCATCCTGTCCCCTAAGGCGAAGCGTGCTACAAGAAAAAGGATTAAGGCTGAATTAAAAGAACTGCAAAAAGCAACTAATTCTATAAAAGAAATTGCTAAAATTCAAAGTTCCATAATTGCTGCCGAGGATGCACATCCTAGACGTCCAAGATGTGCTTATGCAGGCGAAATGCTTCAAATGGATGCTTCGGTACATCTTTGGTTCGGTAACGATAAAAGTCAGTTGCATATCGCAGTAGATGATGCTACTGGTGCTATTGTGGGTGCTTATTTCGATCCGCAAGAAACTTTAAATGGGTACTATCATGTACTACACCAAGTACTTACTAACTATGGTATTCCCTACATGTTATTCACTGATAGGCGTACGGTCTTTGAATATAAACAAAAAAATTCCCCTTCAGTTGAAGAGGACACATTTACACAATTTAGCTATGCATGCAAACAATTAGGTATTGAAATTAAAACCAGTAGTGTTCCACAAGCCAAGGGACGCGTAGAAAGAATGTTTCAGACGTTACAATCACGCCTCCCCTTGGAAATGCGGATAAGTGGTATAAACACAATTGAGCAAGCAAACGAATTCTTAAACTCCTACATAAAAGAATTCAATGCTCAGTTTGCATTACCTGTTGATAATATCAAATCTGTCTTTGAAATGCAACCAGATATTGAAAAAATCAACTTAACTCTTGCCGTATTGACCAGTAGGAAGGTGGATAACGGAAGTTGTATCAAATTTAAAAAGAATTATTATTTGCCTGTTGATTGCAATGGATATCCTGTACATTATCGCAAAGGAACAGTTGGAACGGTAATTCAATCATTTAATGGCGAGATTTTCTTGTGTGTAGATGAGAAAGTTTATGCGCTAGATTTATTACCTGGACATGAACTCTCCTCCAAAAACTTTGATTTAGCAGTTCCCAATACCCAACCTAGCAAACGCTACATACCACCAATGAATCACCCTTGGAAACAAGATTCGTTTGAGCGGTATCTAAAGAAACAGGCTCACCGGAACAATAATGTAGCATAGAAACACTAAAAATCTGTTCATTTTAGATCTTTGAAAAAGACAATCTTCAAAGGTTTATTAAGTGAACCCAAAATATACTTTGATAATAGATTAAGAAACTGACCAATGGAAGTCATAAATAATAAAATCAAATTAATAAAAAGAAATGGATTCTCATCCATTAGCTACGCTAATATAAATAGAAGGATTCATACACATTTTCAAAAATGACCTTTAAGCTTTAATGGACCCCCAATTATAAGCCTACGGCTAAAAGATATTTAGAAAAGATTTTAGGAAAATTTCAAAGTAATTAAATAATCTTATAGCCACTTTGTGCAATATTCATTAAGTAACCCAAATTAATAAAAGCACCAGAAAAACTGGTGCTAATGTTTTAAATATTTGAGGACATTTTCAAAAATGCTTGACATCCTTTTAATTCACTACAAGTTTTTACACCACACACTCCGCCCCAAAAAGGAGCAGACATATTGAGACACCCCTTACAATTAACTTTTTCCTTCTGTACACAACGACTGCAGCATACGCCACACCTTGATTCAAACATTTTTATTCCTCCAAATCATACAATCATTTGATAATTAACGTATATTAAATTATCAATTAAAAAAATTGCTACGTTATTTTTTACCAGTGTGACACACTTTATGAATATTTCGAATTAAAAATTAGTCTATGTATTTTGTCTTAATTAAACTTTCTGGCTTGAAGTTTAATTCTATGTAAGGTTTTTTTATACCTAATATTGTTCTATGTTTTACAAATATATTATCAGGATCATCTATTAAAAATACCGCTCTATACTCTTCTTCTTTGGCGTAATTCACATGTTTAAAGAAAAAAGAATAGTTCATCACTTTCATTTCAATTACACGCCTAACCGTTTCTATAGCTGCAACATAATCAACTATTGTTTCTTCATTAACTAAAGTAGTTAAGATCTCTGCATAAAATTCATTAATATCTTTTAATATTGATGTCATCTGCCTTTTAAGGTGATATTCTACCCTTGCTGAACCTATACACATTACATGCTTGTTGTGTTTAAACATATCATCAACGTTATTTCTAAATTCAAGTACGGCCCCGTTATGTCCATCCTTTCTGCAATAATTTTCATATAAGTATTTGTTGTTTTTATTTTCTGTTAATGATAATAAATAAAGACTTGATCCACTAATGGGAGCTCCATATTTATATATTTCACTTAGTCCTTCAAATGTTTCAATAATAGCTTCATAAATAATAGAGTAACCTGCAACCCCTTTATCGTAAAGTTTTTCGTTTTGTTTTAAATACATTACCACGCCTTTTAAAACAGTAGAAATATATCTTATTTCGGTTACATCATCTAAGTAATTACTCTGTGTTGCAAATAAAGTATTACTTTCTAATATTCCCTTTGCTCCAGCACTAGTTGTATAATGATATAATTTTTTTCTTGTGGTTTTTCCTAATTTCATTTCTATGGGATTTTTTTGTGATACCTCGTAATATCTTAATTTAGTTATATCTCTTATATTTTTATCCATAGTCTTTACCCCATAGCCATCAAGCTAAGAAAATTCTATAAAAATAAAGCCCCCCATTTGTGAAAATGTTATTATTTGAAAGATAATAAAAACACATCAATGGGGGTAATTTACAAATGATAGAAGAAAACTTAAAATTGGATAAAGATATGAAACTTTTTGCAGCTGAACTTAAAAGTTGTTTTTCAAAAGAGGAGCTTGAAGCAATAGCAAGAGAAACAGGTTTTGTGAAAAGAAAAGGTAAAATTCGCGCATGGGAATTCGTTTGCTTATGCTGCTTTATGGATGCAGAGGTTGCGAATAATACACTTGTTACCTTATGTACAAAACTTAGTGCCAAAATAGGAATAGTTATTTCTAATCAAGCATTAGATCAACGTTTAAATGAAAAATGCGTGGAATTTTTAAAGAAAATTTTTGAGAATCTGTTGCGCCAAACAATAACAAATAATACTTGTATACCAAGTGTATGGGATGAACATTTCAAACGAATAAGAATACTTGATTCTACTGCTTTTCAAGTACCAGAAAGCTATAAAGATATTTACCCTGGATCTGGTGGCTGTTCTCAAGCTTCAGGTGTAAAAATACAACTAGAATATGAATTGAAATCTGGAAATCTTCTTAATATACAAGTAGGAGCTGGCTCTGGAAGCGACAATACTTTTGGGAGCAAAATAAGAGATACTATCAAATCTGGGGATCTTATTTTAAGGGATCTTGGATATTTCAACTTTGAAGATTTTTTGGACATAGAAAATAGAGAAGCCTTTTTCATATCAAGACTCAAACCTAATATAGCTGTATATATAGACAATGAGGATATAGAGTACTATAAGAATGGCGCCCCCAAAAAATCAAGCCTTTTTAAAAGAATCTATATTTCTGACATAATGAAACAGATGGGAGAGGGGGACCGTTATGAAATTAAGGATGTCTATGTAGGTAAGGAAAAGACACTAAAAACAAGGCTTATTTTATATAAACTAACAAATGATCAATTGAAAAAAAGAACAGAAAAATCTGTGAAGAACGCTAAGAAAAAGGGTATAGAAAAAAGTGATAATACTATTGAATTATTAGGGATATCTATTTATATAACCAATATTACAGAAGAAGTTTTAAGTGCAAAACAGGTTCATGAATTTTACAGCTTAAGATGGCAGGTGGAAATAATTTTTAAAACATGGAAATCCATATTTAGTATACAGGTTGTAAAGTTAGTTAAAATAGAACGGTTTCAATGTCAGCTTTATGGGAAACTTATTTTGCTACTCATAAGCTCTGCTATAATGTTTAAAATGAGGACTTTAGCCTTAGAAAATAAAGGGCTTGAAGCCAGTGAAATTAAGACTTGTGAAATAGTTCATGAATATATTGATGGGATATATTTTGAGCTTATCAAATTTCCTAATAAAGTTTTTAATACGTTAAAATTAATATTTGAAAATGTAGTTAGGAATGGTCTGAAATCTCATAAAAAGGATAAGAAAACTGTTTTTGATATTCTCGGAGTTTGTTATAAACTAACATCAACACAGGTTAAAGTTGCAGCATAGACCAATTTAATAAAATTGCGAATATTCCCACTATATAGTGGTTTTTTTGGCGTGACATGAAATTATTTGAATACTAATATGCACTTAAAATACACCATTCAAATTCACAAAAGAAAAATTAATGGTAAAATATTGTAGCTGGTGATAGTCCAATATTATTTAATGTGGCTTAGCTTGATGGCTATGAGTCTTTACCCCTAATAATTAAAAATTTGATGAAATGAAACAGAATATAAACTTCTAATAAATATTCTTTCTGCTAACTACGGTATTTAAACTAAGTGCTAATTGGTCGAACTGCCCATTATTAGCCTAATTAGAAGTTTAAATCTTTACTTCAGCATCAGTATGCCCATTTTGTTCGCTAAGACAAATTAGAATTTGTACTACGTCTAATAATTTTTTTTTGATTTCTCTAGAAATTCTGTTAATTTTTCTATCAGTTCTTTCCAATCGATTGGCTCGTTTTCGATTTCATGTTCCCCTACATAATCAAATCCAATTTTCTTGAAAAATTCCTTATCTTCACCCGAAAACTTGTATATTTCTCTTTTCCATATCCATTCCTCTTGAGATAACTCAACTAAAGATAGCTCCTCCTTTGTTGATATACTGTTACCATGAGCAATTAACAAATACCAGGTTATACAATCTGTAAAAATAATATATGATGTTTTCTTAAACTGTTCGTTCAATTGTCCTATATGATTTTCAACCTTTAATTTGTTATATCTAGTGATTGTATCCTTTTCAATTTCAATATCGATATCTGGTATTTTTACTTCAACAGTTACATATGGTTTTGTAGGATTCTCATACGAATAACTGTTTGGAACAATAATAAGATCCTGCAACCCACCATTGTCCGCATATGCGCTCCTAGCCTTAGCATGTATACCATTTCTTTGTTTATTTTCACCAACATTAATTACTTTTTCATAGTGAGAACAGATACTTTGCAAAAATTCTTGTATTTTAGGATGGTAATAATACTCTAATCTCTCGTCCTTATATACATTTATAACTTTATCCTTGTATTCTTTGTATAAGTAATGCTTATTTTCGATAGACTCCACGGCTTTTTCTCCAATCTTATAAATTCTGATTTGTACATTTCATTGTTTATAAATTTTCTTCATAATTTAATATTAACCAACTCGATAAATTACTATTTATCTTCTGCTCGAAAGATTTGTAAATGATGCAATTACATATGCATCATCCTTATCTTTATTATTTAACTGGTTATCTAAACTTGCAATTATTAGCCAAATTAGAGTAAGCGTAAAAGAATTGACGCCTAGATAGTTAAAGTTACCTTTGCTAAAATTACAGATAGTAAGAATAGGAGGTTATCTGTAATGGCAAAAAAAAATAATGATATAACCTGGAGAGGATTTTTAGAAAAGTTTTCTTCTTATGAAGGGACTGTAACCAGCTTTTGTAAAGAAAATAATATTAGCAAGAGTCAGTTCTACTATTATAAAAATAAATTTAAACAATCAAATAAGCCAACATTTCATGCTATAGCAATTAATAATGAAAAATCCAACCCCAAAGCAGTAAACAAAAGTGTAAAAGGATGTAGTGATATAAGAATCGAGATCGGTAAAATTAATATATTTATACCTGCAAATGAACTAGAACTATTATCAAATATACTTAAGGAACTAAGTAAATCATGCTAAATATTGATAAGGTTAACACTGTATATTTAGCTTGCGGCGTAACAGATTTAAGAAGAAGCATAGATGGATTATCAATGGTAGTACAAACAGACTTAAAATTAGACCCCTTTGAAAAAGCATTATTTGTGTTTTGCAATAAACAAATGAATAAGCTTAAAATACTACATTTTGATAATGGATTTTGGTTATATTATTATAGATTAGAAAAAAGTAGGTTTAAATGGCCAATGACAAAGGCGGAAGCCTTAAAAGTAAATATAGAAGAACTAGGTTGGCTACTAAAAGGTTATGAGGTAAGAACAACCTCAAAATTCAAGCCGATTAAGGAAAAAAACTACTATTAAAACCACATAAAAAAACCTCTTGACCCTTGATAAATCAAGGGTTTTCTGCTATAATATAAGTATAAAAACTTTAGAAGAGGTAATTGAAATGAATGACTTAAATATTGAAGAACAATTAGATTATAAAACAAAAAACATAATTTCTAAGATGGAAAAAGAGATAGAATTAAAGGATAAAGAAATTAGAGAGCTTAAAAATGAACTTTCATTTTTAAAAAATCAAGTTCTTAATAAGAATAAAAAAATATTCGGTAAGTCTAGCGAGCAGATGGATAGCAACCAAATATCTCTTTTTGACGAAGCAGAAAAGTTTTGTGATTCAAAAGTGGCGGAGCCAACCATTGAAGAAATAACATATAAGAGAAAAAAGGCCTCTTCTTATGTAGGAAAGAAAGATAATCTAGCTAATTTGGAAAGAGTAATTATCGAGCATAAATTGGACGAGGATAAGGCTAATTGCGATAAGTGCAATGGGCAATTTGTTGTTATAGGATCAAAATCAAAAGAAATTCTAAAATATAAACCAGCAGAGCTATATATAGAGGAACATGTAACCTATAGCTACGCTTGTAAATCCTGTGAAGAAGCTGAAGGTAAAGCAAATATAATTACTACAAAAGCGCCTAACAGCTTGCTATATAAAAGTATGGCATCTAACGAATTAATAAGCCATGTAATAAATCTTAAATATCAATATGCGCTACCGCTTTATAGACAGGAAACGTATTTTGATATGCTTGGTGCAAATCTTTCTAGGCAAACATTGTCCAATTGGATAATCGGTGCTGCAAAAGAGTTTGAACCTGTCTACGACATGATGAAGGAAGAACTATTAAAAAGCCATTATATCCAGGCTGATGAAACCACTGTAGTAGTTGTGGACTCTAAAGGAGAAGATTCCAAGGCTAAAAAATATATGTGGTTATACAAAACTGGTGAATATAAAGATCCAATTATTTTGTATGACTATCAAAAGACAAGATCAAGCTCCTGCCCTAAAGGATTTTTAAAGGGATTTTCTGGGATAATCCAAACAGATGGCTACGCCGGCTATAATTCTGTAGAGAATGTAAAAAGGCTGTACTGTTTGGCTCATATTAGGAGAAAATACTTTGATATAGTTACAAAGCTAGATAAAGAAGCCCTAAAAAATTCTCGAGCAGTTATAGGGTTTAATTTTTGCGAGCAACTTTATAAAATCGAAAAAGATTTAAGAGAGAACTATGCTGGTGAAGATGATTACTACGAAAAGCGCTATGAAACAAGACTTGAAAAATCAACACCAATTATTGAAGAATTTATAAAGTATGTGGATATAGAAATAAATAGTGCATTGCCAAGAAGTCCATTGGGCGCAGCCTTAGAATATAGCCGAAAGCTATTACCGAGCTTCAGAATTTTTTTAACTGATGGATCCTTAGAAATCGATAATAATGCATCCGAAAGATCAATAAAACCTTTCGTTATTGGTAGAAAAAACTGGCTTATGTGTAATACTCCTAAGGGAGCAAGAGCAAGTGCAACAATATATAGCGTAGTAGAAACGGCTAAGGCAAATGGGTTAGTGGTAGAAAAGTATTTAGTGTATTTAATGGATGTGTTGTGTAATTTAGAAAACAAGGATAACAATACGCTATTAAAATACATGCCTTGGTCCAAGGAATTACCTGAAACCGTAAAACTTCAAAATAGGAATCTTCATGGCAAAAAAGATTAAAATAAAATCCAGTAGAAAAGCACTTGCTGCTTACTACTGGATTTAGTTTATCAAAGAATTTCCTGAAAATACATACGGAGAATTTTTGACGCTTACAAATTAGAAGTTTAAATCTTTACTGTAAAATCATTATGCCCATTTTGTTCACTAACACAAATTGGAATTTATGTTTATGATTAAATTAACCTCTATGGCTGAACTGTTATTGTCTCTTTGTGTTTGTTTCGCCTCATTAATTTATCCGTGTTTTCATTCAGAATTTTAGGCGTGTGATTAGCAATATCGTCTGCAAGCTCATTTGTATTAAACCTCACACCAAGTGATTTGATTTCATCAGAAGTTGCAAAACGATACTTTTTACAATCTGTCCCCATGAGATTTCTGAATAATTGTTCCTGTGTGTCTGACAATTGAACTTCAATAATATCCGCCAAAAGCAATTCATAATGACCAAACACACTACCATACTCAACGTTAGTCATATGCCTTCCACAATATTTGTACGATAACGCACCAAATCCACTTCTATCCAAAATATTCGTTGAAAATATCTCTTCAGCGAACTCCCTACAAAGATCTGATATATTCTCCCGATACTGCGTCTTATTAAACCTCCTAACAAACTTCCTCAAGTATTCATTTTTAACCAACAATCTATAATCGCGCTTTGTGATTATATCTACTGGAATTCTATCATCATTTTCAACTGGAATATTATCTCTCAGATAGTCTGCCTCTTCTTTGTTAAATTTGTATGCCCCGCCTACTGGCTGATATTTCTTTGTTCGAGTATTCAGTACTAAGAAGTACTTTCCATCAACTTTTATTCTAAACAAATATGCAAATGAAATCCTGATAAAAGTATCTTTTTGCAGGATACCAGCCCTTTTCAACTTTCGTTGAGATGATTTCCAATTCTCATTATCAGTTAAATCAATAATGCTTAAAATAAGATATGGAATTGATATGCCAGCAATCAAACTGCCAAGCATAGGTCCTACGGAAATTGACTTTAGTTCACAGTAAATTGCACCTATTGCAGATGTAACTGAAATTAGAAGCAAAAGAAACATCTTTGTTATTTTCATTTTCAATCGTCTCCCCTCTCAACTTACTCCAATGGGAATATTTACATGACCTATCCCCACACATACTCCATTCTTTATCAGGTAACATTCAATATAATGTGGTCCAAAGAATTTTGAATTCTCTGTTATTTCCTTTCCCCTATCTTGAATTTGACCACGGATATCATTGCGTCGCTCAGATTCAGCTCCCACATTTAGTACCTTCCATAGAACCTTATCATAAGACGGACAGTTAGTATATCCAATCTTGCATTTTACAGAAAGGTTATATGGAATATACTTTTTAAAACGTGCCGCGTATTTATCCAGATATTCTAAAATTGGCATTAATGTAAAACCATTACCAGATACTTTGCAGTCAATCGTTACATCATATTGCTCATATACAGGGTATAAATCTTCAATAAATTCTTCTGTATCAGCAAATTTTTGTGATTTATGAATACTAAAGCTTTCACTAGCCACCGCCATCTCCAAGTTTGTCCAATATGGGTGATTAAAGAATTTGTTCCATGCTTTTACCGCCTTACTATAAGTGCAGTTGCAGTCCGACTCGAACAATATGTTTAACTCCTTGAGACTAGACTCAAGACGGTTTTTCCAATTATTCATTCTTTGGCGATCAACATCACGAGTTACCAATGCTCTCCCATTGTCAACCGGAGCCGCAACCTCAGTACTGTCATTAATTCGATTAACAATTGCTTGCATAGTATGATAAAATAGTTCATCTAGACGTGAGTAATCTGTAGTAAGCTTTTCATCACATAGAACTGTCTGAATCAAACCACTTGGCATATTCTTCCAAGTTTCTCGTGATTTACAAAACATTTTAGATAGTCGTATAACCTTTCGGAGATTATCACTCTTATCCTTTATTTCTCCATTGAACCACTCTTCCAGTGCCTTCAGATGTCTAACTGACCATTCAGCGCCTGCATGTTCATAAATATAGTCCTTGTCATCTGAATCTTCCTTATATCTCTTGAAAATTGCAAAGTCCACATGGTAACCTGTCGATGCATACTTCAAACGAACACAACTTGTCTTTACATCTGGATCTTCTGCAAATTGTTTTGTCTTTCTCTTTAGTGCACCTGCAACCATATTCCTCGTGGCAAGAGGTCCCATTCCATTAAGATTATCTGACTCAAATACTATACCAACATCTATATCATAATCATTTTTGTCATTTTGGACAGTGGTGTGCATAGCCATACTGCCTTGGATTCTGTTCTCTGCGATCTTATAGCCTTTGCCTTTTTCCTCATTATATTCTAATAAGCCATCCCTCAATCTCTTTATATTCAGCTTTCGTTTTTCCCGAAGTTCACTCTGCTCCGTTTCTGGAAGTACAACTTCTGTACGATAAAACTTATTAAATTCTTTCGAGCAATCATACATAATATTCTATCCCTCCTTAAATTTCTATTGAACAGCTTTTAAATTACACATACTCTGCTAGTTCTACTTTATCATCACAAATTACTATTTATTGAGATGTTTTACTTATTGTATATGTACATTTTTATACTAGTTCGCCATATCCAAGTTATTCATTTTCACTGCACTCATCAATTAAGCATTCATTTTTTCAACTGCCCATTATTAGCCTAATTGGTATAGGGATAATGTGTAGTTGTTTTATATGAAGCCCTTTTTTACTGTGCAAAAACATGAATTTTATTATATTTCTAATCGCAAATATTATTGACTCCGTTAAGCAAGTTTCTATAATTATTATATATCATTTTGCGTGTTATTCCATATTTTTCAAGTTCATCATATGTTAAATTCATAGCTTTAAAATATTGCTCCTCCGCTTTAATAGTAAATGGTGCATCAGATTCAACCAAGACTTTATTTTGGGGTATAATTCTTATAAGTTCATTGAATTTTTTAGTTTTTATCATTTTACTATTTATACTAAAATAATATCCTTGGTTTATAAAATTAAATACATCTTCAATTTTACCGCTATACCAATGTATAATAGCATGTGTAACATTTGTTTTATCCAATATGTCAAACAAATCTTCTTCTGCCTGTACACAATGAATATTTAATAGTTTATTGTTTCTAGATGCGACATCGCATATAAATTCAAATATTTTTTTTTGTTCTATCTTTTTCCCTATGTATTTCTTAGAAAAATCCAATCCAACCTCTCCTATATATTTAGTTGTGGATATATTTTTCATAAACAAAAAACTATTAAATTTCATTATTGTACTGTACTGTGGATGAAACCCAATGGCTAATTTTACATACCTGTTTTGATATTTGCGTTTTACTAAGCTTACATACTCTTCCGGTGAATTACTTACACACAAAGCATATTGTCTAATATCAACTAATTTTTTTATTATTTCTTCAGTTTGCTTAAAATCTGAAAGATGAACATGAGTATCAATCAAGCTATTCATGTTCGCCTATCCCAGCATAATTAGCTATCTCGCCACCATATTTACTAACCGATTTAACTACTAATTTTTCAATCTCCAACATAGTTTTTGAATAGACTCTATATGCCATATTAACTTCATCAATACTTATTTTTCCTGTCTGCATAATTAATACCTTTACTGCTTTTTCACTCAAATGCTTAAATCTATATATGCTCGATAAAATCGCTTTCAAGTCATCTGGGTTATATTTCTTAGCCTTAAATACTCCCTGCTTTTTAACAAACTCCATACTTAATACGTTATTATAATCATAGTTTTCATCTTTAATATTAATTTGATTCAGTGAAGCCTTTCTTATAATACATGGGTAACAATATCCACAATTCATAGGTATAGTTTTTTGGTTCATCCTTGCTTGGCAAGGGTGTGAGCATGATATTGTTAAATCATATCCTTCTTTAAATGCTGTTACACTTTCCAACTCTTCAACAATTTCTCCTTTCGTTCTATATGCATACATATTCTCAATCGGATTCTTAATATCTAGTTCAATCAATAGTTCATTTAATTTCTTAATAAAATAAGGATGTGTTGTTCTTGTACTACAGCTACCTCGCCTACTATCAGTAAGAGGTACATTAATTCCAATGAAACCATTTTCCGGTATCATTATTGGAATCGTGCTTCCAATTTGAGAAGCTACAGCCAATGCCCCAGCTAAAAACATAAAAGATCTACTTCTACTTGTGTTTTCTCCATTGTTTAGTAACTTATTTCCATAAATGTCTAATGGACAATACGGGTTACTGTTAAACACAATCAAATCTTTTTGAACATTAGGGTAGTTGTTTTCTAATATACTAAATATTTTATTTTGCCTTATCTCCAAGTGACCATATTCTCTAAATCCAACAAAGCATACCTTTTTTCCTTCTTCAAGTAACTTTATCGCTCCGGAGAAAGAATCCAATCCACCTGAAAATAACGAAACCATTTCAATGTTGTGTTTGTCAACTTGGTTATACTTTTTTCTGCTTGAATTGTTCCTATAATGCAAATGTGTTTTTCTAAATTGTACATTCCATCTATCTCCACTTAAAAAACCGAGTAATGAGTTAAGACGCTCTTTAGTTGCATACCACTTCTCATATTCTAATACAGGTACATTCAGTTCTATATCTCTTGTCCATGCATCAATACTTTTAGAACGATTCACTCTCTTATCTGCTGCAAAAACCGCTATCGATAAAACTAATAAATCTTCATTAATGCTTGATAATTCTGTATTTCCACAACTTCTCCAAAGCTTTTCAATATCGCTTTTCAGATTTGAAAGATTATTCTCCTGTAACATATTGAATACAAGAGAATTATTATAAGCAACTGGTATTTCCTCGGTTTCCTGTTTATTTATCCATATTCTCAATATTACTCCTCCTCTGTTGCCATTAGTAATTCATAACACTCTTTACATTTGCTCTCTATAATAGCTTGTCCTTCCACAGATCTCCAATTAATATTAGCTAGTTCCTTAGTTTCATACTGATCACTTATTGAATATGCAATAAAAGAATTAATATTATCAATAAGAGCTTTCGCTTGATCTGGAGTTCTATCTGACATTATCTTTTCGTAGTACATAGTCTTAAAATCTACTTCGATATATGTAATTACAAATTTCATAAAGAAATAATCAAAAGAATAATTTTGTAAGTCTTTTAAATCATCTATCTTCAAATCAATTAACAATTGTGATATAGTACTTTTCACAATTCCATCTTCTATTTCACCGCTACCATCACTGAAATAATCAATAATGCCGTTAAAAACCTCATCTGAGCTTTTACCAATTAAGTGGTCTAATCCAAGTTCTTCAAATGCTTTTTCTGCTCCTATGCTAGCAATTAAATGATATAATTGAGCAATTTTTGCTCCAGCAGATGCCATTCCTTGAAAAGAAGAAGTTTGCATATGCGCCGCAGCATAATCAAGAACAGCCTTCCTTCTATTTCCACTGTCACCATTACTATTGAGATATCTTGTCAAAGATCCTTTTGCTCTACTCCACTCTGGAGTAGTTGGTGGTTGATATCCTTTTGATGTTCCCATATTATTTCACCGCCTATTCTATAATTTTATTATATTTTGCATCATTAATCTTCCCTTTACTTTTTAATTCTACAATACATGGCTTCATACTATCTACATCTTTTCTATACATTGATTGTAAGAACCCCACTTCTGCAGCATTTATCGTCTTAGTATCAGCTCGTATAACTGTTTTAGCTATGTCATATCTAATTGAGCTATCGAGATCAAATAGTATAGCCAGAGTAACTAATCCCAATGTATTTTTCTTGAATAGCTCATAAATGGCTTTAACCAAATTATTTTTCCGATCTCTTTCAAGTAATATCATCTTAGAAATAATTCCCTTCTGTATAGCTGCATCTTCTCTATTTTTTATTAAATGTTCTATAGTTTCTTTATCTTCTGCAGTTAGCATATCTAAACTATATGTTTTTTCTTTCAATACATCCCTACTTATGTAAAAGTACTTGGATAAATCCATATTATAAATATCTTTTGGTTCTGACATTACCCACCTTTTAAGTTGTTCATCATTCCATGAAGAGAATTCATTCTCTGGTATTTTGTCTGCTGATACAATGCCATACAACTTTTCTAGTTTTTCTATACCAACCGTGGACTCCTGATACCAATTATATAACTCTTGAAATTTATCTTTATTTATGTATTCTAAAGACATTAACTTTGCTAGTACTTCGTCTTTTATAGCATTTGTCCCTTTAAAATATATGAACGCAAGCTTCTTGCGAACTAAAAACATATTCAAAAATCTTTTTGCTTGTCTAGGATTTCCTTTTAATGAATCCGCCACTACATTTTTAATATTTACTATTGTATTCCTAAGCTGAATTAGTTCATCTGATATATAATTAATATCTTTACAATAATCCTCAATCTTCTCTGATGTAATACGTTGCTGATTAAATAAAACACCATCTTCGTATAGCTTATTAACAATATTTTGGAATTTGTCCCCCAAGTACATTTCATAAACTAATAGCATTAAATAATTTTCTACATCAATTGAAGATAGTTCAGGCAACCGTATTGGCAATTGAATTATTTTTTCAATATAATCTTTTGAGATATCTGTAGAGTCATCTGATTGCAATGGATATTTTTCTTTGATCGCATACTTTACTACTCTTTCATCAACAGCAATAATAAATGTAGTTTTTTCAACTGAAAGAAACAATTTTATTGCTTCTAAAATCTCAATTATTCTATCCGGATTGCAGCGATCTAAATCATCTATTAGAATAACAAGATTCTTAACTTCTATTTTTTCAATCATTTTTGCAAATTCATTTCGAAATAATCTTACATTATCTACTATACTATTCGATTCTGCATCTTTTACATAAGTACTTTTAAACGAAGATGCCTCGTCAAAAATCTTACCTATAGACTCCTTCGGTTTTTTAATAATGGAATCCCAAGCTGTTTTAGATAAACTAAGCATTATTGGCGCTGGATTTGCAGTTGCTAAACTTATTGCTAATGGAATTCCTGTTTTAACAGCACTGGCAGCAAGTTTCATATAATCAATTCTCTTTAATAAATTAATTATTTCCGTTCCAGCTTTCTTTACAAAATTCTTATTTTCCTGAAGTTCCTTAAGTAAGCTTTCCATTATTGATGTTTTTGCATCATCGTAGCTTTCAAAAATCCATGCATTTAGATTTACACAAAATAGCCCTTTATCATCTGAATCAACTTTTATATTATTTTCTAGTATTTGAAGCAATGTTGATTTACCAATGCCCCAGCTCCCAAATAAGCCTACTGTTAATGGTTGCATTCGTTCATCACGAATTATATCCATCAAAAGTTCTGAATAAGGATAATATGCTAACATATCAATTTTTGATGCATTATCAATCCACATAATTTATTTACTCCTTTCCTTTTAACAAATTCACCTTCACATTTTAGACACAACCTGTACAAACAATCTAATAACTCTTACAGTTGGTTATGACAAACTATATTTGAAATACGACGTAAAAATACCGTAAAATCCAATTTCGAATACTACGGTATTTTAATTTATGAGCGACATGGTATTAATTATAGTAAACTGTGTTATTATTTTAAGTATAATAATACATCTAATCCATTTACTATATGTTTCTTTGCTTTAAATTCAGACTGAATGCCAATTATATGAAATAACAAATCAACATATAAGTCTTGTAGATATAACAAAATGGCTGAATCTAGATTAATAAGCTTGCCCTCATGCACTATTTTGCATCTTATCTTATATACTTTTTGAATATTAAAATAGCTTAATGCATCGCTTGAATTCATAGAATAAATATCACCTAATAGTTTGCCTATAGGCTCACGTCGTGTATTATCCATAGTTAATGTCTCTATGGCAATCCAATTTTTTATAAATATATTTTTATTATCTTCCTCACTATTTATAGCTTCGAAAAACCAACTTAATGAGAAGATTATTTTTCTTTCTTGTTTACCACTTTTACTTGAAATATTGCTAAATGCTCTTGCTATTGAATTAAATTTAGAATCAGATATATCAGGAACAGGTAAACTATTATTATTGAAAAATGAATAAGTAGTAACTACTCCTCCCTGGCTATCTTCACCAATAAACATACAATTATCAAATATATATTCACAAGTAATATTTTTCCCTAAAATGGCATTTAACAAACCTAACTTTGAATATACTAAACTCGTATCTTCATTAGGAGTAATTAAAAATAAGTAAGTATCCTCCTTTGCATTAATATCTTCTGGATTTTCAAATTTAAAATCACTATTTTCTATCTTATATATCTTATTTGGGTTTGAGTATATAAAAGTACCATGAAACAGTAAAACTACTGTATCTCCAAGTAAAAGTTCCTTAATTAAATTGTTTAAATCTTTCTTTTTAATTCCAAATACTTTATATGCATAAATAAACACTGTTGCATTATCCTTATGTCTCCATTCAACTGGAATTTTATTTCTTAACTCAACGGATACACCATCAATATAGATTTTCATTGCTAACACCCATCCCTATGATATTCTTTTACTTACTATTCAACAACAGATATAGCATTCTCAGTCGTATCATTATATGTATAATTATAATGTTATTCATTTTATTCACATAAGTTATCATAGAATTTTTTATAATTTGATACCGTATTATTAAATTTTCAAAGAACATTGTTCGTACTTTTAAATTCAATTAATTAAGACGTGCTTTTTAGCAAGTTCGACGTATATATATCCGTTATTCTTTAGCGAAAATAGCTCTTTATAAAACATGATTTTTTAGCTTACTACTATATTACATAAAGTAATTGATCATTTTTTCGACTTCCAATTATAGACATAATACTCATAAATACTTCTAAAACATTCTACTAACAATCTTTCTACCTATAAACGAGCAAAAATGCTAACATTTATTTACATACTAAGTAAAATCAACAGTTTAGGCATTATCTATAATAAGTACAATCTAAATTAGAAGGCATATAAAGTAATTAATTTGCTTATGGTGTTAATTAATGGATGTAAAACCTCTCATTTATAATTTCTACATCATTCTATCATATTCCTTCTAAATTTGTATAATAAACCAAAATAACTCGTTATTTACTAAACAATCCATCTTAACTTTTCTTTAATATTAAGAAACAACAAAAAAACACCGATATCTAACCGATGCTTTTTGTCTAAGTTATGACCCATTTACATAAATGGCTTTTAGTTCTTGAATATTCATAGATAAATTCAATCTTTTAGCAATTTCAAACACAGCAATCCAGAAGTCATCGTTATGACTAGCCCCTCCATATATTTACCCAATACATTCTAAACCTTTCTGAAACTTATGTGGGAAAAGTGTGGGAAAATAAATGGTTAAAGCTGAAAACCTCATTTACTTATGGTACGGTTCACCATTCATTATCCTAAATTTTATTCAATATTTATCTACCTTTTTCTAACTACAGCAACTGTCGGCTAAGTCAGAGGAATTACTCCCTCCTTCTCGCCTAAGAACTGTACGTGTCACTTTCGCGACATACAGCTCAAGCTCTCATTTATCCTATTGTCTTTATAATAATTCTGCAAGCCTTAGTTGTCTTATGACTTTGTAGCCTTTTTGTTTTTGCTGTTTTGTTGGAAGTTCACCTTTTAACGGAAATATTTTATAATATTGTTTGTTACAATATCTATGTACCAATTGTAAATTGTTATATTTTCTTGTTCCGCCGTGTATCACCGGTACCTTTTCTTGTACTTCCAACTTTTCTGTAAAATCTGTAATACTCTTGTTGCATATAGGGCATTTATAATTCTGTATTTTAGCCATTTTCTGTTTGCTTTTAACACAGTTTCTGTTAAATTCCTTTTCATTCCTACTATTGAAATATCCTTTAAGGCTACTATCATATGGAGTTGCTATAAATTTAATGAGCCTATGCCTGACTATTGGTATCCATGACATTTTTGTGAGTTGCTTATTCTTTTTAGGGTCAGTCAGTATCCATTTGTTTTTGCTTTGTCCCGCTATATCTGGTTTGTAGTATCTATTTATTATCCAAGTCTTACTCTTCTTTGGATGCAAATATTTTAAAAACCTAAATGTACACCACCATATATGGTGGTCCATATATGAATATGTATGCTTTGCGACCCACGCCGACCAGTAATTACCTATGCCCTTAATTATTGGATTAAGTTTGTTTATTACGGCACCAACATTTTTACCCTTCAACTTTTGTATTTCAGTTGAAATAGTTTCTTTACTTTTCTTGATAGACTCCTTTGATGGTTTTATCAACAGTTTTTCACCTTGACACGTTTGATACATTCTAACATTAAGGACCAGAAAATTAAAACCTTCATCTATCGTTACCACTCTTGTTTTTTCTTTAGATAACTCCAGACCCCTTTTATCTAAATATGCTTTTAATAATTCATAGACGTCCTCTGCATCTTTTTGTGTATTGCACATTACCACAAAATCATCTGCATAAAACACTAGTGTATATTTGGCTACGTTTGTATAACTTACAATTTTGCCATTGTTTTTTACTGGCTTGTACTTTATTCCAAGTATATCCTCCATACCCATTAATGCAATATTAGCAAGCAACGGTGATACAATGCTTCCTTGTCCAGAACCGAATTCTGTTTCATTGAATACACCATTATCAACATATCCTGCTTTTAGCCATTTGCCTATCCTGTTACTATATGGAAATCCTTTTATCTGTTCCATAATATAATCATGGTTTAAATTGTAAAAACAACCTTTAAAATCCCCTTCAAAAATCCATCTTTTTCTACTGCCACTATGGCAAGACAGAAAAATCCTTGTAATAGCGTCATAGCATCCTCTTTTGGGTCTAAATCCATATGATATTGGTTCAAACCTTGCCTCCCATTGTGGTTCAAGTGCTCCTTTGATAATATTTTGATATATTCTATCTCGTATAGTCAGAATACTTAGTGGTCTTAACTTCCCATTCTTCTTTTTAATATAAGTTCTATGTGACGGTTTAGCCTTATGTTTTCCTATATCTCCTTCTGACAAATCATTGAATAGCTTTAATCGTTCCTTGTTAGCTATCGCTATTTCTCCGTCCACACCAGCAGTCTTTTTCCCTTTGTTAATTTGAGTAACCCTTTTTATAGATATCAACATCATAGCCTTACTTCTTACTAAGATTCTTTGCAGACTTCTTACTTTACGTTTGTTACCAAGACATTCGGCGCAGTATATCCGCTGTTGCAATCTTTCTACATACTTATTAATGTGAAACCAATCAATTAGTTTCCATTGGGCATCGGGAGATAATGTGGACTTCCTATAAATTGAAGTTTTTCGCATCTGTTACCTCACTTTTGAAATCTTGCTTTTCGTTTTATTCTGTGTTGATTACCAGTTGGAAGTCAGCACCCTTTCGGGTTTGTATACTACCATTATTCGCCCAGTTATTTCTTATTCCTGTTGGTTTGCACCATAGCGACATTTGCTTTTTCCAACGTTCCTTTATCCTCTGGACATTGTATCTTCCTTACGGTCGACCTACCAACAATAAATTGGACTCCATAGGACTTACCAAGTTCAGCTTCTGTTAGAAACGGATGGGTTAGGTTTATTCATATATAGGTAGTAACATATGTACATGAGCATCTACATTTCCTAATCTGTAATACAATGGCGAACATATCCCAACCATTGCTGCTAATGACGATGCTTAATCGTAAACCATACCAACCTTTCCCTTGCCCATGCTTGCCGTGGATACTAGGCAACCATTTAGGCTTTTCCTCATGCAACCCACCTCGGAATTACCTCCAACGCAGTTTTGGATGGAAATATCCCTACTACTGGGACACCAGACTACAGTCTGTACTAACATTTCAAGAAGAAGCCGCTTCTTGTCGCACAGCCATTATTAGCCTAATGGGTATAGACACACCCTGCGCAATTCATCTAAATTCTTTAGTAATTTTTACAATTGCTTATGACGAACTTTTAGAAGAGTACGAAGCAATCTATGTACTTCTATACTTGTCTTTATTTTTTAAAGTTATCAGCTGGCTTTGTTATTTTTCAGCCAATCCTCAGTCTGCCTCTTCACTGTTTGATATAGATTTGAAGTATCATAGTTAATAATAGCCTTTGCATATTTCTTAGGCATAAAATCATATACATCCATACTTGACAAGGACTCTTTATAGCCGACGACCTTATAGCCAGTTTCAACCTTTTGTATTTGTATACGAGAATGAAACTCTCCTCCAAAGCTTTGATTATCATTGTAGACTCCCATAACATATCCAATTACATAAACACTTAAAATATCCTTTTTAACCTCTTTACCCACTATTTCATGGGATTCAAAAACAGCTTTAATAGAGTCTTTAGAAGGGGCCGCAAACTTCAATAAGGATTCAGACACTATTCTTTTAATCTCACTATCTTGAATGAACTCGTTAATGTTGGAATTTTGTTTGTTACAGGCTGTTTGTTTGTTACAGGCTGTTAAAATTATTGAAAGGATTAATAGCATGAGTACCATCATAGTTTTTAGGGTTGTTTTCAAAGACTTCACCTCTACTTGAAATTATTAAAAATTATGTAATTAAGGCTTATGGATTATTTACTCTCAAACATTTTATTGATTTATCATATATTACTAGTATGAGATATCATCGCTATTCTTAGAACAGACAAAGATCTTTATAAAACATTATTTTTCATCTAACCACGATATTTCCCACACTCATCAGTTAAATGCAAATTTTCCCAAGTTCAGATTATAGACATAATGTTTTTTCATAACATTCACTCTAATACCATTATTCTATAAATAAGCTTAATTCCCTTTAAATTATATAAGTTCCAGAGGTAATAAAAACAAGCAAAAAATATATGCTCTAATCATAATTAAGATTTTAGAGCTTCTACAGGTCTCATAAAATATAATAATTCATTTTTACCTTTAAACACATATACTTAAATTAACCATATGTGTATACTGTCTATAATAATAACGAATGTCATCATTTATAAAATTGATGGCACTTCCAATGCCTGGTACTAAGTAATACATATATTGATACTTCCTTGGTTGATATTTAAGGCTAAATTGTATTGTAAATTTAAAAAAGGAATAAAAAAAACAACTACCTAACCTGGCTCTATTATTATATTGTTTTTTAGTGCTAAATGGTAAGAAAACAAATTAGGGGATTGTATTATCTTGGATGTGGAGTTGGAGAAACCATAAATAAAGATTATAGGTGAGTGTATCTTTTCATTAGAAAAGGATGATTTTAAGAAAGAATGAATTTGTTATGTAATTCACATTCACATATTTTAAAAATTATATTGAAACTCTATATGGGAACATCCATAGATTTAGTTAGATGAAATCTATGAATGTTCCCTAAAGTTTTGTCCCCTATATAATTTGATCAAAAAGCTTTTCAATTGGTATTCCTAAAGCTTGAGCGACAGCTTTTACCTCAAAATCTAGGAGAACTTTTGTTTGATTTTCTATTTTTGATATAGCCGTTTGATCGAAATCAATACCAAGTGTATTCAAACGTGCTGCTAATTGAATTTGAGTTATCTTTTTTTGGCGTCTAACTGCTCTTATTTTCTTGCCAGTAATATTTTTTACTAACATAACTACCATCCCTTAAAGTTTAAAATACTATATATATTAATTTTAAGTGAAAATTCCCAATAAAATATGCCAGTCTAGCATATTTTATTTTTTTTAGTAAATATTATTACTATGAGGGTAGGTGAAAATTTTGGAAAAGTTCAAACCGGAAGTAAAAGACATCTCCATGTTTAAAGAAATAGCTCAAAATATGGTCAATCCTATGGAACTTCTTAGGGAAGCAATTAGTAATTCTCATGATGCAGATGCTAAAGCCATTTCAATAATTGTATACAGAAACAATATAGGAAAATTCATAATTGAAATTCAGGACGATGGTAAAGGATTATGTAAAGAGGAAATTCACAGATTTTTTAATCTAGGAGATTCAAATAAAAATAAATTAGGGATTGGTGAAAAAGGATTGGGAACTAAAATATATTTTAAAAGTGATAAAATAATACTTAAAACACAAACAAGAAATAATGAAGCCTTCAGCGCTACAATGGAGCGTCCATGGAATATTTTGTGCGATAACTCATTGCCAGAATATGAAATAGAAGCAATTATACCCCAAACTGGTAAAGGGGGGTCATGTATAACCATTGAAGGATACATGATCGATAATCCTGAAAAATATTTCAACTTTGAAACAATTAAAGATTATGTATTATGGTTTACTGCCGCAGGAAGCTTTAAAACATATTTTGCTAATTATACTGAACTACATAAATATATTAATAGTATGCAGATAGCTCCTAGAATTTTTATTGAAGATCGAATAAATGATATAAAAGATGAAATTGCGGGCACTCATCAATTTCACCCACCTGTGGAGAAACCAAAAATTGATCCATGTGAACCTATTTATAAAAGGTCTATAAATTATTGTAGGCATTTCGGGCCTTATCATAGAGCAACAAATATTGATGGAGAATATGTTTCATTCCAAATGTATGGTACAATTTCAGGCACAAATTGCAGAAGAGAAATTGTGAAATTAAAGCAAGGTGAAAGTTTAAAATCTCGATTTGGAGTTTATCTTGCAAAAGATTTTATACCATTTTCTAAGAAAAACAATATGGGGATGGATTTAGACTCTAATCATTATCATTTACTAATAAATTCTCAAGTTTTTGAATTGACTTCAGATAGAAATAATTTATCAAACCAGGATGATCCAAGGGTTAAATGGGTATTTGATGAGGCAAAAAAAATCATTAGTGAGGATATTATTCCTTTAGTAGATGAAAGTTATTTTAGTTTAAGGAAGTCCGAAGAAATTGAATATATGGTAAAAGAAAAGCGAAAGCAGCTTGAAATTAGATTAGATAGTTTTGATAAAATAGAGGATTTATTAGTAGATGAAATCCCAATTTCTAAAAAACCAGATAATGAATCACAGGTTGCATTACTATTTTCTTCAATTATTTCAAATCCAAACATAAAACACTATATAAAACATATTGATAAAATTGGAAATTATTCACAAAATTCTACTACAGACATGATTTGCTTCGATTACAATAAAAGAAAAGTTTTGGTTGAAATTGAATATAAATTGAGTAATCTATTTAAGCATGACCATCCATATGAAACGTTCGATTATGTTATTTGCTGGTATGTTGATCTAAATATTAATGAGAAAAAGATGTTGAAGGATGGGATAATATTAGGATTAACAAAAGAAAATCAGGAATGGGTACTAAAGTATGGGCCTCAAAAAATTATACCGGTGATTGAACTTAAATGCTTGATTAATAATTACAAAAAAGACAAATTAAGAAATAAACTACTTAAGTAGATATATGTTATTGTCACCACTGCCTTAGCAAACTATGTGAATAATCTTATCTAATAAGAAAATGAAAATACTGCACATGTAAAACTTATACTTTCTCCTATAGACCTTAGGTGGCACCCAACAAATTCCATTTTAACTCATAAACTTTATCCATTACATAGCTGACGATTTTAAAGCTATAAGTAGTTGATAAAGTTTCATTTTTTTAATCTTACACAAACTTACATTCAAAATAATAGCTTGAAAGATTTATAATTTTTAATTTCAATATCTACACAGTCAACTATTCATTTATATTTTTACTTGTTTAAAAGTTAATGTGGTTAGTTCAATTATGAACTTCACATTTCCCAAGCATTATGAATTCAATCTATAATCGATATATTGAATTTTCAACTTAATATTTAGTTTTAGTTATTGTATGAACTAATATCATTTATAATAATTTTATAACAATACAAATATTTTATTCAGCACAACACACGTTTTGTTTTTATTTAATTATTTTAGTATATCCTATTTCATTTATTGAAATATACCTTCTTCTAGAAATTTATTAATAATTTTTGTAACACTAAACATTACTATCTATATAAAATAGCAACAGAAACTATATTAGTTTCGTTTATAATTAACACTTTAGATAAAATGTAGTACCGAACATTCTTTTTGGAGATTCTGTTGGTCTTAAGAATAATATCATATCAATTTCAGGAATATCTAATCCTTCATTAAACATGTCTACAGAAAATATAATGTTTAATTCTCCTTTTTTAAGTTTATCTACTGCTTCCCGTCGCTGCATAGAAAACTCAGTTTGTGCACCACTTACTACAGTGCAAGCTTTAATCCCATTTTCATTGAAATATTTACTCATATATTCCGCATGTTTTCTGCTGCTGCAGAAGACTACAGCTCTTTTCCATATTGATGAATATCGTTTCATCTCATTATCATCATCAATAATTATAGAATGATTTAAAAATAGATCTTCGAAGATATTTTTAAAATGTGCAAAACCCTCTAAGTTTTTATCCTTATTTAATCTATAATTCCACTCAATTCCGGTAGTTAATGCAGAACTCGATATATTAGAAGATCCTATAAAAATATCTCCATCCTCTTCATATTCAAATATATACGACTTAGGATGAAAGGATTTATTGGGTACATTATAAAACCTTAAATCTACTTTTCCCTAGGAGCAACATTTAATTGTTATGGCCTAATATTATCCATTCAACTTCCAATCTCTTCTTGCTACTTGAGTTTGATATGCTGCTACAGTATGCTGATATTCCCTTAACTAACAATTTGCGAAACAAACAAATCATTAATATCTTTATATAATTTCAGAAGATCGCTATCTTTAGCATTTGAATCATAAGGGAATTCCTTACCATTACTATATAAACCACTAAAAACTTCTATATCCAGTTGTTGTGTCCTTAATCTAACAGTAATAATATTTTCTCTTTTTTTTCCATATTTACTTAAAAGTCGTTCGTCTAATTTAAGAACAAATACTTTTGTATCGCCCTCATTACCACGCCATTTGGGGTAAAAATTTTTAGTGCATCTTTCTTCAAAAATCTCGATTATATTTTTAATCAATACCTTTATATTGTCATTATTCATTTTATATTTATTATCTTGAGAAAATACTTCTTTGAAATCTTCCATAATCTTTTGATTGTTTAATCTTTTATCAGTACTCATGTTTTCACTTCTCCTTACCTATTAATCAATTTAAAAACCATATATTCGTTCTAACAATTTAAATTTATTTAAGTTACTTTCGATTGCCATTTTATATTGTTCAACTAATATAGTAGCTAGTTTCTTCTTAAAACTTCCCCTGATATAAAATTGGTTTTAAATCTAATAATTTATATAAATTTCCATGTGACATGGAAAGGTTCCCAATATTATTCAGCCAATCAAACTCCGTTAATCTATATAAATAAAAATACCCTGAATAGTCTTTAGAAAACTCTAATTCATTCTTTGTTACATAAAAGGATTCACTTTGGGTAATTGATGTTTTTACTTCAATAAATTTAGGATTGCCATCCTCATTAAAAGATAATATATCAAAACCAAGTCCATCTCCTTTTGTATCAGAAACATGCTCCACTTGCCCAGCTAAATCTGCTCGATTTGCCTTAATCAACTTATTTCTTTCGTATTCAAGTATATATGATTCTCCTAAGAACCCAATCTTAGAGTTGAATTTGGCTTTTTCTATATAATCAATTTTTCTTCCGCTCTTATTTCGAAAAAACTCATCCAAATTAAAAGTTTCAATATTCTTTTCCCTTATTGTCATTGGAAGTCCCTCTACCCAGCCAAAAGCATAATCAATAATTTTTATAATATAAACGGTATCCGATTCCTTGATAATATGCATTTCCGGATGAATATCTTGACTTTCCTTAAACTTGGTAAAATACTTCATCCACATTGGTAACTCATTATTTATAACAGTAGCAAAATCGCTGTGCCACATAAGTCTTGTCCTATTTATAGTGTCGCATTCTATGTACGCCTTAAATTGCAGCTCTTTATATTTAAAAACAAGAGCTTTCTTTTCTTTTGCTTTGATGGTATCAATATTGAAAAATCCTCTTATTTCTCTAGGAATTCCGGTTCCATGATGAATAAAAACAGATCTGTCCATTTTCTTTATAAATGAGCAAGGTGATTGTATTATCCATGAAAAAGCAAGAACAGGAAAAGAATTTGTTAAAATCATGTATATTAACCTCATTTCCAATAAAATATATTCAAGCTTATCTATCTCCAGAATTATTTTTTTCTGTGTTTCATTATTTCTATTTTTTAGATTATCCTCATATAATTCGTTCTTATTTTAAAAAGTGGAATAAAATCAAATTTTGTTATAACCAGAGATTATCCATTCCACTTCCAATCACTGGAATGGAATCTGACCCCATAGAAGAAACTGGAAACAGTTTCTTCTTGCTAATTGGTCAATTAATACGGGAATAAATTCACATCTGTATTGCTCATTACATAGTCAATTTAGTTAATTCTTCAATACAAGATTTTTTTTCATCAATCTTTAATGTACTAAAAATATCAATAATACTTTCCACCTTAAGTTGTTTTCTTCTATTTATCACTTGTTCATAAATAGCCTTATATCTCTCAATGTTTGCTTCCGTCAAATAATAAGGAACCCTTTCTGTCTCATTTATCCATTGAGAGCATTTAAAGCTATCCCATTTATCAATTTCACTCTTTTCAATTGATAAATGTTTTTCTACCCAAAATCTATTTGATTCTTCAAGCTTTTTATCAATACCATCAATATAATTATCAATAACATTTGTTAAATCTATTATATCAAGATCAGAATATTTTTCAGTAAGAATAACAAACTTTTCTCTTCTTATTTTGAGGTTAATATCAGATTCAAGCTCTTTATTTTCCCTCATGAAATTTTGCAAAATATTTCCTATTTCAAGTATGTCAATTTTATCCTTTTCTCTTAGTTTCTTTGACAAAACAAGTTCTATACTGTTAATTAACTCTGAACAATCGATAACTGTATTTAATTCAAATGCAGCATCAAATATCTCACTCATTGATTCATTTATGCCATCGGTACATTTTTTAATCTCTATAGCTCTTTCTTGAAGCTTTCTACACAACTCTTTTTTTCTAAATTGTTCCACTAATGAGCTACTGTTAATGTAATCAATTAATCTAATTAATTCATCATTCCAAGAAATAAGTTCCTCCTGTCCAGTATATTGATTAGGTTTATTAATATTTAAGAACTTATTTGTGGTTTCAACAACCATTTGCATCTCTTTTAATGTGTCCATATTGTCAATAACTTCCATGAGTCTGTTTTGTGTTGCATTAGCAAAAGTCTCATAGTGAAGAGACCTTAAATCATCCCTTAATAATTTCATCCACTTTTCAAAACCAGTAAGCTGAGTTATATTTTGGCAACTAGTCTTTTTGAGAAATTGCAGATAATTTTTTTCAATCAGATTATGTGCCTTATCTAATATCTTAGTTATTTCTATTTCTTGATTTTCAGTAATTCTAAAACTATTTATCTCATCATTTTCTAAAAGCATATTATTACAATTTTTTATAGTAGCTATCAATAACTTATACTCTTGATCTTCTATTGCTCTTTCTAAATTTCCTTTTATTTGTGCAATGTCCCTTTCTTTTTTTTCATAGGTCCTTTTCCCTTGTTCAGCACGAATTTTTATACCGTCTATTCTGCTAACTAAATCTTCTGGGGGATCATTCTCCATTAATAATTTTTCTAATTCAGTATACAAATCTTTAAACACACTTATATCATTGTTTTTTTCTATTCTCTCACATATATCAACATATTTTAAGAAATAACCTTCTATTTCTACCTTAACAATGGTTGATTCTTTTAATGGAGTCAGATTAATTGCTTTATCTGTAAATATGCTTACTGCCCATTCTTGCAATTTTAGCTTTCTAGCGCCATTGACTATTTTAGCAGTATTACCCTGATAAAGTAAATAAGATAATATCAATAGTGTAAATGAATAATCATTCAATCCATATGGAGATTTAATGTATTTATTATAATATTTACCGATTGATATTTCCGTTGTACTTGTAAATTCATCATTCAATTCATCAAATAACCTTTTAACTTTATGATTTACTGGGTAATTAAAGTTAAATTTACTATCAAGCACGCCCCAACCGGTAACCCCACTTCTTAATACAGTCTCAGCTCTGTTTTTTACTTCCTTCGCTAATAAATGATATCCCTGTTCATTAACTCCAGATCCTGAAAGTAGCCAACTACAAATATTAAGGTAATATTTTTTTGCATTGGTTACAGTTTTTGCATCAAATCCATCGAATGAAAAAGGAATTATATATGGATACAAGTTATCAAGAATATCGTTACAATATATAGAAATTCTTTTTTCTACTTTTTCTAACTTATTACCTTCTACAACTTGCTTATCTTTAATTAAATCTCTAAATACCTCTTTTAATTTATCCTCATTGTTATTAGTGTATTTAACTATAAATTTTGAAAACTTAATTTTGTCTTCCTGAGTAAACTTATTTATTAATGTGTTTGCAATAATTGCCTCTTCAAATTCACGCTCAGTATCATCCAAGAATACAAATATTATTGGGTATTGCTTAAGCTTATATTTTATATAAAGTTTAAGTAATTTATCAATGTGTGCATCACTATACTCATTATTAAAGTAAATATATACAATTCTCCCTTTAGCTTTATCCACCGATGTTTTCTGGTTTAATTCTTTTATGAAACTTTCAATATAAATAAGATTGATATTGTCTATAGGAATTAACTGTTGTTCAAACTGCCATTCACTTGTTTTTATGTTATTTTTTGATCCAAAGTCAGGTTTAATACTTTGAGATATTCCCACTTTTTCCAAAACGCTCTCATTAATCATTACATTAAATGGTATTGTTAATTCTTGCTTTTTCTTTCGTATAAATCTATTGAAATCATTTATTCCCGTTGCATCTTCAACGAAATCATAAGTATAATTTTTCTCGTCATACCCAAGCACACCTACGTTATTTTCTAATTCTTCTATTGAAGAAAGTATTATTTTTTCATTATGCCCAGTTAGACTTTCCAACAAGAAAAGTAAATTTCCCTTGCTACTAGCCCTGAATTTTGTTAGTTTTAATGCTAGCACTGCTGTTAGAATATCCTTGTCATATGTGTTAGTCTTCTCATCATGCTTTGCGATAACCTTATCGTAAATACTACAATATTCACTCTTTTGTCTACCTTCTTCTTCTGCTAATAATAACTCCTTAAAAAAATCTCCTTTAAGTAAATCAATTGCATATACCTGTGGTAAATCTCCAAGTTCATTAACCTCTTTATTTTCTATATATTTAAAACTACCTATTAAAAATTGTAAAGCAGACCGTTGTTGATACCAACCAGATAATGCGGTTAAAAGATATGTGGTAAGGGGATGAAAAGGATAGATCCCCTCTACTATAACCTTTTTAAACTTATCCTTGTCACTCCATAATCCTTTTCTTTTATTGTTTTCTGTCCACTTGATTAGATTGTTAAAAAGCACATCATATTTTAAACTTCTTTCTCCATTATTAATGTATCCCTTAACAAAATGATCAAATGCAGAAGAATTATATTTTTCTATTATATTCGCAAAAATAGTTTCAATATTGCTTGAAAGGTATAGTTTTTCACCACTTTCATATCTACCAATAAATCTACTAACATTAGATGACTTACTTACTCTTGCCAAATATGTTTTTAAATCTGATTGAATAAATACAGCTAGTAGGATAGTATTTTCACTAGCTGTGACTATATCATATATTTGTTGGAGTGCCGCATCACCCGCTCTCGATGGATAAGCTGACACATATTCTAGATATCTTCCAAATTCATCAAAGAATATTATTATCTTATTAAATGGTAGATTATCACCACAAAGTTTTTCACTAAGCTTTTTAAGTACCTCTGCTGCAGTAACTCCTTCGTCCCAACGAATATAATCACCAGTTATTTCTTTATATAGCTCATTAATAAGATTAAATATTTCATCTTTGTAGATATTATCCAATAAGTGTTTTTTCAAGTCATTTGATTCTATATTATTCTTCTTTGCTAGATTGCTAAATTCATCTTTAAACCTATCAAAGTTACGCTCAACAAAAGTACTTGCAATATTATATGCCTTAGTAAATTCAGCTAAAAACTCATCATCATAACCATTGTCCTTTAGGGTTTTCTTTACATTTTTTATAATTTCATAATTTAAATTGAAATCCTTCATTCCATTAAGCATAATGCAGAAATTAGGCTTATTCAAAGATTCTTTTATATAACCTGATATTTTACTATCAGCCACTCTAATGTTACTTAATATCTTATTGGATAGATTAGTAGCTGGATTAGAAAATAGTTTTCCTAAAGTCACGGCTAAATGAGATTTACCCGTTCCATATCCAGCAATTGCAAGTGATATTGGATTACCTTCATCAGTAGCTATTTTTTTCGCTAGATTTTCTGCAAAACTACATGTATCTATTAGCTTATGCGAAGTAAATTCTACCTCGTCTTCTAGCACGCCGAAATAATTAGGTCCATGAAAAACAAAGTTTTGTGCTGCAATCGTTCCCCTATCATCGTAATACCAATCAGCTTGAATTGCTCCTCCAAATATTACATCTTCTTTTATTCTTAAAATTTCTTTTAATTTAGTCACTAGTACTCCCCCTTTAAATTAATAAAGAATATATTTTATTACAAATATCTAAACTGCTTACTTTAATTATTACAGTTATCGGGCTTAATTGCCTATTTATAGAAATTAAACTCTTTGACTCAAATCTCTCTAGCACTTTTATTGCCTCATTTTCACTCCATTGAAACCCCAAATTCCATTTTATTTCATGGAATATTTCGCTATAACTGAACTCTTTTCGCAAGATATCCAAAGCCTCTAGCTCCATTAATAATGAATATAAATACATATAAAATCCTTCATATTCAAAACCTAGTGAAGTAAACTTATATATCTCATCTTCAAATTTTAATACTTCGATATCCTTAAAACTATTACTCTTGTTATAGGTACTGTTAAACGGGCTTAATTTTACTCTCTTTCCGTAATATCTCTCAATTTCAGTACTAACTATATTAGAGCTTATTGTTTTCCCATATGTATATGGAAATTCTCTGAATATTAAATTCCACATCTGGGCACCATAATACTTTGATGTCAGAAAGTAATTCAACAGTAATTTTGTTATTTGCTCATTCATATAAGGATCTTCTCGAAAAATTTCACTACCTAAGGAAGTTCTCTTTATAATGAATTTACCTTCTTGATTTTCATAATCAATTAGGTTCATAAATTTCGAGTAGTTGACGTGAGGTACAACTTTACCTGACGATTTTCCAGTAGGTATACCTGTTAATTCAGATATATCTTCCTTTGTTATATTGTCTATAGCATCAGTATTTTGCAGTATTTTACTTAAGTATGTTCTATCAGGTGGAAATGTTTCATGAAAATTCAAGTTATATTTAGCCATAGTATCCTCCTGAAAAAGCAGTAGATAAAAATCTACTGCTTTTTTTCTATTTTTTATTTAAATAGCCTACGAACTTCTCTAGTTCTTCGTTAGTTACATATGGAGATTTTATTCTCATGAGTTTAGGGGAATCCGCAGTTTTTACAAGCATATCGCCTTTACCAAGTAGTGATTCTGCTCCACTTTCATCTAGAACCACTTTTGAAGCAACAGCATCTGCTACCTTTAGCCCTACTCTAGCATTTAGATTATTTCTAATTGTTGTAGTTATGATATCCGCTTTAGGTGATTGAGTACATATTATTAAGTGTATCCCTGCAGCTCTAGCTTCCTGTGACAATCTTACAATAGTACTTTCTATTATCTTTACATTTTCTTTATCTGCCTGCATCATAGATGCGTATTCATCAAATACCATTAGCACCCTTTTCAGCTTCTTGTCAGTATTTTTTGAATTATACTCATTAATATTTTTAACCCCTTCAGATTCAAAAAGTTTATATCTTTCTTCCATAGTAGATAATAAGTTTCTCAATAATTCTATTGCTTTATCAACATCTGTAGCAATAATTTTTGTAAAAGGACTATCTCTAAAAGCAGTTAATTCTACTCTTTTAGGATCAACAAGAACCATTTCTACTTCCTCAGGTGTATATATGCTCATTATTGAAACTAGTATACTTGATAATAGCACGCTCTTACCACTGCCAGTCTGGCCTGCGATAAGCAAATGTGGGGAGTTAGAATCACTCAAGTCTAATATACATGGTTGTCCTAAAACATCAGCACCCATCAATACATAGAAGTGTTCCTTATAATCTTTGTATTTATCAACATATTGGTTTATTTTATTATACATTGTTTTCAACCCAACAATTTGCCTTTTTTCCCTTGCAGTATCCATCTTAATTAAACCATCTTCAATAAAAATGTATGGTGTTTCATTTAATTTTAACTTCAATTGAATATTATCTTTATTCTTTGTAATATCCTTTACGTCATTCATATAATCTAAATCAAAACAAAACCGCACAATATCCGGACCAATAATAAAATCCTTTTGAATAATCTTAACTTTTTTTGCTTGAAGAATTAATTTAAGCATATCAAACTTTCCTTGTATACCATTTATTTCATGTTCAGGCTTATCACTTTCATATTCTCTAAATATATCAATGAGATTTGTTGTAATAATATTATTCTCAGCCACTTTATTACTTTCCCCCCCATCGTTTCCTAATTCAGGATAATGGTTTGTTTTATCATCAGTGGATAACTTATTGCCATCTACATCCTTTACTTCATCATCATCTGATTTGTAATCAACAATATTTTCATCTTTATCTCCTGCAACTTCTTCTCTTGATTTTTTTTCTGCTATCGTCTCTTCTTCTTGATAACCTTTAAGCAATAGTTTTTTTATTACATTCTGGCTAATATGTTTTTCATTAATTGAATTATCTCCTGATATAACTTCAATTATTTCTTCCTCATCTTTGTCTAACCAATATAAATAAAGTTCCTTAGAAAATGAAATTTTAAAATTACCTTCACAAATTTCAGAAAGATCAAATGCAGAATTATCTCCTAAAGCATAAGCCATGCCATCTTCGTTGTTATATGACAATATTCTATATAGCTGATTTAACCAAAACCTTCTTTGAACTGTTTTATCTTCAGGATTCCAAATATTAGCTAAATGTTCATATCCTGATTGAACTTGTAACCTTGCCTTTTCTATATGTTCATAATTATGATAAGCTAATTTACATTCAATTAGCTTAGCATGTATGTCATACTTTTGTTCATCAGGATTTTTAGATAATTCCAAAACTAATAAGTCAGGCCTATAATTATTCGTATCAATTACTTTAATATCAGTCAAATCCTCAAATAAATGACTATAGGTATCTAAGCTTATTATCTTTCTAACAATAAACTTATCTTTTTCAAATGATTCAATCTGTTCAAGTTGGTATGTCATCAAATATGCTAAATAATTATTTATAGATTCGTCCTCTGGATTTAGCGCCTTTAGAATTTGTGATCCATCTAAGTACTTAGTCATTTCTAAGCAAGATTTAGCTGCATAACTTACTTGTTTTTTTGACCAACTAGGAAATTTAATATATAACCTTTTTTTCATTAAATTATTTAAATCTTTAATAATACTATCATTTGAAGAAATAGTCGCATTTAGTTCTCCAAAATAACCTTCTCCTGTTGAAAATCCAATAATCTTATTTTTTGTGTTCTTTAGTACTTGAATATCTATATTCTCATCTAATACAATAACCCAATTAGATTTTTCATGAAGTTTGTCAAGAAGTATATAGTCTGCATCATTAATTCCTACTTTTTTTATAATTCTATAGTCAGCTTCACTTGAATTGGGATCTTTTAAATATACCATGAGTTGAGCTTGAAGATATTCACATTTAAATTGGGTTTGCGTTATATTTAGCTTTCTATACATTTCCTCATAGCTTTTTACTGGAAGGTATACAGTTGGAAATCTATTCTCAGCATTCTCAACTTTTACTATTTTTACAAATTCAGGAACTACTTCTTTTACCTTCATTATTTCATTAAAAAAAACAATATCAGTTTTCTCAATATTTCTATCAATATAGTTATCCAATGTAGAAATACTAAACTCATCATATTTCAATAATTTAATAAAGCTTTCTAATGTTATGTTATCATCTTCAGTAAAATTACTTTCTATCCAATTACTGAAGTATTTAGATCCTATGGTTCTAAAATCATCTGTATAAATAATAAGTTTAATTTTAACCTTATATTCTAATTCTTGTTTTAATCTCTTTAAGATATCATTTAAACCAGAAATTATATCACTATAATTATTGGGTTTAATGAAGGATATAGTAAAACCGTCCACTTTAGAAGGATAAGTATTTAAGTACTCCTTTACTGTATATGAAATATAAGTAGATATAGGTGATGATCCTAAAGATATTTTTTCATCCTCCTCGTAATCAATATCACCATAAATAGCTACATTTCCAAGTGACTCATTTTTTTCATCCATCTCTCCATAAATATTATAAAAATCAAAACTATTTCTACAAGTTACAAATGTATTATTTTCCCCAAATAATACGCTGGCTGAAAATACTATTGTTGATAATTGATTAAATCTATCAAACGCCTTTTTAATTCTGCCTTTGCGAATTTCTACGCCCACCATGATTTCATCAAACAGTTCCTTAAAAGCATTTGATAAATAACTATACCTTTCAACTACCTTTTCTAGCATTACTGGATGATATATAGGAACTACAGCGCCTTTAATTATCTTCCCCTTAAACTCATTATAATTGTTAAGTAAGAAACATTTTGTTAATATATTCACATCTTTATTTTCACGTTTGCTATTCTTTAGTAATTCTGTACAATATACTGTAAACTCTTGATATGCATTTAATAAATTAGTCACTACTTGGCTTTTAAATGTCGCACCAAATATTCCATTTTCTCTGACGGATAATATAAAATCAGTAAATTTTTTAGCTAATTTAATTGAAGCAATATATAAATCGCCATTTTTGTCAATGCTTTCAAGAGCATTAGTATATTCACATTGTACACTGTTAAGGAAATAATAAAACTCCTCATCATTTTTAGAGTTAATTAATAAATCCACTTTTTTAGAAAAGCCTATTGGTAAAAACTCATATCCATCTTTAATAAGAGAATTAAACTTAATATCATTGAAGATGTTAAAAACATGAGTCCAACTATCTTGTTCTGAAATTATCCATTCATACTTGCTTGTTATTATTTCCTTATCTCCTATTACTAATTCATAAGTTAAGCTAATTTTAGACTTACTTTCACTTTCTTTAGCACTTGTTAGCATACCACAATCTACCAATTCTTTAGCATTATCAACTACAAAAGGATATTTATAAATTCCATTTCTATCTTCATATACGATATTAATTTCTATCTCCTCACCACTTAAATTTACTATTCCTTGTCTATTTATTAATTCTTCAATATTTTTTAAGAAGTATATATAGTTGTACCACTTTGTAACTAATGAAGCATGACTATCCTCATTTTCATCTTCATTTCCTACTTTAGTTTTTGCCAAGGTAATCTTATTAACCCTAATATTAATTTGACTTATTTTGTTTTTTTTACTTTCTTCTAATTCTTCAACTTCTAAAAGAATTGGAAGTGATATCGCTTCAAATGGGTCTCCTGTTATTTTAGTAGGCTTTTCTTTCTTTGTTCCACTACTTTTAGGAATTTTTAGCAGCTTATTTATCAAATTGAAACTTACAGTAAACAAATTACCTTTTATTACTTCTATATTTATTCCTTTTAAATAATTTATAATATCCTCTTTTAATCTCAAGTAATCCAGGCTGTATACACCTAATTCTTCACTTTCAAGTTGGGATACTTCAAGAGAACTTCCAAAAAAACTATCCATTACTTCTCTAAGTTGATTTATTTTAGAGTCTCTTTGATATAAATCTAATCCTATTCTTCTACTGAATTTATATCCCTTTTCTATTAAATCGATTTTCCCACTTTCAAGTTGCTTCTTTGGTATAGTCATTATTCCATTGTAAATATTAGGGATGCACCACCATTCATATAAATTTGATAGTAGATTATTTATTAGTTCTAAGTCAGATAGGTTTTCATGTTTTTCAAATAAAAAGCTAACCTTTAACAAGTCTTTTTCAGCGTACCTAAAAATATTGTTGAAAATGTTATTAATTTTATTTTTAGATTCTTCATCGTATTTATTCTCGTCCTTCAATAGTCTACTATAATTCCTACCAATATAGTTTTCTATGGTTTCTGGACTTGTAGTGTAAAATTCAGCAAGCCCTCCTTGATCCTCAACATCTTCTGTTCCCATTAATATTATAGCTGTTTTCTTTTGTTTGTTCGTAAATGGATAATTTCTCCACTTAGTTAAGTGTTCATTTTTTTCAATCCACTCATTTTTATCAAGTTCTTCTATGAAAACTTTGTACTCCTGAATATTATTCCATTCATTATATTTTTCTAGTGATAATTTTGCAATAAATTCCATATCCTTATCTATAAAGTAATTTCTTAAATTTTTACACAATTCAAGGTAAACTACAGGTGTTGTAAAATTTTCTAGCTTTATTAGATAAAAATTTTTTTCTTGGTTAATTGCTTGATATAATACTTCTGTTACAATATTAATGTAAGATTTCATTTTTTCCGCCCCTCTACACCTTGAACCTCATTATATGGATTGATTACCATTGCAGTTGCATCTGATAGTTCTTTTAAAAATCCATTCTTTTTTAATAATACTTGAAATTCATCTAAATTATATTTTAAATATGATGCTTCTGTTAGATTAACTCCTCTATCATTTACGTATTTGTTATATTGTTTTGGACCAATTACAATTCCAAAATGATTATAAAGCTTTCTTAGAAAAGTATCTATTGTCATCTTTGATGATGGTGGTATCAGTGCTAATACGAAAAATCTGATTATATCATCGGATAAAGTAAATCTCATATTATCACCTTTTAAAGGTACAATAATTCCAATATCCTTTCCAAGCTTTCTTAAAAGTTTATAAGAGTCATCATAAGCATCTTTTAGCAACTGAATAGAGGTTTTCTTTTTTCTAATTCCGGTTTCATCTAGCACACCATTATTATTGACTAAGTTTAATTTATTAGCTAAAGAAATCATCATATCTTCTTCTACCTCTTTATAACCTTCAACAGCTAATCTCTTTATTTTAGTATCCGCATCATTATTTGAAGTAAAATGTATAATCCAGCATCTATTATTACCGTTAGTATCCTTCCTTGATTGAATATAAGCAGCTTCACTCATCATTCTTAATATTTGAACTACAATTCCTTTTGAAAATAAATTTATTTTTTCAAATTCATTTATATCTGCTCTTAATAAGTTGGTTATTTCTTTCACAGAAAATGCTGATCTTCTTTCATATTCAGCACTAATCCATTGACATTTTCCTTCTTGCATAGTTAGTCCTTCTGAATCCCTTACATTTTCGTTAATATAATTAGTCCAGGTATTCTGTATCCATTTTGATATTCTACCAAAGTCACTGTATGAATCAACTAGGTTAAGAATAAGCTTTTCAAGAGTATCCCTATACTGAATTGCTTTTTCTTTTCCTTCCATCTTTTTAATACAATTTAGACCCTGAAGTAGATGTAGAAAATACGTCTCCCCACCCCTAGCAAGAAATGAATATTGCTTAAACTCAAAACATTCATCCGTATCGATGTTGAAGTAATCATCTTCAATCATACTTAAAGATTTTCTTTTTAACTTTAGTCCAATCGCTTCGCAAAAGATGGTTTCTCTGCAGATTGGCATTAATGATTGAGCATACCAGCCCCTGTTTCCTGTTACCATCGAGAATCCGCTTAATAAGTCTCTTATAATATTGATTATAGTTTCACTACTATGATTTTGTGCATCTACCTTTTTTTCTAATAATTCATTAATTTTCTTATTTGCGTCTATATCAACTTTAAATCTTGAATCTAGCTTTGTCTTTTCAAAGAAAATAAATCTTTTTAATCCCATGTTTGGATTTTTCAAATAAGTAACCTTTTCTGAATCCCATTCCTTAACTTTTGAAAATCCAATACTATCATCTTCTTTACTTTTTCCTCCTAAAAATACAATTAGAAATTCCAATAGATATTCTTGAACTGTTTGAGAATTAAAAATTCTTCTCCCAAATGTTTGTATTTGAAGATTTTGGTCTGATACATTAGTTCCCTCTATATTTGGAAATACATTTATCATCTTTTTCACCCCTAAGCTTCATATAAGACATCATCATCAATGTCAAATTGAATTTCTTTAATTGAGTTATTATTAATAACTAGAATCCTGATTGATGTATCATCCTTTTCTTTTCTTCCATATGCTGAAATCAATTCTGATTTTAACCTTGTCAGATCAAATGTATACGAAGGATTTAATTTTGTATAAACTTTGCCTTTATTAATGTTATCTAAGTAATCTAATATTTGGTATGAAACTTCAAAGTTTATATTTTCAAGTCTGATTAAAACTTTATATAGTATATTAGTATCCTCTATGTTGTTAGATATCTTCTCTTGTTCTAACTTAATTTCATTCTTTTTTATAGTGCCTAATATTAGTTGAACATTTTGGTAATCCATATTATTCTTCTTTAGTGTTAAGTATAATTCATCAGTACCAAGTGGGTGAACTCCTACTAAGTATTTAAATAATCCGTTGAATACTATATCCTTAACTCTGCTTTTAACTCTTGCACACTTAGCTTTAGACTCCGTAATTAATTCATAATATATAGGAAACATTTCGCTAAATATTTGTCCAATCAGATTATTAAACTCTTCTTCTCCAACTTTACTTAAAAGCATATAAAATCGTCTAAAAGCTCTTCTCATATATATTGATTCTTTATTTTTAATGCCTAGCTTATCAAAATTATGTTTTAATGTATTTTCTAAAACCTCTCTTGTATTCTCATCAAACATTGAATAATCTTCACTTACAAAAAGCTTATAGTCTTCTTCTAAAGCCTTTTCTTCAAACATTTGCTCATTTAAATCTCTAATTGCTTTTATATTGAAACTACTTTTTGCAAACTTTGTACCAACGTAACCGAAAAATAAATTCGCAAAATTGTATTTAAATAATCCTTCATTATCCTTACTAATTTTTCTATTAATCTCACTACACTCTAAATTACCAGTAATTGAATATGATAAATGCGATACCATCTGTCTTATTGTTAATCTTTTTTGGTTATCTGCAAACCAAAAATATAACCTCTCAACAAATTGGACAACTCTAACTTGGTTATTTGATATCGCTAAATAATTCATATATACTGGACATCTTTTTTCACAAATGCATGTATTACATGGTTCCCATAATTCATCTTTAGTAAACTTCTCCATAATTTCTCCCACTAGATATGAGTTATCAATTTTCGCAAGATTAATTACCTTGAATTTAAAGTTCTCACTATTAACTGTTATTTCTATATCTGAGCTTTCTACTCTATCAATCTCAGATAATAGATTAACCTCAAAATTTTCAATTAATTCATCCTTTGCAGTTTCATTTTCATTTATATAAGTTTTAGCTAATATTCTGTTTGTTGTATTTAGTAATGGACCGGTATTAGATATTAGAATTGAAGAAACTCCTCGCCTAGGAGCTTTAATAAACTCTTCAAACATTTCCTCTTGTCTATTTTCATTAAGTTCACTCATGTCCTTTATATATAAAAATTTTTCATTATATTCTTCTACTTCTTGTAATGCTTTTATCCCAGTATCAAAATACCCCAATCTTTTAAGTACTTGAAGGAGAATACTAGTCTTACCATCACCTGCATGCCCTGTTAAAACTAAAGCAGATTTTTCATCTTTATCAAAAAGCAAATTAAATATATAATCTGCAATTTTTCTTTCAACTACTATTTGATTATAATATTCACTAAGCACTTGTGATTCTGCTAAAGCATTTTCATTACTTCCGCTTGCATTATTCAATGAGTTTAAGTATGCAACAAAATTATTCATACATAACAACTACCTTTCTAGATTATATTTCATTAAAACATTGAATCATATAATTAATATCCTTTATCATTAACTCAACAGTAGAATATACCTTGTTAAATTCAAATACAAAGCCTTGTACCTGTTGTCTTAATTTAAACATAAAACCACTCCTATAATTTTTCTAAACTTTTTATTATATATTCAATGTCATTTTGTTTATTAAAATACCCCAAGCTAACTCTCACAGTACCGCCTTTTTCCTTCGTATTCATAAAGTCATGTATCAATGGTGCACAATGATATCCTATTCTAGTCGCTATATTAAAGTCTCCATCTAATACCTGACCTAATTCATTAGGATTATAATCATTTAAATTAAAAGATACTATTCCCACATGATTAGTCATATTCTTTGGTAAATATAACTTTATCCCGTATATGTCTTTTAACCCTTGAATTAATTTTTCCGTGAGGTCTTTTTCTTTGTTAAATATGTTTTGAATTCCTACTTCCTTTATCCATGTGATGGCTGCATTAAGTCCCGCTATAGCTTGTATATTATGACTAGCTACTTCATACTTATCCGGATATTTACAAGGCATATTTAAGTTTAAAGAATCTGAACCCGTTCCCCCTGTAATAAATTCATTTAAACTATTGCTGCTGTTATCTATATATCCAGCTATTCCAAAAGGTCCATATAAAGTTTTATGTGCTGCAAATACTAAATAATCTACATCCAAGTTTTTTATATTAATAGGCAATAATCCTACTGACTGAGCTCCATCTACAGTTATTATTGCATCATATTTCTTACCCTCCGATATAATCTCTTCTATTGGAAGAATGTATCCTGTAACATTACTAACATGAGACATAAAAATATAATCAGGATATTTTGTTGCAAATTTTAATTGCATTTCATCTCTTTTCAGTTCAAAAGTTTCACTATCAAAAGGAATAACTTCTATATTTATATTATATTTTTTCTGGATATAATGTAGTGGTCGCATTATAGCATTATGTTCAAATGGTGTTACATAAACGGTTTTACTGCTATCCCACTCTAACCCTCCAATAATTTGATTCAAAGCTATGGTAGCTGATGGCGTAAATATTATCTTAGTATAGTCATCTAATCCTACTAATTCTGATAAATTTTTTCTTGTATCACTAATAATATTATTAGCTTCTCTTGCTAATCCATATGAACTTCTGCCTGCGTTCACTCCAAATTTTCTATAATTGCTATCCATTTCCTTGTAAACAATTTCAGGCTTTGGGAATGTTGTTGCTGCATTATCTAAATATATTGTGTTGCTCATATAATCGCTCCCTTTTTCTTAATTCATGTAGGTATATACCTACATGAATTTTTCCATAAGCTTCATTAATATATTTCTTTTCTCATCTGAATCTATTGAGTCACCATACTCTTCTATTGTCTGTTCTACTTCATTCAAAAGAGTACCTCCTATAGCAGATATTTCTTTTTCTTCGAAAGTTTTCTCAATTTTTTCATCATTTAAATAATAACTTATTTCATAAAGTTTGCTAGTACTTACTGCTACCTCTTCGTAATTCTCAACTTCGTTTTTAAATTTGTTCAAAATCTCCAAATAATTTTCTAATGTATCATCATTCCAATCTTCTATATATAATCCGATTATTGTCCTTGCTAGTGTTTCTATAATTACATCTTTATCAGATGTATCTAGAAATGCAATGTAGTTTAATAACTTGTTTGTTGTCACATCATATAAATGCTTTTTTCTAGTTTCATTTAAATTGCTATACCAATTTTTCAAAACAGAGGACAGTTCACCGTTATAGTCTTTGTCAAATAATTCCTTTGTTTTTTGAATTAATATATCTTTAAATTTTTCTAGATGATTATCAAGCTCATTTTTAATCTCTTGTATATTTTCAATGCTCTTCTCTAAAGATTCTTCTTTAAGTATTTTCTTTAATAATCTTTCAAATAAGAATTCTCTAGGATTCACATCATACTTTAGAAGTTCTTTTCTCAAGCTTATAGCTTCTTTTGACAGTTCAATTTCTCCATTTAAATTAAAAATCAACTTATAGTCTCTTGTATATTTAGGTAGAGAGTGAATCCAATTCTGCATTGCATCTAATACAATAATATATCTGTTATACCCTAATTCACTATTAGACTTATATCTCTTAAAAATATTTTCTAAATTTTTAATATAATCTACTTTTTCCTTTGTTCCATCATCTAAGAGTAAAAAATATTTTTCTGGATTATCATTTATTCTACTTAATGTTTCTGCTGAAAGAGCTACTTCTTTATCTGCAAAATAAATAGTAATATTCTCTTTGTGGTCTCTCATTTTAAATGCAAGATAAATAGGAATTATTCCAGCTCTTACCCCAAACTCATTTCCATATAAGTCTTCATACAATTTACAAAAAGATTTTTTTTCTTGTTCACAAGATAAAATGAACCTCCCTATTTTATCTAAAACTGTATTTATATTTAAATCTATATAGCTTTTATCTTTACTAAACGAAAGTCCTTTATTTATAATGGTAGCTCTAAAAATTGTAGCTTCCGGACTTGTTCCTTGTATTTCAAAATCATTAATATCTTTACCCTCGAAAATAAACCTTACAATTTTATTTCTAGCCTTAGAAATAGGGCTAGATATATTCATTTTATTTATCATTTCATTATTAATTTTAGGTGTTCTTTGAAACACATTTTTACAAATATAAGATAATTTTCTGCTTATATTTGCTGGTTTTTTTATATCTTCTACTTTTCCATTGTACATATAGTAAGCACATTTCTCATATTTAATGTCAAAATTTTTGCTAATATAATTTTCTATGTCTTCTCTTATATCAGAATCATATATAGAAAGTTCTTGTGCAATATAATCATCTTGACTAATAAAGTCCTCATCTTGCTTTAAATATTGAATTGCGATATATTCTTTCAATTCCTCTTCGTTTTCAAATCTAATATTAGGAATACACATTAATATTCTCTTACTATTAAGTTTCCTTAAATGCTCTATTACCTTCTTTTTTTCTTCATCATCTTTGTATACTAAGTAAAATATTATTCCATCTGATTTATGCATTTTCAACAAATCTTTTTCGTTAGAAACAGTTAAGAAATCTTCTGAATTAATGAATATATTTTTGAAAAATCTAACCATTTCATATTCATCATTATACATTTTAGGTAGTGAGTATCCCAGATCTACTATGCCTTCTAGTACTTCTTTAATATTAATTTTTTTAGCCTTTAATTCTTTCATCCCATTTATATGTTTCGAAACATTTAAATTACCACCAGGTAAAAATCCATAAAATGAATTACTTCTTTTCTTAATCAAGACTTTTTTATTTATTAATGAGGTAATAGCTTTATCATATTTTCCTTGGTCTAATCCTAATGAGGCTCGAATTGTTATATCTATAGGTTGTAATCCATCTAATTCATTTACAATATAAATTATTGCTATAGCTTTAATAATTTTTCTTTCAATTCTATCTTTTACTCTATCTATTGCTGCTTGAGTTTTTAACCATACTACATGAACTCTTTCATTAAATACTTCTTTTTTAAATAATATCTTAAAGTAGTCATAGATCCAATCTAATGTTAAAAATTCTAACTTTCCATCATGAGTATTAACAAATCTCATTAAACTTCCTTTTTCATCCTTGGATAAAAAAGTAAATAATGTTCTTTCATTCTGGGCTACTTTTTCACTTACTCGAGGTAAAACGTATGTTGCAATAGGATTTAATGGATAACATCCATTACCTAAAATATCTTCATAATTAGGTACATCATCAAATAGTCCTAATCGACCACATAAGCTTAATGTGTTATTAAATTTTTCTTCATCATTCTTTAAAAACGAGGTAAATAGTTCATTATTTTTTATGATTGCATTGGATATTAGTTCATAGTTCTGCTGTGACGAAGATGTAAAATATGTCTGTTTAAATCTACCTTCAACTGCTCTCCATGCATCAATTTTTTCTTTAGGGAGATTACTTATATAATCATTAATTCCCTTATGAGTAACGCAGGTAAAGTGTATCTGACACTTCCCGCTTCTATTTGCCAATTCCGCTAAATCTTGAATAATTTTTATATCATTTGATGAATTTTTTGTGATGCTTGCTTCTAAAAATTTACTAAACTCATCAAATACAATAAACATTCCCCTATAATTTTCTTTTTCACATATTTTTGTGTTAACTTCCTCATATAATTTTATAATATCTGCTTTTATTAAGGGGTTAAACTCTGTTCCTGAAGTTACTTCAGGGTGAATTTCTTTAAATATTTCATAAGCACTCGAATCATAACTCTTAATTTTACTCATAAAGTCTTTAAAACTTATACTATGATTTTTTAACTTATTTTCAAATAATTTATATGTATCTTTAAACTTTTCTTCCCAAATCTTCACTGTATCTAATACTGCATTGAAATACGTATTAGGAAGTAATCCTTTTAATTGTTCTCTGTCTAATGCTTCTTTTAATGCAATCAAAAATGCCTGATTTAGATCTAAATAATTACTATTAATCACTATAGGTAAAAGTTTTTTATTTTGTTTTCGTATTTCTTTTATCATTTCTGATGTTTCTTTATCTAAATTTCCGATTTTTAAATTCAACTTATTTAAAACATCAGTACTTGAAAGATTAAGTTCTTCATCCTTCTCATCATTTCCTAAAGAAACTATTCCTAATAGTGTTAATAATAAATGAGATTTTCCTTTGCCATAAGGTCCTATTAACACTGATGCTCTTTCCTTACTATCATCGTAGTATATACTTTTCAAATAATAATTCAGTATTTCTATAGATAAATTAGTAGGAATATATCCATTAAGCTTTTCTAGCTTATTTAAATCATATTGTAAATTAATAGAATACTGAAATGCTTCATCCGCTTTTATAAACTCTTTGTATTGCATATTTTTACCTCATTTCTATAACTGTTCATAGTATTCTTGTAATATTTCCTCTTTTGCTGTACATTTAATATAAATTTTATCAAGTCCTGCTGTTCTATTAATTTGTATATATCCATTGTTTTTTAATGAATCTAAATATTCATTTAACATGTTCCTATCTAAATTAAGTATCTTACCAGCATTACAATCATCATTTAATACATTATCAATACTAGTTGTATTGTTATTTTTTTTTAAATTTTCTAACATTATGTATAAAACTACTAACTTGTCAAGATTGCTAATATCCGGTTTGTTCTTCAAATGAACTTCTTTACCGGAAGAAGTTTTAATTTTTTGTATTAACTTCAACTCTGTTAATGGACATATAGTGCTTTCTTCTGGATTCTTATTTTCCTTTTTATCTAAATAGTAAGTTTTAATAATGCAATTACAATCATCCATTAGTGATTTTTCAGAATAAGATTGATTTTTCACAAGTCCACCCATTGAGATTTTCATTGTTTCAATCATCTCATCCTTTGTAAACTCTTCCACCTTAAAGTCATTAAAAAACAGATACCACATTGTACTTAGTTCCTTATTTGTAACTATCTTATAATGTATAAGCCATAGTGTAAACATATCTTCAAAATAAGGATCATACTTATTAATTATATCTCCAAACCCTTTAGACAAAGTCTGAACTCTTTTACTACCTTTTTCAATTTTTTCTTCGGTAAGCCCTGTTGCTTGAAGCCAAAATCTGATAGATTTCACCATATTAGTTCCAACACCCAATACATCCACAACATTATCGTTTCTAAAAAATCCTTCATCTTTTTCTACATGTTTTAGGCCTTTTCTAAGCCAGCCTTCTCTAATGTGAAAACTTTCATGACCTTTTAATCTAAATTTAATTTTTTCCTCTGCCAAATCTATTCGCCCCTTTTAGTAATTAATACCTTTTTCATATAACAGCCAGAATCAAAATGATTCACACATTCTCCACATCTAACACATTTTTCATCAATAATTTTATAATTATTCTGTTCTATTTTAGGATACTTATTATCCTTATCCACTGTAGATACTTCTACTTCTTTGATTACATTAATCTTATTTTCTTGTTTTATGGATATTGCATCATGTCTACATGCACTTTCACAAGCAAGACATGCTATACACATTTGATATTTAGTTAACTGACATTCAATCTTCGATTTAATCTCTTTAACACTTTTTGATTTACCTATAGGTAACTTTAAAACTGAAACTTTCAACAAATTAGTACCTATTTTACCTTGAATTCTAAGCAAAGGCTGATTATTCCTATCAACTACAAAAACCTCGCCTAATCGCTCATTTCCAAATTCCTTAGATATCCATCCAAAGGGTTTAAAAAGTTCGTATATCTGCTCAGTAATCGGTCTCTTAAGTTCGTAATTAAAGGATTTTTCTTCTGTAGCGCAAGGTTTAAAAGAAAGAAAAGTATTTTTACTTAATTCAATTCCATTTCCGCCCTGCCGAGCCTTCCATTTACCTTCATCCACATAAGTTTCCGCATCGGGTTTTCCAATTTTAGTAGCGAAACTTATAAGAAAATCTCTCCATTTTTTATATTGGTCTGGCATGTATATACTAGATAAATACTGTGCCCATAAACTGTTATTAGGGCAGCACCAACATCCAACCCTCGAATATCCTAGCCTATAAGCATCATTAAAATCTATCCCTGTAGTTAAGATATAAAGCCATATGTCGAAGTCATACCAATCTATAATAGGAGATACCACCTTCTGCTTTGTTATTTTAGGACTATCTGCTTCCCTTTCATATCTATTTCTACTTGTAGATTCGCTACGTCGTATTCCATAAAACGTAAGTAATCTTTTCTTATTTTTAAATGCTACATCAATTTTTCTAGTAATAGCTCCGGTTTTAAATATGATACAGCACCATCTCATTACTCTACTAGGCGGACCTACAATTTCACACATACTTTCAAAATTTTTATCTTTGTTTTTTGCAGTAATCATAGGTGTTTTTCTATTATTTTCCCTAAACCTTTTCATATACTCCATAGTCATTGGAAATTCTAAAGTTGTATCACCAAAAATATGTATGATTTCTGGTTTACTTAAAGCTTTAACAACCAAATCCTGTATAACTGTGGAATCCTTACCACCACTAAATGAAATGAACATTTCATCTAATCCGTAATCTTCTGCAGATTTTTTTGTAAATTCCATAGCCTCTGAAACAATAGAATTCAATCTTTTTCTATTTGCTTCTATAAATTTCTTAATATTTTCATTAAAATATTTATAGCTATTCTGATTTTTATGTATTTCAATCTCTTCTACAACTTTTTTAGCATCACTCTTCATTAGACCAGCTATAGACACTCTAAGTTTTTCACCATCTATGATATATCTATTACCTGCGCCATTCCAAACAGAAGAATTTTCATATTTAAATGGTTCTCCAATTAATATTTCTAGCAAAAGTCTCTCTTCTGGAAATACTGGTCTTAAATCTGTAGTCATGTATTTACCTGTTTGTCCACATAAACTACATTGTTCTTCATAAATTGGAACATTACAATGTTTGCACCAAAACATTGTACTTTTTTTCTCTGTTCGTAAACCACAAACTGAACATTCACTTGTTTCGCAATCTATATCACATTCTTCACAATGATATTTAATCATATTTACAGTTTCTCCTTTGTGCAAATTTAAATATAAATAGCCTATTAATAATACCCTCATTAACAAGATATATAAATTACAATATAATTTGTTGAGTAATTTTTCATTCCATCCTCTCCCATATTTCCCTTCGTGTGTCTATTTTTATACTAACTTCAAGTATGTAAATTAAACTCACTTAATCTATATTGATTATATAATCATAATCTGCTATCTTAAAATATGGTCAACCCATTCTATCATAGTAATTCTGCTAAATTAGGGGAATATTGTCGTATTTGCAATTAAAAATGATACTATTTACTAACAAGCGACAAAATATATAACGAATAGGCACTAAATACATATTAACCCCACTCCACCAATTTTCTCAACGCTTTCATTGTTGTTTATTTTTCAGTAAACCAATTATATCCAAATATTATTTATCCCTAATCTCACTCCCCATGTATTTTCTAACTGAAAACTGATTCTTCCCAATATTGGTTGAATAGCATTGTTTCATCATCTCCATAAATATCTGCTATAAGTTGTGCTGCATCATTTATTTATAAGAGGGCTAAATTCTCGCCACCTTAAAAAGTCAATAAAAGCTATCAAAATGTTTTTCGCATTTTGATAGCTTTTATAAACACCTTCTAATTTTCTGATAAAACTCGTAACAAATAAAACTTTATGAAAACCCTGTGAATCTAAAGCCGCTAAATAAGTTTTACCTATGCCCGTTGCTGCCACAACTAATCCTTTATCTAAGCATTCTTCTCTACATTTTTTAAGTTCATATAAAGCCTCAATTTGTTCACCTCTAGGTTCATACAGCGGAATCACTGTGCCAAATTGGTCTTTGCCCTTTTCAATGAAGCTGTTAACTTAGGTAGTAAATAATCCTTGCCCCCCGTAGAACAATTCGAATCATACTCCACCAAAGCCTCTTTTAAATTCCTCACTCCGCCCCTAGGATTACTCACATCCCCTACATACCTAGGAATCAAGTGCACATGCAAATGCTCTATGGTTTGCCCAGCATGAGCTCCTATATTTATGCCTATATTATAGCCAGCTGGTTCATATTGAATATCAAATATTTCTTTTACCTCGTGCAGTAAACTATATATTGCCTTAATTTCTTCCTCCGTTGCCTCAAAGAAATTAGGAAAGTGCCTCTTAGGTATAATCAAACAATGACCTTCATTTACTGGGAAATGATCTAGTATGGAAAAGGCGTATTTATTTTCTGCTATTATTTCTGATTTATTGTAATTACAAAATATACATTCTGACATTGTTTTTGTCTCCTTTATTTATAAAGTATCTCGTAAAAATTCTTAGCTTTTTCATTTCCTTTTTCTATTAATTCTATTAAACCTTTTTTAATTGCATCATATGTATCAGCTTCATAATTCATTTCTCTAGATAATTTTTCAGTATAATACTTATCATAATTACTATTTACCGCTTTATTTAAAATCTGTCTATATTCTTCGGCCTTTTCCTGCATATTGTTTTTTTCATGTTTTTTATATATGATTTCATGTACTTTAGCCTTTGATTACTCTTCTGAAATTGTTTTTCCATATATCATTCTCTCATCTTCACCATGGTTCTGATACTCCCACGCCTTAAGGCATGGGGTTCTTAAATACATTATCTTCTCCTATACTCTCATTTATATAAAAACTATAAATTACAACATATAAGAACTAAATAACTTCTCTAAGACTTTTACTACCAATTATCCCAATGGATAAATTAACGATAGTTTAAAGGCTCATATCAAAACCTTATTTTTTTTATATTCCCATACTTGGTATTTTCTTATTGTCACTACTTAATAATCTATTTATTTCTTTATCATGAAGCATTTTAAAATTACCGTATTCGCTGAAACACTTTTCTCTATCTATTTCTTCTAAATTTTCTTTTACATTCATTATTAAAAAACTAGAATATAAATCTCTTTGAATTTTAATTTCTTCATTATCTATATTAAATATGTTGAAACGTTCACTTAATTCTTTTTTATTATACTTATCATCAAAATGGTTATACTGTGATGCTTTTATTTTATAAGTATTAACTTTATATAATTCAGTATTATTCCACTTTAATTTATTGTCTAATATAGTTAAAAGCATACTTGGTGCTTTATTCGCTAAAGACTTTCCAAATCTTTTTTTCTTATTAAATTTTCCTGTTTTTTCATTTACGGTAGTATTTTGGGAACGTTTTTGCAATCCTTTATAGTTCATTGTTTCCACTAATATCCTATCACCTAAACCCACTATTTTATTAGCTAAAATATTATGACTTTGCTTTCTTATATCAGCTTGTTTCCTTTGAATATCTCTTAATTCATTTTGCGTTTTAATATACTTATTGGATTTAACCCATATTAATTTTACACCATGTTTTATTGTACCATTTTCATTAAAATTATTAGGATTGTTAATTCTTCTTTGTCTATCTAGTTTTCTTAATAATCTTCTTTTAATTGTTTCAATATTATTAATTTCGGGTGCTAATTCTAATAATTTAACATCATATTTTGAAGCAATTCCTATAGTTTGAGTTCCAATATCTATTCCAACATTGCCCTTCCCTATACTATTTTTAACTTCCCAAGTTTCTTTATTATATTTAACAGGAGGAATACCATCTAAAACTAATTGAATATAATATTTATATTTTCCACGAATAAATTTTCTAACTATTCTACAATATTTAACTTTGTTTAATAGCGAAATTTCTGCATATTCATCATTTTTATTTATAATCACATCTGTTTCTAATCCATTCCAAAATAGCTTACCGTCTTTAAATCTAATTCCTGTTTTATTGGATTTTCCTTCTACACTGTTCATTTCTCCATATTTCTTAAAACAAACCCTATTTGCAGTATGAAACATTAATCCTTGAAATGCACTAAAGCACCGTGAAGCTATTTTTTGAGCGGTGAAGCTATCTATATTGCCTTTAAAATGTTTTTGAATAGGTTTTACAAAATCATGAAGTGAATACTCTGTCAAACCATATTTTTTATTTAATTCATTGAATTGTTTGTTACGGTCTTTTCCTATAGTCATTTTAACAACTTTCCTATATTCTTTAGACTTTCTCATGCTATTATATCTTTTATATAATTCTCCTAAACAGCTATTATATATATTCCTACTTATTTCTAATCTTTTATTTAAAATCTTTTCTTGATATTTTTCCGTATCTAGCTTTACTGTTAAAATATAATTTGGCACAGTATTCACCTCGCTTTTTAATATCTTGTTTTTTGACTTTCCACATATTTTTTTACCGTTTCACTACTTACATTTCCTGCAGTTGATATAAAATAACTTCTAGTCCATAAACTAGGCATTTTCTTCAATTCGTTAAACTCGTCTCTCAAAACCCTACTTGTTACACCCTTTATTTTTTGCATAATATCAGAAGGACTTAATGTTGGAATACAATTCAAAAACATATGAGTATGGTCTTTATCACATTCTATTGCGATAATTTCAATATCTATCTCATCACATACACATTTGACCATATTCTTAAATCTTTCTTCCACATTAGGTATTAAGAATATTTTTCTTCTATACCTTGGGCAAAATATAAAATGATAATTAATTAAACTTACTGTAGTTTTAGTTGTTCTATATTTATTTTCCATAATTAAAGTATATCGCAAAGTGTGTATGTTGACTCTCCATCTAACTCTAGAAGCTCTTTAATTGGTTTAAATATCTCATATTGCTCAGTACTATTAAATTCTTTTTCTATAACTCCTTTTTCACCCCACCCAAGAAGTTGCAAAGCTATATATCGGTTCAGCTTGCTTTGTACCCTTTGATTCCAAAAGTGATTTGGGCACTCATGGCAAGATGAATCACAATCGCATTTCTTCAATATTTTTTCTGTTTGACTAAATAATTCTGAAGTTTTATTTGCAATTTCCGAACTATAACCAGCTCGTAGTTATATAAATGATCAATTTATTTAAATATTCTTTTAAGATATTTTCTTAATCCACGCTTTAACTTCTTCTTCCACCCTTTCTTTATTCTGCTTTGCTGGGTCTACAAAATCAATACTGCCAATAATAATGTTATTTATAAATAATGTTTTCAACTTACCAAAGCATTTCTTCGCTCCTCCGCCTGCATTGCACGCAAAGAATGCTACTTTTTTATCTGATATTATATTACTTGAAATGAATGTATTTATAGGTGGTGCAAAAGTTCCTGCCCAAATGGGTGTACCTATAAAAACTGTATCATAGGCTTCCATTTTTGGAATCTGGTTTAGAAGTTCTGGTTTTTCACCAAATATTACACTTTTTCCGCCCCATACAAATTTTAAAAATTTGCCTTTAGGTATTTCTTTTTTAGGTTTCAATTCTAGTATTTCAGCACCTAATTCCTCAGCAATCATATTTGCTACTAATTTTGTATTACCTTCTAATGAATAGAACACTACCAATGTTTTCATATTCTCCACTCCTTATAATTTTGATTATTATGAAAAAATACATTTCTTTTACCTCGTGTAGCAAACTATATTAATGTATCACAGTATATACATCCCTGATTCTAATTCCACCACTTCATTTTTACCTATTCGTCCATAGGCCCAAACACTTTCATTTAACTTTTTATATTCATCCAACTCATAATTATTCAAATCCAATCTCAGTATTCTTTTGCTACCCATATCAGAGATATACAAATAGTTACCATATTTAATTATATGTTCTGGATAACATAACGGATAGCTTTTATCATTCATATAATCACAATAACCTATAGACATTTCTTCTTCTCCTGTTAATATACAGCTTTTCCTTATGACATGAGCTGTTGGGAAAGCATGGTTTTCACCATACTTTATTTTTAAATACTGATTTTCACTTATTTCATATATTTTATTCAAATCATGCTTATAATACACATTTTTACAAGTATCATGATTTACCATACAATCTTTATTTTTAATAATTTCAAAATGTTCATTAGTAATATGTATCATGCACATCCTCCTAATTTATATATATATTATTTCTTTCATATACTTAAGATACTCATTACCAAAATCCATCAAACTTTCCATGTTAATTTTACCACATAACACATTCCATTTAAATCATACTAAACTTCACTTACCCTGAACATAATTATATCCCCATAACACTCACCCTCATCTCACTCCCCATGCTTTCATCCAGCCCTACAGTAAATAGTATTGTTTCTTCATCACTATACTTATCTACTATAACTTGTGCTGCATCATTTATTTCTATGAGCCCTAAGCTCTCACCACCTGAAAAGGTCAATAAAAGAATTTTACAATCTTTATAATCTTTCAAGCTATATATATTACTTAAGGCTAAAGCTGCTGCGCTCTCTGCTCTGCCTTCTCCATTAGCTGATGCTGAAGATACATAAGCTATACCCTTGTTATGTGTAAATATATCTATAATATCAATTGGCGCAATGACACTTATACGTTCTGGAGCAAATTCTAAAATAGTATTTATATACTGCTGTGCAAGCTCTGCCTTAAGATTATTTTTATCTAAAAAGCTAAATGCATTCTGTGCGTAATGCTGAACCTTATTATCTATAATTGGAACTAGCACATCTACTTTTGTGGATATCTCCCTTATTAAATCATTATCTATATTGTTATTAACACTTAGCAGCAATACAGTTTTTATATCCCTTAAGCCAGCATTTTGTATAATATATTCAAGCTTTGCCATGGCTTTCGTATCCTCATATTCTCCAATTAATAATACTAAATCTGTTTCACTTAATAATTCATCATTATTCTTTAAAGCTTCGATTTCTACCTCCTTAAGATTAATAAACTCTTTATACTCTGTGCTTTGAGTATTAAATTTATTTATAGTTTGATTATCAAGTAATCCTGCTGAAAACACCTTCACATTTAATATCTTATATTCATCATCCAGTAACTTTTCTGAATCTATATCAGCATAATTTGTTACTACCTCTTTTTCATTCACTCCTAAATATTGTAATAACTCTTTATCCATTTTAAAATTCGACCTCCTTATTTTCTTATTTGCTTTTTTTTGTAATAACATTTACATAATATCATTCGCCAAAGATAAAAATTTGCCTTTAAAATTTTAAAAATAAAGTCAATGAAAATTGCGTTCACATGATTAATATCATGAAGAAATATTTTGTTTTTCAAAGCCCGATTTATATTGCATCGGTGTATATACGCCAAATAGGATTACTGAAATCAGCAGAGCAATAAGGTAGCTGAATGGAGTTGATGCGAAAATAGCGAACAAAAATAAAAAACCACCACAAACCAAATACACTTTCTATATTCTTTTTTGCAATATATAGAATATATTTAATGAGATGTTTCCTATTTGTAAAAGATGTTAAATAACTGAAAGAGGGGGAATATAATTGGGTAAAACATTCGCGATAATGCTTATGGGCATAATTAGTTTACTAGGATACGCCGTTATAATCTATTTAGTTTACTTGCTAATTAAGGCATTAACAATATACATAAAGAAAAATTCGTAACCTTCGTTTAATTAAACAATATAAATTTCAGAAATAAATAATTTAATAAAATTATAACTTCAAATTATATAGTTAGTGAATAATATTCATATTAGACGTCACAATCAATAAAAGGTTGTGGCATTTTTACTTGAGACGACTTAATGAAAATATGCTGAGGTAAAGACTTTGAATATCCTAATCTTTTTCTCCTTGTTATATTATGGTATTATTAAGATGTAATCGTAAAAAAGCACGACGCGACAAATAAATATCTTTATATAACCAACACACAGATAGGGATTTATCGGGGAGTAACCTCAAAATTATTTATAGTATGTGATGTAATAATTTTGATAGAAATTAAGTGATAAATGATTTTTTTCATACAGTTTATGAAAAATGCAAATACAAGTTGCGGATTTGCAAATGTAGATTGGTGTTATTTGAGTGTAAAACATATTATAATTTACACATAATAACAAAGAAAAGAGGTAGAAAGTCATGGGTTTTGCAGATAATTTAAAATCAATTAGGAAAGAAAGACATATTTCACAGGAAGGGTTAGCAGAAATAATTGGAGTAAGTCGTCAAGCAGTTTCTAAATGGGAACAGGGGAGTGGCTATCCAGAAATGGAAAAATTGCTTGTGTTATCTAAAGAACTTAATGTATCTTTAGATTATTTGATGCTAGGGGAGATAAAGTCCACTGAAAACAACAAAACTTTACCCAATACTATAATTGTACCAACAGGGAAAATTACTATTAAATCATATGATGGAAAATCAATTGTTAATTGCTATAAAGTTTTAGCGTCACATGTAATGTACAAAGCAAAAAACGATGAGCCTAAACATTGGCTGATTGGTGTTAATAGCGGAGCGTTTTGGGGAGAAAAATCAATTGTACTTGGTTGGTATGTTGATGAAGAAAAGATAAAAAAGGAAATGGATGAAATTGCAGAAGCAATTAATAATGGTGTACCAGCATATGAATTAAAATATGCTGTAAAAGTTAAGAATAAAATGTTAAGAGTAAAAATAGATGAAGAGTAATATTAAACACTACGGTAGAAAAATTATTTATACTTGAAAGTTAAAAAGAAAAAAACGTAATTTTCTAGACAAAAATTATGTGCAACAAAGATTATTTATATCTTTTAAATGGAGGAATTCGGGTGTGAAAAAATGGATTGTTAGATTATTACTGTTGGTGCTATTTTCTTTTCCGTATGTATACTTTTCAATGTATCAGGATTTAATAAATAGTTCGATGATTGGATATGGCTTAATGATAGCAACTTTAATTTTTTTAATTTTTATTTGTAAGAAAACACATAATTTTCCTGTAGGTGCATTGGGGAACATTATATCATTTATAGTCTCCTATTTAATGATAACCTGTTCAACAGGTGAAAAGTGGAGTTATTATTTTAAGCCTTTTACATCTGTTGGATTGCTGATATTCGTTAGTATAGCAATCATAATTCTACAGTTAGCGGTTATAGGCATAATTAAAAGCAGAAAGCTAAACGACATGTAAAATGGGCATAATCTTTAGCTTGTGTTAATATACATCTTTCTTATTATACGTCACAATCAATAAAAGGTTGTGGCGTTTCTACTTGTGACGACTTAGGAAACCAAGAGCAACGGATATAAAAAAAACCATCTGGAATTCAGATGGTTTTTTACTGTACATAGTTTTACTTACTTTTCGGTTTAGTAGTATCTCTATTACCTGTAGTAATCTATGTATTTCATGTATAATAACTGTTTAAGTTAACGTCCTAAACGTGCTTTCTCCAAAGCATTTAAATCAAACTTTTTCATTTTTAGAAAAGCCTCTGTTACTCTTTTAATTTCATCATTTGTACCATGCATTAAGATTTCCTCCATATTTGATGGCACAATCTGCCATGATGCACCAAATTGGTCCTTTACCCATCCGCATTGCTCTGCCTCAGGAACAGCAGAAAGTTTATCCCAATAATAATCAATTTCCTTTTGGTCCTCGCGATTTATAATGAGTGAAAATGCCTCATTGAAATTGAAATCTACATCATATCCATTATCCATGGCCGAAAAATCAAGACCGCAAAGCTTAAAAGCAGCATAATTTACTTGAGCTTTTGATGACTCTGCTTCATCCTTGCCATATCTACTTATTAAGCCTATTTCTGAATTTTCGAAAACCTCAGCATAATACTTCACTGCTTCTTCGGTTTTTCCACATGAAGAATTTGAGAAAAGCAAATTTGGTGTAATCTTTTGAACCCTTTGCCCACTATCAACAAGCATCAATTGCCAGGTGTCTTTTAATACTAGCAACAAAAATTGAAAATTCATTTCCAATTTTTGAAAGGTGACAGGCACCTTTCAGATATTGGTAGTGAAGCGGACAATATCTGTTCTAGAAAAGATATAGCTCTATTAAATTTTATATCGGGGAACGCCTCTTGGCTTCCTTTAATTTATAATGCCATTTTTTAGACATTAGGTGGCTACGAGCATGCTTTTATATTATCACAGGCATTCCATATTGGGAATGCCTGAATAGTAACAATGCTTTTACATAATTATGAATGTTATCCGGTGAAGTTTCAAATATATCTGCAATTTCTTGTGGCGTTGTGGCTATTCCAGATTTTATTAATCTAAAAGTTTCTAGCAGTTTTCTACTTTTCCCATAATTACTATAAGGTAACATAATATCAAGTCCTTTCCAATATGTCTAACTTAGTTGATTATATCAGAAAAGTTTTGATATTACATGTAACTTAGAGAAGTTTTTGTAGTGTATATATAAGCAAGGTAGCATATTGGTAGTATTACAATATTATGCTTTTTATGTCATCAGCATCTACTAATCGAATAAAAATAGTGGATAGGTACTAAATGCCTATCCACTTTATATTTAAAACTTGTCATTTTTTATTTTTTATTCAGTTTGTTCTATAGCTAGATATATATTATTTTCTTAGTCCTTTGACAAATTCAACTGATAAACCTGTTTTAGCTGAAATAGTCTCATCGTCAAGTATGTCTAATAAGTTTTTAGCCACCTCTTTTATTCCTTGTTCTTTGCCTTCTTCTTTAGCGCTCTTTTCTCTTGTTAGCTGATCCATAATTTCCGCCTGCCTAGCTTCATATGCCATCCTAGCTTCTTTGCTTTTACTGACTCTCTGCAATATTTGATAGGCTGTTTTAATGTTCTCATTTTTTTCTGCTAACATTTCCATCCCCTCCTTTGACTTAGCATCTATAAATTTAAGCCATTCTAAAATAGGGTCATCAATATCTATTAAACTACCTAACCTTTCAAGCTTTGGTAGTTCTAAAAAATGTATTTCTAAAACATCTGTTAATTTGTATCCAGTTTCATCTTCTAAAATATGAAATCTTGTGTGTATTTTATCTAAAGGTATTCGCTCAAAATCAACAATATTTATAGTTATACACTTTTTAAGTTTATCATAAGTATCTCCTGGACTAACTTGACTATTATACATCTTAGACCAATAAAACAAGCTTCTTTCTGCCATAAATTGTGTAGGTAGAATTTGTATTTCTATATCAATATGTTCATTATTTTTGGTTTTTACTCTTACATCCAATATTCCCTTTTTATCTTCTCTAAACTCTGGTGAACTACTCACCACCTAAGAGGTGGGAGCTTCTTGGTCAATACTACTACTGTAGCAAGTTTACCCAAGCTATCAAGGTCAGAACCGACCTCTCTAACAATATATCTTATATTACATTGCTAGTTTTAGTAGATTTTTACTTGCATTTATATCTCTATCCATTATCATTCCGCATACTGGACATATATAAGTCCTGCAAGACAAGTCTTTCGTTTGGCTTGATTTATTACCACAACTAGAACATAGTTGGCTACTAGCATAATTAGATGGTGCTACAATAATTGTTCTACCATACCAATTAGCTTTGTATTCTAACATTGCTCTGAACTCTGACCAACTAACATCAGCTATGCTTTTTGCTAGTTTGTGGTTTTTAATCATGTTACTTACTTTTAAGTCCTCAATAACTATCGTTTGGTTTTCACGAATTAATTGAGTGCTTACCTTATGGAGAAAATCTTTTCTTTGATTAGCTATTTTCTCATGTAACTTTGCTACTTTGACTCTAGCCTTTCTTCTGTTATTGCTTCCTTTTTGTTTCCTTGATAAGTCCTTTTGAAGTTTACCTAGTCTTTTTTCTGATTTCTTTAAGTGCTTTGGATTACTGAAAATTTCTTCGTCACTTGTTATTGCAAAGTCCTTTATTCCCAAATCCACACCTATTTTATTATCTATTTTAGGTAGTTTAACAATTTTAGTGTCAACTAATATTGATACAAAATACTTGCCACTAGGAACTTGCGATATAGTACATGACTTAATCAATCCATTGAACTGTCTATGTTGCTCTATCTTAATCATAGATTTTAGTTTAGGTACTTTGATATGATTATTTTCAATGTATACAGTTCCCCTTTGATTGTTAGTCGTATAGTTATTTGTATTAGTTCTTTTCTTGAATTTGGGGAATCCAACTGATTTATTTCTAAAGAAATTCTTATATGCTTTATCTAAATTCATTTGAGCATTTGCCAGTGCTAGACTATCTACTTCTTTTAACCACTCAAACTCAGTCTTGTATTGTGCAGGAGTAGGATATTTTACTGACTTAATATCTAAATTTTTGTTTTCTTCATAGGACTTTATTCTTTCAGCCAACATTCGATTATATACAAACCTAGTGCATCCAAAAGTTTTAGCTAAATATATTCTTTGTTCCTCATTTGGGTATAATCTGAATTTGTAAGCCTTTAGCATTTCCTCACCTCATTTCATTCCTTGATTTTGGATATACTTTCTAACTATATCTATTGGAGCACCTCCAGTTGTTATAAGGCAATAACTCCTACTCCAAAAATATTCTTTCCACAATTGGTTTCTTATTGATGGAAACTCTTTTTTTATAAGCCTACTACTGGCACTTTTATAAGCATTTAGGAATTTTGATATATCTGTATTTGGTGAACCTCTGAATAGTAGATGAACATAGTCTTTATCATGATTCCATTCACCTAAAGTTATATTATATTTAGGACATATATACTCAAATATTTCTTTTAACCTATTTGATACTTCATCATTTATTACTTTACGTCTATATTTTATAACCAATACTAAATGATAATTAAGCAAGAATACTGAATGATTATTAGTATCTAAAATCAATGAATCACATCCTTTGTATGTTTACTACTGATTATAGTTTACGCTATTTGTTGACTATCGTCAAGGGCTATTCATCTCCCACCTAAGAGGATGGGAGAATTCCGCCCATTCTGTTAAAACGTTCATCATTGTCTTTTATTGGTTTTGGTGAACTTGATTTCGCTTCAATAAAGTTTAATTGATTCATATTTTTTAAAAGAATAAACTCTACAACTTTTATTCCATTTCCTATTTTACTATGCAGCTTAGATTTTTCAATTTCAAATATTTTATCTTGTTCAAAATCGCCAAAAATCATATTAGATTCATTTATTTCAACCATTATTCCATCGCCCTTTCTACTTCATCTTTATACAATTGAATAAAGGTATCTCTAATTACATTGTTTTTTAAATCTCCAAACTTAACATTATTCTCATATTTCACACCATCATCAGTTTTATATAATGAATAATACATAATTTCATCTTTTTCAGAACGTTTAATATCAAAATATTTTGCAAAAATATAATCATGGGTAGTTACAAAAATCTGAACACCATTTTTTTGTAATTCGATTAATATTTCTACCAGCTCCGGAATAAACTTAGGATTAATATTAGCTTCTGACTCATCCCAAAATAATATACTGTTCTTATCGATTAATCCATTTCGTATAAGATAGAACTAAAAAAATCTATATCTTCAATAATTATAAACCGCTTAATTAATATAAATAACTTAATTAAGCAGTTCTATGTTACAAATATTACATTTTATCCATAATTTCCGAAACAACACCAGTTCCAGTAAAATTATTTCTTAATAATTCAAGATACATTCTGTTTCCGAACATGCCACCTGTCATGCTGTCTACTGATTTCACCATTCTTATAAGTATAAGCTTCTGTGATTCTATTGGCATTTTAGTTATTTCAGCAATTTCACTGAATTCGTTAAATATGTCCTTTTCAATTTCATTAAAAGTATAAATACTTCCTTTTCCCTCTAAAGTATAATATATTTTTATGTAGCAATCAGATATAAACTCATCTGTTACATTTCTATCATCATAATACTTTCTAAATACAAATTCTTCAAAAGGTGATACTAATTGCAATATTCTCCTATCTTGATATATGTCTTCGTATTCACTGTTAAAAGATTCTTTTACAAATTGCATTATTTGTTTTTTATTTTCTTTAATCTGACCTTCAACCAAATAATTGCAACTATTTGCGCATTGTATTTCCGATTCTTTCTTACTTCCACAGCAAGTTGAACAAATAATTTCATTTAAAGCCGGACATTTTCTTGAAAATTTTATTTTTTTATTACAAAGTATACATTTTGCCATTTAATAGTTACCTCATTTCTTTTAATTATTATTTTCCACAATATTTTTTATATTTCTTACCACTTTCGCATGAACAAGGGTCATTTCTCCCTACTTTTGTAAGTGAAATTGGTCGAATATTATTATACCTCAATTACTTACAACCATCAAACAAATAAAAGATATGTGTCAGAGCTGATACTTCTCTTCCACTCTATTATTTTCCGCAACATTTTTTGTACTTTTTACCACTTCCGCAAGGACATGAATCATTTCGCCCTATCTTTGCGGATACACTTGGTTGAATATTATTCTTAGCGAACCCTTTGTTTTTTTCTAATTCATTTAATTCTCTTTTAATTTCAGCAGCTTCCACTTCTCTGTCAGTATCCTTATAAAAATTCATTAACCTTTCCATTACATCCTCTCTGTCCCGTAATCCTGAAATAGTTAATGCCTTTTTTAATATAGCTTCAGCCTTTGGGTAATCGTTTTGCTTATTTCCATGAAAAATCCAATAGCAATCTGACCAGCCAATCCTTCCCCAGCCCCAGTTAGGATCTTCCATTAGATAATTCTCAAAAAGCGCATCGCCCTCCTTTTTTCTACCAAGCTTAATATAGGATTCAGCAATAGCTCTCTTCATGTTTTCATTGTTTATATGTTGCTTATCCTCACTTCTTTTTACATACTCACTGCAAAACCCTATCCTTCTCTCTAAATAACTTTCATCGTCTCTGCCTGCATTATACAATTCCATTTCAAAGTCAGATGACCAGTTAAAAACACTTTGAGTTCCTCCAAATTTATCATCGAATGCATTTATTCCTGAAATTTCATGATGCTCCATGATATAAATAATGTCACTCCACGCATCCCACCACAAATTACAAGCTTCTGCACATTTTCTTTCCTCTAAAAGCATGTATCCTAAATGTATTTTTTCATCAACCGTTTCAAAATTAGGTATTTTTCCCTCTTTCATTGAATTTTCCAGGATTCTATTCATTTCAACTATCGAAATATCCATAATTCCTCCTACAATTCTATTCTATTATTACCAACTAAAAACTAATTGCTGCCTTCCAGTTTTTACAATGGGAACAAGTATACATTCACCTACTCTATCATGGTGGCTTTGCTAAATTAGGTGAATGATGTCGTATTGGAAACTTAAAGCGCTTTTACACTAGATTTTGTGTTCTATTCCTCCCATTTGCACTAAATTAGTGCTCCATATCCGTTTCTAATGCTTTAATAGCTTCATAGGAAATCTTTCCCTCTTTAGGACAAGGCAATTTCTCACATCCAAATGTACAAAATTTACAATATGCATTATCTTGATGTCCTATTATACATTCATTATCACATTTTTCTAGCTATAGTTAAAGCTCTATTTTCTATGTTTAATAATAGAAGTTCATTAGTATTATTAAGTACTACTCTTTTATAAAAAGATAAGTCATATAATATATACCTTAAGCCACCATTTTGTATAATATATTCAAGCTTTGCCATGGTTTTCTGGAATTCAGATGGTTTTTTACTGTACATAGTTTTACTTACTTTTCGGTTTAGTAGTATCTCTATTACCTGTAGTAACCTATGTATTTCATGTATAATAACTGTTTAAGTTAATGTCCTAAACGTGCTTTCTCCAAAGTATTTAAATCAAATTTTTTCATTTTTAGAAAAGCCTCTGTTACTCTTTTAATTTGATCATTTGTGCCATGCATTAAGACTTCATCCATATTTGATGGCACAATCTGCCATGATACACCAAATTGGTCCTTTACCCATCCACATTGCTCTGCCTCAGGAACAGCAGAAAGTTTATCCCAATAATAATCAATTTCCTTTTGGTCCTCGCAATTTATAATGAGTGAAAATGCCTCATTGAAATTGAAATCTACATCATATCCATTATCCATGGCCGAAAAATCAAGACCGCAAAGCTTAAAAGCAGCATAATTTACTTGAGCTTTTGATGACTCTGCTTCATCCTTGCCATATCTACTTATTAAGCCTATTTCTGAATTTTCGAAAACCTCAGCATAATACTTCACTGCTTCTTCGGTTTTTCCACATGAAGAATTTGAGAAAAGCAAATTTGGTGTAATCTTTTGAACCCTTTGCCCACTATCAACAAGCATCAATTGCCAGGACAGCCCATAACGATCTTGTATCCAGCCGTACCACTTGCTAAATGGATATTCAGCGAGTGGCATCAATTCCGTCCCACCTTCTGATAATGCTTTCCATTTAGTATTCACTTCCTCAATAGAGTTACAAGCTACCATAAGGGAAATCGATGGGTTAAATTTGAAATAAGGACCTGCACTTATTGCAGCGAATTGTTGCCTTGCTAATTCAAAACTTATACTTTCCGCATTTCCTGAAGGGGTATCTCCGATAACTGTCTCGTTTAAAATCTTAGAGTTTTCAAATAAACTGATATAGAACGTTGCCGCTTCTTTAGCTTCTTTGCCATACCATAAATGAGGAACTATTTTTTGCATATTTTTCTCCTTCCTAAATCATAATTTTACAAAATTCTTCATAGTCTTTTAATACAAACTATATAATAACATTGTACCAATTAATTTCATTTAATAACCATAAATAATTCATTCTGCTTATATTGCTATAGTTTTTTCATATTTTCTTTTATAGTTCCTGTAAAAAGATAGGTATCTTGAAGGATTATGACTAATATTCCCAGTTTGATCCGGTTAATAGCTATTTGAGTGCTGGAAAGTATTGCAAGCAGAAGTGCACAGTGGTACTATTACAGTGCACTTGCAAATTCCGGTGTGGGTAACAAAATCATATCACTAAATCACGCAAAAACAGCAGTTCAAATGGAACCAAATAATTTTGAATATCAAAGAATATTAAGTCAAATACAAAATGCCAGTCGTGTGTATCAGCAGCAAAGCCAAAACTTTGGCATGCCCATAAACGATTTTAACAAACTATGTTTAGGCTTTTGTTTTGCAAAAATATTCTGTGGTTGCTAATGACTACCGTATTAATGAGGAGTGAGTAAAATGGGAAATTTTAAAAATAAGTTAACACAGTTTATGTATGGCAGATATGGTACGGATCAACTGTATAATGCTTTGATTGTGGCATATTTTGTTTTGATAGTTGCTAATGCCTTTATCAGTTCTGCTATTATTAGCATTTTGATGTCGGCTGTTCTGATTTGGACTATTTTCAGGGCATTATCTCGAAATGTTTACAAAAGACGTATGGAAAATGAAAAGTTTATGAAGATTTGGAAACCTGTTAAAGGGTCATGTTCTTTGATGGTTCGCAGAATTAAGGAAATTAAAATACATCGTTTTCGCAAATGTCCACATTGCAAGAAGGTACTTCGTTTGCCACGAACGAGGGGAAAGCATAGAGTTAAATGCCCTTGCTGCAATAAGGAATTTGAACTGCAAATTCTAGTGTAAGTAACTTTAAGAACCCTATTATTAAATGAAAATGTTGAAAAAGGATAGGCACTAACTGCCTACCCTTTTTCACTTGCTAATTATCTATTTTCACTTTTAATTTAGAAAAATCAATAAGCTTCATCCCTCTTATCTCCGGATGTCTTTTTAGAAATATGATAAACCAACTTGTTAATATTAAACCTTTTAGGATACTGCTGATGCTGATGCTCCACCATACCCCACTAAGTCCCAAAAACATTGACAATAGAAGTGCTCCTGGGATTCTAAGCAAATTTAGCACAATACCTACTATTGAAGGAGGCATTGTCCTTCCAAGACCGTTAAAGGCTCCTGCTGTTGTCATTTCTATACACATGAAAAGCTGTGAAACTCCAAGTATTCTCAAATACACTATGCCATCCTTTATTACCGCTTTTTCCGAAATAAAAATAGAGAAAATAGGACTAGGAAAAAATATTAAAAGACAGGATGTAATTGTTCCAATAATTGAAATAATAGCTAAAGATATAAAATACCCCTTATAAATTCTGTCCCACTTTTTCGCTCCAAAATTTTGCCCTACAAAGGCACTTAATGCAGTTTGAAACCCTCCAGCTGTCATCCATGTTATTGATTCTATTTGTGACCCAACGCTTTGCACCGCAATAGGAGTTGATCCCCACCGCGATAATATCCTAGCTATAATCATTCCTATAACCGTAAATACTCCACTTTGCACCGCGACAGGCAATCCAAACTTAACAATTTTTCTCATATGAAGCCAATCAGGTTTTTGTAGAAAATTCACTCCGTCAAAATAATCAGTTTTCTTTGTTATGACATAAATAAATATTACTGTTACAACAAACTGGGCAAATATTGTTGCAATAGCTGCCCCTTGAACTCCCATTCTCGGGAATGGTCCTAGTCCTAATATTAAAATAGGATCAAGTATAATATTAACAATAAGCCCTACTACGTTTATTCTAAAAGGCGTCCGACTGTCTCCATGACCATTGAATATTGCTGTAAGTACAGGAGGTAAAAAGAAAAATATCATCCCAGCAGAAACTATAACAATATAACTTATTGCCATACTAACAATATCCTCACCATTAATGTTAAAAAAACCTATAAGCTGTTTTCTAAATATTATCAATGTAGCCCCATACAAAATAGCAAAAACTATATTCATTTGCACTGAATGCCTTATATAGCTTTTGGTCTCTTTTATATCTTTTCTCCCTACAGATTGGGATACTCCAACCGCTGCTCCTATTTGAGGGATTGTAATAAAAGCGAAAGCAAACCAAGTAAAAAATCCCGCCGCGCCTACTGCGGTAACAGCCCTAGACCCTAATCTACCAACCCATATCATATCTGTCATACTATAGGCTGATTGTATCAGAGATGTTCCCATGATAGGTATTGCTAGAATTATAAGTTTCTTATAAATATTTCCCTTAGTTAAATCAATTCTCATTAAGTAATCCCCCCGCTTAAATCTCATAAAATATTTATAACTTCACAATTCTTCTGATATTTTCCCCTTCTACGACTAAATTAGCTATTTTCATATGTACCCCCCTTGTATTTTACGCCTCAAAAAAGTTGCCATCCACGTGGCAAGTGGCAATCTCCTGCAAACTACAAAAACATCGTTTACAGTTAATCATTTTAATGCTTATAGTAGTAACCATAGTATATATGATTTTTATTATTTTCTCAAATTTTGAACTCCGTAATAAGCATATAATTTCTAAATTTGTTATTTTTGCTTTAATTCATGATATTAGATACATTCTAAAGGGAATACCATGCATTCAGCCTATTGTTAGATATTGCAGTTAAGTGTTAATTAAATTCTTGTTAAATTTCACAAAATTTTAATTAAATTTAATAGTTGTAAACCCACTTTAAGCAATTAGCAGTTGCGGTGAATGTATCTGAATTATAGCTGATAAATGGCAAGTCAGGACCACCCGTATAACGGGTGGCTTGTTCTAGCCCTATAAGGGCATGTTACTGGCTACGTCTAAAGACATACTGAAAGTTCTGCCAACCGCATACCTTTACATACAACCCCTAAAGGGGTATTATTTTTTGTATTTATTTACTGGCTCACCCGTAAACGGGTCCATATATTCTTTTAAACTTATCTGCTCACATACAATATCTTCTTGAAGTTGGTTTTTTATATATTCTTCTATTGCATTTTTGTTTCTTCCTACTGTATCTACATAATATCCTTTACACCAAAATTGTCTATTCCCATACTTATACTTCAAATTTGCATGTCTATCAAATATCATCAATGAACTTTTACCTTTTAAATATCCCATAAATTGTGACACACTTAATTTGGGTGGTATACTTACAAGCATATGTATATGATCCTTGCATGCGTTTGCTTCTAATATTTCTACACCCTTATATTCACATAGCTTTCTCAATATTTGTCCTATGTCTGATTTTATTTTCCCATATATTATTTGTCTTCTATATTTGGGTGCAAAGACAATATGGTATTTACAATTCCATTTACTATGTGCTAAACTTTGATTGTCCATTTGGATTTTTCCCCTTTGACTTGGTTGTGGTTGGCAAACCTACTTCCATTTTATCAAAGGGGGTTGTTTTTTTCTACGTATAGCTATAAGCTTTTTAGAACCACAGGCATAGCCCGTGGTATTCTTTCATTAAAAAAAATGAATAGGCACTAATGCCGATTCATCGTATTCCATCAAATTCTCTTTTAATATTCCTCCTACTTTTTAGACTAATTGCACAAATATAATACATATGAAGCTCTCTCTAATGTAGTTGATTAATATATCATCTTCATATTCAATTATATACGATTTAGGATGAAAGGATTTATTAGCAACATTATAGAACTACTCCACCAGTGCCTCTTTCAAATCCCTAACTCCGCCTCTAGGATTACCAACATCCCCCACATATCTAGGAATCAAATGCACATGCATATGCTCTATAGTTTGCCCAGCATAAGCGCCTATATTTACGCCTATGTTATAGCCATCTGGTTCGTATTGAATATCAAAAATTTCTTTTACCTCGTGCAATAAGCTATATATTGCTTTAATTTCTTCTTCTGTGGCTTCAAAGAAATTCGAAAAATGTCTCTTAGGTATAATTAAAGAATGACCTTCATTTACTGGAGAATGATCTAGTATTGCAAAGGTGTATTTATTTTCTGCTATTATTTCTGATTTATTGTAATTACAAAATATACATTCTGACATTGTTTTTATCTCCTTTTAATATCTCGTGCAAGTTAATTTACACTATATTTCTTTATTTGTATTATGCTCCAACGAATATTGTTTTCTTACTCTCTTTTCTTATCCTAAACCTACAGTATAAATATCTTTTTTCCCTACAACAACAATCAATACTTTCTTTAACTCTTCCTCTTCCATCTCTTCTTGAACCATTTTACTATCGTAATACATTTGAAGTTGTTTTAACCCTTGCTCTTTTATTTTTTCCAAAGTATCCCTGTCACTTTCTTTTATATATTTCAATTCTATAATCCATTGAAATTTAGTTATATCTTTAAGCTGAATTTTCCTTTTAAGCATTAGATCTACATAGCCTTTGTTGTTTTCATCTTCGCTTTTTATAAAATAAGTATTATCTACACCCAGTAGCGTAAGCAACATCATCTTTACATTTTTCTCATCCATTTTTATAAGGTCTCTATTAGAGAAGTCCTCTAATATACCTTTTATAATATCTATTAAAAGTTCAATACTACCATGCATTCTCATTTCATTTACTGCAATTCTAATTTTTTGAGTTTCAATATTATAATTTTCACTTATCTTTTGAAAATACTGTTCCCAATAAATAGTTCTTATAACGTAATTAGGTATCTTGAGCACAGTTCCAAGAGGACCACGTTCTTTTATAGTAAGCATCCCAAGATAAAACAGCAGGGATTTGAAATTTTCTTTTTCGCTGTACATAGTGTGAATATTAAATCTATCTACAAGAATTGTTGATGTTTCACCAGTAGACATTATTTCATCTAATGCTTCTCTGTCATTAAAATTATAAGCAAGCTGATTGACTTTACCATAGTCTGTTTTTACATTGTTATCTATCATTTCTTCTGGATAGCGGTTATATGCTAAATAGCCATCAAGAAAATACAGAGCCATATCTGGATTGAAAACAGATTCACTATTCACATTAAATTTATATCCATTATAATATTCAGTCATATCTTTGCATATCTTTTTTCTAAGATCATACGCATTCAGACCAACCTCATCCATAATGGAGGAAATCTCTTCTCTTGTAAACCCAAGCATAGCATTAAGTTTTTCATCTAAAGTATAGTTCCTAGTTATATTAAAGCCACTGGTTAAATCATCTAGCATTATAGGACTTACTCCTGTCATAAATATCCTTGTAAAATTATCTGCGGTTGCATCTTTTAAAGCCTTGTAAAAAACTTTAACAAACCCTTCACCATGAAGTATATCCTTATAAGTATTTTGCCTGCCTCCAGTGATTAGTTCATTTGCAAAGTTATCATATTCGTCTATGAGGACAAAGACCTGCTTGTTATTCATTTTGCTCAGCATATTTATATGTTCCACTACCATTTCTGAACTTATTTCTTCCAATGGTAACTTATCTTCCCCTAGTAGATTTCCATATTTAAATAAAAATTCTTTAGCCGAGGCTTTAACCTTAAAATTAAAACTCTTTCTTAACTCTTCTTCTCCATGCCCTGCATCTACTCCTGCAAAACTAATTTTCCAAACGAGAAAACTATTCCTCTCTTCTGTAGGATTTTTGCCTATATATAAATCTCCGAATAATTTTTCAAATTTATCCACTTTGTTTATATCGTAATAATTTTCAAGCATTGATATGAATAAACTTTTACCAAACCTTCTAGGTCTTATAAAAAATTGATATGGCGAATATATATCTAGTATATCTATATAAGATGTTTTATCCACATAAAGGTAATTTTTTTCTCTTAAAACTTCAAAATTAGAAATCCCATAAGGTATTCTCTTCATATAAGCTCCCTCCTCTCAATATCTAGTGTACTTGCGGTTTCACTTCTTTTTATAAATTTATATACTTTATATTATTATACCTCAATTACTTACAACCATCAAAGAAATAAAAGATATGTGTCAGAGGTAACTCATGAATAGATGCTTGTCATTATAAACTAGATTTTCTACTTTTGTTGACCTTGGAATATTGCATCCATTCATACTGCTGTGAGTCTTTAATCCTATTATTTTTGTATTGTATTTTTTCTAGCCTAATACATCTAATGTGCCCGCAATTTACGGATAATTTATTTCAAAATTTGTTTAAATAGCACAGATGAACCAGATAAAGACCCATCTGCTTTTACTTTTTGCTTTTTGCTTTTTGCTTTTTTCATTACAATATCTTTAACAATATGACTACATTGATAATATTATATAATATGGTTTTTAATTTATGTTAAAAATCTAGAAATGAAGGAGGGATTATATGTATTTAGATAATATAGACACCTCAAGTTTTTCAAAGATTCAATATTTATATTCTAAACATATGGAACTAGGCTATCCTGTTTTAAAAGGTATGTTTGAAAGAGGTATCGCTGAGCATGGGTTAAGCAATGAAGATGATGAATTTTTAGATGTTGTTGCCCTGCTTTTAATAAAGATTCACAAGGATAAAACAATTTTACCTATTATAGTAGATATGATTTTTTTTAGAAACAGAAAAGGTCTTTTTACTCATGATCTAATCTGGGCTTTTTTTCAAGCAAGAGATCCATATAGCTTAATGTTAATTGCTAATTATTTAATTTCAGAAGACGCAAATGATGTTAAATTAGCATGCAAACTTCTAGATTTTGTACCTTCCATAGATATGCGCATTGGGAAAAGTAGTGAAGAACAATATATAGCTTTTTTTTATTGGCTTGAAGAGAATTATCCATTTTTATATTTTACGGGGGAAAGTTTTCAGAGAACCAGTAAGCCTATACCCTATATTGTAACTTTAGATGCCAAATATCTATGCAAACAGGTATCACCTTATACTGGAAAAACCTTCATACCCTTCACTGCAAAAGAAAACAACTTACTATATTATTTTAACAACTTAGATGAAAGTAACAAGCTACTTCTATCAAGCTTCTCACGTGCAATTCATTATGAAAATATATATTTATGGAAATCATGGATTAACCATTCCATAATTAAGCAAATAAGCATTGCTGAAGCTAGGCTAGGAACCTAACAATTGATAATTGTTATAACTAATTAAGGAGGCTTTAAATGATCATAATTTCTAACAATATTTTTAACATTGATACTTTTATAAATAAATATAAACCAAATGATATTGAGATAGATATCATTACTAGGATGAGTTTAAGCAAAGACCTATATGAGTATGATTCATTAAATCAATTGCAGTTTGAATTAAAATTAAGAAATAATATTGTTATTGCTGCTAAAAAACTCAATGAAGGCAATATGTCCTTTAAAACCTTTCGTAAATCAATCTGTAATCTTGATTATTGGGATCGTACTTATGAAGGTGGATTTGTATTAAAAAAAGGAATAACTCCCAGTTCAGCTATAAATGATATTTCTATAAATAGTTCAAAATATGGTACTGAATGTTCTACCGCAATTATTATTATTTATTATCAAGCATTGCTTAATACATTTGCAGAAAAAGATTTCAATGAGCTATTTCCTAAAATACAATTAATGAATTGGCATTATATAGATGATGCGCTGGAGGATGCCGGTTATTTAGAAAAACGAAGTGATTATTTCCCAGGAGATAGAAGATACTTTGCTAACCCTGATGTAAACCCACTAAAGCCTGAATGGCAAGGAGAAAATGTTATAGACCTAGGTAATGGACTTTATTTTGGGCATGGTATAGGCATAGGAAATGCTGAGGAAATAATTGTTGAATTAAATAAATTTAGAATAAAGGACGCAAAATCATCCGCTTATTTACTAGATTCAGCTGCACGCCTAGATTTTAAAAATTTAGCTGATATATATTTTAAATTTCTTTCATCATCTACCAATTAAATTTTGTTATTAAAATTAATGAGAATAAAACTAGATATTCTAAGTAGGAAACTATTAAAATTTCTAAAATATTTAAACCAGAAATTTACTTGGAAGCATAAGAGGCACTGCCTTTACAGCAATGCCTCAACTCTACATTTATATTAGGCTTCTTCAAAGATTGGAGCATCGATAAGTGTAGCAAATATTAATTCATGGAAATGGTCATCATTAACAGAAGTTTTAGCTTCTACAAAATGAACATGCTTGCCATCACCAACAGGTATCTGTAGGCCAGAAGTTGCTTCAAATTCATGAAAGTGATCAAAAAAATCTGTTCTTCCTTTAACTTTATGAACATGTCCACCTCTAACTGGTATTGCAGGACTTGATACTCCAGCAAATCTATGATTATGAGGATCATCCTCTAATTCAGCTAATCTAGTGCTCCCCTCAAATTCGTGGTCGTGAAGTTGTTTTTTTTCACAGTCACAACAAGGATCACACTCATTGTTACAACAATCGTTATGATGACGGTTATTTTCGCAAAAATCATCACAACAATCTCTTTTTTCAGACTTTGACATAATATCACTCCTTGTCCTTCGACAATATATAATATGCAGCATAATTGAAAATGACACAGATCATTTTTTTTTGAACTTTTCTTAAAACTGGGTATGCGGGACTATTGTAACAAAACAATAAAAACAGAATAGTATGAATGGTGAATATTATTTTGGAGGTACTTATGTACAACTACCGTAGTAAAGATTATGAAAATCTTGGACAGAATATGCCTATGATGAATATGCCTATGAAGGATATACCTATGACGAATATGCCTATGAAGGATATGCCTATGAAAGATATGCCTATGAAGAATATGCCTATGACGAATATGCCTATGAAAGATATGCCTATGAAAGATATGCCTATGAAAGATATGCCCATGAAGGATATGCCCATGACGAATATGCCTATGATGTATATGCCTATGATGTGTATGCCAATGATGAATATGCCAATGATGAATATGCCTACGATGTGTATGCCTATGATGTGTATGCCTATGTATGATGAAGACGATGAATATGATGAAGATGATAAAGATTTAAAAAGCATGTATCCTAAGATTTATATGAAGATACATCCCATGGTAAAGCATCATTGTGATATGCTGGAGTCCATACATGGCACAATGTATTCCCCTAGTAAGGAAGAAATGGATCATATGTGTAAAGAAATATGTGACAAGTACGAAGAACACCATAAAGATGAGGATGATCGAAATGATAATAATGATATGAGACAAATACTCGGACTAGGCAGGAGAGGTCCAATTGAGGATTTAACTAGAGTACTGTTTATTAGAGATTTACTTGGAAGAAGAAGAAGACGAAGAAGAATGTTCGATCATGGATTCGATCATGGATTCGATCATGGATTCCATCATGGATATTAGGATTAACGGCTGATAATATGATGAAATAACCCCAGTCATCCTATGGTGTACGAGTGAATTAATCAATATAAAAACAGCCAATCTTCTGAGGAGATTGGCTGCTTTTATATTAGGGAGCTACTGGTGTAATCGGCTTACTAGCTAAAGCTTTACTCATATTTCCAGTAAGTGCATTTTGCAAATCATCATTACCTTCAATTAACCATCCTTTATCTCCTTTTACAAGATTAATGTCAACATCAGTAGTAGTTTTTGGTGCATTAGGATCATTAATAGAGTTGCTAAAAGATGTCATTATTTGAGCCTGTGTATCACTTTTCTGGCCTGATATAGCTTGAGTTAGTAATTTAGGCAACATGTCAGCAATTAATTTACTATATATTTTCGGTAAATCAATGGATGTTACTTTAGTTTTTACTACTGCATTCTTGCCAGTAACGCTGGAAGATACAATAGTATAGCTGACTTTTGAAAGAACCGATTTAACTATTTTCTCCTGATTCGCATCTGTATACTTGAAACTATCTTTAGTTTTATCTTTGCTAATATAACTTTCCATAGAAACGATATCTGATTTTTGAGCACTGGTAAAGAAATTCTTCACTGTAGCATCCGGTTTCGCGCCACATGCTACTAGTGAGACTGAAAATAGTATAACTGCCATGATTTTCAAAGTTTTATTGTTTTTCAAAATTATTTCCCCCTTATATTTTAGACCATCAGTAAAACTATTCTAACATATTAGTTTAGCTAAATAAGGGGAATATTGTCACATTAAAAAATATTTTTAACAGGATATTTTTTTCTAATTCATTTAATTCCACTTATAACTTTCTATTTATTAAAATTACAATGAATAAGAATAAAATATAAATATATACACACACTAAATTAAAATGAGGTGTTATAAATAATGGATAAAAAGCTAAGCCTTATAATGTTTAGTGGAGAGTATGACAAAGCTTTAGCCGGATTAATACTGGCAAATTCAGCTAAAGAATTAGGAATGGAAGTATCTATGTTTTTTGCCTTTTGGGGTTTACTTCTATTGCGAGACCCCAATATAAATATAAGCGAAGGCAAGTCTTCACTTGAGAAACTTATGGGAACAATGACTCCAAAAGGTCCAGATGAATTACCCCTTTCCAATATGAATTTTAGTGGTTTGGGAAAAAAAATGCTTGAAGCTATGATGAAGGAAGATGGAACACCAAGTCTTTCAAAATTCCTGGAAGGTGCTATAAAAAAAGGTGTTAAGTTCTATGGTTGCAAGCTTTCAATTGAAGTTATGGGCTTTAAAAAAGAAGAACTCATTCCTGAACTAGAGGTAATTGAAGCTACGGATTATCTAAAGGATGCACTTCAATCAGATATACAATTATTTATATAAGACGAAAAAACAAGCATTATAATTATACTGCTTGTTTTTTATTTATTGTTATTTAATTTAGTAGCCAATACAACTACATTCTAGTTTTTATATTGAAATCACGTACACCATCCGGACCACATACTAAAAAAATTTCTCTATTTCCTCCACATCTTTCATGTCAAATAGTTCAAGCCCTATTATCTCTATAGTTTCATCTGGTAATTCCATTATCTTATTTTTATATTCACTTGGTATTTTATTGAATCTCTTAGTTAACTGTTTTAATAAAAGCTGTGCTTTTCCTTCTTTCCTACCTTTTTCTATTCCTTTTTCCATTCCCTTTTCCATTCCCTTTTCCATTCCTTTAGCTATTCCATCCTCTAATATCATCTTTCCTATTTCTGTCATATTAAAAACCTCCTTAAATTTTTTCTTGCTTTCAGCATCTCCGAATTTTTCTAATAATGCATACAACATTGTAAGGCACTTTAATTTACTATCACTTATATTTATCTTATCTGCTAATTCTATACTTCTTATAGTTCTTTCTCTTCTGGTTAGTTTTCCCTTCATTAATGGTATAAAAGTTAAACCTAATATCTCTTCATTTGTAAGTTCCTCATTATTATCAATTTTGTTTTTTAAATAATTATATTTTTCATCACCATCTATATTATTCATGTAATAGGCTTCTATATTATATTTGATACTTCCTGCATCTATATAGTTTTCTGCCTTTTTAACATCTGAAGAATATACTACTACTGTTCTTATTTTTCTATTCCCTTTATAATGCAAAGATGCATCATAAAACATAAATCTTCTTATATCCTCTTGCCTATTTGTTGTTTGGAATTCGAAATGAAGATAATTACCATCTTCTGTATGGAAAGTATAATCCATAAAGTTTGTATTTATTTTTATATCTTTTAGCTCCGTTTGTGCCGGTGCTAGTATCTTAGTATTTATTCCAAAAAAATCAACTGCATTTTGTTGAAAAAAATCCATAGCACTTTTAAGCACTGAATCTTCAATCTTCTCATAATCCATATCTGTTCCTCCTTAATTATATCATAATATTACCTGTTTATAGTATTGATATAATTTTGGATTTTATGCGAACATTTGTTCTTGAAATTAACAATAATAAAAAAACGCCAACTACTTCTTTATATAATCTTTTAGGTGCCACCCGCCTGGCAAAAATATAATGGATAAGCACTAAATGCCTATCCATTCATAATTACTTAAACCTTGTTAAAAAACTGTGTCACTTCCAACATAGCATGCTATTCCATTATCTAAATATAAATCTTGGAGCTTGTTCATTTTTTCCTCATCTGTTGCTTCTTCTTTACTGTAACCATATTCTTTACCAAGCTGATTCCATTTTGAATCTCCCATTCTATGAAATGGTAAAAGATTAATTTCGAAAATTCCTAGTTTTTTCATGAAACTTACTGTCTCAATAGCATTCTCCTGCGTATCATTAAAATCATGAATTACAGGCATTCGAAGCACTAATCTTCCTGCCCAACCTGAATTAACAAGCGCTTCTATATTTTTAAGTATTAAATCATTATAAACACCTGTTTTCTCTTTATGCTTATCTCTATTCATATGCTTTACATCTATAAAGGCAAAATCTATATATTTCATAGTTTCCAAAAATATATTAGTATCTATGAAAGCTGATGTTTCAATAGCAGTGTGAATATATGATTCTTTGCATTTTTTTAAAGTTGCTATTAAAAATTCGTTTTGGCAGAGAGGCTCACCTCCACTAAAAGTAACTCCACCATTACTCCCCCAAAATTGTCTATCTCTATTTAAAACTTTTAATAAATCTGTTACAGTATAATGCTTGCCACAAACTCTTAATGCTTCGTTATAGCATACCTTAGCACATTCAAAAGTAGTACATTCTCTACATACTTCCCAGTTTAATATTAACTTCTGCTGCTCATCAAAACTAATGGCTTTGCTATTACAAGCTTCTTCGCATCTAATGCAGCCCTTTTCATGTTTGCATTTTGTTTGTGAAAACATGATCTTTTCCTTATTAGTCCAACTTTCAGGATTAGCACACCACTCACACTTTAAAAAACACCCACTCATAAAACAAGTTGTTCTGCACCCAGGACCATCATGTACGCAGTAGCTTTGTATATCAAAAATAATTCCTTTATTCTCCTCCATAATAGATACCCCGACTTTCAATACGTAATTTGAATTCTATTTATTTACTTTGTACCCTTCGCAAGTTACTGCATTTAACTCTCCATAGGTCCAAGATTGTTTTTTTAATCCGCTGCATGTTCCAATATTATCTTTATTAGGGTTTTTAAAGCTTAAGCAGTTGTTACATTTACTAACCTCATTGAAATTCTCACAAACTTGCGCATCTATAAATACCATTTGATTTGATAATCTACAAATACCCTTTGCTACATCAATTGGCGAAAAATTTACACAATCATTATGCTTCATACTCTCATTTTCCATTTTAATTAAACCCCCTCGTATTCAGTTCTTGCAATAACTTCATCTTGTATAGGCTTACCTATTTCACACCAGTATTGTGTAAATCCAGCGACACGTACCATTAAGTCTCTATAGTTTTCAGGGTTTCCCTGTGCATCTTTTAAAACCTTAGAATCTACAATGTTATACTGAATATGGTATCCACCTTCTCTCATATAAGAACGAGTTAGGTCAAGAAGCTTCTTTGATCCTTCAATACCTTTTATAGCACTTGGATGAACTTTAAGGTTCATCTGGGAATTTTGGGACATACTATGATCCCAAGCCTGCCGGTGTACTGTTTACACTACAATATTGCGAGCAATCGAAAGTGACCTTTATTTATATAACTTATTGAAAAATATTACACAACCTTCTTATAAGAAGAAAAAAAGGCACTAATGAAATAACACATTCATTAGTGCCTTTTTTCTTCCTATTTTTATTTTTGATAATGCTTTATTCTATCTTAATTTCTATCGCCCCAGCTTCCAATTAGAAGTGAAACCAGTTTTAGCTTCTAAAGCTCTGTCTACATCATAAAGTATTTCACTAAAAAATCTTTCTGGCACTTTTGATGGAACAATAATATTTTCCTCACTTATTTCATCATAAACATAACTTCCCCGTTCAACTGTGCTCGCCCTATAGAAAGTTAACTCATAAATAGTGGTTTCTTCATTTTCACAACCAATACCAAGCCACTCAAAAGAAAGTTCTGCACCAATACCTATTTTTTCATCTTCTTTATAAAACTGATAGTATCCCCCACCATCTTGCACTGAACCTCTATACCAACCCATTTTACTAAGCTTACCTACCAATGAAAGTCCATTAATTTTTATACCTGCAAAACGTTCTACCCACTTCATTTCTTCCTCTTCTTCATTTACCTTATAAACCTTTCTGCGTAGCTGAAGGAAAGGCTGTATTATTTCATAATCTTCAAATTGCTGAATCCAAGTATTTAATGTGTCTTTGTGCATTTCCAAAGGGTGTACAAGTCCTATAAGAGAATCTTCTAGAAGTTCATATTCTTCTTCATCCTTCCTATTAAAAGTACCATCTTCCATGTATCTAAAAGTATCCTTTAATTTTCCTTTAACATATACTCCCCACACTAATCCAAGAGAAAAATTATGCATAATAGGATTTTCTACGAATAAGTTTTCCCAATCTTTTTTCTTCCAGATTCTACTTACGGAAAGTGCCATTTCCAATCTTAAAGTTTGAGTAGAAACTACAGTTTTAATTTGCTTTTTAAGATTTTTAAATTCTTTTGATGCTTCTTTAGCTTTTAACTCATCATCAGATTTATTTGGTTTTGGTAAAGTTTTAATTATCTTGCCATTATTATCTAGAATTTTCAAAGAAAAATCCAAATCTAACATTACTGTAAAACTTCTACTACTAAAGTCAAATACCCTTTCTCCCCTTTTGTTAAAGTCTAAATCTGGTACTATTTTATCCGCCAGTTCTTCCTCTGTTAAATTAAGCATTTGAGCCGCAAAAATAAACGCTTCCTCTGCCGCTTTTTTAATCTGTTTATGCTTAAATTTCCTTGCTATTGTATCTATTATTATTAAACACTCATCACTTCCACTTAATGCCAAAGCTTTTATGGCATCGCATGCAATAGCTCCTCTTGAATTTTTAGACCATATATCTATTTGAGTTTTCAATGCATTAACAACATTAAAGCCCCCTACTGCTGAAATTAAAGATAATATCCACTTCTGCTTTGTATCTGCATCGTTATTGATCCAAAGGTTTAAAAATTCATTTCCAAGTTGATCTAAATCATGCTTATTACATTTTTCAATGACCTTTTCTGCTACTTTATTTCTTTCCACAATATTTTCTAAAGAGTATTTACTTATCAAATAAATTATTACATCTTTTGATACTAATTTTCCATCCCCATACCTTATATCTTGAAGTACACTTACTGGAATCCAGGCTGGAGCAGTATAGGCGGTTTTCTGCAACCTTTCAGTACAATACTTACTTATACTTTCCGCAGTTTCAAGTATTTCATTATCTAAATAATCTGCATTTATAATATTTAATAGTAACACTTTAACATTTTCTTTCTTTTCTAAGTCTGCAAACTTTTGCAGTTCTGTAGCCGAATCTCTCATGTCAAAGTTTATAAGTATCCTAGCAGCAGCTTCCCTAGCGGCTAACTTTTTGCTCTTTAACTCACTTAATACTTCTTTTTTACAGCCCTCATAAGAACTAAGAAGAATTACCATTTTGCCTCTTATAACTTTAGAACTATCAGATAAATGATTAATAAGAATAGAAGCATACTTTTCATTATTTACATTAAATAGTTTTTCAAGTACTAGTTCTTTAACGTTTATATTTAATATCTCTATATTATTTATAAGTTCTATATTTTGCTCTAAGCATAATTTACTTAAATATTCTACAACCTTTGATTTGTTTTTAAAATTATATGCATTTAGAGCCCTATCTGCTGTTAAAATCAAATGCTTTTCACTTATATCTACAGCTGTAAGTTCTTTAGCAAAACTTACATAACTCATAGACTGACTTTCTATTATTTTATCTATAATAGAAGCTGATAAAGAATATTTTTCAGCTTTAAGCGCAAACTCTAAAAATCTATATATAATGTCCCTAGTTTCATTTGTAAAATAAATTAATTTAAAACAAAAAGCATGATAACTCCATAAACGTCCTCCATCTGCTAGATCTAAAGCTTTGGCAGCATATCCATTTACACAATCTTCATTTTTTCCTTCTAACACATATTGTAAAACCTTAGATTTTTCTAATTGTGATACCATATCAGAATCTCTAGAAACATCTATATAACCCCTTAAAATTTTTCCAATATATTGCTTGGTTTTTTTTAAATCCTCATCTTCTTTTGAATAACTATAAATGTAAAAAGCAAGTGTAAGCCTTTCCACGTCATCAATATTACTTTTATTAATAACCTCTAGACTTTCTCTGAAAACTAATGGTATTTCTTTTATCCTTTGATTTATCTCTTTAAGTACTTTCTTATTTTCATCTCTAATATATAAGTTTATTAATCTAATCACATATAATCTCTTATCAATGTTAAAGGCTTCTACAATATCATAAATATTAGCCTCAGCATCATGTGTACCAATAAATCTTACCCATTCATCAAATATGGTTCTCCTGTTACTACTGTTATTGACTATATTTGTAATAATATCTACGAATTCTTCATTCTTACTGTGAGCATAGTATAAAAATTGAACTAAAGCTATCTGTTTATTTTTTAATTGTTTATTTACATTTTCAATATTGTTAAGATACACCTTTATAAATTTTTCTCCATCTTCAGGTAGCTCACAAGAATTTTTAACCGCTATAATAGCTACCACTAATTTTACAAAAGTATCCTCTGATATTAAAAAAGCTTTTGAGAGTATTAACTTATCTTCATTTATTAATTCTTCAGAAGTTGTAATTATTTGACTCACATAATCTAAACAAAATGAATGACTTGAATAATCTTTTATAATCCAAACTAAAAATCTTTCTTTGTTATCTATGTATTTTAAATAATCTAAAATTTTATAAGCAGAATAGAATCTATTATATAATATTTTGAAAAAGCTCTCCTGACCTATAGCAAAAAATACATTCAAAATCCTTTTAAAAACATCTTCCTTATCCATAAATTCATCTAATAATCCCCATAATTTTTCTGCGATATTGTAATGCCCTCTAAGGGATTTTTCTATATTATACTTATGAGTTTTACTAAGTTCTAAGGAACCACCATTTTCAATATAGTCTTTAATTTCACTTACCTCTTCATCGTTTAAAGTACAATCGCAAAGATTAACTTGTAGTAAATTTAATAGTTCATGCATATATTTTCCTCCTTATTTTTATCCAATGATTATCCGCTCCAATATTCACATACCTAAAGTTGTTCAAATTAAAACTCCCCTCAATTGAATAATTATTTTATAAAAATACAATATTTATTCAACATAAAAATTTTTAGGAAAATCTTTTATTTTCTCAATTTCAAAATATTCATCAAAGTCTTTTATTTCTTTTGTTTCATAAAATTCAGTTATAGCTTTAATAAAAGCTTTAAGATTTGGAGCAATAACATTTCTATCATTATCTGCATGCCAAAACTCAATTAATTGGCCCTTTTGCCCTGTAAAAATTCCACTTATATCATAACAAATATGGTCTCCACCACCATTGTGAAATATTGGTATCCAATTTTTATTCCACCAATTATCACCATCAAAATCCAGACCAATCATTGAGGTTAACTCTTTGGCTGAATCCAATGCATCTTCTAATGGCATAAACATGGAATTATTCACAAAGGAATCATAACAATCATCACTTTGTCCATTCTTCCATTGATAAAGTTTCTTTAAGTCATCAGGTATAGTAAAATTAAACTTTTCTTCTAAACTCCTAATTTCACTTTCTTTCAACGGATTATTAAGATTCGAGTAAAAACCAGCTCTTACCTTTATTAAATTAGAATCTAATGTCTCTAATATCTTCTCCATATTGCTTCAACTCCTCTTTTTTAGTTGAATATATTAATATCAAACTTACCCATAACACCTAAGTCAACAATTTTATCCCAATAAACTTCTTCTCCACCCTTACTAGTTTTAAGCATGAAAAATCATCTCCTAGCCTTAATATAATAATAGTCACTTAAGTAATTTTACAAAGGTTGATTTATCTAACTTTTAACCTTTGGACTTTTCTTATACATTACATAAAATCTTCTATATTTTGCTTATATTCTTCCACTACTATCCCATTATTCAGTTTACTGAAAACTTCTATAGAATAATCTTCATCTAAATACTCCGGCACCATAAAATTGATGATAATACTTTCCTTACAATTATCTTCAAAGAAATATTCATCTTTTATTTCTATTAAAGCTTGTACGCATATATCAAAAATCTTTTCTCTAAATTCATTGAAAAATTCTGTATATATGCATGTTTCTGAGTCACTTATTTTATCTTTATTATTTTCTTGAAATTCCACTAAATTATTTCCAATTTCTTGAAATTCATTGACCGCAGCATTCCATATTTCCCATTCTTGTTCACAAAATTTATAATAATACCTATCTTCTTCATCTTCTGTTTTTTCCTCTAATGCTTCTTTTGTATTTGCTACAACCCCTATAGATCTAACAGCTGAATCACAAGTTAGTGAAAATGCATTTACTGTAGAATCTTCATATTCGTCCATAATTTCTAGAAAAGCTTTCTTTGTAGCTAAAATAACTTCTTCTTTAAATTTTTGAAAATTAAATTCTGATTGCATTAGTTCTACACCCCCCATTATTTTATAATTATCACATTACTACAAATCGTCCTGCTGGATAATTCCCTTCCCAGGCACATGCAAAACGACCTTCCACTAGAACCCTTAATACCTTGTTGAAAAATCCTATATTATCAGTAATACTCTCAACACAAGCCCAGGCTATATCCCGCTTTATAAACTCAATTATTTCATAATCTAATCCATATGTATCGCTATCTACCCCATGGTTTTCAAGCGTATCTTTAAATTCTACTAATCCCTCTGCAATTCTTGGCCCCATTACTTCTGAGATTCTGCTAAATATCAAATCAATTGCTTCATCACCAATAGATTCTATTGCAAATTTCTCTATTTTTTCACTCTCCTTGAGCCATACTTTAAGCATTTTATCATTCCAACCGTCCCATGCTTCAGTAAAAGAATTTACAACTCTATACCTATCACTTTCTTCACCAACATATTTTAGCCATCTAATTCCTTCTAACTCTTTTAAACGCCCATCAATCTTACCTTCAACAATACCCTTTGTCATTGTATCCAAAGCCATCCAGTATCTGAGTAGATAATGCTATCTTCGTCTACATATGACGCTACATCAACCCAACTATGTATTGGTTTTTCTTCCTCTTTCTCAAGTTTCCCCATATCTATATTAAGTTCTGGATCATCGGGCATATCCATAAATTCTCTAAGTATTTTTCCATTTTGAATAATTATCAACTCCCCATAAGGAATAGAATCATTATAGCCAGCAAACACAAATGAATCCTTCTGTGCAAATTCAATCCATGAAGTAGCCGGAATAGTACCAAATCCTCCAGAAAGATCTTCAAAAACTGTCCATTCATCATTTTGATACATGTATAATGCTTCTCCTCGCCACATACCATTTTTATCACATGCATTAGAGACTGCATGTGAATAATCTGTTTTAAAAAATTCCGTTGGAGCAGCAACTCTCCACCAATTACTCAATCGTCTTTTTGCCTCTTCAATCGAAAGTTTAATTCTAAAATAACTTGGATTCAAATTTTTCATCCTCCCCATATCCTATATGTGATTTTATCTCTAGTAGGAAATGCCTTCCGTGCTTTAATTCATAACAGTTGTAATTCTTACATTATCTAATTTAAAGTCAATATCCTTTTGAGTTTGACTTATTGTCAGCGTTTCAAGTGATTTTAAACTATTCAACTTTGGGTAAAAATCGGGTCTTACCCTTATTAAATTAGAATCTAATATCTCTAATTGCTTCTCCATATTGCTTCAACTCCTCTTTTTTATTTTTCCGCTCTCCAATTTTCATTAGTTCTTGTTTTTGAAGCGGTTGCTTTATTTATTTGATAAAGAATTTCACTAAAGAATCTTTTAGGAAGTGTATCTGGTGATACATTATTCTGCTCATATATTTTATTTGTATAATCGTATTTTGAGACAGTTCCTTCTTTATAAAAAGTTAAGTCATATACTGTTACTTCTTCATTTTCATAGCCTACACCTGCCCCACTAAAGTTTAACTCCACATCTATTTTAAAAGTACTATCTTCTCTGCAAAAAGTATAATAACAACCGCCATCCTCAATTGATCCTCTACTCCATCCAAAACCAGTTAACTTACCTAATAAAGATAAACCATTTAACATTATTCCTCCAAAACGTTCTACCTTTTTATTAGTTTTTTCTTCTTGCGTAACCCTGAATATTTCTCTGTTTAACTGTTCAAGTGGTTGTTTAATTTCATAGTTTTCAAACTGTTCTTTCCATATAGATATATCATCACTGCCTAACTCTATTGGATGAACAATTCCTATTATCATTCCGTCCTTTAACTCATATTCATCTTCATCTTTAGTATTGAAACTGCCATCCTCCATATATCTAAAGCTATCAGTTAAAACATTAGCTTCATAAACACCCCATACAAGACCTATAGCAAATTGATTCATAATAGGGTTTTGAGCAAACAACTTTACCCATGCTTCTTTTGTCCATTTTCGATTACTAGATAGTGCCATTTCTAAACGGATAGCTTGTATATTTACTACTGTTTTGAGCTTCTTCTTTAGATTTTTAAATTCTGAAAAAGCTGCTGTAGCCTTATCCTCATCATCCTTTTTACCTGGAGCTGGAAGGCTTTTAAACTTTTTACCGCTTTCATCTTGTACTTCTAATATAAGCTCTAGTGTAAGTGTTACAATAAACTTTCTATCACCATAATCAAAAACTCTTTCTCCTTTTATGTCAAAACCTAACTCTGGAACTATTCTATCTGAAAGGTCCTCTATATCTATACCCATTTGCTTTGCAGCAAATTCAAGTGCTGCACTTGCAGCATTTTTTACCTGCTTAAATTTAAATTTTCTTGATATATTGTCCACTATTATTAAAGCTTCATTACTTCCATTAAGAGCAAGAGCCTTTACTGCCTCGCTAGCTATAGCCCCTCTTGAGTTTTGTGGCCACTCTTCTATATTCTTTTTTAGTAAGCTAATTACATCATAATCTCCATAAACAGCTGCAAAAGGAAGTACCCATTTCTTCTTGCTCTCCGCACCACTGCCAATCCATCTTTCAAGAACTTCTAAAGCAAGTTTTGATAAATCCCTTATATCTAAAAGTTCACTTACCCTTTTTGCTTCACTACTTAATCCTATTTCAATACAGGAAGAATAACATATAAGCATATATTTTATAATTTCATTCTCTGCAAATTTTTCACTATCCTTAAGTCTTACCTTTGGAAGCGTATCACAATCTAGCCACTTCAAACCTGCCGCTTTGTTACCTTTTAAAGCTTTTCTACAGTACTCTAAAATATCTAGCTTCTCATCATTTTCTTCCAAATCACTTTCCACATTTAAAGCTTCTCTTAAAAGTGCTTTTATTTTTTCAGTTTTTTCTACTTCTAAAGCTTTATTTAATGCTTCAATCACTTTTTCATTACTGCTTTTAGAAAGTATTTTTACTGCTGATTCTCTAACTGCTTGTTTTTTAGCCTTTAAACTTTCTATTACCATTACATGATTTTTTTCACTTAAAGTTAAAAGTTCTATAGCCTTTTCTCGTACACTCTTTGAAGAATCCGCCAAATACTCAATAATAACTTTTGCAACTTTAGACTCATCACAATTCTTATACAATATTTCTAAAAGACCTGCTCTAGTTTCAGCCTGACAATAATATATATTTTTTATCAGCTGTTCTTCATTTTTTTCAATTAGTTTTTCAATAATATTTGTTGATTGATCACGTACTGTTTGTCTAACATAATTGCCAAAAGCATATGTGCCTAGGAAAGATGTATAATTCATTATTGAAGCTCCATAACTATCCATTAATTCTATAAAAGAATTTAAGTCTTCATCTCCAATTTTTATGCCCTTGAATTTTTTATAATCATCATATATGTATATTAATATATCCGAATTTCCTATAGCAATAAATATTTTCATAGCTTTTTCAAACATGGGAGACATATCTTTTAGCCAGAACATAACTTTACAAAAATTACGCTTAGAGTTATATAGATATATTTCTTTTTTTCCTAATAATCCTTGTAAGGTTTGACTTATATTATCAAGAGCAGTATTACCTCTTAAATATTCAATAAAGTTTTCACAAATATCTCTTTTAACATTTAATTCATCCATAGCTATAGAAAATTCATGAATAAACACATCTTCCACTTCACGTGCAAATTCTAAACCTTCTCCATTTTGAAAGAGAAGTGAAGCCATATAAGCTTTATCAATACCACTGCACATTGTAATTGCTTTTTTAAACTCTTCTTTGTTTTCCTTCAGCTCTTCTTTTAATTCTTTTTCAAAATTATAACCATTGTATCGAACATTTCTATTACCCATCCATGCAATATATAGTTCTTTTTTTATTTCAAGTTTTTCCATAATTTTTATAATCTTATTATATCTATTATATTTAAGATAGTAGTGTAAACCATTAAAGGATTTTTCATAATCCAATAATATAGCAAATTTAATAAATCTATTTGCCATATCTGATTCATTAGATATGGTAGAGCTAGTCCCTATAAGGAATTTTAAAACATATGTATCAATATTCAAAACTAAACTGTTATTATTTTTTAATAGGTCTATTATTTCTTCTAAATTTGAAGTTTCACCTTTTAAATATTTAGCCAAAGCTTCTGCATCTTCGCAACATATCTTTTTGCTAAATAAAACTTCTATTGAATCAATCATATCTTCTTCTAGAAAACTACAAAGTTTTTGCTCCTTATCTTTTTCCTTTTGAACCAAATAAGTTGCTATAATTGTTTGTTCATTTATTTTGCTAATATCAAAAGCTTCTTTAAATGCATCTTTATGTTCCTCATAAATGCTATCATAAAACTTAATAAATCCACGGTCTAAATCACGTTCTTGCCGGGTAATGCAGTTGGCATAATATGCTATGACAAAGGAAGGACTTAAATTATATTTTAAAAATTTTCTAAAATATTCATCTCCATAATAATAGGTTGTCTTATCTATTATTGAAAATACAGATGTTTTTCCCATTTGAAATAATATCCTCATATATTTAGACCAATAATCATAAGCTTTATGTTTATCTAAGGATCTATATGTACTCACCATTTGTTCCACTAAATCAGCTTTTAAATTATCCATATCTATATTGGGAAGGTTTTTAAAAAACTCCTGTTCTTCTAAGCTTCCTTCCATATATGCTTCGAAACTATCAATAACTTCAGCAGCTAGTCCAAGTTCTACTAACACATTGCTTATTCTCTCTATTAAGTGATTTTGTAATCCCATTTCGCTATCTCCTTCGTTTGTTTTTCTAGTAATATTTCTATCTATATTCTTGTCTCAAAACGTGTGTTTCCAAATCAGCAAGCCTTGTCGGAATAGGTATTCTACTATCTTTAGATAATAAATTCATAGCTATTTCATAACAGCTATTTAAATCTATATTATTACCACAAGAAATAAATATAGGCTTTACACTTTTGCTAGTTCTTATAGCTCTTCCATAAACCTTATTCTTTACAACTATATCCGTATATGCCCCTACTTCATTTTCCGGCATAATGAAATCTACTTTATCTATTTTAAAATAAGTTTTTCCTACTCCAATAGTAGGCCTGTTTAAAAATAAGCCTGCATGTGCTGCTATTCCCATATTGTTATGGTGAAGATATCCATTACCATCAAATATAAAAATATCTGGCTCAACTGTAATTTTTTCTACTGCCTCTAGTATTAAAGGCAATTCTCTAAAAGCTAAAAATCCAGCAATATATGGCACTTCTATCTTTCCAACACTGTGAACCTTTTCTAATACCTTTTTAGTTTGAAAATCAATAATTACTATACTACAAGCACCGATGGTTTCATTGTTCTTTTCCCAATAAGCAATATCTATCCCAGCACAAACTTTTATATTTTCTAAATCTATTTTATTTGTAATATTAATTTTTTCTTTTAAATTGTTTTGTATCTTTAAAAATTCTTCTTCTGTCTTTTGATTAAAATCATGAACATAATTTACTTTCAATATAAACACCACCCTTTTTTATTCTCCTTAATATCTAGTGTATTAGCAACAATCCCAATTATATAAAATTTTAGTAAAATCTAATTTTTTCAGATCTTCTTCATTTATAAAGAAGTTTCCAACTCCACTATCTCCAAACATTAAACCACATTCCTTTTCATAATCAAGTTGAAGCAGTAATGTATCAAATGTTCTTATATTTTCATCCTCTCTAGGATCACCTTGAGTAAAGGTAGGATATGCGCCTATTTTGCATCCATCAGTATCTAGTTCCTCAATGTAATCATCCTTTTCTTCTTCTGTTAAGCTAATATTATTATACATATTATCGAATCTATAATCACTCCAAGATACAGGCATATATTCTAATGAAAAATTCATTTTACCTTCTTCACTAAAAGGCATGTACCAATCATCTTCTAGTTCTCCTAAAAATGAAAAGTCTTTTATTAGATTTTCTTCGTTTTTTACAACATCAGGTATATAAATTACTCTAAATGTATCTTGTATGCAGGGATCATCAAAATCAAGACCATATACATCATTAGCCAATATAAAAAATTGTAATATACCTTTTGATGGAAAAGGATCTAAATGTGGAGTTTCCTCAAAATTTATCTGAGCTAACAATCTTAAATATTCTCCCTTTGATGTTTTAGGATATTCTATGCCAATCTCTAAATAAGGATTTCCTCCTAATTTACTTTCCCAAGGCATAGTTTTTTGCTCTTGCAATTTAATTTTTATATATGGTTTTATAGTTTTTTCTATTTCACCTCTAAATTTTTCTAAGCTTTTAGGTAATTCTATTATTGATTTTTTCATTAGTATCTCTCCATTCTTACTAAATTAATGTCACCATTACTCATCATCATTAATAACCACTTTGCTATCTATTAAGGGACGTTCAAATATCTAGTGTGTTAACAACTTTCTATAATAAACTTCAAGCTATTATCTCTCATATTTATAAAGAAAAATCCAATTCCGGCATCACCAAAGTTAAGTTCAAATGGAAGAGTAGTAGCATCTATTTGTAATAATAACTTCCATGTATCCTCTTCTGGAAGCTCATCACAACTTAAGAAAAGAGGTGTTCCCCCTATTTTATTTCCATCTAATATTTCATCATAATCTTCTGGACTCTCTTCAAAAACAAGTTCATCATCTTTAAAATAAGGACCTTGACGAACAAAATTATAATCTTCTCCAGCAGTAAGGTTAACCTTAAATTCACAGCCTTCTGCAACTAAAAATGAGCTGTTCTTCTTCTCTACCATCCTATAAATTGTTGGACCTTTAGCTATCTCTTTTGTAACTATTTTTGTATTTGATGGCTGATATATAACAACATAATTATTCCATTCTTTTGAAACAAATAAATAAGCCATTTTAAGTTTATTCTCACCAAAAATTTCAGGGTAAAGCTCTATTTGACAGATGAATCTCATTGGTTTACCATTTTCCTCATCAATAGGCCATTGAACTTTATCTATCCATACTGGTTGTCCTCCAAATTTTGTTACTGGAACTTCTACTTTTTTCTTTTCTTCAATGAAATCTATTGTGTATTTGTTAATCATATATTTTCCTCCTATAAATCAAACTCACTCTCATAATTACTAGGATGAATTACTTTAAATCCATCTCCATTATCAATAGCTACTACACCAACTTCATAAATATTATTGTTCAAAAAATCTTCATTTCTTAAAATATTTAAAACCTCATTTACATATTTTTTAGGATTTTCACAACTTAGAAAAATAATAATAGAATTTGTTCCATCTGATGAATAGTCATATCCATCATATTCTACAGCTCCTTTTGTTAACTCTTCAATTTTATTTGGTATTATATATCTTAAATCTAAGTCTGGATTATTCATTTTTGATGGATCTAATTTTATCCCAATACTTGCCATGGAATTTCCTCCTTTAGATTTATATATTATTTTAATAAATTGAATACTTTTTTTACTTTTTTTTCATATCTCATAATATTTTTTAAACCACTCCTCAAATGTAGATTCATATACCACTTGCATACCATCATCCGAATTCATGTTGAAAACATGTCCCTAAATTCTCCTGTAAGTTTATAATTATATCAATATAAAAATTACCAGTCCCATCCGGTAAAGTTTGAATTAGCTTATGTTAATCTTCTTCAAAATCTTTTTCAAATAAATATTCTAAATACTCTTTATTATTTCTTCGCTCCTCATATGGATACCTTGCATAAAAACATAATTTCTAAAAAGCATCACACCCAACATAATCTTTTAATTCTTCAAATTTAAATCCTTTTAATTTATGCTTTTTAATTAGTTTTTTCACTTTTTCATTTACAATAGGTAACCATGTCCAGTTGTTAAATTGAAAAATATCAGAACCATCATAATCATCAGCATTAAAAGCTAAGCCATCTTTTAAGGAATCTAGAACATCACTATTGGGTCTACCACATTGTTCACATTTATCAATAATCTTTCCAACACTATCACATAAGAACCCGCATCTTCCCTTGATTTTTAATAACTTGTAGCTACTTCCATCATGTCCAGTGTCATGTCCTTTTCCATCTTTCCACTCCAAGGGTTCCACATCTTCTAATATATACCCAGTAATATTGTTCTCTTTTAAAAGTTCAACAACTGCTGGGCTTATTATAAATCCACTTATATCGAAATAAATATCTACAATTCTCTTCCCATAAAAAATAACAGGATGTGGAGATTCATATGTACAATGAATTCCTCCACAAAGCTCACAAACAAATTTTTCATACTTTACGTTAGCTTTCCAGAATAGCTTTGCTTGATTATTATATGTATTACTCATAATATAAAATTTCTCATTACAAATCATATTTATTTCTCTTCCTTCCACTTGTCATTAATCCCTATTTTTGATGCTATTGCTTTATTTATTTGATAAAGAATTTCACTAAAAAATCTATTTGGTATTTCTGATGGCTTTATAATGTGCTGCTCTTTTACGGTATCATATATGTAACTACCTCTTTTTACAGTTCCTTTTTTGTAAAAAATCAAGTCATATACTGTTACTTCATCATTTTCAAAGCTTATGCTTAAACCACTAAAACTTAGTTCAACTCCAATTTGAAGTTTATCATCTTCCTTATAAAAATTATAATAACCAGCACCATCTTGAATTGATCCTCTACTCCATTCAAAACCAGTCAATTTTCCTAGTAAAGATAAACCATTTAACATGGTTCCACCAAAACGTTCTACAGTTTTCATTGTTTTTTCTTCTTCACTAACCTGAAACACCTCTCTATTTAGTTGCTCAAAAGGTTGCTTTATCTCATAATTTTCAACCTGCTCTTTCCATAATTCCATATCTTCGCTGCTTAATTCTACTGGATGGATAAGTCCTATTAACTCTCCATCTTCTATGTTATATTCATCTTCATCCACAGTATTAAAACTTCCATCTTCCATATATCTGAAACTATCCATCAATGCATTTTCTTTATAAATTCCCCATACAAGACCTATAGCAAATTGATTCATAATAGGGTTTTGAACAAACAGCTTTATCCATGCTTCTTTTGTCCATTTTCGGTTACTAGATAGTGCCATTTCTAAACGGATAGCTTGTATATTCGCTACTGTTTTGAGCTTCTTCTTTAGGTTCTTAAATTCTGAAAAAGCTGCTGCAGCCTTATCTTCATCATCCTTTTTACTTGGAGTTGGAAGATTCTTAAACTTTTTGCCACTTTCATCTTGTACTTCTAAGATAAGCTCTGGAGTAAGTGTTACAATGAACTTTCTCTCACCATAATCAAAAGTTCTTTCACCTTTCACATCAAAACTTAAGTCTGGAACTATTCTATCTGAAAGTTCCTCCATATCTATATCCATTTGCTGCGCAGCAAATTTAAGTGCTGTACTTGCGGCATTTTTCACCTGCTTAAATTTAAATTTTCTTGATATATTATCTATTATTATAAGAGCTTCATCACTTCCATTAAGTGCAAGAGCTCTTACTGCATCACTAGCTATAGCCCCTCTTGAGTTTTTCGGCCATTCTTCTATATTCTTTTTGAATATACTAATTACATCATAGTCTCCATAAATAGATGCAAACGAAAGTACCCATTTTTTCTTACTTTCCGCACCACCGCTAAGCCATCTTTCAAGAACTTCTAAAGCAAGTTTTGCTAAATCTTTTGTATCTAAAAGTTCACTTATCTTTTTTGCTTCACTATTTAAGCCTATTTCAATGTAAGGAGCGTAACATAAAAATATATATTTTATGATTTCATCCTCTGCAAATTTGTCACTATCCTTAAACCTTACCTTTGGCAATGTATCACACGCCAGCCATTTGAGTCCCGCTGCTTTATTGCCCTTTAAAGCTTTTTTGCAGTACTCTAAAATATCTAGCTTCTCATTTGTTTCTTCTAAATCACTTTCCACATTTAAAGCTTTTCTTAAAAGCCCTTTTATTTTTTCAGTTTTTTCTACTTCTAATGCCACATTTAATGCTTCAATCACTCTTTTGTTACTGCTCTTTAAAAGTATTTTTACTGCCGATTCTCTAACTACTTGTTTTTTAGCGCTTAAACTAGGTATTATATATTCATGACATTCCGTGCAAGGAGTTAAAAGCTCTATCACCTTTTCTCGTACAAACTTTGAAGAATCCGCTAAATAATCTATAAGTACTTTTGCATTCTTTTCTTTATTAAACTTAAATATTTTTTCTAAAAAATATACTCTTATATCCGCTGGACATAACTTTGTAGCTTCTATAAATTTATCTTCTTCTTCAGATATAAGCTTTGTTATAAAATTTTGAGCTTCCATTCTAAACTTAGTTTGCCGAGCAGCATAACTACCTAATAAAGAAATATAGTTATTTATTGAAGCTCCATAACTATTTAAAAATTCAATAAAAGAAGCTAAGTTGCTTTTATCTTTTTCTTTGAATTTATCATGTATTTTTTCTAATATATCTGAATTTCCTATGGCAATAAAAGTTTTTATTGCTCTTTCAAACATTGGTGATGCATCTTTTAACCAAAATAAAATCTCAGCATAATCATGATAATATATGTAGGGTTCTGTTTTGCCGAGTAACCCTTCTAAGATATCTTTTACACTTTCAAAATCACATTCTCCTCTTAAATAGTGAATAAACTTTTCATAAACATTTTTTTCTATATGTAGGTTATCCATAAATACTGAAAACTTATTAATAAATGCATCTTCTACTTCATTTATATATTCTCCGCCTTCGCCCTGTTTCAAAAGTAGTGAAATCATATAAGCTTTATTAATACCCGTGTACAACTTCATTGCTTTTATAAACTCTTCCTTATTGGAAGCTAACTCTTGTTTTAATTCCCTAGCATATCCATGACTATAGCTAGAAGTTTTCCCCGCCATCCAAGAAATATATAACACTCTATTAACATTGATCTTATCTATAAGTTTACTTATTTTATTATATATTTGAGCTGTAAGATAACTATTTAAACAGTTAAAACTTCTTTCTGGCGCAATAGTCATACTAAATTTAAGAAGTCTACCTGCTATTTCTGATTGATTAACTATAGTGTAACTTATAGCCATTAAAAACTTTAAAGCCCAACTATCTATATTTAAATCTACTTTTCTACTCTTTAAATCTTCTACTAATTCATCTAACTCTAAGCTATCTTCCCTTATATATTTACTAATTCTCTCTTTATCATAATCAATCAACTTCTCATCAAATAAAGTTAAAGCAATTACTGGGCTTCCTAAGAATTCATTAAGCCAATTACAAAGCTCTTTTTTCTTACCTTGCCTTTTATAAACTTCATAAGCAGCTATAAACAGCTGTTCCATTACATCACTAATATCAAAAGCTTCCTCAAATTCACTTTCATATTTTTCATAAAGACCATCATAAAAATTAATAAAAGTAATACTTAGGTTATTTTCACTACTTACAAGATTCTTCGCATAATATGCTATTACAAAGGCAGGTTTTACTTTGTATTTTAATAACTTTCTACAAAAATCTCCTTTATAATAACCGGAATAACACCTATCCATAATTATAAAAGTTGATTTTCCACCTATTTCAAATAATATTCTCACATAGCTTGAACTGTATTCTTCCGCCTTACGCTTTTCTAATGATTTATAGGTCTTAACTAATTGTTCTACTAACTCGTCCTGTAAGCTCTTCATATCTATAGTAGGTAAGCAATTAAAAAACTCCTGTTCTTTTAAACTGCCTTCCATATATGCTTCAAAGCCCTCAATCACCTCATCAGATACTCCCAGTTCTAATAACACATTATTTATTTTTTCTGCTAAATGTTCTTGTAATCCCATTATGCTTGGTCCCCTTTATTTGATTTGATGTATTCTTTTGCTTTTTCTACATTTAATTTATCTTTAATAGCCTCTATATAATTATTAAGCAAAAAATATTTAACCATAATTTCTTCACAGTTATAGTTAATATCATGTCTTTTTTTCTCTTGAGCCTTATGTATGTCTTTAAGTTTTTCTGCTGCAAAACTTAATCCAACTCTTTCACAGTTTTCATAAACTTGCTTTATGTTATCTAATACACCTGTATTTACTACATTAAAACCGCTTATAAGTATACTCTCCATTAGTCCTTCAATATCCTCAATAAGCAGGTATAAATTATCGCACTTTCCCATAAAACAAACTCCTTACAACATTTTAGTTTAATGTTAAGTTCACTATATCCCCATTTTCATAATAAGCTACAATAGGTATTACCCTAAGTTGTCCTTCCTTTAAATAAGTATGTACAAGCATTCTGCCTGGATATTTCTTTAATCTTTCCATTCTTTCAAATTTTTGTATCATTCTTTTTTTCTCTTTAGAATAATCTATCTCTATATAAATCATATTTTTCTCTGCGTCATAAATAGGTAAAATAAACCTTTGGTTTATTTTATCAAAGGAACTTTTTTCATAGCTTGCAGCCTTAATAATATATAGATTTGTATTTTCTTTAGAATATCCCTGTAAAAGTTGTTGCCAGTTATCTATGAATAACTCTTTAAAATTCAACTTATATACATCTGTTTTTTCTAAAAGCTCTCCTTTACTTTGCTGACTTGCGGAAATTCTTCTCTCATCATTAATTTTCCCATTAACAAGTCTTATTGAATGCTGTGATATTTCCTCTAAACTGCCTTCCATACCAAAGCTTGGAACTTCACTATAAGCTAGTCCATAGTTTCTTTTTTTATTATCATAATAAGTTGGTCTTGAGCTGGTATAAGTAAATAAATCTCCTTTGTTTTCTGCAAAATAGTAATATGTAATTCCCTCATAGCCTGATTTAGAACTCCAAGATTCTGCTCCTATCCCATATAAGATAATTGGTGATATATCATAATAAGCAGACTTATGTTCTCCACATAATTTGTAAAGCTTATTTTCATCCTTGCAGTTTTCTATGGCTAAAGCATTAATATATATATAACTTATTTTTTTTCTAAAAGAAGCTATGGAAAAAGAAGCATTTTTATTTATATAAAGTTCTATTTCACTTTTAACACTTCTAAGCATCTTTTCTAAATTAGGTAGATTGTAACTGTGGCATAATACCGCTGTGCTCTCTACTTTATCTGTAATATTTTCTGGAAGCCTAGATATCCCTACAAATAAAATATCTTCCATAAGCTTTTTAACTAAAAGTACCCCCTGAGTCAAAAGTGTTTTTTCAGCTTTAGATTTTTTATTTAAAATAGTGAGATTTTCTTTTTTTATAAAGCCTTTAAAAATTTCATAATGAATTACAGCTTCTACCTTATGTCTGCAAACTTCCTTACTCTTGCAAGAACATATGGCCTCCTCCAAAATTTCTTTAGCTAATGTTTTTTCTTTAATATTTGGAATTAATTTAACCACATAATCTTCATCTTTAAATTTTATAGTAAGTAGTGAAGCTTCTTCTATTTCTACCCCTACACCGAAATTTATTCTTTTTACTATTTCATTAAAAGAATTTTCTCCTAGTAGTTTTGATAAACTTTCCATATCTATATTTAAAAACTCACCAAAATCAAATTTTTCATTTTCATTTAAACTCTTATTTTCTATACCAAACAAAAAATTAAAATTACTCTTTACATACAAATAACATATTATTACATGCTTACATATACTTCTTGAAGGACATGAACATTTATAAGCTTTAATATCCTCATTTATAACACATTCTGTTTTATCTTCCAAAATACATTTTAAAGCTGCATCTTCCTGCTCTACATTTATTTCTTCCGCTTTTTCTAAATCCTTTTTAGCTCTATTGACTGTGCCTTTATTACTTATTCCTATTAAGAATTCATCATCTACAGTTAATAAAAGCTCTCCCATTTTCTTTAAGAAATTATCTGCGCTATCCATTTTGCAAGCCCCCCTGGAGTTATAGCCGCCACATTTGCACCTAAAGCCACCATTTTCTTTGCAACACCTCTATCATATACAGGCTCTGCATCTATACCAAGAGCAGGAAGTATTATAAGCTTTGCTCCAGATTCAATAATATCCTTTGCTCTGGCATACATATTTCCATAACTTCCACCTTCATAAAGATCTGTTACCAATATTACTATGGTTTTATGTGGATTTTCCATTAACCCATTACAATATTGAAGAGCTCTAGATATGTTGGTTCCTCCTCCTAATTGAATACTCATCAAGGTTTGCACCACATCATCTACATATTCTGTAAGGTCAACTATTTCTGTGTCAAATATAACTAGTTTTGTTTTTAGCATAGGTAATTTAGAAAATATTCCTGCCATAATAGCACTATGAATAACGGAATCCAACATACTTCCACTTTCATCTACTGCAATTATTACATTCCACGGATTAGAAGATTTTACTCTTTTATTAAAATAAACTCTATCCACAACAAGAGTATTTAATTCCCTATTAAAATTCTTTAAATTTTGTTTTATGGTTCTTTTAAAATCTATATTTCGTGAAGACTTTATTCCACCGTATCTATTTCTATCTAATCTACCATTAATAGCTGTCTTTATATCTTGCTCCAATTTTTTAGCTATTTCTTCCGCTGTAACCTTTACTATTTTCTTTGCAGTTTCCAAAACCTCACCCTTCATAAGATGCTTCATTTGAAGAATACTCTTTAAAAGCTCTGGATTTGGCTCCAACTTTTCAAGAACAGTTTTATCTGTAAGCAATTCCTTTAAGTTGTATTTCTCTAAAGCATGCTTTTCTAATATTTCTACTGTTTCTTTAGGGAATAATTCCTTTATCTTTGTAATCCACTGAGGTACTGTAAGATTTGAAGGGTTTAAAGAGCCTAATCTTTTATCATTTCTTATTCCTCTTTCCTCTCCATACTCTCTTTCATATAAAAATTCTAGTAAGGCATCCATATCAGCATAGTTTATATTATCTTCCGAAAAACTTAAGTTATTGCTTGAATATTTTCCCAAAATCAATCTCCATCTATTAAGTGTGCTTATATCCTTACTCATTTAACACTCCCAACTCCTTTAAAGCTTCTTTCCCAAACCTGTCAAGCTCTATAGCTAAATTTAATTCCTGTGGATCTACTGCCTCTACATTAAACAGCTTTCTTTCACTTATGCCATAGTGCTGACTTATACCTTCACCTATTTGGTCTATTTCACTTGGAACAAAGAAACTAAAAGAAAGTCTAAGTTCAGGTAAAAGCCCTAAAAAATCCTCTTCACTAAGATTCTTTAACACATTGTCTATTCCTATAATCATTTTTTCTTCGCTTAAAACCACATCTCTTGCAGTAGAAAATAATCCTTTTAAGAAAGTAGCTGATTTTAAAAATTTATCCCCGGTACCGTAAAGATACCCTTCTGCCTTTTTTAATATATAAGAAGTATCTACTTCATTAAGTCCAAGTAGCAGTCCTAAGGCCGCTCCTTCTATTGCTGCATTGCTTGAAGTTTTATTTGTAAGAGAAAATAAAGCTTCTTTAAATATATCCATATGGTTTTCAAACTCTGGTTCTAAACATATATAGTATAAATCTTTCAATTTACCTATAACCTTATTTACCTCTTCTTCTGGTACTGCATAAAGCTCTGGAACTAAGGTTACTGCTTTGTTATAGCATTGTATTAAAAGCTGCTTTAAATTTTCATCCTGGGTGGCTGAAAACAGCATATTTCCACTGTATAAGAAATAAATATTATAGGTACACTCAGCAACGGAATAAAAATTGTTATCATTTATAACTATATCTTTTATAATAGATATAGCATTTAAAAGAATATGCGTGTATCCCATCATAAAAGCTTCTATAAGCCCCTCTGACATAACACCACTATCACATGCATTACTGGACAGTTTCTTTAAAAGTAAAGATTCTACTGCTTCTTTCAGTGTTCCACCCTGTACTGAATTTTCAATCAAACTACTTTCTACATTAACGTTCCATTTGTAATTCCAAGTTTCGCGTATAAGATTTACATTCTTTTTATTTATAAAATCTGGCCCTTTAGTATTTAAACAAAAACCTGTCTTTAAAAACTTCAGCCTATGAAAAAATTCACTTATTTCCCTATGCCTATTATTTTTATAAATATCCAGTATCACTTCCTGCTGCAAAGTATTGTTTATTTTCAATTTATATTTACTGGAAAGCTGTCTAAAATCTAAAATAATAGGAGGTACTTCTGCATTACTACAAAGGCACCCCATGGTGTTTCCTCTTAAAAGCTTTAGTAAATCCATTAACGGCGCATCCGATGCCATATTAAATTCTCCTTTAATAAAAGAAGATTTTACTGCATCCTTTAACTCATAAACCCCACACTCTGCCTTATTTCTAAGTTTTTGAAGTCCTTTTGCCATATTAAGTGCTTCAATTTCATCAGCAATAGATACTCCACCTACTGAATTTCTTATATTTCTTCCACACATTACTATAAAATCTAGCACAGCTTTTTCATAGGGATTTTCAATATCTTGGCATAGATTATCCCATATTCTCTGATAAAATGCTGGATAAGGCATACCACTAGCATATCCATTTAACTGATCACTTTCCTCAAAAGAATATACCATAGCATAAGCCCCTATGTTTTTTTCATTAATATTATGTAAGTTAATCTCTATATTTTCATCTGAAAGCTGTATAAGTCCTGAAGTATGAAATCCACCTGTTACCACTAATATTTTATTATATTTCAAAGAAAATTCTTTTATTTTAGAAGCCATGTATTTTTCCCTAGCAATACATCCCTCTTCCTTAAGAATTTCCTCACTTTCAAAGCATCTTGAAAGATAACAAAAAGCTATCATATTTTTTATAAAGCTTCCTGTTTCTATTTTTAAACCATCTATTTCAAATAACATTTCCCAAAGTTCATTAAAACTTCTACAACCTTGTTTTTCACAAAGGGAATTTATAAATTTACTCTTTTCAAACAAATAATCATCATTATAAGAATTCTTCTCTTCACTCTTTCTAAGCCCTTTTCCGACTTCACTGTTTATTAATATTTCTGCATAAGGAAGGTCTATAAACTCGGCTGGAATATTTCTTTTTTTACTCTCCCTTATAGCTAAAAGTTCTGGTGAATAATCTAAAAAAGGATAATAACACTTGTATTTTTCTCCTTCTTCTGTAACCAATTTTTTTTCATCTGTGTAACTATAATAAATGCATACAGGTGCCTGCGTTTTATCATCTCCAATATAAGGTATTACAGAATTAGCATCAGAAGGGCCTTCTATCAGCACAATTTCTGGCTTATAAGCATCTATTACACTCTTTAAGTGAAAGCAGCAAGTTGGACTATGATGTCTTACTGGAAAGTACAAAATATTATTTGAAAGGTCATAGGCTTTTCTATATATTTCGTCTATTTTATCCATTTCCTAGCCTCGTAAAATTCCTTCCATAATCCACCCTCTTTTAAGCTTTTAGATTTTACAATAATGTTAAAATAATTTTTTAGCTTATCTATATCATCTCTGCTTTCCTTAACTACAGTTCCTAATATATTCTGAACCATAGAATCTACTGTCATTTTTGACTTTTCAAAATAATAAGAAGTCATAGCCGTTTGATAACAAACAGATACAGCTTCAGCGGTACTCATAACAGCAGCAGGTTTATCTATTCTGCTACCCTCCGATGTAACTCCTTCTCTTAATTCATGGAAGGTAGTTGCCAATATATTAACCACATCTCTATCTATCTTTACTTTAATTCCTGACTCTTCCACCAGCTTTTGCACTTCCTGCTGGATAATCTTAGCCTCTAAGGAAACATCACTTATAGGAAATATAGTTTCAAAGTTAAATCTTCTTTTAAGTGCACTGCTCATTTCATTTACACCCTTGTCTCTTGTATTAGCTGTAGCAATAATATTAAAGCCTGGCTCTGCAAATAAAAGCCCTTCGTCACCTAATTCCGGTATATTCAATACCTTATCACTAACTATACTTATTAAACTGTCCTGTACTTCTGAAGGACATCTTGTTAGTTCTTCAAATCTAGTTATTATTCCCCTGCTCATTCCTACATAAAGAGGTGAAGGTACTAAAGCTTCTTTAGTAGGTCCCGTGCCTAAAAGCATAGCATAATTCCAACTGTACTTAATCATATCTTCAGTAGTTCCTGCTGTTCCCTGTACAGTATTAGTGCTTGTACCACTTATAGCTGCACTTAAAAGCTCACTAAGCATAGTCTTTGCAGTTCCTGGCTCTCCTACAAGCATAAGGCCTCTATTTCCTGCTAAGGTTATTATGCATCTTTCAATAAGACTATCATCTCCATAAAACTTTTTATTTATCTTGATTTTTTTTCCATCATTATATTCAATATTTCTACTGCTTCCTAATATAAAAGTTTTCACAGCCTTTGGAGACAATCTCCAATTTTTCGGTTTTAACTCTTTATCATTTTGCTCTAATGCTTTTAATTCTTCTTCATAAAAAACTTCTACTGGCGGTTTTAATATATTTGATTTTTTCATTTTTTATTCCTCCATATACAATATCAGTTAATTTAATTCTAATCACATATTTACTATTTTCGACCATTTAAGTAACTTCTTAAGTATATTTATATTTTTTTCAATAATGAAAATATTCGCCTATTTCGTTACCATTTCTTAAAAGTTCACAGTTACCCTACTGAAAGTGCCAATCTACTTAAAATAAAGTTTTATATACTCTTGCAAATGTCTTTGGATATTACATGCCTTATTTTCTTTGAAGATAAATAAAAATAAACTCCGCATATAAAAAAATACAGAGTTTATTTTTATAGGTCCTTATATCCTTCGACAGGAATTCATCTTATCAAATACAACTATGTTCTAGTACTGCTTCCTTTAAGTATTGATTTTAATGAGGGTTTATGGATAATATATAATTCCAATACAGTTTACTTCAGAATCTTCTTCATATTCCTTATAGTCAATATGAGCACCTCTAAGCTCTGTAATATTTGCATGTATTTCAAATCCTTCTACACTTATTGTTTCTATTACATTCTTTTCATTAATGCATGTAGCCAGTGTATAATAATACTCTTCTTCTGCGTTATATATGATTGCTGTATTTAGTATTTTAAAGGTTGCTTCTCTTCTAATAAGTCTATCCACATTAATAATTTCCGCAAATTCAATTTTTTCTACTCCACCACTGTTTTTTATGTCTTTAAATATAAAACTCATCCCTATACCATCCCTTCACTATTAAAATAGTAATTCTAACTAGAATATTTCATCTGACTTACTATCTACTTTTTTAATATATAATTTAGTATAGTATACAAATTTCAATAACATTCTTAAATGTCGTTAAATCTAATTAAATTTGACAACCTTCTTAACTGAAGTTTAACTCCTCAAAGGCAATGATTTCAACCTATTATTAGTTATTGTAGTTAAGTGTTAATTGAATTCTTGTTAAATTTCACAAAATTCTAATTAATTTTAATAAGTGTAAAGCAGCTTATTTTTCTTTCCTTAAATTGTGTCGTTTATAGTTGCAAGTGCATTGTCTTATCATTACAGATACAATTGCCGTACTACATATTTATTATAGTGACTTCGTTAAGCATAATGATTATATAACATTAATTAATGAAGATGGTCAACCTATAGGCGTTACTAATTTATAACGTCTATGGATTTTAAAACCAACTAATCAATATATGCGTATTTTACCTATATACTTGCAAACAGTATCAATTTTTTATATAATTCAATAAGGACACAATTATATAAAAATACTAGGTAAGAATTATTTATTATATATAAATGGGGGTGACAATATGAAAGACCAAGAATTGAAAAACCTTATTATCGAAAAAAATACTATAATTAATGAAGAATTGAAAAATATGCCAAATGATTTAGAATCTATCAAACTTTTGCTCGGCAAAATACTTACTTATGATACAATTATTTTAGAAAAATTAAATAAATATACGGGATAGGTTTTTAATATGCTAGAGATAAGTGCTATAAACACATCCCAAATAATAAGGCTACAATCCTTTTAGTATAATTTAAAGGAATATAGCCTTATTATTGCTTTGCAATCTCTTAGTCCATTTTTTTAAAATAAATCTTCCCTGCTTATGAAGTTCCATTAATAAAAAAATCTAATAAAAATACACTAGATGCAAATAGCATCATAACTCCAATAACTAAATATAACTTGCTTTCTGTTTTATTTTTATACTTATAAAGACTAGAAATTGCAATTTGAATAAAAAAAATGCCGAATAAATCACCATAGGGCATTTTATGAAAGATTTTCCAAAGCATAACTAATGCTAATATTAAATTTCCTATTTGTGATGCATATTCTTCTGATTTTATTTTAACTTGTTTACTTCTTTCATCTTCCCATAAATTTTCCCGTTTGCTTTTTTCTAAAATTTCTTCTTTTTTCATGATTAACAATCTCCTTTTATATGGCTCATTATCCTACTCAAAGTAAAATAGCTCTTCAAACTTTTTATCTAATGCAATGCAAAATATTAATGCTAACTTTGCAGTTGGATTAAATTGTCCTGTTTCTATTGAACTAATTGTTTGTCTAGAAACGCCAACCATTTCCGCTAAATCTCCTTGAGATAAATTATTTTCTGCTCTAGCTACTTTAAGTTTGTTTTTTAATACTAATTCTTCCTTCATAAAATAACACTTCCTTAAATTGTTGTCCAAATATAGTTAAATAAAGATCCAAGAGAGGCAATAGTGCCTGCTATGGTGCCAGTTAAATACAATATATCATTGCTTAGTTTTTATGTCAAGTTATATTGTCATTATTATAATATAACTTGTCACTATTATAACAATACTTATCATATTAACAAAAAAAAATTTGCCAATACGGTATAAGTAAAGCAACAAATACCTATCTCTTTATCTCTAATTTATTTATAATTCTAGTTAATTTTGACAAAGTTATTAACTAAGGTTTAACTCCTCAAAGGCACTGGTTTCAACATATTATTAGATACTTCAGTTAAATGTTAATTAAATTCTAATTAATTTTGCAGTGCTGAAACTAGCATTAATTAGTAACATGGTCCACTAGTTCTTACTCCTACGATGCAAAACTTGAAGATTTTAGCATACGCCTTATGGTATATTTCAAGCGGAATTTATTGGCTTTGTAAGATTTTTAAGTAAGAGTGTCACATTATGGTAGAATAAGGATATAGTAAAATGCAACATATTATGGTAATATATTACTAGAATATCAACTTGTAAATATTGTGGTAAATGTAATTTTTGAAGATAAATTTTTATTGGGAAATGGAGATATGTATTATGGTTAAGAGTAGAAGTAGACGAACTATGGTATTAGGATACTTTTCAATTGCTTGTTTATCATTAATTATAATATTATTTAGTATTTATAGTATGAATAAAGTAAGTAAAGAATGTGATTTTATTATAAAAAAAATACTCCCAGCAAAAACATTTTCAACAGAAATTTTAACAGCAGTAATTAATGAAGAAACAGGTATTAGGGCTTATATTATTTCAGAAGACAAAAAATTTTTAGAACCCTATTATTTAGGAAATAAACAATTATGGGGATATTATAATTCCCTGTATACTTTAAAGGATACGGCATTGGGCGTTAAAATTACTAATCAACTTAATGAACAGGTGAACTCTATTCAAATGTTTTTTAAAGAGCAAATAGCTTTAGTCGATAATGGCAAATCAAATGAGGCGAAATTGAACCTAGAGCAGGGTAAAAATTTAGTTGATAAGTTTAGGGATTCTGATAATGTATTAATAAATAAAATTGATTTAGAAGTAAATAGTTCACTTAACAAAGTTGCAAATGCTCAGAAATTTCAGAAATACCTGTTGATTTTTTTAGGTAGTGTACTTACTTTGGTTAATTTTATGTTTATCAGATATATATGGAATTATACCTATGAAGAAGTTAAGAAAAAAAATGAAATGAATAATGAGCTACAAAAATTACTTATTTCACAGGAAGAGTTTACTGCAAATATTTCACATGAACTTAAAACACCATTAAATGTAATTTCTTCTGCAGTACAATTAGTTCAAATGTATTGCTATAATGGTTCACTAGACGAAAGACGTGAAACAATTAGTAAATACCTTGACTCAATGAAACTAAATTCCTATAGGTTATCCAAACTTATAAATAATATAGTTGATTCATCAAAAATCCAAGCAGGATTCTTTAAATTGAACTTATCAAATAACAATATAGTCCAAGTTGTAGAAGAAATAGTTCTGTCTACAAGCAATTTTACTGGCAGCAAAGGCTTACATATTATTTTTGATACAGATATAGAAGAAAAAATTATTGCATGTGACCCAGAAAAGATAGAGAGAATAGTATTAAATCTTATATCAAATGCGATAAAGTTTTCAGATAAAGGGGGTAAAATATTTGTAGATGTTAAGGATAAGAATGAATTTGTTGAAATATCAGTCAAAGATAATGGCATTGGCATTGAAGAAGAGAACTTGGTTACGATATTTGATAGATTTAAACAGGTAGACAAATCACTATCAAGAAATGCTGAAGGTACAGGTATTGGCCTTAATTTAGTTAAGTCAATTGTAGAATTACATGGTGGTCGTGTATATGCTAAAAGTGAATTTGGGAAAGGAAGTAAGTTTACAGTTATGCTTCCTTCTGGAAAGGTACTTCATGAAAATACGTTATATGGTAGCAAAATGAAAAGTGGAGATGAAAATATACGAGTGGAGCTTTCCGATATTTATTTATAATATTCTTATAGAACTAAAACACTAAAACCATGGCGGACATTATTACAAATGGGGGATTAAGAACATGAGAAACGTTTCTTATATAAAATTTAAGCGGTTAACTATTTTAATTATTATTTTATTTAGTATTAATATTGTTGGTTGTAGTTCTGTTGAAAACGCGTTTTTAAATAACGCCACCCATCAAAAATCTGTAAGTGAACAGATTACAGAAAGTACAATTATTACATTCCCAGATAAGAATTTAGAAAAGACAATAAGAGATGAGCTACAATGCCCTACTGGCGATATATTACTGGGATATGTTAATAAAATAACAAACTTGAAAAATACTAAAGACAAACATATTACGAATCTTTCAGGGCTAGAAAATTTTATTAATTTGTCTTCTTTAAGTTTAAGCAATAACCAAATTAGCAACATAGAACCTCTAGAGGGATTGACTAAATTAACTGCTTTAGATTTATCTTTTAATAAAATTAGCAACATCGATTCTTTAGAAGGATTGACTAAATTGACTAGTTTGAATTTATCTGCTAATAAAATCAAGGATTACTCCCCAGTCTATGCTTATTATAAAAATCTAAAAAATACAGATATTGCCAGTGCGGTCATTACTCCTAAACAAGAAGCTGTAAATGTTCAAGTTGCAGTGAGTACAGTTATTACCCACAAACATAACCCAACAAATATAAGTGATCAGATTGCAATGAGTACCATTGTTATTCCTAAACATGAACCAACTAATGCAAGTGATCAGGTTGCAGTGAGTACCTTTGTTACTCCTAAACATGAACCAACCAATGCACGTGATCAGGTTGCAGTGAATACTGTTGTTTCTCCTAAACATGAACCAACTAATGCACGTGACCAGGTTGCAGTGAGTACCTTTGTTACTCCTAAACATGAACCAACTAATGCAAGTTACCAGGTTCCAGTGAGTACCTTTGTTACTCCTAAACATGAACCAACTAATGCAAGTTACCAGGTTGCAGTGAGTACCGTTGTTATTCCTAAACATAAAACAAGGAATGCACGTGATCGAATTGCAGTGAGTACAGTTGTTACTCCTAAACATGAACCAACTAATACAAGTAATCAGGTTGCAGTAAATACATTAGTTACTTCTAAACATGAACCAACTAATGCACGTAATCAGGTTCCAGTGAGTACAGTTGTTACTCCTAAACATGAACCAACTAATACAAGTGATCAGGTTGCAGTAAGTACCGTTGTTACTCCTAAACATGAACCAACTAATCTATGTGATCAGGTTCCAGTGGGTACCGTTGTTACTCCTAAACATGAACCAGCTAATGTATGTGATCAGGTTCCAGTGGGTACCGTTGTCACTCCTAAACATGAACCAACTAATGTATGTGATCAGGTTCCAGTGGGTACCGTTATTACTCCTAAATATGAACCAACTAATGTATGTGATCAGGTTCCAGTAAGTACAGTTGTTACTCCTAAACATGAACCAACTAATGCACGTGATAAGATTGTAGAGAGTACAGTTGTTACACACCCTGATGAGAATTCAGAGAAATTAGTAAGAGACACTATACAACATCCTACTGGGGATATTTTAAAAAGTGATTTTGTAATTTACAACCATTGATGTATTTTATTGTCTTTCAAATGATAATATTTTTACAAATGGGGTGTCTTTATTTTTATAGAATTTTCCTAGCTTGAGGGCTATGTTGACGAGACCCCATAAACAAAATGTAAGCTTCTGTATTATCCTTTTTAAGCTAATACAAAAGCTTACATAAAATAAGTAATTTAAATTTTTACCATTGGTATCCGTTATCTCCGCCATTGTCACCGTTGCTACTATCGAACCAACAATCAAGCAGTTCAAACCAATTTCCAATATCATTTATTTTAGGAGTTTGTCCATCTTTGCACCAATTTAATTTACCATATAAATAATCTGGTTGAAGTATGGTTGTATCTATAGAATTGTACCATCTTTGTCCCTTCCACTCTGAATAGCTTGTATTTGCAGTTACATCTCTGTACATTTTATTTCCGTCTGGCAAGAAAACACTTAACCCCGTTTTCCCTTCTGTGAATCCTTTGAATTTTTTCCCAGCATAAGAATAAACTACTACATCATCTACATTTTGCATCACAGTTGTGGCTAATTTTTTAATAGAAGTACTAAAAGCACTGTCTGTACTTATTGTTCTACACAAGTCATATAAGTCAAAGTAAGGATAGGATAGCCACTCTCTTTTATCATTTTCATCAAAATAATGAAGAAGCGTTGTCTTTTTTTCAGTTCCTCTAAGTCTTTCTATATCTGCTTTCTTATTTTCTTCCCATAAACTTATAGCCATTTTATCAACAGAATTCTTTAAAATTTCTATTTTTGAAAGGTCAAAACAGCTTAAAACTTGATTATTTTCTTTTGCAGACTCAGCAGCATCTCTTTGTTCTTCTACCATTAGAGCACCCAATTGTAAATCTGTAACTGTAGAAGGATCAAAATTTTGTTCTTTTCCTTTTAACGTTAAATCAGTCTCTGAAGTTCTTCCACCACCAGCTTTTAGACGTTTAAATATATTATCATACTTAAATCCTTCGCTCCAAACTATTGGTGCAGACGCTACCATAACATTTGCTTGGAACCCGCCATTGCCAGGTCTATATTGATATGCTATTTCAGCAGCACCCATTAAACAAGCATCATATGCTAGTACATTCACTGATTCATCATTGGTCAGTACATCTGATATTTCTCCAGTATATAAACAGTCCTCATCATTTGTATCATCCCAACATACTGCCTTTGGATTTTTAGGCTCTTGTACTGACTTATCGTTTCTTACTCCACCACCATGATTAGACATAATAAGTGCATATTTATCTGCTGGATAATTTGCTTTGCAGGAATCTATAAATTTCTTAAGGGTTTGTGCATCTCCCATATTTGCTTCATACTCACTAGTTTTTGTTATCTCAGGAAAATTTTTTCCACCTTCAATTCTTACCACTTTATTATTTTCAATTTTATACATCCTCGCATCCGAAAAATTTTCTCCAAGTACAGTTTCATCATCTGAATAATCTGGTGTTCTATCCACCAAAGCAATCACGTTTAAGTCTGAATTATCTACATATCCAACCTTCATTTCCTCTATATCCTGAAGTAAGCCTTGCTCTAAATTATTATCTGCGTCGCTATAAACCATCACTGTCAGTTTCTTGTTTGGAGCCTTTGCCTCTGTTTTGGCTACCTGCACCCCTTGTATATTACTTTCTTTTATGTTATTTTTAAACATCTTATCCAATGCCTTTACTGGAATATAGCCAAATAATGTGGTGGTTAAAAACGCACAAATTGTAATCGCTGTGATTTTTTTACTAATCATTAAATTAATCCCCCTTTTCCATTTACTGTTTGTGGAAATTTTAGCATGATATATATTCATTGTCAAGAATGTTGTGAATTTTAAAACAATTTATATATAAACAATATTAACTACAAACAACTTCTTCACTACTTGTAGCTGTTATTTCAGTAATAGTTGCAACGGAATCTATAAGTTTTACTATTTGCTCAGAACTTGCAACTTCATCCTTTTTAATATCTGCTATTTTATTAATATCTTTTGATATTTGCTCAATTGCATTTATAATACTAACAAAAGTTTCATCTGTTTCCTTAGCTACAAAAGCTCCATGTTCTACTACCTCTTTACCAAAATGCATTGAATCTACAGCTCTATCTATTTGAACCACCATTTCATTTATCAATGAAGATATTTCATTTGCTCTAGTATTTGTTTGCTCTGATAGTTTTCGAACTTCATCTGCTACTACTGTAAATCCTTTTCCATGCTCTCCAGCCCTTGCAGCTTCAATAGCCGCATTTAAGGCTAACAAATTAGTTTGAGAGGAAATATTGTTAATTGTGTTTATAATTCCACTAACTTGTTTTGATAATTCATTTAACACCTTTAATATAACTTCTGTGTCCATTGATGTTTTATTAATATTTTCAATAGCTTCAACAGTTTCCTTAACTTTAGTTCTTCCTTGCTTTGCAGCACTCACAGTATCCCGAGAATTGTTTTTAGCAATAAGAGCTTTGTTCTCAGCTATTTGAACTAAGCTTGAAAGTTGAACTAAAACTTCTGATGTTTCTATTATTGAATTATTTTGATTCTCTGCATTAAAGGCAACGTTTTGTATATTCTCAGCAATTTGTTCCGTTGATGAAGTTATTTCTTCAGTCGATGCAGATATTTCCTCAGAAGCTGCTGCCAGTTCCTTCGCACCACTTCTAACTCTACTTATTATATCTGATTGGTCTTTAATCATTAGATTAAAACATTCCCCTAAAGTTTGAATTTCATCTTTAGTAGTTATTTCAGCTCTAACTGTTAAATCGCCCTCACCAGCTTTTACCATTAATTTTTGTAAAATCTTAATAGGTTCTATTATTTTTTTTGTTGTGAAAAAATACGATAAAAGCATTGCAATAAATAACGATATTAGCGCTATTGCTATTATATTTTTCTTTATAGCTACAACTACTTTATTATCAAGCATTAAAGGATAGGCAATTGCAATAATAGTTCCACCTGATTTTTTAGACTTGAAAACTCCACTTTGAGCTCTAGATTCTTTTAAAGCCTGCTTAACATAATCACGATCTGAAAAATCATAATCTTCATTATCATTGCTAATAACGCCTTTAGCATTAATATCTGTAATAAATAAATTTTCTATTGTATCATTATTTTCCTTTTGAAGTTTAGCTAAATATTCCACGCCACTAGAATGAAGTTTATTATCTACCAATATTTACATTAACTTTAATCTTTTTATCTCATTTAACCCTTTACGTCATTAAAACAAGCATTGTAATTATAATGCTTGTTTTTTCGTATATGAATAGAACTAAACCGTTAAAAACGGTAGCAGCTGAGTGCTAATTGCAGCAATTTAAAAACTATTTTATAAATTAATAAGAAAACTGTTTAATAATACCCTCTGCCATCATATCAGCCATTTCTAGAGCTTGACTTTCAATTTTGTCGTAAACTTTGATGCCAGCTGCGTAATCTTTGGTAAGCATTGCAACTGCTTCTGCTTTAACAAGTGCTAAATGCTCATGTAGCATTGCTTTCCAACTTTCCCTTGACCAATAAGGATTGATATAACTTAGGAAACTAGCTATCTCATCTGCATTTTCATACCACTTTTTTTCTGCTTCAGTGGCTGATTTGTTATCTCCTGCTTTAGCTGCTTTTACAAGCTGTGCTGCTATAACAAGATGGCTTTTTAATAAATCACTGAATTTTGAAGCAATTTTGTCTCCATAGAAAAACTTCAATGTATTAGCAAAATCTACTGGATTTTGTAGTAGCCGATTAACAACCATTTCTTCATCCGGCAACCCAAAAACCATGCTAGTTATGGCCATTCTTGTCCAGGCTCCATGCTGTTCCCAAAGCATACGCATGGTATTCATTAAATCTAATTCTGCCTTAGTAATTTTCATTGGATTAGAGTAAAACCCTCCACGGAAATATTCATATGGATATAAATACATACTTACTACCACTCCTAAAATCATTATAAATTATTTTATGGTTGTATAAACAAAATTGTTCCTGTCAAATAGGAAATTGCTAATTTCATGAAATTTATGACATTATCGAACATTTCCATAATGAGGTTAAACGTAGATTTATTAATACTTTGCAGCGTTTTTTACATGTAAATCAATAAATATTGTTATATGTTGCTAATCTTTTGAAGGACGGTAGTGTACCTCATAAGTTAAAGCACCTACAGGAGTTTTAAAAGTCTAGTAAATTCATTTGCACTGAAGTTTGTTACAATGCTTAAACAATGAGAAATAACTGGATCAGTGTTGTGAATTTGCGTTTGAAAACAAATATCAATTGATATTTGTTTTTATCTGCGCTATATTAAGTTGGTCTAATAAGTATCAGAGAAACATAAGGGGGAACTTGTTATGAAAATCAGAGCAATAATAGTAGCAGTAGCCTTAGCCGCCGTATTTACGGGGTGTGCTAAGAAAGCAGAACCAACAATTGCAAACAAAACAGATGTTGTTACATCGGCATCTTTTACAAAGAATCCAGAGGTTTTAGTTAAGGGAATGGGCAAAGATGGGAATTGGATTATTGGTATAACTGATAATATGACTACAGAGGATGAGTTAGTATTGTTCAGGCTACATTACATATAAAAAATTTAAATTAATTCGCGGTTTTCAAAAGCAAGGTCAAGAATATTCTAAATGCTCATAATTCACCATTAAAGAAATTTTCAAATACTTTAATCCTCATATTTGATAAAAATCTCTTTAGATTTCATAATATTTTCTTACGACTCTTATCCCTAAAAATTGATCAATCCTAAATGATTAAGCAAAAGTTTAGTTCCCATAATTATTAAAATGAGCCCACCTCCAAATTCTGCTTTTGATTTATATACTGCACCAAATACATTTCCTATCCTTACACCGATCATTGACAATGTAAAAGTAACAATTCCAATAAAGGAAACTGCTAAAGCAATATTTACTTTAAGAAAGGCAAAGGTTACACCTACCGCTAAAGCATCAATACTTGTTGCAATTGCTAAAACAGACATATTTTTAAAATCAAGGGAATCATCCCTATCCGCATCAGCCAAAGATTCAACTGCAATCTGACATTTACTTTTTCTCGAATCTACAATCATTTTTATACCGATAAATCCAAGCAGTACAAATGCTATCCAATGGTCAATAAATGTAATTTTATCTTGAAACTGTATTCCTAAATAATAGCCAATCAAGGGCATACCTGATTGAAATGTTCCAAAGTAAAAACTTACAATTCCTGCTTTCCTAATACTAATCTTCTTCATTGATAATCCCTTACAAATAGCTACTGAAAAGGCATCCATTGATAAACCAACTGCAATAACAAACAATTCAAGCAAACTCATGATTTATTCCCCTTTATTTAAATTTTAGTTACAAAAAAAGACTTATCTGCAGTCTTTCTCTGCAGATAAGTCTCGTTATTTAAAATAAAGCCAGATAAATCTTATCAGTATGTTGACTTTATTGCACAATTTTTTTTGTGTTAACTACTCCCCTATCTTATTAATAAGTATATAGTATAGTACATATATTGTCAATATATATAATATTTGGTTTTCAAAATTCATTGTCCATATTGGTCATTTCAACAGTTATTTCACATTTTTTTACTAATTGGAGCATTATGCAACCTCTATTCCAAATACAACCTTAGTAAAAAACCCATTGTTAGATTTCAGCATGCTGGCTCTTCCTGTAAGCCGCGCTAAATTAGCATTGGCAAAACTTGTAGTTTTAATCAGTTATTTAAGTGTGCAACTTTTTATATTCTTCCTTTTCTTTATAGTGGCAGGGCTTTATACCACCCATGTAACAAAAGTTGCCGAAGGGATACCTGTGCTCTATATTCTTAAATGGAGTGCAATTTTAATGCTTTCTGCTATTCCGGAAGTCACTATTATGTGGATGATAACTACTATTATTGAAAAACCGATTTTATCCATGGACCTTAACCTGCTCTTTGTAATACCTGCCGTATTAGTTGGAAATACCACCTTATGGACTGCCTATCCGTTTTGCTATAGCGGTGTTATGGTATCAATTGAGATGCAACGGATTGTGCGGGGTTTAACAGTTTTAGATTTTGACATTTACAAACTGCTTTTGTGTGCTATTCCCATCCTTATTTGTTCAGTATTGATTACTGTATGGCGATTGGGCAAAAATGAGATGACCTAAATAAAATAGAAGTTGTATAAAAAAATGTGATTAAAAAATGCTGGATAGCAACTAACCCTCTATCCAGCATACTTATCTATTAATTAACAATTAAAAATAATTTCCACACCTTATAATTGATAATCATAATAAATTTACAAATAATATATTTTTCCACTGCATTTTACCTCTGAGTCTTCTTCATACTCTTCATAATCAATATATGCACCTTTAAGCTCTATAACATTTTCCTGTATATCAAATGCTTCTATACTTATAGTTTCTATTACATTATTTTCATTAACACAGGTAGCCAAGGATTCATAATAATCTTCTTCTGAATTATATATAATTACTGTATTTAATATTCTAAATCTTTTTTCCCTTCTAATCATTCTATCCTCACTTAAAATTTCTTCAAATCCAACTCTTTCTACTCCATCATTGTTTTTATCTTTAAATAAAAAACTCATTCCTATTACTCCCTTTCTGCAATTACTTTTTAACTATTTTATATATATTGTAATATAGATTCTGCAATCTTGCTAATTTTTCTAAACATTTTAGAATATTATTTGAAATGGTACAGTAATTTAATATAAGGTATCTTAAATCACCGGAGGGGGAGAAATTATGAGAAAAACTCTAAAAAAAAGAAATCCAATTGCGCTTTGGCATGTAACCTTTATTCCTGTAACAGCATTAATATATATGATTTTTATTGTTTTCTCGAATTTTGAAACTCCACTAAACAAGGCCCTATATATTGCAAATGGAAAGCAATACCATGCATTAGTAACTGGAAATGATTTAGTATCCTATTCAAATGCATTTTTAGGGATGCAGTATTTATGGGGCGGTACAACACCAGCAATATCTGACACTAGTGGGAAGTATATAAGTGGAGGATTCGATTGTTCAGGGTTTGTTCAGTATATCTACAAAAACTTTGGGATAGATTTGCCTAGAACATCTATGGACCAGATAAACCAGGGTAGATCTGTTACTATAAATAATCTTGAAAAGGGCGATTTAGTTTTTTTTATGACAAATCCAGCTCTACCTCATGAAGTTTCTCATGTTGGAATGTATATTGGGAATAATAAATTCGTACATTCTCCTAACGCCTGCGATGTTATAAAAATATCTGAATTAACTGGGTATTACAAAGATAAATTTGTAATAGGTAAAAGAATGATTAAATATACGTAATCATTGCCCTGTAGTTTCAAAATTATAAACCCTTTCCCTCAAGAAATTTTATAAACTTACTGTCCGATAATATTTCATTGGTTACAAATTCACCCTCATAAAAAAGACTATATGTTGTAAATGGTGAAGGTGCATTCTGTGCCTCATCTTTTGTTTGATACTTTAATAAAGCGAAGTTAATACCTCTTGCCTTAGCAATTTCAGCAATCAAAGGTGCGTATTTTTCAGTGTGTGGACATTGGTTTGAATAATATAAAACTATACCCTTCTTATCAGTTATCCCGTCTTTACAGCACTCCTTAAATTTTGGTTTTTCTGTGCTTTTTTCAAAAGGAAGATACAGCAGTTCAAAGTATGGTTCCGCTCTGTCACATACTTCAAAACCTTTATATTTCAAGTATTTAGGATCTGATAAAAAGGGCATTTTCTTTTTTGATGAAAGAACGGCAAGACCTTTTTTACCCTTGAGCTTTGCATCACTTATACATTCTTCTAGCAGCTTGTTTGCATAACCTTGCCCTTTAAATTTCCCTGAAACCCAAAAACAGTTTATAAACATATATTCCTCAGCTATTATTGGGCACCATGCATTTTCAGCAGGTATATATTCAACAAATACCTTTCCCCGTACATCAAGCTTTTTAAACATAAGTCCATCATTGTAGCACCCTTTTAGCCAAGCTTTTTTAGATGAAATACAACATTCACCTTTTTTATCAGTGATTGCACAACAAATGTGCTCAGTATCAATATTTCTATTATCAACGTTTATAATATTCATTTTGATTTACCTCTCTCTCTAAAAGTATTACCATTTGGTGGTAAGTTCTTATTCTTAACTAAACTTACTGCAAAATTTCACATCTTATTTTTAAAATTTTCATTAACCCCATTTTATCATATTAACTTTGCTAAATTAAGATAATATTGTCACATTAGAAATTAAAAATGATACCACCCTACTGGCAAGTGTCAAAAAAAAAATGGATAAGCACTAAATGCCCATCCATCATTTAAATCAAAAATTTCAATTTAAGTCCAAATATTTATTTTTCAATTTTTTTAGAATTACGAGAGAATGACACTCTGCTTACTGCTAGTACAAGAATTATACCAATAGCCAAGAATAAGTAACTCATTGGTATTAAATAAAAGGGTTCTAAAAGAGTACCATCTGGAGCGACTTCAGATCCGATTATGTTATAGGCAACCATACAAGCAGCTCCTATAATAAATGGTATTAAAGTTAAATATTTTTTCTTCATTGCAAACTCCTTTCCCGCTTTTCAGCTATAAAAATTATTTTCATACATTACATTTTAATTAAGTATTAACCATAGCATATCACATTATTTATTGTTTATCAATATATTTTTAATGTTTATTGGTATATATTTATTATTAATCAACATAAGCCTTGATTATAATTTAAAAAACACACAAAAAAATTATGCCAATATAGATTAGTATAAATGCAATTAATAACAACAACTAAATATAGTTTTCCAAACGTCTTTTTAGGTACTTTTAAAACAAAGTAATTTTTTCATTAAAAAGCCATATTTTCAACTAGATAAATGAAAATATGGCTTTTTATATATTAGTCTTAATGATTTATTTCTTATCTATAGACTTTGTAGCAATAATGTCTACGCCAAGCCCTAACACATTGTAGATAAGCACTTGTTCAATTTTTATAGGTGCATCAATTTGTATGTTTTTAATCTCTTTCATAACATCAAATATCTTGTCTTTAGGAACACCTATTGTGGTTCTTACACTAACAAGGGGCATTTCTCCATTATTTACTTTAACTAATGATGAAATAGTTCTTTTAGGATTTTGTATTTCTTGGGAGGCATATGCTATTCCCTTTTTACAACAAGCTCCAATCACTTTTTTGATAACTTTTTCTTCTAATTCTAAAGTTAATTCGCAGCCATTTGGACAAATTATGCATGTCATTTCTCTATTCATTTTGCTACCACCACCCTAATATTTTCACTGCTAATAATATCTTCTTTTTTTAATGTTAAGTGTATCATCTCTGCAGGATTTAATTTTTTAAAATTTGTTAATTTGATCACTTTTTCACCCTGCTTAATTTCTATAGCACCATCTCTTGAAGGTCTACTCACCCTTAAAGTTATTTCTACATCTTGCTTTCCACTTATTTTTTGTGGAACTACATTATTAACAGTTTCATCTGTTGTTATTAAAATATGGCTTTGATTTTGCTTTTCATTTCTTATATATTTTGCTGCTGCCTCTGCAAGATTTTCACCTTCAGCAGATACAAAATCTACTAAATCATGCACATGAAGCACATTACCCCCTGCATAAATTCCTTCTACGCTAGTTTGTAAATTTTCGTCCACAATAGGCCCTTTAGTTTTTGCATCAAGTTTTATTCCAGCTTTAAGAGTTAACTCATTTTCAGGAATAAGTCCAACAGATAGTATTAATGTATCACATTGATACTCTTTTTCTGCTGCTGTAATAGCTTGTCCATTGTTATCTAATTCACTTACAGTTACTGATTTTAATCTTTCTTTTCCTTTAATATTTGTTACTGTATGATTTAAATATAAGGGAATATTATAGTCATTTAAACATTGTTCTATATTTCTTGAGAGTCCACTAGGATAAGGTAGTTTCTCTATTACGGCCAATACTTTTGCCCCTTCTAGGGTAAGTCTCCTTGCCATTATAAGTCCTATATCTCCAGACCCTAATATAACAATTCTTTTCCCAACCATAATATTTTTTATGTTCATGTAGCTTTGGACTACTCCGGCAGTAAATACCCCCGCCGGTCTTGTGCCAGGTATACCTATAGCGCCTCTTGTTCTTTCTCTACAACCCATGGCCAGCACTACTACTTTAGATTTATATTTTTTTAGCCCCCCTCTTGTAACTGCTGTAACCTCCTTGTTATTTGTAAGATTTATTACAGTTGCTCCTGTTTGTAATTCAATATTTGCTTTTTTTACCTGCTTTATAAATCTATTAGCATATTCGGGACCACTAAGAGCCTGCTTAAATCTTGTTAAACCAAATCCATCATGAATACATTGTTTTAATATTCCACCAAGTTTTTCTTCCCTTTCTAATATTAAAACGTCTTCTATACCTTTTTCTTTTAATTTTAGAGCTACTGCAAGTCCAGCTGGTCCACCACCAATTATAATTGCTTCCTTTTGAATTACTTGCATTGTCTTACCTCCCCTAAAAACATCTTTCCATATTTTCTCAAATAAGTTACTTCATCAACTTTTACATTTTTTTCTTTCATAATGATTTCTGCAATTCTAGTTTGGCAATATCCACCCTGACATCTTCCCATCATGGATCTTGTTCTATATTTAATACCTGTTAATGTATCTACCCCTAATGGATTATTTATTGCTTGCAAGATTTCTGCTTTTGTAATATTTTCACATCTGCAAATAATTTCCCCATAATCAGAATTTTCTTTTATCAGTGTGTCCTGTTTTTCTTCAGATTGTTCTATAAGTTTTACTATTCCCTTTCTAATAGGATTGAAATTTATATTTTCTTTTAAGGTTTCCCTATTTTTAATTTTTTCGACTACATACTCTGCAATTGGAACAGCGCAAGTGAGTCCTGGAGATTCAATTCCTATTAAGTTAATTACATTAGGTATTTCTTTTCTTTCTTCTATTACAAAGTCTACATATCCACCTTTTTCCTTACTTACAAGTTTTGGTCTTATGCCTGAGAAATTTCTGATGAAATGTTCCCTTTTGATTTGAGGCAATATTTTTGTACCCTCTTTTATAAGCATGTTCATAATATCCTCAGTTGAAGAATAGTTATCATTTTCATCTATATAATAAGCACTTGGCCCAATAAATATATTGCCATGAATTGAAGGTGTAAGATGTACGCCAAGACCACCTTCTTTCTTATTAGGAACTGGATAGACTGGAATTTCAAGAAATTTGCCTAGGCTTTGATCAATAATAAAATATTCTCCTCTACATGGATATATTGTATAATCTGTAACACCAACCATTCTTGCTATTTTATCAGAATTTAACCCTGCACTATTAATTACCCATCTACTAAAATAGATTTCTTTATTTTTTGTAATAATCTCATATCCATTTTCTTTTCTTTCAATATTAGTTACTTCTCTATCAAAATAAAAATCCACACCATTTTGGCAAGCATTTTCTGCTAATGCAATTGTATATATAAATGGATCTAGTATTCCTGTCATGGGTGAATATAAAGCTGCTACTCCTTCTACATTAGGTGCTAATTCCTTGATTTTTTCACGGGATACAATTTCGAGACCTGGAACTCCATTTGCATCTCCTTGTGCTTTTAATGCTTTTAGTCCTTCCATATCTTCCTTACTAAAGCCTACTACTAGCTTTCCTGTTCTTTTAAAAGGTATATCTAACTCCTTTGCCACTTTGTCAAAGCCCCTGCATCCCTTAACACAAAATTTTGCCATAAGTGTTCCAGGCTTGCTGTTAAATCCTGCATGAAGTACTCCACTGTTTCTGCCACTTGTCTCACATACTACATCTAGCTCTTTCTCTAACACACCTACACTCAAATCATATTTTGAAAGTTCCCTTGCAATTGCACTACCCACTACACCTGAGCCAATAACGACTACATCATATTGTTGTTTTTTCAATTACATCACCCCTTACTTTTCTTCAAAAACATTTTCTCTTACTTCTGATACTTTTCTAAACAAGACTTACATATGCAAGCTTTACCCCTTTTATCACTTGGAATTAATTCTAATATGTACTTTGGAAATTCAACTGTATCGCACCAACATCCACCTTCACCGTGTTTACAATTATTATCTTGTCCACAAAGTGGACATATTTTCGCTACTTCATTTATACTCATTATTATTCCTCCTTCAAACATTTTAACCCCCTTTATTAATTATATATTTATTCCACATTTAATATCAATATAAAATGATATTTGTTTTACTTGTATTAATATTATTTTACAGATACCCAAACATTATCTTTTATATAAAATCTCCATTTAAATTCCTTTGCTTCTTCTGCATAATCAATTCCAATTCTTTTAGCTTCTATAATCTCAATTTTTTCTTTATCCATTGATTCTTCTATATAAAGGTTACCTGCACATAAATCTTGTTTGTTATTTTCTTTATTTATATTCATCGCTATACACAGTTTAGAGGGACCCGAAGACAAGTTTTTAAATTGAGCTTTTGTTAATTCATTATAAACTTTATTAAATCTTAACTTTGACATTTCCTCTATTCCGTCTATTGGCTCAATTGCTCTAATTAAAACTCCTTCTGGTGATCCTTCTTCTTTTGTTATTACATTAAAACAATGATACATACCATAAATAAAATATACATATGCGATTCCAGGTTTACCATATAAGGCTTCTAATCTAGGTGTTTTTTTTCCTCCGTAAGCATGAGAAGCCTTATCTATTGAACCAATGTATGCTTCTGTTTCAACTATCTTTCCTTTTAACTTTACTCCATTAACTTGGTGTACAACTACTTTACCTAAAAGTTCCTTCGCAACCTGCAGAGTTTCTTTAGCATAAAATTCTCTAGTAAGTTTCACCACAAATCACCCCTCATAAATATGTTTTAGCATATTATAAATTTTAGTTTATATCAAATTTATATATAAGACAAATCTTATATCCCTTCAGTGGAGTAGTTTTGAGATTACTAAACAGTTTTATTTACCCATAGCAAGATGCATATACTAAGGCACATAGCTGTAATAGCAACAAAAGAAATAATCTTAAATGCCTTCTTATCCCTTCTTGTTCCTATTATCACAGATGCTAAAAATACTACCTCCATAACTGGTAAAATAAATATTAACATGTTTTCAAAGGTTATTTTAATTGACATTTCACACCTCCTTATATTTACCCTGTTATGAAACAAGAAAATTAAAGAACTAATGGAATGTCTGCCATTTCATTAGTCCTTTAAATCTACTTATATTGAGGTTCTTGTCCCTGAATATATTGTTGTCGTCCTTTTAAAATCTCTAGTGTACAATCAAGTTGTTCTGCTATTTGTTTAAAATCATTTTTTGCTTGCTTATCTTCTGTTTCTAGAGAAAAAGTCTTCATTGTAGCAGAAGCGCTTTGCAGTCCAGCAATTGCTTGTTGCATTTGAGTTCCTACAGTCATAGTTTTCACCTCCCTTAAATCATCTCCTGGATCGTTAAATATATTTATCCTTTGGGCTTAAATATTATAGCAGCAATAAACCCAAAAGTTATCGCGGCAGAAATACCAGAACTTGCTGTTTTTAACATACCAGTAAATATGCCTATAAATCCTGTTTTTTCAGCATCAATTAAGGCACCTGTTACAAGAGTATTTCCAAAACTACTTATAGGTATAAATGCACCTGCACCTGCTATTTTTATCAAAGGCTCATATAAACCTAGTCCTCCTAGAATTGCTCCAATTACAACTAATGTGCAGGTAGTATGTGCAGGGGTAATCTTTAATATATCCATTATAAGTTGCCCAATAACACAAATTAGACCACCTATTACAAATGCAAAAATAAACTTTTCCATAATTAAACTCACACCTCTTTTTTACATTTCTATAGAAACTGCATGAGCAATACAAGGTATGCTTTCCTTTTGTTGATAGGATATTGGGGACATTAAAGCACCTGTTGCAACAATTAATATTCTCTTTAATTCCCCTCGACGCATACGGTTAAGAAAATGCCCATAAGTTACAGTAGCAGAACAGCCACATCCACTACCGCCAGAAAAAACTGGTTGATCCTTTTTATATATTAAAAGTCCACAGTCTGTAAATATATTTGATGGCATTTCGGTGCCATGGTTTTTTAATAAACTAATAGCAAGTTCATGTCCTACCTTGCCTAAATCACCAGTAGCGATAAGATCATAATAGGAGGCATCAACATTTAAATCTCTAAAATGTGCTTCAATGGTATCTACAGCCGCTGGGGCCATAGCCGCTCCCATGTTAAATGGGTCTGAAATGCCCATATCTATTACTCTGCCTATGGTAGCTGAAGTAATCTTAGGTCCAATTCCATCTTCGCCAAGGACCGCAGCTCCAGCTCCTGTTACTGTCCATTGCGCAGTAGGCGGTTTTTGTCCACCGTACTCTGTAGGATATCTAAATTGCTTTTCTGCAGCTGCATTATGGCTACTTGCAGATGCTATAACATATTTAGCCGCCTTACTTTCTATCAATTGAGCTGCTAGGGCTAAACTTTCCATGGAACTAGAACAAGCACCAAAGACCCCTAAAAAAGGTATCCCCAAAGTTCTTGCAGTAAAACTACTAGAAATAATCTGGTCCATTAAGTCTCCACTTATGAAAAAATTGATATCTTCTTTTTTTATGCTTGATTTTTTTATTGCTCTTTCGCAAGCATGTTCCAGAAGAACCTTTTCTGCTTTTTCATAGCTATCCTGTCCAAGCCATAAATCTTCATGAAGTATATCAAAATCATCAGCTAAAGCACCATCAGCTTCAAAAGGACCACCAACTGCGGCTGATGCTAATATTGTAGGTTTAGAATTGAAAATCCATGATTGATGTCCTTTAAGCATTTACATCCTCCCCAACCATATTATTGTGATTTTTATGGTAGCAACTACAAAAGCAGAAAATACGCCATAAACAATGATTGCTCCAGCAAGTCTGAACATATTTCCAGCCACTCCAAGTACATACCCTTCGCTTCTATGCTCAATTGCAGCAGAAGCTATAGAATTAGCAAAACCTGTAACTGGAACAGCCGATCCAGCTCCGGCCCATTGGCCCAGGTGATCATAAACTCCAAGTCCAGTAAGCAAAGCTGACACAAAGATTAAAACTATTGAAGTTGGACTAACTGCTGTTTTTTCATTAAAATTAAAGTAGGTGATAAAAAATAATTGTAGGCATTGACCAATGATGCATATAGTTCCACCTACAAGGAATGCTTTAATGCAATTTTTTAAAATAGGTCTTTTAGGTTCTATCTTTTTCACCAATTTATCATATTGCAGCTCCGTTGGCGTTAGTTTTTTCTTTTTCATATTGGACATTATTTCACCTTCTAACGTAATAAATAGGGTTCTAATTTTTCCAAGACCCTTTTTAAATTTTCAGTATTTTTTGAGTACATTGATTTTGCTGCTTCATTTTTTGTTTCTAAAGCAAATGACATAAGGTCTGCCTGACATTTTTGAATACTGGCATATAGCATTTCTTTAATCTGTGTTTTGGGGACTTGAATTAAATCATCAAAAAGATCCAAATACAAATCTCCTGAAGAATCTACTTGACCGATAAAAACATTTTCAAGTGCTACTCCTTTGTTTTTAAGCTCTGTTTTAAGCCACCCTTGATTTAATCCAATATTGGTAAGCCCTTCATTCAACATATTTCCATCTAAGATAACTGTTTGTGATTCAGCCTTCGATGCAATTTTTTTTCCTAAATCATAGGAGGTAACAGGTTTTTTATCAGCTTTTAAACTAATATTTATATCCCCTGTTGTTTCCATAATAGCAAATTCAACATCTGCCAAATTAAATGCCTTTTGGCAACGTAATTCTTGTATAAACTCTTGCCCAGTCATTCTTTCTTTAGCTAAATTATCTTCCATAACTTTACCATTTTTAATTAGAACTCTTTCCTTACCATTCAGTATGTTATAAATCCATTTACTTTTCATGGAAGCATAATCTAAAATAATAGGCATTAGAACCCAAACAGCTAACGCAGTTAATCCAAAATATATATTTGTAATTATGCCCAATGAGATTAATGTAACTATAAGAGCAATGACTACATAAGAAATAAAGTCAAAGGGGGTACTTCTAGATAAATTTTTTTTCTTCATAAATCTTGTTAAAACTAATGTTAAAAAAAATATAATTATTGAGTTTAATAATATTATTAACCAAGTATTCATTATTTCACCTCACTTAGTCGCCTTTGTACTGGGGCTCTTGAAACTCTATAGAACCCACTCTTTTTTCTAAATCTTTTTTTATTTTATTTATTTCTTGGAATGCCTCAGTGTAAATAGCCTTAGCTTCTTCATCCCGTTCCTGCAATGAATATAATCTTAAAGTAGCTTCTGAACCCTTTAGGGTGGCTAATGTTTGTTTTACCTTCGACATAACAGTCACATTAAAACCTCCTTTTAAAAATAAATTATTTTCTAACATAGTTTAACTAATATACATAAATATAATTCATTTATATTAAAATAAAAAATTCTTGATAAACTATATACTACAATTTTAATTTCTGATTTTTTTATTTTAAAAAAGATGACTCTTGTTCAATGAACAAAAATCATCTTTTTAATTCAGATTAGAGTTTTTTAAAATTGTCCACAGAGGATGTGACGAGTCACTTTTATCCTAATAAATTATATGCCTTCTAATAATTGAATTAGGATACCTAGCTATATTGCTTTCCGTCATGTGTATTTAATAATTCTTGTAATTTCTTAGCTTGCATTGCAGATTGTTCTGCAAATTCCCTGAATGTATTACTTACTTCTTCTTCTGATACTTCTCTTGCAAATGATTGATAGTCTCTAGTATTTTCTTGTGCGTCTAATAATTTTTTCATAATAGTATCTCTAGTGTTCATTTCCATTTTAATCACTCCTTCGGCAGTATATTTCCACAAAAGTTATCTTTTTATGTATTTTAAGTTTTACTATCTGAAAAATCAATAATTCTTTAGTTTAGAACTGTTATTAAATCAATAGGCATATAAAATGAATTTTTGGTCATTATAATATTTAAAGATCATTAAGATAAATATATGTTTGCGTAAATTTTAAATTAGTTTATGTATCCTAAAAGTAAATAACAACATGAAAGGTGAGATAATATGAGTAATAAGTTAACTGTAACCAAAAATAAGATGGCTACATTAGGTATCAAGAAAAATGAACAAAACGATTACGAATATATTAATCCTGAAGATAAGACTAAATCTAAATATAAGTCAGTCAAAAAGGAAATTAAATACTAAATTGAATTTTTCATGTATCTATATAATTGTAATTTAACCTGGTGACAAAATGATTAAGCCTATGATTTATGATTATGAACAAAATAATGAGATAAAAAAATATATATAGTTGTTAAAAAAACCTCAACAACTATATATATTTTAAATTTTAAACTGGTTTATGCATTATAAATAAATGTGGTTCTTGTAGATGATCCTGAACAATTCTTAGAGCTTCACCGAATCTTTGATAATGAATAACTTCTCTTTCTCTTAGAAATTTTAAAGGTTCTATTACATCTGGATCATCAGCCATACTAATTAGGTATTCGTAGGTAGCCCTTGCCTTCTGTTCTGCAGCTAAATCTTCAGTAAGATCTACAATGGGATCCCCTTTTGATTGAATATATGATGCGTTAAAAGGAACGCCTGATGCACTTACAGGGTATATTCCTCTACCATGGTCAGCATAGTAGCCACTCATGCCACCTTTTTGAATTTCTTCTAGCGTTGCGCATTTCATTAATTGACGAACCATGCTTCCAACCATTTCTAAATGAGCTAGTTCTTCAGTGCCTATATCATTACATGTTGCTATAGCTTCGGGAGTTATCATAGAAAATCTCTGACTTAAGTATCTTAATGATGCACCTAGCTCACCGTCTGGACCACCATATTGAGTGATAATAATTTTTGCCATTTCTGGATTAGGAGTTTTAATTTTTACTGGGTATTCTAGAAATTTATCGTATGTCCACATAAATTACACTTCCTCCTTTTCAAACATAAAATTAGCTTCATTTTCCCAAGGCCAGGGTTCGCTTATCCATTGCCATGGGTATGGGCTTAAGGAGTTAAGTTGAGTTAACATGCCGTAATTCATCTCATAGTTTTCTTTTAGTCCTCTCCATTGCATAATGTAATTATTATACTCTACAACAGCTTCTCTATCCAGTGGATGAGTATTAAGGAACAAAGCTAAGTCTATCATCATAAACCGCGTTGCACTAATCTGTTTTAACATTTCCATTTTATTCATTTCATTTCTCATTAGATTCGCTCCTTTTGAATTGTTTCCAATTTACATGGTCTACTTTTTTTGTCCTCACCTTTATAAGGACTGTAAAGTTCGGGAAAAGCAGTTCCTCTTCTAAGTGCTTCTACTGGCGTAAACACAGCGCAAAGGAATTGGAATGGAACATATGCAGCAGCTAGCCTAACATTTTCAATTATAGTTTCTTGTGGTATACAATTGCTCATTTCTTCGACTTTGGACATTTTTTTTCCTGTATCAGTCTGCTTCAATTTAAACCTCCAGAAAGTATTTACTACATAATATTATATGCAAACATTGAAAAAAGTGAGTATATTTTTCAATTAAAAATAACACAATTTCCATCTCCATGAAATTAAATTGTATAATCTAGCTCTTCACCATCAGGTAATAAAACAATCTAGATATTATCTAAAAAAAGGCTACCTAAGATAAGTAGCCTTTTAAAGCTTGAAATTATTTTATAATCTGTTACTTTTAAAATTGAACTTAATCCTACTAGACAATTCTGAAAATAGATACAGTTCCAATAGGTCCGGATAAACCTACTAATACTATACTAATAGGACCACTAGAATTATTAACAAATCTGAAAGTTTCTCCTGCTGTTGCGGCATATACTCTATTAGAACCACTTATAATTGGATTTGTTGCTGTAATAGATATACCGGCAATAACACCACGAAGGGATGATACCAAATCAATCTGTATAGAAACGGTTCCAGGATTTGGAGTAACGGCTATCTTCCAGTCTATTACATAAACTCCTGTTGTATTAACTGTAAAAATACCTGTTGCTGGATTATAACTGAGATCTGGTCCTACAATATCTACAGCATTATAAATAATAGTGCCTCCAACTGGAATTGATAATTCATTTATTGTTATAACACCATTTGCAAAGGAATTAAAACTTGGGCCTGTTGGACCCGTTGGACCTGTTGGGCCTGTTGGGCCTGTTGGGCCTGTTGGACCTGTTGGGCCCGTTGCTCCAGTTGCTCCTGTTGCTCCTGTTGCTCCTGTTGGACCTGTTGGGCCTGTTGCTCCTGTTGCTCCTGTTGCTCCTGTTGGGCCTGTTGGGCCTGTTGGGCCTGTTGGGCCTGTTGGGCCTGTTGGACCTGTTGGGCCCGTTGCTCCAGTTGCTCCTGTTGCTCCTGTTGCTCCTGTTGGACCTGTTGGGCCTGTTGGGCCTGTTGCACCTGTTGCTCCTGTTGCTCCTGTTGGGCCTGTTGGGCCTGTTGGGCCTGTTGGGCCTGTTGGGCCTGTTGGGCCTGTTGGGCCTGTTGGGCCTGTTGGGCCTGTTGGGCCTGTTGGGCCTGTTGGGCCTGTTGGGCCTGTTGGGCCTGTTGGGCCTGTTGGGCCTGTTGGGCCTGCTGGGCCTGTTGGGCCTGTTGGGCCTGTTGGGCCTGTTGCGCCTGTTGGACCTGTTGGACCTGTTGGACCAGTAGGACCATCTGCACCTGTATTACCAGTAGGACCTGTAGGACCTGTAGGTCCGGTTGGCCCAGTTCTTCCCGTTGGCCCAGTTGCTCCAGTAGCACCTGTAGGTCCGGTAGGACCCGTTGGCCCAGTTGGCCCAGTTGGCCCAGTTGGTCCAATTATACATGCTGGGAAGCAATGCTTACAACAACAATCATCTTTGTCATGCTTACAACAATCATCTCTGTCATGTTTGCAACATTCATCTCTGTCATGTTTGCAGCATTCATCTCTGTCATGTTTGCAACATTCATCTCTATCGTGTTTGCAACATTCATCTCTATCGTGTTTGCAACATTCATCTCTATCGTGTTTGCAACATTCATCTCTATCATGCTTACGACATTCATCTCTGTCATGCTTATAATCATCGTCTTTGTCATAACAATTCTGACTATTTATAATAAGATTTCCAGTAGTTCCATCTATCTCGGTACATTGATATTTCTTAGATGAACTATCATTGGATTTACCCATAATATACACCATCCTTATCTATAATACTTTCTTTATATGAACTCATAAAACGTTGACATTGTATTTATATAAAATGCTATTATTTTCTTTGCATAATTTATAATACTGTCCTTACATAGTATGCAAGCACTTTAATTTACGTTAAACAGATTTAATAAAAACTTGCAGTTAAATTCAAAAAAAATATAGCACAAAAATTAATCAGCCTAGAATTTTAGCTGATTAATTTATATATTATATTTTTTATATTATATAAAGTAAAATTTATATTTATAAACTATCTAAATAAAATTTATGATTATTTAATAACCTTTCATCATTAGGCGAAAGCTTAATAGCTTGCTCAGAAAATTCTATTGCTTCAACCATCAGATTTAAATTATAACAACCTAAAGCTGCTAAATCATAAGGAGTATAATCCCAAGCATTTTCATCGTTTGCAAAGTTAAATGTTTTTTTATTGATTTTTAAAGCTTCAGTTGCATAATAATAAACACCAGGCCAATCCTTTTCCCTATAAGCTAATAAAGATAACTCTATATAGGGTTCTCTTAATGAAATAGATTCACTTATGGCTTTATGATACCATTTTTTAGCGTTTAATATTTCTCCCTTTTCACAATATGCTCTTGCAATAAACCTCATAGATGATGCTCTTTCTTCTTCATAATTTGATGTAGGCAGTGATAAATAATCCTTTAAGGTTAAAATGCAATCATCCCAGTTCCTCTCAAACATATACTCTCTACCAAGATAATATGTGTTTCTACTACTATTAGGATTTTCTTCAATAGCCAATTTCAATAATGGAAGATTTAAACTCCTATTTTTTGTTTTATCAGGATAATGATTAACTACCATACCCTTAATATAAACTTGTTTTTGCTCCCCCTCTCCCAAATATTCTAAAATCTCATGTGTTGGGTATATCCATCTATATCCATGTCTTGCATGAATTCTGTCCCAAGTATATTGTACCGCAGGCGAGCCGTCATCATTGACCTTCCAATTATATAGGTATAATCCTCTTGTGGTTTCTTTTGTCCATGCATTTTCTAAATGTTTTCTCCAACCACTCTCAATAACATCATCAAGATCTGCGGATACACAAATATCTATATCATTTGGAATGAATTTTAAGCATTCATTTCTTGAATAATCAAATCGAAAGGGACTCGCATCCATAGAATAAACAATGGCTCCTCTTTCTTTTAGTTTATTAATTGTATTATCGGTAGAGCCTGTATCTACAACTATAACAACATCAGCATCACTAAAGTGATCCATAAAGCGGTCAACAAATTTTTCTTCATTTTTACAGATTGCATATACGCAAACTTTATATTTATTACTCATGTAAAAACCTCCAATAAAATGAATAATACATTTCATTCCATTCTATGCTTACACATAATTATAGGTGACATAGTAAACATGTAAAACTTTGCTATTACATATCCTTACTTTTTCAATTTGAACCCACTGAAAGCATTTATTACATATTATATTAAATCATCTTCTGAAATGTCGTTAACCAAATGCTAGATAAACTCTATGGAGGATTTGTTTATTTTACCAATTCCTTAAAAAATATACACAAATACTATCACCCTTAAGGTCACATTGGAATATTATTATAGTGAAAGGGGGCTTTATACATGAATTCTAGAGAAAAATATCTTGGTAGCAAAGAAGAATTTTATTTTTTCTTAAAAGATGAAGTTATAAAATTATTCAAGGACAAACTAAAAATAGAAGGAACTCGTGTTGTGATACCAGATAATGAAGAATTAGATTATCAAATTAAATTTGATTCAGATGAAAATTATGGTGATTTTACAATTAAAGTTAAATGGGGCGAAAAACCTGAACAAATTGAAGACTTTGAAGAAAATACAAATGATAATGAGGATAATACCTTTGAGTTTTAACAAACTTTAAATTAACATTCCCTGAGGATGCACTATAAAAATATGGATTAATAGTTTTATCTATTAACTAATATAATCTTACAATAGTTTTCTTTTCCTTAATAAGGCTCCTCAGGGTTCCATATATAGTTCTAAATTTATGTTATTGCAAACTCAATTCTCTTAAATAGATTACCATTTTAAATACTTAATTATAAAATGGTATATATTAGAAAGAGCAATTTTAAAATAAATAACTTTTTATATTTATAGGAAGATAACAATTAATATTGTTATCTGCTTAAGCGATTTACAAGGAGGCCATATCATGGGAGAAGAAAATATAAATTTAATATTAGCCCAATATGATATTACTGTAACTAATATAAGAAATGAATGTAATAAAGGTAAAAAGGCAGTGTGGTGGATAAAAACACCTCATGGTGATAAAATTTTAAAAAAACATTCCTGTTCTGCTAAAACCCTCCAATTCATACTTGCAGCTGTGGAACATTTATTGAATAACAACGTTAAGCTTCCTAGAATTATTAAAACAAAACAAGGCGCTAAGTTTATAAAAGGGATTGATTGCTGCTATGTTTTAAGCGAGGCTATATCTGGTGTCACTCCAAATGAGGACAACCCTCAAGAATTAAGACTTGTTGTACAGCAATTAGCTAATTTTCATTCTGCATCTAAAAATTTTGTACCACCTAATGATTGTAAGGTGAGAATTCACTTAGGACTTCAAGGCGAAGAATTTCAAAGTCAAATGACTAAATTAAAGGGTTTTTATGATATGGAACAGTCTAAATCTAACCATTCGGAATTTGGTCAAATTATCCTAAATGTATTTCCTTATTTTTATAAAAGGATGGAGCTAGCCATAACTGAAAACAAAAATTCAGGTTATAACAAATGGGTTGAAGCTGATAAAAATTTAAATTCCCTCTGTCATCAAGATTTTACCGCTGGAAATCTCATTCTTACAAAATCCAAGGAAATATTTGTTTTAGATATAGATTCTATAGCTATTGACTTGCCTACACGGGATATAAGAAAATTTTTAAATAAAGTAATGAAAAGACATGGCACCTGGGATTTAAAGCAAGCAAAACAAATCCTGCATTGGTACAACACTGTAAATCCTCTTGAATTTTGGAAATGGCAAGTACTAAGGGAAGCTATAACATTCCCTCATCTCTTTGTAGGTATAATGAGTAAATATTATGAAGAGCGAGAAGCTACTTGGACTGAAGATAGATATGTTGAAAGACTAAAAGCCATGATAAAAGTAGAAAAATCTATAGATCCAATTTTACAAAACTTTGAAAAAATTATTCCTTCATAGATTAATATAGGAGGCATTTATAATGGAAAACGACTTAACTAACTATTTAGAACTTGGTAGAAAAGTTCTTCTAGAGTATAATATATCACCACAAAATTTACAAACAATACAAAGTAAGGGACTTAAAACATTGTGGAAATTCACTTATAAAGGTACTACATTATGTCTTAAACGCTTGAAGCATTCATTTGAAGAAGCTCTTTTCTCTGTTAATGCTCAAATATATATATTGAATAATGGTGGTAATGTACCAAAAATCCATCCTAATTCTAAAGGAAATTCTATTACGCAGTACAATGGACAATTATTTGTATTATATAGTTGGATCCATGGAAGAGATATGAATTTAGAAAATCCTAAAGATTTAGCTTTAGCTTTGCAGGCATTGTCAAAGTTTCATATTGACTCTATTGGATATGAACCACCAATTGATGCTAAAATATCATCTAAACTTGGAAACTGGCCAAATCAATATGAATCCATGAAGAATAGAATGTTGAAATTAAAAGAACTCTGTAGTCAAACTCCTAATAACCCATCTTATTTTAGTTATGTAAATCAACTAGATCCCATCATAGAAATTTGCAACAAAACTATTAATTTAATTAATGATTCTCCTTATAGATCTTTATGTAGTATTGATCAAAAGGACTCCTGTTTATGTCATCAGGATTTTGGAACTGGCAATGTTATGTTATCAAACGAAGGCGCTACTGTTATTGATTTAGATGGCGTAACTTATGATTTGAAAGTTAAGGATTTAAGAAAGATCATTGGAAAGAGAATGATGAAATTTAATGATTATAGTATAAAAAATATTGAAGATATTTTAAAATACTATGAAACAAATACTACCCTAACACCTGAGCAAAAAAAAGTTTTAAAAATCGATTTAATGTTCCCTCACTGGTTTTTTGGCTTAGTAAAGACATTGCATAAGAATCCTAAACCAATAGGTAGTGACAAAATCTCTGCAACTTCAAAATTTGAACAAAATAAATTTTCAATTTTGCGAAGATGGCTTTAAAAGGAGTGTTCTTATGAAAATAGCATTTATTTGTACTGAAAAACTTACCTTTCCTCCTATTAATGGAGGTGCAGTTCAAGTATATCTTGAAGGTGCTTTGCCTATAATATCAAAGTTTCATGAAATAACTGTATTTTGTATACAAGATCCTAAACTACCTAACAGAGATTCTAAAAGTGGCGTAAAATATATACGATTGCCCGCAAGCACTATGGAAGAGTATGTTCGTGGTGTAAAAAACTATCTTACAAATGACTTTGATTTAGTTCATGTTTTTAACAGGCCTCGGTGGGTTAACTTTTTAAGTAAAAATTTAACTTGCGCATTTAGTTTAAGTTTGCATAATGAAATGTTTTTACAAAAAAAAATCAATTCAAACTTAGCCAATGCCTGCATTGATAGAGTAAGTTTTATTACAACGGTAAGCCATTTTATTGCCAGTGGTGTAAAAAATTTATATCCCTCTGCTGCTAGTAAACTTCACCCTGTGTATTCTGCAGTAGATTGTAATATATATAACCCAATTTGGAATAATGACAAGGATTCTTATAGAAATAAATTGCGTGCAAAATATGGCCTTCAAAATCATAAAACAATATTATATGTAGGTAGATTAACTCCAAAAAAAGGCACCCATATCGTAATAGATGCCATGAATTCAGTTATGGCATCCCACCCCAATACTGCACTTATGATTATAGGGAGTAAGTGGTATGGTGGAAATGAATCTAATGATTATATAGAATTATTAAAGAGAGCATCTAAAGAACTAAAAGGACCAGTTATTTTTACAGGTTACTTAAGTCCTACTGAAATTCCAAAATATTATAGCATAGGAGATATTTTTGTAAACATGTCTCAATGGAAAGAACCTTTAGCAAGAGTTCACTATGAAGCTATGGCCGCTGGATTACCGATTATTACAACTAATCGAGGGGGTAATGCCGAAGTAATGATTGAAGGCGTAAATGGCTTTGTAATGAATGATTATACCAATCCAAGGGTGCTAGAAAGTAATATTGTTAATCTATTAGATAATAGTGATTTAGCACTTAGACTAGGGATGAATGGCAGAAAACTAGCACAGGAAAAGTATAATTTTAATAGATTAGCTAAGGATTTATTAAAACTTTTTGATAGTGTTAAATGATTTTTTAGAGATTAGGGGGTGCCACGTTGGGTTATACAGTTTTAGTAACTGGAGGAGCAGGTTTTATTGGTTCAAACCTTTGTGATTATTTACTAAAAAACAATCATAAAATAATCATTATTGATAACTTTAATGATTTTTATAATCCTGAAATAAAAAGATTTAACATTACGGAAATGAAAAACACCATGAAATTAAATAATATTACTGATGATAATTTAATACTACAAGAAGGTGATATAAGAGATACTAATTTTTTAAAAGGAGTATTTACTTCATACAAAATAGATGTGGTAGTTCATCTTGCTGCTATGGCTGGTGTGCGCCCCTCAATTATAAACCCACTTTTATATAACGAAGTAAATATTCGCGGCACTCTAAATTTATTGGATTTATGTAATGAATTTGGTATAAATAAATTTATCTTTGCTTCCTCTTCTTCTGTATATGGAAACAATAAAAAGCTTCCCTTTGCCGAAACTGACCCAGTAGATTTTCCAATATCACCTTATGCCGCTACTAAAAAGTCCGGTGAACTTCTGTGTCATGTTTATAGTCATCTATATGGAATTAATATAGCTTGTTTAAGATTTTTCACTGTATATGGAAAAAGACAAAGGCCTGATTTAGCTATTTATAAATTTACAAATCTCATGTTAAAAGAAAATGAAGTTACTATTTTCGGAGATGGTACTACTCAAAGAGATTACACCTATATTGATGATATTATTGCGGGAATAGATAAAGCCATTACCTGGTCAAGTACAGGTACTCATAAGTATGAAATTTTCAATTTAGGCAGATCTGATACCATTATGCTTAAATATATGCTACAAAGATTAGAATTTGAGATTGGCGTTAAAGCTAATATAAAATATTTACCCCTGCAGCCTGGTGATGTGGAAATAACTTATGCTGACATTTCTAAATCCAAGGAAATTTTAGGTTATAATCCCTCAACAAAATTTGATGATGGAATTTCGAAATTTGTAAAGTGGTTTAGATCATCACCTGAGGTGCTGAAATATTAATCATGTAAATGAAAAGCACTAGTACTTTTATTTTAAAAGTACTAGCGCTTTTTATATAACTTAGTTTTTAATGTTCCCTTTACCTATAGAGTAATACGCTTTAATATTAGCTCCTTTAATATTATTCGTATCCAATATATTTCTTCCATCAATTATTACAGATTCCTTCATCAAGGAAGCTACCTTGTTTAAATCAAGATTATAAAACTCGCTCCATTCTGTACATATTATTAATGCATCTGAATCTATTAGGCATTCATACATATCGCTACAATAAATTATATTTGGAAATATTTTTTTTATCTCCACTGTAACCATTGGATCATATGCTTTTATTTTAACCTTATTCTTTAATAATTTTTCAATTATATATATAGATGGTGCTTCGCGAATATCATCTGTATCCGGTTTAAATGTTAGCCCTAATATAGATACAGTTTTTCCCTGGAGATCTTTATAATGTTCTCTTAATATTTTCACTGGCAAGACCCTCTGTTTTTCATTTACACCAACAGCAGTATTTACAATTTTAAGATCACAGTGATAGTTTTCAGATATTTTAACTAAAGCTTTTGTATCCTTTGGGAAACAAGCTCCTCCATAACCGATACCTGGTTTTAAAAACAAGGGGGAAATTCTCTTATCTAGACCTAAAGCATAGGCTATTACATCAATATCTGCTCCAACTTTATTACAAAGATTAGCTATTTCATTCATAAAGGAGATTTTCACAGACAAAAAAGCATTTGAGGTATATTTAATTAGCTCTGCTGTTTCAGGACTGGTAACCACCATCTTTATTTTAAATGGCTCATATAATTCTCGCATTAAGTCCTCAGCCTTTTGTGATTCACATCCTATAACTATTTTATCTCCATAAAAAAAATCATTTATAGCATTACCTTCTCTTAAAAATTCCGGATTAGATACCACATCAAAATATTCCTGTGGTATATTATTTTCTAGTAACTTGTTTTTTATATATTTCTGAGTACCTACTGGTACTGTACTTTTAGTTACCACTATTTTATATTTATCAATGTATTTACAAATTAATTTTATTACTTGTTCAACTTGATCGATATCAACATCCCAATTTTTCTTTGTGGGAGTGCCAACTGCAATAAAAATTATATCCGAAGATTTAATTCCTAGTTCCATATCCTGCGTAAACTCAATACTATTTACCCTTATTGACTCTTTTAATAATTCATCTAATCCCTTTTCAAAGATAGTTGGTGTCCCATTTTTTAGCATACTTAATTTCTCTAAATCCTTTTCTACACAAATCACTTTATTATCTTTTTTACCAAAGCATAATGCAGTTATAAGTCCTACATAACCAGCTCCAATAACGCATATATTCATAAAATCACATTCTCCTCTTTTTAGTATCACATTTTTATCTATTAAGTTTAAAGCCTTTTTGCTATTCAATATTATGCTTAGAATTGTATATATATATATTATGAACTAACTCGTAGTTTGGTGAAATTAAGGCATAAAAAAGCTATGAAATATAGGCTTAATACCTTAATTTCATAGCTTTTTATTTTATTAAAATTAGTGTAGAAGAAATTTCCTATTAGATTCAAGGTTCTAGAGTTTATTATACTATTTTAAATATTAAATCTGCTTTTTATTAAATTGTGTTATTAGATATGTGGAAATTTCATTTAAAGCCTCATCTGCTTTAATTTATTTCCATAAGCTTCACCCTCGTCTCTTAGCGGATCAAATTCAGCTGTAATTATAAGTGTATCAGGTAATCCCTTAAAATACTTCAGTTCTATTATTCAAAGCTAATTCTCTAAAATGTTGTTTCAATTCTTCCTTGAAATTATTATCCATGTTAATTGTTTTTTCTTTTTTACATTGGTGATTTTTATTAATTAACTTATTCTGATTCATGTATCTATGTAAAAGTATACTTAATTTATCATTGCTATTATTCATATATGTCATCTCCAAAAATTTAGTGATGCAGAAAATTTATCCCCGCACACTTATTATACACTAAATTACACTAAATTACACAAAACGACAAAATATTTAATTATATAATGAATTTATTTAGTGTTTTCCATCTTATAATAATATAATTTTAAAAAACACTAATGAAATATTAAAAGTGACTACAATATTTTATAGCCACTTTTTACAATATTTATTAAATACTCTATTAACTCTTGCTAATTTCACTCCATATTATTCAGCTGTTATCCCCAATACCCATCACCCTATCTTCTTCCAAGTAATTCACTAATAAGCAGTATTTTGACTAAATCCTGATTTCCACGTCTTCTGTTGAATCTTCGTCTTTGTCTCGTATAATCATCATCATTGCGATTGTCATTATCTTCGTCATCCCTATAATATTTTTCATATTTTTCACACATTTCTTTAGAAATATGCTCCATTTCATCCTTACTTGGGCAATACATTGTGCCATACATGGAAACCATCATATCACAATGATGCTTTACCATGGGATATATCCTGATATAAATTTTAGGATATAACATTCTTAAATCTTCATCCTCTTCATCAATCACAGGCATGTTCATCATGGGCATATACTGTTCAAGATTTTCATTGCCTTTACTACGGTAGTTATTGTCATAATTTTTAGTTTTTTGCATATCCCACATCATGGGATAATAGGACATCATGGTATAATATTGAGGTAAATAGGGTGCTTGTTGCCCATAATAAGGCGTATTTTTATAAAACTCTTCATCATCACGATCCTGATAACTATCAGTGTTATTTTTTTCATTATAATCTTCAAAATTGTCTCTATAATACATATATATCCTCCATATGTTTTATTACATTAACATCATATGCTTTTAGTGTGAGGTTGTTACAGAGATTAGATATTTATTGAAAGGTCTGATATTCCAAATAAAAGTTAACTATAGGAATGTAATCCTAATTCAATGTTCATTTTATATCGTATTGTTTAGGTATTCTACTTTCACAAGGTACACCTATCTGGCATTTTCCACAACCGTACCTAGGCTTATACTTTTCAGCTGTTTTATCCAAATATTTAGAACATATTATGTGATTTTTACCTTTTTCTATGGATATTGCATTAACTGGGCATTTTTTTATACATGCACCACACATTGAACAATATTCATAGATGCTTTGGTATTCTCTTTTATCAGGGGACAAATATAATTCTGTAATAATGCTGCCAAATCTTCCAGCTACACCTTTTGACGTTATGAGGCCTTTAGATAGCCCAAATGTTCCAAGCCCACATACAAAAGCCGCATGTCGTTCAGACCAAGTGCTTGTAAATGATACTTCTGAGTGTGCTGAATCAGAATTTAAAGCAGCTTGTGCCCAGAACCTTTTATCCAAAGCAGGCACTAGGCTATTATAGTCTGCCTGTATCAATTCTGTCTTAAGATATATACATAACTTATTTATAAAAGCTTGTCCTTCAATACGTCCATGTAACCATTCTTCAGAAGGCCATGCTTTTCCCCTTCCATTTCCCTTTTTAACTGCTTGGCTAAATGGTAAAAAAAATGAGATAACAGACCTTGCCTCTGGTAGCCATTCTTTAGGGAGCATAAAGTGTTTACCAATTATAGAGGGTTCTTTAAATGATGTAAAATACTTATCCTCTGAAGAAGCAACTCCAAAAATTGGCGCTTCAAAAATTTTCATTCCCACAACATTTTGGGAAATAGCAATTTCATTTGTTATATAATTTTCTCTTGAGTTTTCAATAAAGTCTGATGCCATTTTAATTAAAATCTGTTTGTTCATGTCCTTACCTCCATATTATTTTATAATACCATCATAACACATAACTGTTTTGATGGTTTTCAACTTAATTTGATGCTCGCTTACTAGTAAAATATAAAAAGTGACTATAATATTTTATAGCCAACTCCAGTTAAGTAATTAATTGAATTCATAAAAATATTACAATGTCGTTAAATTTTACAAGAATTTAAATAATTTAATTTGTAAAAAAAGGAATTTGGGAATATTTGGAGAATACTTCTATAAATAATACAGGAGGCGAGTACTATGATATATGATGCATTAAAAGTTTCTAAACGTTTAAACATAAGTAAAGTAACTGTTTATGCTAAAATGAAATTACCTGAAATAAAAGCTTTTTTAATATTCCATAACGGGAAAACATGTGTAGATGAGGAAGGCCTAGAAGCAATTAAACAATCTCTAAAATATAATCAAACTTCAGAAGAAGAAGTTGCCGCTACAGACGTAACGAGCTTAAAAAAAGATATGATTGATATACTTAAAAATAATATTGAGTTTCTTAAAGAGCAGTTAACTGTGAAAGACGGGCAACTCTACGATATTAATAAATTATTAGAAAACACACAGATTCTATTTAGACAAGATCAAGAGAAAAATAAAGCCATATTATCATTACCTGAAACCATTAAAGAACATGATATTCAATTAGTTAATAAGCTAACTCAAACTCTTGAAAGACAAAAAGCTAAAGCAGCCGCTGAAGAAGAGCTTCATCGAAAAAAGGGTATTTTCCAAAGATTATTTGACAAACAAAAATGAGCACTCATTAATGAGTGCTCATTTTTAAATCACAATACAATTTCACCTTACTTCTATCTGATTTCGCCATAAAAACTTACTTTTTTTATAATTTAACATATACTACACACTTTATTCATTATATTGTAACATTTCTATGTTATTATTTGAATATAAATAAAATGTACATTAAAGCGAAGTCCCCCTTTACTTTAATATAAAAAGCTGTGAATGATATTCACAGCTTTTTCGTTTTTAATGCTATAAAAACTTTCTAACCATTTCATTCGAACTTCCCTTCAAGAACACTATCAAAATTCAATTAGCTAAAATAATTGTTCAACACTTTCTTTTGCTATCTCAGTCTGATAAGTCACCTGCTTTATATATGGTTTTTTAGAGATAATAAGCCATAGTATAAGACTTAGAAGTCCAATTATCAAATACATTAACCCCATTACCACTATTTTATTTGTAAAGTTTAAAGAAATCATAAGCATACCAATGCTACCATAAAAAGTGAATGCACAACTCATTAAAGATGAGGCTGCACCAGTATCTCCTTGTAACTGTTCAAGCATAAGGTTAGTTCTTGCCGGTCCCATAATGCTACCGAAAAAAGAGGCAGGTATTAATGCTAATGCAAAGAATAGTGGACTTATATTACCTATAGTACAAATTAATAACCCGCTTATACTAGTCACAATATATCCAACAGTTATAATTGAATTACTATTATATATTTTTGATAATTTAATATATAATAAGGGTCCTAGTAAGAAAAATACCGCATTTAAGGCGAAATAATAACTATATACCTTTTCACTTACTCCAAAGCCATCTACATAAATATAAGAAGATGCCGATATAAAGGACATTGTAGCTATTGATATCATGGAAAATATAATAAGAAGTGATATAAAGCTCTTATTTTTCGAAACTACCCTTAGCCTTCCTAATGAACTAAATATACTTCCTGTGTATCTTACTTCAATAGTCTCTTCCATTGCTATGCTTCCAGCTAAAGCTAGAACTCCTATTATAGAAAGCACCACAAATACTCCACGCCAAGAAAGAACACTTAGTATCATCGCCCCTATAACCGGTGAAATTATAGGTGATAACATTCCCATAGATTGAACCAAGGCTATTATAGTTAACCTCCTCCTGCCATTGTATACATCTTTTACTATAGCTGTTGATACTGCTGTTGCAGCACCACAGCCAATAGATTGTAGAATACGAAAAAATATAAGTTGATACACATTAACAGAAAATATACATAAAATACTTGCAATAGAATATATGGATAACCCTATAATTAGTACTCTTTTCCTACCATACTTATCACTAAGTGGACCCCAAAATAAGGTTCCTAAGGCATAGAATACAAAGAAAAATATTAGTGTGAGATTTACTAAACTTGCCGTGGTGTTAAAACTTTCAACCATTTTAGGAAGTGCTGGGAGATAAATATCTGTAGATAATGGGATAAATGCACTTAAAAAAGTTATAAATATTATAAGTCCTGTATCCCCTAAGTATTTTTGTGTTTTTTCCTTATTGTCATGTATAATTGGTCTACTTTTCATTCTTTACCTCCTAATTATATAAAAAAAGATATTAAATTTTAAATACAGACATTTCTTTATTTAATCCTTCTACACTTTCTGTAGATTTTTTCACATCCTCAATAATTCCATTGGATCTTTCAGTTATATCTGATACCTTTTGGGCGATATTTGTGGTTCCTTCTGCTCCTTCATTTGAAGCCTGAGATACCTGTTCTATGGTTTTTATAACATCGTGAAGCGACGCTAATAACTCCTCAGAAGTTGAGCTAAACTCCAATACAAGATTGTTTACAAAGTTTGCATCATTGCTATATTCATCTGCCACATTTAACAACGTATTATAATCATTTAGAACATCCTCCGACACGAATTTTAATAATTCATTAGAGCTTGCGGATAAATCCGTTACTGAACCAGTTACCTTTCCTGTTATACTTTGTATTTCAGTCACTGTGCTTCTTGACTCTTCTGCAAGTTTTCTTATTTCATCTGCAACTACTGCAAACCCACGTCCTGCTCCTCCAGCTCTTGCTGCCTCAATAGCTGCATTTAATGCTAAAAGATTAGTCTGGTCTGATATTTGCATGATGGATTCAGATAATACATTAATTTGTGCCACTACTTTGGAATTTTCAATTGCCATTTCCAATTTATCTTTGGTTTTTGAAAATACTTGTAATGCTTTGTCTTTTGATTCTGTAACATTATTTTTAGTATTCATAGCTCTTTTGTTTATTTCTTGAGCTTCTATAACCCCTTCTTGTGCTTTTTTTGCTATAGATTGAACTGCTCTTTCTATTTCATCCGCTGTTGCATTCATTTCTTGAGTTGAGGCTGCTGTTTCTTCCATTCCTGCAGACAATTCCTCCGTAGTTGCAGATACTTCCTCTATATTCATATTTAAAATTCTTACATTTTCAGAAACATTATGTACTACTATATTAATCCTATTAGATTCTTGACTTACATTTTTAATTAAAAGTTTTAATGAACTTTGCATAATATCAACTGCCTTTGCTATATCTCCCATTTCATCCTTTCTTTTTTTAGTTTCTTCTGGAACATCCCTTGTAAAATCACCAGTAGCTATGAGCCTTAAATGATTTACAGCTAACATCAATGGATTTGCAATAGCTTTTCTAAGTATAAAAGTTAACCCCGCACCAATACATAATGAAAGTAAAAATATTGCCAGAGTTACCTTTTTTGAAGCATCGAACTCTTTATGGTTTTGTACATCTAAATCAGAAGCTAATTTTACGTTATATTCTGCAATTTCTTTTAAACCTTTTTGAAATTCCCCTCCATAATTTTCAACAGAACTTAATTCTGCCATGGCTTCTTCAGGTTTTCCATACATAGCTAGTCTAATAGCTGCATCTCTTCCTTTTATGAATTTTTCCTGATTGATTTCAACAATTGAATTTTTATCTTTTTCATACTTATCAATATTGGTTTGTTTATAATTTGCCCAGTTTGTTTCAAGTACCTTTTTCCTAACTTCTATATCTGCTAATCTTTTACTTTGCTTATCTTTATCCTTTGTATTTAGTAATATATAATAGGTATCTCCCTCTATTGCCCTAGATTGATTTCTGTTATCATTTAAGTATTGAATGGTCAATAAGTTTTCCTTATACATTGTTGTCATGCTTTTATTTGCCTTTGCAAGATAAAAATACCCCACCCCACTCATCATTGTAATAAGTAATACTGCTACAATTGAAAAAACTATAAGTTTTGATCTTACCTTTAAATTATTCATTTTAAACTCCTTCTTTTATGTTTTTGTTATAATTATATAATAAGACATAAAATTCAACAATATTTTTTTCATATTTATTCAAAAGTACTTAATTTTTGCATATATTTTTCATTGAAATTATTCTCATTAAACAACTACTAAGACTCTAGACAAGCAATAATACAATATATTATATTTATTGAAAATTTTATAAAATTGAAGGATTATGAAATTGAATATAGAATATAGAATATAGAATATGATGTAAATTATGTATAACTTTAGATAAATATGAGGAGGCTATAATTTGAAAACCGAAATACTAAAAACATTAAATATGTTAAAAGAAAAAGGCGTTGATTATGCAGATATAAGAATGGTGGATAGGATGTGTGAAAATATTTCTACGGAGGACCTACTGCTTCAAAATATTTCCAATTCAAGAAGTATTGGTGTAGGCATTCGAGTTATATTAGATGGCTCTTTGGGTTTTGCCAGTACTCAAGAATTAGGTAAATTAGAATCTACTGCATTCTATGCTCTTGATTTAGCGAAGGCTAGTAGAACCATTCAGACAGAAAAAATAAGAATGGCGCAAAAAGATGTAGTGGTAGACAATTATGTAACACCTATAGAAGTTGATCCTTTTACAGTTTCAAAAGCAGAGAAAATTGAGCTTCTCTTAAAAGCTGAAGAGACTATGAGAAAAAGTGCAAACTTATCCACTACTTCGGCTTCTATGGATTTTCAAAAAGAAGAAAAAATTTATGCAGATACAGAGGGCAGTTATATAACTCAAACTCTTTATGAGTCAGGTGCCGGAATTGAAGCACTAGCTTCAATTAATGATGATGTTCAGGGAAGAACTTATCCTAATTCTTTCAGGGGTAACCATGCTACCGCTGGTTATGAATATGTTAAATCATTAAATTTGCTAGAGCATGCTGAGCGCATTGGCAAGGAAGCAGAAATGATTGTAAATGCACAGGAGTGTCCAAGTGGTCGTTTTGATATAGTTATTGATGGTTCTCAGTTAGCGCTGCAAGTACATGAAAGTGTAGGACATCCTGTAGAACTAGATAGAGTTTTTGGCTCGGAAGCTGCTTATGCAGGCATGAGTTTTGTAACTGTTGATAAATTAAATGAGGATTTTAAATATGGTTCAGAATTTGTTACAATAGTGGCAGATGGTACTGCCCCTAAAGGCCTAGGTTCTTTTGGATATGATGATGATGGAATTAAAGCTCAAAGGACTGTTATCATAGACAAGGGTATATTTAAGAACTTCATTACCTCCAGAGATACTGCAGTAAAAATTAATCAAAAATCAAATGGCACAAATAGAGCTGACGGCTGGCAAAATATTCCTATAGTGAGAATGACTAATATAAGTTTAATGCCTGGAACTTTTGAATTAGATGAACTTTTTGCTGGTATAGAAAAGGGCTTATATTTATGTACTAATAAAAGCTGGAGCATAGATGATAAAAGAGTTAACTTCCAGTTTGGTACAGAAATAGCTTATGAAATATCCAAAGGAAAACTTACAGGAAAAATTTATAAAAATCCAATATATACAGGGATAACACCAGAGTTTTGGGGCAGTTGTGATGGAGTTTGCAATGAAAAATATTGGACTCTTTACGGCACACCAAACTGCGGTAAAGGACAACCACCACAAACAGCTCACGTAGGTCATGGAACAGCTCCTGCAAGATTCAGAAATGTAAAGGTAGGTGTTAATGATGTTAAATAAGATTGCAGCATATGAAATAATAGATAATGTTTTAAGCAAATGCAATTATTATACTATGGTATCTATAATGTGCAAGGAAGAAGGACTTACTCGTTTTGCGAATTCTGGTATCCATCAAAATGTATATACTGCAGAGGATAGTGTGACTATTACTGTTATTCATGATAAAAAGATTTCAGAAGTTACAACAAACCTTTTATCTGAAGAAGGCTTAAACTCAGCAGTTCACGATGCAGAAGAAAACTTAAAATTCTTACCACAAGGAGATATAGAACTTCCAGAACTTACTAGTCCCTTAGAAATTGTTTCAGAGGAGTATGATAGGACTCTAGCTGATAAATTTAATATTTTAAACAGAGCGAGTCTTATAAAAAGTGGAATTGATTTATTAGATAAAGATTATACTGCAGCAGGAGCATTATCACTATCATCTATTGTTATTTGTATGGGTAATAACAAAAATATTAGAAGATATGCAAGAATAGACACCGTAAGCTTTAACACCGTAGTTATGCATAGTGATGGAGCTTCAGGTTATGCCGAATATGTGACAAATAAAGCTAAAGAATTAGATGTAGTAGAAATGTTTGCATATGCGCAGAATAAATGCAAAATGGGCATTAACCCAGCTTCTATAGAGCCAGGTAGCTATGATGTAATTTTAGAGCCACTAGCTGTTGGAGATCTTTTAACATATATGAGCTTCATAGGCTTTAGTGCAAAAGATGTACGAACAGGAACAAGTTTCCTTACTGGAAAACTTGGGAAGAAAGTTTTTGGTGAAAACATATCTATAAGAGATAATGTTAGAAATGAAAATACTATGCCTCTTTATTTCGATTTTGAGGGCTACGCGCGAAGTAGTTTGAATTTAGTGGAAAATGGTGTAGCTAAAGAGCTTTCCTACGATGTGAAATCTGCCATAGCTGATAATGTAGAACCTACAGGTCATTCTTTTGGTTACGCAGGTGATGGTGGCATAGCTGTAAATCTTGTTATGGAAGGTGGAGACGATAATTTAGAGGAACTTATAAAGTCTACAAAAAAAGGTCTCCTTGTATCAAGATTCCATTACATGAATATAGTAGACCCAAGACAATCTATACTAACCGCCCTTACTAGAGATGGATTGTTTTTAATTGAAAATGGTGAAATCAAAGGTGCAGTAAAAAATATGAGATTTACAGAAAGTATGTTACATGCTTTCAATAATGTTACTGGCATAACTACTGAGAGAACTAAAGTTCCTGGAGAATTTGGTTTTAACTATGTGCCTACATTAAAAATAGAAGATTTTCATTTTACAGGAAAAACTGAATAGAGGATATAAAAAGTGAATATAAAAGACTCAACAATTAATAATTGTTGAGTCTTTTGTAATGTGGTTATTTTTTTAAAAATACAAAAGTGCCACCCACATGGCAAGTGGCGAGTTACTTATAATCTTATAGCAATCCCATCTTAATCAATATCCATAATAACACATAATCTTCACATAAATTTTCTGAAATGTTTTGAAATTTATATGATAGAATATAATAAATAGATAAATATAGGTTTTTATTAATTTAGATTTTATAAACAATAAAAATTAGTGCTTAACACATAGGGGTGATACACTTGTCAAAGAGAATCTATCTTGTTGAAGATGAAATAAGTTTAAATCTTTTGCTAGAAAAATACCTACAACGTGAAGGTTATGAAGTAACTACTTTTTCAGATGGTAATTCAGCAATAGCACGAATTCATGATATGCCTGATCTTTGGATATTAGACATTATGCTTCCAGATATTGATGGTTATCAAATTATAAAAGCTATTAAAACTAACAATAAAAATACACCTGTTATTTTTATGTCTGCACGAAATGAAGAGCTTGATCGGGTGATAGGACTGGAGCTTGGCAGTGATGATTATTTATCAAAACCCTTTTTACCTAGAGAGCTTATTATTAGAACAAATAAACTTTTAGAGAGAATTTCTGGAATAGCTAAAGAAAATGCCACTCAACCGATAAATGACCTGAATTTGGGTGGATATTGCATTAGTAAGAAGCAAAGAACTGTTTTTTTAGGTAAAGATGAAGTTATACTAACTAACAAAGAATTTGAATTACTCTATTATTTTATTAAGAATAAAAATAATTTAGTATCCAGAGAACAAATATTAGATACTGTATGGGGAGATGATTACTTTGGTTCAGATAGAGTAGTTGATGACACCATAAGAAGAATAAGAAAAAAAGTAGATAAATTCACCATAGAGACAATATATGGCTATGGCTATAAGTTGGTATATAAATCATGAAGAAATTAAACTTCAAATTTAAATCACTAACCATGAGAATATGGTCTACCTTTACAATCATAATACTTATAATAATTTTCAGCATTTCATTTTTCTATCTAGTTGCTTTTAAAGCCATAGATGAGAAAGCTAAAATTCAAGACTTAAAAGTATCTCATGATTTCTTAATAACCACTAAAAAATTTACAGAGCCTAATAGATTTGACGAGCTAAAAAATCTAAGAGGTAGCGATTATTATATTGTACATGTGGATGAAAATAATAAAACTGAAATTATAAATATAAATAAAAGGCGTGGATTACCACCTAATGTTTCTAATGACCCTAATTCACCTTTTAGTTTAAATGATAGTGACGTTAAACTATGGATGTCAAGTTTTATTACACCAGGTACTCTTGCAGAAAAACAATTTAAAAAGTCCTACAAAAATATAAAATTTATTTTTATAATAAGTTCAGTCCAATATGGAGATGCTGGAAAGTCCTATTTAATTACTTATATGCCGGAAATGAAAGAAAATAGTTTGCTTTATATGATGCTTATTATAGGCCTAGTATTTATAGCTATTGGTTTTCTAACTTCAAAATTAGTTGCAAACTATATTTCAAAACCACTTAAAGAACTTGAAAATTATACTGTTAGGATAGCCCATAAAGATTGGAAACAGCCTATCAATATTAGAAATGCAGATGAGATTGGACGACTAGCGACCTCAATGAATATAATGCAAAAAGAATTAAAGCGTGCTGATGAAGAAGAGAAAATGTTTTTACAAAGTATATCCCACGATTTAAAAACACCTATTATGGTAATTATGAGTCATGCTGCAGCTATTATTGATGGTGTTTACGTAGAGTCAGTGGAGAAAAACGCTGAAATAATAAAGGATGAGGCTTTAAACTTAGAAAAAAAAGTTAAGCAAATGCTATATTTGAATACCCTTGATTATGTTTTAGAAAATAATATTTGCGATATTGAAATTAACTTGCATCGCCTGCTCTTCCATATCATAAATAGATTTAAAGTGATTAATAATAATATTAAATGGGAATTAAACATTGAAGAAGCTCTTATAATTGGAAACGTAGATAAAATACAGGTTTCTATTGAAAACATCTTAGATAATAGCCTTAGGTATGCTAAAGAGAAAATTTCCGTAACCCTAAAAAAAGAAGGAGATTTTGCAGTAATAGAGATATACAATGATGGCCCTAATATTCCAAAGGAACATCTATGTCATATATTTGATAATTTCTACAAAGATAAGACTGGCAATTTTGGTCTTGGCCTGGCTATTTGCAAAAAAATTATAAAATTTTATAATGGAGAAATAGATGCTATTAATCGGGATACCGGTGTTAGTTTCTTAATTAAATATAGGTTATAAATAAAAAGCAATCAGCAGAAATGTTGATTGCTTTTTTTGTGCTAATAATATCACATAAAGCTCACATATTTTTTTGATACTACTACTACTACTACTACTACTACTACTACTACTACTACAATTGATGTTTATAATCTAATCTATACAGATAAAAGTAATATATCTGTTAATAAATAAGATAATATATTTTAGAAAAATGGGGTGGAAAAATATTAAGACATTAGATAACATTATGAACTATATCTTATATGGAAAGCTTAAGCATTTAACTCGATTTTCCCTAGTAGGGGTAGCAAATACCCTAATAGATTTTTTAATCTTCACATTGTTTAATGGATTTATTGGACTAAATTACATTGCAAGTCAAATACTTGGATATAGTTTTGGAGTTGTTAACAGTTTTGTACTTAATAAAAAATGGACTTTTTCTAAGAGTAATTCTAATAAAAAAACAGGTAATGAACTTTTTCAATTTATTGTAGTAAACTTATTCTCACTTCTAATAACTCTTATAACAATGAATTTTTTAGTAAAGAGCTTAGATATTAATGTATACGTAGCTAAAATAATTATCACCTTTATAGCTCAAATAACAAATTTTCTTTGTTATAAATTGTGGGTATTTAATTAAGTAATCAGTAGCGACATAAATTCAAAATAATTATGGCAATGGCGGTTATTATGCTCATTACTCATTATAAAAAGGAGCAAATTAAAATGAAAAAATTAAAACTTTCAAAAGAAAAGCTATTATTATCTTTAATATTATTATTGTCAGGAATCTTGAATTTTACTAATTTAAGCATTGATAAGCCACCTCTAGGTCTTTGGCTTCAAGCAATCTCTGCTAAAATCTTTGGATTTAGTGGCTGGAGTATTCTTCTTCCCCAGGCTCTTGCAGGAGTAATCTCCGTTGCAATTATATACATTATCGTTAAAAGATCCTTTGGAACTGCAGCTGCTCTTCTTTCAGCATTATTTCTTGCAGTAACCCCGGTTTTTGTTGCTGTAAGTAGAAATAACACTTGCGATAACTTACTTGTTTTAACGCTACTACTGGCATGTTGGGCTATTTCTATAGCAGCTGAGAAAGGTAACATTAAATATCTCTTGATGTGTTTAACTATTGTAGGTATTGGTTTTAATATAAAGATGCTTCAAGCTTATATGGTAATTCCAGCTATATATATAACTTATCTTCTCTCTAATGCAGTTTCACTTAAAAAGAGAATAATTCATCTTATGGCAGGAACCATGATTCTGCTGGTTGTTTCATTCTGATGGGCTATAGTAGTAGATTTAATACCTGCTGCAAACAGGCCTTATGTGGGAAGTAGTACAACTTATAACTCAGAACTTGAACTGATATTTGGACATAATGGCCTGGAAAGGCTTGGAATCGGAAGCAGTAGTACTGGTGGCGGTGGCATGGGTGGTGCTAAAAATCAAGGCGGAACCACTGACGCAATGCCTGGTGGAACTCCCCCTACTGGAAATGATGGCTCAAGCGCTAACTCAGAACGTCCTACTAGAAATGATGGCAACTTTGAAAAAGGAATGCAAGGAGGTACGCCGCCTACAGAAGATGGCCAAAGAAGAAATGCTAATGGTGGCGGTGGTGGTAGCATGGGTGGAGGTGAAAAGTCTAGTATTACAAGATTATTTTCAAGTAATAGTATGTCAGATCAGATAATTTGGTTATTCCCACTTGCAGTATTCGGATTTATAGCAGCTGCATTAAAGGAAAAACCTAAGTCTGCTTTTAATAACAGAAAAAAATCAGCTTTAATTTTATGGTCAATGTGGTTAATACCTGAATTTATATATTTCAGCTTTACCACAGGTTTATTTCACCCTTATTATTTAACTATGCTTGCTCCACCAATCGCAGCCCTGGCTAGAATTGGAATTGTGTCTATGTGGGAACTTCATAAAGAGGATGGATTAAAATCTTGGATTTTACCAATAGCACTTGTTGTAGATGGATTGCTTCAGTTACTGATCCTATCTTATTATTACAAAACCTCAAGTATCCCTAAATATTTAATGATTGCGATATCCCTTTTATGTTTTGTTTCTTCAATTATATATAGTAGAAAGTACCATAAGTCATAATGATCTTAATAAAAATGAGGTTTTAAAAGGAACTATGTTTTCTAATTAAAAAGCATAGTTCCTTATGCTTCTTAACCCTAAAATTATCACATAAAGTTCACATATTTATTACACATTGATGCCACAATTGATAATTATAATTATAGATAAAGATAAAAAGATTAAAATCAATTATAGATAATTTTAAAGGAGAGGATAGTATGAGTATTTCATCAATGTTCGATTTGGTAACAAATACTAGTAGCGATGTAAGTCAGCTTAAATTACAAGAAATAACTCTCAAATTACAATTGAGCCAAATTAATTCAAGTACAGATGATAAAAAGACAAAACAAGTCAAAATTCAAGTAATAGAGGCTAAAATACAACAAATTCAAGCACAAATTCAGCAACAACAAATAATCAAAACAGTCCCACCATCTAGTGAAAAGGCAGAGCCATCAAAAGATATTGTTGAAAGTTCAAATATAAGTAAAGAAAATTTAAGAAATTTTAATAATAATATAATTAACATATTTGTTTAAGCATGTAAAAGGGTTCTAACATTAGTATGAATAGCAGGACTTCTCCTGCTATCCATAAATCTATTATTTGTGAATCAACTTTGCAAATAAAGCTACCATTCCCGATGTAATAAGTGGCCCTACAGGCACCCCTCCTAAGAACGCTGCAGCTGCAACTGCACCTATTATCATGGCAGGCATAATATCGCTATGTCCCTGAACCGTAAGATAGTTAAGTCCTTGTCCACTCAAATATGTTGTTAAAAATGAGAGGACTAGAGCTGTTATGCCTATCCAGGATGTAAATACGTTTTTTATATTCTCTGCTGTAATTCGTCCGTTTGCAATAGGTATCATTATAGCGGCTATAAGAAATATAAGTCCACCTGTAATTCCGCTTTTTTCTATAAAAGGATATGCATATCTGTCCAAACCTAAGAGTTTCAACATAAGTAAGATACATGTAGCAATCGCAACTGAATTAGCCTTTCCAAATACGGCAGCTGCAAGAATTAGCAATAAAATAATATTAGAACCCAAAACAAATCATCTCCTGCTATATATTAAAATGAAAATATTCACTTAAAATATTCTATTCAAAATATACAATCTTAATTCGATTATATTCAATGAAATAATAGTAAAATTTTATTTAGATAAGCCCTTTTGAATATTCTTTATTGCTGAAACCAGCGCATTTACACAAGTCTCAATATCACTGTCACTAGACCTATTATTTCCAATCTCAATAAGTGCTGCATTACTAGATAAATCTTGATTAAAATAAGATATTCCAAAGTTATATAATAATATTTCTGATTTAACGACCTTTGAATTTTTAATATTTTCTAATGACCTGTCAACAAACTTTTTATTCGATTCATAATGTGGGCTGCTTTTAGCAAGTACAAATAGTATTTTTCTCGTATCAGAGTTGGTGCTTTCTGTTATATCCCGATGTATGTCTAATAAAATAGTATTTGAATATTCTTTTACATTTTTTATTATTAAATCACGTGTAGTTTTAAATGATTCCTTATATTCTATAGGAGCATTACACTTGATGAAACTACTTTTTAGCCCTTCTTTAAGGAATTTATCATTGATTAATGCACCTACATCAGTTACTTTTATTCCAGAGGGATAATCCTCATCAGGATGACTATTATAAATTACTATATTTGATGAAAATGCTACTATAGGATTTGTGCTATCACTTGGTGATTTTTTTATAGTGGTTGATTTTGCTTCATTTGATATATTGTTAACTACGCTTTTAGACGTTGTCACTGGTGTTTCTACTTTTAATGTTGTAGCACTGGCGATGTTTTTATCTGAGTTTAAGTTTGAAGTGTTTAGTGCAATCCCGAGTCCTCCTATAATAATCGCAACTACAGTTCCGAGTAGTATACCTTTAATGTTTATCTTTTTATACTTTGAAATCATAATAACCCTCCTTTTTATTTCCGAACTATTCATAACCATCGAAGTAGTTCCCATAAGTCTATTGCCGCTACCTCCCAGTTCCAATACTCTTATTATTGCATTTCCATATTGCAGGTTTTCCCCTTCATCTAACTGTGAAATCACTTGACTATCGCAGGAAAATTCACAGTCTTGTCTCATTTTATAAAAGCTATAGAGCAAGATTGGATTAAACCAATAAATCACCGACAATAAAGTTATAACCCAATTTATAAATATATCCTTGCTTTTCAAATGGGTTAATTCGTGCATTATAATATACTTAAATTCTTCATCACAAATATTGGCTGCTACCCTCATTGGAATTAATATCTTTGGTTTAATTAACCCACATAGCGAAGGACTACTTATTTTATGTGAATATGATAACTCTACATCAGTTCTTATATTCATAGCTTTCCTGCATTTATATAGAATTTCTTTATGCGTGCTGTCTATATTTTTTATAGATTTTCCAACAATTTCTCTAAGTTTTTTATGTCCTTCAACTAATATACCTATTAATAATGCAATCCCAAAAATCCATATAGAACAGAACACTTTTTCAATATTAATTTTATTTTTTAAAGGTGTATTCATAACTTTACTAAATACACTTTTATTTGAAGAATCAAATGATTTTTTTAATATTGAACCTCCTAAGTCTATATTTTCAAGTTGTATAGAAGAATTTATTTGTGATTTTTCTTTGTTCTCACTTGTAATTGCCTGCTTATGAAAGTTTTCATATAGGTTAACAATATTAAAAGTTGTTTGTGGACCAAAAGGAATTGTTAATTTTATGATCAATATCAACCATATATAATAGTTAAATGTAGAATTTAATTTATTTCTAAATATACCTTTAACAATTAATATCATTAGTACAATTATGCTACCTATCAAAGATGAAAGTACAATCACCTCAAAAATATTTAATAAATCCATACGCATCAACCTTTCGTTTTAATTGATTGGCTTAGTATGTTTTTCAGCTCCTCTATATCCGTTTCAGATATTTCTTTTGACTCTGCAAAGGTTAAGAGCATTGATTTAATAGAGCCATTGAATACCCTATCAATAAAAGACTTACTTTCTGATTTTATACATTCATCTTCTGATACCAAAGCAAAATATAAATACTCATAGCCTAATTTATTAAATCCAATTGCATTTTTATTTAATAATCTGTTTATTAGACTTTTAACTGTAGCTGGTTTCCACTGTGCTTTATCCTTTAGCTGCTGAATAATATTAATTGATGTAATTTCTGAATGATTCCATATTATTTTCATAACCTCCCATTCAGAATTTGATATTTTGGGAATTTCATACATCATTTCTCGCCTCCATTTCGATTACAATTGTAATTTCTAAATTTAGTTTACAACTGTAATTAGGAATAGTCAACATAAATTTGTAATATTTATACAATATTTTTTTATAAAAATTGTAATATTTCACAAATGTTACTTGACAATGTAAATGTAGTGTACTATATTTATAAGTACACTATATGAGGTAATACACATAGTGCACTCAAGCTAATAAAATATTATTTAAAAGAAGGTGAACCCTTGATAAATGTCGACAGCAGAAGCAGCAAACCTATTTATGAACAGATTATTGAGAAAATAAAGGAAAATATAATAAAAGGAATATTGAAACCTGGAGATAAACTGCCTTCTGTACGAGAACTTGCCTCAATTATAGCTATTAACCCTAATACTATAAGCAAAGCATATAATGAGCTAGAGCGAATGAAGGCAGTTGAAGTTATACGAGGAAAAGGAACCTTTGTAGTGGAAAATTTTGAACCTGTAATGGATGAAGAAAAAATGAAAGAAATTAAAGACCATATGAAGAAAATAATTATAGAAGCACATTATATAGGAGTTGATAAAGATAAGCTAATTGATATACTAAGTGAAATTTATAGCGAGTTTTAAGCTATTGAAAATTTATAAGAAAACCTATAATGATTTTTCCGAGGAAAGATTTGACGAACTTAAGAACAATAAAGGTACTATTCATTTGAATAGCACCTTTATTCTAGTAAATATTAATAATCTAAAGCCTAATCAAATTTGTTATAGTTAGTTTACAATATAATTACTAGTACCATTTTTAAGAATATCGTAAGCTCCATCTAATCCGCCTTCAACTAAGTTTTTAACTGCTGTTTCAGTATAAAATGCTATGTGTGGTGTTAATAATACATCATCACGGTGAGTAAGTTCTTTTAGCATCTCATCCTCAACTTCCTTACCTGAAAAATCTTTTGTAAAATAATTAAATTCATTTTCATAGGTATCTAAAGCTGCAGCCGCAATTTTGCCACTGTTTAAAGCATCTATTAACGCTTTTGTATCAACAATTGTCCCTCTAGCTGTATTAACGAAAAACACACCATCTTTCATCTTATCAAAAATTTCTTTGTTGAATAAATGGAAATTATCATTTGTAGCTGGTATATGTAATGAAATTAAATCTGCTTGTGCAATAGCCTCTTCAAGAGTATCTACATATTCAATACACTCTTTAGCTTCTTCACAAGGGTATAAATCGTATCCTATAACTTTTGCACCAAACCCCTTGAAAATTTGAGCTGTTATACGTCCAATTTTGCCCGTTCCAATAATTGCAACAGTCATGGATCTTATCTCTTTAGATATAATTTCTTTTCTCCAACGATAATCTTGTTCTTTCATGGCTACTTTAATATGATTCACATGGCGAACAATATTAAGTGCAGCAGTTATAGCATATTCAGCAATTGCATTAGGTGAATATACAGGCACGTTTGTAATAAATAATCCATGTTTTGTTGCCTCCACCATATCGAACATATCAACTCCAGCTGTTCGTGATGCAATTTGTTTTATTCCTTCATCTTTTAATCCTTTGTAAATTCCATCTTCCATCTTCTTTGTTTGACAAAGACATACTCCATCAAATCCTTTTACTAAATGAATATTTTTTAATGATAAAGGTTCTGAAATATTTTGAACTTCCACTTCACGTTTTTTGCCCCAAGTGCTAGCAGCACTGGCTTCATCTTCTCTTGCACTAAACATAATTAATTTCATTTTAATTTTCCTCCTTTTATATTAAAAATAAACACACAGATATCATAGGAGATGATTATATCTGATTTTATGTTAACTTCTAATTCATCTATTATAATGCAATATCTTTATCTTTATTCACTGGTTTCCATCCTATAATACCTTTTATAAGCAGTGGTAATATAATAACAAATATTGAAATATATCCTATTGTTCCATACCCTTTTGCGATAAGTGGTATAAGTCCGAACTGAGCTACACACCATGTAAATACTACATATCCAAGAGAAACTAACGCACTTCTCTTAGTTTCTTTTTCAATTTTTATAGCATCAGTATCATTTCTAGCTAAGAAAGTAACTACTCTACTTGTTATTCCGAATATTAAGTTTACACCGGTAGATATTGATCCTAAAATTACTAATATTGATATCAAAGGGGTCATCCATGAAGATCCCACACCATGCATAACAACAAATAATGCTGGTACTGTCTCTTTTAATATACCGTCCTTATAAAACCCCATTATACCTAATGTGGATATAGCAAGTATGGATGCATTTAATACAAATCCCCATATTGCTGCTTTTTTAGCCTCATTTACATCTTTTAAAGCATTTGAGTGGGCTAAATAAGCCCCAAGAGCAGCAGCCTGAAAACCTGCATACATTAATGTTTTCCATAAAGCTGATCCAAAGGAAGCATCATTAACTATCGCTCCTGACTTTAGACCTGCAATATTCGCGGTGATGTCACCCCATGCTGCAATTACATTAGGTACGTATACAACAAGCATACCAACAATAATAGCAATAGCCATAACCGAAGCCGCATCTCTTACTAGTTTTGCCCCAAATATAGTCAAAAGCAACATTCCTACTGCGATAACAATAGTGTTAATGATATAACTTGTTCCAAATACAGCTGTGATAGTAGCTCCACCAGTTGCAAATGCAATAGCTGTACCAGTTATCAAGAGTAATTGATATATAATTTCAAATATTGGTGACATTACTTTTTCCACAGGTTTATAAAATTCTAATGTCCAGCTTTTATAATCATACTTTTTCTTATCCAATGCAAATTTCCAAGCGTAATAAAAAATAACTGCAAGCAATGCTTGCGAAACTATTGGTAAAAATGCAGCATACCATCCATATGCTACAAAATACTGCACTACTTGTGCTCCTGATGCAAACCCACCCCCAAAATGAGTTGTAAACCATACAAATGCTACTGCAAAATACGCAGGCATCATTTTTTTAGTATTCATAAAATAGCCCCCTACTTTATTTAACTCTCATTCACAATACTTATTACATTTTATTTATGCATTTAACCTTTTTACTAATTCATCAACGTTATCTAATTCCTCAGTAAGCATTGGAACTATATCATATACATCTCCAACAATACCATAGTCAGCTACTCCAAAAATCAGAGCTGATGGATTTTTATTGATAGCAATTACTACATCTGCTTCCTGCATACCAACAAGATGTTGAATAGCACCAGAAATACCACAAGCAATATAAACAGTAGGTTTCACAGTTGTACCGGTTTGACCTACTTGATGAGAATGATCAATCCATCCTGCATCAACAGCTGCACGAGAAGCACCAACTACTCCACCAAATTTATCTGCAAGCTTTTTAAGCATTTCAAAGCCTTTTTCATCCCCAAGACCAAGGCCTCCAGAAACAATGACATTAGCACCTACTAAAGATACCATATCCTTATTAGTTTTTACAGTTTTAATTACCTTTGTTCTTATATCCTTCTCTGACAATTTAAAGTCTAAATTAATAATTTCCCCAACTTTTGATTCATCCTTTAGAGCTTTATCCATAACACCTGGTCTTACAGTAGACATTTGCGGCCTGTTATTTGGGCAAATAATAGTGGCCATAATGTTACCTCCGAAAGCAGGACGAGTCTGCATGATTTTTTTATCCTCTGGGTCAATTTCAAGTTTTGTACAATCTGCTGTTAGACCAGTGTCTAATCTAGATGACATCCTAGGAGCTAAATCTCTACCAATATGGGTTGCTCCAAGTAGCATTATTTCTGGTTTAAATTGATTTACAGCATCGCAAATAACTTTTGTGTAAGCATCTGTTGTATAGTTTTCTAAAAGAGAACTATCTGCTACATATACCTTTTGTGCACCATAAGAAATTAATTCCTTAGCAAGTCCATTTACATCTTTTCCTAGTAACACAGCACATAATTCAACCCCAACTTCATTAGCAAGCTTTTTACCTTCTCCCAAAAGCTCAACTACAACCGGAGAAATTTTACCTTGTCTTTGCTCAGCAAATACCCATATATTTTTATATAAACTTAAATCCATATCCATGTTTACCTCCAACTAATATAATGTATTTTGTTTTTCCATAAATTCAGTATTATGCAATTTATTTATTGCAAATCACTTATATAATGTGTTTTTGTTTTAGGGCCATTACTAATTGTTCAACCTTTTTCTTAGATGTTCCCTCAAGCATTACGCCCTTTCCCTTAGGTTGTGGTGTAAATGATTTAAATACTTTAGTAGGTGAAGCTTTTAATCCTACTTGACTTGAATCAATATCAATATCTTTAAAGCCTAAAACCACAATTTCTTTTTTATATGCATCAAATATTTTGTCTACTGACATATATCTAGGTTCGTTTAACTCCTTAACTGCTGTTAATAATACAGGCATATCTACTTTAATAATCTCATATCCATCTTCTAGTTGCCTTTGTACCTCTAATTCATTACCTTTAATTTCAAGGCTCTGAACATATGTAACTTGTGACATATGCAGTTTTTCAGCAATCTGAGGTCCTACCTGCGCTGTATCTCCATCTATTGCTTGTCTTCCTGCAAAAATTATATCAAATTGTCCTATTTTATTGATACCTGCTACTATTGCATTAGATGTTGACCAGGTGTCAGAACCACCAAATGCTCTATCACTTAAAAGAAACGCATCATCTGCACCCATAGCTAAACATTCTCTTAGCATATAATCTGCTTGAGGTGGTCCCATGGAAACCACAGTTACTGTAACATCTTTATATTTATCCTTTATTTTAAGAGCTTCCTCTAATGCATTAGCATCATCTGGATTTAAAATACTTGGAACACCCTCGCGAATAAGGGTTCCTTTCTCTTTATCAATTTTAACTTCTGTAGTATCTGGTACTTGTTTTACACAAACTAATATTTTCAAAATATATACCTCCAAGTATAAAAATTTTTATCTTATTTCTATCTTAAAACACTGGCTGCGATTACCATTTGCTGTACTTGTGATGTACCTTCATAAATAGATAAAATCCTAGCATCTCTGTACATTCTTTCAATTGGATAATCCTTTATATAACCATATCCACCATGAAGTTGTAGTGCTTTATAAGCAACCTCATTAGCCACCTCTGCTGCATAGTATTTTGCCATAGATCCTTCTTTTTCAATTTTCATATGAGCATCTTTCTTTTCTGCAGTATCATAAACTAATAATCTAGCTGCACATACCTTAGTTTCCATGTCAGCTATGGTAAACTGAGTGTTTTGGAATTTAGACAATGTTTTACCAAATTGAATTCTTTGCTTAGTATATTTTATAGCTTCATCTAAAGCACCTTGAGCAACCCCAAGAGCTTGCGCTGCAACACCGATTCTACCAGCTTCAAGAGTATTCATAGCAATTTTAAATCCCATACCCTCTTTGCCTATTAAATTTTCCTTTGGAACCACAACATTTTGGAAAACTAAATCAGAAGTTTCTGTACCTCTAATACCCATCTTGTCCTCATGAGCACCATGAGAGAATCCTTCCCAACTACTTTCTACTATAAATGCTGAAGTACCACGTACACCTTTAGATTTATCAGTCATAGCAATTACTATGGCAAAATCACAAATAGGAGCATTAGTAATAAAGCACTTTCTACCATTTAAAATATAGTTATCTCCATCTAACACAGCCTCTGCTTGCTGTGCACCTGCATCTGAACCTGCACCTGGTTCAGTTAAAGCAAAGGCGCCAATTTGCTCGCCTAAAGCTAAAGGTTTTAAGTATTTTTCTTTTTGAGCATCTGTACCAAAATTCATAATAGGTAATGCAACAAGAGATGATCCAGCAGTAACAAATGTACCTGTAGAGCAACATTTTCTACTGATTTCTTCCATAACTATTGCATATGAAACATAATCTGCACCAGCTCCACCATATTCTTTTGGAACTATTGTGCTTATAAATTTATACTTTGCCAGTTTATCCATTAATTCTCTTGGCATCACACCAGTCTTATCCATCTCCGCTGGCAGTGTGTCTAATTCTTTTTTTACAAAATCTCTAACTGCCTTTTGTAAAAGTATATGTTCTTTTTTAAATAACATAATAATATCCTCCATTTCAACTTTGATATAGCATTATTTTTATATAATCATGTTCAAATTATAAGCTTAGCATTTCAGCAAAAGTTTGAACACGAGTTCTAGCTTGTTCATTATTTTTCATTTGTTGATCTATCTCAAGATATAAAGTAGGAACTCCTGCTGCTTCCACTTCTTTCTTAATTAGTGGATAATCATATTCCTCAGGATCACAGAATTTCATCATACAGAAAATAACACCATCAATATTTTTTTCTTTTATTTGCTGGGTTATAATAGCTCCACGTTTTTTCTCAGGATCATATGCCAAGGAGCAGCCCTCAAAAATGGACCAAAATCTTGCTAATCTATCTACTGCATCCGCTCCTTTTGGAACGTCAAATCTAAATTGTCTTGTTTCCTGTGCTAAATCATCTGCAGCTACTGCAATATTATTTTCAGCGAGAATGCTCAGTAACTCTTCTGAGTCTGCTAATATACCTGATAATAATACTGTTTTTCCTAACCATTTTTCAGCAGGCATTTTCTCTACTTCTGAAATAATAACTTTCACTAATTTTGTATGCTCCGATTTTTCCATGAAGAAAGCACTCTTAATGACTGTATTTCTAATTATTGGAGTAATAATATTGGGATACTTTGCAGCTACTTCTACAAATTCTCTCATGGTCTTTCTATAGTCGTTATAAATCTCAATACTTTCATTTAATTTTTCTTCTGTAATTATGCAACCACTAATTTCTTCTAATCTTTTTTTGATATTATTGTATTCACTTTTTAAATACACAATGCCAGCTTCAATTTTTCTGTTTTGAGGATGAACAAGTGAAATATATTCAACCTGTGGAACAGCTACCTTCCAATTCTGGCCCATACATATTAACGTGTCACACATACCAGGTATAATAACCGCTGATAAATCATCGTAGACTCCCTTTAATCCATATTCAAGGCAAGACTGCATAATTGAACAAGCAAATGCTGGGAGATATTGTTTACTTAATTCAATGTCTGTAGATCCTCCCCAAATACCCATTGGAAACATTCCAGCAGCATGAATAAGCTCTTCAGGACAGTAAACAGGGAAACATCCAACTACCTTGATACCTTTTTCTCTATATGATTTCACCACTGCTCCTGGATTATTAACAACATCTTTCATCTGAGATAAAATACTTTCAAAGCTACTCATTAGTCATTACCTCCAGTTATTTTTCTTTCTTCCATTACTTCAACTAAACCTTGTATCCTTGTTTCAAATTGAGCCTCTGTAAAATTCCTTGGATCTGCTTGATCTCCATCAAAACCCGCATAAGGTAAACCGGTAGCTTCGTACACCTTCCTTTGCATTTCATATTGCATCAAACTCATCAGTTTACAGCTTCTGTTCATATGGTAGAAAGCACCATCGCAGTCACCTGATTTTAGAGAATCAATTCTGAATTTAGTCATTCTTTCTAAATTTACATTATTAAACATACTACTATAGGCTCTAGCCATACCATCTAGATCGTTAACTTCGTACTCTAAAGCCCAGGCATCAGGGTAAACACTCCCCGTCATATTAACACCATATTTTGATAATGTTTTCATTTTAAACCCAATATATGGCCAGCAAGGTATGCCTTCCATCATGATTCTAAATTTTTCTTCTCCCCTAAACGTTGTTTCCTTATTTTTAATTCGCTCTTCTAATTCTGCAATTAATAGTTCAAAAGCATCAGTTGTTTCCTGTTTACCTCTTGCACAAACAATAACTGCCATATAGTTGAATAAATCAAACCCATTCATAGGGGATGGTTTTGCTGAAGGTAAACTCATTGAATACTTCCAAAGCTTACCGTTTTTAGTAGAAATCTTCATGACCTCTTCAAATTTTTTAGGGTCAAATTTCTTTCCAGAAATTACTTCTAACTGTTTAATAGCTTCATCAAATTGACCTTTTAAATAATCTATTCTTTCCTGACTAACTTCATATTCATTGTTAAATGTAGTGTCAATCAAAATAAGTGGTATATTTAATTCCTTAGAGATATTTTCATACCATTTAACAACTTGATTACAAATGTTGTTACAACATAATAGAAAGTCAGGACGAGGCATATCTAAGCTTTCGCAACCGCCATTTTCAAGAAATCCAAAATTAGTTCTTGCATAAGCACATATGTCATTAGAATATCCTGTGTCCTCTGCAATACCACATAATTTTAAAGATTCTCTTTTTGCAGCTATTCCTGCTGCTTGATTTTCGGGATAGCATACACTAAGCCCAAAACACTCCGCAAGCTCTTGAGGAAATACAGATGTGGACCAACCTACAGGTTCACCCTTTGCTTTAGCCTCAAATGCATTTTCGTACTGCTTTGCTAATAAATTGCTTATTACTTCTTTTGATGATAATTTATCGCTCATTTTTCTCCTCCTCAAACCCTTGATTAGTTTTCAATTTCATCGCTTTCAATTTCATTATTTTTAAGTTCATCGAATGCATACAAAGCTGCCCCTAACGCTCCAGTAAGTTGTGCTAAATCTGGTACAACAATTTCAAGCTCAAGAGCTGCTTCCATAGCTCTAACAACCCCACTATTTCTTGCCACCCCACCTACCATTACCACACTTTCCTGGATACCTACTCTTTTTGCAAGACTAGAAACCCTTTTAGCTACTGAAGCATGAATACCAGCAATAATATCTTCAATCGCTACTTCATTGGATAAATGAGAAATCACCTCTGATTCTGCAAAAACAGTACAGGTACTACTTATAGGAATTTCCTTTGTAGATTTAGAAGACAAATCACCTAAATCTGAAACATTAACTTCAAGTGCTCTTGCCATAACATCTAAAAATCTTCCTGTGCCAGCAGCGCACTTATCGTTCATAACAAAATTAACTAACTTACCACTTTCATTAAGCTTTAATGCTTTTGCATCTTGTCCACCAATGTCTATAATGGTTTTAGCACTAGGAACTAAGAAGTTAACTCCCTTTGTATGACAACTCAGCTCGCTAATTTGCTTATCAGCATCCGAATATTTCATTCTTCCATATCCAGTTACTACTAGTTTTTCAATATCCCCACGTGAAATATCCAGCTTCCCAAATAATTCTTTCAACGCCCTTGCAGGTCCTGTAGTGCCTGTACCTGAAGATATAGTTGCAGTAGCCACGATTTTTACACCATTTTCAATAATTACACCTTTGGTTGCCGTAGAGCCTATGTCGAGTCCCATTGTATACATACTATCCTGTCCTTTCCTATTTAGGCACATTCAAATAAATAGCAAATTTATTTGAATGTCTATTTCTCCTAATATACCTTACTAACAATTCCACTAAACCTATCTAACTAGTTTGCCTGATTTCAAAGTCTGAATTTCTTCCATATTATATCCAATTGAACTTAAGATTTCATCTGTATTTTCTTCAAGTCTTGGAGCAGGAGTCATTTCCCTAATACCCATTTCTCCAAATTTAACAGGTGAATTGACTAAAATACCTTCATTACCTGAATCATAGGTTTTCTTTACTAAATAGTCATTTGCCCAAGCTTGTTCATCTACAGCAATATCAGCGCAAGACTGAACTCTTTCAAAAGGAATATCACATTCTATAAGAACTTTTTCCCACTGCGCAAGAGTTTTTTTAAGCATTGCCTCTGCAACAATAGTAACCATTGACTCAACATTTTCCACCATTCCATTACGGGTATTATATCTATCATCATTCATTAAATCTTCTCTATTAATAGCATTAAAGAATCTTTCAATCCATTGATCATATTGTATTAATGCTAATTGAATCCATTTTTCATCCTTACATTGGTATGAATTACAAACAGGAGAGTTTGGACTAAGTCTAGACATTGGCATTTTATTTCCATATTGATCAGACATAATCATAGATCCTAGTCCATAAATACCCATATGATAAAGACTTACTGTTATCTTTTCTCCTGTGCCTGTTTTAGCTTTTTTCACAAGAGCTGCGCATGCACCTGCTGCAAGAGCAATGCCTACATAGTGATCACCAAAGCCTGCAGCAACATTTGTTGGCGTAGTACCTTTTTCCATAAGTGAAGACATAACACCACCTCTTGCAAAATATGATGTGTAGTCAAATCCAGGTTTATCTTTTAGTGGACCTTCTTCTCCATAGCCTAAAGCTTGGACGAATATTAAACCAGGATATTTTTCTTTAAGTTGTTCATAAGATAATCCAAGTTTTGCAAGAGCTTGCACTCTAACATTTGTGACAAAAACATCTGCCTTTTCAAGCAATTTATGAAATACTTCCATACCCTCTGTAGATTTTACATTAACGCAAATACTTTTTTTATTGAAGTTTTCATTTTCAAACCAAGGATTTTCATCTTCCTGGCAAGGTGATGAGTATACTGAACCAATACCTCTCATGTTTTCTCCAGAAATAGGCTCTACCTTAATAACATCTGCACCCCAATCAGCAAGCATTCTAGCAGCACATGGTGCAGCAATGAAGGTTGCAAATTCAACAACTTTAATTCCTTTTAATAACCATTTGTTATCATCCATTTTAATCATCCTTTCAATATTTTTTTGCATTTAAGTATTATATATGTTTATGCATTATAAACTTTTAGGTGTTGTAAACTTTTACACACTATATACATTAGCAAAAGTTGTGCCAACTATTACTTGTTTAAAAAACTACACTAAGTCTATTTTTTAACAAGCTTTTAAAAGATAATTTATTCAAACATCTTGCAAAATGCAATTATTCATTGCATTTTGCAAGATTTTCTAGCTTTGTTCAGAAATTTATGTTATTATAATGTTATTAAATTAACATTTTTTTATAATTCAAAGGCTTTATTTTATCTTGAAAGGCATGGTGTTATATGAATACTATTTCAGAAGATATGTTAAACAAAATATATAATCCTATAATTGTATGCAATAGTACTGGACAGGTATTATATACTAATAGCATAATGAATAGTTTTTTTGAGTATGCAAAAATCAAAATTCTAAAAAATATACAAGACCTTGATATAGATTTCAATTATGAAGATATTTTAGAAAAGGGAACTAGTCACCGCAGTATTTTAATAAATGGCCTCCTTTGTCCTGTTAGCATACATAGACTAACTGCCCAAAGTAATTCACTTAATATTATCTATATGTTTGATAGTTCTGTTATTAATAATAAAACCGTAGAGAATGTTATAAATGATATTGATGAGGTAATTGTTATTTTCAATGAACTGGGTATAATCGAAAAAATGAATGAACTTTGTGATGTGCTTTTGCCCTTTAATCGCTGCGAAGCGCTTGGTCAAAGCATTTATGAGATATCACAAAGAGGTTTGGTAAAGGACCCTATTATTATCGATATGCTAAAAATTAAAGAGAAAATTTATAGAAATGTTAAATATCCAAGTGGAAAAACCCTTGCCTACACAGCTATACCTTTTTTCCATAATAATGGCGATCTAAAGGGTGGCGTACTTACCGGTCGCGATATTACCCGATTGATAAAATTACAAACAAGCATAAATCTGGATATTAAACAACCTGAAACTATAGAATATATTAGCCAAAGTAAGGTTATTGATAATATCAAAAAGATGGTCATAAGGGCAGCTGCTTATGACTCGTCCATATTTATTACTGGAGAATCTGGTGTTGGTAAAGAAATTATTGCTAGGATGATTTATAACTATAGTTCTAGACGCGAAAAACCTTTTATTACAATAAACTGTGGCGCAATCCCCTCGGAACTTTTAGAATCTGAATTTTTCGGATATGAAGAGGGTACCTTTACTGGTGCTAAAAGAGGTGGTAGAAAAGGTCTTTTAGAAGAAGCCCATGGAGGTACCATTTTCCTTGATGAAATTGGCGAATTGCCATTGCCAATGCAAACAAAAATCCTCAGGGTATTACAGGAAAATGAATTCACAAGAATAGGTGGAACAACACCTATAAGGTTAAATATCAGATATATTAGTGCTACAAATATATCTGATGCGGAACTTCATAACAGTAAAAGATTCAGACAAGATTTATATTATCGCCTTAATGTTATACCAATTAAAATTCCGCCTATCAAAGATAGAAAAGAAGATATTTTTCCTTTAATTAAGTATTTCCTTGATTTTTATAATAAAAAATATAATAGATGTTTAAGATTTTCACCAATAGCAATAAAAATACTTTATAAATATGATTGGCCAGGAAACATAAGAGAACTTAAAAATATGATAGAAAGGTTAATTGTCCTTGCAGCTAATGATGTTATCAGCGAGGATGACCTTAGCATATTCATGAACCTAAGCGAACCTGAAAATCCTTTAAATGAAATGCCTAGTGTTACAATAAATGGTCATAGTAATCTAAACACGGTATATGGTATAGTGGACCAAATAATGATACCAAAAGCCATAGAAAAATATGGCTCCGTCGTAACCGCTTCTAAAGAACTAGGAGTTAATCCTTGCACAATACACCGAAAAATCAAAAGCGGCTGTATAAAATTGTAAAACCATATTAAGAATTACAAGTGTTTATTAATGCAAATTGCTTTATTGAACACTTTCTTTATATTCTAAAGTTACTTTATTGTTAACCCATTAGGTATGGAAATAAAAAAATACCACTAACTATACTATTTGCATTTCATCCTTTAGTAAGATGAGATGTTTTTTATTTTACAAAAAAATAAAGAGACACCTCTTATATATTTTATATAGATTAAAAAAGCTGTTGAATAATCAACAACTTTTTTTTATTTTAAGCTATAAATGTAACTAAATGTCGTATTTTTTTAGTTGCACTTTATGATATTTAATTTGTAATAAAAAAAATGTCGATTATTTAACAGTTTTTTTTATTTGAAACTACTAATGTAACTAGATGTCGAAATATTTTAGTTACATTTTTGCGATATTTGATTTATAATAAAATATAAAAATATAAGGGGGTTTTTACTTTGTTATCAAAAAAATTGGTTTCTTTAGTTATTATTTCATCATTATTATTCTCAGGTTTTGCACTTCCTGTACAAGCTAAAGGGAATGCATCACAGGTCAATCCACCAAGTTTTGAAACTGGAAAATTATCAAAACAATTGTCAAAGGACATGAAAGGTGTACAACAATTCTTCAAAGAAAATAATTATGGAATTGAAGATCCTGTAAATGAATTGAAAGAACTAAAATCAAGTGATGACAACTTGGGGTTTAAACATATCAAAACTCAACAAATGGTAAAAGGCATTCCAATTTATGGTAATGAATATGTCGTTCACTTTAATAAAAATGGTGAAGTATACGCTATAAATGGTAAATATGATGTTAATGCAAAAAATGTTAAAATAAATAAAGCACCTTTTATAGGTCAAAACAAAGCTCTTGAGATTGCAAAAGCACAAGTTAAATTTGACGAACTTGAAACAGCTCCAACCATCAAACTTTTCTATTACAATGTAAATGATGAATATATTCCTGTTTATTTAGTTTCATTAAGTTTCCTATCTCCAACACCAGGATATTGGGACTTCTTTATAAATGCTGAAGATGGAACTATAGTAAAACAAGTCAATAAAATAGAACCTATTGCGGCTACAGGAACAGGCCTCGGTGTACTTGGCGATACCAAAGCATTAAACCTTGACAATGTTACTGTAAGTGGCAAGACTCAATATCAATTAAAAGACACTACCAAAGGTGCTCTTATAACCACTTTTACTGCCTCTAACGGCACTAAAATACCCGGAACTACGATTTTTTCAACTACAAGCACAATTAATGATAAAGCAGCTGTAGATGCACATGCCTATGCAGGCGTTGTATATGATTATTATAAAACTAAATTCAATAGAAATAGTCTTGATGGATTAGGTATGGGTATTAAATCTACAGTTCACTTCTCTAAAGATTATGTAAATGCTTTTTGGAATGGAACTCAAATGGTTTATGGAGATGGAGATGGAGTTGAGGCTATTGCATTATCTGGTGCTTTAGATGTTGTTGGTCATGAAATGACCCATGCCGTAGATGAAAAGGAAGCGCATCTTACTTACGAATTTCAATCTGGAGCATTAAATGAATCTATGTCAGATGCTTTTGGTGCATTCATCGAATATTATGGCCAAGCTAACAAATTTGATTGGCTAATGGGTGAAGATGTTTGGACACCTAACGTAGCTGGCGATGCATTAAGAGACATTTCCAATCCAGCTAAATATGGCGATCCAGATCATATGAGTAAATTTGTAGTTTCTCCTAATACTGAAGAAGGCGATTGGGGTGGAGTTCATACAAATAGTGGAATTCCAAATAAAGCCTGTTACCTTACAGCTTCCAATCCTAATGTAGGTATTAATAAAGCAGAACAAATTTATTACAGGGCTTTAACTAACTACTTAATTTCTACTTCTAACTTCCACGATGCAAGAGTTGCACTTGTTCAATCTGCAACAGATCTTTACGGTGCAAGTGGATCAGAAGTTGCTGCTATAAATGCAGCTTGGAATGCTGTAGGCGTAAATTAAAAAACAAGTAACCCTATATTAATATAGGGTTACTTGTTTTTTTATTAAACATTAAAATTTTAAAATTCTACTTTACATACCTATGTTTATACGTTGTGAACTGATGTAACATTAAATCCTTTAGGACCTGGGTCATCTGTAGTCATAGTTTTTATTATTCCAAATGCCGAGACTGCTGCAACTAAAATAATACAACAAATCATATTTCTTAAAAACTTTTTATTCATACTATTCCCCCCTTTTTAATATAATGTAAACATTACATTTAAGTACATTATAACATAAATTGTAATATGAAACCATATTCCCCGTAAAATCAGTTACATATTTATTAATTTATTCAAAGTTTTTAATCTATTCTTACATTTTTCCATGTCATTATTTTCAATATTTATAAGCGCTAACTTATTTGATATTTTAATATAAATCAATAGTATTGATTGGATATTCTCTCTAGAACTCAATATGTCTAACATTTCTTCGTATAAGTAAATTAACCTCTTATTATCACATAAATCTATATATATTTTTTCAAGCATATTAAAACTCGATATTGTATACTCTAAATCCTTATATGCAACTGACATATGAAATCCTTTTGTTAAAAGATTTGTAGCTTCATTCACTATTTTATTTTTTATAAACACATTAGACTTATCTATTAAAGTACGATGCAAGTTGGATTTATCACTTGCTTCTCTTAGTTCTTGTGATTTATCAAAATAAAGCAATGAATTTTCACAATCATTTACTTCTAAGTATGCTAATGCTAAATTATTATATATATTTCCTAACATTGGATATTTTAATTGATCCTTTTTATTTAATGTCTCTTTATAAATTTGTATAGATTTATTGTACTGATTTTTAGAAAAATAACAGTTTGCTTCCAAAACTCTAGCATCAATTATATCAAAAAAATCTATATCATAATCACATATATCTATGTACTTGTTTATATGCTCAAGCGCATCATCTATTTTATTTAATTTTTTATATACTAGTGCCATATTATATAGCGAATTCCTTTCAACTAGTTTGTAATTTCCTATAACTGATAAATTGTATGCCTTTGTAAAAAAGCTTAAGCTTTCAAAGTACTCCAACATTTGCAGCCTGCATTTCCCTAATTTATTGTAAATAAAAGCTTTCACTTCTATACTATTAATACTATTATAAAAGATTAAAGCATCATAATAATAAGTAAATGCTTCACCACATTTACCATGGCTATATAATATATTTCCTTTCTTTACATACAATGTTGATAAGATATCTAACAAACTATACCGACTGCATATATCAATTAATTTATCAATTTCATCGATTAATAAGATATCATTTATTTTTTCATTGCAATATTCTATAGCTTCCTCCTGTGGACTTTTTAGTAGATACTTTTCATCTATATCTAAATTTGTCCCAATTTCTTTTGATTTTGATTTAAATATTTCTATAAGCAATTCTGCAGTTTTTAAGCTTAGTTTTCTTTTGTTATTTTCAACCATGCTGATAAAGTTTCTAGATACACCTATTGACGTTAATTCTTCCTGTCTTATTCCAAGAATTTTTCTCAAGTTTTTAATTTTTTCACCAATGGTTAGAAATTCCATACTTTCACCTACTTTATATATTAATTTGTCTATTCTTTAATTCTATTTGCGATTGTAAAAATGCTATTCATTCCTTTAACTATCAATATTTAACAAATATTAATTTGATCCTTTTTTAATATAAATAGTATAACATACTAGAGTTATTTGTCAAAAAATTACTTTTGGAAAATTAGCAAACAAAAGTTGGTAATATAGTTACCAACTTTTGTTTTTAATTTCTTTAATTAAATGACTCTATCCTTATTATACTTTCAACTCTGTTTACATTTTCTAGTGATTTTATTTTTTCAAGGGAATTTCTTATATTCTTTTCTGTACTTTTATGAGTAATAAATGCTAGTGGTACATCATCCTCATGCTTTACATCTTGAGTCATGGATATAATACTAACATTGTTTTCACCAAAAACTTTTGCTGTATCTCCTAAAACTCCTGCTCTATCTTTAACATTAAGTCTAATATAGAATTCCGCTTCATTTTCTTCTGGTTTTTTTATTTCTTTAAAATTAGCTTCCTCGCTTACCTCACTTATTTCCGCTGGCTTTACATTGTTTCTTAGTATGGATATTATATCACCTACAACTGCACTTCCAGTTGGCAAATCTCCTGCTCCTTTTCCATATAACATTAGTTCTCCCACTGCATTGCCTTTTATCATAATGGCATTAAAGACATCATTTACATTTGCCATAGGATGATTTGAGGGTATTAGAGTTGGATGTACTCTTAGCTCTAATTTATTATTTTCTTCCTTTGCTATTGCGAGTAATTTTATTGTATAACCAAATTTTTTAGCATATTCTATATCCAGTGAACTAATACTTCTTATTCCTTCTCTATAAATAGCATCATGATTAACTTTAGTTCCAAAGGATAATGATGCCATTATAGCAAGCTTATACACCGCATCATAGCCATCTACATCAGAGGTCGGATCTGCTTCAGCATAACCTTTTTCCTTAGCCTCTTTTAATGCCTCCTCAAAGCCGACTCCATCATTAGTCATTTTACTTAATATATAATTAGTTGTTCCATTTATAATTCCAATTATCTGCTGAATTCTATTGGCTGTAAGACTCTCATTAATTTCCCGTATTATTGGAATTCCACCAGCCACACTTGCTTCATAATAAAATAAAACCTTTTCCTCCTCAGCTATTTTAAATAACTCATCGCTCCAGTTTGCAATAACTAGTTTATTAGCAGTTACAATATGTTTTTTAGCTTTCATAGCACGTATCATATACTGCTTTGCTTCACCGCGTCCTCCAATAAGTTCAACCACAATTTTAATACTTTCATCATTAATAATATCATCAATATTGTCTGTTAATATTTCCTTAGATATAGCAATATCTCTTTTTTTATTTATATCTTTTACTAGTATTTTAGCTACCTCTATTTCGTAATTGGAACGTTTCATTATTTCTTTTTTATTTTCCTTAAGTATTTTCCAAACACCTGTACCAACATTCCCAAAACCTAAAATTGCTATCTTTACCTTTTCCATATCGCTTTCCCCCTCGTAGTCTAAATTTATTACATCAAATGAAGTGATTATTAATTCTCAAAGGCCTTATACACAGCCCTAATTGCATTTTCAAAATCCTCATTTTCTACACCAACAAAAATGCTGAGCTCACTAGATCCTTGATTTATCATTCTAATATTTATATCATTTTTCGATAAGGCACTAAATAATCTAGAAGATATTCCCTTAGTCTTTATCATGCCTTCTCCAACTACTGCTATTAAGGCCATATTAGGATAGGCTATTAATGAATCTGGTTTACATTGATTTTCAATTTCTTCTAATATTATATCCAGCTTATTGTCGAGCTCCGCATCGTCAATTACCAATGAAACTGAATCTATCCCCGATGGCATATGCTCGAAGGCTACATTATTATTTTCAAGAATAGAAAGAATCCTGCGACAATATCCTTTATCCCTGTTCATCAATGTTTTTTCAATTGCCATTACTGTAAAATCTTTTTTTCCTGCTATACCTGTAATATTTCCAACTTTAACCTCTAATTTATCATTCAAAATAAAAGTTCCCTTGTCTAATGGTTTATTAGTATTTCTTATATTTATTGGAATTCCATTATTCTTAACAGGAAAAATTGCCTCTTCATGAAAAACATTTGCACCCATATATGAAAGTTCCCTAAGTTCTTTATATGTTACCTCTTCAATATGTTTGGGGTTACTCACAATATTGGGATCTGCCATTAAAAAACCAGATACATCTGTCCAATTTTCATAAACTAGCGCCCATACACCCTTAGCAATTATTGCTCCTGTAATGTCTGAGCCACCTCTTGAGAAGGTCCTTATTTCACCATCTCTGGAAGCACCATAAAATCCTGGTATTACTGCTTTTTTTACCACTGATAATCGCTTATTTACAGCATCATAGGTTGCTTTCTCGTCCAAACGTCCACTTTTCTTAAAAACAATAATCTCAGCAGCATCAATAAATTCATACCCCAAATATTCAGCGAGTATTAAACCATTAAAATACTCCCCCCTACTTGCTACATACTCTTCTGAAGCTCCATTAATTATTTTTTCCTTAAGTTCTCTTAAATACTTTAAAATATCTATGGAAAGATTTAATTCACTACATAAAATAGTATATCTTCCTTCAATTAATTTAAATAATTCATCAAAGGGTAGTGATTTTTCCACATGTTCATGACATAAATATAAAAGATCTGTGATTTTATAATCACCACTGTTTCGCTTACCCGGAGCTGATGGTACAACGTAGGCCCGCCTATTATCGGACAAAACAATATCTTTTACTTTTTTGAATTGCTCACTATCACATAATGAGCTTCCACCGAATTTTGCAACTATAACTTCCATAATTTATGCCCCTTACTGTTTTATAATTTTATATGTTAAGTATCTTTTCTATTTGCATTTGCATTTCATTTTTTGCGCATTTAGTTTTGTGAAGCACAGGTCGCTTTTCTAAATCCACTATGCCTGCTGGAATATCAATCTTAGTCATTCTACTCAGCTGCTTTATTAATTCAAAGTCATTTAATCCTACATATTTTGCATCTATTGATTTCATAACATCTGGTGTGAATTTATAAGGGCTTGCAGTAGAGACAATAACTGTCTTTGTAGTGTCCTTTGTCTCTTTTAAATACTTTTGATAAACCGCATAGGAAACTGCTGTATGTGTATCAATTACATAATTATTAGCTTTATAAACTTCGGTTATTGCATACGCCGTCTCTTCTTCATTTGCGTAACCTCCATAGAAGTCTACTAGCCCTTTTTTCATAATGCTATCAATTTCATATTTACCATCTACTGAAAGGTCTTCCATAAGGTTTTTTATCACTGCTGCATCTTGTCCACTAATAGAATATAGCAACCTTTCAAGATTACTTGAAATCAATATATCCATTGAAGGAGACATAGTAATTACAAAATCCCTTACTTTATCATAGATGCCGGTATTTATAAACTCAAATAAAACCTTATTTTCATTTGAAGCACAAATTAATTTTTTAATTGGTAATCCCATTTTCTTTGCGTAATATCCCGCTAATATATTGCCAAAATTACCAGTAGGAACAGAGAAATTTATCTCCTCTCCTATTTCAATGTCCCCTCTATTACAAAGCTGTGTATACGCATAAAAATAATATACAACCTGAGGTATTAGCCTTCCTATATTTATTGAATTAGCTGATGAAAACATACTATTTTTCTCTTCTAATTTTTTTAGAAGATTAGCATCCGTAAGCATCTGTTTAACTCCATTTTGTGCATCATCAAAATTTCCATTAATGCCTATAACAAAGGTGTTATCTCCAGTTTGTGTTACCATCTGCCTTTTTTGAATCTCACTTACACCCTGCTCCGGGAAAAATACTATTATCTTTGTACCCGCAACATTTGCAAATCCTTCCAAGGCAGCCTTTCCAGTATCCCCAGAGGTAGCAGTAAGAATAACCATCTCTTTATCATTATTCAGCTTTTTTATTGCGGTTTTTAATAAGTATGGCAGTATTGATAATGCCATGTCTTTAAATGCTAATGTAGATCCATGGTATAGCTCTAAAAAATATGTTCCACCATATTTTACTAGGGGTGCAATAATAGTAGTATCAAATTTTTCATCATAAGCCTTATCTATACACATTTTTAACTCATCTTCCTTATAATCCGTTAAAAATTCTCTCATTATAGTTAATGCTAACTGTTTATAATTCATATGCATAAGATCTTTAAGCTGGGTATTTAACTTCGGTATTGATGTGGGTACAAAAAGCCCACCATCTTCGCTAAGTCCCCTTGCAATAGCTTCTGCAGAGGTTACTGCCTTTTCATTTCCTCTAGTACTCTTATAATATATTTGTTTCATATTATTAACTTCCTCCTACCTAATACCTTTTAAAAAATAATCCATTAGCTTATATCCTTCTGGAAAATATAGACCTGTGTCTTTTGCCGCAAATTCATCATAACATCCATTAGGATTGTCCTTCTCGTCATTACTTTGATATATTAAAAATGGAACAGGATCACTTGTATGTGTTCTTAGAGATAGAGGCGTTGGATGATCCGGAAGTATTATCATTTTATAATCTTCACCTAATCTATCCATTTCTTCTTTAATAACCTTTACTATTTTGTTATCTATGTATTCTATGGCTTTGTATTTATTTTCTATTTCATATCTATGACCACATTCATCTGGAGCTTCAACATGAATATAAACAAAATCATTTCCCTTTGCAACCTCAGCCATTGCGGCTTTTGCTTTGCCTATATAATTAGTATTAATATTCCCAGTGGCTCCCTCAACATCAATAATATCTAAGCCTGCACAAAGTCCTATGCCTTTTATTAAATCAACTGCAGAAATCACTGAACCTTTTAAATTATATTTTTCATTAAAATTGGATAAAAGAGGTCTTTTACCTTCACCCCAAATCCATATGGAGTTAGCTGGATTTAATCCCTTTGCCACTCTTTTTTTATTTATATCATGCTGAGATAGAAATTGACTACTTTTCTTTGTCATTTCTTCAATTACTTCACTATTTAGACCCTTAGGCATATAATCCTTTACTTTCTTACCCAGAATATCATGTGGTGGTGTAAGCTTCCATTCGTATGGCCCATTATCCCATATCATAAGATGTCTATAGCTAATACCTGGATAGAATTTTATTGCCTCAGTGCTTAAATACTCACTTAGTGCACTTATTAATTCCGCTGATTCCTCAGTTGTTATTTCACCGGCACTATGGTCCAGCATAATCTTTTCCGCGTAAGGCTCACCTTCAGATAAAGTTACCAAATTACATCTAAAGGTAATGTCTGTATCTAGCATAGGGACTCCCATGCTTGCTGCTTCAAAAGGTGAACGTCCACTATAATATACAAAGGAATCATAGCCAAAGACAGCCATATTAGCTGTATCACTGCCTGGAGGCATACCTTCTGGCACAGTTTTAACCATACCTATAATACCGTGCTTTGCCATATAATCAATAGCAGGAGTACTCGCATATTGAATCGGTGTTTTGTTATTTAATTCTTTCATAGGGTAATCTGCCATTCCGTCTCCTAGTACTACAATATATTTCATATGTTAACCCTCCTTCTTTTGATTTTTTAAGTAGTTTTATCTATTATAGTATAAATTTATCTATAAATCAAAATTATAAGCTAAAATTGAATAATTTTTTTTTAGAACCGTCATTTTCATGAAAAATAAGAAAATAAAAAATTTTGTAAAGGTTCTTCCTTATACAAATTAATAGGTTTAAATACGATACTCTTGTGAACATCAAACATTTAACAAATACTACACATATTCTTAATAATGCCGTAACAATTTTATGTTAATATATATTTATAGGTTAGTAAATTAAAGTGAAGTCCCCCTTTACTTTAATAATAAAGGCTGTGAAGTTATAATAACTTTACAGCCTTTTCTTTTGTTAACCAATTTGTATACTGGTCATAGACATTGAACTATGTTGTATACCTTTATATATAAAATTAACTTCATCTGATTCTTCTTGCAATCCCGCTATATAAAGTAAGGGCAAATAATGTTCTTTAGTAGGTACAGATAATTCAGCACTTTTACCTAATTTTTCATAGTGGATAATATTATCATGCATTCTACTTACAATAGCCTCTGAAATATAATTATCAAATTCAGATGCCCAGTCAAAGGGTTTTGCCTCCATTTCATAATTCATAATTCTTAAGTTATGGACTATGTCTCCACTTCCTATTATTAAAATTCCTTTTTCACGAAGCACAGATAGTTTTTTTCCAAGGTTATAATGGTAGTTCGCATCACCTAACCTGTTTAAGCTCATTTGAAATACAGGTATATCAGCTTTGGGATACATATGTGTTAATACAGACCAAGCCCCATGGTCCAGCCCCCATTTTTCAGTGGGCATAATATTAGAATCTGCAAGTTCCGTCGCAACCATCTCAGCATATTTTTTAGCACCAGCTGGGTTATATTTGATATTATACAGTTCCTCAGGAAACCCATAAAAGTCATAAATCTGTTTAGGCGAATCACTTACTGTAATGCACGTACCCTCGGTCTCCCAATGAGCAGAAATAACTAAAATTGCTTCTGGCTTTGGTATATTTTCTATTGATTTACAAATAGCTTCCGTATAGGAATTGTTTAAAATTGCATTCATGGGACTACCATGTCCAATAAATAATACAGGCATTTTTTTATTCATTTATAATTACCCCCTCATAAAATTTCATACACTTAGTGTATCACAAATATATTTTTTTTCACATGGATTAACATACATAAAATGTTGGTTACCTAATTTCAATAACTTATTTATTTAAATCAAAAAAGCTCTTGATAAATCAAGAGCTTAGATGGTTACTAAATTCAATGTATTTTTCTTTAACGACATTTCAGAAGGAAAGTCTCCCACTTCTATAAGTGGGAGTTAGAAGCTATACCAAATAGAAAACTTCACTGGGAGCCTAAATCTCCTTCTGAAGTCGTTAATTGCAGCATCGCAGATGATGATTTAATAGTTCTGTGGGTTTCATCCCTCTCATCATTAATTGTATAATAGAATGCTTTATTTCATCATACTTACTGAAAATAACTTCTGCACTTTCAATATCATGATATACTTTCCAATAGCCTACCATTTTACATTTAGTATTGGGATAATCAACAAAGGATGTCACATCTTTTATAGGGTATCCTAGAAAAACCCCAATTTCATGAGGGCACATATATTGAAATCTTTCCCCTAAAAGTGACAAGCATTGCTTAATATCCATATTTTCCTTGTATCCAAATCTCTTTAAGAATTCCATGTTTTTCTTATCCCTTATACTTAGATTAATCTTTTCTTTATTATAAAATAGTACAAAGGTATTTGTTGTATCCTTTTTCAATTCAAAGTAATCAACATCTAGTTTATCTTTCACTTCATTTTTATATTTTTCCCATATATTATTTAAATTTCTATTACTATTACTGAAATTAATTAAAGAGGACGTCTTATGTTTTCTTATAGTTGGTGCCGCATTACGTATTATTACTGAAAATAGGTATTCCAGGTCATCATAATCATCTACAATCTTTAAAAATTTACTTAACTCTTCTATTTTCATAAAACAACCTCCATTAATTTCGTATTCAAAATATTATTTGCATTTACATCAAACACACATTTAGTTTGATATTGCTTTTCTACCTTTTTCTGTAACTTTCCATATGTTAATATCTATACTTTTACTACCTGCGCCACAACTTTTTTTACTAGAACAGCAACCACACCCATCTCCACAACTATTAATTTTTTCTTTTTCAATATATCCCATATGTAAAAGCTTATCTATCATCTGCTCAATTAAATTTTCATCTACTCCTAATTCTATAGCCATTAATTTATTTGAGTATCTCCCACCTTTAGCCAATGACTTTAATATTTTGATCAACATTTTACCACTTCCCTTTCCTTTAAATCTTGTCTAATAAACAAAATATTTTATTAGCACCCATATTCCTATTACCTTTATAAATATAAAGGTATCCTATACTTGACTGTTTTTAGAATCTAAAAACTTTCTTACAGTATTCATGTTGTCTACTATATATTGAACTACCACAGGATCAAACATTAATCCTGTATTAATAGTTATTTCATTAATGCATTCTTCAAAGTCCATAGCTTTTCTATAAGGCCTTTCAGATGTCATAGCATCAATTGAATCACATACTGCAATTATCCTTGATCCAAGTGGTATAGTAATTCCAGATAGTCCTTCTGGATACCCTTTACCGTCCCATCTTTCATGATGATAAAGAACAATTTTACTTATATACTTTAATCTTTTTGATTTGCTTAAAATATTAAAACCTATTTTAGGATGCATTTTTATATATTCCCACTCGTGAGGCAATAACTTCCCGTTTTTGTTTAAGACTTTATCCGGAACTCCTATTTTACCTATATCATGTAGATGCGCTGCTATATGTATGTTTTGAAGTTCACTTCCTTTAATTCCAAAGCCTTTTGAAAGTTCATAACTCATGGATGCAACTCTTTCTGAATGACCACTTGTATAATTATCCTTTGCTTCAAGAGCTGTTACTAAACTTTCAATTATGTCGTGATATATTTCTTTGTCTCTAAATCTAGGTAACAATTTTCTAAACATTCCATATCTCCTTAATTCAATTATGAATATTATTTTCTATGTGTACCCATGAAGGCTTAGAAAAAATTATTTTTACACCGTATTTTTTTTATAGACTTAGTTAAATCCTAATAATTTCCCTACTTGATATACTAAAACCGCTAATATCCAACCAATTATAGTAGTATAGGCTACAACTATCCATGCCCATTTTTTTGAATTTGTCTCTTTTCTTACTGCAACTATTGTAGCTACACAAGGTACATATAACAAAGTCATTATCATGAAAGAAAGCGCTGAAAGAGGTGTGAAAGCTTGCTGTATTGCTGCTGTAAGAGATGCACCTTCACCAGTAACTCCATATATTGTACCTAAAGTTCCAACAACTGCTTCTTTTGCAGCAAACCCAGTAATAAGAGCTACCGCTGATTGCCAATTACCAAAACCAGCTAAAGTAAATACTGGCGCTATAAATGAGCCTATTACCCCTAAAATACTATCCACACTTCCAGCTTGAACTCCTAATGGTAAGTTTGAAAGAACCCAAACTACTATAACCACAGTTAATATAACTGTACCCGCTTTTTTTAGGAATGATTCTGATTTTTCCCACATGTGAATTAACAATCCTTTAGCTGTTGGTATACGATAAGGAGGTAATTCCATGACAAAGTATGATTCTTCGCCTTTGAATACTTTATCACTTAAAAATTTACCTAATAATATGGCAACTACAATTCCCAATACATATAGTAAAAAAATAATAATACCGCCTAAATTGAAAACTCCTAATTTTTTATCTGCAAAGAATGCACCTACAAATACCCCATATACTGCAAGCCTTGCTGGGCAAGACACAAACGGATTTATAAGAATCGCTATCATTCTATCTTTTTTACTTTCTAATGTTCTTGTAGACATGATTCCAGCTACATTGCATCCGCCACCAATTATTAGAGATACTGCAGTCTTTCCATGAAGACCCACAGCATTCATAAGTCTGTCCATTACGTAAGCTGCTCTTGCCATGTATCCACTATCTTCAAGTAAGGCTATAAGAAAATACATGGTTAAAATCATTGGAAAGAAAACAAGTACAGCACCTACTCCACCTATAATTCCATCTGTTAAAAAGGAAGTTAATAATTCTGATGCCCCTATACTACTTAAAGTAGTTGCAAGCCATTCTCCTACCGCTCCAAAGCCTTGGTCCAGCATTCCTCCTAAGAATTCATTTCCAAAGGTTATAGAAAATTGATACATAAAAAACATAATTGCTGCAAAGATAGGAATTCCAAGCCACTTGTTTGTAATAATTTTATCTATCTTATCAGATGTACTTTCAGTTCTAACTTCTTCTCTTTTTACACATTTATTTATAAATCCACTAATAGCTTCATATCTTTTATCTATTAAAAAAGCATCTGGTTCATATCCTATAACAGCTGTTAACCTTTCAATACTTTTTTCTAATGAACTACTTATTTTCTTATAATCATCTCTTTGTTGTAAACCCTTATTAACATAAGCATCATTCTCTAAAAGTTTTATAGCCGCCCACTCAGTTGGATATCCAAGGTTCGTCGCAGCTTTATAAATAGCTTTTTTTAAAATTTGAACTTCCTTTTCAATATCCTTACCATATTGAATTTTATAACTACTAGCTTTTCCTGATTCATTAATTTTTAGGGCTTCTTTTATGATATCTTTAATTCCCCGACCTTTTGTGGCAATTATTTCAATAACAGGTAGATCTAATAATTTAGATAAATTCATTGTATCAATACGAATATTTTTGCTATTCGCTTCATCCATCATATTTAAAGCTAAGATGACCTTCGCTCCTGTCTCTAGGAGTTGCATTGTGAGATATAAATTTCTTTCAATATTAGTAGCATCAATAATATTAACTACCACATCTGGCTTATCCTTTAATATATAATTGCAAGCCACCACTTCATCCTCTGAATAAGCACCCAAACTATAGATTCCTGGTAAATCCACTACTGTTACATTCCTACCTTCAAATTTAAGTTTACCTATCTTTTTTTCAACAGTAACTCCAGGCCAATTACCCACATGCTGCTTAGAGCCAGTTAATTCATTAAATGTACTCGTTTTACCACAATTAGGATTTCCAACCAAAGCTATTACTAATTCATTAGTCATGTTACGTATCACTCCTTGAAATTTCTTATTTTTCAACTTCCACGACCAAGACCTTTTGCGCCATCCCTCTTCCTAAAACAAACCTAGTTTTCCCCAGGCCTATTATTAATTGTCCTGCATCATTTTTTAGAACTTGAATTAATGCGCCTTTATTTACTCCCATCTCCATAAGCCTCTTGCACATCATTTCTCCGCCATGAATATTCACAACTTCTGCAATTTTTCCAGTACCTATAGCATTTAAAGGAATACACATGCTATTCACTTCAAAATCCCCCTTTTTTTATACTAATTCCACTAAAATATCTTTAGCCTCATTTTTTCTAAGAGTTAATTTATATCCCCTAACTTGTATTTCTATAGGATCTCCCATAGGTGCTTTGCCTTCCACTATAATTTCCACACCATTTGTTATTCCCATGTCCATTATCCTTCTTCTTACTTTACTACCTGTTACTATTTGCATTACTTTAACTTTTTTTTTAACTTCTATTTCATTTAATCCTTGCATTTTATCTCTCCCTTGTCAATTGATATTGATTATTGTTCTTATTTGTATTATAGTATACTTAAGTTACATTTTTTTTAAAATTATCACTATATTTTTTAAGAATATTAAGGAGATGCTATGAAAAATTTACTAAACCACACTGAACTAGCCTTAAATATTAAAAATAACAACTTAGAAAATGCCAATTCTCTATACATAAAAAAGATAAATATAATTTTATCTTTTTCCAATAACCCAAATGAATTAAAAAAACTACTCTATTCAATGAACATCTTTATATACACTTATTTCTGTATCAACAGTTCAATACCCTTAGAGGATTTATGCAGTAAGAACCTAAAGTCAATAGAAAACTGTCATTCAAAAGAGGATTTAATTACTTTAGGAGAAGAAATTATTGAAAGTTACATAGAAATCATACATCATGATACCTCAATATCTGAAAATGAAATTATAAAACACGCTTTGACTTATATACACTCAAATATTCCACAAAAAATAACCTTAGAAAAAGTTGCAACTCATATTCATATAAGCAGCAATTATCTATGTTATCTTTTTAAAGAAAATACAGGCCTTAAATTTTGTGAATATATAAACATATGTAGGATAAATGTAGCAAAAGAGTTCTTAGATAACTCCTCGAGTCCTTTAGAAATAATTTCTTTTGAATGTGGTTTTAATAGTCAAAGTCATTTTTCTACTACTTTTAAAAAATATGTAGGTATTTCTCCTAATGAATATAGAAAAAGAACAAGATAAGAAGCATTCATTTTTATTTAATTATAAATTTAAATTCCCAATCTATTGACATTTTCACTTGAAAATGATATTCTTTATCAGTAAGTGTTTGATAAGCAGTCAGACAATACAGTGAGGTGATTATATTATGGTATTATCAAAAGCAAAGATTGGTCAAACTTTTAATATTAAAGCAGTTGAGGGTAAAGAAAAAATGAAGAAATTTCTTTTTACTTTAGGTTGCTTTGAAGGAGAAGAGATTACTCTTATTTCTAAACTTGCAGGGAATTATGTGGTTAATATTAAAGATAGTAGATATGCACTTGATGAAAATATGGCAAAATCTATTATGCTATGTACATAAGATAGTTGTTAATTTTTTATTTAATATTATGTTATTGATATGCTATAAAATATAGCATATTATTTTTGATCTATGATTGATAATGATTATTAATATTAAATGAATTTATATAATAAGGGGGAATTTACAATGAAAATAGCATTAGCGGGTAATCCTAATTCAGGGAAGACTACACTATACAATGGTATTACAGGAAAAACAGAACATGTAGGAAATTGGTCTGGTGTTACTGTAGCAAAGAAGGAAGCAAATCTTAAGAAAAAGTATAATCCTAAAGGTCTTGATGTAAGAATCGTTGACCTTCCAGGTACATACTCTATTTCACCCTTTACTGGTGAAGAAGCGATTACTAGAGATTTCATCTTAGAGGAAGCTCCGGATGTAATCATTAATATTGTTGATGGAGCCAACGTTAGCAGAAGTCTATTTTTTACAACTCAGCTTCTAGAACTGGGAATTCCAGTAGTCATCGCTCTTAATAAAAGTGATATTTTATCCAAAAGAGGAGATACTATAGACCAAAGCATTTTAAGTAAGGCCTTAAATTGTAAGGTTATTGATACCATTGCCACATCAGAAAATGGTTTACTAAACTTAATTAATGAAGCTATTAATTTTGGCCAGGAGAAGAAACCTCAAATTGCACCAGTTTTTGCAAATAAAGATTCTGATATTGCAAGACAAAAGTTTGTAGATGGACTCGCGCTAAAATGTCAGGTTAAAAAAAGAGACGCCAGTAAGGTCACCTTATCTGATAAAGTAGATAGAGTTGTAGCACATAAATGGTTAGGCTTACCTATATTTTTTGTTATCATGTGGGCCGTATTCGCATTTTCTATCGAAGGGCTGGGTGGATACCTATCAGGCTATTTTAATGACGTATTTTTTGGAGAAATTGTTCCAAATGCCGCAAATGCTTTTTTGGGTGGCCTCGGAGTTAATTCCCTATTGCAAGCCCTTATTGTAGATGGCGCCATTGGTGGCGTTGGAGCTGTTGTAGGATTTTTACCTCTAGTTATGGTATTATTCTTTTGCTTATCACTGCTTGAAGACTGTGGGTATATGGCTAGAGTAGCCGTAGTAATGGATCGTTTTTTCAAAAAAATCGGACTATCCGGCAAGTCTATTATACCAATGATTGTAGGTTCTGGTTGTGCAATTCCTGGTGTTATGGCCACAAGAACAATAGAAGATATTAATGAAAGAAGAATGACTACAATTCTTACTCCTTTTATACCTTGTGGTGCTAAGCTCCCAATTATAGCACTGTTTGTAGCTGTATTTTTCCCTAAAAATTCTTGGGTTGGACCCAGTATGTATATTATTGCAATTACGGTGATTGTACTTGGCGGACTTCTACTCAAGAAAATTTTTGTATGGGAAAACACATCTCAATTTATTATGGAACTCCCAGATTATAAATTACCTAGTCTAAAATATGCCTTTAATCAAATGATGGAGAAAGCAAAAGCTTTTATTTATAAAGCTGGAACAATTGTACTTGTGTGTAACACCTTGGTATGGTTTGCACAGGCATATAGCTGGAATCTTAGCCCCGCTGAAGATCAAAGTTTAAGTATACTTGCTTCTATTGGGTCAGTAATTTCTCCAATTTTTATTCCTCTTGGATTTATTGGATGGCAGCTGGCAGCTGCAGCAATAACTGGTTTTATTGCCAAAGAAAATATTGTTGCTACATTTGCAGTACTACTCGCTGTTACTTCAGAGGAAGCATTACATTTGCCTGGAGGAGTATTGACGCAATTTTTTACGCCGGTGACAGCTTTTGCATATCTTATATTTAATCTATTCACTCCACCTTGCTTTGCAGCAATTGGAGCTATGAATTCCGAAATGGGTTCAAAAAAATGGTTATTTAGGGCTCTGGCTTTCCAGTTTGGTGTTGGGTACACTTTAGCCATGCTAGTAAACCAAGTTGGGTCACTTATAGTATATGGCAAACCGGCAGCAGGTTTTATACCAGCTATAGGGATAGCCGCTATTACTGCTATTTTTCTTGTTATAACCATTAGAAAATCGGATTCTAAACGCGCTGAATTAGGAGTTGAGCTATAATGATTGTGAATATAATAGTTGGTTTGGTTTTTGCGTGTATTATAATACTTGCTTTTAAAAAAGTTTATACTGATACCAAAAATAATAAATGCAGTTGTGGTAGCAGCTGTTCTGATAAAAGTAAGTGCCACAAACGCTAATTACCATAAATATAAAGAGGCTATACATCAAAATTTCTTTTGATGTATAGCCTCTTTATATTTTATTCCTTATTTCTAATATATTTAAGACTTATACTTGGATTGCTAGTTTTGGTTGATCTAATCTCAAACTGATTTAAAGAAGCTACAAAAGGTGTAAGCTTTGTATAACCGTAGTTTCTTGTATCAAAATCTGGATACCTCTTATTAAGAGTGCTACCTAGTTCTCCTAAAAATGCCCAACCATCTTCATCTGAAATCTCAGTTATAATAGTTTTAATAGCCTCTATTAATTTTTCTGTACTTGTCATACCAAGTTTTGAATCTTCTTGTATTTGTACCCCTTTAATAGTCGTGGTTTCAGTGTTTTTTGGCGACATTGAAGCTAATACCTCAAGATATTTAAACTTCTCACAAGCCGAGATGAAAGGTGTAGGAGTTTTCTTTTCTCCCATGCCAATAACATACATACCAGCTTCCCTTAGGCGCGCTGCGAGTTTAGTAAAATCACTATCACTAGACACAATACAAAACCCATCAACATTTTTTGAATATAGTATATCCATGGCATCAATTATAAGGGCTGCATCTGTTGAATTCTTACCTGTGGTATAACTATATTGTTGTATCGGGCTAATAGAATAATTAAGTAATACATTCTTCCAAGAAGCTAGTTGAGGTTTGGTCCAATCCCCATAAATTCTTTTATATGTAGGTGTTCCATGATTTGAAATTTCGTCAATTATATACTTTATATATTTATCAGATACATTGTCAGCATCAATCAAAACTGCTATCTTTTTATCCTTTTCCATTTTTGTCTCCTTTACACCTTAATGTCTTCAAACTATTTTACAGAAAATTTATTACACCATTACTTTAAAATAACATACTATTCTATACAATTCTACAAAATCGTAAATATTCCTTCTTAATTTCTATAATTATTGTAATTACCTCCATGTTTGCTTGTTTTAAGCATATTTAAAATAACTCATGGTATTTCAATCTTCACAAGTATTCTAGAAATTGGTATAAAAAACCTGTAGAGAAATAAGCTATCCTACAGGCGTATACTCTTAATCCTGTTGTCACTTAGGCATTATTTATTCTATGTAGCATACTTATATGAAAACCTTTGTTATATCTGCATATCCACTTAAATACATCATTGGTGGGTAGTACATTATAAAATCCAGTATATCTCCTAATTTAGTTTCAATATCACAATCTTCAATATCTATAATTAAGTGATCAGAACTACTTCCAATAATCTTAACACCTTGTTTTAGTGGAATTAGCTTATCATGCAAAACAAAATCCTGCTTTCCCACTGCAAGTAACGCTCTTTTTCTTATTCCATTATCCTCATAGGTTGGTTTATTTCCAAAGGCATCAATAAATATTTCTCCAATAGGATGTGTAGGTTTACGTTTTATTTCAACCACCTGAGCTTTAAGTGTAAAAGTATCCTTATGCATATGTTTCATATCATACCCCCAAAACTTCTCTAAATCCTCTGCTAATAGCATTCCTTCACCAATTCTTAAATTATTTACTCTTTTAGGCATTTCCCCATCTAATATTAAAGGTAATGAAGTTGTAGCACCTCCAGAAATCATCTCTAGTCTCCTGTTTATTTTGCTCTCAATTATTTCAGCAATGCTACAAAGCTTCCCTAAATTTTCTTCTGTAGGCCTTATTGACCCATAACACCCTAAATTAGTCCCTACTCCATATAACTCAACATTTTCAAGATGATTTTCCACATATTCTGCTAATTTAATGAATTCTTCCTCATCAAATACGCCTTCTCTTAAATCTCCAAGATCAAGCATTAGAATCACCTTATGTTTTTTATCTTGCAATTCACATTCCTTTTGAATCATATTCAATGTTTCTAGTTCAGAGTTTAGACTGACAGCCACAAACTGAACCAATTCTTTTATTTCACTAAACATTGGAATTCTAATCATCATAAAAGGTTTTTCTATACCACATTGTTTTAGTTTAATTATTTGGTTCATTCTTGAAGTTGCTAAATAAGTACATCCTGCACGTTCAAACTGCTTCACAACCTCTGGTATTGCATTAAACCCCTTAATCACTCCCGCAGTGCTTATCCCCTGAGACTTACATAAATCAACCATAGATTTTACATTTTCATATACATGCTTCAAGTTTATTTCAAGCATTGGATATTTAAACTCTGAATAAGTTTTTTCATTCATACAAATTCCTCCCAATCTCCTCAGCAAATTTATAGCTTTTAAAATAAAATAATACAATTAAAATCACTTTATTTTTTCAAAAAACATGCAAAATTTTACTTTTTTTCTTTCTATAAATGAAACCTATATAAATATATTTACAAAATTCTCACATGAAAATGCTACTTAACTCATTGATAAATCAACACTTTTCAGCATTATCATCTAGAAAAATCCCCTTAAAAACAATATAATGTAAATGATGACAAATACAAAAAATATCAAATTTAAGGGGATTTAGTCATATAAATAATATATCACAAAATAATTAAAATGAAAACGTTTTTACAAAGTTAATAATGAATTTTATTAAGCAATTATCACATTTGTTTTTTTAACCACTGCTTTTCTAACAATCAAATAGAAGATCCAGTTGAAGTGAACCTAAGCCACTTCAACTGGATCTTTTAAATTTTCAGTCTTTTAAGTTTGAAGCTAATAATTTTTCAGCATCTATCACTGACAGTGGCCTGCTAAAGTAATATCCTTGTATATAGTCACATTGTTTTTCTTTAAGTATTGAAAGCTGCTCCTCGGTTTCCACCCCTTCGGCTACAACTTTTAAATCCATGCTATGAGCCAATTGAATTATAATATTAATAATTGATTTATTTTGTTCATTTGAAGTTATATTATCAATAAAGGATTTATCAATTTTTAAAGTTAAAGTTGCTATTAGGATGAGCAAGTATTGTTCCATCTTTTGAAAAAAGAAACGTATATCCTTTATCACCAACCTTAACACTATCTATTGTCTTAAATAATTTGTCTAAATTTATATCAATACCCATTACTCCTATAATATTTCCATATGTATCCTTAATAGCTGAAGATGCACTTATTACTAATAAATTAGTTCCATCAGCAGTAGTATATGGATCTGAAATTACTACCTCATCGGGCTTAGATAAAGCCGACCTATACCAAGGCATTACCCTAGGGTCATAATTATTAACAGTTGGTCCCTCTGGCCATTTAATATAGCCTCCCCATTTAGTTTCCATATATACCATAGGTTTCAAAATCATTATAAATAGTACTTTCTATCCCTGGTATTTGCTTGGAGTCTTTTTTATGTGATTTGTCTTTTGGACTGTTAACTAAAGGAAGTATTGAATCGTCGACTTTTCTTACATCCACAGAAGATGCTAGAAATCTGTTATTGTCTTTTAGTTGTTTAAACATATTAGAAAATGTATTGTCCACTTGTACCATTTGTTTTCTGGAATCTGAGGATAAATCTTCTTTTAGAAAATTGTAAATATAGTTGCGGGTTATTAAAGCTATTGGAATAGATGTAACTAATATAATTGTTACAAAATATAAACAATAATTAAAGTGACAATTTTAAAATAACAGGTTCCACCCACGTGACGTTTCAGTAAAAATATCCGGTATATTGAGTTTTGTGATATAATTAGCATAAAGGTCGGGTGAAAATATAATGAATAATCTGTTATTTAAGGCTAGCAATCTTGTATACAAATCCAATTTAACTTATGATAACATAAGAATTAAGAAAGGCATGATTAATTTTATTGTTGGGGAGAGTGGCTGTGGCAAAAGCACTTTTTTAAAGTTATTAAATGGATCCATAAATAGTGTTTCTGGCGAATTATTATATAAAGGCACACCTACTGATGAGTATGAACCTATTGCTCTAAGACGTGAGGTAAGTTTAGTTTCTGCAAACCCTTTCCTCTTTGATGAGAGCATAATAGACAATTTCAAAACTTTCTATTCACTTAGACAATTGCCTATGCCTAAAAGTGAATATATCAGTTACATTACAGATCTTTGCTCTGTAAATGTTCCACTAGACCAAAATGCATCTACTCTTTCTAGTGGAGAACGCCAAAGAGTTTACATATCCATTTTTTTATCATTATGCCCAAAAGTTATATTACTCGATGAACCAACTTCAGCATTAGATGAAAAAAATAGCCACAAGGTAATGAAAAATATAATAAATTTCTGTAAGGAAAAAAATATTGATATTGTAATTGTAAGCCACGATAAAAATATTGTTGAAGAGTTTTGTGAAAATAAAATTGAAATAATTAAGGGGTTTTAGATATGCACGGAGCCGTTACACTGAATTTTTTCAAATTTGCGCTTATTTATTTACTATTAATTATAGTGTTACTAATACTGAAAAAATCAAAAGTTAATGGAACAAAGCTTCTTTTAGTTGCAAGTATAAGAATGACAGTTCAACTTGTGACTGTCGGTTATATACTTCAATATGTCTTTAGTAATCCCAAACCAATATACACTGTGATTTTTTTAATTATTATGATAATATTTTCTGTGCATAGAGTAATTACAAGTAGAAAGGATTTAAACCACAATTTTAAAATTGCAATAGGAGCTTCTTTAGCATTTTCAGGTCTATTTGTTCTAATTTTCTTTGTAGTTGTAGTTGTAAATAAGTCCATATTCAACCCTCAATACACTATACCCTTGGCTGGTATGATTATTGGTAATGCTATGACTGGCGTAAATATTGCAATAAAAACCTTTATGGATGACATAAGTAAAGAACAAATTAAAATTAGTACATTACTTAATTTAGGAGTAGAACCTAAAGATATTTTAAAGCCTTTTGCTAATAATGCACTAGAAACCGCTTTAATTCCTACCATAAATTCCATGTTGGGAATGGGCATAATCTTTTTACCGGGGATGATGACCGGACAAATTTTATCAGGCACACTTCCTACTACAGCCATTATGTACCAAATAGCCATTATGATTGCAATTTGTACTTCTGTTTGTATTACTGTTTTCTTATCCCTAAACTTAGGTTATAAGTCTTTATATAATGATAAAAAACAATTTTTAACTGAAACAAATGATTAACTCCAGGCATTGCTACAAATTTAAAATAGTATAAAAACCCTGCAATTTATAAACTGCAGGGTTTTTAATTTATTCTTTTTATTTATTATCAGTTACCCATTCATGATGGAATATTCCTTCCTTGTCAGTTCTTTCAAAGGTATGAGCACCAAAATAATCTCTCTGTGCCTGTAGCAAGTTCGCTGGAAGATTTGCACTCCTATAACTATCATAATACATTAGGGCACTGGAAATTCCCGGCACTGGTATTCCTAAATTTACAGCTGTGGATACTACATATCGTAAGTCCTTTCCATAACTATTAAGGATATCTACAAAATATGAATCTAACATTAAATTTTTAATATTAGCATCATTTTCATAAGCATCATTTATCTTGTTAAGGAATTGAGCGCGAATAATACAGCCACCTCTAAATATATTAGCAATTTTCCCATATTCAAGTTCCCAATTATACTCTACCGCTGCAGCCTTCATAAGTGCAAATCCTTGTGCATAGGAACATATTTTACTAGCATAAAGGGCCCTTCTTACGGATTCTATAAACTCATTTATATCCCCATCAAAAACTGTACCTGGTCCTTTTAATATATTACTCGCCAAAGTTCGTTCATCTTTTAATGCTGATATGCAACGTGAAAAAACAGCCTCTGTTATAGTAGGGATTGGTACTGCCAGATCCAAAGCACTTTGACTAGTCCATTTCCCTGTTCCCTTTTGGCCTGCACTGTCTAAAATAATATCAACCATGTACTCTCCAGTCTCATTATCTTTCTGCGAAAATATTTCACTAGTTATTTCCATTAGGTAACTATCAAGTTCACCACTATTCCACTCCATAAAAATATCATGAAGCTGCTCATTCGATAGGCCTACAACTCCTTTCAAAAGTGCATAAGCTTCACAAATAAGCTGCATGTCTGCATATTCAATTCCATTATGTACCATCTTCACATAATGGCCTGCTCCATTCTCTCCAATATAAGTGCAACAAGGCTGCCCATCTACTTTTGCAGCTATAGCCGTAAAAATTGGTTCTACCATTTTATAAGCATCAATTTGACCTCCAGGCATAATTGATGGTCCTTTTAAAGCTCCCTCTTCACCTCCTGAAACTCCTGCACCTATGAAATTAAAGCCCAAAGCTTCAAGCTGCCTGCTTCTACGTATTGTATCCATAAAAAACGAATTTCCGCCATCAATTAATATGTCACCCTTAGAAATATATGGTATTATTTTTTCTATAGCATCATCAACAGGTTTTCCTGCTTTTATCATAATCAATATTTTTCTTGGCGTCTCTAGAGAATTTACAAACTCTTCTATAGAATATGTTCCCAAAATATTTCTTTGTTTTTCCTCTATCAATAACGCATCTGTCTTGATTCTATTTCTATTATAGACGGAAACTGAAAACCCTCTACTTTCAATGTTTAAAGCTAGATTTTTACCCATGACCCCTAAGCCTATAACTCCAATTTGCTTTTTATCCATAATTTAAATCCTCCTTACTGTAGCACCATTTAATTTTCACATACATAATATTTTTATTTTCTTAATTATACACTTAAACCACTGAAATAAGTGCAAATATTTATTATTTCTTGATAAAGATTATAAAACAAACCTGCAGTCTAAAATATAAACTGCAGGTTTTTATATTTTTTAATCTATTTCATTTACCCATTCATTATGAAATATTCCTTCTTTATCCACCCTTTCAAAGGTATGAGCTCCAAAATAATCTCTTTGTGCCTGTAGTAAGTTTGCTGGGAGATTTGCACTTCTATAGCTGTCATAATACATTAGCGCACTAGATATTCCAGGAATTGGCACACCTAAATTTACAGCTGTAGATATTACATATCGTAAGTCCTTTTGATAATTATTAAGAATGTCCTTAAAATATGAATCTAGCATTAGATTTTTAATATTAGCATCATTTTCATAAGCAACGCTAATCCTGTTAAGGAATTGAGCGCGAATAATACACCCACCTCTGAATATTTTGGCAATTTCTCCATATCTAAGGTCCCAATTATACTCCACTGCGGCAGCTTTCATAAGTGCAAACCCCTGGGCATAGGAACATATTTTACTTGCATAAAGAGCCCTTCTTACAGCTTCTATAAACTCATTTATATTTCCTTCAAATAATGTATCTGGTCCTTTTAATGTGCTACTTGCCATCACGCGTTCATCCTTTAATGCAGATATGCAACGTGCAAAAACAGCCTCTGTTATTGTAGGTATTGGTACCCCTAAATCTAGAGCGCTTTGGCTAGTCCATTTACCGGTACCCTTTTGGCCTGCGCTATCTAAAATAATATCAACCATGTATTTCCCAGTCTCATCATCCTTTTGCGCAAATATTTCACTAGTTATTTCTATTAGGTAACTATCAAGTTCACCTTTATTCCACTCTTTAAAAACATCATGAAGCTGTTCATTCGAAAGCCCTGCAACCTCTCTTAAAAGTGCATAGGCTTCACAAATAAGTTGCATATCTGCATACTCAATACCATTGTGAACCATTTTTACATAATGTCCTGCTCCATTTTCGCCAATATAGCTGCAGCATGACTGCCCATCTGCTTTTGCAGCTATAGCTGTAAAAATTGGTTCAACTATTTTACAAGCATCAATTTGACCTCCAGGCATAATTGCTGGTCCTTTTAAAGCTCCCTCTTCTCCACCAGAAACGCCTGTTCCTATGAATTTAAAACCTAAATCTTCAAGTTTTTTGCTTCTACGTATTGTATCCATAAAAAAGGAATTTCCACCATCAATTAATATGTCACCCTTAGAGATATATGGTATTAGTTCTTCTATAGCATCATCAATAGGTTTCCCTGCTTTGATCATAATCAATATTTTTCTTGGAATTTGGAGAGAATTTACGAATTCTTTTATAGAGTATGTTCCCACAATATTTTTTTCTTTAACCTCTATCAATAATTCATCTGTTGTAGCTGCATATCGATCATATACTGAAACAGATAACCCTCTGCTTTCAACGTTTAAAGCAAGATTTTTACCCATTACACCAATGCCTATAACTCCAAATTGCTGTTTATCCATAATATAAATTCCTCCTTTTAAAAAAATTTAGACAGTAGAAGCAAAGCTTCGTCTGTGTAAAATTTTAATGTACAATCATATTTAGTAATAGAACCATAACTAATCCAACCACAGAGATTATAGTTTCGAGTACTGTCCAGGATTTTAATGTTTCTGGTATTGATAGATTGAAATATTCTTTAAACATCCAAAAACCAGGATCATTAACATGTGAGAATATTAAGCTTCCTGCACCTGTTGCGAGTACCATAAGTTCTGGACTAGCACCAGTTGCTACAATTAATGGTCCTACAATACCTGCTGCTGTAAGGCCCGCCACTGTTGCAGATCCTAATGCTATTCTTAGTATTGCAGCAATTAGCCATGCAAGTAATAATGGTGATATGCTTGATCCACTCATAATTAGTGCAACATAATCTGCAACCCCACTATCTACTAAAACCTGTTTGAAGGCTCCACCTCCACCTATTATTAATAGTATCATAGCTATTGCTGCTATAGATTCAGTTACAGTTTTCATAACTTCAGGCATCTTTTTGCCCCTGTTTAGTCCAAAAGTGAATATAGCTAAAAGTACAGCTAAAAGTAATGCTATTACTGGATCCCCTAAGAAAGTAGTATAATTTAATATGGGAGAAGTTTTTGGTAATACAATAGTAGCAATAGCCCTTACTGCCATAAGTATTACTGGCACTAAAGCCGTAAACACACTTATTCCAAAACCAGGCATTTCTTTATCTGTAAATATCTTAGGGTTAAATAAGTCTTTTGGTATATCATGCTCCATATGCTTTAGGAACTTTGTAAGTACAGGACCCGCAAGAATTACTGCAGGTATTGCAACTACAATACCATAAAGTAATGTCTTCCCTAAATCTGCTTTATAAATAGCAGCTATAGCTGTAGGACCTGGATGTGGTGGTAAGAATCCATGAGTGGCTGAAAGTGCTGCTGCCATTGGAACCCCTATATATAAAAGCGGAATATCAGCCGCTGCTGCTATTGTAAACACTAGTGGTATTAAAAGTACAAAACCTATTTCATAAAATAGTGCCATACCAACTATAAAACCTGTTATTACCACTGCCAATTGTATTCTCTTTTTTCCAAACTTATCAATTAACGTAAGAGCTATTCTTTGTGCCCCACCACTATCTGCCATGAGCTTACCAAGCATAGCGCCGAACCCAAGTACCAATGCAAGTGTACCTAATGTACCACCAACGCCTTTTGTAATAGAAGTTACAACGGTAGGAAGTGGCATACCTTCCAAAATACCAACTGTTAGTGCCACGAGAATTAATGACAAGAAACCATTTAATTTAAAAGCTATCATAAGAACTAATAATAACACAACTCCTAAAGCAACAATTAATAATGGCATAATATAATCCCCCCTTTATTTTTGTAATAAACTAATGCTTACAAACTCATCCTTTAATTTTATGTACAATCTTTCGTAAATTTCGAAAGTTTTCATATAAACTTCATGGTTTTTTATATCTGGCTCAAAGGTTTTAGAAATAGGAACTAATTTTTCTACTTGTTCAATGTTATCTATAAGCCCTATTGCTTTCATACCCAGCACTACCGCTCCTAAACATGAGCTTTCGTAGCTTTCTGCTATTACTACCTTTTTATTAAATACATCGGCTAGCATTTGAACCCAAAGCTCAGATCTAACAAAACCTCCAGTAGCATAGATTGTATCAATATTACCAGTTGTCTCCTCTAAAGCTTTTCCCACACTATATACACCAAATATCACTCCCTCTAACAATGCTCTTAGAAAATGTTCCCTCTTATGAGTAATATTTATTCCAAAGAAAACGCCTTTGGAATTTGCATCCCAATGTGGAGCTCGCTCCCCAAGTAGATATGGCAAGAATATCAAACCATTTGATCCTGCGGGTACCTTTGAAGCTTCTTTTGTCAATAATTCATAAGTATCAATACCTAAAGTCTCAGCTCGCTCTAGTTCTAACTTCGAAAAATTATCCCTGAACCATCTAAAAATTATTCCTCCATTATTAACAGGTCCTCCAAGAACAAAACGATTTTCTGTAAGAATATAACTAAAAATTCTTTCACTCTCATCATTTTTGGGTTTATCTGCTATTATTCTTATAGCTCCACTAGTTCCAATTGTAACTGCAGCATCTCCAGGTTTTATAGCATTAGCCCCAAGGTTTGCAAGGCAACCATCACTTCCTCCAATTATAAAGGGAGTTTCTAGGTCAATTCCCATTAAATCTGCATATTTTTTATACAAGCCTTTAAAAACCTGGGTTGGGGATACTGGTGTAGATAGTTTGTCCTCACTTATTCCTGCAACTTGTAATGAATTTTTATTCCATTGAAAATCATAAATATCAAACAAGCCTGTAGCAGATGCAATTGAATAATCCACAACATATTTACGGAACAGTTTAAAGAAAACATATTCTTTAATTGAAATAAATTTATATGTTTTTTTAAATATTAACTCCATATTATCCTTCATCCATGCAAGCTTGCATAGTGGGGACATTGGATGTATTGGTGTGCCCGTTCTCATATAAATTTCATGACCTATTTTGCTATTTTTTATTCTTTCTGAATATTCCACACTTCTAGTATCTGCCCAAATAATACAATCAGTTAATTTATCTCCATTTTCATTTACAGCCATTATACCGTGCATAGCAGAACTGAAACTCACACCAAGAAGCTTATTTCCTTTTTTAGCATTTTCACTTGCTACACTTTTTATAGAATTAATAACTGCCTCAAACATCTCGCCGGGATCTTGCTCACTCCAAGAAGACTTAGGATTTAATATAGGATATCCTATATTACACTTTGAAATTACATTTCCTAATAAATCAAAGGCAACTGCTTTAGTACTACTTGTTCCAATATCTAGCCCAATTAAATATTCCATGACATCCTCCTACTTGAAATAAATTTTCTTTTTGTTCTTTAATATTAGTATGATTGCTATTTTATGAAAATTATTATCTTTTTTATTATTATATTATAGTGTAAAGGTTTAATCAAGTTTTTTTTGAAAATAGTTTTCATTTTTGCATAAAAAAATACACTCCTATTGAGTGTATGAAAATTATTTTAATATCTCTTATTTGCTATAGCTTCCCTTATTTGTCCTAAAGCCTTATAATAATTCTCTTTGTCCTTTAAACAAGTACCTACAAACAAACAGTCTATAAGTGATAATGCACTGATTCTTGCATCCATTGCCTCACTTTTTGATAGATTTTCTTTACCATAAGATAGTAGAACCACATCTGATACCTTTGATATAGGAGATTTGTAATTTGAAGTTACTGATATTATTTTCACTCCCTTTTCCTTGGCAATTTGCAGGCTCTCTACTAATTCCTTATTACTTCCAGTATTTGAAACAGCTAGAATGCAATCATTTTCGTCATACATTGAGCTTATCATAGCTTGAAAATGAGAGTCTTCATGAAATATGCAGTACTTTCCTGTTCTCATAAACTTATGATATGCATCAAGGGCTATTGCGGCCGATCCACCCATACCAAAAAAAGCTGTTCTTTTCGCACTATGAATATAGCCTATAGCCTTTTCTAACTCCCCACTGTCGTTTATTCTTAAAGTCTCATTAAGAGAACTTATTGTAGAATTAAATATCTTTTGCATTATAACCAAGGTATCATCATTCTCTTTTATTTCTTCATGAATATTTACAAGAGGCTTTACAATTTCACTAGCTATGCTTATCTTTAAATCTTGATATCCTTTAAAACCCAGCTTTTTACTAAGTCTAAACACCGTGGCTTCACCACATTTACAGTTTTCAGCAAGTTCTGTAATAGATGAGTGGATAATATCCTTTGGATTTTTAAGTATGTATTCCCCAACTCTTTTTTCCGCACCTTTAAGTTCTGAATATATATTTCTTAATCTTTCTATACCGCCTATGTCATTCATTATATTACCACCTAACAGTATTTTTGGCTTTACTTACGATTTCTTCATACAAGCTCTTCCATAGTTTCTATTATACTATATATTATTTAATTGCAATCGAGTAGGAGCTAAATAATTAATTTATTTAGCGACTCCGGGTAGAAGGGTTGCGCAATTCACAACCCAGACCCCCACGGAACCAGGCGTGCGGATTTCCCGCACCTGGCTCTTCAAAAGTTGATTTACAGTATTGCGTATGATTTCATTTTTACAAATGGAATTGAAATCTTCGGTCGCAACAACGGAAACTTTTCTTTGATTTTTCTGTATTTATCCCAGTTTACATTTCCTTTCCAACTTCGGCTACTTAGCATTTTCTTAAAGTAATTTTCTGATTTATTATAAATTTTAAACAAGGATTTTAGATTTCCACCCATTCCATAGTAGTTATAATGTCCTCTTAAAATTTGATTTATCTTGTTCACTTGTTCTTTTATAGGACTATGCCTTATTTCTCGCATTTTATCTGTTATCTTCTTTATTCCTCGATTTAATCGCGTTTTCTCTGTCTTTCTTCCTACCATGAAATTTCCTGACCTGTTCCTTGTACAAAAATGTGTGAACCCTAGAAAATATAATGTCTCCATTTTCTTACCTTTTTCCTTTGCATGCTTACTAGAAAATCTTCCAAATTCAACTAATCTCGTTTTATTTGGCTCTATTTGCAATGCAAATTTCGCAAGTCTTTTGCTTAGTACTTTCTGAAATTTTATAGCATCCTCTCTATATTGAAAACATACTATAAAATCATCTATGTACCTAATCAAGTAGCTCTCGCCCTTTAATTTGGGTTTTACTACTTTCTCAAACCATAAATCTAGTACATAGTGAAGGTAAATATTACTAAGTAGAACACTTATTGACCCTCCTTGAGGGGTTCCAATTTCACTACTCTCTAGTTTTCCATCTTCTATTACTCCTGCTTTAAGCCACCTATTTATAAGGCTTATCATTCTGGGGTCTCCGACTCGATGTTGCACAAATTTGAGTAACCATTCATGGTCTAAACTCCCAAAGAAATTCTTTAAATCTGCTTCCAAAACCCAGCTTACTTTCTTTCCTGAAATTGTTTCGTTTATAGTCGCAAGTGCATTGTGCGCACTCCTTTTAGGTCTTCCCCCAAAAGAACAATCCAGAAAGTCCTGTTCATATATTGTAGAAAGTACAGTTGCAACACTTCGCTGCAATGCACGGTCTGCGACACATGGAACTCCTATTGGTCGTTTTTCTGTTTTTCCAGGCTTAGGAATCCAAACTCTTCTAACTGCTGGGGGTTTGTAGCTTTCTCTATGGATTGACGTAATCATTTTATCAGCCCATATATCAAAGTAATCCTTTGCTTCTTTTACATCTATACCATCTATTCCCTTAGCTGTATTATTAGGCATATGCATAAGGCTTTCATGTATTAGTTCTTTTGTTACATGATGCGCTATAGATGTAAATTTTAAATTTGTTTCTTTTCGAGCTTTTACTGCTATTTCTTCCAATTTTGTTGTCATAACTGAGTTCCTCCTTACTTTGAATTAAGGCTCGTATCCTCCCATTGAATGGAGCTTATGTTTCGTTGAAAGAATTCAACTTTTGCTGACCGCTTCCCCACGTAGTAGGCTTTCCCTACCTCAAAGTACTATCAGTCAGTAAGACTTCCGTCAAATCATTGTATTATTCTTGCTTTGTAAGGCTTGTTTAATACTATCCACATTCTGCGGAAACCTGACGGATCTCCCTTGTTCCCAAGGAATCCATTGATAACATGCCGTAGGTACGAACCCCGGAAACAACTAATATCCTAACCTTTAACAGATATTTCGTTACTGCCTTCCCAACAGAGAGATAAAGTCGGCTATTTCACAACACGTTCAATTTCGGGGCTAATTATCCTCTTCACTTTATTCCGGCCTGCTATCTTCCTGTCTACGCTTCGGAGTAAATGTTACCATTTACCACGCAAGACTCGGTACTTGACTGCTGGCTAAGCTTTATCAAGATGACCATTTCAGGTCATTTGTATTCCTTGAACTTTTCAAGGCGCAACTCTCACACCACCGTGCGTAACGTTCGGTACACGGCGGTGGTTTTATATACATAAAATATCCTCCTTAAAAAATAATTTAATCAAATCTAAATGTATTGTTAGTAATGGTTTTTAATTAAGTTAAAAAATAGCAGACGCTTTCAAAAATTATTTGATTTATAGTGGTAGAGGGAAAGTACTAGGAAAAGGTACATTTAAGGAATTAATTTCTCCCCTTCCTGGCTATCCATGTGGCGCAATACAAAAATTGGATTTAGGTGATGTTATATGCTATGCCAAAGGTCGTGATATAGATCATTTTGCTATAGTTACTGGTTTTGATTCTCATGGTTATCCTCTTGTTAATACTAATACCATTGACAGATATCATGTGCCTTGGGACTTAGGCTGGGGAGATAAGAATATTAATTTCTACTTAATACATGTAAAATAGTTTGAAATTGCTCAGTAATAAAAAAATGACTTACTTTCAATATTCTTTTATAATGCCATTTCTGCACACTCATTTGTTAATTGGTATATGTTTTAAATTTTTAAAAGTTACTGTGCCTGGTAAATTTTCATAATATGTTGAATCAATAATATAAAATAAATCTTGTTCATTTAACTTAGAAAAACAAAATTCTACATCTGTTTCTCCTATTATAGCCTCAATGCCTTCATCCTCTAGGATATTTTTAATTTTTTCTAATATTAACACAGCTATTGCATCATCCATCATTAACCTATTACCTATAGCAATAACCTTTTTCCCCATATTAACTCAACACCTTAGTATGAAAAATCCTGCTATAAACAGGATTTTAAAATTTTATTAGATTATACTTAATTTTTTATTTACTTCTTGCAAAATCCAGTCACTTAGTTCATCTATTCCACGATTTTTGATGCAGGATGTTTCAAAAATCTTTGCCTTATCATTTATTAGTTTAATATCTTTATAAAACTCTACCTCATTAAAATCAGTGTATTTCATTAAATCAATTTTATTTAAAACGATCGCTGTACTTTTTTCAAACATCAGTGGATATTTTAAAGGCTTGTCATTACCTTCTGTCACGCTGAGGACACAAATCTTGATATCCTCACCAATTTCAAACTCCGCCGATGATGATATGCTCCCCACATTCTCTATGATAATAAGATTTATCGCTCGTAAATCAAAGTTTAATGATGCTTCTCTTACCATTCCTCCATCTAAATAACAAGGTCCTGCAGTATTAATTTGTACTACAGTCACCCCCGTGGCTTCAATTCTCTCTGCATCTTTAGTGGTATATAAATCTCCTTCAATTACCGCTATATTTAATCTATCTTTAAGCCTTGGAATTAACTTTTCAAGTATAGATGTTTTACCAGACCCTGGAGCACTCATTAGATTTATAACAAATATGCCCTCTTCATCGAAAAGGTTTTTATTTTCCGCATGGATCTCTTCATTAGTATTTAACATATTAATATTAATCTTTATTTCACTCATTTCATTATTCTCCTTCTATTGTATATAAATATAACTCATATATTCTTAAGAATCTTTAAAATTAAATAATCAGAATTATTGTTATTTTATTTCAAATGTATTAAGTAATATTTATATAGAAAGGCTCACCATATTCTCTACTAACATGGGTAGCACAAGATATACAAGGATCAAAGGATCGCACTATACGACCTATCTCTATAGGATTCTTAAGATTTTGGATTTCAGTACCAATGAGCGCGCTCTCAAGAGCTCCATGCTGCATCATATCGTCTATTGGTGAAAGATTCCAAGCAGTAGGAGTTACTATATCACAATTCTTTATAACCCCTTTTTCTATAGTAGTCCAATGCCCGAGAGCTCCCCTAACAGCATCACAAAGTCCTACTCCCTGTGCACTCTCTGGAATAATATATTTTTCCTGTACTGCTGGTATAGGATCTATTTCATCAATTATTATAAGCATTTTTTCGCAAAGCTTTTTTCCCTCTAATACCCTTGCCAAAAGCCTATCCATGGTAGATATACTATTTCTGTAGGAACCTGATAAAATCATACGAGCAAGTGGCCCAACCTGTACGACTTTACCACTATACCTAGGAGCTTTAATAAAGGTGTAGGCCCCGGGCTTTTTAATATCCATTTCAGAGGGAGCATTTGATGGCACTTCACTAGCTTTCGAATCCTTATACCAAGAAAATGCCGAACTCTCTGTTATTGATTTTGCATCTAAAGTAGCTATCTCACCATCAATATAATTTGAAGGTTGTACATACTCCATTTCTTTATTATTCAAATCATGAAATAATCCATAGGTTAAAAGATTTTTTGTTCCACCACCAATTTTAAAATACTCCGGATAATTATGAGCTATAATATTTATATCCTCAACCATATTTTCGCACATAAATTCACTGATAGATTGTAGTATAGATCTCATCCTTATAATTTTAGAAGCATCCATGTTTGCAGTGGTTCCACCCACAAATACACCATGATTGTGTGGTACTTTCCCCCCTATAAGAGCTATAATTTCATGAGCAAGGCGACTACATTCTAGTGCCTTTACATAATCTTTATTTATTTTTTCTGTGTACTTGTTAGAAAGCCTTAAATCATAGTCTGAATTTCCTGGAACTATTGTTATGTTTACATAATCGGGAAACACAAAAATACAAATTTGCCTAATGATGTTCTGAAGATACTCAGCCCCATGCGCAAAATTTCTTATTTTTACCCCATTCTCATTCGGTTTTATCTTTAGGGCATCCTCTAATGCCAAGCTTGCTACTAATCCATGTGACGTAGAACATATACCACATATTCTTTCAGTAAAATATACTGCATCTAATGGAAAACGTCCTATTAACATCTTTTCAAAGCCTCTAAACTGAATCCCACTGCTTTTAGCATCAACTATTTTATTTTTCTTGATTTCTACTTCTATGCTTAAAGGCCCCATAATTCTAGTTATAGGATCTATAGTTATTTTGGTAGTCACCACAATCACCTCACTCTAGAATATATTTGAACTATCAATTGCTATTTAACTATGGTTCTTAATCACCTTTAATACTTAACAAATGGTTCTGTACCATCCGGAAAAAATTCACTAGCACAACCAATGCAAGGTGTATTAGCTTCTACTGGCCAATTAATTCTCGAATTCCATAATCCAAGTGGACAGTACGCTTTTGTAATAGGACCTTTGCATCCAAGCTTTATCATGCACTCTTTTTCTCCTAGCTTTCCAGCAAATATTTTATTATCAAAATATGAACGTCTTGGACAATTATTGTGGTTGGTTTCTTTAAAAAACATTACTGGACGACCCTTCTCATCTACTTCAATCTTATTATAAAGAATAATGCTAGCTAAAGTTCCCATAACCCAAAGAGGATTTGCTGGGCAGCCTGGAATATTTATTACTTCCTTTCCAAGAAAATCTCCAAGACTTATGCATCCTGTTGGATTAGGACTAGCCGCAGATATTCCTCCAAATGAAGCACAAGTTCCAATAGCTATTATTGCTTTTGCTTTCTGTGCTGCTAAATTGATTGCTTCCGCTGTAGGTATCCTCCTCCCCTTATATGTTGCAAATATATTATAGAAGCCCTCATCTATGTTAGTTAGTGCACCTTCTACTCCTAATATAAAGTCTGTATTTAAAACTTCTAAGAATTTTTCATAGGCAACTTCGCCCTCTGCTTGCATTAAGCTTGGGCTAAATTTTAAATCAACCATTTCCTCCATGAAATAAGCAACATCTGGTTGCTCTGCATTAAGAAAAGAAATTATATTTCCCGTACAACCATTAGCCTCCATCCATATAAAATTATTTTTTTTTGCTTCACCCTTATGAATTTCATCTATGGCATTTTTTATAAGTCTTCTTTCAGGCAAAATACTCCCTCCTATCTATCCTTCATTAATGTATATTGAAAAATTCTTTTCATTATGCAGTATTTAACTCTAAATAATCATAATCAAAATAAATAAGACCAGAGATACATAATCCCTGGCTCACCTTTTATAAAATTTAACATATTCTTGGAAGCTGAATTCCAGATGGCATATCAACCAGTCTTTTTCCACCTACTACTGTGTTTAAATAAACCTTTTGACCTAACTCTTGCGTAACTTTTCCGATAATTACAGCATCAGTACCTAGTGGATGTTTTCTCATTACACTCAGTACCTTTTCAGCGTAGCCTCCCGGGACAAAAGCACAAAGTTTTCCTTCATTAGCAATATATAATGGATCAAGTCCCAGCATCTCAGTAACACCTTTTACTTCTTCTTTTAAAGGTAAATTAGTTTCTTCAAGAGCTATAGTTACATTGCTAAACTCACTTATTTCATTAAGCACGGCTGCTACCCCACCTCTTGTGGCATCACGAATAACATGGATCCCGTCATAAGCTTCAATCATTGTGTTTACTAAGGAATTAAGGCATGCACAATCACTTTTTAAATTCCCTTCAAAATTGAATTTATTTCTTTCACACATTATTGTCATTCCATGGTCTCCTAATGTACCATTTATTATGATGACATCTCCCACTTGTGCATTGGCACAATTAATATTAACATTGTCATAAATCCTTCCAATACCAGAAGTGTTAATAAAAATTCCATCCACACTTCCTTTTTCCACAACCTTTGTGTCTCCAGCTACAATTTTTACACCCGCTTCATTAGCTTCTTCTGCCATAGACTTCACAATTTCTTCTAATTTTTCGATAGAAAAGCCCTCTTCAATGATAAAAGCGGTCGTTATGTAAAGTGGTTTTGCTCCACTTACAGCAAGGTCATTTACAGTGCCACAAACTGCCAATTTACCAATATTACCGCCATTAAAAAATATTGGATTTACTACAAAAGAATCAGTAGTAAAAGCAAGTCTCGCAAAATCTATGTCTACTTGAGCTGCATCATTCATTTGATTTAAAATATCATTACCAAAATATTTGAAAAACACTTCATTAATCAATTTATTCGATTCCAAACCGCCACTTCCGTGACTTAGAGTTATAGTGCCAATCATCTAAAACCCTCCTGTTTCCTTATAGGCACAAAACAACTATCAATTGTTATGCCTCCTGTTATTTAATGTCTTTATGATATCTATAATATGCTGCACAGGTGCCTTCTGATGAAACCATGCAGGAGCCAACTGGGTTTTCTGGCGTACAGTGTTTTTTGAAAAGTGGACAACCTATTGGTTTAATTTTTCCTTTAAGAATTTCTCCACATTTGCAGCCAGGACTGCCATCATAATCTTTATAATTAATTTTAAAATGCTTAAGTGCGTCAAAATTTTCATACTCACCATTAAATTCAAGACCACTTTTGGGTATTCTACCAATCCCTCTCCAACTACTATCTACAATATTATAAGCTTTATTTAAATATTCCATGGCATATGGGTTACCCTCAGTCTTTACTATTCTTTTATACTCGTTTTTAATCATATAATCCCTTTTGCTTATTAATTTCACTAATGTATTTAACCCTTGAAGTAAATCTAAAGGTTCAAACCCTGTAACAACTCCAGGAATATTATAAGCTGCACTTAGAAATTCATATGGTTTTGTACCGATAATTGCACTAACATGCCCTGGCAATAAAAATCCATTTATTTTCAATTCTTTGTCCTGAACTAAAACTTCCATAACAGGTGGAACGATTTTGTGAGCCGTAAAGAAAAATAAATTGCTTATATTATCTTTCTTGGCCGTTATAGCCGTAACCGCAGTCATAGGAGCAGTAGTTTCGAATCCTACTGACAAAAACACTATTTTTTTAAAAGGATTTTGCGAAGCCATCATAAGACAATCCATTGGTGAGTATACTATTCTTACATCTGCACCTTCTGCTTTTTTCTTACTTAATGTACCTTTTTTTCCGGGAACTTTCATCATATCTCCAAAGGTTGCAATAATTACATTATTTTTCTCTGAGAGCCTTAATGCGCTATCAATGTAACTTTGGGGCGTAACGCACACAGGACAGCCTGGACCTGATATCAGATTTATATTTGAAGGAAGTATGTCCCGAATACCATATCTGAATATAGCCATAGTATGGGTACCACATACCTCCATAATGTTTATCTTTTCACTAGAAATATTATTTAACTTTTCTACGAGTTTTTTGGAATAATCATTTCTTCTAAATTCATCAACAAACTTCATTTTCAAGAAGCTCCTTAAAAATATCCAAGGTTATTTTTGCTTCTTCTTCATCTACCTTTTGTATTGCACAACCTGCATGTACAAGTACATATTCATTCACAGCTACTTCTGGCACGAGATGCATAAATACTTCTATTTTCATATTCCCAATCTCTACAATACCTTTATTTCCTTCTAAACTTAAAATTTTTCCTGGAACTGCTAAGCACATTCTCGTTCCTCCTTTTCCTCTCTAATTGAGAAATATTATTTATTACATCATTAGTTTTTTATTTTGTATTTTACTCAGTAACCATGAACATATTTCATCTATACCCTGGTTTTTAACACAAGATGTTTCAAATGTATCCGCATTAGCATTCAAAGATTTTATATCTTTATAGAACTCTTCTTTGTTAAAATCAGTAAATCCTATTAAATCTAGTTTGTTTAAAACAATTGCACCACTTTTTTCAAACATGAGAGGATATTTCAGTGGTTTGTCATTTCCTTCCGGGGTACTCAAAATACAAATTTTTATATCTTCACCGATTTCAAATTCTGCAGGACAAACTAGATTACCTACATTTTCTATTACAAGCAAATCAGTCTTATCAAGGGTTAATGCATTTAATGCATTTTTTATCATTTCCCCATCAAGGTGACACGCTCCCCCAGTGTTAATTTGAACCACTGGAACACCCTGAGCCTCTATCCTCTGCGCATCTTTAGTGGTATAAATATCTCCTTCGATTACAGCAATATTTATATCATTTTTAAGCTTTGCTATTATTCTCTCAAGCAGCGAGGTCTTACCTGAACCAGGTGAACTCATTAGGTTTATTACATAGATGCCTTTTTCGTCTAATAATTTTTTATTTTTAGAAGTTATCTCCTCATTTGTTTGAAGTATATTCTTAACTATCTTTATTACACTCATATTTTAATCTCCTTCTATAGTATTTACATAAAACTCATATCCATGAATAATACTAGAACAAAACTTATTACAGCATGGACAAAGTTTATTCAAATGGTCAATTGGAAATTGTTGCATGCAATCTTTACACACAGCTACTGCATTAACTTTTTCTATTTCTAAAGTTGAACCTTCAAGCATTGTATCAATTATACAAATTTTGAATGCAAACTTTAAACATTCTGCCATAACACCAGATAACTCTCCTATTTTTAATGATACCTTGGTAACTTTAGTTAATTTATTTTCAATTGCTTTCTCTGAAACTATTTTAATAACATTTTCAATTATAGATACTTCATGCATATTTATCTCCTAATTAATTTACACTTATTCCTTTATTAGAATATATGTACAATTATTAACTAAAATGTTTTTTGATTATATTTTTTTGATTTTTTATTTTATTAAATCATTTTCTATTATTGCATTGGCTATAATTATCTGCCCAATTGCTACTCCTCCATCATTAGAAGGCAAGTTCTTATGAGTATATACTTTAAAATTATTTTGTTTGAGATTACAATTTATTTTCCTAAGTAAAAAAGAATTTTGAAAAACCCCTCCACTAAGCGTTACTTCATTTATATTTGAATCTTGCCTGATGCGTATGCATATACTCACAGTTATATTTACTATAGTATTTTGAAATTTAGAAGCAATAATTTTAGCGGGTACTCCTTTTATTTTATCTTTTAAAGCCTCAATAATTATTTCAGATGGCTCTATAATATACATATCTTGTTTTATTACTTTATAAGTATAGGATTCTTCAATATTCATTTCTGATATAGCTTCAAGCTCAATAGATGCCTGTCCTTCATAAGTAACTACATCTGTAATTCCAATTATATTTGCCATCGCATCAAAAAGTCTACCCATACTTGAGGTATCTGTGCAATTAATGTTTGAGTTTAAAATATTAATTACATTAATACCTTGATTACCATATAATTCAAAAATCAAATCATAAACTTCTTTTTTATTTTCATTTATACTTAAGGACTTATAAAGATAGGAAACCGCCATTCGAAAGGGCTCTTTAATGGCTTTTTCACCTCCAGGCATTTTTATATAATCAAGATGAGCTACTCTTGTAAATTCAAGGCAATCACAAATTAAAAATTCACCACCCCATATTTTACCGTCGCTGCCATAACCAGTTCCATCAAAACAAACTCCAATCACTTTTTCTTTTAATTTATTTTCAAACATGCAACTAACTATATGAGCATGATGATGCTGCACAGCGATCTTAGGCAAATCATATCCCAAAGCATATTTAGTTGACATATACCCCGGATGCATATCAAACGCAATAAATTTTGGAGAAAAAGAAAATATATTTTTGAAATGTTCAATATTTTTCTTATAATGTTCATATGTTTCTAAATTTTTGAGATCACCATTAAATTGGCTTAAAAACAAAAATCCTTCTTTACTAATACAGAAAGTATTTTTCATATTGGAACCACAAGCTAAGATATTCCTCGTATTAGTCCATTTAAAAGGTTCAGGAACAAATCCCCTCGCGCGCCTTATAATTGTTTGTTGTTTATTTACTACCTTTAATACAGAATCATCAACTGGGACGTGTATTTCACGGTTATGCATGAGGAAATAATCCACAATACCTGAAAGTGACTTTCTTGCAGAACTGTCTTTATACTCTATAGGTAAACCATTTACATTTGCACTAGTCATAATAAGCACCTTAAGTTTTTCTGAAAACAATAAAATATGAATAGGTGTATATGGAAGCATTACTCCTATTGTTTTTTGATTAGGTGCAATATATTGTGGTAAATCGTAGCTTTCTTTTTGGTTTAAAATAACAATTGGCTTTTTTATTCCAGTTAGTATCTTCTCTTCTAACAGGTTAACCCTGCAATATTTCTTTACTGTTTCTATATTCTTTATCATAACTGCAAGTGGTTTATAAAGTCTTTTTTTTCTATCCCTTAAGATACTCACGGAAATTTCATTCAATCCATCACAGGCAAGGTGAAAACCTCCTAACCCTTTTATGGCAAATATTTTTCCTTCCATAAGCATGTTTTGAGCAAAGATTATAGGATCTTCTATTTCTAATCTTTTACCTTTGAAATCCTCTATCCAAAGTTCTGGACCGCAAGACCTGCAGGCATTGGGTTGTGCATGAAATCTTCTATCTTTAAAATCTAAATATTCACTATTACACTTCTTGCACATTTTAAATTCACTCATTGTAGTCATGTTTCTATCGTAAGGTAATTCTTTGATTATAGAAAACCTGGGACCACAATTCGTACAATTTGTAAATGCATACCCCCTTCTCCTATTGTATAAATTTAATATATCTTCTGCGCAATCACTACAAGTAGCTATATCTGGTGATATTAAAGTGATTTTATCAACACTCTGTTCACTTTCTTTGATTTCGAAGTTGGAATAATTTAATACTTTATCAGCTTTTATAGTCATCTTTACTATCCGAGAAAGAGGCGGAGGATTATTCTCAAGAGCCTGTATAAATTTATCTATATCTTTCTCAAATCCCTCAACATCTATATAAACTCCTTCAGAATTATTATTCACCCAGCCTTTTAACCCAAAAGTTTTTGCTTGATTATATACAAATGGACGAAAACCGACTCCTTGAACTATTCCTTCCACCACAATAAATCTTCTCTTTTTATCCATAATACAACGCCTTTCATATATTTTTTGAATTCTAAAGTTTTAATGTGTACTATATCTTATTTCTTATTATATTCTTATTATATTCCTATAATTACCAGGAGTTTCGATTATATGACCTCGAGATTAGTAGATTTCACCCTTTTTTAAGTAACCTTTGAAAATATAATGAATAAAGTAATAGAGAAGATAATTATTTATTGGAGGAATTGAAGTGCAATTAAAAGGTAGTAACACTGAGAAAAATCTTCTTAGTACTTTTGTTGGAGAGTCAAGAGCAAGAAACAAGAACTTCGACGCTACTGCAAATAACGAAAAGGCTCATGCACGAGAAGTTTTTAATAGGTTTCTGAAAATGAATAAAACTACAGCAGATAATTTGAAAGTTTCTGCAGAAGGAGAAGCTTTTGAGAGTAGCAAATTATATAAACAATTTGAAAAAGAGGCCAGATTAGAAAGTTTTATAGAAATTGCAGACTACTATAAAGAATTATAGGAAGTAGAAGAGGGTCATGATTTAAGACAATATATAAAAATCTATAAGCAGGAATGATGTTTAAAAGAAATACTGAAGTAAAATGGCAATGTATGAATTGTGGATATATTCATATAGGATGACTCCTTACAAAGATTAGGAGTGGAGCTTTCAATCTTTGTTGATAATAAAAAAGTAATGTCTTTAATATTAAAAATATAATAGTTGCCTGTCTCAATAAATTCTATGAATTATTAAAACAAATGCACACTTCCTATACATAGTACATAAGATAATATGGAAGTACTTAGAAAGGAATAAAAAAATGGATAATCCTTATAACCCTTATCCATGTTCCTACTGCCAATATGTAGCGAGGTGTAGCTCAAAGGATATGATTAGCGCCTATGGAACATACCCTTACTACTATAACCAACCAATGTATATTCCATATTTTACAAGATAATTTGCTGATGAAAATTTCACTTATAATGGTGAACCCGGATTATTCACGCAACACCAAAAAGCTATGCCTTACATAGCTAAAACACTGTGTTTTATAATTTTTTAGTTTTTCACGAAAAAAGTGATAAAAAAGTATATGCAAAAAGCCTCAAATTTGTTATGTTTAAGTTGAGAAACCCAAAACAAAAGACAAAGGAGAGACTTCTTACAATGAATAGTTTAAATGAAAAATCATTAAAATTCAACAAGAAAATTAAAATAAATTTTGAAGGTGGGAATTTAACATCAGATGCAGGCCTTTTATTATATAAAGAATTTGATGAAAAAATTGGTTTCAGCAAAACCATTAAAGAAAATATTGATGTTAAAGATCCGTCAGCAAACGCTAGAATACATAAAAATGAAGACATTGCCATTCAAAGAATATATCAAAGAATCGCAGGTTATGAAACTGATGATAACGCTGATGAACTTAGACATGATCCTACTTTTACCAATGTACTTGAAAAAAAATCATTAGCTTCTCAACCAACAATTTCTAGGTTTAATAATAGGGTTTCTGGTGAAACAGTAAAGAGCTATCAACAAATTAATGAGCTATTGCAAGATAAAGTTTATTCTGTGCGGATGCCAGAGCATATTATTTTTGATATAGATTCTACAAATTTTCAAACCTATGGGGATCAATATGGTTCAGATTATAACTCTCATTATAGTTCAAATGGATATCATCCACTATTAATGTTTGATGGGTTAACAGGTGATTTAATTAAAGCGGAGCTTAGGTCAGGAAATGTCTATACTTCAAGACAAGTAGTAAGATTTATTGGCCCTGTGCTTAAAAGATATATGAATAAATATCCTTATATTACAAGAGTTATAAGAGGCGATAGCGGCTTTGCCACTCCTGAATTATATGAAATTTCGGAACAACTTGACACACTTTATGCAATAAGATTAAAGGTTAACTCTATATTATATAAATTGTCATGTGAATTTGCTAATGAAATGGCTAAATTGTGTAAAAGAGACTTTTGTTCACATCATGTTGTTTATGGAGAATTTATGTACAAAGCATCAAGTTGGAAAAAAGAGCGTAGAGTTGTTGTAAAAATAGAAAAGCCAGAAGATCAAATGTGCTATAACTATACGTTCATCGTTACAAACATGACATTGCCTCCAGAATCCGTAGTTAAATTCTATTGCAATAGAGGTACTATGGAAAACTTTATAAAAGAAGGTAAACTAGGATTATCTTTTGATAAAATGAGCAGTACTGCCTTTATAGCTAACGCTAATAAGCTTCAAGAAATGGTACTTGCATACAATTTTAACAATTGGTTCAGAAATCTTTGCTTAGACAAAACACCAATGAAAGATATGACAATTGAAACTATTCGTACAAAATTAATAAAGATCGCAGCAAAAATAGTGAAAGGTGGAAGATACTTAAAGTTTAAGTTATGCAGCAGTTGCCCCTACAAAGAAGATTTTTTTAATATATTAAATGGAATTGCCTATATACCTATATAGTTTATTTGACTTAATAATCCATTTTAAAACTCAATAATTAAAATAATATATTAAAATAAATTGGTGAAGTCTATATCTTTTTAAATGTAAATATATGTATTTAACTATTTTACGTAATTTCTATGAAGTACACACGATTTTTGTAATGAAAACAAATACAAAAACTCAAATTCTATGTGATTTTAATATTCAAATCATAGAATTTGAGTTCATGAATAATCCGGGGTGAATTAGATTATGATTCAAGACTTGATATTTCACAATCAGTAAGTTATAATGATCCAATTATATTGAAGGATTATGGACCACCACCTTATGTAGTTGATATTGATAAGGCTACTAAGCAAAATAATAATTATCGTACCACATTATGGACAGGCAACCATTTACAGCTTACTTTGATGAGTATCAAGGTTGGGGGAGATATAGGTGTGGAAGTTCATCCAGTAATTGATCAATTTATACGCATTGAGGAAGGACAAGGAATTGCTCAAATGGGACCAAGTAAAAATAACTTGAATTTCCAAAGAAATGTATATGATGGCTTTGCAATATTTGTACCTGCAGGCACATGGCATAATGTAGTTAATACCGGTAATAAACCTCTCAAATTATATTCTATCTATGCTCCGCCTCAACATCCACATGGTACTATTCATGCTACTAAAGAAATAGCACATGCTGGCTCAATGAATAGCGAGCGTTAGTACTAAAGGGTTTTGTATAAATTAAAAGCCAATTAGCAAACAACAACTTCCAGTTATTGTTACGTCCCCCGAGGTCATAGCCATCAAGTTAAGGAAACACCTTAATATTACCCTATTAATTATAACATTATTTAAAAAATAATTTACGAAAATAGAGTGGATTAGACCAAATTTGGGGGCTTAATCCACTCTTTGTTTTTTGTTTCTGTGTTAAATATTATATAATTAGTTAATATGTATATTAAGTAAATATATATATAAATGTAATATTAAACATTTACCCTTGTCTTACGCTATGCACTTGGCACTATTAACCCGTGCTAGGGACTTTCACCCTTTAGATTGCGCCCATGCTGGGCGCACAGCAAAAAACGTATTGTGCCTTTTAAATCACAATACGTTTACAGCTAATTGTTTATTTTAGTATAAATTTTTCTAGAACATGCCTAACTCAATCTTCATCATTAGATTTGGTTACAAATTCAGCAACATTTTTTTAATAATCTGGGGCATTTCCCATTGCAACTCCAAGACCGCATACTCTATCATATCCATATCATTAAAATTATCTCCAATAGCAATGATTTCTGCTCTTTTTACATTAAATTTAAGCGCTAAATTTTCTAGAGCATTTCTCTTATTTGCCTCTTTATGAACAATCTCAACAAAATGGGGTAATGAAAAATAAAAATTTAGTTCTTCCTTATATAATTCATATAATTTTCGTGTATGATGCTCAAGATTATACTTATCACTACTATTAAACATTATTTTAATAATTGAACCATCTAAAATCGAATCAAAATCATTTACAATTTGAGGTTTTGCATGATCTAGTTGCATATGTATATCTATATTTTCACTATTTTCCAGAATATATATATCATCTTCCCTATAAACACTTACTGATAACCCAGCTTGCTCACAGTATCTTATAATTTTTGACGAAAGTTCTTTATCAATTTTCTTTATATCATATGCTTTTCCTGTTTTAGAACATTTAATAAGGGCTCCATTACAAGTTATTATAGGAACATCTAGGTTAAGCATATTTGCAAATGCCATAGCTGCAAGATACATTCTTCCTGTTGAAAGCGTGAATATCACACCTTTTTCTATAACACTATTTATAGTTTCCACAGTCTCTCTTGATATCTCCAGTTTTGGAGTAAGAAGGGTCCCATCCATATCTACCGCAACAAGCTTATACTCCATAAGTTATCCCCTCAATTCATTCATAATTATAAATACTTCCTCATCTGTAACTTGCTTAAAATTTTCATAGTATGAACCCACTGCATAAAACTTTTCTGGTATATATAGGCATATCACCTCATCAACAAGCTCTTTAAATTCTTCAATAGTTTCCCTAGGACCTACAGGAATAGCTAGAATAATTTTCTTAGCTCCTTGTTTTTTAACAGCCTTAATTACAGCAAGGATTGTAAATCCAGTAGCAATGCCATCATCAATAATTATAACCGTTTTACCTTTAACCTCAGGAAATGTATCAACTCCACGGTACTCTTGCATTCTTCTCTTAATTTCCCTTGTTTGCTCCGAAACTTCGTTCTCAATATAGTCTTGTGATATACCAATCATTTTCACATAATCATTGTTTAAAAAATAACTACCATCCACAGATACTGCACCTATTGCAAACTCCTTGTTATGTGGTGCACCTATTTTCCTTGGAATAATCAAATCCCATTTAAGCCCATACCTTTTTATTGTGTCATAGGCTACTGCAATACCTCCTCTTGGCACCGCAAGTATAATTACATCTTCATCTTTAAATTTGTAAAGACTATCAGCTAATTTTTCTCCTGCATCCATTCTATCTAAAAACATCATTTTACCTCACCACTTTTTAAGTTAATTTTTTATTAAGGCTCCCGTATTTTATAATCATACCTCTATATCTATACTTCCAAAGGTTGAGAAAAATTATCCCTAAATTTTTATGTTTGCATTAGAAAACCTCTGTTCTCTTTTGCAGGATATTCTAAAAATAAAATTTCACCAAAAAAACTAAACCCTAGAGTTTAAAGTATACTTCTCACGCTAGGGCTTAGTTTTTCCATATAATTTACACTAATATATTTCTAACACATTTATCATTTACTAACCTATTTTTCCATATCTAGCTGAAAACTGTGCCGCTCCATATCTTTATCCTTTTGTCGTTTCCAAGCATGTAGAACTAGCGCTATGGTAATAACCCCATAGGATATAAACATACGCAAGTATTCACCAATCATAGCCGACCCAGTAATGTTTTTGCCTGCCATAGGCATAACTATAAACATCAAATGAAACAGTGCAGTACCAATAATGGCATTTGGGATAGAAGCTTTAGTAACCGTTGCACCACCAACTAAAAGTGATGCAGCTGCAAAAAGGCCTGCTTGATCTGCTCCATTATAGGTGTTCATAGTTCCTATATTTTGCAGATAAATTATTTGTCCAAAGCAAGCAAGGACTGTTGAAATTATTATGGACTGAATACGTGTCTTATTAACAGCAATTCCTGCAGTATCAGATACATTCATGTCAAGTCCTACAGCTCTCATATCCTGACCCAGTTTTGTTTTTCTAAACCAAACAGTGAAGACACAAATCAAACCTATAATCAAAAAGGTTGCAACCGGAATATTTATACCATTTATATTTATTAAAATTAGTTTATCAAATCCTTTAGCTACACCCAAGTTCAAGGCATTACGTACACCATACCCTTTAGAAAGCAGCAGTGAACTAGTCTTAAATGGAATTACATTTCCGCACATGTATAAAAGAAAGAATTGATAAACACCAAGAATAAAAAAACCTAGAATCATGCCAGTAACCATTTCACGGCCTTTAGCCCTATTTAGTACCACACCACAAAAATATCCAAGGCCTATTGCTATAGGAGCTGCAACAAGTGCCGCAAGGAATAGCCCTGGAGCTCCTGTAATACCCCAGTCAGTAATAAATATCAATCCAATTTGACCTGCCATAGCACCTAAAACCATCCCAAAGTTGATACCCATTCCCGCCATAATAGGAAGCAGCAGTGCTAATACTAGGAAAGAGTTTCTTGCCAGCCTGGTTATAATCTGATCCACCAAAAAACCTCCAGAATACCCCGAAAGCGGTATTGCTATAATGCTGATGATTAAAAACATTAATGGCACAACACTACCCGTAAGTAATGGACCTATTTTTTTCTTATCAAATTTCATGACCTACCTCCCTTTCCGAGTCAGTGCATATACAATCAATCCGTTAGAAACTATTATTCGGATGATTTCAGATACGTCAATATTGATCGCACTGTTTATGACTGACGGCGTCATTGTCAAAATACCTTGAAACAAAAATGTTCCAATAACTACATTGGTGATGGTTGCTTTGTTAACGCAGGCACCTCCAAGTAGAACAGCTGCCACCGATGGAAAGACAAACGCTGTGGGTCCATTGTACATTTGAACAAAACCAAAGCCTTGCTCAAAAACAATCATACCAACTGCTGCTATCATTGTTGACAGCATTACTGATACTAGTCTCATTTTATTAATATTAATTCCTGAAGCCCTTGCATAATCTGGATTAGAGCCCACTGCTGTTATAGCAGTGCCAAGCTTTGTTTTAAAAAAGCCCCAAACTATCAAACACATAAAACTAAAAAATAAAAGCATTCCTATAGGTATAATTAGATATTTTGAAACAGGAATTTTGAAGAAATCACTAAGTACATGTATCCAGTAGTCTTCAATACTAATTGTGGTTCTGAGCCCCTCTCCTTTGAAACCCATAACACTTGCTGGATTTTTAAAGGGGAGTTTGAGCCACAATATGTTCATTAAAAAGACGAATGAGAAACCCACATATGTGGCTATAATCATTTCATCTCCTTTAACACGGTTAAGTAGTAGTCCATAAAGAAAACCCAAAACTGCGGCCATAGCAAGGCCAACTAAAAAGGCTACTCCAATCCCTGCCATACCTGTAAGATTAAACTCTAGGCTCACCACAGCTCCCATCATTCCTGATATAAGGCCTACTGGAACACCAAAGTTCAGCCCGCATCCTGATTGAATCATAGGCACCATAGAAAGTACCATAATACCACTCATACCAAAACGCACAATAACATCATTTAAAGATGTGTCAACTCTTACCCCGAAAATAGGGGCCACAATAAATAATGCTAAAAGGAAAATGGCAATGATGATGCGAGCCCATCCAAAATTCTTGATGAATTTATTTATCTGAGCCATATTTTTTCACCCTCTTCGTTTATCTTAAATTCTCCGGCCATTAATAACCCAAAATCAACTACTTCTGCATCTGGTGGCAGAATACCAAATATTTTTCCTTCACAAACAATAGCTATCCTATCACTAATAGATCTAAGTTCTTCCAGTTCTGATGATATTATAACTATAGTTGTATTGTTTTCTTCATTATATTTTCTTAATGCATCTAAAACCAATTTTTTTGCTCCAACATCAATACCACGGGTAGGTTCAGAGACAAACAATAGCTTCGGATTCATAGCGAATGCCTTTGCAAGGCAAACCTTTTGTTGATTTCCCCCTGATAAATTTCTTGCCTTTTGACTCTGACTAGTGCACCTTATTTCTAGTGACTTTATATATTCCAGGGCACATGCTTTCATAGCTTTCTCGTCACGCCACTTAATCGCCCCCCCTAAATAACTTTTAAGAAATTTATTTTGAACTTGCATGGCATTAAAAGCAATATTCCAGTCAATAGGCTCATCTAAAAGTAGTCCAACACCTCTACGATCCTCAGATACAAACACTATGCCACTTTGTAGTGCATTTAGTGTATTGTTTAACTTGAGTGGTTTACCCTCAAAGAAAATCTCCCCACCGCTCGCAAAAAGTCCCATAATTCCATTAGGAATCCCAAGCTTACCTTGCCCAGCAAGACCACCAATACCTAAGATTTCACCTCTACGAACCTTTAATGACACATTTTTAATTGTTTCACCAGGCATATCCACCCAGAGATTTCGAGCTTCAAAAATAATATCTTTTTCATCAATTTTTACTAGGGGCCTTATATATTTGGCTTCTTCATCAACATCCCTACCCACCATCCATTCAGCAATCTGTCTTACATCCACACTCTCTGATGGTGTTTCCACCACAACTAACCCATCACGAAGTACAACAATAGTATCGCAAATAGATGTTATTTCATGAAGTCTGTGGGATATAAATACAATAGAAATACCTATATCAGCCAGCAGTCTCATTGATCTAAGTAAAATCTCAGCCTCAGATTCTGTAAGTACTGCAGTTGGCTCATCTAAAACAATAAGCTTAACCTGACTTCTGTCAATTTCACGTGCTATTTCTATAAATTGCTTATGTCCAACTGGCATCTCGGATACCAAAGTTTCTGTATCTATCTGAACTCCTAATGTATCTATTGCTTTTTGAGCACTCTTTCGAATTTCTGGTAAATCTATAGTTTCTAACCGTTTACCTAGGACCTTTGAAAGCAAACTTTTCTTGGTCTTTTCCATGTTAAGAAGTACATTTTCTCCTACCGTAAACCCAGGAATTAATGAAAATTCTTGGTGTACCATTCCTATTCCTGCTTTTAATGCATCCACAGGGCTTTTAAATTTAATTTTTTCTCCATTTAAATAAACAGACCCTTCGTAACCACCAGTTTCAGAAATCACCTTCATACCAAATAAGATATTCATCAGTGTAGATTTGCCTGCTCCATTCTCTCCAACAAGTCCCAATATCTTTCCTTTTTCAAGTGTGAAACTTATATCTTTAAGCACCCTGTTTCCGTCATATTCTTTGCCAACACCTTCTACTTTAAGTAGTACATTATCTGTAGACAATAAATTCACCTCTTATCATCCAATATAAGGAAAATTACTTTGCACACATATGCAGGCAAAGCAATTCACACTTATTTGGTTATAATAATACATTGAGAATAGTCTCTAAAGACTGCTTCCTAATGTTCAATGTTTTTTGTTTATTTTATGGTCTTATATACTGGAGGAACCACTTCTTTACTGTTACCTAGGTATCCTTTTCCAAATACATAAGTGTCTTGATAAACCATTACGTGATTTGAAATTTCTTTTCCACTAACTCTATCTGTATACAAGGAACCATTCCACTCAGCTCCTGGTGTATATTGACCAAATGCCTTTATTACATCAGCAAGATTGCCCTTTTTCATTGTGCCTTCTGCTACACCCTTACCATATTCTACCAAACCTTCGCTAGATGTGTATCCATAAGAATATGCCCATGTACCCATTCTTCCTGAACCACCTTTGGCTACTACAGTTGCTTCAACTTTTTTCAATATCTCAGGCCAGTTTCCAGCTTCTGCTTTTAAATCAATACCAAATGCTCCTGGATATCCCATTACTGGTGAAGGAAGATCTGGTTCAACAAATATCGCTCCCAGTTCTGCAACACGTTTTAATAATGGCTCTGTCTGAGCATCATTTGTGCAGAAAAATGCTGTATCTTTTCCATATTTTGCAACCCATGCTGGCATTTTTTCAAGAATAAACTGTTGTGCTCCTGGAATTCCAACGTCACTTGTTGGGTCTGGAGCTGTTTCAAATACAAATTTAATTCCTAAGTCTTTACAAGCTTGTTGCATAATGTTTTTTCTGAGTGAAAGAAGTTCTATACTCATATGTCTAGGGAAAGAAATGTGCACGAAAGTTTTTGCGCCCATCTTTTTCGCAGCCAGTATCATAAGGTATCCACGGTTTACATTATCAGGATCCACAACTAAATCCGCAGCTTCTTCAATCATAGCAGTATCTTCTTGAGAAGAGTTAGCTAACAGTAATATATCAGGCCTTTTTTCACGAATCTGTTTAAATGCTGCAACAGTACCTGGAACTGCTTGATTTACCACAATTACTTTCATGTCTGCATCATCTGCCAGGCCAGTAATTGTACTAATAGTAGTTTCTAGTTCTTGCGTAAAATTATCTGGATAAGTAACATGCTTTATCATTCCGCCGGAAGCTGCATCGCCATACTTTTTAATCATTGCTTCAGCACCACGCAGATCATCCTCACCCTGCGATACAGTACCAGTAACAATACCAATGTGCATCTTTTTAGTCTCAGTTACAGCAGGTTTTTTTGCACACCCTACCATACCAAATGTTAGAATTAAACTTAAACCAATAGCTAATGACCTTTTTAACATCTAGAATCCCCCTCTTTATTTTTCAGAGCAAAGCTCATATATAATACAAAAATTCTAAGTGTAATAGCTCCCTCTACAGAAGGAATTAATTTTACAAAGAATTTGGCATTCAAGTTATAGAATGTAAGCAATTTGAATAATTTCAGAGAAATCCTGCACTTTTATAGTGAATATTTGTTCATTCATTATAAAAACGGTTTTTTGATAAAGGATATGTTCATGTTCTTCAATCAATTAGAATATTGCTATGTTTTCATTACAATTATTGTAATTTATTAAATATTCTGTATTAACAGTATTGTTACAATATTTTATATTCTTTGTCAAGATATAAATAACTTATAAGCTCGTAGATTTACACTCCCACAGGAGTTTTTTTGTTCTTCTTTATAAAGTATATGCAAAATGTTTGTTATATTATGCGACTTATTCCTTTTTATACAAATTAAAACTCTCACAAATTAATTCAAGAATGACTATGAAATTAATTATTTATGCATTTTGATCTTCTCTATATAAAGAAAAAGCATTCAATCATAAAAGATTGAATGCTTTTTGGTGCCTCAATTGCTACATATCAGTATAGTCCCCACCTGCTTTTTGCTGGAAATATTCTTCTATACTTTGAAAGCAAGTATTTACCATAAACTCTATCTCCTCTTGCTGTATAATGTATGGCGGAATAAAATAAAGTACATTTCCTATAGGTCTGAGCAATAAACCTTTTTTAAGCGCAATTTTGTAAATCTCGTATCCTACTCTCATATCAAAGGGATAACTTTCCTTTGTCTTTTTATCTTTTACTATTTCTATAGCTGTTATCATACCTATACTTCTTACTTCACCTACATGCTCTGAATTTTCCGCCTTTTTTAGTGTGAGTTTTCTTATAAGTTTGCCTTTTTCTATATTGTTTTCTATAATATTATCTTGTTCAAATATCTTTAGGTTTTCGAGTGCTATGGCACATCCCATAGCATTACCTGCATAAGTGTGACTATGTATAAATGCTTTTCGATCTTTATAATCGCCATAAAAACAATCATATATTTCATCAGTAGTCATAACTACGGACATTGGCATATATCCAGCAGAAATTCCTTTTGATAGGCACATAAAGTCTGGACCTATTCCAGCATGATTACAAGCAAACATTTTTCCAGTTCTACCAAATCCCATGGCAATCTCATCTGCAATAAGGTGCACATCATATTTATCACAATAATCTCGAAGCTTTCTTAGATAAATGGGTGAATATATCTTCATACCTGCAGCGCCTTGAACCATAGGTTCAACTATTACTGCACTTATCTCATCGTGATTATCCATTAAACATTTTTTCATATTTTCAAAACACTCTGCATTACAATTTTCTCTACTAAAACCATATTTACACCTATAGCAATCTGGTCCTTCTACTCTTAAGGTATCTAAAAGGAGGGGCTTGTATACCATATTAAACTCATCTACATCACAAACAGACAAGGCGCCCAAAGTTTCTCCATGGTATGCATCGCTTAGGGCTACAAACCTTTTCTTTTTAGTATTTCCCTTTTGCATATTGTAATGAAAGCTCATCTTTAAGGCTATTTCTACCGCTGAGGATCCATTATCAGAGAAAAATACTTTTTTAAGCTTATCTGGTGTTATATTTACCAGCTTTTCCGCAAGCTCTATAGCAGGTTTATTTGAGAAATTTGCAAATATAACATGTTCAATGCTGTCTAGCTGCTTTCTTATAGCCTCATTGATTCTCTTATTACTATGTCCTAGAGTATTAGTCCACCAAGATGATATACAATCTAAATATGCATTTCCATGTATATCATAAAGCCAAACCCCTTCGCCTTTTTCAATAACTATTGGATTAAGCTCCTCATAGTCCTTCATTTGTGAACAAGGATGCCATATATATTTTAAATCCTTTTCTACATAATTCATATAAATACCTCAACTTTCATTTTATAATTTATCCATGCATTCCTCTATAGTCTTAGCACTAAAAGCAGCCTCTGCATTTATCCTTATAGCTTGTACCGTATTTACCTTTAGGCTTTCAATTTTCTTAAACTTGCCTATAATGGTTACTTTAGTAAGTTTTTCTATCATCTTAATATTGTCATTGCAAATCACATTTTCTATATAATTATTTATTATAATTCCTTTTATCTTAATCCCTAAAGATTCTATATATTTAACAGTTAGTACTGTATGATTAATTGTTCCTACCCCAGCTCTTGCCACAATAATAACGCTCATATTTAAATCCACAATAAGATTTCCAAGGGTATATAATCCTCTTTCATCATCTATCAATGGACATATTATTCCACCGCTACCTTCCGCAATTATATAATCATATTTTTTCTTTAAATAATCGTATTTTTCTCTTATTACCTCTATTTCAATAGACTTGTTCTCAATTTTTGCGGCAAGATGAGGAGATACCGCGTTCTTATAAACATAGGGTGTTATATTAACGTAGGCTTCCTCTAATTTGCTCACATCACAAGCAAGCTTAGCATCACCAGGAACAAGCTCATTGCCTACTTCAAAAGCCCCACTAAGTGCTGCCTTAAAATATGTAGCATTATATCCATTACGCCTAAGCACATGAATAATCCCTGCAGTTACAACAGTTTTACCCACATCAGTATCTGTTCCAACTATAAATATCCCCTTAGCCATTTTTTCTAACCTCCAGATTTAACTCACTTACCATTCTCTTATCATCACATATTTTATTACCTGATGTTGTTAGGTAATTTCCAGTGATTGTAGCATTTGCTCCTGCATTAAAACAATTTTTACCAAACTCATCTATGCGATTTCTTCCTCCAGCAAGTCTTATAAACGCTTTTGGATTCACCAATCTGAATATGGCAATAGTTTTTAGTATTTCCTCCTGACTTAAGCTTTCTGCATTTTCTAGAGGTGTTCCCACAATTGGATTCAATACATTTATAGGAATAGATTTAACACCTAAATTCCTTAACAAAAAAGCTAGCTTAATTCTATCCTCAAAGCTTTCCCCAAGACCAATAATTCCCCCAGAGCAAACAAGCATTCCAGCTCTAGATGCTGCTTTTATAGTATCTAGTCTTTCATCATATCTGTGAGTTGTACATATGTTTTCATAGTACTCTCTGCTAGTTTCTAGGTTATGATGATACATTGTTATTCCGCGCCCTCTTAACTTAAGCAATTGCTCATATCCAATTATCCCAAGGGACGCACATAAATCTATTTTTATTTCCTTATTTAGCTCTTCATATATATGTAAAATCTTTTCAAAATCACTACCATCAGTTCCTCTACCACTTGTCACTAAGGAAAATCTATTTACTCCCTCATTTTGATTTTCCTTTGCTAGTTTTAAAGCATCTTCTTTTGAGACTAATCCATACTCTTCTGCGTTAGTATTATAATGAGCAGATTGCGCACAGAATTTGCAGTCCTCAGTGCAACATCCTGATTTTGCATTCATTATGCTACAAAAATCCACTTCCCTTCCACAAAAATATTCTCGCACTTTATTCGCAGTATTGCATAATAGTACTATATCTTCTTTTTTAGCAATGCTAGTTAATTCCATCGCCTCTTCAAAGCTTATAGCTTGACCTGATAAAACATTTTTCTCTATGTTCTTAATAAATTCTTTCATGTTGTCCTCCTCTTTTATTGTTTTTATTCTATATATCCACTTTTTTTTAATACGGGTATTAATTTCATTGAAATATATGCTGCAAATATTGTTAGTATCAAATCCCCAGCTATACAAACCACAAAACCATAAAAAAAGGCAAAATAAAAAGAAATATTTTTTCCTAGGTATAAATTATAACTAATATATAAATATGCAACTCCAAATAAATATATAAAAAACAGACCAAAAAGTAGCGTAAATATAGTCTTTAAAAAAGTTAATTCCACAACATTCTCTCTTATTTTACCTATAACATAGGCCGCTACTATAAAGCCAATAAGATATCCAAAAGTAGGTTTAAATATGTAGCTAATACCTCCGCCTTCTGTAAATACAGGCACCCCGCAAAGTCCAATGACCACATAAACTATTTGCGATAATGCGCCTAATCTCGAACCTAAAATTATGCCAGCTAACGCACAAAATAAATATTGCAGGGTAAAAGGTACATATGGTATTGGCACCTTAATAAACGCTCCTATTGCTGTTAGAGCTGCAAACATAGCTACTAAAATTAAACTTTTTGTATTTTTCATAAATATTCCTCCTTTACACCATGGTACATACTAATAATAATGGAATAGCCCCCAATTGTAAACCATAAATTATTTTATGTTTACAATTGAGGGCTATTCACTATTTTTTCTTGGCTTATTTATTATATTTTGGTAATAATAACAATTATTTCAGCAAATATTAAATTAATTCTTTATTATTGATAGAAGTAAACTTACAATGTAAGTTATACTAGAAAAAATCAAGGATACTATAAGAAATCCTATTAGTACAATATTATACTTCAATATACTTTCAGCCACAAAAAATCTTGAAAAGCCAAAAACATTGACAACTAATATTAGAAGGAATATTATAATTAATCCTTTAAAAGCGCCTTTAATATCTGCAGAACTTAAGGATATATGGGATGAGATACATATAGCTAAAAATAAGAATAGTATAAAGTACGGATTTGCAAAGTTATTCATTGAAAAAATTGTTTTTATTAAATCAATATAAGAATTCAATATGACCTTTATTGTTTCCGGGCTTATACTAGTTATGTTTATATTATTTAAAGATATATTTATAAATTCATTGTATGTCTTCGGAATCATTATGTGCATTAATGCAATTATAACGGAAATCCCTCCGAATATAGGAGCAATTCCTATAAAAAAATTACCTGCTTGTTGATATACACTATTAGGATTATACGCATGACTTACATACCCAAGTACCCCATTTTCATCTCTCCTCTGAAAAAGCACCACTTTTTTAATTTTGTGTCCAAAGAGAACACAAAAGATAGCATGGGACATTTCGTGTATGGGAACCCCTATAATGCCTGTAATAGCAACTACCTTAAAGCCAAAACTCCTTTGAAAATTTTCCATCGAATGGTCCCTCAAAAATCCAAGAATAAATCCTACTAGAATTATCATTCCTGTCAAATATAAGGTATCAACTATTGTCTTTATTATTGTGTTTACTAAGAAGTCCATCTAATCATCCTTTCAAATTTTGCTGCGTATTTATTTCTAATTCCAATAACTCACATGAAGTTATAAAATCATTTTAGATTCATAATAAGAACGCCACCGACTCTTATAAATCGATGGCTTACTACTTTAAATAATTCTATCTTTTTGAAATACTTATTTAAGCGTTTCAATAGCATTTTGGGCCCACTTAGAGTCGTTATATATAGCTCTAGCTACACCAATAAGATCAGCTTTTCCTTCTGAAAGAAGTTTTTCAGCTGCATGAGCCTGCGTAATTCCACCAGTGAGTATTACTGGAATTGACACAACTTCCTTAATAGCTTCAGTTAGGGATGAAAAATATCCTTGACTAGTGTTACCGGTGACAGTATATCCACAAAATCCTCCAGAAATATCAAGAACATCTACTCCTGCCCTTTCAAATTCTAGGGCTGCAGTTTTACTATCTTCAATTGTACTTCCACCTTCCATATAATCAGAAGCTCCTAATCTAAGAAGAATTGGAAATTCATTACCAACGGCATCCTTTACTGCTTTAATAACATCTAAATGAATTTTAATTCTTCCGAGTATTTCTCCACCATATTCATCATTTCTTTTATTGGAAAGCGGAGAAAAAATTGATTTATTCTTAATTTTCATTGGTTCAATAAATCCTTATATAATTAATTAATAAAATTTTACAAATTCAGCAGTAGGCTTTCTATAACCTCTTATTTTACTACTACTTTTGTCCATTTTACCCATGGTAATCATAATAACTGGCACTTCATTTTCTGGAATATTTAATAACTTACTGATTTTATCTTTATCAAAATATATCATTGGACACGTATCCCAGTCTTTATTCTTAGCTAAAAGCATAAATAACATTGCTGATATAGATGCATTCCTAATAGCTTCATCATGTTGAAAGCCTTTTCCACCATCTTCATATACATGATTAATGCTATCAATTAGAATTTGGTATTCAGTTTTATCTATCATCCCCAGCATCATTGACCCTTCATATATGGTTTCCGCTGATAAATAAGCATTTTTATCTCCAGTAACTATTATTGTTGCTGAAGCAGTTTTTATTTTATACTGTTTAAAAGCCGCATCATAAATTTTATCCGTTAATGATTTATCTTCTACAACATAATAATTAGCATGTTGTAAATTAAATGCAGAAGGCGCCAATGAGAGTTCTGTAAATATTTCATTAAAATCTCCTTTTGGTATTACAACATTTTCAATAAATTTGTTAGCTGATCTTCTTTCTCTTACAATTTTTAAAAACTCATTCATTATATAATCTCCTCTTTCAAAATAATTTTTGTTTTATCTAGACGCATGTCCAACCCTATTATGTTAAATAACTGTTTCATTGTCAATTATTATTAATATCTGCAAAGAGATAAAACAAAACATAACCTAATACAAAAAATCGAGGACTAAATCGCATCTCTGCAACCTAGTTCTCAATTTTTACTAAAACTAAACACAATTATTGAATCTTTTCTATTATAATTTGCTGATCTTTAGCATCTACCCCAATGATAGAGCCCTCACTAATATCTCCCCTGATAATTTTCTTAGCGATAGATGTTTCTAAGACATTTTCAATATATCTCTTTAGTGGACGTGCACCATAAATTGGATCATAGCCTTCCTCTGCCATAAGCTCTTTAGCACCATCAGTCACTTTCATTGATATATTTTTGTCTTTAAGCCTGTTTTTGATTTCTTCAAGGAATATATCTACTATACCTTTTATTTCTTTTGTATCTAGTGGTTTAAATAGTATAATATCATCCAATCTATTTAAAAATTCCGGTTTAAATTTGGTCTTAAGCTCGCTAATAACTCTATCACGAATATATTGCTCTATACCTCCACTTTCTTTGTTTTCCAAAAGATAACTACTTCCAATGTTTGAAGTCATAATTATTATGCAGTTTTTAAAATTAACAATTTTACCTTGATTATCTGTAAGCCTTCCATCATCTAGTATCTGAAGAAATATATTAAACACATCTTCATGAGCCTTTTCTATTTCATCAAATAATATAACACTGTAAGGTTTCCTCCTAACAGCTTCCGTAAGTTGACCACCCTCTTCATAACCTACATAACCTGGTGGAGCTCCTATAAGCCTTGATACAGAATATTTTTCCATGTACTCTGACATGTCTATTCTTATTATACTTTCTTTACTATCAAATAGAGTTTTAGCTAATGTTTTTGCAAGTTCAGTTTTTCCAACACCGGTTGGTCCAAGGAATATGAAGGAACCAATAGGTCTTCTTGGGTCCTTCATGCCTGCTCTTGCGCGGATAACCGCATTTGAAACCGCAGTTACCGCTTCTTTTTGCCCAATTACTCTTTCTGATAACACTTCTTCAAGCCTTAGGAGTTTTTTTCTTTCTCCTTCTACTAGATTTGCTACAGGTATTCCAGTCCATTTTGATACTATCTGTGAAATTTCACTTTCTGTTACCTCTTCTTTAAGCATAGCTGTTTCATTATTTTCATGTATAACTGCTTCTTTTTCTTTTATCTGAGCTTCTAGTTTTGGAATTACTCCATATTTAAGTTCTGCCACTCTGCTTAAATCATATTCTCTTTCTGATTTTTCTATATCCCCTCTGTAGGCATCTAGCTCTGCTTTTAAATTTCTAATTTCAACTATCTTAGATTTTTCTTTTTCATATTTTGCTGTCATTTCATTATCTTTATCTTTTAAATTACTTAATTCTTTCTCCAAGACTTCCAGCCTTTTCTTTGAAGCCTCATCTTTTTCTTTTGATAGTGCATTCTTTTCAATTTCTAGTTGAAATATTTTACGTTTAGTCATATCCATCTCAGTAGGCATACTATCTATTTCAGTCCTGATCATAGCACAAGCTTCATCTATAAGATCTATTGCCTTATCTGGTAGAAATCTTGCGGTTATATATCTATCCGAAAGTTTTGCTGCGGCTACTATGGCTGAATCATGAATTCGTATCCCATGATATATTTCAAATTTTTCTTTGAGACCTCTAAGTATTGACACAGCATCTTCAACAGTTGGCTCCTCAACAATTACTGGTTGAAACCTTCGCTCTAATGCCTTATCTTTTTCTAGGTATTTTCTATATTCATCAAAAGTAGTTGCACCAATACAATGAAGACTTCCTCTGGCAAGCAGTGGTTTTATCATGTTTCCTGCATCCATGGAACCCTCTGATTTTCCTGCTCCCACTATATTATGAATTTCATCTATAAATAAAATTATTTTACCTTCACTATTTTCTACCTCTTTAAGCACTGCTTTAAGTCTTTCTTCAAACTCACCTTTAAATTTTGCCCCTGCAATAAGAGCTCCCATGTCTAAAGAAAATACTATTTTGTTTTTAAGTCCTTCTGGTACATCTCCCTTTACAATCCTTTGAGCAAGTCCCTCCACTATAGCAGTTTTGCCTACTCCAGGCTCTCCTATAAGTACAGGATTATTTTTAGTCCTTCTAGAAAGTATCCTTATAACCCGCCTAATTTCTTCATCACGTCCTATGACAGGATCTAATTTATGCTTTTTAGCTTGCTCCACAAGGTTTGAACCATATTTTACTAGAGCCTCATAAGTACCTTCTGGATCAGGATTCTCCACTCTTTGATTTCCACGAACGGTTGAAAGTGCATTCAAAAATTCTTCTTTAGTTATATTAAATTTCTTTAAAATATCTCCGATTTCTTTAGTTTTTACATCCATAAGCCCAAGCATTACATGTTCCACACTTATAAACGAATCTTTGAATTTTTTAGCTTCATCTTCTGCACGAACAAAAACTTCCTCAAACCTTCTAGTCGCATAAACAGATGCAGTATCTGCACCACTTCCTGTAACTCTGGGCATTCGGTTTACTTCTTTGTTAATATCCTCATTAAGCTGCTTTATATTCACTCCCATTTTACTGAATATGTTAGGAATAAGCCCATCCTCTTGAGCAATAAGTGCTGCAAATAAATGTATTGTATCTATTTGCTGATGATTATTTTTTACTGCTATTAATTGAGCCTCATTTAATGATTGTTGAACCTTTACCGTTAGCTTTTCTACATCCATAAAATAACCCTCCCTTTAATTAGAATATTTATACTATTATTATATCACTAACTAATCTATTAATGCTAGATACTATCACCGCTCCTTCTTAGCCCTAGCACCCAATACTTAGTGATTTTATATAAAAATAACAATAAAAAGCACTTACCTAAGTAAATGCTTTTTATTGTTATTTTTTAGATTTTCTTGCTTTTACCGTTACTGTAGCAACCTCTACAGTACCTTTTTCAACTATCTTCTTCTTTTTTTTCAGCTTGTTCGGATTTTTATCTCCCATTTAGTTTCACCCCTTATCTCTTATCCATTTTTAGGTATATATATAAATTATGGATATATTTGTGTTAATTGCCTATCAAAAAAGCCACTTCCATAAAAAGCGACTTTTAATAGTTCTATTAACTTATTTTTTAACACTCTATGGTAATGAGTGCCAATTATTCCACTATATCACACAATTACTACTATGTCTAGCTTAACTGCCAATTGCTATTGACTTTAGTTTAACTAATTGAAATACTCAGAATAATATTATTACAATAATAACCAAATTTTATTTGTATACATTTATAATTGTTTTTGTATATTATTTAAGCATTGCCTGTGCTATTTGTATAAGTTGCTCTTTACTTAATGCTTCGAGATACCTTTGGCGTTCCGTAAATGTGCACTCTTCTAAAAGTCTTTTTTCTTTACTAGTCTTTATATAAATACCAGAAAGCGTTGAATCTTGACTGCTACAATCCATGTAATGTCTTTTCCAAATGTTATAATATTTTGTTGCGATAATCTCACTATAACCTTTCTCCATTAGTTTCATAATTCCTGTTTTTCTATCTTGTTTTTCACAACATTCACAAAGCTTATATATTTCTTCCAGCTTAATCATTTTTCTTTCCCTTCTTCCTTACCCGCAAGGAACCATAAAAATAAGGTTTCCTGTTTATTTTATCCATATATTAGAATTTCTAAGTTTATTAATAATTCCCACCAAAAGTAAAAAGGCCCAGAACATAAATCTGAAACCTTATTTTTCCAATTGAGAATCCAAAAGAGTTTTATCTCTTATTGCTGTTATTGTTTATTTACACATGTCTACAGCTTACATTATAGCATAAATTTCACTTAAATATAAGAGGACTGAATTTATGTTAGTATCAAACAAATAATATTCTATATTATTTTACTTCCCAACCTTTACCAACATCTATCCACTTCTTGTTTTGTGAATATTTATGGAGTTCCTCGCAGGTAAGCTTAATGGCTGAATTGCTACTTCCACAAGCTGGATAAACGGTAACAAATCGCTTAAGAGATTTGTCTAAAAATACAGGTATATCATTTTCTAAACCAAAGGGGCAAACTCCACCTACTGCATGTCCCGTATACTCAAGGGTTTCATCCGGGGTTAACATCTTTGCTTTAAAACCAAATTCATCCTTAAATTTTCTATTGTCTGTTTTTGTATCACCTGCTGTAACTATTAGCATAGCTCCTTCTCCATTTTTAAAACAAATAGTCTTAGCGATTCTTGCAGGTTCTACACCTATTGATTGGGCTGCAAGTTCAACAGTAGCACTGGATGTTACAAATTCTAAAATATCTTTATCCTTGCCCCATTTTTTAAAATACTCTTGAACACTATTTATAGCCATAATTCATCATCCTTTCGCTTTATTGCGTGGTTTTAAATTCAACCATTACTATCTTTAATCCTATTATAATCTATATTCATTAATATTACTTAACAATTCACTATAACCCTTCTTTACACTTTTTATTAAATCAAATATCACAAGCAGTTAAATATATGCTTTATTAATTTTTCTAAATAATTTGTAACCTATTGACACCAAATTGTAATAGTATTGTTGCCTTAAGGTTACAAAAATGTTATACTATATATATATTATATAAACGGAGGTATTATGTTGAGCGATATTGGGAAATTTATTCTTGAGCATAGAACTGCAAGAAACTTATCTAGTCGTAAGCTAGCTTTAATGGCAAACATAAGTCATACTGAGATACATAGACTTGAAAATGGAGAAAGAAAGAATCCCTCACCACTGGTATTAAAATACATAGCTAATGCTCTAGATTTACCCTATGAAGATATTATGAGAGCTGCAGGCTATATGGATATTGCCTCTCCTTCTTCCATTACTTCTACACGTCTTTCTGGCATTGATGATTTAACAGACAAAGAGATAGAAGAAGTAAATAATTTTATTGAATTTTTACGTAATAAACGAAATAAGCAACAATCTAAATTTTAGTTTTTAAACTTTATGAATGGACGTGATGTATATTTGAATATCCTTATTAAAAAATTTAAAGAAGTTTTATTTTCTGTACTCCCTATTACTTTGATAGTATTACTATTGAATTTTACAATCATTCCTCTTGAAACACATCTAATACTTAGATTTCTACTAGGTACTATTTTTATAGTATTTGGATTATCTATATTTTTATTTGGTGTTGATATTGGAGTTACTCCTATTGGTACACTAATGGGCAATTCTCTTGCTAAAACCAATAAAATAATTGTCTTGTGTATTTCTGGATTAATACTAGGTTTTTTTATTACAATTGCTGAACCTGATTTACATATTCTTGCTGGTCAAGTTAGTGCTGTTACATCAGGAGTAATAACTAAACTTTCAATTTTAGTTATTGTCTCCATAGGAATTGCGATTATGTTATCTGTAGGTTTATTACGAATAGTTTATAATAAATCATTACATAAAATGTTAACTATAATATATTTGGTTGTTTTTGTACTATCTTTATTCACATCTTCCGAATTTTTAGCAATATCATTTGATGCCTCAGGTGCTACTACCGGCGCAATGACCGTTCCATTTATATTAGCTCTTGCCTTAGGCGTATCTTCATTAAAAAAAGATGAAATAGCCTCTGAAGAAGATAGTTTTGGACTAGTAGCCATTGCATCTACAGGCGCTATTTTATCCGTTATTATTATGAGCATTATATCAACATCTGATAAAGTTACTGGTTCCCTAACAAATAGTGCTTTAGACTCAACCTCTATTATAAATCCATTTATTGAAATATTACCAACCAAGATAGTTGAAGTTTTTTTCACTTTACTTCCATTATTATTATTGTTTTTTATATTCAATAAAATATCGTTTAAGCTTTCAAAAAAATCATTTTCAAACATATTAAAAGGTCTTTTATATTCTTATATTGGATTAGTCTTATTTTTAACAGGAGTAAATGCTGGTTTTATAGAAATTGGAAGGGTAGTAGGATACAGTGTTGCTTCCTTAAATAGTAATTGGATTCTTATCCTTGTCGGTTTTATACTTGGATTAGTAGTAATATTAGCCGAGCCAGCTGTTCATGTACTCACTAATCAGATAGAAGCTGTAACCCATGGACATATAAAAAAGAATGTAGTAATTTTAACTCTTTCTATAGGAGTTGCCTTTGCAGTAGCATTATCAATGGTAAGAATAATTATACCTGAAATTCAGTTGTGGCATTTCCTTTTACCAGGATACACAATTTCAGTTATTATGTCATACTTTGTACCGAAGCTATTCGTAGGAATAGCATTTGACTCTGGGGGTGTTGCTTCTGGACCAATGACAGCCACTTTCATTTTAGCTTTTGCACAAGGGGCTGCTGACTCCATTGAAGGAGCCAACGTATTAATTGATGGATTTGGCATAATTGCCATGGTGGCTTTAACTCCATTAATCGCTTTGCAAGTTTTAGGTTTAATCTTTAAAATCAAAGCCAAAAAGTAAGTACAAATGCAAAACAATCAAAAATTGAGACAAATTAGCACATAAAGTAGCTTTTTCTATGATTTTGCTTAAATTTTAAAATGCACAGATAATAACTGTGCATTTTAAAATTTAATTTATAAGTCTTCTATATATATCCTGCATTCCTCTCTCCAGGTCTCATTAGGGCGTAAGGTTTTAAATCCAGTTACGCTATCTTCTAAATTAATGTTTGGAGCATTTATTGCACAAGTTTGAGGCTCTACACAAACATAATTACTGCCCCCCAAATCATTCCAGATAACCATATGCTTGTAATCATTACCCATTTCATAAATTAGTCTTATTCCTTTAGAAGTATCCTCAATTATCGCTCCATGAAATTCTTTCCCATTTATATTTACATTTTTCATTATATAATGAGATTCTAGTTCCTTCTCTAGTGGATTTATACCCTTATTTACATATTGCTTCTCGTCTTCAGTTAGCTCTAAAATTTTTCCTGTAGGTAAGTTTCGCGTGTCTTGTTCCCATCTCTTATCTATTGATGCTATTAGTCTATAATCTTTCTCCACACTTTCTGGGTGAAAAGGTATGTTAAAAGCTGTGTGAAATCCTATTCCCATTGGCATTTTCTCATTGCTTAAATTAATAATACCTATCGTTTGCTTTAACCCACTACTTGAAAGATTATAAACTAATTTAAACTGAAATTCATGAGGGAAGTACTTATAAAATTCATGTTCTTTGCTAAAATCAAAAACAGCCTCTATTTCAACTTTTTCTCCCTGAATGATTTCACTTCTAGATATTTTCCATTTTTCATTTTTAATAAAACCATGAATATAATTATTAAGTTTAGTTTCATTTATTGGAAATTTATATACTTTGTCTTCCATTTTAAAGATCCCATCTTCTATTCTATTTGGTGGAAATAATACTGGCAACCCATAAACTTGAGGCGCTGCCTTAAAGACTTCAAAATCCAAATTGTTCACAGGAGTTCTAAGCAAGCTTAAGCCTCTTATAGACTCCTTTAATTCTATGATATTAGCTCCAACATCTGTTATCATTAATGCTTCATAGCCACCTGCTGAAAAGCGTATAGATTTATACCCTTTCCATAGTTCTTCTTTTATTCTTGCAAGTTCATTTTCCATATTTACCATCTCCAATTTTATTTAACTCTATATTTGTGCCTTTTTTCTTTTCTTCATACATGATATTGTCCGCTTTTGCAATCAAGTCATCCGATGTTGTATTTTCCTTTGAGAAAAAATTTACCGCTATATATAATTTTGAATTATTTTTAGTACAAATAAAAAAAACCAGTTGTGGTACTTTTCACACCCTAACCGGATTTTTTATCCTATTCAATTGCCTTTATGACTTTACAAACCAAGCTTATCAGAAATTTTAAGCATGGCATTTAAAGAAAGTTCTGCAAATTCTTCGAAGGGAATCCCTAAATTCACAATGGAATACATGGCTTCTCTATTGGCACTAGCAGCAAATCTTGTGTCTTTCATTCTTTTTACTATAGATTTTACTTTTACATTTGAGAGTTTTTTATCTGGATAGGCAAGCGCAATAGCCGTAATAAATCCAGTTATAGGGTCGCCGGCATAAGCTGCTGCATCCATTTTACTTACTATCTTTGTTCCATTTAACTGGTTATGTGCACATATTGCATGGTATATACGTTCATTACCAAAGCCTTCTGTTTTTAATATCTCTACTGCAGTGGGGCCATGTAGTTCTGGATTTTTAAGCCAATCTATGGTTGTTTCATCTAAGTCATGCAACAGACCTGTTATTCCCCACTCGTTTTTGTTTTCAGGTTCTAATTTTTCAGCTAAAGCACCCATTACAGCTTCAACAGCATAACAATGAATGATTAATTTATCATTCTTCAAATGTTTAAGTAAAAGCTCTTCTGCCTTATCTCTGTCGCTCATGTTTATCATCCTTTCTTCTATGATTTTTTAATACATTATATCACTAAATTTGCCTTTTTTCATTGTTTATTCTATATTCTGCTTATTTTTTCCTAGGAGAAATTTTGAATTCCCTCCAAACTTAGTGATCTAAAGTTTTTCTAAATTTAATTCTCTTGCTATGGAGCATCTTGTAACACCCACTCCAATAATTATTACATCAAACATTGATAAGCCCTCCTTTTTTAAAAAGAGAGAGCCTTAATTCAAGGTCATTTACACCCTAAATTAAGACTTTCCTAACTCTACCTCTTATTCTCTATCTAATTCTCCATTGCTTATTTTATTCCTACAATTGTATTATTTAAAATACAGCTACAAATGTCAATGCTGCTACTATTCCTCCACAAATTGGAGCTACTACTGGTATCCAAGCATATTTCCAATCTGAATCTCCCTTACCTGCTATAGGTAAAATAGCATGAGCTATACGTGGTCCTAAATCTCTTGCAGGATTAATTGCATAACCAGTGGTTCCACCTAGTGAAAGACCTATAACTAAAATAATAAGAGCTACTACAAGTGGTCCAAAACCATCTGCCATTTTCGTATTACCTACTCCTAAAATACCAAATACTAATACAAATGTCCCAATAAATTCTGATATAAAATTTGCTGGTGTGTTACGAATTGCTGGTGCTGTACAAAACACTCCAAGTTTTAGACCCTTGTCTTTCGTTTCTGCCCAGTGTGGTAAATAATGCAACCAAACTAGCGTTGCTCCAAGTATCGCTCCAATCATCTGTGCAATGATATACATTGGAACATCTGCCCATGCAAATTTTCCGATTGCAGCAAATCCTAAAGTAACAGCCGGATTGAAATGTCCTCCACTTATTGGTCCAAAAATATAAGCAGATATACCAACAGCTAAAGCCCATCCCCATGTAATAACGATGTGTCCTGAATTTTGAGCTTTACTTTTGCTTAATAAAACACCTGCTACGACTCCATCTCCTAAAAGAATCAAAAGTGCAGTACCTAAAAGTTCCGCCATAAAATGTGACATTATACATACCCCCTCGTATTTTTTATTATTTACTAGCTCTTACTATTCTAGATTTCCAGCTGATCTCTTAACAGCTGTATGCCAGCCCTTTAATAAATCCTCCCTCTTTTCTACTGTCATATCTGGTGTAAATGTTCTTGATATGGCCCAGTTTTCTGCTACTTCACCTTTGCTTTTCCAATATCCTACTGCAAGTCCTGCAAGATAAGCTGCACCTAGCGCAGTAGTTTCAATAACTTCTGGTCTATCTACTTGAACTCCTAAAATATCAGATTGGAACTGCATTAAGAAATTGTTTGCGCAAGCTCCTCCGTCTACTTTTAAGGCTTTAAGTGTAATTCCAGAATCTTCTTGCATTGCTTTTAAAACATCATTTGTTTGGTATGCAAGGGCTTCGAGAGTAGCTCTTATTAAATGTTCCTTCTTTGCTCCTCTTGTAAGACCTACTATTGTTCCTCTTGCATAAGGATCCCAATATGGTGCTCCAAGTCCAACAAAAGCAGGAACTACATATACTCCATTTGTATCTTCTACTGCTTTAGCATATTCTTCAGAATCAGCAGCATTATTAATCATTCTAAGCTCATCTCTTAACCATTGTATTGCGGCTCCTGCTATAAATACACTGCCTTCAAGTGCATACTCTACTTTGTCGTCTATTCCCCAAGCAATAGTAGTAAGTAATCCTTTTGTGGATTCAATTGCTTTTTCTCCTGTATTCATAAGCATAAAGCATCCTGTACCATAAGTGTTTTTAGCTGTTCCTGGTTCATAACAAGTTTGTCCAAACAATGCTGCTTGTTGATCTCCTGCAGCGCCTGCAATAGGTATTTCTCCTCCAAACAAGGTCACATCTGTATGTCCATAAACACAACTTGAAGGTTTAACTTCTGGAAGCATTGATTTTGGTATGTTTAATGTTTCTAAAATTTCTTCATCCCATTTTAATTCATGAATGTTAAAAAGTAATGTTCTTGAAGCATTAGAATAGTCTGTTACATAGGTTTTTCCTTTTGTTAAATTCCAGATTAACCATGTATCTATGTTACCAAATAATAAATTACCGGCCTGCGCCTCTGCTCTAGCTCCCTCTACATTGTCTAATATCCATTTTATTTTTGTCCCAGAAAAGTAAGCATCTAAAATCAATCCTGTTTTAACTCTAACAACTTTATCAAAGCCTTTTTCTCTTAATTCATCACAAGTACCAGCGGTTCTTCTGCATTGCCATACAATTGCGTTATATACTGGAACCCCCGTTCGCCTGTCCCAAACCACAGTTGTTTCTCTTTGATTTGTAATACCTATTGCTGCTATGTCAGACGCCGTAGCGTTAATCTTGGCCATGGCTTCTGTTGCAACACTAATTTGACTTGACCAAATTTCCATTGGATCGTGTTCTACCCAACCTGCTTTTGGGTAGAACTGAGTAAATTCCTTTTGAGCGGATGTTACGATAAGTCCTTTTTTATCAAATAATATACATCTTGAACTGGTTGTCCCCTGATCTAGAGCCATTACATACTTAGCCATTAACAACACCCCTTTTTTAAATTAGTCCTATTGAAACGTTTACATTGTATATATATAAAGCCGCATCGAAATAAAGCATAACACTTTATAATAATGCGGCTCATTTTCTCTGCCATTTATTATTTATCATTGTATTTAGTTGTATTATTATTGGGATCTTGTCATATTATTCTAGCTTCACCATGCACTTTTCTCCACCTGTTCTTACATTTCACTTTACAATATTTATATGTATGAAGTAATTCCATTATTCTTATTTACTAAAATTTATTTCAGGCATAATTTCCCTAAAAAAAATAGCAAACCCTTATTACAAGTTTTTGCTATCATCTTTATATATATTTTCTTAATATTTAATCTTAAAGGCAAATAACGCCCCAAAGCTTCCACCAATAATATGTGCAAGTTGAGAGATATTATCTTGCTTAAAAGCACCTCCAAAGATTTCCCTACCAACGAATACAAAAAACACAATTATTAAAGTCAGTGGAATTTTCCCTTTTTCAGCATTTGTAAAGGAGCTTAGAATAATAAACATATAAACAATACCGCTGGCACCCAAAAGAGCATTACCAGAGAAAAGTATGTGTATTATGCCAGTAACAAAAGCTGTTACTAATATTAACCTCACTAAAACTTTTGAACCATATTTTTCTTCTAACATAGGTCCTGTTATTAAAATTATTATGAAATTTCCTGAAAAATGAGCCCAATTAGCATGACCTAATATATAAGAAAAAAGTCTTACATATTGAAGTGGATCCAAAAAAGAGGTTCTATAATTTGAAAAAAGAAAGGAAGTCAAAGTACCATTTGTCAAATAACCTAGTAAATAGCTAGCAAGAGCTAAAAAAGTAAAAGTTAATATCACTGGTGAATTGTATTGTATTTTCTTTAATTTTGTAATCATTATATTTCCCCCATTTGAATTCATAATAAAAGAGTAATTTAAATTACTCTTTTATTATGAATATACTATTTAAATAAGTCAATAAGTAAGCTAAGTCATTCGGCCTTAATATTTCCAATTTTGCATGTATTCTTAAGACAATTAATACCCTAGAAGCTTAAAATCTCCTAGGGTATTTTATAAAACAAATTTATTTTGTTATATCTATAAAGTATAAATTAATCACTAATCATTTATATAATCTGAAATATTTAAATTATATTCCTTTGCCAATTTAAGAAGTTCCTTTTCACTTGTACTTTCTACAGTCACAACTGGTGACTTGATTCCTAATGTACCTACTTTATCCAATAAATCTTTTTTTAATTTTTTATAATCTATTTTATTCACCATCCTTCCAATTTACTCTTTTTATAATTTTATTTCTTTTATTATTAATATTCAATTACCTTAAATAATATATTCTATAATAAATGCTCAAACCCTTTATTCTTCGACAAATATTTTACTTTAAAATTCTTCTAGCCTCTATCAACCTCTGAAGTGCAGTTATTACAATTACTATTGAGAATATACCCGTTACTAATTGAAGATGCGTAGGTATCAAAATCATTAGGGTAAAAAATATGAACCCTTCTGTTCGCTCTGCCACTCCCGCTTGGTAATAGAAAGATTTACTTCCCTTATTTTGAGAAAGTGCACCTACTGTTAAAAAAACAGTCATAGATAATACTATTGCAGCTGTTAAAAATAATAACTGCATCCTAGACTGCGGCTCTTTCAAGGCCATTGCTAAAATAATCCCCAGTTCAACTAACCGATCAAAAGTTATATCCATAAGTGTTCCCCAAGGGGTTGAAGTGTTACTAACTCTTGCCATTTCACCATCTACAGCATCAAGAAAACCTGATACCCATAAAAGTGTAACTGCAATTAAAGGCTTATCCACATAAATAAATGCAAAAGGTAATAAGCCAATTATAAAGGCTATAATTGTTATGTTGTTAGCTGTCATATTTAAGTTTAAAAAAATATTAGCTACACCCTTAAAAAGTGGACTTATATATTTTCTACCGTGAGTGTCTAACATTTTTATCAATCCTTTCTACTCTATAAATACTATTAGAGGTTGTTAACCTCTTATCTATTTTATACTTTAAAGTTTTTGAATTCTTCTTTTACCTTTATACCTATTCATCCACTTTTCAGCAGTATTACTTTTTTTCTGCTGAAAAATAAGATTTGAAAACATCTCTTCATTAAACATCAAATCCAATAAATGCACAGCATTTTTTTCTCCTATTGACAAAGATTCCGCGCAAGTTTGGCAGTAAGTTAATATATGGTCTGAGGGAGCATCTGCTGCTCTTTTACCCATATGCTCTGTTGCAAGCTTGTTATTAGTTACCCCTACCATAGCACCGGCTCCACAACATACTGTTTGCCCTTTGGAAAATTTAAATTCTTCCATTTTAATCCCCATTTTTTTTATAATTTCTCGAACTGCGCCCTGCGTATTGCCTTCATATCTTGTTGGGCACGGATCATGAAGACTAAATTTAATATCTACATTGTCATATTTATTTAGCAAACCGTCAGGGATAATACTTTCATTGATTTTCTCCCAAACCGTAGTAATTTTCAAATTAGGGCTATTCTTTTTTATACTTATAAAACAATTGGGACAAGTTGTAATTATTTCAGTTACCTTTAATTTTTGAATCTCATGGTCAAGTTGAGAATAATATTGTTTAAACCCCTTCTCATCTCCCATAGTATGAGTTGGATTTCCGCAACATTTCAAAATAATTTTTATTCCTGGTATAATATTTTGAAGATACTTATAAGTTTTCATAACCATTTCAGGACTATAAGACATAAGACTACATCCTGGAATAAATACAGTTTGACTAACATTTTCTACTCCTTTTGAACTGGCTGAAAAAAATCTTGAAAAACTATTTTTCTGATGAAATTTTACTACCTTATACCCTAATGGCATTATAGCTTTTTTATGATTTTTAAAAGCATATCTTCGTAATTCTAAATAAAGCTCCTTTTGATTGATATCCCTGGGACATACCTCACTGCATAAATTGCATAGGTTGCAAGAATAAGGTATTTTTATATCTATTTCACGGTCTCTTATTATTTCACTGAAAAGTTCTTTAGGAGACGAGCAATATTCATCTAACATTATACAGTTTTTCATACACTTCTTGCAAGCAATACATTCCTTTGACATGGTATCTACTCGCTTTAAGATATCCTCACTTAAACTAATTTTCCTCATAGATAATCATCCTTTGCCTTGTTTTTTTAGATATAGTTCAATATACGCCTTTTAAAAATTTATTTATCTAAATTAGAAATTATAAACCATAATCATGAAAGTGAAAGCATGTAGGATGTTCTACTATCAGAGCATCCTACATGCCGAACCTTTCTGTTTGAAACATACAATTTACCTTGTTATTTGTTTTTTTCCTTATATATCTTTTTAATTAGCAACATTAATATGCTTACAGCAAATAAAGTTAAAAGTCCAAAAACCATCATTTTTGTTCCACCAGCTAGCATTCCACCAACATAAGAGTAAATAATTGTTGCAGGAAGTTGTCCAATACCAGTAGCTACAAAGAAAGACCAAAAACTCATGGATGTAAGTCCTGCTGCATAACTTACAATATCAAAGGATATGAAAGGAAGTAATCTAGCAATTAATATTGCATATTTACCATGTCTTTCAAAAAAGTCATCGATACTTTTCAGAGCAAATTTGCTTGTTAATTTTTCTACGATGTCTCTACCGAGTAGCCTTGCAATGAAAAAGCATAATATTGCACCCACCATTGCACTACTCCAAGATAGTAGTGCTCCATTCACCCAACCAAATAACCCTGCGTTAGCAAAGGTTATTATAAAAGCGGGTAATGGTGCAATAACGGATTGAAGTATCATTAGAATAAAGGATATAACTGGAGCCCATACGCCAAAGGATAAAATATATCCTTTAATAGCGTCAACATTTATCATACTTAGCATAAAAATCATTTCTTTTACAGGCTTCGTAAAAAGTAAAATTGTAATTGCTATAATTATAGCAATTTTTATGTAAGTTGATTTTTTAAATTGTTTCACTAGTTTTTTACCCCCTTTTAATGTTATATATTATTTTTCTACCTTTAAACTTGCATCCTTAGCCCAAGTATAGAAAGATTCATCATAATTTTTAACATTATTATATCCCATCATTCTGAGTGCTAAAGCTAAATGTGCTGATCTTATTCCTGCTGTACAATATGTTACTATTTCGTCTTCTTTATTTAAGCCAGCAGCTTTAAATATTGCCTCTATTTCATCTGCATTTTTAAATGTTTTATCTTCCTTAAAAAGTGAATTAAAAGTTAGATTTATAGCTCCTGGAATATGCCCACCTCTTGCTTCACCAAATTTAACTGCGCCATTATACTCATCTTTTTCTCTACTATCCAAAATTTTAACCTTGCCAAGTTTATGGACTAATTCTTCAGTGTTAATAGTACCCGCCTTATTTGAATTTTCAACTTTAAAACTGCTAGCCACTGGAGATATTACCTCTTTTGAAACCTCGTATTTGCTACTTTCCCAGAAATTAAATCCACCATTCAGCATTTTTGCATTTTGAATACCAGCCATTTTAAGCATCCATACAAATCTTCCGTCTTCACCCCAACCACTTTTATTATCAGCATAAATAACTATGGTTTTGGTTTTGTCTACTCCTATAGCTGATAGTTTTTGTGAAAGTTTATCATCAGAAAGAACCACTCCCCATCCTTTGTCTCCAGGCTTTCCTTCCATGTTTGAAAATCCTTGCCAAGCAACATTTATTGCACCAGGAATATGTCCTTTTGCATAATCTTTATCTAATCTAGCATCTAAAATCAAAATATCTTTATTTTTCAAATTCTGTGATAACCATTTTGCATCAGTTATGTAGCTGCCATCAACATAAGGCGCTTCTTTTTTTTCAGTTTGAGTAACCGCTGTAGTACTTTTTTTCTCAACTGTTTTACTTGCAGTGCAACCTACCAATAATGAACCTACCAGCATTGTTGATATTAATAATGATAAGAATTTTTTTGATCTTTTGTTCATAATTTATTTCCCCCTCATTGGTTCTCTGAATTTCAAAGCAATTATAGATTGTTTTTCTCCTGCGTACTACAACTTCAAATTTTATACAAGACACCAATCACATGTTTTGTATAAACTTATGACAATTTGCAAAACACTATGTAATTCCATCAATAATTATATAATAAATATTGGTTTTTTAAAAATAGATGACATCTATAGATAGGTTATTATCTATAGATGTCATCTATTTTTAATCCTTGTTATATTTTATCTATAAGAATTATACTTCCTTCTTATCAAAAAAATAATACCCAACTGTAAAAAAAATTACTCCGTAGGATAATACCATAAATAGTGTATTAATTGTTGTTAGAAAACTTAATTGGCCTACAGTCCATCTTGAGTACCAGTTTAAATAAGAAGTAAAAAGCATATTGTTTAATCCACTTAAAAATAGTGAAAGTACCTTAATTCCAATAAAACATAAAATACAAGTAATTATAGCTCCACTGCTACTTTTAAAAAACTGTGCTATAAGTGATGCAAACAAAGCTAAAACCACTGCTGGGATCACATCAATAAAATATGCAAACATAATATTAGGTACATTAAAACTAGATTTACTATTTAAAAGCATACTTGAAAGCATTGATACAACAAATACAACAACTAAGTTTATGATTATATATATAGCTATGGCTGTATTCTTAGAAATGAAAATTTTCAACCTACTAATAGGTCTTATGAGAACTAGTTTTAGTGATTTATCCCCCAATTCTCCTGAAAATAGCTCTGCTACTGCCATAAATATAAATAGTGGTAAAAATATATTAGTAAATATAGTTAGAGTCATCAAAGGAAAGCTTATAGAATCCATTGCTATAAATACTAGTTTTGCTTGAATACTGGAAATAAAAGATGCTGATAAAAAACATATTATAGCTGTAATTATTAATAATACTGTTATCTTTTTCTTTAAAAATAGCTTTTGAACTTCATTTATTATATTAGCTTTAAGGTTATTCATCTCTTTCACCTCTTACACTTTTTACTTCATTCATATAAAAATCCTCCAAAGAGGCATATTTTTCTTTTATACTTTTAATGTCCTCCCCATTATTTATAAGCTGTCCATTATTAATTATTGCTACTCTATTGCACATCAGTTCTATTTCATGCACAAGGTGACTAGATATGAAAAATGTTATTCCGCTCAAAGTCGCGAGTTCTATTATAAGGTTTCTCATTGCAATAGTACCTTCTATATCAAGTCCATTAGTAGGTTCATCTAAAATCACTAATTCTGGTTTTGATATAAGAGCTATTGCTAACGCTAACCTCTGTTTCATTCCCAATGAAAACTTAGAAACTTTTTCCTTTTTAAATTTAGTTAATTGAACTATATCAAGTATTTCATCTATACTATATTTTTCCATGTTTTTATAAAATCTTGAGGCAATTTTTAAATTGTAATAAGCACTCATATATTCATAAAGATCTGCGGTTTCAATAATAGCTCCTACTTTACCTAAAGCCTTTTCAAACTGTGTTTTTAAATCAAAGCCTAAAATTTCAACCCTTCCATTTTTAAAGGTATTTAGTCCAGTAATAGCCTTCATTACTGTTGTTTTACCTGCACCATTTGGTCCAAGAAATCCAAATACATCCCCTTTATAAACTTCAAAACTTATATCCACTACACCTCTACCATTGCTATAAAGTTTAGTCAGACCTTCTACTTCTAATACTTTTTCCATAATAGCTCTGCTCCTTATTCTAAAAAGTTAAAATGAAAACTGTGAAATCCACATGCTTTAACACAATGAGAGCTTTCCCAATTTCATTTTAACTTTATAATTTAAACTTCTTAATTTTTACTGTTTAATAATAAAATGAAGTTCTTTAATTTCTTCCCTTGAACTCGTTAGTTATAGTTTTTACTTGTTTACCAGTTAAGTTTATAGTATCTGGTGTTGTATTATTAATTTTCGATAAATTTAAAGTGGCATTAATAGTGACTTCATGAGTTTTACCTTGAGCATCTAGACCTGTTACAACTATTTTAGCAACTTGATTACTAATTATGTTGTCTTTATTTATATCTCCAGTTACGTTTACGCTTTTAACTGTGATGCCGCTTGCAAGCTGAGGAAGCATGTTTTTCACATAAAGATTTCCAGCTTTCTCATTGTGCATTGGTTCATTATTATTTTTTGCCATGGCCATTGATGTTATAGCATTTACTAATGGAATTATTTCAGCTTCGCTTAATTTAACATCTACTTTTTTACTACCATCTGCATTAGGAGTTACATTTACATTGTTTTTCATGCTACCCACTAAAGTATCCAACACAACTTCCATACTTTTAGCCACTTCAGGATTCATAACCTCAGCTTTTTTGTTGAAGTTTTTGTGATTATTTTCTTTTACATTGTATATTTCGCTGGTGCTAGATTTAGATATACTTTTTCCAGCTTGACTCGCTGTAGTAAAAGTTTCACTTCCCTTACTGGACTTAACTGTAGTATCCTGACTCATAGCCTTAGTAGCAGCATTAACCTTAATATTAGAAGTCACATCAACTAAACTTGCATCATTGTCTTTTACAGATAGGGTTAAATCTGCTGTTTCATTTTTTAGATTTGTAGTGTCTTTTATAGCTAACTTATAGGATTCATACCCAGACAATGATGAAGCGCTAGCATAGGCAGTTCCCATAAGTACACCCCCGCTAACCACTAAACTTGTTGCAATTGCAATAATTTTCTTATTCATATTTACTCCTCCAAATTTTTACAAATTTACAGAAAGCATATTAAGCTTCCTATAAATTTAGTATAGCATTGCTTTCTTAACTTCCTCTGAACTATTTCTTAATACTTCCTGAAGTTTTACTCATTTATAATCTTAAATTTTACATTAAAACTTATATAACCATCTGCATACTTTGCTTCTATAAATCCACCTTGTAGTTCCACCATACTTTTAGCAATAGCAAGTCCTAAACCACTTCCTCCAGTATTAGATGATCTTGACTGCTCTACTCTATAAAATCTATCAAATATTTTACTTAAATTATCATCACTTATTTTTTCACATTTATTTTGAATAGACACTAATGAAAACCCATTATTCACAGTAAGTATAACCCTTATAGCGCTAGGCCTCAGACTATATCTTATGGCATTTATCAATATATTTTCAAATACCCTTGCAATTTTATTTGGATCTACATTAACAATTACCTTTTCTTTTATGAATTCCTTTGATATTGTCACAGTGGTATTTTCAAAAATTGGTACTAACTCTTCAATTAGTTGGTCAAGCAATTCGTTTAATGCGATATTTTGTTTATCAAACTTTACCGCATTATTTGCAAGTTTTGTATATTCAAATAGGTCATTAATTAACAGTTCAAGCTTTTCTGCTTGATTATAAGATACATTTGCATACTGATCCAACTGATTTTCTTCTATATATTTTTTATTTTTTATAAGTTCCAAATATCCTTTAATTGAAGTTAATGGTGTCCTGAGGTCATGGGAAACATTTGTTATTAAATCATTCTTTGTTTTTTCTGCTTTTCTTTCACTTTCTATTTTAGTTTTAAGTTCCTCAGCCATATAATTTATGTTATCTGCAAGCATTCCTAACTCATCATTTCCATATTTTTTTATCCTATAATCTAAATTGCCCTTAGATATTTCCAAAAGCCCTATGGATACAATTTCTATATATTTCATCTTTTTATTTGTTATAAAATAAAAAATTATTAAAAAAGATAAAAATGAAATAATTACTGCTGGTAGCTTAGCATCAATATCATGCTCATAAACAATTTTAGCATTAAGCTCACCAATAATTATTACATACCCCCTTCCATCATTAAATTTCAATGGATAAAAGCTTCTATATTCTTTTTTGTATTCTGTGTCTTTTAATAATAAACTCTTATTTTCCAGGAAACTTTTTATAGTATTATATATATCCACCTGTGTATCACTTGCATTGTCAGATTTATACATTACATTTCCTTCTAAATTACAAATTAGTATTTTATAATTTTCATTATGTTTATACTGATTTAAAATTTGTTGCAATTCAAATTTAGCACTTATGCTAATATTTTTTTCGTTAATATTATTTGCAATGTTCTTAAGCTGATCTGATATCCTTCCTATACTTTGACTATAATCTATTTTTATACGTTTATCTTTTAATTCTAGAAATTTATTAGATGCTCCTCCAATTAAAATAGCTACTAAAAGACACATAGCAAATATTATAATTAACTCAAATCTTATACTTTTTTTCACTTTATCTCTAATTGACATAGATATACTTATAAGTGGATCGAAGATCCATTTAATTATTTCAACAAATTTAGTTTTCAATTTTGTAACCTACTCCCCAAATAGTTTTAATAAACCTTGGTTTTCTTGGATTCTCCTCTATTTTCTCTCTTATCTTTCTTATGTGCACCATTATAGTGTTATCTGATTCCATAAATTCTTCTTTCCACACAGCTTCATATATTCTCTTTACGCTAAAAACTATGCCTCTATTTCTGGCAATAAGAAGCAATATATCAAATTCTCTAGGTGTAAGCCTTACATCTTTATCTCCAATTTTAATCTCGTGGGTATTGGTATTTATGTATAAATCGTCTACCTCGATTATACTCTCATCCTTCTCTTCAATTTGATTTGATCTCTTGTATTTACGTAGCTGAGATTTTACCCTTGCTAAAAGTTCAAGTGGATTAAATGGTTTAGAAACATAATCATCTGCGCCTGTGGTAAGCCCCATAATTTTATCCATATCTTCACTTTTAGCTGAAAGCATAATAATAGGCATATTTTTATCTTCTCTTATTTTTATACAAGCTTCCAACCCATCCATAATAGGCATCATAATATCAAGTATAATTAAATCTACATGCTCATCTTTTAAAACATTTAAGGCTTCCACTCCATTAGCAGCCTTAAGAACGCTATAGCCATCATTTAATAGGTATATACCTATTAAATCTCTAATTTCTTTTTCATCATCAACCGCCAAAATAACTTCTTTACCCATAACAAACTCCCTTCTAAGAAAATAGAATCTACCATTCTATAAATTCCTCCTCCTAACAGTATAGCAAAAATCATAACTAAAATGAACTTTAGTTTTATTTCCATTGTAATAGACACATCTTAATTATTTACAATAAAAAACCTTAATATTTCCTTAAGTTTATTTGGTTGACAGCCACATTAGTTATTCATGAGTAATAAAAAAACACCTTGCTTTCAAATATTTCATATATTTGAAAGCAAGGTGTTTTTATTACTATTTTATTTATTTAATTTTCTAATGACTTTACAAGCTAGTTTAGAGCCTTATTATCATTAGAAAGTTATGATTTAAATATATGTTCTTAACCATTCCTTTGTTTCTAAATCGGTAAAGGCTGCATCAACACTATTAAGATATATTTGTTTATACTCCTCAAAAGTAATGTTAAATTCCCTTAACAATACATCACATTCCACAGTCATATTTGTGTCCGATACAGTTCTATTATCAGTATTAACTGTCACTTTTACCCCATCATTATAAAAATCATAAAAGGGATGATCTTTAAATGAATCAACTGCTTTAGTTTGAATATTACTTGTTGGACACATTTCAAGAGTAATTCCTTTATCTTTTACAATGTTATAGGCTTCAATGCAGTCTTTAATAAATACCCCATGCCCAATTCTTTCTGCCCCTAAAAGTTCCACTGCTTCCATGACATTTTTACCTATTCCTGTTTCTCCTGCATGAATAGTTACTCTATATCCATATTCTCTAGCTAGTTTTATAGGTTCTATGAATTTTTCACAAAAGCCTTCGCCTTCAGATCCACATAAGTCTATTGCAACTACACTTTTTGAAATATACTTTCTGCCAGCTTCCACAACCTCAAAGGCTCTATCAATAGACATAAATCTCATACATGAAAGTATTACATTTCCTTTTATATCATATTTATCTTCTGCATCTTTAACCCCAGATATTACACTCTCTATTACTTCTTCAACGGTTAATCCCTTCGTTATATGAAGTAGTGGTGCAAATCTAACTTCAATATACTTTACATTTTCTTTTGCAGAATCGCAAAGAAGTTCAAATGTGATTCTTCTTAAACTCTCCTTTGATTGCATTACTAAATTAGGAATTTCAAACCTTTTTAAATACTCGTCAAGAGACTTACATTCTGATGGTGCGGTAACTTCTTTTTTAATATTTTCAATATCATAGTAGGGAATACTTATACCCTCTTGCTTTGCTATATCAATTATTGTTTCAGGTCTTACACTACCATCTAAATGGCAATGCAATTCAATTTTTGGTAAATTTTCAAATTTCATATTGTCCTCCTTTTAAACTCTTTTAGCTTTTACTCTATTTTTCAAAAAACAAAAAATCCTGACTACAAAGAAAATACATATACTTGTATCTTCTCCGTAATCAGGAATTATAGGCTCCTGGTAGAAACCCCCAAACCATATTATTGGGGTTATACGAATCTAAATTAACTTTTTATTATTATATTTAATTACATCATTTGTTAATATATTCCTCATAAAATTAAAATCCGTGTTTTTTATATTTTATCATAAATAGAAAAATAGTCAAGCTATGAATTTGTACTATAACCCTGTTCTATTTATTGAGTATGGCGCAAAATAGACTAGCCCCCTGATTAATTACTTGTTCCAATCTACCTTAATATCTTCGAACAAGCAATATAATCATACAAACAAAATATATAGCTAAGGGAATATATTGTTTTTTATCTGTAGTAATAGTTTTTTCTTCTCTTAGAATATATTTTTCTCCTTCATTGTATTCTAAGTTTTGAGAATACTCCTCTTCTTCAATGTATTCTAATCCTTCTTTTTCCTCTTTATATTCTTTCAATTTTCTTAGGTTTATAAATAGTATAGCACCACCAATCAGAAAAAATATTGAAGCTCTAAGTAGTGCTACGGCAAAGCTAACATTCATTGCATCAGCTGTGGTGGCTGCTTTTGCTGGATCAATGACACCATTTTCTATTCCAGTGTCCACAAGCTTCATGTAACTCATTGCCACTTTACTTATAATAAAGGATATTGCATTATTGGCTGCATGAAGTGTCATACTTCCTAATAATGATCCTGTGTACTCCCTAACCTTTAATAGTATAAATCCCAAAAATAAAACGTATATAATTTGCATTACATTGCCATGAAAAGTAGCAAAAATTGCAGTTATTATAAAATACTTCATTTTTTTATTTATTCCTTCATAAGCATCTAAAAAAATCCCTCTAAAAAATACTTCCTCAAAAAACGCTGGCACCAAAACTACAACAAATAAACCTAATAATAGTGAACTACTATTTAGTAAACTAGATATTGCCATACCATCTTTTATTGCAACGGGAAATAATTTCATGCTTAAAGAATTAACCCCTACTGCAAAAATGTAAGTACCAATAGAAACAATCATTGTTAACATAACTTGTTTTATAGAGATTTTCTTTATTACCATTACTTCCGTAAATTTTCTTTTAGTAATTCTGCAATATAATAGTGCAATGCCCCCAAGTGTTATAACACTAATGGCTCCAGAGAGCAAAAGTGAAATATCCCCGCTTATAGGATCATGTAATTTAAATAACTTAATCGCTTTAATAGGTATTTCAATAAATAACAATAATGCTAGTAGTAATAAACTATTAGCTAATAGTATTTTTTTATTTTTCATGAATTTTCTCCTTTAAATATAAATTTGACCATCACAAAAACAATAATAAATCAAAGATATCTTATCTTCTAAGTAATACACTCTCTACAAATACAACTTTAACTGCCATAAATGCAAGTGCTACAATATATATAATAAGCCAAGCACCTACAATAATCAAATGCTTCATGTTTAATATCCCTAAAAGAATTTCATTTAAAATGGCGATGGAGTTTACAATTGGTATGTTTAAAAATACGTAGCTTAAATTCTTAATATCAATAAAAAAGAATAAATAGTTTAGTATTATAACTAGAAACAATACTGCAGTCATATAGGCTTGTGCCTCTTTGAAATTTTTAGCATATAATCCAATCATAAATTGTATAAGAGATATTCCTATATAAGTTAATATAATCATAAGTAACATTATACTTATATTAGCCGCGTTTAAGGTACTAATATTTATCAAATCCGTCTTTACTGCCTTTGAAGTTATTATAAAGGCTCCTAGTGAAATTAAAATTTCTGCTAAAACAATTACAAGTAGTGCAGTATATTTAGCTCCTATAATGATACTTCGCTTTGCCTTTGTTAGCATCAATGCTTCTAATGTACCTCGCTCCTTCTCTGTTACACAAATTTCTATAACCACTTGCATTCCAATGCTTAAGGGGAACAGTAAAATACACATAGGTAATACATAAAAAAAGCCCGCTTGCTCCTCTGTTACCTTAGATACATTTACTTTTTTCGCGGAATAACTATCTAATATTTTTATGTCTATTCCCTTTGAAATTAAAGTACTGGCTACTAATTCACTTTCATAATCTTGTATAATCTTTTCTATCTTAGTATAATTTTCATCCATTATATCTGTAGTTTTTCTATAAGTAATTAGTTCTATTGGCTGGCCTAATTTTAAGGCTTTTGAAAATCCTTTTGGGAATTCTAGAACCAAGTCAAACTCTTCATTTATTGCTTTAGTATCTTCTATTACTATCTTCATATTTTTATCCATTGTCTTTATTTTCTGTACTAAGGGATTGGTGGCTTCATCTTTTTGTACTACTATTTTAAACTTGAATTTTGAACTATCTTTCGATGCCCCCTCTGCCATTTTATTAATAGCACCTTGTATATTAAACATATATACATACATTATAATTGGTATTAGAAAAAATGAGATCAAACTCTTTTTATCTCTAATAAAATTTATTAGTTCTTTTTTTAAAACTGCATAAAACATCTTATCACCTATACCCTAAATATAAATTTTTCACTGTTTATGGCCTTAATACTCAACAATATACTTATAATTATGTATATAACTAACCATCCCATAACTATAAAAACATTTGCAAAATTTATTATTCCTGCTGTAAGTTGTTTTAATATTACTACCACATTAAATATCGGCAAGTGGTAAAATATTGATTTATCTGGGAGAAACATAGACATAAATATTGGTACCATTATTATTATTAAAAGAGGCGAAACTAACATTTGACTTTCCTTATAGCTTTTAGCAAAAAAGCTCAAACTTAATTGTAATGCACTTAAAAATATAACCGTAAGCATTAGTATAATTAAACTTATCATAAATCCAACAATGCTAATATTTATTGAGGGTACTTTAAATTTAAATGCAGACATTGCTACAATTGCGGCTAGTCCCAAAACCAATATAGATATTATTGAAATAATCACGCTTATTATTGAAGTAAAAAGCAATTTGCCCAATAGAATTTTATATCTGGAACTTTTAGTACATAATAGTGGTTCTAAAGTATTCTTTTCCTTTTCACCTGCTGCTATATCTGTGGTTAAATATGAAGTTGAAATCATCGGAAATAAAAGAAATAACATAGGCAATAATAAGCTAATTATTACTGTAAAACTATCCATTGTCTTCCCCTTTTCATCCAGGGTTTTTAAAGATATTGGATTTATGTTCTCATATTTTAATCCACTGTCTTTAAGTACAGATGTTACATAATCCACTTTCAAATTCTTTATGCTATCTGTAATCTTATCAAATAAGAAGCTTTTTTTAGTAGCATCATATTTAATCTGTATTACCTTATTTCTATCCGCAGAAAGCACAATTATAGCGTCGATGGTTCTATCTAATATATCACTATCATTATAAACTCTGTCATCAATTATCTTTATTCCCTTAGTTTTCTTCATAGCTTCCATAACTTCTAGATTTTTTCCTTGAAAGCTAACCTTTATTCCGGAAACATCACTTTTCATAGAAATAAATGCACCTAGTGCTACTATTGCAATAATTATAGGATAAATTAATATTGGCAATAACAGTGTATTTACTAATAATTTTTTATCTCGCCAGTACATTTTAAATTCATGCTTAAATACTTTTAATATTGTATTCACTCTCTACACCACCTGTTATTAAATCATCATCTGCGATGCTGTAACATTAATAATCTCAGAAGGAGATTTAGACTTTCACTGAAGTTTTTTCTTTGTTATAGCATGTGCCTCACTTATAAATCTAGGAGACTTTCCTTCTGACATGTTATTAAATGAATAAAGATATCCTCCAAGTTATCCAATGCATATTTTTCTTTTAGGTAACTGTCAGTTCCTTCCTCAACTAATTGTCCTTTATTTATTATAACTACTCTTTGGCAAAGTCTTTCTATCTCACTTATAGAATGACTAGAAAATAAGATAGTCTTTCCTTCCTTGGACCACTGTGCAATTAAATTGTACAATAATCTCCTTGCAACAACATCTAGTCCTGTAGTAGGTTCATCTAGCAGCATTATTTTAGGATCATGAACTATAGCCCTTGCAATAGCTATTTTCTGTTTCATGCCTCTAGACAACTCCGATGCCTTTTTGTCCAAATAATCTTCAAACTGAAAGTATTCTGCTAAATTCATTATTCGATTATTAAGCTCCTGCGGTTTCATATCGTAGAGTTGTCCAAAATATTCAATATTTTCTCTTGCAGTTAGTCTGTCATAAAGAGCTACATCTCCACCAAAAAGCGTTCCAATTGAGCCTCTAACCTTTTCTCCATCTTTCTGAGCATCATAACCATCAATAACCACTGATCCTTTTGTAGGACTTAAAATCGTAGCGAGTATTCTAAGAGTTGTTGTTTTCCCTGCCCCATTTTCTCCAAGCAGTCCAACAACTTCACCAGCATTTACACTAAAACTCAAATTCTTTACTGCCAGTACCTTTTTACTATACTTCTTGTATAATCCATTTACTTCAATCATTGTTCTTCACCTTTTTCCTTCTTTGTAAACTATATGGATATTATACTATATATATCTAACTGGTGCCACCCACGTGCCAAATGCTAAATTTAAGTATAAGAATTTCATAACGATAGCACTAAAATATATATTTTTTTATTATTTATTATCTGGGGATATATTGAGTATTGTAAATATACCTGAAAATAGCTTGCGTGCTGCAGGTACTGCTGTCTGAGCGGCATAATATTTACTGGAGTTTGGTTCTTCAATAGTAACTATCAATGTTACCTTTGGATTATCAGCAGGAGCCATACCTGCAAAGGATGCTATATACTTATCGGGCTCGTAGCCTCCCGTGGTACTGTTTACCACATTTGCAGTTCCTGTCTTTCCAGCTATGTGATAACCTTTAATATAGGTATCCGTTGCAGTTCCTTCCTTCACAACATTTTCCAAATACGTTCTTAGTTGTGCTGCTTTTTCACTACTTGTTATAGTCTTTTCACCAAGATTATCATACTTTTTATCCAGAACTTTTTTACCATTTACCATGTGGGATATTTCCTTCATAATATGTGGCCTTATCCAAGTACCCCCATTTGCGACTGCATTGAAGGCGGCAATATACTGCACTTGGCTAACTGCAACACCTTGCCCATAGGACATGGTTGCAAGATCAATAGGTTCAATACTTTTAAAATCCTTTATTAATCCAGCACTTTCACCTGGCAAATCTATACCAGTTTTCTCTCCAAAGCCAGCCCCCTTTACAAATTTATAAAAATTTTCCTTTCCAATTTTTTGTCCTAGCTTAATAAATCCAACATTATCAGAATTTTTAATTATATCTGAAAAAGTCTCAACTCCATAAGTCTCTTTATTATCATTATACAATGTTGTATTACCAACCTTAATGCTCCCATTACTTACAAAACGGTCCTCGCCTTTAACCGAATTGTTTTCAAGTGCAGCCGCAGCTGTTATAACTTTGAAAATTGATCCTGGCTCAAACACATTACTGATAGCTCTATTCTTCCAGGTTTCTTGTATTTCGCTATCTGTTTTCCCCTCTGTATAAGGCTTATTTAGATTATAACCTGGTGCACTCGCCATAGCCAAAACTTCCCCATTTTGTGGATTCATAACTGTTATGCTAACAAACTTAGCACTATTTATAGTCAATGTTTCATTAGCCACTTTTTGCGCTAACTCTTGAATTCGTTCATCTATAGTCAACGTTAAATCCTTTCCGTCTATAGGCTTAACCAAGGTTGCTTCTCTGTAGGGCAATTCATTATTATCCCTATCCACTTCAGTCACTTTTACCCCAGGCACACCTGCAAGTTCCTTGTTATAACTCTGTTCTACTCCACCTACCCCATCTCCATCCGAATTGGTATGTCCAATAACATGGGATAAAAAGCTACCATTTGGATACACCCTCTCTACATCTCTTGAAATTATTATCCCCTTATATTTCAAGGCTTTAATGGTATCTACCATTTCCTCTTCAACTTTTCTTTTCAACAATACAAATTGAAGTAGCTTTCCTTTACTATCTTTGCTGTTTAATATTTTTTCAACATCGCTACTTTTAATATTCAGTTTCTGTGACAGTTGGTACGCGGCTTGCTTTTCAGGAATTTTTTTACCCCCTAAATACTTTTTAAGTACATTTAAATCAACATCAATCCTATAAACATCGGCACTTGATGCCAATTTCGAACCGTTTTTGCTCAGAATAACTCCCCTTTTGGGGGCTGTTTTTATAGTTTTTGTCCACTGTTTTAATGCCAGCTGTTTATAACTTACCCCATTAATAATCATTAAATAAACCAATTTACTCACAAGAGCCATAAATACTATAGAAAATATTGCACCTACAACCAAAATTCTTTTTCTTCTCACCTTTTTTCTTTTCAATCCCGTCACCAACCTTTTTTATTTAACTTCCTATATTTTTCCCTGTGTCCTCTCTTATCTATAAGCTACCTATATGTCAGAGTTTATTATAGCATTTATTTGTGAAAATTTTATGTATAAATGTTGCCACCCATGTCTTTAGAATACCTATGATGTAAATTGATTTTTATGGAATAATTTTAAGTATACACTATAACTATTTTAAATTTTAGTGTAAATTGCAATTATTACAAAGCAAATAATAAAAATATTGACGAAATTTTAGTTATATTGTATGATTATGTATAAAATATAATAGGAGGCAACAATAAATATGAATAACTTAAAGGTTAAATCAAAACTTATAATTTTTTCAATGGTATCGTTATTACTTATAATCATGATGAGTGGTGTAGGATATTATTATCTTTCAAGGGCGAATCAAGATATGACAGCGATGTATACAGACAAATTATTAAGCATTGAATGGTTAAATGAGAACAGAAACCAAGCTAGGGCTATAGAAGCAAATTCATACTACATACTAATTCATACAGAAGATAAAGATAAACAAAATGAAAAATTAAAAGATATTCAAAGTAGGCAAAACATATTTTCAGAAAACTGGAAAAATTTCAAACAAGCTAATACTGATAAATATGAAAAAGATAGAATTGATATTATTGATGTCAATAATGATAAATTTATAGAAGGAACATATGAAGCAATCAAACTATCCATGGAAGGGAAACAGCAGGAAGCTATTATTCAATTAAACTCTATTGAAAAAAATAAAGAACAATTTCAAAATAGCTTAAAAGAAATCGCAGTGTATAATACTAAATTAGCAGAAGATTTAAAAATTCAAAATGATAAAGATTTCAAGGTTTCGCAAAAAGTGTTTTTTGTAATATTTTTAATTGCCTTAGCTGTTGGGTTTGCTTTAACCTTTATTATTTCAAGATCCATTTCAAACCCATTAGTTTTAGCTGTAAATCATTTAAAACTTATAGCTAATGGCGATTTTACAATGGACTCCCATGAAAAATTCAAAAAGAGAAAAGATGAAATGGGAGATATTTCAAATGCAATAGGTGTAATGCAAAATTCATTAAAACTTTTAATTGGCAATGTACTAGAAGAATCTAATATTATTAAAACAGTGGTAGCCACTATTTCAGAAAATATGAATAATTTAAACATAAATATAGAAGAAGTATCCGCAACTACAGAGGAATTATCTGCTGGAATGGAAGAAACTGCAGCATCAGCGCAGGAAATGAATGCAACAGCAGATGAGATAGAAAGAGCAGTTCAGTCTATAGCAACCAAAGCTCAAGAAGGCGCTACCGAAGCTCAAGAAATAAACAAAAGAGCACTAAATACTAAAGATAATGTGACAAAATCACAAGAGAGGGCATCAGAAATATTCTCTAAAACCAAAGATAAATTGCAAATTGCAATGGAAAATTCAAAAGTAGTAGGACAAATCAATGTATTATCTGATGCAATTATGCAGATATCATCACAAACCAATCTTTTGGCATTAAATGCTGCCATTGAAGCAGCAAGAGCCGGCGAGGCAGGAAAAGGCTTTGCTGTGGTTGCAGATGAAATAAGGAAACTTGCAGAACAATCTCAGAATACTGTGATTGAAATACAAAGTATAACTGAAAAAGTTACTGATTCAGTAAATGACTTATCATCTAGCTCCAATGAATTGTTAAATTTTGTATCGAAAGATGTACATAATGATTATAATACAATGCTAAATGTGGCAAGTGAATATAGTCAGGATGCAGATTTTGTAAATAATCTTGTGCTAGAATTCAGCTCCACTTCTGAGGAACTTTTAGCTTCACTTCAAGAGGTAATAAAGACAATAGAGCAGGTATCCATGGCCTCTAATGAAGGAGCAGAAGGAACCACAAATATCGCCCAAAAAGCAGGAGATATAACTGATAAATCCAATAAAATCATTAGAGAAGTAACAAAATCCAAGGAAAGTGTAGAACAATTAAATGAGGAAGTCTCTAAGTTTAAAATTTAATGAAAAATCACCTCAACTGTAGGTTGAGGTGATTTTATTTTGTTGTATTATCTTTAATCGTCCCAAACATAAAGTATTATTTTTTTATAGTTATCTTCTTATCCTCACATACAAAGATAATTTCCTTTCCAAGCTGCGTTGTTTTTAAAGTTACAGTATGGCCCCAATAACTCGTATATATATTTTAATGTAGCTTCTGCGTAGCTAATATTTAGTTCTCTTCCATCAAAAACATGCTCTAAGATTAGTGTTTTGTCCTTTTGTGACATTTCTGCTACTCGAATAAGTGGTACAGTACCTACGCCACAAGAACTACTTAAGATATTTCTAATATTTTTAAACCCACTATCATCAGCCACTTCACTAATTATATAATCCCCATTTTTAGCTGCATATTGGAATAAATTAAGCTCTACACATAGTTCCTGCGTTAAATACTTTCTTAAAAAGGATTCATCTCGTTCAAGAGCTCTAACTTCAAATATTTTCTCCTTGCCATATCTTTTTAAAATATCTTCAAATATCTTAAAGCCTATAAAATATGGGTTTATTGACTCATACCCAGGAGCTATAACATCATTATGCCTTTTAATGAATTCTAAATAAAGTCCGCCTGGTAAATCCAATTGTTTTAATATATTATAATGCCAAAAACTAGCCCAACCTTCATTCATTATTTTTGTTTCAATTTGAGGCAAGAAGTATGAAGTTTCTTGCCTTACAAATTCTAATAAACACTTTTCCCATTCCTCCATATCACCATATTTAATTATAAAATAAAGAAGATCATCCTCTGGCTCTATAGGTATTTTATTCAAATCGGGAAATGCTATCTTTACATAGACATCTAAGCTACTATGAACTTCATTATTATTTTTATAATCCTCTAAAAGTCTTTGCTTTAAAACCTCCCCTTGAATTCTTTTTTCCCCAATAACCCTAGAGGTTTGAAGCTTAATGGCATGAGCTGCATCTAATATTCTTTCTACCTTTTCATAGCCTATACTTGGATCATTTATATAACTTCTTACCATATCTGCATGAAATTTAAACATCTCCACAGTAGATGCAGCTCTAGTCCCATCTTTAAAAAGTCTATTATTTTTAAAAAAATCATTATGACCATAAACATGAGCTATAGTAAGTATCTGCAATAAAAGTGTGTTTTCTTTCATTAAATATGCAATACATGGATCTGAATTTATAACCATCTCATAAGGTAATCCAGTTAAATTATATTTATATACAGTGCTATTTTTTTCGTAGGATTTTCCAAAGCTCCAGTGAGGATACCTTGAAGGCATTCCAATATAAGCTTCGTAGGACAGCATATCCTTATACCCTATTATTTCAAATTCTTGAGGATAAAAATTGAGTCCTATATTTTCTGCAATACTCTCAATTCTTTCATTCCAATTTTCTAAATCCTTTAAGATATACTCCAAACTGCTGTCACCTCTCTCCTTCTTTTTTTAGCATGTATTTAAGACCTTTCCATAAATCTTGTTTTTGCTTTACTTCCACTGAAATAAAGTTTTTATTAACTACTTCTTTTTCAAAAATACTTTTCATAGAAGAATTATAGTATTTATTCATAAGCTCAACATACCCAAATAAATTGCACATGTCACAAATATTTTTGGCAGCCTTTATGGCTTTTTTATTATCTTCTTGCCAATTATCTCCATCACTAATGTAAAATACATATGCATTCCAATAATCCGGATTATATCTTTTATCAATTATTTCTAGTGCCATATTTAATCCACTAGAAATATACGTACCTCCTGATTCAACTTTATGAAAAAAATCATCTTCATTTACCTCTTTTGCAACAGTTGTATGTGCAATAAACTCAACCTCTACATTTGTATATTTTGATTTAATAAACTGAGATAGTATAAAGAAAAAGGAACGAGCTAAATATTTTTTTGTGCTATCCATTGACCCAGATACGTCCATTATACATAAAATTGCTGCGTTTGATTCTCTCTTTAATGCTTGCTTTACCCTATTATATCTTAAATCCTCATTTTTAAAGGGCAATCTTTCAATTTTGTCTTCCTGTGCTGACTCCACTCGTGCTTTGCTTTTCCCCTGTTGCCTTTTGATTTTCTCCACTACTGTTCTTTTTTTAGCAAGGCGCGGCTGAATACCATGTTTTTGATAGCCTGCTCTTTTACTACTATTCTCCGTTAAAATTTCCGAAAACTTTTTTTTATCTAGCTGGGGAAGTTCTAAATCTTCTAAAATGTAATTTAGTGCATCTTCTAAGGTTATTTCAGTTTCATAAATATCTTCTCCTTCATCATCACCTGCACTATTACCATTTTCCCCTTCCCCTTTAGCCTTTTCACTTCCTATGACTTGACCTCTTTTTTCAGTGCCATCTCCACTTCCCACACCACTCTTATTTTTACCAAAAATAAATTCATATTCTTTAAGTCCTTTTATTGGTATTTTAATCTTTTTATCCTTACTTTGGCCTATAATACTTTCTTCTGACAATATATCTCCTAAGTTTTCTTTAATAGATTTCTCAACAAGCTGACGATGGCGTCTTCTATCCTCTACTGCTCTATCATGATCTATGGGTGTTACGTTATAGTCTCTAAAAATTGCCATAGGACTAGTCCTTCCATAAATTATTAGCTGCATACTTCAGTATTACGTCACAACAATAATCGCAATATCCATTTGCCTTCATTTGTTCCACCATTACATTATATTTCTCATCTTGGTCCTTATCGCGAACTCTAGATCTAGTTACAATTCTTGAAAGCTCTTTTACTGAGCTTGTTAGCTTCTTTTCAATTGCTTCCTTTAAAGGCTCATAAGACTCATATTTGATTTTCCCACCATTTCTAACCACATAAAACATATAAGAAGTTACGTCACTTCTAAAACCCTTTGAAGAACTTTCCGATATTCCAATCTGCTCTTCTATTGATCGCATAAAGGATTCATCTGCGACAAGCTCCTCACCAGTAGATTTATCCTTTAATTTTGCTTTATTTACAAATGCTTCTGCATTATCAATATAGTTATCAAATAAACTTTCCGCTTGCTGCTTATAGCTGTGTATAAAGGCCTTAGTTACTTCTTTCTCCAATATTTTGTTGTATTCTTTTCTAATAGTATCCTGAACAAAGCCCATATATTTTTTCTTTTCATCCTCAGCAACGTCCATTTCCCTTACTGATTTAATTATACTTTCCATAATACCAAGTGGATTTATGCAATCAGATTCTGAATTTGAAATAGCATTATCAATAGCCTTTACTATAAATCTTGTGGAAATCCCATGCATCCCCTCATCAAGGCCTGCTTCTTCCCTGAGCTCACTAATATCCATTTTCTTAGTAGTTCCCTTTTCTACTATTTCTTCACCATTATAAATCTTTAACTTTGTTATAGGATCTACCTTGTTTGAAGGTTTAAACCTTGAAAGTAACGCGAACATTGCAGCAGTCTCAATGGTGTGTGGTGCTATATGGGGCTTAAAGTTACTCTTTTTAAGTATCTTTTCATAAATCTTAATTTCTTCATTTAACTCAAGGCAATAAGGAACTTCTATCTTTACAATTCTATCTAAAATAGCTTCATTGGTATGATCTGACTTAAATCTATTCCATTCAGCTTCATTAGAATGTGCAATAATTATACCATCAAAGTAAATCATAGCTCCCTTTCCTGGTGAAGGTATTGATTTTTCTTGAGTTGCAGTTATTATGGTATGAAGATATTCCACATCATTTTTAAATACTTCTATAAATTCTACTAGGCCTCTATTACCAACATTAAATGCTCCATTAAGAGAGAAAACCCTTGGATCATCCTCTGAATACATATCCATTTTAGATATATCAACAGATCCTGTCAAAATTGAAGTATCTTGATTATTGGGATCCACAGGTGGTACAACCCCTATACCTTTTCTTGATCTTATTGAAAAAGAAGTAGTTGTAACAGGAAATTTCTCGTATTCCCCATTGTATTCATGAAGTAATCTGTATTTACATTCCGGACAAAGATCCCCTTCAATTTCTACATTAAGCATTCTCTCAAAATCTCGCCTAAGATGTTTTGGTATTAAATGCAATGGTTCTTCATTCATAGGACATCCTTTTAAAATATATACTGGTTCCGTCTTTTCAAAGGCTTTCTTAAGTGCTTCTACCAGGGATGACTTCCCAGCTCCTACAGGTCCAGCTAAATATAATACCTGCCTAGATTCCTCCCCCTTCATAGATGCAGAATAAAAATAACTCACTATTTTCATAAGTACTTTATCAATTCCAAAAAAATCTTCTTTAAAAAAACCATATCTTTTTATCAGATCATTGCCATATATTTTTCTTGTTCTTGGATTTTCTTCAGGTCTTAGGATTTCAAAGCCCTCTTTTATTATTGTGTCATACATTCTCTTATGAGAAAGTTTAGCTTTATCAGGATCTTTGTTAATTATATCTAAATACTCAAGAAAGCTTCCTTCAAATTTATTCCTGATTTTAGCTTCTCTATCATTTTTAATTATTTTTTCAAATTCCATTTAATACCTCCTAAGATAGAATTATTTTTATTGTTATTAACTATATGCAAGGACAAACCTCCAACATGATTAATACCAAAAATAAAATGGTGCCATCCAAGTGGCAAGTGGCCTGTTACAAAAAAATAAAACTGCTATGATTGAAAAAATTTCAATCATAGCAGTTTTATTTATACCCTCAAATCTTATGCTATAGGTCACCTTCTTATTTAAGATTGCTATTTTTAAAGCCAACAGTGGAAACCACATTATTATCTTTAATATCAAGATATTTTATTTCTACTTCATCATTTTCATTGGTTAACACTATATCAATTCCTGCTGATTTAGTAACCATAAATATTGTATTGTTACCTACTAGTTTTACGTAGAAAATAGTATTTCCACTCTCTGTTACAGGGTTTATTCTTAAAACTTTCCCACGTATTGTCTTCTCCTGCGCCTTTACGCTATTTGCATTTTTGCTTGAATCATCTTTTGTCTTACCATAAGATATAGCATTCTTGAAACTTTCTATTGCTACCTCTTTAGATTCTTCAAGAACTACATAACTATTTTTAGCAGCTACAATTCCTATTTTTACTATAGCTCCATCGTTTTTGTTAACTACAGGCACAACCCAAGCCTCCGAACCAAAGATATTGTAAAATAGTGGTTGAACTGGAGCCCAATTAGCTTTATTTGCGCCAAGAGCTTTGTCAACTGCATTCATTGCACCTTTTCCATTTATATAACCTGGGGTTTTATAATAAATCATTTCTCCACTTCTCATATCCATTAGAGAATATCCTGTCATAGTAGTTGAATCATTAGATGTATTAGTGTGATCCGTAAACCACTTCATTCTACCATCAGTATCAATTACCCCTGTAACTTCTTTAGAGTTAACCACAAGCCCTTGAACCTGTGTTTCCCCTTGCCAAGCTGTAGGTACATGAACTCCTTTTTTAGATATAAATTTATTTAAAAGTCCATTTTGATAAGTTCCATAGTATTCATTATATAATTCACAGACATCCGATGGATGAATCTCATCAACCCATCCCGGGACTTTATCTACACTATAATCTACAACTTTACCATCTTTAAAAGAATAAAGTAGAACACCATCAATTACTGGAAATTCCCTTCCAAATTTATAATGACCATAGCTACCTACATAGTGTGGATTATTAACATCATCAAGCTCTACATTAGCCTGAAAAAGTATTGATGATGGTTTTTGCTGTCTTAAATACCTTTTTAAATCTTTTCCTAGCAAAAGTGATTGTGCTATTTTTGATGGTACACTAATCACTTTTGCTTCTTCAGGCTTTTCTGCGGAAACATATATTGCCCCGGGAATTTCACTATTTGTAATAGCTCTAAAAATTCCATCCACCTCTATAGGTGCAACATAGCAAGCTCCTTTCTCCGTCATAGTAACTCCTAGCTGACCTATGCTATAAATACTTGGGTTTGGAAGAGTTCCAAGCATCTTTTGCATTTCATAATAGGCAGTCTCTGGTGATATAACTATTATGTGTCCTGCATCAGCCTTTGATATACCCTCACTACTTTCCTTTACTGGTACTGCCTTTGCAAGCGTGCTAGCTCCTGCAGTAATAAAGGGATACAAATTATATCCAATACTCAAAAGAAAGAATATACACATTGCACCGGCAAATTTGCCCTTATTCTTGTCCTTTGACCCTAATGATATGCTCATCTGAAAAATAGCTGGTACCCAAAGCGTTGCCATGATAAAGTAAATACTTCTATCAACGCATACTACATAATATAAAAACCAACTAAAAATAAGACCCATTACTCCTCTTGCAATCTGCTCACTTATATGTTCTTTTTTTATACTTGGCTTTAAAAATAGCAGTATCATTATAATATAATACATAGGACTCCCCCCAAAATATCTTTTTATACATTATACAGCAATATTTCAGCTTATATAAGCATTAGTTCCAAATAATTTTTGTGTGATAACCATATTATTCTACTACTCTAAAAATATATATCAGAAAACTCAATGTTTATTTTTTCAATATTACTATTGGCATTGAAATTGTTATTTACGTACACTGCTTCATTATCTGGCAACTGTTTTACAGGAAGTTCAAATCTAAATTCGCTTCCTATATTAATCTCGCTTTCTAAAAATACTTTACCACCGTGCATTTCTACTAAAGCCTTAACTAAGGATAATCCTATGCCACTACCTTCTTTATTTCTAGTCAAGGATTTGTCAACTTGAATAAACCTTTCAAAAATTAATTGTTGCTTTTCTTTAGGTATTCCGATGCCTGTATCCTTAACAGCAATAACCACATTATCTTTTCCGTCAAAGATATTTACTGAAATATTCCCTCCTGGATTTGTAAATTTTATTGCATTTGAAATGAGATTTAAAATTATTCTTTCTATTTTATCTTTATCACAAGCTATTATTTTTTCTTCCATTTCTGTATCGAATAAAAGTGATATTTCCTTATTCTCAACATACTCAGCTACAGACAAAGTTATTTCTTCTACAACACTAACAATATTGCAATTACTTAAATGAATTTCAAAATAGCCTGCATCTATTTTTGTTACATCAATTAAGTTATTAATCAATCTTACTAATCTATAACAATTCTGCTTCATAGTTTTTAAATATCCTCTGCTTTTTTTCTCATTTTCATTAAATAGTTCCTTGAATTTTAGATCCATAAGCTGGAGCGTCCCTAAAATAACATTGATTGGTGTTCTTAATTCATGAGATATATTAGCAAAAAAATCCGTTCTGAATCTATCATATTCTATTGCTTGATTCAAAAATCGTGTCTTTTCCTCGTTTTTTTTCATAGCTTCTTCATCTTCGATACGCTTAGTAATGTCTCTTGATGATAAAATTAATCCAACAACTTTATTATTATCCTCTAACATTGTGCTAAATGAAACATCTAACCAAACAATACGTTTATCTACATGTATGCCTCTAAATTGAAGTTTTTGATTTAGAGTTGTGCTAATTAATTTTTTAATTCCACTTTCCACATTTTTTTTATCATCTATATGAATAAAATCAAAAAAGTTCCTTCCAATCACATTCTCCACTCCATATCCAAGAATATCATTTTTAGCAGGTGTAACATATTTAATTGTTCCATCTATATCTATCTTTGCAATCATATCTGAGATATTTTCAGTTATCTCTCTTAATAGTGCTTCATTCTCCCTTAGCTCTCGCTCTATGCTTTTTCTTTTATTAATATTGCGTACAACTACTAAAATTGAAGATTTGTCCCCATACTTAAAAAGAGATGTTCCAATTTCTACATCTATAACTGTACCATCATTAGAAATAAATCTTTCTTCAATAAATGGTGCAATAATTCCACCTTCATATAATGTATTTATTCTGCTGGTAGCAATATTAATATAATCAGGATGAACAAAATTCATAACATTTCTCCCAATTAGATCTTTAGTATTGAACAAGCTTTCCGTTGCAGGATTGGCTAAGACTATTTTCCCATCACAATGAACAAATATAGCATCAGGTGATAATTTAAATAACCTTTTATATACCTGTTCACTTTCCATTAATTCATTTTCTCTTAATTTACTTTTATCTATCTGAATTTTATCCTCTAATATACTTGCCCCTTCTATTTCTTGTAATAAGTTAACATTAATATCTTCACTCATGTTAATCCCCCTTTAGAACTCCACTGAAGTACTGTAGAACTTATACTCATACTAAATTTTTTTCAGAACATTTTTAAACTATTATATTCTACAAAATATGGTATAAACCTCTTTTTTTGTATTTTTTTATGGTTTATATGTCAGAAACTAATTAATTACAAAATTAATAAAAAAAATCCAATGAAATAATAATTTATTTCATTGGATTTTAACTGTTTCAATAATAAATTGTCTGGCTTGTTCCAAAACTTCCTTACTACTTTTATAAGATAATAGTTGTTTTGTATGCTGAAAGCTTGACCACTTATAATCCGCTACTTCTTCTACTTGGATATGAACAATCTGATTTTGGACCTCAGCTAAAAAATATACAACTTCTTTCCTGGTCTCTTGTTTTATTAAATAATCTACAGATACTCTAAATCCATTAATTATAGTAACCAGAAGTCCAGTCTCCTCAGAAACCTCTCTTACTGCCGTTTCTTCTTCACATTCATTTTCTTCCATATGTCCCTTAGGAAAACCCCAGTGTCCATCATTTCTGTGACTAATAGTTAAAAACTCTAAATTTCCATCTATCATTCTATAAATTACAGAACCACAAGACTTCTCAAAATTCATAATAACCCCTCCACACATTTTTTTCTAATTATTATCTCATTTACTAATAGTAAGATTACATTAATGATAATCTTCAGCAACATATTAATATATATACATATATTAATACTTTTATAATCATTTGTATACTTTATATAGAATCCACATCTATATCTTTTAAAATCTTAGTATCTTCTCATTAATATTTTTATGGTACAATATAGAATGTACTCATTCTATATTGTTAACGCACTCCCATTTTAAAGCTGGGAGCTTCTTCTGTAGTCCCCACTAAGGGGATTAAATCATCATCTGCGATGCTGCAGTATTACAGACTTGATTTTTTATAAAGTCTTAAAATTTCCCATAGATTAAAAACATATCATATATTTATGCACACATAGTTACTATGCAACATAGTTATTAAAAGGAGATGCTTAACTTTGGAAAAATTATATTATGAAAATACATATCAAACAGAATTTACAGCTGAAGTAATAAATGTAATAGAAAAAGAAAAAGAGTATCATATTGAACTAGACAAAACCTGTTTTTACCCTGAAAGCGGTGGCCAACCCTGTGATACTGGAAATATAAATGGTACTGCAGTAACCTATGTTTATGAAAAAGATGAAAAAATATATCATGTAGTTGCAGTTAAACCACTGAAAATTCACAAGGTTAAATGTAGTATAGACTTCCATAGAAGATACGACTATATGCAACAACACCTAGGTCAGCATATCCTTTCTGCTTGTCTTGCTGATTTATTTAATGCATCTACCATTGGTTTTCACCTTGGAACGGATTCTACAACAATCGATATTGATAAAATTATTATAGGTGATGAAATTAAAGCCTCCGAAACAAAGGCTAATAAAATAGTTTTAGACAATATTTCGATAGAAGTACTGTATCCAAGCAATTCTGAATTAAAAAAATTAACAATAAAAAAAATCCCAGTAAAAGCTGGCGAAAAAATTAGAATAGTTAAGATAGGCGATATTGATGTAAATCCTTGCTGTGGAATACATCCTAGTTCAACTATTGAGGTACAATTAATTAAGGTTATAAAATTTGAAAAATACAAGAATGGTATGAGAATTGAATTTTTATGTGGTTCAAGAGCAGTTTCTGATTATATTTCAAAACATGAGGCCATAGATAAAATGTCTAAACTTTTATCCTGCAATAGTTCTACTCTCTTATCCGAAGTAGATAGGCTCTCTTATGAACTTAATAAGGCCCTTAGTGAAAAAAGCACATTAAAAGCAATAGTTGCACAGTATGAAGTTCAAAATATGTTAGAATCCGCTACAAAAATAAAAGACATTAAGGTGCTTAAATGCATTTATGATAACGGTGATTTAAAATACACTAATACCTTAGCAACAAAATTAGTATCCTCACCAAAGGTTGTAGTTTTATTTGGAGTAAAATCTGTTGATAAAGCAAATCTTTTATTTATGTGTTCAAAGGATTTAAATATGATTAGCATGAACGCCCTTCTTAAGGATGCCATAACCCTTATAGATGGTAAAGGCGGTGGAAGTGACCTTTCTGCGCAAGGTGGAGGAAGAAATAATAATAATTTAGATTCTGCGCTAGATTACGCCTTAAGTAAGGTTAAAGATCATATAACCTTGAGTTCTAAAGTTTAAAACATTTACTCCGTAGATTTCAGTAATAAGTCAAAATGCTAATGTATTTTGACTTATTATTATTAAACCATCTAAATTCCAGCCCTATTTATATAAAATTTTCGGTATTTTAGGTGCTCTAAGTCTGTGTGCATAATGCATGTCTGAACCTAATAACGGCCTTGCATAATTTAAAAATGCCTCAGTTACATTATTGCATGCACTATTAATAAAATCATCAGGCATTACTTTTGTTTTTCCTGCTACTGCGTCTAATTGCGTGAGTCTATAATCTACAGAATAATGGCCTGTCCTATGTATAGTAATAGATCCATCCACATTATCCCACAATGCAAACTGTGCAGCTTTTTCTCCTACTTCGCGAGCTTCATTTCTATCTACATCTGACACGCACCCCATAAAGCATCTTTGTGGATATCCCAAGGTATCGGATCTAACTCTTTTAATATTTAAATTATCTCTGATATATTTACATAAAAGATCCCCTAAGGCTCCTGTTCCTGATAGTTGTATATTTCCATGAGCATCTTTTTCTACTTTCTCCATAAGGCTCGTAATGATTGGCACTCCTTTTTCATCTTGAATACCTTCTGATACAGCTATTACACATCTTCCATGTTTATCATAAACATTTTTTATATCAACTAAAAATTGCTCAATGCTAAAGATTTTTTCTGGCAAATATACTAAATGTGGACCATCATCTTCGTACTTTTTAGCTAGGGCTGATGCAGCTGCTAAAAATCCTGCATGACGCCCCATTACTACCCCTATATAGATGCCTGGCAATGCTCTATTATCAAGATTGGATCCAATAAAAGCATTGGTTATATATTTAGCGGCAGATCCGTATCCAGGAGTATGATCATTAATCATAAGGTCATTGTCTATGGTTTTTGGAATATGAATTGCTCTTAGTTCATAATTTGAAATTTTAGCCTGTTGATTTACTATTCTAACGGTGTCTGCCGAATCATTTCCCCCAATATAAAAGAAATATCTTATATCATGGGCTTTAAGCACAGTGAATATCTCCTTACAATATTTTTCATCTGGCTTGTCTCTTGTAGATAAAAGTGCGGAGGAGGGAGTCATCGCAACCTGCTCTAGATTATGAGTTGTTTCACGAGTTAAATCGTAAAAATTCTCATTAACTATTCCATTTACTCCACTTATAGCACCATAGACTTTTGTTACCTGCGCAAATTTTCTTGCTTCTAGCACTGCGCCAACTAGGGATTGATTAATAACAGCGGTTGGACCTCCACCCTGTGCAATTAAAACCTTACCTGGAAATATCATATTGAACACTCCTTATAATTTTGTCATTTCTTTACACTATATGTATTACTAAATCATAAAAACATTATAAAAAGCCCAATGTGATTATTCATCATACTGGGCTAACTTACTTTAGTGTTTTTAGACTTCTTATAAATAAAGCACTAATATTGTAATAATCAAATTAATTTCTAAATAGATTATAATTTGTTTTTACATATATTACAACAACTATTTTGAATTTTCAAAATCTTCGCTTTTATGCTCTAAATAAATCCCCTAATTTTTCTGCTGCTATCTTTACAGATTTTTTGGAAAGTATAGCCGAAACTACTGCTATACCATCAATATTTGCTGGCTTTAATAATGATACATTTTTTTCACTAATTCCACCTATAGCAACTACAGGAATAGAAATACCTTCCTTTATTTCTTTTAAGCAGGCTACAGAAACCGCACTTGCATCATCTTTAGTAGTTGTAGGGAACATAGCCCCCACCCCTACATATTCCGCACCTTGTCTTTCGGCCTTTTTAGCTTCTTCAAGGGTTGATGTAGAAACACCTATTATTTTATTATTGCCTAGTATACGCCTTGCAATATCTGCTGGCATATCGCTTTGACCCAGGTGGACCCCTGCAGCATCTATTGCCAGGGCAATATCAAGTCTATCATTAATTATTAGTGGGACTTTGTATTTATCTGTAATGCATTTTATTTTTACTGCAATGTTATAGAATTCTAAAGTACCTACCTTCTTTTCTCTAATCTGAACTAATGTAACTCCGCCTTTTATAGCCTCCTCTACATCAGTATATATATCTGTATTTACTATAACATCCCTATCTGTAACAAGATAAAGGCTATAATCTATATTATTCTTCATTTATTTTGCTCCTTTCTATTATTTCAATTTGAGATAAGTTATAAATAGCATCTAGTATTTTTACTTTTAAAGTTCCTGTGCCACCGTTAATTTTATCTAAACCTTCATAGGCTATTTCTCCTGCAATACCCATAGAAACAATTCCTGATAAAGCTGCTAGAAGATTGTTATCTCCTGCTCCTAAATAACAACCAATAAGTGAAGTGCACATACATCCCGTGCCCGTAACCTTAGCCATTATTTTATGCCCATTTGATGCGGTGTAAAGAGTTTTACCATCTGTTATTATGTCTACCACTCCAGTTATAGCCACCACTGTATTTAATTTACTCGCAAGTGCTCTTGCCATTTCTTTTTCTTCTATAAGCTCATTGCCATTTTCAGAAACACTTTCTGAAGAGTCTACACCTTTTGTTTTAGAATTAACACCATAGATTGTTTTTATTTCCGATAAATTCCCTCTAATAACCGCTAATTTTACTTCGTCTATAATCCTTTTAGCGGTCTCTGTTCTATAGGATGTTGCCCCTGCTCCAACAGGATCTAAAATAACAGGTATATTTAACTCATTTGCTCTTTTTCCTGCCTGAATCATAGATTGTACACTTGAAGAGTTTAAGGTTCCTATATTTATTACAAGTGAAGAGGAAAGAGATACCATATCAGAAACCTCATTAATATCCTCCGCCATAACTGGCGACCCACCAATAGCAAGGGTAATATTAGCACAATCATTAACCGTAACATAATTTGTTATATGATGTACCAAGGGATTTTTTTCTTTTATACTATTTAATAATTCTATGATTTTTTTATTAATTTCCATTTATACGTCCACCTCCAAGTTATTGCATAGATAAATCCTGTAATAATCATAACTGGTACTGTAGCTCCCAGTAGCAAATCTTTTTTTATAAAAACATAATAAAGTACTATTCCTATAATCCATACAATGATAGCTCCCCAATTGATAAGGACACTATCTTGTAGCTTTGTATTTTTCTTTATTATAAAATAGTCAGTAATTAAAATTGCAAATAAGGGTGCAAATACTGACCCTATAGCATATAAAAAGCTTTGGTAATTTTCTATAGGAAGTATTACAGCCACTAAGGTACCAATAATAGCCATAACAATACCAACTTTTTTTTCACTGAGCTTTGGCATAATATTTAAAAAAGAAACTCCTGCTGAATACACATCTAAAAATGTAGTGGTTACTGTGGAAAGTACCACTATGCCTAAAGCAGTAATTCCTAAATTTACAGCAAGCATAATAGCTGAAGGGTCTGAATTATTTGAAACTATAGCAGCTCCTAGGCCTATAATAAACATCCATGAACTTCCTAAAAAATAACCTATAAAACTTCCATAGGCTCCTCCCTTTTCACTTTTTGCAAATCTAGTGTAATCTGCAATTAAAGGTAACCAAGAAAGCGGCATAATTATACTGAGTTCTAATGCTCCACCAAAGGATATCCCTGAACTACTCGCCTTTGCATATAATGTTTTATCCCTTAAAATAATTGATCCTAGAACCAAAGTAAGTATAAAAAGCAAAAATACGGCTGTAGTATTTAATTTTTTCATACCTGCATTACCAAAACTAAGCCACAATATTGTAAGTATTCCAATAAGCACTATGCATACTAAAACATTATTGAAGCTCCATAAACTTTGTGTTATTAAGTTTACAGAACTGGCTGCTACCTTTATCATAACTGCCGTCCAACCAATTAACTGAAGTATATTTAAAATAGAAAATAAATATGTACCATATACTCCAAAAGAAATACCGGTAGAAGTTATGGCTGGCACTTTTTCTCTAGTACCGATTATACCACCTAGCATCAATATTCCTGTGCCAATCAAGTGTCCTAGTAAAATTACTACCACTCCTATTTTAAATCCTAAGGGTGCAATGAATCCTCCCGTAAGAATTTCAGCAACAGAAACCGCAGCTCCAAACCATAAAAATAAAAAGGTCCAAAATCCTAGTTTTTCACTATCCTTAATCATTTGCTATACCTGCTTTCTTATATAATTCATAAAAGTGATTAGTAGGTCCAACTCCATATCCAATATCTAAGGAATGCTTTATAGCAGTAGTTATGTATTCTTTTGAATTTTTTATTGCGTCTTTCATACTAAAACCCAACGCTAAATTTGCAGCTATAGCAGAAGACAGCGTACATCCCGTTCCATGAGTGTTTTTTGTAGAGATTCTTTCGGATTTAAAATGTGTAATTTCCTTCCCATCATAAAATACATCTATGGCATCTCCCTCTATATGGCCTCCCTTTAAAAGCACACTTTTACAGCCTAACTTGTATATTTCTTTTGCTGCCCTTTCCATATCTTCCACTGTTTCAATACTTGTAATCTCTGAATGTACTTCGCCAAGAATTTCCACGACCTCTGGAACATTAGGGGTTATAAGTGATGCTAATGGAATTAAATTCTTAATAAGTGCGGTTTTTGACTCTGGCTTTAATAGTGAATAACCACTTTTTGAAATCATTACAGGATCCAGTACTATGTTTTTAGGTTTGTACTGTTGTAATTTTTCACTTATGGCATCAATAGTTGAAATCACAGACACCATACCAATTTTAACTGCATCTACAGTTATATCTGTAAAAATCGCATCAATTTGTGCCACAATAATTTCTTTTTCTAAATCTTGCACTGCAAAAACTCCCATGGTATTCTGCGCCGTTATTGCTGTAATAACGGTCATTCCATAAACCCCATTGGCACTAAAACTCTTTAAATCTGCTTGCACTCCTGCTCCTCCTGAGCTGTCAGAACCCGCTATAGTCAAAACTTTTTTCATTTCAATTTCCTCCTATTTGTTATACATTTTAAACATTTTTATTTCAATTAGTTATTTTTACTCACAACAAAAAAACACAAACCCATAGGATTTGTGTTTAAATTACCATGCTATATAAAAATATATACATATATAATACACCATTAAACAACTTCCTACGCTGGCATTATCCAGTTCAGGTTATTAGGGTCAAAGAATTACAGTTCTTGCTCTCAGTTGGCTTATCCAACTCCCCTGTGCTTGGTTATTCACTTTTATAAACTGTTACATATGAAATAAAATAACTAATCATAGGTCTAGTGATTTTCTTTCATCGCTTAATAATAACATAACAAATTATTATAGACAAATTATTATTTTTGATAATTTCATATGAAAATTAAAAAATTACATACATACTAATTTTTTCATCTATATTCTATAAGAAAATGGTTAAACTATATAAGCACTGAATATGTACAGTGTAATTTTTATATTGGAAGGAGAATGTTTATGAATAATAATTTAGAACAAACAAAAAAATTAAATAACCAATCAGTATCAAATAAAGGTAATAGCGGTGCTTCAGCCTCTGCTATGAATAGTATGAATATGAGCTCTGATCCTGCTAGTTTAGAAGAAACAAAACAATTAAATAATCAATCAGCTTCTAGTTCAGGTACTATAGGTGCTTCAAATGCTATGAGTAGTATGTCTAACATGGATAATATGAGTAGTAGCACTAATGGTACTACTTTAGAAGAAACAAAACAATTAAATAACCAATCAGCTTCTAATTCAGGTAATAGTGCTGGTATGAATAGCATGGCTAACATGGATAATATGAGTAGTAGCACTAATAGTACTACATTAGAAGAGACAAAAAAATTAAATAGTCAATCAGTAGCAAATAAAGGTACTAGTAAATAAAAAAAGTTAAGGCGGGATTATCCTGCCTTAATTTTTTTTTGTAATCTTAAACCATATTGAATGATATGCCTAGTAGCTTATTACTACAAGAAAAATCCAGCTGAATTTCAAAAATCTATTGCATTTCATGTGAAATTATCATAATATATAATAAATAAAAGATGAAAGGAAGATTTAAATGAAAAAATCTAAAAAGCAATTAATTCAAGGTATGTCCTTCACAATTGACATGAACAAACTGAATTTAAATAGAAGAAAATTTAATTCCAGTGAAATTGGAAGAGGCACAGGAATTCAAAAGATCAAAAAAGGAAAAGGTTCTTATACCCGCAAGAATGTCAAAATCGATGACAGTTCTTGTGGGTATTTTTTATTCCACCCTATTCAAGTTTTATACCTGATCTCTTAACAGCTATATGCCATCCATGAAGTAATTCTTTTCTTTTTTCCTCTGTCATAGATGGTTTAAAACTTCTTGATATTGCCCAATGCTTTGCTACTTCTTCTCTACTCTTCCAATATCCTACTGCAAGTCCTGCAAGATAAGCCGCACCTAGCGCAGTAGTTTCAGTAACTACTGGTCTGTCTACTTGAACGTTTAAAATATCAGATTGAAACTGCATTAAGAAATTATTTGAGCAAGCTCCTCCATCTACTTTAAGTTCTGTAAGTGTAATTCCAGAATCTTCTTGCATTGCTTTTAAAACATCATGTGTTTGGTAAGCAAGTGCTTCCAGAGTCGCTCTTATCAAATGTTCTTTCTTCGCTCCTCTTGTAAGCCCTACTATTGTCCCCCTTGCATACGGATCCCAATAAGGTGCTCCCAGCCCCACAAAAGCAGGAACCACATATACTCCATTTGTGTCTTCTACTGCATTTGCATATTCCTCACAATCAGCAGCATTGTCAATCATACGAAGCTCGTCTCTTAACCATTGTATAGCAGCTCCAGCTATAAATACACTACCCTCAAGTGCATACTCAACTTTGCCATCTATTCCCCAAGCAATGGTAGTAAGTAATCCTTGTGTGGATTCAATTGCCTTTTCTCCTGTATTCATAAGCATGAAGCATCCTGTACCATATGTGTTTTTAGCTGTTCCTGGTGCGTAACAAGTTTGTCCAAACAAGGCTGCTTGTTGATCTCCAGCAGCGCCCGCAATAGGAATTTCTCCTCCAAACAAGGAAGCATCTGTATATCCATAAACACAACTTGAAGGTTTAACCTCTGGTAGCATTGATTTTGGTATATTCAATGTTTCCAAAATTTCTTCATCCCATGTAAGTTTATGAATATTGAATAGTAATGTTCTTGAAGCATTTGAATAGTCTGTTACATAGGTTTTTCCTTTTGTTAAATTCCAAATTAACCATGTATCTATGTTACCAAATAATAAATTGCCTTGTTCTGCTTTTTCTCTAGCGCCTTCTACATTGTCTAATATCCATTTTATTTTTGTTCCAGAAAAATAAGCATCCAAAATCAATCCAGTTTTAGCTCTAATTACTTTATCAAAGCCTTTTTCTGTTAGTTCATCACAAGTTTCAGCCGTCCTTCTACATTGCCATACAATTGCATTATATACTGGAACTCCAGTTCGCCTATCCCAAACCACAGTGGTTTCTCTTTGGTTTGTAATACCTATTGCTGCTATATCAGACGCCGTAGCATTAACCTTAGCCATTGCTTCTGTTGCAACACTAATTTGACTCCACCAAATTTCCATTGGATCATGTTCTACCCAGGCTTCTTTCGGAAAAATCTGAGTAAACTCTTTTTGTGCGGAAGTTACAATAAGTCCCTTCTTATCGAATAGAATACACCTTGAACTTGTTGTCCCTTGATCTAACGCCATTATATATTTAGCCATTGTGAAAAACTCCTTTTTTTAAATAGTCATATTAACCGTTTACAGTTTAATACATATTAAAAGCCACATCAAAATAAAGCATAACACTTTATAATAACGCGGCTCATATTCTTTGCCATTTATTATTTATTAATATAATAAGTATAACTGATTATTAGATTTTTTGCAATGTAAATGGTTTCCTTTGCTATTGTTGTTATGAACAGTACTATAGTCTTTATTTTAATTTCATTATAAATTGACAAAAAAATAGAAGCTAATTTGCCATATATTAATCCCGATGGGCTTAGCTTCTATTTCCTAATAAATTGTTCTTTCAATAATTCTCTCCTAACTAATTTCCCGCTCATAAATAATAATGCTTCTAATATTGTTGCTATTAAACTCTTAAGGTTTAATGTGGTACGGGTAACTTTAAATTATTTTTTATTAATATTTAGCAATGGACTAAAGTATCTTTTATAGGCCTAATCGATATTTTTTCCACTACCTATGAATTAAGTTGCTTGTCCATGCTGATTCAACAGTTTTGAAATACTTTTCTAAATATGCAAACCAGTTTAAATTGTTTTCTTTGGTGTAACCACCCCACTTTCAATTATAATAAATAGTTTTTTAATATTATTAATTTTTGGGCCACACCCTTTCTTTTTTAAGATTTTTTTATTGTTTTTTAATATTTTGCCTTACACTCTGAATTGAAAGCTTTCTTCTTTGTGTAACTTTAGTATACTTCCCTTTCCGAACCTTGTCAATAGTTATTACTAAATAACATTGTGAATAATCGGTGAATTATTCTGACAATTATTAAGCTTCACGTGCCTACAGCTTTTATAATGATACCTGTCTTACCTTCACTTTAGGCAAAAGGAGCAATCCCTCCTTAAGGATGCCCCCTTTTGAATACATTACTTACTTGTATTTGAATCAATATAAATCTTTTTATTCTAAAATACTTTTTTTGAATTTGCCTCAAATTTAAAAGAAAGCATCAATGAAACTACCGCGATTATGATAAATGCTATAAATACTACATGAAGCCCTGAATTTAAAGATAATTTTATTTGCTTCAAACTTACTCCACTATTCAAAGTTGACTGAGAATATAAATTATTTGGTTCTATGCCCACTATTCCTAAGTTATTAAAGTATCTAACTATGTTAGTATTTAATATGATTCCAAAAATACTTACGCCTATAGTTTGACCTAATGTACGTACTAGTGCATTTACTGCTGTGGCAGCGCCTCTTTTGCTATATCCTACAGACTCTTGCACCATTATTGTTAATGTTGTAAAAGCTCCTCCAAAACCAAAGCCCATGATAAAACCATAAACTATAACTGATATTAATGGAGATTTCACAGTTAAAGTAGTTAAAAATCCACAACTAATAATCAAAATTAAAGTGGATATACCAATGACTATCCTTTCACCATATTTAGGAATAGCTTTAGACAAAATAAATGAAGATAATAGCCATGAAATAGACATAGGTGCCATAGAAACTCCAGAAGCTGTAGCTCCAAAACCCAAAACATTCTGCATATATATAGGTAAGTAAACCTCTACTCCTATTAAAATTCCTGCTGCTAAAAAGCTCATAGTATTCACAATATTACTAGTTTTTGTGAAAATTTCAAAAGGTATAATCGGCTCCTCCGCCCTTTTTTCCACATAATAAAATATAATGAGTAATGCAATTGTAACTATTAAAGATATTATAATATTATTTTTTCTACCGGATAAACTTCCCAATAAAAAGGTTAAAATTGCAAGGGAGAATAATAAAGTACCTAGATAATCTATTTTATGTTTCTTCCTCTCAAAAGTTTCAATTAGATTTTTTTGTAAAAGTACTATTGATATTATCCCAAAAGGTAGGTTTATAAAGAAAATCCAATTCCATGAAAGATTTTCTATTAAAAAACCACCTAAAAAGGGTCCAGTTAAACTAGCTATTCCCCATACTGTACTTAACCAGCCTTGAACCTTTGGTTTTTCTTCAGCAGTAAAAACATCACCCACTATGGTATAAGTAACAGTAAATATTGCTCCCGCGCCCAATCCTTGAACTGCACGAAACGCTATAAGCTGATACATGCTTTGTGATATTCCACAAAGACAACTCCCCAGTAAAAAAATTATTATTCCAATTGAAAGAATGTTTTTCCTCCCATATAAATCAGATAATTTTCCATATATAGGTGTTGAAATAGCTGATGTCAATAGATAAGCAGCAAAAACCCAACTTATAAGCTCAAACCCATTTAATTCTTTAACTATAGTTGGTATGGCAGTAGTTATTACTGTCCCCTCTACAGCGGCGAGAAACATTGACACCATTAATGCAATGACTATACTCGTTTTTTTCGATTCCATCCTTTATGTCACTTCCCTTATTATGATTAATGCCTATATTCAATGTAAACAAAAAATAAACGACAAATACTATTCTATCATTAATCCATAAAATTTGCACAGTAAATTAAAACTCAGGCCCTATTAAAAGTTATTTTCAACAAAGTTAAAAACGCACTTAAATAAATTCAAGTGCGTTAATCTATTGAAATTAATAATTGTTTTATTTCATATTGTAAATTTACCAACTATTTTATCTAATACAACTGCTAATTCTTTTAATTCTTCTACAGTCTCTGATACATTTTTAATTGCAGCTTCTTGCTCTTCCATGGTTGCTGCCACTTCCTGGGTCGACGCTGCAGCTTCCTCCGTTATTGCAGATATCCCTTGAATAGCGTCGACTATATCATCTTTTCCACTATCTACTGTATTCATACTAGACGCAATGCACTGTATTTTTGATTTAATATTATATATTCCTTCTCCAATAACATCAAAAGCTTCTATGGATGTTATCATTACACCACTTGCTTGTTTAACAGTATTTTTAGCTTCATCCATATTGTTTTTTCCTAAACTTATTTCGCCTTGAATTTGCTTTACTATTTCATCTATTTCTTGTGTAGATGTAGCTGTTTTTTCTGCAAGCTTTCTAATTTCCTCTGCTACCACTGCAAACCCTTTCCCACTCTCACCTGCTCTTGCTGCTTCAATTGCAGCATTTAAAGCTAATAGATTTGTCTGACTTGCAATAGATTGAATGGTGCTTATAATTTCCCCTATTAAGCTTGATTTATTTGATAATTCGTCTATATTATCAGCAACTTTTTCAGTAGCATGTACATTTAGTTCGAGTTTTACATTTAGTTCCTTAATCGCTTTACTTCCCTTATCTTGCATTTTTTCCATTTCTATTGAATATTCTTTAAGACTATTACTACTTACCACAACTTCTTCTATCTCACCTGCAAGTATGCTCAGTTTATATGAACCATCTTGTGCCTCTTTTGCTTGTTCAACTGATCCTTTAGCTAATTCTTCAACAGTTTGCGCCACAACAGTAATAGAAACTGATGTTTCCTCCGCATTAGCCGAAATAGTATTTGAATATTGTAATAAACCAGTAGAATCCTCCTTTAATTCGTAAACAACCTTTATTAATTCTTTCCTTAGTTCTATTAAACCCTTTCCCATAACACCTATTTCATCTTTGCTTAAGAGCATTTGGTTAATGTTCTTATCATTATAAGTTAAGTCTAGCTTAGCTAATCTACCTATAAACCCTGTTGCAACTTCTATAGGTCTTGATATTCTTCTGCCAATAAATAATGCAATAATTATTGAACCAATAATTCCTAGCGCTATAATTAAAACAATAATATATCTTAAATTATTTAAATTTTTCAAGACTTCTGAGCTAGGAACTTTTACCCCCATAATTTGACCATTATTCAAAGTGTAATAACCCATCATCTGGGTGCGTCCTTCGAACCTTGTCTCTAGTACCATTGATTTTTTATTTTTTAATTCATCAGTTATAAATTTATATTTCCCATTTTCTAATTTATCTAATTTATCTAATTTATCAGTATTTTTTTTGCTACTACCAACTATAAAGCTATAATCCTTATCTAGCAAAAATGCAGAACCAGTATCATATATCTTTGTGCTTAAAATCATCTTTTTTAGACTTTCAAAAGAAATATCCATACCTGCAACTCCAACTAATTCATTATTAGCATAAACTGGCATAGTATAGGATACCATATTTATTTTACTATCTTTGTCTATGTAAGGATTTAACCACATCCCTATCTTACTACTAATTATAGCTGCATTACCTTCTTCAAATCGGCCTACTTTTAACATGTCATTAGTCACTGCGCTTTGTTTTTTTCCTTCGTCATATAAGTAATTCACACAGTAAGATTCACTACTACCAGTAAATTTAGGATTAAAAATCATATATAACCCTATAAGACCATTATTACTATCACCTAAAGTCTTCATTAGTGAACCCAGCTGTTTTTCATATGAACTTATATATTTTGGGTCTTTAACCTTAGAAACTTCTATTGTCCCTAAAACTAGTCCAGATAACTCCTTTACTGTGTTTTCAACCTTCGTAGTCTGTATTGTATATTCATTTCCCCTACTAGAAGCTATATTTGATAATTTATCTGTGGCTTCCTGCTTAATTATACTTGTGGACTTTAAAATACTTGTAATTCCCACCATTGCTGATACTAAAATTGAACAACTCACTATAGCAATAATTATTTTAGCGCTAATCTTATTTTTCAAAATAATCCCCCCTTATATATCTGTAAATTATTATAAATAGTTTCATTATCGTTACAAAACATTTTAATAAAATACAGTCCCAAGTTATATTATCGACCAATTTTGTAAATTATTTATAGGCAAAATGGATTTTTACTGTGAATTTAGATAATATTGTATATAAAATCAGCTTTTCTCTGATTAATTTATCATAAATCAACAAAAAAAATAAGAATGTTGACGAAAACTCAGTTTTCATCAACACTCTTATACCCTATGTTATATTTATTAGATTGTTCTTATTTTCGCATCTAAATCAAAGTCTTTTATTGTAATTGCATCTCCAAGTTTTTTACCGGATACATCAACGCTTATTCCATCAGGCATTGAAGCCATGTTTCCAAAAACATCTATTTCAGATTTATGAATCTGTAACTGAAGTAAATTGTCTACAAGACTAGCTTCTCCCTTGAAAGATAAAGGTAACATTAGTAATTAAAACATATTTACATTATAGTACATAATAGCAAAGAGATGTTATTCATTATTTTATCATTTTGGTAAAAACTTTTGATTTTTGCTAATAAAACTCTTCAATTATTTTTTACAAACTGCTATACTTATATTTATAGATATTGATTGGAGGAATTATATTGATTCGGTATAAAAAGATACCCTACATACAGCTTATCCCTATTATTATAATCACTTTTTTTCTTTTTAGAATAATAAGTAACATTGAAAATATAGGTTCAATGTTTCAAAAAATAAATTCACTACTTAGTTATTTTATTTGGGGTTTTGTTATAGCTTATTTACTTAATCCACTTATGGTATACATTGAAAAGGAAACTAAAATAAAAAGGTTTTATAGCATAAGCATAATTTATACAATATTTATAGGTATAATGTTATTAACAATATTATTGCTTGCTCCTAATGTTATTAAAAGTGTTGTTGATTTATTTAATAATATTCCTCAATTAGCAGATAAGTCAATTAAAGGGTCTACTGATTTTATAGTTGAAAATAAACTATTAAACAAACTTAATATTACATCTTACTTGAAAAATTACCTTACTACTTTTAATAAAGATATATCAGCATATTTCACCCCAGGTTTACAGCTTCTAATTAATAACTTAAAGGGTTTAAGTTCTTTCTTTATGAAATTAATGTCTGGAATAGTAATTTCAGTTTACTATTTAATTGATAAAGAATCCATTATTTTTAATATTAAAAAATTCATTTATTCTTTTTTAAATGAAGCCCATGCTATTAAAGTAGTTGATTTCGGAAAAATAGCTAATACTATTTTTAAAAAATATTTTGTTGGAAAAATAATTGACTCTATTATTTTTGGTGCTATTACTTTTATAGGATTTATGATATTAAAAATACCTTATGCGTTGCCTTTTAGTTTAGTAATAGCAGTAACAAATATGATTCCTTATTTTGGAAATATCATAGGAATGATACCTGCTGTTACAATAACAATATTCTTTAGTCCAATAAAATCTTTAGAGCTAGTATTATTTATTGTAACTTTAAGTAATATCGACGGATGGTTTATATCTCCAAAAATTATTGGAGATAAGGTAGGGCTCAGTCCACTACTTATAATACTGGGAATTGTTCTCGGAGGAGGACTTTTCGGAATTACAGGAATGCTACTTGGAGTTCCCACTATAGCTTTAATAAATATATTATTGGGAGATTTTATGAATAAAAGAACTGAGAACAAACAAATTCTATAACTATGTGTTCCATAAAAAAAAGTACGAATAAAAATATTTCGTACTTTTTTTTGCTTACTCTTCTATATAAGTAATATTACCATCAAAAATATACGTCAAAGAAGTTTTTGTACCTTCTAGTGCATACATCATTTTTTCAATAACAACTTGCTCTTCTTTATTGGTGGTTATTGAAAGTTTATCCTCTTCATTAACCTCAGACTTTAAACCAAATTCATATATAAAATCATTTATGAGTCTTATCCACTCAGCTGTGTCATTAGACCCTAATTTTTGATTTTTTGCGAAATTTTTTAGTGTTTTGTCTAATTGCTTTTTTGAATACATCAATATATTTCCCATTATTTTGCCTCCTAATTATAGCCTTATTAAAGTATACCACAAAATTTGAACTCATATCAAAGTTTATAGTTACTGGTAAAGAGGGATTATAATGTATTCACCATAAAATACGAATAATTATATATATTATAAAAACAACCTTGTAATTTCATCAATTACAATTGGCGGTCCCATTTAACCACTATTTATAACTGAGCACTTATCGATTACCTAGCCTAGCATTTTCTTTCTTAGTTCATCAACGTTTTTGTCTTTTTTATTATTTTGGAGCATCATATATAAATAGACTGGAATACCTACTAACATAAGTATAAACCCATACATTACAACCTGTGCACCTGTTCCGTAAATTGCATATATAGAATATGCAAAAGCCAGCAATGCTACAAATGAATTCTTTAAGAAATTAAAAACATTAAAATCTGGTGAATGTCTCTTTAAAAGCAGTATATCTGCTGCTGCACAAAAAGAATAAGCAGGCAAGAATGCCAAGGTAGCAAGTAATATCATAAAATTAAATGCTGCATTTAATGAACCCACATAATTTAATATAAGAAGTATATTAGCTGCAACACCACTTATTACAAGTGAAGCAACAGGCGTCTTATATTTGGGGTGTATTTCTCCAAATACTTTCGGAAACAATTTATCCTGAGAAGCACCATATGCACTTCTAGCAGTGGTTAATATCCATCCTGAAGTAGCTCCGAGTGTTGATATTATAGCACCTATTGCTATAAAGTTTCCACCCCAAGTTCCCCCAGTTGCTGCGTTAATTATATCCGCAAGTGGCGCTTTTGATTTAGCTAATGTAGCCTGATCTAGAACACCCATAGCAACTATTGAAACAATTATATATACCGCTGCTGCAATTAAAGTACCATATATTGTACTTTTTCTAATATTTTTTTCTGGATCTTTAATCTCACCTGCAGGAACTGTTGCACTTTCAATTCCTACGAAAGCCCACAGCGCAATTGCAATTGCCGCTGGTAAGGTACCCATTCCTGAAACCTCAGCACTTGATACTGTACTAAGCATTGCAGGGTTAAAATTCATACCTGCAATGACTACGAATACTACTAAAGCACTCAGTTTTAGTACTGTTGTTACAATGCTAATCCTACCTGCTCCTTTTACACCAAGAATATTTACAATGGTGAAAAACCACAACACAGCTGAAGTAATTAAAAATGCCATTATTGGAGTGGTTGCACCAGGAAAAAAGTATGTAAAATAAAGCATAAATGCAGTTATAATTGCAGCGTTTCCAACCCAAGCACCTATCCAATAGGTCCATGCAATTAAGAACCCCGCAAAATCACCAAATGCAGCTCTAGTATATACAATGGGCCCCCCCGTTCTTGGCATAGCTGTGCCTAAACTTGCAAAACTTAACGCAATTAGAAGTGATCCAATAGCTGTAATTACCCATGCAATCATAGCGGTTTTAGGATTTGTTGCAACGGCCAAAGATGCAGCAGAGGTAAAAATTCCTGAACCTATACAGTTACCTACAACAATAGCAGTTGCGGCGGCAAGACCAAGTTCCCTTTTTAACGTCACGTTTCCTGAATCGTTAATGTCATCGACTTTACTCATAATATGCCCTCCTTATTATTGTGCATAAAACATTTTACTATAACACTGCAAATAAATTATTATCCATAAAACTTGCAAACCATAAACATTGATACCATTATAAAATTAAGCAATTATAAATATTTATATACATTTATATATATTTATATACATTTATATATATTTATATATTAATATAGCATATTTTTATAATAAAAACGAGTTAATTATTTCAATTTTCTAAATATTTTTATAAATATTCTATTGTTGTTTTTATTATGCATTTGTCTGAAAATTAAAATAATATGCGATGCTGCAATATTAACGACTTCAGGAGGAGATTTAGACTCCCACTGAAATCTTATATTTGTTATAGCATGTAACTCCCGCTCGTAGAAGTGGGAGGCTTCCCTTCTGAAGTGTCGTTAAATAAACTCATGATAGAAATAGCAAAAATTTAGAATTTCTTAATGGAATTTCCCGTATTGAGTTCTTATTGCAAGTCACGCAGGAGAATTTGATTCACTTAATTATTCTTATCTAAATTTTTTATATCTACTCCACCAAAAGTAGCTGTAACGTCTATTCTTGCTACTTCATTTAAAATATAAGCCTCTCTAAGATATCAATGCCACCAAAAATGGAAACAAGGCTACCACCATTAAAGTTTTTAGATATATTTCTGCTTTTAACACCTGAAAAAAGTGCTACGTTATCCACCACGTCGATATTAAGTTTCCTAAATCAAAAAATCCTAACTGATTACATAATGTTCCAATACCATTATATGGTCTCTTTACTATTATAAAATTAATCACTATGTATTTTATTTTTTGCTATTTTAATCTCTTTAAATTATTACTTAAAGCTAAGTCGAAAATGCTTATAATCAGCTTATAATTATTGGTAATTTACCCTTATTATGCTATACTTACTATATACAATTTACATAGTGTAAAGGTATATAATCATTTTATTAAATTTAAGAAAGGTGCTAATATGAAAAAACGTCTTTTTATTTTAATAATTACATTTCTAGTCCTAACTTCCGTGTATCTATTTATTCCCTATAAGCAACTTATTAATGAATATATTTTCAACATTTTCAAACCCAAATTTCAGGTAACTGAAATTTTTTCAAAAGTTGATAACAATAAAAATGGAGTTTCAGATGTATTAGATATTGTTAATGGTGCTAATAATGAAGTTCAGAGTAAAACAAAATATATTAGTAATTATTATAGTGGTGGATACCCACCTGAAAATGAAGGGGTATGCACCGACGTCATTTGGAGAGGATTTAAAGCCGCTGATATTAGTTTAAAAGAACTTATAGATGAGGACATAAAAATTAATACTAAACTTTATCCTAGAGTAGATGGAAAGCCTGACCCTAATATTGACTTTAGAAGAGTACCTAATCAAGATGTGTTTTTTAGTAGATACTGTATAAGTTTAACCACTGAAATTAAATCTAGAAATGATGAAAATCTAAAAGAGTGGCAACCTGGTGATATTGTGGTATTTACAAAAGGGTACGAACACGTTGGTATTATTTCTGATAGTAGAGATAAAAACGGGATTCCCTATGTTATTCATAATACTAAGCCCCATGCTAGTACAAAGAAACTTTCTTACTTTACATCTCCAATACATGCTCATTATAGATGGAAATTTAATTAGTTGAAGCACTTTCAATATTTTTATATTCATAATAAGACATTTTTTATGTTATTTTCAATATATATTTAAATAAAAGGGGTATAAGAAAAAATTCTATACCCTATTATTTATTATCGCGTAAATATCCTTTATTAACAGTATTAGGATTATTTAAGATTCCTGCAAGTGTTAATATACCTAGAAAAGCATCTACTAACATTTTATAACTATCCCCTGTTAATCCTATTACTGAATATAGTCCATAATTACCAAGAATTAATCCTATGAATGCAAATATCGAAACCCATAATCCTACATTTTTAAATTTATTTTTATCCATTTTAATATACATCTCCTTAATTTTAATTTATTTTAAATATTGTGTCGAAACATACCCACCATTATTTCCAAAGAAAACGCTTGTCCAACCATTGGAATAACTCTTATCAATTTTGACGTTATCTCCTTTGTGAAGTTCTCCTATTTCAGAAAATCCAGTGCCTTGTCCACTACGTACATTCAAAGTCATAGCAGTAACAGTTTTCCACACTTCTATTGTATTTGTAACTGGGACATTATGGTCGACTGTTTTCCCTGTTATACCTTTTACAATACTTCTCGCTATTTTATCAGCAGAATATAGTTTCATATCAATATTAGAATCACAAAATAGGGGTTCTACGATACACGAGGTCATAGATGTTTTTCTAATTTCATTCAATCCACGTTCATCTATTTTAGCGCCTCCATTCTTCAATCCTAATGTTTCCAATTCATTACATATGTTAGTAGCTATAACTTCATCTTGTGTATTTCCGTTGCTATGTAATACTTCACACCTATGTGTGTTTTTATCAAAGTTATTTGCATGGCATGATATAAATAAATTAGCACCCCCATTATTAGCTTTGTTAATCCCTGCATTTATATCTTGTATTTCATTATTATAACTTCTATCTCTTGGTGTTATATTTAATTTAACTATCCATAAAATCTCATTTCATCATGGATATTGGCGGCTTGCTAATAGCATACGTTTCAACTTGTATATTTCTTTGTTTTTAGTGTCATTTTCGATTAAGCTACATATTATATACTGTCGAGAAGGACAAGGAGTGATGTTAATGTCAAAACATGATGATAAAGATTGTTGTAAAAAAGAACCACAATTTCACGACCATGAATTTGAAGGAAGCGTTAGAGTAGCTGAATTAGGTACAGCTGATGCTCATAATCATAGATTTGCCGGAGTATCCAGTCCTGCAATACCAGTTGAAGGTGGACATGTTCATAAAGTTAAAACAAGAACAGACTTTTTTGATCACTTTCATATAATTGAAGCAGTTACTGGTCTACCGATACCTGTTGGTAATGATGGCAAGCATGTCCATTTTGTAGAGGCTGAAACTAATGTCGTTGATGATCATTTCCATGAGTTAATATTTGCTACACTTATAAATGCTCCAATATTTGAAGAAGAATGCTAGTATAAAATGTAGTTGGATTAAGGCATCGCTGTAAAAAGCAGTGCCTTCTTTTTCCCTTTAAAATAAATTAAAATTAAAGCTCTATAAAAATAAGTTTTAAATGAATAATAATAAACCTTTAATTTGATTTGGAATTTTACATTTTGTAAAGGTTTTAAGCTTGAAGAGATTGGTACTATTCTATGTTTTCCAGCTTTTGTATGATTGGTGTAAATTATTGATTCATGAAGGTCAACATCTGATATTCTTAAACTTGTGAATTCACTGGCTCTTAATCCAGTACTACAGAATACAGAACAAATAGTACGTATTTGCATTTGCATAAGAGTTTTATTTGGTTCTTTTGTTATCATTCTTTTATAACCAATTATTGTGTATTTACTTTTATCTTCCAATTCCATTTTTTAATAAATTCATTTAAATCAGTCAAAATTGAAGTTGATATATTGATCTCATTTAAATTAATTCTTCTTCTAGACAAAAAAAACACCTCCAATATATTTAAATATTGAAAGTGTTATAGTTGTTTCACTCCAAGAAAATTCGCATCTCCATAACCGCTTAAAACGGCTTGAATGCTATATTTAATAGTTATATGTAAACATTATGAATGTTATGCATAATATCAAGCCCCATGCTAGTACAAAGAAACTTTCTTACTTTACATCTCCTATACATGCTCATTATAGATGGAAATTTAATTAGTAAGTTATTACTATAATTCCTTCATAACAATAGCAGGTATATTATTGTGATTTTATAGTTGAATAAAAAGCAGTTCCTAAAATAATAATACCACCTAAAATTTCTCTTAAGGTCGGCACCTCTCCAATAATAAGCAATGCAAAAACAATGCCATATACTGGTTCTAAACTAGAAATAATGCCTGCTGTTTGTGTTTTAACACTTTTTAAACCATTAATAAATAATGTGTGAGATATTGCAGTAAAAACAATACCTAATAAAATCAGTAAAAATATATCCCTAGGTTTAAAAATAGGTTTTATTAAAAATAAAAAAGGAATTAATACAAGTGTAGCTACAGATTGTTCGTAAAAGGCAATTACTACGCTTGAATATTCTTTTACATATTTTCTATTAAGCATTGAAAGAATTGCATAGGTGAAACTAGAAAGTACACCCCACAGAACTCCCTGGGTTAAATTATCTCCTAACTTAAACTTAGGAACTACAAGCGTTACTCCCAGTAGTGTAATAATTGCAATTACAATATCCCTCTTCACAATTTTTTCTTTAAAAAAATAAGGTTCTAGAAAAGTAACAAAAACAGGAAATGTAGAAAATATAAGAAGTCCTATTGCTACTGTTGACACCTGAATGGATTTAAAAAAAGCACTCCAGTGAATGGCTAATATAAGTCCCATTACTGTAAGATAAAAATAATCCTTTTTATTTTTTAGTTTTATATCTTTCTTAATGAAGAGCATAACAACAAGTAAAAAAACACTTGAAAAGAAAACTCTCCCTAGTACTATTATCATAGGCGATAATGAAATCAATTTGCCAAATAATCCCGCTATCCCAAACAAAAAAACAGCTAGATGTATTTGTGTTAAATTTTTATTTTTTATATTCACATAATTGCTCCTTCCTTATTTTATTTCCTTTTATAAAAGTTATTCTATAAATGTATAAAAACTCCTTCAAAAAATCACTCTTTGCATTTAGGCATCCCACTTTTGACACTATATATTAAATAGCTTAATTTTAAGCATAAATAATCTGTTTTATGGCCATCATACTAAAGAATATTTATTAAAGGAGATGTTTTTTATGAGCCAAAACAAAAATATTAAAGAGAAAAACCAAAACACTATTGCTAACAGCGAAGATAGTAAAAATGCCAAAAACGGATTTATGAGTAACGGGAATGCTAGCAAAACAGCTGCACAGCAAGGAACTAAAAACAAATACTAGGGAATATTAAATTATTAAAATCAATAAACAAAAAACACAGTAGATTTTATACTTGCTCTACTGTGTTTTTTGTTTGTAAAAACCCACCTGACTTAATATTTTTTTAGATGGTTAAATCATCCCACTCCGACCTCAATATTCCATATAAATACATATCATGCCTTCTGCCATCTCTATGAATAAATTCCCTATAGACCCCTTCTCTTTTAAATCCTAATTTTTCATATAGCTTTATAGCAGGTTCATTGTATTCAAGCACAGTAAGCTGTATTTTATGAAAATTTAGTTCCTCAAATCCAAACTCCATAGTTAATTTGAGAGCTTCCATTCCATAACCTTTACCCCTATGTTTTTCTCCACCTATTCCTATATATATTAAAGCAGTTCCATTATTCCAAGATATATCTTCAAATCCTGTAACTCCAATAAATTCTTCTTGATGAAGATTTTTAATAGCAAAAATATAAGCTGTATTAGATTTTTGTGCTTCACTAACTAATTCTTTTACCTCTTCTATGGTTTTAGGAATTGCACTTACTATATCATAATGACGCATAAAGGACGCATCATTATACCACTTTTGAAATTTTAAAACATCTTCCTCATTTATAGACGTAAGTTTTACTTTTTCACCAATCAAAAGATTTTTCATTTTATTATTACCTTCCCTCTAGCTTTAATTCCATATCTCGTAACCTTGAGTGCTGAAATATGGTTAACTTTATCCTCAAAAAAATAGACTAGCTATATGCTAGTCTATTTTTTTAAACATCACTTACTAAACATTTAGAAAAACTAAAAATATATTTTTTCTCTAGTTTGAAAGGGTGATAAGATAGTTTAGATTTTCGTAGACCTGCAATTCCGAGGTCCTGTTCCCTATTAATTATCTTAACATCACTAAAACATCTATCAACAAAAGTTTTATTAATAAAGCTGTAGACGCCGCTATAATCCATATCTGCCTTTTCTATATGAATTACTGCCAAATTATCATTTAGTTTTTCTCCTAAACTAAAAGCAACTATTTTTTCATCTACGTAAACAGCAATTCCTTTAATGTTTACAATTTCAATATTTTTAAGAAGATCTTTTATTCCTTGTAATTCGTAATAAAGCATATCATCATCTTCTTCATTAATAGCATACCATTTTTCTGCAGCCACTATTACATCACTTATAACTTGTTCCCCTTTAATGTCTTTAACTTCATATTTATAACTCTTTATAAAAGAATTGTAGTGATTCTTTTTACCATGGAGCTTCTTACCTGAAAGCTTTATAAGTTTTTCAGCTTCATATAAATAGTCAAAGTTATCTCTATCTTCTTTTATACAAATATCCCTAACATCATCATATATGTTACTTATCTCTTCCATAAAGCCTTCATCAAGATCTTTAAATAAGTAATGCATATTATTTTCTGTCTTATAATCCATTAGTGCATCTATTATCTCTTTAAGATTTTCCTTGCTATAGCCCAAAGGCTGCATAAAATAGTATCTTCCTTCAAAATCCTTTTTCTTTATTATTAGAGCCCCTTTATGAATAGTAAAACAAATATCACAAGCCTCTCTCCATATATATAAAGTTGTAAAAGAATATTCACAACTTAGAAATTTATATGGATATATAAATTTCTCTAAAGTACCTTTATCTTCTATTGTAAGTCTTTTAAAAATCATCATATCAACCTTTCCCCTTAGGATATACCATAAATATCATTGTATTTAATCTTATCTATAATTTTATACCGTTTGTTCATTTTTTGCAAGTAGATACTTATATGAACCATAGTTACTATATATATACCTACAATGATATCGCAGTAGAATTCTTTTCTATAGTTATATTAACCACATTTCTAAATATAAATGCTACATAATAATATAATATGATATAGTATAACAATATGATATCATACAGGAATGCAATATTGTCTCCACTATAAAAGATGGTCTGCCCCTAGACCAAATGAAAAGCAATATTAGTAACTTATCCTTACAATAATTTTATATGCAATAAATCTATTTGTAAATATCAGAGAACTCTATGGTTAAATTTTCTTTATGGTTTGTTTCAAATACCTTTTTATTTTTAAGATTATCTTCTTCTTGATTCATATCAATTGTTCTAACTGGTAGTGTTATTATAAATTCGCTTCCTAATCCCTCAATACTCTTTGCATGGATTTCCCCATGCTGCATTTCTACAAGAGACTTTACTAAGGCTAGTCCTATTCCGCTACCTTCATTCTCTCTTGATGTGGACTTATCAATTTGAGCAAAACGTTCAAAAATAAATTCCAACTTATCTTTTGGAATTCCAATGCCTGTATCCTTTATAGATATTTCAATAAAATCACCTTTATCATATATATTAACTAGAATACTTCCATTTTCCTCTGTAAATTTAACTGCATTAGATAGTAAATTCAACATAATTCTTTCTATTTTTTCTTCATCAAATGCAATAGTCTTTTCTTCTACATCAGTATCAAATATAAGGGTTATTCCATTGTTTTTTATATACTCAGCTACAGACTGCGATATTTCCTCTACAACATAGACTATGTCTCCATTTTTTAATTGAAGGCTTATGTAATCTGCCTCTATTTTAGTTGTATCTATTATATTATTTATAAGTCTAAGTAACCTTAGGGAGTTTTGATTCATGATATTGATATAATACTTTATCTTTTCATCACCTAGTTTTTTTGATCCATCAAGCGATCTTATTAATTGTATTGTGCTACAAATTACATTTAGAGGCGTTCTAAGTTCATGTGACAAATTAGCAAAAAATTCCGTTTTGACCTTATCGTATGCCATAAGTTCTTCAACCCGTTTACTAGTTTTTGCACTTTGAATACTAAGCTGCTTAACTTGGTTATTAGCTATTCCAAGCTCATGTACTAAGGATAATTCTTGCCTTACTGAATGCTTTAAAGTTATCAAAGTGTTTATTCTACACATTAGCTCATTCATATTAAAAGGTTTCCTTAAATAATCATTTGCACCACATTCAAAAGATATAACTAAGTGCTCTAGGCTACTATCCGCAGTCATAATTAGCACTGGCAATTCAAAAATGGAATGTTTTTTCCTAATAATCTCACATACTTTATAACCTAAAATATCTGGCATCATCATATCAAGAATTACCAAATCCAAATCTGCATCCTCTCCTACTATCCTCAATGCCTCTATGCCGGAAGAAGCTTCTAAAACTTCAAATGTGTCCTTTGATAGATAATTTTTTAATACCTTACGATTCACATACTCATCATCGACTACTAAAATTCTATATTTATCACTGCTTGTTAATTTTATATTTTCATTAATAATTTTTCTCTCATGCTCCAATAATATACTTACTAAATTAGGTTTTAACTCTAAGTGCTTTGAATATTCAGCTACTATTTCTAAATTATTTTTATTTTGGTGACTTTCCTTTGTATTAGCCCTTAGGTCCTCTTCCGTACATAATGGAATAGTAAAGATAAATTTACTTCCTTTTCCTATAGTTGAGGAAACTGATATAGTACCACCTTGTATTTGAATAAGTTGTTTAGTTACATAAAGTCCTACTCCAGTACCACCATATTTTTCTGAAATTCCATCCACCTGCTCATACCTATTAAAAATTTTATGAAGCTTCTGCTCTGGAATTCCTATTCCTGTGTCTGTTATACAAATCTCAATAAAAGAATTTACTTTAGCATAAGACAATGTTATTTTTCCTGCATGTGTAAATTTTATAGCATTGCCCAGTAAATTATATAGAATTTGCTGTATTCTATCTTCATCCCCAAATACATAAGGTGCATCTTTGTCAATCATATTGGAAAAAATAACATTTTTATTATTTAGAGCCATTCGGCTAAATTTTATTACCATCTCCATCACATTACTTATGTTAACTGGTTTCCTATGTAATACAATTTCATTATTTTTAAGATTAGAAAATGTCATCATATCATTGACCAAGTTAGATAATCTTTTAGCACTAGAGTTTACCAAAAATAAATCCTCTCTAAGCTCACCATCTAAATTGCCGCCTTTATTAGTAACTATTCCTTCTGTTAAACCAATAATTCCATTCAATGGAGTTTTTAGCTCATGAGAAGTTACCGCAAGAAAATCATCTTTTAGATCGTTTAAAGATTTAAGTTTAGCACTAATATTCTCAACACTTGAAAGCTCATTAGCTTGGTGCTTTGCTAAAACATAGTAATTTACAATAATAAATATTAATATGCCAAGGGACGCAAATGAATCAGTAAATATAATACTGTATTCATACAATATATCGTTAATTCTTGTAATAAAAAGTGCAAACAAGCCTACCACAACTATATAGTCAGTTTCTCCCTGCTCTATGTATATTTTAGAGATTTTGCACATCATATAAAATATAGATAGCAGTGCAAATGCTTCAAAAGGCGCTATATAGTATAAGTAATATTGAACGGGAATAAAAATTACAATTAATGTATAAATCAAAGCTATATAATTAGATGTTTTAACTAATTTAGGTGACATTATTTTTTCATATGATTTATCTATACACAAAATAATGAAGGGGATGTATGAATAAAAGGTCCATATCTTTATTTTTGTAGAAAAGATATAATTAAGTTTGGGTAATAGTGAAATTAAGAATCCTTCCCCCACAAATAACGTTCTAATGGCAATTATTACGCAAATCATTGCAAAATATAATTGAGCCTTGTCCTTCCTCCTATTAATAAAAACTCCAAAACTATATATAGCAGCCATTATGCAACAGCCAAAAAGAAATAGACTTATGGCTATCTTTTTCTCTCTCATAGCTGTAATTTCTTCTGATTTCCCCAATACTAATGTATCTATATATCCATATACATTATAAAAATTACTAGCTCTAAGGACTAAATATGTTTCTCCTTTTTCTACATAAAAGGATCCTATAGCTGGAGCTAATTGTGGAACCATTTCATTTTTAGCTTTCCCCACTTGTCCAATAGAGGTTATTAATTTATTTCCAGCCCAAAGTTCATATGCATTTTGTATAAAATCTATCTTTACTGAATAGAGCTCCTCTTTATTATTCATAAGCAGCTTTAATCTATATGTGCAATATCCTTGATTACCGAAAATGCCTGGTAAATGTTCGTAACTAGGATTTTTTTTGGCATCTCTTTGAAAATCCTTAGGCAAAAGTAATTGATTATCATAAAACTCCCATCCTCCATTAAGTTTTATCATACCATCCTCTTTAAAATCCCAATTTCTCAGGTCTAATACCCCATTCACTGCCAATGGAACATTCTTTTCTGTATGACTAATCTCACTACTTCCTTTAATCATTGTAATAATAATAATTAAAGTTATTGATAGTAAAATAAATAACTTAATTTTATGCGACTTAGTTTTCGGCATGAATTAGCTCCTTTTTAATTGTACTTTATAGTAAGGTTTACAACTATATATTCACATATATAATAACATATAAAGTGACATTTCATATACTATATATACTATAAATTCCCTTCATTTGATAAATACCAACAAAAAAAACATGCTTAATTGCATTAATTTTGGTTTTTTAGAGAATAACATATCATAACTATAGAAAATTCAAATAGTTAACATGTTACTTATCAGAAAAAAAAATTAGTATATTTTGTCGTAATATGATAGAATTCTTCTGCTTAGGAGGGATTATTATGAAAAAATTTACAAAACTTACGTTAGCTACTCTTATTACTGTAACTACTGCAATGTCTTTTATTGGGTGTTCAAATAATAAAGAGGTAAAAAAAGACACGACAACTAATAGTGCATCAGGGATTAAATCTATAAGCACTAAAGATTTAAAAGACAAACTAGGAAACAAGGACTGGGTAATAGTGGATACAAGATCAAATGACGCCTTTAATGGTTGGAAGCTAGATGATGTGGTACGTGGTGGACACATAAAAGGTGCTACGGATTTTTCTGCTAATTGGTTAAAGGTAGAAGATAAGGAAAAGGATAAAATTTTAGAAAAAGCTTTAAAAACAAAGAATATTTTAGGAGATAAGAATGTTGTACTTTGCGATGCAAACGGAAAAGATACACAGGCCGTTGCAGCATACTTAAAACAAAAAGGAATAATAAATATTTATACATATAATGTTAAACAATGGGCTGCTGATAATAGTCTTCCAATGGAAAACTATGCAAACTATCAAATGTTAGTTCCACCTTCATTTGTAAATGACTTAGTTAATGGTAAAAAACCAGAAACTTATACTAATGATAAATATAAAATTTTCGAAGTTGCTTGGGGCGTCGAATCTAAAGATAAGGATTACGTAAAAGGACATATAAAAGGTGCTGTGCACATAAATACAGACGAAATAGAATCAGCTCCACTTTGGAGTATTAACTCCGATGCTGCTCTTCAAACATTTGCAGAAAAAAATGGATTAACTCCAGACACAACAATTGTTCTATACGGACCTGACCCAATGGCATCTTTTAGAATTGCTGCAATAGCAAAGTATATCGGTGTTAAAGATGTTCGAGTTTTAAATGGTGGAACCGCTGCCTTTAGAAATGCTGGTTATGAAACAGAAACAATTTCGAATGCAAAAAAACCGGTAAGTTCTTTTGGCGCTATTGTACCAGTAAATAAGGGATATATAATAGACATAAACAGTGCAAAAGAAATATTAGCAGATAAAGCTGGTAGTAAGCTTGTAGATATAAGAAGCTGGGATGAATATACTGGCAAGATATCTGGTTATAGTGATTTGAAATTCATGGGAAGACCAGCTGGATCTACTTGGGGTCATGCTGGTAGCGATGCAAATCATTTGCAAGATTATAGAAACATAGATAACACTATGCGTAATAAAGACGAAATACTAGCTATGTGGAAAGAGCAAGGAATTACTCCAGACCAAAGACTTTCCTTCTTCTGTGGTTCTGGTTGGAGAGCCGCTGAAGTTCTAACCTATGCTGATGTAATTGGACTAAAAAACATTTCATTGTACAGTAATGGATGGTATGAATGGAGCTCGAACCCTAAAAACCTTGTAGAAAAAGGTGAACCAAAAACTAAATAATAAATATAACACAAAAGGGCATATTCAAAATATTGCCCTTTTGTGTTATGATTGAATAGCAAACATAATGTAATGAGAAAGGTGCAATATATGAAAATATCTACAACCACAATACTTAAACGAATAATTACTCTATTACAATTACTTATATTAGTTCCACCTTTGATGCTACAATATTTGTCGGATAGAAAAATGGGAGTCATGAGATATTTAGTTTTTAAAAAAGATATGTTCTCAAAAGAAATTTTCACTTCCACCTTCACATTTGTTTATCGAAGTTTATTATTTTCAGGAATAATTTTTTGTATTATTTTTATAATATATTGTTATACTAAAAAAACAAAAAATTCACTTATAAGACCTATAAGTACTCTTTTTCTATGGAATTTAATCTGTCTATTTTATGTATTTTTTTATAAACCTCAGATACTTCTAACTTATCACTTTTTTTTAATAGCTTTCTTTATAATTATAATTCTGCAGTATTTAAAAATTATTTTAATATCAGCAAAAAAAACACTTTGCTAATTTGTATTGGGCTTTAAATAAATGTACATGTATACAATATAATACAATATTTAAAAATATTAATGATAAATTTATTTGAATATCCCTCATTTTATGATATAATTTTTTTAGGTTATATCTTAAGGAGTGTGAACATATTATGGACCCCGATGGTACGTGGCAAATTTTATCTTTAGTGATTTTATTAGGATTTTCAGCCTTTTTCTCTTCCTCTGAAACTGCACTTATGACTTTAAGCAAAATCAGATTAAGGCACATGGTAGAATCAGAAATTAAAGGTGCTGCACTAATAAATAAACTACTTAAAAATCCAAGTAAACTCTTAGGCGGTATTTTGGTAGGAAATACAGTGGCCAATATCGGTGCTTCTGCACTAGCAACTTCCTTGGCAATTAAATATTTAGGACCCTCTTTAGGGGATTCTGCAGTAGGTATTGCAACCGCTATAATGACAATTTTTGTATTGATTTTTGGTGAAATAACACCGAAGTCATTAGCTGCACAAAATTCCGAAAAAGTTGCTTTAAAAGTTGCTCGTCCAATAAGTCTAATTACCTTCATTTTAAATCCACTTATTACAGTCTTAATTTATATTACAAATGCATTTATAAAAATACTAGGTGGAGAAGTTGGTAAGCAGAGACCCTTTATTACAGAAGAAGAATTAAAAACTATGGTCAGTGTAAGCCATGAAGAAGGGGTTTTAGAAGGCGAAGAGAAGCAAATGATTTATAATGTATTTGAATTTGGAGATTCACAAGCAAAAGATGTTATGACTCCAAGAACTGATATGATTGTAGCAAATATAAACTCAACTTATGAAGAACTCATAAGAATCTTTAAACAAGAACAATTTTCTAGGGTTCCTATATACCAAGAAACTATTGATAATATTATTGGAGTTCTATATCTTAAAGATTTAATTTTCTTCGAAAATGAAATAGAAGAATTTACTATAGAGAAACATATGCGTGTACCTTATTTTACATACGAGTTTAAAAGCACTGTGGATTTATTTGCTGATATGCGTTTAAAAAGAGTGCCTATAGCTATTTTATTAGATGAATATGGTGGTACTGCCGGTCTCGTAACAATTGAAGATTTAGTAGAAGAAATTGTTGGAGATATCGACGATGAATATGACGATGATACTGATCAAATTGAAGTTGTCAAAGAAGATGAATTTATCGTTGCTGGTAATACTAGGATAAACATGGTTAATGAAATGATAGGCCTAAATATAGAGTCTGAAGATTTTGATACCATAGGTGGTTTTGTTACTGGAATACATGGACGTCTTCCAAATACAGGTGAGACGATACTTTATAATGATACAAAATTTATTATACAAAACACCAGTAAAAATCGTATAGTAAAACTAAAAATCATAACTTAATATATTGAAAAAAGTATGTAGCACATAGTATTATTATGTGCTACATACTTTTTTATTAGAAAGTATAAAACATATTCAAAAACAACTAGTCAGTATGCCCGTCTATTTTTTCAGAGGATTAATAAGTATATTAGCATTTTAATTAGTTAAAACTATATGTACCATGGAGCAATTAAAGTTTACGTAATTACTATCTATTTATAAAAAACAATAATTGAAGGAGGGTTTATAATGAATAAGTTCCAAGGAATGGTGGAAGACGCAATGCGATCAATAGAGGAGTCAAATTCTTTTAAATGCAAAACACGAAATGATTTAAAAAAAGTAGCTAAAGCACTAGTTGAAACCAAGGGAGATATACCAGATTTTAAAAAATATGACTTAGCTTCTAAACATTGGAAGAGTGCTAAAAAATTTATTTAACTACATTTTTATTGGTGAAAGCATAGAAAAATCACTAACTTTTTAAAAGCACTTAAAATTGGCTATTAAACCAACTTTAAGTGCTTTATGATTTCAATTATTTTACATAATGAATTATCTATTATACATTAAAAAACCACTATAATATCTTTCTAGGAATTTGACCCTTTATTTTCTTTTCTATAGAATCTAAAATAAATTTATCCTTTGGAGCTGCAAATAAATATGTATGTCCTTCTTCTCCAGCTCTTCCAGTCCTTCCTATACGATGTATATAGCCTTCGGCAGTTTCAGGTATATCGTAGTTATAAACATGACTAACTCCATTTATATCAAGACCTCTAGCTGCAACATCCGTAGCAATTAAATATTGTATATCACAATTTTTAAATTCTTTCATTATTTTTTCTCTTTTCGATTGAGTTATATCTGAATGTAGTTTTTTACAATTATAACCTTTTTTATAAAGAGCCATTTCAAGATCATCCACTCTTCTTTTAGTTCTACAAAAAATAATAGCCATAAATGGATTATCTTCATCTAAAACCCTGCATAAATCTTCTTGCTTTCTTCTATCTGTGGTTTCTATTAAAAATTGTTTTATATTTTTAAGAGTTGTTTGTTCCTTTTTAATAATTACTTCTTTAGGGTCGTTCATATACTTATATGCCATCTTTTTCACATCTGAACCCATAGTTGCCGAAAAGCATAATGTCTGTCTGTTTTTAGGTGTTTTTTCTATGATATCTTCAATATCATTTTTAAATCCCATAAGGAGCATTTGGTCTGCCTCGTCTAATACTAATGTCCTCAGCTTATCAAGTTGCACTGTACCTCGCCTTAGATGGTCTATTAATCTTCCTGGTGTTGCAATGACTAAATGAATATTTCCCTTTAGTTTTTTTAATTGCACTCCTATATCCTTACCACCATAAGCAGCCAAGATATTTAAATTTTTACCTTCTGCAAGTTTCTTAGCTTCGCTAGTTATCTGTATTGCAAGTTCTCTTGTAGGTGTAACTATTAATCCTTGAATTGTATTTATATCAGCGGACATATTGTCAAACATCGGAAGTAGAAACGCAAGCGTCTTACCCGTACCCGTTTGAGCCTCCGCTATAACATCACTACCATCCTTTATTAATTGGATACTTTGCTCTTGAACTGGAGTTGGCTCAGTTATTCCTTGAATTTTGAGCATGCTTAGAATATCTTCATTAAGCCCTAATTTTTTAAATTTTATCATTCTTATTTACCTTTCTATTTTAAACATATTTTTATTATTTTATTATACCATTGGCGGCACCCACGTGGCAAGTGGCACAAAAAAACAGCAGAGCTGAAGCATGATTTTTTTTGAAGCAGTAATTTAACTTAAAATTATAAATTACTATTACTATTTGTGATTCGCAGATTTTTTTATATAATATTGCTGATAAAATAAGCTTCAATTCATTTTCATAGTTCACTTTTGGTAATAAACTGAACGCCAAAAAGACCCTCGCTAAAGAGCACTATAAATATTTACATACATTAAATTCATACTAATCACCAAGGGCATACGCCCTTAATCAATAATGAAAATTTCATTACCAACTAATCTACTAGTCTCCACTGGTACCTATTGTCTTTTGCTATTGCCGACAGGCGTATTTTATTAAGAATATCTCCTGTACATGCTTTGAAAATAAAAGTTATTAATCCTCTTATGCCTAGCTGCATAACCTTTTTTGCTAGAAATTCACTGTTTACAAGTAACACATTTATGAATCTACCTATTTTCATAAGATGGTGAAATCCAACCATAGCATTCCAATTGTAGGAAAAGCAGTGTTCATATTGATATCCTTGATGTTTCACCACAAGAAAATTATTTTCAATTTTCCATCGATAGCGTCCGATCTTAATACACCGATTTTCTACATTACTTTTAGTAAGCTCTTTACCAGATATCCATACATATCTAGCTGATTTTAGTTCAGTTTTACCAGTAGTTCTGCTTGTTTCTTCCCAAGTCTCTTTGCAAGTTACTGCGTGTAGCATTGTTTTGCTTCTGCCGTTATCACCATATGTATACTCAACATCATTAATCCACCTATAAACCTGATTTCTAGATTCATAATTATACTTAATTGTATTCTCAGGAGTAAGCCTTATAAGTCCCATCATTTCTTTCCAAGTATTTCTCATTGATCCTTCCTTGAATACAAGCATAAAGTCCCATCCATAATCACGGCAGATTTTTATTACAGGTCCACAAGCATAAAGACCATCCATTGTTACTGTAATTTTGAGTTTTGGAAACCTTGCCTTTACTTTTTTAGAAAACCGATAAAAAGCTTTGCGTTCACAGTCTTGTTTATCAGCGCTAACATCTTTATACTCCTCATTGTTTAAAAATTCGCTCATTAATGGCAAAGTTATTCCATTATTAAAAATAACCACTGACTCTAAAACGTATACATAGAATTGTTCTTGTTTTTCTTTACCAACATGACGCTCCAAACATTCCTGTGACCATTTTTCATTTCTCATGAATTTTTGAGTACCATCTATGGCTATGACATATCTTTTATTTATTAAATGATTTTTAAATTTCTTCTTTTTAACAAGTTCTTCAAATAACACTAACATGCTTTCTTCTATTTCTTCCACCTTTATTTTCTCTAAAAGTCTGCTCAAGGTATCTGAATGGGGCATAGTTTCAAAATCTGGGAACATAGCATTCATATTATCAAAAAATATTGGTAAACTCATTTCTTTATTGGCATTTCTTAATGAAGACACATTGTATACGAACATGAATATTCCATATATCATAAGTACTGTTAAACTATGTTTTATTTTCTTTGTTTGTCTAGGATCTTTGATTTTACTCATTCTTTTAAGAAGTAATGGTAGCACTCTACGATAAACCTTTAAGGCTGCTTCTGTGGTTTCCTGTCTATCCATCATTTCTTCTTCAGCTGTGTTATAGCTGCATTTTTTATTAGCTATATTTTTTTTCTTTCTATAATCTTGCCTTGAAATAATAACTCCTTTGGCTTCTAACTCTTTGTTTTTAACTTCTTTTTCCTGTTCCCTTTTTTTCTGTCGTTCCTCTGCTCTACTCATCAGGATTCACCACCTTGCATGGTTTAAGTCCCTTAAGACAATCTTTAAAATCCTTTTGGAGTGGATACATATAGATAGCTTTGGGAGGTAATAACATCTCTGTATTTTTGTCCATTCTGCCACGCCCTTTGGTATGACCTAGATATGTCCAGTTCGAAGCTTTATAACATGTACCCGCAAATTGAGAGGTATCTACAAAGGTCTCTAATAACACTGGCGAATAACAATATTCTCTGAGCCAATCTTTTTGAATTTGTTTTATGGATAAAGCTAACGCTTTACTTGCTAAATTTTTGATATTAACCCAAGGAAATATTAAAAATCTACTGTTATTCAGTATAAAATGAAGTCTTACATTTTTATCTTCGATACTCCATCCTATCCATTCATCACGTGATTTAAGTGCCCACGCTGACGCGGAAAATTGAAGACACCCAAGCTTCTTGTCTCCACTTTTAACAAAATAGTATAATCTAGAACCAAATACTTGCTTATCTCCTAACATATGATAATCATTAACATATTTTCGCCACAGTTTCAATTGGGCTCCGGCTCTTGCAATCTCTAAGTTTATTGGCTCAAAATCTTTTAGGTCTCCTATTATAGGAGTGATATCTATATCAAAGTCCGGTATTATTGATACTGATACTTTTTTTGACTTAATAATTACAGGTGGCAATTCAATAATTTCAGCTTTTTCTAACTCCACTAGAAATGCTACGCATTGAGGTGTTTTGGCCCTTCCAGCTGGCGTAGTCCAGTTTAGAAACTCGCATACAGTGCCTGCTAATTCTCTTCTTGATAAATGAGAATATTTATTTCTTGTCCATTTGATAAGTTCTATATCTTCAGAAGTGAAATTTCGTCCGGAGGATGCCATGATAATTTTGTCCATATTGTGCCCCACCTACCTTTCCAATGTTATCATAACATTTGAGCTATAGTATTGTCCAGGGGCATTTAAGAAAAAGTTTTTCAAAAAAAAACTTATAGCCCTTGATATACAAGGGCTATATTTTTATGCTTCAGGTCTGAAAAAACAGCCAATCCATTTAGATTGACTGTTTTTTTAAAAGTAAGCTGTATAATTTATTTTTTTAATTCTTGAACTCCAGTTACCTTACTTTTATCATCCATTTTAAATGTAGATTTAGCTTCATCTGTAGTAAAATATACATTTCCTTCTACCGTAGCATCTTTTAACTGAAAGTTACTTGCTGAAACATAAAGGTCACCCTTAAAAGTTCCATGCTCTATGCTGCCCATAGGACTTTTAAAAGTTAATTTTGGCGCAGTCAAAGTAAATCTAGCAGTTATGACATACTTTTCATCTTGTGTATATAGAGCTATCTTACGTTGTATAAGTTCTTTACCACTCGCATCTTTTTTACCGTTTTTAAACTCCCCCTCAACTACAAGCTCCTTATTAATAGCTAAATCCTTTAAAGTTGCAATAATCCATGTACCCTTACTGCTTATTCCATTCTCAAAAGCTGCTTCAGTATTTACTAATGATGCTGTTGTTACAACATCAGTTTTGGTTGTTGCGGGTGCTACTGTTTCTGTTTTTGCTGGTGCTGGTGTTGCTTCTTTTTTAGCACCACATCCTACTAGTAAAGTAGCACCTACAGCTAATGATAATATTATTGCTTTAATTTTCATGTGAATACCCCCATTAATATTATTTTTTTAATATGTCATATTATTCAACGAATTCAGTATATCATATGTGATAAAAATATAACAAGATAAAATATGAATATTATGTAAGTATATGTAAGTACAAAATGAACAAAAATATTAAATTGTATTTTAATACTAACTATTTTATATAAATACGTTTTTATGCAATATCATTTATGATACCTTGTATTTATAAAGTGCATACTTTACTATCTTTTCAACAATGATATACTTATATATAATAAGTCAATAGTTAGATGAGACTATAATTTCATATTTTTCAAATAATTTATTATTATACTATATAAGAAAGAGGCGATTAGCAATGTCAAAGTTATTTAGCAATTTTAAAATAAAAGATATGGATTTAAAAAATAGAATAGTCATGGCACCAATGTGCATGGATTCTTGTAATGATGAGGATGGACTCGCAAACAACTGGCATTTTGTACATTATTCAACTAGGGCTATTGGTGGTGTGGGGCTTATCATTGTAGAATCCACAGGAATTGAGCCTGGTGGACGTATAACTGATAAGGATTTAGGTATATGGTCTGAAGAACATGTTAAAAATTTATCAAATATAGTAAATGAGTGTCATAAATATGGTGCAAAAATAGGTATTCAAATTAATCATGCTGGAAGAAAATCTGAAACTCTTTCCTATCCAATTATAGCTCCAAGCCCTATAGCCTTTAATGAACATTATAGGCTACCTAACGAAATGACAAAAGACGATATTAAAAATACTATAATTTTATTTAAATCTGCTGCTAAAAGATCATTAGCTGCTGGTTTTGATTTATTGGAATTACATGGTGCCCATGGGTACTTGATAGGACAATTTTTATCCCCCTTAACCAATAAAAGAAAAGATGAATATGGAGGTTCAAATGAGAACAGGGTACGATTCTTAAGCGAAATTATACAAGCTGTAAAAACTGTTTGGCCTCAAACTAAACCATTACAATTAAGAGTCTCTGCAGAAGACTACGCTGAGGGTGGAAACACTGCAAAGGATACCGCAACACTTATAAATCTAATAAAAGATATGGGCATAGATATAGTTAATATTAGTTCTGGTGGAACAGTACCTGCAAGAATATCTACCTATCCAGGATATCAAATTTGTTGTTCCGAAATAATTAAAAACCAATGTAATATTCCAACTATAGCTGGTGGCCTTATAACTTCCCCCTTAATGGCAGAAGAAATCTTAAACAATAAAAGATCTGATCTGGTATATTTAGGTAGAGAACTTTTGAGAAATCCTTATTGGGCATTTGCTGCCGCTAGTCAATTAGGAGAAAGTATAAAATGGCCTATTCAGTATGAGAGAAGTAATATAGTAAGTAAAAACGGATTTTAGACTAAGATATATTTTAAAAACTACCAAAGTGTGATTATACACTTTGGTAGTTTTCTATGTTAATCTAAAGACTAATATTTTTATGATTCCATAATTCAAAAAATATTAAATACTATTACTAAAAAGTCTTTCCTTCTGAAATGTCGTTAAATAAATCTATTAGTATTTCTTTTTCACCACTAGCAAAATCATACATATCCAATTCTCTTTCAGTAATCCACTTAATTTGATTTATGTCCTTGTGCTTATTTATATAGTGTTTAACCTTGCCAGTATAAACCAATAAAGTATCTCCACTGTCTTTATCTAAAACATATTCTTTAAATGGCGCAAGATCAAATATAGTACAATTTAAATCTTTATCTATTGTTTTAGTAACACATTGTTCCGAAGTTTCCTTGCCTTTTATATCTTTACCAAAAATACTCCATATCTTTTGTAATTTCTTTTTACCCCTAGCTGCAATGAGCACACCATTAAAATCATCACAAATTATTATTGAACATTTAACAATTTTCCCCATGTTAGTTCCCCCTTAATATAAACTTATTCCTTTTCTTATCTTGTCCAAAGCTGTGTAATTGTTAGAAATATTATAAAACACATTCCTATAAATAACAAGCCTGAACCTTATAGATATAAAATCAAAAAAACTTTTATTCCATATGGATTTCATGTATACTGTTTTATTTTGTGTCAATAATTGTAATGTATGAACATACATGAAAGGAATAGGTTAATGAAAAATAATATTAATTTAAACAATAATGATACTCTAGCTCGCGAATATATAGAAAGAGGCAAAGGTTTTTTTAATGATGGAGAAATTGAAAAAGCCTTTAAAGACTTTGATAAAGCCATTTTTTTAAATAATGGATATGCACAGGCCTATCTTGTGAAAGGTCAAGCTCATATTGATATGTATGAAGCCTGCGAAGCAGAAAAATGCATAAAAAAGTACCTAAAACTAGTTCCTGGTGATGCAAAAGGTTATTGGAAGTTAATTGACATACATGATTTAACTGGTGACTTTGATAAATGCGTTTACTATTGTGAAAAGCTTCTTGAGGAGGATGCTTTAAATATAAATATACATTTTAAAAAAGCAGAGTTCTTAGCTCTTCTTAATGATTTTAGAGAGGCTTTAGAATGCTTTGAAACCTGCCTAAACCTGTGTCCTACTTTTTATGAGGCACTATGTGGTAAAGCTAATATGCTACTAACACTTCGCAATAAAAAAGAAGCTCTTGAAATATATAATGAAGCAATTAAAATTCATATAAGTAAAAGTGCTGCCTACTTTGGAAAGTCTGAAGTATATATGGCTATGGGAAATAACATAATGGCCTTACGCTTTGCAGAAATAGCCTGTGAAATAGAACCTGATAATGAATGGTATAAATGTCATTATACTGTATTAAAAAACATGACTATAGATGTTAAATAGCCAAATGCTCCCACTTATAAAGTGGGAGCATTTTATAAATGCATTATGCATGATTATTCCTTCATTTCAAACAATCCAAATATCTCTTCCTCGCTTAAGGCTGAAAAGCCTTCACCGCTTCCCATTTCATCTCCCATAAGAGAGGATATAAGTTTTTTCTTCTCTTCTTGAAGTGACAAAATCTTTTCCTCTATGCTGCCCTTAGCTATAATCTTCACAACTTCCACCACATGCTTTTGACCTATTCTATGAGCTCTATCTGTTGCCTGCTCTTCCACTGCGGGGTTCCACCAAGGGTCAAAATGAACTACTACATCTGCTGAAGTTAAATTCAGACCTGTGCCACCAGCCTTTAAGCTTATTAAAAATACAGAGTTTTCACCTTCATTAAAAGATTTCACCAAATTCATTCTTTTCTCTGAAGGAACTGATCCATCCAAGTAACTAAAGGATATTTTCTCAGATGTAAGTCTCTTTTGTATATTTTTAAGGACAGAAGTAAATTGAGAAAAAACAAGGACCCTGTGCCCCTCCTCTATACTCTTATGAAGAAGTTCCACTAGTGCTTCTATCTTTGCGCTACCACCATTATAATCATTCATGAGCACTGTAGGATCTAGGCATAATTGTCTTAGCTTTGTTATATAAGAAAGTATCTCTATTTTACTGCTTTTAAACTCGTCACTCTTTACTTTATTTTCAATAATCTCCATGGCATGGTTTGCATAGGTTTTATAAACTTTCTTTTGCTCCTCCTCAAAGCTCACTATTAGTGCTTTTTCTATTTTATCAGGTAATTCCTTTAAAACATCTTTTTTTCTCCGCCTTAGAATAAAAGGTTTTATAAGCCTATTTAAATCCTCTAATATTTCAGGACTTTCCTTAAGTTTTTTATGATATCTTACACTAAATCTCTTTTCATCATATAGGTATCCTGGCATTATAAAATCGAATATAGACCATAAATCCATAAGAGAATTTTCTATTGGTGTACCAGACAGAGCAAATCTTGCCTTTGCCACTATCTCTTTCACGGCTATTGCATTTTGAGAGTTTGGATTTTTTATGTTTTGTGCTTCATCTAATATGCAATAGTCAAACTCTAATAGCTTGTAGCTTTCGCAGTCTCTCTTCAATAGATTGTAAGTAGTTATAATAACATCATACTTTTCTATATTATTTATTATTTCATCTCTTTCTTCTTTTATACCATTGGCCGCAGTTACCCTTAACCTAGGTGCAAATTTTTCAAACTCACTTATCCAGTTATATATTAAGGAAGTAGGTGCTACAATTAAAGTCTTGCTTCCCTCACTGGCTAATATAAAAGTAATAGCTTGAATGGTTTTACCAAGACCCATTTCATCTCCTAAAATTCCACCAAACCCTAAATAATCTAAAGTTTTAAACCAATTGTATCCTACTTTTTGATACTCTCTCAATTTACCCTTTAAATCTATGGGCTCTTTAAAATTCAATTTTTCTACATTCTTAAGCTTATCCTTTATTTCTTTTAACTCTTTTTTTCCTTTTATATATCTAATTTTATTTTCCTCTAAATAACTATCTAGAAAAACACCCTTACTTTTTGATATTTCAATACGATTATTTTCAATATGATCCGGAGTCATAACATCTAAAAGCTTTAAGAATTTATTAAGCTCCAGTTCCTCCAGATCAAGGTACTCACCACTTTTTAGCTTGTAGTATTTAAGGTTATTTCTAAAGGCCCTTAATATATTTATACTTTCCTCTGGCTTAATATCTCCTACTTTGAAATCCATTTCAAAATAATTATATTTTCCACTTTTAATATCCCCACTAATCCCGGACTTCCCTAAAGATTTTATCCCTTTAAAGTTTTCAGAGTAATACACGTCTCCTATTTCTTGAAGTTTTTCTACATCACTTTTAAAAAATTTGAATATATAGTCCTCGCCCTTTGTGAAATAAAACTTATCCTTTATTTCTTGAAATCCAAAGGCTTTTAAAATTGAAGTAGTCTGAGCTTCTTTTTTTGAATCTCTATATATTATTTTCTCACTGCAATCCTCAAAAATATTAAACTCAAAAGTTCCGTATTTCACCTTTAATGTAAGGGTAACATCTTTTCCTTCTTGATTAAAGTAGAAATTAAACCCACACTTACTCATCACTATCTTGTCTTTGATGGACTTAGATAGTGTAACATGAGGTGATAAAAGATTAAGATCTGGAACAAGTCGTCTTAATATATTCTCCTCCTCAAGGCTTGTCATAGTTACCACCCTGGCCTCATTAAAAACTTGGAGGTAAGGATTTATCTTATAACAAAACTCATAATCTGGAAGATATATATTGCTTCCATACAAAAAAACATCGTTTTTAGAACCTAAAGCCACAGGCATTCCATTCAAAGATTTAAGCACATAATTGTTTTTTATTAGTTTCAAATCAAAATCTAGGGCTGGCGCTTCATATAAAATCTCTGTGTCTACAGGCCTTGAAAAAAAGCCTTCATTTAAATAAACCCTATGCTTAGTTATAATTTCAAAAAATTCCCGTGTTAAAAATTTAGGAATATTTATGTTTTTCCCATCTATATAACGATCTTCACTTCTGTGAGCGGTCCTTTGGGAGGCCTCCATACTCTTTAACATTTCAATAAAATCCACAAGCCTTTTATCTTTTGTGCTCAATCTTTGATCTGACCTATTAAAAGTGAAATTTTTACTATAGTTTATAGGAATATTATTATCATAGGCTAATAAAAAGTGATTGATATCCTTTAAAATGTAAAGATTATTAGACGTCATAGAGTTTAATCCTATTTTAAACTCTGCTTTAAGGCTGCTAGTCCACTGATTTTTATTTATGTAAACCTCTATTTTAGTTTCATCCTTATGTTTTTCATCCCCTAAAAGCATAGCTAATACATTGCTATTATTTTTAAATATAGGAAGGCACACCACATCCTCTTCTTTTAAAAGCGGATTACTGGCTAAATCCTCCACTGCACTATAAAAGGTAGCCACTAAATGCTTACAACAATAATTTTCTTTTTTAAACTCATTATTTTCAAAATCAGAGCAACTACAGGAGGTAGTAAAAATACTTTTTCTCTCTGTATCCATCTCAATTTTCGTGTGATATTCGTTAAAAAGTTTCTCTGAAATCACATTTCCTTCTATGCATATTAATTTATCTTCATTTGTAATATCAACAGAAGAAACCAAATCATTATTAAGAACCCTTTGCCCGCTGGCATGATTTTTACCACTAGTTCCTTCATTAAATATTTGTAATATCATATCTTCTTTCAACATATTTTCTCCCTAGTTCTTTAGAATTTCTAATCCTTTTATTATATCACAAGTAAGAAATATTAAAAACTTGCATAGAAAATTTATTAACAATTAGAAAATTTATTAACAATTAGAAAATTTATTAACAATTAGAAAATTAACTATTTTGTAATCATTACGTTTCAAAAATAGTATATACTATGGATGAGAATAAAACAGTATTATAAATGTTTTTGTAGAATTATGTTGAACGAGGTAATTATATGACAAGTAATAGAAAGAAAAATAAAATAAAAATCATACCTAAATTAATTCTTTTAACTGTATTAATATTATGTTATTTTTCAGTAAAATCCTTTTTAAAATATACAAAGGGAAAGGAATTACTAGAAAAAAATTATATTGTTTTGCAAAAGTTAGAGCAGGTAAATATTGCTGATGTTGAGAAAAAAATAACCCAAAACCATAAATTAAACCATGCAAAGAGTGATATTAATTTAACAAAAACAAGCAATAAAATTTACTTTGAAAAATCTGTTTTTATGGGAGATTCAATAACTGAAGGCTTAGACTTTTATAATATAGTAAATAAATCTTCTGTTTTAGCTAAAAAAGGACAAAATGTTGTAACTGCAAAGGAGGAAGTAAGTAAATTATCTAGCATTAATCCCAAAAGAATATTTATACTTTATGGCATGAACGACTTAAGTTTGTTTGAAAACCCCGATGATTTTAAAAATAACTATATTAAACTTATAGAAGATATAAAACAAACATTTCCTAGTGCTGAAATATACCTTCAATCTTTAACGCCTGTACAAGCTAAAGTACAGAATAAGAATGAAAATTTTTCACAAAGTAGAATAGATAAATTTGTGGAAAAAGTAATTGAAGTTTCTAAGGAAGAAAATGTGCACTACATAGATATACGATCTGTTGCTCGTGGTATAGAAGATGTATACGAACCAGATGGTATGCATTTTACTATGAAATTTTATGGATTATGGTTAGATTATTTAAGAAGTCAATTAGAGAATTAATATTAATTATATAAGGATGATAAATATGAAGATACAAATAAAAATACCAAATAAAATATGGATTTTATGTTTAGTTCCTTTTATAGGCGCAATGTTTCAAGGCTGTGCTCTCATCCAAACCAAAAACCCTGAAATAGCTGCGATAATAGCGAATGTTCAGAAGGTTTCAGATTTATCATCAATGGAAAAAGGTAATAAAACTAAGCTTAGAAGGCTTTATTCTATAAGCACTACAGGATTAGAGGATTTTGCATTGTATGCACCAAAGAGCAATATGGAAGCAAACGAACTACTTATATTAAAGGTTAAAAATCAAGATGATATAGATGATTTACTAGAAAATATTGAAAGCAGAATTGAGAAACAATCTAGCAGCTTCAAAGATTATAGTCCAGATCAATACGAACTTTTGGAAAATCATAATTTAGAGGTGAAAGGAAAATATATAATATTAAATGTATCAAAAGATGTAGATAAAATAACAACCGCCGTTAATGAAAGCTTCAAATAAAATGGCGACATGAATCGGAGTGGCTATAATTGGTTTTTAGTAGTTTAATATTTATTTTTATATTTTTACCACTTACTCTTACAGTATATTATTTTTCCCCAAAGAAAATAAGAAATTTCACTCTTTTAGTTGTAAGCCTTATATTTTATGGCTGGGGAGAGCCCGTATACATAAGCCTTATGGTTTTTAGTATAATATTTGATTATATAAGTACTTTGCTTATAAGTAAATATAGAAAACGTAAAAAGCTTTCAAGGCTAATATTTATAAATACACTGGTTGTTAATTTAGGAATATTAGCTTTTTTTAAATATTTTAGTTTCTTAGTAGATAATATGAATGCATTATTCGGATTAGATATATTAATCCAAAAACTTCCTTTACCAGTTGGAATATCATTTTATACATTCCAGATTATATCCTATGTAGTAGATGTGTATTTAAATAAAGTAAAGGTTCAAAAGAACATTATAGATTTCGGGGCATATGTAACTATGTTTCCACAGCTAGTTGCAGGCCCAATAGTACAATACAGCGATATATTCATCCAATTAAAAAATAGGAAAGAAAATATTAATCAATTTTCAGAAGGTATAGAGAGATTTATACTAGGTCTTGGAAAGAAAGTATTAATTGCTAATAACATAGGGATGATTTGGACAATTATAAAATCTATGGAAATCTCAAGTATATCAGTTATATCCTCTTGGCTTGGAATAGTAGCCTTTACACTTCAAATTTATTTTGATTTTAGTGGATATTCTGATATGGCAATAGGACTCGGAAAAATGTTTGGTTTTGAATTTATTGAAAACTTTAACTATCCCTACATATCAAGAAGTGTAACTGAATTTTGGAGAAGATGGCACATATCCCTGGGAAGTTGGTTTAGAGAATACCTTTATATTCCTTTAGGTGGTAACAGGGTTCTATTGATAAAGCAGCTGCGAAACTTATTTATAGTATGGTTTGCAACGGGATTATGGCATGGTGCAAGTTGGAATTTTATATTTTGGGGACTATATTTCGGATTTTTTATATTTTCCGAAAAAATCCTTCTAGGAAAGCTTTTAGAAAAACTTCCAAGGTGCATTTCAAATTTATATACCATGATAATTGTTATAGTAGGATGGGTATTCTTCGATATGAATAAATTAAGTGATGCACTAAGTTATATAAAAGTAATGTTTGGACTTAGCGGAAATGCCTTTAGCGATAATACAGCTATATATTATTTTTACACAAACTTCATTATATTTGCAGTAGCAGTACTTTGCGCAACCCCAGTTATGTACAATTTTGATAAAAAGATTAAAAGTCGCTTTAATGCAAGAGGTGCCATAGTAATGGCTTTCAATCGTATTTTCATACTATTTTTATCTACGGCATACCTTGTAAACCAAAGCTTTAATCCATTCTTATACTTTAGATTTTAGATAAGAAAAGGTGATAATAAATATGGAATTTAATTCTAATAGAAAAAAATATAATAGGATATATATAAAATCCCTTACTTTAATATTTTTATCATTTATATTTAGTGTAATGATATTAAATATTATAGTTCCCAGCAAAGATTTTTCCGAGGAGGAGAATAGAAAGCTTAAGAATAAGCCTAAATTTACGATAAATAATTTGTTACATAACAGATTTACTTCAAAGTATGAAAAGTACATCTCAGATCAATTTATACTTAGAAACTTTTGGATAAATGTAAAATCAAGAACAGAGATACTTACTGGAAAAAAAGAAAATAATGATGTATATTTAGCGGATGATAGCTATTTAATAGCTAAGTTCAATAAGCCATCCAAAGAGGATCTTGCTGGAAAACTAAAAGCTATAAATACTTTCAGTCATGACAACAAAGAATTATCTAAGTATATTATGTTAGTTCCGAACAAAGTAGAAGTTTTAAAAGATAAATTACCTGCCTTTGCTCCAGTAGAGAATCAACTACAGTATATAAATAAATTTTATTCTGGATTAGATAAAGATATAAAATCAATAAATGTTTTTGATACATTAAATAAAAATAAGGACAAATACATATATTATAAAACTGACCACCATTGGACAACATACGGAGCATATTATGCATACTTAGAATTTTGCAAAAGTTCCGGAATAACACCAAAAGATATAAGTGATTATGATATTACTGAGGTTAATAACAAATTTTACGGAACACTTTACTCAAGAGCTGGAGTTAAAAATGTAGATAGTGACATAATTAATGTATATTTACCAAAAACTCACGAAGATATATTAGTAAATTACATTGATGAGAAAAAAAAGAGTGCCAGTTTATTTAATTCTAGCAGTTTAAATACCAAAGATAAGTACTCTGTATTTCTAGGTGGAAATCATCCTATTATAAAGACAAGCACTATGAACCTTAATAATAAGCATCTTTTAGTCATAAAGGATTCTTATGCCAACTGTTTTATACCCTTTTTAACTTCTCACTTTAGTGAAATAATAGTTGTTGATTTAAGATATTATTCAGATGATGTAAGTACTTTAATAAAAGACTATAATATCACAGATGTTTTAATGCTTTATAATACAAATACATTTTTTGAAGATGAATCAATACTTAATATTAGTAACTATGAATAATGGAATCTTCTGCAATCAATATTATAGATAAGATGTATTTCACTTTCCGCTGTTGAGGCAAAAAAAAGTCCAGTAGAATTCTATTGGACTTTTTTTTGCCTTCTAAGCCATATTTAATTACAACAACACTCTAGTAAATTTTACTTTTTATGGTTTTTAATAGGTACTATAATCCTATCAAATAAATTACTATTTTCATTTATTTTAGTTTCGCTACCAACAACACAGTGTAAATTTTGTTTTATTACGGCCTCTAATACATCTGCAAAGTTTTTTATGTCCTCCTGGGTAGTAGATAATGCCTCATCACGTAACTTTTGAATATCTTCCTTAGTAGTGCCTGAAAAATACATATTATCCCCTATTGCGCCTTTATCATAAGGTCCCGTTAACCCGTCCATACTTCCTATTGTTCCTATAATATAATTAGTCATTTCCTTCTCATCCGCTTTAAAGTTTCTTAAATATTTTACAGCTTCATCAAAGGTATTTAAGGTTTCCTTTAAATTGGGATCACGATAGGAATAGAATAATACATCTTCCTTTGTAAAATTCATAGCTCCACCATAGGCACCACCTTTTACTCTAAGTTCCTTCCATAAATAATCACTATTTAAAATATTTTCAATAACCTTCATCTTTCCATTATATTTGTATCCTGCACTTTTAAGACTTCCAGCCTTAACCACATATTGTACTTGAGACGAAATTACAAAAGCCTCATTCTTTTTTGAAAAATCAAATTTGTATTCTTGCCTTGGAAATTTTTTATCCTCAATTTTTTTTCCGAAAGAATTAAGACTGTCAGTAAATTTAGCATAATTTTTTTCATCACCAGTATAACTTACCACTAATCCCTCTTTGTTAAATACAATATTCCGAACACTATTTAAATTTTTTACCATTTTTTCAAATTTAGCATCAAAGTTATCATCTAAATCACAAATAAAATCATAGTAAGGTAAATAACCCAAGTCACTATACTTTCCACTATCTGATAAATAAGATAATGTACGTACCATTGCTAGGCTGTTACCCCCATTCACAAACATAGATTCATAATTGGTTCTTACCATTTTAATTAAATCCTTCATTCGCTTCTTATCATCAAATTTACTATGATTCATTATTTCATCTAAAAGTTCGTAGGCTTTTGGTAATGTACTATTCATAGCATTTACTGAAACACTCATTTTAGGCGCATATCCATTGGTATTAGTATCATTTTTAAATGCTGTTGAATTAAAACTAATTCCTCCAGTATCCTTCATCATTTTATTTGAAAGCTGCATAATGTCATATTTTTCAGTGCTTACATTTCCTAAAACATTAGCAAGTAATTTCAAATATAATATTTGGTCTTGAGGCACCTTTGAACTATCAAAATATATATTAGAATAAATAATGCCATCAGTAAACATAGGATGACTTAATACTTTTATATTTCCCTCTAATTTTTCTATTGTTGGGATTTCTTCTGCTTTTGAATTCAAGTCCTTTCGAGAAAGCGTTGGTAACTTTGATGAATTCTCTTTTGAATCCTCTGTGTCCTGCCACTTTTTCAATTCCTGGGTGTCTTTTTTAATCTTAGCTAACTCAATTTCTGATAGTGATGCTTTATATTCTGCAAGTTTATTTTTTAGAGATTGTTCTTTTTTTTCATTTAATCCATTAGAAGGTTTTAATACAACTAATGACTTATGTTTGTTGTCTAATAAATATTTTTGAATTAATTTTTCAAAATACCCCTGAGATATTTTAGATTTTATTAAATTAAGTGCTGGAGTTATCTCCAAATATTCCGTAGGACTCATATCATAGTTCCAGGAATTCATAGCATTAGCCATATAATTCATGCCTCTATTCGCATCTGAATTTTGGGTATGCAACCCAAATTCTACAGCAGTAAATACCGAATTTACTAATTCTTCATCAAAACCGTCTTTCACTATCTTTTTTAAAGTATCATCAATAATATTTTCAAATTTATATTTATCTGTTTCATTTGCATTACTTGCAAATATACTAAAAATTGGTTGCTGCGTTGATGGATTAAAACTTCCATAAATATTGGTTCCAATACCATTATCTACTAATGCTTTCTTTAAAGGTGAAGCTTCAGCATTCAAAAGAATCCCTTGCAAAATCTGAAACCCTAAAACTTCTTCTACACCTTTTACCTTATTCATCATATAATTAGATGATAGGTAAGTCATATTTTTGATATCTGCATCTTTAGCTACTGGATATAGTTCTGTTTTTTCAACCTTTCTTTCATAAGGCTTCTGTAATTTAATTACACTATCTACAGTTGTTTTTTTGAGTTTACTTAAATAATTATCATCCATAAATTTCAAAGTATTTTCAATATCTAATTTTCCATATAAATATATAGAACTATTTGATGGAACATAGTATTTTTTATAGGTTTCTATAAATTTATTGTATGTTAGATCAGGAATATTATCTGGGTTACCACCAGATTCATAACTATATGAATTATCAGTAAAAAGTGATCCATTAATAGCATTTGATAGTATTACCTGAGGCGACGAATAATTACCTTTCATTTCGTTGTATACTATTCCATTATAATTTAGCTCATCTGTTTTGCTATTAACTTCATAATGCCAACCTTCTTGTTTAAGTATTCTAGGATCTTTAGTTATATTAGGATAGAACACTGCATCCAAATACACACTCATCAAATTATTGAAATCCTTTTCATTCTTACTTGCCACTGGATACATTGTAAAATCTGTGCCCGTAAGAGCATTTATATATGTATTCAATGATTGCTTAGCCATAGTTAAAAATGGATCTTTAACAGGATATTTCTCTGAGCCACATAAAACTGAGTGTTCAATAATGTGATTAACACCAGTATTATCATTCACTGGTGTGCGGAAATTTATTGAGAACACCTTATTTTCATCCTCATTCTGCAAATAAATAAGCTTTGCTCCGCTTTTAACATGCTTGAATATCATGGCCGTAGCTTGTATATCCTCAATCCATTTTTTAGATTCCAGCTTAAACCCTGATGTGCTTTTGCCTATTTCTAAGCCTTGCTTAACGCTTATATCAGTTACGGATTTAGCTTGTGCACGAGGTGCAACACCATTGAAGCTATTGATCAGTAATCCAGCTGTCAATAATATAGAAGTTATTTTCGTGAACTTTTTCATTTTGTTCCCCCCTCTAATATAAAATTTTTCATAACACTATTGTTTTTCTCTTATAATTAGTATGTTTCATTTTTAATATTCAATACATTGCTATTATATTACTAGCAAATAATTTTATACTCCAATAAGTGAAATCAACCCATCAACCAAAATTTCTCCCCAGACCAGATTGTGAAAGTACGTTTTTAAAAACTTCAGAATGTTTTAATCCTAAGTAAGCTACCATAAAAAAACAGTGGAAAATTGTTTGTAACTTTTAAAAAGTAGTGTAGAACCTATTACAATTTGCTATAATATAATAAATAGTAAATTTAAAAGGAGTGAATTTCATTGCCAGAAATTAGCATATTTTTCGGAATAAGAATTACTATCAACTATAATGAACATACACCACCGCATTTTCATGCTGAGTATAATGGTGATAAAGCTTTAATTGATATAATAAATATAAAGGTGATTAAAGGGATGCTTCCTAAAAGACAACTGAAGTTGGTATTGGCATGGGCAGAAATACATAAAGATGATTTAATGCAAAATTGGGAATTATCACGTGCACATCAAACATTAAACAAGATAAAACCTTTAGCATAAGGAGTGTGAGTTTATGGATTATTTTCCAGAAGTGATACAAGTAATACCAACAAATGAATATAAAGTATATGTTTATTTTGATGATGGTTTAATTAAGCTATTCGATGCATCAGAATTAGTTGATAAAGGTATTTTCCAACAAATTAAAGATAAAGATACATTCGTTAATAAATGTACTGTTTTGAATGGTACATTGTGCTGGGATATAAATGGAAACTATGATGAAACAGAATGTTTAGATATTGACCCATTTGAATTATATAATTGTGATGAGGTTGAAGAACCTATTGATTTATTTGAATCATTTAAACATATAAATTTGCAAGGTACAGTATTCTAGTCACCGCCTAGTATTTAGTAAGTAGCGTGGCGAAAAAGGTGCATTTGTTGAGTAGAAGAAAAGAAAGTCCGAGTGAAAACAGGAACTTAGTAAATCAAGAGAACAAAAAAAATAGACGATAGCCGTGAGTTGAGCTACCAAATTCACAAAAACAGTTTGGTAGCTTTTTATTCTTCTGGCACCCCTATTTTTTACTTCATTTTACGAACCCATGATTATATCTACCTTACGTTTGAGAAGTCAGCGGAAACAATACTTCATTAAATAAAGTATTATTAGCTCGTACAAACAACCAGTCACCCGGTCTTTGTTTTGAAATTTTAAGTATACTATATTTATTGCTTTCAGGTATAAAATGAAATTCTATTTTCTTATCCTTTGGCGTTACAATTTTTTCAATAATACTATCTAAGTCAATAGTTGTTAGACTTAATATATCATATATATGCATGCAGCCATCTTCTCTAGTTGCAATTACTATAGTATCTTCCTCTTCTAAATAGTACATATCATCGGTATGTACATACATGCAGAAAATATGTAGCGGCCATAGATCATTAAATACTCCTAATTTTTTAGATACAGTTTTTCTATTTTCTATAATTCTTAATATAGTGTTACAGTCATTTTCATCATGGGTTTTAAGTTTTCTTATCATGCTTTCTTTTCTATTTATCTGATTTGCATATAATTCATAGGCACCTTCAATGATTTGCTTAAATCCAAATTTTTGATAAAAGTTTAAAACACTATCATTAGCAAAAAGATAAATAATATCGTATTCATTTTCATATTTTTCTATAATATGATTAATTAGTGTTGCGGATAATCCTTTGTTTCTATGTTGCGTATGTGTCATTATGCCTGATAGCTGTAGTGCTGTTTTCTTTTCTCCCCCTACAAGTAAATCCATGTTATTTACAGATATACTTGCAACCACTTCATCTTCATATAGACAGGAGTAAAAATTACATCTATTATAGTAAAGATTTTTTTGGTACCATTTCTCAGGATTAGATTCAAAAATATCCATTGATAATTTATTAAAGCTTCGTCTATATTTTTCATTATCCATATGATTACTTATTATTGTATAATCACTCATACTAATTTTTACGCTCCTTTTTAATTTATAAATATATATTAGAATTTTACCATCAAGATAATTTTATTCAAAGCCCATAAACGATACAACATTAAAGTTGAGCATTGTTACTTATCGGTAATAATGCTATTAAACCCAAAAGTCGTTTCAATAACACCATCTAAAACTTTATAAATTGACTTGCCTATTTTCTTGCTAAAGTAGTCACTTAAACCCAATTGAGTTTTCCATTTTATTAAAGTCAAATCATTTATACCATATCTCATAACCACATCAAATAATCTTTTTTCCATCAAACATATACCCTCTGGCAAAGCAATTGCATCACATAACTGAATAAGCTTATCATAATCATTATAAATTGTACTTTTTATATAGTCCTTAATAAAAGTTAATTCAGCCTCGGTGCAATCAACTTGTCCGGCATACCCTCTAATATCTGGTAGTATAAATGAATGCGTCAGGGCTATGCGAGCAGCATCATCATAGCCTTTGCACATCAAGAAGTCATATCCACTTACAGAATGATGCATTTGCACACGCCCTTCGTATCTACCTATATCATGTAATAATCCTAAGACATAGGCAATGTCACCATCTAAATCAGGACACTCTCTTGCAATAGATTTAGCTGCTTTTGCTACATTATATGAATGTGCTATCCATTCTCCTGGATTCTTTTCCTCCGCATATTTTATAAATTCAGTTGCTTGTTTTAAAGTAGGTACTTTCATTTATAAGCTCCTCTCAATAGTAAAATTAGTAGATATTCATACTTTGTATAGTACTAACTGCCTTTTTCGCCATAGCAAAATGATCTCTATGCTCATTTTATAATTCTATTTATATATTGTAAATTCAATTAAATACAAATTTTCAAACTATTATGTATATATTAACATATCATATGATCATTCGGAATATAATTTTGCATTTTATTATATTGGATAATTTCTTATTAATTAAAAAAAACCAGTAGAATATTTACTCTACTGGTTTTCTTAATCTTTTATACTTCAATTTTTCTGAAATGTCGTTAAACGGATTTTCCATTTAACATATTAAGCATATCTTGCTTTTCTTGCGTAAATCTATTGTATACACTTTGTCTTACCTGCGCCGAACTACTTCTAAAATAAACATCAACCTTTTTGCGTTCATTATACAAATCATTTATGATATTACCATCACTATTATTTAAATTCAGTTTTGAAAACACAGATAAAGTTCCTCCTACACCATGCTGAACTACTGTAGAGAATAAACTTTCCTTTAATGCATCACTTTTTTTATTTATATCAAAACCATATTTTGACTTTAAAGCTTGCGCTGCTGTATTATAATAATCTCCTTTCACACAATTTTGCTGCAACTTTAAAAATTTATCTTTATCAGATAAAGCAATACTAATCCATGCGGTATCGAAGTTTTTACCATAGCTGTTACCATCCTTAGCTTTTGCTCCTGCTAATTTTAAATAAATTTTATTATCTTTTTCACTCAGTGAGTTTACAAAAGAATCTAAAGACCCTGTTTTAGAAGAAAACTGAAAGGCCCCATAAGACTTTCCACCATAATCTCCTGGTGTATTACTTATTGTACCTGGGTTACCATTAGATTCATATTTAGCAGATATATTCCCTAAACCGCTGAATTTACTTTCTTCAACTTTGCTATCAGAATTTAATAATGACTGCGTGGCACCTCTCATAATTGAATTAAAATTACTCATAGTACCTAATGAATCATCTAAATTAGAAGAATCTTGCTTTGATAGTGCACTAGACATAATCTCTGCCATCATTGAATTGCCGGAGCTACCCATTATTTGAATAAGCATTGTTTGAAAGGCTAATTCTTGCATTGCTTTTTCATCCTCAAAACTCTTTGTACTTTTATCAGAAATCTTATTATTATTTTTTATTTGCACTCCATATTGATTTAATAACGCATCATTAATTATATTTGTAGATAATGCCATAACTATCACCCATTTTTTATAAATTATTTCCCTACATTATCTATATCGTATATACTAAAAGAAACTTTACATACTTTATTTTTTTAAAATTAAATGTATTACATAAGCAAGCATTGAGTAAACTACAAGAATAAGAAAACAAAAATTACACATAACATAATAAAATGGTCAATCTACTTTATTAAAATTGGGTTTTGTTTTCAAATATTGCTCATGTAAAATAGAAATTGTAGGCAGTGGGCTTATTTATATATTGAAGGTTTTTATGTAGAATTGTATAGGGTTATTAATATATAAGGTTATAGAGGGTGGGTAATATGAATAATGAAATTAATTACGTAGAAATTGGAAACCGAATAAGGCTGGAACGAGAAACATTTGATATGACCAGAGAAAAATTAGCAGAGCTCTTAAACCTTTCCCCCTATTTTTTGGGACAAATTGAAAGAGGGGAAAGAAAAATGAGCGTTAGTACATTGATAAACATTTCAGAATGTTTACACATTTCAATTGACTATTTGTTTTTTGAACAAGCGCACATAAATACTAATAATAATGTATTGCATTCATTAATTAATAAATGCTCAGAAAAGGAAGTCAATATAATTGAAAGTCTTATAAAGTTATTATTACCACACCTTGCAAGGTAATAAGTATAAATAACCCTTTTTAAAGGCAAATACAGAGTATGCTAACTCCATTTATAGGCTGCTAGCATATTATGTATTTGCTTTTTTTAATATATAATAAATCATGGATAATACTATATACTAATTTTTCAGTATATATTAGGAGGCTGTTTATGGATGAAAAAATAATGAGAATTTTAGCTGAAGATAGACTTAAAACCTGTATAGATACATTGAGAGACGTTTTAAATGAAATGTGCGCTACCCTTGATGAACATGACATGAGTATAGAGAAGTTAATTGTCAGCAGAAAGCTGGATATGCTTATAGTTGAATATATGGTACTTAAAAAAAATAAATATACAGATGAAATAGAAGTTTTAACACATATGCCTTTTTCTATATAGCAATTATGCTTTTTTGTCTTTGTCCTTATTAACTTTATATAATTTCAAAATAAATTACTATATTTATGCGCTTTAAATCATTTTTTTATAAATGATTTAAATTATATTTATATGTGGTTTGTTTTAGTTTATAAATAAACTAATTTTACTGAGGTGTTTTTTACTTGCCATGTGGGAGACACTTTATGTCCAATCTTTTAAAATAGAACTAATCTTAATATTGAATAAAATTCTTGAGCATGTCCTACTTAATCTTAATTTCAAATTTAATTCATATTCTTCAAATTGGCATCCCATTTTTTGTTTAATTCTATTATGCAGAACATCATGAGTATAGTCCATATCATCATAAGGAATATTGTCTATAAGAAAAAAATCCAACTCTTCTCCAGCAACACCTTTAAGCTGAAAATGGTTAGCCATTTTATTAATCATGAACCACTTTTTTATATTTTCATACTCTTTTATCAATTTCTCTAAGGACATATTATATATAGCCTCTTCCAGAAATGGAATCTCTTGCAAATAATTTATGTTCATCACATTTTCTTCTATGTCTCTCACAAAATAAAACATTTTTTTCGCCTCCAAAAACTGTATCCATATTAATTTATATATGTTTTTTCACAATTTCACATTTCATAACCATTATAACAAATTCTTATTCTATTTTCTATTAATACTTAAACCCAGTTGTTGCAAATATTGCTAGTATATATTTGTTTTTACTCTTGCAAAGTGATATTATTAAATATATATATATTGTATAAAGGAGGAATTAAAATGAACACAATGAAAGAATTTACTTTTGAACCTCGTTTTCTCAGTTTAGCTGTCATAAAAGACATAAATGTTGGAAACAAAATACTCAATGAGCTTATTTTAGATGATGAAAGTTGCTTAGGTCATAGACAGGTAGGCACTAGAAGTTATCACATCTTCTATTTTAAAAATGATCGTTTTGCAGTTTATTATCATAAAGGTGGTACAGATGCAATGTACTCCTCTAATTCACTAGATGTAGTTTTAGGTTATGTAAATAATTTAAAACCAGAAGATTTTGAATAACTAAATAAACTGAAGTAGGGTTGGAGATGATGTAATGGCAATAACAGATATTACAACACTAGCAGATACAAAGTATTTAAAACTTTATAATGCAGAGTATATCAATAAAAACGGGAAACCTAGAAATTGGACCATTGCTTCTAGAAAAGATTTAGATACATTAAAAAACAATTATTTTAATGCAACAGAAGACAATATTGATGCTGTTATAATAGTAGCTACTTATGTAGATAAAGCTACATACGTGGATAAAGCTACTCATGCCACTGAAGATAAATTAGTGGTTATAAAGCAATTTAGAATTCCTCTTAATGATTATGTTTATGAAATCCCTGCTGGACTTATAGATCCGGGTGAGGACTTTGAAACTACAGTTAAGCGTGAACTAAAAGAAGAAACGGGACTTGATTTAATTCAAATTGATTATAATAAGACCAAATCTAAGGCATACATATCAACGGGTATGACAGATGAATCTGCAGCATTAGTTTATTGCACTTGCATTGGCGAAATATCAAAAGATTATTTAGAACCAGATGAGGATATTGAGGTTTTGCTATTATCAAAGCCAGAAGCTAAAAATCTGATTACTTCCAAGGAAAAAATAGATATTAAAGCACTTCTTGCCATACAAAACTTTATAGGTTAGATGTTATACCCTGGTTATAAATTATTTATAACTTCACATTCCTAAATAGAAGAAAAAAAGACTATCAGAATATTAATTTGTTCTGATAGTCTTTTTTTCTTCTATTAAATCATCTTTTTATTATTAATTTTGGTAATATCTCTGTTTCAAAAAACTTTCTAGAAGTAGCTCCTGAAACACTATAAACTTCACCGTCATCTATTTTTACAGATACTCCCTTTGTACAATGACCTAAGCAGAAAATTGCTTTTAGTTGTACCTTGTCTGCCAGGTTATATTCTTCAATAATTTGCTGAAAGTTATTAATAACATTGTAAGATCCTTTAATATGGCATGCGCTACCTACACAAACACTTAGATCTATCACAAAAATCACTCCTTCCCTTTATAATCTACATGTAACAGCTTGTGAACCTTACCTTTTAGAATTCCCTGATACAATGACATCATTACTGGATTTTCCTCTGAACGCTTTATGCTACTCATTCTATCTGCTTCATATAGTCCAGCACCACGTTTTAATTTGCCCTCAGCTTTTGCAAATGGTTGTCCTGCGCCACAAATACATCCGCCTGGACATGCCATAACCTCAATGAAATCATAATGAGCGGCACCGGATTGGATTCTTTTTATAAGCTCATCAGCATTTTTAAGTCCACTTACTACTGCTATATTTATTACACGGTTATCCACAGTGATACTAGTTTCTTTAACTCCCGCCATACCACGTACGCCATTAAAAGCAAGAGCGCGTAATGTGGAAGTTGATTTATCATCTAAAACTCTACGTATTACAGCCTCAGTAACCCCACCTGTTACCCCAAATATAACTCCAGCTCCACTACTAACACCAAATGGCATATCAACTGCCTCAGGCTCTACCTCTGAAAATACAATTCCTGATTCTTTTATCATTTGGATAAGCTCTCGTGTAGTTATTACATAATCTACACTGGAAACTCCATCCTCTGTAAACTCATCTCTTTTTGCTTCGGATTTTTTTGCTGTACAAGGCATAATTGCCACAGATACAACTCTTTTATTAGAATGTTTGTAGTGTTCCTTTAGCACTGAAGAAAACATTTGCATAGGTGAACGACAAGTAGAAACATTCTTCATTAAACTTGGATAAGTATTTTCTACATAGCTTACCCAAGCAGGGCAGCAAGATGTAAATAGTGGCAATTTCTCATTTTTTTCAAGTCTTGAAAGAAACTCTGTGGTTTCCTCGAGTACTGTAAGATCCGCTCCTGTGGAAGTATCAAATACCTCATCAAAGCCCATTTTCCTAAGAGCACTTACTATTTTGCCCATTACGTTTTCTCCATCTTTTTGTCCCAGTTCCTGGCTAATTCCCACTCGTACTGCAGGAGCAATCTGAACTACAACCTTTGTATCCTTATCACTAATGTCTTCCCAAAGTCTCGCTGTATCATTTTTCACTACAATAGCCCCTGTAGGACAGACTGCCGCACACTGACCGCAGCCAACACAATTGGAATCTGCTATAGGCTCATCAAAAGCAGTAGTTACAGTCATTTTCGAACCTCTTTTAACAAAATCAATAGCTCCGATATTTTGTACTTCTTCACAAACTCTAACACAATCACCACATAAGATACACTTACTTTTATCCCGTACAATACATGCAGATGAATTGTCTATTTGTCTTTCTTCAGAAGTATTATTAAATCTTACTTGCTTAATTCCAAAGCGTTGTGATAAATCTTGAAGCTTACAATGACCATTTTTTTCACAGGTAGTACAATCTCTACAATGATTTGAAAGTAATAGTTCAAGATTCATTTTTCTATATTTTCTAAGTCTTGGAGTATTAGTGTGTATTTCCATACCCGCTCTTGGAGGAGTAGAGCATGATGCTTCCATATCTCCCCATTTGTTTTCTACCATACACATACGGCAAGCACCATAAACTGAAAGCTCAGAATAATAACAAAAAGTAGGTAAATCTATACCAGCTTTTCTAACTAATTCAAGAATATTTTTTTCTCCATTTATCTCTACAGGTATATCATCTATAATCATAAACTCTCCATTCATTGTCTTAATCCTCCTTTATAGCTTTAAATGAACAGGCTTCAATACAAGCACCACACTTAATACACTTATTTTGATCAATTTTAAAAGGCTCTTTAATCTTGCCTGAAATTGCGTTAACTGGGCAAATTCTTGCACACTTTGAGCAACCTTTGCAAAGTTCAGCCTCAATAAATATTGTTTTAAGCTTAACACAGGTTTTTGAAGGACATTTCTTTTGAATTATATGCATTTCATACTCATCACGGAAATTTTTAATAGTACTAACAACTGGTAATGCAGCTGTTTTTCCAAGGCCACATAGCGCTGTTGCTGTTATAGTATCCGCAAGTTCTAGTAACAAGTCTATATCGGAGAGCACTCCCTTACCTGAGACGATTCTTTCAAGAATTTCTAGCATTCTTTTAGTACCCTCGCGACAGGGAACACACTTACCACAAGATTCATTTTGTGTAAAATTCATAAAAAATTTTGCAACCTCAACCATACAGGTATCTTCATCCATAACCACAAGACCACCAGAGCCTATCATTGCGCCTACTTTTTTTAACGAATCAAAATCTAGTGGCAAATCAAGATTTGTGCTAATAAGACATCCACCAGATGGACCTCCTATTTGTACGGCCTTAAACTTTTTGCCATTTTTGATTCCTCCACCTATATCGAATATTATTTCTCTTAAAGTCGTACCCATTGGCACCTCAATAAGTCCCGTATTTTCAATATTACCTGTTAATGCAAAGGCTTTTGTTCCTGGACTCTTCTCCGTTCCAATAGTTTTATACCACTGATCCCCTCTAGTAATGATAGAAGGCACATTAGCAAAGGTTTCAACATTATTAAGTACTGTTGGCTTGCCAAAAAGTCCTTGTTCAACTGTTCTTGGTGGTTTTACTCTTGGCATACCTCTCTTGCCTTCAATCGAAGCTGTAAGAGCGCTTCCCTCACCACATACAAAGGCACCTGCTCCTCTGTTGATTTTAATATCAAAGCTAAAGCTTGTTCCAAGAATATTATCACCTAAAATTCCATAACTTCTCGCCTGGCTAATAGCATTTTTAAGCCTATTTACAGCCAGAGGATACTCGGCTCTCACATATATATATCCTTCCTGCGCACCACAAGCAACTGCTGCAATAATCATTCCTTCAAGTACTCTATGAGGGTCTCCCTCCATTACACTTCTGTCCATGAATGCTCCTGGATCACCTTCGTCACCATTGCACACAATATATTTTGTAGGTTCCTTTTGAAGTTTTACCTGAGACCACTTACGCCCTGCAGGGAAACCACCGCCTCCACGTCCTCTTAAATTTGACTCCTCGATTTGCTTAATAATATCCTCAGAATTCATATCGAATAATGCTTTTTCCACTGCGCTATATCCACCTAGTGCAAAATATTCTTCTATGGAAGTAGCATCAATATGTCCACAATGTTCAAGAGCAATTCTAGTTTGTTTTTTATAAAAAGGTATTTCCTCTTGTTTTTTATGTATTTTCCCGTCTTTCGTATATGCAAGTCTCTCCACACATTCATTATTAAGTATAGTTTTTTCTATGATATCCGCGCAATCTTCAGGTTTTACTTTTATATATAAATATCCCCAAGGCTCAATTCTTACAAGAGGACCCATTTCGCAAAATCCATGACATCCACTTTTTTTGATTCCAACTGATTCATCATGTGGTTCTTTTTCAAGACTTATTGCACAATTTATTCCCTTCTCTTCCATTAGCCTAACAAGTTCATCATAAATATCCAAGGCACCACCTGCAATACATCCAGTACCAGCACATATAAGAATTTTTTTCTTTTGCATATCAAGACTACCCTTATACTCATTTCTAATATTAATTAAATCATTTCTGTTAAGAAGCATATTATTTCTCCTCCTTAAGTGTGTTTAAAAGCAATTTTGCTTTTTCTGGAGTCATAGCACCATGTACCTTTTCATTAACTGTTATAACCGGTGCAAGCCCACAGGCACCTAGACATGATACTGTTTCTACAGTAAACACTAAATCATCCGTTGTAATCTTAGACTCAGAAAGCCCTAATTCATCCCTTAGCTTATTTAATATAGGAATAGACTTCCTTACATGACAGGCTGTCCCGTCACATATTTTTATAACATACTTACCTTTAGGTTCTAAAGAAAAGTTGTCATAAAAAGTTGCTACACTATAGATTTTAGCTCTGCTCATTCCAAGCTTTTCTGACAGATATGCAAATATTTCCTTAGGTAAATACCTATAGATTTCTTGAGTATCCTGTAATATTGCAATAATATTGCAATATTTAAATTCATGATTACTTAATATGCTATCCAACTTACTATAATCAAAGGTTTTATTCATTATAATTCCCCCTGTAAATATTGTTAATTTATTCTCATAATTATATATTATAATAATCTTTGGAATATTGCAATAATAAAATTCACACTTATGTAACTTTTGAATAAAAACTTGTAGAAAGCTCTGCCACCCACATGGCAAGTGACATAAAAAAAACCAGCAGAATAATATTCTGCCGTTTTTTTTCTTTATATTAATCACTTTCTGGCTTTATTACCTCTTTAACAATTATATTTTCTATAGGCTTTGATACTATTGAATTTTTTTCACTTGCCATATTTGCAAGCACCATACTCATTATTCCTTCCATTGCGTTAGGTGTTTTTCCATCAGTACCACCCATTATTACAGTTTGTGGTACAAGTGGAGACTTGCTTATCTTTAATGCCTCTGCAAATGCTATCATGACACTTTGTTGTACTTGCAACTCTGGGCCGCCATATGCATCAACTAAAGCCCTTGCTGCTGCTCCCTTTGCAATACCTACCTTTGTTTCTTGCTCAGCTGTAGCATCTGCAACTGCTTTAATATTTAGTGCTGTTGCATTACCTACTTTTTCAAGTTTGAATGCTTCTGCACTTGCTTGTAATTCTACTTGCTTAGCATTTGCCGTAGCTGTTAATTCTATAGTTTTCGCTTGTGCTGCAGCTTGCGCTTCTCTAGTGTATCTTTCGGCATCTGCTTCTTGAGTTCTCTTATACTTGTCTGCTTCAGCAAGTTTCTGAGTTTTGAAGGCTAACTGTTCTGCAAGTCTTAATTCTGATTTACCTTTATTATCAGCTACCTCTATATCAATACTTGATTGAGTAAGTGCTGATTGCGCCATTGCTTTTGCTTGAGCTTCATTTAATTCTCTTTGCTTTTCAGCAGATTTTTGCTTAGCTTCATTAGTCTTAATCTCTTCCATAGCCACTTGCCTATCTCTAAGCTGAGCAAGAATTTTATCAATTCTTGTATCACTAGATGAAGCAGCTGGTGTTCCAATTAGTACTTCTTGTAGCTCCAAATCATAAAGTTTAAATTTTTCTTTCATTTCATCTGCCGCTTGTTGTTGAATCTGACTTCTGTCTTGAACTAGTTCAATAAGGGTTTTCGTTTGCCCAATATTCTTAAAGTAACCAGCTATCATTGGGTCAAGGGATTGCTCAATTAGCATTTTAATATCCCCAAACCTTTGTATAACTGATGAAGCTTTTCTATAATCAATATTAAATACTACTGTTAAAGGTAGATTTGGCTCAAAAGCATCTTTAGTTATTAAACTAATTTCTTTTAAATTGTCATCTAACTTGTGTACCCCACTTTGACCAGTAATCCATTTTAATATTACATTAGTAGTAGGAACTGGCATAACTTTACCAGCATAAGTATTAAATGCATACTTTCCTGGCATCATGGAATCTCTCCAAATACCCTTTTTACCTTGTTCTACAAGTTCTCCATGAGAGTACCCTGTACCTGAAACATCTTCACCTTTATCACCAAAATAACTTACCACAACTCCTACATAACCGATATCTATTATACTTTTAGGTACTATATCCACACTTGCAAACATTCTATTAATGAAGTAAACTCCATCCGTAAGTACTTGCATCTGCTTACCTTTTCTACCATTTGCAGCTAAGAACTTTTCTGGTTCTTGGAAATTATTATGATAAAACTCATTATTTATACCATCACCAACAATAGGTGCTATAATTGCTCCATTGTCAGGTGTTGGTCCCTCATTAATAGTTACAATACCTATAGTATCGCGACTACCTGAATTGTTACCTACTTTATTATAAGCAACTGGCATTTCACTACCATCGTTCTGCTGGGTAATTTGCTCAGGGGCTTTTGAACTTGATATAAGCACAGGACTAAATCCAGCTACTCTAGATAAATCACTTCTCATTGTTTCTATTTGTGTTGTCTCATCCTTTGAAGTAAATATTGAATGTACCTTGTCTTTCGTGATTATAATAAATTGTGCTAAGTTAAATGCATACGTACCCTCACGAAGAATCTGTCTCTGTGGTCCCTTTTGCCCATCATTCTTTAAAAATGCTACAACATCTTGGAATGATTTACATTCTGGTATGACCTTACCTAGTGTTTGACCATCTCCTAAGCTTTCTCCTGACCTTGAAAATACATAAGCTATTTGACCTTGTGGTATAGTTACCAGCCTTACCTTTTTAACCTTGTACTTAAAGGGCGTTTTAAAGTGAACACCAGCCCTTAGTACTTCTGGTTGATAACCTGCTTCTCCTTTAAGTGCTATTAACCCGTCTGAAGGCACTGAACCACTCATACTCCACCACTTCTCCACAATACCTACTTCATCTGTTCCTATGCTTGTAAACCCTATGCCATAAGCAATTAAGAATATTGATACTAACACTATGCCTGGTATAATTAAAAACGTGTACGACTCCATAACTTTTCCCTCCCCATTACAATTTATGTTTTGTTTTATAAATACTGTCACAAATAAATTATATCACAAAAATTGTACTACTAGAACTTATAGTTGTGTATATTTTTTCTCGAAGTTATGTTATATATCCCAAAATCTCTTCAAGTCACAGAGCAGTAATACTATTTTCCCTATACTATTAGGCCTAAGTCTCTCATAACAATAATAAATTTTTCTATTTCAATCGGTTTCCAAGCGTAAGCCTCACAACCAGAATCATAGGCCTTTAGTACTGTTTCCTTATCATTTAGTGCTGTGGTCATAATTATCTTTACTTTTTTTTCTGTTTCAATACCCTTTTGTTTTTCAATGTCTCTAATGGATTTAAGTACCTTCATTCCATCAAGTCTTGGCATCATAATGTCAATGCAAATTAAATCATAGCTATTTCCCTCTTTCATTGAATTTAAGTAGGCATCAATAGCCTCTATACCATCTACAACAACGTCACATTCTCCATATTTAGAAAGAAACTTGCTCATAAATAATCTGCTTGCAAAGTCATCCTCTGCTATTAATATTCTCATCTATAACACCTCTTTGTTAAAATTTAACTTTCGGGATATTAATATAAAAACAAGTACCGTAAGCTTTGCTTGAAGTAAATCCAACAGAACCCTTTAGGTATTTCTCACCTAAAAGCTTCATGCTATAGGTACCGAGGCCCCTATCTTTTCCTTTTGTAGAAAAAGCCCTCTTAAAAATGCTATTTTGTACGTCTGCCCTAATATAGCTAGGATTCCTTACCCAATATTGCACATATTCATTTGGAGCCATACTGCAACCCATAGTAACAACTCCATTATCCATTGCAGCTTCAAGTGCATTTTTAAGCATATTCCCTACTACTCTCTTTAGTAAAGTAATGTCATTTTTTAAATCTACACTTATAGAGTCTTCATCTATTTTTATTGTCTTATTTAGAGAATCACTATAACCCTTATAAAGCTTTTTTAATGTCCTTAATACTTCTTTAGAGTTAAATTCATCAAGTTCTGTAAAAAGCTCATTATTTTCAGCAGCTAGGATTTGCTTTTGAGATTGTATTTCATCTATAAGTCCTTCAAATAGCCCCTCAACCTGCGCAACTTCATTCTCATATATGGGAGGAACTTCAGTTTTTAATAAATTAAGTATCCCTTTTAAAGCGCCTGCGGTATTTATTACATCATGAAAAAACATTCTTTCCATAGCTCTTTTTTTAACAGAATCTGTGGCATCAACAAAGGAAGCCAAATAGAAAATTTCCTTATTTATTTCTAGAGGTGCAACCTTTGCAAATGAGTTAACTGATACATCAAACCCGTCTATTTTTCTAATTATAGAAACTTCATCTTCTAATTCCTGATTTAAACTAATTGACTTTAAAATTATATTACGCCCAGTACAATCTTGACAAGCAGATGAAGTTCCGCAGCCCCCCTCATTTTTAAAAGCATTAATACAACCTAAGCTTTCACCTAATCTTTTCCCCAAAATTTCTGATATATCCTTAATATTTAACAAGTTTAAATAAGTCTTGTTTACGTATACAATCTGTCTATAAGAATTTACTATGACTATGAAAATATTCATAGTGTCTAAAGCTTTCAGATAAGGATCATTAGCATTAAAGTTTTGCGCCTGCTTTTTTATTGCTTCTATATCCAATCTTTCAGCTGTAGCATCAAAAGTTTTTAAACCTTGTATAATCATTATACCCATCCCTTTTGTCACATTATTTTTTATCTTCCAGTATAGAATAAATTAACTGTGGAATATTTTTCAAGGATGCTTGTTTAGTAACGGCGCCAATATCATAGGCTACTTTTGGCATACCATAAACCACGCTAGATTTTTCATCCTGTCCAATGGTATATGCACATTTTTGCTTCATTTTCAAAAGACCTTTCGCTCCGTCATAGCCCATTCCCGTTAAAATAATTCCAATGGCTAAACTCCCTGCTTTCTCTGCCACTGAATTAAATAATACGTCCACTGAAGGACAATGCCCATTTACTTTATCCCCAGTGAAACATTCTACAAAATAATTATTCCCCCGCCTACTTAATTCCATATGTCGCTCTCCTGGAGCAATAAGAATTTTTCCTGGAAGGACTATATCCCCGGTTTCAGCTTCCTTAACTTCCATATTGCAGAGATTATTTAACCTATCAGCATACATTTTTGTAAATACAGCAGGCATATGTTGAGTTATTATGATACCGGGCATATCCTGTGGAAAGTCTTTAACCACTTCAATAATAGCTTGCGTTCCCCCTGTAGATGCACCAATAGCAATTATAGTATTGATACTTCTCGAGCTAATTCTATTTATATTCCTCTCATTTGAAATTTCCTTTTTAATATGTCCAATCTTCGCCATAGATGCAATTTTTACTTTTATAATTAATTCATTTATAAAAATTTCCTTGCTCGTGCCTGTTACTGAGTTCATTTTTGTAACAAAATCTACAGCCCCAGCATTTAAAGCGTCGAAAACATTATCACTTATTGCACTTACCACAACCACCGGTATAGGATATTGAGGTATCAGTCTTTTTAAAAATTCAATACCATTCATCTTCGGCATCTCCACGTCTAAAGTCATAACATCCGGCTCAAGCTCTATTATTTTATCTCTTGCTTCAAAGGCATCTCTAGCAGTCCCCACTACCTCTATGCCACGATCTGCTGAAAGCCCCCTTGCAATTGTTTCTCTAAAAAGTAAAGAATCATCAACAACAAGCACTCTTACCTTTTTCACCACATTCATGTTCCTCTATCCTTTCCTATAAACGGCAGGCATAATATATTTATAATTAGTCTCATTCTTATTTACTGACTCAGAATGTCCTATAAAAAGATATCCGCCAGGTTCAGTCATTTCGTAAAATTTATTAATTAACTCCATCTTTGTTTTTGGCTCAAAATATATCATCACATTCCTGCAAAATATAACATGAAACTTTTTTTTAAAAGGAAAGATTTCAGCCATTAAATTAAAATTCCTATATATTATTTCATTTCTTATTTCCTCACAAATTTTATAGTTTTTATCTGCTATTGTGTTAAAATATCTTAGTCCCCAATATTTTGGTATCGTATTCATGGCTTCCTGCGAATAAATTCCATTTTCGGCTGTTTCTAATACTTTTTGCGATATGTCTGTTGCCAGTATCTTTGTATTCCACATAAACTTCTGATCTCCAAAGTAATCCGCGATTATCATGGCTAGGGTATAGGGTTCCTCCCCGCTAGAACAGCCCGCACTCCAAATCCTTAAATCTTTAGTTTTAGAGTTTGTTTCTAAGTAAGGGAGTACAGTATCCCTAAAGTATTCAAAGTGATCTGCTTCTCTCATAAAAAAAGTATGATTAGTTGTAAGCTTATTTATAAGGGTGCTAATTTCATTCCCTGAAGAATCTTTAAAAACAAATTTTAGGTAGTCAGAAAAACTACTAAAACCTCTCTCTGTAATCATATTACTAAGGCGACCCTCAATAAGTAGTTTCTTTTCTGTAAGGTTTATTCCGTAGTTTGATTTCATATATGCCGTAAGTTCCCTAAATTCGCTATCTTTTAAATTTATCATATCTTCACCTTTATTTTTTTATTAGACCATGGTAATCCGTTTAATAAAGTACCATGGTCTTAATAGAATTTTTCTTAGTATTTTCCGAAATCTGTATTACTTAGGGATATTTTTGGTTTACTTTTTGTTGCAGCTGCCTCAGCATGAGCTGAAAATTTGTTATTTACTTGGTTTTTATTTAAAGAGCCTGCTAAAGATATTTCCTTGTAAGATGCAATATTACCCCCTTTTAGTTTAAACTTTCCTACCATATTCTTAAGCATTGATGCTTGACTTGAAAGTTCTTCACTAGCTGCTGCACTTTGCTCCGCAGTTGCGGAATTAGTTTGTACCACATCAGAAACTTGCTCTATTCCCTTATTTATTTGATATATTGCAGTTGCCTGTTCATTTGAAGCTGCTGCTATCTCTCCCACTAAAGTTGCAGCCTTCGATACCCCTACAACTATTTGATCAAGAGACTCTGCGGTATTATTAGCGATTTTTGTTCCAATCTCTACTTTCTTTATAGATCCTTCCACTAAATCCGTAGTTTCCTTTGCTGCTTTGGCACTTCTTGCTGCAAGATTTCTTACTTCTTCAGCTACTACTGCAAAGCCTTTACCATGTTGTCCTGCTCTTGCGGCTTCAACTGCAGCGTTTAAAGCTAACATATTAGTTTGGAAAGCTATATCATCAATAACCTTAATTATTTTTGAAATACTTGAAGACGACTCGTTGATTTCCTCCATAGATTTAAGCATCTCTTTCATATGAGAATTTCCAAGGGCTGCTCCTTCTTTAGCATTAAGAGCAAGTTCATTCGCTTGACTAGCATTAACTGCATTTTGCTTGGTCTGAGCTGCCACTTCTGTAATGGAAGCAGTTAATTCTTCTATAGAGCTTGCTTGCTCTGTAGTACCCTGAGATAGTGCCTGACTTCCATCTGAAACTTGATTTGAGCCTGCTGATACTTGATCTGCAGCATTATTTATTTCTGTAAATACTTCATTAAAGGATTGGATTATAAGGTTTAAGGCATCCTTTATCTGAGCGAAGTCTCCTTTATATTCATTATTAATTGATAGCTCAAGATTTGAATTAGACATTTCATCTAAAACCTCTGAAATTTCTGTTACATAAGAAGATAGGGAATATATAGTGTCATTTAATGCATTTTTAATATCTGCATGATCTCCCTTATAATCTCCTACCATATTTACCTTTAGGTTTCCATTGGCCATTTCTGTAAGTACTGTTGATGCTTCCTTAATAGGTTCAATAACAGCATCTAAGATATTGTTTATACCTTCAACTATATTCTTATATCCTCCGTTAAACTTCTGTGCATCTCCACGTGTAGATAATTTACCTTCTATTGCTGACATTGTTAACATATTTGTTTCTTTTTCAAGATTATTAACAGCTTCAACAACCAGGATCATACTCATTGCTAGTACATCTTTATCAGATTTAGCTTTTATTACTACACTAAAATCGCCCTTAGAAATTTTTTCAGCGGTGGATGCGTTTTCACGTATATTCTCTACCATTTTCTTAAAAGCTATCATTAAGGTTCCAATTTCATCCTTACTGTTTGTTTTTATATCTACATCAATATCACCTATGGCTAGCTTATCCGCTGCTTGTGCTAGGAGTTTAATAGGAGTACTTATAATATTGCTTAGGAAAATTCCTAGGGCCATTGCTATAAGTACTCCAGCCACAAGGAGGATAATCATGGTATTAATTGCACTCTTAGCATTGCTTGAATTATTGTCTGATTTAATTTTAGCATCTGCTGATTTCATTGTAATTAATGAATCTATGGATTCCTGCAGGGCTTTTGATGCTTTTCCCGAAGTTCCAGTTGCACTCATTAAAGCAGCAGCTTCAACATTCTTGTTAGCTTTTGCTAGACTTAATACACTATCCAATTGAGCCTCAAAGTTATCTTTCTTCTCAGTGTAATCTTTAAATGCAGTTTTCATTTCACTTGAAAGTATAGTCTTTTCAAATTCTGTTGATAACTTTTGTATTTCCGCTTTTTTTATCTTTATAGAATCTTCAATCACCTGCATTTTTTCAGCCTTTGTCTCAATAATTATATCTCGTACATCTACACGTATCATTTGAAAGTTTTTATTGATATCTGCCAATTGAGTTGTTGGCACTAACTGATTTTCATAAAGCTGTGTATCTGATTTATCAATGCTTTTCAAATTTACAATACCTACAACACCGATAGCTGCAGCGATAATAGCAACCATTATAAAACCTGATAGAAGCTTAGCTGAAATTTTCATATTCATATACCATTTCATAAACTTATCCCCCTCGTAATATTAATTTATTTTGAGTTTTTAATACTTAGTAGTTTCTATTGTATTCAAGCTATCTAGCTCATCATCATTCAGCAATTTATCACAATCTAGTAGCAACTTAACTTCATTTCCTACTTTTCCTATTCCTCTAACATATCGATTATGAAAACCTGTTTTTATATCCGGTGGCGGAACAATATTACTATCTTCTATATTAATTACTTCAGCTACATTATCCACAATAAGTCCAACTGAAATTTCATTTATGTCAATTACCACTATGCAAGTCCTATCATTGTACTGCTTTGCATCTTTTTTAAACCTAAGCCTTACATCAATTACTGGAATAATCTTTCCGCGAAGATTTATTATCCCCTTTACATAATTAGGCAATTCAGGTACTTCAGTTATGTCTTGTATGCCAATTATCTCTGTGACAAACTTAATTTCAATACCATAAGACTCCCGTCCAACAGAAAATGTTAGAAATTTACCCTTTTGAGTATCTTCCGCGGTTTCTACAACTTCATCTAAAACCTCTTCCATTTTTTTACCACCTTTCTTTAGTTTTACCTGTCTAAAATTTCACTTATATCTATAATAAGACTTATGTTACCATCTCCAAGTATTGTACATCCAGCGATACCCTTAGCTTTTTTAATATAAGGGGGTAAAGCCTTCACTACTACCTGTTGTTCACCGATTAAGGAATCTACAAACAAACATGCAGCTTTTGTATTATCCTCCACCAATACCAGTATCCCTTCATTTGAGGAGGTTACCGACCTATTTATATTAAATATTCGATGAAGTCTGTAAATTGGATAGGCTTCCCCTCTTATCATTATCATTTCATTACCTTCGCTATCCGCAATTACTTCATTTTCTTTTGGCTTAAAAGACTCACGAATAGCTGTAATAGGTATTGTATATTTAGATTTTCCAACAGCTACCTCTAATCCATCAATTATCGCGAGCGTTAGAGGAATCTTGATTGATATCTTACTTCCTTTTCCTTTTAAACTTTCAATAGAAATAGCTCCACCAATGCTATCGATATTTTTCTTCACTACATCCATTCCAACGCCACGGCCAGAGTACTCTGTAACACTTTCATTTGTGGAAAATCCCGGTAATAAAATATTTGAGAAAATTTCTTTATCTGTTAATTCATCCTCAGGCTTAGTAACTAACCCTTGATGTTTAGCTTTCTCATATATACTTTTTTTGTCTAGCCCACGTCCGTCATCCCTAACAATTATAAATACATCACCACCAGCATTTTTTGCCTCTAAAGTTATTTTTCCAATTTCCGGTTTACCAGAAGCTATTCTTTCCTCTTTTTCTTCTAGTCCATGATCTAAGGAATTTCTCACGAGATGCATAAGTGGATCAGAAATATGATCAATAATGTTTTTATCTACCTCTGTGTCTTCACCAACAATTTCAAGCTCAACATCTTTATTTAGTTTTTTACTCATATCTCTAACAATTCTATTCATCTTGTGAAAAGTCATGGATACTGGTACCATCCTTATGGACATAACAACATCCTGTAATTCATTAGTAAGTTTTCTTAGTTGTCTCGCAGCTTTATTAAAATTTTCTAACGAAAGACCCTCTAACTCCGGATTTTTTGTGACCATTGCTTCTGTAATTACAATTTCCCCCACTAAATCTAAAAGCATGTCCAGTTTTGAAATATTTACGCTTATAATGCTTTGTCCTTTTCCACTTATAGTTAAGGGTGCTACCTTTTCTTTATTGGTCTCAACGCTTTCAATGTTCTCTATTAGGTCTTCAAGAATAATTTCTTTTTTTCCCTTTAATGCTTTAAGCTCTGGTGGATATTCTTCCACTTGTAGCAGTTCTAATTGTTTTAAAAAAATGACTTCATTTAATTGTTCTTCAATTTTTTTCTTTTCCATAGAGGTAGAAAAACCTATTAAAAACCCATTCTTTCTAATTTCCTCCACACTGTCATTACTTTCTATAATATCTTTAGGAAGGTGATAAATTTCGTAAGCTATATCTTTAAGATTATGAACTACGGTATAAGCTCGTACATTTTCCATCTCACAACCATCTTCATAAAAAATTCTTGCAACATACTTCTGCTTAACTTCTTTACCTCCGCTTTGATAAGAGCTAATATAATATTTAGTGTCTTCCTTTTGTTCTGCAAAATCATCATTGATAATTTCTCCGTTAGCCTCTTTCATATTCCTAAGAAGGTTTGAACTTTTTAATACCAAGCTTTCACTAGAGCCATCTGCATCGAAGTCATTTTGGATTTTCGAAACTTCTCCCTTGATAAAGTCAATGCCAGAAAGCACCAAATCAAATAAGTTTTCAAAGTCAATAGTTACATCTTTGCTTTCACGAATAAAGTAAAACAAATCTTCCAGTGAATGTGCTAGAACAGATATATTGTTAAACATCATCATAGCTGATGAGCTTTTTATGGTGTGCATTATCCTAAAGATTTCATTTATTGCGTCCTTGCCAATTTTTTTGCTCTTTTCACATTCAATACTAATTTCTTCAAGTTGCTCCATTAGTTGCGTGGCTTCAAAAATATATACTTCTAGCATTGGTTCTCTGCTCATTTCACCCTCCGACATAATCGTCCCCCATTTTTAAAAAATTATTTCAATTTTGAAAAAGCTTTTACTATTGTTTCTTCAATAAATGGTTTTATTACAAAACCAGTAGCACCGGACATCACAGCTTCTCTTACAATTGTTTCTTGTCCCATTGCGGAAATCATAATAATTTTTGCACTTTTATCAAAGGCCCTTATATGTTTTAATGCCTCAACTCCATCCATTATTGGCATTGTAATATCAAGCGTTACAATGTCCGGTTTAAGAATCTTATATTTTTCAATAGCAATTGCCCCATTTTCAGCCTCGCCAACCACTTCAAACCCGTTCTTTTCAAGCATGGTTTTTAATGATAATCTCATAAATGCTGCATCATCTGTAATTAAAACCCTTTTCATCAAAGTCATCTCCTCTAAAAATTTATTATATTACCAACTGCTAAAAGAACTCGTTCTTTTACATCAAAACTGCAATTTTCCATTCTCCATAAAAAAGTAATAGTCCATAAAATACTAAAAATTGAATCTGTAAGTGCTTGAGCGTGATTATTAAATGAAATCTCCCTGTTTTCAATAGCTTTTGTAACAAACATAAATAGTAAATTATATCTATTTTTAATAATGTTTTTCATTTCTTTATTGGCTTCTTCATCATACTTAAAAATATCAAAAGAAAACATTACAGTAGTAATATCTGGATAGTTTTGGTAATATTCCGCATATGCTTTACAAAAGTACCTAATTGCCTCTTTACCGCCCATATGATTGTCGAGTATTGTATTTTTTATTACTTCGTCATAGATAGAATATCTTTTTAAAATTTCTTTGATAATTTCCCCCTTACCATTAAAATACCTATAAATAGCAGGCTCTGATATGTTCTGTCTTTTAGCAATTTCCTTTATTGTCATTCCATTAATACCAGATTCGTATAACACTTCAATGGCTGTTATAATTATACTTTCCTTCCTTTTTAAAATATCAATTTTCATTTAACTCACCTCCAGGTTAGTTACAGCTAACTAACTAATTAACATTATATTTCATACTTTTGCATATTACAACATATATTGGTTTAATTTTCATAATACAACTGATTTTTTTATTAAATTCTGGTCATTGATAACCTTTTTACCATTTTTATAGTTCTTTATGACGTTTTATAGTTCTTTTAATTTTTTCAAATTTGATTTTTACATTATTTAATATTATAATATTATAATATACACAATATTAAATATTTTCTAATAACGAATTCTCATTAATTATCATAAAATGTCGTTAAAATAAGGGGTAAGTTCATATGAAATTCAAGAGCAATACTGTAATTATTCTTTGTGCAATTTTTATTAATAGTGTACTGTACTTATCCGGTTGCAGTAAGAATACTAAACCAATAAAAATTGGTGTGTTAGGTACCATGTCAGGAATTAATTCCGATTTATCCGTATCAGGGAGAAGAGGTGTAGAACTCGCCGTGGATGAGTTTAACAAAGCTGGGGGCTTAAGAGGATCAAAATTAGAATTGTTGGTTAAAGACGATAAGAATGATCCAATTTTAGCTCTTAAAGTTCAAAAGGAATTTATTACAGAAAATATACCTGTGGTAATTGGGCCTTATACAAGTGGAATGATTGTAAATTCCATGAGTTATCTAAAAGATAAAAACATATTGCTTTTATCACCAACGGTAAGCGCAGATCCCTTAACAGGTATAGATGACAATTTCATCAGATTCATCGCAACTACCAATGAACAAGCAACAGTTTTAGCTGCTATGGCCAATAAAAATAACGACAAAAAATTTGCAGTCTTATACGATTTAGAAAACAAGATCTTTACTGATGCTCTATATAATAATTTCAAAAATATTTTGGAGTCAAATAAGGGAGAAATTATCTTTACCAAAACATTCAATTCTAATTTAAATGTAAATTGTTCAAGCCTAGCAAAAGATGTTTTAGAATCAAAAATTGATGCTCTTTTTATTATCTCAAATTCGAAAGATAATGCTAAAATAACTCAACAACTAAGAAAACTAGACTCTAAGGTGCATATCTACTCACCTTTATGGTCAAACACAGCTGATTTAATTAGAAATGGTGGAAATGCTATTGAAGGCATGTTTATTGTAGGTGCAATGGATTTTAATGATAAATCACCGAAATTTGTAAAATTTAGAGACTCATACCTAGATAGATATGGAGAAAACCCTACATTTTCCTCTATGTATTCTTATGAAGCAGTGTCTGCTTTACTGGTGGCCATGAAAATGAGTCCTAATCTAACAGCTACTACTATTAAGAATAATCTAATTAAAATTAAAACCTTTAAGGGATTACAGGGTAATTATAGCATTGATAAGTTTGGAGATAATACTAGAAAATATAGGATTTTCGAAATAGAAAATGGACAGTTAAAGAAGGGAGATTAATACATGAAGAGAGTCTTTAGTTTAAAATGCCAGATGTTATTAAACAATCTACTCATATTTATTTTGCCTGCTTTAATTTTTGGATATTTTTCTATTTCACTATCTACTCATCGGATTGTTAAAAATATTCAACATGAAAATAGTATTATGGCCTACAATATTAATAATCAGGTGGAAAATTTTATTCAAAATCCAATAAATATTATGAATGCATTAAAAAAAGATTTACTTTTAGAAAACTTTGTTAATGATACCGAAATAGATAAATACCTTAGTACAATTATTAACATATATCCTTATTTTGATAATATTCGAATTGTTAACAAAGATGGTATGGTAAAAAACACTGCTCCATTTAATAAAGACAAAATTGGGACAAGTACATTAAATGAAGATTTTTTTAAAAAAATAGACAAATCAGGCAAGCCCGTATGGTCCCGTGTATTTATATCAGAGCAGACTCAGTCCCCCACCGTTTCTATCTCGTTTTATGTTAATGGGGATTTGCTAGTTGCAGATTTAAACCTATCTAAAATAATAAAGATTACTCAAGGGTCTACTTCAAATTCAGTAGAAAGTGTTTCTATTTTGGATGAGAAAGGTACCTATCTAGTTGATACTAATAATAATAATAATAATGTAATCCAACGAAGACAATTTGATTATTTTAATGAAATTAAAGATGGAATTGAACATAAAATAGCCACCATAAATATTGAGAATAGTAATAATAATAAACTAATTTTATATTCAACAAAAATTGAGTTAACAGGTTGGTACTCTGTTATAGTGCTAGACTCAAATAAGGCATTAGGTCAAATTACCCAGATTAAGACTAATTATTATATCGCTTTTTTCATAATGATTTTATTATACCTTATTCTTTCCACAATGAGTGTAGTAAGTATAACCAAAGCTTTCAATAATCTTATCAGCAAAATTAAGCTTATCTCTGCTGGTGATTATAGTATGTCCCCTAAAACTAAAGATTATAAGGAGTTTATACAATTATCCAATTATTTTGACATAATGAAAAAGAATATTCGACTTCGGGAAAATGAGATACAGTCATTAAATGTAGAATTAGAAGATAGGGTTGTTGACAGAACTAAACAGTTAGCTGAAACAAACTGTGAGCTTGAGGAATCAAATGCAACCCTGGAGGATACTAATTGTGAACTTAAAAAAAGTAATGCTATGCTCGAAGAACAAATTTCAGAGCGTCAAAGGGCAGAAACTGAGATTAAAAAATTAAATGAGGAATTAGAAGATAGGGTATTGATGCGAACGATAGAATTACAGATCATGAATTCAGAACTAGAAGAAATTAATGTTCAACTTAAAGCGGAGGTTTTTGAAAGAATTAAAATTCAAGAGCAACTAATTAAATCAAAACTTGATGCAGAACAAGCCAATATTGCCAAAAGTCAATTTCTTGCAAACATGAGTCATGAAATTAGGACTCCCATGAATGGCATAATGGGAATGACACAATTAGCCCTAATGACTGATTTAGATGAAGCACCCCGACAATATTTAACTTTGGTAATAAAATCAACAAAGGTACTCCTTACAATAATCAATGATGTTTTAGACCTTTCTAAAATTGAGGCAGGTAAAATTGCAATAGAAGCTAAGCCCTTTAAAATTAGAGATGTCGTTAGCGAAGTTATTACCTTATTTGATATTAGCGCCAATGAAAAAGGTATAATACTAAAAGTTGAAATTGATAAAACCATACCTGACATTTTAAATGGTGATGCTGTAAGATTAAGGCAAGTATTATCAAATATAATCGGAAATGCAGTAAAGTTTACTCAAATGGGTAACGTAACTGTTAGTGTACTAACTGATCATATGGATGAAAATTTTATAAAGGTAAAATTTTCAATTGAAGATACTGGAATTGGAATACCCATAGATAAACAGGGGTTATTATTTGAAAGGTTTAAACAATTAGATAGCACCTACACTAAACAGTATCAAGGAACAGGTTTGGGCCTAGCTATATCTAAAAACCTAGTACGATTAATGGGCGGTGATATTTGGCTAGAAAGTGAAGAAATGGTGGGTTCTACATTTCATTTTACCATTAATCTCCAGAAGATTGAAGCTATATTAAGCGAAAATCCCCTAATGTGGAACAACTCTATAACTGATAACAATTTCAACAAAACTGTACTCTTAGTTGAAGATGATAAAATAAATAGAAGAATAACAGAAATAATTCTTAAGAAAAAACAATTCAATGTTTTACTTGCTGAAAATGGTAAAGATGCAATTGATCTATATAATAAATTTACATTTAATCTGATAATTATGGATATTAACATGCCAGTTATGGATGGGCATACCGCAACTTTATTAATAAGAGAAAAGGAATTGTTGTCTGGAAAACATACCCCCATTATTGCTATGACTGCCTACGCCTTGTCAGGTGATAAAGATAAGTTTATTTCAGCTGGTATGGATGATTATATATCAAAGCCAGTGAATTTTAATGACCTAAGCTCAAAAATAGATAAATGGGTTAATACTTAACTCAAGTAAGCTAAATGGAATTAATTTTAAGTGCGACATAAAAATACTATAAAATTCAGTTATGATTTTTTTCTACTGACTTCATCAATTTTAGCATTTTCTAATAAAAAGCAAAAAAATAACAGATGCCTCAAATAATTGAGATATCTGTATTTACGTTGGTGCTACATCAGGGATTCGAACCCTGGGCACCCTGATTAAGAGTCAGGTACTCTAGCCAACTGAGCTAATGAAGCATGTTAATCAACTTCTTTAGTATATACCACTTTTCCGTATTTGTAAATACCTATAGAAATTAGGAATAGATACCCACTTATCTATTAGCTTAACTTATGCTTCATATAGAGTAAGCCAGGCCTTCAATAATTTTAATTACCATTTACAAAAATCCAGCAAAATTATTTAATTCTGCTGGATTTATTGTTATTTTATGTAATTTACTGTGTTTTCTTTCCTTTTTGGTGCATTAGTTACCTGAATTTTTTTATATCCAAGGCACAATGCATGTATTTGTCTAAAACCCTCTGGTATTTCAAGTTCCTTAACCCATTCCGCGCCTTCTTCACTATTTAGTAAATGTGCAATAAGGCCAATCCAACAGCCACCAATTTCTAAGGATTCTGCTGCTATAAACATGTTTTCTGTTGCTGCTGCGCAATCGACTGAGGCAGCCTCATTGTTTTTGTCTCCAGATACCAATACAACTGTTGGTGCATTGTAAAACACATGGAATTTTTCATTATCAGCAAACCTTCTAATATACTCATTTTCTGATTTACTTGCAATATCTTTAAAAGCGTCATTTAATCTGTCTATAATATCTTTTCTTTGTATTACTGTAAAATGCCATGGTTGCTTATTTGTAGCACTTGGTGAATAAATACCTGCCTCTATTATATCTTGCACATCTGTATCGTTAAGCTGCTCTGGTAAAAAAGCCCTAGTACTTCTCCTATTTCTTATATTTTTTAGAGTTTCATTCATATTAAAATCCTCCGTCTTCTTATTTTTGAATATCTATGATTATACTACTATATTGTTTTAATGTAAGTACGCACTTTTAAAACTCATAGTCACCAATATAATACCATACTTATAATGTATATATTATAATGTAGTAATTGAAACCTATTTAAAAAGCTATAGTTAATTATTTTAAAATATAGTGAGAACTTCGTTTTGCTAAAAAATCAAAATGCATAATAAAATAGGTATGACTTATGGTGAACTTATAGATAATAATACTTATATAATAGATAAAAATAGTGATAGAGAGTTTCTACTAATATCAGTGATAATTTTTATGCTTATAATAAAAACAGATAAAACACTAATATCCCCCCATTACCACGAAATATAAGGTATAATTAAAGTTATTAAATTAAAACATAAGAGGCAAAACAATTAATAATTGTTTTGTGCCCCAGCGAACTACAGGAGGGAAACAAATGATAGAAATAAATGATACAGTTACAGCTCTCTTAGAGAGTCTAAAAACTGCAGATGACAAACAGAGATCTGCAATAGTAAATAAACTTTCCTTAGATTATAATAATGCAATTCCAATGTTATGGGCAAAAATAATAACGAATGAGGACCCAAGAGCAATTCTTTCTGTTATGAGGGATATTTTAAAAAAAGAAAAACCCAAGGGCATGTTCAAAAGAACTATTGGTAATTCCAAAGAAAAACTTAGCGCTCTTCTTTCACATTCAGATCCAAAAGTTAGAAAGAATGTATGTGGTGTTATTGGAGAACTAGGAGATCCTGCATATTTAGAAGCACTATATAATGCCTATAACTCCGAAGATAAATTATTTGTAAGATATTCTTATGTACTTGCCATAGGAAACTGCGGTAGCATTCTTGATGCAGAAAAGTTAAAGAAAATGTTTGAAGATGTAGTAATGAATGAAAAAGCTTGCAGAGAGGATAACTCACTAATAACAACTAATAAACATATTAATGAGGAAAAACTTGCACTTACAAGGGCCATAGATAAATTATCCCCTCCTGTACGCCATGAATTTAAAGGATTTAAAGAATTTGAAAATGCAGTACCTATGATACTCACAGTTATGAATTATCAGTATCAACACACTTTAAAGGAACTTGAAGAAAAATCTATAGACGGTAGACTTGTAGATGATGGTATTCTTATTTATGAGAATGATATAGATCAGGTTTACACCTGCAGAACCTTTTATGAACTTTTGTTTCCACTAGATGAGTGTGAAGAGCTGCAATTTGATTATAAGGTAATAGCAGCTGCAATTATAGATGCAAATGTTGTTGATTTCTTAAATCAGTGTCATGAATGTGATTCTAATTCTCCTTTTTGGTACAGAGTTGAATTTAAAACTATGGATGCCAGCCGCGAACGTTCAGAGTTTGTAAAAAACTTATCAAGAGAACTAGATGAAATTTCCTGTGGAGGTTTAAAAAATAGCCCCTCCTCCTATGAAGTCGAAATTCGAATAGTTGAAAGAAATAATCTCTGCAGTGTATTTATAAAACTATATTCCTTTGCAGATAATAGATTTGACTATAGAAAAAATGAAATAGCTACCTCTATAAATCCAGTAACTGCAGCTATTGTAGTTAAATCTATAGAAAAATGGTTAAAACCTAGTGCGAGAGTTATAGACCCTTTTTGTGGCACTGGCACAATGCTTATTGAAAGAGCTAAACTCGCCGAGGTAGAATCTTTAACAGGCGTGGATATATATAGAACCGCTATTTCAGCAGCAACAGTAAATTCTAAATTAGCTAATGTGAATATAGATTTAATAGATGAAGATATATTAGATTTTTCTACTACCTACCTTTTTGATGAGCTTATAACAAATATGCCTTTTGACAATAAGTCCGCCACCCATAACAAATATGCGGAGCTTTATAGTAAATTTGCAAAAAAAATTCCTAGCCTTGTAGTCTCAGGTGGAATGGCCTTTGTTTATACAATAGAAAAACAATTATTTAGGGAAGTTCTAGTAGATAATGAAGAGCTTGAACTTCTTCAAGAGATAAAAATTGAAAGTGGTAGACTTACGCCACATATATTCGTATTAAAAGTCAAATAAATAACAGTTCAAAAAAATCATAAAAGAAATAGGTCACCTAGCTATTAGGTGACCTATTTCTTTTATAAATTTATTCAAACCACCAGGAATCTTTTGGCGTCACTGGTGAATGTCTTTTATGTTCAGACCTTGTATACAAATCCACTATTTCATTCTCGTATTCCTCTGAAATGTCATCTCCCCTTAAATACATGCAAACCTGGTGATTTATTTCTGTTACTTCTTTTTGATTGGCTTCATTATCCCAGGTACCAGTGGTAGACATTTTATCAATTATAGATTGAGGTGCACCAAATATTTTCGCCATTTCGTAAATTATGCCTTTTGACAATCCAGCAATTGGTTGTATATCTGATGCATCGTCACCATATTTAGTTACCATTCCAAGGGTTAGCTCAGATACATTTGTTGCTCCAGCAACTAAAACATCATATACTTCAGCTACTCTATATACTACGGTCATTCTTATTCTAGCTTTTGTGTTTCCTATATCTACCTTCGAAGGTGGTAAATCACGAAGTAGCTCAATGGATTCAATTACAGGACCCATTATATCGTAAGTTTTAAATACATCTGGTTTTATAATATTTTTTGCAAGTTCTACATCAGCCATATCTGGTTTAATCCCAAAAGGAAGAGATAAATTTATTAAATATAGTCCTGCTTTTTTAATAAGCATACTTGTAACAAAGGTATCTACCCCACCTGAAAGATGACAAACATAACCCTTTTTGCCAGTATGCTTTGCATAGTTTTTTAAGAAAGTGCAAGCTTCTTCTATCATTCTAATTGCATAATTCTGATCTGATTCATTTTCAAGAGGACAGGGTATACCAATTTCATTCATTATTTGTTGTTGTTTAATTTTGTTCATATCGTGCCTCCTTAAATTTGTTTGTAAGTATATTGTAACACACAATATGCTATTTCTCCCATAAATTTAACATAGGTCACTGACTAAATTTTGAAATTGCTCCCGTTGGGCATTTATGTAAGCAAGTTGATTCACTACACTTTGAAACACAAATCCTGCTATCTACTATAGCTATATTATTCTCAATTTTTATTGCACCATGTTGGCAATTCTTAACACAAATTCCACACCCGATACAGCCTACGCTGCAAACTTTACGTACTATAGCACCTTTGTCTTTTGAATTACAATTCACAGCTATAGGAACTCCAATGGGAACCAATTCAATAACTTTTTTCGGGCAAACTATTTCACATTTTCCACAACCTGTACATTTTTTACTGTTAATAATTGGTAGGCCATCTTCACTCATTGTCATTGCATCAAATGGACAACTTCTAACACAGGTTCCAAAACCAAGGCAACCATATTGACATCCCTTATGTCCTCCCTGTAGTAGCGTTGCAGCAACACACTCTTGTACGCCCTCGTATTTATAAGCTTTAATAGCTTTATCTTGATTACCAGCACATTTTACAAAAGCCACTCTTGGTTCCATTTCTAATGCTGCTTTACCAGTTAATTCCCCTACCATTTTTGCAACAGCCGATTTACCTGGAATGCAAAGATTTGGCTGCACATCTGGATTTATAACCACAGCTTCTGCATAGGCCATACAACCAGCATATCCACAGGCTCCGCATTGACCTTTTGGTAATATATCTTCAACAATATGAATCAAGGGATTTACTTCAATGGCGAATTTTTTATTGGCAACCGCCAAAATCAAACCAAACACTAGTCCAACTGATGTCATTACAACTAAAACCGCAATTGCAATACTCATATTACTCATATTAATTTCTCAGCTCCTTTCTATACTGGTATCATACCAGAAAACCCCAGGAAGGCTAAAGCGAGCATTCCAGCTAAAATAAACGCAATACCGAGCCCCTCGAGTGGTTTAGGTACATCTGCTAATCTTAATTTTTCTCTTAAACTTGCCATGAGGATAATTGCCAACGCAAATCCTAATCCAGAACCAATGGCAGAAACCGCACTTTTCATAAATGAAAAATTAGACTCTGCATTTAATAGTGGAACCCCAAGCACAACACAATTTGTAGCAATTAATAATAAATAAATACCCCACATATTATATAGTGTAGGAGCGTATTTTTTAATAATCATTTCTAAAAGCTGCACAAAGCTAGCAATCAAAAGTACAAATACCGCTGTTGTTAAAAATGTTAAATGAAGTGGAGCTAGCACAAAATGGAATACCACCCATGCCAGCATTGAACTAAGAGTCATAACAGAAGTTACAGCCATGCCCATACCAATAGAGGCATTTAAACTATTGGAAACTCCGAAGAAAATACAAAGTCCTAGAAACCTTGTTAAAACGAAGTTATTTACAACTACCGCAGAGACAAACAGAGTTAAATATTCACCCATTATACTTCACCTCTCTCAAGTTTAACTTTTTCCATATGCTGAGTCAGCATCTTGAAACCAGCCACCATATAACCAATTAATATAAATGCACCTGGGGGTAAAATCATTATAAGTGCAGGGTTATACCAAGAACCAAGCACTTGTATGCCAAATATAGCTCCTGTACCTAAAAGTTCACGAATTATTCCAATAGATAAGAGTGCAAGTGCAAAACCACACCCCATTCCCAGTCCATCGAAAAATGATGGTAGCACTGAATTTTTCGAAGCAAAAACCTCTGCCCTAGCTAAAATAATTGCAAAAACAACAATCAATGCTAAATATATACCTAATGCCTTATAGAGCAGTGGCGCATATGCCTGTAATACCAGCTGTACTACTGTAACAATTGTTGCTACAGATGTAATATACACCGGTACACGAACCTTAGGGTTTACTACTTTTCTAGAAATAGATACAATAGTATTATTTACAGTAATAACAAACATTACTGCAAGACCCATAGTTAATGAATTTATGGAGTTACTGGTTACCGCGAGTGCGGGGCAAAGACTAAGTGCAAGAACAAAAATCGGATTTTCTTCAATAATCCCTTTTTTGAATATATTCCATAACTCTCTCATATTATTTTCCCCCTACAAGCTGTGTAACTTGTTGCACAGCTTCTTTGATACCTTTGGTTACAGCTTTTGAAGAAATGGTAGCTCCAGTCATAGCTTGAATATTATTTTCTTTTGATTTATCCTTTACCACTTCTAAATCCTCACTTTTTTTACCCTTAAATTCACTTCTAAAAGCGTCTTTACCTGCATTATCTCCAAGCCCTGGTGTCTCATTACTGGATAATATAGCAAAGTCAATAATTTTACCTTGAGGTGTAACGGACACAAGCATTTTTATAGCTCCACCATATCCTTTACTCTCTGCTGGAACTACATAAGCAATTACTTTCCCATTCTTTTCTGCAGTAAACCAATCTTTTTTTCCATTCAAGGGCTTAAAACTTTCTGCATCTTTAACCAACGCTTTCATTGCATCATTCTTCATAGTAATCGCATTTTTTGCTGCAACTGGTGCTGTTATAAAATAGGTTCCAGCAATAATCGCACCTGATATGAAACAAGCAACTGTTAAATTTATAGCAATTTGAAAAATACTATATTCTTTATTATGCAAAACCTTATGTTCAACATTATTCTCATCCGACATTTTTCACTACCTCCTTGCTCCAAATTTAACTGGCCTTACTAATCGATCAATAAGCGGCGTAACTGCATTCATTAATAAAATAGAGTAACAAACCCCTTCTGGATATCCACCTTTAAGCCTAATTAAGACAGTAAGCGCACCAGCTCCTATAGCAAAAATCACCTGTCCTTTTTTTGTAATTGGAATGGTAACCATATCTGTTGCCATAAAGAATGCTCCAATAATCAAGCCTCCAGCCATCATATGGAAAACCGGATCTCCAGTAAATAGACCTACTGGTCCAAATACCCAAGTTAAAATACCTACTGTTCCAATCATAAATACAGGAACATGCCAATTTACATACCCTTTATAAATTAAATAGATGCCTCCAAGAAGTAATAAAACCGTAGAGGTTTCACCAATACTCCCATTCCGAGTACCAATGAACATTGCCTTATACATTTGAGGTACGCTTCCAAATGTATCGATAAGCTTTCCATATCCTTGTTGTTTTAAAATATTTAAAGGTGTTGCAGTAGTTACTACATCTACACTTGTACTAAGTTTTGACCAGGTTGTCATTGCCACAGGCCATGACACCATAATAGCAGCCCTACCAATATGAGCTGGGTTAAAAATATTATACCCAAGTCCTCCCATAGAATGCTTTGCTATAACTATAGCAATAAATGAACCAACTATCGCCATATACGGTGGAATGGTAGGCGGTAAACACATTGCAAGCAATAGTCCTGTTAAAAAAGCACTTCCATCAGAAATAGTTATTGGCTTTTTTCTAAGTTTTTGTACTAGATACTCTAGTCCTACTGCTGATAAACTTCCCACAAGCAATGTAATTAGTGCAGGAATCCCAAAATTATAAATTGCAAAAAGCGCAGCTGGCGCTAGAGCCAAATTCACAGTCCACATTATTTTAGAAATAGATTCTTTTCCACGTATATGTGGAGATGTTGAAATTGTAAAGAGATTATCTTCTAATTTTACTTCACTATTCATATAAATTGCACCCCTATTTTTTTGCTGCATACGCTGCATTTAATTTTGCAGTCTGCGCTGCATTTTGCATCTTACAATATCTAATGTATTGTACGATATTTCGTTTAGCAGGGCATACATAAACACAGCTCCCACATTCCGCACAGTCTAAAAGATTTTGTTCTTCCTTTGCTTCTTGATAAAGGTTTTTCTGCCCCAAAATACTGAGCATACCTGGATTAAGTCCACAAGGACAAACACTTACACATTTTCCACAACGAATGCAAGGCGATTCCGTGCCGTTATTCACATCTTTTTTAGTTAAACCTAAAATTCCAGAAACTCCTTTAATAATAGAAACCTTTAAATTTGATTGAGCAAATCCCATCATAGGACCACCCATAATAACTTTAGCTGGCTTTTCTATAAATCCACCACAATTATCAATAGCCTCTTCGAATGTTGTTCCAATTCTAAGCAAAAGATTTTTAGGTTCTTTTACAGCACTTCCACTTATAGTTGTTACTCTTTGGATAAGTGGAATTCCTCTTACCACTGCATCATAAATTGCAATAATCGTGCCTACATTTTGAACTACTACCCCTACATCCATTGGCAAATTACCAGAAGGAACCTCGCGATCTGCCAAGACTTTAATAAGCATTTTTTCCGAACCTTGTGGATATTTAGTTGGGATTTCCTTCACCTGCACTGCAGTTCCTTCAAATGCTCTTTTCATTGCAATTACTGCATCAGGTTTATTATCTTCAATTCCCACATATGCTTTTTGAACCCCAAGAACCTTCATCACTATTTTTACACCAGTGCAAATTTGCTGCGAATATTCTAGCATCATTCTATGATCTGCTGTTAAATAAGGCTCACATTCTGCTGCATTCAAAATAAAAGTATCAATTTTCTTTTCTTTTGGTGGGGATAATTTTACATGAGTAGGAAAAGTGGCGCCTCCCATTCCGACGATACCTGCATCTTTAATGATATTTCCTATTTCATTGCCATTTAACTTCTCCCAATCTCTTTCACAGGGAATTCCTTCTACCCACTCGTCTTTGCCATCATTTTCAATTACAATAGAAAGACACTTACCAAATACTACATGAGGGTATTCTGCCACATCTTTAACCATTCCTGATATTGATGCATGGACAGGACTAGAAACAAAAGCATCACTACTTGCTATAACTTGTCCCTTCTTTACAAATTCGCCTTTAGCTACAATTGGTAAGCAAGGAGCCCCTATATGCTGCCTCACCGGAATAATAACCACACTTGGAAGTGCTGCTATTTCTATAAGCTTATCGGCGGTATAACTTTTATTACCATTTGGATGTATTCCTCCACGAAAACTTTTTATCAATTTTTTACACCTCTTTTAACATATTTAAAGTATATTTAGTTATATATACATACTAACTCTTAAAAAAATTAAGATAAGCTCCTAGTAATAACAGGTTGCATTTTCTTATTATTATGAGCAAATTTATCGAAAATTTTTATATTTAATATTGACAATATAAACGTTAGTGTTCCGCCTACAATTTGAAAACCTCTCACAGAATAACCAAATTTCATTGCTACTTCTTGCCCAGCAATAACTCCTAATAAAATAGCAATAAGAGGTGCTATATATACAACAAAGGCCGCCATTAGCATATTTGTCTCTTTCATTTCAAAGGCAACTCTTTGTCCAGCTTTAGCTCCAATTAAATTTTGAGCTTCTATGATAAGTGCACTATCACCCGGGCATGCACCACAATTTTTACATTCACCGTGCCTACCTACTTTGACTTTAGCCATATTGCCTTCCAATATTTCAATTATAATTCCTTCTTCTTCTTTTACCACAGATACATTTACCCCCTATTACTGCAATATTAATTATGTTTATAATTCTACCATTAATTCTCGTATCTACTTTCTGTCGAATTATGTATTTGTTGAACTTCCATTACTTAAGATAGTTTTAAATGGAATGAAAGTCAATAATAATTATATTTTTAACATATACTTCTATAATGTTATAAATATTTGAAATAAAAAATATGTCTTTAAACGTGTATACAGCATATTTATATTTTCTATTCAACTTACTAATGTTTTCAACAGTATTTGAAAATATTAATCTATTAACGCTTTCATACGTTAGTGCATTCTGTAGTATTCCTTTTTATCAGTACTATAACAGTTTGTACTAAAAACAAAAAAAATATTTCATGTTTTTTAAATATTATTGATATAATCGTTAAAATAATAACTATTTGACAACTGCCTATGTTTATGGTGTTAAGCTTGTGTTTTAGCCATGTAAAGGCTATCGGTTATCATGTAATCCACCCTTAAAAACCTCATTGTAATATGAAATCAAAAAAAAAAACAGTAGAATAATATCCTACTGTTTTTTTGTTTATAGTTTTATATCATCAACACTATCAAGCCAATTTTTAATATCGTCTATAACTGATTTAATACAACCATCATCAAATGGTGACTTTAAATTAGCAAGTTCTACCAATCCCAAGAATGATTTACTACCACCAGCCGCGCAAAGATTCATATAATCTGCCATAGCATTTTCTCTATTATCATTAGCTTTTTTAAAGAATTGAAATGCACAAACTTGAGCTAGTGTATAATCTATATAATAGAAAGGTGAACCAAAAATATGTCCTTGTTGATACCAAAAGCCCCCTCTTTCTAAATAATCATTTCCAGCGTAATCTCTATGTGGTAAATATTTCTTTTCAATTTCTCTCCAAGCTAATTTTCTTTCAGTTGGCGATGCTTCAGGATTATTATAAACAAAGTGTTGGAACTCATCAACAGTTACTCCATAAGGTAAGAATAGGAGAGCTTCACTTAAATGATTAAATTTATATTTTAATTCTTCTTCTTCAAAAAACAAATTCATCCATGGCCAAGTTAAGAACTCCATGCTCATAGAGTGAATTTCAGCAGCTTCATTAGTTGGAAAATTATACTCAGGCACTGCATAATTTCTACTGCAATAAGCTTGGAAAGCGTGTCCTGCTTCATGGGTTAACACATCTACATCACCAGACGTACCATTGAAGTTTGAGAATATAAATGGTGATTTGTACTTCCCTATAAATGTACAATAACCACCGCCAGCTTTACCTTTTTTACTCTCGAGATTCATAAGCTCATTATTAATCATGAAATTAAAAAATTCTCCAGTTTCCTTAGACAATTCTTCATACATTTTTTTACCATTGTTAACTATCCACCCAGGATTACCGTGTGGTTTTGCATTTCCACTTTTAAAACTTATTCCCTCATCATAATAATATAAATGAGCAAGGTCTAGACGTTTACATTGTCTTTCTCTTAATTTAGTAGCCATAGGAACAATAACTTCTTCAACTTGTTTTCTGTAATTTGCAACCATTTCAGCATTATAATCTGAACGAAGCATGCGATCGTATCCAAGTTGTACGAAATTTTCATATCCTAATTTTTTAGCAATTTTAGTTCTTACTTTTACTAGACCATCATAAATTTCATCTAATTTTGTTTCATTTTCAGAAAAGAAATCATATTTAGCTTCATTTGCTCTTTTTCTCATATCCCTATCAGTAGATAATCTGAAGGGTGTTAATTGAGATAGTGTTCTTTCTTCACCTTCAAACATTATTTTGGCAGAAGCAATTAATTTAGTATATTCACTAGATAACTTATTTTCCATCTGTAAATCTTCAATTATCTCTGGGGAAAAAGTTTTAATATTTAAAGTAGCCATATTAAAAAGTTGCTTGCCCCATTTTTCTTCGAGTTCAGGTCTAAATTTCGAATTAATAAGAGCTCCATAATACTTGGCAACTAGGCCTTGGTATATAGGCATGTTTTCGTCAATGAAATCCTGTTCTCCTTCATAAAAAGCATCAGTTGTGTCAATAGTATGACGTATTCCCACAAGCTCTTCCATTGACTCTAAATCACCTCTTAAGTCATTGATTTTAACCATAATTGAATTTGCATCATCAAAACTAGCACAAGTATTAAATTCAGTTAATAACTGCGTGAAGTTTACGACCAGCTCTTTCATATCCGGTCTTTTATACTGCATTTCTGTAAATTTCATAATATTCCCCTTCCTGAGTTAAAATGGTATATTTTTATAGTATTTATATTATATTCTCTAAAAACTAGTTATTTCCTTCAAAAACAAAAAAATAAATATGGAACATAAAAATTTACCAATATTATTGTAACATTAATAAAAGCTGAGTCGTCTATATTGTAACGAGAAACTATTTCCGTTTAAAGGGGGAGTATTAAATTATGAACAGAAAAAAAATATTTTCATTACTACTATGTTCAGTATTTATATTTACATCATTTTCAACCGCATTAGCAGTACAAGTACAGCCTAAACTTGAAAAAATCATGTATAAAACTGAGGTTAATCCTCAAAAGCAAGATTTAACCTATGTTACTAATGTATCGCCAGAAATCGAGAAAAAAGTTAAAATTTCTAAGCAGGAAGCGCTAGATATAGGGAGAGCTACCTTCAAAAAATATTTTAATACTAATATTGATGACTCTAAGTTTTCAGTTAGAATAAGTCTTGATAATTATAACAATGGTGGAGCCGAAGATTACATTTGGAATATATCTTGGAGCAAAAATAATGTTTTAAAAAATGTAAATTATAGCGTTTCTGTAATTGCAAATACTGGAAAAATAAAATCCATTGACAATTCAGAATATAATAGTGATGACAATAATTCTATACCAACTATTTCCTTAAAAGAGGCCAGCGAAGTTGCAGATAATTTTGTTAAAAAGATTGATGCAGACAAGTTTTCTCAAGTAACTAGAGTAGATAATAACTTTTCTCAATATTACAGAAATGGTTCAGGTTCTTATTCTTTTTCTTATATAAGGAAAGTTAATGGCGTTGAATTTACTGACAATAAAATAGAAGTAAATGTAGATGGAACTCGTGGAAACGTAACTTATTATGATATAAATTGGGATGATAAATACACATTTCAAGATGCGAAGAGTGTTATTAGCAATGAAAAAGCACAGGATATTTTGAAAAATAATATAAGCATGGACTTAAAATATGTAAATTATTATGATAGATATGACGATACTCACAAGAAAAAAGAAATTAAAGTTGTATATTCACCATCATTTAAAAAAGGAAATAGTATAGATGCTAGCAGCGGTATTTTTATGGAGGATAATTCAAATAATTCTTCTAATTTAATCCTTAAAGATTTAAATGAAAAAGAAAAAATTGATTTCTATAAAAAATATAGTGAAGTTAATGTGGCTAAGGAACCTATAAGCGAGGAAAAAGCCAAATCTACAATTAAAGAAATCATTAAAGATCTTTATGGTGATGGCTATAAATTAGATCCACTTGCTTACGATGAAAGTTCTAACTTAAATGGTAAAAACGAAAAAACTTGGTCAGTACAATTTTATAAAGATGAAAATAAAAAATATGAAGAAGGCGGTTCAATAAGAATAGATGCTTTAACCCAAGGTGTAATATCCTGCTCCAAAAATAATAAATACGAAGAAGAAAAAGATTTTAAAGCAAATTTAACTTGGGATGAAGCTTATAATAAAGCAATTAATACTCTAGCTAAATATTATCCTTCTCAAATAAAAAATATTAAAACTCAGCAAACTCATTTTGATAAGTCAAATGAACCTAAAGAAAATAACAATAAAGAAAGACAGATTTATTTTAATTTTGCGAGAACTGAAAATGGCATAGCTTATTATGAAAATAATATAAATTTAGTAGTAGATTTAAAAACTGGGGAAATAAACACTATAAATTACAGATGGGAAGATGGATTAAATTTTCCATCCTTAGATAAGAAAATCTCGGAGAAGGATGCTTTAAGTAAGTTTTCACAGAAATATAAGACAAAACTAGCCTATAATTTAGTAAATACAAGTAGTGACCTTAAGAACCCAAAACTTGAAGCAAAGCTTATATATGCTATAGATTATTATAAAGCTAGGCAAGTATTAGATGTGGATGCTTTTACTGGTAATTTCGTAAGCTATGATGGTGAAGAAGTTAATGAAAATATTCAAACCTTTATGAATGATATAAAAAATAGTAAATACGAAAAAGAATTAAGTATATTAGCATATAAAGGACTGTTAAACACAAAAGATTTTAAGTTAAATAAAGAAGTAACTCAAATAGACCTAATTAAATCACTAGTAGATGCTAAAGGTTTTAGACCTTATGTAATGGTGAGTGAATCATCAAAGGATTCGAATGTTAAAGCTAATAATTCAGCACCAGTTGAAGAATTAAAAATAAAAGGAGTCACTAAAGGCACGGAGGACTATAAATATCTTCAAATGGCAGTTTCTTATGGAATAATAGATAATGAAGAAGTTGAATTTAAGGGAGATACAAAGGTTACAAGAGAAGAAATGGCAAAAATCCTTGTAAGATTTATAAACTACCACAAAGTAGTGGAATGTGGTGATATATTTAAAGCTAATTTTAAAGATACAGACAAATTGTCTAAAGGCTATTTAGGTTACGTTGCCCTTGCCGAAGGTTTTGGCTTAGTACAACTAGACAATGGCAATTTTAACCCTAAAAACATTTCAACTATGGAAGAATTAACACTTGGTATATACAAATCACTTAACAAAATCAGATTTAATAATTATCCTATATATCGTTAATATAAGAATAACTAAACTAGGTACAACCCAATTCCTATATCCTTTCCGTAAACACAAAGAGCCAGCAGAATATTATTCTACTGGCTCTTTGTTATTTATACCCATATTTAAATGGCTTTTAATTTTTAAAATTCCCATATCATAGTGAGGGAAGAATATATTTAAAGTATAATATTTATTTTATAACCACATTTCGGACATATATCATTACTAGTATTAACATGAACATGGTATCCATCTCTTTCAATAAGCTTGTAACTGCACTTTGGGCAGTAAGTTGAGTTATCAGTGCCTGCTACATTACCTAAATATACGTAATTAAGATATTGTTTTGCTATTTCTCTATCTTTAAACATTACCTCAACCTCTGTAGCAGGATTATCCATCTTATAGTTTGGAAAATATCTTGATAAATGAAGTGGAATATCTTTATTTAATGAGGCAATAAATCCTGCAACTGCCTCAATTTCTTCAGCAGAATCATTTTCTCCATTAACTAGTAGAGTAGTTACCTCTACATGACACTGTTTGGATGCTATTTTAATAGTATCCATAACAGGTGTCACACTCCCTCCACATATATCATTATAATACTTGTTATTTAACGCTTTTAAATCAATATTCATAGCATCCACATAGGTAAGAAGTATCTTTAGAGGTTCTTCTTTAATATAGCCATTCGTAACCACCACTATATTTATATCTTTAATCATTTCTTTTAATAGTTTTGATGAATTGTATACATATTCATACCAAATAGAAGGTTCATTATATGTAAATGCTATCCCAATATTACCTTCCAGGCTTTTGCATATTTCCACTAATTTTTCTGGTGCTACATACTCGCTTTTTGCTCTCCCTTGGGAAATGGAGTAATTTTGGCAAAACCCACAGCTAAAATTGCATCCAAAACTTCCTACAGAAAGTATATTGCTTCCTGGTTTAAAATGATATAGTGGTTTTTTTTCTATGGGATCTTGGGCCATAGAAGTTATTTCTCCATAATTCATCGTATAAAGTTTTCCCTTGCTATTTACCCGTACATTACATATGCCATGATCGCCTGATGGAATATGGCAATTATGAGGGCAAAGTTTGCAATTAACTACCTCTCCTTGTTTTTCATAAAACAAAGCTTCTTTTTCCATAATTACCACTCCTATTTATGCCTTATAACCTCAAACTTTTCTATAGAATATTTTTCATTTGGAGAAATCGATGCTTTATTTAATACTATACTTATCTGCTCCGCTATAGTATTAACACCGGCAAGATCTGGTAATAGTAGTCCACTCTTTCTATCGCTTCTTACAATAATTCCGTATTTTTTAGGATCTAGTTGTTCTTTTAAAGCCGGTGTAGGCTCCGTTAAAACATCTACGGAAAACACAATATCCTCAAGCTCTCCTTCCGATACGTGACTAAACCTTGGGTCCCCTTCTCCTGCTTCAATGGCATTTCGCATTATTTCACTTGCTACACTTTCTGTTACGGGAAAAATTGTACCTATACAGCCTCTTAGCTGCCCAAATTTTTTAAGAGACACAAATACCCCTCTTTTATTATTTATCATTTCCTCTGTTACATAGTTTGGTTTATCCATAAAATTACCCTCTATTAAATAATGAGTAAGACTTTCTCTTGCAAGCCTAACATAAACATCTTCCTTATTTACTCTTTCCTCATATTTTTTTCTTTTTTCATTAGTAATTTCTGATAATATATCTCTATTACTGTTTTTAAGGTCAAATTTCATTACCGCATAACCCACTCCGAAGGTGCCTTCATAGGAAAGAAGTTCTCCCTTTATTTCATTACCTTCCATTGCTCCAAGCATTATATAATAAGACCTTAAGCCACATTCTCCAGCGTTTTCAACCATTTCTGGATTTATATTAAATACTCCTGCTACATCACCCTTTTTTAATAGACTTATTATTTCGGCATCAAACACTTCTCCATAGGGATTATAATCATAAGGTCCTTCATCTTTAAGGTGATGAGAAAGATCACCACTTCCAATAAACACAGCATTTTCATCGCTCTCCTCTATTGCCTCTTTAATGAGTTTACCAAATTTATATAACTGTATAGGACTAAGTCCCCCATAGGTAATATGAACAAGCTTAAAAGAATTATATTTATCAACAACAAAATACAGAGGAACTATGCTACCATGATCTAGTTCATATTCTCTACCGTATTTTTTAAGAAAACTTGTGCTTACTTCTACTGTTGGAATATTATTTTCGCGTGCCTTAATCATAATCTTTCCTGTCAAATCCATGTCTATTTCAAAATTCATAGAAACTTTTGAAGCTCCAAATTGCTTTAAATTTCCTGAAATAGAACTTTCAAAAGAAAGAGCTATTGCATCTGAAAACATAGTTCCATGTGGCGTGACTACTATTATTACCTCTGGTTTTAACTCTGCTATTTCCCCTCCAATGCGCGCGCAAGCATCGTATGTGTTTTTTATCTTTTTTTCCTCTCCACGTCCCACCTCTGGAATTATTATAGGTGGATGTGGCATTGTATAAAAAGCTATTATTTTACCCATCATAATCACCGCTCCTATTCACTACTTTAAGTATCATTTATATAAGTATCAAGTCGGTATACTTGTCTATTCTAGCCTGGTCTAATCTATTTTCGTGCCCTAAATATTTTACCCACTACTTAAAGATCATATCCATAAAGACTAAGGTAATGCAATTGTAAGTTAAATCCTCATTAATGGCAATTAAAAAAAGAGATACAATTGCATCTCAAATTCACCACTTTATATTAGTGCTTATTTTTTTTAGAAAGTTTAAAAAGTATATAGGCTGCAACTGGCGGTAAAAAGAACAACCATACAGGAACCCTATGGACAGACGGATCCATAACCATTTTAACACCTATCGCTGAGGTTAATCCAATAAATAATCCTACGAATAAAAACTTTGATTTACCTATCTGATTTAAGAAATTTTTCATTTCATTTTCACTTTTTTATCAGACAAAAATTCAAAAAAAGTATGGCTGATAAAATTCTCCTTTCCATATAATTAGATTATATTTATTCTAGATACCTAGCTAAAATTCATTCCTAAACTAATATTATCAACATATTTCCACTGTGTTATTCTAACTTAAATATTTTAAGCATCAAGGTAATTTAAAGATTTAACCCTTGAGAAATTCCACATTATTTTTGTTAAAAAAAATATATTATAAAACTTTGTAAACGACAGAAAACAACAGCATTCTTATTTTTATGACTTTAATTCGCTTGATTCGGCAAATTTCGAACCTTTCAAATATTCTAAATCTTCATTATAATAATCCCATTAGTTATCAATATTTTTTATTGAAAAAGGTTTTATGTAAATGGAATAGTTTAAATAAGGCCTAAGCTTAATTTAAGAGAGGGGAAAACATTATGGATATTTGGAAGAAGAAAACCCTAGGACAAATGCTTGATGCCGCCGAAAAATCTGATTTGAAAAAGAATCTTACAGCAGTTGACCTTGCAGCACTTGGAATAGGTGCAGTTGTTGGTACAGGAATTTTTGTTTCAACCGGTGTTGGTGCTCATTTAGCAGGACCTGCAGTCGTTTTGTCCTTTATTGTAGCAGCAATAGTAAGTGGTCTTTGTGCTCTTTCCTATGCTGAACTTGCTACAATGTTTCCAGTTGCAGGTAGTACTTATTCATATTCATATGTTGCTTTTGGTGAAATAGTAGCCTGGACTATAGGCTGGGATTTAATGCTTGAGTATTTAGTTTCGTCAGCCGCAGTTGCATCTGGGTGGTCAGGAACCTTCGTAGGGCTATTAAAGTCTGCAGGATTCACTTTACCCATAGCAATAACTAGAACACCCATGGCAGGTGGAATTATTGACCTGCCCGCTGTTGCAATAGTTGTGTTTGTAACCTGGATATTATTTGAAGGTATTAAAGAAAGTAAAAAGCTGAACAACCTAATCGTTTTGATAAAAGTTGGAGTAATTATTTTATTTATAATACTTGGCGTATTTCATGTTAGTGTAGCTAACTATAAGCCATTTGCTCCTTTTGGATGGAAAGGTGTTATGGCAGGGGCTTCAATTATATTCTTTGCCTTTATTGGTTTTGATGCAGTTTCAACTGCTGCAGAGGAAACTATAAATCCAAAGAGAGATGTACCTAGAGGACTTGCTATTTGCCTAGGAGTGGTTATTGTACTTTACGTTACAGTTGCAGTTGTTATAACTGGAATGGTTCCATATAAAGAAATAAGTCTGAACAATGCTGTTCCGGGCGCCTTGGAAAGGTTTGGAATTACCTGGGGAGCTGCTTTGGTTGGAACTGGTGCAGTTGTGGGTATGATTTCAACATTGATTGTAATGCTTTATGGACAGATAAGAATATTTATGGTTATGTCAAGAGACGGGCTATTGCCAAAGGTGTTCTCGCACGTACACCCAGTTCACAAAACACCTAATCGTTGTACAATAATCACTGGTTCACTAGCCGCGATGATGGCAGGATTTTTACCCTTAGATCTTATAATACAATTATGTAATATAGGTACATTATTTGCCTTCGTTCTTGTTTCTATAGGTGTTATAGTACTTAGAAAAACTATGCCAAATGTTGAAAGAAAGTTTAAATGCCCCTGGGTACCACTTATACCTATCCTTACTACGCTGACCTGTATTTATTTAATGTCAGCTCTACCTGTTATAACATGGATTTGCTTTACAATTTGGTTGGCAATTGGAATATTAATTTATTTAATGTATGGACGATACCATAGTGAACTTCAAAAATCGAAATAAAATAACAATACAAAGTTTTAAAACTAAATTAGACAAGCAGAAGTTAGTATCAATTTCCTTACAAATATAGACAAAATATTATCATATGATTTACTGTAAGAAAACCCAGTATAATTTAAAATTATACTGGGTTTTTGATGTAGTTGCCTCTCTTTAACTGGTGTTAATTCATAAATCTTATATTTATATTGCTACCGTTGCTTGCTTTAAATATTCTAGTTCTTCTCCTTCTAAATAAATAGAAAGTTTTTCAAATACAGTTTTATGATAATTATTTAGCCAAGTCTTTTCTTCAACTGTTAATAGTGAAACATCTATAGCTTCTAAGTCTATAGGGCATAGTGTTAAAGTCTCAAACTTCATAAATTGTCCACCATATAAAGTGTTTTCAATTTCCTCCACAACAACTAAGTTTTCTATTCTTATACCATGCTTTCCTGCCTTATAAACCCCTGGTTCGTTGGATACTACCATTCCTTTTTCAAGTTTAACAGTATTTGCAGCCACGGATATTCTATGTGGACCTTCATGAACATTTAAGAAGAAACCTACTCCATGTCCTGTTCCATGTTTATAATCCATACCTGCATTCCAAAGTGGAATTCTAGCTATAATATCTAAATTTGAACCTGTAGTTCCATATAAAAATCTTTGCATAGTTAAGTTAATCATCCCTCTTAATACTAAGGTGAAATCTGTTTTTTCTTCGATAGTTAAGGGACCTACAGCTAGTGTTCTTGTAATATCTGTTGTTCCATCTAAGTATTGAGCGCCTGAATCCAATAAATAAAGACTCTCTTGCACAATAGTGGCCTGTTCTTTTTGCGTAGCAGAGTAGTGAGGCATAGATGCATTTGCTTTATAAGCTGAAATAGATGCAAAGCTTAAATCATAGTAATTTTCTCCTAAACTTCTTATTGCTTCAATTTTATCTGATGCTTCTATTTCTGTAATATTACGCGTCTTTATGGTTTTCTTTAGCCAGCTAATAAATTTAACCATAGCCACACCATCACGTACCATTGCATTTCTAGTGTTCTCAATTTGAATATCATTCTTTATAGCCTTAAATCTTGTAGTTATATCCATAGCCTCTATAACTTTAATCTTTATGGCGCTATATATCCAAGTGCTAGTTCTTGCTGCGTCAAGTAATATTGCTCCCGCTTTAATTTTTCCTAAGAATTCCCCTATACTATCATAAGGCATTATTTCTACATTAGCCTTTTCAAGCTCAGCACGAGCGCCAGAATCAATTTTTCTATCATCTATAAATAGATAATATTTTTCCTCTGAAACCACAGCATAAGCTATAGTTAGTGGATTACATTTTACATCTCTTGCTCTAATGTTTAATAGCCATGCTATGTCATCAAGACCTGATATAACATAGTATTCTGCTCCCATAGTCTTCATTTCAAGAACTACCTTCGCAAGTTTTGATTCCCTTGACTCTCCTGCATAGGCTACATCATGCAAAACTACCTGACTACAAGGTCTTTGAGGTCTATCTTTCCATATTTTATCTATTAAATCTTCACTAACTTCATAGGAAAATTCACTACTTTCTAGAGATTTTTTAAGTCCTCTAAAATACTCTACTGAAATAACCTTGCCATCAAAAGCAATCTTTGCTCCCTTATTAAGGTTTTGTTTCAAAAATTCCTCAACAGTTGGAATTCCAGTCTCTCCCATTCTAAATAAGGTTACACCTGTATCTTTCAACTGACTTTCTGCTTGTATAAAATATCTTCCATCTGTCCATAAACCTGCATCCGTTAAAGTTATAATTGCAGTTCCAGCAGAACCGGTGAATCCTGTTATAAATGTTCTAGCAGTATAGTGCTCTGCTACATATTCACTTTGATGTGGATCTGAACTAGGTACTATATATGCCTCTATGCCTCTTTCTCTCATCTCATGCCTTAACTCTTCTACTCTTTCTTTTACGTTCACTACATTCACCCCATTAAATTGCAAGCTTTACTTGCAAAATTTTATACTGCAAGCGTTTACTTGCAATGTTTTTTATATTACATATATTATTATAACATGAAAAGATAGGATTATAGTATTAAGTTTTTTATTAAAACCACTCTAGCAGGAGCTCCATCCACTCCTTTAATTTTAAGTGGCAACGCACACATGAAATATTCATCCTCTTTTATTTCTTTTAGTCTAACACCTTCTATTATTGTTATCCCCTTATTAAAAAGAATCTTATGAGTTTCATGTTCTGGTTGGGCTCTCTCAATACCAAAGGAATCTATTGCTATTCCAATTATACCTTTTTCTGCTAGATACTCCGCTCCACTTTTTTCAACAAAGACAAAATTGGGTTCAAATTCTTCAGTGAATGAATTTCTAGTTTTTAGCAATAAAAATTCTCCCTGTTGAATATTTTTATCCATAAGATCCTCTTTTGTTATACCATCTACTATCTTTGTTAAGTCAATTACTCTACACTTTGTAATTAATTTATTTAAATCAATAGATTCAATGGTTTCACCCATATCATCTACATGATATGGGGCATCAATATGAGTTCCAGTATGCAAGTTCATATACATGCTGGATTCATTAATGCTATCCTTTGGAATTTTTCTTTCGAATTTAATTATAGGCCTTTTTTCCTCTATATTCTTGTACACTCCCATGTTTTTTTCAATAGTCATAGAAATATCATATATAACCATATTTACCCTCCTTAATCAGACGCAGTATTCCACCACTGTCTGCCATCATTTTCAATTAAATCTATTGCTTCCTTAGGACCCGATGTCCCTGCTGAATAATTAGGACATGTAGGTATATTATTCTCATATTGCTTTTCAATACTTTCAACAAATTGCCAAGAATATTGGAGTTCATCCCATCTAGTAAATAATGATGAGTTATTCCTAATTGCTTCAAGTATTAATCTTTCGTAAGCCTCAGGTGAATCATTTAAAGCCCTACAACTTTGACAATAATCTAGTTGAACCTTTTCCATTTTAAATTCACTACCAGGCTGTTTCGCATTTATCTGAAAGAAAAAACCCTCTTCTGGCTGAATTTTTAAAACTAAAAGATTATGAGAAATATTATCAAACTCCTTATAATAATTAATTCCAGGAAGTTTTTTAAACTGAATTACGATCTCAGTACTTTTATTATTCATCCTTTTTCCTGCTCTTATATATATGGGTACTCCACCCCATCTAAAATTATCAATATACGTCTTAAGTGCTATAAAAGTATCCGTATTTGACGCTTTGGATACTCTATTTTCTTCTCTATAAGCAATCACTTTCGCATTTTCAACTTCTCCCGCACCGTATTGGCCACGAACAATGTTTTCTTTAAAAGTCTCAGCAGTGAAAGGTCTGAGTGAGCGTAATACCTTCACTTTTTCATCCCTTATGGATTCAGGTTCAAAGTCTATTGGAGGTTCCATTGCAATCATAGTTAGCATTTGTAATATATGATTTTGAAGCATATCTTTTAATATACCAGCATTCTCATAATATGCGCCTCTACTCTCTACGCCTAAAAGTTCATTGGAGGTAATTTGAATATTATCTATATGATTTGCATTCCATAATGGTTCAAATAATGAGTTTCCAAATCTAATGGCCAATATATTTTGAATCATTTCTTTTCCCAAATAATGATCTATTCTAAATAAATCTTCTTCTGGTACAAGTTTTGATATATTATGATTTAATATCCTAGCTGTTTCAAGACTTGATCCAAAAGGCTTTTCAATCATTATTCGCTGCCAGCCAATGGCTTTTGACACCATACCATTATTTTTTAAATTTCTAATTATACCTTCAAAAAATTCTGGCGCAACAGCTAAATAATATAACCTTTTGCCACCTGTTAAATATCTTATCTCCATTTTTTCCAAAAACAAATCCAAATCCGCATAGCCTTGATTATCAGAAGTAAAATCAAAGTTTTTATAAAATATTCTCTTACTAAATTTAAGCCATAACTCATCATTTAGTGAAAATCTAGAGAATTTTTCTACAGATGAACGCATTTCTTCTCTATATTCCTCATTTGTCTTTTCACGTCTTCCTATAGCTACAATTGTAAAATTTTCGGGCAGTTTTTCTTCGTACATCAAACTAAAAATAGCTGGAATAAGTTTTCTTTTTGTCAAATCACCAGTTCCACCAAAAATTACAAATATACTAGAAAGTTCTTTATCCATATTTGTTTCCATTAAAAGTGCCCCTTCCTAATATTCTTTTCTTAACGCCGTATTTAGTAAGCTTTAATCATATGATTAATATAACATAAACTAATGAATATTAGCAAATACAAATTGTCCATTATCTTATTAATTTCAATTTTATTTAATTTATATTCTACCGTAATAAAATTCATAGGATTATTAAAAATATAATATTAGCATCTCCAATTGAGAACTTTATCTTAGTAAATTAATAATATTCCATTTTTATCATTATTGCAATTTTCTACAGATATTTTGCTGTTTTTAGCTATAATAAGGAAGATATTAGGATATCCTATTCACAAACAAAGTAATATGCTATAATTTAATGAATTTAGTAAATAAAGGAGGTCATTTCCTATGAGATTCGGTTTTATAATTTCTTTGCTTTTTGCTATTTTAGTAGCCTTATTCGGAATCCAAAATTCTTCAGTAATATCTATTAATTTCTTTTTCACAAAATTCAATATTTCCTTGGCTCTTATAATTTTTATCTCTGCAATTACAGGTGCTATAATGGTTACTTTATTAGGGCTACAAAAAGAAATCACACTAAGGCGTGGTAATAAAAGACTAACAAAAAAAGCTAAAAATTTTAAAATTGAAAATGAAACTTTTAAAAATAGAATAGAAGTCCTAGAAACTCAAATAGTAACTTTAGAAACTACAATAGCTTTAAACGCTAAAAGCAACATACTCAATGATGAAATAAATACGCAAAACATTGAAATTAAACATCTTAATACTATTTCTTCAAATAAAACTGATACTTTTATGTAAGGTAATTAAACATAATGAGCATTAGTAGCTATTTTTGTAGCCACTAATGCTCATTTAAATTCTTCCAAACAATACTACTCTTCTACAGATGATTTTTTAATTAGCACCTTGCTTATTCTTTTACTGTCACATTCCAATATGATAAAATCATAATCCTCATATAAAATTTTATCATTAACTTGTGGGTATGACTTTAACTGTGAATAAATCCAACCTCCTATGGTATCAATGTTTTCAACTTCAAAGTCTTTATCTAACAGTTCAATGATATCTTCAATAAGAACTTTTCCATCTACAAGATAATTACCATCTTCAGTTTTAATAATCTCGTTACCTTCTTCATCAAACTCATCTTGAATTTCCCCAACAATTTCTTCTAAAATATCCTGGATAGTTACTAATCCAAATGTTCCCCCGTATTCATCAATAATTATAGCCATTTGTACCTTTTGTTTCTTAAATACTTTTAATAATTCACTTATTGACAATGATTCTGGAACAAATTTAATCTCACGAATAATGTCTTCTATATTTTGATTATTACCCTGAATTTTCTGCTTATATAGATCCTTGATGTGTACAAAACCAATAATATTATCCTTATTATCCCTGCAGATTGGATATCTAGTATGCTGTTCATCTAAAGCAGATGCTATAATATCCTCAAAAGAATCCTCAATGTAAATACATGCCATATCAGTACGAGGTATCATTATTTCTTTTACGGTTTTCTCAGTAAAATCAAATATATTATCTATAAAGGTTAATTCAGTTTTATCTATTAATCCATGATTATAGCTCTCTTCAACCAATAATTTTATTTCTTCATCAGTATGCGCCGCTTCATGTTCATCTATAAGGGTCACACCAAAAGCCTTTAAAACTATACTAGTACTATGATTAAAAGCCCACATTATAGGATAAGTTACGTTAAAAAACATTATGAGTGGCAGTGCGGTGTACATCGCTATCTTTTCTGCACTTATAATTGCCAATGATTTAGGAACTAGCTCTCCTAGTACAATATGAAAGCCCGTTATAATTGAAAACCCCAAAATAAATGAAATTGAGTGTACAGCACTTTCTTGCAAATGAAACAAATTAAATATCGGAGTTAGCATATCTGCAACAGCAGGTTCTCCTATCCATCCAAGTCCTAGTGATGCTAAAGTTATTCCTAGCTGACATGCAGATAAGTATGAATTTAAATTATTAACAACCTTTGAAGTATATTTTGCATTTCTAGCTCCTTCAAGTACTAAAGTTTCTATTCTAGATTTTCTAACTTTTACCATAGCAAATTCCGTAGCAACGAAAAAACCATTCATAAATACAAGCAAAAATACAATAAGAATATTTATAAAAATAATCAATTTTGATAGCCCCTTCCAAGACAGTACATATGTTTTTTTATTATCATAACATACTTTTCTAATTTATATAATATCAGATTTAATATTGATTCATTTAATAAGGACTAGTTCAAGGGCCTTGCTAGGAAAGGTAATGGTAAAAACCACGAAACAACAAAAAGATACCAGCAGAAGTGTTTACCCTCGAAAAGAAACACTTGCTACCAGTACCTGAGTTATTTGAATATAAATGAGTCTTACTGTTATCATACAGTTTTTATTCCATTTTCTTTTTTCTATATTCAGATGCTGAATATCCCATGTGCTTTCGAAACATTCTACCAAAATGAGTTATATCGTTAAAACCCACTCTATAGGCTATTTCTGATACAGATAACATAGTATCTCTTAACATTATAGCAGCCATCTTAACTCTTAATCTAATTAAATATCCTATAACAGACATCCCAGTAGACCTAGTAAATCTATCTGTAAGTGTTGTTCTGTTAATATGAAATTCTTCTGTTAACTCTTCAATGGAAATTTTTCTTTCATAATGTGTATGCAAATATAAAATAATTTCATTAATTTCATCTGAACACTTTATCACTTCAAACTTAGTATCATTTTCCATATCAGTATATATATACTGAATCAAAAATAGAATCTCTAAAAAGAAAGATCTACTGCGACATCTCCAAAAATTATTATTTAATAATGTTAATTCCGCTTCTAAAGAATCAAATAATTTTGCTATTCGATTAGCAGTTGCAGGCCCAACTTCAAACTGTCCAAAACTCAACTCTTCCCTATAAACAAATGGTAGTAAGGAACAATAATCACGGTATTCTGATTCAGATATATCTGCCTCTAAATTATTCATTTTTTCTAAAGTTAAAATATTATTTACCAAAGTAGGACTAAAATAAATTGCTCTTGCACTTAATTTACTGCACTTATCAAGATTAATCCTATCATTGGCATTGAAGCAAAAAATTGTAGGTGCTGTAAAGACAATAGTGTTTTCATTAACACTTACAATTCCTCCCCCTTTTTCAACAAGGATTAATCTAAACATAAAATAATTTTCTGAAGAAAATGGCTCCTTAGTTTCAATATATACTGGTAGCTTTATCTCCCTGCTCTCATCAATAGTAAACAATTCCATAATTAAAAACTCCAATCATCTAGAACTCAATTACTAATTACTATATTCTAGGTTATTAGAAATTAACCTTTAACTTTGTAAATATTTTACTTATTGAAATTTAATACAACTATTTTTTTCTCCTTTGATTTTGTTATTTCTGATTTGTTAAAAGTAAAGGTGTCTGCTTTAACTACTTGCCAATTATTCATTTTCTCTATAAAGCTATCTACCTTTGATAATTTTCCAAATTCAGGAACAAGCACTTCTGTTTGATAATGCATTGGTATAACAACCTTAGGATTTAATTGACTAACAACTTTAGCAGCTACTTCCCCATCTATTGTATATAATCCTCCTACTGGAATCATTAATATATCTACTTTGCCAATACTTTCAATTTGCTCCTTTGATAATTCATGTCCTAAATCACCTAAATGACATAGGTTTACACCATCAATATTATAGTTATATACTGTATTCTCACCTCTTTGAGCTCCACCTTCAGTATCATGATATGTTTTTGTCCCTTTAATTTTTATACCATTAATTTTAAATTTGCCTCTTTCTCTTATAGCTGTAAAATTGCTTTTAATCGCGCCTAAATTATTATGATCAAAATGATCATGACTAACAGTAGCTATTTCAGCATATAATTCTGGAACCTTATATCCAATACCATCTCCAAAAGGATCTGTTACAATTCTAGTTCCTTTCCCATTAGTAATTGTAAAAGAAGCATGCCCATTCCATTTAATAGAAGAAGATTTTTTTTCTAAAGGACTATTTATGTCTCTCGCAAATGCTACCCCACTCATCATGCAAATAGTTAATATAAAGCTTAAAACGTATACATAACCTCTCTTATAATTTTTTTTCATTTTAACTCCTCCTTTACTTAAGCCCTTAGCTTTACTTTATAATTTTATTTTATCAATGATTTGCCATTTAAAACATAGAGTATCTACAATAATTATCTGCGTATTGTCAATAAATATAATAAGTTGCAACACAATGGATACATAGAAATAGAAGCAGGAATCCCTAATAATTTAGAGTCCCCTGCTTCTATTTGATATTTAATTATTAACTATCAGTTTTTTTCTTACCTTCTGTTGCTGCCTTATAAGCCTCAAGCTCTTTTGCGTAAGTCTTTGGAATTATAGTATCCCATAACTCAGCACCCTTAATACCTAAATTTGATGGTATAAATACAGGGTCAATGCCAAGCTTCTTTTGAGCTTCATAGTCCTTAAGTGTAGCGATTCCTGGCTTATATAGTAATAATATTGCAATTACATTGAACCAAGCCATGGCACCAACACCTGCCGAACCGAAGTTCCACATAATATCTGCTTGTGCTATAGCACCAACAAATACACCAGCAGCTAGTATAGCTCTAAAGCAGTTAAGAGTTATCTTATAAGCCTTAACATTTTTGCTGTCCTTAAATAGATAACCTACGTTGGAGTCTGTATAGAATGCATATGCAAAAACAGTTGTAAGAGTGAAGAAGAATAACGCTATTGCAACGAAAGCGCCACCGAATCCAGGAATAAATGAACTTACAGCTGTTTGTGTAAAGTTACCCTTGTTTATTCCAGGAACTAGTTCAGTTATAAATCCACCGCTAGCAGATATAACGTTATATGAACCTGTTACAAGGATCATTATAGCTGTTGCAGTACATACGAATAATGTGTCAACATATACTGAGAAGGCTTGAACAAGTCCTTGCTTAGCTGGGTGTGAAACCTCAGCAGCACCTGCGGCTTGAGCTCCAGTACCTTGCCCTGCTTCGTTTGAGAATATTCCTCTTTTAACACCCCATGCTACTGCGCTACCAAAAACACCACCAAACATAGCATTAGCACCGAATGCTGAGCTAAATATCAAACCGAATACATCACCTATTTTCGAGAAATTAACACCAAGAATTACTAGTGCTAATATAATGTACGCTATAGCCATAAATGGAACTACAAATTCAGCAGTTTTTGCAATTCTCTTACCACCGCCAAAAATTACCGCTACAGTTATTACTGTATAAACTATACCCCAAACCAAGGGCGATACAGGAAATGCTGTACCAGCAGCTACAACGAATGAGTTGGATTGTATACCTGGAAGCAATACTCCACAAGCAAGAATTGCAAGTATAGCAAATGCCCTACCGAAGAATTTGCTGTGTAATCCTTTTTCGATATAGTATGCAGGACCACCACGATACTCACCGTGAACCTCTTCCTTCCATACCTGAGCTAAAGATGATTCGATGAAAGCTGAACCTGCACCTAAGAATGCGATTGCCCACATCCAGAAAACCGCACCAGGGCCGCCAAAGTAAATTGCACTAGCAACACCAGTAATGTTACCAGTACCAACACGTCCGCCCAAAGCCATTGCAAAGCCTTGGAAAGAAGATACTCCAGTTTCTGAGCTTTTACCACCGATTAACTGACCAACCATGTCTTTGATTAGTCTTACTTGTGGGAATTTCATAATAACCGAAAAGAAAATACCAGCACCGATACATAGGAAAATAATTACTTTTCCCCAGAAGAAGTTGTCTAAACTACTTGATAGTTTTAATAAATCCATAATGTCCCCCTTTGTATAAATATTTTCAGGTTAAAATAACATAAACCAATATTATCACCTTTTTCGTCATATTTCAATGTTTTTTTGCAACATTATTCTTTATTTCATTCTATTATTACAATTTTCCATTAAATTTGTCATTATATTTAAATCTAATTAAAGTTTTACTTCATCAATAAATTTAGAGTGTTTCTATGTATCTAGCCTAGCTATTTAATTAACAAATTTACTATTTACCGATAATTATAATAAATAAAAAAAGAATGGTACGAATAAAACATTCAAAACCCATTCATTGTATTAACTATTGTGAATATTGTGAATAAATTCGACCCACCTGCAGTCTTCTTCTGTATAATCCCTCATTCCACTTTTATTTCGATTTACACTAGGAAACAGTCCGATTCGTTCATAATAGCGGAGTGTATCCTGTGAAAGATCAAACTTTTTACTTACTTCTGAAATTATCATATGATTTTACCGCCTTCTTAAGTATTTTCTCATTTATATCAAAAATGAATTGAATTCTTACTATTATTCTATAGGTGGTGGAGTGCATTTAGGAGAAAGGGCAGAAGATGCAGTTAAGCGAGAAGTATTTGAAGAAACGGGAATTGCATATGAAGTTGACAGATTAGCGTTTATTCATGAGAATTTTTTTGATGGCTTGAAGAGCCATGAAATTGCATTTTATTTTCTAATGAAATCAAGAGGTACAAAAGAGTTGGATAGCAACAGCTATTCACAAGGTGTACGTGAATATATGCATTGGTTGCCAATCGATAAGTTAAAAGATTATGTTGCATATCCAAGCTTTTTTTTGCAGATAAGCTACTTAATTCGAGGGATAATGTTGAGCATATTGTCACTTGCGAATAATGGTAAGTCAAAAAGTGTAAAACTTGATAGGCGTAGGGCATATCAGCGATATCTGAAGACATTTCTCAGTTAAAGAGTTATGTCAAACTTATTTTATGGCGAAGTAAAGATTATTTATATTTTATTGGAAATAGATAATGAACGCAATCTTGAACAATTAACAAATACCCTACTACATGATGGTTGGATATTGATGTCATCGCAAAAAAATCCATGTATGCACATGGCATTTAATAAAGGATATACAAAAGAAGGCTTTAAAGAGATATTTTATCACAAAGTCTGGAAAACTACTAATAACTAATCACTATAGTGGGATTAATAAATAATGCAGGGAAATATCCTGCCTTTTTTTCATTCTTTATAAAATTGTTGTATTACAAACATATTTCATTGTAGCATTCAAAAATATCAAAAAAAAGTAAGATTTCTCCTTATCCAATTAATCCCAAAACAATTTCCACGTTCTTTTTTTTCAATATATGGAATATATTTAATGAGATGTTTGCTATTTTTTTAAAAATGTTAAACAACTTAAAGAGTGGAATAGAATTGAGTAAAGCATTCACGATAATGTTTATGTGCATAATTAGTATTCTAGGATACGCAATTATAATCTATTTAGTTTACTTGCTAATTAAGGCATTAACAATATACATAAAGAAAAATTCGTAATCCTCTTTGTAACTCTGCTTTTGTTTTGTTTACCCTACGCTATACTACATCGTCAATACCCTGTTTTATCAATATTTTCATCAACATAATCTCTATGTTCCCTGTAATACTTTATGTAAATATATGGCACAATCGTAAGTACAATATGTTCCGTACTTGTAATGTATGACGGAATAAAAAGGAGGGTCTGTCTTGAAATTAAAACACTGTCATAAGTATATTTTATATATGGTTTTTATTAGTTGCATTGCTTTACTATCTATTAATTTCATTAATAATGATAGTAATAGAATTGAAGATAAGACTAGCAGAATAATAATTAAATCAACTGAAAAGGAATATGTTCCAGATAGTAAAGAGCATACTGAAAATGGAGGAATTAGAGTATCGACACCAGTAACAAATGGCAAATCTAGAGTACAACCACTACCTATACCTAATGCTAACTCACCAATAATAGTTAGCCCGTTATCATTGTCAAAAATCGTTAATAGCATTGTATAATCTTTTCTTATGATATTCTTAAAGATTGGAATAATTGTGTCTTTATAGTTATTCCAATCTTGTAAAATATTGTGTCACAATAGTAATCTTTCATTAAATATCTCTAAAATATTTAATGATACGGGAAAGATAGGAGTGTTTAAGTAAGCATGAACAAAATAAAGGATATTTTAATTGGCATAGGTGTAAGTACGTTCGTACTAATAATATGGGTATATAAAATGGTAGTTACAAGTGATATACCTATTGAAATGTCTTATAATGATAGTGTCATAATAACGTGTATGTTAGTTTCACTTCTAATAATATATAGTTTTTACACAAGAAAAACTATATATACACTAACGAATACGATATTGTTGTTAATACCACTGTTTCTATGGTTTATGTCTATGCAGCAGGCATTAATATACCACTATCACAAATATGATACTTCGGTTTCATTTTTACAACTTATTTATAGGAAAGTGAAAATAAAGGTTAAGACCTAATGTTCTTAATAACCATAGAAAAGGCAAAAAGTACGCATAACTTCTCTTTTTCCTTCGAAAAATCATACGTACTATCTTGAATGTATTTGTATATAGAAAATATGAAAAAGACTTATAAACCCTTTAAAATCCTTGGCGGAGAGAGAGAGATTTGAACTCTCGGAACGGAATAACCCCTTCGCCTGTTTTCGAGGCAGGTACCTTCGACCACTCGGACATCTCTCCATATAATAAGTTACCTTTTACAGTATAACATATTTAAATTTTATTTAAAGTATATTTTTAAAATTATAGCTAAGGATATCCATTTTGAAAACAAGAACCATAATGACTAGCGTTTACTCTTCTTGTTTCTAATTGCTTTAATAAAAAAGTATAGAGCAATAATTAAAATTGCTATGTAAGTTATGAATTGTCCAAATCCTGTTACTATAGGAACTATAGTTTCAAATGAATCCCCAAACCAATATCCTAGTCCCAAGTATATACAAGTCCAAAACAATTCACCTAAAGCGACAAACAAACTAAATGTCGAAAATTTATATCGTGAAAGACCTGCTGCAGCATTTATAAAAGGTCCCATAGCCGATATTATAAATCTGCTAAAAAAAACTGAACTTCTTCCATGTTTATTTAAATAATTTTTAGCTTTCAATATTTTAGGTTTAACGTAAGTTTTTACTTTATAATGCCTGTTTAAAGCTTTATGTCCGATAAATCTCCACATAATATAAGCAATATTATCCCCAACCCATGAAAAAAACCAAATTTCTAGTAAAAGACTCACCACATTAAATTCACCAGCATAAGCAAAAGCTCCAGATGCCATTACAAGTAAAGATGCTCCTGTCGGAATCCCTATACACTGAAGTACAATGATACTACTTAAAAACCAAATATTATAGTTTCGAAAACATTCTATTAGTAAATTACTAAATTCACTCATGTTTTCTACCTTCTATCTCTCTATTACCTTGTATATTTTTATCACTTTCTATTATTTTCTTTAAATTGTCCTTCATATCTTTTAAAGTCTTATTGTGTTTTTTGCCTAGGTCTTTGATATATAAATTTTCATCACCCTTCTGCGGAACAATCTCAAGAGTTTTAAAGATTTCTTCTTCACTTATATTATATTTTCTAGACATTTTTTTTACTGTTATCCATTTATGAGTACTCATATCTCCAATTTGTCTACTCGCTTTGGTAGGTAAGTCAATATTTTTAACTTCAAAATATAGTACCGTAAAACGTCTTATTATTATAAATGTAGTTATAATAATTAAAACTGATAATATAGCCGTTTTTACATTTTTTCTCATTAAATCCCCTCACTCTAATAATAGTGTATTATACATATTATAATAGAATATACCACTAGATTCAATAAGTGATAATGAAGTCATCAAACCCTAGCAAACAGACTCATATCAATTATAATTATGATATAGATTTTTAATATTAATAAAAATAAAGAGATGTATAAAAAACTAGATGTTATTCTAAATAAACTAACAATAATTCAAAAACAAAAGGTGTAATTTATACCATAATTAGGTACAAAATACACCCTTTATTAAAATAAATATTAATATTCAAATCCTAATCCAAATTATTAGTCTTTAATGTATTTATTAATTGTAGCTGCGCCTTCTTCGTTTGCATGATAGTAAACTCTTAAGACATCTGCCTTATCCATATTAAATCTTGTTTCTTCAAGAAGGCCATTAGCTTCAGCTGTCATTAAAGCTGAGATTACATCTTCTCTTTTAAACGCTTTGAAATTAGCATATTCGCCTTTTAGAGCTTCAATAACGTCTTCAGCGCAGGCTTCTTTAACTTTTGTGAAATGTTTTAAAATAGCATAGTTAAGAGCTTTCATACTAATTTACCTCCTTTTTTCTAAACAAGTCCATTGGATTCATAGATATTACTAAGATACCAAACATCATTAATACAGCAGCCATCCAAGCGATAGGCGGTAATGACCAACCTTTCATACCGCTAAATACGCCAAGTATAATCCAACAACAGAACGGTCCCCAGAATGAGTATGTACCATTACACGCCATACCGAGAGCGGCACCACACATGCTGTTACCCCTATACCAACTCATATACGAAACGAATGCACAAAGACCACTTACAGCAAACCAAATCATAGCAGGACCACTTGTAAACGCCTGAACAACAAGGCCATTTGAAATCTTAACGCCACCTGCCATTATACCGAAAATAGGAATTAAAATAATTAAGTTTGAAAGACCTGATATTGTCTGACGGATAGTAATACCAATCTCAGAGTCAATCATAGATGTACCGTAACCAGCTACGCAACCCTCAAAGCCCCAACCAAGAGCAGCGATGAAAGCAATACAAACACCCAGGAACCTACCTTTTGGTGCATCTCCACCAATACTTGTGCTACCAATCATAAAACTAGCAAGAACACAAATACCAATGCCTACCATCATACGCTTGTTTAATTTTTGTTTGAATAATATTTTACCTAAAATAGCACCAATAGCTGGACAAAGGGCAGTAATAGGAATAACTATTGAACCAGCCATCTGAAGACCAACAACATAAGCTGTGCTGGAAATAGGACCTCCTATAAGAGCCGCTAAAATCATCACTCGACCTGGAGTAGTATTAATACATCTAAAGAAATCTCCAAGTTTACCTTTAACCCCTGCATAAAGTAATGCCCAAACAGCACTACAAGTATCATTTACCGCACTACCAAGTGCACCTAGTAAATATGTAATAGCAAAAGCTGATAAACCGGCCGTGTTAGTACCATACCAATCACCCCAAACCCCCTTAGACATACCTAATGTCAAAAATGCTGAATAAAATCCATACATAAGACCTGAGAATAAAGCGATTGATATACCCTTTTTGTAAAATTGTGATGATAACTTCTTTTTAGCAGCAATTGCCGAGGCACTAACTGTTCCTGTCACTTCGCTCATAAACAAAACCCCCTTCTTTTAAATATTTTTAGTATATTATCATTAAATTGTAATTTATAATTTATAATGACCTTTTTTTCTTAACACAGTCATTAGAAATTTCTTGCAGAGTTTTATGCAACTTTAATCTCCTTAAAATTTAACCTTACTTAGGGGAAAATTGGAAACCGTTTTCCCTAACAACGAATGCCGGCTCCAGCTTACATACCCCCTACTAATATAACTTAATAAGAGATTTTTTCATGGCATAAAGTGCAATTTTTTACTGCATTATATCCGCCAATTTTTTGAAGTTTTTGTACTATCGTTACTTTATTGCACTAATAGTTTAAATCAAGACACCATAAGAGAAATTTATGGTTTATTTACCATAAAAACACCCCATAAATTGAATGGACACAACTCTTTTTTAGTTGTGTCCATTCAATTTATGGGGTGCACTTCAAACATCAAAACACACTTTCTCTACCAACCGTTATGACTTCCTAGTTCTTTACCATATCGGCAATGGAGCAATCTCCTGAAACCGTGATTGCTTTGACATTCTTCTGAAAGCGTTCATATCTGGCACAGCAGTAGTCGAGAAAATCATCGCCACTGTAGTGTCTAATCATGGCCCATACCATCCAAAGCAAATCCTGCGCTACCATGTAGCATTTTATTTTTAATATTTCTCCTGGCGTCAGAAATTGGCCATAGTAGTCCAAAAGAAAATATTGTATTGCCTCTTCGGTAAGTCTAGATTCAAGGATATAAGCAGCCACATCCCAGCTTGGATCGTTCATTCCAGAATATTCCCAATCTACAAGGTAAGTTCTGCCATTGTCATCCACAACAAAGTTTTCAGGCACTGTGTCATTATGACAAGGTACAGAAATTGTATTTTTAATATTTTTTTGCATAAAATCAACCAATTCTTTTTTAAGTGTAGAGTAGTCAAAGAAAAAACCGCCATTAAGGTCTTGAATAATCTGTTCATATTTATTAAGCTCCGTTTGCCAATCAAAGGAATTAGGAAAATGCTTTGGGCTAGAGTGGGTTCTTTTCAGCAGACCAGAAACAGCTCTCAAGTTCGCGATGCAGCATGGATCAATAAGGGCAATGTTTTTGCTGTTTTTAATGCATACGCTGATTTTAATACCGCTTACATCATCAAAATAAACACACTCACAATTCAGACCAAACTCCGAGGCCATGCGATTGTTGATCTTTTCAATTTTTCGGTCGATCATCTTATTGGTCATGCCACCCGGTTGCCGTACAACATATTCAGTTCCCTTGATATTCATAAAGTAGTTGTAATTGGTAAGTCCGCCTGCAAAACGGGATTTATCGAATATAATGCTATCGTCATTAAAGACGAGACGCAGTTTTTTTTGTACTAATTGTTCCATTTCCATTAATAATCCCACCACACATATATTAATTTATTATTTTATAAATGTTGAATATATTATTATTATAGCACATTTCTATATCAAAAAAGGAAAAACGGAAAAATCATAGTTTTAAAGTAGCTATTGTTCAATAAAAGCAATATTGTACAATGTGGGATTTTAACTAGATACAATAGTGCTAAAACTATATATTGAATCTGCAATAAACTAATTGTTTTGTATGATATCATATATTATCAGTCATTTTAGTTACTGGAAATAATTCTTACTGTAGCAGCAAAGAATAGGAGGTAAAAATCATGGAAGACACGTTTAAATTGAAATCCAAGGTTTATTTTAATAAGCAATCCATACAAGTTTTAGAACAAATTACTGGATCCCGAGCATTTATTGTCTCGGACTCCATAATGGAAAAGCTGGGATATCTTCAAAATGTGGTAGATTACCTAAGCAAGGCAGGAATAAGCTCCGTTGTTTTTTCAGGGGTGCGCCCTGATCCGGATGTCAATGTAATTGCTGAGGGGCTTAAGCTATACGAAGAAAGCGATGCAGATGTCCTAGTTGCAATGGGCGGAGGCTCTGCCATCGATACTGCCAAGGGAATTCTGTATTTTTCCTGGAAGCTTAAAAGCGCAGCTGGTCGTGAAATGAAAAAACCGCTGTTTATTGCAATTCCCTCCACAAGTGGAACGGGCTCAGAAGTAACGGACTTTGCCGTTATTACTTCCGGTAAGGAAAAGGTATGCATCGTAGATGAGTTTATCGCACCAGACATTGCCATACTTGACTCTACCTGTATTCAGCATGTTCCACAGCGTGTGGTTGTGGATACTGGCATAGATGTTCTGGTTCATGCCATCGAAGCCTATGTTTCCACAAACGCAACGGACTTTACAGACGCTCTTGCGGAAAAAGCAGTAAAACTGATTTTCGAGAACATTGAGAAGCTTTACAAGGACGTAAAGGATTCCGATGCAAGAGATCGTGTTCAAAACGCTTCCTGCATGGCAGGAATGGCATTTACAAATTCGAATCTTGGCATAAATCACAGTTTGGCCCACGCAATTGGGGCGACTTTTCACATTGCTCACGGTCGCTCCAATGCGCTCGTGCTTAATGCGGTGATGGAATATAATGCCGATTTAAGGGGAAGTGCCAACGGTTATGCTACGGAAAAGTACGCAAAACTAGCAATGGTTCTGCAGCTTCCGGCCCGAACGCACCGTGAAGGAGCTGTGAATTTCATTCAGGCTGTAGGTAGCCTAAAAAAAGCTCTGGGGGTCGAAGATAATATTCGTGCGCTTGGAGTTGATCAAAGCGAGTTTGAAAAATCGCTTTCGCATATGGCCGAAACAGCCATGCTAGATCGTTGTACACCAACTAATCCAAGACAGCCTTCTAAGGAAGAACTTATTAGTATCTATCAAAAATGCTATTAATAAGTTTCCAAAATCATAAAGAATGAGATAGAATAAAAAAAGGCTAAAACCTGAGTTTTAGCCTCTTTTTTTGACGAAATTCGTCGAAAAAACATACTGCTGATTGTTTACTTTTATACTATTGTACATTATAATAATTAATAAGCCATAATCAGATTCGAAAGAGACTTTTAAGCCCATAGAACTTCAACATTTTTTTCTTTTGAATATAAATTACATGGCAGAAAAGGAGTGCTATAAGCATGAATAAAACTAATAATCTGCTGAAAAAATTAATAGCCTCCAATATTTTATATACCCGCTACATGAGTATTTTATCTCTCTCAGATCTCTCCCTATTTTTGGTAGATACAAATGGAGATATTTTGTTTGAGTTTATTCCATCTCCGGATTTTTGTACCTATATATGCCAGGAAAATAAAGCTGGGGTATGCCCAGACTACAGATGCCGATTAAAGCCCAGCGGTGAGGATAGATTTGTCTGCCGATATGGGCTTGAAAACATCCTTTTTCCCATAAAGGTGCAGGATAAAATTTTGGGTTATATAGGCGGTGTACAAACATATTTGGAGGGTAATGAATATCAAAAACTCATGATTGATGTCCAGTCCCTCCAAAGGGATAAAACTCCTGAATTGGAGTTTATAGCCAAATCCATTCTCTCGCTGAAAACCGTGGAATCAAATAAAATTAAAGTACATGAGCAATTGTGCGGCCACATTGCCAAAAATATTTCTCTTGATTTATCCGAAAGCGTCAGTCATGCCGATCTAGATGCGGTAAGGCTGTCCATTGAAAAGGACATACTGGAGAAAAAGATCATCGATTTAGAAGCTAAAAACATGTCCCTGATGGTGAATCCCCATTTTTTGTTTAATACCTTGAACTGTATCGCCCGCATTGCATATTTTGAGCATTCTAAAACGGAGGAACTTATCTATTGCCTTTCCGATTTACTGCGGTACAATTTAAAACAGGATGACCAGCTTCACACCATTGGTGCCGAAATTGACAACATTAAGAAATATCTGTATATCCAGAAGGTAAGATTTAAAAATCGTCTGGTATATGACAGCTACATCCCTGAGAATATTAAGTCTTACAGAATCCCCAACATGGTTATCCAACCCATTGTTGAAAATGCTCTTATCCACGGTATCACTCCAAAGCGGGACGGAGGTAAAATCAGTATTTATGCTGAAGAATATAAAAACGAAATCGTTATTTCCATTATGGATAATGGAAACGGTTTTCCAAAGGATGTTTTGCAGAACATACAACAGTCTGAAAATAAATCAGGTCTAGGGTTCTGGAATACAGACAAACGTTTAAAACGATATTACGGAGAACAATACGGACTTACAATAGTAAAATCTGACTATAGCGGAAGTACCGTTACCATAACTATTCCTACCCACCCTGTTGGGGGTGTATCGCTATGATTGTAGTCTTAATTGTGGAAGATGAAATGCTTGAACAAGAGTTCCTCAAAACAGTTGTACTGGAGGATCTTTCCACCGAAGATAGGCTACTGACCTGCGAAAGCGGGGTTCAGGCCGTCAAACTAGCAAAGCAGTATCGACCGAACATTATCATAATGGATGTAATGATTCCTGAAATGGATGGTCTGAGTGCCATTGCGGAGATCAGAAAATTTCTGCCTAACGTGTGTATCACCGTTTTGTCCGCCTACTCCGACTTTCCCTATGCACAGAAAGCTATTAGACTTAGGGTTTTCGAATACCAATTAAAGCCCATCAAGCCCAACGCCTTCAAACATATTTTTCACAAAATGTTGGACTCGGTAGCCGAATCTCCTGTGCTAGTGGAGGCTGTGCATGAGGAAAAAAGCACAGAGCCCAAGGAATACCTTCATAACTTTATCGAAGAATCCATAAAATATATTAAAGAGCATTTCAGAGAAAGATTGACTTTAGAAATAGTTGCATCTAAGGCGTTTATGAATCCCAAATATTTCAGCCATGTTTTTAAAAAAGAAATGGGTGTTGCATTTACAGAATATGTAATTAATTTAAAAATTCAATATGCTTGCAGATTGCTCGAGACAACTAATTATCCCGCTTACCGGATTTCAATTGAATGTGGCTTCTCGGATCCGTCTTACTTTAACAGAGTATTCTGTGCGAAAATGAACATGACTCCCAATAAGTATAGAAAACATATATGTGCGTCAAAACCGTCGGATTAAACTTGCGGTGTTAATATATTTAAAATCCACAACCAAGGTTTGTATAGGCCTTAGTTGTGGATTTTAAATATATTTTTTAACCTGCTCTACACTTTAGTATATTTATGTCTACCTCATGCATTCCAGTCACATATCTTTACAATTATTTAAATTTTTAATGTGCCTCAATAAAGGCTTCCATTTGTTTGTGCCAACTCTGAGTTTCATAATTATCTGTTAGTGTATCTTCTCTAAACAACAAATCAATAATAAATCGTGGTTTTTTTCCCCCAATGTACATGGATTTGATGCAGGAAACACAAGAGACCACAACTTCCTCACAAGGCATTTGCTGTGCACGTTTTTTCATCAGCTCATTGACTTGTTCTACAGGTAGCTTTCCATAAAAATGGTCCCCACAACAAATTGCTTTGGACCCTGTTAATTTAGGCTCAATAACTTTTATATTCATTCTCGCTAACAATTTACGAATGGCGTTCAGGTATCTTTCCTCTTTGCGACTGTAACAAGTATCTTGTATAGCCATTTCTACGCCTTTATAGTCAGGGAAATTAAAAGTCACACTATTAGCCAGTACCTCCCAAAATAATACCGCTCTGATTCCTTCATATAATTCTCTATAACTTTTGTCACAAGCTGAACATACAGTAATTACTCGTGTACCCTGATCCAATTTAGGATCGTGAAAGCAGCAAGTCAAAAGTGTGGGCATCTCGCCAAACTCTGAGACTATAATCATTTTAAGTTTATCTACAAGCTTCGGTTTGTATAACATCAAAGTGCAGCCTGGTGCAAATACTTGATTCATAATTTTGCCCTCCTTTAGTGTTGACTTATGTCGGTAGTTTGGAAAGCCGCATTTTAGTTTTAACAAAAAAATTAGGGCTGTTACACCCTAAATATTTTTTAGTTGTGCAACAGCCCTACATTTAATAATCAACCATTATTTGTTTAAATGGCAACATGCAATCTATTTTGCTTCTTCTTCTATCTTTAGAGTTTTAGGAAGAATAGCTTCAACTTCAGCATGTGGACGAGGGATAACATGAACAGAAATCAATTCTCCAACACGTTGCGCTGCCGCAGCTCCTGCATCAGTTGCTGCCTTTACAGCACCAACGTCACCTCTTACCATTACTGTTACTAGACCACCACCAACAAATTCTTTACCAACTAGATAAACATTTGCTGCTTTAACCATTGCATCTGCAGCTTCAATAGCCCCAACTAAACCCTTTGTTTCGATCATTCCTAATGCATCATATTTCATTTTTATTTCCTCCTAATTTTTTATTTTTTATTTTTGAAATTATTATCTATAATTTATATAAATTATTCTCATGCCGACTAATCTATTTTATATCTTCTTCCCTCTTTAACATTTTAGGAAGAATACCTTCAACTTCAACGTGTGGACGAGGGATAACATGAACAGAAATCAATTCTCCAACACGTTGTGCAGCCGCAGCTCCTGCATCAGTTGCTGCCTTTACAGCACCAACGTCACCTCTTACCATTACTGTTACTAGACCACCACCAACAAATTCTTTACCAACTAGATAAACATTTGCTGCTTTAACCATTGCATCTGCAGCTTCAATAGCCCCAACTAAACCCTTTGTTTCGATCATTCCTAATGCATCATATTTCATTTTTATTTCCTCCTAATTTTTTATTTTTTATTTTACAATTTTAATTTTTGATAAGGAATTAAGATTCATAGCATTTGCTTCTTCTGTGTCAATATGACATTCTAAAGCCGAAGCGTCATTTGCTCTAACGGCAACATTATTGTAAATGCCCCCGCGCGGGCCACTAATTTCAATACTCACTGACTGTCCGTCATGCACGCCGAAACGCTTCGCATCTTCAGGTGTCATGTGAATATGCCTCTGTGCAACAATCAGACCTTCTGTAGTCTGAATAGATCCCTTCGGACCAATTAGCGTAATTCCAGGTGTTCCTTGTAAATCACCTGATAGTCTTGCCTGTGAAACTACACCAAGCTTGAAGGAATCTCCTGTCAGAACTTCTATTTGCGATTTACTACGCACTGGACCAAGAATTCTAACTTTCTCAATGGCACCCTTTGGACCGCATATTGTTACTGTTTCCTTACATGCATACTGTCCGAGTTGTGACAAATCTTTACTCTTAGTAAGTTGATAACCTTCCCCGAACAGACTGTTCAAATCAGCTTGAGAGATGTGAATATGGCGATTAGAAACTCCTACTGGAATTTCATACATATCCCCTTTCACGTCACTAGAAGACATATTAGACTGAACAGCCTCTAGCAAAAGCTTCAGGGCAGTTTCATAGTTATCCATTTTAGTTAGCTCCCTTCATTGCATTTACTAGATCGCTTACCAACTTCAAAAGTTTTTCATTATCAGTAGAAGCGTCCTTCGATGCATATGAGTCAGGACTTGTACCGCATCCTACGCCTTGCTTAACATAACTGGAAGATAGTTCAGGATGGTTGAATGTAGGATCTTCGGAAGCTAATGTACTACAATCCTTAATGCCATATGCAACTCTCTTGATATTAATCAAATGCATCGGACCAACATTTTCAGAAACAGAACTTCCTCCCCATGTACCGCAACCTAGTGTAAATGCAGGTAAAAGTCCTGTGCTTAAACCAGTACCTCCTTGAGTTCCACCAGTATTAACCAAAATACGCGCTGCTGGTTTTTTAGCAAACTTCATTACAATACCTTTATCCTCTGTATGAATGCTCATAGTGTGTCCTATACCATTTTGAAGCAGTTTGATACTGAGGTCACATGCCTCATGCCAATCTCTAACTGTATAGAAAGCAAGTACAGTTGTCAATTTTTCGAAGGATAGTGGATAAGCATCACCAACACCTTGCTGCTCACCTATTAGAACCTTTGTTCCTTCTGGAATTGAAATTCCAGCAGCTGTTGCAATAACCTGAGGAGACTTGCCTACGAACTTGGCACTCATGCTATGCCCACCATTCTTAAACAGTAGTCCACAAACTTTTGCAGTTTCTTCTGACGTCATAAAATAGCCGCCCTGCTTCTTAAATTCAGATACTACCTGATCATGATTGCATTCTTCAACAATAATAGACTGTTCGGATGCACAAATGGTACCATAGTCAAAAGTCTTACTTGCAATAATATTTTTAACTGCTTGCGCAGCATTAGCACTTCTCTCAATGTAAGCTGGTGAGTTTCCAGCACCAACACCCAATGCAGGCTTGCCCGCACTATAAGCGGCCTTTACCATTCCAGGGCCTCCAGTTGCAATTATCATAGAAACCTCACTACATTTCATTAACTCATTTGTAGCCCCTACAGATAGCGTAGACATACCGCTAATAATATTGGCAGGAGCTCCTGCAGCTACTGCAGCATCATTCATAAGAGTTATAGCCTTCAGTGTACATTTTAATGCAGCAGGATGTGGTGAAAATACAATTGCATTACGTGATTTAATTGCAATTATTGCTTTGTAAATAGCAGTTGATGTTGGATTTGTAGAAGGTACAATACCCATAATTAGTCCAACTGGCTCTGCAATATCAGTTACCCTATCAGCCACATTTTCACTAATCACACCAATAGTCTTCATATCTTTGATAGCATTATACACAATAGTGGAAGCCATATGGTTTTTATAAGCCTTATCCTCAACTTTTCCAAAACCAGTTTCTTCCACGGCCATCTTAGCTAAACAAACCACATTTTCTTCTGCTACTCTAACCATATTGCACAAAATCTTATCTATTTGTTCCTGAGTATAATCAGCTATCTGTTCTGTCGCGATTTTTCCGAGTCTTGCAAGATTTCTTGCCTCTTGTATAGATCTTAAATCCTTATCGAAATTTTCCATCTTATAATTCCTCCATTCTTTTTCTTGTAAAATTTTCATGATATATTTTTATAATTGTTATAACTGTGTTAATTATTTCCGTAATACTCTCTGAATTTTGTAAGTAGCAACCTCTTATTTGCCTTAGAAACCGACCTTCCCGCAATACCAAAGTTCTTATATTCACGAGCTAGATTTCGAAGTTCTATAACCTTAAACTTGCTCAGAATCTCAATTGTTTCTTCCAAACCATATTCAAGTACCATCTTATCTACAGCTTCCTTATTAGGTATCTCACTTAAATCCCTTTGCAAAGAAGCAGTTGTTTTTTCTGCATCGAATTCCGTAATTTTTAAATCTTTCACTACTAAATCTTCAACTTCAACATCTGCAGTGTCTTCTTCAATTATTTCAGCTTCGGATTCAGTTTTTGTTGCCTCTGCAGTTGACATTTCTCCATCTTTCAGCGGTGCTTGCGGTATAATTATGTTTTCCAAATCCTCATGTGGGCGAGGAATCACATGCTCTGAAACTAGGGATGTGCTGTTTATTTTTCTAACTGCCGCGCAGCCAGCCTCTACAGCTGCTTTCACAGCACCCACATCTCCAGTTACAACAATGGTAACAAGACCTCCGCCTACATATGTCTTTTCCAAGAGATTCACATTTGCCGCCTTAAGCATAGCATCTGCACTCTCAATAGCTGCAACGAGTCCTATTGTTTCAATTAACCCAAGTGCCTGCATTTCCTAACCCTCCTTAACTTTAGTCAAGCGTTCTAATATGTAGCATAGAATGCTTTCATCTTGTCAGGTGAACCAAATGCTAATTTAGCTCCCTTAGGGAAGAATACTGAATCACCTGAATGTGCAGTGTAAATCTTTCCATCCACTGTTACTGTAAGTGTACCTTCTATAACATAGTATAGCTCTTGGCAAGCGGTTTCCCAGTCGAAGCTGCAACCTTCAATTGTAATAACCCCTGCATTCATTTTACAACCATCATCAATATTGATGATTTCCTGATAAAATACTTTGTCGCTAGGGTTTCCAGTATCAAGAACTTCCATCTTTACCGAACTTCCACGAACTACCTTTAAACCACAAGGATCAACCTCAGCAATATATGGCTTATTAGAAAAAGAATCAAGGATTCCATTTAAAAGCCCTTTATCCATCATAGCTTTGAATACCTTATAAATCATATCTGTGTCGATTCCACCATCACTGGCTTTTGCCAGTGATGAAGCTATTTCTTCACAAGAATTTTTCGCCGCACAAGCCTGCGCCTGGGAACTCTTTACCTCACAAACATTAGCTTCGGAAGTCTTTGCCGCGCATACAGGAGTCTCCGTAGAAAACTCTATTCCACAAGCTTTCGCTGCGTCTTTGGCTGATGGAGTAATAATTGTATTACTATCAATATAAAATACTTTTTGACCCTTCTTTTCCACATTCTCAACATCTTTTACACAAATCAATTTTTTCATTCCTTCACATCCTTTCATAAATATAAGTTCTCATATATTAGAACAAAGATGACAACAGTCTGCCTGAAGGCGAAGCTATAACTTCTGCATTTACAAGCAGTCCTTTTTCTTTTGCAATAGCCTTTCCTGTTTCAATACCGGTTTCAACCGCAGCCACATCGCCGGTGAAAGTAAAGAATGACTTACCGCCTAGTCCATTTCCCAACCGGAGCTCTATAGGCTGTAATTCCGCTGCTTTCAAGATTGCATCAGCAGCGATAACCATGGTTGAAAGGGAGAAAGACTCCATAATTCCTAGTGCCTGAATTTCATCTGGCATAGTTGCACCTGTGATTGCTGGGAATACTAACGGGCTGACATTTGGTATAACAATAGAATCAACCAAAAATTCTTCTGCTAACCGCTCACCAATACTTACGGAATCTTGAACTGATGCAACATCGCCCTCAACAATAACTATATACTTACCGGGGCAAACAGAACTAGCTGTTACTATTTCCACATCAGAAATTTTCAGCATCTGATCTGCTACATATATACCTCGTGCAATACTTGTAAATTCAACCATACCTATTGCTTTCGACATATCAGTCCCTCCTTATCGTAATAAAATCATTTCCACACTCTACAACCGTTCCTGAAATGCTAGCATGAATTGTAGCCCCCAAATTATCTTCAGGAATTTTACCGATTAGCTGTCCCAGCTGCACATGATCGCCAGTAGAAACAACGGTCACTGCAGGTGCCCCTACATGCTGTCTTGTTGCAATACGTACCAATTCAGGTTTTATTTCAACTTTCGTCATAAGCGCTGGCTTGTCAAAATCATTCAAACCCAGTCTAGCGACAATACGCTTACTTGGAACCAAACGATACTCACGGTTTTTGCGAGAAACGAATTCTGATTGCATGGGCTTGTACCTTATATTCTGCTGGGCCAATTTTTCTTTAAAATAAACATTTGCAGATTTCGGATATAATCCTACCGGGCATGAGAATAATTCACATAAATTACACTGACAACATAACTGTGAAACCTTCTGGCCTTCAACATCCGTTAATGCATAATTTAAAGCTCTCATCATCTTATGTGGCTGTACATTATGTCCAAGAAGATAGCGAGGACACATATCCGTACACATACGGCACTGCTCACAAGAAGCCCTATTCACTCTTCTTGCCTGCTCTAAGTTCATAGATTTCTTGCGAATCAGAGAATGCTGCTTTTTCAAAATTACAAATCCCTTATTTTTCTTTGTAACATATCCATCTATATTACTCATGACAGGACCCATCATAGGACCACCATCAATAACTGCATAATCATCAAAATTTTCTATACCACTCAGCTTTAGCACATCTATAATAGGTGTGCCTACTGGCACTTTTACAGTCAAGCTTTTAGGTATATCTCCTGCAACTGTGATATATTTTTCTGTAACTGACTGCCCCAGGGAAGCATTGTAAATATTTAATGCTGTTTCTGTATTGACTACTACACATCCAACCTGAATTGGGATACCCATTTCAGGAACAACTCTACCTGTCAATTCATAAACCAAAACTTGCTCATCACCTACAGGATAAACATCTGGAAGCTCTTTCACCTCAACGAAATCACCTACCTGCAATGCCTTAATTCTCTCTCGCAGAATAGAAATTCCTTCTTTATGCTTTCCTTTAATACCTATAATAGCTTTGCTTGCAGAAACCAATCTTCCTGCTGCTTCAAATCCTTTAATTACCTCATCGGGAAATAGTTTCATCAACTGCTGATCAACCCGAAGCAGAGGTTCACATTCAGCTCCGTTAAGAAGTATATATTCCGATTTTGATGCTAGTTTTACATGGGTAGGGAACCCTGCACCCCCTGCACCAATAACACCGGCTTCTCTCACCATATCAAGAAGACTCATTCTTACCCCTCCTGTTATTCTCTGGGGCACATAACAATTATCAATTGTTATTCCCTTCTGTATTCCTAGTAAGCACAAAACAATTATCAATTGTTATGCCTCCTGAATTTATCTGAAATTGCAATCATCATCAATGATTCCCACAACAACCGCATCAACTGGGATATCATCATTACCTAGCATTCGGCGAGCCGATGAGCCAGTGCTTACAATAACCCTATCTCCAATACCGGCACCGATAATATCTACAACAATCAAACGCTCACCGGCACTACTACCGCCAATTACTTCTGCTAGCATAAACTTTAGTCCATTAAGTGATTCTGCTTTTCTTGTTGCCCATATGCTATCAATCAGTTTTGCTGTTAACATAAATCTTTCTCCTTTTTAAGCTGCTGCTTAATCTCTTGAATTGCAGATTCAACAGATGCAGTATCGCCAAAAATCGCAATCATTATCATGTTCTGCGGACAACTTCCTCTGATATCTTCTACTGTGACACCAACCGCCTTTTCAGCAATGTCCGCTGCGCAAATCATCTCTATCATTCTTCCCTGCACAAGACCAACTGCATCAACACAAATTCTGTTTTTGTCCACACCCGGCCCCATTCGCCGCATAAGAATATCTACAGTACCAACTGTCGGTGATTTAATAATTCGAAACTCCATATCTAAAATCGCCCCCTTTACCTTATACTTTGCTGCGTGCAGCTAAGTGCTATTCCTAGTGGGGTTACAAACATAGGATTTTGAGGCTTATGAGTGAAAATACCTGTCTGCTTTTCTATGATTTTTTCAATACCGGTTAGGCAGCATGTTCCTCCAACCAAACATATTTCCTTTACATCATAACCTTTGATATGCTGATTAATAATAGATGCAATTTTTTCAACTACTGGCTTAAGTACTGGTAACAGTTCCTTGTGATTTTTAGGATCACGCTTATACAATTCGCCTTCCGGAAAAGACATTTTATATGCACCTGAAACAACTAAGGAAAAATGTGTACCGCCTGTTGGCTCATCCTCAATGCAAACAACTTCTCCATCCTTTAAAATCGAAATTCCGGTTGTTCCACCGCCAACATCTACAACTGCACCATCCTTAATTTTAAGGACATTATTGGCAGCTGTACATTCATCAAGCACATTTGTCACTTCAAAACCAGCAGCCTCAACCACATTCTTAACTGCTCCTGAATCCAAAGCATCTGTCCCCGGCGGAATGGCAGCCGCTGCATAAATAAGTTCTGTACCAATCTTCTCCTCAATCTCCTGCTTCAGTTCTCTTACAATTTTAATTGCACCCATATAATCTACAACCATACCATCTCGAACTACATCTGCATACCTATAAGCACCTGCCACGGGTTTGTAATTTTCATCCAAAACCGCTAAAACAACACATGCCGTTCCCAAATCAACTCCTGTATAATAAACAGAAGATTTACCCACAATGGGATGTTCCACTACATATTCAAAATCCCGGACAAGCTGATCACAGTATTCAAAATTTAACTTTTTTTCTGACATTTTCCACCTCCTAAAACCGAACAAATCATTTGGGACAAGGTATTAACAATCTGATTAACCTTCCCGATAATTTCTATGCACAGCTCATTATCATCATTACTTCCCTCATATACTTCTAAAACAACTGGTTCAATTTCGCGAAGATTGCAACGTAGCCTATGCAAAATTATGATTTCCCTTCCCTTTGCAAGCTGCATATGGAACTCTGTAATTTCAAAACAGTCATCTAAATCATCAGAAAATTTATCTGAATTAACCCCTGTGCATTCAGTGAAACTGAGGTTCTCGGCAGAACCTTTCCCCTCCGCAGCATTTTTAATGCAGGTGAATTGTTTGCCTAAATTAATAACTCTCTGTGCCAAGAAAACATCCTCACTCAAAAGTTCTTGTTCAGATAAAAGAAACAATGCCTCCGTGGACTTCATCTTGCTACGAAGTTTCTTCTTTTTCCAATTATTCTTCTTCTCAGGTACTTCAAGTGGCTGTTTTTCTTTTACATTTACAGTACTTTTCTTTGTAAAAGGATCATTTTCATACATATTGATCCGATGGTCCGACAGAAACTGACGTGCTCCAGGCGTAAGTCTTGCTCCTGGTTCTAACTCATAAGTTGTAAAAGGTTCTATTTTATTGAAATCCCGCAAATCACTTTCGGTAATAAATTTCATTTTATTCCCCCTTTACTTTTTTTTCAAAAGTAAATAAATATTCTTTTAAAGCAACCATGCCTACATCACTAGAAGCACTAATCTTATAATAAGGCTCAGGTATTCCTATTTGCTTCAGCTGTTGGAAACACAAATCCTCATTTTCCGCCATTAAATCACTTTTCGTTATTACACCAATTACAGGGCATCTAAACGCCTTTACAAAACCAGGTGGATAAACGTTACTGACTCTTGACTGATCAACTAAAATCAAAACATGTGATGCATCTTGCGCGGTTGCAATTAAATGTTTGTACATCCAGGGGCTTTCAATATAAGCACCTGGAGCATCTATAGTATTCTTTCCATAAATAATATCCTGTGTTTTCCTGAGTGGTCCATCATAATCATTAAGCGCATTAACCAATGTGGTCTTTCCGCAATTCATCGGTCCTATCACCATTACTCGCTTCTTTCTCATGTTCTTGTAATAGGAGCTGTCATAAAGTCTAGCAAATTTTTCAATGTATCATTTACCGCATTAAGTGCTGTTTCAACGCTCTGCACATCACCAGTGATAATTACAGACCCCGTAAAACGGTCCAAAAATCCAATTTCAACATCCGCTGCCTTTGTTGCAACATCCGCTGCAATAATAGCGGCTTCGTAGGGTGTTATAGTTAAAATTCCAATTGACCCCTTATTGTCTATCCCCAAGCGCTCATAAATATCCGGCATAGGCGAGGCAATAACATGAGCAATTGTAACCTGCTTTCCAGGTACCGATTCTTCTATGACACGTTGTATAGATTTTTCACCAACTGCTCCCATAAAAGTTACCTCTCAATCTATTTTCTATTCTAAAAATCATTTATCAGTGCTTGATAACCGCAACTGGGAAATCATATTTTTTAATCCAGCTCTCAATCATGTCAAGTTCTTCGCTGCTTAAGCTTGGATCTCCCTCTATTGGATAGTCCATGCCGAGCTGTGTGTACTTATTTACGCCTAGTTTATGATAAGGAAGCAAATCTATACCTTTAAAATTTTTGTAATTACGGAAAGGCATCAAAAATTCAATTACTCTCTCAATCTCATCCTGATTATCATTTATGCCTTTGAGCAAGGGCATTCTGACCTTTACGTTATACCGTAGGTGAAGAAGTTCCTTCAAATTTTCTAGTATTCGCTCATTGTGTACTCCTGTAAGCTTGTAATGGCGTTCAGGCTCAATATGCTTTATATCAAAAAGGAATAAATCCGTGAACTCAGCAACCTTAAGTATCGCTTCCCGTTTTGCATAACCAGAAGTTTCAATGGCAGTATTAATTCCTTCTTGCTTACATGCCATAAGCAAATTTGCTGCAAATTCAGGTTGCATTAGTACCTCACCGCCACCTAACGTAACTCCACCGCCTGACACATCATAAAACATAACGTCTTCTTGAATAATTTCCATAAGCTCGGAAACAGTTTTTACCTGACCAACAATGGATAATGCAGATTCAGTACAAGCATCCTCACATTTTCGGCAACCTATACAATCAATGTTACGGAGCACCTCATGTTTTAGCTCTTTTGAAATAACATGTATGGAAGCCGGGCAAACACTAACGCAGGCACCGCAATTAATGCAAGAATCTCTTTTGTACATAACTTGATGTTTTCGTTCAAGTCCTTCTGGATTGGCACACCATTTGCAACGCAATGGGCATCCTTTAAAGAACACCAGTGTCCTTATTCCCGGACCATCATACATATTATATTTTTGAACATTGAAAATCAATGCTTTTCTTTCTATTACAGCTACTTTTGTATTGCTCATAATATCTAATCTCCCGTTCAAATAAATAATTCAACTGGGCCCAATCCTCTAGCATAACCTGCATCATAAGAGAATCGGGCGTCAGTTAAGTCATTTTAAAGTCAATGGAATACCCTAATTAGAAATGTGTCAGCATAGTTCTACTGATAATTTCATCCTGAACATCCTTGCACAATTCAACAAAGAATGCACTGTACCCTGCTACTCGAACAATTAAGTCACGATACTGTTGTGGATTTTTCTGTGCTGCAATCAATGTTTCATTATCTAGGTAATTAAATTGCATCTCTCCATTACCAAAGACGCAGGCACTACGAAGTAATGCAAGAATACCCTCTTCGCCTTCTGGTGTATCAAGTAGTCCCGCCATAAGCTTAAAGTTGTGAACCATTCCTATGTTCATAGTGTCACAAGCCATCTTAGATACAGATTTGATAATAGCAGTTGGTCCTTTAAAATCCGCACCTTGAGTCGGACTGATACCATCGGATAATGGTGACCAAGCCTCACGACCGTTAGCAGATGCACCAAGTAATTGTCCAAAAGGTGTATTGTTTGAGATAGACAAAGTACCATGGCTTAACACTGAATAAAGAGTCTTATACTTTCTGTGTTCCCTCTCTGTGAAGTTAATCAAATCGGAAGCAATCAAATCTACATAATCATCATCATTACCGTACTTAGGAGCTTTCAGGCAATCACTTTTCATCTGTTCATATCCAACAAATTCAGCTTTTAATCCTTCATTTAGTTGCTTCAAAGTATACTTCTTCTCATCGAATACTAACTTCTTAATAGCAGCCATAGAGTCTGTATGAGTAGCTAGTCCAGACCATATAACACCAGGTCCGAAGTTATACATAGCACCCCCAGCAGAAACATCCCTGCCACTCTCCATTGTGCCCTCATACATAATTGACATTAGAGGCTTTGGAGCTAGTTCTCTGTGGACACGTTGAGAAATAACAGTAGCAACACTTGACCACTTTGTAATGTATTTGATTTGTTCCTTAACAGCATTGTCGAACTGTTCATAAGTTTTGAAATTATCCAAGTCTCCCATATCAGGACAAACTTGCTTTTTATACCATAGAGGAACACCGTGGTTTAGAACCAATTCTATACAGATAGGCCACTGGGTATACGCAGTTGAAGTCCACTGGTACAAACGACCTGATTTCTGAGGTTCAACACAACCCATAAGGCAATAGTCACGGGCATCTTCCATAGAAACACCTTTTGATAACATCATCTTAATATGAGCATCGTCAAAATGACAAGCTGGGAATCCCATACCAGCACGAACAACGTCAACAATCTTCTTTAAATACTTCTTAGGTGACTTGTTGTGAATACGTGTAGCCAAAGATGGTTGATAAATTTTAACATGACGAACAGCATCCATTAGTAGGTACGTTAGGTCATTTGTTGCATCAATACCCTCACGAGTAACTCCGCCAACACACATATTTACAAATGGCTGATACCCTGCAAAGAACTTAGAACCGCCTTCACTTGTAACCCACATCATCTCAGACATTTTAATAAGCATACTACCAGATAGTTCAAATGCTTCAAACTCACTCATGCGGCCTTGCTCTATATCTGCTTTGTAGAAGGGATACATATATTGATCAACACGACCGATAGACATACCAGTTTGGTTTTCCTCAACTAGTAGCAGTGACTCAACAGTCCAAACAGACTGAATTGCTTCCCAGTAAGTACGAGGTTTATGTGCAGGAACATGTGCATTTATTTCAGAAATCTTCATTAATTCTGCTTTACGCTTAGGGTTAGTTTCCTTTGCAGCTAGCTGCGCAGCATGATCAGATAAACGCTTAGCATAAATCATAACTCCTTCAGTAGTGTCAATAACAGATTTATAGTAATAAATTTTTTCAATATCATCAGGGTTTTCGTAATTCAGTTTTTCCAAATGATCCTTTGCTTCCTGCTGAATATCCAGCATTCCCTTCTGCATAAGGATTACATCATATCCAGGGTTTGAATCCCCACCACCATTTATTGCATGGTAAGAGCAATCTGAAACATATGATTCGCCGGAAAGTTCCCAAAGGCCTGCCTCACGATACTGATCTTCACAGTATTCATCAATAGATTTTCCTTTCCAGAAAGGGAAAAGTTCTTCACGCATAAACTTTTTATCTTCTTCAGATATATAAAAAGGATCTTGAGCACGGGTTCCAATAGTCTCAAGTTCATCCTCCATCCATCTCCATGCGATATCAGGGGAACAAGCTCCAGCACGAGGTGCGCCGCAAGGTGCCCCTACAATTAGTTCATCCTCTTGAATTACCAAAGGTGCTGTCTCACAACAATATTTGAAGCTTTTACCACGGAATATACTTTTAGGCATACCAGGATTTTCCTTTGCGATCTTAGTAATTGCCCTAGCACGATGAGTTGTGATAGTCGGTGTCCATTTTAAATAGTTTTCTTTCAGTCTCTGAAGACGGTCTGTAATTCCATTTGGAACTTTTCCATCATTCTCGCTAGATGCCACATAACTTACAGTATCCTCTTTTGTAATTTCTTTCGAAACCCCTTCAAACATCTTCATTAAAGATGCTCGTTCTTCTGCAGACATATTTTTAGTCGCTTCTGCAAATTTATTTGTAAATTCACGAATATCCATATTCTTACCCCTCATTCTTTCATAATTATTTCAGATTTTGCATCTGATCTTTTTTAATGTTTACTGCTTATTTTTCATTCTCCATACACATCTGTAGGGCTATTTAATCTCTTCGAGAGCTTTTTTTAAAATATTCTGCAACTTCTCTATATCCTCTGAATTATACTCCAACTGCTTTGCCATGCCTTGCAGGGGAGTTTTTTCCACTGTAATCATTCCATCAATGATATCCTCTATATTCCGCACACCATATCCTACTTTGCGGATATAAATAAGATTCATTGGTGAAACATTATCGGAGGTCATACCTAGTCCCGCAGAACCGCTACCTAGCGTCAAAGCAGGCATCAAATTAGTTGTAGCACCCATGCTACCAAGAGAAGCAGGTGTATTAACAAGTACCCTACCCACGGGTTTTTTTAATGCAAACTGGCGAATCACTTCTTCGTTTTTTGAATGTATAACAAGGGTGTGTCCGTGCCTCTCACTTAAGAGCAGCTCAATGCACTTTTCGCAAGCATGCATCCAATCGTCTTCGATGTAGTAAGCTAGTACCGGGCAAAGTTTTTCCTTCGAATAAGGATTAGTTTCGGAAACATATTTCTGCTCTGAAATCAAAAGTTTTACGCTCTCCATAACAGAAAAACCTGCTCTCTTAGCCAATTCCTGTGCCGATTTGCCCACCATTTCTAGGTCCAAACTCCCATCACAATGGAAAAAGAGAGAACCAAGTTTTTGTGCTTCTTCCTCTGTCATAAAATGCGCACCGTTATTTTGCAGTTCGCGTTTTACATCAGCTGCAATACAGCTATCTACAACAATAGATTGTTCCGCCCCTGATACAATTCCGTTATCAAAGGTTTTACTAGCAATAATATCGCGTGCAGCCTGCTTAATGTCAGCTGTGCGTTCAATAAATGCCGGTCCATTGCCAGTTCCTCCATAAATGACAGGTTTTGCAGACTCATAGGCTGCTTTAAGCATTCCAGGAACGCCTGTATTCATAATCAAGGATGTTGCTTTATGATTCATTAACTGGATTGTCCCGCTAGGCGTCACAGTATGTAAGTATGCAAGAGCTCCTACTGGAAGTCCAAACCCTTCTGCTGCTCGAATCATAATATCAAGTGCCTTGCAAATTGTCTTCTTCGCCCTGGGATGGGGAGAAAAAATAATCGCATTGCCGGACTTGATTGCAATTAAAGCCTTGTAGATGGTTGTAGAAACCGGACTAGTTGCAGGACATAAAGCAATAATTACACCCATAGGTACACCTATATCCATGGTCTTGTTTTGAAGGTCCTCGTCAATAATACCTACACAACGCATTCCGCGAAGTTTAACTAGCAAATACTCAGAGGCAAATCGATTCTTGATATATTTATCCTGCCATTTGCCATAATCAGTTTCATCCCGGGACATCATAGCAAGTTCGCAGGCATACTTTCCGATTTCCTCCGCCATACGTTCAACAATTTCATCCAATTTTTCCTGTGGAAAAGTTGCTAGCAGTTTTTGTGCTTCACCTGCATTTTCAGCAAGAATTCGGGCTTCTTGGATGGAGAGTAAATCATTGTCAATAATATTCATTTCTGACTCTCCTTTTCATTTCATTAACTAAGTATTGTACTTTTGCATTTTATGCATTGCTACCATATCAGCCAAATATTAAGGATTCAGTGTTTCAAGTGAATAAAGTGCAATAATTTTTTCAAGGTCCGGGTGGGGGCTTGCAATAACAACTGAGCTATAAACTTCAGCACCCATATCCAATACAGCTTTTACGCCAGTATCTACAGCTGACCTACATGCCCCTACGTCTCCACGAACCAGCACCGAAATATAGCCAGAAGCTACATTTTCAAAACCAATCAATTCAACATTTGCAGCTTTACACATTGCATCTGCAGCCTCTAAAGCAAAAACTATACCAAATGTTTCTATTAAACCTAAAGCTCTGTAATTACTCGCCTGTGGTAGTTCCTTTGCATCGATGTCATATACTGAAACAACATCTCCAATATCTTTAATTGGTCTTGGCATAACATTTTGTGCTGTTAATGTACCTATTGCTGTAGCTGCCTCAGCTCCTGCTTCTACAGACGCCTTAACGGCAGCAATATCACCCTTTACCATAATTGTAACCAGAGTGGAACCTATATTTTCATATGCTACCAATTCAACATTGGCAGCCTTGAGCATTTTGTCTGCCGCCTCAATTGCAGGTACCATCCCTAATGTTTCAACAAGGCCTAATGCTTCTTCTCCATAATACCTCACTAAATATTCCTCCTTTTATATTATATTTTCTGGAATCTTTTAGACACTTACCTATTAAGGGTCTTGACTCCCTCAGAATTTAACTTTACTAAGCAAGACATTCTAAAACGTTTTCTTTATCACACTATTACCAACTCAACTACCATTTCACTTTATGTTAATAATAACTGAACAAGGCATTTTTTCATGGCATAAAGTGCGCTATTTTACCGCATTATATCCACCAGTTTTTTTGAAGTTTTTGTACTATCGTTACATTCTTGCACTAATAGTATTATTTTTTATTTTTACTCAAGATATTAAAGGAGATTTAGCCTCCCACTTACATAAGTAGGAGACTTTCTTTCTGAAATGTGATTTAAATAATACAAAAATCAGCTTCTAAAATCTCCAAGACTTTGGAAGATATTTCTTTAATAGCATTCTTCCTTCATCATTTATAGAATAATATATATATAATTCATATAATAACTCAAACCATTAATCCTTAATATAATTATTAATTGTAGCTGCGCCTTCATCATTTGCATGATAGTAAATCCTTAAATTACCGGACTTATCCATACCAAAACTTTTTTCTTCAAGAAGACCATTCGCTTCAGCTGTCATTAAAGCTGCAGTAACAGCATCTTTATTAAAAGCTTTGAAGTTACCATATTCACCTTTTAAAGCTTCAATAACGTCGTCTGCACATGCTCCTTTAATTTTTGTAAAATGTTTTAAAATAGCATAATTAAGTGGTTTCATACAATTACGCCTCCTTTTTCTTAAATAAATCCATTGGATTTACTGCGATTATCAAAATACCAATTGCCATTAATACAGCACAAATCCAAGATATAGGAGAGAGTGTCCAACCTTTTATCCCGAATCCCACACCAAGTATTATCCAGCAGCAGAACGGTCCGAAGAAAGAGTAAGTACCATTAGTTGCCATACCAAGCGCAACACCAGTCATACTAGAGCCCTTATACCAACTCATAAATGAAAGATAAGCGCAAAGACCACTAACAGCAAACCAAATCATAGCATGACCGCTTGTAAATGCTTGACCAATAACATGGAATGAAAGACCTACATTGCCCCCTACTATAGCTATGATAGGAATAAATATAATTAAATTTGCAAGTCCTGATGTTGTCTGACGAATAGCAATACCAATCTCTGAATCTACCATTGCTGTGCTATAACCAGCTATACAACCTTCAATACCCCAGCCAAGAGCAGCTATAATAGCAGCTATAATACCTATCCCTACACCCTTTTGTGCACCTCCAGTAATACTTGAGATACCAATCAAAGCACTTGCAGAAACACAGATACCAATACCTAAAATCATACGTTTTGTTAATGGTTGTTTGTATAAAACTCTGCCTAAAATAGCGCCAATAGCTGGGCAAAGGGCAGAAATCGGAACAATAATTGAACCAGCCGATGCAAGGCCAATAACATAAGCTGAATTAGCAATAGGGCCTCCCATAAGTGCAGCTAACATAATCATGCGACCCGGTTTAGTATTAAGAGTTCTAAAGAAATCTCCAAGTTTACCTCTAACACCTGCCATACCTAATGCCCAAACTGCACTACAAGTATCATTTACGCCACAACCAAGTGCACCAAGCATATATACAAGAGCAAATGCAGATAAACCACTTTTATTTGCACCAAACCAATCGCTCCAAACCCCCTGCGTCATAGCATATGCCAAAAATGCTGAAAATAATCCATATGAAAATCCTGAGAATAAACCAATTGTAACTCCTTTTCTAAAAAATCCTGATAATAACTTTTTTTTAGCAACGACTGCAGTCGAATTAGCTACTGCTTCTGACATAATATTACCTCCAATATTTTTGTTGTTTTGCCAAAAGACCTCATTTTAATAAAGTCTTTCAGACCTTTACGTGTATTCTAGAACACATATGATCAGTTCTAATATTCATTGATGCACAAATCATCTTACCTACGGATTTAATAATAGCTACAGGGCCTTTTGTACTTGATCCCTGAATGGGGCTTAAAACATCAAAAGGAATATTATTCGCACCCGCAATTACTGCTACCTCCCCCTTTTTTCTTTACATAGTAAATTAGAAATTTCTTTGAAGCGTTTTCATTAACAATATGTTGCGGTCTGGAAGTACTATTTCACTTTATGTTAATAATAACTGAACAAGACATCTTTCTATGGCATAATTTTAAATATTTTACTGCATTATATCCCCGAGTTTTCTGAAACTTTTGTACTATAGTTATTTTCTTGCACTAATAGTATCTATTTTTATGTTTAATTCGACATCATAATCCATTTTTTCTTATAATTCCATTTATTTATTCCAAACTTTTTTATTATATAATTTATTTCCCAATCAAACCTTTTTATAACAAAAATAAACCCCATGATTATAAAACTATAATCATGGGGGTTATATTTAGTTATTATATTCCTCCAATATTCCTACATGAGAATAGCAATATAATGTGACTGCAAAATTAATTATAGCAATTTTTTACACATTTGTTTATTTTATTAAAATTTAATTAGTAATATACAAATAACCCTCCCTGGGGACTTAAGTCCGTTATATTGCTCCCAGGTTTGGGTACACAACAAAACCCCATGATTATAAAACATAATCATGGGGTTTATAAAATTTAACTATTATCCTCTTCCTGTTCAAAAAATTGAACTTTCTCCATAATTCCTTACCTTCTATCACCTTAGTATTAAATAAATTTCCAGGTTTTAACTCCATTTTATTGCATCTATATTGCGTGCATCCATAATACTATGGCTCCACTACAATATCATCTCCAGCTTTGATATATCCCTCTGTAAGCACTCTCGCAAATATGCCTTCTCTAGGCATTATGCAATCGCCAACTAATTTCATGATTTCACAGCCTTTATGACATTCCTTCCCTATTTGTGTTACCTCTAAAACTACTTCTCCTATTTTAAGTTTAGTTCCCACAGGAAGCTCGTACAAAACTATTCCCTCTGTAGTAATATTTTCAGCGAACTTTCCGGAAGATAAGCCTTCTACTCCAGTAGCTCTCATTTTATCAATGCTCTCTTCTCCAAGAAAACTAACCTGTCTATGCCAATTTCCAGCATGTGCATCTCCAACAATCCCATGATCAATTTTAAAAAATCCACTTTCTATAGGATGTTTTACTACACCTTTTTTCTCACTTATATTTACAGCAGTAACCTTTGCCATTACAATCCCTTCCTTTCGAATATTCCTGATTTCCCTCCACTTTTTCGCGCGAGCATAATATTATTTATAACCATTTCCCTATCAATTGCCTTGCACATATCATAAATTGTTAGCGCTGCAACAGATACCGCAGTTAGTGCTTCCATTTCAATTCCTGTTTTTCCTACAGTTTTAGTTGTAGCAGTTATTTCAATCTTATTATTTTCAAAGTCTATTTTAAAACTAATATCACATCCAGATATCATTATAGCATGGCACATTGGTATTATTTGCGAAGTACTTTTCGCACCCATAATTCCTCCAACCTGCGCTACAGCCAGTACATCTCCCTTTGAAATAGATCCATCACTTATTCTTTCTAGAGTTTCTCTTTTCATAGATATTGACCCAACTGCTATAGCTTCCCGGACAGTATCACACTTTTCAGATACATCCACCATTTTTGCTCTTCCCTCTTCATTTATATGGGTAAGTTCCATTTTCTACCTCCTTTTTATTTAGCCCCCTATTTGGGACATTCCCTTAACGCTTCTACTAGCACTTTCCTCTCGCATATGATGTTCAAGTGGTTTACTCTCAATTGCCGATTTTATTGCATTTGTAAGCATCTCTTCATTATTGAGATATTTCCTAAGGTTTATCTCTTCCTTTGAATGAAGACAAGGCTTAATTGTTCCTGTGGAAGTAAGTCTTATTTTATTACAATCCCCACAAAATTTACAACTTACTGGACTAATGAACCCAATCTTTCCTTTTGCACCAGTTAGCTTGTACAACTCCGCAGTGCTACTTTTTTCAGTTCCAATTTTAGTGAGCTCTGGATGAAGTCCTAGCATCTCCATAAAGCTTAAATTGTTTTTTTCATACATCTTAATACCTTCACCTATAGGCATAAGCTCTATAAACCTTATTTCTACTGGTAATTCACGAGTTAAATTTAAAAAATTCTCAAACTCTACATCGTTTATGCCTCGCATTAATACCGTATTTATTTTAACAGGTTTTAATCCAAGTGATAAACACTTATCTATACTTTCCATTACTTTATCTAAATTTCCTACTCTTGTTATGCTTTTATACTTTTTACTATTAAGGGTATCAAGGCTAATATTAACTCTTTTAAGCCCTGCCTTTTTTAAATCCCCTGCCATATCAGATAGTAAAATACCATTTGTAGTTATGGCAATGTCATTTATTCCTGGTATTTTAGAAGTTTCATATATTAGTTTATCTATATCTTTCATAACTAGTGGTTCTCCACCAGTATATCTTATTTTATTAATACCTAGTGCCGTGGCTGCCCTTACAATTTTCAAAGTATCTTCAAAACGCAAGATATCTTCATGTTTTAAACTCTTGATGCCCTCTTCTGGCATACAATACACACACCTTAAATTACATCTATCAGTTACCGATACCCTTAAATAATTTATGTTTCTTCCATAACTATCTCTCATAAAATTCTCTCCTAAACTTCAATTATTTCCCCTAGCACTCGCTACTTGTGGCGCATTCACTAGCCTCTCCTTTGAGTATTTCAATCCCATGCGGAATTGCAGGCAATATAAATCCTAGATTTTCCACCGCAGCTTTTGGGCTGCCGGGAAGATTAATAATTAAGGTTTTTTTTCGAATCCCTGCAATACTTCTTGAAAGCATGGCCTTTGGTGTAATAGCAAGGGATTTCATTCTCATAGCTTCACCAATACCCGGTACATATTTCTCAATTACATTTTGAGTTGCCTCTGGGGTGACATCTCTTTGTGAAAACCCCGTTCCTCCATTAGTTAAAATTAAATCCACCTTAAGCTCATCACATAAATAAATAAGTTCACTTTCTATCTCCTGTTTTTCATCAGGAATCATTTTATAGTAGCTTATAATAAATCCCTTATCTTCTAATTCTCTTTTAAGTGCAGGCCCTGTTCCATCAATTCTTTCTCCTCTAGAACCTTTATCACTCATAGTTAATATTGCAGTTTTTATCATTTTCATCACTCCTAAATATATCTTTCTTAACAATTTGTGCGCTGGAAACTTAAGAACCTTGTTTTTTTCTCCTTGTTCAATAATTCTTCCCTTAAATACTATTTATAAAAAAAGAACTCCATTATTGGAATTCTTCTTTTGACTTTGTCATATGGTTTTATTAGCCTGTTCAACCAATCTAATTCCTTCAAAATCTATGTGTATTTTATCCTCACAAACCTTTTTTACATTATTGTCATATTTGATGCTACGAATGCCACCTTTTAAAAAAGCTTCCGCTTCTTCATATTTTATAAAGCCTAACCTTTTTAATTTTCTTAAATAAAAAGCAAACTCTTGTTTCTTGTCATGGGGGTCTTTCTCTTCTAATTTATAATTTTGAATTTCAAATGGCATTCCTGGTAGCATATCAGCATCATAAATATCAATTATTATCTGATTTTCTAGTTTACTCAATTCCATATGATACTCTCCTCTATAATATAATACAATATGTATATTCTCTATGTCTTTGCAAATTCCTTCTAATTATTACATATTTAATTTGTTTATATTTATATTATGAGGCAGTACTCTTTAAATTAAAAAGTGTCTACTCTAACTCCGCCCAATTAGCAGGATATGTTACATACATAAACTTTGCATAATTTGGAACACTGAATTGGATTTTAGAGTTTTTAGGAATTAAAATTATTTCTCCCTTATTGGCTACAACTTTTCTTCCATCAATGTTTACTTCTAAAGTTCCATCTATAACATAATCTATTTCATCATATTTTAATGTCCAATCAAAGCAAGTCTCTTTCATTTCCATAAGTCCACATCCAAGTCTTGGACTTTCTTCTAATGTTAAAACATCCTTTAAAAGTACGTCATCTCTCTCTTTGCCAGTATCAAACTTATCCAGTTTTACAGTGTTTAATTTTACTGACATTATACCACTAGGATCTATGTGCTTTTCAAATTCACATTTTTCCTTTGATAAAGTTTCTATTATTATTTTTCTAACCATGTCTTCAATTAATTTTGCATCTATATTTTCCATTTTAACTCCTCCATTTAAGCACCTTCAAATAATTAGAAATCGAAATACTATTATATTTATTTGAGTGTGCTTTATTATTATATAATATTATGCTTTAACAGACCTATCTCTTTTACTATTTGAAGATATATTTTTTGAAAGTATAAAACAAGCTAAAGCAACTGCTGTAACTCCACCAACTAATTTTGCAACTATCATAGGGAATATCATTCCTTTCTCCACTCCAGCAACAAAACCCAAATGATCTCCAAATACGAAAGCTGCACTAACTGCAAATGCAACGTTTATTATCTTACCTCTATCATCCATGTCCTTCATCATTCCAAACATTGGTATACTATTTGCAAGACTTGCCACCATACCTGCTGCTGCAATATCATTCATACCTAGTAATGAACCAAGCTTCATAAGAGGTTTTTTAAATACTTTTGTTATAACAAAAACCATTGGGAAGGCTCCTGCAAGTACTATTGCAATAGATCCTACTATAGCGATACCATCAGATAATGGTGCCATACCAGGAATAACAACTACTCCTGTTAGAGTTTCTATTATTATTGCTGCGAGACCTATTGTTATAACCACAACTACACCTTTTCCAAAAACAGTAAAGCCTTTTATCATTTTTTCAGGAATTCTCCATAATCCTATAGCGAGAAGTGCTGCAACTATTATTATTGGTACAAGGTTTTTAAGTACCATTATTACTCCAAACCCAGCTATAAGTCCTCCTATAAATGCGCCTATAGGAATTGTTATTATTCCTGCAAGTACCCCTGTTGCTAAAAACTTATGGTCTTCTTTTCTAATTATTCCAAGAGCAACTGGTATAGTAAATACAATAGTTGGTCCCATCATAGACCCTATAATTACACCTGAGAAACTTGCCGCCTGAGCTGTTTGTGCAAGTTCTTTTGCAAGAGGATATCCTCCCATATCGCAAGCAAGTAAAGTAGTAGCAAACATTGATGGATCTGCACCGAGTGCAGTGTAAATTGGAACTATTACAGGTTTTAATACACTAGCAAGTACTGGTGCTAAACAAACTACACCCACCATGGCTATAGTTAATGAACCCATTGCCATAAAACCCTCTTCAAATTGTTGCCCTAACCCAAATTTATTTCCTATGCACTTATCAATTGCACCTAAAACCATAAAAACAACCATTATATAAATAATAATTTCATTTATTCCCATATTTTTGTCCCCCTTACCATAAATGTTTTTTTAAAGATAAATATTATTTTTATAATTTTTCCATTTTATTCTAGAAATTCTTCATCAACTTCTAAACTATCTATTATACCTACTATAACAGCATCCACAGGTGCATCTTTTATATGTAGTGATGCCCTTGCAGCGCTACCTTTAGTTACTAATACATTATCCCCAATTCCAGCACCTACTATATCTGCGGCAACAAAAATTGTGCTTTCCTTACCAGTTGCAGATTTAGATGGTTCTATCACCAAGAATTTTAATCCATTTAATTTTTCATCTTTTCTTGTAGCCCAAACACTTCCTATAACTTTACCAATAATCATTAACTGTCCCCCTTCATTGTATTTACAAGCTATTCTGATTAATCATTCATCTACTGAAATATTTTAAAATAATCCTATACTCTATTTATTTTTAATTGGTTTATTCTTATAAAGTCTTGAGCCAGTGGGGTTAATATAGCCTTTTTAATTAAGTTTACTTCCTTTATTCCATTCATATATAATTTTTTAAGGTCTGATTCTGTAATAAGTCTTTTGTTACTTGATTCTACTAAGCAATCTTTTTGCGCTGACTTCTCATTGCAATCTGCGCCTATTTCCATGCTTTTCAATAAATCTTTTTCATTTACTATAATCGCTCCATAGGACATGATTTTGCATTCATATTGACTATATAAATTATATAGTGCTTCATTAGCCTTTGTTGAATATTTTCTATATTGTATTCCCTCTTTTAATACATAAACCCTCTTACCCTTAAAAAGAGCCTCTACTATCAGTTCTTGTAACTTATCATTGCATAAACCAAGTGCCATTGATGATAAGCCTTTGTTACATAAATTTGTAACTATTATGCTTTCATAGTTTTTCAAACTTATATCTTCTCCATCATAAACAATAACCTCATATTTATATTCTAAAAGCTCTTTAACTTCTCTTAATTCTTCTTCACAGGAACTTATTACTAATACCTTTTTCTTATGGATTACCATGCTATTTGCACTGCTGGTAATTCTCTTCATAACTTCTCTCGTGATCATCTCCACTAATTTTTCCATGTCCACTTAAATCACTTCCTTTATATAAGAATAATAATTTTTAAAACAAGAATTCTATTTTACAATTTTTGCAGTAGAGCCCTTAATATATCCACAAGCATTTGCTTCATCATAATCTATGTGCATAGTACTCTTATATTCACTACTTACCCTGATTACAACATCATCAAAAATTAATGGTCTTTCTCCAGATACCTCAGCCTTCACTATTTCTTTATCACCTACCTTAAATAGCTTTGCATCTTCTGGTGATAGATGTATATGACGTTTTGCAACAATTAAACCTTCTTTAATTGTTAAAGAAGCTTTTTCTGTAGTTATGGTTATACCTGAAGTACCTTCTAGTTTTCCAGATTCGCGAATTTGGACTTTTACCCCTAAAATAAGACCATCAGTTTTAGATATTTCTACCTGGGTTTGACTTCTTTCTGGTCCAAGTATAACCACATTTTTAATTGTTCCTTTAGGTCCGGTTATACTAACTCTTTCGCTGCAGCTATATTGCCCTGGTTGTGATAATTCCTTTGCCTTTGTTAATTTATAATCCGTTCCAAATAATAGATCAATACTTTCTCTTGAAAGGTGAACATGTCTTCCTGAAGCCTCTACGATAATTCGCAGCTTTTCACTTACTCTTTTTATTACTTGTTCTACAATATATTCAATGTTCATATCTGTCATGAAAGCATCTCCTCTATTTATATTTTCCTGATAAAAACTTAAACATCATTATATATAAACAGCTACTTAATCTATTTAAATATTTCATAATATCATTTCTTGTTATCTCCCCATCAATATCTTTAAATGCCTTAAATCCATATACTTCAACTTCCCTTGTATTACTTCTTATAGAGTTAAGTGCAACAACTATTTCACCCATTTTATAACTAGGCATAAAATGATCCATATTAAAGTACTTTTTAGGATTATGTGATATTTCGCGAAGGTCATTCTCACTCATTCCCAGTAGCGAGAATTCAGGAAGCTTTTCTTCTAATACTTCTGCCCTTAATATATTCCGTACAAAATTTAGAATTTGCTCTAAATCTTTTACTACCCCTTCATTTTGAAGCTTTGAAGCTAGAACTTGAGTTTCTAAAATATTAGATTGAAGACTATCGAGTCTCCCTCTAAACTCTATCCTCCTATGATCTTTAGGTACTAATTTGTTTCCATATAACTGTGTCATATGCTCTGGTTTTTCCTCTAAATAACCACCCTGAATGCAAATATATTTCGGGAAATTCTTTCCTTCATCTTCTTTTTCACTTTTAGAATCATCTTGTTTACTGGCACATAAGGTATCCACAATTACCAATTTAATATTTTTATCTTGCAGATATTGTTTTGCAGATGGTGTAATAATAACCCCCTTTGCTACTTCGAATTCTTTAATATCCGTACTTTTAAGTTGTTTTCTTAGTTCACTTTCGGTTATCAAACTCATATAACTCACATCCCCTTAATCATCACCTGCGGTGCTGCAATATTAACGACTTGGCGGAGACTTTCCTCCTGAAATGTCGCTAAGAATGTTGTATATAAACATACTACCCGCCATAGCTCTTTGAGCTGTAGGGATAGTATATTTCAAAATATTAGGCTTCTACTTCTGCTTTTACTTTTGGAAGTATTGCATCTACTTCAGCATGTGGTCTTGGAATTACATGAACAGAAATTAATTCTCCTACCCTCTCTGCGGCTGCAGCTCCTGCATCAGTCGCCGCTTTAACAGCTCCAACGTCTCCTCTAACCATTACAGTTACCAGTCCTGCACCAATATGTTCTTTCCCTACTAATGTAACATTTGCAGCTTTAACCATAGCATCTGCCGCCTCTATTGCACCTATTAATCCTCTTGTTTCAATCATTCCTAATGCATTTGTACTTGCCATTTTATATTCCTCCTAAAATTTATTTTTTATTTATATCAATTATTTTTATAATTGGCTTCTTAATTTTTCCATGATTTTTTCTACTATTAGATTTATAGAGTCTTCATTTAAACTTTCACTTTTGATACTGGAACTCGCAGTATTCTTTCTATCTACTATATCCTCTATTTCTCCTGTTCCATAAGCCACTCTTCTTATATTAATCAAATTCATAGGCCCAATATTATCAGAAGTTGCACTTCCGCCAACTGCTCCACATCCTAATGTTAAAGCTGCTACGAGACTTGTAGTAGCTCCGATTCCACCAAGGGACCCTGGGGTATTAACCAATAGTCTTGATACAGGCTTTTTAAGTGCAAACTCTCTAATTATAGCTTCATTATTTGAATGAATTATAAGAGTATGTCCTGCTCCCTCATTGTTTAATATTTCAATACATTTTTCGCAAGCCTTTTCCCAAGTTTCTTCACAGTAGAACCCTAAAATTGGAGCTAATTTTTCTCTTGAATATGGATACTCATGCCCTACATTTGTTTCCTGGGCTATAAGTACTCTAGCTCCAGTTGAAACATTTAAGTTCGCCATTTTAGCTATAGCTTCTACACTTTTTCCTACTATTTGAGGATTCATTGACCCATTACTTCTAAGTATAAATCCTGCTAGTCTATCAGCCTCTTCTTTATTTAAGAAATAAGCTCCCTGCGCTTTTAATTCAGAAATTACTTTATCTTTAGTGCAAGCTTCAACTACAATAGATTGTTCTGAGGCACAGATAGTTCCGTTATCAAAAGTCTTACTGTCTAATATTCTCTTTACTGCTAGTGCAATATCTGCAGATTTTTCTATGAAAGCTGGTCCATTTCCTGGGCCTACACCTATAGCTGGGTTACCTGAACTATAAGCTGCTTTAACCATAGGCGTGCCACCGGTTGCGAGTATTAATGAAATATCATTATGCTTCATTAATTGATCTGTACCTTGCATTGTAGGTATTGACATACATGCAATAGCACCTTCTGGTGCTCCTGCGGCCACAGCTGCCTGCGATATTATTCTCACAGTTTCCAATATACATTTTGTAGCCATTGGGTGTGGTGAGAAAACTATTGAATTTCCTGCTTTTATAGCTATCATTGCTTTATATATAGCTGTAGATGTAGGATTAGTTGACGGAATAAGTCCTGCAATAACTCCTACCGGGACTGCTACCTCAATTAATTTCTTATCTTTATCTTCATTTATTATTCCTACAGTTTTTAAATCTTTTATATATTCATAAACTGATTTGCTAGCAAAGGTGTTTTTCACAATCTTATCTTGCCATTTTCCAAATCCAGTTTCTTCTTCTGCCATTTTAGCTAATTTCTCAGCATTATTGTAAGCTGAATCACAAATAGCTTTAACTATTTCGTCTATTTCATTTTGACTCATTTGAGCTAATTTCTTTTGTGCTAGCTTTGCGTTAGCTATAAGATTTCTAACTTCTTGAATTGACATTAAATCCTTATCCACTACTTCGTCCTCCTTTGATAGAACAATATAATCTCTTCTACAAGCCTATCTTTTTTAGCAAATTTTATCTGTTTCTTAGTCATATTATCTAAGCTAAGACTTCTTGCTAATGTTCTGAGATCATTTACTTTTTTATTCTCTAACTCTTCTCTTAGGCTTGTACTGTTTTCTAGTGAATTATCTTTAAACTCTATCTCTTTAATCCTTTGTATTTTTTCTTCTTGATTTATATTCTCGATCTTTTTAAATTCATCCTCAATACTTTCACTTTCAATAAATAGTAAATCTTCATTATTTTTTTTGTGTTCATAAATTTTATCATCAGTATTTACATTTTTTTCAATCATATCCCAAACTGATGTATCTGGCCTTGCAATTACATGAACTCCTACTAAAAGATCTAACTTTATCATACCAATTTCAACAGCCTCTACAGCTGCTTTTACTGAAGAAACATCACCTTCTAGCTTTACAGTAACCAAACCACCTTTAACTATTTCACAACCTATGAGATTTACATTAGCTGCCTTAAGTGCTATATCTGCAGCTTCTATGGCACCAAGGTAGCCTTTTACCTCAACTAAACCTAAGGCTCTCCTATTCATATAACTTTCCTACTTTAAAAGCTTGTAGGATTTTCAGCTACAAATTGAACTGCTGCTGCAAATGCATCACAAGCAGCTTTACAAGCTGATTGGCTTCCTGTAAGCAATGCTCCACCAAAGTTAGTTTCTGATGGTGGTCCGTAGAAAGTCACGAGCTTAACATCTGCTGCTTTCAGCGCTGCATCTAATGCATACATAGCTTCAAGTGGAGGTGCTATTAAGTAAGCTAAAGGCTCTCCTTCTTTAATATTTGCTGATTTGGATAAAAAACTTCCTGTTCTCGATACACAGTGAGCAAAATATGGCACTGAATTATCATCATTAGCACTTACGAAATTCGCTCCATTTCCAATGAAATCTATAGCACAATTAAGTCCACTGCTAACCTCTGCTGGACTTGGACCAGCCATTATTCCTATAACTTCACCTGCAAGTTTTGTACTTGCATTTGCAGAACCTGCATACATTGATTTAGCATACACTATTTCTACCTCTGCAGATTTAGTAGCTTCATCTAAAGCAGTATACGTAACATCATCTATATCTGCTGTTATAATTCCTAAACTCTTATGATGTGGAGATAAATTAAACGCCTCTACCAAATCTTGGCTAACATTTGATATTATTTTTACACCTAATACCGTTGCACGAATAGCTTCATTTTTCATATATTTGCCCTCCTACTTATAATTTCTTTACTATAATTTTAAATCTACTCCACTTGCTTTCTTTTCAAGCATTAATTTTATTATATCGGCTAGGTGAGCACCTGCTTCTACTGGAGGTGTACCGCCTTTATGGATATTAGATACAACGGTTCTTCTAGATTCTGGCATATTTACAGTAGCTTTGTATGCTATATAGGCACTCATACTTTCTGCTGTAACTAGACCTGGTCTTTCTCCTATAAGTACACAAGTAACTTCAGCTTCTGTAGTTTCAGATACTACATCCATGGCCCCTACTCTTCCATTTTTAAGAAAGAATGGGGTTCCTACAGAAATTCTGTAACCCTCAAGACCTTGCACAATAGCTGGAAGTACGTCACGAACATTAGCTTCTATAGCTGCTGAGCTTAATCCATCTGATACATATATTTGTACCTGTGGTCTCATTTTGCAGTTATCTTTTATAGCTTTTATACCCTCGGAAGTTATTTTTTTCCCTAAATCTGGTCTTGTTATATATTCATTCTTATCTTTGCACTCTGTTTTAATCGAAAATAAATTCATTTCCTTTAAGAATTCCTCTGAAACATATGAAAAAACTGAATCTTGAGCTGCCGCATGGTCTGCTCTAACTCTTAAAGCTGTTTCTGTTTTATACCTAGGACCCGCTCTCCAAATACCTAATCTTGCTGGAGTAGATTGCTTCATTTTTAAATATCCTTTAGCATCTGCTGGATTTGGAACTAAAAGTTGTTTTTTTATGTCAACAGTTGTAATATCCTCAATAAATCCATCTTCAACCTCAGCATTAATAACATTTTCAGCCTTCTCTGCCACTGGCTTAGATTTAGATGTCATCTCTAATAACACCTGCTCAACCAATTTTTTTAACTCGTTTTCTGATACCATTATTTATTCCTCCTCTCATTATTTAAGAAATACAGATGCGTCTCCTGCTTTTTCAGTTAATTTTCCATCTTTTGTGAATCCCATTTTTTCCATCCAATCATCAAACTCTTTTATTGGTTTTAAGTTTAATAGCTCTCTTAGTGTTGCTGTTTCATGATATCCAGTAGATTGATAGTTAAGCATTATATCATCCCCATGAGGTAATCCCATAAAGTAGTTACATCCTGCTGTTGTAAGAAGTACAGATAAATTTTCTATATCATTTTGATCTGCTTTCATATGATTTGTATAACAAGCATCAACACCCATTGGTATTCCAGTTAATTTACCCATGAAGTGATCCTCAAGACCTGCTCTTATAACTTCTTTACTATCATATAAATACTCAGGTCCGATAAATCCAACAACAGTATTTACTAAAAATGGGCTATATCTTTTAGCAAATCCATAACATCTTGCTTCCATAGTTAATTGGTCAACACCATAATGACTATCTGAAGATAATTCAGATCCTTGTCCTGTCTCAAAATACATTACATTAGGACCAGAACCTGTTCCTTCTTTAAGTGCTAATTGTCTTGCCTCTTCCAACATATCTGCTGTTATTCCAAAAGCTTCATTTCCTTTTTGAGAACCTGCTATACTTTGGAAAATTAAATCTGCAGGAGCTCCACGTCTTATAGCTTCCATTTGTGTTGTTACATGAGCTAGTACACAGTTTTGAGTTGGAATTTCCCATTCATTCTTAAAGTCCTCAAAGGTTTTAAGAATTCTCATTACACTTTCAACGGAATCATCTACTGGATTTAATCCTATAACCGCATCCCCAACACCATAAGTTAATCCTTCCATAAGAGATGCTAAAATCCCCTGTGGATTATCTGTGGTATGGTTAGGCTGAAGTCTTGCAGACAAGGTTCCCTCAAGTCCTATTGTTGTATTACAATGTGCAGTAATTCTTATCTTTTTTGCTGCATAGATCAAATCTAAATTTGACATTAACTTAGTTACGGCAGCTACCATCTCACTAGTAATACCGCGGCTAGCCCTCTTAATATTTTCTCCTGTGGTATTTTCATCTAGAATCCACTCTCTAAAATCAGATACTGTTGAGTTTTTAATTTCAGCGTATATCTTTTCATTAACATCATCTTGAATTATTCTAGTTACCTCATCTATTTCGTAAGGTACTGCTGGGCAATTTCTTAAATCTTCTAAAGTTAAATGACTTAAAACTACCTTAGCCGCTACTCGCTCCTCTGAAGATTCTGCTGCAATCCCAGCAAGCTTATCTCCTGATTTTTCTTCATTTGCCTTTGCCATAACTTCCATTATTGATTTAAAATCATACACTTTTCCAAATAACTTTGTTTTTAATTTCAAGATAATTCACCCCTCTTATTTTTTATGAACTAAATATCAGCGTTTTGATTATTACTGGCAAAACTCTACCATTTGCTAGAGGTTTACCTATGTCAATGTAGTCACCATTTTCAACCTTTATAGTGTCAATACAGATAACTTGTTTTTTAAAGTCAAGCTGCCTATATAAAGTTTGTCCCAAAACCTTGGCTATATCATTTTCTATTACTAAAATAGTTGGAAAATCCGATTTTAAAATATCTTCCATACCTGCCCTTAAAGTTTCACCTAATTTTTGTATTTCTACAAAACTAGGATTTAATTTCCCTTTTATAGCTATAGCAACAGGTTGAAGCTCATTTTCAAGTGTAAACCACTTAAGTTTTTCCTTTATAACTTTTACCATGTTTTCATAACCGGAATTTTCTTCTTCCTCTGAAAGCTTTAATATTGGAAGGTTTTTAATAGGAAACTTATCCTCTGTATATGTTATTGTACTTCCGCTAATATTTGTGGTGTGTGAACCAGCTCCTACCACTGTAGCCCTTATGGTTTCTATAGATCTTTTAACCACAAGTTTAGTACATAAGTTTGACTTACTAATAGCCACTCCAAGTAATACACCTATATCTCCATACTTAAACATATCCTCAGTGTCCATTTTGTAAACATAATCAGCAACTCCTCCAGAGAAAGTAATATACTCTACTTCTATATCCTTCTTAATTCCCTTATTGGTAAGTATTCTTTCATAGAAATTGCTCTTAGGTCTTATATTCACACTTTCCTCTAAAAGTTTAACCATTTCATCCACTATGATATTCAAAGCTTCAACTGAAGGCTTTTCACCTTCTTCTATATGGATATGCTTTAACTCTGCCAGTTCCTTTATCTTATCAGCAATATATATAATGATACCTGACTCCTTATCAATTTTAATAAGTCTTCCACCTATGTCTAAACATCCTGTATCTAAAAGCTTTCCTTCTTTAAAAACTGCTATATTAGTAGTTCCTCCACCAACATCCAAGTTAACTACAGTAGAGTCGTAAGCCTCTGAAATTTTATCTGCTCCTGCACCCTTTGCAGAGATTATTGATTCTAAATCAGGTCCCGCAGTAGCAACAACAAAATCTCCTGCTAGTCCACTTAACTTTTGTAGCACATCATTTGCATTTTGCTTTCTAGCAGTTTCCCCGGTTATTATAACAGCCCCAGTTATAACATCTGATGTAGCTATTCCCGCACTGTGATATTCTCTTTCTACTATTTCCCGAACTTTTTCCCCATCTATCTCCTTTTGAGATTTAAGTGGGGTGAAGTATATTTCACTTCTATATATAACTTCTTTATCCACAATGGATATTCTAGGTATGGCAAAACTTGAGGCTAAATTTTCTATAGTTAACTTGCTAAATACAAGTTGTGTTGTGGAAGTACCAATATCTATACCAACACTTAGAATTTCTTCTCTCATATTAATTCCTCTTTTCAAATGTTTATATAGATTTTTAGAAACACAATTTAGGTAACAAAAAAGGCTTAAAGTTATTTATCAAAAATAACTTTAAGCCTCATTGCTTACCCCAAAAACACATCATTGTGTTTCGGTTATCCATATTAATTTATAAAAAATCTAATCTTTTATGTAACCCTTAATTCTTAAAATCAAATAAAACTTTAGTTCCTTCTGAATCCGAAGCTATATTAATATTCCCATTTAGCTTATCCACAACTATACTATTTACTACGCTAAGTCCTAGGCTATTTTTTCTAACATTATTTATATCAAAACCTGTGCCATTGTCAACTACAGTAATAGTAGAATATATTCTACTTTTTTCAATTATAAGATCTATATTCCCAGAATCTTTATCTATAAAAGCATATTGCAATGAATTCTGAAGTAATTCATTTACTACAAGGGCTATTGAGGTTGCTTTATCAGAACTTACTTTAAAATTATCTCCAATTAAATTCACTTCAATATTTTTATTAGCTGCATTAAAATACCTAATAGCGTTATTTTTGATATTAATAATAACTTCTTGTATATTTACTTCATCCAAACCCTCTTGAGATAATAATTCATGGGTAGCTGCTATACTTAAAATTCTATTCATACTTTCATTTAATGAATCTTTAGTCTGCTGGTTATCACTTCTTCTTGCTTGAAGTCTAAGTAGACTTGCTATAGTCTGTAGATTGTTTTTCACTCTATGGTGAATTTCTTTAATAGCTACAGATTTTAAAATTAATTCCTTGTCTTTTTCCTTCATCATTGTTATGTCCCTAATCATAGTAACCAGTTTTAAATTTTTATCAGTTAATATTATTCTCTTAACTTTAAAAAACAATTTTCCTAAATGCACTTCACATTCATTAGAACTCGGTGAACTCATTACCTGCTCAAAATTAGTATCATCTAAAGCTAAATTGTCATAATCCATGCCTATTAGTGTTTCTTTATAGCCAAGCTTTTTGTATAATAACTCCGCAATAGGATTTTTAAACCTAACTACACCTTCTTCATCAAAGATAATAATAGCTTCATCTAAGTGATCTGCTATGTTATTTTCATTTTCTGTAGAAGATACTAAGGTATTTGCTAGCTGCTCATATCCTTCTGCTAACATTTCCATATGCTTATTTTTATTTATTTTTTCTGTTATATCCTTTTCTACTATTAGAACCCCTATAATTTTGCTATTATTCTCTATAGGTGACACCGTTTGCCTCACATTTATATGTTCTTGAGTCAGAGCCTTCAAGTCTTTTGTTGCTATGCCAAGATCTAAGGTTCTAAGCACAGCAGGCTCGTTATCTCTTAATGCTAGTTCACCTACTACAGTGTTTTGATACAATGAAGGTCTGTTAATAGGTTTTGCTTCAGCTACAACTATTGCTTCATCAGCTTCTCTAGTTGGACAATCTATAAAAACATCTGCATTTAGAATATCCGCAAAAGATTTAATACAAGATGACATTTGTTCTATTTTTAAAATATCATCCTCATCTAAATTAGTGTACATTTTGCATAGTTCATATATATTTCCACTATTCATAACTCATTATTATAGCCTGGGCTATATCTCCCATTGAACATCTCTTCTTCATACTAAGTGTTCTAATATTGTCATAAGCATCTTGCTCAATGATTTTATCTCTTTGCATCAACAAGCCTTTAGCTTTTTCAACAATTTTTCTTTCCTCTAACTTACTCGAAACTTTTTCAATTTCTATTTTTATTTTTTTTATTTCTGCACTCTTAGATATAGCTACCTCTAAAGTTGGAATAAGTGATTTTTCATCTATAGGCTTAACTATATATCCTATAGCACCTACCTTAGTAGCTTTTTCTACGAACTCTTTGCCACTATAAGCAGTGATTAATACTACTCCACTACCTAAATTTTCATTTTGAATTATTTTAGCTGCATTTAGTCCATCAAGAAGAGGCATCTTTATATCCATAAGCACTAAGTCAGGTGAATGTTTTCTACACAATTCTACTGCATCAAATCCATCCGAAGCTTCTCCTACAACATCGTATCCTTCAGCTTCTAATATTTCTTTTAAATCCATTCTTGTAATAGGCTCATCATCGGCTATTACTATTCTTTTATTCATATTTCACCTCATAAAATAAAAATAGATTTTTGAAAAGTTTAATCAATAAGATAATCCTTTAAGTTTTCTAAACCAATTTTATTAAAAGCACTTACTTTAAAAATTCTTTCTACACCTGCGCTTATTAGAACCTCTTCTGCTGCTTTTATCTTGTTTTCATCACAGCACAAATCAGTTTTTGTAATAATTCCAATAACTGGCTTCGCAAATATACTAGCAAAGCTTGGAGGGAAAATATTAGCCTCCTCGCTGCAATCCTGAATCAAAGCGATTACATCGCTTTCTACAGAAGTAACTATAAGTGCCCTATAATAAGCCCTGTTTTCAATGTACTCACCGGGAGTATCTATAATGCCATCAATAACTTCAACTGTCTGGGTTTTTTTATACTGTAATTCTTCTTGGTTTAAAGCTTGAGTCAAAGTAGTTTTTCCACAACTTGTTTTTCCAATTAACATTAACGTTTTCATATTGCACCTCTAAGATCTAGTTATTTTACATTCGGAAAAATCAAGCACATTAGTAAGAACCTTTATAACTTCAGTAAGTGCTGACTCTACGCTACCTACATCACCAACTATAACCACTGAGCCACTAAATCTGTCTACAAAACCAATAGATACATCTGCTGACTTTGTCGCCACATCTGCTGCTATAATAGAAGCCTCACTAGGTGTTATAGTAAGTATTCCTAAGGCATCCTTATGATCTGATGTAAGTCCTAGTTTTTTATATAGATCTTTGTTGGGATTCGCAATTAAATGGGCTAATGTAACTTGCTTTCCAGGAACATATTCCTGTATTACTCTTTGTTTTTCTTCCATAGTATCACCACAAATCCTTTAAATTTTATAAAAATATAGGCTTCTTAAAAATATAATTATATTTTTAAGAAGCCACATTGCTTTCTTTAAGACTTGCACGCCATTGTGCACCCATATTTAGATTCTATACCCCTTGGTTTAATTTGTCAATGTTAAAATTCAATCAATAGAAAATATTTTTAATATTGTGAATTTTTCAGTGTGATTTATTTTAATGTGCCTTATTAATTTTCATAAAAAACCCTTTCAAATAAATCTTTTATTTCCCCTTGATGAGGTATTCTTGGGTTTGTTTCAGTACATCTATCCGCTATAGCTATATTAGACATTTCTAAAATTTCCTTTTGAAAATCTTCTTCCCTTATTCCTGCTTCTTTTAGTGTTTTAGGCATATTTAGTTCCTTTAAAAGCTTATTTATAGCTCCTATTAGGTTTTTTACCCCTTGTCTAACATTTGAAGATGGCAAACCTAATATTTTAGCTATTTCACAATATCTTTTAGCTGCCTCTGTATAATCACTTGAATTAAAACCTTTTATATGTCCATTGTATTCTATTACATGGGGCAGTACTATAGCATTAGCTCTTCCATGAGACACATGAAATTTCCCACCAATAATATGTGCCATTCCATGATTTAGCCCAAGTAATGCATTATTAAAGGCTATCCCTGCTATGCATGAAGCATTATGCATTTTCTTTCTTGCTTCAATATCATTACCATTCTTATAAACCCTCATTAAATTTTGAAAAACCAGTTTTATAGCTTTTTCGGCTAAGGCATCCGTATAGTCTGTTGCCTTTGTAGAAACATAGGCTTCTATAGCATGGGTTAGTACATCCATACCGGTATCTGCTGTTATAAAATTTGGTACAGGTATAACAAGCTGTGCATCTAATATAGCCTCATCAGGAATTAATTCATCTGATACTAGTGGATATTTTATATTTTTACTTGCATCTGTAATCACAGAAAAACTTGTGACCTCTGAACCTGTACCACTAGTTGTAGGTATAGCTATAAATTTAATTTTATTAGTATTCTTAACTCCACATCCTATACGCTCTTGCACTTTAGAACTAAAAGAACATATTGCCTTTGCTGCATCTATAGCAGAACCACCACCTAGAGCTATAACTACCTCTGGATTAAATCTCATCATAACCTCTATACCTTTTACTACAACTTCAATGGGCGGATCTGGTAAAATATCTGAAAATATTAGATACTTAGCATCTCCCTTTAAAACTTCATCAGTAATTTTATTTATAGCACCTGACTTTACCATAAACGGATCCGTAACTATAAATACCTTATGACAATTAAGCTTACTTAATCTTTCTAATGAATCGTCCCCAAAATATATCTGTGTTTTAATGTTAAAACTTTTCATTAATATTCTCCTTTCACAATACAATAAAAAAAGCCCCATAGGAATTATTTCCCATGGAGCACCTTTGCTCATTTAATACACTTCATTGTGCATAATAAAAATATGAAATTATACTATAGTTGAATTTTATATTTTATATTTTGATATGTCAAGAATTAATAATTTAAAGTGATTCAATTTTAAATTCGAAAATCCTATGTGCATATTACTGTTACTTTTCAGTTTTTAAATTTCTCATATACATTCTAAAAACAAACTCTTCTAAAAAATTAAACACACTTGTGGTTATCAAATATATACCCACTGCAATTGGCGCTGCCTTAGCAACAAATAAACCAACTACTGCCATTACTATAATATTACTCTTACTAATTGTAGCCTGACCTTCAATTTTTAATAAAGTTACATATGAAAGCAAGCTTGGAGTTAATGATACAATCACATATATTAGTGGAACAACAAAATAACTGTCAGATATCTTAATACTAGACACCCAAGGTATAAGATACGTTCCCACGTCCACAGGAATTTTATTAAATACACTCCACATAGTCATTAATATAGGCAATTGGAGCAAAGTTAACAAGCAACCCATCATGCTTTTTGCACTTTCAGTAGATTGTTTTTTAACTGCTTCTTCAAGTTTTTCTTTATTATCTTTATATTTTTCCTTAATTTCTTTCATTTTTATAGCGAACCTTTGTTGCTGTTGCATGGATTTTTTTTGTTTAAAAGACATTGGTGAAAGTACTAATCTCACCACTACTGTAAGTAAAACTATTGCTAGTCCCCAATCCCCAGTAAAATTAAAAATTGAATTTAATAAACCGCTTAAAAAATTAAAAATGATGTTCATTTTTATCCTCCTTAGAATAATTTTGGCTAAAACATCATTTCCATTTTAAAACGCTCTAAATATATCCATATACCATACTTTTCATAAATTATGTAATCTTCAGGAAGTATATTTTTTATAAATCCAAGCCACTGAATTAAAATATTTTTTGTAATTTTTTCTTCAACTTTATGCTTAAGATTTTTATAGGCGTATACTGTATAAGAGAATATGCCAGTAAAACATATTACTAAAAACATTAACTGAATTAAATTTATTAAGTCATAATTCAACTTACACTCCCCCTATCTATTATTTTAAATGATTATATCATATATTGGAAAATTATTATACATACTCTTATAATTTTAAATTATCTCATTTATAAACAAATTATATTATTATTTTAAATATAAATATCAATTATGATTTGATAATTTGAAACTTACAATAAATATTTAAGGTTTTACCTATAATATCTGCTGTTATATTCCCGTTCATCTTCTGAACTAATCCTTTTACAATGGCAAGTCCAAACCAGTTCCTTTATCACTCCTTGTTTTATCCGCCATATAAAATCTATCAAAAATATGTTTCGCATCATCTAAAGTCAAATCTTCAGCAATGTTACTAATTCTCAGTAGTACCATATTATTCTGTACTTTCAAACAAATATCCACAGTATCTTTTGCATATTTAAGGGTATTACTTAATAAATTTTCTATTACACGCTCCAAGGATTTTTCTTCAGCTACTATATATATGTTTTCTTTAGGTATTTTTATGTTTACCCTAATAAATTTGCCTTTGAAAATACCTTTTGGGGATAGCTCAAAAATAATTGGAGTATATTAAATTCTCTTGCTGTGAAATTAACTTCTTTATTGTTTACATAAACCTCTTTGGTTTCTTTATTCAAGTTTATATTTTTGTAAACTAAATTTTGGTTTTCATCATTGTTATTATTAAACTTCATGTACCTTCTAAGATTTGAATAAACTCTAGCTGATACTTCTTCTATATCAAAAGGCTTAGTAATATAGTCATCTGCTCCTAGATTAAGCAGCTCCACCTTATCTTTTTTATCAACTTTAGCTGAGATTACAATTACAGGCATTTCTTTAGTTTTCCTTATATTTTTAGCAAGTTTATTAGTTATTCCTGTGAATCCATTTTACTGGAATATTTTATATTTTTAATACCATTATAAATTCTCCACTAATATCTAATTCTCCATTAAACCTAAAATTAAATTCTTCATATAATTTTTGTGCATTAACATTATCCTTTAAAATGCTTAAATAAATTTCATCACATTTATACTCTGCTATAATGTGATTTATTAATAGCTTTAGTGCAATCTTACCGTAACCTTTCCCTTGATGATTTTTATCAATCATAAGTCTATCAAGCCACACACGTTTTTCACAATGAAAATACCCATACATTGCAAATCCAATAATATCATTATCATTATATATAGCAACTGGCCTCCAATGATCTCCTGTTTTTGATTCTTCCAAAGAAACTTCATTACTTTCAATAAAGTTTTTCTGACTTTCTTCTACTGATAGTAATATTACCTTTTTATAATTTTCACTTGTTACTTTTTTAAAATATATATTCATACATTATTCCCTCCAGGATTTCAGACAAATTTTCGTAAGCTACTCAGCACTTAAGAAATGAAATCTTCTCTATCTATTTATTCTTGTATATTAAATTCATTCTTATCAGCCTTATATTCTTTAGTAAATATGAAAGGTAAATAAACTATAGCAAACAATAAAATTGAAATAGCCACATCTTTTAACGTCAATATTGCTCCATAACCCGCTTCAGCTGACAAGGAAGAATTGTTAATTATATGAATAATTATAACGGACCACAGGTTGCCTGTTTTCATATAAACATATCCTAAAAACACTCCAATTATAGTACAATAAAAAACATGAGAAATAACGCAGAGTATAGGTGTAGCTGGACTGTATAACATAAAACATAATGGAAAATGCCAAAATCCCCAAATAACTCCTAAAATTATTACTCCTAGCTTTTTACCAAACATAACCTGAAGTCTTGGTTGTAAATATCCTCTCCATGCAAATTCTTCACCAAAAAACATAATCCAAATTAATACAATGTTAATTGGAATTGTAATGATTGATAAGATAGTTTTTGAAATATCATTACCAGATATTGAAAATACCTGTCCCGGTAAGATTGCATATACAAGTGAAACAACTAATTTCAGTATAAAAAATATTAATGCTAATATAATTACCATTTTAAAATTCTTGCCAAAAACCATATTTATTTTATCGAAACAATTTTCTTTATTTTTTGTAACTAAACTAAAAGTTACTATGCTAAATATGCTAAGCACTATTGCTTGTACAATCTCTAATTTATGTGGAAAAAGAAAGACTCCTAGTATTTGAATAGCAAAAGAAATTATAAATAACCCTATGTAAATTTTGTAAAATATAAATATGTTATTGTTTATTTCTTCTTTATAGTAAAACATCTTTAAAGCAATAACAACAAAAGCTGGATAAAACATTTGCACCTCTGCAAATGTTGCTAAGTTAACATTTATCATGGTTTTATGAACATAGAGCATAAACCCGCCCATAAGAAAAGTGATTAAAAATGTTATAAATAAAAATAGTGAGACTTCATCTTTTGTTTGTTTTAAATTTTCGCCCATAAAAATTCCTCCAATTTTTCTAAAATATACTATATACTATATTCTACATTAAGCATATAATTCCTTCTCGTGTAAATGTACATCTAAGTATACTCTATTAAGATTCTTAGTAAAAAAGGCAAGTAACTATTATACTATAATTTCCTAACATATAACTGTCTTCACTATAATATTAATCCCCAACAAATGATCAATAAATTTATAAACTAAAATAAGGAGATAACTTAAAGTTACCTCCTTTCCAAAATTTTTAAGAGAATGCTACTTCGTCACTTATAAAGTCCACAGAACTTTTATTGTTAAATAATTCTAATAGTTTAGGTATAGTCAAATTTTTCTTTTCCTCACCGCTAATATCTAGTAGTATTTCTCCAGCATGGAGCATTATTAATCTATTTCCTATATCTATAGCATAATTTAAATTGTGAGTTATCATCACTGTAGTTATATTTTTTTCACTAACAGTATTTTTGGTTAATTTTATTATATTTTCAGAAGTTTTAGGATCCAAGGCTGCTGTATGTTCATCCAGCAGCAATAAGTCTGGATTAGATATGGTTGATATAAGTAGCGACAAAGCTTGTCTTTGACCACCAGATAACAATCCAACCTTTTTACTTAAATTATTTTCAAGACCTAAAGAGAGTCCTGCTAATGCTTGCTTAAATAGAGCTATTTTTTTCTTATTAATGCCAGGAGTTAATCCAAACTTACGTCCTTTATTAGAAGCCATGGATAAGTTTTCTAATATAGACATAGAAGGTGATGTACCTAAAGTTGGATTTTGGAATACCCTACCTATAAATTTTGTTCTTTTATGTTCAGGAAGCGCTGATATATCTCTTCCATTTAAAGAAATAGATCCCGCGTCCGGTAATATTGAACCAGATATTAAATTTAAAAGGGTCGATTTTCCGGCACCGTTGCTACCTATTATAGTAATGAAATCACCCTTATTTATATGAAGGTTAAAATTGTTGAATATTACTTTTTCATTTATTGTGCCTTTATTGAAAACTTTTTTAAGATTATTTATTTGGAGCAATTGGCACACCTCCCAAATTAACTCTTTTTAACATTTTAAAATTCAAGTTAAATTTTCGCCCGTTTAAAGACAAAGCAAATATAACAATTATACAAGTTACAAGTTTTAAATCTGTTGGTGGTAAGCCTAAGTTTAAAGCGAGGGATATACTACCTTTGTATAATATTGAACCTAAAATTGCCGTAGTTGTTGGAACCAGCCATGAAGCTTTTTTGAAAATAGCTTCTCCTAATATAACAGAAGCTAGCCCCATAACTATAATTCCAGTTCCCATACCTACATCAGAAAATTTTTGGTATTGAGCCATCATAGAACCTGAAACTGCTACAAGACCATTTGAAATCATAAGACCAAGTATTTTAATAGTTCCTATATCAACGCCTAGTGAAGTTACCATTTGAGGATTATCCCCTGTAGCTCTTAATATAAAACCAAGTTTTGTTTTTAAAAACAAATCTAAAGCTATCTTAGCTAATATAGCAAATAGTGCAATTATGATTACCGGGGAAATATCATTAGAAAAAATAGTGTTTTGTGAAAATAATGGTATATTAGCTTTCCCCATTATTCTAAGATTTATAGAGTAAAGTCCAATCATAACTAGAATACCCGAAAGTAAATTTGTTATTTTAAGCTTTACATGAAGTATCCCAGTAACTCCTCCAGCCATCATACCTGAAATAAAAGCTAAAAGTAGCGATATATAAGGATTTACACCTTTTATTAGTGCGGCCGCTGTAACTGCAGCACCTAATGCAAATGTTCCATCTACAGATAAATCAGGAAAATCTAATATTCTATAAGTTATGTAAACACCTATAGCCATTATTGCAAATATAAATCCTTGTTCTAATATATTTATAATTAAGCCATCCATTACTTAGCACCACCCTTAACTAGCACTGCTTTTGACTTTAAATCACTAGGTATAGTAATCTTAAGTTTGCTTGCCACGACTTCATTTATGGTAAGTGTTGTTTCCTTTAACGTCTGCACTGGCATATCTTTTGGCTTTTTACCATTTATGATATCAACTGCCATAAGACCTGTTTGAATACCAAGTTTGTAGTAGTCTATACCCTCTGTAGCTAGTGCACCAGCCTCAACATGAGCTTTTTCAGCGCCTATTATAGGAATTCCTTTTTCAATGGCTTTAGAACTAATGAGAGGCATTGAAGATGCTACCAAATTATCTGTTAGTGTATATAAAGCATCAATTTTAGGAAGCAATGAATTTAATGCTTGTGATATCTCATTAGAACTTGAAATCCCCACAGCTATTATTTCTAAATTCATCTTTAACCCTTTTTCTTTTGCCATATTTACTTGGATTTCTGAATTTGCTTCACTAGTATTATACAATATACCTACCTTTTTGCAGTTAGGTATTATTTTTTTCATTAACTGAAATTGTTTATCCATAGGCAATATATCACTAGTGCCTGTAACATTTGTACCTGGTTTATTTAGAGATTTTACAAGACCGGATTTTACAGGATCAGTTACAGCAGTTATAAGTATAGGAATATTTTTAGTACCGCTATATGCTGCCTGCGCGCTAGGTGTTGCTATAGCAAATATTAAATCCTTCTTTTCGGAAATGAAGTTGCTTGCAATAGTTTGAGCTGTTGGTATGTCCCCTTGGGCATTTTGAAAGTCTATCTTGATTTTTTCGCCATCTTTAAACCCCTTAGAGCTAAGGGCATCTATAAATCCTTTGCGAGTTTTGTCTAGTGCTGGGTGTTCTACGAGTTGACTTATTCCGATACTTATCACCTTATCAGAATTACTTTGATTTTTTGTTTTAGCAGATAAACACCCTGTTAAAACAAAGGCACCTAAAAAAGACATGCCTATTACACCTAATAATAATTTTTTTGCTACCATACTACCATCCTCCTAAAATATTTAGTTATAAAAATAAAAGCTACTATTTAATTTATAGCCAGCTTTATTTACGTATTAATTCCTACCATTTAATTCCTACCATGCTACGCTACCATTCTACAAAATACATTATCTACATTATCTACATTATGGTCTTCCTCAAATTTGTTACTACTACCTCTGTGAACTACTCACCACTTTAGAAGTGAGAGCTTCCTTTAATCCTAGTCAACCTACAAGTAGGAAATTATTTTACGACTTATCAGTTTCCAAGGCTATGGGTTTTTAAGTCAAACCCTTTCCGTAGCACCTACGGTAATTTGAAAACCTATAATATAATTATAACAAATTTAATACTAATTATACAAATGCAATTATTGTAAATGGTATCGAACCATTTACAATAATATGCTATTCATCTCACCACCTAAGAGGTGGGCGAATTTCGCATAGGAGGAGTTAAAACTTTATAGATATAATATAACAACTTATTTGAAATGTCAATATATTTGAAAATACAAAACTTTTAAATGTTAAATTATAATTAATAAATATCAGGTATAGAACGATGTGCAAGTCCTATTACAACTTCATTCAAATGGAGTAGTCCTATACTTAAAAATATACACACACTTATATGTTCACCAGATCTAGCTATTCCTATTTTACCGCCTACATTTAAGCCGCTGGCTTTAGATGCAATCTGCGATAAGGCTTCTTTAGTAGCACCCGCTACAGCACCCTCATGAACGTGACAATCCTTTATAAGTCCACCTCTTTTAGATGCTACAATAGCACTTTCAATTACCTTTGTAGTAAATCCCGAAAAATTACCTCCAATATCTATTGCAGTAACTATTACTCCTTTTTCTTTGTAAGCTATTATGAGCTTTTCTTCACTAGCTCTTGAACATAGGGACATTTTCACAGAAACTTTAGCAATATCTGTACTTTTATGATCCATAAGTATCACCTCTACCTTAAGATTTTTTACTTGTATTATAACATATATTATAGTACCATCCAAAATTTAAAAACAAGAAATAATTAATCTAATATAATAATTAATATTTGTTCACAATCATTGATATAATTTAGATTTAGCGTTATAGTATAGTAAATAACTTAATACTATTAAAAAAGGAGAGGATTGCTAATGACAGATAAAGAAATACAACCTAAAACCTTGAGCCCAGAGGAATCAGTAAAAATAGAAAAAGCTAAACTTGAAAAAGCTAAAAAAGTCGCAAATTTTGTACCAGAACCATCAGATTCCGAGTTTGACATATGTGGGCCTTTAGATTGTGACAAACAACTTTAAACAATCTAAAAAAAGCAATCTCTTTACCTTAAATTTATTTCAGGTAAAGAGATTGCTTTTTTTTAAGCTTAAATTTACTGCAACACTTTTGACACATATATCTAGCTCTATTAAATCATCATATGCGATGCTACTACATTAACAATTTTACGCACTAACCTATAACACTGCCTAGGGTTACCCAACCAATCAACAAGGTATTTAAATAGATAGATAAATAAATAATATTACTATATTGACAATCTTCTTGAAATGGTTTATTGTTTTATTAAGCAAACGATTGCACAAGTAAAATTTAATTAAAATAAGGGGGAATAAATAATGAAAAACACAAAAAAACTTATTTCAGTTGCATGTACAATTGCTGTAATGGCAAGTGTGTTGTCTGGTTGTAGTAAGGGTACTAAGCCTGCTACTCCAGAAGCGGCGGCGAAGAATGTAGTAGTAGATATATTCCAATTTAAAGTTGAAGCAAAAGATGCTCTTGAAAAAGCCACAAAAGAATACATGGCATTAAATAAAAATGTTAAAATTAATGTACAAACAGTTGGTGGTGGAGAAGATTACGGTGCAGCATTAAAATCTAAATTTGCATCAGGACAAGAACCAACCATATACAATATAGGTGGACCTCAAGATGCACTTGACTGGAAGGCAAAACTTCAAGATTTTTCAAAAGAGCCTTGGGTAGCACAAGCTTACCCCGGAACCTTAGACGCTGTGAAAATGGATGGCAAACTTTTAGGTATGCCATTTGACCAGGAAGGATATGGACTTATTTACAATAAAGAAATATTCACAAAAGCAGGAATTGATGCTTCAAAAATTAAAACCTATGCAGATTTAGAAGCTGCATCAAAAACATTGGATTCAAAGAAAAAAGACTTAAAACTAGATGCGGTATTTGCTTTGCCTGGCAAGGAAACTTGGGTAACAGGATTGCACTTATCTAACATTGCCTTTGCAAATGAATTTCCAACAGTTATAGATGCATTTAATACAAAAGAAACAACATTTAAACAAAATCAACCATTAAAGAAACTATTAGATCTTCAAATTAAATATGCGTATAAACCAGATGGTTCTAATAAATCAATTAATAGCGTAGATTATTCTACGCAAGTTGAAAAAATGTTCTCTATGGGTAAAGTAGCAATTATTCAACAAGGAAACTGGGCTTTTGGATCAATCGATGGTATCAATTCAGAATTATCTAAAAATATTGGTATATTACCAACGCCTTTAGATGGTGTTAAAGAAGGTTGTATTCCAGTTGGAGTACCTATGTATTGGGCTATTAACAGTTCAAAAGATGATGCAGCAAAAAAAGCTTCTGCGGACTTCTTAAACTGGCTATATACTTCAGACAGAGGTAAAGAAATGATTATTAAAGACTTTAAGTTTATACCAGCTTTAAAAGGTTTTGAAGGCGCAAACTTGCAACCACAAGATGCACTAGGTAAAGAAGTCCTTAAATATGTAACCGAAGGAAAAACAATGCACTGGGTATTCATGGGATATCCTACAGGTTGGGGCATGGAAAAATTCGGAACAGATGTTCAAAAATATACTGCTGGCACTATCACATGGGATAAATTAGTAGAAAATGTTAAGAAGTCATGGGCAGATTCAAGAAAAAAATAGTATAAATCAATAAGACTTAATATTTCATAATCCTGGAAAATCAAAGTCCTTCCAGGATTACTTTAATATTACGGATAGTGCATGAAAGGAGATAGTGTGATGAAACAAAATAATCGGATGAACATATGTAAGAAAATGCTCAATTTCTTTAGAACTAATGTGATAAAAAAAAATAATTTGTCCTTTTGGATGTTTGTTGGACCAATCTTAGCTGTATTCACTTTAGTTATACTCATACCATTGATTTTTGGAGTTTATTATTCTTTTACAGACTGGAATGGAATTAGCTCCAAAATAACTTGGGTTGGATTTACAAATTATGTAGCTGCTTTTAATGATCCCACTTTTCTTAATTCATTCAAATTTACAGCTTTATTTACTGTAGTTTCAGTAGTAGTAATAAATTGTATCGGATTTGGACTTGCTTTACTTGTAACAACTGGAATGAAAGGTAACAATCTACTTAGAACTATATTTTTTATGCCTAACTTAATTGGTGGACTTATACTCGGATTTATTTGGCAGTTTATTTTCACACAAGTTTTTGCCGGACTTGGAAATGTCCTTCATCAGAACTGGCTACTAGGCTGGTTATCGGATGGTACTACTGGATTTTTCGGATTAGTAATACTAATGTCATGGCAAATGTCAGGATATTTAATGGTTATTTATGTAGCCGCTCTTCAAAACATACCACCAGAGCTTACGGAAGCAGCTAAAATCGATGGTGCAAATGCATGGCAAAGAATAAAAAACATTACATTCCCTCTTGTAGGACCTGCATTTACAGTAAGTTTATTTTTAACTTTATCTAATTCCTTTAAGCTTTACGACCAAAACTTATCTTTAACTGCAGGTGGACCTGCTAATTCAACACAGATGCTAGCTATGAATATTTACAACACAGCATTTAAATTTAATCATATGGGCGTAGCGCAAGCAAAGGCTGTTATATTTCTTTTAATAGTTGGTGTAATCACTTTAACACAAGTGTATTTTTCTAAGAAAAATGAGGTGGAAGCATGATAAAAAAGACTAAAAAATTAACGGCGGGTAACTTAACTCTAGGAGTTGTTGGTGTTGCCTTAGGTATATTGTTTTTATCACCTTTTTATATTATTATTATCAATTCATTCAAAACAAAAAAAGAGTTATTTGAAAGTGTATTATCCTTTCCTAAAATATTCACTTTTAATAATTACAAAGAAGCATTTGATAGATTACACTATGTAAGTGCAATTACAAATTCTTTAATAATAACAATAAGTGGTGTTATTCTTATTGCAATATTTGCTTCAATGGCAGGCTGGATGTTAGAGCGAACAAAATCAAAGCTAAGCAATGCTATTCTTTTATTATTTGTTGCATCCATGTTAATACCTTTTCAGGCCATCATGTTGCCACTAATTAGAATTATGGGCAACCTTAAATTATTAAATATGGGCGGACTCATATTTATGTATCTTGGCTTTGGAGCAGCCTTATCCATATTTCTATATCATGGTTTTGTAAAAGGAATCCCCAAAGAGTTAGATGAGGCTTCCATGTTAGATGGTTGTAACAAATTTCAAACCTTTTGGTATATAATATTCCCACTATTAAAGCCAATAACCGTTACGGTTTCTATTTTAAACACAGTTTGGCTTTGGAATGATTTTCTATTGCCTTCCTTGGTTATCAATACACCAGAGACACAAACATTACCACTCCGAACTTTCTTTTTCTTTGGTGAATATACCAAGCAATGGCATTTAGCTCTTGCTGGGTTAACTCTCGCAATTATTCCCGTTGTAATATTTTATTTTTTAGCACAAAAACAAATTATAAAATCTATAGCAGCTGGAAGTATAAAATAATCAATTTTCCTAAAAAATCTCTTTACCTTAAATTCACTTGAGGTAAAGAGATTTTTTATTATTCCCTATTGTTTCGTGCAAACGCGTGCATAAACTACTGAAAAATAAAAGACAAGAATTTCAAAGTAATTATACTTGAAATCCTTGTTCCCTTCACTCCTCAGATAAAGTCCATAATTCTTGTTTTGTTGTTGAAATTGCCATGGCTCCTGCACTAATTGATTCCATTATGTCCTTTTTAGTTTGAATTAAGCCACCTGCTATAATTGGTACTCGAACTTGATTTTCCATACTTTTAATAATCTTGCTTGCAACTCCTGGCATAACTTCTACAGCGTCTGGAAGTACAGATTGTATATTATGTATTCCTGTTTTAAGGGAAAGTGAATCCACCACAAATATTCTCTGTATAACACAAAAATTTAATTTTTTTCCATTTTTAATATTTGTTGCTTTTGTAGTTATAATACCATAGGGCTCTCCGCATTGCTTTATAAAAAGCAGTCCAGTATAATCCCCTTTTAATCCTTCTATTAAATCCACATGAACAAATACTACTTTGCCTGCCTCTTTAAGCCTCACACATATTTTCTTTAGACTTATTATGCTTCCATACAATACAAACACAATAAGAACACCACTATGAATTACTTTTTCTAAATCTTCTTCATTTCTTATTGCTGCAATAACCGGGTTTTCTATTAGTAATTGATCTAAGTTTTCCAATAATATATCCCCCAAAAATTTATTTTAGTCTCCGCAATATATTCTAATGTAATAAAGCAAAATATCAAGACTATGCTACCTTAAATTATAGTTCCCCTATCTTCAACATTATATTAATAAAATTAATTTTATCACACTGTTATTTTTCTTTCAAGTTTATTTATTTGTTATGCTTTTATACCAAATACACAAAAATAATCTTTACGTTTTAATCAGAACATTCTAATTAAATCATCTATAGTGATTATATTTATATATACATTATTTGGTTTTATAATTATTTGCTCTTGCAATTGTTTAATTATTATGTTAGTATTATATTAAATAATTTAGAGGCGAAGAGAAGAGAGCCTTGATCTATAGGTATTTTATACCTATTTTTCAAGGTTCTCTTTTTGTTTGCGTTTAGGAGGTAATATGATGTTTGATGTAACTATTATTGGTGCTGGTATTGTGGGCTGCGGAATAGCGAGAGAGCTATCTAAATATAATTTAAAAACATGTGTACTTGATAAATCTAGTGATGTAGGTTCTGGAACCTCAAAGGCAAATAGTGCTATTGTTCATGCAGGGCATGATGCAGATCCAAGTACTCTGAAAGGGAAATTAAACGCCCTAGGTAATGCAATGTATACAAACCTTGCCAAGGAATTAGATTTTCCCTTTAAGAGAAATGGATCATTGGTTTTATGTTTTGACAAGGAACACCTAGGAGATTTAGAAAATTTACTTCATCAAGGACAAAAAAACGGAGTACCTGGTTTAGTTATTCTTACTGGAGATCAGGTTCGCGAAATGGAACCTAATATAACTAAAAAATGTGTTGCTGCATTATATGCTCCAACAGGTGGAATAGTTTGTCCATATGAAATGACTATTGCTATGGCTGAGAACGCATATAACAACGGTGTTAAATTTGAATTTGAAACTGGAGTCATTGATATAGAAAAAAAATCAAATAATTATATTATAAAAACTAATAAAGGTACCATTGAGACAAAACTAATCATAAACGCAGCTGGTTTGTTCTCAGATGAAATTAATAATATGGTAAGCAATCACAAATTTAAAATACTTCCAAAACGAGGAGAATATGTTTTATTTGATAAAGCTATAGGAGATTTAGTTACAAAAACTATTTTCCAACTTCCAACTAAACTTGGAAAAGGTGTTTTAGTTACACCTACTGTGGATGGCAATCTCCTCGTTGGTCCTGATGCTGTAGATGTAGAAAGCAAAGATAATCTTTGTACAACTAAGGAAGGTATTGATGATATTTTATTAAACGCAGGACTCAGCATTCAAGAGCCACTTCCTATGAATATGGTAATAACCTCTTTTGCAGGTAATAGAGCAAAAAATAGTGGAAATGATTTTATAATTGGGGAGGCAATTGATGCTAAAAACTTTATTAATGTAGCATCAATTGATTCACCAGGTTTAACTAGTGCTCCAAGCATTGCTGTAATGGTAGCTGATATAGTAATAGGAAAATTAACACCTGAAAAAAATTCAGAATTTAATCCTATACGACAAGGTATAAGAAAATTTAGAGAAATGTCAAATGAAGAGCGAAAAGAAATAATTAAAGAAATACCTGAATACGGCAAAATTATTTGCAGGTGTGAAACCGTAACTGAAGGCGAAATTATAGATTCAATAAGAAGACCCCTTGGAGCAACAACACTTGATGGAGTTAAAAGACGTACAAGAGCTGGAATGGGGAGATGCCAATCAGGCTTTTGTGCTACAAGAGTTGTAGACATACTATCAAAAGAACTTAATATACCTCGCGACCAGGTTACAAAATCAGGTGGGAATTCTATTTTAATAACTGGCAAAAATAAAGACTTACTATAAATTGGAGGAATAAATATGCAAGAATATGATTTAGTCATAATAGGTGGCGGTCCAGCAGGACTTGCAGCTGCGGTTTCTGCAAAGGATCAAGGCATAAATAGCATTTTAATTATAGAAAGAGATGACCAATTAGGTGGTATTCTCAATCAATGTATTCATAATGGTTTTGGTCTTCATACCTTTAAAGAAGAATTAACCGGTCCTGAATATTCAAAACGATTTATTGACAAGGTTGTTAGTCTTGGAATTGAATATAAGCTAGATACTATGGTTTTAGATGTAAATGATGATAAACAAGTTACTGCAGTAAATACGCAGGACGGTATTCTTGAGATTAAGGCAAAAGCAATAATACTTGCAATGGGCTGTCGTGAAAGACCGAGAGGAGCTTTAAACATACCAGGAGCAAGATGTTCAGGTATTTATACAGCAGGAACAGCTCAAAAGTATGTTAATGTTGAAGGCTTAATGCCAGGCAAAGAAGTAGTAATCCTTGGTTCCGGAGATATCGGACTTATAATGGCAAGAAGAATGAGCCTAGAAGGAGCAAAAGTAAAAGCTTGTATAGAGCTTATGCCCCATTCAAGTGGACTTAAGAGAAATATTGTACAGTGCTTAGACGATTTTGATATTCCACTAAAATTAAGCCACACTATAATAAATATACATGGTGGAGATAGGCTTTCTGGAGTTACAATAGCCGCAGTTGATGATAAGAGAAATTTAATTGCTGGCACTGAGGAATATATTCCTTGCGATACATTACTCTTATCTGTTGGACTTCTACCTGAAAATGAACTTTCTAGAAAAGCAAATGTTAAACTTTCTAGAGTTACTGGAGGACCTGAGGTTGATGAAAGTATGCAGACAAGTATTTCTGGGATATTTACCTGTGGTAATGTGCTTCATGTTCACGATTTGGTAGACAATGTAACCACTGAAAGCTACACTGCTGGTAGAAATGCCGCAGATTATATAAATGGAATTCACCGCCAGGGAGCTTCGATTCCAATTTTCGCAACAGATGGTGTTAGGTATACAGTACCACAGACTATCAATGCTGAAAATATCGGTAATGGAATAGATGTTAGATTTAGAGTAGGCGAGGTATATAAAAATTCTTATATATCTGTATACTTTGATGATGCTTTAGAAATGCATTTAAAAAAGAAGATTTTGACCCCTGGCGAAATGGAAAGTGTTAAATTAACTAAAGCAGTTTTTGATAAATATAGTGAATGTACGAAGATTACTATAAAAGTAGAAAAGGAGTAGTATATTATGAGTACTAGAGAATTGACTTGCATAGGCTGTCCAGTGGGTTGTGCTCTTACAGTAGAGCTTTCTGGCAATGAAGTTATAAGTGTATCCGGCAATACCTGTAAAATCGGTGAAAACTATGGTAAGAAGGAATGTACAAATCCAACAAGAGTTGTTACATCATCTGTTTTAGTAACAAACGGAAAAAGTGCGATACTTCCTGTAAAGACTGAGAAGGATATTCCAAAGAATTTGATTTATGACTGTGTAGGAGCATTAAAAAATGTTTCAGTAAAAGCTCCCATCCATATAGGTGATGTGGTACTGAAAAACGTACTTAACACAGGAGTGAATATTATAGCAACTAAGGATATTGAACAGGCATAATGTTCTTTGTAGCATAGTGCCACCACGTGGCAAATGGCATGTGTCAAGTTCCACCTTGGTGGCAAATTAATTATTAGTAAATTCACGGTATTAATGAACATAATACCGTGTTTCTATAAGCTTCAAGTAAACGTTTTCTAATAAAATCAAGAAGGAGTGTAAAAAATTATGGCTAAGTATGTAATGGCATTAGACCAAGGGACAACAAGTTCAAGATGCATTTTGTTTAACAAAGAAGGACTAATTGCAAGTGTAGCACAAAAGGAATTTACACAGATATTTCCGAGTGCAGGTTGGGTTGAGCATGATCCTATGGAAATTTGGGCTACTCAATTAGGTGTAGCACAAGAAGCTATGGCTAAAATCAATGTAACAGCAGAAGATATCGCCTCTATTGGTATCACAAACCAAAGAGAAACTACAGTGGTTTGGAATAAGCACACTGGAGTTCCTGTATACAATGCAATAGTTTGGCAGTGTAGAAGAACAGCTGGCCTTTGTGATGAATTAAAAACTACTGGTTTTGATAAAGTGGTAAGAGCTAAAACTGGCCTTATACTTGATGCTTATTTTTCTGGAACAAAAATAAAATGGATACTTGATAATGTTGCTGGTGCTAGAGACGAAGCTGAAAAAGAAAATTTAATATTTGGTACTATAGATACCTGGCTAATTTGGAAATTAACTAGAGGAGAGGTTCATGTAACAGATTATACAAACGCTTCCAGAACAATGCTATATAACATTCATAAACTTACATGGGACGATGAACTACTTCGTACTTTAGATATACCTAAATCAATGCTTGCACAGGTAAAACCATCAAGTTGTGTTTATGGCTATAGTGATAATTCAATATTTGGTTCTCCTATAGCAATAGCAGGAGCTGCAGGCGATCAACAAGCTGCCTTATTTGGGCAAACCTGTTATCAAGCAGGAACAGCTAAAAACACTTATGGTACTGGTTGCTTCTTATTAATGAACACTGGTGAAAAAGCAGTTGATTCTCACAACGGTTTGCTTACAACCATAGCCTATGGTATTAATGGCAAAGTTAACTACGCTCTTGAAGGAAGTGTATTTGTTGCAGGGGCAACTATTCAATGGCTAAGAGATGAACTTCGAATGATAAAGACCGCACCTGAATCAGAAGAATATGCTACCGCTGTTGAAGATACAAACGGTGTATATATGGTTCCAGCATTCGTTGGACTTGGAGCACCTTATTGGGATCCATATGCAAGAGGAACAGTAGTGGGTTTAACTCGTGGCACTAAGAAAGAACACTTTATAAGAGCTGCTCTTGAATCCTTAGCTTATCAGACAAATGATGTATTAAAAGCTATGCAAGAAGATTCAGGTATTACACTTAAGGCTTTAAAAGTTGATGGTGGTGCCTGTGCTAATAACTTCTTAATGCAGTTCCAATCAGATATATTAGATGTCCAAGTTGACAGACCAGAAGTTATTGAAACAACAGCCCTTGGTGCTGCATATTTGGCAGGACTTGCAGTTGGGTATTGGAAAGATCAAGAAGAAATCGCAAAAAACTGGGCACTTTCAAAATCCTTTGAATCAAAAATGGGAGAAGAAAAAAGAGTAAAACTTTTAAAAGGTTGGCATAAGGCTGTTGGAAGATCAATGGACTGGGTGGAAAAATAAAGAAAATGTAAATATCAGAACTAAAATGTAGTGTACATTTTAGTTCTGAATCAAATAAATTATATAGGGGGTATAATAATATGCTAATATATTTAGCAGAGTTTTTTGGAACAATGTTACTTATTCTTCTTGGTGATGGTGTAGTTGCAAATGTAGTTCTCAATAAGACAAAAGGAAATAACTCTGGATGGATAGTTATTTGTTTTGGTTGGGCATTTGCAGTCGGAGTTCCAGCTTACATATTTACAGTAAGCGGAGCATCTTTTAATCCTGCACTTACTTTAGCCTTGGCTGTAATTGGCAAATTATCCTGGTCTGTAGTACCTGGTTATATCATAGCTGAGATGCTTGGAGCTATAGTCGGCGGAGTTCTTGTTTGGATAATGTATTATCCTCATTGGGCAGTTACAGATGACAAAGCAGGAAAACTTGCTGTATTTTGTACAGCACCTGCAATTAGACATACACCATCAAACTTTATATCAGAATTTATTGGTACATTTGTATTAGTATTTACATTACTTGGAGTTGCTCAAACAAAATCATCTCCTGGATTTGGACCACTTATTGCCGCATTTATCATTTTAGTAATAGGTTTATCTTTAGGCGGTACAACTGGATATGCTATTAATCCTGCCAGAGATTTAGGACCAAGAATAGCTCATGCTATATTGCCAATAGCTGGTAAAGGAGATTCTGATTGGGGATATGCATGGATACCAGTAGTCGCTCCTATTTGCGGTGGCATCGCAGGTGCACTAGCAGTAGTTGCTCTATTTGGTTAAATCTATAATTTAAACTTTGTTGTATAAAAAAATATATTTAACAAAAGCCGAAGCCTCCATCAAACATGGAGGCTTCGGCTTTAATTAATTATTTAATGTTCATTTATGAAATCATTAATCTGCCCATGCCACTCATCTGGTTCAAAAGTACCAGGGATTGTATCCTCTCCAAATAAAAGGTCTACTAAATATCTAGGTTTTTTACCTCCTATATATATTGATTTAGAGCAGGAAACACAATAAACAACAACATCAACAGCCGGCATCTCTCCAGCACGTTTTTTCATTTGTTCTTTAACTTGATCCACAGGAAGAACACCGTAAAAACTATCTCCGCAGCAAGTACCCTTTGTTCTTGTTTTTTCTGGCTCTACCACAATGATACTCATCCTTTTCAATAACACTCTTACTGCATTATGAATTCTCTCCTGATGCCTTGTAGGACATGCATCCAGAATTGCCATTTCTTTTCCTTTGTAATCAGGAAATGAAAATGTTTTACTCTCAGCTAATACCTCCCAAAGTGAAATTGTTGTTATTCCTTCATAGAGCTCTCTATAACGTCTATCGCAACCAGAACAAGTATTTATTATTTGTGTCCCTCTGTCTAAAGTTGGTTCATGTCTACAGCAAATTAAATATTCATCTATCTTTCCTAAATCATTATTTAAAAAATCTAGCACTTTTCTCCCTAGCTCTGGTTTGTAAATCATTAAAGCACACCCTGGTGCAAATACTTTTTTCATAATAATCTCCTAACAATCTTCTTAAATTTTTAATCCCCAAGGTTGGTTTCCATAGCAAACTTTAACTTTTCCTGAAACATCATGATTATACACATAGACATAAGCTTGTTGAGTCTCATTCTTATAATTGACTACGTTAATTAATTTTTTTATGTATAAACTGCCTTCTTCCTCAAGTATATCTAGTTCTCTCAATATTCTACTATCAATAATATAAAGCTGGCCTTTAACATTATCATTCTCACTATGAATTATTCCAGGGTAACTACCTAAATCGTATAGTGCAAATCCTTCTGCTATAACATCTCCTGCAAATCTAGCCTTTGACAAGTATCTTTCATGATTACTATTTCCACTCATAAGTGTTCCATAGACAAAAACCACTATTGATTCAGATAATTCATCTACAGCTTCTTTGATTTTACTAATGTATTCCTCTAAACTACTTCCAGATTGAATATTTTCTCCCCCTGTTTGAAATTTACCTACCATATTATGCCCCTCCATAAATTGTTATTCTTAATTGCGTTGTATAGATTATATCACTTTTAATAATCCATTTGTGAGCAAAAATTTATAATAGGTGTGTTGATATATGCAGTTCCTAGTTATTTTATAATAAACTATGATTTAAAAAGATATATTAACTCTAAAAAAACAATATGAACACCTCACTCCCTTACTAATACCAAATGAAACAACTTGATAATTTATTAACATAATGATATTATTCTTATGTAATTAAAACAATTTACCTGGAGTAATATATATATTTATGAAAACAGTAAATATACTTTGCTCCCTGTTTGAATTTTAGAATTTAGTATTTATATCACAATATTGTAAAAATAGGAGCGGCGATAAGTATGAAAACTTTCGATAATGATATACAACTTATAAAATATGAGGTAATAAGAGAAGTAGTTAAACTTTCTCTTAAAGGAACTCTAAAAAAAGAAGGTAAAAATCTATTTAAGGTACTTGTTCCAGGACCCAAAGCAAGAACCCGTTGTTGCATTCATAAGGAAAGAGCAATTATTGGTGAGAGAATAAAACTTGTAATGGGTGGAGATAAAAAAAATAAAAATGTTGTTGAAGTAATAAATATCGCTTGTGACGAATGCCCCATACAACGATTTACTGTTACTGAAGCTTGCAGAGGTTGCCTAACACACAAATGTGTTCAAGTATGCCCAGTGGGTGCAATTCACTCTATAAATAGGCGTTCTTACATTGACACCAACAAATGTATTGAATGTGGCAAATGCAGAGATGTTTGTCCATACAATGCAATCTCTGATGTTAAAAGGCCTTGTATTAGAGCTTGTAATGCAGGTGCTTTAAGCATTGATGAAGATAAGAAAGCGGTAATTAATAATCAGAAATGTATACAATGCGGTGCTTGCGTTTATCAATGCCCTTTTGGTGCAATTATGGATAAATCTTCAGTAGTAGAGATTACTAATTTATTACTAGAAGCAAAAGAAGATAAAAATAAACATGTATATGCTGTAGTTGCACCTGCAATTTCTAGCCAATTTACTTATGCTAAAATTGGTCAAGTAGTCTCAGGAATAAAGAAAATGGGTTTTCAAGATGTCATAGAAGTAGCCCTTGGTGCAGATATGGTAGCACAAAATGAAACAAGCGAATTTTTAGAAAATATTGAGCAGCTCAAAGCTATGACAAGCTCTTGTTGCCCAGCTTTTGTGTCTTACATTAAGAAAAATTACCCAGAACTCGGTAAATATGTTTCAAACACAGTTTCACCAATGATAGCAATTTCTAAACTAATTAAAAATACAGACCCACTAGCTAAAGTTGTATTTATGGGCCCTTGTACGGCTAAAAAAATGGAAATAAATGAGGCCGATATAAAAGGCATTACTGATTATGCAATGACTTTTGAAGAACTTCAGGCAATGCTTGATGCTTTTGACATAGATCTTCTAGAATGCGAGGAACTTCCCTTGAACAATGCTTCTTTCTATGGAAGAATTTTTGCTAAATCAGGTGGTCTTACAGAAGCTGTAAAACATTTAGTAGAAGCTGAAAATACTTCACTTGAATTTACACCTATAAGTTGTGATGGCCTTATTGAATGCGATAAAGCACTAAAATTATTGAAATTCAACAGATTAAACGGTAATTTCATAGAAGGAATGGCTTGTAGTGGTGGATGTATAGGTGGGCCAGCCTCCCTTAATCATGGTCCAAAGGATAAAAAAGAAATAGATAAATATGGGCAGTTAGCCTTAGAAAAAGATGTCATTGATTCATTAAGAGTAATAAAATTAGATGAAATTGATTTACATCGTGGCAAAGACTTTATGTCTAAATAATAATTTATCTTTAAAATTAATATTCTATCCAATTATAAAATAATCTTTATAAAAGAGCATAAACTAAAAATAGTTTATGCTCTTTTATGCATTATTTCATTAATTCCCTTTAAAAATCTAGATACTATAACTTCAGATTCTATTTTATATAAAAAACAATAGCTTCATATGGTCTTAAAGTTAGTTTTTCAATATTATTTTCAGTATCTTTATAATTTGATATTAAAATAGTGGATTTGCCCTTAAATTTTAAACCTTCTGGCAATATAAAATTAACTTCTTTCCCATAAAAATTATTTATAACTAAAAGTCTTTCATTCTTCATTGAACGAACATAAGCAAATATCTGAGGATCCTCTTCTAATATAATCTCAAAATCACCATAAGCAATTATATCATATTTTTTTCTAAGTTCTATAAGCTTCTTGTAGTGATAAAAAATAGAATCTTCGTCCTTTAATGCATTCTCAGCATTTATTTTCTTATAATTACTACTTATTGATATAAGCGGTGTCCCTGTAGTAAAACCACCATTTACATTATCATTCCATTGAACTGGAGTACGGGAATTATCTCTTGATTTTGATTGCAAGATTTTAATTATTTCTTTATTATCCATACCCTCATCTTTTAAAATATTATAACAATTAATTGATTCTACATCTTTATATAACTCAATTTTATCAAAATTTGGATTTGTCATACCAAACTCTTCGCCTTGATAAATATAAGGTGTTCCTCTTAACATATGTAGCGTTGTTGCCAGCATTTTTGCAGATTCACTATGGTATTTTTTATCATCTCCAAAACGAGACACAATCCGGGGCTGATCATGGTTGCACCAAAATAGCGCATTCCAACCATTACTTTCCCACATCCCAACCTGCCAGTCATTAAGAATTTGTTTTAGCCCTAGAAAATCAAAATCCATCAGACTCCACTTATTACCATTTTTATAGTCCACTTTAAGATGATGAAAATTAAATACCATAGATAATTCTTTTTCCTTTGGATTTGAATATTTACTACAATTTTCTATAGTTGTTGAAGACATTTCTCCAACTGTAATAATATCTTCATTTTTCCCAAAACTTTGCTTGTTAAGTTGTTTTAAATATTCATGAATTTTAGGACCATCTGTATAAAAACGGCGACCATCGCCTGTATAATCATCTTCATATTTTTCAGGTTTTGAAATTAAGTTAATTACATCAAAGCGAAATCCCTTTACACCTTTTTCCATCCAAAAATTAACTACTTGAAATACTTCTTGTTTTAATTCCTGGTTTTCCCAATTAAGGTCTGCTTGAGTTTTGTCAAATAAATGCAAATAGTATTCATTGAATTCTTCTGTATATTCCCAAGCGGAACCTCCGAACTTGGAAATCCAATTAGTTGGTTGTTTCCCATCCACAGCTTGTTTAAATATATAGTAATTTTTATATTTTTCATCGCCCTTTATAGCCTTTTGAAACCATTTATGCTTTGTGGATGTATGGTTAAATACCATATCTAGCATAACATCTATGCCTAATTTTTTAGCTGCTATAACCATCTCATCAAAATCTTCCATAGTTCCAAAACTACTATCAATACTGCAATAATCCGCTACATCATAACCATTGTCCTTTTGAGGTGAATTATAAAATGGTGTTAACCATATATAGTCTACTCCCAATTCTTTTAAGTAATTTAATTTTTCAGTAACACCTTTTAAATCACCAATTCCATCTCCATTTGAATCCTTAAAGGATCTAGGATAAATTTGATAAACCACACTTTTTTTAAAATCTTTCATAAACTCTGATACTCCTTTAAATGAATGCATATAAAAGGATTTATATGAAATATTCCTTTTATATACATTATAAATTTATAGTTACTTAATGTTTAATCCTCTGGTGCAAACTTTGCTGCAAATTTTGTTTTAGAAAGAAGAAGAGTTAATATAAATGGAACCACTATTGCAACCAGCATTGCCAATGAGAAAACCAACATATATTTAGGTTGAATAGATAATATACCCGGAAGTCCACCAACACCAATGGAGTTTGCCATAACTCCTGAGGCTACAGATATTACCCCTGCAATTGCTGATCCTACCATAGCTGCTAGGAATGGATATACGTATTTTAAATTAATACCAAACATAGCTGGCTCAGTTACTCCTAGGTAACATGAAATAGCAGCTGGAATTGACACTTGTTCTTCTTCTGGTTTAGTTTTTTTGTTTATAAATATCATTGCTACAACTGCAGATCCTTGAGCTATGTTTGACAATGCAATCATTGGCCATAAATTTGTTCCGCCAAACTCAGCCATAAGTTGCAGATCAATAGCATTTGACATATGATGTAGCCCCGTAATTACTAAGGGGGCATAAAAAAATCCAAAAACCGCTGCAAATAACCATCCAAAAGCAGAAGTTAAACTGCTGTACACTACACCTGATATAGCTGAACCTATTGCCCAACCTATTGGGCCTAAAACAGTATGTGCTATTATTACAGTTGGCACCAATGCTAGAAAAGGTACTACTATCATAGATATATATTCTGGAACAATCTTGCGCACATTCTTTTCTAATATTGCTAAAACAAAACCTGCAAGGATGGCTGGGATAACTTGCGCTTGATACCCTATCATTTGAATGTGGAAAGTCCCAAAATCCCAAAACGGAATTTTATCTGCAGCAGTCTTTGCTACATCATAGGCATTTAAAAGCTGAGGAGATACTAAAGTAAGGCCTAATACAATTCCTAGTATTTGAGTTGTGCCCATCTTTTTAGAAATAGACCAAGTTATTCCTACTGGTAAGTAGAAAAATATAGCTTCACCAATTAACCACAAGAAGGAATGAACTCCAGCCCAAAATGGATACAACTGAGTTATTGTTTTAGTTCCACCTTCAAGTAATTTGATATCTCCAATTACGTTACGAAAACCTAATATCAAACCTCCAACTATTAGTGCTGGAATAAGTGGTGTAAATATTTCTGCTAAATTAGCAAGCATTCGTTGAATAAAATTCATGTTACCTTTTGCTGCATCCTTTGCCCTATCCTTACTAACCCCATCTACTCCTGACACTCCCACAAACTCATTGTAAAAATTTGAAACTTCATTTCCTATAATAACTTGAAATTGTCCAGCCTGCGCAAATGTTCCTTTTACAGACTTAATACTTTTGATTTTTTTAATATCTGCTTTTTTATCCTCCTTTAAAACAAATCTCATACGGGTGGCACAATGGGATACTGCTACAATGTTTTCACTACCGCCAATGTGTTCTAGTAATTGTTTTGAATCTTCTGTGAATTTACTCATAAAAATTCCCCCTATATAATTTTTTTATCTTTAATGCACTTCAATGCTGAAATTCCGCTAAAACTTATATGCACAGCTTGTCTGTACAAGTTCTTTATATTTTTATATTAACTCATATATACAAGTTAGTCAATAGATTTAACTAAAAAAATGTAAACGATACAAAAATATTTAATTTATATATGAAAACATAAAAAAAATCGCCTTATCGGCGACGAGCAAAATCAGAAAACACAAAACGATCTGGGCGATGGCGTGATTCAGTATATTCAAATTGTGTTCCATCACTTAAGTATACATAATTTTTAACCACCACAACAAAATTATAAGATTTCATATCTAAATTTAATTTATCTCTTGAAGTAGCAGTTTCAACTTGAATAACTTTACTAGCAAAACCTATTTTTACATTTAAACTCTCTTCAATATATTCATAAATAGATTTTTCTCCAATTTCCACTGTTAATCCTTGTACTACATCCTTCAAAAAATAATTAATATCAAAAATTATTTTTTCATCTTCTAAACTGCGCACTCTATATAATTTATAAGCTTCTTTTCCAATAGCTAAATTACTTTTTTTGCTTATTGCTTCATCTATAATAACTTCCTCAAATTTAGGTACCGTGGTACTAAATTTTTGCTTGCTACTTTCACTGGCTTCCTTAAAACTTACGAGCCCACCAAAAGAGAAATTAATAAAATCATTTTCTAAAACAAATACGCCTTTTCCATGAAGACTATTAACAAGGCCTTCCTCTGCAAGCATCTCAAGTGCTTTTCTTACAGTTCCGCGACTTGCTCCAAACTCTTTACAAAAATCATTTTCTGAAGGTAGCTTTTCTCCTGGTGTATAAATTCCTTTAACAATATTTTTTTTTATATTATCATATATATCTGTATATAGTTTTTTCATTTCAATCCCCCATAAAGTAAAATCTTATAAAATTAATTATATCATAAAACCCCTAAAAATTAAGAGTGTTTTAATTATCACTAGGTTGTTTAATACTGTGTTATAATTTTAATAACCTTAATATTACACAGGAGATGATAAAACATGGATACAAACATGCTAATAAAACTACTACTACTATTAGTTCCAGCTGGTCTATTTATTTACTTTGATAAAAAACTATTAATTAGCAATAAAGTGCAAACAAAGCTTAAGATAACTAATTTTCTAGGATTATTTGCTTTTATAACAATATCTTTAGTACTTAGTGCAATAGTAATCGGAACATTATCAATGATTTTGCGTATATCTAACACTTTTACCTACGGGATCCAATCCATTCTAATGGGAATTCTTTTGGGGTTATTCTCAAATATACAGAAGATAATAAGAAGAAAAAACTAAGACTTAGAACATTTTGTTTAAGCAGAATGATTTCATTTTTGATAATTCGAATTCAAAATTAAGTATAAACAAAAAAAACATAGAAAAGTCTATTTATTTGCAATAAAACCCTTTAGAAATATATAATTAACACGATAATATATACATAAATGTCATATATTCAATAATGATAGTAATACGAAGTAATTTAATATGCTATGATAAAAAATCAAATATGGGGTGAATTTATGTTATCGTTTAAAAAAACATTACCAATTAATGAACTACAGGTAGGAATGATTTCTGCCAACGATATAACCATTCAAGGTAATATACTGCTAGGTAGCGGTATCGCTATTACAGAGCCAATACTAATCAATCTGAAAAAGAACTATCTTATTGATGAGCTAGAGGTTTATTTAGAGGATAATTCTAGCAAGTCTTTGAAACTTAAAACCGTAAAAGAACTTGAAAGTACCTTTAATGAATTTTCTTCTAATTTAGAAAATATATTTGATAATATATCTACCTTAGATGTTCCTCAAATGAACGAACTAAGAACTTTCTCACAAAATATTCAGCAGGAATTCACAGCAACAGGAATAGTTATTAGAAATATAATCTTCTATGGTAGCGGAAATGATTCAATTTATAGGCATAGCGTAAATGTAGCCGCTATTAGTTTTATACTAGGCAAATGGTTAGGGCTTGATGAAAAAGAACTAGGTTTATTAACCTATTCGGCAATATTGCATGATTTTGGTAAACTAGAAATAAGTAAGGACATTCTAAACAAAAAAGAGAATCTTACCTCTGATGAATCTGATACTTTAAAGACACATCCTGTGATAGGCTATCATTTTGTTAAACAAATTCCATATCTAGATCCTTCTGTGGGCCTTACAGTACTTATGCACCATGAAAGAATGGACGGATCTGGGTACCCTCTACATGTTAGCAATGATAAAATACCAAAATCCGCTAAAATAATAGCAATTGCGGATGTATTTGACGAACTTAACTCTAACAGATATGCTAAAAAAATCAAAGGCCCACTGGAAGCTCTAAAAGTGATTCAAGATGAGAGTATCGCAGAACTTGATCCCATATATTGCAATATGTTTTTAAACCAGATAATAACTTACTATATGGGTGAAAATGTACTACTGAGCGATAAGCGTTCCTGCAAAATTATCCAAATTCAAATAAATGACTTGACGAATCCTATTATGCTTGATGATAATGGATTCATAGACTTAAAGAAAGAGAAAGATTTGTATGTTGAAAAATTGTTAATCTGATAATCACTTTAAAGCCAATAGCTATATGCTATGTCAGCATTTTTCAAAATATTCATACCACATGATTGATTACGGGAGCAGTTGAAACTCATAGATGACTGGTTCCGTTTTCTATTTTTTGTTAATACACTCTTTCTAGTATTTAAATGCAAAATACATATTTTTCTACTTGAATGTCATAGATGCAAAGCATTCATACATATTTAGCATTTAACAAATGTAATAATAAATCTGGTTCCTCTCATTCTGAAATGTCATTAAATCTAACCTATAGATGTAATATAGAAAAGAGAAGCTTATTTACTAATAATCTTCTCTAACTGCTTCAATTAAATTTTCTTATTCCTTATATCGAATCTTAAACTTAGCTTGTGCATTACCTAAAAATACGATTGTTCCATCTTTAGGTAATATAACTTTTTTAATACCTGTAATTAGAGAATCATTCACTAAGACTCCCTTGCTGTCATAAACTGCAAAGGCTGCATTTCTCGGTATATTTACAGTAATTTCCTTATCAACTGATTCCTTACCTATTTTATACCATCTAGCATATCCATCTTTCTTAATTGCACATGTGAATTTATTCTTAGTTGAAAAAGTTTCAATTGCATCTTCTTCTGCAAAAATATAACCACCTGCACTTAGGTATTCAACCTTATCCTTTTTATAAAATGTGTAATCGACTAGATCACGTGATAATACACCTGGCCCATCTAATATAGCAACAGCTGAATTATTATCCACAATTTTACTTAATCCAAAATATCCTTCAAGCCCTTTTGTAAAACTAACTTGTACATTGGGAGATGCCAACATACATAACGAGGAGTATTTCTCGTTTAATAAGAAGTATTTCTTGCCCTCTCTTTTTGACCAAGCTTGTGAAACACTTTTTGTTAATTTATTTACATTCTCTTTTTGTGCCACATAAAAATTTGATATTGTTTGACCTAGCAATGGTATACTTTGACAGTCTGTTCGTTTGATGTAAATTTTCCCATTTGTTGCTTCTACGAATTTTAAGCTTGTCCCTCCTTGGCTGGATACGAACGTCCCATCCTTTGTATAAACAAAAGTTTGCAACCCATTTTGTGCTATCTGAGGAGATGATAAACTTAATATACCTGTTTTATCAATTTTCACATCAATAAATCCTAATAAATTTGATGCATATAAGCCCTCATATTTTTTCATCTCTGTTGGAACAGTTGTTTTTTCTGGTGTAGTAAATGTCTTATCCTGTTTGATTTCACTAATTACACCTTTTTCTTTTAATGCAGCAAGAAGTATTTCTTGAGCCATTACTTGATTATAAGCGCTGTTTCCACTAGAGCTTATTACAGCCACCGCCATATTTTGTTCTGGTAAAACAGTCAAATTACCGTGATACAGAATACTATCTCCACCTTTTGATAATGCTTTGATATTATACTGGTTGAATGGATAAGTATTTACGCTATCCCATCCTAGTCCATAGCCCAATATATTATCGGTACCGTCTGGCCAAATACCATTTAGATATTCCTTATTCTCCATTGCCTTTATGGATTCTTTCGAAAGGATTCCATTTGAATTTTTAGTAAAAGTTGTTGCAAAAGTACATAAATCTTCTGCACTTGAATAAATCCCACCAGCACCAATAGCATTTAAATTTTCTACTGGTAACTCACTAGAAATTCCATTAAAATATGTCTTTGCTAATCTAGCTCTATCAAATTTACTAACTGGTGTTTTAGTATCCTCCATTTTGAGAGGATTAACAAATGTATTTGTTACGTATGTTGTATAATCAATTCCTGTCACATACTCTACTAGAATTTGAGCAAGCGTAAAACCATCATTGCAGTATACGCAGTAAGCACCGGGATCTGCTTTGAGACGTTGCGACTTTAATTGCTCTAAAAAAGTATCATGAGCATAGGTATCATTATCTCCGAAAAGAAATGAATTGGAAAAACTAGATCCCATTAAGCCTGATGAATGATTTAACAACATTCTGGATGTAATCTTCTTATATCTGTCATCTGCCATTTTAAAATCTTTAATATATTCTGTAATAGGAGTATCCAATTTAATTTTACCGTCATCTACCAATTTCATTACAGCAGTTGTTGTAAACATCTTACTGATTGAGCCTATACCATACATATTTTCTGCTTTTAAGGCTGTAGTATTTTCTTTTGAATATACACCTGAATTACCAGATAAGACAATCTTTCCATTATCTATTAAGGCATATTGTACACTTATACTTCCATAAGTAGTAGTCATACACGAAGCTTTTTTCTCTGCAACAGCTTTCGTATCGGCGTAATCACTTATTGAAAAGCTTTCAACCTTATTACTGCTTTCTTTCTTTACTTCTACTTCACCGCTGGTTTTAATTTTCAAATCTGTTGCACTTGAATCATATGGCGATTTTGTTGTCGATGTTCCTATTGATGTGTCGTTGGCAGCAAAAGCTGTCATTGATGATGATGCACATATTAGCATCATCAATAAAAATGTAAATATACGTCTTTTCATCTTCATTTTATATGTTCCCCCTTTTGTTTATGAATGTTGTCTAACAATATCATATTACCATAAAATAATGGAATAATAAGAAATATATTGTAAAATATTTAATATATCACATGATACGGGCCGACGAGACATTGATGCATTCTTAAGAACTATATTTAAATTCACAGGCACAATGTCTTTTCCATTTCTTCAGTTGTGATTATATCTAATCCATTTGTAACTCCTCTAAAGAAAAAGTTTTATTTTCAATAAATGTTACCTTACACTATTGTAAAATAACCTAATAATATTGTCGTGTACTTATAAAGTTTACAACTATATTACAATTTATTTATAGCCAAAATGAATAAGTTGTAATAAACTTAACCTAATATGTATAATTGTAAACTATAATGGGTTAATATTATATTTTTTAGAATTAATAACTTATAAAAACTAATATTATGGAGGGTTTATATGGATAATAACTTAGAAACGCAAGAAAATAGAAGAATTGGAATCAGAACTAAGAAAAAATCAAAAAAAATATTTAGCAAGATACTTTTGGGTGTTATGATTATATGTATCTCGCTTATAGCCATAAATTATTTTACTAAAGATGATTATATTACTCTAAGTAAATCAGAAATAAATCTTTATATAAATGCAGCTGATGCTGTAAGTAAAGGTAAACTTCAAGTTGATTGGAAAAACTTAGCTGCTATTGATGGAGTTAGATATAAAAAAGATTTTTCAAAAGCTAATAAAGAAAATTTAAAAGAATTAGGGGAACTATTTTTAATGAAAAATAGTACAAGCAGTAAAAAAATTAATTACAAACTTATAAGTATAGATGCTGTGTTAAATAACTTATCTTTTAATAATAAAAATAAAGATAAAATTCATAAATACTTAGCACAACTAGAATTTATAGGTTTAGTAAATGGTAATTTAAAGAAGGATTCTTCATGTAGAATTTTTATTGAGGAACTTTCACCAAAATCTATTGAACTATATAATAAATATAAAATCCTTCCTTCTATCACAATAGCTCAATGTATATTAGAATCTGCTTGGGGTAAATCAGATTTAAGTATTAAAGCGAATAATTTATTTGGAATAAAAGCTGATAGTAGTTGGAGTGGTAAAAGTGTAAATATGACTACATCAGAATATCATCATGAAATTATAAAAGCTGATTTTAGACGATATGAAAACAAAGTAGATTCTTTAGATGATTATGGAAAATTTCTTTTTGATAATGATAGATATAAAAAAAATGGAGTTTTTGAGGCTTCTCAGTATATACAGCAAGCTCAAGCACTTGAAAATGCTGGATATAGTACTAAGCAAGATAATAATGGAAATAACGTATATGCCGATTTATTGGTTTCCATAATAAAAGAAAATGATTTACAGCTTATTGATAATAGAGCACAGAGTCAAAAATAAAAGGTGCCACCCAGGTGGCACTATTTTTCCATAATTTCTGAAGTCTCTTTTATCTTATATTGACGAGCTCCATCCTTAGTGAGCTCAACAACTTTTTCAGCGATTTTATTAATAAAGTACCTATCATGAGAAATACAAATTATCGTACCTTCAAAATTCATTAAAGATATTTCTATCATTTCTCTTGAGTTAATATCAAAGTGGTTGGTAGGCTCATCTAAAATTAATAAATTAATGTCTTGCTGCATAAGCTTGCATAGCCTAAGCCTACTTCTTTCTCCACCAGACAAGGTTCCTATGGTTTTAAATACATCATCTTTAGTAAATAGAAACTTTGCCAAGGCACTTCTTGCTTTCTGCTGTGAAATAGTTAAATCCTCTCTAAATTCTTCTAACACTGTTTGACCATTGTTTTTAAATGTAACATTTTGTGCAAGATAGCCTATTTTAACCTCTTCGCCATATCTTATAATTCCTTTATCAGCTTTACATTCTTTTACAAGCATTTTGGCTAGTGTACTTTTTCCTGTTCCATTTCTCCCTACAATGGCAAGCCTGTCCCCATATTCAACCTTTAAATTTAAATTTTCAAAGAGCATCTTATTATGGAAGGATTTAGAAAGTCCTACAATCTCTAATACCTCATTAACCTCTTTATCCCTTAAAGCAAAATCTATATTAATCTTCTTATCCTCCAAACGTGTGATAATAACATTGATTAGTTTATATATAACTATGAATTGATTTTAGATTGTCTCCACAGAGGAAAATATCCTAGCTATGACGCGGCTAACATTGAATCTGTAGCTTTAGCCCAAAAGCTTTGCTATGTGCTAGACGAGCCTTATGACACATATTATATTCATTCCAAAGAGAACTAAAATAATTATATTTTAACTTTAATTGTAATTGTTTACATGGTATAATTATGAAATATCTTTAAAAAAATGGTAAGGTTATTTATGGATATCTTTGCTAATCAATAAACAAGGAGAATAAGTAAATGAAAGACGCAAATCAATTAAAACAGCAGTTAATAGATATTAGAGACAATAACTGGAGTATTCCAAGTGGTATTGATAAGTATGAACTAGCTCTAGATATGCTAGAAAATATAGGTTCAATAGATCCCGACCTTAGAGATGGGCTTATTTTAGAACTTCTTTCAGACATGATTGTAGAAAACTATTTAACAAATGAAGAAGTAAAAAATATATTGGAATTATCATTAAGTGAAAAACATTTATTCTACAATATGGGTAAAACTGAAGATGATTCTGTTTTTAATAGAACCTTTACTTTATTAGTTTTAGATTTAATACTCTATCGTCATAACCAAAGTGAGGATCCCCTTTTTACAGAAGAACAAATAAAAAGGATTTATGCAGATGTAATAAGATATTCAAGGCAAGAAAAAGATACAAGAGGGTACGTAGAAATTAAGGGTTGGGCACATTCAACTGCTCATACAGCTGATGTGTTTAGTCAAATTGCAAACTGCAAAGAAACTAAGAAGCCAGAATTAATAGAAATGTTAAAAGCAATAAAAGAGAAGGTATGTATAAACCATTATGCATATACAAATTGTGAGGACGAAAGGCTCATAAGTGCTGTTACCAAAATAATTGAGAGAGCAATTCTTAATGATGAAGAGTTTATAAATTGGATAAAAAACTTTGAAAATATTAAACTTACTGGCAAGTATCCAGAGGACCACAATATAACAAGTAACCGCAAAAACTTTTTATCAGCACTATATTTTAGACTTAAAAGGAGAAATGAGAAAAAATCATTTATGGATACAATAGAGCAGGTATTAAATAATACAACTCCAAATCATTTTAAATAGTTGCATAGTAGAATTTTTAACCCAAGGTGCCACACACGTGACACCTTGCAAGTTACAAAAAAAATAGTGCTCCAATGGCACTATTTTTTTAAGTTAAATCAAATATATTAGTATCAACAGTAAATATCCCCTTCTTAAATCGTTAATAATGCACATTCTCTCATAATTTCATGCCCTTTTTCTGTTAAATGAATCCCATCAATGTAAAGTTGTTTAGGATATAAAGTTTTTTTAGCAGTTTCTAAAGCATTATAAAAATCTATAAACAAAACTTGTTCTTCATTACAATAATTTAATACCCACTGCCTATACAATTTGATCTTTTCATTTACTTTTAAATAGTCCACATCAAAACTCCAATGTTCAAGTGCTAAATCTTTGTCTGTTAGAGTTTGTATGCCTATAATAGGTATTATTCCATATTCTTTTGCTTCCTTAATTAGGCGGCTTATTTTCGCTTCAACACTACTCACCGTATATCCCTTTAAAAAATCATTACTGCCACCCATTATGATTACATGACTTGGAGTTTTTTCTACTATATCAATATAATGCCTAGAAATCATATCAGCAGTTGTTTCGCCATTAACACCTTGATTTATAACTTCTACATCTAATTTTTTTCTAATTAAATCTACCCAACATTTCCCTCTTATAATCCCATATCCATAGGTTAAGCTATCACCAAAACATACCAATTTCATAAATTTTGTTCAGTCCTTTCTAAAGCATATTTAAATTTACTATTTATAATATATAAAACCATATTTCATAAAAAAGCTCTTCGTTTTTTCAATGAAAACAAACCATAATTTATGATTTCGTTATATTTATATATATAAGTATAACATTAAATTCATTGACAATAAGTGCAAAAAGCGATATCGTATATATATGGTATACACGATATCGCATTTTATATACGCTAGCTAAAAAGAGGTGAATTAATGAATATTACTATAGATTACACAAGTGACTTACCTATGTATGAACAAATAAAGGCTTGTATCAAATCAAATATACTTTGTGGAAAACTTCAATCAAACGACCCCCTTCCCTCAGTTAGGCAGCTAGCGAAGGATTTGAACGTCAGCACTATTACCACAAAAAGGTCATATACAGATTTAGAACATGAAGGCCTAATATATACGGTATCTGGCAAGGGTACTTTTGTAAATACTGTGGATGTGTCAAAGTTATTATTAGAAAAAAAAGATAAATTAATTAAAGATTTTAAGAATATGACTCGTGAAATAATAGAAGCTGGGGTAACTAAAGAAACTCTTATGGAAATAATTCAGACTATCTAGGGGGCAATAAAAATGGAAAATATATTAGAAGTTTTAAATTTAAATAAAGATTTTAGGGGTTTTAGCTTGGATAATGTAAGCTTTACCCTTGAAAAAGGATGCATTATGGGATTTATAGGACAAAACGGAGCAGGGAAAACTACTACTATTAAGTTAATATTAAATGCAATAGGGAAATCCTCAGGACAAATTAAAATTTTTGGAAAAGATAATGTTAAAGAAGAGATATTTGTAAAATCCCATATTGGCTATGTACCAGATGAAGATTATTTTATAAGTACCTCTACTGTGCACAATCATGCAAAAGCACTTAGCCTATTTTATGATAATTGGAGTAATGATATTTTTAATAACTATGTTTCCAAATGGCGAATTCCCTTGGATCAAAAAATAGGTGAGTTTTCTAAGGGTATGAAAACAAAAGCAATGTTTGCTCTTGCCTTTGCACATCAGCCAAACCTTTTAATCCTTGATGAGCCCACCGCAGGACTTGATCCCGTTGCAAGAATTGAGATTTTAGACATACTTCGTGAGTTTGTGTCTGATGGAGAAAAATCAGTATTCTTTTCAACACATATTACCTCAGATTTAGATAAAATAGCGGATTATATAACTTTAATTCATGATGGTAAAATAATAGAAAGCCTTTCAATTGATAAACTTGAAGAAAAATATATTGTATTAACTGGAGGCATGGAAGAGCTAAAAGGGCTTGAGCATCAGTTTGTTGGAATTAGAAAAGGTGAGATTGCTTTTGAGGGTTTGATTTTAAGAGAAAAAGCTAATGAATTTTTTAAGGACATCAAAGGTACTAATCCTAGTGTTGAAAATTTATTAACCTTTAATATTTGGGGGTGTGATAAGGTTGAAAAGAGTTATTAATATAATTAAAGCTTTTAGATTTATGTATCCAAGCGGTTTTAACTTGGCATTACCTATTTCTATGATTTTTAATGGACTATTTGCAGGACTATTTGTAATAATGATATGTTCAAATACAACAAGGATGGTACATAATTATGTAAACAGAGGAACAATAATAAAATTTAGTGCTATAGTTATTCCACTACTGTATTTATTTAGCTTACCTTATGTATTTATTTTAAGAACTCAAGGTATTGCTGGATTGAAAGGAAAAGTCACCGGTAATCTAAATGATTTTCTAATACAAGCACCATTATTAAAAAAAGATGTATATAATGTGAAATTCGGAATTTTTCAAATGCTAAGTATTCCATCTTTTATTACAGTAGTATATCTTATAGGATTAAATCTTTTTATCGGCACAAGTGAGCTTATATCGGCATATTTAGGATTTCTTGTATTAATTCATTGTATATGGACTATGAGTGTGTCAATAAGCTTTTCACCTTTATACTCTAAAAAATATAAGTCTTTTAGGTATTTGTTTCCTGCATTATTATTATCACTATTTATATTTTATTTATTAAATATTCCCTATGTACAACCAGATACCTTAGTAAACGCACAAAATATGTTTAGTGCTCTAGGTCCAATGTTCATTCCTATATTAAAAGCTTGCAGATATATCGGCGGGTTTTCAGGGTTAATTGTTATACTTATTTCAACTATAATCAGTTACTTTATAGGCTTCAAGTTACCTTTAAAAATCTCGGAGGAGGTGGGTAATTGAAATGAAAGAACTACTATTAAACTATGTTAAAATGCTCAAAGCTGGATTCTTTTATAAAACCTTTTTATATGCATTACTTTTGATTATTCCTTCAGTAGTGAAGGCATTCTCTACTGTACGAAGTGACTTTTATGAAACATTTTTTGTAATCATAGTAGGATTCCTTGTTGTATCCTTGGGTATGAATGAACTATCTCAAAAAAGATATATTTTCTGTTTAACTCTTCCTATGAGAACTAACGATATTATAAAGATTACTTATCTCCATATGTAAATGGCAAGTACTTTCCGTGAAATTTAGGAAAATAATTTCCTTGAATAATTTCCAGTTAATAATTCCCATTTAAATCAATAATTGTCTATGTTCCAATCTATAACTCTTGCCAGTAATGTTGAAAAGTTCACATTTATAAGTCAGTCTATCTAGTATTGCAGTGGTTAAAGCAGGGTCACCTAATAATTCATTCCAGTCTTCAAATCCTTTATTTGATGTGATAATTATGGATGTTTGCTCGTAGAGCTCTGATACAAGTTTAAAAAACAGATTGGCTTCATCACGTGTTATAGGGAGATACCCGACTTCGTCAATAATTACGAGTTCTGAGGAATGAATTTTATTTACTTTGCTCTTACTTTTCCTTGATATATCAGAGGTCTTCAGCGCGTACATTAGATGATCCATCGTAGTGTACGTAACTCTATATCCCATCTCAATAGCTTTGTATCCAAGAGCAAGACAAATGTGAGTTTTACCAACGCCTGGCGGCCCTAAAAAAATCAAATTAAAGATGTCATCTATCCAATCCATATCAAGAAGTCTATTGATTTTTTTCTTAGAGATTGATTTTTGAAAATCAAAGTCAAAATTATCCAAAGTCTTTATAGTTGGGAAACAGGCATTCTTTAAACGTATCTCTTGTGCCCTCTTTTCTTTAGTCTTTATTTCCCCTTCAAGCACTGTTTCCAAAAACTCTTGGTAAGAGCTATCCTTAAGCTCCGCATCCTTTATTAATGCCTCTACACACTCGCATAGATTGTAAAGCTTAAGTGTTTGTCCCTGCTGCTTTAAATCCTCTATTTTGCTCATTTTTTATCCCTCCATTGCCTGTTTGTATTCATTGGTATCTCTAACCTGTGTCTTAATATTTCTGTACTTTTCAGGTATAGGATTACTTTGAGGCTGTTTAACATGTTCAGAGGTAGTTTGTTTATCCTTCATAAATAATATTGTGTCATTAAAAAGAGTAGCGCTAAATAGATTTCTTTTAATACAGTAATCCAAAGAGTCCCTTATTATTGCTGCGGAAGTAGCTGCAACAGATTTTTTAATAACACTTAGTTGATCCCTCATATATCTAGGTTTTAGCTCTTTTATGCTATTTAAAAACTGTATTGAATCATCACCACTGCCAAGTAGAACTAAAACCTCTTTATACATATCTTCAAGCTTTGTATCCCTCTCTCTTTCTGGATGAGTTATCTTTATCAGCTTGCCTTTTTCTTTGCTTAATTTATGTTTTGTAATCAATATTTTTGTTTCTATATCAGTGATTATTACTAAATCACTATCTATTTCAAGCTTAACGCTTTTGCCTGGTGAGTAGGTCCCTTTAGGAACACCATACCTGTTTTGTTTGTACAAAATAGTATTGTCTTTCCTTACAACATAGGTTAAACTTGTATTAGATGTTAATTCATTAACCACATTAGGTATCGGAAGAAGATGTTCCTTTTCTAGAGCAAACACTTCTCTTGGTATCTTTTTTGTTGTTCCATGTATCTTTCCATTTCCTGTCCTTTCAAGCCATGATTGGCATTCTTCGTTAAATGTAGCGATGTCAGAAAATATTCTATGTTCAGCAAAGTTATATTTAACAAATTTAACCACGGCCTCAATTCGGCCCTTACTAGCTGGATCAAATCCTCTGCATAAGTATACTTTGAATTTCATTATGTCTATGTATTTTTGAAATTCTTCAGTAAATATGATATCACCATAATTTTCATTCACCGCTAGAATTCTGTCTTGGTCATACACAATTTCAATAGGCATACCTCCTAAGTGTTTAAAAGCCATATCATGAGCTTGTACAAAATCTATGCTTGTAAATGGCCTATCCATCCATAATGCAAATTTGTATCTAGAATGGGAAAGAACCATCGTGAAACAGTAAAGTTTAATTCTATTGCCCTTATCTGTCTTAAGCCATATTTGTCCAAAATCTACCTGTGCTTGATATCCCATTGGGAGATCAGCAACCGCTTCATACTGCCGTATATGCTTTATTTTTGGAATCTTATATTCAGTCCTTATGCAGCTTAAAAAGTTTCTAGCACTCCTATCAGTGCAATCCATACTTCCATACTTTTCTTCCAACCAGTCAAATATTTGCGAAGTACTCATATCTGGATAATCCCTCAACCACGATATAATTTCTTCCTCATATTGGTCTAGCTTTTTAACTCTACTTTTTCTCTTTTCCAGTAATTTAGCATATTCATCAGGTGTCATATTCCAATAATTTGATACCGTTTCAAAATCAATCAATAAGTTTCTTGATGTCTGAGATTTATTAAATCCTCTCTCCTTCATTTCTTTAATTTCACCAAACAATTTCCAGCCCTTCAATCTTTTCAATTCTCATCACCTCTTCAATTCTATTGTACAGAAAAGGTGTTTGTTTTTGTGGTTATTTGGAAATTATTCCGGGTTCTTATTTTCCTAAATCTCATGGTTTTAGTTTACCACTTACACCATACCTATGTAATTTATATTATAGGTTTCATTGGTACTCTTTTTGTATCAATTTTTAGTCATCAACAACTGCCTGCGTCATACTTATTATTTATTGTGCTTTATCTTTTATGTACAAATTTCCTTTATCCAGCATTGGCTTCTTGTGAATTGAAGCTAATCAATGATTCCTATTCATATGCATGGGCTACTATAGTGCTGGTGGGTATGAGTTTTATCGCCTTATGTTCCTGGATTGTTGGACCTAATAATATTTTAAAGTGTGATCTCCTAGCGATTATAATTGTCAGCTTTCTAGCAGCATTTACACTTAAGAAGTCTTATAAACTAACATTAAAAAAAGTAATGGGATTTTAAGCATCAGGCGACCTAATTATTAGGTCGCTTTTTATTTTCAATTCACTAGTTCTAATTTTTATTATATATCAAAAATAGGTTGTAATTTTTAATACATAATAATATAATAGAATCAAATGTAAATGCAAATGGTTTGCATTTACACAATTCAGTAAAAAAATTATTTTTGGAGGCATAGAAAATGAAAACAAAAATCGACATAATTTCAGGGTTTTTAGGGTCTGGGAAAACTACTTTAATAAAAAAACTACTTAAAGAAAAACTACATAGCGAAAATATAGTTATAATTGAAAATGAATTTGGTGAAATTGGTATTGATGGAAGCATACTTGAGAAATCAAATGTTGAAGTAAAAGAAATTAATTCTGGGTGTATATGTTGTACGCTTGTTGGTGAGTTTGAAAAAGCTATTGAGGAGATTGTAACAAAGTATAATCCAGATAGAATAATTATAGAACCATCTGGAGTAGCAAAACTTTCAGATATAATCAAAGCCTGTGAAACAACTAAATTAAAAAATCTAATAAAAATTAATATGATTATAACTCTTGTAGACATATTAAAATATGAACTATACATAGATAACTTTGGTGAGTTTTTCGAAAATCAAATAGAGAATGCAAAAACAATCATCTTAAGTAGAACTGAAAAATCTGATAGAGAAAATCTAGAGTCTGTAGTTAATTCTATACGCAAGTTAAATAATAAGTGTAATATAATAACTACAGCCTTAGAGTGCCTAACTTCAGATATTATAATAGATGTTGCAGAGCAAAATGATTCAGCATCCTTAGAAAAGCAAATAAGGAGTGCAAAAAACTTTTCTATAAAAGGTCACACTTATACTAAAGAGACTGAAAATGTAAATTCTCACCCCCATAACCATGCTGCGAATGAAGTTTTCCAAGTTTGGAGCGTAGAAACTCCAAATGCATACAATGAAGACGAATTAAAGAAAATTCTCAGCAGTTTATCCAATGATAAAACTTATGGATTTATTTTAAGAGGAAAAGGCATTGTACAAAGTGATAAAAACAAATGGTTACAATTTGATTATGTGCCTGGTGAATTTGAAGTGAAAAATATCGACCCTAATTACACAGGAAGATTATGTATAATAGGTGAAAACTTAAATAAGAATAAACTTTGTAATTTATTTAATGTAACAGAATAGATGGGTTTTAGATAATGAAAATAAAAGTAGATATAATTACTGGTTTCTTGGGTTCTGGTAAGACTAAATTTATAAATGATAAACTTATAAATGAAGATCTCGTAAAAAATAAAATAGTCATAATACAATGCGAAAAAGGACAAACAACCATAGATTATGTGGGTATAGAAAATGAAAATTTATTTATTCAAAATGTAAGCAAACAAAACCCTATAAATGTAGAGTATATGAATAAAATCATTGAAAAATATAAACCAAATAAAATCATTATAGAAGCCAACGGCATAGAAAAAATCCATGACTTATTAGAAATTTTTGACTATTTTAGTATAAGCAGAAAATGCACTGCGCCTAACATTGTACATCTTATTGATGCCATAACCTTTGATCTTTTTATGAATAATCTAGGAAAAATGCTTATAAATCAAATTTCAAATAGTGATTTTATCATTCTAAAGAATACAACTGCTTTAAATAAGGAAAAAATAAAGAATATAAAAGGAACTTTAAAAGGGATAAACAAGTCAGCTAAAATAAGTGAAGAAATTTTAATTGAGACTAAACCAAATTTTTTTAATAATGAACTTTTACTTCTCATGACAATTTTTTTTCTAACTGTAGCCTATTTGTTGTATTCTATTATAAAACCAATAGGCTTTGACATTACTAATATTATTTTACCTTGGCTACAAAGATTCAATACAATATTTCTAAGCATTTTAATTCAAGCCTTTCCCTTTATATTATTTGGTGTATTTTTTTCTTCTATAATACAAGTATTTGTATCAACAGAAAAAATAACAAAGGTTTTCCCAAAAAATACTGCACTACAATTTATTGTGGCTATATTGGCAGGATTTTTCTTTCCGGTATGCGATTGTGCCATTGTACCTGTAGGAGCACGCCTTGTAAAAAAAGGCGTACCTCTACCTGCAGCTATAACATTTTTGCTGGCTGCTCCTATAGTAAATCCAATTGTTATTGCTTCTACTTTATATGCATTTCCAAACCAACCACTTATAGCAGTATATAGGACATGCTTAGGCATTATAGTAGCGTTTTTTGTTGGTTTGGTATTTCTTCTTTCTCCCGAAAAAAATCCTATGCTATTAGACAATACCAATAAATCATTTTGTAATTGTGGATTTTGTAGTGATGATTATAATAATATAGATGGGTTTAGGCAAAGGATAGATGCTATATTCAAACATGCAGGGTCTGAATTTTTTGGAGTAGGAAAATTCTTAATTATTGGTTCATTTCTTTCTAGCATAATGCAGACTACAATCCCAAAAGATCTATTTCCAACCTTAGGTTGCGGAATTATAATTTCAATTTTAATCATGATGTTATTTGCATTTATACTTTCAGTATGCTCAACATCCGATGCTTTTATAGCAAGACCTTTTATCAATCAATTTCCTCTGGGAGCAGTAATGGGCTTTTTAGTACTTGGTCCTATGTTAGATATAAAGAATTTGCTTATGCTTTTGGGAAACTTTGAAAAAAGGGTTGTTATTAAACTTGTAATTCTAATAACTGTGATTTCCTTCGTGGTATTAATTTTTTTCTCTATGCTATTCTAATGGGGGTATAATTTATGCAATTAATGAGGCTAAAAAAAATAAACATAGAAGTATTATTAAAACTAATTATATTAATTGGATTCGCATTTTTCTTTTATTACATAATAAAAACAGATAAAGTACTACTTTACGTTAGCCCTAGGATTATCCCATATATGAAATTTGGAATTGTAGCAATGATTTTACTTTCACTATTCATTGCAGGCGAATTATTTAAACCAAAGAGAAAAGTAAATATAAAGCCTTATTTGTTTTTTATTATTCCTCTGTTTATGACCTTCCTAATACCAACAGCATCAGTTTCTTCAAAGTCAATGTCACGCACAACTCCTAAAAACGTTGAAAAAATTGTTGTTACAAAGCAGAATAACATTTCAGACAATAATATAATAGATACTACTAAAACTACAGATACTGCAAAAATAAATTCTAGTAAAGTAGATAAAGCTTTAAAAATGGAGGATAACACCATCTTTATTAATGATAATAATTTTGTGAAATGGGTACAAGAGATTTCTTATAATATGAATAAATACGAAGGTAAGAAAATTGAACTAACGGGTTTCGTATTTAAAGATAAGGCGTTTAAAATAAATGAGTTTGTTCCAGCTAGATTTATGATGTCCTGTTGCGCAGCAGACCTACAGCCAGTGGGCCTTTTGTGTCATTATGATAAAGCTAAGGATTTAAAACAAGATACATGGATACTTGTTAAAGGCAAAGTAGAAATAATAGATTATAAGGGTGAAAGAATTGCTATAATTGTAGCACAAAGTATAGCCAATGCGGAAAAGCAAAAAAATGAGTACGTCTATCCTTTTTAACAATTAGATTAGTACAATTTATCTCATTACTAATTTAATAACCCTATCTATTTAAGTTCATAAAAAAAAGGAGCCACAGCTCCTTTTTTTATGAGTAAATTTTCATTTTCATAAAAAATGTAATTCCAAAAAACATTGATGAAATCAGAACCATAGTAGCACCCGAAGCAGAACCTAAAAAATAAGATAAAATAAGTCCTGCTACTCCTGAAATAAGGGCAATTGCTATAGAGTATATATGGTACTGCCTCATATTGCTAGAAATATTTCTTGCAGCGGCGGCAGGTAGCACCAGCATGGAACTTATAATTAGAACTCCTACCCATTGGATAGACATTGTTACAATAATTGCAACAGTAGTTGTAAATAAATACTCATAAAAATTAATGTTAATACCTCTGCTTCTTGCCAATAAAGGATTTACACTTACTAATAAAAGCTTATTAAAGGCAATTACCCAGATAATAACCACAATTACAAATATAATTGGAAGTATTAACAAATCAATTTGACTAATGCTTAATAAATCACCTATAAGATAAACCGAATATTTTGTAAAGCCGCCTCCAAATGATAACATTACGACTCCAAGCGCAACTGCTGTAGATGAAAAAACACCTATTATAGTATCCGTTGAAGAAGTATTTACATTCTTAACTTTAGTTATTACTACAGCGAGCATAAGTGAAAATGCTAGCATAGACCATATTGGATTTTTAATACCTAAAATTACCCCAATTGCTATTCCCGTGAGAGCTGAATGTCCCAGTGCATCTGAAAAAAAAGCCATTTTATTATTTACAACCATGGTACCAAGTAAACCAAACATAGGAGTAACCAATAAAACCCCTAATAATGCATTTTTCATAAATGTATAATGAGCCCAATCAAAGGGAAGTAAAAAATCTACTATACTATACCATAAAGACATTAGTCATCCTCCCCATCGTTTCTATCTACCAAAACCTTATTCCAATCTACACCAAACACATCAATTACTTTTTCATTGCTAAATACTTCCTCTGCCGTACCACAGCATTCAATGGTTTTATTATTGATAAATGCAATGCGATCCGCATATTTTGATACTAAATGTAGATCATGAGAAACTAAAATAATAGATAAATCATATTCTTTTCTTAAATTTGATACAGTTTTATAGAATAATTTTAGCCCATTTTGATCAATTCCTGATACTGGCTCATCTAATAATAATATATCTGGTATAGGCTCTAGTGCTAAGGCTAGAAGCACTCTTTGCAATTCTCCACCGGATAGTACTCCTAAACGCTTATCTATAAGATATTCTCCATCAACCAAAGATAAACTCTTAAGAGCTTTTCGCCTTATATCTTTTGAAATAGAAAACCAAATCGGTCTACTACTTAATGTAGCTGCAAAAATATCCATAACACTTACAGGTGAGCTATTATCAAAATCAAGTTTTTGAGGTACGTATCCCATTTTAGGGTTATTGATAACCTTTTTATTTCCCCCAGCAAAGGTAATATGCCCTGAATGTGGTATTCCTCCCAATAAGGCTTTTATGAGCGTACTCTTTCCTGCACCATTTGCTCCTATTATAGCAGTCAAATCTCCGCAATGAATATGGAGATTGACATCTTTTAATATTTCTGTTTTTCCAATAGTCACACCAAAATCTTTTATTTTTGTGCAACATAGTCCACAGCTACATTTCTTACAATCTATATTTTTAATTTTATCACTATTTATTATCTTGTTACTATTTGTCATCTTATTACCACTTATTAATTTATTACTATTTATCATTTTAATGCCTCTTCCAATATTTTTAAATTACTGTTCATTATATTAATATACGCGTCTGCATCCATAGGTCCTGTAACGCCTGGATCAAGGGTATAAACCTTGGAGCCTGATTCTTTTGCAATAGTTTCAACAGCTTTAAGAGGATATTGTGGTTCTGCAAACAATGCTTTTACTTTTAGTTTTTTCACCTGCTCAACAGTCTCTTGCAACTCCTTTGCACTTGGAGCAGAACCAGGTTCACGTTCAATAACTCCTACTATGTTAAGATTAAATTCCTTGGCAAAATACGGAAATGCCTCGTGGAAAGTAACTATGTCACGATTTTTAATATTATCCAATGACTTGTGCATTTTATCTCTTTGAGCCTCAAGTTTCACTACATATGCATCAGTATTTTCTTTGTACTTTTGTGCATTAGTAGGATCTATTGTAGCTAACTGCTCTCCTATATTTTTCACTTGAGTTATACCATTAGAAATACTTACCCATAAATGTGGGTTGTATCCCTCGTCCCCCTCACCTTTAATCAATTTTATTCCTTTGCTTGAATCAATAACTTTAAGCTTAGGCATTTGCTTTGTTACCTTATCCATAAATGATTCCATATCTGCACCATTAGTTACAAACACCTGGGACGCATCTAGTGTTTTCATATCATCAGTAGTAATTGAATAATCATGAAGACATCCTGTGGTGGGTTTTGTCATATTTATAACTTTTACATTTGGAATATCCTTAGCCACATTTAGTGAAAATATGTACATAGGATAAAAGGAGGTTGCAACCGTCAATGTTTTTTTATTATTTGCACCAGCACCAGCTGATACCTCATTGTTTTTTTGCGTCGTACATCCACTAAAAAGCATTACAGATACAATCATTAGTGATGTTAGTTTAGCCCTTATATTTTTCATTTTTTATTCACCCTTTCGTTAAATGCAAATCATTTGCATCTAAGCATCTTTTATATTATAGTATTACTGATAATAATTTGCAACTTTAATTTTAATTAACTACTATCTAAAATTCAAAAAAGTTTTTCCTTATTTCTAGGCAGGTTATTATGAAGTTTAAAATCTACATTTCACTTTTTACATACCAATTAATTACTCTGAATTCTTTTAATAACTTATAAAATAATCCGTTGCAAATGATTTGCATTCGCATTTATATAATACATGTAAATCCAATCTTTGTCAATAATATAAACTGCATATTTATTATAAAATACATATTTTTTGTATAAAGTAAAAATCACACATAATAGTTTGTGTATTCTTAGTGATTATATTATACTATATGCAGTTGAGCTTATTTTTAAAATAGCACAATTTTATAAAAGGTACTAGGGAGGGTTAACTATGGATATCGTAGATGTACTAAATCAAATAAATAAGATAGGTGAAGATACAAAAGATAAAATTGCTCCTTTTGAAGTATTAAAAAAGTTTAAAAGTGGAAGGTCTGCTGCGGGAGTATATATGGTTGAATACGGCAGTGCTAATAGAGTAGGTATTTTAAAGGTAACTAAAAGCAATGAAGGAAAAGTATTTCAAAAAGCTTACGCACTAGCTGTAGAAAACAATATGCAAAAGTATATAGCTAAACTCATATCTAGTTATAAAATTCAAGACAAAAGCAAAGCTACATTTTATGTCAACTTATATGATTTAGCTGGGGATGATATATACAATAGTATGACATTTTTGGATAAGGTTCTAAATGAAGATGAGCTTAAAGATACTATAATTTCAACAATAACTAAGTTTTTATTTACTTGGAACAAAGAGCATGTTAAACAAAACATGTCTCCAATAGATATAGTTAAAAATGAACTTTCATATAGATATATGGACAGTAAATATATAAAATCTTTTGAATCAATAGGGATAGACAAAAATATAAAATGGATATCTTTAGATGGAACAGACATATTACTACCTAATCCATATTATTATTTTAATAATGAAAATGTTTGGAATAATTTAAAGGTAATTTGTCTTACCTCCTATGCACATGGAGATTTTCAAGGAGATAATATTATAATTACTGAAAATAAGCCTATTATAATTGATTTTTGTGATCTTCTAGAAGATTGTAATGTTTTCCACGATTTAAGATATCTTGAGTCCATAACCATTGGCGATTGTTTAGAAATTGATAAAGAGTCAGATAGGGAATTATGGAGTAAGGTATGTGAAAGCTTAAGTGCTGAAATAACAGACGTAGAGCTTCCTCAAGGAAAAGGGATGACTCTTTTAAGACAACTTATAAGCAAGCTTCGAGAAAACGTTAAGTTAATAGTTTGCGATAGTCGTAATAGTTTATATGATCCATCCTTCCATCTAGCAGGCATGGCTTGTGGATTAATTAATATGAGAAAATACCCAACTGTGAACAAGAAAAAGGCAGCTTTTATATATGCAGCCTTTAACTTAAAAAACTTTCTCAAAGATGAAGCTGTTAATATGTATGACCCTAAATTAGATTCATGTATGGTTTTTAATTGGAAGAATCAAAAAATCGGAAATCAGCTAGTAGTTTTAGAGCCAACTAAATAACATAAAATGAGTAACCGAAATTTGAAATGATTTCTGGGGAATGTAGCTAGATTTGTGTAAATAAATCTAGCTACATTCCCCTTTTTCTATAATTTTTCTTTCCCCATCCACTTTCTTAATACTTCTGGGACAATAATGCTTCCATCTTCTTGCTGCATTTGTTCTACTATCGCAGGAAGTAATCTACTTGTAGCTAGACCAGATGCATTTAGAGTATGAACATACTCTGTATTTTTGCTTCCATTTCTTTTAAACCGAATCATTCCCCGTCTTGCTTGATAATCCCGAGCATTTGATGCTGAACTTACTTCTTTATACTCATTCATGCTAGGAATCCATATTTCAATATCATAAGTCCTTGCCATAGATGCACTGCAATCTTTTGCAGCTAATTTAGTCACGCGATAATGAAGTCCTAATCCTTGAACAAGCTTCTCTGCCTTACCCAAAAGTTCTTCGAAAGCAGCATCCGAATCTTCTGGCTTTGTATATTGAAACATTTCTACCTTATTAAATTGGTGTCCTCTAATCATTCCTCTTTCTGATGCTCTGTAGCTTCCTGCTTCCACCCGATAACAAGGGGTATATGAAAAATATTTTTTTGGAAGTTCCTCTTCCTTTAGAATTTCATCTCTATGCAAATTAATTAATGCAGTTTCAGAGGTTGGAAGTAAAAATTGACTATTTTCATTGTTTTTATTATCAGTAACCTTAAAAACTTCATCCTGAAATTTAGGAAACTGACCTGCTGTTAATCCACACTGGTATGATAAAATATGTGGAGGTAAAATAAACTCATACCCATCCTTTATATGTTCTTCTATAAAATAATTAAGAAGTGCCCATTCAAGCATAGCACCATCACCCTTATAAATCCAAAAACCATTTCCTGCAAGCTTTACGCCTCTTTCATAATCTATTAAATTATGCATTGTTACAAGCTCTACATGATCTCTCGGAATAAATTTAAAATCAGGTTTTTTACCCCACTCCCTTATCACCTTATTATTTTCCTTTCCTCCAGCCACTACATCATTATCTGGTAAATTAGGTAAGGCCTCTAAGAAGGTATTTATTTTTTCTCCAAGTGGCGTCAATCTATCCTCGAGCATCTTTATGTTACTTGAAACCTCTTTCATTTCCAAATAATAAATTTCAATATTTTCACCCTTTCTTTTAAGTTCCGGTATTTCTTTAGACACTTTATTTTTTTTATTTTTTAAGATATCAATGTCAAATATTAATTTTCTTCTTTCTGCATCCCATTGAAGTAGCTCATCAAAATCAATATTATCCATGCGCTTAGAAAGTGCCTCTTTAACCATTTGGGTGTTTTCTCTAATTAAATTCAAATCTAACATAATATAATACCTCCTTAATATATTTTCAATAGCTTAGACATTGTAGTTAATATTTTTTTAAAACAAAAAACTCCCATCTCCATAAAACTATAGAGACGGGAGCTAAACTCTCGCGGTGCCACTCAATTTGTCATATGTAAATATGACCACTTTATTGTGAGATAAAGGACACAAACCTTTCTCGCTTTAGCTTATTGCTATGGAATCGGAGGGATTATATTGCACACTGATTTTCACCAACCACCAGCTCTCTTAATTGCTATAATAATCTTAATTTCCATAATTGCTAAAATATATTAACATATTTTAAATCTGCAAAGCTATTCTTTACGATATAATATCATTAAATGTAAAAAAAGTAAAGAATCTATATTAGATATCTAATATTTATATAAATCTTTATATATTTTCTTAATATCCTCTAGGGTCATTTCAACATAATTATTTTGAAGTAATCTTCCTTGAGTTTCTATAACACTTTGACTAAATATTTCTATTTCTTCTTCCTTCATGCCATACTCATTTAGGCTCTTCCTTACTATTAGATTATTTAATAGCTCTTCCAATGCTTCATAAGCTTTTTTCTCTGGCACATTAAGAATATCAGCTATAAATTGATTAACTCTCTTGATTTTACCATTTGGATTACTTTTATTATAAAATTTAAACACTTCTATAAAGAATGCATAATTTGCTTCACCATGAGGCACATGATATTTTCCTCCTAAGGGATATGAAAGTGCATGTACAGCACCAACTCCTGCATTTCCAAATGCTATACCAGCATAGTTACTCCCTATAAGAAAGTCTTCTATTAGCTCTTTTCTATAATCTACCCCTTTTTCTATTATAGCCTTATAACCATTTATTATTATCTTAATAGCCTCAAAACTAAACATTTCGGTATAAGTATTTGCTTTAGGGGATACTAATGACTCTATAGCATGTATAAGCGCATCTATTGAGCTATATACAAAGAATTCATAAGGAAGTTCCTCTACAAGTTCAGGTATTAAAACTGCATAATCAGCATATAGCTCGTCTGCAGCAAGACCCATTTTTGTACCTTTTGATTTTATTTCTGTAATTGATATATTTGTAACTTCACTTCCTGTTCCACAGGTTGTAGGAACTATTATAAGCTTCTTTTCCTTTATTACAGGTATCTTTCTTTCAAAAAGCTCTTTAGTTGTTGTTACGTCCTTTAGTATTAATATTTTGGCAATATCTATTATAGAACCCCCACCTATTGCAACAACTCTATCTATTTTCTTGTACTTTATTTCTCCTATTATTTTATCTATTATATCATCTGAAGGTTCTTGGATATTGTAATCTCCTTTAAATATATAGTTACAGTTTATATTTAATTTTTCAAGGAATTTGTCATATAAAAATTTGTTAGTGAATATTAAGTCCTTTTCTCCCAGTTTAAATTCATTAGCAAACTCTAAGCAATTACTGAATTTATATATTTGTGGTTTTAATTCTAAAAGTTTCATTGTTACCTCCCCGTGTTTCTTAATCATATTTTAAACTTTTGCACCATTTCATTAAGCTTTTGAGCAAGTCCCGCTTGACTTTGTGCAATCATCGCTACCTGTTTTGTAGCTTTCGTAGTATCATCCATACTCTCTTTTATTGTTTCAGCATGTTCATTGGATTCTTGTGAGGATTGTGCCATATTCTGTACTGCTTCGCTTACTTGACCTACTGTAGCTGTAATTTCTTCTGACATAGCCGCAATTTCCTCAGCCATTCTGCTTGCAAAATCAGAGTCATTATAATACTGATTTCCTGTTTCACCATATGCATCAAATTGTACCTGTATATCCTTGTTAATAAATTCTAATATATCACTGCCAGTACTAGTACTACTTTTAAATGCACCCTGAACTCTTATAATTGTATCTTGAATACTTGTTACTGCCTGGGATGATTTTTCTGCAAGTTTTCTAACCTCATCAGCAACCACTGCAAATCCTCTTCCCTGTTCACCAGCTCTCGCTGCTTCTATAGCGGCATTTAATGCAAGTAAGTTAGTCTGTTCCGCAATAGTTGCTATGGTATTTGCCATAACCTTGATACTATCTACTACCTTACCATCCTCAATAGCTGTTAGCATCTTATCTTGCTTTTCGGCGTACAATTTCTGAGTATCTTCTATAGCTTTTTCGCTACTTTTTTTAACCTCTGTAGCCCTTTCTTTTGCTACATTTGCATTATTACTTCCATCCATAGCCTTTTGGGAAAGCTCATTAATGCTTGAATCTACTTCTTCTATGGATGCACTTATTTCCTCAGTTGCTGCACTTGAATCTTGCATTCCATTTGCAATATTCTTAACAGCATTGTCTACTGTTACAATTGTTGATGTTAATTCCTCCATGGTTGTTGAAAGTTCCTCTGAGGATTTTGTAAGAGTCTGGGAATTATCCATAATCCCTTTTATCAAATGAGAAACTCCATTTCGCATATCGGATAATGAATTTGCTATTTTACCTATTTCATCTTGCCTTTTTGTAAGTTCATTGATTTCCTGGCTATCAGTAAAATCAAATTTACCGATTTTATCAATCCCCGTTACCATCTTGTTAAGTGGTGCAAGTGCTCTGCCAAAAATAAACATAAGCAAGATACTAGTTATTATAAGTGAAGCAATAGATATTATAGATTGAATAAGCAATGTTTTATTTGCAACCTCTGTTATACCTGCTTCTGGTATACCAATATCAAGTGTTCCCATTAATTTTTCGTTTTTGTATACCGGTACCATAATGTCATATGTCCAATTTTTTTGAACATCGGCATAAAACCTGGAGGTTTTTATATTTCCATTCTTTGCTCCATCTACAGTATAATCATCATCATAAACTTTTCCTATTTTCATACTATCACTGTGAGCTATAGCTTTGACATTAGTATCTAATATGGCTATGTAAGTAATATTGCTTTGCTTTGACTTGTTAACAACAAAGCTTTGTAAATCTTCAATATTACTGTCTTTTGTGTCTAATATGGTTTTTACTTGATAAGAAATCTCCTTTGCAGTTTCCAATGATTTACTTAGTAAAACAGTTTTCATCTCATTTTTTATGAGAAGACTTACAACAAATGTACTTAGTAATAATACCGCAAAAAAAATAGCTAAAGTTATAGAAACTAACTTCCCCTTTAATGTCTTTGATTTTTCATTTTTCATTTGTATCACTCCTTTAATATAAAAAAATTGAATCCCAAGCTTAACAGTTACATTCTTAAAACGAAACAGTCTTGCTAAAAATCCATTATTCTACTATGGCATTACAATCCATAACTACCTATTATATCATAAGCTATTGGAAATTTAAACTATTGGAAAGATTGACCACAGGTAACCATATTTTTTTTAGCGTCTTAACATACATTTCCATTTTTCAAAAATCAATTACAGCTACTAGAATATTTCACCAGTTATATTTCCAACCAGGGCTGCGTAAAGAGTGAATCTGGTGCTGGTAAAATCGTCATAATTTCATTAAAAGATATACCTGAAAGTAAGCGATGGAACACCTACCGTATCCTAAAAAACAAGCTCCACATCAAAGCTGTGAAGCTTGTTTTTTAATAGAATCCTTCTTTTGAAATTTCTTTTATATAGTTATACTGTTTTTGAATGAGTTTCTTAAATTCGGGATCTGATAGCTCATTATATATAGCTATGCCTTCTTCATAAAGACATTCATATATCAAATCACAATAATCATCATCTTCTCGATGCATTTTTTTGTATCGCTGTTCCAGCTCATATGGGAAATCAAGAGTATATGATATATCGTCAATTTTACCGCTAAGAAACTCTTTGGTCATGTTCATCATGTAGTCAATATTAGGCTGACTCACTGCAAGGTTCCTCCTTTTTGCTTATTTCTGTTTCTGTTGTATTTATTCTGCATTCAAGCTGTACCTTATCTGCCCATGGCAAATATTCATCAAGCACAGAAGAATTTGATGCAAAATTACTATTGGGCAGTTTTCGGAAGAGATATTCAAGATATTTATAAGCATCTAAGTTATTTGCTGCTGCCGTATTTATAATGCTGAATACAGTAGCTGAGGCTTCTGCTCCCTCTGGCGAATCAGAAAACAGTGAGTTCTTTCGCGTGATTGCCACGGGTTTCACAGCAATTTCGGATCCTAATCCTAAGCTAAGGATTAGGATCCTTATGCTAAGGAATATATTATCCTCAGGATTTGCATAAAACCCTTGCTGTTAGAGGATTTTATGCATAAATCCTAAGGATTATATTTTTACCTAAGGCCACACAGTTTAGCCATTTTCTCTTCGGAGTCAACCCAAAGTGGTTTTTCATCTTTCGTCTGCGGGGATTCAACAGAATCCATTGCTTTACGCATCATGGCTAAAGAAGGCCTTGCATAGATCCGAGTAGTATCAAGAAAAGCGTGACCCAAAATCCTGGAAACAAGAGCAAGTTCAACTCCGTTTTGATACAAATTTGTTGCCCTTGTTCGCCGCAACATATGTGGATATACACGTGGCGGTATATCATGACAGAATTCTCTGGCCTTGGCAGCATACTGCTGTATGAACCGTTCCACATTACCCTCCGACATTTTCCCGGCTTTCCCTTTAATGATTGTATAGAAAAGCAGATTAGTGTCTAGGTTATGTTTTGAGTGATAACCATCAAGGTATTGCTTAATATGTTTTACGGTTTTGACGTTAATTGCAACAACACGTTCCTTGCTGCCCTTACCCATAACACGGATGTAGGGATTTTCTTCGCTCAAGCAGATATCATTTACCCGAAGGTTCAGTATCTCCGCAAGCCTGACAGCGCTATCGTATAACAGAATCATGATAGTTCGGTCCCGTAATCCCATGCGGGTATTGGCTGGTTGAGTGAAAATGGCATTTAGGGCATCCTCGGAAAGCACAAATTTCTCATTAGCAGGATTTTTAGATTGGGGAACACGGCTCACCTCAAGAGCGATGGATTGCAGTGTCACATCTTTGTCTGCTGCAAACCACAGATATGATTTGAGCGCAGCTAGCCGCTGGTTACGTGTGCCAGGCTTGTTCCCTTGAGCTTTTAAATATTCAAGAAACTCGAAGATGCAGTTTCTGGTACACTGGACAAATGTAAATTTAGCTATGGATATATTGAGCTCGTTTAGGATATATCTGCGAAAAAGAGTAAGAGCATCTCTGTAGGACTCTATCGTGTCAGGGCTCCGCCCCAACTGTTTTGCCATATATATGTCAAGAAACTCATATGTCATTGAGAAAAATAAATTACTGTTGCTATTCTTCATAGGGACCCACCTCCGGGATAATCCTGTCAGCGACGCTGTCGTGCTTTCTGACTATCTCAAATGCGGATATACTCTGATGATAATAATACTGCGTTTCATCGATTGAGGTATGTCCAAGATACCGGCTCAAATACGGCATCATGGCCTCGAAATCCTTGCCTTCGTTCATCCAGTCGTTCATTTTTGTTACCACAAATGTATGTCGGAGGGAATGAACTGTAGGTTTTTTATCGACTTTTCCTGCATAAGAGGTCATATTCCAAAATTCTTTGAACTTTTTATCAATGCTTGTTTTCGGTAATGGTTTGGATTCATCCCGTGCCGGGAAGAACCACTCCCTATCAGGCACCAGCTTCTGCATAAGCATGTCATATCTTTTGCACATTTTCAGTATGTCTTCATACATGAAAACCACACGGTCCTTACGCCCTTTTGATTGGTAGATGCAAAGACAACCATTTTCAAGATCGACTGCAGATTTTTTCAGATAACAGCCTTCGGACAACCGCAGCCCACAGCAGTAGAACAGCCTGAACAACACACTATATGATAATGATAAACGCAGAAAACTTGACTGGCAAGGCAAGAATCTGTCAACTGCTTTGTAAAACTCATGCATTTCATCGGGTGATAGAATGTGCGGGACTGAAATTGAGTTAGACTCAAAAGCCCGGGGAATGTAGGCCTCTATATTCAATGAGATCATATACATAGCCAACTGCCTTACGAAAGAAACCCTTTGGTTGCGATAATTTTTGCTTTCTGTCGACCTTTGCTCAGCCCATGCCATTACTAGATCTCTTGTCAGGCTGCCGTTATTATATCCGTTTTCGGTGCAAAACCGATCAAAGTGTTCCAGCATATACGCTTCGAACTCGTATCTATAGCCATCGGCTCTTTTTTGACTGATCAAGCCCGAAATATATGGAGCTAATTGGCTGTGATACTCATAATGTTTCATAGACTGAATCCTCCGGAATATTCAATACCTTTTAAGCCAATGGCACATAAGCGCATTTGATCTTCATTAGTAGCAAGATACTCATCAACAGTATGGACGCCAACATGTCCCAGTGCTGCAGCGATTGACGGAACAGAACTGCCGGCTGCCAGGAGCTTTGAAGCGAATGTTTTTCTGGTCACGTGGAAACCATGTATTACCTCACTATCATACTGAGCCGTTACTACCGCTCTCAATAATCTCCCAAAGGTACTACCAAGTTTGCAATAGGGTGCCCGATGATGGACAAAGACGTAGCAGGAATTGCTTTGAGGCCTACCTTCAAATATGTAACGATACAGGCTGTTGCCTGCATCAACAAGTAATGGTAATTTCAAATACACACCTGTTTTCTGCTGAATAAAAGAAATTGAATTCTCTTTCCATGAGATGTCAGTCAGTTTGAGATTTGCAATATCAGATGCCCTTAAACCCATTCTGAGACCCAACATAACAATCGCAATATTTCTCAACTTAATTGGGCGATCAACATTTTGCCGGAAAGTATAGATAGCATCAATTTGTTTATCTGACAGAGTAGTTACAATAGAATTGTGTGGTGCCATTTCTGTTGACACAGCAAGCTCGAGGGTATCAGGTATCAGTCCCTTTCGGGCAAGAAATCTGAGAAAACCTCGGATTTTAACAGCGTAAGCGTTCTTTCCTTCAATCGTGCTGTGATTATCGTGAACCTGAAAATCCTTAATAACTTCACCCGTAATCCCTTTCTCACTAACAATGCCGCGCTTATCTAAAAAAACAATGAACCTGGAACAAGAACTACCTATCATACACATGGTGGAGTCGGCACAACCTTCATGTTTTCTCTCTAAGAGATACTGAGACTGCAAGTTATCGCCCCACACAGGAAGACAATATTTTGGCTCATGAGTGGAAAAGCAACTAGTTGTCAAAGCTCCCGTGCATAAAATCTCATTAATGCTTAAAAGAACCCTTCGAAAAGCCAAGTACTTAGCTCGGGACCATTTTGATTTCTGAAACTCAAGCCAATCCAGTGCTAAATCATTAGAATACGAGAAGGAATTTGCATCCATAAAAACTCTAAAATCTCTTGATGCTTGTGCATCCATTTTGCGAATAAAAGACGAATATTTCCGATTTTTGTGTATGTCAGCAAGTTGCTTAGCAGCTGTGTCATATTCTACCATTGAATGCGGAATATCTTTCTCTAAAGAATTGAAAAACTTCAAGAACCTATTACGCTCTGGTTCCGGTAATTCTGCAACAATAATTAGGTCGGGAATGACAAATTTATTGAGTGCAAGTCCTACAGTTTTGAAAACCAGTCCATGGTCAGCCATGTACATAAGACAATGGCTAATTTCATTATTGCACCGATTCTTGACCTTCGATGAAATATGGATGTCTTTGGTAAAAAATGATTTCACAATTCCATGGGTAATCTCAGAAGGCTGACTTATACCTTCGAACTTTAAAAATAAAAAAAAACGAGAGCAAGCGTTTCTTATCTGAGTTAGGTATGAAGCCTTATGGCTGCAAGTTAATCTTGCAAGATAGTTATCCAAGATTGTTCTGCTCCAATTTGGAAGCTGATTATAGGGGGGCGTACGTTCAATTTTAGTTTGCAGACTCATAGTTACACCACCATGTTCCATGATATCTTCCAATACGCTCATCGCTTTTCTTGATTCTTTGACTTTGTGAGTTTTCCAGTGTTCCTTACTGTTATTAATCCATTGATTTGTAAGTTCGGTTGAATATGAAAGTCCCCTATATTCCATATATTCTTTGAACTCTCTGGCGGCAACTCGGAAAGCAGAACAGCAGCTATCTGAATATTCGAGCCTGCTGTAGTCATTTAGTCCGACTTTAACTGCTTCATCATAACATTGATAATACATGATAAAACCTCCTAGTAGTTTTACCATAAGTATGTCCTGAGCTGCTGCTGTTTAAACATAATCCTCAGGATTTATGCAGAAACTCTGCTGATATCAATGGTTTTCTTCAAATCCTTAGGATTATATTTTTCTTGGCATAACGATAGATTGTTTGATAAAGGTATTCTTCCATCAAGCAGAAAATTGGTAAAATATTTTTTATGATTTAGTGTATATCCCAAAGCTTTTTTAAGGTTCTCTTGATTAGTGAAGGTATTTTCTGCCCATGCGAAAAAGGCATCCAGTACAGGGACACTATATATAAGTCTGTTTTTTCCTCTTTCCTCAGGTGATAACTCTTTCCATTTTCTTTCTAATCTAAAGAGTTTATCACAATAAGCTCGTCCAATGGCTCCGCCCGATCCTAGAATTTCTTTTTTACCAGAATCCAGGGGAATAGCTTCAAGATAATATCTTCTTAGATGGCTAAAGCAAAGACAACGTGTAATTCCTTCAACCTTTTCATATCCAGCATATGCATCACTTACGTGATAACCATGAAAACCTCCAAGGAACTTCTTTGCATGATCACCTGAACGGCTACTAGTATATTTATATAAAATTATGGGGGGACCTTCACAGTTTCCACTTCTATGTATCCAAATGTAAGATTTGCTTGATGCCTTTTTTCCCTCCTCGTGATTTACCTGCCAGGTTGTTTCATCGCTCATGATAACACCGCATTTCAACAATTGCTCGTGCATTTTCTCATATAGAGGCATAAGCCAATATTCAGAACTACGTATCACCCAGTTTGCCATCATGTCTCTCTTAAGCTCAGCACCCATTCTTTTAAAGTCTTTTTCCTGGCGATATAGTGGTACTGACATCATATACTTTTGATACATTACCCATGCCACACATGAAGGCGATGCAAAAGAGTGCGAAAGCACAGGTGCTGGTACAGGCGCGCAGGATATAGAATCATATGGATTGGTATCATTTTTTCCACATTCAATGCATTTGTATACATATTGGACGTAGTCCTTCATTACTAGCTTCGCTGGGATATATTCCATTTCAGATCTTACTTTTTTCTTTCCGATTATCTTAAGTTCACTGCCACAGATTTTACATATAGCCTCTTCGGCATTAAGTACACATTCAATTACCTCATGTGACAATGCTTTAATCAAATTTTCTCTGTCACCTTTTTTTCTTACAGGTCGCTTATGTTCTTTAATATTTATAACCTTGTTTTCGGTTTTATCTGAAAATTCATCAATTAGTTCACCGAAGAGGAAACATTGCCCATATATCAGAGGTGTTTTCTCACTTGATGCTCCAAAGCGCTGTTTTGATGCATGTAACACTGCTTGAGTGAGAATCTCAACGTTGTGCTCCAGTAAACTCACCTTTTCCTGCAGCATTCTGTTTTCATTTTCAAGTTGTCTAATACGTTGATTTTTTTCATCAAAAGACTGCATTTAAAAGGCTCCTTTCCAGTTAATCTATTAATTATATTATACCAGAAAAACGACTATTATACTAGATTTTAGGTGGTATTAAAAAATCATATTTTGAGTATTAATATTTTCCCTATGTACCTTTTTCTGATCAATTTGCAGCCCCTCCAAAAGCCATTCCATTTGACGTTTTGTTATATCTCTTATTTCCCCTTGATTCTTCGGCCATTGGAATTTCATATCATCAGAAAGAAATTTTGTAACCAAAATAAATCCATTTCGGTCCCAGCGTAATGCCCTAAGTGAGTTATGCCGTTTATTGCAGAATAAGAAAACACTTTTACCAGAGTAAGGATCAAGTTTGAATTTCAATGAAACCAATGCAGCAAGTCCATTTTGTTGTTTACGAAAATCTGTTGCGCCAAGAGCAATATAGATGTGTTCAGCCTCATCGGCTATATGATGTATCATAATTCCTGCAGAACTTTCATTAGTCCTGCTAAAGAAGTTTGATTGAAATTGCTTGGAACTGTTACCTGTATACCCTTGAAAAATATCTGAAAATCATTCGATTTATCTGAATTTAGTATTGCCTCATCGGCAGTTGAAAGGATTGGGGTGATTTCGGCAAATGACATTTCGTTATCCGACTTTTGGTTTTTAGTTAATTTATGATTCCAATAATGATATTTACTTTTGCTAATTTCATTGTTTTTACACCATTCTGAAACTGACATTCCGCTTTTAGTTCTTTCATTAATTCTTTGCTCCCAGAGAAGCTGATCTTTAGTTGTGGATCTCAAAATAAAACCTCCCCTCGATTACTTTATTAAAGTATATCAAAAGGGAGGTTAACTTGCATGACGGTGTTTGTTCCATCGCTTACTACCTGAAACAAGTCCTGCAGTATTTAAATACATCTAATGTTAAGGTTCAACCGGATTTAAAAATAAAACTGGTGAAGAAACATGGGTATTTAAATACATCTAATGTTAAGGTTCAACTAATACTTCCGAACTTGCCCCAGTACCTAATGTAATTTAAATACATCTAATGTTAAGGTTCAACTTGCAAGATTAACTGGTGCAACTGGCAAGAAATTATTTAAATACATCTAATGTTAAGGTTCAACAGCACTAAATAAAAAACACAAAATAGGATTATCACAATTTAAATACATCTAATGTTAAGGTTCAACACTATTAATTACTTTAAAAGGGAACAACCTTGGCTATTTAAATACATCTAATGTTAAGGTTCAACAAGATTAAAGCTTTACAATCACAAATAGATGCGCTATTTAAATACATCTAATGTTAAGGTTCAACAATAGTGGCACAATGGTTTGGTTGTCAGCTACAGGATTTAAATACATCTAATGTTAAGGTTCAACATGCTTATTGGCTGTTAAAAGAAAGAACTGGTGAATTTAAATACATCTAATGTTAAGGTTCAACACATAAGTGTCCATGTCACGAGTTGTCCTTGCGCTATTTAAATACATCTAATGTTAAGGTTCAACAATCTTAAAGAAAAAAGGACACAATCTTACTCCTAAATTTAAATACATCTAATGTTAAGGTTCAACCCTTTCTTGGATGGGGATGGTGTACAAGCCTACTGATTTAAATACATCTAATGTTAAGGTTCAACCATAACATTTTTAGCTAGATATTGTATGGCCTTTAGATTTAAATACATCTAATGTTAAGGTTCAACAATTATCTGAAATTAAATCTTTACAACAATCAATTTTATTTAAATACATCTAATGTTAAGGTTCAACTACCAAAGTTGAAATGCTAAACAGTAGTTTACTTTTATTTAAATACATCTAATGTTAAGGTTCAACACGGTAAATGGTTTATAGAGGGGGAAATTTAACAAATTTAAATACATCTAATGTTAAGGTTCAACCTTTTGACAATTATACAAAAATAAAAGTATATTTATTTAAATACATCTAATGTTAAGGTTCAACAATAACAGGAGAAATAGTCAAGGGTGGTAAAATCGTATTTAAATACATCTAATGTTAAGGTTCAACAAAGGTACAAATATTTAGAAAGATAGGGGCGTACCCATTTAAATACATCTAATGTTAAGGTTCAACATAATCAGGACCCCATCTATTGTCCTGGTCATACCCAATTTAAATACATCTAATGTTAAGGTTCAACTCCCCGAATATCCATTTCACATAATCAAAAACGCATTTAAATACATCTAATGTTAAGGTTCAACAAAGAGTAGCAGAGCTTGAAGAGAGTTGCGAGAACAATTTAAATACATCTAATGTTAAGGTTCAACTTATAATTTATATGTTCAATGTATTAGTTGTCAATTATTTAAATACATCTAATGTTAAGGTTCAACCCGCATATGATTTTAGTACAGTAGGAAGCAGCGGATTTAAATACATCTAATGTTAAGGTTCAACAAGTGCAGCAGTTGCACCAGGAGATGCAGTAAGATTATTTAAATACATCTAATGTTAAGGTTCAACATGCTATTTCACAATCACTAAATGTACTTTCTCCGTATTTAAATACATCTAATGTTAAGGTTCAACCTACGCTCCAACCTCTTTTAACTCTGCATCTTAATGTTGATTTAAATACATCTAATGTTAAGGTTCAACTGAACCCGGAGAACATGAAATAACTTGTTATGTTTGATTTAAATACATCTAATGTTAAGGTTCAACATTACCTGTTAAATTCTTATAATCCCTCATAAGCATATTTAAATACATCTAATGTTAAGGTTCAACGGCAAGAGTGGGTCGAAAGCAATGGAATCAATTTCATTTAAATACATCTAATGTTAAGGTTCAACTTTATGCCAAGGCAGAGATGGAAAGATATATGAAGCATTTAAATACATCTAATGTTAAGGTTCAACCTACCGAGTAGCATTGTAAAGCTGACAGGTGATTAATTTAAATACATCTAATGTTAAGGTTCAACCAAATTTAGAACAATTAAAACAAATGGCATGTGGATTTAAATACATCTAATGTTAAGGTTCAACAGAACTCTTTAGCATCTTCTAAATGGCTTTCGTTTTATTTAAATACATCTAATGTTAAGGTTCAACCTTTCGTTAACGGAGAAAGTAATGACTTTATAGCAGAATTTAAATACATCTAATGTTAAGGTTCAACCCATGGAACGTGGAAAGATGCAAAATGTTCTTGCTGGATTTAAATACATCTAATGTTAAGGTTCAACTAGTTGGTAACGCTAATCTTTTTTGCAACCATTTAGATTTAAATACATCTAATGTTAAGGTTCAACTACTGTAAGTTAGCCATTGTTATTATACTTAAAAGCTCTTAATCGATTATAATGGCTAGTCTACATGTTTTTTTACCAGCCGTTTCATCTATAATTATAACTTTATTTAATAAGTATATGCAAGCTTTGTTTTTCAATAGGTTTCAGCCTTTAAAAATGAAATTAGGTTGGTAAAAAACTATTACAAAATTAGAGCTTCACTATCTTTAAAATTCACTCCAATGGTTTCTTCTCCAAAGCTTTGTTCATTCATTACTTTTATAATAGAAATAAAATCCTCTGTTTCATCTATTACTTTTTTTAAATCAGCACGCAACTTTATTAAATTAGATTGGGTTATTTCACCTCTAAAAATGGATTTTTGATGATGTTTAAAATACTTTTTACAAACTTTAAACACACGATTTACTCGTTTTTCTTTTATATCATAAAAAACAAAAGCATAATTGTAATTAGTTGTTTTCCCCATATTACTTCATCTCCTTCAATCTAAATGGGCTAAACTCTTTCCCCTCAAGGAAAAATTTTATAAGTTTATACCCATCTAGTTTAATTGCTGTTTCATAACTTACTTTACGTTTTAATATTGGGTGATCAAACACATTGTTAAATCTTTCTTCTAATGCTTCTATAAATATCTTTTTACCGGCCTCATTAAGCAAACAATAATTCAGTTTCTTATCAAAATGCTTTGACACTTGTATCCTTTTATTATTCACCACTTCAAATATTGTCTTATACACAATAATAGGCTTAAAAACTTCGCATAAGTCAAGACTTAAAGAAAATCTACTTTCACCTGGTTCATGTAAAAAGCTTATGGTTTGATTTAAATGAGTATTATAAATTTGAGATACAGTTCTTGCATATAAAATAGAATTCCCAAAGGATATAAGTGCATTTATTGGATTGTCAGGTGGTCTCTTCACTCTCTTATTCATAATAAAATCCTCTTGCAAGAAATATTTAAAACTATCATAAAATTTCATCCATATTTGTCCTTCTATAAAAAGAATCTGTTTTATACCCAAATCTTTACTTAAAAATATTGGTACATCTTTTTTCAACCAATCCAAAAGCTCCTTTAACTCCTTCTTTTCATGCTTATAGTAATGATATAATACTTCATGGATGTTATCTGCAATTCCCTGCACAAAAGCTTTTGCTATACAGATTCTATTCTCCAAAAAAGCTTTGGATTGTTTTATTGTTAAATTTCCACTAACTAAATATTCCTTTGGATAAAAAGTTCCACTGTATTTGCCATAATAATTAAAAAAATGAATTATTATGCCAGACTTACCAACGAAGTCTAAAAACTTAGTGTTCATACTTACTTCATTTAAGCAGTATATTTCCCTTGTAGATTCAATAGGCAGATAAAGATTTCCCTTGATATTTTTAAATTGAATGGAATTATCCTTCCTACTTAACTCTCCCATAGACATAATATATCTTGTACGCTTTCCCATAGAAAACGCTCCTCTCTTCGTTAAATAAAACAGTACTCATAATATGCACATTTTTTACACTTGGGCATATATTCGGTTTTTGGTGGCTTGTCCTGTGATATAAAAATACTTATTTCTTGAAGTAAAAGAGTAAGCTGTTTCTCATCCTCTTCAGTTAACTCCACAATTATTACCTTTTTATCCTGTTTGTTTTTTTCAACATATTCTATCCTTCCTTTTTTCTCAACACCCTTATCTTTTAAAACCTTAAGATATAATAAAGTTTGCCATTTAGTTGCCACTGTATCTGCATCCGATTTCTTCATTTCAACTAAATATTCCTCTGTAATTTTATCTATTTTTACACTATCAATAGCAATTTCCGTGTTTTTCTTTCCTTCATATTTCAGCTCATGTAGTACTTTTCCTATTCGCACATCTTCACTATTATCTTCTAAATTAATTCTATTTCCATGGAGCCAGCATTGGCGCTTACAATGAAAATAATAATTTATTAGAGTTCCTGTTATTTTCACGAAAACAATCCCCCTCCCGAATCCTCTTTGTATTTATTCCTATCAAATTTTCCTTCACTCGTTATATAATCAGTACCATTTTCTATATAATAAAGCCTTCCTATATTTTCATTAGAGAATTTCGGTGATTTATCATTTTTATTATCATAATCGTTATAATTATAAGTAAAATAAGCCATTCTTTGAGATACATTAGATAATTCTATTTTCCTTTTAGAATAGTCCATTTCCTTATCAGAAATTAAATTTTTATACTCCTCCCATACCATCTTTCCATCAACTATTACTTCTCCTGTTTCTTCATTTTTAATTTCATGTGCCAAAAACAACTGGTAATTCTCTTCTACAATTAATTTCATCATACTGCTCACTTTTTCAAAGTTCAAATACAAAACCGCTTCATCTAAATTCATAATATTTTCTTTGTTTTTTTCTGATTTTTTTTCTTCTAATCTTTTAAAACAATTTTCATAAAACTCTTCAAAATTCTTATTTATTAAATACTCTTGATAGCTTGGATTTGTTAAATCAAATTCTAATCTAAAATCTTCTCTATAAATTTTTTCTGCGGCATCATAATTAAAGAAAAAGGCTTCACAATCTTTTCTTTTGCAGGATCTATTTATTCTTCCTAAAAACTGTTCCTCTCCATCCAGCATTGATATGTCTTTAAAACCTATGTCCATATCAATGTCTACTCCCGCTTCTATAACTTGGGTTGCAACTACAATGACATCTTTACAAATAAAGTTTCCATCTGCATCCACTGCACTTATTTCACTTAAAATTTTATTTCGAATAAAATTACTGTCATCCCCTGTTATCTCGTGAATTTTCTTTTCAGGGTATGCCTTTTTCAACTCATTAAAGAATTCTCTTGCAGTTGTTTTCTTTATAAACTCAATAAGAAGCCTTGTGTTATCTCTTATTTTTACAACTTCGTCAATCTTCGATAAGATTTCTTCTTTAGAATTTTTTTCTTTACCAAGCAATTCAAAGTTCAATTTTACCCTATTCTTAAAAATTTCGTTCTGATAATACTTATTCTTATCTTTAATTAAATCGCAAAACCCACAAGTTTCCTCATGGAGTAGCTTATCTAATTTGGGTAAAGTTGCTGACATTATAATTATCTTTATATTTAGAGTTTTAGCAAAAGCATTTAAAAATTTTATGATTTCAGGCCATATTCTATTTCTATAGCTTTGCACTTCATCAATGATAACAATACTATTACATAGATGAATCAATGGTAAATTTATTTCCCTTCCAGTTCCAAATAAATAATTAAAAAAGTTAATATGTGTTGTTAATGCCACAGGATACTGTATCATCTGCCTGTTTAAGTAATCTTTTTTAAAATCAATTTTGCTATCATATTCTTCATTTTTATCGTTTTTTTCTGCTTCCGTTACTATTGGAGTGACAGAATTAATTACAGCCACCCTAAAATTTTTTTGCATGTTTTCATTAAAAACCCCATCAAAAACTTTCTTAGTTTGTTCAATTAAAGTGTTGAAAGGAAAAATATAGAATATTTCATTGTATTGAGGAAGTTTTTTCACCATATTTAATGCTAAATTTATTGAAGTGTTTGTTTTTCCACTACCCGTTGGTGCCTCTAAATAAAAAATATTGTGCTGCTCCAAATTTTCCAATAAATTTGTTTCTGCTTCTAAAAACAACTCTGACCTCAATGTATTTATTGAATTTTTCCCAAAAAAGTCCTTATTATTTCTATAAACATTAATGCCATTATATATATCTGTATTTTTATATACTTCAAGAATCGAATCTACATTGTCTATACATTTAAACTCAGGCTCGTTTCCGGTATCATAATTATATGTAGCGTAAAAATCGCAGCTAACTATGGATGAATATAATAACTTTGTTAAAATATAAAATTCAAAGGAATCATGTTTATCATTACTTATATCTCCAAGCAAATTCAACTTCAACTGTTCTTTTAACTCTATAGAGTTTTTATAATATGTTACATAGGATGGATTATCACAAATTGTATCTTGAAAATCTATTAAGCCTTGTAAAAAATCGCTTTCGCCAAAGTCAGTCAATCTAGTATGATGTCTTGAAATAACATATGAGAAGCTTAAAAGTACGTATCTTAAAAATGCTCTTGCTTTTCTACTGTCTATACTTTGAATTTTAGGCAATAAAACATCGATATAAATCAAAGCTGACAACATCGAATGATTGCTATCTGACGTCTCTGCTGTGTTTTCAAATTCAATTTTAAAATTTTTCATTTTTTTAAACTGAAAGGCAGGATTTATCTTGCCCATATCATGTAAATATATTGCATTTACAAAAAGCTCAAGTATTAATTCAGATGGGGCATCTTCTATTTTTTTACCCTTATATTTTAAATTACAAATACACTTTTGTAGAATTTCATTTATTCCTCTTGTCTTAGATAACTTATAAAAAAATTCTATAGTTTTTTGTGAATGCTCTATTATAGGTTCTGGCTTTTTTTTATTACCTATATGTGCATACAGTAAATCTCCATATAGCACACTGTATTCAATATCATGTAGTTCAACCTCTTCAAGGTTCTTATATTTCAATATAACTACCACCCTTCTTTTTCATTAAGGCAAAAAGGAATACCTTTTTCATAAAAGCAAAGGTATTCCTCTGAAAATAATATTTTCTAGAAAAATGCTATTATCTTCCCCTCTTCCTTGTAAATACTATCATTAGTTGCAACCTCTTCTATGAGTAAACTTGTGTAACATAGTTCCCTAAATTCATAGAAATTATATTGTTTACTGAGTGAAACTGGAGAAAACTCTTTAAAGAAGTATGTGTCTCCACCTTCAATATATGGCGAATCTCCTAGCGTTACCGTTTCTACTAGAAATAATGAATCAATATGTTCTATGTCTTTTACTTCTTCAAGGTTAACAATTTTGCAATCTTCAATAACAGCTGGATGATCGTTCTTACCCAAATAAGGAATATAAGTACATTTGGTATGAATTAAATAATCTTCCAATTTATCAAACAATGCTTGTTCTATAGAACCATCATTTAAAAGATAGATTTCCCACAGCGGATTTTCAATCCACTGTTCCCGCACAATTAAATTCCCACCTGCTTCTCCACTTGCATATCCAACACTATTATTAAATATTTGTACCTTCTTTGAAAAGTATCCATTCTTTCCATATGGGTTTATACAAATTTTCAAATCTTTAAGTTTTGAGTAAAACTCTGGATATTCTACACTATTTCCTTCTTTTATACTCCTATTTTGCTGAATATGTCCCTGTAAACCAATTACTGCGCCTAAAATCCCAAGTAATGCTACTTTATGAATATTATTATAAGTAAAATACGTATTTACATTTACATCTGGTTTCTTAAAAAAAGCAGTTCTTCCTGTTAATTTGAATTTTATAGCCTGCATCTTCCTCACCTCTTTTCATTTTTTGACTATTTAACTTAGTATAAAAGTTTAAATTTCTTCATTAGTAAATATATTCCTTACTTCTACCTTATTAAATTCATGTTTAATATCTGTTGTAAATGGATTGTAGTATAACTCTATTTTTTCTATTTGATCCATGATTTTACCGTTTACAATTGCACTAATTTTTCTTAAATCTATAATATTCTTTACTTCGCCCTTCTCAAAGGTCACATATCTATCAAGATTGGGTAAATATGCTTCAGATCCATCTATACATTCAATAAATAATGCAAATTCATTTTCACAACCTGATTTACTGTTAGTATTCAATGCAGTAGCTCCTACTAAAGCAGCTTCTTTAAATAGATTATATCCATCTTTTGTATATCCACTAAACCCATCAATTAAACCACTATATTCATTATAGTTGTTTGGATTCACTGAGAATGGGTATACATAATGTGCTTCATTACTCACAATTTTTTTACCTAAACTTGATGCATCTGCGTCAAGCTTTTTTGAATTTCTAAAAGGGGATAAAATATCCTGTACTTCTGTATTACTATACTCATACTTATTAAAGCCTTGACCAATCTGCACAGCCCCTGTAATACTTATATTCTGATCTGCCACTGCGAAGGTTGCCCCAAAATTCATCACATCTATTGCTGAAAATAAATTTTTCAATACTTCCTTTGATGAAGTTTTATTATCAATTATTGCTGGTGCAAATATTTCATTATACCTTTCTGTTAATTCCTTAGGCTGCAATTTATCTTTTTCTTCTGCTTTAGCTTTTTCATCAATTTTATAGGTCTTTATATATAAAATTTTTTTCCCCTTATCCTTTAAATATTTTTTAATTGAATATTTAAGTGCTTTATCACTTCCAAAAACATTACCATCACTAGTTGCCTTTGGTCTTCCTGTAAAATCTGCATTCCAGTTTGCCATAATACTTGCAATACCAATCAATCCATACACTCTATTTTTCATCATTTTTTAAGCCCCCTTTTTTTCATAAAAAACATTGCTTGCTAAAAGCCCAGCAAGCAACATCTCTTGCATGCTATCCACTATTTTTCTATCTGCATCATATCCCATAACCATACTCATTGCGTTCTTAAACTTTATATTATTGAATCCAATTGCATGCTTATATACTGCAAATATCTCTTTCAATTGTTTCTTCAATTGACTTGAATCTTTTGCATTTAATATTGGTTCAAAAATCCCAAAATTTTTCCTATCACTTTCAGATTGAGATAATATATAATAGGCTAATTGACCTGTTGCAAAATAAAATTCCTCATCACTGTCACACACTACTAACTCATCTGAAACTAGTTTAAGTTTTAAACTATCCATAGTATTTTTAATCTTATCTGCCATTTTTTCTCCTCCTAATTCAAAATAATTTAATAATGAAATTCTTAAATTATACGCTTTAGCTATTCTATCAAAATTAAATCCTTGTACAGTTGTTTTGAATTTTTCCTGAATTAAATCCATTGTGAGTTTATTTATATTAGCCTTAATTGATGAGTCTACACCCCTACTGAAAAAGTCAAATAGTCCATCTCTTCCAAGGATAAACAAAGCTCTCATTTGCCCTGTAAACTCATTAGACTTTATATCTGGCTCATTGTCTTTAAAATATCCAAAAAGCTTATTATTGAAAAAATATTCGCTAAACCTCTGTTGTAGAATTCCATAGTCTTTTATATGCTCATTTTTTATCGGAACCTTCAATGAATTTTTATCCTTCTTATCTATTCTCTCTTCTATATTTAGCGCATTATACAAAATAAAGTTTAGTTTAGATCCGCTAAAAGGTATATTATCAAATTCATCTATTTCTGATTTTTTATTTAAATGTATTGAGAGATAGGATTTCCCATTTTTATGAGAATCGGTTCCATTGAATTTATAATTATAGTCTAATTTAATTTCTTTGAATTTACCCTGTATCGCAAGCCATTCAAAGAAGTTTTTTGCATTTTGAACCTCTCCGACTTTCACCCTATAAGGTGCATTGGTTTGCATAGTTTTCAATAGCAGATATGGTTTTTTTGTGTTTGTAGTAATATTATTGCTTGGTAATCCTAAAATTTTCCCATCAATAAACAGATTGTAATCATTTACATTGAAAATCCTAGGAATGGTGTATACTTGGCTTTCCATCTCATACATTTCTTTTTTATAATCCAAAAATATTTTTATGTAGCCGTTAAAAGGGTGCCTTTCCATAAATTCTTTTATACTATCAATAATTCCATCAAAATTCTCTAAAATAAACCTTTTGTTTTCTTCTATGCTTTTTATTCTTTGTTCAGTTCTTATATATTCAATTTGTTCTTTGAAATAAGTTTTCAAAAATTCTTCCTTTTCTGCATTTTTCAGTGTTCCTTTTGTATATTTACTATTTTCATAAATTTCCATAAACTTATTTTCTGAAAGCATCAATTTGTCAAAATACTTTTCTATAAGTTCAAGTAGCTTTTCTTTTTTAATAACAGGCTTCCCATTAGTAGCCTTACCAATCACAGGACACTTATCTTTTTTCATGAAAAATGTCATTTGATTTGTACTAAGTATTTTTTTTGCTGGAAGATCAATACACTTATTTGTATCCTCATTTAAAATCACACTATAATAATCCATTTCTCTAAACCACTTATACAACTCTGGCTTTTTTATCTCAGTTCCATCAATACCCTTATCTTTTTCTTTATTATTCACTATAATAAAATTTTCTTCACAAATTTCAATTGGTTTATTCACATCCAGCTTTATATAAAGTCCATCTTTTAATCTGTAATTATCTAAAACAATATTCTTATCATCTACCAATGCTTCTTTAAAAGGTTTAACCATATCCTTTATCATATCTTACATCTCACCCCCACTATTTTAAATATTGTGCATTACAATAGCCTAGCCCAGCGGCTGAAGATTTTTCCCCAATTCCTGTAGCTTCAGCTACAAACGCTAATTTTTGAGAAATTATATCATCGTTTGGAATAATTTTGAATTTATTGGCAAGTAATTTGGTATTTTTATAAAAAAAAGACATTGGCTTATGATTTAGGATTTCTATATGTTGTATGAAACTCTGCTTTACATTCAGTGCTTCCCCATAATATGCTTTGTATTTCTTTTCTAAATTCATCTGAAATCGCTGTTGTAATAACATAAAATTATCCTGTGGCAACCAATGTTTGTTGTCTACTGTTACTAAAGCTGGTGTTACTGTATACAATTCTATAATATGTTTTTGCTTGATATTGTTTTGTTCAATTGCAATTATTTTCATAAAGTCACTTTGTACTTTAGGAAGCAATAATTTTAATTTTACTATAAAGTTTTCTTCCAGGCTTCTAATTCTAAATACATATATTCTTCCTCTTTTATAAGTTTTATCACTTTCCAATGGATACAGCAAATCAAAGCAGTAATTTTTATATTCATTTCTTACATGCTTCTCTGCTAACTGATTATCCATGTATGACGCCTTATTTATAACTTGCCCAATTACCTCACCTGCTTTTGTAAAATAAACATCTTGTAATAAGCATGCCGTAATTGTCAATCCAGCATATTCCATATTTTTTTCTTACCCTCCTATTCGTTTTTATTTTTGCTAATGGAAGCATAACCGTACTTTTTCAAGTCACTCCTATCACCAATTTATATCATATTATATCTTTAATTGCACATTGTCAATATTTTTTATGTTTTAGTCAATTAATTAATAATGATACTTTAATATTTGAATAAATAAAAATACCTGCTACAAGTCAATTAATTAATAAATTTAAATACATTTCATGTTAAGGTTCATTATACTCTAGCACTGATATTTTTATATAAATAGAATACTTCAAATTTACATATAAGTCAAATTAAATTAAAACAATATATAAATTAATTTTAAAAAGCTACCTGCGTATTCTGAAAAAAAACTAACATATTTAATTTCATTATTACTCATATTCCGCTTAGATGATAAAACATATAATAATGAAAATCTAACGGAAGTTTATGAAATATTGAAATCTCATAACGTTGACATGAATGATTTTCATTATATAGCTGACAGCTCAACATTCACAGAAAACAATATTGAAACATCTTAAATTAAACGAGGACATTTTTTTGAAAGGTTGTAATTAGAAACTCTATAAACACAAAAAAAATTTTGGATTCAAAGGGGCTTTGAGGGGAGTGATTAGCAGGATTTTATGACGATATATTTATTTCATGAAAAAATTCCTCACATTTTAATGCAGTTGTTTCTTTACTTTGTTTCTCAAAAATCTCATATAGATATTTAACAAAACCCACCGCATGTTCCCTACTAACCATTACTTCATCATAAATTCTATTGTTAATCTCCTGTAAACTTTTTTGCTTCTTCTAAAGTAATTTTTCCTTTTACATTGTGAATCTCTACTATAATCATACAAAATACATTTTCTAAATCACAAGAAAAAAAGCCCCCAATAGTGCAATATCATTAAGTTAACCATCTTGTGACAAATAGAATTATAGCCAATTGAAAGTATGTATGCTTTCAATTGGCTTTTTTCTTTTACAACTCTTATTTTTGGGCATGCAAATAAGACAGAGACATTTCTCCGTCAAAAATTTTTTTTAATAGTGATTATTTATGCTACTCTATATATGAAGCTAACTGACGATTTGGTTCTGACTTTGCGAGGGTCTCTTCTTCCATTTCGTATAGGTAATATATTCTTTTTAATAAGTGCTTCTACATTAGGCGGTGATTCTACATTCCTACATCTGAAATAGTGCAGGCAAATTGATATTGCCATGGTGAAATTAACCTGATAGATGTATTTTCTGTCTTTCTGCTGTATGACGACTTGCGTTGTGATCATTTCGCAGAAATTATACATGGTGAGCCGTGCAAATATCTCTTGTACGATGTAGGCCGTCTTTTTTGAATGAAGGTTTGTTAGTCCAATGGCATATTTTAGTTCTCTAAATGATGTCTCAATTCCCCAACATAAGTGATATATTTCTTTAATCCTTTCCGCAGGAAATTCTTTTTCAGTAATGTTTGTAATGATAACTTCGTAGATATTCTCTGATATAGGAAAGCGAACAATTCTAAAGTTTATTGAATAAATTCCTTTATATCCAACTGGAAGATAGTCAAAATTTTGATTTTTGGGCATAAACTTATATTTTTCTGGATGTGCCTTTATTTCATTCGTCTGTCGTCTAGTCAATAAAATTCTGTACTCTATATTTACCTCCCATAGAAAGTAAAATATTCAGCATATCTTTGAAATACAGTTTTCGTTTTCTAGTAAAATCCTTCTCTGGGTCGTTAACAAACAGCCTCGAGTTTTCATGCATTTCAGCTAACACAGTGTCCAATTTTCCCTTTATTAAATATGCATATTCATTCATGAGTGAGCCTCCTTAAAAATCCTTGTAATTAAGGGGCTTCGCCACATTTTTTTTACTATTTATCAAGTTTTTTTGAAAATTCCCTGGAATTTCTCTGAAAATTATATAAAAAAAACAGGGTATGCATTTTTAAACATACTCTGTTTTAAAACTATTGTTTGAATTTCTTAACTTAATGACATTGCCCAATAGGGGCTTATACTAATATTTTTTTAAATTTTCTCTACTTCTTCTATTGATAATCCAGTACTTTCTACGATTATATCAATAGGTATCCCGTTTTGCAAAAGATTTTTAGCTATTCCTATTTTTGCTTTTATTTCTCCCTTTTCTTCTGCAGTTCGTATTTCTTCTATTCTGTTCATTCTAACTTTTTTTTCACTTTCATAAACTTCTTTTTCTTCTTTGCTCATATACATTATATCTAATTGTTCTACCGCTTTTTTTACTGCATCATCTACAGCTAATTCTTGTGGGATATTATCCTTATCAATTTGATAAGCTCTATTTAGAAACGCCGTCCATCTATCAATAGCTGTTTTTATTTCTTTGTAGTCCTTTTTAAATTTATTAAGTTCTATAAAGTGTAACTCAAATAAATCTGAGAACTGCTTTTTACTATTTTCAATATATGGTTTTACAGTATTATGATAGTCTTCTTCGCCTTCTAATTGCCCAAGGTTGAAATCAAGGATATGAATTCCTATAGTTTTCTTTAATTCTGCATACTCTTCTCCACTCTCAATTTGGTCTGAAAATACTTTTGCCCAGTAATAAAAAGCTCTTTTATCATAAGATCCTTGTTCTGCTATTTGCATCTCTATATCATACCATTTACCATTTTCATCTACTGCTTTTATATCTAGTATAGACATTTTTCCTTTTAAATAATTTGCTATATTATAAGGATTTTTAAATTTTACATTAACTATTTGTTGGTCTTCAGATAATACTGAATTAATGAAAGCTATTAGTATATCTTTATTTTCTTCTGAGCCAAATAACTTCTTAAAAACAAGATCTATTTTCGGATTCAATCTACACATGCAATCACTCCCTTTAACTAATATAATTATACCACAACTATATGATAAGCTTCATCATGCATTTGTTTTTTAAGTGGAATTCACACCCTAGAATTCAGCGCCTTGCCACAATCTTCATTTCAATCTCCAATGGAGCTTAATGTCTTTAGGAATGATTGATATGTCACATCTTCATAATAATGGGTGCGACAAAAAGTCAAACAGCTCAAAGTATCATCAGAGCTGAAGCATGATTTTTCCTTTATAGATGACGATTTCATTTATGATTTATTTCCTGAATACAATTGTTATAATAAATATAAATTTGGAATCATATACACTACATCCATATTACCCTTTTGCTTGTACTCATTTAACACACAAATCTCTTCTAACATTTTTATCACTTCTTGTGGCAGTAAATTCTGCAATAACGAGTTTTCAGTGCCTATTTATATGAAAAAGTCAGAAAGCTACTATCCCTTTAGGGTAGTAGCTGAACGGCTTAATGCTTATCCTTGATTCTGAATATATTTCTCTATTGTTTCTTTTGACCTTCTTTGTTATATTTCTAGCCAATTAGTCAAATCATTATTAAATTCGTTTGATAGCATATCTAAAACATATTCTTGACTCTCTGACCATAATTTAGATGAATCCATTCTCAATAAATCATACGTATGTGCAGTCATAAATTTAACTAAAGCTTCTTCTGAACTTATATTGTATATACTTACTAAACTTTTAACTACATATGTTACTATTGCCATCCTTGATAATTCTATCCTTTCAGGTGTTATTTTCATACTATTTCTTTCCTCCATCTAAACACTAACTCTTCTAAATGATCTTCTGCTATCCTTTTATTTCTTTTTGCCAATCTTACTGCATGCTCTTTCACACCTGTGGTGTAAAATCCCTGTCCAAAATCCTTATACCCTTTTCCTTTAAAAATATCTATTTCATCAAATTTAGTTATGCTCCCATGATACAATCTTTTTATCATATATCCCCACCTCGCTCTCTTATAAACTCTTCTATATCCTCTGCTATTCCTTCTTCTCCTGTTAAGTGAAAAGGTTCATAACACAACCTAATGTATCTTAATATATTATATTTTTCATCCTTCTCAATAAATGTTTTAGGAGTTATTCTCCATCTAGTTATTAGATAGCTACTCATAATTACCTGTAATTGAATAATATTATCTTCTATACACATTTACTCAACCGTTGCCAAATATCTATAAAAATCTATAAATTTTATTTAATCCCCTGTTCAGCGTGTCCGATTTTGTAATCCTTTCGTATATACTACTTTCGTTTGCTATAACACTCCAAGGCCTTAAATCCTCATACAACGCATGGTACATATTAGTAGTATCGTTTAAGTTATTAGTCATCTTCTTCGAAGGTGTTAACCTACTAATTTATATCTTGCTAGATTGATACTTGCATTATAATCTCTATCCATAATACAACCACATTCCTCACAGATATATCTCCTTTCAGATAATGAAAGTTTCGGCTTTATATGACCACACTCACTACAAATCCACCCAACTTTTTATAAGCTTCACACCCACCTTTAACAGCACATAGACGCTAGTAGACTATTTATCTTAGAAAAAGGTCAAAAAGGTTGGCCTCATGATAACTTGTTAGAAAAATAATTTAAATTCTACAATACAAAAGAGCAGAAAATGATTAACTCATCTCTGCTCTTTTTTACCTAGTATATATGTTTGTATATCTTGTTTATTTGAAATGATTTACACTAAACTTTTCTTAATCTCTAATAAATAGTTCTTTCTTATAACAAGAAAATATATAATTTGAACAATCAACATAATCCCTATAATCTGTAATGCCGGTACAATTACAAGAATTTGTGCAGAAAGCCCACTCCTTCAGGTGTGGGATGGATAGCACTACTAAAATATACCTAGGTTTTGAAACGAGCCATATACTATCATTAATGTGTCAATTATGATGCTTGATAGTGAAATTCTTGAAGAAAATAATTAGTTTTTATATGTTGTAATTTATAATTTTTATTATAAATGAGAGTATAAAAGAAGTTATTTAGTATTCAAGAACCCCCTTCATTTATGCGTGGGAGTTTCAGAAAGAAGATAAGTCCTAATTCTCTTCTTCTAAATAAGGCCAGATCATACCCCTTAAGATTAGTATTGTTTTTTAGGCAATAAAAAAGAACCGATTAAATTACACCGGTTCTTTTAAGTGTTTATATTAAATCTATACTTAATTAAAGGGGGACTCTAATTAAAGTTTAATTACTTGCTATGTACTTATAATAACTATTCTCTGTGTCATTATAATGGCAAAAATAAAAATGAATTGTAAATTGTAAATTACATAATCCTCTTGTCGTTCTAATTAGCTAGTTCTTTTCTTAACTTTCTGATTTTCTCAATAGTTAATCCTGTCTTATTAGATATTATTTCATCGCTTAATACATCTAATAGATTTCTAGCTATTTCTACCTTTTGATTTTCTAATACAGTCCTCATTTCTTCCTTATAATTCATTCTAGCTTTTCTCTCATATTCATAAACTTCTCGTTCTTCTTTGCTCATATACATTATATCTAATTGTTCTACTGCCTTTTTTACAGCCTTGTCTTCTGCTAGTTCTTTTGGTATATGTTCTTTATCAAATTGATGAGCTTTGCTTAAAAAAGCCGTCCATCTATCCATAGCTGTCTTTATCTCATTATAATCTTTTTTGAACTTATTAAGTTCTATAAAGTGCAATTCAAATAAGTCGGAAAACTGATTTTTACTTTTTTCAATATACGGTTTTATAGTACTATGATAGTCTTCTTCGCATTCTAACTGCTCAAGGTTGAAATCAAGAATATGAATTCCTATAGTTTTCTTTAATTCTGCATATTGTTCTCCGCTCTCAATTTGTTCTGAAAATGCTTTCGACCAATAATAAAAAGCTCTCTTATCGTAAGCTCCCTGTTCTGCTATCTGCATCTCTATATCGTACCATTTGCCATCTTCATCTACTGCTTTTATATCTATTGTAGACATTTTTCCTTTAAAGTAACTTGCTATATTATAAGGATTTCTTAACTCAACATTAACTATCTGCTGGTCTTCAGATAATACTGAATTAATAAAAGCTATTAGTATATCTTTATTTTCTTCTGAGCCAAATAACTTTTTAAAAACAAGATCTATTTTCGGATTCAACCTACACATATAATCACTCCTCTTTATATTTAAAATACTATAAATACCATCTATTTAGTTAAACTAGATTGCTTATTCAGATAATATACAAAAATGTGCCTTTTTCTCTATTTCTCTTTTAACCTTATTTGCATGACGTTCATCAATTTCAAATGCATGTGGGAGCTGATTTTCTATGTACTTATTTACTCCCTTATAACTCCTTAACTCTTCAAGAAGATATTTATCCTCAGTTTCTACTATAGTTACTGTTCTAATCTTTATCTTACTGCTATCTTGTTTCCACTTTTCCAGGGTAGTTAATACATTACCTGGCATATTGTTTTTTGAATTTTCCAAAAGGAACTCAATTATCCACTCAATGGAAATATCACTATCAAGCGCTCTTATCATGGATTTAAAATTCAATTCATATATATTCATTAGATCTTCACATTTCTTCTCTGCAAATCTATCCAGATTAAGACAATAGCTTTCTTTCCTACTACCCTGTGGCACCATTATTTCAAAATTAGGCTGAATAATCATACCTGCATCTTGCAGGACTATATTATTTTTATATTCATTATTTACGCCTAGTACATGTGCTCCAAGTGCTGTTAATTTAAAATATTTTACCGCAATATATGAAACATCATAATCGTTATACCTTGCTTTAACTATTAAATCTACTATTCCAATAGTAGATAAATATTCAATGAAAACAACGTCTAAAAATCTTTCGGATACTTCCCAGCTGTCAATATCGTAATAATATCTATGGTAGTCATCATATTTTGTTATTGCTCCTACTGCTTTTACTAAAAAGTTTCTATTTGTTTTTTTAATTAACTCAGCAAGTTGCTTCATGTCAATCCACTCATCCATAGGGGCTTTCTTAATATAAGTTAAAATTGTTTTTCTACACCGGTCCAGCCTCTCTGTTTTTTCACTCATTAGCTTCATTTCATTTATTCTTGCTAGTTCATCCACCTCACAATTTAAATATATATCCAACAAATATTTGCATTTTTCTACCATATTTAACTCTACAAAATTTTCTGTATCCTCAGTTAATATAAGGCTTCTATTCTCAACTTCTAAGATTTCTCCAATCATTAGCAAATAGAATATACCATACAACCTAGTGGATTTTTCTATTGACTTTATTTCATCCATTCTAAAAATTTCTTTGTTTTTTAAAGCTTCATTCATTTTTACCAAAGCAGTTTTATTAGGTAATTGCATTGATTCAGTTACTTTTAAGTTGCTAGAATTAATAAGCTTTATTATAGACAAAAAATCTTTTTCAAAATCCTCTCCTATTGAAATATATTTAATATCTTTATCATACACATAATTTTCTATATTTATTTCAACAGGTTCAAACTTTATTTCTATTTCTTTTAACTGAGCTTTTAATAGCTTAAATACATTGCGGGGAATACTACCATTAATAAAAAATAGATTTGCTTTTGAATTCTCTGATAATATATGTCTCCTATAATTTCTATTCCTAGAACCTTCCTGCGAATTGGCATGGTGCTTTTCATATATACTATCTATTTCACTTGAGTCAATTGCACCTTCTCCTCTGATAAAGGCTTCCATTAGTTCTTTGTCTAAGTCACTTAGATTTTTCCATATTTTTAATATTTGAATTTCATCAGTGATTATTTTCTCTATAGCATCTACCATATCGGCTTTTCTTTTAGGTAGTGGTCTTATATCTGAAACTTTTAAATAATCAGTTAAGTTATATGTGGGTAATTGCTCTATTTGATTTCTAATTATTATATTCATGATTTACCGCCTTTTCTTACTCATCACCTTAGGTGCTGGAATATTGTTAATTTACTTTTAATCGCTAAAAAAATTATCTATTTTCAATAATATATCTATATCCTTGCTCTGTTAAAAAAAGCTGCCTTTTACTTGCAAATTCTTGTTCGCGACTATCCGCTGTAACTACAGAATAGAAATACGCCTTGTTATCTCCACCTTTAGGCCTTAATATCCTTCCCAGTCTTTGAGCTTCTTCCTGCCTTGAGCCAAAGGTACCAGATACTTGAACAGCCACATTAGCATCAGGTAAATCAATAGCATAATTTGCAACCTTTGAAACTACAAGAATTTTAACCTCTCCATTTTTAAATTTATGGTACAACTCTTCCCTATCCGCGTTCTTTGTTTTTCCCGTTATAAGCGGAAGATTAAGCTCCTTCGCTATTATGTTAAGCTGCTGCACATACTGACCAATTATAAGTATGCTATCATTTTTATGCACATTTATAAGATCCTTTAATACATCTATTTTACTATAGTTTTCTGAAGCTATCCTAAATTTCTTTGCACTTTCCCCTACAGCATATTCCATTTTAAGATTTTCTGGCATCGCCACTCTGATTTCTTTGCATTCAGCTGTTGCTATCCACCCTTGCTTTTCTAACACCTTCCAAGGCACATCATACTTTTTAGGTCCTATTAACGTAAATACATCATCTTCTTTTTTATCTTCCCGAACAAGAGTCGCAGTTAAGCCTAGTCTCCTAGTTGCTTGAATATCTGCTACTGCTCTAAAAATTGGCGCTGGCAATGTATGGACTTCGTCATATATAATAAAGCCCCATTTCTTATCATTAAACAATTTCATATGGGCGAACTCTGATACGGAACTTTTCCTATAGGTAAGTATTTGATAGGTAGTTATAGTTATAGGCTTTATTTCCTTTATTTCACCACTATATTCTCCTATATCTTCCTCTTTTATATTCATTTTATCAATTATTTCAGACTTCCATTGTCTTAGCGCTGTTATATTGGTAGTTAAAATTAAAGTTTCTGTATTAATTTTATCCATCGTGGCCATAGCTGTTATTGTTTTACCAGCACCACAAGGAAGGACAATTACTCCACTTCCACCCTTAGCCGTTCCATTAGCATAAAATATATCTGCTGCTTCTTTCTGATAATCTCTTATTGTAAGCGCGTCTCCATGTAGCGTCTTTTTTCTAAGTGTGGTGTCAAACTTTGCACCTTCAATGTACCCTGCTAAATCTTCTACTGGGTAACCAAGTTTAATTAAAAACTGCTTTATTGAACCTCTCATTAGAGAATTTATAATCACTTTGCGCTCATCTATTTTTTCTAATATATATTTATCCATAGATTTATAATTTAAAATTTCAGTCATTATGTACTTATCATCACATATTAATATTAGCCTATTATCTTCTTTTATTAACTTTATTTTTCCATATTTCTCTATATTATGTTCTATATCTTTTATTACATTCTGTGGCACTTCATATTTACTGTAGTTTTCTAAAATTTCCAATATTTTTTGTGAAGACATACCACTAGAAGCTGCATTCCATAAGGAAAGTGGTGAAATTTTATATGTATGTATATATTCTGGACTTTTTTCAAGTTCTGCAAATCTTGATACTTGATCTCTTACTTCCTCATATAAATCATTATTTACCTCTACTAATAAAGTTTTATCACTCTGAATTATTATTGGATTATTAGTGTTGTAACTCATAATTCCCCTCCTTAGGTGGCTAGTGCCCCTCACGTGGCAAGTGGCATCTTATTATATTATACTATTTTATTGAGAGAAATCAATTTTGCTTAAGTCCAAGCCTTTCATTCATATATTTCATAGTAAACACTATTAATATGATCATAGCTATTCCAAGTACCATATATGATTACCCATAGGAGAAAATTCACTAATTACTTTATGGAGTTTTCCTACTAGGATTTATAAAACATCGCTAAAAAAAAGTAACAAATATTTAACAAAAGTGTTGAATTGTATTTCTATATATGTTAATATTTAACATATATAGAAGATTCATTATAAACAACCTTCGATAAAGATTGATAAAAAAACAGCACCTTGCTGAACTTCTTGTAACCTCACATAAACAGTGTTATTTAATTCAACTCAATTCATAATCCAAAACACACCAGGTAAATCAGAATCCCTAATTATCCTACTTAATTTATTATAATTGTTTTGAGAATCAATTAAGGACTTGCTTTTAGTATGCATAGATTTTATTTGTGCAACTAAATTTGTATAACTATAGTTTCAAATATACGGCCATCCATATGTTCAAATAAAAATGAGAGGGAGTATGCCTATGGTAATATAGTACATTGGTCCTTACATCAATGATAGCATCGAAATCTAAATTAAAATTAAAAGGAGGATTATTAATTGAAAAAGACAGTTGCTTTTTTATTGGTATTTGTGTTTACATTTGGCATAACGGCTCAAGGAGCTACTTATCCTGGTGTGAAAAAGGATGATAGAATTGATAAAAAGAATAAGCAGGTAAGCATTTTGGATAAATTCACAAAAGCCTCGGGAAAATCAAAAAAAGAATTAAAAATCATCTGGAACGAAAAGAAGGGAATCCCTACATTTGTTACTGGTAATTTGTCAGAAAAGCCCGTTCAGAATGAAACTGATGCATTAAATTTCTTAAATGATAATAAGGCTCTATTTAATTTAGAGTATGGTAACTTTGAAATTGAAAGGGTTGATTCAGATAAATTAGGAACAAAACATTATAGATACAAATTATTTGTAGATGGTATACCTGTATATGGAACAGAATTAATAGTTCATACAGATAATAACGGCAATGTGTATTCAATTAATGGGCAAGCTGATCAAAGTATCCCAACTGATATATGGAATAACAAAATAAAGATTTCAGCTAGCAAAGCTATTAAAGTTGCAGAAGCTTATTTACACTTAGACTCAGATAAACTTGATTATACAACTAATAAAGTTGATGCTACAACTAATGAAGTTGTAAAAGATAATTTAGCCGTTAAGTCAAATAAGGTCATCTACAACTCTGAACCAGTATCAGTACCTTATTTATATAATTATAAAGGACAGTGGCAAGCAGTACAATTAGTTACTTTGCAATTTATGGGACCTAAGCCAGGCAACTGGAAAATATTCGTTAATGCAGAAACCGGTAATGTAATAGATTCCTTTAATGCTATTGATAATTCTGCTGCAACAGGAACCGGTGTGGGTGTAAATGGGCAGACAAGAAATTTAAACTTAGATTATACTAACAGCAAATATAGTTTAACTGATTTAACAAAGGGCGCAAGTATATACACTTATAGCATGGATAATAGCACTAATGATGAAAATCTTCCTGGAACACTTGCTACAGATACAGATAACAATTTTAACTCAGCTGTTCAGGGCGCTGCAGTAGATGCTCACTATAATATTGGTTTAGTTTATGATTTTTATAAAAATAACTTCAATAGAAATAGCTTTGATAATGCTGGTGCAACAATAAAATCTTCAGTACATTATGGATCAAATTACAATAATGCTTATTGGAATGGCGTTCAAATGGTATATGGAGATGGTGATGGTAGTAGGTTTAAGGCTTTATCAGCAGCTCTTGATGTTGTAGGGCATGAATTTACTCATGCAGTAACTGAAAAGACAGCTAATTTAGAATATAGAAGCCAATCTGGCGCATTAAATGAATCTATGTCTGATGTATTTGGGTATTTAATTGAAGGAGATGTATCGGATTGGCAAATGGGTGAGGATTGCTATACTCCAAATACACCTGGAGATGCACTAAGAGATTTAAAGAACCCTACATTATACGGCCAACCAGATAATATGAGTGCTTATGTTACTAAGCCTGAAACACAAGCTGGTGATTGGGGCGGAGTTCATACAAATAGTGGTATTACTAATAAAGCATTTTATCTTTTAGCTAGTACAATAAATGACAACTCCAAAACATCAAAAATCTATTACCGTGCATTATCAACATACTTAACTGCTACATCACAGTTTGACGATGCTAGAACCGCATTATTACAAGCAGCAACAGATTTATATGGAGCAAACGGGGCTGAATATACCGCAATTGCAAATGCTTTTACACAGGTTGGAATTGGTGGAACAGTTGTTGGCAATGACACATATGAACCAAATAATTCTACTGCTACTGCATACGGCCCAATAACAAGTGACACAGTTTACAATTCTTATATTTATTCATCAACAGATACTGATTATTACTATTTTAATACAACAGCACCAGGAGCTATAGCAGTTAGTTTAACTAACATACCAAAGGATTATGATGTATATCTACTTGATTCAAGTGGAACAACTGTTGCTAAATCAGAAACTGGAGGCACCTCTAATGAGAGTATCGCATATTCATCACCCGCTGCTGGTAAATACTATGTTAAAGTAATTGGTTACAGTGGAGCTTACAGTACAGCTGCTGCATATACTCTTAAGGCTAACTACCCAACTGGCACTAGTGCTAACCAATGGTACTATGAAACAAAGACAGCTGATTCACCTCACAACTATGCAAACAACTATAACAATACCTACACATATGCAAAGGCCGGAGCGCAAAAGGTTTCTGTACATTTCTCAAGACTTGAAACCGAAGCTGGATATGACTTTGTAAATATCAAAGATAAAAACAATAATGTCATATCAAAATATGATGGAACAAAGAGTGGATTCTGGGCACAAGTTGATGGTGATACAATTAACGTTAATTTAGTAACTGATGCCAGTGTCACTGCCTATGGTTATACAATAGATCAAGTTGGATATTATTCAGATAAGCAATTATCCCTTGATAAACCAGCTAATATAATGAAGGAACTTTTAGAACCAATGAGTATTTCTAATAAATAAATAGATTTAAAGCCGCTATCTGAATTTATGATAGCGGCTTTTGTTATATATCTACAATAGGTTTACAAGAATTTACCTCGCCTCTTATTCTCTCTTCAAATGATAAATTCATGCTATAGTTACAATTACTTTAATACTTCATTTGCATGTTTAGTTATATCTTCTCCACCATTTTCATACCACTGCGTTACAAACTTATCAAAATCACTTATAGGACGTTTTCCTGTAATTATATCTGCTGAATATTCTTTATATAAGTTATTTATAGAATCCCATTTAACAGAAAGTTCTTCTGGGATTATAAAATTAATATCTTCAGTATAAAGCTTATTAACATCTTCTACTGACTTGGTTCCTGCAGCTCCCAGTAGCGGTTTTGCAAGTTCTTTTCCTAGTGAAATTTTTGAAGGCTCCCAAAATTTCGCATACCATTCTTGTGATTTTTCAGTTAACTGGATTTTATTATCTTTAATTACATAATGCTCACCTTCAAAACCTAAACGATCTATCATTTGACCTTTCTCACTAGCTAAAAAGTCTAGAATTTTAAAGGAGATATCTTTATTTTTAGATGTAGAAGAAATAGCTATACCTCTATTTTCTTTAGAAACATCTATAGGTAAATATCCTTGAGCTTTTCCCTTTGCTGGTGGTAAAACCGTAAGTCCTGTAGCGTTAGCCTTTTTGACTTTACCTTCATAAATATCTATAACTTTTCCTGCTGTTCCAGCTATTATAGCAGCTCCATTTTCATAAAAAGCTTTTTCTTTTGTGTCCCATTTTTTAGTTAAGAATTCTGGATCTAGTATTCCTTCTTTATAAAGTTTATTATAAAAAGTTAACTTTTCTTTTTCGCTTTTAGAAACTTTATTAAAAATATATTTACCATTTTTATCTTTAGTCCAAGTGGATTTATTTCCAAAAGCTTGGTCAAATATTTCATCAATCTCTAAAGTATTCCCAGCAGCTGTTAATGCATAGGCTGGTGATCCTTTTCCACCTAAATTAGAATCTTTTAATTGTTTTAAAAATGCATAATAATTATCTATAGTAGGATCTTCCATAAGCTTTTTAGATGTACTTAATTTATTGAACCAATCACTTCTCATTACTGGCACCTTTGATGCAAGAGGTTTAATCCATAATAAGTAAGGATAGTTTGCGAGTCTCTTTTTATTTTGTGGTTCTAAATTAGGTTTTATATACTTAGATTTTTTTATATATGGTGTTAAGTCCTCGAGTAATCCTTGCTGAGATATCTGTTGGTCTCCTCCTTGGAAGTATATAATATCAGGAATATCTTTACCAAGTAACTTCAAATTTAATTTTTCAGCGTAGTTACCTGAAGGCATTTCTTCAAGTTTGATCTGAACTTTTGTTCCCTCCTGCGCTAGGCCCTTTTCTATAAGTCCTATATATTTTTGAGCTATAGGATCTTTGGGACTTACATCTTTCATCACCATTCTCACCACTATTGGCTCAATCAAGTTATTTTTACCCACCTCATCATCGCTTTTTGGTTTGCATGATACTAAACTCAGCGTACTTATAATTACAAGCATCAAAGCTATTGACTTTTTCATAATATCACCCCTAAGATTATTTTTTAAAAATACTATTTATTAAAACAGCTACTCCTTAACTCCTCCTTCCATTGTTCCCTTGGTGTAATTTTTAAGTATAAATGGATATATTAAAAGTATAGGAACTATTGCAATCATTATAGTTCCTGCTTGTAATGCCTTATAACTTAACTGAGATGCCTTATCAAAAGATAGTAGACTATTGGCCCCCAGCATTGATGTGGTATCATTTAACACCACAAACTGCCGAAGCACTAATTGTAATGGCCATTTAGCCGAATCATTTAAGTATATTGATGCTCTAAAATATTCATTCCAGTGAAAAACCCCATAAAACAAACCTATAGTTGCAATGGAAGACTTCGAAAGCGGAATTAATATTTTAAATAGAACAGTTAAATGTCCTGCACCATCTACCCTTGCTGCATCAATAAGTGCTTCTGGCACCTCTTCAAAAAATCTCATAAGTATAATTAAATAATATACATTTAGTGCCTTATATAAAATTACTGAAGAGTAAGTATCTAAAAGTCCTATGCTTTTAATTAGTAGATATTCTGGAATTAATCCTGGTTCAAATACCATAACAATTATTAAAATTACCATAAAGAATTTTTTTCCCACAAGACCTGGCCTTGTAAGTGCATAAGCTGCCATTATTGTTAAAGCTAAATTTAACGCAGTGCCTATTACAGTTATGAATACTGAGTTAAAAAGACTTTTCATAATCTGAGGATTAGAAAATAAAACTCTATAATTATCAAAAGAAAATCCCTTAGGGATAATGGTAAGCCCTGTAACTTCTTTTACGCGAGCAGGGTCCGTTAATGACAGTGCTAGTAAATTCACAATTGGTACAAGCATAGTTAAAGTAACAATAAACAGTAATATATAAAAGATGAAGCGACCTAAATTTTCTTTATTTTTCATATCATTCACCCTACCATAACCCTTTCCCAGATATTTTTTTAGCTAAAAAGTGTGTGGTAAAGATCAACATAATTCCAATTACACCTTTAAATAAACTTGCAGCTGTAGCGAAAGCATACTGACCATTTATTAATCCTATCCTATAAACATAGGTATCAAGTATATCAATTACACTTATAACCGAATCATTCATAAAATTAAAAACTTGATCAAAGCCTGCATTCATAAAAAATCCTAAATTCAAAATAAATACTGTAACTATCGTTGTTGTAAGTTCTGGTATTGTAATATGTATCATCTCGTCAAACCTAGATGCACCATCTATTCTTGCAGATTCATATAATGCAGGACTTATCCTCATTATAGCAGCTAAATATATTATTGAATCCCATCCCGCACTTCTCCACATTTCTGAAAAAACCAGGACCCATCTTATATATCCTTTGCTTGTCATAAAATCAATAGAGGGTATATTAAATATGTTCAAGATATTATTTACGCCCCCATTTGTTTGCGATAATAACTTAATCCATATACCTGTAATTACTACCCAAGAAAGAAAGTGTGGTAAATATACTACTGATTGTACATATTTTCTAAACTTTATCGATTTTACTTCACTTATAAGTAAAGAGAAAATTATTGGTATTGGAAAGAAAAATACTATTTTCATAGTACTTATTATTATAGTATTTTTAAGAACATGAAAAAAACTAGCAGAACTGAATAATGTTTTAAAATGCTTTAAGCCTACAAAAACATTATCTCCTATGATTCTATAATCTTGAAATGCAAGGGACATACCCGCTAAAGGTATTAAATGAAATATTATAAAATATATAAGTGGTAGTAAAAGCATTAGATATAGTACTCTATCTTCTTTTATTTTTTTCCACTTTGCTTTAAATTTATGTTTATCCTTTATTTTCGCCTTCTCCAATTGATTCCTCCCCTACTCTTTACAATTCAACTTTACTTTGTCGTTAAGCCTCTAATTTAACATATCTATCCATATTCTATCATTGACCTCAATATATTACCAACCTTTTTTATAAACATCCCTTAATTTAACAAAAAACCTATAGAACATTTTATTGTCCCATAGGTTTGCATTTATGTACCTATTATTAAAGTTTAAAATCTGCTGGATTCACACCAAGGTTTGAGCACATTTCTCTAACCAAAGCAATTTCATCTTTGTCAAAAGTTCCATCTGCAGCGCCTATTGAGCAACATACTGCTATTAATGTTTTTGCTGCATCTGGTTTGCTTTTCATTTTAGTAATTGCCTTCATGGCTTCTGCCTTTCCAACATTATAATCAAATGCAAACATATCTGCATAATGATTAAATCTGGCTAATACATCATTTAATTTGAAAACCTTTAATGACTCATTAAGATTAATGTACCCTACCATCTTTTGTTTTTCGTCTGAGCTTATATCTCCATCAGCACTTGCAATAAGTGCACAACCTGCTGCTATCGCTTCCATAAAATCTTTGTTTGCAAATTGTTTAATTCCTGCTTGTGTTTTATCCTTCTGTTCTCTTAACCAATCACCAATTCCCATAATTAACACTCCTTAAACTTTTTTATATTAATAAATTTTACTCAATCTTTATTTTACAAGTGTCTTGAATATAATTCACCTACACTTGTTACATTCTACATTTATTATATTTTTCCTGTATATTTTTAAAAATTTAATAAATTATTTACAATTCAATCCTACTCAAGTTTATTCAATTTTTAAATTTTTAAAATAGTATTTCTTATCTTCTTCTGAAATTTGTCCTATTACTTTACAAGGATTACCCACAGCTATAGAATTAGGCGGAATATCTTTAGTTACAACACTACCAGAACCAATAACTACATTATCGCCAATTGTAATTCCTGGATTTACTATAACACCGCCACCTAACCAAACATTATTCCCTATATTAATTGGAAATGCATATTCAAGTCCTGCATTTCGTGGTTCAAAATGAATAGGGTGGCCTGCTGTAAAAAGGCTTACGTTTGGTGCAAACATAACATTATCACCAATTGTAACCTTAGCACAATCTAAAATAGTGCAATTGTAATTGCTATAAAAATTTTCTCCGATAGAAATATTATAGCCATAATCACATCGAAATGGTGGTTCTATATAAAAATCATTACGAACCACACCTAGTAATTTTTTTAAAATTTCCTTTTGCTTATTCCCTTCGCTTGGGCGTAGGCTGTTATAGTCAAATGTCATTTCTTTCGCAGCTTGGCGTTCAGATGATAATTCTTCTCCAAATGCTTTATATGCTTTTCCACCTATCATTTTTTCTTTTTCTGTCATAAACATTACCTCCATCTTATTCTATTTAAATTTTTCTTCACTCAGTAAATCAACATAATCTTTGGCTTCCTTTAACCCAAGTCCAGTAAGCATCCTATATTTTTTTATTGCTCTAATCTTTTTACCTTCTAAAATATTTTTTTAATTCACATTAATAAATAGTCCTATGATAGACTGGTTATATTGTACAAGTTAACATTAACTGTAACATTTATTATACCATTATACCTAGTCAATTTCACAAGAAAAAAGAAACAGCTAGAAATGGCTGTTTCTATAAATTTATATTATTTTCTTTATTATCAATAAATCCACCCTTAATAAGCATCTCCTTAGCTTCATTGTATCCTAATACATAATCATTAGATGAATACTCTTTTTTATTTAGAGATTTCAAATTTAATTTTTTATAATACTCTTTTAAACCCTCTATATTTATTTGAGGTAGAATTATAAAATAGTCCTTATCATAAATATATGCATTTTCAGCTTCATAGTTTGATATTAATACTTCATGCACCTTTTCACCAGGTCTTTTACCTATAATTTTAACACTACAGTGTTCATTTCCAAATTCATCTTGTATAATACTGGCAATATCCACTATTTTATAACCAGGCATTTTCATTACAAATGTTTCCCCGCCTATACTACTCTTAATTGCTTTGAATATTAACTGTATTGCCTGCTTTAAAGTTAAGAAATACCTTGTCATTTCAGTATCCGTAATTGTAATTTCATTACCTCTCTTTACTTGGTCTATGAAATATGGCACAACGCTTCCATTAGTTCCTAATACATTTCCTGCCCGAATGCAAACAAATTTGGTGTTTTCGCTTATAGTACTGGCATGAATTATTAATTTTTCGCCAATAGCCTTTGTCATTCCATAAACGTTTATTGGCTCAACGGCCTTATCTGTAGAAACATCAATTACTTTGACAACGTTATTTTCAATTGCTGCATTAATAAGATTTTTGACACCAGTAATATTGGTTTTGATTGCCTCGTAGGGCTGCTCCTCACAAATAGGCACATGCTTTAAAGCCGCCAAATGAAAAATATACTGTACATCTTTTGTAGCTTGTTTTATTGAGTCATAATCCCTTATATCACCTATAATAAATTTTAACTTAGGATTATTAAATTTACGTTGCATATTGACTTGGTTTAATTCACTTCTAGAATATATAATTATTTGATTAGGATTCATTTGTAAGAGTTGAGTTGTAAGCTCATTTCCCCAGGAACCTGTACCTCCTGTAATTAAAATAGATTTGCCTTCAAACATATGATGTCCCCCCATTAATATTATAAAAATGCAAAGCTTTGCTTTTTACATACTGTCTGATATTCCTATTATCACCTACTTACAAAAAATATTGCGAATATAACTTACTATTTTTTAGCATCCAATCCTTTAATTCACTAACCATTTCTGTATAAGCAGGCAATTCTACAAAAAAATCTTTTCTGATACTAATGAGAGATTTATCATTTTGAACTCCATCAAAACATTTAATTAGTATCCTTTTATCGAATACAGAATTAATAATTTTTAATAACTCATATTTACTAATTGAAACTTTTGAAGTTAGATTATATAATCCACTTAAGTCATTTTCTATCATAAAATCCAGACACTTGCCTAGCTCCAGTGTAGTAACTCCCGACCAGATAACCTTGGAATATCCGCTAGCTGTGGCCTTTTGTTTCATAAACCAATGGAATAATCCTGTGCCGTTCTGTTTTAGTTCCGGTCCTATTATTGAAGTGCGGACTGTTAGGTCTTTATTATTATTTACTTCACCCAGTATTTTAGTTTTCGCATACAGATCTATTCCATCTGGTACAGAAATTTCGTTGTAATTGCCTGTGTCACCCGAAAAAACACAATCTGTACTTAGATGAATAATCTTAATATTAGTATTTTTAAATCTCTCTTCTAAGTATCTTGGTAAATAAGAATTAATAAATATAGTATTAGAAGGGTCATCTTCAGCATTTTTATTAAGGATTCCAATAGAATTGATTATGATATCTGGATTAAGCTCTACAATAATTGTGTTTAATAAGTTTAAATCATGTATATCTAATACTATGGAATTTTCTTCTAATTTAATAGTGTGGCATATATCATACACTACATATTTTTCTGATAAGGTTTTAAAATAGTTGCTAATCATATGCCCGGCCATACCTGTTGCACCTAGCATTAAAATTTTTTTCACATGCCCTCACCCCTAATTTGATAATAAAAAATTTACAACTTTACTAGAAACATTATTGTCACTATACCCATCTGGATAGCCCCAGCATTTATTTGCCTTTGCCATAAGCCTTGAACACATAATAATCTTCTCGTAATTAACACCTGAAACCACATTACTTCCACATTCAACTGTTTCTGGTCTTTCAGTAGTATCTCTAATTGTAATTGTAGGAACTTGGAATATGCAGCACTCTTCTTGGACCGTGCCACTATCTGTTAGCACACAGGCCCCATTTTTTTCAAGCTTTACAAAATCAAAAAAACCAAATGGTTCACTATAAATTATATTTTTATTTGCATTTAGAAAGCCGAATTCATCTATTTTGCTTTTAGTTCTTGGGTGAACACTAAAGATTATTTTACGATTAAATTCTTTTTGCACCGAATCAATAGCCTTTAGTATTATTTCTAAACGTTCTTTCACATCCACATTTTCCGCTCTATGAATGGTGGCCAATATATATCTGCCTTTTTCTAAATTTAAGTCCCTTAAAATATTGCTTTTTTCAATATTTTCATCATAATATCTCAGTACCTCAAATATTGGGTTACCTGATACAAATATTTTGTTTTTTGCTATACCATCTTTTAAAAGATTTTCCCTACTTCCTGCAGTATAAGGCATTGCATAAGTTGAAATTGCATCTATTATTCTTCGATTTTTCTCCTCTGGAACCTTTAAGTCAAAACATCTATTACCTGCTTCCATATGAAATACAGGTATGCCCAGTCTCTCAGCTATAATTGCGGATAAACCACTATTTGTGTCCCCCAGTATTAGTATTTTATCTGGTTTTTCACTTAATATAATTTCTTCTATAAGTTGTAGTAATTTCCCCACTTGCATGCCAAAACTATCCGCAGGTACTTGCAAATAGTAATCAGGTTTTCTTATGTTAAGTTCCTGAAAGAATATATCGTTTAACAGTGAAGAATAGTTTTGACCTGTATGAACTAAAACGTGATCACAGTTCTTGTCTAATTTTTTTATAATTAATGATAGTCTTATTATTTCTGGTCTAGTCCCTAGAATCGTCATTACTTTCATAACTAAATCACTCCTAAGTCTTTAACTTCTTCCATATACTTACCACATAATTCTTTTAGTTTAATAAGTTCATTTAAAAGAGTTATTCCTTGCTCTAGGCCTTCATCAACATAATTCATTCCCTCTTTTGCAAATACAAAGCAATATTTCATTAATTCCTCCTTGGTGACATTGCCTTTTACATATTCAGGTATTGCATTCATATTTACATGATTTTCAATTTGATCATAATAAAATTGTGCTATTACATAATTTTTTAATTGGTCTCTATTTTCAAATTGATTCCATTGAATTTCTGAAGCATACACTTCTTCTTTAAAATTTTTAATTATATAATCAAAAATTGAAACGGCTGAGGCTATTCTTTTTTGTAGGTTATGTGATAGATTATTTGAATGAATTCTATAATTTATTACTGCACCATCAATTTTTCCATAATTCCAATTATATTTTATAAACTGTAGTGAATTTAATGTATCTGCGGAAAAATCGTTATCTCTGTATATTATCCAATTTATTTTATTATCTTTAAAAAAGCTCAATCTATATAAACAATTCATAGGAATTACACCAGAGGCAGACTTGAAAATATGCTCAACAACTTTATTTTGTGAGCAAACCTGGTATTTCCATTGGTTAATTTTTATATTATCCTGATTTACTATATTGAAGTTACTATATACATAGTCCTTACTAGGGTTTTTCTCTAAATAGTCTACAAATTTATAGATAGCATCTCTTTCAGGGAAATCATCACAAGCAATCCACTGAAAATATTTTCCTTTTGCATCACTAATAATTTCTTGAATTGCTTTTGATGCTCCACCTGAGTTCACACTATGATATATTGCATTTATATTTTTATATTTTTCCTCATAATCTTTGATTATTTCTTCAGAACCATCCGTTGAACAATCGTCAATAAGTAAAATTTCTATATTTTTATAAGTTTGATTTATAAAAGATTCTACACATTTTGATAGATATTGTTTACCATTATAATTTGTAATTCCTATAGTAACTAATGGTTGTTCAATCATGGCAGTTTTTTTAGTTTGGAGTAGATTTGTAAATACTGACTTTAGTTTTTCTATTTGGTGATGAAGTTCAAAACCATTCAAAACAAATGAGCAATATTCTTTTGAATTATATTCATTGTCAGTTATCATATGGGCAGCTTCATTTATTGTGTTCCAAACTAAAGACTTAGGATATATGTTTCTTGCACCAACAAAATTATGAATTATAGGTTTTATTCCTTTTACCATAGCTTGCATAACACTCATGTTTTGAGATTCTAAGATACTTGTACATAGTATATAATTTTTATCTTCTAGCCATTTATCCAGATTATCCTGCCAGCCCTCATAAATTATATTATCTTCTAATCCGAATTCTTTTATCATTTGATTGAAATACAAAACATCTCTATGATCTTGAAACTTACCAGCAATAAATAATTTATATTGGTTATTTCTATCATAAATGCTTTTAAAAGCATGTAATAATAACATGGGCCCTTTTTTATAATTTATATAACCTACATAAGCAATATTAAATCCAGGTCTTCTCTCAGTAAATGTCCATTTTTCCTCATCAATACCGTTAGAAATAACTATTGCCTTTTCTTCATCTATGCTAAAATTTTCAATAACAAAATTTTTAATATGTTCTGCCACAAATATAATTTTATCCACGTTTTCCCAAGCAACATTAGCTGGATAATCTGTAAAAGCCTCATAACTGTGTATTCTACATATAATTTTCTTTTCTTTAGCAATATTAAGTTTACTTCCATAGGATATTAGTTCATCACACCACTCAAACCAGCATATATCAGCCCATTTCATTTCCTCATCAATTTGTTTGAAATCTGTTACAATTATCTTTTTAGTTTCATATTCACTTGATAATCCCATAATAATATCTTCCAAAAAGCTATCTAATCCCTGTTTTACAAAAAAAACAATGTTTTTTTTATCAGTTTTCTTAGAATTAAATTTTATATTACTGATGTTTTCCACTAAATTATACCTCCCTTCACTGTTTGCACTGGGTAACTTAAAAGTATTAATCCCCATTAACAGCTACCCATTAAAATCCATTTAGTACTTTGTTCTGAGGCACTATACAGTTTTAAATAACTAACTTACTAAAAAAATACTCTATGCTTTATAAGAACCATAAAAGTTCGTAGTTTCAACATCACCGGTGGTTTCCTTTGGGATAATAGCCATATTATAGATTTTATCTATATAAAGAGGGATACCGCTTAATAAGTTATTATATTGATCAACAACATAATAATTATCCGTATGACCACTACTGGCTCTTTCTACACCAATATTTACTACAGCATTATATAGCGAATCTTCTGCTACTGTTCCTATAACTCTGACTTTTGTTATAGTAGCTTCTCCGCACTCACATCTCATAACCACTTTTATATGAAAATAACAGTATTCTTGCACGTCTGGGTTCTTCATTATCTAAAAATACCTCCATTGTTCCTAAACTTAGATCATGGAGCCAATTATGGCTCCATGGTATTTAAAATAGTTAATATTAAACGTTAGGGGTGTATGACCAAGCTTGAGTTGCAGACAAAATAGTATCTGATCCTAAAATTTTTGGTACAATTGACAAAGTATAAGAAGTATTAACTACTTGAGCTGTAGCCCCGGCTGTATTATTATAGGTTATTGTTCTGTAAAATGAACGGTTTCTAGATGCAGTAGAAGCGTTAGTAACGTTAAGGCTAATTGTCAAATATCCAAGACTATATGCCGCAACTGTTCCTGTAACAGCAACCACACGCGGTGAACTAGTTTTTGGAGTATCAAAGTTAAGTGTTAAAGCCATAAAAAATCCATCTCCACAAATTTATTTTTAAGGATTTTCATCCTGTTATAATATATGAATTTGTACATAGAATGTACCTAATAGTTTTTTAAAGTGATTTCAAATATCTCAAGATTTCGAAAATGAATTAAGAACTGTTAATTAAATTCTACATAATATATATGGAAGTATTTGATTGTTTTTAATTGGAGGATAATAAATGAAAAATGAAGTAAGTCTGTGTATGATTGTTAAAAACGAAGAAACCTACTTGCCTAGATGCCTTAGTAGCATCAAGGATATTGTTGATGAAATTATTATAGTTGACACAGGTTCCACGGACAGAACTATAGATATCGCTAAAAGCTTTGGAGCTAATGTTCACTATTTTAAGTGGAATAATAACTTTAGTGATGCTAGAAATGAATCATTAAAATACGCTACTAAAGATTGGATATTGATTTTGGACGGAGATGATGAATTATATCCAGGCGATCAAGAAAATTTAAGAGATTTATTAACTAGGCAGTTAGATGAAAATGCAATTTATTATTTTGAAACCTTAAACTATTATGGAAGTATCATTGATGATAATTCAATTACTATAAATCTAAATCCAAGACTATATAAAAATAACCAGGGAACTCACTATGATGGAGAAATTCATAATCAGTTAATATTTTCAGAAAATAAATATAATGCAATTTACACACTTATAAAAATTCACCATTTTGGGTATATGAATAAAAGCATAGATTCTAAAGATAAGAGAACTAGAAATATAACACTGTTAAAGCAGCAAATAAAAAAAGACCCAGATAATTATTTTGCACACTTCAATTTAGGCACTGAATACGCAGCTCTAGATGATGTGAAAATGGCTTTGGAACATTATTATAAATCCTATGAAAACTTTGAACCTCACAATGGATATAGTTTTTTACTTATATTCAGGATAGTCTTTTTAAATTATAATATAAAAGATTACGATACAGCTTTTAAATTTATAAATATTGGTCTTGAGAACTATCCTAAGTTTACTGACTTATATTTTTTAAAAGCTCTTATTTTAAAAGATATGAATATGCCTACACTTCAGATAAAGTCTCTGGAGAAATGCATTGAGCTCGGAGAAGCACCTTCTGAATTAAAGTGTTTATATGGAGTAGGAAGTTTCAAAGCATATTATGAGTTAGGTAATGCATATTTGAAACTTAAGGATTATGATGCTGCATACAATTATTATATTGAAGCAATGAAATCAAATCCTGATTTCATTAATCCACTATATTCTATTGGTCATATATTAAAGAATAAAAATACACCTTTCGATGATTTCAAAAAAATAATAGAAGAGTTCTTTTCTGATTATCCCAAAGCTAATATCATTATTGCAAATTTATTTTACACCGAAGGCTTTTATAAAACAGCATTGGAGTACGTAGAAAAATGTGAACTTGCTGGAATTATTCCAGAAGACCTAATGTTGCTTAAAGCTAATTGTCTTGTAATGTCTGGCGACTTTAATGAATGCATTAAAATGAACAGTATAGCTGAAAGTAGTTCTAGTTATTTATATTTTTCCATGTACAAGGTTATAAGTAGCATATTAACTAATAATTATGATAATGCACTTACTTTATTAAGTAATTTTAAAGAGGATGATTTATCTAAGTATAATAAAAAACAATATAAAGTTTACTCACAGTTCTTAAACTTATTTACAAAAGAGCCCACTTCTGTTTTATCTGAAGAAGAAAATGACCAGGAATACCTTGATATTATTTTAGAAATCTGTGAAATATTGCTCATAAACAATAAGTTTAATGAACTTGAAATAGCCGTAACCTTACTAAATTTAATAAATAATAAATTTGTACTACTCAATCTTGGAAAACTATATTATAGCTATGGATATATTGAACTTGCTAAAAAAGAAATAATGAGATCGATAAAAGAATTTGAAGTTTATGATGGAGAAGGTTTGGAGATATTACTGTGCTAAGCAAATACTTTAATGTTATGTATTCTATACATTAAAAAAATAATAGGTAGGCAACATAGAATATTATGTTGTCTACCTATTATGGCTATTTCTTTAAGTTTATATTAATATCCTTATTGTCAAAAAATTCACCTTTAATAATTCAGTTAGCTAAGTATTAAAATCATTTATTAATATTTGGCCATCATCTTTCAGATGTTTTTTTACAAATCTTAGAATTTTCGGAAATTCATCTAAATCCACATGTATACTTGAAAAAATTATATAATCAAAGAATTTGTCTTTATAATTTAATTCATAATTTCCACTGCTTCCAATGTTTCCAATTATAACCTTTGCGAAGATTTTCGCTATTTCCACAGCATTTTTATTTGATTCTATACCATATACATTAACATTTTTAAAATTATTTTTTATTTCAAGTAAATTAGCACCACAGCCACAACCAATTTCTAAAACGTTAAATTCTTCTGACTTAGGTTTATTTATTAGTTTAATTATTTCATAACTTATAGATTTACAATATTCCCATCTAAATCCCCATTTTTTTTCGAATTTCTTTTGATTTATTTCTAAAATTTTATAATACTCCGGAGGATTTTCACCAAAGGTAGCATTACCATAATGATGGATAAAGGTATCTTTGCAAAGCATTAATCTATATTCAGCTTTTCTTATTCTTAAAGAATAATCATCATCCTCAAAATTTCCTGGAGTAAACCCTTCATCTAATAGCCCAATTTTTTCTATCACTTCTCTTTTGATACATATACAAAATCCAATTAACTTTAACCGTTCCTCCCACTTACTTTTATCAGAAATATTATATTTTTCTGCAAAACATATCATTTCTTCCATGTTATTATATCCCACACTTATTTGCTGATAATAAGGACACCTATTAGCAACTGCTCCAACTACACCTATATCTTCCGAACTATATAAACACTTATTTAAATTCATAAGCCAATTTGGAGTAACCACCACATCATTATTTAAAAGTAGAATATTATCTCCCTCAGCAATATTTATTCCCTGGTTACAGCCTTTTGGAAAACCAACATTTTCTTCATTAAATATTGTTTTTATGTCTCGCTGATTATTTAACCAATCAACGGTACCATCAGTAGAATGATTATCTACTACAATAATTTCATAATTATTTTTATCTGTATATTTTCTTATGCTTTCAATACAGATTTTTGTATATTTAAGTTTATTGTAAGTTAAAATTACTATACTTGTAATCATACTATTCCTCCACTATAAACATTATTCTTAAAGTCACAAAGAAAAATCTAGCATTTTTTATCCTACTAGATTTAACATCATTTACTTGTTAGCTATTCTATAATGGTGTTAGTACATCTTTACCACTGATTTAAAACACCTATTACATAATTAATCTCTTCCTCACTCATTCCATACCATATTGGTAAACTTAGTATAGTCCTTGAAATTTCTTCTGCTATAGGAAAATCCCCCAGCTTATAGCCTAACTCCTTATAGGCCTGTTGAAGGTGTAGCGGTATTGGATAATGAATTAAAGTCCCTATTCCACTATCTTTCAAATACCGCTCTAATTCAGTTCTGTATTCTGTCCTCACAGCAAATACATGCCATACCGAATCCTCAATTAGGTTTACAACTGGAAGAACTATTTTACTATTATTTATTTTTTCAAGATACAGTTTTGCAAGCTTCTGCCTATCACTATTCCATTTATCCAGATACTTTAGCTTTACTCTTAAGAATTCCGCTTGTATTTCATCCAGTCTTGAATTAACCCCCTTATATTCGTTGCAATATTTAATGATTGAGCCATAGTTTCTTAATGCTCGCACCTTTTGTGCCAGAATACCATCATTGGTGAGAATAGCTCCGCCATCTCCTAATGCGCCCAAATTCTTACCTGGATAAAAACTAAACCCAGCTGCATCGCCAAGACTTCCTATTTTTTCACCTTCATACATTGCTCCATGAGCTTGCGCTGCATCTTCTATGAATTTTAAATTATATTTTCCACATAGTTCTCTCACTTTATCAGCTTCTGCAGGTCTACCATATAAATGAACAGCAATAACTGCCTTTGTTCTTTTGGTAATAGCCTCTTCAATTTTATTTACATCCATATTAAAAGTTTTGATATCAGGCTCCACTAGAACTACCTTGGCTCCAACATAAGAAACTGCTAAAGCAGTAGCTATATAAGTATTAGATGGCACAATTACTTCATCACCTTCTCCAAAACCATATCCCCTTAAGATAAGACAAAGCGCATCTAATCCATTCCCACAACTTATACAATACTCAGTATTACAATACTTTGAAAAATCCATTTCAAAATTTTCTACACTTTGTCCTAAAATAAACCAATTTCTATCATATACTCTTTTAAAAGCTTCTATAATCTCATCTCTTATTTCGCTATGCATTGGTTCAAAATTTAAAAATGGTATTCTCATCGAAATCACTCCTAATATCTTTTGACTGCTTCTTCCATATAAAAGTCAATATTTCGTATATAATCACTTTCGCTATAGTAATCAGATGCAAGTACCAAAAGAACAGCACCCTCACTAAAATCATACATTTCTCTCCAGATATACGGTCCAATATACAGGCCCACTGATGCATCTTCTAATATAAATTCAGTCTCTTCTTTTGGGTTTTTCACCTTTATTTTTACAGAGCCATTAAGACATATTAGCACTTGATGCAGTTTTCTATGTGCATGGAAACCTCTTTTAATTCCCTGCGGTACTTTTGTAATATAATATATACGCTTTATATCAAATGGAACGTCCAGCATTTCCTCTATAGGTGTTAAATCACCATATTTACCATTTATATTTATAAATTTTAACAAGGAACAATTATACATATTGCCTCCTTAATAAATAGTGCTATATACTCTCACTTATTAACCATTGCTCATATCCTAATTTATCCCAAGGCATTCCTCTAGAAAAAGTATATTTCCAGGGATAAGTTTGCTCCCCTGTCTGCTTATTTTTTACATCTTGTATTGGGAAAGTCCTCTTTACTGAATTACCAACTACCAGCGTTTCTTTTTCTACATTTTTACCTACTACACTTCCTGCTCCAACTAATGAATCCTCACCTATATTTATCCCAGGTAAAATTATGCTACCAGCAGCAATTACTGCATAAGATTCTACAGTAACGCCTAACAATGTTTGTGAAGGAGGTGTTGGATCATTAGTTAATATAACATGGGGGAAAATCCAAACATAATCTTTTATTACACTTTTCTCTCCTACAAATACGTTACTATGCAGACTAACATAATTACCTATGCTACAATCTTCTTGTATATCTGATAAAGTTCCAATTCTAACGTTGTCTCCTATTAGTAATCTTTCTCTTATAGTTACTCTATGACCAGTTTGAAAATTATTGCCTATAGTTGTATCACCATAAACAATTGTTTCACTCCTAATTAATGCATTTTCTCCAATCACTAAAGGATGAACCTTATTTATTCTATCAGAATAAAAATCCATTAAATATTCTCCAAGAATACATCTGGCCCCAATATAACTCCCCTTTTTTATATGAATATTGTCTCTTAGTATTACCCCGTAATCTATATAACAATTATCTTCTATTATTACATTATCACCAATAATTACATTGTCTTTGATTGTAGCACTATCTGAAATTATACAATTATTCATTAACCCACCTCAAATTGTTTTAAAAATTCTCTTAGATATCCTTCATCTAATTTAAAACTATTCTGATAATACCTAAATGGTGTTTCTTTAGAAAGTTCTGCATCTAAAAAATAACACTGCTGTCCGAGTATTCCAGCAATATTTGAAAACCAAGGCCATTCAATCTCTTTAGGTTGTATGCATATGACTTTTGCATTTTTGTTTGTAAATATAATGTTTGTAAATCCAGACCCATATACACCTGCTAAAAATTCAGCTTCAGAAAATGTTTTTAATTGATCATAAAAAGACATTTCTTCTGGAAAAATGATTTCATAGCCATTCTCTGAAAAAATTTGTTCAACAATGTCTTGATTTTCTAATCTAGGGTTCCAGGTATTTCGCCTAGAGATAAATATTTTTCTAAATATATTACTTTTTATTGTTAAATTTTCATTTAATAATTTGATACCTAGATCACTTATCACACAATCTTTATTTTTCAACAAATAACCTTCTTTAATCTGAAAAGGATAAATCGCTAAGTCTGAAATATAAATTAATTTTTTTATATTATAAACATTTCCTTTTTCAAAAAAAATAATTTTCCTGCCATTTTTTCTTAGCATTAGTAATTCTTCTAGGAACGGCCGTGTTCTAATACAAATTTCATCTATCAATATCGGAACATTATCGTATTCATTTATTCCATTAATAAGACATAATTTAGATAACACTTCTGTATGAAAATGAGAAAAATTATAAGAGCAACCTGCTATAAGCATTATTCCTTCATCAATGGTTTCAATTGGTTCACTATAGTTAATATAAGTAGTATTTTTATCTACATATACTGTTTTATTAATTTTTAAATCAAATTTATTTTCATCATCCGTGAAAGGTAGATCATAAATACAATAATCATTTTCATCAAAAATTATATAATTTCCACCAATTATATTAACATTATTTAATTCAGCTATATAAATTTCGGGATACTTAACATCTATATAATTATTAGCTTCAGGGTTTCCTCTGTAATCTGGTATATAAATTTTCTGGGAATGTTCCTCTTTTTGTATAGAATATTTGAAATTATGAATATTACAATATTCTTTACATGAAATATTCTTTAATCTCCTTTCCATGACCATTTGGTGGTTCCTCCTTTTTTGGCATGTACTAATATTTAGCATTGTTTAATTTAATTATTTATTTTAAATTCTCATTTGGAAAACACCTTTAAGATCCTTTGATTAAATCTAAATAAGGTAATATTTCTTTTTTTCTAACTAAGGCTAAATCATCATTAAAAATTTCTTCATTAGTCATCGAGATACCTCCCTTTCTGTATTTAACAATATATCGTTGTAAAAAACCAATACTGCACCCCTTTCTTGTTAAATATAGCCATCTTGGATAATCCTCCATCACCTTATATTCTTCATCATACATACCATATCTATTTATAAGTTCTCGTTTGTAAGACACACCCGGACCAGGTATAAAATCACCACTACACAACACGCTATAACAATCAATAGGATTACCATAGATATATTTAATATATTGCCATTGAGGCATTGTTAATAAGTATTCCTTTAATTGTTCATCAAACATAGCTATATATCCAGCTAATATGAGATAATTCGTGTCTAAAAAATATTTTACAATACTAGTTATAACCTCATCATCAAAGAGTAAATCATCACAAGCAATATTAATGAAATAATTACCAGTTGCTAAACTAATTGCATTATTTAAGTTCTTAACTGTTCCTAGATTACTTGAATTTTGATTTATTACATAGTTAACTATATTTTCTTTTTTATTATCCCTTATAAATTGTTCTATTTCATCTTTCTTAAAATCACTAGAATAATCATCACTTATGATAATTTCAATATACTGATAATTCTGATGTAAAATTGAATTTAAACACTCCTTTATATATTGTAAATTATTATAAGACAATACCAACACGCTGACTATATTACTAGCATCCACAAATAAACCTTCCTCTCTATATATAAATCCCTCTTGATATCTCACTCATTCTTAGGGTTTTTAGAATTTGCTTACGGTTAGAGCTTCTTAAAAATTCATTAAGCAGCATCCTTTAGAACTTACAACTACTTAATCTATTTTATGCATAGCGTGATATTTAGTTTACTACTGATTGAAAAACAGGTATCAGTTTAATCAACCTTGCACTTCATCAATCAAACAACTATTTACCTTCAATTCCACAGGATATACTATGCCTGTAGTTTTATTAATTAAATTACAAATATCATCAGGATTTTTAAATAGTTCATTTAAATCAGTTTCATTTTGTAGTACGACTCCGTTACCATTTTTAATAACTTGCTGAGCAACATTTCCACTAAAAGGGTTTGTTATTACAAAACACCCAGCACAATAACTTTCAAAATAAGTAAAGGAGTACGTTTCAGGACAAATAGACCAAAGTATAACAATGTCAATATTATATTTTTTTAAAGCTTCAGTCATTGCACCTTCACCATCTTCAATAAAAGATACAAGTATATTGGTTACGTTAGATAATTTTTCGCAGCATAAACCAAAATGGTAAATATCATAATTATATTTATTTTGTTTAACAAAATTTCGCCATACAGCCCATCCTTTATTTTCTTGCTGAGATCCCACATATGCTACTTTAATTGTTTTATTACCCAACAAATTTTTTTTATAATATTCACCAACTAATACTTGGTGAGGAATTACATAAACTCGATCTCTTAATTCCGGAAAAAACTTTACCCATATATTCTTTGCTACTTCGGAAGGTGCAATAAATATCATATTAAACTTATAAAAAAAACTATTGATTTTTTCAAAATGTTTAACTCTTTCTTTGCCATATTTACAGCTACTGCAATAATTTGAAATATGATGTGAATCGCCACAATAATAGATATCATCCTTTAGTAAATTACAATGAGGACATATACTATAGTAATCATGTAAAAAGAATTTAATATCAGCTTTAATATATTCCAATAACTTCTCAATTGAACTGATATCAAATCCTAAAAGATGATGAATATGAACTTTCATAATATTTACATCTAATTTCTGAATAACAAACAACATAATTTTCAGTTGCGATATTGTAAAATATCCAATTAAATTAGAATCTACATTTAGCGCTATCATCTGTAAATCAGGTTCATTTGACATTGATACTATCTGTTTATAAGGGAAAATTTGAATATACGAAATTTTTTTATCTAAGAATAATTTTTGTTGTTCATAAATTACTTTCTCAGTACCCCCTAATATTGTCCTATAATCCGAATGTGAAATCACAAAAACTGTGTTATTGTTTTTAAGTTTTTGTAATATTTTGTTTATACTCTCACGTAAATCATTTTTTATATACTTTTCCAACTCTTCCTTCACTGATGGTCCATTGTAGGTTATTAATTCCATATCTTTAGAATACTCATTCAGAAACTCTATTCTAGACATTTGATATTGCTCTTCATTATTAAGATTTCTATAATAATTTAAACACCATGGCTCAAACTGCCTTGCAACTACTAATTCATATCCTTTTTTTAAAAATTCAAGGCTTTGAGAAATATCATAAAAGTTCCCACCTTTAAAAGCATCATCTCTCCAGGGAACATCATATTGGGTTACCATTACTGTACCATCTATACATTTAACGTCTTCATAATAATTTTTTATTTTGTTAAATTCTATAAAATTTTCTTTTCCTTTGTAAATAAAATTATAATTTCCATATTTTAGATTTGATTCCCACCATATACCACTTTGAGGAATTATTTTTGCCCCTGCAATACCAATCATTCCTATCTTTTTATTACTATTAAATATATTAATAGTATCCTGTATAAAATTTTTATTTAGTATAAATGCATCTTCATGAAAATAAATTTTGTATTTTGCATCTGATTTTTTCATTGCCTCATTATAAGCTTTTGTAATACAATTCGCGTTTTCTATACGTATATTTTCACTTTCATAGGATTCAGGAATTTCCAACTGATTAATAAATACCATGGATTTTTGGTACATTGTTTCATCATTGACGCAACAAATAAAACATATTTTCTTATTATTCACTATTATCCGCCCCTATATTTCTTAAAATTTTCCCCACTCTTTATCCTTATCAGATAATATAACTTCATTAACATCTTGTACTGGCCAATTAATATTTAAATTAGCATCGTTCCATATTATCCCACATTCTTCTTTAGGATAATAAAACTCCGTACACTTGTACGCAAACTCAGCTTCAATAAATTAGTAGTACATTTATAAAAATTTCAGGGTCACCAGTAAATCACAACATGATATTATCTATCCTCTACCTTAAAATCTCTACTCAATATATAATCTAAATCTATATCTTTAGCTAATATATTAGCATTCATCAAAGAACTAAATGTCCCAGCATCTGTCCACCATCCCTTCATAATATCGTAGGTAAGAGAACCGTCTCTTATATACCAATTATTAACATCTGTGATTTCAAGTTCTCCTCTATTAGATGGTTTTAATTCTTTAATAACATCAAAAACTCTATTATCATACATATATATTCCTGTAACACAGTAATCACCTTTAGGATTCTTAGGTTTTTCCTCTATTGAAATTATTCTACCGTTCTCAATTTCTGCTATTCCATATCTTTGAGGATCTGCTACTTTCTTTAACAATAACTCTGCACCTTTCCCCTTTTTTTCAAAGTTTTTTACATATTCATATATATCATCTTCAAATATATTGTCTCCAAGTAGGACGATGCAACTATCTTTTCCTACAAACTCCTCACATAATCCCAATGCTTCTGCTATTCCTCCAGGTTGATCTTGTATCCTAAACGTATATTTAACTCCATATTCATATCCACTACCTAATAAATTTACTATAGCGCCCATATGCTCTTTTCCTGAGATAATCATAATATCAGTAATATCTGCTTGTTTCATTTTAGCAATTAAATAATATATCATTGGATATTTTCCTACAGGAAGTAAATGCTTATTTGTTGCTTTTATTAAAGGATAAAGTCTTGAGCCCGTTCCCCCTGCTAGAATTATACCTTTCATAAATACCACGCCTCTTTAAAAAATTTTGTAATTAAACCTAGAACTATATATATGAAATACCTATTTATACATAGTTTTAAAGTTCAGTATATTATATTAATCTACTACCTGCTTTTGTTACACAAATAAAAAGATTACTACATTAATTTAATGCAGTAATCTTTAATAAATGTTTAAACTTATTCATATATCATACTATTTCTAGTTAGATTGCTATCTATTATTAAATATTCGTTTTAAAAAGGATTCATTAATTTTAGAGTTAGATATAGTTAGTTTTGAGTTTAAATCATCCAACTTACTTTTTAAAGCTTCAACTTCTTCAATAAATGATAAAATTTTACTTTCATCCTCCATATTAACCCTATCTTGCTGGGAGGTTTTCTCTTGCAATTTTATAATTTGTTTTTCTTTTTCGTCAAACTGCTCTTTTAAAATTAATATTTCTTTTTCTTGCTCCATACTAGCATTTTCTAATTCATTGATTTTCTTTTCTTTACTTATTAAACTCTCTTGAAGATAATCTATATTTTCATTTAATAAATTCTTATCCTCTTGAAATTTTATACACTGTGTATTTATATCTTTCAATTTATTTTCATATATTTGAATTCTAATAGCATATTCTTGTATACTGTTATTGAATAGAGTAATTAACTCACCTTTCTGTCTCAATTGTTTTTCGTATATAAGCATTTTATTATAAGCAACATTTAAATAAGATTTAGCCTCTAATAAACATTGGTCACATTCTTTATAAATTTCATCTTTATTAGCCATACCACTATCTAAAGTATTATAATCATTTGGAATTATTAAAACTTCCACCTCATCATCATCCATTACATACATTTCATTAATAATTAAATTCCTTATACTTCTAGTTAAATTAGACTTATATATTGATTTTATAACATCCAATGAAGCTAATAATTCAATATAGGATGGCGAACTAAAAGTTTTCCCCTTATCCTTTGTGAAACAGTTATAAATTTCATTATTATTTATCCATGAGCAATATAAATGACCTTCTATGGCAAAAAAAGAACAAGATTTTATATCCGAGCCCTCGAATAATGTCTTATGTCCTTCTTTAATAGCTTCACTCTGTGAATAAATTAAGATATTTTTATCCTTTTCCTTTTTTATATATAATGAATGTATACTGTTGTTAATTGACAATAGTGAATAATCTATAAATGGATTATCGCTTTCATCTATTATATGAAAATCTGACCATCTATCTAATTCAGTATTTAAAATCTTATATCCAAGTTTATAGTCCTTTTGTAATCTTTCATACATAATTAGTAGCTTGTTGTTCTCATCTGCAACAATAGTGAAAGAATGATTATATTTATCACTGCTTTTATCTATTATTTTAGGTGATGCTAGATTAAAGTTTTCATCTACTACTTGATTAAATAATGTTCTAATTTTAGTTTTTTTATTTAATACATTATAAAATAAATAAATTTCATTTTTATTTAATATAGCCTTAAAAGAGATGTCATATATTTCAGTAGTCTTTTTAAGAATAACTATATCCTCACTCCATTTATTCCCCTTTAAAATACGCAACATTATGTTTCCCTTTAAATCTTCATATAAGAAATATATATCATCATTAGGAAGTAATAACACAGAAAAGTTTCCGCTACTTTCTTTTTCTAGCTCATTATAATTAGATTCTTTATCTTCTTTTAATATTCTATATAAAATTCCCTTTTTTTTATCATATGTAAAATTCCATGTAGTATAGTCTGATTGCTTTAAAACATAAAAAGTCTTTTCAGGCAAAAACATTAGTTTATCCCTTCTTTTTAATTATTCTTTATATAAAATATGCTAACCATATTGCTAATTATAACTTTAATTTTTTTTCAGAAATTAGCACACATTCTATGCCAATTCATATTATGGTAGTGTAGATATAAAGTTAGAAATATTTATATTTGTTTAAAGGGGAGGTAAGTATTGTGAAAGAATGTACTACAAAAAAAGAAATTAAAGACATAATGCTAGAAATGGAAAGTCTATCAGAAAAACAGATAGCAACTACATTAACTGAAGAGACTCTTAAAGAGCTTATGGAATCAAATGGATTCAATGCTACTAAGGCTGGATTTAAAGCTATTCCTACATGTACTCCTGACTGCAAAGACTGTGTAAACACAGTAAATTTCTGCTGTAAAACAACCATTGGACCAGGCTTTACTGTAACTCTTGACCCTGCCCTTACCGGTATACAATTTAACAGTTGCTTGTTCTGCTTTACAGATCCTTGTCCTTGTAATGTTACGGTTACACCTGGAGCAGGCTGTCCTACTTTCTGCTTATCATTATATCCCACAAGAGTAATTGGGGGTATTCAATTTAGAGCATTTACAGGTAATGCTGTAGGTGACGAATGTGCAGGTGCTGGCTGCAGCGGAGCTCTTAACGGTCCTATAAGCTGTGACGGATCACTATGTGTAAATAACATTGTAAGTTATCAACAATGTCCACCAACATTAAGCGAAGCACAACCTAAACCTATACCTGCTGATAGTCTTACTGTTACTGTTACTGCAACTCTAGAAAGATGCGATACTTGTACTGGCGGAACCGGTTCTCCTTGTGAAGATACTGTTGTAAAATTCAGTGGTTCCTTTGAGATAGATCCTGTATGTCCTACACCTTCTTGCCCTAACACACCATGTCCAACACCAGTTTGCCCAACAATATGTCCACCAACACCAAGTTGTTCTCCATGCTGCAGATAATTAAGATTGTATTTAAGGATATCCTCACAAATGTGAGGATATCCTTCTTTAAGTGATATTATTAAATCATCACCTGCGGTGCTGTAATATTATAGCCTTCCATGATTAAATATTAAAATAAAATATTAAATTTTTCAAAGAAATACTCATCATCATATACACGTTCTATTGCGTATTTATTTCTCTGACTTACTATTAAACCTGAATTTCTATCTATCTCACCTGCTGCATTAAAAAAATAATAATCTCTTCTAGCTACATCCATAACCTTTTTAAGTCTCTCCATTTTAAAATGTGAGCAAGCAAGACATATAGTATTATAGGTAACATTTGCAACAGTTACTTTATATGGGTGACTTTTTCTGAAAAGGTGTTGTACTATTACATCAGGATTAATAATCATTCTATATCCATAAAGCCATGCTTTAAGGCATATCTCTTCATCCTCTCTACCCCATACCTGAAAAAGATGATCAAATCCACCTATTTTATCAAACGCCTCTCTGGTTATTCCAAGGGCTGCACCACCCGCTAGTGGAATCTCATCTCCATCCTTTGGTTTTTTTGAAAACCAAGTAATTTTAAATTCATCATTCCACGTCTGTCCATAACCTGCTAATGATATATTGGTAATATCTGCAATACATGGTGCCACTAAAGAAGCTTTCGCCTTTTCTAAAGTATCAATTAAATTATCTGCCCACATATCAGGCACTTTTACATGGGCATCAAAGAAAAATAAGTATTTTCCCTTAGCAACTTTTGCCCCCATATTTCTTGCTGCTGCTGCTCCTATATTATTAGTCATAATTAAAACAATATCTCTATATTTTTCTTCACTTATATAAGATTTTAGAAACTCTGTACTTCCATCTGTTGAAGCATCATCTACTACTATAATTTCACACTTAAGATGATTTTTAGACTCCAGTAATGAATCTATTGTCCATTTTATATTGTTAACCTCATTTTTACAGGGAATAATTATTGAAATATCTACGTTACTTTCATCATCAATTTCATATAATTCATTAATACACTCTATCAAAATTAATACCCCTCCCACAATTTGTCCATTTAATATTTATTATATTTATGTATATGGAATAATGTACTTATTTTTTGTTTCTGTAATTAGATACGCAAATAATTAACAATAATTGTATATAGGCATAATCTATACTAAACCGTTAATTTTTTTAAATTTAAGTGTGGAGGTAAATTATGATTGAAGAATTCAATAGAGAAAAGATATTAATTGCACAGTTTAGAGAAAAACTAAAACAAGATTTTAAACCTGGAGTATCTATAATTGCTTGTACTAATAAAGCTAATTATATCCACAATATTTTTATAAACTTTGAAAGGTCTAATTATCCTGAAAAAGAGTTACTATTAATTATAAATAATAATAAAATTAGTTTAGATGAATGTAAACTTAAAGCTGCGAAATTTAAATATGTTAAAATATTTCAATTAGACGAAACTTGTACCCTTGGTGAATGTTTGAATTTTGGAGTTGAAAATTCAAAATATGATTACATTTCTAAGATGGATGATGATGATTATTATGGCTCTAACTATTTAGAAGATACTATGAATGTATTTAAATATACTGATGCCGATATAACAGGCAAATTAACTTACTTTGTATATTTTGAGGATAAGAACACTTTAGGTATTATGTGTAGAAATTGGGAGTATAGATATGTTTTCGCAGTAGCTGGTGGCACTATTACAGCTAAGAAGGAAGTCTTTAATAGTGTTAAATTTCAAAATATATCTTTTGGAGAAGACAAATTATTCCTTGAAAATTGTCATGAATCAGGATTTAAAATTTTTTCTAGTGATAAATACAACTATGTTCTAATGAGACATAAAAATTTAGAAGAACATACTTGGAAAATAAACTCTGAAGATTTTATTAAACACGTTAATATAGTTTCAGTTATACATGATTTTGCATCTATTATATCAGTATAAGAAAACAGTGAATGGAATAGTTTTAGATTTTAAAATTAAGACAACTTAAAGGGCATATCGCTAAGCCCTTTAAGTTTGTAAAATATACTAAACTAGTACATAACTAATTCTATTGTTCTCATTTACTATTCTGTAAATTCCGTTAACAATTATTTTATTATTTTTTATTTCCTGTACTACAATATTTGTATCACTTTCATCAAATCTAATAGCTTTAGCACAGCCTCTTGAAATATTACTTGGGGCTGATATTAAATCAATTTCACACCCCTTACGGAGCAGATTTTTATATAATAATGTTGAATGATTATTAGAAACTAAAACTACAAGGTATTTAAATTTCATGAGCTTCAACTCCTATTTACTACAAATAAGAAAAGTGTTTCACTTAGAATTTCAATAAATATTAAAATTGTCCATTTATTGAATACCTCTTCCTCCTATCATTATATTCACATGTTGATGAAAGGTTTTTATATTTCAAAAAATAACCTGTATAAAAGGCAAAAAATATGCATTTAGATTTTCTCATTTATAGATATACATAAAAAAAAAGCCTCTTTTAAAGAGACTTTTTTTCACCTATATCTTTTAAGGCTTTAATAAGTTTTTCAATGTCTTCTAAATTATTAAAATACCCTGGACTTATTCTAACTGTGCCTTTGCGATTCGTGCCAATTGTTTCATGTATTAAAGGTGCGCAGTGAAACCCTGTTCTCACCGCTATTCCTTTCTTATTTAATAACTCTCCTACTTCCGAGCTATCTATATTGTCAAGATTTAAAGAAACTACTGCTCCTCTATTTTTATAATCAGTTCCTCCATAAATTTTAACATAAGACAATTTACTTAATTCTTTTACTAAATATTCTACTAACATAATTTCATGTTTTCTTATATTCTCTATTCCTATTTTTCTAATAAACCTTATCCCCGCGCATAGTCCTGCTATTCCTGGTGTATTTAATGTTCCACTTTCGAATCTATCAGGTAAAAAGTCGGGTTGCTTCATAGAAAAGGACTCACTTCCAGTTCCCCCTTGTTTAAACGAATCCACTTCTAATCCTTCTCTTATATATAAACCCCCTGTTCCTTGGGGACCATATAATCCTTTATGTCCTGGAAAAGCTAATAAATCAATATTATCTTGTGCTACATCTATAGATATAACTCCCGCACTCTGCGAAGCGTCAACCATGAAAATTATTCCTGATTTTTTGGCAAGTTCACCTATAGTTCTTATATCTTGAACCGTTCCAAGTACATTTGAAGTATGGTTTACTATTATTGCTTTGGTATTTCTACGTATCTCATTTTTAAGATTATTAATATTCAAATATCCATTTTCATCTACAGGAAGAAGCGTAAATGTTATTCCTTTCTCACTTAGATAATTTAATGGTCTCAGAACTGAGTTGTGTTCAATTACTGTGCTAATAACATGATCTCCTGGCTTTAATATTCCTTTTATCCCTATATTCAGAGCTTCAGTAGCATTACTTGTAAAAACAATGTTAAACATATTAGGAATGTTGAAAAGTTCACTGAGCTCTTGTCTTGTATCCATAATTTTAGCTGAAGCCTCAACTGCCATATCATGAGAACTTCTGCCAGGATTTGCAGCATAATTCTCCATGCATTTTAATACTTGGTCATAAACTTCCGATGGTTTTGGAAAACTAGTGGCAGCATTATCAAGATATATCATAAAATCCTCCTATTTTGCATATAGCATTTTATTCTTTATATAATATGCTATATATATAAAATAGTGCCACCCACGTGGCAAGTGGCAAAAGGGTGGCATACGATAAATTTGCTACCCTTTTTAATAGTCCCTATTCTTTAGCATAAAAGACACCCTTTCGAGTGTCTTTTATAGTATTATTTAATTTAAAGTTAGCTCGTAATTTATTCCCAGTGGTTTAATGGCTTGTCTACCTAAATCTATTACAACGGTCACACCTATTACGCCTATTGCATCTATTGCAACGGTTATGCCTATTGCAACCGTTAATATTATCAAACCGATCATCATCATCATCATCATTAAAGCTATTGCAAAAGCTTTGATTAGAACAACCGGGACACCAATCGTTATTATTAAATCTATCATCATCTAACCTATCATCGCACCTATTATTACGTTTTTTCCTAATATCTGATAATTCTTTTATCAATTCATCAATCATTTCATCTGATATTTCATTAGACTTATGAAAATTTTTAGACATATATAAACCTCCTATTTTGTTATAACATATATTATGAAGGCTTGTCTAAATACGTGCATAATAATTATTTAATTCGGAGCACTTTCTCTCTGCTGCAACCTTTTTATACTTTAATCTCCTAACTGAGTGACACATACACATAACTTGCTTTCAAGCTAGTTTTATTACATTATCATCATATGTTCTTATTTGAAGATCATAAAGAAAAAATCAATACTGGAAGTTGCGAAGATCATGATGATGAGCCATTGCTACAAAAACGTGAGGATTATTAGAATGTAAAATCAAATCCATTATAATACCATTGTTAGCTGATCATACATTACGTGAAGCAAATCACTATTTGCATTTATTGAAAATATATTTGCCACCCAAAATAATTAAGGGTGGCAAAGGGGTGGCATATAGACCAAATCAAAGGATTAGTTACTTGTAAAACCTAGTTCTTCAACGTTAGTCTGCAATTTTACTCCACTTGCGTTATAAGTTTCTTCATAATATCTCTTAATTTAACTTCGTAAAGATCTTCCGGCGCTATAACTATAATTAATTTTATAGCATTATCTGATTTATCCCATTTATAAGATTTAATATCCATAATCGCACCCTCTGGAACATATTCTTCAATATCCATTGCAATTTCTTCTGCCAGAGACAGGTATTCCTCAAATAACTCATCTTCTATTAATTCATTTAAATCACATTCTTCTTCCATTAAATCATTTAAGGTATTTATATCTACACTTAAATTAAAAGCTAATGTATCCTCTCTTTTTGTACCTTTACTCATGTCTTTAAGCACTTTAAATTCTGTGTTCTTTTCAATTATATTTTTTATATCCTCACTATCTACTATCTTATTATTAAATTCTACGTACATTTTTTATTCCTCCTTTAGATCCTGGTGTCACCCAGGTGCAAGTGACATCTTATTATATTATACTATGTTATTTCTAGAAATCAATTTACTTATAGTCTAAGGTGCTTCATTAAAATCTAAAAAGCTCCAGCAATTCTTCCTTTGTAAGCTTCCCTAGAACATCGCTACTAGTAAGTTCCCCTGTAATTACACTGTCGATTAAATCCTTTTTATTTTCTTGAAGTAGAATGATTTTTTCTTCTATGGTTCCCTTAGCTACTAATTTGATTACTTCTACCACATTTCTTTGGCCAATCCTATGGGCTCTATCAGTTGCTTGATCCTCTACTGCTGGATTCCACCAAGGGTCAAAATGAATAACTAAATTTGCGGTGGCTAAGTTTAAACCTGTTCCTCCTGCTTTTAATGAGATTAAAAATACTAATGTATCACTACTGTTATTAAATTCATCTACCAATTTAATTCTATCCTTGGGTTTTGTTTTTCCATCTAAATAAAGGTATGGAATTCCTTTTCTCTTTAAATTCTCTCCTATATTTTTAAGTGCAGAGGTAAATTGAGAAAATAGTAGCACCTTCCCCTGTGAATCTATATGTTTTTCAATAAGTTCTGTTGCCACTTTTAGTTTCCCACTTCCACCTTTGTATTCATCTATTACAAGTGATGGGTCTAAGCAAATTTGTCTTAGCCTAGTTAAATAAGAAAAAACCTCTATCCTGCCATCACTGTTGTTTTTCATTTTTTCCCTGACTGCTTTAATATAAGATTTATATACAGCCCTTTGAGCTGTTGTCATCTCAACTATAAATTTCTTTTCTATTTTATCTGGCAATTCTTTCATTACTTCACCCTTTGTTCTTCTTAAGAGAAAAGGCTTAATTAACAATTTAAGTTCTTCTAAATCCCCTTGTCTTCCTATGACAAATTTCGATTCAAAAATTTCTTTGGAATATAAATAATCGGGCATTATAAAATCAAATATAGACCAAAGTTCAGTTAAATTATTTTCCATAGGAGTACCTGTTAAAGCAAACCTAACCTTGGCTTTAACTTCTTTAATGATTCTTGTGTTTTGGGCTAGATGGTTTTTTATATTTTGAGCTTCATCTATAATACAAGCATCAAAAATAATATCTTCATATTGCTCTATGTCCATTCTTAATGTTCCATAGGTTGTCAATATTACATCATAATCTAGTAAATTATGAATTAATTCATGTCTTTGACTTTTGTCTCCATGTACAATGCCAACCTTTAAACTAGGCGCAAATTTTTCTAGTTCTGCCTTCCAATTATAAACAAGAGATGTGGGACTAATTATAATAGATTTCTTATTTTCCTCCGATAAAAGGAAAGCTATGGTTTGAATAGTTTTACCAAGGCCCATTTCATCCGCGAGTATCCCTCCAAAACCTAAGCTGCTCAAGCTTTTAAGCCATTTAAAACCATTAATTTGGTATTCTCTAAGTGTAGCTTTTAAATCCTCTGGTACCCTTATATTCAAGTTATTTATATTTGATAAGGTATTTTCTATATTCTTTAACAGCTCACTACCTTTAATAAATTGAAGGTTCTTGTTTTTTATTTTTTCATTTAAATATAATGCCTTATTTTTTTCTATTTGTATTAAAGCATCTTTTATGTTTTCTTTTTTATTTAATACTATTACTAAATCAAGAAAATCCTTAACTCCTGCATCTTCAAAGTCTAAAAAATTATTATTCACAGTTTTGTAAAATCTATTCTTTTGCTTAAAAGATGCAATCACACTATTTAATTCCCTATTTTCAATGTCATTAATAGCATAAGAAAAATCATAGCAGTCTTCCATCTCCTTAATTTCGGCTTTAATAAATCTTGAATCCAATATTCTTCTTTGTTTAAGCCCTTTTCCAAAGGTAACATTTCCTAGGCAATGTAGATTGTTTTCGTTTTTACTTAAGATATCAAATAATTCTTCATCTCCACCTATAAAAAGTAACTTCTCATTTCTTTTTATAAATCTATATTTCTCTAGTTCCATAAGAATTTTGCCTTCTTTTTTAAAGTCACGCAAAATTTTATCCACAGTATTATTTCCCTTTAATATGTTGATTTTCTCATTACCATAAATCACACTTATATCGCAATAAATACTACCCTCCATTTCATATATGTGAAATTCAGGTTTTATAAAATTTGCTGCAAAGGTTTTTACCTCTTCATTAATATTAATATCACTTGAAATACTACCTAAGAAGGAAGTAAGTTTGTTATAATTTTCTATATCCTTTCGGTATATAATTTCACCATTTCTTTTTAATTTATCGCATAGAATCATATACTTTGCAATTTGATTTCTTGATGGTAGATAAAGCTTCCAATTAAATAAATATACATTATTCTTATGATTTAAAGAAATTGGAAACTGCTTATGGGTTGTTAAAACAAAATATTCCTTTCTTATCTTTAATGTAAATGTTAATGGTAAATCACTATTTAAGATTGGAGCTTCAAACTCAAAGCTATCATAATTAAACTTGATTTTTTTATCACTAACCCCTTCTAAAAAAGTTCTTAAGTCTTCAGGGTCAAGCACTGTTTTCTCCTTGCCTATTGCATGTTGCACTTCATAATAAGTAGGACCTTTTGAAACCCTGCGAACTAACTTTATAGTGTTATGAGTTCTATTATTACTAATAGTACCTTGCTTATTGTAATTGTTTTCTTTGTGCTTTTCATTTATTTCTACTTTTGTGGTTATTCCATTATTTTGATTTTTATCAGAATTGTTTTTTGTAGCTCTTCTAAAAAAGCTATAGGCTGTAGCCGTTAAATGGCTACACATAAATAAATAGCCCGTAGTAGAACTTTCTTTGAAATCTTCACAAGAACATTTTACTCCATCTAATTTTTTCTTTAATATGTCTATTGCTATATGGGTGTTTAATTCGCTTGTCTTAGTACTGTTTCTCACACATCCATAAATATGATATATATTGTTAATTTTTTTTCCTTTGATTCTAGTAACGAGTCCACTATTAAAAACCTTCTCGCCCTCACTTCTCATTAAAATAGAAGATGATTTAAATACTATATTCTCTAATTCTATTAACTTCAAAAAATCACCTCCACGTTAATGTTTGGTATCCATAAAAAAACTACTGCAATACTTCTTTGATAAAAATATTGAAAATTTATGTACTGAACTTTTACAAATCATAATAATTATAACACTTTTAAGAAAAGTTGAGATACAGAAAGTGATATAACAAAGATAAAACTTCAGTAGGAGTGTAAATCTCCCAATGAAGTTTTATCTTTGTTATGTAGAATGGCACTTTTTTATTTTACAACAACCGAAACTCCATCTGGTATTACTGTTATTTTTGCATTTTTTCCTTTTATCTCAAAAGCCATTTGGAGTGCTTTTTCAAATGTAGCTGCATGCTTCATATGCATTTTCACTATCATTTCAGGGTCGCACATATCTGTAACAAGAATCACAGTATGCGTGTCAAGTATACGTGCAAGGATTTGAAATTCCCATTGATCTGGCACCGTATCATTTCTTCCTACTTTAAGCACCCTATCAAGGACTACCCCTGGGCTACTTGCATTTGATATATTGTCATAGAAGGACTGTCCACCATGTCCATCATTACAAGCAGACACCATGATTATAACTCCACCCTCTCTGCAAGTTGCTTCACCTGCTGTCATACCTTTTACAGATTGATATATATTCTGATCAAGAGGATATCCTCCATTAGTCGATACAACAATATCTGCTTTAACCGCTTTCACAGATGCAAGTTCCATTACAAATTTACATCCATCAATGTGGGCAAGCTCACTATCTCCCGCAAATGCATTTATAACCTTCTTATTACTATCAATAACAACATTTAATATGAAGGCCAGTTTTGCTTGCTTTGCAGCATAAATCATATCCCTATGAATTGGATTATTTACAATAACTCCGGACCGTGCATATTCACTTGCTATAAATTCAGAGCAATGATTTGCCATAACTGTCTTTGCTGATGCAACTCCGGGAAGAACACTCTTACGTCCTCCAGAAAATCCTGCAAAGAAGTGTGGCTCTATAAAGCCTTCTGAAATTAAAAGTTCCGCCTCCATTGCTATTTTATTAAGCCATAGTTCGCCACCAGAAGGAAGAGTTCCTACATGTACAACGCTGTTATAATCCTCTGATACATGATTTATTATAACCTCATTATCTACAATTTCAGCTCCAAACTTATCGATCATTTCCTCCCTTGTGGTAGGTCTATGAAAGCCAGTAGCAATTAATATTGTTATTTTAATTTTAGGGTTTGCGCTTCTGATTCTAGAAAGGAGTATTGGCAATGTTACTTTACTTGGTACAGGTCTTGTGTGATCACTAGTTATTAATACTAAATTTTTCACAGATTTAACCAAGTCTTCTAATTTTGAACTTCCAATAGGATTATCAAGTGCCTTATTCACAATTTCCTGCTGAGTTTGTTCAACTTTGTATGCATGAGCTTTTGATTCTAATATTGCTACCAAATTATTGTCTGGTATTTCAATTTCTAAAAACTGTTTTGAATATGGTATTTTAATTTTAGTCATTTGTATTCCCCTTACATTGTAAAAAAAATTTGCTCTAAAGTACGTAATTAATCCTAAGTAGAGGTATCACTACCAGTCTTTTTTATTGACAAACTTTTCCTGGATTTAATATGTTTTTAGGATCAAATGCCAATTTTATATTTTTCATAAGATTTACATATACAGGTCCAAGTTGTTCTAGCATATATTCTTTCTTAGCAAAGCCAATTCCATGTTCTCCAGATACTAGGCCCTCTAATTCTCTTGATTTTTTATACATCGCTTCAAATACTTTAGTAATCTTATTTTCCCATTCACTATCTGAGAGCTCATCCTTTAATACATACACATGTAAGTTACCATCACCTGCATGTCCAAAGCTTCTTATTCTTACATTAAATTGCTTTTGAAGTTCATTAGTATACTTAATAAACTCAGCAACCTTATTTCTTGGAACAACAACATCACATTCATCCATATCAGTTGTTGTTGCTTTAACAGCTTCAAGAAATGCTCCCCTTGCAGACCAAACAGCTTCTTTTCTTTCATCTGTATCCGTTATAAATACATCAAGAGCACCTTCCTCAAGACAAATATTAGCTACCTTTTCATAAGCTTTTTCTATCTCTTCTATACTATTACCATCGAAAGTTAATAAAAGGTATGCATCTGAGGAATTATCGGGGAATTTTTTCCCGAGGAACTCTTCAGCAGCTATAATAACTTCTCTTTGCATAAATTCTATAGCAGTTGGCGCAGATTTTGATTTAACTATTTTTGGAACTGTACCTATTGCCATATCCAAATTTGGGAAAGGTACTAAAAGTGATACCGCTTTTTTAGGTAGTGGTATAAGCTTTAGTATAGCTTTTGTAACTATTCCTAGTGTTCCTTCAGACCCACAAATTAAGTCTTTTATACTATAGCCAGTAGAATTTTTAACTACTTTCCCTCCCACATTAAGTATTTCTCCGCTTGGGAGAACTACTTCAAGTCCTCTTATATAGTCTCTAGTAACCCCATACTTAACAGCTCTCATTCCACCTGCGTTTGTACTTATGTTACCAGCAATAGTAGCAGATTTTTCACCTGGATCTGGTGGATAAAATAAATCAAACTCTTCAACATATTTACTTATCTCCATTAAAAGTACGCCAGGTTCAAGCGTTAATGTTAAGTTTTCCTCATCAATTTCAAGTATTTTATTCATTCGGGACATATTTATCATAACCCCACCGAAAATTGGAACTGATGCTCCAACAAGTCCTGTTCCTGAGCCTCTTGCTACAACAGGAATCATGTTTTTATATGCATATTTCATAATCTTTGATACTTCATCTGTAGTCAGAACTTCAACTAATACCTCTGGCATTTTGCTTATTCCACCCATTTCATCGTGGCTGAAATCATCATTTATTGCGTCACCTATAAACACTCTATCTTTATCTAATATTGAAACTAAAAACTCTATATCCTTAGCATCAAGTTTTTTATAATCCATAAAAGTTACCTCCTCGGTTCATATGATAGTGTTAACACTAACTTACTTATTATCTTTAAATCCAGTATAAATTATTACCTATGCAGCTATAATATTAACGCACGCAATACTCGGCTCCTGAGTTTTTAATATTTTGGATCAATTGAGGAACTATTTCATATATGTCTCCAACTATGCCATAATGAGCTACATTGAATATAGAAGCATTTGCATCCTTATTTATTGCAAATATACGTTCTGAGCTATTCATCCCAGCTGTAAACTGAACCGCTCCAGAAATTCCAAGAGCTATTATTAACTTTGGTTTAACTGTTCTACCAGAAAGACCAATTTGCTTTTTAGCATCAATAAAGCCAGCTTCAATTGTAGGTCTTGTCCCAGCTATTTGAGCATGTAGAAGATCTGCCAATTCTTTAATCATAACCATATCCTTTTCAGACTTTAAAGCTCTACCAACTGCAACAATTACCTCTGCATCTGAAATATTTTCTTCGGCTTCCTTTTTTGTAACTTTTAGCACTTCAATATTAGAAGCAAGTTTTGCTTTATCTATTTCACATATTGTAATTTTACCTTTTGCATCACATTGTTTTTTAGGGGCATCCATAACCTTATACCTTACTGTTGACATCTGAGGCCTAGTATTCGGGCATAAAATTTGAGCCATAATATTACCGCCAAAAGCAGGCCTTATCTGCACAAGGTCTGTATTTTCTTTCATTTTAAGCATTGTACAGTCAGCTGTAAGTCCTGTTCTAAACCTTGCAGCTACTCTAGGGGCAAGAGATCTACCAATAGTTGTAGCTCCAACTAGCAATGATGATGGCTTTACCTTATTTACAAAATCTTCAAAGGCAGCAGTATAAGGTTCTATCCTAAAATCCTTAAGTTCTTCGTAGTCGTATACAAAAACCTCATCAACACCATAATAAAGTAATTCTTTAGCCCTTTCTTTTATGTTATGACCAATAAATACACAATATACTGGAAAATTTACAACGCAAGCAAGCTCTCTAGCTTTTCCAATAAGTTCCATTGTTACAGGATGTATATCACCTTCTACATGGTCCACATATACTCCTATACCCCTCCATAAACTCTTGTCAACTTGAGCGACCTCTGTTTCAATAAATTCCATTACTCCAGTAGGACCCTTTTTAACGCAAACCTTACACATTTTACACCCTGCATTAATTTCAATTTTTCCGTCAACGTATTCAATCGCACCAAAAGGGCAAACCTTTATTAATTCTTGAACATTTGATTCATTTAGTTTCTCTCCGTTACAAATTAACTTACTCATGAAAATTCCACCCTTCTTTATACAAATTTTAACTCTTTAAGTTTTGCAGCTATTTTAAGGCTAAGCTCTTCAGCACTGCCTGTCCATGTTTCTCTATCATTATTTACAGATGGTGGAAATATTCTTTCAACCTGAGTTGGTGACCCATTAAGTCCATATTTCTTTTCATCTTTATCTTCAAAGTCATTTAGTGTTATCATTTTTATTTCTCTATCTTTTGTAGCTATTTTTTTCTTGTAAGATGGAAGTCTTGGTTGAAATATATCTTTATCTACAGTTAAAAGGCAAGGAAACTTAATTTCAGCTACTTCAATAGTATTTGCCATATCCATTTCTACAACAACTGATTTTTCTTTTAATTCTATTATCTTTAAAACGTTTGCAATATGTGAAATACCTAAGTATTCAGCCATTTCTGGTCCTACTTGAGCAGTATCTCCGTCTGTAGTCTGCTTTCCACATAATATAATATCAAATTTTCCCATTTGTCTTACGCCTTGCGAAATTGTATAAGCTGTAGCAAGAACATCTGCTCCTGCAAACTTTCTATCAGATATTAATGTGCCCTCATCTGCGCCCATCATGTATGCCTCTCGAATTACATCCTTTGCTTGTGGTGGTCCCATAGTTATAACTTTAATTATTCCACCCTTTTGTTCCTTAATTTTAAGTGCTGTTTCTAATGCATATAAATCAAAGGGATTCATTTTTGAATCTACCCCATCCCTTTTTAAAACACCTGTAACTGGATCTACTTCAACTTTTGAAGTTCCTGGAACTTGTTTGATACAAACTAAAATTTCCATATATTTTCCTCCAATCATTCTTATAGAAAATTCAAAATCTCATTTTTGGTAGTATGGTCTGACCACCTTTAAATTATAATAACACACTATTTAAAATATTTCTATAATCGTTAAATAGTTAACAGTAAGATTTATTTTATGCAAAAAAGATAAAAAAATAAGAGTAATATTTGATATTACTCTTATTTTTGGTTTTGCATAAAACCATATATTTCAAAATTAGTTTTCTTTTTTCATATACTTATTTGCAAAGTCTAAATGTTCTCGCATTGCTTTTCGAGCACCTGCTGAACTATGTTTTTCCATAGATAAATATATCTCATTATGTTGATTAAAAAGTATATCCTTATTTTCCTTATGAGCTAATATTAATTTTCTTGCATCCACAATAAAGTGATCTACAAGGGTTGAAACTGTTTTAAGAATATTAAATATTAAAACATTTCCTGAGCATTCTGCAATCTTATAATGAAATTGTTTGTCAATTTCAGCATTAATATTTTCATCCCCACAGTTCATGAATTTTTCAGTAATCTCCTTTAGCTGACTTAGTTGTTCACAGGTTATCCTTTTGGAAGCCAGACCTGCAGCCTCCACCTCCATGATTTTCCTAAGTTCCCAGATTGCTTCTGGATCGCTTCCCTCTAACATAAACATAATTGATAGTGGTTCAAATAAATTATCTTGAAAACTTGTTTTTATGTAATTACCTTCTCCTTGTCTACACTCGATAAGTCCAATGACTTCTAATGCTCTAAGTGCCTCACGAATGGAAGCCCTACTTACCATTAATTGCTGCACTAAATTTCTCTCTGAAGGAAGTTTGTCTCCCTTTTTAAGGATACCTTTATCGATCATATCTTTTATTTGAGCTATTACCTGTTCGTAAACTTTTGTATTCTTTATAGGACTAAACATGTTGTGCCTCCCTTATAATATTCAAAACCCATACATTATATACACTATAACATAATATTTACAGTTTAATAGCTTGTTAAATAAAAGACAAATATCTGGTGCCACCCGTAGCAAATGGCATATTTAAATAAATAAAATAATAATTGATTAATAAATTTATATACTGCTTCGTAAATTGTACCATACTTTTTTAGTACATCATAAAATTTCTACTTAAAATGCCTTAATTACTGAGTTTTTATAAATATATTTAATTTAGCTGAAAAAAAAATAATAATTCCCATGCACTTACAACTGTGCTATACTACTATTACGATAAATAATCATACATATAATGGTATAGACATACATAAATCCCCTATCTCATGCATCTTTTCAGATTACTCTTAAGCATCAAATATAAAAAAAAGCTGCACTTTTAGACTTACCACATAGATAATTATACCCAAATTTATAATAGGAGATGATTGTTATAGTTAAATTTATAAAATATAAACGAGGAAATATTGTAATTAATTTTATACTGGTGACAATAATTTCAGCCTTAACTATTTTTATGTGCTTCATAAAAGAAGATAGTACGGTAGTTGTAGATGGTAAACAACTTGAACCAGTAACTTACCAAAAAACTTTTAGCAGCACTTTAGCTGGCAATGCTATTACGCCTGTAGATCTTAAAGTCTTTGTAGATAATAGGGAACTTAATATAAAATCTACTGAAAAAAATATTGCCCAAATGCTAAAAGCACAAAGGATAGCTTTTAGTGCTACGGATAAGATTTCGCCATCATTAGAAACCCAGATATCAAGCGATATGAAAATTATAATAACAAGGTTTAAAACGGTAACAGAAACCAAAAAAAAGCCTATTGATTTTAAAACAGTTATTAAAGCTGATAATAATACACTAACATCTCAAAGCAAGGTTTCACAAGTAGGAAAACCAGGCGAAAAAAGTGTTACTTCAAATGTAACTTATGAGAACGGGAAAGAAATTGCTAGAGAACTTATTAAAGAAACGGTAATTAAAGCACCACAGAGTAAAATTATAGTTCAAGGCACTTTAAAAGCCATAACCTTCTCAAGAGGAAGCTCTTCAACAAACGCCGGAAAAATTATTAATGTAAAGGCCACTGCTTATTCCGCAGCTGATGGAATAAACAGTGCTTATACCTCTTCTGGAAAAAAAGCTGTTCGAAATCCAAACGGTTATAGCACCATAGCTGTAGACCCTAGAATCATTCCCATGGGAACAAAGCTATATGTTGAAGGTTACGGCTATGCTGTAGCAGCTGATACAGGTTCTGGGATAAAAGGAAATTTTATAGATGTATTTTTCAATACAAATACAGAAGTTTCTAATTGGGGTGTTAAATACATAAAAGTACAATTACTAAATTAGTTTATAGAGCACAATAAGAACCGCCACATAGAATATCTCTGTGGCAGTTCTTTGCATTTAAACCATAAAAGTTTATCAGTTAGCTACTTGGTAATTGGATGATTTTTCAAATACAGTAGATAATCCTCATTCCATTGTTCATAGCTTTTATCATTTCTGTGTCCCGTTAAATCATACTTTGTCTTCAATAATTCACCTAAATAATTTGTAACTTTATTAGATCCCCAAATATTTAAATGACCATTATTAAACATATCAGACTTAAAATCAAATCCAATTTCTTTATACTTATTGTTATAATTAATGAACTCAATATTATTTTCTTTACATATCTGTTCTACCTTATTAAACATTTCCCCTGGATTTTGAGTCCAATTTTTCATGCCCGTTGTACTTGTTTCATCGTATGGCATATTAGTAAATATAAGCTTAAATCCCTGCTCTTTAGATAAATTAATCATTTTGTATAAATACTCTTCTGATTTGGGTGGAAGTTGTCCTACCCCCTTGGTCGAAACATTAGCTTTATTTTCTTTACCATACTTTTCATCTCCAGCACTAAAGCCTTTTTCATAATAATTATCTAAATTTTTAAATTGAATATCCAATTTAGATACTTCTTTCCATCTGCTGTGATACCTTATAAATGGAATAAAATAATTTGGTCTTTCATCTTTAGGCGTAGTGGCTAAAATTGCTTCAGTTTTATTTTTAGACAATTTTATGTTATCAAGCACATAACTAATGTACCCTTCTTCTCCATATTCCTCAGTTAAGCCTAAATAATATAAATCTACTACAACAATAGGTTCCTCCTGTTTTTTTAATATTTCTTTTAATAGATAATATGTAACATCGATAGGTTCCCCAGCTGTTGCATAATTAAAACTAGTTATTCCATAATCTTTCCATAGTAAATTCGGACTAATAGCTGAGTGCATATGACTAGATCCTAATAATACTACATCATATTTATCCCCTGTATTCGCATATAACCCTTGATACAAATTATTACGATAGCCTGTCTTTAATATGAATAACCAATTTAAACCTAAGAGAATAAACATTAGTATAATAGTAAAAACACTTATTTTTAAAATTCTTTTTTTACTCACTGGAGCGCCTCCTATAGTTACAACCATAATCCTAAAATCTCATTAAAATTGAAAATATATAAATTTTTGAACATCAAATGTTGGACCATACATTCCAAATACCAATATTGATATTATAGTAACTAGATACAAACTCCATTTGAATATTAGATTTTGCTTTGCTAATTCTAATCGTAAGCCTTTACATGACTGAATAGCATTTATAGCTAAAACAATAAATATGCCGATTACTGATATTAAAAAATCTTTTTCATCTAAGCCTAACTCAAATATAGAACCATCAGTAAATACCCAAGGGTTAAAGGTCATCATATTTTTAATTGTTATTTTAGCATAGGTAAATGAGCCTGATCTAAAAAATATCCATGCAAAATCAACAAGTATAAATGTAGTTAACGCCTGAAAAACTTTATATACCAAAACATCAGTTTTAATTTTAAATATACTTATTAATTTTTCTTTTACTGGTTTAAATAAATCTCCTAATACTTGGTATATTCCATGTAATCCTCCCCAAATAACAAAATTTACTGCTGCACCATGCCACAATCCACTGGCTATAAATACAACCATGATATTAAAATAATTTCTTAGTTTACTACATCTGTTTCCTCCTAAAGGAAAATACAAATAGTCCTTAAACCATCCACTTAAAGTAATATGCCAACGTCTCCAAAACTCTTTTATAGATTTCGAAAAGTAAGGATTTTCAAAATTTTTGGAAAGTTTAAAACCCATAACTTCTGCTGAGCCCCTTGCTATATCAGAATAGGATGAAAAATCACAATATATTTGAAAAGCAAAAAAAACAGTAGCAATTATAATTTCAAAGCCTTTATAATTCTTTGGATTATCATATACTGTATTAACTAATAGTGCTAACCTATCTGCAATTAAAACTTTTTGAACAAATCCCCACAGCATTAGTAATAAACCATTTTTAACTCTATCATAATCAAAATAATGTTTTTCATTAAATTGATATAATAAATCCTTGGATTTTTCTATAGGTCCCGCTACTAATTGTGGAAAAAAAGATACAAATAAAGCATATTTCCCTAAATTTTTTACTGGTTTAATATCCCCCCTATAAACATCCATAGTATAGCTTAAAGCTTGGAATGTATAAAAGGAAATACCTGCTGGCAACAAAAAATCAAAGGTTGGTATTGTTAGCAAAATATGAAATTTTAATAGTACCGTATTTAAACTTGAAAGAAAGAAATTTAAATATTTAAATGTGAACAAAATTCCTAAATTACTAGCAAAACTTGCAAAAACAATGATTTTTTTTAGTCTAGTAGCCCTATGTACATTTTTAATTATATTTACTTTTCCTATTAATAATCCACTTATATATGTAATTATAGTTGATATACCCAGTAATATTGCATATTTGGGATTCCAACACATATAGAAATAGTAACTAGTTATTAGTAGCCATACCCATCTAAACTTGTGGGGTATTAAAAAATATAGAATTGTAACTAGTGGAAAAAATATTAAAAACCTAATGGAATTAAATAACAAATAATCACCTCTTTTATACACTTTTATACATTTTGCGCGTTTGCACTTGCATATTTTTGAATATTTTTAAATGATTTTAAATATTTAGTTAAAATATTTAATTAAAATAATTTTACTAGCAATTAATTTATACTATATCACAGGTTAAAGTAGTGAAACGTGAAGTTTTTGCAATATTAAATAAAATTTTACATTCTATTAACAAGATTTTAATATGTATAGTATGCAAATTGCAGCTTGCCTATTATATTTAGTAATAAATAATATACTTTATCTTATCATACATCATTAATGTGGCAATAACATGTCAATTTGAATATCTTAATGTATAAAGCAGACTTACCACGTGGGAGCCACCTTCTATTTGACATACTGCTCAGCATATAGTAAACTTTATAATTATAAAACTTAAATAAGACAGTTCTAAACCATCCTGTCTATAAACAAAACTAGGACGTAACTACTGTTTTAGGTAGTTTTTTGTTTAAGGGCAGTTTACGCCCTTTTTTATTTGCTTAATTTTGCATAAAAAAAAATAGATGACACTCGCTGTCCACCATCAATTATCAACTATAAGTTATACCACTAGGAGGATTTGTAATGAAAAAAATAGGCTTAACAACTACCGTACCAGTAGAGGTTCTTATTGCAGCAGGTTATACCCCAGTAGATCTAAATAATGTTTTTATAACCTCTAATGATTACTTGAAATATATCGATATTGCAGAAAGAGATGGATTTCCTAAGAGCCTCTGCACTTGGACAAAGGGGATTTATGGGGCGTGCTTAGAAAACCACATCACAGAAATAGTTGGAGTTGTGGAGGGTGATTGTTCTAATACAAAAGCTCTTATTGACGTACTTGAGTTAAAAGGAATTAAAGTTTATCCCTTTTCCTTTCCACATAGTCATAAAACAGAGGATGTAGAGCGTGAAATGAATGCATTTATGAGCACTTTTAATGTAACAATAAAAGAAGTTGAAGTGGTTAGAAAAAGACTAAATGAAATTAGATGTTTAGCTAAAGAAATTGATGAATTGACCTATATTCATAATAAAGCTACTGGCTTTGAAAACCATCTATACCAAGTCTGCACAAGCGATTTTAATGGAGATATAGATGTATTTGAAGCTGACCTTAAAAAAGTTATTTGTGATATGAAAAATAGAAAACAAGTATTTAAAAAACTGCGACTTGGATATATAGGGGTTCCCCCTATGACTGCAGATATATATGAATTTGTAGAGAAGTTTGATGCTAATTTTGTGTACAATGAGGTTCAAAGAGAATTTGCTTTTCCAAGAGCAGATAGTGCATTAGATATATTTCAGCAATATTACGACTACACTTATCCCTATGATACAAACTTTAGGACTCAAGAATTACAAAAGCAAATCCATGAAAGAAAATTAGATGGTATAATTCATTACACTCAAGCCTTTTGCTATAGAGCCGTAGAACATATTGTATTAAAAGAAAAATTGGATATTCCCATATTAAATATCGAAGGTGATAAGTTAAATGTCTTAGATGCAAGAACAAAACTTAGGTTAGAAGCTTTTCTTGATATGCTACTAGACTTAAAGGAGGCTGTAAAATGCGAGTGTTAGGTATAGACCTTGGAAGCCGCGAGGTTAAAATTGTTTTAATGGAAGACAATAACATAATACAGAAGGTGAAAGTAAGTACCATGAACTTTTACAAAAATTACTGCGACTTTGATGGTAAGATTATTGTTAATTTAGAAAAGCTTCATATTGGGCAAATTGATAAGGCGGTGTCTACAGGCTATGGAAAAAACAACACAGATTTATTGCTGTTCACCCCAATAAATGAGCTAAAAGCACATGTATATGGAAGTTTCTATCAAACTGGATTAAAGGATTTTATACTTCTAGATGTAGGTGGCCAAGATGTTAAGGTTGTAAAAGTGGAAAAAGGCCTCATTACGGACCTCGAGCTTAACGAAAAATGTGCTGCATCCTGTGGTAGGTATCTAGAGAATATGGCAAATGTACTTGAAATATCCCTCCAGGACATGAGTGTGCATCATGAAAATCCTATGGAACTTAATTCAACCTGTGCTGTGTTTTCTGAGTCAGAATTAATTGGAAAAATAGCTGAAGGTGTGAGTATAGAGTGCTTGTGTTCTAGTGTTAATTACTCTCTATACAAAAGGCTTAAACCACTTTTAAGTAAATTTAAAGGTAAAAAATTAATTTTAACTGGCGGTGTTGCTAGTAATTCTGCAATAAAGAAATATTTAAAAGATGATTATGAAGAGATAGTATCTATTGAGGAGCCACAATTTAATGGAGCCATTGGTTGCTGTTATTATGGAAGTAAATTTTTATAGAACTAGCTACTTTTTTATTATAAAAATCCCACTGTATCCTTTGATATCAGTGGGATTTTATTCTTTACTTATTCAACTTTCCATGTAGATTGCATATTATGCTGCAATTGTTTCTTCTTCAACCATTTTACTTGTTTTCTTTCTAAGATGAAGAGTTATAGTAGAACCAACAAGTCCACCAATAATTCCACCACATATAGCAAATAATACAGCAAAAATAACTGATTTAGGTTCATTGAAACCAAATGGTGCAAGTAATCCCGGAATAGGTGATGCTGTACCAGGTGCATTATTTATTATTTTAAAATAAGCAGCACTTAACCCAGCGAGTCCTCCACCTATAAAGTTTGAGCAATATATAGGAAGTGCGTTTGCAGTCACTATATCAGCTTGCGTTAGTGGTTCAAGCATCACAGCTACTACATTGCTTCTATCACCAAGTTTAAGCCTTTTGAACATTATACCATTTGTAAAAGATCCACCAACACAGGCGATGGATGCTATACCCATTGCAAGACCTTGTAATCCAAGCATTGCTGTTAGTGCCATAGAACTTAAAGGAGATGTACATATCATTTTCATAATTCCACCTAATAAGAAACCCATTATATAAGGAGATTGCACTGCGGCAACTGCAATCATACCTCCAATACTAAGTAACGTTGAATTTACTATTGGATCCACCCCAAAAGCAATTCCTCTTGCAAGCGGTGCAATCAAAAGAGCACCAACTATTATATCTAATCCTTTTGGAAGTTTTTTCTCTAAAATAGGTCCGATAAATGAAATTATATATCCAGCTACAAATCCTGGCAGAATACCATATCCCAATACCGCAGCACCAGCCGTTACTGCATATACAGGATTTAATCCCATATTTAAACCAACTAGTATTACAGCAGCAACACCGCCCATGTTTCCAGACGCAGCACCTACTTCACCTAAAAATTTAATGTGTAATAAATTGCCGCTTATGTATTTATGTATTGCTTCAACTAAAAATGTTGCTACAGCAGCATTTGCAAGTCCAGACATAGCCTTTTGACCTTTAGGCATTTTTAAACTAAAAAGTGAAAACAGGAATAATGTGAAAAGTAATAATCCAATACCTTTAATTAATATAAACATATTTTCCTCCTTTATACTTTAAAATAACTACAATGAATTTTCAATATTGCGATTTGTCATACAATTATTATAATTGCAAAGTTTCAAAAAACTTCGCAAGACTTCAAAATGCAATAAAAAAATTTTAATAATTATTTTTCGCAGTAGGAAATAAGTCCATCAACAAATTTTTTTATGGTTACTTTCCCTCTATCAGAGCTCTTTTTTCTAATATAGTCCATTTCTTTTTTTACTTGTTCAAAATTAAAAAGTCCAGTTGAATATTCTACAAAAACATCGTTCATATAATCTTCTATTCCTAAACTGGCAATATTGCTCATAGCCGTGGAAATGGTTCTTCTAATCCTTTGCTCCATGGATTTAGGATTATCAGTAAATTTATTACATAATTCTTTTAAGGTATAGTTGTCCATGTATTCATTATTTTTCATTAAAAATACAGTAATATCAATTAAATCTTTACTGCCCACTTCACCTATTATTCCTATTCTAAGCATTATATTTTTTATTGTTTGTACTTCATCTTCTGATTTTAAACAATTACTATCTAGAATGCTTGTATCTTTATTAAAAAGTTTCTGAATTTGATTTAAAGTTCGGTTGGTTTCTAAATTTTCAGATACTTTTTTTATAATAGTTTCAATCTCAACTGCGTTTATTGGTTTTTGTATATAAAATTCTATTCCATTTTTATAGGCTTTTTCAATCATATTTTTAGCTGATACCTGAGAAATCATTATAAATTGCATTTCAGGACGCGTAGGTTTTACATTCTTAACTATGGATAATCCATCAACGCCAGGGATGAAAAGATCCACTAAAACTATATCTGGATTCAGACACTGAATCTCCTCTAGGCCTTCTCAACCTTTAAGAGAATATCCTAGAACGGTACCCAAATCTCTATCACATATTATTTTTTCTAAAATCTTAACAATAATAATATCATCTTCGATTATAAATATATTCATTCTGAGTCCTCCAGTTCTGATTTATTAATAGTTATGTAAAAAGTAGTTCCAGAATTTTCTATAGATTTCACTTTAATAGTACCCTTTAAACCTTCTTCAACAATGTTTTTAACAATACTTAACCCAAGCCCACGGTTTATTTCACCTGTACTATAATTGATTTTAGTTGAGAATCCTGGAGAGAATATGTACATTAAATCGCATTCTTTTATTCCAGAGCCTGTATCACTTATCACAAAAATAAATTTTTCCTCTATTGACTTTTCTACAAATGAAATACAAACATTATGAGTTCTAGCACTTAGTGCATCTAGTGAATTCATAATTAAATTTCTAAAAATAGACATAAGATAATAATGCTTAGTTGTATAAAAATTTTTATTTATCTTAAAAACTAAAGCTACATTAAGTTCTCTAAATTTCACTTCATTTTTCATACTATCTTCTAATATATTAATAATATCCTTAAAATACATACCTTTATCCGTAGTCTTATCTTCTGTTATTTCTTCAATACCCCTTACAACAAGTCCGTATTCTTTCTTTATTTCGTGAACATCTTTAGCAATATTTAAAGACCGCTTAGCCCAGGTGTCTGGCTCTTCTTCTATGGATATTTTTTCAAATAATTCATAAGCGTTACTCATAACTTTTTCTATGCCACTCATGTTTTTTTTCATCCAATACATTTCTGTTTTTAAATCAGAAGTTAGTAGTAGAAGTTTTTTATATCTTTTTTCATGTTCCTCTTTTAGAAGAAGTAACTTATAAAACTTTAGACTATTTAATATTATTAAACTTATAATAGAACGTATAACTGCAACATAAAATAATGTGGTAACTGCATTTAATTTTAGCATAGTAAACTTCTCAAAGTTTCTTATTATTATTTCTACAAAATTTCCTAGGTAATCACTTAATATCAATGTTATTAATAATCTTTTTAAATCAATTGTGGTTATTGTTTTATTAAAGATTTTAAAAAATATACTATAAAAAGCATAAAAGAATATCTCTGGGAAATAAGCTAATAAAATTTCAATAAAACTCCCGTTTTCAATAAAATAAATACCTACTCTTAAAAGATAAACAGAAATAGCACACATAACTCCTGTTTTTATAGTATCTAGTTCATTAAAAAAGTATAGAAATACAGGAAATAATATTATTGCCACTGAAACTCTAAAATCAGATATAAGCAAATTCATATTTATTTGTGAAGTGATTGCAATAATTATAGATATTACAATCATTCTTTTTAATTTGTTATTCTTTATAATCGCCATATTTATTTATCCCCGCAACAAAATTTAAAATGTAATAATGAAATCCGTTATAGAATTTAAAGATTTACAGCTTAATAGTACCATTTTAATATAAATGTTACAATTTTATTTGTTATTTTGTTGCTTTTTATAGTATTTGTAAAATATATAATAATAGAATCTTAAATGGGACAGTTAGTAATTTATAAAAATTACTAACTGTCCCTTCTCTTACTTGCCACTTGCCACGTTGGTGGCACCATCACAATAATACTTCATTGCCTCATTTAAGAACTTAGCTAACCCTTCTTTATGCTTATCAATATTAGCTGTAAAGCGTTCATCATTAACATATAACTCTCCAAGACCTCTAAATATTTCTATAGTACAATTATAGAAACTATTTGTAATTTCCTGTCTTAGCTCAGCTACTGCATTTTGAACTTCTTGGTTCGCTATTCCCTTATGCATATTAGCTACAATTTTACTGTAGATTTTTTCATTTGTTATATTTATTTTATCCCAATCCGCTTTTGTGTATTTTGAGGTTTTTTTAGCGCTTTCCGTGTAGGCCTCAGAGTCACCATATTTTTGCTTTGTCTCCTCTGCATATTTTTCTTTAGCTGCTTCTATTTCACTAATATCAAAGCCTTCAAACATTTCCTTGTTATTCATATCTATTCCTCCTTCAATGGAATCTATAGTTTTATCTACAGATTTTATTATCTTACTTAGTCTCTTCTTTTTTTCTATCAGTAGTTCTCTGTGAGCTCTTAATGCATGTTTTCTATCAAAGTCTGGATTATCTAAAATTTCTTTTATCTCTTCCAAATTGAAATCCAGTTCTTTAAAAAACAAAACTTGCTGTAATCTTTCAAGGTCAACATCATTGTAAAGTCTGTATCCGGCTGATGTTACAGAATCTGGCTTTAAGATACCAATTTGATCATAATGATGAAGTGTACGTACGCTTACCCCAACAATATCAGCTACTTCTTTTATTTTATAAGGCATAAAATCAACTCCACTATTCTTAATTAGTAATCACCTTCCAAGCTTCTCATGGTCTTTTATGATACATGCACTAAAGTGTCAAACTATTAATGCATTTACTATTATCCTCCTACAAATTTATAATAAACTATAACGTTAGGTTAGAGTCAATATGAATTTTTAATATTAAATAACTTCTTTCAATACAGCCTTTTTATATTTTGAATTCACCATAATATAACCAATAATCTGAATTATAAAAAATGCTACAGAACAGATTATTGCAACAGTAATATATGATTCTCCAAGCTTGCTACTTAAAATAGAAGTGGGAGACTTTCCTTCTGAAATGTGGTTAAAATAATAGGGACAGTTAATAATTTATTAAAGTTATTAACTATCCCTATTATTTATTTGTGTAATTTACCATTTATCACGTGGATGACATTTTTTAACTTACACCATGCCACTTGCCACATGGGTTGCACTATATGTAGTAAAGACTTTCCGTTGCGTATTCAGCATCAGATGTTATATCTATACCAAGTTTTCTGAAAGTTTGCTCATCATTTGTACTTATAATTGTAGTTGAGTGAGCTTGACATCCTTTTAGCATTGTTAACTTATCCATAGCTACTTTTGCTATTGGATTTGTAGCAGCACATATACTAAGTGCAATTAATATATTTTCACAATCTAAAGCTGGTTTTTTACTGCCTAAGATTTTTGATTTTAGATTTATAATTGGCTCAAGTATAACTGGAGAAATAAGATGAATTTCGTCATCTATATTAGCAAAATATTTAACAGCATTTAAAATTATAGCAGCTGTTGCATCCATTATATCTGAACTTTTACTAGTTAATATTGTTCCATCATTAAGCTCTATTGCAAGTGCTGGACAAGCTTCATTTTTATTAGAACATTGCTTTAAATTAGCTGACCTTTCCCTTGCAGGCATAACAACTTTTCTATCTTGCTGTTTTAAATTAAGTTCTTCCATAAGAAGCTTAACTCTATCAAAAGTTTCTTTATCTATGTAACCTTTTTTATATTCACAGCCTGTTTTGAAATACCTTCTTATTATCTCTTGCCTAGATGCTTCTTTAATAACATCATCATCAATAATTCCAAAGCCTACTCTATTAACTCCCATATCTGTTGGGGATTTATAAACAGCCTCTTCTCCTGTTATTCTTTCTATAATTCTCCTAAGTACAGGGAAGGTTTCAATATCACGATTATAGTTTACTGATATCTTATTATAAGCATCAAAATGGAAGGAATCTAACATGTTTACATCATTAAGATCTGCTGTTGCAGCTTCATATGCAATGTTTAGTGGGTGCTTTAGTGGAACATTCCACACTGGGAAAGTTTCAAATTTTGAATAGCCGGCTGCTCTACCTTGCTTATGTTCATGATAAAGCTGGCTAAGACAAGTAGCGAGCTTTCCACTTCCTGGTCCTGGCGCTGTTACAACTACAATAGATTTTGTTGTTTCAATGAATGGATTTTTACCGTATCCCTCATCACTTACAATTGCATCTACATCTGTAGGATATCCTTTAGTTGCTCTATGTTTATATACCTTTATGCCTCGGCGTTCAAGCTTATTTATAAAAATTGTAGTTGCTGGTTGCCCGTCGTATCTAGTGATTACAACACTATTTACATCAAGCGCGTATGCACGAAGATCATCAATTAATCTTAAAACATCCACATCATAAGTGATCCCAAAGTCTCCTCTTATTTTGTTTCTTTCAATATCTCCTGCGAATACACAAATAATTACCTCAACTTTTTCTTTTAATTTATGTAGTAGTTTAATTTTTGCATTTTCATCAAAGCCTGGTAAAACTCTTTTTGCGTGAAGATCATTGAAAAGTTTACCACCAAATTCTAGATATAACTTATCATAATCATTAACTCTTTCTAAAATATATTTTGATTGCTCTTCTAAATATTTTTTCTGATCAAATCCTATTTTCATTTTTATTCCTCGCTTACACCATTATTTTTTAGATATTTTACAACTAATATTTTACAAACAATATTTTTCCATAAATAATATAAATAAATATGCTTTTACAACTTTATATTATTACACAATTTTAGTTTAAAGTAAACTTAAATTGTAATTGAAATTTGACATAGCAACTAATTTATAGTACCATTAAAAATGTTAAAACTTAATAAGACAGTTCTAAACCATCCTGTCTATAAACAAAACTAGGACGTAACTACCGTTTTAGGTAGCTTTTTTTTGTATAGGGTGTATTATGCCCTTTTTTATTTATAAAAAAACTGTAAAATATAAAAATTATGTAGATTTCGGGAAAAATAATAATTAAATTAACATAAATTCTAGGAGGAGTGTCCTATATGTATATTTTAAAGGCAGAACATAGCTTTGACAGTGCACATTTTCTTTCTGGTTACGTGGGAAAATGTTCAAATATTCACGGACATAGATGGAAGGTTGAAGTTTACGTACAATCAGAAACCTTGCTAAAAGGCGGTCAACTTGATGGTATGGTAATAGATTTTGGGGATTTAAAAAAAGATGTTAAAGCCATGGTAGATTGTTATGACCACGCCTTAATAGTTCAAGAAGGCACTATGCGTTTCGAAACCTTAAATTGTATAAAACAAGATGGCTTTAATGTGATTGTGGTTGATTTTAGACCAACAGCAGAAAACTTTGCAGGGTTTTTCTTTAAACTAATGAAGGATATAGGCTATAATGTAAAAAGAACTACGGTTTATGAAACACCAACTAACAGTGCAACATATGAAGAAAGCGAGGCACGTTAAAATGAAATTTAAAGTAGTTGAAAAGTTCACAAGCGTCAACGGAGAAGGTCCTCTTTCAGGTCAGCTTGTAGTATTTATAAGATTTGCAGGCTGTAATTTAAATTGTAGCTACTGCGATACCACTTGGGCTAATACTCCCGATGTGTGTTATGACCTCATGACAGCAACAGACATATATAAATATATTAAATCTACCGAAATTAGAAATGTAACCTTAACCGGTGGCGAGCCCTTACTTCAAGAAGGAATTATAGAATTGTTAGAAATGCTTTCTAAAGATAGCTTGCTTCATATTGAAATTGAAACTAATGGCAGTGTCGCTTTAAATGAATTTAACATTATAGAAAATCCACCCAGCTTTAATATGGATTATAAATTACCCTGGAGTAATATGGAAGATAAAATGAATTTAGATAACTTTGCGTCTTTAAGTTATAAAGATACTGTTAAATTTGTGTGTGGTAGCAATGAAGATTTACAAAAGACCAAATTCATAATAGATAAATATGAGCTTTCTAATAAAACCAATGTATATATTAGTCCAGTATTTGGACAAATTGACCTAGAGATGATTGTAGACTTTATGAAGGATAATAAAATGAATGGTGTTAATCTTCAAATTCAACTTCATAAAATCATCTGGGATCCAAATAAGAGAGGTGTATAAAATTATGGCAATTGATACAAAAGCAATAGAAGAACATATAAGAGGAATTTTAATAGCTTTAGGTGATGACCCATGTCGCCAGGGACTTAAAGATACCCCTGCACGTGTAGCTAAAATGTATGAAGAAGTATTCGCTGGCATGTGCTATAGCAATGATGAAATTGCTGAAATGTTTAATACAACGTTTGTTGATGATTTAATAGTTAATGATGACTCCCTGGATATAGTTATAATGAAAGATATCCAAATATTCAGCCATTGTGAACACCATTTAGCCCTTATGTATAATATGAAAGTTTCAGTTGCATATGTCCCTACTAAAAAGATTATTGGACTAAGTAAAATAGCAAGAATAGCTGATATGGTAGGTCGCAGATTGCAACTTCAAGAAAGAATAGGAACAGACATAGCCCAGATTATGCAGAAGGTAACTAGCTCACCAGATGTGGCTGTTATTATAGAAGGTGAACATGGCTGCATGACAACTCGCGGAATAAAAAAACCAGGCACTAAAACAATGTCAACTACTTTTAGAGGAAGATTTAACACGGATGTAATTTTGAATAATAAATTGATGATGCTTTATAATAAATAAAGGATGGTGTATTAGTCATGAATAGTGAAAAAGCAGTAGTAGTATTCAGTGGTGGACAAGATAGCACAACTTGCCTGTTTTGGGCGTTAAAGAAATATAAAGAGGTTGTCGCTGTATCTTTTGATTATAGTCAAAAACATATATTAGAACTAGATTGTGCAAAGGATATATGTAAAAAACATGGTGTAGAATATCATTCTTTAGACCTAAATCTTTTAAATCAGTTAGCACCAAATTCCTTAACAAGAAAAGATATGGAAGTAGACACTGACGCTCCCAGTGATGGTGTCCCTAATTCCTTTGTAGATGGAAGAAACTTATTATTCTTAACCTTTGTAGCGGTATTTGCAAAGCAAAGAGGGATAAATAATATTATAACTGGTGTATCTCAAAGTGATTTTAGTGGTTACCCAGATTGTAGAGATGTGTTTATAAAATCCTTGAATGTTACCTTAAACTTAGCTATGGGCTATGATTTTGTAATTGAAACCCCTTTAATGTGGATTAACAAAGCAGAAACTTGGAAAATGGCTTATGATTTAGGTGTACTCCCTGTAGTTAAAGAGGATACTTTAACTTGTTATAATGGAATAAAAGGTAATGGTTGTGGGGACTGCCCTTCTTGTAAGCTAAGAAAAAAAGGATATTTGGAATTCAAAGAAAAATACCTTTAAAAATGAAACAAGGCTTAGTAAATTTTAATGTTTACTAAGCCTTGTTTTTTATTTTTTTAAAACAAAAGACTATAATATCTATCTATAGTTGTTTGTAATATTTCAATGCTAATAAATCTTGCCTCGCGAATAACTTCTTTGCCTTCAATATAAACAATAATTCCAGGCAAAGTAAATATTGAGTACTGTCCTGCTGCCTTGGTAAATGTATCAACTTTAATTTTACTTATCTTAATTTCGGGAAATTTAATTAACATTTCCTCAATTTTCGGGAGCAATGAGCCACATATACTGCAGCTCTCTGAACTAAAGTAAAACATTGCTATTGTATTATTTTTTATGAACTCATCCATTTCCTCTAAAGTATTTAGCTCTATCATTATTATTCCTCCTCAGCTTCCCGCTCTTCCTGGTGCCACCCACGTGACAAGTGGCATTTTAAGATGAAAATCTACTTTTCTAATAGCTCTTTAAGCTCACTTAAATCATCAACACATATAACATTTGTACACTCTTTTAATCCATCTCCCCTTAATATAACAATTCCCTGCATGCCGAGCTTTATAGCTACTTCAACATTCACAATATTATCATCAATAAATATCGCTTCTTCTGGCCTAATGTTTAACCCATCAAGAGCTGTATTAAACATTAGCTCATGTGGTTTCAATACCCCAAGCGTTGACGACATAACAAAGGTAGAAAAGTATTCTCTTAGCCCAGCATTTTTAAATACACGCTCTAGTGAAGGCCAAGTATCGGATACTACCCCTAGCTTATAATGCTGACTTAATCTTGGTATAACTCGAAACACATCTTTATAAAATTCTATAAAATGTTCTAATTCTTCTATTTCAGTTAAAATTAGTGGATGCTTATGAAAGTACTCATCGCCTTCATTAAATGCTTTTTCTACGAGATCTATATTTAAATCTTCAAATTTATTCTTATCAACATATTTGAAAAAATTTGGTGGCATAAACCAATGACCTGTTCGCGGTCTGTTAAGAACACGACCTGAGTCAAATAATACTGCTTTTATATTTTGGGTATCTATCATTTTATTCCCCCATATCTATTTCCCTTAAATCAGGTCTTATTATGATGTCTACATTCATATACTTATTAATGGTTTCAGAAGTTTGCACTGCTCTTACCATTTTGCTCGAATATATTTATCTCCGTGCCTAATTCAGTATATATACATGTTTTCTCCCTTCAAGTTATACGGCTTTCTAATGAATCATCTTGCAACAATTGTATAGATTTTTATATTAGCATATCTCTTATTTCAATTTCAGTGCCTTCTGGTGCTTTAATTTTAAATAAATATCCATCTTCAACTTTATAAATTTTTTCTCCATTTTTAATCTTAAAATTGGTATAACCTAATTTTTCTATCCTCTCAAACTCGACCTGAACACTATCAACTAAAAAACACATATGTACTATGCCTTCATTTAACGAACTCCAATCCTTTAATCTATCTCCCTTTTTAGCAGTTTGTAATTCGATCATAAATGTTCCTAGTCTTAACCATGTATTAAAATCTCGTTTATGGAAATTTATTGCTGTTTTAACTAATTTAAACCCTAAAATTTCAGTATAAAATTGAAGTGATTCTTCATATTTTTCTGTTTGAATACAGACATGATGTAACATTTTTACGCTCATAGTATATTCTCCTTTATATATCTATTTGTAGAATATTATAATACAATAATTCACTAAACTATAGTTTGTTTACACCCTAATTATAACATTAATTTCTAGATATTGTTATATGGCAAGGTCTTTATAACTAATGAACAATTATAAATGCTCTTAAGGTCATGCCTCATAATAAATAAACTGATATTACATTGCGTTGCATTGTAATATCAGTTTATTTATTATTGAGTATATTTCTTTCCAACTATAAACCCTAATTATATTTTCATTTAATGGCTTTCGATTATAATTAGCATCCAATAAAAGAACCTTAAATCCTGCATCTGATAGCTGAACTGCGTTATCGTAATTATCTTCAATAAACACATTGCACTCTAATTCTCTTGCTTTATCCACTTTATAATGACTACCTAAAACAAACAAATCATCATATGGTATTTCATTTTTCCTTAGATATGAATGAGTTAACATAGTGAGTGATTTTTCTCTTGCTGTAACGAAAAATATATTATGCATAAGACTTAGTCTTTTTATAACAATTTGCACATCTTCGCGAAGTTTTTGCTCTGAATGAATTTGAATTTTATTTTTATCATAAAATTCCTCATATTCACTCTGCTTAATGCCCATTACCTCATGGATATAATATTTAGTTATCTGCTTTTCAGTTATATTTTTGTTAAAATATTTATTAGTAATATTAAGCCAATAATAAGCATCCGTTATTGTCCCATCAATATCAATGCATATATTTAAATTTTTCATATTATCTTCATCTCCCTTATGCTTTTATTATATGCGTTAAAAGTTAAGAACAAGTTAAACTTGTATTATGATTTGTTTAAATTTTGAGAATTTTAGTAATATTTAAACTGCGAATATAAATCATTAAATATCAAATAATAACTATAAGAATAAACTACAAGGGAGTTGTTGTAAAATGTCAAATTTACCATATGACGGTTTTATGCAAAAGGAACTATTAGTTAAAGGCCAACTAATTAATTCTTCTAATAATGATGAAACTACAGCTCATTGCAGTCATTCCTGTCCTAAGTGCAACGTGCGAAAATGTGAATTGTGTGAAGGACATTCTGGTAATCATAAATGCTCTGAAGGACATACCTGGTAATAAAAAATATGCGATGCCATTTGCTACCTACGTGGCAAGTGGCACCTCATATTTAAATGTCGTTAAATCATCTTCTGCGAAGCTGCAATATTAACGACTTCAGAAGGAGATTTAGATTCCCACTGAAGTTTTTTTTGTTATAGTACAGGACTCCCACTTATAGAAGTAGGAGACTTCCTTCTGAAATGTCGTTAAATATTTTAAAATACTATATAATAATCCATTACAGAAATTTCTTCAAACCCACAAGATTCATAAAGTCCAAGTGCTTTTTTATTTTCTGTAGCAACCTCAAGAAAAATATTATCTACCTGTTTTTTCTTCAATATATCCAGTGCTAAGCACAAAATTTCTCGCCCATATCCCCTTCCTCTATATTCTGGAATTACTCCAAATCCATGAATAAAACCTTCATTATCAGTGACACTAATATGAATCTTACCTATAATTGTTCCCTTAAGCTCCGCAATATAGCTAATAAAATTATCATCTACCTGAATGGCTGGTTTTTCTAAGTCCTCTTTACCATCAACCTCTTCTTCTGGAAATCCAAAATAAATAGAACCTTGTCTTTCAATTTCAGATGCATCATCATTAGTTGCCATTCTAAGTTCAATTCCCTGGTTCAGATTAGGCTCAAGAGTTCTTTTATTCAAACACATTTTATACTCTGCAGATCCATATTCAGCTCCAACGTGGTTTATAAAAGCTAAACCTGAAAGGGATGTATGATCGCATAGCACTAACACCTCTGCCGGGTTTATTTTTTGCCATTCTTCCTTAGCAAGCAAGTATAGCTTTTTAAAAATTCCTTTACGACGAAACTCAGGGTGTACCATACCACTGAGTTCTACTGAAGTTCCATGAAAATTACATAAACCTAAATAACCTACTAAAATTTCATTGTCGTAATATAAAAACTCCGCCATAATTTTATTTTTCAAAGAATTATTTCTTTGCTGCATTTTAAATTCAAGTTCTAATTTTAACTCAGTTTTTTGTTTTTCACAGCAAACAGCTTCTAGAGCTTTAATAGCTGCATAATCTTCTTGATTTAATTCCAACTTCATAGTAATAGTATGCTGGTGATTGTCCATTATTTTTTTCCTCCCTAATTTTAAAATTCCTACTTAAAATATAACCTATATTTTATTATTCACCAAGTGATTTAAAAATCTCTTTAACTCCTTTTCCCCAATTCTTATCCTCTGCATATTTACTATTTATCCAATCAAAAATATCCATATTAGTAGGCTTGTCCTTAGATAAATTAATAACGGTCCTAGCAGCTATTCTGCTAGAATCATATATATCAGTATTATATTCCTTCCAACTATGGAATACATTAAAGGGATTGTTTGCAATCTTTTGTGCATTTTCATGGCTCTTTGGAACGAAAGACTGTTCCTGTCCTGTAATAGCAAATAAGATATGTGGATTTAAATTAAACTCTTTAGAAGTTCTAATTATAGCAGAGAAATATGGTTCCTCAGCAAGTATTGAATTTCTTGAATTTAAAAATTCTAATAATTTGCCTTTATCAATGGTTTTATAATTAAAATATTCAGGCAGGTGAGGATGATAGCTCATTGCATCTGCAACAAATAAATCATATTTATCACTACTTAATACATCATTCTGCTTTATTTCATTTTTATTTTTATTTTCATCTCCTATGATTTTACTGATATTAATAGGATTATTTAAGGAATATAAAGATAATATCAATAAGATTAATACAGAAAGGGCTATTTTTGTAGATGAAATCTTCTTTGCAACAACCTCCAACATCATATTTATTGTTTCAGAAGCACTATTAAGCCTTACCGCTAGTCCCCTTTTATATTTACATATTAAGTTTTTAGAATTATGTTTACAAATTGATGCCCCCTTAAATTTAACCACATTATCCATAGTTGCTAATTCAGCTCTTTTATAAGGTAACTTTTCAATATCATTTGACACATTCAATGACCCCACATATTTTTCAAAATCTTCTTTGGATACAGTATTTTTTTGGTTTTTATTTATCCATTTAATAAGTGAAGTTTTTAGCTGTGGATTTTCTTCTGATTCAATAATGAAGGCATTAAAAATATCCGATTTTAATATATTATCCTTGTCTTTTAAAATTGTGCTTTGCATTATATTTTTTTTAATATTCTGCTTGTCTTCTCTATTTATTCCTTCTAAATTCTTATCAATAATTTCATACATAGTCCGTGATAATATGGAGGCATTTTCTTTCGAAGAATTATTAGGATATTTTTTCACAACATATAATTTTATTTTTTCTATCTCTTGCCTTGTCAAAACAAAGGAACCTTTTAATTCATCAATCACATTCTTCATAACTTTAACACTACTCCAAACAAATATATTTTAAAGGGCTTTTAAGCATTTCTTAATTAGTTTTGTATCAATATTATACCTTGTATTGATATAAATTCCAATTTAAAATTCTCTTCTACCCTTTTTGCTATTCCTATCCCTAGACATAACCTTCCAAAAGTGACTAACTGTATGCATCCCTTCATAAATAAGTCCTGTCTTACAAAAGAAAAGCTCATCATCTTTTGTTTTTATATTTTGTTTGAATGGATAATCCTTGATATTTCCTGAATAATAAATAAATCTCCTCATAATTCCACAAATATCTGTTGGCGTTATCTTATAGAATTCTAAGGAAGTAAGCTGTATTCCTCCCTTGCTTAAGGCTTTCATTACAAATTCAGAGCATATATAGGTCTTATAAAGAGCATGCTTTTTATTAGAAATAATCCCAATGGCTTGAAGTAAATTGTAGTAATATACCTCAGCATCATTATATATATCATATATAAATTTACTTATTAGTTCATATTGATCTAAAGTTACAGGTATGCGATATACATTAATAGGAACATCATCCTTAACTCCCATGTTAAGTGTAAATACACTTTCCCTGATAATACCGCCTACAAGAGGATTGCTAACTGATAGTCTACAAAACGAATACATTTGGCTTAGATTTTCATCTAAGCTAATTGAAGCATGATTATATTTTGCTCTTAAAAACTTTCTAATTATCTTTCCTGTGTAAGTTGGTGTTCTTGAAATAATAACATAAACATACTTTTCCATTTTGCTTCTCCTTGCAACTACCTAGTTATAATATGTGCTAACAGAATGACTATAATACTTTTACCCTAGCTAGTAAGAATCCTTTATAATTCTAGTTTACTATTTTTGCTCCGTATATAATTGAACTTGATTTTTTACACCTTTAGCTAATATATCCATTATAGTCATAATTTATTCCACATCTAAATCTTTATTATTATTTTGAATTATCAATATTTAAAAGAAAAGTCCTCTACTTATAAAAGTAAAGAACTTTCCTTCTGAAATGTCATTAAATTTAGCTACTAATAATCTTATGCTTGTCAGATCATACTTTTCTTTAAAAAAATCTAAAAAAACTTGTACAAATTCAAAAATATACAAAAAAATTACCTATATCCAAACACTTTTTTTCAAAATGTCCTTCCTATTGGTACCACTATATAAATAACCCTCCCTTTTTATACACTTATTAATCCTTCCTTAACAAGTTTACACATAGTATTGTGCCTGCGCCATATACATAGTTTCATACTGACTTCCTGATTCTTTGATTAATTCATCATGGGTTCCATATTGAACAATCTCACCTTTATGAAACACAGCAATTTTATCACAAAATTTACAGCTTGATAGCCTATGAGAAATGTATATTGTAGTTTTATCTCCTATAAGTTCATTAAATCTAGTATAAATTTCAAATTCAGCAATTGGATCAAGGGCTGCTGTTGGTTCATCCAAAACCACAATTGGAGCATTTTTATATACGGCCCTAGCCATTGCTAACTTTTGAGATTGTCCTCCTGAAAATTCTATACCATCCTTATCAAAGGTTTTATAAATAGATGTGTATATTCCTTTATCTAGCTTTTTAATAGCCTTTTCTAATCCAGATTTATTAAGCACCTCCATTATTTCATCATCGCCCATACTTTTATATTCTTCAAAAGCAATATTTTCTTTAACCGAAAACGCTAATAGTTTATAATCCTGAAAAACTACCGATAAAAGCTTCATATAATCATCATAATTATATTCACCTATATTAACGCCATTAAGTAAAATCTCACCTTCTGCGGGCTCATACAATCTTGTAAGAAGTTTTATAAAGGTGGTTTTTCCTGCACCATTTAACCCTACTACAGATAATTTTTCACCATTATTAATATTAATAGATACATTCTTTAAGGTATAATTTTCACTTCTAGGATATTTAAATGATACATTTTTAAACTCAATATTGCATTCATTTATATTTTCAATCTTTTTACCCTCTTTATTTTTAGAAGATTCTATCTGCTCAAATTCCAGATATAAATCAAGATATCTACACATTTGTCTAAACTCTATAAAACTTTTAAAGAAATCAGATATAGATGTGCTAAATTTATTAGCAGCGCTTATATACATTGTAAAATCACCTATTCCAATACTATTTTTAAATACCTTATAGGTCATATAAGCATAAACAACTATCATTTGAAGCTGCATATTGACTTCATTTAACCCATTATATTTTCCCATGAGCCTAAATAGCTTTCCAAAGCATTCAACACTCTTTTCATTATAACCTTCTATTTTTTCCATGATAAGCGGCCTTATGTTATATAATCTCACATCTTTACCCATAGAAAAATCCGAAGTTATTCTTGCGTAATATCCGAATTTTCTATTAAGAGGGATTAACTCCCCATGAAATTTATACTGCGCCGCCTGTGATTTCTTAAATAAAAATGAATTAAGTAAAACGATTCCCAGTATTAGAAAAACTATAAGGAAATTCAATGTTGATATTACTACTAAAAGACCTATGGCAGTAACAAATTGTGAGATTGAATCTACTATGCATTTTATCATACGTTCTAAAACGCCTTGATTACGCAAAGGAAATATAGCTCTTTCTTTTAAGTTTAATATATCTGGATCTTCAATTTTCTCAAAATCCATATCCATTATTTTTTGTCCAATCAATAAATCAAAACCATTTATTATCTCCATGTTTTTTATGTCCACTAAGGTATCAATCCATCTACTAATAAGATTTAAAATTCCATTTGCTACTACAATGATGGAAACTAACATTATAAAAACATTTACTCTCTTCTGTCCTAAAAGTTCATCTATGATAAATTTAGGCATAATAATATTAATAAAGGGGGTTATAGCTTTAAATATTGCAGATGAACATAAGACTGGTATATAGCTTTTAGACATTTTAGAAGATAACTTTAGAAAATATCTCATAATTTCAAAGTCTTTTTTGAGTCCTGCTAATCTATCATTTTTCATCTATATAACCTCCTCTAAAGTTTTTTCCTTGTAGTAATGCGCTTGTATATTAAACATTTCAGCGTACCTTCCATCTTTACTTAAAAGCTCATCATGAGTACCGTATTCCTTAATTTCACCATCTTCAAAAAATGCTATAACATCACAAAAACGTGTACTTGAAAGTCTATGTGAAATATATATTGCAGTTTTATTCCCTATCATTTCGTCAAAGCCTCTATAAATATTATATTCTGCAATTGGATCAAGGGCAGCTGTAGGCTCATCTAGAACTATAATATCTCCTTCTTTATAAAGCGCTCGTGCTAACGCAAGCTTTTGATTTTCTCCTCCTGAGAACTCTACCCCTTTTTCATCAAGTATCTTTAAAACACTTGTATCAATGCCCTTTTCTAATGAATTAATTTTAGCAGCTACTCCTGCTTTATCAATACATTTATTAATTTTTTCACGGTCAATATTACCTTCGCTTACCAATGCAACATTTTCTGCTACTGAAAAGGCAAGCATCTTTATTTCTTGAAACACAACAGAAAACTTTTTATAATACTCATCCTTATCAAAACTCGCAATATTTACCCCATTAAGTAATATTTCTCCTTCTATTGGCTCATAAAGTCTTGTTATCAGCTTTACAAAGGTAGTTTTTCCTGCACCATTAATTCCAACTATAGCAAGGCGCTCACCAGCCTTTATTTTCAAGGATAAATTTTTATAAATATATTTTTCACTGTTAGGATATTTAAAAGCAACATTTTTAAATTCAATTTCATATGGAGTTTTATCAGGAATAGGCTTTGGATTTGGGTTTAATATTCCATCATCAAATTCTAAAAAATCACGGTAATCATTTATATATAAGTTTTGAGCCCTTATATGTGCTATATCCGTCATGATATTTTGCATCCAAGTTGCAAATCCACCTATTGTAACAAAGTACATAGAAAAATCACCAATTCCCATACCTTTATATATTACTCTATAAATTAAATAAGCATAAATAATACCTTCGCGAAATAAGAGAAGCATCACATCAAGTGCTGATACTACAAAATACTTATATTTTATTTTTTCATTTATTTTAACTTTTTCACCCCTAAAATTTTTAAATTTCTTTGAAAACCAATTTCCAAGGCCATATATTCTTATATCCTTGCCATAAGAAAAATCATGCATGATATTATATACATACCCTGATTTTCTATTTAATTCAGATATATCATCTTTTCTACTGTGCTCATATCTTTTAACTTTAAGTGTTAAAAAATATATTACTAACACATTAGCAAGAAGATACAAAAGTATAAATGGATTTAAAGTTGAAACAATAGCAATATATCCCATAAAAGCAATTGCACTTCCAAACAAAGCAAATAACCTATGAAATACACCTTCTATTCCATTATCATTATTGTCAGCTGCGCTCCATGCATTTTCAATATCATTTAGGGTTTTAGAATCTTCTGTATATTTAAAATCCATTGTCATGCTCTTTTTCTGCATCATAGTAATAAACTTAAATCTTATCTTAATCATTTTAGGGTAATATGCTCCCCCTAAATAAGCTACCAAATAATTAGCAGTTACTGAAAGAACAAAGAAAATAACAAGAATCATCATTAAAATATCAGTTCTTTTTGCCCCAGTTAATTCATCAATCAAAAACTTAGGAGCAAATATACCTATAAATGGAAGCATAACTGTTAAAATTGTGTAAAATCCAAAATATCCGAATAAACCCTTGTCCCATTTCCATGCATTTGCAACTAAAAACTTGATATTTGTCATAACACCTCTATTTTCTTGGTCTTTGTTTTTTTTCAAACGAACCCCCCCCTGTATTTTACTTCTAATTAATATAAATAGTAACAGTTTTTTTATATAATGTAAACAAACCAATTTTACACTAATTGATAGAAATCTTTTGGGAAAGTATTATTTTAATTAATTTCGAACTTGGAAAACGTAGAATGTTTTGGTAAAATTATATATATGTTACATTCTTTGAATGAATACATATGGTAATAAACCTTTAAGTTAAAAGAGGTAACAAAAAAACAAAGAGAGGTAGATCGCAATGAACATATTTTTAAGAGAAATAGATGCAAACAATTGGAGCGAATGTGTTAACTTAAAAATCAAAGAGGAGCAAGCGGCATATTTGCCGCACCCAAATGTAGTTTCAATTGCTCAGTGGAAGTTTAATCCTACTTGGACTTCTTTAGGCATATATACTGGCAATGAAATGATAGGTTTTGCAATGTATGGTGTGGATATAGAAGACAATACTATGTGTTTATTTCGTTTTATGATTGATGGAAACTATCAAGGAAAAGGTTATGGAAAATGTGCTTTGGATGGAATATTAAAGAAGATTAAAAGTGAAAATGATTTTAATGAAATATGGTTGAGTTTCCATCCAGAAAGTATAGTAGCGGAAAGGTTATATTCTAGTTTTGGATTTAAGCCACGGATTACTGGACTAGAGGCAGATGACGAAGTATTCTATGTGCTTAAATATTAAATTTAAGAGGCAATATTCAATATTTTATAGTTTATTTTTCAAAACAAAAAAACATAAGGTAGATGTACCTACATGTTTTTTTGAATTTCTAAATTATATGAAAAACAACAGGTAGCTTTATACTAACTATTTTGAAATAAATTCTACACCCTCATTTTTATTAGTTCATCTTAACTAATCTTTTACAAAAATTTTATCTAGCAAGTCTCCACCATACTAGTTCCTCTACTTCCCCATCATCTGATGTTTTAACACTTTCCTTATATTTAATAAATCCATTTTTCTCTAATACTCTATGAGATGCAATATTAGTTTTTTCAGTATCCGCTACAATTGATAAGGCTTTGGGATTTGTAAATATCCATTTTATTAGAATTTTCTATATATAATCTATAATTTTCAATGTCTAATGGTAAAATTTTAGTCTTTGAGTAGTTACTTCTATCATTTATTTTCCCCCAAGTTTTTCTGTTTTGTTACATGTATATTTTGACATACATTATATAGTTGAATCAAGGGAAAGAATTATTATAACTAATTTTTCCCGAAGCTTAAGCTCTATCTTTACCTCAATAAACTTGATAAGCTGCTCTGATACCCAAGAGTAAATTATACTAAAACCTACTAAAATTAAAGGTAAAAAAATTTCACTATAATTCCTCTTTCCAGAAACTATTGTTTTTTATACCACAAAAGCTACCACCAGTTATAAAGGTAGTAGCTTTAAATCTATACATTTTTTTGTATATATAATTTTTTTAACACTAGAAATCGAAAGAAAAATTAAGGTGTTATCCTTGCATAAAAAGTTCAAATATTTCTCCTGTAATAAATTTAATATGAGGATATAATAGTAATTTACATACATCATCATTTTCATATTTTTTATTTAGTTTATAAGAATTATCTTGTAAATAATATTGTTCTATGGTCTTTGTTCTGTAATCTACTAACAAATATTCTTTTATGCCTTTTGTAGCATATAACTCCATTTTATATTCTCTATCATTTTTTTCTGTAGATTCACTTAATACCTCAAAAATCAACTTTGGAGTTTCTAAATGTAGTAGGTCATTTTCAAATTTCTCCTTTATATCTTTACCACAAAATACTGATATGTCTGGTATTCTGTACTCATTTTCTTTAAATTTAATATACAATTCACTAATTGCTAGGCATGTATTAGGTAGTTTATCATCTAACATTTTAACTATATTAAATATGCTCCGACTATGTTTTGCACTATGAGAAAAGTAGAATACTTCTCCATTGGAATACTCTGTATTATAGCCAGTATTATCTTTAATGCTTTGTGATACTGCTATAAACTGTTCGTATGTTAATAAATTATTAGATATAGGTAAACTCATAGTATCCACTCCATTTCCACAATTTTTATAATTATAACATCTACTGGCATAAAAAAGTAGCTATTGTAAGGCTAATACCAGTATTATATTTGCAACAGAATACACTGTAGAATTTGGTGGCATTGGTACTAGAAAAAATATCTACAAAGTGAATATCCCAATACACCTTCGGAATATTCCAAAAATTATATACTCTTACCACAACATTTTTTATATTTTTTCCCACTTCCACAAGGACATGGGTCATTTCTTCCTGTTTTCTCTTCTTCTCTAACAAAGGGTTCTTCTATATCTTCATCAAAACTATCCCCATCTATATCATACTGATCTATCATTTCATTTGAAAAACCCATTTTATTAAATTCTTTTTCATATTTTTCTAGCAATTTCTGTGAATTTTCACTATTCAAAATAGCTTCAAAAAATCCCTCTTTCACTTTATAAAGCTCTGGATAATATTTTTTTATTCTTTTTATATCACTTACATATTTTTCGCACTCAATTAACAATGACGTCTCAATCATAGTCTTATATTCCTTATGTTCTTCCTTTTTCATATCCATTGCATCTATAGGAACAACTTCCATTGCTATAAGGGTTACAATATCCTCATGAAATCTATCATCTTCTGAAAACGCCTCAAAGGGCACTTGAATTTTTTCAAATTCACTAAATTCATCTTTTAATGTTAGAATACTTTTGTCTCCTGGTCTTAATCTTAAGGCTGCCTCAGCCACAACTATAGCTTCTGTAGTCAGTCCACTACCTATAATCAATTTAGACACTTCAACAAGATCCCATGCCACATTTTCTCTAAGTTCATCCTTTTGCATAGCAACATTTATAAGCTTGTCTAAATCCTCCATCATCTCTTCCTGTGAATCTGTTTCCACATCTATAAATATAATTTTAAAATATAGACTAGTAATATCAATTTCTTTTGAAGAACCTATTTCTATAGTCTTGTTTAAAGTCTTCTTAGCCTCCCTAGGTAAATCACTTTGGATATATGCTTCACTAAGTCCAAACCATAATGAAATATTCTCCTCATCTTGTTTTATTGCACTTTCAAAAGCTTTAATAGCTTTTTTATTATACTTTCTTTGAATATAAGCATAAGCCAAATGCCCTCTAAATCCAGCATTATCAGGTTCCTTTTTTACAAGATCCTCATATATTTTGACTGCCTTCCCGCTGTTACCATTGGTTATATATACTTCACCCAGTAAACTTTTAGGTATTAAAAGCTCTGGCTGCCTAATCAAAATATCTTCTAAAATACTTATAGCTTTTGATATCTCATTTTCTTCTAAAAATTTCTTAGCCCGCTCAAGGTCTATGCGACTCATGTTTGACATTGATGCAAGCATGTCATATTCTTTTTTAGTTTTTTCATTACTTAAGGTTTCATATGTCCTTCCTATTTCCATAAATTCATTTGGATATCTATCTGGTAGATACCTTCTTGCCATTTGAAAATATGCTTTTTTAATCTCATTTGCGGGTGTATCAGATGAACTATCTAATATTTTGTCATAATCTTTCATTTTAATTTTCTCCTTTTGATTTTCGTAAAATTATTATAATTAGTCTCCTGTATCAAATACCTATCATTCTAACTAATTATTTTGAAAGAAGCTTTAGACGAACAATTTACTAAAAGCTTTTCCAAATTTATTAAATATATCATCTTGACCATTAACTTCCATTCTTTTGTTCCTATAATTTAAGGACTTTTTAAACGCCCCTAACTATAATAACATAATCCAAGAATTGTTATGGTGTTTATCTCAACAATGATAGAAAAAAAGAAATTTGTTTAATTAAATAATCACCTGCACAGCTGTTCCTCCTCTTCGAAGCTAGAATATTAATACTTTCAGAAGGAAAATCGTTAAAAATATAAAAGCTCCAAAATCTTAATATTTCTAAGATTTTGGAGTTCTTTATGTTTTAGGTATCTTCAAAAACACTATCAGCCTACTAGTCTATTTATATTCCTTATATTATAATGCTGCTCTAAATATACTAAGCACATCTTCGGCTTCTAAAACTCTGAAGTTTCCTAGTTTACCTCTTCTTACAGATTGATTTGCCATTTCTTCTAATTTCTCTTCATTTATGCCAACTTCCTTTAATGAAGAAGGAATTCCTAAGGAATTATAATATTCTCTTGTTTTTTCAATTGCCGCGTTAGCTATTGCATATTTATCTCCATTTTCATCAATATCCCAAACATTTACTCCATATTCAACAAATTTATCTAAAGTTGCATCATTTAAAATGTATTTCATCCAGTGTGGTGTTAAAATTGCAAGACCCACTCCATGAGTAATATCATAGTATGCACTTAATTCATGTTCCATTGCATGAACACTCCACTCTGTTTCTTTACCATAGCTTATAAGTCCATTTATTGCTAGACTTGAAGTCCACATTAAATTAGATCTTGCTTCATAATTTTCTGGATCTTTTAGAGCTATTGGACCATATTTTATACAAGTTTTAAGCATTCCCTCAGCCATTCTATTTTGCAAAAATGCTTCTTTTGTACTGCTAAAGTATACCTCAAAAATATGACTAGTTATATCTGCAGTACCTGCTGCTGTTTGTTTTACAGGCAATGTGAAGGTATAAGTAGGATCTAATATAGAGAACTTAGGTGCCATATCTTCGTGTCCTGTAGCTAATTTTTCCTTTGTCTCAAAGTTTGTAATTACAGCTCCTGCATTCATTTCAGAACCAGTGGCCGCTAGTGTTAATATAGTCGCAAGTGGAAGTACTTTTTTAATTTTATTTCGATCTAGCACTATATCCCATGCATCTCCTTCATAGTAGTAAGCTGCTGCTATAACCTTTGCACAGTCAATAGAGCTTCCGCCGCCTACTGCAAGTATAAGGTCTATTTTATTATCACGGCAAAGCTGAGCGCCTTTTCTTACGCTGGTTACTCTTGGGTTTGGTTCTACTCCTGCAAGCTCCCAAAAACTAATATTATTAGCTTTTAATATTCCAGTAATTTTGTCATGTAATCCACTTTTCTTTATGCTACCGCCTCCGTAAACAAGCAATACCTTAGAACCGAAGTTTTTTATTTCCCTAGCAAGTACATTTATTTGATCTTTACCGAAAAACACCTTAGTTGGAATTGAATAATTAAAATTTTTCATTAATAATCTCTCCTTTTATTTTTAAACAAAGAGCATTCTCTCCCTTTATTAGAATTTTTATTGTACAAGTATTATTGTACTACTATAATCGTTCAATGCAAGTACCCACTTTTTTAACATATAGTTACTATAATGATACCAATGTTTTTCATTGACAAAATTCGAAATTAAACATAATATTTCTTTATTGCCTATAATATAAAAAACAAATAATTATTTAAATTTAAGGGGTGTGGATAAATGAATACAATATTATTTGATCTTGATGGTACCTTACTTCCTATAGACATGATTCTATTTGAAAAACTATATTTTGAAGAGCTTTCAAAAAATTTTGCTGATATAATATCACCTAGTGAACTAGCTAAGAATATATGGAGTTCTACCAAAATCATGGTGGAAAACACAGAATATAAAACTAATGAAGAAATATTCATGGCTGACTTTACTACTAGAATGAATATGGAGCTTCCAGCGCTGCAAAAACGATTTGATGATTTTTATGATACAAGTTTTTTAAAAATCAAAGAATATGCACAAGATATTCTTTGTATAAAAGAAAGTGTTAAAATATTAAAATCAAAGGGTTATACTGTTGCACTTGCAACAAATCCCCTATTTCCTGAAAAAGCTATTCATCATAGAATACATTGGGCAGGTTTTCAGCCAGAAGATTTTTCATATGTCTCAACCTTTGAGAAAAATCATTATTGCAAGCCACAATTAAAGTATTATGAAGAGATCTTAAAAGATATAGAAAAAAAGCCTTATGACTGTTTAATGGTAGGAAATGATGTTCAAGAAGACTTAATAGCTAAAAAACTTGGACTAAAGACATATTTAATAACAAATAATTTACTACATAGGACTGGTGAAGAAATAATAACTGACTATTCAGGTGAATACGAAGATTTTTATGAATACGTAAAAGACTTACCAGCTCTTAAATCATCTTCTGCGAAGCTGCAATATTAACGACTTCAGAAGGAGATTTAGACCCCCACTGAAGTTTTCTTTTTGTTATAAGTACAGGACTCCCACTTATAGAAGTAGGAGACTTCCTTCTGAAATGTCGTTAAATAAAAAAGTCAGCGAGGGTTAACAATTTTAAAACATATTGTTAACCCTCGCTATTTAAAATTTTTACTTCAAACTTTCCACTTGCAATATGGGTGGCACTTTTTTATCCATGATGTATAATATATATATATCAAACTTGCCACTTGCCACGTGGGTGGCACCAAAGGCACTAAAGGAGATTAAATGAGAAAAGAATATATAAGTTATATAAATGATTTACCTTTAAACATCTCTCTAGAAAGTGTAACGGACTATCCAATACATTGGCATAATTCTATAGAAATAATTTTTGTACTTGAAGGCAGCGTTAATGTACTTATAGAGTCAGGAAATTATGAAGTATACGAGCGTGAAATTGAGATTGTAAATTGTGATGAAGCCCATAGAATTTATTCAGATGTAAATAATAAGGTTTTAATTTTTCACCTGGACCCTTTATTTTTCGAAAAGTATTATGATGATATGAAAAACATTTATTTTTATACAAACTCTAGTGAAGAAGGCGCACAACAGGAAGCAAAATATGATGTTCTTAGGAAATACTTATCTATTCTAGCTTGCGAAATAATACAAAAAAGTGAAAACTTTGATGATCAAATAGAGGCTGTTTTAGTAAAGTTATTATTCCATTTAATAAACAAATTTCACTATCTTAATTATGATGAAAAAGACTTAAAAGAAAATGTAATACAATTTCAAAGGTATCATAGGATTAGAAAGTACATCTATAATAACTATATGAATAAAATTAGTTTACAGGATATAGCAAGCCAAGAATATTTAAGTTCTTATTATTTATCTCATCAAATAAAAGAAATGGCTGGAACAAATTTTGGTGAACTCGTAAATATTGTACGAGTAGATGAATCTATTAAATTACTATTAGATACAGATAAAACTATCTCAGATATTTCTCTGGATGTTGGTTTTTCTCATGCTAGATATTACAATAAGAGCTTTAAAGATCATTATAATTGTACTCCACTACAATTCAGGAAAAAATATCATGTACCAGGGGAAGAATTTGATAGCTTCAAAAAAATGGATACACATGATTTATCTGAAACACTGGAGTATATATCTTATTATTTAGAAGATTATGATAGATTCAACTATACTAACAAAATTATAAAAATCCAAACAGACTCTCTGCTGCCAAGTACAAACCTAGAACATAGATGGAAGGAAAAAATAAATTTGGGGCAAGCAGAAGAACTTGTTAAATCAGGTGAACAAGGATATCTAAGATCTATTCAAGAGGCTATAGGCTTTGAAAATGGTATAGTTCAGAACTTATTTGGAAAAGAAATGAAGGTATATTTTAATGAAAATGTAAAGTTTTTAAATTGGAACGAAGTTGAAAAATTATTAGAATTTTTAATGGATATATCCCTGGTTCCCTTAATAATTTTGAACCAGACTTTTGAAGATAAAAGCTCTTTTATAAAACTTTTAGAAAGCTTTATCATGTATTTTGTTGATATATATGGCATTGAGGTAGTTAAACTTTGGAAATTCCAAGCATCAAAAGACTTATCTGTAGAATATATAGATATTACAAGGGAAATTTTCGAAAAATATGAATTGCAGAATCTAATAGAAGATCCTTTTAATGTTCCTGAAACTATAAATACTATTTATGATTCCTCCTACATGCTTCCATATATTATTCATAATTTTATTACCAACAATAATAATAGCTTACTTACTCTAAAAGCTTTTGATACTGTAGATGAAAATTCAATTTTAAATAATGAATTATTTTTTGGTTCACCAGGTCTCCTTACTTTAAATGGAATAAGGAAAGTTTCCTACTATGCTTACTATTTATTATCAAAGTTAGGAAACGAAGTTATAGACCAAGGTGATGGATACATTATCACAAGGCAAGATGAGGATATACAGGTCCTACTTTACAGTTACAGTGATGAACTTAATAGTCTAATTAAGTTGGAAGATTTGTCCAAAGGTAAGGGTAGTAAAAATATTACTGAGAGAAAGATATCCCTATCCATTAAAAATTTGGTTAATGACTATAAAGTTATTAAATATGAAATTGGTGAAAATTTCGGCTCAGCTTATGATATCTGGTTACGTATGGGTAAACCCAAACGGCTTAGTTATGATGAATGGGAAACTTTAACTAAAATTTCCACTCCTAACGTTTCTCTATCCTATGCTAAAAAAACAGCAGTTTATAATAATATAATAAAGATAGAAGGCTATGGTTCTACACTAATAGTTCTTCAAAAAGTACAAAAACACCTATTTTAAGGTGTTTTTTTGTTATTTCAGTATTATGGAAAGTTACATGTTAGCAATTTTGTACTTCTTATCTAGCAAGCCTGTGAATGCTAATATATTGATAATAGCGTAGAATAATACTATGGAAACAAAAATTTTTAGGGAGACGTGAATTTAATGACAATGGGTAATGTGGCAGAAAGTAATAAAGCATTTGGCGAGGAAAAAATCGGAAAACTATTGTTAAAATTTTCTGTGCCAGCAATAATTTCTTTAATGGTAGCAGAAATGTACAACATGGTGGATTCTATGTTTTTAGGAAAAGCAATAGGAGCTGATGCTATTGGTGCTTTAACTATAGCCTTTCCAATTCAAAGATTATTTTTAGCTATATCTATGCTTATAGCTGTTGGTGCTTCTACCGCTGTGGCAAGAAGCTGTGGAGACGAAGATTTTGAAAATCTAAGGACTATCATACCTAATGCTATAGTTCTAATGCTTATAATGATATCTATAATTGGTACTGGTATTTTTATTTTTCAAGATAAAATTTTAATTAGTCTAGGTGCTTCGGAAAAGATGTTCCCTCTTGCAAAAGATTATGTAAGTATAATATTAATTGGTGTGCTATTTCAATCCTTTACGCTAATTGCATCTTATATTATAACTGCCTTTGGTAACACTAAAATAGTTTTATTTAGTACCTGCATTGGAGCAATTTGTAATGTAATTATAGATTATGTTTTAATAAATGTATTTTCCTATGGAGTAAAAGGAGCTGCTATAGCTACAGTAATATCTCAGATAATAGGTTTTATATATGTTCTAACTGTATTTATGAAAATAAAGAAGGAGTTAAATTTTTCTATTAGACTAACTCTTAATAAAGCAGTATCACTTGGAATAGTATATGTTGGGTTTTCAACATTTATAATAGAAATCTCAGATGCAGTGGTAGCTGCTATATTAAACAATTTGCTATCCTCCTATGGCGGAGATTTAGCCATTGTAACAGTTGGTTTAACTACAAGGGTTTCAATGTTTTTATTTATGACAGTAATGGGTATAAGCTCAGCTATGCAACCTATAGCTGCTTATAATTATGGTGCTGGAAATTATACCAGATTAAAAGAAGTTGTTAAAACAGCTATAATTGCAGTATCTGTAAGTTCAACTATATTGTGGGCAATATTTATGATTTTTGCAGAATCACTTATAGGTATATTTATAAGCGATAGTGCTATTATAGTAGGAACAGCAAAGGCTTTTAGAATGGTTATAGCTGTATTCCCTTGCCTTGGAATATATTATCTGTCAATCTCATATTGCCAAGCTATAAATAGAGTTAAAGCTTCTTTTAAATTATCTATTTACAGACAAATAATAGTATTTATTCCACTAGTGTATGCACTTGTAGTAGGTTTGGACATGGGAGTCTTTGGAGCATGGCTTGCCTATCCCATATCTGATGTAATATCTTTTATTACGGCTGCTATATTCATTAAATATACTTATACTTCTTTAGAGATACTAGAAATGCATCAAATTTATAAGAAAAACAAGGCTAAACTTATTAAATCTAGACTTGCTCCTGCAGGTATTTAAAAAATCTATGTTTAAGTCATTTGAAAAAGAACAGACTAGTCAACTGGCTAGTCTGTTCTTTTTCAAATGCTTTATTTAAATTATTATATGGTCTTTTTCGTAAGCTTTCATTATTTCACCCTGTTTTATCATTTTTATATCCCCATAAAAGTGTACTTTATTATCCATTACAATGATTCCATCGCCGTCATTACATGCATAAACTGTATTGCCAGTATTTTTAGAATGTTCTTTTAAATCTTCTAAATAATTACTATCTTGATTCCAATGTGGCATAAAATCAAAATCAACTAAAGCTAAAGATGACAAATCCGATAGTCCAACTATATCCTTATCACCAAATTTTGCGGAGGATATGTCTTTTGACATAATTATTGCCCCTGCACTTAATCCTATAATATGTCCTCCATTCTCAACATACTTTCTAAGTCTAGTTATTAGATACCTCTTTTTTAAGTTATTTAAAAAGTAATAGGTATTTCCACCTGATAGATATATTATTTCTGATTCAAATATCTTTTCTATTTTTTCAATATTACAAAAGTCATCGATATCAAAATAATCAAATTGAAAATTCCCATATTTACTTAATTCCATTTTTGCTTGTTCAAAGTATTTTAGTTTTATATCCGACATTGAAGGTATATAGCTTATTGTATATTTCTTATCTAAAAATATTTCTTGCATTTTTCGTTTCAAATTCACGTTATCATTTTCAGTAAAATCACTGAGCAGAATTAAGGCTCCCATATTATTATCATCTCACTTCCTCATTAATCCTTAGGTCTTGCTGCTGATGCCTATTAATTCATCACCTACTGTGATGAAATGTCCTCAAAACAGAAATACCCTTTTATGAAAAATATTCTTCGCTTAAAAGTCCCATAACAATTTCATCGTAATACTTTCCATCTCTGAATATTTCTTTTCTTAGTCTGCCTTCTTGTTTAAATCCACATTTTTCATAGCATCTAATTGCACGTTCATTAAAGGAATATACGTTCAATTTAATTTTGTGTATATTCATTTGCTCAAAAATAAACCTAATTAAAACCTTCATTGCATCAGTGCCATAGCCCTTACTCCAATAATCTTTATCCCCGATGAATATACCTACAACTATCACGCTGTTTTTCCAATCTATATCGTTTATCCCGCAACCACCTATATATTTGTTATCCTCTAATGTCTCTATGGCAAAACTGTATTTTTCCTTCGTACCTGACATTCCTTCAAACCATTTTTGTTCATCTTCAAAGGTAAATAAATAAGGAATTCCTGGGTGTAAGAGTCTCTTTACCTCAGGATCATTTATAAAATTTTGAGCTTGTTTCACATCTTCTTTTTTATACTCTCTTAATCTGATTTTTTTACCTGTATACATAGTTATTTCCCTCCTGTATTCCTTAATAGTACATAACAATTATCAATTGTTATATCTCGTGTAGCCTATTATTAACAGGTACACCTCTAAACTTATATTTTTTCACATATATATAATCCATGTTGACTATATCCAATTAAACTGCTATCACTACATGTCATTAAGTGATATTCCATCCACTTTTCAAATTCCGTTCCGTTAAATTCGTTTAATTTATCACTAAACAGACCCACCAATCCATCAGTTCCAATATGACTAATCTTTGTTATATTAAAACTATCCATTAAATTTTCTATATCATCATATTTGGAATAGTAAAAGCAGTCTCTTTCATCACCATATTCTAATCCTGTTTTTACAATATTGTTCAAGCCCTCATCATTAATATTTTCTTTTTTTCTATTTATCATATTAACAAAAGTTGAAAATCTATTGATATAAGCAACTGCTAAAATTCCACCACTTTTTAATACCCTTAAGCATTCATCTAAACATTGTATTTTATCTTCCTGTTCCTGCACCAACTTCTAGAATCCTTGCACCTGGTTTAACAATCTTATCTAAGTAATGCATAGTTGTAATAAACTCTATTTTATGTGCATTATCCTTAATAAGTCTCGCTTCCTCATCATAGTTTTCATAATATTCTAATATACTTTTCATTGTATCCCCCCTATATTCTCTCTGAAGTAGATAGCAATTGTTAATTGTTACTACTTAATTATAAAACAAAAAAACTCCACGAAATCACTTTGGAAGTGACTCCGTAGAGTTATCTACGTGTAGGAAAGTCCCTGTACCGCTAACATTTTGTTAGGTACACTCACTGTATATGTTATATATTATTACATTATCAATATATTGTCAATATGAAATTCATAAAAAGCGCAAAATATTCTCACTAGTATGTCGCCATCTTGCCACGTGGGGCACTTATTCCTTAGTTTGAATGAAAATATGGACCACAAGTTACTCTTTCATGTGTTAACGCATAAGTCCAAGTAAAATCTTCATTGGTTACATAAATATCATTAAAATAATCAATATTCTCCGCAGTAAATTTCTCAGCATTATTTAAACGATAACAAGTTGTTCCCTCATTAAAGAATAAATATAATGTTTCTTTTTTAATTTTAATTAGCGCTGCATCTGCATCTTCTCTTTGCACGCACGACAACTTTCCATAGCTAAATATATGCCAAAGACATTGGTCTAGGTTAGCATCACTGACATCTATATTTCGAGTAAAAGTTTCAAGCCATTTACTTCGAAGTTCATCTGCTTTTGAATAATGAACATCTTTATCAGAATATAACTTTGTCAACGCAATACCTTTTTCTTCTAATCCCCTTAAGAAGCTATTATAGTAAGTTATATTTAATTCTCTACAGTTAATTGTTACTTCATTTCTGTGTTCCACTGAATTATAAGTTAATTCATCAATGCAAATAAATTCCATAAAATTATTTTGTATATGAATTGTATAATTAAAATCATCTAGCTTTTTAATATCTAAATATCCAATCCCCTCCTTATCAAAGTACTCTAAATTATTACAGTCGTCTCCAATACATTTTTCAGCATAAACATTACAAAGACGTAATTCTACAGCGGTTTCTCCTAAATTCCCTTTCATTAAATGAAAAATATAATTGCTACCTTCTTTCTTTATAGATAGTGCTGAGCCATTAAGGTTAGGCCACTGCCCTTCACAGTATTGTATTAGTTCTTTTCCACCAGCTATAGTGTCAGGTGCAAAAACTTCTTTAAGTACTGCATATCCTTTAGGAATCCTTTGGCGTTCAAAAAAAACGCTGTTATTTAGTAATTCTCCTTTTTGTGATGGTACTATTGCCCTTTTAAATACTATGTAAAATCCAAATTCATCTTGTCCTATTTGAATAATTGACCCCTCAATAACCTCATCTGATTTAAGCTTTATGCTATATATTCTATTTTTTTCAAAAATTATATTACATGGTTCGGATAACCATATACGTTTAACGTTAAATGCTAATTCATAATAATCTTTCATATTTACATACTTATTATTATTTACTGCCCTTATTATATTAATTGAAATTTCCATAAACCCTCCATTTCGCATATTATGATTCTACTTTCAGACTAATTAAATAATATAAAACCATTATTTGCTTATTTAAATATACAGAATATTAATACAAACATCAAGTATTTAACAAAACTACATATAAATTCTTAAAGCCCACTTTAAAGGATTCTATGAAAAAAGCTCCATCATAAAATCTTGTATGTTGACATTATAAATAATGAATGTATAATTGTAATTGAATAATAAAATTTAAACATAAATGCAATGAAAGAGAAAAGTAAGTATATTTCAATTTAAAGAGAACCAATGATGGTGGAAATTTGGTATTTGAAACTACAGAAAGAAGCTCTGGAGCATTGGACTGAAACATTTGAGTAAGTCCAACGGTAGCTTTCCGTTATAAAAGTACAGTATGATTTATACTGTTAATAAGTGGATTTAGGTATTGCAAGATGCCTTTACATCAATTTAGGTGGTACCGCGGAAGTTTACCTTTCGTCCTATATAGTATAGGATGAGAGGTTTTTTTTGCGATTAAATAATATTAACAAGAAAGGATGATTAAAATGGATTGTTTAAAATTAGCAGATTTACTGCTTCCTAGCATTGACAAAACTCCAGAATACTATTCTAATCTCTACCCAGAAAGAAACCTTAAACAAGGTGCTATGGTTACAAGATATGCACCTAGCCCAACTGGTTTTCAGCATCTTGGAGGGGTATTCGCGGCGCTTATATCTGAGAGAGTGGCTCATCAAAGTGAAGGAATATTCTATTTTAGAGTAGAAGACACTGATAAAAAAAGAGAGGTAGTTGGTGCCATTGAAGATAGCACTAACACCTTACGCGATTTTGGAATTTATTTTGATGAAGGAGTTGTGGATTCTAATAGTGAAAAAGGTGCTTATGGACCTTATAAACAAAGTGACAGAATGGAAATATATCATACCTTCGTAAAAGATTTGATAAAAAAAGGCTTAGCTTATCCCTGCTTTTGCACAGAAGAAGAATTAAATGCCACAAGGGAAATTCAGCAAGAGCAAAAAATCAATACAGGATATCATGGAAAATGGGCTATCCACAGAAATGCTAGTTTCCATGAAATTAATGAAAATTTATCAAAGGGCAAACCTTTTGTTATAAGACTTAAATCCCCTGGGGACCCAAATAAAAGAGTAATTTGTAATGATTTAATTAAAGGAAGTATAAGTATGCCAGAAAATGATCAAGATATTGTAATACTTAAAACCAATGGACTTCCAACCTACCATTTTGCTCATGCTGTAGATGATTATTTAATGAGAACAACCCATGTAATACGTGGTGAAGAATGGCTTTCTTCTCTTCCTATACATTTGCAATTATTTGAAGTGTTAGGCTGCGCTGCTCCAAACTATGCTCATATACCTGTCATAATGAAAATGGACGGAACATCAAAACGTAAGCTTAGTAAAAGAAAAGACCCTGAAATTCGCGTAGATTTTTATAAAGCAGAGGGATATCCTCTTATATCTGTAACTGAATATCTTATAAATTTAGTTAACTCTAATTTTCAAGAATGGAGAACTGAAAACGTAGATGAGCCTTGTACAAACTTTATTATTGCCCTTGAAAATATGAGCAAAAGCGGTGCACTATTTGATATTTTAAAACTTAACGATATGAGTAAAAATATTATAGCTACTATGAGCGCAGGTACAGTTTATGACTTATACCTTGCTTGGGCTAAAGAGAATGATACTGCAACTTCCGATATACTTATCAAACATGAGGATTATGCAAAACAAATATTTAATATTGAAAGAGAAAATGAAAAGCCAAGAAAAGATTTTGTAAAATGGCTAGATGTAAAAGAACATATTGAATATTTTTTCGATGATTTTTATAAAAATAGTATTAGTGCTGGCACTAATTTCCCTGAACAAATAACAATGGAAGACGTAAAAATAATCCTTGCGGACTATATAGATATATATAATCATTGTGATGATGCGGATACTTGGTTTTCACGTGTTAAAGAACTTTCTGAAAAACTTGGATATGCAAAAAACGGAAGAGTTTATAAAAAGAATCCCGAATTATATAAAGGTTTAGTTTCTGATGTTGCAACCGTTATTAGAGTTGCTTTAACTAACAGAACACAAACTCAGGATTTATATGAAGTAATGCAAGTTATGGGTGAAAAACGTGTTATTGAAAGATTAAGTCAAAATTTTATTTAATAAGTAAAATTTATATTCATTGACAAATATATCAAAACACATTAATATGTTAAGTATAGAGATTATGTAGGTCTTAAAAAATAATATATGTAGAGGGAGTAACTTCCTGCTTTTTTAAGCAGAATCAAAGTCGTCACCACGGATTAAATCCCGGCTTTGATAACTTCTAAAGTTTAGTAAGACTCTACAGCTGGTATTTATGCCAACTGTAGAGCCTTTTTATTTTACCCTGTTATTATAATCAATAAGTTTTATCTATACTAAAGGAATTGACACCATAAAAATAACCATTACGAGGGGGAATATTAATGAACATGTTTTATAAACAAACATCGGAAGAGGCGATGAGAACTCTGGGAGTTAGTGACAAAGGACTAAATGATCTTGAAATAAAAAAACTAAGAGAAAAGCAGGGCTTTAATGAATTAACTGAAGGCGCTAGAAAAAGTAACCTACAGGTATTCCTAGAACAGTTTAAGGACTTTTTAGTAGTAATACTTTTAGGTGCCGCTCTTATATCAGCTTTCCTTGGTAAGTTTGAGAGTACACTTGTTATAATTGTAGTTGTTGTTATAAATGCTATTCTTGGAACTGTTCAGCATGTTAAGGCAGAACAATCTTTAAAAAGCCTTAAGGCCCTGTCCTCTCCCACAGCCAAGGTTTTAAGAAATGGAGAAAAACTAGAAATCCCTTCAAGAGAATTGCTGACCGGAGATATCTTATATTTAGATGCAGGCGACTATGTAAGTGCTGATGGACGAATAATTGAAAACTACAGTCTTCAGATAAATGAAAGTTCATTAACAGGTGAGTCTGAAAGTGTTTTAAAAACAACTGATATAATAAATCAGGATAATGTAGCAATCGGCGATAAAAAAAATATGGTGTTTTCCGGAAGCTTTGTAACCTATGGAAGAGCTTTAATTTTAGTTACATCTATTGGAATGGAAACAGAGCTAGGTAAAATAGCTAACCTTTTAGAAACTGCAAAGGAAAAGAAGACTCCATTACAAGTTAACTTGGACAATTTCGGTAAAAAGCTTGCCTTTGTTATACTTGCAATATCAGCCCTTATTTTTATTCTTAATGTATTCAGAGGCTACGCAATTATTGATTCCTTCATGTTTGCTGTATCTCTTGCTGTTGCTGCAATACCTGAAGCATTAAGTTCAATAGTAACAATAGTTCTTGCCATTGGAACCCAAAAGATGTCGCGTGAAAATGCTGTTGTAAGAAAGCTTCATGCAGTTGAAAGCCTAGGAAGTATTTCAGTAATATGCTCAGACAAAACTGGAACGCTAACACAGAACAAAATGACTGTACAAAAGGTATATGTTGATGAAAAAGTACTGTCTCATGATGAACTTGACCATGATAAGCTTTTGGAAAAGAATCTTGTACTAATGGCACTATTATGTAATGATGCTATAACTATTAAAGACAAAGAGATTGGAGATTCCACTGAGGTTGCACTTGTAAACCTAGGTGAAGTATATGATTTAGACGAGCTAGATATCAGAAAAGACTATCCAAGAGTTTCTGAAGTACCCTTTGATTCTGATAGAAAGCTAATGAGTACAGCAAATAAACTTGAAGATAAAACCTTTATGATAACCAAGGGTGCGCTTGATGTACTTTTATTAAGATCTATAAGTATAGTTACATCAAGTGGCGTTAAAACACTGACGGAGAATGATAAAAAAGAGATTGAAAGAGTAAATAAGGAGTTTTCCGAAAGTGGACTCAGAGTTTTAGCCTTTGCTTATAAAGAAATAGAAAATAAAAAACCAATAGGTATTTCAGATGAAAATGACTTGATATTTGTAGGTCTAATTTCCATGATGGACCCACCAAGAATAGAATCTGCTACAGCAGTTGCAGACTGTATAAGGTCTGGCATTAAGCCAGTAATGATAACTGGAGATCATAAGATAACCGCCTCTGCCATAGCGAAGCAAATTGGTATATTAACAAATGAATCTGAAGCTATAGAAGGCTACGCGCTTGACTCCTTAAGCGATGAAGAGCTTAAAACTAAAGTAGAACATATTTCTGTATATGCAAGGGTATCCCCTGAGCATAAGATAAGGATAGTAAGAGCATGGCAGGAAAGAGGAAATATCGTCGCAATGACCGGTGATGGTGTAAATGATGCTCCTGCACTAAAACAAGCAGATATTGGTATTGCTATGGGAATAACAGGTACTGAGGTTGCTAAAGATGCTGCTTCTATAGTACTTATGGATGATAACTTTTCAACCATTGTAAAGGCAATTTCCAATGGAAGAAGTATATATTCAAACATAAAAAATTCAATTAAATTTTTATTATCTGGAAATACCGCAGCTGTGATTTCAGTTCTTTATACTTCACTTGCAGCGCTCCCAATGCCTTTTGCACCAGTTCATCTTCTATTTATCAACCTGGTTACAGATAGTCTTCCAGCTATTGCAATAGGACTTGAACCTCATAATAAAAATATAATGAATGAAAAACCTAGAGATATAAACTCACCTATATTAAATAAATCCTTTTCAATAGAAGTATTAATTGAAGGATTAATTATTGCACTAGGTACAATGACAGCATTCCATATAGGATTATCAACCGGCGATACCACAACCTCCAACACAATGGCATTTGCAACACTGTGTTTTTCAAGACTGCTCCATGGATTTAACTCTAGGTCACAGGAATCCATATTTAAAATAGGAGTTTTCTCAAATAAATATTTGTGGATTGCCACCATACTCGGGTATTTACTTTTAGAATTTGTTTTAAGTTTCAAGCCACTTATGGGAGTTTTTGAGGTAGCTGCACTAACTTTAAATCAGCGTGCTATAGTATACGGACTTTCATTTATGCCTCTAATTCTGATTCAAATATATAAACTATTATTTGTAAAAGCTAATAAGTAATATACTATAGTCTAGAATAATCATTAAATGCTGCAGGAAGATGTTAATATCTTTCTGCAGCATTTTTATTACGCAGGTGACTCCCGCTTATAGGAGTAGGAGACTTTCCTTCTGAAATGTCGTTAAACTTTTAAAATATATTGGCATCAGGCATTCTACCGAAAATTCTTTATTGTGGTTTTAGGATACTAAAAATCAAATACATTATTTAACTACTTGACAATGCAAAATGCTCAGGATAATATTAACATATAGCTATTATGTAATACAAAGTAGGTGATGAATTGGCAAGCGATACACAAATACTAAAGGGGTTATTAGAGGGTTGCATTTTAAAAATAGTTAAAGAAAATGAAACTTACGGATATGAAATATGTGAAAGATTAGTAAACTACGGCTTCAAAGATATTACAGAGGGCAGTGTTTACCCTATATTAATACGCCTTGAAAAGAAAAAATTAATATATTCTGTTATGAAAAACTCACCTTTTGGGCCTAAGCGAAAATATTATTATTTAACGGATGAAGGGGTAGCGGAACTTCAAAACTTTGTTATCTCATGGAATGGCATAAAAACAAATGTAGATAGTGTATTGGGGGGGGAATTATGATTAGATCTATTATATTAATGTCTAAAAGATGCAAGCTCACAAAAGAACTGAATGATAGAGACTTAAAGAATTTTAATGATATTACTAAGTACATTGGAATGTCATCTTTACGTCTAATAGAACAAGAGGTAATATTTCAACAAGTACTAGATATGATGCTCCAAGCAAAAAGTGAAGGAAAATTTGCAAGTGAAGTTATAGGTGATGATATCAAAGGCTTTTGTGATTCAATAATTGAAGAGTCAAACTACAATAAAAATGTTTTTCACAAATGTTTTAATTATATAGAAATTATTTTGCAAACTGGATTCATTTACTATTTAATGATGTTTATATTTAATATAATTACAAATGGATGGGATAATTCTTTTAAAGACCAAGATATGTTTTATATGGATATAGTCACCTTCCTATCTATGTTCGTAGTTATATTGCCACTAAGCGTTATGATAGGAAAGAAGCAATCTTTCAAAGGAAAGAAGAACAAAACAGATTATTATTGGGTATTTTTGTCTATATGCATATTTTTAATTTTTAATGTATCGGATATGATCAAGGCTAAATTTCCACAATTAGCTACTGCACATATAATTCCATATGAGAATAAAATCTTTTTATTAATTATATTTTTAATAGCCTTTGGACGCGATATATGTTATCTTATAAAAAGTATTAGTAGAAATTTTCAAAAATAAATAATTATCTATACAAGAGGAAGTGACTTAATATGAAACTATCTTTTTTAGGTGGAGCCTATGAAATCGGTGCTAGTTGCATTTTATTTACCATTAACAATAAAAATATATTAATGGATTCTGGCATACGTCAAAGTGCTTCTAAAGATCCCTTACCTGATTTCAGAACAATACAAGAAATGGGTGGAGTAGATGCTATTATAATTAGTCACGCCCATTTGGACCATATCGGCAGTTTGCCTATGATAAGCAAAGAATATCCTAGTGCTAGGATATATATGAATAATATGACTAAAGATTTAGTGAGGGTATTACTATATGATAGTCTTAAAATAATGAATAACAGAGATGCTGAAATCCCACTATATGCCGAGGTAGATGTAGAAAATATGTTAAATAGAATCTTTACTGTAAATTATGAAGTGCCCTTTGAAATTCTTGATAATTTAAAGCTCACCTTCTATAATGCTGGCCATATAGCAGGCGCAAGCTGTATATATTTGCAAGGTAGTGAAGGCTCATTATTTTATAGCGGTGATTTTTCATTATTTTCTCAAAAGTCAGTAGAAGGTGCAAAAATCCCTAGACTAAGACCTGATATTGGTATTTTCGAATGCACTTATGCGGATAAACTACATTCAAATAGAGAAATTGAGGAAAATCGCCTTATAGATATTGTTAATGATTGTGCTCGCAACAGCGGAAAAATGATAATTCCAGCTTTTGCCTTAGGTCGTGCGCAGGAAGTTATACTTATACTTAAAAAAGCTATGAATTCTAAGAAATTAAAAAAAGTTAATATCTACATAGATGGTATGGTAAAAGACATTAACAGAGTTTACAAGTTCAATCCCCTTTACCTTAAAAACACTTTAGGCAAAAAGGTTTTAAGAGGCGTGGAGCCTTTTTATGATGATAATATTATACCAGTAAAAAATAAAAAGCAAAGAGAAACCCTGCTTGATTCTAAAGAAAGCTGCATTATAATATCTAGTTCTGGTATGCTTACAGGAGGCCCTAGCCAATTCTATGCTGAAAAAATTGCTGCTATGGACAATGGATATATAGTTATAACAGGTTATCAAGATGAAGAATCTCCAGGAAGGAAACTTCTTAATTTGCTAGAAACTAGCAAAGAGGATAGAACTCTCGAAATAAACGGCAAAATCATTCCCGTGAAATGCAGAGTAGAAAGAGTAGGCTTATCCGCTCATGGAGATAAAAGTGAAATCCAAGCTCTTATAGCAAAGCTCACTCCTGATAATGTATTTTTAGTCCATGGTGATAGTGAAGTTATTAATACCTTTGCAACTGAAGCTGCAAAAGATATTAGAGGAAAACTTTTCGCGCCTAAATCTGGAGAGTGCTTTGATGTAGAAATTAAAACTCCAAGAAAACAGTTAAGCAAACAAATTCCTTTTGTGATGAAATCAAAGGAACCGCTAAATAAAGAAAATATTAAATTACTATGGAGTTTTGTTTACGAAAAATATAGAGATAAATTTTTCACTATCGAAGAATTAACTTTCATATGGGGTGGTTCAAAAATTCTTAAAGTCTCAGAAGTTGACAACTTTAGATTTCAACTTTTAGATTCCCCTTATTTTGAAAGTGATTTAAGACGGCTTTTCTTATTTAAAGCTAGAACTTCCGAAGACGTAAGGTTGGATTTAGAGCCTAAAACATTAAAGGCCAACGAAATAACTGCCCTAGCTTTCGAGTGTTTAAGTGCCTTTAAATATAAAAAACTAGGTTTAAATCAAGAAGAAAGAGTAGCAATTTTATATTTTGACTTTCCTAAATCAGTAGATAACTCTATCCATAAAACTATTAAAGAACTTGAAGAAAAAACAGGATGGAAATTTGAAATAAATGAGCAAATGAATTTACAGTCTTCTGATAATCTTATAAAAAGCTTATTAAAAAATGCTGATATAAAAAAAATTTCCTGTCATCTTAATGAAAATAAGATAGTAGTAGCACTAAAATCATCTTTTGAAATCTCTACCGAATTAGAGGAATTCAAGAACCTCACTGGTGTAAATTTAGTAGTTCAAAGTGAAAGTAATGCCTTATCAAATTCTATGTCAACTGAGAGTGATGCTATATTCAATGAACACAACAAAGCTCCTTTAGAGCAAAATGTAGCTTTTCAGCTTATTGATGATGCTTTTATGTATGAAGAATTTAAACCTTATAAAAAAAGTATAAAGCATAACCATATTGGTAAATTTATAGAACTTACTTTTATTTCACCAATTATTGGTAGAAAATATCTTCATAAATTTGAAGCTCTATCAAAAGAAATAGCCTGGAATATAAACATAGCAACTTCTGTTAATCAAAACGCTATTATAAATTTAGCAGTGCAGCTATGCGATGAAAATAAGGTGAACTTAAAAAAGAATCCTGCCTTTAATGGTGCTGCTTTAAAAGTTATTTTAAAGTGTGAGAATATAGATGAGGATATCTTCCTAAAAATCAAAGAAACTTTTGAATATAACACAGGATGCACATTAGAACTTGGATAAAATTCAGAATAAAAAAGTAGGGTGCCATCCATCTGCAACTTGCCCTGTGGATGACACCCCACTTTTTTTAGTTTACCCTACTACTGCTTATTTCCTTTTGAATCTTTTTCAATGCCTTCTTAGATCCTCTCTCAAGGTCTCTTTCTAATTTTCGCTTTTCATAATCCATAAATAATATATTAAAATCATAATCCTCTGGGTACAAATCCTCAGCCTTTAGCTCTAATTTTAATCTTTTTTCATTAACCTCTAGGAAGTCATCTTTATATAACACTGTTATATTATTAAAGCTATCCATTGGTTTATAAACTATGGCAAAGTCCATATACTCCATAAGCAGCACCCTATCACCTATTTTATAATCATAAGTTTTGCTGTTAATAATGTCTTCTTCATCTTTTTTCTTTTTCACCTTACTATCTCTTACTAAATCTAAATTGTAATTCTTATCCTCTGCATACTTTTTTGCTTTTTCAAGAATAGAATCCCTTATGCCCATTTTCTTAGAAATCCAAAGCGCATTACTCTCTCCTGATTTACCTATAATTAGCTTGTACAGTGGCTCCAATGTATTGTTTTCAAACTGCATTGCTGCATTTTCAAAGTCGCTATGCCTTTTAGAAAAGTTTTTAATTTCCCCATAATGAGTGGTGGCCATTATTATGCACCCTTTATGATAAAGCTCTTCGAGTATTGCAATAGCAAGACCAGCCCCTTCATTGGGCTCAGTTCCACTTCCTATCTCATCACATAATATTAAAGAAGATCTATTGCTACTATTAATTATCTCTGCTAAATTTTTTACGTGTGAAGAAAATGTGCTTAAGGAATTTTCTATGCTTTGATCATCTCCAATATCTACAAATATCTTTTCAAATACAGATATTTCAGTACCATCTTTAGCTGCAATATGAAGCCCTGATTGTACAGCTATTGTTAAGAGACCAACAGTTTTTAGCACCACAGTTTTACCACCAGCATTAGGTCCTGTTATTATTAATGCCCTATAATTTGTGCCAATGTTAAAGTCTAGTGGTACTATATTTCCTTTTAATAGTGGGTGCTTGCCGCCAACAATGTTTATATATCCATAATCATTAATTTTAGGCTTTATTCCCTCTATGGCTCTACTATATTTAGCCTTAGCAAAAATCATATCATACACTGCGATTACTTCTATATTGATTTTAATTTCCTTTGAGTTATCAAATACTAATCCAGTTAAATGCGATAATATTTTATATTCTTCCATGGCCTCCTCAGATTTTAATACTACCAACTCTGCTGTATTTTTTGATATAACACTAGGCTCTATAAATACCGTAGATCCTTTAGATGAAGTTTCTACAATTGTCCCTTGCACATGATTTTTAAAGGCTGCCTTTATAGGAATTGTATATCTACCATTTCTCTTGCTTACAAAAAATTCTTGTATATAAGTTTTGTTCGTACTGTTTTTTAAAAACTTGTCTAACTGTTCTTGTATTTTACTTTCTGCATTTTCTATATATCTTCTGATTTTTTTAAGCTCCTTACTAGCATTTGAATCTACTAAGCTACCTCTTACAGAAAATTCAATTTCTTCCTCGATGGATTTAAATTCTGTAATTGAATCCCCATAACTGCTTAAAGTGGGGGCATAAAACTCTTTTCCCTTCATAAAATCTTTAATTTTTCTACAACCTCTTAAAAAGTTACAAAGTTTTGTTAACTCTTCTGGCTCTAATATTGCACCTTTTTCTATATTATCAATAATATTTTTTATATTGAATATTCCTTCTAAGGGAATGTGCAAAGCCGTATCTAATAATGCCCTTCCCTCACTAGTTTCGCTCAGCCTACTCTCCACAACTTTTAAACTAGTGCTCGGCTCTAACCTATCTATTAGATTTTTTCCAAGTCCACTCACACAATAAGACTTTACTATTTCCTTTAACTCATTATATTGCAATTTACTAAAAGTATTTATATTCATTTTTATCTCTCCTCATATTAACCTTTTTGTTCTATGAAGATACTACTCCCTAGATAGATTTCATTACCACTCCCTCTTTAGAATGGTTAACTAACTTTGCAAACACTTTTATTTATCTGCAAAATAAAAAAAGCCGTGGATACTACCACAGCTAAAAATACGTAACTTCATAAAAGATAGATTGATCTATCTCTTCTTACTATAACGGTACTTTGTGGAATTGTATCTTAATAGATTTTACCAAATAAACCCAAGACAAATAAAGGTATACTATACCCTTTTTCAAAGATTTATTTAATTATAAAATTTAATCTATTTTGATACTAACACGCTCATAAAGCACCTCATTCTTTTATTTTAACAAAATCTATCTAATGTTATTTTATTACATTTTATGTGTATTGTCAACTATCTTTTAAACTTACCACGTGGATTACAACCTACTTTCCTATTTTTTTAGACTTATTTATGTAATTATTTGTGTTATAATTAGGCATGTTAATAAAAGTAATATATTTCATTAACAGTAAATATTTAAGGGGGTAGATCCATGTGATTAAATCCAATTTACTAAGCAAAACATATATTAAAATTGTTTTAGTTTTTCTTATTATTGTAGGATTATTCTCGATTTTTCAGTACAAAACATACCTAAACAATAATGTACTAAAATTTGAAAATAAAAATTTTGAAAAGCTAGTGAGAATGACTATCCATAAGCCTAAAGGACATATTTTTAAGAAAGACTTAGAAAATATAAAGAAATTACAAGCTAATTTTGGTAATCCACTTGCCATATTAAATGGTAATATAACTTATAAAATCACTGATTTGGATGGGATACAATATTTTAAAAATTTAGAAATAGTATCACTTGTAGGACATGATATAAGCGATATATCACCATTAAGTAGTTTATCAAATTTAAAACGCTTAAATATATCATCAAATAGAAATTTAACAAATATATCACCATTAAGCAAGTTGTCAAATTTGGAATATTTAGATATATCTTCAATTAAAGAATTAACAAATATAAGTCCATTAAGCAAACTAACTAAATTAGAGTATTTAGATGCTATTGACAATAAGATAAAAGATGTATACCCCCTATCTACTCTTCCCAATATAAAGACATTAAGATTATCAATTAATGAAATTGAAGATATTAGCAGTCTAAATAAGTTATCCAGTTTAACAAATTTGCACTTAGGAGCAAATAAAATCAAAGATGTAAGACCTTTAAGTAATATGACCCACCTAAAAGTATTACAATTAGAAAAAAATCCTATAACTGATTTTACTCCTTTAGATAGTTTAAAATCCGTAGAGATTAAGAAAGAGTTAATGTAAGCTTTGTCCGAAATAGGCTGGCATTAATTTAGGCACCCATTTGTAAATCCAACTACTTAAAAACACATAACGAAAGTAAATAAAAACAATCCCTCAGGAGACTTCCCTTCTGAAATGTCATTAAACATAAAAAGAGCTAAAACTTATTTTATTAATTTAAAATAAGTTTTAGCTCTAATTTAATTACGAACTTGCCACTTGGATGGAACCATCCATTCCCTAGGAAACCACCGCTTTGCTTTCCATTTCCTTATCCTCAAGCAATTGGTTTGTATATAGGGTATAATAATAGCCTTTTTTTCTTAGCAGCTGCCTGTGAGTTCCTGATTCTGTTATCTTTCCATGTCTTATAACAAGAATTTTATCTGCAGACACGATAGTCGAAAGTCTATGGGCAACCACAAAGCTAGTTCTATCTGAGAGAACTTTTTCTATGGCATTTTGTATCATTCTTTCTGTCTCAGTATCTATAGAAGAGGTAGCTTCATCAAGAACAAATAACGCTGGGTCTGCTACGATAGCTCTAGCAAAGGAGATAAGCTGTTTCTCCCCTGTGGATAGATTACCGCCACCTTCGCCAACTTCTGAATCGTAGCCTTTTTCTAGTTTACTTATAAAACTATGAGCATTTACAAGCTTTGCTGCATTTTCAATTTGATCGAATGTGGCATCTAGCTTTCCATACATAATATTATCTCTAATATTCCCACTAAATAGATGTGGGCTTTGGAGCACATAGCCAATATTGGATTGAAGCCACAATAGTGATCTTTCTCTATAATCTATTCCATCAATTAATATTTCTCCACTACTTGGCTCATAAAATCTACAAAGTAAATTAACTAGGGTACTTTTTCCAGAACCTGTTTCTCCAACTAGTGCTATAGTGTCACCTTTTTTCACTTTTAAGTTAAAGTTTTGAAACACTTTTTCTCCGTTTTCATAGGAAAAACATACATCTTTAAATTCAATATCTCCATGTATTGCTTCAAAATTTTCTATTTTGGGATTGAATAAATCTCCGTACTTTTCAATTACATCCTTTCTGTCCCATATATCTGGCTCGGTTTCTATTAATGTTATTATTCTTTCTGCAGATGCTTGAGCATTCTGAAGTTCTGCAATAGTTCCTGCCAGCTGACTTACAGGGTCAAAAAACTGTATTGTATAAGCAATAAACATTACAAAAGTACCATAGGATAGTGGTCCTGATATAACACTTTTCCCTCCTATCCAAAGAACAAACCCTGCTCCAAGGCTTCCCATGGATATAACAATTGGAAGAAATAGAGCAGAAAACATAGCTGCTTTTACAGCAGAATTTCTCATATTACCTGCATCTTGCACAAATTCACTTAAGTTTTCCTCTTCACGAACAATAGTTTTAGTAGTTTTAGCCCCAGATATCTCCTCACTAAAATCTGCAGTTAATTGTGAATTTAATTTTCTCACTTTTCTATAAGATTTCAATATTTTCTTTTGAAAAAACATTCCTATTAAAAATAATGGTGGTACAACACTCATACATATAATGGTTAGACGTACATTACTATAAAGCATTACTCCTATAAATCCAGTCATCATAACTAGTGCCCATACCATATCAATGAGTCCCCAGGATATTATTTCACTAAGCCTTGCTACATCCGAGGTCATTCTTGCCATAAGCCATCCCACTGAGGAGTTATCATAATATGAAAAAGATAACTGTTGAAGCCTTTTAAAACCCAGCTTTCTTATATGATAAGCCAAGTGTGTCTCAATCTTACCTGCATTTATTATAAATAGTCTTACATTTAATGCTTGAAAAACAATTATACAAAAGTAAACTATTGCAAATATGGTAAGCCCATTTGTAGTTTTCTTCATTATAAAATTATCAATGGCATACCTTGTGAGGAGTGGCATTACCACGTCTATACCTGCTACGCCTACCATTAAAAAAGCCAAAAATACAAGTCCCTTTTTAAACTCTGTAAGGTATTTAAAGAGTCTTCTCCATATACCTATATCTATCTTTTGCGCTGATTTATTTTCTACTAATTTATTTTCATCTATTTTAGACATAATATCACTTCCCTTTTACTCATTGCATACCTGCTTTTCATCATCTAAAGCATCTAATGATGTCTGTATTTCCCATATTCTTTTATAGATACCATCTTTTTTAATAAGCATTGCATGGGTTCCTATGCTTTCAATCTTTCCATGGTTTAAAACTATAATTTTATCTGCAGCCATAACTGTTGAAATTCTATGAGAGATTATGAAGGTAGTACTGCCTTTACTTTTCTTTTTAAGTTCTCCCCTTATAACTCTATCCGTTTCAGCATCCACCGCACTTAATGAATCATCAAATATCAATATGGGCATATCTTTTATAAGTGTTCTTGCTATTGCAACTCTTTGTCTTTGTCCTCCTGATAAAGTAACACCCTTTTCTCCAACGATGGTGTCATACCCCTTTTCAAAGGAAGTTATAACATTATGCACAGCAGCTACGTTTGCTGCATTGTGGATTTCTGCATCTTTTGAGTCTATCTTTGCCATTTTGATGTTTTCCTTTATAGTTCTTGCATAGAGGAATGGTTCTTGAAGCACTATTCCAACATTATTTCTCATATGCTTTCTTTCAATATCTTTAAGCTCTACTCCATCAATTTTTATCGAACCACTATCATAGTCATAAAGTCTTAATAAAAGATGCACCAGGGAGGATTTACCTGAACCTGTTGGTCCAACAATAGCCACTGTTTCGCCTCTCTTTACTGTAAAACTTATATCTTTTAAAATTTCATTGTCTTGCTCGTATTCAAAGTTTACATTTTCAAAGCTTATTTCTCCTTTAACCTCGGGCTTTAGTGCTTTCCCATATTCCTGCTCCACTGGCACATCAAGAATATTTGTTATCCTCTCAAGAGAAACTGACATCTTCCCCATATCGGAAAGTATTCTACCCAGTTGTCTTACAGGCCATAACAACATTCCTTCATAAGTGTTAAATACAACCAAAGTACCCAAACTTATTTCTCCATTAACTGCAAAATATATGCCTGATATTAAAACCAGACCAATTTGAGTCATACAAAGAACATCCGATGTAGACCAATAAGTTGAAAGCAGTTTTACTAATTTAAAATTCAAATCCCTATATTTCATATTTTCTTTTTCATATTTTTCGATTTCAAAGTTTTGTCTTCCAAAAGCTTTTACAACTCTAACTCCACTTAGATTCTCTTGAAGCACTGATGTTAAAACGCCCTCTTGTGCATCAGCTTTTTCAAAGGTATTTTTAATTTTATAAAAAAATACATATGAAAATATAAATATAATTGGTACTATAACCATTGCTATAACCGTCATCTTTTTATTAAGTGACAACATCATTATAATTGCAAAGGTTACTATAAAAAATGCTCTTCCTATTTCCACCATTTGCGTCGCAAAGAATTTTCTAACGGTATCCACATCTGAAGTGCATCTTTGAATTAAGTCTCCAGATTCTGCTTTTACATGGTATTCATAGGGCAAATTCTGAATATGATCATAAAGCTTAACTCTCATATTCCTAGCAATGTTTTCAGCCGCCTGCGCAGAAAGTTTCCCTCTTAAAAATAGGAAAACACCGCGTGCACAGGTCAATATTACAAGGCTCAAAGAACATATCCATAAATTTCTAAAAAGCACCCTTGTTCCACCTACCATCATTACCAGCTCTTCTATAGCTTTCGGAACATCCAGTGGTTTATTTCCTATTACTGAATCTATTGTTACTTTTATAATCATAGGCTCTAGCATAGCTATAAATGTAGCTGCTGCTATAGAAAGTATTGCTGCAAAGTATAATAATCTATTTCCCTTAGTTAGCCTTAAAAGTTTCTTAATATAAATCCCCTCCTTGTGACCCGTTACAGTGGATATTACTACTTGTGCATTTTCCACCTTTTAATATGGTTTTAGTAGATTTTTCGAAAACTCAAGTGTGAAAATTAAAATTCCAGCCCCTAAATTTTCTGTAATTGTGTGTTTTAATCATTTTCAAATCACTCCTTCTTTTTAATACAGCAAAATTTATTACTATAAAAATTAAAAAGCCGTAGAATATATATATATTCTACGGCTTTTTAAACATATAATTAGATCTTAAGGGTACTTGTATTTTTAAATAAAAGTTCTCTTAAAGACTAATAAAAAAAGCCGTAAATACATATTCCTCGGCTTAGATAATTAATATAAATAACAAAATTAATTAATATTAAAAATTTGTACCAAGATCGTGTTTATATAATTCATTAGATTTTACTGCAAAGTTCACACTTTCTAATGTAAATCTTATATTTGTAAACATGGTCACGACCTCCTTCTTAATATTAGTTGTTGCCAACAAAGTAATTATATACCATAATTACTTATATTACAACTTGAATTTTAAAAATATTCAGATATATTTGAAAACTTATTTATATCTAAACTTTTTCACTTTCCATCTATATATTTTCTAGTCTCCTCTTCAGCATTACTATAGGCCTTCCTCATTTTATATCCAAATTCATCTTTACTAGTGCAAAAGTCTGGAATACCCAATATCTTTATAACGCCATGCACAACTTCAGGTGATAGATAAGAAAATGACATGTTTAATACCTCTTCATCTACCACATTTGAATTCTCAAATTCTCTTTTTAAATCCACAATAGTTTTTTTTGACTTAAGCTGTTTTTTTGCTTTTCTTTTAATTACATCACTTTCATTGCCACTTCTTAAAATTCTCAAGACTTTTAAGAATTCTTCTTTATCCATGCCTCTCAGCTTTAAAATCACAAAGGGGTCCTTATCAAATTCAAGTCCAAGCAGATAATGAACAGCAGCTATATGTTTACATGGATTTGCAGCATCAAGGCATGAACAATGAGTTATTAAATGTATTTGTTTTTTAGGAAAAAGAGAAACTCCAGCTTCTTTAAAAGCTTCCTCTATATTTTCAGGCATTTCTCCATTTAAAATCATGGCACAAAATATAGCTTTTTGTGCCATAATATTCATAATGTTTTTCCACTGCTCTTTTGAGAAAATATCAATCTCCATATTTACTGTATATGGCGTTACTCTACCACCCTGAACTTCTGCAATTATTTCGCCCTTTAAAACTTCCATACTTAGTACATTGCCAGCCCTTGCGTATTCACGCCCTTTATCAATTCTAGAACTTATAGTAAAGCTTGAAATTGCATTATTCCACTTTTTAGACCACCAATTAATCCCAAATTCGTTTCTTATTCTTCCGGTCATAGGGCTACATCTCCTTACCATATCTAGGTATGCATTATTAATCCACTTTATCTGCTATCTGTCAATTGTTAACTATCAACTATGTTGTCATGCTCTAATATAAATAGTTCTCTAAGTTCATCATTGTTCATTTCTGATATCCAGTTCTCATTTGTGGAAACTATACTTTCAGCAAGTGCCTGTTTCCGTTCCAGCATCTCATCTATTTTTTCCTCTAATGTTCCCATACATATGAATTTATGCACATGAACATTCTTAATTTGGCCTATTCTAAAGGCTCTATCTGTTGCTTGATTTTCTACAGCAGGATTCCACCATCTATCGAAATGAAAAACATGATTAGCTTTTGTAAGATTTAGCCCAAGGCCTCCAGCCTTTAAGGATAATACAAACACCATAGGTTCCACTGTGTCATCTTGAAAAATATTTATCAATTCTTCTCTTTTCTTTCTACTAGTCCCTCCATGTAAAAATAATGCTTTTACATGGAGTTTTTTCTCGATCTCTAATTGCAAAATGTGTCCCATTTCTGCAAACTGCGTAAATACCAGTGACCTATCCCCTTCTTCTATAACAACTTCTAGCATTTCCAGGAGCCTTTCAAGTTTTCCAGAGCGACCTTCAATTTCACCATTGTCCCTTAAAAACTGTACAGGATGGTTGCAAATTTGCTTAAACTTTGTTAGAGATGCAATAATTAAGCCTCGCCTCTGTATACCCTCAGAGCTATCAATTTTATTTAAACAATCATTTACTACCGCTTGATATAGTGTAGCCTGCTCCTTTGTTAGAGGTGCATATTCCTTAGTTTCAATTTTTTCCGGTAAATCTTTAATAATATTTGCATCAGTTTTAAGTCTACGTAGTACAAAAGGGGAAATTACCTTCCTTAGTTTACTACTTTTTTCAGGATCTCCCTGCCTCTCAATAGGAACTGCAAATTCGCGTCTAAAGGTTGACCAATTGTACAAATATCCACTATTTAAAAAGTCCATAATAGACCATAAATCCGAAAGTCTATTTTCAACTGGTGTTCCTGTTAATGCCACCTTATATTCTGCTTTAAGGGCCTTTATATGCTGAGTTTGTTTGGATGCGCTATTCTTAATATTTTGCGCTTCATCTAATATAATTCCTGCCCATTCTTCTTTTTGAAATAAATTCTTATCCCTTACTATTAGCGCATAGGTTGTAATAACAACTTCATTTTTGTGTATTTCCTTGCTAAAAGTTTCATAAGTCCACCTACTATTCCCGTGATGAATCGCAGTTTTAAGTCCAGGTGCAAACTTTTCAATTTCCCTTTCCCAATTTCCCACAACAGAAGTAGGACATATTATCAAAGTAGGCTTATCCGTTAACTTATTTTCCCGCTCGTAAAGCAAAAGACATATGCTTTGTACCGTTTTTCCAAGGCCCATATCATCTGCAAGGCAAGCACCTATACCATGATTCCTCAAAAAAGTTAACCAATAAAAACCTCTTTTTTGATATTCCCTTAGAGTACCACTAAATCCTGATGGAATATCAATTTCCTCTATACTGTTAAGATTAAATAATTTTTCGAAAAAATGCCCCACAGCTTCTTGATTGTCTATATTATCAACACTAATTCCAGGAATTATTTCCTCATCACTTAAATTAAGTCTTAATAATTCTCCAACGGGAATTTTCCCATTTAAACTTTTGTTCATTTTCATCTTGGAAAGTGTTTTAATTTGATCTATATCAATTTGTACCCACTCACCTCTTAACTGAATAAATGGAACCTTCAAATCTGAGATCCTATCAAATTCTTTCTCGCTTATGGCATTTCCATCTAGGGCGAGCTTCCAATCATATTCAAGAATAGTATCCATATTAAATGTACTCTTTGTTGCTAAATTAGTATTTGTACTATTATTTTTATCCTTTAATTTAACTGAAAGTTTTGAAGGCTTTTTCCACCAAGATGGTGCGATAATACCAAAGCCTTTTTCCTTTAAAAAGTAAGCTGATTCTCTTAAAAATGAATAGGCTTCCTCCGTAGATATCTTGCATTCTACAGGTACTGCATCATAAAGACTCCTTTCAATTGGAATAAATACTTTTGATGCAACTGCTAAATCCTCTAGAAGTCGTTCTTGGGGATTATTGAATTTTTTGTTTAAATAGGTTATGGTATCTAAAGATTCTTCAAAAATCATTTTTGCTGGTAGCATAAGACTAAGATCATCCTTTGCTTGAAGCAAATATTCAATTGTCCACTCTTCACCCCGACTTGGTGGCATAACTTTGAAACAGGTACGAAACTTAAAGTTGTTTTTTTTAATTTTTAATGGTTCTATCCATTTTTTATACTCATTTAGCATTTTAATCTGATCACTTGTATCAATGGGTATTTCAGGGAATCTTGAAAAAAGAGAATGTATCCAAGTACTTCCTAGGCTAAAAAAACCTTCTCTTAAGTAATCATGCTCTGTGTTTATTTCGCTACAACTAAATCTCACCATACTATCAATCATACAATCTATAAAATCACTTACAAGTTTAGTTGCATTTGTATATTTAAATTCCTCATTCTCTAAAGGAAAATAGGCTTTACACTCTGTGGGCATATTGCTACATAGTGCCTTTTTTTTATCAATATACTCTGAATCGCTTGTATGCCATCTCCACCTAGAATTCACTTTTTTAAGAACCCTATCTATGGTTAAAGAAGGCAAATATTTATGCTTTATAATTAGTTCAGCTGTGAATTTTGCAACTGTAATCCAAAACTTTAATTCCTGTGACAATTCTATTCCATCCGCGCAGTTTCTATCTATATTTAAAATTATATGAAATGAATCTAAATCACTAAAAGTGATGCCTCTAATTTCCCTTTTAAGAAGCTTATTTTTTATTGCATCATATTTATATTTTCCACATTTAATCTCTAGTGCTGAATTATTTAGTTTGTTACGCAACTCTTCGACTGAAGCCATTTCTTCATATAGTGGAAGTACATCTTTAGGTGTTCTACCTTTTCTTGTACACTTAGTCTGCCCGTTTTCGCCCCACAATATAAATGTGTGCATGCCTTCTGTAGTTTCTATCCATCCGCCATTTAATATCATTTAACTTCACCCTCTACTAATGCCGTTAATATTTTATTGCATACTATACAGTTTACCATATTTAACTTAAAAATTTCACTTTTATATTCTGTTTTATTATTTTTAAATTCTACTTTACCAATAAATCATAATTCATATATTTAAAAGTAAAGTTGTGAAGTTTTTGTTCGACATATATAATATATATGATTTCAAAAAAAATTACGAAATAATTCAATTAAAATTTATTTTTTATTAAATCCTATGTTTATAACCATTCGAAAGTGAGGGAAAGTATGAATAATAACAATATACTATTAGAATCTGGAACTGGTGAAGTTGAAATACTCGAATTTGTCATAAGTAATAAGCATTATGCAATTAATATTATAAAAGTTAAAGAGGTAATACATGCAAATAACTTAACAAAACTCCCTGATTCACATCCTGCCATAGCAGGACTTACACTATATAGAGATAAAATAATAACCTTAATAGATTTAAAATATGTTTTAGAAAAACAGCATAAAAGTGAAATTGAAGCAAAAATTATTCTATGCGAATTTAATAAAATTCAGGTTGCCTTTAGTATTGACAATATTGTAGGTGTTCATCGTATTAAATGGGAACAAATAACCAAGCCCGATGACATATCTGTTAATTCACTAGTTATAGGAAATATTGTTTTAGGAAATAAAATAATACTACTTCTAGATTTCGAAAAAATAGTTACTGATATCAGTCCTTCTACAGGAATTAGTGAGGATAAAATTGTTGACATAGCTTATAAAGATAGATCTAATGTTAAACTAGTCCTGGCTGATGATTCTCCATTAATTAGAAGATTATTAAAAGATACTCTTCTTAAGGCTGGATTTAATAACTTAAAGATATTTGATGATGGAAAGCAAGCTTTAGATTATTTACTTAATTTAGTTGAGGAAAAAAATGAAAAGTTTGTGGAAGACTGTAACGTACTTATAACTGATATTGAAATGCCTCAAATGGATGGTCATACACTAACAAGAAAAATTAAAGAACATATTATCCTTAAAAAATTGCCAGTTATATTATTCTCTTCATTAATTACTAGTGATTTAAAACATAAGGGTAACTCTGTTGGTGCAGATGCACAACTAAGCAAGCCCGAAATAGGAGAGCTTGTAACTTGTATTGATGGATTCATTAGCAATTCTCATAAGTAAATAACACTATATACACTATTAGTAATAAAAGCTGTGAATTTAATATTCACAGCTTTTAGTCGATTAACCAATTTATCTATCATCTTTAAACACCTCTCATATAGTAATACACATGAAACATACAAAATCTCTCAATTAAGTAATAATAACAAAAATGCCACCTCCGTGACAAGTGGCACTAAATTTTCTCACTTATAGAAGCAGGAGACTTTCCTTCTGAAATGTCGTTAAAAATTTAAAATTAAAGAATTTTACAAAGATTCCGATAATTAATGCAGGTACTAAATATCAAATATTCTAACAAGAGGTGATTATATGAATAAATCTATCTTATTTGTAGATGATGAGAAGCCTATTTTAAAAGCTATTAGGCGAATGTTTCTAGGTAGCCAGTATACCGTGTTTTACGCTGAAAGTGGCGCAGAAGCTTTAGATATATTAAGTAAAAATACTATAGTTCTAATTGTTTCAGATCTAAAAATGCCTGAGATGGATGGATATGCACTTTTAAGTAAAGTCATGTTACTGTATCCTTCAACTATTAGGGTAATATTAAGTGGTTATGCTGAAGAGAATTTGATATTTAGCGCTATAAAAAATAACTTGGCAAGAGCCTATTTTTTAAAACCTTGGGAGGATGAAACGTTTAAAATAGCTATCAATGAAATTTTTAAGACCCAGGAACTATTAAAAAATGAAAATTTATTAGATATTGTAAACTCCTTCGATACCTTACCTACTTTGCCTGGATTATATATAAATTTGAATAAGCTTATAGCTAGAGATGCTGATATAGAAGAGATTTCATCAACTATACAAGAGGATCCTGCTATTTCAAGTAAAATACTGCAGGTAGCTAATTGTGCCTATTTTGGAGCAAAAACAGGAGCAGTTAAGAAAGCAATTATGAATTTAGGCTTGGTAAACATTAAAAATATAATTCTGACGTCAGAAATTTTTAATTTAGTTCCTACTAAATTAAAAGAAAAAGAATTACTTTGGGCCCATTCTAGTCTGACAAATCAAATCATGGTTAAAATATACAAAAATTTACTCAAAAAAAAATTACTAGATAAAGATGCATCAGCAGGTCTTATGCACGATATAGGAAAAATTATTCTCTTTAAAAATTTCCCTATAGAATACGAGAATGTACTTAATGATATTACTAAAAGGAAGATACCATTTAGTCAAGCTGAGAAGGAACGCTTAGGCGTATCTCATGAAGAAATTGGTGCATATCTTTTAAACTGGTGGGGTATCCCTGATTCTATTGTAGAATCAGCCTTATACCATCATAACCCTTTAAATGCCAGTAAGATAAATCTTGAACTAACTTGCACTATTCATATTGCTGATTACTATTCACTCAAATTGTTAAATTTAGAAAATTACTCAATTTTAGATGATAATGCTTTTAATTGTTTGAATATTAAAAAATCAGAGTTTGAAGAATTTATTGAAGATATTAAGAATGAGGTGGACATGAATGGAGTATAACAATGTACTTTTCGTAGATGATGAAGTAAACGTATTAAGCTCAATTAAAAGAGCCGTTATAACTGAAGTTGGAACAGGAACTATTTTTACAATTAAACTTCCTTTAACAAAAATAAATGATGTAATCGAAGAAAACTAACTAACATATGAAATAAAACAAAGGTGCCACCCACGTGGCATCTGTAAAATAATAAGCTACAAAAAAACCTTTACAGAATAATATTTCAGTACTATAATGAACACAAAGTAATATTTTGGTTATTGTTCACATGAAAAATAAATATAATTAACTAGGGGTGCCAATTTGGCTGAGAAGGTTTATATTAACCTAACTCTCTGAACCTGATGTAGCTAAAACTACCGTAGGAAAGTTATTTGCGATGATTATTATAATTAGTCTTTATAGTATTTCCTTGTAAAAAGCTTTACCATATGGTAAAGCTTTTTTTAGTTTATATTTAAAATTTAATAATTAGTCATTTCCATAAAATAACAAGTGATTACCACTAGTTATTTTATGGAAATGCCTAAAGCAAGGGGAGCTTACTTGTCACATGAAAAATGTGCCTTCATAAGCTGAGAAAGAGATGTTATCTCTGACCCTCATAACCTGATTTGGGTAATTCCAACGTAGGGAGCGGATTTGTATTTTTATTGCAAGCTCTCTATGGGCTTGTATTTTTTATTTCCATAATATTCTTTTTAGGAGGTAAATCATGATTATAAATGGCACTGAAATGATCTTTGAAAATGGCATAACTATAACTACCCTACTTACTCATTTAAATCTATCTTCCGAAAAAGTAGTTATAGAAGTAAATTATGAAATCATACCAAAAGAAAACTATGAAAACCATAAACTTTATAAGGCAGATATCATTGAAGTAGTAAGCTTTGTGGGAGGTGGTTAAAATGGATAATATCAACATGATACCTGTGGATAATATTTCTGAAAAACTTAAAAATGCTGTAGTTGGTATTGCTGGACTTGGTGGTCTAGGTTCAAATGTGGCAGTATCTTTAACAAGAATAGGTATAGGCAAACTTGTACTTATTGATTTTGATAAAGTGGATAAAAGCAATTTAAATAGGCAGCAATACTTTTTAAGGCATATTGGAATGTATAAAACTGAAGCCTTAAAAGAAGTATTGAATGATATTAATCCTGATATAGAGCTTGAAAGCACAAATATATTTGTGGATGAAACTAATATAGAACAATTATTTAAGGATGTAGATATCATAGTTGAAGCCTTTGATAATTCTCAAAGTAAAGCTACATTAGTTAATACTACTTTGCTTAAAATGCCTGATAAACCTATAGTGGCTGGCTCTGGTATGGCAGGATATTTTTCAAGTAACTCAATAAAAACAAGAAAAATACGAAATAATTTTTATCTAGCTGGTGATGAATTCTCTGATATTGATCTAGGCTACACGCCTTTTGCACCTAGAGTAAATATAGTAGCAAATCACCAAGCTAACATGGTACTTAGACTTATTTTAGGGGAAAATGATGTTTAAATTTATTTTATATAAAGGGAGTGTATATTATGGACAATCTAATAATCGCTGGTGTAGAGCTTAAAAGCAGACTATTAATAGGTACAGGTAAGTTCAGTAATAATGCTATGGTACCCAAAGTTATTGAAATTTGTGGTACTGAAATAGTTACTATGGCAATTAGAAGAGTTAACTTATCATCGAAAGAAGAAAATATTTTAGAGTACATACCTAAAAATTGTATATTGTTACCTAATACTTCTGGCGCTAGAAATGCAGAAGAAGCAGTTAGAATAGCTCACCTTGCAAAAGCCATGGGCTGTGGTAACTGGATTAAAATTGAAGTTATATCAGATAACAAATATCTATTACCTGATAACTATGAAACCATAAACGCAACTGAAATTCTTTCAAGAGAAGGCTTTGTAGTACTTCCCTATATGAGTCCTGATTTAATGAGTGCAAAAAGATTAGTTGAAGCCGGCGCCGCTGCGGTGATGCCTCTTGGTTCTCCAATAGGAACTAACCGTGGAATAAGAACTAAGGAATTAATACAAATACTAATAGACGAAATATCTCTTCCGATAATCGTTGATGCCGGTATAGGAAGACCCTCTGAGGCAGCTGAAGCAATGGAAATGGGAGCTGCTGCAGTACTTGTTAATACTGCTATAGCAACCTCAAATAATCCAGTGCAAATGGCTGAAGCCTTTTCACTTGCAGTAAAAGCTGGAAGACTTGCGTATATTTCAAAGCTTGGCTCTGAAAATAGTTTAGCTGTAGCATCTTCTCCTCTAACTGGCTTTTTACATGAAGGTGATAAATAATGAGTTTTTATGATTGTTATACTGAGCATAAGAATATTGACTTTGAGGATTTTTTTAAACAAATAAAAGATGAAGATATTTTAAATATTCTTAACAACGATAAGATTTCAAAACAGGATTTTTTAGCACTACTTTCGCCAACTGCCGAAAAACATATGGAAAAGATAGCACAAAAGGCTCATCAATTATCACTGCAGCATTTTGGAAAAACAATTTTGCTATTTACCCCCTTATATATATCAAATTATTGTGTTAATAAATGTGCCTACTGTAGCTATAATGTGGAAAATAAAATAAAAAGAAAAACCTTAACTATGAAAGAAATTGAACAAGAAGCAAAGGCTATTGCGTCTTCGGGGCTTAAACACATTCTTGTACTAACCGGTGAAAGTAGCACTGAAGCTCCTGTATCTTATATAGTTGATGCCGTGAAAATTTTAAAGAAATACTTTGATTCAATTTCAATAGAAATATATCCCTTAACTACAGATGAATATATGAAAGTTGTTGAAGCTGGCGTAGATGGTCTAACCGTCTTTCAAGAAACTTATGATGAGTGTATTTATGACAAAGTCCATATCAAAGGCCCAAAGAAAGATTACAAGTTTAGATTAGATGCACCTGAAAGAGGCTGCAAAGCCAAAATTAGAAGCATTAATATCGGCGCACTGCTAGGTCTTGCTGATTGGAGAAAAGAATCTTTTTTTGCAGCACTACATGCAGAATATCTTCAAAATAAATATGCGGAGATGGAAGTTAGTATTTCCACCCCTAGAATAAGACCTCATGTAGGAAGTTTTAATGATCTATGTTTTGTAGAAGATAAAAATTTACTTCAAATAATTCTTGCTTTTAGAATCTTTCTTCCTCGTGTAGGTATAACACTTTCTACAAGAGAAACCCAGAGCTTTAGAGATAATTTAATTCCCCTGGGAATAACTAAAATGTCTGCTGGTGTATCTACAGAAGTTGGAGGCCATACATCATCATCCTCCTCTGGTGAGAGTCAATTTGAAATAAGTGATGATCGAACTGTTGAAGAAGTTAAGCAAGCAATACTTGCTAAAAACTATCAACCTATTTTTAAGGATTGGATGGCACTTTAAATTCATCATTAAAAGGTGCATGAAATATACTGAGTATTAAAAAAAACTAAATAATAAAGGAGATTTTAAAATGATATATACAACTCAAATGGATGCTGCAAGAAAAGGCTTTACTACAAAGGAAATGGAAATAGTGGCTAAAAAGGAAAATATGGATGTAGAACTTTTAAAAAAGCTTATGTCACAAGGTAAAATTGTTATACCTGCCAATAAGAATCACAAATCCCTAGACCCAGAAGGCGTTGGAGAAGGCTTAAAAACAAAAATAAATGTAAATTTAGGTATATCAAAGGATTGCTATGATATTGATGAAGAAATGAAAAAAGTACAACTAGCTTTAGACATGAAAGCTGAGGCTATAATGGACTTAAGCTCCTTTGGAAAAACCAAAGAATTTAGACAAAGACTTGTTACATGCTCTTCTGCTATGATTGGTACTGTTCCAATATATGATGCTGTAGGTTTTTATGATAAAGAATTAAAGGACATTACTGCAAAGGAATTTTTAGATGTTGTAGAAAAGCATGCAAAGGATGGTGTTGATTTTGTAACTATTCACGCAGGTATAAACCGTGAAACTGCTAATGTATTTAAAAGAAATAAACGCCTTATGAACATTGTTTCAAGAGGTGGTTCCCTTCTTTATGCATGGATGGAACTTAACAATAAGGAAAATCCTTTTTACGAATATTTCGATGAGTTATTAGATATATGTGAAAAATATGATTTAACCTTAAGTCTAGGAGATGCATGCAGACCAGGCTGTCTAAGTGATTCTACTGATGCTTGTCAAATCAAAGAATTAATGACACTGGGAGAACTTGCCCTAAGAGCTTGGGCTAGAAATGTACAAGTTATTATAGAAGGACCAGGTCATATGGCATTAAATGAAATTAAAGCAAATATGCTCCTTGAAAGGAAACTTTGTCACGGTGCTCCCTTTTATGTACTCGGACCTATAGTTACAGATATAGCACCAGGCTACGACCACATAACAAGTGCCATCGGCGGAGCATTAGCTGCAAGTTGTGGAGCTGATTTCTTATGTTACGTAACTCCAGCTGAGCATCTAAGATTACCAATGCTTGAAGATGTTAAAGAAGGTATCATCGCTGCAAAAATAGCTGCTCACGCTGGTGACATAGCTAAAAATATTCCAGGTGCTCGCGACTGGGATAATGAAATGGCTAAAGCAAGACAAGAACTTGATTGGGAAAAAACCTTCCAGCTTTCAATTGACCCAGAAAAAGCTAGAAGATATAGAAAAGAATCTACTCCTGAACATGAGAATAGCTGTACTATGTGCGGAAAAATGTGTGCTGTGAGAAATATGAATAAAATAATGCAGGGCAAAGATATAAATATTTTAAGAGAAGACAATTAATGTGCTATACCTAATAACCAATAGAAATCTAGCTTATAATAAGGATTTTTATAATATTATTAATGAAGCTATAAATGGCGGTATATCTGCTATTATTCTTCGTGAAAAAGATTCATCTTACGCTGAGCTTTTAAGCATGGCTAAAAAAGTGATAAAAGTTATAGGTATCAGAGATGTAAAGCTAATAATAAATAGTAATTTAAAAGTAGCAAAGGAAGTGGAAGCTTATGGCTTCCACTTAAGCTTTGAAAAATTTATTGAAACAAAGTTATCCTTTAAGGGTATTATTGGAGTTTCCGTTCACAGCCTATACGAAGCAGTGGAAGCCAAAAAACACGGTGCTGATTATTTATTATTAGGTCATATATTCCAAACAGATTGTAAAAAAGGTCTTCCGCCTAAAGGCATAGATCTTATTAAAACTATTAAGCAGAATGTCACTATTCCTGTAATTGCCTTAGGTGGAATAAAACCCGAAAATATTCTTAAGGTTATGCAATCAGGTGCAGGTGGCGCCGCAATTATGTCTACCATAATGCAAGCTGAGGACCCTTATACTGTAACAAAACAATATGCTGATAAGATAATGGAATTTGTATAGATGCAACAAATGCAAGTTAGGTATTAAAAGGAAGTGATAAAATGCAAATTAATGATGCTGATAAATATAAAGAGGAATGTGGAATAGTAGGTGTATTTTCTAATGAAGAAATCAATTTGTCTTCTATACTTTATTCTGCACTTAATTCACTTCAACATCGTGGGCAGGAAAGCTGTGGCTTAACATATTCAGATAGTCGTACCCTCATTTGTCATAAGGACATGGGGCTTGTAAATGAAGTATTTTCCAAGAATAACCTCAATAATATAAATGGATTTTCAGCCATTGGTCATGTACGATATTCTACCTTTGGTGAGAGTACTGCTGTGAATGCTCAGCCTATTTTAGATGAATGTTCCTTTGGTCAAATAGCGCTAGCACATAATGGTAATCTTACAAATGCAGTTAACCTAAAAAAGCATCTTGAAGACTATGGATTGAAATTTAATACTTCTACGGATTCTGAGGTTATTTTAAAACTTATTGAAAAGCATTATAATTCTTCTATAGAAAACACCTTAGAAACTATATCAAAAAATATTGAAGGTGGATATGCTATTGTTCTGCTTACAAAGGACAAGTTATTTGCTATGCGAGACTGCCATGGCATAAGACCTTTATGCATAGGAAAGCTTAGGGATAGTTATATAGTATCCTCTGAAAGTTGTGTTTTAGATATTCTTGGTTACGAATTTATAAGAGATGTTGCTCCTGGAGAGATAATTAGGATTGATAATAGCGGAATAGAAACAATAAGTTTTATAAAAAATGCTATATGTAGCACCTGCGCTTTTGAATATATATACTTTGCCAGAATAGATAGTAAAATTGATGGAGTTAGTGTTTATAACTCTAGATTCAAAGCTGGTGAGCTTTTATTTAAAGAATGTCCCGCTGATGCTGATATTGTAATAGGAGTACCTGACTCTGGCACCTCTGCTGCTTTAGGATATTCTAAAGCTTCCTCAATACCTTATACTCTAGGCTTTGCAAAAAATAATTTTATAGGACGAAGCTTTATAAAACCCTCTCAAGCTAAAAGAGAAGAAGCAGTATCTTTGAAGTTAAATATTATCAAAGAAAATATTAGAGGTAGAAAAGTGGTAGTTATAGATGATTCCATGGTAAGGGGCACAACCTGTAAAAAAATTGTCTCCCTGCTTAAGGAAGCAGGTGCAAAAGAAATTCATTATAGACTAGCTTCACCTATAATAAAATATCCCTGTCACTTAGGAATTGATACTTCCAGTAAAAAAGAACTTATAGGTTCTAATATGACCTTAGAGTCAATACGTGACTTTGTTTGTGTAGATAGCTTGGGATATATAAGCACAGAAGGATTCTTAACCACTTTAGGAGATAAAAAAGATGCATGTCTAAAATGTTTTATGTAACGTATACGAAAGATTAAAACAATGCCTGAAATTAACAGTGAGGGTTAATCATTATTAACCCTCATTACTTTATACCTATTTTATACTTTTAAGTTTCTGTATCTATTGTATGCAGCCATTATTTCTTGCTTTCTTGGCATAGCTAAACTTCCACTTCCACCTTTTATCCGCTCTATGGATATTAACCCATTTTTCTCTATTTCACAAATTATATTGTCCACCATATTTTCAAAGTTTAAGTTCTTATTCATAATACTTGCCTCTGCCCATTTCATAATTGACCCTATAGCATTTATTTGCTCAGTATCAACTATTTGTTCCACGGCCCTTAAATCTATGTCTTCTCTATTTATACTTAATGTATCTAGTCCTATTGTTTTGATTTTAATGCCCTTTTCTCCTGACCTAATAGTTCCAGCTTTAACTTGTCTATTAAATTCAATATCTATTTTTAAATTTCTATCATTAATTCTTTTTATAATATGACCTTTACTTAGCTTTTTAGCCTTTTCTGTTACATCTACAGCCTCATAATTATCCAATTGCACAACAGAATCTGCTACATCAAAGAAATCTCCCGAGCTCCCTACTACTATTATTGTTGAAATACCTTTTTGCTTATATAAAGGCCTTACTATTTCAATAAATGGTGTAATTGGTTCCTTTTCCTTGCAAACTAATTTTTGCATTAATTCATCTCTCATCATAAAATTAGTAGCTGAAGTATCCTCATCTATTAAAAGTACCTTAGCGCTACTTTCTATGCCCTCTATAATACTCGCCGCTTGTGATGTACTTCCACTTGCGTTTTCTGTGCAGAATTCTACTGTATCTTTCCCATTAGGCAAGTTACTTATAAATAGTGATATATCCGTTTTAGTTACACACCTGCTATCTTCAGCCCTTACTTTTAAAGCTGATCCATCTGTTATAACAAACTCTCTACCATCACCTTCAATATGATTATAAACTCCAAGTTCCAATGCTTTTAATAATGTGGATTTACCGTGATATCCTCCACCTACTATAAGCGTTATACCTTTTTTAATACCCATTCCGCAAATTATGCCCTGGCTCTCTGTATTAAATTCTACTTCTAATTCCTTTGGTGAAACAAATACAATGCCTCCTCTTAATGCTTTTGTAGATATGCCACTTTCTCTAGGAAGCATTGATCCATTAGCTACAAATGCTACTAGTCCTCTATTTTGGAGTTCCATTCTTATATATTCTTGATCTTCTACTAGCTTTACTCTATTTACTAATTTTTCGCTATTAATATTTTTATATATTAAGGTTTTTTCTACAATGCTTGGTATAACATTATACAAAATCTTCTCAAGCTCTCTTGATAAAACACTTCTCCCTCTTGCCGGAAACCCAACATAAAATCTTGCTTCTATTTTATCCTCATCTATAATTATTGAAGTTCTATTTAATATCTCCTGTGGACATCTGCTTATAGCTACTAGTCCACTCTTTCCGGACCCAAAAACTTTTACGCAGCATTTATTTATACTTGAATAAAATTCTCTTGTTAAATAGTCTGCTACTGCAATATTTTTATTTTTATTATCAAAAAGTTCCTTTGGAAATTTAGCAATATTCTGATTTACTATTACTCTAATTCTTGATGGTGATGCAAAAGGGTCACCTTGAACATGATCTATGCTAAGTGTATAATTTTCGAAATCGTATTCGCCCTCTAAATCCTTATAAAGCCTATAGCTTTTTCCATCAATTCTGTCTAAATCTTTTTTTAATGCTTCTGAATTTTTCATTTAACGCTCCTCTTATATTCCTATAAAATAAATTTCACTTTTCCATATTATAAAAAATAGCAAACAACACTATTCCATTTCTAAATTAACCACACACTTATCACAAACAAATACTAAAACCCACTTTTTAAGATTTTTATAATTTAAAAGTTCCTCAGAATTTTTATATTTATTGATTTGTACTATTGCCTCTTCTTTTCTTCGATTTACTAAAGCTTCACCATGTTTATCGTATTCTTTTTTTGCTATATATTTAAGTTCAATTATTCCATAATATTTTGGCTTTATTATATGATTATTCAAAAGTGCTATATCTATATAACCATCCTCTACCTCATATTCTGATTTTATAAGATACGCTTTAGCTAGATTTAAATAAGCTATCATTATTATTTTGATGTATTTTTCATCGAAGGCAATGAAATCTCTGTTTGATAATTTATTTAAGGTTCTTTCAATTGTACTTACAAATGAAGAATTATCTCCATTTAATGCAATGTCGAATATAGAATTCTCTATATCAGCAGTATCTAGACTATATTCAGTTAACTCATTTAAGCTACTAACAAAAAAATCATAATATAATCCCTTTATAGCTTCATTAGGTACCTTAAGTATTACCCTACCCATGACTTGCTTTTTTATAGTAAGCATTCCCAAATAAAATAAGAGTGACCTAAAATCATCTTTATTATATCTCTTTTCCAGACTAAACTCTTCAGTTATTCTTGAAAATACTTCCTTGCCACTGACTATATCTTTTAATACCTCCATATTATTTGATTGATTTTGCAACTTGAATAAATTGCCAACTTTGCTATAATCACTAGCTATATTTTTATCTATTAAATTAGTTGGACCTTTCCCGGTTTCAATAAAGGCTTTAAGATAGTAGAGAATCATATCACTATTAAAAAGTCTAGTTGTTGCATCCTCTGAAAACAGGTAACCATTATAATTCTTTTTTAAAATTTCCATTAATTCTCCCGTTTCTTCAAAAGACATTGCTTCATTAAAAGTTGTTTTAATTAAACCTCTTACCTCCTGCTCTGTAAAACCCATCATTTCATTGAAATTCACATGTCTTGTTAAATCATCCGCTATATTAAACCCACTAGTCATACTATCTAAAGTAATAGGAGATACTCCTGTTGCAAATATTCTTCCAACTACTTTTTCTGTACCTATCTTTAATGCTTCATAAAATTTCCTCACAAATCCTGTTTTACTTATGCTATCTTTAAACAATTCAGGTTGAAAACTCAAAAGTTCATTTGCAAAATGATCATATTCATCTATTATTACATAAATAGGTTTATCTATTCCATATTTTACTGTAGTAAAAAAATTATTTAGCATACTGGCTGCATCATCATAATCTTTTCTATACTCAACATTTAAATTATAGTTTTTAATGAACCGATCAAAAGATTCTCTAATATTTTTTAAAAAAGATTCCTTTAGAGATTCTTTAGTATCAGTGTTTAGGCTGGAGAAATTAAAATTTAATATGTAATATCCATTTCTCTCCTTAGTAGGATTTTGAGCTATATACGTATCACGGAATAGTCTTTCAAAGTTGTCTCTCTGACTTATATCAAAATAAGCGGATAGCATTGAAGTAAAAAGACTTTTCCCAAATCTCCTAGGTCTTAGGAAAAATATATAAGGAGCAGGATAATTTTCAAGCTTTTCTATATATTTAGTTTTATCTACGAAAACATAATTTTTTTCTATTAAAGTTTTATAGTCACTTATGCCATAGGGTATTCTTTTCATTCTTACACCTCTTTTTCAGTTTACAGTTATTTTTTCATCTATATACTTATTATATACCATATATGCTCGTTCTTAAACCACAATAGCTTGCTTTCACATTAAAAAAAGAGTTGTGTACTAAACACAACTCCTAGACTAAAGCTTTGAAGATTTTATCAATTTGCTTATATGCCCTGTATAATAAAGGGATAATTTGTGTAAAGCTCTTGTGCTTGCGATATACAATAGCTTTTTATCATCCTCTGTTTTATAGTTTTCATTATTTGTCTGGTAGATTATAACTCCATCAAATTCGAGACCTTTTGCCATATAAATAGGAACTATAACCACCCCTATGCTGGTATCATCTGCGCTCTCATTTAACAATGTAGCCCCAATGCTTTTTCCTATACTTTCAAAAATACATTTAGCTTCACACATGCTTTTACATATAATAGCTATGGATTCATATCCCTCCTTTTGATATCGTGCAACTCCCTTAATGATTTCAAATTCCATTTCGCTATTACAGGAGTTCTTATGAATTTCAGGAACATCCTCGTGCCTATCAAAGCTTTCAATTTCTACATTGGAATCAATAAATTGTGAACTAAATGTATTAATTTCATAGGAACATCTGAAGCTCTTAGTCATAAAAACTGTTGTAGTCTTTTTCTTACTGAGAATAGTTTTTATGTCATCATATATTGTTAAGTCAGCATTTTTTTCCATGGTTTGATTAATATCACCCATTATGGTGTACTTAGCATTAACATATAGATGTTTTAATACTTCAAAATGCAAGGGGTAGTAATCTTGTGTTTCATCCACTACTACTTGTTTTATATCTTTATAACTGCTTCTTCCAGACATTTTGAGTTTTAAATACAATAAAGCAATCCCGTCTTCATAGCATAAACTTCTATCTTGCAAATTGCAATTTGTATAGTCCAAAATTTGCTGAATGTTAGAGGGCAGTTCTATTCCTTTTGATATACGATAAAACAGTTCCTTATTTTTAAAAAGTTTCTTATATAACTCTACTACATCTAATCGAGTAAATTTATAGATTATTCTTTGAAGCGTTGCACTTTGTTTTACAGATAATAATCGTGCAAATGGCCTAATTTCAAATCTATGCTCCTGATAATTACTTGCAAACTTTTCAAGTTTAGGTAGACGAATTTTTCTTAATTCTTGCAATTTTTTCATAATACGAGCTTCTATAATTGATAACCTTTTTTCTAGTGGCATATTCACCTTATTGTAATGGATTAACTCTTCTTTTAGCAAATGCCTATCAGCAATATATTCACCATTATAATAAACATCAGTAATTTCAATCATCCTATGCTCAAAGTAGTTTAAATAAGCATTCAATATCAAAATAAAATTCTTGGAGAGTTTAAATTCCATACCAGATTTAAGTAGTTCCTTTTCTGCCATGCTACCCGCAGTTATAATTTTTTCTAACAGTGAATTTCTACTTTTTATTTCTAATCTACCTTCAAAAACATCTGCAAAAATATCCTCAAATGTAAGGGTTGAGACATTTTTTTCCCCAAGCTCTGGGAGCACATTAGATATATACTTATCAAACAGACTATTAGGTGATATAATCACAATATTATTCATGCTAAGTTTCGAGGTAAGCCCTTGATACATCAAAAAAGCTACTCTATGCAAAGCAACCGATGTTTTTCCACTTCCTGCAACTCCTTGCACTATGACAAGGTCATTTTCAATATCTCGGATAATCATATCTTGTTCCCTTTGAATTGTTTCTACTATGGATTTCATTTTAGGAGAAGTATTGCAAGATAAGGCTTTTTTCAAAATATCATCCATTATATTTACACTGGAGTCAAAAAAATATTCTAGTTTGCTATTTTTAATTTCATATTGCCTTTTCAAGCTAACTTCTCCAGTTACTTTCCCACAAGGTGCTTGATAACTCACCTCACCAATTTCATATTGATAAAAGATACTTGATATTGGTGCTCTCCAATCATAAATATATGTTTCATAGGTTTCATCATTTGTCAGGTTTGCAATACCAATATATATACTTTCCTTTCCATACCGCTTCTCATAAAAATCTATTCTAGCAAAATAAGGTGATATTAATAGTTTTTTAAACTTTTCTATCCGTTCTTCCCTTGCCTGATAATCAAAAGTCTGAATAGCCAACGGATTAAGATATTGAACTGTTTCGGAATTCTTATCAAAATCATCTGCTGAATGACAGGTATTTTCATACATATCACGTCTTGCTGCAATAAGCTTTTGCTTGTTGCTTAAAATTTTATTTTCTTCATATTCTAACTGTTGTGCAATGACAGACAATGTTTCTTTCAAATAAATATTCTCTTGTTTTAGATTTTCCTCGTAATTATCCATAGAAAATTACTCCTCCTTTGACAATAATAGTTCAAACATAGATTTTGCTGTATTCGCAATATAGATTTTAAATTCACTCTCATCAGATATGAGGGAACGCCTTGCAATATAAATAGAAACTTCTCCCTGCATATAGGCGTGTACAATATGCAGTACATTTCTAATCTTATCCCTTTTAGGAGTATACTTATATAAATTTTTCCAGATAGTTTCAATATTCTCTACAAGACCATCTACAACTTTTACTGTTGCTATTTCATCAACCTTAGGTCTTTCTCCACCAATAATTTCTACCCATGCAAGACGAAACCAACCTTTATTATTAATATAGAAATCTACAAATTCATTGAAAAAACATAGCAATTTTTGATCATAATTATCTACTACTGAGATATGCTTCTCAAGGTTCTCGGAAAATTTTTTTAAAACTTCTATATGTGCTTCCCATAGCAAATCATCAAAAGAGCCGAAATAGTTATAAAGATTTGTATGGGCACATCCTAGGTTACGAGCTATTTCCCGTAAATTAACACTTCTGATATCATCTCTATTTCTCATTAACTCAAGCGCAGCATCAATTGCTTGCTCCTTTGTAATTCCCTTTTTCATGAATAAGACCTCCAAAAAAATCTAATTACCAGTGGTAGTTACCACTGGTAATTAGATTTTAAATCATATAGATTTGTAAGTCAAGTTATTTTTAGGAATAGTATTTTTTAATATGATCCGTTTATGATAATGTCTTACTATACCACATTTGATTATGTCCCAAATATGAAAACATTGTATAATAAACCTCATGACTAGAAATGAGGTGCTGATAATAAGAAAGGTGAATTTAACTATGGAAGAAATGGATAAGTACTCTACTATAAAAAAATTAATAGAAACAGATGCCAATAAAAAGCGAGCAGCTATTGCTCTCAATTGTTCGGTTAGGCATATTAACAGAATGATTAAGGGGTATAAAGAAAGTGGAAAGGAATTCTTTATTCATGGTAATCGAGGGCGAAAGCCCGCACATGCTCTTGATGCTAATACCAAGCAGTTAATCCTAGATTTATATTGCACCAAATACCCTGAAGCTAATATTACCCATTTTTGCGAATTGCTAAAAAAGCACGAGAATATAACGGTTTCTACTAGCACCATTCGTTCTATCCTTATGCAAGATTTCATCCTGTCCCCTAAGGCGAAGCGTGCTACAAGAAAAAGGATTAAGGCTGAATTAAAAGAACTGCAAAAAGCAACTAATTCTATAAAAGAAATTGCTAAAATTCAAAGTTCCATAATTGCTGCCGAGGATGCACATCCTAGACGTCCAAGATGTGCTTATGCAGGCGAAATGCTTCAAATGGATGCTTCGGTACATATTTGGTTCGGTAACGAGAAAAGTCAGTTGCATATCGCAGTAGATGATGCTACTGGCGCTATTGTGGGGGCTCATTTCGATTCACAAGAAACTTTAAATGGGTACTATCATGTACTACACCAAGTACTTACTAAGTATGGTATTCCCTACATGTTATTCACTGATAGGCGTACTGTCTTTGAATATAAACAAAAAAATTCCCCTTCAGTTGAAGAGGACACATTTACACAATTTAGCTATGCATGTAAACAATTAGGTATTGAAATTAAAACCAGTAGTGTTCCACAAGCCAAGGGACGCGTAGAAAGAATGTTTCAGACGTTACAATCACGCCTCCCCTTGGAAATGCGGATAAGTGGTATAAACACAATTGAGCAAGCAAACGAATTCTTAAACTCCTACATAAAAGAATTCAATGCTCAGTTTGCATTACCTGTTGATAATATCAAATCTGTCTTTGAAATGCAACCAGATATTGAAAAAATCAACTTAACTCTTGCCGTATTGACCAGTAGGAAGGTAGATAACGGAAGTTGTATCAAATTTAAAAAGAATTATTATTTGCCTGTTGATTGCAATGGATATCCTGTACATTATCGCAAAGGAACAGTTGGAATGGTAATTCAATCATTTAATGGCCAGATTTTCTTGTGTGTAGATGAGAAAGTTTATGCGCTAGATTTATTACCTGGACATGAACTTTCCTCCAAAAACTTTGATTTAGCAGTTCCAAATACCCAACCTAGCAAACGCTACATACCACCAATGAGTCATCCTTGGAAACAAGATTCATTTGAGCGGTATTTAAAGAAACAGGCTCACCGTAACAATAATGTAGCATAGAAACACTAAAATTCTGTTCATTTTAGATCTTTGAAAAAGACAATCTTCAAAGGTTTATTAAGTGAACCCAAAACATACTTTGATAATAGATTAAGAAACTAACCAATGGAAGTCATAAATAATAAAATCAAATTAATAAAAAGAAATGGATTCTCATCCATTAGCTACGCTAATATAAATAGAAGGATTCATACACATTTTCAAAAATGACCTTTAAGCTTTAATGGACCCCCAATTATAAGCCTACGGCTAAAAGATATTTAGAAAAGATTTTAGGAAAATTTCAAAGTAATTAAATAATCTTATAGCCACTTTGTGCAACATTCATTAAGTAACCCAAATTAATAAAAGCACCAGAAAAACTGGTGCTAATGTTTTAAATACTTGAGGACATTTTCAAAAATGCTTGACAGTTATTTTTAGGAATAGTATTTTTTAATTTTCCCTATACCTTCCTAGCTTAAATATAATAAGAATTACAAACAATTTTAAAAAAATATATCAAAAAATTATGATGAGAGAGATAATTCGATTTCCAACAAATGCTACTCTATTAATTAAAAGATGAATTGTAATAACTTCTAACAATTATAGGCGTTGGTTCGTAATAAGCACTAGAATTATAATTATCTATAATATTACAAATTTCATTCACTACTTCCTTATTTCTTACATGCAAAGTTTTAGCAACTTTTTCAATCATATAGCACATAAAATACAGGTCATCTTCCTTGATTTCCTCATCTTCAAAAAATAGATTTATCATAATGAATAAGCTCCTTGATATTTTAAATCCTCTAATGATTTACCATTACAAAAAACTATTTGATGTGTTGGATATTTAAATTTTACTAACACCCAAAAGGCTTCCCTAGTTATTATTCCATCTATATAGTCTTCTATATAATTCCTCTCCTACATGAAACAACAAAGTCTAACCATTCATCTGTCATATTATTAAATTTTAAAATCTTCAATTCTCATTATAAATATATTTATTAATAACATGCTTTATTATTCTGTCTTATCTTATATCCTAAAAAAGATTTCAATAATTCAGGTTTAAGAAATACTAGCTACTGCATACTACATTTAGAAAATTTTCACTGTAAAATGTGCTAAACGTAGTTTATTTCAACCCCTATCTGCTGCCACTTTCATGTGTACATTATTTTAGTTACACATAATGAATATTATATTTAAGTGAGGGGGGCAATATTCATTATAAATCAACACCATGTTAAGGTTCAACTTTTAAAGACCTTTGCACCCATGCTTTTAACTTCTGTTTAAATACATCCCATGTTAAGGTTCAACATAATGATAGACAAGAAATGCAGACGACCATTGATTGTTTAAATACATCCCATGTTAAGGTTCAACGGATTTACACAAAAGCCACAATTAGCTTCAAAAGTGTTTAAATACATCCCATGTTAAGGTTCAACGAAAAGAAACTTCTTACACTAATATTAAAGGCGAATGTTTAAATACATCCCATGTTAAGGTTCAACATGTATCTATTGACCTTCTGAAATTCTAACTGTGAGTTTAAATACATCCCATGTTAAGGTTCAACCCACAGGACTTAAAATACAAGGAGGAATTATTATTAGTTTAAATACATCCCATGTTAAGGTTCAACAACAGAAATTAACACAAGGAACAAAATCTCCCTACGGTCGAGTATAACCGTTATCCACAGCCACTTCCGCAAGCTGTTTCCTATATAAGTACAAATCTTTATCTAGTTTAAATACATCCCATGTTAAGGTTCAACTTCAAATCAGATAAAGACCACTCGCAAGATAAAAGTTTAAATACATCCCATGTTAACGTTCAACGATAATTGTTAGACAGGGAAGATTAGATGGAAAGTCGTTTAAATACATCCCATGTTAAGGTTCAACTGCATGAAATGTATTTACAATCTATATGTATTTTTTGTTTAAATACATCCCATGTTAAGGTTCAACTGCAGAAATAATACAAGCTAGGTTATTAGGCCGAGTGTTTAAATACATCCCATGTTAAGGTTCAACCAACGCAATTAAGCCATTCTCTAAAATCAATAATACCACTAAACACTTGGAATATCAAACTTTTATAGAAAATTTACCAGTGATTTTCGAAAATTAGAAACTTCATATAAAGAAACAGCCTTAAAGCATTGAATCTATTGGCTTTAAGGCTGCTTTTTATTTTGAAACGGTTGGGAAATTTTTAGTTTCTTAAGTTTATACTATTATCTGTTTTTGCAAAGACAATATCCATATCCTAACGAATTTTTTTCAAGTAAGCCTGTAGCCATAGCAACATATGCCATTGTTTGAGATAATTCATCTTCCTTAATTTTAATTTCAAATTTATTTCCAAGTAATTTGTTGTTTTTATATTTGAATGCAATAGGCTTATTGTTTTTAACTTCTATTGTTTTAATCATATCATGCTCTAATACACAATCAATCCCATTGATCATTTTTAGTTTTTTTAAAAGATTGCCATTAATGCTATTTTTAATAACTTCAATATCCATTTTGTTAGTCCACACTTCACCATCAATAATTGCTATGGCTGGTGTTACATTAAATATTTTATTTATGGTGTTTAATTTGATACTCTCAACTTCAATTCCCAGTACATCAAATTCATTTGTTGTAGTATTTTTAAGACTCACTCTAAAGGCTTCTGCCATAAATTCATCTATACATCTTAATCTTGTCATATACAGACTACCTTTTTTATAAGTTTTATCTTTCTCAAATGGAGATAGACCTTCAAATACATACAACTTATATACATTTACCTTATGTATACTTTTTAAGTATTCGTTATAAAGCATTGATTTATTAAAAAGTATTGATAATTTTTCTGTTACTTCATCAAAATACAAATCTTTTTTTAGGTTTAGTGTTAATTTTACTTGGCAGTATTGCATATTAAGTTCCCTTCCTTACTTCTCATTTAACTGTAAATTTTATTTTTTCTCGGCTAATAAAACATTGTCTTGATATTTTAACATATTTATCAAGTTAGTATATAGCGTTGATTTTGAACTTGCAAAATTTAAATGTTCTGTTTCTTGTGTTATGAACTGTTTCCGACTATTATTAAAATAAAAATATGCTAATTTTTTATTATTCTTATTATCTTTTATAATTTGTTCTATTTCACTATGTTCTATATTTCCTTTTGCATCATTAAAGCATATCAAATCATATTTATCATAATTACGCCTTCTATCCATAGTTTCGTATTTTGTTGCCTTAAAACTTTTCAAAATTTCTACAATCTCATTTTTATCATTATTCCCTTTTGATAATACAATAATTTTTTTATTATCAATTAATTTTTTTTCGTAATCTTGTACTTCTATTATTTTTTTCAACTTGTCTACATTTGTATTCAAATAATTATCCACTGTCTCATTTACTTTCTTATCAATCATGATTTTAGCTTCGCGGAAACTTACAAAGCCTAACATTGTTAGAACAATTCCTATACATATTAAAGTTCTATCAACACTCTCTTTTTTCCTCTCTAATTCAATTTTTTCGTTAGTCCAGTCTGATTTTAAAATATTAAATTTTTCCATTATTTCATTCTTATTTTTATCTAATTCAATGTTTAATTCTTTCGATTTAATATCATAATTTGAAATTATATCATCATATTTCCTTATCTTTTCTTCAATTTCTCTAATAGTTTTATTCTCAATTTCATTAGTTCCATATACAACTGGGCACGAAAACATAATCATAAATGCTACTAAAGCAAAAATCACACCTACCTTTTTCATAAGTTCCTCCTATTTTCTCCTACTCCTTGTTTTAAATTTATTACTAAGTTTAAATAATTACTCTAAGTAAGCTTTCCATTATTATCATCCTCAGCAACATACTTATCAGAAGCTACTTTTGAGCTTGAATTTTTAGAGTTATCTTTTATATTTGCACTTTTATTGATAAATGCATTTTGAGATTTTTCATAATTTTTATATTGATTTTCTGTTGCATAATGCTCCATAGGTTTTAATATATTTCTATTAGTAAATTTATTATCTTTAAATCTCATATATTTAAATTCGGGATTTTTCAAATCCTCTTCTTTTAATCTACTAATACTAAAACTCTTTAACCTGCCTTCATTAAAATTCACTTCTACATCTTGTGTCATCATATAAGTTATAAATTTTTCATGATAATTTTTAATTTTATCTTGAAGATTACTTATATCATTTTTTTCAAGATTTAACATTTTGAATCTACTTTCTGAATCAATTTCTTCAATACCTAATATATTAAATTCCACTTTTCCAAATCCATAGGGCTTACCTTGTCCAAGATTGTCTTTTGCATTTTCAAAAGGCTTAATAGCCATTAAAAGTAATCCTAATTCATCTTCATGAAGATTTTCAAAATATATTTTTCCTTCAAAACATGACCCTTCACTTATAGGTGTTAATTTTGCAAACTGTTTTTCTGGCAACGGCTTACCTTTACACGATTGATTTACAAAATCATCATTTCCATCATATTTGTTTTTCAGCCAATAAAACTTCTGTCCCCTAAGCTCAAAATCACCCGCATATGTTTTCAAATTCATTTTGTCAGTTTGAGGCTGATTTAAATATAACTGAAAAGAACTTAATTTGGGTGACATAAGACTTTTATGAACTGTTTCTTCAAATCCTTTGCTTACAACTATCTTAGCATTAGCAAAGCTCACTCTTCCCTTATATGCACAATTTTTCTCTTTACCATCTTTTTTATATTTAAAATTAGTAAATCCAAAAATACTTTGAGCATAGTCAAGTTTAGGTTTATCTGTTTCCTCTATTGTTTTTATACCTTCACATATTGATTTTTCATAAGGTATTTTTAAATAAGGTGTAAATCCAAAGGCTGCTACTTCCTTGTTTTCATCTAATATATAAAATACTGGCTTGGTTTCCGATTCATTAGGTAAATGAAATTTATTTGCTATCTTTCTTTGTCTATATTCTACACTAGTATTAAATTGATTAATTATTTTATTATTTATCACTTTGGTTTTAGCATCAGAATCTCGTTGATAAATTATATAATGATTCTGTTTATTACCATTACATATTTTATTTGAGTTCATTAAAAAACCATATTCCTCTTTGCTACTATATCTTCTTATGTCTTTAATACCATTATCATATAAAATATTACAGTAATATGGATCAAAACTATCTAAGCTATTTCTTTTTAATAAATCAATTATTTCACCTTGGATTTTACTCTTTTCATATACTAATCCTTTTTTAATCTCTGTTTCTTCTTCAGGTAAATCATTGATTTTAGTATTTACATTTTTCTTTTCTTCTTTTAATTTATAAAATAATTCCCATAATGGTTTCTTTGTTTTACTATCATTCAAATCATACATAAAAATTGTATTAGCAAGCCCATCCTTTATTTTAAATTGTTGGTTTCTTAGTATACTCTCATGTACTATCGCAAAACATTTATCATTGAGTTCTTTTGCTGGTATTATTTTATAATTATTCTTTTGTTTTATTAAATAACCAGCCTTAACTTTATCATTGATTTTAGAATTTTCATTAGGCAACAAAAAATTTTTATACATGTTTTTCAATACATTATCACTAAAAGTTCCCCTATACCAAAGCTTAGCATCATCAATAAACTCTGGGTAAGAACAAGATAATATCTCGGCTGTACTTCTAATCTTCCCCCTTATTGTACTTCCTGGTATGACATATTCTCCATTTACTTTAAAAAATTCTTCCTTACCATCACCTATGAAAAGTGGTGTTTCCACCTTAATTCTATATTTTACATATCCTGTTTTAAGATCTTTTCTGAATTTATTATGAAATACCACTTCTTTTTCATTGCTCTCACTGCATATTTTCACTTCACCATTTACCTCAATAAATTCATGTCTATAAACAACCTTTTCTTGGAATGGTATAAAATTATATGGAGCCGCTGCATAATTATATTGATCATTACACATTTAAGCGTTCCCCCCTTTTTTTACATTGTGAAGCTTTGTATATTTCACATAAGCTTGTCCGTCATCATTGTCGTAGCCTAAATAATGTCTTATTACTAATTTATCTATTCCAATATTATCTTTAAAAGGTGACTTATGTTTATTTAAAACTTGTTCTTCCTCTACATAATCATTGCTGTCACTTACATATTCAAAAACAGAAAAACTGCCTTCCTCTGTAGACATAATAGAAATCTCCATATTTTCATTGAAAAATTTGGCTTCTATTAAATCATCAAGCTCTTTTTCTATATCATTTTCATTTTTATACTGAACTAATACTAAATCACTATACGTATTTATCCATGCAAATTTTGCTTGGCTGATTTTAATTTTATTTATCAGTTCCTCTTTATTTAAAATCTTCATACTTTCACCTTCTGTTCATTTATTGTATTTACTATTTTATTGAATTCTTCTAAGTCACCTTCTAATATATCTCCCTTAAATTTAACTTTATAACATTTATTATTTCCCTTGTTTATTGTTATTGACAAACCATTAAATCTCCCACACCCTACATTGTTACCACTTCCTACAGTAACATATCCCAAACCAATATCTCTAAATGCAAGTATAAGTAAAGCCATAATCTTTTCATCATATTGTTTTAGCCCTACTTTAAATTCCACTGGTGTTTCCTCTGGTATTATAACTAATTTATCAGCAAACACTTGACCATTCATTACGCTTCCTGTAAATCTATCAATCTTTATACGATTATATACTTCTAAAACATTGTGCTCAATTTGACAATCGTTAAATACTAAAATTCCTTTAATCGCTTTACCCTTTTCAATTTCATGTTTTTCTTTAGTCCCTCGTCCAAATTTTTCATCAAGTTCAATTGTATTTTCACCTAATGTTTCATATATTTTATAGCTGTAATTTCTTACTATTCCTTTTATAGTTGATGATGGTATTATAAATTTGTCTTCACCATTAATTTTTTCATTATGAGATTTGCCTATTATTTTAGTTTTAGTTTTATCTTTGTTTTTTTCATTTTTGATTTGTTCTTCATCACTTTTTATAATAAAACCATCTTCACAATATCCTTCAAAGATTATTTCACAACTTGATATATGTTGTTGCATTTGTGTTTCACACAAATTATTCTTTAAAATGCTAGTATATTCAAGATATTCATTAAGACTTTTTTCTTCTAATAAATCATATTCCATGCAGTAATACTTTGATTGCTGTATAGATTTAAATTTTCCAAATCCAAAAGTTGACTTACTTCCTATAGATAATAGGCTATTAGATATGCGCCAAATAAATTCTTCTACATAACTGCAAAGTTTTTTATAATTATCTTCTAATAAGTTTAATCCTCTAACTTCAAAAGTAAGATTGAATTTTTTACCTTGAGATATATGATGTTCTTGATATAAATGTTCTTCCATTGCAACCCCTAAATTTTTATCTATTTTTATATGTGTTCTACATACAAAATCATCCTTCATAATTTTTTCTGTAGACATTGCATCAAAAAAATAAATATTTGATATATTTTTTTCTGTTTCAGGCGGAAATACAAGTTTATATCTGGCATTGTCTTCATCCAATTCTTTATCTTTCATCAAAAACTCTCTAAATAATCCTGCCAATGTGGTTCCATTAATAACAGCATAATTATTTGATAATAATATTCCACTACCTTCTTCATCTCCATTACCTATTCTAAACGGTGAAATATTTTCCACCTCAACTAAATATCGCTTAATTTTGTTTACTGTACTACACATCATCTTCACCTCTCTTTGACGCTTTTAAAGAGTAATATAATTTATCTCTTACTACCTTTAACAGTACATATTCATATGAGTAAGGATTCTCAATGTTTTGTAATATACCTTGCATAATATTTTGCTTTTTATCCTCTGCAAGTCTAACTAAATTGCCTATTGTGTAGTTTTCACTAATTCTAACATTACGCAAATTCATATTGTTTTTATTTTTTTCTTCATTTTGACTTATTACACTTAGTTTATCAAGTTCCTTCTCAAATTCCTTTATAGGCTCTTCTGTTAAAAGACATTTATCTATAATTGAAATTATATTATTAATTTTACTATTACTTAATTTTTCCAAGTCTTTTGAGGTTAATTTATCATCAATACCCTCTGCTATATATTTTTTAATTGCTTTATTTGTTAACATTTCATTTCTATATTTCTTTATAGTTTGCAAAAACAAATCATCAATTTTACTAGCACTGTATGTATCATCATTAATTACTGCTTCCTGCTCCACATAATAGATTTGTGTTGCATTGAAAAAATCCGGATTAATAATAACCCTCCCAAGTCCATCTAAGCTTCTATCTCCATGGTGCTTTTTCATAAAATCATTAACTTTATCTTTACAAAGCCTATTACACTTCTCAAGTCTAATAACACTACCTTTTTCAATTCCAGTAACTTGCGGTAGCATTGATTTCCACTTATTATTAAATCCAGTTATAATTACAGGACTAATTTCGTGTTTTTGTCTTACTTTTGCTAATTTAACATTTAAATTTTCTTTCATATATTTTTCTGAAAAATTTGATGTTATTTGATGTTCATCATCTCTTAAGATTGCATCTGATAAAAAATAAATATCAGTATTTTTTTTATTAATATTTGCTTTTAAATAAACTAATTTATCTTTCAAGCTTTCAAAATCTTCTACTAACTCAATATTACACATTTCTGATTTCCCATAACCTGATGTTCTTGAACCACCCAAATATAATATTCTATTTTCGTTTGTTAAATTATGTAAATTGTTTTTCAAATCCTTATCTATACTAGAAACATTTATTATCCCGTAGAATTTCTGTTCTTTTGAAATTGATTCATATCTAAATATGTTTTCCTTGTCTTTTTCTTGTGTATGATGAAATCTATAATCTTTCTTGATATTAAACTGATAAAGTTTATTAGCTTGGTAATAAGAAAATTCACCTTTTTTAAGTTTTATCACCCTTCGCTCATCTTCTATTTTCTTATTTTCAAATACTATAGAATATTGCTTTTCATTGTAAATTTTGCCATCATCCTTATCAATATCCTTTGTAATTCTATAAATATTAGGTGTTGGAAAGGAATAATACTTTTTTTCTTCTTTTACAAAAACTGGATATGCATCGTAAAACTTTACTTTTTTCAAAAGTGTATTAAACCCTATATTTTTATCAGCATTTTGTGGTTTTATGTTGTTATACTTCAGGTACTTACTTAATAATGCTCCCCTAATTGTAGACCCTGAAATATAGGATTTACTTTCTTCATAATCATATTGAGATTGGCTATCCCCGATTTTAATTGGTTCTTTTAAATTAATTTCATAAAATATATATTCAAAATTTGCTTCATTAATTATATTTTCATTAATTGTATCTAATTCTAATCCACCAAGTTCTACTTTTACTAACCCTTTTCCACGACTTTTGTTAATGCCTAAATTTTTCAGAGCTTTTGTTCCTTGTTTTAAAAATTCATACTCCTTTTCGCTTAATGTTTTTTCTGTTTCAATATATCCTGTAAAAATCAATCCTTTTTTTAGAACTCTTGCAGCTCTTAAACTTTTATCTTTTGATACTCCCTCTTCCACTTTAATAGAAAATCTAATATCTGTTAAAGAATCTACTATAATATCCTTTTTGTTTTCAATATCTCCTGAAAATAATGCTACTATTGATTTTTCAAGATAGAAATTAGTAAATCTTACTTCTCCTTCTACTTGTTCACCTGCATCTTTATCCGATTCCAGTTTTTTAATATAATCATATGTTCCAAAAATTTGTTGCATTTTTGTTTTAAAATTTCCATCGTTTTTATTGTCATAATAAGGTTTTAATATATTAATAATTGCATTTTTTAAATAGCCCTTAAAAGTTTTGCCCATTAAGTATGGGAATCCATTTTCATCTAATAGTATCTCAGTATTCACTATACCATTTTTCGATTCACCGTTTCCAAATATTGTTTCTGATATTAATTCTATACTAATAGGGTACCTATTCATTATTATTTTCTCCTTTCAAGCACACATATAAATCAACTATATCTATAGCATCATACATAACTGGCCTTAAAGTATTTATATCATATCCGCCTTCAATCTTATCTTGCAATCCATATTTCAAAGCAAATAGCTTAGCATCTACTTCATTTGAATTCATACTTCTAAAGAAGTTTTTTAGATTGCTTTTTATATCTGAATTACTAATACTATTTAGGATTTTATCAAAGTGTTCAAAATTATATGAAACAATGTTTTTTAACTGTGGTAATTTTTCTTCTTCAACTAATTTATTTAGAACTTTAGTTGCTTTTTTAGAATTATCATTCAATATTATATAAGGTCTAGCTGTTAATTCCTTGGTACTTATTTCCGACAACTCGCTAGAGCTATCACCTCTGCTTACTTGCCAATCAATTAATGAAGCATCATATTCAATTTCATTATCCTTGCCTTTTACATCATCAAAGCATTTTTTAATTTTCCTTAATCTATTTTTCGAGTTTTTTTCTAAAGAATTAGCGAGTTTTACAGCTCTAGAAAAAGGATAATTTCTTTTTACTATTGCCACTCCAGCACTTGTAGTAAGGTTGTACTCCTTTTGACCAAATTTAAGTTTTTGCTTATTTATAAACTCCGTAAAAATTCTAGTAGCTTCTACTGAAATCTTACCATTACTTATAAATGTAATATCATCACCTGCTAAAATAATAGGTCTAAGTGGTATAATTTTACCCTCTTTTATAAAATTAATTTTCTTACAATAATTATTATAATTAGTTATTATCACCTTTACAGTGTGAGCAAATGCGCTGAGATAGTTATCTTTTATTTCTTCTGTTAAATCATTAAACTTCTCAATGTATTCCAAATTGAAATTGTATATTCCTTTACCTTTATTTATACTTTTGTTAAGATTTTCAATTTTTTGCCCCATACCATTTCCATCAATACATGCAATTCCTATATAACTACCCTCATTCTTTTCACCTGCAATAATATCAAGTTCATCGGTAAATTTAAAACCATTAATTGTTTCCTTTTCTATTAATTTTTTTTCTATAAGTATATCCATGTAATCCTTGTTTTCTATTTCAATCTGTGTATCTTTTTTATTATCTACTTTTAAGTTATATTCTTTTGTTTCATCTTTCGATCTATTTTCTTCATATACTGCATTATAAAAGTCTAGTTTATCACTAGACTCTTTTGAAATAATTCTTCCTTCACGTATATATCCAGCTGGTTTTCTAGTATTAGGACATATTTTTGTTAATCCATAGCTAAGTCTTTTGAATTGATTTTTTCTAGTTCCTTTCTTTTGTGTTAATAAATCTTCTATTTCATCATACAAATCAGTTATATATTTTTTTTCAATATCAAATTCTTTTATAACAATCAAAAGCTCAAGTCCATCAAAATATCTCATTACAAAACTGCTAAAAGTCTTATTAAAATCAATAGCATCATTTTTATCGTCAAACCTAAACATAGCATTTCCGCCAGCTTGAAATAATATATTACCGTCATTTTCTCCATCAAATATCTCTGTTGATTTTCCCATTTTATTTAAAATTTCCTTGCCTAACTCTTCTGTTACAAAACGTATAACCTCTGATGCACCTATTATTTCTTTAAGTCTATTACTTGAGAATATATATTTTTGTTTACTACCAATATCTATTTTAACTATGTAATAATCACTCAATCTTATGCCTCCCTCTTAATATTTAAAAGAAAAATACCGTTTTATTCAGTTTATTCTACTTCCAATTTTAAATTTTACTTTTAAGTAGAATCTTCAAATTCAACTTAACCTTTTTAATCTACCCCAAAGTTCATATTTACTTTTGCCATTAAAATTATGCTGATATACAAACACATTGTTATTTGATAAATTTGCACCAATCATAGCTGCTATACTAACAGGAGCTGCTATAAATAAATGAATTTTATCTACTCCTTTTCGCTGTAGCTTTGTTTTTTTATTTTCAATTTCTTCAATTAATGAACTAATATGTTTCGAATTTATTTCTCCCAATTTTTCAACTGCAATAATTTTGTCATTAGGTATATCTTTATAACCCTTTCTTTGACATAACCAAAATTTTACTTGATTTTCTATATCGTTTTTTCCTATGCTTATTATTAAAACTCCTGAATTTTGAGATACATTTTTTCTTATTTTTTTAAAATCAATCCACCTTTTGAATTTACTAAATTTCATTCCTAAAAAAAATGTAACTATTGGTGTTCCTATCGTCACAACACATGAGAATTTGTTTATGCCATCCCAATTAATCATCTATATCACCTTTCATAAAACATCTTATCTTACACTACCAACCCTATAACATCAGCTATAGCTGAAAAACTAGTTCTTGCGAGTCCTCATTATTCTGAACTAACATACCCTTATACCTTAGTAACTTTATTCCTTTATATTTTCAAAACACTAATAAATTTATTTTGTTACTACTGTCAGGTGAATATTACTTCTACAAAATTCATACATGTACATCTTTACAAAACCTATTATGTATATTGTACCATATAATCCATTTATGTCTTTATATATTCCAATATTTTCATTTGAATAGAATAAGAGCTAATAAAGTAATTTGTTTACTCTACTAACTCTTGCTGTTTTAATAGTTCTATTTAGATCACATGTTAAGGTTCAACGGAAGGTTATAGTTACAATCTTATTTTAGAGTGCTTGTTTAAATACATCCCATGTTAAGGTTCAACAAGTTGTGGAAATGATGAATGAATATATAAAAATGACGTTTAAATACATCCTATGTTAAGGTTCAACGTTGTAGAACTTTGGGCATGACCTAAAAGGCTTTGGTTTAAATACATCCCATGTTAAAGTTCAACGAAGGTAAAGTTAAAGATTTTAAAGTTGAAGATACGTTTAAATACATCCCATGTTAAGGTTCAACAGTAGAAAAATTATCTAAAGAACTTAAACAAGAAAGTTTAAATACATCCCATGTTAAGGTTCAACTTTTCAGATTCAGAAACAAAAGAAAAGGTAGAAACGTTTAAATACATCCCATGTTAAGGTTCAACGTCCCTCTGAAAGCTTGGAGTATTTCATCAGCACTGTTTAAATACATCCCATGTTAAGGTTCAACAAGAATACCAATTGATGCAACATTTCAAGCAAAATAGTTTAAATACATCCCATGTTAAGGTTCAACGCCAAAGAATTTCAAATGTAAGTTTTGGAATCGGGTTTAAATACATCCCATGTTAAGGTTCAACCAATGCAATTAAGCCATTCTCTAAAATTATAATACCACTAAGCGGTTGAAATATCAATATTTCAAGGAGATTTTACCAGCCGTTTAAAAAAATCAGAAATTCTATATAATTACTAACTTAAAGTATTGTTCCTATTGGATTTAAGGTTAGCATTTGTTTTTAAACGGTTGGGGAATTCTTAGTTTCTCAAAATTATAATATTGTAAGACTTTATATTTTCTATATTCACAAAAAAACATCTGTTTTTCCAACTCTATATTCCTTCAATGAAAACTTCAAAAATAATCACTTCATGGGCAGCGCCAAATATTTGAGGCTTAAGAAATTAAATAACTTTTCAAATTTACATCAATGGAGTTAGATGTGAATTTATAAATACATTTTATTAAATTCAAATTTAACTCCTGAAAACAATCCTCATCAAATTTACCATTTATAATACTATTTTTTATAATACAGGGTTTGAATTTATTTAATATTTTATCCACTGCACAAGCGTCTCCATTATGTGCCAAAATAAATAATTCCTGAAATTCTCTATCACTCATCTATATTCCTCCTAATCATTTTTAGCGATCAGCTCCATCATTTTTATAAGAGTATTGTTTAATTCATCAAGTTTTTTTTCTACTCTAATAAGCAAAAATCCTGTAACTGCAATTGGAAATCCTATATTGGTAACCATAGTGTAAAAATCGCCCATTAACGCACCTCCATAAGTTCATTTTTAAGCTTATTTAAAGCTAAATTCTTACTTTTATTTATTGACTGGCGGCTTATTCCAAGCTCATTTATAAGCTCATTTTGTGATTTATTAAGCACCATCAACTTATATATTATTTCTTTCTGCCTATCTGGAAGTTTTTCAAGTGCATTTAAAAGACCTGGACTCTCTATTGTTTTTTTGAAATCTACTTCTTCACCAGGTCTTGAAATTTCCTCTGTAAAGTCTAATTCCTCAGCTGAAATCCTACTTATTCTCTCCTCTTCAGACCCCTCACTTTTAACATTTAAATTTAATATTTCTCGGTTATCATTCTTGACTTTCTTTTCTTTATATTTTATTGAATAAAAAATCATGCTTTTATTTACATAACTAAGAAATCTTAATTGAAACATATACACCTTAAATTTCATATCTAGTTCCTCTAAAGCTTTTTCATCATTATATAATTTAAATTTAATAAAAAGAGCTTCATTTTCCTTATCTTTATTTATAAAATTTTCTATTATAAAATTCATTTTATCCCCCTTACTAATTATAACACATGTGCGAACTTATGTTCGTGTTGCAGATAAAAAAAAGCGAGTATTTATAAAAAAGATATTTATATCTCTTTTCACTTACTCTTTTTATGCCTCTTATTTTTCAAAAAACTTTTTGTCATTTTCATTTACGTGAATTTTTTTCTAAAATAATGTGACCTAACAAAACAAACCCTACCGATAATTTGCTCTACCTTAACTTGTCCTACTTTATTACTACGACTGTCTAAACTATTATTTCTATTATCACCCATAACAAACACATGATTTTTTTTAACTATTTGAATGCCTTTATCTCCATATGTTTTCTGATTATAAGCGTAGGGCTCAAATATAATATTATGATTTCTATATACGAAACCTTTTTTCAGTTCAATTATTTCTCCTTCAGTAATAATAATTCGTTTAATTAAAAATAAGTTCTTCATTTTAAAAACTATTATATCTCCATCCTTGTAGTTACTGCGTTTTTTTACTATTACTATGTTTCCATGGCTGAAGGTAGGAAACATAGAGTTTCCCTCTATTTTAATAACATGAAAAACATTTTCAAAATACCCGCGTAGTAAATAACTTAAGAATAAAACAAATATACTTATGCATAGGTTCATTTTCTAGCCCCCTTGTTAGACTGTAATTATATATACAAGGGACATGCACCCTTGTATTATGCATGTCCTTTTTATATAGAGAAACAATTTCGTTAAACTGCCTTTAGTACATTAATAACTGGCGCTGGGTTTTCATCATCTGGAATTCCCACAATACTACTAAAATCAACTTCTCTCTCGTAAGTAGTGTGTTCATCATTAATCCATTCTTTAATGTCCATGTCAAAGGCTGTTTGTCCATTTACAAACACTATCATGTGTTCTGGGTACCAGTCATGTCCTAAGCTAGATTCAAATTTCTCTTTTCTAAGATAGATCTTTTTAACTGAATTAGGTGCTACATCCTTTCTCAATTTATCCATATATAAATAGAATTTATCTATATTACCTGATTCAAAGTCATTTACTGTTATTCCATAATTTTTTCCGTTATCTAAACTCCATTCTTTTTTTGTACCATCTTTAAGTTCCATGCCAAAGTATACATAATCATCAGTTCCCGTACCAAAATCAGTTAAACGATTCTTGCCTGTTGTAATATTAACAGTTAGATTACTTATTGGAGAATCACTTCTTCCCACATCTAAATTCCATCTATCCTTAAATACATCAAATATTCCTTCTTCAGCAGATGTAAGCATTTCTATACAACGTTCGAGGGCAGAATAAAATGCATTTTCTAATCTTGATATTCTATTATTACTTGATAAGAATTTTACGGCTTCGTCATACTCTGAATATTTATAGCCTACCCCTGTTTTTAATCCTAAGTTTAACACTGTTGCCCAGTTTCTGGCTTCTGTTTCACTTGGTGCATCGCCATGAATTTCTCTAGATGATTGAATCATCACATCAAAAGGAATTTCACTTGCATCTGCAAAAAGATCTGCTACTCCATTTTTATAATCCTCTGCTAAATATCCTCCCATATTAACCCAAAGATAAGGTTCTGCTGCTCTTTCTAATGCTATATGCAAAGGTCTTCCTTCAGGCTTATCAAGATAAACGCCACATTCAGGATTAACAAAAATTCCATGACAGCCTAAATCACCACCAACATGTGTTGCCCAACCTGCTGCAAAAGCAATCTTTTTTAAATCTCCACTTTTTAATGCATTCTGAAGCTGCCTTGCTGTTAAAGATCCTACTTTAAAATAATGATATGCAGATGACCATGGAGAATAACCAAAGATTTCTCCTGGTTGTATTAATCCTAGATCTGGTCCATTTGCACCCCATGCTGCTATCTTAGGATATGTTTCTAGAGCCTTTCTTATAATACTGTCCTTTTTCAGTCTCTCTGTTGTTTTTTTCATTAGTATATAGTGGCTCACCGGTTGAAATGCGTGAGCCTCCTCTTTCTTAATTCCTGTAACCATAATTAACATTGATGCTACTATTAATAAATTTATCATAAAAATATCCTCCTTCTTTTTTATAAATCATTTTGAATCTTTGTAGTAAACTTGCCGGCTTATTTGCTCTACACTATATAAAAGCGTTTCAAGTCTGAATTTGACAACCTTAACTGAAAAATATTTTTTTATGGATAAAATAACCATAAAAAAATAGAGTTAAAACTATGTTAGTTTTAACTCTATTGCTAATAATTCACCTTCATTAATTAGATAAACTTCTCCTTCTATACACACTCATAATAATACCTACAGATAGCATATTTATTAAACCTAAAGAGCCGCCATAGCTTATAAACGGAAGCGCAACCCCAATAATAGGGAATAGATTCACATTCATTAATATATTCGCTGTAAATTGAACCATGAATATACTAATTAGTCCACTTATAAGTAATCTGCCATAATTATCTCTAACATATTTTGAAATATGTAGCATTCTATATATAAAAGAGACAATAATAGTAATAATAACCGCAACTCCAAGCCACCCCAAAGTGTGTACTATATAATTAAGCACAAATTCTGATTGCAGTCCAGGTAAATTTAATAATTTTTCATTTGTAGAAAACCCATTTCCGAAAATTCCAGAGGTATGAATTATTTTGTATATCTTTACATTTAAATATCCCGCTCCTTCTGGATCAGAGAATGGGTCTAAAAAAACCAAAAATCTTTGCATTCTATATGTTTCTAACCAAAAATAAAATAGAACACAAAAAGTATTAAGTGCAACAATATAAATTGCATATCTTTTCTTCATATTAGATTTAAGTGCTAAAACTATAAATGCAATAAAATAAATTCCACAGTAACTTAATCCCTGGGCAGAAAACATAAAAAATATTGGAATACCCAAATACCCTGTAGCTTTAATTAAATTTATTTTTTTGTTCCAGTCATAGTTATTGAATATACCTGCAAGTGCAATTACAAATACATATAAACTAATTGCTTTAATATTAAATGTAAAACTTCCCACACTAATAAAAATGCTTCCATTTATAGGATTCCCTATAAAAAATGATAAGATAAATAATAAACACATTCCTATAAAAATATAATTAGAATACTTTTGAAGTTTCCTATAATCAAAGAAATATAATACTACTATACCTGCTGTACCAATAGCAGCATATAATAAGCTATGATTAAATAAATAATCACTACTTCTATATGAGCTTTTATATTGCATAAGATACATCAATATAACCCCCGTATTTACGAGTACTATAGTTAAAATTAATGTAATCCAATCTGGTGTTCCTTTATGTGCTATGTTTAGCTGCTTACCTACGATATCGCTATCTCCCATTCGAGAAACAGCCTTACTTCCTGCCTCTGCTTGTGACATTCCACTTTCAGAATATTCATCTACGATATCCTCAATGTGCGATGATAACTCCGCTTTTATCTCTTTATGAGCTTCTTTATATTTCACATAGGAACAAACATAATCTATATATTCATTTATTTTAGAATTATCTCCTACCCCCATACTATAGCCTCCCCTAACATTTTATCAACTGCTAATCGGAAAGTTGTCCATTCTTCTTTTTTTTCCTTTAAAGATAATATCCCTTCCTCAGTTATCTTGTAGTATTTTCTTTTGCGCTTTCCGCAGCCTTCCTCCCAATATGCCTCTACTAATCCTTTTGCCTCTAAAGTGTGTAGAATGGGATAAAGTGTCCCTTCTTTTAATGTAAATACCCCATTTGATTTCTCTTCCATTTCTTTTACCATCTCATAGCCATACATTGGTTTTTTATCAATTAATTTCAGAATAAGAGTTACCGTACTCCCTTTTAAAAGTTCATTATTTATTGACATGTATTCGCCTCCCTCATATATCATTAACTGTTACCATTTATACCTATTGTTTCTATGCATCTACTTCCTATGTACTATCATAACACTGTTCCACATAATGTCAATAAGCATTAGAATTTTTATTTTCTAATGCTTATTTAAAAATTTTCCCGGAAGAGTCAAGTAGCTCTTTATTTAGTGCATGTTTACTGACCCTTTTAATGTTCTATTTTCTACTGCCCAAAAATGCTCTGACTGCTTATTAAAAATGTAATCTGTGAAAACTAAACTTGCAGTTGTAGATTTTACCGTTGTAATTCTAAATTGTTTATAGTCCATTAAATCATATGCCCAAAAGTCTAATTCTCCAAGTTGAATGTAATCATTGAATAATACAAATTGCTTTTTACCTTTATTAACTACTAAGCACCACTTATTTCTATTATTTGAATTTATTATTTGTCCCTCTTTGGACATTGTCACTTCTCCAAATAATTCTATAGTTTCATTTACCTTATCTTCATCTATATCAGCGCTTACTTTCTTAACAAGAGTCATTCCCTTTGTTTCTATGGATTTTTCTTGTGGGTATATTTTCTTTATACTTTCAATATTTTTATTGCCCATGTTATCCTTTAAGCTTTCATATAGCTTTATATCATAAGGCACCTCATTATTAATACAAAATAGTCTATATGCAAAAGGATACTCAAAACTATCTTTACCTTCTCCCACAATAATTTTATAGGAATGTTCAATTACACCTTTGTTTAAATCTATTATCCTAGTTTCATTAAATTCCTTGTTTTCAAAATTATCCATCCCCTTAACACTTGTTTCCACTACATACCCTTTATATTTCTTTTTATCCTTACTGTACTTTTGCTCATATTCATCAGCTGTAATCTTAGAAATTGCAGTATATTCTTTTCCCTTATATTGAAATTTTTCTTCCCATGTATTCCCTACCTTCAATGGAGCTTTTAAAATTATTTTATTTGGTATTATGCTTCCTAAAGTAGTTTCTTCTTTTGTCTTATTAGAAATAACCTCAACCACACTATCACTCTTCACTGTATATGTTAATGTAAAAGCTCCTACTTCTCCATTTTCCCCCTCTGATATTAGTCCTACCCCACCGTTATTGTACCCATCCATTATAATATTTACGCAATTATTTGCTTTATCATATTTAGTTGCCTTATATTTTAAAATATGTCCATATTCAATTGGGCCAATGTATGTCCATATGCTGCCAAATTGCTTATCATCTATCTTAAATAATTTTCTTAAATCCATTTCATCCACACTTGTTTTTATGTCAACTTCATTTTGATTTTTATTAGATTTTTCACTTACTTTAACTTGTTTTTCTAATCCTTTTAGATCTTGATTATCATTTTTAAATCCACATCCAAAAAGAGTTAGGGTCATAATAAACAATAAAATTGCTAATTTTTTTTTCATAATTCCTCCTAATATAAAACATAACTGTATACTATATTTTACCATATAAGTATAACTTCAACTATGAATACTTTTTTAGTATTCTATTGTTTTATAATGTTTAATGAATTTTTTACCACCCTTATACGAATTTTTTCTCATTATAAAATACTATTTCCATCACTTAATGCAAAAATTATTCATTATGATTGTTTATTATTTTTTCATTAATATATAATCAAAATATGCAGAAGTATATTCCTTATCATCTATTTTTCTTTTAATTAATCGATTTTCCTTATAGATAACTTCAAATTTTTTAAAGCATTGCTCAATTTCATTTTCCTTGTAATGGCAGTAAAACACTTCTTCATTGTCTTCAATTTGTATGAACTCACCTTCACCTACTTGTATGCCTTTTCTAATTGTTCCTTATATATTTCATTTCCATAAGTTTTGTATCCAAACTCATAAAATAAAGAAAGCGGTGGATTAGAACCACCAGCACCACAATCAAGAATATTTTTTTCCAATGAATTGGTATTACAGTATTTTAAAAAGTTATATAACGGAAAAGCAGATATAAGATTATGCATATTTTAGCTTCGCTCCCTATAATATCTCCTGTATCATGTGCTACACCGATTGATTTTACTTATTTTATACATAGACTATATAGACTACATAGAATCTATGTAGTCTATATTTAAACTATTTTATGATTATAATTAGTACGTAATTTATGAAGGATACGACATGAAATATTTATTTAATTATATTAATAACATTATGCAAAAATTATTTTTTTCTTTTTAAGCTTACAAGTATTGATTTTTGCATATGTAGTAAATTTTCTTTTGCTTTATAACCGATAAAGTAATTAGATTTTATTACCTCTTCGAGTATCTCGTTTCCCCTGGTAAATGGTGGACATGGACTTACAATACAATCTTTATTTGCGATTTTTATTTTCTCTAAATTAATCTGGTACGGTAGAAATTTTTTAAATTCCACCTCATTCTCCTTATTTATTGGCCAACCATCCGTCAATATAATATCAGAAGAGTTCAACCCTTCACTAATATCATTTGTTACTAGTATTTCCCCTTTAGAGTTGGTTTTAGCATATTGATATAACTTCTGATTGACTTCATAACCTTTCGGACATATCTGCGTTAAATTTAAGTCTAATTTACCTGCAACTTCAAACCAAGTATTGCAAATATTCGCTCCTTCTCCAACAAAAACAAACTTTAAATTATTTAAATTTTTTCTTAGCTCTCTAATTCCCTGCAAATCACTTAAAATCTCACAAGGGTGACTTTGTTTCGACATAGCATTAATGACTGAAAAATCTGCTTGCTTTGCAATTTCTTCTATAACATTTTGATTTGGATTTCTAATAACCAAATAGTCTATCCAACAATTTAAATAACCAACTTTGTCTTGTAAAAGTTCCTTCCCATTAAAATCAATTTCCATATTTATTGAATTTGCTCCTAATTGAAATATCCCTGTTTCAAATGAAATTCTTGTTCTTAAACTTGTTGATGGAAATGATGTTATTACAGTCTTATTTTGCAATAGCTTATAATCTTCCCCTCTTTTATGCTTCTCCTTTATTTCATCTGCAAAATCTAATAGTGCTATTATCTGGTTTTTCGTTAAATTCTTGATACTTACCAAATCTTTTACCATATATAATTCCCCTTCTCATAAATATTAAATGCAATGGTTTTACTAATGAGACACTATATTTTACGGGTACGACATTTAAATCTGTTGATATAACTTTCCTCTAATATTTAGATTCACCATATTAGAGATGTATCTGGCATTATAATTTTAAATAATATTATTTTTCACCAAACTGTCTATAAAAATGAACAGTTTGTACTATTTCAAAACCTAGTGATTCATATAAAGAAAGTGCTTTAGTATTCCATTCTAAAGCACCAAGCTGAATAAGCTTTGCACCTTAGCTTAATGCCTTATTGATACCAAACTGAGTAGCTTTCTTTCCATATCCTTTTCCTTAATAAGATGGGGTAACCATTATGAAGTCTAAGTTTCCATCTTCTACAAAGATAGATGCAACTAGCTGTTCATTCTCAAATAAAACATATATAGAATCCTTGCTTTTTAATCTATTTTCTCTATCTTGCTTACTAGTAGGAATAACATATGGTTGTATATCATTTTCTTTTCTTAGCTCATAAAAGCAATCTTTCACAAGCGTTACGTATTGATCATAGTATTTATCTTCATAAGGTTCAAACTCTATATCTACATTAGGCTGAATTATTCCTCTATAATATAGTTCATTGTAGCCAAACCATTTTTTATAACCTAGCCTTTTGTAGAATGAAGTTTCCTTGTCTTTGTCCACACTAAACTCTGTCAATAGAAGATTTGGCTTTATTTCTTGTAAATACTTTGACATTTCATTATATAAAGCTGTACCATTTCCTTTTCTTCTTGATGGAGCTTCTACATATAAATTAACGTCGTATCTTTTAGTTTCTTTGTTACATACGCTAATATATGCAAAGCCGCGTATACCATCTTCATTAAAGCTATAATCATCACCCTGATACTTCTATAAATAACTATAAATGCTTTATTAAGATACCTTTACTCTATCTTAATTCCTTATTATTAAATCTAAATATTAATTTTTCCTCATGGACAGTTTGTCCTGTAGATTCATCATAATTATTATTTGTATAACTGCTTACAGTTTTTCTCCAGAATTTCTGCCCTTTTAAATTCTTTGGTAAATGGTTTGTATATAGTTCCCATCTCCCTTGAAATTTATCAAATACTTGTTTTGCAGCAATTTCTCCTATATTTTTACCTCTATAAGGTCTTAATAAAAAGAATTCATTAACATAATAATCACTTGTTTTCGGTGCATATGGCTTGGTAGCTATAAGAATAAATCCTGCTGGTTTATCATCCACCCTAATAATATATGGAAACAGTACATTGGCCTTCTCAAACCATATATTTTGAACTTCATATTGATCTGCTAATGTTTTCATAGGCTCCTCTTCGTATATTCCATATTCATTAGGCAGGTCCCCACAATGTTCTGATAAATCGTGCAAATATAATGGATATATATTTTTAATAATATTTGAAGTTTCATTATTAGCTAAGACAGTAGTAATTTTCATTTTAGTCCTCCTTAACTTTATTATAGTTAATATTTTCTTGCTTTCATAAGGAACAAAGAATAATTATTCTTTTGGCCTTCTATAATTTTTTCACCATAAAAAAATGTATTTGCTTGTATATCTTTAAAACCAGCACTAATTAAAATATTTTTCAAAGCATCTTGATTAAAACCATTATGACCATCATAATCCGGATAATTCTTATGAAAGCTACCATCTTCTTTATCCAAATCTACTATACATAAATAACCATCTTTATTAAGTAATTCATAAAAAGTCTTTATTATAGCCTCAGGTGCAATACCATAGAATTATAGATAACATCAAATTTCATATCTATTGAATTTCCGCTTAATGGTTTTTCGTTGAATTCTTGATACTTACCAAATCTTTTACCATATATAATTCCCCTTCTCATAAATATTAAATGCAATGGTTTTACTAATGAGACACTATATTTTACGGGTACGACATTTAAATCTGTTGATATAACTTTCCTCTAATATTTAGATTCACCATATTAGAGATGTATCTGGCATTATAATTTTAAATAATATTATTTTTCACCAAACTGTCTATAAAAATGAACAGTTTGTACTATTTCAAAACCTAGTGATTCATATAAAGAAAGTGCTTTAGTATTCCATTCTAAAGCACCAAGCTGAATAAGCTTTGCACCTTAGCTTAATGCCTTATTGATACCAAACTGAGTAGCTTTCTTTCCATATCCTTTTCCTTAATAAGATGGGGTAACCATTATGAAGTCTAAGTTTCCATCTTCTACAAAGATAGATGCAACTAGCTGTTCATTCTCAAATAAAACATATATAGAATCCTTGCTTTTTAATCTATTTTCTCTATCTTGCTTACTAGTAGGAATAACATATGGTTGTATATCATTTTCTTTTCTTAGCTCATAAAAGCAATCTTTCACAAGCGTTACGTATTGATCATAGTATTTATCTTCATAAGGTTCAAACTCTATATCTACATTAGGCTGAATTATTCCTCTATAATATAGTTCATTGTAGCCAAACCATTTTTTATAACCTAGCCTTTTGTAGAATGAAGTTTCCTTGTCTTTGTCCACACTAAACTCTGTCAATAGAAGATTTGGCTTTATTTCTTGTAAATACTTTGACATTTCATTATATAAAGCTGTACCATTTCCTTTTCTTCTTGATGGAGCTTCTACATATAAATTAACGTCGTATCTTTTAGTTTCTTTGTTACATACGCTAATATATGCAAAGCCGCGTATACCATCTTCATTAAAGCTATAATCATCACCCTGATACTTCTATAAATAACTATAAATGCTTTATTAAGATACCTTTACTCTATCTTAATTCCTTATTATTAAATCTAAATATTAATTTTTCCTCATGGACAGTTTGTCCTGTAGATTCATCATAATTATTATTTGTATAACTGCTTACAGTTTTTCTCCAGAATTTCTGCCCTTTTAAATTCTTTGGTAAATGGTTTGTATATAGTTCCCATCTCCCTTGAAATTTATCAAATACTTGTTTTGCAGCAATTTCTCCTATATTTTTACCTCTATAAGGTCTTAATAAAAAGAATTCATTAACATAATAATCACTTGTTTTCGGTGCATATGGCTTGGTAGCTATAAGAATAAATCCTGCTGGTTTATCATCCACCCTAATAATATATGGAAACAGTACATTGGCCTTCTCAAACCATATATTTTGAACTTCATATTGATCTGCTAATGTTTTCATAGGCTCCTCTTCGTATATTCCATATTCATTAGGCAGGTCCCCACAATGTTCTGATAAATCGTGCAAATATAATGGATATATATTTTTAATAATATTTGAAGTTTCATTATTAGCTAAGACAGTAGTAATTTTCATTTTAGTCCTCCTTAACTTTATTATAGTTAATATTTTCTTGCTTTCATAAGGAACAAAGAATAATTAATCTTTTGGCCTTCTATAATTTTTTCACCATAAAAAAATGTATTTGCTTGTATATCTTTAAAACCAGCACTAATTAAAATGTTTTTCAAATCCTCTTGCTTAAAACCATTATGACCATCATAATCCGGATAATTCTTATGAAAGCTACCATCTTCTTTATCCAAATCTACTATACATAAATAACCATCTTTATTGAGTAATTCATAAAAAATCTTTATTATAGCCTCAGTATCCTGAATATGGTGCAATACCATAGAATTATAGATAACATCAAATTTCATATCTATTGAATTTTCGCTTAATATATCTAAATGATAAGGTAGCATGTTATTTACTTTATATTCATCAATTTTGGATTCCAGTATATCTATCATTCCTTTTGATGAATCAACAAGCGTAATGTTTTTAAATTTATCATAAAGGTTAAAGCTTACAAGACCAGTTCCACACCCAAACTCCATAGCAGAATAATTTTTATCAATAGCAATGGCTTTGCTTATTTCATTGGCAATTATCTTTGCTCTATCAATTCTTTCATCAGTGTCCCAAGTTTTAGCGTAATTATCAAAACTCATTGTGTTCCCCTCCTAGATTTACTTTTGGATTTTTATAGCTCATCCTTATAAAGTCATATACAGTTCCATCGCATTCTTCACTATTTTCGTAAGCAAATCCAAAACCATATTTTTCATATGCCTGTCCCCTTTTAAAGTATCGCAATTAAAACAAACTTAATTGCTCTACCTCATATGGTCTTTTATAACCCTCTATAATATCCTTCATCTTATATAGTATATTTGCTTTGTCACACTCTTATTTAAAAATTTGCCATAATTCATTTGCCCTTTTTGAGCGGCACTCATAGGAATATCCATATTCCTTTGGATAGTATCCTTTCCAATGGTAAGATTGTAACCCCTCCTCCATATTAATAAGAACATAATATAAGAAGATTTCGAACTAAGAATACAATTTTTCTTTCACACATCGTAGAAGTTTGTTATTCTTTCACTTCATGTAAAATGTTTAATTTTGCTAATTCTTCGTATTCCTCATCTTCTAAATTCATATATGCAAAATGTTCATGAGCACAAATTGCTAATATTATTCTTTCTTCCTTGTAAAAGGTTAAGTCTTCAAATTCAGTAGCTTCAATTTGATGAGGATATACAAATAACTTACTCATATTTGACATTATTTTCCTAAATGTATCACCTATTATAAAATAACACATTTCAAACGCGGGTCCTCTAGATACAGGCGTCACTCGTGTAAACTTAGTGTATAAAAAATCTGCTGTCTTTGCATTAAAATCCTCATATTTTTCATCTTGGAACTCCTCACCTTCTAATTGGAACGCTTCATATCCTAATGAAGTAAAATATGCTAGTTCTTCTTCAAAATGATGATTTAAATATTCTTCCGCATCCATTTCTGTGTCACAGTAATCATCTATTAGGTCTCTATACCCATTAATGTTTTCATTATAGTCGAGCCGGCTTTGTTTATGCTCTGCAAGAATTAATGATTTATCTTCTAACTGCATTTGATTAAATTCTTCTTGTGTAAGTTTACCCAAATGGTCCCTTGATAAAGACAGTTTATTGCATTTCCTACCAACAAATAATAATAACTCATTGAGTTCCTTCCCATTTAAGTCTTCATTTATAAAAATTTTTTTCATACTTTCCCTCAATTCATCATTTATAGTCTTTCTTTGCTTCATACTTTATTACAAGTTTGACATAACTCTTTAACTGAGAAATGTCTTCAGATATCGCCGATATGCCCTACACCTATCAATTTTTACACTTTTTTTGACTTCCCATTATTCGCAGGTGACAATATGCTCAACACTATCCCTCAAATTAAGTAGCTTATCTGCAAAAAAGCTTGGATATGCAACATAATCTTTTAACTTATCAATTGGTAACCAATGCATATATTCACGTACACCTTGTGAATAGCTGTTGCTATCCAACTCTTTTGTACCTCTTGATTTCATTATAAAATAAAATGCAATTTCATGGCTCTTCAAACCATCAAAAAAATTCTCATGAATAAACGCTAATCTGTCAACTTCATATGCAATTCCCGTTTCTTCAAATACTTCTCGCTTAACTGCATCTTCTGCTCTTTCTCCTAAATGTACTCCACCACCTATAGAATAATAGTAAGAATTCAATTCATTTTTTGCGAAAAGAACACATCCATCTTCAATAATTATTGCTGCAGCCCGATATCGGAACCAGCTATCTCCATTTTCAAATCCACAATCCATTACACTCACACCTTTCTTCTATATAAATATTCTTTAATTAACTATATTTTACAATTTATACATATTATGTTTACCTTTTAGTCAATTAGATTTTAATTTTTTTCAGCACTCCCATTATAGACATAACCTGTCCAGTTTAATTGATTTCATTAGTAATTCTTACAGTTGTTTTTGACGAACTTCAAGAATATTCCGAATTTAACTTACTTCGAATTATGCTCATTCCATGAGGTTAGTAATTACTTTATTTAACTCCATACCCGCACCTTCATGTTCATTAAGAAATAACCTAAAACCAAATTTCTGATAAAAAGGTTCTTTACCTTTTGAGGACATCAATCCAATTATTGTACATGAACCTGGAACACTATTTTTTTCTATATATCCAAGTAATTGCTCCATGATTAATGTACCTATTCCTCTTTTTTCATACTCAGGAATAACTATTAAGTCTTCTATATACCATATGAGAGCGCCATCGCCAACCAAACGACCAATCCCTATGATTCTATCGCCATCAAAAGCAGCCATATGAAATATGAAATTTTTTACTGCTTTTTCCGCCTGTAGTATCGTTGTATTACCCCATCCAATTGTATTACGCATATTATATAATATTTCACCTGTCAAAGAATAATGTTTACACACGATTCCCATAACAACCACCTCCCAACATACAAAGTATAAATAATCTTAAGTTCGCAATTATTTACATATCTGACCTAACTTCATATATAATAATAATCTAATTAATTTTGACAAATTATTTGAGCTCTTTTGAAAAAACAACTGTATCTTTTATTGCTATTCCCTCCTCATTAAATTCAACTTCTATGAGGGCAATCTCATTCAATTTACCATGAATTTTATTTAAATTAATTTTACAATACTTAAATGCTTTTATCATATTATCCTCATCTAATCTACTGGCAATTGTGCAATGTGGACTCCAATTGCCTGGAAGATAAAATGAATTTTCATTTACATTGAATTCTTTAAAATAGTCATGATGACGATTATGAAAATGAAGTAATTCAGTTGATAAGGTCAGAGCAAGAAACAAGGTTCCAGTATTAATAAAGGTACCTAATATATTTAGAGATATAGCTACTTTTGACTTGTCCTCATAGAATTTACTAACTAATTCCACAAATCTATCACTATCTAAATTATCATAATCTGCAATAGTGATATGTGGCCTCCTACCTTTTGTGTCTACACCATATTGTGTAATATTATTTTCACTTAAATCTTTCCATAACTTTTTAAAACATGATTCAGTTTCATTGTCTAAATAACCTACAAGTGCATAGCCATACATAAATTATTCCCCCTCGTATTCCTTGAGATCACATAACAATTCCAATTGTTATGCCCCTTAAAATCATAGAATAAAGTCATCGCATCTTCCAATTTTTCATTTTGTTAGAGGAAGTTCCCTATACCCTCTTACGTTTTTCCTTCAGTGCCTCCATGAAGGATTTATAAGCAAATATTGGCAACACCATTTGCCTACGTAAGCGAGACGGCTGAATTATTAATCTATATAACCATTCCAGTTTTAGTTGTTGCCATTTCTGGGGAGCACGGGCTGTTTTTCCTGAAATTATATCTAAGCTTCCACCTACTCCAAAGGCAACCTTGACTGGTAGTCTGTGTTTATAATTATAAATCCATTTTTCAGCCCTTGGTGCACCTAGGGCAACTATTAATATATTGGGTCTTTTACTCTCAATATCTACAAGAATTTCTTCCTCTTGCACATTATCAAAGTAGCCATGATGTCTGCCAGATAGAATTATATTTGGATATTCCTCTAATATATTTTCCGTTGCTTTCTTATTGACCTCTTCATCTGCACCTAAAAAATAAAAGGACCAACCTCGCTTATTTCCCATTTTCAAAACTTCTAGTAACAAATCAACTCCAGTAACTCTTTCAAATAATGGCTGGCCCTTCCACCTCGAAGCTAAAACTATTCCTTCACCGTCTGGAGTGATTAAATCTGCCTCATTAAAAATAATTTGAAGTTCGGAATCTTTTTGCGCTTGCAATACTATTTCGGGATTTCCCGTAATAATATTAAAAATTGATTGATTATTACAGTCAATATTATTAGCTATAATATTGACTGTTTCTTTCATATTCATTTTGGAAAATGGTACCCCTAAGATAGTTACATTATCTAACATCTTTTCAACCTCCTCTGAATTGCTTATTTTATATAATACTTTAATTATAAGTTTAATAATCGCATCGAATTATAAAAATGAATACCAGACATATTATCTACCCTAGCAATATATCTATTAACTTCCTCAATTTCGCACCACATAATATCATCCACAAATTGCTTTGCCTTAACAAAAGAAATGAAACATGCAAGACAATATTTTACTAACCCTTCATCACCAATAATTTTTTCCCCAAGTTCTTTCGCACATATAGGGCAATAATTAAATTTCATAAAATATCTCCTTACCAGTAATCTGCACAAATTATTTCTATATTTTCTTGTAAATTATGTAATAAATTTCACTTTATTGAATTGCAATATTACGGCTTAAAAAGTTACTTTTATAAGGTCTCTAACCATTTCTTTACGCTTTTTCCACCACTTAGAATAATTACGTTTTTATCATCTTTAATAGCTTCATTAAACAGTTTTTGCCTTTCATTGTTCTTACTCGGATAATCAAACATAATATATTTTACAATGTTAATATCAATTTTTTCTATACACCCCTCAGAAATATAAGGACGTACAGTACCCCTATGTTTAAAATATCTTCTCAAAAATCTATACATGCATATTACTCTATTTATTTTCAAGAAAATAATAGTGTCGCATTGACTATACCTACCATCTTTTTTGCAATCATTAATCCTGTTCCCCTCATATATCCACTTATCCTTTTCTGTTATGCATTTAGTTATTTCAATCTGTTCATTTATTGGGCGTTCCTTCCAACTCTCCATCCAAAAAATTCTATCGTTATAATAAACTGGTACATCCAGTTTATTTCCAATAACATTAGCCAAAGTAGTTTTTCCTGACCCAGATGAACCAAGTATCCATAACCTCTGCATCACAATTACCCCCCCATTATTAATTTGCAATAATATTCAAGTATTTACTAATTCATAGTTTATTTGTATGCAAATTATAACATTAATTTGTATATAATGCTATAATATGTATATAGTATTTAATTACTATGCACTAGTATTTCTATAAACAAATTTTATATTACATCTAAAAACTCCACTTCAAGAAGTAAGAAAAGTTTTAAAGTACACTTGAATATGTAGCAGTATCCAGTTTTAATTCTTATAATCTCCTAAGAAATAAAATAAACTGTTATTACATCACTTTGTAATAACAGTTTATTTATTATAGAGTATAATTCTTCACAGCTATAAAACCTAACTATATTTTATATCTTGTTCTATATGGCATATCTTCGCTATTATTCCCCTTTATAGGATCTTCCACACATTTCTTTGTCCTCAGCATCCTCAAATATGTTAAAATAATCCAGAATCTCTATGCCAAAATCTATAAATGATTTCCCCTTAGCTGTAATAACGTTTTCATGCCTTACTACTTTTTCTTCTAAATAGTTTTGTCGTGGGAAGCAATCTTTTATTCCATTTTCCTTGAAATAATCTTCACCTAAAGTTGTAGTGTATGAATGACCATCTAATATACCTGCTTTGGCTAAAAACTCTGGAGCAGCACATATTGCACAAATTAATTTTTTATCTCCATGTAGCTTTTGTATTAGTTCTATTAATTCCTCTCTACACTCTCTTCCAAATCCTCCTGGTATAATTAATCCTTCTACATCATCAAGATTAATAGCTTCTTTTACTGTTATTTCAGGCATGTACAAGAGCTGGGAAATAGCTTTAGTTGGTGCTTTTTCATAACCCACGCTAACTATTTCTTTCTCTGCAATCCCGCCTAACATGTGACAAGCTAATACAGTCTCAAAGTCCGCCATGTTTTCATAAATAAAACATAATATTTTCCCCATTTTTTAATATCCCCTTTCTAATCTATTATATAACATTAAATATTATTTAATCTTACTTAAATTTAATTTTATCAATATTACAAATAAATACAAGGCAAAGAATTATTCTATTCGTTCTTTATCAGCTTCAGATAATTTTAAACTCCCAAATCTCACCTTTTAATTCTCAACTGCTTCTAGTGTCACTGATACAATTTCGGGTCTATTAAATATCCTCTGAGGAACAATGCTATTGCCAAGACCTCGGCTTACCACCATAACAGTATTGTTTTTTTTATACATTCCTTTATAATATTTTGGCCAAAAGCCTTGATTTGGTGCAATAATTCCACCTAAAAAAGGTAAAATAACTTGTCCACCATGAGCATGTCCTGTAAATGCCAAATCTATATTATTATGAACATAAAGCTCAAAAAGTTCAGGTCTGTGCGAAAGAAGTATTTTAAATCTTTTTTCATTATTAACAGCAAACAATTCCTTTTTCATTATATCTGAATTCATATAATCTTCAGAATGTCCAGTTGTATTAAAGGCAGGGTCATCAACCCCTAAAATAAGAATTTTTTCTTTATTTTTTTCATAATATAGTGATTCATTTCTTAGAACTATTACTTCTTTTTCTTTAAGTTTTTTTTCTAGAGATTCAAATTTTCCAGACCAGCCTTCATGGTTTCCATTAACATAGTATATGGGTGCTATAGAATATATTTTATCAATAAAAGACAACGCATTTTCCTCATTGTATTTTTGTTTATCCACTAAATCACCTGTAATAACTATAATGTCAGGCTTTTGTGATTTTATTTTTTTCACAAGAGTATTATTGTCTTTATAAAAGATTTTGTTATGTAAATCTGAAATTTGGACTATCTTAAAGTTATTAAAGGCTTTTGGAAGCTTGCTACTTTTTACATTATATTTAGAGATTACTATATTATTATTCTCAAAATATGAAAAACAAACTAAAAATATAATAATCGAAATAAATATAATATATTTTCTATCTAAAAACTTTTTAACCATACAAATTATCATTTCCTTTCATAATTGCTAGAACTATAAATTCAATATGAGAAAAACGAAGCAAGATACTGGAAACAGTTTCTCACTTCTAAAAACCTATTTTTTCACTTTAAATATACAAGATTTTGTAGTTATTGACAAGTTCCCATTTTCTTTAATATAATCCTCCACATACTTCGTGAATTCTTGCTTTTTGCGTCCTACAAGTATCTCTCTACCCCTCATCGTTGAAGCTACATATGAAACTATAGGTTCAGCCTGAGGTACCACAATTTTTCCTTCAAAAACCTGCATTTCAACTTCACTAAAGTATTTCTCCAGTAAGAGCCTACCACCCTCAAATTCAAACCTATCACCCATTCCTAAGTTATTAAGGCCTATTTCAGGGTCAAATTTTTCTATAAGTTCATAAAGCTGCGCCATTGCTCCACGTCCATTGGTAGTTGCATAAAAAGTTCCACCAGCAGCAAGAACTCTTTTTATTTCAGATAAAGCCTTTTCTATATCTGGAACATGATAAAGCATATGTCTTGCAATTACCACATCAAAACTGCCCTCTTCATAGGGAATATCTTGTATATCGATTTCTTTATATTTGAAGTCATAATCTACCTCTGCCAACGTGTTTTTAGCACATTCAAGCATGCCCTTAGAAAAATCAGATAAAGTAATATTCCAGTCTTTATTTAATTTATATTTATTTCTTTCCCACAAACCTCCAGGTCCACAACCGAGTTCTAGTATTTTCGCTTTGCTTTGAAAATCCATTTGATTAAAGCACCAATCATTCCAATCCACCTTATTAATATTATAACTGTGTAAATTTAACCTTAAATTTAAATTTTTATCATCTTTATATTGCTCTTTTATTAGTTGTTTATTAATTTCAATATTCTCCATAATTGCCTCCTAAATATTTTTTTGTATTATCTTTTCTTAGCTTCAAGAACTCCTGAATCCTTCGTAATAAACATATAGTCTTCTTTTTCTATGATATTTCTAAATAATTCTTCTAGCTCTTTAAAATCTTTTTCATTTAAAATTTCATTTAAATTACCTGGCGCTGAAAGAACATAGTCCATCAAGGGCCCCACTTCTGTTACTTTTAAAGAATCTTTATAGCAATAAAGCTGCACAGGATAAAACCATTCCTCTAATTGTGTTTTTCCATCCTCAAGTTTGAATTTATGGTTCTTTCTAATGTAAGAAAAAGTTATTTTATCTCTAAAGTTTTCTACCATACTAAAAAGTTCCTCCATATGCTTTTTACCATTGGTGCCAGCATAAAAAAGTCCATTAGATTTTAAAACTCTATTAACCTCTGAAAAAACTTTTTCCCTGTTTTGTATATAGTAAATCACATGATTTGCAATGACGATATCAAACTCCGAATCTCCAAAGGTAATATTTTGTGCATCCATAACTTTACATTTGTTCTGTTTCATTAATTGCTTCTAAAATGTGTGACATATGCTCCATTTTTCTTTCTATAGCATGCCTTTGTATATTAAGAGAATGCTTAAAGTCGGCCTTATCTGACTCCTCTTTCATTACCACTTTTATCTCTTCTAATGAAAATCCCATAAATTTAAGAGTTAAGATTTTTTGAAGCACCGCGAAATCCTGATTACTATAAAGTCTATAGCCTGATTCACTGTATTCAGTAGGCTTAAGCAAATCCTTTTTATCATAATATCTTATTGTTCTAAGTGTAACCCCTGCTTTTTCAGCAAATTTACCTGCAGTATAGAATTTACCTTTTTTAGAATTCATTTTCATCACCCAACTTTATTATAAACAGTAACCTTACGTCACGGTCAAGACTTTTTTGCTTTGTTAAAGAATGGAACTGCGCTTTTTATTATGGTAACTACTATATTGACAATAATATTATGACTTTGTTCGCACCTAGCTATAACTTCATATTCAACAACTATAGGCCCCTTTAATTATACAGTAATCTTTTAACAATAAACTACATATAGTATATATATTTACTTTTGCTTATATTTCATAGATAATAAACTTATGTTTTACAAATCAAGGAGGTGTCCATACATGTATTCCATAAAGAAACTAGACAATGCCCAAATAACTGACTTAGCTAAAATACGTGCTAATTCCTTCCCTGCAATTTCTCTCCCACTTGAAAAACATGCTGAAATAATGAATGTTCAAAATGAATATGACTTTATGAATTTCTATGGTTTATTTAATGAGGAAAATCTTATAGGTGGAATGAGATTACATGATTTTAAAATGAATTTACTTAATCAGAAAATCCTTGCTGGTGGGGTTGGCTCCGTTGCTGTAGATTTACTTCACAAAAAAGAGAAGGTTGCTTTAGAAATTATTAAATTCTTTATTTATCATTATAAAGAAAGAGGAGCATCCATGGTTTTACTGTATCCTTTTAGACCTGACTTTTATAAAAAAATGGGATTTGGTTTTGGTACAAGCATTAATCAGTTTAAAATTAAGCCTTGTGATCTTCCAAAAGGAAATTCCAAGAAAAATATTAAGTTCTTAAGTAAAGATCATGCTGAAGAAATGTGCAAATTTTATAACAGCATTGTAAATAAAACTAATGGTCTTATGGAAAAATCACCAAAGGAATTTAAAAACCTTTTTAACTTTGAATCCACAAAAATTGTAGGATACAAAGTAGGTAATACAATTTTAGGCTATTTGGTTTTTCACTTTCGAAAGGGAGAAACTGGTTCTTTCGTTGTAAATGATATTTTTGTATCTCAAATGCTGTTTGAGAATTCTGAGGTCTTCCTGGAGCTCATGACTTTCTTAAATTCACAAGGTGACCAAATAAGATATGTGATAATAAACACCCAAGATGAAAACTTTAGATTTGCTTTAAATGATCCAAGAAATAATTCTGATAGGATTTTGGTGTCTTTGCATCATGAATGTAGTACCCAAGGAACTGGTATAATGTATAGAGTTATTAATATTCCTAAGCTTTTTGAAGATTTAAAGGATCATAACTTTAATAATATAAACTGCAAATTAAAACTTTCTATACTAGATAGTTTCATTCCCGAGAACTGTGGTAGTTATGTAATCCACTTTAATAATGGTAATTCTTTACTTGTTGAAAATGATGATTACGATGTGGAGTTGACTATGGACATTGCTGATTTTTCTTCATTGATCACTTGTGCTGTTGACTTAAAATCTTTGTACAAATATGGACGTGTACGGTTATCTGATGAAGGCTATTTAAATACTTTAAATGTACTTTTCTCCTCTGATGAGAAGCCATTGTGTATGACTGATTTTTAAATACATAAAAAAAGGTGCGAACTCATATAAATTATCGCACCTTTTATTGTTAAGTTAGAATATAAGACACTCTTTAAAACCTACTACTGACCTTCTCCATTACAATAAACTTGAAATCTTCATCTTCAATATATTCACCACATTTTTTAAAATCCAATTTCTCAAATAATCTCAAAGCTGGTTTATTACCTTCACCAGTTTCAATATATATCCTATCTATGTCCATATTATTGAATATATAATCAGTTGCTGTTTTTATTGCAGTATAAGCAATTCCTTTATGCCAATACCTTTTATCACCTATAGAAATTCCCATTTCTCCTTGTTTTTTAAGCTTATCTATACCAAAAAAATTAACAAAACCTATAGCATTATATTCATAATCTGTAATTATAAAGTATTTATATTTTATATCCTCAATATTTTCGCTCATTATTTCAGTATCAAATCTATGACAATAATCCATACATTCTTCGATTAACCCTTTGCTGTTATTAGGTATTGGTCTTGGATCATGCTTATTTAGTTCTTTATCAATTTGCCATGAAAATAGGTTAATTACATCACTTGAACAGATATCTCTTATTACAATCTCATTGTTTTGATAATAAATCATTATAATTTCCCCCTCAAAATATCTTTATTAGATTTACGCTTAATCTCTTACTTATTTTCATGTACCTAATTAATTGTTTTCAACACACCTTATGTTGTTATCATTCTGGGGATCATGTATTCCTGCTCTAATCCAAAATCACCCTTTAAAAATGGATTTTCATCCTCCATTTTGTATTCTCTCATGTTATAATCAATTCCCAACCAGTCAGGATTAAAACCAAATTGAATAATATCTACTCCCTCAAAGTAAAGATATGGCGCAATTTGTTCAAAACTTACAGGTCTTGAAGCAACAATATCATAAATTGTAAGTTTGTTATCTCGTTGATGCGCTACAAGCATTATGTCAAGCAGAGGTATTTCATAGATATTATTTTGGTGACCGTAAATCAAATGAAACCAGTTAATAGAATATTGATTTATGCAATCAAAAACCTTTGAGTATTGAGTACGTTCTTTTAAATACTTATCAACCTTTGGATTAGTTATATTTAGCTTTATCATTTCACCACTATTATTTAGCTTATATTCAATATATGGCTGCTTATAAGTAATAGGTTTAAACCCGAATTTTGGATAGAACCCCACAACACTATCTCCACCATGTAGAAAGCAAGGTGTATCTGGGTATATACTAAAAATATGTTCCATAAGTTTTTTAGATAACCCTTTACCCCTATGTTCTTCTCTTGTTGCTACTGATCCAAACTGTAAATAATCACGTTTCTCACCATTTATAACCATCTTCATTTTAGTCACCGATATATTGGCTAGCATAACACCATCTTCAATTATTGAATAAATCTCATAGTCGTCATTCCAAACATTTTTAGCATGCCATTTGTCAAAACTAAAATCGAATGCATGCATAATTAACTCATTAAGTTGAGCATTAAATTCCTTTGTAGTTGTAGAAGCATTTGTCATTGTTACCATGCTATTCTCTCCTTTTTCACTTTTATAAAAGTATTTATTTATCAAATTTCAACTTATAATTTCTAAAATAACTACAGTGTTTTCTTCATAAGCTTGTAATAGTTGAATTCCTCATTATCAACCTCTATGGTACCTATCTGATTGAATCCACATTTTTGTATTACTTTATTTGAAGGTATATTATGCAGCAGTGCTATTGCATTAAGTTCCTCAATATTAGTTCTTTCAAATAAGTATTTTATTAAAGCTTGTGATGCCTGCGAGGTATAACCCTTACCTCTATAATCCTTTGAAATCGCATAAAATATCTCTCTATTGGGAGGTGGAAGTTCATCTTTAATACAAGAACCACACCAACCAATAAACTCATTTGTTTCCTTTAAGATAATTCCAAGTATTAAACCTTCTTTATCAATACTTGGAACAGCCTGAAAAAACTCTCTATTGTTTTTCATATGAAAATTTATTAGCCAGTCCCTTCGTTGCTGTTTTGTAGCTTTCCAATCTGGTAAGAAATCAGTTATTTCTGGTTGCAGCGTAAGATTATATAGTGCATCTAAATTGTCAATTCCTAGCTCTCTTAAAACTATATCCCTGCATTCTATTTCAAATATATTTTTCATTAATTATTCCCTCCTAAAATTTAATTGTTATCACTTATGTCATATATTTAAATCACTGGCATGAACACACCTCCTACCGTAGTTAAAAGTAAGAATAAAATCATATGTTGCTCCAAACACTATCTCACTTTAAAACCTATTATTACTAACTCATACTTCGCAGGAAAAAAACAGCTATAACACCTTGTAAATCAATGGTAAGATGGCTTAAAACAGTGATAAAATTTGATTTTAAGCTATCTTTTTAGCAGTGAATTTCCTTGAAATATATTTAGGTAGTTTTATAATAAAAGCGGCAATAAAACTATCTATTTGCGCCACAGTTAAAAACAATAATTCTTGCAGCGTTTCTTGTAGAATGTTGAAGATTATTTCTAATACTTCTGAAAATTGAATATCTTTAAGCTCATCAAAAGCTAGAAAAAATATTTCTCCCATTGTACGTGAATCCTTATTATTTCTGTTTTCAACAGCAAGCATCATATATCGAACCATCACAATTGAAGTATGTGCAATCATTGAATCATAAGAAAGACCTTGAAATTCCTTTCCAAGATTCAAATAGGATTTGCATACTTTAAAGAAAACTTCAATGCTCCAACGTTTACCGTAAAGTGTTATAATTTCTTCCTCGGATAAGCTTAAATCAGTAGAAATAATTGCTATCCATTTCTTTTTATTATTACGGTCACGCACAAATACTATTTTTACATCCAATGTATTATTGTTAGCATCATATATTTGTGCCATTACTGATAAAAGATATTTTGATTTCCCTGGACGTTTTCTTTTTTCTTTGTATATCTGAGCTAAAGTTTTTCTTTCACCTTCAAAAATGTACTTTATTTTTGTAGTGTTTTTAAGCCTACCTACAGTATGTAGCTTAAGCTTAAATATTCTAATTATGGTAACAGGATAAGAAAACCAACTATCAAATAATACATGTTTTGCTGGAATGCCAGCCTTTACAGTAGCTTCTAGCATTTCAATCATAACATCTGTAGACTTTGATATTGCTTGTTTTCTACGTTTATATGCAATTGTGTTCTTGTTTAAACCTTCTTTCATTTCGCAGTATCTATTTTTTTGCTTTTCTGAACTTTGTAAGTTAAATAAAATAGGTAAAAATGTATTACCATCAGTCCATCCAAGAGTAAGCATTCTAAATCCTTTTTTATATTTTTGACCTTTGCTTGCATGGTCATTTACATTAGAAAGTAATTCAACATTTTTGCTTCTAAGTCTACCATAAAAAGAATCATCAACAACTATTGCGTTGATACGTTTTTCAGAAGTAAGGTTTACTAAACTCTCATTTATAATAGTTCCTGATAATTTTAACAAGAATGATTGCCAGTTTATGTACATTGAATTTAAGAATCTGTATACTACATCTTTACCAAATTTAGGAGCATTACTTTCAGTTTGATAACTCATATACATGCTTTTGCCTGTATAAACAATCTGAAGTAAATAGCAAAAAATATCACGAACACATATACCTTTTTCTTTATAACAATTTGCTTTTTTTAAAGCACTAATAACCTTAAATTGTTTAATAAAATTCATTATAGACTTCATAAAATCATTTTCATTTTGACTGTTTTGTGGTATATTGTTCATATGAATGAATCCTCCTAAATATGATATTTTTGTATTTGTCACTACTTACATTATATCATTTTTGAGAGGATTTTTCTATATTAAAACACTGTGGATCCTTGATTTTTCAATGGTCTAAGTCATGTTTTTATGTGCGAAGTTTGAGTTACTAATAAATTCACTGCAAAAAAAATAAGGTTGTAACGAAATTAAATTTCATTACAACCTCAGGATTTTTGTTATGCTGCAATACCTCAAATTAAATAGGCAATACTCTCCTATTAACCCTATCACAAAAGACATACTGCATTTTAACAATCTTTATGTGATAATTTGAAGGTATAAAAAAAGCCGCACAGTAAGTACGGCATTTATAATCATAACAAAATACAAATATACAACTTAAAAATAAAACATAATTCTATATTATTTTAAGAAGATTATTCATAAAAGGTATAAACGCTGAAACTATTCCTTAACATTATATTCATCTAAAAAAATGCAACACCAATAAACCTGATATAAACAGATTTTTAACTATGCTTATTAAGCCCTAAGTAACTTTCAACGCCTCTCCAAATAAACTACACACATATATAAGTATGCATCTATACGGTCAGTATTAAATTTACAAAAGATACAATAAATAAACTTGCGTTATAAACAAGCAAAACATCTTTTAGATAAAATATTAAATTGTATTATCTTACAACGTTAAGAATTAGCTTTCTCATATAGTTTTACCTCCATTAAAATAACTTATAACTTTATATTACATTATTTTATATTTATTGTCAATATATTTAACAAGAAACATTTTATGGATTTTATGTTTTAAATCAATAATGTTTATAGATCCTTACCCATCATAGCCATACTATCCCATTCAGTAAAATTATTTTTTAAATAAAACTTACTTGTTTTGTTTTCTTTTGAAGTAAATAGAATAATAGTAGTTACACCAATTCCTTTTAATCGCTTTTCCAATTCATTGAGTAGTTTACTACCTATCCCTTGTCCCTGCAACTCATTAGAAATAAACATTTCTCTCAAATTGTAATGGATTCCATCATAAAATTGTTCATAGTTTCCGAAAATAGCACCTTTTATTTGCTCGTCTTCAACATATAAAACACCTTCAAAATTGGTCGAAATATAAATATCATTTAGTCTTTTATGAGCAGTTTCTAATGTCCATTTATCATTCCAAGGTTCAGAGTTAAAGACTTTTATATAAAGTTCCGAGCATTTCAATATATGCTGATCGTTTATACTAATAATATTATTCATAAATAATTCTCCTTTTGAATTACATTTGCAATTTTCTCTACTTCATTACAACTTTACAAAAGCATCTAATTCATATTTGATTTTTTGATAACCACGACACAAAGACAAAAATCTGCTTCTTTCTATCATTCGATTCCCCCGTATTTTTACTCATATGAAAATAAAATAAGATAAATTTTAACTATATATCAATACTCGTTTCTTAATATAGAAAGCATTACCATATCATGATAACTACCACCCCAATAGCTTCTCTTTCTCAAAACTCCCTCTTTTATAAAACCTAATCTTTCAAGTACTCTAATTGATGCATTATTTTCATTTGATACTGACGCTTCTATTCTATTAACATCAGCCTTATTAAATGTGAAATCAATTACTGCATCAAGTGCTTCGGTCATAATTCCCCTATTCCAATATTCAGGTCTTAAATCATATCCCAAATCTGCTCTTATTTTAGGAATTTCTATTTCACACTTACAAAACCCAATAATTTGAGACTCATTTTTTAAAGAAATTCCCCAGAATATCGCTCGTTTTTGCCTAAATGCCTCATTAAAACATTCAATCAAGTCCTCTGCTTGTTTTATATCCGTAAAAAGTTCAAAGGTATCATACTTAATCACTTCAGGATTACTTAAAAGTTTATATATGCTTTCTGCATCTTGCTCTGTTATTTCCCTCAATACTAATCTTTTAGTGATTATTTTAGGGAATGAACTAAATATATTGCTACTCATATTTCTATAATTCCCCCCCTTAATTTCTCTCACTTTTGTATTTTTTCTTTTTCTCATTTCTCTTGCTTTATTACTTTATTAACTTGTCCTCTAAGTCAGTAAGTAATTTCTATTTTAATTGTAAAATATTATATTATCAATGTAAAAAATAACTATAACCGTTTTCTCCCTATTATTGTAAATATTAAAATTCATGTTAACATTCTGTATAATTGAATAGGCTATGTTAGACATAAATGGTGATATTGTATATATTTTCGCTGAATGTGTTATAATAAGGTATTAAATACATTTATGAGGTGGTTACATGCCAAGTGTGGGAGCTTTAAAAACAGATATAAAAACTCTTTCTGAATTTGCATTACAAGACTTATTTGATTTCATTGGCGAAATAATGACACTTAACTCGTAATCTTCCTAAAGATTGTAGATAATCCAGATTTGCCAAGGGAGAGGTCTGCCCTCATTGTAATTCAACTCATGTTGTTAAGAATGGCAAGTTAAATGGTAAACAAAGATATAAATGTAGGGGTTGTAATAAGACTTTTAATGACTTTACAAAATCTGCATTATCATGCACAAAATTATCTTTAGAAAAATGGATAGAGTACGCTAAATGTATGGTTATAGGATATAGTATAAGGAAAAGTGCTGAAATTGTAGAAGTAGGCGTTAAAACTTCATTTTATATGAGGCATAAAATACTTGATTGTATAAGGAAATTTATGGGTACGGGAGATGTTGATGGTGTTGTCGAAATGGATGAAACCTTTGTTGCTGAGTCGTTCAAAGGCAATCATAAGAAAAGTGGATTTTTAATGCCAAGACATTCTCGTAAAAGAGATAAAGAAATTAAAAAACGTGGTATAAGCAATGAACAGATATGTGTAGCCATAGCAATAGATAGAAATAACAATATTATTCTTGAAATGATATGTAAGGGCAGAGTTGGCTTTAAAGACCTTGAAAGACTTTATGATGGTCACATAGACCATGATTCTATTATTTGTACAGACAGCCATAAAAGCTATATTAGATTTGGTAGAAATCTTAATTTAGACCATAAACGTATTATGAGAAACCATTATAAAAATGGCATTAATCATGTAAATAGTTTGCACAGTCAGTTTAAAAAGTGGATGGATAAATTTAACGGAGTATCAACTAAATTTTTGGCGAATTATCTCCATTGTTTCAAGTGGTTACAATGTTTTAAAGATGATAAAGACATAATAAAAAGCAAAAATATTATAGTTCATAGTACAACAAACTTTGTAGATACCAGAATTGCTACTTACAAAGGTAAAGAACCTATTTTTAGATAATTAAATCCCTTATACTTAAATTTATGTTATAATTAGTATATAAATAAACTATAATTTAGTAAACACCTGTAAAAAAGTGTGCAGTAATTGAATAGTAATAATGGTTGTTTGCATAAAGAAAAGAAAATAGAACATATGATAGGAGGGTTATAGTGAATATATCACAAACGGTATTGATAGTATTTTCAGTAGCGATACTATTGGACAGTATAAATTTATTAACAAATACATCTAAAATATTAGTAAAATCCTCAATAAAATTAAGGACATTTTGTAATTCCAGTATAAAAGGAGCAATCGCTAAAAATTATGCCAAGACAGCTAAAATACTGGGTATACAGGGTATGATAGTGGGAACGATAATTCTGATACTTTCAATTAATATTAATAATCCTCAATTAAATAGGGGTTTAACGAGTTCATATATTGTATTTGGAATAGCATTATTCAACCTATTTATATTAGGATTAGTCATCCCATCAGTTAAATAATTGTATTTTGATACTTTAATAATTAAGAAAAAGTTTATTGGCTTGTCTATTTAGACAAGCCAATTTTATATTCTTTTATCCTCAATATTGTCTAACATAGCCATTGAATAAAGATACACTTATAAAATTATGATTAAAGTATAGGAGTATTGAACTGGGTCAGTTTATTCTAAACGTGGGTGTTTTAGATATTGATGATATTATTTTAAATACATTAAGTTGTATTTTAGGTTTTATTATGTACAAAGTGGTTAAAATCTTCTAACATTTCAATAATGTAATGTAAATGTTATATTAATCGCTTGTTCAAATCTTATAAAACTCTTATAATAATCATTGGACAACAAATTAAAGCATGCACTAGATTTGATATTTAAAATACGGAGGTACACATATGAAGCTTAACCAATTTATAAAAAAACACAGAAATTTAATTTTAATATCCACATTAATTTTAATCACCTTAATATTAGGTTGTAAATATAGACAATATTTATTTGTATTAAAAAGCCCTGAAGAATTTAAAAATTTCATAACTTCCTTTGGATACTATGGAATATTTATTTTTATACTTTCTCAATTTCTTCAAGTAACAATCTTTTTTATTCCTGGCGAAGTAATTCAAGCTACTGGTGGATGGATATATGGCACCCTTGGAGCAACTATTCTTTCTCTTATCGGAATAACTCTTGGATCTATATTACTATTTTTACTTTCAAAAAAGTACGGACGACCTCTTGTTAACAAATTTATTTCTGAAACAAAATTGAAAAATATTGAAGCAGCCTTGAACTCAAAAAAATTAAATCTTATTGTGTTTCTAATTTATTTTTTACCAGGCATACCAAGGGACTCATTAATTTTCGCCTGTGGTATTTCAAAAATGTCTCTAAAAAAATTCCTAGTATACTCAACTTTTGGAAGAATTCCTGCATTAGTACTTTCCTGCTATTTAGGTTCAAACATGCTATCTTGCAGTAAACCATTCCTCTTTTTAATGCTATTTGTTATGGTGTTAATCTTTTTAATAGGAGTATTTAAAGGGGAATATTTACTTGAAAAGCTGAGTAATAATTAAATAACCATCTTTATTATCATTATCTAATTATAACCTTGAGTTGTATTTTATTTTTCTCCAAATGCATATATCACTGGCATATTAAAATGCAACCCATCTATATTTTTATACATTTCAAGTCCATTAAATACCTCTACTTTAAACTCTTTAAATTTATCATCACCTAGCTCTTCTAATGCCTCAAAAACTGCTCTTACTGCATTAGACCACATTTCTTCCCACCATTGTTCTTTAGTTGTATAAATCACATCTGCATTTTCCTTATAAACCTTAATATTTCTTAAACCTGTATTTTCTAATATTTTTCTCACATCTTTGGCTGTATCAAATTTGGGAATACCTGATTTGTTATTTTGATTTGAGGAATCTGTATGTAAATATTTGTTAACTATCTCTGTTAGCCACTTTTGGTCTTCTTGTATCGCCCATATACTAAATCCTACTTGTCCATCTTTTTTAAGTACTCTTAGTATTTCTGTTAATTTACTATCACTATATAAAAGATACCCGATTCCAAACCCACAAATAACATTGTCAAAAAAATTATCATCAAATTCTAATATTTGTGCATTCATCTTTATTACTTTGGCATTATCTATTTTTTGCTTCTCAATATCCTTATGTGTTTCACTTACCATAACTTCTGAAGCATCTATACCTACAGCATATCCTTCTTTTCCTATTTTATTTATTGCAGAAAATAATGAAGCTCCCCTACCCACTCCAATATCTAATATTTTTTTACCTTTGTTAATACTTGAAAGTTCAACTAATCTATTGCCAAATCTCTGCCAATAACCAGGTCCAATTTTACCAAATCTAGTTGCAACCTTGTCCCATACATTCATAAGCTTTTGTTTTTCTTTATTAATCATATAATCTCCTTTCATTTGTTTATTATAAAAACCGTTACTTATCTATTATTTTTAATGTCTTTAGTACTTCTTTTAGTTCTCCCTTCATCTTTAAAAAGGTATTAAATTCTGGATGCTCTTCCGGGAAATTTAGATCTGTTGGTCCACCTATAACATAAGTAGCACCTTTTGCTTCAAAATATCGTTGGTCACAAATTGTATCAAGACTATCTTCATAGAAATTAGCTGAATTCTTATTAATAAAAGCAAATAGTTTACCGTATCCACCTTCTGCTTTTTCCTTTGGTTTAAAATACACAGTTATCCCCATATCATTTTCTTCAACCCTATATTTATCCTTCCAAGTTTTTGGGAAAACAATTGAAAACCCAAGTTTATCACTCTTAAACATTTCAGGTTTATTACTATCATTCACTTTCTTTGAACATCCCACTAATAAAACTAATAATGACAGAATGGTCAAACAATATAATAATATTTTTTTCATATTTGCCTCCAATGATTTTTAAATTCTTATAAAAATTGAAAATATCTTTAATTTACAGCTTTACGCTTTACATAAAATATATAATGAACTAAGCTGTATATCATAAAAACCCATCTTACCCTTATTATAGCTACCTTTTTTAATTTGTCAATATTTGTTTATTTTAAATAAAATTCTATAAATCCTTAAAATGTTCAAAAACATTTCAGTCTATCCCCTCAAATTTTGCTCTAATACAAACCAAAATAAGGAGTTGAATAATTTATTCAACTCCTTACTACACTAATAAATATTTAATGTAATTTAGCCAGGTGATACAATTCATTCCATTACTTTAATGCAAATTCCATTATGGCTAATATCCATAAATGTAATGGATAAAAAACATAAAATAAATATTTACTAAATTTATTGTTAACCCCTCTTTCTCCGTTATATGAAAGCATAAATGGAACTGCTGTTATAAATAAGAAATCTGAATTAAACATTAACATTTCTATTGTCTCTTGAAATGTATCATATGGCGCATAACTCATAAGAGCCAAAGCTAAAAATAATACAAAATATCCTATAATAGCTTTTTTCTTATTTTCTCTAAAGAAATATGTTATTAATGCAAATGGTATCAAAACCATCCCACCCTCTGTAAACACTCCCAATGGAATAAGAACTATTGAAAACACTATTATTCCTACCTTTTTAGCGCCTTCCTTATTTTTGCTAAATTCAAACAAATTAAGTATTGTAAGTCCTAGGGCCAGTGTCATAAATATATTATTGTTAACTACAACTTCTTTTGACACTAACCCTTTATTTATTATAAAATTCCCAATTTCCATAAATATAGCCCATCCGAATAATCTAAGGTTATACTTCAATTTATTTTTTGTGTGGAATAATCCTTCTACCATTAAGAATACAAATAATGGTGCTACAAACCTTGATAATGGATGAAACCATAATGGAAATACTCTTGGAAATGCAAAATATAAATGGTCCATTAGCATTACTATAAGTGCGATAATCTTTAATTGAAATGCATTTAATTTTTTCATAATTTTATTCTCCTCTTTTTGTTACCTTATGTGCCTATTATATATTTAAAGAAGAGGTGCAACCATCTAACTTCATTACGTTTCCCTTACATTTTTGTAATACTCGCAGCAAATAACAAAGAGCATATATTATGCAAATTGTAGCTGGTTATTCTTTGCCTGATACTCCCATGCCTAAAGGCAAGGTGTTCTTAGATAGCTTAACTTCTCCTATACTCTCATTTATTTAAAAATCAAATAAATTACAACATATAAGAACTAATTAACTTCTCTAAAACTTTCACTATCAATCATTCCAATGAATGAATTAACGATAGCATATGGCTCATATCAAAACCTCTTTAGCCTTAATTTATAATCCCATACTACTTATTGCTTTATTGTTGCTATTTTGTATTGTTACTATTTCCTTATCGTGTAGCACTTTAAAATTATCAAACTCCTTAAAACATAAATCTCTATCTATTTCTTCTAAATTATCCTTAATATTCATTATAAGAAATGCACTATAACAATCCCTTTGTATTTTAAATCCTTCGAAATTGTTCCACCTTTCCGATAATTCTTTTTTATTATACTTATCATCAAAATGGTTGTATTGTGAAGCTTTTATTTTAGTAGTGTTTATTTTTAAAAGCTCTTTACCATACCATTCTAATTTATTATCTAATATAGTTAAAAACATGCTAGGTGCTTTACTTGCGAGACTTTTACCAAATCTCTTTTTCTTATTTATTTTACCTGTCTTATCATTTATTGTTGTATTCTTAGCTCTCTTTTGTAGCCCACTATAGCTCATAGTTTCTACTAATATTCTATCGCCTAAACTGATAATTTGATTAGCTAATTTCTCATGACTTTGCTTTCTTATACAAGCTTGTTTTCTTTGTATTTCTCTTAATTCATTTTGAGTTTTAATATATTTATTAGACTTAATCCATATTAATTTAATAGCTTTTTTAATAGTTCCATTTTCATTAAAGTTATTAGGATTATTAGTCCTACGTTGTCTATCTAATTTTCTTTGCAATATCATTTTTTCATGTTCAATATTTTCAACTTCTGGACATAATTCTAATAATTTTACTTCGTTTTTACTACTAAAAGCAATAGTTCTAGTTCCAATATCAATACCTACATTTCCGTCTCCTATTCTATGCCTAACCTCTCCAGTTTCTTTATTATATTTTTTAGGTGGAATTCCTTCTAAAATTAGTTGAATAAAATATTTGTACTTACCTCGAATGAACTTTCTAACTACTCTACAATATTTAATTTTATTTAATAATGATATATGTGCATATTCATCGTTTTTATTTATAATTATATCTATCGAAAGTCCATTCCATATTAATTTATTATCTACAAATCTAAGTCCAGTTTTATTTGATTTACCCTCAACACTACTCAGTTCACCATATTTTTTGAAATAAACTTTATTACATTTATGAAGCATTAATTGCCCAAAAGCATTAAAACATCTTGTCGCTATTTTTTGTGTAGTGAAGCTATCTATATTATCTTTAAAATGTTTCTGTATAAGCTTAACGTATTTATGAAGTGAATATTCTGTCAAACCATTATTTTTATTTAATTTGTTAAATTCCTTATTACGTTCTTTGCCTTTTTTCATTTTAATTACTTTTCTATACTCTTTAGATTCTTTCATATAGTTATATCTTTTATATAATTCGCCTAGACAACTATTATAAATATTTCTACCTATTTCTAATCTTTTATCTAATATATCTTCTTGATATATTTCTGTATCTAATTTTAATGTCAATATATAACTTGACACAATATTCACCTCTCTTCACATACACATCTCACCATATGTTTAAATCTCTCTTCAACATTAGGTATTAATTTTTTTCTTTTATATCTTGGACAAAATATAAAATTATAATTAATCAAAAATACAGTTGTTTTAGTTGTTCTATATTTATTTTTCATGAATTTATAATAGCATAGTTTATGTATTTTACAAATATATTATACACAAGCTATGCTATCCATCCCACACCTGAAGGAGTGGGCTTTCCGCACAAATATTGTAATATACACTCTCTACTTAGTGCTGAGGGCTATTTTATTATGATATTTTCAGCGTGCTTTAGAATTATAATATCCTCATACGATAAGCTTGAACAGCCGTTTCGCTAAGTTTATCAATAAATTTAGTATTAACATAAGCTCCTACAAAGGCCCCTATTCCAGGAATCAGCTGTAATAGTTTTGCTAAATCAATATAATCTCTATACTCTTGCTGAAATGCTCTCCAATCAAAAGAATTAATATCTTTGGGCAATGTACTATAATATTCTTCAAAATTTTCCATTCTATCAAATACTTCATTTACATTACTCTTACTAGAAAAAGCGAGCTGAAATACATATAATATATAAATTCTTTCTTTATAATCATTAACGTCAAATCCATAAATTGCAGCAATGTCATAAAGAAATTTAATTTTTATACTTAAAAGTAAAGGTAAGTCCGCAAGTGCCAAAAGGAATCCACCTGCCCCTGTTCCTGCACCCTCTATCATAGCAGTAGTTTTATAGGTCTTGGTTTTTTGTGCAACTAATTCTTCTCTTTCTTGAAGAGATAAATTTATAGAGGGCTCTTTCGTAATATATTTCGACCCAACTAAAACTACTTTAATCATATTTTTTATAGCTGAAGTTATTATTTCATGATATTTTTCGGGTAATATTCCATTAAATTTATTTTGAATACCCTTTGATACCTTTTCAACTATTGTGGATTTTTTTTTCATTTCTATCTTCCATTTATTCAATTCTTCTAAAGCCATATCATTATAAGAATACATTAAAATCACCTGCCTCAGTTTATTATATATTTAAAATGGGCTTTAAACAACAACTATTACCGCTCCCTATCCTTGTTTTAAACTTTCATTTATAACCTACGCTCCAAACTATTTTTATCTTTTCAAGTTGATTTATAGAATTATAATTTGTGTATAGTATTGACATGATGATATTTAGGTAGTACAATCTATTAAAAGATATCTATTATTAAATGATATTAAATATCATTTCACGGTTAAATTACGTAAAGCTAATATTGTTTATAAGTAAAAAGCAGAAAAGAATTGCTTTGATAATTATTGATTTTGATAGGAAATAATTTATGAGTCTATAGGAAATTATAATCATTGATATTAAACAATATTTTACATTAAAATTATGTCACTTATTTAATAGAAACTTATAAATATTATTAATTTAGGAGGTATCAATATGGAAAGATTAGTTGGAAAATCAGCTCCTTATTTTAAAATGAACGCCGTAAAAGGTGATGGAAGCGATTTTGTAGAAGTAAAATTGGAAGATTATAAAGGAAAGTGGCTTGTTATGTTCTTTTACCCTTTAGATTTTACATTTATATGCCCTACAGAAATAACTGCTTTTAGTAAGAAATATGATGAATTTAAGAAGGAGGGTACAGAATTATTAGCAGTAAGTTGTGATAGTCAACATGCACATAAAACTTGGATAAATCAAAACTTAAGTGATGGTGGATTGGGAAAAATCGCTTTCCCTATGGCCTCTGATTTAACAAAAGAAACTTCAAAAAATTATGGTATACTAATTGAAGAAGAGGGAATTTCTTTGAGAGGATTATTTATAATAGATCCTAATGGGATTGTTAAATATTCTGTTATTCATGATTTAAATGTAGGAAGAAGTGTTGATGAAACATTGCGCGTACTTAAAGCGTTAAAAACAGGTGGATTATGTGCTATAGACTGGCAAGAAGGAGATAGTACTCTATAACTCCACCTGAATATAGTCTATAAAACAATTAAATATTAGAATATATTCAAATTTGATTGGTATTACTATATATTTTATAGACTTAGGCAAATGAGCTACAGACATAAACTTTATGTCTGTAGCTTTTAAATTTAACCAATATTCTCTACTATTTCAGCTACTCACCTAGCGAAATCCACTAAATAGTTGCTATCAATATCTAAAAATTTCATCATGAACCATATATGACTATTACTTGGAATAAATTTAAGATTTTTATACATTTTATTACTTTCATGGATTATATTGTTTAATATTGTTTAATTCTATTTAATATTGTATAATAGTGTATATATTTCATAAATTAGTATATCGTTTTTTTAAATGTTATTTTGAAATTTAAAAACTGTCAAAGTAAAAATGATAGCTTATTTTATTAATGAAAGGAGATTTTTCATATAAAAATATTTATAAAATCAATAAATTTGATATATTTTTATATTATAAAAGAGGCAGTTTTTGATTTATAAAAATAAAATTACTTGAATTTCATAAATATTAAAGGGGGCAAATATAAAATGAAAATTACTAAGAAAGCTTTGACATCAGTAGCGCACGTATTAATAATTAGTATGGTTATAAGTGGGTCAATATGCAATTATAACGTAAAAGCTAGTAGTCTTAATAATGTACAAGCTATAAAATTAAGCACAGAAAATAATCCAATTAAAAATAATAGTGATAATATAGATGAAAATATTTATGGACTATCTTATAATCCAAACAATATATTATCATATAATGGAGAAAATATTGAAAGTTTTGTACCAGCGGAGGGTTTTGAAAATCCAAATAAATATATTGTAGTAAAAAGAGAAAAGAAAAGCATTTCAGATTCCACTGCAGATATTTCAATTATAGACTCAATAAATGACAGAACTTATCCTGGTGCGCTGCAACTTGCAAATAAAAATCTTATAGAAAATAGACCTGATGTAATTTCATGTGAAAGAAAGCCTATTACTATAAGTGTTGATTTACCTGGCATGAGTGACGATGGTAAAAAAAATATTGATTCACCAACATATTCTGCAGTTAATTCTTCAATAAACTCTTTACTAGAAACATGGAATTCAAAATATTCATCTAGATATACTATCCCTACAAGAATAAATTATTCTGACACTATGGTGTATAGTAAATCACAGCTATCTACAATGTTTGGTTGCAATTTTAAAACTTTAAGTAAGTCATTAAATATAGATTTTGATTCTATATTAAAAGGCGAAAAAAAGGTTATGATACTTTCATACAAACAAATTTTTTATACAGTAAGTGTAGATGCACCTAATCGTCCATCAGATTTATTTGGTGACAGCGTAACTTTTGATAAATTAGCTTTAAAAGGAGTAAATAATGATAATCCTCCTGCATATGTTTCAAATGTTGCGTATGGTAGAACAATTTATGTAAAACTTGAAACAAACTCTAAGAGTGCAAATGTTAAAGCGGCATTTAAGGCATTAATAGATAATCAAAATATAAGTAGTAATGCAGAATATCAAGATATACTAGATCAAAGTTCATTTACAGCTACTGTTCTAGGTGGCGGAGCACAAGCACATAATAAAATAATTACCAAAGATTTTAATGAAATAACAAATATTATTAAAAATAATTCAGTATACAGTCCTCAAAATCCTGGATATCCTATTTCATACACAAGTACATTTTTAAAAGACAATAGTATAGCATGTATAAACAATAAAACAGAATACATAGAAACCACTGCAACAGAATATACTAATGGTAAAATAGTCCTTGATCATAGTGGCGCATATGTTGTTCAATTTCAAGTAACCTGGGATGAAGTTAATTATGATAAACAAGGAAATGAAATAATTGACCATAAATCATGGTCCGGAAATAATAAAGATAGAACGGCTCATTTTAATACTGAAATATATTTGAAAGGAAACGCAAAAAATATTTCGGTGAAAATAAAAGAATGTACGGGCCTTTCATGGGAATGGTGGAGAACTATTGTAGATGTTAAAAATATTCCATTAGTAAAAGAGAGAACTTTCTCAGTGTGGGGTACAACATTATATCCAACTAAGTCCATTCAGCCTGGAATCTAAATAAAACTACTCATCTACTAAAGTAGATGAGTAGTTTTATTTTAACCAATATCCTCTATTATTTTAGCTACCCACCTACAGAAATCCACTGATGCTTTTTTAGCTATTTCTACCACTCTTGCATGAGAGTGTTTTTGTTTTTGTATACCTGTAGCCATATTTGTAATACAAGATATTCCAAGTACCTCTATTCCTAAATAATTTGCAGCTATTGTTTCAGGAACCGTAGACATTCCAACAGCATCTGCCCCTTGCCCTCCAATTGCTCTTATCTCTGCAGCTGTTTCATAATAAGGTCCCATAAACCCTGCATAAATGCCTTCTCTATATTCAACACCTATTTCATCTGCAACTTTCTTTGCTTTATCTATTAGTTCAAGTTTATAGGGTTCTGACATATCTGGAAATCTTGGTCCAAATCTTTCATCATTAATTCCAATCAATGGGTTATCAGAAACTAAATTAATAAAATCAGTAATAATCATTAATGTTCCAGGACTAAAGCTTGTATTTATACCTCCACAGGCATTAGTTACTATAAGCTTTTCAATACCCAAAAGCTTCATCACAAACACAGGGTATGCAACTTCTTTCATTGTATAACCTTCGAAATAATGAAATCTTCCCTGCATTGCAAGTACAGCTACGCCTTTTATTTCCCCTAAAACTAATCTTCCTTCATGTCCCACCACTGTTGACTGTGGAAAATTTGGTATATCCTTATAGTTAATATATTCTTTATTTTCTATAGCATCGGCCAAATCACCCAGTCCTGAACCTAGAATAACTGCTATTTTAGGCTTTAAGTTCATTTTACTCTCTATATACTTTACTGATTCGCGAGCTTTATCATACATGTTCTTCATATTCTTCTCCTCCTAAAAATTTATTACAACTAGAAACCGGTTTCTAATTATGCAAAAAAATAATGCTACCTCTTTTTATATTTTTTTGTACTGTTTCTAATCTTTAATTCATATGCCATAACAATGTTTTTATTTTCTATCTCTTCATTCTGTAATTTTTCTAATATTAGTTTTGCTGCATTAATTCCAGAATCATAATAATCAAAATGCATTGTTGTTAAAGTCGGTTCAAATACGGAAGAAATATCCATATCATCTATGCCAACCACTGATATATCCTGTGGAACCCTGTAGCCTTTTTCTTTTAAATACTGTATTGCTCCAAAGGCTAAACGATCTATGACTGCAAATACTGCAGTCGGAATTGTTTTAGAATTATTAATTATACTTTTCATTGCTTCATATCCTGATGATATTTCGAAATCTCCTACTGATAAATATTCATCCGGTACATCAATGTTATTCTCTTTTAATGCAGCCATATATCCTTGTTTTCTAAAACTTCCTATTGCCACTTTAGTTTCTGATAAGCCAATATATGCAATTTTTTCATGACCTTGACTAATTAAATGTGATACTATTGCCTTAGCTGCATTAAAATCATCATATGTTACATAAGGAACATCTATTTCACTATTTTGTTGGCCCATTATTACAACTGGAATATTAATTTCATTAATCAATCTTATGTGTTTCTCTGTAATCTCAGTGTGAAAAAATATAATTCCATCTAAATGTTTCTTTTGAAAAATATCAAAATATTTGAATTCATCATTTTCACTTCCCCTTGAATTAGCAAGCAAAATGTTATATCCTTCTTGATTCAACTTTTCGGTAATACCTTCAGTTATATGCGAAAATGTATCAATACCAATTCTAGGTAATATAACTCCTATTAATTTTGTTTTCTTAGTTACTAACTCCTGTGCTAATAAATTAGGGGTATATCCCGTTTCTTTTAAAACTTTTTCTACCCTTACCCTCAATTCTGGGCTTACATTTTGTGAATTATTAATTACTCTTGACACCGTAGCTTTTGAAACTCCTACTAACTTAGCAATATCTTTCATATCCATAAACTTAATCTCCATAAATTCTCAGTATACTTGAAACCGATTTCCAATATTATTGTATATCTTTTTATTTTAATAGTAAAGACTTTTATTATAGAAGGAAAGACAGCAACTTATAGCAGCCGTTGTCTTTCCTTCTGAAATGTTGTTAAATAACACTTTAAGTATCATTCATATCTGAAAAAGTACTACTTAATTATCTCTTTTAATAAATCATTCTTGTTAATATTATTAATAATATTAATGCTACTTTCTTTAGCTTATAAGAAAAATGAGTCTTGACAAATAGTTCAATCAATTAACTTTTCATAAAAGAATAAAAAACCATCTTCGGTTTGTCCAGTTTTTTTATAACCAATTTTTTCATATAAGTGTTGATTTCTTACACTATAATAAGGCGTTCCTAACACCCATTTTTTTATCTGTGGATGTAATTCTTCAATTAACTTCAATGTCTTAAAACCATATCCTTTATTATGATATTCGGGATGAATACATAGGTCTTCTAATTCATAAAATTTATTGTCCTCCCCATGCAACCAAAAGAAACCAATTATATTATTACCAATCATAATCTTATAGAATAAATAATCTTTAATCAAACGCTCTGTTTCTTCTTGGGATTCATATCCAGGAGGACCACCATCTCTTCCAGGTCCAAACCTACGGGTCTCATCATTATATGCTAATTTCTTAATTTCAGTTATAATTTTAGAATCTTCAACTTCAGCTTTTATAATATTAATCATTGCTTAATTCCTCCCAGGGTTAACTTTTTTATAAACTTACAAAACCTTCTTCAACCACTCCCCAGTGACAGATTCTTTTACTTCCATCACTTCTTCTGGTGTTCCTTGTGCTACCACATAACCTCCATTTTTACCGCCCTCAGGACCAAGATCAATTATGTGATCTGCTGTTTTTAGCACTTCTAGATTATGTTCAATAACAAGTAAGGAATGTCCCATGTCCACAAATAAATTTAAACAATTCAATAGTTTTTTTATATCTGAAATGTGAAGTCCTGTAGTGGGCTCATCTAATATATATAGGTTATTTGAGCCACTCTTTATCTTCCCAAGTTCTGACGCGAGCTTTATTCTCTGTGCCTCTCCTCCTGATAAGGTTGAAGAGGACTGACCTAATTTGATGTATCCCATTCCGTTCTTTCCATTAAAGCATAAGATCTATCCCTTTCACCTATTTCATCATCCGCATTGACGCTTTCGAAAATCTCTCTTACAGATTAGTCCTTGCAGTAGACCATAGTTCCTAATGAAAAGTATGAATGTGCGCCTGAGCCCCTTCTTACCCTTGCTACACTCTATCTAAATTCGCTTCTGGTCTTTACATTTCCATTTATGTATATATCATCTTCTATGAGACAAATCCAAGGAGTAGGTTTACTACTATTGTCATTAACAATAATCTCCATATCAATATCTGATTTCTCCCATACCTGATCATAGGATAGACTTCCTTCTAAAATCACAGCTATGACATTGCTGTCCATCTTCAGTCTTTCGCACAATGTTTCCACTGCCTGCATATATCGTTTTTGCAAATCGCTACTGGCAAAACTTACTTTCCAAAAATCCGTTGGGATAGCATGCGTATTAAGCTTCCTATAATCATTAGGCGTAATATCAAATATTCTCTTGAATGCCCTAGAAAAGGTTTCATGACAGTTGAATCCAAAGTCCAATGCAATATCAATTATCTTCTTATCTGTTCCTATAATTTCCCCAGCTGCCACAGATAATTTTCTTTTCTTTATATAATCCGCTACAGGAATTCCTATAACTGATTGAAATACTCGATGATAATGATGCGTAGAATAAAAACATAACGCTGATAATTGTTCAAGTGTAATATCTTCCTTAATATGTTCTTCTATATAATCTAATGTCTTTTGGAGCTCATTAAAATAGTCAGACATAATCCATCACCAACCTTTGAATATAGTATATCATCTAGCGATTTACTTTTCTTGATATTTTTTGATATGTTGTAAATGACTGCAGTTACTGTATTGTAGGGGGAAATGTATTATATATGACTTTCTAATTCTAATTAGAACAAATTATATGTAGTTATGCTAAATATAGATTCCCGATTTTTTTTGTAACTCATACCATTTTTTTTTGAAAATAAAAGAGCAATGTTAAGAGGTTTCTTAGGTATGCCATTAGGAGTTTTTATCATTTTCTTTATAAAGAAATATAAAATACGAGGTGTTTATTAATAGGATAGTTTGTTTCAAACTTTGAAAAAAGGGCGACGTAACTATTGAAATTGAAAGCACGAACAATGGTCTTTGAAAATTGTATAATACGGTATTGAAGAATAAGAATAATTGCTATGTTTTACAAAAATAGTGATTATTCTTCTAAAAATATGCTATAATTACCATTAGTTAAGACGACATCGTAAAAAATGCTTCTTTAATCGTAAATCTGCGATATTTGAATAATAAAGAGGAAGAATGAATTAGTTATAAATATACGAAGATTATTTTATATAACTGGAAGTTGAGGAGGGTATGATGAAAAGAAAAAAATTAATTGAAATATTAAAACAGTTAAACCCTTTAATAATAGAAAATAATGGACCAAATAAAATTAATTGGATGTGTGTTTAGTCGCATGTTTCGTATTAAACGTCACAACTATAAAAACCGAATAATTCCTTAAAATGCCGTATTATTAAGGATTGAATTTTACGGCACTTTTACGTCGCAGTTCAATAATATCTAGTCCTAACAAGAAAAAAATCACTAAAGAACTGATGTAACCTTTTCTTTAAGCTCTCTACTGAATATGGTTTACCCTTCAAATCATTAATATGCATATGCACAACGTATTCTTTTTCCTATAACCACTTTGTTTCAAGCTTTTCCCATAATAAATCATGATATGAAAGCATTCTAAGATCTAAAACAACTAATGACATTAGCAAATATCCAAGCTAATGCCATAATCAAAACCTTTCCCTAATTTTCCATTGTGGCATTCCATAACTGCCCAAAATATTGGTTATGGTCTAAGAGTTCCTTAAAATCACCCACACCAACAATTTCACCATCTTTAAATGCATAGATTTTGTCAACATTTTTTATTGTACCAAGACGATGAGCAATCGTTATAATTGTTTTGTTTTTTAAAAATTGCATGACATTTTCCATTACCAATTCTTCTGTAATATTATCCATAGCTGAAGTAGCTTCATCCAATATAACAATTTTTGCATCTCCAAAGAACACTCTTGCTAATGCCAATCTTTGGCGTTCTCCACCCGAAAGCATAACACCTCTTTCGCCAACTTCTGTATGTAGTCCTTTGGGTAGAGCAGAATAAAATGGTGTGAGTCCAACACGTTCTAATACTTCAATAATTGCCTCATCGGAAATATCCTTATCGAAAACAATATTTTCTCGCAGGGTTCCATCAAAAATAGGAGATTCCTGTGAAGTATAAGAAATACAATTATAAAATTTATTTAAGTTAAGCTCTGACAAATCATTTCTATCAACATAAATATTCCCCGCATTTGGCTTAATTAGACCCATGATTTGCTTAACAATTGTTGATTTTCCTGAACCACTTTCTCCCATGAATGCAACTGAACTTCCAGCAGGAATATCAAAGGATAGATCCTTAAAGATGTTTTTATCCTCATAAGAAAAACATACATTCTTAAAATGGATATTTCCCTCTATGGAATTTACTATCTTTCCAGAATTTAATCTAACATCATCTGGCATATCCAATAAATCTGTATATCTCCTAAATGCGCTCATATCTAATTTATATTGTACGAACAATACATTAAATATAGCAATGGGTGAATATGCTTTATCAATCAAGATAAGTAACGCAACTAGATCACCTACTGACAATGAATTGTTTTCCCAACTAATATATATAATAATCACTTTTATTAGTATTATAAACAATGCAAAAATAGCAAAGAATGCTTCATGAATCATCTTCATTTTGATTTTTGATTTTACAATTTCTTCAGATGATTTAGTTGTTTTGTATATCTCATGCTCAAATCTTTTATTAGTTCTAAATACAATTAACTCCATAAAGCCACGAACTACATATTTATTAAAAATTTCCTCATTATTTAAAATATGTGCTTTAATTTCATATAAATATTTCAGCAAGATATTGGTTACCACAAAGACAAATACATAACCAAATGCAATATAAATCATAATATTCTTGTCAATATTGGCAATGAAAATCAAACTGAAAACTATACTTGGAACCAATTCACTAAATAATCTAAAGTAAAAATCAAATAATATACTTTTACCTGCATTAGCTCCATTTTCTATTTTTTGAATTAAATTGCCCGTCCCTAATAATTGATAATATCTATAGTCTATGGTGCTCATTTTTCTCAATGCTTTTAGCTTAAAATCCAAGTATATACTTTGGTACAATTTGCAACTTGGATATTCATGGAAATAATTAAGGCAACATATCAGCACTAAAACAAATCCATAAATGCATACTGTGTTTATAGAAAGGGACTTATCTCCAAAATCATCTAATACCTTTTGAAAATAGCTAGCACTAAAAGCATTCAAAAAAGCCACTACTATTCCCAATAATATATAAATAACAACCAATAATTTCTTCTTGTTTAAAATTTCTAAATAATATTTCATAACTGTACTCCCCCTAATTTTTAATATGTTATCAAAAATTAGTACAGTTGAGACTGCCAGCAAATAAGTCTAACCTCAGTACAATCTGCTTACAGATTATTTCAACTGTACTGAGTGATTAATTCGTTTAATTCTCATTCTGGGGTCACATCCTTTCAATATTTTATATAAAAGCCATAATATACTTCTTAATTTCAACTTTAACAGTTTCCATTTTATGTCAAACCGCGATTCCGATTTAACAATACCATGATTCATTATAAACGCAAAGATTAGATATATACTAATCTTTGTGTTAGTATATCTTTCTATTGTGTCATAAATAAAAATGCCACAAACTTTTATGACTTACAATCTTTAATTAGAAGAAAGAGAATTAACTCAACTTCACAATATGCTTATAATCTTTGCTTTTCTTTTTCAATTTTTTTGTTCTTTTCTGATTCTGCTATCATAATATTAACCCAAAACAAAGTAACCATAGACGTCAAAAAGCTAAATGATGCCCCGACTTTCATATTATTGAACGGTCCAAACAAGTAATTAATACCAAATATCAGCATTCCAATAACAGATACGATAATTCCAATTTTCGAAGCATTTGAATAGTTCTTCATTTCTTCAACCTCCTTCGCTATTTATAGATAATATTACTTCGTAATAATGAAGACTGCGAATTAATCATTTTTTATATAGCCTATTATAAATGAAATTGTACCTATAATAAAAAATAAAGGTAAAAACATATTAGTAAATAAACCTGGCAGTTCAGGATATGTGGGAAAACTTCCTTTAACCATCTGACCAGTCCATGAATAATAAGCAATAAATCTCTCGATAGTATATATAAACCCACTTGCAACCATAAAAATAGTACCTATTTGGTAATGTGATTTTTTATTCATATATCTGTTTCTCCTTTCTTTTTTAGGTCATCTAATTTTACTTAAGCGTCATAACTATTAAAACCGGATAATCCCTTAAAACAGCCTGTTATTTGTATTTCATTTTGTGTGATTTTTGAATATATTTATACCAGACGCAATACATAATAAGAATAATAACAATAATCTACCAATACCACTTACATCTCCATAACATCATACCATTTTGTACCATAAATTACTATTACTCGGAATAAATTTAAGATATTTATACATTTTATATCTTAAAGTGGTTTGTATCGCAAATGTATATATTTTACACACTAAAAATAATAGGCAGTTCATACATAGAATACTATGTTGTCTACCTATATCGTAGTTAAGTTATCTTTATTCACTTAACGATATTTCAGAAGGAAAGTCTCCTACATCAATAGGTTAATTGACATATTTTTATTCAAAAAATAATAAAAGATAGGTTTAACCCTATCTTTTTCCATAAAAAGAATAAGTATATACTTTGAATTTTATTTATTTCTGATGAATCATTTGGGGAAATTGAGAATCTCAAACCATAAGCGTCTTTACTATATGTTTTCTGTTTTCAATACGTCAATAATATTGTCTTTCTTAATCTTTGAAGTTGCATATAGCATCGTTGAAAGGACAATTGTAAATACAGCAATTATAGTGACAATAACACTACCCCATGGAACAGCAAATTCAGCATCGAATGACTGGCTCAAAACCCTATAAATCAAATACATCATTCCAAAACTAATGGGAAGTCCATAGAGTAATCCTTTAATTCCATAAAACCAGCTTTCGTAATTAATCATTTTATTGAAACTCTTTGGTGTCATTCCAACGGATTTAAGCATTGCAAATTCCCTTCTACGTAGGGATATGCTAGTTGATATAGTATTAAAAATATTGGCTACGCAAATAGCAGTAATAATTCCTATAAAGCCGTATAAAAACACCTGGATAATAATCCACATTTGCCTCCCTTGTTTATTTTGCATTGTAAAATCAATAATATTTACACTTGCAACTGAGCTCTTATTTTGATATTCATTAATGCTTTCCACAAGCTTCGTAGGATTAGAACTTTTAATAATCATATCCACATGGATATTCTTAGATATTCTTGGCATCTTCCCTTGCATACTGGCATATACCTGCTCTGATACTATAATCATAGGTTCCTCTATGTTAGTTAACATGGTCTCACCAATGGGAGTCTTATCAGCAAGGGCTGCTATTTCTAACAATATACTACATTCATTAGGCTTATTACTTACTGGACACGTAAGTTTCAATTTTTCTCCTGGCTTAATGTTAAAGCGATTCATACGTAGGTATTTATTATCTACTTTCATAGCCACAGTGTTAATGAGTATGCCAGAGGGATTTACAGTATCTTTTAAACTAGTAAGATCAGTTCCCGTTTCTTTAGCATATCTTTTAAGTGCTACCTCATCAATAGATTTTATCTGAAAATGTGTTTTATAGGTTTCAGCCTTTTCTTCTTTATTATTTGGTGGGATAATCGCTTTAATTTCATCTGGAATTAAACTGCTTTTAACATCTACTACAATATCTTTCACAGTATCTTGAATAATACTTTCATCCGCATATTCCATTTTTGATATTGCCTTATAAAAATCCTTTTTCTCTTGTGATGTGGCAGCGGAGGTTACAAACACACTAATATCATAAGGAATATTATTAGCTGCGCTTTCTGCTGATTTTTGAGACAGCAAGGATAGGGATGAAACTGATAAAAACAAGACAATACTAATAACCAGGGAAAATATGGTAGCTTTATATCTGCGGCTATTTCGCTTTAAGTTTTTAAGCCCAAGCTCTGCTTCAAATCCAAATATAAGTCTTGTCAGTTTAGATGTTTTTACAGCTCTACTGGTGAGCTTTATGTCTCGTGATTGACGCAGTGCATCAACAGGAGATATCTTCGAGGCACGTTTTGCGGGAATATAAGATGATATTAAAATAGTAATAATAGAAAGCAATATAGCAACTACTATTGCGCCTGGAGATATTACAAGCTTTAGTTTAAGGCCTGCTCTGAAGCCTTCTATTAGTGGCTGCACAAGCTTAAAGGTTATACCCATTGCTACCGTACCCAAAAATACACCTATAGGGATACCAATAACCCCAACAACAAAACCTTCAAAAAATACAGATTTACTTTTTTGCTTTTTTGTTGCGCCTACACTTGCAAGCATTCCTAAATGACGGCTACGCTCCGAGATTGAAATTGCAAAGGAATTATATATAAGTGCTACGGAACCTATAATTATAATAGTTATCATTATACCTGCAAGAGCATATAGCGTTAAGAGCACACCATCATTAATAATTCCATAGTACCTTAAAAGCTCCCTATTATAGATAGTACTATCACTAGAAACGCCTACTCTTTTCGAAAGCTCATTTGCCTCTGTATTTACCTTTTTGCTAACATTTTTCCAAACTACCGACATATTAACAGTATCAGTAGGAGTAAGCTGCTTTTTATCAAGATAGGATATCACCATATAGCCCGGTGACCAGTAAAGTTCAAATTTGGGTCTACTTATAATTCCTGTTACAGTATATTCTTTTTTAGATTTTGTAATAAATTTTTCACCTTTGTTATCTTTACTTTGCCTTCTGAAGCCGTAATCCTGACCAAGGGCTACCTTATTTCCATCTTCATAACGCTGGCCAACATCCAATTTAAGTATGTCACCAACCTTATATGCCACTCCAGCATTTTCTGAAATATAAGAAGATATAACTATTTCATTTGAGTTTTTAGGGAAATGACCCTTAACTAAATTTAAATTAAAGCTTTCCATGCCCTGCTCATCATATTCCTCTATAAAAAGATAGGGCTTATCCTTATTTTTAGAGCCTTGAAGCTTTGCATATCCTATATCCCTGCTTAGTGCTACTCTCTCCGTATTTTTATCATTCATCACTACATTAATGTTTTTACTGCTTAAATTATTATAGCATACGTGCCAATCTCCTGTATCCTCTATGGTATTTCGCTGCATCATACTAAGGAAAGACATCACAGAGGTAGGTATGGCTGTTATCATTGAAACTGATAATATAACACCAATAATGGTAACAATAGTACGTTTTTTATTTAGTTTCATATGACGAAGGGTCAAAGAATTTATGATATTCATCTACGAATCACCTCATCCCTTTCAATATGACCGTCTTCAATTGAAATTATTCGGTCCGCCTGCAAAGCAATGCGTTCATCATGAGTGATTATTATTAAAGTCTGATGGTATTTTTTATTTGACAACTTTAAAAGTTCTATTATTTCCCCACTGTTTTTACTATCAAGGTTCCCCGTAGGCTCATCTGCAAGTACAAGCGCCGGTTTATTAATAAGTGCCCTTCCTATTGATACACGTTGCTGTTGCCCCCCTGAAAGCTGATTAGGCAGATGGTTTAATCTATCTACAAGGCCCAGTGTGCTTATTATCTCATCTAGTTGCCCTTCCTTTATCTTTTGACCATCCAGTAATAGCGGCAGGGTAATGTTTTCTTCCACATTCAAAACTGGTATTAAATTATAAAATTGATATATAAGACCGATTTGCCTGCGTCTAAATATAGCAAGCTTTGTTTCGTCAAGAGCATAAATGTCAGTATTCTCTATAAAAACCTTACCAGTAGTTGGGGGATCCACACCACCTAATATATGCAAAAGTGTTGATTTGCCTGACCCTGATGGTCCAATAATTGCAACAAATTCCCCTTTATTCACTGAAAACGACACATTATCTAAAGCCTTTACGGCTGATTCACCCCTGCCGTATGTTTTAGACAGATTTTCTACTCTTAAAATTTCCATTCCTGCTCACTCCTCTATTAGTTTATAACCTTAGTATATCTGCCTAATATGACTTTGTAGTGACTATTTTGGTGACATTTTTGTCACACAATGCTTTTATAAATCTTGATAGTAAATTCTGTTCCTTTGTTTTTTTCGCTGGTGACTTCAATTATGGCACCTTGTTTTTGCAAAATACTTTTTGTCATGGCAAGCCCAATACCTATACTGTTATTGCCTGCATTTTTGCCCTTATAAAATCTATTAAATATATATGGCAAATCCTCCTTATTGATGCCCCCACCGTTATCAACTATTTTAATCATTGTATATATTGTTGTTTCACAAAAATCAATAACTATCTTCCCACCACAAGGTGTATGCTCAATACAATTTTTTATGATATTTGAAGTAGCCTCAGAGGACCAATTAAAATCACCAATAAATTCAGCATAATTATCACCGCTAATTTCAAGGATCTGCTCTTTGATTTCCATAGGAATTAGCAGATGCTGGGTAGCCCTACTGATAAGCTCTCGTACATTTACATTCTCTTTTTTAAACTCAATTGTGCCTGCATCAATCTTAGATATCTTTAGAAGTGACATAACAAGCCACTTAAGTCTTTCAAGTTGTGACCGAATATTTCGCGAAAATTCCTGGCGTTTATCCTGGGGTAGGCTTTCATCACATATAAGGTCTGTCATAACAAACATTGAAGTTATTGGAGTTTTAAGCTGATGGGAAATATCAGAAATTGAATCCGCAAGAAAAAGCTTGTCTCTCTTTAATAGCTCAGCTTGTTCATATAGAGTCACAGTTACTTTATATATTTCACTTTTAAGTATACTAAGCTCGCCCTCATCATTATCTCTAATATCAAGGGAATACTCGCCACCTGTAATTCTCCTTAGATACTCAGATAATTGGTCCAATTGCTTATATCTCCACTTGGTAAAAATGAAAGATATAACAATCATTAAAATCAAAGCTGAAAATGCTATAATTCCTGCAATTATATTAACGAAAAAGCAGGCAACAGATCCTATTAGTGAAATTGAAACCAAAAGAATTAGATATATTTTTATTTCTTTGTTTCGTAACATATTAGTCGCCACCCTTATATCCAATTCCACGAATTGTTTTTATGATTGTTGGATTTTTGCTGTCATCCTCAATCTTTTCACGCAAGCGTTTAATATATACCGTTAAAGTATTGTCATTTACAAAGTCCCCTGCAAAATCCCATAGCCCTTCTAAAAGCTGATTACGATTAATTACTTGCTTCTGATTATTTGCAAAGATTAGGAGTAGGCGGTATTCAAGAGAAGTTAATATAACTTCCTGCTCTCCTTTATACACTTTTGCCTTCGCTGTGTCTATTTTTATACCACTAAATTCAAACAGTGTTTTTGTGAATTCTGTCTTGTCATATCTGCGGAGTACAGATTTAATCCGGGATAGAAATTCTCTTATACGAAATGGCTTTGTTATATAATCATCTGCCCCCATATCAAGACCCATAACTACATTTACCTCATCATCTATTGCCGTTAAAAATATTACTGGTATATCTTCTTTTGCCTTAATTATTTTACAAATATCGTAGCCACTTCCATCTGGAAGAGATAAATCAAGTATTGCAAGATCAAAGCTATTAGCACCTATCGTAGTTTTTGCTGACTCCACATTCAAACAGTGGGTTACAAAATATCCCTCCTGCGTCAGAGAATAACAAAGTCCCGATGCAATTATTTTATCATCCTCAACAAATAGTATTTTCATTTTCCAAACTCTCCTTTATCTTAATATTTTAGCAATTACTCACATAATAACATATTATAAAATGTAATACTAAAACAATACAGACCAGCAAATTAATTTGCTGGTCTACATCATGTCTTACATCCTATTATTTTACATGATAGGGTTTATAAATTATATTTAAAAACCCATTTTCTTCATCTTCCATAACTTTAGCATCAACCTCGTACAAAGATTTTATTAATTCTTCCGTTAGAACCTCTTTTGGGGTTCCAAACTTAAGAATTTTACCCGCTTTCATTGCATAAATTTTATCACAATATAAGGCAGCAATATTTAAATCATGAATAGCAGATATAACTGTGACCCCCAGCTCTTTTATAATAGCCATAAACTGAAGTTGATACTTTATATCTAGATGATTTGTAGGTTCATCTAGAATAAGACACTCCGTTTTTTGTGCTAAAGCTCTTGCAAGAATTATTCTTTGCTTTTCTCCACCTGATAGGCTTGAAAAGCTTCGTTTAGCATAATCTGTCATACCTACTTTTTCTAAAGATTCTTTCATGATTTTATAATCCTGTGCATTATCTTTTTCTATAAACTTTTTATGTGGTGCTCTTCCCATTAGAACCATGTCGGAAACAGTAAAATCAAAATTATAATTATTATGTTGAGACACCACAGCCATTTTTTTTGCACTTTCTTTCATAGAAAAACCCTTAATATTTTTATCATCTAAAAATACGGCTCCTGTAGACGGCCGCAAGATTCGGTACACACATTTTAAAAGCGTACTTTTACCACTGCCATTGGGTCCTATAATTCCTACAAATTCTTTTTCCTTTGCATGAATACTTAAGCCTTTCAAAATATGGCTTCCACCTAAATAAGCTTCTACGTCTATTGTCTTTAGCTCCATTAATCATCCCCTCCAAATCCATAGGATTTACTTACCATAAGATATATAAAGCTCGGAGCACCTATCATAGAAATCAATATTCCTATTGGAAGTTCACTCCCTGGTATTATAATTCTAGATAAAACATCTGCCCAAACTAAAAATATAGCTCCTACCAATGCTGATAGTAGAATAATCCTTTTATGATCTGTTCCAAATATCATTCGTACAAGATGAGGAATAATAAGTCCCACAAATCCAATTATCCCTGATGCGTATACTATGAATCCAATTACAACTGATGTAATTATCAGATAAAACTGTCTATATTTTTGAAGGTCTGTACCTAAAGTTATAGAAACTTCATCACCAAGTAGCATCAAATTAAGAGTTCTATATTGAGTAATAAAAAATAATGTAGCTACTATTACAACAGGAAGAATTATTCTTATATTTTGCCAGTTTGCACCTGCAAGGCTTCCCATAAGCCAATATGTTATACTCTGCATACCATCTTTATCATTAGCAAAGTATACAATAAAACTTGAAAATGCTGAACAAACACTACTTAATGCCATACCTGCCAGCAAAAGCTTTGTGGAATTAGCTCTTCCATTTACATTTGCAAGGGTTAATACAAGTATTGATATTGCAAATGCTCCTAAAAAAGCACAGTTCCCTACATAATTGCTTCCAAAGAAAACACCAACACCAAGCAAAATCGCTAAGGTAGCCCCTAGGGATGCTCCTGAAGAAATTCCTAATATATATGGATCCGCTAAGGGGTTTTTCACAATTGCCTGCATAATGACTCCGGACACTGAAAGACCTATACCTACAGAAACTGCTAAAATAATTCTTGGAAACCTTATAAACCAAACAATATCATAAGCAGGCCCACTTCCTAAAATTTTCCCATCACCAATATTAAGTAGCTTGTACCCTATGATTTCATATACATCTTTTATAGAAATATGGACAGAACCCATTGTTACAGTTATTAAAATAGAAAAAATCAAGAAAATTACAAGCACAATGGAAACACCTATATAAATAGGTGTTCCATTGAGTAAAGCACTTTGTGTATTACTTTTATAAATTCTTTTCATTTTTACTTGTTTCCATATAATTCAGGATATAATCCTTTAGAAATTGTTTTTATACCATCTAAGGTTCTAATACCACTAGCATAAACTTCACCTAGCATTATAGGATGAACCCGTTTTGACTTTATTGCTGAAATGCTTGAAAGTCCAGCATTATTCATAATGCTTTTTAATGCAGCTTCTTTATCAATTTCTTTGCCGTAATAAACAGTGAAAATTACCTCAGGATTAAGCTTTATCAAATCTTCATTTCCTATCTTACCATCTTTATTTGCTACTAAATTTGCTCCAACACCTTTTGCAATATCGCCACCAATACTATCTTCTCCATAAATTCTATATACGCCGTCTTTTTCCACTTCCAAAATCACTGCTTTAACAGCTTGTTTTCCTTTAACCAAAGCCTTTGTTTTTTCAATTTCCTTTTTCATATTGTTAACTATCTCACTTGCTTTATCTTCTACATTGAAAATTTTACCCATGTTTAAAATATCATCATATTCATTTTGCAAACTATCTGGTTTAACAACACTACTATTTTGCGCCATATATGTATTTACACCTCTTTCATGCCAAAACCCTACATCCCCAAGATTTTTTTCACCAAATAGAGAATACCAGCCCAATATGAAATCAGGTTGCAATCCAATAACCTCTTCTTTTATTAGTTTTTTTTCATAATACTTTACTTTGCTAAAAGCACTTTTATATTCATCTTTAACGTCATGATCTAAGCCGGATGCTGCAATTATTTTATCCTGCAATCCTAATGCCAGTAATGTTTCTATTGAATTCTGATATACTGCAACAACCTTCTCTGGTGATTTTTTAAAAGTAATTTTAACAGGCTTTTTAGCATAATTATATGTTGTAATTGTAACAGGATAATGTGAGGACTGTTTGCTACTATTTTCTACTTTAGTTTCTGTTTTTGCTGCAGTTGCTGCATGTTTATTTCCACATCCAGTTGTTCCAAATACCATAAACCCTGCTAAAATCATACTTATTATCTTTTTCATTTGAATTTTCTCTCCTTTGTGTATCTCTTATATACTATGATATATTTATTAATATTACATCACCGCAGATGATGATTTAATGAGTACCTTCTACTACTTCTATATGATATTTCTCAAATATCTCCTTTATTTCCTTAGTTCTTTGAGTTTCGCATTTAACAATACAAACACCAAGGTGAAGTCTTTTAACCCCTTCCTTCTCTAATTTCCCAGCAATATTCATCAAATTTTCAGCAGAATTATTTGAGCAAGCATCACAGGTGAAAAAGGACATAAGCTCTAATTTTTCATTTCCATACATACTGAAATGTTTCTCTTTATTGTTTAAAGCTTTAAAACATCCCATGGTTGTACATATTCCATTTATTTTTTCACATACTCCAATAGCTATCTTCATTTTTACCTCCTATAAAGCAAATTATTTTTCGCAAAAAAATAGCCTTTTAACAATAGTTAAAAAGCTGTAAATTCAAAAAAGTATTTTTCAAACATTTACCACCCCTATCGCTCGTAGAGTTCTCAGTACATTAGAATAGGCAGGTCTTCTGGCTTAAGTATCAACATTCCTGCAGCCTTCCCAGTTTCCCAGTGGCATAATGCAAGAACTCCTCTATTACAGCGGCGGGACCGCGTGGGACTCAAACCCACTTCCCTTTTAATTAACAGATATTAAATACCTATTAAACCTATTTTTACATATTCAATTTTACAAAGTTATTCTACCATACTGTAAGTACATTAATCAAGTAATTTTTAGCATTCTATCATAAAATGACCAGTAACTGTGACTGCTAAAATCTATAAAATAACAGTGGTATCTCCATCTCATTTTTACTTGCCCCACCATGGACTCCTATAAATGAAAGTTCAAAAATATCCTTTTCATACCACCAAATATGATTGTTATCTTTAGGTAATAAAATAAGGTTTCCACATCTTTCTATCATTCGCTGGCTTGGATGTCCTAAAAACCCTTTTTCCTTCAATTCATCAAAAGTATATACGTAAACTAACCCCTTTAACTCTTTTTCTATTAGTTTCTTCACTGTAAATAAATGTTCTTCCTTAACATGAAGGAATAAATCTCTATGAAAACCTGTTGGTGAAATTAAATCATTATTTTTATTCTTCTTTAAATATATATCTATATTAGGTATTATTTTATTTAAATAGCACTTTGTACTTAAATCTGTATCTACTTGCCCATGATCTGCTGAAATCATAACTGCTGTATTTTTAAAGCACCCCTTGCCCTTTTCATAGAGTTTATCCATTTGTTTTAATAATTTCTCCACGGCTTCCACAAATTCTTTTGAAGTATTTCCTTTTTTATGAGCAATAGAATCTATTTCAGGCAAATAAACGTAATAGTACTCTTTGTCATTATTTTTTGTTAAATCCTTTGATAGCGATTCAAATAAATCCTCATATTCATGATACCCTTTCACTGTTGCATCTTTACACATTACACTGGAGTAGGTACTATCATTTTCAATTGATTTTTTATTTATCATATTCTCACCTCATTAAATGACATACTTTAAAATGTCATATCTATTTTAAATATGTTTATTATACATTACAATTTATTTGTTATTAAATTCCCAGATTCATATTTTTTAAGGCCTTTGTAGAACATAGTATAAGCTATTACTACCCATATTAATGCTACTCCTAAAACCTCTAAAAGCATAACAAGAGAAAACTCATTTATCAGCTTTGCAGGTATATAAACCACAAAGGCTACTGGTATAGCAGTATAAAGTATATACTTTACAGCATTATTAAATATGCCTTCTGGATAAATACTAAAACTTATGAAAAATTCTGTTGCAAGTTGTGCTAACCCCTCTGTATTACCTGAATAAAAACTTAAGGCATGAAAGGTCACTAGTACTGAAGATAATATTAAAGCACCTGTAATACAAAATAATAAAAACAATAAGAAACTTCTAACATGAAAACCTTTGATTATAAAAAATAAAATTACTCCATATAAGGTATCACCCCATGCGGATACTATAGTCTTAGAACATAGTATATTAATAAGAGGATCTTTAGGTTGTAGCAGATAGCTATCTAACTCACCATTTATTATCATTCTTGTAATCTGATTTACATTACCAAAGACCACAAAACAAAGACCAAAACTAGTAGACATTAAGGCCCAAAGCATCATTTCATCCTTAAAACCATATCCACCAATGGTGTTTACATTTTCAAATAATATCCACCAAAAAAATATAAATGCTGAATTATTTAGTATCATACCAAAACATTGTACAAGAAAGCTAACCCTGTATTCCATAACTGAAGATATATTAAATTTAAAATAATAACCCATTAGCTTTAAGCTCTTTTTAGCCTCCATTAACATTTAAATTCTTTGCCCCCTTCTTATATAAAGTCATAGCTAAAGTAAAAAATATTCCTAAATATAATAGTTGAATTGAAAATTGTTTATAAAAATTTGAAAGTGAAAAATCTACTGCAAGTTTTGCTGGCACATAAGTTACATAAGCAAAAGGTAGATACTTTGATACCTTTTGGAGCCAATCTGGAAAGAGTTCTATAGGCATAAGCATACCCCCTAAGGTAAATATTAGCTTTGAATAAATCCAAAAGAAAGCTGTATTGTCCTCAAACCAAAATGAGGTTAATGCTAACGTTATATAGATAAAAAAGTTAATACAGCAACCTACAATTAATGATAAGAATATAAAAGGGAGGTGCAGTACGTTAAAATTTTCCAAGGTCCCCGCATATATGAAACCTATAGAAAGTCCAATTATGCCATTAGTTAAAAGTTTTATGCCAATTTCACCTACAAAGTAGGAAAAGCAATAAATAACATAGTTATAAGGCTTGTTCAATAAGTAAGCTATGTTACCGCTCTTCACATCTTCATTTACTTGTACATGTATATCTGTTCTTGAAAGAGTAACAAGCTCCGTAACTATCAAGTACCAAATCATTGCATTTAAACTTAGCCCAGCAATTGTACTACCCTTTTGTGCATATATATTTTTCCAAAGCATTAAATATATAAACATTATGAATACAAAAAATATATTTTTACTAAGAAAATTCCAAAAATACACCAAGCTATTAGACATTGTTATTTTAGATATTTGTCCATATTTAAGAAATACCTTCATGCATGTCGTCCTCCTTATTCAGCTTATAAATATGTGATATTATTTCCTCAAGTGGTGGCTCTGATATGGTTATGTCATTCACCTTTCCGCATTTTATTAACTTAGTTAGCACCTGCTCTATATCTTGTTTTGATGTATCCACTTGAACCTTTATTGCATTTCCCTTATTTTTAATAATATTTAGTTCGCAATTGTCTAGATTCACTATTTCATTATACTTAATCTGTATTATCTTCTTGTTTAAATAGTCATGCTTAAGGCTCTTAATTGTTTCGTTTAATACCATCTCACCATGATTTATAATGATTGCCCTTTTGCATAATTGTTCTATATCACCGGAATCATGAGAGGTTAGGAATATAGTGGTTTTTTCTTCCTTGTTAAGCTGCAATATAAGTTCTCGAATCTTCTGTTTTACAACCACATCCAAGCCTATGGTAGGCTCATCTAAAAATATAATCCCAGGTTCATGTAAAATAGATGCTGCAATCTCACAACGTATTCTTTGACCTAAAGAAAGTTTTCTCACAGGAACATCCATTAAGTCACCTATTTCAAAAATCTCCTTTAAGAGGTCTATTCTCTTTTGAAGCCTTACTTTATCCATTTCATAAATATTTCCCAGTAAATGAAAGCTATCGAGTGGTGGTAAGTGAAACCAAAGCTGTGACTTTTGTCCGAAAACTGTACCTATTTTATAAGACAATTCTTTTCTTTCAGTAGCTGGATTCATACCTAAGACTTCAATATTTCCTGAGGATGGATATAGTATGCCTGTCATCATTTTTATAGTAGTTGATTTTCCTGCTCCATTGGGCCCTATGAAAGCTAATATTTCTCCCTTTTCTACTTCAAAAGAAATATTATTGACGGCATCAATCTCTCGATAGCTTGGTGAAAAAATTGACTTAACGCTCCCCCGTAATCCTTGTTCCTTTGTTTTAACTTTAAAAGTTTTGCAAAGATTATCCACTTTTATTATGCTCATTTTTTAACATCTCCTTTTTTCAAAAAAAATAAAGCCCTAAAAACAAATCTCTAGATTGAGACTCGTCCTTCAGGCTTTTTCCCTAAAAGTGTAGATATCATCCTGTATCGCTCGGACCAGACATTTTTTCAAACCGGAACCCTAGATACACTCTCACATTAAAGTAAATTATAGCATACCTTCTATATTTTACAAGTATATTTTAAAAATATTTTTTATAACCTTATTATTATCTTTGTTCCTTCTGAAAACTTACTAAATACCTCTATCTCACCATTATGAATTTCAATAATTTCTTTGCTTATAGCCATTCCAAGACCAGATCCCTTGTGGCTTTCATCTGTATTTGTAGCTCTATAATATCTATGAAACAGAGATTTTAAATCTTCCTGCGTAATTCCATTTCCATTATCCTTAATTTCTATTATTACACCTGATTTTTCACTTATATTTATATTCACTATAGTGTCTTTAGGATTATGAACTAATGCATTAAATAAAAAGTTATTTAATGCTCTTTTTATATATTTTTTATCGCAATCTACATATATTTTCTCTAAATCATAATCAATATTAATATTTCTATCACAATAAAGTGGATTATTCAAAATATCAATTACTGTTTCTCGTACAACCTCAATTACATTTTCTTTTTCTATCTTAAGTGGAATTACTTTATTTTTGAATTTATATATTAGCGCAAGATCGTTAATTAATTCTTGAATATACTCTGTTTTGTTTATAATGATTTCTCCATATCTTTTAACATCACCATCATCTAACTGATAATCCTCACCTAATAAAAGCTGAGCATATCCATTAACCGATGATAGTGGGGTCTTTAAATCATGTGCAATATTTGCAATCCACTCTTCCTTTGTATTCTCAAGATTTGTTCGCTCCTTCTGATTTTCTTCTAAATTCACAGCCAATTTATTAATGTTTTTATTTACCTCATTGTAGGCCCCTATTTTTTTAACGTTTTTAACATTAAATTTACCCTGTGATAGATTTTTAATATTATCTATAATCTCTGCTATAGGAGTTGCTAGCTTTCTCTGGAATCATTCCCTTAGCGCAAAGAAAATATGCTGCTAGCGTATACTGCGTTAAATATGATACTAAAGCTACTATAAGTACTAAAAGTACCACTAAGTATTTTATTAAATAAAATGTTCCCCTCTTTACAGGCATAACTAAAATCTGTTTCCAAGCATTATTTAAATTTTCTATCCTGCCCATCATTAGTATCACATACATCATTAAAACAGGTAATAATACTCCTATAAACATGTGCAGTGAACTTGCCGCTAACCCCTCCCAAGGAGTAATTTGTGGCATCTTAAGCTAAAAAAAACTATAGAATTTCACACCTAATAAAATTACTAATGCCGGTGCTAAAATTGCCATTTGAAAAATTGGTATCCTTTTTAACTTTAATAATTCAGCCTTTAAAAGTTTCATAATATGCCTCCTATTAATAACTCTGTTTTTTATTGAAATATATCACTGCAGAAAATAATCCTATAAAGATTAAAACTGCTGACATTATAATTTGCAAACTTAAATTCGCTTTAGTTAATCCATCAGAAAAAGATGCAAAGCAGTATGGATTATATTTGCTTATACTTATTCCTCTATAAAATAAATCTGAAGAAACAATGGTTATAATTGCAGCTACTCCTATTGATTTTAAAACATTTTTATTTTTTATTGTAATATATAAATGTATTGTCATAACTCCTGCAACTGATATAAATTGAATAAAAAACATTTTCACAAAATACATGCTATTAATAGCTTCGGGAAATCCTATGATTTTTCCTACTACAATTAATGATAAGCTATTTATAATTAACATAATGCTCATAAATATTAAGCTTGCTACAAACTTTGATATAACAATTTTTCCCCTTGCAATTGGGTAAGTTAATGACAATGTCCACCCATTATTCTTATACTCACTATCAAACAAAGATGAAATTATTATAGCTCCAAATAAAGGCAAGTATTCTTTAAAAAACACCATTTTTTGCTCTAATAATAACATTGACCAAGATGTAATACCTTTTTTTAATGCAAGTGGATAAAGATAACTTTCATATCTTATACCAAAGTCAATAGCCAGTAGCACTGAAGTGAAAATTGGTATAGCTATAACCATAAAAATTAGCATGCTTCTCCTCTGTTTATAGATATCATTAATTATTAATCTTACTAACATACCTCTTCCTCCATCATTAATGACAAAAACATGTCCTCTAAAGATTTACCCTCGTCAGACAAGTAATTAACATCAAATCCTGCTAAAACAAGTTCTCTACATAACTTTGATGGTGATAAATTCTCACCACTAACCAATAATTTACCTTTTTCCCCTGATAATGATTTAATTAACTCTCGAATTTCTTGAATACCAGAAGGATCTAATCCATTAGTTGGCTCATCTAAAATTATAAGCTTTGGATTTCCCATTAACGCCTGTGCTATTCCTAATCTCTGCTTCATACCTAATGAAAATTCCTTTACTTTCTTATTTCTAACTTCAGATAAACCCACAAGAGCTAGCACCCTATCAATCTCTGTTTTATTAAGCTTTAAAACCACTCTAGTTATTTCTAAGTTTTCATAAGAGGTTAAATGTTCATAATAAGAAGGCATTTCAACTAAAGCACCAATATCTCTTAAAATTTCCTCCCGCTTACCTTTAATATTTTTTCCAAAAACCATTACTTCACCAGAAGTTGCTTTAATAAGTCCTAATAACATTCTTATAGTAGTAGATTTCCCTGCTCCATTTGGTCCTAAGAATCCATAAATCGTTCCTTCTTTAACTTTTAAATCTATACCATTTACCGCTTTAAAATTCTTAAAGCTTTTTATTAAGTCCTTAGTCTCTACAATATAATTACTCATACTTCTACACCCCCGCTCTAATCTTTCTATCCCTTAAGTTATTGTTTAGCTTGTACTTTCTTATCATTAAATCCCATTAAAGCTACATATGAAATGTACATTACTACTCCGCCCATATACACATCATATAAATGGATTCCTGTAAATCTATCTATTGTAGATGTTGCTGACCCCATTAATATTACTGCTATTAAAGATTTAAATATTTTTTTCATTTTAATTTCTCCTCTCGATTACCTTATGTACTTATACTAACTCTTAGAGTTTAAGTTATTATTTAGCTAACCTTAATTCCAGCTTAATTTTATATACTTTATAAATTTTAATATTCAAGTATTTTTTTAAGTTAAGTTCAAATACTATAACCGTATTATTAAAGATTAAAGGAGGAATTAGTATGGAAAAGAATGCAAGACAACAGGTTGAAGATGTATATCACAAACTTCAAACTTCAAGAACTAGTCTTACTGAAGCCATAAGCACAGTAGAAAAGGAAGAAAACAGACAACAAATTCAGAATACTCTTAATGCTGTTCAATCCGCATTACAGACAGCTACTGATACACTTTCAAATTACACAGAGTAGAAAATAAATAAAAAGGTCAGCAATAGCTGGCCTTTATTTTATGTCCATAAATCTTTCATAGAACTCTTCTTTTTTCTTTAAACCCCCTTCTGAATATCTTCCATTCCTAGGAGTAACATTTTTATATTCATTCAAAATCATTTGTGCTCTTTTCTTTTTAAATCCTATAACTAAGAATGGATCAATAACAGCATTATGTTCTAAGGTAAATATATAATATTAACCGAATTTTTATTGCGAAAATAGCCTATGACATCTCCAAGGGCTTCAAATTTAAATCGCACTTTATTTGAAACCCTGAATAGTTGTAAAAATGTATAGGTCATAAATTGTATAATTATTAGAACTATTGCAAATTACTAAATAGGTAAATTCCTTTATTCGCAAAATTGAGAAAAATCGTTTTATGTCGAAAGCGTGTTATAATTGTAGTTATAAAATATAAAAGGAGGTATGACTTATGGATAATAAGTTATCAAAACATGCATATGGTGGCGTAGCTGGTAAAGACTACGTTCCCTACGTTTCAAGTGGTTCTAAATCTGGTGGAAACGTTGCCGTATTAATAATCGGTATTATTTTAGCTGTAATATTTTCAGCATCAACTGCCTATTCAGGTATGAAATCAGGGCTTACAGTTGCCGCTGGTATACCAGGTTCTATAATAGGTTCCGCATTTATAGCTGCATTTGCTAAACAAAAAGGTATCCTTGGCAAAAACTTAGTTCAAGGTATGGCAAGCGGTGGAGAATCCGTTGCTAGTGGTATAATATTTGTTTTACCAGCAATTCTTTTAATAGGTGCTAAAGTTACTTTCTTAGAAGGTTTTGTTGTTGGCGTAGGTGGAGTTTTATTCGGTATCGGAATAGCTTCTCTTGTTTACAATTACTTAATGATTGAAGAACACGGTAAATTAATGTATCCTGAGTCAATGGCTATATCTGAAACACTTGTCGCTTCAGAAGGTGCTGGAGAATCAATGAAGTTCATGGGAATAGGTTTCGGAATAGGTGGTATTATAACTGTTGTAACTAGTTCATTTTTAAATGTAGCTAATAACGTTATAAGCTATGTAAACGAAACTTTTTATAAGTGGAAATTTGAAGTTGAAGTTAACCCTCTATTATTAGGTATAGGATTCATAGTTGGTTTAGAGGTTTCTGTAGCTATGTTTGCTGGTTCTTTATTATCTAACTTCGGTATTATGCCTTTAATAGGTTACTTCTCAAACCTTGGAAGAGATGGTGCAACTGTATGGAATAATCCGAGTGTTGCTATAAACGCTATGCAAGTTAAACATATCGCTGGTAGTTATGTAAAATATATCGGTGCTGGTATGATGCTTTCTGGTGGTTTAATAGGTGCTATAAAACTTATACCTACTATAATATCTTCCATAAAAGAAACTATGAATGCTAAGGATTCAAATAGTGGTAGTGGCTCATCTGCTGGAACCCTAATGTTATTTGGTGGAGTAGTAGTATGTTTCATAGGTGGTTTCGTGGTATCTGGTGGTAATATAGCAATGGCTATATTTGCTTCTATTTTATCATTATTCTTATCATTACTATTTGTTATAGTTTCTGGTCGTTTAACTGGTACTATAGGAACTTCAAACCTTCCTGTATCCGGTATGACTATAGCTTCTATAGTTGTTGTAACATTATTATTTGTTGCAATGGGATGGAAAAATCCTGAAAGCAACAAATCATTACTTTTATTTGGTACATTTATAGTTACCGCTATATCTGTAGCTGGAGGTTACGCTCAATCACAAAAGGTTACTTTCATAGTAGGTGGTAACAAAAATGAAATGGATAAGTACTTTGCTATATCTGGCATAGTTGGTGTTATAGTAGTTATTGGTACTATATTATTACTTTCAAGCCAACTTGCAATGACTGGTGATAATGTTCCATTTGCACTACCTCAAGCTAACTTAATGTCAACATTAACTGCTGGTATAATGTCAGGTAAATTACCTTGGGTTATGATCATCGTTGGTGCTGCTATGGGAGTTGTTTTATTCTTATTAAAACTTCCTGTAATGACAGTAGCTATAGGCTTCTATTTACCAATAGCTACAACTTCTATAATATTAATAGGTGCATTAGTTCGCTTATTTGTAGAAAAAACTTCTAAATCTGAAAAAGAAAAAGATGTTAAAATTTCTAATGGTATAAGTTTATCTTCTGGACTTGTTGCCGGTGGTTCTATAATAGGACTTATAGGTATAATACTTCAAGTAACAGGTGTTATAAAAGGAGTTGGACCAAGTGGATTTACTGCTTCTAATGGAATGGCAGTTATAATATTATTAGGTCTAATAATAGCTACTCTAATACCTATAGTAAGCAGTAAGGTAAAAAATGCCAAGCAATAACGAAGACGTTTTAAATATAATATATAAGATCTCTCACAATTTAGAATATGAAGTGGATAAAGGCAATATTGTTACTATACTTGAAAAACAAGATCATAAGTTCCAAAAGTTCTTTAGAAAACTTAAATTCAGAATTCCAGAGTATAAAAAAATTTCTTTAGATGAATATGGAAGTTGTGTGTTTTTACAGATAGATGGCAAGAAAACTGTAAAAGATATTGGAGAAAGTCTAGAGTCAAAGTATGGTGATAAAGTTCAACCACTTTATGAAAGATTATTGTTGTTCTTAAACCATATCGACGTTAATTGTCACTATATAAAAAGAATAAATTTCTAATGCAAAAAGACTGCTGCACTAAGAAATTAGTGTAGCAGTCTTTTTTTTGCAAAAATACAATTCCCAGGCCCAAAATGTCCAGGAAAAGCTGTAAAATATATTTATGAAAATGAATAATTTAAGACAAAAAGATTATACCAGACTTATTTCCGCATAAGGAAAAATCAGGCAACCCCAATACAGATGCTTAAGGTTATACTCTATGCATAATTCTACAGGTAAAATCGAAACTGCATATAAAAGAGATATTAATTTAATTTCAACCTCTCCGTAGTTTTTCCTTTTATGTTATAGTACAATTATAGTGTCTTGAATAAATCATCAAAACAATTAAGCTTGAAAAATTAGTAATATTTAAATTTTACAACTTTAGGAAATATAATTGTTATCCACCACGCAATCTTAAAAGGAGGTTATTTTGTTTTGGGATACGACATTATAGACATTATAGATAAAGCTATAGCCATTGCATATAAACGAGAGATTCTTTACACAGAAATTAGTAAGCAACCCAATCTCCCTCCTGGTGTAAAGATATTATCTAAGGTTTTAGCTTACAACGTAGATAAAATTGTTCTTTACTACCAAAAACTAAAAAAAGAAGTCACTGATGATGAAACTGAAAAAATTGACTTTGCAATATATGATAAAATTTCATTTTTAATAAGTCAATTTAATTTAAGAATATATTCTACTGACGCTACAACGCCTAAAGAATTTTTGAGTTTTTCTATTAATTCTGAAAAAGAAATATTAGCCTTATTTCTTGATATACAAGGAAGATTGATTACAAATAGCAATGGTACAACCTCCAAAGCATATATATCATTGTCTGGTATTATTCAAGCTAAAACAAAACTTATTCAAGACTTAGAAAGTCATAGTTAATCTTTGACTATAATATAAAAGACTAATTGCATATTTTGCAATTAGTCTTTTATTACTTTTTAATAGGAAAGTAATGCTCTGGCGTTACATCATTAATAATTTTAAATTCATATCCATTATCCTTATAGAATTTTATTACTCTAGGTAGTACCTTACAAGTATTTTTATGCATATAGTCACAATGCATAAGCAATATTATAGGATGCTCTGTAATTGTAGTTTTTGTAGCTTCTCTATACAACTGCTCTGTAGGAGTTCTAAAATTTACTCCATCAGACATAATAGCATTCCAATCGTATATTTTAAAATTATAACTATGAAGTTGCTCTAAAAAAGGCCCATTTAAATGTTTTCTACTGCCAAAAGGGAATCTTATTATTGTTGGTTTAATTCCTGTTAGGGAATTAATTTCACCCTGAGTTTGTAGCATCTCATCTATAAATGCCTTTCTACTAGAATATATTTTCTTATATGTATGGGTATAAGTATGCAGCCCCATACTATGGCCTTCATTATATATTCTTTTTACCACTGCTTCTTGACCTTTGATTTGATTCCCTATAAGAAAAAAAGTAGCCTTTACATGATTTTCTTTAAGTATATCTAAAATTTTATCTGTCAGGACACTAGGTCCATCATCAAAGGTTAAATATATTACTTTTTCGTCATCTTTACTTAAACTAGAGTATGCTAATGTTTTTTGACTACCTAATAAACAACAATTAATAAATAAATAAAATGCTCCCAGCAATAAAACTATAAACCTAGTTAAACCTTTTTTTTTCATGTTTTCTCCTTCTTAAATTTAATTAAACATATATTGTTACGCTTAAGTACATAGCTTTATAATTTATTATTATCAAAAATGGCCTATATAATAAGTGGAAATTAATGCAATGTACCTGAAAAATCATGGATTAGTATTAAAAGAATCAAAGAAAATTTTAGAGAACATTTTAGGTAAGAAAGTAAATTACATAGCTTATCCATATTCAAAATATAACGATAATACAATGAAGGCGGCAAAGGATGCCGGATATGTTATGGGTTTTATACTTGGAGATAGGGTTGCAAGAAAAAATGATGGGATTTATACTTTGCACAGGATATGTGTAATTCCAAGTGATAGCATGGAAGTGTTAAGATCAAGATTGAACACTCGTTAATTATCTAAATCCTTATTGATTTTTTGATAATTTATTAAATCTGTATTTAAAAAATATAAACATAAGCAATGCATCTATTGCCCATTGTAGCGTTGTAATCCACCATACTGCTGTAACTGGATACTTTAAAAGATGTATAAAATAATATGTTAATGGTAATCTTATAACCCAACTTGTAAAACAAGAAATTAAAAAGGGATTCTTAACGTCTCCTAAGCCCTTTAATGCACCAGCAAAGACTAGGGATATCCCTATAAACGGTTGCTCTGCCGCTCCTATAGCAAGACACCGCCCAGCTAAATAAGCAACTTTTTTTTCTTTTTCACTAACAAAAAAATTCACCAAAATATTTGGCATAAATAAGAATATCATTGCGAATATACTCATCATAAATAAAGCATAAAAAGCACAATTAAAAGTAGCCGATTTTGCTTTTTTATAATCCCTTTTCCCTATATTATGTCCTACTAAAGTAATAACCGCCATACCAAATCCAATACCAGGCATAACTGAAATTCCCTCTATCATATTAGCTATTTCATCAGCTGCAAAGGAAACGCTGCCAGATTTAATTATAATAGCAACACATATCAATTTGCTAATGCTAAAGGTTGCTTCTTCCAATGAACAAGGAATAGCTAATCTTAATATCTTTTTAATATCACCTTTTGAAATCTTGAGATTAAAAATAGTTTTGAAATTGATTCTCGCCTTAATAACAGTATTGTAAAAAGAAAAAACAAAACCACATGAATAAGCAATTGTAGAAGCTATAGCAGCTCCTTCTATACCCATCTCCTTAAACATAACACCAAAAATAAACAAATAATTGAAAAATATTTTAAATGAAAATACAGTTAAAGAACATATGAATGGTATAAAAGTGTTTCCGTATCCTATTAAAACAGAATTTAAAAGCCGCATATTCATACAAAAGAATAAGGCTATAGAATTAATTCTTATAAATGAATATCCTATTTGTAAAATTTCATTCCTAGCTCCAAGTATATAAAGGAGTTCTTTTCCAAAATAAAAAAATAAAACTGTAATAATTAAACAAATACTAGCACCTAAAATAAATCCTAATACCGCAAATTTTTCAGCAATTTTATACTGCTTTGCACCTACTAGTCTAGACACTAATGAAACAATACTTATACAAACTCCCCCAAAAATAAATATACCTATAAATGCATTTGTTAAACTATTACTTATCCCCACTGCACTTACTGCTATATTCCCGCCATATTTCCCAATCATCATTAAATCGAAAATAGACATTAGAGTATATACTGTTATCTCCGCAACTACTGGCAAGGAGGTATTGAGAACTTCATTCGTTGTATATTTATTCGCCATACATAAGCTACCTCACAAAAATTAATTACCATTATTAAGTATATTAATAAAATTCATTTTGATGAACAATTTCCCAACATTTGAAATTAATTCATCATTTATTTTTGCAATAAATCTTATTAATGTGGAATACTAACTTAGTGCTTATTTTTTGTTTCAAATAATTCGGAGGTGTATAAATTCATGAAAAAACACATTTGCAAAGCTGGTATTTTTACTGCTATTTTGTCTTTTGTTTTACTATTGAATTTGTTTTTTTATAAATTCAATAATTTTTACACAAATAAAAATATAACTATTCCTACAATAGCTTTATTACCTCCTGATAAAACTGAAATCACACAGGTGATGGAAAATATTTATAATGATCGTTGTTCCATGTTTATTACTAAAGATCTTACTAATCTTCCTAGTTATTATGATCCTTCTCAAAAGCTTGGAAAATGGAGTTTAGAGCATGAAGTTAAAAGATTAAATTATTTTAATGATTGGTCAAGTCAAAGAGGCATGAATTTTACAAAAGTTGAATCTACTCCTAACGTTAGAAAAGTAACTACAACCAAAAGAGGTCTTCGCTTATTGGTGGACGAATATTATAAATTCGAGTATAGTTACAAAAATGATATAACCCCTACTACAAATGTTTTTGGTGTAGGATTAACACATTCTATGGATCTAATAAAAAAAGATGAAAAATGGATAATTTATTCTGATTGGTATTTAGACTGTTTTGAAGATGCTTTAAAATCTTATGTGGGAGAGTTAAAAAACTTTAAACTTGATGCTAACAAAAAAACTATTTATAACCTAGGTAATTGTCCTAAAATATCATCTGAGGTAAAGGTTGTTCCCAAAGGTCGATACGACAAAATAAGCGCAGTTAAATATGCGGATAAATACTGTGGAATACCTTGGGCAAGTGGAAATTCAACAAAATATAATAAAAAATACACAAACTATACTGGCAATGGAGGCAATTGCACTAATTATGTATCTCAATCAATTGGAGATAGTGAAGGTGGCGGACTACGATTTGATAGTATTTGGCAATGTACTTATAAAAAATATGGTGGAGCTGACGGAAGCTCAGCATGGGTTAATGCTGATGCCTTTAAAAATTATTTACTTTATAGTGGCAGAGGAAAGCTACTAGGGAAAGGGACATTTAACCAGTTAGTTTCTCCTCTTCCTGGCTATCCCTGTGGAGCAATGCAAAAACTAGATATAGGAGATCTTATTTGTTATGCCAAAGGTAGTGATATAGATCATTTTGCTATAGTTACAGGGTTTGACTCTCATGGTTACCCTCTTGTTAACACACACACCATTGATAGATATCATGTGCCTTGGGATTTAGGCTGGGGAGATAAAAATATTAATTTTTACTTAATACATTTAAAATAAGGGTGCCAAATTATGGCCCCCTCATTTTTAGTTGTGTTATATACGAGTATATTCGCATCTGTTATAGGATATTTAGTTCTTATACATCAATTCATTCAATAATTATTATCATATATCAATGCATATTATTTACAATTAATTCCCATTAATATCTGTTTCTAATTATCAATTGATAATCTTTATTCTTGTAATTTTTTTTAAAAACACTTAACATTTCTATATTTGTAGCATATAATAATTAATGTACTAATTATTAATTGATAATGGGGTGTAATAAATGAAAAATAATTTATTAAATGGTCTGAATAATGAACAAGTAGAAGCCCTTAGAGCTAAATATGGTTTTAATGAGCTTATAAAAACTAAAAAGTCTAATCCTATACTAAAGTTTTTAAGTGTATTCAAAGAGCCTATGTTTTTATTATTAGCGGGAGCCGCTACCTTATATTTTGTATTAGGGGAACCTGGCGAAGGTAGTATAATGCTTATATTTGTTATTTTTGTTGCCACCATAACTTTCCTTCAGGAGTGGAAAACCGAAAAAACTATAGATGCGCTAAAAGATTTGACCGCGCCTCATGTTACTGCAATGAGAAATGGTAAAAAGCAAGTAATTAAAAGCTCTGAACTTGTGCCTTCTGATATAATTTTTTTATCCGAGGGAAACCGTATTCCTGCAGATTGTGAAGTTATAGAGGAATCAAATTTCTCCGTGGATGAATCTTCCCTTACTGGAGAGAGTGAACCTGTATACAAGGTAGTAGTCGGAACTATAGATTCCTCAAAAGACTATTTTAAACAGGATTATTTATATGCTGGTACACTGTCTAATTTCGGAAAATGTACTGCTAAAGTAAAAACAATAGGCTTTGAAACTGAGTATGGGAAAATAGGGAAAGCAATAAGTGAAACAAAGCAGGAACTTTCTCCACTTCAGAATAAAGTAAATTATTTAGTAAAAACCTTAGCTATTGCCGGTTTTATTCTATGCATTTTAGTAATAACTTTTTCCTATATGCACACTAGTGAGTTTGTTAAGAGCATCCTTGCAGGTATAACCTTGGCTATGGCCATTATACCAGAGGAATTTCCAGTGGTGCTTACAATATTCTTATCCCTAGGTGCTTTTAGGCTAGCTAAAAAGAACACCTTAATTCGTAGCATCCCTGCAGTGGAGACTTTAGGTTCTGCCACAGTGCTTTGCGTGGATAAAACAGGAACAATCACGCAAAATATAATGCGCGCAAAAGCTATATATAGCAATGGATTTATAGACCCTGATAAAATGCAGGACAAAGATTTAGCTAAACTTTTAGTTTTAGCTTGTGAAAAAGATCCATATGATCCTATGGAGAAAGCTATAGTAGATGCTGGCAAAAATAAAATAGACATAACTGAGCTTTACAACCTTGAGCTATCTAAAAAATTTGCTTTTGATTCTAAAACTAAAAGAATGGCAAATATCTACAAAGAAAATGCTATCTATTATGTGGCAGCTAAAGGTTCCCCAGAAACTATACTACCCTTATGCAATTTAACCCAAAATGAAGAAATACAAATTTTGGATATTATAGACGGTATGGCTAACAAGGGATTAAGAGTTCTTGCTTTAGCTGATCTAGTAACTTCTACCCTTAATGATAGTTTAGAACAGTATAGCTTATGTTTCAAGGGATTAATTGGACTTCAAGATCCACCTAAAGAAGGGGTAGAGGATGCTATAAATGTATGTAAAAAAGCTGGCGTAAGAGTAATGATGATAACAGGAGATTATTGTAAAACAGCTATGGCTATAGGCAATGAAATAGGTCTTGAATCTAATAATTGTGCAATTACTGGAGATGAAATTGATGCTATGACAGAAGATGAACTTTGCACCGCAGTGAGCCATTGTGATGTTTTCTCAAGAGTAATTCCAGAACATAAAATGAAGATAGTTAAGGCACTTAAAAAAAATGGTGAAATCGTTGCAATGACTGGTGATGGAGTAAATGATGCCCCAGCACTAAAAAATGCTAATATAGGAATTGCAATGGGAAAAAGAGGAACAGAAGTTGCGAAAGAAGCCGCGGATATGATTCTAATGGACGATAATTTCACAACTATAGTTCACTCCATAGAAGATGGAAGAAGGGTTTTTGATAACATTCGTAAAGCTATGGTATATATAATGATAATTCATATTCCTATTATGACCTTAGCATTATTTTCACCTATTTTTAACTTACCGCAAATATTACTGCCCGTTCATATTGTGCTTTTGGAGCTAATTTTGGATCCAACTTGCTCTATAGTTTTTGAAGGTGAACCAGCAGAAGATTATATAATGGAGCAGCCACCAAGGTCGCCAGAAGAGCCACTACTTACAAAAGGCTTAACAAAAAAAGTTCTACTTCAGGGTACAACAATGTTTTTAGCATCATTTTTGCCTTTTCACTATATGGTGGATTCAGGTTTAAGCGCTGACTTTGCAAGAACTTTTTCACTAATGGTCTTGATAGTTGGAAATGTAATTCTAGTCTTAGTTAATAGATCTAATACTAAATATCTAATTAGCATTTTTAAAGAAAAAGGTAGTAAAGCTAGATTTTATATTAATAGTTTAGCTTTAGTAATGTTATTTTCCATAGTGTATATTCCAGCTGCTCACCCTATTTTTAAAACTGTGGCCATGAATTTTAAAACCGCTATACTAGCATGCATCCTTGGTGCCACGTCTACTGGTTGGTGGGAAATTGTTAAATTTTTTAATAATTCAAAGCACAACAAAGTAAAAGAAATTCCTGCAATTAAAAATTTAAATGATTTGTCTTAAATACTAAAAACCCAAAACACTTAAGATATTTAAGTGTTTTGGGTTTTCTTTTAAGTTTCTATTTTCCCTCAAAATGCCCTGACCTAAGTAGTTCTTCAAATTCCCCAGGTAAAACTGGCGGACTATAATAATATCCTTGAATTTGATTGCATTTGTTTTTTCTTAAAAAATCAATTTGTTCCTCCGTTTCGGCACCCTCAGCTATAACTGTAATCTCTAAATTCTTTGATAAATTTATAATTGTTTTTGCTATGGTACCATCATCATTTTCCGGATAATCTTTAACAAACTCTCTATCTATCTTTATCTTATGGAATTTAAATTTCCTTAAATAACTTAGTGAAGAATAGCCTGTACCAAAATCATCCATTGCCAGTCTTACTCCAATATTGTTAATGTTTTCTAATTGAGTCATCAAATTAGGATCATTATCAAGGAGTAACCCCTCTGTAACTTCTATTTCCAACGATTCACCACTTAAATCATACTTCTTTAATTTTTCCTTTATGATTTTAAAAACATCCACTTTTTTGAATTGCACAGGCGAAATATTTACTGACATTAGAATAGGTTTCAATTTTTGATCTCTCCACCTTTTAGTTTGCCTTAAAGCTTCATCTAATACCCATTCACCAAATGGTAAAATAAGTCCTGTTTTTTCTGCAAGAGGAATAAATCTAACTGGTGATATATTTCCAAGTTCTGGACTATTCCATCTTATTAAAGCCTCTGTTCCCACTATTTGTCCAGATTCTAAATCAACTTGAGGTTGATAAGTTAAATAAAGTTCACCTCTTTCTAATGCTCCTCTTAGTAGTTGCTTAATCTTAATACTTTCCAAATATTCCACCTTTAGCTCACGCTTATAAAACTTCACGTTACTTTCAGCTTCCTCTGTCGCATACATCTTTGCTATATTAGCATTTTCAATTAGAAGTTCTACGGTATCTGAATCCTCTTCATAGCTCGTAACTCCCATAGCTAACTGAACGATTATTTCTTCATCCTCTATCAAAAAAGGATTTTTAAATTCATTTAAAACATTCTTAGCAAACTCCAATATAATATTGTCATCTTTAATACATTCTAAAAGAATCATAAATTCATTTTTACCTGAAGAACCTATAATAAAATTATCCTCCATATGATTTTTTATTCTTTTTAGTGTAGTTACTATCAATGAATCAGCTTTTTTTAAGCCTAACCCATTCTTTACAATATCATAGTTTGTGACCGTTAATGATACCAAATAATATCTACAATCTTCCATATTAGAATTTTCACTAATTTTTTTATGCATTAACTCTTTCATTAAATATAAATTGGGCAATGAGGTAAGCCCATCATAATTTTTTAGAATATTAATTTTTTCTTCTTTTTCTTTTAGTAAAGTTAAGTCTTCAAAAATGCCTACATATTGTATCCCCTTATCATTATCACCTTTTATTGCAAGTATGTTTAACAATTTAGGATAAAATTCCCCATTTTTCTTTCTGTCCCAAACTTCCCCTTGCCAATTTCCATAAGTTATTATGGATTGCCACATATTTTTATAAAATTCTTTATTATGTCTTCCTGATTTAAAATAGGAAGTTTTCACACCCAAAACTTTATCTTCACTGTACCCTGTAATATGTAAAAAAGCTCTATTTACATATGTAATACGAGTTTCTGCATCTGTAATTAATATAGCTTCCTTTGAATTATCAAAAATATTGCCTGCTGCCTTTAATCTTTCTAAAGCTTCTTGCCTTTTAAAGATTATGTGCGTAATTACAGCAGAAGATACTAAAATGATTATGAGAAATATATATCCTATGTCCAGAAACCCATTATCAACTAATTTTTTTATAAAACTAAAATCATCCTTAGGATAGCTAATGATACTTTTCCAATAGGTGTATCCCGTGCTCTGCGTAAAGTTAGCATCCCTTTTTTCTCTAATATAAGAAAGTGGATAAATTGTATCATAATAATATATATTTTTCTTGTTTTCTAAATATCCGCTTTCATTATGGCTTATAATATCCCACATGTCTTTGTTTTCACTTTTAAATGAAATATGTTTTTCATCCCTGCTTCTTAGAAAGTATCCTTCAGAATTTAATAATTCAACATTAAATTCTCTATTTTGTTTTACATTTTCATTAATTTCTTCTAATACATTCTTACCTAAATAGTTGAAAATCAATACACCAAACTTTTCACCATTGCCTTTAAATATTGGGGCCCCAAAATGTATAGTAGGCTTATTTGCCTCTTCATTTCTAAGATTTAAATCAAATTGTGAAATATATATTTCTTTAGGTTTTAAGTTCATTGTAGCCTTAAAATAATCTCTTTGTTTTTTGTTTTGAAGCTGTTTTTGAGAAGCTATGTATACATTTCCACCATTGTAATTTACCCTGGCTATCTCCATTCCTTCTACATTTATAAGTCTTAACTGATCATAGATCGTTTTAGTTTTACTAAATCTCATAAACATTTTATTTAACTCAGAAATATTCTGCGTTGTAGAGTTATTAACATAATCATTAAGTATAGCTGCATCCTTTATAACCTTCAAATCTGCAGTTACGGAGTTAAAAGTAGTCTGGATATTTAATTTATTAATTTTACCTACAGTCTTTTCTCTCTCCATAAATATTTGCTTGTCCTTTTGTATTTGCAGGTTATTAACAGCAAATAATGCTGATAGTAAAATTAGAAGTAAGGGTAAAAATATAGCTGCAAAACACTTTAATATTTTTATTTTTTTGTACCAAAGTTTACTTTTGTTTTTAATCACTTAATCCACTCCTTATTAAGTATTATACTACATTCCCAACCCATGGAACCGTATAATTATAATTTTAGAGCAAAAAAATAAACCCTATAGGTTTAATCCTATAGAGTTATAATAATCTTTTTACTATCTTCTGAATCCTCTGTCATTTTGTTGTTTTCTTGCTCTTCTGCAATCAACACATCTTTGAGGTTCATTATCGAATCCTTTTTCTTTGTAGAATTCTTGCTCGCCTTCAGTGAATACGAAGTCTTTAGAACAGTCTTTACAAACTAAAGTTTTATCTGCCATTTTAAACATTCCTCCTTTTTCAAAATATTAAGATCTAACAACCGATTAACAATTATATTCTAAAAAGAGGATATGTTGTTATCTAGTTTAATCTCAGCACTAAATGCTACTAAACAGTTAGTATGACCTTATATTACCATATATAAATGTAAAATGCAATACATTCTTTATTGTATTTTAACAATATTTCTCAAATGTTTTTTAATTTTTATTAAAATATACCATGGATTTAAATGTTAATTTATCTATTATTTCGCATTTATACCTTTATAATCCAGTATTTATTCTTTATAGTCTATATTATAACTGTATCTCGTTTGATAGTACAGTTAATACACCAATATTATACATTCTAGAATCAAGAGTTATGCAAATAATAAAAAAGGAGGAATGAGATGTTTGAATTAGATTTAAGAAGCAGGTTACCCCTTTACGAACAACTGGTAGAAAAATTTAAGGAACTTATAATTAGTGAAATATTGAAACCTAATGAGCAACTGCCTTCTGTTCGCATTCTTTCAATAGAGCTTACTATGAATCCCAATACTATTCAGAAATCATATAAGGAACTGGAAATACAAGGATATATCTACTCCCTAAAGGGAAAAGGCAGTTTTGTTACTCCCTCAGCACAAGTGATGGATTCTGAAAAACTAAAAAAAATAAAAAGTGAATTAAGAAAAATACTATCTGAAGCAATGTATCTAGGTATGACAAAAGAAGATGTTATAAAAATAATTTCACAGGTTGAAAATAATAAAGAGGGGGAATAAATACGATTTCAATAAAAAAATAAATAGTTTATCTAAAGGTATGCAAAGACAGGTTGCCTTCTGGCTTGCACTATCAACTATGCCTAAGGTTATGATTTTAGATGAGCCACTTGACGGCTTAGATCCAGTTATGAGACAAAAAGTTAAAAACTTAATAATTCAGGATGTAGCAGATAAAGAAATGACTATTCTCATCTCTTCCCACAATTTAAGGATAAAGTACCAGAGGAACTTTTAAACAATGCTCATATACTTCTTCTAATCGTTCGTGGAAACAAATCTGATATTATTGAGCACTTTAATAAGTTTAATCCTGTGATTATTGATGTTATTCCTCTTACCTTGGAAGAAATATATACATATGAAATGGGGGAAGTTGGCTATGTACCTGATTTTGTTCGAGAGTATTTCAAGTAAAACAAAGTTAAAAAACAAGGGGACGGTTAACAACTAATTGCACTTTAAGGCAATTAGTTGTTAACCGTCCCTGTCTTATTATTATAAGTTCTGGATTCCTTCTATTCACTTTGCAAAGTGGTGAAGATTCCTCAGCACAGTCTACCCCTAAAAACCTATGTGAATAATGTATTTACAAATTGGATAAAATATCTCAACGTGGTTAATTATTATAATATAAAGGAAGCTTAATTTATGGATACAAATGACTTTTCAAATATAAAACTAGTAACCTCATTAGATGAAAATATTAATATAATAAAAAATATTTTTACTAATGATACAACAGTCGTTTATAGAGCTCTATCAGTTGGCAGACCTAATATAACTAAGTGTATGCTGATTTACATTGACGGAATGGCAAATACCCAATTGATTAATGAAAATATTATAAAACCAATTTTATTAAGTCATATAGCCCATATTAATCATAGTGAAATTATGGATGTTTTAATGCAAGAAGTACTTTTAACCGGAAACAATAAAAAATCCGACGTTGTTGATGATATTATAAGTGGCATTATATATGGAAAAACAATGCTTTTCATAGATGGTTTTGCTAATGCAATTATTATAGATACTATCGGTTGGGAAACACGGGATATTTCAGAGCCTCAAGCAGAAACTATAGTTAGGGGGCCTCGCGAAGGCTTTACCGAATCAATGAACCTGAACCTTACACTTATTAGGCGCCGTGTTATCAATCCTAACTTAAAATTCACATTTATGAAAATGGGGAAACAAACTAAAACTCAAATTTGTGTGTGTTATATTGAGGGCATAGCAAAGGAACCTATACTTAAGGAATTAATGAAAAGACTAAATGATATTGATATTGATGGTATTTTAGATTCTGGTTACGTTGAAGAACTTATTAAAGATGCTCCTTATTCTCCTTTTAGAACCATGATTAATACAGAAAGACCTGATGTTGTTGTAGCAAAACTTCTCGAAGGAAGGTTTGCAGTAATCTGTGATGGAAGTCCTATTGTTTTAACTCTTCCGACTATATTTGTTGAGGTTTTTCAAAGTAATGAAGACTATTATGACAATTTTTTATATTCCTCTTTTGTAAGATTGCTTAGATGGTTGTGTTTTTTTATTAGTACTAGCACTTCGGCCATATATGTGGCACTTGTTACCTTCCATCAAGAACTTATTCCAACTCCCTTTCTTCTAAGTATATATTCTGCGAGAAAAGGAACACCTTTCCCTTCAATTGTAGAAGCCATGGCCATGATGATTATATTTGAGATACTTAAGGAAGCAGGTCTTAGAATGCCTAAACAAGTTGGTGCCGCAATTAGTATAGTAGGTGCCTTAGTGCTTGGTGATGCTGCAGTTAGCGCAAGACTCGTCAGCGCTCCTATAGTAATAATTACTGCAATAACAGGAATTGCAAGCATTATGCTACCTCAAGTTTTAGGACTAGTAGAGATACGAATAATTTTTTTGTTGTTATCTTCCTTCCTAGGTTTGTATGGTTATATTTTTGGCGTAATGGGTTTAGTGCTTCATATGATGTCTATACGCTCCTTTGGTATACCCTATATGCTTAACGTCCCTTCTTTTTCCACTCAGGATATAAAAGATACGGCAATTAGATTTCCCTGGTGGGCTATGTATTTAAGACCAAAGATGTTTTCAAAAAATAAAAAGCGCATAAAACAAGGGCGAAAGAAGGTTTAAAATGAAAAAAAAAAATTAGTAATGGTAGTTTTTTTAATAGCCATGTGCCCTATCATATTATGCGGGTGTTGGAATTATGTAGAAGTAAATAAATTGGCAATAGTAGCTGGTATGGCAATAGATAAAGATGTACTAACAAATAAATATATTGTTACAACGGAAATTATAACCACACAAATGCAAGGTGTATCCTCAATCATTAGTTCTGAGCTTTACAAATCCGAAGGTGACAGTATATTTAACGCGGTGAGAGATACCATAGAAAAAACCGGTTTAAAACTTTTTTGGAGTGACGCAAAGGTAGTAATAATAAGTGATTCTTTAGCAAGGGAAGGTGTAATTCCTGTAATTGATTGGGTTGATAGATCCTCCGATGTTAGATCAGATATGTGGATGCTAATAGCAAAGGGGAATAGTGCTTCCGAAATTTTAAGAGGTAATGTTAAGCTTAATGAAGTAACTTCCTTTCATCTTGACGAGACCATGAAGTCAGGAAAAACACTTTCTAAATTTACTGATTCAAGGTTATGGTCATTTATAGATGGGATATCTTCAAGCGGAAAGTCTGAAGCAGTAGCTATAGTTAAAAATGAACTAAATAACGGAACTATATCCCCTCATCTAGAAGGCTCTGCTATTTTTAAATCAGATAAACTTATAGGATATCTAAATGGGAACGAAACCCTATACATGCTTATGATTAAAAACAAATTAAAAGAAGGACTAATTGTTATAAAAAACGTTTCAGGTTCTGACACTGTTGTAACCTTAGGAATACATAAAAATAAGACTAAATTAACTCCCCTTTATAACAATGGAATAGTATCACTTGTAATAGATATATACCCTGTTGTAACTATAGATGAAATTGGAGGAACTAAGAATTTTATGGAAGAGGAATCCTTAAAAACACTTCAAGGCGAAGCAGAAGATAAAATCAAGACCCAGATACAGTCTTTAATTAGTAAATTACAGAAAGATTATGAAAGCGACATTTTAGGTTTTGGAGAAATTTTCGATAAAGAAAAACCAAAAGTAAGTGAAATTTTCAAAAAAAACGGAAAAGATATTTTTTCTAACATAAAAACTGAAGTTAACGTATACCTTCAAATAAATGGTAGTGGTTCGACAAATTCTCCTATTATAATAGAAAAATAATCTAATCAATTCTGTAAAACAATAAGCTTGTTATTTACTATATATTATAACAGTAAGTAGTGTAGGAGGTATAAATGAAAAATGAAGTTATTTCTGAAAGACAAGCTACAATACTTATAATACTTTTCATAATTGGAAGTAGTTTTTTAGCTGGATCTGGGGGCCAGGCAAAACAAGATGCCTGGATTGCAATAATTATTGCTATGACCTGGTCTATTATATTGTTACTTATCTTTTCTAGAATTTTATCCTTATTCCCTGGAAAAGATTTATTTGATATACTTCAAATCCTTATGGGGAAGTTTCTAGGGAAATTAATAAGTATACTAATGATATGGTTTGCATTTCATGATGGAACCTTAATTCTTAGAACCCTATCAGACTTTACTAGTGCTTTAGTATTCGATGAAACACCGGTAGTAGTACCTATGATTTTTTTTACTATACTACTTATATGGTGTACAAAAGAAGGTATTGAGGTCTTAGGAAGATGGTCTGAATTCTTCATTTGGGTTGTAATTATAATATTTTTAACTATCTCTATATTAGCAATTCCACAAATGAATGTAAGCAGATTAAAACCAATACTGAACAATGGTGTCACACCAATTTTAAAAGGTGCTTTCTCAAGTTTTTCTTATCCCTTGGGTGAAACCGTAATCTTTACAATGGTATTTTCAAATATATCCAAAGTTAAAAATTACAAAAAAACATTTATAGTAGGCTTATTCATAGGTGGAGGGCTTATAGTTTTATCAACATTAAGAAATACTTTAATATTAGGTAGTAATACCATATTTAGAGTATATTTCCCATCTCCCATGGCAATAAGCCTTATTCACCTCGGTGAATTGCTTGAAAGACTTGAAATGTTAGTAGTTATTATTTTTCTAGTATGTATCTTCGTTAAAGTATGTATATGCATTTTTGCAGTTTGCAATGGATTTTCGAAGGTCTTTGGCTTTGATGATTACAAATTTATTACAACACCTGTAGCTCTTTTAATGTTAAGCTTCTCTTTTTTCATTTACAAAAGTATCATGGAAATGTCATTCTGGACTTCTAATATTTGGCCATATTATTCCTTTGTTTTTGAAGTCATAATACCATTAATTATTTTTGTTGTGGCGGAGATTAGAAGTAGAATTTTAGCAGCTACAAGCGTAACTACTGGAAATAAAGGGTAGTGGTAGAACAAATGAACCTATTAACCTAGGAAAATAATAAAAGGAGAATCTAGAGATGTTTTTACTTGTAATAATTTCATATATCATAGTTATGTTTTTTGAAACTATCCCACTTTTAAAAGAAAAAAATAGTGGTAAAATATTTTTTTATTTTTCTCTTATTATATTTTCAATGATAATTAGCGTTCTTCTAACTTTGGGCGTACAGTTACCAAGTCCATCAAATAGAATAAAATACATTGTAGAAGCAGTATTCGGTAAAAATAATTAGTTTTTTTTATTGTGATTGATTATAGCATATTATGGCATATAGAAATATTTAATAAACTTTGATATTTCTATTGCTTTTTGTTTTATATATGTTATTATTTTATTATATTGTTATATCGTAATATTGCAATATAGCAATACATAGAATTGTATTTTTAAGGAGGCATATATTGTGGTAGATTCAACGATTAAAAATGTTACTGCAGAAGAAGCTTATAAACTTATAAGCGAAAATAGTGAATTTGTTATTTTAGATGTAAGAACTAAAGAAGAGTATGATGATGGTCACATTCCAGGAGCAAAGCTTTTTCCAGTTCAGATTCTTCCTAGGTCGCTTTCTGAACTTGATGAATATAAAAACAAACCCGTCCTTGTTTATTGCGCGTCTGGTGGAAGAAGCCCCAGAGCCGTTGATACTTTGGCAAACAATTCCTTTAAAAACATTTACCATCTTACTCGCGGCTTATCCTCTTGGAGATACAATATAACTAGATAATATTAATATGAAAATTCAGGAAAGAGGAAGAGCTATGGATACAGATTATAAAAAATACAATGAAATTGCTGAGACTCTAAAAGTATTGGCACACCCTATTAGGTTATGCATAGTAAAAGGTATATTAGATCAAGGCGAGTGTAATGTTTCCCATATGCAGTCTTGCCTTGAGATTCCTCAATCTACTGTATCTCAGCATCTACAGAAATTAAGGTATGCTGGTGTAATAGAATGCACTCGCCATGGCCTTGAAGTCAACTATAAAATTAAAGATAAAAGAATAATAAACTTCATAAATTCAATTTTGATATTGAGTTAATAAATAGATTTAAAAAGTAAAAGGAGGAATATTTGTTATGAAAAAAGTATTAATTGTAGGTGGAGTAGCTGGCGGAGCTTCAACCGCAGCAAGACTACGACGACTAGATGAAAATGCAGAAATAATTATGTTTGAAAGAGATGAATACATTTCTTTTGCAAATTGTGGACTGCCTTATTACATTGGTGAAGTAATAAAAGATAGAGATAAACTCTTAGTACAAACACCTGAGAGTATGAAAGCAAGATTTAATATAGATGTAAGAAACAACAGTGATGTAATAGGAATTGACACTGCCAAAAAGACTGTAACAGTTAATAGTAAGACTCGTGGTACCTATGAAGAAAGCTATGATTATTTAGTTTTATCACCAGGAGCAAAAGCAATTAAACCTAATATAGAAGGCATTAATAGTAAGAAAATATTCACTTTGAGAAATATACCAGATACTGATAACATAAAAGCATATGTGGATAAAAAAGGCGTTAATACTGCTATAGTTATCGGCGGAGGCTATGTTGGCGTGGAAATGGCTGAAAACTTAAAACAAAGAGGCCTGAGTGTTACTATAGTAGAAGCGGCTCCTCACATAATGGCTCCTTTTGATACAGATATGGTTTTAACTGTTGAAAAGGAGATTTCTGATAATGGTGTGGAAATACTATTAAACGATGGAGTAAAGGCTTTTAAAGATAATGAAGATAGCGTTGAAATAACTTTAAATAGTGGCACAAAACTAAGCGCCGATATGGTTATATTGGCTATAGGTGTAATTCCAGACACTGGATTTGCAAAAGAAGCTGGTATTAAAACAGGTGCTAGGGGTCATATTTTAGTAAATGATAAAATGGAAACTAGTTCACAGTGTATATTTGCAGTAGGCGATGCTATTGAAGTTGTAGATTTTATAAACAAAACAAATACTGCAATACCACTAGCTGGTCCTGCAAATAAACAAGGTAGAATAGCCGCTGATAATATAGCAGGCCTTGCCACTACTTATAAGGGAACCCAAGGAACTTCTATTATTAAGGTATTTGGCTTAACAGCTGCAAGCACAGGTAATAATGAAAGAACACTAACTAGGCTTAATATTCCGTATAAAGTTATATTCGTTCATCCCGCAAGTCATGCATCTTACTACCCTGGCGCTCTTTCAATGACTTTAAAGCTTATTTTTAATGAGGACGGCAGAATACTAGGAGCTCAAGCTGTGGGTTATGATGGAGTTGACAAGAGAATAGATGTGCTTGCTACAGTTATACGCCTAGGAGGAACAGTAACTGATTTAACAGAGCTTGAACTTTCCTACGCACCACCTTTCTCATCTGCTAAGGATCCAATAAATATGGCAGGTTTTGTAGCTGAAAATGTACTAGCTGGAAGAATGGATGTATTGACCACAGATGAGTTTATGGCCTACGATAAAGAAAATGCCATAGTACTGGATGTTCGTACTGAAATGGAATTTAGTAATGGCCATATGAAAGGTGCTATAAACATTCCTGTAGATAGTTTAAGAGAACGAATTGGTGAACTTGATAAAAACAAGGAAATCCTTGAATATTGTCAGGTAGGACTTCGTGGATATGTAGCTGCAAGAATTTTATCTCAAAATGAATTTAAGGTTAAAAACTTAACTGGAGGATATAAGTCAGTTTCAATTTCAAATTTCACTCCAAATAAAGGTGATACACCAAAAAGACAGATTTTAGATCCTGATACTCAAGTTATAAAAGAGGGAGTAGATAACGACACTTCTAATTATGATACAATCTTAGATGCTTGCGGTTTATGTTGCCCAGGACCACTAATGCAAGTAAAAGCTAGTATTGACGAATTAAATGATGGCCAAATATTAAAAGTTACAGCTTCTGACCCTGGTTTTTATGAGGATATTAAATCTTGGTGTAACAAAACAAACAATGAATTGTTAGATTTAAGAAAAGAAAAAGGTATGGTTTATGCCTTTATTAAAAAAAAAAGTAACAAGCTCATAAAAGTAAATAAATACCTTGCATCAGATACAGTAGAAAAAAACAATAAAACCATGGTAGTTTTTAGTGGTGACTTAGATAAAGCAATTGCTGCCTTCATTATTGCAAATGGAGCAGTTGCAATGGGTAGTAAAGTTACCATATTATTTACTTTCTGGGGTCTTAATATCTTAAGGAAACCTGAAAAAGTATCTGTAAAAAAGGGTCTAGTAGATTCCATGTTTGGATTTATGATGCCAAGAGGAAGTAAAAAACTTAAACTTTCCCAAATGAACATGATGGGCCTTGGATCAAAAATGATTCGCTTGGTAATGAAAAACAAGAATATAAGCTCTCTTGAGGACCTAATAAAATCAGCAATGGATAGTGGCGTAGAAATAGTCGCTTGCTCAATGTCCATGGATGTTATGGGAATTATGCAAGAGGAACTCATAGATGGAGTAAAAATTGGCGGAGTTGGTTATTACTTAGGTGAGGCTGAAGATTCCAATGTAAATTTGTTTATTTAACATTTTAAGAAGTATGGATTAGTATTTCCATGCTTCTTTTTTCTTCCAGTAATTTTATCATCCTTTATTGAATCAAAATATTATTTACTTTTATAAATTTATATTGTTCACAGAAAATACCTTTGATAATTTATATTTAAATTGGTAAAATAGAATTTGAAAGGAAGTGCTACATATATGTTGAAAGAATTTAAACAATTTGCTCTTAAAGGAAATGTTTTAGATTTAGCATTAGGTGTTGTTATAGGTGCGGCATTTTCTAAAATTGTTACCTCTTTAGTGAATGACCTTATAATGCCTATACTCGGTTTACTATTAGGTGGAATTAATTTCACTAATTTAAAATACGTTATACATCCAGCTGTAGCTGGAACGTTAGAGTTATCAATTAGATACGGATTATTTATTCAATCTATTATTGATTTTTTAATAATCGCATTTTCACTTTTTATTTTTATAAAGGCTATAAACTCCATTAAAAAGAAAAAAGCTGAAGAAGTTATTGTTATTAAACCCTCAAATGAAGAATTATTATTAACTGAAATTAGAGACTTACTAAAAGAAAAAAAATAATATAAAAAAGCTCCAAGTAAAATTTACACTTGGAGTTTTTCATATAATTAATTATATAAAGAAGGTGTTTTTTTGAAGAAATTTTCATTTAATAAGCAATCATTTTTAATTTTACTTTTACCCTTAGGTATTATACTTTCGCAAATATCTACAATTTTTCCAAACTATATAGAAAACTTGTATTCTTCGTTTTTTTATAAAATAATTGCTAATATTTTAAGTTGGATTACAGGATTTTTACCCTTTTCTCTTGCGGAAATTATAATTGTATCTTTTTCAACTTTCATATTATGGTACGTTTCAAAAACAATTTTCAACTTATTTAAAGGCAAAAATAAAAGATTAGAAATTTCAAAAAACTTTATTTTAAATATATTGGCAATAACGGGATTAATATATTTTTCATTCCAACTTTTATGGGGATTTAATTATCAAAGACTTACACTAGATAAAGTATTCCAATTAAATGTTCGCACGTCATCTTCAAAAGAACTTGCTGATCTATGTGAACTCCTTATAAATAATTCAAATACTATTAGAACAAAAATAAAGGAAAATCAGTACGGTATAATGGAACTTCCCTATAACAAAAAATACATCTTAAAAACTGCTCAATTAGGATATGATAACGCCTCAATAAAATATCCTAAATTAAAAGGTAACTACGGAACACCTAAGGGCATATTATTGTCAATTCCAATGTGCTATACAGGAATTACAGGTTTTTATTTCCCTTTTACAAACGAAGCAAATATTAATATGGCAGAACCTGATTCCTTCCTTCCCTTTACAACAGCTCATGAAATGGCCCACCAAAGAGGATTTGCCAAGGAAGATGAAGCAAATTATATTGCATATATAGCTTGTATAAAGCATCCTGATATAAACTTTCAATATTCTGGAGCGCTTTCAGCCTTATCTTATTCATTTAATGCATTAAGAAAAAGTGATACCCAAAAATATAATGAATTGATTTCCACCTGTAGCATGGCTGTACATAATGACTTGAAGTACAACCAAGATTTTTGGAATCAGTACTCTGGTCCTATAGAAAAAATAAATGATAAAATTAATGACACTTATCTTAAATCTCAAAACCAAGAATCTGGAACAAAAAGTTACGGTGCAATGGTAGATTTACTTCTTGCTGAGTACAGAAAATAATACAGGCAGTTTTGTTTCCACAAATATGCCTGTATTTCTATTTGATTCAAATCATTTTATTCTATTTTACAATTTATTATCTAACTCTTCTTGCAGATAAATAATCACTTCTTGTTAATGCTGATATTTTAACTACATCACCTGTACTTGGAGCATGTATATATGAATTATTCCCTAGATAAATACCAACGTGATGAGGACTTCCTGATCCAAAGAACACCAAATCCCCTGCTTGTAAATTTCCTCGTGACACAAATTCTCCCGCAGTTATCTGATCATAGGTAGACCTACCTGTGCTAACTCCAAAATGTGCATATACATATTGAACAAAACCTGAACAGTCAAATGTATTTGGCCCTGTTGCTCCCCATTCATAGTGTGCACCGAGGAAATTTTGCGCGTAAGCTATTACTTCACTTGAATTACCTGATGATGGTTTTTGTGGTTGGCTTACTTCTTCTTTGGGTTCATTTTTAGGTTCATTTTTAGGTTCGTCTTTTGTTTCATTTTTTACTACCTCGCTTACTATACCTCTTGATGGAGTGATTTCAGAAGCTTTTTTAGTAGCTATTGCTACCTCATATTTAGACGCTTGATTTGCATTTTTTATTTGATTCATAGTACTTCCAAGCCGTGCCTGAGTTTCTGTTATTTCATTCTTATGTAATTTTTGTTGTTTTTCAGCTTCTACTATTAATTTACTTTGTTCCTGTTTCTTTGTACTAAGCTTGTCCAATTTATTTTCATTATCAGTTTTTAATGTTAAAATTTTTGTTTTATTGTCATTAAGAGATTCTTTTCTTTGCTCGATATCTTGCTTTTTCACATTCAATTCACTAATAATTTGGTTATCATATGCTACAATCTTTTTAACATTTTCTACTCTTGAAATAAAGTCTTCCAATCCTTTAGAATCCAATAAAACCTCTAAGTAGGTATCTGCTCCATTCATAAACATGGCTCTCATTCTTTCATTAAATAACTCTTCCTCGCCCTTTATGTTGCTTTCCGCAACTACGATATCTTTTGTAGTTTGCTCTATTTTATTTTCAGTAACATTTATCTCATTTTTTGCTTTATCTATTCCTGCATAAATGCCCTCAATATCAAAATCTATCTTCTCAATAGATATCTGTAATTTTTCAAAATCCTTTTGCAACTTAGTATATGAACCCTGTTGCTCTAGAAGTTGCTGCTTTTGATTATTTAACTGCTCAGTTAGTGGTGCTGCTAAAATTGGCATACTCACAGACATAGTCAGTCCAGTAGCTATAATTAAAGATAATACTCTTCTTCTCATCATTATTCCCCCATATTAAAAGTTATAAAATGATTATCACTTCTACATTTTAATTTTAACAACATTATAACACTATATTAGTACAAACCCTAATACTTATTGTTTATAATTTGTATTAATATAATAAAAACTGCACATTTTGTATTAATAATTCAATTTAAGAAGTAGGTAGATATACGAGTAAAGCCGTTACTAAACTAATTTTCCAGATTAGAAAAGAACGGCTCCATAAATGTAGCAAAATAAATTAGTCTTATTTTTAACACACTATTATAATCTAAAACTACTCATTAAACTTTGAAGTTCTACTGCCATTTGTGTTAGATTTTCAGCTGCATTAGCCACTTCTTTCATTAGCGCTGTTTGCTCCTGCGAGGCTGCCACTACATTTTCAGCATTTCCTGAGGACTCCGTAGAAATCTTAGCTACATTTTCAATGGCCCCTAGCATATTATGTGTTCCTGCACCTATTTCTTCTGTCACTGCAGATACATCCTGCATTTGAGAAGCTATATTATTTATGTCCTCTAATATCTCTCCAAAAGATTTACCTGCCAGGTCTACCATGTTTATACCATCTTTAACTGCAATACTACCATTATCCATAGCCTTAACAGCATTTACTATTTCATTTTGAATTTCATTTATTAAGCTTGATATATTCCCAGCAGCTGATCCAGATTGTTCTGCCAATTTTCTAACCTCATCGGCTACCACTGCAAACCCTTTTCCCTGCTCACCAGCTCTAGCTGCTTCAATAGCTGCATTTAGCGCTAATAAATTTGTCTGAGCGGCAATAGACGTTATTAATGACACTATGCTTCCAATTTCTTTCGATTTATCTCCAAGAATTGACACGGCTTGCGTAGACACCGCTACTTTGCCCTGAATATTATTCATTTGTTCTATAGCGAAACATACTACACCATTACCTTTTTCTGCTCTCTTAATTGCTTCTAGTGAAGTATTTGCTACTGCTTGTACATTGTTTGATATCTGTTCCATACCTGTAAATATTTCTTCTGCAATTTTTGTTGTATCATTAGCTATATTAACTTGCTCTCCACTACCAAATGCCACCTGTTGAATAGCTAGAGAAACTTGTTCTGCTGATTGTTGTGTTTGGTCAGAACTTGCTGTAAGTTCCTCTGACGTTGCAACTACTTGTTCTAAACTTTCTGTAACTTTTTGAACTAATTCTCTTAAGTCATTAGTCATTTTATTTAAATTGGTTCCCATTGATCCTAGCTCATTCTCACTTTTAACATTTATTGTTTGGGTCAAATCCCCCTCTGCAATTGCATGTGAAAGGTCATTCACCTCTTTAACATTTTTAGTAAGATATCTACTGAATATACCAACTGCCAATGTCACTAATAAACAAGTAATTAGGCTTAGTATAACTATACTAAACAATAGCCTATTAATTGGAGCATAAAGCTCCTTTTCTGGAATTGTTAACACTACATTCCATCCAAGTTCCGGTATCTGTTTATAATATGTAATATTTTTTCCATTTTCATCTTTAAAAGAAGATATTCCTTCTTTATTTTTTAAAATATCTTTTCCTAGATTTGCCATACTTGTATTCTCATCTTCTGTAGCCTTAATCTTCATAACTAATTTTTCAGAAACACCTGCCAAATATGTTCCATCTTTTCCCAGCAACATCGCTTTTCCTGTTTGACCTACTTTAATACTTTTAATATTTTCTTGTATAGTCTTTAAACTCATGTCAGCAGTTACTACACCTAAAAATTCTTTATTATCACCATATATTGGTGCAGTAGTTGTTAGCATAGCCATTTTTAATCCATCATCATAGTAAGGTTCCTGCCAAGCAACATTTTTTTCAATATTTTTACCTAAAGTATACCAAGGTTGTGCTGGATAATTATATTTTTCAGTAGCATACTTATCAGTAACCTTTGTAACTCCAGCATCTTTGTATACATAGGGTCCAAAGAATTTTATATCTTTCTTATATTTATATGGTTCAAAATACACTCCCACTCCCAGTGTAGCTTCATTCGTAGAGAGTACTTCCTTTTGGGCTTTTGTGATTTCCGCCTTGGTTAATACCAATCTACTAGTTCCAGTAAATTTCCCTAAATCAACTGCTATTTGAGCATGTTTTTGCATATCCCTATCGATTAGATTAATAGTTTCTTGTAACTGATGTTTCATCCTATTTTCAATTTCTGTAGTTATAAGTTTTTTAGAAGTATAGTTAGTAAAAATGCCCATTATTGCTAGGGATATTAAAACTATTGGTAAAATGGAAATAAGTATTAAGATCTTAATACTTTTAACCTTTGTAAAATTCATATTTCTTTTCATTGTAAATTTAGACATGTCTTCACTCCTTGCATTATTACATATAATAATAACATTTATAATTATATATTCGAATATAACTATATTATCTTTATATTATTTTCTGAAAAATTTTAGTGTATTTCAATTTTTTTGTTGAATCATGTTTTAGTTTAGTTAATTTCACTACTATTAATCACAAATACTTAGTAAAAACATAAAACAAATGAAAATAAATAAAAACATCCACTAGAATTCAATTACTTTCCTTGAATGTGCCTGTTTATTTTTTCCGCTTTCCTTTTACCTTAATTTTTGATTGTGGTGGCACTATTGCATTTATATTGCTATCTTGTGTGATGGCCGTAGTGCTTTCTTTGGGGACTACAGTAGGTTCTTTAACAGGGACTATAACAGATTTTTTAATAGCCTCTTGCTCTATACTTGAGTATCCTACTATGGGGCTGACTATTTGTGGTATATCATTAGTTTTCATATCTATACTTTCTTTTTTATTACCATATAGAATATAAATACTTGCTAAAATTGCAATTGCAAAAACAGAAAATCCGCTAATAGTTTTTTTAAGTTTACCCTTGTCCAAAATTTTGCTTTCATCTTTTTTAATAAACACCTTGGTGCTACTATTATAATTATTAAAAATCACCGTTTTTTCATATTTATCAGCTTTTAATACTTCTAAAATCTCTTTTTTTAAAATTTCAGCTGAAATATGTCTATCCACAATATCAATTTTAACACATTTCTGTATTATTACTCTTATTTTACCATCAATATCCGCCTCATAATTTTCATCCAAAAGAGGTTCTATACCTGTAGTTGGGATCTTCCCTTTGACCATAAAATAGATTAACATTCCAATTCCATATATATCTGTTTGAGCACAACATTTTCCTACACCATATTGCTCTGGAGCCGCAAATCCATTAGAACCTGCACTCACTGTATCTTGTTCTGTGTCACTCTTATAAACTTTGGATATACCAAAATCTATTAACACAATTTTCCCACTAGGCGTTATCATTATATTAGATGGTTTTATATCCCTATATATAATAGCTGGTTTTTGATTGTGCAAATAGCCTAAAATATCGCACAAATCCGATGTAATCCTGCATGTTTTTTCTGTATCCATTTTACCATTTTCTTTAACATACTCTTTTAGTGTTTGACCTTCTACATAGTCTTGAACCATGTAAATGTTATTATTCTCATAAAATATATCCACTATTCTACGAATCCCAACATGGTTTAGGTTTTTTAAAATATTAGCTTCTGTTAAAATGCCTGTATTTTTTATATCTTGTACTACTTCTTTTATAGCCCACAGGTTTCCAAGCCTTTTATTTTCACATAAATAAACGGTGCCCATACCACCCTTACCTAAAGTTTTAATTACCTCATATTTTCGGTCTAATATATATCCACTATTTAACATAATTCACTAATTCACCTCTTATATAAATGTTTCCTAACTTGTCTATTTAATATATACGTATATCCACCAAATTTTAGAGGGGTATTTCCTTTATAGTCATATATCTTGTCCAGCACCAGTATATATATATATATATTTTTTTTTTCATGTGAAAGTTTGTTAAATAAAAAACACATTTGCTATTATTGGTTTATCACAAATAATAATATCTCACCAAATGAGAACGCAAATGCAAATTAATTATATCAAACTTTCATTTGATTTACTAGATGCCTATGATAAATCACTCTCTTTAATGTAGCAATTTATTTTAATTTTCAAGTACCATTTTTAAAATCATGAATATAATACTACTGTAAAGTAAATCGAGGAGATGACTAAGGATGGCTTACAGTGCTAGAGAGTTATTGGCTAGAATTATAAAGTGTGAAGCTGGTGGGGAAGGAGAAAACGGAATGAAAGCCGTGGCCTCTGTAGTTATGAACAGAGTTAATGTATCAGATGGTGAATATCTTAGGTTAGGTCAAGGTGATCTAAGAAAGATTATATTCCAACCAGGACAATTTGATTGTGTAGCTTCTGTACTTGGTGGCTTGTCTAACCCACAGACCATATGGTCAAGTCCACCAGAACAAATTCATTTTGATATTGCTGATTGGGCTCTATCTGGTAATAGATTATATACCACAGGTTCTTCCTTGTGGTACTTTAATCCCTTTGCACCATGCCCATATGAGTTCCCTTATAATGGTAGTGGCACCTTTCAAGTTAGCGTAGGTCAACATTGCTTTTATAATCCCACAGCAAAATATTTTACAACTTAATTAGAAATCATTACTAACAATACCTTTATATTATGATTAAATATAATTTTTTAAGGAGGATATTTTATGTTTATAGTACCACCTAATAATTTTAATGGAACTCCAACCTGGAATAATGGCCCTATGTTTTTTGAACCTCCAATGATGCCTTTACCAGATTTTGATACGCCTCATGATACAAGGCAGAACCCTATACCCCAAGCCCCTCCCACTAACCAGGACTTCCAACTTCCACCCGTTCCCCCCATAGTAAATAATCCACTCTATAATCAAGGTTGGTTGCAAGGTCAAATTGGTAAGTATATCAGGGTTTCTTTTTTACTTGGAACAAATACATTTCAAGATAGAGGCGGAACTTTACAAGAAGTTGGAATTAGTTTTATTGTCCTTAAGGAAACTGGTACAAATAATTTAATAATGTGTGATATCTACTCTATTAAATTTGTTACAGTTTTTGCTGATCAAACTAATAAATGTATGCCATAAAATAAAAAATAGTCAAAGTCCTCGTATTAATTGTAAGTTAGAATCAAAAAAACATATAAATTTAATTGCAATACACAAAAACTCTTATCTTAAAAACATAAGAGACGCCACTAGTAATGTTACTTTACTAATGGCGTCTCTTATACTTTATTTTGCCTTTTCTACTTCACCATACTTTACTCCAAAGGTGTCCACAGTAACTTTTTTCATTTTTTGATCTTTTATAGGTTTATCTTTTTTAGTTTGGTCTTTTTGCTCAGTTTCTACAGCAACTATTTTATCTGCCGTTTCCATACCTTCTGTAACCTTACCAAAAGCAGCATATTTAGTATCTAAAAAACTACTGTCCTTAACCACTATAAAGAATTGTGACCCAGCTGAGTTATTGTCTTCTCCTCTAGCCATAGAAATTACTCCTCTTTCATGCTTTAAAGAATTTTCAAAGCCGTTACTACTAAACTCCCCAGCTATTGAATACCCTGGCCCACCACTACCTGTTCCATTTGGGTCGCCACCTTGTATCATAAAACCTGGTATTACTCTATGAAAAATCAATCCATTATAATACCCCTTCTGAACTAGTGAAACAAAGTTTCTAACAGTATTAGGTGCAATATCTGGGTATAATTCTACCTTTATAATTGAGCCATTTTCCATTTCTATAGTAACCAAGGGGTTTTTGTCCTTTGCTGTTTTTTCTGTTTTAATTTCCTTTGCAGGTTCTACCTTTTCCACTACCGGGGGAGTACTATCAACCTTAACTTGCTCTTTATTAGTACAACCTCCTAAAAAAACCACAAAAACCAATGTGAATAATGCCATTACTCGTTTTAAAAATTTCATTCTTTTCATCTTATAAACCACCTTTATATTTTTTAGATATATAATTAATTAAAAATCCTGCTTGGCCACAATCCTATAAACTGGATTTTATTAATTCCATATTTCCCTTTAGTATATATTCCGTTCCTTTGGATATATAAATTGTCTCTTCTTCTTTTAATTTCATTTGCACATTATTAGCTTTTATTACTCCTTCACCACTTGTTACAATGTAACTATGAAACCTTTCATTAACCACATCCATATAATTATTATGGACAATTATCTTTTCCACTTTAAAATAAGGTGTCTCTAATTTATCAAATTTATTAATTTTCCCAGCTTTATTTTCATCTCCATAATCTATAACATCTAATGACTTTTCTATATGGAGTTCCCTTCCGCGTCCCCAGTCATGAAGTCTATAAGTAATATTACTGTTTTGTTGCACTTCAATAAGCTTAACCCCGGCTTCTATGGCATGTACTGTTCCTGCTGGGATATAGATGAAATCCCCTCTTTTGATATTAATTCGTTCTAAATAATCCTCTAATTTGCCTTCTCTTATAATTTCTCTTAGCTTTTCTTTGTTTAAGCCCCTTTTTATTCCTGATACTAAAGTCGCACCTTCCTTTGCTTCTAATATATACCAACACTCTGTTTTCCCATTAGCATTTTCAATCCTTTTAGCATAGTCATCATTTGGATGTACTTGCACTGATAGTGTAGCTTCTGCTTTTATAATTTTATTTAATATAGGAAAATTACTACCACACCCTAAAACCGAAGATAATTTTTGACCTTCATAAATTCCTTCTTCTATTGTAGAGTTCCCCTCTTCATGGCATGAAAGTACCCATTTCTCCCATCCCCATATTTTTTTGCTTAAGTATGGCTTTAATTTCAAGGTTAATCCTTTAGCCATTACATTCCTCCAAAGCCTTAATAATCTAAATTATAAACTAAGCTTTTTAAAATACAGGGTTTCTTTCATATTTTCAAAACTGCAATAATACAGTTTACTTATCTTTTCCTATGTTTGTTGCAATAGCTTTTGCCTCTTCTCTAGTACTACTTGGACCGCAAATATTAAATTTACCATTATATTTACTGTCTACCTTACCATGTCTTATAATTATTTCATTAAAATCCTTTGACGTATCAAATGTTCCAATGACTTCATATTTTCCTGTTTTACTGTTTTTAGTCTCTATAAAAGCACTATACCCCCTACTTTTAAAAATATTGTTCTTCGCACATATTCTCTTTAAAATAACTTGTTGTTTAATACCATCCACTTCTATGCTTCCATCAAATACATGATTTAAAGATAATTTCTTTTTTAATTCTCCAACAAGTTTAATTTCTGTTGGCTTTTGAAATTCACTATTCTCAGCATATATATATGCACTATAGTTTCTTTCTATGCTCACCGGTCTAAAATATATAACGGATATTAAAATCACACCAATAATTCCAATTACTAGTGAAGCCTTTAAAGCTACTTTATCCATATTCTTCACCTCAAATCTAAATTATTTTATTTAACAATATTGCTCTCCCTACTTTCAACTACAAATAATATTATAAACTAAATTATCCTATAGTGCATTATAAAAAGTAAAGTAAGGAACCATTTAAAAAGCTTTTGATAAAACACCTTTAACCACCCATCTTATTTATCTTAATTTTATGTATTTCCATTTTCCAGTTCTATATCTTGAATATATTAATACCCATCTTATAAATTGGTCAACAAATACTGCTATCCAGGCTCCTGAAAGACCAAGCCCTAATTTACTTACAAAAATATATGCAAGGATCGTCCTAATGCCAATTACACCAATAAACGTAGAAACTAATGGCCATATTGTATCCCCTGCACCCCTCAATGCTCCTGCTAAAATTAATTGAGAAGATTGAAATGGTTGTACAAATGCAATGATTTTTAAAGCAGTAGATGACATTTTTATAATTTCTGGATCTTTAGTGTATAATCCTACTAATTGTGGACCAAAAACAAATAGTATTATTGCCATTATAGAAGATATTATTGATCCTATTCTCCTAGCTTCCTTTCCATATTCATCAGCTTTGCCCGGTTTACCTTCTCCTAAGCTTCGTCCAATTAGAGAAGCTGCCGAGATTCCAAATGCTTGCCCTGGTGTAAATGATAGCCCCAGTATACTTAAACAAATTTGATGAGCTGCGAAAGTAAGAGTACCGAGTCCTGCAACCACTTTAATAAATATCATAATACCAACTCGCATTGCCATTTGCTCTAGAGACGCTGGTATCCCAATCTTAATTAGGTTATACATTATATTCTTATCAAATTTAAAATGACTTTTAATGTTGAATTTAATAATACACTTTCCAGACAATAATTTTGTACATAATAAAACAGTTGCAATCATATTGGAAACTGCTGTAGATATGCCTGCTCCTGTTACGCCTAAAGCTGGAAAACCTATTAATCCATAAATTAAAACTGCATTCCCAAAAACATTAATAAAGTTAGCTTTTAAATTTATTTTCATTGGAGTCTTAGTATCACCAGCACCTCTTAATACTGCTGATAAGGAAAAATTAAAGGATTGAAATATAAATCCAACCATAATGGCCCTAAAATAATTTACTCCTACTAATAGGGTATCCGATTGAGCCCCTATAAAAGCCATTATTTCCTTAGTAAATACTAATCCAATTATACTTAAGGGTAAGGCAAAAAATACTTGACTTAACAAAATAATATGTTTAATAGTATTTTCAACTTTATCTAGTCTTTTTGAACCTATGTACCTGGCTACAATTGCCGTTCCACCTATATTTAAGGCTTGAATTAAAGATAAGCCAATAAATAATGGCTGATTAGTAATTCCCACTGCTGCTACAGATGCAGCCGCTATAGCTGTGTCTTTAATTCTCCCTAGCATAATCATATCAATCATACCAAATAAGGTCCCCAGTAATAATTCTGTTAAAACAGGCCAAGCGATATTAAAAACCTCTTTTGATCTAGGGTTTTTCATTTTAAAAATCATAATTTTGATTTTTACCACTAAAACATTTAGCATTTTTCGACACTTCCTATTTTGGAATATTTAGACACTCTAAATATTTTATCACATTAGCGCCCTAATTTCTATTATTATGGAAAACATTTGTAATTCTACAATTAATCAAAGAACAAAATCTCCCTACGGTCGAGTAAAAACCCTTATGCCAAGCAAATATGATAATTTCATCGTCCTTTAATTATCATATTTGCATCACATTCTGGGCATAGAACAATAGGACTACCACTCTTCTTGTCAAATTCCTCAGGTGTATAACATTCAAACGCAACAAATTCTGGTACCTCTTCTTCATACCCACATTTCTTACATTTAAAAAGTATCATCTTATCGGGCCCCTCTGTTTGAAATGGTATCTCCCTTTCATCCATTTTAATTTTAAAAATCCTTTTAATACGTTCCCATATCATAAATATACCCATACTTTCTGTGCCAAATTTGGAATAACTCCATTAGCTGACCGCATTTTGAACATTTCCCTGGATCTTTAGAAAAATTAATAATCATTAATTCTCTATACTTCATTTTTCTTATTTCCTTTTTCCAATTTATTTTTAATGTGTACTGAATTGCTTTAAGCCCACTTTTTATGTATTGCAATAAACCAAAACATTTTCTAATCTTTATACTTATACTTCCAGCATATACTCCATATAATCTAACCATTTTAAAATATTTAGGCGATATATGCATTAGTAACCTGCCTATAAACACTTGTGCCGTAACTGTTTCTTCTACTCTCTCATTAGTTTCATGACTCTTATACCAAAACGTTACATTTTTCCCATCATAGCTAAGTATTCTATATTCTGCTATCGCAGGTCTTGCTAAATATCTACCGATATATCTTGCTGCACCTCTTGCACTTTTCATTCTTGATTTGGCATTTATGTAAAATCCGTTAGGATAATCTTTGAACATTTTTAAGTACTCTGCTTTTTTATCTGGGTTTTTACTAACCATATAATTTATTAATTTGTACTGCCAAACTTTTCTAAAATATTTATAGTCAAAGAATTCCATATCCTTAACTTCATTATCCCTTGTTTTTATTTCTGGAACCAATGCATGCACATGTGGGTTAAACCCTATATTCCTTCCAAAAGTATGCACTACGCCAATCATTCCACTTTGCCAAAGCACTCCACCTTTTTTGCTTCTTTTCTTCTTTTTATATTCTTCTCTATTTTTATAGTTTACACCATTTGCAAACTCATTTATAACCTCATATACCATGTCTTGCAGGTCTTTCAGACTCTCTCTATTCCAAAAAAAATATTTTCTGTACTCAGTCGGTATCGTAAAAACACAATGCCTATGTGGAACATCCAAGATTTTACTTACTTGTTTCTCTACCCATTCGCTTATGTATTTTTTACCACATTTACTACAAAACCTACTTTTACATGTAAATCCTATTTTAAATACTTCCAGACATTTTAAACATATGTACGCAACAAAACCTAATGAAATATCTCCACATCCTATCATTTTCATTACTTCGATATTCATATGTTCTCTCATCTTTTCAGGATACTTTTCTTTATTCAATTTCCAAAACTTTGAATAATTATCTTCAAATATTTGTTTTATGGTAATCTTATTTTTTCTCATGATTTAATCATCTCATATTTATCTGATTTTTTCTATATATCTTTTAGCTAGAATGTTATCCACAGCGGCTTCCGCAAGCTGTTTCCTATATAAGAACAAAATCTCCCTACGGTCGAGTAAAAACCCTTATGCCAAGCAAATATGATAATTTCATCGTCCTTTAATTATCATATTTGCATCACATTCTGGGCATAGAACAATAGGACTACCACTCTTCTTGTCAAATTCCTCAGGTGTATAACATTCAAACGCAACAAATTCTGGTACCTCTTCTTCATACCCACATTTCTTACATTTAAAAAGTATCATCTTATCGGGCCCCTCTGTTTGAAATGGTATCTCCCTTTCATCCATTTTAATTTTAAAAATCCTTTTAATACGTTCCCATATCATAAATATACCCATACTTTCTGTGCCAAATTTGGAATAACTCCATTAGCTGACCGCATTTTGAACATTTCCCTGGATCTTTAGAAAAATTAATAATCATTAATTCTCTATACTTCATTTTTCTTATTTCCTTTTTCCAATTTATTTTTAATGTGTACTGAATTGCTTTAAGCCCACTTTTTATGTATTGCAATAAACCAAAACATTTTCTAATCTTTATACTTATACTTCCAGCATATACTCCATATAATCTAACCATTTTAAAATATTTAGGCGATATATGCATTAGTAACCTGCCTATAAACACTTGTGCCGTAACTGTTTCTTCTACTCTCTCATTAGTTTCATGACTCTTATACCAAAACGTTACATTTTTCCCATCATAGCTAAGTATTCTATATTCTGCTATCGCAGGTCTTGCTAAATATCTACCGATATATCTTGCTGCACCTCTTGCACTTTTCATTCTTGATTTGGCATTTATGTAAAATCCGTTAGGATAATCTTTGAACATTTTTAAGTACTCTGCTTTTTTATCTGGGTTTTTACTAACCATATAATTTATTAATTTGTACTGCCAAACTTTTCTAAAATATTTATAGTCAAAGAATTCCATATCCTTAACTTCATTATCCCTTGTTTTTATTTCTGGAACCAATGCATGCACATGTGGGTTAAACCCTATATTCCTTCCAAAAGTATGCACTACGCCAATCATTCCACTTTGCCAAAGCACTCCACCTTTTTTGCTTCTTTTCTTCTTTTTATATTCTTCTCTATTTTTATAGTTTACACCATTTGCAAACTCATTTATAACCTCATATACCATGTCTTGCAGGTCTTTCAGACTCTCTCTATTCCAAAAAAAATATTTTCTGTACTCAGTCGGTATCGTAAAAACACAATGCCTATGTGGAACATCCAAGATTTTACTTACTTGTTTCTCTACCCATTCGCTTATGTATTTTTTACCACATTTACTACAAAACCTACTTTTACATGTAAATCCTATTTTAAATACTTCCAGACATTTTAAACATATGTACGCAACAAAACCTAATGAAATATCTCCACATCCTATCATTTTCATTACTTCGATATTCATATGTTCTCTCATCTTTTCAGGATACTTTTCTTTATTCAATTTCCAAAACTTTGAATAATTATCTTCAAATATTTGTTTTATGGTAATCTTATTTTTTCTCATGATTTAATCATCTCATATTTATCTGATTTTTTCTATATATCTTTTAGCTAGAATGTTATCCACAGCGGCTTCCGCAAGCTGTTTCCTATATAATAAAAAAATACTAAAAGGTAAAGTTTTTAGTAATAACTTAGACGCATTATACTCTAAATATTGGAGAAACTAATCTAAGTAGTATTGATAATATCTTATTAAAATTTAGAAAGGTGGTAATATCAATGGCAAGAAAAGATTCAAAAAACTATAATTATACTACTCAAGAGCAAATTATGATTAAGAAAAATGATGATGCTAGATTACCAAAATCACTTGGTAGTGATGAAAAAATCCAAGCTGCTTCAGAGGGCAGTAAAATAGAATAATTTCATTTGACAATTATAAATAAAAATGTTATGATTATTAAAATTTATAGTAATTATTGTAAAAACTATGATGAGAATAGTAAGTTGATGAAATCTTCTAAGTGAGTTAGGGATAGTGTAAACCTAATAAGAATCATTATACTGAAAGACATCTCGGAGTTGTACATTTGAAATCTCACTACTGAGTTATTAGAGTGTATCGGTTTCCTCCGTTAAAGGGATAAAGTGAATCAATTATTTATGATTAACAAGGATGGTACCGTGGGATTTATACTCTCACTCCTATATGGAGTGAGAGTTTTTTGACGTATTTATTATCCCATATTTTTAATTAACTTTTAGTTTTTCAATTGCTAAAAGCTATTGTACCCATTCTATAATTACTTATATTTAATAATTAATAAGGGTGGTACCACCGGAATTTCTGGTCCCTGAGCAATGTTTATGCTCAGGGATTTTTTAATTGGTATAAGCTATATCAATTAAATCATCATCTACCATGCCGCAATATTAAAAACATTTTAAAAGGAGGACATATTTATGGAACGTTTATTAACAGAAAATCTTTATCGACATATGGGAGAAAAGGTAAAAATTCAAGGTTGGATACACAAAATAAGAAAAATGGGTAAAATAACTTTTTTAATAATAAGAGACAGGTCTGGTGTAGTTCAATGTGTGCTAGATAAAACGACTATAGATATCAAAGGTTTAAAACTTGAGTCTGTAGTTGAAGTAATTGGATACTAGAGCGATTAACCGCTCAACTTTTAGGTCTTAGAAATGTACGCGAAGTTACTCTATTTCCAAGGGATAGAGATAGAATAGCTCCTTAAATCATAAATTGCATATATTTTTATTAATTTCATCTAGTACAAATATCCGCCAACAATTAATGCTTGAGCTAAAACATAAGTTAGCATAATATATATATTTCCATTTTTAAATTTACCCTTAAAAGTGTAAAATCCTAACATAGCATCTGAACATAAAAACAATAATGACCCAATAAACGGAAGGAAAAACGATATACTCATACCTATAACCCAAATACGTGCTAAACTAGCAAAGCTCATTAATAAAATAACTGCCATATATATGTAAGTGGGTATTTTCATGTCGCCTAAATACATTGTCAATTTTTTCATTACAACGAAAGCGACCATAGTATATATTATTATGATGATAAGGTAAAACCAGACTGGTATATCTTTTACAAAGGAAATGCACTGTAAAAAAAGTAAAACATAACAAAGGTGACCTATAAGAAAAGCGACCAGGCCTAATATAAAATTGTTTTTCATTTCCGGCCACATTAAAAACATATCACCCATAAAACCAAATATTAATGCCATCACAATGAATTTATTAACTTGCGCTACACTTGCTATATAATAAATTGCAAGTAATGGCATTAAAAATGGTTTTGTATAGCAGCGCCCCTTATTATATTCATTTTTAGTAAAAACCATATGCATTACAAATGTTATACAAAATAATCCCCCAATTATTAATTTACTTGTCAATTAAATAACTCCTTTCAACCTATAATAGATATCTTATGTAACTGAATTATATTTACAATCTATCTCTTAATTATTATAAATTGTAATTTAATTTAATTCAACCTTATATATATATCTTTATCTTTACTAAAATAGACTTAACTCTAAGCTAAAATAAAGTACCTATGATTTCTCATAGGTACTTTATTAATTCGCACTTATTTTTTTTTCCAAGTTGTTCCTTCCTTAGTATCAAGAAGTTCAATATTCATAGTTATAAATTCATTTCTTATCTCATCTGCTCTTGCCCAATTTTTACTGGCCCTTGCCTGCGCTCTTTCAATTATAAGCTTATTTATAAGCCCCTCATCTACATTAGAGTCTACATCTTGAGTTGTCATAAGATCTAATGACAATACCTTATCAAAATCTTCTACAAGTATAGCTTTTTCTTTATTATTAAGCTCATCATCTTTTAAAACATCGAAAAGTACCGTGAAAGCATTTGCTATGTTTAAATCATCACTGATACAAACTGCGAATTTTTCTTTGTAGCCGGAAATTTTCTCAGCATTTACTACATTATTTTCATCAATAGCAATTAAAACACTGGAAATTCTCTCTTTAAGTTTTTTAAGTCCCTTCTTAGCATCAGTTAAACTCTCAAAACTAAATACTAACTGCTTTCTATATTTAGATAGAAGACAGAAATATCTATAATCAAGAGGACTATACCCTTCTTCTTCAAGTTTTGCTACTGTTAAGAAGTCTCCAGTAGATTTTGACATCTTACCACTATCTACTACTAGAAACTCTGCATGCATCCAGTAATTTACCCATTTATGTCCTAAGACTCCTTCTGATTGAGCTACTTCGTTAGTGTGATGTATAGCAATATGATCCACTCCACCACAATGAATATCTAAATACTCACCAATATATTTAACAGACATTGCAGAACATTCTAAATGCCAGCCTGGAAAACCTTTGCCCCATGGTGACTCCCACTGCATAATTTGATTAGAGAATTTAGAATTTGTAAACCATAATACAAAATCAAGTGGATTTTTTTTATTAGGATCTATTTCTATTCTGCTTCCTGCTTTCAGTTCATCAATACTAATATTTGCAAGCTTAGCATAATTCTCAAATTTATCAATTTCAAAATATACATTTCCATTAGAAACATATGTATAGCCCTTTTCTTCAAGTTTTTTTATAAAATCTATCATGTCGCTAATATGATCTGTTGCTCTACATACAATAGTTGGTCTTTTTATGTTAAGTTTTTTACAATCTTCAAAAAAAGCATCTTCATAAAACTTAGCGATTTCCCACACAGTTTTATGCTCACGACTTGCTCCCAGTGCCATCTTATCTTCGCCTTCATCTCCATCTGATTGAAGGTGCCCTACATCCGTTACATTCATTACATGCTTAACTTTATAATTTACATACTCTAAGGATTTTTTAAGCACATCTTCAAAAATATATGTCCTTAAATTACCTATATGTGCATAGTTGTACACTGTAGGTCCGCATGTGTACATTCCAACTTTACCTTCTTTATAAGGTATAAACTCATCTTTATTTCTAGTCAAAGTATTATAAACGTAAAAACTCAATATATTCACTCCTTCTTAAATAGTACAATAGTATCCACGACTTCCCCAAACTCACACAATAATTAAAAAATATAAAAAAACCACAGGTATGCTGTAGCTTCAAAGTATTAACAACCGCAAAATTAATCCTTCTGCTTTTAAAAAAATATATATATAAATTCTAACATAATATTAAGATAATGCAATAAATTATCACAATATTATTTTATTTCTTAGGAAATTATATGATTTAAAACTAGGAACAAACTTGTTAAATTGCTTTTATTTTTATATTTTCCTATAAAATAAAAACAGAGCATATAAACAAAAGTTTATATGCTCTGTTTTTTATTTTCTGTCAGCAGATTGTTTTTTTGTTGTAGCATTTTGATTTTTTCCAGTTTCTCTTGTTATTGGAGTATCATAGTTACTCTTAACTAATCTAGAAAATTTATTGTCAGGTTGACTATCTTTAGGCATAAAAACATCTCCCTTATCTATATTTATGTTTATATGTTTTGCTATTTTAAAAATTATATTCTATTTCACTTATTATTTTAATTTCCCATAATTTAAAATCTATAGATTTTAAAAAACACTATTAACATTAATCCTCTATTAATGTTAATAGTGTTTTTATTTGTCTAATTCTAAAAATGCTCTCCATTTTCATAGTATCGCTTTTCTTCTAAAATCCTGAAAATAACGTCCACCTCTTTATACCCAGCCGAATGAATATACTTTGTAATTATTTTAGCCATAGTATCCTGAATTTCTTGACCTCTATCAAACCATGCAACTTCTACTGTGGGATATGTTTTTATTATTTCGCCTTCCATAACAAATGTTGAACTAACACATTCAAAAGTAAAATAATTTTTAGGGCATTCAAGAAGTTCTTGCATTTCTTGTAACATATCTATACTAATTTTACAAATATCATTTACTTCCACACCTTGCAACTTTAACTGTGGCACATCTATCAACTCCTTTTTAAATTATCTCATTTTCTATTTTAAACCTTGTACTTACTAATTCAAAGAATTAATTTTTCTAATTCGAAATTTTAAAACCCATTTTCAGAGAAGCTTTTAAATTTATATAATTATATAAGCCACTCATATCCTTACTTATGTATAAGATATAATTTTTACCAAGTTCAAAAGGTATATTATGAATAATTTTCACAGTTTTCTTATCTCCAGATAGCTGAAGTGTTATAGGAAAATTGGAGTTTTCTCCTTGTCTACATATAAATACTTTATCTTTTAGACTCAATTCATCAATTTCCTTGTTAAAGTTAATATTCCATTCTTTTGTGGACATAACCACAGCATTACTATCTGCTTTATTCCATTGCACAAATTCTTTTTCATCGAATACTGGTAATCTAGCATTATAAACTTGGTTTGCTACAGGATAGTCTGATTTTTCAAATATATGATTCTCTGAAATCTTTTTATCATTTAAATTAAAATAATTATAAAGTACTCTACCTTTAATATCTGGTACTGGGTCATCCCAAGTACAATCTAAATGATACCATATATTATGGAGCTTTACTAAGTTCCAGGCATGATCTTCACCATTACCTTTTCCTAAAACTATTTTAGTCTCAATCCCTACCTCATTTAACATTTTATAAGCTAATTGTGCATATCCACTACACACCGTTGTTCCATTTTTTAATGCTTCATAAGCACTAAATCTACTAAGTGTAGTATCATAAGCTACATGTGCTACAATATAATCATGAATTGCTTTTTCCTTTTGATCATCATTCATACTAACTTTTATTATATCTTTGAGGATTTCAGTCACTTGTAAGCTTACATAATCCTCTTGTATTTTTGTGGTATAAAAACTAAAAGTAAAATTTATTGTAACATCATTTTCATATCCTTTATAGCTACATTGATATGATTTTATGCAACTTTCTAAATAATCATCAGCTTTTAAAATTTCATCAATATCAGTTTGAATTATAGTTTTTAGATTGATGGTATCGGCCTTGTAAATTATGTTAAAGCTTGTCTCTCTTTGCGCTAACTGACTTTTTAAAATACTATTTAAATCCTGTGATGAATATGCTGTTTTTTGCACATTTGAATCATTATATGCTATAAGTGAATTGCCATTTAGTTCTATTGCTGATGCATTTACTGACATTAAGTGTAAATTCATTGTTTCTAATATTAAAATTAATAATAAGATACATACTTTTTTTAACATACCTTTATGATATTTCACATTAGCACCTCTTTTTTATAAAATACGCTCTATTCCTCTGTCCTTATAATAAGTTTAGCCTATATCCTATAACATGTCTACAATCATTTAAATTTCAACATTAAATAATATAATGCTTAAACATGTCCACCAAATCTTTTGAATATGGAGGGTGCTCCAACTGTAATCCACAATCCAATTACAAAATATCTAAAGAAATCAGCAAATATGCTGATAGGCAAAATTACCTTTAATATACTTTTTAATGTTATGAGAATAGTTAATCCAGACACCAATTTCATTACTTGCTTTAACCTAGTATTTCTAACATCATACTTCACATACTTTGATTCTATAATATATCCAATATAGAAACCCAAGACTGTTCCTGATATTGTATAATAAGTTTTTTCTCTAAAAAATATCATTCCAATAAGCATAGGTACAACAATTATCATTAACGCCCATTTTCTCCCAGTAGTTTCGGCATATTCAAAAATATAATTGGATATAAAAACCCATATAATCGCAACTACTATTCCGCCAATTACATCTATGGGCCAATGTACTCCAAGATATAATCTTGAAATTCCAACTAAGATAATAGCTAATATTCCCACCATATACATCCACTTTTTCTTCACCTGAATAATCCACGAAACCCAAAACATGGTAGTAGCTTGAGTATGTCCACTTGGAAAAGATTGTCCTGTAGCAGTTTCTACTCTCAAAGAGCTTATACCAGACACACCTATGGGTCTTGCTAAGTTTACTATATCCTTAAGCGTGGTGTTTACAATTGTGCTTGTAAGTAATGCAAAGCCTAATTTATATCCAAACTTTTTATTTACACACCAAAATATTGTAGCGGCTGCAATAATGTAAAAATACTCTTCTCCAGTCATTGTAACTATTTGAAAAAAAACATCCAAAAATGGTGATTTTATAGATTGTATAAATTTAATAATTTCAATCTGCATATTTCCTCCTAATCCATCTCATAAACTTAATATATAAAATGTGACCACACATACATGTGTAAACACACATACATGTGTAAACACACATACATGTGTGACCGCTCTATGAAATTCCTTTATATTATTTCCCTTGGATTTTCTTTACATCTTCAGACCAAATTTTAACATAGTCATCTGTTGCCCACTGTGCCATAACAGACACTTCTGAATTTTTAAGTTGTACCTCTTTTAAGGGAACCGCCCCTAATATATTATCTTTTATAGCATAAACTGCTAATTTTGAATTAGTTAACACTACTACAATATCTTTATTAGGAGATGTATATGCATCTAATGCACTAGGAACCTTTTGCTTTATAACCTCCCAAGATGGAAATAGTGAATCATAGTTTACCAAATTTTCAGGTGCTTCTATAGGAACATTAAAGTCTGCATATTCATTTTTTACCATTGGTTCTGAAAAATTTAATCTTCCACGTAACAACCATTTCCCGTTCTTTCTAAAAATCCCGAAACTTGTTGGTAGTGGAGCATCAGTTACTATATCTTTATCTTTTTTTAGAATAGTTCTTAAATATGATTTTGCACCAGAATTCAGACCTTCTATTCCCTTTTCACCTAATACCTTTGATGCAACAATTGGAACTTCTGACCCAGTATATATAGTATCCAAGGGAACCACCTCTAATAAATGAGATGCATTTGATTGTTTATCACTTTCAATATCTCTCTCATAACACACATAATCATTTCCTACAAAATTAATACTTTTAAAATCATAGAAATCTGTATTTTTAACTTTTATGCTAGTTTTTTTTATTTCTTTGCCTACGGGCGCTGCAAGCAGAGAATCCACGCCATAATTATTAGTAATTTCTCTGCTAACTTGGAGTTTCCAAAACCCAGTCCTCCTTGGTACGAATAAAAATGGCAGTTCGGATATGGGCTCTACTGAACCATCATAACTAATCCATAATGTTCTATATACCGGTTCCAATATAGTTTTATTTTCATTAACATAAGGCAATTTATAATCAACATTTTTATAGTATTTTAAGCCTAGCAAAAGCCCAGATTGATTTCCTTTTGTATAGGGTTCTAATTTTCTATAAGATAATTTTTTTCCATTTCCAATGTCATCTACACTTATTTTATTTTCATTAGATTGCTTTGACAGAAAGAAAAATACTCCATCCTTTATTATAATTATCCTGCTATCATCAATTTTTATAATATCTCTAAAATAGTTTTTATTAGAAGTAATAGTAATAATCTTCATTTCGCTTTGATTTATATTCATACTCTTCATGGAAGATTTATAATTATTGTATAAATATGTATTCGTGTCTACACTTTTAATCTTAAATTCAGGCTTTTCACAATTATCATCTGGAAGAACAATTTTTTGTTCATTAAAATATGCCTTCTTTCCAATCCACGCCTTCGCTCCCTCTTCCCCCATTTTAGACATAGCTGAAAAGGCATAGCTTTCTACCTTCCAAATTCCATGGACTGGAATTGCTACTTTAGGTGGTATTACTCTGCTGGTTGTTGATAAATCAACATCATTGCATGCCGTAAAACTTATTAATACTAACACTAAAATAAATAAAGATAATATTTTTTTCATAACTTTGCTCCCTTGCACAGTATTAATTATTCACAAATTGTACTGGAATAATTATACATACTTCTGTACCCTTTTCAATCACACTATTAATTTGGAGTTCCCCCCCATGAAGCTTTATAATTTCATCGCATATCGAAAGTCCTATACCATTTTTAGAATTAGCATTTTCACCTTTAAAAAACTTTTCTTTCACTCTTGGTAATTCATCTTTTGGTATACCGCATCCTGTATCTATTATTTTTATAATAATATTTTCAACTTCTAAATTTGCCCTAACAATTACATTTCCTCCATTAGGCGTGAATTTAAAAGAATTATCTAAAATATTTATCAGTACTTGCTTTAACCTATTTCTATCCACAAATATTTTCGGTAAATTTTCTTCTATTTCTAGATTTAGCTGAATGTCTTCCTTCAAAGCTCTAGGCATAGTCTGCATTTTTATATTCATTAAAGTATCCTTTAAATCAATAAATTCCTTCTTTATAGAGACTTTCCCTGAAGATAGTTTAGAAAAATCCAACAAATCTTCAACTAAAAAAGTTAACCTATCAGATTCTTGTTCTATAATGCAAAGCCCCTCTTTAAGTTCTTCTTCATCTTCTAATTTACTAGAATTTAATACAATGGACCATCCTTTAATAGATGTCAGTGGCGTTCTTAGTTCATGCGATACAGATGCAATAAATTCATTTTTCAGCCTTTCATTTTTTAATATTTCTTCGGTCATATAGTTTAAGGTTTTTGCTAGTTGTCCTAATTCATCATCTGAATTTATATTGATTTTCTCATTGAAATTTCCACTGGCCATTTTTTGCGCACCTACCATGATTTTTTTTATAGGTTTAGTTATTATATTAGAAATAAAGAGGCTTACTATTCCTGATAATATAATAACCATCCCACCAGTAATAAGGAAAAATCTAGACAGAGTATAAATATCCTCATCAATTTTCTTAAGTGAAGTTATGAACCTCAATACCCCATTTATTTTCCCATTATAAAATAAGGGATATGCTACTGTCATAACCCCCTCATTTTCGTATTTTTGTCTATCAATTATGCTACCAAGTCCTCCATCTAAGGCTGTTTTAAAATCCTTTCCTTCCAATTTTTCTACTGGTATTGAACCTAGAGAATCCATAATAACAAATCCCTTTAAATCTATAATTTGAACTTCAGCATTAATATTTTCATAAAACACGTCTACATTATTAGTTACATTTTCCTTTACACCTGCTGAAGCTAAGTATGTATTATAAAAGCTAGTAGATAACTTTAACTGATTGGATAGATTTGATTCTAAATTTTTGTAATAGTATTTTTTAGTACCTGCTATTAAAAATCCCTCCACAATTATAACTGTAATTAGTATTACTAATAGGTAACTACCAGCAAGCTTTGTTCTTATGGATTTCAATTTAAGAAGCCCCCCATCTATACCCTGTTCCCCAAACTGTCTCTATATACTGAGGATCTGATGGGTCTTTCTCAACTTTGCTTCTAAGTCTTCTAATATTTACATCAACTATTTTAGTATCTCCAATAAACTCATATCCCCAAATTGAATTTAAAAGCTCATCACGACTCAATGCCTTACTAGGATTTTGAATAAACATTTTCATAAGCAAAAATTCTTTTGGTGTTAAATCTAACTCTATATCATTTTTAAAAATTTTCTTTGAGTATAAATCAATTTTAAATTCTCTAGAATTAATAAAATTTGATCCTTCATTATTTTTGTACTTCATTCTCCTTAAAAGGGAATTTATCCGTGCAATAAGTTCTAATGGATTAAATGGCTTTACCATATAATCATCTGCACCAAATTCCAGTCCCATGATTTTATCCATATCTTGTCCTCTAGCTGTCAAAATAATTATCCCAATATTTTCATTTTGTTTTTTTAATTTTTCACAAAGTTCAAATCCATTCATACCCGGAAGCATAACGTCTAATATAAGCACATCTGGGGTTTCCTGCAGTATTTTTTGTATGCCTTCTTCCGCTGAGGCAGCCTCAAAAACCTGAAATTTTTCTCTCTTTAAACTAATTTTTATAAATTTTCTAATAGACTCTTCGTCTTCCACTATTAATATTCTACTCATTCGTGCACCCCCATTTACCTAATACTAAAATTATATCAAATATTACTACAATTTATAAGAGTTTTCTAAATTATAATAAAGACTTCATAAAATCCAGAAAATAAAAAACCAATCTAAGATATAGACTGGTTTTTAAAACATTATTTATAAATTTAGTCTTACTCGCATGTGCCTTATTCTACTTTTTCATAATCTACATCGATAATAACACTATCCTCATAATTGATATCAATGGATTCTGCTCTATATATTTCACTACTAGACATATCAGCTTGTATATTCGCACTTTTCTTTGTACTTAGTTTATAGATGAAATTTTTAATGGTCTTTACCAGCTTTACGCCATACCATGCTAAAACTCCAAAAACTGCAATAAAAAACAAGGCTCTAATAACAAAGATAGCTACAAAAGGTATTGCTACTAATAAAGCAATAAAAATACCAATAGATAAAGCTGATTTCATTAACTTTGAAATTGTGTTCTTGCCCTTTGTATATTCCATGATAATATTTTCCTTCTTTCATTTTATGCGATTTATTAATTAATGATATAATTATACCATATAATTAGGCTCATATATTAATTGTATCTTAAAAAAGTATTAATAATCTATTAAATCATCTATTTTATAATTTTGTTTAATTCATTGCTTATATTGCTAATTTCTTCAATTTCCTGTGCAATATCAGAAATTTTATTGTTCTGCTGGTGTATCACAGATAAAATTTCTTCTGTAGTAGCTGCATACTCCTGCGATACTGTAGCAATGTTTTGCACCTCTGCATCAACTACAGTAAATGTATCTTTAACATCATTTATAACATGGCTTTGTTTTGAAATATGTAAATTCAACTCTTCAAATGTTATGATTAAATTCTCAAATGTACCATAAAGTTTTCGAGCAATTTGGTCTCCTATATTTACTGCCTCATTGCCTTTTTGTGCCTCTCCTAAAGCTACATCGGTGGTTTTACTTGTACTTTTTATAATCTTATAAATATTTTCAACAGTGCTATTACTTTCCTCTGCGAGCTTACCAACTTCACTGGCTACAACTGAAAACCCTCTGCCAGCTTCTCCTGCCCTCGAAGCCTCTATTGAAGCATTTAAAGCTAATAAATTTGTCTGCTCTGCTATATTTTTTATCCCAGCTAAGAATTCATCTATATCACCCATCTGATTTTGAAGAGTGACTACTGTATCCAGAGAAGATTTAACTGCATTCTTAATTATGCTCATTTGCTTGTCCAATTCTTTAATTTGCTGTGTCCCTTCTGTGACATCATTATTTACCACTTCTGAAACACTTAATATTTTTCGCGAAATTTCTTTACTTTGTTCCACAGTATTTGAGGTGCTAATTATGCTTTGACTTATGTTGTTTACATTATCTGCTTGCATGGTTATTCCACTTGTCATCTCATTAACCGCAGAAACCACACTTTCGCTTATTTCCTTTACCATATTTATATTTACGTTACATTTTCCTATACTACCATTCAAAACCTCCGTACTTTTATCTATTCCCTCTATCGTATTTTCTAATTTTCCTAATAAATCCAAAGTTTTTTCCTCTTTTTCTAAACTTTCGCGAATCAACTCTGAACTCCATTTTGTAAGTAAACATAATAAAAATATGCTAAGAGTTATAATGGCTAAACTACTTATAAAGCCTCTAAATTCCATGCTAGTTCCCAATATGGATTTTGGTGACAAAATATACATTAAAATTAATGAAAAATCTAAAATAAATCCATAAATACATAACAAAATGATATCACTGTATAATGCTACTAATAACAGACAAGCATTATATATTAAAACCCCGGATTCTAATCCCCCTTGTAAATAAGCTAAATACAAACACCCAAAAAGTGGTGATAAATTTACTATTAGCCCCTTAATTCTGAAATTCATCTTGGAAATATAAAAAATGCTTGCAATTATTGATGATATTCCAGTTACAATCAAAACCTCTAGACCCGCATTTATTCCTTGTGCTACTGCAGTTTGCAGTGTTAATACAATAGTGGATACCCATATAGCTATAATGTTAAACTTTAAGGTTCTTTTATTTCTATCAGTAGTTTCTTTTCCTCCATACATAATTCTCTCCTCCTTTATCAAACTATTTTATGTATAGTATATTATAGTATATATATATAAATTATACTATAAATTTCAATTTATTCTATTTAGTTATTGCATTCCACCATCTATTGTTATGATTTGTCCCGTAATATATTTTGAATTTTCACCTGCTAAAAAGGTTACAAGCATACCTACATCCTCCACTTCTCCAAATTTCATCATAGGTATTTCAGCCACTAAGGATTCGCGATCATCTTCCGTTAACCAAGAATTCATTTCTGTATCTATAACCCCTGGTGCTATAGCATTAACTCTAATATTCGAAGGTGCAAGTTCTTTTGCTAAGGCCTTTGTAAAAGAGTTAATTGCGCCTTTAGAAGCAGAATAAATTACTTCACAAGAAGCACCTACATTGCCCCACATGGAAGATATATTTATTATGCTTCCACTTTTTTGTTTAATCATTTCTTTTACTGCATTATGAGAACAATTAATTGCACCCTTAAGATTTACATTTAAAATACCATCCCATTCACTAGGCGTAGCATCCATAAATAATCCTACCTTAGATATCCCTGCATTATTTATCAATATATCTATTTTACCTAATTTTTCAACAGTAGTTTTTATCAATTTTTTTGAAAATTCATAATCACTTACATCACCTTTAATTTTCAAAGCATAAGCTCCTATCTCGCTAATTTCCTGCATAGTTTTTTCAGCTGCCACATCGTTACTTTTATAGTTTATTACCACACAAGCCCCAGCCTTAGCTAGTTCTATAGCAATACCTTTTCCAATTCCTCTAGATCCTCCTGTAACTATAGCTACTTTACCTTTTAAATTCATAAAAATCTCCCCTAACCTATAATGTTTTTTTCTAATAGTTTTTTATATCTTATTTTTCACCAATATAATATAAACAATCAGGCTTCCAATCTGCTAAAGAAATGTAGCCAGCTGACTTTAATTTTTCTATTAGAGCCTTGTCCTGTGGACAAAGAGGAGTAGATAGCTCCTTTACTCCAGTGTTCTTATAATTCAATAAATAATAATCCATAAATGTATTTATGGCCTCAAATGTATCTTCCATTGCAATAAAATTAGCTTCACCTTTATATTTAAACAATCCAGTATGACCATTTATTTTAACAAGTGAATTATTAGCTTTAAGGCTTTCATATAAGTTAAAAGTAACTTCTTCAAAAACGAAGGCTAGTGGTAATAATCCATTTCTTGTTTTTATATAATGATGATTTTTAAATTCCTCAAAGGTAATATCCCAAGCTTCCACATGAAAATCTTCTATATTTATATTTAAATCTAAGGATGAAATATTCTTAATTGCTAAAACTTGAGTTTCCTTTAACTTAAAATTTAATTTCTCCATCATAGTTTTGCTTTCTATACTTGTAATATGGGTTGCAAAGGCAATTTTATTTATAATCCTATTTTCTAATAATTCAGTTGCTCTTTTTAATATCTCCTCTGTAGCTCTCTTTGCCAATTTTTGACCTCGGTACTTAGCATGTACTCTGAGACCCTCGAGCCAACCACTTCCATCATAAAGTATAGATAGTTTAGCTACTACCACAACCTTATTATTATCTGTATCAACTCCACCTAAAAATATTCCTTTATCGTCTAACCATTTGTGAAATACACTAGGCAGGTAATCGCAACCTTCCCAAATATCCTTTGAAATTTCTTCAATATCTTCATAATCTTCCTGTGTTAATTTTCTAAAAACTATCATAGAGTGCCTCCTTCATTATCTAGTATCTCCTTATCAACATAAATTCTAGTGTAATTTCATTAATTTTACCTCATTATCTCTAATTTAATAATAAGGCACATTCAAATAAATAACAATATGCTTATACCTATTTGCATTTAACACAATTTATGTTACATTTTAACTAGTTATAAAAATAATTTAATTATTATATCTGTATATATTTATCTAGATTATAGCATTTGATAAATGCAATTGGAGGAGCTAATGTCTAAAACAAAAAGAGAATTTGGCGAAGGACCTATTTACAACATATCTAATTACATATTTTGGTTCTTATTGGGCAATTTTTACTTTTGCCTTCTCAATATCCCACTACTTTTCATATTACTTGTGCTTATCTCTAATGGTGGCGTACTAATGCCACCCTGGTTTGCTTCTATTATTATTTTATGTTGTATTCCCATAGGACCCGCCGCAACTGCGCTACTTAGCGTAATGGGAAAACTTATAAGGGAAAAAGATATAAATATTACAAAAGACTTTTTTAAAGCTTATAAAACTAATTTTTTTCAATCATTATTTTTTTGGATTCTAGAAATGCTTATAATAGGTATATTATTTATTGATACTAGATTCTTTATTTCAAAGGGTTACCCACAAATTGTAACTTCGTTTATTTTTATCATCATTATTTTTATTTTTTTAATAAGTCTATATGTATACCCAATAATATCAAGATTTTATTTAAGTTGGAATGATATTCTTAAAACTGCAACCTACTATTCCATTAAAAAAATTCATATTACATTATTGAATTTTGCTAGCTTTTTAGTTGTAGGCTTTCTACTTTTTAAAGTTTCTAACTTTGTATTATTATTTATGGCTAGCACAATCTGTTATTTGCTAATGTTCTATCAACAAAAAATACTAATAGAAATTGAAAACAAGCTTAAAAAAGACACTGAGAATATTCAAGAATCAGGTATGTTATAAAGATAAACGCATAAAATAAGGGGGCGGATAAGTACTATTTAACAAATTTAAAATAGTACCTATCCGTCCCCTTAAGTTTTTTTCATATATACCTCTTTGTGTGCTAAAATATATAGTGTATGATAATTAAATTATAAGCTTTGAAAAGTTCTATAAATATGTCACAAGCCATTAATCACAAAATTTATGAGATATTCAAAAAGATTTAAGAAAAATGATATTTTCTTGCAATATCTAGGATTATCTTTTATATTTATAATAGAACATTCACCTATTATAAGTAATTTAAATAAACATAAATATTAAGTTATATAAAATAAGGAGGAAATTAAATTGAGTAAAATTGAACAATTAACCGTAGATACTATAAGGGTTTTATCAGCTGAAGCAATACAAAAATCAAATTCAGGACATCCAGGGCTACCTCTCGGAGTGGCACCAATGGCATATACACTATGGGCAAACCACATGAAACATAGTCCTCTCAATTCAAAATGGCAGGATAGAGATAGATTTGTACTTTCTGCAGGACATGGATCCATGCTTGAATATTCACTACTCCATCTTTTTGGATATGGCCTAACTATCGAAGATTTAAAGAATTTCAGACAATTTGGAAGCTTAACACCTGGTCATCCTGAGTATGGTCATACAAATGGTGTTGAAGTTACCACAGGCCCACTTGGACAAGGAATTGCTAATGCAGTAGGTATGGCAATAGCTGAAAGTCATCTTGCAGCAAAATTCAACACAAAAGAGCATGCTATTGTAGATCATTATACATATGCTATAGCTGGTGACGGCTGCAATATGGAAGGAATCTCTGGAGAAGCAGCATCTCTTGCAGGTACCTTAGGACTTTCTAAACTTATTGTAATGTATGATTCAAATAGTATAACTATAGAAGGAAGTACAAATCTTGCTTTTAGAGAAGATGTAGGTATGCGATTTGATGCCTATGGATGGCAGGTTTTATATGTAGAAAATGGCAATGATATGGAAGCAATAGGTAAAGCCATTGAAACTGCAAAGCTTGAGCTAAATAAACCTTCCTTTATTGTAGTTAAAACTATTATCGGATTTGGTTGTTCTAAAAAACAAGGAACTGCCTCAGCACATGGCGAACCACTTGGTGAAGATAATATAATTGAAATGAAAAAATGCATGGGCTGGAGTGAAGAACCATTTACAGTTCCAAGTGAAGTAACTAAGCATATGGAAAATGTAAAAGCAGACCTTAAAGCAAAGGAAGCATCATGGAACACTCTTTATGCACAGTATAGTGAAAAAAATCCTGCACTTGCTAAAGAATATGAAGCATGGCAAAGTGGAGAACTTCCTGTAGATTTACTTAAAATAGATGAGATGTGGAAGTTTGAGGGCAAAGCCGCAACAAGAAACTCTTCTGGAGCAATAATAAATACATTAGCTAAATATGTACCAAACCTTATAGGTGGTTCAGCAGACCTTGCTCCTTCTAATAAGACATATATGAAGGACATGGGTGATTTTTCAATAGAAGATAGAAATGGTTCTAATCTTCATTTTGGAGTAAGAGAGCACGCAATGGCAGCTATTGCAAATGGAATCTATGTACATGGAGGTCTTAAAACCTTTGTTTCAACTTTCTTTGTATTTAGTGATTATATGAAAGGTGCAATGAGATTATCTTCACTTATGAATCTTCCAATAGTTTATGTTCTAACTCATGATAGTATAGCCGTTGGTGAAGACGGACCAACTCATGAACCTATTGAACATCTTGCAGCACTTAGGGCTCTGCCAAACTTTAATGTGTTTAGACCAGCTGATTCTAGAGAAACAGCTGTTGGTTGGTATGCTGCAATGACTTCAAAGACAACGCCTACTGCATTAATACTTACAAGACAGAATCTTCCACTATACGCCGAAACCTCAATTGAAGCTTTAAAGGGTGCCTATATATTAAAAACCTATGAAGAAAAAGGTAAAAACCCTGATATCATTTTAATGGCTTCTGGTTCTGAAGTAGAATTTATTTATGAAGGAGCTAAATTATTAAATGACCAAGGTATCAAGGCTAGAGTAATAAGTATGCCTTGTTTAGATCTATTTGAATCACAATCAAAAGAATATAAAGAAGCTATATTGCCTTCAAACGTAAGAGTTAGATTAGCAGTTGAGGCAGGTTCTTCCTTTGGTTGGGATAGATATGTGGGCCTTGATGGCGATGTAATTGCTATTGATAGATTCGGAGCTTCTGCCCCAGCGGAAGCACTATTCCAAGAATTTGGATTTACAACAGAAAATGTTATTAGTAGATCACTTAAATTGCTGAAAAAATGATTTAATTAAGCTATGCCGCAGTGGCATCACCATAAAATTATGTAGAGTGTTATAAATGATTAATTATAAAATTATAAAATTTAAAATTTACATTGAATAGTTTATTAATTCTCTACATATAATACTACCGATAGTTATTAACTCACAGCTAAGTAGATGAGCTCATCTTTAATATATAGATACAGCTAAAAGTTACTAACTAGCATTGTATTAAGTTAACTTTTTTAAATATAGTTTTTAGCTGTAACTATATTTAATTTAGTTAACTTAATATCTAACTTTTTAATACTGACAAATTAGGCACCTCTAATTTACCATAGATTGAATTCTATGGTTTTTGTTTTATATAATTAATATTTATAGTGTTATACTTTATGGCATTTATGTTAATGTCTATATAACTTTCTATTTATAAAAAACGCTTTATTTATTAGGAAAATTGTGATACTATGTACGTGGATTATTAAAAAAGGAGGTTGATTATTATGTCATATAAAATTACTGATGCATGTGTAAGTTGTGGAGCTTGTGAGCCTGAATGTCCAGTTAACGCTATAAGCCAAGGAGATTCTATATTTGTTATAGATGCTGATACTTGTATCGATTGCGGAGCTTGTGCTGGCGTTTGTCCTGTAGGCGCTCCAGTTGAAGCTTAATTAAGAACATATTTCACATAATTAAAATATAAGCTACTGACTTTGTCAGTAGCTTATATTTTTTTATTCGTTTATGTCCTTAAAACCCTCTCCGAGAATTTCATGTACGTTATATGTGATTATAAATGCTTTCTTATCAATTTCTTTTATATAAATTTTTAATTTTATAAATTCTTTTTTGCCTAAAACAGTGGTTATAACTTCTTTTTCCTCATTAGTATAAGCTCCTTTAGCAGTATATAAAGTGGCTCCTCTACCTAACTCTTCAATAATATATCTTTTTATTTCTTCACCTCTTGAGCTAACCACTTCAACTTTTTTACAAATATTCATTCCTGCAATAACTGCATCTATAGTAAATCCATTGATAATAACTCCAAGCAATGCATACATTCCAATTTTAGGTCCAAATGCTATACCAGCTAAAATAGTTACTAAAAAATCAGACAAAAGTAAAGCCTTGCCTATGTCTAAGTGAAAATACTTATAAAGTATTTTCGCTATTATATCAGTTCCTCCTGTGGAAGCGTTTTGGTTAAATACCATACCTAGCCCTACTGCTCCAATCAATATTCCAAAGACTAGTTCTAGAAATAAATCATTTGTTATACTACCACTCATAGGACATGTCTTCTCTAATATCCATATCATACCGGATAATCCCAAACTAGAATAAATCGTCTTAACTCCAAAACTAGATCCTATAAATATAAAGCCTATAATGAATAAGATTAAATTTAATACAAGCATTATGGCTCCAATAGAAAGAGCTGGCACGTACAAATTTATAATCATAGCAAGACCACTAACTCCTCCTACAGCTAAATTATTTGGAACTAAAAAGAAATAAAATCCTACTGCTACTAGTGCTAATCCAATAGTTATTAAAATATATTCTTTAATTATTTTTTTCATGCTAATCCCTCCTCATTTATATTTTCTCATATTATACAAAATTATATACTATTTCAATCTTATGTCAAATTTTATAATAATCTTAAAGGAAAAAAAATCTCTCAGCCTACCAGCTAAGAGATTAAAATTTCCATACAAATCACTTTTCGTTAAATCATCTCCTGGGTCGCTACAATTAACGACTTCCGAAGGATATTTAGACACCCACTAAAGTTTTATTTTTATTATAGTATGTGACCCCCACTTATAGAAGTGGGAGACTTCCTTCTGAAATGTCGTTAAAATTCAGCACTACCAGTTGTTCTTGGAAATGGAATAACGTCTCTGATGTTACTCATTCCTGTGATATACATAATAGCCCTTTCAAAGCCTAGTCCAAATCCAGCATGCTTAGTTCCGCCGTATTTTCTTAGCTCTAAATACCACCAGTAATCTTCACCATTAAGACCACATTCTTCCATTCTAGCTTCTAGAACATCTTGTCTTTCTTCTCTTTGACTTCCACCTATAATTTCTCCTATTCCTGGTACAAGTAAGTCCATGGCTGCAACTGTTTTATTGTCGTCATTTATTCTCATATAGAAAGATTTTATCTCTTTTGGATAGTCAGTTACAAATAATGGTTTATTATACACCTCTTCTGTTAAATATCTTTCATGCTCAGTTTGAAGATCGCAGCCCCAAGTTACTGGATACTGGAATTCTTTTCCTGATTTTTGTAGAATATCAACAGCCTCAGTGTATGTCACACGACCAAATTCCGCATTTACAACACTATTTAATCTTTCAATTAGGCCTTTATCTACAAAGCTGTTGAAAAACTCCATTTCTTCAGGAGCATTTTCCATAACATATTTTATAATATATTTCATCATATCTTCTGCAAGCTTCATATCATCATTTAAATCTGCAAATGCTATTTCAGGCTCTATCATCCAGAACTCAGCTGCATGTTTTGTTGTATTAGAATTTTCTGCTCTAAATGTTGGTCCAAAAGTATAAACACTTCTAAAAGCTAGTGCAAAAGCCTCCGCTGCGAGCTGTCCACTTACGGTTAAGCTAGTTTCTTTACCAAAAAAGTCTTGTGAAAAGTCAGCTTTTTTGTTTTCGCCCATAGGCATATCGTTAAAATCAAGGGTAGATATTCTAAACATTTCGCCTGCACCTTCGCAATCACTACCAGTAATTATTGGTGTATGTGTATATACAAAGTTTCTCTTTTGAAAAAACTCATGTATAGCAAACGCAGTTAGTGAACGCACTCTAAACACTGCTGAGAAAGCGTTACTTCTTGGTCTAAGGTGTGCAATAGTTCTTAAATACTCAAAAGAGTGTCTTTTCTTTTGCAATGGATAGTCAACATCTGACATTCCTTCTAAAACTATTTTAGTAGCTTTAAGCTCAAAAGGTTGCTTAGCATCTGGTGTTACAACTAATTTTCCTTCTATAGTCAAAGAAGAACTTATAGGCAATTTGGCTATTTCAGAAAAATTATCTAACCCTTCCTCAAAAACTACTTGAATATTTTTAAAGAAACTTCCATCATTAATTTCTATAAACCCAAAGGCTTTAGAAGATCTTAAAGTCCTTATCCATCCTGAGATAGACACTTCTTTATCTGCATATTTTTCTTTTTCTCTGTAAATTTGTTTTACTAACAATTTTTCCATAAAATTGCCCTCCTTATAATTTCATACTTTTCTTAATAATAAAAAAGCCTTCCATCCCTTAATAATAAAGGGACGAAAGGCTATAATTTCGCGGTACCACCCAGTTTGTCATAAAATATGACCACTCTAATCAGTACAGAATTATAAATTCGATACTGCACAACAATTAACGGATTGTACCCGTCTAAGCCTACTCTCTTAATGATTTCGGTTAGAAACTCTGAGATGTTCTTCAATATAAACTTCGTATTGGTCTTTCACCACCACCAACTCGCTATGACTACCTTTTATATTTACTTTTCTCTTCACAGTCTTTATATTTAAAAATTATAATAATTAGAATATATACTAATTATTTTTATATTCTATCAATAATTATAATATTTTTAATGATAGATGTCAAATTATTTTCTTTACTATCAGAGGTGAAGCATGATTAACCTTATGGGCATTTAACATTTTTGCCATAAATATGTTATAATAATTCTTTATTGCCCTCTTTATGTTTAAATCAATTTGGTATGTCTAATTGATTTAAATGTAAATTAATAAGCACTTATAAAGTAAATATTAAACTTAAACTATTTTGGAAGGATTGATGTTATGTTACTAGATAAAAAAAGTTTTTTTATTAAAGAACAAGTACAATTTATGAAATTTTCAGGAAGATATGATATTTTTGATCCAATACTTAATACACAAATTGGTTTTGCCAAAGAAGAACCTGGTGCGCTTGTTCATTTTTTACGGTTAATTATAGGTAAGGGAATGTTGCCTAACAAAATAAACGTTTGCGATACAGAAACCAATTCAATTGCGTTTACAATAAAGAAACCATTCACATTTCTACGCTCAAAAGTCAGTGTATATGATGGAGCTGGAACTTATAAGGGATATTTTAAAGGTAAAATATTAACTTTAGGTGGAGGTTTTTGGGTTTTTGATTCAAACGGGAATGAAATAGCTGAACTAAAAGGAGATTGGAAAGGTTGGAACTTTAATTTTTTCCAAAATGGAAAATCTGCGGGCACTATTACAAAAAAATGGTCTGGAATAGGAAAAGAATTATTCACATCCGCAGATAATTATATGATTTCTTTAGATGAAGGTGAGTATACCCAAGATAAAATTATATTACTACTAGCTGCCGGTTTAGCTGTAGATATAGTGTATAAAGAAAATTAAAGTCAGCTCCTCAAGTTTAAAAATTTCTAGACTATTTAATCGACAACAAAGAGTTTTTAGTCAATTTTTTTCTTATGCCTTTATATAAAAAGACATAAGGCACATTTAAATAAATAACAAGTCTGCGCGTCTTTGACTTGTTATTTATTTTCACATGACTACCTACTTATTTATATTTTCTTTAAAATTCACCTTCCAGAATTCATTCACATACTTTTTATCTGATAATTTTCCTTGTACTTCATTTTTCCATTTTGTTTCATCTGTAAGTGAATTTAATTCTATGCCATACCAATTTTGAACATGGCTTCGTGTTATTTTATATGAGGAGCCCATAAAGTTAAAAGTAATTGCTTTTAAATTATCTATCAAAGCAAAATTTGCAACAGCATTATAAATAAGATCAGCCTTTATTTTATCTTTACCAATACCCAAAACTGTTTGTTTATAATTTATGATATATTCTAATCGTTCATCTGAATTAAGTTCATTTGTTCTATTAATATTACACAATGGAAGTTCGTAATTAAGATTACAAATATTGCCCATGTTTCCCATGTATTTATTTTTATATTGGAGCACATTTTTAAAATCATGAGTTATTGCATCTCTCTGCTCTAATTTATATTTGATTTCTTGTTTTTCTTGCCTTGGCCTAATGATAAAATCCATAACTGTAAATCCTAACACACCAATTACAAGCAAAATGATTATTATAATTCTACGTTTTTCCATAGCTAATTCACCTCATATTCATTTAGTAATTTGTGTGCCCTACTCACAATTAAAGGCACTACTATTGAAAATAAAGGCAAGGTAAATGAAACTATAAGCCTTGCAAATTGAAATGGTCCATCAATATGAATCGGACGTGAGAACCACATATTGCTCGCAAAATGTATACCAATATTATATATTGTATTTGAAATAATATATATCCACCAAATGATCCAAGTATACTTTTTCAAATTATATATTTTGTTTATATTAATTACTGAAGTTTCAGTTAAATATCCATCATAGTTTTTATAAGACATAGATAAATATATATATCCTACACCAACTAAAGCCACAACAAATATTTCACTAATTACAATAGTAAAATTTAATCTAAGCGGAATTGTTATTATCCATCCAATTAAAATATATAGTACAGCTATTTGAGCCAACTCTTTCTTGAATCCATTAATATATATTTTTTTATTACCATCAATAAACATATCAATACTATCAATGTTTTTTATGGCTTCATCATATGCCTGACTATAATCTAATCCATTATCCATATTATCTTTAATTCTTGCTTCAAGATTACTAGAAATTTCTTCGCGTAGCTCTTCTGTTTCTTTTGTCATTTTATACTTTACAAATAGTCCGTCAACATATTTTTTAATATCTCTCATAAACACTCCCCCTATCTGATTTCAATTAATTTATCAATAACCTGACGAGCAACTTTCCACGCTTCATAATTTCTTTTATACATTCGTAAGCCTTCATCAGTAATCCTGTAATATTTTCTTCTGCCGCCCTGACTCTCATTCCCCCAATAAGATTCCACCATCTTTTGTCCTTCTAATCTTTTTAAGCTTGAATAGAGCGTAGGTTCTTTTAACTCATATTCATCGTTACTATTTTCTTTTATAGCTTTGATAATTTCATAACCATAATTATCCTTTTGCCATAAAACACAAAGTATAATAGTATCAATATTACCTCTTATAAGGTCGCTACTAACATTGTTTAAAGTCAATAACCTCACCTCCTAATAATAGGATATCGCATATTACTATGTGTGTCAATGTAATATGTGTGAAATACCACTTAAAAAAGCGCAAAAAAAAACACATAGTTCGTGTTATATCATGAACTAAGTGTTTTTTTAAAATTTTTTATTTTAAACTACTATAACATGCTGGCCATTAACCCTGCCCCTATAGCACCTGCATATCTTCCTAATTCATTTGTACTAACTTCTTTCCCTAGTTTTTCTGATAGACTACTTAAAATATATGCATTCCCTGATAAACCTCCTGTAAGGAAATAATTGAACCCTTCAGAATGTTTCCCACACAAGGAACTAACTTTACTAACTATTGAGTCTACAATAGCATAGGCTATATCCTCTTTTTTTTCTCCTCTACCTATAAGACTAATAACTTCAGACTCAGCAAAAACAGTGCACATTGAGCTTATGGTAATTCCACTTCCTTGTGCTGCTAAATCGCAAAGTGAATCTATATCCATGCCTAGAGCATTAGCCATAATCTCTAGAAACCTACCAGTTCCTGCAGAGCATTTATCATTCATAATAAAGTTTGTTATCATACCATCCTCTACAGTAATAACCTTTGTATCTTGTCCACCTATGTCGATTACTGTGCAGTCAGAACACAATAAATACGCTGCCCCCTTACCATGACAAGTTATCTCTGTTATAGTTTTGTCTGCATAATGCACAGATACTCTTCCATAACCCGTTGCTATAGACTTTGAATTTTCTTTATTTATTCCCAATAATTCTAGTTTTTCTTTTATAGTGTTAGCAGTTTCAATACTACTCCACCCCGTTGGCATTACAAAGTATTTTTCTAGCTTGTCTTCCTTAAATATTGCTACTTTAGCTGCTGTTGAACCTATATCTATTCCTATGTAAAACATAATGACCTCTCCTTATTCCAAATGTATTTTAACGACATTTCCTACTATAACAAATAAAAACTTAACTATATTTATAATTATAATACATTTGTACTGAAGTTCTCAAATTATTTTCTTGTTTAATAGCAAAAAAAATATATATAATAAAGTTCTTTATTTTTTTTAAATTTAAGAACAACTGTTAATAATCTAACAGTTGTCCTTAATCAACTACATTACAATTCATTACTAACAAATATATTATCTAAAATTCTTCGTCTTCATCATCATCTTCATCTTCAACTATCTGACCTATAACTTCATCTCTCTTAGCTACTTCTCCAGTGGCCTTATTTTCAAGAATGATGTTACATTTTACACATCCATCTTCTTCATTAATAAAAGTTTTTGCCATAACATCACCTTTTTCTAAAGATACTCCTTGTGTAAGTTTTTCAGGGTGATCAAAGGTAACAGGCTTGTTATTTAATCTATCACTCATAGTATACTCACTTCCTTTCTAAATATAGTTTGCACAGGAAGAGTTCCAAATATACTTTGAAAATGTTGCCTAATTTTGTTTACCATATTACCCTTTTATTCTGTAAATCCTTCTCCTAATACCTCTCTAACATCCGCAATAGTAATAAATGCGCTTTTGTCTATTTCTTTAACCATCTTTTGAAGAGGCACTATTTCATGTTTGCCAACCACTACAAATAGCACTTGTTTTTCTCCGTTTGTATACATTCCCGTACCATTTATCCCTGTAACACCTCTCTTTAAATCTTTCATTAATATTTCTGCTATTTCCTTAGAATTATCTGAAATAATAAATACCGCTTTTGAAAAATTTATTCCCTCAAGTATACTATCTACAACCTTAGCAACTATATATACAGATATTAGCGCATACATAGCCTTTTCAGCTCCAAATACAAATGCACCTATTAGTATTATAGTTGAATCTAGTGTTAGTATAATTTTAGCTATTGGCACATTCTTCAAATAAACCTTTATTATGTTTGCAGCTAAATCAGTACCACCAGTGCTAGCAGAAGCTCTTAATACTAATCCTAAGCCTGTACCAACTAATACCCCACCAAATACACTTGCAAGCAAGAAATCCACCTTTGGTGATGGTATAAAACTTGTATAAAACAATGCAAAAGATAGATAGGCTGCAGCAAACATAGATTTGCCTACAAATTTTCTGCCCTTAAGTTTTATAGCTAAGACAAACAATGGTATATTTACAACAATATTAGTAAGCCATAAAGGCACTCCATTTCCATAATGTTTTTCTGTAACATATTGGATAATAATTGCAAGGCCTGCTACTCCGCCTGTTACTAATTTTATTTTTGCCAAAAACATATTTATCCCTGCTGCGAGTATTGTAGCTCCAATAATAATATAAAAATAGCTTAAAACATTCTCATTTTTAGTCTCGCTTCTCATTTGCTTTATCTCACTTTCTACTTTCTATTTTATCCTCCATAAAGTTATCACAGTTATTAAATTATGTAAATAAAAAAACTACTCTTACTTACTAGTTTTTAGTGTCTTATAAATTTAGTATTAGCTATTCCCAAATAAAAAGCACCTCATGCAATATTAATTTAGGGGGACTAAAAAAAATACTGCATCAAGTGCTTTTTTATTTGGTTTACTTAAATCATTAACATAAATCAATATATTTATTCAAATATATTGAAATTTTTTTTTAATATATTATTTCTTGCCCTGAATAATCTATTTGGACTGCATTTATGTTTTGTTTTCTCATTTTATCTGCAAATTTACTAGTAATATTTACTTCCTCTCCGAAATGCATAGGTATAAGTAATTTAGGTTGAATTTTTTTCGCAAAATATTCTCCACCTATATAATAAGATTCTTGGAGTCTTGGATCTACAGGAAAAAAAGCTATATCAATTAATTTTTCTTCGCTTAATTTGTCTATGTGAGCTTTAAATGAAGACTCCGCTAGGGACTGCTCCTCTAAACTATCCTCTTTCCAGCGCCATAAGTTAAGATCTCCAGCATGAAAAATAGTTAATCCATCCACTTTTATGAGGAAAGATATACCAATATCTGTTGAGCCATAAGCTTTTACATAAAGGTCGTCAAATGTTCTTTCTTCACCTTCTTCTATAAAGTTATAACTAGGCTTATTTTTATTTATTGTTATGTCACTACTAAATATATATTTTATATTACTGTTATAATTCTCCCATTCCAAAATACTAGAATTAAAATGATCTTCATGACTATGAGAAGCAAACACAACCATATTTTTCATTTGTTTAATATTTTCAGGGGACAATAGGAGTAATGGTTTATGAGTGACATCATTTTCTATAGGCTCTTTATAATAATCAAATATTAAAAAATGGTTTTTAGTTTTAATTGCAAAACCGCTATGATAAATATAGTATATTTTCGCTTTTATTTTTTCCATAGTTACATCTCCTTATATTTAAAATATTTTTTATAAATAATAAATCTATTGCCCTTATTTTATCACAAATATATAATGATGATATAGTATATGTGATATATTAAATTTTTCAGAAAAGGTGGTTATGTTAAATGAAGTTTTCTTTTGACCATAATAATATAAATGTATTGGATTTAGAAAAAAGCGTTAAATTTTATAAAGAGGCACTTGGCTTTGTAGAAACTAGGAGATTTAATGCCACCGATGATAGTTTTACTCTTATATTTTTAGGTGATGAAACTACTGATCATAAGTTAGAACTCACTTGCCTTAAAGATAGAACTGAAGGCTACAATCTAGGCGAAAATGAATTTCATCTTGCTGTAGTTACAGATGATTTTGAGGGCGCCTATTTGCACCATAAAAAAATGAGATGCATCTGTTTTGAAAATAAGCCTATGGGAATATATTTTATTATGGATCCTGATGGCTACTGGATAGAGATTATTCCAAGAAAATAGACATAAGAAGATAGTCATAATGAAATTTTAATAAATATTTATCTTTAAAGACTAAATAAAAAATAAGTTTCTTCGAAGATTATTCTATGGTATTATTTTATTTGTTAATAATATTATATTATTTTACATGTTGTTACATTAAATTAAAAGTTATGTAACTTCAAGAATAGGAGGAATTTATGAATATTTTCCCAATTATATTTATATTAGTAAGTTTTGGTTCACTGGTAGCTGCATTCATTTTAGAAGGTGGAAGTCCTGTTATGCTTGTAGCTAAAACTGCTGCTATGATTGTGTTTGGAGGTACAATTGGATCCGTAGGGCTCGGATCTTCGCCTAAAAAATTAAAGAATATCCCAGCAATGCTTAAGCTTATATTTACAGCAAAAGATAAGGATCTAGTGGAAATTGTGAGTTATTTTAAAAACTTATCCTTTAAAACTAGAAAAGATGGTTTACTTAGCATTGAAGCCGAAATAACTGATGCATTAGACCCTTTTATTAAAAAAGGTTTACAACTAGTGGTGGATGGCGTAGACCCTCAAATGGTAAAAACCATTTTAGAGTTTGAACTTGAATCAACCTATGAAAGACATAAAGAGAATGCTGGTATCTTTGAAGCAGCGGGTGGACTTGCACCTACCATGGGTGTTATAGGTACGGTTATGGGTCTGGTGCAAGTTTTAAGTAACCTTTCTGACCCAGCTGTTTTAGGAGAGAAAATTGCAGTTGCATTTATAGCTACTCTATATGGCGTTGGGTCTGCAAACTTACTATTTCTTCCTATTTCTTCAAGATTAAAGGATTTAAATAATGAAGAGATTAAAGAGAAGTCACTAATAATAGAAGCTGTTCTTCTTATGCAAGAAGGTGCAAATCCTAATATCTTAGCAGAAAAGTTAAAAGGTTTCCTTGATAAGAAACAAATACAGAAGTTTAATGAAATGGATAATGAGGGAGCATAATAATGAAAAAGAGAGAAGAAAAAGAACCCAATCATGAGCGATGGCTTTTAACTTATTCAGACTTAATAACTTTGCTTATGATATTTTTTGTTATTATGTATGCATCAAGCACTGTAAGTGCTACAAAATATAAACAGCTATCACAGTCACTTAACGTGGCTTTTGAAGGTGGTGGTAAAAGTATTGTTGGAAATGACTCAGCTATAAGTATAACAGATTCAAGTACTAAGGTAGTTGAAACACCCTCTGTAGAAAGCAACTCCTCTGATGGAGGTAAAGCATTAGAAGAAAGTAAAATGAAAGATATTAAAAAAAATGTGGACAAGTACTTAAAAGAAAATGGATTAAGTTCTAACGTATCCACTAAAATTGATGAAAGAGGGCTTCAAGTAAGTCTCAATAGTACACTACTCTTTGATGTTGGTAAAGCAGAGGTTAAGGCTGAATCAATAAAACAGTTAATTAGTATAGGTAAAATACTAAATAAGGTTGATAACTATGTAAGAATTGAAGGACACACAGATAGTACACCAATTAGCAATAACGAGTTTAGCTCAAACTGGCAACTTTCTGCCATTAGGGCAACAAATGTTACAGAACTTCTTATCTCAAAATCAGGAATTTATCCTAAAAGGATATCCGCAGTAGCCTATGGAGAAAATAGACCTGTGGCAAATAACACTACTGAAATAGGAAAATCCAAGAATAGAACCGTAGATATTATTATATTAAGTAGTAAATTTTCAAAAGCAGAAAAAACCAAATAAAAAGATGCTGCTATTTTTATTAGCAACATCTTTTTTTTATTTTTCTTTAATAATTTTAAGTTTACCATCCACAATATCAACTATTGCGCTACCGCCTGTGCAAAGATCACCAAACAGCACTTCATCAACAAAATAGGTCTTTATCTCCTGTTGAACTACTCTATTGATTTCTCTAGCACCATATGCCTCTGAATAGCCTTTTTTACTTAACCAAGCATATAAATTATCTGTTACCACTAATTTTATATTTTTAGTTAAAAGCTTTTCCTCGAACTGTTTCATAGCTTTTTTAGCTATTTGAAGAGCCATAGCTTCGTCAATTTTATTAAATACAATTATATTATCCAATCTATTTCTAAATTCTGGAGAAAATACTCGTTCTACTTCTTTAGTGACTGCTTCTCCTGATTCTATTCTATCTCCAAATCCAATTATATTTTTACTAGCTTCTCTGGCTCCTGCGTTAGATGTCATTATCAAAATAACATTTCTGAAATCTGCCTTTTTACCAGCATTATCAGTCAAAGTTGCATAATCCATAACCTGAAGTAACACATTATATACATCTGGGTGAGCTTTTTCAATTTCATCAAGCAGTAGTACACAATGAGGTGTTTTTTTAATGGCTTCGATTAATAGTCCACCCTCTTCATAACCTACATATCCTGGTGGTGCGCCAATAAGTCTAGCCACAGTATGCTTCTCTTGGTATTCACTCATATCAAATCTAATAAGTGGAATAGCGAGGCTCTTTGATAATTGCTTACTTACTTCTGTTTTTCCTACTCCTGTAGGCCCCACAAAAAGAAGAGATGCTATTGGTTTTTCTTCATCATTAAATCCTGCCCTAGATCTCTTTATAGCTCTTACTAGAGTGTCTATAGCGGCACTTTGACCAAAAACTTGTTTGTTTAAACTTTGGTCTAGATTTTTTAGTGTTAAAGTTTCATTGTTTGATACACTTTGCTCTGGAATTTTTGCAATAGAAGCTACTATTTTTTCCACTGCACTTACGGTTATAATAATGTTTTCTTCACTATCCTCAGAATTGAGCCTAGCATAAGCACCTGCTTCATCCATAATATCTATAGCTTTATCCGGAAGATATCTTTCATTAATATACTTGTTAGATAGTTCTGCTGCGGTTTTTAAAGCTTCTTCCTTGTACGTAACCTTATGGTAATCTTCGTATCTATCTTTAAGTCCCATAAGAATATTAAAGGTATCTTCAGTAGATGGCTCTGGCACTTCAATCTTTTGGAATCTCCTAGCTAGTGCACTATCTTTTTCAAAATGCTTTTTATATTCATCATAAGTAGTTGATCCAATGAACCTTACCTTTCCATCTGCAAGAAAGGGTTTTAAAATATTAGAAGCATCCATAGCGCCTCCAGAAACTGCCCCAGCTCCAACTATGGTATGTATCTCATCAATATACACTATAGGCTTTTCTTCTTTACTAATTTCCCTTAATACTCTTTTTATACGTTCTTCAAAATCTCCTCTATACTTTGTACCTGCAAGGAGAGAACCCATGTCCAAATAATATATCTTACTCCCTTGTAATATCTTAGGGACTTTGTTTTCTACAATTAATTGCGCAAGACCCTCCGTGATAGCAGTTTTACCTACCCCCGGTTCTCCTACATGCACTGGATTATTTTTAAGTCTTCTACATAATACTTGTAGTGTTCTTTGCAGAATATCTTGCCTCCCAATAAGAGGATCCATTTCCCCTCTGCTCGCTTTCTGCGTTAACTCTACAGTAAAATCACTTAAAAAGTTTTCTTTTTCGTTGGGATTTATTTCCTCGTCGTATGTGTGTTCTGTCTCTTCTTCACCTTCCTCAAATTCAACTGCTTCTTCTTGCTCATGATTTGTTGTCCCTGCAAAATCAAAAGTATCTACTACAGAAATACCATGAGCTATGTAATTGAGAAGATCCCTTCTTTTCATTTGCTGTTTTCTCAAAAAATATGAAGCAAAGCTTTCCTCGTCATCATACATGGCTACAATCACATCACCAATCTTAACCAGCTCTTTTCCAGAAAGCATAACGTGATCTTCAGCTGTTGATAAAATTGTCTGGATTCCAATGGTTTGTATTGGCTCCGCGTCTTCTACAACATCTATATTTTCCTTTAAAAATTTAATAATCTGTTTTTTTAGTCTCTTAACGTTACCACCACTATTCTCTACTATATCAATTCCCTCTTCAAAAAATAAAGAGGCATAAAGAATATGTTCTGGTGTGAAATATTCATGATTGGACATCTGCGCTTCATTATAAGCCGCAGTAATAATCTCATTTACTATATTATCTAATTGCATAATTACTCCTCTTCTAGGGTTAATTTTAATGGAAACCCACTTTCTTCACACATCTCCATAGCTTGGATGATTTTTGTTACACCTACATCATAGCTATATATTCCTGCAATGCCTCTACCCTTTTTATGGACATCAAACATAATTTTTGTGGCTTCCACAACCTGTTTTTTAAAAACTCCAACTAAAACCTGCACAACAAACTCCATGCTTGTATAATCATCATTATGAATGATTACGTTGTACTTATTAGGTTTCCTAATATCAATTTCTACTTTCTCTTTAATATTAACTTTTTCATCAAAAATATTTTGCTGCGACATAATTACCAACTCCACTGTTTTAATAAAGTTTATTTTATTTTCTGTACTTTACCACAAGACTATTATATCCTACTTGTTTATATATTACTTCATTTACCTATATTATTTCAACTGTTCTATACTTTTATCTTTTATTTTTGGAGTTTAAAATATATCCATATTAAAAGTAACTCTTTTTTTATTTTCCACATATTATAAAGTAAGTATTTATGCCTCAATAAAAGGAAGAATTTCAGGTGCCTAATTTCTATAAGAAAGGAGTATTTTTCTATGATACAATACAATAACTGTGATAAATTAAATATGTTAAAACTAATTATTATTATCAGTATTCTGCAGCAAACATATTATAATGAAAATATTAATAAAATCTCTAAAAAAAACTCACCAAATATTAAGCTTAAAAACAATATAAACCTAAATAATTCAAGTGTCAAAAGGGATGCAAAAGATATAATGGATCTAGACCGTATATTTCCTATACAAGAAAAAAATATAGAAGATGATACAAAATGTATAAAAGATAAAATTAAAATTAATACCAATAATAATAATAATAATAATAATAATAATAATAATAATAATAATGCTAATACTAATACTAATACTAATACTGATACTAATACTGATACTAATACTGATACTAATACTCCTGGCAATGATATTTATGAAATTACTGAAAATATAAATACTAATCATAATGAAAACTTCATATCAGCAGTCCCCATCATAATATCAAAAATAAATATAGACATTCCTATTGAATCTACATTTAAATTTAAAAATGCTACATTAGATATAAAAAACATAAAAAATCACATATATTTAACTAGTAGTAAGGTACTCCCTATGTATTAGCAATAAATCTCTTATTACCATCTCACAAAACAAGGTGTATGCATTTAATACAGAAAGAATTATGTATTAAAAAACAGGAACATAAGATTTACTCTTATGTTTACTGTTTTTTGTATTCTAACAATCTCATGCAGTTATTGTAGACATGTACTAGACTGCCGTAACCCTTACCTGCTGATTTTGTAATACTTTTAGTGTTAAATTTATCACTACTTTTTCAGTGAGTTGTGTAACCCTTTGCTCCGTAGAAGTTTCACAACTTGAAATTGGATTTGTGTGAATATCAACTTCAGTAACATCTGCCCTTACTAATTCAACATAGGGTTTTTCATTATAGAATTCTGTGATAAAGAAGCTCTGATCGCAAGGATTACGTCCAAGTACAGAATCTGTACAATTATCGCAGCCTTCAAGTTTATCTGTAAAAAATTCTATTTCACTTGGAGTGGTGTTTTCATTAAAAACAGGTGGCCTAAGGAAAGTAACTCTAGTAGTAAAGTTAAAAGGAACTTGTACTGTACAGTGCCTTATATCTCCACATACATTTATACTTGTACCTGATGGACAAGTTTGAGTTGCATACTCAATATTCTTTCTAACAAAACCTGCTATAAATAATATCCCAGTGCCAGTACGGCTGTCTTGAGAAAATGGAATTAAGCGAGATTGAGTTAAAAATACATTCTTTTTAGTACGTTTAATTTCCATAACTACTTGGTCAAATGTGATAGTAGCTTCGACAGGAATTATTATTTTTGTCTCTGCTAGCACAACGGGGAGCTTAACTACTGCATTCCCAGCACAAATAACAGTAGGAATTACATCAATTTCTTCAGTTATTGTTTCAGCTTGAGTAGTAACTGTTGCACAATGATTATTTTTTAAACAACAATCTGCAATATCTGCAATGTACGAATCATTACCCGTGTTTATTTGATTTTCTTGATTTGATTTAGAATCAATATCCATAATAAATTATCCTCCTTTTGAATTAACGAAAGTATACTTATTGTTCAAGAGTTAGTGAACTGCTCGGTAAAATATAAGATTTATAGTGTAATCTTTATATTATATACTATTACAATTTATGTTTTTACGTTACAAAACTACTAATTTTTGTTTGAAATATCTACATGTTGATTTTGTAATAATTTTATTGTTAGTGATAACACTACCTTTTCAGTGATGTTGTGGAATCCTTGTTCTAATGGTATTTTATACTCTTTATTTATTGGATTTTCAAGAATATCAGATTCAATAATTTCAGCACTAATCAATTCACAGGATACTTTTTCATTAAAGTATTCGATTATTTTAAAACTTTGTTCTCGGGTATCTCCTCCAATTATGTCTTCTTCACAGGGATGGAAAACTTTAATGCTAGTTTGTAGTGTTTTTACTTCATCTTGATAATTATTTGGTTTAAACTTAGGGTAAGTCTTAAATGTTACTCTGGTAGTGCATTTAAAAGGGACTTTAACTGTAGCATGTTTAACCTTTCCACATGATACTCCATTATCATTATGGTCTTTAGTGGTGTATTCTATATTCTTCCTAATAAAGCCATCTACAAATAGTATCCCGGTATTGGGTTTGCCATCTTCAGAGCTCGGGATAAGTTCGCACTGATTTAAATATACATTTTTTCTAATGTGTTTAATTTCTAATACAACATCCTCTAGCTTAAGTGAAGACTCAACAGTAATAGTTAGAGTACATTCTGTTAACACTACTGGAATTTTTACTGTTACAGGCTCTACAGCCACTTCTGAAGTATGAATAATATTCTCACAAAGAGGTAGAATTTCAGAAGTAACCATTGTTTTAAAATTCACAATTTTAACCTCGTCCACTTGATTATTAAGCGTATCTTTAGAAAACTCTTCTATTGGAATGGTATTGTGATTTTCTTCTAGCAAGTCTTCATTATATAAATCTTCAAAACAAGTATAATTCTTATTTTCTAAGCTATCCTCCTTGGATAAGTTGCAGTTTTCATCTTCTACATTGTTTTCTAAGTCCGCCTTGGATAAATCAAGGTTTTTGTCTTCTACATTATTCTCTAAGTCATCCTCCTTGGATAAATTACAGTTCTCATCTTCTACATCATTTTCTATGTCATCCTCCTTGGGTAAATTACAGTTTTCATCTTTCACACTTTTTTCTATGTCATCCTCCTTGAGTATATCAAGGTTTTTGTCTCCTACATTATTTTCTAGGGGAACATAGTTATTATTTTCTGCAATAAAAGTTTTAAAAAAATTAAGTAAATCTCTTTCTATAAAATAATTTTTATCATTCTCCTTTTTTTGATCTACTTCGTCATGATGTTTTTCGTGATGTTTTCTTTTATGTAGCTCACTATTATGATCCTTTTTATGATGTTCTTCATTATTGTTTCTTTTATGCCTATCATCATTATGACCTTTTTTATGTTGTTCTTCGTCTTGTTTTCTTTTATGACGCTCATCATTATGATCCTTTTTATGTTGTTTTTTATCTTGTTTCCTCTTACACCGCTCATCATTATGTTCCCTTTTATGTTGCTTTTCATCTTGTTTTCTTTTATGCCGATCATCATCATTATGATCCCTTTTATCTTGCTTTTCATTATAATGTTCTTCATCACATTTTTTCTTATGTCGGATATCATCATATTCCATTGAATTATTTGTTCTGAACACAACTTCTCCTCCTATTAAAAATTCTATAGTCTAAAAAACTTTAAATGTAACTCTTCCTAAGAAACAGACCCAAAACCACTCTTAGTAAGCTTTGGGTCTAGAGCATATAAATTAATTAATATCTAAAGTAAAGATTAAACTGCTGTAATTCTTATTTGTTGGTTTTGTAAAACCTTTAGTGTTAAATTCACTACTATTTTTTCGGTGAGTTCTGTGAACTTTTGCTCTGTAGGAGTTTGACAGTTTGAAGTTGGATTTGTGTGAATATCAATTTCAGTAATATCTGCCCTTACTAATTCAACAAAAGGTTTTTCATTAAAGAATTCTGTGAATGAGAAATTTTGATCGCAAGGATTACGTCCAAGTACTGGGTCTGCACAAGCATCGCAGCCTGTAAGTTTATCTGTAAAGAATTCTAGTTCACTTGGAGTAGTGTTTTCAATAAAAATAGGTGGTCTAAGGAAAGTAATTCTAGTAGTGAAATTAAAGGGAACTTGAACTGTACAATGCCTTATATCTCCACATACATTTACATTTGTATCTGATGGACAAGTTTGAGTTGCATACTCGATATTCTTTCTAATAAACCCTGATATAAATAGTATTCCAGTGCAATTACGGCTGTCATTAGAAAATGGGATAAGACGAGATTGAGTTAAAAATACATTCTTTTTAATACGTTTAATTTCCATAACTCTTTGGTCTAATGTGATAGTAGCTTCAACAGGGATTGTTATATTTGTCTCTGCTATTACAACGGGGATCTTAACTACTACATGTCCAGCAGCAATAACAGTGGGTGTTACATCCATTTGTTCAGTTATTGATTCAGCTTGAGTAGTAACGGTTGCACAAGCCGGCCTTTCTACAGAACAAGCTGCAGTTTGAGAATCATTACACTGTCCCATTTCACTATCTTTATATTTATAATTAATATTCATAAATAATATTATCCTCCTTTTAATCTAACAAAATATAATCTGTGAATTTTATATATCTATTACACTAAATCTACTACATTCTACCTCAATTCTTACTGCTAAAGATTTCATGATACACTCTGTAAAATGTAGGATTTATGGTGTAATCTATAGTATATACTATTACTATTTATGCTATTGTGTTACAGAAAAAAGGGTTAGAAAATAAAGATTCTTCAATTTATTCTGCATGATTAAATGATCTTAAATATAAAAAAACAGGAACATAAGATTTAATCCTATGTTCCTGTTTTTTTATGTTAACATCTAGGCTAACTACTAGTGGAAAATTTTAAGTTGTGTAAAAGACTAACCTTATATAAATTTATTATAGTATAATTTCTAATTTTTTATATAATATTCTTTCACATATGTTTAAATAAAAATAATATGGCGAAACTATTAAATGTTAAGTGAAGTTTATCTTATTCTCCTAACAAATAAACTTCATTTTCTAAATTCACTCAGTTATACTATATCATATTCTCTAAAAACTCTTTCAAATAGTAAAAACCCCAAGGTAGCTTGGGGTTTTTATTGTTTGTTCCTTATTATCTTATGAGTATCTTTGAGTTTTTAGCTAAAACTACAAATGTAGTTTTTTCAAACTCATCCTTGTTAATGTTAAAATCAATTGCTTTTCCATCTACTAATACTTCTCTAGCAATAAAATTGTTAATATTAAATGTAAAGCTTTCATAAGTTGTTTTATAATTATTATGAACATTATCTATATTTATAATTACCGCTTTCTGTGACGCTTCCATAGTAAATTCATATAAATTATATTCTCCATCCTTGTATTTAAAACTTTCACCATCATCTCCATAATGAACATATTTCCCTTTACCTAAATACACATCAAGTATAAGCTTTTTATTCTGAGCCTGGCCTACATAACTTTGTGGCTCATAACTCGGAATTATGCTACCGGCCTTAATATATATTGGACATACATCAAGAGGAGTTTCCCGAAGTATATATTTTTCTCCTTCTACAACTTCTTTTGTCCAGTAATCTATCCAAGTTCCCTTTGGTAAATATACAGTTCTTGCCTTTTGACCCTGCTGCACAACCGGTGCCACAAGAATGTTCTCACCAAACATAAATTCATCATTTATTTCATAGGTTTTTTCATCTTGCTGATAATGTAACATTAAAGCCCTCATCACTGGAAGCCCGACCTTCTCTGAGACCCACATCAAATCATAAAGATATGGAAGTAGCTTATATCTTAATTTTATATATTTTCTATTTATCTCCTCAGTTACATTATCAAAAGCCCAAGGTTCTTGATCTCTTGTATGCATTGCTGAATGATTTCTAAATAATGGGGTAAAACATCCTACCTGTACCCATCTTGATAAAAGCTCTGCGCTGCAGTCAGAACTAAAGCCACCTACATCGGTGCCACAAAACGTAATCCCACTAATCCCTAGATTCATAAGCATAGGAAGAGACATTCTAAGGTGTTCCCAAAAACTTTGATTATCTCCTGTCCAAGCAGTAGCATATTTTTGAGTACCTGCATAACAAGCTCTTGTTATAACAAAAGGTCTTTTTCCTGTATATTTTTTTATACCTTCAAATGTTGCCATTGACATAAGGTGCCCGTACACATTATGAATTTCTGTATGGTCGCTAAGTCTACCATCATTATTAAACATAACATCATCTGGTAGTGGTCCTCTAAAGCTAGCAGGTTCATTCATGTCATTCCATATTCCTTCTACTCCAGCATCCATCATGATTTTTTGATTTTCACTCCACCATGCTCGAGCTTCCGGTTTTGAATAGTCTGGATATAGTGAATCTCCTGGCCATACTTCATTTACATATGGAATTCCATCCTTATCTGTAGCAAAATAATTATTTTTAATACCTTGATCGTATATACTGTAGCCCTTATCTTTTTTAACACCAGGATCAATTATTGTAACAAGTTTAAAGCCCATTTCTTTAAGTTTTTTTATCATTAATTTAGGATCTTCAAACTTCTCTTTATCCCAGGTAAATACTCTATACCCATCCATATAATCAATATCTAGATATAGCACATCACAAGGTATGTCTTTTTTTCTAAAGTTTTCAGCAATCTCCATGACTCTATTTTCTGATGCATAACTCCATCTGCACTGTTGATAGCCTAATGTCCATTTTTGTGGCAGTGGTGTCTTACCTGTAAGATATGTATATCTATCTAGTATATTTGTAATCTTTGGTCCTGCTATAAAATAATAATCTAAATTGCCATCGTTTGCACCAAAGTAATAGTAGTTAGAATTTTCCTTACCCATATCAAAGTTAGATTTAAAAGTATTATCAAAAAATATTCCAAAAGCTTGTTTCTCTCTTAGAGTAATGAAAAAAGGTATAGATTTATAAAGAGCTTTATGACTTTCTACATGTGGTGATGGATCATCAGTATTCCACATTTCATATTGATAGCCTTTTTTATTTAAAGGTCCTGTTTTATCTCCAAAACCATAAAAGTATTCATTTCCCTTCATAGTCTTAATCACTTCGATTTTATGTAAATCGTAATTGTTTTCTGTTTTGTGTCCTTCTCCCTCACCAATACTACCATTACCCCGCCTTATGAAGGGTTCTCTTATACCTCTATAATCTTCACAAAGTGCTATACCGTTTACATCAAAAAAATCCACTTTAAAATTATCATATACTAAAACCTTTACAGCTTCTGTATGAATTTCTATTCTATCCTCATACCCAGTTACTTTTATATCACACCTTTGAGCTTTCTCACCTTCAATAGCGCGAGAAAAATGTTCCTCTCTTTTAAAAGCTGCAAATACATTTATTATATAGGGAGATATTACTTCTATTTCTCCTATTCTCTTTTCAAAACTTATTTTTATTTTATTTCCTAAACGTTCAAAGCTTTTAATTTTTCCAAACATCTTGCATCTTACCTTCTTTCCTATAAAATCATATTTTATTAGATTAAGGCATCTTTAAAAAAATATCCATCCATCTTTGACTTGTTATTTTTTCTTATGCTTAATCACTTATATAATAATTTATTCCGTGCTTTAAGTCTATGGCTTTTGAATTTTCTATAAGTATGCACAAATTCCATATATTAAATTTGTGCATACTTATAGAACAAATGTTTATAATAACAGCTTTATATCAAACTTGAACACTATGAACTACTAGAAAAATGCTTTGTTATCAAATAATTATTTGATAACAAAGCATTTTTCTATTCCTTAATGATTATTTAATAGATTCTGCAATCTTTATTAGTTCACTCTTTGTAATCCCTCCTCTACCTGATAACATATAAACAGCATTTTTAGTTTCCCAATCAATGTTTCTATCATCACTTATTACAGCATTTACTCCATTAATTTTTATTTCTTCAATGGTGCCGTCTGATCCAGATGCACATTTAGTGGTTTCATCTGGAAACCTTTGTTGCATAAATATAAACTTCCCAGTTTCCTTCTTAGTAAAATACAAATCAATATATTTGCTATTTTTAACTTTTGTTTCATTTTCTTCCTTATAAACTTCTGCTCTATCAAATTTATATCCTTCTGGCAAAAAGGTTGGAATCTTAACATCAAAGCAAGTATACTCATTTAATTTAGTAGAATCTTTTACTTCAACAACTTCCTCTTTGCGAATTTTTTCATATTCAGCCACAGTTATTATTTTACCATCCTGCATATTAGCAATTTTTTCACCTTTTGCTGTATATAATTCTTTTGCATTTTCTACTTTAATTACTTCTACTGACTTTCCATGTTCATCAAAAACTTTACCTTTAAATTCATCTGGTAATTTCACTTCTTTTGTTTTAGATGGTTCCATTTGAACAACACTTATATGTCCTAAAGATATAGTTCTTATTATTTTATCCGCTATATCTTGAGCAAAGGATGTTTGCATTAAAGAAACACTTACTATACATATTGCCGCTACTGCAATAGCAGTTTTTTTTAATTTATTAGATTTTTTCATAATATTCTCTCCTTCATTTTCACTTATACTTTTTAAAGTTTTATTAAATACTACTTGTTTATTACTATCTTTGCTAAAATCCTTATTTGATAGATTCTTACTAAATTGTAAAAGTTCATTATATTCACTAGGCTCTATTTTTTTCTTATCCTCTATACCATTAAAATAAGCATCTATTTCTCTAGAAAACTTGTCTTCAATTCTCTTATTGCTCATATGGTTCCCTCTCTTCCTCAATTTTCTTTTTTAACTTTTTCATTGTTCGATAAAGTATTACTCCAACATTGCTTTCCGTAATATCTAATATTTGTGCTATCTCCTGATTTTTAAGATTTGCACCAAACTTAAGTGAAACAATATTTCGGTCCCTGTCATTCAAAATCTTTAGAGCCTTTGAAAGTTCACTGTTACTTTCTGCTGATAATATTATGTCTTCAGGTGTTTTTTCTCTTGATACTAAGTCCTTAATTGTGTCAAGAGAAAATAATTTGTGTTTTTTTAAACTTCTAAAATAATCATTTACTATGTTTCTAGCTATAGCAAACATCCACACCTCAAAAGGTGATTTACCTTGAGAATACATATCTATTTTAACCATTATTTTTTCAAAAACCTGACTTGTAAGGTCTTCTGATGTTTCAATGCTATTAACACGATAATACATATAGTTGTAAACTCTTTTGTAATAGCTTTCAAAAATATGAGCAAATTCTTCTTCTTTACATAATTCTTCTGTAATTTCTTTTTTATATGAAATATCACACAACGCAAGTTGCTTCATCTCCCCCCCCCTTTTTCTTGTTTTTTTACTCGGCCAAGTAATCTCATATGTTAATACGTAAAATTTTTCATTCCATTACATATATTTTAATGTTTTTAATATATATGTAAAACAACTTTCTATTCTCACTAAGAAATGTCCTTAATTTTTAAAACTAAGTCACATTCAAAAGCATTACTTAACCTTACAATTTTGAACTGTAACTAACAAACAGAAACTTCCAGTTTCTGCTACGTCCCTTTAGGTCGTAACAAAAACTGGAAGTTCTTGTTTTCTATTTAATTCTTAAAACAATATCTAAAACAAAATCTCTATTATTAATATGATCTTCAATAGAATTTTCAACTATAATATTTGGTACCAAGGAATCTACACCTTTAGGTACGTTTTTAAAAAACTTAGAAAGTTCAATATATTTTGTTGAATATTGAACAGATATTTTTGAATTAGGTAATATAAAGTCCTGGACTTCTCCAAAATGATCTAATTTTCCTGAGGTAGGTTCACCAACAAAAATTGCATTAGTTTCTTTTAATTCTGCGGAACTGCATATAGCTGCTGAAAAAGTATTACGACCTACTATAACAAATAACTTGTACTTTTTATTAATATTTTTATTTTCTTTAATTTTATTAATTAATGGTCTTATAATTTTTTCACTTCCACCTCCATTGTTTCTCAAATCAATAATAAGCTTATCTGCCTTATTATCATCAGTGATTTTAATTACTTCATCTGCAAATTCTTCATAAGGTTTATTCTTCATATCCCTACAAGAATTATACTGTACATACATTGTATTAGAATCCTTTAAATACTCAAACCAATAATTTTCCCTTGGATTTCTTAAATAAAGGGGCAACTCCTTAGAGTCTCCTTTTTTCACAAGCTCTATCTTTTCCTTTCTATCCATCGCTTCAATAATAATATTAAACTGTTCACCATCTTTTTTCTCTAATGTTAATTCAAGTTTTTCTTTATTTGACGTAATATGCAGTCCATTCATAAGGTCTGGATTCATAATTATTGTAGGTATTTTTTTCTTAATCTGTGCACTATTTTCATGAGGTATAACAGAAGAAATCTCCGTGCATACCGCTTTAATATCCTCATTATTTATCTTCACAATCTTACAATAAAGTGTCTTCTCATATTTTAAAATTGTATCAGTTATATATAACCCCTCGTTAAAATATTGTGTCATTATTGGGTAGAATGTTTTTGTCTTTTCATAAACACTTGTATGCGAATCTCCTACTTTAGCAACAATTTTATATAAGCTAATTTTAATTTCATCATCATTCATATTAGGTATTGAATTTTTCAAATCTTCTACTTCTTTATAAAACTGTTCTTTTTTCATTTTTGCAAATAAGTTTATGTGCTTTTTAGGAAGTTCGTTTTTCAAATGATCTATATCCTCAATCCACATTTTATTTCTTTCGCTATTATTCATTGCATATACATTGTTATTAAAAAAACTCCCAATAAAGATATTTTGAAATAAAACACTTAAAAATAATGTTAAACATACTCCTTTAAACTTTACTGATTTTCTGTTCATAATTTTTACCCCCTAAAAAATTTAATATACTTACATTTGTGCTATCCAACTACTTCCCTAATATACCTCCCCCTTGTAATAAAGAAGGCTACCATTTGTAAAACTATATAAGCTACAAACACGCAAAGCGATTTATTAAACATATACTCACCATTTGCTACTACTCCAAATGCTATTGATAAAAAATATGTTATTAAACTAACAGCTAAAACTACTGGTGTAAAAAAGATTATTGCCAGTTCCTTTGTTAAAACCTTTGATACCTCACTGTCTGTCATGCCTAATTGAACCATTTTTTTCACTCTTTCCTTTTCTTCAGCAACACCGGTTAACACCTTAAAATACAATACCACTCCACTGGCTATTAAAAACATCATTCCTAAAAATAAACTTGAGAAAAGCACAAAGCCACTTTCCCTTATATTTTCTTCTAACATTTGCTGTTTAAATTCTGGTTTTAAAGATTCATCTCCATGATTTAATATCTTTAATTCATTTGAGATACTATTAAAACTTTTATAATCCTTAGGGTCTTTTAATTTAATTAAATGGTCATAAGAAACAACCTGCTGTCCTAACTTTGCTTTTATTCTTTTATAGTCTTCATCATTAATTATAAGAGCCGTTCCCCTTGAATAACCTAATGAGTAATAATCGTTAGTAAATTTGCCTTCTGTGTATCCTTTTTTATTTTTTTCAACATATATATAGCTATCCTTATCCATAGTAGCTAAAAAATCCTCTTTACTTCTATTCTTATCTTTATCAAACTTAGCAATTTGTTCTTTTTGTTTAGACAAATCATTGAAATTAATAATTACGTCACTATCTTTATATTCACTATCTGTAGGAGAGCTAAGTACCTGTACTAGTTCCCCCTTATTTACAACCACATTTGTCCCCATATGATTATTGTAATTTTTCTGGCTTATGACAGCAATATTTCCACCCACCGTAACCTTACCTTCATAAAATCTGCAATCCATAAGATCTATGTTTTCTAAAAGTTTATGCTGCTTTATTTCTCCACCACTAGATTTTGCTATTTTTTTAAGCTCCTGGTCTGATATTTTGTTAAGTTTAATATTTTGGATAAAGCTAATATCATAAGGATGCCTATTATTTATATTTTCTTCTATTGTGGCATACACACTATAAGACATACTTATTAAAGTAATAGCTGCTGATGCCAATATCAAAACTAAATAAATAACTCTTTTATAAGATATAAATTTATGCTGCACACTAGATAATACTAAAAGATTATTATTGTATGTCTTTTTAAAATTCATAAGCACTATATTTACCATAGATACTAATGATCCTATTATAAAATAAGGTGCTATTATCGTTGTTATCATAATTATCATTATGATTTGTGCAGTTCCACTTGTTCTAAATATTTCATGTCTCATTACTTTAGGAAAAAGATACAACACCGTTATTAATGCTATCAAAGCTACTGTTCCAATTATATAATTACCCTTACCTATCTCTGCTTTAGAAGAAGATTTTATAAGTTCTATTATTGATAGCCTTCCTACAAATATCAGTTGAAATATTGAATTTATCAAGAAAATAATTATCGCTATAGCTAAACACATACAGTAGGTCTTTATATTTAGGCTAGGTCTAAAATTGTCAATCCAAAGTATTTTACCTATTATCATATAAAATAGCCTAGAAAACAAGGTTCCAACTATCATACCGGTTACCAGCGACGCAAACAGTATTAGAATATTTTCAATAAATAATATCTTCCTTAAATCCTTAGTAGTAACCCCTAAAGTCAAATATACTCCAAATTCTTTTCCCCTATATCTTATAAAGGATATAGTTGTATAGGAAATAAAGACAATTGAAAATGCAATCATGAGCACCAGCGTAGACATTACGTTATCCGTTAAACCATTCGCCTTAGAACCTTCTATAAATTCCTTACTAAACACTAGACTACCATACATCAATAAAACAGCAATGATAAAGCTATTAGCTACAAAGTACGCTATATATTTTTTAAAATTAAACTTAATGTTCTTTATGATTATAGAAGAAAAAGTCATTATTTCTCCCCTCCTATAACACTTTGTGCTTCTAGTATTTTATCAAAGAATTTGTTTCTATTACCATCTGATACTATTTCTAATCTTATAGCCCCATCCTTTATGAAAATTATTCTTTTACAGAAAGATGCTGCAAAGGCATCATGGGTTACCATAATTACTGTAGCGCTTTTTTCCTCATTCATATTTTTAAAAGTTGTCATTATACTTTTGGAAGACTTTGAATCCAAATTACCTGTTGGTTCATCCGCAAATATAACTGAAGGTTCACATATGAGTGCTCTAGCAGCTGCTGTTCTTTGTTTTTCTCCACCTGATATATTATAAGGGTACTTTTTCTGTATCTCTTCTATCCCTAAGTACTTCATAATATCTTTAGCTTTTCGGTCTATTTCTCTTGGATTTACTTTATCTATTATTAGTGGAAAGGATATATTCTCTTTAACATTTAAAGTATCTAAAAGATTAAAATCTTGAAATATAAAGCCAACCTTCCTTCTTCTAAATAAAGCTAGCTCATCCTTTTTCATTTTAATAATATCTTGTCCATTAATGTGAACTTCTCCTGAGGTAGCTTTATCTATACCCGATAATATATTTAATAGTGTAGTTTTTCCACTTCCACTAGGTCCCATTATCCCTATAAACTCACCCTTGTCCACATTAAAACTTACCTCATTAAGTGCTATAACCTCCTTTGCATCTTTGAAAGCATTATAAACTTTAGTAAGCTTTTTAATTTGTAATATTTCCATATAAATCCACTCCTTTATTGTAATTTAAGTATAAATCTAATGTCACAATTCTCTAATTGAAAAACATTACTTAACCTTACAATTTTGAAAGGTAGCTAATTTCTACTATAGTTCCTTCACCTACCTTAGAGTTTATATGAATTTTATGCCCTAGTTCATCTGAAACCAACTTAACCATATATAGCCCAATTCCTGATGATTTTTTATTATTTCTACCATTAGTACCAGTAAAAAAAGCCTGAAATACTCGCGATATATCTTCCTTCCTTATACCTATACCTTTGTCTTCTACACATAATGTTATGTAATTATATTCTTCCACTACACTAAAGCTAACATAACTATTTTCTTTTTCTGAATACTTTATAGCATTAGCTATTATCTGCTCTAACATATACTTTGACCATTTTTTATCTGTGTATACATAATAATCTTCATCTATAATAACCTTTGGGAATACCTTACTATATATAAATTCTCTTTTTTTATTATTAACAGCACTAGCTACTAACTCCCGCAGGTTAACTTTCTCAGGAATATAATCTTTTGCAAATTCATCTAATCTAAACAAATTAAGAGTTTCTTCTAAATTGTCCTGCAATTTCTTATTCTCTTCTAATATGTCATCAATAAAATTACTATCCTCTAAGTCTTTTAATCCTTTCTCACAAGCCAAATCTATAACTGTTATAGATGTTTTCATATTGTGCACCCATTGAGCCATAAGGGTATCTCTTTCCTTTATCCTATTTTGCATTTTATAAAACTTGTTTATATAGATATCATGTATTCCACTTATAGCTTCAAAAACTTCCACATTATTATCAAATTTCTCCTTGTAATTCGGGCTTTTTTTAGCTTCACCAAGCCTTATATAGAAATTGTTATACTCAACGATTTTACAAATAATGTAAATCATTAAGAAAAACAGACTTACAGTTACAGGATATACGATTTCCCTACTATTAAATATCAAATAATAAAAGCTCACCAAAACTACCATATTTAGTAAATATATTATTATGGCCGTTTTTTCTTTTTTCAAAACCATTAATATTAATTTAGTTAAACACATATCCCACTCCTCGTTTTGTAACAATTGAATTTTCAGCTTTCAAATCTTTAAGTTTCTTTTTAACCCTAGTTATATTCACCGTTAAGGTATTATCATCAATAAAAGCCGTGTCATCCCATAATGTTTCTAGTAATTCCTCTCTAGTTATAACCTTCCCATCATTACTCATAAATAACTTTAGTAGCTTGTATTCATTTTTACTAAGATCTACTATCTTTTCTTCAAACTTTAACCTCATACTATCATGAAGCAAAGTTAATCCTCCAGCATTAAAATCTTCAGTATCAGCCACATTATTTGTTCTTCGCAGCACAGCATTTACCTTTGCCAGTAATATGCCCATACTAAAAGGCTTTGTTATATAATCATCTGCCCCTAGCTCCATTCCTCTAATTTGTTCCCCCTCTTCACTTCTAGCTGAAACAATAATTACTGGAACCTGAGATTTATTCCTAATGATCTTTAAAAAATAAAAACCATCAAAGGTTGGAAGATTAATATCTAATATTATAAGATTAGGATCTATATATTGCACATCTTCCAATACATTTTCGAAACCATTTAAGAGCATAGTGTCATAACCATACCCATTTAAATATTCTTGCATATACTTTTTTAACTTTAAATCATCTTCTATTATTAAAATTTTATTCATAGTAAATCTCCTAATTTTATATTTATAATGCTAATTATACCATTTCTCTAAGGTATAGGGATATATTTAGCAGTAAGGATATACTACGAGCTCTAGTTAAATCATCATCTGCGAAGATGCAATATTAATGTAGCTTCAAAAAAATTCATTTATGTAATTTATTTATAGTAAGTAATACTTTTCGCTTCATAACTAGTAATCTAGTTGCATTAATTGTAGCCTTATTGATATAATTAAAAAAGAATAACTACGTATATTATACTTTAGGATAGAAAAGGAATTTATTATGGAAAAATATTTTTCAATTGGAGAAATTTCAAAACTATCTAATTTATCAGTTCAAACATTAAGGCATTATGATAAATTAGAACTATTAAAGCCAATCTTAGTGAAAGACAATGGATATAGATATTATTCCCTAGAACAATTTTATAAGTTAGACTTTATAATATTTTATAAAAAATTAGGATTATCCCTTTTAGAAATAAAAAAACTCATGTTAAACAAAGTTAGTATAAAAGAAGTGCTTGGACTTTTGGAAAATCAAGAAGATGAAATTGATAGACAAATCAAGGAATTACAAAAGCAAAAGAACTCAATTAGAAATAAAAACAAATACATAAAATCTATGCTTACTAACCCTTTAGGCATACCATTTTTAAATAAAAAGCCCCAAAAGAAGATTGCAAAGGTAACTATGGGAAATAAATATTTAGAAGAAGCCGAAATGAACTTTAGAAAGGTCCTAAATAATTTCCCTACTCTAAATGATTTTTTGACTCTTGAACTGCTATATGAAATAAACTATGAACTCTTTAAAAAAAGTGGAGAATTAAAATATAATATTTGTTTTAATGTTACTGATAACAATATAGAAGAAGATGCTATCATTAAATTTTGCCAGCTTCAAGAAGGGTTATATGTATCTATATTTTATATTGACTATTATAATAACTACGAAAAATATGCAAAACAACTTTTAAAATTTATTAAAGACAAAAATTTATGTGTTGAAGGACAATTATATGAAAGTTATATAGCCTCAGAGCTTTGTGATCACAAAGAGAAAGCTTTTATGGAGGTATTTATAAAAGTAACTAAAAATATTTAGATATATATACTAGAATTTTTTTCTTGACTCTATAGTCGTTGTAGAGTATATAATTCTTCTTTGTAGAGAGGAGATAATTCTTATGAGAAAATTTTTTAATTATGTAATACCAGCTGTAACCGGAATGTTAGTTGCATCATTATATATTATTGTAGATGGAATATTTGTAGGCAGAGGTGTTGGGAGTAATGCATTAGCGGCCGTAAATATAGCATTCCCACCAACCCTAATAGCTACAGCATTAACGCTCATAATTTCTGTTGGTGGATCGACTCTGGTTGCAATGAACTTAGGGTATGGTAAAAAACAGGAGGCTATAAATAAATTCAATGAATCTATTTTGCTTTTAATTATGGCGGCAATATCATTATTTATAGTAGGTGTGTTTTTCTCAAAACCTATAGCTTATGCCTTAGGTTCACCAGATTATTTAATAGATGATGTGTATAATTATATAAGGTTTTGTTTCTTGTTTTCCATACCTTTAGTTTTAAGCCAGGGACTAAACTGTTTTTTAAGAAATGATGGCGCGCCAAAACTTGCTATGTGTGCAATGATAGCAGGCTCTCTAACTAACATATTGCTAGATTATATATTTATCTTTATATTTAAATGGGGTATTATAGGCGCTGCTATAGCTACAGGTTTAGGTGAACTTGTAAGTATGATGATAGCAATTATTTATTTTTTAAGAGGAAAAGGAGTTCTTAGGTTTAAAAGATGCAAACTATCCCTTCAAGCAATTAAAGATATAACAATAATAGGATTTCCTTCATTCCTAACAGAATGTACTATAGCGGTAGTAACTATGTCATTTAATATAGTGATTTTAAAGAGAATTGGTGGAGGTGGAGCTGCTACCTATAGTATAATTAACTATACTATAACAGTTGTAACTATGATTATTTTGGGTATAGCCCAAGGTATGCAACCTCTATTAAGTTTTCACTACGCAGCTAAAGATAAGAAGAAAGTTAAATATTACTATTCACTAGCTTTAAATAGTGCGCTTATAGCAGCATTTGTTAACTTTTTTATTGTTTTCTTATTTGGGAAATACATAATATCCTTTTTCACTTCTAACAATGAATTAATATCCATAACATATAGTGCATTTATATTGTTTAGTTTAGGAACTTTCTTTACTGCTATTAATATAATTAAATCATCTTATTTTCAATGTATCAAAATGAGCAAGGTTTCAACTGTTATATGCTTATTTAGAGGCTTTATGGCCACACAAATTTCTTTATTCATATTGCCTAGAATTATAGGAAATAAGGGCATATGGCTTAGTAATTTAGGTGGGGAATTATTAGTGTTTTTAGTAGTACAGATATTTTTTATTAGAAGAAAACCTGTTTGATTTAAATTTGTCCACTCCATAATATACATTTTATAGCTTATATAGCTGTGCTAATTTAAAAAAAGTATATATTGCGTAGAATGCATTTAAATAAGCCGTAGTAGTTTATAATTACCACGGCGAAGTAACGCATTTTCAGCAATATATACTTTTCGTTATAGTATAATATAAGAAAATTTTCTTAGTTTAAATGGCATTGCAATGTGATTATCTATCAAATACAAAGGAATTTATTACTGCTAAATACTCCCTAGCAAAGCATGTAGGCACTAGCATCGGATGAAGTGCTGCAGGATATCCATACACCTTCAATCCCTGCCTTTGTGCTAAGAATTTAGCTCTAAACATATGAAAATTATTTGTTACAATAGTTACTTCTATATTTTCACTTCCCTCTAATGCTTCTAAAACTTCTGTTGTGAATTTCATATTTTCTAAAGTGCTGGTTGACTTTTCTTCCTTTATTATCTGCCCCCGTGCTACTCCATGTTTTATTAAAAATCTTTTCATAGCTTCTGCTTCAGTGATACTCTCCCCAGAGCCCTTCCCCCCTGAAACTACTATCTTAACTTTAGGGTTGATTTTAATATACTCTAGACTAGCGTAAAGCCTTTGATAAAGTGCCGTTGACGGAACTTCTCCTCTAACTCCCGCTCCTAGAATCACTAGGTAATCACTTTTATCTTTATGCTTTGATATGGCTGATTGAATTATACATGCTTCAATAACTACAAAGGAAGCTAGTCCTATAAAAAAGCATATTTTTATTGCTGTTCGAGTCTTACCAGGTTTTATTAAAATATATTCACTTTTACTTTTCCGTTTAATTAACCCTAGTGTTATTAATAATACTCCAAGACCCAGATAAAACTCAGCAAAAGTTACTATTCCTCCAAATATTATTGTTCCTATAAAGTAAACTTCACATAATATACCTAAAGCTAAATATATATTACTTTTATTTTTCATAATTCCCCCTAGCCTCTCCTGTTTTAGATATCAATTTTATTTATATAATATCATTATTTTATGGAGCTTATCAGGACAATTAGTTATAATACCATCAACCTTCATATTTAAAAAAAATTTCATTTTCTCTTCATCATCCACAGTAAACACATTTATCTGAGTCCTGTGCTTTTGAGTTTGTTTTATTACTTCCTCATTTATGGCAGGAAAATATGGATGAATAGCATTTGCCCCAACAGTACTTGCATAATTATATGGCTTATAAATCCCTTCCATATATAATACACCTGTATTAATTCCCTTAGATATTTTATTACACTTAGCTATAGAATAGTGATTAAAACTAGATAAAATAACTTTACGATTTATTTTATGCTTATAAATCAGATCAATAAGTTTTTGTTCAATATCTTCATATATTACTATTCCATTTTTGATTTCAAAATTAATAATAATATCTTTATCCAAAGTTAGGTAAATTAACTCCTCAACTGTAGGAATTTTAATTCCTGCAAACTTCTCGTCCATCCAAGAACCAGCATCTAACTTATTTAGTTCCTTATAAGTATAGTCTTTTACAAATCCCTCTCCATTAGTTGTCCTATTAACCATCTCGTCATGAATAAGTACTAACACACCATCCTTTGTTAACTGCACATCTGTTTCTATTCCTGTAGCACCCATTTCTAAAGCCTTTTCAAAGGAAAGCATTGTATTTTCCGGGTAATATGCACTTGCACCTCTATGTGCGTAATTAATAGTCATAATACCAACTCCTTTTCCAAATATTCTTTTTTTTCTATAAGTTTACTTGTAAGCACTCAACCTTTACCTAAAGTGATATTTTATTGTTAATAAACTATTAGTCAATTATATCATCAATATTCCTTATTTTGTTTTATTTATTGTTAAATTATTCAATTAAATTTTATATAAGCAAAGCATTAGAATTTCTAAATCAAATTTCCTGTTTCAAGCTCGTTTGCAAGGTACACAGGGAAATTTCCACTTTTTCTTTAAATACAATTATAGAAATAGGTATAATTAAAATACGGGAAAGCGAAGAAATTGTGGACGCTACTCCTGTAGATATATATATTGCAGCGCTAATAAGGATAAGGACACCCTTATGAATGGACCGAAAAATCACCCTATGGAAATATATTTTACAGCTTTAAAATCTTTCAATGCTAGAGCTAAAGATACTCCAATATCATGTTTTATTTGAAAATTCACTATATTTCTTCGACAATCGAAATACTTTTATTTTTAAAATTTATCATTGTAAAACTAAACTTTAGAGCTATTGAAATACTAGTACTGCGTTACAATACCTTATTTAAATCTATTATCAATTGATTTTTATTGACAATAGATGAGTAATAATATACTATATATAGACCAGTTACTATAATTTAAGATAGAAGGTGAAAGTAAATGAATAATAAAACTGATTCAAGAGAAAAAATACTTACCACCGCCTCTAGGCTTTTTCAGCTTAAAGGTTATAATGCCACCGGCTTAAATGAAATTTTAAAGGAAAGTGGTTCACCTAAAGGTTCCCTATATTACTATTTCCCAAATGGCAAAGAAGAACTGGCTGTAGAAGCTATAACACTAGCAAGTGAAGCTATAGCAAAAAGTATAAGAGCTGCATTAGGAAAATATTTAAACCCAGTCAAGGCTATGCAATACAATATAAAAACCATAATAGAAGAATTGAATAGTGAAGATGGACTTCAGGATATTTCCATTAGCTTGCTATCTTTAGAAACACATCTCTTAAGTGATCAACTAAGGGAGGCGTGTAAAAAAGCTATTATAGTTATGGAAACTATATACACAGAAAAGTTAATTGAAAGTGGGTTTAATAAAGAAAAAGCTGAAGAGTTAGGTATGGTTATCAATTTAATGATTGAAGGTGCAATTACTGTATCTGTAACCAAACGGGATGTTTCAGCACTTTTAGTGGTAAGTAAGCAAATAGAACTATTATTAAACAATTAAATTCTTATAGTACATATTTTATGTAGGAAGTATTTTTTAAAATATGTAGACTGGTCTAATTGTAAAAAGGAGAATATAATTTATGGAATTTAAAAAAAATAATTTTGAAGAAGATAAGAAATATAATGTAAAAGCTATGATGGCTGTGCTGCTATTTGGAGGCTTTTTATCCCTATTTAATGAGACCCTATTAAATGTAGCATTCCCTTCGCTTATGGCGGAAATGCATGTAACTGCTACCACAATACAATGGCTTGCTACTGGTTATGTGCTAGTAGTTGGTATTCTTATACCAATCACAGCTTTTCTTATTCATAGCTTCAATACAAAGCCGCTATTTTTAAGTGCAATGATATTATTCTTAGTAGGAACAATATTGGCTGTCTTCTCTACTTCTTTCCCTGCCCTGCTTATTTCAAGAATGATACAAGCCACAGGAACAGGAATGCTAATACCTATAATGATGAATACCGCTTTAGTAATAAATCCTCCTGAGAAACGTGGTTCAGCAATGGGTTTATGTGTCTGCGCAATTTTAGTTGGTCCAGCATTAGGTCCAATAGTTTCTGGTACAATATTACACTTTTTAAATTGGCAATTCTTATTTATAATGTTGATTCCCTTATCTCTTATATCAATAATTACTGGCGCAATGTTTTTAGAGAATGTTTCGGTAATAACAAAGCCTAAAATTGATTACTTGTCTATTTTGCTATCAACTATAGGCTTTGCTGGAACCATCTATGGTATAAGTTCTATAAATGATTCAAATGGTAACAATTTAACTATTATTATATCCTTTGCTTTTGGAATAATAGCATTAATTTTCTTTACTAAACGTCAATTATCCTTAAAACAACCAATGTTAGAACTACGTGTTTTTAAGCAACCCGTATTCACACTGTGTATAACACTTCTTATAATTGCACAGATGATACAGTTCTCCATGAATATGCTACTACCACTGATATTACAGAATGGTTTAAATACTTCTTCTTTAACCGCAGCCCTTGTTTTACTTCCAGCCGCAGTAATTGACTGCTTAGTCACACCCGTAGCAGGCAAAATTTTTGATAGGTTTGGAGGCAAAGTACTAATACCTGTTGGCTTATTTATAATATGTATTTTTATGTGGCTATTATCATATATCGGAGTCTCTACATCTATAAAAACAATTGCCATATTATATTCTTTTGTATGTCTTGGTGTTGCTCTATCCCTATCTCCTAGCCAAACAAACGCACTTAATCAATTATCAAGTGAGCAACAAGCGGATGGAGTTGCTATTACAAACACAGCAATTCAGATAGCCGCCGCAATTGGATCCACGCTATTTGTCGGTCTTACGACGGCAGGTCAGAACGATTTTTTAAATAATATAAGTAGCGGAAACACTGCTGAATTTAAGGTACAAGCACTATATAGTGGCTTCCGTTATTCCACGAAAGCTGCAGTTATAGTCATTGTAATTGGTTTTATACTGTCCTTATTTTTAAGACGTGATGTTAAAAATCAAGGAAATTAAAATGGAATTTTTTTTAAACTTGTAACAATATATCCTTACTTAGCGTTATTTTAACGTTGTGTAACCAATAGCATTTACTTTCAGAATTTTGTATGATATATTATTGATTAATAATAATTGTCAATTTTCAAATGTTTATATAATATACTGTTTTGGTTAAACTAAAGTATAGATACTTATATTTTTCTTATAAAAATAAAACTAGGGTTATTAAATTGATGAAATATTAATTTTAGGAGGAAGTATTATGAATGCTATAGAATTAATGATGGAAGAACATAAACTTATAAAAAGAATGTTAGTTGTGGTTCGAAAATTCTCTATTAAAGTACTTAACAATGAGGAAGTGGATTATAATGACTTTAATATTGTTATTGATTTTGTAAGAAATTTTGCTGATAAACACCATCATAATAAAGAAGAGGTTATTCTTTTTAAAAAGATGAGTGAAGTTTTAGGTGAGAGAATAGCGAATGGTCCTATTATGGGCATGTTAGTTGAACATGATTTGGGAAGACTTTTTATGAGCAATCTAGAAGCAGCCTTAGCTAAATTCAAAGCTGGAGATAATGACTCAAGAGTAGATATAATCGCTAATGCTATAGCTTACACTGATTTACTTAATAGACATATCGACAAGGAAGATACCGCCATTTATACTTTTGCACAAAAAAGTTTAAGTAAAAAGCAGTTAGAAGAAATAGATACTCTGTGCTTTACAGTAGAAACTCAGGCTACAAAAAACAACCTGCAAGATAGATATATTAAAATTTTAAGTGAATTAGAATCTAAACTAGATTAGAAGGCAATTGTGGACAGCTGGAAACTGTCCACAATTGCCTTCTACTTATATCTAAAGACCTGCAATTGAAATTTCCCTTATTAAAACGCAGGGGCTACCAAAACAAGATCCCCACCTTGGTATTCCTAGTTTAAAGTCACATCCAACCTCCAGAGTATCTTTCATAACTTCAAAATAGTTACCAGCTATAGTTATCTGCTCAACTGGTCTTATTATTTTACCATTTTCCACTAAAAATCCTTTAGCTGCTAATGAGAAATCTCCTGATATAGGGTTGGCTCCTGAATGAGTTCCCTGAACCTCGGTTATTATAATTCCATTGTCCAAAGCTTTAATCATATCTTCATAGGATTTTATTCCTTTTTCAATATATAAAGTTGTAGGCGCAACCTTTATAAGAGACGTGAAGGATGCTTTTGAAGCATTTCCTGTACTCACTACGCCCTCCACTGTAGCAGTCTTAAGATTATGAAGTAATGTTTTTAGCCTCCCTTTTTCCACTATATCCTTACAATATGTGGCTACTCCTTCTGCATCAAAGGGTGTACAACATAGACTCCCTTTTAAAAATGGGTTGTCAACTATTGTTAAATTCTCAGAACCAATAGTTTCTCCTACTTTACCTTTTAATAGTGATAAGCCTTTTTGAGTATTATCAGCGCTAAAGATTCCTTCAAAAGTTTGAAGAAATTTCGCAGATACTAAATTTTTAAACATCACTCTATATTTACCTGTTTTCACTGATTCTGCATCAAAATAAGCTAAAGACTCATCTACACTTTCTCTTGCAATTTTTTTTATATCAAATTCACTCATATCGTTTGTGAATTTATAGGCATAGGAATTATTAGTCTTCCCCTCCTTTGTAACAACTGGTTCCATAAACCCATATATGCCGTTAGCTTTAGTGCTAATGTCCAATCCTTTTGAATTTATTATTCTTCTTTCATTTTCTGTTGTTCCTAAAGAACATTCCCCAGTATTTTTAACATACTCACTACATTTGTAAGCCTCATCTTCAAGTTCAATTGCAAGTTTTATCTTATCCTCTGGTGATATGCTGTTAATCTGCTCATTATATCCATTAAAATCTTCATATTTGTTACTGCCTTTAAAAATAATTTCTTTCTCTTCATTCTCAATAATTTGGGCATTTGACTTTGCTTTTTCTATTAATAATTCTATTGCTTCATCATCCATAATTTCTGTGTATGAATATCCCATTTTCTCTTCATAAATACCTCTAAAGCTTATACCCATAGTTTTATTCAAACTATATTTATCTACTTCCTTTTTAAATATTTCTATATCTAAGCTTTCTCCGGATTCATAATATATTTCATACTCACTAAAGCAAGCTTCTTTCGCTCTTTTAAATAATTTTTCTACAAATTCATTTAATGTCATATAAATTCCTCCTATCTTCCACCTACTGTAATCTCTGATACTCTAATCATAGGCTGCCCTACATTTGTCGGTATACTTCCGCTTGATGCGCCACACATCCCCTGACCATGTTGTAAGTTTTTCCCTACCATATCAATATTGAATAATATATCCGATCCTTTTCCTATCAATGTAGCTCCTCTTACTGGGGTATCTATCTTACCATTTTTAATTAAATATCCCTCCACTACTGCAAAATTAAATTCTCCTGTTACAGGATTCACTGAACCTCCACCCATTTGTTTTGCATATAATCCCTGTTGCATGGTGGCTATAATAGCACTTTCATCATCATTTCCTGGAGCAATAAATGTATTAGTCATTCTTGAGGTTGGTGCAAACTTATAGGATTCACGCCTACTACTTCCTGTAATTTCCATATTCATTCTTCTACTATTTAATTTGTCTATCATATATCCTTTTAAAATACCATTTTCGATTAATACATTCCTTTTAGCTGGAGTTCCTTCATCGTCAATATTTATTGAGCCCCATAAGTTTGGCATAATACCATCATCGATTGCAGTTACCTTGTCTGATGCAATCTTCTCTCCTAATTTACCTGCAAATACCGAGTTGCCTTTTGCTACAGCTGCAGCTTCTAGAGCATGACCACATGCTTCATGGAATATAACTCCTCCAAATGCATTATCTATTACTACAGGCATTTTCCCTGCTGGACAAATCGGTGCATGTAACATAGTAACAGCTGTCTTACTAGCTTGTCTTGCTATTTCTTCAATATTAATAGCATCAAACATTTCAAAGCCCATTTTCCTTCCTGGCCCTTGGTAACCCATTTGGTTTTCTAATCCATTACTAGCTACTGCTTGTATAAATGCTCTTGTCCTTATTCTTCTATCATTAGTTAATAAGCCTTCACTATTTGCTATTAAAACCTTTTGGTCCACATCTGCATAATTTATGGTTACTTGGGCTATTTCACTGCTATAATCTTTAGCTGCAGTATATGCTTTTTTCATTTCTACTACCTTTTTTAGGTTGCTAACAGTGGATGGAACATATAAAATAGGATGAATGTTTGAACATATTCTTTCTGTTAAGTTTATATCTATACATATATCATTATTAATATTTCCTAGGGCACAGGCAGCTTTATAAGCTGTTTCTAATAAGGATCCTCGACTCGCATCATTTGTATATGCATATACACTATTAAGGCCTTTAAATATCCTAATACCTATTCCAAACTCCCTTCCAGATACAGAATTATCTACTCTTCCATCAACCATTGATATATTATTTTTTAAAGTGTCCTCTAAAAATATTTCTGAAAAATCCCCTCCTGTACATAAAGCCTTGCTTAATACTTCCTCGATTAATATTTTTGATAACATGAAATATCACCCCTGTTCTTTAAATTTTCAATTATATCTTTAGATTCTTTTAATTATTTATTGCCCATAATAAATAATTCTGTAGCAAGGGACACCCCTATATTTGAAAGTCTTTCTTTAATAATTTGTCCCTGGTTCTTATAACTTTCATATTGAGGAAAATCTTTAGTTTTCTCAATATAATCATCTACGACTTTATGCATATCTTTTAATTCCTCATCGCTCATTGGATTATCTTCTTCATAATTACATTCAAAATAGATTAATTTTTCTAGCGTTAAACTATTACCAATATCTAATATTTCTTGTTTTCTTAGTGTTTTATTATGATATCCTCCGATCAAAGTCTGAATTTCTGCAATAAAGTGATGGAAATACACATAGGTAAGTTGCGTTTCATTTTGATTATCGCAAAACATTTCTAGAAGCAGAAAATATCCCCCTGGTTTTAAAACTCTTTTCATTTCATTAAGAACTTTTTGTATATTGGGAAGATGATGTATAGCATTTGAAATACATACTGTATCAAAAGTGTTATCCTTAAAATTCAAATTTTCCGCGTCCATTTCTATAAATTCTATATTTTCACCTTTAAATCTCTCTATTGCCTTTTCTAAGGCAATAGCATTCATATCTATACCTATTATCTCTGTATAATCCTTTAAATTTTCTTTAAGTAAATCAATAAATTCTCCTCTACCCGTGCCTACATCTAAAATTTTGCCTCCATAAATATTATTCAAGACACCCTTTATTCTTTCCATGTCATTCCTCCTCCTTGTGTTTGGCTTAGATAATAATTATCAATTGTTATCTACCATTTTCTATATACATTCCTATAAATAAAATTGTTAATAGTATATTTCACTTCTAATATTATACTTCTTATTATAATATTTCAATATTTTCAAATATTTTTTTATGTTGAGTTAATTTTATTAACATTAATTTTTTTATTATTCCTCCACATAAGACATATTCATATATACTCCTTTAACCCATGTTTTAATAATAAATAAAGAATTGAAATTGCATAAATCGTAAGCTAAGCTTTGTATCATAGTAAATTTAATGATATAATTGATTTATTGTCATTAGGCATCTTAAAAAAAATAGCAAGCACGCTTACTAGTTATTTTTTTAAAGATGCCTAAATTAATGACTAAATAAAAAATGTAAAGTGAGAAGATTGAAATGAGAAATGCAAAATTAGAAAGAGCAATAATTAGAATAGATAATGATATTGCAGCTATGAACATAGCTAAAAAATACTTATCAAATTTAGAAGAAATTAATGTTGTGCGAGATACACTAAATAACAAAAGGCAGCTACTCGCAGATGAATTGTATGCTGAGGATAAGAAATGTTATGAAGAATGCTGCGATGTTATAGAAGAAATGTTAGATAAAGAGATGGTAAAAGACGATCAAATAGAATTACTTGAAACCATAAAAGAAAGTTTTGGAAGGCAGGCTCCAAATGCCAGTAAAAAAAGTAGTGGCCTTAATGCTTGGTTAAAACAGCTATGTATTGAATACAATTGGGTTAAAAATGAAGAAACTGATTGGGATACACTAGTTATTACTGGCTTTGGTTTATATGAATAAAGAACAGCTTTAAAGTAATTAAACACCATGTTGAGGTAATCAACATGGTGTTTAATTTACTTTAAGCCAATTTTAAAAATATTACTGTACACTGATTTACCTTTATAAGGATTAATTAACCCATACAGTTGTGCCATTAGGCATATTATCATACACCCATTTACTATCATTTATTGATAATCTTATGCAACCAGCAGAGGCTCTTTTCCCTAAAGTATAATCTTTTACATTTCCATTGGCGTCCATAATTATAGAATGGAATAAATATTGTTCATTCCATGCCACCCAATTCTTCGCTCCACTACTACCTTTAAAAAACCAAGCCCCTCTATTTTGAATAGCAAAAGTACCTCTCACTGTAGGAGAAATATTTCTTCCTGTTGCACAACTCATAGTTTTTAAAAGCTTGTACTTTCCCTCTGTTCCTTGAAATACGTTAACAATTTGACGATTAAGATCTACCCACATGAAATATTTAGTGTTACTTTTAAAGCTTTTAACATTTACATAGCCCTCTAGTTGCACTGTTGAAAGCCTAACTGTGTTAGTTTTCGGATCATTAGGTATTATTAAACTATATGCTTCTACCCAGCCATATTTCCCTACATTAGTTTTTATATAATACCATTTATATCCACTGTCTTTAATAACCTCTACCTTGATTCCTTTTTTTACTAAGGCAAGTTTATTAGATTTAGTCGACATCTGTGCATATAAATCTGAATCCCTTGATATGGTGGCAATTACTGGCGATGCTTTTACCAGATCATTATAATTAACTTCAATTTTTAAAATTGTTAAAGTTAAAATTACTTCTGATTCATATCCTTCAACTTTTCCTTTTAAAGTATGTATTCCTACTTTAGTTGTATCTACAATACTGCTATCCCAAATAACATCCTTATCTTGACGTATACCATTACTTAAATCTACTGTTACTTTTTTTTGAGGGATATATGCTTGTCCCTGTTTTATAGATAAGTTGATATTATTTACTTTTAATATAGACACAGGTTTTTCTATGACAAACATAATACTGTGAGCTTTGGTTAGTGGCTTACCTTCAATTGATTGTAATTTATCACCTATGTTTAATTGGTATTTTCCACCTTCTACATACCCATCAATAGGTGGTTTTATTATAACCTTTTTTTTATCTTCACTAAGTTCTAGAATTACATTCATCTTTTGCCCTTGATCATTTATTACAGTAATATTGTCATAGGCTAGTTCATCAGATAAAATAGAATAATTGAAGGTTATTGTCCAAATTTTATCCTTTGCAACCTTTTGTTCATCTTGTAAATTAACTGCTAGAACATTAAAAGACTTGCTCATTATAAAAACCATAAAAATCAATCCAAAAAAAATCTTTTTACAAACTCTCTTCACTAAAATCCCCCTAAAATATAAAAATATTATTTTATTATCTCATACATGTAGATTTTACCCTATTGTCCATTTAAAAACAATAAATAAATTCATTAATATTCAATAAGTTTAATTTTTTTACATTATGGCTATAAAATATAGGCTTATGTCTTTATAATAATAAAAGGCTGCCTATAAAAATAAGCAGCTTTTTAATGTTTTTTATTTTCCTACTTCAGGAACTCTTTTTGCATCGTCACCCTTCATCTTCTTATTATTATCACCTTTAGGTTGAACTTGAGGTCTACTCATTCCTTTTTTTGGCATAATTTTCCCTCCTAAATTTTTCTTAACTTAACCATTACATTTATTATCTTTTACATATTATTTTGTTTAATACATTTTATTTTGTTAATACACTTTATTGTTCAAATAAAATGCTTTGATAATTAATTAGTTGTGCATTATACTATAATTGTATTATTTGTGTAAAGGAGGGGGCATAATAATGGCTAAAGGTTTTATACTGGACAAAAATGATGCAGGTGAATATTTTGTTTCTTTTAAACGTGATAATAGTGACTTAGATTTACGAATACAAGGAGAATCTCCATCTACGGATATTACTCATGAGGAAATAACTAGCATTCTAGAAAAATATGGTCTTTCCACTGCTACTTGTACTGTGGATAAGGAACAGGTTTTAGCTGCAGCTCGAGAATTAAATTTTGTTGCAGGAATTGATAATAAATGACGGGGGAACTCCCCGTCATTTTATTTTCTACTATTCCCCTCTAAGTTCATTATTAATTCCTATGACTTCCTCTTCATTTAGACTTGTCAAGTCCATAATTCCAATAATACCCATGCCCTTTTGGAGCATATTTTTCACATTTTCAACTTGTTCTTCATGCTGGCCTTTTGGTAATTTTGTTTTTTTCATAAACCTTTATTTTCCTCCTCTACAATTAAAATAAGATATTGTAATGGTATATTACAATATCTTATTTTAACCTGTAAAGAAACTTTTATGCTAAGTTAATAATACTCTATTTAGTTACTTTTATTTTCTCTAGTTTCACTTGATTTCTGCTCTATTTCTTCTTTTATTTTTTTATCATTGTTTTTTATGTTAATTTCTACTCATATTTATCTTATGTAAATAGCAATTATTAATTGTTATCCCATATTCTTCATTTCCCCTATATATACGAAACATGATATTATTTATTAGAGGGTTTTTGATTTTTTTGAATTGAATTTTATATTTCTTTGGAAAATATATTTATGTTTCTTTTCCCTCTTAAACTTAGTAGTATTTACGTATAAAGAATATAAGGGGTGGACAAATGAACTTAAAACTTCTTTTTCATAAAAATAAAAAAACAGTCTCTGGTTTAGATGAAGAACAGAGTTTTAATATAGATGCTTTACTTCCCGAAAATCGTAGCAATTTTATTCAAGCTAACAAAGGTTTTATTTATTCAACTACAAGTAAAATCTGCAAAAGGCATTTAATTTGGGAAAATGATGAAGAGCTTAGTATTTCACTTATGGCCTTTAACATGGCCTGTGACAAATATGATGAAACTAAAGGAAATTTTTATGGTTTTGTTAAAATCATCGTTAAAAATGCACTTATAGATTTTTTCAGAAGAAATAAAAACTCTCCCAATCTAATCTTTGATAACAATAATGGCAACGTGGATTACATAGACGGGAAGAATTCTATTAACAATTTTGAAATTCAAATTGAGAATGAATTTAGGGCTGATGAAATAAAGTTATTTTCAGAGGAGTTATTAAAGTACAAAATCAATTTTGATTCTCTTATTAATTTATCTCCTTCTCACAAGGATACTAGAAATAATCTATTAAACCTTGCTTTTTTATGCGCTAGAGAAGAATCAGTGCTTAATCATTTAAAGACCAAAAGAAGGCTTCCAACTAAAGAAATAATAATATTAACTGCCTCAAATAGAAAATTAATTGAAAAATGGCGTATATATATAATTTCTTTGATATTGATACTTATAAATCCAGAATATGTGTATTTAAAATCCTACCTAAATATAAAAGAGGGTGAACTAAATGATTAAAACAGGTATTGTAATGTGTATTGTTAATAAAAAAGTTGGGATTATGACCTCAACTGGAGAGTTTGTATATATAAAAATCAGTAAAGTATTACCTAAGGTAGGTCAAATTCATACAGGAGAATTATATAAAAAAAATTTATTTCCCTATAAATATGCCATAACCGCTGCTTCATTAATGTTTCTACTTATTTCTAGTGTGGTTGCTTATGGCTACTATACTCCAGTTACAGATATAGTTCTTAATATTAATCCTTCTATCTCTCTTAAAGCTAACAGATGGAATAAAATTATTAGTTCTAAAGGATTAAATTCAGATGGCTCCACAATACTTAATAATATTGTGTTAAATAACAAGTCTATAGATAGTGGTCTTGAGCTTTTAGTTAAAGAAGCTAAGGCTCAAAATTTTATAAACGCTGAATATATAAATGATAAAAAAAATATTACTGTTGATATCAAAGGTAATAAAGATAACTCTATAGATATTTCTAATTTTAAAAATATTATAGATAGTAATAATCTAAATATTATAATTAATTCTTCTTCAAGGAATAATAAAAAAGTAGATATTACAGTTAATAATAAAAAAATAGATATCTCCACTTTGAATGAGAATAGTCATAAAAAAGAGTCCATTAGTAAAAATGAGAATGCCAAGAAACATCTTCAAAAAGAATCTTTAGCAGACATTAATACTAATAAAGCAAATGATAAATCCTCACAAATTAAAGAAAAAGTTAAAAACAGTGACAAACCAATTAAAAGTAAAGAGGATAAAATTAAAGAGGATGATAAATCTGAAAACAAAAATTCTAATAATTCATCAAATATAAAAAAAAATATTAATCCAAATAAAGTTAAAACCAACTTACCGAATAAGAAAATCAAAAGTGTGAAAATGTATGATGATAACAATTCCAAGAATAATTCATTTCAAATGAAAAAAAAAGACAATGACCATAAGCGTTCTAATAGTTATGAAAATCAACAAAAAACAGACAATGTACTCAATAATTTCCTTAAAGATTTTAAGGATTAATCACTAGAAATATAAAGCATATATTCTATATATTTTGTAGTATTAAAAATCTCACATTTGTAAAAGATAATAATATAAAATTAAAAGGGAGGCTTTTAATATGCGTGAAGGATTAATTCCAACTATGCTAGGTACAGTTGTAACTGCTGCAGGTGCATCATTTTCAAGAAATAATATGAAAAAGAAAAATATGCTTCCTATGATTGAAGCAGGTGTTATTGGATTTGGCTTAGCCCACATAGTGCTAGGAGCCATTGATCTTGTGGAGCATAGAAGATAATTTAACTTTCAAACAAAATATTTTAGAATAAAAAAACTGATTAGAAATTTTATTTTCTAATCAGTTTTTTTATACCACTAATTTATAATAAAATATTGCTTACTTTCTATTTTTTATTTATATTTACATTTATTGTATTTCATTTGCAATAGTGTTAAAATAGTATGACTGAATGTTTAAGAATATTACAAACTTTCGGTATAAAAAAATACACAGCTCGAAAGGAGTTACATATTATGTTAGAAATCAATTTCCTTATAGACTTAGCCATCATTTTATTAAGCACCAAAGTTTTAGGCCTAATAACAAAAAAAATCCACATGCCCCAAGTAGTTGGTGCACTACTAGCTGGATTAATTTTAGGTCCTTCAATGCTTGGTATTATTCATGAAACTGACTTTATATCAAAAATGGCAGAATTAGGTGTAATAGTATTAATGTTTAGCGCTGGCCTCGAGACTGACATGAAAGAATTAAAAAAGTGTGGAAAAGCTTCATTAATAATTGCAATAATAGGTGTAATTTTGCCTCTTATTGGTGGTTTTGCTGTGGCAGCATTTTACAATAATAGTGGACAATTATTAAATATGTCTACAGGAAAATTATTAGAAAATATTTTTATAGGAGTTGTGCTTACTGCTACCTCTGTAAGTATTACCGTAGAAACATTACAAGAACTTGGTACACTAAAAACTCGTTCAGGAACTGCTATATTGGGAGCAGCTGTTATAGATGATGTAATTGGTATAGTTATTTTAACCATAATAACAAGTTTAGCAAATTCTTCTGTAAATATTGGTTTTGTTCTATTTAAAATTATTGTTTTTTTTGTAATTACCGTAATAATTGGTATTATATTTTATTATGTTTTTAATAAATTAAGCAAATTTCATGGTCCTAAAAGAAGAATATCTATTTACGGACTAGTTTTCTGCTTATTAATGGCTTTTATGGCAGAGCGCTATTTTGGAATAGCTGATATAACCGGTGCTTATATTGCTGGAATAATTATTTCAACCACTTGTGAGTCAAGATATGTGTCTATTAAAATAGACACCCTGTCGTATCTACTTCTTTCCCCTATATTCTTTGCTAATATCGGAATAAAAACCACTATTAGTACTATGGACGCACCTATGATAATTTTTACAATAGTACTACTTATAGTAGCAATATTAACAAAGATTATTGGTTGTGGACTCGGGGCAAAAGTTTGTAAATATACAAGCGTGGAATCTATAAGAATTGGTATAGGTATGATTTCTAGGGGGGAAGTTGCCCTTATAGTTGCAAATGTTGGGGTAGCAATGAATCTTATGTCAGATAAATTTTTTGGACCTGTAATCATCGTGGTAATCGCAACTACTTTAATTACTCCTATACTTTTAAAATTTGCCTATCTTCCCAATAGGAATCTTAAACCAAATTTTCAATCACCTAATGTATAGATGAGGCTAATGGAGACTAGCAACAATTATTAATTCATTAAGTAATGATTGTTACTAGTCTCCATATAAATATTTCATAAATATGTTATAATATTGTTTATAGATATTTTAATTGTCGAAATGTTCGTAAACCTAAATACTATGTTCAATAAAATTAACAATATGGAATTAAGGGGGTTTTTATATGATTTTAATTAAAGATGCCAATATACATACAATGGCTAAGGAGAATTTCGAAAATGGAATGATCTTAGTTGATCATGGTAAAATTATCGCTATTGGAAATGACGTAAGGCCACCCGGCAATGCAGAAATCATTGATGCTAAAGGTAAGTTTGTTATGCCAGGAATGATTGATGCTCACTGTCATCTAGGAATGTGGGAAGATGGAATGGGCTTTGAAGGTGCCGATGGTAATGAAGCAGTTGACCCAGTTACTCCTCATTTAAGAGCAATCGACGCAATTAACCCTAGGGACATATGTTTTAAAGATGCATTAGAAGCTGGAATAACAACGGTTGCAACTGGTCCAGGTAGTGCTAATGTTATTGGTGGACAGTTTGCAGTTATTAAAACCTATGGAGATAGAATTGATGATATGATTGTAAATGATTGTCTTGCTATGAAGGTAGCTTTTGGTGAAAATCCTAAAAGAGTATATAACTCCCTCAAAAAATCTCCAAGCACAAGAATGGGCACTGCTGCAATACTTCGAGAAAATCTTTTTAAAGCAAAGGTGTATATAGAAAAACAAAATAAAGCCTTAGAAACCCCTGATAAAGCACCTGACTTTGACATGAAAATGGAAGCACTAGCAAAGGTTATAAAAAAAGAGATCCCTCTAAAAGCTCATGCTCATAGGGCTGATGATATACTTACTGCCCTTCGAATCGCCAAGGAATTTGATATAGATATAACCCTTGACCATTGCACTGAAGGCCACTTAATTGTAGATTATTTAAAAGAAGGTATTCAAAATGGTATAATCTTAGGCCCAACATTATCTAATAGGTCAAAAGTAGAACTTCAAAATCTAACTTTTGAAACCCCGGGGATCCTTTCAAAAGCAGGCATAAAGGTAGCTATAATGACAGATCACCCTGTTATTCCCCTTCAATATCTTCCAGTATGTGCAGGTATTGCTGCAAGAGAGGGTATGGATGAAGAAGAGGCTCTTAAGGCAATAACTATAAACGCTGCAGAAATACTTGGTATACAAGGCAAAGTTGGAAGCTTAGAACTTGGAAAGGATGCAGATATTATTATATATAGTGGACATCCCTTTGATTTAAGAAGTAAAGTAGAGTTTGTAATGGTTAATGGTAAAATTATAAAAAACAAATAAGTAAAGGCTGTTAACATAATAATTATGTTAGCAGCCTTTTTATTTTATAAAGGGGATTTATAAAAATTTTACATTTTAACCGTTGTCTTTACTTCTACCTTTTTTGCTGCAACTAAGAAAATTATCATTGCTGCAATTGCTGCTATAACCCCTACTGGATATGAAATGCCTTGAGAAAGCTTAAAACCTTCTGGTGCAATTAAAATGTAGGAAGTACATACTGCTGTCATAAATGTAGCTGGCACTGTTGCCATCCAATGTTTTTTGCCTATATTAACCATATACATACCCGCTGTCCACAATACTATAGTAGCTAAAGTTTGATTTGACCATCCAAAGTATCTCCATATTATTGCAAAATCCATCTTAGTTAATATGAAACCTATTAAAAATAGTGGAATACTAATCATGAATCTATTTTTAATAGGACCTTGATTAAATTTCAATGCATCAGCTATAGTTAATCTTGCACTTCTGAATGCTGTGTCTCCAGAGGTTATAGGACAAGCTACAACTCCAAGTATAGCCAATATTCCACCAACTTTTCCAAGTAAACTAATTGAAGATTCATTTACTACCCATGCTGCTGTATGACCTGGCAAAGCCATAGTAGCATTTAATTGGTCAACTCCTCCGAAGAAGCTCATTGCAGCCGCTGCCCAAATTAATGCAACTATTCCCTCTACTATCATTGAACCATAAAATATTTTTTTACCTTGTTTTTCACTAGATATACACCTAGCCATTAAAGGTGATTGAGTTGAATGGAAGCCTGAAATCGCTCCACAAGCAATAGTTATGAATAACATAGGGAATACTGGGTTCTTACCTGGGGCTGAATGCATGTTAACTAAATTAGATATTGTAACTTCTGGAATAGGTAATCCTCCGAAAATCAAAGCACCAGCAATACCCACTGCCATAATTAATAAGCAAAATCCGAAAATAGGATATATTTTTCCTATAAGCTTATCTATTGGAACCATTGTTGCCAATATATAATATGCAAATATTATATAAATTAATATTTGTAAATCCATTCCTGTTAAATCCTTTAAAATACCTGCAGGTCCAGTTACAAAAACTACTCCTACCAGTATTAAAACTATAATTGAAAACACTCTCATAAAGTTTTTAAAGCCCTTACCAAGATATTTTCCTACTACTTCAGGAATACTTGCGCCATCATGTCTTACTGATAACATACCTGAAAAATAATCGTGAACTCCACCTGCAAAAATACATCCAAAGACAATCCATAAAAATGCTACTGGTCCCCACATTGCACCTGCAATAGCACCAAATATGGGACCTAGTCCTGCAATGTTAAGAAATTGAATTAAGAAAATTTTCCATTCAGGCATCTCAACGAAATCTACACCATCTGCCAGCCTCACAGCCGGAGTTTGAATTTTCTCATCTGCGCCAAAAGCTTTTTCTACGATTGTACCATAAATAAAATAACCTACAATAAGTGCAATAATTGCTAAAATAAATGAAACCATTTGAACTCCTCCTAATTATTTAATAACTAAATTATAATATATTTTCGGGAATTGAAGACGATTTCATACATGAAAAAACAAAAAAAGCACATAAAGTGCTTTTATATACCCATTATGTGTTTAAACTCAATTATATTATTTCTACTTACTGGTATATCTACGTTCTCACCTTGTATCTTTAACATATAGGTATTGTTAAACCATGGAACTATTTCTAGTATTTTATCCATATTTATTATATATGATCTATGACTTCTAAAAAAGAATTCCTTTGGAAGCTTTTTATAGAATTCTGATATACTACAATTCACATTGTACTGTTCCCCATTGATATAAATTAATGTTTCCCGTTCTTTTGCTTCGCAGTAAGAAATTTGAGTTATGCTCCTTACAATCATTTTATTATCTTTCCAAAGGGTTATTTTGCTATTTGTAAATTTTTCATCTGAACATTTCTCAATTTTTTTCAATGTACTAACTATACGTTCTTCTGAATAGGGCTTTAATATGTAATCATAAGCTTGAATTTCAAAAGCATCTACAGCATAATCTTTATGAGCCGTAATAAAAATAACAAGAGATTTTTGGGGGAAGTGGCTAATAATTTTACCGAGTGCCATTCCATCCAATTTGGGCATATTAATATCTAAAAAAATAATGTCGGGTTTGTTTAGTTCAATGTATTCTAGTGCAATAATCGAATCATCAAATTCCTCCATTATTTTAATGTTACTAAAATTGTTTATGAAATACTTTAGTTCTTCTCTTGAAGGAAATTCATCATCAACAATAATACAGTTCACATTGTCACTCCCTTATTTTCCTAACATTGAAATGAATACTTGTACCATTCTGGAGTCTTTCTATTTTTAATCCTTCGCCATAAATATATTTTAACCTATTATGAACATTTGAAATACCTATTCTATTTTCTTCCATTTTACTTTCATAGACTTTTTCTATAATCTCTTCTGAAATACCCACCCCATCATCCTCAATTGTTATCATAATATTATTGCCCACAATTTTCTTTATTTCAATTGTCACTGTTCCATGTCCACTGCCCTCTAAAATACCGTGCTTTATAGAATTTTCAACTATTGGTTGAATTATAAGACTTGGGATCTTAACATCTAAATTATCTTCAATATTATAAATTATATGAAGTTTTTCCCCAAACCTTGCTTTTTCTATCTCTATATAGGCTTTAACCTGCTCAAGTTCTCTATAAATGTCTACAGGCTTTTCCCCTGCTTCTAAATTATACCTTAAGTAAGTGGATAAATTTATAATTAACTCTCTTGCGCGATTAGGATTAAGTCTAATAAAAGAAATTATAGTATTTAGTGCATTAAACAAAAAATGTGGATTTATTTGAGCTTGTAGTGCCTTTATTTCAGCCTTATTTGCCATATGCTTTAGCTCTCCAAGTTTACTTATTTCTAGTTGAGTAGAAATAATTTGAGATAATCCTACAGCTAAGTTTATATTTCTAAAGGAAATTGCATTATTTTTGCAATAATATATTTTTAATGTGCCTATCATTTTGTTTCCTTCCCTTAAAGGAGCAATAATTGCGGATTTTAAATTGCAATTTATATTAGGACAATCTATTTGCTCTGCATTAGCTAAGGAGACCAAATTCCCCTCCTTAATAACTTTTTTTGTAGCTTCTGTTATAATTCTATGCCCTTTTATATGATGATCAGCACCTACACCTACATGAGCTAATATATACTCCTTATTTGTTATAGCTACTGCATCTGCACCTATAGACTCTCTTATTATACTACATATCTGTTCTAATGAGTTTTCATTCATTTCTCTAAAATATGGCAAGGTTTTATTAGCTATCTCCAGTGCTATTTGTGCTTGCTTTGCTGCAATCTCTTCCTTTTCATCATAGATTTTTTGAATTATTACTATTAATATTGCAATACCTATGGCATTAGTAAAGCTCATAGGAAAATATATATTTTTTACAATAGTTAAAGCTTTGCTAAAAGGATGTGCCATTGTAAGTATTAAAACCATCTCTAAAATTTCCATTAGAAGTCCACCAATTAACCCATACACCCACTTGTTATTTTCATTTGATATCTTATATAAGATTCCTGCAAATATTCCTGAGATTATAGTGGTTATCATGCAGGGTATTGATGTAATTCCTCCAATATCTATTAATAACCTGTGCATTCCAGCAATTACTCCTGCCATGAGCCCTACAAAAGGACCACAGAGTATTCCCCCTGCCATTACACCAATAATTCTAGTGTTAGCAATAGCCCCATTAACTTCTGTGCCTGTGTAGGTTCCCAAAATCCCAAATGATCCAAAAATTATTGAAAGCATAATTAAATCTCTTTTTTTAAATTTATCCTTTTGCACAATACTTTTAAAGCTTCCTATCCTAGAAACAAAAAAAGCAATAAGAATTACATAACCTAAATTATTAGTAAGACTTCTTAAAAGTTCAATCATACATATAACTCCATTTCACCTAACGTCATATTCAAATAAATAACAAGTCAGCATACTATTCTAGCCTCGTCTATTCTAGCTTGATTTATTTTCATGTACATAAAGAAGGTTTTATAAATATTATATACAATATTCTCTAATATATAAAGATATAAAATCTATGCTATAATTGATGTAACGTTATTTTAAATGAATAAAAAAGATAAAGGGTGATTTATTATGTTATCTTTAGAAACTTTCAAAAAATATTGCCTAAGCAAAAAAGGCGTTACAGAGTGTTTCCCTTTTGATGATGAAACACTAGTTTTTAAGGTTGGCTCTAAAATGTTTGCCTTAACAAATATCAATAAACCAATACTCGAAATTAACTTAAAATGTGAGCCTTTTATGTCCCTGGATTTACGTAGAGACTTTGCTTCAATTATTCCAGGGTACCATATGAATAAAAAACATTGGAACACTATAATTCTTGATGGTTCAATTTCTGATGATAAAATCCTCTTTCTAGTGGATTTATCTTTCGACCTTGTATATACTGGATTAAAGAAAAGTGAAAAAGAAGAACTAGAATAGGCCAAGCAATTAATAATTGCTTCGTGCCCCAGATAACGACAGGAGGGTCTTTAATGAAAATGATTTTTTTTGATACAGAAACTACTGGTATAAGACCAGGAAGCATATGTCAGTTAAGTTACATACTTGTTGATACTAGCTATAAACCTATAAAAACAATAGGTAAAAATACATTCTTTACGGTAGACTACGTAGAACCTTCCGCCGAAGATGTACATGGTTTTAGTGTAGATGCATTGTTTGCACTAAGCGATGGCAAAACTTTTGAAGATTCTTATGAAGATTTTATTGATGATTTTATTAATGCAGATATTCTTATAGGACACAATGTTAATTTTGATATAAAATTTTTAACTCACGAGCTCAAAAATTGTGGACATACTCTAAATCCTAACCATATTTTTTGTACAATGAAATATTATAAAGACATATGCAAACTTTACTCTGCACGTGGAGGCTATAAAAATCCAAAATTATCAGAAGCCATTACCTTCCTTGAATTAAATGAAAATGAAATAAATTTAAAAAGTAATGAATATTTTGGAGATACTGCAAATTTTCATGATGCTAGATTTGATACTACTGCAACCTATTTGCTAGTTACGGAAGGAATTAAAAAAGGTTTTATCCCTAAACATTACTTTTCGCAGCTTGCTAAGTAATTTTTAAGGGCATATAATGTGCTATTACAATTTACGAGTTTTTTCTTGGATTCTGCTATAACTAAAAGGATATATCGCTAAAAATGCATTCACATCGGTAAGTAATTCTAAAATTTATTTTATTTACAGCTACTAAAAAATACTAACTCGCTAACGCTCAAACAAGTATTTTTCTTAACGTAGCTATAAATAAAATAAATTGTGAATTACTAGACCTTGTTCAAATGCATTTTACGCAATATATCCTTTTGTTAGCAGCATCCAAGAAAAAACAATAAAGTTCAAAAATTATATTCACTATAGTACTACTAACTTTATCCATATTAGGAAATGATGCAGGAATATTAAGCTTCTAATATTCCTTGAATTTTATCTCTAACTTCACTTGGTAAGTCACCTCTTAATGCTCTTTCTAATAAAGTAGGCTTCTTTATCTCATATAATAGAAGATAATCTTCTATCATCTTCACTTTTACCTCTCTGCTAGGAATTAATTGATAAATTACATACCAGTCTTCTAAAGAACTCAATGGTATATTTACTCCATTAATTTTTTTATATTCTGAAATAGAAGTATGATTAAAGAGGTATTCATATATTCCATTCTTGTAATTAATGCTAAGTCCTGCCATAAGATCAATATCAACTCCATGGACAACATATTCGTAAAAATATTTTGTAGAATATGTATCTGATTTTTCCCTGACTTTCTTTTCGCCAATACTTTTTAAAATTTTATCTGCTTTTTCAATATCATTTAAATCTACTAAAATATCAATATCATTAGGATTGTCTATAAGTCCATAATGATGCAATAATATAGATGCACCTACAGCCCATACAACTCCATTTTCATTTAATTTTTCACCAATATAACTTAAAGCTTCAAAAATCATTTCTTCCCCCTAATTAACTAAATATTGTTTTCATTATTATTAATAGGACGTTATTCTGTCTTTTCAAAGAGTTTCTGAAACCTATTCCACATATCTCCATTAGCTTTTTTAAGATTTACAACTCTAAATTTTTCATTAACAAAAGCATGAGTTGTACTGCCTTTAGCTAAAATTTTTCCATCTTTTTCTCTAATAACATTATAATTAAATATTACTTTAGCACCATTTAATTCTTTCATAAATGTTTGAATTATAATTATGTCCTCATATTTTGCCCCTTCTATGTACCTACAAGAGCTCTCTACTACTGGTAACATAATATTATTTTCTTCCATTTCTTTATAGGTCATCCCTATTTCTGTTATATATTCCCCTCTACCTACTTCAAACCAAGCATAGTAATTTGAATGATGCACTATTCCCATTTGATCTGTTTCTACATACCTTACTTTTAATTTTGTTTCATTAATGTACATGTCATTTCTCCTATCTGCATAAATATTAGGACACCTCTCTTAAATAGATCAAAGTCGTGTTTGCCTCCATATAATAATCCTTTTAGAACGTATATGTTTTTTCTTAGATTATGCTAACAAAAGTATATATTGCGTAAAATGCGTTTGAATTATTTGGCTAAGTGAACGCATTTCTAGCAATATATACTTGACCTTATAGCATAATCTAAGAAAAAACGCTTAATTCATAAAAGCATTAGAAATCATATATTATACCATCACAAAATACGCTCTTAATAACTCTATTATCTACATAAATCTGAATTGTATCACCTTTTTTCAAGTACAACTCTACAGGTAAATTAAGTTCATAAGTAAAATTCCCTGATTTTATTTTTAGTTTTGTCTTGTGAACATGGTTTCTTAAGGATAAATCAGCAAGGTCTGCGCCTAATAACAAACCCTGTCCTGAGGATATACTATCAATTTGTATTCTTGGATAATCAATGATTTTTGCAACCATAGGAATATGATTTTCTAATTTTTCACTATTAATATAATCTATTTCCTCATCTATAATTATAGAGTTATTTTCAATTACAACATTACTAATATCAATCAAAAAATACGCATTAATTTGTTCTTTTTTAATACTTTTATAATAAAAATTTTCTTCATACCGTAATATTCTAAGATATACCAGTTTTAATAATTCATCATAAGTATTATCTTTGAATTTACCAAATTCTTTAATTATTATATTGTCTATACTTTTAGTTAATCTAAGTTCATTGATTTTACCTAAAATATTTTTACAGCCTAAAAACCCAGCTAATTCAGATTTAATCTTATTTATATTAAAATCGTTATCTGAAAGCTTTACATCTGTACTAGCAACCATAAATACATTTGTATATTGAGGATATGCTGATTGAATAAATCCTAAATATTTTCTATTTCTATCATATACATTAAATGGCATATAAAGTCACTTCCTTGTAAATTATTATTTTATTATATACATAAAATACTCCATATTAGTATTATACACACTATTTAAAATTCATAAATACAAATTTTATAAATTATTATTTTATTTGGTTAATTAAAAATAAAAAAGTATTTATAATGATTTTTTGGTACAAATATTTTCATGATATTAGGGTTATATTAATATAAGCAGTCCGAAAATTAAACTATAATACTGGCTAATTGTTTTTTCAAGGCTACTTTATCAATTAATATAAAAGGAGGAATATTTATGGACAATAATAAAAGTCATATGAAAACTGATAAAAAAACTAATGCAGAACTTAGAAAAATGTTCCCTCAAAGTGGTGGGGATATAGGAATTGAGAATGGCGAAAAAATAGATGCAAATAATGACAAATTAACAAAGCGTTCCAAATTATCTCATAACAAATAGTATTTTATCACCACAGTCATAAGGAGCAGATAACCAACGGATTTTTGGTTATCTGCTCACATCATTTATTTGCAACTTTATTTTCGACCTTTGTCTTTTATAAATATCAATATAGCAATAATAGATATGTATGCAATATTAAACAATGTTACCTTCGGAATAATATATCCAAGAAAAGCTCTTCTGTGTACTTCGCCTCCAATTTTTAAACATAAGTAAATTACAATAGGAACTGTAAACCAATAAACCTTCTTTTTATCTTTTACTTTTAATATATAACTTAAAATATATGTAATTGAATACTGATAATTTGCTAAGGTCCTAAATATAGCCATGCTCCATAAAAACAAAAATACAAAACGAAAGCTATTTAGTACCGATAAATTTACTCCTTCTGTTACTAGTAAAACCGGCCATAATGCTTTAGAAGTAACCTTATATCCTAAAGAATAGATACATATAGAAGTTATCCAAGTATAAATCACCATAATTAAAAAAGTAGATTTAAACACTACTGATTTAATTTTATCTTTATTTCTCATAAAAGGATAAATTAAAAACATTCCCTCTATTCCACCATAAGCATAAGCGGATTCAAGGCTTGCCTTTAAAATATTCTTATACCCGCTTCCAAAAACAGGAATAAAATTCAGATAATTACCACGTTGTAAGGCTATTGATAACGTTAATACTGACATCACCACAGCATAAAGAGCAATTATATTTATTCTTGCCAATACTTTTACCCCTTTAAGATCTAAATAAGTAGCTAATAATATAGCCGGAATAAAAATCTTTATTGGTGTTAAAAAAGTTGTTGCATAAGTCCTATAAACATTACTCATTCCAGACGCAATCGCTATCAAATATATACCAAACTGAGCCATAAATAAAATGTTGCATATGTTCCCAAGAATTACCCCTAAATATTTTTTACTTAAAACCAATATATCCTCATTGGGGTGTTTTTTTACATAATAGATAGCTAACAAAGCCAAAAATAGCGGATATAGTCCACCAAGAAGCACTGAAATCCATCCATCCTGTTTAGCATCCTGTACTACTCCATTGGGTAATGATAAAAGACCTATGCTGGTTACGAACCCCACTACCATTGCTATGCATTCGACCTCTTCTAACAAGTTATTTTTTACTTTCTCCATTTTTTTCTCCATCTGTACTTTAGTACTGCCCTATTCCCATCTTATCTATTTCCACTTTTACATTTACTTTAATATCTGCATTACTCACCTCTTTGTTCCAATCAACGCCGGTTTCCCTGCCATATTTGGCTGCAGCAACCATTCCTAAGTTTAAGCAATCTATTTTATAAACATTCTTCATTTTATTAAGAAAACCATAACACATATTCTCTATTTTTTTTTCCATGAGTTCTTCAAATTCACTTTGATTTTCTTTTTTCATATCTTTGTATAACGTATTATTTATGATGTCTCCCTTAAAATCTAACTCAATAATGAATTCATATTTTCCTTCTGTCTTATTACATTTCACCTTCCTTTTAACTATTGCATCATAATTAATGTACTTATCTGGGCCTTCCTGCAAACTTAAAATCCCTTTTCCTTTTTTTTCTCTAAGCATATTCATAATTTTACTTTCCTCCATAGGTATTACATAAGCCATTTTATCTCCTTTAAATAAAGCCATACCTGTAATACAAATCTTTTCATCTTTTATTTCTAGGTAAGGGAGCACTAAATTTTCTCCTTCCGAATCCAATGCTACATATATATTCCACAGACTATAGTTTATAGATAAAAAATTATAGTCTATGGAATTTCGAATAATTCCTCCCATGTAATCTGCAGAACTAGGATACCCTTCAACCTTAAACCTCAATATATCTTCTGCCTTCCCTTTGCATACTGAAAAAAAGTCACTATCATTAGTTTTTGCATTGGCAAACAGTATATTTATTATATCCTTAATGCCATAGTTTGCCGCCTCTTCGCTTATTATAGCTATTTCTTCAGTTCCGATTATTATAGGTTTGCTAGAACTTAGTTGTCTTTGTTCCCTTGTTTCACCAATACTGCTCGCCTTTGCCTTTATATTGCTACTTCCTTGTTCTGTAATTTCTTCCTTTTTATCAGTGCTCTTTGCACCTTTTTTTTCCCTCTTGCTAAAATCATATATACTAAAAGGAATGCTATATTGAACATTACCATTTAACTCCTTTACAATATCATACCCAAATCCCGCGGCTATGTTTAGCTGCTCCATAGGAACTACATTTAATTTTTCTGCATAAACGGGAAATATAAGGGCCACTAAACACATAATTATTATTTTTTTCTTTTTCAAAAGGTATCACCTTCTATTTCTTCATACTTATCTTATATTTAGTACTCTCCTCTTCCTACTTTATCCACATGAACCTTTACATTTACCACAATGTCAGAGTTAGAAACAATATCATCCCAATCTACCCCTGTATCTCTTCCATATTTCGCTGCAGCCACCCATCCTAGTTGCAGGCAATCCACTTTATATTCATTTTTCATCTTATATAAAAAAGTAGCACACATTTCTTTAACTTTTTTTGACATGTCTTCTTCAAACTTTTTAATTACCTTAGTATCTCCTGCCATATTTTTATATAGTGTATTGTTAATAATTTCTCCTTCTAAATTTAAGTCAATAATAAATTTATATTTATCACCTATTTTCATACATTTAATTTTTCTTTTAGATTGAGCCTCATAATTTACATACTTTCCTGATTTGTCTTGTATAGTTAATATGCCTTTCACCTTATTTTCCCGTAGCATATTCATTATTTTTGTATCATTCATATCCAAAATAGCAGCAAGCTTATCCTTTTTAAAAACTCCCATTCCTGTTATTTTAATTCCATCATCCATTATTTCAATATATGGGCTAACTATATTTTTTCCTTCTGCATCCATTGATAATATTGCATTTTTAAAAAAATAGTTTTCCTTGAAAAAATTGTAGTTTGATAAATTTTTAATCATATCGCTTATATAGTCTGCTGAATTATCATATCCTGGGATTGTATATTTAAAATATTCTTCATTTCTACCTTTGCATACCACTAAAAATGAATTGTCATTAACCACAGGATTTTTAAAATTAACGTCCATTAAAGCTCTTATTCCATATTCAGCATACCCCTCCTCTACTAAATAAATTTTTGAAAGCCCTAAAAAAAATTTTTTCCCTAGTTTTTTTTGTCTATCTTCTCTTGTCTTGCCAATAGTACTGCCTACACCATTACTTAATATACTTTCCACACTCTCATCTTGTTTATATTCATTAGCAGTGGTAGAAACCCTATATATTATATCCCCTTCACTATTTTTATCTATACCCATTCCTACCCCCACAGAGATACCCAAATCCTCCACACTTAGTGAGCCCATTTTTTTACCGGTAAAAAATACAAGAAAGAAAGTGCTACATAAAAAAACAATAAATATTATATTCATATATTTTTTCATTTTGCACCTCCTTTTTTTATCCATATTAAAATTGTGATGAGGGTTATATATATTAAATTATATATAGTACTGATAGGAGATGTATATTTTGTAATTTCGTCCAACGATACCTTATCTCCATAATAGGTCTTTGCAATGATAATAACAGAAGCAGCAATAACTACATATATTATTCTTTTGCTTTTTATTTTTTTAATATCCTCTAAAATAAAAACGCACACATAATTAAAAATCGCCACAGATTTAATGGCTATAATTATCCAGAAAAATATAAAAACATATGTGAAATTATTTATTATCTCAACCTTTACTCCTACTGTCACTGTAAGAAAACTCCATATTGTTTTAGGAATGATATCTTTTCCTATATAATATATGGTTACAAAAGTAATCCAGGTATAGATAATAGCAGTAATTCCTACTGCCTTTAAAGCGGATGCCTTTATCTTGCTACTATCATTTATAAATGGATAAATTAAAAATATAAGCTCCATTAATGAGTAATCATAAACGCAACTCAGGCTTCCTTTTAAAATATTTATAATACCTGTTCCAAATATTGGACTTATATTTAAATAGCTTCCTTGCTTTAAAATAGAAATAGTAGGGATTATAATTCCTAGCACCATCCAAAAGGTTATGGAACCTATCCTTCCCATCACTTTAATTCCTTTACTAGCCGCGTATGCTCCTATAAAAAACAAAATTACATAAATTTTTAGTGGAGTTAAATTAGGCATTACCTCTGTTCTTGTAATAATCCCAATTGTTGAAATCAAGGGTGGAAAATAACTAAAAAAGCTTAGTAAAAAAAGAAAATTTAATATGGTTCCAAAGGTCTTACCTAGGTATCTTTTGCTCAGCAATAAAATATTTTCCTTAGGAAATTTACCGCTAACATATATAGCTAAAAGTGCTACATATAGTGGATATATAGCCCCTATTATTACAGAAATCCACCCATCCTGTTTTGCAGCCTCCACTACATCATTAGGTAAACTTGCCGCCGTTACATCAAGCATAATTCCTATTAATAAAAATGTAACTTCATTTGGAGTTAGTAGATTTTTCTTTTCTATCTGCATCCTTAATAATCTCCTCTACCCTGTAAATCCACCTTAACCTTTACATTTACTTTAATATCTGCATTGGAAGCCACTTCATTCCAATCAATACCTTTTTGCCTTCCATACTTGGCGGCAGCTTCTCTTCCCAGTTCAATACAATCAAGCTTATAATCATTTTGCATTACCTTTATAAAATCATAACATCCACTCTCTATACTTTTTGCCATGTCTTTTTCAAATTCTTTTTGTATGTTTATATTTTTTATCATATCAACATACATTTCATTATTAGAAACTGTACCTGTGAAGGCTAAATCAATAATGAAACTATATTTATCCCCTTGCCTATAACATTTCACTTTTCTTTTGCCAGTTTTTGCATCAAAATCAATATATTCCTTAGAATTCTTTTGCAGTGAAACTCGCCCTTTAACTCCATCATTTTTCAATAAATTAAGAGTTCTACCGTTTTTTACATCTGCAAGTTCTACCATTTTATCCTCATTAAAAATTGCTAAGCCAGTAATTTCTATTCCTTCTTCTGTTATATCTATATATGGAAGAACTAGATTTCTACCCTCCGCTCCAATCCTCACATATGCATCAATTAACTTATAATTATTAGAAAAAAAACTGTAATCGCCATAATTTTCTATAAGCCCACCTATATACTCTGAAGCACTGATATACCCCTTTTTCTGATATTTCAAGTAATCCTCTGCTTTTCCTTTACATATTGCCATATAAGCCATATCATTTGCTTCTGCATTTCTAAATCTATCCTCGATCATTGTTTTTAAACCATATCTTGCATACTCCTCACTAATTAAAATTACGTGTTCATGTCCTTGGACAAACTTTTTATCCATCTTTTTTTGCCTTTGTTGAATTACTTCTCCTAAACTTTTACCTTCATCTTTAAATAGCAAATTTACTTGGGCACCACTTGATTTGTAAATATTAGTACTAATTGGTATGCTATATTCCATAGTATCTTCACCTTTTCTATCTATATCATAGCCAATGCCATTAATAATTGTGACCTCTTCAATAGGAACCCTACCCTGTCCAAGCATAATAAACACATAAGTAAGTACACCGATGATTATGATAGCGTATTTTTTCTTGTTCAAGCTTTCGCACCTCCCTTGAAAAAAATAAATACAGCAATAGCCGTCATATAGAATAAATTAAATATGATATAGAAAGGCATGATATTTTCACTAATGTTTTGTCTACTTATTTCATTGCCATATATAACTGCCAAATATACAAGAAGTGGATAAATTAAAAAGTAAATTTTTTTCATCTCCATTTTAGGTTGAAAATCTTTTAAAATATATATACTTGCGTATCCGTTAATGCTCATACTGCTAAATGCAATTAAACTCCAAAAAGTCATAAAAATATATTTATAATTATTGATTACTGATACTGTTACACTACCCATCACCAATAAAAGTGACCAATAGTTTTTGGACACAATATCCGGTCCTAAATAATAAGTGGTTATAAATACACTCCATACATAAAGAACTATACCTATAGCTACACTTATAAGAGAAGAGACCAACATCTTATTTTTCTCTTTAAGAAAAGGATAAATAATTAAAATTATTTCTGCTCCTCCATAACTAAAAGCTGATTTCACACTTCCCTTTATTATTGAACTAATACCAGAACCAAATATAGGGGAAATATTTGTCATGTTCGCATCTCGCAGTGCTACTACAGTTGACAAAAGTAGAATTATTGTAAAATAAAAAGAAATTTCACTAATTCTCCCTACCACCTTCACCCCTCTAGAAGCCACATAAATAATGCAGATAAAAAGTATAGCTATTATTTTAAAAGGAGTTAAAAATCCCATTATATAATTTCGCATTAGGTTGGTATAATAACTAGCTACCATGGATGCAATAAATATAAAATAAGTCCCGAAAATTAAATTTAAAATAGTTCCAATTATTTTACCAAAATATTTTTTGCTTAATATTAATATACTATCACTCGGAAATTTTTTGCTTATATAGCTAGCTAGGATGACAATATACAATGGATATATTCCTCCTATTAAAGTGGAAATCCATCCATCCTGATGAGCAACTTCTACCACAGCATTTGGAAGCGATAAAACACCAACTCCAACAATGCTACCAAATATAATAAGGGCAAACTGACTTACTGTTAAGTAATTTTGTTTTTTATTAGAGCCTCCTTGCATTTTATCCACTACCTTTTTTTCTTAAACTTATTCCTAAAATCCGTCTGCCTTATTGGATCTCCATGGGGAATCGCCTCTGGCCGTTTATTCATCTTCCACAAGGGTGCTCTAATAAAGGTGTCCTTCATATCACCTTTATGAAACTCAAAATATGGTACACCTAGGCTATCTAAAGAGGAAAGATGAGCTAAAATTAAAAACCATCCTACAGCTATTCCAAATATACCCATAATGTTCGCTAATATAAGCATGGGAAACCTTAACAATCGAATAGAAAGAGACATATCATAATTAGGGATTAAGAAGGTAGTTATTACCGTAATTCCCACTATAAGCAAGGTAGTGGGGCTCACCATTCTTGATCTAATTGCGGTATCACCTATAATAATACCACCTACCAAACTTAAGGTTTGAGCTATTTTAGTAGGTAGCCTTAAGCCGCCCTCTCTTAAAAACTCCACAACTACTTCCATAGCCATAATCTCTAAAAATGGAGTTAAAGCAATTCCTACCCTTGATTGAACAATAGGGGTTACAAATTTTATAGGTATAAGTTCTACATTAAACTTTATTAATGTTAAATAAATAGAAGGCAGGGTAACAACAATAATTGCCGCCAAAATCCTAAGAAGTCTTGCAAAAGAAGCTACAATAACTCTTTGAGTATAATCCTCTGTGGCCTGGAAAAATTGCATGAATGTTGCTGGATACAATAGCACCAACGGTGTTCCTTCTATAAGAAGAATTATTCGCCCTTCTAACATATTTCCAATAGCTCTATCTGGTCTTTCTGTACCATAAGCCTGTGGAAAAATGGTATATGCATAGTCTTCAATATATTGCTCAAGCTTTCCCGCTGAAAGTACAGAATCTACATCAACGGCTTCTATCCTCTTTTTTAATTCTCCCAATACCTGTTTATCTACTACATCGTCTATATAAACCATTGCCACGTCACTCTGAAGTCTTTTTCCTAAATTAAACAACTCAATGTTAAGATTCTTATCCTTGACTTTTCTTCGAATAAGGCTAATATTTACTTCTAAATTTTCTACAAAACCATCTCTTGGACCTTTTGCTGCTGTTTCATTCATAGGCTCCATAATAGCCCTCTGTTGTCCCCCTGTAGTGTCAGCTATTATCACTTCTAACGCGCCATTTATCACCACTGCAGTTTTTCCTCTTTTAAGATGATCAACAACTACATTTAAATCGAGTTCTACCAATGTGTTGCTCATGGAAATATATCTTTTACATAGATAATCTCCTATATTTGCCCTTCCATTTAAATTTTCTCCTATATGAATCATCAGAGGATTTAATATGTCTCTATCAATAATATCCTTGTTTGTAATTCCATTGACATATATAATAGCAGCTTCCAAAGGTTCATCCATACCAATATAAAAATGCTTTACCACCATAGGACTTTGCTTGCCAAGCCCCTCTCTAATTAAATCAATATTTCCATTTAGATCTCCATTTTCCATTGCAATTACCATCCCCTTTTCTCATAGATAAGTATAATTAGAATTACTAATAATTTGATTCCATTTTCATTTTTATATTACATAGTTTCTCTTATTTTATCTAAAATATCCACTTTTATTTTTCCTAGGTTAATTTTAACTATTTACTAACTCCAATAATAGATTTTATCTCTTAAAAGTAATATAAGAGCACTAGATACTTACTGCGTAACAGTATTATATCCAGTGCTCTTATATATAAATTTCGAATAATTGCCTTAATATTATGTTAAATATTAAAAAAAACAAAAACCCTATAAGATTAAATTCTTATAGGGTGTAAATTACTTATTTAAACTATTTTCTAAAAGATGGTTTGTTATTTTGTTGTTTTCTTGCTTTTCTACACTCAGCACATCTTTGTGGTTCATTTTCAAATCCTTTTTCTTTGTAGAAATCTTGTTCACCCTCAGTGAATACGAATTCTTTTCCACAGTCTTTACAAATTAAATTTTTGTCTGCCATTTTAAATATTCCCCCTTTTATTTGAAAATTAAGATCTAAATTTGATTAACAATAATTTCCTAAACAAAAGAGAATATGTTGTTTATCAGATTAGATTCTTCTACATAGTAATTTTTTATTACTATTATATACTTATATTAACATATTTAATAAATACTTACAATACATTTTTTAATATATTTATATATTATATCTAATTTTTTTAATCAAATATTGCCACCTAAAAATCACGTTTCCCTGTTTGTTTCCAATTGAAATATGATAACACTGTGATTTTATGAATATATGTCAGAAAATTCAATATTTATCCTTTCTACATTACTGTGAATGGATGCAGCTACTTCTTCTCTAACATAAGATTGTTCCTCTACTACTACCACTGGGAATTCAATTATAAATTCACTTCCAATCCCAACACTGCTTTCCAAATTAATTGTTCCCTTATGTAGTTCTACAATTGCTTTTACAAGTGAAAGCCCAATTCCGCTTCCCTCTGCTTCTCTCCTTAAAGTAGAATCCACTTGTGTAAATCTATCAAATACTTTTTCCTTCATATCTATTGGTATTCCTATACCAGTGTCTTTTACAGAAATCAGTATACTTTCCACTTTATCATATATGCTCACCATTATAGTTCCCCCACATTTTGTAAATTTTATAGAGTTAGAAAGTAAGTTTAACATAACTCTTTCAAGTTTTTCTGCATCACAGGAAACTATTCTCTCTTCTATTTCTGTATCAAATATAAGTTGAATTCCTTTGCTCTCTACATATTCTGCAATAGAAAGCGTTATATTTTCTACCACACTTACAATATTATAATTTTTATACTCCATATGCATAAACCCGGAATCAAACTTGTTAATATCAATTAAATTATTAATTAATTTTACCAGTCTAAAGCAATTTTGCTTAGATATATTCATATACTTCTTTAGTTTTTCATGATTAGTACAAAATTTTTCCTGACAAAAAGTTTTATCTATTAATTGAACAACACCTAATATTATATTTAAAGGTGTTTTCAATTCATGAGATATAGTACTAAAAAATTGATCCTTTATGTTTTCATATTCCTTTGCTTTTTCTATTAAGTTTTCTTTTATCTTAACTTCCTTCTGCAATTCATCTATTTGTATTTTTTCAGTAATATCTCTAAAGTTCCAAACCGTACCACTTGATTTATATTCTATTATTAGCGGTTGAACTAATAGTTCAACTACTCTTCCATCTTTGAAATTAATAAAGTTTATTTCACTTTGCAAAGCATTAAGTTTTGCTTTTATACTTTTATCAAGCTCATTTGGATCTATTAATTGGTTTTTAGCATGATTAATCATTTCTATATTATTATTTCTCTGTAAAATTTCTTCAGACATTCCCCACATCTTAGCGAATTTATTGTTATTGTTAATTTTTCGTCCATCTTTATCCACAACTAAAATACCATCCCCAGTTGAATCTAATATAGCTTGAAGTATTTTCTTTTCTTTTACTATCTCTTTTTTTACTGTTATAAATTTCAAAATATTTGTAAAAAGGAAAAATATAATAAGTATTAAAACAATAACTATAAAAATAATATGAACATATAGCGTCCTATTCAATTTTATCCCCCTTTTGGTACAATAATCTCTTTATTATATAATTACACATAAATACATTTTTCCCTCTATTTATAACTTAAAATAAAACTAAATAATCATCAAAAACCGTATGTTCCTTTTTATGTGTTTCTATCTTATCTGTTTCCATATCAATAATAGACGTGTTTGGCCCCTCCCTAATAGTAGAAGTAATTAAATAACGACTGTTTATACACTCCTTTGGATATCCTAATTTTTTTCCATAATTATAATCAATATTACCATTTATAATTTCTTTCACTTTTAATTGCTTATTAGAAATAAGGCTTTTTCGAAAAATAACTTTATACTTACCATCTAAATTCCAAGAATAATCGGAAGAACTTATAAATGCATCACCCTCACATTCTGAAAGTAATTTAATTGTCTTTTTTTCAAGGCTTTCCTTATTTAATATAATCATAGCATCACTATTTTCTTTTCCAAACTTATTTACTTCATAATAAATATTGTCTTTATCTACTCCAGAAAAAAACTCATAACCATCAAGACCCTGAATTTCCATATCTACAAAGCTTAATTTTTCATAGCCACCCTCAATTTCACTAATGAATTTTTCTAGTGGTAAGTATTTAAGACTATCCCAGTAAAAAAATTGATCTTTTTTAGATTTTCTCCCTCTATGCACCTCATTATATATTTGCTCCTTGTCATAAGGTTCTAAATAATTTTCTTCATAAACCACACATTCTTCATTTTTTAAAGTGGTCTTAAAAAATACGGAGCGAAGTCCTCTTAAGAATGATTTATCCTCTACTTCAAAATTTTTACGGCTATTTACATTATAAAGTATGGCCTTTTCATATCCATAACTTTCAATTGGCGTTTCAAAACTCTCAAATTCTTCAAAGGTTAATTGATGTTCTTGCTTAAAAAACACTAAAAATTTATCCACATCTAATTTTTCTACTAACAAATTATCAAATCGCGTGTCCATTTCAAATTTAAATACTGATGTAATCTCAGAAGTATTTATGTTAACACTATTCAAAGTATATTCGTTAATTAAAAGCTGTTTTTTAACAGTAAGATAATAAAAGCCATTCTCGCCCTCCACTTCACTCTGCTGAAAAAAATCTAATAATATTTTTTCTTTACCTATATTAATATGGCTCATTTTATTATTTTCAATATCATAAGTGTAATAATTTATAATGTCTGAGTCTTTAAGCAAGTCATCAAAAACTTTTACTGTTTCCCTTAAAAAAAGTTTTCCTTCTAATTTACAAACAGGTTCTACCTCCTTATCTAACATTTTTTTTAAATCAATTATTTCCATAGTTTACTCCTTATTATCTTATTTATTATATATATTGTAATTATTTACATGTATTTATGTTTTATTCAAAAAAATATATATAATAAAAAATAACAAGTAAGTATGATAGCATACTTACTTGTTATTTTTTATGATATTCAAATTATAAGTTAAATTATCACCTAGGATACTACAAAATTTCCGTTTTTAAATACAGTTACTTCACTTCCATCCTCTGTAATACCTATTATTTGCAAGTCCTCCGTGCCAACCATAAAATCTTCATGCACAGTAGAATCATTAACTCCTGATTTTGAAAGTTCCTCATCACTTAAATTTTCACCATTTTTTATGCATACTGGATATGCTTTTCCGATAGCCAAATGACAAGAAGCATTTTCATCAAACAGTGTATTATAAAACAATATATTTGAATTTGATATGGGAGAATCATATGGTACTAATGCTACTTCACCCAGATAATGTGATCCTTCATCAGTTTCAATGATGCTCTTTAAAATGTCGTAACCTTTTTCTGCTTTGAAATCTACAATTTTCCCATCTTTAAAAGTAAGGGAGAATTTTTCAATTAGATTTCCATTATAGTTTAAAGGTTTTGAGCAAACTACTACTCCATTAACTCCAGTTTTTTTAGGAAGTGTAAATACCTCCTCAGTCGGCATATTAGCTATAAACTCCACGCCTTCTGGTGTGTATTCTGATCCTCCAAGCCATAAATGATTTTCTGGAAGTTCAATGACAAGATCAGTGCCCAATGAATTCTTATATTTTAGATATTTAAAGTTATTCCCATTTAAAAAGTCCATGCTTTTCTTTAGATTGCTTTTGTGCGTTTCCCATGAAGCAACAGGGTCAATTGTATCTACCCTTACTGTTTTAAATATAGAGTCCCAAAGTTTTTCCACTGCTTCTTCCTCTGATAATTCTGGGAAAACTTTTTTTGCCCAGGCTATAGTTGGAATTGATGCAACACACCAAACATTTCTATTGCTCATAAGCCTATCTCTATATTCCTTTATTGCATTACTTGCTGCTTTATGTGATTTTGCCATTCTCTCAGGATTAACTTCCTTCATAAGCTCAGGGTCAGAGGCTGAAATACTTAAAAAAGCAGCTCCCTTGCGTACATTTGACACATAAAAATCTCTCTGCCAGTCTGGATATTCTTCAAAAACCTCTTCTGGAGCATGCATGAATTTTATTTTTGAAGACAATTCATCCCTCCAATTTATAACTACCTCCCTAGCACCTTCAACATAAGCAATTTTAGATAGGGTTCTAGTAAAGGAGGCACACTCTATGGGAGAATTGATTACAAGTGTTTGATCCTTTTGAATATTAATCCCTGTTTTCACCAATAAAAGAGCATATTTTTCTAATAATTCATTTTTCACAATAAAACTCCTCCTTCTACAATTTAGATACGAGTCATCTGAAATAAACTAACTACTATCATTTAAAATCCCTAATTTAAGTAATAATATAAAATCTAATTATGATATTCTAACATATACTTCGAGAGAATAATACCACAAAAGGTCATTTTAGGTATTTAATATTAGATTACTTATTAAAGATAATGAATAAGTCATTTATCTACTGATAGTAATACAAATCACTTCAAATATTGACAAATATTTCATGTATGGTAGTATAGTTTGTAAATATATATTTATAAATACTCATTTGTAAATAATATACATATATTTATAGATTGGAGATTAAATATGAAAAGTTACAAAGACCTAAACATATCTAGCAAAATAATTCTAGTTATGTCTTTAGTTTTATCGGTGTGTTTCTTGGGTATATTTTCCATACTACTAAACAATATTTATAAGCAAAGTCTTACTCAAGCTGAAAACATTGCAATTGAGACCTCACATAGATATTCTATGGAGATTCAGAATATTTTTAATGAAAAAGTAGTAATTGCACAAACTATGGCAAGTAACATAGAAACCCTTAGAAACAAGCGTCAAATTACCAGGGAACAAGTTATAGAAATTGAAAAACACATATTGAAAAAAACGCCTTCCATATTTGGAGTTGGAGTTTTTTATGAGCCAAATGCATTTGATGGAAAAGATATTAATTATACCAAAAATAAATCACAGGAATTTATATATGGCAAAAAGGGCTTATTTAAACCATATGTATCAAGAAGTGGAACTGGATATGCAGTAGAATCAGGTTTTCCAGATAACAGCACAAAAGAGGAAATGGAATGGTATGATTCTGTAAAAGAAAGGAACAAAACTTATTTAAGTGAACCAGGTAATTATACAATAGATAATAAAGATGTGATGATTTCGCAAGTTGTTGTTCCAATAATTAAAGATGATAATACCTTTGCCGGTGTTATTGTTCTAGATGTTGGAGTATCTGACTTACAAATACTAGCATCTAAAATAAAGCCTATGGGAGGATATGTTGAAATAAATAGCCAAAATGGAATTTATGCAGCACAACCCCTAAATTCCAAGCTTATACTTCAAAATCCATTAGAGAAAGATAAAAATTGGAAAACTATACTTAATACTATTGATAATAATAAGAATTACATGAACTTTGAAACTTCAAGTCTCCTAAAAACAAAGGTACTTAGGGTAACAGTCCCAATTTCAATTCAGGGTTCTGATATAAAATGGGCTTTTTCAAGTGTTATACCTAAGAATAATATATTAGTTGATTATAATAAAATGCTTAGTATTTGTTTGATTACAGGTATTATCTCATTGATTTTATTAATAACTATAATAATATTTAGCGTACATAAGATAACAAAGCCATTATCACAAACCTTAAAAATATTAGATAGAATGTCCGAGGGAGATTTAAGCATTAATATAGATGATTCATATAAAACTAATGATGAGATTGGAAAAATGATGACAGCCCTGGATACTACAATAATAAAACTTAGAAGCATAATTTCAAATGTAGTAAATAAATCATCTGAAATAGAAGATGTATTTAAAGCTGTTCAAGTTTCTATGGACAATCTTATTGTACAAACGGATGAAACTTCAGCAACTGTTGAAGAACTTGCAGCAGGTATGGAAGAAACCGCTGCCTCAGCAGAGGAGATGAATGCATCTACAAGTGAGATGCAAATTAATGTGTTAAATATGAAAACTAGAACAGATGGAGGTCAGGTAGCTTCACAAAAAATAAAGCTAAGGGCAGAAGAACTTAAAAATAATGCACTCCATTCTTCTAAAAAAGCTTATGACCTATATAATGAAACAAAAGATGTTTTATCTTTAGCAATAGAAAAATCTCAATCTGTAGAAAAAATAAATGTTCTTTCAGACTCGATACTTAAAATATCATCTCAAACTAATCTTTTAGCTCTAAATGCCGCAATTGAAGCTGCAAGAGCTGGAGAAGTTGGGCGTGGATTTGCAGTTGTTGCAGATGAAATAAGAAAGCTTGCAGAGCAGTCAAAATCTACTGTAAGTGAAATTCAAAACGTAACCTCTGTAGTTGTAGAATCTGTACGTGACCTTTCAACAAGCTCTGAACAAATATTAAATTTTATTGATAGTCAAGTGTTAAACGATTATAAAGAAATGGTTAATACAGGTGAAACTTATAATACCGATTCAAAATTTATAGGTAGCTTTGTTACATCAGTAGGAACAAAGATGGATGACCTTTCAACCTCCATAGATGGAATAGTTACTGCAATAAATGAGGTAACTGAAACTGTAAATCACGGAGCACAGGGTACACAATCGATTTCCGAAAAAACCTATGGAATACTTGAAAACATAAATAGAGTAAATGAGCTTGTTAAGAAGAGCGCACAAAGCACCAAAAATCTAAAAGAAGTTGTGTCTATATTTAAAATATAAAAAATACTCTTTCTTGCAATATTTAGAGATTTATTTTCTCCATTATTGCCAAGAAAGAGTATTTTTATTTAGTTTACACTAAATTGTTTATAGGCTATCTAATATTCTATTTGTCTATTTTTTATTACGCCTAAGAACCATAATCAGATAAAAAACCACCAACTAATAGCCCCCATGTATGAGCCATTTGCATTATTATTTCATTTTTACCTAATACCTTCATATATTTTTTTTCTTCCCCTATTTCTTTTAAAGAATCGTATAATAATGCTTCCCCTGCACCTGATTCTAAATTGTAAGACAGTGCTGATACTATAAATCCTATTACAAAGCCCCAAAAACTATTTGAATATATTAATATAATAGCAGCTATTAATGTGCTGATTCTCCCACATATTCTACTAGCTTTTCTTCCCCAAATATCTGCTACTGCTCCAGTAGGTATTTCCATTAGAAATGAAGTTATGTGGAATATAGCCTCTACCAAACCAACTTCCGTTAAAGATAAACCTTTTGATGCTAAATATATCATCCATATTCCGCGTGTAAGATCAAATCTATTAATAAAAGTAAATATATAATTTTTAAATACATTTTTTCTTAATTTATTTTTATATTCCATTTTGCCCCCCCACTATTAAAAGTTTTCTATTTCCATCCACCTTTCAATGGATTTATCTAATTGTTCTTTGATTTTTTCTTTTTCTCCACCTAATTCTAACAATTTTTCATATTCACGGCCATTTTGATTCATTTCAATATCTATCTCTTTAAGTTTTGATTCAAGCTCTTGTATTCTACTTTCTAAGGTTTCTACTTCTCTTAGCTTATTATTGCTTGTTTGTTTTTGATTGTTTTCTTTATTCTTTGACTTTTTCTCTTTTTCCTTATTAGGGGTCTCTATTTTATTTCGCTTAAATTCATTTTTCTTTTCTTTGTAATATTCATAATTTCCCTGGTAACTTACAATCTTTTTATCTTCTATTTCACATATTCTTATCGCAAGTTTGTTTATGAAAAATCTATCATGAGATATAAATAATATAGTTCCACTAAACTCCATTAGAGCTTCTTCAAGGTTCTCTCTTGAATCTATATCCAAATGATTTGTAGGTTCATCAAGTATCAAAAGATTTATGTCATTTTGAATTAGCATGCAAAGCTTAAGTCTACTTTTTTCTCCTCCTGATAGATTTTTAACCTTTTTAAAAACACTTTCTCCATAAAATAAAAACTTAGCAAGTATTCCTCTAGCTGGACCTTCTAAAATAAACATATCCTCTCTAAAAGTATCAATCACGGTTAAATCTTCATTATTAAAAGTTATATTTTGAGGAAGATATCCTATTTTGGTGTTAGACCCTAACTTGACTTCGCCATAATCTGCCTGAACTTCACCTAAAAGCGTTTTTATAATAGTTGATTTACCGCTTCCATTATCTCCTAATAAAGCCGTACATTCACCATATCTAATCTCTAAATTTAAATCCTCTAATATTTCCTTTTGGTCAAAGCTTTTACATAAACCTTTAATACTTACTACATCCCTGCCAGATCTATCAGTCTCCGCAAAATCCAATTGAATTTTAGGTTGATTTATTAGAGGCTTATCGACTCTTACTACTTTATCTAATCTTTTTTGCATACTTGCTGCTCTTTTGAAAAACTTTTCGTTATCCGCCTGAATAGCCCATGCCCTTAGTTGTTTTATTGCTTTTTCCATAGCCTTTATTTTTTTCTGTTGATCTTTAAATGCTTCAAATTGTTCAAGAACCCTTCTTTCCTTTTCTTTGACGTAATAAGAATAATTACCATTATAAAATGATGTTTCGCCATCCTCAATTTCAACTATTTTTGTTACAACTCTATCCAAAAAATATCTATCATGTGAAATAACTATTACTGTGCCTTTGTACCCTTTAAGATAAGTTTCAAGCCATTCTATAGATGTTACGTCTAAATGATTTGAAGGTTCATCCAGAAGAAGTATATCTGGATTTTCAAGTAAAATTTTCCCTAATATCACAATAGTTTTTTCACCACCACTTAGACTTATAAATTCTCTACTTAAAAACTCCTCAGTAAACTTTAATCCAGTACATACCTTACTCATTTTTTCTTCTATTTCGTAACCACCTTTTGCTTCATAAAGTTCATTGAGTTCACCATATTTTCTTAATGCACATTCTAATTCACGGTCCTTTAAACTAGCCATTTGCACTTCTAATATTTTAAGTTCTCTATTTATTTGGTATTGAATTTTAAAAGCAATTTTTAAAACATCTATTACTTTAAACTGCTGCGGATAATCTGGTATTTGATGTAAATATCCTACAGTGGCATTTTTTCTTATGGATATGCTACCTTTATCTTGGCTTTCTAAACCCGCAATAATTTTGAAAACTGTAGTTTTACCACAACCATTTCTTCCTATTAAACCAACTCTTTCATCGCTTTGAACTTCAAAAGTAATACTTTCAAAAATCCTATTACCCCCAAAATATTTTTCTACTTCTTTTAACGCTAATTCTATCATTATTAATTCCTCCTCTATGTTTTCAATATGAATTTTTCTCTACAAAATAATAAAACCCCCGCAATAAATACTTGCCGGAGTTTTTGTGTTTTGATTTTAATCTAAATCAGATATACTAATTCATTATATAATCGCAGTAAAAAACCAGGCAAGATAGTCCTCACCTGGTTTCAAAATAACATAATTATAATGTATTTAAGGCAAAGATAACTCACTTCTTTTTAGTGATATATTCAATTTTGAACGGACTTCTCCCGTAAAATTGAAATCAGTATGTGTAATTACAGATAATGCCATTGGTAGTCTGTCTAAAATTGTATTTTCTAAAAAGAACTTAGCCATCATTTTCACCTCCGTATATTAAAAACTTAATAATTTAATATTACCATAAATTTTATTTAATATCAATAATGTAATTTTTTATTATTCTATAAGTTTAATAATTAGTCCTTTATAATTTTAATGAGCAAATCTCCTATGCCCACATTATATCCACTACAAGCATAGATTCCGTTTATGCAGTTATTATTAATATCCTTGCTGTTATTACAATTATTAGAAACAAGTACTAAAGGAAGCTTATCTGGTTCTAAATACATTCTTCTCGCTATGGTATTTACATTTTCAGAAAAATCATCAAAATAAGTTTTTATGATTGGGATTAATTCATACACTCTTTGTAGTGTTTTATTCTGCTTTGCAGAACTATCTCTTAGCACAAATATAATTTGTCCATTTATATTTGTAAAATCTTGTTGCCTTTCTATTATTTCGTTTAAGATATGCTCTGTGGGTTCTTTGCCTTCTTCTATCCATATAATGATGCTTTTTTCATCTTTTATTAAATCAGAGGCATTGATTATATTTCCATTGATATCCCTAAGATTAAAATCTTCAAGCTCATAATTCTCTAACATGTCTGAAATTTTTGAATCTCTAAGGCTTATATTTATAGATTTTGTTTCCTTATTTTTAACCTCAAAAGTATGCTTGTTCACAAATATGCTTCCATTAGGTAATCTGTTGGAGGTTAAAATTCTATAATGACCAGAAGGAACACTAATATTAGCTTTATTACCCGGTAGTATATCTTTACTTAAAACAAGGGTTCTGTACACCCCATTTTCTAATAATGCTATAGTCCAATTCTGATAGTACTTAAGCTTTATTTTATTGGTATTACTAATTATAACCTGCGAATTTACTGAGTTATATTTATCCTCTACCTTTATAAAGCCTCTGCGACTTTCATTGCAATATTTATAATATTCTATAGATAAATCACTACTATTTATCCTAGCAGGTATACCTATACTTCTGCATATAGCCACAAACAAAATCTTCTTAGATATAAGGCCTCCTCTTCCTATTTTAAGCATCTCTGCAGGTGTAGCATATAACTCTTCATAGTCATGCTCTGGGAGTTCTATTATATTTTTCTTAATATAATTCCATACCTTGGTAGGATTTTTTATAAAGCTATCTTTTAAATTGGTAGCAAAATAGTTAATAATAAACTGCTTAAAACCCGTAATTTTTTCCTTATATATTCTTGGACAAAGTACATAGTTAAAATATATTTCTTTAGGGTAATTTTTATCAAAACCATCAATACTATTAATGTGGGAATTTAATATGCTACATCTGCTGTCTACATAATCCTTCTTTGATAAACACATTAATAAATCTATCCTCTTTTTTAAGTCTTCATCATTATGATTACAATTTAAAAATTGTAATATTTCAGTATAGTTTCCCATAGCAGTTAATAGTATCTTTCTAATTTCACAATCATACTTACCTAAATATTCAATTTTATCTATATTCGCCATTATTTTATTATTCTTTTCTTCTCGAGCTCTATTGCAATATTCAAATCTCTTTTTTCCTTTGTCTTTTTCTTCTTCCGTTATGTTGTAGGGCAAGGCCCTTTTATCAACTGGAGGTACTATCTGAATCTGTTCTACTCCAATTTTTTCTTCGTACTCTACTGCATCATCAATGTTAAATATAATTTCCGTGGAAATTTTTGTATCAACCATTTTGTATATAAATCTGCCATTTTTAACCACATTAATAGCTATGGTTCCAAGTCCAATGTTTATGTGGGCTAATCCTTTTTCATCTGTGTACAATATTGCTACAGGTACTAATTCAGAATAATTAAGTATTTCAAATCTCACTATGGCTTTTTCTACAGGCATATTTTTTGAATTTAGAACCTTAACATAAAAAACTTTTGAATCAGCATATTTACTAATATTATTAATAGTGGTTACTGCCTTATTCTTTGATATTATATCCTCATTTTTGTAGTAATCAGAAAATGCTCTGCTGTGAATAACCATGGCTCTAGCTGCTGCTGAGGTAAACCAACCTTTGTCTAACGCAGGTTCTGGCTCGCATGCTCCGAGATAATGCCACCTTCCATCACACCATACTTCTACCCAAGCATGATTATCATCACAATGAGCCCATCTTGGGGTGTATATCTGCCTTGCTGGTATTCCCACGCTTCGAAGAGCGGTAACTGTAACCGTAGATTCTTCTCCACACCTTCCATATGAACATTTTAATACTGTAAGAGGTGAGGCTGTCCTTTCATCCGTTGATTTATATGTTGCATTCTCAGCGCACCAATAGTTAACTTCTAAAACCGCCTCATACATGCTTTTATTTTCTAATCTATGATATATCATATCATAAAATATTTTTCTACAGTCTTCTATATCCTCATTATTAATACGATAGTGAAGCACATAATTCAAAAAAATATCTTCAGGAATTTTAACAGCCCAAGGAGTATTTCCCCTTAAAAAAATAGCATGTTCAACATATTTGTAAAAAAGCTCAAAATCATAATTAGAGATGTCACTTAAAGGCATTTTAGAATATAAATATTCCATTAAAAACCTTTCCTCCTCCTTACATAAGGACAGCTTATAAAGTATATCCTTTTTTTTATATCCAAATAAGTCTAATGCCTCTATAAATCTATGATTTACATATTCTTTTACCTCACCTGTATATTCCATATTCCATCTCCTTTTACACATTCTATTGCTAATCCTATACTCATTCACTTGCCCATTTCATCTAAAACTTTTCTAAAATTTCTCTAATTTTTGCTATTTCTTCACTTTGAGTTCTTAGAATAACATATTCACTAAGTATAGGAAATCCCATACTTATATCTTCTTTTCTATATTCCATATCACTTTCAACTTCCATCTTTCCAGAAGTATGTACCGCATAGGATTTAGTATATCTTATTACGTCTTCTACATTACCTGAATTTATACCACTTCCTATGAGAATTTCAATCTTGTCTTCTGATTTTCCTACCAATTCTTTTAAAAGTTCTCTACCTTCCGTACATTTATTTTTCTGACCTGAGGTTAAAATAGAACTGATTCCTAATTTCTTTGCCTCTTCTAATGTAGTAAAAGGATTTCTGCAAACATCAAAGGCGCGATGAAGGGTTATATACATTCCTTCTGCCAAAGCTATAAGCTCTTTCATTCTGTCTATCTCCAAGGTTCCATCTGGTTTTAACATTCCTATAACTACTCCGCTGGCACCAGCTTTTTTAAAGATTTTGATATCTCTTTTCATTATCTCAAATTCATCTTCTGTATAACAAAAATCACCATATCTAGGCCTAATTAAAATATTCATTTCTATATTCGTTTTTTCTTTTATTAACTTGAATAGGTTTATATTGGGTGTAGTGCCCCCAATAATTAGAGCGCTACAAAGTTCCAGACGATTTGCTCCACCTTTTACTGCTTCCATAGCTGACTCTACTGAATCCACACAAACTTCTAAAATAAATGACATAGTATTCTACTCCTCTTCTGCAAATAAGTGATACATAGATGCTTGCCACAGTATAAAAAGCATCCATTCCACTCTCTACTATACACTTTTCAAAAAAAATCTCTACCTCAAAACCTATCTCTTCCTCTAAAATTATTATATTTTCTGCCATGATAACAGATTAACTTTATTTGAACAATAATTTTCTTCATTCTGGTTATACTAAATTTGTAATAAAAACTATATAACTACAAGGAGGATTTCTAATGAAGGCCAAAAACATATTATTAACATTAGCCCTATCAACTATATTGTTTGTGGGGTGTGCTAAAACTCCTGTAAAAGCACCACAGGTAACAACACCACAAACAAAAACACCGCAGGTAACAACACCACAAACGAAACCACCAGTAATAACCCCAAATGTAGTAACCACAGCTTCAATAGTAGATAGCGCCGCCGCCTTTGAAAATGCTATAAGTAGCAAAGGTACATGGATTATTGCAATAACAAAAGATTTAGCTATTAATAAGGATCTTGTGGTTGAAGGTGAGTTTAAAAACGGCAAAAAAGATGCAGCTGGCAAGGACATTATGCAACGTAAAATAGCTCTATACGCACAAGATGAAAATAAAACCGTAACTGCTAGATACACTTTGACTGCGCCAAAATTAACTTTTAAAAGTCCTATGGGCAGTATAGAACATGGAACTTTCAAAGGGGATCTCTATGTTTCAGCAAGCAATTTTAAGTTAATAGATGCTACAGTTGATGGAAATGTATATTTTACTACAGCTGAAGCTAAATCCACATTCAAAATGGATGCTACAAGTAAAGTCACTGGAAAACAAGAAATGAAAAAATAGTGTATTTCGTAAAAAAATACAGTTAAGACCCTGATGAAATCATGGTTTTAACTGTATTTTTATTTAAATTTTGCACTCTTAGGGTTTTTGTGAGTAAGACCTAACTGAACTTGCTAAAGTATTAAAAAACATATAGCGATAATTATATAAACTGCTATAAGTTGAACTCCTTCAAGCCAATTTGATTCACCATCGCTAGCAACCCTATTTGCTATAATCACTGATACTATTAGTGCCACTAGCTCAAACTCATTAAAAATAATACTCATAGGTTTAAATAATAAACTTAAAAAAATTAATATTGGAGCAACAAATAATATTATTTGTAGGCTTGAACCTATTGCAATTTCTACTGCTACATCCATTTTGTTTTTTAGTGCCATTATAACTGCCGTACTATGTTCTGCAGCATTTCCTATGATAGGTATAATAATTATTCCCACAAAAAAACTACTAAAGCCTATAGCTTTCGTCATTGCTTCTACTGATCCAACTAAAAATTCACTCTCAATAGCTATACATAGCGTTGCAATTATAAGAACTAAAATAGATTTTTTCAAACTCCATTTTGATTGAACTTCCCCTTTATGCTCAGCTCCATATATATCTTTGTGAGTAAAAAATGAAAAGTATAATCCTAAAATATATATAAGGAACATAATTAGCGCTACAGCAATACTTAGACTTTCATATTTTGAAGTCAATAAATCAACCTTAACTGTATGAGTAAATATTGCTGGTATACTTAGACCTATTACTGAAAATAAAAGCATACTAGAAGAAACTTCAACAGCTTTTTTGTTAAAACTTTGTGTCTTAAATTTGCAACCACCAAAAATCATACTTGCCCCTAACACAAGTAATATATTTCCTATTACAGAACCAACAATTGATGCTTTAACTACTTCGAACAAGCCTTCTTTAAGAGCAAAGAAAGCTATTATTAATTCGGTAGCATTTCCAAATGTGGCATTTAAAAATCCGCCTATCCTAGGCCCTGAATACACCGATATTTCTTCTGTAGCTTCACCCATGAGTCCCGCCAAAGGTATAATTGCAAGAGCCGATGTAACAAAAATTAAAGTAGGACTTAAATGCATAAATTTAAACACTATACTAACTGGTATTAGTATTAATAAATATCTAAGATACTTCATAATCCTTTACTGCCATGAAAATTTATTTTTTCTAGCAGTTTTTCACCCCTATCATATAAATTTAAAAAATGAAACCATTATTAATCAAACAATTATACCATAATATAGTTTTAAATTCCTCCAAATTGCATAATCAGTTACAGGATGACCAATTTTTCTTCACTTATTTTAATTATTATAACTAAAGAATGTATATCATATTAGTTAAATATGTATTAACTTTCATGAATAAGTCTTGTAAAAACTCATTAAATGGAGCATGCTGTATATTATAAGACGCACAAGCATTAAATACTTTCATAAAGGAGCGTTGCGTATGTTTGGTTATATCCTTATTTTTTTCGCTAAAATAATTGAGGTTTCCTTAACCACGGTTAGAGTAGTACTAATAACTAGAGGCGAAAAATTTTATGGAGCTATTATTGGTTTTTTTGAAGTACTTATATGGTTGTATGTGATTAGCACTGTACTTATTGGAATAAGTAAAGAACCATTTAAAATGGTAATTTATGCATTAGGATTCTCTTGCGGAAATTATATTGGATGTATTTTAGAAGATAAACTAGCACTAGGACTCATGACCATAAATGCAATAGTATCTGAAAAAGATGGCCATACTCTAGCTAAAATATTGAGAGCAGAAAATGTAGGTGTTACTATTATTGATGCAGAAGGATTAAAAGAAGATAAGAAAATGCTTATCTTGCATGTTAAAAGAAAAAGAAAATCTCAAATATTAAAAATAATACACAATTCTGATATAAAGGCTGTAATCTCACTAATGGATACTAAAACTATATATGGTGGTTATGGTATTAAAAAATAAAAATTAAAAATACGAGGCTGTCTCAAACTAGAAAGTAATTTATAGAATGAGACAGCTCTTTTTTATGAATTATATACGGTATACTTCCACAGTGTTTTCTTCCATTTACTCTAATGAAACCTTTTTCAATTTAGCTTTACTTCTGTGTAATCTTAAAAAGGTTAAAATCGCTCCAATCATGCAAATAGCGGCGGCAGTTATATATACAGTTTTCATGCCATAAATAAATGCATCATTTCTCCCAATTACATAATCAGTTACACGATGACCAATTTTATAACTCATCCTGTTATACAAAATAGTAGTAGCTAAAGCTATCCCGCACACCATCCCTAAATTTCTCACAAGTGCATTCACACTTCCTGCAATACCTAGCTTATCCTTTGGTACTGTAGACATTACCAAAGAATTATTAGGTGATTGAAATAAACCATTTCCTATCGACATAGTCGCTATAAAAATTACCATGCTTATTATTGAAGACTGCTCATTTAAAGTTGACATTAATAGTAGCCCCAAACTTGTAAGCACCAGCCCTATAAAAGTAAGAATTTCAGAACCTATTTTATCTGACAAATGTCCACTAATTGGTGCCACTACTGACAAAATCAAGGGAGAAATCATAAGAATTAGTCCAGTAGATGCTGGTGAAAACTTAAGCACATCCTGAAGATAAAAGGGCTGAATGATAATTGAACAAAAGATGGCTACAAAGGATATAAATCCACAAAATATACTGAGGGAAAACAATTTATCCTCAAAAATTTCAAGCTGTAATAACGGACTTTCACGCAACTTTTCCACCTTAATAAATGAAATGAAAGAAATAATTGCTATTAAAAAGCCTAATAGAATTATTGGATTGGTAAACCCTACCTCTTGTCCTTTACCTAGAGCTGCAAATAGAGGAACTATAGCAAACATAAATAATAAGGCTCCAAGTCCATCCGATTTTACCTTTGCTGTTTTGTGACCTTTAGGAAGTATCCTTAAACTATAAAATAGTGTTATTATACCTATTGGTACGTTTATTAAAAATATATACTCCCAACTGGTAGTACTTACTATGAATCCTCCCAATGCTGGTCCTACCAATGACCCCAACGCCACGAATGTTCCTGTGATTCCTAGTGCTTTTCCTCTTTCATTTACTGGGAATACTTCAGTTATAATCCCTTGATTGTTGGCCATAGTACCCGCAGCGCCTATTCCCTGTATTACTCTTGCAAACACTAAAACTGGAAGAGAACTTGTTATTCCACAAAGTAAAGAGCCTAGTGTAAATAGTGCTAGTCCAAACTTAAATACCTTTGTTTTACCAACTACATCGCCCAATCTTCCAAAAACTAATATAGTTGCTGAAATTATAATTAAATAACTTGTTACTACCAATTGAATATTCCCTGATGATACATTCAAAGCTTTAGCCATCACAGGTAAAGCTACATTTACAATACTACTATCTAAAGTACACATAAAAGTTACCATTACAACTATAAATAAAATTACCCATCTATTCTTATTATTACTATTATTTTTCAAACTCATCTCTATTCTCCTTTTATCCTTATACCTTAATTTCCTTTATATTATTTAAAATCTTATTCAAGGAATCTATGGTTATATCCTTTTCCTTTTCATTTAAATCCACTGTTATTAAATGGACTAATTTATGAATTTCATCTAAAACTTTGGGAATTATAACCTTAGCCTTTTCCGTTAAATATAGCTTATAGGCTCTAGAATCAGCTTCATCTTTTTTCCTATCTATGTATCCAAGTTTTATAAGTTTTGTAATGGTTCTAGCTGACATTGCCTTATCATAACCTACTTCTTCGCTTATTTTATTTTGACTAATACCTTCATTTTCCCTTAATATAAGTAGATATGGGTAAGAACCGCTACTTAATTCATATTCTTTTAACACCTTATCCAAATAAACTTGCGTAGTTCTGAAAATTTTATTATTAAGTTTAGTTAAATACATTATGCCTTCCTGCAAAATTTTTCACCTTCCTTATATATAATCATCTTATTCTTTTGTTATTTTAATTGACAAGTCAACCTTATTATAATTGAATTTCGTTGACAAGTCAACCATATACTTCTTCACTTATTTGAATTATTATATAACTGAAGAGTGTATATAAGGTTATGTTATTAGAAAATAAGAGTTAATAATGAGACACATAGATACTTTATCCATAATGCACAACCCCCATATATATTTTTTGAGTTTTATAAATTAATTATAATCACATAATTAAACAATATTTTAATTCCTTCCATAAGTGAAGATTCCTCTTTAACCCTAGGAATACTTTTCGCTTCAAAATTTGGAATCATAACATCCCGTACAGGGGTTACATTTATAAAATTTATTTTTCACCTGTTGTCCCTTTCCTTAAAATACATTCCTTGCAGTACTGCTAAAATATAAATTAAATTATGTTTTGTATTAATAAGCTCTTCTCATATAAATATATAGAGCAAAACTTCTAGAAATTTACATTATTTTTCTTATATTTCCTCAGACAAACATTGTCAAGAAAAAGCAATTGTTATATACAGTGTTTTCTGTGATTTCAAATACTTTCTATTTAGTATATGTTATTTTTTCTCAATTTTCTTTCTAAATTAACCCGAGAAAACTTTTATGCCAACTTTAATTTTTTAGTTTTAGATGATAGACTTGTAACCACTGGAGATGATAACTCCTTAATATTGAAAATACATCTAGTTTAACCACAAAAAAACACCGAAATATAAATATATTTCGGTGTTTTTTGTGGTTAATCCATTGGATGGTTATAAATCATACGGTCATATACGTGGTTAAATCCCATCTTACGATAAAGATTTTTCGCGCGTTTATTATCAAGATCTACGTGAAGTGACAGGTTACCATCTGTAAGTTCTATTGCACGCCCAATAAGTTCTGATGCCACACCACGCCCTTTATTACCGGGTTTAACACCAATATAAGCTAAATGATATGTGGAAATAAACGTCTCAAATCCCATATTAACAACAATACAAATGCCTTGTTCTTCTCCATTTCGTTTTGCTATTAACAAAAATCCTTCTTTCATGGCCTTTTCGATAGCATCTACTGTCTCTCCCACTGAATCATTATAATCTGCTAGCCAAGTTCGTGTCATATTCAGTAACTCACCTTTGTTTTTATCATTAAAACTTGTAATTTCACATACCTCAACTTCACTTCTTGCATCATTTAAAATAATTAAATGCTTACCACTTTTAAGTTGTCCTTGCTTTACTTTTTTGATAAAGGCTGCCATTGCATATGCTTCTTTCCTAGAAACAATAACGCCCTCATATTCACGTAGCATAGTAACTGCCTGCCTCAGATCTTCTTCTTCAATATCAATCATGCAAGCATCAGTCTCAACAATGATTTTATTAATGCTTTCAACCATATCTGTATGTCTTCCTGGTGAAGACAAAGCTGTTTTTTTAGTGTTATTACTTTCAATTTTGCTAATGTTCATTTTCCTAACATATTGATTTATATCCTCTTGCCATGATAGACTCGCACCACATAATAATTGAGGTAATTCACTTAATTCTTCATGCACCCAGCTTTTTATTAAGCCACTATAAATGCTTGAAAGTGTATACCCAAATCCTAATTTAGTTGTTATTGTATCCACTTTAAAATTCATACGTTCCAAACATTCTTTAGTCATGTCTTCAAATATAAGATGACTTATAATAGTGTTTAAATCCCATTCACAGGTCAAGTACATGTTGCTTTGCTCTGCTATATTTCTTAGCTCCGGACGTGAGGCGTTATACCTTTTATCTCGTAAATCTAATAAAATCTCTTTATCTAAACGAGATATTTTCCATTTTTCATTTTTGAATAGCGGAACCCTGACCTCAAGTTCCTTTAATTTTGCAAATAACATTACTGATTTTATGTAACTTTCAGAACCATCAACTAAAATTTCTTTAAAACCATTAGCAACAGCATCTTTTACTAAAACCTCTGAAATACGGTCATATTTATGTCCTGATGGATTAGCTCCTTCAAGCTTCAGATATATCTCTCCGATATTTAATACTTTTTCTAATTTCTTCGCTCTCATTAAGGGTGTTCTTCCACTTTTTCGCATAATCTCTCCTTCAACATTTAATTAGAAATAAATTTTAAAATTACTCTAACTCATTTGTTAAATGTTAGAGCTAGAGTTGGCGTTCTTAAACTTCAACTTTTTTTCGAACTTTACTATCTAACATAGTATGCCCTGCTCATAATGCAGTTATAATATACTTGAATTTTTTAATCTTACTTAAAAGCTTCAAGTATATTATTGCTTAGGGTCCATCTACTCTAAATGCACATTTTACTATACTTTCCTTATGTTAAGTATAGCATTTTAAGTCGAAATTTGCAAATATGAGGAAGTTTTTGTTATTATTTCTTTAATATTATTTAGTTTATTTTATCAAATCTTGAAATTCTCCGCCCACAATATCCTTTAACGAATTCGGATTAATTTCTATTTGAAATCCTATTTTCCCAGCACTTACTATTATGGTTTCTATCTCTAAAGCAGTATCATGGATAAATGTTCTATACTGCTTCTTCATACCTATAGGGGAACATCCACCTCTAATATATCCCGTATAGTGTTGAAGTTCACTCAAATCTAACATTTCTATTCTCTTCTCATTAGTTACTTTAGCTACTTTTTTAAAGTCTATCTCCTCTCTAACTGGAATCAGGAAAATATAAATGTTATTTGAAATTCCCTTTGTAACTAAAGTTTTATAAACATATTTCTCTTCTCTACCTATCTTTTTTGATACAGATATCCCATCTATTTTATCATCTTTAACATCATAAGTTATAACCTCATATTCGGCCTTAATCTTATCTAAAATTCGCATAGCATTTGTTTTTATCATTATTTTCTCCTTTGTTGATTAACTATTTACTTTATCCTTTTTACTTTACTTCATTGTACATTTATTATTATTTTACCATAGGTAGTATAACCTAACAATTAATTACCATAATATCTATAAATTAAAGTTAATTCAGCTATTATATATTCATACAATAGTATTTGTCGACAAATTGTATGAATGTTTGTTAAAAAAGCATTGAACTTTTTGTCGGTTGATATATAATAATAAGAGTAATTATTAACTTTTATTAATCGCTTACATTTTAGGAGGAAAAAACATGTCAGAAAAAATTAAAAGTACAAAACATTTAACATTGGTATCATTGGTCTTAATGATTTTTACTTCAGTTTATGGATTTAATAACATCCCAAGATCATTTTATAAAATGGGATATGCGGCTATACCATGGTATATATTATCAGGAATAACATTCTTCATCCCATTTGCTTTCATGATGGCTGAATTTGGTGCAGCTTTCAAAAACGAAAAGGGTGGAATATACTCTTGGATGGCAAAATCCGTAGGAGCAAAATTTGCTTTTATAGGAACCTTCATGTGGTATTCATCTTATGTAATTTGGATGGTTAACGTTGCATCAACAGTTTGGATTCCAATATCAAATGCAATATTTGGTACAGATACAACAAAGACTTGGGGTCTATTGGGATTAACGGGTCCAAAATTTCTAGGAATACTTGGGATATGTTGGATAATATTTGTTACATTTATATCAACTAAGGGATTAGACAAAATTAAAAAAGTAACTTCACTAGGTGGTAGCGCAGTTGCATTATTAAATATAGTTTTATTTATTGGAGCTATACTAGTATTTATAGGAAATCATGGTCATTTAGCTCAACCAATAGTTGGAATTAGTTCATTCATAGATTCACCAAATCCTAAATTTGTTGGGAATGTACTTCAATCATTTGCATTCGTAGTATTTGCTATATTTGCTTATGGTGGCATAGAAGTTGTTGGAGGATTGGTTGACGAAACAGAAAATGCTGAAAAAAACTTCCCTAAGGGTGTTGTTATTTCAGCGGTTGTTATCTCTATTGGCTACTCACTTGGAATATTCCTTGTTGGTATATTCACAAATTGGTCAAGCGTTATGAATGACAAGAGCGTTAACTTAGCTAATGCTGGTTATGTAGTAATGGCTAACCTAGGATATTCTCTTGGTAATGCTTTTGGAGCAAGCCAAGCTACTTCAGCAGCAATGGGACATGGTATAGCTAGATTCGTTGGACTTTCAATGTTCTTAGCTTTATCAGGTGCTTTCTTTACACTAATGTTCTCACCATTAAAACAATTAATCGAAGGTACCCCAGCTAAATTATGGCCTGGAAAAATGGCAGAAATGAAAAACGGAATGCCTCAAAAAGCTATGTGGGTTCAAGCGGCGATAGTTTGTATTATGATTTTCCTTGTTTCTGTTGTTGGTGGAGATTCTATGAAAAAGTTCATCGAAATATTAGTTTCAATGACTAACGTAGCTATGACTCTTCCATACATGTTTATATCGTTTGCTTTCGTACCATTTAAGAAAAACAAAGCTATTGTTAAGCCTTTTGAAATATTCAAAACTGACAGAAGTGCTTTAATATGGACAGTAGTTGTTATGTTCACTGTTGGATTTGCAAATTTCTTTTCAATAATACAACCAGCATTAGAAGGAGATTTAGGAACAACAATTTGGAGTGTAGCTGGACCAATATTCTTTACGGCAGTTGCATGGTCAATGTATAACAGCTATGAAAAAAATCATTTGAATAAATCTTTATAATCCAGTTCCAATAAAACAACTCATATTTTCACTTAAAAAGTCTACCCTAAAGGGTAGGCTTTTTTCATGTATCAACTCTATGAACTACAATTGAAGTCTAAATCTGCTTCTGAAGTCGGTAATACCGCACCTTCGAAGAAGATGAACAGCTGCGCTTGTGATGATTTAACCATAATTTCTTAATTTATAAAAAAACAGTAACATAAAATATTATTTATCATAATAATATATTGTAGAAAATTTTTATAAGGAGATATGTATGGAAAATTATTCAATGAAGCCTAAAAAATCTAAAGACATGAAGTCAATGAATCAAATGATGGGTATGAATCCTATGCCGCACATGATGCCTATGAATCAAATGATGCCAATGGACCCTATGATGCATATGATGCACATGATGCAAATGTGTATGTGTCAAATGATGCAAATGATGCCAATGATGCACATGAATCAAATGACAGGTATGAATCCCATGATGCACATGATGCCAATGGGTCACATGGGTATGAATCCTATGATGCATATGATGCCTATGGATCCTATGATGGATATGACAGATAGAGACGATATAGGAGAATAGTTTTACTTAAATTGGAACAAGGTTATAAATAGCCCAATGATGTACTTAAACTACATTGGGTTATTTATATATTTAACATAATTTTTGCCTCTGCCCAATTATAATGATTGAAAAAATATTTAGTATACTATATTATAATTATAATCTAGTATAAACATTATAAAGGGGTGAATGCTAATGGATAATCACAATCAGCTTCTGTGTATAAATTTAAGACATAAGCTTCATGAAAATGCTGAAATTTCTGGTAATGAAAATAAAACTATGGAGATATTAATAGATTTCCTGAGAAATAATACTAAGTTCGATATAATTGTTAAAGATGGATATTTCATTGCAGAAAAGATAGTCTGCAATGATGCCATGAATATTGCATTTAGAGCAGATATGGATGCAATTTCCATGGTAGAAACAACAGATATTGAATATAGATCCAATAATGTAGACGCTGCTCATAAATGTGGACATGATGGACATTGTGCCATACTCGCAGGATTAGCATTAGAAATAGAAAAAAAGCCAATAGAGCATAGGAATATTTTTTTATTATTTCAGCCTTCTGAAGAAGTTGGTGAAGGTGCTAGAAAAATCGTTCAGGATGATTTTTTAATGGAAAATAAAATTGATGAAATATATTCACTTCACAACATACCTGGATATGAGAGAGGAAACATTCTTTATAAAAGAGATGTATTTGCTTGTGCCTCAAAAGGAATTATAATTACTTTGATGGGGAAGCCATCGCATGCAGCTTATCCTGAATATGGTATAAATCCATCCAGTGCCGCTGCCGATATTGTTAATTTTTTAAATAATAGTACTAAATCCACTATTTTCAAAGGAATGGTTCTTTGCACTATCGTAAATATAAATATTGGAGAAAGAGCCTTTGGTACAGCTGCATCCTCAGGTGAAATTTTATTAACATTACGAGGAGAAAATGAAGAGGATTTAATGAGACTTGAAAACCACATATTAGTATTTGTGGAGCAGTGCTGCAGATCGCATGAAATAAACTTTAACATAAGTTATTCTGATGGGTTTCCTGAGACAAGAAATCATGATACCTGTATTAATAAAATACTAGAAGTGTGCAATACTCATGATTATAATCATGAAGAACTTCAATCCCCCTTTAGATGGTCTGAAGATTTCGGATATTATTTAAAAAATATAAAGGGCGCAATGTTTGGCCTGGGTGATGGCAAATTACAGCCCCAGCTTCATACTGCTGATTATGATTTCCCAGATAGTATTATTAAGACAGGTGTAGATATTTTTTATAGCATTGCAGAGTTAAAATAAAAGCACAAATTATGCAAAAATGAGCATACTACTTTGTAAAAGTTATTTATAAAAATTGTAAATAGTGATAAGATTATAAAAGAAGTTTAAACGAAAAAGAAAAGATATTGTCATTTTAAATAATTTGTAAAGTTTACTTCTGTTTGGGGGGAACCAATATTGGATAATTCAACATTAGATAAAGAAGATTATGAAAAAATGGTAAACTTAACTCCACAAATTTTATATATGGCTTACTTTGACGGTAAAATTAAATATGCAAATCCAGCCTTTAATAATGTTTTTGGCTATAGTAATGCTGAAGTAAAAGAGTTAAATATGTTTTCTATTATACATCCAGATGATAAAAACAACCTAAATAATACATTATTATTAGCTCATAAAGAGCAACAAGATATTGTAAATTTAGAATTTAGATATAAGTGCAAAGATGGCAATTTCAAATGGCTTTCATGGAATATAAAATTTGAGTGGGATGAAGGAATTATCTATGGAGCTGGCCGTGATGTGAGTAATAAAAAGGACCTTGAGCAAACGGTATATGAAAGCAATGAAAAATTAAATGCAATTATTGAAAATATATCTGAGGCATTATTCATCTTTGATAAGGATGGTAACTACACTACATTAAATAAATCAGCCAGGGATATATTCCCTTCTACAGTTGATAACTTTAGTAGCCTAGGAGTAAGTCTTAAAGATAATAAATATTATGATATTTTCGGGGATTTAATTGCCCATGAAGATATGCCAGGCTTTAGAATATTAAGAGGTGAGAAAATATCAGGATATAGAGTAATGAAAACTAATAATACTAGTATTACTTTTTATGATATAAATGGTATTCCTATTTATGATTATAAGGGAAACTTCATTGCCGGAATACAATGTTTGAATAATGTTACAGAAAATGTATTACACGAAAAAATACTGCAAAATCAATTTGACCTTCTCCACAAGACCATAGATACCCTAGATTTACCCTTTATAAGATTATCCTATCCGGATTTTAGCGTCACAGACATTAACCAAAAAGCATTAAATATTATAGAGGGATTAAATTCTAAAATGAACTCTATTGATGTTGTTAAAGGACAAAATTATACAGATATTATTACAGAGTTTGATAAAACTGATGTTTTTTATCATTTTCAAATGATTAAAGATAAGAAAGAAACATCCTATATAAAATATAAGGAGTTAATTGTATTTGGGGAGAAAACATTTGTAAATGTATTATATCAGCCAATACTTGGCCTGGAGGGTGACATCAAGCAAGTAATAGCAATTATACTTGATATAACTAAAGAAACTAGAGCTAAACTTCAACTAGAAAAGAACTTGAAAATGCAGGAAGAATTTTTTATAAATATTTCCCATGAGATTAAGACTCCTTTAAATGTTATTTTTAGTACCACTCAATTATTTGACTTATATATGAAAAATAACTCATTAATAGAAAATCAAGATAAGCTTGAGAAATATATTAAGGTTATAACTCAAAACTGCAATAGACAATCAAAATTAGTTAATAATTTAGTAGACTTATCCAAAATTCAATCTGGTTTTTTTAAGTTACATATGTCCAATACAAATATAGTTAGTGTTGTTGAAGAAATTGTTCAATCTGTATCTGAATATGTTGAAAATAAAGGATTAAAGATTGTTTTTGATACCGACATTGAGGAGAAAATTATTGCTTGTGACCCTACTAATATTGAAAGGGTTATGTTAAATCTTATTTCCAATGCAATTAAATTTTCTATGCAGGGAGATGAAATATTCGTAAATGTACACGATAAAGTCCACGGTGTTGAAATATTTGTAAAAGATACGGGTATAGGGATTGAGAGTGCTTATTTAGATGTTATATTTGAAAGGTTCAAGCAGGTTGATAAGTCATTATTTCGAAATGTTGAAGGAAGCGGTATAGGTTTATGCCTTGTTAAGTCAATTGTTGAACTTCATGGCGGAAGTATTAACCTTGAAAGTGAAATAGGAAAAGGTAGCAAATTTACAATAGAATTACCAAACAGAATAGTATCAGTACCCTCTGACACAATTAAAAATAAAAGTATAAAAAGTGACCTTCAAACAATTAACATTGAGTTTTCTGATATTTATTCATAATATCTTAGCATATAAATTTCACAATCTACATGCTACAAAAACAAGCCATATTAAAATTATTGATATTGGCTTGTTTTTTATTTACTAGAACTAATATCTTTTACTTCTAGTTAGAACTCTCAGCATCATTTTTTATAGAATTGTTACTTGTCGCTCCGCCAATGCTACCACAGGTTTTTGAGCTATAATCACCCCAGTAATCATCCTCAGGTATTTTTACCCCCATAAGCTGAGCTTGCTGAGTTTTATTTTTGGCATTGTTTATTTTTTCATTCATAAAAACACCATCCTTTTATCATTTATCATAGGATAGCATTTGCCATTCGCTATTAATTTATGTAAGTTGTATTTTTTTATTATCTAAAAAACAAAAACACCGATGTTAATCATCAGTGTTTTTGTAATGTTATACATGTTAATTATAACTCTATAACTGTGCCTATATGCATTTTTAGAGCACAGTTATAAATATCATATGCAGTTACAACATCCATAACGGCTATACCTACTGTTTTATAAATGGTGATATCCTTATCTTTTTTTCTTCCTTCAATCTTTCCTAGCAGAACCTCCCCAATTTCTCCGTCTATTCTGCTTTTATCAATAATCCCTTTATTTATTGGTATTATAAGATCTCCTGATTCTGAAAGAACTGCATCTTTAGAATCAACAAATACTTTATCTGCATTCTTTATTGTATATTCATCTATTTCCTGCATAACCGGAGTATATGAACCTACTGCATTTATGTGAGCACCCTTTTTTACAAATTGCCCATCGATAACAGGCATTCTTGAAGTTGTTACAGTTGTTATAATATCTGCATTTTCAATAGCTTCCCTTGTTGTTTTTGCAACGCTTATTTCTGTGCCGAATTTAACAAATTTTTCAGACATTTTTGTACAAAATTCCTGAGCCCTTTCTAAATTCATATCAAATACTTTTACAGAATCTAGATTTCTTACTGTTAACATTGCTTCTAATTGGCACTCAGCTTGTCCACCAGTACCTATAAGGGCGCCTTTTTTAGCCTCCTTAACTGCAAGCACATCAGTGGCAGCACCGGAACCTGCGCCTGTTCTTAACTGAGTAAGATATGTTCCATCCATTATGCAACAGACATCACCAGTTTTTCCATCCATTAGTATCATTTTTGCCGGTACTGAAGGCATTCCATTTTCAACATTCTTTGGGAATACAGAAACTATCTTTATTCCTATACTATCTATGTCTTCCACATAAGCGGGCATAAACAGACTTTGACCTGACAATTTGGGAATATCAATATTTGTTCTTAATGGAACCACACTTTTATTCTGTGAAAATAATTTAAAAGCGGTTTTATCCGAATCAATTGCATTTTTCATACTGAAAATATTTTCTATATCATGTTTTGTAAGTAATAACATTTTGTACCTCCTATGTTTTTATTTCAACTAACCTTTAAAAATATCTATTAATAGAAAAGCAGTTTTATATTAAAAGAGATTTTTCGATAATAGCTATATTTTCTCAAAAATTTCTCTAATATTGCCTGCTGATTTCTTAAGTTCTTCATTATCGGAATTATTCACTGATTTTATAAGTTTAAGACAATAAGCATCATGTTTCACATATTCCTTAGCCATAAAAACCATTGCATAGTTTTGGGTCCAAATAACTTCACATATCTTATTGTTTTCTATGCAGCCAAATAATACTTCATTTGAATCGGACACTATAGTAACCCATCTTCCAGGAATATCTTTAAGTTTTTCACTTTCGAACCCATGCTTATATAGAATGTTCAAATCAACATCGTATTTCTGCTCTGCGCTGTACAAAATAACCAGAGGATTAATTTTTTTTGATTCTAATAATTTTAATCCATCAAAAATTTCATCTATATCTTCCCGCCAAATCTGAATAAAAAGTTCTTTTTTTGTATTTTTTATAATCTCCCTACACTTATCAAAAATATTATTATACCCTTTTATATGCCAAATAAAATCCATATTTATACTTTTGTCATATTCTAAAAGTTCACTTTCTATCTCTTCAAGTAAAGAATTATAGTTATCTTTCTTTTTTGATATTAGTTCCTTTACTGGAATACAAGTGTAATATTTAGGATTTTCAGATTTTGAACAAATTGAAAAATTCTTCCGAACCAAGTTTTCAAGTACTGCATATACTTTCGACCGTGCTACCCCAGATATTTTGCTAATTTGATAACCCGTGGAAGGACCATTCTTTAGGAGCTCTACATAAACTTTCGCTTCAGAATCATTTAATTCAAGCGACTTTAAAAGTAAAATTATTTTTTCCATAAATTAGTCTCTCCTTAAAATAGTAGTTACCTATGGTGACTATCATATAATATTGATGAAAATATGTCAATAAAAAAATGAGTAGCGATGTTCCATAGTAATTTTAGATATTATAAAAATATTATATTGATGCGTCAAAGACCCGTTGAATAAATTTTATATTTATCCATCGGGTCTATCACCTTTCGTAAAATCTATATATGAAATGACCTTAGCGTTACTTGCTAAGCTTTCTAAAAAACCCTCCATGTAGTTACATTTTTAGTTGATATTTTCATCTAAAATATATGCAGCAAAAGTTGTTTCTGTTTTTGGATCATAATATATAGATAACACTATTCCATTATATTTAAAATTACTATATGCAAAAGTGGTATGTTCTTCCACAGCTTTTCCAAATACACTCTGAAAGCTACCTATTTTACTACCAAGTTTTGCACCATTAAAATCTATATCTTTGTTATCAATGTATATCTGTTCTACTGGTCCATTGCCATAATTTTTAAACCAAACTCGAATATCTAATTGTGAAAACTCCAATCCCCCATCATCAATAGTAGTTGATTTCTCTCCAAGCTTTGCAATAAGTTCTTTTTTTCTTAAGCCTATCAATTTAATATAGTTTTTAAAACTGATATTTTTTTCAGGGGCTTCTTTAGCACTTTCATCATATGGTAATGCCTTTTGAACTGTTTCTTTAGAACGTGGATTATTACCTTTAGTCATAGCATTTGATGTGTATGCCACGGTGAATAATATTAATAATACCACTATGGCTAATTCAGCTATTTTTCTCATAAAATCGCCCCTTCTAATAAGCTTATCTAATAATACTTATTATATGGGATGTTCTCCAGCACTTTGTATCAAATCAATGTCAATTTTACTACAAAATGGTTACAAAACCACTTAATTATTATTCCATTTTCCAGACCTCATGTAGATCATGCACATCACAAGTGATACAAATGTTGCTAGCTGAGAAGCAAAACCAACTTCGTATAGCTTATACCTAGCACTCTACTTAATGCAAAATAAACAACCATAACATTAGTAAAGCTAGGCTCACCTAAAATGCTGGCAAAGTAGCCCCTTTGTATAATTCTTGTATAACCTTCTTTGTTTCATCTGTTTGGTATGCCTTAACTAACTTTTTTAATGTTGCATTGTCTTTATCTTTAGTTTTTACAGCAATTATATTAAAGTAATTTTTTACACTTTCCTTTTTAACATCTTCAGTATAAATAGAATCTTTTAGTGGTGAATAGCCTGCATCTACTGCCACACCATTATTTATAGCAGCGATGTCTACATCCTGTATTGATCTTGGAATTTGAGTAGCAACAAGTTCAATTATCTTAAGGTTCTTTTTATTTTCTATAATGTCTTTTACTGTAGGAGTTATACCTACTCCATCCCTTAATTTAATTAATCCAGCTTCTTGAATTAATATAAGTGCCCTTCCGCCATTACTTGCATCATTTGGAATAGCAATTTTGGCTCCATCTTTAAGAGTTTTTATATCCACAACTGTTTTAGAATATATCCCCATAGGTGCTAAAACAGTATTCCCTATTGATGTAAGATCTAATTTATGCTCTGCTTTAAATTTATTAAAGTAACCTATTGTTTGAAATGCATTTGCATCAATTTCCCCATCACTTAATGCTTGATTAGGTCTTATATAGTCGCTAAAATTTACTAATTGAAGATCAATATCTTCTTTAGCTAATTTTACTTTTATCTTATCCCAAAGCACATGTTCATCTCCTGTGACACCCAATTTAATTACTTGTTTCTTGGTTGGTGTATTACTTGGTGTAGTACTTACCTCTTTTGAACTTCCACAGCCTACTAAAGCAGTTATTGTAATTAACGCCACTACTGTTAATACTGATATTTTTTTTATTATCATTTTAAATCCCCCTTTATTTTGAAGATAGTGTTAACACTATCTTTATTTTAATTTTAATGACTTAATTTTTTTAGTATAAATTCTCCAAAACTTTGTATTGAAGTTACCAATACAAGAAGAATTAATATTGTTGCCACCATTATATCTGTTTTAAAATATTGATAACCGTATCTGATGGCGAAATCACCTAAGCCCCCTCCACCAACAGTTCCGGCCACTGCAGAGAATCCAATCAAACTGACAGTAGTAATTGTAAGTGCATATACAATCCCAGGAAGCCCTTCTTTAAGTAAAACCCTATATATTATTTCAAAAGAACTTGATCCCATTGCCTGCGCCGCTTCTATAACTCCTTTGTCAATATCCAAAAGTGCTGATTCAATTTGTCTTGCCACAAATGGAATTGAACCAATAACTAGTGGGACTAAAGCCCCTTTCATCCCAATAGTAGTCCCCACCACAAGACGAGTAAAAGGTATTATTGCAGCAAGTAATATTACAAATGGTATTGCTCTGAATATATTTATACTTTTACCCACCACATTGTAAATTCTACTATTCTCTAAAATATTGTCTGGCCTTGTAACTACTAAAATGATTCCTAAAGGAATTCCTATAAGTGTAGAAATAAATCCTGAAATACTTACCATTCCAATAGTTTCCCATAATGCTTTTATCATATCAGGAAATAGTTCCACTACGTTTGGCAGGTAATTTACTAAAAACTGATGCATGCTCTATCACCTCTACATTTATATTATTTTCTTCTAAATATTTTATTGATTGGAGTATTCCCTCCTTAGCACCACTAAATTTTACAATCAAATTGCCAATAGGTATATGTTGAATAATTTCAATATTCCCAAACAAAATACTGGCATCTATTTTAAATTTTCTTGAAAGTTTAGAAATAAAGGCTTGACCCGTCTTTTGTCCCACAAATGATATTTTAGCTACGCTTTCCCCTTCTTCAAATTCTTCATCGCATAGGAAATCATATATCTTATCATAATTAAAAACAGTAGATATAAATTCTTTGGTTATTTCAGCTTTTGGATTCGTAAAAATATCAATTATCCCTCCACTTTCCACTATTTGTCCAGCTTCCATTACCACAACTTCGTGACAAATTTCTTTTACCACTTCCATTTGATGGGTAATGATTACTATGGTTAAACCTAGCTTTTCATTAATTTCCTTTAACAATTTTAAAATTGATGCTGTGGTCTGCGGATCTATTGCAGATGTTGCCTCGTCACACAATAAAACCTGTGGATCGTTTGCTAGTGCTCTGGCTATAGCAACCCTCTGTTTTTGTCCTCCACTTAATTGTGATGGATATGCTAAAATCTTATCACTAAGCCCAACTAATTCTAGCAGGCTTAAAACTTTCTGTTTTTTTTCTTCCTTGGTATAGCTATTTCCCTTAAGTGGGTATGCAAGATTTTGAAATACATTTCTACTGCTCATTAAGTTAAAATGTTGAAAGATCATACCAATTTTTTTTCTACTTTTTCTTACCTCTTTTTCAGGTAACTTAGTTAATTCTTTATTGTTAACTATAACCTGCCCACTAGTGGGCTTCTCCAATAAGTTTATACAGCGCACTAATGTGCTTTTTCCTGCTCCACTGTACCCTATTATTCCAAAAATTTTACCCTTTTCAACATGCAAATTAATTTCTTTTAATGCTTCAACTGTTCCCTGTTTATTTACATAAACTTTTCTTACTCCTTTAATCCAAATCATATTTTCCCTCCTTAAATTATCACCTTACCAACTGAAATCCCGCTAAAAATCTCAATAAAAAAATCCCCTTCTTTTCAAAAAGAAGAGGATAAATACATAAAAAAACCCATAGAAGGGTTGACTTTTAATAGTACCTTCACTCATCTTTCAGAACAGTGTTCTGATGGAATTAGCACCTTACATGCAAATAATAACATGTGGTTGCTGAAACTTCATCGGGCCAATCCCTCAGTTTCTCTCGATAAGAATAATTATTAAATTTTTATTTATGCAATTTTTGATTGCTTGAGATTCATTATACTTACTACTTTTATAAATGTCAACAATAAAATCGAAATATTTTTTACTGTTGACAATATTAAATAAAAGCCTTATTATAACTTTTAAACAACTTAATAACAAATTTCTTATCAAGAGAGGTGCAGGGACTGGCCCTTTGAAACCTCGGCAGCGGGTTCTTTTAGAATACTGTGCCAATTCCAGCAAAATGATTCTTTAAAGATAAGACGGCTATATTTAAACTATAAATTAACCCTCTTCTTTTCATAGAAGAGGTTTTTTTGTTTAAATTGAATTAACTACTTATTTCACAATCATTTTGCAATTGAAAATTCTATTTTTTAGTATACCCCAAAAAAATAATAGGAGGAGATTTTATGCAATTTACTTTAGGAAAAATCAACAAATTAAAAGTCGCAGTTTTATCAAACATTGAAGCCAACAAGAAAAATTACATAGAAATAAGTCACAAGATCCATGGAAAACCTGAAATAGGAAACCAAGAATTTTTTGCTTCTAGTATCCTTATTGAAACCTTAGAAAAACAGGGATTTACTATAGAAAAAGGAGTAGCTGGTCATGCAACTTCATTTATAGCGAGAAAGTGTTCCAAGGAAAAAAAAGGTGCAACTATTGGTTTTTTAGCAGAATATGATGCTCTTCCAAATCTTGGGCATGCTTGTGGTCATAATATTATTGGTACCACTAGTATTTCTGCTGCTATTGCTCTATCAAAAGTAATAGATGAGTTAGGTGGTCAAATAGTAGTTTTAGGTACTCCTGCCGAAGAAGGAGGCGAAAATGGAAGTGCAAAGACAAGCTTTGTACGCCATGGTTTACTTAAAGGCATAGATGCTTGTATAATTGCTCATCCTTCAAGCAGAACTTGTATTACAGGTGATTCACTATGTGTAGATCCATTAGACTTTGAATTTATAGGCAGACCCGCTCATGCAGCTGCTTGTGCTGAAAAAGGTATAAATGCACTAGATGGTGTTATACAATTATTTAATGGAATAAATGCCTTAAGACAGCATTTAACAAAAGATGCACGTATACACGGCATTATAACTCATGGAGGAGATGCTCCAAATATTGTTCCTGAATATGCTAAAGCAAGATTTTTCATTAGAGCTGCCACCCGAAAAAGTTGCGATGTAGTAACAAATAAAGTTAAAAATATAGCTAAGGGCGCCGCTCTTGCTACTGGCTGCTTGGTTAATATTATTGCTTTTCAAAACAAGGTAGATAATATGCTTAAAAATAGTGCCTTTGATGATATCTTTGTAGAAAACTTGAAATTTTTAGGATTTGATTTAGATATACAAAATGCATCTGGTATAGGCTCCTCAGATGTAGGAAATATAAGCCATATTGTTCCAACAATTCAGCCAACTATTAAAATTGGACCTGACACTTTAGTGGGTCATACTAGTGAATTTTGTGATGCAGCAATATCAAAACAGGGAGATGAGGCTTTGATTCTCGGTGCTAAAGCCATAGCACTTACCGGGCTTTCCCTGTTAGCTTATGAGGATAAGCTTAAAACTATAACAGATGAATTTCATAGAGCTTTAGCTGCTGAATAACCTTCCCTTACTTTTAATTTCCTTCCATATAATAAAACTATTTTAATTTCCATGTTGACACTGCTAATGTTCTAGTGTACTATTAACATATGTCACTAGAACATAGATGCACTTTCTCAAAGGAGATGGAATAATGGATACAACCTTTAATGACAAAACGCCTATATATCTACAAATTATGGACCTTATAAAAATGAACATCGTTACAGGAAAGTTAAAATCAAATGACAAATTACCTTCAGTACGGGAAATGGCAATAAATTTGAAGGTAAATCCAAATACACTTCAAAGATCCTATCAAGAGCTTGAAAGACTTGGAATTGTTTTTACACAAAGGGGCACCGGAACATTTGTTGGGGAGGAGAAAAATATGGTAGATAATTTAAAAAAAGAAATGGCAAAGGAAGTTATAGATTCCTTTATACTTAGAATGAAAAGCTTAGGCTTTACTACTAATGAAATAATTGAATCTATTTCAAATGAAACTACGGAGGTAAAACAGAATGACTAATATATTAAAATCTGAAGGAATATGTAAGTCCTACTTAAATAAAAAAGCCTTGCGAGGAGTAGACCTAGAAATAATGCCTGGAAAAATTGTAGGACTTCTTGGCCCTAATGGTAGCGGTAAAACTACCTTTTTAAAAATAGCAGCCGGCATTCTTCATGCGTCTAGCGGGGAAATACTAATAGATGGTCAAAAGCCTGGTGTTTATACAAAATCTATAGTTTCCTATTTGCCTGATAATGAATATCTTCTAAAATGGATGAAAATAAAAGATGCTGTGAGGTATTTCAAGGACTTTTATTCTGATTTTGATGAAAAAAAAGCAAAGGAAATGCTTCTATTTATGAAACTTGATGAAAATAGCAGTGTAAAAAGCCTATCAAAGGGAATGAAGGAAAAGTTGAAGCTTACCTTGGTACTTTCAAGAGCCGCAAAACTTTATATACTTGATGAACCACTTGGTGGCGTAGACCCTACCACTAGAGAACAAATATTAAATGCTATAGTTAATAATTTTAGTGAAAATAGTTCTATGCTAATTACTACACATCTTGTAAATGATATAGAACGAATTTTCGATGATGTAGCATTTATATCTGATGGAAAGGTAGTACTACAAGGTAATGCCGAAGAGTTAAGACTAGATAAGAAAAAGTCAATTGATGAATTGTACAGGGAGGTATTTCAATAATGTTTAAGCTTATAAAATATGAATTAAGATCAAATTTTTTAACCATACTTGGTAGTTGTATATCTGTTATAATTGCTAACTTATTTCTTATGACAAAGAGAGATACCTGGGACGTTGCAGTACCTGGATTCTCTGCGTGCATAATTATTGGTGCCATAATAGTAATTTTTATATCCTCATTAAAAATCATGAGCAAATATTTACATGGAGACGAAGGATACTTATTTTTTACACTTCCACAATCTGGTGTATCAATAATAGCCTCAAGGCTGATAACCGCTTTAATCCAAATATCTATTGTCCTTTTTGTATCCATTTTAATGTTTAATTTTACTGTACCAGACAAAACATTTTTTAATTTATTTAAAGATTTTAAGCTCAATCAAGTGTTCTTCTCTATGATTGTATATATATGGAGTGTTTTTTCTTCCTTAACTTTCATATATTTCTGCATGGTTATTGGCAAAGTAGCTTTAAAAGGTAAAAAATTAGGGAAAATAGGTTCTTTTATAATTTTCATAGTACTATCAATAGCACTAAGCTGGCTATCTACTAAAATTACCAGCATATTTCCTCAAACACTTAACTTCGGTGGTTCTTCAATAGCTAATAATTTTGGAGCATCTAATTCTGGTTTGTCTATTTCAGGTGGAAGATTAAATATTGCTAGTACCATATTTGATATAATTACTTTTATAGGATTCTTCATAAGCACTACCTATTTAATAGATAAAAAATTAGATCTATCATAAACTCGTAATAATTTAAAACTAATATCAGGAGGTTGAACATACAAATGAAAACTATAGTACAAATTAAGAATGTTACAAAAAAAATCGGTAAAAAAGTGATAATAGATGACCTTACTTTTGACGTACGTTCCGGTGAGGTGTTTGGATTTCTGGGACCAAATGGTGCAGGTAAAACTACTACTATTAAAATGCTTTTAGGACTTATGTCTATTACTAAAGGTGAAATGTATATTGATGGAATTAATGTTGAGAAGGATTTTGAAAAGGCCATTGCTAAGGTAGGTGGGATTATTGAAAATCCAGATTTGTATAAATATTTAACAGGATATCAAAATCTCCTTCATTACTTTCGAATGTACCCAAATTTAAAGAAGGAACGTATCGATGAGGTTATAAAAATTGTGGGCCTTGAAAAAACAATACACAACAAAATAAAGACATATTCGCTAGGGATGCGCCAAAGACTAGGGGTTGCACAAGCACTACTTAACTCTCCAAAACTATTGGTATTAGATGAACCTACTAATGGGCTAGATCCTGCTGGAATTCATGAATTACGTGATCATTTGCGGACCCTGGCAAGAGAAGAAAATGTTGCAGTAATTGTATCAAGTCACTTGCTTTCAGAAATGGAACTTATGTGTGATAGGGTAGGAATTTTGCAAAATGGAAAATTGGTTAAAGTCCAGGATATGAAGGAAATGCTTGAAGATGAGGTAGATTCAGTTATAGCTCTAACAGTTACGCCAATTGAAAAGGCAAAAACATATTTAGAAAGTCTTAGTAACAAATATAAACCAGAAATAAAGGATAAAGAAATAGAAATCATAGAAAATGTAGAAAATATACCTGAGTTAGTTGAAAAACTTGTGGGCCAGGGAATTAAAATTTACGGCGTTCGCAGGGAACAACAAAGCTTAGAGAAAAAATTCTTAGAAATGACAGGGGGTAATGAAATTGCGTAATATAATAAATTTAGTTCGTAATGAAAATATGAAGCTTTCTCATAGCATTAGCACATGGATAATGACGGGAATATTAGTTCTTCTGATATTAGTAATTGGACTGGTATCTAGATTTACGGGCACCCAGGCGCCTAAAAGTGATTGGAAAGCAGACATAGCAATTCAAAATCAGAAGCTAAAAAAATCATTGGCTGAGCCAGGAATATCTGAAAAAGACAAGGATAGCATTACAAAGGATTTACAAACTAATGAATATAGGCTTAAAAATGATATACAACCTCTGCAAGATAAATCCCTATGGGGATTTGTAAATACTACAAGTGGCCTAATATCTTTAATATCTCTTTTTGCCATTGTAATGGGTGGTGGAATAGTAGCCAATGAGTTTTCAGGAGGCACAATTAAACTATTACTAATTAGACCTTCAAAACGCTTTAAAATTCTACTTTCAAAATATATTTCTGTTATAGGCTATACTCTTTTAATGCTTTTAGCACTTTTCATAGTATCATTCCTTCTTGGAGGAATATTATTTAGCTTTAAAGGTGCAGGTACACCATTCCTTACAAATTCAAGTGGAATAATTACTGAAGTTAATATGATAACACATATGATGGCACTTTACGGACTTCAGTGTGTAAGCTTAGTCATGATGGTTACTCTAGCATTTATGATTTCTTCAGTTTTCCGTAATAGTTCAATGGCTATAGGCATTGGAGTTTTTCTTCTAACTATAGGGAATACCGCAACAATGCTACTTCTTAGATATAATTGGTCAAAATATATTTTATTTACAAATACGAATTTGGATCAATACATTAATGGACAGCCATTAGTTGAAGGAATGACAATGACATTTTCAATTATTGTGCTTATAGTATATTTTGTAATCTTTAATGTTATTTCATATATAGGTTTTACCAAAAGAGATATAGTAGCATAATATTTATATTACTTAAAACAGAGCTTGTCATCAAACTGACAAGCTCTGTCTCTATTTTCTTGAACAATTAATTAAGCTTATGGATAGCATGGTACAGTTACCTTGGCTTTAAATAAGTCTCCATCAATTTCAATACTAAGATTTCCTCCTTGAAGCTCTAAAATGCTCTTAGCAATGGAAAGTCCTAGACCTGACCCTTCAGTATTTCTAGACTTATCTCCCCTAATAAATCTTTCGAATATTTCTTCTTTGTCAAAATCCATTTCATAAGAGGAAATATTTTTCATAGTTATAATTATTTTATAATCATCCACTACTAAATCAATATATACTCTAGTACTCGGAAGCGAGTATTTTAATATGTTATTTATGAGATTTTCAAATACTCTCCAAGTCTTTTTCCCATCTAAATTAGCATAGACTTTTTCTTTAGGCACCTTTAACTTAAATATTAAGGATGAATTATTAATTTTCTCATGAAGCTCTGCTAAGGCTTGCGAAAGTAATGCAGTTACATCTACTTTTTCCATATTAAGTTCTACTGCGCCACTAGCCATCTTAGAAGCTTCAAATAAGTCATCTATAAGTATTTTAAGTCTCTGAGATTTTCTATCTAATACATCTATATACCCTTGTGATTCTTCTTTAGATAAGCCTTCTTTTTTTAGCAAATCAACATAATTTATAATGGATGTAAGTGGAGTTTTCAAGTCATGAGACACATTAGTTATGAGTTCAGACTTAAGCCTTTCACTTTTTATCTCATTTTCAAGGGATTTTTTAAACCCAGCCTTCATATTATTTATGTTATGGGCTAGTTTAAAAAGGTCACCTCTCCCCTTTTCTTCTATAGTATAATTAAGGTTTCCTGAAACTATTTCCTCCGTTCCTTTTACAATACTTCCAAAAACTTTAATTATATTAAAGGAGTAAATTAATATAAATAACAGGTAACAAAGTACATACGCTATTGGTATTATTATAACAATTGAGTGGGACATTAAAGCAATAAATGCAGCTAGTATCGCTACTCCTGCCAGCAAAGTAAGTATGATAATTCCTCTTACTTTAAACTTAGTAGTTTTAGTCATGGGGCTTTCTTTCATAAAAATAGATAATTTATAAAGCAGGCATTTTTTTATCTCTGCTCTAAACTCCTCTTTATTTCTTTTTAAATTAGCTACCATCCTTACATTAAAAATAAAGTAGAATATATAAAATGCTACAATAGTAAGTTTATGAAGTTGTCCTAAACTATATGGTTTATAGAAGAATACCACTGTATTTAAATATACATTCATTATAAATGAGTAAATTATAAATATAAATACCCTCGCGTCTAAGGGTACTTTGTTGTACCACTTTGTTAATTTCCCAGTAAAATCTATTTCCTTATTGTTTTTCTTTAATATATATATTATATATACTAACATGAAAAGTCCTATACTAAATGATACAGCTCCTATTACTATCTCTTTAATAATTCTCTGTCCTACAGAATTATAATAAATGTAATTGCCATATACATAACTATTTTGATCTATATCCTGTGGAATAATAAAATATCCTTTTTTACCATTTTCAGCAAACCACTGATTTATTGACGCCATTTCACTATTATTTTTCAAGTCTTTTCCTGGAAATTGCATACTATACAGGGCATTATTTTTTACATATAAATCTATATCTGATACATTGACCATATTAGTATCTACAACATTGTTTTTCCCTCTTGTTATATAGTACTTTATTATACTCTTTCCCTCTACAGCTTTTTTAACATTTTCATAGTCTTTAGTTTTATATGCAGCTATTTCCTTTGTAAAATCCTTTAAAGTTTTTGTGTTCTCCTTCTTCAATTTATCAAGTTCTTTATTTTTTTCCTCTGTTAGCCTACTAACAGTCGCCTTAATACCTTCTTTTTCTGCTGCTAATATCTCATTCATATATTTACTGTTTATTTCATCCTCTTTGTTTCTCAAGTTAGAATCATACAAGGTTTTAGCTGACGCTAACTCTGCTTTTGTAACCTTTTGATCATCTGATTTCTTTGAATAATCTTTATATACTCCACTGAGTGCTTGTAAATTATTAAAATAACCAACTAATTCATTTTCAAACTCTGAGCTAGTAAAATATGACTCTGATTCTAGGTGATTTTTATTATTTATAACGTCTATTGCTGACAAGGCTGAAAGTCCAAACATATATACACATATAATAAAAGCTGCAATATATATATATTTATTTTTCGATTTTATATCCAATACCCCACACCACCTTTAAATATTTAGGTTCTTTTGGGTTTATCTCTATCTTCTCCCTTATTCTCCTTATATGAACTGACACAGTATTTTCTCCATTATAAAAGGCTTCTTCCCAAACTCTTTCATATATTTCTTCAATTGAAAATACCCTTCCCTTGTTTGCCATTAAAAGTTCCAATATCTTATATTCAATAGCTGTTAGACTCATTTCTTTATCTTCCACTGTTACCATTTTTGAGTCTTTATTTAATATAAGTCCACGTACATTTATCTCATTATGGCTTTCTTTATAATTGCCAAGGCTTGTATATCTTCTCAGCTGTGATTTAACTCTAGCTATAAGTTCCATTGGATTAAAGGGCTTTGTAATATAATCATCTGCACCTATATTAAGACCTAGTATTTTATCACTATCTTCTGATCTAGCTGATAGCATTATTATTGGGATGTTTTTACTTTCCCTGATTTTAAAGGTAGCTTTAATTCCATCCATTCTAGGCATCATTATATCCATTAATATAAGGTGAACTTCTTCTGCTTTCAAAATCTCTAAGGCTTCTATACCATCTATAGCATGAAGTACTGTTATACCTTCGTTTTTTAAATATATTTCTATGGCTTCTCTTATTTCATATTCATCGTCTACAATTAAAACATTAAACTTAGTCATGACAATCACCCCTTACCCCTATTATATATCTTAATTAGTAAACTTTACAATCAGCCCTTTCTCATGAAGAATGCAAACGCATCTTTATCAAAACCATTGGATTTAGTTACAACATTTATATTTCTAATATGATAGACTTTACCCTTATAATCCTTTGCTTGATTGTCACATATATAGGCATAATCGTAGTTGCCTTTGTTTACCCACTTCATGAATATATAGGTATGAGTAGGAAATCCGTTTTTATTCCCATTGTCATTTGTAGTAAAACATATATCTCCAGGCATTAATTTTTTATAATTCCTTTGTTGTTTAAATCCCTTTTCTGTAAGTAAAGATATAAGTTGTTCTGTATTGCTTGTTTCCATAGGCACCATGAAATTATTTTTCCTTAGTACTTCAGCCATAAAATAAACACATGTATTCGCAGAACTTCCCTTATTTAATTTTATGGCTGCATTATAGAGATCTCTTCGATTTGATCCATCCTCTAGAAAATTATATATATTTTCATTTATGGATATACCTTCTGCTTGCGCATTCTGTTTAATATTTTTCGAAAACATTATTGCCATACTTGTTATCACTAGCACAAATATAATTAACATTGCCTTTTTCATTTGATATCCCCCCCCATATAACTAACTATAAATAATTATACAAGGTACCTTTTACAAAATACTTATCATAATTCTTACAAATTTATTAAGAAAATGAAAAAACTACTCTAATATTTTGAAAATAAAAAAACACTAGCAAATGCTAGTGTTTTTTTGCGAGTAAGTCTATAAGCCGAGTTCTGTATTAGACAATCATCTATCTAGGCCTATTGTTACCAATAGGCTCAAGCGATACACCCGAAAGCGGGACGGGCAGTCCCAAAATGCTTTCCTATTCGATCTTGCTCCAGATGGGGTTTACATAGCCGCAAAGTCGCCATTGCGCTGGTGAGCTCTTACCTCGCCTTTCCACCCTTACTAGTATATTCAAAAGTTCAGAAAAACTGACCTTTAAGAATACCTTTAGCGGTATATCTCTGTTGCACTTTCCTTAGAGTCGCCTCCACTGGTAGTTAGCCAGCACCCTTGCCCTATGGAGCTCGGACTTTCCTCTCCTGTATTTCTACAGCAGCGATTGTCTGGCTTACTTGCATTAACTATTTTATCACATTTCATCGCAAATGTCGAATTTATTTCTAATCCCTCAAAAACATTGTAAAATATACCATATTATTGTATAATTAAAGTAAATAATAATAATACTTCTGTAGTACAATATGTGGAGGCTATTTAAATGAATTTCAACCAAAGAATCACTGAACTTACAAAAAGTCCTATTGCTATTTTTGCGCTATTAGGCCTGCTCTTATTAATCTATGCAGTTTTAAAAATCAGGAAAATTAAATTTACTACACACATGATAACCTTAGTTGGTTTATCTATTGCATTAGCTACAGTATTACAATTTATAACGGTATTAAAATTGCCACAAGGCGGTAGCATTACCGCTGGAAGTATGGTTCCCATAGTACTTATTGCACTTTTTTATGGTCCCGAAGTTGGGTTTTTAACAGGATTCTTATTTGGAATTATTAATTTTCTAATGACCCCAGTTGCTCTCCATCCTGTGCAAGTTCTATTTGATTATCCACTTCCCTTTATGGCTATTGGAATAGTTGGTTATTTTAGATACAGCAATATTAACGGAAAACTTATGGGAGTAATCCTCGCAATGCTAGCACGATTTGCATGCCATTTTATATCTGGTGTGGTATTCTTCGGAAGTTATGCTCCAAAGGGAACCTCGGTTTATTTATATTCATTTTTATATAACGGTTCATACATGGGTGTGGAAACCATTCTTACCTGTGTAATTATTGCAATTTTACCGTTAAAACGATTATCCAAAATAGTCTTAAATAGCTAATTATTATTTCAATTTCCTAATCAAATTTATTTCCGCTCTAATAGGTGTTTTAGATGAACTATTTCCTCTTACTGTTACTTTATCCACATCAATATTAAGTTCTCTAGCTATTATAGCCTTAACTCTAGATCTACAAAAATTTGCTTGGCAAGTTCCCATTCCTGCTCTTGTCCTTCTTTTAATAGCATCTGTAGAGTTAATGGGTATATTTCTATGAATAGCATCCACAATTTCTGCTTCTGTAACTACCTCACATCTGCATATTATATTCTTTGCTGGATCTTCATCATCAATTTTTCCATGAAAATTATTATCTTTTTTAACTATTATTCCTTTTCTATATGAAATAAAATTATCTTTCTCCTGAAGCACTACTCCTGATTTCACAAGTATATCCGCTACCATCTCAGCTATTGCTGGTGATGATGTAAGTCCTGGTGAATCTATACCAGCCACATTTATGAATCTTTTAACGGGGCTTTCCTCAATAATAAAATCCCCCGTATTGCTACTAGCTCTTATACCTGAAAAAGTAGTTAATGTCTTTCTTACATCAAAATCAGGTATAGACCTTCTAGCTGTGTCTATAACATCTTTTAAAGTCTCAGTTGTAGTTGCTACATCATCTTTATCACTTATTTCTTCTGAGTTAGGTCCTATCATAAAATTACCATGATAAGTTGTAGTTACTAATATTCCTTTACCTTTATCTGTGGGGACTTGAAAAATAACAGTATTCACCAAGTGACCTTGATCTTTTCCCATCAAGATATATTGACCTTTTTTAGGCATTATTTTAAAATCATCCATACCTAGCATATTAGCTATTTTATCGCTGCAACGCCCAGCAGCATTTATAACGTATCTTGCTTCAATGTCCTCTTTATTTGTATGTACCATAAATTTTTCTTCTAAATTTTCTATAGATAATACTTCACTTAAAAGCTTAAGCTCTACACCATTTGAAATAGCATTTTCTACTAATGCAATAGTAAATTCATAAGGTGAGGTAACCCCTACACTTTTAGCATATAGTGCTACCGTTACATCACTATTTAAATTTGGCTCTATTTCTTTTAGTTTCTCTCCTCTTATTATCTCTAAATCATCGCACCCCATTTTTAGACCATTTTCATAAAGCTCCTTAATTTTCTTCTCGTCCTCTTCATCAAATCCAATGACCAAAGCTCCTGTTTTCCTGTATCCAAAATTTAATTCTTCCTGGAGCTTTCTGTACATTTTATTACCTTTTCCACATAATTGTCCTTTTAATGTACCATACTTAGCCGCATATCCCCCATGAACTATTCCACTATTGGCTTTTGACGCTCCAGTTGAAACATCATCTTCTTTTTCTAAAATACCTATTTTCAAATTGTATCTTGAAAGGTTTCTAGCTATAGCGGATCCTACTACTCCTGCTCCTATAATAACTATATCATACATAAATATCTCCCTCTTAACCTATTATTATTAGTATTTGAATTTAAATAATTAATCTTTGTTAATACCTATTATAGTATAAATATCTGTATTATAATAGATATTTATACTTTATAGGTTTTTATTTACTGTGCGACAGGTTATATTGTCATTATAGGATACAATACTAATGTCTTCTGGTATTTTCAAACCTGCTTCGCTTATAGTTCTGTAGGCCCCTATTGCCATAGAATCATTATCTATTTATATAGGCTGCATTTCTTCTTTATATGTCCTTTCACGTCTATCAACAAAGATTTCTTTATCCCCGTTAATATATTCTTTTCCACTAACAAATCCAATGTTTTTATGATCTAGGTCTTCTAAGTAATTTATTATATTTATAGTAGCATGCTTTGCACGCCGCACGCAAATTTCATCTTTTATAAAATGTCTATTTTTTTTCAAATTCTTCTTCATTTAATTCACAAAGAATTACATTAATATTTGTTTTATAAAAGGAATTTCCATATTTATGTAGAATACTACAATTAGGAAACGGTTACAAAAGGGTTACAAGTTATAAACATAGGGGGAATATTGATGAAAAAAGTTAAAAGTGTTGCATCGTTTGCTCTTGCTTTAATTTTTGCAGGATCAATCGGTATACGCTGTACGAATGTACAAGCTACAGAAATTGTATTTGGGACAAACAGTGTTGAATTAGCCTCAAAAGAAACTAAGCTTACAGGCGCTGATATTGTAGCCTATGCAAAGAAACTCACCGGTATACCCTATAAAAGCGGTGGAACTACCAAAGCTGGATTTGATTGCTCTGGTTTTACTATGCATGTTTTTAATAATTTTAACATAACATTACCACGCACCGCAGAAAGTCAAACATCAAAAGGCACAGTGGTTAGTAAAGCTAACTTGCGTATAGGAGATTTGGTTTTTTTTGGTAGTGTAATAAGTCATGTTGGCATTTACGTTGGTGATGGTAATTTTATACACTCACCTAAGCCAGGGTCAAGTGTTAAAATTGCAGAACTAAAATATATGCCAAATTATAACACAGCCAGAAGGGTATTATAGTAGCAAAGCTATAATAAATTAAAGGGCATCTACATATTTAAATATGCAGATGCCCTTTACCATCATGTGGAAATTATTCCTCACCATTATTTGCTTCTCTAGTTAATTGCTCCATGTGAGAAATATACCATTTACTAATTAATATTTTCAAAGAAGCAGCAATAGGTACAGCTATTAGCATCCCTATAAGTCCACTTAAACTTCCTCCTATAATAATCGCAAGCATTGTGAATACAGGATGTAGTCCCACACTATTTCCAACAATTTTAGGTGCCAGCAAGTTGTTATCAACTTGTTGAACTACAATCATTCCAATAGTTGCCCATACTGCTGTAATAGGTTGTCCACTTAATAATGCCATAATTACTGCAAGAATAGTTCCAACAATAGGTCCGATATATGGTATCATATTACAAATACCTGCAATGATTCCTATTATTAAAGCATAATCTATTCCAATAAAATACAGCACAGCGCCTGATAAAACTCCTACAATACAAGCTTCTAATAATTGTCCTCTTATATATTTATAAAATGTATCATCTATAATAGATAATATTTCTTTTACCTTATTCCCAGCTTTACTTTTTCGAAATATAAGATTAAAAATTTTATTCCACAAATCTATAAAGTACTTAGAGTCCTGTATTAAATAAATACTTAATACTATAGCTATAAAAAAGGAAGCTATATTTCCTCCTATAGATACAGCAGAATTTGTCATTGCTCCAATACTTGTAGAAAAATATGATTGTATATAGCTTACGATTTTAGCAATCTTACCATTTAAATCTCCTAATATTGAAATATTTGTCCTTTCTAACTTTTCACTAATAGCGCTAACTGACAGTGTAGAGTTCTTTAAATAATTAGTTAGATATTCTGTCATATTAGCTATGGTTATATTATTAGAAATTTTTCCGCCAACCATAATATATATTCCACTAACAATAGCTATGAAAACAGCAATTACTAATGTATACACTCCTATAATTCCAACTGCTCTTCTAGTAGATGCCTTTTTAAATATTCTTTTCTTTTCTAAGAATTTTTCAATAATTTGCACCACAGGTTTCAATATATATACAATTATTAATGCCATAAGAAGCGGTTTCACAAGTCCAATTATTTTTCCTATTGTACTTGATAATAGCGAAAATATATCACCTATATTATTTAAAATCGTTATGCCTATATAAATTAGAAGCACGGTCCCTGTAGCATATAAACAGTATTTTAATAATTTTTTATCTATTCTCATCTTACCCTCCCCGTCGCAGCTAGCTTGCTGTTTCTCTTACTACTTTACATTATAATAAATTCAATGGCAAGGTAAAGGTTAAATTACTACCTATTGCTTTAGTGAACTTTTTAATCTTCCTTAATCAAATATAAGAGATTGTCGTCTAGATTATAATAAATTGGCGCTATCAAAATATTAGGGTATTTATTTCTTAGCCTCTTAGCCTCCTCCAAAACAAACTCTATCTCATTACCAATCTCAAACATTGGAGCAAAATTCATAAAATGATCCTCTGCTCTTTGCCAATCCCAACCCACTACATCAACAAGCCCCTGAATAAACTGCTCCCTTTTCGACATCAGATTAACCATTCCACAGTGATTATGGGCTATAAGTGCAATAGTTTTAATTTTTCCTATTGCTATTGTATAAGAAACCTTAAATTCACTAAAACGCAAAGTTCCTCCACCAGAACGGATAATATATGCAAAATTGTCTGGTATATGAAGATATTTCCTATTATCCATACACATTCCTATTAACATCTGTGGACTACTTACAGCTTCATAATGCGTATTTAAGTTATGGTATTCTAATAAAACACTGATGGGCGTATTTTTATATTCTGAAAATATATCCTCTTTATTATTAATCTTTATTAATCTATCCATATTGGTTTTATCTCCTTAAATTTTTCTATATTTTTTATTCTCAGTTAAAATTTATTTTTATTATATCATAACCTATTAATTTCTAATACTGCAACCTAACTTTAGAAATATAATTGATTTTTGGGATAGTTTATAATATCACATTTTCATACATATATATAATTGTAATGTAATACTATAACATATAATGTTATTTCCAACTTTTTGATACCTTATTTATGATATCATGCTACTATATACACCATAATTTTAATAGTTTAAAATAGAGGAAAGAATATAATGATGTTTTTCCAATTGTAATATGTACCTCAGTGGGGCACTTACTATCTTTGAATTTATTAAGGAGATGTTTAATTTGAAAAATAAGTCTAAGCTATTGTTATGTATAATTATTTCAATGTGTTTTATTGCAGAGGGTTGCACAAAAAAAGCTGAACCCATTGCTACCCCGTCAAACCCTAAAAAAACGGAAGCCCCAGTGAAAACCCAGCAAAAATATTTTTCTCCCTATACTGGTGAAGAGGTAAAAAAAGAAATATTAGATAACATTGCTGTACTTGCCATAGTCGAAAACTCAAAGGCTGCAAGACCTCAATCTGGAATAAACGCTGCGGATATAGTTTATGAAACCCTTGCTGAGGGTGGCACACCAAGATTCATCGCATTATTTCAAAGTGGCAATGTGCAAAAAATCGGACCAATTAGAAGTGCCAGATCTTACTTTTTAGATATTTCAAAAGAATATAACCTACCCTTTGCTCACTGTGGAGGAAGCGAAGAGGCTCTAGGCGAAATTAAAAATAAAAACTTAATGAGTATGAATGAAATGAAATATGCCTCTACTTATTGGAGAGATTCGACTCGGAAAGCTCCTCATAACCTTTATACTTCTACAGAGAAATTAAGGGAGCTTGTTAAAATAAAAAATTTTATCAAAGCGCCTACAGTAAAATTAAAATTTGACAAGAGCTATTGGGATAGCAATAAACTTTCCCCAGCTACAAATGTATTTTTAAGAATAAACAACCTTTACAACACTAGTTACACCTATAAAGATGGTCTTTACTTTAAAAGCATGGATGGAGAGTCTTCAACTAATAAAGAGGATAAAACCCCTTTATCCTTTAAAAATATAGTGGTGCAAATCACTTCCATTAAAACACAAAATGATGGACTTCATTTAGACATCGCTCTTGTTGGCACAGGAGATGGTTATGTTATTAGCAATGGTAAGTTTATTAAAATGCACTGGTCTAAAAAAAATGCCACTTCACAAACTCTTCTAACCGATGAGGAAGGTAATGATTTACCATTAAATCCTGGAAAGACTTGCTGGAATATTGTAGATAAAAGTAGCAAAATAGATATGAAATAAATTATAGAAAAAGACTGGTGATTAGTTTTACTGATCACCAGTCTTTTTTGCACAATTAAAAAAATTTCTAATTGGCAAATACTATCATTATCTTCCTATATCATTTCTGGAGGATCCATCAAATCATCCAGACAATCACCTATATAGTTTGACTTTTCATTTATATTTCCTTGTTTTTCATTAGAAAGTATTACATGTTTATCAAATTTAATTATGAAAATAGAACATATTATACCTGCTTTTGATGCTTCAACTCCATAAGATAATCCAGTAATATACAGAATATATGCAAGTACAGTTGGGATTAACCCCAAACCTATAATACTTGCAACTACAGGCAAACTATATTTTACATACAAAAGATTTACTGGGTGAGAAAATGGCACTAAGAATATCCACCCAAATAGAAAACTATATAAAATAATGGTCAATGGATGATAATCATCTATGACTGCTTTACTTATAATAGTAACTAAAGCATATGTTAAACCTGCTCCTATTCCCATTAGAACACCTAATGAGTTGATGTTTAAAGTATCTAGCAAGCCTCCGGTAACAGTTAAAAAACAGCCTATCATACATAAAACGAGTGCAGTTAGTTTCCATCTCATTTTATTATATGCTTTTTTCTTACCTTATGCACTATTTACTTAAGCAATATAATGTAACCAAGCAATTATTTTCCTCATAACCTAATATTATAATAATTCTATTTGGAGGATTGCATGATTAATTTAACACTAATTCCTCCCCACTATATAGTTTATTGACAGGGGAATGATAAAATAAAAAAACGTATTTGATTTCTCAAATACGTTTTTTCTTCAAATCATATCGTTAAACAGAGATTTTACCGGTAATCGCCGCTCCTATCATAACTATTGCCATTATAACCATAGCTATCATCGCCATCTTTTCCCTCTTACTAATGACTTCATTTTTTTCTTTTTTAGCCTTTAAGTAAAACCCTATCCCTAATGCATAAATTACGAATGCTAGCCCTAAATACCCAATTCCTACTGCATATATAACATAAATTGAATATATACCTGCGAGTACTGCTATAATTTTCTCCTTAAGGTGCCCACTTTCTTTGTTAAATACCTGAAATGCAAACATAGAAGATAACAAATACGGTATTAATATATTAGTTGTACACATATGTGTGGCAACATAATAAGCCTTTTGCAAAGCTTCCGAAAGCATGGCTAAAAGACCTATTTGTGTTGCCACAATTGAAAATAAAAGAGCATTTATAGGTACATTTTTATCATTATTTACTTTAAACCACTTAGGCATTAACCCATCCTGTGCTGCCGGAGCATACAAAATTTCTGTAGTTAACAAAAACCAGCAAAGCAAAGCACCCATAAGAGAAATTAAAATACCTACTTTAACTATAATAGCCCCGGAACTTCCCAATGCAGTTTGTGCAAGGACTGCTGCCAGTGGTGTTTGTGCTGCAATTAAATCCTTAGCGGGCAAAATACCCATTGACAATATAGATATTGATATATAAAGTGTCGCTGTTATAACAAGTGAAATTATTGTTCCTTTTCCAACCACTATTTGAGATTCCGCTCTTTCAGACAAAACTACTAAACCTTCAACACCTACGAAGCACCATAAAATTGTTCCCATGGCTCCACTTATCTGTTTTCCTAAACTAGCGGTTTTTCCAGTGGATGCTAAAACCGCCTGCCAATTCTCCACATTAAATATACCTAATTTAAAGGCTGAAAAACCAAATACAATTACTAAAAGTAATGGTATAACTTTACCAATTGTAACTATTAAATTCAGTATACCAGCTTGTCTAATACCCTTTGCTATTACAAAATAATATATCCACAAAAGAATAGATGCAAGTGAAAATGCTAAAATAGGAGGCATTGAATATCCTTCTCCAATTAAACTATTTATAGTCTTAAAAATTAAAATAATAAATGCAACATTACCAATGAAAGAACTTGTAAAATAACCCCAGGCTGAATTAAAACCTACAAAATCACCAAAGCCTTCTTTAGCATAGGAATAAATCCCACCTTTTAATTCTGGTTTTTCATTTGTAAGCAAATAAAATACCATTCCAAGCATTATTACGCCAAAAACTCCAATACCCCATGAAATGAGAACTGCCATTGGATTTGTTGTTACTATTAAGTCTGTAGGGCTATTAAAAATACCTGATGCAATCATAGTACCTATACCTAAAGCTACAAGTAACCCAAGTCCTAATTTCTTATTATCTTCTGTCATTAAACAAATTCCTCCTTTGTATATGTATAAAAAATAATTACACCCCCCTTCTGATATAATTGTTGTATCTGAATCCAACAAAAATTCAATAGCAAGGTGTCATTGAGTATGATTATATCAGTATTAGCTACATATAATCAAGTTTATTATGCCTTGTTTTTGGGTTTTCATGTAATATTAATTAATACTTAAATCTTTTTTATTACCTACTAACTTTTCCTTTATAAGTTTTACATAGTCATCAATAAATTTATGTTGGACATTTCTAACATGAAACTTAAACATAATCTACAATTTAATTATAAGACAATTATGCATATTAGCAGCAAAAAAGAGCGAAATCTATTCCACTCTTTTTTACCTCACTATATCTCTTTAAAATACTATTTTGCTTATTCCTAAACTCTTAAGAATTCCCGTTGAAATTGCCTGAGCTAACTTTGTTTGGTAAGCCTCTGTAACTAATAGTTTTTCCTCTGTTGGATTAGAAACGAAGGATGTTTCTACCAATATAGCCGTAGCATTTGTATTATTTAAAACATAAAACCCTGCTGTTTTAATCTTTCTATCTACTCTTCCAGTTGCTTTAATCAATTCAGTTTGAACAGCCTGAGCCAACTTTTGTCCAGCTGCACTACCACTCTTATAAAAGGTCTCGATGCCGCTAACTGTAGGAGCTGAATAACTGTTTGCATGAATACTTACAAAATAATTTGGCTTAGCATTATTTGAAACATCACATTTTTGTTGAAGACCCTGAGTTTTATCAGTTGTTCTTGTGTACGTGACTCCAACACCATTCTTAGCTAATATATTTCCTACTTTTAAAGTAATTGCCAGTACTATAGTCTTTTCTTTAGTGCCCATTTGTCCTACTGCTCCTGAATCTGCTCCCCCATGACCTGCATCTAGAACTACACTGTACTTGTTTTTAACTGCCTCTTTTACATTAATTATAACTTTAGCTTTCTTATCATAATTTTTTATAACGCCTTCATAGGTATAAGTACCTGACTTAGCAAACGAAACTAAATCTTGAAGCCATTCTACTCCAACCTCTTTTTTTGAGTTATTAGTCATAGTAGCAAGTATAGTTTTAGGAAATGTATATTTGCCACCAACTTCTAAATTAACAATTATATCTCCCACTGAAGATATTTGAAAAAGAGAATCATAACTAGTATCTGTATTTGCAAAGCCCGCATATTTCATTAGCCCATTCGCTATAGCCTTTGCAGCGTTATTTTGATAATCTGCATTAGTTAATAATATCTCTTCTTCTGGATTACTTAAAAAGCCCAATTCCAAAACTACCCCAGGGCAATTTGATTTACTTAATATTGCCAAATTTTCTTCGTTACTTGCTGCTTTTATTCCTCTATCTTTAGCTTCTGTTGCTTTTATAAGTTCGCTTTGCATTAGCTCTGCTAACACTTTATTATTGCTAATATCAGATAGGTAATATGTTTCAATTCCATTTGCAGTATCTGAAGAATATGAGTTTGTATTTATACTTAAAAATACATCGGCTTTTGCCTTCTTCGCTATTGCAGCTTTTGCCTCATCCTCATTAAGCTTGTCCCAAGTTACTGAATCACTATCTCTAGTATATACTACATTGAATCCTCTTGTTTTTAGTATATTACCTAGTTTTAATGCTGTATTTAAATTTACATCCTTAGCCTTAGCACCATTTTTACCAGTTATATCTTTATAGTACTGAGCTGGATCAATGCATACAGTAAACTCACTTGGCTTTGTAGCTGCACTTTCAGTATTAAAATTCATTCTAACTTCTTTAGGAAGATCCTTCCCATCCGAAGACTTAACTTTTTCTGTCACTATCAAAGTGTATTCACTATTAGCTTCATAATTTTTTATAGGCTTTACTATTACATTTTTATTGTTATTAGCTAAACTAACATCAATGTCTATGTTTTTATTCGCCTCTCCAAGCACCTTAATATTTGTGGTATTCACAGTATTAGAACTCAGTGATTTATTAAAACTCACTGTCCAAGGTTTACTAACCACCACATTATTTTTAGTTCCTATATCCGTATACGTACTAGCCTTAACTATTATTTGCATAGGTATACACAATACAAAAGTTAAGATTACAATTATAAATGGTTTGAAAATATTTTTCATATAGCCCTCCAGACTCCCCATAGTTTTCATATTTAATTAATTATATTATAGTTTGTATAATTTTAAATATGATTGTAATTTGTGGTATCAATTCTGAGTTAAGTATACTACACTTTTATTCTCTTCTCCATGTTTTATAAACATTTTTTCAATAAATCTAAAACATATATTAAAACTTATTATAAGGTTTTAATCTTTGATACTAATTCTATTACTAAGAAAAATCGCAAAGCACAAATTATTTAAAGGTTTTAGTCCCCTGGTATCTTACCTTTAATTGCAAAGATATCAAATAAGAAAAATGCTATAAATGGGTCAGAGGATATAAGTTAAAGAAAGTTGTAACAAAAGAGCTAAAGCATGCAAGCTTTAGCTCTTTTGTTACTTCTATTATTTCAATCTAGCAAAATATGTAACTATAACTACAACCCCTAAAACAAATCTATATATTGAGAATACCCCAAATCCTTTAGTCTTTAAATAATTTAGTAAAAATTTAATACTTAAAAAGCCTACTACCGCAGCTGTTAAAACAGCTACAATAAATGGAGTTTTATCTATGGTAACAGTTCCCATTTTTGTGGCATGATATAATGCATCTCCAATTATTATGGGAGTTGATAGTAGAAAAGTGAACTTAGCTATAGCTTCTCTTTCCATTCCTAAATAACGCCCTGCAGACATCGTAATGCCTGATCGTGATACACCTGGTATTATTGCAAATATTTGAGAAATACCAACTATAAGACTTCTTTTAAGTCCAATATCTTCTAATTTAATTTTTTCATCACTATTTTTATCAGCATAATATAATATTACACCCAAAATAATAAGCGTAACTCCAATAAGCGCAGGATTTCTAAAGACTTCCATATATTTATCTAATAGAACTCCGAATAAACCGCCAGGAATTGTAGCTAAAACAAGTAGCCAAAATAACATTCCATCCTTTGATTTAGGTTTGCGAATTCCAGCATTAATTAATTTAATCCAATCTTTCCAAAAGAATAGAATTACTGCAGCTGAAGTCCCTAGATGTAATGCTACATCAAAAGCAACGCCAGGATCATTCCATCCAAAAATCCATGGAATTAATACTAAATGAGCTGTGCTAGATATCGGGAGAAACTCCCCAATTCCCTGTACTATTCCATAAACAATAGCTTGTAAAATATTCATATAAATTCTCCTCTGCTTTAAAATTTTACATTCATTTTAAAATATACTTTTTATGTATTATCTACTTTCTGCGCTAAGGATATCATCCTCATTATTTCTCTTTCTTTTTCTCTTTTCTTTTATAAACACTACAGCTCCAGGCAGTAATGAAATAATTATTATAGCTATTAGCACATAAGAAAAATGATTTTTCACAAAAGATAGATTACCAAAGAAGTAACCTATACCTAAGAATAAACTTACCCATAGTCCGCCACCAATCATATTATAAGGTATAAATTTAGAGTAATTCATTTCGGAAATACCAGCTACAAAAGGTGCGAAGGTTCTAATTATAGGAATAAATCTTGCTATTACTATTGTCATTGAACCATGTTTTTCATAAAACTCCTGAGCCTTTTTTAAATACTCTTTGTTAATAAACCTTACTTCCTCTTTCGCGAGTATTTTTTTCCCAATCTTTTTACCAATATGGTAATTAGCAGTATCCCCCAGTATCGCTGCAAGATATACTACTATTAAAAGAGTAAATATATTCATTGATCCAATCCCTGCTAGTGCTCCTGCTGCAAATAACATTGAATCTCCTGGCAACAGTGGCATAACAACCAAGCCTGTTTCAATGAATATAATAAAAAAAAGAATAACATATGTTAATATTCCATACTGCTGTATTATTAAAGCTAAATACTTATCAATGTGCATTAATGCATTTATAAGGTTAGTTAAAATATCCATAATTCCCCCCTTTCATTATAGGTTTCTTTTATAGGTTTCTTTTATAAGTTTCCCATTTTTTATATTATATATCTGTAAGATTAAAATCTGATTAAAAATGTCTTAGATTTAGTTTAAGAACTATGATAACTTATAACAAGAAAAGGCTATTGGATGATATCCAACAGCCACATTTTAACAAGAACTCTAACTAATAAATACCTTAAAAAACAAGGGTTTATAACATTAACTAAAAAATTTATGATTAGGTAATTCTTATTGAACCGCCGTGTACCGAACGGTAGGCACGGTGGTGTGAGAGGTCAGTAGATAAATTAATTATCTACCTCCTACTCGATTTATAAATTATGTTGGTTTTTATCTGATCTATAGAGATTGGTAGTGTCAGAATTCGTATTACCAGTGGCCAAATAATTGGAATATGATGTTATCATAATTATCCATGATGTTACCCATTTTTACTCATATCTCTGCGTTCTAACTAACAATTATCTTGAGCAGCTTTTTTTATTATTAAAACCTCCTAATAAATTCACTATATTAAACCCACTAATCGTACAGTACTTGCAACTATAAAGCAAATAACAATCCCAGTAATAGTGGGCACAAGAAAAGAAACAAGTGTCCATTTAATGCTTTGAGTTTCCTTTTTTATAGTTAAGCAGGTGGTAGTGCAGGGCCAATGCATTAAGGAAAACAACATAACACATACCGCAGTTAAAGATGTCCAGCCATTAGATACAAGAAGGGTCTTTAATTGCACTAGGCTATCAAGTTCAATCATACTTCCTGTAGACATATAGCACATAATTATTATAGGGACAACTATTTCATTTGCAGGAAATCCTAAAATAAAGGCCATTAAAATATACCCATCTAATCCAATAAGTCTTGCAAAGGGATCAAACAAATTAGCACAATGAGTTAAAATACTTAAATCACCAATATGGATATTAGCCATTGTCCATATAACTAATCCTGCCGGTGCTGCTACTATCACTGCACGACCAAGTACAAATAAAGTTCTATCAAATATAGATCTTACAATAACTTTACCTACCTGTGGTTTTCGATAGGGTGGCAACTCCAAAGTAAAATTGGAGGGAATACCTTTTAATATTGTCTTTGATAAAATTTTAGATATTATTAATGTCATTACAACGCCTAGTATAATGACGCCGGTGAGAATTAGTGTAGATATTATAGATTGTACTGGTCCTACTATAATTCCACCAAAGAACATTGTAATAATTGCTATAAGAGTGGGGAATCTTCCGTTGCAAGGCACAAAGTTATTAGTAATAATTGCAATTAGTCGCTCCCTTGGTGAATCAATTATTCTACAGCCAATTATACCAGCAGCATTGCAACCAAAGCCCATGCACATTGTTAATGCCTGTTTTCCACAAGCACATGCTTTCTTGAAATAATTATCAAGATTAAAAGCTACTCTAGGTAGATATCCTAAATCCTCTAGCAATGTGAAGAGAGGGAAAAATATAGCCATTGGAGGAAGCATAACTGATACTACCCATGCAAGAGTTCGGTACATACCCAAAACCAATAATCCATGTACCCATGATGGGGTACCTAACCAAGTAAAAAAAATTGTAAGTCTATCTTCAACCCAAAACAGACCATCAGCAATTAATTTAGAAGGAATGTTAGCTCCAGTAATTGTAAGCCAGAAAACTACAGCCAAAAGGAGAATCATAATGGGAATTCCGAATTTCTTAGATGTAAGATATTTATCTATTTTTCTATCAGTATCATTATAGTTTTTATCCTTAACAGAAACTACAGTACTACTGATTTTTTCTGCAGTCTTTACTATTTGAGAAACAACTTTATCACGAAATGTATCAGAATTAATTCCTTGTGCATTTAAAGAATCTCTTGTTTCATAAACACGATTCATAAGCTCAGTCTGCTTAGTTAGGTTAAAATCAAGATACTTATTAATAGATGCTAAGAGAGTTTCATCTCCATCTATAAGCTTTAATGCTACCCACCTAGGATTAAGTTTATTATGAAGTTCTGATTTAAGGGCATTTTCAACCTTATATATGGCTTTTTCTATCAATTCATCATATATTATATTTATGGTATTTGGAGTAATTTTATTAGATGCAACCTCAAAGACTGCGTCCATTAATTCATTTAAGCTCTTTGCCTTAATTGCACTTGTTCCTACTGCAGGAACCCCAAGCTGTCTTGATAGATCATCTAAATTTATAGTTATTCCTTTTCTTTTGGCTTCATCTATTAGATTAACGCATACAACAACCTTTGAAGTAATCTCAAGTGTTTGTATAACAAGGTTTAGATTTCTCTCAAGGCAGGTAGCATCTACTACAATAACTGTTGCATCTGGGTTTCCAAAACATATAAAATCTCTAGCAATCTCTTCTTCAACGGAATTTACCATAAGCGAATAGGTGCCCGGAATATCTACCAAAATAAAATTATTATTTTTATAAGAATATTTCCCCTGGGCATTTGCTACCGTTTTGCCAGGCCAGTTACCTGTATGCTGCTTTAAACCAGTTAAATTATTAAAAACCGTACTTTTCCCAACATTAGGATTACCACCCAAGGCTATTATTTTATCATTTGGCGTAATTTTATCAATTCTAAGCTCTTTTTCTAAAACTCCTGTTCCAGTTGATTTATTAGTCAACCCCAAAAATCTTTCCTCCTTAAAAATGCTAATTATTGATATATTTTATGAGTAGAAGTAAAAGCACAAACTTAAAGTGTTTCTACTAAAATCATAGAGGCTACTTCACTGCGAAGAGCAATTACAGCACCGCGAATAAGATAAGCAACAGAGTCACCAGATGGACTTTTCTGCAAAGATTCTACCGCAGTACCATAAGTTAACCCCAAGTCTAGCATCCTTCTTCTTATTAAACCTTCGGAAATTAATTTTTTAACTTTACATTTTTTACCTAATGGTAATGTACTAAGTGGAATGTCATAACTATTCATATACAAATGAACCCCCTAAAATGATTTGCTGTAGAGAAAAAAACTTTCCCTACACTAAAATATGATAAATACTTTTTAAGTGTTACTAATATATATTAATTATAAAGAATTATTTTAAAATAAAATAATGGTGGTGATTAAATGGATAATAAATTTCATACTGTCCGTGGATATGAATTACAAGGATATAATAAAAATATGATTACTCCTGCATTAGAAGATTATCTTGAAATGATATATAGGACTAGTCTAAATCAACCCTATATTCGAACAAACGTGCTTGCACAGCTTCTAAATGTTAAGGATTCTTCAGCTTCAAAAATGATAAAGAAGCTTGGAGAATTGGGACTCGTAAATTATATAAAATATGGAATTGTAACTTTAACAGATGAAGGTAAGAAATTAGGAGAATTCCTATTGAACAGGCATAATATAATAGAAAATTTTTTATCTTTTATAGGATGTACGGAAGATACGTTAATTCAGGTAGAATTGATAGAGCATATTATTAGCACTGACACAGTAAAGAATATGCAAATTTTATATGACTTTTTTAAAAATAACAACGATATATTAGAAAAATATATGGATTATAAAAATACATTTATTAAAATCTTAGAATAGATTACTGCTAAAAATTAATAATTGAATGTAAATTCCTCTGTGAAAAATAATGAAGAAGAAAATACTTTATCCATAAAGAGAAGCTTCTCACTAAGACCATGGACAGTCAGAAAACTTCAAGCACTAAAACCTATGCATGTTGTTATTCTACTGTTTAATCATCATCTGAGATGCTGAAATATGATTTTATAAATATAAATAGGCATTAAATGGTCAATTTATTATGCTTACAGATATTATTGATAATGGATTTACATCAAACCTAATTCTCCTAATTATAATGCACATATAGAATCTTTTCATTCCTTACTTTCTAAGGAATGAAAAGCATGGAATGAGGTTAAAAACCTCACTGATGGCTACATACTTATTGATGAATATATAAAATTTTATAATGAAGAAAGAATACATGGAAGCTTAAACTATATAAGTCAAAATCAATTTATAAGAAATTTATGAATTAGTTAGTATTCGTTAAAAAATACCTAGAATAGGGTAATTAATCCTAATATTGAATATATTGAAGTACAGCTACAACTTCCTTGAGCTAAGGATTTTTCAAAAGGAAGTCTATACTTAAGTAGAAGTGTAAAATTTCTTCTTAAAGTTACTTTGTAACTAAATTAGATTTTTAGACTCTTACTTATTAAAAATAAGGAGGTTATTTATATGAGTCATAGACATAAAGATATAGTTCTACAGTCAGGACCACCCGTATAACGGGTGGCTTGTTCTAGCCCTATAAGGGCATGTTACTGGCTACGTCTAAAGACATACTGAAAGTTCTGCCAACCGCATACCTTTACATACAACCCCTAAAGGGGTATTATTTTTTGTATTTATTTACTGGCTCACCCGTAAACGGGTCCATATATTCTTTTAAACTTATCTGCTCACATACAATATCTTCTTGAAGTTGGTTTTTTATATATTCTTCTATTGCATTTTTGTTTCTTCCTACTGTATCTACATAATATCCTTTACACCAAAATTGTCTATTCCCATACTTATACTTCAAATTTGCATGTCTATCAAATATCATCAATGAACTTTTACCTTTTAAATATCCCATAAATTGTGACACACTTAATTTGGGTGGTATACTTACAAGCATATGTATATGATCCTTGCATGCGTTTGCTTCTAATATTTCTACACCCTTATATTCACATAGCTTTCTCAATATTTGTCCTATGTCTGATTTTATTTTCCCATATATTATTTGTCTTCTATATTTGGGTGCAAAGACAATATGGTATTTACAATTCCATTTACTATGTGCTAAACTTTGATTGTCCATTTGGATTTTTCCCCTTTGACTTGGTTGTGGTTGGCAAACCTACTTCCATTTTATCAAAGGGGGTTGTTTTTTTCTACGTATAGCTATAAGCTTTTTAGAACCACAGGCATAGCCCGTGGTATTCTTTCATTAAAAAAGAAGCCTAGCAATTACGCTAGGCTTAAATTGTAACCCTCTATTTGGATAATTGAAGATATAAATATTTTATATCTTCATTATATCTTTACATAGGCACCTATTATTTGATTCACATGGATATATATAATTGGCTGCACAACGGATATCTAATTCTTCTGGGTCTTCAATATCGTCTGGAAGTACAAACACTAGTTTACGTCTAATAGTACCACATTGATCTTTATCACATTTATCATCTTTACATACTATTGTAGTAAAACCTCTAAAAGTAAGTATCCTGTGGCAATTATCATATATAATGCATGCAACACATACTTTTTTCTCAAAGCATACGTTGTTTACTTGTATTCTTACAGTTAATAATTTGGCACCATGTTTTTCCATGTCTATTGGATCTACATTAATATTGCTACATAACTCACATGAACATTTATCAAAATTAGCATCTTTACCCATTTATCAAAACTCCTTTATATATAAATTTAAAATGCGACAATACGTACTAATACTGAGTTGGTCATTCAGAAATTTTATAGTTACATATATCATTACAATATATTTTTAACACAAGGCTTATACATTGATATATGTTCTCCTAAATCAGATTAATATCTTAAAATGCCTTTATTATAAATTCATAATTAGTTTAATTAATGGGTTTTTACATAATATATATATCTTCACTACCAATCTATGACATTATAAGTGTTTCTGTTAACAAAAAACCGTAAGTTTAACAATAAAAAATCACGTAATGGATATTTCTTTATAATGTGGACAGTTTTTAGGTAAGTAAACGGTAATATTAGCAGATAATCAAATGGTACTAGTGTTTAACTTATATTCCGCTGAATGAATTTTTGGGTGGGTCTTTGTGAACAACTTAAATTGTCGGAAGTCTTCAATTTAAATTCAGAAAAAAGTTTAGGAAGAAATTATAAGACCAGTCTGCAGCAACCATACTAATACCATATTTTGAAGTTGTACTGACATTAATAATTTCGTCTGGTACCCAACCTAAGCAAATAGATTCCTTTTCCACGGATGAAAATATTCTATCGGGAAGAGTTGTATCGTTTATTTTATCCTCATAAAATATTAGGGATTTGGTCATTATACCATAATCTTTTATGGCTTCAACTTTGCATGGCGATTGTTGAATTTAGTGAAAATCAAGCCAGGTATCATCATTTTATAATTATAAAAATAAGGATACCAGTACATATATGTCCTCCATAAAAATAAATTTCATTATATATTATGCATGAAAAATAATTTTGATACTGACTTCATTTATTATATCTTGTATAATAGTTTTAACCTTTTATGAATGTAACTCAATTAGTATGATATGCTCCCTAGGTGTTTAATATTATAGTTATCTTAGTTCCACTGCCTTCCTCACTTTCTACATTTATAGTTCCACTATGCACCTCTACAATCCATTTAGCAATAGATAGTCCAAGGCCTGTGCCACCTTTTTCTTTAGATCTAGATTTATCTACAATGTAAAATCTTTCAAATATATTTTGAATTTCGCCTTTTGGTATTCCTACGCCACTGTCACTAACAGTAATTTTTACTGTTTTATCCTGGATTTCTGAACTTATATCAATTTTCCCTTGTTCTGGTGTGAATTTAATACTATTTTCAATGAATATCCTAAGCATTTGCTTTATCATTTTATAATCTCCGAATATAAATGCAGCATCATTTTTCCCACTGGATATTATATGGCTAGGATCTATAATCACACTTTCACTCACCACTTCGGAAATAAGCTCATTTAGCCAAAATTCACTTTTCTCTATTATTTGATTTCCACTATCACCTTTTGCAAGAAATAATAGTTTTTCAACTAAGTTTTCCATATTACTACTTTCTAGCTTAATAGCATGAATAGATTTTTCTAAGGCCTGCCTATCATCTTTCCCCCATCTATCAAGTAGGTTTGCATACCCTTGAATAACTGCAATAGGAGTTCTAAGCTCATGGGATGCATCGGATACAAATTGAATTTGCCTGTCAAAAGCTCCCTGGAGCCTATCTATCATTTTATTAAAAGTATTACCTAGTCTTTTAAGTTCATCATCGGGACCTGTGACCTCTATTCTTTCCCTTAAATTATTAATACTAATATTATCAGCAGCTTTAGTTATATAATCAATAGGTTCCAACATTTTTTTGCTTATACTATATCCTAATATAATCGAAGCAATAATCCCTATAAAGTCAGCTATTGCCATAAGTGCAAATAGAATTTTCATGAAGTCATATTCATTCTCCATATCCTTCACTATTTGAATATATGTTGGTCCATTTTTCACAGTTTCAATTCTTAAATTTTTAAATACCAGATGCTTATCATGCTCTTTGAAATTTTTCACTTTATCAAGTGGTTCTTCAGTTTTAATACTATAATTAAATTCCTTTGATATGTTTAATACCTTTCCATCTTCTTTTAGTATCCTTATGGATATATTTTCTTTAGATGGAACATCTGAAATTATTTTTTTATCGGATAAATCTACCTGTTCAATCTTTGACACAGCCTTATTTAATACCATTATTTTAACATCATCTATTTGCTTACTTGCCTGGCTATACAAGTAATATTTTGTCCCGTATAATATTGAAGCATTTAAAATCAGCAATACGAGCGAGAACATCACAGCATAAACTATAGTTAATTTCACAGAAACTTTTGCACTTTTAATGATTTTAAAATCCATAATTAATCACCTTTAACAACATATCCTACCCCTCTTATAGTAGTTATAAGTTTATCTTCAAATCCATCATCAATTTTACTTCGCAAATATCTTATAAACACATCTACTACATTAGTATCCCCTATATAGTCATAACCCCATACCTTCTCAATTAGTTGTACACGTGTAAGTACAACATCTTTATTTATTAACAGCATCTCTAAAAGGTCATACTCCTTTTTAGTAAGTTCAATTTCCATTCCACCGCGCTTAACATTGTGAGCTTTATTGTCCATGACAATATCTCTAACTTTGATTTCATCTCTACTATTGCTTATGGATTTATTCCTTTCATACACTCTAATTCGTGCTAATAGTTCTTCTATTGCAAAGGGTTTTGTAAGATAATCATTTGCACCTGCATCCAGTCCTAAAACCTTGTCTGATATATCGCTTTTTGCAGTAAGCATAATTATAGGTACCATTGACGATTCTCTTATTCTTCTGCAAACCTCAATTCCATTAATTCCTGGTATCATAATATCAAGGAGTATTAAATCATACTGATTTTCCTCTGCTATATTTAGGCCTTCGCGTCCATCCCAGGCTAAATCAACTTTATATCCCTCATGGCTTAATTCCATTTCAACAAACATTGACATTAGCTTTTCATCTTCCACTAAAAGAATACTAAAATCCTTCAAATTATCACCTTCTTTTTATACTATTATACATGATGTAGGTATAACACGTAATACATTTTATATTATATACTTTTAAAGCATAAATATATATTTTTCCTAATAAAATAAAAGCTGTTGCACCTAAGCAATAGCTTCTATTTTATTGATTACTTTGTCTTTATAAGTCCAGTTCTTTCATTGAATTGTTCAATAAGCTTATCTAGTTCTGGCCCCATCAGATGTAATTTTCCCCAATAATTATCATAGTCATACCATTGTGCATTTAATTCATCCAAATCATACTTTTGTTGTTCAATCCAAGTGTAGTACTTAAGATTGTGAATTCGTTTTTTACCTTGGTATGTTAATTCTTCCATACTATCTGTTCTAACACCTAAAACACTTCTGTTATGGTCAATGGCAGCATCAACTTCTGAATAATCTCTACCTCTTTCTGTTTGCATTTCTGCTAGTCTTGATCCATACATTTCTGCAGAATCTGTAAGAACAGTAATTACCATATCATTTTCTGTTAACTCATAATACTTAGCAAATTTAATACAAGATAGAATATTTGCTGCACCAGATATACCAATGTATGAAAGTTTAGAAGTAAGATCTGCTGAAATACCTTGCTGTTTTAAATACGCCTTACCAGCTGGTTCATTAAAGAGTTTAAACATAGCTAGTGCATCATTATCATCAATAGCAATAACCATATCTGTATTGCGTACATTATGAATCCAAGGAATATGCTTATCACCAATACCTTCAATTCTGTGATCACCAAAACCATTATTAAGTAGTGTTGGGCATTGAAGCGCTTCACCCACTGCAATTTTAGCATTTGGGTATTGATCTTTTAAAAAGTCTGCACTTCCAAGTGTGCCTGCTGAACCCGATGTTAAGCATATGCCAGCAAGTTTTCCCTTTGGACCAGCCTCCGCTTTGATCACATCATTCATAGCATTTCCAGTTACTTCATAATGCCATAAATGATTACCAAGTTCACCAAACTGGTTAAATATCACAACATTATCTCTAGTATTTTTGAGTTCCCAGGTCTTATCATAAATTTCTTTTACATTACTTTCACAACCGGGAGTTGCAATAACTTCTCCAGCTACTTTTGAAAGCCAGTCAAAACGTTCTTTGCTCATATTTTCGGGTAATATAGCAATGGATTTGCATCCAAGTAACGCAGAGTTATATGCTCCACCACGACAGTAATTACCTGTTGATGGCCAAACTGCTTCGTGATAGGTAGGATCAAATTGACCCGTAACTAAACGTGGAACAAGGCAAGCAAAACTTGCTCCAACCTTATGGCATCCAACAGGAAAATATTTCCCAACCATAGCAAAAATCCTTGCTTTAACACCTGATATTTCTGACGGAATCTCGATATAGTTTGGTAGCTCGTTGTATAGTCCACCCTGCTTTACAGGCTGATTTTTCCATGAAATTCTGAACAAATTAACAGGGTCAATATCCCATAACCCAGTAGTCTTCAACTTTTCTTTAATTTCTTCAAATATCTTGCTAGGGTCCTTCATCTGAGCAAAAGTTGGTATAATAACATTTCTTTCTTTAGCACTCTCTACGGTTTTTTTAAGTTGCTCCTCATTAATTGTTAAATCTATTAATTTTTCCACTTAAAAACCTCCTCTGTGTATATATAATTTTATTTATTTTCTTCAAAATATTTAATAAGTAAGTCTAATTCCGGCTTAATTTTATCTGGCTTTGAAACTGCCATTTGAGCAGATTTTACATCCTTGAGGCCACTACCTGAAACAATAAAAGCTACACTTTCCTCTGGCCTTATAGCTCCAGTACTTGCGAGTTTCATAAGCCCTGCAAAAGCTGTTACACCTGCTGGTTCTCCAAATACCCCTGTATGTCTTGCAAGCACCGTCATGGCATTTAATATTTCACTATCACTAACATCTACTGCAATTCCACCGCTTTCCTTTAACGCATTAAGTGCTTTATATCCGTTTCTTGGTATTCCCACGGAAATACTATCTGCTATTGTTATTGGAGTTACATAGTCGAACTCACTTTTATTATTTCTAAACGCTCTGTTCACAGGATTGGATCCCTCCGCTTGTACTGATACCATTGCTGGTAACTTATCAATTAGGCCAAGGTCATAGAATTCTTTGAAGCCCTTCCACACTCCTGCAATAGAGCAACCATCACCAACGGACATAATTACCTTATCAGGAACTTTGAAATCTAGCTGCTCACATATTTCAAAAGCTGCTGTTTTCTTTCCCTCAACCAAATATGGGTTAATGGCGCAGCTTCTGTTATACCATCCAAAATGATCTACTGCCTTTAGGCAGAAATCAAAGGCTGTGTCATAATCTCCATCCACTAGAATTACTTTGCTTCCAAATATTAAAAGTTGTGCAAGCTTTCCTTCTGGAATTGCCTCTGGAACAAAAATATAATTTTCAATACCCATACAAGCGGCAAAGCCAGATACTGAAGATGCTGCATTACCTGTGGAGGCAGCACATATTACATCTTTTTTAAGTTCAATAGCTTTCGCAATACCAACTGCTGAAGCCCTGTCCTTAAAGGAGGCAGTAGGATTTCTTCCTTCATCTTTCACATAAATATTTTTTATATTTGAAAGTTTTTCAAGTCTGCTAGATTTATATAAAGGCGACATTCCTATTTGAAGCGGTGCCACTCCTGTTAATCCCTCTAAAGGAAGAATTGGTATATACCTCCATATATTAGTATTTTTATTTTTCTTTAAATATTCTTTAGTCAGCTCATTCTTAATGAGCTCCATATCATAAATAACATCAAGGGTGCCGGAAGTGCCACAATGAGGACAATTATACATGACTTCTTCGCTTACAACCGCTCCACATTTGGAGCATTTCAAGTGCTTAATTTTTTTCATGTTTCACCTCTACCTTTTTTATTTTTTTACACAAACTGTAAAGACGAGTTTATTCATACTTATATATAGAAAATTTAAATTGTGAATCTATAATTTACCAAGCAACAATTGTGCCAAATTATGGAGTAGCTACATAGCTGATATCAACGCTTAAAGTAGGTATTTTTTCAATTTTTTAAAAAAAAATATCATAATGATAAATATTATCATTATGATAAAAGTATTCTTTTTCTGAATTTTCAATCTTTAAAAGTGTTAATGAATAATAATTTATCATTTTGATAAATTGTATTCTTCAATTTTTCTGTATAATGTTGCTATTCCTATACCAAGTTTCATAGCTGCATTTTTTTTACCTTCAGTGGTTTCACCACATTTTTCTAGTGCATTTTTTATTGCGTTTTTTTCAAGATATTTTAGTGTATATATCTCATCCTCATTATTAAAAATATTAGTTGCATTATGAAAAATACTTTTAGGTAAAATTTCTTTTGTTATTATACCATCAGTACCCATCATATTAATAATATATTCCACAGTATTCTCTAGTTCTCGTACATTACCTGGCCATTCATAGTTATAAAATATTTGCCATATGTCACCCCCTAATTTTATATCTAAAAAGTTTTTGTTGAATAAACTGCAATATTTTTCAATAAAAGTTTCTATAAGTAGTTTTATGTCTTCCTTTCTTTCTCTTAGTGGAGGAATTTCAAGAGGGATTACATTTAATCTATAGTATAAATCCTCTCTAAATTTGTTTTCCTTTATGGCTTTTACTAAATCTTTATTTGTTGCTGCAATGACCCTAACATCAATATCAATAGTTTTATTTGAACCTATTCTTGTAATACTTCTCTCTTGCAGGACTCTTAAGAGTTTAGCTTGAAGGTAAAGAGGCATATCCCCAATCTCATCTAGCAATATGGTACCTTTACTCGCGAATTCAAACTTGCCCATTTTACCCATAGGATCTGCACCTGTAAATGCGCCTTTCGCATATCCAAAAAGTTCGCTTTCCAGAAGCATATCTGGAATAGCACCACAATTTATAGCAATAAAAGGCTTGTCCTTCCTGTTACTTTCATCGTGTATAGCTCTTGCAAACATCTCTTTTCCAGTACCACTTTCTCCAGTTATAAGAACTGTAGATGAAGACATTGCAATTTTCTTAACCTTTTGCTTTAATTTTAAAATTTGTTCTGATTCACCAAAAATGTCCACACTCTTTATTATTTTATTAAAGGCCGCAAAATTTGATAACTTTTCTTTGAATTTTTTTGCATCTTGAAAGAAAAACATCCTATCATATTGCGCTTCATTAAATTTTATAGGGTATATGCTACCAATAACAAAGAAAACCTCTTTATCTACCATTAGTTTGTATTCCTGAAGATCAAAAACGTTATCTCCACTTATCTTAATTTGAACTTTATGATTTATAAAATTTCCTGATAAATTTAGTTCTTTTAAACCATTTTCATTTATATTGGTAATACAATTGTCTTTGTCTAGTATAATTACACCTTGCTCAATTTTATCTACAACAAAATTCAGGAGTTGTAGCAAGGTCTGTGCTCTCATTTTTTCTCTTTTTTCATAGGCGGTACTACTTATAAACTCAGAAATCTGATGAAGGAAGGCCATGTATATATCAAAGCTTGCCATTAGATGTTCCTTTTGATCGTTGTTACTACATATTAAACCAATTACCCCTATAGTATCCTCATTTATCTTTATAGGTGTACTCATTTCAAATTCTTCTCCACAGAATTCTCTTTTAGGGCAAGGGATGCAAAGTTCATCTTTTCCTGGCTCATATATAATCTGTGATTCTCCAGATTTTATAACCTTTCTATAAACGTACCCTTCTTTCGATATATCTTCATCTATTTTATCTTTATAGATTCCTGTACCTGCTATTCTAATTAAATTATCATCTACTATTTCAACTTCTACCTGAAGAATCTGGGATATAATATTTGCATATTTAATTACTGCTTCCTGTATATTTTTCAATATGGAGTTCAATACTGTTACTCCTCCTTCGCAAATAATAATTTAAACTGTACCTAATACTGATTTTAAACTTTTTGTATATTTAAGTAAAGTAAAAAAAAGCCTATATCTTAATTAGTAAGTAAATTAAGCTAGGGGCTTTTTTTGAATTATAAGTATGATTTTATTCCTTAAATGTTTTTGGAATTGCATCTTGAGGCAACTTGCCATCTAGCTCTAAATAATAGTGCCGAATAGGCTTCAAATTATCATCTAGTTCATATACAAGTGGAATACCTGTAGGTATATTCAAATTTACAATATTATCACTAGATATGTTATCCAGATATTTCACTAGTGCTCTTAAAGTATTTCCATGTGCAGAAATTATAACCTTCTTACCCTCTTTGATTTTGGGTGCTATTTCTCCAAACCATTCAACCATCACTCTCTTTACAGTATCCTCTAAACTTTCAGTTGTAGGAATCTCATCTTCTCTTAATTCACTATATTTTAATTCCTTACCTGGATATCTATCATCAGTTTTCAAAAGTTCTGGTGGTCTTACATCTACATATCTTCTCCATTTATGGACTTGCTCATCTCCATACTTTTCTGCAGTTTCCGTCTTGTTTAAACCCTGCAATGCGCCATAATGTCTTTCATTCAGCTTCCATGACTTGTATACAGGAATCCACATTAAATCCATCTCATGCAGTGCAATCCAAAGAGTTCTAATTGCCCTTTTTAACACAGAAGTATATGCTATGTCAAAGGTATACCCATTTTGTTTAAGAATTTCACCTGCTTTCCTTGCCTCAATTAAACCATTTTCTGATAAATCTACATCTGTCCAACCGGTAAATCTATTTTCTTTATTCCAAAGGCTTTCGCCATGTCTTATTAATACTAGCTTAATCAACTTGATCACTCCTTTATTAATTTATATACTACGATTATTTGTATTTAGATTATTATACTCCAAATCATTGTACATATCCAATAAAGCTAACTAACTATAATTCACCCATATTTACATTTTTTACCAAGTGCCTGGCACTTCTATTATTTTTCCACAAATCCAAATTTCATCCAAGGCTCTAAGTATTCTAATAAAAAGATTTCTTCTTTTGCAATTTTTCCAACCACATTAGTTTTACCGCTATTTTCCATGTCTTTTAATGCAATTTGAAGTTCTCCTGCATACCTTGTATATAAGGAAGATTCAATTAAAACGTCTCCTCTTTTAATATCAGGAGTGTTAAAAGTGGGAAATTCGCAATCTTTGTACTTGACTCTACTTTGCGTGGATCTAGCAACATACTCTGATACATCACCACGATTGAAATGAAACTCTTCCAAAACAATTTTTCTTTCCAATTCCGGAATATTGTCCTGCAATTCTACTGTAAATTGCAACATGTCTTTATTTATCTTACTTAATTTTTGTAATTCCTCTTCACTTGCAAATGCATTGCCTATGATTATATCATCAATTACTCCAGTACATAATAAATGCTTAGCCTGTATTTCTATTGGTAAATTTCTATGCATTTCTAAAGTGCAAAGTCCTTCGGATACAGGCCAAGGCCCAAACTTAGCCACTTTAGAATTTATAAAAGCAGCAGTCCTAATGCCTAATTCTTTAAACTGTTTGCTACACTTTGTAAAGTGTTCATAACTTAATCCAGTATAAACATGAGGATAAAAATTATGACAGCCTAAAATGTTATCCACATTAGGCTTATAAGATAAAATATTATCCACATATTTGCTTCCATTACTCATATTTAATTCAATTTTTAATCCATAGGGATTAAACGTCATAATAGATTCTTCTATTCCACTAAAACCTAAATCCAATCTTATACCATATACACCTAGTTCTTTAAAAAATGATAAATCTTGAAAAGTTATTCCAAATTTATTAAACACAGCTGGTTCAACATCTGCAATTACTTCCATACCACATTCATTTGCAAAAGCCACAATTTCTTTAAATTCAATTATGCTCTTTTCTAAATTTCTATCCTCTAAAGAAATTAGGCAAGTAAACATCCTTTTAAATCCATATTCACTTGAAAGTTTAATATATGCTAAATTTTTTTCTTTGCTCCCATTATGAGGATACACTGAGATCCCAAGTTTATTCATTTTTATTGCCTCCACAATTATATTTTCAGAAAATCTAGTTAGTCCTTATAATTTGCTATAAATTCTTTAAGTGAATTTACTGCCTCTGCTTCATCTTCACCCTCTGCTAATACGGTTAACTCATCACCTTTTATTGCAGCCATTGATAAAATTGATATTATACTTTTTCCATTATAATTTTTTTCCTCTTTTATAATATTTATCTGACTTTTATATTTTGATGCTTCTTTTATAAGTAAAGCAGCAGGTCTTGCGTGAAGTCCTACTTCATTTCCCAAAATCACTTTTTCACTTTTCAATGTATTTCCTCCTTTCCATAAATTATCTAACATCAATATTTTTTTATAATTATAAAAATAATTACTTTTATTTAACATCACCATTAAATCATCATTTATAAAATATTGGTAAGTATTTTTTATGTGCCTCAAGCATTTCATCAAGTATTTTCTTAGCCAAAGTATCAGATGGAATTAATGGATTAATAGTCATTGCGAGTAATGCTTTATGATAATCACCTGTTATTGCAGCTTCTACTGATATAATTTCAAAAGCTTTAATTTGCATTATAAGTCCTTGTGTGGCTATAGGAAGTTCACTTAGGGTGCATGGTACAGGTCCCTCTTTTGTAATAACACAGCTTATCTCAACCGCTGAATCTCTCGGAATACCTGAGATTGCACCATTATTTCTAGTATTAACTACTTGGATATCTTTCCTATCATTATAAATTGATTCAATTAATCTACAAGCCGCATCACTATAATAAGCGCCTCCACGCTTTTCAAGTTGTGGTGGCTTTATATCTAAATTTGGATCTTTATAAAGTTCAAATAATTCTTTTTCAATTTCTTTTACAACCTCACCTCTTGTTCCTAGGGTCTCTGCTTCACTTAATTCATGGTTTAACATTTCATCTGCCTTATAGTAGTATCTATGGTATGGACAAGGGAGTACACCTAATGCCTTTATAAAATCTTTTTCCCAGTCTAAATCTATTATATTTTTCATAGACATAGATACATTACCATTAAGAATAGTGTCTATAACCTTTTCAGTAACGCGCGCCCCATCTAAATATACATTAAGTCCATAAACCATATGGTTTAGTCCTGCAAAATCTACACGTATACGGTTTGGTTCTACCTCTAAAGCTTTTGCAATATTCATTTCCATATGTATAGGTACATTACATAGCCCTACTACTTTTTTAATTTTTCCATATTTTAAAACTGCTTCTGTAACCATCCCTGCTGGGTTAGTAAAATTTATAAGCCATGCATTAGGACATATTTTTTCCATTTCCGCGGCTATGTCTAATATAACTGGAATAGTTCTAAGAGCCTTAAATAGACCCCCTGGCCCGTTAGTTTCTTGTCCTATAACTTTATATTTCAGTGGAATTTTTTCATCTAGAATTCGAGCTTCTAGTCCCCCTACTCGTATTTGAGTAGTTACGAAATCAGCATCCTTTAATGCAGTTGTCCTGTCTAAAGTTCCATAAACACTAATTGGTAAACCTGATTTTTTAATCATCCTATTGGCTAATTCACATATTATGTTTAATTTTTCTCTGCCTTCTTCAATATCTACAAGCCAAATTTCTGTTACTGGTAATGTATCATATCTTTTTATAAATCCCTCTATTAATTCTGGTGTATAACTTGAACCACCACCTATTGTAACAATTTTAAGCCCCATCATATATGCACTCTCCTTTATATATATAACATATAGCTATGCACAACTCCATCTTACTTAGTCTGCTATCTTTTCATATAAAGCAATAAATTCTGTTGCCAAATCCTTTACTGTTATTGCATTCATCAAATGATCTTGGGCATGTATCATTAATAGAGATATCTCTACGCCTTGTCCTGATATTTCCTTTTGTATTAACTGTGTTTGAATTTTGTGAGCATTGTTTAATTCTATTGATGCTTCCTTAAGGGTTTCTTTTGCTTTTAAAATATTACCATTTTTAGCTTCTACTATTGCTTGCATACTTATGCTTCTAGCGTTTCCACCTAAAACTATAAGTTGCATTATTACTTCTTGATTATCCACATTGTCCATAATTAACATCCCCTTTTTATTAATTGAGAATTAAGAGCTGAGAGTTAATTATATTTTCAATTCTTCACTCTCAATTCTCAATTCTCAATTTTAAAAAATATTACAAAGAATTTCTGCTATCCATCCCACTCTCTTTAGGTGTGGTATGGATATCACTACTAAAATATACCATTAGACATGGTTATTTTAGTAGGATATAATATACCTAGGTTTTGAAACGAGCCATATACTATCGTTAATGTATCAATTGTGATGCTTGATAGTGAAATTCTTGAAGAAAATAATTAGTTTTTATATGTTGTAATTTATAGTTTTTATTATAAATGAGAGTATAAAAGAAGTTATTTAGTATTTAAGAACCCCATTCATTTATGTGTGGGAGTTTCAGATATTCACATTAGCTTTAGCTTTCGCTGAAGTAGTTGTAGCTTGACTTTCTTCTTGTACGCACTTTTTGTCCCATGCAAGGAAAAAAGGATAATATATAACCATTGCTATTCCGAAGTTAACTATTTGAAGAACAGCTCCCGATATTTTTCCACCTGTTGCTAGAAATCCTCCAATAATCGGTGGTGTGGCCCAATGTACGACTATTCCTACTGGTTTTGCTACAAATCCCCACTTCATAGAGAAATAAGTAACTACAACCAACACTAATGGTGTTAATATGAATGGAATAATAAGTAATGCATTCATTACAATTGGCATACCAAATATAACTGGCTCATTAATATTAAATAATGAACTTCCAATAACTGATTTACCAAAAGTTTTGCCTTGCTTACTTTTAGCCCTTACTACCATTAAAATAACTAGTGCTAAAGTAGCCCCTGATCCTCCTACATAAACCCATGAATCAAAAAACTGCTTACTAATAATTTGAGTAACTGGACTACCTGCTTTGTATAAATTTAAATTTGTTTCCATATAACTTAACCATACTGGCTCCATTAACCCACCAACTATAATTGCGCCATGAAGTCCGCATATCCATAATAAATGAATTAAAAATACAATAAGTAATGTTGCTGGTAAACTTGTGCCTAAATTACTAAGTGGTATTTGTATTAATTTAGTAATAAGTGCGTGTAAATTTCCATAAGGTGTTAATCCACACAAGCAATGAATAATGAACATAGTAAAAATACACGCTATACCCGGAATCATTGCTGCAAATGATTTTGCAATTGCTGGCGGTACACTTTCTGGCATCTTTATAGTTATATTTTTTTGTATAACACGTCTATATACCTCTGTTGATATAAATGCAACTATAATTGCAACAAAAACTCCTCCAGGACCCATATTACCAAAAGAAACTCCCCAGGCACCTTTTACGCCTCCACAATCCTGCGGCGTTACTGTAAAAAAGCATGCTAAGGCTATAACCGCAGCTGGTAGTTGGTCAACATGATAACTTTGAGCTAAATAATAAGAAATACCCATACACACTATTAGAGAAAATATCCAAAAAGTAGCATGAGCCGGTGCTGCTAAATACATTCCCTGAAAATTTGGTCCAAATGTACTTGCTAACCACTTTGGCCATGCACCATTAGGTAAAGGTATGTTACATAAAATTAAGAATATAGAACCTGCAATTAAAAGTGGCATGCCTAAAACCATACCGTCCCTCATTGCCTGCATATGTCTTTGAGCCGCAACTTTAGATGCAACTGGCATGAGTCTTTTTTCAAGAAATGCTAATATCTTATTCACATTAATGCCCCCTTGTAATTAATAATAATTATTATTAATTATTACTCCCCTTAACAATGATAAATCACCGTAATTTTCACTTTTCCTATAGAACTAACTTTCCTTCTGAAGTTCAATTAACTTCATTGCATACTCAAGTACAGCTTTTCCATTAATTCTTCCATAATCAATCATGCTAATTACTTCAACAGGTATGTGTTGCTCTTTTCCCATTTTTTTCAAATCATTAAGTTTAAACCTAATTTGAGGTCCTAATAATAAAACATCTGCATTTTGTATATTATCTACTACTTGAGCTTCCCCTATAGCCCATATTTTTGACTCTATACCCATTTGTACTGCAGCTTCTTGCATTTTTTTGACTAGCAAACTTGTAGACATTCCACCTGCACAGCATAATAAAATATTCATTTCCAACCCCCCATCACATTTTAAATTTGTATACATATAGTAATAGCAACATCTGTGCCAAAACACCATGTTGCTAAATTAATAGATAGTCCTACAACCCATTTACGGCTATGGAACCATTATTGTTGCTACTTATTTTAATCCAAAATATTTATAAAATTGAAACTTACGACTAACCATAATACAGTCTATGTTTTACACTGTTTTACTTTTTTTCAATATATTTTATAGTGTTTTAATAATTTACTTACTGTTTTAATGATTTCGTTTACAATGTACTTTTTTTAAACACTATTAAATAGTGTTTTATTCTTCAAGTTTTTCAAATTGCATTTTCCTTTTTTCTATTATATTCATAATATAGCATACTTCATCATCCATTATATTTATCTTGTATTTTTCTTCTATAAAGAACAATGAATTTTTCACTATATAATATAAGCCTTTGTTGTTATGGATGTATTTGTTTTTATCCCCATATTCTATAAATTTTTCTCCTGATTTTAATCTGTCTATCATGCAACTAATATGAAGGGTAATACCAATTAAATCTTCAACAGCTATTTTTTCTTTTATACTTTTTTGAATTTTAGAAATAAACTGTTCTACATCTTGAAAAACTTTTTCCCCCTCAACATTTTTCAAATGATTTTTCAAGGTTTTTCCCATACCGTAGTAGGTACTTTGAATATCAACTATTTTTTGTATATCACTAATAGCATTTAACCCTATAACTTGTTCTAAGCTAAATTGAGGTATTTCAGTATTTATATTAAAATGGGACACTATTGCTATAATTTCCTTTTCTTTACCGAGTGTAATTATTCTACTCTCAATTTTTTCTTTATGAATTAAATTGAGTGGAATAATTTCACATAATTTATCATCAATTTTTAAGTTGTCCAAAAGTAAATTTTTGATTGCTATTGCACTTCCCTCTCCAGTCATGCATATTGTTACTATTGCCATTGTTTTACACTTTGTTTTCTCTATGGTTTCGTTTTCAACAAATGGCATTATGTCATAGCAGTCCCTATATATATCATCTAATTTATATCCAAGAGATGATTTTCTTGTTGCTTCAATAACATGCAGCGTGCTAACCAAAGAAATTACTTTAACTGGAATTTCAAATTCTTTTTCTATAATTTGACCAAAAGTAGTTAATGACCCCATATCAGTTAAAAAAATATATCCAGCTTTTCTGGTATCTTTTGTTACATATTCTCTTACTTCATTTAAGATTTCATTAGCACTAACATCAAGAGGTGCATCAAAAGCTACAGCATACTCTATTCCTAAGAGAGTATTAGCAGTTTGTACCATGGATGTAGCCGTACTATTTCCATGTGCTATAACAAGTACACCAGGGTTATTAATTGTATTTTGAATATTTTTATGGTCTAATACAAAAAACATGGCTATAAATCCAGCCTCATCCACTGGTAATTTTATGTCTAAATTGCTTTCTATTATCTTTAAGCAATCTAATGCTACATTAAATTCATTTTTATATTCATTTTTAATTTTTTTAATTTGAGGGTTAATTATTGTTTTATTATTTTTAATTCTATCAACAAGGGTTTTTATATGGAACGATAGTCCAAAATATACCTTTTGGCTAAAACTTTTATTTAACTTTAATTCACTATACTTTAAAATCTCTTCCACCACATGCACAATAAATGGATCTACTAAATTTTTAATATTAGATACATTTATATTATTGTTTACTCTACCTATATATTGTGCGAAATATCTGTCAATATCTTCTTCCATTATTTTTTCTAAACAAATATCACTAATTCCTTTAGCTCTTAATTCATTAGCCTTTTCATCAATAATCTCATATATGCTTTGTTGTTTTTTCTCAAAATCGAAAATATCCTCATTACATTCATTATTAAACACGTAATACCTATTATGTATACCAATAATACTATTCCAAATTTGTCTATGCTCCTTTTCCTTATATAAACCTTCTCTAACATAAACAGGCAAATCAGAGCTATTTATTTTTACGACCTGTTTTTTATTGCTTAAAAAATCAGCATATGCCTTAGCACAAGAAAGCTGAATATCTGTTTTAAGCTGTCCAACATTATTTTTACAATCATAACTAAAAAGTGCTCTTAAGGAATTAATAGACACTGAAATATCTCTGCTTAGCCTATGAGATTCTTCTGTAAAAAAAGTTCTTATTAACTTAAATCTTTCTTGAAATCCGCGTTCTTTTAAGCTAGGTATTTTTATAATCATAGGAATTCTTCTTGTAAAAGTTGTAAGCAAACTAGAATCTGGATTTTCAGTAGTAGCTGAAATAAACATCACTTCTGACGTTCTTTCCTTTTCGCTTTCTCCAAGCCTTCTAAATATACCCTTATCCATAACTGTAAAGAGCATTTCCTGACCTTCAGATGGTAATCTGTGAACTTCGTCTAAAAATAATATCCCCCCCTGTGATTTTTCTATTAAGCCCTGCCTATCGCTATCAGCCCCAGTATATGCGCCTTTTTTCACACCAAATAACTGACTTAAAAGAAGTTGTGGATTATTTGAATAATCTGCACAGTTGAAAATTATAAATGGAGAATCCTTCTTGATTTTACCTGCTTCTAATGCATATCTGTACATTAGCTCTGCAAACATTGATTTTCCAACACCTGTTTCGCCTAAAATCAGCGTATGCATTCCTTTAGGCGGATATAATATAGCTGCCTTAGCGTATTCAACTGCTACTGATAGACTATTATTTTCTCTTAAATATCTGTCAAATACACATTCATTCTTGCACTGAACCTTTTCATAATTAACAGTAAATAATACAGGTCTACTATTACTTTTTTTTACTTTACCTTCAACACATAATTTATTTAAATCACTACTTACATTCGCTCTAGTAAGCCCTAATACTCCTGCTAAATCGTTTGCATTAATTCCATCTTGATAACATATAGCTTTTAAATTTTCATAAATAATATCAATTCTCTTCATATTTACACCCCTACATTATTATTTTTTTTGGGGAATAATAAATTACTTTTTGTTTTTCTCTTCTGAATTCCTATACCTTTGAATTAATTCCTGTTTAACAAGCCAAAGTTCCAAAGATAAATCTACATAGTATTTATGAGGATTAGAAAATCTCCTAACTTCCTCCCATATGCTGTCTACTTGATTTTTGCAGTAAATTCTTATTTCTTCTATGGTTGGTAATTCATATACACATTCTCCCTTAAGGAAAACTGGAACTTGAAGCTTTTTAGCATAAAAATTGGTGACTTTTTTCTTCTTCCAAGTATAAACTGGGTCAAAGATATTATAAGGTGCTGATTCATTTATAACCTCCTCCGCCAATGTGATAACATCAGCAATTGCCTTATGTGTATCCTTGTCGTATAATCTCCAAATCATTTTGTATCCTGGGTTGATAATTTTTTCTTCATTTTCACTTAATTTAATTCTTGGTGAAATCTCTCCATCTTCTTCAACAGCTACTAATTTATAAACTCCACCAAATACCGGTTCTGATTTAGCAGTAACCATTCTTTCACCAACACCAAATATATCTATTTTAGCACCTTGATTTAATAAATCAGTAATGATATATTCATCTAAACTGTTTGAAGCTACTATCTTACAATCTATGAGACCTGCATCGTCAAGCATAATCCTCACTTGCTTTGAAAGGTATGAAAGGTCCCCACTGTCTAGCCTAATTGCTTTTAATCTCATTCCAATAGGTTCTAGCACATCCCTCGAAACTTTAATAGCATTAGGAATACCACTATTTAAAACGTTATAAGTATCAACAAGCAGTGTGCAGGAGTCAGGGTAAGTTTTTGCATAGGTTTCAAATGCCTTATATTCATCTCCAAATAATTGTATCCAGGAATGAGCCATTGTACCAGTTGCAGGAACTCCAAACATTGTTTCTGCCATTACAGTGGCAGTACCCGCAACGCCACCTATATAAGAAGCTCTTGCGCCCATTATAGCTCCATCAGCTCCATGTGCCCTTCTTGCTCCTAGTTCTAAAACTGGTCTCCCTTTTGCAGCCCTAACAATTCTATTAGCCTTAGTAACTATTAAGCTTTGATGATTAACTGTTAATAAAATCATTGTTTCAATAAGTTGTGCATCAATTACCTTAGATTTAACAGTTACAAGTGCTTCATTAGGAAATACCGGTGTTCCTTCAGGTATTGCATAAATATCTCCAGTAAATTTAAAGGTTAATAAGTATTGTAAAAATTCCTCCCCTAAAATTCCTTTACTTCTTAAGTAGTCAATATCTTCTCCAGTGAATTTAAGCTTTTTGATAAAATCAATAAGTTGCTCCAATCCTGCAACTATTGAGTAACCTGCTCCATCCGGATTCTTTCTGTAAAACATATCAAAATACACAATAGTATCTGAAAGCCCATTTACAAAATATCCATTTGACATTGTTAGTTCATAAAAATCCATTAACATTGAAAGGTTTCTTTCATCTTTAAGATTGAATTTGTTTAATATTTTACTCATTTATATCGCTCCCTCTTAATTATTAAATTATACTATCTACTACTTCTATACCATTTGATTGCATTTCCCATAGTGAAATATATTTTTTCCCATTATTCATCAAAAAAACTATGTTCCCAACTTTCATTAAACATATAACAGATTGCAGGTCTTCCTGATGTTAATTTTTCTTTTTCAGTCTTTATTACCATTTTTTTGATTTTTCTTCTAAAATTAGCTCTTGAAAAAGGCTTTTCTAAATGTAGTATTGCTTCATAAACTTTTTGAATTTCCCTTAGCGTAAAATATTTAGGTAAAAGGGTAAATGCTATAGGTGTATATTCTATTTTATTTTTTAATCTTTCAATGCCACAATACACCAAATCAATATGATCAAAGGCAAGTTCCTCTTTACTCCATCCTAAAAGCTCATAAGAAGGTACTTTAATTGAAATAACACCATTTTTAATAAATCTCTCAGTGACAAGATACCCTATCCTAACCTCACCGTCATCAGAAACAAAAGTTAAATTGTATGTATCCACTCTCTCTATTCCTGAATTATTAGAAGAAATAAAATCCTTTCTTACCGTAAACCATTGTGCAAAACTTGCGTCATCTCCCGCTACTTCCTTAATATTGGCTTTATCAGCTAATGCTAAATAAGCTATTGAAATAACCCTCATCCTTGGATCTCGCTGTACTAAATCACCGAAAGTTTTTAACTGTTCAAAATATACGCTCTCAACATTAGTTTCTTCTTTCAATTCTCTAAAGCAAGCACTAGTTAAGGCCTCATCAATATGTACAAACCCTCCTGGAATAGCATAGCATCCCATGTATGGATGGTCTGCCCTTTTTATTAAAAGCAATTTTAGTGCTTTATCTGGGTCTTTCCCCTCTATGGGTACATCATCCACCGTGAAAAGTAACATGTCCACTGTATTCGCTGGCCTATCATAATCTCCGGGTATGTAACTATCTAAAAACTCCTTCTCAGTTAATCCGTCTTTATTTTTCATATCTATATTTCTCATAATCAGTTTTCCTTTCTTATTTGTTATTTTTATGACTATGTAGAATCAGCAACCTTTGTATTGTTTTGATACTATAACCTTAGCACCATTTTAGTACAAAGTCAATACATTTGAAATAACTACTAAAGATTTAATCTTTTCATGATTTAGTTGTAATTCAGGCCTACTAAATAGCTATATAACCGCCCTATAGGCATCTTGTATATATTTTCGACTTTTTGATACAATAATATGTTAATATTCAATTGTTTGTGCAAACTTGAAAATAGTTTTAAAGAAAATATATAGTTACATATTCTAGTTTTCATAGATTTCTAATAATCACCATGATTTCAAAATATATTATGAAAAAGAAGGGAAGCGTCAAAATGAATTTTTTTGTAAATTTAAGTGTAAGGAAAAAAATTATATTTGTATTTTCAGTGATTTGTATTTTTATGGTTTTAATAGGAGTAGAGGGTATATTAAGTTCTTCAAAAATAAGTAAAAGTGGAAATAAAATGTACAGTAATAACTTAATATCTATTAGGGATTTAGAAGAAATGCGTGGTGGTATAAATGAAACTAATTCTAATATGCTAAAAATCATTTTTGAAAAAGATAGAAGTAATTTAGATAATCTGATAAAAACTATTGATGATTTAGGTAAAAAAGATGAAAAATATATGAGTGAATACGATAGTATAAATACAATATCAAAAAAAGAGAATAAAATTTATGATGATTTTAAAAATCACTTATTAAAATATAGAGAATCAAAAAGTAAGGTAATAGAACTTGTAAAATCTAATAATTATGATGAAGCAACTAAAATCTATAATTCAGATGTAGCTACACTTACAATTGCTATGCTTTCAAAACTACAAGAATGCATCGACATAAATGGGAGATCAGCTGAACAGGAAAATTTAAATAATATAGCTCAGTTTAACACTGTTAAAAATTCTATTATAATTTATACAACTATAGCATTTTTAATTATAATTTTTATGGCATACATATTAAGTAAGAAAATAGTGGATCCATTAAACAAAATAAAAGATTTAGCTAGTAGATTATCTTCCTACGATTTTTCAACTGCAATCACGATTACAATGAAAGACGAATTTGGACAAACAGCTGTAGCTTTAAATGCTGCACAGGAAAACATGAGTAGCTTAGTAAAAATAATTATGGAAAATTCACAGGATTTAAGTGCTTCCTCAGAAGAGTTATCAGCAACTGTTGAAGAATTATCTTGCAAAACTGAAATTATTGATGAAGCAATAAATACTATTACTTCTGGTGCTCAACATTCCAGTGTAGCAACAGAGGAAATAAGTGCCTCTGTTGAAGAAGTAGATTCAAGTATTAATGAACTAACTTCAAAAGCTATGGAAGGAAGTCATAATGCAAAACAGTCTAAAGAAAGAGCTATAAAAGTTCAAAGTAATAGTCAGAAAGCTTTAGAGGAGACTCGAAAAATATATGCTGAAAAACAAAATAAGATGTTAAAAGCAATTGAAGATGGAAAAGTAGTAGATAGTATAAAATTTATGGCAGATACCATCGGAAGTATAGCAGAGCAAACAAATTTACTTGCATTAAATGCTGCAATAGAGGCAGCAAGAGCAGGAGAAAACGGAAAAGGCTTTGCAGTGGTAGCAGACGAAGTAAGAAAGCTTGCAGAACAATCTTCACAAGCAGTAACAAGCATTCAAGAAACTATCGTGAAAGTTCATCAAGCATTTAAAAGCAGTATAGATACAGGTAGTGATATATTAAAGTTTATCAATACAGATGTACAAGCACAATTTGATGCTTATGTAGAAATAGGTAATCAGTATTATAATGATGCAGATCTTGTAAGTAAAATATCCGAGGAAATTACTTCTATGTCTGGGAGTATTACTGTTACAGTTGGGCAAGTAAGTGAATCTATTCAAAACATGGCCCAGACATCACAAAAATCAAGCGAACAATCAGAAACAATAAAAGAGAGCATAGATGAAACTACAGCTGCTATACAACAAGTTGCATCAACAGCACAAGGACAAGCAGAACTTTCTCAAAAGCTTACTGAGGTAATTCAAAAGTTTAAAATATAATTTGTTATTTTGTGTTTTTTATCCATTGCATTTATGGATATTAGCAATAATGAAATTTGCATTGAAGTGTGCTAAAGTGTAGACAAATCTAGCTACATTCCCATCCTGGACTTATAAGTCCAGGATTTCATTTTGATTTCCGGTTCAAAGTTAGGTGTGCTTGCCTAACACTTTTTCCACAAACACCTCTATAAGTTCTGCATCAAATTGAGTACCTGCATATTTTTGTAATTCAGCAACTGCAATTTCTTCTGATAATGCACTGCGATAACTCCTTTCACTAGTCATTGCATCATAAGCATCTGCTATAGCTATTATTCTTGATTGAAGTGGTATTTTTTCGCCCTCTAGACCTTTAGGATACCCACTACCATCCAACTTTTCATGATGTGCTAAGATATATTCTGCCATTTCAGACATGTCATTTACTGTGCTAAGTATTCTATATCCGATTTCAGGATGACGCTCAATTTCATCCCTTTCACCCTCATCAAGCTTACCAGGTTTATTAAGTATATTTTCATCTATAGCTATTTTTCCTATATCATGAAGTAAGCCAACGGTTTTAAGTTCATTAATTCCCACTTCATTTAGGCCAATAGCTCTACCCATACTTTCACATAGTGAGGATACTCTATGGGAGTGTTGCTCTTCCCTTTTGTTTTTTTCATGAAGAGTTTTAATAATAGTATTTATTGTTTTCCCCCTCATACTAGGCCCTTCAAATATCTTTCTCTTATACATATGGTCTTCAGCTTTTTTGAAAACTTCTTGAGTTTTTTCGCTCATACTATTCTTTGTTGCATATCCAAAAGAAACGGATATATCAACAGACCCTACTTTTTCCTCTTGGGCGATTGTCTGTATCTTCTTAATGATTTGCTCAGTTTCATAAATATCTGTTTTGCATAGTAGAATGACAAACTCATCTCCTCCAAGTCTAGCAACAATGTCAAAAGCTCTGCACCCCCTTAAAATAACTTCAGCAACCACCTTAAGCAAACCATCTCCAACAGCATGTCCAAATGAATCATTGACAAGCTTTAAGCCATTGACATCCGCCATAACAATAGTTAAAGGTAAGTTTTCTTCCAAATCTAGTCGTTCTACCTCTTTTTCAAAAAACCTTCTGTTATATAATCCTGTTAGTTGATCTTGGTACCCTAAAGATTCTAACTTTTGTTCCATTTGTTTTCGCTTAGTGATATCTCTAATAATGCCTACCACAGTATTATTCCTACTTCCCACCAATCTAGCTTCAAAATCTCTCCTACAACCTTCTATATTTAAACAATATTCAATTGTCTTAACTTTTTCTATTATATAATCCTGATTAATTAAAAAATTAATTTGCATACATATCTCACTAGGCAATATGTCGCAAACATTTTTATTTATATAATTTTCCTTATTAAAATATTTGATTTTCTCTTCCATTGAATTATAATCAATGATTTTGCCATCCCTATTAACCAAAATAAACATATCTGGAACAGCTTCTAAGAGTGCTCTGCTTCTTGACTCACTATTTTTTAGTTCTTCAATAGAATCATATAATTCTTTGGTCTTCTGTTTAACCTTGCGATGTAGTAATCTATTCCAAACAATAAGTAACAATGCAAATAAAATAATACCTATTATCCCTAATGCACCGAACTTAAAAATCTTACTCTTATAAAAATTTGATTCTGTTTTCCCAAACCATTTTTCATCAATTGACTTATATTCAGCTTTTGATATGGTAGAAAACCCTTCATTTATAACATTTAGAATATTTGTGTCACCTTTTTTTACTGCTCTATAAAATTCACTTGTGTACAATGAACTTGAATAATTAAAATTATCTTGGATTTGCATCTTATATAAATAGTAAAGTCCTGGAGATTTACCCAAAACAAATATCACAAGTTTTTGCTTTTTAGCAGCTTTAACAATATCCTCTGCACTATTATATTCTATTATGTTTGTAATTCCGTTTTTCTTAAGAATATCGATACTATTATCACCTTTTTTTGCCCCTACAGTAAAGCCTTTTAAAGACTCTACATTAGTAATTCCTGAAATGTTCTTTTGAGAAAAAATTGGAACATCAATAGTTGCATAAGGCTCCGTATAATCAAATGCCTTTTCTCTTTTCACATTATAAGAAATTGTATCAATAACATCAAATTCACTATTGTTCATGGCTGAGTATGCTTTACTCCATTCCATGCCAGTGATTACAGGTTTTATTCCCGTTTTGGCCTGGAAAAGTTTCCATTGATCAATAGTTATACCTTGCAAATTTCCGTCACTATCTCGAAAAGAGTAAGGTGGATAATTATCATCCATTACAACACTTATGCTCTTAATGTTCTCAGAATTAGCATATATTTCAGAGGTACTTAAAATAAAAAATGATGCAAACAATATAGCGATAAAGTAATATTTCCTTCTGCTTTTAATCATGTTCACCTCACTAGCTCTATATTTTATTTTTTTTATTATAATAATAAATATAGTAATAACAACCTCCTTATTGTTATATTTTACTACCTATTATGCATATTTTCAATCAATTATTACAAGATTATTGTGAATAAATTGAATTTATACATCATTCTTTTTATTCTGATTTTTACTTGTTTTTAACTAACCCTCACACCACTACAATTAAGCTTTCTTGGTTTACAGAACCTTTCCACTCTTGCTATTCATGGCTGTTTAGCTAAAAAAATATGCATATCTAAAGGAAGTTCACAATATAAATTTATTATGAATTGTTTATTTTTCTATCTTATAAGCTTTAAAACATACATTTATTTTAGTATACTATCTATTATACACCTTAGTGAGGAGAGGATAATTTATGTATTGTTCTAAATGTGGCTATAAATTAGAAGATGGCACGAATTTTTGCAGAAAATGTGGTAGTAAAAATATATATAATAATTTAATACCTGCTGAAAAAAAACCAAGCTTAGATTTTAATACTTCTTCAAAAGAAATTAATACTAAACAAACTAATTCAAAAAAAATTCATACTAAATCTACTAAACCAAAAGTTTTTATTATACTTGGTGTTTTAATACTCCTTTTATCTGTAGGCTTTGGTAGCTATTACATTTCAGTTTCAAAATTTTTCTCTGATAGTTCTAAAAAATCGGAGAAGACAACCACAAAAAATAAGATTACACCTACTGATACTACCCCTAAAAAAGATGCTAATATAAAACCAACTGTTTCTGCAACTGCAGATAAAACAGATATAAGTAACCTCAATTCCCCGGATTATTATATTTTTCCTAAAAGTGCAAGTGAAAATCTAATAGAATCTGATGTTTCTAAATTAATCAAAGAAAACTTAACCTTGGCTAGAAATGAAATCTATGCTAGACATGGGTTTGTATTTAAGGCTGAACAATTTAAGAGTTATTTCGAAAAAAAATCTTGGTATAAACCAAATCCTAACTTTCAAGGCTCTGATGGAGAATTAACCGATATAGAAATGCATAACATACAATTAATTTCAAAATATGAAAAATAACTACCCTAGGGGCTGATATGATATCAGTCCCTTAAATTTATTTATATGCTAAATACCTCTTATCTTTTCAAAATCTCGCTTTTATAATATAAAAACTTATCAAAGGAAAGTATCTTAAACATAAATAATACTGAAATATATCCCATATATATAACTGTCTTGTAAATTATATTGATAAATATATTACCAAACCCTATCATACTTACAAAATAAACACCCAAACATATTGCCATATTCGTAATAATAACATTCCAATGCCATTTTATATAATAGCATTTTTGTGCAACAATATAGGTGGCAATAGACGAAAATAAATATGCTACTAGCGTTGTATATGCTGCTGCATACATCCCATACTTAGGAACAAATATAAAGTTAAGTACTATATTAATAACTGCTGATATAGCTGTTACCGTTGCTAAAAACTTAGTCTTTTTAGCATAAAATATACTATTCACACTCATAAAATAGTATCCATGAACAACTGAAACCAATGCAATTATAGGTATTATCTTATATGCTACGATGTAAGCATTACTGTGAGCCAATAATGTAATTATTTCTTTGGCAAACATAGCAATGCCTAAACCTAATGATAGTATCAACACTGAATAATATTTTAATATATCCTCGAATATTGTTTTAGCGTTTTCCTCCTCATCTATGGTTTTAAAGAAAAATGGCACATATGCTTTATTTATTGCTCCAATTAAGAAATCTAGTAATGAACCTATTTGATAGGCTAATCCATAAATAGCTACCTCTGCAAGCTCTCTGTATCTATCAATAAACCACCTATCTGAAGCATTAATAACCCATCCACCAATAGCATGTGGAATAAGAGGAATACCATACTTTAAGCTTTCTTTTAAAATAGGTAATGAAAATTTAAATTTTAAATCTTTAAATGTTAATACCAAATATACTGTTGCAAATACAAAATTACAAAGTATATATCCCTTTATATTTCCTTCTGCTCCTTGTTTTAAGAAAACTATAAAATAGATACAAAAACTTACATTTAAAAGTGTGGTTAATATGTTGAATATACCAAATCTTAATGCTTGTTCTTTCATTCTGAAAAGGGTTAAGGGCATTATAGTAAACGTTGAAAAAAAACAATTTATAATCATTAATTTAAAGAATGGGTCAAAGGGTATATTCTTAAATATTAACTTGCACAATCCTTGTCCAAATATAATTAAACCGGCACTTAATATCAAAGTATATGCAAATAAAAATATCCATAAAGTACTAATAAGTACTTTTTGCTTTTCCTCATCTTTATCACTGTAATAAAATCGATTTAGCGCTGCATCTAATCCCAATAAATAGAAAGTAGAAAATATAGATGTAATAGGCATTATAGTATCCATTATTCCCTTTTGGCTCATACTTAAATACGCCTCATTTGTATATATTTGAATCATAAAAACTGAAATTAATCTTGGCAATAAATCTCCAATAGTATATATTGCAGAATTTTTAATAAGTTTGCTTTTTCTCATAAGTATACCCCCATTGGTCGTATTTCCATTATGCTAGTTAGTTGTTTCTGAGGATGCCTTAATCTCAAGAAAACATAAAAAAAGCTGCATATGGACAGCATTTCATATGCAGTGTTAATTATACTCCTTAACAGGATTATATTGTATACTTTTCTATAAATTATAACCATTTAATGTCCTATTTATTTCTTTTCCCAATAGACACTCTACCACTATATTTTTTAGTTGCCTCTATAACTGCTTTTATATTTTCAATTGGAGCGCCACTAGGAATATCACATCCTGTTCCAATTATATACCCTTTTGGACTATCCGCTGCCTTTTGTATACAGTTTTTAACCTCTCTATACACATCCTCAACTGTTCCATCTCTTATGACAGAAACAGGATCAATATTCCCAACTAAACACATCTTGTTCCCTAGTACATTTTTCACTTCTTCTATATCTTCACAATTATCAACACTAAAAGCCGATATATTCAGATCACCTGATACTCCCACGCCTAAAGGCATGGGGTTCTTAAATACATTATCTTCTCCTATACTCTCATTTATATGAAAACTATAAATTACAACATATAAGAACTAAATGACTTCTCTAAGACTTTTACTACCAATTGTCCCAATGGATAAATTAACGATAGTTTAAAGGCTCATATCAAAACCTTATTTTTTTTATATTCCCATACTTGGTATTTTCTTATTTTCACTACTTAATAATCTATTTATTTCTTTATCATGAAGCATTTTAAAATTACCGTATTCGCTGAAACACTTTTCTCTATCTATTTCTTCTAAATTTTCTTTTACATTCATTATTAAAAAACTAGAATATAAATCTCTTTGAATTTTAATTTCTTCATTATCTATATTAAATATGTTGAAACGTTCACTTAATTCTTTTTTATTATACTTATCATCAAAATGGTTATACTGTGATGCTTTTATTTTATAAGTATTAACTTTATATAATTCAGTATTATTCCACTTTAATTTATTGTCTAATATAGTTAAAAGCATACTTGGTGCTTTATTCGCTAAAGACTTTCCAAATCTTTTTTTCTTATTAAATTTTCCTGTTTTTTCATTTACGGTAGTATTTTGGGAACGTTTTTGCAATCCTTTATAGTTCATTGTTTCCACTAATATCCTATCACCTAAACCCACTATTTTATTAGCTAAAATATTATGACTTTGCTTTCTTATATCAGCTTGTTTCCTTTGAATATCTCTTAATTCATTTTGCGTTTTAATATACTTATTGGATTTAACCCATATTAATTTTATACCATGTTTTATTGTACCATTTTCATTAAAATTATTAGGATTGTTAATTCTTCTTTGTCTATCTAGTTTTCTTAATAATTTTCTTTTAATTGTTTCAATATTATTAACTTCAGGTGCTAATTCTAATAATTTGACATCATATTTTGAAGCAATTCCTATAGTTTGAGTTCCAATATCTATTCCAACATTGCCCTTCCCTATACTATTTTTAACTTCTCCAGTTTCTTTATTATATTTAACAGGAGGAATACCATCTAAAACTAATTGAATATAATATTTATATTTTCCACGAATAAATTTTCTAACTATTCTACAATATTTAACTTTGTTTAATAGCGAAATTTCTGCATATTCATCATTTTTATTTATAATCACATCTGTTTCTAATCCATTCCAAAATAGCTTACCGTCTTTAAATCTAATTCCTGTTTTATTGGATTTTCCTTCTACACTGTTCATTTCTCCATATTTCTTAAAACAAACCCTATTTGCAGTATGAAACATTAATCCTTGAAATGCACTAAAGCACCGTGAAGCTATTTTTTGAGCGGTGAAGCTATCTATATTGCCTTTAAAATGTTTTTGAATAGGTTTTACAAAATCATGAAGTGAATACTCTGTCAAACCATATTTTTTATTTAATTCATTGAATTGTTTGTTACGGTCTTTTCCTATAGTCATTTTAACAACTTTCCTATATTCTTTAGACTTTCTCATGCTATTATATCTTTTATATAATTCTCCTAAACAGCTATTATATATATTCCTACTTATTTCTAATCTTTTATTTAAAATCTTTTCTTGATATTTTTCCGTATCTAGCTTTACTGTTAAAATATAATTTGGCACAGTATTCACCTCGCTTTTTAATATCTTGTTTTTTGACTTTCCACATATTTTTTTACCGTTTCACTACTTACATTTCCTGCAGTTGATATAAAATAACTTCTAGTCCATAAACTAGGCATTTTCTTCAATTCGTTAAACTCGTCTCTCAAAACCCTACTTGTTACACCCTTTATTTTTTGCATAATATCAGAAGGACTTAATGTTGGAATACAATTCAAAAACATATGAGTATGGTCTTTATCACATTCTATTGCGATAATTTCAATATCTATCTCATCACATACACATTTGACCATATTCTTAAATCTTTCTTCCACATTAGGTATTAAGAATATTTTTCTTCTATACCTTGGGCAAAATATAAAATGATAATTAATTAAACTTACTGTAGTTTTAGTTGTTCTATATTTATTTTCCATAATTAAAGTATATCGCAAAATGTGTATGTTATCAATGCTTTTATACCCTAAAACAAAACTAGTTTCTTATGCTATCCATCCCACACTTGAAGGAGTGGGCTTTCCGCACAAATATTGTAATTCACTCCAAATCCCTTTTGTTTTTCCACATATATGAAGGGATAACTTTTTACCTGTTATCTTATATATTCCATCTATAGTTTTTTTAAGATACGGCTTTGAAAATTCATTAAATATTATCGGCAACCTACCGTCTTTATATGGATTTACAATATCCATGTTTTCTAACATTTTATAATCTTTTAAAACAGAATCTATTAAAAACGAAGCTCTTGTGTCACTATACCCTATATTACTTCCAAGGGCTTCGGCCATTCCTCTTAAAGTTACATTAATTCCACAGCTTTCTGCTCCAAATTCTCTTACTATAAATTTTTCAGCTTGAAGCATTTTATCAGAATCAAAATAATATTCTTTAACATTTATATCTGCGTATACTGCTACTGTTTCTTCGAATATAATAGCACAAGGTAATCTGTCTACTTCTTCTCCTCTAAAATAAGCTTCTCTTCTCTCTTTAGAAGTCATTTCATCTCTAAAAATACCCACCCTTCCACCTTCCCTTTATAATTTATAGTTTTTTATATTTTTTATCATTAGTCTTCATAAATTAAAATAAATGTATTTTCGTTCCTTTACTTTTTTCTTTTATAAAGGTTTTAACTTCATTACTAGTTAAAGCTTCTTCAACTTCCTTTGCCCATTCTTTCTCTTCTTTTGTTACTAAAACAATACCTTCTTCTTGCGCAAAAGCTAAAGCATTTTCTGAGTTTTTACCAGCTTTCAACATAACATCCGCCATAACTATAGGCATATCAGTATCATTTAATACATTTGCTAAATTTAGTCTTTCCATTTCAACAAATTTTAAATTATGTTTATTTTCAGCAATATCTAAAACATTTGGTACTTTAATGTCATCTTTAATCTTAATTACTCCTTCTTTATCCAATAACTTTAATGCTAATGCTCTATTAGAGTTATCATTAGATACTGCAACTGTCATTCCATCTTTAATATCAGATATCTTCTTGACTTTATTCGAATATAACCCTATTTGAAGCCCCAAAAGATTTAGCTGCTCCTATTAAGCTAGGATTTACTTCTTTTAAACTACTTTTTATTAATCTAGCAATAAATGTTTATAAAATTCATCTTTAGTGATTTACTTCTACCATCATTTTTCAAATCATATATTTTAGCCCAATGAAAATCTAGAGTTTGTTTTTTTATAGCCTTCATTAAACGTTAATAATTCTGCCACCCCGTTGTCACTAAAATGTAATAGGCTATAAATATGGTATATTTATGATTAAATTTCAGATTTCACACAATAAAATATACATATTGGAGGAAATAATAATGAAAAAAATAAAAGAAGTTAAATTTAACAAAATTGCTGCACTAGCAATTATAGTATCAGTATCTGGTTCAGGTTCATCCGCTTACGCACTTACTTCATCAAATAGTAAATCACAAAATACCAAAATTTTAAATGCGCAACATTATAAAAACAGTATCAATATTATAAATAAATTAGATAGTCTTGTTACTTCAGGAAGTATTAACCAATTTCAAAAAGCCGCTGTGATAAAATATCTTGTAACTTATAAACAAGCAATACCAAACCCAAGTATTGATAAGTTATCTACTACTGGAGAGGTTTCTAAAACAGATGAAGCTATTATAACCAATCTTTTTGCAAATTATAAAAATTCTATCTCAAAAGCTATTAAGGATAATTTTAGTTCTAGACTAAACAGCCTTATAGATTTAGGAACTATTACTGAGCTTCAGAAAAAAGAAATTATGAATTTATTTCCTACTTCTGAAGCTAGCACAGAGGGGCTTATAGATATTGATACCCTTGTTACAAATAAAATTATAAGTAAAAATCAAGAAATCACTATATTAAATAGCTTTACCTATTGTAAAAAATCCACCTCTAAAACTATTAATGATATTTTACTATCCAAACTTGATAAGTTAATTTCAATAGGAACTATCAATGGTGATCAAAGGAACGCGGTAATAAATCTTGCTAAAATTTCCAATGATGATTCACAAAAACTAGAATTGCATAGAAGGCTAGATACCCTTGTTGCTGTAGGCACAATAACTAAAGACAATGAAACCAAAATAATAAATGCTTTACTTTAAAAATAAATAAAATATTGTGTTGACATATATAGGGATAGATGATATTATAATTTATATTAATGAAACGTTTTCATTAATGATAATCTACGCAGATGTGGCGGAATTGGCAGACGCACTAGACTTAGGATCTAGCGCTTTACGGCGTGCAGGTTCAATTCCTGTCATCTGCACCAAAAAGCATTCATTTTATGAGTGCTTTTTTTATTTCTCAAAATTTACTACATATATGATGAAGCTTTTGAATATTTAAGAAATCCCTTATCCATATTTAGCTCTATCATTCCTGTTTCATTTAAATATTCAACATAAGACCTTAACATTCTTACTATTATGGTATATCTATATTTGCTTTTTACATGAATATTAAAATTTTCAATAACAGCCTTCAGGATGTCTTCCATTGTCATAGAACCCTCAATGACAGTATATATTCTTGAAGCCCTGCCCTTATAAAAGTTTATATTATCAGTTATAAGTTCTGTAATATCATCGTACATACCTTTGTGCGCCACCACATACTTGCTATATTTTAAGTCATAAAGCTTTAATTTACTTTTCAAATCCTCACTGAGTATATAAGCGTAGGGCATTTTAGCACCCCTCATTACTTCATAACTTATAAGAGTGTCCCCTAGATATGCAACATCATCAGGGGTAGTGATACATATATGCGCTGGACTGTGTCCTGGTGTATGTATAATCTTAAATTTAATATCCCGAACAGTTATGCTATCTTGGTTATCCGAAATCATAATGTCCGTTTCACAAACCATATGTCCAAAATGCTCTGTAACTTCGGATAATGTTTGGATATTATAATAAAGTTTGAGATTCACTGTTGAACTGCAAATAAGAGCTTCATAGGCTGGCATAGCTATAATACAGTTATATTTTTCCTTCAAATATGCATTATTTCCTACATGATCTATATGTGCATGACTACATATTATAGCAGCTACCTTAAACTTATTTTTTTCCAAAAGCTTATCTATTCCTTCTCTTTCACCTTCTGCCCACCCTGAATCCAACATAATAATTTCTTCATTATTAATTTTATAAAAAGGTATATATGTCATTCCAGTATCGATACAAAATGTATTTCCCTTTATTTCTTTTATTTCCATGTATTATATTTAGCGAGATAGTGTGCTATTAGTACACAAAAACACCAAATAGTCACTTCCTTTCTTTTTTTATTATTAACGTACATTTTCTTTTTTTAAGCAAAACTCATTCATGACAAACATTAATAATAAATTTTAAATCTCACGTTTTGTATTTCTATAATACAATATAAAATCAATTAATACCATCAGAAAATTTATAATCAAAGCCAATTGGCTTTTTTTTATAGTTTTAAGCAAAACCATACACTTTAATATATATGTATAATTTTCAGACAGTTTTACAAAAGTGATTGTACCCAATATTTATAGTTAGATTTATACTGCTCTTATAACAAGTTGACAACTTGGTAAATATAAAATTTCTGTAGGCTCATAGCTTATGGCATAATTTTTTAAATGGAGGGGTTTAAAATGAAATTTAATTTTGATCAAACTATTGATGTAGAAAAAACAAATGCTTACATGGTTGGTGCTGGACTTGCATCAATGGCAGCTGCAATATATTTAATTAGAGATGGACATGTACCAGGTAAAAATATTCATATATATGAAGAATTAAATATAACAGGTGGTAGTATGGATGGAAATGGTGATGCTGAGCAGGGTTATGTAATTCGTGGTGGAAGAATGTTTGATAGGGAAGCTTATGCTTGTACTTTTGGAATAATGGAAAGTATACCTTCATTAACTGATCCTAAAGTTTCAATATTGGATGAATTTAATGCTTTTAACAAAAAAATTCATACCTCTGCAAAGGCAAGATTAATAGATAATGATGCTAAAATAACTGATGTATCAACTTTAGGGTTTGTTCGCGCTGATAGACTGGCATTAATGGATATAATTGTAAATTCAGAAGATTCTTTGGGCACAAAAACTATTCAAGAGTGTTTCCCAGACTCATTTTTCAAAACAAATTTTTGGCTTCAGTGGACTACACTCTTTGCATTTGAGACTTGGCACAGTGCTGTAGAATTGAAGAGATATATTCATAGATTTATTCAAGAATTACCACGTTTAAAGGATTTATCTGGAATACGTCGTACACCATACAATCAATATGATTCAATGTTATTACCTATGACAGAATGGTTAAAGTCACAAGGTGTTAATTTTGAATTAAACTGTAGAGTAACTGATTTAGAATTTAAGCCATCAGATACTGAAACTACAGTTACAGCATTCAAATGTGTTAAAAACGGGAAAGAAACTAGAATAGAAATTGGAGATAAGGATTTTGCTTTTGTTACTATTGGTTCTTTAACAGCTGGTACAAGCCTTGGATCTATGACTACACCAGCAAAGATTAATGACAAACATGTAGGTGGAGCATGGGAGCTTTGGGAGAAAATAGCCAAGGGACGTCCTGAGTTTGGTAAACCACAGGTTTTTGATGACCGTGTAGAAGAATCAATGTGGGAGTCTTTCACAGTTACCCTTAAAGACCCAACAATGTTTAAGAAAATAGTAGAATTCTCAGGAAATAAGCCTGGTACTGGTGCTCATATGACATTTAGAGATTCCTCATGGCTCATGACAATAGTTTTACACAATCAACCACATTTTCTTAGTCAACCTGATACTGTACAAATTATCTGGGGATATTCACTGTTCCCATATGCAAAGGGTGATTTCGTAAAGAAGAGAATGGTAGATTGTACTGGTGAGGAAATATTAACTGAGGTATTATATCACCTAAACTTCAAAGATGATATGAAGAAGATTCTTAAAACATCTATTTGCATTCCATGTATATTACCTTTTACAACAGCACAATTTTTAACTAGAGCAAAGGGTGATAGACCTGCAAACATACCAGAAGGTTCAACTAACTTAGCATTACTCGGACAGTTCTGTGAAATAAAAGATGATGTAGTATTTACTATGGATTATTCTGTAAGAGGCGCACAAATTGCTGTTTATAAATTCCTAAATCTAAATAAAAGACTAACCCCTATTTATAAAGGACAGCACGACGTTCGTGTACTACTTAATTCCGCACTTGAAATGATGAAGGATGGTAACCTACGCGAAGAACTAGCTGCAGTTAAATCATTGCTAAAATAATTTAAATAATGGTGCGATCTTAATTGGCAACAAATTCTTTAAATTAGTTAAATATACATCAATTGAAAAAGGATTAATCCGATAATTCGGATTAATCCTTTAATTTTCCAACCAATGACACCAGTTCTTCCATACTATCTACAATATAATCAGGCTCATACTTAAGGAGAAGATCCATAGGTAGTGCACTCCACCCAACAAGCACAGAGGTAATCCCTGCATTCTTTCCACATAAGATATCATAAGGACTATCACCCACAATCAATGTCTCCTCAGGTTTCCCTCCTAATTCCTTTAAAGCCATAAATGCTGGAGTAGGATCTGGCTTATGTACATCTGTATTATCTGCTCCTACAATACTTTCAAAATAATCTTTAAGTCCAAAATGGTTTAATCCCCTCAGGGCAGAATCATTTAAACGCGAAGTTACTATTCCAAGCTTATAACCTTGCTTATGAAGCTCTATTACTCCTTCCTTTATTCCACTGTGTATGGTAATTAGCTTTTCGAAATTTTCAATTTGGAAGCTTCTATATGTTTTAATAGCTTCTTCACCAGCCGCACCAAATTCCCTATCTAATGTAATTTTTAAAATTTCTCCAAAGTTTTTAATGATTTCCTCTTTATCCACCTGTTTATTCAAGTGCCTTTGATAAGTATGTTGAAATGATTGTATAATTAATTCATTAGTATCTAACAGCGTCCCATCTAAATCAAATAAAATATTCCGAATAGCCATAAAATTTTCTCCTTCTTAACTCCAGTAGCAGAGTTACTATTATATTTTTAATCACTTATTTACAATAACAATTAGTTTCTAAACTTACTTTATTATAGCTTTTTTTCTTACCTTATGCACTATTTACCTAATCACTACAATTAGTCTTATACAAATTATATTATTAACTCATAAAGTTATTTTTTCAAATTTTCCTGAAAAATTATTTTATATTCCATCCAATTGGTCTAAAAAATTTGGAATTCCATCTTTAAGAATATGATGATATACTTTTAAAATGTCATCTAATTCCGCTGGATTTGCACCCAGTAGAAGTTGCACAACAATGCCATCTATTGCTCCAATCAATAATGATGATAATGCCTTATTATATTTAGTAGGTACTTTTCCATACATATGCTGCATTAATTCGTCTGTCCTACATACCCATTCTTGATATTTATCCTTGAATTTTTCTTTAAGTTCAGAGTTACCCTGAATTGCTTCCTGAGCCAGATATAACTGAATACGATTTTCATCAGTCTTTTCAAATCGTTTGACTATGTTTTCAAAGATTTCTTCAATAAGCTCCTCACTACTGCGTTTTACTCCCTTAGATTTTTCAGCTATACGCAGTGTTTCAGAAAGGCTCTCATCCATTACTTCATAAAGAATATCTTCCTTGCTGCTGTAATAATGGTATATAGCCCCGGTGCTAAGACCTGCCTCTTCAGCAATACCTCGCATGGTGGCACCCGCTATACCACTTCGACTAATGACACGCTTAGCCGCCTGAATAATACGTGATTTCCCCTCTATTGACATGTACTTTACACCTCCAAGCCTATTGTTTCCCATCCAATTATAGCATATTCCTCACATTTTATAATATGTAACTTTTTAACAGTTATATATTGACAATTGCAACGATGGTGCTATACTGATTATTATACCGAACGTTTGTTATGTTTTACTTCACATCTTAAAAAATACAACTGCATTATTTATCTTAGGGACATGAAAATAGACTAGCATACTGACTTGTTATTTATTTGAATGTCCCTTACTTCACAGATTACTAAATATTAGTATTCTGTGAATTTCGCGAAAAAAAGGGGGGCGTTATTATGAACATTCCTGTATGGAAGTATGTACTTTCCATGGCTTCGTATTTTACATTACTCATGTTTATCGTAGGTTGCATGCGCAAATACTACAAATTTTCAAACTGGTTCTGGCTCGCATCACTATTAACTTTTCCGATTTGGCTTATATCAGGAGGAGTAGTAGGTTGGTTTCGTTGGTTTAAAATCATAAGCGTTATACTTCCCACCATATTTTTAGGATTTTCTCGAGTTGCCCACTATGAAAAGAGGCAGGGCAAATTTTGGACAGCACTGCAAAAAGACTGGGTACTTTGGGTTCTTTTTGGCGTTCTATTTCTTAATATCATGGAAGCCACTGTGAAAGATCTGCAAACAGGCAACTACTTCAACTCACTCTGTGGTTTCTTACTTTGCGTAACTATGCCCTATGCTCCAAGGTTTTGGAAGCTATCCTCAGAGCATGGAGACCGGGGCGATCTAATCTCATACACTACAATTGCTTGGAACTTCCTATATACAACCTGGAATTTATGCTTCGTGTATGGTGAAAGTCATAGTTTCTTTGCAAGTTCAATATGTATCCTAATGGCTGCAGAAATATATCCAATTATCAAAGGGCGTCCTGAACTTTACATTACTTCTAGGGTATACACATTGGCAACACATATGCTATTTCGCGCCTGCCTACCAAACCTATTCCCTGCAATAATGGATTCTTCAGCATGGTTCAATCCAAATGTCTTGAAATATTGGGGTATCATAAACGCAATATTGATTATACCTTATGTATTCTGGCACACTTGGCAGCTTCACACAGGAAAATCTGGGACCCGCTTCCGCCGTGGCCAAGTTGAATCCATAAGCTCCTAATCTTATAATCCCTAAATAAATTTCTTAATAAATAAGGGGGGCGTTTTTGTATGGAAAAAATCAAAATGGTTGTTAAAACCTTCGTCATTAGTATCTGTTTATTTATGATAATGGTTGCTTCAGTATCTGCTAAACCTAGTAATAATTTCACTGCTAATAATCATCCAAACCTAGGAACTTGGCAAGGGATCGTAGATGGGAAACAAGGCCAAGGGTCATTTTTTTATCGATTTAATTTTCATGAAGATGGAACAGTTACAGTTACCAAACAATATGGCGGTCATGATGAAAAGGAAGATAAAACTTGGAATAAAATCGGAAATAACCTTCAAATCATTAGTGCTCCAAATGCCAATATAATAGATTTTGATAAAGGTGACAAGGTTCTATTTAAATTCACTGATTCTAAAACTATTGTATATAAATATGGTTTTTATGAAACAGTTTTCAAAGAGCATAAGAATGATATAGCATTTGTTCATTGGATATTAATCTTAGTAGTTTTAATGGCTCTTAATGAAATTTTTAGAAGGTTTAAATTTCCAACTATAATATTTTACTTTATTCTACCCTTTGCACTAATACCATTATGGGCTAGCCATGGAGTAAGTTATTGGTTTAAGTGGGCAAAAGTATACTCAGTTGTAACTGCATGCATATGGTTTACATTTATGAGATATACAAAACTAAGCAAAAAAATATTTCCTAGATTAATCGCTGGAATGTTTATAGCACTCAATATTACCGAAGCTGTTACTCAGGATTTCTCATTAGGATTTGCACCAAATATTTTAAATGGAATTGCAGGTATTCTTTCTATTATCACACTCTTCTATGGATGGAAGGGGGTACATATCGATAATAGCAAGCAGCATGACATGGTTTGGCCTAAGATGACTGTTTTGTGGATAATCGCTTATGATGTTTGGAACTTTGCTTTTGTATATCTAAACTTCCCAGGCTCTGCATCTGCCCAGTTTATGGTAATTCTTTCTTGTACCCTTCCATCACTCTTTATTAAAAAGGGTACTTGGCTTCAGGCTCGTGCCTTCACTTTGGCAGCTTGGTTTATGTATTATTTTACAGCACCGCGCTTTACAGAATCAATGGAGCTTCACATTCCTAGAAATGGGACATTAAGCATAACTATAGCATTGATCAGTATTGCCTTAAATATTTTATGTGCTGTAGCCTTCTTTATGAATGTGCAAAATGATAAAAATGCTTCTAAGGATAAACTTTTCGGTTTTACTGTGTAAATCAAATAAATTAAGATAGCAATAAAAACTAGAAAAGTTTTTGTTGCTATCTTAATTTATTTAATCCTATGAATTTTTTCTTTTATTAATGGCACCTTTTTTATGTATAAGGATTAAAGTTTACTTATTTATATATATAATACAATGCATTGTCCCCATAACGTACATTTTAGTACCTAAACGCAGTATAAAACGGACAAAAAAAGGTTTTTCTTGTAGTTTATTGTATCATATTAAATATTGAATTAAATTTAAAATAGGTATATATTATACTTATACCATATATTTACATGTAGTTAATATTTTCACAATAGATTTAATACCTCCCTAATTATGGGACACCGCAGGAACAAATTTGGAGGGGGGTAAGAATTAAATGTCGGATAGTATCCAAATGTTCATGCTGTTTTGTATTACCTTAATAGCTGTTCTTTGTGTGACATCCGCAGTGATTTGTTTTTCTAAAGATAAAGTAAATTTTAATATAAAGGCTCGTACCAAATTACCTGATCAGTCTGAAACAGAGTTTGGTATCGAAGTGGCTAAAGACCCTGAAAAAATAAAATAGATAGTTAGGCGTACTATCTATTTTAAACTACTGATTCTTAATCTGTTGTGTCCTGCGGTATCTCTATCATCTAGACTAAACAATTATATTGTATGTAATTTCAGTATAAAATGTGCATGTTTAAAAAATATTTAATATTTCTACAAAGGATGGTATATTAAATATATCATCCTTTGTATCATCTCCTGGGGAACTGCAATACTAACAACACGTCAATGTATAGACCTTTCAACTCCCCACATTGAATAATATTTTCCACGTTTTTTTATAAGTTTTTCATGATTACCTTGTTCAATAATTTTTCCATCAGATACAACTAAAATATTATCTGCGTTTTTAACTACAGAAAGATTATGGGCAATTATAATTAAGGTTTTATTTTTGCTTATAAGCTTTGATATTGCTTCCTTAACATATAATTCATTTTCTATATCCAAAGATGCTGTAGCTTCATCAAGAAGAATTATGGGACTATCTTTAAGTATAGCTCTTGCAATAGAAATACGCTGTTTTTCTCCGCCTGATAACCTATTTCCATTTTCACCAGTGAAAGTATCATATCCCTTTTCTAACTTTGAAATAAACTCATGACAATTGGAAGCTTTACACGCACTTACTATTTCCTGGTCTGAAGCCTCAGGTTTTGCAAATCTTATATTATTTTTTATACTATCATTAAATAAGAAAACATCTTGATATACCATTGAAACATTTTTAAGGACTCTCTCCCCATTGATATTCTTAGTATTTACTCCTCCTATTTTTATATCCCCCTGTTCTATTTCATAAAATTTTGAAATAAGGTTAAGTATTGTAGATTTTCCAGATCCTGAATCTCCTACAATCGCAGTAAGTTCACCATTTTTGGCCTTAAAACTTATATTTTTTAAAATAGGTTGATCTTTTATATAATTAAAAGAAACATTTTTAAATTCAATATCATAATTAGCTGGCTTAAATTCAATTTCTAAGTAGGCATCTTCCTTTTGCTTTGCCAAATTATCCATAGATTTTTTTGAAATCATAAGATTTTTATAACTGGTTAAATCTATAAATAGATTTCCCATAAGTTGTGATATAAATAATGCTAAAATTACACAAATAACATACTGCGAAGAGGATATTTTACCTAAAATCCATTGGTTTCCTCCAAGAATAATGGATAATGGGACACTTATATCTTCTACTACCCTATAAATACAACCTATGGGTACTACTTTAGATTCAAATTTATAACTTATATCACTTATATTCTTTAATGATCTATTTATTTTTTTATTTTTTACTCCACCAAGTCCATAACTTCTAAAGGTTTGGATACCATTTATATATTCAACTAAATCACTAACATTATCATTGAGTATATCCTTTTTCATTCCTCCATACTTCTTTACCATTTTAGAAGATATAATCATGAAAGGAATAATTAACAAGGCAATAATTAAATTTACTGCACCAATACTAATATCAACACTGCATAAAAATAATAAGGTTACAGTACTTAAAGTTAAATTTTTAGCTATTTCTCCAGTTTTATGGCCTAAGATATCTTCGTAGTTATTTACATCATGAGTTACTACATTAATGAATTCTCCTGTCTTATATTTTGAAAAATTTATAAGAGGAAGATTTTTTATCTTATTTCCGAGGAAAAGTCTTATACCTTTTGCCGTAGATGACGCACCCACATGCCCTAATGTATATCCTATAGAATATAATCCTAAACGTACAATGAATATGCATGCTACTAATATACATAAGTTTATTAGCTTACTTAAATCAAATTTATTTTGAAATAATGAATCTATGGTTAAAAATATGCTTCCAAGAACAGAACCTGTAAGTATCCCTTCTATCATATTAAGAAAAATTGAAACAATTAATCTTTTATCCTTTTTTATCCACGTATAATTTTCCATGTTATTCACCTGCCTTTACAGAATACTGAATATTCTTAGATTTATCATAAAAGTCCCATATTTCTCTATAATACTCATTGGTTTTTACTAGTTCATCATGAACTCCTATATCTGTTACTGTATTATTTTCTACTATGGCCGCTCTATCACATTTCCTCACTATATTAAGTCTATGAGCAATAATAATTACTGTCTTATTTTTGCACAAATCATCTATAGCCATATCTATTTCCTGTTGCTTTTCTGGATCCGCCGCTGAGGTAGCTTCATCAAGTATAAGTATTGGTGCATTTTTAAGTATTGCTCTTGCAATGGCAATCCTTTGTTTTTCTCCTCCACTAAAACGCGATCCATAACTCCCTACTTTTGTATCATATCCTTCTGGAAGACTTTCAATAAAATCATGAATCTGTGCTTTTTTAGCTGCCATCTTTACTTCATCAAGGCTTGCTTCTTTACCCATTTTTATATTTTCAAGTATGCTTTCTTTTGTTAGGAAAGTATTTTGAAACACTATGGATATATTTTGAAGAAGAGTTTCATAATCTATGGTTTTTATATCCTTTCCGCCTATTAAAATTCTCCCCTTATTTGTATCAAAAGACCTTGCAATAAGCTGCATTATTGTACTTTTTCCAGCTCCAGACCTTCCTACAAAAGCTATCTTTTCGCCAGCTTTAATAGTAAGGTTAACTTTATTTAAAATATTTATCTTTCCATCATAGGAAAAGCTTACATCCTTAAGTTTAATATCTGTATTATTTGGAAACACCTTGTCCCCCTTTCCATAAGCAGGTATTTCAATAATTGCTTTTGCATTATTAATTCCATTAAGAACCTGAGAAAAATTTGAACCAAGTTCCATTAACGGACGAAGTTCTGATAGATAAAGGCTTCCTACAAATGCAAATAATATTAAAGCCCCAGCTTTAGCACTTCCATGATTGTACATGAACCCACCCATAGGAATTACAAATACAACTCCACATTGAAGGACTATTACAAAAACTGCATACAAGGGTCCCATTTTATAAGCAATTTTCTTCCATAAACTATGTTGCTCATCAATAGCTCCTTTATACTTATTATAAGAATCAGCCCCCATATCGTAAGCTTTTATAAGTTTCATTCCATTTATATATTCAATCATTACTGAATTTAAATTTCCAGTCACCTTGTTTAATTCATTCATTCTAGTGCTTTGACCTTTAAACATCATAAACTGCAATAATACACAAATAGGTATTGGAATTAGCGTAATAAGAGCTAAAATAGGATTTACAGTACATAAATAACCAAATATAGCTATTGGTCCACTTAAATACATAAAAATTTCTGAAAGATGGTGTGCTAAGAAAAGTTCCAACTTTTCTATGTCTTCACTAATTACTTTTTTAATTTCTCCAGCACTTTTTTCATTAAGATATCCTAAAGGTATTTTTGCCATATGATTTATAATCATACATCTAACATTATAAAGTGCATTATACGCTCCCTTATGAGAGGCTACTATGCCAACTGCCATAAAAAAATATCTTAATATAATTGAAATTGTTAGTAAAATACTATATTGAAGTAGTATTTCTCTTGTTATTTGTTTAAAATATATATTTTCTATAATTTTGTATATTGCAATATATGGAGCTATCACCATTAACCCACTTACAAAGCCACAAAACATAGAGAAGTAAAGCTTGTATTTTTCTTTTCCTGCCCATTTAAATAATATTGATAAAGGATTTTGTTTTTTTTCATTCACAACTTTCACCTACCATTTCTTTTTTTTGTAACTAAAGAATACTTCATGGCAGAAATATTATCTACTCCATTAATTTGTAAATGTACCTTTTTGAAATTGCTTTTCATTTGATATTTAATATCAGTTATTAAATTTGGATTGCTATTTAGAGTTTTTTAACAACAAGCAAGTATTTGCTTAGCTTTTCACTTTCCTATAAACGAAAAAAATCTTTCAAAATAATTTTGAAAGATTTTTATCTACTAGAAATTCTATATTTAGATGGAGATAATCCAAACTCTTCTCTAAAAGCCTTTGAAAATTTACTGTTATTTGTATAACCTACTAAATTTGCTATGTGCGCTATGGTTAATTCTTCCCTCATAAGCAGTTCTTTGGCCTTTTTCATTCTATAACTTTTAAGGTACGCATATATAGGACACTGATAAATTGCCTTAAACCCCTTCTGCAAATCAGTTGAATTAATTCCTACCCTATGCGAAAGTTCTTTTATTGTAATATGAGAATCTATATCAGATAATATAATTCTTCTAGCATCCTTTATTTTATCTACAAATGTTCTTGGAAAATATTTCTTGTTGCTTGTTTTATAATCAGAATTTCCTAATATATAAAGTAAAAGCTCTACCACCTTTATTCTTAAAAAATAATTTTTAAATTTTTCAGGTAGTACAAAAAATTCTTTAAAAATATGCTCCAAACTTTGACTGGCATGATTTACTATGCAAGTATCTCCGTTAAAAGAAGCCATAATAAAGCTTTTAATTTCAGCATCAGAAACTCCAAGCATATCCCCTATACTTTTAGAAGCCTCATCTATATAGACCATTACTGTTACACCTTTATAATGTTTAGTTGTAAAATCAGCTAAAACAACTCCTGTCTTATACCCAAAAATAGAGATATCACCATCACCCATATAAACTATTTTCTTATTTGCAAATTCGCTTTCCAAATATCCTTCTAAACAATAATTTATTTCCAAGGAATCAATACTTAAGTTAAAGCTTTCACTTAATGGTTTATATATCTCAAAATCATTATAGGTAACTTCAATTCCAGGCATTGCACTGTAACTTATTATATTCCCCTCACCAAATTCTACTGAAATGTTGTATACTACACTATCCTGAGTAATTTCTTTTGATCCAATAATATATCTAAACATGTTCATATCTTCATCAAATCGTCGCATTTCTTATTCACCTTCTTTCTATTGCTAGTACTAGATTACTTATTATATAACATATGCAATTATTCTTAAACAAAAAAAAGAAGATAGATTATAAAAATAATTTCCATCTTCTTGAATATATTCTATTCTACTACATGACTATCCTGGTGTTAAATATCAACCTTGCTTACTGTACGAAGTCTGCCTTTGATAGGTGTATTTTGTAATTCCTGGAACACCGACTCACCCTTATTATTTAATATTTCTACAAAAGTAGATATATCAACTATATTGATGATTCCTATATCATCCTTTGTCATGCCTTTAACATTACAAAGAGTACCTACTATATCCATGGCCCTCATCTTTGTTTTCTTACCTGCATTAATATGTAATTTCATAATTTCTTTGCTGAGCTCTGCGCCTTTTGCTTCTTTAATTTCAGGTCTTGTATTCATCTTCTCCTCAAATTCTTCTTTGGCATTATTTACAGTCTCAATTTCTGGTTTTGTCATCAACGGAATCTCTTTACCGATATATTCATGTATATCTTCTAAAAACCTATTTTCATTTTGGGTCACAAAAGTTATTGCGCGGCCCAACTTACCTATGCGTCCAGTTCTTCCTATCCTATGAACATAGCTTTCCTTATCTTCTGGAATATCATAATTAATTACAAGGGTAATATTATCTATATCTATCCCTCTAGCTGCAACATCTGTAGCTACTAAATATCTAAAATAACCGCTTTTAAAATCATTCATTACTCTTAATCTATCACTTTGTTCCATTCCACCATGTATTTTCCTACAAGTATATTGTAGATTTTTCAGCTCATTGTAAACTTCATCTACCTTTAGTTTTGTATTGCAGAATATCATACAGCTATCTGGGTTTTCTACTACGGTTATATCTCTTAAAAGATTTATTTTACCAGGTTCATTTACGTTATATCTTTCTTGAGATATTCTATCTGAGGCTTTATTTTGGTCTTCTATGTCAATGCGTATAGGGTCTTTCATGTATTTTCTACATAAAGTCTCTATATCTTTTGGCATTGTAGCTGACAATAACATGGTAACACGTTCTTTTGGTAAGCTCTTTATTATTATTTCTATCTGATCTACAAATCCCATATTAAGCATTTCATCAGCTTCATCTATTATAAGATATTTTATATTTGATGTATCCAATGTGCCTTTATCCAAATGATCTATAATACGACCCGGTGTTCCAACTACTACATGTGTTTTTTGTGTAAGTTCTTTTTTCTGATTGTAAAAAGGTGACTGCCCATAAATTGCAGCTACTTTAAGTCTTTTGAATCTGCCTATATTAAAAATATCTTCTTTGACTTGAATAGCAAGTTCTCTTGTTGGTGTAAGCACTAGTGCTTGCGGTTTATTTTCTTCCCAATCTACAAGTTGGCAAATAGGAATGGCATATGCCGCAGTCTTCCCACTTCCGGTTTGGGACTTTACTACTACATCCTTTTGCGCTAGTACCGCAGGTATAACCTGCTGCTGTACTTTTGTTAAACCTTTGAAATTTAACAAACTAATTGCTTTTAATATGTCACTACTTAATTTATAATCCTCAAAATTTGCTTTTATCATATGATCATCTCTTTTCTTATATTTCCATTACTGCTCGCATCTCTAGTCTTTTCTACTATTTTTTTCTTTGCTTCTTTTTAGTAGCTTTTACCTGCTTTTTATTTTTTTTGTTCTTGTTGTTTTTATTCATCTTATTAATCCCCATCATATATTGAGATTTAGACTCAGTGCTACTCTTAGTAAAACATCTCCAGCAGCCTAACTCTTCTATAGTATCCACAATATATGAATACCCTTCATCTTTTAATTTTGGGAATTTTTCTTTATCATGGATTTTAACAGCTCCATCTACTTCTTCTAAAGATATGCATTCTACGTCAACTAATTCATCCGCATAAGCTTTTTCTATGTATTTATATAATTCACTAGGACCTGCTTCGCAAGAATCATATATAAGCTCATTCCAAACTTGTGAAAATTCCCGTTCAAGTTTTCCTTCAAATAAACTTTTATAGTATTCAATAACTTCGCTTTGAGATATAACACCTTCACCTAGTAGTACAATAAATGATTTAATAGCAGCACATCTAACATATTCATTAACATTGCTATCTTCCACTAAATTTTTTATTGGTAGCACATCTCCGCCACAAACTGATGTTAAAATTTTATGTAAATCCTCTGTAAGAAAATCACCAAAAATATCGTCTGGAATTTCATTTGGTAAACTAATTAAATCTATAATTGGCTTAAAACTTTTCTTTTCTTTAAACTGTGCTAGCAAGAACGTTGCATATATATGTGCAAAATAATTAGGTTTTTCTAAAATCTCTTCATAATTTTCTTTAGCATTTTCTAATATCTCAAGTAATTGAGGTATAAATTCTTCCCTGCGACTTATTATTTCCTTTAATTGCTCCTCTGGAAACTTTCCATTATTATACTCAACTTCTTTAATTAATTCATTCATAAAATAAAACTCCTTCTTCATTTGAATTTTTACTTAATTTATTATCTTCCTACTTTCTTTATAATATCAATGTTTTATATATTTATCAACAAAAATCACAGTTACTCTAGTGGGATGCTTGCTAAGTTTCTACGGATATAACAAGTAAAAAACCATATTATTATTCCCCACTATTATCAGAAAACGAGTGTATAAAAGCTGAGAGCGAATCCTTTATAAAGCGTGTGTTTAATGGCTCTTTAAATGGTGTATTTGCTGATTTTTTAAATGAATCAAAATTATCTGATGAGGAAATCGAAGAACTAAGAAATATTCTTGATAAAAAGAAAGAGCCGTCAACTTCAATTATATGAAATTAACAGCACTTTTTATTATCGTATGTGACACCCACTTAACTTTGAATCTCTTTTTTATCTTTCATTTTACAGTAATAATATACAGGTAAACCTAATAATGTAAGTCCAAGTCCTAGCATAGCACTAGTAGGTGAATCTTTAATAGTAGAAACCATTAAATAAACTCCTCCTAATATTCCTATGATTGGAACAACCGGATATAATGGCACATGATATAGCTTTGGGTTATGCGTCATTTTTTTTCTAAGAATAAATATTCCAATGACACCTAATGTATAAAAAATCCATAATGCAAATACAATCAAGTCAGTTATTGAATTAAACGTTCCAGTTAATATATATAGAATTGTAACTACAGATTGTAATAACAATGAATTAACTGGAGTTCCCAGTTTAGGGTTTATCGCGCATAAAGTCTTAGCTCCCGGCAGATGTTTACGCTGGGCCATTGCAAAAGTATATCTTGAACCACAGGTTACCAATCCATTTAAAGTTCCAAATACTGAAAGCATCATTCCAATTGTTATAAAGGTTGCTCCAGCATTTCCGAACAATTTTACACATACATCTACACCAATTTTGCTTGAATTTGCTGCAACATCGCCTGGTAATACTAAGAAAATAGCTGCATTAAATGCCACATATACTACCATAACAAAGGCTACTCCTGAAATTACTGCCTTAGGCAAATCTTTTTCAGGTCTTTTCATATCATCAGCTAATGTACATACACTTAACCAACCATCATATGCCCATAATACACCAAGTAATGCAACCCCAGGTGCAGCATTCTTTATATTTCCAACTGACTCCATACTTATATCTACAGTTCCATGTAACAAACCAAAAATAGATATTGCCGCAATTGGAAGCAATTTACCTATTGTTGCTATTGTCTGCAACCAAACTCCATACCTAGTTGAAATTATTTGCGCTATTGTCAATAAAAGAACCAATGATATGGCTAGAATTTTCTGCTGCACACCAGTCATGGGTATAAAGAATGTTGCAAATGTAGCACAAGCTATTGCAACTGCAGCAGCTGATCCTGGAACGTTTATGAAAGTACCTACCCAACCAAATAAGAAACCAATTACTTCATTATATATTTCTGTTAAGTAGGTATACAGTCCACCAACCTTAGGTATATAACCAGCAATTTCTGCAATAGTCAATGCTGCTGCTGTGGTAATTACCCCACCAGCAATCCACATTAATATTGCAGCACCTGTAGAATCCACATTTTTTAGAACTATTGCTGGTTTTAAGAATACTCCTGATCCAATAACCAAACCAATAACATACATCATACCTTCAAATACATTCATGCTTCTTTTAAGTTTTAATTTTTTTTCCGGGTTCATACCTTTTCCCCCTTAAAGCTTATTATTGATCAAATTTATTTTGTAATATCCATTAGCCTTCAATGCTTCTATATCTTATCTATAGCTGTCTTCAATCTTATTAACGCTTCTTCAACTACTGATCTTGGACATGCAACATTCATTCTTACATAACCTTCACTCTCTTTTCCATACCATAATCCAAATGCTACTTTAACTTTATTATTCATAAAATCTTCTATTTCCTGAGCATTCATTCCAAGCTCTTTGCAGTCTATCCAAGCAAAATATGTTCCTTCTGGAATATAAGTTTTTAGTTTCGGTATGTTTAATTTAATATAATTATTTACAAAATCTAAATTACCCTTTAAATATACCAATAGCTGCTTAAGCCATTCTTCTCCATACCTGTATGCAGCTTCAGTGGCAACTAAGCTAAAGCAATTATTTCTTTTTATATCTTGTATTTGTAAAAGATGATTATATATTTCGCGTTGCTGTTTATTTCCAAAAATTAGTATAGATGATTGTAAACCTGCTAAATTAAAAGTCTTACTTGGTGAAATACACGTTATAGAATTTTCAAAAAAATCTTTTGAAATGGAGGCAAACGGAGTATATTTATTATTTCCATAAACAAGCTCGCAATGTATTTCATCTGCTATAACTTGTACTCCGTATTTAAGGCAAATATCTCCAAGTTTTATTAATTCCTCTTTACTCCATACTCGCCCAACTGGATTATGTGGATTGCAAAGGAAAAATAATTTTGCTCCTGCTTTTGCCTTTTGTTCCAAGTCAATATAATCCATTTCATATCGACCATTTACAAGCTTTAATGGATTTACAACTAATTCTCTATCATGATCCTTTACAATTTCGAAAAATTCATTATAAACTGGTGATTGGATTATTATTTTATCCATTGGTTTAGTAAATTCTTTGATTATCATAACCATTCCCGGAATTACTCCATGGCTGTGAGACATCCATTCACTTTTCAAATCCCATCCATGGTTTTTTTTATACCATTCACAAGCTGATTCAAAATATGAATCTGGTCTTGATACATATCCAAATATTCCTTGCTCTGCTCTATCTATTATTGAATCAATAATAGGTTTTGCAGTTTTAAAGTCCATATCTGCAATCCACATAGGTATTAAGTCATCTCTTCCAAACTTGGACTCCAATTCATCATATTTAGCCGAAAAATTCACTTTTCTATTGTTAATTTCATCAAAATTATATTTCATTTTTGTTCTCCTTTTTATTTTAGATTTATGGTAATGAATACAATTATCTAATTAGCAATAACTATGCCAATGCTAATAAAATAACGTTTACAGTAAAAATCATATTAATTTATATATAATATACATATTTAGTATAATAAAAGGGTTAAATATATTTATATTTAATCCATTTAGCCCTTTTATATATTATTAAATCATCACCTGCGGTGCTGAAATATCGTTAAGAAATTTTAGACCTAAATCAGTTATTCTACTTCCACCTCTACCTTTAGATATTATTATCATTTTATATTTTTCCAAGTTCACAAATATTGTCCTAATTTCTGGCTCAGTTAAAAATATGTTTTTCTCTTCAACAATCTTTGCAATTGCCCTTCGTCCTATTCCAACTCGATTTTTATAGCAAACGGCCAACTCTTCCAATACTAATAAATAATTGCTAAGCTTCTTCCCTGCCATATCCATGAAATCTTTAAATTCTGTATTTTCATATAGGGTTTTTATATTCGTGTTATTTGTTGAGTTTGATAAATTAAATGGAAGGTCCTCAACGGTTATTTCTCCCTCTGAAATGCATGTTAAGTATTCCATATAATTTCGAAGCTCTCTTATATTTCCTTCCCATGTATAAGCTAAGAATATTTTTTTAATTTCTTCTGAAAGTTGAATCTTACTTTCTAAATCCTGTTTTAGCTTTTCCATGATAAGCAATATATCTTGCCCTCTATCCCTTAGTGGAGGAATATTTAAGGGTAGAACATTCAACCTATAATATAAATCCTTTCTAAAATCACCCTTACAAACGAGTTCTTTTATATCTATATTTGTAGCAGCAATAATTCTTACATCAACATTAATAACCCGATCTCCACCTATACGAACGACTTCTTTCTCCTGCAAAATTCTCAATAGCTTTGATTGAAGATTAAAACTCATTCCTTCTATCTCATCCAAAAATAAAGTACCCGTATGTGCGAATTCAAATAACCCAAGCCTCCCTCCTTTTTTTGCTCCAGTAAAAGCACCTTCCTCATATCCAAAAAGTTCGCTTTCCAGTAAATTTTCAGGAATAGCAGCACAATTGACTGCAACAAAAGGAAATTCTTTTCTTGGAGAACTCCTATGAAGTGCTTGGGCGAAAAGCTCTTTACCCGTACCGCTTTCTCCTGTAATTAAAACAGGTGAGTTGGTTTTAGACATTTTTTCTGCTATGTTTTTCGTTTTTACAATTATTGAGCTTTCACCAATTATGTCTTCAAATGAGTACTTTGCTCTATATCCTCTATTTAGTAACTGTAATCTTAATTTTTGCTGCCGATATTCAGAATCCTTAAATTTTTTTATTATAGCAAATGCGCCAATTGATTTATTCTCACTAATAACAGGTACAAAGTTAAAATCAATATAAACATCATTTATTTTTATCAATTTAGACTGAATAGGTTGTAATGTATTTATTACAGTATTAAAATGAATATCTGAAATAATATCTATTGCTGGTTTTCCAAGAACTTCATCTTTTCTTTTTCCAATAATTCTTTCTGCGCTATTATTAAAAGCAAAAACAATTCCATTAGCATTAACTCCAATTATCCCCTCATCTAACACTTTTAGCAGAATATCAAACTGACTTTCCAGTTTATTTGTCTTACCTGCTAATTCCTCTAAGCTATAACTGTTTGATGCAACCCTATCAGAATACTTTACAAACTTGTCTTCTTTTAGTAGATATTCAAGATTTAGCTTTAGTACAATCTCAATTATAGTACTAGTATCTAAAATTCTATCGCCAATATTCATTACGTTTTTTACATTTTCAGGAACAAATTTTGATTCTCCAGGCGTTATTGCAAAATCAAGCTTTGGAATTTCATTGATTCCTGGATATACAGGAATTAATTCTAAATGATTTATTCCCAATTGAGTAAACAAAGAAATAGTATCTATGCACATATCCACACTGGAATTAACAAGCATACACTTTGTTCCACTGGAAATTTTTTTAATTTGTTTAAGTACTATTTTAGATAGTGTTAAGTTTGGGATTACAATTTCACATTCATCAGAAATATTATTTTTTATTGTTTCATAAACTGAATATGTTGCTGCCATTACTAAATCAGCATTTATTATTTTACTAATTGAGTTATCTTCAAATGAAAACAACTTAACATCGATAAGCTCTCCAAATAGTTCTTTTAATTGCTCTTTATAAAATTTTGCAGCTGAAACAACAGATGTAACGATTGCCACTACTTTAACCATAATCTGACCTCCTAATGTGTAAAATATTTTTATTTTTTTTTTATAAATAAAATTTCCTATAAATTATATAATTCCAACTATTATTATTAATAAATCTAAAGTTGTATACATTATAGTATCGTTAAAACTTTGATAACTATATGTAAGGCCAACCGCTGCTATTGTTAATTGAACTATGACTACAGTTTCTCCTATAGATGTACCTAAAATACTTCTTGTAAATGGTATTATAGCTACAGCAAGAATAAACTGCCACAATCTCTTTGACAGTCATTAGCTCTTTAATTTTAAAAGGAGTTTAAAACTATATTATATAGTACTTATGGCCACATGATACGTTAGTATTATATCATCACAATTCGACATTTCCTATCATTATATGAAATACTAATCGATGCTTGCCTTACAATAAATTTTTGCTGTAAAGCTTCACTTTTAAGAACACTTTTTATTTCAAGCTTATCAATATTACCTGTAATATTTTTCAAAGAGCAATTCAAATCAAAATTTACGGCCACTATCTAAAGGAGTGATTTAATTGGTCGTTTTGTATTTAAAGATTCAAAAAAAACGAGGTATGGACCCTTGGCTTTGGACAACAGTGGTAATATTTGTCCCAGACCTTATAGGTTTAATAATCTATCTAATAGTAAGGAATTCATACACTAAAAAATCTGTGCAAACTGTGGAAAACCTATAGATGAACACTTTATGAATTGCCCCTTCTGTGGGTATAAGCTTAAAGACAATTGTAATTCTTGTGGATGCATAGTAGATCCCGATTGGAATGTTTGTCCGAAATGTGCCACAAATTTAAAGTAAATATAAAAAAGTGCTGCAGCTCCTCAAATTTAAGGGATTACAGCACTTTTAAATTTGTAAAATTGCTAAGGCCCTCTACGCTCCGAGATAGGCAGTTTTTATACTATCATCATTTAAAAGTTCCTGGGCATTCCCTGTCATTTGGATACATCCATTTTGTATTACATAAGCCCGCTCTGCAATTTTAAGCGCCATAGTTGCGTTTTGTTCTATCAATAAAATTGTGGTTCCCTTTTCATTAATATCTTTTATTATAGAAAAAATTTGTTTTACCATTAAAGGTGCAAGTCCCATAGAAGGTTCATCTAAAAGAAGAAGTTTAGGTCTTGCCATCAATGCACGACCAATAGCAAGCATTTGTTGTTCCCCGCCTGAAAGCGTTCCTGCCATTTGATTTTTGCGCTCTAAAAGTCTTGGAAAGGTTTGAAATATTTTTTCATAGTCTTTTTTTATTTCAGACTTGTCCTTTCTTGAATAGGCCCCCATTTCAAGATTTTCCATAATGGACATATTCATAAAAACTCTTCTGCCTTCTGGTACATGGGAAATTCCAAGACCCACTAGTTTTTCTGCATTTATTTTTTGTATTTCATTACCTTTAAATAACACCTTCCCACTCTTTGGCCTTAAAACTCCTGATATAGTTTTAAGAGCAGTAGTTTTGCCGGCTCCATTGGCACCAATTAAAGTAACAATCTCACCCTCCAATACCTTTAAACTTATTCCTTTCAATGCATGAATTGCACCATAATATATATTTACATCAATTAGTTCTAACATGCTTCATCCTCCCCCCCAAGATAGGCTTTTATAACCTTAGGATTCCTTTTTATCTCTTCTGGTGTTCCTTCTGCTATAAGCTGACCATAATCAAGTACATAAATTCTGCTGCATAGTGCCATTACAAGAGGCATATCATGTTCTATAAGCAAAATAGTAATATCGAACTGCTTTCTAATCCAATTTATAAGTTCCATCAATTCTTTTGTTTCATTTGGATTCATACCAGCAGCAGGCTCATCAAGGAGGAGGATTTTAGGACCAGACGCAAGTGCTCTTGCTATTTCCAGTCTTCTTTGCTGTCCATAAGGCAAATTTTTAGCTAAGTAATCTTTTTTATCATAAAGATTAAAGACTCTAAGAAGTTCTATTGTTTTTTCCTGCGCAACTTTTTCCTCACTATAAAATCTACCTGTTCTAAAAAAAGATGACAATGCCCCATAATGTATATTTTTATGTAGTCCTACCTTTACATTTTCTTCTACTGTCATATTGCTAAAAAGTCTTATGTTTTGAAAGGTCCTACAAACGCCAGAAGCTGCAATTTTATAAGGCGCTTTATTTTTTATAGGGTTTCCCTTATTAAAATTATATACAATGTTTCCTTCCGTTGGATTGTATATGCCTGTAAGTAAGTTAAAAAAAGTGGTTTTACCAGCACCATTAGGACCAATAAGGCCTATTATTTCGCCATGTTTTATGTCCATATTAACACCAGATACGGCCTTTACTCCTCCGAAAAATCTAGATAAATTACTTACTTTTAATACTGACATTTTCAAGACCTCCTTTTTTGAATAGTTTGATTTTATAATTTCCCATAAGCCCTTGAGGTCTATAGACCATAATAAGGAAAAGTATAACAGAATAAATCACCATTCTAAGCTCAGGTATATTTTGAAGTGCTAAGGAGATTAACGAAAGTACAATTGCGCCTGCGATAGAGCCCTCAATGCTTCCCATACCCCCAAACACTAAAATTACAAGTATATCTATAGATTTCATAAATCCAAAGGCTTCTGGTTTTATAAAAAAGAAATATCCAGAATATAAAGCGCCCCCAATACCTGCGAAAAAAGCACCAATGGCAAAGGCAAGTACTTTATAAAAAGTAGTGTTAATGCCCATGGATTCTGAAGCAATCTCATCCTGACCAATGGCGATGCAAGCTCTTCCGCCCTTTGAACTTATGAAGTTTTTTATAAGTATAACTGTAGCTGCGGTCATAAAATAAAGCCATGTCCAGTTTGTACTTTGAGGAATGTCATTTAAGCCGCTAGCCCCACCTATATATTCGTTATTTAAAATTATAATTCTTACTATCTCTCCAAATCCCAAAGTAGCAATAGCTAAATAGTCCCCTTTTAATCTCAATGTAGGAATCCCTATAACAATACCAGCTAGAGCTGCACTTACAGCTCCAAGAATCAGGGCTACTGCAAAAGGTAGTCCAAAGTTCATAGTAGCTACAGCTGACACATAGGCTCCGATTGCCATAAAAGCCGCATGTCCTAGTGAAAACTGACCAGTAAATCCTGTTATAAGATTAAGACTTACAGCAAGTATAATATTTATTCCGATAACCACTATATTAAGAAAAATATATGAATCTAAAATTCCAGCATTTATGAGTACTTGTCCCAATATATATATTAAAATCACTATGAATGCACCCAAAATATTGTTTCTATTAAATATTTTCATATTATACCTCCTATACCTTTTCTTTTACATTTCGACCTAAAAGTCCGTTGGGTTTTATTAAAAGTACCAGTATTAAAATTGCAAAGGCTACTCCATCTTTATACAATGACCCTCCATAAGCACTTACCATGGTTTCTGTCATACCAAGAAAATATCCACCAATCATAGCTCCAGGTATAATACCAATCCCACCTATTACCGCTGCGATAAAGGCTTTAAGTCCAGGTATAACTCCCATAAGAGGATTTATAGAATTATAATATACTCCAACAAGGACTCCTGCTGCTCCAGCAAGAGCAGAACCAATTGCAAAAGTAAAAGATACTGTTTTATCAATACTTATGCCCATGTATTGTGCTGCCTCTTTGTCCATGGCTACTGCTCTCATTGCTTTTCCCATTTTTGTTCTATGTATTATATATTGAAGCAGTACAACTAATACTAGGGTGGTAAGTATGATGTAGATTTCAATAGTATTTACAACAATTGACCCATTAAACAGCTTTAAGCTCTTACTTGCAATTACCTCTGGAAAAGTTCTGGTTTCCGCTTTTACAAAGTACATGGTCCCATATTCTAAAAATAATGAGACACTAATTGCGGTGATAAGTGCCGCAATTCGAGTAGACTTTCTTATGGGTTTATATGCCACTTTTTCAAGTACAACCCCTAAAATTGCACAGAGAAGCATAGTGATAAGCAGTGCTGAGAAAAAACTTAGATGAAGAAAAGTTGTAATTGCAAACCCTATATAGGCTCCTAGCATATATATATCACCATGAGCAAAATTTATTAAATTTATAACCCCATATACCATAGTGTAGCCTAAAGCTATTAATGCATATATGCTTCCTAAAGTAAGACCGTTGATAAGCTGCTGTAAAAGTTGTTTCACTTTATATCACTTCCTTCTAAAATTTAGTAAAAAGCACAGCAGTTATTTCCTGTGCTTTGTTATTTTGAAATTAACTTTAAATACATTATTGTGGAGAGAGTTTCTTTAAAAAAGTTTGTTCTCCATTTTTCATTTGAAGTATGGTGATTGCTTTTACTGGATTATGGTTCTTATCTATGGAAATCTTACCTGTAATTGCATTAAAGTCTTTTGTGGAGGCAATAGCATCTTTAAGTTTTATAGAATCAACCTCTCCACTTCTCTTTAAAGCATCTGCAAGTAAATATACCATGTCATATCCAAGAGCGTTAAATGCGTCTGCATCTTTATTATATTTTGCTTTAAAGGCCTTTTGGAATTTTACAACTTCAGGCGCTGTATCCTTAGAAGAATAGTGATTAGTAAAATAAATATCATTTAAGGCTGTCTTTCCTGCTAGCTCTGACAGCTTGGGTGAGTCATACCCGTCTCCTCCAAGAATCGGCATAGTAATTCCTAATTCTCGAGCTTGTTTTACAATTAACCCCACTTCCTCATAATAACCAGGAAGGAATAATACATCTGCCTTTGTTCCTTTTATCTTTGTAAGAACTGCTTTAAAATCTGTTTCTTTAGCTTGATAGGCCTGCTCTGTTACAAGATTACCACCAAGCTTTGTATAGGTTTCTTTAAAGTTTTTTGCAAGTCCCTTACTATAATCACTTGTGTTGTCTACAAGTAAAGCTACATTTTTCTTGCCAAGATCCTTATAGGCAAAGGTTGCCATTACAACTCCTTGGAAGGAATCACTAAAACAAGTTTTGAACACATATTCTCGCACTTTACCATTTCTATCTACAGTAACATCGTCTGCAGTAGCAGAAGCGGATATAAGTGGAACTTTATTTTGAACAGCTATAGGTGCTGCGGATTTTGTATTTCCGGAAGTTGCAGGTCCCAGCATTGCAACAACCTTATCTCTTGTAGCAAGTTTTGCAGCTACATTTGCCGCTTCTGTATTTTCAGATTTATTATCAGCCTTAACACTTTCTAGCTTTTTACCAAGAACCCCACCCTTATTATTTATTTCTTCAAATGCAAGTTCAATTCCATTTACTAGACCTTGTCCATATGTAGCTGCTGGCCCGGATAATTCATAATTTAGACCTACCTTAATAGTTTCCGATTTTGATTCCGATGCTATATTTTTACCGCAACCTGTAAATGAAGCTGTTACCAATAATGATGCCAATAATAATGAAACTTTCTTTTTCATATTTTTTTCTCTCCTCTTGTTGTCATATTTTTTTACTATGGTTTTTCATAAAGGCCTAATATCATCCTCATCAGCTTGTGTTATTATTTCCAAAAAAATCTCCCCCTCTTTTAAAATTTATAAAAAAAACACCTCTATATGTATAAAAATACATATAGAGGTGTGATTAACACGGTACCACTCTATTTAACTATTACCTTACGGTAAATAGGGCTCTGTAGGTTCTTATCAAACCTTGGCTTTCTAACGTGGCCTTACGGTATAGCTTACTAATTTTCAGCCATACAACTCTGAAGTGATTATTTCTATCTGGTCAATCCGGTTCTCAGCTTCCCCCGGTTCTCTGTAATCAACTTTCCCATAGTTTTTTTCTTCGTCATCGTTTTTAAATTCTTGTATAATATTAGTACTTTAAATTAATTACTTTTTCCTGTTGGGAATGATATTATCACGAATTTTGACATGTGTCAACTTTTTTCTTGCAATAATCCTGCAATTCGTGCAAATCTTACACCATATTAAATCTTAAATTTTTGTACTATTTGATTTAATATTTGAGCTAGTTGTGCTTGACCCTCAGTAGTTTGTGCTATTTGCTCCATTCCTTGTGTTGCTTCTCCTACACTATTTAGTATTTCATTTGAATTTTCTGCTGAACTTTGAGTGTTTTGTGCCATACCTTGTATTGCCTCACTTATTTGATTTACAGTAGAATATATTTCTTCCGACATAGATGCTAAATTCTCAGACAGGTCATTTAAAAATTCCGCATCTACATTATATTGCTCCCCTGTTTTTACAAAATCATTATAATCACCAATTACTTTTTCATCTATAAATTTTAGTACTCCTTGTGTATTAAATGATAAGTTCTTAAATGCTAATTGTACTTTTTCTACAGTTATTTGTATTGTAGCTACAGTCTTTGATGACTCTTCTGCAAGTCTTCTAACTTCTTCTGCAACAACAGCAAACCCTTTACCTTGCTCCCCTGCCCTTGCAGCCTCTATTGCAGCATTTAATGCTAGCAAATTAGTTTGCCCTGAAATAGCTGCTATGGCATCAGCCATAACTTTTATTTCATTAACTACCTTTCCGGCTTCTATAGCTGCCATTATTTCCTTTTGCTTTTCTTTATAAAGACTTTGCGTCTCATTGCTTGAAATTTGCGCTTTATTTTTAACTTGAATTGCTCTTTGGCTTATCTTAGAAGATTCAGTGCTTCCTTCCAATGCTTTACTTGAAAGTATATTTATACTTGAATCTATCTCTTCAGCTGATGCTGATATCTCTTCTGTTACTGCACTTGATTCATGAGCCGAATTAACGATTCCTTTAGTTGCTTCATTTATTACTTCTAATTTTGAAGTCATTTCTTCTACTGTAGCTGACAATTCCTCACTACCAGCACTTAAATCCGTTGATTTTTCTAGAATAATTTTTACAAGGTCTTTAGTGTTTTCTTGTGCTTTGTTTAAAGCATTTCCAGTATCACCAAATTCATCTTTTCTACTTATAATAATAGGTGTTGAAAAATCATACTGTGCCATATTTTCTGCAAACTGCTTTATTTTTGATAAAGGTACAGTTATATCTCTAGTTATAACTGAAGTTAATACTACTGCTAATAAAATAATAATTCCAGATGTTATAAATATAATTGTTATAGTAGAAGTAATCATATTCATTACTGTTTTATTTTGATTATCAAGATATGTGTTTATTATATTAACAATATTTTCTATGCTACCCATCCATTCATTTTTAATAGTAGATAATTGATTATTTAAAGTTATAATTTCCCCCTTAGTTAAATCAGTTCTTTGTGCTTGCTTTTCAAACTCATCCAAAAGTTTAAATCCCTTTTCCTCTGCTTGTTTAACTTTATTCATGCCGTCTTTTCCCGTTGGCGTGGTAATCATAGAATTTAATTCATCTGATGACTTTTTATAATTTTCTATATCTAAATCTATTTTTTTTGAATCATCGGCAATATCTTTAATATCTTGGTGTATAAGCATATCACTATATGAGCTACTAATATTATTTAATTCGCCTCTCATTTTGTACATAAAATCTAATTTTTTCATCTCCTTATCTTTAATATTAGTAAAGGAATTTTTAAGATCTGTTACCCTAACCACAGACAATGTAGATACAGTTAATGATAATAATAGCATAATAATAAAGGATGATAGTATTTTTGTTTTCACCTTAGCATTTTTAATTAATCCCATAATTTTCTCTCCCTTTTTAATTTAATTTTATAACACTAAATAATTAATTTAACATTAAATATATCGTTAAAATATGCATCAACTTTAGCAGAAAATTCTATTTATTCTGACTTTTTCCGATTTTTTATATAAACTTACCTGAATATAATATATAACAGAATAGATCACCATTATAAGCTCAAGTATATTCTAAAGTACCGATCATCAGGACTACTATAAAGGATAATTAAACATTTTTTTTGGTAAAGTACAAGTAAAAATAATAAATTTTTTATTTATCTCAAATTTTTGTAAAATTAGGTTTATTATGTTTATCTATAGCAATGAGTTTATGTATATAAAAACAAGATATTACATCTAATGAATCATGTGGTAATATATACGTCATTAATCGTTATATTATACAAAATAATAAAGAAAAACGAAAAAAAAAGGAATAAACAGCTATATTACTGATTAGTCTATAAGAAGGGTAGTGGAAATAATGGATAATATTCTAGTTGAATTTGTTAATACATGTGCATGATGTAATAAATATGCTGTCTTCGTTGAAGATGAAGTAAAAAAATATAATGGAAAAATGAAGCTAAAAATTTATCGTGTAGGTAAAGATTTTGACTACATAAAGAAATACGGAATGGTTACTAAAAGTATGATAGTTATTAACGAAAAAAAGAAAATTCAAAATTTATCAGAAGGAGTAATTTCGAGAGCAATTGAAGAGGCGGTGATAAATAGCTAATGTCAATTTTAAATTACATAGAAAAAATTGTACTTGCTTCAATTAATATATTAAATGGTGCTTCAGTATGGCTAGTCATTAGCTTCATTTTAGCAGGACTACTCCATGATATATTAGCCCCTGATAAATTTCAAAAAATGCTTGGTAATAAAAAAATAAGTTCACTAATTAAAAGTACTATATCCGGTATGCTGTTACCTATTTGCAGCTGTGGAGTAATTCCATTAGGTTTGAGTATGTATTATTCAGGAGCGTATTTAGGACCAACACTAGCGTTTATGGTAGCTACTCCCATTATAAATCCCATAGCAGTTATATTATGCTTTGGACTTTTAGGTCCAGAAATTTCAATAATTTATTTAACTACTGGATTTGTAGTTCCAATTATTATTGGAATTATAGGTAATACTTTTGGAGGTTCAGAGCTAAAAGCACCAGGTGTAGAAGAAAATATTCAAGCTTATCTTGGAAATCCAAGTGCTATTTCACTTATATTTATAACATTACTGGCAACTGTTATGTATGTTTGTGCCGTAGGACATATTCCTTTTGTTGCAGCACTTATAGCCAGTGGAGCAGCACCGGGGATAGCTATTACATTTTTAATGGCTGGAGCGGCAACCAATCTCCCGGAATTAATAAGTATCTACAAAATCATAGGTAAACGTACGGTTATTATATATTCCTCGGTAATTGTTACAACTTCGGTATTAGTGGGTTATATAACTAATTTAATTTTAATGCCTAATTTTAAACCAGCTATGAACTTTGATAGAGTAGATAATTCAATAAGTGCAGCTAATAAAATTATTTTTGTTGCACCAGAATGGTTAAAATATTTATGTTCATTTATTATATTTTTATTTTGCATCCGTGCAATTTCACCAAATATTAAAAACTTTTTTGCTAGCAAAGAGGCTTAGACAAATAGAGTTATCTTTATTAAATTGTGAGGTTATTTGTATTATGAGGAAAAAAGAAATTATTTTATATGTACTAGTATTAATCATAATTACATTTATGTTTAGTGCATGCGTTGGCGCGCCTTGTAAAAATAAAGAATTAAAGAATATTGGAGTGACCAGGGATAATCCATTACTTCAATATTTCACTAAACTACATCCTGATAATGAAATTATTTTATGTGGACAAGAAGATGTAAATAATGATAATACTAAAGATTTAGTGATCATATATAGAGTGAGCAAAACTAAAAACGCTATGAAAATAGTTATTGCTAAAGAGCATAATTATAAATGTAGCAATGAAGTACCTGCTCCAATGGAAAATCAAATAATAAAGTTTAAAAATATAGATGATAAAGACCAAATAGAGGTTATTGTTTCGGGTTCTAAGAATGGACAAGTAGGATATGCAATTTTTAGACTCCAAAATATGAAGATTGTTAATTTATTTGGAAATGACATGGAAGACTGTTGTTAAATCATCTTCTTCAAAGAGGCAATATTAACGACTTCACAATGATATTTACCTCCTTGTAAATCTCTGTAGCAGATAACAATTCTCAATTGTTATCCTCCCACTTATGAAAAACGGGAGACTTTCCTTCTGAAATATCATTAAATATAAAAATCATAAATAGTAAAGGGGACTAAAAAAATGTTAAAATTAAAGAAAATTGCATTAGTAGTATCATTAGCAGCTGTAATGGCATCTTCATTAATAGCTTGTGGAAATAAGGGGGAAACAGCTAAAACTACCTCATCAAATAGTACAAAAGTTGAGAGTAAGGATGATTACACAATAAAGCTTGGGTACTATAACTGTGATCATATGACTGCAGCATGTGTAGCAAAAGATGCAGGAATATTTGACCAACTTGGTTTAAAGGTTGAAGTTACTGGTAATGGTAAAATTCCACAAGCTATGGCAACAGGACAAATGGATGCTGGATATATAGGATTTAAAGGTTTAAATACGGCTTATGCTAAAGGGTCTCCTATAATAGTTGCTGCTAATAATCATGATGGCGGTTCATACTATTTGGTAGTGTCAAATGATATTAAGAATCCAGCAAAGGATTTAATAGGACAACCTATGGGAATTGGTTCAAAGCCAGAACAAACAGATTATAATTGGGAACAAATGGCTAACGATGCAGGTATACCTGTTAAAGGCGAAAATTATAAAGGAATAAATTTTGATTCAGATCAAGCTAAATATCTTGCTATGAAAACAGGAAAAATTAAAGGCTATGTATGTTGTGACCCTTGGGGATCCATGGCTGAATTTGAAAAAACAGGACGCATTTTAAGTACACATTTAATGACTGGAAAAGAGCTGGGGAATTGCTGTGTATTCTCTCTAAATAAGAAGTTTGCGAAGGAACATCCTGAACTTGCTAAGAAAATGGTATTAGCTCATACAAAAGCAATAGAATACATTTATACACATCCATTAAAAGCAGCAAAAATCTTTGCAAAAAACTATAATGTACCTGAAGAAGCGGCTTTATTAACTGTGTATAAAAAGACAGTAGGAGAAGGAAGAACTCTTTCTTGGAAAGTTGACCCTAAAAAATTTAAGCATGAAATGGAGTTTGAAATAAGCAAAGGATTATATAGTGATTCAAATAAATATGAGGACATTGTTATTACTAAATATTTAGATGAATCTGGTGCTGATGATTTCGATAAATTTATAAAAGAAAAAGTAAATGCTGTATTCCCACTAGGGATGTCTTTTGAAAATTGGAAAGCTAAATCCAATGAAATCGATAAATAAAAATATAGTTTTAGCTTTTATTACTATAATTTTATTAATAATAGGAATTATCTTTATGCCAAAGGAAAAGCTTAAGGATAAAATAAAAATCGGAGTGGCTAATGATATCTCTGGCATGGTTATTGACTATATGATTAAAAATAAAAGATTAAATAATGCAGATATTCATGAGGATTTTGAAAGCTATACAATGAATGATTGCTGAAGTAACACTGCTCAATGGGCATTGAGCTCTGATGTTTTAGACCTAGCAATTGTATGTGTAAATGCAGCCGAAAAATTCATTGAAAAGGATCCAAGATTTGAAATTGTTGGAGTTTGTGTTGAAAACTCAGATATATTTGTAACAAAAAGTGGAGTAACACCTAAAAAAATAGGTGTTACTCAAAATAAAAAATATCAAGAACAAATAGTGAAAGACCGATTTGGTAACAAATGTGAAATAGTTCCTATGCTTGGACGCGCCCTGCCTTATGCATTAGAAAATAACCTAGTGGATGGGGTTATATTAGATGTTACTAAAGGATGGATGCTAAATGGAGTCAAAGATAAAATTTCAGTAAATAGAGATTATGTTACATATGTACTTTTAGTCAGAAATGATTTTAAAAAAAATCCTGTTTATAAAAAGTTTATAACTGCATATAAAAAATCCGTAAAGGAATTAGAAGCAGAAGATGTATTGTTAGAAGAATTAAAAGGTTATGTAAATAGTAGTATTACTGAAAGGGGACTAGCTGAATGGCGAAGATGGAATATAAATCTTGTACCTATAATTCCACAAACAAACCTAGTAAACTAAAAAATAAAAATACTAAATATATTTTTTATAAGATATTGGTTGGCTTAGCTTTAATAGGAATATGGCAATTAACTGCTATGCATTATGATAAAGAAATAATATTACCCTATCCAAAGAATACAGCAATTGCATTTTTTCACTGCATTACTAGCATTGAAATAGTAACCAATATATTAATTACATTAGGACATGTATTAAAAGGATTTTTGTGGTCATTAGCCTTGGGTTTGCCACTAGGATTTTTAATGGGAAGCTTTCCACTAGCAAACGAGTTAATTAGTTGGATAGTGTACTCTGTAAGACAGGTTCCAATTATGGCGTGGGTACCACTTACAATTGTATGGTTTGGTATTGGAGATGGTCCAACAATATTCTTAATTGCTTTTTCTGGAATATTCCCTATAATCTTAAATACTATACACTGTGTAAAAAGTATATCAAAGGATTACTATAATGCTGCAAGAAGTATGGGAGCTGGCCACTTAAGCATTTTCAAAAATATTGTTATACCAGCATCTATACCAGATATTTTGACAGGATCTAGACTGGCTATTAGTACTGGCTGGATGTCCGTTATCTGAGCGGAGTACATAGCGGCAGGTGCCGGCTTAGGTTTCTCTATGGTTGAAGCTCAAACAAGAATGCAAACAGATATGTTAATAGCACTAATGGTTTTTGCAGCACTTGTAGGTTTCGGTATTGATAGAATATTACAACTTTTAAATAAAAGGCTTACAAAATGGAGGTATGCTCAGTAATGAAGGTTAGACTTGAGAATGTATGTAAGACATTTAATAATAATAAAGAAGTTCATGAGGTATTAAAAGATATAAGTTTTGATGTTAAAGAAGGACAGTTTATTTCATTACTTGGACCTTCAGGCTGTGGTAAAACTACTCTTTTAACAATAATTGCAGGTTTTAAGCCAGCAACATCAGGTAAAATTTCAGTTAGTGGTAAATACGTATCTAGCGGGGGTTCAGATAGAGGATTTGTATTTCAAAACTATGCACTATTTCCCTGGATGACTGTAGCCGATAATATTTTGTTTCCTATGAAGGAACAAAAAATTCCCAAGGCAGAAAGAGAAAAAAAACTTGGAGAACTTTTAGAAATGGCTCAGCTACTGGGAAAAGAAAATTTATTTCCTCACCAGTTATCTGGAGGAATGAAACAGAGGACAGCGGTTATACGTGCCCTAGCATGTAAACCAGAAGTGTTATTAATGGATGAGCCCTTAGGCGCTGTAGATTTTCAAATGAGACAAATACTTCAAGAAGAATTGGAAGCTTTATGGCTTAAAGACAGAACCACAGTAATTATGGTGACTCATGATGTTGATGAGGCTGTTTATATGAGTGATAGAGTTATTGTTATGTCTACTGAAAAAGGAAAAATACTAGAAGATATGAATATTGACCTTGAAAGATCGCGAGATCGCGAGAGTGAAAAATATAAAAAATATAAAGACACTCTTACAAATATACTGAAAAAAGCACTAAATAGAGACGATTCTAAGGTGGTGTAGAGTTACAGTGAATTTTATGGTGCTAACTCTGAAATATTAGTTAGCAATAAATGAATAGGAGAAAATAATTATGAGTTATATGAAAAATACTATAGTTAAAGATATAGATGGTAATGCTTTTACTTTCAAAAATTATCCCTCAGAAAGATTATATATTGATAGTATTTATTCAAGATTATCTTTAATAGAAAATGAGGTAAGAAGATTAATAATGGATTATATTATATATAATGCCATACCTTTTAATTCAAAAGAGACATCTTCTATTATATTAGAAAAACTAAATATCAGTAAAGAAAAATTTAAGCAAATTTTAGATAGTTTAGTTAGTAAAAATGCTATGGTAATGGATGAAGATAATAATGTGAATTTTATTTATCCAGTTTCAGCTTTTAATACTAATCATAAAGTTCATTTATCAGATGGACGCGTATTTAGTGCAGTGCAGTTGATGCTATGGGATCTTCTTTTACATTTAATCAAAATATAAAAATTAATTCTAAGTGTAGCGAATGTGGAGAGGATATCTTTGTTGAGATTAAAAATGGACAACTCGCTAATTATAGTCCAGAGCTTACACATGTACTCCATGTAGATTTAAATAAAAACCAAAACTGGTCAGGCAACTGCTGAAATATTATGAATTTCTTCTGTACGAAGAAACATTATGATACTTGGGTTAATAAAATGCAAATTCCAGAAGAAGATATTTTCTGTCTGGATATTCAAGAGGCCATACTAGTTGCAAAAATGATATTTAACTCAAGCTTTTCAAAAGACTTTCCTTATGCTAACGTTTGATGTTTAAAAATAGAAAATCATAACTTACACAAAAGTTATGGTTTATCTTTTACTTTTTATAATTCCAAATACCAACCTATCTTCATATTTATCTGTTCTTCTATTATAAGCTGCTTCCTTTTTTAAACCCTCTTTTTCAAATCCAAGTTTTATATTTAATTTAATTGAAGCAGTATTTTCAGGATCTATCAATGCCTCTATCCTATTAAGTTCTATAACCTCAAATGCATAACATATTACTTTTTTCGAAACTTCACTCATTATATTTTGTCCCCAATATTTTTTGTTAAGCATATAACCTATCTCTGATTTTGAATTCCAAGTGTCAAAATCATGAAGTGTGATCAACCCTATAACATGATTGTTTTTCTTAAGTGTAATACACCACCTAATGAACTTTTTAGTCTTAAATCCATTTATAAAAAACTCCACTGACTTCTTTGCTTGTTCAATAGTTGCCATAGATTTTATTTGCTGGTATTTTACTGCATCCTCATCAGAATATATATCATATATAGCTGGATAATCCGTTTCTACTACCTCTCTTAATATAAACCTTTCAGTCTCAAGTTTAGGAAATTCATTAAATATAGAATCAATTTTGAGCATTTTTTTACAACTCCTTCTTTATATTAAGCATCTTGTAAATAGCTTCTAATTAGATGTTTTTGAAGATGCCTTAATTTGGGGAAAACAAAAAAAGCCCACCATTTTTCAACAGTTGACTCCCTCTTAATAAATTATATCATATTTAAACTAATTTTACAATATTGGTATTATAATTACATTGGTTAAATTTGTTGATTTTGCATATAATTTGTAATATACTTATAATATTACTTGTATGAATTAATCTAATTATATACATAATTTAGGTTTAGGGGGATTAAATATGCTAATTGAAAATAAAAAGTATACTGCACTTGATATTGTATGACTTCCATTAAACTCTTCACCACTTTATGGGATACTAATAGCAATTTCAAAAATATTAGATGGTATAATTCCTAGTTTACTAATACTTGCTACTGCAAAATTTATAGATATTTCAATTTCAGTAGTATCTTCTAGTGGAGACCTTAAAAAAGTTTTCCCATCAATATTCCTTGTAGTCGCACTAGTTGGGTATAGCTGGATTTCAGTAAGACTTATAAAATTTGTGGAAATTAAGCTAGAAATTAAGCTTAGAGAAGACCTTAGATTAGGTATGGTAAAAAAAAGAGCAAGATTATCTTATAAATACATAGAAAATAGTGAGAGTTGGGATTTAATTTCAAGGGTTTGCAAAGATCCAGAAAGCAAATTAAGCAAAGCCTATATTAATTTTCTAGCGCTAATATCAATGATCATAAAAGTTGCTGGTCTTTTATTTATACTTATAGCTCAGGTTTGGTGGGCTGCTTTAATTATTTTAGCTGTCTCTGTTCCACTATTTATGTTATCTATGAAGAGTGGAAAGGCTACCTATGAAGCTGATAAAGAAACATCGAAATACAAAAGAAAATATGAATATCTTAAAGAAGTGCTCACGGGAAGGGAAAGTGTTGATGAAAGGAGTCTATTTAGATTTAGTAATAACATAAACAAAAAGTGGTGGGAGCAATATGAAATTTCTAGAAAGATAATTCTAAAGACTGAAGCTAAGTGGTTTATAAGAATGAAGGCAGGCGGTATTATTACATCTTTTATATCTATTTTTATAATAATCGTGCTTATAAAACCTGTTACATCAGGACTGATAACTATTGGTATGTTTATAGCACTTGTAAATGCTGTAACTTCACTTATTCAAATATTATCTTGGAATCTTTCCTTTCTTGTAGGTGAACTTACAAAAAACATAGAGTATTTAAAAGATTTAACTAATTTCTCTTCTCTTAAGGAAGAAAAAGGAGCTACTGATAATCCTCTAGAAACCCCAGTTAAATTTAAGAGTTTAGAGTTTAAGAATGTAAGGTTTAAGTATCCACAAACTGAAAATTATATATTAGATGGAATGTCCTTTGTTATAGAACATGGAAAACACTATGCCTTTGTAGGATCAAATGGAGCAGGTAAGACAACTATAACAAAGCTTATAACTGGTCTTTATGATGAGTATGAAGGCGATATATTAATTGATGGTGACAATATAAGGGAATACAGCCAGAGCTACCTTAAAGCCCTATGTTCAGTAGTATATCAAGATTTTGCTAAGTATTATATTTCCTTCATTGTTACCCACAGAATAGGCTCAGCTAAAATAGCTGACAGAATTATAGTTATGGATGAAGGAAGAATCGCCGAAATAGGAACACATGAGGAGTTAATAAATCTGGGTGGTAAATACTCTGAAATGTATGAAGCTCAAGCTCAGTGGTATGTTAGAGCTTGAATTTTTCCATCAATTTAATGAACCTTTTAGTCTTTATATAAAATAAAAACCACTAAGTTAGACTTAGTGGTTTTTTCTTACCTGGCGACGACCTACTCTCCCACAAAGTTACCCCTGCAGTACCATTGGCGCATTGAAGCTTAACCGACCTGTTCGGTATGGGAAGGGGTGTTACCTTCATGCCATAATCACCAGATTGAGAAAATTATATTCTCTCAAAATTGCACAGTGAAATTATCTTCTCGCTTTCGCTTGAAGCTTACGCTTTATATATATTAAGGTCAAGCCCTCGACTTATTAGTATTAGTCAGCTGAACATGTTACCATGCTTACACCTCTAACCTATCAACCTGGTGTTCTTCCAGGAGTCTTACTAACACCGTGCTTACGCACGAGTTATGGGAAATCTCATCTCAGGGTGGGCTTCACGCTTAGATGCTTTCAGCGTTTATCCCTTCCAAACATAGCTACCCAGCGATGCCACTGGCGTGACAACTGGTGCACCAGAGGTTTGTCCATCCCGGTCCTCTCGTACTAAGGACAGCTCCCTTCAAATTTCCTACGCCCGCGACGGATAGGGACCGAACTGTCTCACGACGTTCTGAACCCAGCTCGCGTGCCGCTTTAATGGGCGAACAGCCCAACCCTTGGGACCTACTTCAGCCCCAGGATGCGACGAGCCGACATCGAGGTGCCAAACCTCCCCGTCGATGTGGACTCTTGGGGGAGATCAGCCTGTTATCCCCGAGGTAGCTTTTATCCGTTGAGCGATGGCCCTCCCACGAGGTACCACCGGATCACTAAGTCCGACTTTCGTCCCTGCTCCACTTGTAGGTGTCGCAGTCAGGCTCCCTTCTGCCTTTGCACTCTTCGCGCGATTTCCAACCGCGCTGAGGGAACCTTTGAGCGCCTCCGTTACTTTTTTGGAGGCGACCGCCCCAGTCAAACTGCCCACCTAACAATGTCCTGTGACCAGATTCATGGCCTCCAGTTAGAACCTCAGTACTGTCAGGGTGGTATCCCAAGGATGACTCCACACAGGCTGACGCCCATGTTTCTCAGTCTCCCACCTATCCTGTACAGACAATACCGAAATTCAATGCTAAGCTACAGTAAAGCTCTACGGGGTCTTTCCGTCCAATCGCGGGTAGCCAGCATCTTCACTGGCACTACAATTTCGCCGGATGTGCTGTTGAGACAGTGCCCAAATCATTACGCCATTCGTGCGGGTCGGAACTTACCCGACAAGGAATTTCGCTACCTTAGGACCGTTATAGTTACGGCCGCCGTTTACTGGGGCTTAAGTTCATACCTTCGCTTGCGCTAAGTAATCCCCTTAACCTTCCAGCACCGGGCAGGCGTCAGCCCCTATACATCAGCTTTCGCTTTAGCAGAGACCTGTGTTTTTGCTAAACAGTTGCTTGGGCCTATTCTCTGCGACCTACTTTCGTAGGCACCCCTTCTCCCGAAGTTACGGGGTCAATTTGCCGAGTTCCTTAACAGCAATTCTTCCGATGGTCTTAGGATTCTCTCCTCACCTACCTGTGTCGGTTTGCGGTACGGGCACCAATATCCTCGATAGAGACTTTTCTTGGCAGCGTGGAATCAGATACTTCAGGAATAAATTCCCTTCCCCATAACATCTCAGCGTTAAGAGCAAACGGATTTGCCTGCTTGCTCCGCCTAAATGCTTAGACACACATCCAATAGTGTGCACATCTTATCCTCCTGCGTCATCCCATTTCTAATAACGTCCATTGGTGGTATCGGAATATCAACCGATTGTCCATCACCTACGCCTTTCGGCCTCGGCTTAGGTCCCGACTAACCCTGAGAGGACGAGCCTTCCTCAGGAAACCTTAGGTTTTCGACCGTTAAGATTCTCACTTAACTCTCGCTACTTATGCCAACATTCTCACTTCTGTACCGTCCACCACTCCTTACGGTATGACTTCAGCCAGTACAGAAAGCTCCTCTACCGCGTACACATAGTGTACACCCATAGCTTCGGTGGTAAGTTTTAGCCCCGGACATCTTCGGCGCAGGATCTCTTGACTAGTGAGCTATTACGCACTCTTTGAATGAGTGGCTGCTTCTGAGCCAACATCCTAGTTGTCTTAGAAATCCCACATCCTTTTCCACTTAACTTACACTTTGGGACCTTAGCTGATGGTCTGGGCTGTTTCCCTTTTGACTACGGATCTTATCATTCGCAGTCTGACTGCCGAAATAAAAGTATATGGCATTCGGAGTTTGATAGGGTTCAGTAACTGTTGTCAGCCCCTAGCCCATTCAGTGCTCTACCTCCATTACTCAATTAATCGACGCTAGCCCTAAAGCTATTTCGAGGAGAACCAGCTATCTCCGAGTTCGATTGGAATTTCTCCGCTATCCACAGCTCATCCCATGGTTTTTCAACACCAACGTGGTTCGGACCTCCACGGAATTTTACTTCCGCTTCATCCTGGCCATGGATAGGTCACCCGGTTTCGGGTCTACGACATGCAACTATAGCGCCCTATTCAGACTTGGTTTCCCTTCGGCTCCGTACCTTAAGTACTTAACCTTGCTACATATCGTAACTCGTTGGCTCGTTCTACAAAAAGCACGCCGTCACACATAAAAAGTGCTCCGACCGGTTGTAGGCACACGGTTTCAGGTTCTATTTCACTCCCCTTCCGGGGTTCTTTTCACCTTTCCCTCACGGTACTTCTTCACTATCGGTCACTAGGTAGTATTTAGCCTTGGGAGGTGGTCCTCCCTGCTTCCCACAAGGTTTCACGTGTCTCGTGGTACTCTGGATTAGATCTGACTGTTTTTCCTTTTCATTTACAGGCCTATTACCTTCTGCGGAGCAGCTTTCCAGCTATCTTCAATTAAGGAATTGCAGTATTTATGATCTATCCTCAACCCCTAGGTCAAAGACCTAGGTTTGGGCTCTTTCCCTTTCGCTCGCCGCTACTTAGGAAATCGATGTTTCTTTCTCTTCCTCCGGGTACTTAGATGTTTCAGTTCCCCGGGTCTACCTCTGCATACCTATTTATTCAGTATGCAGTACATAGTTGTTACTATGTGGGTTCCCCCATTCGGAAATCTTTGGATCACTGGCTATTTGCGCCTACCCAAAGCTTATCGCAGCTTAACGCGTCCTTCTTCGGCTCCTAGTGCCAAGGCATTCGCCATGCGCCCTTTGTAGCTTAACCTTTATCTTTATCTACTTACGTAGATAATTTCGTCTATTTACATAAACGTTTTAATTCATTTTGCGAAATTGTATTAAATTCATCTATACACCATTTACATGGCTTTAACTTATTAAAACAACTTTAATTTCACTGTGCAATTTTCAAAGAACATTTTTAGAAAGATTAAATTATTAGTAAGCTCTTAAGAGTTTACTAAAATTAGTCTCTCAAAATTAAACAGAGAATAGGTTACGAGTAATTACAGTAGACATTTTGAAAAATAAAATTAATTATTCTTCTTGTTGCATTGACCGAAGTCTTTGCATCTACTCCCTAGAAAGGAGGTGATCCAGCCGCAGGTTCTCCTACGGCTACCTTGTTACGACTTCACCCCAATCATCAATCCCACCTTCGGCCGCTGGCTCCTTACGGTTACCTCACGGACTTCGGGTGTTACCAACTCTCATGGTGTGACGGGCGGTGTGTACAAGGCCCGGGAACGTATTCACCGCGACATGCTGATTCGCGATTACTAGCAACTCCGGCTTCATGTAGGCGAGTTGCAGCCTACAATCCGAACTGGGATGAGTTTTTGAGTTTGGCTCCACCTTGCGGTCTTGCATCTCTTTGTACTCACCATTGTAGCACGTGTGTAGCCCTAGACATAAGGGGCATGATGATTTGACGTCATCCCCACCTTCCTCCCGGTTAACCCGGGCAGTCTCACTAGAGTGCTCAACTAAATGGTAGCAACTAATGATAAGGGTTGCGCTCGTTGCGGGACTTAACCCAACATCTCACGACACGAGCTGACGACAACCATGCACCACCTGTCACCCTGTCCCGAAGGACTTCGCCCATCTCTGGGTTATGCAGGGGATGTCAAGTCTAGGTAAGGTTCTTCGCGTTGCTTCGAATTAAACCACATGCTCCGCTGCTTGTGCGGGCCCCCGTCAATTCCTTTGAGTTTTAATCTTGCGATCGTACTCCCCAGGCGGAATACTTATTGTGTTAACTGCGGCACCGAGGTTCGACCCCCGACACCTAGTATTCATCGTTTACGGCGTGGACTACCAGGGTATCTAATCCTGTTTGCTCCCCACGCTTTCATGCCTCAGCGTCAGTTACAGTCCAGTAAGTCGCCTTCGCCACTGGTGTTCTTCCTAATCTCTACGCATTTCACCGCTACACTAGGAATTCCACTTACCTCTCCTGCACTCTAGACACCCAGTTTCAAATGCAGCACCCAAGTTAAGCTCGGGTATTTCACATCTGACTTAAATGTCCGCCTACGCATCCTTTACGCCCAGTAAATCCGGACAACGCTTGCCACCTACGTATTACCGCGGCTGCTGGCACGTAGTTAGCCGTGGCTTCCTCCTCTGGTACCGTCATTATCGTCCCAGAAGACAGAACTTTACAACCCGAAGGCCTTCATCATTCACGCGGCGTTGCTGCGTCAGGGTTTCCCCCATTGCGCAATATTCCCCACTGCTGCCTCCCGTAGGAGTCTGGACCGTGTCTCAGTTCCAATGTGGCCGATCACCCTCTCAGGTCGGCTACGCATCGTTGCCTTGGTGGGCCGTTACCTCACCAACTAGCTAATGCGCCGCGGGTCCATCTCAAAGTGGAATTTTCCGAAGAAAAATCCTTTGATGTTTCAATCATGCGACCAAAACATATTATGCGGTATTAATCTCCCTTTCGGGAGGCTATTCCCCTCTTTGAGGCAGGTTACCCACGTGTTACTCACCCGTCCGCCGCTAATCCACCCCGAAGGGTTTCATCGCTCGACTTGCATGTGTTAGGCACGCCGCCAGCGTTCGTCCTGAGCCAGGATCAAACTCTCAATTTAAAAGTTTACACTTTTTATTTGAAATGAATAATCTGCGCCAACTGTTAAGCTGGTTAGCAAGCTCATTACATACTTTTTAGTCTTACGACTAAAATTACTTTTTTATCTAAAGTAATTAACTGGTCAAGCGAAATATTATTTCGCTATTTTACCTATTTCTCTGTTTAATTTTCAAAGACCAATTTGCTTTGTCATCATGTGACGACTTCTACTATATTACTAGGTTTCTCTTGTTTTGTCAATAACTTTTTAAAATTAATTTTCATTTGTATGATCCGTTTATGATAATGTCTTACTATACCACATTTGATTATGTCCCAAATATGAAAACATTGTATAATAAACCTCATGACTAGAAATGAGGTGCTGATAATAAGAAAGGTGAATTTAACTATGGAAGAAATGGATAAGTACTCTACTATAAAAAAATTAATAGAAACAGATGCCAATAAAAAGCGAGCAGCTATTGCTCTCAATTGTTCGGTTAGGCATATTAACAGAATGATTAAGGGGTATAAAGAAAGTGGAAAGGAATTCTTTATTCATGGTAATCGAGGGCGAAAGCCCGCACATGCTCTTGATGCTAATACCAAGCAGTTAATCCTAGATTTATATTGCACCAAATACCCTGAAGCTAATATTACCCATTTTTGCGAATTGCTAAAAAAGCACGAGAATATAACGGTTTCTACTAGCACCATTCGTTCTATCCTTATGCAAGATTTCATCCTGTCCCCTAAGGCGAAGCGTGCTACAAGAAAAAGGATTAAGGCTGAATTAAAAGAACTGCAAAAAGCAACTAATTCTATAAAAGAAATTGCTAAAATTCAAAGTTCCATAATTGCTGCCGAGGATGCACATCCTAGACGTCCAAGATGTGCTTATGCAGGCGAAATGCTTCAAATGGATGCTTCGGTACATCTTTGGTTCGGTAACGATAAAAGTCAGTTGCATATCGCAGTAGATGATGCTACTGGTGCTATTGTGGGTGCTTATTTCGATCCGCAAGAAACTTTAAATGGGTACTATCATGTACTACACCAAGTACTTACTAACTATGGTATTCCCTACATGTTATTCACTGATAGGCGTACGGTCTTTGAATATAAACAAAAAAATTCCCCTTCAGTTGAAGAGGACACATTTACACAATTTAGCTATGCATGCAAACAATTAGGTATTGAAATTAAAACCAGTAGTGTTCCACAAGCCAAGGGACGCGTAGAAAGAATGTTTCAGACGTTACAATCACGCCTCCCCTTGGAAATGCGGATAAGTGGTATAAACACAATTGAGCAAGCAAACGAATTCTTAAACTCCTACATAAAAGAATTCAATGCTCAGTTTGCATTACCTGTTGATAATATCAAATCTGTCTTTGAAATGCAACCAGATATTGAAAAAATCAACTTAACTCTTGCCGTATTGACCAGTAGGAAGGTGGATAACGGAAGTTGTATCAAATTTAAAAAGAATTATTATTTGCCTGTTGATTGCAATGGATATCCTGTACATTATCGCAAAGGAACAGTTGGAACGGTAATTCAATCATTTAATGGCGAGATTTTCTTGTGTGTAGATGAGAAAGTTTATGCGCTAGATTTATTACCTGGACATGAACTCTCCTCCAAAAACTTTGATTTAGCAGTTCCCAATACCCAACCTAGCAAACGCTACATACCACCAATGAATCACCCTTGGAAACAAGATTCGTTTGAGCGGTATCTAAAGAAACAGGCTCACCGGAACAATAATGTAGCATAGAAACACTAAAAATCTGTTCATTTTAGATCTTTGAAAAAGACAATCTTCAAAGGTTTATTAAGTGAACCCAAAATATACTTTGATAATAGATTAAGAAACTGACCAATGGAAGTCATAAATAATAAAATCAAATTAATAAAAAGAAATGGATTCTCATCCATTAGCTACGCTAATATAAATAGAAGGATTCATACACATTTTCAAAAATGACCTTTAAGCTTTAATGGACCCCCAATTATAAGCCTACGGCTAAAAGATATTTAGAAAAGATTTTAGGAAAATTTCAAAGTAATTAAATAATCTTATAGCCACTTTGTGCAATATTCATTAAGTAACCCAAATTAATAAAAGCACCAGAAAAACTGGTGCTAATGTTTTAAATATTTGAGGACATTTTCAAAAATGCTTGACATAACTTTTTAAAATTAATTTTCATTTGAAAACATATTAAATAGTAATTAACATTTAGCGTGCTTCGCCACTGCTTTGCGACGACAAGGAACATTCTATCATATAAATAAGAGCATAATTTCAACCAACATGTCACCTAGCTAGATTATCTTCATATTACTACATATAAGTATAAATAATTCGATATTTAGCATTCCGATACGCATGGTTAAGTATTATAACTCCATAGCCACTTAATCCAACTTATCTAGATCTTATGGTATTGGCTATCTTATAACTTACTTTGTTTTTGATTATATATAAATTGATCTAGCAAAAAAGACTTACCCTTTCAGGTAAATCTTTTCGTGTGCCTTATTCATTTTCTCTCAATCTTTCAATGATACTGTTTTTAGAAACACTCCCATAACACAACTTGGGAATAAAAATAGCAAAAATCATTAATCCTAAGGAACATACTACAATAGGTATAATTTTAAAATTATATTTAAAAATTGTAATTCCACTACAAAGTAAGCTTATTCCAAAATGTGTTATAAATATTCCAACAGTCGATACAATAGCAGTAGTAATAATAGCATAGTAAAGTCCTTCAAATATAAGCATTTTCAAAAGCTGTTTTCGAGTCATTCCCACACTTTCAAGTATGGCAAATTCTTGTTTTCTAGCCAAAATGCTTGTAAGCATAGTATTAACAAAATTCATAAGACCTATTATAAATATTACAGCGCTAAGGCTATAGCCTATTACAGAAAAAGTCTTTGTAAAATTTTTATATTCCTTTTCATAATCCTTTTTTGATCGATACTCTAAATCCTTATTGCTGCTCTGAAGTTTTTTAATATGATTTTCTATAGTGCTGCTTTTTTCTTTATCAATAAATATTTGTGCTGTCATTATTACTGGTTTTTTAATAAATGAAATGAATTCCTTTGATGGTATATAGGCTTTATATCCTGTTGGATTATAAATTTTTAGATCAAATGTCCTCACTACTTCTACCAATGCCATGACCTCAAAAGTTTTCTCTCCTCCATCTTTTAAATTAAGGGTTATTTTATCTCCTACTTCGTAGTAATCACATCCAAAGGATTGATGTATCAATATATATTTACCAGTTGAAAATTTTTCAAGGTTAAATTCACCTTTTATTATAGTATTTTTATTATACATATCCATGCAACCATTATCTAAACCATAAAGCTGAACTTCTACTTCTTTTCTACCCTGCATATTATCTTTTACCAGTTTTTCATTTACAGAAGCTTTTTTCATAACATCAAGCTTATGCTCATCAACCTCGTCTCGAGCAAATCCTGAATAAATTTTATCTACTTTTTTTACCCCCTGAATATTTTTTAATCCATTACACATTTTTTCATCAACTGTACTTACACCATTAAATATATTTTTTCCAAAATTAGAATAATTACTAATAACAAATTCACCTCGTATGCTATCTTTAAGATACAAATCCATATTAAAACTTCCAATTAGAGTAGAAATAAAATTAAACAATATAATGCTTAATGAAAGCGATGCTAGAAGAATAATTGCTTTTTTCTTATTTCTAAATATATTTGAAAAAGCCATCTTATAGAGTTTTGCACCACTTGTAGAATTTTTTATTCCTTTTTTATCTTTCATTTCTATTCCTGTATATCTTACTGCTTCAATTGGTGATACCCTAGACGCAATCTTACCTGGCTTATTTGAACTTAAAAAAACAGTTATTAAAGAAAACAATGTTGAACCTACAAATATAATAGGATTTATCGATATTGTTGTACTATCACTCATATTTGACGCACTAAGTGATATAGGCACAAGAACCGCCCCTATAAAATATCCACAAATTAAGCCTATAGGAATACCAATTAAAGATAGCATAAATGCTTGTTTTCGTATTATGCACTTTAATTGTTTTTTAGTAGTCCCGATGGTTTTTAATAATCCATAATATTTAGTATCCTTCACTACTGAAATATAAAATATATTATAAATCAAGAGGTATCCACTCACCATTATAAGTAATCCTATAATTATAAAAGGAATTATATTTGACAACTCTGTATCATGATTAGATAAATATCCCCAATTTACAGCATATCTTTCCTCTGAAAAACTTATACCTGTATCTTTAATAACTTTTTTCAAATTATTTTTAGTATCTGAAGCCTTATCAAACATAACATAAAGGTCAGTTAACCCTGTATACTTTCCATCCTTCATACTTTTATTTAAATCCACATCTTTAAGGTTTTTATCTACAAAATCCTTGGAAACTATTGCAATACCTGCGCCTGCAATTGCTTTATCTCCTTTCCAAAAACCACTTAAAACAAAGTCCTTTGTATATTTTTTATCCATTATAGTGTACTCTACTGTGACCTTTTCTCCAATTTTGTGGGGTACATTAAGCATATCAAGCACCCAAGTAGCTGTAGTTATTTCATTTTCATTTTCTGGTAACTTTCCTGTGGTTGCCTCACAAAATCCCCATTTTGCCCAATTTTCATCCACATAATGCAGCTCTACGGCATTACTTCGGAGCTCTTTATTCTCTACATCTGATATTGTAACTGTAGTTCCGTATTCTTTGACAAGTGGATGCTGCTTTAATTTATCTGTTTCCTCTTTTGTAAGGTACTTAAATCCACCGTGAGCTTTTGTACCTACCTGCCTCATAGTTGCATTTTGCATAGAATCAATTAAACTCATACCAATAGTAAATACTGCAGTAAATAATACAGTTGTAAGTACTATAGCTAAAAGCGCAAAAATATTTCTCGTTCTATTTGCCTTAAAGCTCCTTTTGGCAAGCTTAGAGGATATTTTTCTATTATTATTTTTAAACATTTGTAATCTGCCCCCTTGAAGACACAATCTTGCCATCCTCAATTCTTATAATCCTATCTGCAAGCTGTGCTATCTCTTCATTGTGGGTTATCATAACAATTGTTTGATTAAACTTTTTACTTGTGATTTTAAGAAGTCCTAAAACCTCCTGCCCTGTTTTAGTATCCAAATTTCCTGTAGGTTCATCTGCAAGTATTATAGAAGGCTTTGCAGCTATTGCTCTTCCAATGGCAACTCTCTGCTGCTGTCCTCCTGAAAGATTATTAGGCAAATTATTAAGCTTGCTACTTAACCCTAAAATACTCGCAATCTCCTCAATATAATCTTTATCAATTTTATTTCCATCAAGTTCTATAGGTAAAACTATATTTTCATATACATTAAGTATAGGTATAAGGTTATAATTTTGAAAAATAAAACCTATATTTCTACGTCTATAGATAGTTAGCTGTTCCTCATTCATACTGAATACATCTTTTCCATCAACAATAACTTTGCCCTCTGTAGGTCTATCTAATCCACCAAGCATATGTAAAAGTGTACTCTTACCACTTCCAGAAGTTCCTATAATCGCAACAAATTCACCCTTTTCAACTTCAAAATTAACTCCATCTAGTGCTTTTACCAAATTACTATCCTTACCATAATGTTTTTTTAGATTCTCAGTTTTTAAAAGCGACATCTTCCCATCCCCCATATATATTTTTTAGCCAGATTAAATTTAGTACATTTAAAATTTACGGTAACTATTAATCTAGAAAACCACTATGAATCATGATTTCATACCTAATTACTAAATAATGGCTATAAATATATCCTAACAAAACAATGTAACAAACTCCTCACAAAATATATATTAAATATCACAATATTGTTATATTTAATTCTGCAAAAATACAGAGAACTTACTTCCAATATCTTTTTCAGATTTAACTTTTAAGTATCCGCCTTGCTTACTTATGATTTCTCTGGTTAAATATAGTCCAATACCTACGCCTTCTATTTGTTGCACTTCACGCCCTCTGTGAAATCGTTTAAATATATTGTTTATCTCTTCCTCTAATATTCCAATTCCATCATCACTTATATCAATTTCAGTAAAAATTTCTAAAGGTACAACTTCAATATTTATATTCCCACCATACTCAGTATATTTAATAGCATTTTCTACAATATTAAATATAGCTTCAGTTGTCCATTTTTTATCATGACATAGCATAATAGCCTCATCACATTTTATCTCAATATGTATGTTTTTTTTCTGTGCTTTAAGATATACACTTCCAACTACTTGGGCTATAGTTTCACTAAGCGGTAATTTTTCTTTATTTAAAACTATTATACCCGTTTCAAGTCTAGACATTTTTATAAGAGCTTCTATAAGCCACTGCAGTTTTCCTATTTGAAATTTCATATTTTTCAAAAACTCTTTTTCTTGCGCTTTTGTTAACTCTCTCTCTATTAAAGTTTCATTAATAATAGTTATATTCGCTAACGGGGTTTTTACCTGATGAGAAATATCTGATATTATACTTTTAAGCTTGTTTCGGTCGCTATTAAACTCCGCTCTTTCACTTTCTACCATATCTACTAGCTGCTTAATCTTATTTTCAAATTTTGATAATAAGGTTTCTTTATCTGTATCAAAAGTCGTATTTTCTTTTTTAGCTATTACATTGTCAATAACCTCACAGAGATTATTATAAAATTTCACCACTTTAATGCTTGTAAGCCATACAAAACTTATAGCTATAACTAAGAATATAAACAAAAAAGCTATTATAGAAATTCTAAAATTATTTAAATCATAAACTAAATTAGGATTAATTTTCAGTATTCTATTGCATGATCTAAATAAATACAAAAAAAACAAAATACTTATAGAAACAAAAATCAAAATATATATACTATAGATTTTATTCATCGAATTTTTTTTTAGATCCCTCACACTATATCACCTGCCCAAATATAACCCATGCCATATACAGTTTTAATATACTTAGGTGATGATGGCTCCTCCTCAAGCTTAGCCCTTAATCTATTGATATTAACTGTAAGTGCATGCTCATCAACAAAGTTTAAATCCTTATCCCAAAGCTCTTCCATTAACACTCGCCTTGTTAGTACTTGTCCCTTATTAATAAGCAACACCTTTAAAATTTTAAATTCTGTAGGCGTTAATGCAAGATTATTACCACCTTTCAAAATTGTCATCTTTTCAAAATTAAATACCATGTCATCTATTATAAAATCAGTATTCTCCTTTGTTTCTATGTTATATCTCCTAAATATAGCTAAAATTCTTTCTCTCAAAATACCTAAATTAAAAGGTTTTGTAACATAATCGTCCCCACCTAATTTAAACCCTGTAATAATATCAATTTCCATATCACAAGCTGTAAGAAACAATATAGGCACACTTGAAGTTTCTCTCACTTTTATGCAAAAATCAAAACCACTACCATCTGGCAAATTAACATCAAGTATTATCATATCAATTTTATCATTTTTTAATTTTATGTAAGCTTCCTCTAAAGTGAATGCGGATTCAGTTTTGAAACCATCTGCATTAATATTAAAGCATATTCCATTATTCAACATAACATCATCTTCTACAATAAGAATGTTTTGCATATGCACAGTCCCTTCCATTACAAAATAGTTAATTATTCCCTCTTATTATTGTATCAAAAGTAAAAGTATTATTCCATACAAGTTATAACTGAAATTCCCACGCTTTCCTTCTAAAATGTCGCTAAAACTTAAAACCCTACTTTGTGTTAAAGTAAGGTTTTAATACAAATCTATTTTATTAACTATTCTGAAACTCCCACACATAAATGAATGGGGTTCTTGAATACTAAATAACTTCTTTTATACTCTCATTTATAATAAAAACTATAAATTACAACATATAAAAACTAATTATTTTCTTCAAGAATTTCACTATCAAGCATCACAATTGACACATTAACGATAGTATATGGCTCGTTTCAAAACCTAAGTATATTTTAGTAGTGCTATCCATCCCACACCTAAAGAGAGTGGGCTTTCCGCACAAATTCTTTGTAATTATATTTACGCAAAATAAAAACCACTAAGTTAGACTTAGTGGTTTTTTGTTTACCTGGCGACGACCTACTCTCCCACAAAGTTACCCCTGCAGTACCATTGGCGCATTGAAGCTTAACCGACCTGTTCGGTATGGGAAGGGGTGTTACCTTCATGCCATAATCACCAGATTGAGAAAATTATATTCTCTCAAAATTGCACAGTGAAATTCTCGCTTTATATATATTAAGGTCAAGCCCTCGACTTATTAGTATTAGTCAGCTGAACATGTTACCATGCTTACACCTCTAACCTATCAACCTGGTGTTCTTCCAGGAGTCTTACTAACACCGTGCTTACGCACGAGTTATGGGAAATCTCATCTCAGGGTGGGCTTCACGCTTAGATGCTTTCAGCGTTTATCCCTTCCAAACATAGCTACCCAGCGATGCCACTGGCGTGACAACTGGTGCACCAGAGGTTTGTCCATCCCGGTCCTCTCGTACTAAGGACAGCTCCCTTCAAATTTCCTACGCCCGCGACGGATAGGGACCGAACTGTCTCACGACGTTCTGAACCCAGCTCGCGTGCCGCTTTAATGGGCGAACAGCCCAACCCTTGGGACCTACTTCAGCCCCAGGATGCGACGAGCCGACATCGAGGTGCCAAACCTCCCCGTCGATGTGGACTCTTGGGGGAGATCAGCCTGTTATCCCCGAGGTAGCTTTTATCCGTTGAGCGATGGCCCTCCCACGAGGTACCACCGGATCACTAAGTCCGACTTTCGTCCCTGCTCCACTTGTAGGTGTCGCAGTCAGGCTCCCTTCTGCCTTTGCACTCTTCGCGCGATTTCCAACCGCGCTGAGGGAACCTTTGAGCGCCTCCGTTACTTTTTTGGAGGCGACCGCCCCAGTCAAACTGCCCACCTAACAATGTCCTGTGACCAGATTCATGGCCTCCAGTTAGAACCTCAGTACTGTCAGGGTGGTATCCCAAGGATGACTCCACACAGGCTGACGCCCATGTTTCTCAGTCTCCCACCTATCCTGTACAGACAATACCGAAATTCAATGCTAAGCTACAGTAAAGCTCTACGGGGTCTTTCCGTCCAATCGCGGGTAGCCAGCATCTTCACTGGCACTACAATTTCGCCGGATGTGCTGTTGAGACAGTGCCCAAATCATTACGCCATTCGTGCGGGTCGGAACTTACCCGACAAGGAATTTCGCTACCTTAGGACCGTTATAGTTACGGCCGCCGTTTACTGGGGCTTAAGTTCATACCTTCGGCGGGAACGAATTCCCGACTAAGTAATCCCCTTAACCTTCCAGCACCGGGCAGGCGTCAGCCCCTATACATCAGCTTTCGCTTTAGCAGAGACCTGTGTTTTTGCTAAACAGTTGCTTGGGCCTATTCTCTGCGACCTACTTTCGTAGGCACCCCTTCTCCCGAAGTTACGGGGTCAATTTGCCGAGTTCCTTAACAGCAATTCTTCCGATGGTCTTAGGATTCTCTCCTCACCTACCTGTGTCGGTTTGCGGTACGGGCACCAATATCCTCGATAGAGACTTTTCTTGGCAGCGTGGAATCAGATACTTCAGGAATAAATTCCCTTCCCCATAACATCTCAACGTTCCGAGCAAACGGATTTGCCTGCTTGCTCCGCCTAAATGCTTAGACACACATCCAATAGTGTGCACATCTTATCCTCCTGCGTCATCCCATTTCTAATAACGTCCATTGGTGGTATCGGAATATCAACCGATTGTCCATCACCTACGCCTTTCGGCCTCGGCTTAGGTCCCGACTAACCCTGAGAGGACGAGCCTTCCTCAGGAAACCTTAGGTTTTCGACCGTTAAGATTCTCACTTAACTCTCGCTACTTATGCCAACATTCTCACTTCTGTACCGTCCACCACTCCTTACGGTATGACTTCAGCCAGTACAGAAAGCTCCTCTACCGCGTACACATAGTGTACACCCATAGCTTCGGTGGTAAGTTTTAGCCCCGGACATCTTCGGCGCAGGATCTCTTGACTAGTGAGCTATTACGCACTCTTTGAATGAGTGGCTGCTTCTGAGCCAACATCCTAGTTGTCTTAGAAATCCCACATCCTTTTCCACTTAACTTACACTTTGGGACCTTAGCTGATGGTCTGGGCTGTTTCCCTTTTGACTACGGATCTTATCATTCGCAGTCTGACTGCCGAAATAAAAGTATATGGCATTCGGAGTTTGATAGGGTTCAGTAACTGTTGTCAGCCCCTAGCCCATTCAGTGCTCTACCTCCATTACTCAATTAATCGACGCTAGCCCTAAAGCTATTTCGAGGAGAACCAGCTATCTCCGAGTTCGATTGGAATTTCTCCGCTATCCACAGCTCATCCCATGGTTTTTCAACACCAACGTGGTTCGGACCTCCACGGAATTTTACTTCCGCTTCATCCTGGCCATGGATAGGTCACCCGGTTTCGGGTCTACGACATGCAACTTCGTGAACTTACGTTCACAGCGCCCTATTCAGACTTGGTTTCCCTTCGGCTCCGTACCTTAAGTACTTAACCTTGCTACATATCGTAACTCGTTGGCTCGTTCTACAAAAAGCACGCCGTCACACATAAAAAGTGCTCCGACCGGTTGTAGGCACACGGTTTCAGGTTCTATTTCACTCCCCTTCCGGGGTTCTTTTCACCTTTCCCTCACGGTACTTCTTCACTATCGGTCACTAGGTAGTATTTAGCCTTGGGAGGTGGTCCTCCCTGCTTCCCACAAGGTTTCACGTGTCTCGTGGTACTCTGGATTAGATCTGACTGTTTTTCCTTTTCATTTACAGGCCTATTACCTTCTGCGGAGCAGCTTTCCAGCTATCTTCAATTAAGGAATTGCAGTATTTATGATCTATCCTCAACCCCTAGGTCAAAGACCTAGGTTTGGGCTCTTTCCCTTTCGCTCGCCGCTACTTAGGAAATCGATGTTTCTTTCTCTTCCTCCGGGTACTTAGATGTTTCAGTTCCCCGGGTCTACCTCTGCATACCTATTTATTCAGTATGCAGTACATAGTTGTTACTATGTGGGTTCCCCCATTCGGAAATCTTTGGATCACTGGCTATTTGCGCCTACCCAAAGCTTATCGCAGCTTAACGCGTCCTTCTTCGGCTCCTAGTGCCAAGGCATTCGCCATGCGCCCTTTGTAGCTTAACCTTTATCTTTATCTATTTGCATAGATAATTTCGTTTATTTACATAAACGTTTTAATTCATTTTGCGAAATTGTATTAAATTCATCTATACACCATTTACATGGCTTTAACTTATTAAAACAACTTTAATTTCACTGTGCAATTTTCAAAGAACATTTTTAGAAAGATTAAATTATTAGTAAGCTCTTAAGAGTTTACTAAAATTAGTCTCTCAAAATTAAACAGAGAATAGGTTACGAGTAATTACAGTAGACATTTTTGAAGAATAATTAAATTCTTCTTGTTGCATCGACCGAAGTCTTTGCATCTACTCCCTAGAAAGGAGGTGATCCAGCCGCAGGTTCTCCTACGGCTACCTTGTTACGACTTCACCCCAATCATCAATCCCACCTTCGGCCGCTGGCTCCTTACGGTTACCTCACGGACTTCGGGTGTTACCAACTCTCATGGTGTGACGGGCGGTGTGTACAAGGCCCGGGAACGTATTCACCGCGACATGCTGATTCGCGATTACTAGCAACTCCGGCTTCATGTAGGCGAGTTGCAGCCTACAATCCGAACTGGGATGAGTTTTTGAGTTTGGCTCCACCTTGCGGTCTTGCATCTCTTTGTACTCACCATTGTAGCACGTGTGTAGCCCTAGACATAAGGGGCATGATGATTTGACGTCATCCCCACCTTCCTCCCGGTTAACCCGGGCAGTCTCACTAGAGTGCTCAACTAAATGGTAGCAACTAATGATAAGGGTTGCGCTCGTTGCGGGACTTAACCCAACATCTCACGACACGAGCTGACGACAACCATGCACCACCTGTCACCCTGTCCCGAAGGACTTCGCCCATCTCTGGGTTATGCAGGGGATGTCAAGTCTAGGTAAGGTTCTTCGCGTTGCTTCGAATTAAACCACATGCTCCGCTGCTTGTGCGGGCCCCCGTCAATTCCTTTGAGTTTTAATCTTGCGATCGTACTCCCCAGGCGGAATACTTATTGTGTTAACTGCGGCACCGAGGTTCGACCCCCGACACCTAGTATTCATCGTTTACGGCGTGGACTACCAGGGTATCTAATCCTGTTTGCTCCCCACGCTTTCATGCCTCAGCGTCAGTTACAGTCCAGTAAGTCGCCTTCGCCACTGGTGTTCTTCCTAATCTCTACGCATTTCACCGCTACACTAGGAATTCCACTTACCTCTCCTGCACTCTAGACACCCAGTTTCAAATGCAGCACCCAAGTTAAGCTCGGGTATTTCACATCTGACTTAAATGTCCGCCTACGCATCCTTTACGCCCAGTAAATCCGGACAACGCTTGCCACCTACGTATTACCGCGGCTGCTGGCACGTAGTTAGCCGTGGCTTCCTCCTCTGGTACCGTCATTATCGTCCCAGAAGACAGAACTTTACAACCCGAAGGCCTTCATCATTCACGCGGCGTTGCTGCGTCAGGGTTTCCCCCATTGCGCAATATTCCCCACTGCTGCCTCCCGTAGGAGTCTGGACCGTGTCTCAGTTCCAATGTGGCCGATCACCCTCTCAGGTCGGCTACGCATCGTTGCCTTGGTGGGCCGTTACCTCACCAACTAGCTAATGCGCCGCGGGTCCATCTCAAAGTGGAATCTTCTAAAAGAAAAATCCTTTGATGTTTCAATCATGCGACCAAAACATATTATGCGGTATTAATCTCCCTTTCGGGAGGCTATTCCCCTCTTTGAGGCAGGTTACCCACGTGTTACTCACCCGTCCGCCGCTAATCCACCCCGAAGGGTTTCATCGCTCGACTTGCATGTGTTAGGCACGCCGCCAGCGTTCGTCCTGAGCCAGGATCAAACTCTCAATTTAAAAGTTTACACTTTTTATTTGAAATGAATAATCTGCGCCAACTGTTAAGCTGGTTAGCAAGCTCATTACATACTTTTTTATCTAAAGTAATTAACTGGTCTAACGAAATATTATTTCGCTATTTTACCTATTTCTCTGTTTAATTTTCAAAGACCAATTTGCTTTGTCATCATGTGACGACTTCTACTATTCTACTAGGTATTCTTTGTTTTGTCAACAACTTTTTTTAATATTTTTTAAATGCATCTTTTAAATATTAAATGCTAACTTATCAATCTTTACCTTTGTCGTTATTCATTCGTAGCGACAAGGAGTATTCTATCATCTACCAATATAATATGTTTATACTAATTCTTTTAATAAGATAATTATTAGTAGTATCCTTCATAATACTACCAATAATTAAGTTTCCTTTACATTGATACACTAGGACTAGTTTATTGTATTTTACAAACAGTATATTAGTTTTGCTACCTCTATTCTTTAACTGTTTCTAATATTTCTATTTTTAATTGCGATTTTCTTTCAATAGCTTTAATAACATTATCTATAAGAACAAATATTTCTTTAGATAGTTTTTCTGTTTGCAAGTAAAAACTATTAGCCTGTATAGAATTATTACTATTAATTGCATCTATTACCTTGGTGCCCATACTATGTAATTCGTTATGTACTTTATCAATAGCTGTCCACTCTTTAGCTATATCAGAATGGGTTAAATTAATAGAGTGATAAAAATGACCAAAAGCACATTTTTTTGAATTAGTTTGAATGGGGTAAGTTTTCATTTCATCTACTATTCGTTTTAATTTTTTTATCCAAGAGTTATGCGCTTCTTTGGCTTTTGAGAGATTGATAAGCAGCTCCTCATTGGTTATTGCATTCTTCCCACCATTTAAAGATGAGAGCATCTCTCTTACAATATCACTAAGCTCTTCATCAATTTTTGATATTTGTTTAGCACTTTCTTTACTTTGTATTGCATCAGCATGAATAACCTGTGTCATGTCATTGAGTTTTTCTACATCTTTAGTAGATTCGTCCATTGCTTGATTTATCTGCTCAGCTGCTCCACTTATATCTCCCAATGATTCTGTTATTTTGTCCACATCTTTAATTGTAGTTTTTAACATAGATACATTTTCTTTAATTGTATGAGATATAGCGTCTAGTTTTAAATTCATGTTATTAGTAGAATCTATTGTGTTATTCATACTTTCTTGACCGCCAATGGCTGCTTTCTGTATATTATCCACAAAGTTTCTCATATCCTTTAAATTTGTTTTAGTATTATCCGCCAGCTTTCTAATTTCGTCAGCAACCACTGCGAAACCTCTTCCAGCTTCCCCTGCTCTAGCGGCTTCAATTGCCGCATTTAATGCCAGTAAATTGGTTTGGTCTGCTATAGATTCTACTCCGCCTACTATCTCATTTACTTTAGTAGCCATATTAACTAACATTTTGATTTGTTCACTCATTATTGTGGCATCTTTTATAACATCTTCTTTTAATAAATTAACTTCATTTAATTGAAATATACTTTCATCATTCTTTTGAACTAAATCTTTAGAAGATTTGTGGAGACGATTCATTGTGTCAGTGGTATTTATAATTGTTTCATTTACCTCACTCATATTTGCAGTAATCTCCTCTACTACAGATAGGTTAGATTCACTTATAACCGACATATCATTTGCAAATCTAATTAACTTATATGAAGAATGTGCCATTTCAACATCGAAGTTACTTAAAGATGATGTAATGTTAATCATCTTTTTAGAGCTTTTTGACATTCTCTCTTCACTTACTAAAAGCTTATCAAAGGTTTTAAACAATTTTTTGTGAATTGGGTAATCCACCTTAAGAGGTTCCACTATTTTTCCATTAATCCTATCTTCAACATGTTTAATTATACAAATCGCTTCATCACAAGGTGCCTTTTTAAAAAAATTCATAGTAATATGCCTCCATTTTTATAAAGTTTAATATAATGAAAATAAATTTAATTCATTATATTGAGTCTAAATTCAATCTACTATTTTTATGTTTTTCAACTTGATTATTAAGTTCTTCATACTCAAATAGTGTATCTTGATGTGCTTTTTCTCTAACGATATCTAGTTTTTCAAAATTATTCTTTACTATTTCAACCAGGTTGTTATCGATTTCACCAGAATTTTACATTTCAATTAAAATATTTATTGTATTTTCTTTTGTCATTGGATCTCTATAAGGTCTTTTTTCTCTTATAGCAGTGAATATATCTGCAACCGCAATAATTCTTGAACCCAATGGAATTTCTTCACCCTTTAATCCAAAAGGATATCCCTTTCCATTTGATTTTTCATGATGAAGTGCACCCCCTATCCTTATAGTTTCAAAGGCAGTTACATTTTCTAAAACTCTGTTATATTTAATGCTTTTAATAAATCACTAGCACTCTTTAGCCCTTAGTCATATTATACCATTTTACGAGCTTTTCTAACAAGAATTTTCCTCTATTATTCCATAATTCATGTTATACCTAGTATCGTAACAATAAAAAACGCTGTATTTTATAATACAGCGTTTTTTAAGCTGGCGATGACTTAATCTTCCATAGAGTTGCCTTTAGAGTACAATTAAGCTTAATACAAAATAAAAACCACTAAGTTAAACTTAGTGGTTTTTTGTTTACCTGGCGACGACCTACTCTCCCACAAAGTTACCCCTGCAGTACCATTGGCGCATTGAAGCTTAACCGACCTGTTCGGTATGGGAAGGGGTGTTACCTTCATGCCATAATCACCAGATTGAGAAAATATATATTCTCTCAAAATTGCACAGTGAAATAGTCTTTTCGCTTACGCTCAAAGCCTTCGCTTCTTTTTACAAAAGAAGTATATCGCATTATTTTTACTTATATTAAGGTCAAGCCCTCGACTTATTAGTATTAGTCAGCTGAACATGTTACCATGCTTACACCTCTAACCTATCAACCTGGTGTTCTTCCAGGAGTCTTACTAACACCGTGCTTACGCACGAGTTATGGGAAATCTCATCTCAGGGTGGGCTTCACGCTTAGATGCTTTCAGCGTTTATCCCTTCCAAACATAGCTACCCAGCGATGCCACTGGCGTGACAACTGGTGCACCAGAGGTTTGTCCATCCCGGTCCTCTCGTACTAAGGACAGCTCCCTTCAAATTTCCTACGCCCGCGACGGATAGGGACCGAACTGTCTCACGACGTTCTGAACCCAGCTCGCGTGCCGCTTTAATGGGCGAACAGCCCAACCCTTGGGACCTACTTCAGCCCCAGGATGCGACGAGCCGACATCGAGGTGCCAAACCTCCCCGTCGATGTGGACTCTTGGGGGAGATCAGCCTGTTATCCCCGAGGTAGCTTTTATCCGTTGAGCGATGGCCCTCCCACGAGGTACCACCGGATCACTAAGTCCGACTTTCGTCCCTGCTCCACTTGTAGGTGTCGCAGTCAGGCTCCCTTCTGCCTTTGCACTCTTCGCGCGATTTCCAACCGCGCTGAGGGAACCTTTGAGCGCCTCCGTTACTTTTTTGGAGGCGACCGCCCCAGTCAAACTGCCCACCTAACAATGTCCTGTGACCAGATTCATGGCCTCCAGTTAGAACCTCAGTACTGTCAGGGTGGTATCCCAAGGATGACTCCACACAGGCTGACGCCCATGTTTCTCAGTCTCCCACCTATCCTGTACAGACAATACCGAAATTCAATGCTAAGCTACAGTAAAGCTCTACGGGGTCTTTCCGTCCAATCGCGGGTAGCCAGCATCTTCACTGGCACTACAATTTCGCCGGATGTGCTGTTGAGACAGTGCCCAAATCATTACGCCATTCGTGCGGGTCGGAACTTACCCGACAAGGAATTTCGCTACCTTAGGACCGTTATAGTTACGGCCGCCGTTTACTGGGGCTTAAGTTCATACCTTCGCTTGCGCTAAGTAATCCCCTTAACCTTCCAGCACCGGGCAGGCGTCAGCCCCTATACATCAGCTTTCGCTTTAGCAGAGACCTGTGTTTTTGCTAAACAGTTGCTTGGGCCTATTCTCTGCGACCTACTTTCGTAGGCACCCCTTCTCCCGAAGTTACGGGGTCAATTTGCCGAGTTCCTTAACAGCAATTCTTCCGATGGTCTTAGGATTCTCTCCTCACCTACCTGTGTCGGTTTGCGGTACGGGCACCAATATCCTCGATAGAGACTTTTCTTGGCAGCGTGGAATCAGATACTTCAGGAATAAATTCCCTTCCCCATAACATCTCAACGTTCCGAGCAAACGGATTTGCCTGCTTGCTCCGCCTAAATGCTTAGACACACATCCAATAGTGTGCACATCTTATCCTCCTGCGTCATCCCATTTCTAATAACGTCCATTGGTGGTATCGGAATATCAACCGATTGTCCATCACCTACGCCTTTCGGCCTCGGCTTAGGTCCCGACTAACCCTGAGAGGACGAGCCTTCCTCAGGAAACCTTAGGTTTTCGACCGTTAAGATTCTCACTTAACTCTCGCTACTTATGCCAACATTCTCACTTCTGTACCGTCCACCACTCCTTACGGTATGACTTCAGCCAGTACAGAAAGCTCCTCTACCGCGTACACATAGTGTACACCCATAGCTTCGGTGGTAAGTTTTAGCCCCGGACATCTTCGGCGCAGGATCTCTTGACTAGTGAGCTATTACGCACTCTTTGAATGAGTGGCTGCTTCTGAGCCAACATCCTAGTTGTCTTAGAAATCCCACATCCTTTTCCACTTAACTTACACTTTGGGACCTTAGCTGATGGTCTGGGCTGTTTCCCTTTTGACTACGGATCTTATCATTCGCAGTCTGACTGCCGAAATAAAAGTATATGGCATTCGGAGTTTGATAGGGTTCAGTAACTGTTGTCAGCCCCTAGCCCATTCAGTGCTCTACCTCCATTACTCAATTAATCGACGCTAGCCCTAAAGCTATTTCGAGGAGAACCAGCTATCTCCGAGTTCGATTGGAATTTCTCCGCTATCCACAGCTCATCCCATGGTTTTTCAACACCAACGTGGTTCGGACCTCCACGGAATTTTACTTCCGCTTCATCCTGGCCATGGATAGGTCACCCGGTTTCGGGTCTACGACATGCAACTTCGTGAACTTACGTTCACAGCGCCCTATTCAGACTTGGTTTCCCTTCGGCTCCGTACCTTAAGTACTTAACCTTGCTACATATCGTAACTCGTTGGCTCGTTCTACAAAAAGCACGCCGTCACACATAAAAAGTGCTCCGACCGGTTGTAGGCACACGGTTTCAGGTTCTATTTCACTCCCCTTCCGGGGTTCTTTTCACCTTTCCCTCACGGTACTTCTTCACTATCGGTCACTAGGTAGTATTTAGCCTTGGGAGGTGGTCCTCCCTGCTTCCCACAAGGTTTCACGTGTCTCGTGGTACTCTGGATTAGATCTGACTGTTTTTCCTTTTCATTTACAGGCCTATTACCTTCTGCGGAGCAGCTTTCCAGCTATCTTCAATTAAGGAATTGCAGTATTTATGATCTATCCTCAACCCCTAGGTCAAAGACCTAGGTTTGGGCTCTTTCCCTTTCGCTCGCCGCTACTTAGGAAATCGATGTTTCTTTCTCTTCCTCCGGGTACTTAGATGTTTCAGTTCCCCGGGTCTACCTCTGCATACCTATTTATTCAGTATGCAGTACATAGTTGTTACTATGTGGGTTCCCCCATTCGGAAATCTTTGGATCACTGGCTATTTGCGCCTACCCAAAGCTTATCGCAGCTTAACGCGTCCTTCTTCGGCTCCTAGTGCCAAGGCATTCGCCATGCGCCCTTTGTAGCTTAACCTTTATCTTTATCTACTTACGTAGATAATTTCGTCTATTTACATAAACGTTTTAATTCATTTTGCGAAATTGTATTAAATTCATCTATACACCATTTACATGGCTTTAACTTATTAAAACAACTTTAATTTCACTGTGCAATTTTCAAAGAACATTTTTAGAAAGATTAAATTATTAGTAAGCTCTTAAGAGTTTACTAAAATTAGTCTCTCAAAATTAAACAGAGAATAGGTTACGAGTAATTACAGTAGACATTTTTGAAGAATAATTAAATTCTTCTTGTTGCATCGACCGAAGTCTTTGCATCTACTCCCTAGAAAGGAGGTGATCCAGCCGCAGGTTCTCCTACGGCTACCTTGTTACGACTTCACCCCAATCATCAATCCCACCTTCGGCCGCTGGCTCCATAAACACGTTAGTGTTAGGTTACCTCACGGACTTCGGGTGTTACCAACTCTCATGGTGTGACGGGCGGTGTGTACAAGGCCCGGGAACGTATTCACCGCGACATGCTGATTCGCGATTACTAGCAACTCCGGCTTCATGTAGGCGAGTTGCAGCCTACAATCCGAACTGGGATGAGTTTTTGAGTTTGGCTCCACCTTGCGGTCTTGCATCTCTTTGTACTCACCATTGTAGCACGTGTGTAGCCCTAGACATAAGGGGCATGATGATTTGACGTCATCCCCACCTTCCTCCCGGTTAACCCGGGCAGTCTCACTAGAGTGCTCAACTAAATGGTAGCAACTAATGATAAGGGTTGCGCTCGTTGCGGGACTTAACCCAACATCTCACGACACGAGCTGACGACAACCATGCACCACCTGTCACCCTGTCCCGAAGGACTTCGCCCATCTCTGGGTTATGCAGGGGATGTCAAGTCTAGGTAAGGTTCTTCGCGTTGCTTCGAATTAAACCACATGCTCCGCTGCTTGTGCGGGCCCCCGTCAATTCCTTTGAGTTTTAATCTTGCGATCGTACTCCCCAGGCGGAATACTTATTGTGTTAACTGCGGCACCGAGGTTCGACCCCCGACACCTAGTATTCATCGTTTACGGCGTGGACTACCAGGGTATCTAATCCTGTTTGCTCCCCACGCTTTCATGCCTCAGCGTCAGTTACAGTCCAGTAAGTCGCCTTCGCCACTGGTGTTCTTCCTAATCTCTACGCATTTCACCGCTACACTAGGAATTCCACTTACCTCTCCTGCACTCTAGACACCCAGTTTCAAATGCAGCACCCAAGTTAAGCTCGGGTATTTCACATCTGACTTAAATGTCCGCCTACGCATCCTTTACGCCCAGTAAATCCGGACAACGCTTGCCACCTACGTATTACCGCGGCTGCTGGCACGTAGTTAGCCGTGGCTTCCTCCTCTGGTACCGTCATTATCGTCCCAGAAGACAGAACTTTACAACCCGAAGGCCTTCATCATTCACGCGGCGTTGCTGCGTCAGGGTTTCCCCCATTGCGCAATATTCCCCACTGCTGCCTCCCGTAGGAGTCTGGACCGTGTCTCAGTTCCAATGTGGCCGATCACCCTCTCAGGTCGGCTACGCATCGTTGCCTTGGTGGGCCGTTACCTCACCAACTAGCTAATGCGCCGCGGGTCCATCTCAAAGTGGAATCTTCTAAAAGAAAAATCCTTTGATGTTTCGATCATGCGACCAAAACATATTATGCGGTATTAATCTCCCTTTCGGGAGGCTATTCCCCTCTTTGAGGCAGGTTACCCACGTGTTACTCACCCGTCCGCCGCTAATCCACCCCGAAGGGTTTCATCGCTCGACTTGCATGTGTTAGGCACGCCGCCAGCGTTCGTCCTGAGCCAGGATCAAACTCTCAATTTAAAAGTTTACACTTTTTATTTGAAATGAATAATCTGCGACAACTGTTAAGTTGTTACGCAAGCTCATTACATACTTTTTAGTCTTACGACTAAAATTACTTTTTTATCTAAAGTAATTAACTGGCCTTGCGAAATATTATTTCGCTATTTTACCTATTTCTCTGTTTAATTTTCAAAGACCAATTTGCTTTGCCATCATGTGACGACAAGGAGTATTGTATCATATAAATAAGAGCATAAATATGGCCAATAGGTCTTCTAACTGGATTATCTTCATATCCCTACATATAAGTATAAATATTTCTACATTCCGTATTCCGATACACAAGGCTAAGTATTATAAAAATAAGAATACCAATTTCGTATCCTTATTTTTCTGTTCTCCTATAACATTGAATATAACTACCGTTAAATTAGATATACCTTAATCTATTTCTATCTTAAGTTCCTTTAACTTCTTTAATACATCAAAATACTCCCTATCCAGTTTCTCAGGATCATCCTTTCTAGACGGTACGGAAAGCTTACTGATGATCCCTGACAGGCGGTTTTCGAGAACAAAGATTTGATTTTCCAAAGCTTCTGCTCTTACATCTGTTTTATTACTGCTTTTCTCCATAAATTCTTCATAACTGCCACGAACAGTGATCAATTTGTGCTTTTCAATGGATAATATACTATTTGCAACTGTACTTATAAATCTTCTGTCGTGTGATACAAATAGAAGGGTTCTCCCGTATTCCTTTAATGCCGCTTCCACAACCTCTAAGGAATATATATCCAGATAATTTGTTGGTTCATCCAAAACAAGCAAGTTAATATCACTCAAAAATACCTTCACAAAAGAAGCCTTTACTCTTTCCCCTCCACTTAGTGCTTTAACCTTCTTATAAACCTCTTCTTTTTTGAATAGAAGTCTGCTTAATAGGATTCGTGCAAAAGTTTCATCATAAACACTATTTTCCATTACATTTTCCAGAATGCTAAACTCCTCATTAAGAATATTCATGTCCTGGCTGAAGTAACCTATTTTTGCACCTTTAGCTGTTTTAATTGATATGTCTCCTTCTAAAATCATCTTAATAAGAGTACTCTTTCCACTACCATTAGGCCCTATAAGCGCAGTTCTTGAGCAATTATAAATATCAAACTCTGTATTATTAAATATAATTTTATCTCCAAAAGACTTACTTATATTCTTTCCTGAAATAACTATCTTACTATAAAGCTCACCATTATCTAATGCATCTAGCTTTATGCTTTGAATTTTTTTAGGTTTTTCTTTTACCTCAAGATGATCCATTCTAGCTTTCATGTTTCTTGCAGCTCTATCTAGATTAGCCTTTGCCTTCTGGTTGCCCATTTTACTATGAAGTCTTGCTTCTGAATTCCCCATTCTTGCTGGAGCCTTTCTCATAGCCCCGACCTTTTGTTTTGTCTCATCCATGGCATCTTCAAGCTTTTTTTTATCTTTCCCATACTTATTGAATTCAAATAAACTTCTTTCTATGTCTAAATCCTTTTGAAGTTTAAAGTCTGTATAATTACCCTTATATTCCTTTAGCTTTCCCTCATCTATCTCTACTATCTTATTACATAACTTGTCTAGAAACTCCCTATCGTGAGATATGATTAGCAGGGCGCCCCTATATTCCTTAAACTTATTATTAAGAAGCTCTATACCCTCCACATCCAAATTACTGGTTGGCTCATCCGCGAATATTATATTATTACCTTTATCAAAGCATTTAGCCATTTTAAATCTTGTTTTCTCACCGCCACTTAAATTATTGTTCCATTTATGCTGAGTACCAAATTGATTAGCTACTTTTTTGTCTATGTCTTCATATTCTTTGGAACCAAGTTGATCTACCACGCTATGGATTCCGTACCTTCTAACCAAGCCTTCATCAGGTTCAGATTCGCCACAAAGTATATTAATAAGTGTAGTCTTACCCGAACCATTAAGTCCCACCAGGCCTATCCGATCTTCTGAGTATATTTTAAAATCTTCTATATTAAGTATAAGTCTGTCTCCATAATATTTTTTTATATTTATACCTTCAATTAATAACATAAAAAAACCCCTCCTTTAATTTGGAGAGGATAATAGTTTGCTTTAGTTTAATAATTATCATAAAAATACCCTAAAGTATTTTAAATAATACTCTTAGGAATAACATTTAAGGTAATATCCACATCAACAAGTTAATATCCACTCACAATTTCAATAAAATGTACAACAAAAAAATCCTCAATGGGGAATTTATCATCGTTTTATTAAAAAAATTCTTTAAGTGAATTATATTCTCATATCTCCAAATACCTTACCTTTCATAGATTATACCTAATTATAGAATTAAGAATAAATATTGTCAATGATAGTTTTTTCTCAAAAATTGTTAACTTAAAACTTTATTGCCACTTACAATCGATAGCTATTGCCAATTTTATTAAGGCAATATTTTTTTACTCATATATGAAGACGTTTATCCATGGAATGAATTAAGGAAAAAGAGGTGCCCTGTATTGACTTATCTCACATTGACTAAAGAGTTTACTTTAAATATAATATATATAACGCCAATGGAAAGGAGATATAATGTATGCACCAAACTACAAAAGAATCTTTAGCAGAATCCTTGAAAAAACTAATGAATACCACGCCCTTAGCAAAAATTACAATTAATGATATTGTTTCGGACTGTGGAGTTAATCGCCGTACATTCTACTATCACTTTCAAGATATCTATGCACTTTTAGAATGGATTTTCAGAACTGAAGTTGCTAGTGCCATGGAAGAAAATACAACTTATCAAACATGGCAGCAGGGATTTTTGAAGATATTGATCTATTTGGATCAAAATCGTAAAATGGTGTTAAATACCTATAACTCCATTGGACGTGAACACTTAGAGACCCATTTATACAGCGCAGTGTATACCCTTGTGGTTAACGTTGTAGATGAAATCGCAGTGGACATGAAAGTTTCACAGGAAAAGAAAGAATTTGTGGTTAATTTTTATAAATTTGCTTTTGTAGGATTATTACTTGAATGGATAAGAACCAATATGATTAATAACTCTGATCAAATTATTGATAATCTAGCTAATATAATTAGTGGGGATATCCATAGAGCATTATTAAAATGTGAAATGCAGTAATAGCAATTGCTTACACTAATCTATGGCCACTACCGCTACTATAAAAATATATAACAAAAAGAACAAGAAAGCATGTACTTTCTTGTTCTTTTTGTTATATATTTAAATTAAACCTTCAAGCGTTGTATTTTTCAAAAGCTTGCGTACAATAGTCTCAGCAGGGAGAGGTCGTCCACTATATAATGCCTTTGCAGCTGCTGCAATCACACGAATATCATATTTAGTAGGATATACTTCTGGCACCTTTTTATCAAGGTTAAGTAATGTATAAACCGCCATCATAGCTGAACGAATGGAATATTCAACTGTGAATACACAATCATCTGCAACTTCTGCAAATTGGCCTAAAAAGGCAAGATTGGTACTACCTTGTGGAATAACATCAGGACGATCACCCTTAACACGAGGCATAAACTGACTTGTGGTATAAGGCATCATGCAAGGGATAACATTAACGTTTTTAAGAATTTCTGATATCTCATCTTTGATGCCTAAATGGTATAAAAGCTCTGTCATCATTTCTTCACCAGTACATTCGCTCATTCTCTTTTTCACAAAATCACCAATATTGTCAGGGAACAGACCGTAAGCCCATATTACTAAAACATCCTTAGGTTGGTCAATAAAATGAGGTTGTCTATTGCAAGTTACACTCAAAAGCCAATTTGAATCCTTAATAGTTATAATACCTCCAGTAACTGTTTTACCAGAGTATGGATCTCTGCCGGTGAGTTCCTTAAGCAGGTCTGCCATTCTAGCATCTGTACTAGTTATAGTGAAAGATTCCCATTTACTTTTGTCGATGTCACTACAGAATACTTCTGGTTTTCCAAAGGAGGAATCTTTTTTTGCAATATTTTTCCACAAATCCCAGCAGCCAGAAGCCCCAGGATTAATTACTGCAGGTTCATGCATACTTCCAATAGTAGAGTTTTCTGTCATAGATCCATTAGTAACAAATACCAAATCATTCACTGTTGTATGAATTACTTCATCTTTACCATTGTGCAGCAAGTGAATGGCAGTAACTGTTTTCTTACCTGCCTCTATGTCAATATCTAAATCTGTAACCTGTGAATCTAGGTCAATGACTACATTTTTAGATTGCAACCATTTTTCAAGTGGAAGAATCATAGATTCATACTGGTTGTACTTTGAAAACATAATGTTCTTCATACTGCTCATTCCAGGAAGCAAATGCATAAAACGTTGCATATAGCGTTTCATTTCCACAACGCTATGCCAATTTTCAAATGCAAACATAGAACGCCAGAAACACCACATATCAGTTTCCAAAAAGGATTGATCAAAATACTGCTCAACAGTTGCAGCTCCTAGATCTTCTTCGGTTGCAAGGAAAAGCATAGTAAGTTGTTTAATGTGATTATCCTTAAGTCCAAGAGAAGAAAAATCTGCTTTTTCACCACAATTCTGAAGCAATCTACAAGTTGACTCATTAGGGTCAGCATCATTTAACTCTCGGAATTCATCTAAAACTGTTCTATCAGGAGCACTTAGAGATGGAATCTTGCCATATAAATCCCAGCAACACTCATAGTGCTCTTCCATTTCTCTTCCACCTCGAACAATATAACCATCCTTTGCATTTCCGCATCCATCCATACTACCACCGATAATATGCGATTGTTCTAAAATAGTTATGTTTTTACCATCCATATGACCATCTCGTATTAAATATGCGGCAGCCGCAAGAGAGGCTATTCCCCCTCCAACCAAATACGCTCTTTTGTTTTCAATGCCTTCTGGTTTTAAAGTATTAATGTTTTGATAATTTCCCATAAATATTCACCTTCCTAAATGTTGATTACTATATACTTCCACTATAGGATAATATAATTATAGAAAGAATGAAATCATCAATCTTCATCAAATGTGCAACTTTTCAATAAAATCATATGTTTGCTAGTAGCATTCTGGATATTGCTCTGGCGATTTCCCTTTTGATTCAATAACCTCAGGCTGTATAGGTAATGTTGCATTTTTATCAATATCAGTTACTATTATATCAAATTCCCACTCATCACCAAAATCAAAAAGGTATTTAATCTTCTGTCCTTTATAAAGACTAGCTTCCCCTATAGTAATATCATCTACTATTCCCTCCTGAGGATTCCCAGCATAAGTAATTTTTGCAGTGCGCCTATTTCCACCAATATAAAAGTCATACAGATGATCATTATCAAAATTAAAAGCACTTTGAATTGCAAGGTGTAAATCCTCAAAAGTACTTCTATGTGACATTCTTATCTTTCTCCACAAACTTTTAGAAAGATTAACTTTGAAAGTATATACACCACTTCTATCTATTTGAACTTCATCTTCAATAGTTTTTTGTACTATATTATCTGGAAATATATCTTTAAGTACAAAGAATAAACTTTTATCCCCTCTTTTTATACCTAAATATTCCATTAACGTTTCCACATCTTCCATATTCCAAAAATTAAATCCCTCAGTTAATAGCTTTTCACAAATTACTATACCTAATTCTGTTGGAATAATAGCCTTAACTGTGTCTTCATACTTATTTTTAACACCTTCAATAAGTTCCAAGCTACATAAACCAAAATAAGACAACTGACAGAGAAAAGAAACAGCTGTTGAAAATACTATCTGCGTATTTTCTTGTTTTAAAATAGGTTCTCCTAAATTTCCCTTAGCAATAGATGCTATAGTATTCCATAAAGCTATTGTACCACTCCATCTTGGGTACTTTTTACAAAAGTCATACTTTGACCAGTAGTTTTCAATTATAAATACATATTTTTCAAAATTATTAAGTTCTAAAAACAGCTCTACTTTTTCAGTCTTTACCAAGTTCACTTTTTCTTTCTCATCATTTGCTACTACATATAATCCACTATCAACAGCCAATGAAAACATCAAGTCTATAATAAAGTATTGGTCTTGATTATAATTTGGTGCTGTCACAGCCTTATTAAAGTTAAGCTTAGAATTAAGCTTAAAAGAGTCATTTTTTCCAAGAACCTCTTTTTTAGCAGATAAAACAGGTTTTTCCTCTTCAATATACTCCATAAATATATTGAAATCCTGAACAAGCGGCAAAATATTTTCTTCACATATTGATGAATCCATTTTTATGCACCTCTTTCATTAACAACCACAGCATTTTTTATACTTCTTACCACTTCCACAAGGACAAGCATCATTTCTTCCTACTTGTAGCGTTACTGTTTGTGGTGCTGTATTCATCTTATTTTTATCATGTATTTGCTTACCAATTACTTTCATATCCTTATACCGTTTTTTGAAATTCTCCCGCATTTGTTTTTCTTCTTTATTAAATGCCTTTAATATATCATTCATATATTCATCAGTACATGACTTAGATTCAACATCATATTTTCCACTCTTTAACCTGTATCTTAATGTAAAAACATTTTCACCATTATTGTCCAATTCATTAACCACTATAAAAGAAAGATACGCTTCATTACAAAGACACTTAGGATTCATACAATATAGGTCATCAATATAAATTAAATTGCTTTTTTCATCTCTAAAATTGATTGTTTCTACATTATCAAAAATTTCATTAAAAGATACACAACCCCCACCCATTGTAATCTCTACCACCTTCTCACTAATAGGTTTTACTTTTTTTTCACCTTCCAACCCCTTAGAAATTTTATAATTTTCATTAAATCTATCTCTTATTTCGATATCAAGTTCAGTTAAAAACTCTGTTATTATTTCATCAACCTTAATAGCCTTATCATAGCTAACTTTATCTAATACTTTAAAGGTATCAAGGTTTAATTTTATACTAAAAAGTATTTCGCCTTCATTATTCATTTCATCAACCTTCAAGAATTTCAACGTCAAATCTCTACACTCACACCTGGGATTAGTGCAATAGACTTCTTTTATAATCATGCTGGATGAATAAAACTTTGATTTAACTATCAACTCTTTTTGAATTTCTTTTTTGATTATAGATATCTTACGCGTATTTACTACATCATTTTTCATTTTTTTCTCCTAGTCTATATTTTAATTTTACTTTGCTAATAACCATTAGTTTTCAATTTACCTTTATTATATCCTCTTTTCTTACATTATTCACTATTTACTTAAGCATTATAATGGACATTCTATAAATACAAAAAACATTTCATTAAATTTCACTCTAATTAAATGCTTTACTTAATACTATTATTAATACTAGGCTATTTCTAATGCAGGATATTACGCTTTATTTCAAGTAAACTTTCTACTGTAAGCTCTGTTATTTCAGCTATATCATCTATAGAAAGCCCTTTTATTATCATTTTTTCGGTATCTCCAGGAAATGCACCTCTATTATATCCGTTAATCTAAAACCTGTTTTATCCTCTGTCAGATGAAAGCTAGAATACAGTAATCAAGTATCCCTTTTTTGTCTTCCTTGAAATCCTTTAGTATTTCACTATTTATTATTTCTTATCTTTGTGTGGTGAATTTTTATTTTCTATAGTATTAATCATGTCTTTAATTGCATTTACTACGTACTAAGGTTGGTCTATGTATATATAGTGTCCAGAATTTGGAACTGGTATTCTTTTAGAATAATTAGAGCAGCTAAGCCAATCTTCTTATTCCGGGTTTACAACTGCTTGATATATGGGCCCCATACCTTCGTCAACTGCTGATAAACAAGTTAATGGTACATTTCTAAGTACATCCCCTGCTTGATACACCTGCTGCTCACTTTGTAATGCTTCATCTATTGTGCCATCCGCTTTAGTAAACTGACCTAAGAAAGATTCTTTCATTTCTGGCATATTTGAATTAATGAAATTCATCATATCCCCCATAACATTCTTTCCTGAACCATCTACCATAATTATGCCTGCAACCTCTTTTGGATACAATTTTGTAAATTCAACAGCATCAAAACTACCTATTGAATGAGCTACTAAAAGATAAGGTGCTTTAACACCTTTTGCCTTTACATTACCTTTTTTAAATATTGAGCTATCATATGATACTGAACTAAAATTATTATGTTCCTTAGCATATGCTGTACAAATATCCTTCGTAAATCTTAAAAAGTTCCATAAAGGAGGATTTGTCATAGTTCTTGCATCTTGCTATTAATTTTTTTCGATATCCATAGCATCAATTACCAATTAGTACCGCATGTAAATTGTTATGTTTTAGTTCTGCAAAGTAAAAAGAAAAACCGCTTTCAAAATAATTGCATCTTGAAAACGGTTTTCGTTAGTTATAAAAATCATTCTTTTCTTTCTCACTTTAATTTCCATTTAAATCATAATATATTACAATTAAACCAAATTTATACAAGGGTCTGACCCCTTACTCCTAACTAAAAGATTTTACTATTAGAATCTAAACCTTCAAATTGCATATTATAATAATATGCATACATACCTTCATTTTTAAGAAGCTCGTTATGACTGCCTCTTTCTTGTATACCCTCATCATTAATAACTATTATCTCATCTGATTTTTTTATTGTACTTAACCTATGGGCTATAACTATAGTAGTTCTATCCTTTGAAAGTTTCTCAATGGAACTTTGTATATATCTCTCGCTTTCATTATCCAATGCTGAAGTCGCTTCATCTAAAATTAAAATGGGAGGATTTTTTAAAAATACTCTTGCTATGGAAAGCCTCTGTTTTTGTCCACCAGAAAGTTTTACTCCACGCTCACCAACATAGGTATCATATCCTTCATCAAGATCCATTATATAGTCATGAATATTGGCATTTTTAGCTGCCTCCATAATTTCTTCATCAGAAGCATTAATTTTACCATATCCAATGTTTTCTTTTATGCTACCTGCAAACATATATACATCTTGTTGTACAACACCTATGGAATTTCTAAGGGATTCAAGTGTCAGATCTCTTATATCATTTCCATCTATTGTAATGCTTCCAGAAGTTATGTCATAGAATCTTGGAAGAAGTGAACAGATTGTAGTTTTTCCACCACCAGACGGACCAACAAATGCTATGTTTCTCCCGGCCTTTATCTTTATGCTTATATCATTTAAAACATTATGGTCATCACCATAACTGAAGGTTACATTTTTATATTCTATATTTCCCTTCACATTGGTAAGAGTTACAGCATCTTCTTTATCCACTATAACAGGCACTGTTTCTATAACTTCCCTAAACCTCTGAAACCCTGCATACCCCTTTTGAAATAGCTCTGTAAAATTAATTAATATATCTATAGGGTTTATAAATATATTTATATAAAGAGCATAGACTACAAGATCTGAGACTTTTAAAGAACCCTCAATAATAAATAATGATCCAGCTACTATTATTGCAACATATAGAATCCCTTCAAAAAAACTATTTCCAGCAATAAACTTACCCATTGCAGTATAACTTTGTACCTTAGAATTTAAATACTCTTTGTTTCTTATATTAAACTTTTTCTTTTCTATTTCTTCATTTGCAAATGACTTTACAACCCTGATTCCTGATAAACTATCCTGTACAGCAGAGTTTATATTTGCTGTTTTTTTCCTATTATCCAAGAATATTTTACGCATTTTCAAATTTTGATAAGTTGAAAAGACTACCATGATTAAAGTAACGACCAGCAAAATGATTGTCATTTTCACATTTATGAACAATAGTATGGTAAAGGAGCCTAAGATTTTAAGTGCTGATATAAGTACATTCTCCGGACCATGATGTGCAAGTTCTGAAATATCAAACAAATCTGATATTAGCTTAGACATCATTTCTCCAGTATTATTTTCATCATAATATGAAAATGGTAAACTTTGAAGATGACTAAATAAATCTCTTCTCATATTATTTTCCATTCTAGCCCCCATAATATGTCCCCAAGTAGCTATAAAATATTGACAAAAATATTTTATTATATACATACACACCAATGCTATGCCAATATAGCCTATGTTATGAAGAATAAATTGTTTATCTTTTGTAAAGAAGTTTTTCGAAAGATAACTAAGAATTACTGGAAAAGATATATCCACCGCAGAAACTACTAGTGCACAAAACATATCTGCAAAAAAAAGAAGCTTGTAAGGCTTATAATAATTAATAAATTTTTTAAAAATGTCCATGATTTCACCCTTTCTGTTTCTCTGAAAAATGAAGTAATTTAATCTATATTTTTTTATTCATTATATTATACCAACAACATTTAACTAAACACAATGAAAAGAATGTTTATAATTATTTTTTAACATTTATATCTTTTAATTTCTCCTTAAGAACATTGATATATTTCATACAATAAATATACCAATGTTTCCAGTATTATCATTCATTCCCCAGATTATGTGTTAGAACAAATTTTCTCCCAATCACAGCCTCCATTGGCACTAACAAGCCAATTCAAAGCATAATGTTGTTCTTGTACTACCCCTGAATCTATTCCTGCTGGTATCTCTTGTTTTTTTATCCTTGCATCCACACAAGCCCAATGATAATATAAAATTCTTGTATGCATGTCCAATAACTCTACATTACTTATAATATTAGAAGCTTGTATTAATCCATTCAAAGAATCATAACTTCTTAATACTTCAGCAATTTTACGAACATTACAAATTTCAGTTGATGGATTTAATTCTATAAATCCAAGAGCCCATATTAATATAGCACATCTTTCATATTGCCATGCAAACTGTATAGATGTGACTCTATCTGGCTCATTCATTTCTATATATTCTTTTTCACTATTACTAAGATAATTTATAACTCCATATATTTTATTCATTTCTTCAAATTCATATTTTGCAAGTCCTACAGATCCGTCTTCCATTAGCAAACATTCCGCATATAAAGCAGCCGAAAATATAGCTACTGCTCTCTTAACTATTTCTTCTACAGTTGGGACAAGCACTTCTTCTTCCATAATTTGTGTACCTAACATAAAATTCGTATGTGCTATCTTCTTTTCATCGCATTCCCTAATAATTGTTTTATATCTTTCCTCATCTTTAGCTGTTGCTTTTACTTCTCTTTTTAATATATCTGAACTTGCAATTGGATAATACTTTTCAAAATCTGTTTCGCCATTTATTGATATAAGTAATTCACCTTTAGATGTATATAATTCCATACTAGGATAAAGTACAAAACCTTGAGTTTTTTTAGCTATTTCATAAATAGTATTTACAATGTAATTTTTTCTTTTTTCATCTCCATTAAGTTCAAACCCAATTCCCACAATACAAGTAAACAATTGAATTTGCAATATCGCTTGCTCTAAAACTTCTTTGTTTACTAATGGTGCTTGCGAAAAAAAATTTGCCATTCCATTTGTTTGCGTAATTATATAATCTTCATTATCTTGCAAATGCAAATCTAAGTTTGTACCATCTTTAAAGATAAATTCTATACCACCATCTATTTTTGTAATTGATTTTGTTTGTTCTAAAAATTCTTCCTTTGCTATTTCATAAATATTTTGACTATCTAAAGTAATTGAGTATAAAGTTAGTACTCCTTTTTCCTTTTTTTCTTCCTTCTTTTTCCTATTAAATATTCCCACATTTGCCTCCCTAATCATGCTTCATGATTTACCCCCCGGGGGGTGACCTTAACTCCTAATTCCAACGTTTATATCTTTTAAATTCTGTGCTTACAGCAACAGAATCTCAAAGTAATTATAAATATAATACCCCATACCCTATGTCACTTCCGCAAACAGATTTTGAATTGAAATTTATATCTAAGAACCTTATACCTGAAAAATATCAAGAAGGTTTCAATTCAATAATAGAAAAGTATACTGAAAACTTGTACAAAGATTTTAGTACCTTTTTAGAATCCACTGCAAGAAGCATTATAAATACCAAAGATCCTAGTCTAATTAAAAGTCGAACTCTGTAGTATATGCAATGGGAAACTATAATCCTTTAATGTTTAAGACTTCTATAAATGATTTATAATTGGAAAGTCAACTATTGAAAAATGGTAGGCTTTTTTATTTTCTAGAAATTAAGGTATCTTTTATAGTTTATCAACTACTGTATTCCATGTTAATTCTAAAACTCCTGTCATATTTGATGGTTCATTTGAAACGTACGTAACTACTGCATTTTTATCTGGTAATGTTACTACATATTGTCCATACAATCCATCCATTCGATAGGAATTAGGATATGAATTCATCCATATTTGGTAACCGTATACTTGTTTATGATCAGCAGTTGCAAAACATTCATTGAATTCAGATGTATCAATTTGCGATTTCGTAGCCTGTTCAATATAATCTGCAAGTATAAACTGTTTTTTGTTCCATACTCCATGATTAAGTAACAGTTGACCAAATTTTGATAATTCTCCTGCCGTTAAATATAATCCTGAACATCCAAATGATATACCATTTACATCGGAATCCCATTGTGGCTCAGGTATTCCCAGCGGCTTAAAAATACGAGGCATTAAATATTCTTTCAGACTATGCCCAGTTGTAATACTAATAAGCTTTGAAAGCATATAATTTGCAGCGTTATTATATAAAAAATGTGTACCTGGTTCAAACACAAGAGGCTCTTCAAAGAAAAGCTTGCTAATATCATCAAGCGGCTTATTTTCCTCCATTGCTTTTGTCACGGGGCATCTTGCATGTCCTGTGCCCATACAAAGTAAATCATGAATAGTCATTTTTTTCAAATTATCACTCATCTGTATAATATCATTTGCAAAATAATCTACAATTTTGTCATTCAGGCTAAAATACCCCTCATTTTCTGCAATTCCGATTCCCATAGATGTGAATGTACCCTTACTACACCTTACTACATTTACTACATTAATAATTCTAAGTTCTTAATTAATTCACCAATGGAGTCAACATATTTATTGGCTATTCTTTTTGCAATTTCATTAGCTAACTTTTCATTGTAAATATGTGATGTAGAATTTCTATCTTCTAATAAATTAATCCATACCAATTCATCTGATATAATATTGTTAACATATGCCTTTTTAAATATTGTACGTGGAAATGAGTTCTCCAGGGTTACTCCTTGGAAATTCATAAACTCTTTAAGCATTTTATGAGTGAGCTCATAGGTAAATTCAAACCTTTGAATTAAGCTATCTCTTATTATTTCATTTTTACCGTCGTATAAATCACTAACCTCTTTAAGTCTATCGTATGCCCTTTTCAAATTCATATACTTAAAATCAAGGTTTCTCATAAATAATTACCCCTTCTTTTTCAACTTGTTCTATAAAAAACTTATCTTCAATATTATTCATATGTGAAAAATCAAACTCTAATAAAGTACTAACTTTCTCCTCAATTTCATCTTTGAATTCTGCAATAGACTTATCAGAATACACACCTAAATCAATATCACTTTTTAATAAATTATCACCACGCGCTCGTGACCCGAAGATAATAATCTTATCAATATATTTATGTTTCTTTGATATATCAACTATTTTATTAACTATTCTATTTTCTAAATTCAATATACTCTCTCCCTATTTCACTTAATTTTTAATCCACGCGGTAAACAAATAATTCAAATTATTTAATTTGTAACATTGACTAATTCATTATAATGCTATTAAAACATATTTTCAACATCAATAAGGGATTACTAAATGTACTATTAGTGAACTACTCACCACCTAAGAGGTTGGATCATCACTATATGGAAACAATTCCTACAATACCACCTCCAAATAATTTAATATAAAAAACCGCCTGGATAAATTCATCTTGCCCAGGCGGTGGATATTTCCCTTTAATTATGCTCCCTATGGTTCTAATGCACCATATTACGCTTTATTTCAAGTAATCTTTCTACTGTAAGCTCAGTTATTTCAACTATATCATCCATTGAAAGCCCTTTTATTATCATTTTTTCGGCTACCTTTATTGCTTTCTCATTTGCGCCTTTTTCTATTCCTTTTTCTATTCCTTTTTCTATTCCTTTTTCCTCTGCTGATTTTATCCTAGTAAGCTGGTCACTAATTTCTGCCTGCTTAGCCTCATATAACATTCTAGCCTTTTCATCCTTGCTTATTATTTGCAATAAATTATAGGCTTTCTTTATATCCTTATTCTTTTCTGCCAGCATCTCCATCTCCCCCTTCGATTTTGCATCTAAGAATTCCATCCACTGAACTATTGGATCATTTTCATCTCTCTCAATATCTTTATCAAATAATTTCGGTATCTCCAGAAAATGTACCTCTATTATATCCGTTAATCTAAAACCTGTTTTATCTTCTGTTAAGTGATAACTAGAATATAACCTATTTAGTGGCGTACACTTGAAGTCTACTATGTTTATAGTTACACATTTCTGTAACATGTCATAAGTATCACCTGGCTTTATCTGACTTGTATACATCTTGCTCCAATAGAAAATGGTACGTTCTGCCATGTAATCTGTGGGTAGTATTTGTATCTCAACATCTATTTGCTTTCCTACCTTTGTTTTCACTCGTACATCAAGTATCCCTTTTTTGTCTTCCTTAAAGTCCTTTAGTAGTTCACTATTTATTATTTCTATTCCTTCAAATTCTTCTTCTGGAACACCTAATACATCACTTAACAGTGCAATTAGTAGGTCCTTATGTTTTTCGTTTCCAAATATATACTTGCTGACTAGGTAGGAGGAATTACTTCCACTTTCCCGTCTAAGAACCGTACTTGAAAGTTTCCCTTCATACGGCTCAAGCCCCTGAAAGCATTCTTTAGCATGAAAATGCCGGTTTCTATTAATAATTGGTCAATTGGTTAAAGTACAAGCCCTATGTGCTAATAATACTTTATCCTTTTGTTTATTTCCAATAGGATTATTATTATTATTATATGTTATACTTCTTTCTTCAGCAGTGTCCATTGATAATCCACATATAGTACATTTTCCATTCTGTTTTACCCATAATTTTTTAAATATTCCGGTTAGCTTCTTTGCTCCCAATTTGTACTTTCGCTCTTCAAAATATTGAGTATCAGTATATGGATTTTTATTAAGCTTTAGTGGTATATGTCTGATTATTTTCTTATCACTCATTAAAATCAGCTTCTTATTATCCTTGAATACCCAATTTCTAGCACCGTGTACTTTCCAGTATTTTGATTTTATCCATCTTTTGCCTTTGTTAGGATGTCTCCTTTTTGCCCATTTCCATAGCATTTGAAATGTAATATGGTCTATCTTTTGAAATATATCATTTGATACAGCACATTGATGGTAATTACTCCATCCAGTTATTATTTGATTTAACTTTATTATTAATATATCCTGTTCTACTGATTTATTCCCCTTTATAATCGCACTAATTTTACTTATTACCCTTTTAATTGATTTTTGAGATGGCTTAATCAGCAACTTACCTTTATATTTCTTTATATTCCATCCAATAAAATCAAAGCCTTCATCTATATGAGTTATTATTGTCTTTTCATCTGACAATTCTAGCCCTCTTTGGATTAAAAAACTTTTTATTATTTCTTTTGCTTTTATAGCAGTTTCACTGTCGGGAGCTGTAACAATAAAGTCATCCGCATAGCGGATTAGATTAACCTTGGGTCTTTCATTATTTCGGATTTTTGTACTTCTTTTAAATGTGCTTTTCAATAATTCGTCTATACCATCAAGAGTAAAATTAGCTAAACAAGGACTAATTGGAGAACCTTGTGCGGTTCCGCTTTTTGTAGAGAATAGTTTCCCCTTATATACATATCCAGATTTAATAAGCTTATTTAATACATTAGTATCCATAGGAGAGTTATCTGTTAGCCATTTATGTGATATATTATTAAAACAGCCTTTGATGTCTCCTTCTAGAACCCATGTTGGGGATGACTTGCGACTAAAGTTTATAAATATTTGTGACATAGCGTCTACACAACTTCTGTTTTTTCGAAATCCAAATGATGTTTTGTCACTCATGCTTTCTACAACAGGATCCAATCCCATCATATATAATGTTTGCATAGCTCTATCATGCATTGTAGCTATTCCAAGCGGTCTCAATTTCCCATTTTGTTTTCGTATATTTACTCTTTTTAATGGTTTAGGTTTATAGTTCTTACTGTTAAGCAACTTTACTGCTTCACATTTTTTCTTTGCTGAATTCCAGAGTATATTATCTATGCCCGGTGTTTTCTTACCTTTGTTTGTTGTTATACGTTTTACTGACATTAGTTTAGCATAGTGGGAATGAACCAGCATTCGCTGTAATTCTTTTACAAGTTTCCAATTTTTATTAATAGTCGCCTTTACAATCCTAGCTTGAATCTTATTAACGAATTTTTCAATGTTTTTCCAATCAATGCTTTTCCAATAAAAGCTTGCTTGTTTTTCGTCTAAGTTTGCAGTCTGTTTAATTAACAGTATACACATCTCCCTTATTCGTAAGATTCATTCCTTTAATGTAATCAAGCACCATAGTATAAGTCAGCATCCTTTCGGATCACTCCAAATATTGAAGAGTTATACCTTCCATTACAGAAGATCTTTCGCTTTTTATACTTTCCTATACCCTCTACTTCCCATAAAAAAAGGGCCTGTATAGGGCTTACCGAGTTCCAGTTTAAAACCAATTCAATGTGCCTTAGAACCTGTCTATAGCCCGGAGATACTGACCATCTTGCATACTGCATTTTCAGACATTATGCCCTTATCTCTCACCTTTTTTGTCCAAGCGTGTCAACCTTTTTTCGCTTGTTTGACTTAACGAGCCTTGCAACAGTTTGTTTATCCTGTTCATAACACATCATTTATGCTTGCAGTAGATAGGATAAGGTTTCCCATTTTTCCCGCTTTGTCCCAACAGCTTAGTACATTTCTGTTGCCAAAAATGCACCTGTGGTAGCATTACCCCAAATGGTAGGGATAGCCAAAAAGTTTAGTTAATACTTAGGCAGCTTTTAAACCGACCTCTCGTCACAGAAATACAAAATCATATTTTGGCGACATTATGAAATTGTCATCTATTGATTTTATTTTTTTCTTAGTCACTTTATCACATCCTCAATATTTACCTTTGACTATTATTCGTTGTTTTATTCATTCTTACTTGTCTTTATTTTATCAGAAAATTACGTTTTATTCTACACTATTATAAATAGAAATTGCTTTATCCCGGATTATTCATGCAACACTAAAAAGCTATGCCTTACATAGCTAAAACACTGTATTCTATAAACTTTTAGTTTTTCACGAAAAAAGTGATAAAAAAGTGTATGCAAAAAGCCTCAAATTTGTTATGTTTAAGTTGATGGAATTGGGATTTGAAGATATTAGACCTGTACATGGTTTTATGTTTAGTTGTATCACCCCTGATGGAGCAACAGGTATAGAACTAGCTGAATATTTAGGAATTACAAAGCAAGCTGTTAGTAAAATAATAGATTATCTTGAAAAAAATAACTATGTAATGCGCAAAACTCACCCTACTGATAAGAGAGGAAAAATTATTGTTCTGACCGAACGAGGTTTATCAGTAATGAGAGCAAAAAATGAGATACTAACTGAAATTGAGCAACGTTGGAGTGAGAATATAGGTGCTGAACGAATGCAAATGCTTAAAAAAGATTTAACTAAATTAGTTTATGAAACGAGTGAAGGTAAATTGCCATCGAAGCTAAGACCCGTTTGGTAAATATAGAATGCCTCAAAATATTAACTTCAGGGGTATGGGCAGTAGAAGCTTTGGATAGATATAATAAGCCTGTGAATTTTTCAGTTAGACAAGAAAATCCAAAGAATAAAAAGACTTTTAGGTGTGCTGTGGTTTATATTAGTAAACTTCGGGAGAAGAATCTTGATATAGACTTTATGGTGGATGATAATGTGGTGGATTGAAGAACGTAATGTGTTAGGCGATGACTGGATGTCATCGCCTTGCTAGACACTGTTAAATGAATGTTTAATTGAATTAATTTTAATGTTCACATGACTCGTGGGTTTTATAAGCTAATCTAGTCCAGGCAGCATTAACTGCTCATGCTCATTTCTTTCCTCAAATTTATGAAGATAATTGAAGCATTCATCAATATCACACAATATACCATGGGATTTACAGGTTGTTTTCAAAATATTCATCAACCTGTCGTTACTAGGACTTGGTAACTGATATGCATAGTTATATCTTTCTATATATCGGGTCTTCATTCCTGGAAAATACTCATCCAGCATTTTATAGAAATATTCCCTGTTTCCTTCTCGTAAGGTTAATCCCATGCCAAAACAAATAATTCCATGTACTTTTGCTTCTATACAGTAATCCAGAATTCCCCGAATATTTTCCTCTGTATCATTAATAAATGGTAAAATAGGACTGAGCCAAACTACCGTAGGAATCCCGTTATCACGCATTATCTTTAACACCTCAAACCGTTCTCTTGTAGTACTGACATTGGGTTCTATGATTTTACACAGTGCTTCATCAAAAGTCGTAAGGGTCATCTGGACTACACACTTTGTCTTTTTATTAATTTTTTTGAGTAAATCCAGATCCCTTAAAATTCTTGCGGACTTGGTCTGTATGGCCAGTCCAAATCCATAGGAATGAATAAGTTCAATACACTTTCTAGTATTCCCCAGTTTTTCGTCCAGGTGAATGTATGGATCACTCATTGCCCCAGTGCCTATCATACATTTCTTCCTTTTCCTTCGGAGGCCATCCTCTAAAACCTTCGGTGCATTAAGCTTTACCTCTATATCTTCAAAATCATGATGCATCTGATAGCATTTGCTTCTTGAATCGCAATAAATGCAGCCATGAGTACATCCACGATATATATTTATTCCATTTTGAGCCGATAAGATACCTTTTACCTCTGTTTCATGCATAATGTTCTCCTTGTTGTTGAAATACTTTTTGTTAAATGATGTTTCAGGTCTTTCACTTCCTATCTACGTGTTTTTTAATCCATATATTTTATTTTTTTCATTTGCCTGCATTATTGTAAACAACTGAGTAAACTCCATTTTCATATTATACTCTAATATTGCAAATAATCCTTTCCTTGCCATAGACTTTAATAGGCCTTCCCTCTAAATTTTTAACTGAGTAACACCCTTTTGCTCAGTCTATCTGGAGTCTTTATAAAAAAATATGTATAGCATAGCGGAGACCATTTTTCCACTTGCTAATTAAGTTAATATAGCGTTATAATGAAAAATAACTTAGCTTATGTACTTGTACTCATACTTCGCAGGAAAAAAACAGCTATAACACCTTGTAAATCAATGGTAAGATGGCTTAAAACAGTGATAAAATTTGATTTTAAGCTATCTTTTTAGCAGTGAATTTCCTTGAAATATATTTAGGTAGTTTTATAATAAAAGCGGCAATAAAACTATCTATTTGCGCCACAGTTAAAAACAATAATTCTTGCAGCGTTTCTTGTAGAATGTTGAAGATTATTTCTAATACTTCTGAAAATTGAATATCTTTAAGCTCATCAAAAGCTAGAAAAAATATTTCTCCCATTGTACGTGAATCCTTATTATTTCTGTTTTCAACAGCAAGCATCATATATCGAACCATCACAATTGAAGTATGTGCAATCATTGAATCATAAGAAAGACCTTGAAATTCCTTTCCAAGATTCAAATAGGATTTGCATACTTTAAAGAAAACTTCAATGCTCCAACGTTTACCGTAAAGTGTTATAATTTCTTCCTCGGATAAGCTTAAATCAGTAGAAATAATTGCTATCCATTTCTTTTTATTATTACGGTCACGCACAAATACTATTTTTACATCCAATGTATTATTGTTAGCATCATATATTTGTGCCATTACTGATAAAAGATATTTTGATTTCCCTGGACGTTTTCTTTTTTCTTTGTATATCTGAGCTAAAGTTTTTCTTTCACCTTCAAAAATGTACTTTATTTTTGTAGTGTTTTTAAGCCTACCTACAGTATGTAGCTTAAGCTTAAATATTCTAATTATGGTAACAGGATAAGAAAACCAACTATCAAATAATACATGTTTTGCTGGAATGCCAGCCTTTACAGTAGCTTCTAGCATTTCAATCATAACATCTGTAGACTTTGATATTGCTTGTTTTCTACGTTTATATGCAATTGTGTTCTTGTTTAAACCTTCTTTCATTTCGCAGTATCTATTTTTTTGCTTTTCTGAACTTTGTAAGTTAAATAAAATAGGTAAAAATGTATTACCATCAGTCCATCCAAGAGTAAGCATTCTAAATCCTTTTTTATATTTTTGACCTTTGCTTGCATGGTCATTTACATTAGAAAGTAATTCAACATTTTTGCTTCTAAGTCTACCATAAAAAGAATCATCAACAACTATTGCGTTGATACGTTTTTCAGAAGTAAGGTTTACTAAACTCTCATTTATAATAGTTCCTGATAATTTTAACAAGAATGATTGCCAGTTTATGTACATTGAATTTAAGAATCTGTATACTACATCTTTACCAAATTTAGGAGCATTACTTTCAGTTTGATAACTCATATACATGCTTTTGCCTGTATAAACAATCTGAAGTAAATAGCAAAAAATATCACGAACACATATACCTTTTTCTTTATAACAATTTGCTTTTTTTAAAGCACTAATAACCTTAAATTGTTTAATAAAATTCATTATAGACTTCATAAAATCATTTTCATTTTGACTGTTTTGTGGTATATTGTTCATATGAATGAATCCTCCTAAATATGATATTTTTGTATTTGTCACTACTTACATTATATCATTTTTGAGAGGATTTTTCTATATTAAAACACTGTGGATCCTTGATTTTTCAATGGTCTAAGTCATGTTTTTATGTGCGAAGTTTGAGACTTGTATTTTATTAATAAAAAGTGAAGGTGTTAAAATGGATTATGTGCAAAATTCAATATTTGATAAGATGTTACATAAGGCTCCACTGGCTGATAGAGTCCGTCCTAGAACTTTTCAGGAATATGTGGGTCAGGAGCATATTATAGGAAATGGCAAGGTTTTGAGAAATATTATACAATCTGATAATGTTTCTTCCATGATTTTATGGGGTCCCCCCGGGGTTGGAAAAACTACTCTTGCTATGATTATTGCAGAAATTACCTGTGCTAATTTCATTACCTTTAGTGCGGCTACTTCAGGAATAAAAGAAATTAAAGAAGTCATGACAAAAGCAACAGAAAATCGACAACAAGGTATCCGAACTATTTTGTTTATTGACGAGATCCATCGCTTCAATAAGTCTCAACAAGATGCTTTTCTTCCCCATGTAGAAAAAGGTAATATAGTTCTCATTGGTGCGACCACTGAAAATCCCTCCTTCGAGGTTAACTCAGCCTTATTATCACGCTCTAGGGTATTTGTTTTGAACCCTCTAGACATTAATGACATAATCAAGGTTTTAAAGAATGCACTATTGGACCAAAGAGGGTATGCGGGGCTACCAATATTTGTTGAGAGTTCTCTCCTTGAGATTATAGCAGTTTTTTCAAACGGAGATGCTAGAACATCGCTCAATCTGTTGGAATTGGCAATTAGTAGTACGCCTATGGAGTCAGGTAAACTAAATTTAACTAAAAAAATAATTGAAGAATGTCTAAGCAAAAAAACTCTCCTTTATGATAAAAAAGGAGACCAACACTACAATATAATCTCAGCTCTCCATAAGTCTATGAGAAACAGTGACCCCAATGCCTCTGTTTACTGGCTTGCCCGCATGTTAGAGGGTGGAGAAGATCCCTTGTATGTTGCGAGAAGATTAATTCGATTTGCTTCTGAAGATGTTGGACTCGCGGACCCTAATGCTCTTCAAATTACAGTCTCAGCCTATGAAGCTTCTCACTATATTGGAATGCCAGAATGTACAGTAAATCTTACCCAAGCTGTAGTTTACCTTGCAATGGCGCCAAAATCCAATGCTCTTTATACTGCTTATGAAAGTGCAAAAGAAGATGCCTTAAATACCATTGCCGAGGGTGTACCTCTTCAGTTAAGAAATGCCCCTACAAAACTTATGAATTCCCTTGGCTATGGAAAGGACTACAAGTACGCTCATAGCGCAGATGAAAAACTTACTAACATGCAGTGTCTGCCTGATAATTTGAAACACCGACAGTATTATAAGCCCACCCAAGAGGGTCTTGAAAAGAAAGTTTATGAAAAGTTAGAATATATAAACACTGTAAAAGCAAAGTTGTAGTTTTTTCATCAGCTTGCATGGTAACTCGCATGGTCGGAGGAATAATCACTGATTACGCCTCAGCTGTTCTATCTTCGATGCCATTTTGTATTTGGAACAATAAAAGAGGCAGGAATACCTGCCTCAGAATAGAATATCTTGAATTTCACTTCTGGTATTCTCTTGTTATTTTCGTATTGGCTAATAGTTGTTTTTGTAAATGCATAACCATATTGCCCATTAAACTCATCTACTAATTGTTTTTGAGTCAAATTTTACTGATGGTAATTTTTTGTATTCTTCTTTTGAATTATTATTGCTTCGATATTTTTACTTTTATATTATCCCCTCGGCTTCACATCTTAACTTATAGAAATAGTTAACAAGTTCTGACTCGTTTTTAATTAAGTCTTTTAATTTCTCTAACGTTCTTTTTCCTGTTCGCTTATCAATTAGTGCAAAAATTTTAATAAGCATATTGTCTGAATTTAGCGATTGTTCAATTGATGCACTAAAATAAATTTCTAATGCGTTAAAGAAATCATATTGTCCAAAAATCCCTTCTTTTTTAAGTAATTCATGTGCTTCATCTGAAATTCTTCTGTTTTCATCATAGTTATCCATATTATAATTGGCATCTGAAAATCTTAATTCATTATATTTGATATTCTGCTTACCCTCCGCTATATATGTACACATACTTAATATTTCTTTTTTATCAACAGTTATATATGCTCTTCCTAACCCATCATGTGCTTTCTTGTAATTTACAACAAAAAAGTTCACTCTGTCTTTAAGTGCCTCACATATAAAACTTTCTAAATTTTTTTTAACTTTACTCCATTTTCTTTGCATATAAGCCTCCTAGATGCTCCAGCTTCATTTGATATTCATATAAATGGTCTTCCTTATATTTTAATATATTGTTTTCAACATCGTCTATAGTAATGTTTTAATTATAGTCTATATTTTTACTTGGTATAGAATTAATAATATTATCCATAACTTAACCCACATTAATAATTTATTTCGCATTTTTTACAATTATTTGAATATTTCAGAAATACGGTTTATGATTCTACTTGTGTCTCCAGCTATGAATATTAGCTCTTAAACTTTATTTTTACTTTCCTATAAATAAGTTGACATTAAATCGAGTAATATCAATATCGTTACTTTACCCCATTATCAAATCTTTTTATTTATTTTTTTTAATATATATTTTTAAGGCTTGTATACTCAAATATAATAGTGCCATATATAATAAATTTTGTTGTTATTATTTTTAGTAGTTACGACGACGTATATGAACATTACGAATTAACATAAATAACTATTTCATTTATATTCTCTCTTCGTGTAAAGTCTGCTGGGTTCTCTAATACAGCAAGCATACCTATTTCATCAGGCATTAATTCTTTTTTTTGTTTCTTTTTACTCTTTATTTTCCATTTCAATAGTGTCATAAGCACTTTATCAAAAGTTGGCAGTTTATTATAGTTAAATCCACCACGTAAATAGAAGAACTTAATATATTTTTGTTGGTCAGAAGTAAAGTTATTGGTTATAACTCCATTTATTACATTTTCGCTTGATGGAGAAGCCCCCGAAGCAAAAACAACTAACTTTTTATCTTTGAGTTTATCAATGTTTTTCGTAATGAAATTGACACCATTAATACCCACTGCATGCAAACTACCACCATAAACCACGGTATCATATTTAGTTAACATATTGATACTAACTTTTGAAACCTCAAAAATGTCCGCTGATAGTTTTTCTGCAATCCATTCTGCATAATTCCTTACAAACCCTGTTTTAGATTTATAAATTACAATAGTATTCATACTTTTTAACCCCTAACCAATTTATTGTTGAATGTGTCACAACATTCTACGATTCCGTAACAAAGCAAATGAATTTTGTAATCCCTTTTACAAGCACAGCCGACATACGTGCAAAAACCGGCCACATTATGGATATTAATTCCAGTACGTGTTTTGCTTGTTAAACAATAAATGAAAAAAGCGAATTAACTCAATTACAGATATTGCTCATTTCCTACTCTAAACAGGATTTGACATAATCAACAGGTACATCCATACGGACAGCAGTTTCTCCGATAGAAAGACCACTATTTAAAAATTGTTTAACAACCATAACCATATTTTCGCCAACCTCAATGATGTGCTTATCCAAATCATAGAAACGCACCGCTCTCTGTCCCCATGAATGTTCAATCAGTGGATGTACATAGTCAATATTTTTTATATCCTTCAACCTTTCAACAAATCCATCCATATCATCTTCTTCAAAATACAGTTCACTCGCATTGTTACAGAAAACAATTTCACTATCCTGGTTATGGATAAAATCATTCCAAGTATCAACAGTCTGTAATCCAATACCACCTGTCAAAGTCACATTTGCTCCGAAGTCGGCAATAACATCTAAGCCTAATACATCATGATAAAATTGCTTGGCTCTTTCAATATCTTTCACCACAATCAGTGTACTTGTATATTTCATCTTTCTTATCCTCCTCATAGGGATTATAAAAATAATCTTCACTTCGCTGTTTTTTACTAAGACGTCCTAAGTATATACATCCAGTCTAGTATTTCTATAGTAAGTTTTTTAATCGTATTTCTCTTTATTATCGAACCACTTAGGAATAATTGAGTTAAAATTTTTATAATCATCTAATACCATTTCAGCACGCTTTATCATCCCATCTACATCATCACTACCAAATGGAATTGCCCAAACTATTGAAAATAATATTACATCTGCAACATATAATGCTAATGTTTCAAAAAAATCTTTAGGAATTTTATTTTCAAAATATCCATTAATTTGACCAGTTGCAAATGGTATACTAAGTTCTCTACTAAATAGTATCATTTTATAAAATTCTTCAACTGTGTCACCATAATCCCAACGATTAAAGTCAATTACACCTATAGTATTATTGGGTGTAATTATAAGGTTGCCTATATGGAAATCGCCATGCTGATATCCTTGAGAGCGATTTTTTAATAAATGTAAATTATTACTGATATACTTTATAGCAAATTCATCATTTCTAACTTTAATTCCACTTTTTTCGTATCTTATTTGATGATTACTTATTTTATTAATCATCCTTTTTTCCCAATCCTCTTGACCAATAGGTGCTACTATACTGTGCATTTTTCTAAGTATCTTTCCTGCTTCAGCTCCTAATTTATACTGCTCTTTATAAGAAAAATTTAATATCACTTCATCTGCTGACTGTCCATCTATCCAAGATAGAAGAGAATATGTATATTTTCCTTCATTACATATCCCAAAATCAATTGGTTTTGACATATTTATTCCTAATTTGTATACTTCCTGCATGCTTTCAAATTCTTTTTTCTTGATATCATAAACATCAAAATCTGAAATGCGAAGTAAAAATTTTTCGTCAATATTATTCTTTATATAATATTTTTTATCTTTCGACCAACCTTTATTAATCTGCTCAATGCTAATCCATTCAGAATATGATGGTATATCTATAAAACTGTTATCACTTATTCTATTTTCCATTTGATTTTCTCCTTTGCAATCAAAATGAACCTACACAACTGCATTTGGAAGTGAACCCACATCCAATTTTCGAGTGCAGCCGACATACGTGTAAAAATCGTCCACAGTCTGAATATTAATTCCATAAAGTGCTTTACTTGTTAACCAATATTAGAATATTATTCACTAACTATATAATTTGAAGTTACAATTTTATAACTTTTATTAAATTATTTATTTTTGAAATTCATATTGTTTATAATTAGAATACATGAAAATATTATTACCAATATAACTCCAACAAAAGAAATAACTCCAAATAGTCTATAAATCATCTGTGTAAATGTATTTGCACCTGAACCGCCCCCAAACATTGAATATGTTGCCTTAAAAAAAGATGGACTCTGTAGTAATGTAAGCATAAAACCACCTAAAATACAGCAAATTAATTTTATGTTTTTTGTATTATTCATTTAACTTCTCCCCCTCTTTATATGAATGAACAATATATTACAGTTGTGATGCAACTTATGAAAGATACGACAGAACTGAATATAAAATTACGTTACATCAAATCTACAAACTTGAATTTGTCAGTTTCATACAGTAATAACTCTATTAAAATCTACATATGTGGCATAGGTGCTTCATAACAACCATATTTATAAAAATTGTACCATTCAAGAATACTTTTTTCAGGTGCAACTTCTAACGCAATCATTACTTCTTTAGCGAATTCCAAAGGTGCTGTGCCATTTGCTGTAATAATATTATTATCGCTCACTGCCGGTTGCATCATATACTTTTCTTCGCCCATATAAGAATCCCCAGCCCATTGCTTCAAATCATTTAAATCATTACTAGTATGTTTTACATTGTTTAGAATACCCATTTCACCTAAAAAAACTGAAGCATCACAAATACCACCTAAAACTTTTTTGTTATTCAGAGCGTTTTCTACTAAAGGCTTAACCTGCTGAGCTTCCTCAGTTCTCCATGACATTCCACCAATTAGAACTAAGCCTTCAAAATCAGTTGGAGCAGATTTAATATCATAATCTGGAATAACAGTAAATCCACCTAGTGATTTAATACTATCTTTCGTCAAGGAAACGGTTTTTATAGAATATACCTCTTGACCCAATGCAAGAATTAGCGAAGATACATAAGCAGCTTCCCAATCAGCATACTTATCCAAAATAACAAATAATACAGTTTTTTTCATTACATAACCTCTTTTCTAAAATTTTATTAGTTATAACAAATAATAATTAAGTATACATTTATAACATCTATATTTCTCTTTAATCTCAAAACCTGCAATCAAAGCTAAATTTAATTCATCAGTAACCGCTTCTCTTTCTTTTAAATCCATAAAAATTGCCCCTTTAGTGTTTTGCTATATTTAACAGTTGTGACGCAACTTAAGAATGTTATGACTATATAGTGTTATCTTTAAAACTTATTATCAATCCTAATCCACCTAGCATCGAAATGACAGCTCCTAATATTTGAAACTTACTAATATTTTTGTCCTTAACCAACAGTACTAGATCTGAATTAAGCGACACGCTTGTCCCAACCTGTAAGTCCTTTGACATTTCCCCCTTTTAAATTTAATAATACCTATAATCATATAAATTATTTTTAATATTTTACAATGTTGTGTGTATTGTGTTTCTAGATTATGCATATTTTACAATAAATTATAACACATCTTCTATATTTTACAAATAAAAGCAACAAGAATCGAAAATTCATTTCCAATTTTTGAAAGGTGACAGGCACCTTTCAGATATTGGCATATGGTTATTAAAAGATAGTAGAACTACAAAAATAAAAAATTAAATTCACAAAGTAAATTTATAATACATTATTTTGAATTATTGTATGTATATGATATATAATTGAATAAGACAAAGTGGTTGTGCATATGACCAAGTATTATAGATTTAATACTTTCGCTTTATGAAAAATTTTTTCTCCCATATACCCGTCTAATTTATAGAATAGAGAAAGGAAGGTAATTTACTATGAAAAAACTATTATGTATTGTACTTGGATTGTTATTTCTAATTATTACTGGTTGTAGTAATAGTAGGGCTACTGGTGATGATGAAGACACAGCAACTAAGGGAAGCCTATACTTATGACCGCTCTTAAAAATTGTCATAATTAATATCTTTCTTAAACATAGCCCAAATTATAAATCTATTATTCGTAAGGCCTCCATCTTTATCACTTATACTTGATCTATTCTTTATTTCCCAAGCAATACATTTATTTTTACATCGTTCTCTCCTATTTCTTATCTTTCGATTATGTGCTAATGCATAAATTTGAGTTATTCTGAATTAAAACAAGCCTGTCCGAGAAAATTAAGTGCTGCATTTACACCCACTCACCATCAAATTCCCCAAACCCAACTATCCTCCCATCAACTCTAACTTTTCTATTTTCAAGCATTTCAATATCTTTGCCATCAATAACATAGCAATCCCTCTTCCTCAGAAGTTTCAGTCCCCTTTCTTTTGATATTTTCTTCAAAATTTTATAAAGTTCAATCTCGTCCCTATTTTTAAGTTTAAGCTCATGGATATTCCCTGCATTTTTAAGCAAATAAAGTGTGGTGTATGTAATGAGCTGCATTCCATATTCCACAGGTTTAATATTATTAATTTCAGTTAATTCTTCTAATTCAAACCTTAAATATTACTCTTCCTCATTACCCCTTTTAACTGGGATTTCTGTGCACATGCAACGTTTATATCTTTTAATTTCTTTTATTTTGCCGTAGAAATTTATGCCGCTACCTTCACTAAAGGACTTTTTAGATTCATAAAAAGCTAAATACTCAACGCCCAGCCTAACATTAGATAATCTACTTGCAGGGATATGGTAAAACTTATTTTTAACATAAGCCTTTAAATGCTCTTCATCCTTCACATTAACCACCATCACATTTTCAAGCTTAAACCTTGCATAATCATCAAATTCATCAACTGCAACCCTCTCATGCTTTGCCTCAATGGTTGATAAACATAATATTTTCTCTAAATGCTTTTAATTAAATTTGTGCTACCTGGTAGCATAGGAAATGCTCCTATATTAACACTTTCAATGCTTTTATAATATTTATGTTGAGAAAATTTACTCTCATCACTATACGGAAACATAACATAAGCACCAAAGGTTTTATATTTAAATTGCATAGTTTCACCCATTTCTTCAACAATTGCATCTCTATATCTATGCATTACATTAATGTCATCCTCCATAGGTCCTATATCACCGTTGCTCTCTACACACAGCCTATATTTAGCATCAAATATATAAATTCTTTCATCATTGTCTGAACTTTTAAGACACAAAACCGTATCTGGTCTTTGGCTTGCAGTTGGCAGCTTTGAATAACTTTTGTTGTACCATAGTTCTATTTTCTTTCCCTCATTATTAGAATAAGTCATACCCGCTTCTTTATCTTGAATTAGAGAAAGAGATAATCCATTATCTCTTTCTCTAATAATTCCATAGTTTTCTACTTCATACCCATATTCTTTAAAATATTATGCAGTTTCATATAACACCATATTTCATAAAGCTTCCAAAGCTTTTTAGGCGTTATATTATAAATATCCTCACTTAGAGTAAGCCCTTTTTTCAAAAGCATATAATTATAATAAACTTGTTTATATCCAGGAGCCATCTGAAATACTAAGCTCATGCTCTTTCTTCCAGTTAACTCGCCTATATTTTTGAAAAATGAATTTAAATGAAACTCCAGCTTCTTTTTCAAATTACATATTAAAGTATAATATTCATTATCTACTCCATAATTAATTTGCACAGTATTTCTAATTATAGAGAGCCTTTTTATTATAGATTTTAAAATATATTTTACATACCTATTCTCAAATATGTCTATGGTGGTGATCTTCTTATTTTCTAGTAACTGCATAGGTATATACTTATCTTGACTAATATTTATAAAACCCCTACTACTTTTTACTAATACATGAGGATGCTTCCTTAAATAATTCAATGAATTTCTAGATGGTTTCTTAGCCTTTTCAAATTTATTAACCATATCGCTGTTTAACATAATATGCTTTGGATTTCTCTCAATACGAATTAAAGCCCTCTCCAAGTTTTCAAATATAATCTTTAAGATATTAACAAACTCTGCTGCCGTTTGATGTTTAACATCAGAAAGGCCCGAACTATGATAGGTTTTACCTAAGAATTCAAAAGCTAAAGAAGCAATTTCCTCATTTACATCATTCATGATTTCAAAATAATCCTTTCTATAATCCACTTTTGTTGGAAAAACTTCAATGGTCAGCGCTAAGACTATTCTGCCCTGCTTTTTAATTTTAAAAGTAGTATACCCAATCTCTCCACTAAAGGAGAAAGCCCCTATAAGATTTTTCCCAATAGAGGTTATTTTTTTTCTTATGTCACTGCTAATGTGGTATATCTCAATACTACTTTCAGTATTTTTCTCCAGCCAAATTTGGTAAATTCCATCCTCAAAAAAACAAGGAAACATATTATACCCATCCTTTACTTCAAGCTCTCCATTTGTGCATAGTGTTCTTGTTTCTACGTCTAAATACTCATCACTTATGACCTTTATAAAAGCTGGAATATTTAAATTAGCCTTAATTGCCTCAGCTTTTTTATTACTTATACTACCCATAAAATTTAGTGTAAAATCATCTGTTCTAATAGAAATTATATTTACATTATCCCCAGAAAGAGCGAAACCATCTTCATAACCTCTTAACATCTTTATAATTTTATCTGCACTTTCAATATATAAAGCATTCTCTTTAAACTTCTCAGCAGCTTCTAAATATTCTGTACCATCAGCTATTTCACAACTTGGATTACGAAAATTAAAAAGCTGAATAAGTATTTCTTTTACTATGTATTCACTACCAGTAATTATAGGTAACACCTTCTGCATAATTTGATAATCAAAGGCATTATCCTCTGAAAGTAACCCAGCAATTTTATTTTCAAGCATATAGAAAACTATCTCATCACGAACCCTATACCCAAAATGCTTATTTCCTATCTTTAAAATATCATTTATAGCTATAATTTTATTATTGATTTCATTTACATAATCCTTATCATATCTTACAGCATCCTTAATAGTTAAAAATGAAGTCTTTAAAAAGTTATTCTTTAAAACATTACACTGAATATCTTCATCTGAAAAATCAAGACTTTGTAGATTAACATCAGAAAACTCAATAGTATTAGCCCTATCCAAAACCTTTCTACTAAAGGCAAAAGTAGTATCATCCATATTTACAGTCCCTACGATATAAATATTTTCAGGAATGCAAAGATAACTATACGGATTATTCTCACCTAAATAATCCTTTGAGAATAATTTATCCGTTATAATTTCACCATTTTCGCTAACTTCACGAGACTCAATAAGGCTTAGATAATCACTTAAATAATACTCCACCCTAGCCAAATTCATTTCATCAAGACAAATAAAATAGGGCTTGTCTTTATTTTCAGCCTTAGAAGCTTCATAAATAATTTTAGTAAGTTTTCCTGGTACAAACTCTTCATTTATATTTTTGTAACCTAAAAGCTCTATACTATCATTCCAATCTGGTTTAACAGAGATCATATTGAATCTTCCATTGTCTTTGGTTGCACCAATTGCTTCTGCAAATAGCCTTACAAGTTTGGATTTACCTGTTCCGCTTGTGCCTGCTAGGATGACAAAGGGTTTTGTTTTTAGGGAGAGGTAGAAGTTGCATAACCTTTCATTGGTATAAATATAACTCTTTGAATTTATATAATTCTTTATATTTTCTATTATTTCAACCATGGCAATCTCCTCATTTAATGATTCCTCAACGCTATTTCCTACAATTATTTGCTTATTATATTCACTCTTATCTACATTATCAGTAAGGTTGTATAAATACTCCAATTCATTAATCATTCTACTTATATAACTAACCAACTCTTCTTCATTCTCATCATTAAATTTTTTTCCTAGCCTAACCCACCCTTTATTTATTTGCTTACCTATAATCTTTTCATCTAGATATTTTTCTAAAGGATATTCTTTATCATTCCCATTCATTTCTAGCTTAACTTCTTCAATTATATATTGCGAAGTATCTATATTTTTGAATTTAACCCACTCTTGTACTTTATCAATGAATAAATTATGTTGATTTAATTTATTTGTTGAGGACGTACCTTTCTTAGAATCCCATTCTATGCACAAATAAAAACAACTTGGCTTTGCAAATAAACTTATACTTGATGCTGAGTCAAGTCTTGAAGTATCTTTGTATTGACACCAAAAATATTCAATCATATTCCCAGAGTTTTGCCATTGATTAAACTGTAGTTTTTTTGAATTATCTATTTTTTTATTAATTACACCACATATTTCTTTGAAATATTCAAATGCCTTTTGCCCCGAATCTTTCATCTTAGGATGTAGCACTGAATCGTATCCAGCCTTTCCTTCCGTTGCTCTATATATTTGACCACCATAATTCTTCAAATGATGTTTTATAGCAAAAAGAATTTGTTCATTACATTTCCAACTTCTGTAACTTCCCCCGAGGAACTTCAATAAATTGGAATGTAGTGAGAATTTCTTGTTGCTATTTTTGTTTACAGTAGCTTCGCTCATTATTAATTTCTAGTGTTAATGTGTCCCCAATACTTTCACTACAGCTATAATACACATGAAAACCTAATTCAGTAAACTGACATCCTAATTCGCCACTATTATCAGCTTTAATATTAATATATTTAATTAATTTGTAATCATCATCATTATTTATTTTTAAAAATATAACACCTATTTGATTTTTGGTAATACTATCTATTGCCTTAACTTCTAATATCATGGTATTTTGCTGCTTCAAATGAAAATTGTAAATTATTAAGCAGATATTGCTCCCATTTAATTGCAATTAAAGGTTCATTCTCCATGCTTATATATTCTCCAATTATTATCCCTTGCCAATCTCCAATTCTATATTTAGCATTCTCTGGTTCTAGAACCCCTTTTTTCACCTTAACATAATCCCCTATTTTAAAATCTACTCTTTTATTATTCATAATTCTACATCTTACTCCTTTGTTATTATTAGGATATTAATATTTGATTACTCTACAACACTGCTGCGATGCTTTCTAAGATAATAATTTGTCGTTCAAATGCTTTTCAATAAATATGTATTATACTCAGTACCAACGCTTGCTTTAATTTCAGTACATTCTTTCCTCTTGTATTCTATTCACATCTTTCATAAAGTCTTCTGTGAAAATAATATTTTCTCTTTCAATCACTGCGTGCCTTGTTTGCAAGGTTTTACCTACAGCATCCTGCAGCTTCCTTCCATCAAAACTAGTCCATCATCTTCACACTGAACATTACATATTTCTGAAAATACTTTTCTTATATTTTCTATATCATTTGATATTTGCTCCGCTAAAAAATCTATATTATTTGTAGGTCTTCCCTTATACTCTGTTAACATGAATATTAATAGTCCACTCTTTAATATAAACTGCTCGCAATACTTTGAAATAGACAATCTATATAATATTCTTTCTTGCATGTATAACCGTAATACTGAATCAAAACTTCTTTGTTTCTTTTTTGCTATAATCGCAAGTCTTTCTCTTACCGATACAGTAATGTCTTTTATTAGCTTACTTCTACAATCACCTCCAAATACTGTTTTAGTATTTTTTGAACTCTACAAATCTCAGCATATTTCATTAATTTGTTAAAGTTTCTATCTTTCCTTTTTAAATACTCATTGATTCCTTCTTTCACAATATCAATTCCAATTTTATTTCTGTATCTTATGCAATCACATATTGTCTTTTCTATAACTTCTGTTAAAGGATGCAAAACCCTTTAAATTTACTAGCTTATGATATAATACTATTAGCTCAGGTGACCCCTGGTAATATATAATGATGCGACAAGAAGTCGCTAATTAGTAGTGTTTCACTACGGACAATATTTTCTTTTTTCTTTCCTAAATACACAGAATAACTACTCCCCTTATAATTTTTATTTATCCTACTCATTAGTTGCCATATATGATTATCTTTAGTTTTTATTTGTAGATGAACATGGTTTGTCCTCAAAGCATATGCTATAACTTCATGACTATTTTTATAATATTCTATTGCTTCTTTTAAAACATCTAAATAAGTTAAATAATCATCTTCATCCTTAAAAATATCACTTCTTCGATTGCCTCTGCTGGTGACATGATACATTGCTCTTAAATACCATGTTAATTTCTTCTTAGCCATAGTTCTTTCTCCATTCATTTTACTATAGCTACAGATTATGCTCATTATCTTTAGTTATTTCCCCTAACAACACGACAAGGATTTCTTATAATTCTTTTAATAGCTTTTTCTAGGGCCTCAAATATACATCTCAAAATATTAATAAATTCTATACTCGTTTGATGCTCAGTATCCACTAACTTAGTTTCCAAATAAGTTTTACCCATAAGACCAAAAGCTAAAGAATATATCTCATCATTTACCTCATTAATTATATCTTTATAATCCTTTTGATAATCAATTTTCGACGGAAATACCTCTATGTTTATAGATAATATATTCTTTCCGTCTTTAGTAATTATAAAATTAGATAATCCAATATCCGAAGAAAAATCAACTATTCCAATATAACAATTACTTATTTTCTGAAATCTATTATTAAAATTACTACCCATGTGAATTACTTCATAATTACTCTCATCTTTAACTTCTAATATTATCTTATATTTACCATTTTCATAAAAGCAGGGTTTAAATTGAGTTCCACTAACATTTACAAGCTCACCATTATCTGAAATAGTTTTCACTGTAACTTTTTCTTTATATTCGAAACCTACAGTAAGCGTTGCAGTAGTATTTATATTAATGCTCAAATCTCTGGCTTTCTTATTTATACTTTCACCACTAAAGGTTAAGGAGAATTCACTACAATTTATCTCTAAAAATTTTTCACGAGACTCAATAAGACTTAGCCAATCGCTTAAATAATGCTCCACCTAGCTATGTTCATCTCATCAAGATAAATGAAGTATGGGTTGTGTTGATTTCAATTCAAAAGTTTTTTCTCTGGATTTCCGCCTATTAAAATACACTATTTATATAATTCTAGTAATTCATCAAAACTTATAGATACCCCACACATTTTTAATCTCTTCTCTCTTGTTTTAAATAAAGTATCTAACATATCCATTTTTCCATTTAAATCCACATGATGAAGTTTTTTATGACAAACTACACATCATACATCCACCAGCTTTTCTTTCTCATTCTATTATACAAGATTAAAGGTTGTTTTTATGTTTTCTCTAAATTTTATAACCTAAAATAACCTTAAAGTATTTTCGTCCTTCTTATATTTTCTAACTTTATTTAGAGGCTGAGTTGCCAAATCCCAATCGATAGAATGTTTTCACATATATGTGAATAATATCACTTCTGTTAACTTAAAAGTAAACTTTTATATTTTAGTACTACATTAATGAATACTAAATAATTAGTTGCAAATACTAACCTTGAAATATTAATAAAATAAGATTGGAGTTACTATGGAATATAAACAATGTAAATACTGCAGAAAAACTAAAGAACTACTTGAGTTTAATTTAAATAACTCTTCCAAAGATGGACACCAAAAATACTGTAAGGAATGCAACAAATATCTTAATAGGAGATATAAAGAAAGAAAGGCTTCTAGAGAAGGTAAAGTGATGCTCCCTTATAAATCCAAGCAATACTCAACTGTAAGTGATGAGGAATTATTACAAATAATAAAAGATTTCTTTAATGAATTTAAAAGAGCACCAACAACCTCTGATTTCGAAAATACTGATAAATATCCTCATTTTAAAACATATTATAGGCACTTTATTTATTATAAATCTGATACTAAAGTATCTAGTTGGAATGGCATTTTAAAATTAGCAGGTGTATCCCCTTTAGATTATAGAGACTTTTGGCCTGCATGGCAGTATCTAGTTGAAATATCAGCATCAATTTTAGAGGGTGACTGTTTGTTTCAATATTGCGGATTCGGTTTAGATTTTAAACCAGATATCTATATTCCTCTTAAGAATAAAGTAATTGATGCAGCCACTTCAAACTATGCTTGTGAACACAAAAAAAAGCAATATAAAAAAGCTACTGCTAAAGGTGCATCAGTAGAATATTGGTGTTTAAATAAAAATAACAAACCGGGCTTAAACTTGCCAAATTTGAAATATGTTTTTGCTGATGAAATAATTATGAGATTATCAGCATTAGGTTATCATAAATTATGTTATGATATCAAAAATCTTCATTTAGTGTATAAAGATTTCAATGATGCGTATATAGAACATAAAAAAGACTATGTGATTAAAAAGTTAAAAGAGTTTCACATTAAAATTGGTAGAACTCCTTGTACTAGGGACTTTCTAGGTAATCCAGACTACCCCTCTTCAACAACTATCACTATACTGTTTGGAACATTTAATAATGCATTAAATGCAGCTGGATTAGATATAAATACTTTAGCAAACTTACCTTTTGATGAAAAAGTAGCTAAGGAAGATTTATTAAATCTTATTAATAAACTTGGACGGTTGCCATTATGGAGAGATTTATGTCCCCCTAATACCACTTATAGTAAAAAAGTTTATTTTAAATATTGGCGTGGTATTGAAGATTGTGTTAACTCCCTTGGACTTGATTATTTAAAATTAAGGAGTTTATCTATTACCAACAACGTCACATTAAGACTTGACTCTATAATAAAGTTTAAAACTATTCACAGCCGCTTACCCGAAATTAATGAGCTTGGCACTAAAAACAACCTTCCTAGTTATCACTGGGTCAATGACCATTTTGGGAGTTATGAAAACTTTAAAAGCCATTTAGAAAATCCTATAGACACTAAGATCTAATATTTAAACCATTTCATCCACACTATTATGATAAAATAGCACCCTTGTCCACAAATTAAATGTGTACTATTTTATCATAGCTACTCTACTTCCCTTTTTACTAAACCAAAAATAATATCAATACCATTTGATATTATTTTTTTTTGCTCACTATTTAATTCTTTATCATTAAGAATTATTTTTTTGTCTTCAGCTAAACTTTTTATTAAAGTTACTATTTTTTCTAATTCAATAAATTGAGAATCATTATGCATATAATATCCCTGTGCTAATTCTTTAATAACATGTGTATCATTACACAACAAATAATCTAATGAAACATTAAAGTATTCTGCAAACCTTCTAATAGCATTCATCTCTGGTATTCTTTTGTTATTTTCATATTGACTAATAGTTGTTTTTGTAAACGCATATCCATATCGCCCATTAACTTCATCTACTAATTGTTCCTGAGTTAAATTCTTAGACAACCTTATACTCTTAAATCTCTCGCCAAAAGTATTCAAAATAAACTCCTCCATAACTATAACCTTATTTGAAATTATGGCCAAACATCCACTTATCTACTCAGTAGTTTATTATTATATTCAAGGAGAGTAATTAAACCTAACCCCTTACCTTTACAATTTACCCTTTTATGCTAAACTTATTTAGAGGTGTTTTATATGAAGAAATTAATTAAAGTTGTAGGAGCTATTATAGAAAATGAAAAAAATGAAATCTTATGTGCTCTTCGCTCTCCAAAAATGTCCCTTCCAAACATGTGGGAGTTTCCTGGTGGTAAAATAGAAGGTAGTGAAACTTTAAAAGAGGCTATTGAAAGAGAAATTAAAGAAGAGCTTGCTTGCGAGGTTGAATTTATTGATAGCTTTAATGATAATACTCATGAATATGATAAATTTATAGTAAATTTAATTACTGTTAAATGCCGCTTAATAACTGGTATTCCTACCATAAGCGAACATTCAAAATTGATATGGTTACATAGAGATAATTTACTTTCTCTAAAATGGGCTCCAGCGGATATTCAAGCTGTAGAGCAGCTTATAGCAGAAAAGGTATAGCAAAATTGCTATACCTTTTTTGTGAATTCTGTATATAAGCCTACTGGCATTTCATTTTCTAATTTCATTTTAACAGTTATAGGTTTTTCTCCTTCATATTCTACTACATCACCTTTACCTATGTAAATATAAGGCTCTGTAGCTCCGTCAATTTCTCTATACTTTCTTACAAAAATATGTAGATTAATCCCCTTTTGTTTATTAAGTATAATATTTTGTCCTCTGTCTGAACTTTGAGAGGTAGCATTTGGACTTTGCCATTGAAAGTATTTGCTATCTATAAATTTATCTTTATAATTTATACTTTCTTTAATATCTTCTTCCTTATGTAAATCTATAAAAAGAAAATATTCTTTTCCATTTGTTATAAGTCCACTTCCCCTAAATGAGCTATGGATTTTAGTATAATTAGAAAGTAGTGCTGCATCTATCATTTGATACTGTTCATATAACTTAAAGAATGGCACTCCATAATACTTACTTTCAAACTCTTTTTCATATCTTATAAGAGCATAATTTATAACATCTTCAATGTACAGTTTATATTTTTTATTCTGTATTACCTTTTTAAAGTCCCATGTACTGCTCAAGACTTCATCATTAAGATCAAAGCATTTAATATTATTTTTAACTTGAGCTGAATCATAATAGTTTTGATTCAAACACTGAAAGGCATGAATAATACTATTTTCATCTACATCCTCAATATACTTTAATATTTCATTTTTTGCTTGCTTTAGGCTTATTTCTTCATGGTTAAATAAATATTTAAATATACTAAATTCATATACTCTTTTTATTGGTAACTTCCCTGAAAGTTCTTTAAGGATTTTTAGGAAAACTTCCTCTTCCAATAACCTTTTTAAAGCTTCATCATTCTCCATCTTAGCTACAAAGCCAATATAAGTTTTTTCTTTATTTAAAAATCTCAAAGGATCTGGAGCTCCATCATACTTTATATAATCCATAAGAAAATACGGAGTTTTTCCACTATTCATGTTCTTAAACTCTAAATATTCTTCCTTTAAGTATTTCATGGAATTAAAATTTTCTTCGTTTAGCTGTTCTAATATTCTTTCCTGGGCAATTCTATCCATTTGAATATTGGTACATCCTGGTATATTACCAAACTGAGTTGCTACAGCCACCTTTAAGCTATCTTTATCATAATATCTTGAACCATTTAAAGCTATGGCTATTAAAAATATTTTTTTATGATTTCCTATAAAATCTAATACAGTTAAAAAAGATTTTTCTTTATGCTTTCTAAGGCCTCTACCAAGCTGTTGTATAAATATTATAGGAGAATTAGTTGGTCTAAGCATTAAAACTAAATTTATAGCTGGTATATCCACACCTTCATTGAAAATATCTACAGTGAATATAACTTCTAAGTCATCCTCATCTGCTTCTAGTTTCTTTATATAATCTTTTCTTTCATCAACGGAATTATCTGCTGTTAAGCATATACTGTTTATCCCTCTTTTATTAAATTCAGCTGCCATATATTCAGCATGATCAATACTAGCACAGAAACCTATTCCCTTGCGCTTCTCTCCATCATAGCCATAAAACTCCATCTTATCGACAATAAAGTCAACTCTCTCATTAACCTTTAACCTTTTAGCTATTTCATCCGTATCTTGAGGCTTTACATCCCTTAGGTCAATCCCCTGAATATCGGTTATACCAAAATAATGAAAAGGAATAACTAGTTCTAGCTCTAAAGCTTCCCTAAGTCTTACTTCTAAAGCCACATTATTACCAAAAATATCAAATATATTGCCTCCATCACATCTTTCTGGCGTTGCAGTCATACCCAGCAAAAACTTTGGTTTAAAATACTGCATAACTTTTTCATAAGATGGGCTAGAAGCGTGGTGAGCCTCATCTATAATTATATATTCAAACTCATCCTGCTTGAAATTCTCCAGCTGATTACTCATTGATGGTATAGTTGAGAATAAATAATCTGCACTTAATTCTTTACTTGTACCAGTTAAAAGTCCTGTAGTTATATCTTTATTCTTAACTAATTTCTTAAAGGTCCTCTCTGCATCTCTTAATATTTCTTCTCTATGAACCAAGAAAAGCAACTTTTCAGGTTTATAACTTACAGCATCAAAGGCTGACATATAGGTTTTCCCTGTACCAGTAGCAGCAATAACCAAGGCTTTATCTTCACCAGAAGCTCTTAGTCTATTTAAATTTTCCATAGCCCTCTTTTGCATATTGTTAGGCTTAATTAATTCATAGCTACTAAAATCTAAGCTTTTGTTTACTTGAGTTTTTTTAATCTCCTTTAGAAAACTACTATAACTATCAAGAAAGTCATCATCCACAATAGAAGTTACTTCCCATATACTTAAATACTCTTCTAGTACCTCACGGGTAAAGCTATCATCTTTTTTAGAAATAACACTGACATTCCACTCTATATTACTCTTTAAAGCTCTTTGAGTTATATTAGAAGATCCTATAATTATTTTATATTCATCTTTATTTTCAAAAATATAGGCTTTGGTATGAAACCCCTTCTCATTGGTAGCCACAAAAATCTTCAAATCAATGTTATTAAACTTATTTATCCTTTCAAGTGCCTTTGGCTCAGTAAAATTAAGATAGGTAGATGTTAATATCTTACCCCTCACACCTTTTTCCTCAAGCTCCTTAAAACTATCTAATAAAAGTTGAAGTCCACTGAAATTAATAAATGCTACACTAAAATAAAACTTTTCACACTCGCTTAAGCAGCGCTTAAGTTCATCTAATAAATTTCCTTTTTCTGAATTCACTATGAGCTTGTTATTTACTAGAAATTCGGTGTTTTCTATTTCTTTATGTTTAAGGTCAACGAGATTAAGTTGTTGTTCTTCTTTGATATTTATATTATCAAGTATTGAATTCATATTGTCCCCCAATTTGGTACGTATCTTTTAAAAATATATATTGACCCTTGGACTGTTATTTTTCAATTGTCTAATTTAGTTACTCTTCAAATTTAAAAGACTAATAAAATTATTGATTTTTCATTTTATATAACTGCTTTATCAAACTAAATATATACTCAATATCTTCGTCATTACTTATTTGTATCTGATAATCCCCATTGCCCCAATGTCCTGTATTTGAAACATCTCTCGCAATATTTCTAGAATCATTTAAAGTTCCTGCTTTGGTATTAAACCACATTTTCAAGCCTTTCTTTTGCAAATGTATATCTAGCATTACCTTTTTATTATACAAAAAACCTACTTCTAATTTTTTAGCCTTTATATCAATATTATCATCTAATGATAATATAAAATCTTTTATTTTTTCATATAGCTCTACAATATCTTCACTAGAGTTACTTAAGTGCTGTTCCTCTGTATATACCTTAACTTCTGTATTTACAATATCCACTACAGTACTGTTTGTAGATATGGTCTTTATAGACTCGCTATTTTTTGATGATTTAATTTGATTAAAATACATTGTATCATTAGTAAATCTCTTTACTTCCCATAACTCAAAAGGTAAGTCTTTGAAATTAATAGACTCCTTTTGATAATTATTGAAAACTGGAGATACAAATATGACCCTTGATTGAGACCAATCCACATCATCTCTCTTTAAGATACTATTACAGTTTTCATTATACTCAAGTATAAACTCGGCCTTATTGTTAAGCATTAGAGAAAGATAAGCATAACCTTGATCTATAACACTAAAGTTACTAGTATTTTTATACTCAATGATTACAAAGGATTTACTACTCTCATCAAAGGCTAACGTATCAAGCCTAAAATTATTAAAAGAAAATTCTCTCTTAACAAACCTTAACCCGAATATGTCTTCCAAATTACTTTCACATAACTTATGAAGTTCCACTTCCTTTGCAAAAGTTTTCTCCTTAATTTCTTCTAAATTACTGCCATCTATTTTATATAAAAACATACCGACTACCCCTTCCACTTACACAACTCTTGGCCTTCAAACTAAAAGTCACTCCATTAACCTTTTTAATTTTTTCTGGTATATTACTTAATTTCATTATCTACCAATGATAGTATATTAGCTATTTATATTTTAAAATCTCCATGATCACTACTAATAGCAAATTCACTTCTTTTATAGAAATCCCCGGCAGGTCGAGCGAAAACTATTTTTATGAGATATTTTAACAAATAGGTTGCATAAATATTCATACCCATTTTAAAATAGGAATTTAAAACAGCCGTTTATCTGTTTTAGTAGGATAACTATCAATTTTCTATTAAAATATGAAATGCAATTTGTTTTGCTAATACATGTACTAGCTTTATTGTGCACCCATTGTTAATTGTGAAAGACTTTCTTTAATCTTACTAATTTAACTATCATAACTATATAACTAATATCGTTATCCAACTAAAAAACGTAAATATAACTAATTTAACTAAGTTGTTTAATTTTTTCAAAATAGTTTTTTGCTTGTTTTCTTTTAATTTTATGAAAAACTTATAAAACCAATAAGCTAAAAATAAAACTCCTGCACCAGTAATAAAAGTAATTACTACATATTTCTTTAATAAATAAAACCAAATAAAAAAATAAAATGTAGCTACTAATGATATGATTTTAAGAAAACCATACAATTTAAAATAATCTTTATTTATATTTTCAACCTCACCAAAGCCTAATTCTATTATATTTTTATCATGTGTAGAACTTTCAATAATATCTAATTGGATTCTATGTATTGATAACTTTAAAATATCGCCTATAAGTGCGAGAGTATATCCTATAGTAATAACAAATAAAACGAAAAATAAATAGAATACTATTTTTAAATAACAAGGATTAATATTTGTAATTTTTTGCAGTAAAATAAATATGATAGATGTAAATATATTTATTACCCACATTGATGAACAAAACCAAAAAGGAAATAATATATTTCTTAATTGCCCCAGCTTATAAATTTTTCGCGAAAAATTTATATCAGTTATTGCAGCAAAAAGACCAAATGCAGCTATTAGCACCGCCAAAATACCTATAGAAGCTGAAAGAATGCTGTTAAATATAAATGACATAGATTCACTTGTATCATTAACATATTTTAATAAAAACACAAAAAAACAACTTGTTAATAATGAAACTAGCAAGTGAACTATCGAAATAATCTCCTGTTCGCTAGTATATTTCTTATACAAGCTAAAAAAAGTTAAGTCTCTATTCTTTATAAATCCAGTACTTCTTTCATTATCATCCATATTCCTCTTTTTCTCCCTTCATCCGTGGGACTTACATTTCTATAGCTTCTTTTAATAAATTCATGGGATCTGACCTCATCATATATATCCTCCTCATTGTATCCACCTATTAAATATCTTCTGCTTTTACCTTTATTGACATCTGTTATAAGTTCATCTATTTCTTCTGAATAATTCAAACCATCATTATTCTTGAACTCATATATACTACTAGTTGAGCCAATTCGCTCATTAATTGTTTCAAACATACTCCAAGCCCTTTGATCTGGGTTATTCGGAATTATTTCAAAATGTGCCCATACTATCTTTTTAATTTTTTTTATTCTTTTGTTTATTTCTTCTTCATGTAATATTGGATTCAAATCAATACTCAATTCCATGTTATTGTAATTAATGATATAAGCAAAAGCATCTTTAAATATATCTATGTCCAATTTACTCCTTTCCTCTATAAATAAATACTCGGAGTTCTCCTCATAAACAAAATATACTTTTTCTATTATACTGTTTTCTTCAATTATATTTATTATCATTTGCTCCTTTTCTAGCCATTTTTCACTTCCATCTATTGCTATGTATTTTATTATTCTTCCCGTCATTATGTTTTTATCATTATACTGTTTATCTTCAATAACTTGCATTGCATACTGAAACTTACCTTTTTTAAATATCTGTGAATGTTTCTGATTAATACTTTTAAATACTAATTTTTTTAGCTCAGTGGGATTTCTTCTTAAATTAAATATATTACTACTATTCAATGATATTTTATACGTTACAGCTCTCAAATTCATACAATAGTCCTCCCTATATAGTCTAATAATAAAAGCCTGTAAACCCATTACGTCTTATTATTTCTACGTTAAATATCATAGCAAATTGGCTTCACTCATAAAAACCTCCGGATTACTCAAACAATTTATAACCGCAATCTATTTTGATAAAGATTACCATATGGTCTTCAACTGATTAATACTATTTTTCATATTTTTTAGTTTTAAATCATCCATAAATATACTCCCCCTAATTACTTAAACTTACATAAATTATAATTCTACACTAATTTTCAATTCCCTTTATATAAAGCAATATTTTTTTTGTAAATAAGTACTAATTTGTCGTTTAAAACAGTAGGGAAGCGTATGAGAAGAGATTTCGCTTGCTAATATTCGTGTTTATTGAATGTATTCTATAAACAGCAGCAAAGATTGAAAGCTTCACTTCCAATCTTTGTAGAGGGTCTATCCCCCTACAAAAACTGGAACAGTTTTTGTTGCTATTTACAATAAAAAATAGAGCCAGTAAATAAATCTACTGACTCCCTTTTACTAAGCTACTTCACCTGTACTAGTAGATGATCAGCTTATGCTACATAAAGTAAATAACCTCAAAACAAGGAGGTTATATCGAATTACTAATTCATTATACAATTACTTGTCTATCATTTCTATCTTTACGTATCCTACATAAAATATCTTCATCTTCTTTAAAGCTTAAATAGTAGATAAAATCATTAATTAAATGTATATTGCTCGCAAAACAATCCTCTAATACTTTTATTTCAAAATTTTCTATATTAACCTTATACAAAGCACAATTCTTATTGTTATCAATAAAATAAATATGTTGTTTATCATTATTTATATATGAGACATAAGCAACAAGCAACAAAAATCGAAAATTCATTTCCAATTTTTGAAAGGTGACAGGCACCTTTCAGATATTGGTAGTGAAGCGTACAATATCTCTTGCTTCTGGATGAGCAATATGCATCTTAAAATATGAATCATCCCAACTTTTTCAAAAATATATTCATTAAAATAATAAATTTATCCGTTTTAACCCCTAACCGTATATCCTTTGTTTTGTTGCTTATATCATATATTTTTTCCGTTTCAAAATACAATTTTTCTCTAGGAACTAATAGCAAGGCGGCCCGTTGGTTCCGCCAATGACCCCTAGGGGTAAGCTAAATATGTCGAATAGAAAGATAGTCCCATCTAACACCTCCGAGGTCCAGAAAATTACCAATTCAAATATTCCATTACAAAAAACTAAAAAAGGTGTTTTAAATGAAGCTGTCTGTTATTTTTCGATAAACCTATATTTAGGAAAATTGCTGCATCCTTTAAATTGACCATACTTCCCATTTCTTAATACCAATAGTCCTCCACATTTAGGGCAGATACCACTATTAATTTTGATACGCTTTTCAACTAAAGTATTATGAATTGCTTTTACATGTGTTTTTCTAGTTTCTTTACTATCAACATTTAACGAAAGAAGCTTTGTATATATTTCTTCTTTGACTAAATCACTAATATTCTCTACATTATATTTCTTTATTGTCTTCGGTAATTTAATAGTGTACACCACATCTGTTTCAGCGGTTACTTTTAACTCCGCCTTTGTTGTAAAAGCTACTATTGAAATGTAATTTATATCTTTATATTCCTTTAAAATCTCTTTCAAAGCTTGTATATGTCCATAATTCTGTTTTATTGGATTATGTAGTTTTTCTTTACGCTTATTAATTACCTACTTCCAATTTTCATCAAATTCATTCCCAATAATCCAACCTTTATAATTCTTAGTTTCTATAACAAAAATACCATAGTTAGATACTATTACATGATCTATCTGTGTTGTTTTATTTTCTATTTAGCAAGTGGACCACTTCATGACCCACTACACTAAGGTAACTGTGACTTGGTAAAAACAGTAAATAAGTTCCAGCCTAATGGACATAGGCTCACCATGAAGGATAGATGTAAGTGGTAAACTAAAACCATGAGATTTAGGAAAATAAGAATCCGGAATAATATCCAACAAGACAAGACAACACAGGTCATTAACTGAGGGCGATACCAAGATCCTTTTAAATAAGTGTAAAGGCAGGGGTTAGTATAAGAGTGCATTTAGTTATACTGAATGCACTCTTTACATTTATAGGTAAATGGGTTCTAATAACATAAATTCTGACTACAGACATAAAAGAATTTGCAATAACATTATAGTATATGAAAAGTTTTGCCCCTTTTTTTGCCCCTTATAGTTTAAAATAAATAGGGATAGACAAGTATAGTTTAAAAAACAAAGTGAGCATTTAAGCCACTTTGGGGACTGTTAAAAATTGCTTAAAACATCACATTACGAACCAGTTGGTCGCAGGTTCGCCTCCTATCCCACACCCCATAACAAAGGTAGGTACCTCAATGGCTTGAGGTACCTATTGTTTTTTTTTGATGCAACGGAATAAATATTAAATTGCATGTTTGCTATAAAAATCATGAAATAATATACTCATAAATATCTTCTCTTACAGGTGTATATAATTGATATTTAATTTCCACAGCAGTCTTATTAGTATTTCCCATAATAATAGGTTTAGGGGTTCCTATAGCCTTAATTTTCCCTAGATAATAAAATTCTTTAGAGGTTTTATCATTCTTATCTTTTCTTACAAATAAATTCATTTCAACTCCATCTTTTTCAGCACTATATGCTTGTACAACATCTGGAGACTTTTCTGTTCTCCCTTGTTTAGATATTGCAATTAATTGTGAGGAGGACTCAAATCTATCTTCATAATTTATAGAATCACTAATATCTTGAGATTTATTATAATTAATAAACCCTGGATAGGGTTTAGTGTTTTTATCAAACTTATAACCTCCAATATTAAGGGCTACTTCACCTTTTTCCCATCCCAATAATATACACACATCTTCGTATGTATATTTTTGATATAATTCAAAGCCTGTATTCATATAACGGCCACTATAAAACTTTTTATATCTATCTATACCAAACTGAATCAGTTCTTCAATCATTTCCTTAAACTCTTTGTTTTTCAAATTTTCAATGAAAACCTCGGAGGTTTTATAATCTAGACCATATTTTTCTAAGAAAATACACTCCTTATATGTTGCTTTAGCAGTTCCGCTAGCAAACTGATTTGTAAGCACATTTACTATAGAGGTCTCTGTACTATGCTTAAAATTTATATCATATTGTTCTTTTAGGATACATCTTAGCTTATATGTTAAATCAACCTTATAATTTATTGTACATCTTATCATTTCTAACTCATGGATTCTTTTTCCAGAAGCAAGCTTTTTAGAAATAAATTCTATAAAAGATTCTTGGATGGAGCTAAGCTGCACCATATATTCTTTTTCATACTTTGTTAAAAACTTATGATATGAACCTAAGCTATTATTATCAAAAATTCTTATAGGGTCAATTGAGTCATGTAAATTAAAATCACTTAATCGAGGCATTTTACCTAACTTTTGTTTTAAACTATTGTAATTCTCTTTAATAAGTTTAATATCATTAAAATTGGCTTTATCAATAGAATCAAAAATGCGTTTCTTAGAAATTTCATCAAAATTCACAGTAGAGCAACCAGGAATTATTCTATTCCCTTCCATAGCATATCTTCTAATAGTATCCTTATTATAGGTTCGATCTCCTGAAAGTGCTATAGGAATTAAAAAGTTACTATCATAGTTTCCTACGAAGTCTATGATTACAACAAATTCTTTATTATTATATTTTCTAAGGCCATGTCCTAATTAGCAAAACAAATTGTATTTGCAATTTATTCACGTCCCCCGGGGGTTTTTATGAGCGAAGCGAATTTGCTAATAACTTGGAAACTACAAATTCCAGGTGTCATTAGCAAAACGTGAAAGTAAGTAGTATGGTATTTCTATTACTGCAATACTAGATGATACTTCTATTGTAAATGGCAAGTACTTTCCGTGAAATTTAGGAAAATAATTTCCTTGAATAATTTCCAGTTAATAATTCCCATTTAAATCAATAATTGTCTATGTTCCAATCTATAACTCTTGCCAGTAATGTTGAAAAGTTCACATTTATAAGTCAGTCTATCTAGTATTGCAGTGGTTAAAGCAGGGTCACCTAATAATTCATTCCAGTCTTCAAATCCTTTATTTGATGTGATAATTATGGATGTTTGCTCGTAGAGCTCTGATACAAGTTTAAAAAACAGATTGGCTTCATCACGTGTTATAGGGAGATACCCGACTTCGTCAATAATTACGAGTTCTGAGGAATGAATTTTATTTACTTTGCTCTTACTTTTCCTTGATATATCAGAGGTCTTCAGCGCGTACATTAGATGATCCATCGTAGTGTACGTAACTCTATATCCCATCTCAATAGCTTTGTATCCAAGAGCAAGACAAATGTGAGTTTTACCAACGCCTGGCGGCCCTAAAAAAATCAAATTAAAGATGTCATCTATCCAATCCATATCAAGAAGTCTATTGATTTTTTTCTTAGAGATTGATTTTTGAAAATCAAAGTCAAAATTATCCAAAGTCTTTATAGTTGGGAAACAGGCATTCTTTAAACGTATCTCTTGTGCCCTCTTTTCTTTAGTCTTTATTTCCCCTTCAAGCACTGTTTCCAAAAACTCTTGGTAAGAGCTATCCTTAAGCTCCGCATCCTTTATTAATGCCTCTACACACTCGCATAGATTGTAAAGCTTAAGTGTTTGTCCCTGCTGCTTTAAATCCTCTATTTTGCTCATTTTTTATCCCTCCATTGCCTGTTTGTATTCATTGGTATCTCTAACCTGTGTCTTAATATTTCTGTACTTTTCAGGTATAGGATTACTTTGAGGCTGTTTAACATGTTCAGAGGTAGTTTGTTTATCCTTCATAAATAATATTGTGTCATTAAAAAGAGTAGCGCTAAATAGATTTCTTTTAATACAGTAATCCAAAGAGTCCCTTATTATTGCTGCGGAAGTAGCTGCAACAGATTTTTTAATAACACTTAGTTGATCCCTCATATATCTAGGTTTTAGCTCTTTTATGCTATTTAAAAACTGTATTGAATCATCACCACTGCCAAGTAGAACTAAAACCTCTTTATACATATCTTCAAGCTTTGTATCCCTCTCTCTTTCTGGATGAGTTATCTTTATCAGCTTGCCTTTTTCTTTGCTTAATTTATGTTTTGTAATCAATATTTTTGTTTCTATATCAGTGATTATTACTAAATCACTATCTATTTCAAGCTTAACGCTTTTGCCTGGTGAGTAGGTCCCTTTAGGAACACCATACCTGTTTTGTTTGTACAAAATAGTATTGTCTTTCCTTACAACATAGGTTAAACTTGTATTAGATGTTAATTCATTAACCACATTAGGTATCGGAAGAAGATGTTCCTTTTCTAGAGCAAACACTTCTCTTGGTATCTTTTTTGTTGTTCCATGTATCTTTCCATTTCCTGTCCTTTCAAGCCATGATTGGCATTCTTCGTTAAATGTAGCGATGTCAGAAAATATTCTATGTTCAGCAAAGTTATATTTAACAAATTTAACCACGGCCTCAATTCGGCCCTTACTAGCTGGATCAAATCCTCTGCATAAGTATACTTTGAATTTCATTATGTCTATGTATTTTTGAAATTCTTCAGTAAATATGATATCACCATAATTTTCATTCACCGCTAGAATTCTGTCTTGGTCATACACAATTTCAATAGGCATACCTCCTAAGTGTTTAAAAGCCATATCATGAGCTTGTACAAAATCTATGCTTGTAAATGGCCTATCCATCCATAATGCAAATTTGTATCTAGAATGGGAAAGAACCATCGTGAAACAGTAAAGTTTAATTCTATTGCCCTTATCTGTCTTAAGCCATATTTGTCCAAAATCTACCTGTGCTTGATATCCCATTGGGAGATCAGCAACCGCTTCATACTGCCGTATATGCTTTATTTTTGGAATCTTATATTCAGTCCTTATGCAGCTTAAAAAGTTTCTAGCACTCCTATCAGTGCAATCCATACTTCCATACTTTTCTTCCAACCAGTCAAATATTTGCGAAGTACTCATATCTGGATAATCCCTCAACCACGATATAATTTCTTCCTCATATTGGTCTAGCTTTTTAACTCTACTTTTTCTCTTTTCCAGTAATTTAGCATATTCATCAGGTGTCATATTCCAATAATTTGATACCGTTTCAAAATCAATCAATAAGTTTCTTGATGTCTGAGATTTATTAAATCCTCTCTCCTTCATTTCTTTAATTTCACCAAACAATTTCCAGCCCTTCAATCTTTTCAATTCTCATCACCTCTTCAATTCTATTGTACAGAAAAGGTGTTTGTTTTTGTGGTTATTTGGAAATTATTCCGGGTTCTTATTTTCCTAAATCTCATGGTTTTAGTTTACCACTTACATCTCACCTTCATTTATCTTCCTAGCACTTTCATTACTACAAATTCAATTCTACTTAATAGCGTTTTTGTTACAAGTTACAAGAGTTACAAGATTTCCTTACGCGCTTATGCGTGTTAGGCGTATTCGGCGTATTCCCTATACTAAATCTACCTAATTTCAATAACTCTATATAGAATTCTTGTAACACTTGTAACAATTATATTTACTTATGCTTCAAAGTTGACTTTCTAGCCTACTATAGTCTTGTTTTTTAGGCTGTCCTCTCAGCGAATGGCTTGTTTACTAGGTTTCAATGTAGCAAGCGGGCCACTTCGTGACCCACTAAGGTAACTGTTACTTGGCAAAAACAGTAAATATCAAAAATGTCATCAATCCTCATTAACACCTCGGATTCCCAGAAAATATTAGCAAGGAGAATACTTTCAGCAATCTCCTACGAAAGGGCACAGGCTCCTTTTAGTGTATTCAAGAGACCATATACGATAAAAATAGCTAGTAAACTATAATTAGTTCTACTAGCTACTCACTTAATATACTCATTGCTAAGCTTGGCATTTTTTATATTTCCATATAAGGTTACTATCTTTTATAAAAATTATTTCTCTAAACATCTCTGTATTATCATATATATTAAACTTATATCTCTTTCTGATGTAGACACCCATCTTCAATCTCATCTTTTAAGAGTTCATATATATAGGAAGAACTTTCTCTATAAAGACCTGTATCTTCATCACATAGTTTTGCATAAACTATTGAATTATAAACTATAGACATTGACTGGTGGATAGAAATTTTTTTATCATCACATAAGTAGCCAATCAAATCCTGAATAATGCCTTCCATTAATATCTTTTTAATCTCCATACACACTACCTCCTATGACCTTAAGGTGCCCAATTGCTTTTACTGTATGAAAAGAGTATTGATTTGTAAATTTCTTAAATTTCATATCTTTAACCAAAGTATCTATATCTATTAGCCCATTGGAAAAGCTTCTAAACAGTAATGCTAGAGCATCATCTGCTATTGGACCAACTACCATATCATATTTACAATCATGGTTGCATTCTTTACTATCAAATTCTGAGAAACTTCTGCTTCTGTTATTTAATACAAATAATGCCCATTCTTTTGATGGGATTTCAAATACCTTTATAGATAAATTTTCATCTAGGAAAATATTATCTGACATACAGAACTCTGTAACTGCTGCAGTTCCTCCATAAATAGCTGCAACTCTCTTAGCCATCAATTCAGCTTGGCTCTTTATTGTTGTGCAGTAGAAGCCTTTCCCAAAATCTTTATAAGGTCTGCATTTATTTAAATCAATGTTTTCAATGATAATATTAGAACCGTGATATAAAATCATTGTACAGTACCTCCATTATTCTTAGCTACTATGACTATATCATCTACAGCATCATCAATACTTAAAGTATGCTCTATTTCATAATTATTTAGCAAGAAATTAATAGCTTTATGCTCATTAAGATAATTAAAAGCTTCTTTTCCATTTATATTAAATCTATCTGCAAATTCATTAACACAAGCTACCATATATCTAACTATATTTAGATCTCTTTCTCTTAACACCTTAATCACTCTCCACTATTAGTTTATCTACTATTATTATAGTCAATTTTCTTATTAAAAGAAACATTTTAATAAAAATTCAATTCGTATGAAAATTACTGACCTATTAGCAAGGAGTTGACTTCCAGTCAACTCCTATGGGGTCTGGACAGCCATCTAAAAATAGGAAAAGTTCAACATTTAACTATTCTCCATTATTATCAAAATTTTGAACCATTAGTTAGCTTTTCTAGTAGCTACCCATTCTCACCTTCATTTGTCTTCCTAGCACTTTCATTACTACAAATTCATTTCTACTTAATAGCGTTTTTGTTACAATTCACAAGAGTTACAAGATTTTCTTACGCGCTTATGCATATTAGGCGTATTAGGTGTGTACTAATCTATCTACTAACCTAATTTAGATAACTCTATTTACTCTTCTTCATCCTCCCACCCATAATAATTGCAATATAATTCACTCATATAATCTCCAAATCCCCATCCAATATCACTCGCCTCATATTGAATTTGTGAGGCCCTCTCCTTAAACATATCCTCTAGATTATTTTTTTGAATATATTCTAGAGCATTATCATAAGCCTTTTCAATATTATTATAGAATTTTTCATCTATATCACCATATGTATTAGTAAATTCTACACCTACTTCTGCATAAGATATCATTAATTCAGCAATATTCTCTGGTGTGCTTGAAATCTTTTGAAATTCTTTTATAGCATCATTAACTACTGAATATCTCATTTTTCCAAAGCCTCTATCTGGCAAGAACTCATTATTTACTATTTTTTTATACTTTTCCAAGATTTCTTTTTCTGATTCCGGATTTATCTTTAAATTGTAATATTCTTTAACATCTTTAAAAGTCTTTGCAAGAGTTAAAATTTCTTGCATCAATTCTTCTTCATTTTTATTCTTTAAATACTTTTTTAAATCTATAATCTTTAGATTTCCCATTTAAATTCCTCCTGAAGGTGCCACCCACATGGCAAGTGGCAAAGTTATATATTATTATCATTAAGCTTTTTAATGATACCATTAATTTTCTTTTGCACCTTTTTATATTCTATTTTCTCCCAAGCCTCAAGTACCGGGATGTATTGCCTACTCCCCGTTGCTGCTATTTTATCAAGAAGCATAATTATCAATTCTCTATTTCTATCTTTCAGTTGTAAAACAAAATCATAATTTTTAGTAAAACATACTTCATTTATTTTTTGAAGAAACTCATCAGAATATATATCTTTTTCTATTTCCCATCCTTTTTTAGTATAAATCAAAAGTGGAAGTCTATAATCATATTCAATGTCTAGGTACTCATTTTCAATACACCAATCCACCCTAGCTAAAATATCATCTATTTTTAATTCCTTGAAATATCCATATACAGGGCTTTCATTCAACTTTAATTCTAGCAGTTTCTTTTCTTTAGATACTTTTAAAATTTTAGCAAGTAAATTTCTACCACCGCTCATAATTAAGTCATCTGCTCCCCTAACTATTGCTCTAATATCCTCCATAGGCATTTCTCTTATATCTTTACTATCAAGAGTAACACAAACTTTTTTCACTCTTCTACTCATACTATTTCCTTTCTATAAAAACATTTTTTAACCTTAGATAATCTCTTATAGATAAATAATAATACGTCTTCACCTTCATGGTGTTTTGCTAATCAAAAACACCACCGTCTGTAAGTAGCGATTAAGACCCCAAGAATATATTTCCGTATCAATTAGCAACAAAGATTGAAAGCTCCACTCCCAATTTTTATTAAAAACTAACCGTAACCAATTAATATCATAGATTTCACATTTATTTATGGTACTCCTCTCCACATTTTGAGTTTTCTTCTAAATTTGGTATACTATATATAATTACATACACGAAGGGGGAAACGTTATGTCAATCAATAGTCAAAGAGAATTCGAACTTTTAAAGAAAATTGGTTTTGTACGAACCAGTGGTTCAGAAGAGGAATTAAAAGCTGCAAACCTTCTAATTGAGGAAATATCTTCAATAGGCTGCACGGGACACTTAGAATATTTTAAAGTGCCTACTTCTAATATTAAGAAAGCAACACTTACGGTAGTTGAACCTTATGAAAAAGAATATGACATTACACCATATAACTGCTCAATTAGCACACCTGAAGGTGGAATAACTACAGATTTTGTATATATAGAAGATGGGCTTGATGCAAATTTAATAGACCTTAAAGGAAAATTTGTACTTATAAATATGGGTCCAGATCCTAAGCTTTATAAAAAGCTTATAAAAACTGGTATCGCTGGTTATATAACCATGTGTGGTACTGCCATGGATGAAGAGGATAAAACTGATATTACTGTAAGTAGAATGCGTGAAAAGAATACGGAGCACGGAAAAGTACCTGCTATAAATATGCGTATGAAAGACGGCTTCCATATGGTTCAAAACAAAGCTTCTATGGTGAAAGTAGAACTAATTACTGAAGATATAGAACTTACTTCACATAATGTTGTTGTAACCTTAGAAGGCACAAAATACCCTGATGAGATAATATCTTTCGGTGCTCATTATGACAGTACTCCTTTCAGTACTGGTGTATATGACAATGGTGCTGGCTCAGTTATTATAATGGAACTTCTTAGACATTTTAAAGAAAATCCGCCAATTAGAACTTTAAAATTTGTATGGTATGGTTCTGAAGAGGTTGGACTTCTTGGTAGTAAAGCTTATTTAAAGGCTCATGAGGAAGAACTACAAAAACATCTTCTAATGATTAATGTAGACGTTGCAGGCTCCATTCTCGGAAAAGAGAAGGCCCTAGTTACCGCGCAGCAAAGCTTGATTGATTATATTGATCATATGGCTAAAATTAAAGGCTTCCCGCTTATGGTAGAACAGAGCATATATTCAAGTGATTCCACAGCCTTTGCAAATGCAGGAATTCCGTCTCTTACATTCTGCCGTTTTGCACCTATGGGTGGAGCATTCATCCACAGTCGTAACGATATTATGGATTTTTTAAGTGCTGAGGCCTTAGAAAAAACTACCATAATAACAAAAGAATTCAGCGAATCCATTGTAAATTCAGTAGTATTTCCAATGGAAAGAAAGATTCCAGATAACATGAAAAAGGAATTAGATAAATACTTTGGTAAAGAACCTGAAAAAGGGGATGCAGTTAAATAATGGATGTAACGAAGTGAAATCCATTTATTTACTTGCTCAATATAACAAATAATGATCCTATTTTATCTGGAAAAATTGCTTATGCACATTTAAAGAAATTTCCTGATTATTATGAGCGACTAAAAAAACTTGAAGTTGAGGCTGAGAAGTATTGGAGTAAGAAAGTTTAGAGGATTTATTGAGAGTATCACTTACCTCTTTTATGTAGGTAGGTGATACTTAATGTGTAATGAGGTTTTAATACTACTATCTACTGACCTGATTATTTTATTTAATAATATTCTTCAACATCAAAACGGTCTGCATTCATTATCTTATTCCATGCAGCTACAAAATCTTGTATGAACTTTTTCTCGTTGCCATTAGATGCATATACCTCAGCAACTGCGCGAAGTTGTGAATTTGATCCAAATATAAGATCAACTCTTGTTGCTGTCCACTTCCTCATACCTGTTTCTCTATCAAAACCCATAAATTTTTCCTCACATTCAGGTAACACCTTCCACAGGATATTAATATCAAGAAGGTTTACAAAGAAATCATTTGTAAGACATTCTTCCCTCTTTGTAAACACCCCATCCTTTGATTGTCTATAATTAGTATTTAACACACGCATACCACCAATTAATACTGTCATTTCTGGAATAGTTAGTGTTAATAATTGTGCTCTATCAATTAACATTTCATCTGATGTTACTGCATATAGATCTTTTATATAGTTTCTAAATCCATCTGCCTTAGGTTCAAGAACACCAAATGCCTTTATATCTGTTTCCTCTTGGGTTGCATCAGTTCGTCCTGGAGTAAAAGGAACAGTAATGTTGTCCCCTGCATTTTTTGCAGCTTGTTCAATACCAACACATCCACCTAATACAATAATATCAGCTAAAGAAACCTTCTTCCCCTTTGAATGTGACCTATTAAAACTTATTTGAATTCTTTCTAGGGTATTTAAAACCTCGCTAAGCCTTTCCGGCTCATTAATTTGCCATTGTCTTTGTGGTTTTAGGCGTATTCTTGCCCCATTTGCCCCTCCACGCTTATCTGAACCACGAAATGTTGATGCAGATTCCCAAGCTGTTGTAACAAGTTCTGATATTGACAAGCCTGAATCTAGAATCTTTTTCTTAATCTCTAAAATATCCTTCTTATTAATCAATTTATAGTTAACTTTTGGCACTGGATCTTGCCAAATAAAGCTTTCTGTTGGAACTTCTGGTCCGAGATACCTTGATATTGGTCCCATATCTCTATGGGTTAATTTAAACCAAGCCCTGGTAAAATCCTCAGCAAATTTTTCTGGATTTTCTAGATAATCCTTTGCTATTGGTTTGTAAATAGGATCATAAATAAGTGCTAAATCTGCTGTGGTCATCATAGGTCTATGCTTTTTTAATGGATCAGAGGCATCAACTACCATATCCTCTTCATCTACATCTTTAGCTAACCATTGGTATGCTCCTGCAGGACTTTTAACTAATTCCCACTCATATTTAAATAATGTTTTTAAGTAACCCATTGTCCACTTTGTAGGCTCTGCTTTCCATGCACCTTCAAGCCCACTACTTATGGTATCTGGGCCCTTACCAGTTGTATAGCTATTTTGCCACCCCAACCCTTGCTGCTGCATAGGTGTAGCTTCTGGCTCTGGCCCAACATATGAAGGTGATGCAGCTCCATGACATTTACCAAAAGTATGTCCACCCGCTATAAGAGCAACAGTTTCCTCATCATTCATTGCCATACGAGAGAATGTTTCCCTTACATCATTGGCTGATGCCTTAGGGTCAGGGTTTCCATTGGGTCCCTGTGGGTTTACATAAATTAAGCCCATTTGTACTGCAGCAAGAGGATTTTCAAGTTCTTTATCATCTTTATTACGCTCATCTCCAAGCCATTCTTTTTCACTACCCCAGTAAATATCCTCCTGTGGTTCCCAAACATCCACTCTGCCACCACCAAAACCAATTGTCTTTAATCCCATAGATTCGAATGCGCAGTTACCTGTCAATACCATAAGGTCAGCCCAAGATATTTTATTTCCATATTTCTTTTTAATTGGCCAAAGTAAACGACGTGCTTTATCTAAATTTATATTATCTGGCCAGCTATTAAGTGGTGGAAAACGTTGCAATCCTTGCCCTCCACCTCCTCTACCATCACCAACTCTATAAGTTCCAGCACTATGCCAAGCCATACGAATAAAGAATGGTCCATAGTGACCATAATCAGCAGGCCACCATTCCTTAGAATCTGTCATCAACTTATATAAATCATTCTTTAGTCCATAATAATCTAATTTTTTAAATTCTTCAGCATAGTTAAAACCTTTAGACATAGGATTGCTTAGTTCTGAGTTTTGACGAAGAACATTAAGCTTAAGCTGCTTTGGCCACCAATACTCATTAGTTGTTCCCCCACCTGCTACTGCTTTGCTTGTTCTTCCTGTCATTGGACATTTCCCTTCTAACATAACACTATCCTCCTTCCCCTTCTTCTTTACCTACCTGCACAACTACTTAATTTATATATACATAAAGGTAATGTAGCCTTTCTCATATAAATACTATTACTGTAAATTATATAAATATATAACTAGTACTATGAGTGAATTGATAAATAATATTGGGTAAGTTTTGTTAAATAACTTTTCTTTAAAATCCGTTAATCTAATTTACCTTTATATATCCAATTACTAGAAGTTAAATGTTTAAGCTGTTGTTTTTGAACACCAAATAAGATTGCTTTAGTAATTTTTTTAGTCATTATGAATCCTCCGCTCTTGAATATTCATAATAATATTATTTACTATATCAAAAAAATATAGCTATCTACTTTATTTATAAAAAGATAATAAAAGAGGTTACTACAAGGTTGGCTAACGCCAAATGAAAATTCACTACCCACTTATAGAAGATGGGTGTACTCTTTTCATAATACGATAGAAACCATTTAAAAAATTGATTAATATATAAACCCTTTATTTAATGTAAAAAAAATACTATAATTAATAACGATAATATATTAATTATAGCTACAAATAAAAAATACTAAAGGCAAACCACTTCAAATATAAATTCACGTAAGGTTTGTCTATAAATTGAGGAGTTTATACATGAGAAAAAAAGATATACTTGAGTTAAAAAGACGTTTAAAAAAAGAACAATGCACCTTCACTAAAATGTGTGGCTGCTATGTTAATGGAGAAAAACATACTATTTTAAAATTTAGAGAAAGCTTTCTAAATTTAGATGATGACGAATACTTTAAATACTTAGAAATTGCTAAAAAAGTACTGTCTGGAACTATTGGGAATAATATTTTAGAACTTAACTTTGAAGCTAATGAAGATTTTATAAATGAAAGACAAATTTCTCTTATGCAGCTTAAAAACAGTCAATTAAAAGATGATACTCTTCTCGATAATTTTTATGATTTGATTATATCTAATTATGATTACACTGGTAATTTTTTAATACTCTTTTTCCATGATGCTTATGATGTTATTACCAAAACCAAAGATAATGTAAAGATAGATGAATCTGAAGAAGTATATGAATATGTGTTATGTGCAATATGTCCAGTTTCACTTTCAGAGCCTGGTCTTAGATACTTTGAAGAGCAAAACAAAATAAAGGCACGTATTAGAGACTGGGTAGTTGAGTACCCAACTAATGGCTTTGTATTTCCTGCTTTTATTGATCGTAGTTCAGATGTTAACTCTATTATGTATTACACAAAAAATGCAAAGGATACACATACTGAATTAATGGAAAATGCTTTAGGTTGTCCTTCAAAACAAACTGCTACGGTGCAAAAGGAAACATTCCAATCAATTATTAAAGATTCTTTTAGTTCTGATGAAAATAAAGCTGATAAAATTTTTATGGACATACAAGAAAACCTAAGCACTATGATAGAAGAATACAATGCTCTAAATGATGATCCAGATTGTGAACCTATAAGCTTAACAAAGAAGGATATACAAAACCTTTTAATAGAAAGTGAAGTTCCCGAAGAAATTACTACTAAGATTGAAAACTCTTATGTAGAAAACTTTGGTGATGATATCCCTTTAGCAAAAAAATTAATTGACGCAAAGGCTCTTAAGGCAAATGTGCAAAGAAAAAAGGAAGACCGCCTTCACAAACAAGTAGAAATGCTTCAAGCTAGACTTGATCAAGTTAAACAAGAGAATACTATAGATAATAGAACTCAACTGTCTACAGCAGTTAATGATGATAATGTGGTTTTAGAAGAAGCTTCAGCAACTGATTTAGAAGAAACTTTAGAAGCTAATCTAGAAGAAATTTTAGAAACTGATTTAGAGAAAGTTCCAGATGCATTTTCAGAAGATAATAATGTTACCCCTCATTATGATGTTATACTTCAAGTAAAACCCGAAAAAATATCTCAAATAAAATCTCAAATAATTAATGGCCAAAAATGCATTGTTATTCCTATTAATGACAATGAACAAACTACGGTTAATGGCATAGATAATTTGATTTAAAACAACTTTATTAACTATTTTATCCGGAGGCATTTTAATAACCTCTTATTAAATTTATAATTATTTGCTTTGGACCTGATCCCATAGAAGAAACTGGAAACAGTTTCTTCTTGCTAAAAAGTGCGATAGCGAACAATTTGCAATATTAGTTACCTCTTGGTAACCGTAGGAGGAATATTGAAAATTAAAACGATCCTATGATTTTAGAGAATAACTCCAGTTTAAGTGAAGGTAGTTTTCAATATTTGCCGTTCATTATAAAAGTGGTTTTATTATTCACTACGTCAAATCTACAAATTGCATAATATCTTAGAATTGCATAACAGAAGTTGACTAACATAACCGCACATTATTACTAATTTTTTAACCTGTAATTTTATTATAGTCTCTTATTAAGAGATCCAATATATTTATCTCCCCAGACTCTAAACTGTTTCAATACTGGCTCGAATTCCTTTCCTAAATCAGTTAGTAGCAAGTGGGCCACTTCATGACCCACTAAGGTAACTGTGACTTGTTAAAAACAGTAAATAAGCAATAATCTAATGAATACATGACACTACATACAGTTAAAAAACTGCCTAAATTTAATGAAGAACAACTTTTATGTCCATTATTTTTCACTTCCCTCTAACACAAGTTTTACCTCAATGCATACAATATTATGTAAATAAAAATTATTGATGAGGTGTAATTATTGAAAACATATTTAGATAATCCTATGCAAGGTATGCCACAAATGAGTGGCATGTACAATATGCCCCAGATGACGGGTATGCAAAACATGTATCCAATGATGTGTGGTATGGGAACTCCGCAGATGATAGATATGCAGAGTATGTATGAAATGATGCAGAGTATGCATCATTTGATTAGTATGCAAAGTATGTACCTTATGATGAGTATGCACGGCATGTGCCAAATGATGAATATGCAAGGAATGCATTCCATGATGGGTACGGATGAAATGAGTCAAATGAATCCTATGTCTATGAAATTTCCTATTCCAATGCTAACAAGCTTGGAACAACTTTCACCTAATCAAATTCAAATTAGCTACGATAGAGATGTTGATGTAAGGTTAGCAATGAAGGCAACTAATTACTGGGTCAAAGATACAATGAATGCTCGCCCTGAAGGTATTGGTACTCTTGGTAAAAATGATAGTGTGAACGCTGGAAATTCCCTTACCAGTAGTATGGTTAGAATAGAGCCAAAAAATGGCTCAGCAAAAACATTTATATTAACTTTCAATAGAGCTATTCCTAGAGGAGCAGAGTATATGCTAATAATTTGTTATGTAACAGTTAAAGGAGCACCTCCTTACACTGGAGATAATGGAATGGCTAATTTTACTGGTAAATAACAAATATTAAATCAATATAAAACGTATTTTTATTTCATCATTTTATATAATATAAGACCATGGATTTTAGTCTATACTAAATCCATGGTCTTATGTCTCCTTATGTGATCTTATAATAAGACTTTGCTAAATTCTTCTGGAGCTTCTTTTCCATTATTCTTAGATACTATGACTATATCATCTAAGCAATATTAATTCCTCTTTATTATTTTATAAGTAGTTATGATATAATTAAATCGAAATAATTTAATAATCAAGGACTTGTCAAGGAGAATTTATGAAACCCTACAGTATATTAGATAATTTAATATTTTTAGATATAGAAACCACTGGCATTGATAGTAAAAATGATAAAATTGTAGCAATCAGTGCTGTTAAAATAAAAGATAAGTTAGTTACTAAGTTTAACACTCTAGTTAATCCAAATAGATTAATGCCACTAAGTATATTTGTTCTCGGTAGAGAAATTACTCAAGAGGACCTAGCTATCTCCCCACAGATTAATGAGGTTATGAAAGAACTATTAGTTTTTTTTGAAGACCTACCTTTAGTCTGTCTTAATACAAATTTTGAAGAAAATTCTCTTAAGGTAAGCAATGCGTTTTTAGATTTATTGGATCTTTTCGCTATACTTTTTCCGGAACTTACAGAATTTAATCTTCAATATTTATTTAATAAATTTATTCCTCATTATAAAGAAGAAAACCATGCACGGTTTAGTGATGCAGAAAATGCAATAAAACTACTTAATTATGCAATCAGTAAATTTTATTGTGAAAATGGTTATACTCTTCCAATGAGCATTACAGAGCTGGAATCTTGGAACTGGTACATGTATCTTACAAATGTAAATATGGATGATGTAAAAGGTTTCTTAGAAAATAAACCTATTGTATTTAAAAATAATGCAGATGAACCTTATCCTATTTTTGCCCTCAAGGACTATGAAAAACTTTTTGAGCATAAAGACCTTTGGAGAAGAAATGGCAGGAGTTATACCTTAAGACCGCAGCAAAGGGATGCAGCAAAGTTTATACGAGAAGGACTAGAGGGCGGTAAAATCACAATAATGGAAGCACCAACGGGTCTCGGAAAAAGCTTGGCTTATTTGCTTCCGGCTTCTATATATACTTATCTCAAAGAAGAAAAAATTATTATATCTACTAACACTAAAGGATTACAAAATCAACTGGTGGATAAGGATATTCCGAGTCTTCTAGAGACCTTAAATCTAAAAGGAGATATAAACTATACCTTAATAAAAGGGAAAAGCAATTATCTATGTTTTGATAGATTTAAAGATATAGAATATCCTAGGGACATGAAAACTCTTATTGGATATGTTTATTTAAAAAGATTGATAACAGAAAAGGGAATTGGAGAGGTGGAAGGAATAAACTATGACCTAAAAGAGAAGTTTAATTTAAACTACCTAATAGAACAATGCTGCTGTGACTCAGAACTTTGTGATGTGAGTAGCTGTAAGTATAAGGAGCAATGTTATTATGCTTCAAAGGTTGAATCACTAAAGGAAGCACAGGTTATTGTAATAAATCATTCCTTATTATTAAAGTGGCCCTATAAAAGTATGGCACCTCTTGAAAATATTGTGGTAGATGAAGCTCATAATCTCACTGATGAAGTATATGACGCCTTTGAAAGCACTCTGATTTCTTATGAATTCACAAGATTTCTAAAGGATATATATGACATCACAGAAAAGAGTGGATACCTATATTTTTTATCTATAAGAACTAAAAAGAATGCTTTACCCCTAAGTGAAGTAGCACTAAATATAGAACAGTGTAACAATAGTATTAATAATATTAAAGCTGCCTTTGAAAACTATATAGTTACCAGCGGAATAGGTAGGGAGTACAATATTAAAGAGCATGTAAATAAAAACAATCCTAACTTGTCAATGGTAATAAAATATTTAGAGTATCTTAAAGATGGCATGACTCGCTTAAATATAAATTTGGATAAATCTGTTTCAATTTTAAGGGATACCTCTACTATTGAAAAGGATAAACGTTTTAAAATATTAGTTGAAAAAGTTGAAGTTATAAATAGCTATATTAACTTGCTAGAGGATATGGTTATTCAAAGCAAAGAAAATTATTGCTTTTACTTTGAAGTAGACAAATACTTTAAGTGGTGGAAGATATCCAGTATCCCCTTAGATGTATCAGGTGCTTTTTATGAAAAAGTGCTAAGTGGAGCTAAAAGCTGCCTTTTTGTATCGGCTACTTTAAGTACGGAGGATAGCTATAATAGTTTTAAAAACACTTTGGGAATTAATATTGCTAAGTCCCACAACAAAGAAATAGTAGAGGTGCCTCCTATAGAACCTATCTTTAACTATAAAGGTAAAAGTGCCATTTATTCTATAGAAAATATTGATCCTAATAATGTAGAAGTTTTTTCAGAAAAACTGAAAAATTTTGTTTTAGAACTTTTGCATAATGTTGAAGGTAATATTATTATGCTTTTTACAAGCAGAAAAAGACTTATGGCATTTAAGAAAGCTGCTACAGAAGATTTGTTGTCCCTTAGAGTAAGAGTTGTGGATGGAAAAAAAGACATTGAAAAATTAAAATCTAGAGATGAAAGATATATTTTACTTGGATCAAAGGGATATTTTGAAGGTATAGATATTCCAGGGGACACTATGACCACAGTCATTTTAGATAAAGTTCCTAATATTAATGGTAGTGAACCCTTTTATAAGTCATTAATAGATAATATGATTGAAAAGGGCAAAACTTATTGGCAGTCCTATGCCCAGGTGAATTTCCCCATTGTATCAATTGATTTAAAGCAGATTTATGGAAGAATTATAAGAACTGAATATGATTATGGTTCTCTATTTATTATGAGTAAATTCCATAGTGATAACTCCACAGTAAAAAAACTTGCCACTCAGCTTCATGGAGTGCCTATTATACGAAAAGATGGCGATAATATCTTTAGGGATTTAAAATCAAGGGTAACAAGATGGAAACAAATAAATCTTTATAAGATAATGAAGGAAGTTAAACCTTATTTAAAAAAATCTATTTCAGAAAAGAAGAAGTTTAAGGAAATTAAATCACTTAAGGAAATTGAGAATTTTATAAATGAATTTATGGCCTTTGAGTATAGCAAAAGAAATTTGAAGTATGATGTGAATATTTATTTAGCCCAAGAAATAAGTATTTATATTAATGGTAAAGAGTTAAAATTGGATGCAGGAAATAGTACTAAAATAAATCAGTATTTTAAAGATATTATATAAATTTAAACCACAAAGTATTTATAGTAATTATTTGCATTTTTATAATTGCATTTATATTTTGTTTGTAGAAAATAAGAATTTACAGTTTTTACCACATCCTCAAGAAGGGGGACGTTACAATAACTAGAAGTTATTGTTTGCTAAAAGCAATATAATGGGATAACAGACTGTGTATCGCCCAACAGTCAAGCGATCATGGTATTATTGTCCCTCACTAGGGAAAAGAGCGTCATCCATTAGCTCCTCAAGTTATAAAATATAACTTCTATATATACTATATCAATATCATGCTAAAAGTAAACTCAAAAATTTAATTAATTTTACTGCATTATAGGAAGGTCACTAGCCTAAGCTTGTTACTCATTGTACCAATTTACTAGTACTCAATCAATTAAATACAAATGAACGGATTCTAGTAAATATAATTGCTTAATGGGGTAGTGCTCGCAAAACGCGGAAAATATACGTTAATACAGTTATTACCAATTTTTTTTATCAAAACATTCTGACTTAGAATTCATACTATAGGTTTTTCGGATTAAAACTTATTTTATACATTCAAAATTTGATTTTAATAACCATTTTAATGGATTTTCCAACGGTATTTATGAGCAATTTAAATCTTATATACTAAGATTTTTGATAAGAAAATATTATATTATTTTTGCACATTTAATTTGAATATGTTTACAATTCAAGAATTTTGGGGAGTAAGGCTTACAACCCTTTTTTGTTTTACAGTTTATTAAAAATAAAAAATGATGTCTTATGACTGTTTCTTGCACAAATCGTTTCCTTACCCCTACTACCAAACGTAGTTTAGGGCAAAAAACATGCCCTAAACTACGTTTGGTGTGATTTAAAAACTCCTATATATAATAAAAGATATCGAGACACACGCAAAAATCGGTAACTCAATGTCTTTTGTTAATTCCTAAAATTACTCAACTCTATAACCGCGCATTCTTCACAATTCTCTTGTTGCATCTTATCCACTCTTTCCACTAGATCCCCAATTATCAAAACCATCTCATGCTCACTATACTCTTTATCATCAAAGCCCTTTACTTCTCCATAAACCTTTTTGTAAAGCTTCCTCGCATACTTCATCTGTTTATCTATAGCTGGCTGCACCTTTTGCTTTTTAACCCTCTCTACAGTATTACCCTTTAACTTCTCTATCTTTTTAAGGTACCTCTCTTCAAACACTTTCTTAATATCCTCTAAGAGCTCCTCCTCTACATTAAATCTTTCATCAGTAATTCTCTTAACAAACTGTAGCTTTCCATCGTTCATTTCAAATTTATCCGTGTACCATGAGTCAAACACAGAACCAAAATCCTCATCCTCAGAAATCCTTTTTAACGTAGTAGTCATACTACCACTGATACTAAGCTTCCATTTTTGTTCTAAATCAATATATAACATATTAATACCTCCCCTGTATAACCCCGCGTCCAACAAAAAGAAAAAAAGGAGCCAGGCTTACTCTGTACCCGACAAATCGTATAGTTGTTCAGCGCAATTCTGGTTAGATCCTTCTGTTGAATCTGCTGAATAAGGTGTGGTATTTTAAATCTCCCTATGTTCCAAAGTTTTGATTTTCGATCCTCTAGGTAGAGCCCTCATAACCACCTTTTCCCATGGGGTTCCTATTACTTGGTCCATGACAGCTATTGCTCCACGGTCATCCTTTGTTCTAATTAATCTGCCACAACCTTGTTTTAACTTCAATCCCATTTCAGGGTAATCAACGGTTATAAGTGGATTCATCCCCTCTTCTTCTGCTTCTTTGCGCCTCATTTCAATCAAAGGGTCTAGGGACGGAAAGGGAAGCTGCCAAACTACAACAAGAGATAAAGACTCCCCGGGCACATCAATTCCCTCCCAAAAGGTAGAACCTACTAATACAGATGTAACTTCCGCACGAAACTTTTGGACAAGGTATCCTCGCTCACCTTTATCCTCCCATAAAACTTCAAAAGGTAGCGCGTATCCACTAATTTCTTTTCTTATTTTCCTGACTTCCTTCAAAGAGCTCGCAAGTATCAGCGCTCTTCCTCCATTTTCTTTCAGCAAACATAGTAATTGTTTAATTTTGCGTGAAAACTTGGCACTGTCAGTCTCCTCAAAGGATGGCTGATGTAAATAAACCACCACCTGCTGCTCAATATCAAAGGGACTTCCAACCGTTGATATTGATGGATCTTTTAAACCAAGAGTCCTCATAAGATAACCAAAATCCCCCTCATCACTTAAAGTTCCTGAAGTAAACACCACAGGCAATTTTTTCAAAAATAAATGTTTATCTAGCATATTGCTCAAATTCCGGGGAACTACCCAAAAGCTGCCGTCTGCCCTATCTACCCAAGTAATAACCTCTCTAGCTTTATTCCTACCAAACCTAGCTAAGGCTGTAATTGATAGTTCTATTTGAATTTCAAAGGTATGTAACGTGCTTTCCGGTAGCCCGTCTATGTATAGCTCTTCCTCGATTTGTATCTCTAAGAGCAACCGATCTAGTGCCTTATGAAAAGTATCAGCTGCTTTGAGAAGTATATCATCGGTGCGAACCGCCAGACGCTCTGATTGCTCATCATCTATTACGTTTTGATTAAGTTTTTCGAAAAAGTTAGAAGTGGCCTGTTCCAAGGCAATTACACTTACACCCAGTGAAGTTCTTGCTCCCTGGATTTCCTCTATGGAAAGGATAATATTATCAATATCCTCTTTATGAATTTGTCTTCCAGCACCCATGGCTGCCGGCAGTATGACTTTATGCCCTTCATCAAAAATCACCAGCGAGTAATCTGGAAGTATAGGCATTTTACCATCTGCAATTCTTTCATCCCTTGTCCACAGGTCCTGAAAAAAGATACTATGATCTGCGATAATTAAATCCTTGGAAGATCTGTAATGTTCCCATTTAATGAATCGGAATCAATATTTGATGGATATATTTTGCTTTTAGTAAGATACTCATTTATTAGATTTTATTTAGTTGGGAAATATCTATATAATAAGGAAGATAACAAAAAAGATATGGTTGAATTTGTCCAGTCTTTCTCAAAGACCATAGAACATCATAGAACATATTTAGTTGATTCGCTAAATTATATAAAAGAAAATAAATTGGATAATATGGAATTTGCTAAAAAACTTCTATAAAAAAGACTAGTGTACAGCAAATTAGCTACACTCATAAAAGTAGAGTAAGTATTGCTAGCAACAAATATTGTCCCTTTCACCCCCATTTTAAAGTCAATCCTGGAAATTATTCTATTGTCCAAATGCAGGCTGAACTATACCACAAATAAATATAATTTTTTAAAATAAGATATGTTAAACTATATTATAATTGTTATTGTCAAAACAGTTATGCAATATTTCTTACCTTCTTTGCAACATATAATATACATATGAAAATAACAACTAATGAAATGATTAACGTAGTTATAATTCCAGGATACATACCTGCAAACCCACTTGAGGAAACGTGTTTGATGAGTATACCTAAATAAGCCCAAAATATAACTATGCCATATGGGATATCTTTATTTTTTAATGTTGTAGTCATACCAATAATAAGCCCAACAAATAAAATAACTATTGTCCAAATTTGTTCAGATATGCTCCAACCATTCCAGCCTAAATTAATAAGCAGTGTGGAGGCATTAGCTATTGTTGCTAGAGTAATCCACCCAAAATAAACGCTAAAAGGAAGTTTTACAAATAATTTTTCCTTCAATGTTAGTTGTGTGGAGTTTATTTTGATATTAATTTTAATTAAGCAAACCAGTATTACAAACATTAAAATCATGGAAAGTGGAATGATTTTATACTACCAACTGAATATCCAGGCCCTATTGGCTATTGAAGATATAATAAAATAACCGCCAATAAGATTAACTATACCTTTAGTATCAGCCCCCTTAAAAAGGCCCAGTTGACAAACTACAAATCCAGCAAGCAATAGGTATATTAGTCCCCATATTGCAAAGGTAATTCCAGCAGGTGCAAATAGATTAGGATATGAATAATAGGGCACGTGAAATCGGGGTTATTGATCCTAATAGCTTCTCGCCTTATCCTAAAAACCCAACATTAGCAAAATTCTTCAATGACATAGGCTGGGCGGATGAATTGGGATCGGGTGTACGAAATACATATAAGTATAGTAAAATTTATTCCGGAGCTGATCCTACTTTTATTGAGGGTGATGTGTTTAAGACTATTATTCCATTAACTTCAGAAGTCAATGATCAAGCTGCCAACCAAGTTACCAACCAAGCTACCGATGAAATAAAGAAACTTTTAGAGTTTTGTAAAGTACCAAGAAACAGAGAGGAAATGCAAGCATTTATGAATCTAAACAATAGAGGATATTTTAGAACAACGATTTTGAATCCTTTGATTAAAGGTAGTTTGTTAAAATTAACAATTCCAGATAAACCTACAAGCCCAAAACAGAAATATTACTCTGAAAAAAGATAAGGCATTTATAATTAATTAGCAAACTCAACCGTTAATAGAAACATTATATTATTATCGAACTAAAATATACTGCTACCCCTAGCTTATTAAAAGTATAACCAAATTTGTATTTTCATAATTTTGTGATGAGTCTTTGAATCATCTTAGCTTGGGGGACGTTACAATAACTAGAAGTTATTCTTTGCTATCTACCCATATCTCTATATATTCAAGTTACCGAAAGTCCTCATTATTTATAAGATATGTTAGTTTGAGAATTTCTTAATAAGCCACTCAGCAAATTTTTCTTTTTCTTCAAATTGTGGATAATGCGCTGATTCCAAATATAGTATAAATTCTTTTTCAGGTGATGTAATAGAATCAAAATAATTCTTTGCGGCTTTTGATGAAGCCTTATAATCATACTGTCCCATATGGAAGTAACATGGTATTTCAAGCTTTTTAACAAGACTTGGCAAAGGATTCTGAAGTAAGTCACCAATCATAACCTCACTTTTTTTTACGCCTAAATTAAGACGAACTCTGTCAAGTAAATTGTATTCCCGATTTGTAAGATGGCCTTTGGTATAAAGGCCATCCTCATCAATAAGGCGTGAACCACCACCATATTTTCCTATGTAATTACGTGGAACGAAAATATCTCCCTTTTCAACTTGGCTTCTTATTTTTTCAAGGTTTGCAATATCGTCTTTATTTGCTGCTTTGTTTGCCTCTTCAATGCAATAATTTAAAGAATCTGTTTCACTTTCATTAAAATTTGATACTTGTCCAATTCCGATGTAGGCAATATAATTTTCTGGTGCTTTTGCAGCAGCCACCATTCCAATATAAGATCCAAAGGAATGACCAGCTAACAGCACCTTATCCTTTCCAAATCTTTTACGAATATATCTAGTTACTGCTATTAAGTCATCTGCGAGTAATTCTGGAGATAAATTTGAGTAGTCCTCAAAAAAATGATATGATTTGCCAGTTCCACGTTGGTCGTAGTGAACTATGGTGAATTTCTGCTCCAAAATATCTTGATATTTTCTTACATATGGAATTTCCGAACACCCTGGCCCACCATGTACAAAAACTAAAATAGGGTTATTCTTATCTACACCTCGTATCATAAGTTGATGTTTAGCGCCTTTTATTGAAACTTGCTCATATACCCTAACACTGTTTTTGCCCTTAATAGTAGGTGTCCAAGTTGGGAAAAGTGCCCCTGTCAATATTAAGCCAAGTATTAGTATTACTAAGATAAAGTAAATTTCCATCTGATAACCTCCCTAAAATATAATCCTGAACCGGTAGTTTTCAATACATACAATCCCAGTGCAAAAGCGTATATTGCGCTCCCAAATAATGAAACAAGCTTTGCGCCGGAAAAAATCAACAAATTAGATAATTCTTTTTTATTAATTGAATCTTAAGAAAATATCTTAAACATAGAAAACACCCCCTATCTATATTTTAGATAAGGGGCTTTACACCACGTCAATAGCTTAATTTACTTAATTTTTCATTTTTTTAAATAAAACATGGTGTAAAGGCTACCTTTTTGCATATACAATATATGAAGAAATTCCTTCATTGCACTTAAAATAATTTTCATATTTACCGCCCTTAGATATTGATTTAGATGTTTTTTCATCGATTATATTGTATTGTAAATTTAAAATATTATTTTTTATACTTTTTAAAATAAAATTTTTCCTTACTTTTTCTATAATGCTGCTGTCAATGCTAAAATTATTGAATGTAATGTATGCAGCAATCATAATCAACTTTCTTTTTAAAGACTTATCAATTAAATTTAGCAAAAACTCTTCATGTTCAAATGAGTAATTACTTGTACCATTAAAATCTATCAAAACATCAACTAAATTATCTTTTAATGGCATTTTTAAAAAATCGCAACATAAAAATATCACCCTTTTGTTGTACTCAGATTTTTGAAGCATTGACTTTAAAAATTTATGCCTATTCAAATCATTATCTACTGCAATATATAAGGAATCATCCGGCAAATCAATATATATACTCCTTAGAAAGAAACCTGCACCAGAACCTATCTCCAATATAATTTTATTATTTAATTCCTCAAATTGTATTTTTTTATTCATATACTCAAGCCCAGAGTAAACATTATCTAGGTATTCTGAATCAGTTGAATTAACATAATCTACTATATCTAAATTAGTTTCAGATTGTGCACTTAAATTAGTTTCAGATTGTACGCTTCCAACTAGTAAAATTCCATCTTCAATTTTATAATCTTCACCACAAGTACATTTAAGATTGCCTTCCATCACCTGATTATTTGTAATAATTCCATCAGAAAGTATCAACTCTTTTCCACATTTCAGGCAGGTGAATAGTTTTAAAGCTTCAATATCTATACCAATTTTAAAATTATCCATACATTTTATTTTAGATAGATCCTCTATCGTTTCTTCTAATTTATCTCTAAACCTTTCCAATTCTTTAATTTTACTAGAAAGTTCAATTTTCTTGTTACAATAAATGTCCCTATAATATTCATTCTCTTGATATGTGGTAAGCTTACCAATCCTCTTAAGTACGAATATTGCTTTAATTTCATTTAGGGTAAACCCTTGGCCTTTAAGTTTAATTGTTTTTTCAAGATCACTCTTGCATCTTTCATCAAAGTCATACTGTCCTCCACTTTTTTCAGGTATTATTAGCCCCAATTCTATGTAGTATCTCACTGCATCAATAGTTATATTATTTTGCATAGTGAATTTACCTATTTTCATTTTCTCCTCCTTTGATAAGTTAAAATTTTATAAAAGCTATAAGAAATATTAAAAATTAGGTAGCGCCAGCAAAAATTTATATAAAAAATCTTTATATTTACCAATTTTTAACAAGTAACCCCCATACAACATAATTATAAACTATATTGAGCCAAAAGAAATAGCCATCTTAGCCCTAGACGGTTATTTCAATATTATTTTGCTTTTTAAGGTCTTAATTTAAACATGTGACCCACTAAGGTAACTGTGACTTGGAAAAAATAGCAAAAAAATTCTAGTCTAATAGACATAAGATGACCACCATTGTTAATAAGCCTATCTAAAATAGAAGTATCATCTAGTATGGTAATACCATTACTTACTTTCACGTTTTGCTAATGTTGCCTGATGGTTATTATGCTCTCTATTATTTCATTAACTCTATTTAAATAGAGTCGTTATATCCTCTTCCTAAACCGCCTTAATAATAACAAAAGGCACCAACCATAATATTGACTGCCTTTCATTATACTTAAATATATCAAAGATACAAAATTACCTGTTAATTCTTATTCCCTCCATTATTTCACCAACTCTATTCACAATTCTCTCAACTTCCCTCTGAGGACTTGTCCACCAATCTTTACTCCAAATTCTAATAATATTCCACCCTCTACTTTCAAGATACCGCTGCCTATAAATATCCCGCTCTCTGGCAGACTTAGATGAGTGGAAGGCTGCACCATCACATTCAATCCCTAGAATATACTTAGAACTTAACCTGTCATATACTGCTAAGTCTATCTTATAACCAGATACCCCTATTTGAGTATCAACAATTAAGCCTTCTTTCTTAAGAGCATCACAAACTTGGTTTTCAAAATCTGAATCAAAATGATCTTCTTCATTTCTTGAAGTTCCAGAATCACATACGCTATAAAGTATCCCCTGTGCTTGTTTTTCATTACCTTCTGAAACTGCTTTTACATATTGAAGGTACTTTTTAAATAATTTAGGTCCATTGTTCTTTGATGAATCAACATTTAAATCCTCTGGTTCTATGGAAGTAACAAGATAAACCTTTTTCTTAGCTCTACTGATAGCAACATTTAATCTATTTTCTCCGCCATCTTGAGATAAGGAACCAAAGCTAGCCACTACTCTTCCATTTTCATTCTTTGCGTAAGCCGTAGAGAATATTATAATGTCTCTTTCATCTCCTTGCACATTTTCAATATTCTTTACAAATAAGCTAAAGTCCTCATTATTTTCTACTCTGTCACTCTCCCCATAATACATCTTACCAAAGTCAGGATCTTTGCCTGCTTCTATCTCTAAAAGATCGTCAATTAAATCCCTTTGAGTAATATTAAAAGTAATTACACCAATAGTTTCATTTTCTTTTCTATTATTAAGAATATCCTTAACTAATCTAACAACTTCCATTGCCTCTTCAGCATTTGTTCTATTAATCCATTTACCGGTCACTTTAATTCTCTCTATAGGGCAAACTCCTTCTTTATTTGTCTTAGAGGTATTTGGTGAAACCTCAAGCTTTCCACCATAGAAGGCATAGTTAGAAAAATTAATCAGTTCATCATATTTTGACCTATAGTGATAATAGAGCGACGTTGATACAAAGCTATATTTTGCTAGGTCTAAGAGACTTTCTACCTCTAATGCTGCAGCAGTTTCTATATCCTCGCCTTCTTCTTCCTCATCATATTTGCCACTAAATGTTGATGATGGTCTTAGCTGCCTATCATCTCCTGCAACTACTACTTTTTTACCTCTATATACTGTGGGCACTGCAGATTCAATGAATATTTGAGAAGCTTCATCAAATATAATTATATCGAATAAACCATTTACTAAGGGTAATACCTCTGAAACTGACTCAGGTGATAATAACCAGCAGGGATACAGCTCAAAGATACTATCAGAAAATCTTGATACAAACTCTCTAATATGAAGGAGCTGACTCTTCTTGGTACACTGTCTGTACATTTCTTTCCAAAGCTTTTCATTACACAGCTTATTTTCTAAAGCAATATTATCCCATTTTTGATTTATATACTGCGGCACAGCTTTTCTCTTATTAATCATAGCCTCAGATATTTCTTTCCTTATAGTTTCAAAATTTTCTATTCCTTCTAGTTCTCTAGCATATTCACGTTGTAGTCTCGAAATATGAACCTGAGTAGCTAGTGCAGGTAATTTAGATAATATTTCGTAGGCCTTTTCAAATTTATCTTCCTTAGAATAAATATAATCTAATACTATTATTTGATTCTCTTTAATATCGTTAACTGTACCTTTTAATGAACTTATTTCATCATATTTACTTAGAATATTAAATATTAAATTTAAACTCACTAAAGTCTCTACATTATTATCAAAATTTGAGACTATTTTATCAAACTCATCTGAAATTATTACAGTCTTTAAAAATTCAAATTTTTCAGTTACCTTTTTTATGCTGGCAACTTCAGCTTCAAGTTTTTTAACAATCTCTCTTTGCTTTTCTTCAAATAGTCTTAAGTTTTCTTCCTCAATAGCTTTATTTTTCTTTAAGTTTAACCAATAGCTTATTCTGAATTTCGAACCATTAGTTAGCTTTTCTAGTAGTTGACCATTCTCACCTTCATTTATCTTTCTAGCACTTTCATTTAGTGAGCTATTATTAATGGCTAAGTCCTTTGAATGAGAGAAATACTTAACCTTATCTTTTAATTCTTTTAAATAACTTTCGTATAATTCTAATAAACTTTCTATCTCATGTATGGAATCTTCTAAATCATAAATATCAATATTGTCTTTTATGTATAGTGAATATTTATTATCTCCTGCTATATTCTTTAATCTATAGAACTTATGAGCTTTTTCCTCTACCAGTAAAGAATTGCATATATTAACTAACTCTTTATATCCAAGCTTTTCAAAAGGATATGATTTTCTAAAATCCCTAAAGAATTTATCTAAATTATCTTCTTTTTCCATTACAATTCTATTAGTACTATACATCTTTTGCAGTGTTAATCCAAAGGCTTGTTCTTTAGTTAATACATTTCCTAAGGCTTCAAGTTTTTCTAATCTTTTATCTATAACCTCTGCCATAGCTAATATTTCCTCTGAGTTTAAATTCTTCATTTCTAAGGATTCAATTCTACTTGCAACAGTTGAATAAAATCGTTTTTTATCCACATCTTTATTGAACATTATCATTTTTGAATTGATTTTAGCACAGCGATTGTAGATTACATCTAAAGCTGCCTTCTTTTGAGAAACCATAAGTACTTTCTTTCCTTGACTTAAATATTGTGAAACTATATTTACTATGGTCTGAGACTTACCTGTTCCTGGCGGTCCATAAATAACTAACTGGGAATTTTCTTCTGCTCTTTTAACTGCAATTTCTTGACTATAGTCCAAATCCGAAATAAAATAATAATCCTTTTCTAGGATATCTTTTCTTTCACTTTCACAATTAATTTCTACGTCTACGTTGGCTTCACTAGTTTCTTCATTTTTAAGCAACTTACACATTAAGTCATTGCTTAAACCCTTACTTTCCATCTCTTTATAATCATTATAAATAGAGTTTGCTATATTAAAGTGACCCATTACAATATTATTTCTAGTTACAAGTTCTCCTAACTTATAATTAAGCTCAGTGTCCTTTAAAATCTCTTTAAACCTAATTGTCTCAGACTCCTCGAAGGATATAATAATATTAACTTTTTTTAATTCTTCAATTACACCTTTGATTAAGTCATCCCCAAAATTAAGTAAATCGCTATATTCAGTTTCAATATCCGCTATTTTTTCTTCATTAAACTTTGCATATGCTATTAAGAATACCTTATTTAAAATCACTGGACTATCTACTTTATTTTTTATATACCATTTATCACCCTTTTTATTAACCTCTATAGGGAATAAAAATATTGGTGCTTTTGTATAGGTCTTATCTTTAAAATACCCTTCTACAAAAGGATATCCTATATATAATTCATATCTTCCTGTTTCTTTTTCTGTACTTTTAATCTCTTTCATAAGTGTTTTAATGCTACTAGAATATCCTGTTAGTCTTTCCTGTTTTCTGCTTAACTTTTGCTCTGATTCCTGAAACATATCATTATGTTTTTGCTGGTGTTCCATTAATTTCATTTCTGAAAAATCTTCTAATTCCCTTATCTTGCATTCTGCTTTCTCACTGGTTTTCTTATGTTCTTCCTTTAGCTTTTTTAACTCCGTATTATACCATTCATATGGATCTTCTGATATCTGTATTTCCTTATTACTTCTAACTCTTAAGAATTCAATTAATTCTTCACTAATTTTCTCATTAAATTCACTAAGTCTCATAATATCAAAGGATCTTTTTTTATAGAGCTTTTTAAGAACCAGACTTCGGTTTCTTGCACTAATATTAACTAACCGTGTACTATATTTCTCTAATATTTCTTTCATTTCATCTCCTATTTTAGAATCCAATTTATTTGTCTAGGCATTCTTTATCATTGTTATATGAATTCTTCCGTTTAATCTTATATCTTGTTCTTATTAATTGCAATCATTTTACATTATTCTAAATTCAATTTTACTTTGTACATTAATTAAGTAGATATCACTCACTATGCTAATATTAAAAAGGAAAAACTCACTGTTATTACTACCACCTCAGGGTACGGAGCAATATCAACAAAAGCCGGAAATTCATTTCCAATTTTCAAAAGATTCCTCTCACCTTTTAGATATTGGTAGTGAAGCGCACAATATCTATTGCTAATAAAAATAAAAGGATTACGGCATTATATTTATGCCTTAATCCTTTTCTTTTCATTTACGGTGTCTAGCTAGATTATTCAGTTTTTATTTTGTTGAGATATAGATTAAAATTAGTGTATCGTTTTAACGAATTAGTATCTTTTTTTATAAAATCCCAAGTATCTTTATATTCTCCAGTTAATGCGAATTCTGGACTATTCATAAATTCAATAAACCTAATTGGATTGGTGTCAAACCTATCTTCAAATTTATCAGCATATTTGCTCTTTTCTGCTTCTTTAACACATTGCCGATTATGCAACACATGTTCTAGGTTAGAAGAAAAGAAATATACTCTATATGGTAAATCTTTATATATGGTATTTGTATTAGCTAATTTGCTCAGTATCTGTGATTTTTGTTTATTCCTTTTTTTAATATATGCTACATTCTTAGCAAATATATTTTGTGTGTCATACTCAATACTTTCAATATCTTTTTCTAAAATCAAATCATCATCAATATATGCCCCATCTGTATCTGCTAAATGAATAACATTCAAAATATCACTTTTTTTATAAATATCTCTCGCAACAAACTCCTTTATATTTTCTGTTATTTTCATAAGTATGTTACTTGTATCCACACCATTTTGCGTCGTAATATCTCCATTTATAATTTTAAATTTTAAGATTTTATTTTTTTCAATGATTTTAGAAAGAACCAAAGATAATGATATTTCATCTGTAATCCCCTCAACGATAAATAAAATTATTTTACTACTCTTCCCCAAAAATGTCACCTGCTTTTCTAAAGGCATGAGCAATCTCGAAACTATTAGTCTCTTCGTAAATACACTCACTAAGTCCACCTAAATCAACCCCGCGTAAATAAACATTTCGAAGGTTGTTATTAGTTTTTATACTAGGCAATCTCATAAATCTATTTTTGGGATTTGCAGTACTAAATACCAATGACTCTTTGTCTAGCATTTCTAAAGCACGCAGATTATGAGAAGTAAAGATAAACTGTCCTTTTCCTCTTTGCTCAATTATTTTTAACAATTCACCTAATAAATACTCAAATATACCAGCATCAAGTTCATCGACAATTAAACAAATTGATGGGTTATTAAACATTGAGATCAATGTACTTAAAATAGAAATTATTTTCTTTATACCCTCTGACTCATATTTAAGGGGAATTTTTATGTCTTTTCTAATAGAAAGTAACTCTATTTTGGTAGTCTCTTCTCCATTTTCTGATAATTCATTCCCTAAATTTTTAATTTCTAATTGTAAATTAGGAATAATTGTACTTAGTACAATATTTAACTGTTTCATAATTTGAATAACTATATCATAACTTCTTTTATCTACGTTAGATGGACCTAATAAGTTAATTGCAATATCTCCACTAGTTACGCCATCATTGTTTTCCATTCTAAAACTTAATGCCATAAAATTAAGGCTAATAGTAGCTGAATGTTCATTTGTTATTACAAATAAATTCACTCTTGCAAAATGTTTTATAGAAGTAATAATAGTGAAATAATCAAGATTATTAGAATTGCTTTTAAAAATTTCTTCTAAGCTATCATTAAATATAAATGAAGTTTTTTCCTTAATTGATAGCCTTTTGCATACTTCTATATCAAATTCATTTTCTTTTTTATTTTTTATTAATTCATTATAACGTAATTTAGGAGAAATAGAGGCATCTTTCGAATCCATAGTATATTCTATTATATCAATTTTTCTTTTTTTATTATCTTCATCTATTTGGGAATAGCTTAATTTCTCATTATATAATTCAGCTTGACCTTCTTTTTTTCTTAAAGAAAAATCATAATATACTAAGAACTTTTTTTCTTCCCTTTCAATATAAAAGATAAATTTCAATGTTGCTATATCTTCTAATTGGTGAATATAATTTTTAATATCCTCGGGTAATTTATTACCACTGGCAATTGTTTTAAATAATTTAAATGCTTCGATTATGGCTGTTTTCCCTGAGCCATTCTGACCGTAAATTCCAATTATATCTGATTTAGAGCTATAGTATTTTTTTTGTCTATAACTTAATAAGTCAATAGATCCCTTTTGGATGTTCTTGAAACCTTCTAATTCAATACTTTGTATTCTAATAATTGTTTTTTTCATAAAATCAACTCCCATATGAGCAAATTATATAATAGACCTTGTAAAAATTCAATGTTTTTAGTTAAATCGATACAAAATGTTCTTATATTTATATTGTACCATATTTAAATTCATTATATTCATCACACTGATATTTATTTTTAATTTAATAAAACTTTCTCTATATCTATCTAGTGATTTTACATATTTTTCAGTTAGTTATATTTATTTCTTATATTAGTACTTGATCTACAGCCCATTCATCCACTGAGCTTCCACCCACATGGCAAGTGGCCACTTTACATAATATTTTCATTAAGCTTTTTAATGATACCATTAATCTTATTTTGTACCTTTTTATATTCTATCTTTCCCCAAGCCTCAAGTACTGGTATGTATTGTCTACTCCCTGTTGCTACTATTTTATCAAGAAGCATAACTATCAATTCTCGATTTCTATCTTTAAGTTGTAAAACAAAATCATAATTTTTAGTAAAACATACTTCATTTATTTTTTGAAGAAATTCATCAGAATATATGTCTTTTTCAATTTCCCATCCCTTTTTAGTATAAATCAATAGCGGAAGTCTATAATCATATTCAATATCCAGGTACTCATTTTCAATACACCAATCCACCCTAGCTAAAATATTATCTATTTTTAATTCCTTGAAATATCCATATACAGGGCTTTCATTTAGCTTTAACTCTAACAGCTTCTTTTCTTTAGAACCTTTTAAAATTCTAGCAAGTAAGTTTCTGCCACCGCTCATAATTAAGTCATCCGCTCCCCTAATTATTGCTTTAATATCTTCCATAGGTATTTCTCTTACATCTTTACTATCAATGTTAACTCTAACTTTTTGCACTCTTCTGCTCATACTATTTCCTTTCTATAAAAACATTTTTTTAACCATCATTAAGATAACTGCAACATGGTAAAAACAGTGAATAAGTTCTAGCCTAATGGACATAGGCTCACCATAAAGGATAGAAGTCAGTCTCCCCCTTTTAAAGTCAATGGTGGTAATTATTCTATTGTCCAAATACATATGCAGGCTGAACTATTCTACAAATAAATATTTTTTTTTCAAATAAGATATGTTAAACTATATTATAATTGTTATGGTCAAAACAGTTATGCAATATCCCTTACCTTCTTTGCAACATATAATATGCATATGAAAATAACAACTAATGAAATGATTAGCGTAGTTATAATTCCAGGATACTTACCTGCAAACCCACTTGAGGAAACATGTTTGATGAGTATACCTAAATAAGCCCAAAATATAACTATGCCATATGGGATATCTTTATTTTTTAATGTTGTAGTCATACCAATAATAAGCCCAACAAATAAAATAACAATTGTCCAAATTTGTTCAGATATGCTCCAACCATTCCAGCCTAAACTAACAAGCAGTGTGGAGGCATTAGCTATTGTTGCTACAGTTATCCACCCAAAATAAACGCTAAAAGGAAGTTTTACAAATAATTTCTCCTTCAATGTTAGTTGTGTGGAGTTTATTTTAATATTAACTTTAATTAAGCAAACCAGTATTACAATCATTAAAATCATAGAAAGTGGAATGATTTTATACTGCCAACTGAATATCCAGGCTATATTGGCTATTGAAGATATAATAAAATAACCGCCAATAAGCTTAACTATAGCTTTAGTATCAGCCCCCTTAAAAAGACCTAGCTGATAAACTACAAATCCAGCAAGCAATAGGTATATTAGTCCCCATATTGCAAAGGTAATTCCAGCAGGTGCAAATAGATTAGGATATGAATCTGAAACTCCACCAGTTGTTATACCATTAATGGGTAAAATGTTTGCTAATGCATTAACAGTAACCATTAGAATAAAACTTAGCACAGTGAAAATTTTTAGAACTTTTACGTATGTTTCTTGTGACATTATTAACTCACCTTCCAATTTTGTTATTATCTATAATTTTACTCTTATTTTACTTAAATATACCATAAATATCCTTCTTGCTTTTTAGCTTTTGGACTGTGATTCCACCTTTAGCCGCAATCTACCCTTTTTCTATATTACTATCCCATCACAATGGTCTACTTCATGTTGAATAATTTGAGCAATCCATCCTGAGTATTTTCCCCTTTGCTTCTTAAATCCCGAATCAAAATACTCTACTTCTATCTCTTTGAATCTATTAGTTTTTCTAACACCTATAAGTTAAAGACATCCTTCTTCTGTTTCATATTGACCCGATTTCTTCACTATCATAGGATTAATCATCGGAACGTTCATATCCCCCATACTGATCACAATAATTCTTTTTTTGACACCAATCATATTAGCTGCCATTCCTACACAGCCTTCTTTATTTGCTTTAAGCGTATCAAGCAAATCCTGTATCACCTGAGCATCTGCTTTTGTAGCAAGTTCTGATTTTTGATTAAGAAAGAATATGTCTTTCATAATTGATCTAACCATATGTTATCTCCTTTAATATTTGTCTTTTTTATTATGTTCTATTCTATACCTACCAACATATTAATACGTGGTCATAGTAAAAGCTATAAGTTTTTACTTTCTACTATATAATAAAAAATGCTTCCAGATAAAATGATGGCTATGTCCCCCGAAGTTATTACATAAATCGGAAATTTTTTTACTTTTTAATATAACAGTAATCATTGTTATCATATGGAGGAAAGTTCTTATTGTCTCAAAAAATTTATAACATAAACCAATGACACTTTTAATATCATTGGCTTATTTCTTAAGAATATAAGCACGAATGCTAATAGAGCCAATCTTAGAGATATACCTTACTATCTTCTACTCTGTACCCGACAAATCGTATAGTTGTTCAGCGCAATTCTGGTTAGATCCTTCTGTTGAAGAAGGTGTGGTATTTTAAATCTCCATATGTTCCAAAGTTTTGATTTTCGATCCTCTAGGTAGAGCCCTCATAACCACCTTTTCCCATGGCATTCCTATTACTTGGTCCATGACAGCTATTGCTCCACGGTCATCCTTTGTTCTAATTAATCTGCCACAACCTTGTTTTAACTTCAATCCCATTTCAGGGTAATCAACGGTTATAAGTGGATTCATCCCCTCTTCTTCTGCTTCTTTGCGCCTCATTTCAATCAAAGGGTCTAGGGACGGAAAGGGAAGCTGCCAAACTACAACAAGAGATAAAGACTCCCCGGGCACATCAATTCCCTCCCAAAAGGTAGAACCTACTAATACAGATGTAACTTCCGCACGAAACTTTTGGACAAGGTATCCTCGCTCACCTTTATCCTCCCATAAAACTTCAAAAGGTAGCGCGTATCCACTAATTTCTTTTCTTATTTTCCTGACTTCCTTCAAAGAGCTCGCAAGTATCAGCGCTCTTCCTCCATTTTCTTTCAGCAAACATAGTAATTGTTTAATTTTGCGTGAAAACTTGGCACTGTCAGTTTCCTCAAAGGATGGCTGTTGTAAATAAACCACCACCTGCTGCTCAATATCAAAGGGACTTCCAACCGTTGATATTGCTGGATTTTTTAAACCAAGAGTCCTCATAAGGTAACCAAAATCCCCCTCATCACTTAAAGTTCCTGAAGTAAACACCACAGGCAATTTTTTCAAAAATAAATGTTTATCTAGCATATTGCTCAAATTCCGAGGAACTACCCAAAAGCTGCCGTCTGCCCTATCTACCCAAGTAATAACCTCTCTACCTTTATTCCTACCAAACCTAGCTAAGGCTGTAATTGATAGTTCTATTTGAATTTCAAAGGTATGTAACGTGCTTTCCGGTAGCCCGTCTATGTATAGCTCTTCCTCGATTTGTATCTCTAAGAGCAACCGATCTAGTGCCTTATGAAAAGTATCAGCTGCTTTGAGAAGTATATCATCGGTGCGAACCGCCAGACGCTCTGATTGCTCATCATCTATTACGTTTTGATTAAGTTTTTCGAAAAAGTTAGAAGTGGCCTGTTCCAAGGCAATTACACTTACACCCAGTGAAGTTCTTGCTCCCTGGATTTCCTCTATGGAAAGGATAATATTATCAATATCCTCTTTATGAATTTGTCTTCCAGCACCCATGGCTGCCGGCAGTATGACTTTATGCCCTTCATCAAAAATCACCAGCGAGTAATCTGGAAGTATAGGCATTTTACCATCTGCAATTCTTTCATCCCTTGTCCACAGGTCCTGAAAAAAGATACTATGATCTGCGATAATTAAATCCTTGGAAGATCTGTAATGTTCCCTTACCTTAACAAGTTTACAAAATCCTCTTCTGGGACAGGCATCACAGGGCATAGTCTCATCCCATCCAATCTGTCTCCATTCACTATCGGATATATTCGGCATTTCTGAGCGTTCACCTTTTGTAGTCCTGGCTAACCATTGATTAATCTCATCAGAGGCTGTCGCATCGCCAAACACTCCCCCTATTCCACTAACTCTCTCATCACAAACATACTGACGAGGATCCTTTGCCATTGGCGCATCTATTTCTAATCCCAGTATTCGGGAAAGTGTTTGAATATCTCCCTTTGGCCCTGCCAGCTGTTCCTGAAGTGCTGCTTGGGCACATGCAATTACTACAGGTTTTCCGCTAAAACCAGCGTAGGCAATTGCAGTGAGTAAGTAGGCGAAGGTCTTTCCGGTACCGACCTCAGCCTCAGCCAGATGAACTTTTTTATTACAAACTGCATCAGCAAGCTGAAAAGCAGTATATATTTGCTCATCACGTATCTCATATCCATGTTTCGGAAGAATATCGTAAAAAACATCACCAATCCAATCCATCAACTTACTTGGAAACTCTTTTTTTGTTTTATAATCAAAAGGGAGCCCTATTTTCTTATGCAAAATTTTATCCTCCTGTTAACTATGGAATACCATAGAAAATATTATTTGAAAAGTTACTGTCAGTTATGTACATGCACATATTTTTTCTTTATATACTAAGCATAAACACCCTTACATTCTAAACTTTTTCAATAAGTATTATAACATTAACAATGGAGAAAAAAATTACATCTTTTAATAAGGTAACTGTGACTTGGTAAAAACAGTAAATATATTCTATGGACATATGCTCACCATCAATGGTCATAAGCCCATGAAGAATAGTATTTTTTCAACTGATAATTTTTGTTACATAAGTGATTAAATCTTTTGATTCACTAGAAATAAGGTCAGATACCTTTTCAATATTAACAGGTTGCAATATTAGAAAGTAAAAACTTCAAGTTTTTACTTCGACCTCGGGGTACGTTACAATAACTGGAAGTTATTGTTTGATATTATGATGCAGGTGAATACCTTGCCGGAAAATCAACTAGCATTATATATAAAAGTGATGTAGACTTAAAATTGAAATAATTTATATGCAAAGGAAGTATACAATGAGAGAAAATGTAAAAATGCGATATCCAAGATATCTTAAAGAATTTAAATGTATAGGTGGAAAATGCACAGATAGCTGTTGTATTGGATGGGATATAGATATTGATGAGGTCACCTTCAGGCAGTATTATAAAGTTCAAGACAAAGAAATGAAGCTCATGTTACAGAAAAATGTACATATTAATGATTATTACCTAAGCCCTGATATAGATTATGCAAAAATAAAATTAAAAAGTGGTAAACGCTGTGCCTTTTTAGATGAAGAAAATTACTGTATAATTCATTCTAAAATTGGAGAGAAATATCTTTCAAGTGTTTGCACATCTTTTCCTAGAATAACAAATAAAGTAGATAGGTATTATGAAATATCCCTTGATGTAGCATGTCCCGAAGCTGCAAGAATTCTTTTATTAAAAGAAGAAGGAATTGAATTTACGGAAAGTGAAGGACCTTTAGAAAAACATATATTATCGAGTGATATTGAAACTACATCTACAGAATATAATAACTCACCCCTTAAATATTTTAAAGAAATTAGAGATTTGAGTATTAAAATAATACAAAACAGAGAATTTAATTTAAGTGAAAGACTGTACATATTAGGTGATTCTGTAAATACATTAGAAAAAGAACTTAAAAATAAGTATAATGATGTACCTAGATTTATTAAACAATATAATATGAATTCAGTTAATGATTCTTATGAAAAAGATCAATCAAATTATATTATGCAGATGGATCTTTTCAAAAAGATGATGGGTTTCTTAAATGTATCTAAAGAAGTTGAAAGTCCTTCTTTTAAGGAATATACTAAGCAAATTATAAGTGGATTCAAGTTTGATGAAGGAGAAGACATTAGCAAATACTCTGAATTACATGTAAACGCATTTGAATATTATACTGAAAATTTTATAAATAATAATAGCTATATTTTCGAAAATTATTTAGTAAATTTTATGTATAACTATATGTTCCCATTTAATGAATCGGAATCAATATTTGATGGATATATTTTGCTTTTAGTAAGATACTCATTTATTAGATTTTATTTAGTTGGGAAATATCTATATAATAAGGAAGATAACAAAAAAGATATGGTTGAATTTGTCCAGTCTTTCTCAAAGACCATAGAACATCATAGAACATATTTAGTTGATTCGCTAAATTATATAAAAGAAAATAAATTGGATAATATGGAATTTGCTAAAAAACTTCTATAAAAAAGACTAGTGAACAGCTACCCCTATCCCTCCTGATGTTAATTCTATTATACAAAAAATACCTATAGCTAAACACTTTTTTAAAAATGTTCCGTCTATAGGTACCATTATAAACAGCTATCTACCTTTTTTCTATATGACTATCCCATCACAATGGTCTACTTCATGTTGAATAATTTGAGCAATCCATCCTGAGTATTTTCCCCTTCGCTTCTTAAATCCCGAATCAAAATACTCTACTTCTATCTCTTTGAATCTATTAGTTTTTCTAACACCTATAAGTGAAAGACATCCTTCTTCTGTTTCATATTGACCCCTTTTATTCACTATCATAGGATTAATCATCGGAACGTTCATATCGCCCATACTGATCACAATAATTCTTTTTTTGACGCCAATCATATTAGCTGCCATTCCTACACAGCCTTCTTTATTTGCTTTAAGCGTATCAAGCAAATCCTGTATCACCTGAGCATCTGCTTTTGTAGCAAGTTCTGATTTTTGATTTAGAAAGAATATGTCTTTCATAATTGATCTAACCATATGTTATCTCCTTTAATATTTGTTTTTTTATTATGTTCTATTCTATAACTGCCGACATATCAATACGTGGTCGTAGTAAAAGCTATAAGTTTTTACTTTCTACTATATAACAAAAATTGCCTCCGGATAAAAGTTAATAAAGTTGTTCTAAATCAGTTGCGTAGGCTTCTTCTAAAACCACATTATCATCGTTAACTTCTGTAGGCAGGTGAGTTTCATTATCTATAGTATTCTCTTGTTTAACTTGATCAAGTCCTGCCTTAAGTATTTCCACTTGTTTGTGAAGGCGTTCCTCCTTTTTTCTTTGCACATTTGCCTTAAGAGCCTTTGCGTCAATTAAATTCTTAGCTAAAGTGATATCATCATTTAGAGCATTGTATTCTTCTATCATAGTGCTTAGGTTTTCTTGTATATCCATAAAAATTTTATCAGCTTTATTTTCATCTAAGCTAAAAGAATCTTTAATAATTGATTGGAATATTTCCTTTTGCACCGTAGCCGTTTGTTTTGAATGACAACCTAGCACATTTTCCATTAATTCAGTATGTGTATCCTTTGCATTTTTTGTATAGTACATAATAGAGTTAACATCGCAGCTACGATCAATAAAAGCAGGAAACACAAAGCCATTAGTTGGGGACTCCACTACCCAATCTCTAATACGTGCTTTTATTTCGTTTTGCTGTTCAAAGTATCTAAGACCAGGCTCTGAAAGTGAAACTGGACATATTGCACATAACACATATTCATATACTTCTTCAGATTCATCTATCCGCATATTATCTTTGGTTTTGCTAATAACATCATAAGCATCATGCCAATCCACTATTTAAGTTAAATAGAGAAAGATTATCACTACCTAACTTAGTCTTAGCAAAATTAATAAAGTCATATGTATCCCTATCATTCGACATTATTGTGTTAACTTTCAAAATACCTGCAAGACAAACAGCCTGCTCATTATGCAAGCAGGCTGTTTGTCTATATTATTTTGACCTGAGAACTTAGTAACACTATTAGAGATTTAGATTTGAGAACATTTTTGCAATAAAAAATAGTGCCTTTTCACAGGCACTATTTTTCTAAGCTACATCAACTTATGGATGAAGTGAGTAATACCAGTCATAAGAATTTTCTTCTTAGGACTTACATCTTAATTTAATTAGTTTGTTATCACAGTTCCAGCTGTTCCACCTATAGCTTCCCTAGCTTTCTCAAGGGATGTTATAATTGCTTTTCTACCTTCTTTTGCTTCAACAAAGCTAAGAGCTGCTTTTATTTTAGGAAGCATTGAACCAGGAGCAAAATGTCCTTCTTCGATATAAGTTTTAGCTTCTTTTACTGTTATACTTGAAAGATTCTTTTGATTAGGCCTTCCAAAGTTAATAGCAACCTGTTCAACTGCTGTAAGTACAACCAATGCATCAGCATTTAATAATTCTGCTATTTTACAAGAAGCAAAATCCTTATCTATTACTGCTGGTACTCCTTCAAGTGTTCCATTTCCTGTGTCAATTACAGGTATACCACCTCCACCAACAGTTATAACAACATGTCCAGCTTCAACTAATGTTTTTATAATAGGTTCTTCAACTATGGCCATTGGAAGTGGTGAAGCCACTACACGTCTCCAGCCTCTATTTGAATCTTCCTTCATTATATATCCTTTTTCAGTCATTAGTTTCTTCGCTTGCTGCTCTGTAAAGAAAGAACCTACTGGTTTAGTTGGATTCTTAAATCCTTGATCATTAGGGTCTACTATTACTTGAGTAACTACTGTTGCGACTTCCTTATTTATCCCTCTTTTTCTCATCTCTGCCCTAATGCTTTGTTGTAGATGATAACCTATATAACCTTGACTCATAGCTCCACATTCAGGAAAAGGCATTATTGGGCTATTTTCATTCATTGAAGCGGCTGCTTCATAAGTAGCTATAAGTTGACCTACTTGAGGTCCATTACCATGAGCAACAATTACCTCATGCCCCTCTTCAATTAAATCTACAATAGCTCCAGAAGTTTGTCTTGCAGTTACTAACTGCGCTTCTGCTGTAGTATCCTTAGGATTTGCTTGAAGGGCATTTCCACCAAGTGCTATTACTATTCTTGCCATATTTATCTCTCCTTTTATGTTAAGCTAGTAAATATATTTTATTTAACAGCTTTTATATTTTATAAGATTTTATTGAAATTACACCTAAAGTTTAATTTTACCAATTGATAGCAGTATAATCATTAAGATTGCCACTACAATAATCGCAGCCATTGCTATTTTCTCATTTGAACTAATAGGTTCGTTCTTTTCTTTCTTAGCCTTTATAAATACAAATATACCAACTGCATACAGTATTACTGCTGCTCCTAGATAATTTATTCCTACTGCATAAATCACATATATCGAATAGACACAAGCTAATATAGAAACTATCTTATCTTTAGCTCCTAGACCATCTGCTAATGAAACCTTAACTGCATATAATGATGAAAGTAAATATGGAATTAAAATACAGGTTGTAGAAATTAAAAATACATTACCATAGGCAGACTGAAGTACTGGTAAAAGTAGCGAAAGTAAAAATATTTGAGTTAATGCATCAGTTAGTAGTAATGAATTTATTGCAGCACCATTGTCATTTTGTTTCATAAACCATTTCGGCATTGTGCCACCTTTTGCCGCAACATAAGGAATTTCCGCTGCAAGCATAACCCAGCTAATTAAGCAGCCTACAAGTGAAATTATTAAACCAACTTTAACAATTATAGCTCCAAAACTGCCAAGTACAGTAAGGGATAGCATATCTGCTAAAGGTGTGGCTGAATTAATAAGAGTTTCAGCTGGAATTACTCCCATAGCTGTTGTTGAAACCAGTATGTAAAGAACTAAAGTTATAATTAAACTTATTATTGTAGCCGTTCCAACAATCTTTTGAGATTTTGCCCTCTCAGATAGTACTGTTGCAGCTTCAATACCAATAAAACACCACAAAATTGTACCCATTGCGCCTTTAACTTGCAAGAACAATGTAGTAGAATTTCCAGTGGCCGCTAACACTGTTTTCCAATTTTCTACATTGAAAGTTCCAGATTTGAATATTGCCAGCCCAAATACAATTACCATTAATAATGGAATGAGTTTTGCAACTGTGGCAATTGCGTTTATTATTCCAGCGCTTTTAACTCCACGCATTTGTACATAATGAATTACCCATAATAGTGCTGATGCTAATATAAATGATACTATAGGTTTCACGTCACCGACTAAACTATTAAAAGTTTTAAATATAAGAATAAAAAATGCAACATTTCCAAGCCAAGCACTTAACCAATATCCCCAGGCTGAATTGAACCCAACAAATTCTCCAAAGCCTTCTTTTGCATAAGTAAATATTCCACCTGTAAGCTCTGGTCTTTTATTTGCAAGCAATTGAAATACTAGTGCTAAAAATGCTACACCAAGTCCACCAATTATCCAAGCAATAATTGTTGCTTGAGGGTTTGCCTTACCTATAAGATCAGTTGGACTATTAAATATTCCTCCACCAATCATGGATCCAACTCCAAGAGCGACTAGTAGAGACAAGCCTAATTTTTTATCATTATCCTTTTCCATTTTGTAATCTCCTTTCGCTTACTACAGTAGCTATATTTTAAATTGGTGAGGGCAATAATATTACCCTCACCAATTAACTTTATATTTATAAATTATTTTAGGCTAGTTTCCAAGTGTAGCAACCATAACTGCTTTGATTGTATGCATTCTGTTTTCTGCTTCATCAAATACCATTGAAGCCTCACTTTCAAATACTTCATCTGTAACTTCAACACCATTCATTCCAAATTTTTTAAATACCTCTCTACCAACTCCAGTTTTTAAATCATGATATGCTGGCAGACAGTGCATAAATTTAGTATCTTTATTACCGGTTAATTTCATCATTTCTTTATTAACTTGATATGGTTTTAATATACTAATCCTTTGTTCCCAAACTTCATCTGCTTCTCCCATTGATACCCAAACGTCAGTGTATATAACATCTGCATCTTTTACTCCCTGCGCTACATCACTCGTAATAGTGATTTTTGCTCCTGTACCACTGGCTACTTCTCTACATTTATTAACTAGTGCATCTTCAGGAAACAATGAATTTGGAGCAACTATTCTAAAGTCCATACCCATCTTGGCAGCTCCTATCATAAGGGCATTTGCCATATTATTTCTTCCATCACCAGCATAAACAAATTTGATTTCATTTAATGGTTTAGAAAAATGTTCTTTAATAGTTAAAAAGTCAGCAAGAATTTGAGTAGGGTGATCTTCAGTAGTCAGCCCATTCCAAACTGGCACTCCTGCATATTTAGCTAATTCTTCTACTACTTCTTGTCCATATCCTCTATATTCTATTCCATCATACATTCTTCCAAGAACTCTTGCTGTATCTGCTACAGATTCCTTTTTACCAATTTGAGTTCCTGTAGGTCCAAGATAAGTTACATGTGCCCCTTGGTCTAGTGCACCTACTTCAAAAGCACATCTTGTTCTTGTAGAAGTTTTTTCAAATATTAGCGCAATGTTTTTACCTTTTAATGTCTGCTGTTCTGTACCTGCATACTTAGCTCTTTTTAAATCTCTAGCTAAATCTAAAAAGTAGTTTATTTCCTTTGGAGTAAAGTCCATCAAAGTTAAAAAGTTTCTGTTTCTTAAGTTAAACATAATAAATTCCTCCTAATATTTTGTTATTTTTTGTTTTTATAAGTTATCTCTATTTAGAGGCATACTCATACATCTTGGACCGCCTCTTCCTCTCGAAAGTTCAGCACTTGGCATTGTTAAGACCGTTATACCACGTTTTGATAAAATTTCATTTGTAACATAATTTCGTTCATAAGTTATAACCTTCCCTGGTGCAATAGCGAGAGTGTTTGATCCATCATTCCATTGTTCTCTTGCTGCTATAATAGAGTCACCACCACCGCATCTTATTAATTCAACTGAAGGTACCTTTAATGCAGATTTTAATATATTTCCCAGTACATCTTTCGATTGTTTAATATGCAATTCTCCATTAACACCTTTTGTAATTTCAAAAACATTAAGGGGTCCTTCTATAGCTGGATGTATTGTAAATTTATCATAGTCAACCATAGTAAATACAGTATCAAGATGCATAAATGCTCTACAAGCTGGAATCTCCAACACTAATACTTTTTCGAAAGAAGCATGTTTCGCAAACAAATTCTTTGCTACCACTTCTATAGCCTCAGGTGAAGTTCTTTGACTACATCCTACTGCAAGAGTTGTGGCAGATAATACAAGCTCGTCCCCACCTTCAATATTATTAGGAAGGTTTCTGTCGTACCAAAGTGGTACTTCATATTGTTTAAAAGATTTATGATATTCATGAATAAATTTAAGGAACAATGTCTCGCGCCTTCTAGCTTCAGTTTGCATAGTATTTATTGTAATACCATTTCCAATTGAAGCACCTGGATCTCTTGTAAAGTAAAGATTAGGCATAGGGTCTAAGTAGAAAGGATATTGATTTGATATTAATCCTCTAAGCGAATGCATTCCCTTAACATCTATCTCATTTTTTCTAACTCCAGCCATAAGTATATCAATCATTTCGCTTGTAGGCTTTGATATTAAATATGTATAAAGGGATTCGTATATCTCTTTATTACTAATATGGCTTTCTTGTAAAAACTGTTGTATAAATATTTTTTTTACTTTATCATCATTTAAGGCCTCAGTAGCAAGTTCTTCTAAATAAAGAACCTCCACATCATTTTCTTTTAATATTTTTGCAAATATATCATGCTCTTTTCTTGCTACTTCTAAATAAGGAATATCATCAAAAAGTAATCTTTCAAGAAGCTCTGGCACTAAATTTTCTATTTCTCTCCCAGGTCTATGTAGCATTACTTTATTAAGTTTTCCTATTTCAGAAGTTACATTTATAAATGACTTCATTTAATTTGCCTCCCTGTTGTTTCTTGTTGATGTTATCATTATGGAGTATACGATTTCATAAGGAAAACTGAATATTTTACTGTAATTGCATATATATCATGCCTATTATCATTTCTATTAATTTAACACCGCATTCCTTATCCTAAGCTCTATTTTACGCAATAATGCTATGTATGTTTACATTTGACAATTAGGAATGTTAAATTGTTTGCATATATATTCACAATCTTTTAATTTACTGTGTATAATGAAAAAAACAAGGTATAAATATTCAATAAACTTTTTTTTGAATGTTTATACCTATAAATGTATATTATTATCTATCAAAAAGTGACATAGCTTGTATGTTTGTGATTTTATTGCCCATTATTGTACATATTAACTCATTTTTATCCATTATATTGCATTAAAATCATTGATGATATTTTATTATTAACAATTCGTTCATAGTTTCGCCACTTAAAAAGTCTCTATGAGAGCTACTCATAAAATAAACTTTAAATGAAATACAAACTAACTGAATATTTACCTTGAACAAAGAAGTATTTTTGTTGTAGTATGTGACCCCCTCTTATAGAAGTGGGAGACTTCTTTCTGAAATGTCATTAAAAAGAGGCTGTCTCAATTTTCATTTGAGACAGCCTCTTTTTATGATTAGGATATGCAATTTCGCATTCACTGTGGGCATTAACAAGTAACTTTGATAGTTCCTGTATTTACAAACAAATGCCTGTTATGCTTTTGGAGGTGTTCCTTCAGCGTTTGATACAACTACATCGATTTGTACTAAAGCATCTTTAAGTAAAGCTGATACTCCAACTGTTCTTCGTGCAGGAACACCGCCTGGGAAGAATGTTGTGTAAACTTCGTCTACAGCATCAATATCTGCGATATTTTTAAGGAAGATATTTACTTTAACCACATCCTCCATAACGTGATCCACACTTTCTACAATTGCCTTGATATTTTTTAAGCACTGCTTCGCCTGCTCTTTTACACCACCAGCTACCATTTCACCAGTTTTTGGGTCTAAAGGTAATTGAGCTGAAATATGATTGTAATGAGAAAAAGCTACAGTTTGTGTATATAGAGAACTTTTTGGTGCATTTTCCGTATTGTTTGCTTCTATGATGAGTCCATGCCTGTCTTCAACAAGTTGTGGAGGTGTACCATCTCCGTGTGACACCACTGCTTCAATTTGTACCAAAGCATCCATAAGTAAATCTGAAGCTGCAACCGTTGTCAGTGCAGGGACATAGGCTACGGCCCTGGCGATAGCGGAATCTGGGAAAAACGTTGTATAAACTTCGTTTACGGCTTCAATATCCGAAAGGTTTTTAAGGAATATATTAATTTTAACAATATCGTCAAAAGGAACGTCGATACTTTCTAAAATTGCCTTGATATTCTTTAAGCACTGCTTCGCCTGCTCTTTTACACCACCAGCTACCACTCTACCAGATTTTGGATCGATTGGTAATTGAGCTGAAAGATTATTGTAATGAGAAAAAGCTACAGCTTGCGTAGATAGAGGGCTTGTTGGCGCATTTGCCGTGTTATTTGTAAGCTTTATGAGGTCGCCTGCTTGTGGTGCGTTTGGAATTGTACCTTCACCGTTTGAAAGAAGTGCTTCAATTTGCACCAAAGCATCCATAGGCAAAGCTGCAACTGCGACTATAGTCCGTGTAGGAAGATAGCTTAGGAAGAATGTTTTATAAACTTCGTCTACAGCGTCAATATCTTTAATATTCTTAACGAATACAGTGATTCTAACAACATCGCTCATAACATGGTCGATGCTGTCTACAATTGCCTTGATATTTTCAAAGCACTGCTTCGCCTGTTCTTTTACACCACCAGCTACCAATTCACCAGATTTTGGATCGATAGGTAATTGAGCTGAAAGATTATTGTAATGAGAGTAAGCTACAGTTTGTGAATATGGACCGATACCTTTTGGAGCATTTTCCGTATTTCTTGCTAATACTGCGTTATAGTCGCTCATAATAGTATTCCCCTTTTGTAATATTTATTGATAGAATCATTAAAATTCATCTAAGTAAATCATAAACCTTAGACTAGCTCTAATGTCAATAGGTATTATTATTATTTTAAAAATAAAGAGAAATCACGAGGAAAACTTAAAGATACATTAAGAAATTTGATTTTGATAAATGATATATACTCAAAGTCTTATAAAAAAAGAATTGAAAAACTACAATGAATTTTATGCTAAACATACAGATTTTTTTTAATGACTGCGACAATAAAATTAAAACTCTATAAAATAGAGCATAAACCTTAGAGCTGGTCTAATGTCAATATGTTACATTCATATTTTTTAATAGCTTTAATGTTACTTAGTGGTTTATAATAATAGTGATAAATAGTTTAATATTTATCGAATGGAAGTGACATAATTGTGAAGGATACTTTTTTAATTGGAGAATTAGCCAAGCTTTTTAATATAAGCACAGATACCTTAAGGCATTATGACAAAATCGATCTTTTAAAACCTAATTGTGATGTTGAAAATAAATACAGATTCTATAGTGTTCGGAATTTTTTCAAACTAAGCAGAATCCTATTTTTTAAAAATCTTGATATTTCATTAAAGGATATTAAAAAATATATGAATAATAAAAATACAAATAATTTAATGACCTTACTAAAAAATAAGGAAGAGGAAATTGATGTAAAAATAAATAAGTTAGTCAATTTAAAAAACAAAATAAATACAAAACTTGAGCTACTTGGAAATATAAAACATGAGCTGAATATTGTAAAGATAAAGCGCTTGCCTCAAAGAATTGGAGTTGTTTTAGACATTAAAGATAGTAAAAACGAATACGAACTTAAAGAATGCGTTAAAAAAAACGAAAAATATTTAAAGCTCAGTTCCTGGCTTATTGAAGGTCAAATATACACTTCTCTTTCAAGAGAAAACATGACAAGTGGAAATTTTAATAAATTTAAATATTTCATCGAAATCTTGTCAACTGAAAATATAATAGAGTTGGATTTGATAACGATTCCAGAAAATGAGTTTGCTTATGTTGTTTTTTTAGGACCCTATAAAGATATCGGAAATCACTATACTGTTCTTATTGAATGGATTGAAGAAAATGGATACGAAATATTGGGAGACTCTATCGAAAAAAATATAGTAGATTATGACTTTTCAGATTCTGAAAATGAATATATATCTGAAATACAAATACCTATTAGAAAACTGTTATAACTAGAAGTTACATTCTTGCTAATAACATAGGATTTAAATGCTCATAGTCTCGCTAATAAATTCAGGGGTGGACAACAACTCTTATTCTAGAGTATGTTAACCATCCCTTATAATTTATATCTTTTAGCAAGTAAAAAAATGTTCTCCGCTATGCTTCGCCCATTTATTTACAAAGACCCCCGAGGCCAATGTCATTAAGCTAAAAATACACAAAATGGAAAATAAATATTTCTTGAAAAGAACAAAATCAGGCACTTCTTCTTCATACCCACATTTTTTACATTTAAAAAGTATCATTTTATCACGTTCTTGTGGTTGAAATGGTATGCTATCTTCATTCACTTTAGTTCGAAAGAGCAACAAAAATCGAAAATTCATTTCCAATTTTTGAAAGGTGACAGGTACCTTTCAGATATCAGATATTGGTAGTGAAGCGTACAATATCTGTTGCTTCAGACTTTTTTTATTAGAATAATAGCAACAAAATCGGAAATTCATTTCTAATTAGAGAAAGCCTACCTCATAGATTTCTCTATGAAATAAGCTTTTGCAATTAAATATATCTTATTAGCAAGCGGGCCACTTCGTGACCCACTAAGGTAACTGTGACTTGGAAAAAATATCAATTCCAATTAAGTTCTGTGGTATATACAAATCAGCAGCAAATTTGTTTTGCTAACGATAATTGAATTATTTATTATATTACATAACTTTTCAGTAATTACCTTGATTTTCTATATATTGTTTTATCAAGCAATATCTCAGTTTGCCTAATCTCCGCACATTGAAATAATGGGGTCTTCCCTTCTACTGCTTCAACTATATTCCAAAAGGTTATGCTTTCTGGAATACGTGCTAACTCATATCCCCCATTAACACCTGGAATTGACTTCACAATCCCTGATTTCCTTAATTTTGTATATACTTTTGATAAATAAGTTTCTGAGACTCCTTGAAATGCCGCTAAATCTTTAATCCCAACAGCTCTTCCTGATGGGATATCTACCATATATAATAAACAATGTAACGCATACTCTACTCCTATCTCGAGATAACAGTTAAATCAGCAAAGCAAATGCTTTAATTTTTGTATATCCTTAACTAATTTAACCCATTTGAAATTTCAAGTGTTCTACATCAACTGTACTAGTATCAGTAGTAATTATTTTAGGATCTTTCTTGCCAATTAAGTTACCATTAGCTTCCATTTACAAGTACCTTGCAGTAATGGATTCTTTACAGTTCTTCAAGTCAGCTGGTGTCCCTTCAAATATAATTTGACCACCACGGCTGCCTCCCTCAACACCCATATCAACGACCCAATCGGCGTTCCGGATGACATCAAGGTTGTGCTCAACAACAATAACCGTGTTACCCTTATCCACTAGACGGTCAATGATTTTCAAAATACTCGTAATATCAGACATATGGAGACCCGTTGTAGGCTCATCCATTATATAAATATTACCCTTTTTACTCAACTCTCTAGCAAGCTTTAAGCGTTGAGATTCGCCACCTGACAGCGTATCCAATGGCTGACCCAATGTCATATAGTGAAGACCAACATCTGCGATATGCTTCAGCTTATTGATGACTTCTTTTTGCGTAAAGAATTCTACGGCTTCTGCTATTGTCATGTCAAGAACCTCAACTATGGACTTTTTATTACACTTGTAGTCTAAAATCTCTCTCTTAAACCTTTTGCCACCGCATTCTTCACAAATAGTTTCCACTGAATTCATAAATGAAAGATCTGTTTCGATAAAACCGCGTCCTTTACATGCCTCACAAGCACCTTCCGAATTATAACTAAACAATCCCGCACTAACTTTGTTTTCATCAGCAAATGATTTACGAATCATATCCATAATTCCTGTGAAAGTGGCTGGATTAGAACGTAGGTTAGCGCTTACTGCTGACTGATCAACAATAATCGCATCTTTATATTCATTCGCAAAGACACCATTAACCAGTGTTGATTTGCCAGAACCTGCAACACCTGATACAACCGAGAATATCCCTTTAGGTATTCTTAGACTAACGTTTTTCAAATTGTGTAGGTTACTCTTTTTTGTTTCATAAAAATCAGTACTAATTCTTGGCTTACTCTTAATCTGCAAGCTTCTTCCGATGTATTCACCCGTTAATGTATTTGAACTCAAAAGTTCATTGTATGAACCTTCAAACATAACCCTTCCACCGTTAATACCTGCCTTTGGACCAACATCTACAATATGATCTGCTATCTTTATAACGTCTGGGTCATGCTCAACTACAATCACTGTATTGTCTTTATCCCTTAACTTAACTAATAATTCATTCAACCTATGGACATCTCTAGCATGTAAGCCTATGCTTGGTTCATCAAATATATACATAACATTGATCAGGCTGCCGGTAAGGTGCTTAACCATTTTAACACGTTGTGACTCACCACCCGATAAAGTGGATGTTTCTCTGTTCAAACTTACATAATCCAGCCCAATCTGAATCAAATCATTCAATCGCTCTGACAAGTTGTCAATTATAGGTTTTGCTTTTTTGTCCTCAATCTTTTGTACCTGCTCTAAAAGTGAATCTACTTGCATTGCAGTAAAATCTGCGATTGTATAACCCATTATCTTTGATGATAATACCGTTTTATTATATCTTTTTCCACAACAATCATCGCATTGTCCTTCCGTTGTAAAAGGCGCAATTTTCTTTTTGGCTGCCTCTGATTTCTCAAATTCAGTTTTAATGTTTGACCTGATAAATCGCTCAACTAGTCCTAAATATGTAGTATTAATGTCCTCCATTAATGGGGATTTTATTTTTTCTTCTTTGCAAAATACGAGCTTGTCGTATTCCTCTTTTGTATAATCCTTAATTTTTTTATCACAATCAAAAAAGCCTGTTGCTGCATAGGATTTCCAAATCCAATTTCCTACTTTAAAACCTGGAAGTAAAATTGCACCCTGGTTTAATGATTTTTCTTTATCCAAGGCCTTGTCAAGATCCAATGTAACTATCTTTCCAATGCCTTCGCAGGTCTTACACATTCCATTTGGATCATTAAAAGAAAAATAACTGGAAGAACCTATATGAGGCTGCCCGATGCGTGAAAATAATAATCGTATTATTGGATCAATATCTGTAATTGTACCCAATGTTGAACGGGAATTTCCGCCAATTCTCTTTTGCTCAACAATAATCGCCAATGATAAGTTTTTAATAGCATCAACATCAGGATGTCTATATTTGGGCATAAACACTTGAACGAATTTACTGAAGGTTTCATTTAACTGCCTTCCAGCTTCCTGCGCAATCGTATCAAAAACGATGGATGATTTACCAGAACCTGATACCCCTGTAAAAATTGTTATCTGCCCTTTTGGTACATTTAAATTGATGTTTTTCAGGTTGTTTTCCCTTGCCCCTATAATTTCAATATATTCATATCCCATATTATCCTCCTGTTCAAATACATCCAAACTACTTCATATAAATTTCAACTAATTCATAGCATCTCTTTTTTGTGGTATCCCACGGTTTTTCTGTTGGTACTAATAACTGGATAACTTCGGTGCTTGTCACCATACTTTAACATCTTACATGTTTACGTTTAAATCCTATTTTTCCTTTATCAACTCCATTTTGAATATATTCTATTGCAATATTCGTAAGGCAGAGTTTTTTGCCTATAAAGACATCTACCTTTCCTACCTCACGCGCAATTTTCTTTGCTTCTTCATGAAGCGGCAAATATGAAACGCCAACAGACATAATAAAATTGTTCATAGCAAATTTAGCACGGTTTGGCTGGTTGTGTATCGTGTCACGCACCCTATTAAGCATTGCCAAAAGCTTATCCTTGTCGAACTCACTGTCTTTACGAGTGCCTAACAACCAATCGTAGCAACTCCAGCCAGCCGCCACTTCTAATTCTTTTCCGCTATCAATCCAGCGGTCGGCAACGGAAAAAGCAATATCTGTTTCGGCAAGGGTTACTGCTACAATGAATTCCGAAATCATATAAAAATAAGCGCCATCTATCCATCTGTTAAAATCTTTTTCCACCATTTTCTTTGGCTCAGCTATCATACCGGCTAAATACATGGCATCGTAATTTCCTGTTGCATATAGCTTCTCTGCCAAAGACTGATTGTATTTTATTTTCTTGAAAATCGGCTTCATATCGTTTATGGTTACGCCAAAAACAGGTTCTTTCGCTCCATTGCTCATGTAAATTTTTTTCATACGTTCTTTACCAAGGGACTTCAGTTCATCCATGATTTCGTTTAGTTCCATTTGTAACATCTCCTTGAAATTTATCTGTCTTTAACCCCGTGTTTTTCATTAATTTCAAATATATTAATAGCGTAAATCATGGCTTTATTCTTAATATGAGTGAACCACATCTCACCATCACCAACCATAACTCCTTGATAATTTACAAAAGTTTTTGTAACATCTTGATTTAATAATGCTTTTTTTACATCTTCAGTAATAATTGTATTGTAGCTTTTTATAAAATCTTCTTTGGATTTTATTTTTATTTTTTTATCTTTCTTGTTAACATTTAAAGGATAGCTAACATAATTAGCAACTTTTGATATTTCGTTATTCTGAACTAAAGATTTTATAATATTAAAAGACTTTTCGAATTCTTTCACATTAGTAATTCCTATAACTTCATATCTGTTTTTAACTTTTACATTTTGTTCAATGTTTTTACTATTTTCAGGTTGTATGCTCTTAGTTGCATATGCACTGGTAGTTGATCCTATAGCATATAAAGCCGTTAATGTTAAAACTATTATTTTTTTATTCATTTTAATCCCTCCTGAGTTTAGGTAATTTATTTTATTAGTTTCCCTCAACCAATAAGTTAATTATGCAACAATAGATAAAGATTTAAAATGCACTACATTTGATATAACTCCATTTAAGAACTCATTTTTCTAATTGTCTTATCTTCAATCATTAATGACACTTTGTGTTAATATATAAGCGTAGACTTTTTTTGCTCAACTTCAGAATGCCCTCCTATTCAAACTCTGTCTTAACTTTATAAGACATCTTCTTCAATAATAATCATAACAGAATATTGAGTTGAAAACATAAGACTGCCTCCATTTGAACTATATTGAATGTCATTAATTTTCACTTTATTATTTTTGATAAAATCATTTACTTCTGTTACTAAACAAAATTTATTGGTATTATTAAATATCCTTATTTGTTTCAAATTTACCATCACCTTTCTATTTTATCAAACTTTAATTCACCAGTTGGCAAGAACACATCTTCGTTTTGTATTACTTTTATGACACGAATGATTCCTCTTACCACTCCAGCTACATAACCTATAAAAAGCCCTAAGAAAGTTCCAATTAGAAGAACCATTTTAGGAGATAATTCAAAAAATATACCTAACCTCTTAAAACCTAAGTTAGTAACATTCTCCATTTCTCTCAATTTTTCTTGTGGATATTCTCTGCCTTCAGGAGTAATTTGTCACATGTATAAACAGCTCACTCATTGAAGATAAAATAAAGCTTATTGAGTTTATAATTAATATTACAAGCATACCATAAATCCCGAATAAAACTCCGGCTACTGCTGGTGCTATTAAACTACCTACACTCCCCTCATAAATATAATACTCTATTATTTAAGTTTCCTCATACTATAATTTTGCATTAGTTTCCAATTCACTTTATATAGTATACCATTTATGTAAATAAGTACTATTTCATTCTCTCAATCAATTAGAGAAAGCCTACCCCATAGATTTCTCTATGAAATAAGCTACTATTTTAAAATTAAGTGAATTTATCTGCTACTAATAACAAACAACTGGAGTACCTGTCTCTATATTATCAAATACTGTTTTTGCTACATCGTATGGTGAATTTATACAACCATGGGATCCGCCTGTCTTATATAGCACTCCCCCAAACTTATCTCGCCAGCCTGCATCATGAATTCCTATTCCTCCATTAAAAGGTAGCCAATAATTCACAGGCGAAGCGTAGCCTTCACCTTTAAGCGTTGCATTTCTTTCTTTATAATTGATCATATAAATGCCGCTGGGTGTTCTAGTCTTATCAGATCCATCATTACCTGTAACAACATCCCCTTGTGTTATCAGCACTCCGTTTTTATAAAACCATAAGTGTTGCCCTGAAAGATCTATTTCTACATATGTTTTTCCAATATCATCCTTGCCATGATATAATGCGGTTTGATAATATGCAGGTTCTTTTTCTATAGATTTCCCTTCCTTTATGATTGAAATTAAATCTTGGATTTCTTTAACCTTATTAATGGCCCATCCATAACTACCGCCACCAATATTAATTACCTTTCCTGATGATGAAACAAAATTTCTCGTCTTTGCAACTGTGTTATATTCACTAGCAAGTACGTCCATATAGATTTCAACTTGTTCTTCATTAAATGTTACTTCACTATTTTCATCAACTGTAACCCACTTATTTATTTTAGAACCATCTAAAATTTCTTTATCTTTCCCAAAAGTATAAGTAATCTTTGAAGATACATATTTGTTAAGCATGTCCCTTGTAGCAACGACCTTTGGGGATTTTGAAGTATATTGCGGCTTAACGTAGTAATTACTTGACTCCAAATCTATTGTTGTTTCACCCTTACTAACTGCATCTATCACATACTTATATAAAATGTCTTTATTGCCCTTGTTTCCAATGACTTCATCCACAATCACATAACTATTATTTATATACTTATATCCTGCATTTTTAGGTTCAATTACCTTACTACTATCAAAACAAGAAAGCTTATCGAATTGTTCTTTTAATAAATCTTTATCATATTTAACTCCTACTATCATTTTAGAATCTTTTGTATTAAAAACTCCTGAAACCCATTTATAAGGGTTCTGTTTGTCTTTAAACTCCTTAAACTCCACATTCATATCATACTTTAAGCCAATTTCTTTCCCGCTAATTTGTTCATTTGTACCGCCTCGTTCTTTTATGTTTAACTTATATTTTTGAATCTCAGATGCCATTTGTTCATTTACAGCCTCTACACTTTTACCTGAAACACTAATTTTATTTATTGTAGAACCAAAATAAAAATGATTCATAAAATATATTGCCATCCCAAAGTATATTATAAGTAAAGTACAAATAGAAATTATAATACCTAAAACAATTTTCTTACGCTTTTTTATTGACCTTATTGTTGACTTTTCTACCTCAGTTTCCATAATTTCACCCCCTCTTTTATTAATCAATTATACCTCAAAACAATCATTTAAGTAACATCTATTAACTAAATATATAGTAATTAAAGCGTAAGTCGTTGGTGTGCCTTTAACATTTTTATTAACACTACTACAATAGTGTATCAGTCTATATATGCCTATTTACTGGTGAATACTTGTGCAAATCAAGCTTATTACAACTAAGCACTAGGATAGGGGTAATGGAAGATATAACTTTACCGCCACAAGCTTTAGACCAACGCCTTAGTAAATAATAATTTATCCTTATTTATAGTTATTTTTCGGTCCTTTATCCATAACTATCTCTATGTTACCGTCAGCACCCTCCTCTAACTTTGGTCTATTCTCCGAACCTGGCGTACTGTACATTTCAATAGGTTTTATTATTACCCCATCTGGTGTGTTTAATAACATGCCTGGTACACAGGTGTATATTCCATTATTATTATTTGCATTTTCTGCGGAAATCGTAACTTCTGTACCTGCGTTATTATCTATGCACATAGATACTTTATACTTATGGAAAGAACCAGAGCCATTTGACTGTGCAGAGTAAGCTACAGGAACTACTGCAATAATGTCCTCATTAAAACGCATTTTAATTGTCTCTGTTTTGCTGACTTCTTTTTTTGACTTACCCCAACCTAGTTTTTTACCTCTTCCTACATCTCCCATATGCTCTACAGTACCGTTATCGAAATTTTGCAATACTGGTACACCTTTAGCACCGAACATAGCTACATCAATTTGTTTACCAGATTTAGTGTATACTAGTGCATAAATATCATAGTCTGTACCAGAATCCCAAGAAACTGATGCTGTTATTTGGGTAGTTTTTTCAATTAAAATAGGCTTCTCGCCTTTAGATAAATTCACTTTACCACTGGTCTTCTTAAGGTTAACAACTGACTTCACAGGTTGTACAGGTTGTTTTTCTTCTGCTTCCACTTCTACTCCATAATTTAAACATAATCCATCTAGACCTGCTGCAAAGCCCTTCCATACTGCCTTAGCTTTTGCACTTCCGCTTCTTAGATACAACTCCGTGACAACTATACCATTTTCAGTTGTGAAACTTGAGGGTATTAGCTGAATAACGTCACTGCCTACCTGTATTTCAGCTTTTAAGTTTTTCACACTTGCAAATCCAGTGTTGTTTCCCTCTGTCAAAGTTACAGCTATTTTAGTTATACCTCCTGATGACTTGCTTAAATCAAAATCAATTTTATGTGTTTTTGTACTTCCGCTGTCAACAGAAGGAATAAATGTAGCTATGCCATTTGGTCCTTCCATCTGGTTGTAGAATACTATTCCACTATCGCCTAAAACTTTTCCTGCATCTGTCACAAGAAAAGCTGTTAAAGATACATCTATATTTTTGTCTATATCATGTGTTACAATAACAGAGCCTTTTGAAGAACTAAGAGATGTGTTACCCCCTGTTTTTAACTCTTGATTCATATATATCCACCTTTCTTTTGATAAGTCTTGATAATTGAAACTTATAATAATGCCTTATATTACATTCTACTATGAACTGTTGCTCCCAAACAAGTAGTAAAGCCTTGTAAACAGATATTTAAATACACTGTGTTAAAATCATACATAGACAAGGATAAGAAAGTTAGAATAATAAATTTAAGCAAGGGGATTAATAAACTGGATCTTATAACTGTTTATTAGATATTTTTCATGCTTTTTTTAACTAGAAAGTATAAACTCCCGGTTTTTACTATGACCTCAGAGATCATAACAGAAACTGGGAGTTTATGTTCAACTTTTATATTTAAATTTTGCACCCTACCTGTTTTTAGGCTACTGTTCAGACATCATAGGAGGCAACTTAAATTGATTTGTCGCAAATAGAAAATTCATTAAAGGTTTTCTTTTAATAACCATACGTATACTTACTAACTTTCCAATTGCCTTTAATCTTAGATACAGCTATTTGCTTTCTATCCTTAATAACTTTTACTTCATTTCCTGATATAGACCTTTGTGTTAATTCTACATCATAATAATATACTTTGGTCTGCATCTCCTCTGAATATTTTTCAAGTTTTATACTTTTTACAGCTACATAATAGTTGCTTTCATTTGCTTCTTTACATCTTAAATAAGACATTCTATCAGTTATAATGGCTGCATATGCAGTCTCAGTCATTAAATTCTTAAACTTTTCATTAGCCTTATTATTATCACTTAAAAGTACATTTATATCTTTATTACCACCTACTATTTTTTTGTACAATTCTATGTCTTCTTTTGTTATTGTGTAATACGTGTTAATATACTTAGTTATACTACTCTCAGCACTATCACTATCAGTGTCTTTAGCCTTTTGAGAATCATTATTTGAAGAAGACGTATTCCCCTCTGCATCTGACTTAATACTATATATAGTTGTAACTTCTTCCTTACCTTTATTATCATTTGATGGTTTAGTTATACTTGAACACCCTACCATTAGGACCAAAGGCAAAGCTACAATAGTCCATGTTATAGATTTTTTACTAAATGATGTTATCATAGTTATTCTCCTTTTACTATATTTATTAGAAAAACCAAGAGTACCCATAGCCAAATCGGATTTCGAAAGTATTTTAAGCATATTTATAATAGTCTGCCCATATTCTATAACCTCTTTAGAACTTAGAACAGTAAGTGCTGTTGCGTCGCAGGCTGCTTCACAATCCTGCTTAAATTGATAAAGTGAATACAAAATTAGTGGATTAAACCAATAAATAACTTGAAGAAGCATTATAATTACATTTATTACTAAGTCTTTCCTTTTTATATGAGTTACCTCGTGTAAAATCACAAATCTAAGTTCTTCTGGGGTTAATCTATTAATGATATTTTCTGAAATTAATATTTTAGGCCTTATAATTCCATAAACCGCAGGTGATTTTAGATGCTTTTCATAAATAACAGATATTTTAGAATGTACTTTTAGTCTTAATTTAGCTACTTGTAATATTTTATCTATATCCTGTCTTTCACAATGAGGACTTTTCTTTATACTAATCCATAACATTATATTTATAATGATTATATATAATAGAATTGATAAAGCTCCAATCAACCAAATTAAAGCTCCAGTTTTATAGTTAAATCCCAGTCTATTATTATCTACCACCCTGGTATTTTCATAATTATCCTTAACTACACTGCTTTCTTGTATTTTATTAATGTTAGTACTATTATTTATATTTAAAGTTGTACTGCTTGCAAGATTTTGCTTTACCATTGAATATACATCGTATCTTTGTGATTCACCATTAATAAAATTAAATGGATTTAAGTGACTTTGAATGTTCAGTGGTATTATAATTTTGAGTACAAGCAAAAACCAAATATAGTAATGAACCTTTGCACTGAGCTTTTGTCTAAAAACAGCTTTTATAACCAGTATAGCCATTGATACTATACTGCCCATTATAGATAGTAATAGAATTTGTTCAAACAAGTTGGCCCAATTCATTAGCTTTTACCTACCTTTCATTTCTTCTTCATCTTTTCATTAAGTAACCTTTGTAAGTCCTCAATTTCATCCTTTGATAGTTTTTCATCCTTAATAAAATTAGTTACCATAAGCTTAAGTGAGCCGTCATAAACCTTTTTTATAAATGATCTAGTCTCTTTCATTACACAATCTTTTTTTTCTACGAGAGGATAAAATTCAAACTGAGAACAGTCCTTATTAACACCTACAGCTCCTTTCTTAACTAATCTACTAATTAATGAATGAATAGTTTTAGGACTCCAATTAGTTTCAGGACTTAAAGCCTCAATTATATTAGTAGATGTCAGTGGAGACTTTTCCCATAATTTTTTTATAACAATCCACTCCGCATCTGATATATTTAAGTTTATTTCATACATATAACAATCTCCTTCCTACAAGTGTAGTCTTTAAATACAGATTACACTTGTAGGAAGAAATTGTCAAGTATTTTATTTATTGACAGTGAAAAAAGGCTAAGAGATTTCTCCCTTAACCTTTTGAAGCTTCTAATTCAACTGTGGATTATATTTAAAAACTAATTATCGCACAACCTGCCGAGGGACGTGAACAAATTGTAATCACAATTTTGTTTTGCTAACGGTTATAACTTATAAAGCTCCTGAGCCTCGGGTTGAAAAAGGACTTTTTTTACCTCAATCTGCACTGTTCCGTCTGGCACTTCCCATTCTATGATACTACCTTCACAATAACCGAGAATAGCTGTCCCAATAGGGGATAATACAGAAATCTTATTTTTTGAAATATCAGCTTCACTTGGGTATACGAGATTAATTTCTTCTTCAGTATCTCCAACTAATAAGATGACCTTTGTATTCATCGTGATAACATCGCTAGGCAGTTGTTCAGGACTAGTGACGTCAGCTCTATTTAGTTCTGCTTCAAGGTCTTTTAGATTTTGTTTGTTTTTTAAATCTTCATATTTATTAATTATTTCCAATAATTTATGCTTGTCTGATTTAGTTATAAATATTTTTCGAGACATTTGTAAGTGCTCCTCCCACGTAGAATTATTTAATTATACCGTATTGATTTAATTTTATAGAGACATTCATCTTCATCTTCGTTAAGTTTAGTTTTGATAATATCTCCAGGTTTGTTAAGCATTAAGGATTTACCTAACGCTGATAAACAAGATAAGTTGTCTTTCGAATTGGAAGTATGATAAGGGTTAACAATCTTAAAAAAATGGTTATTAAGGTTGTTTATATTCTCCAGGTCAACTGTACTTCCAATAATCACATAGGGTAAATAGTTTAGGGACTTTAATTTTTCACGGCTTGGTTTATCAACAATTTTCACCGTTTTTATCAGTTCCTCAAGCTTTTTTAAATAGTTATCTCTGAAGCAGTCAAAACCGCCACGCAAAGTTGAAAAATCACTAAAAATTTCATTTGCTATTTCATTTTTTCTTTCCTCCATATCAACCAAATGACTTAAAATAGCTCTAAAAGCATATGATGTTAGCTCATTACTTGAATGCATAATAATTATATCTCCTTTATAATACATTAAATGAAATTCTATCAAACAACATAAAAGACACTTCCCACAAATGCATAAGGGAGATGCCTAGAATACATAATAATATCATAGCTCACTTTACAATCCTTGTCAATAATGGTAGCATATCTCTAGAGCTTAAGCATGGTTTTTTTTCAACCGATAATTTGGCTTAAAATTATGAATTACTAGCAAACAAAACTTGTCCACTACGTTACAAATTTCTGTAGTGAAACAAAAGGAGTTCTATGTTTAAGAAAAACGCAATATGGTATATAATAAAAGTATAAATATATTTAAGGTGTGGTGGTTAAATTGGTAAGAAAAAAGGTTTTAAATGATGGATTTATAGTGTCCCCTAAGAATGATTTTGCTTTTCTGTGACGAGAGGTCGGTTTAAAAGCTGCCTAAGTATTAACTAAACTTTTGGGCTATCCCTACCATTTGGGGTAATGCTACCACAGGTGCATTTTTGGCAACAGAAATGTACTAAGCTGTTGGGACAAAGCGGGAAAAATGGGAAACCTTATCCTATCTACTGCAAGCATAAATGATGTGTTATGAACAGGATAAACAAACTGTTGCAAGGCTCGTTAAGTCAAACAAGCGAAAAAAGGTTGACACGCTTGGACAAAAAAGGTGAGAGATAAGGGCATAATGTCTGAAAATGCAGTATGCAAGATGGTCAGTATCTCCGGGCTATAGACAGGTTCTAAGGCACATTGAATTGGTTTTAAACTGGAACTCGGTAAGCCCTATACAGGCCCTTTTTTTATGGGAAGTAGAGGGTATAGGAAAGTATAAAAAGCGAAAGATCTTCTGTAATGGAAGGTATAACTCTTCAATATTTGGAGTGATCCGAAAGGATGCTGACTTATACTATGGTGCTTGATTACATTAAAGGAATGAATCTTACGAATAAGGGAGATGTGTATACTGTTAATTAAACAGACTGCAAACTTAGACGAAAAACAAGCAAGCTTTTATTGGAAAAGCATTGATTGGAAAAACATTGAAAAATTCGTTAATAAGATTCAAGCTAGGATTGTAAAGGCGACTATTAATAAAAATTGGAAACTTGTAAAAGAATTACAGCGAATGCTGGTTCATTCCCACTATGCTAAACTAATGTCAGTAAAACGTATAACAACAAACAAAGGTAAGAAAACACCGGGCATAGATAATATACTCTGGAATTCAGCAAAGAAAAAATGTGAAGCAGTAAAGTTGCTTAACAGTAAGAACTATAAACCTAAACCATTAAAAAGAGTAAATATACGAAAACAAAATGGGAAATTGAGACCGCTTGGAATAGCTACAATGCATGATAGAGCTATGCAAACATTATATATGATGGGATTGGATCCTGTTGTAGAAAGCATGAGTGACAAAACATCATTTGGATTTCGAAAAAACAGAAGTTGTGTAGACGCTATGTCACAAATATTTATAAACTTTAGTCGCAAGTCATCCCCAACATGGGTTCTAGAAGGAGACATCAAAGGCTGTTTTAATAATATATCACATAAATGGCTAACAGATAACTCTCCTATGGATACTAATGTATTAAATAAGCTTATTAAATCTGGATATGTATATAAGGGGAAACTATTCTCTACAAAAAGCGGAACCGCACAAGGTTCTCCAATTAGTCCTTGTTTAGCTAATTTTACTCTTGATGGTATAGACGAATTATTGAAAAGCACATTTAAAAGAAGTACAAAAATCCGAAATAATGAAAGACCCAAGGTTAATCTAATCCGCTATGCGGATGACTTTATTGTTACAGCTCCCGACAGTGAAACTGCTATAAAAGCAAAAGAAATAATAAAAAGTTTTTTAATCCAAAGAGGGCTAGAATTGTCAGATGAAAAGACAATAATAACTCATATAGATGAAGGCTTTGATTTTATTGGATGGAATATAAAGAAATATAAAGGTAAGTTGCTGATTAAGCCATCTCAAAAATCAATTAAAAGGGTAATAAGTAAAATTAGTGCGATTATAAAGGGGAATAAATCAGTAGAACAGGATATATTAATAATAAAGTTAAATCAAATAATAACTGGATGGAGTAATTACCATCAATGTGCTGTATCAAATGATATATTTCAAAAGATAGACCATATTACATTTCAAATGCTATGGAAATGGGCAAAAAGGAGACATCCTAACAAAGGCAAAAGATGGATAAAATCAAAATACTGGAAAGTACACGGTGCTAGAAATTGGGTATTCAAGGATAATAAGAAGCTGATTTTAATGAGTGATAAGAAAATAATCAGACATATACCACTAAAGCTTAATAAAAATCCATATACTGATACTCAATATTTTGAAGAGCGAAAGTACAAATTGGGAGCAAAGAAGCTAACCGGAATATTTAAAAAATTATGGGTAAAACAGAATGGAAAATGTACTATATGTGGATTATCAATGGACACTGCTGAAGAAAGAAGTATAACATATAATAATAATAATAATCCTATTGGAAATAAACAAAAGGATAAAGTATTATTAGCACATAGGGCTTGTACTTTAACCAATTGACCAATTATTAATAGAAACCGGCATTTTCATGCTAAAGAATGCTTTCAGGGGCTTGAGCCGTATGAAGGGAAACTTTCAAGTACGGTTCTTAGACGGGAAAGTGGAAGTAATTCCACCTACCTAGTCAGCAAATTATTATTTGGAGATGAAAAGAATAAAGATTTATTAATAGAATTATTAAATGCAATACTTAAAATGCCACATGATGAATTAGAAGATATAGAACTCATTAACACAGAATTATTAAGAGAGTTTGCAGAAGATAGAAAAGGAATATTAGATGTTAGGGCTAAAACCAAGAATGGTGAGCATATAGATATAGAAATTCAAGTTCTATATACAAAGTATATGGCTGAAAGAACTTTATTTTATTGGAGCAAGATGTACAATGGGCAGATAAAGTCAGGGGATACTTATGATAAACTTGAAAAATGTATAACTATAAACATAGTTGACTTTAAATGCATGGAAATAAATAAACTTCATACAAGGTTTCATATAACAGAAGATGAAACTAATCAAAAATTAACTGATGTATTAGAGATTCATTACCTAGAACTACCAAAGTTATTTGATGATAATGTTCCTAAAGATGAGGATGAACCAGTAGTTCAATGGATGATGTTTTTACAAGCAAGAAATAAGGAGGCGTTTTTGATGTTAGCTGAGAAAAATGAAAAAATAAGAAAAGCCTATAATATTCTTGAGATCATAAGTAAAGATGATAATGCAAGGGCTGCTTATGAATCAAGAGAAGCAGAACTTCATGATCAAATGACAAGATTAAAAAGTGCAAGAGAAGAAGGCATAAGAGAAGCAACAATAAAAAATGCTAAGAATTTTTTACTAATGGGATTAGGTGTTGATATAGTCGCTAAGGGAACTGGATTAAGTGTTGAAGAAGTTGAAAAGATTAAGAAAGAGTTAAATTAGAACCCTAAGGTGCCACCCACATGTCATGTAGGTGGCACCTTTCTTATAGCAAAACCCAAATGGCATTTTAGATTTATAACTTATAAATCTCTCACTAGCAACAGCCAAGTTATCATGTTTCTAATTTTTTTCACTGCCTCGTTTTTCCTGTACTGACTAAAAGGTGACAGGCACCTTTCAAAAATTGGAAATGAATTTTCAATTTTTGTTGCTATTATTGTTCGAAAAGGATGCTCTGCTATAGTCTTTCTTAAACTGTATTTACAGAAAGTAAACTCCCAGTTTTTACTACGACCTCAGAGATCATAACAGAAACTGGGAGTTTATGCCCAACTTTTATAATTAGATTTTTGTACTTATTAATATTAATTTTGTTTATTATCTCTCTCAAATATAACTTTCCCTGCACAAACCTTAGACTTACCAAACCACATACATTTTGCACAATTCAAGCATTTTCCAGTATCTTTGCCTTCTTTGGCATCATTTGCCCAATTAGGATTTATAAGAAATCCTCTAGCAATGTCTACAATGTCTACATTTGTTTCATTTAATATTCCTTCTGCAATCTCCGCGGAATTAATTCCATTAACTGCAAATACTGGAATTGAAACTTGTTCTTTAATTCTTTCAGCTGCATAAACAGCATTAGAGTATTTATACCCTTCATTTACATGCATTTCCTGTTCACTCATAAATCCATAAGAAATATCAAGGAAATCTATTCCATTTTTTTCTAATACTTTAGCATAATGTATTCCGTCTTCTATTGTTGGTTCAAATCCTCCCAAACGGATTCCAACAATGAATTCTTTTGGTGTTACTTTTCTAATCCCATCTATTACTTCTACAACAAATTTTTCAGGATTTTTGCCATATTCATCAGTTCTCTTATTTACTTTTTTGTTTAAAAACTGACTTATTAAATATGCGTGGCATCCATGAAGTTCAACCCCATCATAGCCTGCTTCATAGGCCCTTCTTGTAGCTTCAATATAATCATTTTGTATAGATTTTATATCTTCCCTAGTCATTTCATGTGAAGCGACGCTTCCAGCATATTTTTTATATTCATAGGGACTTGGACATATTGGATTTTCTGATATTCCAACAACTCCTGCATGATGAATTTGAATAAATATTGGACAGCTTTCTTCGTGAACTGCATCAACTATACTTTTTAGTCCTTCAATTTGATCATCTTTCCATATTCCAAGCTGCTTTTCTAGTAGTTTCCCATCACCATTAACACAGGTAGCTTCTTGAATTATGAGTCCTGCTCCACCTTTAGCCAATTCTTTATAACGTTCTACATTTTCAAATGCTACATATCCATCATCTCTAAATCCAATAACAATTGGAGGAACACAAATACGATTCTTCATTTTTACATTTTTAATACTAAACTCTGTAAATAATTTTTTCAAAATTCCACACTCCTATTTCACTATTTGATTTGTTATTGGCCAATAGTATTATTTTAAGTTTAATATGAACTTAATGCAAGTACGCACTTTTTTTATTCATAGTTTCAAAAATAATACTAATAGAATAGGGAGTTGCTAAAAGATTATAGGATATTGAAAAAGATCTTTTTTCCTGTAATAATAATGATAAGTGATATTATAATAAGAGATTAGGTCAGAAAATCAACCTAATATAGAGAGGAATGAATATATATGGAATTAGTTAATATTTTAGGTACTGGAAATGCTATGGTTACAAAATGTTATAACACATGTTTTACGATTTCAAAGGGTAAAGAACATTTATTGGTGGACACTGGTGGTGGAAATACCATACTTTCAAACCTAGAAAAATTAGATATAGGTATCAATGAAATCCATCATGTTTTTATATCCCATAGACATAACGATCATATTTCTGGCATTGTTTGGATTATTAGGGCTGTGGCTCAGCAAATTATTAATGGAAAGTATGAAGGTAATCTAATTATTTATTGTCATAAGGATAATATTGACGCAATAAATACATTAACCAGCATACTTTTAGATGAAAAATTTACAAAGCACATTGGAAATAGAATACTATTTAATAAAATTCATAATAACTGTACGTGTACTATATTAGATTGGAATGTAGAGTTTTTTGATATTAAAAGCACTAAACAACTTCAGTTTGGCTTTACCACAATCCTTAAAAACGGAAAAAAATTAGCATTTTTAGGAGACGAGCCTTATAAGGAAGCTTTACTTAAATATGCCAATAATGTAGATTACCTCTTTCATGAAGCTTTTTGTTTGTATTCAGAAAAGGATATCTTCAAACCTTATGAAAAACATCATGCTACAGTAAGGGACGCATGTGAAACCGCCTCTAAATTAAATGTAAAAACCTTAGTTATGTTTCATACTGAAGATAAAAATATATTAAGCAGAAAAAAACTATATATTGATGAAGGTAAGGAATTTTTTTCAGGGAATATTATTGTTCCTGATGATTTAGATATTATTCAACTGTAGATACTATGAACTTAGCAAACAATAACTAGTTGCTTTCAGTGAAAAAAAAGGGCTAAGAGATTTCTCCCTTAACCTAAATATTCTTTTTCAAAGGCATGGATTGCTTTTAATTTCCTTTTTGCAAATACATATATTTATCATCCTTCACAAATTATATTACATCTGCTTTAATGTACGCTTTAAGAATTCCTTGGTACGTTCCTCCCTTGGATTATTGAAAATTTGCGCTGGACTTCCTTCTTCTGCTATGACCCCTTTGTCCATAAATACTACACGGTCAGATACTTCTTTTGCAAACTCCATTTCATGAGTTACTATTAACATAGTAAGACCAATTTGCGCAAGTTCCTTCATAACTTTAAGAACTTCACCTACCATCTCAGGATCAAGGGCTGATGTTGGTTCATCAAAGAGCATCACATCTGGTTCCATAGAAAGTGCTCTTGCGATAGCCACACGTTGTTTTTGGCCACCTGATAATTGTTTTGGTTTTGCATTAACATATTGCTCCATTCCAACCACTTTCAAATATTTCATAGCTACTTTTTCTGCTTCCTCTTTGGAACGCTTTAACACTTTTATTTGTCCAACCACGCAGTTGCTTAAAACATTATGATTATTAAATAAGTTGAATTGTTGAAACACCATACCAAGCTTTGTACGGTAGGCGTAGATATCATGTTTATCATCTAAAATGTTTTCTCCTTTATAGATGATTTCACCACCACTAGGTTTTTCTAGAAGGTTAACGCACCGAAGAAGAGTAGATTTACCAGATCCAGAAGAACCTATGACGCAGACTACTTCGCCTTTATTTACTGAAAAATCAATGTCTTTTAACACTTCATGATTTCCAAATGATTTGCTTAAATGCTGTATATTAATTATTTTTTCCATACTTCCTACTCCTTCGCCTAATATTTATTCTCGTCACTATTTCTTGTTCTACGACACATATCTTCCGGAGTTTCTACCTGCATTTGATTAGCATACATAATATAATTGTCCGGACCATCTAATTTCCTTTCAATGTAGCGCAAAATCCTTGTTATTGTGAAGGTCATTATAAAATACAAAATACATGCAACAAAAAATGTTTCAAAATATCTAAAATTATTTCCTGAAATTGATTTTGTTTGGAAATATAATTCTGTTACCGAAATTACATTAAGTACTGATGTATCTTTTATATTGATTACAAATTCATTACCCGTTGCTGGTAAGATATTACGAATTACTTGTGGTATTATTACACTCGTCATAGTTTGAATATGATTCATACCTATAGCATGAGCTGCTTCAAATTGTCCTTTATCGATAGAAACAATACCACCACGGATAATTTCTGACATGTAAGCCCCTGTATTAATTGAAACGATAAAAATTGCTGCATATAACCTATTCATATTTATACCAAATGCTAAAGCAGATCCGTAATAAATTACCATTGCTTGTACAATCATAGGCGTTCCACGGAATATCTCTATATAAACAAAAAGAATAGCATTAACAATTTTAAGCATGACTCTTTTTATTCCTCGCTGGGGCATTGGAATAGTACGTACAACCCCTATTAATAAACCGATTATGGAACCTATAATAGTACCCACCATGGAAATTAAGAGTGTCGTACCTGCTCCACGTATGAACATTGGCCAGTTATTTGAAATGATTTTTACTACCCATTCAAAGCTCATCTTTCTCCTCCTTATATCATAAATAAATACTATTTAGCTGATGGTTGGTTCTTTATTGCAGCATCCATAATGTTTTTACGATCTGCTTTTGAAATACCAGCTAATGTTTTATTGATTTTCACAGTTAAATCACTACCTTTTGCAATCCCTACAGCAATTGACGTATCCGCGTCTGTTGTAGTAAATCCACTTTTAAATTCTACCATTTTAAATCTTTTATTTGCAGCCTCCGAACTAACGCCTTCAGGACGTTCTGATACGTACCCATCAATCATTCCTGATTCAAGAGCAACTCTCATGGCAGGAAAGTTGTCCATAGCTGGTTCCTTGTTTACGCCTTGAATTTGATCTATTACTGAATAGTGGAATGTATTTAATTGGGCAGTTATTTTTGCTCCCTTAAAATCCTTAATAGAAGTGGCTGCATCATATTTTCCACCCTTTTTAACAAGCATAACTAAATCTGATTTATAGTAGTTATCCGAGAAATCAATAACCTCTCTACGTTTTGCTGTGGGTGACATACCTGCAATAATTGCATCTACTTTACCCGAAGCTAATGCTGGTACAAGACCATCCCACTCAGTTTTAGTAATAACCAATTCTTTTCCTAAATCTTTGGCAATCTTTTTAGCGATTTCTACATCATATCCGCCTGCATATTCTGAGCCGCCTTCAATTTTAACCCCACCATTAGAATCATCCATTTGAGTCCAGTTAAATGGTGCATATCCGGCTTCAAGACCTACTTTAAATTTTCCACCCGCCTCTTCTGCTTTTGCCTCTTTTGAACTACTGCTTGACCCACATCCTGTTAAAAGCATAACTACTGATAGATATGCTACTATTAATAATGATAATTTCTTTTTCATAACTACTTCTCTCCTTCTTTTGTACTAGATTCATATAATATATTTAAATTAAAAATGCCACCCTTACATTAGGTGGCACTATTTAATCCTCTTAGGAATTTCCCCAAACAAAAAAAGACCTGAGATAAACTCAGGTCTCAACATGCATAGTTGTCCCTAAACCTCTTCTTTTCCCAAATGAGATAGCACAACTCAATAAACCGGGAAGTTTATTGAGACAGTCCTGCAACTCTTAACTGCAGACCCAGCAAATAATATTGAGATTTTATTTGCTTCGGCGACCTTTCCTTCTCTCTAGTATCAATGCTTCTCAAACTCCACTAAAGACTGTTAAATGTCGCGCCTCTACCCCACATATAAAAGTGAGGTCTTATAAAATTATATTGTTTAGTGTATAACAATATATTAAATTTGTCAACCTGCCTTACCTCTTTTTTATTGATCGTTATTTTTCTACTCAATTGCAATATTTTCAAATAGTTATGAAGATTATGCTCTCTATTATTTCATTAACTCTTAACCCTGGATTTTAATTCCAGTTAATTCAAAGAAATTATCTTCTAATACTTTTAATAATCTCTCAGTGGAAATTGCTTTTCTCTTTGAAACGCTTTTTATAACATTAATTATTACTCTAGGATAGCCATAATCACCATTTACCCATTCTAAAGCTGTTGGTCCATCAGTCTCCACAAGTAATCTATCTATTGGAATCCTAGCTAATATTTCTTCTGTTAATTTAGAGTAGTCTATATCAACACTTATAGTGAAATAGCAACCTAGCTCTATAAATTTATCTAAGGTTTTAATATCACCACTATACCAATGAATAATTACTTTACTATAGCTATAATGCTTAAGAATATTATATATTTCTTCCTCTGCACCTTTTGTATGTATACATATAACTTTATCTCTTTTAATACTTTCCTCTAATATAAAATTGAAAATCCTTCTTTGTGCCTCATAGGTACCGTTATCCTCTGCCCAAAAGAAATCTAAGCCTATTTCCCCTATAATCTTGCTTTCTTCAATATAAGGGATTAAATCTTCAAGCTCCCCCTTATATTCCGCTGCCTTCCATGGATGTATTCCAAAGGTAGCTTTAATATATTGACTCCTTTTGCTATATTCCTTATTTTTTAAGTAACTCTCCATATCCATACCACTCGCAATAGTTAGGATTTTAAGGTTATTAATTTCATTAATAGCATACTCTATCTTGTTATTAAAGAAGTCTAAATGACTATGTGCATCAATATACATTACTTTCTCCACTTCCTTTAAATATTCTATTTTGAATGAAAAGTCGTAATGTTAGTTATCCAAATACTGATACATATCCATTGGAATCCTATCAATGACTTCTCTCTCAATAATATAATTTATAAAATTACCATCTCTCCTTTTACGAAGCACCCCCGCTTCATGCATAATTTTAATTGATATTATAAAACCTTAGCCTTCCCCTTTGGCTTTTGATTAACTATTTAGTTAATCAAATAACCATTTCCCTTAGGCTAGGGGTAGTATAATCACGCAGGAAGGTATTGTCAATGATTACTTGAACAATAATGTTTATCTTTAAAGTATATAGAAATTTTGTCCCCACCGAGGTTGTAACCATAAGTAGCTAGCAGAGATATTAATAAACCACTTTCAGTAGCAGTTCACAGCAATAATTTGTTTCCATAAAGAGTATATATACTCTAGCTTATATAGTGTAAACATAGAAAAAACCATTCATATATTAATCTATAATATTATATTTTATGGAGGAAATAGCTATGTATATAAATATAAGATTAGTGAAGGGTTACCCTATTTCAATTATGGTTATCGATGAGGTTGCAGTCCAAAGGTCAGTGGACCTTCAGAAAAAGGACCTTTATATTGGAAACCACCTGGTTTTATTCCTAGTATATATAAAGCAAAAGCTCTTGGTTTCACAAAAACACCTGGTACAAATATTCTTAGCCAATCAACAATTGACCACTGCATGAAAAAACATACGTATACTTGGTTGAATAACGGTACTGAATTTTGGTCCGTACCTATATTAGTAAGGAATAATTATATCCATATATGGATTTGGAACAAAGTTAAATGGACGTATTATATAATGATTTTAGATAATATTGATAGCTTTATATGCTACTGACCCACTTCTCTATTTTGACCTGAGAACTTAGTAACACAATTAGAGATTTAGATTTGAGAATATTTGTGCAACAAAAAATAGTGCCTTTTCACAGGCACTATTTTTCTAAGCTACATCAACTGCAATAGTATCAGTAGTAATTATTTTAGCCTCTTTCTTACCAGTTAAGTCACCATTAACTGATCAACTTGCTTTTTAACTTTCTTACAATAAGTTTAATCACCATATAAATGGTTACTATGCACATTTTTAGACAAGCCTCATAATATAAATTGAAAACAATAAAGGAGGTTTTTCTATGTCTCATAAATCTCACTCTACTGAAACTCCCACACATAAATGAATGAGGTTCTTGAATACTAAATAACTTCTTTTATACTCTCATTTATAATAAAACCTATAAATTACAACATATAAAAACTAATTATTTTCTTCAAGAATTTCACTATCAAGCATCACAATTGACACATTAACGATAGTATATGGCTCGTTTCAAAACCTAAGTATATTATATCGTACTAAAATAACCATGTCTAATGGTATATTTTAGTAGTGCTATCCATCCCACACCTAAAGAGAGTGGGCTTTCCGCACAAATTCTTTGTAATAATAGTGCTAATGATAGATCTCATCGAAGACATAATAATGACTCTAATGATTCGTGTAATGATAGATCTAATCAAAGATGTAATAATAACTCTAGTGATTGGTTTGATGATTGGTTTGATGACTGTGAGTGATCATCATGGTCAATAATATTAAAATTGTAACCATTATAAAAAATTAATACACAAGCCATTAATTCTTATAACTAACTAGTTCCTCTTATAGTTATAAAATAAGTTAAATATTAAAGGCATTTAGCCAGTATATCGAACTACCGAAGTTTATTATTTCGGTAGTTTTTCATTGATAAATTTTCTGCCACTAAAGTAGTATTTATATCTTGGCCTATCATTACAATATTTGTAGAAAGTTCTATTGTAAATTCACTATGTTACAAACATTGTTAATGTTTTACAATTATTCCTTTATAAATAATAAATATACATGTAATTATTGATAATATTAATCCTACAATTCTAGATATTCTGATATTAGTTGGGAAACTGTATGAGAATGTAAATACAACTAAATATAATAAAGAAGCAGTAAATATCAAAACTATTATTAATATTATTAATGCTTTATGTTTGTTTATCCTTTTATTTCCAAAGTAAAAATATATTATTATAAAAATTACTAATGAAAATGCAGATGCACGTATACAATCCGAATCCATTATGATCTCAACAATATTAGGATATCCATTTTCAATTTCTTTGTAAAAGAAAAACTCCAATAGTTTTAAAACAAAGATAATAATATACACTTTCATTCCCTCCATTAAATTGCGCTTTATGATTTTTAATTGACTTTACAAATTTTGAGAGGCACCTTATACAGTTACATCATTAGTTCCTTTTTCTTCCCATTCAGCAATTTGTTTTAACCTATCTATTATAGGGAGGTGTTGGGTGCATTCTTCTAGGCACTTGCCACACTTAACACATTCAGCAGCAAATTTCTTATTACTCATAGAGTAATTCCAATATTCTAAGCCATAAACAGACTGAATCATTTCGTCATCGCTTTTCTTAAACATTTGTTTTTCATTGTAAAACAACATGTATCCTGGTATATTAATTCCTTTTGGACAAACTTTACAATATCCACAGCCTGTACAAATCTCATTCATGTTTTCGCCTACTAAATTTCTTAGATTATTAATATCTTCTTTTATAAAAGGCTTTGATTCATCAGCTATCCTGCAAGCTTCATCAATATCGTGATTGCTTCCAAACCCAACTAAAGTTATAGTAATTTCAGGACTAGATATATTAAATCTCAAGGCTAATTGTGTGGCTGTTTCTCCGTTTTTTGTTAAAAAATCCAATTCTTTTTCATGACTCGGAATAGACCCTCCACTTAATGGATTCATTGCCACAACACCATATTCATTTTTATAAGCATGAGTTACCCCCTTCCATCTATACGGGAAGTTGAGTAAATTAATTCCCATGGTAACTCCTTCAAACTTATTTTCATCTAGCACCTTTATTACTTCTTCACCTGGTTGGTGGGAGGAAAAAACAATATGATCTATCAAACCATCCTCTTTACATTTAAGTAATCCCTCGTATTGACCTCCTTTTTTCATGCACAATTCATAGTGCTCCATCTTTCTTATACACCAAACATGATAAAAATGAATTTTAGGAACTCCTAATCTCTTTAAAGAGGTCTTTACAGCATTAACTGCTTTTTCTGCGGTATCATACACCTTAGGTTTTCCCTTAGTAGAAACAATAAAATCTAATTTTCCTTCTTTTATCATTTCTCTAAAAGCAACACCAAATATATCCTCGCTTCTATCATCACAATATCCGGGAGCAGTATCAAAATAGTTTATTCCTTTACTATAGGCATATTTAATTAATTCTGCATTTTCCTCATTACTTTTGCTTAAGTCAAATCTTAAGCCTCCAAATCCCACTACAGAAACTTTTTTCTCAGTTTTTCCATATTCAGTATAATTCATAGACCTATCTCCTTTTTAAATATAAAACATAATTGAGAACAATATTCATTATAAAATATTACTCTCAATTTGTTTATTTCGATTATATATAGTAAATACATTATCTTCAATTTATTATAAACTATAAATTATAGAAAACGATTCCAATAATCTTCTAAAAAATAAAAACATCTATGAAATCTCCTGTTATAATTAAGTTATGACAAAAAAAATAACTAAGGAGAAAACATAAATGTTTAACAAGTGAATTATATCAAAACTCTCAACTATATTCAAATTTAAAATTGAATTAAAGATAACTCTTTATGCTTCTAAATTAAGTACCGCAAAATGTTCGATAAGGACGGTTTGATATCGCAGGCAGTGTAGCGTAATCAGCCTGCTCTGTGGAATGCGCGTAGGGGTCTTTCAGAACATCTAGAAGACGCTCCATCACACTGTAGTCTCCTTGTTTTACTGCTGCTTCTAGTGCCGCTTCTACCTGGTGGTTACGAGGGATTAGAGCTGGATTTGAACTCCGCATCAACTTATGGGAGGAGGCTTTCGGTTCTTTCTGCCTACCTAGTCTCTCCTGCCACAGCTCATGCCAATGAGCAAATTCTGTGCTGCCAAATAGTGCAGCATCCCACCGTGTATCAAAAGTTAATGAAATGAAGGTATTAGTATAGTCCGAATGATACTTCTGCATCAAACTGAGGAGTTCTTCAATAAGGGCTTCATCCTGTATCTCCTCGTTAAATATTCCCAGTTTTGCTCTCATTCCCGTGAGCCAGTTGTAGTGATACAACTTAGTAAAATCTGAAATCGCTTCCTGAGCTAGCTTGACAGCCTGCTCCTGATTAACATGTAGCAGTGGCAATAGGGTTTCCGCAAATCGCGCAAGATTCCACTCGGCAATATGTGGCTGATTGCCATAGGCATAGCGGCCTTGAATGTCAATGGAACTGAATACTGTTGCCAGGTCATAGCTATCCATGAAGGCACAAGGACCATAATCAATGGTTTCTCCACTAATGGCCATATTGTCCGTATTCATCACCCCGTGAATAAAGCCAACCAGTTGCCATTTGGCAATCAGCGCGGCTTGACGCTTAATTACTTCCCGAAGTAGAAAAAGATATTGGTTCCCACCCGCATCAACCTCTGGAAAATGTCTTTGCAATGTGTAATCAGCAAGGGCCCGAAGATCCAAAGCTGTGCCCCATTTTGAAACGTATTGAAAGGTGCCGACTCTGAGATGACTTGCAGCCACGCGAGTCATAATTGCACCAAGTTGCTGGGTTTCGCGGACTACAAGCTCACCGGTTGTCACCACTGCCAGGCTGCGGGTGGTGTCAATACCAAGCGCATGCATTGCTTCGCTAATGATGTATTCGCGTAGCATCGGTCCAAGTGCCGCTCGACCATCACCCCCTCGGGAGTATGGCGTTTTCCCTGAACCCTTGAGCTGAATATCAAATCTTTCGCCTGAAGGCGTAATCTGTTCACCAATAAGCATAGCCCTGCCATCCCCAAGCATCGTAAAATGCCCGAATTGATGCCCTGCGTAAGCCTGCGCAAGAGGTAAAGTTCCTTTTGGAACCTGGTTGCCAGCAAGCACCGCTATGCCATCATTGCTTTGCAGCGCCTGGTCGTTAAGCCCAAGGGATGTTGCCAAGGAATAATTGAGAATGATCAACTTCGGTGAAGATACCAGGTTTGGTTTGATTATGTTGAAAAATGATTTTGGTAGACGAGCATAACTGTTTTCTAAGTTCCATCCTGTTTCTATTACTCTTTTTCTCTCTGCCATCCTATCTCCACTCCTTTTCTTCTTATATCCTTTTATTTTACATAAATCAAAAATAATGCATTCTATTATATTTTTAGTTATCTACTTTCTATACCAACACAAGTCAGCCACTTTTAGTTTCTACTTCTGTCAATTTATTATACCCTTTTTTACATTGTAATATATGAGAACTCTTGTATTTATAATACTTACAAATCAAAAAAAGTCCTGAATTAAATTCAAGACTTTTATTTTTTTACAACTATTCTATTTTATAAGTGTTAAAGCATTTAAAAGATTTAAAAGTCTAGTTCCTAAAGTCGTTAACTGTGTGTTTTTTTCTGTATACTTTTGAAACACATTGTCTAATCTTTCATTTGATTTTTCTAGATAAGTTTTCTCTACAGGTACTACTGGTACTATAGGCTCAACTATGGGTAATACAGGCGCTACAACACTAACTGGTATAACTGTTGAAACTACTGAATTTACACAAGTTTTCTTAGTAGTTACATCTTTTACAGCTAACAAAACTGAATCAGCTTCAGTTTTTACTACTGGATCTAATACTATCTTACTACCTTCAATTCTTTTTAATTCTACCTTGACTGCTTGTGCATTTTTAATAATTGTAGTTTTCAAAACTTTATTAGCGTCTTTAACTGTTGCTATTTTATCTGTTTTAACTTTTAAAGCGGCTTTATCTGCTACACTAATAACTGGCTTAACTTTGTCGTATTTATGCTCATTTACCTTTTCAAAGTCTTTATGACATTTATTAAAATTTTTCTTTTCTTCATGATTTTTAAGGAATTTTGCTTCCCATTGCTGAGTTTTTGCATCTTTGACATCTATTTTTTGTGCTACAGAAGTTGGTTTTACATCCTTCGTGGTTTTATTTTGTTCACATGCATAAACCCCAGATGATACACCAATTGATAATGTTAAAGCGAGTACAAATAAACTTAATTTTGTGTTTTTCATGTTAATTCCTCCTCTTATGTATATAACAATTATTAACTGTTATCACACGTTTTATCATTTCACCCTTATATACGATACATGATATGATTTTTTAGAGGGTTTTTTCATTTTACTTGAAGTTTATTTTTGTTTTAAGAAATTATTTATGTTTGCGTTCCCTCTTAAAATTGATAATATCTTCACTTAAATCATCAGTTATTCTTGAAGTTGTAATTTTTTATAAATACAAAAAGCATCTATAAATTAATATAGATGCTTTGTCTAAATGAATTTTTATTTAATTAACTCTACGTCCATATGTAAAATCGCTATTTAGCGGTTGAATTCTAATTACAGCACCTGAGTGAGGTGCATTTATCATGTCACCATTCCCAACATATATACCTACATGATGAGCTGGAGTTCCGAAAAACACCAAATCTCCTGGTTGAAGATTATCTCTAGATATAAGTGTTCCTACATTTTGTTGATCTTCTGAAACCCTTGGTATGTCTACTCCAAAATGTGCAAATACATATTGTGTAAAGCCTGAGCAATCAAAGCCTGAAGGGCTTGTCCCACCCCATACATAATTAACCCCAAGAAAATTTGAAGCATATGCTAAGAGTGAATTAGAAGAAAATGTAGCTCCACCTCTTGAAGGTGTTACACTAGGAGCCGGATTTACTGCACTAAGAGCCGCATTTGCTATTTTATCTGCTGCAGCTTGTCTTGCTTCATTAGCTTGTCTTGCTTCCGCAGCTTGGTCTGTTGCCAGTTGTGCCTTATATTGATTTTCTTGAGCATTTAATTGTGTTACCAATACAGTTTGTTCTGATTTTTGTTTGGTTAAAGTATCCAATTTCTTTTTATTGTCAACTCTTAAAGACATCAACTTTGTATTTTCTGTATCTAGCTCTACTTTCTTTAAGTTAATCGCTACCTTTTTTGTTTCTAAATCACTAATAACATTTTGGTCAAAGGTTATTATCGTTTTGAGATCTTCTACTCTAGATATTAAATCCTCCACACCATTTGAGCTTAGTATAACGTCTATATAGCTTGACGTCCCATTCATATACATTGCTCTCATTCTTTTATCAAAAAGAATCTGTTCTGCTTTAATATCAGCCTCTGCTTTTACAATATTTATTTGAGTTTGTTTAATATGTTCTTGTATATTAGTTATATTATTTTCATTACTATTGATTTTAGACATGATTTTTTCAATCTGATTGTCCATCATCTGTACTTTACTTTCAAGGCTGTTCCTTTGAGTTTGAACCTGTTGAATTTTCGCCTTATCCGACGCAGTATCTGCGTATACACTAGTAAAACCAGTGCTCATAGTTACACCAAGTACCATTATGGCTAAAATAAATTTTTTATTCAATTTTCAATCCTCCTATATATAATTTAATCTTTCGACAAATTATTCATCAAATACTTTTATTGCTTAAATCTAATTACTATAATACACAAAAACAAAAAAAATGTAAAGGAATTAATTATAAATGAAGGATATTTTTGGTATACATAGTTAGTTAGCAAGTGCGCCACTACGAAGTTTTGTGCGATTTTTTTAATATATAAATTTATATTAATGTTTTCAGTTTTTCTAGGGCTTTCCTTTTTATTCTTGCAAATTGATGGTAGCTTTTATCACTATCACAAGCTATTTCTCCCAGAGACTGGTCTGAAAGAATATCCTTAATATAGCGTAGAACCGATTGCAGCACTGCATAATAGTTAGTAATATAAAAATCCCCTACATCTTTTACTGATGTAAGAGATTAATGAATATACTATTATTAATTTTATGCTATTTCTAATGGAGCATTTTCTTTTTTATTTCAATTATTTTTTCTATTGGTATGCCCGCTTCCTTGGCTACTATAACTAATATAGAGGGTCGTAAAACTTATTCTTGCCTTTAATTATTAAAATTTAACCACAATTCCATAGCTCCATCCATCGCTTTACTTAACTCCTCTTTCCTACAGTACAGCTTATTAAGCTCCTCATAATGTACCCTTGAGTCAGCCATAGCTAAATCAATCTCTCTTATTTCATTTTCAAGACTTGTAACCTTGGCTCCAGCTCTATCCTTTTCATATTCCATATTTTTTCTTTGATCAACGTTTCTTGATTTCTTAACTTTTCCACTCTTCACCACCGGCTCTTTAATGGCCTGTTGGGTCAGCTCATCTTTTACACTTTTATAATAATTATAATTACCAGGATAACTTTTAAAAGCATTGTCCTCAATAGCAATAACTCTTTCACCGATTTTATTTATAAAGTATCTGTCGTGAGAAATGAAACATATAGTTCCTTTAAACTCTTCCAGCGCTTCCTCAAAGGTTTCTATGGAATCAATATCAAGATGATTGGTGGGCTCATCTAGTATCAATAAATTCACATCTTCATATAACAGTTTGCTTAAGCTAAGCCTTATTTTCTCTCCTCCGGATAAGTGCTTTACTTTCTTAAAGACACTGCTCCCATAAAACATGAATTTGGCCAGGTATTCCCGTGCTTTCCCCTCTGGCAGGAAAACATCTTCCCTGAAACAATCCAGCACAGTGAGTTCCTCGTTTTTAAAAGTAATTTTCTGTGGCAAATACGCCGCCATTACATTGGCACCTAATTCCACTACACCGGCATCTGGACACTCTTCACCTAAGAGCAGTTTTAAGAAGGTGGTTTTCCCGCTTCCATTTGGTCCGATTAGTGCCACTCTTTCACCGAAATTAATCATTAAATCTGCATCTTTTAAAATAAGCTTATCTTCAAAAGATTTAGAAAGTCCTTCAGCCTTAATTGTCTCATTACCAGATCTTTCAGTTTCTTTAAAGTTAAGCTTCATATTCTTTCTTTCAAACTTCGGTTTTTCAGTTCTTATATATTGACCTCTGGATCGGTAAGACTTGTTACTTTCAGTGTCACTACTTTTCATTTTATCAAGTTTTTTTTGCAGGCTGACAGCTCTTTTAAAGAATTTATTATTATCTACCCTAGTTGCCCAATCTCTTAATTCCTTTACATTCTTCTGTATAGTCTTAATCTGCTTTTGCTGTTCCTTATATTGATGAAATTGTTCAAGCATATTTTCTTCCTTTTGATCAACATAAGAAGAATAGTTACCCTTGTAGGTTATAGATTCCATATCCTCTACTTCTACAATCTTTGTTACTACATTATCAAGAAAATATCTATCATGAGATACAATAATTACAATTCCCTTATAAGCCTTAAGATAACCTTCAAGCCATTCAATTGAATCCATATCCAAATGATTTGTAGGTTCGTCCAGTAGTAATATATCCGGATTATCAATCAAGAGCTTCCCAAGTACTACCGTAGTTTTTTCACCACCGCTTAATAAAGTAAAGTCTTTGTCTAAAAAACTATCATTAAGCTTCAGGCCCGTGCAAATCTTACTTAATTTTTCTTCTACATCGTATCCGCCTTTAACTTCATATAATTGAACCAATTCACTGTACTGTTTTAATGCTTTTTCCAAGACAGTATTTTCTAAAAATTTCATTTCTTCTTCTAATTTACGCATTTTATTCTCTATATTATGAATTTCCTCAAAAGCTAAATTTAAAACATCAATAACCTTTAAACTCTCATGATACTCTGGTATTTGCTCAAGGTAAGCACTGCTGGCTCCTCTGGGCATGTTAATAATCCCTTCATCATATCCATAGCTTGAGGTTTGTGGGTAACCTGGATAGTAATTCATAGGTTCTATTCCCGCAATTAGCTTAAGGATAGTGCTCTTTCCACTTCCATTTACACCTACTATACCAACTTTTTCTCCTGAATAAACTTGAAAGCTTATATTCTTGACAACAAGTGTGGCATCCATATATTTTTTTACACCATTTAATGATAATTCAAACATAAAAATTCCTTCTTTCATCCATATTTTAAATTTAGAACTCTATGGACAGGCAGAAAAAGTTCTTATCTACTATAATCTTTTAAAGTAATATGAAAAATAAAAAGACCATAAGAAGATCATCTCTTCTTACAGTCTGAAACACTCTATTACTACTATAATTTATTAAAATCAGATATAAGCAAAAAATTTATGACGTTAATAAAGCCATCTAATTATTCTGATATATCTTGCACCAAAATTTTAAAAAACTTTGGCTTAATATTTCAAAATAAATTCTTGAAATATCTTATAAATTATAATGTTGAATTCCAGTAAAGTAAGTTACCTTCTAAATGCCTTATTCCATAAAGAGCATAACAATAAAACCTAAATATAATTAGGCAAATTAAAACTCATTATAAAATATATATTAATTTTAAATTAATATTAGCAATTAGCTGGTGTCATAATTTACTATCCCCTTTCAACATTTTTTCTTATTATATCACCTTTTGCATGCAATGTAAATAAGTTGAAATAATGTATTTTTTATATATTAGACTTGGATCTTAATTACATAATTTCTTTAGTAATTCTTATGAATAACTTTGAAAAAAGGGCGACGTAACTGTTGAAATTGAAAGTACGAACAACGTTCTTTGAAAATTGAATAATACGGTATTTAAAAATGAAATGAAATAATTAACTATTATGGTAATATAATAGTGTGAACATATGTATAATATGCTATAATTTCTATAGAGCTAGGTCGAAGTTGTAAGATATTATTTATAAAGGGGTGTTTATAATTGAAAGGAGTGAATGTAGCATATTGTTTAATATACAATAAAGAAACTGAACAGGTGTTACTGGTACATAATAAAGATGTTAACTCTTGGTCTATGCCAGGAGGTAAAGTTGAAGAAGGTGAAACATTAGAGCAAGCGGCTATAAGAGAGGTAAAAGAAGAAACAGGTCTTTTAGTTAAGATTAAAGATATAATTGCAGTTAATGAATGTTTTTTTGAGAAAAAGGAAGAACATGCTATTTTTATTACATTTAGAGTAGTAATTACTGTAGGCAATATTTCAATTGACAATCCTGAAGAAATATCTGAAATAACATGGGTAGATATTTCAAGAGCAGATGAGTTAATGCCATATCATAAGTGTGGTATTAGTAAATTAATTCATAATTCTTCTATCTACTGTTTTCAAGGTCAATCATGATTACTTTCACTTGTTAATGAGTTAAGTCTCAATTTTCTTATTAAGCGTCACAACTAATAAAATTGAATACTCCCTTAAAAACACCGTATTATTCAATTGGATTTTATATTTATTATTTAACCTTTAAGACCATTGGTCTGTCGTTCCATATTTTCTACAACAACATCATGAATATCACCTAATGAAGCACAATACTCAAGTACTTTCCATGGAGTATTTGTGTGAAAATGAATTTTAATCAGTTCCTCATCACCAACCGCAAGTAAGCAATCTCCTTCAATGTTTTTTGTAATATACTCGTTTATTTTATCTTCTGAAAGTTTTTCTCCTTCAATTAATAACTGCGTATCAAATCTGTATTCAAGCATAATTATTCTCCTTTTCTGTTTTACAAATTCTGATTTATACTTTGGTTAATTATAACATGCTTTTTTAATATCACACTATTCAATTTTCAAAGAACATTTTTTATTAGTTGCTACGTAATGCAAATATGTATAGACTACTGAGAAAAGTACGTCTTAACTAATGAATTTAAAAGTATGAACAATGTTCTTTGACAACTAAATAATATGGATTTTAAAACAAATATATACTATTTTATATAAAAATGGTAGTATGGCAATGTGGCAATTTTATATACCCTTATAAGAGGCCTACTAATAATACACATAAATTAATACTAACGCATTACATGGATAAAATATAATATCCAGAGGGGGATTGTATGTTTATAAAAATAAAAGAAACAAAATTGCCGAGGCTATATGTGAATTGTTATGGAAAAGGGAATCCAACTGTCGTATTTGAATCAGGGCTAGGGTGTACTCATTTTGACTGGGAGGTAGTTCAAAATGAAATTTCAAAAAATACAAGAACATTTTCTTATGATAGAGCAGGTCTCGGAAATAGTGATACAAGTGATTTACCAAGAAGCAGCTTAGACCAAGTTCATGAGTTACATACTGTTTTAAATAAATCAAAGGTTAAAGCCCCCTATATTATAGTTGCGCATTCAATTGGAGGCTATAATGCAAGATTATTTGCAGGTACATATCCTAAAGAAGTGTCTGGTATTGTATTTGTTGATTGTTCACATGAAAATCAATTTGAAGATAGGGTGAAACGTTCTTCTTCAAAAGAAATAGAAATCGTGAAAATCCAATCCATTGGTTCAGAACAAACCTTTGATGAATTACTAATTAGTGCTAAACAAGTAAAAGAAATAAGAGAAAAGGATGCATTAAGGAATATTCCAATAATTGTCCTTACCGCTGACCATAAAGGTGAAGAACCTTCTAGCATTACAGAAGAAACCTGGTTAAACTATCAAAATGACTTAGTATCATTATCAGATTATAGTAAACACATTATTGTTGAGGATAGCGGTCATTATATACAGAAGGATAAGCCCCAGGTGGTGATTGATGCAGTAAAAGGGATAGTTAATGGAATAAGTAAATAGATTCCGAAGTGAATAATACGGTATTTAAAAATGAGAATATTTACTAGTATAGGAATGTACTAATGTAGAAATATGTATACTATGCTATAATTCCTGTAGAGTTAGGTAGAATTTGTAACATTATACGATGTAACTTTCAAATAAAGAAAGGAGAAGATTTTTATGAGTCTTTTAGAAACAAAGAATTTATACAGAATTGAAATTACAGAAAGATGTTACTGCACACTGATTGGTGCTACAGGTAATGCAATGCCATCATTTGAATCAGTTGAGAAAAATGGCAATTATGGTTCAATCCCTAATGGAATTGAAGGATGGGTGGTACAAAAGTTTGGAAGAAAATATTTTAGACCTGACGAAAACCAAGAGGGAATAGATTTGTTTACACCTGCCGATCAAACAATCATTCTAATTCCGTATAACGTAAGCGTCAAAAATTCTCCGTATTTATTTTTAGGAACTATTTTGATAAACTAAATCCAGTAGTAAGCAGCAAGTGCTTTTCTACTGGATTTTATTTTAATCTTTTTTACCATGAAGATTCTTATTTTGAAGCTTAATATGTTCAGGTAGTTCCTTGGACCAAGGCATGTGTTTTAATAGCGTATTCTTATCCTTATTTTCTAAATTGGACATCACATCCATTAAGTATACTAAGTATTTTTCTACAATTAAACCATTCGCTTTAGCCGTTTCTACTATGCTATATATTGTTGCACTTGCTCTAGCTCCTTTAGGAGTATTGCACATGAGCCAGTTCTTGCGTCCAATAACAAATGGTTTTATTGCTCTTTCGGATCCTAATCCTTAGCTTAGGATTAGGATCCTTATGCCAAGAAAAATATAATCCTAAGGATTTGAAGAAAACCATTGATATCAGCAGAGTTTCTGCATAAATCCTGAGGATTATGTTTAAACAGCAGCAGCTCAGGACATACTTATGGTAAAACTACTAGGAGGTTTTATCATGTATTATCAATGTTATGATGAAGCAGTTAAAGTCGGACTAAATGACTACAGCAGGCTCGAATATTCAGATAGCTGCTGTTCTGCTTTCCGAGTTGCCGCCAGAGAGTTCAAAGAATATATGGAATATAGGGGACTTTCATATTCAACCGAACTTACAAATCAATGGATTAATAACAGTAAGGAACACTGGAAAACTCACAAAGTCAAAGAATCAAGAAAAGCGATGAGCGTATTGGAAGATATCATGGAACATGGTGGTGTAACTATGAGTCTGCAAACTAAAATTGAACGTACGCCCCCCTATAATCAGCTTCCAAATTGGAGCAGAACAATCTTGGATAACTATCTTGCAAGATTAACTTGCAGCCATAAGGCTTCATACCTAACTCAGATAAGAAACGCTTGCTCTCGTTTTTTTTTATTTTTAAAGTTCGAAGGTATAAGTCAGCCTTCTGAGATTACCCATGGAATTGTGAAATCATTTTTTACCAAAGACATCCATATTTCATCGAAGGTCAAGAATCGGTGCAATAATGAAATTAGCCATTGTCTTATGTACATGGCTGACCATGGACTGGTTTTCAAAACTGTAGGACTTGCACTCAATAAATTTGTCATTCCCGACCTAATTATTGTTGCAGAATTACCGGAACCAGAGCGTAATAGGTTCTTGAAGTTTTTCAATTCTTTAGAGAAAGATATTCCGCATTCAATGGTAGAATATGACACAGCTGCTAAGCAACTTGCTGACATACACAAAAATCGGAAATATTCGTCTTTTATTCGCAAAATGGATGCACAAGCATCAAGAGATTTTAGAGTTTTTATGGATGCAAATTCCTTCTCGTATTCTAATGATTTAGCACTGGATTGGCTTGAGTTTCAGAAATCAAAATGGTCCCGAGCTAAGTACTTGGCTTTTCGAAGGGTTCTTTTAAGCATTAATGAGATTTTATGCACGGGAGCTTTGACAACTAGTTGCTTTTCCACTCATGAGCCAAAATATTGTCTTCCTGTGTGGGGCGATAACTTGCAGTCTCAGTATCTCTTAGAGAGAAAACATGAAGGTTGTGCCGACTCCACCATGTGTATGATAGGTAGTTCTTGTTCCAGGTTCATTGTTTTTTTAGATAAGCGCGGCATTGTTAGTGAGAAAGGGATTACGGGTGAAGTTATTAAGGATTTTCAGGTTCACGATAATCACAGCACGATTGAAGGAAAGAACGCTTACGCTGTTAAAATCCGAGGTTTTCTCAGATTTCTTGCCCGAAAGGGACTGATACCTGATACCCTCGAGCTTGCTGTGTCAACAGAAATGGCACCACACAATTCTATTGTAACTACTCTGTCAGATAAACAAATTGATGCTATCTATACTTTCCGGCAAAATGTTGATCGCCCAATTAAGTTGAGAAATATTGCGATTGTTATGTTGGGTCTCAGAATGGGTTTAAGGGCATCTGATATTGCAAATCTCAAACTGACTGACATCTCATGGAAAGAGAATTCAATTTCTTTTATTCAGCAGAAAACAGGTGTGTATTTGAAATTACCATTACTTGTTGATGCAGGCAACAGCCTGTATCGTTACATATTTGAAGGTAGGCCTCAAAGCAATTCCTGCTACGTCTTTGTCCATCATCGGGCACCCTATTGCAAACTTGGTAGTACCTTTGGGAGATTATTGAGAGCGGTAGTAACGGCTCAGTATGATAGTGAGGTAATACATGGTTTCCACGTGACCAGAAAAACATTCGCTTCAAAGCTCCTGGCAGCCGGCAGTTCTGTTCCGTCAATCGCTGCAGCACTGGGACATGTTGGCGTCCATACTGTTGATGAGTATCTTGCTACTAATGAAGATCAAATGCGCTTATGTGCCATTGGCTTAAAAGGTATTGAATATTCCGGAGGATTCAGTCTATGAAACATTATGAGTATCACAGCCAATTAGCTCCATATATTTCGGGCTTGATCAGTCAAAAAAGAGCCGATGGCTATAGATACGAGTTCGAAGCGTATATGCTGGAACACTTTGATCGGTTTTGCACCGAAAACGGATATAATAACGGCAGCCTGACAAGAGATCTAGTAATGGCATGGGCTGAGCAAAGGTCGACAGAAAGCAAAAATTATCGCAACCAAAGGGTTTCTTTCGTAAGGCAGTTGGCTATGTATATGATCTCATTGAATATAGAGGCCTACATTCCCCGGGCTTTTGAGTCTAACTCAATTTCAGTCCCGCACATTCTATCACCCGATGAAATGCATGAGTTTTACAAAGCAGTTGACAGATTCTTGCCTTGCCAGTCAAGTTTTCTGCGTTTATCATTATCATATAGTGTGTTGTTCAGGCTGTTCTACTGCTGTGGGCTGCGGTTGTCCGAAGGCTGTTATCTGAAAAAATCTGCAGTCGATCTTGAAAATGGTTGTCTTTGCATCTACCAATCAAAAGGGCGTAAGGACCGTGTGGTTTTCATGTATGAAGACATACTGAAAATGTGCAAAAGATATGACATGCTTATGCAGAAGCTGGTGCCTGATAGGGAGTGGTTCTTCCCGGCACGGGATGAATCCAAACCATTACCGAAAACAAGCATTGATAAAAAGTTCAAAGAATTTTGGAATATGACCTCTTATGCAGGAAAAGTCGATAAAAAACCTACAGTTCATTCCCTCCGACATACATTTGTGGTAACAAAAATGAACGACTGGATGAACGAAGGCAAGGATTTCGAGGCCATGATGCCGTATTTGAGCCGGTATCTTGGACATACCTCAATCGATGAAACGCAGTATTATTATCATCAGAGTATATCCGCATTTGAGATAGTCAGAAAGCACGACAGCGTCGCTGACAGGATTATCCCGGAGGTGGGTCCCTATGAAGAATAGCAACAGTAATTTATTTTTCTCAATGACATATGAGTTTCTTGACATATATATGGCAAAACAGTTGGGGCGGAGCCCTGACACGATAGAGTCCTACAGAGATGCTCTTACTCTTTTTCGCAGATATATCCTAAACGAGCTCAATATATCCATAGCTAAATTTACATTTGTCCAGTGTACCAGAAACTGCATCTTCGAGTTTCTTGAATATTTAAAAGCTCAAGGGAACAAGCCTGGCACACGTAACCAGCGGCTAGCTGCGCTCAAATCATATCTGTGGTTTGCAGCAGACAAAGATGTGACACTGCAATCCATCGCTCTTGAGGTGAGCCGTGTTCCCCAATCTAAAAATCCTGCTAATGAGAAATTTGTGCTTTCCGAGGATGCCCTAAATGCCATTTTCACTCAACCAGCCAATACCCGCATGGGATTACGGGACCGAACTATCATGATTCTGTTATACGATAGCGCTGTCAGGCTTGCGGAGATACTGAACCTTCGGGTAAATGATATCTGCTTGAGCGAAGAAAATCCCTACATCCGTGTTATGGGTAAGGGCAGCAAGGAACGTGTTGTTGCAATTAACGTCAAAACCGTAAAACATATTAAGCAATACCTTGATGGTTATCACTCAAAACATAACCTAGACACTAATCTGCTTTTCTATACAATCATTAAAGGGAAAGCCGGGAAAATGTCGGAGGGTAATGTGGAACGGTTCATACAGCAGTATGCTGCCAAGGCCAGAGAATTCTGTCATGATATACCGCCACGTGTATATCCACATATGTTGCGGCGAACAAGGGCAACAAATTTGTATCAAAACGGAGTTGAACTTGCTCTTGTTTCCAGGATTTTGGGTCACGCTTTTCTTGATACTACTCGGATCTATGCAAGGCCTTCTTTAGCCATGATGCGTAAAGCAATGGATTCTGTTGAATCCCCGCAGACGAAAGATGAAAAACCACTTTGGGTTGACTCCGAAGAGAAAATGGCTAAACTGTGTGGCCTTAGGTAAAAATATAATCCTTAGGATTTATGCATAAAATCCTCTAACAGCAAGGGTTTTATGCAAATCCTGAGGATAATATATTCCTTAGCATAAGGATCCATTATTATCAATTTCTAAGGAGCCATCTGTTAAAAAAATTCTAAAACTAGGTAATAGCTTTCGGCTATATTCTAAGGCTGCGCCCAATGGACTTCTTGGCAATGCACTTTTTATTTCTGTACCCACATACTTTATAAATTCTTCAATAATATGTGCTGATTTTTCAAGTCTTGTTACATAGCGTTTTTCATAGTAATCATCTTCACCAGCATATTTATCTCTTAAATCTTTTTCGATTTTATAAAGTTGCTCACAAAAATTAAACCCTATTATTGCACGAGAATTTTTTAGGGCTTCTTTATCTAGCTTTGTAACTATATCAAAATATTTTCTCCTTATATGAGCCAAACAGTATAGCCTTTCTGCATTTTCTACATAATTATAGCCGGCATAACCGTCTGTTTGGAGTATTCCAGAAAATCCCTTTAAAAACGCTTTAGGGCAAGAGCTTGATCTTGTCTTTTGATAGTCATACAAAATAATTGGTTCCTTATACTCGCCAGTTTTGTATAACCACATATATTTTTTAGCCTTGGAATCTTGGCCCTTAGAATCTACAACTACTACCGTTGTTTCATCTGCCTGGACATAATGGCTTTCTAATAGTTCTTCCTTCATCATGTCGTAGACAGGTTCAAACTCTTTTGCAGCACCGATTATCCAATTGGACAAAGTTTGCCTAGAAAGATTTGCACCAAGCATATCAAAATAGGTTTCCTGTCTATAAAGCGGTAGCGCATATTGATATTTAAGATTTATCACATGGCTTATTAATTCGTTAGATGCCATGCTTTTATATAGAAAGCTGTTAGGTGATTTTGTAGTAATTATATTTGCTTTGCCTTCAGCTTCTTCACATGTTTTACAAGCGTAGCTATAGGTTATATGCTCCTCTATATATAGCTCCGCTGGTTTATATTTTAGATTTTCCTTTGACTTTGTGCCTATAACAACTAATTGTCCATTGCACTTATCACAATTAGTTTTATCTTCATCTAATTTATGTTCGATAATTACTCTTTCTAAATTAGCTAGATTGTCTTTCTTTCCTACATAAGAAGAGGCCTTTTTTCTCTTATATGTTATTTCTTCAATGGTTGGCTCCGCCACTTTTGAATCACAAAATTTTTCTGCTTCGTCAAAAAGAGATATTTGGTTGGTATCCATCTGCTCGCTGGACTTACCGAATATTTTTTTATTATTATTAAGAACTTGATTTCTTAAAAATAAAAGTTCATTTTTAAGATCTCTAATTTCGTTATCCTTTAATTCTATCTCTTTTTCCATCTTAGAAATTATGTTTTTTGTTTTATAATCTAATTGTTCTTCAATATTTAAGTCATTCATTTTAATTACCTCTTCTAAAGTTTTTATACTTATATTATAGCAGAAAAACCTTGATTTATCAAGGGTTAAGAGGCTTTTTTATGTAATTTTAATAGTAGTTTTTTTCTTTAATTGGCTTGAATTTTGAGGTTGTTCTTACCTCATAACCTTTTAGTAGCCAACCTAGTTCTTCTATATTTACTTTTAAGGCTTCCGCCTTTGTCATTGGCCATTTAAACCTACTTTTTTCTAATCTATAATAATATAACCAAAATCCATTATCAAAATGTAATATTTTAAGCTTATTCATCTGTTTATTGCAAAATACAAATAGTGCTTTTTCAAATGGATCTAATTTTAATTCTGTTTGTACTACCATCGCTAATCCATCTATACTTCTTCTTAAATCCGTTACGCCGCAAGCTAAATATACAGTATTAACCTTATCAATATTTAGCATGATTTACTTAGTTCCTTAAGTATATTTGATAATAGTGCTATTTCATTTGCGGGTATATATATATTAGCTTTACCAATCTCTATTCTTATATCGTTATATCCTTTTACGCTATTGTTTACTGTTTGGGGATTAGATTCTTTATTACTAATTGCTATAGCATGAAATGTTGGTTTACTTGATTGTTCAAGTTTACTTTTATAATAGTAGAACTGGCTCTTACTAATATTATTTTTTTTACAAAAACTGGTTACAGTTCCTTCATAAGAAGAAAACTTTTCTAAAAATCCTCTCCATGTTACATCATTAAATTTCTTTGTCATTACAGATACCCTCCTATTCTTACTATCTGTAATTTTAGCAAAGGTAACTTTAACTATCTAGGCGTCAATTCTTTTACGCTTACCGTATAACAAAATAAGTGGACATTATAAAAAAATATAGAAACTGAATAATTTTCTTATAAAACGTCACAACTAACAAACCCGAAAAACACCGTATTATTCAATTGAATTTTATGGTGTTTTTATGTCGCAGTTCAGTAATATTGTTAGGCAATTTGAAAAAAGGTCGACGTAACTATTGAAATTCAAAGTACGAACAACGGTCTTTGAAAATTGTATAATACGGTATTAAAAAATAAGAATATTTACTATTATAGAAATATATTTATGTGAAAATATGTATAATATGCTATAATTTCTGTAGAGTTAGGTCGAAGTTGTAAAATTTAATAGATTAGAAAGGTGAGAAAATATGGTTTACAAAGCTTCATTAAAGAAAATCATTGATATAATTCAGTGGATTGTTAGCATTGCGGTGATAGGTATGGGTATTTACTATTTTTTTATCAGTAAAGATATATCTAAAGGAATAGGGTTGCTTATTATGTGGGGTGGCATTGGCATTAATAGTGCATTGAGCATTATTAATGCCAAATATTTTAAAGAAAATTTCAGTTGGAAAAATAATTGGGCGAATATTACGCAGGTGTGTATGTGTTCAGTGTTTATTGTCGCGGAGCTAATATTGAATTATCTGTACTAGCCTTAAGATCTTCTACTACAGGTTTATTCGAATTAGTAATTTAAGACGGAGCAAACACTATCCTAACGAATGAAGGGGATAAAATATGAAAAAGAATAAATTATTTGCATTAATAAATTTTTTGAGTATTGTCTTAACATTTTTTATAGGATTTGAAGTTATCAAACTAAAAAATAATTTAATTAATTATATTATACTTGCAATAATAAATGGATGTTTAATGTACTTATGCCAGAAACTATTGGATAATAAAAATTAACTCATAAACTTCTTAATTAACGACTTAACTAAAAAACGAATAATTTATTAAAATACCGTATGATTCATTTCTGAATTTTATGGTATTTTTACGTCGTACTTCAAAACTATCCCCTCATAATTCAACTCTTATTTAACTCCTTTCAATATTAACAATTCTTCTTTTCTATTCCATTTCACCTTAAAATTTATATCAACCATGAGTTTTCCACTACATTACTAATTCCTGTAACAGGGTCATCTCATCCGCCTAAAAAATAGAATATACCTATTTACCTACTATTATTTTTAATAGTCTGCAACATTTGCTGTTCCTGTTTTTGGGTTCCATTTGCATATTCCAGTAAAAATCCTTTAAGTTTGAAAATACGAACTATAAACGAGCAAAAATACTCACAATATTTTACAGCGGCTAGGCACACTTACTCTGTGATAGTTTAAGAAGATCAAAAATGGCTTCTTTGCTTACTCCATTTTGAGATTGTATATATATCCAATCAATTAAATTTTGCACAGAATTTTTGCGAGCTATTTTTAAACCTTCTCCAAATTTGCAGTGAGTTTCAGATACACCAAAAGTACAATAAAAGTATGATAATTGGGTCAAAATCCAAAATCTTTTTACTGCTTTTTCGCTGCGTACTTGATAAGTATCTAATCCTAATTCCATTTTATTTTGGCGGAAAAACACTTCAATTGTCCAGCGTTGAGTATACTGAAAAAGCAGTTCTTCTGCCGTAAGGCTAGTATCTGTTGAGATAAAAGATCTTAATGCATTTTGATTATATAAAGCATTTTTCGGATAGCTTATTAATATAACTACTTTTTTAAATCCATTTATCTTGCCTTCATATCGGTAAACATAGTAAGAGTTTTTATTCACTGTAACTAAGTGAAAATCTTCTTTGTTTATCATTTTAGCAAAACCACTTATTTTCTGGTTCATGCGGCAGCATTTTGGATATATAACTCTATTAGTTTTTAATGCTCCTATATAATCAAAACCTCTTAATTTAGCTGCTTTTAGAATCTTCTCAGCACTGTACCAGCTACCACCTAAAATAAATCCTTTATTAGGTGGCACGGGCAATGAAGAAATTGCGGTTATAGCAATTTCAATTTTAGTAACTTTTTTATTAAATTCATTCATTCTAGTTTTATCATAAGGCGTTAGCTGATACGGTATTGTTACATCACCACACTGTAGTAAAATACTTACAACTTGATGTCCATAAACTTGTTTACCTTCTAAGTGAGAAAAATGAAATTGGCATTTCTCTATAGGATTTTTAGCCTGTGACGAAGGCTTTGTTTTCTTACAGATAGTATCATCAATAATCACATAAATAGGCTTACCTGTATCTTTTGATAACTGCCATATTTTTTTTATTGCAAATTTTTGTAATGCTCGTAAAATATACCCTTCATTCCATGGGCTGTTGGATAAAAAATTTCCTACGGAAGTTCTATGCCTGGAGCTATAACAGTTTTCAGTTATACGACTAACCTTACCATTGCAACCACGACCTACGGTCCCAAAAACAAAAGCACAAATATGTTTAAATTGTGGTAGTGTTAAATAAAGTAATATTCTAATTTCTATAATAAAGTTGTTAATTGACTTATCATATGGTATATTGTTTTCTGTAGGCATTTTTATCCATCCTTTAGTTATATTTCTTCGCAGTAATATAATACCTTATGATGGTCAAAATGTCTATTTTTGCGCCCTTTTTTCTTATTTCCAAAATATGTTATGAAATTTGCTCATTTATAGATACGAAGTAAAAACTTCCAGTTTTTACTACAGCTTCTAATGCCATGCAATAACCGGAAGTTTATATTTACTAATTTATAGACTCTAGTGAATTAATTTTCTAATTCTCTATTTTTAGTGATTTTATTTGATTTTACTAACCTGTTAGAAATTACAAAAGCAAGTGTAGCTGGTATGACCCATCCAAATCCTACACTGGATAGAGGAACATATTTAAAGAATCCAATGCTATTTGCTGTTAAATTATTTATAGTATTTAAAACACTTACTATTAAAACTGTGTATGTAGTTATAGCAACTACCTTATTATTTTTCACTATATCACCAAGCAAAGTAGTAACTATTAGAACAATTACAATTGGATATATAATTTGTAAAACTGGACCTGCCATTTTAATTAAACTATCAACATCCTTTGTAGCCATTACTCCACTTACTAAAGCCATACTAATAGCAATAGCTTTGTAAGATAATTTACCCTTAGAAAGTTTAACAAAGAATTGTGATCCAGCTGAAAGTATTCCTATAGCGGTGGTTAAACATGCAATAGCAACACATAAACTAAGTATACAACTACCAATACTACCTAGGTCTAATCTAACAATTTCTGTAACCAGACTAGTTCTAGATATCTTTCCAGGAAATAAAGTAGTTGTTTGAGTACCAAGGTACATAAGTCCCGTATATACAAAGGATAAACCTATTAAAGACACTACAGCCGATTTCATAGTTATCCTCATTATATCTTTTGAGCTTTTATAACCTTTTGCTCTAATAGATGCAAGAATTATTGATGAAAATATAACACCAGTCATAGCATCCGTTGTTTGATATCCTTCTATTAAAGCTTTTGAGAATCCACCTTGGTAAGATGTAGCTACAATTGGTCCAATAGGATCTATTATTCCTTTAACTATAATTACAGCTAACATTAATAAAAGTGCTGGTGTAAGTATTTTACCTATATTATCAATTATTGAAGAAGGTTTAAGCGCAAATGCAAGCACTATTGCAAAATACACTATAATCGATATATTTTGTCCAATTGATGGAAATAAAGGCTGAATTCCCAGTTCGAAGGTTGTTGCAGCTGTTCTTGGAATTGCAAATAAAGGTCCTATAACAAGAATTAAAGCTATAGAGACTATTACAGAAAATACTCGTCCTACTCTATCTGCCATTTTTTCAAAAGTACCATTAATTTTAGCACAGGCAATTACAGCACATAGAGGGAGACCAACTCCTGTAATAAGAAAGCCCATAATTGATGATAAAACTTTATCCCCTGCTACTTTTCCTAATGTTGGTGGAAAAATCAGGTTTCCTGCACCGAAGAACATTGCAAATAATGCAAAACCTATAACTATTGAATGTTTTGTTGAATTTTTGATTTATATAACCTCCATCTTAATTTATCTTTGTAGTTTTATAACAAATAAATCAGTACTTCTTTAAAAAACGATTTACTTTATACATATTACCCTTACAACTTTAACTCTAATATGCTCTTACCCAAAATTATAACAATATTTCATTTTATCATTTTTTTTAGGTATCTGTCAATGCGACCTTAATGTGACTTTTTTAAAAAATCACATTCCATAGTGATTGTACCACTACACGAACTATTTGCATCATAATTTATCTATTAATAATATAATTTATAAAATTTCCATCTCTCCTTTTATGAATACACCACTTCATACATAATTTTAAGGTTTAATGTAAATTATAGCATAAACAAATGTACAATTTTACATAAAATCATATATTCATTTTTTTACCCAATTTACGGTAATAATGGTATAATTAAATAAATGATTTGTGTCCTGCGGGTATAATGTGACGAACTATTTAAAATTCCTAATAGAAGTAACCAACAAAGATAGTGTTAAGACTATCAAACTTATTAAAGGGGACCAAATATGAATAATTCTATAAACAAAACTAAAATGCAATTTAATAAAGTAGCAGAAGAATATGATTTTATGGAATCATTATTTGATAATAGTAAATTTTTCGTTTTAGAAATGTCAGATAACAAAGGCTCAGTATTGGATATAGGTTGTGGGTCAGGTATTTTGGCATACAAGTTGTCAAATCATTACGATAAAGTAATAGGTATTGATATATCAGAAGAAATGTTACATATTGCTTCGAATAAAAGACAATCACCAAATATAAAATATATAAATATGGATGCTAATGAGTTGAAGTTATATGAAAAATTTGATTTTATAACAAGTCGGACAACTTTTCATCACATAAATAATATTCCATTATTACTCACAAAAATTAAGGATATGGTTAACCCTGGCGGTAAAATTGTAATTGTAGATGTTATATCTAACTTTGAAAGAGAGCCAACAATATTTAGTATTATTGAAGCATTTGCAAGACTTATGCCAAATTGTAAAATGTTTGGTGTAAAGATTGGATTTAGAATATTTAAATTTAATATTTCAAAGGATTGGCTAAAGCATTTAGCTTCAGATAGGTATTTATCAGAGGAGAAATTTAAAGATTTATTTACTACTAATTTGCCAGGATGTAAAATTTCCAGAAATGCTTATCAAATGCAAGTTATCTGGGAAAATAAAAAATAGGATACTGCAAGATGATCAAGTTAAATAAATGATTTTTTTGTAGAAAAATAAAGTTGAAACTAAATATGGGGGAGGGACTATATATGGTAAATGAAAAAGTATTGGACCTTGCAAATAAGATTAGTAAGACAAATCGTGGTTCAAAATCAGAAATTACGCGGGAACATCCGGAATATAAAATTTTGGAACCTGTTGTTACAGAAGAAATGGCAGAAGTAGCACTTTGTCTTGAATTACATAAACCAAAAAGTGCGAAGGAAGTTGCAGCAATCTGCGGTAAATCTGTAGAGGAAACAGAAAGACTCCTATGGGAATTAGCCGTTGCCGGTGCTTGCCTCGTTGGTGAAAAAGAAGGTGTTGATAAATACTGGCTTGAGATTTGGGTTCCGGGGCACATGGAACTGATAGTTAACCACCCACATAGGGAAAACATTAAAAACTTTAAGCAAATTGGCCAGGCTTTTGATGGGTACGGGAAAAGAAGAGCTCCTATAGCGGCAGGTCTTTTTCCTGTAGGAACAGGCGTGATGCGTGTAATCCCTATCGAAAAATCCATTGAAGGAGAAACTAGAAGAGCATCCTATGAGGAAATTTCCAAATATCTCAATGAAAATACTATTTTCTCAGTTTCCAATTGTTCTTGCCGTACAGCAAGAGAAGCTATGGGAGAAGGTTGTGGTCACTTGAAGGAAGATATGTGTATTCAGCTAGGCGATGCTGCCCAGTTCTATATCCGTACAAGCCGTGGCCGAAAGATTACCCGCGAGGAAGCTTTTGAAATTATTAAAAAAGCCGAAGAAAATGGTTTGATGCATCAAATACCCAATACAGATGGCCCTGGAAAAACCCACGCCATTTGTAACTGCTGCGGTTGTTCCTGTTTATCTACGAGAAATGCCTCAATGTTCCTTAACAATGATTTTGTACGTTCAAATTATGTTTCAAAAATCGATAAAGATAAATGTGTTGCTTGCGGAGAATGTGCTACTGTTTGTCCTGTTAATGCATTGAAACTAGGTCAAAATTTATGTACTAAAACACCAATTACTCCAGAAAAAAGAGAGGATTTCCCATCTAATACAAAGTGGGGTCCAGAGAAATGGAATGTGGATTATCGTACTAATAGGCAAAATGTTGTTGAAACCGGTACAAGTCCTTGTAAAACAGAGTGCCCAGCTCACATATCTGTTCAAGGATACATTAAGCTTGCTTCTAAGGGAAAATATAAAGAAGCCCTTGAACTTATCAAGCACGAAAATCCATTTCCAGCAGTATGCGGACGTATCTGTCCAAGAAAATGTGAATCCGCCTGTACAAGAGGCGATATCGACGATCCTGTTGCTGTAGATGAAATCAAAAAATTCATTGCAGATCAAGAGTTAAATGTGGATAATCGCTATGTACCAAAATTGAGACATAAATATGAAAAAAAAATTGCCATTATTGGTGCTGGCCCATCAGGTCTGTCTTGTGCTTTCTACTTAGCTATTGACGGTTATAAGGTAACTGTGTTTGAAAAGCAAAGAGCACTTGGTGGTATGCTTACACTTGGAATTCCAGCTTATAGATTAGAAAAAGAAGTAATTAATTCAGAAATTGATATTTTAAGGGAACTCGGCGTTGAGTTCAAGACAGGTATTGAAGTGGGCAATGATGTTAGCCTTCGCGAACTTAGAAATGAGGGATATGAAGCATTCTATGTTGCAATTGGTGCTCAGGCAGGTAGAAACTTAGGGTTAGAGGGTGAAGATGCAGAAGGCGCTATTACAGGTGTTGATTTCCTCCGTGCTGTAAACCTTAGTAATGACATAAAACTTGAAGGAAACGTAGTTGTAATCGGTGGCGGTAACGTTGCTATTGATGTTGCAGGAACAGCTGCAAGACTTGGAGCCTCAAAAGTTGATATGTATTGCCTTGAGAGTCGAAAAGAAATGCCGGCCCTTGAACAAGAAATTGAAGAAGCATTATCAGAAGATATTGGTATCAACAATTCTTGGGGTCCAAAACGAATTCTTCAACAAAATGGACGTGTTTCCGGCATAGAATTCAAAAAATGTGTTTCAGTTTTCGATAAGAATGGAAAGTTTAGTCCTATATTTGATGAAAAAGAAACTGTGATTGTTAAGACAAATAATGTTTTGATTTCAGTAGGTCAAGGAATAGACTGGGGCAACCTGCTGGAAAACAGCAACATAGAATTAAATCCAAACAAGACAATCAAAGCAGATTCTTTTACACTTCAGACAGGAGAGCCAGATGTATTTGCTGGTGGAGATGCAATGACAGGTCCAAAGTTTGCTATCGATGCTATTGCTATGGGTAAAGAAGGTGCAATTTCAATCCATCGTTATGTTCACCCAGGACAGAGCTTAATTATTGGTCGTGACAGGAGGGAGTATCATTCACTTGATAAAGAAAACTTGACTCTTGAAAGCTATGACCGTATGCCAAGGCAAAGAGCACTTCCTGTGGATGGAAAAAAATCAAAAGAAACCTTTAAAGATTTACGTAGTACATTTACAGAAAATCAAGTGAAGAAGGAAGCAGAACGTTGCCTTGGCTGCGGTGCTACAACTAGAGATGAATACATGTGTATAGGATGCGGTGCATGTACAACCAGATGTAAATTCGATGCTATTTCACTTGTCAGAAAATATGACGCTTCAAGCGTACCGCTAGAAAAGCTTAAACCGATAATTGTTAAAAACATGATTAAGCGTAAAGGTAGAATCTTTGTCCATAAGGTTAAAAAATCCTTACGCAAATAGAAAATATTGCTTGCCTATCTCAAAGCAAAACCTCCTCAGAATAAATAATATTTATTCTGAGGAGGTTTTTTTAGTAGTATATCACAAGTAATTTACTTCAATTATATTACTATCAATGGATACTATATTTTCATAATGTTCTGCTTTATTATTTATTTCTATTTGAAATTCTCACTAAATCTTTTAGTTTTAAACGTCTGCCGTAATGAAGTATAGCGGAAGAGTATATTTTTATTGACATCCAAGCTATAATAGCAATTGTTATTCCCAAAGAAAATAATGAAGCTACAATTTGTAAGGTAGGAACTTCTGTAGCTAAAATCCTACAAGGCATAGAAAATGGCGCAGAAAATGGAACAATAGATGCTATAATTGACACACTACCCTTTGGCGCAGACAGCGAAAAATATCCTGCATAAAATGCTACCAGGGTTATCATATTTATAGGCATAAGGGCTGAATTGACATCCTCTGCCTTGCTTACAGTAGCCCCAGCAACAGCATTCATCATAGCATACAATGAATAACCCAGTATAAAGTATACAACTATCATTGCAATACTAAAGAGCGTGAAGTTAGAAAAATCAAGCATTTGACCTGCTATTGCAAAGTCCTCTGGAAAAGTTAATTTGTAAGTTAACGCAGCAGTAAATACAACCAAAGACAGTTGAATTAACCCAAGCAGTCCCATAGCGGCACTCTTTCCAAGAATTATTTTTGATGGTTTCGTGGAGGTTACAAGGAGTTCCATTACCCTTGAAGTCTTTTCAGAAGCCACAGACATGGCTACTCCATATCCATAAAAATAAATTACAAAGAACAACAACATACTTATAACCATACTTGAAATGTAGCTATTCATTTTTGGTTTTCCAAGCTCATTAACCTTAAAGGAAATATCGCTTTGTACCATTTTAGATACGTCATCTGATACCTTAGCATCTTTTAATAGGTTAGTTACAAAAGTACTTTTTATTATATGACTTACTCCCGTAGAATCTGGTCCATCGCCAGCTTGTTTAACTAAATAATCAAAGGTGGGTACACCGTTTTTCTCATCTAGAATTATTAGCGTATTATTATCTCCATCCTTAACTTTACTTTTAAGCATATCAACACTACCATAAGGCTGAGACTTAACTTCATATTCTGAAAAGGCTTTGCCGAGATTACTTAAATCTCCCTTTAGAATACCCTTAGCATCAACTACATAAATAACTCCCTTAGCTTTGCCACCTTTTGATTGTTGCTCTGTTTTATTATTTCCATCATTGTGGAAGGTCTTTATTATAGATGGCAAACTAATTATTAAAACAGTTAAAAGTAGTGTGATTACAGTTGAAATAATAAATGCTTTTTTTCTGGAGTTTTCTTTAAATGTATAGACTAAAACCGCAAGAAACTCTTTCATTATTGTTCACCAACCTTTTCAATAAATATTTCATGAAGAGAGGGTTCACGAATTTCAAATTTATCAAGTCTTATTTTTGATGTTATGATTTTTTCAAGAAGGCTATATGCCTGCTGGTCTGATTTAATTTTAAATTCGTACCCAGTAGCGGTTTTTGATAAAATATTCATGCCTTGCTCTTTTATGAGATCCTCAATTCCTTCTTGGCAGTTCACAGTAAGATTTGTTCTTCCATAGCCAGCCTTTATTTGTTTTAAATTACCCTTTAGGATAGTTTGTCCATCTTTTAATATTACAAGATCTTTGCAATACTCTTCAATAGATTGCATTTGATGACTGGACATTATAATAAATTTATCCTTTTCAACTAATTCGTTAATTACACTTTTGAACAAATCAGCGTTTACTGGGTCAAGACCACTTAGTGGTTCATCTAGAATAATCAATTCTGGATCATGCAAGAGTGCTGTTATCAATTGTATTTTTTGTTGATTCCCCTTAGACAATTGCTCTGCAGTAAAGTTTGAGTATTCAGATACCTTAAGCCTATCAAACCAATAGTTTATAGCTTTTTTTACTGACTTTCCATCCATACCTCGAAGTTTTCCGAAATATGAAAGTTGATCTACTACCTTAGCCTTAGGATATAAACCTCTTTCCTCTGGTAGGTATCCAAATTTCACAGTTTCTCTTGTAACAGCCTTTCCATTCCATTCAATTGTTCCGCTATTTTTTTCAAGAATCCCCAAAATCATTCTTATTGTTGTGGTTTTGCCTGCTCCATTTGTTCCAAGCAAACCAAACACACCTGGATTTTCAATTTCAAAAGAAAGATTGTCTACTACAGTTTTTTCTCCAAACTTCTTTAATACGGATGATATCTCTAGTGCCATATTACTTCCCCCTTGCATAAGACGCATTTATTTTGATGCACCTTATATAACCATAAATTTTCATACATTGATATTATAACATTAACTTGTCAAAATTTGAAATATCTAGTTAAGAATTGTCTGTTTTATCTTGAATTCCTTTTAAATTTACTTTTTCTTTTTTTCTTCTTACTTAAATTAATTTTTCTTATTATAACAACTATTCCTATTAAGAATAGGATAAATATTCCAGCAACCATAAGATATATAATTATAATATTTTTTGTTAAAGTTCCATTGGAAGCAATTGAATAAAGCTTATAAGTTTTGACTTTTCCTTTTTCAGTTAATGACAAAGTTCCAATGCTCTTATGTCCTTTAAGACTAGAAAGGTCAGTACTTGTTAAGTTTATATTCTCCTGCAACTCTTTTTTATTCGCTTCGTTGTTGAAATAGCTAATGTCTTCTTTAGCCACAAGTGGTACACTAACAGTTTTCTCTGGGCCAAAGGAGCCAAGCGGTTTGTATTTTAATGTTTCGGTTTTTATAATGTCATTCTTTGCATGTAATACTGTCTGCTGTAAATTATAGCTATAGTCAATTATTTTTTTCATATCATTGAAAACATAAGTGTCATTGGCATCATAAACTGATCCCATAACAACTCCCATAATTTCTCTTCCATTTCTTTCATAAAAGGCTACAAGACATCTCCCAGCTTTTGAAGTATACCCTGTTTTCCCAGCAATACAACCATCGCTGCCAAGAAGTTTATTACTATTTTCAATAACAAATGTTGTACCATTTGATGTTGATAAAGTATTTTTCTTTTTATTCATTGACTCTTTTACCCAGGGGTTTAAAAATGAGGTTCTAGCCAATATACTCATATCATAAGGCGTTGTATAATGATCTGGACTATGAAGACCATTAGAAGTTACAAAGTGAGTTCCTGTCATATTCAATTTTGCTGCCTTATCATTCATCATTTTCATGAAATTTGTAGAATTTCCTGAAACATTGTCTGCAATCATATATGCTAGGTCATTTGCTGAATACAGTAACAGTCCATCCATTACGTCCGCACCTGACATGGTTTCATCAATCCCGATTGGATGAAAATTAACATTTAATGAATCCGCGGGCTGAGATTTTGCACTTTGAGTATATTTTAATTCATCATTTTTCCCCATGTTCTCAGCCAGCAATAGTGCTGTCATTAGCTTTGTTGTACTTGCTGGATACATTTGTTTATCTACACTTTTCGCATAAATCATTTCGCCAGTTGCAACATCTACAGTTATGGCTGCTTTCCCATATATTGTCGGCAAATTAATAGTGCCATCGATACCCGCAGCGAAAATATTTGAACTCATAGAAACCACTAGAAATAATACAATTAAAATTAAAAATCTTTTATTTTTCAACTTTCATCTCTCCATTACTTTAATTTATTGTGCACCTAATTTGATACTAATAAAAAGAAATCGCCTTATTTAGCGATTTCTTTTTACTAATTATAACAAACAACTGGAGTACCTGACTCAATATTATCAAATACTGTTTTTGCTAAATCGTATGGTGAATTTATACAACCATGGGACCCAGCTGTCTTATATAGCACTCCTCCAAACTTATCTCTCCAGCTTGCATCATGAATTCCTATGCCTCCATTAAAAGGCATCCAAAAGTTAACAGGAGCAGCGTAACCTTCACCTTTAAGGGTTGCATTTTTTTCTTTATATTTCAACTTATAAATACCTGGTGGTGTTGCATTCACCGACCCTTCAGTACCTGTGACAACATCCCCTTGTACTATCAGCGAACCATCTTTATAAAACCATAAGTGCTGCGTTGTCAGATCTATTTCTACATAGGTATTCCCCATATCATTGTTGCCATGATATAAGGCAGTTTGAGTATATGCTGGTTCTTTTGCTATAGTTTTCCCTTCTTTTATAGTCGAAATTAAATCTTCTGTTTCCTTAGCTTTATTAATTGACCATCCATAATCACCAGTGTTAATATTCATTGCCTTTTTTGATGATGAAACAAAATTTCTGCTCTTACCAATTGTATTATATTTGCTAGAAAGTTCGTCCATATAATTTTCAACTTCTTTTTCATCAAATGTGACTTTAATATTCTCATCAACTACAAGCCACTTATTTATTGTAGAACTATCTAAAAGTTCTTTATCTTCTCCAAAAGTATAGGTGATTTTTGAAGATACATATTTGTTAAGCATGTTCCTGGTGTCGACGACTTTTTTAGATTTCGAAGTATATTGTGGGTTAACATAATAATTGATTGATTCCAAATCAATTGTACCTTCCCCCTTACTTACTGCCGCTGACACATGCTCGTATAAAATATCTTTATTAACCTTATTTCCAAGAACTTCACCTACAATCATATAACCATTATCTGTATACTTAAAGCTAGCATTTTTAGGCTCAATTACATTACTGCTATCAAAACAAGAGAGCTTGTCCACTCGTTCTTTTAATAGATTCTTATCATATTTAATTCCTTCTACCATCTTAGAATCTTTTTTGTTAAAAACTGCTGAAACCCATTTATAAGGATTCTGTCTATCTTTAAAATCCTTAAATTGCCCATCTGAATTATACTTTAAACCAACATCTTTACCATTAATTTGCTCACTTTTACCGCCTCGCTCTTTTATATTCAACTTATATTTTTGAATTTCAGATGCCATTTGTTTATTTACATTCTCAACAATTTCACCTGAAACACTAATGCCATTTATTTCTGAACCAAAATAAAAATGATTCATGAAATACATTGCCATTCCAAAATATATAACAAGTAAAGTGCAAATAGAAATTATAATACCTGTAACAATTTTCTTGCGCTTTTTTATTGGCCTTATTATTGACTTTTCTAATTCATTTTCCGTAATTCCCACCCCTTCTAATTACAATAAAATGCCGACTTAATACGTGTCCTTCCTAAGTCTACATTTCATTTTATGTACTAACCTTCTACTACAAATAACAACGCAAATATAATAATACATCTTTTAAATAAATTATGAAAGAGGTATTTTTTTTAAATTATGTGCCACCCTAAAATTAGAAATAAAGTAGAACATATAAAATCCAATAAAATCAAGGTTGTAAACGTGTCCACAATTACATGGTTTGTAGAAAAATTTCTTCTAAGGTACCTGTGACTTCAAAAAAACATCAAATATCTTAACTTTCCCATGACAAAAACACTAGCCCTTCCTTTATAAACTCAGGTAAGGTTGATATATAAAAATCCCCTACATCTTTTATTAATGTAGAGGATTAATAAATATACTATTATTAATTTTATTTTATTTCTATTCCCTCAAATTCTTCTTCTATTATCATACAACCGATAAATTTGAATGAATTATAGAAAAGCAACATGAGTTTTTTATTTTTTATTCAGTTCTATAAGCGGAATTATTAAATTATCAACAATATGTTCTACATAGCTCATTTTAATGGGTTTGCCAGTAATTATGAGTTGATAAAATAATAATGCTGGGCCCACATCTGCAAGAAGTTTCAATTGTTCCTTGTTTAACTTCTTATTTATAGCACACTCTATGGCATCACTAAATATACATGTTTGATCCGTTATGCAATCCAAGTTAATAGCTTCGGATAATAATTTATCTCTGCTTATTGCTGTTGCAATGGACAGCATTACCTTTTGCCTGACCTCGTCTTTTATCCCGAAATATATGCTAAGTGATTCACACAAATAATCTCTTAATTTGTCTCCGCAGCGCTGCATATCAACCTTCTGCTCACAAGGCATCATGAATCTTATGGCTTCTGCTATAAGATACGGTTTAGATTTCCATCTGCGGTATAATGTAGCTTTTCCTGCATGGGCCCTTAATGCAATAGAATCCATGGTGACGCACTCATACCCCTGCTCCGCTACCAGCTCCAAAGCGGCTTTTAGAATAGCGATATCACGCCGTTTATCTACAGGCCTTCCAATCTTACTTGGGACTTTTCCTTCAAAATTTTCAATGAAATCGGATTTATTTATTATATCCATCCCCTAGCCTCCATTTTCTGCTTTCCATAAATATATCACACTGTAAACATCTTTTCAACATAACTGAACATAATAGTTTTGAAACTGTTGTGTTTTATTATTTGCTATGATATACTCTCATTTATAAAGGATAAGAATTGAGGAGTTGTAGATTTATGATATTTTAAAAATGCCTTTGATGGAAACTATTATTTCTTTCATACAATGAGATTATAGCGCCTATTATAAAATTAATAGAATTTTAGTAGGCTTAAGTATATAATAAGTGAAAGACTAAGAACCTAAAAAAGTTAAGTATATATTGAGAAAGAGAGGTGATCTCTGATGAAAAAGAAATCAAGTATTGCTGTTTGGGCTATAATCCTTGCTATTATCGCAATATTTATGTTTTCTAAAACAAATCAGAATTCAACAATTATTAATTTTAATCAGTTTCAAACCAATTGGACAAATAATACTATAAAAAGCTTCGTGGTGGAAGATGATCAGATGTCAGTCTCTGGAACTTTAAAAGATGGAACTACATATAAAACCATTGTTCCATCTGCTAGATTATTTCAGTTTATTAAAGATCATCCAAAAAATCCAGCTGTTTCCGAAACGTACCTAGCACCATCCGGTATGTTAATGTGGTTACAGTTTTTGCCTAATTTACTATTCATATTAATGCTTGTAGGCTTTGGATTTATATTCATGAAACAATCCAAGGGCGCCGGTGGAAGCGGCGGTGTAATGAAGTTTGGTAAAAGCAAAGCAAAACTTGCTGACCCTACTGCGAAAAAAGTTAGTTTTAATGATGTTGCAGGAGCAGATGAAGAAAAAGCTGAACTTTCCGAAATAGTGGATTTTCTAAAGCAACCTAAAATATACATGGAAATGGGTGCCCGTATACCAAAGGGAGTTTTACTTGTCGGCCCGCCAGGAACTGGTAAGACACTTCTTGCAAGAGCTATTTCAGGAGAGGCTGGAGTCCCATTTTTCAGCATCTCAGGTTCAGATTTTGTAGAAATGTTTGTAGGCGTTGGAGCTTCCAGAGTGCGCGATTTATTCGATCAGGCAAAAAAGAACTCGCCTTGTATAATTTTTATAGATGAAATTGACGCTGTAGGAAGACAAAGAGGTGCAGGCGTTGGTGGAGGAAATGATGAGCGAGAGCAGACATTAAACCAACTGTTAGTCGAGATGGATGGCTTTGGAGAAAATGAAGGAATAATAATGATTGCAGCTACAAATAGATCAGATGTACTTGACCCAGCACTACTAAGACCAGGTAGATTTGACAGACAAATATTTGTTGGAGTTCCTGATACGAAGGGTCGTGAAGCAATTTTGGCAGTTCATTCTAAAAATAAGCATCTTGAACCTGAAGTTAAGCTTAGCGTACTTGCAAAAAGAACACCTGGATTTACAGGTGCAGACATTGAAAACTTAATGAATGAATCAGCACTTTTAGCTGTACGAAAAGATAAAAAACTTATAGGAATGGATGAACTTGAAGAAGCAGTTACAAGAATAATTGCTGGACCTGAAAAGAAAAGTAGAGTGATAAGCGAAGCCGATCGAAGGCTTACAGCGTATCATGAAGCAGGCCATGCAATTGTAATGAATTTACTTCCAATGTCAGACCCTGTTCACCAGATAAGTATAGTTCCAAGAGGAAGGGCTGGCGGATATACTATGAGTCTTCCAGATGAGGACAGATCATATATGTCTAAATCAAGACTTGAAGAGGAAATTGTAGGACTATTAGGCGGCAGAGTTGCAGAAAAACTAGTTATTGGAGATATAAGTACTGGCGCAAGCAATGATATTGAAAGAGCAACTTCAATTGCAAGAAAAATGATAATGGACTACGGAATGAGTGATACTCTTGGAACAATTGCTTTTGGTTCAGGCAGTGATGAGGTATTCCTTGGAAGAGACATGGGTAAAGGTAAAAGCTTTAGTGAAGAAACTCTAAACAAAATTGATGGAGAGATAAAAAGACTTATAGATGAAGCATATAGAAAAGCATTAAAACTACTAACTGATAATAGAAGTAAACTTAATGCTGTTGCGGAAGAGCTTTTAGTACGAGAAAAGCTTGAAGCAGTGGATTTCCAAGAAATATTTTCAAAAAGCTAATTAATAATATGTCACAGGCTACCATAGCTGTGCTTTTATTTTTTTGATCAAAATTGAAATCTTTAGTTTACAAACAATTCTCAATTTTGTCACATTAATGACACATATAATTGTTATTATAAATACATAGAAAGCAATTGATTTTTTAATTAAAGTCCCCCTTTAATTAAATATAAACTTAACATTACCCCTTAAAAAATATAATAAGTCAGGACCACCCGTATAACGGGTGGCTTGTTCTAGCCCTATAAGGGCATGTTACTGGCTACGTCTAAAGACATACTGAAAGTTCTGCCAACCGCATACCTTTACATACAACCCCTAAAGGGGTATTATTTTTTGTATTTATTTACTGGCTCACCCGTAAACGGGTCCATATATTCTTTTAAACTTATCTGCTCACATACAATATCTTCTTGAAGTTGGTTTTTTATATATTCTTCTATTGCATTTTTGTTTCTTCCTACTGTATCTACATAATATCCTTTACACCAAAATTGTCTATTCCCATACTTATACTTCAAATTTGCATGTCTATCAAATATCATCAATGAACTTTTACCTTTTAAATATCCCATAAATTGTGACACACTTAATTTGGGTGGTATACTTACAAGCATATGTATATGATCCTTGCATGCGTTTGCTTCTAATATTTCTACACCCTTATATTCACATAGCTTTCTCAATATTTGTCCTATGTCTGATTTTATTTTCCCATATATTATTTGTCTTCTATATTTGGGTGCAAAGACAATATGGTATTTACAATTCCATTTACTATGTGCTAAACTTTGATTGTCCATTTGGATTTTCCCCCTTTGACTTGGTTGTGGTTGGCAAACCTACTTCCATTTTATCAAAGGGGGTTGTTTTTTTCTACGTATAGCTATAAGCTTTTTAGAACCACAGGCATAGCCCGTGGTATTCTTTCATTAATAATAAAAATCAAAGGAATGACACAACCATGTGCATTCCTTTGATTTTGTCTAGTATCTACTTAGAACAGATTGTAGCACTGCATAATATACCCGTTGAATTTTTCAATCTTAAATATACTAAGTGAGTTCCACCCACATGGCAAGTGGCATGTTCACTTATCATAGTAGTTAGTTATATAAAAATCCCCTACATCTTTTATTGATGTAAGGGATTAATGAATATACTATTATTAATTTTATGCTATTTCTAATTGAGCATTTTCTTTTTTATTGGTTACTTAATGTGCAAATTATTTAAACACCTTAATGCGATCTTCTAATGGTTGAAACTGTTTTTCATCAGGCTGTGCTGTTGGTTTTCCAAACGGCATTTGTGCAATGAGTTTCCAGTTACTTGGCACGCTCCATTCTTTTTTTACATCTTCCTCAATGAGTTCGTTATAGTGTTGTAGTGATGCACCAAAACCCTCAATTTCTAAGGCAGTCCATATAACGTATTGGTGCATTCCACTTGATTGCTGAGACCAAACCGGAAAATTGTTCTTGTAGAGAGCAAATTGACTCTGAAGAGATTCAATTACAGTAGCATCCTCAAAGAATAAAACTGTGCCATATCCATTACGGAATGAATTTATTTTATCCTCAGTTTCACTGAACTTATCAACAGGAACTATCTTTTTTAGGGTTTCTTTTGTAATATCCCATAATTTATCGTGATGCTTTTCTAGCAATAAAACTACTCTCGCACTTTGAGAATTAAATGATGATGGTGTATTCTTTACGGCTTGTTCAATAACTTCTTTAATTACTTCATCTGTTGTTACCTGGTCTTTACTAATTCCATAAAATGAACGTCTGTCTGCTACAGCAGTGTAAAAATCTTTTTTCATATTATTATTCCTCCAATTTTTATTAACTATTATTTTTTCATTATTAACAAATATGAGCTAATCTATCCCTATTTATATCACTCTAAATCATAAGACAAATCTTTTAAGAATAATCTAATATTATTCTTAAGATTTTCTCATCTCTACAACAATAAAATGAGAAAGTACCTCTGTCTTTATTTTTATATCTTCTTCAACAATCTCCATAGCATCTCTTTCATTTAAAGTAATTCCATTAATATTTGATCTTCCTTCTATTTGAACTAAATACGCTTGCCTATCTGCTTTAACTGAATAATCCATTTCATTGCTTTCTTCTAATTCTAATGCAAATATATTTACATCCTGATTGACTTTTATAGTTGCGTCTCCTTGATTACTTGATACCATATTGAGCCATTTATTTTTTCTTTCGTTCCATCCAAATCTATACTCACCATAATTGGGTTTATGTCCACTTTCATCAGGAATTATCCATATTTGAAGGAATCTCGCTGTCTTTTCTCCTAAATTATGCTCACTGTGATAAACACCTGTACCAGCGCTCATATATTGAACATTCCCACGCTTCAATGTACTTTTATTACCCATACTATCACCATGCGTTAACTCACCGTAAACCACATAAGATATAATCTCCATATCTTGATGAGGGTGAGTGTCAAATCCTGTATGAGAATTAACTAAATCATCATTTATCACCCTTAATACTCCAAATCCCATGTTATTCGGGTTATAATACTCAGCAAATGAAAAATGAAATTTGCTTTTTAGCCATCCAAGATCACTCCCTCCCATTTCTTCACTTTCTATTTTTCTTAACATTTTAAAATCTCCTTTCATTGAATAAGTTATTATATATAACTAACTAGTTTATAACTAACTAGTTATATATAATCAAAATATATGGTGTACATATTTATACACCTGATAATTTTTTAAGTAAACTTATTAAATTTTTCTTTTCTTCTATTGTTAATGAACTAAAGATTTCATTTATATTTTCTAAATGTTTTGGAAATATATCACTTATGAAGCTTTTTCCTTCTTCAGTAATACTTATCAAATTAACTCGTCTATCCTTTGGATCAGTAAGTCTCTTAACAAGATTTGCCTTAACTAAATTATCTATAACAACAGTCATATTGCCACCGGTAGAAAGGATTTTATCTATTATTTCACAGACCCTTAAATCTCCTTTATGATATAATATCTCAAGTACTGCAAACTGAGAAACTGTTAACCCTCCCTCTTTAATAGTTTTATATTCTCTTTTATGAACATTTTGAGTACATCTACTCAATGCTATTAATGTCTTTAAATTTAAATCTACTACTTCTCCATAAGTGTTTTTTTCTTTATCCATGCCTATAATATATCACTAATTAGTAATATCCTCAAGCTTTTTTTTGAATTTCTAAAACGTCGTCTCTATTAAGATTATAACCTGAGAAGCTTAAACCTGAGCCTATGCTAATTACAGTGCTTATGACAATTTACTGATTTTTCAATGAATTTATGACTATTTTTGCAACGCGTCTATTACTTTATTTTTATAAAATATAAAATTCAATTAAAATCTCACTAAAGATAGGCTTAAATTAGTCGATAAATAAGTACATAAAATAAACTATTGAACTAAATTATAGGGGGAATGACTTTGAAAAATCTTAAAAACCTAAAAATTGTTAATAGCGTAATTGCAATGTGGATTATATCACTTATTTGTTCATTAGTGATAGGGATAAATGGATTTATCAACATGAAAAAATTAAATGGAAATGTAGAAACAATATATTCACAGCAGCTTACGTCTATCTCCATATTAGCAGAACTTAATGGGGAATTAGGGCTAATAAGACAAAATTTCACTAAGCTAATTGATAGACCCTTTAATTCAGCTATTATAAACATTCTGGATGAAAACGACAAATTGTTTAAAGAAAATACAGCTAAAATCGAAAAATACTGCACTACATCAACAGGAAAGGAATCTTTCAATTCTCTTAAGAAAAATTATGAAGATTACTTTGCCGGTATAAATGTAGTAAAAGAAAAGAAAAAGCAGGGTCAAAATGCTACAAATGAAGAAGTTGCACAATATGGTATATCAGGAACTAACTTATCTAAAAGTATGCTTGAACTTACTAAATTAAATCAAAAATCAGCAGAAGATATATATAATAAGTCGTTGCAGCAATATAATAGCAGTAGAAATATATTTATTGCAATGGGTATAATTCTTTTCATAATTTTAACATCAATATCCTTAATAGTAATATCCTTAGTTAAATCTTCTATTAAAGAGTTTTCAAATGCATTAGCTGTTATTTCAACTGGAGATTTTACTATTGAGTTAGATAAAACTGGTAAAAATGAATTTGGTAAAATGAAAAGAGAATTAGCAATGACTATCGGTGCTATATGTCAGATACTAAAGACAATAAAAGAAAATACAGATACTATTAGTGAACAATCGCTATCCTTGTCTGCTATATCAGAGGAAATGACATCTTCAACCCAAGAGGTTGCAAATGCTATACATGAAGTTGCAGAGGGGTCAACTTCTCAATCAACGGACTTAATTGAAATGGCTTCTAATTTAAGTGCTTTTGGTATTGCCATAAATAATATAGTATTATCTGTTGAAGAGGTTGAAGTTAATGCTAAGAATGTTAATAATATGGCTACAAATAGTAATACGAAGCTAGAGGACTTAGTGAAGTCTGTTGCTAATATTAGTGGTGCATTTAAAGATGTAAGTACAAAATTTGCTAAGCTAGGTACAAGTATTAATAAAATAAATGAAATCACTACTTTAATAAACAACATTGCAAATCAGACAAATCTATTAGCACTTAATGCAGCTATCGAGGCAGCTAGGGCTGGAGAATCTGGAAAAGGCTTCGCCGTTGTTGCTGATGAAATTAGAAAGCTTGCAGAGCAAAGTAAAAATTCTTCTACAGAGATAGATACTTTGCTGAAAACTATTTCATTGGAAACAGAAGGGGTCATAGTTACTACTAGTAAAGTGGATTCTGACCTTGTGGATCAAGTTGATATAATTGATAGTTCAATATCTGTATTTAAGGATATTATTACTGCTATCGAAAAAATGCTACCTTTAATTGAAAATACAAATTTAGAAGTGAATAAAATAAATAGTGACAAAAATTCCATAATATCTAAAATTGAAAACGCTTCTGCAGTATCAGAAGAAAATTCAGCAGCTTCAGAGGAGATAGCAGCTTCTGCACAGGAAATGAGTGCATCCTCAGAGGACGTGGCATTTAGCGCAGAAAAGCTATCGTCAATTGCAACAAGAACTATAGAAGAAGTAAATAAATTTAAACTATAGTCCTAAGGAGCAGATACACAACCAATTTCTGGTTAGGTACCTGCTCCTATTACTTATTTATATTAAAAAAATGAATATTTTTAATTAATAAACTTAACTCTATACAATATATAATAAATTTAAATTTGTGAGGAGTGTTCCCTATGATAATAAAAGCTGATTCAATCTGCTTAACCTGGCATGAAATCTTGATAAAGAAAGGAATTAATCCAGAAATGGCAAAATCATTGATTGGATTTACATCATGGAACCAAAAAGAATTTCCTGATAAACCTGGAAAACATATTACAGATATTTTGCAAGGATATAGTGGGAAAGTAATTGTAAAAGATGTTATTGGTACTAGATATAACGATATTGGATTATTATTTTTAAATAATGCTATGCCAGATGATGTGGCAACTATGGTTTTTGATATAATTATGAAATATGAGCAAGAAGAAGTTTATGATATTTTATAGATAAATTACGTAACTTAATCACATTAAAATAAAAAACCAGTACAATCATACTGGCTTTTTTCAAGTTATCTTAAAGTTTATCCTTATAGTTTTTCTTATAATCTATATATTCCTGAGCAGTTAAGAAAGTTTCCTTTACACCTAACATTTGGCACAATTGAATTTTTATTTATTAAGACTCAATCTTTTGGTCAAAGTATTGTTTTGTTGGTAAAGTGATTATTAGTCCTAAAGCTGATGATATAAGTCCTTGAGCATAAATTGATTCTCCATTGTGTTTTAACAAAAGAATAATAGGTAATATTAAAAAAAATACATCGTAAGTTATCATTAACCAAAAACCCCATCTTTTGAGCCTCAAAAATCCATAAGATATTATTAAGAGAATTATAACCATTAATACTTTAATTATACCATCTAAAAAAGTAGGTGTCGGTATAGAATAGATTCCAAATCGTTCAGTAAATTTTGGAAACAATGATATTATCAAGAACAAAATCTCCCTACGGTCGAGTAAAAACCCTTATGCCAAGCAAATATGATAATTTCATCGTCCTTTAATTATCATATTTGCATCACATTCTGGGCATAGAACAATAGGACTACCACTCTTCTTGTCAAATTCCTCAGGTGTATAACATTCAAACGCAACAAATTCTGGTACCTCTTCTTCATACCCACATTTCTTACATTTAAAAAGTATCATCTTATCGGGCCCCTCTGTTTGAAATGGTATCTCCCTTTCATCCATTTTAATTTTAAAAATCCTTTTAATACGTTCCCATATCATAAATATACCCATACTTTCTGTGCCAAATTTGGAATAACTCCATTAGCTGACCGCATTTTGAACATTTCCCTGGATCTTTAGAAAAATTAATAATCATTAATTCTCTATACTTCATTTTTCTTATTTCCTTTTTCCAATTTATTTTTAATGTGTACTGAATTGCTTTAAGCCCACTTTTTATGTATTGCAATAAACCAAAACATTTTCTAATCTTTATACTTATACTTCCAGCATATACTCCATATAATCTAACCATTTTAAAATATTTAGGCGATATATGCATTAGTAACCTGCCTATAAACACTTGTGCCGTAACTGTTTCTTCTACTCTCTCATTAGTTTCATGACTCTTATACCAAAACGTTACATTTTTCCCATCATAGCTAAGTATTCTATATTCTGCTATCGCAGGTCTTGCTAAATATCTACCGATATATCTTGCTGCACCTCTTGCACTTTTCATTCTTGATTTGGCATTTATGTAAAATCCGTTAGGATAATCTTTGAACATTTTTAAGTACTCTGCTTTTTTATCTGGGTTTTTACTAACCATATAATTTATTAATTTGTACTGCCAAACTTTTCTAAAATATTTATAGTCAAAGAATTCCATATCCTTAACTTCATTATCCCTTGTTTTTATTTCTGGAACCAATGCATGCACATGTGGGTTAAACCCTATATTCCTTCCAAAAGTATGCACTACGCCAATCATTCCACTTTGCCAAAGCACTCCACCTTTTTTGCTTCTTTTCTTCTTTTTATATTCTTCTCTATTTTTATAGTTTACACCATTTGCAAACTCATTTATAACCTCATATACCATGTCTTGCAGGTCTTTCAGACTCTCTCTATTCCAAAAAAAATATTTTCTGTACTCAGTCGGTATCGTAAAAACACAATGCCTATGTGGAACATCCAAGATTTTACTTACTTGTTTCTCTACCCATTCGCTTATGTATTTTTTACCACATTTACTACAAAACCTACTTTTACATGTAAATCCTATTTTAAATACTTCCAGACATTTTAAACATATGTACGCAACAAAACCTAATGAAATATCTCCACATCCTATCATTTTCATTACTTCGATATTCATATGTTCTCTCATCTTTTCAGGATACTTTTCTTTATTCAATTTCCAAAACTTTGAATAATTATCTTCAAATATTTGTTTTATGGTAATCTTATTTTTTCTCATGATTTAATCATCTCATATTTATCTGATTTTTTCTATATATCTTTTAGCTAGAATGTTATCCACAGCGGCTTCCGCAAGCTGTTTCCTATATAAGAACAAAATCTCCCTACGGTCGAGTAAAAACCCTTATGCCAAGCAAATATGATAATTTCATCGTCCTTTAATTATCATATTTGCATCACATTCTGGGCATAGAACAATAGGACTACCACTCTTCTTGTCAAATTCCTCAGGTGTATAACATTCAAACGCAACAAATTCTGGTACCTCTTCTTCATACCCACATTTCTTACATTTAAAAAGTATCATCTTATCGGGCCCCTCTGTTTGAAATGGTATCTCCCTTTCATCCATTTTAATTTTAAAAATCCTTTTAATACGTTCCCATATCATAAATATACCCATACTTTCTGTGCCAAATTTGGAATAACTCCATTAGCTGACCGCATTTTGAACATTTCCCTGGATCTTTAGAAAAATTAATAATCATTAATTCTCTATACTTCATTTTTCTTATTTCCTTTTTCCAATTTATTTTTAATGTGTACTGAATTGCTTTAAGCCCACTTTTTATGTATTGCAATAAACCAAAACATTTTCTAATCTTTATACTTATACTTCCAGCATATACTCCATATAATCTAACCATTTTAAAATATTTAGGCGATATATGCATTAGTAACCTGCCTATAAACACTTGTGCCGTAACTGTTTCTTCTACTCTCTCATTAGTTTCATGACTCTTATACCAAAACGTTACATTTTTCCCATCATAGCTAAGTATTCTATATTCTGCTATCGCAGGTCTTGCTAAATATCTACCGATATATCTTGCTGCACCTCTTGCACTTTTCATTCTTGATTTGGCATTTATGTAAAATCCGTTAGGATAATCTTTGAACATTTTTAAGTACTCTGCTTTTTTATCTGGGTTTTTACTAACCATATAATTTATTAATTTGTACTGCCAAACTTTTCTAAAATATTTATAGTCAAAGAATTCCATATCCTTAACTTCATTATCCCTTGTTTTTATTTCTGGAACCAATGCATGCACATGTGGGTTAAACCCTATATTCCTTCCAAAAGTATGCACTACGCCAATCATTCCACTTTGCCAAAGCACTCCACCTTTTTTGCTTCTTTTCTTCTTTTTATATTCTTCTCTATTTTTATAGTTTACACCATTTGCAAACTCATTTATAACCTCATATACCATGTCTTGCAGGTCTTTCAGACTCTCTCTATTCCAAAAAAAATATTTTCTGTACTCAGTCGGTATCGTAAAAACACAATGCCTATGTGGAACATCCAAGATTTTACTTACTTGTTTCTCTACCCATTCGCTTATGTATTTTTTACCACATTTACTACAAAACCTACTTTTACATGTAAATCCTATTTTAAATACTTCCAGACATTTTAAACATATGTACGCAACAAAACCTAATGAAATATCTCCACATCCTATCATTTTCATTACTTCGATATTCATATGTTCTCTCATCTTTTCAGGATACTTTTCTTTATTCAATTTCCAAAACTTTGAATAATTATCTTCAAATATTTGTTTTATGGTAATCTTATTTTTTCTCATGATTTAATCATCTCATATTTATCTGATTTTTTCTATATATCTTTTAGCTAGAATGTTATCCACAGCGGCTTCCGCAAGCTGTTTCCTATATAATAAAAAAGCACTTAAAAAATTTAAATCTCCAACATATGTTATTAATATAGGTCTTTTTTCATTCATACATACTCACTTCCTATAAGTTTATAATGTTTTTCTATTGTGTTCTTATTCTATTATATAGAATATCAATAAAAATTTCAAATATTTAACATAAAATTAAATAAATATCAAGATTGCTTTTATTCACATCTTTATTGAATTATTATCTTTGAATTAATTCTAGCTCAGCGATTATAGATTACATCTAAAGCTGCTTTCTTTTGAGAAGCCATAAGTACTTTCTTTGATTTTCATCATTAATTTCTACATCTACTAAATCTCTTTATGGCTTTATTATAAATTCTAGTTCTCTTAGTCTTATAACAAAATTGTACCATTTTTGACAAAAACAACACTAAATATATAGAATAATGCATAATAACAATTTAAAATCTTAGTTATACTTTATTTTTATATGATTATTAGTTATAATGAGTTATATTTTATAAAATAATTTAAACATTATTTTAAATACATTAGACTAAAGGAGGAACTCTCAAATGAGTTTTCAATTACCAACGTTCGCATCAGCAGATTTCTCACAGAGTTTTTTTGTTAATGCACCAGATGCTAGAATAAGTGAAGTTAAAAAAGATGGAGTTGCTCCCAAAGGTTTTTTAATAACTTCTATATTGCCTGAATATTTTAAAGTTAAGGGACAGTGGGTGCTTCCAAGCCAAACATCTATAGAATGTACTGCTGTAGTTCGCGATAACAACACTATAGAAATTGTGGAATTTAGAAACCTTAAAGTTGGCGATAAAGTTGTTTTAGGAAAATCTAAAGACGGAAGTGAAGGTATATACCAATATACTGGTGGATTTGATAACTTACCCAATGTAGGACTAGGGAGATCTGTTGAATCTTCATTTTCAAGAGATTATAGTGAATTATATGAATTACTAGAATATGAAAAAGAAAATAATGGATATATAGTTTGGGTTCTAGGACCAGCTGTGGTTTTTGATTATGATACTAGAGCTGCACTATCCGCACTTGCTGAAAATGGGTATGTAAACGCTCTTATGGCTGGAAATGCTATGGCAACCCATGATCTAGAAGGAGGGCTCCTGGGAACAGCATTGGGTCAAAATATATATACTCAAGAATCTGTTCCAATGGGTCATTATAACCACCTAGATCTAATAAATGAGGCTAGACGCGCAGGTTCAATAGAAGCATTACTGAGTGAAGGCAATATAAAAGATGGATTTGTGAAAACCTGCATAGAAAAGAATATACCTATAGTTCTTGCTGGATCTATAAGGGATGATGGGCCACTTCCATCTGTTTATCATAATGTATCCTGTGCCCTGGATGCTATGAAAGCACAAACAGATAAAGCAACAGTAGTAATTTGTCTTGCTACAGTTCTTCACTCAGTGGCAACTGCAAACTTAGCTTCATCTTATAGAGTTGTAGACGGAAAAGTAAGACCAGTATATTTTTATTCCGTAGATATTGCCGAATATGCAGTTAACCAAGTATCAGTTGCTAGAGAATACGTAGGTGTTAAAACAATAGTTACTAACGTTCAAGATTTTGTGGTTAATCTTCAAAAAAACTTGAGTTAATATAACAGCTTTGAAGAAGATGATTTAATAGCTTCGAAAAAGATAATTTACCCTATTTACTTCTAAACGCACTAACATACATTATTATATTAGTAGGAGGAGATTTTAAATGAGTTTTGAATTACCAAAGTTTACACCGCCGGATTTCTCGCAAGATTTCCTTGTTAATGCTCCAGACTGCACAATCGAAGAAGTACTTAAAGACGGAGTTACTCATAAATGTTATCATGCATTATCAATATATCCTGAATATTTTAAGATTAAAGGGAAATGGGTAATAGCGAGTGAAAGCCGTATGGATAGTGTTGCAGTTGTTACTGCAGATGATGACATAAAAGTTGTGGAATTTAGAAATTTAAAAGCCCACGATAAAGTTGTCGTAGGAAGAACTGAAGATGGAAGTGAAGGTATATATATGTATACTAAAGGGTTTGTTACTGATGATGGAGATGTTGATACATTTGCATTCAGAAGTGGGAGATCAAGAGAAACAGCCTTCTCAAAAGATTACGATGAATTATATGAAATTATGCAATATGAAAAAGAACATGATGGGAAAATAGTTTGGGTTTTAGGACCCTCAATCGCATTAGATGACAAATCAAGAGCTGCCTTTGCATCCCTCGTGGAAAATGGGTATGCTCAAGCTGTTTTATCTGGAAATAATCTTGCTACTTATGATTTAGAAAACGGAATGTTCAAAACAGTTTCAGGTCAGGAAATTTTTGAGTCTCGTGAAAATGCTCATTATAACTATATTGCAACTATAAATGAGGCTAGACGCGCAGGGTCCCTTGCAGAGCTTATAAATTCAGGTGAAGTTAAAGATGGTATAATAAAAGCTTGCGTAGAAAATGATGTTCCTGTAGTACTTGCTGGTAGTATAAGAGATCGATATGCATTGCCAGGTGTTTATGATAATGTGTATGAATCGCAAAATGCTATGAGAAAACATACTAGAAAGGCAACTATGCTTATATGTTTATCATCAGTACTTCATACCATAGCTGCCGGAAATATGACTCCATCGTACACTGTAAAAGATGGGACTGTTAGACCCGTATATATATATTCTATAGATATACAAGAGTTCTCTGTTAACAAATTATCTGATAGAGGAACATTAGAAGTTAAGACATTAGTTACAAATATCCAAGACTTTATAGTTAACGTAGCGGAAGGATTAATCAAGTAATAATGTAATATAGTTAAAGAAACTTTATAATAAAATCAAAAAAGTATCAAGAATATTACCAATCTTGATACTTTTTTTATGGAATTTTATAATGTCAGGCTTTTGCAGTAATTTCCCTTGTTAATTATGATAATTTTTATTCTATACATATAGATTATTTGCCATATAAGCCTTGACCACCTGATGCTGGGCTTTGTGATCCGTAAATCTTTGCTCTCTTAGTATTTTTTTGCTGTGAAGACTTTAATTTTTTTTCTTCAATAATTTTTTTCATTAGTTCCATGCTTTTATTCATATCATTTTTCATATTTTTTACCTTCTTTTTTTTATTTTTTACATCTTTACATTAAAAAAATAACTGATACCTTCCAAATGAATATTTGCAAGGTATGGTTTGTTATTTTATTAATCTATTATACCCCAAAAACAGTCCTTTGGGTGATAATATATATTTTACTCAAAATACATATATCTAAAACATTATCAGCAAAGATAAACTTCCAGTTTATCTTATGAAATGTATTTTTTTAAAATCATTTTTAATTTACAATTAATTATTAATTTTGTCACTATACTGACATATATAATTGTTATTATAAGTACATAGAAAGTAATTAATTTTTTAATTAAAGTCCCCCTTTAATTAAATATATTTAACATTACCACTTAAAGGAACTGGTTAATATAATCAGTTCTTTTTTATTGTATAAAAATTAGCAAGAAAAAAACTGCTCTCTACTAATAATCCACAAAATAATATGTTTTGTGAACCATATTTGCTAATAACAAACAACTGGAATACCTGCCTCAATATTATCAAATATTGCTTTTGCTAAATAGTATGGTGAATTTATACACCCATGGGAACCATCTGTCTTGTATATCTTTCCTCCAAACACACTTCGCCAGCTTGCATCATGAATTCCTATGCCTCCATTAAAGGGCATCCAAAAGTTAACAGGAGAAACGTACCCTGGACCTCTAAGGACTGCATCACTTTGTTTATATTTTAACTTATAAATGCCCCTTGGCGTTATATGATTATAGCTTGCATTACCTGTAACAACATCTCCCTCTGCTATTAGATCACCGTTTTTATAAAACCATAGATGCTGTTTTGTCAGGTCTATTTCTACATAGGTATTCCCAATATCATTTACACCATAGGAAAGGGCAGTTTGAATATATGCCGGCTCTTTTGCTATGGTTTGCCCTTCTTTTATGGCTGTAATTAAAGCTTGCGCCTCTTTTACTCTATTAATTGACCAGCCGTAATCGCCCCCTCCAATATTTATTGTCTTTCCTGATGATGAAACAAAATCTCTATTCTTACCAACTGTATTGTAATTTTTAGAAAGTGACTCTATATAATTTTTGACTTCTTTTTCATCAAATATGACCTCAAGGTTCTCATCGACTGTAAGCCACTTATTTATTGTAGAAGCATCTAAAATTTCTTTATGGTTTCCAAAAGTATAGGTAATTTTTGAAAATACATATTTATTAAGCATGTTTTTTGTGTCCATAATTTTGGGGGAATTTGAAGTATATTGTGGTTTAACGTAGCAATTAACAAACTCCAAATCTATTGTAGTTTGTTCCTTAAGTATTGCATCTAATATATGATCATATAAAATGTCTTTATTAACCTTATTTCCATGGACCTCACCTACAATCACATAGCTCTTATCTATATACTTAAAGCTAGGATTTTTAGGCTCAATTAAATTACTATTAAAAAAACAAGAGAGAGTGTCCACTCGTTTTTTTAATAGTTGCTTATCATATTTAATTCCTTCTATCATTTTAGATGCATCTGTATTAAAAAATGCTAAAATCCATTTATAAGGATTCTGTCTATCTTTTAATTCTTTAAATTGCCCATCCGAATTATATTTTAAACCAATTTCATTGGCTCTAATTTGTTCATTTTTACCGCCTCGTTCTTTTAGATTTAACGCATAAGTCTGAAGCTTAGATGCCATTTGCTTATTTACTACCTCCACATTTTTACCTGAAACATTAATGCAATTTATTGTAGAACCAAAATAAAAATGATTCATGAAATATATTGCCATTCCAAAATATATAACAAGTAAAGTAAAAATAGAAATTATAATACCTATAACAATTTTCTTGTGCTGTTTAATTAATCTTATTATTTGCTTTTCTACTTCATTTTCCATAATATCACACCCCTTTAAATCAAAACAAAATTTATAATAAGTACGCGTCCTTTTTAATCTACATTTCATTTTATGTTCGAACCTACCTACTTAAAACACTTATTATAAATTTTGTTTGTAAAGGGATAATCAATTGCAAAATATTATATTGCTCTTTTTAAGGTTGCCTTATGTTCCTTTATTGGATCTAATGCTTTTATATATGGTATCTCCCAATTTTTAATTCCATTTGTGAATTTGTGTGGATATTGATATCTATGTGCCTTGTACACTTTTTTTTGGTGTTCTATTACCTCTTCACCAAACATCTGCTTTACTTCATTCATATAATGCTTATTAATATTAATTTGTTTGAAATTAAAATCATTGACAATTTTCAAAAATCTATCTACTTCATTTTGAAAAACTTTAGCAAAAAAAGCACTTTCATTATTGCCATCGCAAATTAATATTGGGTTTAGTGGACCTTCATTAATAGTAGCTTTCAATTTATATATGCTTTTTTTGTTCCTCCCTATAAAATAACCATAATTAATATAATTAGGATCCTCATCTTGCGGGAAAATTACATTATATAACAATTCTTCTTCTTTCATTTTAATCCTCACCTTTCTAATAAATTATTAGATTAATAAAACTAAAATTTAAAAGCTACTTATATATATAATACGTTTCTAAAATATATTCGTTTCAACTATTATCAATAGAAGGTAACTGTGACTTGTTAAAAAATTCAAATTGTTAACTGATTAAAGATAAAAAAGTGTAATTAACAAAGCTATTTAATTTTTATGATATTCTAAATTGCAATAATTAAACCTACGATTAATGCACTTAATATACTTACACAGAAGCCACCTATCATTCCTCTAAAAGCAAGTTTTGATAGTTGGCCTCTCTTATCTGGACAGAATACTGATATTCCTGATACACAGATTCCCATACTTGATATATTTGCAAAACCTGTTAATGACACTGCAAGCATAAGACCTGTTCTATAATCTAATGTACTCATTACTTTACCAAGTTGTCCAAATGCTACAAACTCATTTAACGCCATCTTACTTCCAAGCAATTGCCCTGCAAGTAATATTTGTCCACTCGGTACACCCATTAAATAACCTATTGGTGCAAATGCATATCCAAGTATCCCTTCCAGTGATGCTCCAAAGATTCCAAGAAACCCATTAACCATTGCAACTAGTGCTACTATTGCTATAAGCACTGCACCAATTCCAAGAGCCATATTAAGTCCTGCAGATGCTCCTTCTGAAATAGCTGATATTAAGTTTTCATTATTACCTTTGTTATCTATTTTCAAATTATCTATTTCATTAACTCCTCCTACCTCTGGAACTAATATTTTAGAAATAATTATACTTCCAAGTGGCACTAATGTACTACCAATTAAAAGATATTCCATAGGTATTCCAAGACCAACATATCCCATTATTACACTAACAGACATACTCCCCATACCTGATATAAGCACTAGCATTATTTCACTTTCAGTCATTTTAGGTAAATACTTGCTTACAAGTAATGGTGAATCTGTTTGCCCTAAAAACATGTTTGCTACTGCAACAAAACTTTCTACTTTGCTTGTCCCAATAACTTTTTGTATTGCTCCACCTATTATTTTAACAACAAAGCCTATAACTCCTAGATAAAATAAAGCTCCAACCAATGCTGATACGAATATTATGTTACCTAATACTTGTATACCAAATACCATTCCCGTTGGTGCCGCAGCATCTGCTAATGATCCAAATACAAATTTCAAACCCTGGCTACCATAGTTTAAGACATTACTAACCCCATCTGATACATTTTGTATAACTATTCTTCCCAATGGAACTTTAACTAATAAGAATGCCACTACAAATTGTATAACAAATGCCTTAATAATTAGTTTCTTATTAATAAGGCCCTTATTATTTGATACTAAATATAAAATACCCAGTAAAATTATAATTCCTAATAAATTTCTTGTTATTATCATAAATTTCCTCCTCTTTTTAATGCGTATCTTTAGATACTTATTCTTTTCCCTTTAGAATTCTCCAAAAAAAAATAACAAGTCAATACGCTAGTCCATTTTTTTAAATGTCTTATTAGATTATTTTATACACCTATTTTTATAATCTTATAATATTATTATACCTTAGGTTTATCGATATCAGTGTTTTTTTTGAATAATCTGTCGAATTTAATATTAAAAACTAAGTTTCTAAAAAAAATATTACATTTTATTTTATTGTATTGTTTTTTGAAAATTTAAAAAAAGCCTACCCATAGATTACTCTATGAAATAAGCTTATGTTATTATATATATTTCTTTATTTACTAATACAACTGTGTTAATTTTCTATTAGAATTAGCTTGTAATGAAATTTTCTACAACTTCTGTAAATATAATTCCAATAGCTGTTGCTCTATGATCAGCCTACGCTTGTTTTTAGCTGTCATTAGGTACATCATCAAAATTTGGAGTAAGTAGCTTACTTACGCTACAAGTTAGAGCAACTGTGGTAGCTTTTTTTATCTTAAGTTCAATTTCATCAATACCTCTGGCTCTAATAAATATAATAAGAACATCATCTTTATTTGTACTCCTTATAGTAATAAACCCCCTGTCACTTAAATAATAGAGAGCTGCAATTATCTCACACTTGTTTGCACCTACTATTTTATATTCTTGCCTTGTAATATCTTTGTAATTGCAAATACAAAATAAATATTCATATAACTCAAATAAAATTTGAATTCTAATTAAATCTCTTTCTATCTGTAGCATAAATTAAATCATCTCCTGCGGAGCTGCATATTAATGACTTCATAAGGAGATTTACCCCCTTGTAGACCTCTGGAGGATAACAATTCTCAATTGTTATCCTCCCACTGAAGCTTTCTCTTTGTTACAGCGTGTAACTCCCACTTATAGAAGTAGGCGACTTTCCTTCTGAAATGTCATTAAACACCTACCTTTGATTAATCCACTGAGTGAAAGTTAGTTTAGACCATTCACCTGCTGGCTCAGGCGCATACCCAGGATTCAATGGAAGTCCAGGAATAATTGGTTCAACTGGAATAATTTGAGGTCCAATATCAAGTGGCGCCTTTGTGAACCCTATACCGCCCACTACAGGTCCGCTAGTACTCCAAGCTACAATCCTACCATCTCTATCTAAAAGGTTAGTACCCCTGAGCCCACCAATCCATATTCTAGATTTTGTTGCCCAAACATAATTGTTATATACATATGCTACCCATTTTAAATGTTTATCAAATACATTACTATACTCTAATAACCACCCAACAAAGTTAGCCCTTTTATCATATAAAGGCTCCATTATAATCGGCATTAAATGTACCTCCCCTCTTTTCTTCTTTGTTTATAACAGGTATTAGCAAATCTTCAAATATATTCGAAACTGCAAATTTACCAGTTTCAATAAGATAATTTTCCACTTCCTCCATACCTCGACCTAAAACATAAGCAGAAACTGTTTTGTCTCTTTCTATGTTAAAAAAAATCCATCTTCTATAGTATATGAAATAAAGAGCTGCAATTATTTCAATTCTACAGTCATTAGGAATCTCATAATCAATATTACTGCACACTTCATATCCATAAGTAAAGAAGTCCCTATATAATTGAAATAATAAGTTATACCTAAGCAATCTACGTTTTTCAAATATTAATAAATCCATAAAACACCTCATACAATTATGTATTTAGGTATATTCCTAGTTATTTTTCCCAAGGCACCTTATATATAATATGCATATTATGTATAAGGTGCCTATGTTCTTTAATATATTGGATACGAATTTTTAACTTTTATTGAATTAAATCATCTTCTGGGTCGCTGCAATATTAACCATATTATTAATAAATAAGTACTAAATTTAAATAACAAAAAACTATAGTGCATCATATACTGTAATTGTAAATACTTTTAGGAGTTAATTTAATGTATATTGATGAAGATTCTATTAGATCTTATAATCAAAGATATATGTATGAACCAGATACTGAATATCTTCCACTGTCGTATCAATACAGACAAATAGGTCCATTCCTACAAGGACCTCAATCACCTCAAGGTGGACCACCTTCTGGACCTCCAAACTTTACACCAACTGAACCTAAATCACAACAATTTGGCGCTACTCCTCTAGCTATAGACTCAGGTGCAATTAGACCTTGCATATATAGATTTGTATATATATGGCCAAGAAGAGGCAACGGATTTTGGGCATGGCTTGTATTCGTGGGCCCTAGATCTGTAGCAGGCTTTCGCTTTAATAGAAATACTTGGAGATATTTTGGAATGGATCTAAGGGATATTCGTAGTTTCCAATGCTTTTAAAATACTATAGATTAGGAGTTTAAATAGGAATGGAGGTGGAAAATGATAGAGTTTAAATCTTTTAGTGGTTTCATTACCATGATTAATGATTTTTGGATAAATGAAAGTGGAGAAGGTGCAGGATGTTATAAATTAATGTCTGTAGAGGACGAATTTGGAACTGTAGTAAATTTCGTGGTGACACCGGTGACTTATTTCGTAGACCATGTAATGGTTAGATTAGGAGATACTATAACTGGATTTTATGATGCAAATGCACCTGTCCCTATGATTTTTCCTCCACAATTTCAAGCAATTGTGATGGCAATAAATACACCATATCAAAATGTGAAAGTAGACTATTTTAACAGTCAATTGGTGAGTAGCGATAATTATTTAAAATTAAACATTGCCCCCTATACTCAGATAGTATTGGAAAACGGGCAAGCCACTACCCGAAACCCTGCAAACCGAAACCTAATTGTTGTCTATGGCGCTACTACAAAAAGTATCCCAGCCCAAACCACTCCCTATGAAATTATTGTTATGTGTTCGATGTCCTGAAAAAATTTACTTATTTTTTTTCATGATTAGCTATCCTTATTTAAATCAATTAAGCTTTTATTAATTTCTATATTTTGCGCGAAATACTTGAGTATTTCGCGCATTTGTTTGCTCTGCAAATTCTTTTTTATCATACAATCTCTTTATATATTTTATTAGCTTCCTTATATTTTCTTTTTTTCTCAAGGTGCTCAGGCCACCGTCAATTCTAAACTATTTCATGACATGCAACAAAGTGACCTTTTGTAACTTCCTTCAATGTTGGTACTTTATATTTACAAATTTCACTAGCATATGGACACCTTGTGTTAAATTTACATCCTTTTATAAGGTTATCTCCATTTGGTATTTCATCCTTCATTATTATTCTAAACTTTTTCTCTCTTGGATGAGTTTTAGGTATTGATGAAATTAAACACTTAGTATATGGATGTTTAGGATTCAAAAATAACTCCTCTGCATAAGATTCCTCTACAATATTACCAAGATACATAACTGCCACCCTGTCACAAAAATACCTAACTAAACTTAAGTTATGAGATATAAAAAGATAGGTTAATTTCATCTCCTTTTTCAAGCTATCCATAAGCATAAGAATTTGTGCTTGTATAGATACATCTAATGCGGAGGTAGGTTCATCACAGACTAAAAACTTAGGCTTAAGAGCTAATGCTCTTGCTATTACAATCCTCTGTCTTTCCCCTCCACTAAACTCATGTGGATACTTATCAATGCATTCACCACTTAAACCACATAGCTCTAATATCTTCTTAATTTCAACCCTAACTTCTTTTCCATCTAGAAGTCCATGCTTTAGCATACCTTGTTTAATTATACTTCCTATATTCATATAAGAATCTAATGATGAATAAGGGTCTTGAAATATCATTTGCATATCTTTTCTTGTTTTTTGCATTTTTTTCCCACTTATACTATATTTATTTTCTACATCATAAATTAGGTTTCCATCAAAACTTAAAGCCCCTCCTACTTTAGGTATCAAATTTAATATAGCTCTACCTGTTGTAGATTTTCCACACCCTGATTCTCCCACAAGTCCATATACTTCACCTTTATTAATCTTGAAAGATAGCCCATCCACAGCCTTAATCACTCTATTATTTTTCTTGAATATCCTATTACTATCATTAAAATAGCACTTTAAGTTTTTAACTTCTAACAATGTATTTTTTCTAAAGTCTATATTTTCCATCAAAGTTTGCCTTCCCCTTCTAAATCATATTTAAAGCAACTAACATCATGTCCACTTTTTATGGTTTTTAATCGAGGCTTACACCTTTTGCATATATCCATAGCATAATCACACCTATTAACAAATTTACATCCCTCTGATAGCTCCGAAAGTTTAGGGACCTTACCTTTAATACACTTAAGTGGTTCCCCTCTTTTAAAATTCTCTGGTCTAGAATTCATTAACCCTATGGTATATGGGTGAATAGGATTATCAAATATTTCTTCTACAGGAGCCTTTTCAACTACGTTTCCTGCATACATTACCATAACTTCATCACTAACTTCACATATAACACCTAAATCATGAGTTATAACAATCACAGACATATTGAACTTATCTTTAATATCATTAATTAAATCAAGTGCTTGAGCTTGCACTGTTACATCCAGTGCTGTTGTAGGTTCATCTGCTATTAAAAGTTTTGGTGTACAGCATAAAGCCATAGCTATCATAACTCTTTGACACATTCCACCACTAAGCTGATGAGGATACTCATTTATAATCTCCTCTTCTCTTTTTATTCCAACAAGTTTTAACATCTCTATAACTCTCTTTTTATTCTGAGCACCTGTTATGTTTCTATGTACTTTTAGTATCTCACCAATTTGATTTCCTATTTTAATCACTGGATTTAAGGATATCATAGGTTCTTGAAATATCATTGAAATCTCATTGCCCCTAACCCTATTCATATCTAACTCTTTTAAATCCAGCAAATTTATTCCTTCAAATAAAACTTCACCATTCTCTATTAATCCATTTTGTTTTTCAATAAGTCTCATTATAGACATAGCTGTTACACTCTTTCCGCATCCTGACTCACCAACTATACCTAATACCTTTCCTCTTTTTAGCTTAAAGCTAACACCATCTACAGCTTTAAATCTCCCTCCGCTCACTTTAAAACTAGTACTTAAATCTCTTACCTCTAATATATTGTCTTCCATATAGTTCACTACTCCTTTGCATTAGGCTTGATAACATTCCTTAATCCATCGCCCATGAAATTGATAGAAAGTATAGTCAAAAATACCATTACACCTGGTGGTGCCCATTCCCACCAATACAGCATAAGAGATCTCATGTTTCTAGCGGTAGAAAGCATATTTCCCCAACTTGGAATAGGTTGTTTTACCCCCATTCCTAAATAACTAAGACCCGCTTCTGCCAATATAGCTCCTGCAATTCCTAAAGTAGCGTATACAATTATAGACGAAATAATATTAGGAATAATATGTTTAAATATTATATCTATAGAGTCCATACCAATACACCTTGCAGCCTCTATAAACTGCCTCTCCTTTAATGCAAGAACTTCACCCCTGACAATTCTAGCAATAGTTGTCCACCCCAAGAAACCTATTATTATAACAGAATTCCATATACTAGGGCCTATTAAAGATGCAAGTATTATAGCTATTATGAAAAAAGGAAGACACATAAAAATATCTAAAAGAACCATTATCACCATATCTATGGCGCCTCCAAAGTAGCCAGCAGTAGCCCCCAAGATAACGCCTATTGTTACAGATATAAATGTTGCCCCCATTCCAACTGCTAGTGAAATTCTTCCCCCATAAATTAATCTCACAAAAATATCTCTGCCTAAATCATCTGTTCCAAGTAAGTGTTCTAAACTTGGCGGTGTGTTTGATATAGCTGTATTTATCTGATCCCTATCTATAGTAATTAATAACGGAGCAAATACAGAAATTAAAACAACTACTGTTAAAAAAATCACTGCAAATACTACCCTCTTATTCTTTAATAACAAATTAAACCTTTTATTATTTATCTTCATAAAATTTCACCATTTTCCTTAACGACGTTTCAGAATGAAAACTTTCCGCTTTTATAAATAGCAGTAAACTACTTAAGTCTTATCCTTGGATCTACAATGCAATAAACAACATCTGAAAATAAATTTGCTATTAATATACAAGTTGAAAGCATCATTGCACATCCCATTACTAAAGGATAATCCCTATTAGATATGGACTGATAAAATAAGGTTCCCATACCAGGCCAAACAAATATAGTTTCAATTAATATAGTTCCAGAAAATATATATCCAAGTGATATACTTAATAAAGTAACTATTGGTATTAGTGCATTCCTAAAAGCATGCTTATATACAACTATCCTTTCTTTTAATCCCTTGGCTCTAGCAGTTCTAATATAGCTTTGACTTAAAACATCTAGCATAGATGACCTAGTGTATCTCATAAGAGATGCCACCTCTATAACAGTCATTGATATAACTGGTAGAATCATATGTTTAACTATATCAATAAATTTATCAAAACCAGATAAATCATCACCAATATTTGATATTCCACATATAGGAAACCATCCTAAATCCATAGCAAAAACTTTTATTATAACAAGAGCTATAAAAAATCCTGGTACAGATATGCCTATAAAGGCTAATATTGTAAGCATCCTGTCTTTAACTGAATCTTGATTTACTGCTGATGCTATACCTAAAGGTACTGCTATTAATGTACTCAAAATTAAAGTAATAATAGCTAATAAAAACGTATTTGCTATTCTCCTTTTTATTATATCTTTAACTGGTTCATTATATCTTATAGAAGTACCCATATCTCCTCTTAATACTTTACCCATCCACTTTGTATATTTCACATATATTGGGTCATACTGACCCATAGCCTTTAGTGCTGCTTCCTTATCTGAAGCTGAAATACTAATTTGTCCTTCAACTATATTAGTATAAGGATCTCCTGGAGCAATATTTATAAGGGTAAATATAATTATAGATAACCCAATAAACACTGGAATCATTGTTAAAATCCTTTTCAAAAAATATTTACTCATATTCTATAACCTCTAAATTCTTAATTTGGACTGTTGCATAAAATAGTTGCCTTTTTAACAGAAAAATTTCTCTTAACAAGGCAACATAATCTATTTTTTTAACAAATACTATTTTATTTTTTTATTATCTACATACCAATCTTTAGCATATATATAATATGCCGGTTGAGCGTTCTTAAAGTTCTTAATCTTAGTATCTACAACCATTAAGCTGCTCCAATGATAAACATATATAACTGGTAATTCATTGTTTAATTCTAAAGCTGCCTGATTAAGTATAGGTTTTCTCTCATCCTTTGTCATAAGCTTAGACGCTTTTAATAAAAGCTCATCAACTTTTTTATTATTAAATCCTGTATAATTATATCCATTTGGAGGAGTTAAAGTTGAAAGATAACTTGGTGATAAATCTCCATCATAGAAATTACCGTTTCCCATTAAAAATGCATCAAAGTTTGCACTTTTAACATCAGTAGTCATAGCTGCAAATTCCATAGGTTTAAGCTCTATTTCTATACCAATATCCTTGAAATTTTGTTGCACTATTAATGCATACTTAGTCTTTGCGTCATCACCTGATTTATATCTTAAAGTAAACTTAAATGGTTTTCCGTTATAATACATTTTCTTTTCTGCTTCCTTGTATTGCCATCCACTTTCTTTTAAAAGCTCCATAGCTTTTTTAGGATTATATTTATATTCATTTAATCCCTCTGGATGAGCCCAGAAGTTTGATGGGAATGGATTATTTGCAATTTCTCCATGACCATTTAAAACATCTTTTACAATTGACTCACGGTTCATAGCATAAGTAAATGCCTGTCTTACTTTTTTATTACTAAATTGAGGTTTTCTTAAATTTAGTCCCATATATTGATATGCATTATTTACTATTTCTTCTACTTTAAAGCCTTTGTTTTTATAAGCTTCTTGTTCTTCTTTTGTAATGTCTCCTACGCCCATTATATCAACTTCTTTATTAGCAAGCTGTGCATCAGCAGTATCTGAACTAACTAATTTTAGTATATATTTATCTATATTAGGCTTTCCACCCCAATAATCATTATTAGCAACAAGTTCAACCCCTTGGTCTGGAGTGAATTTTCCTAATTTAAATGAACCTGTTCCTATTGGATTTCTTATTAAATTAGTATCCTTTTGTACAGCTTCTACATTACTTTTATCCCAAACATGTTTTGGAATTATTGTCATCATATAACCAAAGTTCATTAAAGATGAGCCGTATATATTTTTAGTAGTTATTGATACAGTATTATCATCTATCTTCTTAACACCTTCAAGGTCCTTAGATTTACCTGCCTTAAACTCATCATAACCTTTTATGTTATTAACAAACATTGTATAAGGTCCATTATATTTAGGATTAGAAACGAAATCAAAAGTAAACTTTACATCATCAGCAGTAAAAGGCTTACCATCATGCCATTTTACCCCTTTTCTTATTTTAAAAGTTACAGTTTTTTTATCATCTGAAACCTTATAAGATTCAGCAAGTCTTGGTTTTAATTCCATTTTCTCATCTAAACCTAGCAACCCTTCATAAATCATCAAATTAACCTTTGCATCATCATTAAAAGTAAAAAAGGCTGGCATAAATATACCTTCTGGAGCTGATGTAATAGCTTCCTTAACAACCCCTCCTTTTTTAATCTCCTGTTTTTCACTTTCCTTTACATTTGCTTGATTCTTGTTACCACAACCAGTAAATACTAGAGAAATCACCGTTACAGCAGCTAAAATCTTACATAGTTTTCTTCTCATGTAAAATCCCCCTTAAATTAAATGTAATTTTTGGAATTATTTTGGCCCATTCCGCGTTTTATTATACAGCTTTGGTAATATATTGTAAAGTTTTTCAGCATTTTGTTTTTCAATACAATTTATGTCCCTTATAGTTTTTTTCAATACATGCATATAACAAACACAAGCCACAATCAAACTAATATCCATTTATAGCTAATAAATAGTACTAAGGTAACTGTGACTTGTTAAATTATTGCAGCACAAAATGGCCTTCTGATACTTCTACCAACTGACTTGATTCTTCCAAAAGATCATCATTAATGGGGTTATACTTAATACGAGTTCTCTTTTGCGCGCACTCTAGACCCGGAGCAAGTATTGCTGAAAACAATGCTTTGGTATAAGGATGAATGGGATTGCGATATAATTCCTTAGTTTCAGCCAGTTCAACAATTTTCCCATGATACATAACACCTACTCGGTTACATACATATTTCACCATTGCTAGGTCATGTGAAATAAATAAACATGTGAGACCATTCTCTCTTTGAAGTTTTTTGAATAAATTGATAATCTGAGCTTGAATCGAAACATCTAAAGATGCAATGGGTTCATCCGCAATGATGAATTCTGGACCTACGCTAAGCGCCCGTGCAATTCCTACACGTTGCCTCTGTCCACCTGAACATTCAAAGGGATAGTAATCCTGATAAATCTTATCTAGTCCCACTAAATTCATAAGCTTATAAACTTTCTCCCTGCGCTCTTCTTTCTTCTTATACAATTTTTGAATTATAAGAGGCTCCTCAATAATTTCTTTTATTGTCATTCTTGAATTTAGAGCTGAAGTTGAATCTTGAAATATGATTTGCATATTTCTATTTATAAATTTTTTTTCAGCTCTATAAATTTTACGATCTGATATAAGTTTTCCCCTATAATAGATTTCTCCCCCTGTTGGCTTATAGATATTAATAATGCTTCTACCTGTTGTTGATTTACCTGAACCTGATTCACCCACTAGTCCCAATATTTCTCCTTTGTAAATATCGAAAGATATATTATCAACTGCTTTACTTACAGTATTCCTATCTAATTTAAAATATTGTTTTAGATTTTTCACTTCTAATATTTTTTCAGTCTTCATTTTGCATCACCCTAAATTCTTTAAATCTAATGGGTGGCTTTATTTTTGGAGCATCTTTGTGTAAAAGCCAAGTTGCAGCACTATGGGTATCGCTGATTTTAAACATAGGTGGCTCAGCTAGATAATCTATCTTCAATGCATATTTATTCCTCTGTGCAAAGGCATCACCTTTTGGCGGATTCAATAAACTCGGGGGCATTCCTGGTATACAATTTAAATTTTCTGCGTCAGAATCCATATTAGGTAAAGAACACATTAATCCTAAGGTATAAGGATGCCGTGGATCATAAAAAATATCTTTGCTAGTACCTATTTCAACGATTTTTCCAGCATACATGATTGCAATTCTTTGGGCTAATTTGGCAACAACTCCTAAATCATGTGTGATAAATATGATTGATATCCCAGTTTTTATTTGTAATTCTTGAATAAGCTCTATTATTTGTGCTTGAGTAGTTACGTCTAAAGCAGTGGTTGGTTCGTCAGCAATTAATACTTTGGGTTTGCAGGCCAGTGCAATTGCAATAACACTTCTCTGTATCATTCCTCCAGAGAGCTGATGGGGATACTGATGGAATCTTTTTTCTGCATGGTCAATCTTAGCAAGCTCCATAAGCTCTATACTTTTCTTTTTTGCTTCACTTTTGCTAATCTTTTGATGAATCAAGACCGCTTCCATAATCTGTTTGCCAATAGACATAGTAGGATTTAAAGAAGTCATAGGATCTTGAAGGATCATAGATATCTCCCTGCCTCTAACCTTATCCATAGATTTACCTGATAAATTTATTAAGTTCTCTCCATTAAGAATAACTTCTCCACTTTTTATACAGGCATTCTCTGGAAGTACTCGTAAAATGCTTTTACATAATACTGATTTTCCGCAGCCTGATTCTCCAAGTATGGCTAAAACTTCTCCTTTTTTCAGAGAAAAGGAAACATCTCTAACCGCTTGCACCTCACCTGCTTTAGTTAAAAAGCTTACAACTAAATTATTTACTTCTAACAAATCCTTCATATTCGCTCCTATTCTTTAGAAACCACAAAGGAGCCATAGGCACCATTGTGGTTTCACTTTATTTTCTAAATTTTCTAATCAATTGTCCAATCTGAAATATTCCAGAATATGCCCACACCATGATGTCCCAAAACTGTTTCTGTGGTGATTCCTTTTATATTAGGCTTTGCACCATATAATGCATCTATATATGCTATAAATGTATATGGCATATCCTTGGTTAATTCAATTTGGAATTCCTTATAATATTTTAATCTTTCAGCCTTCACATCAGTTTCTCTTGCTTTGCGTAACAACTCATCAACTTTAGTATTTGAATAGCTACTGTAGTTATTACCTTTACCAGTTACAAACACTTTATAAGTGTGATCATCCGGGTCAAAAGGACTCCCCCATCCAATCAGATGTGCGTCTTGATTTTCCCAATCGATTTTTGACAGTACGGCCACCTTCATATTTACGCCAATCGCCTTAAACTGTTGAGAACAGATATTCGCCATATCTACTCTGACTTGGTCTCCTTCTTGGCAGTTGATAGTAAATGACAATTTTTTACCATTCTTTATATATATACCGTCCGGGCCAAGCTTCCAACCCGCTTTTTCCAACTCTTTTTTTGCTTTTTCCGGGTTATAGTCAAATTTCTCCATGTTAGGATCATTATATTCTCCAACCTGAATTGGTGAATATGCTACTTTTCCATGACCTAATAAAACGCTGTCCAAAACAGCTTTTCGATCAATAGCATAACTTAAAGCATTAGGTAATTCTCTATTTTCTTTAAATAGAGGACTATTAAAATTATACAAAATTCCTCTGTAATCGGATGTTTTCATATCATAGACAGTAATGTCCTTATTATTTTCAAATTGCGCTGCATCCTGGGGTGTAATCTGTGCTAAATCTAATTCTCCGGATTTTAATTGCAGGGCCCTTGCTTTGGTATCCTGCACAATTTTAAAAATCACTTTATCAATTTGTGGTTCTTTTTTGTAGAAATCTTTATTTTTTACAAGTGTAATACTTTGTCCTTTATCCCAGCTCTCCATTTTAAATGGACCCGTTCCCGTTGGTGATTGATTGAATTTATCTGTTGCAATATCTTTTCCTTCTAGTAGGTGCTTAGGTAAGATACCAATTGTCAAATAATCCAGCATAGCTACATTGGGAGCTTTTAGAGTTATTTTTAAGGTAGTCTTGTCCACTACTTCAATCTTTGTAATATCTTCATAGTTAGATGCTATTTCCGAAGAATTTTTAGGATTCATAATGGTTTCCAGCGTAAACTTCACATCTTCCGCCGTAAAAATTTTACCATCATGCCATTTAACATCATTTCTTAACATAAAAGTATATGTATTTGTAGCTTTATCAATGGTCCAGCTTTTTGCAAGTCCGGGAATAACCTTATTGTTTTTGTCATGTGCAGTAAGTCCGCTGAAAATCAGAGAATTAATTTCTCCATGTTCATATAATGCTGGATTAATACTTGAATAATCCCCACTTCCATAAACTAAAACCTTTTCATTAGATGCTGTTTTATCACCACCACAGCCAACCAATAAAACCATACTCATTACCAGTGTAAATCCTAAAATAATCATTTTTTTTAATTTCATCATTATCCCCCTCGTATGTTTGTTATTTAATATTTGCATTGTATATTGCAAATATTATTGACACTTTATATCTTTATAAGTTGCTAAATTCTTTATTGTTTTTCTTCCTTACATAATCCCCTATATTTGTGATGCAAACCAATGTAACCACCAAAAATATACCTGGAATCAAGATAATCCACCAATAATTTGATAATAATGCTTTCTCTGAAAGTGAGAGCATACTACCCCATGATATAATTTCAAGCGGAAGACCGATTCCTAAAAAGCTCAAAGTTGATTCTATTGCAATGGCGCTTCCAACATTGGTTACCACCATAAACATTATTGCCGAAATAAAATTTGGTATCAGATGTCTCTTTAAAATATAAAAAAATTTACCCCCTGCACATTTTGCTGCTAAAATATATCCACTATTTCTAGTTTTCCTTACCTCACTTCGTACAATCTTAGAAATATTCATCCAACTAGTAACACCAATTACAATGGCTATGGATACTGGATTTGCCTTACCTATCATTGCTTGAATGAAAATGACGATTAAAATAGATGGTATACTGAGTAGTATTTCAGTAAATCGCATCATCATATCATCTATCAGTTCTGACGCAACACCACTGATGCTTCCATATACAACTGCCATTGTAGTTGATATTATTGTAGCAAATACCCCGATAAATAAAGAGATTTTACCACCATACCAAATCATAGTGAAAATGTCTCTGCCCAAGGAATCTGTACCGAAATAAAAGGTGCTGCTGGGAGCCACATTAATATTACTTAAGTCCATATAACCCGGATTTAATTTTAATATTTCCCCGGAAAAGATACATCCAAGGATTATTATGAGCAAGACTCCTATTGAGATATAAGGTTTTTCTTTCAGGGTTTCTTTAAAGCTTTTTTTTTCAGCTACTTTTATCGCCTCTGAAATATAATTTTCTCCAACTATTTCAAAGTCGCTACCTTCTACTTCCAATCTTGCTCCCCCTCATCATGTTTCATTCTAGGATCTATTTTATCGTTAATTACTTGTGATATCATATTTACGAAAACCACTAGTATCCCCGTTATAAGGCAAAGCAACATCAACATATTATAATCGTGATATTTCGCACTCTCAAAAGACAATGAGCCAAGTCCAGGATAAGAAAAAACTTTTTCTACCACATAAGTTTCTCCTAAAATATGAGGAACGGATATTGCCATAACATTAATATAGGATGGCATAATATTTTTCAAACAATGTTTATATACAATTTTCTTTTTACTTAAACCCTTAATTTTACATAATAACACGTAATCTTGTCTGATTTCTTCTACTAATTTATTTCGAATCATGTAGGTATAATACCACAGGTGGCTAAGTATGAGCACTATTAAAGGCAAGACAAGATGCTCTATTCTACTTACAATGCTACCTGACTTACCCATGGCATAGGCACCACTTGAAGGTAATATCCTTAAATTAATACCAAAAATCAATATTAGTATTAGCGATAACCAAAATGCTGGAATACAAGTAGTTATAACCCCTACTTTACAGATAATTTTATCAATGGGCTTATCTTCATGTAATGTGCAAAAAATCCCTAAAAGCAGAGCAAACAAAAATGTGAATATATATCCAAGCCCACCCAGTATAATTGTATTTTTATAAACATCTCCAATTACTGTGGTAACGTTCTGTTTATATTTGTAAGATATACCGTACTGTCCATTAGATGCATTTGAAAACCAGCTGATATATTGTTTATATATAGGTTCATTTAGTCCCAGCTTTTCCATTGCCTCCAATTTTTCTGTGGTATTCATCCTTTCAGCACCTTCCCCATAATAAGATATTAGAGGATCACCAGGTGACAATCTTGCCATATAAAAGGCAATTATAGACAACAGAAATATAACAAAAATAAACTGCATTACTTTTTTCCCCATGTAAATTACATCATTCACTAGATCCTATCCTTTCCTTAAGGGACATGAAAAACATAAAAACCACGAAAATTCAGATGCTTTTTCAAAATAAAAAAAAGCAGAACCTTCGTGGTTTAACTTAAATAGTTATTAAATTATTTTTGAAAAAAAAAAAAAAAAATTAGTCTTATTCCTAAATTCTTACACAATATTGATGTTGCTCTTACATATGAATTCTAAACTATATTTCTATTTTTGTCAAATAAACTCATTTTTATTTTCATGCGTCTCCGTATCATTAACAAACAAAAGTTGTCCCCTACAAATGAATAATCATTGATAAGATAATTCCAATTATTCCACAAGCTATCCATTCAAAAATTTTTCTACTTAGCTTATTTTGCCTTCTGTATCTTTGTATAGTACCTTCTAATGTAATTGTAAGCTGTGAAATTTGCTGAGCCATTTCTCCAACGGTATCTTTAACTTCATCATTAATAACTGCACTTAATTGTTTATTCTTTATTTCTTCTGTTACCATAATTTCTTCAAAATTATTAACTCTTTTAAATACTCCTAAACTAGACGAAATTATTTTTTCGGTTTTTTCTATAGAAATAATAGCCAATACTTTTTTGTTTATTTCAATAAATTCTATTGAAACAATAGGACATGGTATCAATTTTTCTTTAGATTTATTAAAGGTTTCCATTACATCTTCTTTTTTACAACCAAAGATTTTACCCTTATTATTTACCCCCAAAATCAATCTGCCGCCTGATGCATTTGCAAAAGATGAAATAATCTTACCTAATAAACTGGGTCCCCCACTATGATGCCTAAATCCTACTCTATCATTATCCCCTTTACTAATAAGATTAACAATTTCCTCTTTTAAATTTTCATCATTATTTGACAAACCCGCACCCCCTTTTTACATTACTACTTTCAGTATATATAATGTTTTTTTATAAAGTTGATTTTATTTAATAATGAGACCTAGTATGCTCGATAGAGAAACTGCTTGCATAGCGGTAACTTTTGTACCTTTAACATCAGCAATATTTACTCCTATCCCTTCAATATCGCAACTTGTAAAATCTATTCCTTTAAGACTTGTAAAATTCATTTGAGCCTGAAGTAGATTAGACTCTTGAAATTCTACTTTTACAAATTTTGAATTTTGAAAATCAGAAGATCGTAATTGACATTGAAGGAATGCGACTTGCTTACAATTAGAATAACTAAAAAAAGCAAATTCACCGTTACAATTTTCAAAAATAACGTCTCTAAATGTGGCTTCATTTAAATTAATACCAATAATTTTGCAATTTACAAATTCTACTCTATGTAATGAAGCCTCATTAAAATCTACATTTGATAAATCACAATTTTCAAATCTCACATCCACTAGTTCTATACGTCTAAAAGTTATTTTACTAAAAATAACTTTCTTAAATATTACTTGTTTAAAATTAACCCTGTCTGCTTCATGGTTTTCTAAATCGCAATCACTAATTATTCCATAAGAAAATATAGACTCATCCACTATTTTTTCTTTAGACAACTCTATAATATCTAGATTGCTATCAAATTTAGGTCTTAAAACTTTTGTTTTTATTTTATTATTTTCCATGTATACTTACCCCCATTTTAATCTAAAAAATACCCTGTATATTGTATTTTTTTTCTAAATTAATCTTCATAATGAATATTTTCAAAATATAGTTTATTATTTTATTAATCTATTATACCTCATAAATAGTCCTTTGAGTATCACCTACTAACTAATATATCTTTATCCTGTTTCTTCATCATTAATAGCTATTTAGGTATTATTACAACTTTAGTCTTACTCATTTTTTCATAAAATAATTCCTTATCCTTACTGAAAACATGAAGTAAAAGATGTATAAAAACTACTAAGTTAAAAATAAATAACATAATCAATAATACTATTGCTACCGGAACATAATATGTGCTGTCATATCTGTTTGCATTAAAAGTTTCTGATAAAATATAGTTAAAACCAAATACTCCATAATACAAGATCCCATACCTTTTGACTAATTCTAAAAAAGTTATTTTTTGTTTTTCACCCTGTATTTTAATTTTAACAAGCCAACTACCAAAAGTTTTTCCATTTGTGAAATAAACCAATACAATAAAATATAAAAATACAATTACTGCATCTACTATGATGTTTCTACTTATTGGTAATATACTAACTGCAATCCCAATGACAAACCAATCTATTTGAAATGCTATAAACCTTCTAATATATCCTACTGGCATAGACTCTAGATTAATATTTTCATCTAACTTATCAACTTCGGGTAAAAAATAAGTAAATACAGGAGCTATTATATATCCTATAAATCCTCCAAAGGTATTTAGCATTAAGTCATCTATATCAAAAAGTCTATAGGCTGCATTATATATACCATACACACCCGTTAATTGAGTTAGTTCAAAAAACAAAGAGTATAAAAAACATATTATTACTGTTTGCTTTAGACTTTTTTTAAAATAGTATCTTAAGTAGATTCCAAGTGGTGCAATCAATATTGCATTAAAAGCCACCTGTAAGAATGTCCTTTCTTTTAAAATTCTAATATAAGAAGAAGGGGAATTAAATACAACATGTGTTTCTTTTAAGAAATCATGTATAAATGTAAAAGGCCTTAAATTATAATGCCTAGTGCCTATATCCTGTAGACTTTTCACATCATGTGTATTGGGAAGTGGCAGTATAACCAAATAATAGGAAACCATTAAGAACAATAAAAATGAATATAAAACAAATGCCCTAAATTTGTTTATATATCTGTATTTTTTATACTGGTGCATTAAAAATGGTACCGTAAGAATAAAGGCCAAAACAGGGAATGTTATAAGTGCTACTTTAATAGGAAACATATATGAATTCATAATATCACCTTCCTCTTTCTTTCTATATTTTCGGGTTTTATACAGTAAATTTATTTTTCAAAAAAATCTCCTCCTTAGCATAACTGTAAATTATTATAAATATTTATAGTATTCTTTCAATATATTTTAATAAAATACAATATTATATTACCTTATCGACTATTTTTGCGAATTATTTAGATATAAATTTTTTCTTTTTTATATTTAGACAATATTGTATATAAAGCAATCCACACACTTATTAAATTTCATATATTTTCTTCCTCTTTAATATATTTAATGAGGTTGTGTACAAAAATAAACTGATATGCTTATAATAACCTTTAATACCTTGCAAATCAAGCAGTATAGACATACAATGTAAGTAGCACTTACATTGTATGTCGTGTTGAATTTGGAGAGTCCTTTTAGGACTCTTTTATTTTTTATGAAAGGTGATGATGGTATGGATGAGTATGCCAGTTGGCATAATATATATAGAATAAAAAAAACACAAGGGAGTGTGATTTTAAAAGATTGAAGTCTCATTCCCTAAAATAAGGGGGATTATACCATGAAATTAAAAAAAATAGATATAAGACGGAAATTTGGAATGATGGATATAGTAATTTTTATAAGTTTGGGTGCGTTACTGTTCCTGATTATTTCTCCTAGTATAGGATTTTCAGCCATTGGATTAGTTTGGAATAGCATGATGTCTTGGTCCGGAGGCTGGTTTTTCCTAATGGCTTGTGAGATGTTTAGACTAAAAGGGAAGGATTTCAGATTACCTGGACTTGGTTCTTATTTGCAAACTGCTTCCAATGCAGGAGACAAAAAAGCTTTGTTTTGGGGAATTCTAACTTTGATTTTAGTAATTGTACTGTTAGATCAGCTCATATGGAGACCTGTCATTGCATGGTCAGATAAATTTAAAGTGGAACTTACAGGCCCACAAGATGCACCACATTCTTTTATATTAACAATGATTAGGCGTTCTGTAATTATAGAGACAGTAACCGAAAAGGCACTAGCTCCTTTATTTGAAAAGGTAAATCAAAAAATAGATAGCTTTGTAAATAAAATAGAGAAAAATAAACGTAACAAAAACAGCAGAAAAAGTACAATAGGTCAAATTATAAAATGGTCAATTCGGATGGTTTTTATAGGATTTTTTATATACTCAACTTATGGAGCTATAAAAATAGTTTCAGATATTTCGGTAAGGGATCTTGCTAAAATACCCCCAGCTGTTACCTATTCCTTTTTAAGGGTTGCTGTGGCACAAATTATTGCACTAGCATGGACCGTTCCTTTAGGAGTGGCAGTTGGAATGAATAAAAAAATCGCAAATATACTTCAGCCTATTATACAAGTAATAGCATCTATCCCTGCCACTGCAATATTCCCAGTTGTACTAGCATTTTTTATAAATATATTTGGAGGATTAAGTTTTGCATCTATTCTCCTCATGCTACTTGGAACCCAGTGGTACATTTTATTTAATGTAATCGCAGGGGCAATGTCAATACCAGAAGATTTAAAAGAAGCTGCTAAAGTTTATGGTTTAAAAGGATGGAAAAAGTGGAAGATACTTATTTTACCTTCAATTTTTCCTTACCTTTTAACAGGAATGGTAACAGCTACTGGTGGCTGTTGGAATGCAAGTATTGTTTCGGAATATGTAAGTTTCGGCGGACAAACAGTAAGTACCATCGGACTTGGAGCATTAATTTCAGAAGCAACAGAGACTGGAAATTTCCCACTACTTATAGTAAGTACAATTGTAATGTGTATTGTAGTTGTATGCGTTAATAAAGTCCTATGGAAGAAACTTTACAGTTTATCAGAAGAAAGGTTTAAGATTGAAATATAAATATAACCACAAGGTTAAACATAAGTGAGGTGCTATATATGAAAAAAGAATTTATTAAAGTAACAGGACTTACAAAGTATTTTGGAGAAAATAAAGTTCCAACTATTGAGAATATAAACTTAACCATTAATCAAGGAGAATTTATTGCCATACTTGGTCCATCTGGATCAGGTAAGTCTACAATACTTAGGGCAATTACTGGCTTAATCGAGCCTTCTGAAGGCGAAATTATTTTTGATGGAGAAAGTGTAACCGGAGTAAATCCATATGCCTCTATTGTTTTTCAGACTTTTGCTCTTTATCCATGGTTAACTGTATTAGAAAATGTAGAACTTGGACTTAAAGCCAAGGGCTTTCCCAAAGAGTATACACGAAGAAAAGCAGAAGAACTAATAGACCTGATTGGACTTGATGGTTTCGAAGAAGCCTACCCTAAAGAACTTTCAGGAGGTATGAGGCAAAGAGTAGGATTCGCAAGAGCACTAGCTGTAGAACCAAAACTTCTTTGTATGGATGAACCTTTTTCAGCCTTAGACTTTCTTACAGCAGAAAATCTAAGAACAGAGTTAATAGATTTATGGACAGACAAAAGAATGCCTATAAAGAGTATTATTATGATTACTCACGCTATTGAAGACGCGGTGCTTATGGCAGATAGAATTGTAATTTTAAGTAAGCAGCCTGCAGGAATAGTTACAGAGATAAAAGTCGAACTGCCTCATCCAAGAAATCGTAAATCTCCTGAGTTTGAAAATATAGTAGATAATATTTATGGAGTTATTACTAAAGGTCAGTTTAATGAATTAGAAAAAACCAAAACAGAAATACCACTTAATGATGGTACTAAAAATATAGATAAGCCTGTGTTAATACCTAAAGCTCCTATAGGCGTATTGTCGGGCCTCTTAGAGATGATAGATGATAACAACGGAGAAATGGACATTTACCAGCTAGGCAGAGATTTAATGATGGAAATAAATGATTTACTTCCTAATATTGAAGGACTGGGATTGCTTGACTTTATTAAAATAAAGGAAGGAGATATTTTCATTACGGATGTAGGTCTTAAATTTGTAGAAGCAGACATTGACGAAAGTAAAACTATCTTCAAAGAACAATTAGAGGAAATTTCAACCTTTCGTTTGATTATGAATGTTTTGGGCAATAAAAAGAATCATACAATGAAAGAAGAATTTTTCAAAGAAATATTTATAGGTCATTTCCCAGAGGAGCAAATCGATGTTATCATGGATTCTATTATTGATTGGGGAAGATATGCAGAATTATTTAGTTATGACGGCGATTCGGAAGAATTATATATAGAAGATTAAATAAATTATAAAAAATATATATCTTTAAATTTTAAATGTAGCATAAATTTATCTATAGCTAGAATATTTAAGGTATTCAATTAGAAACTACTAAACCATATCTTTAGCATTATATAAATAAATTTTTACTACATTTTCATAGATTTATTTAAATTTTTATAAATCTATTTTTCTTTCTTTTTCTCCATCTTTAAATTTTATATCACCTTTAGTTATACAGTTATCTACTAGACATACTAAAGAACATAAGTGGCATCCTACACATTTTCCCCTGTCTAGTGAAGGTCTTCTATTTTCTTCATCCCATATAATTGCTTGATGACCTCCATCAAAGCAAGATACGTAACATCTTCCACAGCCTACACAATTTTCATGTTTAAAATTAGGATATACTATGTATCCACGATCTAATTCCTCTGCTGGGATTGTATTTTCAAGAGCTACTCCTACTAAATCTTCTAGTTTTTCAATTCCTTTTTCTTCCATGTAATATGAAATTCCACTTATTAAATCTTCAACTATTCTATAACCATATTGCATAATTGCTGTAGTCACTTGAAGATTAGAAGATCCAAGCATTATAAATTCTAATGCATCCTCCCAAGTTTCTATACCTCCAATACCACTTATAGGAACATTTTTAAGTTTCGGTTCTTTTGAAAGCTGAGCTATAAATCTTAGTGCTATAGGTTTTACGGCTTTTCCTGAATATCCGGATATTGATGATTTTCCATTTACTATTGGCAATGCTACTTGCTTGTCAAAGTCTATTCCAGTTATACACTTTATTGTATTTATAGCTGAAATTGCTGTTGCTCCACCTTCAATAGCTGCTATTGCAGGCACTTCCATATTACCTATATTAGGCGTCATTTTTGCAATTATCGGAAGATGCGTTCCTCTTCTTACTGCTGCTGAATATGACTTAACAAGCTCAGGGTTTTGTCCAACGTCTGAACCCATAGCATGAGATGTCATCTGTGGACAGGAGAAGTTACATTCAATAATATCCGCTCCTATTTCTGTAACACGTTTTGCAAGCATAGTCCATTCCTGCTCATTACTTCCCATTATTGAAGCAATAAGAATCTTACTTGGGTAGTTTTCTTTTAACTTTTTCATCTGCTCAATGTTCCACTCAAGTGGGTGCTCTGCTATCTGTTCCATATTCTTAAATCCTGTAAAAGGCGTAGCTTCTTTTCTTTGAGCATCAAAACGTGGTGATACTTCATTTGGTATAAAAACTCCGATTGTTTTAAATACTATACCACCCCAACCGGCCTCTAATGCCTTTGCACACATTTCATAATTATTTCCAACTGGTGATGATGCCAGGAAAAACGGATTTTCACACTTTACTCCACAAAATTCTATTGAAAGATCTTTCTTTTTCATAACTTAAACCTCCTTAGGTGATGCTACCTGTCTATCTACTTGCCTAGACTCTCTTTTTGCAGTCAAATATCCTTCAATTTCTTCTGCAGCTAATTTACCAGATGCAACAGCTTGCACAACCGTCTTATCACCACAAACTATATCTCCTGCTGCAAATATATCTTCAATATTTGTTCTACAGTTTTTTGTAACAACTATTCCTTTTCCATCGACTTCTATATCTGCAATGATTTTTATATCTTCTGATTCTTGTCCTACTGCAAATATGACCATATCTGCTGTAAGTTCTAATAGAGATGAATCAAACATTCCTTCGGCCTTAAAAGCAGAAACCAATCCATTCTCTCCTTTAATCTCTAATGGTTTGAACCCTGTAAATATCGGAATATTTAATGATTGTATATATTCTCTTTCGGCTACATCTGCTGGCATTTTTTCTATAGTTCTTCTATATACTATTTTGACATCTTCACATCCAAGCAATTTAGCCGTTGAAGCACAATCTAAAGCAACATCTCCACCACCTATAACAATCACATGATTACCTATCTTAACGTTGCCTTCATTAATTTTAGCCTTTGAAAGAAAATCCACTCCATTTAAAACACCTTTAAGTTCCGACCCTTTAACGTCTATATCTTTTCCCTTTTGCATTCCACATGAAACTAGGAATGCTTCATAACCCTTTGTTCTAAGGTCTTCTAGCTTAATATCTTTTCCTATTTTACAATTTGTCTTAAACTCTACCCCTAAGTCCTTTACATAATTCATTTCTGTTTGTACAACTTCTTTTGGTAATCTTTGAGGTGGTATTCCATAATTTAACCATCCGCCTAATATACTTTTTTCTTCGAATACCGTTACTTTATATCCTTTTGATGCAAGTGATGCCGCTGCTGCAATTCCACTTGGACCTGAACCTATAACTGCTATTTTTTCATTTATAGCTTCTACTTTATCTAAAACTTTCATATTTATACTTTTTTCATAATCAGTTACATATCTCTGCAAATCACCTATTCTTATTGGCTCGTCTATACCACATCTACTACAAGCCCCTTCACAATATTGAGCTGTAGGACATACTCTAGCGCATATTCCACCTAAAATATTGTTTGTTCTAATGGTTTCGACAGCACCCTTTGTATTTTTAAAACGAAGTGAGCGAATAAATTTTGCTGGCTCTGTACCAGCAGGACATGCCTTGCTGCAAGGTGCATCATGGCATAAAAGACATCTTGCTGCCTCTTCCATTGCTAAAAGGGGTGTTAGCCCAATTTTTGTTTGTTCCAAGTATTTTTTATTTTCCATTTAAGTACTTATCCCCTTTCTAAACTATATATATTTACTAATTCGTCAATGCCATAACATGTTTGGCATTGTTTTAACAGTGAATGTATTTTTTTCTGCATGATTTTCATTGATATGCTTTATATCCTCATTATTTCCGCAACAAAATCTACACCTATTTAACAAATTATTTTATGAATTTAATTATAATATGTGGAAATTTTATAATTATTTGTATATAATTACTATATGGATTATATACAAAAATAAAAAACAAGGCGGTAATCACTATGGAATTAAGAAATATAAGCATATATAAATTTATTGATAAAATTAAAAATTGTGTGTTTTATGATATACCTATAATCTATAGAGAAGACTTTGATAAGAAAATATTACAAGAAAATAATAACAGAACTCCTATTGTATGCCTAATTTTAATATTTGTAAACCTTATTCAGTTATTATTTCAAACTGCAAAAACCATTAATAATCAAAGCGTTATAGTAGCATATAGAAATTTAAATTATATTTGTTTATTAACTATACTATTTAGCGCCATATATTTGCTTAGACTTTATACTAATTATTTCAATGATAAAAGTATAAAGTTTTCTCGGAGCATACTAGTTATATTTGTTTTTTCAAATATAATACTAGGTACTATTACTTCTATAAATGCTCAATTATATCAAGGGGAAATTACGGCATATATTGTCGCCATGTTTTGTTTTTCAATTCCAATAATCCTAAATCCTAAAGAATACATAATTATTCACTTTACTAATTTTATAATTCTAATCATAGGATTAAAAGCAATTAATTTATATCCATTTAAATTTTATGCTCAACTTAATAATGCTTTTGTGACAATGATACTTGCCATTATACTATCTATTATGAATTATAATTTTTCAGTAAAAAACTATATTCAAAAAAAAGAAATTTATAATAAAGCTATTGAATATGAAAAATTGCGTTCAGAATTTTTCGCAAATATTTCACATGAACTAAGAACTCCTTTGAATGTGATTTTTTGTGCTCAGCAAATGTTAGATATGATTTTAAAGACAAATGATTCAGAAATTAATAAAAATTTAAAAACAGACAAGTATTTGCATACAATAAAGCAAAATTCTTATAGGCTGCTTAGGTTAATAAATAACTTGATAGATATAACCAAAATGGATGCCGGTTACTTTGAGGTTAGTTTATCAAATAATGACATTGTTAAAGTGGTTGAAGACATTACCTTATCCGTGGCAGAGTATGTTGAAAATAAAAATATCAACTTGATTTTCGATACTGAAACGGAAGAAAAAATCATTGCCTGTGATCCAGATAAAATAGAACGAATAATACTTAACTTACTTTCTAATGCTATTAAATTCACCCCTTCTAAGGGATACATATATGTAAATATATATGATGGGCAAGATAAAACAATAATCTCCGTTAAAGATACAGGTATTGGTATCAAGAAAGATATGGAAAAATTAATTTTCCAAAGATTTATACAAGTCGATAAATCCACTTCGAGAAATAGAGAAGGTAGTGGTATAGGTTTATCTCTTGTAAAGTCTCTTGTTGAATTACATAATGGTAAAATAGACCTTATTACTTCTATTGGAAATGGTAGCGAATTTATAATCGAATTACCTAACGCGCAAGTAGAAACAGTTAATCCTAATCCAGAAAACCTTCAAGCATCTAAAAATAATAAAAATTTAGAATTAATTAATTTAGAACTTTCAGATATATATTTTTAGTCACACTTAATGTTGTTAAATCATCTCCTGGGTCGCTGTAATTAACGACTTCAGAAGGAGATTTAGACTCCCACTGAAGTTTTATTTTTGTTGTAATATGTGACCCCCACTTATAGACATGGAAGACTTTCCTTCTGAAATGTCGTTAAATCAGATGGTCTTCAAAAAAAGTAGCCTTATGCGAAGGCTACTTTCTTATACTAGTTTACTATTTTTAAAGATTTTTAAAGCTTAAATAAGTGTTTCTGGGGGAACAATCCAAATGCTCCTCCAGTATGAATAAACAAGATATTTTCACAATTTTTGAAGCTTCCTTTTTTAATTTCTTCTACCAATCCATACATGGCTTTACCCGTATACACAGGGTCTAGAATTATTCCCTCTAGTTTTGCAAAGTCATGAACAAAGTTAAGCTCTTCTGGCCTGCTAAGCGCATATCCTCTTCCTACATATCCATCTATAATATGAATTTCATCTTTTGAAATATGTAAATTCACATCAATGTATTTCATACTTTCCTGCAATATTTTATAAATCTCATTTTTGAAGTGCTGGGCATCATCACAAACATTGATACCATAGATTTCGCCAGTATACTCTAGTATTTTACTTGCTAGTAATAGTCCAGAATGAGTTCCACCAGATCCTACTGCAAGTACAATTTTATCAAAATGTACACCCATCTCTTTTTCCTGGCAAACAATTTCCTCCATGGCATTATAGTATCCAAATCCACCAATTCCATTAGAAGCACCTTCTGGTATAATATAAGGTTTAAAGCCCTGCTTCTCTAATTTCGCCTTGATTTGCTGCATAATTTCAGCTTTACTATTTTTATATTGTTCTGGAGTAATAAATTGAATCTCCGCCCCCAAAAGCTTATCTATAAACAAATTGCCATCTAATTCTGTTTCTGAGTCCCCTCTTAAAACAAGGACTGATTTCATTCCAAGCCTTGAAGCCACTGCTGCCGTAGCTCTGCAGTGATTAGATTGAATTCCTCCACAAGTAATAAGTACATCACAGCCTTGATTAAGAGCTTCCTTTACAGAAAATTCAAGTTTCCTTATTTTATTACCGGAAACTTCTGTTCCTGTTTGATCATCTCTTTTTATATAAATATTGGGGCCACCAAGTTTTTGTGACAATCTTTCTAATTTTTCTATCCTTGTTGGTAGGTTTGCAAATATTATTTTTTCGGGAATTTTAATCATTAAATAAACACTCCTTTTTTACTAATATATTTGAGTGAAATCAAATTATTCTGTAATTTTTATACAAACGCTACAGCTTCTATTTCAAGTATTCCATCCTTAGGCAGTTTTGCTACTTGAACACATGAACGTGCTGGTTGGTTTGAAGTAAAATATTTTTCATATACTTCATTTACTATAGCAAAATCATTCATATCTCTAAGAAAAATTACTGTCTTTATAACTTTATCAAGAGATGATCCCGCTTCTTCTAATATTGCTTTTAAATTTTCAATAGATCTTTCTGTAGCCTTTCTTGCATCGCTGTTTATAATTTCTCCGGTTTCTGGGACAATTGGAAGTTGACCAGATGTAAATAATAAATTCCCTATCTTAACCGCCTGTGAATATGGTCCAATGGCTGCTGGTGCTTTTTTAGCTGAAATAATTTCTTTTATCATAATTATTCTCCTTCTTTATGAAACTATATTTTAATTTTAATTTTTAAAAAATTAGCCGATGTAAATTTCTCTTATAAAATAAGTATATTTGCAAATACACTTATTTTATAAGCAATAACTATGCCAATGTCATTAGAATATCCTTTGGAAACCATATTTAAGGTATTAGCCTTTGATAGCGGATGATAGTGTTTGAACATTCTTCTTCATCCAGTCTTTACCTTCCACCAGTCGAGTAACAACCATAGATGTTACAGCACCTCCTGTGGATAAATAATAATATGGATTATTGATGATGCCTTACAATCACGGTATCGTTTACTTTATTGAAAATAAATAACTCTTCCTTGCTTTTTTCAACTTAATTTGTTAATTAGAGGCTTTCCTTGACATGTTTTTCAAAAAGAATTAACATTATACTAATTAAAACTTAAGAGGGTGAGTCCTATAAAAAAAAGAATTGCTGTTGTAGCGCTTGATTATACCGCTGCAAAATTTTACGAAAATCAGATAAAAGAGCTCTTTGGTGAGCTAGTATCCACATGTGCTTATAATGTATTAAATGGATCCGTCAAGAAAATAAAAGAGGCTGATTTGTTTGTAGTTTCAACCGACGCCTTTGAAAGTATTACGGATTTTCAGGAATGCATACCTATTGATATTCCTAAAGTAGAAATCGCAGTAGCATTTACCAATAAATCCCTTGATACTTTAAGGGGCATTCCAAGTGGAAGCAAAGCTTTATTTGTCAATCTCAGTGAAAAAATGGTGCGTGAGGCTATAACTAGACTCAGTCAATTGGGCATTAATCACATAAATTTCACTCCCTATTATCCTGGTGCTAGGCCCGCTTGTGGTTTCCAGTTAGCAGTTACCCCAGGTGAATCCCGTTATGTACCAAAAGACGTAAATACCATTATTGATCTTGGGCAACGTGTGCTAGATTCCAGCACCATGGTAGAAATAGCACTGCGGCTAAAATTTGATTACCTATTAGAGAGGGAAAAATTCAAGGAATATTTTCGGTCACTGGCTGTCAACAATTATAGCTTTAACCAACTGTTTGGAAGGTCTCTCCAAATGGAGAGTCAATTTGAGCTTTTGATGGAAATTATGGATGAAGGAATTATTGGTGTTAATGAGAATGATGTTATTTTTGCTTGTAATTCAAAAGCAGTAGAAATTACCGGTGTTACCAAAGAGCAATCCATAGATCATCCTGCTATATCTGTTTTCTCATTTTTACCTTTTGAGGAATGCAGAATCACGGGTCAAAAGATAAATAATCGTTTGATTAGAGTGAGTGATGTGGACATTACGGTAACCGTTACTCCTGTAATCCGTGGTGATAAATATCTCGGTTCTTTTGCTACTATACAAAAATTTACGGAAGAAGAGTATAAACAACATAAATTACGCATTCAATTACTTAATAAAGGCCACAAAGCTAAATATACTTTTGATGATATCATCGGTGAAAGCGATGTGCTCAAAAAAGCCTGTGCCATTGCTAAAAAAATGGCAAAAACCCATTCTACCGTCCTAATTACAGGTGAAAGCGGAACAGGAAAGGAGCTTTTTGCACATGCTGTACATAACGAATCAGATCGTCATAACTATCCTTTCATTGCCATAAATTGTGCAGCAATGCCAGATAATCTGCTAGAAAGTGAACTATTTGGTTACGATGAAGGCTCTTTCACTGGTGCTAAACGTGGAGGAAAGTTGGGACTTTTTGAATATGCTCACAAGGGAACAATATTTTTAGACGAAGTGGAGGGAATGAGTCCAGCCCTCCAAATCAAACTGCTTCGTGTGATTCAAGAAAGAGAGATTATGCGAATTGGCGGCAATAAAATTATTAGTATTGATGTACGAATTATAGCTGCAGCCAATGAAAACCTTGAAGAGCTGGTGTCTAAGGGAAGTTTTCGTAATGACCTCTACTTTCGCCTAAATACCTTGCCAATCCAGCTACCTCCATTGCGAGAGCGTGGTGAAGACATTATGCTCTTATTTGACTACTTTAAATGTAAATTGGGAGGGCGCTTCACCTTATCTCCTAAAGTAATTAATTCATTGCTCTCCCATAACTGGAATGGCAATATTCGTGAACTACACAACTATGTAGAATATCTCACCTATGTAGATAAAGATATAGTGTATTACGATGATTTACCTCCTGGTTTCCACAATAATTCTCTCTCCACATTAAAATGTAATTCTGACACCTCAACTAATATAGATGCTAAACTTTTGGAGCAATTAGCAGGTAACCGAGTAGATGACTATTTCTTTGTGCTAGATAGGCTACATGTGGGATTTGTTAACCAAGTTGCTATGGGTAGACTATCAATTTCTGAGGAAGCAGAAAAAGCAGGACACTACCTAACCCAGCAAGAAGTTCGGGGGATTTTAAACGACTTAAATAATTTAGGTTTAATTAAAATGTCTCGTGGCAGAGGTGGTAGTAAAATAAATAATCGAGGTATCAAAGTTTTTAGCGAACTTCAATCTCGACTAAAATAGACAATTTTTTATAATCAAATGGTTGAAGTTGTACAACTTCAACCATTTGATTTGTTTAAAAACACTTTTTTTAATGAAACCTATATATATAATAGATACCTCTCTAAAAAACAATCTAAAAATTCAATCATAAAACTGGCATCATTTTTGCGTTATTTCTCTTATAGCAAGTATTTCTTGCACAAATAAAGATAAGAAGGGTGTAAATTATGAAATATAATTTTGATAAAATAGTTGACCGTAGCAACAACTTTGCTGCAAAATATGATGAAAGAGAAAAAAAATTTGGAACTTCTAATGTAATACCATTATGGATAGCAGATATGGAATTCGAGGTAGCTAGGCCTATTAATGATGCTATCCTAAGTAGAGCTGAGCAAGGAATTTATGGTTACACCTCTCGTCCTGCTTCCTATTATGAAGCTTTTTGCGATTGGGAAAAGACCCGAAACAATTGGATAGTTAATAAAGATCTAATTAGTTTTAGTCCCGGTGTTGTTCCATCTCTATCAGTTATTGTTCGAGAATTTTCTAATAGTGAAGATAAAATTTTGATACAAACTCCAGTTTATCCAGAATTTTATGAAGTAATAGAATCTTGGGGCAGAGTGGTAATCGAAAATCAATTATTAGAACAGGATGGAGTGTATTCTATAGATTTTAAGGACTTTGAAGAAAAATTAAAGCAGAAACCAAAATTATTTATTTTATGTAGCCCTCACAACCCAGTAGGCAGAGTATGGCGCCGTGATGAATTAGAGCAGATTACTAAGCTATGCTTACGCTACAACGTTATGATTATCTCTGATGAGATACATTCAGATTTGATATTATGGAACAATAAACATATTCCTACTGCAAGTATATCAAAAGAGGTTTCAATCAAAACTATCACCTGTACTTCATGTACAAAAACTTTCAATTTGGCAGGACTACAGGCCTCTGTAGTAATTTTTCCAAATGCTGAAATTAAAGAGACATTTGATGTTTTCTGGAGAGGCATGGATATCCATCGCAATAATTGTTTTAGTCTTGTGGCTATAGAAGCAGCTTATAGGCATGGCGGAGAATGGTTAGAACAGTTGATTACATATATTGAGGGAAATATTGATTTCATAGGAGATTTCTGCAAAGCTAAGATACCAAAAATCAAACCTAGCAGACCAGAAAGTACCTATCTAGTTTGGTTAGATTGTCGTGAATTAGGACTTGAAAATGATGAACTACAAAAATTTATGCTTAATAAGGCAGGTTTGGGACTCAATGCCGGCAATGACTTTTGTCGTAGCCTTTCTGGATATATGCGTCTAAATGTAGCATGTCCACGTTCAACACTTGAAAAAGCCATGCTACAGCTTGAAAAAGCTGTTAATTCATTGAAAAATTAAAGCATCACTTGGGATGATGCAATATTAGGGACTTCAGCAGTAGTTTGGTTTCTAAAAACAGATGGAATTTTATTAGAAAGACTGTTTTCTTTCCCAGGTATCTTTTTGATTGCAAATATTTAAATGATTTAACTGACTTTGTTAGCCAAATCGACAAAAACTAAAAATTATCAAAGGGGCGAGTCTACTCTTTTTAAAAGAATTAGTTTTAACAATTTGGGCATACTACTGCATAATTTCAGAAGAGAAAATTGGCTTGTTGATTTAGCACAAGCCAATTTTATTTTAACAACTAAATCAATATTAATAACCATCGTAAGCAGTAATTCGAATTTTTTTAATATTTAACTTTATAACCAACTTACAATATTTTCAGAAATATCTCTTCTCTTAGATTTTAAATCACTCCCACTCGAATATCCAACGGATATAACAGCCATTAACTGTAAGTCTTTCGAAACCTCTAATAATTCTCGTACTTTATCTTCATTTTTTAATATTTCGCCAATCCAGCAAGTCCCTAAACCAAGCTCCTGTGCAGCAAGTAGCATGTTTTGTATCGCAGCTCCTATTGATTGAGAATGTTTCAAGTAAATGCTTGGAAATTTATCGTCTAAAGATTTGGTATCTAGGAAGACCGCTATCAAGCAGGGGGCATTTTCCACCCACTTATGGTATACAGTAAGAGAAGATAATTTTTTTATTAATTCTCTATTATTCATTACTACGGAGAACCTCCATGGTTGCATATTGTTACCAGATGGAGCCCAATTAGCTGCATTTAATAATAACATAACATCATCTTTACTTACTTCTTCTGAAGTATATGCTCGGATACTTCTACGCTCTAATATACATGACATTACCGAATTCATTTTAACACTCCTTTTCATATGTAAATTTTTTGTAGTTTTTACTACTTATATTATTATACAATGTTAACATACCTCATATAAATAATAACATATTTCCCATGTTTAAACATAACTATATTCTCACAATAGTAACTATTTCAGTTTCCAGAAGTTAAATCTACAGGTATTGCATTTTATTTTATAAATGCACAAACATATAAGCATAAAACTGGAAAAATTAAAGACTAACATTGAAAATTTAATTTTCTTTGTAAAATCAGTTTTAAAGCCCCATTAGATTTTCCTACAAAGTATTAAATGTAAAATTTTACATTGAATGCATAATTGTATAAACTGGTATAAAGGATGTGATCCTTGAATTGGGAGATTGTACTGTTATCCCGAATTCATATAAATATATAATCTATAGGAGATGATGACTATTATGGATATTGGATTGATGATTGTTTTAATAATCTTTATTATTTATTATGCTTTTAAATATAACAGTTATAAAAAAGCTATAAATTTATTTATGGTATTTTTCTTTACCGGATTGTCATTATATGGAACCAAGTATCCTGTTTATGATGGGTTACAACAATTCCAACAAAATATCCTGAATATAGGGTTTATAATATTCACATTAATTTTATTATTTATAGGGTGTACAAATAAATTAAAAAAATCTCTATAATTATAAAAGAATATGACCATAAATTTATATTATAAACAATTATAATTACGCTTTTTCCATAGACATAAAATTGGATGTAGAATAAAATTCTACATCCAATTTTATGTCTATTAATGCAGTAATTTTTTTTGCTTGTTATTATTAAGTCCTTATACACAAATATAATAGTAAAACAAAATCTAATACAGCAAAGTCAATATTTGAAACTCTACCTTTCTATAATTAGTACTTCTGGTTTATATGTACATATCAATGGGGATTACCTCAATAGCCCCCTTAACTATTTCTGTTATACAATTCTCAGGAATGATTATATTATTCTCTTTAAGTATATTAAGATATGGAGCTATTGAAATTAAAAATTCATTATTATAATACTCCATTCCAGTTTTTGAAAGTAAATTTATTGGTTCTCCACTTTTAACGATTTTACATAAGACCTTAGACTTGAAATTAGCATTGTCATATATATATGAATTCTTATCTTGAAAAAAATTTAGATTTGCATTTGCAACTACAGTACAATCACCCATTTTCATTATCATATTTACTGTACTATTTCTTTCTAAATAAATCTTTAATACTTTTAATTGTTTTAGAATAATCGAGTAATTTATTATACTATTAGGTAGCGTTGCATTTTTTAATAGCTTATCTAATTCCTTGCTATCATAGCACTCTATAACATCTATAAGATTGCTCACATAGTTACTCAAGGAGTAGTCTATAAGAGTTGCCTCGAGCTCTACAAACTCTCCGCATACTATATCATTTTCAATAATGTTATTTTCATCTATTACCCTACAAATTTTTTTATTAAACATATCATTTCTAAAGTTATTAAAAAGATTAAAACTAGTATATATTTTCTTTATGGTAATCTCATTTCTATTTATATTCCTATCGTCTACCATACCTAAGACATCTCCGATATTAGTGCTTGCAGTATCATTTGCTTTATTTTTATCCTTATCATTATTTGATATTTTTTCACCTTCAACTATTTGGTTTTTGGATGACATTTGTAGCTTTATGTTGTCAGATTTATCGGCAACACACCTAATTGACCTACTCTCTATATATCCCTCACCTAATATAGAATAAGAATCAAGCATCAATGATTTATTTAAATAAATAGTCATATATATATTAGCTATCATTATAGATACACCTCACTACTATCATATTTAAATATATTTCTTCATTCTTTAATAAAGACCTTGAATTACTATAAAATAAAATGCCCTAAGCTCAACTAAGAGTTTAAGGCATTTATATTTTCTTGCACAAAATCATAATATGACCCCATTAAATCATCTCCTGGGTCGCTACAATTAAGTTAGTGTATATCCACCATCAACTAAAATGGTTTGACCTGTAATAAATCCACCAGCTTCAGAGCATAGCATATTTGTGATTCCTTTAAAGTCTTCTGGGAATCCCCAACGTCCCACTGGACATTTTGCAGCAACAACTTTATCCATCATTAATTTTTTCATTGGTGTGGTTGCAGTCATTTTAGTGAAAATAGGACCCGGAGCAATAGCATTTACAGTAACTCCATAAGGTGCTAGTTCAAGTCCAAAGGATCTAGTAACTCCTCTTATTGCATGCTTTGTAATGACATATGGTGACATTCCAGATTTCATTCCTAAATAGCCAGCAATTGAAGACACATTTAAAATTCTTCCGCCATTGCCAGCTTTTATAAAGTATTTCCCAGCTTCTGCTATAAGTGCAACAACTTGATTTAAATTTATTTGCAAACAACGTTGGTATTCTTCTTCGCTATAAGTATCCCCAATAGGATTATGCGACTCTACTCCTGCACTATTTATAAGTATATCAAATTTTCCATATTCTTCAAGAGCTAAAGGTATTATAGTAGCTACTTCTTCTGGTTTTGCTACATTAACATGTATTGGGAAAAACTTTTGTCCTGCCGCTTCAACAAAAGCTTTAGTTTCTTCAAAGGATGTACTAGAATATGTTCCAGCAATATCTACACCTGCTTCTGCAAGTCCTACTGCGATTGCTTGACCGATTCCAGTTGCAGAACCTGTAACAATAGCTACTTTCCCTTTAATATTTGATAAATCATTTACATTTTTCATAATGTTTCCCCTCCCACTGTAATATATTATTAATATATTACAGTATATCATATTGAAAAATTTGTTACTATATTAAAACATCCAAAAGCTATTGTATTAGTTGTGCGAAATGCACTATAATAGAATTGAGGTGGATTATGAGTATTAATTTTAATAAATTACGTGAACATTTTATAAAAAAAACTAAAGGGGCTTACTTTGATATGGAACCTGATATCAATTTTATTGATACAGAGTTAGTTACAGAGGAAAAAATAGTTTATTTAAACGATTATGTATACGTTGCTAATACCTCTATATTTAAAGGAAATTTGGATAAAATAAATGATGCTTGCTTTATTTTAATAAATGACGACCGTACAGAACTTGAAAAATATATTCATAATAAATTAAAAATAATTGAGATAAATCAAAATGAAAATATATTAGAAATTTTTAATGAAGTAAAATCTTTTTTTCGTAGAGATATAAAATATAATCAATTTAAAATATCATTATTAGAAGCTTTTCTTTCTGGAGAAGGTCTATATAAAATAATAAACACTGCTTCAAAACTAATTGGTAACCCTCTAATTGTAATTGACCTAAGTTTCAAAGTATTAGCTAGTTCACCCATAGAAAACATTACTGATTTTTTGTGGATGGATAATGTTAAAAAAGGCTATTGTTCTTATGAATTTATCGCTGAATTAACAAAATTAGAAACTCTAAAAAAAGGAAGACAAACAAAACGTCCCTTCGTTGTGACCTGCCCGATAAGTCCTATCGAAAAAATTGTATTCAAAATAGAAATAAATAATAAAACTATAGGAAATATTTTATTACTTCAATGTGAAAAACAGGTATCCCCTGATGATTATGATTATCTGATATTGATAAGTGAAATAATTTCCAAAGAATTAGGAAAAAAACAGTTTTACAAAAACACAAAAAATGTTCTAAGTGAAGAAATATTATATGATTTATTAGAAAATACTATTGAAAATAAAGAAATAATTAAAGAAAGGTTAAAAAATTGTTCTTTAGTATTTAGTAAGCATATTTTCGTGATGGTAATTGATATATCAAATTTTGAACTTAGACAATCTATATATTCCAGATATTTGAGCACAGCACTACTTAATCTTTTTCCAATAAGCAATTCAATTTATTATAATGGAGCTATTGTAATAATTGATGATAGGGAAGAGTACATAGAAAATGAAAATAAAACTGAAAGCATTAAAAAATTTTTATTGGAAAATAATTTAAAGATGGGAATAAGTAGTGAGTTTTCTTCAATAGAGGATTGTAGCATTTACTATCATCAAGCAATAAGATCCTTAGAAATAGGCAACATCCTTGGTGAAAAAAAATGTGTATATAAGCATGAAGATATTGTTCCTTATAATTTCATTTATATGGCAAAAGGTCAAATATTAAAGGAAGATTTTTATAATAATTCTATATATATATTAAAAAAATTTGATTACACAAATAGTTCGGAGTTGTATAAAACATTATATACATATTTAAAAAATAATCATAATATGACAAAATCATCAGAGGAATTGTTTATACATCGAAATACGCTAAGATATAGATTACAACAAATTGTAAACTTAATAGGGATAGATTTAGATAAAAATGATAATAGTTTTAAATTATATTATGCTTGCAAATCAATAAGTTTTTATAAAAAACTTATTGATTCACAAAGTAAATAAAGATAAATATTCCTTTTATAATCTCTGATTTTTCAGAGATTATTTTTTTGGGTTAGAGTATCTTACCCCACCTATAAAAATGGGAAACTTTTATACTGAAATGTAGCTAAATCATCACTTACTGTGTTTCACTATTAACGACTTAGGAAATATGGTTAAAGCTATAGTGCATAACGCACAACGCACATATTTTTTTTTGGATTTTCATCCATAGCATCCAATTTTCTACAATGTTATACTTCAATTAATCTAAAAGATAATTAAAAGGTGTATGGGAGGGTAATATACAATGAAATATGAAAAGCTTTTCACTAAAGGTAAAATAGGTACCTTAGAAATAAAAAACAGGATAGTAATGCCTGCAATGGGAACGAATCTAGCTTCATATACTGGGGAAGCATCTAATGAAATCATTCGTTATTATGAAGAAAGAGCAAAGGGTGGATGTGGCCTCATAATTACTGAAATAACTAGAATTGATGATGAAACAGGGGTAGGCATGCCCAATCAGTTGTGCTCTATGAATTTAAAACAAATTCCAAGATTAGAAACTTTAGCTCGCACAATGCACAAATATAATACAAAGATATTCTTGCAATTACATCATCCAGGTAGAGAAAATCACGCTATGATGATAGATGGTCGTCAAATAGCTGGCCCAAGTCCCATAATGTCATCAGCTATTGGTGAAATGCCTAGAGAAATGACAATAGATGAAATTGAAGGACTAGTTGTAAAATTTGTAAAAGGTGCTGTCTTTGCTAAAATGGCAGGTATTGATGGAGTAGAAATCCATGCTGCTCATGGATATCTTGTTGCACAATTTATGAGCCCACAATCAAATCATAGAGAAGATAAATATGGCGGCAGTTTTGAAAAAAGAATGAGATTTATAACTGAAATAATCATGGGCATACGTGCAAAGTGTGGTCCTAGCTTTCCAATATCAGTAAGAATCGATGGAAATGAATTTGTTAAAGATGGTATATCTTTAGAAGAAGCAATTCAAGAAGCTATTTATTTAGAAAAATTGGGCATAGATGTTATTAATGTAAGTTCTGGAACATACGAATCAGTTACTACAATTATAGAACCAATTTCATATCCTCAAGGATGGAAAAGACATTTAGCTAAAGCTATAAAAGAAGCTGTTAATATACCTGTAATCGCTTGTGATGTAATTAGAAAACCTGATATGGCTGAAACTATATTAAAGGATGATAATTTGGATTTTGTTGCACTAGGTAGAGCCCAATTGGCAGATCCAGAATGGGGCATTAAAGCAAAAGAAGGCCGGGTGGAAGACATTATACCTTGCATATCATGCTTAAACTGTATAGAAAGCGTTATGAAATGCGAAAACATTAAATGCGCAGTTAATCCAAGGGTAGGGCGCGAACTAGAATATCCAGATTTTCCGAAAACCGGTGAAGGTAGAAAAGTTGTAATTATTGGAGGTGGGCCAGCAGGAATGGAAGCTGCAAGAGTTCTAGCATTAAGAAAATTTGCACCTATAATATTTGAAGAAAAAGGATATTTAGGTGGAAATGTATATCTAGCTACTAAACCTCCATTAAAAGAAAAACTGGATTGGTTCCTAGAGTATCAAAAATTAGCAATTAAGAAATTAAATGTAGTCGTAAGACTAAATGAAAAAGCTACTTTGGAAAAAATTAATGAAATTAATCCTTATGCAGTATTTATTGGATCAGGATCAAACCCTATAATACCTAAAATTCCAGGAATAGACCAAAGTATTGTATATACATCAACTGATATTTTAGAAGGCAGCGTTATATTAGAAAATAAAAATATAGTAGTTGCAGGTTCTGGAATGACAGGTCTTGAAATAGCTGAGCTATTAGCATCTAAGGGGAATAAAATAACAGTAATTGAGATGGCAGATAAAATTGGACCCTCAGGATATTTACCTAATGTAATTGATATAAGTATGAGACTTGCTAAAGAAGGCGTATCGCTTATGCCCTGTAGCAAACTTACAAATATTAAAGATGGTGAAATAGATATTGAGAATACTAAAGATAAAAAAGTGACTACACTAAAAATTGATGCATTAGTATTATCTTTGGGAGTTAAATCGAATGTTGAAATGGTAAAAGGAGTAGAAGAAAATTATAATATTGTTGAACTATTAGGAGATGTTTGTAAACCAGGTAGAGTTGTGGATGCAGTGCTAAACGGATTTGAAAAAGCATATGTGCTCTAGTAAGATATAAAACAATTTAAATGGGGGGGCTTATATTATGTATAGTTTTACAAAGACAATGGATCAAATAAAGTCAATACAAGGAAAACAGACAATATTTTATGCTGCGGAAACCTTAAACACAGTTTGGGAAACAAAACCAGAAATTATAGCAAAATTACTTCCGGCTCCATTAAAACCAGTAAAAGATAAACCATTAGTTTCAACTTTTATAGCAAATTATCCCAAAACAAGCTTTGCTCCTGGATACAAAGAAGCTGGACTATTTATTCTTGCAGAATGTGATGGAGTAGTAGGTAGATACTGTTTATCTATGCCAATAACCGATGGAATGGCAATGTCAATGGGGAGAGAAGTTTGTGGACTTCCAAAAAAAATGGCAAGTATAAATTTTGAAGTTAAAAACGGCACCGCTATAGGGAAAATTAGTCGTAATGGGATAGAATTTTTCACGGTTAACGCTAATCTGTCAGGAAAATTAAATAAAGATGGTAAAACTTCCGAACTTAATGAAGCCATAAGCGAATTTATGTATAATGTAACCTATGCAAAATCATCAGATGGATGCGGTTTCTTATTAAGCCCTACTTTAATAAAACAAAAACTCGCAGTAGCTGAGATAACAGAAAATAAATTAGCTACATCTACTATAGTTATGACCGATTCTCCACATGACCCTTGGGCAGAACTTGAAGTAGTAAGAATGATAGGTTCTCAATATATGGTTAGTACAAATACATTAGAGCCTGGTGAAAATTTGTATTTTAACAAGATTGACCCTATGGGATTTGTTCCATACTCATTCACAAAATGGGATTGGTGGGCTAAATAAATATGCCACATACATCTATATATTGTTTTCTATATAAAAAGCATCAAAAGGAATAGTTATTAATTAAATTTGGATTAATCCTAATTTACTGTTTAGCAAGAGTCCCATCTGGTATATAATAGAAATATAATTGCAGGTCTACTTATAAAAAACTATAATTATAAAAGATATGGAGGAATATAAATGGACAAAATAAAATTAGGACGAACAAATTTAATGGTTACAAGAAGTGGCTTTGGTGCATTACCGGTGCAGAGAGTTTCTTTTGAAGAGGCTAAAAAGATTCTACGAAAAGCTTATGACAATGGTATAAACTTTTTTGATACCGCAAGAGCATATTCTGATAGTGAAGAAAAAATAGGATATTCTCTTGCAGATGTGAGAAATAAAATCATAATTGCAACTAAAAGCCATGCAAATGATAGAAAAACCTTACTTGAGCATTTGCAAATAAGTCTTAAAAATTTAAAAACAGATTATGTAGATATCCTTCAGTTACATAACCCAGATATTCTTCCCAATCCTGAAGATCCAGAAGGCCTCTATGCAGGCCTTCTAGAAGCTAAGAAAAGAGGACTTGTTCGTTTTATAGGAATTACAAATCATAAAATAAAAAATGCAATGGATGCCGCATCTTCAGGATTATATGACACTATACAATTCCCCTTAAGTTCATTATCTGCTGATATTGATTTAAGCTTAATTAAAGAATGTAGTGAAAGAAATGTAGGACTGATTGCAATGAAAGCTCTTTCCGGAGGACTAATAACTAATGCAGCCTCGGCCTTTTCATTTCTAAGGCAATTTGATAACGTTGTACCAATATGGGGAATACAAAGAGAAACTGAGTTAGATGAATTCATTTCTCTTGAAAAAAATCCACCACCATTGGATGAATCCATGTGGTCCATTATTAACAAGGATCGTACTGAACTTTCAGGAGATTTCTGTCGTGCTTGTGGGTATTGTCTTCCATGCCCTGCTGGAATCGAAATTCCCACCTCTGCCCGAATATCACTTCTTCTTAAAAGAGCTCCTTATCAAGGATTTTTAGAGGATAGCTTTAATGAAAAGATGAAGCTTATAAATAATTGCATAGAATGTGGGCACTGTAAAAATCATTGTCCTTATAAGCTTGATACTCCAAATCTTTTAAAAAGAGAATTGAAAAACTACAATGAATTTTATGCTAAACATAAAAACATTTAGTAAGGAGTATAAAACCCGGTTATTTACCAGAAATTCATTTTGATTATTCATAATTGGAACTTTTTTATGATAAGAGTAATATTATATACTAACAAAAGAAATATTAATGGAAGAAACCTAAGAAAAATCATTTTTAATATTTGCCTTCAGAGAGGGGGGAAATATGTATGGGTTGTTGGTGGATACTATTATTATTACTATTTGATGACAATAATTGCGGTAACAATAATTGTTGTTGCAATAGGAATCGCCGTTGTTGCAATAAGAACCGTCGTTGCTAAAATTTTTCATAATGATGACTCTGATACAAACATTAAAAAATAAAGCCAATTTAAGCATTTAAAATAACAGAGACTTTAGCTACTTATGCTAAAGTCTCTTATTTATATGCATATTTTAATCTTTCCTATTCTTCTTTCTTTAACTTCCTCTATTGTAAATATTACATTACCATATTCAATAGTTTTGTTTTCATTTTTCTTTGGAATACATCCCAATAGACTAACTAAAAAACCTCCTATTGTATTGTAATTTTCTGATACTAAATTCAAGTCAAGATTGTCATTTAAGTCGTCTATTGATAGCAATCCACTCACTATATAAGTATTGTTATCAATTTTTCTTATATCAGGTTCGTCATAATCATATTCATCTTCAATATTCCCCATAACTTCTTCTATAAGATCTTTAGTAGTAACTACTCCTGAAAATCCTCCATATTCATCTATCAGTACAGCCATATGATTTTTAGCTTTTTTTAATTCTCTAAATAATTCATCTATATTTTTGCTTTCATTAACAAGGTAAGGAGAATGTAATAGATTCCTAATGTTTATATTTTCAAAACCATTTGTACGAGCCTCTATTATAAAATCTTTCATGTGAAGTATTCCTATGATATTATCAATATCACCGTCATATACTGGCACCCTAGAATATTTCCCCTCTAATAACTCATCTAAAAACTTGGAAGCAGGATCATTTATGTCAATCAAAAACACTTCTGTTCTTGGAGTCATGACTTCTGTAGCTGATTTATCATCAAATTCAATAATGTTATTTATCATTTTTTTTGCAGTTTCGTTTATGGCGCCGCGTTCTTGCCCGACTTTTATAAGTGATTTTATTTCTTCTTTGGATAATTTTTCCTCTATTTTTTTACTATCAATACCAGTAATCTTAACTAAAACATTAGTGGATGCTGAAAGTAACATTGCAAAGGGAAGCATCAATTTAGATACGCAAAGAATGGGTACTACTGAAAACATTGCAATAGCTTCTGATTTTTGCTGTGCTATACGTTTTGGAAACAATTCACCAAATACAATCATTATATAAGATAAACCAATAGTTATGCTAACTAAAGCAATTTGCTTACTATAAGGTACGTTTAAACTGTTTAAAAATTTTGCAAAATCATTAGATATACCCGTAGCTGCAGATGCACTAGATAAAAATCCAGCAAGCGTAATTCCGATTTGAATAGTGGATAAAAATTTTGTTGGCTCTTCAATAAGTTTTACTAAAAGCTGTGCTTTTTTGTTACCCTCCTGTGCAAGATGTTTAATTTTATTTTTGTTTAATGATACCATCGCCATTTCTGCTGATGCAAAGAATGCATTTATCAGTGTTAAAATACCAATTAGTGTAAATTGCGCCATTATATTACTTAGCGCGGGGTCAGGGTTTGAATCCATTAAAAATTCCTCCTCTTAAATAAAAAACTTTCATATTATAATAATAACACTAATCTGAACACTTTATTGATAATATAAAAATTATTATTTAATTTATCCTTTCCTACTCCCCATATTAGTAGAAAATTTAGTCAATACTTTATTTTAATATTTAATTTTTCATTTGTAATCTCTTTGTAAAATTAATTTAATAAAAATAAAAACGCCACAAATTTTTATTATTTGTGACGGTTAATACAAAGAGTGCTCTACTATTTAAAAGTAGATCACCCTAGCCGGTTCATTTTATCTTATTAAATTATTGTTAAGTTTTGTTTCTATATTAAAATATCTTTTCTTGTAAATACTATATGGGATATCAAATAACAAACTATAGATGTAACTATTAAAGTACCGATCCCAAATGCCGTAGTTGCATTAGGGTTATTATATCTCATTGCAACCCCGCCCGTAAGAACTGTTCCTACCGGTCCATAGGAGGTAAACATATATTGTGCTAACTTTTTAAGTGCTGGCATTTCTACTAATATAGTAAGAGCAACTACAATAACTATACTTACACTTACTGAAACCATGCTACTCTTTACTATGGAAGATAGCATAAATGAAACTGACACACAAGTTATTATAAATAATGTCTGCATTAAGAACATTCTAAATACAAATTCTCCAGTAGATATTATATAAGAGGAACCTGCCACTACTACCAACGGATGTCCTCCATAAACACTCTGAGCTAAATCCCATTTATAAGTTGTCCCAGCTATAATTGGGTAGCTTGCATTTCCAAACCCAAATATCAGGCCCATTATTAAAAATGCTAAAAGTTCCACAACTAGTATTAATAAAGTAGCTACTCCCGCCACTGCTATAAACTTAGAAGCTAATACTTTTGCCCTTGAAACTGGCTGAGTAAGTAATATTTTCATAGTAGGTGGCGTAAATTCCCCAGAAACCATATCTCCAGTAAAGACCATTACACCTACTGCTATAAAAATAGTCCCCAGAACCATAAAGAGTGTGTTAATAAAATTAAATGCATTAAGTGTATAGTCTTTTTCAGGTTTTATATTGTTATCATATAAATATTTATCCTTCTGCAATTCTAATTTGATTCTATCTTTTTCATTGCCGTCTATTCCAGCATTATTATCATTTAAACTTTTTTCCAAATTATTAATTTGTTCCTTTAATTGGGTTTTCCAATCCACAGTTTTACCGCTTACCTCCAGCTTAACACGCGATAACTCTCCTTCCATACTGGCAATATTTTCTTTCATACGTTTTTTGTCTAGCTCTGCTACATTATTATTTTTCAAATTTTTCTTCTCATTCACTATAGACTCTTCCATGTTTCTCTGTCTAAATTCAGGACTGTCCCATTGTTTTCTGTTTAAATTCTCCCTATATGTTCCATAGCCTATAGCAATTGTTAATAATATAAAAGCCAGGAATACAATAATTGTCTTCTTCCGCATCATAAGCTTTTTAATTTCATTTGAAATAAGTCTGAATATCATCATACTCTCATCCCCCCCTCAACAAGCTCCATGTACCTTTCTTCAAGCCCCTTATACTTCTTGTATACCTCTGCTACTCGGATTTTATTTTCTGCCAGAGAAAAAATTAATTCTGGAGTTGAATTTTCGTCAAGCTCCACCACTAGGAAGTTTTCATCTCTATGAGTTTCATGGACAAAGGTTAGAGTTTTTAATAACTCTTCGCATTTTTCAATGTCCTTAGTAATTACTACTATCGTATCCTTGTCCTTCCTTATGTCTCCGCCTGTAATGCTTTCCACTGCTTTTATTAAGCCATCGTTTATAAAGGCAACTGTATCACAGAGCTGTTGAACCTCACTTAACATATGAGAAGATATAAATACTGCTGTTTTTAATTCTTTGGCAGCCTTTTTAACTATATCTCTAAAATCCATTATACCTGTTGGATCAAGCCCATTTGTAGGTTCATCTAAAATAAGTAATTTAGGTTTTGAAATCAGAGCCGCCGCAAGACCTAATCTCTGCTTCATTCCAAGGGAATACTTTTTCACCTTATCATCTATTCTATCTTTTAAATTTACAAGTTCAATTACTTCCTCTACATCAGTTTTGCTAATCTTTCTTATAGCTGCGATTTGCATTAAGTTTTGCCTTCCAGTTAAATATGTGTATAATTCCGGATTTTCTACTACAGCTCCAATATTACTTAATGCTTTTTCTCTTTCGTGGCTTATCTCGTGTCCCATAACCGTTATAGACCCTTTATTAGCAGCTATTAAACCTACCATCATTCTAATAGTAGTTGTTTTACCAGCCCCATTTGGCCCTAAAAATCCAAATATCTCTCCCTCTTTTACAGAAAAAGTAATTCCTTTAATGATTTCTCTTTTACCAAGACGCTTGTACACATCTTTTACTTCTAATACATTCACCTTATACACCCCTTACTTACTTGTTATTAAATCTTAAGCATGTTAATGTTATAACATAATTTTCTAAATATCAAGTAATTTTACAATTTGTAATAAATTTTTAATATTTGTTACAAATTATTTAAATACCATAGGTGTCCCATTAGTGCCACCCAAGTAGCAAGTAGCATATTACAAGAAAACAATTTTCTTAAAGTACAAGGAGTATCATCGATATAATAACGATTCTTATCCACATTAAATGGATATATTGTAAATATAGTGATGTGTAAATATGTATACTGTGCTACGCTTTTTATAAATTTAGGTCGTAATTGTATTTTTTTGCGTCTTATATATTTTTCAAATAATAAATAGGTAAAATATGTAGTTTATTTTACCTATTTATAAAATTATTAATAATCCGACTTCATATAAATAACTCATACACTCCGAGAATCATAATAATGCATATTGAAATTATTTCTGAATATCTTGATAACTTATCAGAAATTACCTTTTCACCAATGTAATACCCTATTGGTATAAATGCAAGACTAAAAATCAAAGATGATATAGATGTCATAAAAATGTTTAACCCTGTAATACTTGCCCCTATCCCCAAACCAATATTATTTAAACAAAGAACAATTCCTAAGATAATTGCTTCTTTAAAGTCTATAGTCTTTGAGTTATTTGTATCTATTATTTCTGGGTTTATAAGTGTGTTTTCATATCGTTGAAACTCTGATATATCATCATTGACTTTTTCTGTATTTTTCTTGATGTCAATGTCTTTTCTTAGCCAATTTATTAATAGATATATGCCCAATAATATTAATATGCCACTTCCTATTATATTTGAACATTTTAGGGGAATTAATTGTAAAAGAACTCTTCCAAATAACATTGCTAAAAAAGTGCCGATACCAGAAATAAAAGATATTATAAAGTTATTCATAAAATTTATTCTAACCTTTTTAGCCCCATAACTTAGTCCTACAATAAGATTATCACTGCTTGAGGATATAGCAAAAAGAAAAATTGATAAAATACTCATATAACCCCTCCAAAGTTAAGATATCACGAGATTATAGTATGGTACGACTCATTAAAAGTTTACTTAATGCTAATTTAGTGACTTGAAAAAAGAAGTTACATGTTAGTATACATTCTTCATATAAAACGTAACAATATTACAATTTATGAATTTTTACGTCTCACTTCAATAATATCTAGTCTTATAAGCACAAAAATCACGCTATCTTTAGCGTGATTTCTTTGTTATTTAATATACTATTTTATATAACAATTCTTGGTTTCACTACTAAAACGTAAGCTGTTGATAGAGTACTTATCTCTTTTTTAAGATTATACGCTATCAATTTTTCTTCAATTGAACAGTTTTCTTCATGTATAAAACTTTCAATAAATGATTTGTTTTTTAATGCATCTTTTATATTCTCAATCATCAATCCTTCAGCATCGTTAATAGTTAACTCTCCCTCTCCATATTATTTATAAGTTCTCTATGTACAAATTAATATAGGTACCTTGCTGATTTTTCAACATTTTGTGTTACCATTAAAATATGGATTATATATTCAATTACTTCGAATATGGTATTATTACTACTTGTTGAACTATCCATTACTCTTACTGCATCTGAAAAATCAGGATTAAACATAATTAATTTCATTCAGTTCTTAAGAATTTTCTTTATTATAAGTACAATATTACCATCAACTATAGGTATATGCAACATAAAATCTACAAAATTGTAATAAATAAACATTAAACCGACGTTTTTTTTATGATGGAGATGAAAAAGTGCACTCAAGTGGCAAGTTACATGTTGGTAGTAAAAAAATAATACTGGAATGCAATGCCTTAGTTCCTAAGTATATAGTAAATTGTCGCATATTGTAGTAATATGTTATAAGGTATAAGTAATTTTAAATTAAAGTAGAATTTTTTTAAGGAGCTGGCATAATTATTATGAGTAAAAGTAGAAGTAGACGGACTATGGTATTGGGATATATTTCAATTGCCTGTCTATCATTAATAATAATATTATTTAGTATTTATAGTATGAATAAGGTATGTAATCAATCTGATTTTATTATAAAAAAAATACTTCCAGCAAAAACATTTTCAACGGAAATCTTAACATCACTAATTAATGAAGAAACTTGCATCAGGGCCTATATCATCACAAAAGATAAAAGTTTTTTAGACACCTACTATTTAGGAAGTAAACAAGTACAAGGATACTACAATTCTCTGGATAATTTAAAAGATACACCATTAGGACTGAACACCACTAATCAACTTACTGATCAGATGAAATCCATTGAAACATTTTTTAAACAACAAATAGTATTGGTGGATAATGGTAATTCATATCAATCAAAATTAAATATGAATCAAGGTAAAAGTTTAGTTGATAAATTTAGGGCAACTGATAACATACTAATAAATAAAATTAATTTAGAGGTAAACATTTCACGTAACAAAGTTATAAGTGCTCAAAAGTTTCAACGGTACCTATTGATTTTTTTAGGTAGCCTACTTGCCTTGGTTAATCTTATGTTTATCAGGTATATATGGAATTATACCTATGAAGAAGTTAAGAAGAAAAATGAGCTAAACAATGAATTACAAAAATTGCTAGTTTCACATGAAGAATTTATGGCAAATATTTCGCACGAGCTTAAAACACCATTAAATGTAATTTTTTCTGCTATCCAGTTATTTCAAATGTATTGCCAAAATGGCTCATTAGACCAAAGGCGGGAAACAATTATTAAATATCTTGACTCAATGAAACTAAATTCCTACAGACTATCTAAACTTATAAATAACATAGTGGATTCATCAAAAATTCAAGCAGGGTTCTTTAAATTGAACTTATCAAATAACAATATAGTGGAAGTTGTAGAAGAAATAGTGATGTCTGTAACTAATTTTACAGATATTAAAGGGTTACATATTATTTTTGATACAGATGTAGAAGAAAACATTATTGCTTGTGATCCGGAAATGATACAGAGAATAGTATTAAATCTTATATCAAATGCTATAAAATTCTCGAAAATTGGTGATGAAATATTTGTGGATGTTAAAGATAAAAATAAATTTGTTGAAATCTCTGTTAAAGATAATGGCATTGGCATTGAAGAAAAGAACTTGGATATGATATTTGATAGATTTAAACAGGTAGACAAATCCCTATCAAGAAATGCAGAAGGCACGGGTATTGGCCTTAGTTTAGTTAAGTCTATTGTGGAATTACATGGTGGTAGTATCTATGCTGAAAGTGAATTTGGAAAAGGAAGTAAGTTTACAGTTACTCTTCCGTCCGAGAAAGTACTCCAGGAAAATATGCTATATAGTAACAAGGTTAGAAGTGAAGATGAAAGTATAAAAGTTGAACTTTCAGATGTTTATTCGTAGTATTTACATGATTTAATTATTAATACAAATGGAAGATTATGAACATGAGAAACGTATTTTGCAATAAATTTAAGTGGCTAACTATTTATGTTATTTTTCTATTTAGTATTAACCTTCTTGGTTATAGTTCTAAAGAATTTACCTCTTCAGCTAGTGTAGCAGAGAAAAATTCAGTAAGTGTCCAGATTACAGAAAGTACAGTCATTACATTTTCAGATAAGAACTTAGAGCAAACAATAAGAGATGAGATACAATGCCCTACTGAAGATAATTTAAAGTATGATGTTAATGATATAATAAAACTCCAAAACGCTGGTGACAAAAATAATAGTAATCTATCAGTGAAAAAAGATTCTACTGATTTGGATTTGGATAATAATCAAATTAGTAATGTAAAACCTTAGCTTTCCTAAGGTAAAGCAAAAGAAAACATTCTTCAATTATGAACCTGTAGACTTATAATTTCTAACCCCTATTATCCATAGTCCGTAACTTAAAATCAAAAATACAATGGTATATAATGGTGTTAAAGCTAAAGCTATATTATCTTCTTTCCCTAACAAGTAAAGTAAGGGGTAATATTGAACACAAGCTAAAGGTACAATATATGTGAAAAATTTTAATATAGCACTCCCATATATGTTCATGGGATACTTTCCAAATTCTCTACCTCCGTCAGTGAAAATATTAATAAACTCTAGACCTTCTACCGTAAAAAAACAAAGTGCTGCATAAATAATGTATAACCCCATAAATAAGAAAACTCCCCCTATTATCATCCCAGTATACACAATTACTTTATGTAAATTCCATTCTACTACTCTTGTTGATATTGCATAAATCATAACCAGCAGTGCCTGTACAAATCTTCCCAATGAAGTAAATTCTATAGTTGATACAAATACAAGAAAAATTTCATTACAAGGACGTATCATAATTAAGTCAAACCCTCCACTAGATATGGTATTGGAAAATGTTTTAAACCCATAGGAAAAGCATTCTGCAATGGAATAAGCCATTAAAACTACAGAATAAGATATCAGTACTTCTTCAAATGTAAAACCTTGTACACTATCAAAACGTGCAAATAAATAATATAATCCTAAAAACGATGTAAAAGAGATGAAAAACTGCCCTATGGTTGTTAATATAAAGGAAACTTTGTATTCCATGGCACTTCTTATATGCAATGATAAAAATTTAAAATATAATTTCATTTGATTAACCCCCTTGTACAACGGCATTGTTAACAGCACGTTTCATAAGATATTTACCCAATATAATAAGTAGCGTTAGCCAAAATACTTGTAATAAGATACTAAATAGTATCTCCATTCCCTGAATATTTCCACTATAGATACGAAATGGAGTATTCTGCATTGAGGCAAAAGGTAATAGCTCTACAATATTTTGAATAGACTTCGGTAAAAAAGGAATTGGTATTATTCCACCTGATAAAAATTCCATAAGCGATAGTGCCACAATTCTAATTCCCATAGGTGACAGTGTAAAAAATGTAATCACATAAATCAACATGGAAAATGCTACAACTATACCAAAACCTAAAACCATGGAGATTAAAAAGGTCACTGTTAAATTCAAGCTTGTTATCATGCTTAAGTTATAAGGTTTTGGCAATATAGATGCTACCACTAAAATTGGTATACAACGAATTGCCGTTTTAGAAAAGCGACTAGACAAGCTCTTTATATACCACATATTGTACAAATCAAGAGGTCTACAAAGCTCATATGCTATGCCTCCTGATGTAATTAACTCTATAATATCTGCATCCAAAAACCAAGTCATAAACAAATTCATGAAAGCCTGTTGTAGCCAAAAATAAGATGATAATTGTGCAAGTCCCATAGGAAATGCTTCTGGACTTGAAATATAAAAGGCCCTGTATAATAGTATTTGCATTAATCCCCAGGTGAATTGTGTAATAATACCCGCTAGCGCAGCAGCACGATATTGAATTCCGCAGTTAAAACGGATTTTAAAAAAGGATATATACACTTTACCATCATTAAATTTATTTTTAATTCTATTACTAAAGCATGGCTTTAGACCTTCATTTTCTATTCTCATACTGCATATTCCTCATATAAAGATAGGACAATTTCCTCTGCACTTGTTCCAGTTATAGAAATATCTATAACCTCTAGCCTGCTACATAAAAAACTAATGGTATGTGAAAGACTTGTAACCTCTGTATCTACAGTTATAATTACCCTCCCTTGAACATGTTCTAATATTTGAATTCCATCTAATTCTACCTTATTTTCTTCTTGGAACAATTTCAAAGAAATTTCTCCTTTATAATAAACTTTTATTCTCTTATTTTTAGAATATTTTTTCTTTAGCATATCCATGGTTCCATCTAACAAAATTTTCCCTTTACCAATAAATATGATACGGTTTGTCATAGCTTCAATATCTTGCATATCATGAGTTGTCAGTATAATTGTTGTTTTATATTCTTTATTAATGTCTGAAATAAAATTTCTAACAGCAATTTTAGACACTGCATCTAGTCCGATGGTAGGTTCATCTAAAAATAGTATTTTAGGATTATGTAATAAAGAAGCCCCAAGCTCACATTTCATACGCTGACCTAATGACAGTTGCCTTGCAGGTACCTTTAACAAATCACCAATATTTATTAATTCTGAAAGTTCATTAACTCTTTTGTTATATTTATTAGTATCAATATGATAAAGTTCTTTTAGTAATAAAAATGAATCGCCCACCGGAACATCCCACCACAATTGAGAACGTTGTCCAAATACGACACCAATTTCTTTTACATGGTTCACTCTGTCTTTCCATGGTATCCTACCATTAATAATACAGCTTCCACTATCTGGCCTTAATATACCGCTCATAATTTTAATTGTACTACTTTTGCCAGCTCCATTTGGTCCAATATATCCAACCATTTCACCATCTTTTATGTTAAGTGAAATATCTTGTAGCGCATGAACAATATGATACTCTTTGTGAAATAGCGCCTTGGCTGCTGACTTAAGACCTGGTTCTCGTTTTGCTATGCGATAATCCTTGTTAATATGTGATAACGAGATCATTAATTCACCCCCAAAAATAATTTTAAAGTACAATATACCATTTTTTCTAATTATAATCAATAAAAAAAGAAGCTACCTTAAAGTAAGAACCTTTATGAATTCTAGGCTCTTTACTTTAATAGCTCCTTTTATATTAATTACTATAAAATTAACTAGTTATTTCTAGCCTTTTCCATTGCTGCTGTACCATTTTTTTGCGCATCTTTTAATGCATCTTCAACAGATTTTTTCCCGCTGAATACTAAGTCTAATTGTTTTCCTAGTTCATCTAGTGCATTAATACTACCAATACTTCTAGCACCTTGAAAACCTTTATCCATGCATTTAAATGAAAGTTGCTTGATTGGTTTTGCTGCAAGTACTGCACTAAATACAGGGTCCTTCTGTGCAGATTTTCTTACTGGAATATAGCCTGTTTGAGCAGCAAAATAAGCCGTATTTTCTGTATTTGTTAGGAATTTTATATATTCAAAGGCTGCTTGTTTTTGCGTATCTGTAGCTTTATTAAATACTGCAATATTTGTACCATAATATAATTGATTATTTGTTAGATTTCCTGGTAGAGCTGCTGCATCAATTGTAATACCTTGCTTTGTACTCTCTTCAATGTAAGGAAGTGCTGATGTAGATGCAACACACATTGCTGCACGTCCATCTTGTATTGGGACATTAGCATTACCGTCATCACCAGCTAAACGAGCTGTTTTATTTTTAATCATTCCACTTAAAAAATCCACAGCTACTTTTGTTTCTTTTTTATCAAAATATAGTTCATTTGTTTTTTCGTTCATTTCTTCTCCGCCGGCTTGTTTTAACCATGGTGCAATATCTGTAGAAAGGTTGTTTGCAAATACACAACCATATACTTCTGGCTTACCATCACCATCTTTATCTACAGTAAGTTTCTTAGCTGCAGCTGCCCACTCAGTCCAAGTAGTTGGAACTGCAATACCTGCGTCTTTAAACATTTTCACATTATAGTAAAGAACCATTTGACTTTTATTAAAGGGCATAGCCAATTGTTTTCCGTCCCAAATACCATCATCTAAGAACATCTTTGGAATATCCGTGTAATCCTTATCTGTAAAACCTGTTTTTGAATCTTTCATATACGGCGTTAAATCTGTTACTAAATCTTTAGATACATACCATGAAAGACGATTTGAATAAACTTGTGAAATTGTAGGCATTTGTCCTGCCTTTGCAGAGGCCATTAATTTATCAAATAAGTCTAAATACTTTCCTTGGTTTTGTAACTTTACAGTAACCTTTGGATTCTGCTTCATAAAGTCATCTGTAATTTTTTGCATTGCTTTCTCGTTTTTATCAGCCATTGCATGCCAAAATGTAATTTCTACAGGCTCTGTTATCTTTGTTGCAAGTACCTTTGTCTCTGACACAGTTCCTGTTGATTTTTTAGTGGTATCTGCTGCTTTTTTACCACAGCCTACCATCATCGTAGTCATTACTGACATCGCTAATACAACTGATAATATTCTTTTATTCTTCATAATAATATAATCCCCCTCGTATTTTAAATATATATATTAAAAACAAATATGTTTCCTTCACAAACTTGTTTTAATAACCAATTTTTTCATCCTTTGAGCCCTGATTTACTAATACCCTTTATAATGTGTTTTTGTGTAAATAAATATAAAATAATAACAGGTGCAACCATCATTACAGAAAATGCCATGAGTACGTTATACCTTGTCCCCGCTTCACTTGAAAAAGCAGCTAAGGCAACTGGCAAAGTTCGCATTTCCTTTGTATTTGTTGTAATTAGCGGCCACATATAAGAGTTCCAGCTATTAATAAATTTTAATATAGCAATAGATACTAGTGTTGGCATTGATAATGGTACTAGTATTGTAAAAAGATAACGAAAATCTGAACATCCGTCCATCTTCGCTGACTTATAATAAGAATATGGAACAGTTGAAAACTGTTGCCTTAATAAAAATATTGAAAAAATACTAGCACACCAAGGAAAAATTAATGCTTTATAGCTATTAATCCATCCAAATTTACTTAATGTTACGTAATTTGGAATCATAAGTATTTCACTAGGTACCATCATAGTTGCTACCAAAATAATAAATAATATGTTTTTATATCCAAAGGGTATATATGAAAAAGCATAGGATGCTAATATTGTTGTAAATAGTTCTCCTAAAGTAACGCAAACAGCCACTAAAATACTATTAAATAAGTATCTTTGAAATGGCACTGTCACTAGTGCCTCTTTAAAATTTTCCCACATAAATTTTGAAGGAATCCATTTTGGTGGCATAGACATTACTTCATTTGCAGGCTTTACAGCAGTTAATAACATCCAAATAAATGGTAACAATACCCATGTGGTTCCAACGATCAAAATAAAATAAAATAAGATACTCACCAATGAAACTTTTTTCTTTTGTAATTTAATAGGTTTCATATCTATTCCTCCTTATGCGCCCTTGTAAATACAAACTGAATAATAGTTAAGATTAATATCATAATAAATAAAATAAATGCTGCCGCCGATGCCGTTGCAAATTCCCAGTGGCGATAAAACTTATCAAAAATATAATAAACTATAGTCAAGCCACTTTGTAATGGCCCAGGCTTCTGACTATATAAAATGTACACCTCATCAAATAATTTAAAAGCACCAATAATAGATGTAATAGATAGAAATACCATAGTAGGCTTTATAATAGGAATTGTTATATTCCATATTCTATGGAATTTAGATGCTCCGTCCATTCTAGCAGCCAGCTCATAACGTTTGTCAACACTTTGAAGCCCAGCTAAAATAATAATAATTTTATAGCCAAGACCCTTCCATATACTTAAGGCTACTAAAATAGGTATAGTCATTCTAGCATCTGTAAGCCAACTGACCTTAGCCATTCCAATCACACCTAAAAAAGCATTTGCAAGCCCATAATCATTATTAAGCATCCATCGCCATACAATGGATACAGCCGTTGTTGATGTAACAAAAGGTAAAAAATATGCACTGACGAAAAACTTTTTAAATCTAATATTTGTATTTAATATCAAAGCAATAATTAAAGCTACAATAATTCCCAGTGGTGCAGCGAAAAATGCAAAAACACATGTATTTCTAAGTGCCAAATGAAAATCCGGATCCTTTAGAACATAAACAAAATTACTTAATCCTGTTTGATATATCCTATCAGTTAAATAATCAAACTTTGTGTAAAATCCCATGGTAAAGGACTTAAAAATAGGATAAAATTGAAATATTCCAATTATAACTAAGGCCGGTAAAAGATAAAGAAGTGCTCTCATATTATTATTTTTCAACTTAATCTTTTTCATACTTACAACACTCCTTGAATTTATAAAATACGTATAATAAGCAGCAAATATTTAAAATAAAGCCTTTTAATTAAATATATGTATACGTTTTATATGAAAATCTACATGATCACCAATAGCATAATTATGATCCCAACTTACACAAGCTTTTAAGATTATATTCTCTACTGAAAATTTAATATGGACCTCTTTTCCAAGGGTTTGTATACTTACAATTGTTCCTGACACTCCACTCTTATTCTCAGATAAAATTAAATCCTCTGGGCGAATCCCTAATAGGTGATTACCACTGTCATAGTTTTTAAAATTATTAATATAATCTGCTTGTACTTGTATTTTTTTATCTGTTGCTATTATAAATAGCTTTTTATTATCTAAAATACCATTTATAAAATTCATTGATGGGTTACCTAAGAACCCTGCTACAAATCTATTTTCAGGCTCCATATACATTTTTTTTGGTGATGAATACTGCTGTAGCTTACCCTTATCTAGCAATAATATCTTATCTGAAATACTAAGGGCCTCTTCTTGATCATGGGTGACAAATATAGTTGTAATCTGTAATTTTTTTTGTAAACTGCGAATTTCATCTCTAAGCTCAATACGAAGTCTTGCATCTAGATTCGATAGTGGTTCATCCAATAATAATATTTTAGGATCTTTTACTAAAGCCCTAGCAATTGCCACACGTTGTTGTTGCCCTCCAGATAATTTGGAAGGCTTACGGTGCAATAACTCCTCAATTTGCAAAACCTTAACAACTTGACTTACCTTTTCTAATCGGCGCTTCTTGTTCCACTTACGCATCTTTAATGGGAACTCTATATTTTCCATAACAGACATATGAGGATAAAGCGCATAATCTTGAAACACCATCCCAATATCTCTATGTTCTGCTTGCACATCATTTACGTTTACTCCATCAAAATATATATTACCCTCCGTTGGCTTATCCAATCCTGCAATCATAGATAAGGTTGTACTCTTCCCACAACCACTTGGTCCTAATAGGCATACTAAGCTTCCATCTTCAATATGAACATTTAGCTGGTTAACCGCTAGCACCTCTTTATATTCTTTTGATACATTTTCTAATCGTATTTTCACGAATTTGCACCTCTAATCAATTCCAATTATTTTCTCTAATGCATCCTTTAAGCCTATCATAGGTAAATCTATACCATTCTCCTTCATCATTTCTTGCAACACTTCCATGAAAACACCTTTTTCATTCTTCACATTAACCTTATTTATCACTTCACTAATATCATCCAATCCTGAAAATTCTCCGCCCCATTCACCACAGCATGTAATATTTACACCACAGCTTGGACTTCCATCAATTCCAATAATACCAAGAACTTCGAATTTATCTATCTCACCTATATATTCCTTCATCTGTAATATGATTGGCTCTAGCATTCTTCTACAGTTATCTCTGAAAAAAGAATTATCAAATTGCTTCTTTGTATGACCCCACCGATTAGAACCATACTGATTAAATTCTGGACAAGGCAACTGAAGAAAATGTACATCTTCTTTAATTGCTGCACACAAAAAATTTTTTCTATCTATTTCTTCCTGGGTAATATCTTTTTTATTATAATAAACCACTTTTGATGCAGTATTTAATACACAATGACTTACAATAATAATTTTCTTTCTTTCCATAATTTTTCCTCCATATATATTAAAATACATTTTATTTTATTACATTAAATTTAAATATAGCACATCTTCTTTATCATTAAAAATTCAAAATACTAATAGTTGTAAATATATCAATAGATATTTCCTATAAGACAAGCGGCACCTAACATGTGGAATGAAAAAAATAAGCACCAAAGATCAAAATAAATCCTTAGTGCTTATTAACTCTATGTATATTTTATTTTTTATTTGGTGATTTTTGGTTTTCTTTTTTTTCCCTTTCTTCCTTTTCAACTCTTTTCGGAAAAACAAAACTAAAATAAACAAATCCTACAATTAATATTCCAACAGTAATTGCTACCATTATATCTTGACCATTCATATAATTACCTCCTCATATTGGTACCCGTGGCTACCGCTATCTATTAGCGTTTACAAATAATTTTATCAAAAAACAAAAAGGTGGGGAACTCAAATAAGAGTTTCCCACCCTAGAAACAAATTTCTTGGAATCAAACCTAAGTTTGTCCAACCGATAAAAAATATTATATTAATATAATACTACAAAACTCATATTAATTCAATTTTCCACTGAAATATTAGGTACACCCAGGTGGCAAGTGGCATGTTAGTAGAGCCTTTTAAAACTTCTTGTACCTATAATATAAATTTTTCAATAGCTTTTGCCACTCCATCATTATCATTATCTAAAGTTACATATTCAGCTACATCTTTAAGTTCCTCTATAGCATTTCCCATTGCAATTCCAAGACCTGCATAAGTTATCATTTCAATATCATTTGCCTCATCTCCAATGCATATTATCTCTTCTTTTTTAATCCCTAACATATCCCCTAAAACTTTTACACCGTATCCCTTATTACAATCTTTATCCATAACTTCTAATACTATAGGCATAGTCTTTACCACATTATATTCACTATAAAATTCTTTTGGTAACTCAAGCATTTTTTTTTCAAGAAGTTCCTCTGTCTGAGAAAATAATATCTTAGTAATCTCATCCTCATCATTAACATCCCTATTAAAATTAAGAATTTTAACAGGGGTTCCAACGTATTCTGTTTCAAACCTTGTAAACTCATTTTCCTCTGATGCAATAGAACCTTCATGAGTATACGCAATCATATTAAGTCCAAATTCCATGCTTAAAGCATGAGCCTTTACTAAGTCCCTACCCTTTAATCCTTTATAGTTAATGCATTCAAAATCACTGGTTCTATATATAGTTCCCCCATTATTTGCAATAAGGTACTCATTTTCTCCTCTTAAATGGACTTCATCTAAAAATTTATCCAACCCATTAAGTCCTCTTCCAGATGTTATAACAACCTTAACACCTTTTTCTATAGCCTTTTTTATTGCTGCCTTGTTCCCTTTTGAAATAACTTTATTACTATTTAGTAATGTGCCATCCATATCAATAGCTAATAGCTTGTACATACTTTCCCTCCTAGCATTTTTTCTTTAATACTTATTAATTAGGCATCTTGAAAAAATAACTAACCATTATGAGTAGTTTTTATCAGATGCCTAAATATATAAAATATCACGCTAGGTATTACCCTATGACGCTAAATTATACCATCTTCAAATACTTCCTCTGATCAACTCGAGTTGTTTTGTATTATTGTTTATTGTTTGTTATCATTGTATACTATTTAAAGCTTTTTTTCAAGATGTTTTGTAAATTAAGATAGTAATGTTATAATATTAATCACTAGCAACACTAAATGATAATGATTGATGGGGTGCTTAAATGTTTACTGAAGAAAGACTAGAACAAATCTTAAGTATACTTAATAAAACTGGTAGAATAAAAGTAAAAGACCTAAGTCAGCGATTTAATGTTTCAGAAGGGATGATAAGGAAGGATCTACAAAAGCTAGAAAAAGCTGAAGCTCTTCAAAGGACCTATGGCGGAGCTATCCTAAATAGAAAAATCTCTAAAAATAGTTCTATAGCTACTAGGATGAATATAAACTTAAATAGCAAAGAGTTAATATCCCAAAAAGCTTTTGCCCTTATAAATGATGGAGATGTAGTTTTTTTAGATACCTCAAGTATCAATTTTTTGTTAGCTAAATTAATATCTAACGGTACTAAGAAGTTAACTTTAATAACTAATATGTCAATAATACCACCCCTTTTTAATGATAATGAAACCGTTAAGCTAATTTGTATAGGTGGAGTATATAATAATAAATCTGGTGGAGTTTTTGGTTCAGAGGTGACTAAGAGTATATCTAAATATACCTTTAATAAAGGTTTTCTAGGAAGTTCAGGCATAAATTTAATAACAAACAGCGTAGATACTGTTACCTTAGAAGATGGTAATGTTAAAGAAATTATAGTCTCTAATAGTAAAGAGGTATTTTTACTTGTAGAAAAAGAAAAATTTAATGTAGATGGCACCTATAGATTTGCTACTTTAGAGGACATAGATGTTATAATCACGGATTCAGATCTTGCTGATGAGATTCGAGAAAAACTGGAAAATTCAACTATAAAATTAATTTAGCCATATTTATAAATTTATCCAATAATTTTTCTCACCTAATATATTAAGAGAGTATCTTAATAAAAATAAAATGCACTAAACTCAATTAAAAGTTTAGTGCCTCTATATTTTCAATTATTTCTGCATATCTATGAGCGTTAACCTAGAAATTTGCCACAGCTTCCTGTAGTTCACTAATCTAAGTATTAGCCTTCCATAAACATCTTTATATCATCATCTACACTGGTTATTCCAGCAATGCCGAAGTTGTCAACCAATACATTCACCACGTTTGGTGATAAAAAGGCTGGTAGAGTTGGTCCTAAATGAATTTTTTTAACCCCTAAATGCAGTAGTGCAAGTAATACTATAACTGCCTTTTGTTCATACCATGCAATATTGTAATAAATAGGAAGTTCATTTATATCCTCCAAGCCAAATACTTCTTTAAGTTTAAGTGCTATTACTACTAATGAATATGAATCATTACATTGTCCTGCATCCAATACTCTTGGGATTCCGCCAATATCACCTAAATTCAATTTATTGTATTTATATTTTGCACAACCTGCTGTAAGTATAACTGCATCCTTTGGCAGTTTTTCAGCAAATTCTGTGTAGTAATCGCGACTCTTCATTCTTCCATCGCAGCCCGCCATTACAAAAAATCTCTTTATTGCTCCAGTTTTAACAGCATCTACAATCTTATCCGCAAGAGCTATAACTTGATTATGAGCAAAGCCTCCTACTATTTCACCCTTTTCAATTTCTTTAGGTGCCGCACATTTTTTAGCTTGTTCAATTATTGAAGAAAAATCTTTCGGTTTTCCATTTATCCCATCTGCTATATGCTTAACACCTGCAAAGCCTGTTACTCCTGTAGTGTATATTCTATCTTTATAAGATGCTTTTGGCGTTACAATACAGTTTGTAGTCATAAGTATTGGTCCGTTGAAGCTTTCAAATTCCTGATTCTGCTTCCACCATGCATTTCCATAATTCCCTACCAAGTGCTTGTACTTTTTAAATGCAGGATAATAATTAGCTGGAAGCATTTCGCTGTGAGTATAAATATCTACCCCTGTACCTTCTGTCTGCTTTAATAACTCTTCCATATCCTTTAAGTCATGTCCACTAATTAATATACCAGGCTTATTTTTAACTCCTATATTAACTTTTGTTATTTCAGGATTTCCGTAACTAGAAGTGTTCGCCTTGTCCAGTAATGCCATGGCGGAAACGCCGTACTTACCACATTCAAGAACTAGTGCTACAAGTTCGTCTACTCCTAAACTATCATCCAAAGTAGAAGCTAATCCCTTTTGAGTAAATGCATGAAGTCCATCTTCCCCGTATCCAAGATTATCAGCATGCTTAACATATGCAGCCATACCCTTAAGTCCATAAGTAAGTAATTCTCTTAAGGATCTTATATCTTCATTTTCTGTTGAAAGCACACCAACTTTCCCTGCCTTTACATCAAAGGCTTTTAAGTCATTAGAAAACCAAACCGCTGCATCTGGCACGTTTAATTCCTCTTCTTTCCCAAATCCAAAGGTATTTAATATTTTACTAAGCCAACTAGCATTTTCGCCTTTATCACTTAACTTAACACCAGCTTTAAGAAGCTGCCCTTTTATTTCTTCCCTTAAGCTTAATCCTTTTCTGATTCTTTCAATAAATACATTTCTATCAAAATTTGCATTAGTTATAGTTGCAAATAAACTTTCTATTATAAAATTATCTACTTCCTTATTAACTATACCATTATCTCTAGCACGAACACTGTATACAGATATTCCTTTAGTTATATAAATTAGCAAGTCCTGAGCCTTTGCAAGGTCTTCAGTCTTACCACAGACTCCCTTTACCGTACAGCCTTTACAATTAGCTGCTTCTTGACATTGATAACAAAACATAGACATACAAATCATCCTCCATTTTCACTGTTCTACGCACTATTTGCGCTTGTGTTATGAGATTAGTATACAGATTTATAATTATATTGTCGGTACCCTACGTTACCAGTTAATATGTTTCTTAACCTCTGCCTTTTCTCCTAAGTTTACATCTTTTAAGACCCACTCCTTAAACACTGGATATCCTGTTCTATCAACAATATACCCTATGTGCTCTTTTCCTCCTGGAGCATCTCCATCCATATATTCCTCTGTATATGAACAAGTGTTTTTTATTATTCCAATTATACTTTCTTCGTCTACCCAAGTTATAAAATCTTGAGCAAGTCTAGGATTTTTCTTACCAGTTCTACCCATTATCACAAGTTTATAATATTTCTCAAGACTTCTACTCCATGCACCTGTTGGACATTTGCCCCTATACAAGCTGACACATTTCTAGTACCTGCAGCAGAATATCCAGTACTAGGGGAAATTTGATTTATTTCAAGGCCATCGATTACTGATTGAATCATCTTATTAACTTCTGGTATTTTATTTATATCAATATTGGGTATTTCAAAACCTTGTCTTATAGTTATATGAATGCTGCCATCTCCGTAAGTCTCTGCTACCTTTTGCACAACCTCTAAATGTTTAGCTTCTATATGACCACCAGGTACCCTTATTCTTATAGCGGTTTTAGCTCTTTTCTTAGTTATTCTGTATGCATTTTTTTTAAGCAATTTAGTGTTTATATCCATAATATTCTCCCCCCTAATCTACTAGATGAACTGCATCCAAATAGTTAAAAACAGGCCCCTCTAAACATATATACGTATCATCAATTTTACAGTGGCCACATTTCCATAAGGCCCTCTTAAAAACAAGGTACCGCCTACAAAAAAACTATGAATTACGTCTGTAACTGTACCTACTCGTCTTATTGTAAAATCTATATAACCCTCACCTACCTCACTAACAGATATAGGTGATTCACCAAATTTTGGTATAGATACTTCAAAAAATTGACCCCGCTTTACAACACCTTCGAACTCCATTCTAAAGGTATAATCCGTTTCTGTATGCTTACTTATTTTAAGTATCTTAGATTTAAAAGGCATGTATATATTTTTCATCTATTCCACATCATCCATTGTTTTATTTAATTTGTTTACACAATTTGAGAAAGATATATATTCAGGGCATATATCATCACATCTGCCACAACCTATACACATATGATATCCGGCCCTCTTTTTAAAATCATATACCTTATGCATAACTTTAAATCTCATTCTATCTTTTTTGTCTTTTCTAAAACCATGTCCACCTGCCATATCACTGTATCCATCTACATGACAAGATGCCCAAACCCGCCTTCTCTCTCCTAGGTTTTTATTTTCTTTATAAAAGATGTCCTGCATAGTAAAACAAGAGCAAGTACCACAGACAAAATTGCACCTACCACAAGCGATACATCTTGAAGAATATTCATCCCACATTTTTGATTTGAAAACTCTTTTATCTAAATTTCCTGGTATAGTAACCTTTATTTCGTTAGCCTTCACAAATTATGGAAATACTTCTACCTGGTTTATTTTATCTATGTTAAAGTAATTCATTAATTCTTCTGATTTACAATCCACAAAAACCTCATGGTCTTGAATTTTAGTGTACATATCATAATCTTCGGTCTTATTGGATCCCATACTTACGCAAAAGCAATTTTCAAAACTTTCACTACAACCCATAAGCACAAACTTAATTTTATTTCTTAAAACCTTATAATAATAATCCTCATTTCCATTTCTCAAATAAATTTCATCCAGCCTTTTCATGGCATGAATATCACAGCTTCTTAAGAATATTAATATTTTCTTCTCATCTTCTTTTGGCTCCACGCAATCATTTTCAGTATAATAAAATAATGTTTGAGTAATTGGAAGTATTATTTCTTTAGGAGAAAAACTAGATTTAAGTTCAAATATTTCTCTATTGTAAGCTTAAATCCCATAAATGCATACCCTCCATTATATTAATATTACTTAATCATCGAATATTGTTAATTAATTCACTATAAAAACTTAATTTATAACTAACTATACCTAGTGTATTTTAAACCCAAAAAAAAATATGTGATTTTCATCGCACACCTTTAAAATACCTACTTAACTTTTCTCTATTAACTATGAATTTTCTATGTTTTATTTTAACCATATCCATAATTTCAAGTTCTTTTACTGCCCTTGAAATAGTTTCGCGAGAGCTCCCTAACATATCTGCCAAATAAGTTATGCTTATCTTAATATCTATTAAAACGCCCTCTTCTGTTTGTACACCATAATCTTTAGACAATTTCCAAAGCTTTGCGGCTACCCTCTTGTCCATTTTAATAGGAACTGTGTTTTTAATCTGTCTGTACAGTCTTCTTATTTTTTACTCATAGAGTATAATATAACTTCTGTAAGTTTAAAATCTTGCTTCATTATCTTTAATAAGTCTACTTTTGATATGCTTATAATTTCACTGTCTTCAAAGCCTTCGCAATTAATTGAGGCTGCACTATTATCGAAAATTACCTCATTTATAATCTCACCACTATTTAGGATATAGATAACCCTCTTTTGACCCTTTTCCGATAATCTGTACATGGTTACCTTTCCCTCTAGCACTATATATATATTATTTGTAATTTCTCTCTCAGCAAACAAAATCTGTGATTTTTTTATTTTTTTTATTATAACACTCTCTCTTATTAAATCCAAAGTTTTATCCTCAACACATTCAAATAAAGGAAGATCTTTTAATTGCCTAAGCGTTATTTGTACCATCTTAATTTCTCCTTATGAGCTCATTTTAGAATCTCATTATTATAATAATACTCCTATTATACAACAATGAATTTTAAAATTGAGCAACAAAAAGAAAGTTTATATTTACCTTAACTAATTCAAACTATAGTAATATATACTTTTATTATTTATTTCTCCTTTGATACATACCAATATGCTACTGCATAAACATTCTCTAAATTAATTTCTTACTATAAGAGGTTAGTTGTCTTTTAGTTTCTTCCAATTGGCGATCTACAACACTTGCCTTTTCTATGTGTTTTATTATACTTTGAGATGTTATTTTTAAGATCTCATCAACATCTACTATTTCTTTACTCATGTTTTTAATGTGATGCTTTTGATCAGTTAAAAGCTCCATTACTCCCCTTACTTCCTGTTCCACTTTTGCTATAGAAGATAAACTTCCGTCTACTTTTTCTGCAGCATTATTAGAAGCCCTCACCCCCCTGGTAATAACCTCATTAGATTTACCTGAATTATTTAAAACTATCTTTGTTTCATCTTCTATCCCACCTATTAAATTTGATATGTCCTTAGTGCTTTGTTTAGTCATTTCTGCTAGTTTTCTTATCTCACCTGCCACTACTGCAAACCCCTTACCATGTTCTCCTGCTCTAGCCGCTTCAATTGCTGCGTTTAAAGCCAAGAGGTTTGTTTGCGTTGCAATGCTCGTTATTAACTGAACAACTTCATGTACTTGGCCAAACTTTCTTGCCAATTCATTTATACTTTGGGTATTATTCCTATTCTCACTTTCTAAAGACTTTATTATTTCCACCATTTCATAAATGGCATCCTTACCTTCATAAGATTTTTTAACTGTGTCTTCTGTAATTTCTATAAGCTTATTTCCCTCTAAATACAGACTATCAGTTAAGCCACTAGTATTTTTTGTTAAATGAGAAATTTCATTCATATGTACCTTTACTTTACTCGCAAGTTCGCCTAAAACATCATGCTAACTATCTACAATATGGTGCTGCTTTACAGTCTCCCCTAACAATTTGCTCAGATCTTGAATAAAGCCCTTAGTTTCATTATGAAATTGAACTTCCTTCTGTGTTGTTTCTTCAGAACCCTTGTCCTGGTTACTTTCTAATTCTCTGGATTTTGTATTTTTTAATAAATTCATTTGTTTATCTTCCTCCTAATTTTTCTCTAACATTAGAATCATTCTGAAATTTCCTTAAACTTATAGTTTATATCATCTTAGTATTTAAAAGCTTAATCTATATTAATATACTATAAAATATGTATAAATAAAATTTATTTTTATATTTTGATTTGAATCATATTTTTCTAATCAAATTAAACATACAATAGAGTCATAAGAAAGCAAGATGCTTGGACGAAATAGCTTTAAACCATAATGAAATCATTGTAAGACTTTCTTGATCTTTGCTAAAGTACCTTTGAATAATATTACAACTAGATTTAAAGAAACGAATATTAAGCTTCAAAAGTTTAATAATAATAATAATAATAAAATATAAGGAGGCATAATTATGAATGGAAAGTTTTTTAAAAATATTGAAGTTGCAACGGCATTAGGACTAAAAGAAGAGGTATTATATGTAGAAAAACAAGTTGTAAGTAAAACACTAACACAAACAAATAATGTTAGTATAACACTATTTGCCTTTGATAAAGGAGAAGAAATAAGTACACATTCAGCACCTGGAGATGCATTAGTATATGTAACTGAAGGACAGGTTACAATAACAATAGGGGATAATGAGCCTGTTATAGTTAAAGAGGGCGAAATAATATTAATGCCAGCCAACATACCCCATGGCTTAGAGGCTAATGAAAGATTTAAAATGATGTTAGTTATAGTTAAAGGCTAATAGAATAAAAAGCTTCTTTAAACTCGAAAATACTTAACCTAGGCTAAGTATCTTCGAGTTTTTACTCTTTTATCTGTTTTTATATAGCATAATTTTTATCAAATTATATTTGAATCAATGGTATTTTTACTTTCTTTGTAATGATTTAACCTGCAAACAGCTGGTCCTTCTATAATATCGCCTTCAAAAGTAAATCTTGACCCATGACAAGGACAATCCCAAGATGATTCTGCACTATTCCATTTTAGTTCGCAACCAATATGTGTACATGTTATATCAACTATATGAAGCTCACCGTTTTTATCCCTATATGCCCCATATCTTTCTCCATCAATATCTACAACCTTTCCCTCATCATTTTTTAAATCAATATTGTGTTGCCCAATTTCAAGTTTTCCTTTTATTAACTCCTTTGCAACATCAAAGTTTTCCTTAACGAAGTTCGTAATTCCATCAGTTGAAATATGGCGAGACGGATTGTATACATCCTCATAGGGGCTTTTATTCTTAACTATAATATCCCTTAATATATTTGCAGCTGCGGTTCCATTTGTCATTCCCCATTCGCCATAACCTGTAGCTACATAAATATTTTTTGATTTAGAAGTAAGATTACCTACATAAGGTACACCATCTATTGTTATATAATCTTGAGTCGACCATCTATATAAAAATTCCTCAACAGCAAAATTTTCCTGTGCGAATTTTTTTAAATTGTCATAATGCTCCAACATGTCGCCACCATGAGCAGTTTTATGGTCTTGACCCCCAATAATTATCATTTGACCATCTCTATAATTTTGTGAGCGAAAATACCACCCTGCCTCTCCTGAATCTACAAATGTACCTTTTGGCAACTCATCTTTTATTTTGGCTGTTATTACATAGGATCTTTCTGGCCGAAGTCTTGCAAAGTATAATCCTAATCCATCATAAAATGGAAAATGCGAAGCTAAAATAACCTTTGAAGCTATTACTTTAAAGCCTGTATCTGTTATTATAGTATATAATTTATCATGCTTTATATCTACAGCTCTTGTATGTTCATATATTTGGCTTTCATTACCAGAGATGTTTTCTGCAACCTTAAGAAGATACTTTCTAGGGTGAAATTGAGCTTGATTTTCAAAACATAGTGCACCTTTTATTGAAAATGGCAAATCTAATTTTTCAACATATTTTGCTTTTATACCTAGGCTCGTGGCTGCATCTACTTCTGCCATAATGGTTTCTATATAATTTTCATCTGTTGTATAGGTATATGCTGACAACCTACAAAAGTCACAATCAATATTATATTTTTTTACTGTATTTTCTATAAAATCTATGGCACCCTCATTAGCATCTGCATACTGCTTAGCTTTTTTGATTCCCATATTTTTGATTAAATCACTATATATTATATCGTGTTGTGAAGTAACATAAGCTGTTGTATGTCCTGTAGTTCCCTGTGCTATTTTATCTGCTTCTATTAATGCTATTTTGAAACCTTCGTTTTTTAAAAGGAGAGCAGTTGTAATTCCTGTAATACCTCCTCCTATAATTACTATATCAACATTAATATCTTTTTCTAACGTAGGATAGTTTGTTTCAGGAGTTGAATCCAGCCAATAAGATTTAGCGGTTGCCTCATTATTAATACCTATATTATTTTTTTCATTCATAAATAACACCCTTCCTTTAAAAATAAATGGATGTATCTATTTTGTGTTTATATACCTAAAAATATGTATATTATTAGTAATGCTTTAATCTGAAATTATAAGAAAAAAAGACCTGTTGCAGCTAATAAAGATTTTTCAAGTTACGAATTAAGGGAACTCAAATGAGTTCCCTTAATTCGTAACTTAAATATGAAAGTATTCTTAAATCATCTCCTGCGGAGCTGCATATTAACGACTTCAGAGGGAGATTTAGACTCCCACTGAAGTTTTCTCTTTGTTAAAGCGTGTAACTCCCACTTATAGAAGTAGGAGACTTTCCTTCTGAAATGTCGTTAAAATCTAAATTTAAAGATTGTTCTTGCTTAAAATAGCATTAACTTGACTTGAATTATCTAGGTTACTATTGGTAGTACTAGTATTAGTTTGCTCTTGAGCTATAGTTTGTAGTAATTTAGACATGTCATTATTGCTATTTGTACTTGGAAAAAGACTATTTGAACCATCTTCACTTTCAACAGTACCAATACTTGAACTACTACTTGTATCTTGTTTTGTCATAATCTGCATCATTTGTTGCATAACCATTTGTTGAAGCTGCTCAGCCCTTTGAGATTGTAATGATACACTATCTATTCCATTAACTACATTATCCTTACTATTAACATTAGGAATACTTGTCCCATCATTATTTAAAGTCGTATTTTGTGAATTGTTCACTATCTGATTAAATAAAGCTTCAAAGCTAGAACTAGCATCTCCTGTTGAATCGTTACCTAAAATTCCTTTTGTTGATTGTGTTGCTCCAGTACTTATAGTCTTCACCAGTTGTGATATTTTATTAATCTCCATAACTATCCCTCCTCATTTGTTTAACAAACTTTTACATCTTTCATTTTACTCTTTATAAGAATAATTATCTACAGTTTTTATAATTACATACCTTACTATTTCTGGTTAAATCTTAAACTTCTGTACCAATTCATTAAGTTTTTGTGCAAACTCTGCTTGAATTTGTGAGGTTTGTGCTACTTGCTCCATAGCTTTTGAAGTTTCATCAATACTAACTTGTATATCTCCTGTACGTCCTGCAGAAAGCTGTGAATTTTCTGCCAAAGTTTGAACTGCCGTACTAACTTGATTTACCGTAGCTTCCACCCCTTCTGACATTAATGCAATTTCTTCTGACATGGCACTTATAAAGTCACCGTCCTCACCATATTGTTTTCCTGATTTTGAATATTGTTCTAAAACAGGTTTAATGTTTTCTATAATAAATTTAAGTATATCATTACTATTTACCGATAAATTATTAAATGCATCTTGAACTTTTACTATAGTATTTTGAATTGTATTTACAGTTTCCGAGGATTTTTCTGCTAGCTTTCTTACTTCATCTGCAACTACTGCAAAACCTTTACCCTGTTCCCCAGCTCTAGCAGCTTCAATAGCTGCATTTAAAGCAAGTAAATTAGTTTGTGCTGCAATTGCTGCTATTCCATCAGCCATAACTTTTATTTCATCTACAACTTTTCCATCTGCTATAGCTGTTAATATATTCTTTTCCTTTTCTTCATAAATACTATTACTTTTTTCCAATGCGTTTTTAGCATATGCCTGAACTTTTTTTGCTCTATCTTTAATTTGAACAGCATTACTGCTACCCTCCATAGCCTTTGAAGATAGTTCTTCCATACTTGCGTTAACTTCTTCAACAGATGCAGTTATTTCCTCTGATGTAGCACTGGCTTCTTGGACAGAGCTATTTATTTCCGTTGTTGAACTGTCTATAACTTCTATTCTAGATGTTATTTCCTGAGTTGTAGCTGAAAGTTCTTCAGAAGCCGCACTCATATCAGAAGAATTGCTCATTATTTCTTTTATTAAGCTACTTACATTTTCCTGTGCAGCATTTAAAGCTAAAGCTGTTTGTCCAAATTCATCTTCTCTTGTAATAATAACTGGAATGGAGAAATCATAAGAAGATAATCTCTGTGCTAACTCTTTTATCTTGGTTAATGGTCCCATTATGTTTTTGCTTAGTATATAAGCCATAAAAATTATAACTAAAAATGCTATGAATGTATATATTACAATTGAATTCCTAACCTTGTTAAATTGATCTATATTATTTAAATTTACCTGCTCAGCTGATTTTGTATTTAGAGCAATTAATTTAACTAAGTCATCAAAGGCAGTTTGTCTTATTGACGCTTCCTGTGTATTATAAATTTTAACTGCTTGCTCATAGTTCCCAGCTTTCACAAGTTCAATGCTCTTAGTTTTTAGCTCTGTATATTTTGCTAATTCATTTTTAAAATTATCATCAATTTTTGTCATTTCTTTTGCTACATCAACATTTAATTCAGCTGGTAAACTATTATATGCTTGGTGTATCTTTTCATTTTCATCTGTTAAATCATTATTTATTTTTATTTGTTCATCTAATTTAGATTTATCTCTTTCAAAAATAATTCTAAGCATATTAGCACTACCATAATTCAATTTTCCTCTAATTTCTTCCAAGTGCTCAATAGCTATTAGATTAGTGCTATATATAATCTTAGATCCCTCAATTATCTTTGATGAACTTGATATGCCCTCTACTCCTATTAAAACTAAAAAAATGCAAATCACTGAAAATGCTGATATAAGTTTTTTCCTTAAACTTAAATTCATAAAAAATTTCATTTTATCTCTCCCCTTTTTTATATGATATTTTTCAAACTCTCTATACATAGTGGTCTACTATAATAAAATCTTTGGCCATGTCATAACCATATTCTTTTAATGTTTTGCTCTTATGCTACTGTTCAACTGTCTCTCCAATACCTTCATGTTTAATCCTATATTACTACAGTAAATATTTAAGCTATGTACTTTTTATTTTTAAGCCTGTTCTAAAATCATTATAATCCTATACCTTATTATCGATTAAATTGCTATTTACTTTATATATACATCAACCCTTTATTGTATTTTTTTACTATTTTTTCAACTTACACTTATTAATAACATATTTCAATCAGCTATTTGTTTTTTTTGCAATTTTTTTGTCAAAATATCTATTATTTTCACAAATCTAATCTTAATAAAATTTATGCCCCTATTATAATCAAAACAAAATGCGCTGGTTCAAGAATTTCAATTCTTGAACCAACGCATTAAATATATTATATATCTGCCACCCGCTTGCCACGTGGATGTTACTTTTTATTTTAAATTTATTAGCAATTCTCCAGCCCTTACTTGTTGCCCTTCTTTAACATTAATTGACTCAACCACACCTGCTATGCTTGCACCTACTCTAGTCTCCATTTTCATAGCCTCAACTATCATTAATGGTTGATTTTCAGTTACTGTGTCTCCCTGCGCCACTAAAATGGCTGAAACAGTTCCAGGTATCGGCGACCCAATCTCTAAAGGATTTGATGCATCTGCCATTTCTGAGGCTTGGAACTCTTGTAGAACTTTGTTATTTCTATCTTTTATTTTTATTTCTCTTCTATTTCCATCCACTTCGAAAGCCACAACTTTGTTGCCTTCTAAATCCAATTTACCTATTTTAAGTAGCTTTATCATGTAGGCTTTTCCATCAGCAATTTCAGCTTCACAGGTTTCACCTTCGCTGAGCCCGTGGAAATAAACATCACTTCCAATTCTACTTAAATCTCCAAACTCCTTAGTGTATTTTATATAACCATCGAATACCTCAGGGTATAAGGAGTAGCTTAGCAAATCTTTTTTATCTGGAACAATATTAAATTTTTCTATTAAGTGTTTTTCTATTTTACTAAAATCTTCGTCAGGAAGTAATTCACCAGGTCTTGCGATGATTGGCTCCACGCCTCTTAAAACTAATTTCTGAAGCTTTTCTGGAAAGCCTCCCATTGGTTGACCCATCATTCCTTTAAAGTATGCTACAACAGAATCTGGGAAAGACATATTAATTGCTTTGTTGTATATATTTTCTGGTGTAAGGTCATTTTGAACCATAAATATTGCAAAGTCTCCAACCATTTTAGAGGATGGAGTTACCTTTACAATATCCCCTACCATATCATTTACTACCTTATACATTTCTTTAATTTCATTAAATTTATGGGAAAGACCGAAACTTTCTACCTGAGGTTTAAGATTAGAGTATTGACCTCCTGGAATCTCATATCGATAAATTTCAGCAGAACCAGATTTGAGTCCCGATTCAAACTTAGAATAAACTGGTCTTACTGCATCCCAATAATCTGAAATTCCTTGAATCCCTTTAAGTTCTATACCAGTATCTCTGTCAGTATTCTTAAGTGCTGCAACAACTGAGTTTAAAGCAGGTTGACTAGTAAGTCCTGACATACTATTAAAAGCAGTATCTACAATGTCCACACCAGCCTCCGCCGCCATCAAAACTGTAGCAACCCCATTGCCCGTAGTATCATGGGTATGAAGATGTATAGGCATTCCTACTTCTTTTTTCAGAGCATCAATTAGCTTAAATGCAGCATGAGGTTTAAGTAATGCAGACATATCTTTTATTCCCAAAATATGAGCTCCTGTTTTTTCAATTTCCTTTGCTAGCTTAATATAATAATCTAAATTATATTTATCTTTTTTATCATTTAAGATATCCCCAGTGTAACAAATGCACGCTTCTGCAACCTTTCCACTTTTAAGAACTTCCTCTATCGAAACTTCCATTCCTTTTAACCAATTCAGTGAATCAAAAATTCTAAAAACATCAATACCAGTCTCTGCAGATTCTTTAATAAATTCCCGAATTATATTATCCGGATAATTTTTATAGCCTACTGCATTTGCTCCACGTATAAGCATTTGGAAAAGCACATTAGGAATTTTAGATCGTAGCTGCGAAAGCCTTTCCCATGGGGATTCATTTAAAAAACGGTAAGCTACATCAAAGGTAGCTCCTCCCCACATCTCAAGGGAAAACAAATCTCCTCCATAAACAGATGTTGCACTTGCTATCTTTAACATATCCTTTGTTCGCACTCTAGTTGCCATTAAGGATTGATGAGCATCTCTCATAGTAGTATCTGTTAACAATAATTTGTTTTGATTTTTAACCCATTTTAAAAGACCTTCTGTCCCCTGCATATCTAAAATCTGTTTTGTACCACTTAATTTTTCTGGCATTATAATTTTAGGAACTTGTGGCACATCATAAAGCCTTTTAATGCCATTAGTTTCATTTACCACTTTTTCGCCAATGAATTTTAGCACTCTACTTTCTTCATCTGCCTTAGGTGCAATGGATATTAATTCAGGATTTTCTTCAATAAAATCTGTATTACATTCTCCCTTTAAAAAAGTAGGATGATTCAATACATTAATCAGAAAACCTATATTTGTCTTTACTCCTGTAATTCTAGTTTCCTCCACAGCTCTTATGGACTTCTTTATAGCATCTTGAAAGGTTCTAGACCAGGATATGTTTTTTACGAGTAGACTATCATAATAAGGACTAATTACAGCTCCTGCAAAACCATTACCACCATCAAGCCTTATTCCAAATCCAGAACCTGTTCTATATTCTTCTATTTTTCCAGTATCTGGTGCAAAATTATTAGAAGGATCCTCTGTTGTTATTCGGCACTGAATAGAATATCCGTTAACTTTAACATCCTCTTGACAAGAGATTCCAATATTTTCGGAATTTAGTGCGTAATCTTCTGCTATCAAAATTTGACTTTGAACTATATCAATACCTGTTACCATTTCTGTAATAGTATGCTCAACTTGAATTCTAGGGTTCATTTCTATAAAAAAATGGTTTCCCTGGGTATCAACTAAGAACTCTAAGGTTCCAGCACTTCTATAATTTACTGATTTAGCTATTTTTAGTGCGTCACTACAGATTTCATTTCTTTTTTCCTGGGATATTGAAAAAGCAGGAGTATATTCCACAACTTTTTGATGCCTTCTTTGAATAGAGCAATCTCTTTCATGCAAATGAACAATATTGCCAAACTTATCTCCAAGAACCTGCACTTCTATATGTTTAGACTTTTCAAGATATTTTTCTATATAAAGATGGTCAATTCCAAAGGCTTTTTTTGCTTCACTTTTAGCACCTCTATAGGAAGATGCAAGTTCTCCTTCATTTCTTACAATTCGCATACCGCGCCCACCGCCACCAGCAACTGCCTTTATCATAACGGGATACCCACATTTCGCGGCCAGTTCCTTTGCCTGCTCAATTGTTTCAACTTCTTTTTTATCTCCAGGTATAGTAGGAACTCCCACTGCATTTGCTACAATTTTCGATTTAATTTTGTCCCCCAGTTTATCCATCATTTCCGCTGTGGGTCCTATAAATTCAATACCTGCACCAGCACATTTTTTTGCAAATTCAGGGTTCTCTGATAAGAACCCATACCCTGGATGAATGGCGTCCACTCCTTTTTTAAGTGCAAGACTTATTATCTCCTCAATGTTTAGATATGCCTCAACGGGACTTTTGTTTTCTCCAATTAAATAAGCTTCATCTGCCTTAGTTTTGAAAAGTGAATATTTATCCTCATTAGAATAAATCGCCACGGTACGAATCCCGAGTTCATGACAGGCTCTAAAAATTCTTATGGCAATTTCGCCTCTATTTGCTACTAGTACTCTCTTAAATTTTTTCACTGTTTATACCCCCTGTATTAAGCTTTTGCGCACTTTATTTTTCATTGTTCATTACCAACTAGAATACAGTATTTTTAGCAAAAATGCAATTTTTTTTTATTTTTCCGTCAAAATAGTGCCACCCATGTGGCAAGTGGCATGCGAGTGGCATATTTTTATCTAAAAATAAGACCAGCCATTTCAATGGCTGGTCTTATTTTCCTTATTTATTAAATTGTCCCATTTAAATATCCCGTTTTTCAAATACTAAATAACCTACAAAGCAGAATATTATAGAATATATAGCCGATAAACCTAAAGCAAACGCAAGTGTTGTTCCCTCAATAGTCGCTCCAACAGTAACAAAGCTAGCAAAATTAGACAATCCAAAAGGAAGATATTTACCCCAGCTAAAATACATAGCTGCTATTTGCGCAATGCCACTAACTACTAAAAGCGAGAATAGTGCAAATCCAGTTGCCATTGATCGAGAACGAGATATTGCTGAAATTGCAAAAGCTAATATTACATATACAAGCACCTGAAGAAAATTAAGTCCGAAAATAATAATTGTTTTTAATACAGCTGGCATATAGATTATATTGCTAGTTGTCCACAGCATTTCCTTATCTCCCAGGCCATTAAAGCCGAAAAGCAGCCCTATCATTATAGTATTTAATATAAATGTTGTTGCCAATAGTACAAGTCCATAAATTATTATAGCCAGAAATTTTGCACTGAGAATCTCAGACCGCTTGTAAGGACGCGATATCATCATTTTCATTGTACCTTCAGAAAATTCACCTGCAACTAAAGCCGCACAAGATATTATTAACAAAAGCGCAATAATTCCACTATAACCAGCAACCCTAGCAACCTCTGCACTTATTTGCCAAACGCTGTTTTTAGATTCTGGCTTGATATTGTTATTAATTCTGTATTCACCTTCAGCTATACTCTTTTTCGTCATTCCTATAAATACTTTTGCCCCTTTATTTGTATCACTTTCATTTTCTTTTAGCTGATTTTTTTGTAAGTCAACATTTTTCTGCAATTCTTGTTTCCAATTATCAGAAACACTAATATTATTTGTAGCCTTCTGAGATACAGTGTAATATTTATAAATACCAGTTGCTGCTATTATAATTACAATCATTATTATTAACATTATTTTTGTAGAAAGTCTTTTCCATAACTTTGTATTTTCTATTGAAACAAGTGTAAAAAAACTACCCATATTATTTTCCCTCCCCTGTAAGCTTCATAAATACATCTTCAAGTGATTGACTCTCTTGTTTATCCATACCCAAAATAGGTATACCTGCTGAAGATATGATTTTAACTATTTCAGGAACACGTTCCTTGGTTGTTTCAATATGTACCCCATCACCCAGGATACTACAATTTATATTCACTTCTGTTAAAAGTGAAACTGCCTTGTCATTATTATCAGATTTTAATATAAGAACTGTTTTATCATCCTTCTGTGTCATGTTAATAAGTTCTTCGACGGATTTTACCGTTATAATTTTGCCTTTACTAATTATGCCAACCCGGTCGCACATCTGCTGCATCTCGCCTAAAATATGACTAGAAATAAGCACTGTAAGACCCGTTTCCGATGCCAACTTTCGAAGTAGCTCACGCATCTGCTTGATTCCTGCTGGATCTAGACCATTTGTAGGTTCATCAAGTATAAGAAGTTTAGGACTATGCAATAGTGCTTGGCCAATTCCTAGACGTTGCTTCATACCTAGAGAGTAAGTCTTCACCTTGTCATTTATGGCTCTCTCAAGATCCACAATTTTCACTATTTCATGGATTCTTGCCTCGTCTACTCCTTTGTATATTTTTGCAAACATTTTAAGATTATCCATGCCGGACATATAATTATACATATCCGGATTTTCAACTATGCAACCAATGTTGCGCATTGCTCCTTTAAAATCCTCTTTTACGGAGCATCCCCCAACATAGATATTTCCCTCAGTAATTTTTGACATCCCCACAATCATCTTAATAGTGGTAGATTTTCCAGCTCCATTAGGTCCTAGAAACCCAAATATTTCTCCTTTTTTTAATTCAATGGAAACATCTGAAACTATTGTACGCTTACCAATTACTTTCTTTAACTTTTCAATTTTCAATACTTCATTAGTCATAATATGCCTCCAAAATTAATTTTTTAATTTATATAAAAATACCATAAGCATGAATTTTTCTATAAATGTTTTAGACTTGCCTTATAAAAAATAACACAAAAGAAGAACTATGTAAGCAATTACGTATGAAAAGCAAAAAACCGGTCATAATCGGAGCAATTATTATAGAAACTTGAAATTATAGGTAATATATAGTAAAATTAAACCAAGTAATTACAATAAACAAGATATATTCTCCTGCAATTGTCAGAATATGTTGAATTTTGTGTGCTAGCTAAAAAAGCATTTTGCTAATTAGTTAATAGGGGGAATGCAGATGAATGTGCTAATAGTAGAGGATGATGAGTTGCAAAGAAAAAGTTTAAAAAAAATGGTACAGCAAATAGATAAATCTATAAATATATATGAATGTGAAGATAAAGATGAGGCTCTAGACATTACAAATGTGAATAATATAGATATATTTTATGTGGATATTTCACTGAAAAATTCTTCAGGATTAGATTTTGCAATAGAGCTACGACAAACACCAAGATATGAGTTTAGTTTGATTATCTTTTTAACAACTCATATTGAATATATAAATCAAGCATTTAAGCAAGTGCATTGTTATGATTATATCTTAAAGCCCTATGATATCACTGATGTAATGAATATAACAAAACGATATATATTAAATGGTAATAATATAGTGGAAACTAAAAAGGATAAGTGCTATGTGTTTTTTGAAGTTAAAAAAGGTATTAAGGTAAAGGTATTTGTTGATGAAATAATTTTTATAGAAGTAACCCTTCGGATATGTCTTATTCATACAGTAAATATTGTTTATAAAATAAATAATTTAGCACTAAAGAACATTATTAAGCTTATAAATTGTAAAAATATACTTCAGTGCCACAAATCCTTTGCTGTTAATATTGACTATATAATGAAACTACAACATGTAGATAGTAAATTAAGTGAAATTTACTTTGAAAATTATGATAAAAATGCTCTTTTAGGTTACAAATTTAAAAATACAATAATGGAAAAATTAAAATAATTTTATCAAATTAAATTTGTTATACAAGGAGCTGAATAAATGATACATATACTACAACAGCTTTCAGTTAATTCTATAGAATTAACTATATTTATGGTATTATGGTCAAAGTTTTCTTTAAAAGATGAAAACAATTGGCTTAAAAATCTTTTTATAATTTTAGTAGTCTCTATGATATCCATGACAACAATTAATACAAATGTTTATTTAAGCGTAATTATTACTTTCACCAGTATAATACTTTTAATTAAATTTACTTATAAAAAACTGCTTATCAAAACCACATTAGAATTTATTATATTCTTTTCTGTAAATATGGTGTTGCAAACACTTCTTATTGCTTTGGTAACTTTATTTGGATTTACATATTCAGATAAATTTATAATGAATATTACTCTTCTTTTTATTGAATTAGTTTTTGTCATTGTTATATTAAGATGCAATTTTGCTGAAAAAGTAAAGAATTCTTTCGAATTAGAGTCTAAGATATTATATTATTTTATAATTAATTTAGGTTTATACACATTATTCTCTAAGTTTATATTGGAATACAATAAAAACTTAATATTGGATAATTTGCTAATACATATTTTTATCGCAATATTTATGTTATCCACAAATATATTTTTATATTATTATATAGTTAGAATAAGTGAGGATAAAAAGGTTTTAGAAGTACAAAACAAGTATTCTCCTATATTAATTGATATAGTTGAGGATATAAGACGAAAACAGCATGATTTTAAAAACCATTTAAATACTATAAATGCAATAGTAGAAATAGCAAGTGAAGAAGAAGTGAAGCAGGATTTAAAGAAGTATATACGTTCATTGAAATGTTCAACTAACCTTATAGAAGATATCCTATATATAGATAATATTATAATTAAAGCTATAATCTATAACAAAATGTCTGAAGCGGATAGATTAAATATAAAATTATTATTTAATGTGACAAATAATTCATTAGAGCATAGTTTAAATGATTATGAAATTTCTGATATACTAAATAATCTCTTGGATAATGCTTTTGATGCGATTAGAAACGATACCAATGATAAGATAGTTATATTAAATATCTTTACAAAAGGAAATAATAATATTGTAGAGGTTAAAAATAGTGGAATAACAATAAAACCAGCTAATATTGAAAATATCTTTGAAAGCGGATTTTCTACTAAAAAAGGAAAAAATAGAGGCTATGGCCTTTACAATATAAAAAGAATAGTTGAAAAAACAGGAAGTGATATTCAGCTGTTTTTTGAAGATAATTATACTGTTTTTAAAATATCATTTAAGCAACCTTTTAGGAAGAGTAGATTCTCCACAAAAAAAACAGAATATAGAACATAAACGGTAGTGTTAATAATTAAATTTCTTTTCATGCTATTAAATAGGTGTTTTGTGTGTTTGGTATTGTATTAAACTAAAAAAATCATATAATGTGAGCTAGTAATACATATAACATTATATTGTAATACTTATAACAAATTTATCTATAAAAGGAGATTTACCTATGCTTATGGTTCAAAATCTTAGTAAAAAATATTCCAAAGAATTAGTTGTAAACAATATTAGCTTTCAAGTTAATGAAGGAGAAATTGCTATTCTTTTAGGTCCAAATGGCGCTGGAAAAAGCACCACAATTAAATGCATTACTGGACTATTAAAATATGATGGATATATTGAAATCTTTGGCCACAAAAATAAAAGTGTTGAGGCAAAAAGGTTATTTTCCTATGTTCCGGAAGTTCCAGCTATGTTTGATTTACTCACAGTTTATGAACATATAGAATATATGGCTGCATCTTATGGAATAGATGACTACAAAGATCAAGCTGAAGAATTGCTTGAAAGATTTGATTTAAGTGATAAAAGAGCTAAGCTTGGGAAAGAACTGTCCAAGGGGATGATGCAAAAGGTAAGTATTTGTTGCGCCTTAATAACCGCGCCTAAGGTAATATTGTTTGATGAGCCCTTAATGGGACTAGATCCTAAAGCAATAAAAGAACTAAAGAAAGCACTTATAGAACTCAAAGAAAAAGGCTCCGCTATCTTAATAAGTACTCACATAATAGATAGTGTTGATGAAATTTGGGACAAGGTATTGATAATGAAAACTGGAAATATTGTTCTGTCCGGTACAAAGCAAGAGCTTATGAATAAGAATGAGAGCCTAGAAGAACTCTTCTTTGAAGCCACGGAGGGCACCTTATGAAGCCATTAATATATATACTAAAAAAATCCGTAAAAAATGCCTTGTTAGAACTAAAGCGAAAGCCCTCAAAGCTAATTGGCTATATTGTATTTCTTGGATTTTTGTCTCTAAGCCTTATTTTAAATAAAAGTGATAGTAGCCAGCAAAAGATTCTAGATCCGGCATTATTCAATGCTATTGTAGGCGTTGTTATTTTACTGTTCACCGCGCCGGACCTTTACTGCTCAATAAATAAAGGAGCCACTTTTTTTCGTGGTGCAGATATAAATTTAGTATTCACCTCCCCCACTAGTCCTCAAAAAATTTTAGTCTATGGATTTTTAAAACAAATATATACTTCATTTATAGCAGTATTTTTTCTTTTATTTCAGGGTCCTTTCCTCTATGCTTTTAGCAATATCAAGTCTCATGGACTTATAATAATCATCTTTGGCTTATTCATTATGCTGATTTTCAACTCCATACTAAAGATATTATTATATTCAATAGGTTCTAAAAGTGAAAGAAACAAAGTTATGCTTAAAAACATTTTCAAAATTTTAGGGGCAGTTGTAATTATAGGCTACTTTATACAATTAAATATAACTAGGTCACCAAGTAAGGCTATTATATCCTTACTAAATATTCCTGCTATTTCCTATATTCCTGTGTACGGCTCTGTAAGGTCAATTATAATGTGTTCAATGAATGGTATCCATCCAACATCCTTTATTTATCTAGCTCTGATTGTTGCCTCTGGCTGCCTTTGCAGTTATATAATTTACTCTATGAAACTTGACTATTATGAAGATGTGTTAGCTTCGACCCAGTTAAAAGAAACAGCTATCTCCGGCACCCGTCGTGGTGAAAAAGTATTTATGCAAACCGGTAAAAAAACTAGAGTAAGGAAAGTTAAGTACACTAAAAAAGGAAAGTTTGCCTCTGCTATTTTTTGGAGACAAATATTGGAGTGTAAAAAGACTGGTTTTGCATTTATAAACATAGTGTCTGTTATTTACGGAGTTATAGCAATAACTGCCGGATTATTTAGCCCTAAAAAAGATTTAACATTGATCTTAGGTGGCATGATATACCTTCAATTGATTTTTACCTCTGCTAGCAAGTGGCAAAAGGATTTATCAAACCCATATATTTATATGCTGCCAGCCCATGCCTTTAAGAAAGTTATCTATGCAACTGTAGTTGATAATTTTAAAAACCTTATTGATGGAACTATTGTGTTTGTAATAACAGGAATATTATTTAAAAGTAGTATACTTCTTATTTTTCTTAATATATTAGCCTTTGTATCCATAGGTTCTCTTTTCATCTATGGTGGAATTCTCACTAGAAGGATTTTAGGTAGCGGTAATAACATAATATTTACATCCCTTATAAGAATGGTAATTTTACTTTTAATAATAGCCCCCGGTATAGTTCTTCTGATAGCATTATATAATTCTATTGGAATGTTCATGGCCTACACTGCATTTATCACCTATAATCTTATATTTAGCAGTATAATAACATTTCTCGGAAAAGGAGTATTTGAAAATATTGAACTATAAAATAGATAATAATAGATGTACTTGTTATCATTGAAAATCAATTAGAAAAATATTGAATATATAATAATAATAATGCTATTGTAAAACATCTACAATAGTTTTATTATTATACATATATAATATATTTATTATTAATCATAAGAAGAGGTGCAACAACAATGTTGTCAAATGTTATTACAAAAACAGAAAAACAAACGAAAAAAAGAAAAAAGCCAGTGTTTATTATAATTGGAGTTCTATTTAGTATACAAGGAATTAGCATGTATTATAACATAACAAAATACAAATCAAAAATATATCCAAAGGTATGGGTAGAAGATATATATGTAGGTGGAAAGACAGTGGATGAAGCAAAAAAAGCTATTATTGAAAATCAAAATAAACTCATTGCGCAAAAAAACATAACAGTAAAACTTAATAACAAACAATATACTATTGATACATCAAAACTTGATATGAAATATAATTATATTAAAGTCCTTGATAGTGCTTATAATATTGGCAGAAAAGATAATATTTTCAAAAATTTCCTTGCTATAAATTCACATGGTGAGAAAGTTCTTAAGCTTAAGTATACTTACAATTATAATATTGTAGATACAGTTCTTAAGGAGATTGTTAAAGAGAATAGTAAACAAGCAACTAATGCAACTCTTATTAAAAACAATTTAGGGCAATTGCTTATAGCTAAAGAGGAATATGGATATACGGTTGATTCCGCAGTTTTAAAACAAGCTATAATTAATAAAATTAATAATATTGAACAAGAACAAAATTTAATAGTCCAATCTGAATTAAAAAAAGTCAAACCAAAGATTAAAGAAAATGATTTAAAAGGTATAAATACTATGATATCTACTGTTACAACTGACTTTGAGAATTCAAGTGAAAATCGCTCAGAAAATATTAGGATAGCTTCCAACGCTATAAATGGAAAAGTTCTTATGCCAGGGGATATTTTTAGCTTTAATGATGAAGTAGGTGAAAGATCTATTGAAAGAGGATATAAAACTGCAAAAGGAATTGTAGATAATAAAATTGTAGATGACATAGGTGGTGGCGTCTGCCAAGTATCAACTACACTTTATAATGCTATTTTGAGAACTAATATAGTTTCCGTGGAAAGATACCCTCACACTTTACATTCTGCATATATTGGTCAAGGATTAGATGCTACAGTTGCCTATGGACTTCTGGATTATAGGTTTAAAAATACATATTCTTACCCAATATATATAGAATCTATAGTGCAAAACAAAACTATAACATTTAATGTGTACTCAAATTCAATTCTTAGTAATAAAAAGTATGATGTTATTAATGAAGTGGTGGGAGACAAGGTAAATGTGTTTAGGGTTACCTATGAGAATGGCAACCTCTTATCCAAATCTTTGCTTTACACCGATACTATTAGCTCAACATAACCTTAAAAAAGAGACAGTAAGGTTGCAAAATATCCTGCAACCTTACTGTCTCTTTAAAATCCACTATTTAATTATTTATCCACAAAAGAATTCCTATAAACGATATCTATACACATTCACTTAACTTTATTTAAGTTTTCTAATAATTCATTGAAATTTTTCTTAGCTACTATTTCTCTGTCCTTATAAGTTCCCATCTTTTGTTTATGTAGCTTTTCATTTTTATCTAAATTTATTAGCTCCTCTAGTATAGTTTCTCTAAAACTTGGGATGATATTTATTATCTTTTTTACTCCATAAATATATTCATCATCATAAAGCTTAAAACACTCAAATAAACCTGATGTAAGTCTACCATCTGAAAACATATAAATATATCTATCACTCATTTTTTCTGATAAATCAACTTCAATTTTATGCTTATATAACCTAAATATAACATCATTCTTTTCAACAAAAACAGGAAATATCATAGAAAAAAGCTCTATTAATTCTTCTTCTTGTTCAACCAAACCTGTAAAATCATTCTCATTAAGTTTCTCAATTATATCATCTGTAAAAATACACCTGCGTATCTCTTTTCCCAATTTACTTCTTAATTTTTGCTCCTTCTCATCAGATACTAAATTGTCTATTGAATCAAATAATTTATTTAGCGACCCTTTGTTTTCATTTTTTCCCATAAAAATACCTCCTTATCAAGCTTATATTATGTTTGTAGACACAATTTAAATGCCACCTAAAATACAGTATATTAATAAATTATTTTAAGAATGCAAGAAATATTTTCCACAAAACAGGATACAAAAGAACAGCAACAATTCCTGAAATAGCCATAGTTAAGCCACTCATAGCCCCCTCAGTTTCCCCTATTTCCATAGCCCTGGCTGTCCCAAGCGCATGAGCAGACGCTCCCATAGCAATTCCTAGGGCGACTTTATCTTTAATTTTAAAAATACTATATAGAAATGGGCCCACAATTGAACCTATAATCCCGGTCATTATTATAGCTACAACAGTAATTGATGGAAGTCCACCTAACTGCTTTGATAAAACTATTCCTATAGGTGTTGTTATAGACTTTGGTATCAAAGATTCAATAATTACATGGTCAAGCCCAAATAATTTTGAAAGAGACACTACACATGCAAACCCCACAATAGCACCACTAAAAATTCCTATAAGTATTGGAATAGCATTTTCTTTAAATAATGAAAATTTCTTATACATAGGCAAAGCTAATGCCACTGTAGCAGGAAATAAGAAAAACGAGATTATTTGCCCTCCGTTATTATAGTCTTCATATTTAATATGAAATTTTGTAAGGAAAACTATTAATATAATAATTGCTATTAAAAGTGGATTGAAAATTGGAAGTTTTCCTTTTTTCTTTATATAAATTCCAATTTCATAAGCAATAAGGGATATTAGCACACCAAAAACTGGTGAGGCAATTAAATTATTCATATTTACGTCCACTCCTCAAAATTTTAACTACGAAGGCTGTTACAATCCAAACTAAACACGTGGAAATAATAACTATAATAATAAATGGTATCCATTTTCCTTTTAACACACCGAAGGCTGTCATTAAACCTACTCCAGCAGGAATAAAGAAAAAAGACATGTTTGATAAAAGAAACTCACAAAGTTCTTCTATCATTTCAACTTTAATTATTCCTATTTGTAATCCTAAAAACAATAAAATAAGTCCAATTACTGATCCTGGAATTGGCAAATTAAATATTAATTGTAATATGGTTCCAATAAGATATGGAATCAAAATAATCATTAATTGTCTTAAGTACTTCATTATTTCACCTACTTTTTATATAATATTTACATACATGCAATCAAAAATCTATTTTTGTAATTTTATTATTAAATCTCATAAGACATTTACCTATTTATACATATACTCTCTTGTGCAAGGCAAATCATTATTTACACCTTTTACAAATAATATTTGGTGAAGATTTATATTAGCACAATTAAAAGATGCTGCACAAGAATTTAAGTATAATCTCCACATTCTTATAAATGTTTCATCTTTACTCTTTTCTATTATAGGAAGAGCATTCTCAAAATTTTCAGCCCAATGTTCCAATGTTTTTCCATAGTGTCTTCTAAGATTTTCTATATCTATTAATTCAAATTTTTGTTCTGCTATATAAGTAATTATGTTTTTAATTCCAGGTATGTTTCCACCTGGAAAAATATATTTATCTATCCATGTGTTTGTACCGCTTTCATCTACTCCTGTTATACAATGAAGTAAAGACAGACCTTTTTCCTTTAAAAGATTATTTACTACATTAAAGTATTCAGGCAAATTTTCTTTTCCTACATGCTCTAGCATTCCTATGCTAACTATTCTATCAAAACTCATATTCTTCAATTCTCTGTAATCTACAAGCCGAACCTGAACTAACTCCTCTAATCCTTCCGCTTTTATTCTTTCATTAGCCTTTTGAAGTTGTTCTGAACTTAAGGTAATTCCAGTAGCCTTCACTTTATATTGTTTAGCTGCTGAAATTATCAGTTCGCCCCATCCACAACCTATATCAAGTAAGCTTTGACCTTGCTTTAAGTTTAATTTTCTTAAAATATAATCTATTTTGTTCTTTTGAGCTTGATTTAAAGAGTCTGAATCATTTTCAAAATATGCGCAAGAATAAGTCATATTGTCATCTAACCATAATTTATAAAAGTCATTACCAATATCATAATGAAATTGTATGTTATCTTTGCTTTTTTTTATAGTACTTTTTACTATTTTAATTAGTTTTTGATACATCTCACTTTTTCTCAAAAAGCTCTCCTTATTATTATATAAGGATTCTATAACAGACTGTACATTACCTTCTATATCTATTTTTTTAGTCATATATGCTTCTCCTAAGGCTATTGATGGATCATTTATAATATCACCTTTTGGTATTGGCTCATTAAAAATAATTTTAAATTTAGACTCACCTTCACCGTAGTTTTCTTCACTCCCATCCCAAAACACAATTCCAAATGAATCAGAAAACATGTTTTTTAATAAAGTTTTATAAAACAGTTTATCAGCAACCAAAATCTATCACTCCTTATGTAAATCTTAAATATAATCCACTAATAATTACTTATGTACCTCATAATAGTAAAAACTAGCCTAATTAGGTATAACATTGTTTCCCGTAGCAGTCAAAAGCCAAACACAGAAGAATAGGGCTTAGTAAACGATAATCATAATTTCATAGATATGAAATTGTTTCATTTACTTAGATTTTCTAAAAACATTGCCACCAACATGGCAAATGGCATGTTGGTGGCATTCTGTTGCTCTATTTTTTTGTTGAATTACTATCATAAATACTCACCAAAAACTCTCTCATCAACTGCAAATAAATTTCTTTTTTATACTCAGTTGTAATATTCTTATCATCAATAGATAATATAATTTTAATATACTCTTGCTCTAAATCTTTCGTAATTATTTCCATTTCTTCCTTACTAAGCCCTTTAAGTCTATCCTCAAGCTCTCTAGACCTTAGAACCACAGCTCCTGCTGATCCAAACGCCATTCTTACATCCACAATTCTCTCATGTTCCAATATATAAAATCCAATAAAAGATGCCTTTGCAAGAGAATTAGATCTTTTTGTGCCTACTTTCTTATAGTAAAATGATTTGAACATATTTGTAGGAATTCTAATTTCCACTAGAAGTTCCTCTGCTCTTAAATCCTTTTTACCCCTATCCAATATAAAATCTGCAATTGCTATTTCTCTTGTTCCACTTAAGCACTCTATTATTAATATGGCATCTAAAGCATATAAAAGAGGTAATATATCTCCTTCTGATGCCACATTGCATATATTTCCTCCTATAGTAGCAGCATTTCTAATAGATGGAGATGCTGCTACTAATATTATTTCACTAAAATAGTTTGGTAATAATATAGTTTCTGCTAATTCAGAAAGTGTACAAGCAGCTCCGATGGATAAATATCTATTATTTATGTCAATATTTTTAAGTTCTTGCAAATGCTTTATAAGGATAATATCACTATCAAGGTCAGATATTCCTTCAGACCATTTCTTTGTTTTTACCATTAAATTAGTGCCACCCGCTAAAATTACACATTTTTTTTGTTTTAAGAGCCCTAAGGCTTCCTCCTTACTTTTAGGTATAAAAGTTTCTGTCATGATTCTTCCCCCTTCTTGAAGCTAGAGAACTTGCTTCTATAATACTAATATTATATCATGCATATATACATAAATCGCCTAATATTTATCCCCATATTTCTCCTTTACCTTGTCTATGTTTCTGATTAATAAATCTTATTATTTCATAACCATCACTAAAATTCAATTATTAATATTTAAGTTCTCGACTCAAATATTCACCTTTCCCACCTATGAAAACGCCATCTTTAACTACAAATTTACCCTTAGAAATAGTTGAACAAACTTTTCCTGTTATCTCCATATCTTTATATAGATTGTAGTCTACATTTGAATGATTTTCCTTTATAATATACTGTTCATTGTGATCAAATATAACTATATCTGCATCTGATCCTGGAAGCAGGGTTCCTTTTTTAGGATACAAGCCATGTACAATTGCAGGATTTTTTGTGAACTTATCAATTACTTTTTCTCCAAACTTTGCATACATAAGTGGGAAAGAATATTCTACTCCCCCTATACCCATAGGCATTTCATCAACAAATTCTCTATTTTTCTCTGTGGAATTAAAGGGACAATGATCCGTACCTATTGTAAATATATTATCTATTTGATCATTTAATTTTTTTACTTCCCTATCACTTCGAAGAGGCGGAGTCATGGTGTACAAATACCCATCTCTCTGTAAATATTTAGAAGAAGAAAAAATAAAGTAATGTGGACAGCTTTCAAGGATAAAATCCCTATTGAGAATAGACTTATAGTTTTCTTTAAGTCTCTCAACGGTTGTCCCACAGTTTGTATGCACAATATACATTCTTCCATCTCTATATTTAGTCATTTCAGCAAGCTTTATAACCTCACTTATTTCTGCTATTGCAGGTCTTGATCTTTCATGTTGAATCACTCGTATTTTGCCACCTTCAAGTATTAGTCCATCATTTTCTGAATGTGCTAGTAAAAGGGTGCTTGTTTCTTTAGTATGGCTTAAAAGTCTATCTATAGTTCTATCCTTTGTACGCCTATCAGAACTTGAATAGGTGGTAAATAGTTTTATTGTGGGAATTCCTAAGGCTTTAACTTCATTTATAAAGCTAATAGGCCTCTCATCTAAATCAGCAATAGTTGCATGAAAGGCATAATCAATTACACTATCTGCAGCCAAAGTCCTTCTTAGATTAAAAGCTTTTTTTAATGATATATTGTTTTTTACTGGGTCTAAAAAATCAATGTATGTTGTAATACCACCAAAGGCTGCAGCTCTTGAGCCCTTATAAAAATCATCCGCTGAGGTGCGCGTGCCTACTGTAAGTTGAAAATGCACATGTGGATCAATAAAACCTGGTAATATATCTCTTCCTTTTGCATCATATTCTTCTTTAGCTTCTAGTACTTCATTGGAAATTGTTGATATTTTATTATCTTTTATATACAAATTTCCTTCATACCAACGCCCATCTATATATATCCTTCCATTTACAATCCCTAAATCAAACATTTACTATCCCTTCCCTTCTATTTATATTACGAATTCTCCTGCTATTTAATGCTATTGAATCCATATTTTTTAAAAATCTTTTGAGCTTCTTCTCCTATTAAAAAAGAATAGATCTTTTTAATATATTGATTTTCATTTTCCGCCTTCAATTTACCAATGAAGTACTCTGCACGTACATTATACTCCGGTGCAATTTCAACCACTTTAACCTTATCCTTCACACTTTGTGTAATATCTGATGAATAAACAAATGCTGCATCCGCTTCCCCCATTACAACCTTATTTACCACCTGTTTTACGTTATTTTCCTCTGACACAATATTATTTAGTACCTTTTTCTCAAATTCTGCTCCAAGGCTTCCTGATAAAGAGTGAATTATTTTTCTTGCATAGTCTCCAGCAGGTACTTCCTTCAAGGCTAAAACAAGTTTACATTTATTTTGCAAGTCCTCTACTTTTTCTATATGTGCTGGATTATTCTTTGGCAGAATCACAACCATGGAATTATATAATAGGGCTTGTCCTTTAGTGATATATCCCTCTTCTTTTAGTGCATCATAATGCTGCTTGTTTGCCGAAAAGAAAACATCCCCTTCTACTCCCTGCTCTATTTGTAATCTTAATCTGCTTGTGCTGTCCAAATTCAGCTTTACTTTTACCTCTGGATTTTCTTTCTCAAATAACTTTACTATTTCTTGAAGACTTTCTGTTAAAGAAGATGCTGCGAATACAGTAATCTCTTGTTTAACTGCATTCCCCCCCTGTTTTGATTTACATCCTCCGCTTAACATAATTAATAGCAGGCTCATTATAATTGACATTATTCTAATATACCTGATTTTCACCTTTTTTCTTCTATATCTATCAAACATTGATATCCTCCTCCTCCCTTACAATACATTTTAATATGACCAAAACTCCAATTGATACCACCACTAGGCATACTGAAATCCCCATGGAAATATTTAAATCCACTTCCATTGCTGTATAAATAGCAAGGGGCAATGTCTGTGTTTTTCCCGCTAAATTACCTGCAAATAGCATAGTTGCGCCAAATTCTGCAAGTGCTCTTGCCCAAGATAAAATAGCACCAGTTATCAAGGAATTTTTTGATAGTGGCATAGTAATATGATAAAATATTTGTATATTAGAACCTCCTAAAACCGCTGCTGAATTCTCTAGTTCCCTATCAACCTTTTCAAAACCAGTGCGTGCTGCCTGAATAAATATAGGCATTGCTATAAACACCTGCGCTATAACCACCGCTATAAAAGTGAAAGGCAATTGAATACCAAAGGGAGCTAGATACTTTCCAATAAGTCCATTTCTACCAAATGTAACTAATAATAGTAACCCCGCTACTGCTGGAGGCAATACAAGTGGTAGCTGCATAACGATTTCAACAAATCCCTTTCCCCAAAAGGAATATCTTGCCATATAGTAAGATGTAGGCATACCCACTGCTATAATTATTAATAGTGAAAGAAAAGTACTTTTCAAACTAATAATAATTGCCTTCAACACAAAGGAATCCAAAATTAAATTCAGTGACTTCCCCCAAGGAAAAGTGAAAAGTGCAATGATAGGGGTTATTAAAAATAAAACACATATACCGCATATTAAAGCTAAAATTATCCTAAATAATCCTTTGTCCTTCATATCAGCCCTCTATTCTAAGTTTTCTTACCTAAACTCCTTTTCCAAAGGCACAATCAGGATATTTGCACTCCTCACATTCATTGCAAAGTCCGCCATGTCCATAAGCTGCAAAATCAGCAAAGCACAATCTTTCCTTTGCAAGTATCCTTGGCAAAACTAAATCAAATATAGTTGTTCTACTATACATTACGCAGCCCGGAAGTCCTAAGATTGGAATATCTCCTTTATAGGCTAATAAAAACATTGCTCCTGGAAGCACTGGTGCCCCATAGGTTATAAGCTCTGCTCCTGTTCTTATAATGGCTGAGGGAGTAACATCATCAGGATCCACTGACATACCACCCGTACAAATTACCATTTCAGCGCCCTTGTCTATCCATTCCTGAACTGCTTGTGTTATCTTATTCTCATCATCGGAAAGTATAGATTGTCCAAGCACTTCACAGCCATATTCCTCAACTTTTCTTCTTATTACTGGACCAAAAGCATCTTTTATTCTACCGTGATATACTTCGCTACCAGTAGTAACAATTCCTACTTTCATTGCCACATAAGGTAGGATACTTACAATTTTCTGTTCTTCCATTAACGCCTCTGCTTTTTTTATCTTATCCTCATCAATTACAAGGGGGATGACTCTTGTTCCTGCAACTTTTTGTCCTTTTTTTACAGGGTAGTTATTGTGTAGTGTAACTAAGATTATCTCCCCTAAGGAGTTAAGCTCATATAATAGCTTTGTATTAATTACAAGAAGCCCATCATACTCCGCTATAAAATTTATTTTACCTTCTTTTACTTCACTAAAAGTAAGGCCTTGACCTGCTGCACAGGCTCTTAACCTCTCTGCAGCATCATTTTCATGAAGATATCCTTCTTTTTTCTCCCATACAAATAGATTTTCTTTGCCTATGGAAAGTAATAGTGGTATATCTTCCTCTTTAATTATATGACCTTTTTTAAATGCTATATCCTTTACTACCCCTGGAATAATCTGAGTAATATCATGACATAAAACGGATCCAACTGCATCTTTTACAGGTATTTTTTTCATATTATACACCCCTAACTTATATTTTTCATCATATAAAAATTCAGCTTTTTAAATGTTGCAACAACCCTTTATTTTTCACTAAAACTATTTATAAACTAACAAAGTTTATACCATTTTTTGAATTCAATACCTCAAATTTCATATCATATACCTGGAGTAAACTCTGCTGACATAATATTTCTTCAGTTTTTCCACAATGTAACACTTTACCATCCTTAAGTAGAATCGCTTGATTGCAATACCTCATTGCAAGATTAGGATCATGAATGGAAAGTACTATTCCTATGTTAAAATCCCTTGCTATATTTTTAATTTTTTCTAATACTTCATGCTGATTTCGAATATCTAAATTAGAAATAGGCTCGTCCATTAAAATGAATTTTGTATTTTGCACTAATGCTCTAGCAATTAAAACCAATTGTCTTTCTCCACCACTAATTTCAGAATAACTTTTCTGCGTTAAATGTTCTATCCCTAGATTTTCAAGAGCTTTTCGGGCTAATTCATATTCCTTACACGAGGGCATATCAAATAAATTTAAATAAGGATTTCTCCCCATTACTACTAGTTCAATGACTTTAATTCCATATATTGCTTCCTCATTTTGTGGAACATAAGCTATTAACCTGGACAAATCCTTAGTGGGAATTTCATAAGAGTTCTTACCCTCAATGGTAATGGATCCACGCTTAAACTTAAGTAGACCTAATATTAGTTTTATTAAGGTAGTTTTTCCAGAGCCATTTCTGCCAAGCAATGCGTACATGTTTCCTCTTTTGAATTCTAAATTAATATTCTCTAATATGGACTTATCATTATAGCTAAAATAGAAATTTTCTACTTTTATATTCATAGTATCTCCTAACTATATTGTTTTCTTAAATATTAATAAATAGCCTAAAACAGGTGCTCCTATGGCGGCTGTAAGTATTCCGACTGGGATTTCTGTAGTGCTAATTGTCCTTGCAATATCATCAAATAAAATTAAAGTTGTGGCACCAATCAAACTAGTGATTAAGTAAATATATTTCTTCTTATGTCCAAGAATTATTCTTGTAATATGGGGTACTATAAGTGCAATCCAACTGATTGTTCCAGATATGCTAACACAAAAACAAACTACAAAAGAGACTAAGCACAAAATGTAATTCCTAAATTTTGAAACTTCCATACCCATGGTTTTTGCCATGTCATCATTAAGTGAAAGCATTTTTAATTTAAATCTTAAACTGTTTATAATAAAAATACTAGGAATAACAACTATGCCAGCTCCAATTGCATTTATCCAATTTGCTCTGTATAAGCCACCCATTGACCAAAAAACAATGGAGGGCAATTGCTGGTAAGGATCTGCAAAATATTTTACCATTGACAGTAGTGCAGAAAAAAAAGCTGAAACAATAATTCCGGACAGTACCAAATACAGTATATTATTATCCTTCGAAGCCTTTTTTAAGCCATAAGCAATGCTCACTGCAAGTATTCCAAAAATAAATGCACATATTTGAACTATACCGGGAAATTGCCAAGGCAATATGATTCCCAAAGCTGCACCAAAGCTGGCACCTGCAGTAACACCTAAAATATCTGGCGAGGCAATGGGATTTTTAAATACCTGTTGAAAAACAAGCCCTGAAATGGATAAGCCAGCTCCCACAAAAGACGCAAGCAAGATTCTTGGAAGCCTTACTTTATATAGTATTAAAATACTTGGATCCTCTATTGTTTCGCCCAGAAGAAACTTGTGTAAATTTAAAAATACATTTTTATAATCATCAATACTCATTTTATATCTACCCATAAATATTGATACCACAAAGACTACAATGAAAATCATAAAAAATAAAAGGCATTTGTGGTATAGTATTTTATGGAGTAATTTATTTTTTGGTACTACTTTTTCCAAGCAGTGTTCCTCCTAACTCATCGAAGGATTTACCATAAAAATCACTATAAAATTTATTTGCAACGGCATGAATATCCAAATCCTTAAATTGTTCTGGATATAGTGTTTTGCTCATCCACAATATAGCTAATATACTACTAGGTTGCGGCATATCCCAAGGTGTAATATTAGATGGTATCTGATAAACTTTTTTATCTTTTATAGCCCTTACTGTTTGAAGCTCTGCCTTTTCCATAATTTTAGCTGGACTCCCATCCTTACAATACATAACTGATGTTATTACCTCAGGATTCCACGCAATTACTTGCTCCACAGATACATCATTCCATCCACCTTTTAACTTAGCAGCAACATCAATTCCACCAGCCGCTTCTATCATTTCATGTTGATAAAAATCTCCTGAGCATGTTGAAAGAACACCATGAGCACCAGCTAAATATACTGTCTTTTTATCTTTAATGGTAGTAAGCTTTTTAGTAACATCTTCAATTTTTTCTTTATAATAAGCTACTAATTTTTTTGAATTTTCACTTTCTCCTATAGCATCTCCAATTTTAATAATATCAGATTGAAGCAAAGCTATACTTTCAGGATTAATACTAATAACCTTTATATTTTGCTGAGTTAATTTTTTCATAGTGTCATCGGATTCTTTAGTGGGGTATAGAATTACTACATCAGGTTTTAAAGCAACTATTTGTTCAATATTTATACCATTTTTCTTTGAACCAACTTCCGCTAATTTACTTAACAGATTTTCATCAAGTTTCACAAGAAGTGGGTCTTTTTTAGATCCATCATTTGCTCCCACTAATTTATCTTTTCCTCCCAGTGCAAGTACAATATCCGTAGCAGGTTTATATGTTGTAATAACTCTAATACTTTTATTTGATTTCACATCTTCTTTTTTTACAGTTACTTTTTGCGAACAACCTGTAAGTAAAAACATCATACATAGAAATAAAGCAAAACTTTTTTTTATTATTTTCAACCTTAATCACTCCCAATATTTATTAATTTCATTTTCAATACTCTCTCTATTTTCTAGGGTAACCCGAATCACTTTAACATCCTCCCATGTTTTTATTACCCAATTTTCTGTCCTCCCTTCTTTGTGTTTTTAAATTTTCTTTACTCCTCATAATTCTAGGTAGAAAACAGGTTATGTTTTCCAATACATAACGGTTGCTATAATGAATCCTTTTATTACAAGAAATATCAATATGGTTTATTCCTTGAATTTTTTATTGAATAATTCTATAATGCACTCTCCTACTTCTATTTCAAGTTCATCAAATTTTCTAATCAAAATTCTAACTTCCTCGGTAAGTATAGACCCACCTCCATTTTTACCCCCAATTTGCTTTTCAAGTACCTTTATACCACACCCCTTTTCTAAATTTAAAATCATATTCCAAGCTTTTGTATAGGAAAGTTTCATAGAAATTGCTGCCTTTCTTATAGATCCTAATTCATCAATTTTTAAAAGCAACATTTTAGGACCCTTGCCAAAAACCTTTATATTGTCTTCTTTCAAGTAAATTCTCCAATTCACATTCATTTTACTTCTCCTAGTTATTCTAAAATTTTAGCTACATATTCCTATGGTATATCTAAAAATCCACCTTTTTTACATCCTTTAGATGTTGTAGTGACCCTTTGTTCTTAACCATTAATATTTCACTCATAATTCCAAAAGCAATTTCATTTGGCTCTTCTGAAGAAATGTTAATTCCTATTGGTGCATATACCTTTTTAAGTGCTTCCCTTCCAATTCCTTCACCTATGAGATTCTTCATAACAAATTCTGTTTTTTTCCTACTTCCAATCATTCCAATATATGAAGCATCAGATTCAGCTGTAACCTTAAGAGCATCAGCGTCACATTTATGACCTCTTGTTACTATTATAATATATGTATTTTCATCAATAGGATACTGTGAAAGCTTGCCCCCAATGTCGCCTACAATTATCTCATCGGCGGAGGTAAATCTCTTTTCGTTTGCAAATTCTTCCCGATCATCGAATATTACAGTATAAAAATCTAATACCTTTGCTAGCTTAAAGAGTTCTACTCCTATATGTCCCGCCCCTATTATAAGTAGTTTTGATCTAGGCTTAAATATCTTCACATATAAAGTAGCTTTTCCTCCACACTGCATATGCAAATCCCCTTCATCATTCAATTCAAATTCAAATTGCCCATCAGTTTCTTTCTTAATACACTCTATGGCTTTTTCTATGGCTGAATACTCAATATTACCTCCTCCAACACTTCCCTCAATTCTTCCATCTTCCCAAACTGCCATAAGAGATCCTTTTTTTCTGGGCGAGGAACCCTTTATATCCGTAATAGTGAGTAATGCCGCCTTATGTCCTTTTGCTAAACTTTCATAAATTTCTTTTAAAATTTTCTCTTCCACACCGTTAATCCTCCTTAGATTGATTTATCAAATAAAATATTGCTTCTAGTACTCCCCCTGCTATACTTCTTGCTTTATCAGAAATAGTATAACAATTCATTTTTTCTGACAACCTTGGATCAATATCTGCTATTTTAAATCCCGCAACTACTGGGCTTCCACTATGTAAAATCCCTCTTAACAATCCTGATATTTTTGCTTTTATTTCTACATCTCCTATATAGGCAATTACATCATCTTTTTCAACCACATCACCAATATGGAGAACATTTTCCATTATTCCGACGCAAGGTGAATGTATAACTCTTTCTTTAGAATAACCCATAATACTTCCAGGAATCCCTGTATTTTTCGCAGCTCCTCCATGAAAAATCAACCTACCGAGATTATGCCCTCTAGCAGTTTCTATTACTATATCTACATCTTCTCCTGCTATAAATCCAGGTCCAAGAGCAATAGTTATTTCTGCCATATCCCTTATTGTTCCCATATTTTTCTTAGCAATAATAGCATCCACTACAATTTTAGGCTTTATTTTTTTAATATATTTACCTTCTTGATCTATAATCACTGGAATTTTTTTATTACTCCAGGCATTTTCTATTTCACTTAAACAGCATACATGTACAGCTATAATTCCTTCTATTTCTACTTCTCCCTGATATATCGCTTCACTGAAAGATACATCCCGTCTAATAGCGGTGGGCTTTGGAACTTCTAAAACTAATACCCTAAATCCACTTCTATATAGTTTTTGAATTGTACCAGATGCTAAATCTCCTCCACCACGTATAATGACAATCTCATTAAACATATTCATTATTCTCCTCTAGTTTTAGAATATACTCATAATTTTCATTAGTATCAATATCAAATAGTCCTAAGCTATCACTTATTTCTACAAATTTAACTTTGTCCAAGTTTTTATTTATTATTAGTTTCCCCCCAACATCTCCCTGTAACTGCAAAAACTCTTCTTTAAGACTGTAGGGAAATATTACAGGATTCCCACGCCTCTTATCACAACGCGGAACAATTATATAGGCTGGATTTTCTGTAAATTCACGAATTAATCTTTTAACTGTATCCCAATCTAGAAAAGGTTGATCTGCCGTAAAAAACATATATCCCTCTGTTTGCTTAGCTTGCATTACACCCAGTTTAATAGATTCACTTATTCCTTTATTTGCATTTTCATTTTTAATAACCACTAAACCATACCTATTACCAGTTTCTATTATTTCTTCTTCTCTCCCCACAAGAATTACCTCTGAAAAATCACACTTTTCAATAGTCTCTATAGTACGCTCTATCAGTGATTTACCTCTATATTTTAAAAGAAGCTTATTCTTACCCATTCTCCTTGAGTACCCTGCTGCTAGTATTATTGCACTTACCATTATTATAGCACCTGCCTTTGTCCATAACTACATAGCTAAAATTTCATACTTTATTGAAATACACATTGTTTTTTAAACTTCCAATAAATATACTATTTAATAATTCTTTATTCTTTGAATTTATTTCTTCAACTAACAGTTCAGCTAATCTTAAATCCTTAGGATCTTCTACTTTATTTATATACAATATTCTTTCCCCTATGGCGCCCTTAAACAATCCTCGTGGATTCAGTATTATCTCAGATAGGTGCTCAGATTTAACAATTTCACCTTCATATGCCCCAGTTATTTCTCGAAATATTTTGCTTCTATGAACACTATCCTCATTTATTACCATACCTAATGATTGTATATCCATAATACCTATAGTTTTCGTAGTTTTTCCGTATATAACTGGCTCAAATTCAATCCATGCTTTTAGTCGTTTTTTCTTCGCTCCATCTGCTTCTATTAATATATAGTCAAAATAAGGTGCTAACTCATCTAATTCTTTGTAACTAAGTCCTAATATTTTATTTTCATCACTTATTCCCAGTCCTAATATATAAATGCCATTTTCCTTCATATTACAATATTTAAAAAAATCATTTTTATCAGTACAAATAAAATCATATTTATTTAGTGCTGGAGTATATACCTTAGTAGTTGTAGTTACTAAAATCTTGTTGCTCCCTCTAAGCTCTTCTGCAAGCTTAAACATCATGGTGGTTTTCCCACCAGCCCCAACAATAGATAAAATATCTTTTTCCACTAGTCCAATATAATTGCTCAGCATCATGCTATCACCTACTTATTGCATATTCAAAAAATAACTAGCCAGTACAATAGTTATTTTTTTCACATGCTTGATTTAAATCATATCACTGTTAACTTATTTAATTAACAGTGAACAGTAACCCACATTTCTATTTTTTCTTACTATATGGTGTATTCGGAAGAGGTAGCTTTGTTCTAAACTCTCTATCATAGTTATAATATGCACCTGCCACTGCTGGAGGAGTAGGTATTGAACATATCTCCCCTATGCCTTTTGCCCCATAAGCAAGATTAGTATTTCCTCTACCTAGTATAATACATTCTATTTTTGGTGTTTCTGTTGCCTTAAAAAGTCCTAGTGTTCCAAATCTTGCAGTTGGTACGCTACCAATAAGTGGATAATTTTCTGTTAGCGCGTATCCAAGGCTCATAACAACACCGCCTTCAATCTGTCCTTCAATATTTTTAGGATTTATAGGAGTCCCAACATCATGAGCTGCAATAACCTTTTCAATTTTCCCTTCATCATTTAAAATTACAACATGTGTTGCATAGCCATAGGCTACATGACTTACAGGGTTTTGTTTATTTGAATTCATTTTATCAGTTATTCCTTTAAATTCCCCCTCAAATTCTTGATCCTCTAAGTTTTCTAATGTTTGATAACTTAATACATCTAGAAGTTTTCTAGCCGCCCTCTTTGCTGCCTCACCTGTGAACAATGTTTGACGTGAAGCTGTTGTATTTCCAGAATCAGGACAAGTCAAAGTATCTGGGGCTGCATGCACAACTTTATCCGGTGACATATTAAGAGTTTCACAAACTATTTGAGTTAATATAGTTCCAAGTCCTTGTCCAATACAAGCTGCACTGGTATAAATATTTACCTTACCATCCTTTATAATCAGTTTACAACGTCCAATATCAGGAAGTCCAACCCCCACACCACTGTTTTTTATAGCACAGGCTATTCCGGCTTTAGGATTTTGAAGACATATCTCTTTTACTGCATCTAGTGTTTCCACAATAGATGTTGATGAATCCGCGATTTGACCATTAGGCATTACCTGTCCAGGCCTAATGGCATTTCTATATCTTATTTCAAAGGGAGTTATTCCTGCCATTTCTGCAAGCTGATTTAAATTAGACTCTATCGCAAAGCAACTTTGTGTTACCCCAAAACCTCTAAAGGCACCAGCTGGCGGATTATTTGTATATACCGCTTTCCCAATTATATCAATATTTTGATAATTATAAGGGCCTGCTGCATGAGTACATGCCCTTTGTAGCACAGGTCCCCCTAGTGATGCATATGCTCCTGTATCAGCTATTATGATAGCTTTCATAGCAGTCAAATATCCATTTTCATCGCAAGCAGTTGTAACCTCCATCTCCATAGCATGGCGTTTTGGATGTATCATTATACTTTCACTACGACTTAATGCAAATTTCACAGGCTTGTTAGATAAATAAGTGAGAATTGCTGCATGGTGTTGAACGCTCATATCTTCTTTTCCGCCAAAACCACCACCAACTATTTTACTTATAACTCTTACTTTACTTTGATCCATTCCCAGGGCTTCTGAACATTCCTTACGCGTTTGATAAATTCCTTGGTCTGCGCAATATATTATTATTCCACCATTACCATCCAGCGTAGCAATTGCTGCTTCTGTTTCTAGAAAAGCATGTTCTGTAAATGGTGTACTGTATTTATTTGTTACAACATATTTTGAATTTTTTATATGTTTATCTGCATTACCGAATACTAAATTTTCAGTTGTAAGTACATTACCACTTGCGTGTATTTGCGGAGCATCACCCTTTAGTGCCTCTTCTGGGCATGTAACTGGTGTTAATTCTTCAAAATCAATTTTAACTAGTAATTTAGCTTTTTCTAGTATTTCTGGCGATTCTGCAGCTATTAGAACTATAGCATCTCCAATACAGTGAGTTATCTTTCCCACTGGTATTAATACATCCCAGTCCTTTACAATATGACCAAGCTTTTGATTTCCGGGAAGTTCGTTTGCTGTTATTACTGCATGAACCCCTTTTAAATTTTTAGCTTCACTAATATCTATAGACTTTACTAAAGCACGGGGATATTTAGTTCTAACTGCTCCCCCGTAAATTAAACCATCTATACGTATATCATCTACATATTCTGCTATGCCAAGCACTTTGTCCACAGCATCAACCCTATTTAATTTTTCTCCTACTATTCCTTTGCAAGTACAATTAGGTACCTCTGTATTTTCTCGTATTAGCTTTGCAGCCAGCTTCACAGCTTCAATTATTTTTACATATCCAGTGCAACGACAAATATTGTTTTTTAAAGCATTTTTTATCTCAATTTCAGTTGGATTTTCTACCTTATCAATAAGGCCTTTTGCACTTATAACCATTCCGGGAGTACAAAAACCACACTGAACTGCACCTGCTTCCATAAAAGCATATCCATATACATCTTTTTCTCTGCCTGTTAGACCATCAACAGTTATAATGTTTTTATCTACAAGCTTGCTTGTTTTTAGCACACATGCTTTTTTTGCCACGCCATCAACTAAAACCATGCAAGTTCCACAGGCCCCCTCAGAGCACCCATTCTTAACTGATGTTAAATTCAAGTCTTCTCTTAAAAAAGTAATTAATTTTTTATCTTCTTTTGCATAAACCTTATCCCCATTTACAACAAAATTAAACATTAGTGCCCCCTCCTTTTATATATTTTCCAAAAGGGATTACTTTCAACTTGTAACAATCCCTTTTGGAGTTACAATACTTCAATTTTTTATAATAATTTACCTCTAATTTTACCTATTGGATTCTTAAACCATACAGCTATAATTTGAAATTACAGCCCAAATCATATTCTCAATATCTTTAGGTATTCCTGTATTGCTCCTATTAAGATTAACTTCTAAAACCTTATCTTCTAATCTTACTTTTACAATATTCTCCCCCTTGTTAATTAATACAAATCCCATGTTTTCACTATTTTTAAAATCTGCTTCTGTAGCAAATAGTGTAAACTTCTCTTTATAGGGAGCACTCATATATGGACAGAAAGTTTCACAATTTCCACACTCATTGCACATCTTATCAACGTGAATTATTTGATGCATTTTATTTCCCTTTACTTTAATAGTAATATTTGCACGATTAGGACATACATCAACGCAGGCTTCACATACTGTTGAACACTCAAGACACCTTTCACATTCCTCGCCACCTGTAGTAGCCATTTTAAGTATACCTTTTTTAGCTGTTGCTGCCTCAGTATTTGTGGACACCATAGGTAAATTCATTGTCAAATCACACTTTTTTTCTATTTTAACTACAGCTCTTGCAAATCTTGTTGCATCAGCTATTCCTTCAACTACTGTAGCAGGTCCATGCAGCCCATCTCCAGCAACGTATACCCTTTCAATGTTTGTTTCCAGTGTTGCCTCATTTACAATAGCTTGCTCTTTTTCATTTATTTTAATATTATTTTCTTTAAATATCACAGTATCTATCTTTTCACCAACTGCGGGTATTACAATATCTGCTGGTATATCTATCATCTCGCCGGTTGCAATTGGTCTTCTCCTACCACTTTCATCTGGCTCTCCCAGTTTCATAATCTCACATTTTAAAGCACCATTCATAAGCTTTACTGGTGATAGTAATTCTTTGAATTCCACTCCATCTTGGGTAGCTAGCTCTAATTCTTCCACATCTGCAGGCATGTATTTTTTAGTTCTACGATATACTAAATATACATGTTCTACTCCAGCTGCTCTCTTAGCTGCTCTTGCTGCGTCCATAGCAGTGTTACCACCACCTACTACAACTACATTTTTACCAAGATTTAATTCACTATCTTTATTTTTTAATCTCTCTAAGAAATCAATTACGTTAATTACATTTTCACCTTCAATATTTACTCTACCTTTCGCCCATGCTCCAATTGCAAATAAGATATATTTAAATCCCTGTGCTTTTAACTTTTCTACAGAATTTTGCTCTGAATTTAACTCAATTTTAACTCCCAAGCTGCAAGCAAGTTCAATATCCTTTTCAATAGACTCTGATGATATTCTAAACTCAGGAATAACATGTTTTACTATTCCGCCTAAAGAATTTCTTTTCTCGAAGATCGTTACATCCATTCCTTCTCTTGCAAGGAAATATGCTGCTGCAAGACCTGTAGTTCCTCCACCAACTATTGCTACCGCTACATTGCTTTTCTCTGTTTGTGTAAGTTCCTTCATCAGGGACTCATATGCACCCTCTGCAGCTTGTAATTTTATATTTCTTATATTAACTGACTCATCATAGAAATTTCTGCTACATTTACTCATACATGCATGGCTGCATATTGTTCCTGTTATAAATGGAAGCGGATTTTTTTCTACTATAACCTTTAGTGCTTCAAGATGTTTGCCTTCTGAAACAAGACGTATATATTCTGGAATATCCTGTGCTATAGGACATCCCTTCTCACAGGATGCAATAAAGCAATCAACTAGTGGCACTTTTTCATTTATTTTGCGATTAGGAATGGGTTTTATAGGCTTTATATGATGAATATCTTTTACTGATTTATCTTTTAGATTTCTTAATTTTTCATTATCCATAACGTACTTATTAGCGTATTCTGCCTTATTTAATTCTTCAGCAATTTGAACGCATCTTTGATATCCGCCAACTTTTAAAAGTGTTGTTGCTATGGTTATAGGCCAAATTCCAGTTTCAAATATATCAACTATATTGAAAACATCTGCACCTCCGGAATAAGAAATCTTAAGTTTTCCATCAAATTCACTTGAAAGCTTATTTGCAAGTGCTATTGCAAGAGGATATAGAGATTTCCCTGACATATACATCTCATCACCTGGTAATTCACCATTTTTTATAAGAGCTGGAACTGTATTTGTTAATTTAACACCAAATGACAATCTAGCTTTACTTGCTAGCTCTTGTAGACCTTTAAACATAACTACAGCATCAGCAAATTGTAAGTCCTCATTGAAATGATGCTCATCAAATGATACATAATCATATCCCATGCTATCTAAAGTTTTACGTACAAACTCATACCCTAATAAAGTAGGATTACATTTTACATAAGTGTTTAGTCCTTTTTCATTTAATAGATATGTTGCAATATGTTCAATTTCTTTTGATGGACATCCATGTAATGTTGATAATGTTATTGATCTACATACCCTAGGTGATATACTTTCAACATACCCTTTATCTATATTTTTAAATTTTTCTATATTGTCTAAGACGTACTGAGTACATTCACTCCAAATATTACTCTTAGATGCATCCTTTAGTCCCATAATAAATTCATCTATTTTAGGTGAAGAAATTCCTTCAAAATCATATCCTACACTCATATTAAAAATAAAGCCTTCTGGATCTCCTAGTTCTAACTCTTTTGACAATATTTTTAATGAAAACCATGCTTTAACATACTCTGCGTATGCTTCTTGAACTCTAAGCTCTGTTGACCACTCTACGTTATAGCACTCATCTTCTGCTTTTATGCATGGTTTTGACACAGGTAAATCTTCACCATCAAGAGTCTGTACTGTTTTTAATTCGAAGAATCTACATCCAGAAACGTAAGCTGCAATTATATTTTGTGCTAATTGTGTATGTGGACCAGCTGCTGGACCAAAAGGAGTTTCAATTTTTTCTCCGAATATTTCAAGCACCTTATCATCCTGCTTTTTAAAAAATCTATTCACTCCAAATATCTTACCGTACTTCTTATTTTCCTCAATAATCCACTCCATTAATTCTTTAAATGGAATAGGTGTCATTCTATCACCCATAATTAATGCCCCCTAGTTTTTATTTATTTTAGTCCATAATTTATTTGATACTTCTCTTGATTTGGCCATAATTTTCTCAGAATCAACAACCATAATTTTACGGTCCTTCATAAGAACTTTACCATTTACCATTGTAGTTGTTACGCATCTTCCATTAATCCCAAATAAGATATGAGAGTTTGCATTATCCGCATTTAATGGTGTTAGTGGATCATATTCTGCTACTATAATGTCAGCATAGGCCCCTTTTTTTATAACTCCAAGAGGTTTTTCAAAAAATCTATTGGCAATTTTTGCATTGTTATCAAAAATCATTAGTGGTACTTCTCCCCATGCCACAGTCGGATCACAGTTATGGTGCTTGTGCAAAATATTTGCAACCTTCATAGATTCAAACATGTCGCTTGTATATCCATCAGTTCCAAGCCCTACAGTCAATCCTTTTCGTGCAAACTCTAGCACAGGTGTGCATCCAACAGCATTACCCATATTAGATTCTGGATTATGTACTACCATTGTATCTGTTTCCTTTAGTAAATCGATTTCAGCAGGGTTAATATGTATACAGTGTACAGCAATAGTTTTGTTTCCCAAAATATCAAGGTCAAATAAATGGTTCACTAATCTTTTATTGTATTTTTTTAATGAATCGTATACATCATCTATACCTTCTGCTGTATGCACATGATATCCAGCACCACACGGCATATTTTGCGCACAATATTCTAAAGTCTTATTACTTAACGTAAATGATGCATGAAGTCCCATCATACCCTTTTGCATATCAGAAGAATCCTTTTTAGCTGCCTTCATAAATTGAACATTTTCACTAACAGCTTGTCTCATTTTTTCTTGTCCATCTCTATCAGAAACTTCATAACATAGAGATGTACGAATGCCAAGTTCTTTAGCTACATCCGATATTTGAAATAAACTTCCGGAAACGCTACCGTAACTTGCATGATGGTCAAAAACAGTTGTAACACCATTTCTTATACAATCTATATAAGTTGAATAGGCACTATATTTTGTATCTTCTAATGTTAACGACCTATCTATTTTCCACCACATTCCGGAAAGTATGTCTCCAAAACTTTTAGGGTTATAACCATTAATAGAAAGTCCCCTTGCAAATGCACTATATATATGATGATGAGTATTAATCATTCCTGGCATAATTAAACCATTTTTAGCATCTACAAACTCAGCACCCTCATACTTTTTCTTCATTTGCTGCGTGCTTCCCAGGTCAACAATAATATTAGCATCAATACATACACAGCCATCCTCAATAAATGTATTATCAGCATCTCTCGTCAATAACTTACCATTACCTATTAATATCATAATACTCCTCCTAAAATATATTTATAATTCTAAAACAATACATGACCAATTAATTGATTATTCTTATTAATTCTTTAAATTCATTCTATCACCGTTTTCCTATTTTAGTCAATTTGTTTTAAAAAATATTTTTGTAAATAAAAAATATTTTTGCAAAAATTGTTGATTTTAGAAATAAATATTGATATACTGAATTTATAAAATATTTATAAGATTCTTTTAACTCTAGATTTTTTATCTAAACAGAGGAATTTTTAAAAAAATTATACAGCCCAATTTCATTGATAACTAAAGAATAAAACATATAGGCTATATAATATAACGCTATAAAATTATGTTCATATTAAAATGAATTTAATTAACGACAATGTAGCTTAATAACTTAGGAGGTTCTATTATGAATAAAATAAAGTGGGTATCAAATAAACTACCCAAAACCGATAACAATATGCTAAATATAATGTCCCCTGAAAAAATTGCTAAGGCAGCTTCCTTTCATAAAAGTTTCCCAGAGTACACTAAAACACCTTTAGCTAAACTAGATAATATGGCTAATTTCCTTGGTCTTAAAAATCTGTATATAAAAGATGAATCTTTCAGATTCGGATTAAATGCTTTTAAAGTCTTAGGTGGCTCTTTTGCTATAGGGTGTTACATATCAAAAAAATTAGGTAAAGATATATCGCAGCTTCCTTACAATGCTATTACATCAAAAGAAGTTCTTAAAGACTTCGGACAGACAACCTTCTTCACAGCAACTGATGGAAATCACGGAAGAGGCCTTGCCTGGGCAGCTAATAGATTAAACCAAAAATGTGTTGTCTTTATGCCAAAAGGTTCATCCGAAATTAGGCTTAAAAACATTCAAAAAGAAAATGCTATAGCTACAATAGAAGAAGTAAATTACGATGAATGTGTTCGTATTGCAATGGCTGAATCCGCAAAAGTTCCTGGTTCTGTAGTTATTCAAGATACAGCTTGGGAAGGTTACGAAGAAATCCCTACTTGGATTATGCAAGGTTATGGAACAATGGCAATGGAAGCAAACGCGCAACTGCATGATGATAATTGTGATGCACCAACTCATATTTTTATACAAGCCGGAGTGGGTTCTCTTGCTGGTGCGGTTCAAGGATATTTTGCAAACGCTTATCCAAATAATCCACCAATAGTTACTGTGGTAGAGCCAAATAAAGCAGATTGTATATTCCGTTCAGCCACAGCTAAAGATGGTGATATAAGAATTGTTACTGATGATATGCAAACAATTATGGCAGGACTTGCCTGTGGTGAACCAAATACAATAGCATGGGATATTTTGAAAAATAATAGTTCATTCTTTGTATCTTGCCCAGATAATATTTCTGCTAAAGGTATGAGAACATATGCTGTACCTCTTAAGGGAGATCCTAAAGTTATTTCTGGTGAATCTGGTGCTGTAACAATGGGTGTCCTTTTTGAAATCATGAAAAATGATGAGTTAAAAGATTTAAAACAAGCATTGAAACTTGATGAAAATTCAAAAGTTCTATTATTTTCAACAGAAGGAAATACTGACCCGGATTTTTTCCGCCAAATTGTTTGGAATGGTGATTATTCATCATTATAATATATTAATATTAGGTAAAAAATTTATACTAATTATAGGAGGAATGTATTATGGATTTTAACGCTATTAAAGAAAAATCAGAGGGTTATAAAGCACAAATGACAAAATTTTTACGTGACTTAATTGCTATTCCTGGCGAAAGTTGTGGTGAAAAAGATGTTGTCAAAAGAATAGAGCAAGAAATGATTTCTCTTGGTTTTGACAAAGTAGAAATTGATCCACAGGGGAATATTTTAGGTTATGTTGGAACAGGTAAAACTCTTATAGCTTTTGATGCTCATATTGACACTGTTGGTCTTGGAGAGCTTTCTAACTGGACTTTTGATCCTTATATAGGTTTTGAAACCGAGGAAGAAATTGGTGGACGTGGTACATCTGACCAACTTGGTGGTATCGTATCAGCTGTATACGGCGCTAAGATAATGAAAGATCTTGACATGTTAAGCCAAGACTACACAGCTCTCATAGTTGGATCAGTACAGGAAGAGGACTGTGACGGAAACTGCTGGCTTCACATAATAGAACAGGATAAAATCAAACCTGAATTTGTTGTAAGCACAGAGCCAACTGATAGCGGTATCTACAGAGGACATAGAGGACGTATGGAAATCCGTGTTGATGTTAAGGGTGTTTCATGCCACGGTTCAGCTCCAGAAAGAGGAGACAACGCAATCTACAAAATGGCTGAAATATTAATGGATATCAAAAACCTTAACACAAATGATGCTGCTGATTCTACAGAAATCAAAGGTCTCGTAAAAATGTTAGATAAAAAATATAACCCTAAATTCGAAGAAGCGAAGTTTTTAGGACGTGGTACTGTAACTACATCAGAAATATTCTTTACTTCGCCAAGCCGTTGCGCTGTAGCTGATTCTTGCGCGATTTCATTAGATCGTCGTATGACATCTGGAGAAACCTTTGAAAGTTGCTTAGAAGAAATTCGAAAGCTTCCAGCTGCTAAAAAATATAATGCTGAAGTTACTATGTATAAATATGACAAGGAAAGTTGGACTGGACTTTCATACCCTCAAGATTGTTACTTCCCTACATGGGTTATTCCTGAAGATCATGCTGTTGTTAAGGCAATGGAAGAATCATACAAAGGAATGTTCGGAACAACAAGAAGCGGTTCTAATAACACTGATGAAATGAGAAAAGCTCGTCCGCTTACTGATAAATGGACATTCTCAACAAACGGTGTTGCTATAATGGGTCGTCATGGAATACCATGCATAGGATTCGGACCTGGTGCAGAATCTCAGGCACATGCTCCAAATGAAGTAACTTGGAAAGCAGACCTCGTTCGCTGCGCTGCTGTATATGCTGCTCTTCCAACAATTTATTGTAAAAATAAATAAAGTCCTATGTTGCTAAAAATGCTATCTCTCTTCACTAAGCAATTCTAATCGGATTTTATTAAAATATCCTAAAAATCATAAACTCGCTATCGCTCAAACATATGATTTTCTTAACGGCTACTTCAATAAAATCCGTTAAGAATTGCTAAGTTCGTTCAAATAGCATTTTACACAACATATGATTTTTTAGCGTGCTAAAAGATGGAATAAATAATCTTAAATAAAAAGGGGACTATTAAAATGGCTTTAATGGATAAATACGTAACAAAACTTGACTCCTTAGATTTCAAAAAAATGTATAACAATGATTTTCTACTTACATGGGAAAAAACAAAAGATGAATTAGAAGCAGTTTTTACTGTTGCAGAAGCTCTTAAAGAATTAAGAGTAAATAATATATCATCAAAGATTTTTGATAGTGGCCTTGGAATTTCACTATTCCGTGACAATTCAACTCGTACAAGATTTAGCTTCGCTTCTGCTTGTAACCTCCTTGGTCTTGAAGTTCAAGATCTTGATGAAGGAAAATCTCAAATTGCACATGGTGAAACAGTAAGAGAAACAGCTAACATGATCTCTTTCATGGCAGATGTTATCGGAATCCGTGATGATATGTATATCGGAAAAGGCAATACCTATATGAGAGACGTATCTAAATATGTACAAGAAGGCAATGCAGAAGGCACTTTAGAACAACGACCAACTCTTGTTAGCTTGCAATGTGATATAGATCACCCTACTCAATGTATGGCTGATGCTCTTCATATCATTAATGAATTTGGCGGAATTGAAAATTTAAAAGGTAAAAAAATAGCTATGTCCTGGGCATATTCTCCATCATATGGTAAACCACTCTCAGTTCCTCAAGGAATAATAGGACTTTTAACTCGTTTCGGTATGGATGTTGTTCTTGCACACCCTGAAGGTTACGAAGTTATGAATGAGGTAGAAGAAATTGCAATGAAAAATGCTAAAGAATCTGGTGGTTCATTTACAAAAACAAATTCTATGGAAGAAGCATTCAAAGATGCTGACATAGTTTATCCTAAGAGCTGGGCTCCATTTATTGCTATGGAAAAACGTACAGATTTATATGCAAAAGGTGACCAAGCTGGTATAAATGAGCTTGAAAAAGAACTGCTTGCACAAAATGCTGAGCATAAAGATTGGCAGTGTACTGAAGAGCTTATGAAAACAACAAAAGATGGAAAAGCACTTTATCTTCACTGTCTACCAGCTGATATCTCAGGACTTAGCTGCGAAGTTGGGGAAGTTGACGCTTCTGTATTTGATCGTTACCGTAAACCACTTTACAGAGAAGCTAGTTATAAACCTTATGCAATCGCTTCCATGATCTTTTTAAGTAAAATTAAAAATCCACAGGGAGTTTTATCTATGCTTGAGAAAAACAATAAAAGCCGTAAAATAAAATAATATTTTAAATTACTTTTATAGTGAAAGGCTAGAGTGGATTATAAATTCTACCTAGCCTTTTACTATATAAAATTAGTTTTAGGAGGATAATATTATGAAGAAAAAAATAGTAATTGCATTAGGTGGTAATGCTCTTGGAAACAATTTAGAGGAGCAAATGCTGGCTGTAAAATCTACTGCTATAGCTATAGTTGACCTTATAGAAGATGGAAATGAAGTTGTTATATCTCACGGAAACGGGCCTCAGGTTGGTATGATTAATATTGCTATGAGTGAATTACATAAAAATAATCCTAAATATTCACTATGCCCTATGTCTGTATGTGTTGCAATGAGCCAAGCTTATATTGGTTACGATTTGCAAAATGCGCTTAGAGAAGAACTTCTGAGCCGTAATATAGCCAAAAGTGTTTCAACAATAATAACACAAGTTGAAGTAAACCCAAAGGACAAAGCCTTTGAAAATCCAACAAAACCTATTGGAAGTTTCATGACAAAAGAAGAAGCTGATATTTCCGTGAAAAGTGGTAAAGTGGTTATTGAAGACGCAGGTCGTGGATATAGAGAAGTCGTTGCTTCGCCAAAACCAGTAGGTATTATTGAAATTCAAACAATAAAATCATTAGTTGAAATGGGACAAGTTGTTATCGCCTGTGGCGGTGGTGGTATACCTGTTATAAAAGAAGGTAATCATCTAAAAGGCGTAAACGCTGTCATAGATAAAGACTTTGCTAGTTGTACTCTTGCAAAAGAACTCCATGCGGATTGTCTTATTATTTTAACAGCCGTAGAGAAAGTTGCTATAAACTTTGGAAAACCAAATGAAAAATGGCTCCATAATATTACAACTTCTGAAATTAAACAGTATGCAAAAGAAGGACATTTTGCACCTGGTTCAATGCTACCTAAAGTAGAAGCCGCAATTGATTTTGCCTCATCAAAAGATGGAAGATATTCACTTATAACACTACTTGAAAAGGCTAAGGATGGTATAGCCGGCAAAACAGGTACTATTATAAAATAATTCAAATTAAATCCTGAGGGGGAGTTTTTATGAGTTCTAATCAAAAGTCTTTATTATTCCAATATGACGGCACGCCAACACTCAAAGAAATTATACCACTGGGCATGCAGCACGTTGTTGCTATGATTGTGGGCTGTGTTACACCTGCTCTTATAGTTGCTGGAGTTGCAAACCTTACTGCTGCTGATAAGATTTTACTTGTACAGTCCTCACTGTTTTTTGCTGGTATAGCAACTTTAATTCAAATATTCCCACTGGGTAAACATATAGGTTCCAGGTTACCGGTAATTATGGGAGTAAGTTTTGCATACGTTCCAACCCTGGCTGCTATTACCGGTGAATTTAATATTGCTACGGTTTTTGGAGCCCAAATGGTAGGTGGTTTAGTTTCTATAATTTTCGGAATATTCCTTAAAAAGCTTATAAAATTCTTTCCACCACTTGTTACTGGTACAGTTATATTCTCCATAGGATTATCCCTGTATTCAGTTGCTATTAAATATATAGCTGGCGGCGTTGGCTCTCCAACTTTTGGTTCTCCTAAAAACTGGGCCGTTGCTCTAATAACACTTGCTGTTGTAATGTTTTTAAATTTCTTTACTAAGGGAACTCTCAAACTAGCATCTATCTTAATAGGTATGGTGGTAGGATATATTATTTCTATATTTCTTGGAATGGTATCTTTTGATGCGGTGACTTCAGCAGGACTTTTTCAAGCTCCAACCCCACTACACTTTGGTATAAGTTTTAATACTACAGCTATAATATCTATGGCTATAATGTACATTGTAAATTCTGTTCAAGCTATAGGTGATTTATCAGCCACAACCGGTGGTGGTATGGATAGAAATCCTACTCATAAAGAGCTTTCCGGTGGTATTATTGGAAACGGATTTTCAAGTATAATTGGCGCACTATTTGGTTGTATGCCAACTGCAACATATAGCCAAAATGTTGGTATAGTAATTACAAATAAGGTTATCAATAAATGGGTATTTGCTTTTGCTTCTTTTGTTGTAATTTTATCTGGTCTTATTCCTAAATTTGCTTCACTGCTTACAACTATTCCTCAATGTGTCCTTGGTGGTGCAACCATCTCTGTTTTTGCCACAATAACAATGACAGGAGTTAAAATGATTGCTTCAAATGATCTTACAATGAGAAATTCAGCGGTGGTAGGCATTGCAATTGCACTCGGTATAGGTATTGTTGAAGTTCCTAATGCATTTGCTCTATTCCCAATATGGTTTATATCTATATTTGGTAAATCATCCATTGTTGTTACAACATTAGTTGCAATAGCACTGAATCTTATCTTACCTAAAGATAAACCTGAAGATGTTGTTATTACTAATGCTAAAAATCAAACAAAAGGCATGTAAATAAAAAACAATTCGCATTATTAGATAAAGCGAATTGTTTTTTTTATTTCTGTTTATTTTATCATTATAGTTCTCAATTTTTACAATTTTCACAACGATGCTTTTTAGTTTTTTCTACAGCATTTAATATATTTTCATAACCTGTACAACGGCAAAGATTACCGGAGAGTTCTTTTTTAATTTCTTCTGTTGTGTACTCTTTACTGTCTTCAAGAACAGGTATGGATGACATAATAGTTCCACATGTACAGAAACCGCATTGAACAGCAGCTTCATCAATGAACGCTTCTTGAATATCTGATATATTCCCCTCAGCATCCATAAGTCCCTCAACTGTACGAATTTCTTTACCTTCTGCCCAAATTGCAAGGTAAATACAAGAATCAAATGCTTCACCATCAATAAGCACAGTACAAGCTCCACATTCTCCAACCTCACAACCTTTTTTAACACTTGTAAGGCCTAGCTGATTTCTTAAAACATCCGTAAGCGACTCTCTATCATCTATCATAATTTGCTTAGCTTCACCATTTACTGTGCAGTTTAAAATTCCATTAGCCATTGATTACGCCTCCCGATTTTCTTATTGACTCCTTTAAAGCCCGTTTGCTGAGTTCATAAACAAGCTGAAGACGAAAATCTTTAGATGCACGCCAAGAAGAACGCGGATTAACTTCGCTTTTTGCAACTTCTGCAAAAACATTGAACATTTCACCAGAAATTTTCATTCCCTTTATAGCTTCTTCAGCTTTTGGGCATCTCATAGGTATAGGGCCTGCAACACCAAATGCAAGGTGTACATCTTCAATAGTATCCTTCTTCGCATTAAGTTTGCAAGTTACACTGCATCCAAGGGTTGCAATATCCATTGCATTACGCATAGCATATTTAATATAATTTCCTGTAAAATTCTCGTAATTTTCTTTTGTAATATAGATAGCCGTCAGTAATTCACCATTTTTCAAACTAACTTTTCCTAGACCTACATAGTACTCTGAAATAGGAATAACTCGAATGCCTGTGGGTCCTTCAATTTGAAGCTTGGCATTCAGCGCAAATAACGTGGATGCACTATCAGCACTTGTAACTCCATTTGAAATATTTCCTCCAATTGTTCCAATGTTTCTTAATTGTGGTCCCCCTATTTCATTAACAGCTTCCCCAAGGACTGGAACATATTTTTGAATAATCGCATTTTTTGTTATATGAGAAAAACTTGTAATAGCGCCTATTTTTATACTGCCATCTTCACCAAATGTTATTCCTCTTAGTTCCTCCAGGCCATAAATACTAACAAGTGAGCACCCCGCAAGCTTGCCATGACGAATGCTGATAAGCACATCACTTCCACCTGCAATAATTATGGATTTAGGATCAGCTGCAAGATGATTTATTGCATCTTTAACTGAAGTTGCTTGATATATTTTTTCTATATCATACATTGTTATTTCACCTCCACTTTTATATTAAATTTTCTTTTTTAAATTTTTCTACAAGTCTTTGTGGTGTTAAAGGAGCAAAATTAAAATTAACTCCTGTGGCATGCAGAAGCGCATTTCTAATTGCAGGTGCACCTGGAATTGCAGGAGGTTCTCCTAGCGCCTTGTTGCCAAAAGGTCCTGACACATCGTAGGTTTCCACAAACTGTGCCTCCAAATGTGGTGTATCCATAGTAGTTGGAAGTTTGTAGTCAAGTAGATTATCATTGAGCATTCTACCTGTCACATCATCAAATAAAAGTTGCTCAGTTAAACCATAACCTAGTCCCATGCTCATGCCACCATGTACCTGTGCTGCAGCAAGTGCAGGATTAAGAATTGTGCCACTATCATGAACATTAATAACCTTAATAACTTTAATTTTGCCCACGGGAATATCAACCTCAACTTCAGCAAAACATACTCCAAAGGCAAATGTATTTGATTTGCATTGGTTCGTTACCTCTGATGTAATGTGAACGGATTTTTCTGTATTATAAAGTGCATGCATAGAAACTTCTTTAAGTGAAGCTAAAACTTCGCCAGTTTCTTTTTTTATAATATTATTATCTTTAAGTTCAAGGTTCCCAGCAGGAAGTCTTAACATAAAATTTGCATGTTCTATTATTTTTTCTTTAAGCTCCATAGCGGCTTTTTTAGCTGCCATACCAGATACATAAGATTGTCTAGATGCATAAGCCCCTGTATCAAAGGGTGTAATATCAGTATCTTGAGTTGAAATTGTGTGTACGTTTTCAATAGGAATGTCAAGAACTTCTGATATCATTTGCGCAAATACCGTGTCTGCTCCTTGCCCTATTTCTGTGGCGCCCATTTGAACTTGAACAGATCCATCTTGATTAAGCACAATCCTACAAGCTGCTGTTTCCAGTGATATTGGGAAAACACCTACTGCATAACTAAATATTGCCATACCAACACCGCGCCTTACGGGCCCTGTTTGATTTTGGTATTCTATAAGTTTATTATCCCAATCAATGTATTTTCTACCCTTCTCAATGCATTCTTCTAGTCCATTACTATTACATTTAACCTGATTATCAACAAATCCTAATTTCATAGCATTAAGTTTTCTCATTTCAATCTTATCTAAACCTAATTTACTTGCTATATCATCAACATGAGATTCAAGAGCAAATGATATTTGTGGTATACCATAACCACGCATGGCACCAGATGCTGGCATATTTGTATAAACTGAGTACATATCACCTTTAGTTGCAACTTCATCTTGATATATCTGTTTAAATGCATGACCTGACTTATTTGTCACACTATGACCATGTGATGCATAAGCCCCTTTGTTACCATACATTTCTAACTTTCTTGCAACAAAACGACCATTTGCTCGTACATAACTTTTAATTTTAATTTTCATAGCGGTACGTAGACGAGTATTAACAAAATCTTCTTCTCTTGAAATATCAAGTTTAACACATCTTCCACCAATAACCTTACATAAATAAGCATTAAGTGGCTCATAAAGAACCTCTTGTTTATTCCCAAATCCTCCACCTATATATGGTTTAATAACTCTTATTTTACCCCAATCCATACCAAGAGCTTGCCCAATTACACGCCTCGCAATATGAGGAATCTGAGTTGATGATACCACAACCAATCTTTTTCCTTCTGCATAAGCATAAGAAATTGGGTTTTCAATATGACAATGTTTAACCGGAGAAAGTTCATATTCTCCTTCAAAAACAATAAGTCCCTCTTCTTTTATAGCATTTTCATAATTACCGATTTCATAACTTGTATGTGCAAGAATATTGCCCGGATACTCCTCATGAATTCTATTTGCTCCTTGTTTCAGTGCAACTTCAATAGACAATATTGGTTCATATTCCTCATATTCAACTTTTATAAGATTAATTGCCCTTGTGGCAGTTACAGTATCTAACGCCACTACAGCTGCTATGTCATCCCCATAATACCTAACTATTTTATTTAGTAATTTCCTGTCTGCAATATCCATATGGGCAGGGTCTAGTGAATATGGATGCCCTGCTGTTGGATATTGAATATCAGGAACATCAAAGCAAGTTACAATTTTCACAACTCCCTTAAGCTTCATAGCCTCCGAAATATCAATGGCTTTAACCTCGCCACTTGCAATAGTACTATGAAGAACTTTAGCAACAAGTGCATTACTTAATTTAAAATCATCTGTAAATTGTGCACGCCCAGTTACTTTATCAAAAGCATCAACCCTATTAATACTTTTTCCTATACTCATTTTATTCCTCCCTGTATAATTTTTTTGCCACAGCATAGCTTCCAATATACATATTTATATTTTTAAATAAATTTTCATTATCGTCACATATTACAATATATTTGATATACTTCAATAATATTGATTTTTTTATAATCATTTCCTAACTAATCTTCTAATAATACTAGATATAGTATTATTAATTTAGTACTTAAATATAAATTTAGTATATCATTACAAAAAAGTAAGTCAATAATATCTTGCAATTTTTTTTTAATTATACAATTTTTTTAAAATAAGATTTATCTAATATCCTAAGGCTAGAAAGTTAATGCAAAAAATTTAAATTCTATCTCTGCCTATAAACTGGTAAGCTCAAATTTTGTTACATCAAACAAGCCTTTATCAGTGATTTTAAGTTTTGGAATAACTGGCAATGCCATAAATGCTAAGGTCATAAAAGCATTTACATTCTCATTAATGCCCAATTCCTCCGTGGCAATTTTATTAAGTTCTTCATGGCCTTTTGATACAGTCTCTAAATCACTACTAGACATAATGCCTCCAATATCTAAAGGCAAGCATCCTTTTACCTCTCCATTTTTAACAATTACTAGGCCTCCGCCAATTTCTATTATTTTTTGGACAGCTATTTTAACATTTATTGGACTATCACCTATAACCACTAAGTTATGTGAATCATGTGCTATAGTGGAGGCTATGGCTCCATTTTTCAGACCATACCCTTCAATTAAACCTTTACCAATATTGCCTGTTCCACTATGTCTTTCAAATACATAAATAGGTAAAACATCAACTGCTTCATTGTATATATAATATCCATTTCCATCTATGTTCACCGCTCTTGTTACACTTTCTGTAAAAAGGCTATGATCCATAATTTTAATTACTTTTGCAGCATTCGACGATATTTTTATTTTTAAATCCTCCTCTGCAAAATCTTTTATATTAACACTGTTAGATACAATTTCTAAAAGTTTTTTATCTTCCTTTATAGACTTATACCAATCATCAACTATGTGTTTACCCTTTTTAAAAGTTTTTAACACGTTAAAATCCGTTAAATTATCAACTATTATAAAATCTGCTATGTAGCCGGGGGCAATAGCACCAAGATTTTTAAGACCATAACATTCTGCTGAATTTAATGTACCCATTCTAATGGCAGTTATAGGACTAACCCCCGCTCTTATAGCAAGTCTAATGTTGTTGTCTATATGCCCTTCTTTTAAAATATCCTTAGGATGCCTGTCGTCCGTACAAAATGTAAATCTGCGTTCATTAAAAGGATTGACAGCACTAACTAAATCTAATAGATTCTTTGCCGCTGAGCCCTCTCTTATTGCAATATAAATTCCATTTCTAAGTCTATCTAATACCTCTTTATGGTTCATACATTCATGGTCTGTTTTAACACCGGATAGTGCATAGGCATTTAACTCTTTTTCTTTTATAATAGGCCCATGGCCGTCTACTATTTTATGATATTTATCAGTAAGCTGTAGTTTTTTCATGATGCCTTCATCTGTAAAAACAACTCCCTGATAATTCATTAGTTCTCCAAGTCCCAATACTCTTTCATGTTGCATAAGTTCTTCCAAATCTTCTGCTTCTAATATTGCACCTGATGTTTCAAATATCGTAGCTGGAACACAAGATGGTAGCATTATATACACATCAAGAGGTAGATTTTCACTAGACTCAATCATGTACTTTATACCCTCAAGACCTTTAACATTAGCTATTTCATGACAATCAGAAATAACAGTGGTAGTTCCCCTTGGTAGTACAGCTCTTGCAAATTGATATGGTGAACCCATAGATGACTCTATATGAACATGGGAATCAATTAAACCCGGAACTATATATTTCCCTTCACCGTCAATTACCTCTGTGCCTTCATAATCACCAATACCAATAAATATACCTTGGCTAATGGCTAGCTTACCATATATTATTTCCTGCGAAAAAACATTTACAACATTGCAATTTTCAATGACTAAATCTGCTTTTTTTCTAGCTGTAGCTACCTGTATTAAACTTTTGGTTTTACTTAATTTCATAGCAAAACATTCTCCTTTATGGTGCTTTATTTCATCAGATTACCATTTAAGAAAATAAAAGTCAATAAAGTTTACAGAATATTTTATCAATCTTTTTCATAATATTAAAAAAATTTTGTAAGTTAAAAATGTTTTTCACAAATTATATTGATTTTAAAAATAAACATTGATATACTTATTCCATGTAATATTTGTAAGTTTCTTTAATTTCACACTTTATAAAATGAATTGCGAGGTTTTTGTATGGATAATGATTGTAATTTAGATTTTTTAAAAAGATTAGCAAAGGGTATATCATCTGAATTTGGACGAAATTGCGAAGTGGTTATTCATGACCTATCATCTGATCATTTAGATTATCCAATTATATTTATTGAAAATGGTCATGTTACACACAGAGATACAAGCACTAGCACTTCACGTGTTGTTTTAAATGCGTTAAAACATGATGTTAATTCACTGGAAGATAAATTAAACTATATTACCAAAACTCATGATGGTAAGACTCTAAAATCAAGTACCATTTATATACGAGATAGTCAAAATAAACCTACAGGCATATTTTCTATAAATTATGATATTACTGAGCTTACTATAGCTAAAAATTGCTTAGACTCAATGCTTAGCCATAAAGAGGATACTGAAGATGTGAGTAACATTCCTCAAAATGTAAATCAACTATTAGATGATTTATTAGATGAATCGGTAAAAAAAGTAGGTAAACCTGTGGCACTTATGAGTAAAGATGAAAAAATACAAGCTATTCAATTTCTTAATGATGCCGGTGCTTTTTTAATTACAAAAGCTGGCGATAAAACAGCGAACTTTTTTGGTATTTCAAAATACTCAATATACAATTATATAGATATTAAAAATAAACTTTAATATAATTTGAAAATAAGGTGGTTTGAAAATGAATGAATTTATGAAAATAGCTATAGATGAGGCAATGGTAGGAATGGCAAACAATGATGGCGGTCCTTTTGGAGCAGTTATTGTGAGAAATGGTGAAATTATTAGTAGGGCTCATAATGAAGTTATTCATACAAATGACCCTACTGCACATGCTGAGGTTACAGCAATAAGAAAAGCTTCTAACATACTTTCCAGATTTGATTTATCAGATTGTGTAATATACTCTTCCTGTGAACCTTGTCCTATGTGTTTTGCAGCAATTCATTGGGCAAAAATAAAAAAGCTTTATTATGGTTCAACAAGGCACGATGCTGCAGCTATCGATTTTGATGACCAATACATATATGACGTAATCAATGGTACTGCAACGCAGTTACAAGTTGAGGTGATACAGATTGATAGAGAAGAGAGTCTAGAACCTTTTAAAAAATGGAAAGGTAAGATGGACAGAGTTCAATATTAAATAATAAATCAAAAGCACTTCTATTCACTCATCTGAATGGAAGTGCTTTTTTATCTACATTATTTCAATATTTCTTCATTACTTTAATACTTGCGTATTAACACAGGTATCCGGCTTTTCACCCGAAAGCACTTTAATAATATTCCTAGCGGCGATTAATCCCATGTTTGTTCTTGTTTCCATTGTCGCTGACGCAATATGCGGAACAATTACAACGTTATACATATCTAAAAGCTCTGGCTCAATTTCTGGCTCATTTTCATATACATCAAGTCCAGCCCCCCAAATTTCACCTTGCTTAAGGGCTTTAACCAATGCTTTTTCATCAATTACTGGTCCTCTAGATGTATTAACAATAACTGAAGTTTTTTTCATCATTGAAAATTCCAGATCGCTAATATAGTGAGTAGTAGAGGGCAGAAGTGGCACATGTAATGAAACAAAGTCCGCTTCCGAAAGCAAGGTTTCTTTATCCACATAAATAGCGCCTAATTCATTTTCTATTTTTGAATTATGCCTAAGGCCGGTATAAAGTATTTTCATATCAAAAGCCTTAGCTTTCTTTGCAAAGTTAAATCCAATTCGTCCTGCCCCTATAAGTCCTAAGGTTTTACCCGTAATGTCTCGTCCAAGAAACATCATAGGATCCCAAGATTGAAAAGCACCATTTCTTGTAAATTTATCTGCTGCCACTATTCTTCTGGATACCGCCATAAGCAGCGTCCATGCAAGGTCTGCAGTTGCATCATCTAACACCCCAGGAGTGTTTGTAATTATTATTCTTCTTTCAGTAGCTGCTACTGTATCAATATTGTTGTAGCCCACACCATAGTTAGCAAATATCTTACACTTAGTACCCGCTGCCTCCAGCACCTCACTATCAATATTATCAGTTATAAGACATAAAACAGCATCCATACCTTTTACCTTTTCTAAAAGTTCTTCTCTTAATAAAACTCTATCTTGCGGATTTATTTCTACATGAAAATGTTCTTCTAAAAGTTCAATAGCCTCATCTGGTATTCTTCTTGTTATGTAGACTTTCTTCTTATCCATTATATCCCATCCTCCTTGTATTCCTCTTGAATAGAGTTTTATAATTACAAATATCTTTTTTACTGATTCTGAGTAAATTAAAACTATTTTGTTTCTATTATTATATCACCTTTATAAGCTTCATCACCAATAGCTTTAATTATTCACAAATTTCCACAAGAGTATTCATTTGAGCATATTCCCAAACAATCTTAATATCATCATCTGATAGAGCGATGCATCCAGACGTCCAATCACCTAGTGTTCCCCCGCCATGTATGCCTATTGCCCCACCTAAAGGAGTGTTCCAATCCGGTCTTTTACCACTTTCAATTTGAGTATTTATTTCTTTAAACGCAAGTTCCTCTATTAACCCATTTTCAAGTCCTCTTTGAGCATCCTGTACACTCGGATAATCAAGTCCTAAGAATAAGGTATATTTACTTTTATCATTTCTTGTGCAAATATGATATTTGCCTTCAGGAGTTTTTCTATCTCCTTCCATATGTTTATCACCAATAGGAGCTCCCCCTATTGCAATCTTAAATTTACCTATTAGATTACCATCTCCATATAATTCTAATATCCTTATACCTTTGTATACCTTTATACCTACCTCTTGTGGTTCTTCTTCAGGCTTTGTAAAAAACAATCCTTCACCCTCTAGAGTCCATATAAATTGTTTATCTGCTTCATTTACTTCACCAAGATTAGAATCACAAGTTTTAAAATTGCTTTTATAAAATTCATAGGCTCCTACTACCCCAACTGCAAGCAAGGCTCCAATAACTATATTTTTTTTTCTCACTTATATCTTCCTTTCTATCTTTTTTATACTATATATTTTTCACTATTTTTATATTAAATCTAATTTATCATATAATTGCAAATATATCAAAGTTTAAATTTTATACTTTCCTTCTCAATAACATTTCTATTATTATAAATAAAAGCAAAAATTAATACCTCTGATTTATCGCCTCTCAAATATGAGTTCATTTCGTAGCTTTCCTACTTCTTTTATAATCTTCATTTTCCTTAAGCAATAAGTTACTTTTCTCGCCTTATATACAGTAACTTTCAATATTTTCGCTAAATCTTTATTTGTAAAATTTTCCGGAAGTTCTTCTGGTAGAAACATTAAAAAATCTTTTCCTTCTTTAAACGTTACCTTTTCTACTACCTGTACTAACTTTCTGTCCACAATGCTAATGCCTTTTCTTCTCCAGCTCCCTTTGCCATCCTTACATCTTATTTCTTCCTCTTTAGTCATTAAGATTTCTAGTATAAATTTTTCTTCATCTATCAAATCTGGTATCCTAATTAACTCATCAAACAGATCCACTAATTTGCCTTTTTTAGGGGATTTTCTTCTACTAATTACTTTATCCGAGTCATCCATTGTTACTATATATTTTTCAATAGCTATAGGGTGAACTAGCGTAACCATATTGTATTTAACCAGTTCTCTTAGCTTATTGCCAATTGCACTGAAATTTCTCGTTTGAATTTCTATTAATGAATCTTCCCTTACTAAATCAATTATATACTTATCTACTTTTACTTCTAATCTATCCCCTGGAATAGCATACCATTGTTTAATGGATGAGTGCAGTGATTTCTCATTATTTATGTTTATTCCTGATTGCTCCAAAATATAGACTACATCTTCTGCTTGTCCCATTTTTTCTCCTCACATTTATAAAAATATATTAGAATTCTCTTTCAAAGTTTTTATATCTTGTGCCTTGAAATGTAAGCTTTCCAACATCACCTTCTGCTAATAAGCCATATTCACTGCCACTTATTTTCAGTTCCATTCGGTCTCCACTCTCTACTTCAAAGGTTACATTATAAAATGTACTACTATGGGCTGGTTGATTATCATTCATACTACTACTGGTGGTATGTGCTCTTTTAGTTACTACCTTTGCCTTTACTGATAAAACAGGTTGTTTATTATTCTTCGACCATTGACCTATGCCTTTAATTATGCCGAATATAATTATACCAAATATTATCATAAATATAACTGGAACCATAAATTGGATAATGTTAAACATAAACATTAATTTTTCATCCCCTTTTATTTAGTTATACTATATCATATTATAATCATACCAAAAGTTTTATGATAAAGGAATTAATTTAAAAATGTATTTTACACTTAAATACTAATTGTGTATCAATGCACACTATAAGATAATATACTATTAGAAGGTGATGAATATGAAAATTACAATACTATCTGATACTCATGTAAAAAAACATAGCGATAAACTTTTCAAATTCATAGATAATATATCTAGAGAATCTGATATGATAATTCATGCAGGTGATTATGTTTCCTCTAGTGTGGTAGCAAAATTAAGAGAGCATAAGAACTTTATTGGAGTATGGGGAAATAATGATAAGGGATACATTAGAGATTTATTAAAAGAAAAGATAATTATACCCGTAGAAGGATACAAAATTGGTTTGTACCATGGTCATGGTAATGACAAATCTACACTTGAGAGAGCTTACGCGGAATTTAGTGGCGATAAAGTAGATATAATTATCTTTGGCCACAGTCATCAACCACTGATTATAACTAAAAACAAAGTCCTTATGATAAATCCAGGCTCACCATCTTACAAGCGGAGGGAACCATGGTATTCTTATGTTATTTTAGAGATTGAAGATAAGAAAATAAATGTTCAATTAAAATTTTTCAATTAATAATCATATCTACTGCGTTATTATTTAAACTCGCCAAAGAGGGTTTGCCATATAGGTGAATACGACGATAGCATTTTTCTTTAATACAGCATATATTATATGGAATAAATAATCTATTGGAATTGTTTATTCCATATTTATATTTGTCGATTATTAATGGAGATGAAAAAATGCACAAGAATGACTTCTTGTTAAAAATATTTGGAGTATCTGGAATCTTAGGTTTTATTTGCGAAATGTTTAATAACATGCAAACCTCCTATATTATTCTTTTGATGCTTATTATTTTAGATACTATTACAGGGATATTTACTGCTATAAAATATAAAAGGTTTTCCAGTGCAGGATTACGTAAAGCTACTAAAAAGATTATCACTTATTCCCTTTGCGTAATTACAGTTAGATTGCTAGAGACTATTTTAGCTCCCATAACAATCACCACCATGTTATCCCAAATTATAATAGCTTTTCTAGCGATTACAGAGAGTGTTAGTATTTTAGAAAATCTAACCCTACTGGGAGTTCCTATACCTTCTAATATTCTGCCTATATTAATTAAGACCCTAAAGATACCAGGATTAGATGCTATGTTAAAAACTTCTAAGGACAAGCATAGTGAATTTTCTGATATTGATGATATAATAAATTATCAAATTCCCGCTTTTGAGGATAAATATATTCGAAACTTTTTAGAAATTAAATGTGATGTAATGAAATCTACTATTAATCAAATCATTCTTATAGATGAAACTACTAATGATAATCCAGATATATTATTTTATAGGATACTGTCCACAATAGAGCTCGGCCTTAAGGATATGAATAAAAAATGGTCAGAAGAAAAAATTCCCACAAAATATATTGATTTTTTTTCTAAAGTGAATCAACCTAAAGTAGATAAGTGTCTAGAAAAACTAAAAATTATTTGTTATTCCACAAAAACAACAAGAGAGAAAAAAATCCAAATTATTGATTGTATTGTAATAATTTTATATCAAACAATAATTGATGCACGTAAAACCATATAATTGACTTTGCCCCTGTTAATGTAAATAAACAGGGGCAAAGTTAATTGTGTTAATCTTCTTCTATTTCAGTAACTTCATATCCTACTTCTTCAATAGCTTCTGTAATTTCACTATCATTTATCTCATCATCAAATTCTGCTATAGCAAATTTTTCTTCTAAGTCAACTCTTACTTTCATAGCACCAATGTCCAATAGTGCTTCCTTAACATGACTTACGCAATGACTGCAACTCATTCCATCAATATATATCTTTTTCTTCATTTATAATTCCCCTTTCAATTGTTAATTTATATTATTATATATGTTTCATTTTAGATTATATAATCAATAAGTCAACTAAATTTTATATAATGGCACAAATTCTTTTTATTTTACATTTAAAGTATTATATCCAAAAAAACAAAATAAATTCTATTTTATAATTTTTACCTTTTATTTTAATTTTAATTTTGATAGCCTCTTCACTAATTCCAAAGTAAAGTTATCTAATTCTTTTAGTACAAGTTGCAAATTCGTTATCTCATCTACTCCAAATTGAATGCTAGCCGCTACGCTTTCTGTAGCATCATTATTCTCTTTTGAAATATTCACTAAATTTTCAATCTGATTATTTATAGTAGATGCATTTGCAGACATTTCCTCAGTAGCTGATGATACCTCTTCCACCTTTTGCGAAACATTGCCAATAGAACTAGCTATTTTATCAAACTTGATTGCTGCAATATCCACATAACTATATACCTCTTTAACCCTATTTGCCACGCCTTCCATTGAGCCACCTGCAGCTGCTATTCCTCTTTGAACTTGTTTAATAAGCTCGGATATTTCTTCCGCAGATTTTGATGATTGTTCTGCTAATTTTCTTACTTCCTCTGCAACTACTGCAAATCCTTTACCTTGCTGCCCAGCTCTTGCCGCCTCAATAGAAGCATTTAGTGCTAATAAATTGGTTTGCTCAGATATAGCTGTAATAGCATCTACTATACCATTTATTGCTTCGGATTTTTCATCTAATTCTTTAACTAATTGCGAAGTATTTCCAACTTCCACAACTATTTCTTTTGATTTATTTGCAAGTTCCATCATAGTTTTATTTCCGTCACTTGCATTATCTTTAGCCTCAATCGCTTGCTGCGTAACCATTTGTGAATTATTAGCAATCTGACCTACTGCATCATTAATATAATGAATGCTATCAGCAGAACTATTCAATTCTTCCGTCTGCTTCTCTATCCTTAAAGCAATATTTCCAGTCAATGTATTCATTTTTTTAAATCCTTCTGCATTTCTGTGAAAGGCATCCGTAAATTTTTCTTCAACATCATAAATATCCTTAGAAGTTTTAGTAATATGAACTAAAAGTTCTTGGAATGTATCTAACATTTTATTAGTTGATTGTGCAAGTTCTCCTATTTCATCATTACTATCTATTTGTATTCTTTTTGTTAAGTCCCCTTCTAAATTAGACATATCACTCATTTTTTCTACTAGTACATTTATTGATTTAGTTTGGCTTTTAGTAATTTTCCTCACCATGAATTTTATGATTAAAAGAACTATAACGGAAAATACAATTGCACATAATAAAATTAATAGTTGCGCTTTCAATATAGTATCTAATTTAATCTTCAATATTACTAAGGCATTCATTCCCTTTTGTGTCTTCATAGGTATATATGTAGTCATGGAGGATGTCCTATCAATTACGTCTCTTTGCACCTCCGAAGTTGTTGCTTTACCAGTATTTATAGCGTTGTCAATCATTTCTTTATTAGCAGTATCTTCAAAAGCATCTCCAAACTTGGCAGTACTTTCCTTAGTTTTATCTAGAATATATGTCCACTTATTATCCCCATTTAAAGTAACTATAGATATCCCTTGTATAAAATCCACTCCTTTATCACCTAAAAAAGTTATTCCATCATTAAGTTCCTTGTAAATATCACTATTCTCTTTTTCACTTAAAAACTTATCATAATCCACTTTTTCTAGCCTATTAGTAATTGCCGTAGTAACCACAGGTCCTATGCCCACTACTACTTTTTTAACAGTTGATTGGAGCAATAAATATGTAGCAACAATTATTATTAAAAATATAGAAATTATTAGTAACATTATTCTTTTACTCAATTTATCACTTATAGATGTTTTCTTTTTCTCATTTATACCTTGTCTCATGTTAATTTTCTCCTTTTATGAATAAATTTTTGTTAACTCTATAACAAAAACAGCTGATTTTTAGCTGTTTTCTTCATTCCCATAATTATAAATAGCATCAGTCCTAGTACTGCAATAATATCTCCAATACTTATGGCGAAGTTCCTTAGGAAAGTTAGTGGAATAATATCTCCTAAAAACCATACCCTAGTATTTTCATTTATTAAGGAATAAAGTCCTTCCTTACTAATATTTAAAGTAATCCCTGCTGCTTTCGCTGCTTTAACACTTACTGGCATTGCTCCCCCATTTAAAAAAATTGGAATAGCATTTAGCAAAAATCCTAATCCCATAAGTACGATATACTTATTCTTTCTGTTAGAATAAATAAAAATTACAAGTAAAATATACATGATTGAATTTAATATATATGTAAAGATACCTATATTAAAAAAATCCTTTCTTATGCAAATAACAATAAAAAATTCTATAAAGAAAGATATAAAAACAAGATATGTGCATTTTATATCTACATTTTCTAAATTTCTTATATTTCCTTTTAATATATATCCAATAATCACTGCAAAAATTAAAGCTTCAATAAACATTTAAATCCTCACTTTACTTTTTTTTGTTTTTCTAGAACTTTAAAATATGCTGCCACTACCTTTGGGTGAAATTGAGTTCCAGAATATTTTTTCACTTCCTCTATAACCATATCATTATTTAAAGCTTTTCTATAGGGTCTATCTGTAGACATAGCATCTATAGAATCTGCAAGTTGCACAATAAAAACATCAAGGCTTAACTCTTCAACTTTTTTTCCATCTGGGTATCCATTTCCGTCATATTGCTCATGGTGATTGCGTATAATTGGTAGTACGTTCTCAAGATTTTTAATATCTTTTAAAATGTTATAGCCTATAAGTGGATGGGTTTTTATGATATCAAATTCTTCAGTAGAAAGTTTACCTGGTTTATTCAAAATTCGATCATTAATTCCAATTTTTCCGACATCATGAAGTAAAGCTGCCATATTTAATTGTTCAATTTTCCAGTCATTATATTTTAATTCTTTAGCTATATTTGCTGATATTTCAGCAACCCTTTTAGAATGTCCTTCTGTGTATTTATCTCTTGCCTCCATTGCAAGCATAAGAGCATCTACAGTTTGGACATATTGAGATTTTGATTGTATATATAAGTAAAAAGTGTATTTGGTTAATACTATAGGAACTAATACAAGAATTACACCAACATAACTGTATAAATTGAATACAAAGGCTAATATTATACCAAAAGGAGCCATAGCAAAAGTATTTAATAATACTAGTTTAGAATTGCTTATAAATGAATATATAATACTTTTTTTATTCATTATTGAATATACAATTGATATCATAAATATGTTAACTATATAAAACACGATACTAAACACAATAATTTGTAATAGATTACTATTTAATCTACCAGTATAAGTAGTTCCACCTACTAATTTGTAAAAATAATTTCCATATATAATTGGTAATACTAAGCTACACAAATTAAATAATGTTCCATAAAAAGGTGTATTAAATATGTGACTATATTTATTGTTATATTTAGGTAATCTAAATATAAAACCTAATACTGAAATTATTATTGTATTTAAGGCTCCAAATAAAATAAAACAAGCAACTGTAATTGCAAAACTTGTGCTAAAAGAGATTTTTTTGAAAATCACTGTAAGACTTTCTGTTAAAGCCGTTAAAAATATAAAAAATATAAAAATATCTGAACTTATTGAGGAAAAAATTATGTGTTCTGTTTTGAAGCAAATAAGAAAAGATATAAAAGTTATAAAATATGTAGTTATAAGATATATTTTTAGATTTAACGGTAATTTCTTCATTATTTTCCTCCTATGTATTATAAAGGCCGATAGTCCTAAATTACCACATCCAAGTTGCTGTTGATCCGCCAGCTATAGCAAGTGCTAATATAGCTAATAATATTGTAGTTAATTTTTTCATTATTAAAATCCCCCTTTGATTTAAATTAATAGGGCTACGCTATAACCTATCATAATTTATCTCCGCTATAGTAAACAATTAAAATAATAATTTCATAAACTAATTTTAAAAAAAATGTTAAGGTATCGGCCCTTAAAGCAATTTTATAAGCCACTTGGTGGCTTTTTAACAACTTTAACAGTTGTTAAGATTTGTTTTTTGTACTCTTCCATTTATAGCTACTAGGGTGGCTTTTGCAATAGCTTCATTTATATCATTTTTTACAATTGCAGATCCTACCATGGTTTCTTCTGATTCATTTATAACCATATTTACAAGAACTGATATAAAGGTTATATCCCTATTAGTAGTACTAATTACATCTTGTACATCAAATATAAAGACTTGTCCAAGGATTTTTTCTACAGCATCAATAATTGCTTTAGCTACTATTTTTTTTCTGTTAGCTGCAGTTTTTATTCCCACTTGTGTTACAAAAAATTCTTCTTCTTCATAAAGGAGCTTAACGCTACATTCTAACATGTTCGGTTTCACATTTAAGGAGATACCACCAAATTTTATCATTTTAATAGGGTCACAATCATCTGTTTCAATTTGTGCAATACTAATAACTTTTCTATCTATTCTATAATCAAAGGAGGTTAAAAGAATAGACTCAATATCTCTAACTATTTGCTTTGGTGCCCTTAAAGTATTAGCCAATATATGTATCTCTTGAATATCATTATCTTGATGTATTATTTTTGTACTAGTAACACCATTTAATTTATTTATCATTTCACTAAAAATATCAAAATCCATAATATACATCTCTCCCATTCAACAATAAGCAAATTATAGCACATTCAGTAATGGTATACAAGATTTTACATATTATTTATTATAGCATCGAATTCCTCTAAAATTAACATATCATTGTTAATTGTTATGTTAATTTTTACTATACTTTTCCTTATCTTTTACTATACTTTTCCTTATTTTTTCAATAATCAAAATTAACTAATTATTTACTAGATTTTTTGCTAAAATTCCATTATAATATATTTCATGCAGTATACTTGAATTTTTATGAATATATGAATAATAAGATTTACCTTGAAATGTATAACAATGTGCCTCTTTAATTTTTACGTATATTTAATACATTAACGACATTAGTTCATATATTCACTACTAAAGCAATTCTAATATTATTTGTTAAAGTTTAATTTTTCACAATATTCAAGTGTATTGTAGGGTTATGGTGAGTTGTAATTTTAAATTTATAATATGTCTATATGTAATCATAGATTTTAAAGGAGGTATATTGTAGTGTGTTCTAATTGTTTAAACGCAGAAAATTTCAAAGTTTTAGAAAAATTTATTATTGACCTGCCAAGTAAAGAAGGTGCCCTTATCGAAGTGCTTCACAAAGCGCAAGGTCTATTCGGCTACTTACCTCAAGAGGTACAATCCTTTGTAGCAGAAAAGTTAAATATTCCAGTTTCAAAAGTTTATGGTGTTGTGACTTTCTATTCTTACTTCACTATTAAACCAAGAGGTGAATATGTAATAAATGTTTGCATGGGTACTGCTTGTTTTGTTAGAGGTTCTGGAAATGTACTTGAAGAATTTCAAAAGGAGTTAAAGATTAAAACTGGCGAAACTACTGGTGACGGTAAATTTACATTAGGCTCATTAAGATGTGTAGGTGCTTGTGGTCTTGCACCTGTAGTAACTATAAACGATAAAGTTTATGGACATGTTACAGTAGACGGAGTAAATAAGATACTATCTGAGTACGCCACAGGCGAGTACGTTGCAACCGAGTATGCTGAATAGGAGGGGGAAATACATTGAATAAAATTAATTCTTTTGATGAACTTAAAGAAATTCAAAATAGATATAATACATTGTTAGACCTTAGGGAAATGAACGAAGAAAAAGAGTTAGCTTCTGAAGGTAATCGATGTACAAGGTACTTATCCGTTTGTGGTGGTACTGGCTGTAAATCCGCTAAAAGTGATGAGATATTAGCAAACCTACAAAAAGAAATCGCAGCAAACGGACTAACTGATGAAGTAACTGCTGCTATTACTGGCTGTTTTGGATTTTGTGAAAAAGGTCCTATCGTTAAGGTTTCTCCTGATAACGTATTTTACGTTAATGTTAAACCTTCTGACGCCGCAGAAATAGTTAAAGAGCACTTATTAAAAGGTATCATAGTTGATAGGCTTTTATTTGAAGAACCAAGTATGGGTATAAAAATAAAAAAACAAGAAGATATGCCTTTCTATAAGAAACAAGTAAGAATTGCGCTTAGAAACTGTGGACTTATTAATCCTGAAGACATAAAAGAATATATATCTGAAGATGGTTACTTAGCATTAGGCAGGGTAATTACAGAAATGTCCCAAGATGAGATTATAAAGCTAATGATCGATTCAGGACTTCGAGGCAGAGGCGGCGGCGGCTTTCCAACTGGTAAAAAATGGGCTTTTGCTAAAATGTACGATGCTGATCAAAAATATATAATTTGTAATGCTGATGAAGGAGACCCAGGTGCTTTCATGGATCGTTCTATTCTTGAAGGAGACCCTCACAGTATTCTAGAAGCTATGGCAATAGCAGGTTACAGTATTGGTGCTTCAATCGGAGATATTTATATTAGAGCAGAATACCCTCTTGCAATTAGTAGACTTCGAACAGCTATAAGCCAAGCTCGTGAATTAGGGCTTCTCGGTAAAAATATTTTAGGAACTGATTTTAGCTTTGATATAGAAATTAAATATGGTGCTGGTGCTTTTGTATGTGGAGAAGAAACTGCATTAATTCAATCTATTGAAGGTTCACGTGGAGAACCAACTAATAAACCACCATTCCCAGCTCAAAGTGGATTATGGAATAAGCCAACTTGTGTTAACAATGTTGAAACTCTTGCAAATATTCCAGCTATAGTTAACAAAGGTGCTGCTTGGTATAGTTCTATAGGAACTGCAACCTCTAAAGGAACAAAAGTTTTTGCGCTGGCTGGCAAAATAAATAACGTTGGGCTAGTAGAAGTTCCTATGGGCACTACACTGAGAGAGATAATATTTGGTATTGGTGGCGGAATCAAGAACGGCCGTGAGTTTAAAGCTGTTCAAACAGGAGGCCCATCTGGCGGATGTATTACAGCAGAATTCTTAGATACCCCAATAGATTATGAATCACTAGGTGCTATAGGCTCTATGATGGGTTCTGGCGGTATGATTGTTATGGATGAAGATAATTGTATGATTGATATAGCTAAATTCTATTTAGAATTCACTGTAGAAGAGTCTTGTGGTAAATGTTCTCCCTGTAGAATCGGAAATAAACGTCTTCTTGAAATGCTTGAAAAACTTTCAAAAGGAAACGGAACAAAAGAAGACCTGCATAAGCTAAAATCACTTGCAAATACCATTAAGGATACTTCACTATGTGGTCTGGGACAAACTGCTCCAAATCCAGTATTAAGCACTATGAAATACTTTTTAAATGAATATGAGGCTCACGTTTATGATAAAACTTGTCCTGCTGGAGTCTGTAAGCACTTATTAAAATACAATATTACGGATAAATGTATCGGCTGTACAAAATGTGCAAGGCAATGTCCTGTTAACTGTATCAGTGGAAAAGTTAAAACATTACATGTTATTGATCAAGATAAATGTATTAAATGTGGTGCATGCCAAAGTGCATGTCCAGTTAATGCAATCATTAAAAAATAACATCTAAATGCGTTTTTCAAATATAAACTATAAGAAAGAGGTGCACGCTGTGAGTTTACTTACTCTTACTATAAACCATCAAGAAATTCAAGTAGAACAAGGCACAACTATTCTACAAGCTGCTAGAAAGCTCAATATAAATATACCTACATTATGTCATTTAAATATGCATGATGGAAAAACTACAAACCATCCAGGTTCTTGTCGTATATGTGTTGTTGAAGTTGAGGGAAGACGAAACTTAGCTCCTGCATGCTGCACTCCCGTTGCAAATGGAATGGTAATTAAGACAACTTCAATTAGAGCTATTAAAGCACGCAGAACTGTGCTTGAATTAATTCTATCTGACCATCCACAAGACTGCTTATTATGTGAAAAAAACACTGTATGTGAATTGCAAAGATTAGCCGCTGAACTAGGTGTTCGTGAAATCCGCTATAAAGGTGCAATGTCAACTTATCCTATAGATAATTCAAGTAGCTCTATTGTTAGAAATCTAGATAAATGTATATTGTGCAGACGTTGCGAAACTATGTGTAATGAAGTTCAAACTGTTGGAGTTTTATCCGGTGTAGGCCGTGGCTTTGAAACTGTTGTATCTCCTGCTTTTTCAATGCCAATGGGAGAAACAACTTGTACTTTCTGTGGAAAATGCGTTTCTGTCTGTCCAACTGGTGCCTTAACAGAAGTTAATAACACTTCTAAAGTTTGGAATGCTCTTGATCAAAAAGAAAAAGTTGTTGTTGTTCAAACTGCTCCTGCAGTTAGAGCCGCCCTGGGTGAAGAATTCGGACTTCCACATGGCACTGCTGTTACTGGAAAAATGGTTGCTGCACTAAGAGCTTTAGGTTTTACTAAAGTATTTGATACGGATTTTGCAGCTGACTTAACAATAATGGAAGAGGCTAGCGAATTTATTCATAGATTACAACATGGCGGAAAACTTCCACTGCTTACAAGCTGTTGTCCTGGTTGGGTTAAATTCTTTGAGCACCAATTTAATGATTTATTAGATATTCCATCTACTTGTAAATCACCGCAACAAATGTGGGGTGCTGTTGCTAAAACATACCTTGCAGAAAAAATGAATGTAGAAGCAAAAGATATGATAGTTGTATCTGTAATGCCTTGTCTTGCAAAGAAATATGAGGCTGCGCGGCCTGAGATGGCTACAAATGGAGTCCCAGATGTTGATATAGTTATAAGCACAAGAGAACTTGCTAAAATGATTAAAGAAGCCGGAATTGATTTTAATTCATTACCAGAAGAAGATTTCGATAATCCACTGGGAGAATCTACTGGTGCTGGAGTTATATTCGGTACATCTGGAGGCGTTATGGAAGCAGCACTTCGTACTGCTTATGAATGGCTCACAAATAAAACCCTTGAAAATGTAAATTTTGAAACAGTACGCGGTATGGAGGGCATAAAAGAAGCATCTGTAAAGATTAACGACATTGATGTTAAAGTTGCTATAGCTAGTGGACTTTCCAATGCTCGTAAATTATTAGAAGCTATTCACGCGGGAGAAGCTAAGTATCACTTAATTGAAATCATGGCTTGCCCTGGTGGATGTATTAATGGTGGTGGGCAGCCTTATGCAAATGATTATAAGGATATATTAACAAAAAGAATGTCTGTTTTATATAATGAAGATAAAAGCAAAACTATAAGAAAATCTCATGAAAATCCATACATCAAAAAAATATATGAAGAATTCCTTGGAGAGCCCTATGGTGAAAAAGCTCATGAACTTCTTCATACAGAATATATAAAACGTAAATAATACACCTATAAAAAAACAGCAGATATGTCTGCTGTTTTTTTTATAGATAATTAATATTAACATGTTTTCCTAACTTTTTCATGTATTCTACTAATTGCTCCACAAGCTTTAACTTAATGCTCAAATCTATAGGGAAGTTGGGATTTTGGTGTGCTGGATTTATAGCCTTTCCTACCCATAAATTAAAGTGTGTACAATTTTCTATTAATATTTTAACAAGTCTACTAGCTCCGTCTAGACCATCTAAATCACAGTATGGCTCCTGGGACGCAAAACTCGCTTCATAATTACTTAACTTCTCTATTGTCTTACTTAAAGTTAAAACTCCTTCAGTTATTAAATCTATTCCCTCCATAGTTGCCGTAGGTGGTACATCTTTATCATAAAAATCTAAGTTTACTTTAAGTTCAAGGCCAAGTTCTCTCCTTACAATATTGGAAGTAGTTCCACCGCAAATTATCTTTTTACCTGTTCCTTTCATGAATTCTTTAATAGCATAGCTATCATTTCGCCGATCCTTCGGTGGCCCGGTAAATAGATCAATAACCTCTGACTTTCTAGCTTTTACACATACAACAGTAGTATCATCTCCAGGTTTTCCTCCATATAAATCCCAACATACCTGAATCAGATCCTTTTCAATATTTTTTGCACTTCGTCTACATTTTGTATTACGAATCAAGTAATTTTGTACATTATCCCAGCTCCAACCCAAATTTAATATATTCCCTATTCCTGCATGAATACATCCATCACTGACAACAGTAATCACGTCCCCCTCCTCCAGTACAAATTGGCTTTCATATACCTTTTTTTCATTAATAATACTTTCTTTTTTGTCTATTTCAATGCCTTTATTATTTCTTATTAAAAAGAAAGGCGGATTATCATATTCCGCAATATAAACTCTTCCATCATTATAAATTTTCATTAGAGTAAAGGTACAATAGGCAATCTCCCTTACCTTACACACAGGCAGTGTGTTTACTATAGTATCTACAGTTTCATAGATGTCCGCTCCTTCTTTAAGCATAGTACTAGCAATTTTAGATGTTAAGGAAGCTAGTATATTGGCTTTCACTCCACTACCCAGACCATCTGCCATGACAATTATAGTGCTATCCTTAAGTCTTATTATTTCCACCCTATCCCCACAAAGTTCCTCATCTTTTTTTATCAAGCTATCGTAGGCTACATCAATAAATAACTCCTTTTTATTCAACATCTTCACCTGCCACTATTTTCTTTAACTTAGTTAAAATAATCTTCGTTTCTGCAGTGGTTTCACCAAGTAGACTTGCTATTTCTTGTGCAACCCTCATTTGCTTTTCTATAACCTCTTGAGCAGCATTTAAAGTATTTTCTTTAACCTTCATTAATTCTTTTTTATTTTTCTCTTCAGCCATAATATTAATCATACTTGCAAGTACCATGTCTTGCTTTTGAAGATATACTATATTTTCTATAAACACTACGCCGTACTGTGGATAAGCAACCTTTTTACCTATTATATTTTCTCCAGATTCTCTTACATTTTTAAAATCCGTATCATCAATAAGTAGTGATATAGGTTTTCCTATGATATTTTGAGGTTGTATTTTAAATATAGCCTTGGCAGCTGGATTCATCTCTCGTACATTCATTTCTCCATCTAATAGAATTAGATTACTCGCAGTGTTTTCAACAATTTCATTAGAAAGGCTTTCTGCTTTAGTTCTCATATAATGAAGACACATATTAGTTTCAGCCATACCTTCAAAAACAGCTTGGGCTTTTTCTCTACAAGAATTATATCCGCACACTCCACAATTAAGTTCATCTATAAGTTCATATTTACCCATTTTTTTCATAATTGCTGTAATTTCTTCTTCTGTAGCTATAGCCCTTTTAATTGATTTTTCAGTGAATTTTCTATTAAAATTTATATTAGTCGGTATCTCAGTATTTATTGGATCATTATAGTTTTTACGACTCTTTATATAGGTTTTAACTTTTCTTAATTTTGTATAATAATTTTCACCATTTTTAACCATGACTGGTCCACCTATGCAGCTTCCCGTGCAGGCACTAGCTTCAATTAATACGTCCTTTAAATCGCCATTCTTAATGCTATTAAATACTTCTATGCACTCTTCCATCCCACTTACCGTAATAACACTAAGTGAACTTTTCTTTAACTCACTCCCCATTGCCTCAATAATACCTCCACCCATAGGAAATCCTTGACCTTTACTATATGGATTAATATTAAAATTCTCTTCTTCTAGTTCATGCATTTCTATACCAGCTTCAGTAATCCAAGAATTCAATTCATCGAAAGTTAATACTGCATTAATTACATTATCTTTTAAAAAATACTCAAACTCAGATTTTTTTGCAAGACATGGTCCTATAAATACAATAAAGCTATCTTCACCAAATTTCTTCTTTAATAATTTACCATGAGCTATCATTGGAGATACTACAGGAATCAAGTATGGAATAATTTCTTTAAAATATTTTTCTACTAAGTAATTAGCTGATGGGCATGCTGTGGTTATATAAACATCTCTCTTATTCTCCACAATATAATTATTATATAAATCAGCTACTATTTCCGCACCTACTGCTGTTTCTTCTATTATACTAAATCCTAACTTCTTTAAAGCCGCTACCACGCGTCCTTGCTCCACATCAAAATAACCAGCAAAGGATGGTGCTAAACTTGCTATAATTTTTTTCCCCGAATTTATAGCAAGTTTAGCAACCCCCACATCACTTTTAATTTCTCTAGCGTTTTGTGGACATATAGTAAGGCAATGACCACATTCTATACATCTTTGTTCATCTATAGTAGCTTGTTCATTCTCAAATTTTATGGCCTTCACAGGACATGAACGAAGACATTTATAACAATTTTTGCAATATGCTTTAGAAAAATTCATATTACTCATTTGATATACCTCTCATAATAGTTTCATGAAAGAATGAATCTACATTATTCTCATTTAAGGAAAAAAACTCCTCATCATTCACAGTCACAGAAACTCCCTCTGTGCATCTGCCAATACAAAATGCCCCTTTAATTTCCACCTTATCTTCAATCTTATTTTCTTTGATTAGCTTTTGTAACCCTTCTATTACTTTATAAGACCCTTTTAAATGACAGGCACTTCCAACACAAATACTAATAGTTATCATTATTATCATCCCTTCAAGTTAAGTTACCTTATATTTATTCTATGCTATTGCTTATTTTTTCATAATTAAATTTTACACCAATTACTCAAAAATTAATATAGGAGCTTTGATTTATTTTTAACAATGTCTTTGGTTTTTTAACATACAGAATAACAAAGATTGTTCGTACTTAACACAATGTTTTTTAATACCACAAACTAGATTTCACTCAGATTTTCAAAATTCAAAATTTTTAAAGGTTGAATTTCAGGAGTCTAATCTACTTCAGTCTCAAATGAATTTTACAAATCTTAAAAAAATAGATTTTACTAGTTGTAATATCGAAAGTATAGGAGCAAATATTGCTGATTTTGAGGGTGCAAGAGTTACTACTATGCAAGCAATTTCCATTTCCGCTATACTGGGTCTCATTATTGAATAAAAGTAATTAACTGTATATATCACAATAGTAATAATATGAATGGATCGAGCTACACTCAAGTTTTAGTTTCAAAGGATGGTAATAAAGTTTATATTGACAATATAGTCGAAAGCTTAGATAATTTTGTGTATGAATACAACATCAAAATGAATCTATTAAGAAAGATAAAATGTAAAAAAATAATAAAGATACATATTATTATATTTTTCAAGAATTAAGATGAAAGAAATCTAATACGGGTAAAAACGAGCCACATCATGGATAATAGTTCCATGATGTGGCTCATTTTTCTACCTATTTTGATGATATGTTTTAGTATTTTTTCATACATTATATTCTTTTAATTTGATTGAAGAAGTAATTGAGATAACTCTACAATCTTTGCAACTAATGAATTGTGATTTAATTGGTAAATCATAGGCCGCGTAACAGGAATTCCTGTATCGTTACTACACAACCCTCATGATAATTAATGCTTATCGTCCTTTCATTTTTTCAAAATAATCAATATGTCATTATTGACATATAAATAAAATCAGTGTAGAATATTAAATATAATCATATATCACTAATGACATATAACGGTGTGAAGAAGGAGTAATATTGTATAAGGGGATGATATTTATGAACAAATTATCTTATGGCCTTCTAAGCCTATTATCAACTGAACCAATGACAGGTTATGACTTAACGTCGAAGATTAATAGATTCTGGCGCTCTACTCACAGTGCCATCTATCCTTTGCTTTCAGAATTAGAAGAAAACAAGTACATTGAATTTATATTGAAAAAGCAAGATGGTAAGCCTGATAAAAAGATATATAACTTAACAGTTCAGGGTAAGGAGTTTTTACATAAATGGTTCACCTCTGAAACAAGTGATGCCGTTGTTAGGGATGAAATGACGTTAAAATTATATTGCATTCAATACATGGATACTGAAGCAGTAGAAAAGCTTCTTAATGAACTTGAGACAAGATATAAGAAAAAAATCGAAGAATATAAAAGCTCTATAGAAAAAATCAGACTCAAATTCTGTGAGAATCCCAAAGCTGTACCACCATTTGGTGCTTATATATTGACTCAAAGGGTTTTGAATGAGGCTATATTAGATCTTAAATGGTGTGACTGGGTTAGAGATGTATATAAAAACAATTATTGTAATTTTTTAGATCAAAATTTTTAAAATGAAGGAAGATGAATTAATGAAAGAAAGAGTTTTAGAAGAAAAGTGTGTTAATAAAGATATTCATGGAAAAGAGTATAGCAGAATGCTGCTTATAATTGCAATGATGATTGGATCATTTGTTTCAATCTTAAACCAGACAGTACTGTCTACTGCATTACCGCAGATAATGGAATATTTTAATATAACCGCAAGTACAGGGCAGTGGTTAACAACGGCATTTATGCTTGTTAATGCAATAATGATTCCTCTAACAGTGTTGTTACTTGAGAAAATCCCAACTAAGAAATTATTTATGTTTTCTATGTTTATGTTTGGAATTGGAACTATTATATGTGCCCTCTCCTCACGTTTTGAAGTCCTTCTTATAGGAAGAATAATTCAAGCCGTTGGAGCAGGAATAACGGCGCCTTTAATAAGTACTGTACTTCTCTTAATTTTCCCACCTGAAAAGAGGGGTTCAGCAATGGGTCTTTATGGGTTGGTTGTATGCTTTGCCCCAGCTATTGGACCTACTTTAGCAGGATTGATTATTGATAAATGGAACTGGCATTACTTATTCTATATGTTAATTCCTATTATAGTATTAGACATAATTTTTACAGCTTTCTTTATGAAGGATGTTATACCATTAAGAAATCCTAAAATAGACTTTCTATCTATTATTCTATCAACAGTAGGATTTGGAGCAATGTTGTTTGGATTTAGTAGTGCTGGAAATAAAGGCTGGTCTGATATTAGCGTTATTGGAACTATAATTATAGGAATAGTTGTAATTGCTTTATTTGTATGGCGCCAGCTTGCAATGGAAACCCCAATGCTTGAAATGCGTGTTTTTAAATCAAAAACCTTCACAATGACAACTATAATAGGTAGTATTTTAAGTATAGTTTCCATTGGAGCAGGTATTATGGTGCCGATTTTCCTTCAATCTATTCTTGGAAAATCAGCTTTTACTAGTGGCTTAGTACTTTTGCCAGGTGCATTAATAATGGCAGTTATGATGCTTATATCTGGACGTCTATTTGATAAGCATGGTGTAAAAAAGTTAGCTATACCTGGTATTATTCTATTGGTTATTGGAACTTTACCTTTTGTCAATTTGAATAGGAATACATCCATTATGTCAATTACTGTGTTATATGCAATTCGATATATTGGAATCGCACTTGCTATAATGCCATTACAAACAGCCGCAATGAATGCGCTGCCTAATAAACTGTTGGCACATGGATCTGCCGTTGTTAATACGGCAAAACAAGTAGCCGGGGCTCTTGGGACTGCAATATTGATAACTGTAATGTCTAATGTATCTGCTTCTAATGCTCCAAATAAAGCTCTGGCTAAAACAAACATGGAACATTATAAGTCAGGAATGTTGGATGCTGCATTGAAAGGTATGAATACAACCTTTATGGTAGTTACAGGAATAGCTGTACTCTGTTTAGTTATATCATTCTTCTTAAGTGATAAAAAGCGAAACAGTGATATTATAAAAAATAATACCGAACAACAAGCTGTATAACCGCAAAATCTCTATCCAAATAATCTTTATGAATTTTTGTTAATTTTTGGAACATAATTTCAAAACTTAGTGAAAATTTGACTATACCTATATAAAAAATCGACTACGTGTATTCATCTTTCACACGTGCATGTTGTAATTTTGCCACCTCTTCTCAACCCTCTCTCCACTAAGGTATAATCATTACTAATTATAAAAACAACAAAAAATACCCACAGCTAAAACCTTTAATCCGTCTTAGTTGTGGATATTAATTTATTTTATAGCATATTCTTCAAAAGCACTAAGCACTCTATCTAAAATACCATTTATATGAGCTATAGCTATACCAAAATTGGTAATAGGTAATCCCTCTAAATTAGCCTTTTTAATCCTGGACATTAACTGCTGTCTATTAAACATACAAGCTCCACAATGAAGTATTAGCCTATATTCGCTTAAATCTTCCGGAAAAGAACTTCCCGCGCAGACTGTTATATCTAACTTCCCACCTACTTTTTCCTGAAGCCATATAGGAAGTTTTTCGCGTCCTATATCTCCTTCTAGGGGATGGTGAGTGCAGGCTTCCGCTATAAGAACCTTATCTCCTGGTTTTAAAGTATCTATAGCCCTTGCACCTTTAACTAAACTGTTTAAATCGCCTTTATACCTAGCCATAAGTATAGAGAATGAAGTAAGTGGTACATCCTTTGGTATTATAGAATTAACTTTCTTAAATACCTGTGAATCCGTAATTACTAAATCTGGTTTATCCTTTAGCGAGGCTAAAACATCCTCAAGTTCACTATCCTTTACCACCAGTGCCATTGCATCATTATCAAGAAGATCCCTTATTATTTGAACCTGTGGAAGTATTAATCTCCCTTTTGGTGCTTGAATATCTTGTGGTGCTACAACCAATACTCTTGCCTTTGGTTTTACTATGTCACCAACAATTGTGCCCTTCTCGAAATCTTCTGGGGCCAACTTCATAATAGCTTTTTTTAGCTCATCAATATCCACTTTATCCTTAGCGCTAACCTTAACAAAATCTATATTTATAACCTTTTGAATCTTATCTAATTCCACATCGCCTTTATCAACTTTATTAATAACTCCAACTACGGGAATTTTTCTTCCTTTTAAATCTTCATACCATTCGCTCTCAAAAGTTAAACCTCCCACATCCCCATCTATAACCAAAAGAGCCAAATCCGTTTTATCCATAACTTCTTTAGTCTTCTTTATTCGAAGCTCTCCAATTTCGCCTGTGTCATCAAGTCCTGCAGTATCTATAATCACAACAGGCCCTATTGGAAGTAGCTCCATAGCCTTATATACAGGGTCTGTAGTAGTCCCTGCTAAATCCGATACTAAAGCAATATCTTGCGCCGTAAGTGCATTAATTAAACTTGACTTACCCACATTTCTTTTTCCAAATATAGCTATATGAAGCCTATTAGCATTCGGTGTTTGTTGCATCCTCTATACCTCCCTTGTTCTATATGCATCTTCTAAAAAAATAGTCATAAAAGTGAAATTACACAACCATTTATTATTCCACGTCCTTAGCCACTAGGCTTTTATATTCCCCTCCACTGCAAGAAAATAAATCTACTCACACAAAATATTATCCACAAATGATGAGCGCGTATTTTCTACACACTTTAATCTCAATCTTAAGAACTATCCACAACTTTTATTTTAAAACCCTACAAGTACTTCTAATATTATTTCTATGTTTCTATGTCTCTATTCCTATTACTTCCAAAGATACTTAAATTGCGATAGATATTAAATGATACTAAGTATGAAGTTTATCCGTAGTGATTTGCAATAAGTAACGCATAAACATTGAAATTTGATTTAGAAATTCTTCTTTTGCGAATGTAAAACTTTCGTAAGCCTGACAGGAAGTCAGGCTAGCGAACCCGAGGCAGGATGCCGAGTGTGAGCGCTAGAAAGTTTTATATTCGCAAAAAATTAGAATTTCTTAATCAAATTTCACGTTTACAGTTCTTATTGCAAATCACGTAGGATAAACTTCATACTTTTTTAACCCTATGTCTACTAAAATCTTAAATCTCTCTCCCCTTTTTCTATTCTATCTAGTTTCTCCTTCGTTGCCTCTCTTGATTTTTCATTTGGTATCTCTTCAAGTCCTTTTCTTATAGTTTCTTCTACTATTTTATTAATATTTTCATCACCATAATCCAACATAAATTCCTTTAATGTTAGAAGAGCGTTGGGCTGACATACATTATGGATCTGTCCATTTTTTGCAAGTCTCATGAATCTGTCACCAGTTCTTCCTTCTCTATAGCAAGCAGTACAATAACTTGGAATATACCCACTTTCACATAAGCTTTTTATGATTTCTTTTGGCGATCTATGGTCTCCAATCTCAAATTGTGGTTTTTCTTCACTTTTATGACCGCTATATTCATCAGCATATCCACCAACTCCAGTACAAGAACCTGCACTAACTTGAGATACACCTAAGGCTAAAACTTCTTCTCTAAATTTTACATCTTCTCTTGTAGATAAAAGCATTCCTGCATAAGGAACGGCAAGTCTTAACACTGCAACTAATTTTTTAAACTGCTCATCTGTTACTAAATATGGATAATCTTTAAGACTTACATTTTCTGCGGGTCTTAATCTTGGTACTGACACAGTATGAGGTCCTACACCTGTAGACTCTTCTAAATGCTCTGCATGCATTAGCATTGCTATTGTATCGTATTTATATTCATATAAACCATATAACACTCCAATACCTATGTCGTCTATGCCTGCCTGCTTTGCCCTGTCCATTGCTGTTGTATGATAATTATAATTATGCTTCGGTCCCTTTGGATGGAATCTTTCATAGGTTTCTTTATGGTAGGTTTCTTGGAACAATATATAAGTTCCTATCTCTGCCTCTTTAAGCATTTGATATTCTTCAACGGTCGTAGCAGCAATATTTACATTTATTCTTCTTATACTTCCATTTTCAAATTTTATTGAATATATGTTTTTTATGCATTCAAGTACGTATTCAATTGGTGTATTAACAGGATCTTCTCCCACTTCAAGGGCTAATCTTTTATGCCCTAAACTTTCTAAAATTTTCACTTCTTCTTTTAGCTCTTCCATATTAAGTTTTTTTCTTGAAATACTATCATTTGAATGCTTATACCCACAATACTGACAGTTATTTATGCAAAAACTGCTTACATATAATGGTGCGAAAATTACTATCCTTTTGCCATATATTTTTTCTTTAATTTCTTTAGCGCTTTTAAATATTTCTTGTAATAATTCGGTATCTTCTATATTCAAAAGCACAGAAGCTTCTCTATGAGTAAGCCCAACGCAGGTTTTAGCTTTGTTTAAAAGTTCCACTACAAAAGCTTTATCCTCAGCCATTTTCTTTCCGTATTCTATAGACTCATTTATTTCAGAATCAATGATAAAATCCTCAGCTTTATATTCTTTCATTTTTAAATTCCTCCAATATTTTTTATTTTTTCTACTATATTTTTTCTCTATTGCTTAGTTATTGCAGCTTTAACATTTACCCCTGGAATCTTTCCAATCTTACCTGTCATTGCACTTATTTCGTCCATGGTTCCATCTACAATTATAGAAATTACAAATATTCCTCTATCCTTGTAAGGCACTCCAATTCTTCCTACAATTAAATCCCCAAAATCGTGCAGTATGTCGTTAACAAAAGTAGCATTAGTAAATTCTTCTATTATAATTCCTACAACGCCAATTCTTTTTTCCATATTATCCCTCTATTCTTTATGCCATGTTTTTTTAGCACAAGGTATCCAAAATTTCCGCCAAATAATAAAACCTTCTACAAAATGTAAAAGGTCAAAGTATACCTATTAATATTTAATACTTTTACCCTCCTTTTGCTTAGATAAACTCTTAACAATTAGGTTCGAATTTATAATAATTAATCATCACCTAAAGTTCTGATTAATTAGTTTGTTTTCCATACAGTCAGAAAATTCTTTCTATACGGAACAAGGTAATTATACAAAATTTTAGTATTGACTGTCAATCATTTATCAATGATTTATCAATTAAAAATATGCTGCTTTAATATACATTTCTTTGGGTAAACTAATTATGAAAAAATTAAAGGTAGGCGATAATATGACTCTTAGAAAACGATATATTCTTCTTTTTTTTATTACTCCTATTATTCTATTATTTTTAACTAACAGTGCTGGCAAAAATAATATAGTAAAAAATAGCCCAGCATTTATATCTTTAAATTTATTTTGTAAAGACTCCGCTGATATAAACCCTTCAAAAATTGCTTATTTAACTTTTGATGATGGCCCTACTTATATTGTTACACCTGCACTATTAGATGTATTAAAAAAACAAAATGTAAAAGCTACTTTTTTTGTGGTAGGTAAAGAAATTGAAGGAAAGGAGTCAATTCTTAAGAGAATATATAATGAAGGTCACGGTATAGGTCTTCACACCTACAGTCATAATTTTAAAAAAATATATAGAAGCACGGAGGGTTTTATTGATGAAATGACAAAAACCTCCAATAAAATACAAGAGGTTACAGGTTTTGCTCCTAAGATTATTAGATTTCCTGGTGGTAGTTCTAAGCGCTTAAATGCTCTTTCTTTAGATGCTCTTCATAAAAACAATTTTAAAGTGTACGATTGGAATGTTAATATATATGATGGTATAAACCCTAATTTAAGCGTGGACCAGCTTATTTGCAACTCAAAAATAATTAAAGGCAATAAAGATGCAGCCATAATTCTAATGCATTGCAATTTCAATAATAAAAACACTGTAGCCGCTCTACCTAAAATCATAAAATATTATAAAGATTTAGGCTATGAATTTAAAGCTATTACTGAAGATACACCTGAATATTACTACAGATTTAAAAATTAAAAAAAGCCTCACCATAAGGTGAGGCAACTACAATAATTGCATTTTAAAATATATTTTATTAAAATTCCATTACAATATTATTTAAACTTATGTCTTATTATACTATTACATTTTTTTAAATTTAAATTTACTTACCATCAAATAAGATAATACAATCATTAAAAAAATAGTAGGTCCTAAATTTAGAGGTCGATTAAACACAAATAGTGCATACAGCGCCAAAAATGTGCCTGTAATGGTGATAGGAATCCCTGAAAAAACTCCATCAAAATCTGTAATATTATATTTTGCTAATCTATAAGCTCCTGCTACTGGAAAAACTAAAACCATTAAATATCCAATATACCCTAGCTCCACAAAATTATAAATATTAAATATTAATATGGAAGGTGCTACACCAAAAGATATTAAATCACATAATGAATCTAACTCTTTGCCTAAATCATTATCTACTTTTAAAAACCGAGCTATTCTTCCATCGTATCTATCAAATATTCCTGCTAAAAGAATAAATAGTGCTGCTAATTTATAATTGCTCTCAAAGCTCATAAGTATAGACATAATTCCACAAGACATATTGCTTAATGTGAAAATGTTTGGAAGCGCATTTTTTATTTTAACCATCTATATCACTCCTATAATTATAATTATACCATAATAGTTCCAGTTATTCTTTACTATTATGCCACATTATTATTAAATCCATCTTAAATTTTTTTTATTCCTAATTTACCATAAAAAAATCAAATTAATTTTTGATAATATGTAAATATTCAACCTCTCTTTTAATTAATTTCAGAAAGATTAATAAATAATTACATGGTTTTCTTGCAAATAAAAAAGACCAGTATTTTTTTACTGGTCTTTCATTTAATTTATCTTTGAACAATAATGGCCGTTCCTTGACCTCCACCTATGCATAAGGTAGCAAGTCCAGTTTTAGAATCTCTTTTTATCATTTCATGTATTAATGTAACAAGTATTCTTGCTCCTGAAGCCCCTACTGGGTGACCTAATGCTATTGCTCCACCATTAACATTTACTATTTCTGTATTAAATCCTAAATCTTTAGCTACAGCTAATGATTGAGCAGCAAATGCTTCGTTAGCTTCTATTAAATCTAAATCCGCTACAGTCATTCCTGCTTTTTCTAATGCTTTTCTAGATGCAGGAACTGGTCCATATCCCATTATTTTTGGATCTACCCCACCTGATGCATAAGCTTTTATTGTAACTAAAGGTTTAACGCCTAGTTCCTCCGCCTTTGCCTTTGACATTACTATAAACATAGCTGCACCATCGTTTATTCCTGATGCATTACCAGCTGTTACAGTACCGTCTTTTTTAAAGGCAGGTTTTAATTTTCTTAGTTTTTCTATAGTTGAACCAGCTTTTGGAAATTCATCTGTATCAAATATTATTGGGTCACCTTTTCTTTGAGGGATTGAAACTGGAACAATCTCATCTTTAAATTTGCCTTCTTTTATAGCTTTTTCAGCTTTCAATTGACTTTTTAAAGAAAATTGATCTTGCGCTTCTCTTGTTATATTCCATTTCTCTGCGATATTTTCTGCAGTAACGCCCATATGATAGTTATTAAATGCATCCCAAAGAGAATCATTAATCATAGTATCAACTATTTTTCCATCTCCCATTCTTGCACCCCATCTATTGTTTGGAAGTGCATATGGAGCATTACTCATGCTTTCTGTTCCACCTGCTAGTACTATATCTGCGTCTCCACACATTATAAATTGTGCTGCCATGCTTACAGCTCTTAGTCCTGAACCACATATTTTATTTATTGTAAGAGCTGAAGATTCTTCAGACATCCCCGCGTATATAGCTATTTGTCTTGCAACATTTTGTCCAAGTCCCGCTTGTATTACATTACCAATAACAGCTTCCTGTATTAGTTCTGGTTTAACACCTGATCTTTTTATAGCCTCTTTAGCTGCAATAGTTCCTATTTCTACAGCTGACAATTTTGATAATGCTCCACCAAAACTTCCTACTGCTGTTCTCACTGCTGACACAATTACTACGTCTCTCATATATATAACCTCCATTTATTTATTCCACTAATAGCTTATTACAATATAATAGGAATTTATCATTTGCTTTAGCTTTTTTTCCTATGTATACTTACACAGCATTTTTCATGCCAAGTTAAGAAATTCTTCTACATCACACTATATCAACGTCTTTTTTTATTATAACACAACTTATAACTTTAAGTGTAAACTTAGTTTACACTTAAAGTCCCCCTAATTCTCACGCTTCAAGTTTGTTAATATTATAACTTTATTGTTAAAAAAAACGCCAAAAGTATTTTCAATACTTCATATATGTATACATTTAGTTTTTCATATAATTCTTGCCTAATACACTATAACTATCATTCATATTAAATAACACATGTACACAAAGTTTACATGTGTACTATTGTAGATTGGCTATTTCCATTAAATTATACCGGTTTAATTTTTTGTATAATCCAGCTCTACTAAGCCCTAATCTTTTCGCTGTTTCTCTTTTATTTCCACCTGTTTTTTCTATACACTCCATAATAAGATCCTTTTCAATAGTTTCAACAACATCTTTCAAATAATTATTTTCTAATGAATATTTTTTTATATTATTTTTAATTATCTTTTCTGGCAAATGCCTTGGCATTATACAAAGCTCTGCATCAAGCAAGTTTATAGATCTTTCTATTACGTTTTCAAGTTGCCTTATATTTCCAGGCCAACTATAAGATTTTAAATAATCAATGGCCTCGCTAGAAATACCTTCGGAATAAACCCCATATTTTTTACTTATTTTTTTTCGAAGTTCATTTGATAATTCTTCAATATCTTCCGTCCTTTCTCTTAAGGAAGGTAATTTCAAATGCATAACATCCAATCTGTAATACAGATCTTCTCTAAACTTTCCATCTTTTATTAACCCTTCTAGTGACTTATTAGTAGAGGCAATAATACGTACATCAACTTTTATAACATCATTTCCACCAACCCTGACTAACTCTTTTTCTTGAATAACCCTTAAAAGTTTAACTTGCATATTCATAGGCATATCACCAATTTCATCTAATAAAATGGTGCCTCCATTTGCGTGTTCAAACTTACCTTTCTTACCTGATCTTTTAGCGCCAGTAAAAGCTCCTTCTTCATATCCAAACATTTCTGACTCAAAAAGCTCTGCTGGGATAGCTCCACAATTGATTTTTACAAAAGGTTTTAAACACCTTCTACTGGCATTATGAATAGAATGAGCAAAAAGTTCTTTACCAGTTCCACTCTCACCAGTAATTAAAACGTTTGACTCTATTTTAGCTACTCTTTTGGCCATTTTCATTACCTCACGGCTCTTAGCACTATGTCCTATAATATTCTTAAAAGTATATATTGCTTTTCCATCCCCGCATAACTCATTTTTATAGTATTCAACTTCTTTTTCCAAATTCCACAGTTTATTACTCAATATTTTGAAATTGCTCAAATCCTTAAACATTACTTTTCCAATGGCCCCTACAACTTTACCATGTTCTTTTATAGGAACTCTCATAGAAATCATTTTATGCCCATTAGCCTCTTGAAGTTCTCCAAATTGTTTTTCCCCAGTTTTTGCTACTATATGTAATTTTGTGTTTTCAATAACCTGAGTCACATGCTTTCCCTCTGGATTTTTACAATTAATAAGTTCTTTATATGCATTGCTCATCATAGTTATTATTCCATTTTTATCTACTACAACTACACACTCATTTACAGTATTAATAATTGTATTTAAAATGCTTTCGGAATCGTCACCATCATCTCGCAGGTTTACAAATAGATTATCTCCTTTTTCTTCACTAAATATTTGGAGTGCACCTATAACTTCACCCTTAACAGTTATTGCGCTGCGGGTTACAATAAACTTTCCCTCTTTTATATTTCCTTGCGTTTCTCCCTTTTCAAATACCTTTAATAATTCACTATGTGGAAATATATCTAATATATTTTTTTCTATGCTATCTTCTGCATTAACCCTTAACATTTTTTCAGCAGCTTTATTAATGATTTTTATGATGCCTTTATTGTCTATAACAATAACCCCTTCATTAATACTGCATATAACTTCATTATAGTAATCATTAATTATATCCATTTGTCACCTTCCTTAAAGCTTATGCCCTAATTATAAAGTTCATACTTTTTTTTATCAAGCCATAAGTTTAAAATCCTTTACAAAGACTCCATTTATGCCTTAGAATAAAAATAGCGAGATATTTTCTCGCTATTTTTGACTTTTTTATTATTACTTATACTTTTAACTATTTCGTAAAATGCACATGCTTATTATTTCCCAAAAACCTCAATAAACATTGTAATAACTCCAGTATTACAGAAATCTATAAATAAACTTCCCACCAGTGGCACAATAAAAAACGCCCTTGGAGCATGACCATATTTCGCTGTCATAGCTCCCATGTTGGCCATTGCGTTTGGTGTAGCACCCATGCCAAATCCACAATTACCAGAAGCCATTACAGCTGCATCATAATCTCTCCCCATTAAATTGAAAGTTACAAAATATGCAAAACATCCCATTAAAATCGTCTGAGCTAATAACATTACTATTAGTGGCATTGCTAAATCTGCTAATTGCCATAGTTTTAGTCCCATAAGCGCCATAGATAAGAATAATGATAATGAAACTCCTCCTATGATATCGATTTCATCTTCATAGACCTTATATAAATTTGTAGAATCAGATATATTTCGAAGTATTGCAGCTGCAAACATAGCACCTATGTATGGTGGGAAAGTCCTGCCTGTTTTTTCTAGTAAAAAAGATATAATTGTACCTATTCCCATGGCTAAAAAAATCTGAGACGTAGCACCCATAAAATTGTCAGGGTTTAACTGTTTTTCAGTGTTTTCTTTTGTTACAGCTGCCTCTTTGTAATCATGTGAATTAATCATTTTCATAGGATATGAAAGATTATTTTTTTCAATTAGTCTTTTTCCTAAAGGTCCTCCAATGATACTGCCCATAATTAAACCAAAAGTTGCTGATGCCATTGCTACTGTGGTGGCCCCTACTGCTCCTGCTTTTTCGAATACTGGACCAAAGGCACCTGATGTTCCATGTCCACCAACCATAGGAACAGAAGCTGTAGAAAGGCCTATAAGTGGATTTAAACCGAACATCTTAGCAAGTGCGACTCCTGTAAAGTCTTGAAGAACACAAAGTAATATGGATATTCCTAAAAAAATAAAAACTCCTTTTCCACCTTTTTTAAGTAATTTAAGACTTGCAGTATACCCAATAGTTGTAAAGAAGGCGGTCATAAATACCTTTTGAAGTGTTATGTCCATATCAAAAATCAATATGTTACTTAATTTTAGTATTAAAGTAATTATTGCAAAAATTAATCCTCCAATTACAGGTGCTGGTATACAGTATTTATCTAAAACTTCCAATTTATTTTTGATTTTTTGTCCTATAAATAGAACAACAACTGCTAATGCTACCGCTTGAATCATGTCTAATTTAAAAGCCATTTGTTATGCCTCCTTATAATTTTCCTACATTATAATATATTGTAAGGGGCTTATACAAATAACAACGGAATACTACAAGATACTACAGCTTAAAATTAAATTTTCAAACTATTCATACCATTTATTGTGAATTCAAGCTATATTACTAAAATCATTAAGATCCTAATTTAGTAATAATACTTTCAATGAATTTTTTTGTATTTATTTTTCCAGGTTCCTCTAAATCATTGTTTATATGTCTCATTTCCTGCCTTACTTGTTTAAAGTCAAATAATAAAGTGCTATATTCCATAAAAACACTACTACTGTAGTCATCAGAGCCTAACTCTGATATAGTCTCTAAAGCCTTTTGAATAGTTCTTCTAACCCTTTGTTCTAAAGCTCTTTTATTTGCATTTAGATTTCCATCCACATGTTCTTCCTGTATGATTTCATAGTATATTTTTTGTAGCTTATAGGTGGAGTTTGGATTCCTTTTTTTAAAGTCCATTATTTTATGTATGATTTTTATTAACTCATTACTTCCTACGGCACCAGCGATACCTATATCAGCGAAAATATTAGTTATTCCATCATCTATAAATAATTCTCTTGTTACATTTTTATCACTATTTAAGTTTAATACTGCGCTCTTTATAAGGGCTAGTGAATGTTCTAACTCAATATTATGACATATGCCTTTTATAACATTAATAACCTCTATACTGTTTATAGGTTTGCTTATAAAAAAAATTATTCCATTTTCATATGCTTTTGATACCACAGATTCATCTTCAACCTGTGATATCATAATAAACTTGCCCTTATATCCTTGTTTCTTGCTAGCTTTCATTATTTCAATTCCATCCACTATAGGTAACAAAAGATCAATAAGTACTATATCCGGATTATAGAATAGAATCTCTTGCACAGCATCCTTGCCACTGTCTATTTCACATATAACTTTTCCAAGGTTATTTTTTTTTATGAGAAGTCCTAGCATTTTTCTAATGCTAATATCATCATCAACAATCAAAAAAGTCGTTTCCATAATTATCCTCCATTCAGTGAGTTTTTAGGTATTTTTAATATAATAGTAGTACCTAGCTTTGCTTCTGATTTTACTTCTATATATCCACCTAAATTATCAATAATATTCTTTACATGTGAAAGTCCTATGCCCGTAGAAGCTTCTCCTGTTATATCATCATACTTAGTAGTAAAACCTGCATTAAAAATATAAGGAAAAATATCTTCATCAATCCCTTTTCCCGTATCAGTTACCTCAAAGTATATATTATCTTCATCCTCTTTTTCAGATATTTTAATGAAATCACTATTTTCACAGTCATCTATACTATTTACAATTAGATTATTAAGTATAACAAATAAATTACAATGATCCTTAACCGTAAAATCTTTTTCAAAATGGAATGATAATTCTATTTCTTTATTGCTTTCTTTTATATATCTACTAGTGTTATCTTTAATTATAGTAAAAATATTGGAAAGTGTCATTTCATCTTCATTTTCAAAATTATCTATAAGTGCTTCAAATCCCTTTAAAACTCTATAATAATCTTTTTTTATCTCATGTACCTCTCTAGCAATGTCCAAAGTTTTTTCTCTTAAATATTCATTATTCTTATAGGTTTCATATAAACTATAACTTTTTGACATTACCTTTTCAATATCCTTCATAGACTTCTTTAAATAAAACATCTCTGCCTGTATATTTGAAATTAACAAATTTAACTCAGTGTATCTTTTCTGATGTTCACTATTCAAAATAAATAATTTTTGTTTATTATAAGTAAGGTAAGCCAGATAAGTTATAGATCCTCTTATAAATCCTACAAAAATTATAATTCTTACAATATAGACATTAATACCATTTCTCATAACGGCTTCACCTATATTACAAAAGGAATCGGCTAATGCCAATATAAAAATTGTGTTAACTATACTGTTTTTATATTTCCTAACTTTAGTAATCTTAAGAAGAACTCCATAGATTAAATAATATAAAAGTGATGGAAAATTTAAAACTAATGTATCTATAATATCATGGTGTAAAAGTAATACACCAAAAATATTTCTTGTCATAAATACCCCGAGGCCACATAAAATTCCCATTGTTACTTCTGACATATCCTCCATCATAAGTACGCATAAATTAAAAGTAATTACTCCTGCGGAAAATTTCAGTCCGCTTTCAAATGGATAAAAATATATCTCCCCAAATAGGGATACAATTAATGATACTATAATATATTTGTTTATTTTTGACATCTAACCCTCCAAAAAAATAAATATTATTTATCTTGCCTATAGCTTTTGTAAAAATCCTCATATTAATCATAATGCACATTCAAATAAATAACAAGTCGTGGGCTAGTCTATTTGGGAATCATAAAAAACTTATATTATAAAGTTCAATATGTCCCTAGATATATAATCTATTTCTCCTTGCAGCATATGACTTAGTCCAATATTTATATCTATATTAGCAATTTCTATTCCTATAAAATAACCCTTAATATCCATCTTATAAATATTTACTAGTTCCATTAAACCTAAAGAATGAATAGACCTACAGTAGCCGCTAGTATTTTTAATATCTTTTAATTTTTTAAAAGTTACCGTACCTGGAACATTCCCATAATATGTTGAATCTATAATATAGAATATATCTTGTTGGTTTAATTTTGAAAAGCAAAAGTCCACATCTGTTTCCCCTACAATAGTTTCTATATTTTTATCCTCTAACTCATTTTTAATTTTTTCTAAAATCATTACCGCTACTGCATCATCCATCATTAACCTATTCCCTATAGCAATGACTTTCTTGCCCATATTAACTCAACTCCTCCTATTTATCCCTCATATATATATACTGAAAAAATCTTTCCATTATGTAGTATTTACTTTATAATCAGTAAAGAACAAAATCTCCCTACGGTCGAGTAAAAACCCTTATGCCAAGCAAATATGATAATTTCATCGTCCTTTAATTATCATATTTGCATCACATTCTGGGCATAGAACAATAGGACTACCACTCTTCTTGTCAAATTCCTCAGGTGTATAACATTCAAACGCAACAAATTCTGGTACCTCTTCTTCATACCCACATTTCTTACATTTAAAAAGTATCATCTTATCGGGCCCCTCTGTTTGAAATGGTATCTCCCTTTCATCCATTTTAATTTTAAAAATCCTTTTAATACGTTCCCATATCATAAATATACCCATACTTTCTGTGCCAAATTTGGAATAACTCCATTAGCTGACCGCATTTTGAACATTTCCCTGGATCTTTAGAAAAATTAATAATCATTAATTCTCTATACTTCATTTTTCTTATTTCCTTTTTCCAATTTATTTTTAATGTGTACTGAATTGCTTTAAGCCCACTTTTTATGTATTGCAATAAACCAAAACATTTTCTAATCTTTATACTTATACTTCCAGCATATACTCCATATAATCTAACCATTTTAAAATATTTAGGCGATATATGCATTAGTAACCTGCCTATAAACACTTGTGCCGTAACTGTTTCTTCTACTCTCTCATTAGTTTCATGACTCTTATACCAAAACGTTACATTTTTCCCATCATAGCTAAGTATTCTATATTCTGCTATCGCAGGTCTTGCTAAATATCTACCGATATATCTTGCTGCACCTCTTGCACTTTTCATTCTTGATTTGGCATTTATGTAAAATCCGTTAGGATAATCTTTGAACATTTTTAAGTACTCTGCTTTTTTATCTGGGTTTTTACTAACCATATAATTTATTAATTTGTACTGCCAAACTTTTCTAAAATATTTATAGTCAAAGAATTCCATATCCTTAACTTCATTATCCCTTGTTTTTATTTCTGGAACCAATGCATGCACATGTGGGTTAAACCCTATATTCCTTCCAAAAGTATGCACTACGCCAATCATTCCACTTTGCCAAAGCACTCCACCTTTTTTGCTTCTTTTCTTCTTTTTATATTCTTCTCTATTTTTATAGTTTACACCATTTGCAAACTCATTTATAACCTCATATACCATGTCTTGCAGGTCTTTCAGACTCTCTCTATTCCAAAAAAAATATTTTCTGTACTCAGTCGGTATCGTAAAAACACAATGCCTATGTGGAACATCCAAGATTTTACTTACTTGTTTCTCTACCCATTCGCTTATGTATTTTTTACCACATTTACTACAAAACCTACTTTTACATGTAAATCCTATTTTAAATACTTCCAGACATTTTAAACATATGTACGCAACAAAACCTAATGAAATATCTCCACATCCTATCATTTTCATTACTTCGATATTCATATGTTCTCTCATCTTTTCAGGATACTTTTCTTTATTCAATTTCCAAAACTTTGAATAATTATCTTCAAATATTTGTTTTATGGTAATCTTATTTTTTCTCATGATTTAATCATCTCATATTTATCTGATTTTTTCTATATATCTTTTAGCTAGAATGTTATCCACAGCGGCTTCCGCAAGCTGTTTCCTATATAATAAAAAAAAGACTGTATTGGAATTTTCCAATACAGTCTTTTTGTTGATTTCATGGCATTTTATGAAGACATAAACCCTTAACCGCTTCTTGAATTTCTGTTAATTTTTTACCAATACTACTTTCCACTGCCACCACAATAGCTCCCTCAACTAAAGCCGCATCAATAATCACAACATTTTTCTGCATTTCATCTGAAAGAGTTTCAATAGCCATCTGTGCATTCATATATGCACTACCAAGATCAAATAATATTGCTACACCGTCTTCTGAGTATACTTTGTTTATTGCCAAAATAATTTTTTCTATATCTGTTCCTAGCCCATTATCACTAGTACCACCAGCTACTACAATAGGCGCATTATCCGCCATTTGAAGTGCTAACTCTTTTACGCCTTCTGCCACTTTACTACTATGAGAAATTATTACGATTCCTACCATATATCACACCAATCCTTCTTTTATGTCTTTTACTCCTTCATAAACAGTATTTAATATCAAATAACTTGAAGTTGCGCCTGCATCTTGATGACCGATACTTCTCTCTCCAAGATAACTAGCTCTTCCCTTAGTAGCAATTATAGTTTTTGTATATTCCACTCCCTTTATTGCTGCATCTTTTGAAGCTTTTAAAATATCTATTGGCACTAATCCCGCCTTTAAAGCTTCTTTCATAGCATCAATAGCTGGTGCTATTGCATCTATCATTGTCTTTTCTCCGCTAACCGCTTTTCCTCGCATCAAAACTCCGCCTAAGGCTGCCTCTAATATTTTAATAAAATCTTCAATATCTATATTTGCTTTTCCTTTAACTTCTAGCGCAGCTTTCATAAATGCTGTGCCATATAGTGGTCCTGATGCACCTCCTACGTTTGTTACTAATGCCATTCCCGTATTTTTAAGAATTTCTCCAATGTCACATCCATTATCGCCTCTTAATTTTTCTTTAACAGCATTAAAGCCCTTATTCATGTTAATTCCATGATCTCCATCACCTATAGCTGCATCTAGCCCACATAAATAACTCTTATTTTCTTCAATTACATTTGCGATTTTATTTAATATTAAAATTACTTGTAATCCTGAAATACTCATCCTTATTACCTCCCCTATATACTAAAGTGTTTTGATTTTAAGTCATCAGAGGCATTATTATGCTATAACACTTTTAACGCTGGTGTATCTGCCGGTGCATCTAATAGAACCTTTAATTCATCATCAAGTTTTAATAATGTAACAGAAAATCCTGCCATTTCAAGAGAGGTCATAAATTCTCCAACAAATGTTTTATAAACTTTTACACCCTTTTCTTCTAAGATCTTATGAACTTTTCTATTAACAATATAAAGCTCCATTAATGGTGTAGCTGCAAGTCCATTAACCATAACTGCAACTTGCGCCCCTGGCTCCATTGGCATATCATTTAATATTTTCAAAACCATGTGCTCTACTATTTCATCAACAGGTTTAAGAGTTTCTTTATGCGTACCTGGTTCCCCATGTATACCCATGCCAATTTCAACTTCATCTTCAGCTAAACTAAAATTAGGTTTGCCTGCTGCAGGAACTATGCAAGGGGTTAACGCCATTCCCATACTTCCTACATTTGCTATTACCTTTTCAGCTACTGCCTTAACTTCCTCAAGACTTGCTCCCGTTTCTGCTTTTGCCCCAGCTATTTTATGAACAAATACAGTTCCAGCTATGCCGCGTCTTCCCGCTGTAAAGAGACTATTTTCAACTGCTACATCATCATTAACAACAACGCTTGCAATTTTTATTCCATCCATCTCAGCCATTTCACTGGCCATTTCAAAATTCATTATATCTCCTGTATAGTTTTTGACTACTAGGAGAACTCCAAGTCCACCATGGACTGCTTTTACAGCCTCATATATTTGATCTGGGGTTGGAGATGTAAATACTGCACCACACACTGCTGCATCTAACATTCCAATTCCTACATATCCGCCATGTGTTGGTTCATGTCCACTTCCTCCCCCACTAACTAATGCAACTTTTCCTGATATAGGCGAATTTTTTCTAACAAGTACATCTGCATTTTCAAGTTTTCTAACATAATCTGGATGTGCCATTAGTATACCTTCCAGCATCTCCTCAACAACAAATTCCGGGTTATTAATTAGTTTTTTCATCTATAATCGCCTCCATTTAATAAATAAAGCTTAGTATACCTTTTATGTTCTACATAATAATGAGCATTCCTCCAATGCATTCAATATTTTTTATCTGTATAAATTATCAATAGATTCTTTGAATTCTTTTTTAATAATTAAAAAATCCTCTAAATCATTTAAAAATTGAAATAGCAACGCCCTATTTTCAAATTCATTCCTATTTTTCGGTAGTTCCATCATTTTATAATCACTCCTAAGTAAGTCGAGTTTACTTATAAGTTCGATACAATCATTATCTTCATGAATATTAATTGCAACATTTTCAGTAAACTCTGATAATATTCTAGTTTGTTCATAGGTCATATAGAACCTTGAAAAATGTCTTTTCATTCTTTTTATTGCATCTAATTGTGTCATTCTCATATCTATATAGCTTACATAATAATTATTGATCTTAAATAAATTATTATTATTTATTATTTGTGTCATCAATTTAGTACTTACAATTAGTTGTTCTATACTCAAAATCACTTCTTGTTCATAAATTGGTACAGCTTGAGTAACTAAACTCCTTGCCATATCTGATAATATTAATCTATATTGCTCTTCTATCTTCTCTTTATTCTTTTCAAAATTCTCCTCGAGTGGTGCTGTAAATAGATTAAATACCATTGCAACTCCAATACCTATTATAGTTAACCCTATTTCATTTATAATCCAAGAAATATTAATATTTGTACTTATTAAAAGATGCGTTGATAATACTGCTCCAATAACCATCCCCTCATTTATTTTTAAGATATTTGTTATTGGTATAAATATAAATAAAAATAATCCAAACACTATAGGATTATTTCCAAGTAACATATATAGCATAAAAGATAAAGCAATAGCCACCGCAGATGAGATTATTCTCTTACCCCCAACTAATAGTGCTTCTTTCTTTGTATCTTGAATACTTAATATTGCAATTATACCTGAAGTTACACCAAATTCTAATCCCAAATAATTTGATATGATAATTGCTATTGTGGCAGACAAGGTTATCTTAACTGTTTTCGATTGTATATATTTTATCATTTCTCAACTGTTCTCCTACCACCATTAATATGGTATATTTTTTGTTTACACTTAAATTATTCATTACTACATAACGTCTTTCCTTATACTTTGAGGAAATTTTTTTATAGCTCTAATCTAATTTTTTATTGCTTTGTAACATAGTAATATATGCTTAAATTACTGTCAACCTGCACATCTAACTTTCACAGTTTATTCTAGAAATAGTTATGCATATATAAACACGGAAATATTATATTTTTAAATTGAAAAGCTCTAGCTTACATATAATTTATAAGCTAGAGCTTAGTCCTTTATGGGGTATATTTAATTTTACTTTTTCCATCAATTATAATAAGAGATTTTGCAGCAATTTTTTCTCCATAAGCATTAACTTCTTTATTAGAAAAATTAGCTATTACCTTTAAATTTTTTCCGTATTTAGTCATTTGAACGGATCTATCCTTTGATAGAATTTTAAAATCTGTCATTTCCATAGTAATTGCCTTTTTACTAAAATCAGACCAAGTCTTCGTATGTTTTACAATAATCTCTTTATTCTTATTCCACTCATTTTTATCAATATGATAAAGTGGTGGCACATTATATAAAATCTCATATAACATTCTATTTTTCACTTCATCTTTTATTTTTAATGTACCAAAACCCCACCAATGAGAAGTTATGACTGAATCATTATAAACTAACTTGTATAATGGAATTGTATAAGCAGTATCTATAAATAGCTTCTTATATTTATCCTTTATGGGTACCTGCTTTGAAAATAACCCTGCTACTCCTCCATTACTTGAATAATATCTTCCTACATAATATTCACTATCCTTATTTTTACTCATATCCTTATCCATCCAAGAAAAGGCTGGAGTTTCTATGCCATGAGCAAAGGCTATGGATTTACTTGCAAAATCATTTCCGCCTTCACTTCCAACCACCATATTAAACTGTTTTTGAAAGTATTCCATTCTTTCTATTCTTGCCTTTATATCTTCTGCTTGCGTTGTAGGATGCGCTTTAGAATAATCATCCACCACTTCTCCTGTTGCATCTGTATCTAAAAACCAAGAATTAAACTTTAACCCAGTCTTTAAAATAGATGACACTCTATCTTTTACACTTGGCATAGCAAGAGTTGGGTTTAATTTTCTTCCCGTTCCATTAAACCCCTCTATCTTCTTACCCTCTTTATTGGTTACAGTGGCATTTTCATAAAGAGATGTATCTGAAAATTTTGCTGTAGACCACTTTTCTTCTCCTGGCTTATGAATTGAATGATAAGAATCATAAGTACCTATTAAATATCCCAGTTTATTTGCCTCACTAACTAATTTTGGATTTAAAAAGCCTTCCTGCCAGTCATCTAATCCTACCCACATTTTATCAATACCTGACTTTTTCATATCATAAAGTACATTAACAGTATTTGCATCTGCCCATTTTTCAATAGGATCTACTGCATCTCCTAAAGATGATTTTAATAAACTTTTATTTAAATCTATTAATTCTAATGGATTTAACTTATTTATGTCCTTTCCTATCAATGCTTTACTCTTTTTATCTAAATTCACAAATAGCTTAGGATTGTAAAACTCCTTTAACTGTACTAGTGAATTAAAACTTTTTATAATCCTATCTTTTGTATATTTATCAATATACTCTAAAGAATCTATATCATTAAAAACAGTAGCTAGCTCTCCACCATCTTCAACCTTTGTTTTTAGTAACTTCTGCATCCAAAGTTTTAAATCTTGTGGAATTCTTCCTTTTAGCTTATTCCATTTAATATTTTCCTGGGATATTGCTGACCTATCCCAAAAATAAACATGTGGTGCTCCATAAAGCTTTTCAATATTTTTATTATCCTTAGCCTTATCCTCTAAAGACTTAAAGTTTCCCTGTCCAGCAATAAAGTTTTTATAAGTTTTAGCTATATCTACTGGATTATTCTTAGTTAGATAAATTCTAAACCCATAATCCTTATTTTTATTTATTGAAGGATATTCATGATTAAAAGTAAATTTAATATTTTGCTTAGTATCAAATTTAACTTCATTATTATAAGGATTGTTAATTATATATAATAAGGAATAATTCTTTTTGCTTGACGCAAAAAACTGCATAGAAAAAGACTCTAAAGTTTTCATTTCATTATCATTTAAATATTCTTTCCAAACTTTATCATCCTTTGGGATATACTTGCCCTCATTTAATGGAAGCATATATGCTTCTCCCGTTACTTTGGGCCATGAAAATTTATTTTCACCCTCTTTAATACTGGATTTTATGGATACATCTAAATACTTATCTTTCTTTTGAATTTGCACATCAATATTTTTCTTTTTATAACTCCAAGATATTTTATCTCCATTGTTCTTTAAGTTTGATACTTCCATTTTTTCTAAGGGTTCTGATACTGTTTCTGTGGTTCCATTAGATTCTACTGTTACCTTAAATGTTTCAGGTTGGACTTTAAATTTAAAATCTAAATTTTCAACCATAGTATTACTTTTACTACTACTTAAAACTACTTTGTTATTACTTAAAATAGCTTTATTGCAACCTGTAAATAATGTTGTTACTGTTATCGCTACTAAAAATAATCCCGGATTATTCATGAACTTAAATTTTATGGGTTTAATTTTAAAAACACATAGAATTTGAGTTTTATTATTTATTTTCATTACAAAAATCGCGTTTCCTGGATAGAAATCACATAAAATATGATTATACATATATTTACATTTTAAAAAGTATACACTTCACCAATTTGTTTTAATCATATTATTTAAATTATTAAGTTTTGCAAATGAATTATTAAATCAAATGAACCTATATAGGTATGTAGAAAATTCTATTTAATATATTAAAAAATACTTCTTTGTAAGGGCAACTGCTGCATAATTTAAACTTTAGATATCTTCCACCTTTCACTATTTTTGCTGCAATCTTTATTAATTTTGTGCGAATAGTTTCAATTGTCATATTTTTCATTGGTGTTTTATCTAAGCATAGATTTCGAAACCAATTGTTAAAATTATATGCAAGCACCATTTCTTGAAGCTTATTAGCATTAGCTATAAAAGTAGTACTGCTCATTTTATCAAAAGATAATCCGAGTTTACCTTCTTTTATAAAGTTTTCCATAGTACCTCTGTTGCAATAGAATTTAACCACGGATTCTGGAGGTAATGTCATATTTGTAACAATGAACGTATAGTTATAGCACATTTGATCTTCTGGCTTTTCTATTTTTACAACCACCCTACGCTCTTTTTCCCAACTTGATGCTTTATATTTAAATTCTCCATAAACAACATGGTATGAGCAAAAGTCTCTTTTGCACAATTTAGACATTTCATTAGCAAATTCACATGCTGATTTGTATAATGTAGAGTTAACCTTTAATCTTATTGCATAAAGTGTGTCAAGTTGTTCGGAAATTTTATATAACTCAGGAGTAGCAAATCCACTATCGCCTCTTATAACCTTTGTAGTATTAGGATATTTATTCACATATCTTTTAAGCACAGGACCTATAAATCTTACTGCTTGCCTTGAAGTATAGACATTTCCTGACCTAAGCTCCGCTTTAATTAAATCACCTGTCAGCCCATCAAACATTAATAGTGGATGATATCCATTTGAACCATAGTGAGAGTTATAATCTGAACCATATTGATCACCATAGGTTTGAAAATTCGTAGAATCTATATCAAAAATAATATGCTCTGGCATTCTAACTGAATAAATTTTATCTTGTAGCGTTTCATTAATATATTCATGGCTTTTTAATGTTTCAACAGTAACCCTTTTATTAAACCTAGAAATTGTTGGTTGAGAGGCTAATGATTCTTTACCAAGTATATTGGTAAAAGTAGGATCGTGTCTAAGTTCATCGGCATTATCATCAGTATCATAACCTGCGATTCGTTGATATATTCTTTGAATCGCAATGTCTTCATTTTTATGTGTTCTAGCGTCAGCTGAGCTATCTATAATACAAATATTTTCTTTGATTGTTTTACTAAAGCCGATTTTTTCATCAAATTCTTTATATAATAAAAGCCCTGCATCTGATGTTAAATTTCCACCTTCAAAATCTATTTTAATTTTTTTGTTGAATTCTAATGATTTTTCATTTACACTATTCATTGTAAGAAGTCTCTCCTTTGTTTTTGTGTTTTGTTTTGTCAACTTAAACATAACAAATTTGAGGCTTTTTGCATATACTTTTTTATCACTTTTTTCATGAAAAATTAAAAGTTTATAGAATACAGTGTTTTAGCTATGTAAGTCATAGCTTTTTAGTGTTGCATGGATAATCCGGGATAATGATATTCTTTTTTTCAACTAAATCACCTCATAAAGAAAATACTATAGAAATGTTACACCAATGTTACAAAATCTATATTTAAAATATTATATAAAATTCAATCTTATCTTCTTTTACATTAAACCCAAAGTTGAGATTATATTTTTCTAATATTTTCTTTACTATAGATAGACCTAGTCCTGTACCAGAAAGTTCTTTACTCCTTGATTTTTCAAGCACATAAAAAGGATCCCATATATTTTCTAATTTTTCTCCACTACTTTCCTCTAATCCATTCACTATAGAAAATATTATATTATTGTTTTCTTTAAATATCTCTATTTGTACCTCATTATTATTAGTATACTTTATTGCATTTGTAATTAAATTATTTAATACAATATCAATCCCTTCCTCATCTGCGCAAATAATATATTCAGTTTTTCATCATCAGCAATTAGTATATTCAATTAAACCTCCCCTTTTTACAACTTAGTACTATAGCTTTTATTTAGATTATAGCAAAAGATAAGTATTCTCTCTATAACATTTATACCTTTAACCTTATTTAGCATATAATGTGGTTTTAATAATACTTTAATACTTATCTGTAGTTAGTACTAATGTTTTTTTGTTAAGAATGGTTTATTACTAGAATGGATGAAGGAAATGAATTGTAAAATGATTGGAGTAACTATGTCCCAGGAGAATGAATCAACGATATGTTTTTTATAAGCAGCTTGGATTTTATCCTAGCACCTTATATATGCAACAAAACAGAAAAGTTATAAAGATAAAAATACTTAGATATATTTATATAAATATATCTAAGTATTTTAATTTTATATTACATCAATATAAAATGATACGCTTTTAGTTGTTCCAGTTTGTTTACAAGCCATAGTTGCATAAATAAGGTGTCTTCCAGGTGTTGAGAATGAAACTTCTGAGAAAGATTGCATTTTAGTGCTTTCCCAACCATTACTATTATAATTTTGGAAACCATTAGCACCATCGGTACCATACGACATACTAATATCATGTCCCTGATCAACAACTAAAACAAATGCACTAAATTTTTCATTTACGCGTATTTTGTTAGGATATACCTGCTGATTCATGTATGGATTTGTTTGATAATTATTCACGCCTATAGCAACAGACATACCATCATGTCCTTCAGCAGCTTTTGCTGGTGTTACATTTGTAAATAAAAGACCTAGTGCGATAAAACTACATAAAATAATCGATTTGAAATTTTTCATAGAAAATTCCCCCTTTAAATTGTTATATTTACATATTAGTTTAAAAAACCCATAAAGTCAAACAAAAGCATTAGTCTTATTTCGACTTTCATCTAACGAAATAAGACTAATATTGTTATATATTAGGATTAAAAGTAAATGTAAAGATTATTGGAGGGAATTATAATTATATATATATGTTAACAAGCGTAGAATAATGTAAATTTAAAAAATATAGTAAGATAAATGCATGAATATATGGAGGGATGAGAATTAAGTTTTTTGATTAATGCAAACAAAAAAAAGGCATCTAAGTGCCCAATGTCATTAAGTTAACCAGCTTGTGACAAATAGAATTATAGCCAATTGAAAGTATGTATGCTTTCGATTGGCTTTTTTCTTTTACATCTCTTATTTTTAGGCATGCAAATAAGACAGAGACATCTCTCCGTCAAAAAATATTTTTAATAGTGATTATTTATGCTACTCTATATATGAAGCTAACTGACGATTTGGCTCTGACTTTGCAAGGGTCTCTTCTTCCATTTCGTATAGGTAATATATTCTTTTGAATAAGTGCTTCTACATTAGGCGGTGATGAAGATTGTAGCCTTTCGCATTCTCAGTAGCATGAAAATGATTTTCTTCATCTTTTGGGTTGTGTGTAATACATAAATCTGAACCATCAACCGCTAAGATTCGATAACCATCATAATAATTAGGATTAACTGCCGATGATGTGAAACTATGAAAAATCAACTCAAGTGCTTCTAGAAGAATCTTTTCACGCTGCTGAATATAAGCTGAGCAAGTGGCCGTCTCAGTATCATATGAAAAATATTTCATGAGTTCAAGTTTCAGACTATTACCTCCCATAGAAAGTAAAATATTCAGCATATCTTTGAAATACAGTTTTCGTTTTCTAGTAAAATCCTTCTCTGGGTCGTTAACAAACAGCCTCGAGTTTTCATGCATTTCAGCTAACACAGTGTCCAATTTTCCCTTTATTAAATCTGCATATTCATTCATGAGTGAGCCTCCTTAAAAATCCTTGTAATTAAGGGGCTTCGCCACATTTTTTTTACTATTTGTCAAGTTTTTTTTGAAAATTCCCTGGAATTTCTCTGGAAATTATATAAAAAAACAGGGTATGTATTTTTAAACATACTCTGTTTTAAAACTATTGTTTCAATCTCTTAACTTAATGACATTGTCTAAGTGTCCTCTATATTTCTGTAATTAAAATGTTATCACTAAAATAAAAATAAAAAAAATCACGTAAAAGCTTTACTTAAATAAAATTTTTAGATATAATTGAATGTAGATATACTATTCTTAAGTATATTCCATATGTCACTTTTATTGTACCACATAATGAATGCGTATGTCAATAGCTTTTACAAAAAAACATAGGAGCGTGATAAAATGAATGATTATGAATTAAATCATCAAGAAGAATTGTTATATCTTGATGATACGATTAACTTTCTAAAAAAAGAATTAGAGAAAGATGAATATGACATAACCTTCAGGAAAAGGAATCTTATTTCTTCAAGGAAAGAAATGTGGCAAGAATCTGTTCATTCTTCAAATGATTTTGATAGAATTCCAGAAATGCTTCAACATCTTTCCGAAGTTGATAGTCAAAACTATAATTACGAAAAAACACTAGAACGAATAAAAAAGTATACACGGATTTTAAACTCCCCTTATTTTGGAAGGTTTGATTTTAAAGAAGATACTTATGATGATACAGATCAGATTTATATTGGTCTTTATAATTTAATAGATAATGATACAAGTTCAATTTTGATATACGATTGGCGCTCCCCTATTTCAAGTATGTTTTATCAATGTGAAATTGGTAAAGGATCTTATAATGCTCCCTTTGGAGTAATTTCCGGTGATATTTTTATGAAGAGGCAATATAAAATTGAGAATTCTAAGCTTAAGTATTTTTTTGATAGCAGCATAACAATTAATGATGAAATCCTACAAGAAGTGTTATGCCACAATTCTTCCTCAAATATGAAAAATATTGTTGAAACCATTCAAAAGCAGCAAGATGTAATTATTAGAGATACCGAAAATGAGCTTCTGATTGTACAAGGCGTAGCTGGGAGCGGTAAAACATCTATAGCACTACATAGAATTGCATATTTGCTTTATGTTGGTATGGAATCAAAGATACATTCCAACAATATTATTATAATTTCTCCTAGTTCTGTTTTTAGCAAATATATTTCTGGAGTCTTACCCGAATTGGGTGAGGAAAACGTAGAAGAAACTACTTTTGACAATATTGTAGTTGACTTTTTAGATAATAGATTTATATTTGAAAGTAGAAAACAGCAACTTGAGTTTTTGATTATTAACGATAATCAGCAAAATTTAAATATAAAAATGGAGAACACTAAATTTAAAGGCTCTAAAACATTTGTAACTATCTTGGATAGATTAATAAATTATTATGAGCATAAATTAACTCATTTTGAGGACTTATATTATGATGGTAAAATTATTGAAACAAAGGAGCAGCTAAATAATCTTTTTCTAAACAGTAAAATGGATCTGCCAATATCAAGAAGACTTAAAAGAATTGAAAGTATGATGCTTAATAAAATCCACCCTTTAAGAAAATTAAGGCTGGAGAAAATTCAGAGGGTTGTTGAAAATGGAGCTTCCCATCAATTAGAAATAAGATCTTTTAGTAGATTAATGGCAATTAAAGAAGCTAAGGTATTAATGAGACATCTTCATAAGTTTACGGAGGTTGATTATGCGGATTTGTATAAATTACTTTTTAATAAAACAGGACTTCTTTTAAAACTTTCCAATGGATTGGAACTGCCTAAAAATATAGATCAAATGATACTCGAAACCACTAGAAGTCTCCATAAAGGCTATATTAATTACGAAGACTGCGCTCCCCTTTTATATATTAAACTAAAACTTAACGGCAGTCGCGAGTTTTCAGCTATACAGCAGGTTGTTATTGATGAAGCCCAAGATTATTATCCACTTCAATATGAAGTTTTCAATCTTCTATTTACTAGAGCTAGGTTTACAGTACTCGGTGACTTTAACCAAACCCTCGAAAAACGTGGTGATAAATCTATATATGATGATATAGATAAAATTCTTTGCAAGAAAAAGAGCATAAAGCTTTCTATGAATAAAAGTTTTAGGTCTTCCATGGAGATTAATGCATTTACTCAGAAAATATTAAATAGCAAGCAGGAGTTTGTTTCCTTTGAGAGACATGAATCAGAGCCACAAATTATATTTAAAGATAATGAAGAATTGCTTTATGAGGCTATAATCCAAGATATTCATAACTATGAAAGTCGTGGTTATGAGTCTATTGCAGTTATTTGTAAAACAGAGAAAGAAACACTATTGGTTCAAAAAAAACTATCTAATTTAACTAATATTAAATTGTTAAATACAGAAAATACTGAAAGTATAAAGGGTACCCTCGCTATTCCTTCTTATATATCAAAAGGTCTAGAATTTGATGTAGTACTTGTGTGCAATGTTTCAAAAGACAATTATAACAGTGAGTTTGATAGAAATCTTCTATATGTAGCTTGCACAAGAGCACTACATCAGCTTGCTATTTATTATACTGGAGAAAAAAGTGAATTTATTTAAGATTATTTGAATATCATGGTTTTAATATAGATGTTCTTGCGTTGAAAGGTGTTAAATCATATAAGAGGAGATACATACTAATTAAAGCATGTATCTTCTCTTACATTATTAATATCCTTTTATATAAAAAGCCTCCATTAATTAATAATTCTTTAATTTTCTATAAATAATAGAGCGCTAATTTATGTCTATTGTATTTCAGCTCCAAAAGGTATAAGCCCAAGTTTAGCAAATTTGAAATGCTGAAGCCCAAATGGTATTCCTACAATTGTTATACAAAAAATCAAACCTGTAATAAGGTGCCCTATGGCAAGTTCCCAGCCTAAAAAAATTATCCAAATCACATTGAAAATCAATCCTCCAACCCCAAAATTACCAAGCTCTATTTCTTTTCCAAAAGGCCACAATACAAATATTGAAATCTTAAAGCATTGAATGCCAAAGGGTATTCCAATAATTGTCACACACAAAATTAATCCTGCTAAAAACCATGCAATAGCTGAAATTATCCCGCCAAATAATAACCAAATAATATTACCTATAAAATTCATCGTAAACCTCCATTTTTATATGCTGAAAAAAGCTTTAAATAAAATACTTGTTTATAAATAGATTTCTATTTCTGTACCCTTGTAAAGCTCACTTAGTATCTTAATTTCTCCATCATGTGCTTTTACTATATCATTTGCAATAGCCATCCCAAGCCCTGAACCCTCATGTCCCTTTCCGGTATTTGTCCCCCTATAATATCTTTCGAATATATGGTTTAGCTCTTCCGGTCTTATTCCTTTTCCATTATCACTTATAACAATTTTCAATTTATCCTTCTTTTCAACGGATACTTTTATATTTACGCCCTCTTCATTATGAACTATTGCATTATATACTAAATTTTTCATAGTCCTCATTATAAGACTAGCATCCACAAAAGCTTCTATATCTTCATATTCACAAATGAAATCAATATCTACATCAGCGTTACTCGGGTCGTTTAGTATGTCAATTACTGCATTTCGTACCAAGCTGACCATATTTACTTTTTTCTTGTTTAACTTCAATACTTTATTTTTTAATCTTGTTGTTAAATTCAAATCATCTACAAGCTCTTTTATATAGTTGGCCTTACTGTCTATTATTTTTGAATACTGTTTTACCTCTTCTTTTGATAAATCATAATCATCACTGCTTAAAAGTTCCGCATATCCTTTTATAGATACCAGAGGTGTCTTAATATCATGTGACATATTTGAAATCCATTCTTCTCTCATCTTATCAAGTTTTTTTCTTTCTATTTCATTGCTCTTAAGTGTTGATGAAAGGTTGTTTAGGTTTCGATAGACCACAGTATATATACCCTTTTCGGATAATTCTAAATTATAATTTCCATCAGATAATACTAGAACCCCATTTATTATATTACTTAAAGGTCTAGTAAGCCTTCTCGAGAACAAATATGCAAAAAATAATGCAATAAGTACGTCTAATACTAAGATGCTATAAATAGTTCTACGGATAGTTTCCACAAAATTATTCATGCTAATAGTAAATACTTGTCTTTCAACCTTAACACGTGGAAATCCTACTATATAGCTATATGCACGCCCTTCTATTTTTTTTTCACCTACAAAAATAGTTGATAATGCTTTTTCATCCGAATATTTATATTCATGGATCAATTGAAAAGGAGTATAACTTTCTTTTCTACCTTTTGGTTTTCTATAACTATATATTTCACTGCTTTTCTCATCTAATATCTGTATCCATATATCGTTGTTACTCAAACTTAATTTCCCATTATTATCCACAGAAATAGTTTCTTTATTACCTACAATATATTCACTAAAATTTCTAGTATAATCCTCTGCCCCTAAACCTTCTAATTTTTTCTCTATTATGGTGTTTTTCGTATTATTGTTATGAATTGCAAAAGAAAAAATTGCAATAATATTTATAATCATTACAATTATAACTACAGAAACCACAGTCCACATGAATCTAGCTATTAATTTCCATTTCATATCTATTCGTCCTTTACAACAAATTTGTATCCTAGACCTTTAATATTAACTATATATTTTGGCAATGAAGGATTATCCTCTATTTTCTCTCGGAGTCTTCTTATGTGAACCATAATTGTATTGTCAAAGCCTATATAATCTTCTCCCCAAACTCCACTGCAGATTTTTTCCTTGCTGAGGATTTGGTTTGGGTTTTTCAACATATAAGCTAACATCTTAAATTCTTTTGCTTTTAACTGTATTGACTCACCATTCTTTTTAAACTCTATCTTTTCCTCATTTAATTCAAAAGGCCCAAAAACTATGGTTTTGCCTTTTTCGGTCTTATCTTCATCAATATAATTATTTCTTCTTAAATGAGCCTTTACCCTATATGCAACCTCTTTTGGACTGAAAGGCTTTGTAATATAATCATCAGCCCCTAAAGCAAAACCCAAAATCCTATCTAGTTCTTCAGTCTTAGCCGACATAAACAAAATTGGGGTTCTAGACGTCTTTCTTATCTCTTTGCATACATCATATCCGTCTCTATCAGGCATCATTATATCCAAAAGAATAATATCTGGGTCTAAACGCGATACTAAATCTATTGCTTCTTTTGCCGATGCTGCAGTATATATATTTTCAAAACCCTCTTTTTTAAGTACAGTAGATAAAAGTTTTAATATATCCTCTTCATCATCAACAATTAGTATTTTACTTTTATTAATTATATTTTCCATAATTACCACCTCTTAAAAATTAAATCATCACATAAAGATGTTGTCTTAAATACTTCAAAAGACTAGACAATTATTAATTGTTTAGTCTTTTGAAATATTTTTAAGTTTCTAACTATATAATACCATAAAAACTAACTTATTATCTTTTTCCTTCTTTTATAAATGCTCCGTAGGTAACCTTTGGTAAAAATACAAAGCCAGCAATAACTATTACTATTTGAACTATTATTAATGCCATTGGAACCTTGTATCTTATTAATTCTGATGACATCATTCCCCAAAGTGGAGTTACCCCAAAATATTTTGCGTATCCACCTTGAGATAATATACCACTTAGTATATGTGGCACTCCCATAAGTAGACCCCCAAAAATAAAAGGTATAGAAGCTGATTTACTTATCGCTGATAGATATAATCCGAGTTCTGAGAAAAAGAATGAACCTATTATAACAGTTATTATAAGTATAATCATCATTTGCAATACAGTTATGTTTGAACCACTATTTCCAAAATACCAAAGCTCTTTTAATGGTAAGTCTAAACCACTAAAATTTGATTTTATTAATCCATCTATATATATTATAAGTACTATTGATACATTAACTATTGATGTTGATATGCCTGCACCAATCCATTTTGCCATTACAACCTTTTTCTTTCCATTTTGGGTTGTATTGATAAGCTCATTCATATTAGAGCTATATTCAAGTGTATATGTAGCTGAAATTATCATAAATGTTATTAATCCTATAAGTGGTACAATTCCATAAATTTTACTAAAGACATCTGCCCAAACCTCTGCACCTATATCTGGCCTAATTAAAATTTTACAAAATAAAAGTAAAACAATCCAAGTTATTATTATGCTTGGTTTTAATAACATTTTTCTTATTTCTGATTTTATAAGAATTCCCATAAGTTACACCTCCCTAGTATTTTCTAAATCAAAGTAAAACATATATACATCCTCAAATCTTGGTTCTATGCTTTGCGCTGATGCATATAGAGGCATTTTATCGCTTACTACTCTGAGCTCTGTAATATCCGCACCCCTTTGAAGGTTAACTACCTTATAATCTCTTTGTATATCCATAACTTCATTTTCTTTGTTTGTTGTAATCTTATATACTTTTCCATTCATGCCATTTAATATATCTTTATGATTTCCTTTTATTATAACGCTACCATTTTTAATCATTATAGTTTCTCTTGCTACGGCTTCTATATCTGAAATAATATGAGTTGATAGTATTATTATTTTATCTTTTGATATTTCAGCTATAAGATTTCTAAATCTTGCTCTTTCTTGAGGATCAAGGCCCGCTGTTGGTTCATCAAGTACAACTATTTGAGGGTCATTTAATAATACTTGTGCAATTCCAACTCTTCTTTTCATACCACCGGAAAATTTACCAACTGCTTTATTTCTAACCTCATATAAGCCAACAAGGTTTAGTAGTTCGTCAATTTTTTTGGAAGCACTGTTTTTGTCTATTCCCTTTAATGCAGCCACATATTCCAAAAATTGTTTTGCTGTAAAATTCTTATATGCACCAAATTCTTGTGGTAAGTATCCAATAATATTTCTATACTCATCTTCTTTTTCATAAATACTTTTCCTATTATAAAGAATTTCTCCACTTGTAGGCTTTGTTAATGTTACTATTTGTTTCATTAATGTAGTTTTACCTGCTCCATTTGGTCCAAGTAGTCCATATACACCATTTTCTAAAGTAAGTGTTATATTATTGTTTGCATTCTTTTTTCCAAAGCTTTTTGTTAAATTTTTTATCTCAAGCTTATTCATAATTATTCCTCCTCTAATTTTAATTATTTTACTAATACTTTTTTAAATGACACTATGCTCATTGTAATTCCTGCCACTATAGTCATTCCCAATATTCCAAGGCAAAGATTAATTAAGTCAAAGTTCATCCCAAAGAATTTTACATTTCCATAATATACGCCTGCAAACTGGTTAAAATAGAATAGTAAATTTACAAAATTAATACTATTTAATACCATTTGAACATTACCTGGAATTACTTTTACCATTGTTAACAATTTTGGAATAATAATAAACATCAAGAATCCACTTGTAGCTGCAATTGAGCTTGTTGTTAAAAATGAACATAAACACGCAATTACACCTAGTGTAGCTAATATCAATATCATTATGCCTATCTTTAATATTATAAATTGAATTATAGTATATGCATCTCTTACTAAAATAGGGTTGTCTATTATTCTTATGGCTTGTAGTTGTCCATTTATTGGCAGGCCATATTGGACTGCTGTTATTATAAATTGGATTACTAGATAAAACCCATATAAAACTGTTGGTATTAATATTCCAAGTCCTAATTTTGAATACAAAGCTCTATTTTTATTTTTTGATGTAAGAATCAAATTTTCTACTGTAGACACAATTTCATCCGTGTATATATTACAACAAACCATGATTAGAATTACCACCATAAAGAATGCCATAAGTGTATTGGTTGCTCTATAATCGAATACCTTCCAGAAGCTAACATCACTATACTTAGTGTCTTCAATACTTTTCAGTTTTTTATTAGATATTTCCTTCATAGCTTTACTAAAATCATCTTTCTCCTGACTATTTGCGGCTTCCCTTATATTGCCTATTTTTGCATCTAACTTTTCTTGTGCAATTACCGTGGCTGGTCTTGTATCTTTAATTAAATCATATTGCTCATTTCTATGTGATTTCTGCGTTTCCATCTGTGGTTTTATTAAAGCCATTGATCCGCAAAGTAAAATAAATATTATTGCTATAATTACTCCAGTTCTTGATTTAAATATTTTTTTAAGTTCCCAATATATCATTTTGTTCCTCCTTATAAAAAGTGCCACCTTAGAATAAGATGAATCCACGTGACAAGTTTAAGTGAATGTCATCCGTTAAATCCTCACCTGCGGTGCTGCAATATTAACGACTTCAGAAGGAGATCTAGACTTCCCACTGAAGTTTTCTTTTTATTGTAGTATGTGACCCCCACTTATAGAAGTGGGAGACCTTCCTTCTGAAATGTCGTTAAAATCTTATCTTGCTATAAGTACATTATACAACCCCAATCTTATCTCTTGATAACACTAACCTTAAATAAACCTTACATAATAAAAAATGCCACCTAAGTGGCAAGTGGCAAGTTTAAGAAAATGTCATCTATTAAAATCGAAATCCTTTTTTTATAGCCTTTGTAGGACAAACTTTTACACATTCGCCGCATCTAATACATTCAGCACTATTAGGATTTTTATATATTTCTATATTCATCTTACATTTTATAGTACAAGCACTACAGTTTGTACACTTGTTTTTATCTATTTCATATTTGTAAAAACTCACTTTATTAAATAATGAGTAAAATGCGCCTAAGGGACATATATACCTACAAAATGGTCTGTATATAACTATTGAAGCAATAATAATACTAATTAGTACAAACATCTTCCATACAAATAAGCATCCTAGTACTCCCCTTAGTGATTTATTCATTAAAACTAATGGTATTCCGCCTTCTAGTGTGCCCGCTGGACATATGTATTCACAAAAATATGGAGGACTTATTCCAAATTCATTTACTAAAAACATAGGTAATATTATAACAAATAATGCCAATATAATATATTTTAAATATTTAAGTCTATTATTCACTTTTTCATTTACTTTTATCTTTTTAGAAGGTATTTTATATAATAAGTCTTGAATAAGACCAAAGGGGCATAACCACCCGCATATAAATCTACCAAATATAACACCAAATAAAGACATAAGTCCAACTATATATAATGAAAAATTATATTTTACGGTTCCTATAACCGCCTGCAAAGACCCTATAGGACAAGACCCTAGCGCTCCAGGACAAGAGTAACAATTTAAGCCTGGAACACAAACCTTCTTTGTTGTTCCTTTATATATGTTGCCTTTTAAAAACCCATTTACATTTGCATTTGTGGTTATAGCTACAACAATTTGCGTTATTCTTCTTTTATCCAATCCCTATACACTCCAAACATATATTTATTGCTTTTTTAAATACAATTCGCACTTCATTCCTATACAATCCAGTAGAAATAAATAAGATGCTCATCATTAAAATCCCATATTTTATATAACCTTGATTTTTACTAACCTTATTTGAATTCATATAATTCACATCCTTATTTTTCATTTGCTGTAATTAGTTTATAATAAAATTTCTGCTCTTAAAATTATATTTCCCAATTACCATACATACCCCACCTGTTATAAGGTGAGGTATGTTATTTCTAAACTATGTTTAATTTTTTATACTTTTGAGCCTAGCTTGAATTTCATTCTTATAGTCTTCTTTACTATGTGAACCAACTATAAAGTCTCCAACAATATTTCCTTCGCTATCAACAAATAATGTAGTAGGAACTCCTGAAACATCCTTCAATATATTACTTTTAATGCTTTCATCAGGAATAATATTAGTAAACTTCGCGCCCTTTTTTTCTAATATTTTTTTAGCTAATTCTTCATTATCCTCGTCAGGTGTATCTGAAACAAGACCAATCACATTAATCTTCTCACCTTTAACCTCTTCATAAAGCTTTTGAAGATCTGGCATTTCTTGTATACATGGTCCACAATATGTAGCCCATATATTTATCATAGTAAGCTTACTACCTTTGAAAATACTACTATCTATTTCTTTTCCATCTAAAGTTTTAGTTTTAAACTCAAACTTCTTATATTTGTTTAATTTTTCTTTTTCTGATACTGGTTTAGATGTTTTAATCAAACTTTTAAAATTCTTAATTTCTCCATATACTTCTTTAAAATCTTTTTTAGATTTATCTGATAATCCACTTTCCTCAGGTACATCATTATGTAATAAATAAATTTCAAAGTTACCTTCTTTACCTAATAAATCCTTATTTTTAAACTTGGCGAACAATTCTTTTTGTACTTTTCCTGCGGTTTTACTTTTGTCTATAGTTACAATAGTACATAGTTCTTTATTTTCTTTTAATAAATTCATAAGATCTGTTTGAAACTTTTCCATCTTTACTTTGTCTGTTTCTGGTATTTTTTGTGAATCCTTATTTAACTTTTCCATCTTGTCCATAGTTTCAGTAGCTATAAAGCTAAACATAAGCTGTCCTATTATATTTTCTTCTCCACCAAGTCCAAGTAAATCTATATTTTTCTCTTTTGCTTTCCACTTATCTGGTAATTTATATTCAATACCTAAATTTTCAAATTTCTTTCCTGCATCTTCTTTTTTAGTTTCTGTTTGTTTTGTTTTATTTTGAGTTTGTTTTGAATTTTCTTTGGTTTCCTTATTACAAGCCACCATAGATATACAAAGCACCCCTACTATTAATATTGTTAGAAATTTTCTTTTCATAATCAATTCTCCTTTACTTACAACTCATATTTTTATCCTTAGGCTATAAGTACATTATATAAGGTCAACCTTATCTCTTGATGACATTAACCTTAAATAAACCTTACAAATAACCTTGTCACTATTAACCTATTTGATTATAATTAAATATAATCAAATTTTTTTAACAAAGGAGATAAATTATGTACTCATCCCAATACTTTATTGACACATTAAATATGGAAGCTCATCCTGAAGGTGGTTTTTACAAAAGCAGCTTCTGCTCTTGTGAAAATATTAGCTCCAATAACCTTAAAACTAAGTTTGAAGGTGAAAGAATACTTTGGACTAGTATTTATTTTTTATTAAGAGATGGAGAAATTTCAAGTTTTCATAGATTAAAATCAGATGAAATGTGGTACTACCATGCGGGCTCCCCTCTTACAATATATATGATAAGTCCAAATGGAGAACTTACTACAAAGCAATTAGGTCTTAATATAGAAAATGGAGAAACTCCGCAGTTCCTAGTACCTAAGAATCATATCTTTGGTTCTGCTATGAATAGCCCAGGATACTCTCTTGTTGGCTGCATGGTATCACCTGGATTCGACTTTAAAGATTTTGAAATAATTGAAAGAGATGCTCTCTTAAATAAATACTCTCAACATAAGGATATAATAATTAAGCTTACAAAATAAAATTCATTTTATAATTAAAGACCCTACTGGAATAAATAATTCTATTAGGGTCTGAATATATTAATATTATATTTTTATTTGCTTTTAAACATATTGAATTTAATAGTAAAATGTTTATCTAAATATTTATTTAGACCTTTTTTCATACAAAACTTATAAACCACAATAGTAATATAAGAGCATATTCCAGCTATAATCCATCCACCAAAAACATCTCCTGGATAGTGGACTCCCACATAAACCCTGCTAATTCCTACAAGAATTAAATATATAACTATAAGCCCACTCATAAAATAAGCGATTTTTTTATTCTTTATTCGTTTAAATATAATGTAAATAAGTACAATTCCTATAGCCGTAGAAATAGAAGAATGACCGCTAGGAAAACTATAGCCATCAGCATCCATTAACCATATTCCCGTTGGTCTATCTCTTTTTATTGTATTTTTAAGTATCAAGTTTGTAAAACCAGTAAATCCGATATTAAATACACAACAAATAGCTTCTACTTTCTTATTGAAAAGATATAATATAATAAAAACTAATGCGGTTAATAAAAACTGAGGAGTTGTGTCCGAAGAGCTTGAAAGAGCAATAAAAAATTTATCCCATCCTAAATTTATAGAATTTCCTAAATAATAAATCATTTTAATTTAACCATCCTCTCTATGCTTTCCTCTCAAATCAGTAATTATGTTAAAGTAATGATCTTAGTTAATACTAATATCCCAAGTAAAGTACCTACTACTATTCTATATACTGCAAAGACTTTCATTGGCTTCTTTTTCAAGTAATCAACAAATTTTTTCATAACAATTAAAGCTACTAGAAAAGCTACAACAACTCCAACTATTAGTGCAATCCATAATGTCAGTGTCATTATAGAATAATCAAATTCGAATAAATCCTTACCTGTTGCCCCTATCATAGCGGGAATGGCTATGAAGAATGAAAATTCTGCTGCTACTGGTGTTGATAACCCAGCAATCCATCCACCCATGATTGTAGACGCACTTCTTGACATTCCTGGCCACATAGCAAGAAGTTGTAATAAACCAATTTTAAATGATTGAACAGGGGTTATGCTATCTATACTTTCTACTTTATGATGCCTATTTCCAAATCTCTTTTCGATTATTAATAACAATAATCCACCAACTATAAATCCTACTATGACAGCTTCCGGTATAAATTTTGATTTGATTTTATCGTATAATAATACTCCTGCAATTGCCATGGGAATAGATGCTGTAATAACATTTATCCCAAATTTAAATCCTTTTTTACCCTCTTTTCCTTTGGTAAATATAAACTTAAAAAATTCTATTATGCTTTCTTTAATCTTCTTCCAATATAAAACAACTACTGCCATTATTGCTCCAAGTTGAATTACTACTTCAAACATCTCTGCAAATTTTCCTTGAAACCCCATTGCCCATCCAACTAATATCATGTGTCCTGTAGAAGATACTGGCACAAATTCTGTTAGCCCCTCTACTATTGCTATTATAATTGCTTTTAATAAAAATATTATATCGATGATTTATCACTCCTTCGAAACTAATTATAAATATATATACATAGTTTATAATAATAATACATAACTTACTATCTGTAAAGCTTACGGAAATATGACGTGTATGTAAGATTCATAATTTTTAATAAAAATAGCAAATAAATAGTTAAACTATCCATTTGCTATTTTACATCAAATTCATATTTAATAATATTATTTTATATATTTCCATTCACACATTATAGAAATCCTATTTTCTTCAAGCTTTGATATTATTACTCCATTCATCTTTTCAATTAAACTTTTTACAATAGAAAGCCCAAGTCCTACACCTTTTCCTGTTCTCACCTTGTCTGCCATATAGAATCTATCAAACATATGTACTGCATCTTTTTCCTCAATGCCTGTACATATATTTGAAATTTTTAAAATTACTTTATCATCACATTCTTCTAATTTAATCTGAATATCTTTCTCTGCATATTTTAATGTATTAGAAAGCAAATTATCTATTATTCTCTCTAAACTATCCTTATCGCCCATTATAAAAATTGCCTTATCTGAAATGCTTATTTTGGGTTCTATCCCTTTGCTCTGAAAAGCTTCATAAAGTGATAAAATTTCGTCGCGTACTATATTAGTTAAATTCACTTTTGTAATCTCTAATTCATAATCTTCGCTCTCTATTAAAGCTAACTCAAAAAAATCATTTATAAGAACATTTAATTTATTAGTTTTATCTTCAATTATCTCTAATGCCTCTTCTTTATCTATCTCATTCTGCTTAAGAAGTTTTAAATATCCTATTATTGATGTTAAGGGTGTCCTTAAATCATGAGACATATTAGCTATCCCTTGTTTTAATGTATTTTCAAACATTGCTTTTTCTTGTTCATTTCTTCTGTAAAGTTCTAAATATTCATTAATTTCAAAAGCTAAGTCTTCTATATATTTATCAGCTATTTCAGTATTAACTTTTTTATTGTTTTCTCGCATTCTAAAATTTTTAATTTGCTTAGTTATAGCTGCTATTTCTCTTTTATATAGATGTAGCTTAATAAGTGCTACTATTGAAATTAATACCAGAAAAATAATTATTAAAAAAATACCTAAATACATCTCATTTCTCCTACTCATATAATAAAATTTTCACTTATCATTTACTTAATATCTTCATCCCTTACATATAGCATACTCACTCCAATTGTTATAATAAAAGTTAAAAGCGATGAAATTGTTCCAAGTATAATATCCTCTTTAGGTGCAAATCTTGATATTGCTCCTCGCCCAGCAACATAAGGAAGAAGAATATATGTACCTATTTTTGAAAAAGACAATTGAACACTCAAAAAAAATATAACTGGTGAAACAAATGTACAAAGAGCACTCTTTGTTATCATAGCAATCATAGCAATTATACATATTGTGGCTACATTATACATTATCCCAATAATAATTACTCTGGTTAAATATAAAATAGTACTTAAATTTAAGACTTCACAAAATCCATAAATTATTGAAACATGTATAACTAAAATTGTTGTATAAATTATTTCTAAAAATAGACAAGCCATTATAAATACTATTAATTTACTTAGTATAACCTTACTTCTCCTATATCCATAACTGAAACTTTTACTTATATTATTACTCTTAAAATCCTTAGCAATAAATTCTCCGCCTAATAATGCAAATATAAAACTGGTATATATAATATATTCGAATGCGTATTCTATTGAATATGCTCCATTCATAAGAAAATTAGAATGTGCTTTCTGAAGTCGTTGTATATCCTTATCCCATACAGTAATTAAAAAAAATGAAGCCCCTATTGCTAAAAATATTATCCCAATAAAATAATTGCTTTTTTTTAATTTGTAAAATTCTCCTCTAATTAAATTACTCATTACCTTTTCCTCCAACTAGCTTGGTAAAATAATCCTCGAGAGATTCACCCATTTGCATTATTTCTTTAACTCCTATGTTATGTTTAGATAGGGCCATAGTAACCTTTTCTCCGTCAAATTCATCATATATTCTTATGATATTATTTGGAAAAACTTCAAAGTCTTTTATTCCAATCTCATTTTCTAAAATAACTGAAACATCTGAAGAATCATTTACTTTCAAATGAAGATAAGTTCTACATTTATTTAAAAGTTCATTGGCCGTCATTTCTTCAATTAATTTCCCATCATTTATAAAACCATATCTATTTGAAATGTGGGTAAGTTCAGATAACATATGACTTGATATTAAAATAGTTGTTCCTCTTTCTTTATTTAATTTAAGTAAAAGCTCTCTTATTTCTTTTATTCCAATTGGATCTAATCCATTCATAGGCTCATCTAAAACTAAAAATTCTGGTTCACTTAATAATGCCATAGCAATTCCTAGTCTTTGTTTCATTCCTAATGAAAAATTCTTGGTTTTCTTTTTCTCTACCTCCTTAAGTCCTACTAAATTTAAAGTCTGATCAATACATTTGTTTCCTGGAATTCCTCTTTGAATTTTAACAAGTTTAAGATTTTCCTCCGCAGTCATGTTAAGATAAAGAGCTGGTGATTCTATTAATGTACCAATTCTACTTCTTTCCTTAGTAATCTCCCTCTCCTCACTATGTCCAAATAGTTCAACTTGTCCATTATTAGGTATAACAAGACCTGTAAGCACTCTAATAATAGTTGTTTTTCCAACACCATTTTTTCCTATAGCTCCATATATATCACCTTTTTTAATGTTTATGGATAAATCATCTAAAACTTTGTGATTACCATATGTTTTTGTAATGTTACTAGCTCTAATTATATATTCACTCATTTTTTACCTCCTTATGAATCATACTTTTATCATAACTTATGTTTCATAAGAAAACTTTGCTAAAGTCTTTCAAAAGTCTTAAATCTTATTAATAGATAATATATATATATTGCTTTTTATATTAAACTCTTACTAACTATTTTCTTAACTTATACCCCATTGCCCAAATTGTTTCTATGTAATCTTCACTATTATTTGCACTAGATAGCTTATTTCTTAATCTACTCACATGTACACTTACAGTATTATCATCACCTAAAAATTCTTCTCCCCATATACTTTCAAAAATATTAGATTTACTGTATACCTTATTGGGATTAGTTAATAATAATTCTAGCAATGCAAACTCTTTTGCAGTTAACGTAACTATGTTTTGTCCCACTTTTACTTCTTTACTTTCTGTATTTAAACTAATATCTTTATAACGCAAAATATTATCTTCATTTTTCTTTTTCTCATGGGTGGAAAATTCTAAATATCTTCTTAAATTAGAATTAACTCTTGCAACCACTTCATCTGGATCAAATGGCTTACAAATAAAATCATCCGCTCCACTTTCTAATAATTCTACCTTAATTTTTAGGGATGTTTTTGCAGTTACTATAATTATTGGTGCTTTTGTGATTTCTCTAATTTTTAATATAACTTCTTCTCCACTAATCCCTGGAATCATTAAATCTAATAAAATCGTATCCCACCATTCATTTTCTACACACATTAAAGCTTCTGTCCCTGAAAACGCCGCTCTAGCTCTATGCCCCTTATTTTCAAGAATAGTACAAAGTAATTTATTAATATCCTTTTCATCTTCGACTACTAAAATCTTAGCTCTTTTATCCATATTTTAGCCCTCTCCAAAACTTGCTCTCTTACAACAAGGTTTCTTGCAATCTTTTAATGCAGTTGTCATAGCATTAAATTCTATAATTTTTTATGCTTTTCTATCTATATTTTACCATGGTTCCTTCCTACATTGTATGAATGTGTAAATTAATATATTTAAAATAAACCTGTTTTCTTGAATGTTTTGTTAATTTGACTTATACTATTTCGCTTTTCATTCTTTAACTAACATTTAGCCACTTCTTCCCATCAACAAGTCTTGAAACCATCATTGCACACACTGTGTTCCCTGTTGAGTTTAACACTGTAGCTGGTGCATCTATAATTGTACTAATAACAACTATTATAGGAAGTGCTTCAGGTGGAAATCCATAAACACTTATTATAAGCATCTCTCCAATCATTCCTCCACCTGGTATCGCTCCCATAACTGCTCCTACTAAAAAACTTACTGCCAATATCGATAATATCATTGGAATACTGTTAATTTCTTTACCGAATAAGCCAAATACAAATACTATTTTTAACACTCCTCCCATAACAGAACCATCCTTATGCGTATTAACTCCAAGCGGTATTACAGTTTCTGCAATGTCTTTTGGCACACCTATTTTCTTAGTGGCTTCAAGATTAACAGGAATTGATGCAGCACTTGAACAAGTAGCTAATGCTATTACTGTTGGTGAAATTGCATTTTTCCAAAATGCTCTAAATCCCATTTTACCTGCTGATAAATAGGAATATATACTGAAAAATACAAAATAATTTATTGTTGTCAATCCTAAATATAAGAGGAACACCTTTAAATATCCTTGTAATATCTGTGTTCCCAGCTGCCCTACAACTGATGCAAAATAACATCCGAGTCCAATTGGAGCATAGTACATAATAATGCTTACCATTTTCATCATTATAGTTGTAGCTGCATTTAAAAGGTTTTTTACAACTGTTGCTTTTTCACCAACTAATGCTGTTGATACTCCAAATAACACAGAAAAAATGATTATTTGAAGCATATTATTTTTAGAAAATAACCCTGAGAAATCTCCCACTGTAACTGTACTTACTAAACGTTGTGATAAAGATACCTTTCCAGCTTCTGTTCCAATTTCCCCTCCCACCTTAGATAAAATAGTTTTAATAGCCTCAGCATCTAATCCTTTAGTTGGATTAAATATCAATGCTCCCACAATAGCCAAAATACCGGATATCAATGCAGTAATTACAAAAACTATTGCAATATTTATCATTATCTTACCAAGTCTATTCATACCCGTCATATTAGCTATAGCCGACGTTATACTAAAGAACACTAAAGGCACTATTATAGTAAACATCAAGTTTAAGAATATTTGTCCAAAGGGTTCCAGTACTGTAGCCTTTGGTCCTAATATAATACCTATTATTCCACCTAGTAGTATTGATAAAAGTAGCACCAACGACATTTTATAATTATTTAAAAAGTTCTTCATATATATTTAACTCCTTCCAATATTAAAGCTAAATCCTCAACTGCATCGCTGCAATATTAATTGCTAAAAAAAATACTCTCTCACTACTTCCTCGTCACTAAAATGTATAGTTTCGTCCTTTAGTACTTGATAATTCTCATGTCCTTTTCCTGCAATTATTACTGTATCAAAGGCTTCTGCCATACCGAGTGCTTTAGAAATCGCTTGCCTTCTATCCTGTATTTTTTGATAGCTGCAACTTGTTTTAATCATTCCTACTTCGATTTCATCAATTATTAATTTTGGCTCTTCTTTTCTAGGATTATCTGAGGTAATAATACAATAGTCACTATATTTCCCTGCTATTTCACCCATTATTGATCTTTTACCTGTGTCTCTATTTCCACCACAACCAAAAACTAAAATTATTCTACCTTTGGCAAATTCTTTAACTGATGTTAGTATATTTTCTAGGCCATCTGGTGAATGAGCATAATCTACTATAGTTAAAATGCCTTTGCTATTTGGTATAGCTTGAAATCTTCCCGGTACTCCCTTTATTTCTTTAACAGCTTTTATTATGTCATCTAAATTTAGTCCTAACCAGTAGACGGTTGCAATTGCAGCTAGTGCATTATATACGCTAAATCTTCCTGGTATACTAAGCTGAACTTCTCTAATTTCATTATTATGAACAAGATTAAAATTCACGCCACTGCTTGTATACTTGATATTAATTGCTCTAAAATCACAATCATTTTCTATGCCATAAGTTATAATCTCACAATTTGCATTGTCCATTATATAAGCCGCGACTGCGTCATCTATATTTATTATTCCTTTTTTACACATTTTAAATAGCTTTAATTTAGCATTTTTATAATTTTCCATAGTGCCATGCTCTTCTAAATGGTCTTGAGTTAAATTTGTAAATACACCAATATCAAATTTACATCCATAAACTCTATCCTGGGATAATGCTGAAGATGTTACCTCAATAACTGCGTGGGTTGCTCCATAACACAGCATTTCTGCAAAGGATCCTTGAAGCTCAATTGAATCAGGTGTAGTTGGATTTAACTTTTTAGTTTTCATCTTCTTCCCAGCAACAGTATTTTCTATAGTGCCAATAATTCCACATTTAACTTGAAGTGCTTGGAGTATTTCTGATATAAAATAACTAACTGAAGTTTTTCCATTAGTACCTGTAACCCCTATAATCTTTAGTTTTTCTGTTGGATTTTCATAGTAATTTTTAGCTATGATAGCCATTGATTTTCTTGCGTCCTTAACTTTAATAACTGTAATGTCTTCTGGTATATTAGGAATTTCATATTCTACAACCAATGCTATAGACCCATTACTTATAGCGTCCAATACAAAATCATGTCTATCTATATTTTTATTTTTCACTGCAATAAAAAGTGAATTTCTGTCTATGTTTCTTGAATCCCAGGTTATACTGCATACCTCCAAATTAAGATCCCCCACTAATATCTCGTGATCTACGCCTTTTAATATCTCATACAATTTCACATTATTCCCTCCTGTTAAATCATCTTCTTCGAAGCTGCAATATTTACTACTCATTCCTATTAACTATTATATGCTCTACATTTACTATTTTTATTGTAGTTAATGCTTAATTCCTTGCATAAAGTGCTATAATGTAATAAACTTCTAATATTTGAGGTGCTATATGAAAGATAATATTTCTACGCAAAAAGTAAAAAGAGGATACCTTAATGAAGATTTTCTCTTCTTTAACCTAAAAGATCAGAAAAAAAATGATTTTGAAATTCACTACCATGACTTTAATAAAATAATTATTTTCGTCTCAGGAGAAGTTACATACATAATTGAAGGAAAGTCTTATAAATTAAAGCCTTGGGATATATTGCTAGTTGGCAGAAATGATCTTCACCTACCAATAATAAGCCTAACTGTGCCTTATGTACGCATGGTACTGTGGCTAAATCCATTATTTTTAGAAGGGCATAATAAAAATAATTGTGATCTTCTAAGTTGTTTTCAATTGGCATCTGAGCGAAAGCTCAATCTTATTAGATTGTGTAACAAGAATATAAATTCCTTAAAACAAAATCTAGCGGACCTTGAAGAGGCGATGCAAGATATAGCTTTTGGTAGTACTATATTAAAAAACGCCTTATTTCTTCAGTTCATGGTAAAAATAAATAGATTGTTTCTTGGAATGGATATTGATAAAAACATTGATGATATTAAATATGATCCTAGAATTGAAGATATTTTGAGCTTTCTAAACTCAAATCTAGATAAGCATTTATCTATAGGCATGCTATCAAAAGAATTTTATCTAAATAAGTATTATTTGATGCATTTATTTAAAGAAGAAACTGGCTATACAATATATAACTATATACAAAAAAAACGCATTATAAAAGCCTCAGATCTTATAAAAAGTGGCATGCAGGCAGGAGAGGTTTGCGAGCAATGCGGCTTTGGGGATTATTCCAGCTTTGTAAGAGCTTTTAAAAAGGAATTTGGGCTATCACCTAAGCAATATTATAAATCCAATATATAACTACAACAAAATTTTCCATATTCCTTATCCTTATATAAATTACACAAAAAAATTACCTATAGTCCAAACATTTTTTTTAAATGTCCATCCTATAGGTACCATTATATTCTATATCACTCTTGTTTTTTTATAACAATCTTATTATTCACAATGTATTTCATAATTAATTTCCAAAACCTTATCAACTACCCAAGGGCAATTTAATTATAAAAACAGTTCTCTCATAATTGCTTTCAACAAAAATTTCACCTTCATGAAGCTCTATTATACTTTTAGTTATAGCAAGACCTAATCCTGAACCTCCAGCAAATTCTGAACGTGACTTTTCAACTCTATAGAACCTTTCAAAAATAAAAGGTACATCTATACTTGGTATTGGTTCACCATAATTAATTACCTCTATAACCGCACTATTATTTTCTTTCCTAGTACATATGTCAATATACTCAGTTCCACTTCCATAGTTCATACCATTAGAAATTAGATTTTCAAATGCCCTAGCTAATTTAACTGCGTCAGCCACTATTACAAGTTTATCCTCAGAAAAATATGTCCTACATTCTATATTTTTTTTTCTAAACTGTGGATTAAATTCCAATACCACTTGATTTAAAAGTTCAATTACATTTATTGATTCTTTATTTAATTTTAAAGTACTATTTCTCATTATAGTATATTGAAATAAGTCATCAATTAAAGTATTCAATCGCTTTGATTTTTCATAAGCAATACTTACATAGTATCTAAGCCTAACTTCATCTTCATATTTATCCTTATCTATGAGTTCAAGATACCCCAATATTGAGGTTAATGGAGTGCGTAAATCATGAGATACATTTGTTATTAATTCATATTTTGTTTGTTCTGCTCTCCGCTCTTCTTCTATTGATTTATTTAATTTATTTATTATTTCATTCATATTTTTAGCTATTTTCCCAAGCTCTGCTTTCGATTGTTCTGGTATTTTTTTATCTATCCTACCCTCTGCTATAGCTTTCATATGTTCGTCAACTTCTACAAAGTACTTTAGCTTCTTGTAAAGCAATGAATGAGAGTAAATTAAAAAAATTATTATCCATAGTGCAATTGCTACACTTATAAAATTGATAGATAGCCTTAAACTAAAAATTTTAGCTGACAGTTCTTGTGAATCACTTATAAATATTTTTATAAAAATTTTCCACATAATATAAAGAATAGCCATAGTTAATACTGAAAATATAAAGGTAATCAATATATTAAAAACTATTTTTAACTCTAATTTATATATAGGTTTTCTTTTCAATTTTATACCCCACTCCCCATATAGTATGAATAAGCTTCTCACCCTCTAAAACTGCATCAAGCTTTTCTCTTAATTTACTCATGTGAGTCATAACTGTATTATTTGATTGATAATATTTTTCTTTCCAAACTCTTTGAAATATTTCTTCTGCACTAAAAACTCTTCCTGTATTATTAGCTAAGATGTGTAATATTTCAAATTCTGTAGAGGTTAAAGCAATAATCTTATTATATGCTTCTACCTGATGAGTGGATTTTTTTATTTTAAGTGGTCCTATAACTATCGTATCGATATCTTTTAATTCATCACTATTTTTATCAAATTCGTAAATTCTTCGAAATATGGCCTTAACCCTAACCATAAGCTCTAAAGGATTAAATGGTTTTGCCATATAATCATCTGCTCCTAACAATAACCCCTTTATTTTATCTGAATCTTGATTTTTAGCACTTAGCATAATTATAGGTATATTAAGCTTCTCGCGAACTTTGTTACATACTTCTAATCCATCAATTTTGGGCATCATTATATCTAATATTATAAGACTTATATTACACTTATCAATAAGCTGCAAAGCTTCTTCCCCATCATATGCCTTATAACTATTGTAACCTTCATTAGTTAAATATATCTCAATTAAATTAACTATTTCTTTATCATCATCTACAATTAATATATTTTTACTCATATACTCACTCCATTTGTTTACTCTTATAGAGTTTTAAGCCTATAACTTATACATCTTTAATAATTATATATTTTAAAAATACATTTGTCTAACATGAATTTTTTTATGCTTTAATTATATGCTTTGATTGTTTAAGATTTTAAAAATTCCTCTAAAGTAATATCCTTCGAGTAAATTTCCTCTGAATTCTGAGTTCCCACATACCTTATATGCCAAGGTTCATAATTATAACCTGTAACCTCTTCTTTACCTTTTCCATATCTTATTATAAATCCAAATTTATAAGCATTATCTTTAAGCCATATACCTTCTTTGGTATATTCAAAGCCTGTACTTTTTTTAGAATTAGTTATATCCATTGCAAGTCCTGATTGATGTTCACTTTTACCTGCCTTTGCCACATAATTATATGTATATCCTTTTCCGTTTGTTTTAATACTATTTTTATATAACTCCTTTTGAGTTGCATAAGATCTATAACCAGATAATGCGTAAAGTATAATGCCCTCCTGTTCACTTTTTTCAAATAACTTTTTAAGTGCATCACCTGCATCTCCTTTCATCTGCATTTCCTCATTTGACACGGTAGAATAAAATCTGATATTTGGAACTTTTAAATGATTTGGAACATAATCTTTATCTAGTTCATTTTTTCTATTCACCAATATTAAATTACCATCGTCTACATTGCTATTCTCATTGGACATATCTTTGACAGTTTCAATATAAGTGTTCCTTTCAATTACATCCCCTATAACTTTTAGGCTACCATATCTGCTATTTATGTACATTAGTCCTATAATCCCTAAAATTAAAATTATTGTAATTTTCTTTTTCACTTTAAAGTCCTCCTTATTTATTTTTAGTTAGCTCAGGGACCCTGGGTCCCCCTATATCTCAATGGTGGAGTAGCAATTTTTATTCTCACCCCCCAGAATTTCAAACAAAATCTTTTAAAACTTCTTATATAGATGCTCGTAGTAAAATGCATATTCCTTACTCTCTTATATTACAAAAATAACCTTAAGAAAATTGTAATTAAACCTTAAGATTTCTTAAGATTTAATTTTACTAAGCAATATAATAATAATATATGATATTCTCGAACAGAGGAGAGATGATTACTTTCTGGCAAGACGAATATAAAAAATGAGAATAGTAGTGTGATCTCATGAGACTTAGCTAAAATACTCGAAACCTCAGAAAGAACTATATACAGAGATATGGACATATTATGCGAAACAGGCATTCCTATTCTGTCAGTTCCAGGTCCCAGTGGAGGTTTTTCTTTTATGGAGGGCTATAAAATCAATTCAAATGACTTAGAGAGTGAAGATGTGGTTAATCTATTACTTTCAAGTATGGGTGTCCACTCAGAAAAAAACACTGAAATGGCACAACAACTTAAAAATTCCATTATTAAGCTTGAAAATACTGTATCAAAATGTAGATATCATTAAAAAATCAGTACTTAATTTGAAAAAGTTAAAAGTCCACTATAAAAAATATGATGGAGAAGTATCTGAAAGGATTATAAGGACTTATGGTGAAGTGGTCAATTGCAATCTCCATTGCAAAGTGATAAAAAAATACATCCTTTCTGATTACAGCACGTTCTAAATCTTCTGAATCTTCGAGTTCATCCAAATGATATTGTATAAGTATTTTTGCCAATTTATCAGGATACTCGGATAATCTTTTTTTCAATGTATATAAAAAATCATTTTTATCGTATAAAACATTGATATTTTTTAACATGGCACATCGACCTATAGGATAATCATAATTATCCTATAGGTCTGGATATCCAGCATTGAGTATAGATTCTACATCAATTAAAGTTTCACTTACTGTAAAATACATTAACTAGGTTTCAATACTATTTATAAGTATAAAATCTCCTATTCCCCAATGTCCTTCTTTAAAGACATTGATTTTACCTTCTTGTATCTGGTCTCCTAATTGATTTATTATGGCTTGCCTCTTCTCAAATTCAGGTATCACATCACAATATATAAAAACATCAATATCACTCTCTCCTGCCTTGGAAAGCAGAGTTTTACTACCACTTATGCCGATTGATTGTACATCCCTCATTGCCTAAATACTATTCATTAATGTATCTATGCTCTTCTCTGTACCATGCACCATGTAATCTCCCCCTTTTAGAAATATGAAATTTAATTTGCGATATTCTACACTCTCTACATAAACATATATTTAACCATACCATAATTACCATAAATTGAATATAAAAGTGACTATACGATTATAAGTTAAATCGTACAGTCACTTCTTATGAATTATGTAGAATGCATTTTAATTTTATAAAATAATAACTTCATAATCTAAGAAATATTGGCATAGCTCGAGTAACATAAAGAGATAGGCTTTGGAAATAGAATATATTTACAATGTCTAAATAATGGCAAATAGCCTCAAATCCATGTTGGATATTAATTTCAATATGTGGTTTTTCTTGTTTTATTATTATTTTTAGTAATTGGTGAACATTACGAAATAAAGCATTAATATCCTAACTGTTTTCCTACAATAATTACCTTTATCCTGTCTTTAATAAATTGCCCTCTAATAATTGTAAAATCATTACATATCCTGTTAGGGCTTTTACAGTCTACACAGTAACCCAAAGTAGTACATGGAGTATTTTTATTTAATCTTTTTGCGTCAATTGGAGCAGAGTAATTTCTAACTCTTTTTTCTGCTTCGTCTATATCCTTAACAATTTTATTTATTCCAGCTACTAAAATAACCTGTTTAGGACCATACATCATTGGTGCCACTCTACTTCCATTACCATCAATATTATAAAGTTCTCCATTTTCAGTTAAGGCATTTGTACTACATATAAAAGTATCAGCAGAAAAGTTTTGTATATATATTTGTTTTTTTTCTTCACTTATGATACCTCCTCTATACTTATCCAAAAAGGTATAGTTTTCCTCGCGAAGAAAATCTATAACACCTGTTTCAAAGAGAGTCATAGAATCACCAACACCTACTACAGAATTTTCAGCTATAAGTTCTTTCAAAAGTTCTTTTAACTCCTTATTATCTTTAACAAAGAAGCCTTCCATGTTGCGTTTCCTTAGATTATTTATAGTTCTATCAATTTGTTTTTCTATATACCACAAAACATCATTATCCATCTAAATATACATCCTTTCCAATAAAGAAGTTCCAATTCTTATTTTTGTATTATAAATATATAATATATTAATCATGCAATTCAAGATTAGCGGTAAATACGTCATAACTGAACAAAACTAATGTACCCATAACATCATCTCCTTAAAATATAATAAACTCTTACATTTGTAACACAGTATTATTATAATGTATTTATATCATTTGTTGCTCTATCGTTCCTCTACCATTCTCATAAAAAACTTCTGCATAAGAACCATTTATCAATGTTAATTGAGGTGGTAAATGCCCGATATCAACATTATAAATTATAGGTATATTAGTATCTTTAAATGCAAAAGTCAGTGCATCTAAAAAAGTAAAATCCTCTATAGCATCAAGACCTTCCGAACGTCCGTATAAAATCCCTTTACAATTTGCAAACCATCCACTCATTTTCATCTGTAATAATGTTCGATAGACATCTCCAGCATTCATTTCACAACTTTCAAAATACCATATGAAACCATCATCATAATATTTATCAATATATTCTTTTACAGGAGCATATGGAGTTCCAATCAATTTGCATATGACATCTAAGTTTCCCCCTATTAACCTTCCTGTAAATTTATAGTTGCGGTCTTCGATTAGCGACTTCCAAATAACTTTTTCTGTTAAATTATACGGAGGAAATGTCGTATCAGTAATCTCAAACCATTCCTTTTGATAATATTTTAAATTTTGTTGAATAAACTTTTCATTATTTTTAGCCAAAATATCTAATGATGCCAAAACTGAATCATCAATTGAACTGCTTCCAAAATCTAATAAATTAGGTCCATGTAAAGTTGCCATATCTAGCTTCAACATTAGAACAAATAATAACATGCTTGTATCTGAAAACCCCATAATCCATTTAGGTGGAAGTTTCTTTAGTAAATCAAAATTTAAAAAAGGAAGCATATCCATTAGTAATTCTCCACCCCAGGGTGGAATAATCGCTTTTACATTTTCATTACAATATAAAGACATAAATTCTTGCGCTCTAATTTCATGTAAAGCACTTGTTAGTTTGGAAATATTCCTAACAGAAGCAGTTTCAACGCACTTATAATCCATCATTTCAAGTTGTTTAATTGAATTATCTATTTTTTTTGATATAACCCCTGATACGCCCATAGATGGCGCAGTAATTCCTATAATATCTCCTTTTTTAAGCGGCAACGGATATTTCATAAAATCAACTCCTTTCAAAAGTGCCACCCACGTGGCAAGTGGAATGTTGTCTGTTTCCTATATAAAAATTAAATGTCGTTAAAAAAAATGAATTTCATCAATTTTCCCACATTCCTTATATCCAATACTTTTATACACCTTATTTGAATCAGGATTTATTATATCCGTGTATAACATTGGTGTTAGTCCTTCTTTCAATACAATAAAACTTAATTCAGCCATTAATGCACTTGCATACCCTTTTTTCCTTTGTTCATTAGGAGTGTATACACTATTTATACGAGCATGTCTCATAGAACGATGTGCTATATTTGCCATTGAAACAACATTATTGTTTACCTGCCATAAAAATAAATCGCCTGATTTTACTAAGCTTTCTGCTCCAGAAACCTTACTTTCTTTTGTTACTATTTTTCCAAAGCTATCAAAAGCAAAACCTTTACAATATTCTGCAACAATACCAACATGACACAACTCTGCTCTTATTAATTCCCCCTGAACATTTTGTGGTCTAATAACCTCTAGGCACTTATATGACTGCATTCTCATAGATATTTTATAAGATACACCAAATAGGTTTGAATATTGCTTGGCTATTCTTTTTACTATTTCTACTTGTCCTGATATTTCGCTTATATTATTATCCTTTATTATATTACATAATGAATTAACTACATTGTTAACTTCTAACCCTTCAAGTACTTCATTAACCCATATCCACATTGCATGACCTGGATTCTGCATAGCTATTGCATTACCATCCTTTGTTTTTAATGCAATAAGTTCTTTACCTTCAATAATTCTATGGAAGAGGTTAAATTGAACCTCACAATCTAAAAATGGCTTTTTATTTAAAACTCCTTCTTCCTTAACAAATGATGTAAACATATTAATCCCCCCATAAATTCTATACTACAACCTATACCTCTATCCAATATCTTTGAGTTATTTCCCCATCTTCTATAACTTCATTTTCTAAAACTCCGCCATTATTTGTGATTGTTTTGGCAGAACCTAAATTATTTTTATCACAAGTTACTAAAGCTTTACTAATTCCAAGTTCTTTTGCTATAGGTAACGCCATAGCTAACATTAATGTGGCATACCCTTTTTTTCGTTCTGATGGACGAATACCATAACCAATATTCCCACCAAAATTAAGTAAATAATCATTTAAATAGTGCCTAATATTTATTGCTCCTATAATTCTTTTATCTTCTAAAACCAGAAAATACATGTGTGATGGAACTAAGTGTGCTGGACAAGTATTCACATTTTCCATTTTATTAGTGTGCGTAAGCCATGTTATATAATTCATACCCAATAATCTTGCACCATAGGGTGTGATTTCTTCTCCACAGTTTTCCCATTCATTAATAAAATCATAATATTGTTCTTCCATCTCATTGTTAGCTCTTAATAACTCAAGTTTCAATTTTATCACTCCATTCTATATATTGTGCCTTACTTTTCCATTTCCAATAATTGCATATTTTTTATATTTAATTCAACCACTGCAATTCATAAACCATCATTCTCTTGTTTTCTTCTGTAACTTCGCTAAAATCATATCCACCATAAACATTGCGTAAATTTAGTCCAACTAATTTAAATAACTCTCTTGCTTGTTCATCAAATAAGTATCCTAATTTAAACTCATCCTCAATCTGATTTACAAGGTCATCTCCAGTAAGTATTTTAAAAATATACTTCATCCAAATAATTTGACTCTCTCTATCATGTTTTTGTTGAATTGAAGTTTTTTTTACTGTGCATTCTATTTCACTATCAAAGTACTCAAAGTCAATTCTTTCAACATTTGTGCAATCTAGCTTTTCTAGATTAGGATTAAATAAATCAATAATGATTTTGCCATTTTCATTCATATGTTTTTTTACACATTCTAATCACTTAATTCTTTCTTCATTGTTAGTTAATGATAAAAATGCCATACCAGCAAATATTATTAAATCAAATTTTTCATCCATATTAAAGTCTGTCATATCAGCCTGTGATGTTTTTATATTATTTTTGTAGTTATCATCTAACCTAGAAATTTTATTATTTAATTCCTTTAGCATAGACTGTGATAAATCCATTCCAATAATTCTTTTACATTTCGATGCTAATGGCACTGTTACTCTTCCAGTTCCACATGCAATTTCTAAAACTGTTGTGGATTCATTAACATACGCTTCATAAAATTTTATATCATGATCGTATTTATTAATTTCATTACCCTTATCATAAAATTTTGCTGTATTTGTATAAAGATTTTTGTTATCCATTTTTATCTCCTCTCTTATAAACTGCTATTGTCATTTAAATCTTTTATAAACAAAAAAAGCCCCACGAAATCACTTAAGAAGTGACTCCGTAGAGTTATCTACGTGTAGGATGGTCCCTGTACCGCTAGTACAAACTAGGTACACTCACTGAATATAATAATATATTACAATCTTATAAATACATTGTCAATACATTTTTGGAAATTATTATTTAATTTGGTTATTTATAAATTATTTTCTATACTTCTATTTTATACTTTCCTTTAACATATTTAACTCTTAATCAATTAGTTTTTTATCTAATCTTTGAAACAATATTTCAAACTCCCCTATAACAATATTAACTTTCAAATCAACGCTTCTCGAGTTATTAACATCACATCCTAACCAAGTTTTTACCTTATGCGAAGATGAAGGCAAAAATGGATTTAATAGATTTGCTATATTTATTATTGAAAATAAACAATTATAAATACTGTCACTACACTCGTCATTATTGCTATTAACAGTAATCCATGGTTTTTTCTCATCAAAATATTTATTTATACTTCTAATAAACTCAAATACCTCTTCAATAGCTGTTTTTAAATTTCCTTTCTCAATACTGCTACCCACACTTTTATATAGCTGCTCTACATTTCTTCTAATTTCTTCATTTACAATTTCATTTGGAATTATATTATTAAAATATTTCTTAACAAATACTAAAGTTCTATTAACTAAATTTCCATAAGCACCTAACAATTCACCATTATTATTATTTATAAATTCTCTCCATGAAAAATCTGCATCTCTTTTCTCAGGAGCATTTGCTATAAAAAAGTATCTTATCAAATCACTATTATATCTTTCAATAATATCTGATATCCATACAGCCCAATTATTACTAGTTGATATTTCTTGCCCTCAAGGGTTACATATTCACTAGATATAATTTTATCAGGCATTTTTTTATATCCTATACCACTTAAAAGCGCTGGAAGAATAATTGAATGAAAAGGTATATTGTCTTTTCCATGAATATAGTAAGAAATACTTTCACTCTTCCAAAACTTCGTAAAGTCTTTATTGTTTTCTTCTCCCCATTTTTTGCATGCAGTAAAATAACCTAACACAGCATCTATCCATACATAAACTTTTTTATCCTCGTAACCCTTAATTGGAATATCTATTCCTAAAGATAAATCCCTTGATATAGCTCTATCTTTTAATCCTTCATTCAAATATCTCTCTGTATTATTTACTGCATTTATTCTCCAATTCTCTTTAGAACTTTCTAAATGCTTTCTTATTTCACCTTCGAATTTTGACAACTTAAAATATAATTGTTTGGAAATTTTTACTATAGGCTCATTCCCACAAAGTTTACATACTCTTTCTGATAATTCTAAGGGTTCTAATAAACTTGAACAGTTATCACATTGATCCCCTCTAGCAATACTTTTGCAATGTGGACATATACCTTCTACATATCTATCCGGTAAAAATTGATTGCAATGTTCACAATAAAGTTGTTCTACTTCTTTTTCATAAATCAATCCTTTTTCGTATAAAAGCTTAATTAATATCTGAACCTCTTGTTTATGATATTCATCATCCGTTCTTGAATAACGATCATAAGAAAAATCTAATTTGTCAAAACAATATTTAAACTAGTGACCCATTTGCATAAGGCCATGCTCCTCCAATAAAAATATTCATGTAAAATACCTCCCTAATAATTTTTTTGCAAAATAAAAAACTCCCGAACCTAAGAAATAAATCTTAGGAACGAGAGTTAGACTTCGCGTTACCATCCTAATTCACCTATATTTCACAATATAGGCCTCATCAAGTACGTCACAACTACGTGATTATACTTTTGTCACTATAACGGGTGAACCCGTTGCAGCCTAAATTCTTAGAATTTCGGTGCACCGCTCCAAGGCCATTTTCTCCTTAATATCCTTTGCTCTTTCTCACCAACAAGAACTCTCTGTAAAAGTATTTTTAAAGGTACTTTCCTTTTCTTAACATTTATGAATAATATTTTATTAAATTTGATTATACGCTCATTCAATTGATTGTCAAGCTATAAACTTTACGTTTTTAATGAATTCAATGTAAAAATTTTTCAATTTCTTTTATTTCCTTTATTTTCCCCAAATTAACAAAAATATCGTCTATTGTTTCTATAGTAGCATTACTAATCTTTTCAACATATTCCTGTGGAATTTCTCCAAATAGTGAATTTAACACTTTTAATGCAGATTCTATTTTTGCTGTTTTTGTTGCTGCTTCTGCTACAACTGGATCATATAGTGTTTTAGTCATATCACTCACCTCTTCCTCAATTTTATTATCTATTCCATAATTTGTATTTAAATACTCAATTAAGTTTTGTACTGCTAATAACATTTTGTGCAAATCTTCGTCCAATATTTCGTTATTGCTATTCAATTCCTTAACCTCTTTTGCTACTAAAAATGCCATCTGTTTTGCTTTTTCTAAAATTATATTAATTTTCTCTTGTGAATTAGATTTGTATCTTGAAACTTTATCTAATTCCTTCCTAAACTTGAATATTTGAAGTGGTAGTAAGGGATATAGTTTTTTCTGTATTAATTCTTTGTCACTATATTGCCAATACTTCATAACCGCAACACTATAATCCACTTCTTTACCATTTGGAAAAACTATTTTTAGTTTTAGTTCATCCTCAATATTCGAATTTTCTTCTACAAATATAACTAACTGTTTTGGAAAATAAAAAACGTTTTTGTTTGTATTTGAAAGTTCTCTTGCCTTATTAAATCCATACTCAAACATTCTTATCGCCATGGTTGTATCATTCTTAGTTTGAAACTCTATATGATAATTGGCAGACGTTTCTTTATTGGTTAATAAATTTAAAAACAAATCACCTCTAATAAAATCATAATTTGAATTTTCTAAAGAAAACTCCCCATTCCCTACTAATATTTCTACTTCTTCACTACAATAATTTTCATCAAATATACTATTTAAAAATTCCAACAAAACTTTGTGTGATGTTGAAAATAATGATTTCAATACTTCATCTAATTTTACATGTTCTTTATTTTGTATCATCCATTCACCTTCTTTTTAATAATATTATACCATCTAAATCAAATAAACAAAATATTATATTAATCAAATTTAAACTACATTTAATGCACAATATTAAAATCTCATACAAAAACTAAGGCACGAGTCTTGTTCTATCTCTAGGAAAAAGAGATGCCTCTCTAACATTTTCAAGGCCTAATAATTGTGCTGTTATTCTCTCTAGTCCTATAGCAAGCCCTCCATGAATAGGCATTCCATATTTAAATAATGAAGTATAATTTTCGTAATTTTCTGGAACTAAGCCTTTGTATTCAATGTTTTTTATTAACATATTATAATCATGAATTCTTTGTCCTCCAGTAGTAATCTCAACACCTCTAAATAATAAGTCAAAGCTTCTTGTTTCTTCCTCACCATAAGGCATAGTGTACATAGGTCTTTTTCTTCTTGGATAATGAGTTAAGAATATAAAGTCACATCCTAACTTTTCCTTAGCGTATCTGCAAATTAATTTTTCTCCTTCTGGGTCTAAGTCTCCATCTAAATCTGTTTTATTATATTCCTTTTCTAATATTTCTAAAGCTTCACTAAATTTAATTTTTGGTATTTTATCTTCTATCTTTGGCATGTTTGCATTTAATGTTTCTAAATATATTTTACCCTCTTCTTCTACTTTATTTAATATAAACTTTAATAACCTTTCTTCCATTTCCATAATATCTTCTTCATCTTTAATAAATCCCATTTCAAGGTCCATACTTATATATTCATTTAAATGTCTAGTGGTATTGTGTTGCTCTGCCCTATACACATGTGCTACTTCAAAAACCCTCTCAAAACCAGCTCCAACCATCATTTGTTTATAAAATTGAGGACTTTGTGCAAGGTATGCTATATTTTCAAAGTATTTCACTTGGAACATATCAGTTCCACCCTCTGTCCCCTCTGCAACAATTTTAGGGGTAAATATCTCAGTAAATCCTTCATTAATTAATAATTGTCTAAACCCTCCAACTATAATATTTTGAATTTTAAATATTGAATTTACTTTTGCATGTCTTAAACTTAGTACTCTGTTATTTAACATAGTATCTAAATTTATTTCTAATTCATCCTTATTTATTTCAATTGGTAACTCTCCTATCGAGCTGTTAATCACTTGAATTTTCTCAATTAATATTTCAAAAGAATTTAGCGCATTATTACTTTCTTTAACTTGACCAATTATTGATACAACTGACTCTAATTTTGCTTCACTAATATCCATACAACTATTCTCTACAACACATTGCACCAGACCAGTTCTATCCCTTAGAATAATAAATGTAATAGTTTTTAACTTCCTTACACGATATACCCAACCATTTATTTCAACTTTCTTATTTATGTGATTTTCTAGTTCATTTACCATAGTTCTACCCATAATTTTTTCCTCCTCAAAATAATATATTATTAAAAATACCAGCGCTCTTTACTAAATAATTTAAATTTTTTAAATTAACGAATAAAAGCCCCTTGAGCAATAAGCTCAAGGGGCAAAATTCTCGCGGTACCACCCTTGTTTAACTTCATTAATTTAAATTTATCAAATATTAAACACCATCAATAGAGTGAGCTCTCTTTCCATAGATTCGGACTCATCTATTGTCACCACCCACCCCCAACCATTACGTTGAAACTGCGTTAAATAAAAAAAAGCCTTCATTCCATAATAGGAGCGAAAGTTTTATTCACGGTGCCATCCTAATTTGACAAAGCTATAATCAACTAAGTCATCTTTAATCCCTTTAACGGTGGAATCCGACTTATCCTACTATATATTTCAAATAAGTATCTCCAGGATGTCACTTCAATATTACTTTTCTCGTAGAGCTCTCACTGTCTTCTACTCGCTTTGGATACTAAGATAATATTTACTATTCCCTTCAAAGAATTCTGAATATTCATTTTCTACATATTACCTCTTATTTTTTTAATTGTCAATATAAAGTTTTTTGTATATTAAGCCCTTGCCACTATATAATTAAATTGTTTAATTCCTTATAATGGTTATAAGGAATGTTACGTGATTACCTTTACTAAAATCATATTTTCACATGTGGTATTTTAATCAATAAAAAAAAATCATAATAGGAGTGTGATCCTCATGAGACTTCACAGGCTACTATGAATTATTATGCTACTTAATTCCCGAGGAATAATGAAAGCTGGAACCTTAGCTAAAATACTTGAAACCTCAGAAAGAACTATATACAGAGATATGGACATATTGTGCGAAACAGGCATTCCTATTCTTTCAGTTCCAGGTCCCAGTGGAGGTTTTTCTTTTATGGAGGACTATAAAGTCAATTCAAATGACTTAGAGAGTGGAGATGTGGTTAATCTATTACTTTCAAGTATGGGCGTCCACTCAGAAAAAAACACTGAAATGGCACAACAACTTAAAAATTCCATTATTAAGCTTGAAAATACTGTATCAAAAGAACATAAAGAAGAAATTATAAAGGCTAAGGAAAAGTTCTTTATTGATTCAGACCCTTGGTGGGGCAAAAGAATACAAAATCAGAATGTAGATATAATTAAAAAATCAGTACTTAATTTAAAAAAATTAAAACTTCATTATAAAAAATATAATGGGGAAATATCTGAAAGGATTATACGACCTTATGGTGCGGTAGTAAAAAATTCGGATTGGTATGTAATAGCCTTTTGTGAATTTAAAAATGAGATTAGGATTTTTAAGTGTAGCAGAATTGAAAATATTGAAGTGCTAGCTGAAAGTTTCAGTATGCCTCTTAACTTTTATCTGGAAGAGTTTTGGGAAAATAGTAAGCATCAATTTATAAGACAAGCATACCTTAAGGTAAACCATGATTCATATCCTGTTAAAATTAAATTCTATGAGGAAAAGAAACGAACTCTTGAAGGCTTTTATGTACTTTCTTCCACGAAAGTTGCAGATAATTGGGTTTATGATATAGATATGATAAGTTTTCAAACTGCCTGCAATGTAATCTTTCCTTTAAGTGATCGGATTGAGGTTTTAGAACCTATAGGACTTAGAGAGTATGTAATTAGAAAAATAAATAAAATTTTAAATTTATATAAAGTTAAATAAATTCCTGACATACTGTTGGCAATGATTACTTGATATAATTAACATATTAAATAAATAGATGGAGGTCATAATTATGGAAGCAAAAATAGTAAGCATAAAAGGGTTTAAGGCTGTAGGTATACCTTACTTTGGAAACAATAGTAATGGTGAAATTGCTACCCTTTGGGAAGCATTTAACAAAAACTACAAAAACATAAAGCAAAAAAGTAAGTCCATGCTCTGTTATGGTATATGTGATTGTGGAATGGATTCAGAAGGTAGATTTCACTATACTGCTTGCATCGAAGTAGACAGCTTTTTAGATGTACCAGAAGGTATGATAACAAAGGTCGTTCCAGAGGGTAGACACTTAGTTTATACTTATAGAGGAGCTATAAAAGATTTAGGTGAGTTTTACACTAATATATTTACCAAGTTAATTCCAGCCTCAGGGTATGAAATTGAATATAGACCACAACTAGAACTATATGATGAGAGATTTATGAACAATGGAGAATTTGATATATATATACCTATTAAATAATATTTTTCATTCTCTAAAAAAGCCATAAGAAAATTAAATCCTTATGGCTTTATAATAAATTATAATTTATTTAATTTATTCATTAATTACTTCCCGCTAAGTATCCTGTAGAAAATGCCATTTGAAGATTATATCCACCTGTTTCAGCATCAATATCTATAACTTCTCCTGCAAAATAAAGATTTTTTATAAGCTTTGATTCCATAGTTGAAGCATTTATTTCTTTGACTTTAACACCACCTGAAGTTACTTGAGCTGCTTTAATTGATAGTGTTTCTCTAGCTGTTAGTTTCATTTCTTTCATATACTCAATTATCTTATTCTCGTCTGCCTTCTTTAAATCACTAATCTTAACCTCGGTTAGCCCTAACAGATCAAAAATTTCTTTTAAGAAATTTTGTGGAAGAGTACCTTTTAAATTATTAAGTACAGTCTTATTTGGATTACTCCTCATAACTTCTGATATTTCCTCCTTAGATTTATCTCTTAAGAAGTCTAAAGTAACTTCTACTTCTCCCTCTACTAAAGCTTTGTTTATATAAGAAGAAAGCTTTAACACTGCAGGTCCCGATATTCCAAAATGAGTAAATATCATATCACCAAACTTCTCTACTCTACTTTTTTTAATCTTAGATGAAATTACAACATCCTTCATTGCAACACCTTGCAGGCTCTTAACAAACTCTTCCTTTATAACTAGTGGAATTAAGGCTGCATATAAAGGGGTTATAGTGTGTCCATTCTTTCTTAATACTTCAAACATAGAACCATCTGAACCAGAATCTGGGTAGCTCTTTCCTCCTGTTGTAACAATTACCTTTTCACCTAAAATCCGCTTGCCATCAGCAGTTACTACCCCTTTAATTTCTCCATCTTCAACTATTAACTCTTGAACTTTACTATTATACATAATCTTAACCTTATTTCTTTCTAAATCATCCTTTAATAATTCTATAACTTCATCTGCCCTATTACTTTTGGTATATACCTTTTGGTCAAGCTCTTCCTTATATTCTAATCCATTTCCTTTAAAATATTCTAAAAGTTGATGATTTGAAAATGTATAAAGAGCGCTATATAGGAATTTTCTATTACTAACTATTTTTTCAAAAAATTCCTCTATGTCTCTATTATTTGTGATATTGCATCTGCCTCCACCTGTAAGTCTTAGCTTTGCACCAATTTCTTTATTTCTTTCTATTAATATAACTTCACTATTTTTTGCTGCACTAATGGCCGCCATAATACCAGCAGGTCCTCCGCCAACAATAATAACTTTTGACATACATACACCTCACTAAATTTCATTTTTCTATTTTAATTTAAATTAGATTTAACCACATTAAAACCCAACATTATAAGTTCCAATTATATATGAAAAATATGAAAGTGTATATGCTTAAATCATTTAATGAACCAAATAAAACAATGTAAATATAAACCCTTATAGTTTTCCTTTTATGCTATAATTAAGTAAAAACGCTGAATAAAATAAACTATTTGAACAGGAGTAAGAGTGTAATGAAAAAGCTTTCAGAATGTATAGTTTTAATTGTGGATGATACAGAAGCAAATGTGGATGTTCTTGTAGCAGCACTTGGCGATGACTATGAAATTTCAGTTGCTATGGATGGAGAAGGCGCGCTGGAAAATGTGGAAATCGAGACTCCTGATATTATTCTGCTAGATATTATGATGCCAGGTATGGATGGTTATGAAGTATGTAGGCGGCTTAAAGCAAATAAACTCACAGCGGATATTCCCATTGTTTTTCTAACTGCCATGACAGATATAATAAGCAAATCAAAAGGATTTCAATTGGGTGCTGTGGATTATGTGACAAAACCCTTTGAAATTCTTGAAGTTAAGGCAAGAGTACGTACCCATTTGTCTTTGAAGCTTGCTAAATATGAGTTATTGGAAAAAAATCAAATTCTTGAGGAAAAAACAGTGGAGCTTCAGGCTATGGTCGAGGAGCTTGAAGCTTTTTCATATACTGTATCCCATGATTTAAAATCACCCTTAAGAGCCATTGAAGTATATAGTAAAATAATTCTTGAAGAGCAGTGCGCAACACTAGATGAAGATGGTAATAAAATGCTTTCTAATATTATAGATATTTGCAATGACATGATTGCTATGATTGTAAAATTATTGGAGTATTCTACAACTACTCGTCTAGAAATCTGCAAAGAACCAGTAAATATAAGCGAAATGTTCAATTCGGCTTTTTCACAGCTGAAGTCTCTTTATTTAGAACGATTTATTGAACTTGAGTTTGAGACAGGAATGCCCCCTATTTTAGGTGATACCCTCTTAATAAAACAAGTTGTTTACAACATACTTTCCAATGCTATAAAATTTACTAGAAATAGAGAAAAAGCACTTGTTGTTGTTGGATGTAAAATGGGTGTAGGTGAGTATATTTTCTATGTAAGGGATAATGGAGTGGGTATTGATATGGAGTTTTGCGGAAAGCTATTTCGAATATTTCAACGGTTACACTCAACGGATGAATTTGAGGGAAATGGAATAGGCCTTGCTACAGTTGGTAAAATAATTCAAAAACATGGAGGAAAAACATGGATTGAAGGTAAATTAAATGAGGGCGCAACCATATATTTCACGCTACCCAGTGCAATTAAAGAACTTACAAACTTCAGTGAAGAAGAGGTGAAGTAGATTGTTTGAAGTTATGATTGTAGATGATATGGAAATTATGAGAAGAGATTTAAAAAGATTGAAAATATGGGGTGAGCGCACTGGGTTTATTGTTGTAGAAGAGGCAAAAGATGGACAAGAAGCTCTTAAAAAACTGAAAAAGAAAAAAGTAGACCTTGTAATTACCGATATTAAAATGCCACTAATGGATGGGGTAGATCTTTTGAAAAATATCATTAACAAAGAATTAAGTTCTTGCGTTGTTTTTTTGAGTGAATATAGTGAGTTTGAATATGCAAGGCAAGGTCTTGTATATGGAGCTTTTGATTATATTATAAAACCTATAGATGAAGATAAAATAGAGAAGCTACTTCTAAAAGTTGCAAAATACATAAGTGAAAAAAAATTAAAAAAAGAAAAATTAAAGAAATTGGAAGTACAGTTTGAAGAAAAAATAGAAACTTTCTATGTAGCGAAAGATCTTGATAAAATAATCAAACTGTTTAAAGATGTAGACCTAAACGTCGTTGAAGTTGCTTCTAGTATAGTTGAAACAACTGGAGTAGCAGTTAATTATGATCCAATGAAAGTGGCCTATATTTTAAATCGGATGACATCAACTTTAATTGAAGTTTTGCAAGAAATCTACCCCTGGTTAACCAAACTTGTAAATGTTTCAGAGTATGTTAATATTGATTTTACAAAGTGTTCTGACTTTTCTAATAGCAAAACAACTTTTTTAGAAATAATAAGAGAACTTATTACCCACCTCAAAAAGTTCGAGTTTGGCAATGAAGTAAATAGTATGATTCGTAACATATGTAAAGTAGTTCTTGAACATATAGATGCTGAGGTTTCTGTTAAAATTATTGCGGATCAACTCTTTTTAAATCATTCTTATCTAAGCACCGTATACAAAGAAAAAACAGGAACCTCACTTGTTGAATATATAACCATGGTTAAGATGGAAAGAGCAAAGATACTCTTTGAGAATAATAGTATAAAAAATTATGAGATTGCAGATAAATTAGGCTATAAGGATGTTGAGTATTTTAGTAAACTATTTAAAAAATATACAGGAACAACTCCTTCAAACTTCAAATGCAGTCGCATAGTTAAAAAGGAAATATAAGGAGGAATATATGGATAAAATCGTTACAAATTTTAAAGAAGCAGATATTATGCTAAAAATGCAAATTCTCGATCAACTACCCACTTCTGTGTTTGCGGTGGACAATAATCTAAGTGTGATTTATGTCAATAATGCAGCACAAAAAATACTCAATGGAACAAGTGAAAATATTCTAGGAAAAAACTGCTATAACCTTTTTAATTCCCTTCATTGTAATACAGAGGAATGCCGTATGCGCAAAGCTATAGATAGTGGAAAAATTTGTTCTGGACGTAATGAAGTAAACGCTAATGGTTTGAAAATACATATGGAATACTTTTGTGTACCCTTGAAAGATGAAAATAATGCTGTAATTGGAGGACTTGAATTTGCCGTTAATATAACAGAAAGAGTTCAGTATGAAGCACAATTGAAAAATCAAAGTAAAACTATACGAGAGATGTCAACACCAACCATAAAGCTTTGGGATGATGTTTTATTGCTTCCCATAGTTGGCGTTGTAGACTCTATGAGAGCGCAACATATGATGGATAGTATGCTAAACAAAATAATGGAAACATATTCTAAAGTTATAATAATGGATATTCAAGGTGTAGCTGCCGTAGACACCGCTGTAGCAAATCATCTCATTAAAATAACAAAAGCTACAAAGCTTATGGGGTGCGAATGTATAGTTTCAGGAATATCTCCAGCAGTGGCACAAACAATTATACAACTTGGCATTGAAATGGGCGACATAAAGACAAAGTCCACCTTAAGTGATGCACTAGCGGAAGCTTTTTTGATACTTAATCTAGAAGTTAAAAATAATTCTTAAGGAAGAAGAGCATATGAAAAATTTAGATTATGATTTAAACACCTCGGTAACCATAGTACAAGGCTGTATCATTATAACTTTGCCAAATGAAATGACAGATGAGGCCATTGAAATAGGTATGAGTAGAATTTTAAATAAGGCTAATGCGACTTCAACAGTTGGTGCAATACTTGATTTAAGTAGGGTAACAGTACTTGATTCTTATTCATTCACAGCATTAGAAAAAACTGCAAAAGCAATCTCCCTTATGGGCGTTATTGTTGTATGGATAGGCTTCAGGCCTGGCGTTGTATCTGCTTTACTAGATTTAAATGTGGATGTCAGTAGCATAAAAGCCGCTTTGAACTTAGAACAAGGGCTTAAAATGATATCTGATATTTTGTGCAATAAAAATAGAGGCACCAATTAATGGGTACAATGGAAGGTGATTTTACTCTTTACGCTGGAAAAACTGTAAGCGTGGTGGAGGAATCCCTTGTTAAACTAGTAGAAAATTTTGAAAATGGATATGCAATATTTATCACAAGACAAATGGCTATAAAGGCTGGTTTCCAATGTACAGATGAGACTATGATTGCTACTGCCGTCTCAGAATTAGCAACAAATATTATTCGGTATGCTAAAACCGGTGAAATAACCATTAGTATTATAAGAAATATAAAGGATGGGCGACAGGGTGTAGAACTTTTTGCATATGATAAAGGTCCTGGCATAGCGGATATTAATCTTGCTATGCAGGATCAATATAGTTCTTTGCCTCACAGTTTGGGCCTTGGACTACCAAGTGTAAAAAGGATAATGGACGAATTTTATATCGAATCTATACTCGGAAAGGGAACACGTGTACTTGCACGTAAGTGGAAAAAATAATGGCAGATATTGATTTAGGAATGACATATAAAGCTTTGCTTTGTGAAGAATCAGAATGTGGTGATATAGGTATTATTAAAGAGTATAACAATTATTGTTTTTTAGCATTGATTGACATACTTGGACATGGCTCTGAGGCTAGGGAAGTAGCACTTTATGCAAAACTATACCTTGAAAATAATTATGAAAAAGATAGTATCGACCTTATGAATGGTCTTCATGAACATCTAAAGGGAACCCGCGGAGCTGTTGCAGCAATATGCAATTTAAATGTTCTAACGGGCGAACTAAGTTATGTAGGAATAGGAAATATTACGGTGAGAATTATGGGGTCAAGATTCACTAGACTTGTACCAAAGGATGGTGTCATTGGCTACATAATGGCAAAGCCTCAAAAACAGATTTTAAAGCTTTATGAAGGTGATATCTTGCTTTTACATTCTGATGGAATCAAAGAGCATTTTGAACTCTTTGAATGTGCAGGTTTATTAAAAGAAAGTGCAGTGGACATTGCACAAGGTATATTGAAAAGATTCGAAAAAAAACAAGACGATGCATCCTGTATAGTATTAAAATATTTAATATAAAATTAAGAAGAGGTAGACTAAAATGATTGCACTAGGTAGTCTCGAAATAATAAATAGTGATTCCATAATTGAAATTAGAAAGAAAATTCATATTCTTGTTACAATGCTTGAATATACTGAAATTAAATCTACAAGAATAGAGACGGCTATATCAGAGATATGTCGTAAATGTTATCTTAACAGCAGTGAAATGATGATTTCAATCTTTATAATAAATAATAGGGCACAAAGTGCCCTATTATTTAAATTAACTAAAATTATAACCAGTGAAAATCTTATATTCGGTAATCATTTTTTTGATAAATACTCAATAAATAATTCTAAAGATGGTTCATTGTATATCGAAGCACTTTCTTATATAAGTGATGTAAATCTTTCTATAAGTGATGAATTGATAGAGGAGTTCAAAAGAGAACTATCTTTACCCTCAAGATCGGAACTTATGAATCAGTTAAAAAAAAGGAATGATGTATTGCTATTACAAGCAGATGAATTGAGAGATGCCAAGGAAAGTGCAGAAGATGCAGCCCAAACAAAGTCTGATTTTTTAGCAAATATGAGCCACGAGATTCGTACTCCCATGAATGCAATTATGGGAATGACTCATCTAATTCAAAAAACAGATTTGAATGTGAAACAAAGAGACTATATTGATAAAATATCGAAATCTAGCCATCATCTACTGGTTGTAATAAATGATATTTTAGATTTTTCTAAAATTGAAGCCGGTAAGCTTGTGATTGAAAAAACAAATTTTAAGTTAGATGTTGTACTTGATAATTTAGGAAATCTTATTGGAGAAAAATGTGCTTCAAAAGGTCTTGAATTAATTTTTGACTTAGATCCTGAATTACCAAACAATTTATGCGGGGATCCGTTAAGGTTGGGTCAAATTCTTATTAATTATGTAAACAATGCAGTTAAATTCACTGAAAAAGGAGAAATCATTGTAAGAATTCGTAAAGAACAAGAAGTTGGCAAAGATTGTTTAGTAAAATTCGAGGTACAGGATACAGGAATTGGAATGACAGGGGAACAAAGTGGTAAGCTTTTTCAATCTTTTCAACAGGCAGATACTTCCACAACTAGGAAATATGGTGGCACTGGACTAGGCCTAGCAATTTCTAAGAAATTAGCCAGTTTGATGGACGGCAATGTTGGAGTTGAATCAGAATCTGGGAAGGGAAGCACTTTTTGGTTTACTGCTAAGATGAGTATTAACAAGGTAATGGAAACCGTATATTTACTGCCTGGAGATTTACGCAATCGAAATGTGCTTGTTGTAGATGACAACCTACAAGCACGGTTAATACTTTCAGAAATGCTACGAGGTATGTCTTTGCGTGTAACAGATGTAGACTCCGGTGAAAAAGCACTTCAACTTATTGGTAGAGAAAATAATGGAGAGGATCCTTATGAAATTGTATTTATGGATTTGCTAATGCCTGGTATCAATGGTATAGAAGCAATGCAGAGAATTCATGCAATGCCACTTAAAATAAACCCTTGTTGCATTATGGTTACTGGCTATGGCCGTGAGGAAGTCTTTAAGGAGGCAGAAAGTGCTGGCATTGATATGGTTTTGGTTAAACCTGTTAATTCTACAGTGTTGCAGGATTCTGTAATTCGTATTCTGGGCGGAGAAAAATCTGAAAAACCTGAAGCTGTGGAATATTGCCCAATAAATATAAGTAACCAAGATCTTACAGTAATCCGAGGTGCACGTATATTATTGGTGGAAGATAATGAATTAAACGTACAAGTTACCGTTGAATTGTTGGAAGAAGGTGACTTTTCAATAGATGTTGCTGAAAACGGAAAAATTGCAGTAGACAAAGTTAAGAAAAATAAGTATGATATTATACTTATGGATATGCAAATGCCGATAATGGATGGTGTTACGGCAACAAAAGAAATTAGAAAGAATCCAGAGCATTCATCACTACCAATTATTGCAATGACTGCCAATGCAATGATCAGTGATCGCGATAAGTGTATAGCGGCTGGTATGAATGACCATGTTGCCAAACCTATAGAGCCAAATCAATTATTTGCAATACTCCTAAATTGGATTCCACATAAAAGAATTAATACGCTACAAGTACAAGCGCAATTTTCAATGAAAACTTCTGCAGTGGAACTTGGATTTAGCATTCCAGGACTTGATACATCCCTTGGATTAAGAAGAGTACTTTGTAAGAAAAAATCTTATATCAATCTATTAAGAAAATATATTTTTGGACAAAAGGATACATTTATACAAATTGAAAAAATGCTTTCAGCAGGAGACTGGTCTAGTGCAGAACGTATGGCACATACTTTAAAAGGGGTATCTGGAAGTATTGGTGCTGTTATAATTGAGGAAAAGGCTGCTAATTTGGAAGGAGCGATTCGAAACCATACTTCTAAGGACAAATTAAGCCCCTTAATACAAGAAACTAATGTTATGCTTGTTAAAATGATAGAACACATTGAAAATGCATTACCAGAAGAGAAGCCGGCAGTGATGCTTACAGGTCCTAGTTCCCCACTTGTGGAACTATTAAATATTTTGGAAGAGCTTAAACCTTACATAGAAACTCGAAAACCTAAAAAATGTGCGCAAGTAATGTCGAAATACAGAAAATTAGTTTGGCCAATAGAAACTCAAATACAAGCTACAGAGCTTGATAAACTTCTTTCAAAATATAAATTCAAGGAAGCCTTAGAAATACTAAAAGCCTTAATGAATAAACTTAAAGGAAATGCCCTTTAGACTTCAAAATAAATTTATATATCTAAAATAAATGCTAAAATCTAGAATTTTTCGGGGTAAAAACATGATATTTTTCATTGTCGAAATAAGGCTACTTGTGTATAATAAAATAATACACAAGTACCTTTTTTTTATTTTATAGTAAATAAATAACATAAGGCAATGTGGATAATTTTTCAGAAGGGCATTTTATTATTATAGTACAAATTTACAAACAAACAAAAAAATTTACGTGGGGGAATCATAAAAATGAGAGTAGGAAATAAAATAAAATTAGTACAAGGGACCATATCTTTAATATCCATAGCATTTATAGCATTGTGCGCTATAGTTATTATTAGTTTCACAACTTCTTCCAAACTTAATAACTACTACACTAGATTAAGCTCTAACGGTGTTGTTACAATAGAGACATATGGAGATATGAACGGGAGTTTTAACGAACTAAGGACATATTTAACCAAGGTTTTAGATAGAACATATACAGATGCACAGATTAACGATGTTGAAAATACAGATGCCACAGTAAAAGACTGCTTTAAAAAGATAAAATCCCTAGGATTAGATAGCAGCCAAGTCGCAGCGATAACCGAAATAGAAAATAGCTATACAAGCTACATGGATATATATAATGACGTGAAGATTAAAAGAAAAGCAAACTTAGCAATAACATCAGACCAATCAAAACAATTTACATTAGTAGGTGCCGCCATCACTGATGGAATAAAAACTGCTTTATCTAAAGAAAACGCGCGTATAATAGCTGAAACAGCGGAGTATAAAAGTGCGTCTGCCTCTTCTAATAGAGCACTTGTGGCAGTTGCAATTTTTTCTGCTTTATTATTATTAGTAATATCTGCAGTATTCATATCTGAGCTGAATTTATTATTAAAAGAAACAATCAATACTATAAAAGTGATAGCATCAGGGGACTTTACTTCTGTCATAGACACTTCTCCAAATACAGAATTTGGTGATATGAATAAGCAACTAGATACTATGAGGAATTCCGTAGCGGGTTTATTAAGAGATGTAAGAACTGTTTCTTGCACCATTGATGAAGGTGCGTCAAATTTATCTGCATTATCAGAAGAAATGTATTCAACCTCTGATGAGGTTTCAACGGCAATCGAAGAAGTAGCAAATGGTTCCACTACCCAGGCCGGCGAATTAATGTCTATAAATGAATCTATAAAGGAATTTGGAAATGCCTTAGGTATATTTGTTACGTTAACAGGAGGAGTTGATTGTACAGCAGGAAGCATTGGTAGCATGGCAAGTACAAGTAACAAACAACTAGGGGAACTAGTTATTTCTTTAAACAATATTAGCAACTCCTTTGAAGGTGTTATAGATAAAATTAAAGAGCTTGAAGGCAGTATAAATGAAGCCAATGAAATAACAGGCTTAATAAACAATATCTCAGTACAGACAAATTTACTTGCACTGAATGCAGCCATTGAAGCTGCTAGAGCAGGAGAATCTGGAAGAGGTTTTTCAGTAGTGGCAGATGAAATCCGAAAGCTAGCAGATCAGAGTAAAAACTCTTCTGACAGAATTAGTGGGTTACTTAGTAATGTGTCATCAGAGACATCTAATTTAGTAAAAACCACAGGCGATGTTAATAAAGACTTAGCCAATGAAGTAATAACAATAAATACAGCTGTGGAATCATTTCAATCTATAATAAACTCTGTAGAGAGTATTATACCTGATATACAAAAAATTTCAGTAGGTATTGGTAATTTGAATGTAGGCATATCTCCAGTAATGCTGAAGCTGGAGGGTACCAGCGCTGTAGCAGAGGAAAATTCAGCTGCCTCAGAGGAAATTGCAGCCTCAACAGCAGAAATGAAAAATTCAGCTGGTTCTGTATCTAGTACTGCACAAAGTTTGACTGATTCCGCGGATCAATTAACAAAAGAGTTAAATAAATTCAAGCTTTAAGTAAGGCTCTTACCAATGGTAAGGAGGTTATTTTTGTTGAAAAAACTTTCTGAATGTACTGTACTTATTGTGGATGATACAGAAGAAAATGTGGATATTCTTGTAGAAGTCCTTGGGATGATTATGAAATTTCAGTTGCTATGGATTATATGACAAAACCATTTAAAGTTCTTGAAGTAAAATCAAGGGTGCTTACCCATTTGCAAAAGTTGTACCTCTAAAAATAAATAAGGAGATTTTCTATTTGGCCTCCTTTATTGACGCCACGGATTCTATTAAATTTTAACAAAGAGGTGTTGTAAATGAGAATATTAATAGCAGCGGATGCCTTTGCAAGCAGATTATTTATGAGCAAGTTTCTTTCTAAATATGTAGAATGTGACGTTGTCGTAGATGGTATAGAGGCTCTTGATGCTTACTTAAATTCAATAAAAGTTGGAAATAGCTATGATTTAATTTGCCTTGACATTATGATGCCAATACTTGATGGAATGAAGGTACTTAAATCCATTAGAGAGATTGAAAAACAAAATGATATTGAAACAAAAAAAAGAGTAAATATAATTATGACCACAGCACTAAATGATAAAAAAACGGTACTAAAGGCCTATGATTCTGGTTGTGAATCCTACGCTTGGAAGCCAATTGAAATAGATAAATTTATTCTTGTTATGAAAAATCTAGGGCTAATAGCATAAGTAAAATAGAGGTACGGAATAATAAGCTTATTGCAACTTCTGCGAATTTCTTTAGATTTTTATTTGTTAATGAGCTACTCATAAGAAGGGCTATTGGAGATTCTCCAATAGCCCTTCTTATGTTAACAAATTCCCATAATTACGCCCCTAAAAGTTGATTTTCTTTCTCCTCATACCTACGTTTAAGACAATACCAACACATATGAAAGTTGTAATTATTGAACTTCCTCCATAACTCATAAAAGGAAGAGTAAGTCCTGTAATAGGCATAATACCTATATTCATACCTATATTCTGCAAAATAGAAAACAAGAACATAGATATAATACCTGCAGTTAACATTGTACCAAATATATCCTTAGACTCTTTAGCAATTTTAATTAACTTATAAATTAATAATCCATACAAAGCTAGAAGAAAAATTGCACCAAGGAGCCCCCACTCTTCTCCCACCACTGAAAAAATACAATCTGTGCTGGATTCAGGTGTGCTTCCAACTGCCGCCCAGGAGCCTTTTAAAAATCCAGTACCAAAAATCCCCCCCTTGCCTATTCCAATTTGAGACATGGTCAGTTGAAGACCAGTACCTGTGGGATCTTTATCTGGATATAAAAAAGATATCAATCTATTCTTTTGATAAGGTCTAATTAACCCTGAATTCCAAACTAATGCTATAGTACCAGACACTCCTAGTAAGCCACCAATAATAACCTTAGAATTTAGCCCCGCCATAAAAAACATGCCTAGAAGGATAAAGAAAAAAAACATAGTCATTCCCATATCAGGCTGCTTTAATAGGAAAATCACTGGGATAATAGCATAAACCGAAAGTTTAAGAAAGTTTTTAATATTATTTATATTGCCTTCCATTTCATCTAATTGTTTAGCAATCATAATTATTAATGCAATCTTTACAAATTCCGAGGGCTGAAATTGTGGTAACGGTCCAAGTTTTAGCCAGGACTCTGCCCCATTAACCTTTACTGGCATTAGTGCATTAAGTAGAAGTAGGAATATGCCGCACCAATATATTATATTTGCATAACTTTGGATAATTTTGTAATCTATAAGAATTATTAAATACATTACAAACAACCCTACCACAAGCCATCCTAAATGCATCTTAAGAAAATGAAAATTCAAAGCGGTACTAGCCATATTATTTCCTTTATAAAGATATTGAGTTGCACTTAAAATATTTAACGAACCAAATAACACAATAATTATGCAGATAATTATTATGCCAAAATCTAGTTGTTTAAATAACTTTTTATTAATTTTAAACATCTGAAGCATATTACCCTCCTCGTATTTCTTATACCTAGCAGTATATTTCATACTTAGAATTATATCATATAATCTGAGAATTAATGAATATTTTTTATGTTAAGTATCTATTTAACTTACAACAGTACCATCTTCTGCTTCTGGTTTTGACCTATCATGTACGTTCCAAGTAAGGGATAGAAATACAATAGCAAGTACAGCAGAAACCATAAGAAGCGTGAATCCTCCATCCCAGTTGAATTTATCTACCACCATTCCCATTACAATTTCAGCTGAAACTTGTCCAATAAGATATCCGAAGAGTCCTGTAAATCCAGCAGCAGTACCAGCGGCTTTTTTAGGAACTAGATCTAAGGCACTTACTCCAATAAGCATAACGGGTCCATATATTAAGGCCCCTATTAAAGCCAATGTAATGTTTATTGCTAAAATACTTGTACTTTGCCAATAAATAAACACTCCAGCTGTAACCCCTACCATGCAAGCTACACCTACTGGTGCACGACGACCGTGGAATATTTTATCACTTATCCATCCTATAAGTATAGTACCCGGAACTGCAGCATATTCAAATAAAGAAAATGCAATTGCTGATTCTTTAACATTAAAACCTTTTACTTCTTGTAGGTATAGTGGAGCCCAATTAATAATACCATATCTTACCATATACACAAAACCGTTTGCAAGAGCGATATACCATAGATATTTATTATTGAGTACATATTTAAATAGTATTTCTTTTCCAGTCATTTCTCTTTCCCTATTCTCTACTTTTACAGCAGGATAATCATTTTTATATTCTTCTATAGGAGGAAGTCCTACAGATTGAGGTGTATCTTTTGCAAAAAACATATACATCATTCCGATAACTATTGCAATAATAGCTGGTAAATAAAAAATTCCTTTCCAACTTCCGAATATTTGAACACCGGCAAGGGCAATGATAGCTATAAATCCACCACCCACATTGTGTGCTGTATTCCAAATAGACATTTTAACACCACGTTCTTTATCTGAAAACCAGTGGGTTATGATTCTTCCACATGGTGGCCATCCCATACCTTGAACCCATCCATTAGTAAGCATCAATATAAACATTACTGTAAGGCTTGAGGTAAGTGGGAAAAACAAATTTATAACACCAGACAAAATTAACCCGATACCTAAAAAATACTTCGCATTTGACCTATCGGATACATTACCCATAACAAATTTACTGATACCATAAGCCATTCCTAGCGCAGATGCAACTAAACCAAGCTGTGTTTTTGTAAATCCTTCTTGAATGAGGTATATCTTAGCCATTGAGAAGTTACTCCTAACAAAGTAGTAACCCATATAACCAATATATATACTTATAAACACTTGTAAACGATATTTCTTATAAGCTGGATCAATTTTTTCTTTTGGTAATCTCTCAATAGGTGCAGCGGGTTTTAAAAAACTAAATAAATTTCCCATTGGTTTCATCCACCTTTCTGTTTAATTTTTTTTATTTAGGAATATTGATTTATATATAAATTTAGGGATTGATCTTTTCAAAAGCATCTAGCATATCTTTTTTATCAATAGCTGCTTTTTTAAAATCATATTTTTCACTAGCTAGAAGCTCCTTTAACTTTTGTCCTCCCTCTGGAATTGATACATCTTCTCTTGTAGACATTGCCATAGAAAAATTTTTTAGAGCATTGCCAGCTTCTAGCGTTAAGCAATAATCTATAAAAGCATTTGCGGCCTTAGAGTCTGGACCATTTTTAATTTTAGAAACTGCACAAAGGGTCCACCCCACATCTTTAGGAATTTTAGATTCTATATTAAATCCAGACTTTTTAACTATAAGCTGTTGATTTATAAAATTAACAGCAATTAAATATTCACCAATACCTACCTTTTGCGCTGGAGTAACCCCATTTACAGTAATTTGTGCCACATTACGCCTGAGTTTACCTAGATATTCTAAGGCTTTTTCCTTTCCCATAGATTGTACAAGATAAGAAACAAAAGTGTAGCCGGTGCCGGAGGTTTTTGGATCTGGAATAATAATTTCACCTTTAAAAGCAGGGTTTAACAAATCTTCAAAGCTTTCTGGCTGCTTTATACCCTTTGATTTAAACTCCGCGCCCCATCGTTCTTTATTGATACCAATAGATAAGGCTTCTATATAAAGTCCTGTCCAATACCCATCTTTATCTTTATATCTTTCAGGAATGGAACTGGCATTTTTAGATATATATTTTTCAATTATGCCTTCTCTTTTCATGGACTCATGGGCATCTACTGTGCCTCCTAAAAAAACATCTACTTTAGGATCTTTTTTTTCTTCCATTACCCGAGCTAAAGCCTCCCCAGTAGGAAATCGCAAAATGGAATACTCACAACCAGTTTTTTGTTTAAATCCTTCTAATAATGATTTAGCCTCATCTTCATGAAAGGCTACGTAAACCAAAATTTTTTCACCTTGTAAATTAGGATAGGCACCTTGCCTTTTATTGCATGCAGTGAACACCGTAAAACAAAACAATATTAATATAAATATAGTAAATTTGTAAACTTTCATTAAGATACCTCCAAAATATATGAAATATAAAAATTAAATACCAGCTTTACTGATGTTTTTACAAACCTCTAGTAAATTTCCTTTCATATATATTGCATTTACTACCTCATTACTAAAATCTTGAATAACAATATATCCATTTTCATATACATCAATATTTATAATTGCATAGGAAGTTTCTTTTGTACTTATAATAGAATTACTTTCTTTTTCCATATAGGTTTTTATATGGTATAAAACTTTTCCCTTTGCATTGATTGCTTCTTCTAGTTCTTCATTATCCTGAATTTTAGAACATTTTAGTATTTTATTACGAATAGAGGTTTTATCATCACTACCACATTTTTGTATATCATTACTGCTATCTACTACGGTAACTTTATTTCGTTCATTAATAAGGTTGCTTAGATTTTCAGGACGACATAAGATTTCATACACATAGTTTTTAAGCTTATCCACATAAGGCTTATCTTTAGGATTTCCATATATAATAGCGCTAATTTTTAGGTAACTTCCTAAACTAAATGTAGATTTTTTACCATTTAAATAATAAATAGTGCCCCTGATCTCATCAGAAGTATATGTATTTTGGTTCTCTTGCAAGGGGCTGCTCTTAGACATCTCGTCTATAATATTCCATATATTCTCAATAGTCTTACTATCAGAAATAACAGCCTTGCCCCAACGATTACTATAAACTTCTAATTTTACAGGCGTAGAGGTCCGTGCAGCCTCTAAAACTTGTTCTCTATCCTGAATAAGTACTAAATGATCATAATTTTTTTTATATTGCCAAACTATTATGATTCCTAGCGATAGCATAAAAATAAAATAAATAATAAATAATTTTTTATATTTTTTTAAAATATTTATTTTTCTCTTCCTCCTTATAATAGCAAAAAACGTTTTCAGAATTACATCAAAATTGTATCAACTTTGTAACAATTCAAAAAATAATTCCACTTTTGTTCCCTTGTCACTACTTATAGAAATATCACCCTGCTCTTTTTTCATAATCTCCTTGCAAATGGCAAGTCCAAGTCCCATACCCCCATATTGATTTTGTAGCGTTTTATTTGCAGTATAAAAAGGTTCAAAAATCTTTTTCAAATGCTCCTTTGCTATACCTTCACCATTATCTGAAATTGAAACAATTAGTGACCCTGCCGCGCCGAACATTTTTATAACAATAGAAGTACAATCGCTATATTTAATAGCATTGTCAAGTATATTTAAAAATACTTGTTCTGTTCTTTGTTCATCTATCCAAAGGAAATGGTCAAATAACAATGTTTCTATAGAAATATTGTATTTCTCTAATCTAGGCTTTAAAATTAACAAGCTTTCCTCTATTACTACTTTAATATTTGTTTGCTTTGCTTCCATTTGGAAATCTTCCTTATTTAATTTAGAGAGGTTTAACAATTCTTCCACAAGACAAAGTAAGCGATGTCCACCCTTTTGGATATAATCACAACATTGAATTTTGTCTTCCTGCGTCTTTACTCTAGGAAGTAAATCTGCATATCCAATGATTGAGGTTATAGGTGTTTTTAATTCATGGGTAACGTTATCTAAAAATCTTTTTTGATTTGCTTTTTCATCCTTTAATTTTAAAATAGAATTACTGATATTAGTGGACATAAGATTAAAAGAATCCGCTAAGTCTTTGATTTCATCCGTGGTATCAATTTCTATAGTATTTGTAAAATCTCCATTTGCAACCTTCTGAGAAGCTCTTTTTAAAGATACAATAGGACTTACAATTTTTCTAGAAAATATATTGCTTAAGAAAATAGAAAGAAACAGTGCTAGTATACCTAGAAGCAACATAGCTACACTAGTATTTTTAACTAGTCCGATTTCTTTATCTAAGGGATAAATATATCGAAAGCAACCAATAGTTTCTTCTTCAAAATAAAGTGGACTGGAAAATAAAATGTATTGCTTATTTTCAATTTTTTTTATAATATAGGATTTGGTTCCTGAAAGTGCATGAATCAAATCTTTATTCTCTGAAATTATAGGGTATTCTTCAGAATCTCCTACTAGTCCATCCTTGTTGTATAGTTGAATTCTGAATTTATAATGATCAGATAAATTTTTAGCAATAAAAGGGCCCATATTTTTAAGAAGCACTGGCAACCCTACGTTTTTTTCGTTCTCTAAATATGTAATGATATTTAATTGACTGTTGTAACTCTCTTGTTTTAACATGGTAATAGAACTACCTAGTATATTTTTATAAAGGTTACCAATAGTAATTAAGCATACAATAAGCAAAACTGGAAATAAAATGGCTATATTCATAATTACGATTTTATTTTTTATACCAATTTTCATTTCATACCTCTAATCTGTATCCGGCACCATAAATAGTTTGAATAGCATTTCCATGCATTTTAAACTTTTTACGAATTCGTTCTATATGAATGTCAACAGCCCTTGTGTTACCCTCATAATCATAGCCCCAAAGCTTTTCTAGCAGCTCTTTTCTAGTAAAAACCTTATTAATATTTTGTATTAAAAGATTTATAGTTTCAAATTCACGAAAAGTAAATTGCACTTCTACAGAATCTATAAAAATCTTTCTCTCAGCTTTTAGTAGTTTAATGAATCCTTTTTCTATTTTATTTTCAGAATTTTCATTAAGAAGCTTTGATTGATTTATTCGCCTTGAAATTACTCGTATACGCAGTATAATTTCCCGACTATCAAAGGGCTTTGTAATATAATCATCTGCCCCTAACTGTAAACCTAGGAGTTTATCATTGAGTTGGCCCTTTGCAGTAAGAAGAATAATGGGAATTTCCCTATTAATCTGTTGCATTCTCTTCATAACTTCATAGCCATTTAAATCAGGTAGCATTAAATCAAGTAGAACTAAGTCTGGTTTTTCATCTTGAAATTTCTTGATTCCGATATTACCAGTAGCACTAGTTACTACCTCAAAACCTTCCAATACCAGGTTCATACGGACTAAATTTAAAATACTCTCTTCGTCATCTATAAGTAAAATTTTCATTTTAAACCCCTCCTTCCTATATATCCAAAAGCATTCAAAGCACTTATAGGATTTTGTAGTTCCTGCTTATTATACGTAAAAATTGTAGAATTTTCAAATTGTTTGTCTAAAATTGTATAATGGTCAAATTTAAAAAACTTAACCTTTCCCCAAAAACTTCATAACAAAAACGCAAGACATTTAACTTGCGTTTTCTTAATTTGAGACTTTCCCTCTGAAATGTTCAATATTTTAACTAATTTTAAAATGATATATAAAAAGAGCACATATTGTTTGAATTTCTCATATCAAAACCTTTGCCAAACTCTTTTATAATTTCTATTGAAAGCTTTTTCAGCAAAACGTCCCGATTTTATCATTAAATGCCTGGTGGTTCTGGATGTTATAATTAAAATATACCAACTCAAGACTAATGTCTATCAGTCTTGAGTTGGTATATTAAAAATTTCTCTTCATAATGTTACTTTGTTGTTCTTCCAATAAGACTATCCTTTGAGTTTATTAAAAAAATTTTTCAACTCACACCTATTATTTAATGTTATTTCCAAGGATTGCTGAATCACTAAGTTGTCCTTTCCATCTGCAAAATTTCTGAAATCAGTTTTATATCCTATAGTCCTCTTTCCTTTAGCATACATATGCCCCAATGCGAAACATGAACCTTCATCAATGGAACCCCCATCTGTGCAATATGCTTGTCTAAATAAAAATAGACAATAATCCACCAGATAGCAGGTAGCATTTTACAAAGATTTTAAAAGTTCAATTACACTTTCTGACTGATGATTTGCTTGAATAAGCATCGCCTGACAAACTTGATAAAGCATATTATGCTTTGAATATTCTATCATTTCCTTTGCGATATCAGCATCCACTATTCTAGATTCTGCAGCAGTTAAATTTTCAGCAGTATTGTCGAGATAATCTATTCTATATTCTAATGTATTTTGCATAGCGCCTAAAGTAGCTCTTGAAGATGATACTTGGTTTATAGCATCATCATAAATTTTTATTGCAGCACCTGCATTTTCAGGTGTAGAAACATCTAATGCATACCCTGATGCATCACTGCACTTAGTAGTAGAAAATCTACCTTTAACACTTCCATCCTTAGATGTTACCACAGCACCTGCTGTGCCACTTATATTTAGTGCATTTGATTTCATATCTCCAATTGGAATTGCCATAACCTGACCTGAATTTGCACCAATTTGAATTTTAAGCTGGGAATCAACTGCATCATATTTTCCAGTACTAGGATCTAGTATTTTTATTGTATTAAATTCTGTATCTGTAGCAATTCTATTAATTCCTGAAGTTAATTGATCCACCTCTATTTGTATATTTTTTCGATCTTCCGGAGATAGAGTACCATTAGTAGCCTGAACTGCTAATTCTCTAAGTCTTTGAAGCATTGAATGAGTTTCATTTAAAGCTCCATCGGCAACTTGGAGTACAGATATACCATCTTGTACATTTCTTGAAGCCTGTTGAAGTCCCCTAATTTGTGCTTTCATGCCTTCTGAAATTGCAAGTCCTGCAGGATCATCTGCAGCACTGTTAATTCTACGACCTGAAGAAATCCTTTGCATAGCCTTATTTGCAAGTGCTAAATTTATATTCATATATCTACATGCCGTCATAGCACTAATATTATGATTAATAATCATATAAATGCCTCCATGTAACAATTTTGTGGCAGTCAGTCTTTGCATCCAAAATTTATATATACATTTCGTTGCTACCATTACTTTATATTATAAACATCTTTTCTATTATATGTAACTATTTTTTTAATATTTATTACCTATATTTTAAATTTTTTCTAATATTTATATTGTTCTAGTTTTTTTATAAATCTATTAATATAAAAAATAGCACCAGCTTCTGCTAGTGCTATGCCAAGTTATATTTAGCAATTATCATGCCAAGCTAATTTTAGCTTAAAACCTATTTGACATTGTTACACACGGCTCATTTTAGAAGAAATAATCATTAAAACACTATTACCATATTAATGCTTAACACATTTAGATTCTCTTTATAAATATCATAAAATAATATATACTTGGTAATATATAGATTAAGGTTTAATATACATTCTTATTACTTTACTGATTTAAGAGGACAATTATGAATAATTTTACTCATACATGTTCACATATAGATTCTATTGTTAATTCACTTCCAATGGGAATGCTATCTGTTTTGTTTGATGCCTTAGACGAAATTTCAGAGATGCCCTTAGAGATGCAAGTAACACTTCTTAGAGTTCTGCAAGAAGGATGTATAACAAGAATCGGTGGGAAAAATACTATACCAATTAACGTTAGAATCATAGCTGCTACAAATAAAGACTTAAAAGAAGAAAGAACAAAATGCCCCCTCTTCTGAAGTAGATGTTTCTAATATTCATGAAAATGTAATTATTCCTTTACTTATTTTAGAACAAGAAGCTAATCCTCCATTTATTTCTGAGTTAGCTGTAACAAGTATTACTGTTGGAGCATTGAAAAACAACTTATCATTTAATTTAGGGTTTTCTTTATATGAATCATACATTTTTATAATTCTATCGCTTCGTTTTATAAGCCACAAGTATTTTCTATAGAACTTAGAAAGTGCTTGATTTTTTCAATCGCCGGTTTTAATGTAAGATAATAAATGTTTTCAGTGCCTTCTTTTCTCACATCAATAATCCTTACTTGTTTTAATACCTTTAAATGATGAGAAACAGCTGGTCTTGAAAGTATCATCTTCTCAGTTATTAAGTTAACGTTTAGTCCTTCTTTTTCTTTTGCAAGTATCATTATTATCCTTTGCCTATGTTCATCTGCTAATACATCGAAAAGAGGTATACAATCTTTAAATTTCTGTAGAGTAACTTCTAGGCTTTTATCTTTTTCCATATTTCACCTCAATAGTTTAATGGTTTAATCCTTTGAACGTATTATATTCTAATTACCTACTTTAGTCAATAGCCTTAAAATCAAAATGAGATTATAAATCAACATCACCAATCCAACTAATTTAAAACATAAGAAAAAATCTGTCATTGCCAATTCTCCTATGGTTATATTGTTTTGTATTACCACAGATAAAGTATTCATATGCTGAGTTAAACCCTCTTCAGATATTTTATTCTATGTATGGTGGCTGTAAACCTCACTATGTACATCCTAATATAAATTTAATATTAACATGCACAGCAAAAGGGACCTGCTCACGAATTTTATCCATGAGTAAATCCCAAATTTATGTTTTTCTGAAATTATTTCATTGACTCGATAATGCTGTCTGCAATGGCATCCATTGAATCCGCATCATCTTCTTTCATGCTGGAGTTCAACGACATCTCATTATCTAAAATAGTCATTTCTTTCATCTCACCCAAAAGTTCACGCATCAATTTTCCGGATTGAGGAGCCCATGAACCATTTTCTATAAGAGTGAAAGTTCGTTTTTGAAGATTTAATGCCTTCATATCCATTATATAATTCAGCATCGGTGGATAAATCTTCAAGTTATATGTTACGGAAGCAAGAACCACATGACTATATTTGAATGTCTCAGAAATCAAATAGGAGACATGAGTTTTTGAAACGTCATACATAACCACATTCGTCATTCCCTTTTCCACAAGCCTTGTTGCCAAGTCGCTTGCAGCAGCCTCTGTATTGCCGTACATTGTTCCATAAACTATCATTACACCATTTTCCTCAGGTGCGTACCTGCTCCACTTGTCGTACTTATCTAACAAGTATCCCAAATCATTACGCCATACAGGTCCATGTAGCGGGCAGATAATCTTGATGTCAATGTTGCTCGCCTTCTTCAAAAGATTCTGAACATGAGGCCCATACTTGCCTACAATGTTTGTATAATACCTTCTGGCATCGTCAATCCAATCGCGGTCAAAGTTCATCTCGTCATTAAACAGCTGACCATCCAATGAGCCAAAAGAACCGAAAGCATCAGCGGAAAATAATACACCATCGGTAGCATCATATGTCACCATAGCTTCTGGCCAATGTACCATTGGCGCCGCCACAAATGTAACGTTATGTTTTCCAAAGGACATAGTATCTCCTTCACTAACTTCTATTACATTGCCATCTATATGGAAACCGAACTGATGCATGAACAAGGAAGCCTTTTGGGTGCATACAATCTTTACATCCGGATACCGAAGAATAATCTCTTCAATACACGCTGCATGATCCGGTTCCATATGATTAATTACCATATAATCTAAAGATTTGCTACCTAGAACCTGTTGAATATTCTCAAGGAACTGACGGCAAATTGACCAGTCCACTGTATCAAAGAGTACTGTCTTCTCATCTATTAGTAGATAAGAGTTATAGGAAACACCTCGTGGAATGGGATGAATGTTTTCAAAGAGAGCAAGGCGACGATCGCTTCCACCAACCCAATAAAGATCCTCAGTTATTTTTCTAACACAATACATACATATAATCCTCCTTTTCACTAAAAACACATTATTATGTTTAATTATTATAGGAATCAGACTTCTATAAACATATCCTTTTCTTCACCACAAGAAGGGCAAGTCCACTCCTGTGGTATATTTTCAAAGAGAGTCCCCTGAACTACTTCACCTTCTGAATCACCCATGCTAGGATCGTATTCATAACCACATCCGTTACATACATAATGTTTCCAAGTTGGAATAACTTTCTTAGGAGCGGCCATCTTCATCTTCTTCATTGGTGGAGCCTCCTTCTTTGGTTCTCCGTTGTCTAAAGCAACAGTGAGCAATGGCAATATTTCCATTAAATCGCCAACGATACCGTAGTCTGAGTTCTTAAAAATTTTCGCATGAGGATCGATATTTATAGCAACAATTGTAGTAGCATCCTTTATACCTTTCAAATGCTGACCTGCACCTGAAATACCGCAAGCAATGTAAAGATTTCCCTTGAATTTTTGACCAGACATACCAACATAACGATTCAGCGGTAAATATTTAAGTGTTTCAGCTACTGGACGTGAAGAACCTATAGCTGCACCGGCTTGAACTGCCAAGTCTTCTATAAGTTTCATATTTTGTTTTTCTCCTATGCCTAGCCCTACGCTAACTACCCTTTCAGCCTTAGTAATAGGAGTATCCAAAGGAATTCCAACTGTAAAGTCATAATTATCTGCCTTAAGAGCTTCCACAAGAGCCTGTACTCTTTCCTGGATCGTTCCACTCTTGAAAATCACTTTCTTACGATAACCTGTGGCAGGCCCCGACTTCGAAACTTTACTTGCATGCTCAGTCTTCGGCATCTTACCTATGATGTGAGCAGCTATAACGACACGTTGAATCTCATTAGTTCCTTCATATATTGTACAAATCTTAGCATCCCTGTAAGCACGCTCAACTTCCATACCTTTCAAATAACCGCTTCCACCAAATATTTGAAGAGCGTCGTTTACAATCTCAAGGCAAACGTCGGAAGCGTATTGTTTCGCCATAGCAGCTTCCATACTGAAATGCTCATGATTTTCTTTAAGCTCTGCCGCACTGTAAATAAGCAATCTAGCTGCTCTAAGCTTTGTCGCCATATCGGCCAACTTAAAAGCTACAACCTGTTGCTGACAGATAGGTTTGCCAAATTGAACTCTTTCTTTTGAGTACTCCAAAGCATGCTCATAAGCGCCTTGCGCTATGCCGAGAGCCTGAGCTGCAATACCAATACGGCCACCATCCAAAGTTGCCATTGCAATCTTGAAACCATCACACTCACTGCCTAATAGATTTTCCTTAGGAACTTTCACGTCGTTGAAAATAAGCTCTGCAGTGACTGACGAACGAATACCCATCTTGTCGTAATGCTTACCAAAGCTAAAGCCTTCTAGGCCCTTCTCCACAATAAACGCACTGATACCACGAACACCTATATTCGGCGACGTAACTGCAAAAACAATGTAAATATCAGCCTTACCTGCGTTTGTTATGAAGATTTTTTCACCATTCAAAATGTAATAATCACCTTCGAGGACTGCAGTTGTCTCCGTACCACCTGCATCACTACCAGCATTTTCTTCGGTGAGACCGAATGCGCCAAGTTTCTCTCCCTTTGCCAATGGAACCAAGTATTTTTGTTTCTGCTCCTCTGTTCCATAGGCAGAAATTGGGTATGCACCCAAAGATGTATGAGCGGAAAGAATTACGCCCGTACCACCGTCCACTCTTGATAATTCCTCAACGGCGATTGCATAGCTTATTACATCCAAACCTGCTCCACCGTACTCTTTTGGATATGGAATCCCCATCATCCCCATATCAGCTAACTTATTAATTGCTTCCATTGGAAATTTATTTTCCTGGTCTAACATAAATGCAATAGGTTTAACTTCCTCCTGCGCAAACTCTCTTATTTTTGTTCTGAAATTTTCATGTTGTTCCATAGTCTTAAAAAACATTAATACACCTCCCTTTAATTAATACGGTTTCATGAATGTCGCTATGTGAAATCTGTAAAACCACAGCATTGAACTGCCGCAAGCGAAACTCATCAAACTCAGGTGACTCCGCCAATTCTTTTTCACCCTTGGAATCCATCTAATCGCTATGTTTTACTGTATCAACCATACTTGTAAACACATTCCTCAAATGTATACCAAAACCGTATACTTTCATTGTATACCTAAGAGATATACATTACAAGCTTAACTCAAACTTTTTTTTCGTCATGAAAACCGGTAAAAAACTGTGCCTTATTATAAGGCTATAAACCTTTCACTTTGCTTAATCTACTCTGCCATTGGCTTTATTACTACTGGCAACTGCTGTATCTGCATGAGTACATCCTCCAACTGCAATTTTTGTATATATTGACCTCCCTTAAATTTATTATAAAAGACAGTTTTTGTTAAATTGTCACTTTTCTTTTATAAGGTTATTTATCATATAACAGTCGTTATCTATAATGTAACTCTACTTTCCTGTTTTTTCAATATTCATTTTAGCCTCTACACTCAAATAAGATTTACTATACCCATATTTGCTTTATATTTGCTATTTTTTCTTAGGTTATTATTTTCTTTTACTGATTTGTCTTTTTTTTAATTTTAATGTTAAGCCATCTAATAATTACAAAACTCTTTTCTGGAATTATTATCACATAGTAAAAGGTGGTATGGGGTCAGACCCCTTACAGAAATTGGAAGCCTCGCTGACAAGCTCTGTTGCTAATCAACTTAAATCAAAGCATAAGGAAACCCTTGACTAATTTATTAATTAGTCAAGGGTTTCACTGGTGGAAGAGATACTTTGCCCTTTATATACATAAGTAATGAAAGATGAGGAAGTATAGCTAATATAAGGCTAAAAATTAAAATCAAAGTAACAATTATTATATGTCCTTTCTTATGCATAGCTACTATAGCTATATATCCTCTAATCATAGCATTCGGTAAAAAATATGGAGCAGTTTTAGAGCCTATTCCTTGGCTTTTTAGCCCTGTCAATCTTGCATATATTCCACTTCTAAACAAGTGATAATTATTTGTCACAAAAATACTATTATAGGTTTTTGGCTTTCTAATTCTAGCTTGCTCTACTATAAAGAGAAGGCTTTTGTTCAAATACAACAATGATATTGGCCAAAGGTCCATAAACCATTACTCTATCATTTTTCATAATCACTTCATCCTTTGAAATATCCACCATTGATAAATCATCTCTTTTAATATTTAGAACTCTTATTCCATAGTCTTTACTAATTCTTGACTCCAATAAAGTCCTATTATTAAGCTTTTCAGGGACCTCAACAATCTTTATCTCTACAATTACAAATCCATGAAAATTATCAAAAATCAACATTGGATTCGCCTTCTTACTAAAGATTACCTTTGTTGCTATACGCTTTACGATATTATCAAAGGTTACTCTAAAAAATGGTATCTTTCTTATTATTGTAATAAAAGCCATAAAACTCAAAAGATATAAAATAGAGTGAAATACATTGAAATCTTTATTTTTTGAAAAAGATATAACCATGTTCACCAAAAGTGAAACTATGGCCACATTGAAGATATTACCGAAAAGCATAATTGTAATAGCAATTTTTCGCCTTTTTCGAGAAGAAACAATTATTTCACTTTCAGTTGTTGTGAAACCACAATTTGTAAGCAGTGAAATAACTTGAAATTTAGCCCTGGTATTAGACACTCCAGTAATCATAAAAATCACTGTAAATATTTCAATAATGGTAATATATAAGATAACTAGAAATAATAATATTAATAAAGCTAGATTTATAGACATCTTTTCATCCCCTCATAATAAACTAAAAAACATAAAATTATACAATAATTTTACATGTTTTTCTATAATGCTGCAACTATTTATGAAGGTAGGTCATCTTATTTATCATTGATGCTAATAAATACTTTGGCTAAAAATTATAATACATCAACATAAAAAATGCACATCCCTTGTTCAAAATTCGCAGCGGTATGCATCTTGCTTGAAAAAAGATCCAGTAGTTGAAAAAATCGATTCTGTTTTTGACTGCAATTCTGTCTCTAAAAACAACAAAAGCCCTTTAAATCAAGGGCTTTGCATTGTATCACAATGTGAGTGATTATTTGGTGGAGGCGAACCGTACCTAACTTTATCACTGTCCGTTAAAAGAAGTGAATTATATAAGTGATTTCTAAGATATTTTAAGGATAACACTGTGAAGTATCTTCCTTTTACTCATATTCTTTCATGTTTTCTCCACATCCTGTCTAGATATCAACCTATCCTAGTAATGAACATTATATTCTTTACTAGTTTTTATAAAATCTTCATATCAAAAGTTCTTCTAATAGCTGTAGCTATAAAAAAGAATATTCCTAAAAATCCTGAGGTAAATAATAATAGTTTGGCTCCTTGTATATTATAATTGTAACTGTCAACTTTTGAAGAAACCTTTAGCATATCTTCGTAGCTATTAAAATGCGAATACAATTTTTTTGTGGTTTTATTTATTATATCTAACTATTACCTTTCCGTGGTTTACTAAAAACTTATTAATCAGCTTAAACTCATTTTTGGTAAGCTCAATAACCCTATCTTTATATATTAATGAAATCTTCCACTATATACACGTAAAATCCCTTATCTTCTAAATAAGCTTTAACTAATTCACACAGTTTAAAATCATCCTCTATTATACAAATCTTATCCATATTTCCCCCTAATGCTTGTAGATTTTACAATATTCTATTTATTCAAGCCTTAATAATTTTATTCTTGATTGGATAATATAAATCATTTACCTCTACTTAGCAACATTACTATTCTCACCCTTTCATAAAAAATCTATATTTATTGTTGTCTGCTCTCTTTAACTTAAAAATGTTCCTATTCTAACATTGCTACTATTTTCTTCTATTTACGCAAAATATCCACAATCCAATTTGCTTCTGCAGGCGGGGTATTTGGATACAGTGCCAACTGTTCTGCAATACCTTTGATACTGCACCAAAAAGCAGTGGATAACGCTTCTGGGTTACCCTCGCGAATGGTTCTGTTTTCTTGACCTGCTTTAATCAGAGAAATCGACAGTTGAATATTATCCACCTTCAACAGCATTTCTTTTACCGATTGTGGCGCATATTCGTTATGCTGAGCCTGCGCCATCAACACGAATATTTTCGCAGAATCTGGATTTTCTTCCAGCATGGTAAAAACCATGCTTGCTGCTGTTTCAAAAAATGCGAGAGGATTTTCTTGGTCAAATTCTATAGACCGTTTAGTTCCTGTCAATCCTATCCCCACAAGTTCTTCATACACCCTTTCCTTCGATTCAAAGTAGTTAAAAAATAAGCCCATACTCATGCCTGCTTTTTCTGCGATATCTGAAATTTTTGTAGCATTGTAACCCTTCCGTATAAACAAATCCAAACTTACAGACAATATCTTTTTTCGACGCTGTTCTTTTTGTTCTTGCCGTTTATTCAAATTCCTACCAAATCCTTTCATTGAATTATATTTCATTGAATTTATTTTCAATTAATATCCATAGTGTAATAGTAAAAAAATGGTTTGTCAACTCTAAACATAAAACAATAATACAGATCTCCCAATTAACCGTAGGAAGCTCTGCAGTATATAATTCATCTTCACTTTGTCAGAGTAAACACTTTAAGAAAAATTTTATAATTCTACTGAAAAATGCACACCCCTAAATTCAAAATCCATAGAGGTGTGCATTTATTCCATTCTAACCTATAATTTCATCGCTTTCAGCTCAATTTTCTAAAACATCCTGTTCTCTGAATAAGCTTGAAACAGCTTCATCATAATCGTATAATCTTTCTGATTTCTTAATTCTTTTTGCATATTTTGCATTATCAGAAAACACCAGGATCATATAAAACCATAATTCTTTCATTTTAAACAAGACATTCCTATCGCCAAAGAGTATTCTTTTATAATCTTCATAAATTTTATCATGAAAGTCTTTTAATAATTTTTTCTCAAGCTTAATATTATTTGTGATGCCGCTAATTAGTCCAGGATTGCCTAATAATCCCCTGCCAAACATTAAAGTATCTACACTAGGGAAATCAGCCAAAAACTCCTTGTAATCTTTGATTGTAAAAATGTCACCATTATAGCAAACAGGATTTTTACTTAAAATCAAGGCTTCCTTAAATATTTTCAGATTAGGCTTGTTTTTATAAAAATCTTTTTGAATCCTTGGATGAATAATTAGCTCTTCTATAGGGTATTTGTTAAATATTTCAATTAAATCATAAAATTCTTCAGGTTGGTCTTTTCCTATCCTGGTTTTTAATGATATTTTTGTTATCGATTGAGAAAAAATTTCGTCTAAAAACACATCAAGTTCTTCTTTTTTTGAAAGAAATCCAGATCCTCTATTTTTTGAAACTACAGTTCCAGAAGGACATCCTAAATTTAAATTAATCTCATTATATCCCAGCATCTTTATTTTCTTTGAAGTATGAATAAAATCTTTTGCATTATTAGTTAGTAATTGTGGAATCAAAACTAGTCCTTGGTTGTTTTCAGGCAAAATATCATTTAATTCCCGGGTTTTAAAACTTTCACTTTGATTTGCAAAAATAAAAGGTGAAAAGTATTTATCTATATTATTGAAAAAAGCATTATGGGCATTTCTATAAATGTACCCAGTCAAACCTTCCATAGGTGCGAAATAAAAATTCATATATCTAATAGCTCCTTTATTTACGTAGTTCCCTTTCTATCAATGCGACACACGCCACTTGCCATTTAAAATAACCAAATTTATGATTGTTATTTGTTCATACATTTTTTTCACTTTATTATACCATGTTTATTTAGATTTGAATATTATTGATGGAGTATTCGTATAAGCAGACTTGAAGAAAAAAGCTACTCAACTAAGCATTTTGTTACTGTTAGGAAGTAAAACTTCTTTATATAATTATACAAATTCTTAAATGTCCATACAAACAATTAATTCATTACGTGTGCCGTCTGTGGCACACATAAAAAAATAACACCCCCTTTTTAATGGAATGTTATTTTATATGTATTTAACCTACTATAGCAAAATGTTCAACAAAGGCTAGTACAATACCTATTGCTAAAATAATACTTACTACAATTATGTGTCTCTTTTTATACATAACTGCTATTGCGATATATTCCCTAATTAATGCATTCGGAATGAAGAACTTTGCTGTCTTGGAACCTATTCCTTGAGATTTTAATTCTGCCTTTTTAGCATAAATTCCTGCTCTAAATAGATGAAAGTTATTAGTAACAAATATACTATTATATACACTACCGCCTTTTATTTTTTCCATAATCACATTAGAAAATCTCATATTTTGCAATGTATTTACTGATTTATCCTCCATAATACAATCTTCCTCTGGAACTCCATTAGAAATTGCATATCTACACATAGCTAGTGCTTCTGATATTTCCTCATCATTACCCTTTCCTCCTGAAAAAATCATTTTTGGAGGTGTGGTTGCTCGTGCTTGCTTTTTATAAAATTCAATTCCTTTGTTTATACGACTAGCAAGTAGAGGTGTAACTTTGTCTTTATTTAATCCACATCCTAATACAATAACAAAATCTTGATTTAGCTTAGGTTTGTTAAATTGATATATTAAAGATGCTACCAAAAAGTTAAATATATCAATGCAATAGTAGACCCCTATTAAGTAAACACAACTTAATATCGCATTTGCCTCTTTTGGCAAAAACCTTTCTGGATTAATAGCTGACCATATTAATATACCTATTAAGCCTATTGCTAAAAATAGTGTTAGCAAATTCGAAATGCTTCGTCCTTCTTTCTTTATAACAATTTTTGAATTAATTAGTAATGCAATTATCAGTGCATAAACAGCAAAGAATAGGACTATTCCTAATATGATAAATATAATAAGTACAAAGACAATTAAAATACGATTTTGAGTTTTGAATGCACAATATGTTATAGCCATAAATAGTGACATCAAAAATATATTAAATAAAAAACCATTTATAAGTCTTCTTTTATCTATTAAAAATGATGCTAGAAAAACAATTAATGTAACTATTGTAGTCATTATAATAATTATTGCTTCCATAATCATAAGACCTCCTTTCTTCAATTTTAGTTTATATGTTTATTAATATCTTCTACAATAATATCATACCCTAGCCTTTTAAAATATACTCTTTTTTTCATTATTTTAAGTTTTAAGAACATAAATTAATAGTAATTCTTATATGCTTCTAATCGCCCACATTCTGAACTTAACATATTGCAAATTTAACTCCTTCCTCACTTAGAGGTGAGGTTTTTCCACTTTATTCTTGTGTATATATTCTACATAATTATAGTATAATTCTAAAGTGTTATTTAGAAATTCCGTAGTAGATGGCTACGGGGGTTTTGAACGTTTTATCTCCCTTGGACTATTGATGAATATATCATCATAGTTAAGGGGTGGTATTGGCTATGCTAGAATTAACTATAAAAAGTTTTGTTACTATTTATATTATTAAATTAGTTTTACAACATAATCTTTTTATTTCTAAGTTAACTATCAAGATTAAATTTCTTGGTATTCATATAAAACTTGATGGCAAAGAGAAAAAGCACCCATCCGACAAAGAATAGTGCTTTAGCCTCTTAAATTCACATAATAAATTTTATCCAATAGCCCTAAAACAAAATAAATGTTCTAAGGATTGCTTAGTGTTGACGCACTAAGCTTTTCTTATTTATATTATATCAAATCTTTATAAAAAATAAACATTTATAATTAAATTCCATAACTTTATCTTTATATTAAATTACCTTTTAAAAACTCGTTTCTTTCTTTAATCTTGATAAAGCCCATAAAAAGCTGACCCCACTCATTACAATAAGCATACCTATTACACCTGAAAGTTGCAATATTTCAATATCCCCTTCAATCATCATTGCACGTAATAAATTAATAACATGAGTAAATGGATTCAAATTTACAACTATCGAAAGCAGACCTGTTAATTTATCTGCTGGAAATAACGCTGTACTTAAAAAGAATACAGGTAATACAATAGCGTTCATAACTGTTTCATATACTACCTCATTTGGAAGTGATAAACTTATTGCATAGGTAATTGAAGATAAACATAAGGAATTAAGAAATATAATCAATATAATAATGAAAACTCCTAAAATATTGGTCTGTATTCTTACAGAAAAAAGTAAACTCACAATACACATGATTCCAACTTCAAGAAATGTGCATAATACTGCTTCAAGAACTTGTCCTAATACTATAGACTTTCTACTAACTGGAGCAATCAGTATCCTATAAAAACTTCCATCAGACTTCATTAAATAATTCATAATTCCACTACTGCTACACGCACCAAAGCTTACTAATACTATAAGTCCAGGTAATATAAAGGTTGTATAATTATCAATTCCTATTCCATTCATAGTTTGACTTGCAACTGCACTGTATAGAATAAGCCATAACATTGGTTGTAAAATAGTAATAACTACAGTAAATTTATTATTGAACCTCCACTTAATATTTCTCCCTAAAAGAGTTATAACATTCATGAAATATCCTCCAATCTATTTACTTCTGTTGCTTTTATAAACACATCATCTAATGTTGGTTTAACTATCTCAATCCCTTCAAAATTTATCTTTCTATCAAGCAACCATTGATTTATTATTTTTAAATTCTCTCTACTTTGTTTTGAATGAATTAAAACTTTTTCATCACGTAATGACAGCTTTATATCATTTATAGCTGTACTAAGCTCTACAAAACAATTTTTAGCCTGATTTTTATTAGTAAATCTTATACTCAAAATGTCCTGTTTAATTAATTCCCTAAGCTTTGCTGGTGTACCCTGTATTACAGCCTTTCCATCTCTCATAATACAAATAGTGTCGCTTAACTCATCAGCTTCCTCAAGATAGTGTGTTGTAAGAAAAATTGTTGTTCCAAATTCATCCCTAATTTTTTTCATCATCTCCCACATAGCCATTCGTGATTGAATATCCATACCTACTGTAGGCTCATCTAAAAACAAAATCTGCGGATTTGACATAAGATTCAAAGCAATGTCTAACCGTCTTTTTACTCCACCCGAATAAGACGAAACAGGGTAATCTAAATATCTTTCCAATGAAAAACATGAAATTAATGTTTTCATTCGTTGTTCTGCCTCTACTTTTGGTATTTTATACAATTTACTTTGGAACATCATATTTTCTTTTAATGATAAATATGTGTCAATTGATATTTTTTGTGCAACACATGCAACACTTTTCCTTACCTTATTACTATCATTATAAATATCACTACCTAATATTTTTACAGTACCTGAAGTTGGCTCAAGATATGTTGTAAGTATATTAATTAAAGTTGACTTCCCAGCACCATTTTGACCTAGCAAAGAAAAAATCTCACCTTTCTTAACTATTAATGATATTCCGTTTAAAGCTTCAACTCCATTCTTATAATGTTTAACAACATTATCTACATGAATCGCTTCCACACTACTCCTCCTCAATAGGGCATATAATTTCTGTAATATATTTATCTGTATTCCCCTTTAGAATCATACCAGGACCTTTAATAAATACTTCACGAAACTCAGTCTTTAATTTAATTCCATTTTCTTTTGCATATTCATCAATCTGCTGATATGCCTTAAACATAGTTTCATAAGAGCCCATATGAGTAACACATAATGCCTTTACTCTAGGTGTTTCCTTCATTTCTATACCATTTCCACTTGGATTCATTGAAGTAGGTACACATAGTTCAATATCTCCAAATTTAGTTTCTGAATTCATTGTAATGTAATTAAAAAACGGTGCTCCATTTGCTTTTCCTCTAATTGATTTAAAAACATTAGGAAATACTTTATTTGCTTCGGTGACAACTCCTTTATATTTCATAAAAGCTATTTTTATAGGTTCTATTTCTCTAATTTCTACTTTATATTCCATATGTCTAATTATTCCTTTCTTTTTTTATACTCATCCATATTTCTGAATACCCACTAGAACTTTCTTTACAAGTACCTGGATATACTTCTATATCTGCAATTTCAGAATGTTGGTATCCTGAAAACGGAAGCCATTCTGTAAAGAAACGTTTATAGATATTTTGTATTGATTCTTTAAATGGACCATTGTTCTCAAATACAGCCCACATTGTTGTAGGAATTTCAAACTCATACATTCCTTGTTGTACTGGTTTATCTGTTTCAGTAGCTATATAATAATAAACTTCATCACTTCCACTATAAATTGATATTCCAAATACACTTTCTTCTGATGTATTATTTAAATTTAAAATCTGTTGAAATATTTCACTTTTCTTTGTTTTCTCCCAAAATGATGGAATTAACTTATAATTCTCATCCATATCATATGTTAATGGAATACGAACTCCAACGATTCTTATTGGGGCTTTTTCTTCAATTCTATATGGCATATCACTACCTCCTTGTATTTGAATTGAGATTTTAATTGGTGGATATGCACAAAGCTTACATCCTTGTGATTTTGCTACAGCAGGACTTATACCATGTACACTTTGAAATGCACGATTAAATGCAGTTGGCGAAGTATATCCATATTTCAATGCAATATCTAAAACCTTTATATCTTTTGTCTGTAATTCAAAAGATGCTTGTGTCATTTTTCTACGCCTTATATATCCTACTAATGTTATACCAGTAACATAGGCAAACATGCGTTGAAAATAATTTGTTGAACAACATGCAATTTTAGCTGCTTCTTCATATGAAATATCATCATCTAAATTTTTTTCTATATAACTAATAGCTTTATTGAAACTTTTTAACCACTCCATTACCTTACCTCCTTGATATTAGAATACTCTATCATTTAATTTATTTCCTCGCATTATTTGATTTAATTTGTAAACATAAATTATTTTATCTCATTACTTATGATACGGTTCTCCGTATCACTTACAAGTGAGGTTTTTACTTATAATTACAGCTCTTCTATATCTACTATATAACTTATACCTATACTAAATTGCTTTTCATTATCTAATAATAGATATAGCATATCATCTTCTTCCTCATATTTAGCCAACTCTAAAAACAATACTCTACCTTCTACTATCTTACCTTCATCATCTGTAACTCTTATCTTACAACCTAAATCAATATACATATCCATACCACTCATATTATTCTCTTTTGTAACCTTTATACATGGCATAATATTTGTAACTACCATTTTATTCACACTCCTTAACTGTACATATTTTATTTAAATCTATTTATATTCTCTATTACTCTACCATGATAAGCTGGGTCTTCTTCCTCTGCATCAAATACAACTGTTCTATCTATTCCAAATTCATCTAACCAACTATAATCATATGAGTCAGTCCACGAAACTATAAATACTTTATGAACTGTATTTCTTATTAGGTCACCCAATATTTCTTTACGTTGTTCATCTTTCTTTCTACATATTGAATCTACTGGATACAATATAGATACATTATATCTTTCATTTCTCCATGACTTTTTATTTATTGTGTCTATATACATTCTCAAGTTTCCTACTTTAATTCTTGTATTCAATTTTGCTGATTTAAGACTATGTTGAAAAATACTATCAATATTATCTTTTCCATTAAGTCTAAATAAAACTTTGACCCCATCTTGTACATTTTTATTTAATGTTCTTAATACTTCCATATGCTTTTCAAATTGATGTGTTCCAGTTATAAGCATTATTTTTTCTTCATCATTTTCAAGAAAAGCTATAATTTCTGACTTTAGATTTTCTCTAGTATTCATTGATATCCCCCCCTTTAATTTGAGTATATATTATTCTATTTATTTCCACAATATTATACTGTCTTCTATATTGCAATATCTAAGTTCAATGTATTTATACCAACACTTCTTAATGTAAAAGAAGAAGTAGTACCTTTTATAGATACTCCTTCTTCCTTGCTTAAATAGTTAACCAAGTTATCATTAATGTTAATCTTAATTGAGTCAATGTCCCTTAGCTCATTAATGGTTATTTCTGAAATTATCATGTGTAATAACTTCTTCTGTTGCTCCCTACTTGTGCTTTCTTTTAAGACCTTACTGAAATTTTCAAGTATACTCTTAATGAAGTCATAAGGTAGTTCTTCCTTAACATCATCTGATAGTGTTACTAATAATGGTGCTTTTTCTTCTTCAAGTCTTTTAACTCTTTCAGTTAACTCATATTTTCTTACTTGAAACTCTTCTTTAGTTATTATTTCATCTTCATAAGCTTCAAAAAGTTTCCCTTTTTTCTTGTCTAACTTTTCTAGCTCTTTATCAATTCTTGTTAGCTCGTTCTTAGTAGGATTAACCTTTCTTATTCTTTCTCTATTAACATTACTTACTATGGTTTTAACCATATTCTCATTAGAAAGTAACTCAGAAAGCTTATTAAATACATATTCATTAGCTTTTTCTACTCTTATTGTATTACTGTTACATACTGCTGTACCTTTATTCTTCCAATTTCCACAAGCATAGTATGCTATACTTTTTTTAGTACCATCTGCTAATTTATTAGTAGTTCTTGATATTACCATACCAGCTCCACACTTAGGACATCTTAGTATTCCTGTTAATGGGAACTCTCCATCATGCACTCTTGAAGGCTTTCCTTGCTTATTTTCTAGAATTGCTTGAACCTTGTCCCATAGTTTTTCATCTATGATAGCTTCATGTACTCCATCATTTATTATAGGATTAACATTAATATTTCTTCTTCTCTTTTCTGACCAATTCTGTATTAAATTATATCTAATCTTACCTATATATACTGGATTAGTTATAATATCTCTTATTGAACCTACTGAGAAGTTGTTCCCCTTCTTAGTTTTATGTGCTAACTTGTTTAATTGGTTAGTAATTGCCTTATAGCCTTTCCCATTACCATATTCATTAAAAATAAACCTTACTGTTTCTGCTTCTTTTTCATTAATAGTTAGCTTAGTTTTTCTTCTTTTAGCTCCTTCTAAGTTTTCTACTGCTACTAAATCATATCCTAGAACTCTACCACCGCACCATTCTCCACTTCTTGCCCTGGCACACATTCCCATTTTTACATTTTGTGCTATTGTACCTCTCTCAAATTCACCTATTAATGCCATCATTTGAAACTGCATTTTACCTGCTGGTGTATCAGTTTCAAATGGTTCTGAATAAGACTTGAAAGTTATATTATTCTGCTCTAAAACATCAACTATCTTTAATACATCAGCTAACTTTCTACTTATACGGTTAATCTTCCATGAAATTACCATATCGAATTTCTTATCTTCGGCATCATTAAGTAATTGCTTTAACTCTGGTCTATTCTTAATATCCTTACCACTAATTCCTCTATCTGAATAACACTTATATACAATGTAATCCATCTTTTTACACCATTCCATTAGTAACCTTTGCTGTTCATCTATACTATAGCCTTCTTCTGCTTGTTCTATGGTTGAAACTCTACAGTAAATTGCTACCCTCTTTCTTATCTTCTCCATAGTTGCATCATTATCTAAAGTTATAAATCCCATCTTTATTCCTCCATTACCTTAAATTTATAGTCCTTGTATCAAATATATAATATATACTTATCTTCTTACTTCATTACCTTCACATTTTTTATTGGGAAAATACCGCCATTATAGACACTTCGCTACTTCAATATTTACGGTATTTTCCAGCATTGACAGCTATGCAACTTGTATATTTACTTCTTCACCATCACATTGATTTTCTTTACACTCTTCTACATACTTAAGTATCATTTCTGAAATTATATCTATTATTTTATATACATCTTTATCATTAGTCATTGTAATCCACTCCTTAAAAAAAATATTTTGAATTTAAATCATAGATTTCTCTATTTTCATTTATAAGCTTCTTTATTATTTTATTAAGGCTTTTGGTTGTTTCACAGAAACTTACTATCGGAATATCTTTTTCTTCACATATCAGTCCTAAAGTATCAATGTAAAATGATTCAACATCTCTTATTGACCATACTAAAACTGCTTTAATATATCCATTATTAATGTCATCTAATAAATCATAAAGTCTAAATTGGCTGTTATTATCATCAATGTATATTTTTATTCTACCTTCATGTTCTTCATGTTCTTCAAGTTCATATTTCAGCCATTGTAATCTTCCATATCCTGTTGAAAGATTTTCTCCCCTTTCTTCTTTTCTTATATATAATCCTATCTGTCTATCTCTCAGTTCCTTTAATGCTTTCATCTTAATTTGCTCCTTTTCTTCATGAATTTATCGACATTATCGAAGTATCACCTCGATAATGTCATTATGTGTAAATCTAAGCTACCTTAGCTATTTCAATAACTCTGCCATAGTTTTTCTGTTTCACTTCATAGTAAATACCTTCTAGTTCAAGGTTAGATTTTATTTCATTTAATCTCCTGCTAAGTACATTAGGTTCTTTAGCCCACAGGGTAGATGTTGTATCAATTTGCTCGACTTCTGCAACTTGATTCAGTACTGTTAATAATGAACTTACAGTTCCATTAAAATTCTTTACTTCATCCATGTACTTAATTAATGCAGTAGCTATTGGATTAGATTCAACTGCTTCTTGGTTAGCTTTCTTCTGATTATTTAAGTATGCTTTTAAAAACACTTCTCCACCAATTCCACAAGCTTCTGCCACAGCATAACCCCATCTAGTAAAGTCAGCCATTCTACCTAACTTATCTAATGTTACTGTTAGGTATATCTTCATAGCTTTTGATAATGTTGTTAGCATAGCTCCTAGTATTTTAGGCTTATCATCATTGAAGTCCTTCCATACCCTAGCTTCTTCTTTTCTTTCATTCTCTGGAATTCTTTCTAGTGCTAAGACTATACATCTATCAAGCAAATCCGCTCTTGTAGCCATAACATTAATTCCATTTAAGGTTATACGACTTTTAAAGTTAATTATTTTTTCATCATCATCTGTATAGAGCTTTCTTTTACTGTAGCCACCACCGGTTGAAGCAATACAGAACAAGTCACTTTTCTCTGATGAAACACTATCTAGATTATCAAAGCAAGGCATATAATTATTAAATAATGTTATTGCTAAATCTTGTATAGCTTTAGGTATTGAAATTATATCTCTTGAAGCTGGGTCAATTAAGCTTCTATTCATCTTCATAGTAGTGGTTTTAGAAGCTCCTTTCTCACCATGAATTACTTCTATTGGATGAGGAATATGTGGAATTAATCTAGTTACTAAACTTACTGCATGAAGTGTTTTATCTTCTTCATCTCTAAATCTAAAATGCTTTTCTAGTAAACCTACTAAATCTTCATAAGGTTCTGGTATTACTTGTTCTTTCATATTATTTTTTCTTATAAATAGAATTTGCTTACTATCATCAATTTCCCACCCATTTTCATCTATCTTAATGATGGTTGAAGCCTTATCTGCAATGTCATAGTAGATAGTATTTTCTACACTTGTACATCTTTTAGCCACTTCTATCTCCTCACCTTCATATAAAGCTTTAGCTTCTAACACTCCAATTGCTTGATTAATATTATCTTTAGATGGAGCTTTTTGAGTGTTATCATAATATCTTTTTCTTAAAAGCATTTGATACTTCTTATCTTCCATTCCATGAACCTCATAAAAGTTACCTTTATCTACTGCAACGAATGTTTCTTCTAATGAGTTATGAAAAAAAACATCATTATTTTCTAGTACAAGGTCTACCAACACATCTGCTTGACTCCTTTTTGAATCATCATCAGATTGTGATTTATTTGAATATTCCGTCTTTTTTCTTGAAGCCTTTGGCTCATACCTCTCTCTAAGTGTGTCCCAATTCTCTTCTGAACAACTGTCATGATGGCATTTAGCACTAATCCCACCATCATGATGTTGAGTTACTGATGCAGATGTATCAGTATGATTAGAGTTCCAAGGACATACTTTTAGTACATGGCATAATCCATAATCTTTCTCAATTGTATGACTTATTTCTATTTCATGCTTTTCTAGCCATTCCTTAGCATCAAAGCTATTAACTGCATTTGTTTTCTTACTTTGCTTTTTAGCTTTAACTTGTTTCTTTGGCATATGCTCTACTACTTTACTGATTAGATTTTCTTCTACAACCTTAAACTCTTCTGGTGATTCTATTATCCTTGACCTTCTATGAGGTCTTGTTTCAGTACTCTCACCCTTACATGCTATAGTTCCATATAGCTTAGTTATTCTAGCTGGGTTGTAGGTTGTCTTATCAATCTTAGCTTTCTCTGTACTAAATAAACCATCTAAGGTATTTAAGAAATCTTTAATCATATCATTAATTTCTTTGGTGCTAGGTAAATCCAGCTTATATAGTAAGTGATACCCATTACCACTACAAGCTTTTACTGGTTGAGGAAACCCCTTTTCTGTTAAGAAGTCCTTAACTGCTTCTGCAACTCCATTAGCCGATTCTAACTCTTCATCTGTTGAAGAAATCCCTGCTGGTCTCTCTGGGTCAACATCAATAAGTAGTAGTACTCTTCTTATAATTTCTGAATCAGATGTAGTATGTTTAACATAAGATGAAAGCTTGTCTTTTCCTCTTGCAAGTAAATCTTCTGAAAACACATTTAATGTAAAAAATATGTTATCTTCTCCATCATATTTAATAATGTCATTTAAAAGCTTGTTCTTATCCTCATAGTAACCACTTCTTGTCCCATTTTTAGTTTTAAGCATTCTTACTTCTATTGGCACATCAAGTTTCTCTAAAACTCTAATCCCTTTAGCATACCCTTCTTTTAGTTCTTCTTTATTTCTGTTAATCATTTGAATTCCTCCTCGGTGTTTTTATCTTTGCTACACTTGAGATTTTATCATCCTAAAAAAAGAAAAGCTAAGACATAAAATCTTAGCTTTTTTTGTCCTTGCTTTTCATATTTCTTATATTATTACTACCATACCCTGTTAAGGTTTTTATTAATTTTTCTTTATATCTCATATCATCAATCTCATCTAACTCTTCACAACGTTCTTGTATCTTTTTATGTAATTTATCAATTTCTTTTTCATATTCATCAAGTACTATTTCCATTAAATCTGTAGATTCAACATCGAAGTAATTAGGAATTAAATTTATAATGTATTTCACCTTGCTATCTATTTTCTCTATCTTCTGTTTTATTGATTCCATATCATTAACTTTTTCTTTAATATTTTCATCGTTTATGTTTTTTAACATAAATTCAGTATATTTTTTATACTCTTCATCTGTTAGTTTTTTATTAGAACCTATTTTTGCAATTATTTTTTTCAATTCACTATCATTTACTATCTTTTTTATGCTTGATACATATTTTTCTTTATGGTCTTCTAATATTCCTTTGCTCATAGAATAGTCACTATTTCCTCTTAGTACCTTATCTATTCTCTGCAACTCCTTATAACAAGCATCGTAATTTTTTGATGTCTCCTTATTAACAAGGTATATTTCTTCTACCAATTCACTTAATGAATATACTTTTTTTATTTCTTCATCTTTATTACTTTCGTTTTTCATCATATTCTTTTACCTCTGCTTTTTTTTATGCTCCATAATTAAATTATATCTCATTATATCATTTATAACTATGTCCTTTTTAAACATGAAAATACCGACACTATAGACACATCGATTGTTACGATATTTTCTAAAAAAATAAGCTCCCACACTTTTACTTGACTTAATAAAACTCATTAAATACTTATTGAAAATTCAATAAATATCTAGTAAAAGTTTATATCTACATAAACCTTTTATTAAGCTTTCTGCTACTCCGAACTTAGCTGATGTCCCTGTAATTGCTTCTGATTCAGATAAGCCACTTGCTATGAGTTGAAGAATAACAGCAATTATTTTAATTATTGTTACTATATCCATTAACTTATCTCCTTAAAATATGTATAAATATTTATTCTTCAATTTATAGTGTAAATGTTAACAAAAAAAATAAGTAATTACAATCAGCTATAATTACTTATTTTAATATTTTCATTTCCAACGTTTAGGTACAGCTTCCCATAGCTTTGAGAATGCTACTCCATACTTATCAGCAGTAGCCCTTGTAGCTTCTTCTGGGCTAACTCTCATCTTTATTATTAGAAGTATTACTTCCAAAACTAAAACAATAATTTCCTGCAATATGTTATCTCCTTTCACCATTCAATATATTTACAAATAGAAAAAGAAGTATTAATGTTACCTTTCAAACATTAACACTTCTTTATTTATAATTTATTGCTTGTTCATAGTAATAGAAGCTCTATTTACATTATCATCAATAAAGACTACCTCAAAACTATCCTTACTTTTCATGTATATTATGAATGTCCGTTTTATAGGGTCATCAGCAATAGTTGTACCTCCACCATTAGTATTTGCCTTGATTGTTGCTGGATACAAATATAGCTTATATGCATTTTTCCCTAATGACTCAATCTTATAACCATATATTGAGTCCATACCAGTTATGTAACTACATTTAAAATCTAATAGTTTATCATCTAGTATATTAATAGACATTATAGTACTAGTAGCCCGGATTATTCACGCAACACCAAAAAGCTATGCCTTACATAGCTAAAACACTGTGTTTTATAAATTTTTAGTTTTTCACGAGAAAAGTGATAAAAAAGTATATGCAAAAAGCCTCAAATTTGTTATGTTTAAGTTGAGAAACCCAAAACAAAAGACAAAGGAGAGACTTCTTACAATGAATAGTTTAAATGAAAAATCATTAAAATTCAAGAACAAAATCTCCCTACGGTCGAGTAAAAACCCTTATGCCAAGCAAATATGATAATTTCATCGTCCTTTAATTATCATATTTGCATCACATTCTGGGCATAGAACAATAGGACTACCACTCTTCTTGTCAAATTCCTCAGGTGTATAACATTCAAACGCAACAAATTCTGGTACCTCTTCTTCATACCCACATTTCTTACATTTAAAAAGTATCATCTTATCGGGCCCCTCTGTTTGAAATGGTATCTCCCTTTCATCCATTTTAATTTTAAAAATCCTTTTAATACGTTCCCATATCATAAATATACCCATACTTTCTGTGCCAAATTTGGAATAACTCCATTAGCTGACCGCATTTTGAACATTTCCCTGGATCTTTAGAAAAATTAATAATCATTAATTCTCTATACTTCATTTTTCTTATTTCCTTTTTCCAATTTATTTTTAATGTGTACTGAATTGCTTTAAGCCCACTTTTTATGTATTGCAATAAACCAAAACATTTTCTAATCTTTATACTTATACTTCCAGCATATACTCCATATAATCTAACCATTTTAAAATATTTAGGCGATATATGCATTAGTAACCTGCCTATAAACACTTGTGCCGTAACTGTTTCTTCTACTCTCTCATTAGTTTCATGACTCTTATACCAAAACGTTACATTTTTCCCATCATAGCTAAGTATTCTATATTCTGCTATCGCAGGTCTTGCTAAATATCTACCGATATATCTTGCTGCACCTCTTGCACTTTTCATTCTTGATTTGGCATTTATGTAAAATCCGTTAGGATAATCTTTGAACATTTTTAAGTACTCTGCTTTTTTATCTGGGTTTTTACTAACCATATAATTTATTAATTTGTACTGCCAAACTTTTCTAAAATATTTATAGTCAAAGAATTCCATATCCTTAACTTCATTATCCCTTGTTTTTATTTCTGGAACCAATGCATGCACATGTGGGTTAAACCCTATATTCCTTCCAAAAGTATGCACTACGCCAATCATTCCACTTTGCCAAAGCACTCCACCTTTTTTGCTTCTTTTCTTCTTTTTATATTCTTCTCTATTTTTATAGTTTACACCATTTGCAAACTCATTTATAACCTCATATACCATGTCTTGCAGGTCTTTCAGACTCTCTCTATTCCAAAAAAAATATTTTCTGTACTCAGTCGGTATCGTAAAAACACAATGCCTATGTGGAACATCCAAGATTTTACTTACTTGTTTCTCTACCCATTCGCTTATGTATTTTTTACCACATTTACTACAAAACCTACTTTTACATGTAAATCCTATTTTAAATACTTCCAGACATTTTAAACATATGTACGCAACAAAACCTAATGAAATATCTCCACATCCTATCATTTTCATTACTTCGATATTCATATGTTCTCTCATCTTTTCAGGATACTTTTCTTTATTCAATTTCCAAAACTTTGAATAATTATCTTCAAATATTTGTTTTATGGTAATCTTATTTTTTCTCATGATTTAATCATCTCATATTTATCTGATTTTTTCTATATATCTTTTAGCTAGAATGTTATCCACAGCGGCTTCCGCAAGCTGTTTCCTATATAACAAGAAAATTAAAATAAATTTTGAAGGTGGGAATTTAACATCAGATGCAGGCCTTTTATTATATAAAGAATTTGATGAAAAAATTGGTTTCAGCAAAACCATTAAAGAAAATATTGATGTTAAAGATCCGTCAGCAAACGCTAGAATACATAAAAATGAAGACATTGCCATTCAAAGAATATATCAAAGAATCGCAGGTTATGAAACTGATGATAACGCTGATGAACTTAGACATGATCCTACTTTTACCAATGTACTTGAAAAAAAATCATTAGCTTCTCAACCAACAATTTCTAGGTTTAATAATAGGGTTTCTGGTGAAACAGTAAAGAGCTATCAACAAATTAATGAGCTATTGCAAGATAAAGTTTATTCTGTGCGGATGCCAGAGCATATTATTTTTGATATAGATTCTACAAATTTTCAAACCTATGGGGATCAATATGGTTCAGATTATAACTCTCATTATAGTTCAAATGGATATCATCCACTATTAATGTTTGATGGGTTAACAGGTGATTTAATTAAAGCGGAGCTTAGGTCAGGAAATGTCTATACTTCAAGACAAGTAGTAAGATTTATTGGCCCTGTGCTTAAAAGATATATGAATAAATATCCTTATATTACAAGAGTTATAAGAGGCGATAGCGGCTTTGCCACTCCTGAATTATATGAAATTTCGGAACAACTTGACACACTTTATGCAATAAGATTAAAGGTTAACTCTATATTATATAAATTGTCATGTGAATTTGCTAATGAAATGGCTAAATTGTGTAAAAGAGACTTTTGTTCACATCATGTTGTTTATGGAGAATTTATGTACAAAGCATCAAGTTGGAAAAAAGAGCGTAGAGTTGTTGTAAAAATAGAAAAGCCAGAAGATCAAATGTGCTATAACTATACGTTCATCGTTACAAACATGACATTGCCTCCAGAATCCGTAGTTAAATTCTATTGCAATAGAGGTACTATGGAAAACTTTATAAAAGAAGGTAAACTAGGATTATCTTTTGATAAAATGAGCAGTACTGCCTTTATAGCTAACGCTAATAAGCTTCAAGAAATGGTACTTGCATACAATTTTAACAATTGGTTCAGAAATCTTTGCTTAGACAAAACACCAATGAAAGATATGACAATTGAAACTATTCGTACAAAATTAATAAAGATCGCAGCAAAAATAGTGAAAGGTGGAAGATACTTAAAGTTTAAGTTATGCAGCAGTTGCCCCTACAAAGAAGATTTTTTTAATATATTAAATGGAATTGCCTATATACCTATATAGTTTATTTGACTTAATAATCCATTTTAAAACTCAATAATTAAAATAATATATTAAAATAAATTGGTGAAGTCTATATCTTTTTAAATGTAAATATATGTATTTAACTATTTTACGTAATTTCTATGAAGTACACACGATTTTTATAATGAAAACAAATACAAAAACTCAAATTCTATGTGATTTTAATATTCAAATCATAGAATTTGAGTTCATGAATAATCCGGGAGTAGATAATACTTTTTCTTGTTTTCCAACATAATTTCCTTGTAAGAAATTATTACTAGTGATATTTTTAGGCTTTAAAGCAGGCATAACCTTATATATGAAATCAATAGGTCTCATATCATTACTATTGGTTATTTCATAATCTTCTCTTTTATTATTAGCACTAACCAAGTCCTTTGAATCTATCTTTGTTTCAGATGGTACAGCTTGATTACATTCAGTAAGAGTAATTTTTAACAATATACTATCTCTAAAGAAATTATACTGTTTATACACTTTTCCATCTGCTGTACTTTGATTTTGTGGTATTTGAACTACTCCTTGACTACTTGCAGGTGTGAAAAATCTTGTTCCATCTGCGGCAATGTTTATATAGGATTTTCCTGCACCTTCTAGTATTGTTTTACTACCATCCGCATCTGTTATTATTTTTCTACTCCATTCATCCTCTGTTGACTTTGGTACTACTGAACCATTAGCATCAAAGACTACTTCCTTTTGCATCTGCTTAGTTTCTGTTGAAGCATTTGCTTCACCCTTATTCGTTGCAGTTGAATTTGGATTACTTTGAACTGTAGTTGATTTAGTATTTGATTGATTATTTTGCTGTATTGTTAGCCACACCCCAGAACCTATAGCCCCCATTCCTATAATCAGTATAAAAGGTAGTAGAAATCCAACTTTATTACCCTTTATGCTTTTTAACAACATAATTATTAATGTTATTATGGCAACAACAAATCCCATTGCAAATAGTATTATATTTATATTATCCATCTTTAATAACCTCTTCTCTTTAAAAGATATCCTGCTGCCATCTTCATGTCTCCTGAGCTAGTTTGATATATTCTTTTTAATTCTTCATCACTTTTATTATCCATATTTCTTGCTAATGCTAAGATCCTATCTCTGTTTCTATCTCTTTTATCTGCTTCATTCGATACAAAATCTTTAATCTTTGTTGAAAGTTTTATATCATCATCATTGCCTAATTCTGTTACTACTATTTCCTTTAACTTATTAAATAAACCCACACTCTCATCTCCCGTTATCTATAATTTCTTTAATTTAGTCATCTACTTTACCTGTTCCGTGACATTCGGGACATGGTATTTTACCACTACCACCACAGGCTGGACATGAGCCTTGTATTGTTACGTTACTATGGTCATATGTACCATAAGTCATTCCATAATCCTCACATTTTACTATCTTCTTACCTCTACATACTGAACACGTTACTTTTGCCATATTATTACCCCATTTCTTTATTTATTTGAAATATAAATCAATTTATATCTTCCTACTTCTACACTTATTTTAATGACCCATTATTTCTGTAATAATCCTACATTTGAAACATAGTTTATTAATAAATTTTTTAAGGTCTTCAATGGTTATTTCATCATTACATTCAATTACGAGTTTTTTTCCACATCTTTTACATATGAATTCCCTATTTGCTTTTATCGGCATTTCATAACCTCCAAGTTTACAAGAATATCTTAATATCAACTGCTAATGCCTTTGATATCTTGTCCAATGTTTTTAATGATGGAGATGTCCTGCCAACCTCGATATCAGATAGATACGTATTAGAAATTCCTGCTTTTTTAGCTAACTCATATTGCTTTAAGCTTTTCTTAAGCCTTTCACACTTTATTTTTTGACCTATATTATCCAAATTAACACCCCCACAATATTAATTATACGATAATTACGTAATTATGCAATTATTTTTACGCTAGTAGTATAATATTTTACCAAAGTTACAAAGAGTTTTACATTTTATCTAGTTTTGTTTATACTAAAATAAATACGTTATTTACGGAATTTTGAGGAGGATATTATGGAGTTAGGAGACAAACTAAAAGCTATTAGGAAAGTTAAAGGACTATCACTGAAACAATTATCAAAAGATACCAAAGAGCAAGTATCTGTGTCATTTCTGAGTGATATTGAAAATGGAAGGGGTAATCCATCAATAGATAGTCTAAAAATTATTGCCAGTGCTTTGAATACACCTGTTTCATACTTCTTAGATGATTCAGAGAACAGCTTATTTAGTGGAGCTATTGAAGATACAGAATTTATTCCTGTAGTTGAATTACTAAGGGATTTTAAGGATTGGAACATAGAAGATAAGAAAGAATTGCTATATTACTTAAAAGCTAAAAAGACTATTAGGGATAATAAGTAGAAAAGTTAATTTGTGTGAAAGGCTTATTACTTTAGATATGCGTAAATATAGCTATAAGCGTCTTTAACTGGTATTAGTTTAATAGCATAATTATAGCAATCCAATGAAATAGTGAAAATTTGCTCCTTGTCGTAGCCAGTACCGTTGCAGTATTTTTCTACCCTCTGAAAGCTGGAAAGAAGCTCAAATTGGAGGTAGTTCAGCTCCTGCTGTAGTTTCCCTAGGTCAATTTTCGAGCTTGTTTTCAGGTCTATTAGAAGCTTTGAGGGATTCCATTGGTTGCAGAGCTTCCCGTCATACCAGTCAATTCGCATTGTTCCAAGTCTCTTTGTTTCGTCAATTTGAAATGTAATACAACTTACTAAATCCTTATTCATCATTATACCTCCATCCATTAATATTCTTCTGCTAATAACATTGTGCTATATTCTCCGTCGTCAATTACATATACCTTTTCATCAATAGGATTATCTACATGAAACATATATTTCTTTTCGTATGGCGGTACCTCCTGTGAATGAGTAATAATAAGATTATATTTTTCATTGTCAGTAATACGCTTGAACTTAAATATCTGTAGATAGTCAAGCTCTATGCTTTTATCCTGCTCTAATGTATCTATTAAGTTCCATAATAATAGCTGTAAATGAATGCTTAAAGTTGCATTAACTCCTCTAGTAATATAACGATTATTCTTTTTTTCAAACATTTTGTATAATCCTCCTATTTCTGATTCAATATTTCAATTAGATTTTTTATAAATTCCTTTGAAAATACTGCTTCTTGTATTGCTTCCTTAATAAGCTGTAATAATTGTTGCTCTGTTACATCCAACGAACGAGGGATATATCTTTCTTCTGACCTTATAGTATCTTTATAAAGACTGAACCTAATTTCATCTCTTTTCATAGTTTTAATAAATATCTTTTCAATACAATAGGTATATTCTTCATCAGCCAATTTCCCTTGATTCAATATTTGACAGTATTTAGTATCTTTTATTACTTTCCTTGTCATAGCATCCTCCTATGTTTCTTACAATAATAAAAGCCTTAATCACCGTTCCATTTGGCAATTAAGGCTTATTAATCAATTATATAATCTTTTAAATTTTGTGGTGTTAACTCCTTTGGAATTATTAGTGATATAGCATAATCATTATTACAAAGTATTAATGAATTAGTATAAACTTCACCATTACTGCATAGTATTTTATCTACGTATTCAGCTATGACACTATTACAATCAATGTAAGTTTTGTCCTTTATTTCCTGAAAATCTGCATCATTCTCTACTACTATTACATACCCTCCATCGTCTTCGTATTTATCCCTGTCTGTTCCATATTCGGTGTCCAGTATTTGCAATATATCTTTAATAATTTCTTGAACCTCCTGTGGCAGACCTCTAAGTCTTTCTTTTTCATGCAAATGACTAACTTCTATCATTGTTGTTACCTCCATTAAAAATTAAAATACTCCTACCACATTTTCAAGGTAAGAGTTTTCATGATTATAATATATATTTGAAGCTAATATTTGATACTTTAAACCTAGGTTATTCATAAATTAAAAATTTTTTTTGTAATTCTACTTCTAATTCAACATCGTCTTTAATAAAGCCTATCAATTTTGCGGCTATTTCTTTAGTCATCTCATTTTCATTGATTACTTTATAGCCAGAGTTTTTTGCTAAAGCATGCAAATACTTTTTTTGCTTTTCTGTTGGTATTTCTATTTCTCGCTTAACATTAAATAAGTTCTTTTCTAAAATTATTGATTGTTCAAATTTGTAATTAATTTCTCCTTCGACTGATTCAATCCCCTTATAGTACTTATGACCATCATGACCAGAAATATTATTCTTTTTTATATAATAAAAATATGGAATTTTTAAATCAATGTAAAATGCGGTATCTTCCTTTAATCTTTCGTATAATGGACTAATCATATATGCATTATATACAGATTTATTATACCTCTTGAAGTAACTTCTATACTTGTCCAAAAACATTTCTGCATAACGAGTTCTATCAAGAGCGTCTAATTCTTTAGGATTAAGGTTTTTTCCTACTACTTCATGTGAAACATAATTTCCTAGCTTTATAGCAAATCTAAAATTATCTTTATCGGGCTCGTCACAAATAAAGCTAAAAAATTTATAGTTTTCATAATCAGAACTTTTACTCAACTAACGCGCCTCCATTATCTACCATATATTTTATAGCAGTTATTCATGGTAGAACAAATTTAATAGCATTTGCATAAACTAATTTTTTTTATAGAATAGCTTGTACAAAGTTTTGGATTTAATACTTTCAATTTCTTCTTTTAAAAATCTATATTCATTTGTGATATCTCTCAGTTTCTGTTTCAGTTTAGTTTCATTTTCCCTATACATTTCTATTTCTCTCAATAAGTTTTGATTTTCTTTTTTTAAGTTATCTATTTCGCTATTCATGTAAACTATTCTTTTTAAGTACAATTCATTTTTACTTATTTCTTCCTCAAGCTTAATTGAAGAAAAATACTTTTTCGATATTGGGTCACTTAATATATTTACGGATATAAAGTTATTCAATTTATTAATTATTTTTTCAAATTGTTTTTCTTCGTCTTCTTTGGTTAGAAAATTATCTGTGATATACCATTTTGAAGCATTAAACTCTACCATAGCTGTTTCAATGTCCTTAAATTCTTTTATTTTCACATCATCCACTTTATGAGTTTGATATACTTCTATTGCCAATTTTCCATTCCACTTTTCAACATAAATCATTGGCTCAGCTTTTGAAAATTGTATCATTACATCTACAATTCTTTTTCTACTATTCTTTGTATAAATTACTTCTTCTAGAGTTGCTTCATCAACATAAATTTTGACATTATCCTTACCAGATACCAAGTTAAGTACCTTTATTCTTGAAAAACACTCTTTAAAAAATTCATGCGGGTACGATTCTTCGTACCCTTCACCTAATCTTATTGAATTAGCATCTTTATACCTAAAATAACTTTTACCAAAAATGTTATTTCTCCCAGTTTGAAAAACCATTGGTACTTTATCTTCAAGATTTTTATGAATACTATAAATAGACTCCTTATTTATTTCCCAAAATTCAGGGGTATTTCGTTTCCAGTGCAATACATCCCAAACATTTATCCTTTTATATTCACCATTAATTAATATGTCTGCCCACCTTTTCATATAAACCTCTCTTTCAACTAATTAATGCATAACTTATCAAATATTTAGTATTTTACTACAAATTACAACTATAATTATATTCTAATTGTAAGCAAAATAAAAGAAGAATCCTATCATCTAGAAATTCTCCTTCTCTATTCATTTTGAGACAACCCCTTTTAGTATTTGAAAGTAAAGGGTATGGCTTTACTTATGGTATTTTTCTGCTTGCAGTACTTTAAAAAGTCTACATCATTTATGTTACAGCTCACCGTAACAGGCATAACGTAGACTTTTTCTTAAGTTATAGCTAAATAAAATGTCTTACACTCATTGAGAATTGACGTGATGATTAATAAATCTTAAATCCCAATGCTTTACATAACTTTTTTCCCTCACCAAATGTTCTTAATGAAATGATCTTCGAACCATTTTTGAATGCTTCCTCAATAGCAGTAATACAACCTCATCTTCTGATATATTCATTTTATCTATTCCTATTCATGGCTTCTCATTCATTCCTATAATCTTCACTGAGACATAAAGTATCCATCTTTCTATTAGATCATTTTTGATTTTATACGAAATGTTACGCCGACTTTATTGGTTATATTTGTTTTGACTCTCCATCATTACAGGAATATCCAACATAGCAATTACGTGCTGCCCCTAGACCAACTAAACAATTCAATATAACTACTATAATTAATATTATAAGAGGTGTTGTCCAGCTATTTGTGAAATCATGTAAGAATCCAAATAAAGTAGGTCCAAAAGCAGCAAACAGGTATCCTAATGATTGCGCCATTCCAGATAATCTTGCAGCTTCATCTGCAGTTTTCGTACGAAGGCTAAAAAACATCATAGATAAACTAAAGTTAAATCCTCCACCTATTCCCAATACAATAATCCATAAAAATACAAGATTTTGATTTCCAAAAAGTAATCCTAAAATCCCTATTAAAGTACAAAAAGAACCAATTTTAACTAATGATCGCTGACTAGCTTTGCGTCCAGCAAGAACAGAAACAATAAATGTAAAAGGAATTAAAGCTAACTGCATAAGAGAGAGCATCCATCCTGCTTTACTAGAATTCATTCCTTGCTGAATTAAAATAGCTGGAAGCCATGCAACCATAGAATAAAACACTAAGGATTGTAATCCCATAAATACTGTCACCTGCCATGCTAAAGGTGACTTCCACAGATTAGTTCTATTAACTTCCTGCACTTCTTTATGAATATTAGACGCATCAGATTGAATATCAGTGCTTTCAATCTTTTTAATAATGGATACTTCTTTCTTTCTCTGCTTTAGCTGTGGTATCCAAAACAAAATTGCTATAAAGCTAAGAATTGCCCAAATCGCTAATGTCTTTGACCATCCTAATACTGTTGCAATAGGAATACTAATACCTGATGCTAATGCTCCAAATGTATTCATTGAAACAGAATATATTCCAGTCATAACCCCTACCCTCTCAGAGAAATCCTGTTTAATAAGGCTTGGAATCAATACATTACACGCAGATATAGCTAATCCAAGAATTGCTGTTCCAACAAATACTCCAATAATTCCTGATGTTGAACGTAAAATAATCCCGATTGTAAGAAATATAATAGACAAAAATAATACCAACCTAGTTCCAAATTTTCTTGCTAGCATAGGTGAAAATGGTGAAAATATAGCAAAAGCTAATAATGGAATAGTGGTAATCATCCCTGCTAATGTATTAGAGATACCTAAGCTATCTCTAATCATACTGACTAATGGACCTACAGATGTCAGCGGAGCTCGTAAATTAGCTGCAATGAATATAATGCCGATTATTAATATCATTGATGTAGATTTTTGTGTTTTCGAATGTATATTTCTATTATGTTTACTGCTTAATTTATTCATATAATTTTTCTCCTTACAAAATATCGTATTTTCACTCATTAATCACTATAAACAAAAATTTCTTTGCATCATTTATATATTGATTAACACTTTTCAAAGCCAATTTAGAATCTCCAGTCTTAATGGCTTGAAACAAATTAGAGTGAATTTCATTCTCAAAATTTACAGGATTCTTAATTGCCATGATTTCATCAATGGAGTTTTGTAAAGCATCTGTAAGATGTTCATAAAGTTCAATAAACATCTTATTGTGTGTAGCTTTCACAATAGATTTATGAAAAATTATATCCATTTTGGTGAATTGGAATACATCATTGCTTTTAGCCGCTGCTTTACAGTCATCAAGGCATTTTTCTATATATTTTAAATCATCTTCAGTTCTCCTTTCAGCTGCAAGTTGAGCTGCTTCTCGTTCAAAACCCAAGCGAACTTCTAATGTTTCTAATAGATCACTCTTTTTAATTTTCTTTTCTAAAACCAATTCTAAATTACTATTAGATTTTACTGTAGTACCTATACCTTGACGAGTTTGAAGTAGACCAATATGAACTAGGGATTGAATTCCTTCTCTTAACGTATTCCTACTAACCCCAAACTGATTCATTAATTCTGGTTCAGGAGGGATTTTTTCCCCTACCTTCCACATACCACTTTCTATCATATATTCAATTTGGTTTGTAACCTGCTTAACTAAAGTTGATCGATTTGCCTTTTGAATAGACATTTTTATTCCCCTTTCAAACGTAGGATGATTGGATTATGGTATTAAATATACATCTATACTATAATTTTGTCAAGTATATTAAGTATATATACCTATTTTTTTAGCACATAAAAAAGAAGATATACTTGAATAAAATGGATCTATATAGATAGGTCTCCTTTTTGTACAATGAGTTTATGAGGTAGGAAAAAATTAGACTTACGAACAGTTATTTGAATTATTTATTTCAAAATAATTTATATATTTAATTATAATTACATTGGAGTTTAATGAAATACTATCCTCAATATGATATATATCTATAAAAATTAAATTTTAGTCTGTACCTTCTTATATCTGAATCCCATCATCTATTAAACCACTTTATACCACAACTGAATAAGCTGCATATTCTAACTATCTTATTTTAATTTCTTTGTGACTCTGATAATCTTACTTTTCTTATATTTTTACGACCATGTCATTAGTGACTCTTGTTCAATAAAGAACCCTCGACAACACAAATCTGTATTGTCGAGGGTTCATGGTGGATGCGAGGCTTACCTTACCACCATATCTTCATCCAATTTTAGTAAAAACCGCACTTACTTATGGTACGGTTCACTATAGACAATTCTAAACTTATACGCATAAGAAAACCCTCAACTAAAATTAATTAGTCGAGGGTTTCACTAGTGTAGGCGAATCGTACCTAACTATATCACTGTCCATTGAAAAAAGAAATATATCATAGCGATAATCTCTCTATAGATCATTTTTAATCCTTCATTACAGAATTTAACCATTCATTTAAAGTCCTCTTATCATCTTTAAATTAGTTTTTTATAAAATAATCACTTATCCTTAAACTTCCTTTTCAATATAACAACTAAAGCAAATTAATTGCTTTAATTATTCCATTTTTCAATTCAAATTCTTTGTTTTTAATACACATTTGTCCAATAAATTTTGCTTTACCAATCACTTCTACACAAGCCTTGGCATATTTTATAGGGGCTTTCATTTGAATATCTTTCCATACCGCTTTATCTGTTCCGAGTAATGCAAAGGTGGTTTTTGGACAAAGTAATACAATGGTTTCATCACTGAGGATTTCTTCTATACTTTTTAGTAATGGATAAGTAAACATCTCTACCACTTGCTCTGAAAACTTAGGCCCTAAAATATTTAATCCTCCAGATGAATCAGCATAACTAATCATATTGACTCCCGATTTTTGAGCCTCTGCTATAAAACGCAATATTTCATTTTGAAACTTATGAAAAATCTCCTCCATAACCTCTGGGTTTCTTTTGAAAATCTTAAAAACATGACGTGGATCTATCAATACATTCATAATAGTAAAAGGACCCGAAACATACAGCACAACATTTTCTCCCTTTTTCCTTAGATATTCACAGGCTTTTAAGACTTCTGATATACGTCCTTTTGAGTAATCAATTTCTGGTAAGGCTAATATCTCTTCTGCAGTTGTGCATATATAAGCCTTCGCTCTTGGCCCTATTTTATCATCCCCATAATTAATGCTTCCACCCATTGCCTCCCCTTCAACTGTATGACAAAATGGTAATTCACAAAATGGTGACTTATCATGCTCTTTTAACTCTTTTGCAAGTATCGTCATGCTATCCCAATGTTTATAAGCTTCTGGAAACTGCAGATTTGTTTTTTGTGTAACTTCTTTAAACATTCCTATAGAATTATCATATGTACAATTAAAGTCAATGATTTTACCCATGCGAATCCCTCCTCTTTATTTATGAAGCCATTCTAATATTTTTTGTTTCCTTAAATCAATTCCTCTATATTTATATTGTTTGGTCTTTAGTTTACGCATTAGTGTAACATCTTTAATAATACCTGTCTAATTGATATTTTCTATAATCAAATCCTTCCTTATAGATTATTTCTATGATAATAAAATAGTAATTTATATTTTTTTAGCTAAAAAGTGCACACATCAAACATATGTACCTTTCTAATTCTAGCTTGCTCTACTATAAAGTGAAGGCTTTTGTTCAAATACATCAATAATATTGGATTCGCCTTCTTACTAAAGATTACCTTTGTTGCTATACGCTTTACGATATTATCAAAGGTTACTCTAAAAAATGGTATCTTCCTTATTATTGTAATAAAAGCCATAAATTCAAAAGATATAAAATAGAGTGAAATGCATTAAAATCTTTATTTTTTGAAAAAAATATAACCATGTTGACCAAAAGTGAAACTATGGCCACATTAAATATATTACCGAAAAGCATAATTGTAATAGCAATTTTTCGCCTTTTTCGAGAAGAAACAATTATTTCACTTTCGGTTGTTGTGAAACCACAATTTGTAAGCAGTGAAATAACTTGAATTTTAGCCCTGGTATTAGACACCCCAGTAAGCATAAAAAACATACAATTGTACATGCTTTTGTATAATGCTACAACTATTTATGAAGATAGGTCACCTTATATAGCACTCTCCATTGGAAGAAGTGAATTATATAAGTAAAAAGTTTGCATCAAGATTAGAAACAATTGTATAATGAAGTGTAGCAACAATGATATAAAATGAAGATAATTAATAGGGCATGGAGGATTAGGAAATGAAAATAACATGTAATCAATGCCAGACTGAAATGATAGCGATCTACAAAGTTGAATCTTTTGGTGGAATTACAATTTTTAAAAAAATAAAAGGGGTTATTTTTAATACTATATATATTATCCTCATTGTTGCCTTACATAGCCTAAAATTTAAAAGAGAAATTAATTAGTCTTTTTTAAAAAATAACAAATATACGCTTTTTAACATAATTATTTATCACGCTATAATATAATAAAAAATATTATTAATATTGATAGCCATTTTAAGGAGGTTAATAAATGAATAAAAAAATAATATCTGTTGTTATGATGCTAATATTAGCACTAACTATCAATGTCAATACTTTTGCTGCGCCAAGTACTAATCAAACATCTGAATTAGAACAAGCTCAAAGTAGCAAAAAAGCTTTACAGATAAAAGTAAAGAATTTCAACAATGAAATTGATAAAGTGTTAAATAAAATTGACATTAACAAAGCTAAAATGAATGACATCGCCCAAGATATAAGAAAAACACAAACTAAATTAGAAATTGTAGAAAAAAACGCTATCGCTCAAGAAGACTTGTTTGAAAAAAGAGCAAGAGCTATGTATATAAATAGTGTAGATACTTATCTTGAGGTACTTCTAGATTCAACTAGTTTTAGTGATCTTATATCGAGAGTAGATACACTTGGAAGGATAATAGAGTATGATAAAAATCTCATTGCTAAAATAGAAAAACAAAGAAATTCTATAATAAAACATAAAGACACCTTAAATAATGAGAAGGATAAATTATCAGCGCTAAAAGCAAATAATGAAATTATTCTAACAAAATTAAGTAAAGACATAAAGGAACACAAAGTGCTTCTTAGCAACGTAACTAAAAAAGAAACTAAATTAATTGCTGACAAAAATGCAAAAGAATTAGCCGCTGCAAAAATATTAAAAGAACTAGCAGCAATCAAGACCGCTACTATGTCTAGGCACTTAGCTTCTAGTAAAAGTTCAACGTCTAATTCTGATGCTATACCTATTGATTTATCAAAATCAACTAACTACTTCATTATGCAATCAACCGCATATTCAATGGGTGGTTTTACATCATCAGGTTCTAGAACAACTAGAAATCCAAATGGATATAGCACTATAGCTGTGGACCCTAGGGTTATACCAATTGGCTCTAAAGTTTATATAGAAGGCTACGGATATGCTATTGCATCAGATACTGGTTCCGCTATTAAAGATAATCTCATAGATGTATTTTTTAATACAGAAGCTGAAGTACTTAATTGGGGCCGAAGAAATGTAAGAATCCGTATAATAAATGACTAATATCAAAAAATTCGTTTACCAAATTAATATAATTTAGGTTATAATATATCTAAGTCACAACAGTAAAATAATGTAGAATATGGAGGTCTTGTTAAATGAATAAAAAATTAGTCTTAGGTGTAATGTTAACAGCAAGTTTGTTTGCAACACCTATAAGCAATGTCTACGCTGATTCATATAAGAGCGTTACTATAGGGTATGATTTGACGAATCAACAGAAAGAGGACATGCTAAAGTATTTTGGTGTAGATAAGAATAGTGCAAGTGTTGTTGAAGTTACATCTAACGAGGAGAAGAAATATCTAGGAGGTACAGTATCTAAAGATCAATTAGGTAATAAGGCGATATCATGTTCCTATATTGAGCCAACAACTACTGGTGGTTTAGTAGTTAATACACATAATGTAACTTGGGTAAATGCCAGTATGATAAAGAATGCCCTAATTACAGCAGGCATTGAGAATGCTGATGTTAAAGTTTCTGCACCATTCTCCGTATCAGGTACGGCAGCTATGACTGGCATATTAAAGGGATTCGAAAATAGTAAAGACGGTAAGAAATTAGATGAAAGTACAAAGAAAACAGCTAATGAAGAGGTCGCAGTTACAGGCAAACTAGGTGAAAAAATCGGACAAGATAAAGCTGCGGGATTAATCAATGAAGTAAAGAATGAAGTTATAAAAGATAAACCTAAGACTGAGGCAGGTATAACAAAAATAGTAAATAATGTAACAAATAATTACAATTACACTCTGTCTAAAGATGATGTAAATGGTATTGTTGGATTAATGACAAATGTAAATAAATTAAACTTGGATTACAGCAAAGTAAAAGGACAGCTTGAGGGTGTAGCTAGTACAATGAAAAATACATTAGATAGTGATAAGGCTAAAGGTTGGTTCGCAAGTATTTGTGCCTCTATTGGAAATTTCTTCAAAGGAATATCAGATAGTTTAAAATCATAAATGAGATGAGCATGAGAGGTATAAGAATTAAATACTAAAGTTTACGAATTTACAAAAGACATAATTATTGTTACTAAATACAAATATACATAAGGAGATTGATTATGAAGATTACTGAAGGCTATATTCCATATCTAGAATATAAGACTTACTATCGTATAGTAGGTGAATGCACAGGAAATAAAAAACCATTGGTTTTATTACACGGCGGACCGGGTTCTACACATAATTATTTTGAAGTACTTGACAAAGTTGCGGAAGATGGACGTGCGGTTATTATGTATGACCAATTGGGATGCGGATTGTCCGCAACACCTTCCCGTCCTGACTTATGGTGTGCGAAAACATGGATTGAAGAATTAATCCAGTTACGTAAACACTTAGGCCTAGACGAAATCCACTTATTGGGACAATCTTGGGGAGGGATGCAGGCAATTCAATATGCTTGCGAATACAAACCAGAAGGAATCAAGAGTTACGTCTTATCCAGTACTTTACCATCTGCCGCACTATGGGAAAAGGAACAGCGTAGAAGAGTTGCATATCTTCCGCTAGAAATGCAAGATGCCATTGCAAAAGCAGAAAAAGCGGTCGATTATTCATCAAAAGAATATAAAGAAGCAGAAGCAGAATTCATGCTTCGTCACTGCGCGGGCCTATTAGGACAGGATTCGCCAAAATGCTTAAGCCGTCCAAAGGTTTCTGGAACAGAAGCTTATGTAACTGCATGGGGTCAAAATGAATTCAGCCCATCTGGCAGCTTAAAAAACTTTGATTTTATGAAAGAGATTGAAGATATTAAAGAACCTTCTTTAATCATCAGCGGTTTGCTTGATCTTTGCTCACCACTTATTGCAAAAACAATGTATGACAAGATTCCAAATTCGCAGTGGGAATTATTTGAATTCAGTCGCCATATGCCCTTCGTAGAAGAGAATGAAAAATATATAGATGTGCTTAATAAGTGGTTGAATAAAAACGACTAGTTGTAAAAGCATGAGATGACTCTCACCGTAATATAGCCCCCAACAACAAAAAATGTTCCAATCTTTGTAAGGCGTCAGATCCCCTACAAAAATTGGAACAGTTTTTTTGCTAAAGGAGGTACTTAATTTATTTTTGCTTTATTTCTTTTTTTAATTTTTTATTCTTACTAATTAAAAGGCAGTTTTATTTTAAATTCTGTTTTTCCCTTAGAGCTTTTAACCTCTATACCACCATTATGTAATTCTACTATTGTTTTTACAATTGCAAGCCCAAGTCCAGTTCCCTCTTTTTTATCACAAGATTTTTCTACCCTATATAACCTTTGGAATAAATTCTTCAAATTCTCTTCTTCTATTATATCTCCATAATTTACAAAGCTGACTACAGCCATATTATTTTCTTTTTCTATATTTATATCTAAATACTTTCCCTCACTACCGTACTTAATGGCATTAGCTATTATATTTTCAAAGGCTCTAACTAGTAAAATAGCATCTCCATTTATTATTAAACCTGCATCTTTTGAAGATATTCTATATTCCATGCTACTATTTTCAAAGGACGGTATAAATCCAATGGTAGCTTGTTCTATTAATTGCTGTAGATATATATTAGATTTATTTAAATTTACATCACCATTACTTATCTTTGTAAACTCAAAAAGTTGATCCACTGAACTCTTCAATTCCTTTGCTTTACTTAATGAAACTTCACAATAATGATGCAACTCATCATTATTTTTATAATTCTCATTTTGAATTAACTCTAAAAATCCAAGAATAGATGTAAGTGGAGTCCTTAAATCATGAGATAAATTTGTAATCAAATTATTCTTCTGCTTTTCCCACTGTCTTTCTTTTTTCATAAGTTCTTTTATACTATATGCCATTTTATTAACAGCTGAAGCTAATGTTCCTAACTCATTCTTGTTTCTAATAGGTATATTTATATTCATATTTCCATTAGCTACTATATTTAAGCTCTGTGATATTTCTTCTATATAATCAGTAATTCTATTCATTCTTTTGATAAATATTAAGCACATTAGCACTATAAAAATTACAAAAATTTCTATTATAAACCCTAGCATAACTGAACTATTTGTATTATAATCATTAGTAAATTTCATATATAGGCTTGGACAGAAAATATGTAGCCACATAATTACTAAAAAAACTCCTACTAATGTTGATATTATAGACATTAACGTAGCTATAAAGAAATTTATGAGTATATTGTATTTAATGCTATTGTTCTTCAATTTTATATCCAACTCCCCACACCGTTTCTACTATTTTAGGTTCTTTAGGAATATCTTCTAATTTCTCTCTTAATCTCCATATATGAACCATAACAGTGTTATTCCCTTCAAAATATTTTTCCTTCCAAATCTTTTTAAAGATTTCCTCAGCACTAAATACTCTCCCACTGTTACTAGCCAATAGTAGCAATATCTCATATTCTGTTGGAGTTAATTTTAATTCTGTCCCCAATAAATGAACTTTATGATTCCTTTTGTTTATAGTAATCCCTTTTATTTCAATAACATCTTCATTATCAAATGGTTTGTGATTCTCATTAAGATATACATATCTCCTTATTTGAGCTTTCACTCTAGCAAGGAGTTCCATTGTGTTAAATGGTTTTACCATATAGTCATCCGCCCCTGTAGATAATCCTTGTATTTTATCTATGTCTTGTCCCTTTGCACTAACCATTATAATTGGAATATTATACTCTTTTCTAATCTTCATACAAACCTGTAACCCATCCATTCCTGGCATCATTATATCTAAAATCACAAGTTGAATTTTTCCTGCATTAATTATATTAAGTGCATCTACGCCATTTGTAGCTTTAAATACCTTATAACCATCATTTATTAGGTATACTTCCATAAGTTCAATTATTTCTACTTCATCATCTACAATCAATATATTAAACATGCTGCTTATCTCCCCCGTAATAACTATTTAAACAAAATTATACCACATTTTAAAATAATTGATGTTTCAGGTTATATTTTAAATCCCAAAAAATTAAAGTAACATATAAACCATATAAAAATAAAATTACCTATAGTTATAATCGTAAAATAATTTTTCTCTGCTTTTCGCCCTCTCTTTTTAATCCAAATATATATTAAAGTAATTAATCCAGAAATACTTAAAACCGTTGATACTATTAGAAAACCTAAAAAGGTATAAAGTAACCATGCAAAGGTAAAATCATTAGTACTAATCATAACCATTGCCATTATAATTGCTCCAAATATTCCAACTATATTAAGCACACTAATAACTAAGTTTACTACCCTAGTTAATTTAATGCTCCTGCAAGCTTTGTACCTTGTTTGTTTAAACTTCCTTCTTATAAAAAAAACTATTGTTCCAATCATATTAATAATGAACATAACCATAGCTATAACAAATATAGCTATATTAAAATTTACTTCATCAAAAAAACTTATCTTTTCGAAAGAACTTTCACTTAAATCATTAAATGCATAAGTTACTTTGCCCTTATCATTCATCCTAAATGCAAAATCTCCTCTACCATCTTCCCTAGCAAATACGCCATCTTTAATTTCTACAAGATTTGTAGTAATCTCTTCTTTAGCAGGAGTATATTCTTTAAGAGTCAATGTACCATCTTTATTATCTTTAATTTTCATATTTAAATCAGACATAAATAAAACATAATGCTTCATAATATTACTTTTTGATATTCCATCATAGCTTCTATATGTTCCTCCATATTTACTAAAATCCTTAGATGGATTTTTCTTTATTTCATTAAACTTATTATTAGTGGTAGGATAGAATTTATTTAAAAACTCTTCTTCAAAGTTAAACGGAAGTGGATTTAATGAATTGGTTGCGACATATATCCCTAAACCTTCCTTTGGCATTAAAAATAATGTAGTAGTACTACCTGCCATTAATGCACCTTCATGTTTTAATATTTCTTGTCCATTTCTATTGCTTCTTATGAATCCATATCCCATTCCAGGTAAACTATTATTATTTGAAAATTGCTTATTTTTCATTATTGTTAATGTTTTTTCATTTAAAATTTTCTTTCCTTGAAACTCTCCATTATTTAAGTGAGCTATCATAAAGTTTTCCATATCTTTAACTGTTGCATTTATTCCTGAAGATCCGGAAGTATGTTGATAGCCTAAAGGACTTTCATTATACTCTCCGCCTATTCCTCCATACCCGTAACACTTAACTGTATTATTATTTTTTAATCTAACTAAGCTATTATCCATTTTTAAAGCTTCTAATATGTTTTTCTTTATATATTCCTCATAACTAATACCAGATACCTTTTCTATAACATACCCTAGAAGGTTATAACCTTGATTAGAATATCTACTAACAGCATTAGGCTCTCTTACTACCCTAGGAGTATGGTTATCAAAATAATACTCCTGTAATTTTATTGACTTTTCATCTCTCGTACCACCATTAAGCTCACTAGCTTCATCAACTCCACTAGAATGCGTTAATAAATTACCACAAGTTACTGCTTCCTTATAAGGATTATCAACCTTGTAAGGATTTATATAATTATTAATATTTTTATTTAAATCTATTTTTCCTTCTTCATACAATTGCATAATAGCTGTTGCAGTAAACAATTTACTTACTGATCCTGCTGGGAAAAGAGTTTTATCTGGATTTACTGATACTTTTGCTTTTACATCACTATAACCATATCCCTTTTTAAATACTTCTTTTCCATCCTTTACAACAGCTATAGCTGCTCCTGGAATTAAATACTTTTCCATATTCTTTTTAAAAAAATCATCTGTAAATCTCTGTAAATCCTGACTGTTATTCACCTCTAAATGTTTCTTCTCTATTTCCTTTCCAAAGCTATTACTATGTAACCCTGAGCTTATCAATATGGTACTTAATAATATTACCATATTTTTTTTTGCTTTCATCTTCATAATTTTCAACTCCTTAATTATTCTATAGTTAGATTTTATATCAAAACAAATTTTTGATTTTAACTTTTTTCTTACGAAAAAATAAAGTTTATATATAAAAATATAAACCCATACACTATTTGATATGGGTTTTGTTGTGACAACATATGAGAAAAGGTCGACGTAACTATTGAAATTGAAAGTACGAACAATGCTCTTTGAAAATTGAATAATACGGTATTAAAAAATAAGAATATTTACTATTATGGAAATATAGTTATGTATAAATATGTATATTGTGCTATAATTTCCATAGAGTAGGTCGAAGTTGTAAAATATTCACTCAAACGGTAGGACTACTTGTATATCAAGAAGGTAGGTGCTAATGTGGCTTGTGTTGCTGAATTCGGTATTATAGATGAATTTGAAAAAGATAAAGATTATTCTTATTATGAACCTAAAAAATATAATTGTGTCGCTATTAATGACGATATTTTGAACGATTGGTGGGATGAATTGATTTTAATTAAAACTTACCACGGTTACTATAGTAGACCAGATTTTGCACTTGATAGGTGGGGAGTTACTCTTATTCCGCCAGAATCATTAGAGGCTTTTTATAACATTGTTTCAAAAGATAAGAAATCAAAATCATCAATACAACTGATTGATTTATTGATATTGATAAGAAAGGCAATATCTGAAAATAAATATGTTATACACTATGGTGTATAAGCATAATTTTTAGTTAATTAATTCGCATTATTCTTATTAAGCATCACAACTAATAAAACTGAATAACCACTTAAAAACATCGTATTATTCAATTGAATTTTACGGTGTTTTTACGTCGCACTCCAAAAGTATAGGGAACTAACTAAGAGAATCGAGAGAGGGTATCTTTTTAAAATATCATGAAACGCATATTCCATGATTTTTGTGTTTTTTCATTATTATTATTATTATTATTATATTAAGTGGTTTTTATTTTATAATAAGCAAAATGTATTTTAATTTTTTATATAGAATTCATGGTATAAATAGTATAATTAAGTAAATATTTGTGTCGTGGGGTGATTATATGAAAACATTTACCAACAACATAGAGTCTGTATCTCTTGGTTTTGCTATAGGTTATTTTATTTTAAGAATTATTTATGAAATATCGTATATCAAGATTATTAATCAAATTACAGTATTATTAAGTATCATAGCAGGAATAGCAATGCTTATCATTTCGGGAATAATATTTTTTTATGATAAAAAGAAAAAGGAATCAATACAACCATTTCTTATATCTATTATATTAATTTTTATATCTATTATTTAAAATCAATACAATAGATATAGTTGAAATTATACTAAGATACACTTTTTATATTGTGTATGAATAGTAAAATGTGACGTAACTACTGTTTAGTATCTTCGTGGCAAAAAAATAATTTCTATTGCAATTGACGCAGTGTCAAATGATATTTTATCCTATTGGGAACCTCATATATTGAAAAGAAGGTGTTTGAATGAGCCATTTTTAACCAATTCATCAGGTGTCAGCGAAGCTTGGACTGACGAGTTGCACGCTTCGTCGCTGGGAAGAAAAGGTGCTTTTTAACAGTCAGCGCGACCCACAATCTGGTTGGCGTATATACAACACTGAAGCATTACAGCGTGTACTTCTTGTACTACTGTTGAGGGACCTGGATATTCCTATAAAGTCAGTGAAAATCATACTTGACAGTACAGACCCTCAAATAGCAATATTGTTATTTTCCGACCTATGAGAGTGGCCGTATGTAATGTGATAAGTCCAAATGTATTTGGAATGCTTAAACATCTCTCTATAACTTCTTGAATACCTTCCTGCTCAATTATCCTTAGATTAACACGTTTCATTGGATAAGTACTACCTAATTAGCTATGTGAACGCCTAGCTATTTTCATACAAAAAAATAAGCCCCAAGGATTTCTCCCTGGGTTAACATTACAACCTATGGCTTTTTTTACACTGCATCAAATTCATATTTTCTATTAATTAGTTTGCTCTACTTCAAACAACTATTTTAAAGCATCAACTCTATTTGAGATAAAAAAATTTGGTTTAATACAATAATAGGGAGAGAATTTATATATAGCGAAGGCCATATATTCCGCTTTTTATCAGTCCAATCAACTACTTCTATCGATTTTGCTACAATTTTCATACTACCGCTTCTAAAAGATATGTTCATATATATTGTATAACATTTTATGAAAATTAGAAGGCATAAAGTTATCTGAGAATATAAAAAGTCATATGTGGTTAATAATTACCTTATCAAAAATCTCAATTATATTTATGCAAAATAAAAACCACTAAGTTAGACTTAGTGGTTTTTTCTTACCTGGCGACGACCTACTCTCCCACAAAGTTACCCCTGCAGTACCATTGGCGCATTGAAGCTTAACCGACCTGTTCGGTATGGGAAGGGGTGTTACCTTCATGCCATAATCACCAGATTGAGAAAATATATATTCTCTCAAAATTGCACAGTGAAATTATCTTCTCGCTTTCGCTTGAAGCTTACGCTTTATATATATTAAGGTCAAGCCCTCGACTTATTAGTATTAGTCAGCTGAACATGTTACCATGCTTACACCTCTAACCTATCAACCTGGTGTTCTTCCAGGAGTCTTACTAACACCGTGCTTACGCACGAGTTATGGGAAATCTCATCTCAGGGTGGGCTTCACGCTTAGATGCTTTCAGCGTTTATCCCTTCCAAACATAGCTACCCAGCGATGCCACTGGCGTGACAACTGGTGCACCAGAGGTTTGTCCATCCCGGTCCTCTCGTACTAAGGACAGCTCCCTTCAAATTTCCTACGCCCGCGACGGATAGGGACCGAACTGTCTCACGACGTTCTGAACCCAGCTCGCGTGCCGCTTTAATGGGCGAACAGCCCAACCCTTGGGACCTACTTCAGCCCCAGGATGCGACGAGCCGACATCGAGGTGCCAAACCTCCCCGTCGATGTGGACTCTTGGGGGAGATCAGCCTGTTATCCCCGAGGTAGCTTTTATCCGTTGAGCGATGGCCCTCCCACGAGGTACCACCGGATCACTAAGTCCGACTTTCGTCCCTGCTCCACTTGTAGGTGTCGCAGTCAGGCTCCCTTCTGCCTTTGCACTCTTCGCGCGATTTCCAACCGCGCTGAGGGAACCTTTGAGCGCCTCCGTTACTTTTTTGGAGGCGACCGCCCCAGTCAAACTGCCCACCTAACAATGTCCTGTGACCAGATTCATGGCCTCCAGTTAGAACCTCAGTACTGTCAGGGTGGTATCCCAAGGATGACTCCACACAGGCTGACGCCCATGTTTCTCAGTCTCCCACCTATCCTGTACAGACAATACCGAAATTCAATGCTAAGCTACAGTAAAGCTCTACGGGGTCTTTCCGTCCAATCGCGGGTAGCCAGCATCTTCACTGGCACTACAATTTCGCCGGATGTGCTGTTGAGACAGTGCCCAAATCATTACGCCATTCGTGCGGGTCGGAACTTACCCGACAAGGAATTTCGCTACCTTAGGACCGTTATAGTTACGGCCGCCGTTTACTGGGGCTTAAGTTCATACCTTCGCTTGCGCTAAGTAATCCCCTTAACCTTCCAGCACCGGGCAGGCGTCAGCCCCTATACATCAGCTTTCGCTTTAGCAGAGACCTGTGTTTTTGCTAAACAGTTGCTTGGGCCTATTCTCTGCGACCTACTTTCGTAGGCACCCCTTCTCCCGAAGTTACGGGGTCAATTTGCCGAGTTCCTTAACAGCAATTCTTCCGATGGTCTTAGGATTCTCTCCTCACCTACCTGTGTCGGTTTGCGGTACGGGCACCAATATCCTCGATAGAGACTTTTCTTGGCAGCGTGGAATCAGATACTTCAGGAATAAATTCCCTTCCCCATAACATCTCAACGTTAAGAGCAAACGGATTTGCCTGCTTGCTCCGCCTAAATGCTTAGACACACATCCAATAGTGTGCACATCTTATCCTCCTGCGTCATCCCATTTCTAATAACGTCCATTGGTGGTATCGGAATATCAACCGATTGTCCATCACCTACGCCTTTCGGCCTCGGCTTAGGTCCCGACTAACCCTGAGAGGACGAGCCTTCCTCAGGAAACCTTAGGTTTTCGACCGTTAAGATTCTCACTTAACTCTCGCTACTTATGCCAACATTCTCACTTCTGTACCGTCCACCACTCCTTACGGTATGACTTCAGCCAGTACAGAAAGCTCCTCTACCGCGTACACATAGTGTACACCCATAGCTTCGGTGGTAAGTTTTAGCCCCGGACATCTTCGGCGCAGGATCTCTTGACTAGTGAGCTATTACGCACTCTTTGAATGAGTGGCTGCTTCTGAGCCAACATCCTAGTTGTCTTAGAAATCCCACATCCTTTTCCACTTAACTTACACTTTGGGACCTTAGCTGATGGTCTGGGCTGTTTCCCTTTTGACTACGGATCTTATCATTCGCAGTCTGACTGCCGAAATAAAAGTATATGGCATTCGGAGTTTGATAGGGTTCAGTAACTGTTGTCAGCCCCTAGCCCATTCAGTGCTCTACCTCCATTACTCAATTAATCGACGCTAGCCCTAAAGCTATTTCGAGGAGAACCAGCTATCTCCGAGTTCGATTGGAATTTCTCCGCTATCCACAGCTCATCCCATGGTTTTTCAACACCAACGTGGTTCGGACCTCCACGGAATTTTACTTCCGCTTCATCCTGGCCATGGATAGGTCACCCGGTTTCGGGTCTACGACATGCAACTATAGCGCCCTATTCAGACTTGGTTTCCCTTCGGCTCCGTACCTTAAGTACTTAACCTTGCTACATATCGTAACTCGTTGGCTCGTTCTACAAAAAGCACGCCGTCACACATAAAAAGTGCTCCGACCGGTTGTAGGCACACGGTTTCAGGTTCTATTTCACTCCCCTTCCGGGGTTCTTTTCACCTTTCCCTCACGGTACTTCTTCACTATCGGTCACTAGGTAGTATTTAGCCTTGGGAGGTGGTCCTCCCTGCTTCCCACAAGGTTTCACGTGTCTCGTGGTACTCTGGATTAGATCTGACTGTTTTTCCTTTTCATTTACAGGCCTATTACCTTCTGCGGAGCAGCTTTCCAGCTATCTTCAATTAAGGAATTGCAGTATTTATGATCTATCCTCAACCCCTAGGTCAAAGACCTAGGTTTGGGCTCTTTCCCTTTCGCTCGCCGCTACTTAGGAAATCGATGTTTCTTTCTCTTCCTCCGGGTACTTAGATGTTTCAGTTCCCCGGGTCTACCTCTGCATACCTATTTATTCAGTATGCAGTACATAGTTGTTACTATGTGGGTTCCCCCATTCGGAAATCTTTGGATCACTGGCTATTTGCGCCTACCCAAAGCTTATCGCAGCTTAACGCGTCCTTCTTCGGCTCCTAGTGCCAAGGCATTCGCCATGCGCCCTTTGTAGCTTAACCTTTATCTTTATCTACTTGCGTAGATAATTTCGTCTATTTACATAAACGTTTTAATTCATTTTGCGAAATTGTATTAAATTCATCTATACACCACTTACATGGCTTTAACTTATTAAAACAACTTTAATTTCACTGTGCAATTTTCAAAGAACATTTTTAGAAAAACTATCTATTAGTCAACTCCAAAGAGTTAACTAAGATTAGTCTCTCAAAATTAAACAGAGAATAGGTTACGAGTAATTACAGTAGACATTTTTGAAGAATAATTAAATTCTTCTTGTTGCATTGACCGAAGTCTTTGCATCTACTCCCTAGAAAGGAGGTGATCCAGCCGCAGGTTCTCCTACGGCTACCTTGTTACGACTTCACCCCAATCATCAATCCCACCTTCGGCCGCTGGCTCCTTACGGTTACCTCACGGACTTCGGGTGTTACCAACTCTCATGGTGTGACGGGCGGTGTGTACAAGGCCCGGGAACGTATTCACCGCGACATGCTGATTCGCGATTACTAGCAACTCCGGCTTCATGTAGGCGAGTTGCAGCCTACAATCCGAACTGGGATGAGTTTTTGAGTTTGGCTCCACCTTGCGGTCTTGCATCTCTTTGTACTCACCATTGTAGCACGTGTGTAGCCCTAGACATAAGGGGCATGATGATTTGACGTCATCCCCACCTTCCTCCCGGTTAACCCGGGCAGTCTCACTAGAGTGCTCAACTAAATGGTAGCAACTAATGATAAGGGTTGCGCTCGTTGCGGGACTTAACCCAACATCTCACGACACGAGCTGACGACAACCATGCACCACCTGTCACCCTGTCCCGAAGGACTTCGCCCATCTCTGGGTTATGCAGGGGATGTCAAGTCTAGGTAAGGTTCTTCGCGTTGCTTCGAATTAAACCACATGCTCCGCTGCTTGTGCGGGCCCCCGTCAATTCCTTTGAGTTTTAATCTTGCGATCGTACTCCCCAGGCGGAATACTTATTGTGTTAACTGCGGCACCGAGGTTCGACCCCCGACACCTAGTATTCATCGTTTACGGCGTGGACTACCAGGGTATCTAATCCTGTTTGCTCCCCACGCTTTCATGCCTCAGCGTCAGTTACAGTCCAGTAAGTCGCCTTCGCCACTGGTGTTCTTCCTAATCTCTACGCATTTCACCGCTACACTAGGAATTCCACTTACCTCTCCTGCACTCTAGACACCCAGTTTCAAATGCAGCACCCAAGTTAAGCTCGGGTATTTCACATCTGACTTAAATGTCCGCCTACGCATCCTTTACGCCCAGTAAATCCGGACAACGCTTGCCACCTACGTATTACCGCGGCTGCTGGCACGTAGTTAGCCGTGGCTTCCTCCTCTGGTACCGTCATTATCGTCCCAGAAGACAGAACTTTACAACCCGAAGGCCTTCATCATTCACGCGGCGTTGCTGCGTCAGGGTTTCCCCCATTGCGCAATATTCCCCACTGCTGCCTCCCGTAGGAGTCTGGACCGTGTCTCAGTTCCAATGTGGCCGATCACCCTCTCAGGTCGGCTACGCATCGTTGCCTTGGTGGGCCGTTACCTCACCAACTAGCTAATGCGCCGCGGGTCCATCTCAAAGTGGAATTCTCTAAAAGAAAATTCCTTTGATGTTTCAATCATGCGATCAAAACATATTATGCGGTATTAATCTCCCTTTCGGGAGGCTATTCCCCTCTTTGAGGCAGGTTACCCACGTGTTACTCACCCGTCCGCCGCTAATCCACCCCGAAGGGTTTCATCGCTCGACTTGCATGTGTTAGGCACGCCGCCAGCGTTCGTCCTGAGCCAGGATCAAACTCTCAATTTAAAAGTTTACACTTTTTATTTGAAATGAATAATCTGCGCCAACTGTTAAGCTGGTTAGCAAGCTCATTACATACTTTTTAGTCTTACGACTAAAATTACTTTTTTATCTAAAGTAATTAACTGGTCAAGCGAAATATTATTTCGCTATTTTACCTATTTCTCTGTTTAATTTTCAAAGACCAACTTGCTTGCCATCATGTGACGACAAGGAGTATTCTATCATATAAATAATAGCATGATTTCACCCAATAAGTTATCTAGCTAGATTATCTTCACATCCCTACATATACGTACAAATAATTCAATATTTCGCATTACGATACTCGTGGTTAAGTAATTATCCCTTATTTGCACTTCATATATTTAAAAAACCTCCTTTGTGGCTGAATTAATCATACTATTACCACTCATAGCTTTATATAAATTTACATTTCCGGATTATATCTTTCAAATATTTGGTAAACTTACATGTGTAGGCTAATTACGAACTTTTATAAAGGAAGGTTCTTTTTACATGGGCAATGTGAGAAAATTTACAAGGATTAATCATATATCTACAAAATGGAAAACAAATGTTGCTCTTTATTTCATAGTTAGCACAGCGCATGCAGAACAAATTGAAAACCTGTCTAATCAAATAGAATATTATAGACAGGTGTTTAGCAGTCATATAAATTGGGTGCCTGTCGATATTTATGCAGATATCAAATCTGTGAAAAACATTTCTGGCAGAGCTGAATTTCAAAGAATGTTGGCAGACTGTAAAGCCAAGAAAATTGAACGTATTATCACAAAGTCAATTAGCCGATTTGGACGTAACACAGAGATATACTTGATGTAACCAATAAACTACGCCAATTATATGTTGATCTATTATTTGAAGTTGAAAAAATACAAATCTAAGATTAATGGGGGAGTCTAATAAATTCTATTTATATCTACCCTTCTATACTTTCCACTATCTTTCTCAATTCATTATCATAACTATTGTCGTAGTCGGCTTCACCCGATTTATACTGCAAGTATATATTCATATCAAAATTACTTAACTGATAACGCAACCGTCTTTCTATATATGGAATCATGGATCCCTTATCATTTCCATCACACTGAATCTTGTAAATATTTCTTTGTTCAAATGTATTATTATTATTAACATGTATTCCACTTTTTTCAAACGTCATATAGTTAATTGATAATTGAATTCCCTCGGAATTTTCATAAATAGCTGTAATATTAAAGACATGTGACGGGTTGTCTTTATATCTTTTATATATGATGTATTTAAAGTTAAAACCGTTTGGTATATACTTAGGTTCATTTATATAAACATCAAGTGGAACACTTTGCTTAAACTCTGAAAAACTATTGAACCTAAGGGTAAGTGAATCAAATATAATATCACTCTCAGTTTTAGCGTAAAATATTTCCGAGTGTAAAAAGCCTTCAATAATTCCGGCTAACATTTCATCATCGGACTTATCAAATGTATTAACTTCTTCACTATAAAATAAATTAGCTGTCATGGAATATTTAGGTAGTTCTAAATGTAAGAATTTCGAAGTCAAAATAGTATTCCCTACTGGATTTGTTGCTTTTTGTGCTATTCCATATCCCTTTTCAGTCTCAATTCTAACAATGTCAGGATTTACAATACGGAAATCAGAATTACTTTCAATATTATCTCCCTTTGAATGGTATTCTAGCCTAAGCTCGTTATTATTATCATCTTTATATTGAAAAACTACTGAACAAGAATTTTCCTTAGTCTTGGAATAAGTTATTTCCTTAAGCTTATAGCTAGTTTTAATCTTTTGGGGAACAACAAATGGAATCTCCTTTATATATATTTGGGCTAATTCTATGCTTTTGAAATGCTTTTCTTCTATAATGTATGCTGGATGCCCTTTTGACAATGCATTAGATATATTAAAAAACACATCATACTTGTTAAACAATACAAGGAATATTAAGATAAAAAGTCCTCCTGATCCAATCAACAATCTTTTTTTCTTTGCGAATATCTCACGTAACCTTTTCTGCACACTCAAACACTTTATAATCTAACTACTCCTTTCCTTTCAGTTTTCCTTTCTCTTTTTGAAACCTTTTTCTAACAATATACAGCCGTGATTCAACTTTACTGATTGAAATCATAAGTTTTTTGTTAATTTCTTCATAACTTAATCCTAGCATGTATTTCATATGAATCAACTCTTTATATTTTATAGGTAAATTATCAATAATATTACCCATTTCTAATAGAGTCTCTTTATTTTGATAGAGCACTTCCGGACTATTAATATGTGATCATTACATTGATTCCTCATTCTCAATACTGCTAGCAGTATTGTTATGACTCTTTTTTTTCAGATAATCGTAAGTAGTACTCTTTTCTATAGTAAACATCCATGTAGCAAAGTTCTTGCCTGAATCATAACTATGAATATATTTAATTGCTTTAACAAAAGAGTCCTGAGTAATATCCATAGCTTCTTCTCTATTTCTCACTATATTATATACGAAACTGTATATCTTCTTATCATTTTCAAGTTCATCAGCCTTAAATCCATTCTTAACTTTACCAACACTTTGAACTACATGCATGTCATCAACCAAAGCTTTAGCATTTTCCTCTGCTTTTCTGATTGATATGGGTTTTGTTGTAACGATATATGAGAATTGGACGACGTAACTATTGAAATTGAAAGTACGAACAATGGTCTTTGATAATTGAATAATATATGATATAATAAAGAACATTTATATAATTTAACCCGGATTATTCATGAACTTAAATTTTATGGGTTTAATTTTAAAAACACATAGAATTTGAGTTTTATTATTTATTTTCATTACAAAAATCGCGTTTCCTGGATAGAAATCACATAAAATATGATTATACATATATTTACATTTTAAAAAGTATACACTTCACCAATTTGTTTTAATCATATTATTTAAATTATTAAGTTTTGCAAATGAATTATTAAATCAAATGAACCTATATAGGTATGTAGAAAATTCTATTTAATATATTAAAAAATACTTCTTTGTAAGGGCAACTGCTGCATAATTTAAACTTTAGATATCTTCCACCTTTCACTATTTTTGCTGCAATCTTTATTAATTTTGTGCGAATAGTTTCAATTGTCATATTTTTCATTGGTGTTTTATCTAAGCATAGATTTCGAAACCAATTGTTAAAATTATATGCAAGCACCATTTCTTGAAGCTTATTAGCATTAGCTATAAAAGTAGTACTGCTCATTTTATCAAAAGATAATCCGAGTTTACCTTCTTTTATAAAGTTTTCCATAGTACCTCTGTTGCAATAGAATTTAACCACGGATTCTGGAGGTAATGTCATATTTGTAACAATGAACGTATAGTTATAGCACATTTGATCTTCTGGCTTTTCTATTTTTACAACCACCCTACGCTCTTTTTCCCAACTTGATGCTTTATATTTAAATTCTCCATAAACAACATGGTATGAGCAAAAGTCTCTTTTGCACAATTTAGACATTTCATTAGCAAATTCACATGCTGATTTGTATAATGTAGAGTTAACCTTTAATCTTATTGCATAAAGTGTGTCAAGTTGTTCGGAAATTTTATATAACTCAGGAGTAGCAAATCCACTATCGCCTCTTATAACCTTTGTAGTATTAGGATATTTATTCACATATCTTTTAAGCACAGGACCTATAAATCTTACTGCTTGCCTTGAAGTATAGACATTTCCTGACCTAAGCTCCGCTTTAATTAAATCACCTGTCAGCCCATCAAACATTAATAGTGGATGATATCCATTTGAACCATAGTGAGAGTTATAATCTGAACCATATTGATCACCATAGGTTTGAAAATTCGTAGAATCTATATCAAAAATAATATGCTCTGGCATTCTAACTGAATAAATTTTATCTTGTAGCGTTTCATTAATATATTCATGGCTTTTTAATGTTTCAACAGTAACCCTTTTATTAAACCTAGAAATTGTTGGTTGAGAGGCTAATGATTCTTTACCAAGTATATTGGTAAAAGTAGGATCGTGTCTAAGTTCATCGGCATTATCATCAGTATCATAACCTGCGATTCGTTGATATATTCTTTGAATCGCAATGTCTTCATTTTTATGTGTTCTAGCGTCAGCTGAGCTATCTATAATACAAATATTTTCTTTGATTGTTTTACTAAAGCCGATTTTTTCATCAAATTCTTTATATAATAAAAGCCCTGCATCTGATGTTAAATTTCCACCTTCAAAATCTATTTTAATTTTTTTGTTGAATTCTAATGATTTTTCATTTACACTATTCATTGTAAGAAGTCTCTCCTTTGTTTTTGTGTTTTGTTTTGTCAACTTAAACATAACAAATTTGAGGCTTTTTGCATATACTTTTTTATCACTTTTTTCATGAAAAATTAAAAGTTTATAGAATACAGTGTTTTAGCTATGTAAGTCATAGCTTTTTAGTGTTGCATGAATAATCCGGGTTTAATAGAGTTTTCTAATAGTATAAAATATATTATTAGAAAAGTAATAGAAAGGGTGAACTTCATGAGTGTATTCTACTCCTACTTTTAATATTTTAAAAAATGAAGGAGAATAACATGATTAAAAAATTTGATGTAAGTAAATTAGATGATGTAATGGCAATTTGGCTTGAAACTAACATAGATGCTCACAGTTTTACACCTAAAGAATACTGGATTGGAAATTTTGATGTGGTGAAACAAATGTTGCCATCTGCTGATATTTATGTATATGAAGAGAATAATCTTATAAAAGGTTTCATAGGAGTTTTAGAACAAAATTATATAGCAGGACTTTTTGTGAAAAAAGAATATCAAAAAGAAGGGATAGGACAGAAACTGATAGATCATTGTAAATCTAGGTATCCATATCTCATATTAGATGTCTTTACAAAAAACAAAAAGGCAGTAAATTTCTATTCTAAAAACGATTTTACAGTCCTAGATGAAAGTATCCATGATGATACAAAAGAAATGGAATATACTATGTACTTTGGTGAAAAATAGTTTAATATACAATTAAATGTACAATTAAAAAAATACTGTATTATTCAGAAATGGATTTTACGGTATTTTTACGTCGTCTTTCAAAAATATCGCTAGGCAATTTGAAAATTAAACGACGTAACTATTCAAATTAAAAATACAAACAATGGTCTTTGATAATTGAATAATATGGTGTGTAAAATATCTTCTTTTTTTGAAATATATACTGGAAAAAAATTAAATTTAGTATATAATAATTATTATATACTTCAAGTTTGTATATAATAATTATTTTTAGAAAAAGAAGTGAAAAGGAGGATATAATTAATGATAGCAACACAATATAAGATTATATTGCCAAGCAATTATGATATGAATATTATTAAAGACAGGGTAAAGAACAATGGGCACAAAACTGATGAATTTGACGATTTAAAGTTTAAATTGTATCTGATAACAGAAAAAGGGGAAAATAATAATCTGCAGAATAGTTATTGCCCTTTATACCTTTGGAAAGATAGCAACGGATTAAACAAGTTTTTATTTAATGGATTCTATGACAATATAATAACTTCTTTTGGGTGGCAACAGGTAAATGTAGGAATACCTTTAATTGATACAACAACATATAAAATTAAAGAGACTAAATACCTATTTGAAATCACAAGAGAAATAGAACCACAAGAGAGTTTAAATAATTTAAAAGATAAAATAGGAAAAGATATTCCTAAGATTGATAATACAGAGTATATAGTTATCTATAACCCAGATAACTGGAAATACATTGTTTTTTACTTTATAGATGATTTAATAAAAGTAAAAGCAGAAAAAGGGGTGATTTATAATATACTTCATATATCACAAGAAAAACTATCTCAATAAATGATTTTGCAGAGACTCCAAAAATTCAATACAAAATATTTAAAATGTCGTATTATTCAGAAGTGAATTTTATGGCATTTTTAGTGCGCAATTCAAAAGTATTGGTAGGTAATTTGAAAATTACACGACATAACTATTAAAATTTAAAGTACGAACAATGCTCTTTGAAAATTGAATAATACGGTATTTTAAAATGAAAATATTTACTATTATAGGAATATGGATAATATGCTATAATTTCTATAGAGCTAGGTCGAAGTTGTAAAAAAAATGGAATCATAACTCATCAATGAAAAGGATTTTTTGATGAGTTATATTGAGGAAAACACTTCTTGAATTATACATTTTATTGTGTGATAATTGTTTAAGATTACACAAAGAAAAGGAGATATACTATGCATATTCAGCATGTGACCTTAATGGTCAACAATTTTGAAGAATCTATTGAATTTTATGAGACGATTACAGAACTAACTATTTCCCGCCGCTTTAAAGCAGGCCCTGGAGAAGTTGCATTTCTGACAAATGGTAGTGGAGAAACTGAGATTGAACTTGTCTGCATGCCACAGGGTCAGAAGTTTGAAGGCAAAGGTATGTTCATTTGCTTTGAGACGGATAAACTAGATGTAATGCATAAACTTGCGCAGGACAAAGGTCTTAACCCTTCTGCCATCCAGAACCCTGATATTCAAACTCGATATTTCTATGTTTATGACCCAAATGGTGTATCTGTACAGTTACGGGTTTTTCCAAAGTAATTTTCAAAAGCATCCGGCTTGCGATAATATACGGTTGAAGTTAATTCGCTTTCTGTATAGGTTTGGATTCAGATGTTGAGCCGATAAAAACTATCACCATAAGTATATACTTAAATGATGATAGCCACTAAAACTGCTCAATTTCTGAAACAAGCAAAAGAACGATGCCGCGTTTCCACTACTATGGAGATTCAATCTTTCCCCTCTTTCTGAAATTTGCTTTAACACTAAGATTAATCACTTTAATTTCCATAAATGTATCTTAAACTCTTCTAAATTTTGATTATTTTCTAAAAATAGACGTACTTTCCCCCTCCCCAAAATAAACACTCTACGAGACGCTATTCCATTTTTTTTCACAAGGTGGAGAAAAATTTTGGCGATTCAACTTCTCTTTTATAATCATTTTACCTTTACCACAGCAAGAACATGTATTTATATCTATTCCTGTCATCTTTAAAAGAAGCTCCGCTGCACTTAACTTAACATCTGAATTTTCACCTTTACTTTGTACTGCACCTGTAAGTTCTTTGCACTTTTGAAGTTTAGTTGACCTATTTCTATTGCTTAATATCCCATAGTGTCTAATTTTTACAAATTTTCTTGGTAGAACATGCATGAGAAATCTTCTAATAAATTCATCTACCGCAAGAGTCATAAATTTTTCTTTATTATGGTCTTTATAATCTCTCCACTTAAATGTTACATATCCATTTTCTAAATTTACAATTCGATGATTAGATATCGCTACTCTATGAGTGTATCTGCCAAGGTATTCAAGTACGTACTCCGCACTCCCGAAAGGGGGTTTGCAGTATACAACCCATTCTTTTTTATATAACTTACCTACAAAGCTTTGGAATATGTGTTTTTCTGTTAATTCCTCAATTCCAGTAGTATATTTAAGAGCATTACTATAATAAGCTTTTTTAAGATAAAATAAGAATTTTCCTCTAAATATTCTTGATAAAACTTTCACTGGAATAAAAAAATTCTTTTTAGAATTTATCCATTTTGTACCATTGTAGTGCGTCAAAATATAGCTTTATGAAACTGCATTCCTAAGTCAAATTATAACTATAATACTAATAATTATCTAGTTATTAATTGCTTTTTTAATAAGCACATTATTTCTATTACAAAAGCTCCTAATGACTTGACATCATCAGGAGCTTATTTTATGATTATTATTAAAATTAGAGAAAGGAAAAGGAAGAACCCCAAGCCGACCAAAGCAAAAGTTCTTCCCTTAAGATAAGAGCAATAGCTCTTACAACTAATTATTATGATAAGATTATTTTCACAACTATGCAAGTGTTATAAGCAAATTTCTTTTAAAAATGAGATAAATATTTTTGATGAGCATATGAAAACGTTGAATATAGCGGCGTTGGTATGCCCAGTTTGTGGAGCTAAACATGCGTTATCTCCATTTGCATCTTACAACCGCCATCTTGTGACTTATAATAATAATAATAATAATAATACTGCTCAAGATAATATAATCATCATTTCTAGATATATTTGTTCATCATGTAAACGTACCCACGCCCTCCTACCTTCGGTAATTGTGCCGTATATGTCATTTAGTTTTAAATTCACCGTTTACCTCATCCATGACTATCTTGTACATAAATATCACTCGGTGGAAGCTATGTGCGAACATTATGGCATTGCTATATCTACATTCTATCGAATTTTAAAGAAGTTTAAAGAACATAAACAGATATGGCTTGGACTTTTAGAGGACAAGCTCATTTCAAACTTAAGTTTTGTGCAGCATATCATAAATAGTTCCTTTGATAAACTTGAGGACTTCATAATACAATTTTTCAAGCAAAATGGTTCATCGTTTTTTCAAGGAACGTCATAGTTTAGCTATAAGCATATATTTTTAATTTTAATTTAGGCAGACCACTTAATACGATAATGGTCATTGAAATACCTATATGATAACATTTTTCTAGAGGTGATAATAAATGAATAACAAAGAAATAATCGAAATAGCATCTATTAGATTAGCACTAATAGCCCCTGCTATAAATAATACTTTTACTGAGCAATCTAAAATCGCTTATTATAGACGTGTTTCTATTAACCCTGTAAAATTACCTAACGGTAATTCAGTTTTGTATAGCCCAGGAACACTTTCTAATTGGGAATCAGAATATAATAGATTTGGTTTTGATTCCCTCCTTCCGAAGACGCGTAGCGATATAGGTCAAACCAGAAAACTAAGTGATGTAGCCATAGAGCAGATATACAATTTAAAAAACAACTTTCCTAAAATTAATGCTACGCTTATATATTATAAACTCATCGAAGATGGCTTTATTAAAGAAAAGGATGTATCAATTTCAACAGTTCAGCGGTTTATAAAAAACAAGGACCTTAAATCTGCTAGATGTATCAACATGAAAGACAGAAAAGCTTTTGAAGAAGAGTTTGCAACTGGAATGTTTCAGGGAGACACATGCTACGGGCCATTTATAACTGAAAATGGTGAGCGTAGACGTACGTATGTAATTATGCTAATAGATGATAAGTCAAGGCTAATAGTAGGCGGTAGATTCTTTTACAATGATAATTCTTATAACTTTCAAAAAGTACTTAAAGAGGCGGTAGCCAGGTATGGAATTCCCAATAAGATTTACTTGGATAACGGTTCTCCCTACAAAAATGAGCAATTAAGCCTTATCTGCGGTTCCCTTGGAATAGTAGAACTTCACACAATGGTAAGAGACGGTGCATCAAAAGGGAAGGTAGAAAGGAATTTCAGGACATTAAAAAGCAGATGGCTAAATGCTTTAGACGTAGAATCCATTTCCTCCTTAGCGGAGCTAAATGATGAATTATTCACCTATATTAATAAGCATAACATAACTATTCATTCTTCTACAAAACAGCGTCCTATTGATAGATATAAGAGCGATTTAGCTCATGTAAAAGTAGCATCTGACAGTGAATGGATAGATAATTGTTTTATGAATCGCGTACAACGTAAAGTAAATAATGATGCAACTATAAGCATTGATAAAATATCTTATGATGTACCTATGCAATTTATAAAACAGAAGGTTGAAGTGCGGTATCTACCTGATGACATGGACAGTGCTTATATCTATTATGAAAAGATTAAATATAGCATTAGAAAAACAAACAAGGTTGAAAATGGTAAAACCAAACGTAAAAACCCACTTAATATAGATTATTCAAAGGATGGTGTTAAATATGTTTAAGCAGTTTTATGGTATGACCTTAAACCCTTTTGAAAAAGGTATTAAAGAAAAAGATGCATATATCTCAAGGGATTTAAAAGAAATGATATCAAGACTTGATTATCTTAATGAAACTAGAGGCATTGGATTATTTACGGCTTCGCCTGGATCAGGAAAAACTTTTGCTCTAAGATGTTTCGCGAAAAAAGTTAATCCAAATTTAACAAAGGTTATTTATCTTTGCTTTACTACCGTAACTACTGCTGAGTTTTATCGGCAGTTTTGTATCTCACTAGGACTCGAACCTTGCTCTCGCAAGTCAGACATGTTTAAAAATATAAAAGACTATATGGAAAACATGAGCAGTGATAAGGGTGTCCATTACATACTTGTATGGGATGAAGCACAGTATTTAAGTAATGATATATTGAAAGATTTAAAATTACTCATGAATTTTTCTATGGACTCAAAGGACTGTTTTTCACTGGTTTTAATAGGTCAACCTATACTTAATAATATCTTAGAAAAACAGATACATGAAGCATTAAAGCAAAGGATCATAATAAATTATGATTTTGAAGGGTTTTCAGAGACTGAGGCTGTAGAATACATTCATTCGAGACTATCACTAGCAAGTGCTTCTTCTGAAATAATTGATGGTAATGCCATTTTAGCTGCATACAGAAGTTGTACTGGTTCTATAAGACGTCTAAATATGATATTAACAAAGGCCTTAATAATAGGTGCACAGCACGAAAAAACGGTAATTGACACTGACACAATAATGGCTGCCGCCAATGAAATGTCGCTTCGTTAACCGTAGAATATTTTTTAGGAGGATTTTCTATGCCAATTAAATTTGAATGTACAATGAAAACAGGTAAAAAAATAGAAAGCTGGTCTGGGATGATAACTAAGTTAACTAAATTCGGAAGTCATTACGAGTTTAAGATTGAAAGTAGAAGTGGATTTATTGTAGTTATAGGCAAAACAAATTATGGTAATTTCGCTTGTATTCCTGATTATGATGTAGGATGTCATCTTTCTACCTTAAACGATTTGTTTTGGAACTCTGAACGCTTATGTGAAATTATGAACAAAGTAGATGCGATAACTGTGGCTCACGCCCTAGAATCTGTCGCTGAACATATTGATTTAAACTAACATACTTGAGTAGCTATTATTGCTACTCATTTTTTATATAAAAGTAGCCTGCCGGCTAAAAGAAATTATATTAATAAAATGATTTTTCCTTATTCATAAAGTGATTTTTTAGAGATAATCTGACGTAAATCACCTACTAATAATAGAAATAAAATGACGTTTCAATTAGTTATAATTTGACGTTTAACAGTACCATCAAAAGTTAAACCACCACTTGGAACTATACAATGCATGTGAGGGTGATCCATTAAGTTTTGACCCCACGTATGTAAAATTGACATAAATCCAATTTCGGCTCCTAAATATTTTTTATCTCTTGAAAGTTCAAATAATGTTTCTGAAACAGCATTAAAGAGGATAGAATACATTTCCTTTTGGTTTGTAAGAGTTATATAGTTAAGTTCTTGAGGTATAGTGAAAACTACATGAAAATACCCTACGGGTAATAAATCCTCTTTTCTTTTTTCAAGCCATCTTTCCTTTGCTAAAGTTTGGCATTTAGGACAATGTCTGTTTCGGCAGGAATTATAAGAAACTCTAATATGCCCACATTCATCACATTCATCTATATGACCACCAAGCTCTTCTGTTCTACAAGCTTCAATATCAATCATAGTTTTCAAAATGTGCAGCGGAAGCTGATGATTTCTCCTATATTCATCGCCATACTGATTAAATATATCTTGAATCTCAATCATCTTTTTCTCCTAAGAGCACATCCAATGGACTCTTTATATTAAGTAAATCCATTCTTCTAAGATGTAAATAAATAGTGGTAGTAGTTATTCTGGTATGTCCTAAAAGTCTTTGAATGTAGCAGATATCTGTACCAGCATCCAATAAGTGAGTTGCAAAGCTATGACGAAGCGTATGGACAGTTGCATGCTTAGTGATTTTAGTTTTTTTTATAGATTTCTCGAGCATTTTCTGAACACTACGTGGACTTATAGAATCTGTACGACCCTTTCCAGAAAATAAATATTCCGTAGGATGATATTTTATCCAATACTCTCTAAGGATTTCTAAATTTGCTTTTGACAACAATGAATATCTATCTTTTTTACCCTTGCCCTCTCTAATTAATATTTGCATGTTTTTACTATCAATATCCGTTATTTTTAAATTGCAAACTTCACTAACCCTTAAGCCTGCGGAGTAAACCGTCATGAGAATTGCCTTATGCTTAAGGTTTTCAGTAACATCAAAGATAGACTTAACCTCATCTGGGGATAATACAGCAGGTAATTTTGATGGTTCTTTCATCCTTGCGATTTTGTCCGAATTCCAGTATCTATTCAGAGTTTTAGTATAAAAAAATTTAAGGCTTGAATTAATATAATTAACTGTTCCTTCACTTAATTTCTTTATAATGATACAATAATGTAGATATTCACAAATTTCTTTTTCACCTAAATACTTTGGTGATTTGTTGTAAAATTTAGCAAAGTTACTAACGTGATTGATATAGCTTTTTATAGTCGTTGGACTATAACCCCTTAGTTCCATATCCATTTTCATTTTTTCTCTTAATTCTGACATAAATAATAACACTTCCTTATTTTTTATTTCGACAATAAAAGTTTATAGGAAGTGTGTATTATAATAAAGAAGTATCTTAGTAAATAGGATACTTCTTTATATTTTATTTATGTAAAAATTAAATTAAGCGCATTAGTACTCGTCTGCCACCGTTTTTAGCGGTTTAGTTCTATTCGTATTAAACGTCACAACTATAAAAACCGAATAATTCCTTAAAATGCCGTATTATTCAGAATGGAATTTTACGGTATTTTTACGTCGTCTTTCAAAAGTATTGTTCCTCAATCTCAACCACAAATTACTTACATTAAGTTCATAACTTCATAAGTTCAATAACATTACTTTATGTATTCAGTAACTAAATCAGTAAAAAGAATACTTTCTAAATGCATTTGGAGTACTTAAACATCTCTCTATAACTTCTTGAATACCTTCCTGCTTAATTATCCTTGGATTAACACTTTTTATAAATCCTACCTAATTAGCTATGTAAACGCCTAGCTATTTTCTTACAAAAAAATAAGCCCCAAGGATTTCTCCCTAGGTACTTCCAGTACAGTGCTTTATCATATAAATACTCTCTAAAATGCTCTTATTCCTTTAATTTTCAATAAAGTGAATAAGATTTGCAGAATAGTCTATAATTTAAATACCCATCCATTTTTATATAAAAAATAACGAACTAATGAAAACAATACTGCACTGGGATCCCCCTAGGTGCAGTATTGTTATTTTTATTGATAATCCAAAATCTAAATTATATTTACACAAAATAAAAACCACTAAGTTAGACTTAGTGGTTTTTTGTTACCTGGCGACGACCTACTCTCCCACAAAGTTACCCCTGCAGTACCATTGGCGCATTGAAGCTTAACCGACCTGTTCGGTATGGGAAGGGGTGTTACCTTCATGCCATAATCACCAGATTGAGAAAATTATATTCTCTCAAAATTGCACAGTGAAATTATCTTCTCGCTTTCGCTTGAAGCTTACGCTTTATATATATTAAGGTCAAGCCCTCGACTTATTAGTATTAGTCAGCTGAACATGTTACCATGCTTACACCTCTAACCTATCAACCTGGTGTTCTTCCAGGAGTCTTACTAACACCGTGCTTACGCACGAGTTATGGGAAATCTCATCTCAGGGTGGGCTTCACGCTTAGATGCTTTCAGCGTTTATCCCTTCCAAACATAGCTACCCAGCGATGCCACTGGCGTGACAACTGGTGCACCAGAGGTTTGTCCATCCCGGTCCTCTCGTACTAAGGACAGCTCCCTTCAAATTTCCTACGCCCGCGACGGATAGGGACCGAACTGTCTCACGACGTTCTGAACCCAGCTCGCGTGCCGCTTTAATGGGCGAACAGCCCAACCCTTGGGACCTACTTCAGCCCCAGGATGCGACGAGCCGACATCGAGGTGCCAAACCTCCCCGTCGATGTGGACTCTTGGGGGAGATCAGCCTGTTATCCCCGAGGTAGCTTTTATCCGTTGAGCGATGGCCCTCCCACGAGGTACCACCGGATCACTAAGTCCGACTTTCGTCCCTGCTCCACTTGTAGGTGTCGCAGTCAGGCTCCCTTCTGCCTTTGCACTCTTCGCGCGATTTCCAACCGCGCTGAGGGAACCTTTGAGCGCCTCCGTTACTTTTTTGGAGGCGACCGCCCCAGTCAAACTGCCCACCTAACAATGTCCTGTGACCAGATTCATGGCCTCCAGTTAGAACCTCAGTACTGTCAGGGTGGTATCCCAAGGATGACTCCACACAGGCTGACGCCCATGTTTCTCAGTCTCCCACCTATCCTGTACAGACAATACCGAAATTCAATGCTAAGCTACAGTAAAGCTCTACGGGGTCTTTCCGTCCAATCGCGGGTAGCCAGCATCTTCACTGGCACTACAATTTCGCCGGATGTGCTGTTGAGACAGTGCCCAAATCATTACGCCATTCGTGCGGGTCGGAACTTACCCGACAAGGAATTTCGCTACCTTAGGACCGTTATAGTTACGGCCGCCGTTTACTGGGGCTTAAGTTCATACCTTCGCTTGCGCTAAGTAATCCCCTTAACCTTCCAGCACCGGGCAGGCGTCAGCCCCTATACATCAGCTTTCGCTTTAGCAGAGACCTGTGTTTTTGCTAAACAGTTGCTTGGGCCTATTCTCTGCGACCTACTTTCGTAGGCACCCCTTCTCCCGAAGTTACGGGGTCAATTTGCCGAGTTCCTTAACAGCAATTCTTCCGATGGTCTTAGGATTCTCTCCTCACCTACCTGTGTCGGTTTGCGGTACGGGCACCAATATCCTCGATAGAGACTTTTCTTGGCAGCGTGGAATCAGATACTTCAGGAATAAATTCCCTTCCCCATAACATCTCAGCGTTAAGAGCAAACGGATTTGCCTGCTTGCTCCGCCTAAATGCTTAGACACACATCCAATAGTGTGCACATCTTATCCTCCTGCGTCATCCCATTTCTAATAACGTCCATTGGTGGTATCGGAATATCAACCGATTGTCCATCACCTACGCCTTTCGGCCTCGGCTTAGGTCCCGACTAACCCTGAGAGGACGAGCCTTCCTCAGGAAACCTTAGGTTTTCGACCGTTAAGATTCTCACTTAACTCTCGCTACTTATGCCAACATTCTCACTTCTGTACCGTCCACCACTCCTTACGGTATGACTTCAGCCAGTACAGAAAGCTCCTCTACCGCGTACACATAGTGTACACCCATAGCTTCGGTGGTAAGTTTTAGCCCCGGACATCTTCGGCGCAGGATCTCTTGACTAGTGAGCTATTACGCACTCTTTGAATGAGTGGCTGCTTCTGAGCCAACATCCTAGTTGTCTTAGAAATCCCACATCCTTTTCCACTTAACTTACACTTTGGGACCTTAGCTGATGGTCTGGGCTGTTTCCCTTTTGACTACGGATCTTATCATTCGCAGTCTGACTGCCGAAATAAAAGTATATGGCATTCGGAGTTTGATAGGGTTCAGTAACTGTTGTCAGCCCCTAGCCCATTCAGTGCTCTACCTCCATTACTCAATTAATCGACGCTAGCCCTAAAGCTATTTCGAGGAGAACCAGCTATCTCCGAGTTCGATTGGAATTTCTCCGCTATCCACAGCTCATCCCATGGTTTTTCAACACCAACGTGGTTCGGACCTCCACGGAATTTTACTTCCGCTTCATCCTGGCCATGGATAGGTCACCCGGTTTCGGGTCTACGACATGCAACTATAGCGCCCTATTCAGACTTGGTTTCCCTTCGGCTCCGTACCTTAAGTACTTAACCTTGCTACATATCGTAACTCGTTGGCTCGTTCTACAAAAAGCACGCCGTCACACATAAAAAGTGCTCCGACCGGTTGTAGGCACACGGTTTCAGGTTCTATTTCACTCCCCTTCCGGGGTTCTTTTCACCTTTCCCTCACGGTACTTCTTCACTATCGGTCACTAGGTAGTATTTAGCCTTGGGAGGTGGTCCTCCCTGCTTCCCACAAGGTTTCACGTGTCTCGTGGTACTCTGGATTAGATCTGACTGTTTTTCCTTTTCATTTACAGGCCTATTACCTTCTGCGGAGCAGCTTTCCAGCTATCTTCAATTAAGGAATTGCAGTATTTATGATCTATCCTCAACCCCTAGGTCAAAGACCTAGGTTTGGGCTCTTTCCCTTTCGCTCGCCGCTACTTAGGAAATCGATGTTTCTTTCTCTTCCTCCGGGTACTTAGATGTTTCAGTTCCCCGGGTCTACCTCTGCATACCTATTTATTCAGTATGCAGTACATAGTTGTTACTATGTGGGTTCCCCCATTCGGAAATCTTTGGATCACTGGCTATTTGCGCCTACCCAAAGCTTATCGCAGCTTAACGCGTCCTTCTTCGGCTCCTAGTGCCAAGGCATTCGCCATGCGCCCTTTGTAGCTTAACCTTTATCTTTATCTACTTGCGTAGATAATTTCGTCTATTTACATAAACGTTTTAATTCATTTTGCGAAATTGTATTAAATTCATCTATACACCACTTACATGGCTTTAACTTATTAAAACAACTTTAATTTCACTGTGCAATTTTCAAAGAACATTTTTAGAAAAACTATCTATTAGTCAACTCCAAAGAGTTAACTAAGATTAGTCTCTCAAAATTAAACAGAGAATAGGTTACGAGTAATTACAGTAGACATTTTTGAAGAATAATTAAATTCTTCTTGTTGCATTGACCGAAGTCTTTGCATCTACTCCCTAGAAAGGAGGTGATCCAGCCGCAGGTTCTCCTACGGCTACCTTGTTACGACTTCACCCCAATCATCAATCCCACCTTCGGCCGCTGGCTCCTTACGGTTACCTCACGGACTTCGGGTGTTACCAACTCTCATGGTGTGACGGGCGGTGTGTACAAGGCCCGGGAACGTATTCACCGCGACATGCTGATTCGCGATTACTAGCAACTCCGGCTTCATGTAGGCGAGTTGCAGCCTACAATCCGAACTGGGATGAGTTTTTGAGTTTGGCTCCACCTTGCGGTCTTGCATCTCTTTGTACTCACCATTGTAGCACGTGTGTAGCCCTAGACATAAGGGGCATGATGATTTGACGTCATCCCCACCTTCCTCCCGGTTAACCCGGGCAGTCTCACTAGAGTGCTCAACTAAATGGTAGCAACTAATGATAAGGGTTGCGCTCGTTGCGGGACTTAACCCAACATCTCACGACACGAGCTGACGACAACCATGCACCACCTGTCACCCTGTCCCGAAGGACTTCGCCCATCTCTGGGTTATGCAGGGGATGTCAAGTCTAGGTAAGGTTCTTCGCGTTGCTTCGAATTAAACCACATGCTCCGCTGCTTGTGCGGGCCCCCGTCAATTCCTTTGAGTTTTAATCTTGCGATCGTACTCCCCAGGCGGAATACTTATTGTGTTAACTGCGGCACCGAGGTTCGACCCCCGACACCTAGTATTCATCGTTTACGGCGTGGACTACCAGGGTATCTAATCCTGTTTGCTCCCCACGCTTTCATGCCTCAGCGTCAGTTACAGTCCAGTAAGTCGCCTTCGCCACTGGTGTTCTTCCTAATCTCTACGCATTTCACCGCTACACTAGGAATTCCACTTACCTCTCCTGCACTCTAGACACCCAGTTTCAAATGCAGCACCCAAGTTAAGCTCGGGTATTTCACATCTGACTTAAATGTCCGCCTACGCATCCTTTACGCCCAGTAAATCCGGACAACGCTTGCCACCTACGTATTACCGCGGCTGCTGGCACGTAGTTAGCCGTGGCTTCCTCCTCTGGTACCGTCATTATCGTCCCAGAAGACAGAACTTTACAACCCGAAGGCCTTCATCATTCACGCGGCGTTGCTGCGTCAGGGTTTCCCCCATTGCGCAATATTCCCCACTGCTGCCTCCCGTAGGAGTCTGGACCGTGTCTCAGTTCCAATGTGGCCGATCACCCTCTCAGGTCGGCTACGCATCGTTGCCTTGGTGGGCCGTTACCTCACCAACTAGCTAATGCGCCGCGGGTCCATCTCAAAGTGGAATTCTCTAAAAGAAAATTCCTTTGATGTTTCAATCATGCGATCAAAACATATTATGCGGTATTAATCTCCCTTTCGGGAGGCTATTCCCCTCTTTGAGGCAGGTTACCCACGTGTTACTCACCCGTCCGCCGCTAATCCACCCCGAAGGGTTTCATCGCTCGACTTGCATGTGTTAGGCACGCCGCCAGCGTTCGTCCTGAGCCAGGATCAAACTCTCAATTTAAAAGTTTACACTTTTTATTTGAAATGAATAATCTGCAACCACTGTTAAGCTGGTTAGCAAGCTCATTACATACTTTTTAGTCTTACGACTAAAATTACTTTTTTTATCTAAAGTAATTAACTGGTCAAGCGAAATATTATTTCGCTATTTTACCTATTTCTCTGTTTAATTTTCAAAGACCAACTTGCTTGCCATCATGTGACGACAAGGAGTATTTTATCATATAAATAATAGCATGATTTCAGCCAATAAGTTATCTAGCTAGATTATCTTCACATCCCTACATATACGTACAAATAATTCAATATTTCGCATTACGATACTCGTGGTTAAGTAATTATCATCTATTTGTACTTTATATATTTAAAAACCTCACAAGTCTCCACTTTAAATTAGCTAAAGCTAATCAGTAAGAGAAAGATAATATACATATTACACCTCTAGACAGGATACTTTAACTTTACTCATCGTTTTATATCTATATAGAAATGTATTGTAGAATACTATCTAATTAGCTACACTATATTTGCTACTATTTGATTTCCTTTTCAATAACATCTATTAATTTCTTACAAGGAATAACCTTTATGTTCTTAAATTTAACTCCTGTTTTCAAACAATTCATCGGTATATATGCCTTTTTAAAACCCATTCTATCTACTTCCTTTAATCTTTGCTCTAATGATGGTACTTTTTTTAATTCACCAGTAAGACCAAGCTCTCCTATAAAAACTGTATCAGTAGATATTCCATGGTTTAATGCGGAGGATGCAATACTCATCACTACAGCAAGATTTACTGATGTTTCAGTTAACTTAAGACCACCTGTTGCTTTTATAATAACATTTTTATCATAAAGTCCTACTCCTCCCCTTTCCTCAAGAATTGAGATAAGAGTCCCTAGTTGTTCCTTCCTTGCAAAACACTCACTTAGTCTACTTGGATAAGGAGTAAAAGACTTAGATACAAGGCTCTCTACCTCTACAACAATTGGTCTTGTACCATCCTTTATAACGGCTAAAGCACTCCCTGGAACTGCCTCTTCCCTTTTGGTCATAAAAAACTCGGACGGGTCAGCTATTTCTTCCATCCCTATTTCTGACATGCGAAATAGTCCGCTCTCAGAAGTGTCACCATATCTATTCTTTTTGCTAATTAAATGTTTCAGTTCTTCTCCATCTTCTCCCTCTATGTACAATACGGTATCCACTAAATGCTCTAATATTCGAGGACCCGCCATCTCATCAGCCTTTGTCATTTGGCCAACGAGGAATACAGCTCTTGGTCTATCTGGATTCTTTGCTTCATCCTTTAAAGCTGTGGCACATTCAATTACTTGAGTAGGAGATCCAGCTCTCGAACTTGAATATTCTTCTAACGTAAATGTTTGAATACTGTCAAGTATTATTAAGTCTGCATCAACTGTTTCTATATGTTGTAATATTTCATCTAACTTAGTATCAGAAACTACCCAGAAATTATCAGCTATTTCTTTTACCGTACGGTCAGCTCTATTTTTAATTTGACTATTGCTTTCCTCTCCAGATGCATATAAAATTTTATATCCTTTTAAAGACAGAGAATTTGCGAGTTGCAGTAAAAGGGTTGACTTGCCCATCCCAGGAGGTGCTGAAATTATGCTTATACTATCTCTAACTATTCCACCACCCATAACTCTATCAAATTCTGAAACTCCTGTAACTATCCTGTCGCTGTTAGATTGTACAATTGCTCTTAGTTTTGTTGGGTTAGTTGTTATTACCATTCTACTTGAGTTAGATTTAATAGAGCTTGCCTTAACTATTTTTTCTTCATATGTATTCCAGTCACCACAATCGTTACATTTCCCCATCCATTTTGGTGATTGTGACCCACATCCTTTACAAATGTAAACTTTTTTATCTTTAGCCAATTAAATACATCTCCTTATTATCGTCATCATCTATTCAATCATTTATTTTGTTGCAATATATTGATTAAGACATATTATTTTTTTTCATTAATTTAGATCAATATGACCAACTATCCTCTTAGTTTTTGCATTGCTCTAAAAGCAATGAAATAACTTTATTACTTCAATTATAACAACAAATCATTTTTACAGTCAACACAACTGTTTTAATGCAAGAAAAAACAGGGAATTTAACTCCCTGTTAGTGGTTTTATCTATAATAAATTTAGCCAATCTCTTCTACTATATAATATCCTAATAATCGTAATAATTCCTTTAGCAATTTTTGAAACTACCTTTTTTTCGGTTTCAGGTTATCCTAAAAGTTAAAAAATACACATTCATTAATTTTCATTTCTTATATCTTTTAACAGTCCTTCAAACCATTGAACATTTACTAAATGATGAGAAAGTGAATTTTCCAACATTCTTCTAAAATAACTAAGGGTAGTTTCATAATGCTCAAGAGATTGTTCTAATAAAAAAATTTTCTTTTTAGTTTGTTCGATTTGTATTTCTATTAGTTTTGTTAGCTCCTCACTTTTATATTCATTAGTAAATAGCATTGCTACATAAAAAGATAAATTTATATACTCTGTCTTAGAGCCATACTTGTACATCAATTTTTGAAATTCTTTATCTCCTAGTTCAGTGATGATATAATTATGTGTATCTCTAATATTTTCTAATTTGTCAACTTTTTCGATATGCTGTTTTTCTTCTAATTGTTGAAGATTATAATAGAATGACCCTTTAGTGAAATTTACTATATATTTATAGTGTCTCTCTTCCATTAAGGCTAATAATTCGTATCCGTAAGAACCTGGGTTTTGTTTTAATAAACCTAAAATTAGTAATGGTATCAAAAACCCACCTCCTTTATATTCTTCATCAAAATTATGCTAATAGCTATTCCATAATTATAAAGTTTAACTATTTTTGATTTGTATGAGTTGAGATTCAAATTCATCATATGATATTTTTCCTAATGCCAAATCCATAATTTTTATATACATCTTTTCTGCTTTGGTATGTGTTCTAGCATGATTAAGATTTATCAACTCATTTTCATTAATTAATGGCTTCAATAAATGTTGCTTATTAGAAAAGGCTTCAAAATATCGTAAACCAAATTTTCTTTGAGAAATTGCATCAATATGAATACCATCAGGATTAGAAGTTAAATCTGATGCTGTGACAAAGTAACAATTATCTTGTTCAAAAGCGAATTTTTGTAACTCTTGATTAATAAAGTTATATTCAGTACAGCTTTTTCCAAATCCTTCTTTGCCTAAATAATCTCCTAAACCGCCGATAATGAATGGAATATCTGGAGCATTCAACTCCTTTCTAAGAGCCTCAATAATTAAAAGCAATTTTTTGTAATAGACTTTGTAGTTACCATTGATACTATCACTTTCTCCTTGATGCCATAGAATTCCTGTTAACTCACTACTTTGCATAGCAAATTTAGATTCAGTTATTGCATGTCTAAAAAGTGCTTCGTCTACGGCCCATTCATCCAGTGAGCTTCCACCTTCAGCACAAGGAATTAAGCCAATAGTATCTTCTTGATTTTGACGACACCATGCATCCGCAAATGAACCGGCCAGACTTATTCCTGAAACAGGACGGTCATAATTGATAGGCTCAGTCATCATTTGCCATCTACCATTGCGCAACATTTGTATTCTTTCATTATAAATAGGGGTTACTTCATGAATAAACCCTCTTCCAGCCATATTCGACTGTCCTAACATTAAAAATGATTTAACCATTTTTTTCATCCTTTCTTTTTATTTAATATTTATGAAGAAATGTTTCCAGTCCTCAATAAATGTTAAATAGTTACTTGCTTATTTATTTGATTTTTTAGCCATTACAGCCATAGTCTAATTAGACTAATAACAATTAAATATTATAGTCTAATTAGACTAATTGTCAACTATATTTTTTTCTAAAGTAAAGCTAATCCACAAAAATTCTAAATGACAATTTATTATATAAAGCGATTATTTAATAGCCTTTATTTTTAAGCTTTGATACAATCTCTACATATTTTTCTATTACATCAAATCCTTTATAATCATCTCTTCTTAAATCTATAATATCTCCATGAGAAATTCCACGCCTATGTTTATTTTGTAGCACACCTTGAAATTCTCCCCACTTAGCAGAATTAATAGATACTAAACCATCATTTTCACCTTCCGTTAGCTTCACTAAAATATAAGGAATGGTCACTATATAATCACTAAACATATTTTTTACTACAGTTGCGTAACTTTGATAATACACTCCATCTACATCTTTCACGCCTTCATTAAATTTTTTACTATGATAAGTTGAAAATTGTCTACTTGCAGTATAAAAGTCAGGGTTTTTATCACCCAAAATCTTAAAATATTTATCAGATAATCTTGCGATAGCTTTATAAATCTTATCAGGCATATTGCAAGCAATATCAACAAACTTACATCCTCTATGAGGTGATGACACCATTGTTAGCGATGCAACATATTTCCCCATCTCTAACTTACTAATCATATAACGTGCGTCGAGTCCACCTTTTGAATGTGCTATGATATTTACCTTTTCACATCCTGTTGCTTTAACAATATCAAGAATTTTATCTCTAATATCATGCGCATTACATTCCACAGTTCCCCAAGCTTCTTGATTTCCATAATAAACTGTTGCTCCATTACGAATCAATTCCTTAGGTATTCTTCCCCAATAATTAATGTATTTTAAATCCCTAAATCCAACACCATGAACTAACACAAGAGGATATTTTGTTTTACATACATCTAAGTCAACACGTGCTTCATTATTAATTACCTTATAACACTCATGATCATATTCTATTTTTGCAATATGACAAGCATACAACATTATAAAAATATTTATAATTGGAATAAAGACCATACCGGCTACTATATATCTTTTTAATATACTTAACCTTCTTGAAGTACATAAGATTCGTAACATTCCATTTGTAAGTAAAGTAATAGTAGTCAATACCATAATAATAATATCTATTACAACGATATTATTAGGAATAACGGAGTCTTTTATTGCTTTAAACCCTATTATGTATATTAAGATTTGAATAAATGCTACATACAGTCCATAGAGAACAAGAGATTTGCCACCTAACATTACCTTTAATCTAATGTTAACAATTTGTTTCTTGGTATATGGAACTATATTTACTTTTAACATAATATAAAAAGTAAAAAGAATTATTTGAAGTAAAATAATCCATTTGCATATAACTTTATCTTGTCCAAATTTAGTATGTTCGCTAAAAAAATATGCTAACAAAACAATGTGAGGGGCAAAAATAAAGTATATACTCATGAAACTTTTATGCAGTAAATGTATCTTGTCATTAATATCTAAGCATATGATATTAATTATTAGTATTGATAAGACAGTAGTTATTATAAATGCTATCATACTTTATATCCACCCTTTAATTCTCAATCTTATTAATTAAATATAACGGTTTCTTAAATAGTTTTACTATACCATGTTTAGCAATTAAAACCAATAGTCCTATTGTTGATACAACTAAAATAAACCCATAGAAAAAAACCCCGACCTAAGTCGAGGATTTCACTGTCTAACAACTAGTAAGTTAAATATATTCAATGATATAAAGCTAGGCATAGAAGTCATATTCACTTTACTAATCTTTACCCCAAAAGAGCTTTCAATTTCGTTTTGAACTAATAAGTATCATGCTTTTCTAAAAGGAAGCCCTTAAATCAATTTTTACATGAAATCTATAAAGTCACTTTTATTCAGAATTACAATTAAAACATCTGAACAAGTTTTTCAAAGAATCTTTAAATATATTATTTTCTATTATACATCTGATTTATACTTATTTACTCAGTGGTGCTCCGGGGTGAAGAACTGAATCTTTTAATGGCACAGTTTTGTCACGTCCGAGATACATCTGATAATACGGTGGTATGCTGTTGATCTTGTTAACAACCGCTTTCTTGAATGCAGGAAGCATTGCTGGATCAACATTTGGCAGATCTTCTTCCTTAACAGCACCCTTTATTCCATTGAACTTCTTTGCACGTTCGATTATGTAACGAACATCGAAGCGGGAAGGATTGACCTCAATGATATCCTTATCCAAATTTAGAAGTTTATAAACCCCCTCAAGTCCAGTACGAACGGAAGTCTCAACTGTGAATACAACATCATCATCGACCTCGACAAACTGACCTAAGAATGCTAAATTAGTGCATCCATCAGGTACAACTTTTGGGCGATCACTTACCTTACGTGGCATAAACTGACTTGTAACATAAGGCATCATGGCAGTAGACATATAAGTATGAGCTAGAACTTCGTCTTTAATATCAAGCATTCCAAGATGATAGAGAAGCTCTGTCAGTATCTCATCACCAGTGCAGTCGCACATAGGCTTTTTAATATAGTTGCCGATGTTCTCACCATACAGGCCATAGCCCCAGCCGACTTCTTCATCATCAGCCTGATACGGGAAGAAAGGCTTGTGATGCATTTCAAAGGATATATCCCAATTGGAATCCTTGAATGTCATCAGGCCGCCGGTGCCTGCTGGGCTTCCGGACATCTCTTCAATTTTTTTAAAGAACTCAGGATAGCCCTTGACAGTTGGGAAGAAAGAAAGCCATTTTGTTCTGTCGATATCACCGAGGAATTTTTCTGGGTAACCAAATTTTTCGTCTTTTTTGGCAAGGTTCTGCCAGATAGTAAAGGTGCCCATGTCTTTTGTGTCGCGGTTTGTAGGCGCAATAGTCTTGTTGTCACCAAAGCAGCTGTTTTCGCTTATTGAGCCATTCGTTACAAACACTAAATCTTCAACGCCGACACGTACGGTCTTTTCGGCGCCATTCTGGTGCATTAGGATAGCTTGTACCGTATTGCAGTGAGCATCCATATCTAAATCATATACTGAGCAGTTATTAACATAGTTTACGCCCTTGTCAATGAGCCATCTTTCAACTGGGAGAATAATAGCATCATACTCGTTATATTTTGTATGGATAAATCCCTCCAGATATTCATGACGGTTAACGAATGTAAATCTCTGCCAGTAACGTCTGCACTCAATAGCACTGTGGTAGTGCTTAAAAGCTAGCTGACTGTGGAAGCAAGTCCAAAAGTTAGTCTTAAAGAAAGCTTCGTCAAAGAACTCATCAAGCCTCTTATCGGCAAGCTCTTCTTCGGATGAATCAACAATCTTGTTCATAGCTGCAACATATTTTGGATCAAGTTTATATTCATGATAGTGGCTGTCTATCTCGCCCTGATTTATGATAACGCGGGACTCGGTATGAATAGGTTCATCCCTGTTGAAGTCTACGATATCGTCAAGCACGGTACGTCCTTCGTTTTCTAGAGAAGGTATTTTGCTGCACAGATACCAGAGACACTCCATATATGGTTCAAGTTCACGCTCACCACGGCAAAGATAGCCTTGTTCGTTTCTAATTCCGTCCATTGAACCGCCCATGACTGGTTTCTTTTCATAAATGGTGATATTCTTTCCAGACATCTTGGCATCGTCAATCAAAAAAGCTGCAGTAGCAAGTCCGGCAATACCTCCTCCTACGATATGAGCTTTACGTCCATTAATCCCCGCTGGCGTGTGAGGATGATACATAGTTGTGTAAATATTCATAATAATGTAACCCTCTTTCATCTTTATATTTTATTTGTAAGACATCGTCTTGTATATAATATAAGTCATGAGGATTATTAAAACAATTTACAAATAAGGGGGAATGTAAACATTTTTTACACTCCCCCTTATTTGTAAATTATGATTACTTTGCGTATTTTTTCAATGCTTTTTCAAAATCACCTTTTATTAATACACCCGTTTGCTCTACTATTTCTTCTGGTTTTTCTTTCATCCCATCCTTTATCCACTCAAAAATGAGTGCTATAAAAGCTAGACTATAAAAATGTGCAATAAAATTTTTGTGTTTCTGATCAACAGACATTCCAAGGGCTTGCCGTTCCACTACAGCAATAATCTGATCATAGATTACAGTGTACATATATTTTTCTAATGAATCCCGATTAGTAGATCGATAGGTGTTTTGCATTAGAACTTTATTATCACGAATGGAGATCAGCACCTGATAAAAGCCCCGCTGCCAGGTATCATAATCCTTATTTTCTGCAAGTGATTTTTCAGCAGCCTGTAAGTAAATCCATTCAACAAGTTCATATATATCATAAAAATGGTTATAGAAAGTCTGTCGCGTCAATCCACATTCATCAACAAGATCCTTTACAGTTATTTTGTCGATTGGCCTTTTTTGTAGCATAACTATTAAAGCATTTGCTAGTAAAGCTTTCGTCTCATTATGCAAAGTAATAACCTCCCTTAATTGTCGGTATACATAAGACATTATACTTTAAGCTGATGTGTAGTTCTATACATTTAGGCTAAGAATCCAGTTCTCTTAACCTTACGGTTAATGGCTAATCTTTTAAATTAGCAACGTGTCGCACTCACATTATAGGCATACTGTAACTTCAAACTCATGAATACCTATAATATAATCTATTTACATTATTCTATCATTATTCCACATGTATATTTTTCGCTTTTATACCTATTTAAGTTGAAAACCATATTTTAAATAATGCCAAATAAAAAAGATAGCAAAACCTTATTACAAAGTTTTGCTACCTTTTTTAATTATCGCACCTCTATTTTTTTCTGGTTAGTAGCGAACAGCACCCCACATGTGTTTGGGCAGTAAAGTGATACTGAAACACAGAAATATTAATTTTGCGTAAAGATATACCCCCTGGATTAAAGGGGGTATGTAAGATTAATATTGCATCTATCTTACTGTCGCTGCCAATCGACTCAGAGTGGAGGTCAACCTTATCTTCTTCAGATAGAATTTCTGCTTTAAGACCCATAGTAGCAAGCCAGACATCGGTTATTGATTTTTTGAACAGATTAGTGAGAAATTCCGACTCCCCACGTATGAACAGAATGGTTCTCATCCACATATTCATAATCTGTTTATCAGAAAGTAGAAAATCCATATCAAAGTTACCAGAAATCAAAATCATTGTTAATAATATTAAATAAGTTATTATACAACCTCTTCAATTAAAGCTGCAATTTTAATTTTTCTAAATTATTTTAAAAATTTCTTGTATCTTGATGGAATAAGATTTCGTTATTCTTCCTCTAATTTTTTTCATCTAACAAGTAAAGTTTATCAGCATATTTAGACTCATCTGAAATCTTCAGTTCAGAATTTTTAGCCACTTGTTTAACCTGAGCACCGGATATGTTAGGTTTGACAATACACCCAGCTCCAGCCACACAGCCACCCGGACACGCCATTCCCTCAAGGAGATATCCATCATACTTTCCTTTTATGGCATCATTACACATTTCCCTACATTCTCTCAGTCCATCCGCAGCTTTAATCTTCACTTCTTGCCCTGGATGTTCTTTTTTTATCAAATCAGCTACAGCCTTAGCGACTCCGCCTGCAACAGCAAAGCCTCTTCCCGAACCAGTTGCTTCATTACTCAGGCTCTTATCTGTACCAATTATTTCTACTTCTTTGGCTTCCAATATTCCAGATAATTCCTCATATGTAATTACAAAATCCACTTCACTTTTTACTCTTTTTCTGGAAGCTTCTAATTTTTTCGCGCTGCATGGTCCAACAAAAACAATCTTTGCATCTTTATGTTTTTCTCTCACAAGTCGAGCAGCAAAAACCATTGGAGTCAAAGTCATCGATATATTTTCAGCATATTCAGGATATAATTTTTTAGCCATAACAGACCATGAAGGGCAGCATGAAGTAGCCATAAATGAAAGTTTTTCAGGTACATTTTCTATAAAATCTTTCGCCTCATCAATTGTACAAATATCTGCACCAATTGCAACTTCAACAACATCTTTAAATCCAATTATAAGCATTGCTCTTTTAAAATCATTAAATCCAACATTTTTACCAAACTGCCCCACATATGATGGAGCTACAATTGCAATTACTTCTTCCTTTTGATTAATTGCCTGAATTAGTTGAAATATTTGGCTTTTATCAGATATTGCTCCAAAAGGACAATTTACCATACACATTCCACAGCTAACACATTTATTATAATCTATTGATGCTCTGCCATATTCATCCGTATATATTGCATCCACCCCACATGCCATGGCACATGGTCGCTCATGTTTTATTATTGCTGAATACGGACACACTTTAGCACATAAACCACACTTTATACATTTTTCCTGATTAATAACACTTTTCCCATTAGCTATACTAACTGCGCTTTTAGGACAAACTTCTACACAAGGGTGTGCTAGGCAGCCACGGCACATATTTGTAACTTCATAGCTATCTGTTGGACAAGAATTACAAGCAAATTTTATAATATTTACAAGTGGCGGTTCATAATATTTTGAAGGTTTTGTTGCCCCCTCTAGTCCCTCCGTAATTGCTCTTGATTTATCACTTGGTCTTAAATTTAGTCCCATTGCCAAACGGATTCGCTCACTAACTATTGCTCTTTCAAGAAATGTACTTTCTCTATACTTACCCACATCTCCAGGAATGATCTCATATGGGATATTCTCTATTTCTTTTAAATTGTCTTCAAAAGCCATCTTACTTACGGCCGTAAAAACTTTGTGTCTAATATCAGCAAGTGTTTTATATTCGTATTTCATTGTAACTCCTTTTATGTTTTAATATTTATAAAAACTCCAAATATATAAATTCCTCGTTAGAATATCATATGGTAACAATTTAGTCAATTTTATTTATGTATTTATTTTACTTATTTAGTGTTCCTCAATTGCAAAAGTAATTTCCACCCCCAACACATTCAAAAGTGAAAGATTTGTGATTCAACACATGATTAGGAATTCTTTTTTATTTAAAGCAATTGCTAAATAACTTTATCATGACTGTACTTCTATATTAGCATTAATATTAGGAAAATTAAGATTTGCACATGTTCTTAATAAATCAAAATATGGAGTATGCAGGATGTCAGATGGAAACCTAAATAAATTTCTTGAGGAATACCTTTACTAATAAACTATAGGTTATTCTTATTGTACAACAGAATAGAAAAATAGATTAGTGGAAGTTTAAAAGTAATATAATAATGTATATAAATTCATTAAAACATAATAAAACCCCCGACAATACATTTATATCGTCGAGGGTTTCACTGTCTAATGACTATAATTTTGATACAATTTAGCGACCATATTAATGAAGTAATTAATTTTATTATCGCTAAATTGTATGAGATTTCCGCTAAAAAGTGCACACCCACTTATAAATCCTTTTGTACAAAAGAAAAACGCTGAAAACTCAATCAATGCCGTTATATAATGGATCAGAAATTAAATCCATTACATTTCTGTTGAAGGTTTCACTGGTGGAGGTGAAGCGTGGTGGGTGAAATCCACCATTTTGATTTTACTCTCCATTGTTCTATTTTTATTCCGTTAATTCTTCTATGTAGTAATTATTTAAACTTGGAAAACCATGACCATCCTCAAGAAAGTATTGTACGTATTGCGAATACTCATCATAATTTCCCCTGTAAACCTCTAAAGTAATTACAACTTTTTAATCGAATCAAAATATTTAACCAAATTCCATTTATTCCATACATAATTTAATAATACTTGGGAAATTATTCCCATCTTCTAAGAAAAATTGTAGACACTCTCTATTATTATCCTTATAAACACTTAACATATCTATTAAATTTGCCCTAGCATTTTTCAATTCATTACTGTTTAGATTTAATAAATTAATTGTATAAATTGCTTTTTTATATTCAATACTATCTTCAGCTTTAATCCTTGGAGTTATCTCTCCATTAGCAATAATATAATCAAAGTAATCTTGTGGGTCATCTATTACTAGATTGATAAAACATTCACCATATTTATTATCTTTATACTTACCACAACTATTTTTTTCGTTACATGAAACTAGTAAATTGCTATAATTTTGAAATTCTTTTGGATATATATCTCTTGGCTTTATATGCTCAATATGACTATCATCATTTTTGTGTATTCTTTGTTCACAATATGGACAATACTCTTCTTGCTCTAATTTCAAAATATTTCCTTTGATTTTGTTTCTTATATCATCCTTATCATAATCATTCCATTGTTTAGGAGAGTGTTTTTTTTTATATCTCGCTAAGAAATCTGGTTCGTTCCCTTTATTAACTTTTAACATTTTTTCTATTCCTTATAGAGATATCTAATCTAATCCTCATTATATCCTTATCTAATTCTCCTAAATAGCATCTTAAGCAATCAAAAATTTCATTAAATTCTGTACTTTTATATTGATTATTATTTAATAGTTCATATAACCTATTAAGCTTTCTTGTAATATCGTCATTTCTCAAGCTATTAATTTTCATAGTTGTACTTAGAATATCCCCTACATTTTTACCATATGTTTCACTGATTTCATTATTATCCACTATACTTATTCCATCTTTATCTCTTTTTATTATTCTTAATTGCTTTGATTCTATATCTCCAATAATATGTGGCGAGTGTGTTGCAATTATTAATTGATTATTATTTCCTATACGCTTATATACTTCAATTATTTTTTTTTGCCATTGAGGATGAAGTGATATTTCTGGTTCATCTATTAATATTAAAGAATTGTTAACTTCTAAAAACTTTAATGATAATGCCCTTAAAAATAATTGTTTTTCACCAGAAGATAATCCTGTAATATCAAATTCGTTACCCAAGCTATTTCTAAACACTGGTTTTGTCTCATTAGTTTCTGATAAGCCAATTAATTTAACATCCAATTCCATTATTTTAAAAATACTATTAATATCTTCACATACCTTATCAATAACTTCACCTATAATCTTATTCCTATTTTTAAATATCTCTTTATTTATTTTAGTAGCTATAAATGAAGGAATATTTTGGGTCATATTTTGATCTATAATATTTTGAAACTTTGGGATAAAATCAAATGTATTATCAACTTTATTTATCTTTTCAAAATTAATCTCTACTGGCATAAATATAACTTTAGGATCCTTTGAATCCATCGTAAAAAATGTATTTTTCACATCTGGATGTAACGTTGCTAATTCACCATTTTCTAATCTTACAATAATTGTATATAATGATGATGTTAATTTCACTTTATAATCCTCAACTTCTTCGTATCTAGTATTGCCTGCCCCAAAAGAACTATAAATACTTTTTAGTAATGATGTTTTACCAGATCCATTTTCACCAATAAAAACAATGATGTCTAAATTTTTTCCGTTTTTATCTTGAAAATCAACTTCTAAGTCCCCAAGTATTTCGTGATTATGAAACTTTATCTTTTCAATCTTCATAGCCTATCATCTCCTTTCAAAAATTATTCCACTTACTCAATATTATACTTCCACTTGTTTTCATCTCATATTCCGTTTAATGCATAAAAATACAAGTTAATTTATAGCTTTATGAGATTTTTAACTTTATATTGCATGAGTTTGTGAATAGTTATCTATATTTTTAGATTAATGTATTAAAAAACAATAGATTTTTAAGTATAAAAATTAAATATTGCAAATATAAAAGTCATTGTAAATAATCTGAGTTTTATAGTATCATTTTATCATAAATTTGATAATATTAAAAATGAAAAGAAATAAGCCCTATGACTTATTTCTTTTTTATATTAATATTTCACAATATATATGGCACTATTTAACATTCAACATCTCATCAAATATATCACTTGATATTGAACTAGTATCTAAAGAATCTATAAAATTATATAATAATATTCTTAAAATCCCATATACTACAGATAACTCATTTCTGCCAGCACTATATTTTTTAAAAATACTATAGTAAGATGTAGTCCCTATTTTTTCGTTTCTAACATGATCACACGCGACCTTTAAATTCGTCCTATCTATAATTCTGCCAATACCATCAGTAATTAACTCTTCAGAATATCCATTGTCCAAATAATTATTAAGTAATATGTAAATATTTCCAATAGCCATTCTCACTTGAAGATCATCAATAAAAATTTCATTAATACACTTAATCAATGGTTGTGCAATAGTTCCATTCGATACAAATTCAGTTAAAATTGTATCAATTATTACCTTGCCAGATTTTAACAAAGATATAGAATCTACCTTTTTATCTAGAGAATAGGTTAACCCACCTCTTACTCCTAACATTCCGCTATATCCACTAAAAGAATTATAAGATAATACTTTTTTAGCAATACTTTCACAGTACCTATATAATACAATTCTACAATCATATTTCTTATTGTTAAATAACGCTATATTATCTAAAAAATATAATTTATATGATTCAATGAATGCTTCAAGAATTTTTTTCTTGTTATTACCAAAGACTTCACTTGCTTCTCTTATTGTATCTCTTAAATTTGACAAAGATTCTAATAATTGCTTTATAACCATTTTTACAGTAAATATATACGATTTCTCGTATTCTATGACTGCTTCTTTATTTTCACAAGGCATTTCTAAGCTATCCGCTATATCTGAAAGTAAGAATCTCTGATAATTTCTTTTAACTAATTCTTGAGATATCGTTCCATCATTTTTACCAAAAGCTTCAAGAGTTCGATCCATATTTTTGAAGCTGTATCTACTTATTGATTTATTTTTTAACAAGTTAATATATGTCTCTTCTGTGAGTTCATCATCATCATCAAGCATTTGTAATATTTTTTCATTTAAATTACTACTTCTTTCTACCAAAAAAGTAGGCATTTTATTTGCCACTATTTCAAATATAGATGAATATAATGCTTTAACACCATCAGGAATTCCAGTATTCGGTCCATTCATCAATATACATGCATTAACTCCAATCAATCCTCTTTCTGCTAAAAGTTTGTACTTATCCTCACTTGTGTTTTTTTCCTTTTCAATTTCTAAACTTCTTTTTTCAAAAAGTTTATCAAATTCTTCATCTAATAATCCCTTTGTATCCCTAAGTACAACACTTTCAAATTCAAACTTGTCCATATATCTTAAAACAGTTGGAGATGGCTTACCTTTTAACATAATACTATTTATTATTCCCGTATTATAGATACCGATATTATTTATATATGTTTCAAACAATTCTTCTATCATTAGATTATCAGCTATCCTATTTTGAATTTCAATTAATTTTTCATTTAGTTCATGCTCACCCTTAAAATCATTACACTTTAAACCTAACTGATTACAAGCTTTACATATCTCTTGAAACTTTTCATCATCTGACTCTAAAGCCTTTTGTATCAATTCCTCATTCCATTTAATATTTTCCAATACCAATCTATCTTCACTAAAATTTTTATCTAAATTATAATGAACTGGTATTTTAGTTTGACCCTTGCCTTTATTTTCAATAGATATCTTACGTAATATTTCACGTGTTAAATTATCAAATAAAGAACCTATAAAAGTAGATTTTCCCGAATTTGAAATTCCAACTATTGCTATTTCAACCTTTTTATCAAAACATCTATACCCCATTTGTTTTCCTCCTTGCATTATTGTTTTATCTATCGTTCATCATAAAACAAATTATTTTTTATTCACATTTCAATTAAGAATACTATAATATTTTCTTTATTTGCGATTTAAAATTAAATATCAAATTTATTCATATAGATATATTCCATAATATATTCAATACCACCTTCACCATCAAATTAGTTAATTTAATATCATTACCATTAATTAAGGTTTTTTCTTCTAGCCTCCATAAACTGCTTTTAATCTATCTTTAATAGTTCAATTTTCAATATACAAAATTATCCATTTTTAAAATAAATATGTTTTTTGAATATGCGTATTTTATATTTATAAACATTAAATAAAACTATAACATTATAGCCTTTTAGCATTTTCATCTCCCTTGTTATTTTCATATTAATTTCATAAAAGCTTTAACTTAATCTAGAAACCTATCCTTCAATGTCAATTATACACAAAAACATATATTTCTACTATATTCTTCAAAAATTTTCTTCATTCTAAAAAGCTTATCTACTCTTAGTATTTTCTTACTCTAAACTCTTTTTCTATTTACCTCTTTAATTGTTTCTGTCACCTTCTTTAAACCTATCTCTCAACCACTTAGGCATTCTTCCCAGCTTCTCCCCCTTCAAAAGCTTTTTCGTCACTTCTGTTGCATCTTCTTTTCTCCAAAATCTATCTCTTATGTAATAATCATGACTACAATATTTCTTATTACCTGTGCTACTAATAAGCTCTTTTTCACAATATTCATAATTAGAATTAATGTCCTTCCTCTTTTTCTGTTTATTGTTATATGCATAACAACACATAAAATCTTACACTTTTTAAACTTATAAATTAAACATAATGGCTTTAATTCTAACTTTGTAAAGCATTGAATTTTATAAAAGTGTAAGATCAATTTAGACACGTCTAAAATTATAAGGATTGATGATTATAATTATTTATGATATTAATTCTTCTGTTTACTCTATATATTCCATTCTAATTCCATACCGTCTTTAAATGTAAAAGTTATCTTCTCTTCCGAATGCACCAATACTTTCTCAATGGTGGCATTCCAAAGTTCCTCATCAAACTCTGTAACCAAGCCTTCCCTTTGCTCTATCTCTTTAATAAAAGCTACAATGCTCTCATGCTTAGCACTTCTCTCTAATCGCTTTTCATTTATCCCTTCAAGTCCCTTTTTTATATCCTCATACCGCTCTGCTAAAGCCTTATACCTTTCTTCATACTCTGCTTGGTCTAAAGCACTATGAGCATTTTCCTCCACACACTTTTGAAGCAGTCCAGCAACCACATCAATTTCACTCTGTAGCTTTACACTTTCCCTATCAAGCTTTGAAGTATCAGTCAAGACTTGAATTATAGATTCATAACCTTGGAGGATTTCTTCTTTATTCTCAAGTAGGCTGTTAAAAGCTTCAATGAAAGCTTGTTTTATTTTATCCTCGTACATATGAGGTGTGCTACACTTTTTATCGTTTTTGAATTTAGCATTGCATTGCCATACCACCCTGCGGTATATACTAGTGGAATGCCACACCTTACTCCCATAGAAGCTACCGCACTCCCCACAGACGATTTTTCCTGAAAAGCAGCCTCCGCCTGTTTTATAACCCTTGACGTTTTTACGTTTTTTAAACTCATGCTGAACCAGGTCAAACACCTCTGGAGTGATAATTGCAGGATGGCTATTTTCAACATAATACTGTGGAATTTCTCCCTCATTAATTTTCTTTTTCTTGGTAAGAAAATCCACCGTAAAGGTTTTTTGAAGCATGGCATCACCTTTATACTTTTCATTTTTAAGAATACTCAGTACTGTACTTTGCTGCCAAACTTCCTTACCTGCTGGAGTTGGAATTTTATTTGTGGTCAAATGCTTTGCAATTCCTGGTGGTGTCTTGCCCTCAAGAAATAATTTATAAATCAGCCTAGCAACTGAGGCCTGCTTTTCCACAATTTTGGGTATCCCATCTTCACCTTTTTCATAACCAAGAAACTGTCCATAGGGCAAGCTTACTTTACCATCAGCAAACCTCTTGCGCTGGCCCCATGTAACATTTTCTGAAATACTACGGCTTTCTTCTTGGGCCAAGCTAGACATTATGGTAATTAGTAATTCTCCTTTGCTGTCCATTGTATATATATTTTCTTTTTCAAAATATATCTCTACACCGTTTTCCTTAAGCTTCCTAACAGTGGTAAGTCTATCAACGGTATTCCTAGCAAAACGACTAACTGACTTTGTTATTATAAGGTCAATCTTACCATTCAGTCCATCAGAAATCATTCTATTAAAACCATCTCGCTTTTTTGTGCTGGTTGCTGAAATCCCCTCATCGGTGTAGACTTCAACAAAAGCCCAAGCGGGATTTGATTTAATATGCTTTGTATAGTAATCCATTTGTGTATCAAAGCTTGAGAGCTGTTCATCATTATCTGTAGAAACCCTTGCATAAGCAGCTACACGTTTCATGGTGACTTCTCCTATAGTTACTGGTGCAAATCGACCAGTTGTTGGTGGTATTACCCTTACTGCTCTTGCTACTTCCAAAACTAACTCCTCCTTTCTAACTTTTTAAGACTGCATTCTCTTGCCTTTTGACGTGCTGCCCCACTCCAGCTTTCACTGCGTGATTTATACCTCCATTCCTTTTTAACAGTAGAACCATCGTGGAAAACAAATATTAGATTCTTAGGCTCAGGAACTTGTATTTCCTTTATCTTCTCTGCAAAGTAAGCTTCATCAAACTTTGAAAGTCCTAAAACTTCTGTTGTCACCTTATACAAAATCTCCTCGGGTATTTGCTTAGAAGGACAACTATCCTTTCCATATTTTAAGTAAGTGGAACAATTCCATGAAATTCTTCCTTGGTTATTTTTATGTCCATACTTTTTTCCACATATACCACACACTATCTTACTAGTGAAAGTATATTTACATACTTTATTTTTTCCTGAATATTGTTCTCTTTTTCTACTTAAAATTTCTTGAGCTTTTTGGAAAATGTCTAAATCAATAATTGGTGGATGAGTACCTTCTGCATAGTATTGTGGAAGATTACCTTTGTTCAAAACTAAGGTCTTTGTTAAATGGTCTTTTACATACTTTTTTTGAAGCAGAGCATTACCTGCATATTTTTCATTTTTAATAATTTCACCAACTCTCACTGCACTCCAAGCTCCTCCTCGAGGTTTCTTAACATTCATTTCTCGAAGCTTTTTTGCAATCGATCTTAAGCCTTTACCACTTACATAATCTTCAAGAATCATGCAGACAATTTCTGCCTCTGACTTATTAATTTCAATTTTACCCTTTTCAATTCGATATCCATACATAAATCGTAGGTTTACAAGTTTTCCATCAGCAAAATCTTTGCGAATACGCCATTTGCAATTTTCACTGACTGACCGGCTTTCCTCCTGCGCAAAAGAAGCGAGGATAGTAAGCATAAGCTCACCATCCCCGCTAAGACTGTGTATATTTTCCTTTTCAAAATAAACTTCTACATTTATCCCCTTTAGCTCTCGTACTGTTTCCAGCATAGTAACCGTGTTCCTTGCAAATCTAGATATAGATTTTGTAATAATCATATCGATTTTACTATTTCTACAATCACTTAAAAGTCTCTGCAATTCTGCTCTAATTTCTTTAGTTCCTGTAATTGCTTCATCCGCATAAACACCTACATACTCCCATCCTCTATGATTTTGTATTAATTCACTGTAATAACTAATTTGTGCTGAAAGTGAATGCAGCATTGCATCCTTGCCACTTGATACTCTTGCATAAGCTACTACACGTTTTTTAGCAGGCATTTTTTGTACTAAAGGCTCTATTTCCCTAATATTTCGTAGCATTATATCACCCCTTTCAGCTACCTATGTTAACTCTTATTTTGATACATAGCAAGTAAATAAGAGTTATAAACCTCCAAAAACAGGATTGTATTTTGTTATTAACATCTTATCTATTTTACTGTATTCTTGATCAGTTATTAGTTTTCTTGAAAGCATAACTTTAGCGATAGCAATGGACACCCTATAATTCTTTTCACGTTGAAATTGCTGCTGTGTCATTTAAATCCCCCTCGTTCTTAAAACGATATTCTATATAACAGTCATGACCGCAAAACTTGCGGTTCTTGTCGCCATAACTTTCAAATTTGTTTCCACACCCTGCACAATTTAAAGTATAATAAGCTTTCTTAACATGCTCGGTGTCATTGGCTTTCCACCACAAACGGCGGCACTCCTCAGAGCAGAATTTCTTTGGTTGACCTTTTGTGCCATGCGTTAATGATTTTCCACAATTTTTACAAGAAGTATATATCTCCTTCTCTGTCTTTGGTTTGACGCATACATCAGTTCCTAAATTGTTACGTCTGCAATAAGCCTTTACTGTATTTTCAGAAATGCCAAGGGTTGAGGCAATCTGTGAATAACCTGTTTTCCACCTTGGGATTTTGTAGCTAAAACACCTCGTATTTTTTTAATGTTATTGACTCTGATGCTGTAGTTGTTGGAGCTACAGAAGAAGTACTAACTACTCCCTCTGTTTTTTCTCCATCTTGTTTTAGTAAGATTTCAATACTATTAGCAATCTCATGAAGATCACTTGCTATTTGAAGCAATATTTGATTTTTAGACATAATTTTTTACCCCCTTTATATTGATGCGTTTTGTGGTGACAGCAAATTAATAAAATAGATTTGCCCTTTACCAGTAACCTTAGTTGTTCTTGTTACACGTATACTTCCGTCTGGGTTTGTGATAGCAGATTCTTTTACCTCAAAAATTTCCATGTCCATGCTACGTTGTGTTGGCATATTTTTTCTGCTACCACCTTTAATTAAGTAGTCATTTTGCCTTAACCATTCAAACAATCTATTTTGACCAATCTCTAAACCATTCTGCTTAAGTATTTTTGCAAGGTCACCTATCAAAATACTAGTTTTTGAAGTTTCTACTCCATTAGCAAATACTACCAACGGCTTATTTTCCTTTACCTTTTCCTCTAAGGCAACTCTTCTTTCCCTTTCTGTTTTAAGTTCCGTAAGAAGCCTTATTCCAAACTCTGGACTATTAAGAATTCCCTCTAAAACCTTTTCTGTAGCATAAACTCCATACTTTCTTATTTCCTTTAAAATTTGCTTAACTTGCTTCTTAAATTCTTTTGCAATCGGCTTTCTGCTTTGCATTAAAACCTCATAAAGACCATCTTCTGTTAGAAACCAAGCACTATAAGAATTGTTTAGAGTGCCTATTTGTATAAGTTTCTTTTCAGCATCATCAACATTATTGAGCATTACGCTTACATTTGAGTGCTCAATCCAACTAGCAACTTCATCAGCCTTAAATATTGGATTTGCTTTATCACCGTAAATCTTAAAGTCATGCCCTAACACTTGTCTTTGGTCTACAATTTGTAAGTTATTCACTTTGGCTAACCTCCTTTATAGCGACGGATTGAACTGAATCACTAGGAACTAGCACTAGCATTTTATACTGCTCACCAAGTAGGAAGTTTAAAAGTCTAGTTCTTAGTTTTAAGTCTCCGCCTTTAATTACATTTGCTTGTTTACCCTTTGGATCTGAAACATTAATAACAACTTGATGTTTTAACATATTTGCCACCTCATCTTTCTAGAGGATTTTGCACCCTCTGTATATATGCCTTGGCAGGAGGATGAGGTGGACAAAAATTTTATAGATTTTAAAAATTGTTTTTTTACAGCAATTCTTTTAGCTTTTTACGAATCCTCATAGCACTTTTTTTTACGCTATCCTCAGCAATACCTAGTATTTTTCCTACTTCAGCTTGTGACAATGGTGTTGGTGATAAATATAGCCACTCAATAATCTGTTCTTCCTTTTCTTTTAGTGTAGAAACAGCTTGTCTTACTCGTTCTTGGGTATCTTTGCTTTCTATCTTATCTAAGGTAGATTCTTCAATAGTTACTGTTTTATCTATGAAGGAATCATCCTTATCTGTAATCTCATCTAGGCTGTTATGTCTTCTTGTTTCCCTTCTGTTGTTGTCAACCTCTTCATCATCTAAGCTATGTAAGGTTTGAATCATTGCTTCAGTAACGCCGTTTTCTCCTGGCATAATTAAAACCTTGCTTCCATCCTCTCCGTAGTAAATGTAAGTACCTCTGTTATCTTTGCTGGTTTTTAAATTTCTTTGCATAATTGCATCCTTTCCGCCAGATTGCACTGGTGGCAAAGGATACAAAAATAGGGCTTATGCCTTAAAGAAGTACACAAACCCTAAAAATGAGCGCAACAAGGTAAGGTCCTTCTATTGCACCGCAACTGTTTTTATTAACAGTGCGAAACAATATGTATCCTTTGCCTTATTGCAAATCAGGCATTTGATATTTTTCACTTAAATTTTATTTCATCGAAACCTAATAATAAATTTGCATTCGTGAATTTTATCTTCTGGTAAAATATAGTATTTTGTGATATAATTTAGAAAAAAGTCTTTTACACTGAGTAAATTGAATTTTTCTAACCTCACATCTTGTTAGTAATTGTACAAAAAAAAATCCTTCCATTAAGGAAGGATTAGGAAGGGTCCGGAAAGATTCGGAATTTTAGATAAAGGAGATACAGATAATGCTTTTCAGCGAATTTGCAGACATTATGTATAAACACTGTGGAGGTACACTTCATACACATGAGTATTTTCTGCTACTTATTGATGCAATTATGGAAGATGCAGAAACTCCAGAAGACTTGAAAAGAGTTGACAATAATTCGTATAACCCATTTGAGAGACTGAAACCGGACACGCTGGACAGGCTATTTAATGGTACTAATATTATTAGCCCAAAGAAAATGCGTACCGTTAGATTCCATGCAGATAGACAAAAATTTACATGTTATGTCAATACAAGTAGATTTGATGCTCAGATAGGAATTGCTATTGAAATAAAGAAACATATTTCTAATTTTAATGACGATGACATTGGAGATTCTTGTGCGGAATTATTCATTCAGATAATTGATGACATAATTGATGGTCACGAAACATCCAGTCCTTTCATTACTGCTGCTCCACCAACCAGTAAAAAAATCAAAGAGGTACCTGCGGCTATAGTTTACTTTGATGATTCTGATGGAAAGTTGCATATAGGAGATACTACTATTTCTCTTCCTAAAGAATTACAGCCGCCAAGTAACATTGCACCAGAAGAGGAAGTTTATGTCACAAAACTTCTTGTAGCCTATACTGATGCAATAAAATCTGGATTGCTTACAAAAGAAAATCTTGAAAACTTGCCAATGAAGTATCAGCGAAATTTCAAGGAACAACGTATCAACTATTATAGTGCTATGCGAATCGACAGATTTGCCAGAGAGTCTATTGTCGATGGTGAAGAACAATTCAGCAAATGGAAATCTGACACATACGATTACATCAGTGATACTCTATGGGATGATTATGATGACGGATATCGTAGACTAATATCTGTATTAAAAAAAGTAATTGACAGCTCCACTACTTCTATACTGGACAATTTTAAAAACCTCATAGGACCAAAAGAAAAGAAAGGCGTTTGTCATCTGTTGGCAAGCGATGGGCCAATCCATTGGGTAACTGAAAATGAGTAAAGTATTTAATTCTACTTTGGAAATCTCACTGCGCACACTATTAATCTTATACGTTGATGGAAATAATGGAAAAAACCTAGATTCGATTGTTACTGCTGACTTCATTAACATATATGCCAAAGACTTTGGTATTTCCGACACTAATCTTCACGGTAATAACGAGTTTAGCTTTGCAGAATATGCTGCTCGTAGAAGTCAGGTACAAGATGCCATTAAATCTTTAGTAATAGATAGACTAATATCTGTTTCTGACCAGGACGATGGTTTTCATTACACAATCTCTGAACTCGGTAAACAATTATGTTCATCTATGACTACTGAATATTCGAAGGCATATCTAATGACTGCTTATAAAACAATTGATTTTATGAGAAATAAAAATGAGCGAAAACTCATCGCTCTAATAAGTAAAGAAGCCGTTAAGGCAATTCAAAGGAGGTAACCGCATGGCATCATTTTATATAGAACGAATTGTTGCTACTGGTCCAAACAGAACTCCGTCTGTCGTTACCTTTAAACCTGGATTAAATATTATCTGTGGTGCTTCAGACACCGGGAAAACAGCCATTTTGAAGTCAATTAAATTTATTTTCGGTGGGGACAAACCATTCCCTAAAGAAACAGGGTTCGATAACATCACTATGAAAGTAGCTATATTAAACGGTTTTATAACTTTTGAGCGTAAACTCGGAAAAAACACAGTAAATGTCATATCTAAAGTCGACTTCATTAATAGCGGTGAATATGACATCGAATATAACGATAAAGAAGGCAATAAACATCCAGTTATTAACTCTGTTTGGTTAAAACTCATTGGTATAAATCGTGTACCAATGATTATCAAAAATAAAGACTTTGTAAGAAGACATTTAAAATGGACTACCTTCCTTCGTTCTTTCTATTTAAATGAAGATGATATAGGTACATCTGAATCAATAATACTTCCATCACAAAACACTGCTGCACCTTTATTTTTATCAGCACTTGTCTTTTTATTTAAAGGACAAGATTTCGCAGATATAGACGTTCAAGAAAATGTAGCAATTTCAGCAGCCCGAAAAAATGCTGTAGAAACATTTGTAAACAACCACGTTTCTATAGTATCCAAAAAACGCAATATACTTCAAGAAGAACTCAAAGCATTTGATTGTGTTGATATAGAATCTGAAATTCAGTGTCTTGTAGATAAACTTTCTGATTCAGAAGGTGCTATCACTGCTGCTACTGAAGAAAGCAAAGATTTACTTGGCACATTATTGGAATATAAGGAAAAAGAGGCTGAGTGCCAGATGATTTACTCCCGCTACCAGTCACTTAAATCCCAATATATTTCTGATATTCAACGCTTGACCTTTATTACTGAAGGAGAATCTTTGATGAAAGATGTTCCTTCAAATGATAAATGTCCATTTTGTGATAGTGCTATTACTCCCAAAAGCAGGAAATCTTATATTGAAGCATCTCGTTCAGAATTAGCAAGAATCATTTCCCAATTACAAGGGTTGAACGAAAGTGAGTCTGACATTATTTCAGCGCTGAATGAAGTTCGTAGCAAATTAGAAAAACTCGGAAATCGTCGTTCTGAAATTGAACTGTTAATTGAAGAAGAATTAACCCCTCATTTAAATGAACTTAAAGCTGCAATAGCAAAATATCGCACTTATATACAATTGCAAAACAAAATTGAAGTTTTACATACAGTTTCCCAAGACTTGCAAGCTACTCTTATAGAAGAGCCTGAAACACCAAAAGAAAAAATAGTCTTTAGGCCAAAAGACCACTTTCCTAAAGGCTTCAATTCCAAGATGGATGAATATGCGTATAACCTTTTGGAGGAATGTCAGTATCAAGGTCTTAATGCTGTACATTTCAATTTAGGGAGATTTGATTTAGAAGTTAATGGAGAATGTAAATCAGAAAGCCATGGTAAAGGATACCGTGCTTTCATAAATACCGTCCTTGGTTTGGTATTCAGACACTATTATATTAATGATGCTATATATAACCCTGGATTATTCATGGTAGACACTCCACTTCTTGGCTTAGATCAAGGAGTAGATGATCAAAATCCAGAAAGCATGAAAAAAGGATTGCTCCAATATTTCATTAAGCATCAATCGGAAGGCCAAACCATTATTGTAGAAAATTCAAAAGATCTTCCTGATATTGATTATGAATCAGCGGGAGCTAAAGTCATTGAGTTTACTCATGATAATTATGTAAGCAAGTATAAAGAAAGTCGATACGGTTTTCTTATTGGGGTTGTTGGTAAAGAAAATGCTTAATTATATGCAATTCTCGGCTAGACAAGGAGGTATCAATAATGCGTATTAGTTATAACAAACTATGGAAAATGCTGATAGATAAAAATATGAATAAACAGGATTTAAAAAATGCAAGTGGAATAAGTTCTGCATCAATTGCAAAGTTAGGTAAAGGTGATAATATCACTACAGATGTACTACTTCGAATTTGCAAAGCACTTAATTGCGATATCTCAGATATTATGGAAATCACTCAATAAAATGCAGAATAAGTATTTATTATAAGATAAATAAGCCTACTCAGCTATCAATATTGGCTGGGTAGGCATTTTTTTTACATCAGTTTTTATCTCTATAAATCCACTACACTAAATTTTAATAATAGTGCCTAACTTAGAATTATAAGTATACTGTTCTATTTTATAGGATTCTTTATTGCAGTTACAAATGCAACTATCGCTGATTGTCCTTTTAGTTTTCTCCTTCACCTATTTGAAATATTTTTATCAGTGCCTTCCTTTGCTGTTTTGTATCCTCTATTTCACTTTATATCTAAAAAACCCTAGGTGGAAAAAATTCGCATCCAGAGTTTCTTGTGGACGAGACTCACTTGCTACTGAATTTCTGTAGCAAGTTTTACATTTATTTACAAATACCTGCCCCTTTGTGAGGACATGCTTTATGGACTCACCTGCTAAATACGATTGATAATAGGCAAAAATACTGCGATACAGACTCTTGCCAAAAGCCAAAATGTACGAAATTCAAGAAAGACAGCAAGAAGCAAAAAAAAGAAAAAAGGATAAATAAAAAATACCCACCAAGCCAATTTTTCAGCTTAACGAGTATATATGTTTTTTACTAAAATCCCAACACAGGCTTCAGCACTATCAACGATGACACCCTTAACCTAAAATCCTTGGCTACCGCCAAGTCTTTTTTGTTTCTATTCTTTTTCAAACCTCCCAACGTTTCTATGGAGCTGCGCATTTATTTTTTAATACTTTTATTTTTACATCCTTTTACAAGTGCCTGCCACGCTAGTGAGGAGGCTTACCGACGAACTTGCTACAATTCTGTACTATATTTTTTTAGTACCATAACAATAGCTTCCTACTACTCTCTCAATCTATTATAAAATACTATTAATTAATGTGTTACCATTTTAAATTATTAATTTCCATAATAATGCATTATATGATATAATTTTTAATGTATTATTAGCAAATCTTGTTAATATTTAAACATTGAGGTATATAAACTTTTTAGTGGAAGGAGATAATTAATTTTGAATATTCTAAATCAGCCTTATGAAGGTGCATTAGGTGACATACTTATTAATTACTTACAGTCTGAAAATAATTCCTTTGATATGGTTTCTGCATATGCAAAACTTAGTGGTGTTTTACGTTTAAAGCCTTCGCTGCTAACATTTAAATCAAATGGTGGTAGTATAAGAGCATTTATTGGAATTGATCAAAGAAACACTTCATTTGAAGCTTTGGTAGAACTTTACAACATTTGCGATGAACTTTATGTGGTACATTCAGAAAACTTCTCCCATACATTTCATCATAAAATCTACACATTCTACTCCGAATATAATGCTTGGGTTGCAATAGGCTCAAATAACATGACAGGGGGTGGACTTTGGACAAACTATGAAACTAGCATGATTTTTAACTATGACCTTACAAACTATTATAACAATCTTGAGTTTAATAAAGTTATAACTCTACTAAACTGCTATTCTCAAGAAAATTATCCATGTTCTATAAAAATATCTAATCTTGATATCATTGATCTTTTACTTAAAGAAGAATATATATTAAAAGAAGCTACTATCAATGCAGGTATAGGTAGTTCTAGACGTACCACTTCAAACGGGGTCCATACTAAACTTTTTGGATCTGAACTTTTTAAAGCTCCGCCATTACCAAGTAGCCCTATACAACAAAGCAACCCTCTACAAAACAATATTATCTCAGAAAATTCACCAATTTATTTATCACCAAATTCTGTACAAACTACTGCACCAACATCATCAATATTCAATCCTGTACCCCCAACTTTTGAATCATGTGAATCTTTCTGGTTTGAAATGCGAGCTTCCACTGGTGGCTCAAAAAACATCCTTGATTTATCAATGTCTGGTAGAATAATGGGAGGAACAGCTACTGGAACACGTTATGAAATGACTCAACAAAATCACATGCATGGAGGTGTTTTATTTTTTGACGTAAATCCTACTTCCAATTCTAAAGGAAAAAATATAACTATAAATTTCGAGGGTATTGACTATTATCCTAGTACTATATTATTCGCAGATAATAATGGTTCTTTTAGATTACAACTTAAAGGTCCTAACCCTGAAAATACACATGCTCTTTCAGAATTTGGTCGGACAAGGTTTAAAAACAATATATTAGTGTTTAAAAAAGTTTCAACAGATTATTATATTCTTTCAGTAGTTGGCGGAACACAAATAAGTACTTTAAGAGCAAATAGTCAAGTATATGCTTGTAACGGAAATAGTAAAACATCAAAACAATATGGTTTGTTATCAAAGGATTTTTAATAAATGGCAGTGTGCAATTATGCACCTGCCATTCTACATTTAAGCTCCGTTCATAAATATTTGAATTATCGAAATTTTCATAAAATAGAAGTGCTATTATTACTATATCTGTTAAGGAGTGACTTTCATTGGTATTTGCTATATGGTAAAAAACCTTTCAACCTGTTCTTCTGTGTAAAAATTAGAAAATTTTTTAACGATAATCCTTAATGTGTGCAACTCTATTTTGTAGGCTTTTGAAACCAAAATATCTATTTCACTCATAACTTTTTTCTTATTAATACACTTACTGTATATGCTAATTGGTTTATATTCTATCTTTGTAAATAGTTTTAATAACCTTTCATCATTATGCAATAATGTAAATATACTATCAAATATATGCTGTTTAATAGTCTTAGTAGCATTATTAAAAAGTATTGTTTCTTCAAAAGCCATAACTTCTGGAACAGGAATCTGTTTTATAATTGTTTGAGTTAAATCAATGCTAGAAAGTTTTAATCGTACAAAATAATCAAATACAACTGAGTTAAATAGGGCTAGCATTAATAATAGATTTTCTGAATTTTCAGTTTGCAAAAGCTGAATAGATTGACATGTCGGAATATGTGGCAATATCGTCGCTATCGTCGTTCGTGTATTGGTACTAGACGTTAAACTTCTCCACATCAATGAATACTCCTCCTCATATCTTTTTGATATTGAACTCCAGAACTCTTTTTCGATATAATATCTTGAAAGTGGTAATTCTTTTTCATGAACATTTTTTTCTGAATCAATTCTACGAGAAGATGCCTTATTACGATATTTCTCTTCTTCTGTCATATCTTTAAATGTTGAAAATCTACCATCATACTGTTCAATGAATTTCCCTTCATATATGGGCAGGTTATCATCAGTAGCTTCTTTTGAAATAGCTTTAGCATGAGCTGTTAGATGTACAATTCTACCAAATCTACACTCTGAAAACACTTGCTCAAATCGCGGGTATTTATTGTATGCTTTTATCAAAAAATCAACATCTGCCTTATTGGTTATATTAGGCAAAAGACCTGTTTCTGGATTTAATTTTAACAATATTTCCGCGTCTGTTTGAATCATTTCAGCCGACAACATTTCTTTTATATCAATGAGCCCCATAGCTAACTCAAAGGAATTCTTTCCGTATTTTTCAAAAATAATAACACAAAATTTTTCTCTTGAGTCTATATTGAAAATTTTATTTTTATTGTCAAAGCAATGTATTGAGCGAATTAAATTTGAAGAATTAAAATAGTTAAACAATTTACTGTTATTAGACGATGTAACTATTGCACCTTTCAAAACAAGAGCTGAAAGTCCATTCTGTTTTAAAATTGCTGTAGATAATTCAGCAAACAGTGCGTAAGTATTAAGTTCTCCACTCAATGAAAACTGTAATGACTTATTTTTTGCAATAATTTTTTTTATATTTAAATAATCAGAAGCAATATTTGAGTAGTATTCATACACATATGGCAATTCTTCTTCTAATTTATTTATTGCTGCCAACCTATGATTTTTTTGTGCAATCTCCGAAATTGGCGCATAAATGCTTTTAAAAAACTTTTTTTCTTCTAGTCTAATCTTTTCCCAAGGTGGGTTTCCAAGCACAATATCAAACTTTTGTGCCTTCAATATCTCTTCAAGATTAATTCCCATGTTTTCATTGTATATTCTAGATAATGCCGCAAGTTCTATTTTTTCATCGACATCATAGCATTTTTTATTAAATATTAGTGGATTCCCTATAATAAATTGCGATATTATTTGTTGTACACTATTTATATTGCCTGAACATTTAAAAAGGTTAACAAGCGTTAATTGTATTGCAATTGGATCAACATCAATTCCCCACATATTATTGATTATTCTTAAACAATATTCAGGCGATTGTGATATGTATCTTGAAACATAATCTAATACCGCGCAGAAAAAGTCCCCCGCACCACATGATAAATCAATAATCTTTGCATCTGTTATTAATGCCTTAACACAGTTTTGACTATCAATATCTAAATCATTACAAGAAAAGTTTTTTATACCTATGTTTTTTTCTATAAATCCATCCATTGTCTTTCTTGTTATATTTATTGCAAATTCTTTTGGAGTATAGTACGAACCTATTACATTTCTCGAATTCTTGTCGGTATGCATTTCAACGATATTTTCATTGATTTTTAAATCATATGTTAAAATATGCTGATACAAAGCTACTGCATCATTCTCCTCATTATTTGTATTCTGAAATACAAAGTATAATCCTTGGTCAAGCTCGCTTTGATAATGTTCATAATATTCTAAGATACCATCACTTATCAAGCCTAATGAATGCATCTCATGTATAGCCAATTCTATTGTACTATTAAGTGAATCAGTATCCCTCTTTAACTCTCTATAATTTATAATAGAAAATGTTAAATAAGTAATCTTAAATTGAGTACTTTTTACCAATTCAATATTTTCATACTCCTGTTTCAATATATTTGATATTAGCATGGGTATTGCTTTAATTAAAGCTTCTATTGTTTTCAAAATTCAACCTCTTCCTATTTGATAAATTTTAATACTTTTGTATCTACTTCATATTTTAGAAATGGATTATCACGAAAAGCAGTTTTATGATACTCATTAAAACCAGTTTCAATCCATGTTAACAGTTCGTTTGCATCATTTTTACAAATACCACAGTGTTGCACTATATCAGCCTTACTAACCGATTTATACTCAACTCCGTTTTCAGGGCTGTACTTTACTAAGGTAAGCACTATCCTATGCATTATAAAACACTTATATTTTTTTATTATTCGATTAAGGTTATCAATATTTTTTTGTAAAAAAGCACATACCATAGTTGGGTTATATGTATATTCGTCTGCTAAAAATTCTAAAATACCATCACATCCTAAAGATGTTTTTGAACTTCTAGTACGCTTCAATTCGCAATTTATATTTAAAAGCCCATCAATTTGTATATCTAAATTATCTATAGAAGCAATGTCTATATTATTCGAAACGGCAAATGCACATATTCCTACTTCTTCTTTAATTTTATTAAGTTCCATTTTTGAAAAACTATACGCATTCATTATTTCACAGTCTATTTCATACTCCAATTTCAATCGTTCTAACTCAGTACTAACATCATCAAGAAAGTCATTCATAGCCAACTGTTTTATTGACTTCATACCATTATGGCTATTTAATTCCTTATATTCAAAATTAGTAGGTCTTTTATATAAAAAATTATTTTTAAACTCACAACAACGTTTTGCTGAAGAAGCTAAAGATGATGAATTAATTAATTTATTTACTGTTGGTATCTTAGAAATATATCCTGCTGCAATTGTTAATTTAGGACATATAATTTTAAGGTAATAAGAATATAGTCTAGAGTTTAGCAAGGCAATATGTGTATACTTATTTCCATCACTAATTCGTATTCCAGGACCAGATGCAACAAATAATTGATTTTTTTGTAGTAATCTAACATTCAAACCAGAAGTACCTGTATCACTGAATACCAACTCAGTACAATCAAAATATTTCACATTTCGCATTGCAGATCCTTTTGTTTCTTTAATATATTCTCCGTTTTTGCCCCATTTTAACTTGTAACGATTTAATCCATTCCATCTACTATATCCACCGCCTTTGCTAACTAACGTCCATTCTTCATCAGAAAAGTGGTTCCAAAAATAATCTATAAGCTCTGCAGCGTTACCAGTTGATGTACCTTGCATAGGAGTCGCAAAGTCACCATATATCGGAAGTTTACTGAAAGCCTCTTTAATTTTGCCTGTACTTAAAAAATCTAATCTATAATTTTTATTCTTCAAAAAATCTCTTTGTACAAATCTGCTCTTATAATTCTTTGTTTCCTCACTAAAAGACAATACTGATTCTTTAAATGCTAGTGTTTCATTTTTAATCCCAATAAATTCTAATTCATTGACTCCTTTTAAGTTATTTTCAAGTGTTACAAGTGCAACACTTGCTTTTTCTCCATTAAGATCATAAAAAGAATTGGATCCTAATTCAACAATTGAGTCAATAGCATAGTTTTCAATAATTTGCTTTCTCAAATCAGTAAAACTATCTAAAAACATCCAACTATTTTGAGTTACGACACCACACTTTCCTGCTACATTCAAATGCGTAAGTATTTGTTCTAAAAAAGCATTACACACATCACATTTAGATAATGGATATTTTGCTTTTAAATATTCTTTCAAATCTCGATTCATTCCCTTAACAGTTTGAAATGGCGGGTTTGTTACAATATATTTTGATTCTCTTAAAACATCACTGAGTAACAATAGTTCTTTTGTATAGGTATTTTGTATTGTATGTATATCTACTGCTACATCTAAAAAGCCTAAAATATTTTCATTTGCAGAAAAATATATATTTGTGTTCAGAGTATTCCATATTTCAATATCAATAGATATGCCATGACTTAATAATATAGACAAGACTTTTAGCCTTAAGTTAATGGATGAAATTATCGCAATTTCTGCATCTAAATCATACCCTAATAATCTATTCAAAGCCTCTTGTGTGATTTTTAAAATATCTTTTTGTTTTGTTTTTGATGAAATTTTGCTATCACAAATCACATCAAGTGCATATAATAAAAAATTACCTCCACCACAGGCCGGATCTAATATTTTTTCATTGTCTTTCGTAATCTCAAGTTTATCAATTAAATATGTAAGCATATATTTTTCTGTAAAAAACTGAGTATTTGCAAATTTCTCATTTCCTAATGGTTTGTTTAGATATTGATATGTCCAAGAAATCATATCATCTAAACAATATTTATGTTTTTTGATAATTGGATAAAATTCTTTTGAGATATATGCTATGGCCCATTGTTTACTCACTTTCGTAAAATATTTTGAATTAAAATAATATTTATTGATTAAAGATTGCACTTCTACACTGTCAAAATCAACTTCTATTTTTTCATTACCACTGCTCAAATAGTACTGCAATAATGTTGATGCTAATGAAACTACTATGTACTTTCGCATTTCTTCATTGTCAAAATTACCCTTCTTTAAATTTTTAACTATATCATTTAATAATCTTTTTATATCTGTTCTAGCCAATCTAATAGGATTAGCACCAGTTTTAGTTGTAATAATTTCAGCTGCTTGTTCTTTATATCTAGCGTCATTTGGTTTTTTAGAATTTAGAGGAACCACCCACATATTTCCTATTCTTTTGGCATCACGAACTCTTCCTTCAGAGCATAAAATCTGCACACGTCTTTTAGAAAGATTCCATTCACTTGCTATTTCTGATGCAGAAATGTACTCCATAATTATACCTCCCCTTATGATGATTCATAATATCTATTATATTCTTTTTTACGAATAATATCAATACTTTTTCTCATCATTACCAGGTTTTTAAAAATACATTTGCCTCTCAATGTTGCTACCTATTCCCCCTATACAATTTCGCAAATCTCTATACCTTAACGCAAATCCCCTTAGTTCTGCGTATTTATTAGCCCCCCCTAAATCAAAAATTCCCCCAAACTCTCGTCTGAGGGAACGTAAAACACACTTCAATTTTTATCTTAAATCCTCTAAACCCTTTGCTACCAGCCTATTCTCTCTCTATCCTAACCACGCACTCCACATGTGCTGTTTGCGGAAATATATGTTCAGCCCAAACATATCTAAATTTTCTTTAAAAATACTTATAATCTCTTTTATATTAAATACTATATATTGTATAATATAATTAAAACGCTTCCAAATGCATGCTAGAAAGGAGATTTAGTGTTATGTTTTATGAAAAAATACATGCGAAAAATGTGGACTTAGTACTTACCAATAATGAATATGGGTATAAAGAAGTGGTTGATAGTTTCGCAAATAGCTCACATATAATTATTATTACCTACAGTATTCATAAAGATTTACTAGCACAACTTTACAAGTTAGATAAAGATAAAAGTATTATTATTGTAACAAATATACCTGCAAGGTTTGAAAAATATAATTCTGAAACTCAAAAAGCTAATGCAAGAAAGCAAATAAGCATAACTGAACATATTCTTGACACCTCTAAATTTAAAGCTTTCACTACAACATTTTTTAATTTTAACAATCATTCAAAAATAATTATCTCAGATTCAGTGGCATATATTGGCTCACAAAACTTTTATGGTTCAACTAGTTGGGAATGTGGCACTTTAATTAGATCTAAGTCAGAAATAAATGAAATTAAAGACAAATTTATTAATGAAATCTTAGATTGTTCAATACCATACAACTACAAATACGACCTATCACATTTAGATGACATTTTGGAACTTCTCAAAAGACTTCATAGTACGCTTGAGGAATATCTAGAAATTGCTCACTCTGAGTATTGGGATTGTGGAATACATGCTGAATTTGTGATATTTAAAAAACATACTTTATTGAATATTACAGATATTCTCTTAAATCTAAATAGTATTATAGCCAGATCTGATACTCCAACTACAATTAGAAATATAGTTAATTCTTTCTCTTACATTTTTTATAAAAGCTTAGGAAATAGACTGAATATTTCTGTTATACCTACCCCCGTGACAAACATTAATACTATAGATTACTGCAATTTATTTTCCCGAATTTTAAATATCCTAAATGCTTGTGATATGTACTTCTATGAGTTCTGCCCAATCGAAAATATAGAAGATATCTCAGACTCTATAGACGGCTTAAATTGTGAAGTAGAAGACTACATTATTAATTTTTATAGGTTTCAAGAAAATAATTCCGTGCAACCAATAGATAACACTCTGGAGTAATTATTCTCTAATAAAAGTAAAGAATATATGCCTTGGTTCGGAATTATTTAACCCCTTAAATTTGTTTCTATTACGCACTTGAAAAATTAGACCATCCTCCTTATTTATAAGAGCATACACTAACCTTATCTTTCTAAAATTAATGTATAATTCCCATCGTGTGTTAGTAGAAATTTCTCTACTTTCGTCTTGATTTTGCCGGAGGAAATATTTCAATAAAGACTTTATAATTCCGCTAAAAAGTGCACACCCCACCCTAAAAATGCACACCCCTACTTCAAAAAACTCTAGGGGTGTGCATTTATTTCAATTTAATCCAAATTTTTGTGCTTAAAAGCTCAATTTCCACACTGTATTTTAATCCAAAAAACAACAAAAGCCCCTGAATTCAAGGATTTTCCATTGTATCAAAATTATTGTTTATGTATGGTGGAGGCGAGGGGTGTCGAACCCCTGTCCGAAAGCCATAACACCTAGGCATCTACGAGCGTAGCCAATACTTTAAAATTCCCTCTACTTAACCCCTACTGGCCGGGTTTATGTTTCGGTAGCTTCATATTTTCCGTTTCTGGGTCAAAGCTTTCCCAGACTCGGTTCACCGCTGTCGGCGCCCTATCCTAAGTCGCGGTAATCAAAGGTAAGACGTAGCAGAACTAAGCTGCTAGTTGTAAATTATCGTTTGCGTTTAAATTGTCCCTATAGTTTTTTACGCGGGTCCATAGGTTCCCTCGGCTCGCTTCCTCGATGCAACGTACCCCCGTCGAAACCAAGTACGCCCCCGTATTGTCAAAAGATTTAATTCAAATCTCTTGCAATGCAATAATGTGTGTATCCTATTGCATATTTATAACGCAATTTTATATTTATTTTGTTTTTGTAAATGGATTAAACTTTAGTTTTTAATGTTTTACTGCCTTGCTGTCTATGTCTTAATAATACACTATATTAGGAGCTTTATCAAGTGCTAATATTATGTATTTCTTGTGTAATAGTACTTATTATCTCATACTTTCCTTGAACTGCCTAGCCATATCTCTCTTGGCATCTTTTTCAAGCATAGCATCTCTCTTATCATAATCTTTCTTACCGCGAACAATACCAAGATTAACTTTTACTTTAGTATTTTTAAGATAAATAGATAATGGAACTAGAGTAAACCCCTTTTGTGATGTAAATCCTTGTAGTCTATTTATTTGTTCTTTATGAAGTAATAACCTTCTAACTCTTAATGGATCAGCATTAAATTGGTTTCCATTTTCATAATGACTTATATGCATATTTTTTATAAATACTTCACCGTTTATAACATCTGCATAACTATCTTTTAAATTCGCCTTTCCAGCTCTAATAGACTTTACTTCTGTACCGACAAGTTCTATTCCAGCTTCCATTGCTTCTTCTATAAAATAATCATGTCTTGCTTTTCTATTTTCCACTAGTGTTTTGTTTCCTGTTTCCTTTGCCATAACCTCACCTACTTTATTCTTATTAATATATAATTATACTCTATAACCCATTCTTTTTCAAGAAAATGTGGATTATGTTTACATGGCTGTAGATTCACAAATCGCTCTTTAAAATAATAAACAGAAGAGGCAATTAATTCTCCTCACTTGAGGAGATTAATTCTCCTACTTGAGGAGATTAATCCTTCTCAAGTGAGGAGGTTAATCCTCTTCTGTATTTTTATTTTTGAATTATTCTACAATACAGTACTTTTACTTTGTAGAATCATCTTTTATAAGTTCATCTAAATCCTTAACGGAATATTCTTCTTCCTTTTCTTCTTTATCTTCATCATCTTTAATTATATCAAAATAAACCTCATGAGAAGCTAAATCAACTTTACTAACTATGATTCTTACCTCTTCGCCCAATTTATACATGTTCTTAGTTCTCTCACCTACAAGGGTTAAATGTCTTTCATCAAAAACATAATAATCATCATCTAAGCTACTCATATGAACTAATCCTTCTATAGTATTAGGAAGTTCTACAAACAATCCGAAATTAGTTACTGAAGAAATAATACCGTCAAATTCTTGACCTATTCTTTCATTCATGTATTCTGCTTTCTTTAAATCATCTACTTCTCTTTCGGCTTCCATTGCTATTCTTTCCATATCTGAGGATTGTTTTGATGCTATCTCTACTTCTTTTCTTAATTTTTCTGTTCTTTTTTCACTTAAGCCTGCATTTATAACCTCTTTAATTATCCTATGGATCATGAGGTCTGGATATCTTCTAATTGGTGAGGTAAAGTGACAATAATATTTGGATGCCAAGCCAAAATGACCGCTACATTCTGGAGAATATTTTGCTTTCATCATAGAACGAAGTAACAATGTGCTTAGCACCATTTCTTCTTTCTCACCTTTTACTTTTGCTATTACTTCTTGAAGCATTCTAGGGTGTATCTCTTTTCCCCACTTTATAGGGTATCCTAAATTATGTGCAAATTCACTAAAATGTATTAACTTTTCTTCATCTGGATCCTCATGGATTCTATATACAAAAGGTACATTAAGCCAGAACATGTGCTCAGCTACAGTTTCATTAGCAATTAGCATAAATTCCTCAATTACTCTATTTGCAATTCCTCTTTCATAAGGAACAATGTCTACAGGTTTTCCAAATTCATTTAATAATATTTTACACTCAGTAAAGTCAAAATCTATAGCACCTCTACCCATTCTCTTTTTATTAAGAATGGCGCATAAATCTTCCATATATTTAAAATCTTCATATAAATAATCATATTTTTCCATTGTTTCTGCGTCTTTATCTCTTAGTATTTTTGTAACATCAGTATAAGTCATTCTTTCATTAGTTTTTATAATGGTCTCTACTATCTCATGATCTATAGTTTTACCAGTCTTGTCTATTTCCATAAAGCAACTAAGAGCCAACCTATCTACTTTAGGGTTTAAACTACAAACTCCATTAGATAATTTTTTAGGAAGCATTGGTATAACCCTATCAATTAAATATACTGAAGTTGCTCTATTTAGAGCTTCTATGTCCAGTGGATTTTTTTCTTTAACATAGTGAGAAACATCCGCTATATGAACACCTAAACGATAGTTGCCATTACCTAAAATCTCAATAGATACAGCGTCATCTAAATCTTTAGCATCCTCACCGTCTATAGTTACCATCTGCAGTTCTCTTAAATCTGTTCTTCGCGCATATTCTTCTTCTGGGATTTTTTCAACTATATTGTCTGCGAAGGCTTCAACTTTTGCTGGAAATTCTTCTGGCAACTTATGTTTTTTAATTATAGTTAATATGTCTATACCTTGATCCCCTTTATTTCCAAGAATCTCTACAATTCTTCCTTCAGGATTTCTTCTTTGTTCTGGCCACTCAGTTATTTCAGCTATTACTATTTGACCTGTTTTTGCACCATTTCTTTCTGCTTTAGGGATAAATATATCTTGAGCAATCCTCTTATCATCTGCTACTACAAACCCAAAGTTTTTGCTGTCATCATAAGTCCCTATTATTGTTTTATTAGATCTTTCTATTATTCTTGTAATCTCACCTTCACATTTCTTACCATTGTTTACTTCTTTTAAAATCTTTGCAAGAACTCTATCACCATTCATTGCTCCATTCACATTATCTGCTGGAATAAATATATCTGGTCTTTCCTCGTCCGCTATTACAAATCCAAAACCTCTTTGATGACCTTGGAATTTACCACTTACAATACCCATCTTCTCTGGAATACCATAATGCTCAGTGCGTGTTTTAACTATTTGACCATCTTTTTCCATTTCAGATAATAGTTTAGTAAAGTCTTTCATGTTTGCTTTTTTAATACTAAATACTTTAGATAATTCCGCTATGTTCATGGGCTTGTATGCTTGTTCTGTCATAAAGCTTATTAGTGTTTCTTTTATATCCATAAGATTTTCCTCCTATATAATTTTCTGTATTAATTTATTTTTTAAATTATTCCTGAATAATATTCATTATAGCTTTAGTTTTAACTAATTATTATGGTTAATTATAACTCTAATTCTATATTTGTTACTTTTATTATAATCCAAAAAATACATCTAGTATATACTATATGATTATATACTTCCCCATTTCCCAATAAAAAATGCCCACATTAAATAGTTTTATTTAATGTGAGCGTTTTGTCGTAATACTATGTATAAACATTTCTTCTCAGAAATCGACTTTTTTTGCAAAATAAAACAGCCCTTGGGGTTGGGCTGTTTTATAATAAATAAAAAGGGGGCTATTTATCTCTCTATTTATCTTTACTCTTTAATTATATTAAACTTAACTAAAGTTTGCAAGGTTTTTTTGAGATTTTATTGTAAATATTTTTTAAAATGGCGACATTTTATTCATATTTTATTCATTTTAACCCTATATTATTATATTATAAAATGTCATTAAACCTGTTTTAATGAGTTTATTTCTTCTTCTGATAATTCTCGATATTGTCCTTCTGATAAACTTTCATCTAATTTTAATGGTCCAAAACTAATTCTTCTTAAAAATACAACTTTTTTATTTACACTTTCAAACATTCTTTTTACCTGATGAAATTTACCTTCCTGAATAGTAACCATTACTTCTGATCCATTCTCATTTGCACTTAATACTTCTAGTATTGCTGGCATACATTTATATCCGTCATCTATTACAACACCATTCTTAAAGGTGAAAATATCCTTTTCATCTATAAATTTATTAATTTCAGCATAATACACTTTATCTACATGATTCTTAGGTGCTATTAATTTATGATTTAACTCCCCATCATTAGTAATTAGTAGTAATCCCACTGTATCTTTATCAAGCCTGCCTATAGGGAATGGCTTAAAGGAATGGTACTGCTCATCTAACAAATCAATTACAGTTTCATCATGATTATCTACGGTAGCAGAAACAACACCCGCTGGCTTATTCATAATTAAATATATGTGTTTCCTATATTTAATTTCTTCACCAGATACCTTTATTACAGCCTTATCCGGATCAATCTTCATAGCACTATCTGAAGCTATAATTCCATCAATCTCTACTTTTCCTTTTTTTAATAATCCCTTTACTTCTTTTCTTGTTCCATGACCTAAATTTGACAATACTTTGTCTATTCTTTCCATATAAATTCATCTCCTCAACTGTTTCTTAAAACCAATAGTAAAACATATAAAATAATTATTATATACAATTATTATAAACCCTTTTCTCATAAAAAAAACAGCCTTGAAAAGCTGTTTTAACTTTATTCTAATACTTCTATCTCCATTATATCATAATCTTCATATGAAATACTCTTATAAAAGTTTTTTGATAATACCAGCACTTTATACATTCCTTTAGTAAAGGGCATAAATGTATAATCATTTTTCTTGCTAAATCTTTGTGCTAAGGTCCATTCCTCCTTTTCCATAAGATAAAACTCATATACCACATCTCTGCCTCCCAGGTTTTCCGTTACAAATGTTATTGCTTCATTGGTCTTAAAATTTGTCTTATTGCATAAAATCCTTGTATCTGTTATAGGTAATGTCTCATGTACTTGTATTTTTATTTCCTTCATACAATCATATGCCTCTATGCTAGCTTTATTTTTCGCCCTAAGCTCTATTAAATAAGTTCCACTAGATTTTGGTTTAAGCTCGTAATTCTTATGCTGCACAAAGTTTGTTTGTTCCACTAAATGACCATTTATTTTCAGAATATAATTCACAAGGGTATTTCTTGTGTTTTCAGATATTACCTCCAGTGCAATAGTATCCCCTACCATATAATATTCTCGTGTGGGCATTAAAACATAGTCTATTTTAGCTGGAATACATACTAAAGCCTCAATATATACCACTGCGTGGCAATCAAATTCTCTTTTAGAATATTTGTCTTTTACTCTTACCTCTAATTTGAATTTGCCGCTTTTTCCTGGAGTAAAATCTACAAAGTCATGTGTTCCAAATTCAATTCTTTCTATTTCACTATCATCTTCAAAAATTGAAAAACCATATCTTAAAGAAGTTCCTCCCGTTGCTTTAACTTTTACATGAACAACTTCATTTATTAGTACAGGATTTTTCTTATCCAAAATTATATCATCAATAATAACATTTGTATTCCCTATATCATCAATCATAAAGTCTAAACAAACACTCTTCTCATATTCTCCTTCAAAAGATGAGTCCTTAACCCACAAGCAAGCTTTATATTCTCCTGCTTCACTTGGTGTCCATATATAATTATTTTTTCTAATATAACCTGAGTCCTCTAGGCACTTTCCATTGATTTTAAATTTGTACAATAATTCTTTCCCACCTCTAGCAATACATCTCAAATTAATAGGAGTATCGCGTAGTTGTGGAGAACTTAAATCACTAGTAAAACTTTGTATATCTATTTCTTCATAAGGCTTTACGGTATAATGAATCAATGCTCTGTCATCAAACTCATGAAGTGAATACATATCCTTTGCCATGCATAATAGCTTATAATTACCCATATCTTCTTCAACATAACTAACTAATTTTTTAGTTGAATAATCTTGTATGCATTTACTATCCCCCTCAGGATTAATTTTTACAAATTTGTATAAAATCATTCTGCTGTCCTCATGGCTTACCTCTACGTCAAAAACTAGTTCCCTGCCTGAAAGCAAATCTTCGGTCAAGCATTTAAATTTCATAATTTCTAAGGATTGCACAGATTTTACATTGAATTGTATTTTCATAAAGTCATCAAAAATATTTTTAGAATCTAAATTCTTGCATTCTACCAAAAATTCTTGCTCTCCAGAATATTTTGAAGCCCAAGTCATTACATTTTCTGATGAATAATCCTTTATAAGTAACCAATTTCCATTTTTACGTATCCAATACCTATACATAATAGGAACCTGCTTTGCCTCTACTGTTAAGGTGATTTTTTCACCTACCATTATTTCTTTTTTGTCTATGTAAATATCACTTATTAACTTTTCGTAAAAATTACCGACTACATATTCGGTTTTCGACATAAAATCAAAAGCTTTTTTGCTTTCTTTTCTTTTAGCTTGTACCATTATTGAATACTTAGCATCTGCTTCTGGTTTCCATACAACGGAAGTAGTTGCACTTAATTCCTTTAAAGTAGTCCACGTCCCCTCCATTCCTATAAGAAATTTATAATCCAGATTATCCTCTATTTCATTTTCAATACTTACTACAATTTCTTTATGTTTTTCCTCAGGATTTTCTATGTTAAACAATATATTCATTTCATTCACTCAAGTTCACCTACCTTTATAAATAAGCTACACAATTGATTTTTTTAAATCTTCCTCTATATTGGTATATTATACTATGATTCCATAATTTGTAACAGCATTTACTTTCTTTTTTTTCTTTTATTTAATGACATAAATACTTATGATTTTAATTTAAAATAACAATATTACAAATTTTATAATTTTTTATGGTAGTGATATTGTTATTATAATATTTATTAATAGGGTAAAACTATTATAAACGTAAATTCTTTTTAATAATTGTTGAAAGGAGAGATATTATGACCCACGAAAAACTAGATCATTATAATCCAAATTATCCTTACGAAAAAGAAGACATAACTATTGATAAAAGCAATAAGGCTGGTTATCCTATGCTAGAGCAGGTGAATAACGCTTCACTATATCCTGAATCTATCAAAGACAACATCGATATGAAAGATATGAATACCGCAGATTAATTGTTCACTTGAAAATTTTAGAGGACTAAACAATTATGAATTGTTTAGTCCTCTAAAATAACCTTTAACATAGCTAATAGCCGCAGTTACTAGCTATGTTTATATATTTCAAATGTTATATAGCAATCATTTTACTGCTATGATTGTGCTTTTAAAATCAATTTAATTAAATTGTGATAAAGCCTTTCATCATCTTCTGATGTTCTTTTTTTAGGACCAAAGGTTTTACCTCCACTACGTCTTACTTTACCAGACATATGCCTTTCAAATAATAGCTTATCAATGTTATCATCATCATAGATATGTCCTTTAGGTCCCATAGCATAGGCTCCTTTAGCTAAAACCATAGCAGCAACTCCAAAGTCTTGAGTAATTATTATATCTTTAGATTTTGCTTCATTAGCCACTTTCATATCAACACTTTGAAACCCACTATCCGCATACCTTATTTGCGCATAATCACTATTTAAAACATGATTAATGTCGCAATACATAATGAGCTCTATAGAGTGCTCTATAGCTGCTTTTTCTATTAGATTTTTTCCAGGGCACCCATCTGCATCAACAATAATTCTCATTTTTCTAAAGCCTTTTTTCTAGATCTGCTTTAATATCTTCATATCCTGATTTTCCAAGAAGAGCAAACATATTCTTCTTGTATGCTTCTACCCCTGGTTGATCAAAAGGATTGACCCCTGATAAATATCCGCTTACTGCACAAGATTTTTCAAAGAAATAAGCCATATATCCAAAATTATATGCTGTGAGTGTTGGAATATTTAAAATAATATTCGGTACATCTCCATCATTATGAGCAAGTACTGTTCCTTGGAATGCTTTTTTATTAACAAAATCCATAGTTTTACCTGCTAAAAAGTTCAATCCATCTAGATCTCCACTTTCTTCTTTTACTACCACTTCTATTCTTGGCTTTTCTACATTTATAACTGTTTCAAATATATTTCTTACACCTTCTTGAATATATTGTCCCATAGAATGTAGATCTGTAGAAAAATTAACCGCTGCTGGGAATATTCCCTTTTGATCTTTTCCTTCACTTTCGCCATAAAGCTGTTTCCACCACTCTCCAAAATATTGAAGTGCTGGCTCATAGTTAACTAAAATTTCTGTAACCTTGCCTTTTCTATATAGTGCATTTCTAGCTGCTGCATATTTATAACAATCGTTGTTATTTATATCTTCAACGCTGTATACTTCCCTAGCATCCGCTGCGCCCTTCATCATTTTATCAATGTCTATACCCGCTACTGCTATTGGAAGTAATCCTACAGGTGTTAGCACTGTAAATCTTCCGCCTATATCATCTGGAATTACAAAAGTTTCATAGCCTTCTGCATCTGCTAATTTTTTTAGAGCTCCTTTGGACTTATCCGTAGTAGCAAAAATTCTTTCTTTTGCTCCTGCTTTTCCATATTTCTTTTCTAATAGTTCTTTAAATATTCTAAAAGCAATAGCTGGCTCTGTAGTAGTTCCTGATTTTGATATTACATTCACTGAAATATCTTTTCCCTCTACAGCGTCAAGTAAATCTGCCATATATGTAGAGCTTATATTGTTTCCAGCAAAAAATATTGCCGGAGATTTTCTTTTTTCGTTTGAAAGACTGTTATAAAAGCTATGAGATAATGCTTCTATAGCAGCTCTTGCTCCTAGGTAAGATCCACCTATTCCAATTACTATTAAGACTTCAGAATTATCTCTTATTTTTTGTGCTGCCTTTTTAATTCTATCAAATTCTGATTTATCATAATTTACAGGAAGGTCTATCCAGCCTAAAAAATCATTTCCTGGGCCTGTTTTATCACTAAGCATTTTGTGCGCAGTAGATACCATTGGTTGAAAATAAGAAACTTCATGTTCACCTAAATAGGGAACTGTTTTGCTTAAATCTAAAGATAAAATCTTTTCCATTAATATTCCTCCTTGTTTGTCTCTTGAAATCAAAACAATCAATAATTGTTTTGCTCTTTATTTTTTTCATTTAGTATATAAAATCTATAAACTTTTATAAAATTGGGCGTACAACCGGTATCCCTTTAGGACAGCTAGCAGTTGCCTGGCTTATAGGTTAACTTGTTAAAATAACATACAATAATTCTAGTTTATTCGGTTAAATAAATCAAGTTTTTAAATAGAATTTAGTATTTATAACATATTATGCTACTGTAATCTGTGAAACACTATAAAATTGAATTTTTAAAAAACCTCATAATTAAATATTCAATCTACTTACTAGCTTTAGTATTTTCTGTGAATGTTTTATTTATTCTAATAATTTTTACATATATTAAATTAAAAATAATATAGGATGTACTTCATTGCATGATGTTGCATATATTAAATTATATTATTATATGAGGTGTGATTTTTTGATTATTCATGTTGTGAAAAGCGGAGAAAGTTTATATGAAATTTCTAAACTATATGGAGTTTCATATAATAAAATTGCTTCTGATAATGAACTTACAAACCCAAATGACCTTGTAGTAGGTCAAACCCTTGTAATACTTCAGGGGACGAGTTCACATAAAATCCTTCCTGGTCAATCTCTTTACATGATAGCTAAAATGTATGGTGTAACTGTTTCAAATTTAATCCATGCAAATCCTAACCTTACAAACTATACGCTAATTTATCCTGGTGAAATTATTATTATACCTCCATCTACGCAAAAATTAGGTTCCCTTGAGGTTAATGGCTATGCTCTTCCCAGTACAGATATGGATGTTCTTGTAAAAACTCTTCCTAGTCTCACTTATCTTAGTATATTTAGTTATCAGATATTAGCTAATGGGACTTTAAAAGGCATAAATGATGTTCCTTTAATCGAGGCTGCTAGAAAAGCTAAAGTAGCTCCTATGATGGTAATTACAAATTTAAAAGAGGGCGGAGGATTTGATAGTGACCTAGCCCATGTTATACTTACAGATGAAAAAATTCAAAATACACTATTGGATAACATAATTGATATATTAAAAACCAAAAATTATTATGGTTTAGCTATAGATCTAGAATATATCTACCCAGAGGATAAGCAAAACTACAATAATTTTTTACGCAAAACAGTAGACAAACTAAAACCCTTAGGCTTTATTGTTACTACCGCTTTAGCTCCTAAACCCAATGGTGATATAAAGGGATTACTTTATGAAGCTCATGATTATCCGTTCCATGGTGCAATAGCATCCCATGTTATACTTATGACTTATGAGTGGGGATATACAGCAGGTCCACCAATGGCTGTAGCTCCAATTAATGAAGTAAAAAAAATCCTTGATTATGCTGTAACAGTAATTCCAAGCAAAAAAATATTTATGGGCATACCTAATTATGGATATGATTGGACACTGCCTTATGTAAAAGGAACCAAAGCAACTGCACTGGGTAATGTAGAAGCAGTAGATCTTGCAAGAAAAGTATTTGCATCTATTCAATATGACTATACTTCTCAAGCGCCATTCTTTAACTATTACGATGCTAATGGAAAAAGACATGTAGTTTGGTTCGAAGATGCTAGGAGTATGAACGCTAAACTTAGAACAGCTAATGCATATAATTTAGGCGGAGTTAGTTACTGGACCATCGGAAAATACTTCCCTCAAGCTTGGCTGGTTCAAAATTCACTATTTGATATAAAAAAATTGCTTTAGAGGCTTTTCTTAGATTATGCTATAACGAAAAGGATATATTGCTGGAGATGCTTTCACATCGCTAATAAATTATGAATTACTAAAGCGAATGGAACGCATTTTACGCAATATATCCTTTTGTTAGCATAATCTAAGAAAAAATACTCATGTTACGATGTTATATAAAGATATGTATCAAAGCTTCTATCCACAGCTTCTGATACTATATCTACAAATTCGCTAATATCACTCTGTGTGCTAGCTTTTTCTAATGCTTTCATATAAATGTCTCTATTCTCTGCTTTTATAACGGTAATAGGATATCCATTACTCATTAAAATTAAATTCATAAGTAACCTAGCTGATCTTCCATTGCCATCAATAAACGGATGAATATATACAAACTTGAAATGAAATTCAGCAGCCAAATAGATTGGATGTAATTTATTTTTATTTTCACTATACCAATTGATCAATTCTTCCATTTTTTCATGAACTAAGAAATGTTCCACCGGTCTATGCTCACTACCACTAATTAAAACATTTGTTTTTCTATATTCTCCAGCATTTTTATTATCTATACTTTTTAATATTATATAGTGCAAATCTTTTATAACTCTTTCTGATATGTTTATGTTCTTACTCACTATATCATCTATATAATCTATTGCTTCTTTATGATTTATTACCTCTAGATGCTCACGTAAACTCTTACCTCTCCCTATTGTTAGTCCCTCTTCTAAAATCACTTTAGTTTCTGTAATTGTTAGCGTATTTCCTTCTATGGCATTTGAATTATATGTAAGTTCTACATCAAAATACTTTTTCAAATTGTCTATAGCATTCCCTTTTAATGGTCTTCTGTCATCTAATAGTACCTTTTTCTCATCTATTTGTTTAAACATAATTTACCCCCGGTCTATATTATAAATTGTTTCTTTTACCAGCTCATTAATGTTCACTATTTATATTATATCCTAAAATATATTTTTTACTATATCTGAAAGACTTACTTTCCTTGTAACACTAAAATTAAACTTCCATATAGCTGTATTTCCTGTATATATGCCTTTATTTTCAGCAACTGTAATATCAATTAGGTATGTATTTTTTTCAGTTAATTTTAGCTCCTTAACATTTACACTTATACTTCCAGCTCCTGTGTCTGGTACGAAGTCATGTTCTTTTGCACTTGCACTAAAACTTATTTTATCATTTGCTGTGGCTGTTATATTTATTTTTCTACCTTCTTTAACCTTTTTACCATTAATTTTTACTTCATAACTCCACTTGTTGCCTACACTATTGTTTTGTATTAAATTTGCACTACAAAATTGAACCGTAAATTTCATATTACCATCTTTAGGTATTGCACTTAATGCTTTATTTTTTCCGTAAAAATATAGAAATCTTAATAATATTATCAATATAATTAGCAAAGTGATTATTATAATTTTATTTTTTAGAATGATACCTGATGGAACAAACCTCTTACCTCTCATTATCTACTTAAATCTCCTTATACATTTGATATATATAACTTATATTCGTAGATTTAATTAATAATTCCTTATAGGATAATAAAGTAAGTATTTCTTCCCATTTTCTTAGGAATATCTATTTCAACTTAAATGTTCTTGGAGCTACTCTATAGGTTAAAATGAGTGCAACCACCATATATACAATAGTTGTTATAATAACCCCGGCTGTAAAATAATATGGTGGAGTCTTAATTCGAAGACATATATAGCTGGCCATATACACCACCATGTTTACGAACTTAAATAATGGGCTTTTTACGGTTAATTCTGCTGTATAGGGCTGCAATACATAATACATAAACAAATGATGTATTGAGAAGAAGCAAGCTAAGCAAATGACACATAAAAATAATGGCATCATGTAAAGAAGCTCAAAGCTATAACCACTAGCTAAAATAATACAAGCTATAGCAAGGCATAAAGTTAAAGCTGGTATCAGGTTAAGAAAAACTACCCTCTTAAGCCTTGAAGTGAAGTTTGCTAAAATCACATTTGCTTCTCGATAATAACCATATCTTAATAAACTTGCATCACAATTATAAAACATAGCCTTGCAAATTCTTTCCCCAGTTGACATGCTATACATTATAAATACCAACATGGGAATACTCTTTTTAATTGCGCTAACTAGCTCTCCCTTTTTGCTTGGCATAAAAAACACCAAAAACATACCAATTAAAAATACAATACCTATGAAAATAACTCTTCCCTTTATAGGTCCTACCATTATTCTTCTAAAGCGAAGAAAAAACAATGAGTTTAAATATTCATACCCCTGCTTCTTGTTATATTTCTTTGTGTTTAAGTCTTCCTTGCTCATTTTCTTTTCATCTAATTTCACAGTTCCAAAATTCATATCTGTTTTAAAAGCCTCTTTATTAAATAAATTATCCTTAGTTAATAAAGTTTTTGATATTGGTGTATATTTCCTATATCTCCATAGGTATGTAAAAGCTGCCACACCTAGTCCTAATACAGTAATCACCACAAAAATATTAAATAATATTGGATTAAAATCAATAGTAAGTCCTAATAATGGCAATGCATAGGCAAGGGCAAGTCCGCAAATAATTACTACCGACATAAATAACCATTTATGTGCTAACACCACTTCTATCTTATCATATATAAAAAGTTGCACCCACTCTCCAATCAATATAAAAGCTATTAATTCAACTACAAGCACTACAGCTTTTAATGGTGAAAATCCTATTATTAAACCTATAATTATTACTGGAATGACAAAGTATATAAAATCTGTTATATTTCTATATACTATTTCCCCAAGGTAGTATTCTCTTGCATCAGCCCTCATTAAGGTTATCATATTAAAGGCTGATTTGTTGGTTTTCTCAAAAATTATACTTTTAATAAGTGGTGCCGAAACAAAGCTTAAAAAGAAAAATATATGTAGAAAAATTGGTTGCATCTTTGCTATGTCCTTAGTCATTAAATAGGTGGGTAGAATAATCATTATTCCCAAATAAGCAACCTTGCCTAAAATTCCACCAAGCGCCCCTAAAATTTCACGTATAACTCCTATAACTATTTTAGCATGAGTTCTTTTATATATATTATCAGGAATCTTTTTTCCTAAAATGGGTATCCTTTTAAGGAAATATATAAAGGTATTAGCCCGCTCTACAAAAGACACCTTAAAACTATTTATAAATGTATTAATCATTACCTCCCTCCTTCAAAATTTCCATAATCCTCTCTTCAAATTCAGCACTCTTTAGAATCTCGCTATCCACTTCTTCTAAAATGCAATTATTTAAAACCAATATTTCATCACATAAATCTGTGGCCAGTTGAAGAATATGGGTGGAAAAAATAATAATGTGCTCACTTTTCATTTCCTTTAACAAATTCTTGATTTCTAGTGCCACCACCACATCGAAAGAAGTTAAGGGTTCATCTAGCAAAATCACAGGAGGTTTAGTAATTAAAAGGCAAACCATCTGCATTTTATTTTTCATTCCATGAGAATATCCCTTCATCAAACGATATCTGTCTTCATCTTTAATCTTTATAATATCAAAATACTCATCTATGGTAAGTAAGTTTTCAATCTTATCTTTATTAGTATCAATATAAAATTTCAAAAACTCATATCCTGTTAAAAACTCTGGTAGTACGGGTTCTGAAAAAACATATCCTACTTTTTTGTAATCTTTTCCCTGAATAGCTTGTCCCTCTTCGATAATACTCACACTACCACTTTCGTATTTAAGTTCCCCACTGATGCAGTTAAAAAGAGTGGTCTTACCTGCTCCATTTCGTCCTAGCAGTCCATATATTTTCCCTTTTTCAAAGGTATAAGATGCTTTTTTTAGCACCTGTTTCTCCCCATAATTTTTTTCTATATCTTTAAGAACTAATTTCATTTTATTATTCCTCCTCATTACTTTACCTTATTTTCTAATTTTATTTTTGTGGAATCCAGCAAGCAAAAATTGTACTATTTCCCTCTGAAAATATCATGACTTCGCCTTCATGCCTTTCTATTACCAAATTAACAATGCTAAGGCCCAGGCCCACACCAGTGCTTGCTTTTTTGCTTCTAGAGTCATCACACTGATAAAAAGGTAAAAACACTTTATCTTTATTCTCTTTTGAAATGCACACACCTTCATTTTTAATTAAAAGTATACACCCTTCATTTTTATGGAGCTTTATCTCCCCAATATCCCTCTGGCTAAGCCATTGTGTAAGATTTTTATCCTTCATTGAAAGTGCACCCATATAAATATGTCCATTTTTAGGAGTGTATCTTAGAGCATTAGACATTAAATTATCCACCACTCTTGTCATCTGGCTTACATCCACCGTACATTTACCCTGAAGACTTATTTCGGTGCTAAGCTTAATTTCATTTTTTTCACAATCCTCCGCGTAGCCTGAAAAGAGCATTTCAAAAAGTTCATGACCTTCAACCTCCACAAAATTCATTTCGTAATCTGTAGTTAGTAGGTTGTACATTAATAGATCATCTATCATTTTTTTCATGTAATCACTTTTATTTAATATAACCGAAGCTTTATTTTTAATTTTCACCATATCTGAATCCTTTTCATTAATAATGGCTTCTGAATAAGCTCTTATAGCTGTCAAAGGGGTTTTAAGATCATGGGATATTGCAGAAATCATATATTCCTTTGTTTTTTGCTGTGTTTCTATAGTTTTCCTTTTATCTTCTATATCTTTTTTCATGGTATTAAAATTGGTAATTATTTCACCTATTTCATCCTTGTTTTCATATTTAACTGTATTACCCTCTCCTGTGGCAAAATTATTCATTCCCTCTACTAACAGTTTTATAGGTTTATTAAATTTTCTATTAAGTAATAATATTACTACTACATAAATTATCATAAGTACAGCTATAAAACACATTATTGCAATTATGGTTTTATTGTTTACTTCCTTAACAAAACTATTTCTTGCAATAGTAATTTTATAAAATCCTATTAAATCACTATCCACAAACACTGGTTTTTTCAAGGTATAAGCCTTATACCCAGTAACAACCTTGTACAAATCAGAGTACAATTCTTGTTTTGAACTATAGAACATATTACTTTTATTAGAATTATATATTTCTGCTCCTGCATCATTATATAATTCTATTAGTACTGAATTTTTCTCTTTACTTGTTACAAATTCTCTATCTTTTACTAAGTTCAAATTGTATATTTCAGGGCTTTGTATTTTATCTTCATAAACTTTAAATTTACTCATAATGAGTAAATAATCTTTTAAATCATTATTTTTATTGTAATCTATGATGAATTGAAACAATAATGCAGCAGTAATTATTGGTGCTAACATTACAACTAAATGAGATAAACTAAGCCATTTTTTCAGTTTCATATGTTGCGCTCTCCTATAAATTTATACCCAGTCCCCCATATCGTCTGAATATATGTTGGATTTTTTATATTATCTTTTATTTTTTCTCTAAGAGCTTTAATGTGCACAGTAACAGTATTATTGCCCTTTACGTCAATATTTTTCCATATATGCTTATAAAGGTCTTCTTTTGAAAATACTTTATTGGGGTTTTGAGCCATTAAAAGCAAAATATCAAATTCTTTTGAAGTTAAGGATATTTCATAGCCTTCAAGCATTACTCTATTATCTTCTAGAATTATTATTAACCCTTTATTAAATTCTAATTTTCTATCTAATGGAATAGTGTTTTCTCTTTTTCTATTTCTTCTTAAATGAGCTTCGATTCTAGCAGATATCTCCATAAGGCTAAAAGGCTTTGTCATATAGTCATCCGCACCTGATTTTAGTCCCTTTACCTTATCTAAATCTGTTTGTTTTGCACTAACAATTATTATTGGTACATCTTCATTTAGCCATCGTATGTTTTTGCACAAGGTAAATCCGTCCATTTCCGGAAGCATAACATCTATCATAACCAGCTGAAACTCCTCTTTCTTAAAATCTTCTAGCCCTTCTTTACCTGTAGAGGACCATATTACTTTGTAATTTTCTTTTAGCAAATGCTCTTTAATTATGCTAGCAATGGCCTCATCGTCCTCAACTATTAATATTTTTTCTTTCATATGTTATTCCTCCATAAAATGCTTATATATACAATATTATACCATTTTATATCTATTTATAGGTTATGATTACCTTTTAAATTCATTGATAAAAAAACATTACATGTACAAGTGTTGTACATGTAATGTTTTTTATTAATTTGTAAGCACTAAACCTTCAACTAATTTTTTAGCATCTTCCATGGTAAGTTTTGGATTATCCATAAATATACTATAATTAAGATCATTTTCAATCCACCACATGCATTTAATAGACTCCATAACTGATGCTTTTTTACCTCTTATACTTATTTCCTTTTCACCTGGTACTTTTAAACTTTCTTCATTGCTATCAGTCTTTTTATTACCATCCATTACGGTAGTTAAAGTAAAGGCTACAGCTCCATCTTTTTCGTAAATTTGATTTATTTCTTTATGCTTGGTTTTTTCAATATTTAAATACTTAACCTCTTTTAACTTATAAAATGCATTTTCCTTCATGTGTAATAGGGGCTTTCCTGCTATTTTATCAGCCTGCTTTAAATCTATAGTAGTTTCATTGTTTTTTGCAATATCATCTATACTTTCAACCTTAACATCAGTTGGGAGCTTTTGTACAAATAAGCTAGCCTCCAATTTAGGTGAGAAATCCAGTTTTGTATATTCTAAAATTGATTTGTTATTTCCAATCTCTGAAGAAGCTTTCACTAAAAACCAATTTGACTTTTCTATCCAATAATCTTGATTTCCCATAATACTATTCTTTTCTTTTGGCACTGCTGAAACATGATAGGTTTTAAAACTTCCAATATTTTCTTCTCCTTTTAAAGTTAACCCGTGTGTTTTACTTATATTTCCCAGTTGACTAATTAATTGATCCTTATAATTTGCATTTGCACTTTGATCTAACTCAGCACCTATTTTCATACTAATCGCTTTTTTATCTTTTTGCGTATAGGATATAAGTTTATCTCCATCATTTGTGGTTACAACTTTTCCTGAGGTCTTATCCTCTGTTTCTATACGTGTTTTTATTTTACCGCTAGAATTATCATTCCATTGTTTAAAAAGCATGCTTTCTTTTAGCTTGTCATTTTCGTAGCTATCCATTTTAAATTCTCCATAATAAGACTTAGTTTTCTCATTTGCTTTCATTACATTTGTTATTACATCTTCTGGTATTAATACATCCCCTTTAAGACTGCACCCTGTAAATATTGATGCTACAAGTGCTGCTCCGATAAACATAGTCATAATCTTCTTCTTACTCATAATAATCTCCCCTTTTCTAATTATATAAATTAATTTTACATATCCATCAGGGGTTCGCGTATGCCCTATTAGATATTTCAATATTGTATCTCTTACAATTTATATTATATAATCATATTATAGCTTGTCATGAAACTTAATAAATTCTTTATAATTATAATACAAAAAGTGTTTATAACATTTTCTTAATTTAAGAAATATCATAAACACTTTTTTAAATTTATAAGTTAGATTAAATTACTTCCACTTAAGATTTTATCTTTCCATAAAAATTTTTGTAAGTAAATAAAACTCCTATGATTAGGATTATCATTAAAACAACTACAGCAACTATTGGATAAAGAACAGGATTATTGAAAATATTATAAGAGCTATAATCGCTAAAAAGGTCTCTGCTTGTTATGGTTATTGAAGGCCATAAGGCTATAATTTTGTTGCCACTTATAAGTAATACACCAAACGAAATCCCAAGGCCCAAGGCAAGACTTACTATGCTGTTTTTTTGCCAGGCTGATATTGCACAGAATACAGCCACTAATGCTACTGCTGATAAAAGTGTTGTTATATAGCTAAAACCTAATCCTTGTAACACTGTGAATTTAAAAGGTGTAAACCCATAGCCTCTTATACTGTTTAATGGTATATTTGTAAAACTTAAATTTTTGTATGGAATTAAGCGTACAAGGGTATTGCATGCATAATAGATTGTTGTCCATAATATAACAAACATAAAGGAAGTTGCTATCTTTGCTGATACAAATTTACCACGCCCCATTTTTGTACAAAGAATAATTCTTTCCATATTATTTTCATTTTCTTCTGAAAAAATAGGAGTAATAGCTATTATTATTGCTATTAACATTAATGAGATGCCCTTTCTAGATGTAAGAAATATATAAACTAACTGCCATCCCATATTATTATAATATCCAGGCTCTCCTATAGAACTTATCATTTCTAAATTCTTTGAGGAGTCTTTATATAAATAAGTGTCTTTTTTTTCTAACGTACTACATAAATTACTTAAATAACTTACAGTGGATTTATAATCTGGATTTTTTTCTATTTTATTATTATACAGGTCAGCTAAATATATAGACCTAGCATATTCATTTTTAAAGGTTAAACTCCTTCTTTCTTCAGGTTTTAATTTAGAATCTGCATAATAAGCAGACGTTGAATCTTCTTCTAGATTCTTATCTGTCTTGCCTTCATAGGGTTTTACCATTTCATTATATACTACTACATCTTCAACTTGCTTATGAAAGTGGTACCCATCTAGTATGCCTGAAGTAAGGCCAATTATTAAAATGGCTAAGGTTGCAATTATTGTCCGCTTGCTAAAAAATAATTTACGTACTTCCCAAATAATTAGTCTCATGCTTCTCCACCTCCTCTCTTTAACCACATTTCATAAGGAAATTATTCCATTTTTATATGTGAGTCTAAATTTCTTTCTGCAGCCGTTAATATTTAAGCACCCTAGGTTATGATTTAAACTTTAATTTTACGGCTATAAGCTTTAAACGTAAGAAGAATTACTACTAATAAAGTTATTATCAAAACTATAACCGCTACATTTGGATACATAACAGGTGTATTCATTATGTCAAATGAAATATACCCCTTAAAAGGTACTTTTCCCGACATAATTATTGAAGGAAAAAGGATTAAAGCCTTTGCTATTTCACCATCATCTGTTATATACATAGGAACAATCACAAATACTAAAGCACATATAATACTTGTGAAATTCTTTTTTGAAAGTGATGAAATTAGACAAAATATAATTGTTAGTGTACAGGCTGATAAAATCGTTGTTAAATAAATTATTCCTAAGGCTTGCATTACTGTCAAATTATAAGGCGTAAATAGGTACCCATATAGGCTGTTTAAAGGTATGTTCCCATGGGCTAAAGCTCCGTAAGGTATTAAATTCACGAGGCAAATTACCACATAAAACAAAGTAACCCAAGCCATTGTAAAGACTAAAGAAGCTATTATTTTAGCTGACACTATTTTACGCAGCCCCATTTTTGTAGAAATAATAATTTTTTCCATGTTATTTCTTTTTTCATTTGAAAAGATAGGACCTATTACCATTATAAGTACAATTGAAATAAATTTAACTGCTGATAAATTTACAAGATATCGAAAAACAGCCGCCCAACCAGTAGTATTATAATATCCAGGTTCTTTAGTAGCTTTTAACATATTTAAGTTTTTTAATGCATCCGAATATAAGTAACTATCCTTTTCGCCTCTGGATTCTAGAGCAGAACATAAATTACTTAATCCTGTTACAGTATAAGGATTATCAGGATTTTCGTATTTATTGAAATTCCATATTTCCGCTTCCTCTGATGCAGAATAATAGCTCTCTTCAAAAGATTTTTTTCTTCTTTGCTCGTAGCTTAAACTGCTGCTCGTATCATATCCCTCTGATGATCCTTCTGGGGTTTTTAATTTGCTTGCTAATTTTTTATCTAGCTTACCTTCGTAGGGTTGTACCATTCTATTATATATATCCACATCACCAATGTATTTATGCCAAGTATGGGCATCCGAAAGAGCACTACCAATATTTATAATTAAAACCAGCATAACTGTAATTATTGTTATTTTACTACAAAATAATTTTCGCATTTCGAAAGAAATTAATCTCATTTCGCAGTACCCCCTTTAGAAATGTGGTTAAAGTAGTATAGATAAACATCCTCTAAGCAAGGCTTTACATTGATAGAATTTGGTGTTGGCATTGTTTCACTAATGATTCGAGTTAAAACCACCTCATCCTTTTGCTGCATATTTGCCACTCTATACTTACTTTCTATTTCATTTAAATAAGCATTACTTACTTCGCTCTCCCAAACTTTACCCTGCATATTATTTAGAATTTTCTCAGTAGAGCAGTTTTCAATAATTCCACCCTTATCAATTAAAATCACCTTATTTGCAATTCTATCAACATCAGAGACGATATGAGTAGATAAAATTACTATTCTATCTGATGATATTTCTGATAACATATTTCTAAATCTTATACGTTCCATAGGGTCCAGCCCCGCAGTAGGCTCGTCTAAAATAAGCACCTTAGGATCATTTAATAAGGACTGAGCAACACCTAATCTACGTTTCATGCCTCCAGAATATTTTCCACATTTTTTATCTAATACATCTGACAGGTTAACAGCTACTGCTAATGCCTCTATTTTTTCTTCTGTTTCTTTTTTATCTAAGCCTTTTAAAGCAGCTATATATCTTAGGAAATTGCGCCCAGTAAAATGAGGATATAAGCCTACATCCTGTGGTAGGTACCCTAGTATTTCTCTATATTTCTCTCCATGTGTTTGTATATTTTTTCCACACCATAGGATATTTCCTTTAGTTGGCATCATTGTATTTGTCATTATATTCATAAGTGTTGTTTTACCTGCCCCATTAGGCCCTAGTAACCCATATACACCAGGAACAAATGTAGCCGAAATATCATACAGTATTTGTGTTTTACCAAAAGACTTGTAAATTTTATTTAATGTAAGTTCCAAATTTCTACCTCCCTATGTATTATGCAATTTTTAGCCGCTCTATCATAAAGCTTCTGATTTATCACAAAAATAGTAAAAGAATACATCTTCTAAATTAGGTTCCAGGACCTTCGCACATTCCAGGGGCTTTTCATCTCCAACTACCCTTACTACAATAGAGTCCTCATCTCTATAGGTATTTACAATCTTATATTTTGAATCTAATTCATATAGTCCATCTTCTGTAATAGCACGCGACCAAACTTTTCCCCTTAACTGCTTTATAAATTCAGAAGGTGTAGCTTTTCCTATTAAAGCACCATCTTTCATAATTAAAATTTCATTTGCTATAAATTCTACATCTGAAACTATATGAGTAGATAAAATAACAATTTTATCTTTTGATATATTAGCTATAAGATTCTTAAATCTTATCCTTTCATTTGGATCTAATCCTGCTGTTGGCTCATCTAATATAAGTATTTTAGGGTCATTTAATAAGGATTGAGCAATGCCCAGTCTTTGACGCATTCCTCCTGATAATCTTCCAATTTTCTTGTCTTTATCATTTTCAAGGTTTACCAATTTTAATAGCTCTACTATTTTTTCTTTAGCCACTCTTTTATCAATATCTTTTAATTCTGATACATAATATAAAAATTTTTCTGGGGTAAAGTTCTTATAAAAGCCCATATCTTGTGGCATATAACCAAGCAAATCTCTATAATCCTCTTCTAAAACTTTTTTACTCTTTCCATCTAAATATATATTTCCCTCAGTTGGATTTACAACATCTGCAATAATTCTCAGCAAGGTTGTCTTACCTGAGCCATTTGGTCCAAGAAGTCCATATATTCCATTACTTAAGGAAACTGAAAAATTATTTACTGCTAATTTATCCTTAAATTTCTTTGACACTTTATCTATTACTAGTTCCATACTGTCTCCTCTTCCAAATTTATTGTTCTTTTGTAAAATGCATGGACGCAACCTACAAATACTAAGCTAGATATTACTATAGCGGAAATTAAGGATAGATCTCCTACACTTTCTATAAATCCCAATAAAAACTTTTGAGCAAAAGCCACGATGATTATCCACCCACAAATACAAAGCATAATTGAGCTATTACTAGATAATTTTGACACTATCAAGAAAGATATAGACGCTACTATGGAAAATGGTGCAATCCAAGTAGTCATAAGTTTTAGTAAAATATTAGTTGAAACATTATTTGCGAATATTCCACATAAAGTTAAATTTATAATTATTGAAAATGAACTTATTATAATTAGCCTTGATAAAATAATTTGATTATAATTATATTTAAAACTCTTTTCTAGTTCCCACATTTTTTCTTCCTTGCTCTTTATTAATTCAAATAATCCTAGCAAAATTGATATTGGTGAGCTACAGATTAAATATTTATAATATGATAAAGCATCATTTGAAGGTAAGCATAAAGCTATTAAAATTAAACTCAGTGATGCTAAAAAATAAAATTTATTAATATATGTAACTTGATTTTTCATCATCATGATAATAGCAGGTTTCTTTTTCTCTTTAGGCATATATTGCCTTAGCTTTTCAACAGTTACTTGAATCTCTTCTTCGCTAGCTTTTGGAACTATATAGCTTTCTAAAAATTCTTCTACATCTTTATCAAATTCCTCATTATGATTTAATGGCTCATAGGTATTTACTGATTTTATGTTTTTCTTCACATTTACCACCTCCCATTATTTTTCTTAAATTTCCAATACCACTGAATAACCTTGATTTAATAGTTGACTCATTAAATCCTGTTACTTCACTTATTTCTTTGATTTTAAGGTTATTATAATATTTCAAAATAATAGCCTCTCTTTGAAGCGTAGGAAGATTATCTACAGCTTTTTTTACAGCTTTTCTACTTTCATTTTTCTCTAATATATCAACTACTGTTCCGTCTGCATAAATTTCTTCTCCATCTATATCCTTATTATTAATTCTTTGCTTATAGGCTGCACTTCTAAAGTAGTCTTTATAATGATTACTAGCAATTTTTAAAATCCAGTGAGTAAAGTTTCCATTTTTATAATCATACTTATTTATATTTTTCATCATTTTTATAAATATTTCTTGAGTTAAATCGTAGGAAATATTATAATCCCCAACACTTCTATAAACAAAACTATGTACCATATTATAGTTACTTTTAACTAAGAGCTCCATAGCCGCTTCATTTCCTTTAACTATTTCTTTAATTAATTGATTACAAGATTGTGTCAAGTCTCCTCCCCCTTTCACTTATATAACGAGGTAAAAACAAAAAAGGTTTTATATAAAGCAAAAGTCATGAATACTATTTTGCAAAGTATTCATGACATCTATTCTTTTCTCCATTTGGGACTTTAAATATCAAAAATAAATATTTAATTAATAATATCTACCACTTTTTCTTTTTTGCACCTAATATTTATAAGTATCAATCCAATAGAAACTAAGATGAAATAAGCTAAAGGTAAAAAATATTTAGGAAACCAAATATTTGTTAACCTATCCATAAGGTATTTAGAAGACATAGTTATGATAATAAAAGTTATTGGCACTTGTACTCCTATAATAGTTATGTAATTAGGCGCTATTCTTGAAATAAAAGTTACTATTAAAGTAACAGCAAAGCCTAAAACATATATTGCTATTATTGTAAGTGCTATATATTGCACAAAGTTAATATTATACCAGGATAAACTATTGTTAAAAACTGAATTTATGCTAGAATTTAAAAACATTCCTACTTTATTATGTGAATATAATATGAAAAAACAAGCAAGGTGTATGCTTATTATTATAAAGCTTGATATTAACGCCGAAACCAGCTTATTTTTAAATATTTTTCTTCCTGTCTTAGATGTATATTGGAGGTAATTTACCTTATTCATACTATCCTTTATATAAATAGGTGAAATCATAAATATTATACTTAAGACTATAAGCATTGCTACATTTTTTATTAACCTATTATAATTTTCAAAAACAAAATATGGAAGTATCGATGTTATAGAATCATTTTTAACTATTTCATTATATCTTTTTATTTGATTTTTATTTAAATTAGAGTATCTATTTTCAATTCCTTCATATTCTTCTATTAACCCCTCTCGAGTCTGTAACTCCCAGAATATATCTACCTTATCCTCATCAAAAGCTTTATCGTGTAATTTATATAACTTCTCATTATTCCTATCTATTCCTTTGAATTTTTTATAGGTATTTATTCCTGCGGATGCAAACTCTGGCCTAGCCTTAAGATACTCATCTGCTTCCTGAATCTGGTTATTGTATAGTTCCTTAAAGTTTATAAATTCCTTTTTATCCATAGAAGACCCATAATCCTTTAACATTTGAATACTTATTTTATAATTGTCCTTTTCTGGTCTTCCATTAGGAAAATATTTAAAATCAAAACTTATGAATAGATAATACATTATTAAGCTAATAAACATAATCATAATAACCATCTTAAAATTAAAAATTTTCTTTATCTCATTAAAAACTATCCTCATGATATACTTCCTTTCCCTAATACAGATTTTGTTTTTTAAATCTTCTTATGCATATGCCACATATAGTTAAGAGAATCACTAACCATACAGCTATTGTTATAACTTCATAATACTTAAAAGTAGCAAAAGGACCTTTTTCCATAAACCACAAAAACGGATTTGAGATAAGTGCAAAAGGGGTAACGTAAGCTAGGAAAACAGCATTACTGTTAACTGGCATAACACCTGGTATAACTAGGGCTATTCCAAATATTATGGCAAAGGCAAAGAAAACTATATAGCTGTTTTTTATAAAACTTGATATTATAAAAGTAATACAAGTAAAAAGTATTTCACATAAATAAACAAGCCCAATACAATAAAACAAATATTTAGCAAACGACATATTCCACCAAGATATATACGGTCCATACTCCCAATTGAATCCACTGCTTATAGGCACACCCCAAAGCCCAGAATAGCTTACTACACTAAAATATACTACAAGTGAAATAACAATAATTATTGTGGCAACCAGTATACTGGAAAATATAGATACATAAAATTTATCTATATCAAGCTTTCTTCCTCTCTTGGTTGCATATACTACAGATTGAGTCTTGTTTTCAAACTCATAGTTAGTCAGATATCCTGTAATAAGAACAACTAAAATCATTATTTCATAAATAAAAGCCCTAAACAAAGTTTTAAAGAGCAATGTATGCATTTTATAAGCTTTTCCTATGAAAAATAAATTCTCATATTCGCCATTTTCTTTTAATTTGTCAAATCTTTTAGATAGCTTTGAATACTGCGTTCTTACTGTAGCAGCAGCCTTACCACTAAGCCCGCACATAGTTATTCCAGACTCTCCAATTTGTACTATATCAATATTCTTGTAGTTTTTATCAATATCTTTTGCAGTATAATAATAGTTTTCTATAACTCTTACTTCATTAAAAAATTCTAGATCTTCTTTTTTGTAAATATCAACTTGCTTATAATCATTTAAAAGCATTGCAGCAGACTCATAGGTTTTAGAAGTCTTTCCTGAAGTAATGCTATTTAACTTCTTTAGCTGCTCATTATAATATACTCCAAAGTCATCCATCATTTTGTCACTTATTTTATAACCAAATTTGTCTACAATCTTATTCAAAATTTTTAATTCACTTATGAGATGTGTATTACTGAATATAATAAAAATATTAAAAGCAATAAATATAGCTATTAATCCAATTACAACTGGGGACTTAATCACCTTTTTAAGTTCATACAATTTTATACGCATAACTCTATGACTCCTGTACTAATGGTTCATCTTGGTAAACATAGAGAAATACATCCTCTAAGTTTGCTGAAACAGCCCTCCAATTATCACGAGTAGACTCATTACCAATGGATTCTTCACAAATAAACCTAACTACTAACTTTCCATTTTCTTGTTTCTCAGATAATGATAAATATTGTTTTCTAAAGCCCTGAGCATGGTCAAACTCGATTTCTGTTTCATAAACATACCCTTGAATTATTTTGCAAATACTTCTGATGTTATCTTTATAAAGCACTTTCTTATCTTTTATCATAATAATTTCATTTGCTATGGACTCCACGTCTGATACTATATGAGTTGAAAGAATAACTATTCTGTCTCTTGATAGTTCTGAAAGTAGATTTCTAAATCGCACTCTTTCCTTTGGGTCCAGGCCAGCAGTAGGCTCATCCAAAATAAGAATCTTAGGGTCATTTAGCATTGCTTGAGCTATGCCTACACGCTGAATCATCCCTCCAGAAAACTTTCTCATTTTTTTATTTTCTACATTTTCAAGTCCAACAAGTTTCAAAAGCTCTCCTACTTTGTCTTTAGCATTACTATGATCCATACCTTTTAGTGCTGATATATATATCAGATATTGTCTAGGACTATAGCTTTTATAATATCCAAATTCTTGGGGCAGATAACCTAATATATCACGATATTTCTCTTCTAGTTTTACTATATCAGTACCATTGTATAGTATATCCCCATTGGTAGGGAAAATGAGTGTAGTAAGCATCTTGATCAGCGTGGTTTTACCCGCACCATTAGGTCCGAGTAAACCATAAACACCATTGACAAACTCAAGATTAATATTTTTGAGCACACAAAAATCTCCGAAATTCTTACTAACATTGTTAACTACTAGCATTTTAAATCACCCCTTTTATATTTTTAAAAGTAATAAGTTTTTTAAGGTTATTAATATAAACACATGAACAAGTAACAGTTACAACCAAATATATGTAAATAGGAATCTCATTTAGAAACATATTATAAATTTCTGTGCTAAATATGGCTACTCCTAAGTTTATAATTACCCAAGCAAATATTACAAAAAATACTGTAAATTTCGAATGCATTTTAAAAATTATATATAAAAAAGTTATTGAAAATAACAGCAGAGAAGTAACTGAAATCATGAAAGCTTGTAGGAAGTTTATTTGTTTATAAAGTGCAGATAATAAATAAAGAAATGAAATATTAAAAGTGATGCAAAAAACACTAAACACAAGCATTCTAAAGGCCGCTAACTGATATATATTATATTTACAGGTCATTTCTATATCATAGGTATCCTTTTGCTTTGTGTTTATAAAAGATACTAAGGATATAACTAAATATAAAATAGGTGAGAGCACAAAAATAAAAGAATATATACTTCCATTTTCTATATTCTTTGGAATGTTAGAGCTAATAGATATAAAAACTAGAACCGACAGAATAATTACGACTGCGAAAACAATCTCTGTTATGTCATGAAATAAATTTCTTATACCTATTTGTTTATACATGTTTTTTACATAAGAATAAAATGATTGTTGGGGATTAAGCCCTTTGTTTACTATACTGTTTATTTGAAATTTTATTGTACTATCATCTGGAAAATCTATATAAGGCTCATGTTTATCCATTTTTGTCCTCCCCTAAAATTATTTTAACTTTTTTAATTATTGAATAATACCTTGTTTTTACTGTAGATTCAGATATATTAAGCACCTCTGATATTTCTAAAAAGGTGTACTGTGCAAAAATTTTAAGTCTAAGAATTAGCTGCGAAGAGGCATCAAACCTATTTACTATATTTATAATATTTTGGGCCTCCTGTTTATTCTCAATATTAATTGTAAAATCCTCAGTATCATGTAAATCATAATCATTAATAGACATCACTATAGTATTGTATTTATAGTTTCTTGAGCGATAATAATCCATAAGCTTATTGGTTGCTATTTTATACAGCCAAGTTCTAAATGCAGCTTTGCCTTCATCGTAATTGCTTATGGATTGTAACATATTTATAAATATTTCCTGTGTAAGGTCCATAGATAGCTCTTTATTTAATGTTTGTTTATATATGTAGGCATATATTTCTTTATAGTATTTATAAATAAGCTCATTTGCTGCAACTTCATTTGATTTTAACTTAATCTGCCTAATCCATTGTTTTTGCTTGTCCATATTTCACCACTAACTCTCACTTTCTAAGCATTCTATTCATATATTCGTAATAACAGTTCAAATAGTTTTAAAATATTAATATTATTAGTATTTATTGTTAGTAGGATATAAAAGTTGAAAATTGTTAAAATGTAAATACTAGTTCAAATAATTATATATTCATTTAGAAAACAAGTATAACCACCCTTCGTAAAGGGTGGTTATACTTGTTTTTCACATTTTGAAAATCATACCAATAGAAATAGTTATTATATATACCATTAAGAAAATAGCCACACTCCTTAATATAAGATTGCCATAATATTTCATCCAAAATTCATGCTCTATATCAAGTTTATAACTATCTACAGGCTCAACTAATCCTACAACTTCCTTGAGTCCAATATCTTCATGCATATCATCATAAAGTATTTTACACTCAGAACAGTTTTTTAGATGCTCTTCTACTAACTTAACGGTTTCTGCCCTGCATAGTTTTTCTTCATAAAGCGGTAGCAAGTCTCTAATTACACTGCACTTCACAGTAAATCACCTTCTTTTTCAAAGAATGTTTTGAACTGAATTCTGGCTCTATAAATAGTAATCTTAACCTTAGATAAATTCCAATTTAAAGTACTCGCTATCTCCTCATAGGATAGTTCATTAAGTTCACATAGAATTAATACTGTTCTATATTCCTCTTTTAATTTATATAAAATTTTTGTTACTTGCTCAGTGTTTTCTTTGTTTTCTATAATAGCTTCTGGGTTACCGTCTATTGCCACTAAAGAACTAATTATATTTTGCTCCAAGGGAACACTCTCGATTTTTATCTCTTTTCTATACCAGGATACATATACATTATGTGCTATGCTATAGATCCAAGTTTTTATAGAAGACCTGCCCTCATAAGAACTAAGTCCTTTAAATGCCTTTAAAAACACTTCCTGGCAAAGTTCTTCGGAAACATGACAATTAGTTGTTTGGTAATATAAATATTTATAAATATCTACCCTATGTTTTTTATAAATATCCTCTAGTGTCTTTACTTGCTCCTTCATAAAATTGCACTCCTATACTTCATACGAATATCCATATTGATGTCCATATGGCCAGCATTATTACTGCTACCAAACCAAGTGCTATAAATATTCTAGCCTTTTTTATTGCTTTTTTATCTTCTTCAAATGTTGAAGTATCCACCTGGATAATATGACTGGTTTCCTTAAGATCACTGTCTCCCTTGTAACTTTTTATCCATATACAACAATCCTCGCACTCTTGTATATGCCTATCCATCCACAGCCTTGTTTCATCCTCAACCATTCCATCTATATAGGAAGGATATAAGTCTTTAAATGCAGAACATATATTTTTATCTCTATTCATTTCTTAACCCTCCCCTATAGTTTTGAAGAGCATTAATCTCTCCATTATTTACATCAACAAAATATATATGATGTTCACTACTCATATAAGGCATTATAACGACCATCCACTTTAGCTTAGTATCACCACTGGGCTGTAATTCTTCAATAAGTTTAGCTCTTTTGGTATATATATTAAAGAATTTGTATTTATTAGTTACTAGCTTAAGGGCTTGATTTTGGGAAACTTTAAATTCTTTTTCGTTGTATACCCTTCTATTTCCATAGCTAAATTGTCCATAAGAACTAAGTTTACCATGATTATCTAGACTGATATCTATTTCACAAATTACTCCTTCGTCTTCATTTATAAATGAGTAGGAAGCATATCCATTATCTTTAGTATTAAGTATATATTTACTTTTATCATTGTTTGGAATTATTTTTTCATACAACTCTAGGGCTTTGTCTTGATACTTTTCGTATAGGACTTTATCAAAAGCTACCCTACTTCGTCTATCACGCTGAAAACTTCGCACAGTACCATCTTTAATATCTAACATTAGATAATTACCATTATCACAGATTATATTCAATGTATTATATTTGCAATAAGATATGAAACCAGATGAACCGTCTAATGCATAAGCTGGGATTTTTTCTCCAAGCTTTCCATACCATGTGCTTATACTTTTTTCAATTACATTTTCATTGATTTTAATTTCCTTATAATCTTTTAAATCTAGTAAGTTACCAAACCCAAGCATATCACTAAGTTTTCCATTTTTAAACCAACTAATTTGTAGATTATTTGAATCCTCTAAGTTATCTGATTTACCATTAGAAAATTTATTTTTAATTAGCACTTCATATTTATTATCTTTCTCTTGAATATTCATTTCTGTTTTTTTAGCTTCATAAGTGTAGCCACATTGTTTTAAAAAATAAATTGTTTTATCCTTAACTTCATGAAGTTTTAATGTACCGGGTTCCTTAGCTTTCTTTGGATTACTATTATGAATCTGAGATGCTTTTCCTGTACCCTCACTGACATCCACTTTATAGTCACCTAGAATAATATAGAAAAAATTATAAAAATCCATTGAGGTTACTGAATTTAATGCAAATTTACTTTTATCATCTCCTAATGCAGTTCTAGCTGCCTTTTCAGCCTCTTGCACTGTAGCTAACTTGATATTTTTGTTGAATAACATGTAAACCGTGCTACTCTCATTGCTTCTTATTGGATTAATTCCACAAAAGGTTAATCCAAATATAACAACTACTAAAATAAATGTTGATGAACATAGCTTTAACCCATTCCATAAAGCCTTTGTACTTTTAACTTTTATGTGCTCCACTATATGCCTTGAGCATTCATATAGTCCTAGCAATAATAGAAATATAGCCAGAGCATAAGGGAATTCAGATTTCAAATAAAATAAAATACTTACTTCGGGAATTGCCACTAGAAAAAATATAACATACCATTTTATGTTTTGTTTCCAGTAGACTTGAAAAAACAGAAAAATCATTAAAACCATAATAATCAGCAGTCCTAAATATAAAAGACTGGTTAAATCAAATCCTTCTTTTGGTAAATAAATTGCTGCTGAGGTAAACGCATATACAACAGGTATACTTACCATGGCTATATCGAAACTGTAAAAAAAGCCTCTGAATTTATTTATACCTATTATAAGAACATCATAAACCCCAACTACAAGAATATAGGCAAAGAATACATATTTTGAAAGCTGAACCATGGCATACTCTTTACCTTCAGAATAATCCATTAGCGGGCTTATTTTAGCGTGATGAGCAAATTCTATTGTAAACCCTATAAACATTAAAACTCTTATAGCTACACCTAACCAAGGCATATATTTTTCGTAAAGCTGTGATTTGAAAAACAGATAATAAAGGGAGAATATAGCCGTTAAAACAAGACATATCCCTATTAACTTAATTGAAAAATCACTTAATATAACTAAGTTTTGAAAGTGCTCCATTACTTTTTGTAAGAATGCCATATATATAAAATCTCCTTTTCATTTATTGATATTAATTTTTTTCGAAGCTTCTTATATATAGACGCAAAAATCAAAAAAAAGTTACACTACAAAAATAGCAATTTAGTAAGTTAATATTCAACCATAGGAGGTTAAAGCATAAAAAAAAGATTCAGCCTAAGCCAAACCACTTTATATAATAATTACTAATTGTTGAATATCTATTTTTATACATTATTCTTTATATTTCTCAATATATTCTAGAAGTGCCATGCTAACTAAATCCATGCTTTTATAGTCTTTATATGTCTGGGTAAAATCCTTAAACTGCTCCCAAACTTCTGAATACAATCTAATAGTAGTTGTGGTCTTAAATTCCCCATTAAGCATATCTTCATCAATTTTTAGTTCTTGTTTTTGTGGTACATCAATTATAATTTTATAATCTGTTATTTGCTCTTCTGTTTCAGTTTTATTTGCTACTTTTTTCTTTTCTTTTACAAAGTCATAAGCTGAATCAATAGCTTCCTCTATGCTATCCGAATTAAAGCTCATACAAGGTGTTTCATCATCTAAAGTTAAACAAAATTTAGAACTTGATTGGATTTTCACCTTATATCCAGCATCTATTAGTTTTTCTAATTTATTCATTTTTCACACACCCTTCAAATATATATTCGTTTTTAAATACTTTTTAAATACATTCTTCAGTTTGCTACCTAATATTTATATATTTATTATGCCATACTTTAATATATATTATGTTTTATAATCATCTTCTTATAAATAGTTTTATTCTTCATAACAAATAATCGGAGTTCCCTCTTCTATATTATCAAAAATTGCTTTAGCTAAATATATTGGAGCATTTATGCATCCATGGCTTCCTCTTCTCTTATATATCTCTCCTCCAAAAGAATATCTCCAGCTTGCATCATGTATTCCTATATTCCCGAAAAAAGGCATCCAATAAGTTACTGGAGCTTCATAACCAGGTCCAGTTAATGTTGCTCCCTTTTGTTTGTAATTAAGCATATAAGTTCCAAGGACAGTAGAACGTCCTCTATTTGGATTCCCTGTGACGATAGAACCTTGTGTTATAAGCTCTCCATTTTTATAAAACCATAAATGCTGCCTTGTTATATTAACTTCTACATAAGTATTGCCTATTTCATTTTCGGCCCTATATAAAGCCTTCTTAGTATATATAGGTTCTTTTTCAAATACATTACCAAGTTTTATATTTTCTAATAATGCTTCTGTTTCAGCCTCACGATTAATTTCCCATCCATAAAGTCCACCGCTAACTTCTACTATTTTCCGCATAGAGGTTTTAAATTTTCTTGCAATTCCAACGGTATCATATTTTTTACTTAATTTTTTAACATATTTCATAACTGCTATTTTGCTTATAACCGTTTCTAAATTTTTATCGATACTAAGCCACTCATTTATTATATTTCCATCTAATATTTCCTTTTCACTCCCAAATTTATAAGTGATTTTTGCTTTCACATACTCATTTAGTAAATTCTTAGTAACAAGTGCTTTATAAGAACTTAAAGTGTACCTTGGATTTTCATAACAAAGGGCTTCATTTAAATCTAATTTTCTTACTCCTTTTAATATGCCCATTTCTATATCTTCATATAATTGATCTTTAATTATCTTATTTCCATATACTTCTTCAATGACTTTATAGGAACCATTTATATACTTAAAGCTTACATTCTTAGGTTCTATAATATCTGTAGTTAAACAATTTAATCCATTTATCTTATTTTCTAAATTGTCTTTATTGTAAACAAATAAATCTTCAACATAATATTTTTGATCCTTTAGTAATGAAATTATCCATTTAAAAGAGCTTTGCCGCGGATAAACTTTATAAATACTATTTTTTTCATTGTACTCCATTCCTATATCTCTTCCTATTATCTCTTCTATTTCCCCATTTCTTTCTGCTAACTGTAACTTATAATCTATAACATATCCTCTAATTGTATCCTCTGTATCTTCATGTGCTTTTAATGACACATCTACACCATTTATTACCGTATTAAAAAAGAAATGCTTAGAAAAGTATAAGGAAATAATTAAATATATTAGTAAAATTGAAGCTATGAAAATAATAACATTTCCTATCCCCTTGCTTCTAAAAAGCTTTTTTATATCAACATTCTTCATACCGATTTATACCTTTCATCTAAAATTTAAATATTATAACTAGTTTATAATATGTTTGTATTTTTGATTTTAAAACTAAATATGTAGATAGTAATTCTGAAATTTGTTTTTATCTGTTACTTCAAACATAGATTTAATTTGGAACCAGTACCAAAACATTTCTTTAGCATAATATATTGTAATATTATATTTTTTGGAGGTTTTATATGTATACCAGGTATCCTTATTTCTATAACATGCTGAAATTAAATAAATATATGCAGGTGAACAATGAAATTATGTTTGCCAATATGATAAGGTGTTGTGATAAAAACATATCTCCTAGAGAAATAAAAAGTGGAATGAACCAGGCTTCTGAAGTGGCCTTAAATGAAAACAATACAAATCTCGCTTCCGATTCTCAAAATTACAATGACATGCCAAAACATTTTCGTAAATCTTCTGATTTAATAAATACGCAAAGCAATAAAGAATTAAATCTTAGTGGATTAAACACATTAAACATTTCTGGTAGTCAACAATTTTCCAAGTTCAATTTACCTCTTATAATAGATAGTATAGGGGTCTCATTACCTATAACAGTTATTGACTTAAGACAAGAATCACACGGATTTATTAATGGAACTCCTGTTAGTTGGGCTAATGCAAGAAATGATGCTAACATAGGTTTAACAATGGGTCAAGTTTTATTAGACGAATATATTAAACTAAGTAGTATTAAATTAGGTGTGCCTATTACTTATTATAATCATCCCAATATAACTATAGTTCCAAGAGAAGTTGAAGATGAAGATTATCTTGTTAATTCTAAATCACTATCATATATTCGCATCCCCGTTACTGATGGGAAGGTGCCATCAGATGACATGGTCGATTACTTTGTTGCGTTAGTAAAGATACAACCTAAAAATACCTGGCTTCATTTTCACTGCAAACAAGGAATAGGAAGAACTACTACCTTCATGATTATGTATGATATGCTTAAAAACTCCCACCAAGTTGCAGCTGATGATATTATAAATAGGCAACTATTATTAGCAAATTTTGATGAGAGTCATATTAAATCTTTTAACAATAATGAAAGAATTAATTTTTTGCAAAACTTTTATAAATACTGTAAGGAGAGTAGTGATGATTAATATTACATGGCGCGACTTTAAAAAAACTCTGAATACTAATAATTATATAAAAAATCCTACAATTCCAACTTATTTATATGTTATTTCTCAAAACTCAATGACGCCTAGTGAAAAAGCAATGATAGCTACTCTTCAAGGCTTGGTTAATAGTCATTCCTCATCTCAAATATATACACTTAACTCCTCACAACCAGATTATCAAATATGGCTAGATGATTTAAAAAATAGATATGGAATTTCATATGAAAATGTCTCAGAGCCATGGAGATTATTAGATATATTTAAAGATTATATAGATGGATATGTACTTTATAATAATAAATCTCTGAAAGATCCCTCAATAAATAATGCTTGTTCACTTGCCTCATTAAATAATTGCATTGCAGTTGATGAAGTTATCCAAGATAAAGCACGCGCCTATGGTATTACAAATATTAAAGGTGACTGTAGGAACACAGATGAAGACTGGGCTTACAATAATTTATGGGATTCTGGACTCAACCATTCCATAGTAATTGAGTTATCTCCAGGCAAAGTTTCCGCGTTAAGAGATTATGCCATAATGACCAAATCACTAGTATTTTATGAGGATAAAATTAGCGATACATCTCTTCGCGATAAAATATTTTCTTCCATGGAAAATGACTCCATTTGCCTCGGTTGGGGACCAGATGAATTTATTAATGTTAGTACAACCTCAAAATATGGTATTAGTATGGTTCCTGCAGATTGGTCTTATAATCTAACTGTTTTAAGTTCATTTCCTTCATTACCAATGGCTCAAAAAACGTTAATGAATGTTCTAAGTAAAGAAAATGTTCATAATGTAACATTTATTATGTCTGATGGAGATAATGAGCAGTGGGACCTTGGAACTAATTATGGTTCTCACAAATGGTATGGTTCCCCTTATAAAGGTAAATTCAATTTGGGTTGGTCCTTAAGTCCATCCTTATATTACCTAGCGCCTACTGTATTTAACTTATATTATGAGAGTGCAGCCCATGGTTCTAATAATGATTATTTTATAGTACCACCATCTGGAAATGGCTATATGTACCCAAGTAAATTTGATAAGAATACGCTTGGAATGTATATTAATAGATTAAATGATTATATGGAAAAGGTAGATCAGAGCTATATAGCAATTATTGATGACTCCTCCTTTCACAATAATGAGCTTTGGAGTAAATTTACTATTAAGCCTAATATTCGCGGACTGTTTTATCTTGATTATCATAGACATGACAACTATCATGGAGAAATTATTTGGTCAAATAATAAGCCTATAGTGTCCTGTAGAGATTTACTTTGGGATAGTCTGGAAAGTGAAAATGAGTTAGTGGAAAATATTAATAAACGGATTAACTCTGGGCAAGTAGATATTAATAATGCTAATAGTTATACCTTTGTTTATGTTCATGTTTGGAGCAAAAGCCTTAGTAATATTGAAAGAGTTGTAAATAAGCTAAAGGAAAATTCTAAAGTGAGAGTAGTCACACCTGATACATTTATGGAACTTATAAAGACGAATGTTAAGCAGTAGTTATTCCATTGTCTCATTATATCCTCATAGCTACGCCCAAATCTATCTAGCAATTTAATTATTAAAAAGCAAAAAGAGTATCTATGACATTTCTCTTTATAGAAAATATCATAGATACTCTTTTTTATAACATTTTATTGATATTGCTAGGTTTATAATTCTTTATCTTATTCCCACTCAATAGTTGAAGGTGGCTTAGATGTTACGTCATAAACAATTCTGTTTACCCCTTTAACTTCATTAACAATCCTTCTAGATACCTTATCTAATACTTCATATGGTATCCTAGCCCAATCTGAAGTCATTCCATCTGAGCTAGTTACAGCCCTTAGAGCAACTGTATGACAATAAGTTCTCTCATCTCCCATAACTCCAACGGATTGGATGTCAGGCAGACATGCAAAGTATTGCCATATTTCACTTTCTAGTCCCGCTTTAGCTACTTCATCTCTGAATATCGCATCAGCTTCTCTAGTTATAAATAATTTTTCATCTGTTATTTCTCCAAGTACTCTTATAGATAAACCTGGTCCTGGGAATGGCTGTCTCCATACTAGGTAACGAGGAATTCCAATTTCTTCTCCAACCGCTCTAACCTCATCTTTAAATAATTCACGCAGTGGCTCTATTAGTTCAAAATGCATATCTTCTGGAAGTCCTCCAACATTATGATGACTCTTTATAGTAGCTGAAGTCGCAGTACCACTTTCAACTACATCCGGATATATTGTTCCTTGCACAAGAAAGTCTAATTGTCCGAGTTTATTAGATTCTTCTTCAAAAACTCTTATAAATTCTTCTCCAATTATCTTTCTCTTTTGCTCTGGATCACTTATACCTTTAAGTTTACCTAAGAATCTATCTTGAGCATTAACTCTTATTATATTCATATCAAATTCGCCTTTGAATATTGTTTCAACTTGGTCTCCTTCATCTTTTCTGAGTAGACCGTGATCTACAAATACGCAAGTTAACTGCTTTCCTATGGCTTTATGTACAAGCATTGCAGCAACTGAGGAATCCACTCCTCCAGAAAGAGCACAAAGCACCTTTTTATCTCCAACTAGTTCTTTTATAGCTTTTATTTTTTCTTCTGCAAAAGATGACATTGACCAATCACCCTTAACTTCGCATACATCATATAAGAACTTTCTAATCATTTCTTCACCAAAAAGAGTATGTTTTACTTCTGGGTGAAATTGAACTCCATAGAGCTTTTTAGAAACATTAGCCATAGCAGCTACAGGACAATCTTTAGTAGTTGCTATTATATCAAATCCTTCTGGTACTTTAGATATATGGTCTGTATGACTCATCCAGCATTGATTTTCTTCTACTGCTTTGAAAATAATAGCATCTTTGCATAGGTCAACTTCTACTTTTCCATATTCGCGAACATCAGGTGTTATAACTTCTCCACCAAAAGACTGTGCCATTAATTGAGCACCATAGCATATTCCTAAAATAGGAATACCCATCTCAAATATTTCTTTTTCCACTTTTGGAGCACCGCTGGCGTATACGCTATTAGGACCGCCAGTGAATATTATTCCTTTTGGATTCATATTTTTTATTTTTTCCACAGAAAATGTGTATGGTATTATCTCACAGTAAACATTGTTTTCTCTAACTCTTCTTGCAATAAGTTGGTTGTATTGACCACCAAAGTCAACTACTAAAATTAATTCTCTATTATTCAATGTTTTTTCCTCCTTGTAGGCTTAAGGTTTTTTCTTAGTTATTTACGCTATAATTTGGTGCTTCTTTTGTAATGTGTACGTCATGTGGATGACTTTCTCTTAGTCCTGCTGAGCTTTGAATAACAAAGGTTGAAGTCTCAAATAATTGTTCTAGAGTTGCTGATCCTAAATACCCCATTCCTGAACGTATACCACCAATCAGCTGATATATAGTTTCTACAACGTCTCCTTTAAATGCTATCCTTCCTTCTACTCCTTCTGGCACTAACTTTTTATTTCCTTCTTGGAAATATCTGTCCTTGCTTCCGCAAGCCATAGCAGCTAGTGAACCCATGCCTCTATATACCTTATAGCTTCTTCCTTGATAGATTTCCATTTCACCTGGTGCTTCAGTGCATCCTGCAAACATAGATCCCATCATAACTACTTTAGCTCCCGCGGCTAGGGCCTTAACTATATCTCCTGAATATTTTATGCCACCATCTGCAATTACAGGTACTCCGTATTTATTTCCCTCTTCTACGCAGTCCATAACTGCTGTGAGTTGTGGAACTCCTACTCCAGCTACAATCCTTGTAGTACAAATTGATCCAGGACCTATGCCTACTTTTATACAGTCAGCTCCTGCCTCAATTAAATCGCGGGTTGCCTGCGCCGTAGCAATATTTCCTGCTATTATTTGAAGTTCTGGGTAAACAGATTTTATTTTCCTTACTGCGTCCATTACTCCTAAAGAATGTCCATGAGCTGTATCTAGAGTTACTACATCTACTCCAGCCTTTACTAAGGCTGTTACTCTCTCCATCATGTCTGAAGTTACACCAACAGCTGCCCCACACAGTAATCTTCCTCTAGAATCCTTTGCAGCAATAGGGAATTTTATAGTCTTCTCTATATCTTTTATTGTGATAAGTCCTCTTAAATTGTTTTCACTATCTACTAAAGGTAATTTTTCTATTTTATGTTTTTTAAGAAGTTGTTTAGCCTCTTCCATACTTGTTCCTTCTGATGCAGTAATTAAATTTTCACTTGTCATTATATCTTTAATTTTTTTACTATAATCAGTCTCAAAAACTATATCTCTATTAGTAATTATTCCAACCAATTTACCCTTTGTTGTAATTGGAACTCCTGATATTCTATATTTACTCATTAATGCTAGTGCATCTTCTAGAAGATTATCTGGTGATAGAAAGAAAGGGTCTGTAATTACGCCATTTTCTTGTCTTTTTACTCTGTCAACTTCAACGGCTTGTCTTTCAATACTCATGTTCTTATGTATAATCCCTATTCCGCCTTCTCTAGCCATAGCAATAGCCATTCTAGACTCAGTAACAGTGTCCATACCTGCACTAATTAGAGGTATGTTAAGTTTTATTTTTTTTGTAAGGTAAGTAACTAAGCTAACATCTCTAGGTAATACCTCTGACTTATTTGGAACTAGCAATACATCATCAAATGTATATGCTTGTTTTAGTATCTTTGCCATTTAATCAACATCCTTTCAGAATTCTATTTTAAATTTATAAAATTAGGTGTAAGACTCATATCCATTTAGGATATTAGTAGTTCACCTTTATAATTAGCATAAAAATACTTATATATACCAGATTTTTAAAATATGATAGCTTCAAACTCTTAAAATATGGGGTAAATTAAAAGTTTAAAGCTATCTAGCAAGAGCTGCTAAGCTATAGAGAGCTACTAATATTCTCTCTTTGTATAGTTTTGTGACTGCAAAATAAAATTTTGCACTCACAACTCTACATAAGCTGCAAAGCATAAAAAGGCATACCAATCCTACTTTGACTAAAGTAAAATTAGCATGCCTAAAGTAAGCTCATACTAAAATTACTCATAGTAGTCAATTTGCGGCTGACCGTAGATACTCCTTGCCATATTCAAGGGATATATGAGTGACGCTATTGTTTTTAAAGTTATTATTAATAATAGTAAATGTTTGAGAATTTGTCAATGACTATTTCTTACTAAATATTAAAACTATTAGAAACATAGTTTTAATATTTAACGGAATAAAAGAATTAACTAGGTTAAGTCCTAGTTAATTCTTTTATTCTAATATATTTTCATTTAAAATTATTATTATTTAAATTACTTTTAGTACATTCCATCCATTCCCATTCCTGGTCCGCCGCCCATTGGAGCTGGATTTTTTTCTGGAATATCTGCTACTGCAACTTCTGTTGTTAAGAATGTTGCTGCAACAGATGCCGCGTTTTGTAGTGCTGATCTTACAACTTTTGTTGGATCTACAATTCCCGCTTTTATCATGTTCACCATTTCTCCACGTAATGCATCATATCCAACTTCTCCAGCGCTTTCTCTTACTTTTTCTATTATAACTGAAGCTTCTGCGCCAGCATTTGTAACTATTTGTCTTAATGGTTCTTCTAAAGCTCTTTTAATTATGTTGATACCCACTTGAACATCTGCTATATCTGATGTTAATTTGGCAATCTCTAAAATAGCATTAATATAAACTGTTCCACCACCAGGTACGATTCCCTCTTCAACTGCTGCTTTTGTAGCTGCAAGAGCATCTTCTATACGGAGTTTCTTTTCTTTTAATTCAGTTTCAGTAGCAGCTCCAACTTTTATTACAGCTACTCCACCTGCAAGTTTAGCAAGTCTTTCTTGCAATTTTTCTCTATCAAAATCTGATGTGGTTTCTTCAATTTGTCTCTTAATTTGAGAAACTCTATCATGTATTGAATCTTTTTCACCTTTTCCGTTTACTATTGTAGTGTTTTCTTTAGATATCTTAACACTTTCAGCTCTTCCAAGCATATCAACAGTAACATCTTTTAGTTCTCTTCCCAATTCTTCACATATAACTTCTCCACCAGTTAAGATTGCTATATCTTGAAGCATTTCTTTTCTTCTATCACCAAAACCTGGAGCTTTAACAGCTACGCAAGTAAATGTTCCTCTTAATTTATTAACAACTAGTGTAGCTAATGCTTCACCTTCGATATCTTCAGCTATTATAAGTAGCTTTCTTCCTTGTTGAACAATTTGCTCAAGTATTGGAAGTATATCTTGTATGTTAGTAATTTTCTTGTCTGTTATTAAAATATACGCTTCTTCAAGGCTTGCTTCCATTTTTTCAGGATCTGTAACCATATATGGACTTAAATATCCTCTATCAAACTGCATTCCTTCAACTACATCTAGCTCAGTTCCCATAGATTTTGATTCTTCTACAGTTATAACACCTTCGTTACCTACTTTTTCCATAGCATTAGCTATTAGAGTTCCAATTTCTTCATCACTAGCTGATATTGCAGCAACTCTAGCTATATCTTCTTTACCGTTAACTGGTTTAGAAGATTTTTTGATTTCTTCAACTGCTTTGTCCACAGCCATTTTTATACCAGTTCTTATTAGCATAGGATTGGCACCAGCTGTAACATTTTTCAAACCTTCTCTTATTATAGCTTGAGCAAGAAGTGTAGCTGTAGTTGTTCCATCTCCTGCTACATCATTTGTCTTTGTAGCAACTTCTTTAACAAGTTGTGCTCCCATATTTTCATAAGCATCTTCCAGTTCTATTTCTCTAGCTATAGTAACACCATCATTTGTTATTAATGGTGAACCAAATTTTTTATCTAAAATAACATTTCTTCCTTTGGGTCCTAGTGTAATTTTAACTGTATCCGCAAGCTTATCTACACCTCTTTGCATAGCTCTTCTTGCGTCTTCTCCAAATAATATATTTTTAGCCATTTTAAACCCTCCTATACGCTAATAATTAAATAATAATCTATCAACAATTAAATAATAATAATTTAATATTATTGTTTAATTGTTGGATTATCACTTAATCATTATTGCGTTTAATTAAATTATTTTTCAATTATAGCTAGTAATTCTTCTTGTTTTAATATGATATATTCAATACCATCATATTTTATTTCGCTTCCTGAATATTTAGAGAATAATATTATATCCCCTACTGTAACTTCCATTTTAATTAGTTTGCCGTCCTCAACTTTTCCCGGTCCTACAGCCACTACCTCAGCTTCTTGTGGTTTTTCCTTTGAAGCCCCTGCAAGAAGTATTCCACTTTTTGTAGTTTCTTCTGCTTCTAATCTTTTAATTAATACTCTATCACTAAGTGGTCTAATGTTCATTTTAAACCCCTCCTTATATATTTTTTTGTTTTTGTTAGCACTCCGCACATCTGAGTGCTAATGTAACCTGTAACTAATATACTAATTAATAATGGATATAATATCAAATTCGTCTATTCTATATATTATACCATTTATAGCCAAATATTCAAACTATGTTTGTTTATCATGGAATTCTATAGTTTATCTCTCATTTACTTTATTTTTCTATAATTTGTATTCCTATTGCATTTTAACACCATTTAATATGCCTTATTTATAATTATAATCATTGAATATGCTTTAATATATTGTTAAAATTAATAACCAGGGGTGATTTTATGAATATAAAAACTTTTTTTGAATTTTGGTTAAAAACATTTTTTATTTTGTGTTTTACTTTTTCTTTTATAACCTTAAGCGTTTATTTCACTTTGCTTTTTAAGCCCTTATATTATATGGATATTAATGTTTTAAATATTGAAGGTTCCACCAATTTAAATAAAGGGGAACTAAAAGCTAATTATGACTATTTAATTACATATCTAACCAAAAACACAAGTGAAGAATTCAATCTTCCAACACTTCCTTCATCTGATCATGGCAAAATTCACTTTAAAGAAGTTAAAGTAATATTTGATAAACTTAAGATAATGCTGTTTTTCTCCATATTAGTAAGCATTTTAGGTGTATTAGTAAACAAGAGGCATAAAAAAATAAGGTACTTATTAAGCAGCTCCATAGTTTTAATAGTAATACCAATAATGTTACTTATACCCTTTATAGTTAATTTCGATAAAAGTTTCACTGTTTTTCATCAAATCTTCTTCAACAATGATTACTGGCTATTTGATATTACAACTGACCCAATAATAACAATCCTTCCACAGAATTTTTTCTTTCATTGCTCACTATTAATAATTTTCTCCATTATTATAATCAGCATAACCTTAAGATGTATATATAAAGCACAATACAAAAAACAGCATTCTTTATAAGATTATATTATCAAATGCAATCTCCTTAATTTTTTAATAAGTTTTTTTCTTTTTAATCATAGCCTTGATTATTGCATTCCCTTTAAATATTCCTATTAGGGATAAAATAGTCATGGTTATGCCTATAGTTATTAAACTTGTAACATCCCATGCATATATTTTTTGTCCAAAGTAAGAAGATATAAAAATACCTGGTATTCTACCTAAGGTTGAATATATAAAGAAATCTTTAAAAGAAATATCTGATACTCCACATATATATGCTAGGGCATCTTTTGGTATTCCTGGGACTAAATAAAATATAAATACAACAAATTTTTTACTTCCTGCTTTTAATATTTTTCTAAAAAATTTTACCTTCTTATTTAGTATCAATTTTTCTACAAGAAGCTTACCATAGTTATTAGATATAAAATATACTACTATACTTCCTAAGGTAATACCCATTAAAGATATTATTCCACCTAAGAAAGTACCAAAAATATATCCTCCGGCCACTTGTATAAATTCACCTGGAATAAAGAAAACAACAACTTGTATAACCTGCATCAAAATAAAAACTAAAATGCTGAAATTCCCATAAGAGCGAATAACTTCTTTTAATATATTGGGATTCTTAAACATATATGAATACTTGAAATAATATTCATATCCAATATATATGAAAAACAGCAGAACTGATGATAGTACTATATATTGTTTATATTTTGATAGCTTTATTGTGATAGAATTCCATATTATTTTCATTGTTTTTTATCCTCATCATTCTTATAAAATTCAACATTATTCCCTACACTTATCTACTATTAGTATTTTGCTTAATTTTTACTATTTTATTCAATTTTAATATTATTTTCCCTTGCATAATAAAATAAATACTGTTGTGCGAACCCTGCCGTGTTTTCAAATTTATCTCTAGCAAAAATCCTTATTTTTGGTAGAGACACATCTGGTGCTAAGTAAAAAAATTGCATAGCTCTCTTAACCCATACATCCACTGGAAAAGCAGAATATTTTTGCATAGAAAATAACATGATACAATCAGAAACCTTTGGGCCAATACCATTAAGTTTTTTTAATTCTTCATGACAAACATCATCTTCCTGAGATTTAATAGATTCCAAATTCACTTCACCAGTATATACCCTATGCACTGTGTCTTTTACGTACTTAGACCTAAATCCTAGACCACAACTTTTTATATCTTCTAATGACGCTCCTTCTAAACCTGCAGCCGTTGGAAAGGTGTAGTAGGTTTCGCCTTTATATTCTATTGCTTTCCCCCATTTCCTACTCAAATTGTCTATTGCTCTTTTTATCATGGGGATTCTATTATTTGAAGAAATTATAAATGACATGGTAAGTTCAAAAGGCTCCTGTTGCAATAGTCTGATGCCATAGCCAAAATCAACGGATTTTTTAAGAAGAGGATCTTTCTGAAATTCATCTTTGATAACTGTATAATCTCTTTTAAGGTCAAAATAGTCACACCAAAGTAGATTAAATTCTTCTTCATTTATATTATATATTTTTACCTGCGTATTTTTCTTTTCTACTTCTATTACCTTGCCATATGCCACTCCTATGTAGTTGCCACTTGCTTGTTTGTTCCATCTAAAACATTGGCCGCATTGGAATATATGGTCTAATTCAAAGTTCTCTACATCTTTTATAATTATACCTTCATTAAATGATTCAACATTTTTGTAATCCATAATTTTCCCTTTCCTTAGTTCAGTTATTTATTTTTAATTCTCGTGCGACAATTTCATCTAATATCTCAGTAGCTGTTTCAATCATAACCCTGCAACCACTATCTTGCTTTTTATATTTTGCTTTAAGTGACCTGCAATTATCTGTACCTAACTTTGCTTCAAACTTTTGGAAGAACTCCTGACATAGCTTCTTAACTCGCTCTCCTTCATGTGCTTTTTCTTTAGTGAATAATATACCTATAACTGAAAGTGAACCTGTTATAGCCCCACAAACGCTTTCAACACCCATTCCACCACCAAAGGATGACATAGCTTTAAATGTTTCACTTTTCAAATTCATATTATATTCATCACTAGCAGCATAAATCATCACCTCAGAACAACTTAAATCATATTCTTTAGTATAATATTTGTTTATTTTATCAATTAACATACACATCGCCCCCATTCTTTAACCTTATTATATCAAATTATTATCACTTAGTTATGAATTTTTTGTGTTTTTTAATCCTTTTAGTCCTTTAATGTCAAATAGTTGTTAACCGTCCCTTATGTTTTGCCCATTTTCCACTTAATCAACTCCACAATTCACTGTTTAAATCATCTCCTGGGTCGCTGTAATTAACGACTTCACAAGGAGATTTAGACTCCCACTAAAGTTTTCTTTTTATTGTAGTATGTTACCCCACTTATAGAAGTGGGAGACTTCCTTCTGAAATGTCGTTAAACTAGAGAAGGACGGTTAACAATTATTAACTAATAAACTAGTTAATAATTGTTAACCGTCCCCGTTTCTCCTACCAAAATCATTTATGAAACGCAGCTAATTTTCTTATTTGCTTTATAATGGTTATAAATCCTTCCTTCATTTTAGATACTAATCCTTAGCATCTATATTACCATTTTCATATTTTTTGCATTACTTATTTTACTTGCTACAAGATTTACTAAATCTACTGTTCTAGATGAATATCCCCATTCATTATCATACCATGCTAGTACCTTTAAAATGTTTTTGCCTATAACCATGGTTGAAAGTCCATCAACTATAGATGATCTATCATCACCCTTATAATCTATAGATACTAACGGTTTTTCTGAATAACCTAATATACCTTTAAGCTCATGTTGTGATGCATATTGGAATGCACTATTTACTTGCTGCACAGTTACTTCCCTTGACATTTCACATATAAGCTCTGTTATAGACACTGCGGCGGTAGGTACCCTTAAAGATGACCCATTGATTTTGCCTTCAAGACTCGGAATTACCTTTGCAAGTGCTTTTGCAGCACCAGTAGTTGTAGGAATTATCGATTCCCCTGCCGCTCTAGCACGCCTTAAATCTTTATGAGTTTTGTCTAGTATTCTTTGATCATTAGTATATGAGTGTATTGTTGTCATACATCCATTAACTATACCAAATTGTTCATCTAATACTTTAGTAAAAGGTGCAAGGCAATTAGTAGTACAAGAAGCATTGGAAATAATATGGTGTTTTTGAGGATTATATTTTTCGTCATTAACTCCCATAACTATTGTTATATCCTCATTTTTTGCCGGTGCGGTAATTACTACCTTTTTAGCTCCTGCTTCAATATGTTGCATAGCCTGCTCTCTCTTTGTATATATCCCTGTTGATTCTATAACAACATCTACGCCTAGTTGCTTCCAAGGCAAATTCTTAGCTTCTTTTTCATTAAACACTTTAATTTCTTTACCATTTATTATTAATGAGTTACCTTGCGTTTCTACTTTGCCTTTAAATGTTCCATAACAAGAATCATAGGTAAAAAGATGTGCAAGGGTTTCTACATCTGCTCTTGCATTTATAGCTACTATTTCTGCTCCTTCATGTAAATTATCTTGTGCAATTCTTAATACAACCCTTCCTATTCTTCCAAACCCATTTATAGCGATTTTTACACACATATTTACTCCTCCAATATACATCTTATTTTATGTATTGTGATACATTATTTCTTTATATAATTTGAAATACGCACATATTTTCAGTATTTAATATAGTTTTATATAATATGTTAAACCGTTTACAATCAAATGCAATATATATAATTTTATGTGCTATACTATTTATATCAATGTACTACACTTTTGTCAATAGTAAATTTGTCAATATTTTTCTAAATATGTAATTATATATCCCATTAGCTACTTATTGCTTATGTTTGCTTTGATTATCTAAAAAAAATAAATATTAAAAAAAAATCCATAAACTAAAGTTTATGGATTTTTTTTAATATCTATTTTCTTATTAGTTTGTTAGCATTTCATTTATAGCTTTAGCAGCTTTTTTGCCTGCTTCCATTGCCAAAATAACTGTAGCAGCTCCTGAAACAGCATCTCCACCAGCATATACATTCTTTTTAGAAGTTAACCCAGTTTCATCTTCTGCAACTATACACTTCCATTTATTAATTTCCAAACCTTCTGTTGTTGATGCAATTAATGGATTTGGTGATGTTCCTAGTGACATTATAACTGTATCTACATCAATTACAAATTCTGAACCTTTAATAGCTATAGGTCTTCTTCTACCTGAAGCATCTGGCTCACCAAGCTCCATTTTTATACAGTTCATTCCTATAACATTTCCCGCATCATCTCCTAGGATTTCAATTGGATTCACAAGTAAATCCATTATAACTCCTTCTTCTTTTGCATGATGCACTTCTTCAGCTCTTGCTGGAAGTTCTGATTCTGATCTTCTGTATACTATATGACCTTCTGCACCTAGTCTTACTGCTGTACGTACAGCATCCATTGCAACATTACCTCCACCTACAACAGCAACCTTGCTGCCTGTTCTAATAGGGGTACTGTAACCCTCTTTATATGCTTTCATCAAATTGTTTCTAGTTAAATATTCATTAGCAGAGAATACTCCATTTAAATTTTCTCCCGGTATTCCCATGAACATTGGGAGTCCTGCACCTGAACCAATAAACACAGCAACAAAATCTTCCTCTTCCATTAACTGATTTATTGTTACAGTTCTTCCCACAATAACATTCGTTTCTATTTTAACGCCTAATTTTATAACATTTTCAACTTCATGTTTAACAACTGTTCCTTTTGGCAATCTAAATTCTGGAATTCCATACACCAAAACTCCACCAGCTTCATGAAGTGCTTCAAAAATAGTTACATCATATCCATCTTTAGCTAAATCCCCTGCACATGTAAGTCCAGCTGGGCCACTTCCTATTACAGCAACTTTTTTACCATTTTTAGGCTTTGTTTGTGAAATATCAACATTATGTGCTCTTGAATAGTCACCTACAAATCTTTCAAGTTTACCTATAGCTACAGCTTCTCCCTTTATTCCAAGTATACATTTGCTTTCGCATTGAGTTTCTTGTGGACAGACTCTTCCACAAACAGCTGGTAATGCACTATATTTTGCTATTACTTTAACTGCCTCTTCAAATTCTCTTTTCTTAACATGTTGAATAAACCCAGGAATATCTATGGCTACAGGACATTTAGTAACGCACTTTGGATTTTTACAGTTTAAGCATCTTGCAGCTTCTTCAACTGCCTCATCTTCTGTATAACCTAGACATACTTCTTCGAAATTAGTTGCTCTTATTTTCGGATCTTGTTCTGCTATTTTCACTCTATTCATTTTACTCATTATTTAGTACCTCCTAATCCACAGCCTGGTTTAATGCCTTCATTTTTAGAAACTTCTTGCGTTTTGTACATTGTTTGTCTTCGCATTGCTTCTTCAAAATTAACCTTATGACCATCAAATTCTGGGCCATCTACACAGGCAAACTTAGTTTCACCATCTACAGTAAGTCTGCAAGCTCCACACATTCCCGTGCCATCTACCATAATAGGGTTCATACTTACAATAGTTGTTATTCCAAGTTCTTCAGTTAATTTACAAACAAATTTCATCATTATCATTGGTCCAATGGCAATAACTAAATCGTATTTTTTGCCTTCATTTTGAACTAAATCTTTTAATTTATTTGTAACAAGTCCCTTATATCCATAAGAACCATCATCAGTACATGGATAAACGTTGCCTGCTACACTCTTCATTTCTTCTTCCATAATCACATATTCTTCAGCCTTTGCGCCTATTATTACATCTGCTTTTACACCTTGCTCATTTAACCATTTAACTTGAGGATAAACTGGAGCTGTTCCAAGTCCACCTGCTATAAAAATAATTTTCTTATTCTTTAGTTCTTCAATGCTTTCACTCATTAATTCTGATGCTTGTCCAAGTGGTCCTACAAAATCTAAAAACGAGTCCCCAACTTCATAATTTTCCATTTCTTTTGTTGAACAGCCTATTGTTTGAACTACAATAGTAACTGTACCTCTTTTAGTATCATAGTCAGAGATTGTGAGTGGTATTCTTTCACCTTTTTCGTCCATTTTGATAATTACAAATTGACCTGGTTTTGCTGATTTAGCTACTCTTGGCGCCTCAATATCCATTAAAAATATTTGAGGTGCTAATGCTCTTTTCTCAATGATTTTATACATTTTTATTCCTCCATATTCATCTATGATTTTATATTTAATTTTTTTGCAACATATTTATTAGTAAAACGATTGCAAGGCATCTTTGTTTAGATACCTAAAGTAAATAGACAGGCAGTAAAGAGCATAGAAATACTAATGCTATTCACTACCTGTCCTTTTATCTGAAAGTTTCCTCAAAATAGTAACCTATTTGAGTTTCTTCTTCGATGCCCATATTAAATGGATCTCTCCAGGGACATGTCCAATTATTGTACTCTACCTGAAAGCTTCCGAGTAATTCTTAGCAAAATTTACTCGTTTCTTCTTCGGTTACCCCAAAATATATGGGATATCTCCAACAATTATCATCCACCCATATTAAATTACATTTATAGTTTAAGTCTTTCTACGTATATAGTCAACATAAACTAGCCTATCTCCTATTTGTTTTTTCTATAAGTAGCATAAAAATAGCATAAATTTGCAACTTAAAATTATCTTTTAAAATTGCAAATTTATTTTATATTACTGTATTCTAATCATTTAAGTCTAAAAATTAACTTTTTCTCCTGTAAATGTGCAAGTAAATACTTTTTTCATTTCATCCACATTTATTGATCTTGGGTTAGATCCTGTGCATGCATCTTTTATAGCATTTTCAGCCATAAAATCTACATTTGCTTCAAATTCTTCTTTAGTTATTCCATATTCAGCTAAAGAACATGGTATATTCATAACTTTATTTAAATCTCTTATCATATTAGTTAATGAATCTATTAATTCATCTTGCGTATTTCCACTTAAACTTAAGCTTCTTGCAATAGCCGCATATCTATCTCCACAAGCTTTTTTGTTGAAATCTATAACATATGGAAGAAATATTGCATTTGCGCAGCCATGAGGGATATGTAATACAGCACCTGTTTTGTGTGCCATACTATGAGCAATTCCTAGTAGTGCATTTGAGAATGCCATTCCAGCCAAGCATTGCGCAATGTGCATTTCATTTCTTGCCTGCTCATTTCCTTCAAAGGACTTTAATAAATTTTCTCTAATCATAGTTATAGCTTGCATTGCCAATGGGTCTGAAAAGCTTGAATGAAGTCCTGCTACATAAGCTTCAATTGCATGAGTTAATGCATCCATGCCTGTATGCGCTACTAATTTAGGTGGCATTGTTTGAGCCAGTGCAGGATCAACTATTGCTATATCTGGTGTTAAATTGAAATCTGCTAGTGGATATTTTATTTTTGCTTTATAGTCGGTAATTACTGAAAATGCTGTAACCTCAGTTGCTGTTCCACTAGTTGATGGTATAGCTATAAATTTAGCTTTTTGTCTTAGTTCTGGAAGACCAAAAGGTATAACCGCTTGTTCAAAAGTAAATTCTGGATATTCATAGAAAATCCACATTGCTTTTGCTGCATCAATTGGTGAGCCCCCACCAATTGATACTATTAAGTCTGGCTCAAATTCTCTCATTACTTTTGCACCATTCATAACTGTTTCTACTGATGGATCTGGTTCTACTCCAGTAATATGCTTAACTTCAATTCCTGCTTCTTTTAAATACTCTTCAACCTTATCTAAAAATCCGAATTTTTTCATAGAGCTTCCACCAGTAACTATTACTGCTTTTTTACCCTTTATAGTTTTTAAAACTTCTAATGAATTTTCTCCAAAATAAATGTCTCTTGGTAGTGTAAATCTATTCATTATATTTCCCCCCTATTTATATATAGAATCATATGTTTTTATACTTATATACTTTTATATTTATATGTTTATCAACATTTACGCCAACTTTGTTATTTGTTTAACTACATTGTTAATTATATAACGTCAGCAATTTAAAGTCAACCTTCAAACGACAAAATTTGATATATTTGGTAAAATAGTTTTGAATACTAACTTTTTTTTACTTAAACCTTACATGTTTGATATATAGATAATTTGCATTTTTAGCAAGTACAAAAAACAAGAGCATTATAACTTGCTATAAGTTATAATGCTCTCTAGATTCATTTCTCATATTAAAATATTATATTATCTTGTATAATTAAAGAATCCTTTTTTAGTTTTTCTTCCTAATAATCCGCCTCTAACGTATTTTCTTAAAAGACTATGAGCTCTGTATTTAGAGTCCCCAGTTTCTTTATATAAAACATCCATTATAGCAAGACATACGTCTAGTCCTATAAGGTCACCTAGTGCTAGTGGTCCCATTGGGTGATTAGCTCCTAGCATCATTGCTTTATCGATATCTTCTGCTGATGCAATACCTTCGGCAAATATTCCTATTGCTTCATTGACCATTGGTATTAATATTCTGTTTACCACAAATCCTGGTGCTTCTGCAATTTCTACAGGATCTTTTCCAATAGATATAGCCACTTCCTTTACAAGACTAAAAGTCTCTTCAGATGTAGCCATTCCTTTTATTACTTCTACAAGCTTCATCATTGGTGCTGGATTAAAGAAATGCATTCCTATAACCTTATCAGGTCTATTTGTAGCAGCTGCCACTTCTGTTATAGAAAGTGAAGATGTATTTGATGATAAAATAGTTTCTGGTTTACAGATTTTATCGAGTTCTGCAAAAATTTCTTTCTTGATTTCCATGTTTTCTACAGCAGCTTCAACTACTAAATCACAATCTGCTGCTAAACTCATATCAGTAGTCCCTGTGATTCTTGAAAGTATTTCTTCCATATTTTCTACTGTTATTTTTTCCTTGCTAACTAATCTTTCTAGATTTTTTTTGATTCCAGCAAGTCCTTTATCTACAAATTCATCTTTTATATCTCTTATTATTACTTCATATCCTTTAGCTGCAAACGCCTGAACAATTCCAGCTCCCATAGTTCCAGCTCCAAGTACAAAAATCTTTTCCATAAATAACACGCTCCTCAAATTTCATTTTATTTAAAACTAAAAGTAGTAACTTTTTTTAAAACTTACTCTAATACTAAATTCTAGCATTAGAGCAAGTTCACTTTAATTAAAGCTATTTAATTATATTATTTTTCATCATTTAATGCATTGATTTGATCTACCATTTCAGGGAGAACTTTTGTATAATCTGCAGCTATTGCAATATCTGCAACTTTCATGATAGGTGCAGATGCATCCTTGTTTATAGCTATTATAAAATCAGAATCTTGCATACCAGCTAAATGCTGAATTGCTCCTGATATACCACAAGCTATATACACAGTTGGTCTAACAGTTTTTCCTGTTTGTCCTACTTGAAGTGATTTATCTACCCAACCATTCTCAACTGCTGCTCTAGATCCTCCAACAACTCCGCCTAGGCTAGTTGCTAGTGTTTCCAGTATTGCAAAGTTCTCTTTAGATCCAACGCCACGACCACCAGATACAATGATATTAGCTTCTCCAATATCTGCTATATCTTTAGCAAGCTTTACAACTTCTAAAGTTTTAGTTCTGATATCAGCTTCTGTTAGATTTACAGTAACTTTTTCAATCTTGCAAGTTCTATTTTTATCTTTAGCTAATTTTTCAAAAACTCCTGGTCTAATAGTAGCCATTTGTGGTCTATGATCGGAGCAAACTATTGTAGCCATCAAGTTTCCTCCGAATGCTGGTCTTGTCATAAGTAAATTTTTAGTTTCTGTATCTACATCCAAGGAAGTACAGTCAGCTGTAAGTCCTGTTGAAAGTCTTGCTGCTACCCTTGGTCCTAAATCTCTTCCTAAATAACTTGCTCCAATAAATATGACTTCTGGCTTTCTTTCGATAGCAAGTTCACAAATAACTTTTGCATAGGCATCAGTTGAAAAGTGGCCGAGTAGTGGGTGCTCAGCTACTATAATTTTATCTGCGCCAAATGCTATGAGTTCAGCCGTCATAGCATCTGTTTTATCTCCAAGTACTACCGCTGTTAATTCTACTTTTAATTTATCTGCTATTTCCCGTCCCTTACCTAAAATCTCAAGTGATACTTTTTGAAGTTCTCCATCTCTTTGCTCAGCAAAGACCCAGATTCCTTTATAATCTTCTATATTCATGCTAAATCCCTCCTTAAATAAAGTGGTTTTCTTTTAATTTTGAAACTACATACTGAGCTGCTTCTTTAGGTGGTAACTTTACAAGTTCTCCGTTTCCTTTAGGTTCTTTAGTCATAGACTTCTTAACCTTTGTTGGCGAACCGCTTAGTCCAAGAAGAGCTTTATCTGCTCCAATAATATCTGCATTCCAAACTTTAACTTCTTTATTTTGATACATATCAAAAATGTTTTTTATATTCATGTATCTTGGCTGATTTAACTCTTTTATAGCTGTTAAAAGAACCGGTGTTTTAACTTCTATGTTTTCATATCCATCTTCCCAAGCTTTTCTAACTTTTAATCCGCCCTTAATTATTTCAACTTTTTCAACGTAAGTTATTTGAGCAAGACCTAAGTGTTCTGCTATTTCCGGACCAACTTGCGCTGTATCTCCATCAATTGCTTGTCTACCTGCAAAAACTACATCGTAGTCTAATTTCCTCAAAGTTGCTGCCAGTGCATGTGATGTAGCTAATGTATCTGCTCCTGCAAATGCTCTGTCAGATACTAATATTGCGTCGTCCGCTCCCATAGCTAGTGCTTCTCTTAGCGCTTTTTCCGCTTGTGGTGGTCCCATACTTATAACGGTTACATAAGCGCCATCGCTATCTCTTAATCTTAGTGCTTCCTCTAGTGCATTTTTATCATCTGGATTTATGATTGATGGAACTCCTTCTCTTATAAGGGTTCCTGTCTTTGGATCTATTTTAACTTCATTTGTATCTGGAACTTGTTTTAAACATACAACTATATTCACTTTTAATCCCCTCCTACTTTAATAAGTTTGCAGCGATAACCATTTTTTGTACTTGTGAAGTTCCTTCGTAAATCTCAGTTATCTTAGCATCTCTCATCATTCTTTCTACTGGATATTCTTTTGTATATCCATATCCTCCGAAGATTTGAACAGCTTTAGTTGTAACTTCCATAGCTGTTTCTGATGCGTATAATTTTGCTCTAGCAGCTTCTAAACTGTATGGAAGGCCATTATCTTTATTCCATGCTGCCTTATATACTAAAAGTTTTGAAGCTTCAACTTTAACATCTAGTTCAGCCATCATCCATTGTAAACCTTGGAATGCTGATAGAGGTTTTCCAAATTGTTTTCTTTCTTTCATGTATTTAGCTGCTGCTTCTAGTGCTCCTTCTGCAATTCCTAGTGCTTGAGCTGCTATACCAATTCTTCCTCCGTCAAGAGTTTTCATTGCTATACCAAAGCCTTTTCCTTCTTTTCCAAGCATGTTTTCTTTTGGAACTATGCAATTTTCAAATACAAGTTCAGTAGTTGAAGAGGCTCTTATTCCTAATTTATCTTCGTGTTTACCAATTGAAAATCCAGGAAACTCTTTTTCAACTATGAAAGCAGTAATTCCTTTTGTTCCTTTGCTCTTATCAGTCATAGCAAAGACTATAAATGTATCCGCTACTCCGCCATTCGTGATAAATATTTTCGAACCATTTAATATATAATTATCGCCCTCTAAAACCGCTGTAGTTTGTTGCTCAGACGCATCTGTTCCTGCATTCGGCTCAGTTAATCCGAACGCACCTAATTTTTCACCTTTTGCAAGTGGAATTAGATATTTTTTCTTTTGCTCTAATGAACCAAACATGTCTATTGGGCCCGCGCATAATGAAGTATGGGCTGAAAGTATAACGCCTGTAGTTCCACATGCTTTTGATAATTCTTCAACAGCTATAACGTAAGATAAATTATCTCCACCCGCTCCACCAAATTCAGTTGAAATTGGAATACCAAGCATATGATATCTAGCCATTTTCTCTACAGTTTCCATAGGAAATCTTTCTGTTCTATCTATTTCTGCAGCTAATGGTTCAACTTCGTTTATTGTGAATTCCCTTACCATTTGTTTTACAAATTCTTGTTGTTTTGTCAATGAAAAATCCATAACCCTTCCTCCTCACTATTCTCTGATAAAAATAATAATTATTATCTTTATCTTGTTTTTTTAAATTTTATATTTATTTATTTATTTTTAAAGCATTTTTCTGATTTTTCAAGAAATGCTGTCATTCCACTTTTTTGATCTTCTGTGGCAAAGCACGCGCCAAAAATTTCAGCTTCATAAATCAAAGCTGTATCTATATCCATTTGCATACCCCTATTGATTGCTGTTTTACACAACTTAACAGCTATAGGTGCGTTGTTAACAATTTTTTTAGCTAATAGTTTTGCTTCTTCAATTAAATTTTCAGGTTCTACTACCTTATTAACAAGCCCTATTCTTAAGGCTTCTTCTGCATTAATAATTTCTGCAGTAAATAATAATTGTTTAGCCATACCTGTACCTACAAGTCTAGCGAGTCTTTGGGTACCTCCAAATCCAGGTGTTATTCCAAGACCTGCCTCTGGTTGTCCAAATTTTGCTTTTGATGAAGCTATTCTAATATCGCAAGCCATAGAAAGCTCACAACCTCCACCTAGCGCAAAACCGTTTACTGCTGCTATTATAGGTTTTTCTAAAGTCTCTAGTTTTCTAAATACTTTGTTTCCTAAATTTCCAAATCTTCTACCACCCATTGCATCGAGATCTTTCATTTCTGAGATATCAGCGCCTGCAACAAAAGCTTTTCCCCCGCCTGTTATAATTACTGCGTAGATTTGGTCATCACTAGCAATTTCATCAATTGCGAGTTCTAGCTCTTTTAACGTTTCTGTATTTAATGCATTTAGAGCTTTGGGTCTACTAATTGTAATAACTGCAACTTTGTCTTCTTTTTGAAGAACAACATTTTTGTATTCCACAACAATCCACTCCTTACGAATTAATATATTATTAACAATTTGTTAATAATATAACAATTAAGATTGAAAAAAAATAATTGAAGTACTTTACTCCAATTACATTATATCTCTTTTCTGCACTTATTTCAACAAAAAAAACACCTTTTTATTTAAAAACAGTGTTTTCCAACTTTTAATTATGCTAAGTGTTCCACCACTATTTTATGGATATGTCCTGTCATTCATTAAACAACTGAGGGTTAAAAGACTTTCACTTAAATGGACATTCTCCACTATTATTTCTTCTGGTACATCTAAATCTACAGGTGCGAAATTCCATATACCCTTAACCCCATTTGTTACCATCATATCAGCCACTGTTTGAGCATTGTTTTTGGACACACAGATTACACCAATGTCTATGGGTGTTTCTTTTAAAAATCCCACTAACCCATCTATATCTATTACTTCAACATCTCTAATTTTCAGTCCTATAAGCTTTGGATTAATATCAAAAATACCCGCTAAGTTAAATGCCAGCTTTTCAAAATTAGTGTAATTTGCAATAGCTTGCCCAATATTGCCTGCACCTACTATTATCATCTTATATTCTTTTGACAATCCTAGTATTCCGCTGATTTCATTTAATAATTCTTTTACATTATACCCGTACCCTTGTTGTCCAAAATCTCCGAAGCAATTCAAATCTTGTCTAATTTGAGATGCTGTAAACCCAATTTTCTCCCCTAATTCTTTTGAGGATATTCTATCTACATCATTTTTTAAAAGTTCTCTTAAGTATCTATGGTATTTAGGCAATCTTTTAATAACTGCCATTGATATATTCTTTTTTCTTTCCACAGTTTACATCCCTCCACCAACATCATAAATTTCATATTATTTATTTTACCACACTATTATAAGTTAACACTACTTTTTATTACAAATTTAATAGTTCTTATTGTATTTTCCCCATTTTACTTCCTTTCTACACTATTTTTTAAAATTAATCCCACATATATTTGTTTTTCACTACAAAAGTTTCAATATAAATAGTACAATATTATATGAATGAACTTTAATTGTTATTTATAATTAGTAGAGTCTCATATTTTTAGCAATTCAACTACATTAATTACTTCAAATAGCATTGCATTTTATTATTGTAATAATATTTTAATACTACAGAGTAGGAAGGTGAACATAATAATAGTTCTAAGTTGCAAAGATATTCACAAAAGTTATGGTATAGATGTTATTTTAGACAAAATAACTTTTAGTATAAATGAAGGTGAAAAAGTCGGTTTTATTGGTGCTAATGGAGCTGGTAAATCTACACTTTTCAAAATACTTACAAATCAATTGGATTCTGATAATGGTGAGCTATTTATAGATAAAAACAAAAGAATTGGTTATCTATCTCAGGATCTAAGATTAAATTCCAATAATACTATATACGAAGAAACACTTTTAGTATTCGATAATCTATTAGCCTTAGAAAAAAACCTTAAAGATTTAGAATCAAAAATGAATGAACCTTATGATGCTTCAAAAGAAGAATACACTAACAGAATAATAAAAGAGTATACATTAACCTATGACCTTTACAATAATCGCGGAGGATACACCTATAAAGGAGAAATTAGTAGGGTTCTTAAAGGACTTGGCTTTATGGAAGAAGATTACAATAAGCCAATTAACATATTAAGCGGTGGTCAAAAAACTAGAGTTGCACTATGCAAGTTATTACTTAAAAATCCAGATGTACTTTTACTGGATGAACCTACTAACCACCTAGACTTAGATGCTATAGAATGGTTAGAAGATTATTTGAAATCCTATAAAGGGACTATGTTTATAATATCCCATGATAGATTCTTTTTAGATGCTATTTCTAATAAAACCTTTGAACTGCTTAACGGTCATGTAGATTGTTATAATGGGAACTATACAACTTTTATTGACTTAAAGAAGAAAAATTATGAAATTCAGTTAAAAGCCTACAATTTGCAGCAATCAGAAATAAAAAGACAAGAGGATATTATAACTAAGTATAGGTCCTTTAATAGAGAAAAAAGTGTAAGGGCTGCAGATAGCAGACAAAAATCTTTAAACAAAATGGAAAAGATCGATCTACCTGATAGAGATCCTAAAGAAACTAGGATGAATTTCGAAACAGAAATTAAAAGTGGAAATGACGTTCTTCATATAGAGAATTTATCAAAATCATTTGGAGATAATCTTTTGTTCCAGAATTTAAATTTAGATATGAAAAGATCAGATAAGATTGCTCTTATCGGTGAAAATGGTCGTGGGAAAACCACTCTTTTTAAAATTATTATGGATAAAATGGCCAGTGATACAGGCATAAAAATATTAGGAAAAAATATTTTTGTAGGATATTATGACCAAGAACAATCAAATTTGAATGATAGAAAAACTATAATAGATGAGGTTTGGGATGAATTCCCTAAACTTACTACCACAGAAGTGCGCAGTGCATTAGCTGCATTTTTATTCATAGGAGAAGATGTATTTAAAAATATATCCGCGTTAAGTGGTGGAGAAAGATGCAGGATAAATCTTCTTAAAATCATGCTATCTAAATCCAATTTCTTACTATTAGATGAACCAACAAATCACTTGGATATTATGTCCCGTGAAGCCTTAGAAGAATCAATCCTAGGATATGACGGCACCGTTATTGTAATATCCCATGATAGATATTTCTTAAACAAGGTAATTACTAAAATACTTGAATTAAATCAAGATGGCCTCAAAGAGTATTTAGGTAATTATAATTATTATATAGAAAAAAAGAAAAACCCTCTTAGGTTCCAAGTGGAAGAAGCCCAGGCCGGGATGTCAAAAACTCAAATTAATTTTGATAAAAAGAAGAAAAGAGAAGAATCAAAGTTAGAAAAACAAAAGAAAACGGACCTAAAAGACCTCGAAGATAAAATTTCTTCATTGGAACAAGAATCGGAAAAATTGAATAACGATCTTTGCCTTGAAGAGGTTTATTCAAACCCTACTCGAAGTTCTGACGTAAATAATCAACTTTCAAATGTTAAAAAGGAACTTCAAGATCTTTATGCAGCTTGGGAAGACTTTTTAGATGACGCAGAATAAAAATAGTGCCATTAAAGATACTATAAAAAAAGTATGAAATTTATCCTGCGTGCCTTGCAAACGGGCTCGAAACTGGAAATTCCATTTAAAATTCTAATCTTTTGCGATATAAAATTTCCTATCGCTCACATTCGCCATCCTGGCTCAGGTTCGCTAGCCTGTCGTCCTGACAGGCTTACGGAAATTTTATATCGCAAAAGAAGAATTTTTAAATGGAATTTCAATGTTTCTTCGCTTCTTATTGCAATGCACTACGGATAAATTTCACACTTCCCATATATTACTATTTTAACAAGCATCAAAAAGACTGCAGACAGAATACAAAAGTTCAGAAATATATAATAAGTTACAGACCCTTAGTTTATTTAGTAAACCTTAAGGTCTTTTACTATGAAAAATAATAGGTATTGGTATTTTTTCTTAGATTATGCTAACAAAAGTATATATTGCGCAGAATGCATTTGAACAAGCCTTAGTAATTCAAAATTTATTTTTTTGCAACTACGTAAAGAAAAAAGCATGTTTGAGCGACAGCGAGTTTGCTTTTTTTAGCAGATGCAAATAAAATAAATTTTAGAATTACTTGGCGAAGTGAAAGCATTTTAGCAATATATACTTGACCTTATAGCCTAATATAAGAAAAAACGCTTAATTAAATTTCATACTCCTTTAGTGTTTATAAAGGATTAAACCAATGCTCCTTCTAATAATACTTTGATGTTATCCTTATAAATTTTATTAAATTGACTTATTGGAAGAGGATTTTCTCCTAGTCCAACCTCAATGGTATAACCAGGTTTTCTATATTTATCTATAAACCAATCCTTATATCCTGCAAAACTTGTAATTCCATAGGTTTCTGCGAGTTCATAACCACTTAATTTTGAAAATATCTCTCCTATTTTTCTAGCTTCCGGACTAGCCAAATTTTGAAAATCCCAGTATATCACTTCCCCTTGACTGTGATAGGCTATTACTAATCTAAAATTATTTTTTCTTGTAAAATCCGCTAGAGCTTTAGACTCCGATTCTGATTCTGGCGACGTACCTGAATATCTTGTAGGCCCTGGTCCATATACCCCATAGCTTTTTTCTGCCTCCTTTGACTCTAACCATAGAGCATCATAATTATGATTAAGGTCTACCCCCCTTATATTTGCGCTCCAAGTTTTAGAAAAATCCGTACTTCCATTATTCCACTTAATTAAATCATTGTAGTATGGATTACTCCTATCTAGCCCATTAAGCACTAAGTCAACACCATCTGGATTCACCATAGGCATCACATATATACTGTTCTTATTCCATATATCCTGGACATTGTAACCCTCTAAATTTTGTCCTGTAGCATAGGCTTTAGAAAAATTCTCAATAAACTTCATTAAAAGTACAGTAGTTATCCATTCAATAGCATGATGAGACCCATTATAAAGAACTTTATTAGGTCCATTCCCCAGTTTTACATAATAAAGTTCTTTTCCTAGCTCACTCTTGCCTGCACTGGCAACTTCAATAAATGGGTACCTAGCCTTTAGTCCTTCTAAATCTTTTTTCATAATATCATAAGTGTAATCAATATTTGTATAAACCACCTCCAATGAATAAGGAACTATAATCTCACTTCCAACTTTCAAATTATTAGGATTTATTTGAGGATTAGCAGTAATTATACTTAGAGGTGTAGTGTAATACCTCCTTGCTATAAGATATAGTGTATCCCCGGGTCTAATTCTGTAGGTATCATAACCCATTAAAAATCTATTCATGAGTTTATAAGTGTCATCATTTACTACTCCAGTAGGTGATAGCCCAAAATATGTTTGGAACATCGATACTGCTGCCGCAGTTTTAGGTCCATAAATTCCATCTATTCCGTCCACACTATAACCTAGTTTATTAAGTAGTGCTTGTATTTCCATTACCTCGGTTCCTCTTAAGCCTATCTTTAGGATTTGCAAATTCCCCCTCCTAAAATTTGTTATAGTACTATTTTATGAAATTTAATGAAAAATGTTACAGATTTAATTGAGTTTAATACAAAAGATACCCCATATAGTAGACTTTTTTTAGTCTACTATATGGGGTACATTTTAGCTTTCTATCTAAGTTTGTTTTTTAAACGAGTCCCCTCTCAACCATTTCTGTAATTGCGAAACTTGCTATGTCCCCAGCAAATTTTCCTGGTCCGAAGCCTGCATCGTATCCAAGCTCTTTAGCAAGCTCATGTGTTATTCTTGGACCTCCACAAATTAATATAACCTTATCTCTGATTCCTTCTGCTTCTAATAATTCTACTAGGTTAGTAAGGTTTTGAATGTGTACATCCTTTTGAGTTACAGTTTGAGAAACTAGAAGAACATCTGCTTTAAGTTCTATAGCTTTTTTAATAAATTCTTCATTCTCAACTTGGCTTCCTAAGTTCAAAGCTTCTATCATAGGGTATCTCTCAAGACCATAGTGTCCTGCAAAACCCTTCATGTTCATTACAGCATCTATACCAACTGTATGAGCATCTGTACCTGTGCTAGCTCCAATTATTATAACTTCACGTTTAATGTTTTCTTTTATATACTCTCCAACTTCTTTCATATCCATTACTTCACACTCTACAGTTTGAACATGAATTTCTTCATAGTTTACAGTATGTGTTAATGAACCGTAAATCACATAGAAAGCAAATTCTTTATCTAAAGAACCATGATGAGCACAGATTGGATCTTTAAATCCCATAGATCTAGCAAGCTTTAGTGCCGCTTCTACTCCTCTTTCATTATCCTCTACTGGAAGTGTAAAGCTCACTTGAACCTTACCATCATTCATTGTATCTCCATAAGGTTTAAGCTTTGTTAAATCTAAACTTTTATCATACTCTTTAACTTCTAATGAATATTGTCCTTCGCTCATTACTTTTTCCCTCCTAACATTAAATCTATAAATGGGTTGAAATAAGCTTTTTCTTTTTGAACAACTCCTGCAAGGCCTTTTCCGCCTGTTAAAGGTCTTTTAATTCCTGCAAATTTTCCTTGCTCAAGGGTTCTGAATAACCCTTCTTTTTCAATTTCGCAAATTAAATCTGTTGCTTTATTTAATACCTCATCAACTCTTGTTTCCATCATGCCACCTTTTTTGAAGGTTATTTCTGATCCTAAATCCTTCATAGTTCTAAATATATACTGAGCATTGTCTATTGATATCGCTCTATCTGCCATAAATGGAGTGTGTATTGCTTCTGTAAGCATTCCAAGAAGATGTAATTTTTGTCCTGTCATAATAGTAACCATGTTGAATAATGCATCTTGCACTTGTCCTTTAAATATATCTCCAGTCTTAAACTTAGTCGGAGGCATATATTTGAGTGGAGCTTTAGGGAAGATTTCTCTTGCCATTTGTGCTTGTGCAAGTTCAAATAAAAATCCATTTTCAACATCTGGGCTTATTTCAAAAGCATGACCAAGTCCCATTTGCTCTTCTGGAAGTCCAGCAACTAATGCAAATTGTTCATTTATAAATTGAGATGCAAGTACAGTATGAGCTTCTTCTACCGCATCTGCTGTAGTTAAGTAGTTATCTTCTCCAGTGTTTATTATAACTCCAGCAAATCCATTGATTATTCTTGAGAAATATTGATCAACTATAGTTCTTTGCATATTGATGTCTCTGAAAAGAATTCCGTATAGAGCATCATTGAGCATAACGTCCAATCTTTCTATAGCTCCCATAGCAGCTATTTCAGGCATACATAATCCAGAACAATAGTTACAAAGTCTTATGTATCTTCCAACCTCTTCTCCAACTTCATCAAGAGCTGCTCTCATAAGTCTGAAGTTTTCTTGGGTTGCAACTGTTCCTCCGAAGCCTTCTGTTGTAGCTCCGTATGGAACAAAGTCAAGTAAGCTTTGTCCTGTAGTTCTTATAACCGCTATTACATCTGCGCCTTGCTTTGCAGCTGCTCTTGCTTGAATTATATCCTCATATATATTACCTGTAGCAACTATTACATAAAGATATGGACCACTTTTATCACCGAACTTCTCAAGGTATGATTCTCTCTTACCTCTATTTTCACTGATTTTAGCAACCATTTCTTTAGCAACTTTATCTACAGCCATTTTGATTTCGAATGCATCATGCATAGGAAGTTTAGTTAAGTCTATTTCACCTTTTGCTACTTTTTCTGAAATTTCTTGTGTTGAAAGGCCAGTTTCAATCATAGCATTTCCAATAAACATTGCAGCACCAAGTCCTAATCCATTGCCATTTTTAATGTTGTCTACTACGATATTGGGAATAGGTACGGTAGCTTCATCTACCCCATCAATGCCTAAAAGTCTACAAACAGTTCTTTCTACTGTTACTGTAGTATGTATATCAATAAATTCTTGAGTGTCTCTTGCTATATTTTTAGCTGATTGTCTAGCTTTATCAACTACAGCCCAATTTAAATTCAACTTGCTTTCCATATTATTCCTCCTCATTGTAAAATGTTTTTGCTATATCTACTATTTCCTTTTCAAGTCCTAATAATACGGCTATGTTAAGTGCATCTTTTGGCACTTTATTTTCTTTTGAAACCTTCTCTAGCTTATACTCCATATGCTCTTGTATTATTTCAACAGAGTGAGTTTTATTCAAATCTATCTTGTATTTCAAGTCATTAAAGTCTACATTTTTAAGGCCCGTTACTTGATAGTGATCCATATTATCCTCTACTACTCCGTCATAATGAGTTGAAATTAAGCTTATTGACTTAAATTTAGTCAAGTATTTAGAAAGAGATTTCACAAGGTAATACCCCTCTTTCGGATTAGTACCTCTTGCAAACTCATCTAAAGCTATAAATCCATTCTCTCTTTTTGCACACTCTACCACTTCTTTTAGTTTTATTATTTCTGCTCCAAATGTGCTTAAACCTTTGGAGATAGACTGCATATCATCTGAAACAAAATGAATAAATCCTAAGATTGGAAATTGTGCACTTTCTGCAAATACAAAAAAACCCATTTGACCTAGTAGTAAATTTAGAACAATAGTCTTTAGAGTAACACTTTTCCCACCCATATTAGCTCCAGTTATAATAGTTGTACCGAAACTTAACTCTATACTAACTGGGGTAAATCGTTTTTTACCTTTTTCTAATATTTCTTTAACTTCAGGGTTAAATGCCTCAGTAAGATGAATTTTCATATCATCACAAATTTCTGGTCTTATACCATTATAGTCTATGGATAATCTTGCTTTAGCAATTAAAAAGTCTAATTTACCTATAGCTTTCATATTCTGCTTTAAGCTATCAGCTTTTTGAGAGATTTGCAATGTTAATTCTTTTCTAATCCTTAACTCTTCATCTTCTTCTTCTATAACTAAATCTAACCTTAGCCGCTTTAGCTCACTAACTTTTTCCTGAGTTTCTGCAATGAAAATCTCTTTTTCCTTTTGTCTTTTCTTTTCCCGAATAAGCTTTAAAGTTTTAGAGTACTCATCATAAACATAAAAAGTCGGTATTCCACTGCCTTGTGGGTCAAGGAGAGAAATAATTTCTTCTAAAGAGTTCAGATGAACTTCTTCTATATCAAGATGTAACTTATCCAAGATATTTTTTAATTCTGATACTAATATTGAAAAATATTTTAATTCATATAATTCAACTTCGTCTAATATTTCGGATTCACTACATCTTTTAATAGAATTTCTAATATCTTTAAGCTTGCAAAAAATTCTTCCAATTTGATTATACTCTTGAGTATATAATCTCATGGACTTAATTGTATTTTCTAAGCTATTTAATTCATGAGTTAATTCATTTATTTCTGAAGCTTTAAATGGCTTAATATTTTTTCTTTCCTCAAGTCCATATGTGGTAGTTATTCCTAGTTTATCCATAACAAAAGAAAACCCAATTTGTTCTCTCTGCTGCTTATCTAAAAATTTCATTTTACTCCCCTCCAATTACATCAAATACAGGTACATTTAAATTATTCCTAAGTCCATCTAAAAACTTATACTTATCAAATTCGTACCCATAAGGTGATTTTGGATTAGATGTAACACATACTATATTAATTGGATTTATTGTTTTTATGATTCCACCTTGAACTTTAAATTTATAAAAGGTATCCCTAGTTAAAAACAGCTTTGTTCCATCTTCAACTAGGAAAGTTACTCCTCTATACATTTTTGTGGTGCTCATAATATCTTCTAAAAGGTTGTCTGAAACTACACCCTTAATAACTACATAAGAAGTAGTTTCGTCCATTGCCTCAGCAATTTCCTTAGAAGATCCCAGCGCTGTAAGTGTATCTAGAATTTTCATATTATTGTCGCCACTAATAATACCTATTCTTCCTTTGCACAAAACTTCACTGGCCAGCTTTAATATTTCATCATCTACTTCATTTTCTGTGGATAATAATTTAACAGCATGACTAGTTTCTTCTATAACCGCAGCCATACTTTTTGAAAGTGCTGCTCCAGTTGATAAAATTGTAGCATTTGTAATTGCTGGAGACGCAAAAGTTTTTCTACTAAGAGACCCATCCACAATTGTAAGCTTACTTCCAAACTTTTTAAGATCCTCACATATTAAAGTCATATAAGAATTTACAGATGGACCGCCTAGATCTACATATCCGTCACTTAGTGCTCTGCATATAACTATTTCTCCCATGGGAGTATTAAAACCGGTAGTTTTTAAAATCTCTCGAGTTATATCACTATTTAATAAACATTGCTTCGCAGTAGCAATTAAAGTTCCGCACTCTACATAAATTTTAGGTTTTTCTGTTGCAGTTACTATATCTTGATCTTCTCCGTCTCTTCCTATAGAGGTAAGGCCGAGGGATACTCTCGCCCTGGCCTCTTTTAATATATGATTTAAGGTTGTTGTTTTTCCTACATTTTTATTCATTCCTATTATAGAAATGCTCTCATATTTCTGAACCATTTGGAAAATACTGAGCATTTCTTGATTAAGTTTCATTTTACTCGTGATGCGCTCTTAAATTTCTTTCAAGTCCAACTGGTTCCATTGCCATTCCCTCATGATTTAATAAACCCGCTACCCCCACCTTGTGAACCTTTTTCTTACCTTCGCATACGTCACAATGGCAGTCTGATGTATAGCTAGTTGGTTGCTGATAAGAAGTTATAACACCTTCAAAATTTCTAAGTACTACTTTTTCAGGGCTTTGAGATATAAGATAGCTTGGCATTACTGGAATTTTTCCACCGCCACCTGGTGCATCAACAACAAATGTTGGTATACAGAATCCTGAAGTATGCCCTCTTAGTGCTTCAATAATTTCTATTCCTTTAGCTACTGGTGTTCTAAAGTGCTCAAGTCCCATAGAAAGGTCACATTGATAGATATAGTATGGTCTAACTCTAATTTTAACAAGATCATGAACTAAATCCATCATTACATGTGTACAATCATTAACCCCTCTTAAAAGAACTGTTTGGTTCCCTAAAGGTATTCCTGCATTTGCCATTCTAGCACAGGCAAGTTTTGAGTCTTCTGTAATTTCATTTGGATGATTAAAATGAGTATTAAGCCAAATTGGATGATATTTACTTAACATATCTACAAGTTCTGGCGTAATTCTTTGTGGAAGAACTACTGGCACTCTTGAACCTAATCTTATTATTTCAACGTGTGGGATTTCTCTTAATTTTTTGATTATATATTCTAATTTATCATCTGAAACAAGTAACGCATCTCCACCTGATAATAATACATCTCTAACTTGCACCGTATTTCTGATGTACTCTATAGCCTTATCTATTCTTTCCATTGGCATAGCACTGTCACTTTGTCCTGCAAATCTTCTTCTTGTACAATGTCTGCAATACATTGAACACATATCAGTTATTAATATTAATGCTCTGTCTGGGTATCTATGAGTTAGTCCTGGCACTGGAGAATCTGCATCTTCATGTAGTGGGTCCAATAAATCAGCATCTGCTTGATGTAACTCAAGCCCTGTTGGTATAGCTTGCTTTCTTATTGGATCATGTGGGTCACTAGGATCTATTAACGATAGATAGTAAGGAGTTATTGCCATTCTTAATGTTTGAGTACATTTTCTTGCACCCTCCTCTTCATCTGCTGTTAGAGGTATATATTTTTTTAGCTCATCCACAGTTTCAATTCTATTTTTAACCTGCCATTTCCAATCATTCCACTGTTCATCTGTTACATCTTTAAATAATTCAAATCTTCTATTAACTTTCATATTAGTACCTCCATCGTATAATAATTTTTATTTACATGATGTGTAGCTGATATATTAATACATCTTAGACAGAATACAATATAGCTTTATATTTTATTCTCTAAAACAAAATTAAACGTATAATTCTTCGAATACACTTCTTAATATTTCATTTTCCCTTAACTCTTCAAGAGTTATTTCTGCATGTCCTTTAGTGTATCCATTTCCTACGATCATAGTAACGTCTTTACCTACACCTTCAGCTCCAAGTGCTGCTTTTGTAAAGCTTGTAGCCATTGAGAAGAAGTAAACTATTCCGTCATCTTTTACTGGCAGAATTGTTGACATTTCAGTATTCGGAACGTTAACCATGTTTATTGCTACATCAACTTCGCATCCATTATTATGTGCTAGAGTAGTGTTCATTACATCAAGAGCGTTTCTAGCATCTCCTATAACTATTTGCATTTTAAGGCCTAATCTTGCAAGTCTTGCTGCTTCTTCTTCGTTTCTTACAAGACCTATAACATTGCCTGTTGGCCCTACTCTTTTAACTGCTTCATAGCTACAAAGCATTCCTGATTTTCCTGCTGCACCTAGGAGTAGAACTGATTGACCTGGTTTAACAAGTTTAGCAACTTGAGCTGGTGCTCCTGCAACGTCTAATGCTGCTAAGGCTAAATTTTCATCCATATCTTTTGGAAGTTTTGCATATAGTCCGCTTTCAAACAAAATAGCTTTTCCTTTTATTACAACTCTATCAATATCTGGTTTAATATCTATAATTTCATCTATTTTTAAAGGTGTTAATGATAATGAAACTAATGTGGAGATTCTGTCTCCAACTTTAAGATCTGTTTTGCCTTTTAAAGCTTGGCCTATTTTTTCAACTGTTCCAATAAGCATTCCACCTGACCCTGTTACAGGATTTTGCATTTTTCCACTAAGCGTTACGATTTCAATGATTTTAGCTTTTATTTTTTCAATGTCATGTCCCGCTTCTTCCTCTATTTGAGTAAAACTAGCTGAGTCTATATTTAAGGCTTGAACATCAATTAAAATTTCATTATCGAATATATTCATATCATTTGATATTTTAGTTGCCGGTTGTGGTAGTACACCTTTTGGTTCAATTGACCTGTGAGTTCCATATTTACATCCTTTATTCATCATGAGTTCCTCCTCTTATACATCCATTGTTTTTAGATTTTCTGATATTATTAGTTCTGCCCCAGTAAATGATTTAACTTCTTCAACTGTTGTATCTTTATGAATTTCAATAAGTACAAGCCCTTTATCCGTAACTTCCATTACTCCAAGTTCTGTAACTATAAGGTTAACTTGCGCTTTTGCGGTTAGTGGTAAGGTGCATTTCTTTAATATTTTAGGAGTTCCTTTAGCTGTATGTTGCATTGCAATAATAACCTTTTTAGCTCCTACTACTAAATCCATTGCTCCACCCATACCTGGGACCATTTTGCCTGGTACAATCCAATTAGCTAAATTCCCTTCTTGATCTACTTCCAGTGCTCCAAGAACAGTCATATCAACGTGTCCACCTCTTATTAAAGTGAAAGACATAGCACTATCAAAGTATGCTCCACCAGGTAGTATTGTAGTAAATTGACCACCTGCATTAGTTATATCCTTGTTTTCTTCTCCCTTTGGCGGAATAGCTCCCATGCCAACCATACCATTTTCTGATTGGAAAGTAACATGAACACCTTCAGGAATATAGTTTGTAACTAATGTTGGAAGCCCTATGCCTAAATTAACAAGTTGTCCATCTTTTAATTCTATACCAATTCTTTTTGCAATAATTTGTTTTGCAAGTTTACTATCTGTAATCATATTAGCTCTCCTCCCCTATAATATAATCAACCAATACACTTGGAGTAATAATATTGTTTGGATCAAGCATTCCAACTTTCACAATTTTTTCTGCTTCTACTATCACAATTTCCGCTGCAGTAGCTATTAGTGGATTAAAGTTTCTTGTTGTCCCATAATAAACTGCATTTCCAATTTCATCTACAACACTCGCATAAACAAGTGCTAGGTCTGCTTTAATTGGAAGTTCTAATAAATATTCTTTTCCCTCAATGGTAAGTTTTTGTTTTCCTTCTTCCACCATAGTACCAACTCCTGTAGGCGTAAGCACTCCACCGAGACCAGCTCCCGCTGCTCTTATTCTTTCAATTAATGTTCCTTGTGGTACAAGTTCTACTTCCATTTTTCCTTCTGTCATAAGTCTTCCTGTTTCAGCATTTGTTCCTATATGAGAAGCTACAACCCTTTTCACTTGACCATTTACTATAAGTTTACCTATACCTCTATCTATAAAACTTGTATCATTTGCTATTATAGTTAAGTCTTTAACCTTTGTTTCTATTAATAAGTCTATCATCTTTTCAGGTGTTCCACAGGCTAAAAACCCACCTATCATTATTGACATTCCATCTTTAAGTAACGGTCTGACTCTTTCTAAAGATACAACTTTATTCATTATTTCTCCCCCTGTAAACCTAATATTTCTCTTGCTTCCTTTGGACTAGCAATTTCTCTGCCCAGCTCTTTTGCAAGTCGAACTACTCTTTCTACTAATTCTGCATTTGATTTAGCTGGTATGCCTTTTTCAATATATACATTATCTTCAAATCCAACTCTTACATGTCCACCCATAATAATAGCCATGGCTGCCATTTGAAATTCGCTTCTACCTATACCTGATACAGTGTATGTACTTCCCGCTGGAATGCTTCCTGCCATAAATACCAAATCTCTTGGCGTTGCAGAAATTCCTCCATTTACACCCATAACAAAATTGAAATGCATTGGAGTTTTTATAAAGCCTTTCTTTTGAAGTCTTATAGCCATGTCTATCATGCCCTTATCAAAAACTTCTATTTCTGGCTTTACGGAAAGTTCCATCATCTTTTGGCCAAATTCTTTAATAGTGTTTTCGGTGTTTACGAAAACGTCATCTCCACCAAAATTACAGGTTCCCGCATCTAAAGTTGCCATTTCGGGTTTTAGATCAACAGGTTGTAATCTTTCTGCGTTACTCATACCAACTGCTCCGCCTGTAGAAGGTTGAACAATAACGTCTGGGCATCTTTCCTTAATAGCTTCCATACAGGCTTTAAATCTCTCCCTATCTTGAGTAGGTGTCCCGTCGTCTTTCCTTACGTGTAGATGAATAATGCTAGCCCCTGCACTATATGCTTTTTCAGCTTCTACTGCTATTTCCTCAACCGTATATGGTACGTTTGGATTATGTTCTTTTGTAACTTCTGCTCCGCATATAGCTGCAGTAATAATTAATTTTCCCACGTTGTAACCCCCTCTTTAAATATCAATTACTAAATGAAAAAGTTTACATTCAGCGTTATTTTCTTTGCTTATCTTTTAGAACAACGCAAGTTCCACTGGCCCTACAAACTACTATTGGCTCTTCTAATACATCACAAGCTGAATCATTTATATCCGGTCTTGGTACTATAACTTTTCTTGCTTCAAAAATCATTTTTCTTGATGAATTTCCTACCTTCACTATTTCTCCAACAGCTTCGATAAAGTCTCCTGCATACACTGGTGCTAAAAATTCTACAGCATCATATGCTTTGAATAATCCTTCATCACCATCATTTAAAATCAAAAGTTCTGTAGCTACATCACCAAATAATTGAAGCATTCTTGCCCCGTCCACTAAATTTCCACCATAATGTGCATCATGCGCACTCATTCTCAATCTGATTAACGATTTCATTTTAATTTCCTCCTCTTTTATTGTAGTTGTCAGGATTGCAATACTTATGCTGCTTTTATTTTAAAAATAAAAAAAAGGCGCTGAATTTTCAGTGCCTTAATTAACAGAAGTACTCAACCTATTAATGCAATGAAAAATTACTTTTCATTACATAAATAGCTCTCCATAAAAATCTTTATGGCAGTGATAGAAATACTACTCTCTATCCCCAAGAATATCTTGAAGAACCAAAATACTCTTTCGGCAAATAAATCCTTCGTTTTTGATATTGGATGTCCATATCCTTAGCATTCAAAAACTACCTCTTTTTTTGCACCTCTATTTATGTGAATTTATTAAATTTTAATTTATTGTTCTCAATTGAATTATAATCTGTTAATAATTCAAATACAATACTTTTCTTCAAAAAAATTAATATTTTTTTTCGAACCAATAAGAAAATACACTTTCCTCTTCAAATCCCATCCGTTTGTACATGTTCACTGCAATATCATTAGATGTAATTACTAAAAGTTTAATTTCATCTAAATTTTTCTCACATAGCTTTTTAATGCATTTTACTATTAATGCACTTCCCAACCCTCTTTTTTGGTAAATAGGCGCAATTCCTAGAGTATCAACCCATCCTGTATTCCCATCTATAGAAAGCTCATATATACCACATGGATTATTTTGCTCAAAACATATTCCAATCAAATCCTCATTATTAGCATATTGAACTATATAATCCTTTACATCCAGGTCATCAATAGTTCCTCCATTAGGACTATTTCTAAAGGTTTCATTATGAATATTCATATATTCATGTGAATTTAATATACAAAGAGGCCTAAGGTCCATATTATTATTTACTTTTAAAACCATATTTTCATCTTTTTTATATTTCATTACTACTGCATCATAAATATGAGTAAATTCCAATTTACGAATATATGGGATGAGATGTACTTCATTTTTACGAATACCAATTTTTATATTTTTGGCAGTGCATGCATTACAACATTTACCTATTCTCTCCATTAAAAAGCATAAATTTTTTTCTGCATTTTCTCTTTCAACACAAATATCTGTAATAAATGCTTCTCCTTTAATACTGATTTCCTTAGTTATTACAGCTATGCTTCCTTTGATCTGCCCCCTATCAAATAGTATAAAAACAGTGTCTCCCTCATTAAAAGTATCACTTTCATATATTTTAGTCATTTCTATATAGGTTTTATTATAAGTTAAATCTGTGCTTTTAATGAAATTATATAGTTCCTTCTTCTGCTGAGAAGATATTATTTTAAATTGTTTAATTTCCATTGGCTCATCCCCTTTTAATCATTTATCCAATAAATAATAAACGCAATTTATCTACTGCGCTATAAATTTTTATAGTTTTTATTTCATCACAATCCGAAACCCTTTCGGAATTGTCTGGGTGTTATGCCATGTATTTTCTTAAATGCCGCTGTAAATTTCGATGGGCTTTCATAACCACACTTTTCTGCGATGTTTTTGATGCTTAGTTCATCAGCGCCTAGAAACATCATTGCCCGCTTCATTGTTTCTGTGCGAATATAGTCGAAGATTGTCATATGATAAAGTTGCTTGAAGGAGCGTCGCAGCTTTGTCTCACTCATCTCTGCAAGTCGGCACATAGCAATCATAGAGGGAGGGTTCAATATGTCCCGGTCTATGTTTACCTTCACCCCGTATGTTTTTTGTTCATCCTCCCATGTCACATGATTGCGACGGTTATCACTCCACGGCCTTTCGCGCTGTGTATTGCACACAATCAACGACAATAACTCACCCATCTTACATTCGAAATTCATTAGGGGCATATCACCGCTTCGTACACCCCACCGTATTTGCTCAAGAACAAGGGTGATATTTGGGGTATTGTAATGAGTTTCCTGTAAACAACCTAGATTATCCATTGAAAAAGGTGGGTCAAGTGGTCTATACTCAAGGAATTTTTGAATAAACTCTTCAAAAACCAGAACACAGGTATAGCAAGTGTGAACATTTGCGGGGAAGGTTATTTTTAGTGGCTTTTTAGGATTAACAATCACATGATTTATTGGAGTCAAGTGTTTTGCTGACTTCCCCCTCTGGGTAAATGTAATATCCCCGCAATCCACGCAGAATATCAACATACAAGGCTTTTCTATCTCCATTGTATATGACAGCGTCTTAGTTGGAGTGAACCAAGCGCTGCTTACAAACAGCCCTTTGGCTGCATGCATTTCCATAATCCAACCGTTTTCCCAACTGGGTGGGAAGTTGTATTTGATGCCATTACCGTAAGGCCGTTTCTCCAAACCAAAGTTGGCTGCCATAGCTCCAAAACCCAATTGATATTCATTCGTAGTCATATTGACACCCCTCTTTCCTCACAAAGTAAACACAACACTTTATGATACTTTGTATTACAAACTGCTAATTATAGTGTATTATAACATTTCCACAAATATGGGACAAGCATGAAAAATATCCCAAAACGGTACAATCCTGCTCCAAAATGAATAAATTATAAATAGAAAAACAGTTAAAAAATACTGTTGCATACTGCGTTTAAGTCAATTGCCATCGTCTTCTAAGTTCTACTTAGTTACAAGCTGTCCTGTTGACAGACTAAAAAGTGATTGATACAATTGCTAATAGTTAGAACAGCCTAACATTTACCCTCTAGGCTTTATGAAATCGTCCTTATGATGCCCACTAGCCTTGAAAAACTTGTTTTTATCTAAAAGGAGGAATATATAAAATGAAAAACAAATTGATTTCCCTATTATGCGCAGGAGTAATTCTGGCATCTGGACTAGTAGGCTGCAGCACCGCAAGTACTTCCAAATCGCCTGATACTAAGCCTTTGACTGTGGAAAACTCGTCGAAAAATATTTCTGCAACCCGCACCATATCAACTAAACTTGGAGATGTAAAAGTTCCTTCAAATCCCAAAAGGGTTATTGTAGAGTATCTCATGGGAGACGTTATATCCCTTGGCATTAGACCCGTTGGTATATCCGATGTATACATCGGTGCGGCATATCATAATATAACTGCAGACATTAAAAACTTAGGACACTTTAAAAACTGGGATCTTGAAGCTGTTATGCTTTTGAAGCCTGATTTGATTATCACCATTAATAAAGAACAGTCTGAAAAGCTTTCTAAAATTGCACCTACGGTTTATGTTCCTTATGGGGATATCTCAACAGAAGAAAGAGTAACACTGATTGGACAGGCATTAAATAAAGAAAAAGAAGCTAAGGAGGTTATTGGGAATTATCACGCAAATATTGAAGCATCAAAAAAGAAATTGCAAGAAGCTGGATTTAACAACCTAACAATCTCAGTATTAGAAGGCGACCAAAAAAGTATGGGTGTGAAGGGCGGAAAATTTGGTGCGGGAATGGTAGCATACAATGCCCTTTCACTAAACGCACCAGAAAAAGTTCAAAAAAATATTATAGATAAGGATTCCTTCTCAGAAGAAATTTCCTTTGAAGTTCTTCCTGAGTATTGTGGCGATTATATCATTCGTAATGTATATGAAGGCATGGACGATTTAACCAAAAATAAAATATGGAACTCACTTCCTGCAATCAAAAATAATCGCTTAATTGAAATGGAATTTGGTTTGAGCTATTACACAGATATTTATTCAGCAAATGCCCAAGTGAATTATATTACAAATGCTTTGCTTAAAGCTCACAGCAGTAAGGTAATTGGAAAGGATAAACAATGACAGACATAAGCTCTATAGAGCCGAAAAAAAATGGACAGCTCAACTTCACCCTCTATATGATATTAGGAGTAGCACTCCTTTTACTGGCAACTGCGGCTTCAATTTCCTTCGGCGCAGCCGACATGGATTTGTCAATGGCATGGGGCGCAATTTTCAGTTTTGATTCTAGTCTGACAGAGCACCGTATTATACAAAGCCTACGATTTCCCCGTACGGTGGCAGATATGATTGTGGGAGCCAGTCTGGCAGTAACAGGTGCAATTATGCAGGGAACTACTCGAAACCCACTTGCGGACTCTGGACTTATGGGCATAAGCTCTGGAGCCGCCTTTGCAATGGCACTATGCTTCGCTTTCTTACCTGAACGCAATTATGCTCAAACTATGCTCTTTGCATGCCTTGGTGCTGCAGTAACAACCGGTTTAACTTATTTTATTGCATCTATGGGAAAAAGAGGCATGACATCCCAACGCCTTGTTTTGGCAGGTATGTCTATCTCTATGTTATTCGGGGCCTTTAGCTCTGCCATTGCAATAAAATACAATATAGGACAAGCATTAACCTATTGGACAGCAGGGGGTACAGCTAGTGCGAAATGGATTGAACTTCTAGCAATTAGTCCTCTGTTTTTTATTGGTACAGCGGCTGCAATTATTATTTCCCCCTCTGTCACCGTACTTAGCCTTGGAGAGGAAGTTGCCGCAGGACTTGGCCTTAACACAACCCGTGTCAAGGCAATCTCCACGCTTATTGTACTGGTGCTTACTGGACTTTCGGTAGTTACGGTTGGCCCTGTTGGCTTCGTTGGTCTTATAGTCCCCCATATCGTGCGGTATATGGTAGGTGTAGACTACCGCTATATCATTCCTGCATCAGCATTGTACGGAGCTGGGTTTTTGGTTGTAGCAGACTTTTTGGGACGGCTGATTAACCGCCCTTACGAAACACCCCTGGGTATTATCTTTGCTATTGTAGGCGTTCCGTACTTTCTTTATCTCTCCAGAAAACAAAGGAGGCAATTTGAATGAAGAAGCAAAGGTATACCCTTCAAAAAGGCTTACTTACCCTATTGATTCTCGTTGTACTTGTGCTAGCTATCTCCATTTTCAGCATCAATTCCGGCAAGATGAACCTATCGCCGGTAGAGGTACTAAGTGTAATTTTAGGCAAGGGTACGGATCAGCAGAACCTTATTGTGTTCCAGTTCCGGATGCCTCGCATCCTGCTTTCTATACTTGTAGGCATCGGTATGGGAGTGTCGGGCTGCATCATGCAGAGCCTTCTTAAAAATGATATGGCAAGCCCTGGCACCCTTGGCATCAGCTCTGGATCTGGGCTATTTATGCTGATTTATGTGGCTGTATTTTCCATGAAGGGATATTCATCCGCATTCACACTACCTTTGATGTCCTTTGTTGGAGGCATAACCGCTGCTGCACTAATTTTCCTATTATCTTATCATAAAGGTAGGAATATCTCCTCAATAGGTCTGATTCTCACCGGCGTTGCCATGAGTAGCGGCTACGGTGCCCTATCACTGATGCTAACCCTTAAGCTTGACAAAGCACAGTTCGAGTTTGCGCAGCGCTGGCAGGCGGGGGACTTGTGGGGGACTGATTGGAAATATATTGCAGTTTTGCTTCCATGGACACTGCTGCTATTTTTTTATGTACTTTATAAGTCTCGAATGCTTAATACCTTGAATTTAGGAAATCAGACGGCCACAGGTCTGGGCGTTAGAGTTAAAAAAGAGTTTTTAGGGCTGTCCCTAGCGGCGGTGGCGCTGTCCTCTGGTAGCGTGGCACTAGGTGGAAATTTCTTCTTTGTTGGGATGATTAGCCCCCACCTAGGGCGCAAACTGATTGGCCCCAATCATAAAGTACTGATACCTGCTTCTGCACTAATTGGATCGCTAGTTGTACTTGTTGCGGACACTATCACTCGTACGGTAAGTTTAGGCGCGAATATTCCAACCGGTATTATCATCACCGTTTTGAGTACTCCATACTTTCTCTACCTACTGGCTAAAGCAAATTAGGAGGCATATATATGAACAGTATTGTAACAGATAACTTAGATATAGCTTATGACGAAACATTGATTGTAAAGGCGCTTAATATGAATATTCCCCATGGACAGATTACCTCTATTATTGGTCCTAATGGATGCGGCAAGTCTACAGTGTTAAAGGCTGTGGGCCGTATCTTAAAACCGAAAAATGGCCTGATTTATTTGAACGGCGAGGATATTCGAAATCTCTCCACAAAAGCGGTTGCCCAAGCAATGGCTGTGCTCCCCCAAACACCAACGGCTCCCAGTGGATTAACTGTGAAGGAACTAGTAGCCTACGGACGTTTCCCCCATCAAAAAGGCTTTGGAAGGCTGACTGCGGAGGATAATAGAATTGTGAAATGGGCTCTTGATATAACAAAGCTTACGGAGCTTGAGCACCGAGAGGTGGATACACTTTCAGGAGGTCAACGCCAGAGAGTATGGATAGCCATGGCCCTTGCACAGCAAACAGACCTAATTCTTCTGGATGAACCAACAACATACCTTGACCTTTCACATCAGTTGGAGGTGTTGGAACTTCTCCATTCCCTAAACAAAAATCAAGGCTGTACTATTGTAATGGTGCTACATGATTTAAACCTTGCAGCGCGCTTTTCCGATTATATGATTGCCATACGCGGCGGCGACATAATCAAGCATGGAACACCAAAAGAGGTGATGACGGTCCCTGTGCTAAAAGAAGTATTCACTATCGATGCCAAGATTGCTCATGAACCTAGTACCGGAAGACCGGTATGCATTACCTATAATTTACTCAAATAAAAAAAGAGGTGTTATCATTTGAATATTTGCTTAAGAGTTCTGAAAGGTGCAAAAAAATATTGGATTTATATATTTATTGGAATGATTTCTGTAATCATTTCTACACTACTTCAGCTTTATTCTCCCTGGGTAATTCGGGAGCTCACTGCTCTTGCCATAAATGGCGATCCCGAAATCGCTTCTAAATCCCTTAGCATGGGACTAATACTGCTTGCAACCTACGTTCTTAGGTGGTTTTGTTCTTTTACCAAGGGATACTTCACTCACTACGGTGCGTATCACTATGTTGCAGATTTACGTACAGCTTTGTATAACAAAATGCAGCATCTTTCCATGGGATATTATAATGATAAGCAAACAGGCCAACTGGCTAGTCGCATCATGAACGACGTGGTTAATACTGAGCTTTTGATTGCCCATGCTGTGCCTGATTTAATAGTTAATGTGTTGACCCTTGGAAGTGTGGCTGTGATGCTTTTTCTCATTAATGTTAAATTGGCCTTTATCAGCCTAATTGCCATTCCATTTTTGATGATTGCTAATGTAGGATATTCCAAATATGTCCGCCCACAATGGCGCCTAAACCAGAGGGCCCTGGGGGAACTGAGCGGTGCCCTCCATGATAATCTTTCAGGAATGAAAGAGATTCAGGTATTCAATCAACAGGATTATGAAACAGAAAAAATTGGCAGTCTTGCACGTCGCCAAACCAATGCCTTCCTTAATGCCACAAAAATGGGCGAACTGTTTCACCCGTCTATTGTGTTTCTTAGCTCAGTAGGTTCTGTAGCCGTTATTATTTACGGTGGCTATCTTAGCTCCATAGGGGAGGCTTCTATCGCCGACATAGTAGGATTTATTATGTATCTTACACTGTTTTATGAACCCATAACCAACCTGTCCAACGTTAACGAGAACCTAAATAACGCTATTGCTGGCTGCGAGCGTGTATTTGAGGTTATGGACGAGGTTTCTAGTGTACAGGAAAATCCGAATCCCAAAGAATTAAAAAATGTAAAGGGCGCGGTAGAATTTTGCAATCTTACATTTCATTACAATCCAGATTTAACAGTACTTTCTGGCATCAATCTAAAAATAAAGCCAGGTCAAACAGTTGCTTTAGTAGGCACCACCGGAGTGGGAAAATCTACAATTGCCAGCTTACTCAACCGCTTTTATGACCCTACTGAAGGTGAAATACGAGTAGATGGAATCAATATTCGGGACATATCCCTTAAAAGTCTACGCAATAACGTCAGCATGGTACTTCAAGACACCTTTCTATTCAACGGCACAGTATACGAGAATATCGCTTACAGCTGTAAAAATGCATCACATAAACAGGTGATAGAAGCATCTAGGGCCGCCAATGCCCATGAATTTATAGAAACATTGGAGGATGGCTATAAAACCCTTATTGGTGAACGTGGAGTTCGCCTATCCGGAGGACAAAAACAGCGAATTTCTATTGCCCGAGCTTTGCTACGAAACGCGCCTATTCTGATTTTGGACGAAGCAACCTCTTCGTTGGATACTAAAACAGAAAGAGAAATCCAGCATTCCCTAGAATACTTGTTCAAAGGGCGTACCACACTGGTTATTGCCCACAGGTTATCCACAATCCGCTCAGCAGATCAGATTGTGGTTCTAGCTGAAGCGGGTATTGCCGAGCAGGGTACTCATGATGAACTTCTGCAAAAAGAAGGTTCCTATGCCAAGTTGTGTTCTATGCAAGCTTCATAACCAATACTCCAACTAGTAAAATATCCTGTCAAGAAGAACCCTCTTCTTAACAGGATATTTTATATTTTTTAAAATTTATTCAAATTTTTACAGTCATACAACAATATAAATCTATTTCATATACACCTTGCATTTTAGGTTTTGTAAATACTCTTTATTTTTATTAAACAACAGGTTATAATTAAAATATTAAAATAGTGTAACTTGATTTTTGATATGGAGGAAAACTAATGAAAAACCTGACTTTTACCATGGAAAACTACCTTGAAGCTATATATAACCTATCTACTGATGGGAAAGGGGCAAGAGTATCCGATATAGCTAAAATTCTTAATGTAACAAAAGCAAGCACTAATAGTGCCATGTCAACTCTCTCAGAAAAAGGATTGATTATAAACGAAAAATACAAGGAGGTATTCCTTACTCCCACAGGGCTTAAGCTGGCTGAATTCACATCCAAAAAGCATGAAGTGATTCAGAGATTATTCGTAGAGGTTTTAAAGATTGATGATCATATTGCAGATGAAGATGCCTGCGCAATTGAGCATGTTATCAGCAGTGATTCGATTTATGCAATGCAACAATTTCTTTCTAATTTTACAAAAGAAAAATGATATTAACTATCAACATCTTTTAAAACTGCTTTATTAAATATTAACCAATAGGCTAGTCCTACAAAAAAACCGCCTCCAACTATATTCCCCAGTGTTGTAGGAATCAAATTTTGAGCAATATGCACAAAATTAATATTTGCTACTTTTTCTGCACTTTGGTGAGACAATTCTACATAAGCAGGATTAACTTTTGCAAATAAACCTAATAAGAGGTAGTACATATTTGCAACGCTGTGTTCAAAACCTGCAATAACAAATGCCATTATTGGGAAGAAAGAAATAAACACCTTGGAAACTACATCCTTAGCTGCATAGGATCCCCAAACTGCTAATGATACTACAAAATTACAAAGTATTCCGCTTGTAAAAGCTTGAATAAATGTAAGTCCACATTTATAGGCCGCTACCTTTATTACATATCCACCAAATTTCCCTCCGCTTGTACTTAATAACCCACTATAATATATTAAAACTACAATAATAAATGCACCAATGAAGTTTGCAAAATATACTATTGTCCAATTTTTAAGCATTTTTTTTAGTGTTATTTTCTTTTGAGCATAAGCTACAGTAAGTAAACAATTTCCAGTGAAAAGTTCAGCGCCGCAAATTATAACAAGCATAAGTCCTACTGGAAATATTATTCCAGAAACAAGTTTAGCTACTCCTACATTTTCTATACTATGAGATGCCATTGCTGCTGAAAATCCTCCAATAGCTATAAATGCCCCTGCCAATATTCCGAGAATAAGCGTTTGAATAAACTTATTATTTGCCTTTCGTATTCCAAGGGATTCTACATAGTTACATACTTCTTTTGTGCTTAACATTGATTTATCCATATTAAAACTCCTTATAACATTTATTATTCTTTTAACAATATTCTAATGAAAATAAAGGGATAAATAATTAAAATAAATTTGAATTATTTATCCCTAGTACCTATATAAGGCATCTTCAAAAAATAACTAGTATATACTAGCCCATATTTTTAAGATGCCTAAATAATAAATCTGAATGGGTTTTATTATTAATTACCCAAAGGCTTTATATATAACTTGTCCTAAATAAGTGCATAATATAATTATTATCATGGATAATACCACTTGAATTGTTGCCTTTTTTATCAAAACAGAAAATTTCCTGCTATGTTTTTTGCTTATTCCATTTTTTTTAGTGGTTAATGTATTATCGTGTTGTATTGCTTTAGGATTAGGGTAAATGACCTCATCTTTTAAATAAGCAGCTATACTTATAATTAAAACAAAAGCTGATAAAATTATTGTAATAGAAAAAAAGTTCATATCCATAGCGTAACCTATCAATGCAGCTACTGGTATAATAACACCCAGTAACATAGCAAATTTGCTACCTATTGATTTTGTTATAGACTTTGGCTTAGATTTTACATGGGCTTTTGTGTTTAGAGACCTATTAATATTATTCTTCTTCATAATAACCCTTCTTCCATATTTTTTTCCAAAACTCTTACGGTTATTATACCAAATTTTTAAATATTTGTTAACAATATTTTATATCTAAACACAAAATCAAAGCATGTTGTCATAATTTTCTAAAATTTAAAAAAGTTCCATATTGTATATATCAATATCTTCTAATAATGTTCCTTCTGAAATAGCATCCTCGGGGAATATTTTAGCCAAAACTTTTTTAAATGATGCAAGCTGCTCGTTAGAAAGTTCTAACTTCTTTGCTAAGGTATTCTTCACCTTGATAAGATTATCAGCTTCTAATTTGTATATAAACTCATTACCTATAATGCTTATATTATTTTTATTATCGAATTCCATAACTCCAGTTGTATCAATACTTATGCTTATCTGCTTTAAATTGCTTATTGATTTATTATCACTATTAATTTTAGCTATATTAAGATAGGCACTTACCTTATCCTTTGGATTTTTTTCACTGGCTACCCAACTTCTGAAGGCAATATTTGTACCATCCTTAGATATTACAGCATCGAATATTTCTTCTTTATCCTTATTCGACTCAAAGATCTTATTACCATTAAGGAATAAATTAGCTTTTGGTGCTGGAAATATATGCGGTGTATTGCTGTAAAGAATATTTTTTTTACTTATAGTAACATCTCTTATAGTACCCACACAAGATATTAGCTCTGCTTTACTTTTTATGTTATATACTGCATATCCTGAAACTGAAGGATTAATGTGCCCTGTGACTAAAATATTCACATTATCTATCCATTTCATGTCAATAATTTGTTGGACGTTTTTATTATCTATAACAATATCTGTTAGGCTTTCGCTTTTAACATCGTAAATAACTATATGCGGTGGATATGTTGCTTTTTTTTCATTAAAATACCTAAATACTATTTTTGTTTTATCCGGAGAAAGCTTTAATATATCCTTAGATTTTGAATCATCACCTATTGACTTAATTTGCTGCTTTATTTCATCATAAAGATAAACATTGTTATTCTTTTCAAATGCTATCTTTGTTATTTTACTATTAACTACAATTTTTTCGTCATTATTAACTTCAGTCTTTTCACTGGGTATAACTTCTTTATTTTCACTTGTATTTTTAATAATCTTCCATATTTTATTTGGACCTGCCATTAGAGCAACTATGCTTAAAACTAAACACAAAGCAATAATGAATAGCTTGAAATTTTTATTTACTTTTTTCCCATGGATAGTCATAATTTTGCTCCTCTTACAGACATAAAAATAATTGCTATTTTAAATCATTGAAACCTAGACCATTATACCCCACTTATACTAGTGTATCAACTAGAATGTTTTATATTTAACACAATTTCTATATGTTAAAATTTTCATTTAGACACTGCTTATATCGCCCTTACATTTCTTAATTTTTTATAAATATTAATAATATATTTATAAGTAAAAAAAAGGCATAAGTTTAATTTAACTAATGCCTTTTTCTTTACTTATAAATATTTTTTTATTTATTAAAAACTTTTTCTATTGCTTTTGAAATAATTACATCATCTGTTAAGTATGGCAATGTAATATGATCAATGTTAGCATTTTTCTTGTTGTAATCTATGCTTGTTTCTATTGAGTGTGGATTTCTAGCCCAAGCACGCCTGGCCACTCCACCCATAACATCCCAAGCCATTGATGACTTTATAATACTATCTATTCTGTCACTACCATCAAGTACAAGCCCAAAACCACCATTAATAGATTTACCTATACCTACCCCTCCACCATTGTGAAGAGCAATTAAACTCATGCCTCTGGCAGCATTTCCTGCAAAACATTGAACTGCCATGTCTGCCATTACATTGCTTCCATCTTTTATATTAGAAGTCTCTCTAAATGGGGAATCAGTTCCACTAACATCATGATGATCACGACCAAGCATTATAGGACCAACTTCACCCAGTCTCACCATATCATTAAACTTCAAGGCAATATCTATTCTACCCTGCGCATCTTGATAAAGTATTCTAGCCTCAGTTCCAACTACCAATTTATTCTTTTCTGCATCTCTTATCCATATATAATTATCTCTGTCCTGTCCGCGTCTATTTGGATCAATACATCCCATAGCTGCCTTATCTGTCTTTACTAAATCCTCATGATTTCCACTTAAGCAAACCCATCTAAACGGTCCATAACCATAGTCAAAAAGCATCGGTCCCATTATGTCTTCTACATAGGATGGGAATATAAATCCATCTTTCTCATCTACACCATTCTTAGATATTTCTATAGCGCCTGCATCATAAACAGCCTTCATAAATGAATTTCCATAATCAAAGAAATAGGTTCCTGTAGCTACCATTTTCTTAATTAACTCAAAGTGTTTAATCAAGGTTTTATCAACTAACTTTGTAAATTTATCTCTATCTTCTTTTAATAACCTGGTTCGCTCATCAAAGGTAACTCCTTGAGGTGCATATCCTCCATCATAGGGTGCATGACAAGAGGTTTGGTCTGATAGTAAATCTATATTTATGTTGTTATCTACTACATATTGGAGTAAATCCACTATATTTCCGTGATAAGCAATAGATATAGACTCTTTTTTCTCTACTTTTTCTTCCACAATTTTAAATATATCTTGAAGGTTATCTGAGGCAATATTTACCCATCCTTGATCCAGTCTTGTTTTAATTCTTGAATAATCAACTTCTGCTATAATTCCAATTCCATTTGCAATTTCTATAGCTTTAGGTTGAGCCCCACTCATTCCACCAAGTCCAGAAGTTATAAATATTTTACCTCTTAAATCACCATCGTCTGGTATTCCAAGTTTCAATCTTCCTGCATTAAGCAAGGTGTTAAATGTACCATGTACTATTCCTTGTGGTCCAATGTACATCCATCCTCCTGCTGTCATTTGGCCATAGTTTGCAACTCCAAGTTGGGTTGCTACATGCCAATCCTTTGGATTATCAAACATTCCTATCATAAGCCCATTAGTTATAATAACTCTTGGTGATTGAGGTGATGATTTGAAAAGTCCAAGTGGATGTCCTGACTCTAGTACAAGGGTTTGATTCTCCGTTAAATTTTCCAAATATTTTTTTATCAGTCCATACTGCATCCAATTTTGACATACCTGTCCTGTTTCACCATAGGTCACTAATTCATAAGGATATAATGCTATATCTGAATCTAGATTATTTTCAATCATTACTTGAAAAGCTTTACCTTCTAAGCAATTACCAATATATTCATTTATAGGCTTACCATAAATTCTGCCTTGTGGTCTAAACCGGTATCCATATATTCTTCCTTTTGTAATTAATTCCTCCATAAACTCTGGTGCAAGCTTTGCATGATATTTTTCTGGAATATACCTAAGTGCATTTTTAAGAGCAAGCTCTGTTTGATTCTTTGTAAGAGTAAACCCTCTATCTGGCGCTCTTCTTATCCCCACTGTAAACTCAGGCATACTAGGTAGTTCGTCATCTATTTTAATAGTCATAGCCTGTTCAATATCAAAATTATTAATCATATATCTGCCCTCCTATATTTTAACACTATTGTGTTATGTAACTACTCTGAATATTATTATTATTTTCTTCATGCTTAATATATTCTGCACTTTTTTACATATCCCTTCAATTTTTCACTATAAATAGCCATTAAATATTGTTTACACGTTAATACTTCATTATGCTACACTACTATAAATAATGAGTATAGGAACATTAACGGGGATAACAATTAATAATTGTTATCCCCGTTAATTATTCATATACTCATTAACTAAAATTTATATTTTCTACCGCAATATTTACAAAATTTCGCAAGTTTCTCGTCATCATCCATTTTTACCCCACAGTATGTACAAAACAAGGGCTTCATATGTTTACTGTATTTATTTAATAATGGTTGATTTTCAACCATTACTTTTTCCAATTTTTCTTTAGTTATCGGAGTATGTATAAACCCATCTATTGCACTATTATTAAAATCCTCTAATTTAATATCATTACTTGAGGATAAAACACACTTTGTTTCAGGATACATTTCTTTTATTTGTTTCAATATTTTATCACCTGTTTTTTCTTTCATAATGAAATTTGCTATAATAAGGTTACAGTTTAACTCCCTTGCATCCCTAACTGCATTAAATTCATTACTTATGATAACCTCATAGCCTAAATTTATAAGCATGTCCCTCATAATAAGATTTTCAAATTTACAATCATTAACTAAGAGCACTTTATACATATTTTTTCTCCTATTCAAAATATTTTTTATATGATTTGTTACTCTTTTAATATTTATTTTACTAAATAAAAAAACTTTTATGATTTTATATGAGTTATAAAATCAGTAATAATTTAGAATCTATTGTACATAAGAAAAGTGTACCATTATATTTAAAGCTTTACAATTTCTTTTACATAAAAAATACAGATTACTGATATTTTATATACAAAATTTATGATATAATCGTTTAATGACACTATTACTAAAAAAATCATTAATTAAGGAAGTGAATTAAACTTGTTTAACGATAAAAAAATCCCTTATGTAAAATTAATTCCTATAATTTTATTATCATTTATTTTATTAAGAGTAGTAAATGATATAGAAGCACTTACAACTTCCTTTAGCGTTTTCATATCCTACATAAGTTCCTTTATATGGGCATTCGGTATTGCTTACTTATTAAACCCTATAATGGTTAGTATTGAAAAAAAATTCCATACAAAACGTGCTTTAACTTTACTTATTATATATGTATGTGTTTTAGGCATATCATTTTTTAGTATCACCATACTAACCCCAAATATAGGTGTAAGTATTCGTGAATTGACAGATGCCACTCCTGGGTACATAGCTAAAACTCAAATTTGGGTTTCTAATAATATGGATAAGGTTCAATTACTTGATAAATATGGTATAACCAAATATTTAGAAGAAGCTGCCTCAACATTCATGTCTAACTTAACTAGGTACCTAAATACAGGTATTAATTTTGCTTTCCTGACAGCTGTAGGCTTTACCTCTACTTTTATGAAGTTTTTGCTTGGATTTGTTGTGTCGCTGTATCTTTTAAAGGATAAAGAGATATTAATACTAAATATAAAGAGACTGATTTATGCAATCTTTAAAAAAGAAAATGCAGATAGTTTACTGAAATTTAGTAAAGAAGCGAATTCTATTTTTTCAGGTTTTGTTATAGGTAAATTTATTGACTCTGTTATTATTGGTTTTATATGCTTTGTAGGACTTAGCATTTTAAAAATGCCTTATGTTGTACTTATAAGCTTAATAGTTGGAGTTACAAATATGATCCCTTATTTTGGACCATTAATTGGAATGGTTCCCGCTTTCTTTATTACTCTACTTGATAGTCCTGTAAAAGCTCTTTGGGTACTTTTATTCATAATTATTCTTCAACAATTTGACGGATTATATTTAGGTCCAAAGATCCTTGGAAAATCTGTTGGTTTAAGTCCCCTGCTTATTATCCTTTCCATACTAATAGGTGGTGGAACCTTTGGAGTCCTTGGTATGTTCCTTGCAGTACCCACCATGGCCATTGTTATACTACTAGCTGAAAGATTCATTAATAGGAGACTAAAAGAAAAGGATATTAAGTTATAATATCCTTTTCTATCTTTCTCCAAGTTTTAAGTTTGGTATTGCATTGAGTTTTAGGCCAGAAACTCTTTCTCTAATTAATTCAAAGTAAGCTGCACTTCCAATCATAGCTGCATTATCAGTGCAAAGCACCATTTCTGGAAACAGAACTCTTATATTTTTCTTTTGCCCTTCTTTTATCATAGTTTCTCTAAGGCAAGAATTTGATGCTACCCCACCAGCTATTGTTATCTTATCTACACCCTTTATTTCACATGCCTCTAAAGCATTATTAACCAAAACATTAACCACAGCCTTTTGAAAAGATGCTGCCACATCAGGTACATTAATCTCCTCATTTTTCATGTTCATTTTATTTAGGTAATTTAGCACCGAGGATTTAACTCCACTAAAGGAAAAATCTAAGCTATTGTCATGAAAATTAGCTCTTGGAAATTTTATAGCATCTGCATTTCCTTGTTTTGCTATTTTATCTATTTTAGGCCCACCAGGATACCCAAGTCCAATAGCACGAGCCACCTTATCAAATGCTTCTCCCGCTGCATCATCTCTAGTTTGACCCATAACTTCAAACTCACCGTGATCTTTCATATATACAACAAATGTATGCCCACCTGAAGCTACCAAACATATAAATGGTGGCTCTAGCTCCTTATATTGAATAAAGTTAGCACTAATATGACCTTCTATATGATTAACTCCAATTAATGGTTTATTAGTTGCATATGCCAGTCCCTTAGCATATTGAACACCTACAAGTAATGCTCCAACTAGCCCTGGACCATAAGTTACTCCTATTGCATCTATATCATCTAGTCTAACTTTAGCTTCATCTAAAGCCTCTTGAACTACAGCACTTATTACTTCTATATGTTTTCTAGATGCCACTTCCGGAACAACGCCTCCAAATTTTTCATGTATATCTATTTGTGATGCAATAATATTTGATAGAATTTCGCGACCATTAACTACCACCGCTGCCGCTGTCTCATCACAACTCGATTCTATTGCAAGTATTTTAATCTTCTTTTCCATTATTTTTACCCACCTTTAATATAGTTTATATAATTTTCCAGCTATGTTCATAAGCTTTCTAAAAATTTTCGTATCTATTAATAACACAAATTAATTATACTTTATTGAGTTTAGCTTTTCAAATCTTTATCCGCATTTTTAAGTGTCCTTACTGAGTATCTATACTTTATGATATAATTGTGTATGTGATTATATCATAGAAAATTAATTTAAGACTAATAATTATCATCTATTGGAAATAGATCCTAGGGGGAAAATATGAGTAACACCTATGCAAAGGTCATAATAAAAGGCTCGCCTATTTCAAAATCTAATTTTAAACTATTCAACATGAATGGAAGAGCTATTTTGCCTTATAGTTCCGGCAAATACCATGATAGATATGCTTTATATGAAGAAGAAATTGCTTATCAATGTAGAATTCAAAATTCCAATATTTTTTTAACAGAGTCTCTTATTGCTGTTCTAAAGGTATATTATAAAAGTATAAAAAGACATCCGGACACAAACAACATAACAAAGAGTATCTTTGACGGTATAGAGAAAAGTGGACTTATAGTAAATGATGCCCAAGTTACAAGGCTCATTATTGAGGAGTTTTATGATACGGAAAATCCCAGATTTGAATTAGAGCTTTTTGGTGAAAGTACCTATGCTATGAATTACTCAATAGTTGAAAAAAAAGAAAAGAAGCAACCTATTAATTATGATTTACCTTCAAATAAGAAAAAAATAATAGGTTCTAAAGCTAATAAATCAAGTTCTGTGCTGGTTAATAGCTGCTCCTCAAAACTCATATGTGAAATATGTGGAAAATCAGTATTAAAGGATAACTGTATTTCTGCAAACAAAGGTAAAACTTCGCTCTGCAAAACCTGCTTCAAAAAATTATTTTAATAAATTTCAAAATGGAATAAACTGTCCCTCTTTATATATACATAATACCAATAAATATGGCTATGCTATTAATATAAATATCGCAAAATATGAAGGGAGACATCACTCATGAACAGAAATAAAAAAACTAAGAACAAAAAGGTTAATGAGGCTATAAGTAACATGGAAAACAGTACGAGTTTTGAATCTTTAAATGATATGCATAATAATAAGTTTCAGGATAAAAAAAGTAATCCTGAAGGATTAGAGTGATAATTTTTAAGAATACAATAAAATAATGAGTTTAATAATCATAAAATGAATAAAAAGTTGCATTAATGAATTAAAAATTCTATTAATGCAACTTTTTATTCATTTTAAAAATATTCTGAATTTAATTTATTAAATTGTTAATAATAATATGACTTGTCCATATTTTATGTTATAATGAACCTATATTACATATATTTAAATTTTCAAAAAAATTTACATAATAGGAGGATTCATATGAAAACAAATGTTAATATCGATTGGAATAATTTAGGTTTTACTTACATGAAGACAGATTTAAGGTATGTTTCAATATGGAAGGATGGCAACTGGGACGCCGGAAATTTAGTTGAAGATAACAATATTACTATAAGTGAGGCTTCAACAGCTATTCATTATGGCCAACAATGTTTCGAAGGCTTAAAAGCTTATCGTACAAAAGATGGTAAAATTCAACTGTTCAGACCTGATGAAAATGCTAAACGTATCAATAGAAGTTGTAATCGTATTCTTATGCCTGAAATACCTGTTGAAAAATTTATTGATGCATGTATTCAAGTTGTTAAAGCAAATGAAGCTTTCGTTCCACCATATGGAACTGGTGCAACACTTTATCTTAGACCTTACGTAATAGGTATTGGTGATAATCTTGGAGTAAGAACAGCACCTGAATTTTTATTTGGCATATTCTGTTGCCCTGTAGGTGCCTACTTCAAAGGTGGAATGTCTCCTGTAAACTTTATGATTTCAGAAGAATTTGATAGAGCAGCACCACACGGAACTGGTGCTGCAAAAGTTGGAGGAAATTATGCTGCAAGTCTTTTAGCTCATGTACAAGCTGTAGAAAAAGGATTTGCAGACTGTATCTACCTTGATCCTGCAACTCATACTAAAATTGAAGAGGTTGGTGCTGCAAACTTCTTTGGAATTACTAATGATGATGTATTTGTAACTCCAAAATCACCATCAATACTTGCTAGTATAACTAAATACTCACTATTACACGTTGCAAAAGAATATTTAGGATTGAAAACAGAAGAAAGAGATGTTCTAATTAATAATCTTTCTGAATTTAAAGAAGCAGGCGCATGTGGTACTGCTGCTGTAATATCCCCTATCGGTGGTATAGAGTATAAGAATGAACTTCATGTTTTCCACAGTGAGACAGAAGTAGGTCCAATTACTACAAAACTTTATAACACTCTTTATGGAATCCAATTTGGGGACGTAGAAGCTCCAAAAGGATGGATTGTAGAAGTAAAATAATAATTAGTACAATAAAAGGTTTACCAATTTTTATATTGGTAAACCTTTTATTATTTTTTTATTTGTTTATTACCATTTTCTGTGTAAAATATTTCATTAGTTCCCTTTTTATTTGTAATTTTTTTTCTTACTAATAGGTCACTGCCTCCTACATCTTTTATATGTGAATGGTGATGAATTGTTTTATCTATAACCTTATTTACATTATCAATTACGTCCTTGCTACGCTTGCTATATGAATCACTTTCAAATATAGTGTTTTTCACACTATTTTTAATTACATCAAAATGAGTAAAATTATTGAATTGTAAATTTTCAAACTCATTATTTATATTTTCAATTTCTAAAAGGCTTTCTCCAACTAATTCAAATAACTCTTTTAGAACCTCATTATTTTTAATTATTCCAGGGATTTTAACGCTAATTGTACTTTCAGTCTTGGCAGGAGATTGACCTACCTGTTCACTTACTATTTCCAATAATATATCTGATTGGGTGTTTATTAATTCTCTAATAGTCTTATTCTGTAAAAATCTTTTAATAGCCACATCACTGTTACTTCTAACAATAAATTTATCACTTAAATCATCATAATTTACTTTTATATCCTGCATATCAAAAAAATTCAGGAAATAATTATTAAAATACTCTCCGAACACCTTAAATCTAAAACCACGTTTATTTGAAAACACACAATAAACTCTAGTATATACAGGCTCATTTCTACTATGTGAATTATAAGTATCTAAAACAATAATCCAATCATGAAATTTTTTTATAACTTCGTAATTCTTAAAAACTGCATCTTTAACAATAAATTCAGCTTCTATATCAGCACTTAGCATTTTCCATACATCTTCATGTGTAGAACCAAATAACCTCATTAATTTCATCTCCTTTTATGTAACTATACCTATATAATAACTTATCTCCATTGTAAATTCTAGTATTTCCCATTGTAAATAGAAAAAAACCATGATTTTATCATGGTTTTTTTATTATTTTATATAGAGCTTATTATAGTATTCATCTAACATTCTCTCTACTGAGAATTCATAGCTTGTAGTTTTAATACTTTCTTTCATCATTTCTACCCACTTTTCTCTATTTCCATAATAAGTAGTCATAACTCTATTTATTAAAGTGTCATAAAGAGCCTGCGTATCATGTTTATCTAATTCCACTTCTGGTAAATCATCAAGACCTACTCCATCTCCAAATTGCCATCCATTTACACCATCATTGCATGCTTCCGGCCACCAACCGTCTAGAATAGAACAGTTAAGCACACCATTCATTGCAGCTTTCATTCCTGAAGTTCCACTGGCCTCCAAAGGTCTTCTTGGATTGTTTAACCATATATCTGAGCCTCTAGTTAGCATTCTTCCTATATTCATGTCATAATTTTCTAGGAATACTACACTGTTTGGATACTTCTTCATCATTCTTACAAGCTTTGCCACTATTTCTTTTCCTATATCATCAAGGGGATGAGCTTTTCCTGAAAATACAATTTGAACTTTCCCACTTTTTAGTAGTGGAGATATAATCTCTTCCTTTGTAAATATCAAATCACTTCTCTTATATGGTGCAGCCCTTCTTGAAAATCCAATAAGTAACTTATCTGCATCTAGCTCTGTGCCTGTTCTTTCTTTAATAAATCCTATTAGCTCCTTTTTAACAATTAGGTGATTTGCCCATAGGTCTCCATTGTTTTCATAGGCATTAGTAATTCGAGCATCTACCCAGGTTGGTTTATGAATTCCATTAGTTATACCAATAATTTCAGACCTTCCAGCAACAGTTTTCCACATTTTATTTGCAGTTAAGCTATGAAGCTGTGCTACGGCATTTGCCTTTCTTGATAATCTAAGTCCAGCTACCGTCATATTAAATGGTTCTCCACCAAATCTAATCATTTGCTGCCTAGTTAATCCATTAAATGCGCCCATATACTCTAATTTGGAAACCTCATGAGATTCATTACCTTCAACTATCGGAGTATGAGTTGTAAATACTACCTCTTCGCGGGTTTTATTCCAAGACTCCTCAAAACTAAATCCTGATTGCATTTTTTCTTTTATAAGTTCTGTAGCGGCTAAGGCTGCATGACCTTCATTAAAATGGTATACATCTATAGGTATATCTAGAGCTCTTAAAGCTTTAACTCCCCCAATACCTAATACTATCTCTTGGGCAATTCTTTCTTCTCCAAACCAGCCATACAACTGTCCAGTTATCCAATTATCCCCATTCTCTGGTATATCCGTATCTAAAAGGTATAGTGGATTATTTCCGAATTCCTCTAATTTCCAAACCTTACACACTACATCTATATCCCTTATTTTAACAGTTACTTTCACCCCTGTATCTTGCATGAAATCATATTCATAATTATGGTATGTATCATAAGCTTTTCCATTTTTATCTATAAGTTGATCAGTATATCCTTGTTTCCACTTAAGCCCTATTCCCACCAGCGGAAGATTTAAATCTTTAGCTCCTTTTAAATGATCACCTGCAAGTATTCCGAGACCTCCTGCATAAGCTTTAAAATCTGGATGTAGTCCATACTCCATACAAAAATAAGCAACTCTTGGAAGATTATTATTATCCATCAATTTTCCCCTCCTATAATCCTTTTTAATTTTCATATCTTAGTAAATTTTCAGTCTATTTTAATTGTAGCTTTTATAATTATTATACATAATTTTTTTAATTAGTGCAACCGTTTGCATTATTTTTTTCTCTATTAATTATTTTTCCCTACTTATACAAGTAGTTAATTTTTCTTCTGAAATGCTATTAACTACCATATAATATATTAGCCATATTATATTATCATTTTAATATTATAAGGAGTTGCTTTAGCATGAATTTAAAATCAGCCTTCAAACCTATAAAACGCAAAAATAAACTTATTTTTTTAGTTATGCTATTATGTATAACTATCTCATCAATAATGGTTTATTCCATTATAAACCATTTTAATAAGGATAAAGTTATAAGCACTACTCTTATTTCAGAAAGGTTATCAAAAATATCAGAGCTATCCACAACAAAATATAGCTATTCTAATATAATAGCTCTAACAGATAGCAAAAAAATCAAAGATTTCCATATTCCCTTTACTGAAAAGTCCTTTTTAATTAAATACAGTGGCTATATTAAAGCAGGGGTAGATTTAAAGGATTTAGATATTGTTGTACTTCAAAAAAACATTACTATAACTTTAAAAAAATCTAAAATTCTTGATCATGTAATAAATAATGAAGATTTTTTTGTTTATGATGAAAAATCCTCAATGTTTAACAAACTTAGTATTCAGGATATGATAAATGAAATCAGCAATCAGAAAAACAAGGTTGAAGGTGATTTAATTAAAACAGGATTTTTAGAGGGCGCTAATGCTAATGCTAAATTGCTTTTACAAGGCATTTTATGGGATATGGGTTTTGAAAATGTAACCATAATTTTCAAATAAATCACATTTAAAAAATAAAAAAATCACCATGAAAATTTATCAAATTTAATAAGTTTTCATAGTGATTAAAAGAATGTCGTTAAATCTATAGTTTGTCCAACATCGCCGCCCCAATAATACCAGCATCATTTCCTAGCGTTGCAATCTTTATGTAACAAACGGGTATTTCTTTAAACAATTTGTGTTTTTTAATATCACTCAGTAGCAATTCCATAAAAAATTCCCCAGCTGCAGAAACTCCACCGCCAATGCCTATCATTGTTACATCCAAGATATTTAATATATTACAAATTCCTATAGAAAAATATTTAACGAATCTCTCTACAACTAAATTAGCTAATTTATCTCCTTGTTTTGCACAATCAAAAATTATTTTAGCATCGATTTCATCCAAACCATTTATTTTTTTAAGTATTAATGTATCCTGTGGATTTTCATTTATCAATTTTTTAGCATACTTAATTATACCTGTAGCTGAAGTAAAGGTTTCAAAGCAACCATTATTACCACAGGCACAATTATAAAAATTTTCTCCTACTGTCATGTGTCCTATTTCTGCTGCAGCTCCATTTTTCCCTCTATATAATTTACCATTTAAAATTATTCCTCCACCAACACCAGTTCCTAAGGTTAAAAAGACTGAATTTAAATGATTTTTCATTGTTCCAAATAAATACTCGCCACCAGCTGCAGCGTTTGCATCATTTTCTATGAATATTCTTTTACCAGTTTTTTCTTTAAGTATTTTGCATATATCTACATTTTTCCATCCTAAATTTACACATTCTTTTATTATTCCACTCTTATAATCAACCAGACCTGGAACCCCAATACCTATAAGTTCAATGTCATCTATAGAAATATGGGAGACTTCCAAGGTTTTATATATTAAATTAACCATATCCTCGATTATTACTAGTGCCCTTCTTGAAGCTAAGGTTGGTGTGCTTTTTTTAAGGACTATATCCCCTTCATTTGTAACAATACCAACAACTATATTAGTTCCACCTAAATCAATCCCTATACGCATAATTTTTACCTATCCTCTCATCTTTAATTCGCTCTTCTTTTAAAAAATAACTAGTCAGAGTACTAGTCCATTTTCTGATAATTTATATAATATAATTTTATAAATGTTAAAAAGCAGAAAGTAAATTGTTTTTCTGCTTTTTAACGTTTAATTCTTCTAGCATGGTACTAGAGGCCATATTTTTAATATGCCTATTAATATTATACTTTTAAATTTATAAAATTAACACTGTAATATAATCCAATAATTTAGTTGATTTTTATTATATTCCGCTAAATCAATATCTTACCATCCCCCTGAGGAACCTCCGCCACTTGATGACCCTCCTCCAAAGCCTCCCGAATCACCTCCTGAACCGCCTCCGAACCCGCCCCCATTTCTTCCACCCCGTCTACCTATGGAACTCCAAAATAGTAATGTAATTATAAATCTAGTTATCCTGCCTCTATTAAAAATAAAATCAAGAAACACTAATACAATAACTCCTATTACTAAAATTCCATTGGACTTTTTAGTAATGTTTGGATTTTTTACACTTTCACTATACCTTGGAACATTAATATTTTTATCTAGTTTCACTTCATATTCTTTAGCTATACTATCAGATAAAACTGAATATGCTGCCCTAATTCCCTGTCCATATTGATTTGCTTTGAATTTTGGCACTGCAAAATCATTCATTACCCTTGAGGAGTATATATCTGTAATAGCTCCTTCTAGAGCTGTACCTACTTCTACTCTCCACTTTTTATCTTTTACTGATAATAAAATTAATAACCCATTATTCTTATCCTTTTGCCCTATACCCCAGTTTCTAAAAATACCATTGGCATAAGATTCTATAGTTTCTCCCTGCAGTGAATCTATAACCACAACAGTAGCCTGGGCACCTGTTTTATCTTCTAATTCCTTACCTACTGACAAAATATATTGCATGGAGTCACCATCTATCACTTTAGCGTAATCATTAACATATTTTAACTGTGTAGGTCTTGGAAATTTAATCTCTGCATTTACTAAATTAATGGCCATTATCCCACTTAGTAAAAATATGCTTATCATAAGCGCCAAAATGTTTTTCGGTTTAATCTTCTTTCTCGTTAATTTAATTAAATAAGTCTTCATAATTTAACTCCTACTTACTAAAGTTAACTTTTGGCACTTCTTTAGCTGATTCACTAGCTTTATAATATGCCCTTTCTTGAAATCTAAAAATCCCTGCAATGATTGTATTTGGAAATTTTTTAATAGTGGTGTTATAATTATCTACACTTTTATTATAATCCTGTCTTGCTATCCCTATTCTATTTTCAGTACCCTCTAATGCTGCTGTTAAATCCCTAAAATTAGCACTAGATTTTAAATCTGGATACCTTTCTACAACTACTAAAAGCCTTGAAAGTGCACTACCAAGTTCACTATCCGCCTTTGCTTTATCCCCTACAGTTTGTGCACCTCCGAGTTTTGCCCTAGCCTCAGCTATTTTAATAAAAATATCTTTCTCTTGAGAGGCATAACCTTTCACAGTTTCTACTAAATTTGGGATTAAATCCGACCTTCTCTGAAGTTGAGTATCTATGTTTCCTTCTGCCACCTTTACCTTTTGTTCTAAACTCACCATTTTATTGTAGCCTCCAATAATAGGCATTGCTATTACTAGAATAATTGCTACAACAATTGCAATGGTTCTTAAAGTTTTATTCATCTCTATACCACCTTTCTATTTTATAGAATATATAATAGTTGTTAATTATTTAATTATTAAATCAAACTTACCCTTATATAATAAGTTATGAATTGTATAAGGATACTATACTAATTTGCTATTTATTATTAAAAATTATGTATTATTTAAGAAAGATATTTTCTTAATGTACTACAAGGTACTATAAATATTTTTTAATAATAAAAGCAAAAAAAATAAGCCCTGTTACCATAAAAATAAAACCAGCAACTCCATGGGCTATATTATTAGAAATTTGAATTGTCAAAATGCTTTATTTTTAATAATATCAAAGGTCTTTTTTATATACTCCTCTGTTTTATGATTTCCTAATCTATTATTCATTTTACTTAAAAGGCCATTTAAATTTAGCATATCCTTAGAATTTATATCTTTCAATTCTTCAAATATCAAGAGTGTTTTTTGATTTTTTGTGTAGTCTTCTATTATCAAATTTTCACCAAGCTCCGATATATCTAAGTAATGAGCATTTTTTATTAAAGCTTTTTCTTTATGAATAAAGCTTTTATTATTTAAATTTTTTACTATCACATGAACTGTAGACGGTGACCAAAAACTAATTTCACTTAATTCACTTGAAGTAATTCCCGGGAAAGCTGCTATTATCCATAAGGCTCTAAGTTGAGGATACGTAACATTAAATTCCTTAAGTGGTTCTCTATGATTACTTTTAACAGTTAAAATGAATGTTCTTAGAAGGTTATATATACTAATTGTCTTTTTTATAATACTAACCGTATTTATATCAAAATCTTTGAAATCAATTTTTAAATTCATTTCATTAATCTTCTTAATATAGTCGAAAATAAATTCTTTCTTTTCTTTTATGATAATTCCAGTGAAAATATCTATAATAAAATCTAATTCACTATGTGAAAATATGCCTATTAAGTCAAAAAGGTAAAACTTTTTTTGCTTATCTTGTTTGTTTATACCAATAAACCAATTACCCATTTCTGTTAATTGAAACTTGTATACTTTTTTATTTATAGTTTCTTCTTTAAATATCAACTTTTTATTCATTAAAATCTTAATCATATTACTAACTGTAGGTGAAGTCCAACATCCAATTCTTGCGATATTGCTAAGTGAAGTTCCTGGATACACTTTAATAATCCAAAGAACTCTAAGTTGTGGTAGCGTTATGCAAGAAGTCTCCACCAGCCTTCCATAATTAGATTCAATTTTCAAAAAAGCGTATCTTGCTAGATTATATAACGAATGTACATTAAACAAATATTCACTTTGTTTCATAATATCCCCTTATGCTCCCTAATATGCCAGTTATTATTTATATAAATTACTATTTTCATGTGCCTACCTATTGTTTAATAGATTGTACCAAAGATATTATAGCAAATCAACAAAAGGATTTTATCTTATAATAAAGCGCACATTACTAATTGTTTTTTTTCGCAAAATATGATATTATTATACATGATATGTAGTATTTAATATTGCGTATAGTTAAATATAATTTTATTGTTTTTAAGATTTTTATCTTAAGAACTAATATATTTATAATAAGATAATATTAGAAATGACTAATTTCAAGTAAAATAATACTTGAATATACTTTATTTCTAATATTCGAATACTAATTAAATAGAGGAGTGAAAATATGTTCGTACCAAAACTGTTTACCTGTTTAAAAACCTATTCAAAGGATCAATTTATTAAAGATTTTATTGCTGGAATTATTGTTGCCATTATTGCTCTACCTCTAGCTATAGCTCTTGCCATAGCATCTGGAGTCTCTCCTGAAAAAGGGATTTACACCGCCATTGTGGGTGGCTTTATAGTTTCTTTACTTGGAGGCAGTAGAGTTCAAATTGCAGGTCCCACCGGCGCTTTTGTAGTTATTGTATTTGGTATTATTGAGAAATTTGGCATTGACGGCCTAATCGTAGCTACAATAATGGCAGGCTTCTTTCTTATAATAATGGGCTTTTTAAAATTTGGCGGTATGCTAAAATTCATTCCTTACCCTATTACCACTGGGTTTACAAGTGGTATTGCCGTTATTATTTTTTCCACTCAAATTAAAGATTTTTTTGGTCTAACCATGAAAACCGTGCCCTCAGACTTTATTCCTAAATGGGGTGCTTATTTTAATAGTTTCAACACTTTAAATTTACAAAGTATGCTTATGGGTATTTTTTCGCTTTTAATAATTATATTTTGGCCTAAAATAAATAAAAAAATTCCCGGAACGCTTATTGCAATAGTATTAACTACTATAATAACTCTTTTATTTAATTTGAATATAGAGACCATTGGAAGTCGTTTTGGTAATATCTCAAGTTCATTGCCCGCTATTTCTCTTCCTCATACTTCTTTTCCTATGATAAAAGAGCTAATGCTTCCAGCTCTAACCATTGCAATTTTAGGTTCAATAGAATCCTTATTATCTGCTGTAGTAGCTGATGGTATGATTGGTGGTTCACACCGTTCTAACATGGAGCTTGTGGCTCAAGGCGCCGCTAATATTTGTTCTGGACTCGTGGGAGGCATTCCCGTAACTGGTGCCATAGCAAGAACTGCGGCAAATGTAAAAAATGGTGGTAGAACTCCCGTTGCGGGTATTGTTCATTCACTGGCTCTATTAATGATACTTCTAGTATGTATGCCCTATGTAAAACTTGTACCTATGTCATCTTTAGCCGCAATATTAATTATAGTGTCTTATAATATGGGTGAATGGGAAGCTTTCCAAAGAATACTTAAAGCTCCTAAAAGCGATGCTATAGTGCTTTTAGCTACTTTTTCATTAACAATTTTCTTTGATTTAGTAATTGCTATAGGGATAGGTCTACTTCTTGCCTCACTACTATTTATGAAAAGAATGGCCGATGTTTCAGATGTGCGATATATTCTTGATGAATATGAAGATAAAGACCAAATAGAACTTATCGATAGCATAAAAACTCCTGAAAATGTATCTTTATATGAAATTAATGGTCCTTTCTTTTTCGGTGCAGCGGACAAGTTTATGCATGCAATTAGAGAAATAGGTATTCCTACTAAAATATTAATTGTAAAAATGTCCAATGTACCGGCTATGGATGCCACAGGATACCATGCATTAGAAATGCTTTATGGTATTTGCAAAAAACATCACACTCACCTAATAATATTAAATCTTCAATCACAGCCTACCACTGTTCTTGGCAAATACGGATTTATAGATGCTTTAGGAGTAGAAAACATCTGTAATAATATTGATGAAGCTATTGAAAGAACTAATATCTTATTAGAAAAGCCTAATGCACTACTTAAAATATAAAGCTTTGTAAGTTATTCAAAAGGTGCACTGGCATAAGCCCGTGCACCTTTTTTAAAACCATATAATTAAATTTTACCTAATTCTACATATAAACATTCATGGAAAACAATATTTAGTTCATTATTTTTGGCCTTATCTAAAACTTGTTGGTTATAAGAACCTGGTTGAAACCATACATTTTCTATTTCACATTCTACAATTTCATCTAGAGCCTTTAATGCTACATTAGGATTTACTATAACGCTCACAGCATCCACTTTTTCAGGTAAATCCTTTAATGAATGGTAAATCACAGTTCCATTTATTTCGTCGTATTTAGGATTTATTCCATACACTGTATATCCCTTTTTCTTAAGTAGCATTAATATTTTATATCCAAACTTACTTTCATCTGGAGACGCTCCGATTAATGCCCACTTCTTCATTTTAACCATTTCATCACTTTTAATTTTTATATCTTTCATATATACCTCCTATATTTCGTACTTCATTAAATAATTATCTAAAGATTATACTTTCGTAGTGTTTTTGTCAACTAATCCATATTAAAATAAAAAATATTTTGTTTTCATAATACAATACTCCATAATAATGTATTATAATATTAAGTGTAGCCTTTATATTAAATAGGCTACACAAATAAAATTATAAAAGTTATAAAGGAGAGTCAAAAATGATATTTTCTAGTGAGACACCAGTTGATACTATAGAAGAAGATTTGAGATATCTTAAGTTATTGGCTAGCAAGTATCCTACAATTCCAGATGCTTGTACAGAAATCATAAATTTACAAGCTATTTTAAATCTACCTAAAGGAACTGAGCATTTTCTTACAGATGTTCATGGTGAATATGAATCTTTTACTCATGTTCTTAGGAATGCCTCTGGAGTAATCAAACGAAAGATTAATGATATTTTTGGTAATTCACTTAGAGAGATTGAAAAAAAAGAACTAGCAACCATTATATATTATCCAGAACAAAAATTAGACCTAGCACTTAGAGAAGAACTTGATATAGATGATTGGTACAAAATTACCCTTCATAAGCTTATTAAAATTTGTAGAACCATCTCCTCTAAATATACTAGATCTAAAGTTAGAAAAGCACTGCCTCCAGATTTTGCATACATTATTGAGGAATTACTTCACGAACAACAAAACACCTTTAATAAACAGGAGTATTACAATGGAATTATTCAAACTATAATTAAAATTGGTAGAGCTAAAGAATTTATAGTTGCTATTTCAAACCTAATTCAAAGGCTTACTATAGATAGACTTCATATTTTAGGCGATATTTATGATAGAGGTCCTGGTGCCCATATAATCTTAGATACCCTTATGCACTACCACTCTATTGATATACAGTGGGGTAACCACGATATACTTTGGATGGGAGCCGCCGCTGGCTCTGAAAGTTGCATTGCTAATGTTCTTCGTATTTCAACCAGATATGCAAATTTAGATACTGTGGAGGAAGGTTATGGTATAAACTTATTGCCACTAGCAACCTTCGCTTTAGATTTTTATAAAGATGACCCCTGTAAATCCTTTAAGCCTAAACTTTTCCCTGAAAATAATTATAGAGAAAATGACCTTAATTTAATGTCTCAAATGCATAAAGCCATTACTATAATTCAGTTTAAACTTGAAGGCGCTATAATAAAAAGATGCCCTAATTATGAAATGCAAAACAGATTACTTCTCCATAAAATAGACTATGAAAAGGGTACCATAGATATCGACGGAAAAGAATATATACTAAACGATACTAATTTCCCAACTATAGATCCCAAAGACCCTTATAAATTAACCCAAGAGGAAAGAGAACTTGTAGGCAAACTTAAATCTTCTTTCTCAAATAGTGAAAAGCTTCAAAAACATGTACGTTTTCTATATTCTAAAGGAAGTATGTACTTAAAGTACAACTCCAACTTGCTTTATCATGGATGTATTGCACTAAACGCAGATGGTAGCTTTAAGAAAATGAAAATAGACAATGTTACTTATAGTGGAAAATCCTATATAGATCGAACTGAGCGAATAGCAAGAGAAGCTTACTTTGGGAAAGTTGATTCAGAATCTAAGCTTTATGCCTTAGACTCCATATGGTATTTATGGTGCGGTTCAAACTCTCCATTATTTGGTAAAGACAAAATGACTACCTTTGAAAGGTATTTTATAAATGACAAAAGTACTCATAAAGAAATTAAGAACCCATATTATAATTATAGAGACGATGAATCAATATGCAATAATATATTGTCTGAATTTGAATTAAACCCCAATGAGTCACATATTATAAATGGTCATGTTCCAGTTAAGACCAAACAAGGTGAAAGTCCTATAAAGGCTAATGGTAAACTTTTAGTTATTGATGGTGGCTTTTCCAAGGCCTATCAACCAGAGACAGGCATAGCTGGATATACTCTTATTTATAATTCCTATGGATTGCTACTGGCATCCCATGCTCCTTTTGAATCTACTCAAAAGGCTATCGATGAAGGAAAGGATATTCTTTCTTCTACTATAGTTTTAGAGAAATCTACAAATCGTATTCGTGTAACAGATACTGATGTAGGCCTCGAAATTAAGGATCAAATTAAAGATTTAGAGCTACTTCTTACGGCATATAGAAAAGGCCTTATTAAAGAGCAACGGGTAACCCTATAAAACACAGTATTAATTCATCACTCACCTACAGAGATAGGTGAGTGACCTTCTAGAATGCCATTAAAGCCACTTAACGCATATTGCGCCAAGTGGCTTTAATTTAAACAGAAAGTGTTAAATTTACTTTTATTGTTTTACTATCTCTAACTAATTCTACTTTAACTACATCACCGGCTTTATGTGTACCTTTAATCTTATTTAGTTCATCCACAGTTTTAATCTTTTTGCCATCGAACTGTACAATAATATCCCCAGGTGCTATCCCGGCTTTTTCTGCAGCACTAAACTCTTTTATTTGTGAAACATACACGCCTACTGGAATATTGTATTGCTTGGAAATGTCTGCAGTTATGTCTCTGCAAGAAATTCCAATATTAAGAATTGGTTTAATTAAAGCATCCATTTTAGGGTTTACTGTATTAATTGGTATTGCAAAACCCAATCCTTCTACACCTTCTTGACCTATTTTAGCAGTATTTATTCCTATAACTTGCCCCTTAGTATTCACAAGTGGGCCACCACTATTCCCTGGGTTAATAGCTGCATCTGTTTGGATAAATTTCAAATCTTTATTTTCAATGCTTACTTGCCTATTAACTGCACTAACAATTCCTGTAGTAACAGATCCTAAAAATTCTTTTCCTAAGGGATTCCCAATTGCTACTACTGATTCCCCTACTTCAAGCTTATCCGAATCTCCAAATTCAGCAACACCTGGAACCTTAGTTCCATCTGCTAATTTAATTACAGCTACATCTGCTGTAGCATCATAATTAATTATTTTTGCAGAAACTTCGCGTCCATCACTAAGCATAACTTTAATATTCTGTGCTCCGCTTATAACATGATAATTAGTTAAAATATATCCATCTTCACTAAATATCATACCAGTACCCACACCTTCTGGTTGGGTACCCTGCCCTCTAACCGCGCTACTTACACTAGTACTATTGGTAGAAATTGCAACTACTGCTGGACTTACCTTTTTTACAATTTCAGGTACAGTTAAATTTTCTGTACTACTGGCAGGTATAAGCTTTGCTTTTGAATTGCTAGCAACCGTTGTAGCAGTTGTTTTGGGTGTATTAGTAGTGCTTGTATTTTTCATCATATTCATCGTAACAACAGCAGAACCTACACCTCCAAGTGTAGAGCATATTGCACCTACTATTATATAGGATACTATCCTTTTTCTCATACCACCTTTATCTTTTTTCACATTTTTATCATTTATTTCAGTATAATTAGTATCTTCTAATTGTATATGCAACGTTTCACTTTGCTTTTCACTAAGCACATCTTTAGGTACATTTACATTTTGCTCAGGATTAATATTTTCCTGTGGGTCATTTATATTCTCACCCCAATTATTATTTCCATTTACTACATCATTATTATTATTTTCGTTCATATTATTTACCTCCTTATTGGAATTGGTTTCTATGGGTATATAAAAGTTATTATCTATTATCTAACTTTAAATTATAGTAAATAGGATATTTATATTCCTTTTTGAATTTCTGCTTGTATTTTACCTTTAAGTATATATTAATACTTATATGTTACAGTTTAGTGTCAACTTTATTAACAAACCTTTAATAAATATTGTACATTTTTAAAACACTATTTATTATTTACTCTTTGGTTAGTATAGACAATTATTTGTGTTTATAAAAAAATAGTGAAATTATTATATAAAATATAATGATTTCACTATTTAACCACAATTCATCATTGACTTGTTATTGATTTTCACACGTCCTATTATTTACCGGCATATAGTTCAACTATTTTAAGTATTACCTCAACAGCTTTTTCCATAGCAAATGTAGGTATGAATTCATATTTACCATGGAAATTATGTCCACCCGCAAATATATTTGGTGTAGGAAGTCCCATAAATGAAAGCCTTGCACCATCTGTACCGCCTCTAATAGGTACCATTATAGGATTTACTCCTACCTCCTTCATAGCCAAAAATGCTGTATCTACAATATGTTTAACTGGCTCTATTTTTTCTTTCATATTAAAATATTGGTCCTTTATTTCTATTTCAACGGTTCCAGTACCGTATTTGTCATTTAGCGTCTTTACTATATTTTTCATAAATGTTTTCCTATTTTCATAGCTTTCAGCATCAAAATCTCTTATAATATATTGAAGTTTTGTTCCTTCAACATCTCCATTAAGAGCTATTAAATGATAAAATCCTTCATACCCTTCTGTAGTACCTGGTGTCTCATTTGATGGCAATGAATTCATAAATTCGTTTGCTATAAGTGTAGAGTGAATCATTTTTCCTTTTGCTGAACCTGGGTGAACATTTCTGCCATGAATAGAAATTTTTGCTCCTGCCGCATTAAAATTTTCGGACTCTAATTCCCCAATAGTACCGCCATCCATAGTATATGCAAAATCTGCAGCAAATTTTTTCACATCAAAAAGATCTGCCCCACGTCCTACTTCTTCATCTGGTGTAAATCCAATACAAACCTTACCATGTGGGAAGCTAGGATTTTCCATTAAATACTCTACAGCAGTCATTATCTCAGAAATTCCAGCTTTATCATCAGCTCCTAGTAGTGTAGTTCCATCTGTAGTTATAAGAGTTTTTCCTATATAATTCTTGAGCTCTGGAAAATCTTTTGGGGATAATACTATATTATTCTCTTTATTTAATATTATGTCTTCTCCGTCATAGTTGTAAACAAATTTAGGATTAACGTTTTTTCCTGACATATCTGGAGCAGTATCCATATGTGCTATAAATCCTATTGTTGGTATATCTTTTTCTACATTTGACGGAATAGTCGCCATTACATATCCATTATCATCTATACTTACCTCTTGTATACCCATTTCCTTTAATTCAGCAACTAATTGTTTGCCAAGTATCATTTGACCATTTGTACTTGGAACGGTAGTTGATTCCTCATCAGATTTAGTATCGTAGCTTACATATTTAAAAAATTTTTCTACAACTTTTGACATACACCCATCTCCTTATTTTCATGTACCTAATTGATTTTATTTATTGTATACATTTACATTATACTAATCAACGATATAGAATTCAATATATTTTGATTTAATGTATATATATCAACGTTTTTATTAAAAATACACAAATTTAACATTGATAAAGTTTGATAAAATTTGAGTATAATTTTTGACGGATTTTTGACGAAAGCCACTTAATGACAACAATTCATTAAATGGCTTTTTCATAATAAGACACTTGCCTTTAATATTATCTGTATATTTTTTATAACTTCTTCCTGTTTTGCATTCATTATTTTTAGTTTTTCATTTTCCACTTCTAATAAACAGTTTTTTTCTTTAGTTTTTTTATTATTTCCTCATTTGACATGAATTTATCCCCCTTTTAAAAGACTAACATACATTTATTGTCTACTACTAATACTATCACTAATGATAACATTTTAACCATAACAAGCAGATAGCATTTGCCCCTCGTTTTTGTCTGTCTAATCTTCCATATCTATCCTTAATAGATTAATAATAACACATTTATTTGCAAATGTATAGAACGTTTGTTCTCATATAGTCAATGCCATTGTTGCATATTACATATAGTCAAATATCTCGCAGCCTTATTTTGCGTTGTCTGCTAAACGAGCCACTTATAAATCAATCCAATTCCCCAATGATATACTAGATATATTTATCAAATTGGAGGGATTGTTGTGCAGTTTAATGATAGGTTAAGGGCTTTAAGACAGGATAAGGATTTAACACAGGATGAATTATCAAAAGCGTTACATATAGATAGAAAAACATTATCAAATTATGAAACTGCTTATAGAACCCCTAATATCTATCTAGTTATTAAAATGGCTGATTACTTTAATATATCTACAGACTACCTATTAGGTAGGACAAACATACAAACTCCATATCCTAAAAAGCATAAATAAATTTATCACATCAACCACCCCTGTAATTTTCTTTTGTTCAACTTATAATACCACCTTGTTTGTCAATAATTTGTCAAAACAAAGGGTGTAATTTAAATTATTTAGTTTAAAATTGTCAACCTATAGGTTTACAAAAACAAACTAAATCGCCTTATTTTAAGATTGTAAATAATTAAATTATAATTTAATTGTAATTTGTATCAAATATGTTTTATTTTGTCGATAATTAAGGTATGATGTAATAAAAAAGGTGATTATATGAGAGTGCGTGAATACAGATCAAAATATAATTTAACGCAAACACAATTAGCTAAGATGCTGGGAGTTTCAAGACAGCATATCTCTGCAATTGAACTAGGGCATAATAAAATTTCTATAGATATTCTAGAAAAAATTTACCTATTGCTAGACACATCGCCTTGCCAAATGCTTGATTATCCATGCTTGGAAGATTGTAGAGGAGTTGATAAAATAATGATGATTACAGATAAAATAAAAGATGATATTAAATTGTTAATCAGTTCTGGGACAATAAAGAGAGAAGAGGAATTAGAAGATATGTCTTTAGATAACATTTATAAGATTGCAGAGAAATTTAACATATGCATAAAAGATTTACTATGCTATTTTTGCTTTAAGAGCAATGGTAAATGCAGAGATGAAAATTGTATATAATAAATAAGATACAAAAAAGGCATTGGATTAACCATTGCCTTTTTTTGTATTACGATGATTCGTCAAGATTCTTTAAATATTCTCCAAAGTGTTTTAAATTCCTTTAATTTATACTTATATCCACAAATCTCCATAGTATAACATTTCAAAATACGAACATAATATTACTGACATAACTTCAATAACATTATAACAAATTTCAGCTTCCATGTAGAATGAGGAATATATTCTTTTATAATCAACCATAGGATTATAGGGGAGGGGCGTATAGTTCTCGTTCTATATTGTTTTACCCATACATAACACTATGAACTTACAAAATAGAACTACTTCAATTTCAAAAAAATAGTTAAGATAAATATAAAAACCTGAAGCTAGATTTCTCTAATCTCAGGTTTAAATTTTCCTTAATGCAGTGAATAAAATTCATAAAATAGTCTATAATTTAAATACTACTCCTTTTATTATGTAACTAACAATACTGCACCGGGTTCCTCCTAAGTGCAGTATTGTTATTTTTATTGATAATCTTTAAGCTACGGTACCTCAAATCTCAAATAATATCCATTTGTATTGAGTTCATAACTATTTTTTACAAAAAAATAAAAACCTCCAGCCGAAGCCAGAGGAACATGTTTAAATCTATATTATGCTTTTAAATAATATTGAAAAATAAGCTTGTCCAATTCTTGACTTACAGAAATGATTTCACTATCAATAAGGCTATCAGTAACTGATACCAACTTTTCTAATTTACTTCTAAGTAATTCCGCTTGCTCACTCATATTTTATTCCACCCCTCATAAAAACTCACAATTTCAATAATAATACATTATTTACACATTTGCAACATATAATGTAATTTTAATTAAATTCTAAATGAATAAAATAAAAGCCCTAAGGTATCCCTCAGAGCTCTTGACCATTCTTAAAATTAATAATATGCCTTTTCAATAATCCTTACAGTCTAATTCTACAGTACCCTCAACACACAGCTTGAATAATAACTTACCATTTCAGCTCATTATTTGTAAATATTCATTTTTAAATTACATTCATTATTTATGTAGCCCATCATCATCATTATTACAGCTATAAAAATAGATAGTATTGCCGTAGTAAAAAATCTACCCGGTATCAGATAACACGATCCACTCAACAAAATAATTGTAACTACAGAAAAGTTTTTGAGCTTCTTTCTTCGCTCCCTACTTTTTATTCTCTTATTAATATTATCTACAGGAGAAAAAATACATACAAGTAAAACGGAAATAATTAATACTAATATTGAGGTAATGGTATTTATCGATATATACTTGCCAATAGTAATTATTACACAGAAAGTTACAAAACTAATAAAAAAACATCCCCAATAAGTCTTTGAATGGAATCCACCAGAAAATAATCTTATTGGACAGAAAAACACAAAAACAACTACATAGTATTGCTGAAGTGAAAATAAGTAGAATATAATATAATATGGAATAATCTTTGTAACTTCATCAAAAAAACAGAGTAATCCATATTCCATTTTTTTTAGTTCTAAGTCCGTAAATTGAGAATTTGTTTCAGATATTTTTTTTACTATACAACTGATTAATTTATTCATTCGTCTATCCTTTTATATTACAAATTTAACTAAGAATTTAGTTTTTCCCGAAACACATTCTACAGTTATGCTCCCATCATTATGCTCGACTAATTTCTTAGTCATATATAACCCATACCCATGTTCACCTTTTTGCTTAGTTTTTGTAGAAAACCCTTTTTCGAAAATTTTGTTTTTTATTTCTTCAGGAATGCCCTCTCCACTATCTGCTATTTCAATACAAAACTTGCTATCCTCTAAAGAAGTAGTGATAGATATTTCTTTATTTTCAGTACATGATTTTAATTTGAATGCTTCAAATGCATTATCAATAATATTACTAATGATACTTATTAATTCATCTTCTCTAATTTTTAACGAACTAAAAGGCTCATCAATCATTACCTTGAAATCTATTTTATTTTTAGTTGCGTAGTTATTTTTTATTGATAACAAAGCATCTATATAATCATTCCCCGTATCTAAATATCTAAATGATGAATGAATTATGTCTGAAAGTTTTGATACATATTCGTTTATTCGCTCAACGGTATTGGGCTTGTTCAAGCAACACAATGCCTGTATAACATTTATATGGTTAGCATAATCATGTTTTTCTTGTCTAATAATGCTAAGTATTTCTTCCATATTTGTAATCTGATACTCTTGAACTTTATATTTATTGTTTATATTCATCATTTTTTCTCTTTCTTTTAAGCGTAGAAATGCAATTATTAAAAAAACAAAAGATATACTAAAGATTAACATATTATGTATTCTATTTTTTTTAATATCTAAAACACTAAAAATCAAAACGTATATAAATAGATTGAAAATTCCAATTTCTATTAAAAATTCTGAAAAAATAAATTCTTCTTTATTGGTTAATATAATTTTATTTAAATACACATTATATTTAAAAAGTATTATTACAACAAATATCTGTAGCAATTTGCACACAAATAAGAAGATAAATAAGTATTTATTAACTGTTAAAATTTGATTTAATTCCACTTTAAATATAGACATTTCAATGAATTGAACTAAAGTCTCTGTAGTAAATACTATTGTAAAAAACAGTGAAAATATGATAGTCGAAGAATAGAGACTTATTCTTGTAATAAATGCTAATAATAAAATAGAAACTACTATAATAATTAGTATACGATACAAATTATTAACATAAAGTGTACTCAAACAAGTTACAAAAACGTATATTATACAAAATAACCATGATTTTATTTTATTCTCACTTATATACTTCTTTTGATTAGTTAAAGAGCTAAAAACTCCTAATAATATTAATGATTCTAAGATAGCAAGTATTAATTCTCTAGTCGCAGCCATATTCATATCTTCTCCTCAATAAAGCATTGACTCTTTTGAACTATTGTAGCTAAAAGTAATACATCCTTTCCCAAAAGAGTCAACATTTTTATTCTAAAAATTCATCCGGACAATTAGGCTGATGTGAATTAAGCATTGATGTTGGCACAATAGCTAATGCTCCAACAAATAACGCTACACATCCAATTATATTCATAGTTTTACGAATTAATTTTTTCAACTTTAACCCCTCCTTTCCCATACAATTAATAACTAAGTATCTTAAAAATAAACTTGTTTCTTGTTTAATCTATGTATTCTACAATAACAGCTCATATTCCTTTAAGTATCGTGTTACAAAAATCGACTTAAAACCAAAAATACCCCAAGGATTTCTCCCTGAGGTCTAACTTATTGTACTGCTATAGGCTCTGCTATAATGACGGTTGTAATTCTGTTACTCCATCTGGTGCAAAGTATTTAATTATTGCTGGAACAACTTCTACCTTTACGGTTTCTGAAGGAATATCTGCAATCTTTACTACTGCTTCTTTAGTATGCCCTAGATTTAGGACTGCTTCTTTTATTGTTGCTCTTTCCTCGCCTGTAACTTCTCCACTATGGTATAATTGTTCCGCATTTCCAACACCTATTTTCGCCCATTTTTCAATCGTTTTTAATATAATTACCGTAGGGTTATTGGGTAATATATCTTGTACTGCTCCAAGCACTTTATCAAAGCTATCTGTAGCTTTCTTCGCATTGTATAGTATAGCTGATACATTTACACCACTTGTTTCGAATAGTTTTGGGCTTCGTTTTGTTTAGCAAACTTACCCACAAACATATGCCTTATATGTAGTTTCTGTTCGTCAGACCAGGATTTCGCCGCACTTCCTTCAGATTCCACGTCACCATGGACACCCTTGTCTTAAGCTATGCACTTGGCACTATCAACCCGTGCTAGGGACTTTCACCCTTTAGATTGCGCCCATGCCGGGCGCACTAAAAAAAGCCTGAAGCTAGATTTCTCTAACCTCAGGTTTAAATTTTCCTTAATTAAGTGGATAAAACTTGTAAAATAGTCTATAATTTAAATACCAATCCTTTTATTTTAATAACTAAAGATACTGCACTGGGTCCCCCCTAAGTATAGTATTTTTATTTTTATTGTTAATCTAAGATTTAGATTTTAAATAATATCCGCTTTTAACTTTATAAATTCAGATTCATCTATATATCCCTTCTCTCTGAGTTCTCCGAGTTTCTTTATTTTTTCAAACTTATCATTATTTCCTTCATACTTCTTTTCCTTTTTAGCCATAATATTTATTTCTTTGCTTGGTAAAATGTGCATTAAAACATCATATAAATTAGGCTCAAAGAATATGTACTTTTCTTCATTATTCTCTTGTATAAATAATAGTGTTTCTCTTTTATCGTGAACAATGGTTTCACTGTTTATTGAATCTACACTCGCAATAATGGCACCTGCTGGTCCGGCAATTAGATATCCCAACGCTGCTCTTCCAAATGAACTGTCACCGCCGTTAACATCCATAGATGTATAGAGTTCTCCATATCTTGAAAACCATATAACATCCTTAAATTGAATGTTAAACAAACCTAAGTCATTATGATGATCACTGTTAACAAAATAAATAGCTTTTTTATCGTTCCAAAAATTTAAAGTCTTATTAATAACTTGCGTATTTGATATTGTACCATCAATGCATTTTACTTTAGTTACTTTACCATTTAAAGAATATTTTTTTATGTAATTTTCTTTAAGTAACGCTTCTTGCTTAATCTTCTTTTTTCTTTCTATTCTATCTTGAATTATTAAATATGGAGCAAAAAGAATTGCTGTAAGAATTAATGAAGGAATTAAAAATATCAACCAGTTTTCTGCATAATCTTCAAAATTATTTTTACTGTAGTCAAATTGAGAACTTTTCTTTACCATAGAATTAAATACTTTAACTTTGCTATCTGGTAACTGTTTTCCACATACAGCAAATATATATTCAACTTGTGATATCTTTGATTTTGCTAAAGCTTCTCTGACTTGAGGATTATTCTTTAGCTCTAATTGACTTAATCCCCATGTTATAAATGTAATAGAAATTATAAATGCAAGTAAAAGATAAATAATTTTGCTTTTGTTAACTTTCAATATAGCCACCTCTTTTTTCATCACTTGTATAATACTTACTATTCTACGTGTGCCATTAATATCCCTCTTATTTTCCCAACAAAAAAAGCCCCAAGGCATCCCTCAGAACTTCTAACTATTTTTCAAATCAATAAATACAACCTCATTACAATTCTTACAGACTAATGCTGCAGTACCGTCACCACAGTTTCTAAATTCAAAATCTGTAATAGGCTTGTCAGTTTTTATATCTTCTATGTTTCCACATTTACACATTAGTTTCATTATATGTCCCCCATTCTGTCAAATATCATTAAATCATTATACATCAAATTTTAAATAATATCCATCTACAACTACTGAACTCGTATTTTATCTCATATAGTTTTTCAGTTCCGCTAATTACACTCTGTCCAGAGTTGCTTTCATCTACTTTTATAGTCTTTTATATTGCTCATTCGACAATATTTATAAATATGTTTTTAATTAGAAGGATTTTCCAATCTTTTGTTGAACTTATTATTGGGATATATAACCAAACTATAAAGGAGATCATAGACATGGAAGAACCAAAAATAAGCATAATCATTGTTGATGATTGCAAAGAATTTTGTAATTTGCTAAATGAATATATATCATTTCAAAAGGATATTGTTGTTACTGGAATAGCAGAAGATGGAAAAGAAGCATTAAAAATGATTGAAGATAAAAAGCCTGATTTAGTTATACTTGATATGATTATGCCTAATCTTGATGGTTTGGGTGTTCTAGAGAAGTTAAATACAATGAATTTAGATCCACTGCCTCGTATTATAGTCTTATCAGCAGTTGGTCATGATAAAATAACCCAAAGAGCCATGTCACTAGGAGCAGATTATTATATTGTAAAACCTTTTGCCATGGACGTATTAGTTGAGAGAATTAGGCAATTGCTAGATAACGGCATATATAATAGGGATGTGAAAAAAGTAATTACTTATCTTGATGAAAACGAAAGTGCAATTAATAAAAGTCAACCAACAGATATGATCACTGAAATAACTAGTATTATTCACGAAATTGGAATACCTGCCCACATAAAGGGATACATGTATTTGAGGGAAGCAATAAACTTGGTAGTGAATGATATTGAACTTCTATCTTCTGTTACAAAAGAATTGTATCCATCAATAGGTAAAAAATTTAATACTACTGCTAGTAGAGTAGAAAGGGCAATTAGGCATGCAATAGATGTTGCTTGGAGTAGGGGTCAAATAGAAACTATTAATAAAATTTTCGGATATACTATTCGTAATGAAAAGGGCAGGCCTACTAATTCAGAGTTCATAGCTATGGTAGCTGATAAGTTAAGATTAGAGAATAAGGTTAGCTAGTTAGTAGCTCCAGATTAAAAAAGACCTGAAGCTAGATTATTCTAACTTCAAGCTTTTTATCTAAATTAGTCACTGATATCTCTTCTTATCAAGTACTTTTTACCTTCTAATTTACAAAAATCATTAAGCACCTTTGTATTTTTGTCATCTAATAGGTGTGAACATACAAATTCTAAAGCTATGACCATAGTACTTATAGAAATCACTAGTATCGTTAAACTCACCTCGAATACACTTGTATGATTATTAACAGCAGTTTAGATTAACTCTTTCAAATGATTTTTGAAGAATGTTAATCGACTTTAAAACACCTTCAACCTGACCTTTTTTGAATCTTTGCGATAACTTTTTTATAATACACTTTAAGAGTTATATCAAAAATTTCTGCCACTTTCTTTCCAATATCAGTAAGTCTTATGAATGTTTACTGCCATTCCCTTAACTCCCCTATAAGTTATGCAAATTAAACTGAAACGTTACATACAATAAATACGAAACTATATATGAATATATAAATGGTAAATTTCACATTTGTCAAACTGAAATCTATCTGAAATCAAAGCACTTAGGAGATAACTTCATATTCTTATGGTTAATCCACCCTATATATATCCTTAAATAACTAAATATAGTAATAGACAATGAAAAAAATAAGAACTTTGTAACAACAATCATTTAGAATAACACAATTATCAAACCAGGTGTACATCCATCGAAATGCTTACTTTTTAATGTCCATTATACCATGGTACAATACAGTTATAGATAGTAATTATTGCACACTTTTATTGAACTACGAATTACGTATATTTTTATATTCACTGGTTATACAAAATGTTATTAATTATTATGTAACCTTGAAATGAATTTTTGGGTTATTCTTCTTATTATACAAACTAATACCTCATATATTTTTTTCGTATTTTGTGCAAACTAAATTCGAGCTTAAATTTGAACTGATAATTCAAATAAAGATAAAATCTACAGGTAAATGAGGTCTTCATTATGAAATTAATAAAAAAAAATTCAATAATAATCTTTATAGTTGTTGCTGGTATGCTCATTAATTGGCAAGTTTTAAATAAAAACACAGGAGCAACTGAGTCTTCAACTAAAACTACAGTACATAATCCTCCATCCTTGCGTGTTATATATTGTTCACCTAATCGAACCTTAAAACAAGTGGCATTAACGTTTGATGACGGACCGGATGTATATTACACACCTCAAATTCTTGAAATTTTAAAGCAAAACAATGTAAAAGCTACATTTTTCATTGTTGGATTGCGTGCACAAGCTCATCCAGAGATGATTCTCCGTATAGTTAGTGAAGGACATTCAATTGGAAATCATACTTGGGATCATCCTATTTTATCAAGGTTGCCCGCTGATAAAATTAAAGAAGAAGTACAAAAAACCGAACAATTACTTTACAAAATAACAGGGCTTAATACTGCAATGTTTCGTCCTCCATATGGTTCAACAACTCCACAGGTAATCGATGAAATTTCATCCTTGGGGTATGAAATAATAGATTGGTCTGTTGATACAAGAGACTGGGATAAAACTTCTGTACTTCAAATAATGAATTATGTTAGTAAGGAATTATACCCCGGTGGAATAATATTACAACATTGTGCAGTTGGTAAGAGTGGAGACTTATCTAATACTGTTAAAGCGCTGCCTCAGATAATAAGTTCACTTAGGAGCCAAGGTTACAGCTTTGTTATGGTTCAAGACTTACTTAATATAGCTGCTTTTAAAAAGTAGAATTTTAGTTAGTTTTAGTTAAATCCAATCTATATCTTTGAGATAATTATAGAATATGCTGAACTTACTTGTTTTAGTTGAAATTTAAAATTTCTATATATAAGCAATTTATAATGCAAGGTATAATAGTTTTGTGACAAAATACTTACGAGTTTTCTTCGCTGAACCTTGATTCACATTTTTCTCAGAGATGAAAGATAGGATGTAGTGAATAGAATTTTTAAAACAGTCTATAATTTAAGATCTAGATTTTAAATAATATCCACTTGCAGGTACTCAACTCATATTTTATCTCATATAGTTTTTCAGTTCCGCTAATTACACTCTGGCACATAAACACTAAGATATTAGTTACCCGCAGATCTTCTAAATATTTTAATATATATTATTCTTTTTTGTTTGTCTTATCATTAGGATTTTTAAATGTAGGTTTAAACCTAAACGAATCCTGCTCCTGCTCTTTAAACGATTCGTTTAATATACTAAGTATAATTACTATTAACAATTTGCTTTTTGCAGTAAATATTATCATTAAATATCCTACTATATATAAAATGATAATTCTAATTATAAAAATATTAAAATCAATTCTTGCATACATAATTGCTAAAAGTACTATTATTATTAACCCTGTTACTATCGATGTTTTAATACAAGATACTAAATAGGATGTTTTATTATTCTTTGCTATAAGTCTAATAATTCTTTTATCACACATAGAAATAAGAACTGTAGCTACAGTTATAATCGCCCCTACAAAAACAATTAAAATAGTAATAGAAATTGAAAGTAAATCTTGGAACTTATACATAATAGTTTCAAAACTAATATATCTAATAATTTTACTCGTTATATTCATTTTATAAAACATAAATGTTAGAATTACCAGTATTACATTATAAATTATTATAGTGCTACGTTTTACCTTCAAGTTCATAATACTACTCCTTTTAAATGATTAAATAATTTTCTTACATTTTTCAAGTGTTGTTGTGAGTGCCGTGTCGAATATAGCGTTTAAAGCATTAAGTATTTTCTTAAATGTCTTAGGATCATCTTTGGTTACAGATATTTCGAATTCATCACTAGCTTTATTACTTAATAAATCAATTAATCTTATTGTATCATCATCTACCATTTTTACCTTCAAATTACTCGTTATTTCTTTATGTTTTTTGAAAAAGTTAACAAACTGTTTTAATGCCGCCTTTCCTAAAAAACTTTTACCTCTCCCAACACTTAATTCAATTTTACCATTTAAAGCTGACATGTCGGTGGTAAGCTTTGCAAGAAACTCCACACTCTTATACTCTTCCATAGTTGCTAGTTCTCTAATTTTAGTTATATCAGTATATGCAATAATTACACTTTTATACTCTATTCCATCTTCTTCTAATATTTCACAATATTTTTCTTCATATACTATTGCTGATAAGAATATACCTATTTGTGCATATTTACCTAATAATTGGGACACTCCCGCAAATGAAATACTATTTCTATTATTTTGAAGGGCTATTATTCCTGTTACCTCATCATACAGCATACAACATTCATGACCTATGAACTCATCCTCATCTAAAGCTTCTGCAGCATCGGTGTCATCATCGAGTCTTGTTCTAAAAGGTGCATCTACCTTATTTCTAAGAAAACATAATTCCCACTTTTTAAAGTCTTTATTAAAGCTAATTTTCTTAAGTTGAATATTGCCATCACCTTCATCTAATAGTCTTTCTTCTGGCGCTATATCTTGCAGTTCTGATAAAATTGGTAATAGATCTACTAACTTAGTTTCCTCTCCTACTTGTGTCATAGGATAGAAATAGTGTACTTTACTTTTTTTATTTGCCATGTTCACCCTCCATTATTTTAGTTATATTCCATCCAATATGTGCTATAATAGAGGCAATAGAATATAATTTCTTTTTAAGAAACTGCTTTTTGATTGATCGTCGAAGTGGTTTCTTTTTTTATTGTATACCATCTTACAAAATAAGACAAGCTTTCCTATTTAAGAAATAAAAAAAGCCTGAAGCTAGATTTCTCTAACTCCAGGATTAAAAATTATTGTGCTGCTACTGGATCTATTATGGTTACTGGTTGCAGTTCTGTTACTCCATCCGGTGCAAAATATTTAACTATCACTGGAGCAACTTCTACTTTTATGGGTTCTGCAGAAACATCCGCAACCTTTACTACTGCATCTTTAGTATGCCCTAATTTAAGTACTGCCTCTTTAATTGCTGCATCTATTAAGATTTTTTTGTTATCATCTACTGTAATATTCATTTCATTTAAGACATTATAAACTGTATTGGATGCTATTGTTGCTCTTTCCTCACCTGTAGCTTCTCCACTATGGTATAATTGTTCTGCATTTCCAACACCTATTTTCGCCCATTTTTCAACAATTGTTAAAACACCAACTGCAGGGTTGTTGGGTAGTATGTCCTGTACTACTGCAAGTACCTTATCAACGCTATCCGTAGCTTTCTGTGCATTGTCTAATATAGCTGATACATTTACACCTTTTGATTTTAAATAAGGAAATAAGCCTACTATGGGTAAGCGTCAAAAATTCTCCGTATGTATTTTCAGGAAATTCTTTGATAAACTAAATCCAGTAGTAAGCAGCAAGTGCTTTTCTACTGGATTTTATTTTAATCTTTTTTGCCATGAAGATTCCTATTTTGAAGTTTTACGGTTTCAGGTAATTCCTTGGACCAAGGCATGTATTTTAATAGCGTATTGTTATCCTTGTTTTCTAAATTACACAACACATCCATTAAATACACTAAATACTTTTCTACCACTAACCCATTTGCCTTAGCCGTTTCTACTACGCTATATATTGTTGCACTTGCTCTTGCTCCCTTAGGAGTATTACACATAAGCCAGTTTTTTCTACCAATAACGAAAGGTTTTATTGATCTTTCGGATGCATTATTATCGATTTCTAAGGATCCATCAGTTAAAAAAATTCTGAAGCTCGGTAATAGCTTTCGGCTATATTCTAAGGCTGCGCCCAATGGACTTCTTGGCAATGCACTATTTATTTCTATATCCACATACTTTATAAATTCTTCAATAATTGGTGTTGATTTTTCAAGTCTTGTTTCATAGCGCTTTTCGTAGTAATCATCTTCACCAGCATAGTTCTCTCTTAAATCTTTTTCGATTTTATAAAGTTGCTCGCAAAAATTAAACCCTATAACTGCTCGAGAATTTTTTAGGGCTTCTTTATCTAGCTTTGTAACTATATCAAAGTATTTTCTCCTAATATGAGCCAAACAGTACAGCCTTTTTACATTCTCTACAGAATTATAGCCGGCGTAGCCATCTGTTTGGATTATCCCAGAAAATCCCTTTAAAAATCCTTTAGGGCAGGAGCTTGATCTTGTCTTTTGATAGTCATACAAAATAATTGGATCTTTATATTCACCAGTTTTGTATAACCACATATATTTTTTAGCCTTGGAATCTTCTCCTTTAGAGTCCACAACTACTACAGTGGTTTCATCAGCCTGGATATAATGGCTTTTTAATAGTTCTTCCTTCATCATGTCGTAGACAGGTTCAAACTCTTTTGCAGCACCGATTATCCAATTGGACAATGTTTGCCTAGAAAGATTTGCACCAAGCATATCAAAATACGTTTCCTGTCTATAAAGCGGTAGCGCATATTGATATTTAAGATTTATTACATGGCTTATTAATTCGTTAGATGCCATACTTTTATATAGCAAGCTGTTAGGCGCTTTTGTAGTAATTATATTTGCTTTACCTTCAGCTTCTTCACAGGATTTACAAGCGTAGCTATAGGTTACATGTTCCTCTATATATAGCTCTGCTGGTTTATATTTTAGAATTTCTTTTGATTTTGATCCTATAACAACAAATTGCCCATTGCACTTATCGCAATTAGCCTTATCCTCGTCCAATTTATGCTCGATAATTACTCTTTCCAAATTAGCTAGATTATCTTTCTTTCCTACATAAGAAGAGGCCTTTTTTCTCTTATATGTTATTTCTTCAATGGTTGGCTCCGCCACTTTTGAATCACAAAACTTTTCTGCTTCGTCAAAAAGAGATATTTGGTTGCTATCCATCTGCTCGCTAGACTTACCGAATATTTTTTTATTCTTATTAAGAACTTGATTTTTTAAAAATGAAAGTTCATTTTTAAGCTCTCTAATTTCTTTATCCTTTAATTCTATCTCTTTTTCCATCTTAGAAATTATGTTTTTTGTTTTATAATCTAATTGTTCTTCAATATTTAAGTCATTCATTTCAATTACCTCTTCTAAAGTTTTTATACTTATATTATAGCAGAAAACCCTTGATTTATCAAGGGTCAAGAGGTTTTTTTATGTGGTTTTAATAGTAGTTTTTTTCCTTAATCGGCTTGAATTTTGAGGTTGTTCTTACCTCATAACCTTTTAGTAGCCAACCTAGTTCTTCTATATTTACTTTTAAGGCTTCCGCCTTTGTCATTGGCCATTTAAACCTACTTTTTTCTAATCTATAATAATATAACCAAAATCCATTATCAAAATGTAGTATTTTAAGCTTATTCATTTGTTTATTGCAAAACACAAATAATGCTTTTTCAAAGGGGTCTAATTTTAAGTCTGTTTGTACTACCATTGATAATCCATCTATGCTTCTTCTTAAATCTGTTACGCCGCAAGCTAAATATACAGTGTTAACCTTATCAATATTTAGCATGATTTACTTAGTTCCTTAAGTATATTTGATAATAGTTCTAGTTCATTTGCAGGTATAAATATATTAATTTTACCGATCTCGATTCTTATATCACTACATCCTTTTACACTTTTGTTTACTGCTTTGGGGTTGGATTTTTCATTATTAATTGCTATAGCATGAAATGTTGGCTTATTTGATTGTTTAAATTTATTTTTATAATAGTAGAACTGACTCTTGCTAATATTATTTTCTTTACAAAAGCTGGTTACAGTCCCTTCATAAGAAGAAAACTTTTCTAAAAATCCTCTCCAGGTTATATCATTATTTTTTTTTGCCATTACAGATAACCTCCTATTCTTACTATCTGTAATTTTAGCAAAGGTAACTTTAACTATCTAGGCGTCAATTCTTTTACGCTTACTACTATGGCACCTAAAACGCCTGTTAAAACTATTACCATTGTTATTAATTGTATTGTTTGATTTGACATAATATATTCCTCCTAAAATTTTATTATTTTATAAAATCTGCACTTACATATCCGCCATGATTACCATAAAAAATTGAGTACCAATTCCCTGTTTTTTTATCTATTTTAACCATAGTGCCCTTAGACAATTGACCTATGATTTTGCTTGATGTGTTTGGCAATTCTCTTACATTCAATACAGTTGCGGTAACTATTCCGTTTTTTGCATTGTTTATAACTACTGGTTTAATTATTGGTGCTACTTGTCCTAATAATCCGCTAACAATTGCTTTAGCAATAACTTTATATCCTACATTTAAGTAATGGTTAGCGTCTGCAGTATCTATAAAGCAAACCTCTATTAGCATGGATTTTGCAACAGTTCGTCTTATTACATAAAGTCCTTTACCATCTTTAACACCTCTATTTTTAAAGCCTAGCTTAGAGATATTAGCGCACACATCTATTGCATCCTGATATTGTCTGCCCGCATAAGTATAGGCTTCTACGCCCTCACCTCCCCCAGCATTAAAATGTATAGATATAAACCAATCCAAATCCTGTCTATTTGCTTGATCCATTATTAAAGATAAACTTTGATTAACACTATTTGCAGAATCTACAGTGCAATTTATAGCGTTATGGCCAGCTTCTTTAAGTAGCCTTCTGACCTCTGCACCGACTAGCCTTGTATGTTCTCCCTCTTTTATAATGCCTACTGCTCCACTGCCGAACCCACTAATTGTGTGGCCATCATTTATTCCAAAATTCATAATCTTATCCTCCTATTTAAATATATTTTGCTGAATTGCATAAAAAAAGAATCCAAGTAAACTTGTTACCCAAATTCCCATAAACCATTTCATTGTGCTTGTTAGATTTTTTATATTTTCACATAAATTTTTTATTTCCACTTTAAATTCTGATTGGCCTTGTTCCAATTTATCTATTCTTTCTGAGTGATTATTTAATCTTTTATCATGCAATTCTAATTTTTCTTTTATTCCATTATGTTTTTCTAAGCATAGATCATCGTTCATGGTGCACCTCCTATATTTTTAAAATTAGAAAGAGGACTATTAAAGTCCCCTTAGTTACTGTGCAATTTTGATTTGATATGATAAATTATTAACTTCTATTTATTAATCTATCATATTCGTTTAGTAGATCATCTAGCTTTTGGCTAAGCACTACTAATTCTGGGTCAGTTAATTTTTCTTTTTCATTCATTAACTGATGCATTAAAGTTCTGAGTTCTTCAATTTTTTGTGTTATTTCTTTCAGTTGTATCATAATATCCCTCCTTCCACTAACAATTGTAGCGAAAGTAGGATTATGATTGTAAATAGCTTCAAGATATCTGCATTTTAATGTAATATAAAAGACACTCTTACGAGTGCCCTTAGTTGTGTCGCCATATTTTCCTATTGTTCAATAAAAAACACTCTATTGCTAGAGTGCTTTTTAACTTTATTTTGTTAAAAATCTAAATTTCTAATTTAATATCTTAACTCACTTTTGTAATTGTAACAGTATAAGCTGAGCCATTATGTGCAACCCCGTTACTCTTAAGTAGTAACCTATAATTGAGTTGACCCGCCTCTGCTGCTGTTACCGTAATATTAGTAGGGAAGGTATAAACCATAGGTGGAATAGGTAGGTTTATTATAGGATTTGTATAATTAGTACCAACTAAAGTTAATGATAAGCTACTAATACTATTTGTTACACTGATACTATATGTTCCTGGCTTCTGAAATTCAATACCATATCCATCAGTATTCTGACCTAATAACATATTTTTTTCTGTCCAAGTTGTATTGTAAGTATTACTATCGTTGCCACAATTAACCCATGATTCATTGTTCCCTCCAACACTCATGCTTACTGCAATCGTTGTAGCCTCTTGTGGGGTGATCTTCAATATATAAGTCATTCCTGGAAGTAACACTGTAGAAATTATATTCGAGTTTCTAGAAGCACCCGAATCATAAGAAATAAATTGCTCCCTTCCACTAGCTATTAAAGAACTTTTTACCGGGCAAGAACCCGTTATGTTAAAAAATCTTACACTTTCATCAGGAACAGTTATAATATATAACGCCGTATAACCTTTCCCAACGCTTTTATAATCAGTTTGACCGTCTACCAATGTAGTAGATTCTCTAGTTTTAGAAGCCAACGTTTTCGATTTATCCTCAGTACTGAATTTATTTGTTAGTTCAGGTGTTCTATATTTAATTCCATCTAATGCTATTTTAGTTTCAGTTGTCTTACTAGAATCCTTAGGTGATGCATTTGTGCTTGCAAATGCAGGCATAGAGTTAAAAATTAAGCTTGAACATAATAAAACCATTGACATTTTTTTACTAAAGTTTTTTAACATGAAATTTCTCCCCTATATTAGATGGCCATCTAAAGTATAATTTAGCTATGCTTATATTATTCTATATTTATACATAATATCCTCTTTTTTATTAAAAATATATTTTTAATACATTAATTACTTATTATTCATTTTATTTCTTCTTCTTGAATAAGACACTTGCTTGACTTTATAGCAATAGGACAAAGAAAAAAGACTATTGCTAGCCCATATATTGCCCTTTAAAAATAATTAAGTTGTGTCGTGATAGTTTCCTATTATTACTCAGAAACTAAACAACTTCTGCTAAAGCTAATAAAGCATTTTCTGTAGCAGTTTTATATTCCGCTATTAAAATATCCTCTGTTCTGAAAGGTTCATTGGTTTTAAAATTCATCTCTTGTGTGCTTATTTTTTTAACCAAAATATCTACCAAATACTGTTTTATTACTACCATTATAATACACCTTCGCTTTCTAATAATTTAGTTTCTAATTGTACTATTTTTTCTGCATCTGTTTGTACATGCTCTGCTTTACTATCCACCACAATAGATTTAGTAATAGTGTCTATATGATAAGATAATACCTCTTTGAGTCTTATATCTCCAAAAGGTAAATCTATGAAGTCAATTTGTAGTGGTCGTAATCCTTCTTGTAAATTACCACTCATTTCCTCAAAACAATTATCTAAAACTTTACCTGTTAATTTATCAAATATTATTCTTTTTCCATATTCCATTTTTCCAATACCTCCTATTTATTTATTTATTCCCATATGCGTGCCAATATACAGTTTTCGCCGTATATGCAGGGGAGTTTACTTTGCAAGTAAATAACCCATTTTGACCACGGAAATTCATATTAGAAACACTAGTAACTGACTGAAACTCATACGTTGAAGCTGTCTGTTGTTCTGACCAAAATGTATTATCTACGGTAACAAAACTAGGCGTAAAATCTAGTCCAGCAACCGTGATATAACCAGATGAATCATTTACTGCGCTACCACTTGCGTAGCACTTACCACCTAAACTTGCTACCGAAATATTGTTAGTAACTTGACCAGCAGAAGCATAGTAACCAGCTGGTATTGTAGTAACTTGACCACCATATGTTTGAGTTGTACTGATTGCAGTATTACTAGCTAAACTTGCAGTTATTGTACCTCCTGAAGTATAGCCTGACGGAATTACTTTTGTTCCACCTTGTGTAGTTATTGTTGCTGTCTGACTTCCATTATTAAGCATAGTTCCATTTGCACCTGCTATAATAGTTCCTGCTAATACTTTATCAACGGGGACTACAACCGCTCCTATCGTTCCACCCGTTGTGTAGCCTGTTGGTATTGATTGAGATGAAGTAGTAGGTGTCCTATTAATCGCACCATTATTAGGTATATTACCTGTTACTTTTACTCCATTAACATAAGCAGATTTTCCTGTAATAATACCATCTGCATTTGCGTTTGCATCAGAAGTTTCTACAACACTGGCTTTTCCTAACAATCCAAATATCTTAGTATTGGCTTTAATATTAGCAGATGTAAAATTAGCATCATCATAATAAGTAGAACCACTGCCATCATAATAACCTTTCACAGGGTTAAGGTATATTCTATTGGGTGTACTATACCCCTCAACAGCTACACAGGCTGTATTTATACCACTATTATTAGGCATTGTTCCTGTTACTTTTGCTCCTTTTACATATGCAGTTTTACCACCTAATAGTTCACTTGCTGTGACGGTTGCATCATCAGTAAAAGTACCTGTTATTCCAACTGTTCCACCTACTTGTACACCTGATTTTATATTACTTGCAGTTAAATTTAGTATACGTTGTTGCATTTGTGTAGAGTTATCTATATATCCTAAATCCTGTAAAAATACTTTCAATATTGAGTGTATTCCTAAATAATTAGGGTCTTCTACAAGAGATACTATACTTGAACCTCCACCTACTTTTAAAGTAGTATTTTTTAGGTTAGGCATTGTGCCAGTTAACTTAACTAGGGAGTTATCACTATATCCAGTTTTTCCAGACAATACATCACTAGCAATAAAGTTTCCACTTAATTCATCACCTCCTTCACCCAATAGGATAAAATTTGAACCATCAAAAAATAGTGTATATACACTAGCGTACAATTTAGCATTACTTCCATTAGCCTTTTTAATTAGTAATGGTGTACTAGTATTATTCATCTTTAATGCTGGTGTAGATATACTAGAAGTATTAAATTTTATAGTAAATTTTTGATTTGCATTAATGATTTCTGTTGTATTTATATTATAAATATCTCCAACATTAGTTGTTGTACCCAAATGTGGTACTTTAGAGGACATATCTGAGAATTTTGTATTAACATACTCTAGGTTAGCTTTTTCCTTTACTGCACCAGTTCCATTTAGTGCGGTTATTTTATCTATGTTATCTTTTATTTTTGTATCTATAATTGTATTATCTGCATTAAAATCGTCTCGTTTTATTAAATCTGTACCTATCCAATTATTTAGCCCAATATTAGGCGTTTTATTTGTACTGCCCATTTATTAATCACTCTCCTTAATTCGTAACTTTTACTTCTAGTAAATCCCATGTTAAATTCTTTGATTCTAAACCATTCCAGTTAAAGTTCCAACTCTCAAATAAGTCCCAATAAAGATATATAAAAATATATGAAAATGGCAAATGAGCAGGTTTAATATCGTCTACTAATTCCAAAAGTCCTTGTAAATCAGTTGGAACTCCACCAACATCTATAAATCTTAATTGTATCTTTCCATTTATAAAGTCAACTGCTACATGTCCACCTTTCCAACTCTTACATACTGCCTTAATAGATGCTAAATCACATTTACTGTCCGATTTCCACTTGGCTTCAATATAACTTCTTCTATCTTCTATTGAATTTAATGGGTTAGTTTTTATTCCTAATACCCTTTCATAGTAGGGCAGAAATTCTAAAGAAATAGTCTTGAAATTGTATTGTTTTTCTAGTTCGACCATGGCACTTTTTATTGTATCTAATTCAATTCCACCACTTTTAAATATTTCTAACAACCATAAATCATCTCTAAATATTTCATGCATATTTTGGATTAAATTATCTTTTTGCATTATATTATTGTCACCCCACCTACTATTCCAACCTCTTCTGTTCCTATAGATATGTTAGCAATTCCAGTATTAACTTTTAGGTTTGTAAAATCCTGTACTCCCTCGGTAGCTAATATTATGCTAGATATTTTTGCATAGCTTACATAATCTTGTTTAAAAGCTATTTCCTGTAGATATGATATTATATTTAATTTTATATTGTTTTTAATATTTTCTAATGTATAATTTTGTACTTCTTGTATATCTACTTCTATATTAATTAATTTTGAAGTAGCAGAAACCACCGTACAATATGCTCCTATGGGTGCTTCGCCTTCTCCTATTCCAGTTGTATTAGGGTCTATATAATCCTGTACCTTTTTAATTATATCTGTACTAGCAACCTGTTTATTAGAGTCTATAATTATTACTTTTACAGTATTAGCACCGTTCCATAGTGGAATAACTTTAGCATCTCCTACACCTACTATTTTTCTTGCCCATAATATATAATGAAATTTATTTCCAGAAGTAGCAGGTATTCTTAAAGCTTCATAGTATCGTTCTCTTAAAAGCTTATCTGTTTCTTCAGCAAATCCATCAAAACTCGAATTAACATTATTACAACTTATAATACCTGCAATTGTTACTGGAAATTGAGTTATACTTCCACTGCCTACATTCCCACTACTTCCTGCTATTAATGCTTCTACACTTATTGTACCTACATCAATTATTGTTAAGTTTTGTAATGACTTAAATTGTATACCATTAACAGTTGCAAATAAGTCTCCAATGGCTATATTTCCATTACCTGTAATAGTTAAAATAGCTTTTGAAAATGTAGCAATTTTTCTATCAATACCTTTTCTTTGGGTACAATATTGTGTTAAATCATCTCCAACTAACTTGTCCACATCTAATTTATTAAATAAAGTTTGCAACCCCAACCAAATGTTATTACTCTCCATTGCAAAACTTTTAATAATATCAGCGGTCGCATTACCTTCTGTTTTTTCATATTCATCAGAAATATTTGATAACATTTCTTGATTAATATTATCTACCGTTTTAGCTTCATACATATATTTCACCTCACCTTCTATAAATTTTGATTAATATTTATGATAGAATTGTCTTTTAAAATAACTGTGAACTCTACTGTCAAAGTTCTTTTTATTTGACTGATTTTAAAATCCTGAACTTTATCTATGCATCTATGTTTTAAAAGTGCATCTTTTATTTCTAATTTTAATTCTGTTTCTATAACAATATTTAACTTTTGACCTATAAGGTCTTCTACATTACAATAAAAATCTGTATTATTATAAACATTAACTTTATCTTTATAGGTTAATAAAATTAAATCAATCCATTGTTTTATTTGCTCAACATTTTCAACTTTTATATTCTTTCCATCTATTATTATGAATTTTTTCTCTGTAAAATCAAACTTTAAGGCTTTTCCTAATGGTGTTATTGTAGTTTCCTCAGTAACATTATCAAAATCTTCTAAAATTGCTTCTTCTTCTATATCTATAAATGGTAAAATACTATCCATTTATATCGCCTCAACTTTATCTACAATAAAAAAAGTTTGTCCTGAAACGTCTGAAATAACAAGCACCTTATCATCAATTTTTAAAATTTCTTTATAGGTTATAACTGCATTGTAGTCGTTTTTAAGAGGTACATTTATGCCAATACTACTATCCCCTCTACTATCTATTGCAGTTGCTCCTATTGTATATCCATCTATCTTTAATGTAGCTTTTCTTTCTGTTTTTTCTTTCATACTATTACATATAAAACTATTGCTATTATCTAAGATTACTTCATTACCTAAAATTCCAATCTTTAATGGTGCTATAGATAATACCGTTCCCACTAAATTACCCATAGGTTTTATATTATTTCTTTGTTTAATAGCTTTTGCAATATCTACTGCATAATTACCCATTTTATACCTCCTACCACTCTAAGGTTAATGAACATTTTTGTTGATTGTTAATCAAACTATTTGAACAACTTTTTATATTATACCAACCATTCAAACCCATAGATTTTATATTTACTCCTACTGACCTATTTGCTCTTATCTCTTCTCCACCATCTATTATTATTAAATTTATAGTTGTATCTTTAAATATTTTATTATTAGCTTTTAAAAAATTATTTGCTATATTTTTAGCTTTACTTTCATCTTTTTGCTCTACACTTATAACCTCTTGAAAACTTCCATAACTTTTAATATTTTTAGAATCTAATGCAGTAGCTAAAATTTTATTATTTTTTTCATCACTGGAAACTACTATTACCTTATTTTTCATATTTTCTATACTTGAATTTACAGTTAAATCATCACTTATTAGAAATGTAGGAAAAAGTTTATATTCTATTTGTTTCCTAATATATAAAATATCTCCTATCATTTCCTTTATAAATTTTATACCTAATTCATGTTCTGCTTGTTCCAAAATATCCTCTATGATTGCACTAATTGTCATGTCTTTATAAATCTTACTTATCAATGTGGTTATTTTAGTTTTAACAACTCTTTTTGCTACTTTAGTTTTTCCACTTTTTAGTTTAATAGTTTTATCTACCTTAGTTTTTACGGTAACTTTCTTAGCTTCTTGTACTGTGTAATCTATTTTCACTACATCACACTTAACCCCAAATTTTGAACACAATTGTTCTATTGCATCAGATGCATTTATTTTATTAAATTGAATAATTGTCTCATTTTTGTTGATATACCATGCGTAGTCAAAACAAACATAACTAAAATAAGTTTTGTTCTTGATTTTTTTAACGACAACACCATTAAATGTAGGTCGATTATTGATTTTAAATTTAACGTGAGTATTACCTTCCGTTAAATCAAATAAACTTGTAAAACTTAGCTCCACGCCTAATGTATCTTTATCACTTCCCCAAGAAATAGAGTTGCTACGTGGTAAAGCATCAATCCATTTACCTCCACCTGCTAGTATACTCAATTCATATTTGCTCATTTTATCACCCTATACTCTTTAAATTCGCCTTGAAAAATTACATCTAAATTCCTATCGAAATGGTGTTCAAATTTTTCTACAGAAACTACAATATTCCCATATCCCTCATTTTCGAACCCATCACTACCTTTGCTATTATTATCTTTAAAAATAAATTTAACAGGGAATTTTTCAACCATGCTAGTCATAAGCAAATTTACTATATTTTGTGTATTATTATAATCACATTTGTTGAAATTATATTCATGCAAGGGTAACATAAACCCCATGCTAAAACTCTTTAACCCAACTCCATTTAAGATATTAAAATCTCCATTATTAAATGTTGAAAATTCTTCATTTTTTGATTGTAAATTCATTGTTGGAAATTCTTCAGGTAAAGTTGGAAATTGCCACACTTGTTTTCTATCCATTGTGTATAAATAAATATCTGCTATTATAACCACCATCCTTTTTTATAAAAATAAGAGTGATTATAAAACCACTCTTTACATGTTTGAATATGCTAATCGTACTTTTCCAACTATGTGATTACCTAAATATTCAGCATATTCTTCATTTCCTATTACATTTCCTTGTACTATTACCTGTACAGTTAGTCCACCTTTTCCACCTAAAATCTTATCCGTTTTGTCGGCAGGAATAACCTTTGCTCCTGAAGGTAAATCAACTAATTCTCCACCTCTGCGGTCATTTATTATTGTTGCTCCACCATAACTGTATTGTGTTCCTAGTGCTTTCTTAGGGAATCTATTCATTGATGTATATTTATCTAATGTAGCTGGCTTTGATATAGTTTTTTTTGCCTGTTCTGCATTAGCTCGTGCATCATAACTCCTACTTGCAGAATCTCCTTTTGGTTTTGCAAGAGGATTATAATCTTCCATTCTATACTTTTCAACCATATTTATTTTAATTCCTGGCAATTTATTAATAAGGTCTATCATTCTATTTACGTCTTCTATAAATGCGTTTGCTATACCCCTAAAAATATTCTTTACAAATGTTCCTACATTATCAAATGCTTTGCTTAACATAAAACATAAATCATTTGCTTTGTCTTTAACAGTGTCCCAATTTTTCCATAGTAGAACTCCAATTGCTATTAAAGAACCAATAGCTAAAATTGCTAAACCAACACCTGAAAGTGCCATTGCACCATTTGTAATTACTATCATTGCTTCTAGTCCTTTAAAAGCAAGTTCTAATGCTAATACCGCTTTAGTTGCTACATAAAAACTAGCAAATACTATTACAAAATTTTCTATAGTAGATTTATTATTAATCATAAAATCCATAACTTTTTTAAGAGAATCATAAATTTCAAGTATAGTTTTTCCTATATTATCAACCCAACCTTCAATTTTACCCTCATTTTCTTCTAGCCACTTGCCCATTTTATCTGCTACTTGTCCTAGTGCACCTGACTGCGTATCTACTATAGAAGTACAAGTATTTTTAAATCTGTTTTTAAATTTATCTAGTTTTGAACCTATCGTATTTTCCATAATTTCAAATGCCTTATCTGTTAATCCTGTACTATTTTTCATGCCATCCATACCACCCTTGAGGTCTTTTAATCCACCTCCTGCTAATACCAATGCACCTGATAATGCTCTAACATTTCCAAATAAGCCACTCATTTTCTCTGTACTTCCACCAGTTTTCTTTTTAATTTCTTCCATGAAGCCGACAAAACCTTTTGATTTTAAACCTGCTACACTAAAATTTAATCCTAAACTCTTTGCCATATCAGACGCTTCTTTAGAAGGTGAAATAATACTTGTCATAACCCCCTTCATGGCAGTCACAGCCTCATCTGTTTTTATTCCATTTTTTGTAAGTCCTACCATACCTGCTAATAATTCATCAATAGATAATCCCGTAGATTTAGCAATAGGTGTTAAACTTCCCATACTTTCTGCTAATTCTGCTACTGTAGTTACTCCCAAATTTTGGGTAACTAGCATTTTATCTGATATACTTTGCATTGCTTTTTGTCCCGATAATCCGTAAACATTCATTGTTGCAGTTAGAATTTTTAAAGCACTATTTGCATCTGTAAATCCTGCTTTTCCTAGCTTAGAAGAAGTCATAGAAGCTTCTAAAGAATCTTTAGCACTAACGCCCGATGAAATAGCGTTATACTGAGTATCTCCGAGTTCTTGTACTTTAACACCTGTTTTATTAGAAGCCTTTAATAGTCCTTTTTTTATATCTTTCTTTTCTAAGTCTCCTTGTGCTATAGATTTAACTTTTGCACTTGCTTCATCTAGTTCTTTTAAACCATCTATTCCAATTTTTAAAATAATACCTGCTCCGCCAATTGCACCTAATGCTAAAAATTTAGCAGAAGTTTTAACAATTTTATCACCTAGACTTGTCATACTTTTACCTATTTTATATGATTGTCATACTTTTACCTATTTTATTAACCATATTAGAACTTTGTTTAGATGCTCTTTGCATTTCTGCACTCATATTTCCTACATTCTTAGATACTTTAGTTAATCCACCACTCATTTTATCTTGTAATGTTAAAATAGTTGCGATTGTTTTACTCATTTTTTCACCTCACTTGCATATAAAATAAAAAAGAGAGAATTACTTCCCTCCAAACATTGCCTTTATTTTCTTTTCATCATATTTAACTTCATTTTCAATCTGAAAATTCATACTTTCTATAAAAAATAATCTTTCAATTTCTGTTAGATTTAATAAATATTCTAATTTATGACCTTTTTGGAGGTAATAAGATATGTAGTATAATTCTCCTACATAATTTTTCTTATTACCTCTTATTAGTTTTTTACTTCTTCTTCTGTTTCTGTGTCTCCAAATGCATCAGAAATTTCATTTGCAAGGTCTATTGTTTTATTTACACCAAAGACTTTTGTAACAACGTCATAACCATCAATGACATCTAATGATGCTTGTAATTCTGGATTTTTTAAAAATGCACATGAATGGAAAACTAACTCTCTGCTTGATTCTAGCATTAGATTAAAATTCATTTCTGTAACTTTTCTTTTTCCGTCTGCCCCTTCTTCTCCTTGAACTGCTTTACTATTTTTGCTCATATAAGTTAATATCTGATTTTCTGAAGGTCTAGTAAAAGTAACCATTCCCATTCCTTCTATTTCTATTTCTATAACCATTTTTCTATTATTATATTTATCGGTTGCTTTTTTTATAAAATCCTCTAATGTTAATTTACTTGTATTCATATTTATATTTATACCATCCTTTTTTATATTATTTTTATTTGTTTATTTTAATAAGAAAAAGCACCCATAAGATGCTTCGATAAATTATTCTATAAAATCTAAATACGCAAAGTTATTTGCAGTAAATGGAAACTCTTGTTCCATATTGCCTTGTGATTCTAAATCGAATAAATTTAGTTCTGAAATATCTACTCCCGTTAGTGCTACTCTTTCTACTAAACCATCTGCTCTAGCCATTTTTGCTATAATTTTTGTATCTAAATCTATACCAGTTTTTATAGAATTTGCTACTTTTTTAGTTATCTTAGAGTTTATTTTTCTTACAGTAAAACTACCTTCTACCTTATAACCTTTTCCCTTTTTATATGTTGTTTTATCTCCCACAAATGTTATATCATCATTTTCTTTAGTTGTTTTTGCACTTGCTTTACTTAATTCCCATACTGGTTCGCCATCAAACCACATTTCTGCATCGTTTGAACTTAATACTAAATTACCTTTATTCATTAAATAATCACCTATCCTTTTATATTATCTTATTGATTAAAAATGAGTAGAATTTATCTACTCTTTACTCTTATTGCATATTTATTATAAATTTTAAATCTGTTATAGATTGAAGCATCTTAACATTTGCTATTAAAAATAATTGTCTTTTAAATGCATTATTCTTAACTTTAGCGTCAGACCAATCTACCACTTTTGGGTCTACTGTTATCCATGCTTTCCTTTGTGTATCTATATCTACATCTGCTTTATTGTCATAATTTTTATCTAGTATATTAGCATCTTCTAACAATTTAAAGTATGTATTTATAGCACTTATAAAAATTGCTTGATTATCGTAAATGTTTTTATATCTGCCAATCCAAGTTTTAAATTCTTTCGTAATATCATCTAACATTAAATTTTGTATTTCTATTGTTTCAATAAATTGGAAATCTTCTGTCAAACCTTCTCCAAGAGTTGTTAAACTATTTATCCCTAATGCAATTTTAACTACATCTTCATCATTTATTAATACTGTTTTACCTAATTTCAATTCTGCATCTACATCAATAGGCATAGTAACACTTTTTAAGTTAGACATAGCTAAATATGTAGTGCCTTTCTCGACATTTGCTCCTGCACAAAATCCAAGCAACGAGGGAATATATTTATCTCCTGTTATTTCTCCTCTGCTATCTGTAACTATTACTTTTTCATTTTGTATAACATGAACATTTGTACTATTTGGTGCTGATGTTGGTTTAAATACTATGGACATAAATGTTTTCTTTTTAGTTTTCATTGCTTTAGTCCATGTAGCAAGAGCTTCATAGTCAGCAGGAAGTCCATCCGCAAATCCTATCCACCCAGTATTAAGCGGCTCTGCAAATAATAACCCATTTGTAAATGTATCAGTAATATCTATTCTTATGACAGTAGTTTTAAATGCTCCACCTTGCAGAGTATCTTTAATATATTGTAAATTTGTTTCAGTGTATAATAATTTATCTACCTCTAGTTCTGTTATCGTTTTATAAACTTTTTGTGCAAACGTCTTGTCTGTGTCATCTTTAATAATAAGAATTACATTTCCTCGTGCACTTCTTTGTATAAAACTAAATGCTCTTTGTTTGAATGAAACATCTATATTTGGTTTTTGTATTGTCATTAAATAATCACCTATCCTTCTATATTATTTTATTGTTATATATCAATTCATCTGCAAATTCTGTATTATCTATAATGGCTTGAACAAAATCTATTTCTTCTAAGCTATATAGTTCTAAATTCACAGTTAAATACCCATTTTTCTTGTCTACATCAAATTCAACTTCTACTGATGGAAAATAAAAATCCTCTGTAATCTTAATCTCTTTCAAAAATAGATTTTCCAAAATATCTTGTATTTTTAAAAGCTCAAATTTTGAGTTGTCCCTGGTTTTGGCAAAATAAAAAAGCCTAATATTTAAATTACGCTCCTTCAGGCTATAGTTAAATCTATTTGTTTTATTATTATCAAAATCTAGGTATAAACTAGGGCGAATTATGTCTTCTTCAATGCTCATACTGCTAAACTCTACATCCTTAAACTCTGTATCTGACAATGCTAACGTGATGTTATCTACTATTGCTCTATTAATATCTATAAGAGTTACAATTTTGACCACCTCCTATAAGCCATGATTATTTAGCATATCATCTATAAACTTTTGAATATCATCATAATGTGTGGGCTCAAATTCTCGTTGTGCCTTATCTATAAATTTGTATCCTTTTATAAAACTTTCAACTCCGTCGTGATGGCGACCACCTTTTAATATATAGCCTTGGTCTATTAAATGAGCTAAAGGGTGTCCATTGTATGCTCTACAACTTAAATTACCATTGTATTTATACACCTTTCCACTTTTGCTCCTTGCAATTATATCTTTCATTACAAAGCCCTGTTGCCCGATATTTAAAGAGGTAATGTCTTTCTTTTGAACTTTGCTTAATTTTGTTGCACTTTTTTTAAGAAACTTCTTTGATTCCTTTGGGAGATTATCATTTGCTAAACGTAATAAATCTTTTTCAAAATCATCTAATTCATGTGTATCAAATCCATCTGCCATTACTTAATCACCTACTCCGTAATCTGTTCTGTAAAAATTTCTAGTTTTTCATCTTCAAAATAAGGGTTTAAAATAAACTTAATATCAAATCTCTTCCCTCTAAATATTATAAAGTCACTTTCTTTTATATCCTTACCAGATCCATATCTTACTATTATCTTGTGCGTAGTATTGGCTAATACAGTTTCGGCTTGTGTCTTTTGTAATGAACCAGTCTGTGGCACGATTGATGCCCATATTGTTTTTATCTTAGCTTCTTTATAGTCTATTTCATTTAGTTCATTTTTAAATTTTAATTTACCCCATATATCTATTCTCTTATTTAAATCTGACGCTTTAAGCTTATTACTCATAGCATTACCGATTTAAGACTCATTTTATAAGCTTCTAGCTGCATATATAAACTTGTTAACCCTACATTTTCTTTTCCAGGAGCTCCGCGGTCCTCATAAAAATTAGTGATAATTATTTTTTGTGCTAATTTATAAAGTTCAGCAGCCGCTTCATCATCCACAGTATCTTCTTGGGCAAGTCCAGTTCCTAGTTTAATTATAGATTTTGAAACAAGAAGCAAAGAGGACAAAGTTTTATCTTCATCCTCCCCATCTACCCTGAGCCATTCTTTCAGTTCATTTAATTCCATAACTTTTCACCTACGCTTGTGTAGCTAGAATTGCTTCTACTAATTTAATTTTTGTCATGGTTAAGTAATCCACTATTGTTTTTGCATCTGCTATATTTTTAAGCTCTATCATTGTTAATCCTTCAAGATAAGCTTGCAGATACGTCTGTTTTCCCAATATAGAATCTATCAATGTAACTTTTAACACATTTGAAGCATATACGATTGCCAAATAATCAGATAAAGCTTTTAATTGTGTCACTGTAAATACTTCCAATTCTGTTTTACTGTAAGGCAACCCCTCTTGTATTAGGGGCTCACTAGGGTGTTACTTTTGCTATTCTAAATGCTGACTTTAATTTTATTTGGTGATCAATCCATGCTGTTAATACAAAGCATTCGATACCTGTTTTTATGTCTTTATCTCTCTCGTAAGGCATATCTCCATCATAATTAAAGTGAGAGTAAGCAAAGTTACCGACTATAGGATTAACTGCACTATCACAGAAAATTGCTGACTTTCCAAGTATTTGTTCAGGTTGTGCGGAATATAAAGTAGCGTTCCCATTTGCCAAAACCTCAACAATATCCATATAATCAACATATCTCATAACAATCTTAGCATTTTCTCTGTAGTCTTCATGTAAATCAGCTACAGCTGCTTTAATCGCTTTATACAAAGTAGTTGCAGTAACAGTTTTAATCAATGTAGAAGCATCACTTGCTACAGCATAAAAAGACATATGTTCTTCTCCGACTTTTGGTTTAGTAGCAAACGCTATTTTTTTCTCTTTAGCAGCTAGTCCACCTTCTAAAGCTAACTGAACGGTATTTACCAAATTTGCATTTGAACCTCTGATTATTGTTTCAGAGACTGGAGCAAACACTTTAAATTTCTTTCTTATGAACTGGATTACATCACCATCAACCTTAAGCTCTTTAGCGGTTGCAGCATCAGCAATAAAATCATCATCATCTAGTGTAAATGTAACCTTTGGAACTTCTAAGTTTGTCTCATTTGTAAAAGTTGATATGTCTCTTAATGGATTTTTTACAAATGGCTCTGTTAAAAGCTCATTAGACATTGTTTTAGGCAATAGTTTTTCTCCACCAGTGGCATTGTCATCCCCCAATACTGCTTTAACTTCCATGCTCACTGGCTTGTTTGCCATCGTTGCTCTTATAAGCTCAGCTTTAGCATTTATGACTTTAGCTTTTGGATCAATACCTAAGACTCTATCTTTATTTTGAGCATCTAATCTTTCTTTATCAGCCTTGTCCAAATCATCCATTTGAGCTTTTAATCCGTCGAATCTGTCTTCCAAGTCCTTTACTGTGTCTTTTTGTTCGGTTCTAGCCTTAATATCTGTTTTTGCATCTGCATACATCTCCGTAAGCTTCGTACTAGATGTTTTTAATTCGTCCGCTACACCCTCAAGCATTTGTTGTAATTTATATCTATTTTTCATTTTACATTCCTCCACTAATTTATTTGAATTTATTATTTATTCTTTTAATAAGGACCTCAATCTCATCATCTTTTATATTTTCTGCCGACTTATCTTCTAAATTTAAGCCTGTTATAGGTTTATTATCAAAAGAAAAAGCCTTAGGAACATTTTTATAGTTCTTTAAGACTTTATCATCATATTTAGCCGATATTTGTTTTTCTTCTAATATCTCGTCGCACAGTCCATAATCGAAGCACTCTTGTGCAGTCAACCACGTATCTCCACTATTTAGCATAGCATCTAGTATTACTTCATCAAGTTTACCGTTAGACTTATCCAGATAAGCTTGTTTCATCGAAATATCAACTTTTCTTAAAAGTTCAATTCCTTTTTCAAGGTCATCAGCATTACCGTAACAGCCTAACGACGATTTATGTATCATCATCATTGCATTTCCCGGCATGCCAACATATTTTCCACTCATAGCAATTACAGATGAAATGCTTGCAGCTAGAGCATCTACAAATACATTCACTTGACAATTTCTAGCTTTTCTTTTTAACATATTATAAATTGCATTACCTTCAAATACGTCTCCACCAGGACTATTAATATAGATATTCAGTGTTTCTATTCCTCCAAGTGCATCTAATTCTGCTTTGAAACTTTGAGCTGAATGTGCGCAATATCCGCCTCCCCAAGATGCTATTTCTATATACAGGAATAAATCAGCCTCATTTGTAGCTTTAGCGTTAAATTCCCAGTATTTCTTACCTTTTTCCACTATTTCTCACCTCCTTTCAACAATAAATCAATCTTATCAATAGGTATCATATCTCTGGATACATAGAAAACATCTCCTCCTGGCATTGGCGGCATATCCTCTAAAGATCTAATATCATTGGCACAAAACCATGATGATCTTATACCCTTAAAATAAAAATTACCCCTGGTGTTCATATCACCACGAGCAAATCCATTTAATGATAATTTTACTTGCAACCCTTTGTCTCTTTCACCTTCAGTCAAACACTTTTTACAAAATTCTTGTTCATACATACGAACCGATGGCAATATTGTGTCCTTTATATACTCCAAATCACTTTGTTCGGCGCTAGAATAGCTATCTTTGCCACTTATAAGTTTGCCAAGCGGAATATTGTAAACTCTCGCTACTCTTGCTACTGTTATTTCTTCAACTTCAAAAACCTTAGGGTCTATGAAAGAAGAATTTTTAAGTTCCTGGAACTCCTTTCCCTGATCCACAAATAACACACCATTTTTTTTAAACCTTTGTAGCATTTCTTCGTAGAGCTTCAGTCCAGGTTCGTCCAATTTAGTTTGAAGTTTAATTACAAGGTTGGCCTTTAATCCATTTTGCATTTGATTCAATGAAAATTCTTTTATCTCTCTGTCATAACTAATAGTATCTTTGAGCACAGATAAAGGATTTATAGCTGTATATCCATCACTACTTATATGATTTACTGCAATTATATGTGAACTATGAACATATCTGTTTAAATTATCACACCTGATTTTGTAATACAATTCCTTTGTGTCAATATCTATTATGGGTTCTATGCAGTCACTATCTAAAACCCAAATAGCAGATATAGAATTATACATTCCATATTCCTTAATAGCATAAGCAGCTCCTTTGGTATTTCTTAGTGTTTCCATGCATCTAATAAACTGAAACATTGTCATATAAGAGTTAGGCCCATATTCAAACAATCTTGCTAATTGATGTTCGGAGGGTTTAATTTTTTTAGATTCTTCTCTTAAAGATATTGGACAACTAGCTAAGCCATTACTAAGCATTGTTATAGCCGCGAATATAGTTTCATTTGTTGCTAAATCTTTATTTACAAAAGAAAACTGTCTAGACCCACCATTCACAACTACAGAATTAGGAGTATTGAAAAAGAATTTTTTTAATGAACTTATTAATCCCAAGTTTTCACCTCCCTTCTAAATATTCGGACTATAGAACACATCCTCATGGACAATTGATGTAATTATCCCTCTAAAATGCGCATTAATTAATGATGCTATAGGGTCAATTCTCTCTGTACTTTTACTTTTATCAAGCATTATATTTTCATTTGGGTCTGTTTTTGTTACTGCATTTCCTATGGCCCAAGTCAGTACTGGATTTTTTTCATGAATCACCTTGCCACTATATGCCAATGCTCTAAAGTTCTTAGTAGGTTCTCCAAGACTGAGCATACCCTGAGGAACATCAATAGGAATAAATCCCTTTTTTTCTAATTCCTGTACAAGCCAACATGCCAATGCTCTATCAAAGCAAACTTCACCCTTGGTCCATTTATACTTTGCATAAATATCTTCCATATATTTTAATATATAAGCATAATCAACTACTGCTCCTGGGGTCTTAGTTATCCATCCCTGTTCTACCCATAAACCATATGGCACTTTATCAGTTTGAATCTTTTGTGTCAACGTATCCTCTGCTAAAAACGAATGGCTCATTACAGCTTTTCTACCATCTGGCAATTCAACTTCAAAACTTACGCTAGTTAAATCTATAACCGCAGATAAATCTAGGCCCCCAATTACTTTTAAGCCTGTAACATCCGGGAATGGATTTTCTTTACTTATGCTGCACTTGGACCACTTACTCATGTCCATGTAACCATTAGCTTTTTGCTGAAGCCATATATTAAGATTCTTAGTTTTAAAGTCTGGCATTTTTTCAGGTATGTCTTTTGCTATTTTATAATCTTCTCTCATAGAGGTAATGCCAACATCATAAGTCATGACTACAGGGTTGGCCTTTTTCCAGTTTTCCTCATTTGATATTTCATCTTTTTCATCAAGCTCACATATTAGAACAAAATAAGTTTCATTATCCATATCAATATAAGGATCTATTATATTACTACAATATTTATATTCTTGAGTAAAACATGGATAGCTTAAATCTTTTCCAGCCGTAGTAATAATCATAAGTAACGGTTCTGGCCTTGCCTTCATTCCTGTAACCATTACTGAATACATTTCATCTGTTGGGTGTTGATGATATTCATCTATACACGCAAATTGAGGGTTACTACCATCCCCATCTTTACCTTCTTCTTTAGATACTGGAACTAATTCACTATCACTTCTTACATGTTGTATGGAATCTCTTGATATCTTGAATTTACATTTAAGAGGGCTATTTTTAAGCATCAAGTTAGCTTCTTTAAAAACTATCCTACTTTGTTTCATTTTAGTTCCAAGACAAAAACCCTCTGAGGCATTAACCCCAAAGGCTGATATTTCATATAGTGCTACCCCTGCCATCATTTGTGATTTGGTGTTTTTCCTAGCAACCTCTATAAATGCTTTTCTAAATCTTCTATACCCTGTTTTAATATGGTACCATCCGTAGATATTACATAGACAAAGTTTTTGCCATGTATTTAAAATTATAGGTTGCTTCTCTAGTACACCTTTACTATGTCTCAATAGCGCAAACCAATCAACTATCTTTTGTGCCTCATCTTCTAGCCACTCATAAGGAAATTTTCCTGTATTCTGATTTTCAACATCTCTTAGAAACCTTTGGCAAGCGTAAATTTCTTTCTTGCAAGCAATTCTTTTGCCTGTAATTCTGTCATTACAATACTCTGTAAGTTCTTCCAATATGGACATTATATATTACCAAACCTATCCTTTATTTTATCTACTTTTACAGGTTCCTGTTTAGGTATATTTTTAATTTTTGCCAAAGGGTTCAAGAACAATCTGTCTTCCATCTTAATCAACATATCCATTTTCTTATTAATTGCAGATTCTAAGCTTAAATCTGCGTTTAATTTAAGCAGAATTTCTATATTTAGTTGAAATTCTTCTGGAAAACTATCTTTATATTGTGACCAATCTGCTCTTAAACTTCCTATTCTATTTCTAGTTTCACACAAATTCAGATACTCAGAGTGTGTCATACAATACCTGGCAAGCAATCCCATATCACCTGACGATACAAAATCAACTTCTTTATATATTTTAATTATCTCTTTCCATTTCGCATAAGCATTTACAGTGCTTTTAATATAATTTGGACATACTAACTTGGTGCTTCCAAGTTTAATTTCAGACTGTTTTCTTTTTTCGATTTGTTCTTTAGTCAATCTATTTGGATTGCCTTCTGCTATATGTAGGCCTATTGGTTTTGCATTTCTCCCAGACATTTTTTACAACTCCTTTCCTGAAAGTCTCATAAAACGAAAATCGTGTGAGGAAAAGCAGCATACGGTGTTAGCCATGATATAATCCTATCCCAAAGGGGAGGGGGTACGCCAAAATGCGACCTAATATCATGCAGTATTTACTTACTCTTATGAGGTATTTTCTTATGGCAACTATCACATAATGATACAAGGTTACCTAATACTAACCTAAGCAACCAATCAACCCTTACTTCTACTATGTGATGCACCATGTCCGCTGCTATTACTTGACCCTCTCTTAAACAGTGCTGACATACTCCATAGTCTCTAGCCAATGCTTGTCTCCTTAGCTTCTTCCATCCAACTGAGTTATAGAATGATACATACTTATTGTCTCTACTGTTATCATATCTTTTGCTGACTTCGTTTTTGCTTAGCTCATGCTCCTCGCAATATCCACTTACATTTCTAGTTAACGTGATGCACTTCTTACATTGCTTTAATGGTCTTAGTGGCATGACCCTCACCTTCTTTATCTCATTGTTTTATAGATAGTTCTCTTCCTGTTCCACTCTCTTTTCATACCAATCATTGACTTCTACAACCTCATATATCTTTTAGATACTTTGAATATAATTCTTTTAATCTGCTAATAATAAAAACATAATAATCTAGGAGTGATACTATGAAAAACTTTTTGGATTTAACGTATGAAATTTTACAGATAATTTCACTAATAGTTAACATTTTAAAAAGCTTAATAAAAAAAAACTTATGGTTTAACTTTAAGAAAAAGTATTTAACTCTAAGAAAACAAAATAATATCACACTTCGGATAAAGAGTAGGAAAGCACATCTTACTCTTTATATTTTTACCTTTTCTGATGCACTCTACCATTACATCTTTTATAACTATGCTCATTCATACATTCCTTTATATTGTCAGTAGCCTTCTGCCTCACAATACGTTTATTGCCACAGTAAGCACATGCTAGATATCTAACCTTGCTCATGCTCTCTATCTCTTCTGTGATCAATACCAATTGCTTACCACAACCTTTACAGGTATAACTTGTATACATACCTAACATGCCCTCACTCCTTACTTAGTTTTATATTCATGCATGAAAAAAGAGCCTATATAAAAGCCCTTAATTTCACTTCTCAATATGTATTAGAATAATATTCCTTAATTTCCTTTATGTCACCATTGTATTACATTTTATCATTATGTATAATTGAAATTACCAACACAAGGTGGTGATGAAATGAAATTATCTTTAAGGATAGGTAAGTTGAAGTTTACAATAACAATAAGCTTTAACCGGTAGATCCTGCACTCATTAGAGTGCACCTTAAAGAGACTATCATAATACAAAATTTATCACCAATTCGGACTAAGAGTAGGGCGATTAACTCCCTACTCTTTCTATTTATAATCTAAAATGTAATTCAGACCTTATTATTCTTAGAAACAGAAAATCACCAGCAATTCAGTTAAGAACTTCCAGTGCTTTCTTTTATTATTATTTATTTTATTATTAAAAGTTTGCTACAATACTTTTTAATCTGTTAGATCAATAATTACATTTTTGTTTCTAGTTATTGATTTTAAATTTACAACTCCAATTACAGGTTTTTAATTAATCTATTCCTCTTTACTAATAAATCTAATTTCCACTGCATAAGTACCTTCTTGAATTATTTCTTCATTCTTAATACTAGTTATAACCTCGATATATAGTTTACAGATTTTATAATGATTAGTTTTACTAACAACAAAGCGACCCATAATAATATATAAAACAAAGTACAGTACTAATTTAATAAGACCACTATTTTCAAATGCAACTGAAGTAATTGGTACAATAAATATAAACACTAATGACGCCATAGCTATTTTATCAACATCATTTATACAATCTTTTAGCTTATACTCAAATAAACATCTTTCCTTGATGTTCATTCTAAAATAATCAAAAGCCATTGAATTAACCACTTTTTCCATATTGTTATTCTTACTGACTTTATATTTATTTAAATCTCTAAATTGCATTTGATCTCCATGCCATATAAAATAAAAAATCTTTTTTATTAAGCTAACCATACTACTTTTACCACCCTTCTTTCCCTAATATTCTACAAAAGGAGGTAAAACCCTTTAATCAAACTTCTTATACTCCCCCACCCTTTACGCCAACCGCTCTGCTTATTCCCTACCCTTGCACTTCTTATCTTCCGTTAGCTTCTTTAGCCTTTGTTGCTTCTTAGTTAACTCTTCTTCTTTTAACTTTATCTCTTTATACATTACATCTAACCACTCCTTACGTTATTTAATTATTAAAAATATAAATAGCACTAGAGATTTATCCAGTACTATAATTCTGTTTCTATCATTATTTCACTTTACTTTTAAATAAAACTATGTGCATAAACAAACCTAATTAAACATATAATAAGTACATATTAAAATTTGGAGGTACCTGACCATGCTTAAATGTGGTTGGGGAAAGAGATTCAGGATATTTTTCTTAGGCTTAACTAAAAATCTTAAAAAAGAAGATTGGTATAAGCTTGTAGATTTATTAATTAAGATAATAAATTTATTTAAATGCTTTATTAGGTGAAATTAGTAAACCATGAAGGAAAATAGGGAATCTCCTTCCCTAACCATTAACAATAAAACAATAATATAAAACGAATTATAAAAACTCTAGGTATAATAGATATCCCTAGAGTTTTTATTTGTGTCTAATGTTTTTTTCTAATATTATTGTTTAATTCTAGACATGAAAAAGCACCAGCAATTCAATTAAGAATTTACCGGTGCCTGCAATTACACTTTTTAATAGTATCATAGTACCACATTTGAATTATCATGTAAATATCATCTTTTTATCATGTTATTATCACAGTGCATCTATCCCGAATAAATATACTCCCAAGTCTTGCACCATCTCGTTTTTCCACCTTCTTGCAGTTATCTCAGAACAGTTAGATTCAACTGATATTTGATTGAATGGTACATTTTGTAAATAGTGTTTTTCTAGTACTTCATACTTATTCAGATGATTTTTTCTTATGCAATCTTCTTTAAGTGCCTTTAATGCTGCTTGAATATGAGAAACCATAATCATTGTCCTAAACTTACTTCTCCTTATTGTTAATATAAACAGTTTATCATTTGATTCTATACTTTCACAGGATCTTTCATCTTCTTCATCCAGCTCTATATAATCCAAATTATCAACTGCTTCCTCATAATGTCTACTAAGGCTATTATAATTACTTAAAAGCAATTTTGTATTATGAAGTACTTTAGTCTTTGCATCCTCACGTCTCTTTATATCAAACTCTTTAATAGCTTCTGTTACTGCTTTTTTTATTATTTCATCATAGTTTGCAGAATATCTCATGATTTATACTCCCCCTCTGTGCTAGTCCAATCTTTCAATAAGCTCTTGCACCTTTTTCTTTTCTGCTTCTAACTTAGCCTTAAGTGTCCATTTCTTTTGGTTAACAGCATCTCTTATATCTAAGTTGAGTTGGTCTATTCTACCCAGGTACATATCCTTAAAATCTATTTTCATAAAAGCCTCCTTATACTTTAAATCCATTTAGTAATTCATCTTTAGTGACTCCTTTAATTTGTCTTGCAATTTCATTAAGCTCTATGGTTATCTTTTGAAACTCAGGAATATAACTTTTTTCTATTGTCGCAAGTTTTATATTTTTATTATTTAAATACAGACAAGCTTTCTTTTCTCTTTGGAGAAGCGAATTATATTTTTCCTTTAGAATAGTTAGGTTGTCCATAATTGCCTCCTTGCTACTTATAACAAATAGTTTTATCAGAATATTTCGTGCTAACTTCTGCTATATTCCTTTTTAACCATTTCACTCTAATATTTTTATCAGTATCAGGTTTTACTTTATCAATAAAAATTTTTAATACTTTAGCAGTTTCTGTAATCATTATAATTTTACTTTCATCTGAATAATCTTTAGCAAAACTTATAGTTATATTTTTCATTGTATAGCCTTATTTTTGTACATTATTTCCATATGTCCTAGTTACCTCCTATTGGTGTAGTAAAAGTGTAGTAATTCGTGTAATGATTTTAAAAGAAGTTTGGCTCTATTACTAGGTTTAAGGGTAGTCCGTGTACAAAGTGTAGTAAATTTCCCTATTGTACACATAATACATGTGTACATATGTATATATATTACATATATTTTATACACTATCTATTTGTTTAAGAATTTACTACACTTACTACACGATTGAGTTATACCAATACTTTGAAGTGATTATTTTATACACAAAGCCTACACAAAGCCTACACAAAGCCTACACCATTTTAAAATTCCCTACACGGCTTTTTACTATTCGTATTATTAATTCAATTTATAACCATTTTAGTATTTTTAGCCCTTATTGATGTTATTCCCAATTACTTCCTCTAATAAATGTACAATTTGTCCTTTACTGAGTAAATTATAGTGAATAAATCGTTCTTCATATGTTGCATCTGCTAAATTTTTGTTAATCCAATGCCCTTTATTTTTTACTTTTATAAGAATTTGTTTCATATGTCCTCCTAAATATTAAAGTAGTTAATTCAGATTTTTTTGAAATCCGTCACTATTTTATTTTTGCTTTTCTTAACATTCTTGAATGATACCATTTCGCTAATCTTTCTAACATTTAAATTTGCTCCCTTCATCATATTTTCAAAATGTGTCTCATAAACTCAGCATTTTAAACAACATATTTAGAATGCGATTTTATACTTTTTACTTCTACCTTCTTATTAAATACGGCATAACTAATGAATAGTAGAATATTGACCCTAGCGTATGTATATTTTTTAATATTTATACAATATATTGCAATATTGTAACAAGTATGATATACTAATATTGTAATAAATAAAAAATATATACAAAGGAGTGTTATTATGAAAAAAATTCTTAAAATCCTGTGTCTTTCTCTATCATTAGTGTTTGTATTTGCTTTTGGCGGGAATCAAAAAGCATCTGCTTATGAAACACATTGCTCTGTTAATGGTCAATACCATAGACCTACAGGGACACTTAGAGATAATCATTTAGTTAAACTTATGCTTAACAAAAAGATTGTAAATGCTTACTTAAAAACATGTGCTTGCGGTGAACAAGTAATAGCAACTGATGCTGGTTGCTATTGTTATCCATCGGACAGTCAATTCTTGAATTATGGAATTCCTTATACCCCTGCTTCATTCTCATACTATCTCCCTAATCATACATATCCAGGAAATCCTTTATATTGGATAGGTATCTGATAACACAAATAAAGTTTCGAGTAATCGGAGCTTTATTTTATTAATAAAAGCATATTTTTTTAACTCAAGTTTAAAATTTGATACACAATATTCTCAGAACTCGACCTAATCCTTAACCCATGGATTATATTTATTGTCGCACTCAGTTATACCCACTTGATGCTCCTTATCCAGCAATCCAATGCCTTTCCAATATAGTCCATAATTACTCCTACCCTTTTCAAACTCTTTTTCAGCCATTTTTTTAGTAAATTTAATAGAAGACAATATATATTCTTTGTTTTCTTTACACCAAAACTCATAAGCTTTATACATATCTGGAACAGTTACCCTTACAGTTTCACTATTAGCGACTATACATATTTCTGCTATGAATCGCTGTATAGGATCACTATCAATCCTATATTCATCTACAGAGGCTTTAACTACATCTGGAATATGTTCACCCTCTTGTTGCCATTTCAGACATCCTTCTATTGCCCAATTCAGTATTCCGCTCATCTCAGGTATTAGCTTATTTTCAAAGAAATTTACATCTTTATCACCATCAACAAACTTATATTTAAAAGGAATTTTTCTAACTCTTCTCCAAATACCTTCATCGTCATTGTTTATCTTGGGCATATGATTAGTTGACATCCATAATTTGAAAGTGGGCTTAAGGTTAAAACTTGACTCATATAAATTTCTAACTTTTACAGTTTCGTCCGCTCCTGAGGTAAGGGATTTCAATAATCCTTCATCAAAGCTTTTGCTCCCTTTCATCTCATTAACATTTACAAACCTTTTGCCGATTAATCCTGCAATTTCTTCTCTAGTACCTTCATCACCCATCTTTTCCATTAAGCTTTTAGCATCAAGGCCATCCGCATATTCTCCCATGAACCTCATAATAGTTTTAATAAAAGTACCTTTACCATTTGCTCCGTTACCATGCAAAATATAAAAGCACTGTAAATTAGCATCACCCGTCATGGAATAACCTATCGATTTTTGAATGTAATTTATTAATTCTACATCACCTAAGAATATTTTATTGATAAACTCGGTCCAGTTTGGACATTTCATCTTAGGATTGTACTCAACATTTACAAGTTTTGTGCAAAAGTTTCTTCTATCATGCTTCCCTAATAATCCAGTTTTAAGATTTAAGGTACCATTTTTTATATTTAACAAGAAATTATCCTTATCAGTTTCGGTCACAATTAATCTACTTTGTGTCATGGATTGATTTACCATCGCTTTAATTTTTCCATCAGATTCACTTCTTAAGACATATTTTTTAATAGATTCTTTTAATTTCTCTTTTTTTGCTTCTTCCTCATAGGATAATCCTTCTAAGGATATTGCCTCGCCCTCTACTTGTAATTTCCGTATTACTTTCCTAGCTAGTCCTTCAATTTTACCTACAAAATCAAATTCCCAGTGCTTACTTGACCACAATAACCAACTCTTACGTACTGGATTATATCTAATGTTTTTACCGTATATGGCCATTAATCTTTCAGCGTTTCCTACATCAGAGAAATTAAGATTTATAAGGCTTTGGTCCTCCGCATCATCATATTCATAAAGAGATGTGTTATTAACAATTTCCATGAGCTCTTCTTTAGTGTGACCTTCATTTATCCAATCAGTAACGTCTTCTTTTTCCTGTAACTCTTGAATCTCAACTCTTTTTATATATTCAGCCACTCCAAACAGTTCTGCTGCAATGTTATCTGCATGTGCTCGTCCTGGATCATCATTGTCATTGAAGATAATAACCTTGGCACCTTTGAAGTATTGGTTATACTCTTTTCTCCACTTAGGTTTTTGAGTACTTATTGAAGCACCATCGAAATTACACGTTGCTACTAATCCCCATTTTCCAAGGTTATCAGCATCCTTTTCACCCTCCACTACATAAACATTTTTACCTTGCTTTATTGCATCTATAAGCTCAGGAAGGTTATACACAACGGGCTCACATGAAGGAAAATCTTTCATTACTGCTTTATCTCTTTTTTTCTTACTCCAGTTATCGCCACCTGAGAAAGTTTCACAGTATGTTCCGGCATCTAAGCCCCAAACAGTACTTCCATTTATCATTCTCTTTTGAGCAAAATGTTTTTTCTTTTGTTCGGTCGCTTCAAACCTTACTTTTTCAAATAGAATATTTCCTGAATCATCTTTGTATTGGTACACAATTTCACTTTTATTATTCGAATTATCCTTATCCTTATCCTTATCCTTTAATGGTTTATCGAAGAGATCAGATACTTCAAGTCCAGCTGCCTCTGCAACATCTCTAGTCTCACAGCCTGCATGACATTTAAAAATTGTAATCCCTTTAGCTCTATCATATTTAATACTAAGGCTAGCCTCTTTGTCAGGGTGTGCGGGGCACATGGCCTTACATATGTCCCCTTTATCTTCTTTTACTTTAAAATGAGCTTTAATAGATTTATAGTCCATGCTTCACACCTCAACTCTTTAGTTTTCTTTTTCCATGAAACCTTTGTGAACTAATATATTTCTAACTCCATAACGCAAAGTATTATATATTTCGCTCCCCATGAACTCTTTTGAAATGGGACGTATTATAGTCTTAAATTCTCTTTCTAGCCCTTTGAATCTCTTGTATAATGTACTTGCATCATATTGGCTCCTAAAATGCCCTTTTCTTATATCTTCATCAAAATTATTACCTTCCATGAAGATATAAAATTCTATTCCGTACTTATTAATTGAAGTTAATTCTTGTTTCATTCTGTTGTAGTCAGTTTTTAAAACTTTAGCTAGATACTTTTCTCCAAACAACTCAATTATTTCTTGCTTAATTTCATTTATGTTGGTTTTATTATCTTTCAAATTCATGGCCAATTCATCAATGCAGAATTTTCTTTCGATAAGTATTTCATCTGTAAAGTAAATGTCCCTTAGCTGTCCTTCAAAACTTCCTATAGGCAAGTAGCAGCAGTAATCTCCATAGTCGAGTTTCTGTACTTTATATTTTATTTTGCTTTTATCGAACCAATCAATAATGTGATTATTTGCCTGTTCTCGAGAATCTACTAATATAACCATCTTCTTTAATAATTCATTTATTTCTTTATCTGTGAATTTGTACCGCATCTACACACCTCCCAATGAAGCTAAATTGTTATAGAAATTATCATATCTTTTAAATAAATCCCATCTATCCAGGTAAATGTTGTATATACTGTGTTGGCCAAAGTTCATTGAAGTGACTTTTAAATCACACCCTGGAACAATAAATGTACGTTCTATGTTTTCATTTTCATCCAGTGCAAATATTAAGTATAAATCGCAAGTTGCATACTTCTTATTGATGCCGACAGTGTGAACTCTATTGTCTTTTAACATATAAGGCCTTGCTGACTTCACATCGATACGGATTTTACTATTTACCAATATATCAAATGGATATTTGCAACTCATTCGCTCAGTCATATAGCCCATATTTTCAATTAATTCTTTAGCCTTGCCCTCAAATTTATTTCCGAGCTGCGTTTCTGATTCTTTAATTTCAAGTCCTAATTTATCGGCCCACTTTATAAAACCACCGGTCTTGGCTATTTTGTTTGAGAGAGAAGAATCTCTAATAATCAATTCAGCCTCAGAAGCACTGGGCATTCTATCTATGTCCAATATCCTCATAACTTCATAGATTTTATTTTCTATAAGCTCATTGCTCCACTTAACACCATGTGTATATCCCATTGAACCCTCCTTTGTTTGTTTACATTATTTACTAAAATGGTGTATCGCCCATATCATCTATTGGTGTTATGTCACTAGCAAACCCACTTTCACCAGCAGAATCTTGGCTTCTAGCATCATTTTTACCACCATACTCAAGGAAACCAACCTCATCAGCAATCACTTCAGTAACATATCTTTTATTACCGTCTTTAGCTTCATAATTTCTAGTTTGAATGTTTCCAGAAACGCTTATAAGTTTACCTTTACTCATATAATTAGCAGTAGCTTCCGCTTGCTTGCCAAATACAACTACAGGTATAAAATCAGCTTCTGGTTGACCTTCTCGCTTAAATCTTCTATTAACGGCTACAGTAAAAGTGGCTACAGCTGTTCCTGTTCCTTGAGCAAATTTAAGCTCAGGATCTTTTGTTAATCTACCTACCAAAACTACTTTATTCAACTTTTATTCCTCCTTTTATTCTGCTGCATTATAATCTCTCAGACATTTTACTTATTAAATTTGAAATAGCATTTTTACATTTCTCATAAGTTACAGAATCTGTTTCTTTTATTTCAACCATTACTTCTAATTGACTTTTGAAAATTTGATTAAGCACTGCGTGATTACTTTTGAATTTAGCTACGAAAGGGCTATTGCTTTGACTTAACTTTTCTCTAAGCTCCTGAAGTTCTTTTACTACTTCTTCTGGGATTTTTTCTATTATTACTGGCTCAGCAGTTATTACATCAATTGGTTTTTCTTTTAATTGAGATTCAAGTTCATCTATCCTAAGAGCCGAACTATCCAAATCACCTTGTATTTCATTAAGAGATGCCTGGAGTCTTACAACCTCTTCATCATTTCCAGAGTCTTTGGCCTCTCCAATAAAAGATTGAAGCTTCGCAATTTCTGCACTTGATTTTTTCTTTTCATCTTTTAGTGAATCCTTAAGTTTTTTTATATCTGCTTTAGCAGCTTCTTTAGATTCTCTTAGTAGGTTATCTGAAATAAACTTTGCATCTTCTGCTTTTTTCATAGCACTTGCATATATCTCTTTTTCATTTACCGCCTTGTCTCTATCTTTGATTGCTTGTTGTAATTCCCTAGTTGTCATTTCCTCAACTTTATTGTTTGCAATGAACTCTTCTCTCTCTGCTTGTGGTATTTCAAGTAGTGCAAACACCTTGGTTTGTGGCAAACTTCCAATCGCTTGGAGATTTGAAAATTCTTTAGCAACTCTCATGAAATTATTAGCTGTACTTTTCCCAAATTCCACTTTTTCATCAAGATATTTTCCCCATTCGCCATGAGCTAGTGATTCTTTTACTGATATTAACCTCTTACCAATTTCAATGATGTTTTGAGCGGTTTGTTGCTTTAAAATTAAGATTTCAACGGTTAATGTATCTATAACTGTAGTCTGAATTTCATTCATATGATTTCCTCCTTTTAATTTAAGCTGGGATAGTTATTTTGTTTTGGACTCTTACCTTTTTCTTAGTTAGCTTCTTTTTTGTAAATACTTTTATAAATTCTTGTACATCCTCACTTGGCGAACGATTATTTTTACCATGGACCTGAATTATTTTATCTTGCTTAATTTCTATAGTGTAATAAGACTTGTCCAACTCCGAAGTTTTACGTATAAAGAAGATATTAGTATTACCTTTAGCGTAAGAATCTGTATAACTAGTTGCTACACAATGGGTAAGTGCGCTACCTTCATTTATTAAGTCTTGAGAACTCATTGCAGGCCTTATCATCAATCCATTACATTCAAATATATATTTCTTTAAGATTTCAGCTCTGTCTCTAATTAGCAGATCGAGCTTCTCATTTTTCTGCATATTAATTTGTTTAATTGTATTCTGATGTGCAGTGAAGAGATCTCTTGGAAATACAACTTGGTCCTTTGTAATATCCATTCCAAGCACTATGCAATCTGATATATAATCTCTAAATGTTCCAGCTACACCGCCTTTATCATAATAATGATGTCCTGTTTGGTAGATGTTATAGTCGTTAAATTGCTTTGAAAAGTATTTTAACAGTTTTTTCATGGAGCTATACTTTGTTGCATTTAATAATGAGTCATAGTAATTTAAATATTTAGTTGCTACTTCAGTGGTTTCTTCTAATGTTAAATTCCAATTGCGTTTTCTTGCATCCTGAAAAATCTTTAAGAAGGAGAATGTAATATTTATTTTTTGAGCTTTTATTTGTTTTAAGTCTTGCTTGCTTATCTTTAGTATCTTGAAAATAGTTTTGCCTCTCCAGTTTATTGCCCTATGAGTTAATCCACCATCAAGTTTGTCTTGTACCAAGCCCTTACACCCTTCTTTTGTCAGATATTCTATTATTGGATATTTAGTATATAATTCGAAAAACTTAGTCATATCGCCACTGTAATAACTATCCCATTGGCTATATTTAAAAGGTGTATCTTTGATTGCTGTTTCTATACTTTCTCTTGAATAACTTACCCTAGCACCTCGTTGTTCGAATGATCCTGATAGTGAACAGATACTACTCGTTTTATCAAACCTATCACCATAATAAGAATGTTTTAACATTACGCTTTCGCCTTTAATTGCATCAAACACATACATGGCCATTAGAAAATACTGAGTATTTACATTGTTATAATCGAATCTATAATCCCTTTGGGCTTGTATACCTCTTGCTACAAGAACGTTTGGGTCTTTTATAGACTTTTCATAGTAGACGAAATATACAGTATCAATCATATATTTTCTACCCATTCCACCAGACCTGACCATTACTTTACTTCTACAGTTCGGACAGGTAGTTTCTTCATTATGTTTTAAACTATATGTCTTAATTTCCGTTTCACAGTGCGTACAAAATCCATACTGTTGTTTCTTATCTTTACGAGTAAATATATACCTACTGAATTTAAAAGCCTCTTCTATCGCATATTTCTTTACTCCATCGCTTATATTTTTTTCAAAGTGTTTAGTGCATTCTTTGTTTCTAGCATCTACTTCCACTACATTCATCTCCTAAAAATCTAATTCAACATTAAAATCAATTTCTGATTCCTTCTTTTTTGTAACAGGAGCTTCTACTGCCGGCTCTTTAATTTTAGAAGGTATATTCGTAATGGAGGATTCAATCCCAAAATACTTCAGTACAATTCCGAACCCTTCTTGATCAGTGAGCACCGCACAACTACCGATTCGCCTTTTCTCTGCTACCTTTTTCATTTCTCCAAGACTTAATCCTATGGTCTTGTCGGCATTTAATATTTTTTCTGCCGATGATGGGTTTGCAATTAGATGTTCGATAAGAAACCCTCCTACTACTTGACCATAAGTATTGTTCTTGCTACTATCCATTTCAGTCTTTAATTTTTTAATTGCTTTTTCTAACATGCCTGTGTGCCTCCCTTTCCATAGCATCTTTATCAAATTTATAACTCCCATGTTTGCCTTTCATAACAACAGGTACAAGGTTAGTAACAAGGATATCTTCTTTTTTCTTATCAACTACAACCGGATTTATTACATCAATTTTCCAGTTAATTCCTTCAACCTTAGGGTTTATTATCTCTTTTACTGAACTGATCAATCTTTCAGTTCTTCGTGCTGCACGTTCCATGGCTTCATCGAATATTTTATCTTTGTTCTCATTAAATGCTTCTTTACCTTTAGCGAATGCATCTGAAACTATTTTTTCTATATTAATATCAGTGGTTATAGGCTCTTGAGTAACTTCCTTTATTGGTGATTCATTAGCCACTTCTGTGATTTCATTGTCCATTTTGGTTTTAATATCGACATTACTGTGATTTAATACCGTTTTTTGTGATTTATTGGCCGCGTCTTTACTGATTTTAATTTTTGCTTTCATATCCTTTTCAAGCGCAACGTAATACGGTTTAGACATAAATTCTTTTCTCCAAGCTGGGTAATAAGTGAAAGCAGTTGCTTTTGATACCCCAGTTGTACTCATCGCTATTTCAATAGCTCTTTCGCGTTTAGCTTCTGAGTGTGCATAAAATATTTCAAAACATTCATCTTTTTTACTCATTTTAAACCTCCTAATTATTAATAAATTCCCAATTCCAATTCATACTCTGATAAACTGATTGGCTTAATAATCTTTTTAACGCTTCTGCAATAGTCACATTTCCCACAGTACATAGGTTCTATCAATCCTTTTCTTACTTCCGTAATATGTGAAAGTCTGTTTTCAATTTCTGCTAATTTATCAGATATAAAGTTTTTACCCATGTAGATGACTTCGTGATCAGGAACTTCTTGCTTGTCCACAACTATTAAATATGGTTCCAAATAATCCACAAGTCCTATATTCTGTTTTAAAATCTCTGCATAAATTGCTATTTGAGTGTAATAATCATATTTATTTATAAAGGTTTCTTGGCCTCTAATTTCTTTGTTCCAGTAACTTTCTTGTAAATTCTTAGTTGTTTTTATATCAGCAAAATAACCTTTTTCTAGATTAAGAATATCCACTTGAATTTTAAAATCTACACCTGCTATAGCACCAGTGAATATCTGTTCCTTTGCGCCTTCCCTAATTTTTTCTACAAGCGGATCATTCCTAAGGACATTAATCATTTCATCACCTAGAGCATATTTAGCTAATAATTCGCTGCTATTCTTTTTAAATAACTGTGGTGTAGTTGACATAAACTCTTGCAAATCTCCACTACTCCAGGCATGTACGTAACTTCCTAATAGAAATGCTGGATTTTCTTTTTCTATCCATTCACCTTTTTTAATTGCTACTTGTTTTGCTTCGCATCCACCATGGAGAATATCCCAAGCTTTAAAACTAGATGAACCCATGTAGAGGTTTTCTGCTTCTCTGCTAAAATAGTTTTGTCTAGTTAGTTCCATTAGTATCGTCCTCCCCTGGAAATTCTTCATAATCTGTTTCAATTATGTTTTCATCTGTTTCAACCTTATCTTTTACAGTATTGAAAGTGTCTGGCACTTCTTCAGTAACATCAATTTTAGCTTTTAGATTTCCACCGTTTTCCTCGTCTGAGTAAATTCCCATTAATAAATCTGAACAATATAATCTTCCAAAGAAACTTGCAGCCCTATATCTAATCATTACTTCCGGCATGGTTTTCCATTTGCTACCTAACTTAGTTGACCATTCTTCTGTTTTCGCCATTTTCATCGTAATTACTGGGCCTGTTATTTCTTCTCCCTCGTAATCTTTTGCATAAGCATAACAAGACATTTCCTCGCCCTTGCCCTCTAACTTAAATTTTAAACTTTCAGAATATCTCTTTGAACTGTTTATAGCTGCGATGATAAATTGAGAGCTCCAAGATGGTCTACCTTTTACAATGTATAAGTTCTGCATAACCATCATCGGGGACATTCCCATCCTGTTAGACATATCTAAGGCTACCAATGCATTAGACACGTTGTTTCTGTAATCCTGTGGCACTATTGTAGATTTAGATAGTGCCATTGCCATTCTTTGCGCTACTTCAAATTTGTCTTGATTCTCAAAAATTGATATTGAGTTGTTTTCTACTGGCACAATCTTATTCTCTGACATCTTCACTCACTCCCTCTATTGAAAATTCCTTTTCCTTAACAATTGTCACAAATGCCTGAATATCATTAACTTCGCAAATGTCCAAAACTTTCTTTTGCTCGGATTGATTTAATCTTTCGAATCCGTCAAGACACATTATTTTAAGCTCTCCCATGCGTTGTAGAGATATATTAAATGCTACTTCCAGCTTTTCTCCATCACTTAAACCATCTAGTAAAGTTCCATGAATTCTAATCATCCCTTTTTCATCTACACCAATACCATTGATAGGAAGTTTGTGTGTCTTTAAAAGGTCCGCAGGCTTCTGTCTAGCGATATTTATCTGTTTAGTTAATAATGTACTAGAGAGTTTCTTCTCTGCTAACTGACCGTTAATAATACTCTGTAGCCTGTCCCATTCTCTGAGATAACCTTTCATTTTTTCTACATTATCCGCTTCAATTTGTAATGGCTTAATATCAACCTCTTCATTGCTTTCTAGGTATTTTTTAGCCTTGCTGATTTTATCTGTAGCTGCATCAATTTTCTGGGTAGAATCTTTTTCTAATGAAGCAAACTCTAATTCTTTTTTTTCATCTAATCCCAGGAGTTCTGATTCTTTAACAGATACTTTTTGATTTTGAAGTTGAATCAAGTCCTTTTGCTCCTCTTTATTTTTTGCTGCATTAGAGTGACATTCCTCATTTCTAGCTTGGAATTTATCCTTTGCTTCTCGCTTTTTCACTTCAAATTGTTTTTCAATATCAGATAATTCTTTATCATACTGAATAGCACTCCCACTTAAATTATTTTCCAAGTCTAAACTAGCTTTATCTAGTTCAGCTTTTGCTTTATCTATTTTGTTTTTACTTAAGTCTACAATGTCTTTAATGTCAGATTCCATTTCCCTATACTTCAAAGTAACTTTTGATTTTTGATTTTCCGTATCGCTATTAATAGCAGAAACCTTTTCATCGAAACCTTTTTGGAGTTCTTTGGCCTTGTCTATCCACGAATTAACTTCTTGCGCCTTAGTTATCTCTGCGTAATACTCTTGAATGTTTTTATCTTTCCATTCATCTCCTACATAGTTTGGTGGCAACTCTTTTTCTATGGCATTACATTGGATCTCTAATACATGTATTTGCCTATTAATTTCTGTTCTTTCTGCAAATGCTTTAACTTCTATATCCTTAAGAATCTGTAATATATGCTTATCATAATTAATCCCCAGGACTTCTTCTCCAAACCATGCTTTTATATCTTCCATGGTCCAGTTAACTTGGATCATATTTAAAATAATTTCAGTTTGATTTTTAATATCCATATTTACGAAGTCTAAAGGTCTAAATATATCCCCAGATATAAGCTTTCTAAGTTCCTTTTCCGTAGAATTGATTGCCTTGCCTTCTTGCCTAAGCTTCATGTAGTCAGATTTTTCATTCCTTATCCTTCTATCAATTTCCAAACCATTGTCACATTCAACGTACAGGGTTGCCTCCTCTTCGCCATGTCTTACAACCTCTGTTCTTCTTCTATTATTAGAGAAGGCTGCTTCTATAGCTTCAAGTACACTTGTTTTCCCACTACCTTTTACACCCTCTAAGATATTTATTCCCTCGCTTGGGTTCCAACTCAATTCATCAACACCCACAAAATTACTAATTTTCAATGCTTTAATTTTCATTTATATTTCCACCCTCCCTTATTTTTCTTCCTTTAAAACCTCAACAATGATTTTTATAGAATCATTGTTGTATTCATCTCCTGAATTAGGGCCATCTATAGACCTTAGATTCTGTAATACTTCTTCTAGGGCTTGCTTGTATTTTTCTTTCACCTATGCAACCTCGCTTTCTTTGTGCTATAATTTAATAAGATTTTTATTTTCCTGAGGACCCTCTCCAAAGGGTTCTTTTTTATGCGCATTTTCTGAATACCTCTACACATCTAACTGCTATATCTATTACATAATTTAAGCTTGTACACTTTTTAAAGCTAACTCTGTTGAACTTTAAATCATCGGTCACTATTCCACATATAATTGCAAATTCTGTATTGCTAAGATGTCCTACTCTATTTTCTAATGCTTTTCTAAACATCTTTCTTTCCTCCCATGATAATTTTCAACTACTATATAATCTGAAAATGCTTCAACCGTAATGTTTATGCACTTTTTGTACTTCTTCATCAGCCATTTTTTCTCTGTATAATTTTTTACTGGTATGACTTGCACAAATTGCATTTTGTTCTAATCCTCCTTCATCAAGTTTTTTCTTGAATCTAGAAATTCATTTTCTTTAAATTTAAATTTAGGTTGAATTTCATTACATTGGCTACAAGGCTCTTGGTTTACGTTTGCGCCAATGTAATAACATTGTTTACATCTAGTTTTTGGTGCTGTCATTATTTTCCCTCCCTAGAATTTGTCTGTTATATTCTCTTAAGATTTCTATTTCTTTTTTGTTTCGCTTGATTTGATTTAGTAACCCTCTGTTTTGCATCTTAAGTATTAAAATATCTTTTTCATGGATTTTTAACCAATTTTCATCCACTGGCTTGTCCTCCTTAAAACTCTTCTATTTCTTTAATTTTATCTTCATACCTTTTTATATTTCTCTTAGCATCCAATGTTGCGCTGTGTTCTACACCATTACTAAAATCAAGTAGCCCTTTTAAACGTTCTTTTTCTCTTTCTAAATTTTCTTTCCAAAATGGTAAATCTATTTTTGATAGTTTTTTCTGGAATGATGAGTTGTTTTCCATGACACCCGCTCCTTTTTCATAATATAATTTCTTCCATAAATTCTTCTGTTTCTATATTTAAATCTACAAATGGAATAACTTCTGAAAGTGTATTTGCGATGCATTTTGCTAATTCAATAACCGTATACAATCTTGTATTTTGCAATGTCATAAACCCTAAGCATCCACTCAAATTGACAATACCTGTTATTGAGATATCTCCTACTGGTGGAAGGTCTTTATTAACTCCAGCCCCAGGATGTAATGATTTATCTTCAATTCTTATACAACCAATAGATTTCAAATCTCCCAAACAAGCATCTATTCCAATTATTAGAGAATCATCAGGCACACATCCCATTCTTTCTTCAATGTTTTTTGCATGTAATGGATATTCAAGACTTCCAACTATATTTACATTTCCCCATTTCTTTCGTTCAAGGAGGTCTCCTACAATAGGTCCAAGACTATCCCCAGTGCATCTATCTGTTCCTATGCATGCTATAGTAATAGAATTATATTTTTTAATAGAAATTTTTTCTGTAATTAAATTATTCAAGTATGTTATTAATTCATCTTTCATTTCACTATTTTCTTTTATATTGCTCAAATGACATTTCATTCTTACCCTCCATAATTCATTTACCCTCTGCTGGGGTGCATTTTATTTTTCAGATATGATGGTCTATTTTGATGCGAATACAATATACATATTTTAACAAGTGTTTGTTATTATAGGTATATATGAGAAGCTCCGGTGATACTTTAAACGTAAGCATAACTGGTGAAATAAGAATATCTTACGAAGGTCTTAAATTCACAGAAAATTTTAAAGCTTAAATCATATCATTACTAATGTAATTTTTGAATAAGTGTGTTGGAATAAACTTTTTCCTTTAAGGCTTCCAGCACATCTTCATAAAAATTCATTGTCACTTTGTTTTTAACTAAAACCCCCAATAATTCTTGTGCAATTTCATTGATGTTAACTGCTTTACTCATTTTTATACTTCCTTTCTTTTATTAAAGGTATTTGTTATTATCTGTAGAACCCTATCACCATAAGGAGGTGATATTTATATGAGCACATTTGCTAAAATTAAATGCTTAAACTGTGGTAACTCTTACGAAATCTATCGAGATTCAAGTATTGATAAACCTGTCAATTGCCCACACTGCTATGCTGAAATAGATGAAACAATGTGGAAGCAGTTAGTAGATGCAATAGGAGCTGTTGCAGATTTAAACCAACATTTTCATAAATACCATTTAGAGCGTAATGAAGACCTATTTAGTGCATCGTTTGAAAATGTTTATGTTCCGTCAGATAAATCTAAAACTTAGAACTTATGCAAAGTAATATATTTTAGTTGATCCAATAAATCTTTGAATGTATTTGGGGTGCTGTCTAAATTGTATTTCCTTATAATTTCAGACAGTTCTCTAATTACCTCTCCATATTTCTGTTTACCACCTAACCCTATAATTAAAAATTCTTTTCTTGATTCATCGATATTTTTACCATTGGCTAATATTTTTTTATGATTCAATCCACATGTTTTACATAGTTCATTGTTTAATTCATTCATATCTTTTCCTCCTTAAATTTATTACCCTCTTCTGCTGGCTTTTCTAATGTTTCTTTCATTGATTTTCCTCCCCATTTTAATAACCAAAACTGTTATATCCCCAGGCAATTCTATGGGTGTTCTATCTGCGCTATATTTTTTAGTTATATTAATGTTATAGCCTTCTTTGTATAGCCTGTCATGGAATGCCTGTACTCCTATTCTGCTTTCCAACTCTTTCGCAAGGTCTTTAGTTGAGACATTTTTAAAATTTTCATAATATGTTCTCAGTGACTGCCCACATTCTTCAAAATCCTTAATTAACATTTCTATTTGCTTTTCTGTTTTGGCTTCCTTTAACCATCCTATAGTAAGCTCTAAATTATCTATTGATTGACCTAAATTTATAAATGATTGTTTTATTTCCACTTAATTCCCTCCTTTTAATTTTTTACAATAATCTCTCTCCAGTATCTTCTTGCATTTGACCTTCCGTTGGTGATTCCAGTGCTACGAATGATTTTACCGAATTTTATTGAACTAACCTTTTCTACACACCTTTCTTTACACCACTTAACATAAGCACCATACAATTCTGGAATTGTAGTTCTTCCTGCTTGCATCTTACATTCTTCTAAAAGAAAATCTGACACATGAGATTTAAGTTCAGTGCTAGGGGATTCTCTTTGACCATTCACTGGTTCCAAAAATTCTAATGGTAATTCAATCCCTGCTTTTCTTAAGATGCCCTTGAACACTATTAACTTTTGATTTGATGTACAATTAGCTTCGTCTAGTAATGGAGAAATATCTGCCATTAACTTATTTGTACTTTCGAATGATTGGGCTTTAAATTCTTTAACTCCGGAATATTCTCCATGTTTTCTGATGGAAGGTAGCACCTCATCAAATATCCAACTTTCAAACCTTTCTGCTCCTGGTAGTTCTGATTTTGCTGTTAACCTGTATATATCACCTTCGGAAATAACATTCATTTGTTGCTCTCCGCTATTTGTAGGGACTGCGTGTTTCACGTACCCCTTGCAATGTCTTGCAATTGCATCATTTGGGTTTTTATATCCTAATGCCCTTGCTACATCAATTCCTACTGCAAAATCTTTTTCATTTACTTTTATCCATCTTATTTCTCCAAACCGTTCATTTTTAAATATCTGTAAATTACTCAATTCCTTTTCCTCCTTTTGTAAATAGTTAAAGGTTTTTATATTTTCTTGTAGAATAGTACCTCTTTGAGGAGGTGACACTAATGCAATACTTCACAATAAAAACAGTTAATTGTTATGCCAACCAAATTGCAATTCCAATTAAATGTAAGTACGTATATCAAGAACCACTTGAAAACTATAAGGATGCTATTCTTGCATACCCAGACTGCCAAATAGGCAAAGGTGAATTTGTAGGGATGGTATGCCCTCAAACTGATAAATGTCCTTTTGAAACTATTCCTAAAGTTCTTCCTTACCCATACTAAGTGGATAAGTTACCGACTTTACCATCTCGAATTCAAATGTTTTTAAACTTTCTAAAGTAGATTGTAATTTTTGAATTTGATTTTCTGTTAGTTTTAATATTGTTTCAAAATCTTCTATATTCCCAATATGGAACATAACTAATTCTTTTATTGATTGATCTGAAATTTGTACTTTCGGATCAATTTCCTTTTTATTAACCTTCATTACTGTTTTTCCTCCTTATAATTCGTTTACCCTCTGCTGGGGTGTATTTTATTTTTCAGATATGATGGTCTATTTTGATGCGAATACAATATACATATTTTAAGAAGTGTTGGTTTTTTATAGCTAGAAATGAATTTTTAATTAGGCCTCTCAGCCTATATTTTCTTGTAAATTATAAACATGTCCTGTAGCTAATATTTGTACTCTTGCAATAATTTCTTCTGCTTTTTTAAGTTTTAATTTAAGCTCCTCAATTTCTCTCTCTAGTTTTCTTCTTTCTATTGGAGAAAATCTTTCTAACTTAGTCCCTTCAATCTCTGCAATATGTTGAGGACTGAATCTTATACTAGGTAATCCTTTTACAGGGGTTATTATTCCTTTAGCCCTATAATCGTCTATTGCATGTTCAGACACTTGCCATCTTTCTCCTAAGTCTTTTTTAGTTAAAAGTTTGTCCACACTATTCGCCCCTTTAATCATTGTATTTCCGTCATTTTCAATAAAAAATTAAGGTCAATACTTAAAACATTGGCTATTGAAACCAAACTTTTAACAGATGGTGCATACCTTCCAGCTTCAATATCCGATACATAACTTCTTGATAAGTTGCTCTTATCAGCCAGTTGCAATTGCGTTAAGCCAATTTCATTTCTATGTTTGCTTATTATGTCACCAATTATTTTCTTTTGTTCTGCGCTCATTCCATCACCTTCTTCCGATAAATTTAGTATAAGGTATATCCGTCATTTTGTAAAAGCCCATATTAACCCAATTCAAGCCAAATTAAACTATTGTATGGAATTAAACCCTTGTATACTTGTCCTTCCGTCGCTTTACTTGTTATTCCGTCACATATTGCGTATATAAATACTTGTATATCCGTATAATATAGAATATAATTAATTTAAGTCGTATATACCGACTATACAAAGGAGACTAAATTAAATGGATATAGGTTCTAAAATCAAAGAATATAGGAATAAAGAAGGCTTGACCCAAGTTGAGTTAGCTAATAAAGCAAATATATCAAGAAGTTATTTAGGCGATGTAGAGAAGAATAGATATAATGCAAGTGTAGAAACTCTTCAAAAAATAGCAGCCGCTCTTGGAATACCAGTTTCTGAATTGCTTACTACTGAAGAAAGGTTAGACTTGGCGACAGGATCCCTCAATGAAATAAACCAAACTATTGCACAATATTACGTATCAAATACTAATGAAACTAACATTGAAGAATTACAACTTGATGCAGAGACTAATTTATTAATGAATAAAATAAAAAAACTCTCTAAAAAAGAGAGAAAAATTGTTGATGTATTGGTTAATCAACTACTTAAGGAGGAGTAAAATAAAATGCAATATTCAACACTCATAAGAAAAAAAGATAAAGGATACCAATATATTATTACTTATAAGGAAAACGAAAGCGATATTAAATGGAAAACTAAAAGCAAACAAGGTTATGCTTTAAATAAAGCCGGCAAAGAATTAGCTCGGCTTGAAATGGATGATTCTGTTTTGGAGTTAAAAAAAAGAGTCAAAAATCCGATTAATCCCGAATTGAAAAATATAACATTTGATAAGTTTTCTAAAATGTATATTAAACATGCTAAACTATATAGAGAAGCCAACACAATAATTACATATCAAACTGTTTTGAATCGATTTTCAGACTTGAACGACATTGAAATAGATAAAATAACACTAATGGATATACAGGGCGTTATCGATAAGTTGACGATTGAAGGATTGAATCCAAATACAATACATGACTATATTAGAAAGCTTAATATAATTTTTAATTCTGCCATGAATGAGTATGATTTGATAACTAAACTACCGACTAGAAAATTAAAATATAATGTATCTAAGATAGCTAAAAATAAAAGGGCGCTAAACGCTAGTGAAGAAAAACTTATACTTAAAGAAATTAAAAATACAGATTTTAATTTTGTGATTTTGATTGCTCTAAAATGTGGATTAAGAATTGGTGAAATAGTTGGATTGACCTGGGATAACATTGATGTGAAAAATTCATCAATCAAAGTAACTCAGCAGTGGAAAAAACTTCCTACAGGTGAATATAATTTTGGAACATTAAAGTCAAAAAATTCCTACCGTAATGTTCCGATTCCCCAAAAGGTACTTCATAAATTTAAGAGTTTTAAAAAAGTTGAAAATTTAAATGGTAGAGTTTTTAATTTTAAAAATACTGCCTCAACAGCCATTGCTCTAAATCGTGCATTAGAAAAATATAATATAACTGTTCATGAGCTCCGTCATACATATGGTAGCAAATTAATAGCTAATGGTATGAACTTTGAAGATGCTGCGGAGCTCTTAGGTCATACTGCTCAAGAAACAATGAAAACTTACTCTCATGTAAATGATGATATGCGGAAGAAAGCGGTTAAGCTAATTAATAAAATTTTTTAATTTTTGACGAAATTTTTGACGAAACAGTGTTATTTGTTGATATCAAAGGGCTAGAAGTGCTCATTCAGTATATATTTACATTATACTACAATAAGTCCAAATTTTAAACATTGATAATAAGACATTTTTACATCTCAAAAATAAGATATATAAAATTTATTATTTTTTATTTAAAAAAATATCAATTAATTTTTCTGCCATTCTCTTTTGCATATTAGCTTTATTAATAAGTAACAGTACCATTAATATTAATTCTATTAACTCGCCATCCGCTTTTCCCATTTCTTTAATTCTACCCTTTATAAATTCCCTTTCTTTATCTATATCACTTACAAAATTTTGATTTTGAACTTCTTTGATATCTAAAAAACTATTGTACAAATTTTCTAATGAAAGACTTGTACCCTTTGGCGCTTTCATATCAATAATAGAATCAAAAATTGTATTAATATCATTAATTGATATACTCTGCTTTAAATTATAAATAAGCATTAACAGTATCATATGCTCATTAGTATATTTCTTGTTTTTTGCTGGCATCAATACTTTACCTTTAGTATAGTTATTAATCATAGTTTTTGTAAGAATCTTATCATCATCATTTCTTTTAAGACTTCCAAGCTTTTCATTAAAGAAAGTTGTAACTTGATCCATATATAAATCTACGCAGGGTATTTCCATTAAAGTAATATCTTTTGTTCCTATAATCTCTTCTACTAATTTATCTAAACTTTCCTTGTTATAATCCATTTCTTTCACCTCTTCTTCATTATATAGTATTAATTACTAGTAATCCACAAATAAGCGTAATCTATATGTACTAGTGCTTCTGAATTACTAGAATTGCTCTAATATATTTGTAGCATTTCTAAGCTATATGTTGCAATTTAATAACAATTTAAATTATTGCCTAAATTCAGTATAAATATGGATAAAATCATTATTGATATATATCGTTTTATATTGTAGTATTAACATGTGTCATACATAGTTATAAAAACCATGTATAGGTTTTTTATAACTGGATACCCTATATTTAACCAGTACATATCACAAAGAGTTTTGTCTTTGTTTTTTATATTATTACCTATAAATAAAAAATTATAAATTAGAAGGAGTGATCCATTTGTTATCAAAATTTAGAGAACCTGTAAGTAGCATTACACATTTAATTGGAGCCATCTTATCCACAATAGGGTTAATACTTCTTATTAAGTACTCTTTAGACACGACAAACGTTCATAACACTATTATCCTTGCAGTATTCGGAATAAGCTCAATCCTACTTTACTGCGCAAGTTCAACCTATCATAAATCTACCTCTTCAAAAAAGGTTATAAAAATACTTAGAAGAGTAGACCATTCTATGATATACGTTTTAATTGCAGGGACTTATACTCCTATATGCTTAATTGCTTTAAAAGGCACTATGGGAACTGTACTTTTTGTAGTTATTTGGCTACTGGCTCTTATAGGAATTATACTTAAGATAGTTTGGTTTGATGCCCCTAGATGGTTGTACACTGGATTTTATATTTTAATGGGTTGGATTTCTATTTTTGCTGTTGTACCTATTATAAAAGCTGTATCCTTAGGTGGCTTTATGTGGCTTTTAGCTGGTGGACTCTTTTATACTATAGGAGGTCTTATATATGCAACTAAATGGCCCAAAATAAATCTTAAGCTTTTTGGATTTCATGAAATATTTCATATTTTTATAATGCTGGGTAGTCTTTGCCTTTATATACTTATGTTTAAGTACATAATGTACATTAATTAGATTTGTATTATCTAGTCACATAAAGAGTCAGTAGAAATATCTTTGACTTGTTATTTATTTTCATGTGCACTATTATTAAATAGTACACTTAAAGTTAATAATTTCACTGAAAGTAGGGATGTTAATTATGATAAATTTATCAAAGGGTCTAACTTTTGAAGAGTATTTGGAAAAATCCAAACTAGAATATGGGGATATACAGCTTATAGCCTATAATTCTACTAGCTTGTCTTCAAGCACTAAAGAATCTCTTAAAAATTTAACTTCCACTATTAATGTAGCAGTTTTTTCTGAAGGATACTGCCCTGATTGTATTGCTACATTACCCTTAATTAAACGAATGGCACAGGAAAATAAAAGCATAAACTTATATTGTTTTCCCAAAAGCGGTTATGAAAGCTTTTTAGAAGAATACACAGGTGACGTTCGGATTCCGACCATTATAACTTTTGATTCAGAAATGAATCCAAAGGGAGCTTATGTAGAGTTTCCAAAAAAACTACTAGAAAAGATGATGTCCTTAAAAATTGAAGAAAAGAAAAATATGGTTAATGATTATAGGCTTGGGAAATATAATGACCTTATTGAAGAAGAACTTTTAAATATGATTCTATGATTTTTATAAAATCCAAAAGCCCTTTAATGTTTACAAACATTAAAGGGCTTTATCCATCAATTTTAAACACTGGCGCTAAATTCTAGCAAGGCCCATCTCTCTTGCAACTCTCGTAACCTCTGTAGCTACAGATTCGCAAACTCGAGGATCAAAAACATCTGGAATTATATAATTTGCCGCTAATTTTTCATTACTAATCAAATTAGCAATTCCTCTAGCTGCTCCCAGTTTCATTTCATCATTAATTTCTTTTGTTCTAACTGCTAGTGCACCTTTAAATATTCCTGGAAAAACCAGAACATTATTTATTTGATTTGCAAAGTCTGATCTTCCTGTGGCCACTACTGCAGCTCCAGCCTCTTTTGCGACATCTGGCATAATCTCTGGTGTTGGATTAGCCATGGCGAAGACTATACTGTTTTTATTCATAGTTGAAACCATTTGGCTTGTCAAGACCCCTGGTGCAGATACTCCTATAAAAACATCCATACCTACAATTACTTCTTTTAAAGTTCCTCTTTCAATATCTCTATTTGTACTTTTAGCAATCTCAGCTTGAGCTGGATTTAAAATAGTGTCACCTTCTACTACTGCTCCATGTTTATCACAAAGTACTATATTTTTAGCACCAGCACTTAATAACAGCTTACATACTGCAATCCCCGCGGATCCTGCTCCATTAATTACTATGTTTACACTTTCTAATTTCTTATTAACAAATTTTAAAGCATTATAAAGTCCTGCTAAAACCACAATTGCAGTACCATGTTGATCATCATGAAATACAGGTATATCCAATTCTTCTTTTAATCTTTTTTCTATATAAAAACATTCTGGTGCTTTTATATCTTCAAGATTAATCCCTCCAAATACTGGTGATATTAACTTAACAGTTCTTATAATTTCTTCAGGGTCTTCAGTGTCGAGGCATATAGGAAAAGCATCTATTCCTCCAAATTTCTTGAATAATAGCGCCTTACCTTCCATTACAGGCAGTCCTGCCTCTGGCCCAATATTTCCTAGTCCAAGAACCGCTGTACCGTTAGTAACTATTGCCACAGTATTTCCTTTTATAGTGTAATCATAAACTTTATTTTTATCTTTTGCGATTTCTAAACAAGGCTCTGCTACCCCTGGTGTATAAGCAATAGATAGATCATGTTTAGTTTCAAGTTTTACTTTCCCCATTACCTCCAGAACTCCCCTGTTTTCTTTATGCATCCTCAATGATTCTTCTTGTATTGACATATGAAACCCTCCTTATTATTATCTAGCATCTATATTAATTACTATTTTAATATTTATTTTTTTATAAATAAGCAATATAAATATCTATTTTCCATTTAAAAATTCACAATATGGTGCTATAGGGCACATATCACAATTAGGCTTCCTAGCTTTACATATTTTTCGACCATGCCATATAATATAATGATGAGCATCACTCCACATTTTTCTAGGAATGTTTTTCATAAGCTCTTGCTCTACCTCTTCTACATTTTTACCTGAGGCAAGACCAATTCTTTTTGAAACTCTAAAAACGTGCGTATCTACGGCAATGGCTGGAATACCAAAGGCATTAGATAATACCACATTTGCTGTCTTTCTACCTACCCCTGAAAGCTCTATTAATTCTTCCATAGTGCTTGGTACTAGGCCCCCATGTTTTTCTAATATAATTTTTGTAGCACCTAATATATTTTTACTCTTATTATTATAAAATCCACAGCTTTTAATTTTTTCTCCTAGTTCCTCTTGTGATAAAGTAATCATAGCTGCAGGTGTATTATATTCCTTATACAGCTCTTTTGTAACAATATTTACTCGATCATCAGTGCATTGTGCTGATAGTATGGTTGAAACTAAAAGTTCATAATGATTGTTGAAATTAAGGCCACACTTTGCACCTGCGTATGTTTCATTAAGAATTTCAAGCACTGTTTTAATTGTTTTCTTATTCATATAAATCACCTACTTTTTACTAGCAAGAATATTTCCTTAGGATTATTCTATCACATTCTATACCAAAATAATTTAATTCTAATATAATTTAATTCTAGAATTATTAATAAAAATACGCTGCTTACCTCATATATGAGGAAAACAACGTATAAATTATAACTATTACTTAGCGCCAATTCCTTTAGCACGTAATTTTTGAAGCATATCGGTAGTCATTTTTGCTAAATCATATTCAGCTACAAATCCCCACTCATTTTTAGCACAAGTTGAATCCATTGAATTTGGCCATGAATCAGCGATTCCTTGTCTTATTGGATCTACATTATAATCCATAATAAACTCAGGCATATGTTTTTTGATTTCAGCCGCTATTTCTTCTGGTTCAAAACTCATAGCTGCAATATTAAATGCATTTCTATGTATTAATTTTGATGCATCAGCTTCCAACAAATTAATTATTGCATTTATTGCATCTGGCATATACATCATATCCATTTTTGTACCACCCGCAATGAATGAGGTGTACTTACCTGACTTTAACGCTTCATAGTATATATCAACTGCATAATCAGTTGTTCCGCCTCCTGGAAGAACTTCATAAGAAATTAGTCCTGGGAACCTTACTCCTCTTGTATCAACACCAAATTTTTTATAGTAATAATCACATAATAATTCTCCTGCAACTTTATTCACACCGTACATTGTCGTTGGTCTTTGAATTGTATCTTGAGGAGTATTATCTTTAGGCGTAGATGGTCCAAATGCGCCTATAGAACTTGGTGTAAAGAACTTGCATTTCACTTCTCTTGCAACTTCTAAAGCGTTTACAAGCCCACCCATATTTATATTCCAAGCTAGCAGTGGTTTTGCTTCTGCTGTTGCTGATAATAAAGCCGCCAAATGAACTAATGTATCTATTTCATATTTTCGGGCAAGGTGAAGCATAGCTTCATGATCAGTTACATCCAATATTTCAAAAGGCCCGGTTGTAACTACAGGACTACCCTCTAGCTTTCTTAAATCTGTAGCTATTACATTTTCACTACCATAAATTCCTCTCATTTTCATTACAAGCTCTGAACCTATTTGCCCTAAGGCTCCTGTTACTAATATTTTTTTCATTACATTACCTCCATATTTAGCTAACAACGCGTAATGTTGCAAACGTTTAATTTAAGCTCATAGGTATAACACCTAATTATTAGGCGTTATACTCTGTTTTTATTTATTTTATTATTTTCATTTCTCTTCCAACTTTTGCATAAATAACTAATGCTTTATCTAACATTTCTTTTGTATGAGCTGCTGTAGGCATATTCCTTACTCTTCCAGTTCCCTTTCTAACTGTTGGGAAGACTATTGATTTTGCATAAACGCCCTCTTCAAAAAGTTTTTTACTGAATTCTTGAGTTTTAACTTCGTCTCCTATTATACATGGAGTAATTGGAGTTTCACTGTTTCCAATATCAAATCCAAGTTCTTTTAAACCCTTCTTCAAATAATTTGCATTTTCCCAAAGTTTATCATGTAACTCCGTACTTTCTGTAAGAATGTTAATAGCTTCAATAGCAGCGCCTGCTGCTCCCGGAGTTAGTGATGTTGAGAATAGGAATGGTCTAGCACGAACCATAAGCCAATCAATTAAGTCTCTTGTTCCAGCTACATATCCACCTACAGCACCAATAGCCTTTGATAATGTACCAATTTGAAAGTCTATCTTATCGGACAAACCAAAGTGATGTACAGTACCTGTACCTTTTCCCATTACTCCTGAACCGTGAGCATCATCTACATATGTTATTAAGTCAAACTCTTCTGCTATTTTTACAATTTCAGGAAGTTTAGCAACATCGCCATCCATAGAGAATACACCGTCAGTAATAACCATTATTTTTTCATATAAGCCTGATTCCACTGCTTCTTTTGCCTTATTTCTTAAATCTACCATATCTGAATGTTCTACTCTTATGATTTTTGCACCAGATAACCTGCACCCATCTATTATTGATGCATGATTTAAGGAATCTGAAAGAATAGCATCTTTTTTATTCATTACTGCTGAAATTGCTCCCATATTACAATTGAATCCTGACTGGAAAGCAATAGCTGCCTCTGTATGTTTAAATTTAGCAAGTTTTTGCTCTAATTTAGTATGGATTTCTAACGTACCATTTATTGTTCTAACGGCACCTGCTCCTGAACCATATTGCTTAGTTGCTTCAACAGTAGCTTCAATCATTCTAGGATTAGTAGCAAGACCTAAGTAGTTATTTGAAGATAGGTTAATTAATTCATTATCACCAATTTTAATAACAGGTCCATTTGAACTCTTTAGTACATTTATTACGTTATACAAACCTTTACTTTTTAAATCATCTAAATTATCTTTTAAAAATTTCCCTAATACTTTACTTCCCATGGTAACATGCCTCCAACCTTTTATTTTGTATATTCTTATAAAAATATATAAGAATTTTATATTTAATCACAAGTTCATTATATATCTTTTAGCTCCAAATGCCAAATTAAATTGCAAAGACCTTACCTTAAAAGCAATATTTCTTTTATTTTTTTATATTTATGATTTTTTTACATCATTGTGAATTATTACTTTCCATTTCCTTATGCTATATAAGACACAATTAAAAAACAAGATTTCGTTTTTTAAACACAACTCTTGTTTTTAAACATTTTTTTATTATTGCCTATTTTAAATTGGAATATACTCCTCTATATTTCTCAGGAAGTAACATAGCTATCCCCCACATTATTTCATGCATGGCCCTATCATGATACTGATTTTTATCTTCATCCACATTTTTAATAGGAAGCATAATCGGCTCACCAACATTAATGTTAACATCTGCATAATTGAATTTTTCTGAGGCCATGTTATTTTCATTAATAGGTAATAATTTTTCTGTTCCCCAAATGCCCATTGGAACAATTGTTGCCTTTGATAATTTAGCCATTAATAAAAGGCCCTTCTTAGCTTCTGCCATTTGCCCACTTCTACTCCTGGTTCCTTCTGGAAAAATCATAATGTTATTTCCTTGTTTTAGCGTATTCACAATTTTAGATATAGCTTCCTTATCTGCAGAATTGGGTTTTATATTTATAGTCTTAGCCACGTGAAACCCTAGTTTAGTAAGCTTGTTATCTGTTAGCTTTACACCAGCAACAAAAGTTACATTATTATCCTTTAATAGCCTATTCATAACTATACCATCAGCATTACTTAAATGATTGCATATAAAAATTATAGGAGATTTAGCTCCAACAATTTTCTCCATTCCAGAAGTTTTTATATTTGCGTATTTATTAATGTATGAATCAATTAATTTATTTGCTATAAATGATACAACTTTATCCGGCAAAAAATCTATTATTCTTAGCACTACTGGAGAAACCATTAAAATCCCACCTTTCATAAAAAATATTTATAAAATTATTATAATTTGAAAAACTTTAAAAGTCTATAATAATAATCCCTTATATAAGGTGATGTATCCTTCTCTACGGTTATAAACTTAACCCTTCCACTGTGAATCGCATTAATAATTGCATTCCTTTTAAGTATATTTTTACCTCTCCACCCACAAGAAGTTATTTTATACTTGTATTTAAATAAATCATTATCCATATTCATTAAAGTCTTTACATCCATGTTTTTCATATATTCATATGGTTTAAACTCACTAATATCACTAAACTGGATTCCACTATTGTATGGGCAAGCTCTTTGACAGGTATCACAACCAAATAGTCTACCATTCAACTTTTCAAACCAGGAATCCTCTATATGTTTTTTTTGAGTTATGTAGGAAAGACATACATTTGCATCATTATTTATTCCTGCTTGACCTTTCACTATAGAATTTGTAGGGCATGCTTCTAAACATCTCTCACAATTACCGCATTTTTGAACAATTGGTTTGTCTGGTAGGATTATTAAATCTGTTATAATCTCACCTAAAAAAACATATGATCCGTATTTTTCTGTTATCAAGGTATTGTTTTTCCCTATAAACCCTATTCCACTATTACAGGCGATGTATCTCTCTGGAAGTGCATTGCTATCCACAAAAGACATAGCTTTTCCGCCCATACCCTCAATGAATTTACAAATTTTCTCCATATACTCGGTTGTAACAACATGATAATCCCTTCCAAGCGTGTATTTAGAAAATTGCGTCTTTTTATTGAAATCTAAACTATATAGATAGGGAAATGCAATGGTAATTATTGTTTTTCCTTCTGGCATATATAAAAATGGATTTATCCTCTTATCTATGCTATGTTCCTCAAACTCATTTTCTAGTCCAAGCTTCTTTCTTGTCTCAAAATAAGGATTTAGCTCATGAAAAATTCTACACTCGCTAAATCCTATTGTATCTAACCCATTTTTTATACAAAACTCTATGATTTCTTCCTTAATGCTCATATTGTCAGTCCTTTTTATATTATCATATCATTATACATTCTTTTAGTCTTCCCTAAATAATCCTTAATCTCTATTATGGGAATAGTTTTCCCAAAAATTATTCTAGCGGGAATACCAACAGCAGTTGCCTTAGCTAATACATCTTTTAAAACTACAGCATTGGCGCCAATTTTACTACCAGGTCCTATTTTAATTGGTCCCAAAATTTTCGCACCAGCACCTACCACCACATCGTTTCCTAAAGTAGGATGCCTTTTTCCGGTGTCCTTACCTGTTCCACCAAGTGTAACCCCTTGGTACAGGGTTACATTATTCCCTATTTCTGTTGTTTCTCCTATTACTACGCCCATTCCATGGTCTATAAATAACCCTTTTCCTATTTTTGCCCCTGGATGAATTTCTATTCCAGTAAAAAACCTAGCTAGTTGTGATAGTGCTCTAGATATAAAATAAGCTTTATGATTATATAAAAAATGAGCTACTCTATATAATATTATAGCATGCGTAGATGGATATAGAAATACTACTTCCACCCAATTCTTAGCTGCTGGATCCTTTTCTAATACATTTTTAATTTCATATTTCAGCATTTTAAGCATATAACTATTCACTCCTACAAAGCAATATTGTTGATTTAGTCATAAATCCCCATGGAGATATATTTTTCTCCTCCGTCCGGTGCAACAGTAACAACTTTTTTGCCCTTACCTATTCTACTCGCAATTTTTATAGCTGCTGCGATATTAGCCCCTGTTGAAATCCCAACTAATATACCTTCTTCACTGGCCATTAGTTTTGCCATTTCAAAAGCCTCATCATCAGATATTTTTATTATTTCATCAACAATGCCAGTATCATAAATATCTGGTGTAAAACCTGCTCCTATTCCTTGTATTTTATGTGGTCCAGGTTCTCCACCTGATAATACAGGAGATTTTTCTGGTTCAACTGCAACTACTTTAATGTCTTTTCTAATTTCTTTTAATCTTCTTCCTACTCCAGTAATTGTTCCACCAGTTCCCACTCCCGATACAAACGCATCTAAGTCCACCACATCTTCCACTATTTCTTCTGCAGTTGTAGCATAATGTTTTTCTGGATTTGCTAAATTAGTAAATTGCTGCGGTATAAAGAAATTAGGTTTTCCCTCTGCTACTTCCTTAGCCTTGTTTATAGCGCCCTTCATGCCCTTGGTACCATCCGTAAGCACAAGTTGTGCTCCATATGCCTTAATTAAATTTCGTCTTTCAACGCTCATGCTATCTGGCATTACAATAATCACTTCGTATCCCTTAATTCTCCCAATCATGGCCAAAGCTATTCCCATATTTCCACTAGATGGTTCAACTATGGTGAATCCTTCTTTTAATAATCCTAAATTTTCAGCTTTTTCTATCATCCCAAGGGCCGCTCTATCTTTTATGCTTCCAGCTGGATTAAACTTTTCAAGTTTCACATAAATATCAGCCATGTCACCCTTAACTAATTTATTTAATTTCAAAACCGGTGTTGCTCCTATCATATCTAAAACGTTGTTATACATCATAATAATATCCCTCCAAATTTAAAATAATTGATTTACTTTAAGATCTATATATATTTCTAAAATTATAAAATAAAAAATAACAATTATATACTCATCAGTGAATTATCTAAAGATTTTTGAGTACAAAAAAAACTCCCTCTAATCTAGAGACGAAGTTTTGCTTCGTGGTCCCACTCTAAGTTATAATCACTATAGTGATTATAACGCCACTTTTTCAAGCACAGCGCTATGCTCTATCCCTATAACGGGGGAACCCCGATGCAGCCTACCATAGGCATATGCCTAATTCGGTGCACAACTCCAAAGGGCACTTCATATAATCTTCCCATAAGAATCTTCTCAGCTTTAGACTCTCTCTCTGTATATTATTCTTATACTACTTTCCTTTTTCTCAGTATTTCCTAGTATTTTAGTATGATTTACTTTTCTTTATTATATTATATTCTTAACATTAAAATATGTCAATACTATTTAGTTATTTTAGTAAATTGCTTTTTTTAATAATTATTATAGAATTTCATCTTAAAATTAGAAATTTTATAATTTTCTACAAAAAAAAACTGTTAGAATAAACTAACAGATAATTCCTAAATATTATATTTTTTTAAGTATTGCGTAGTAACGATACCTATATTTTGGCTTTGATTTATAACACTCTCAGAAAAATCATAACCAAGAGCAACATTTCCACAAGCAAAAATACCTGCTATATTAGTTTGTGATTTTTCATTTAATAGAATTTGTCCTGTCGATGAGCCAATTTCTATTTTTGCTTGTTTTGCGAGTTCATTATCTGGATATAATTTTACAGATAAAAGTAACGCATCACAAGAAATATATTCCTCGCTCCCTTTAATAACTTCGTTATTATCATCTAACTTCACTAAAGTAACGCCTTCAATTCTACTTTTGCCTGCAATGGCAATAATCTTTTGCTTTGTTCTTAATGGTATATTAAAATCATTAAGGGAATTACCCAGTTTTTTATCAAGTTCATCAATATAATCTTTACCTTCAACTATAGCTTTAACATTAGCCCCTTCAATAGAAAGTCTACTTGCCATTTTTAATGCAATATCTCCTGTACCTAATATGATAATTTGTTTTCCTGGCATATATCCTTCTATATTTACAAATTTCTGCGCAGACCCTACAGTATATATACCTGCACAGTTAGTACCTGCTAGATTAGAAAATCCTCTTGGTCTTTCTCTACACCCAGTGGCAATTATTATAGCTTTGGCTTTTATTTTAAAAATTCCATCATAAGTATTCACTGCATTAATTTCTTTAGTAGGACTTAAATTTAAAACCGTGGTGTCTAACTTATATGAAATACCCATTTTATTAACTTTATCTATGAATTTCTGTACAAATTCAGGTCCAGTCAAGTCTTCACTAAAAGTGTTGACACCAAACCCATTATGGATACATTGATTTATTGTTCCGCCCAATTGATTTTCTCTTTCCAAAATCAGGATTTCACCCTCGTAGTGTTCTTTAGCTGAAATAGCAGCTGCAAGGCCTGCGATGCCTCCCCCGATTACTACTATGTCATATTGCTGCATTACATACCCTCCTATTTTAAGGCACCTAAAAAAATGGCCAGTCGATATGCTAGTCGATTTTTGGAAACGCCTAATACTAAAATTTGATAGTCCATTATAAATAAACGTAAAAACCTGTGAAAATAATTTCACAGGTTTTATTTGGCAGGGGTAGTAGGACTCGAACCTACAACCAATGGTTTTGGAGACCACTACTCTACCAATTGAGCCATACCCCTTTATTACGTATAAAATTTTAAAAATGGCAGGGGTAGTAGGACTCGAACCTACAACCAATGGTTTTGGAGACCACTACTCTACCAATTGAGCCATACCCCTAATTTACATTCAAAGTGTATCATGTATCTTTAATAAATGCAAGTGTTTTATATTTAAAGGACATTTCTGAAGGAAAACCTACTACTTCTATAAGTAGGAATTACATACTATAACAAGAAGAAACCTTCTGAGGTCGTTAATATTACAGCTTCCTAGATGATGATTCAACTTATTAAGAAACACAGGTTAAATACCTCATGCACACTCTGCGCTTCTTAATAGTTATTTTATTATTAGCGATTATTCCACTTTAAAACCTGCTGACTTTACTTTTGCAACGATGTCATCAAAATTTTCTGTATCAAGTCTTACAACAATTTCCTTAACCTCTGTAAGACTCTTTGGATCAATAACTACAAAACTAATTATATCACCTTTGTTTTCAGTTATTATTTTTGAAAGCTTAGATATCTGGCCTTGAATGTCATAAGCTATAACAGCTAAACGTTTTCCTTTATTAAGCCCAAATAACTCAGTAAATTGATGAAATATAGCATGGTGTGTAACTATACCTTTAAAATCACCATTATTATCCGCTACAGCAACGAAAGAAACACTTCTTGTCTCTAAAAAATGTGCTGCTTCTTCTGCTTGCTCCATTGGATTAATAACAGGTACATCAGTCCTCATTACATTTTCAACCATAAAATCAGATAATAAGCATTTCTTATCAAGACAATTTTCATAATAATAAGTATAAATTCTTTCTTTTGAAATTGATCCAATAAATTTATTACCCTCAGCCACAGGAATTGATAAAAAATTATTTTGATCCATAATTTCTAAAGCTTTACCTATTGTCACCTTTGGTGTTACCGTAATTAATTTTTCTCTTAATAGCATCAAATTATTAACAAACATTACTTTCCCCTCCTTAATATGGTATATAAGCTATTATACATTATTTTATAATTTATGTGTAAATAATTGTTTTTTATTTTAGAAATATAATTAATAAAAATAAATCCAAATATTATGATCAATCTCCTAGATTACCTTTTCTTTTTTTATTTTTTAGGATAAAATATCTAGTGAGGTGAAACTTATGGAATTTGTAGTAACTACAGTAGAAGAAACTTATAAAATAGGAGAACTAATAGGTGAACTTGTAAATTCAGGTGATATAATCTGCTTAATTGGTGACCTGGGCACTGGCAAAACTCATTTAACAAAGGGAATTGCAAAAGGCTTAGGTATTGAAGACCATGTAACAAGCCCTACTTTTACAATCGTAAATGAATATACGGGTCGTTTAATCTTATATCATTTTGATGTATACAGGGTAAATGATCCGGACGAAATAGAAGCTATAGGCTTTGATGAATATATATTTAGTGATGCGGTTAGTGTTATTGAGTGGGCTAATTATATTGAGGAATTAATTCCACGGAATAATTTAACCATTACCATCGAAAAGCTTCCCGAATTTGGAGATAATTATAGAAAAATCAGCGCATGCTATTCTGATAAAAGATATGATTATATAAAGGAGATAAAAATATGAAGATTTTAAGTATAGATTCTGCTACAGCTGCAGCTACTTGTGCCATTCTTGAGGATGACAATGTACTTGGCGAGATAACTTTTAACTATAAAAAGCAACATTCTCTAATACTTATGCCTATAATCGATGAATTATTTAATAATGTAGGAATGGGCATAGGCGATATAGATGCCTTTGTAGGCTCAAAGGGACCTGGGTCCTTTACAGGCCTTAGAATAGGGCTTTCTACCATTAAAGGACTTAGCCAAGGCACAGGGAAGCCCTTTGTAACCGTATCTACCTTAGATTCCTTAGCATTTAACTTAGCATATACAGATGGCATTGTCTGTCCTATACTAGATGCACTGCGGGATAATGTTTATACAGCCTTATATACTTTTAATAATTGCGAGCTTAACCGCATCACTGACTATATAAATATTTCTATAGATGAATTAATAAATATGCTTAAAGAGAAGAACTGCAATATTTCTTTTGTAGGAGATGGTGTTCCGAAATTCAGAGAAAAACTTATAGAACACTTTCCCAGGGCCAGATTTGCGCCAGCTCATTTAAATTTAGCTAGGGCATCATCCCTAGGAGAATTAGGTCTTAAGTTATTATCTAAGGGAACAGTGGATGATTTATACGGGTCAGTACCTATTTACCTTCGAAAACCTCAAGCAGAGCGAGAGTACGAAGAAAAGATGAGGCAAAATAAAAATGAATAGCGATTTTAAAATTTGCCCAATGGACAAATCGTCTATTAAATCTATCCTCAATATTAGTGAATTAAGCTTTCCTATTTCTTGGAGTTTAGAATCCCTAGAAAGTGAATTAGATAATAAATTTGCTAAATATGTAGTACTCAAGAAGGGTGATTCTATAGTAGGTTATGGAGGCATGTGGTTAATTATAGATGAGTCCCATATTACTAATGTTGCAATTCATCCTGATGCCCGAGGCCACGGTGGTGGAGATTTAATCGTAGAAGCCTTATTTAGAATTTGTAGAAAGCAAAAAGTAACAGCTATAACCTTAGAAGTTAGAAGTTCAAATTTTCTTGCTATAAACTTATATGAAAAACATGGCTTTGAAAAGGTAAGCGTTAGACCTCATTATTATGAAGACAACGGAGAAGATGCAGTAATTATGTGGAATCGTAATCTATAACATAAGCCATGAAAAATATTAATTAGTAAAGGGGTGCCTATAAAAATAGGTACCCCTTTACGCTATGCCATTGTTTTTTATATTTTTGACTGATAATTACCTCGTCTGTTTTTGTATTCTCTCTCTACATTTTCTTTATGAAGTATAGGAGAAACACTTTTATATAGCGCTAGAGTTACTGATGATACTACTATTCCTTTAATAAAAGTAAAAGGAATAATTGACCAAATAATGAAAGAATTCAAATCCACAATATTATGATTTATTTTTGATCCCATTCCTACAACAGCATCTATTGGGAATCCTAATACACTTTCATATAGCGGTAGAACAACAAAATAATTTAATATCCCTGCAAAAATTGACATACAAATTACTCCTATTAATAATGCAACAATAGCTCCACCCTTGTTTTTACGAGCCTTATATATATATCCAGATACTAATACTAAACTTGAGCCTAATAAAAAATTTGCTAGTTCTCCAACGAAAGCTGTTTTAGTAGCTAGCAATCCATGTAATATATTTTTAATGAGTTCAATAATAACTCCTGCTATTGGTCCTAATGCAAAAGCCCCTAGAAGCGCCGGCAGATCGCTGATATCAAATTTTAAGAATTCCGGAAATATAGGTATTGGTAATTCAATGTACATCAAAAGAAAAGCCATAACAGATAAAAGTGAAATTTTAATAAGTTTAACAAGTTTTTCGTCTCTCATTTTTATACCCCCTAATTGAATATGTCTTCTAGGGATGGATATAATAAAAACCCTGACATAGAACTATGTCAGGGCGAATTCGCATATATCACATCTTCTTTTATCCAGACTTTACTGTCGGCTTCGGAATTAAACCATCACCCAAGGGTGCTGTCTTAACGACTTCGGAAGGAAAATCACCTTCCGAAATGTCGTTAAACCGAATCTGCCTTTCGGCTCGCGGGCTTTACCGCCGGTGGGGAAATTCGCCCCGCCCTGAAGATTATCAAATTTTATTTTATAATTTAATTATATCTACATTTAATAAAAAAAGCAACATACAAATTATATATTTTTCATAGATAAGGATATTCTTTTCCTTTTCTCATCAACGTCTAGCACACTAACCTCTACTATATCTCCAACTGTAACTACATCCAATGGATGCTTTACAAATTTATCTGATAGCTGGCTTATATGTACTAAACCATCCTGGTGAACTCCAATATCAACAAAAGCTCCAAAGTCAGATACATTTCTAACTGTACCCATAAGTTTCATCCCTGGTTTAAGATGAGACATTTGAACTACACCTGTTTTTAATAGTGGCTTAGGCAATTCTTCTCTTGGATCTCTACCCGGCTTTTTAATTTCTTTAATAATATCTTTAAGAGTTGGGACTCCTATTTCTAATTTTTCAGCAAGCTCATTTAGATTAATATTTTTAACTCGCTCATCCATATCTTTAAAATTTAGTGATTTAAGATCTTGTTTTGTATATTGCAGAAAATCCAGCATTTTTTTTGTAGCATTATATGACTCAGGATGAACTGAAGTATTATCTAAAAACTCTTTGCTCTCCATGACTCTTAAAAATCCCGCACATTGCTCATATGCCTTAGCGCCTAATCTTTTCACTTTTAATAATTCTTTTCTAGCTATAAATTTACCATTTTCTTCTCTATAGGCTACTATATTTTGAGCTATTGCAGCATTTATCCCTGATATATAAGATAATAGTGAAGGAGTTGCAATATTAAGATCTACTCCAACGGCATTAACACAGTCTTCAACTACTCCTTTTAAAGATTCATCAAGTTTTTTAGGCGTTACATCATGTTGGTATTGTCCAACTCCAATAGCTTTAGGATCAATTTTCACAAGCTCCACTAAAGGATCTTGAAGTCTTCTTCCTATGGAAATAGCACCTCTAATAGATACATCTATATCCGGGTATTCTTTTGATGCAAGCTCTGAAGCTGAATATACGGATGCACCTGCTTCTGAAACTATAACATAGTACAAATCTTTTGAGCATTCTTCTTTAAGTTCTTTAATTATCTGAGCTAGAATTTCTTCAGACTCACGACTAGCAGTTCCATTACCTAAGGATATTACTTCTACATTGTGCTTATTTACTAATGCTTTAATAATACCTATGGATTTTTGTACACCATCCTTACTACCCGCAGTAGCATATACCGTAGCTATATCCAAAACCTTTCCTGTATCATCTAGAACTGCTATTTTACACCCAGTTCTAAACCCAGGGTCAAATCCAAGCACTACCTTCCCTTTTATAGGTGATTGCATTAAAAGAGCTTTTAAATTAGCTTTAAATATTTCAATAGCACCTATTTCACCTTTTTCTGTGAGTTCTGACCTTATTTCCCTTTCAATTGATGGAAATATAAGTCTTTTTACAGAATCAACTATACTTAGTTCTATATACTTATCAGTTTCATTATTTTCCTTTAAACATTTATCTCTTAAGTACTGGTTAATCTTATCATTATCAGCTTTAATTTTCACAGAAAGTATCTTGCTACTTTCACCTCTATTTATAGCAAGAATTCTATGTGGTGGAATAGATTTAACGCCTTCTTTATACTCATAGTACATTTCAAAAGGTGTAGTCTCGTCCGAAGCACCCTTAGTTTCTACAATGCCTTGATTATGCACGAGTGCCCTGATCCACTTCCTATAATTAGCTTCATCTGAAATCATCTCACTGATAATATCACCAGCGCCTTCAAATGCTTCCATGGATGTAGTGACTCCTTTTTCCTGACTTATAAATTCCTGCGCATACTCATTTATATCACCTTTAAACTCACCACTAAAAATAATTTCAGCAAGAGGCTTTAACCCCTTTTCTATTGCAATGATGGCTCTTGTTCTTTTCTTAGGCTTAAAAGGTCTATAAATATCCTCTATTTCTGTAAGGGTCTCGCATTTTTTTATGGAATTTTCAATTTCCTCTGTTAGATTTTCTTGTTCTCCAATAATACGTAGTACGTCTGTTTTTCTTCCTTCTAAATTTCTAAGATATATAAGTCTCTCTGTGAAATTTCTAAGTACTATATCATCAAGCCCCCCTGTTCTTTCTTTTCTATATCTAGCTATAAAAGGAACTGTATTCCCCTCATCTAATAACTGGATTACATTCTCCGATTGCTCTTTGCTTATTCCAAATTCACTTATTAATCTACTTTCTATATTTTCCATATTTTCCTAACTATTTTTATAAGGTACATAAGACAAATAACTCGTCAGTATTTTATTATTTATTTTATGCATCTAAATAGCCAGTCCTCCTCTCATAATTTATATTTTAAATCTAAGGTCCCAAAATCAACATATTTAATCATACCCCAAGTTCTATCTTCATATCTATATAAAAATAAAATTTTTTCGGAGAAATATATGAAAAAGTTAGTATGTTCTTATTTTTAACCCTTTGTATTTTATTATTCTTTTATAGTTCACATATATATTATACCCTATATAGATAGAGTCCTACAAATGTGCACCAAAATATAAAATATATCTCATGAAATCGGTAGAATAATAAAACACCTATATCTCAGTGGATATAGATGTTTTAATATTTGAATATGCCTTATACCTTAAACTTTGAAACCAACTCCACAAGCTTTTCATTTCTTTCTTTAACATACTCTGAAAGTTCCTTGGCTTCCTGTGATTTTTCTACCACTATAGTAGATTTTTCAGCAATAGTAGAAGTCCCCTCTGCTCCTTCATTTGCAGCGGTTGTTACACCATCTATTACCTCTGACATATTCTTAATTGAATCAAGAATTTGACTTGAGGCATCATTGAATTCTGAAACCATATTTTTAATAAAATCTGCATCCATACTATATTTATCCGTAGCCTCAAGCATAGTTTTATAATCCTTATTAACGTTATTTGTCATATAATCCATCATACCATTTGCACTCTGTGCAAGATTACTTACGGAACCTGTTACCTTCTGTGTTATTTCCTGAATCTTTGCAACTGCATTTTTAGAATCCTCTGCAAGCTTTCTTATTTCATCTGCAACCACTGCAAACCCTTTACCTGACTCACCAGCTCTCGCTGCTTCTATTGCTGCATTAAGAGCTAGAAGATTAGTTTGTGCAGTTATTTCCATTATGGTATTTGAAAGTGCACCGATTTCTTCAACAGATTTTGATTCTTCTAAAGCACTTTGAAGCTTTTCTCTTGTTTCTTCATAAACTTTTATTCCTTTTTTCTCAGACTCCAAAAAATTCACTCTAAGTCCTTTTGCCCTATCATTAATTTCTTTGGCTGATATTGCGCCTTTTTTAGCCTTATCTGCTATAATTTCCACCGATCTTTCTATTTCACTTGATGTAGCATTCATTTCTTCTGTAGATGCTGCTGTTTCTTCCATGCTTGCCGATAATTCTTCAGTAGTTGATGCCACATCTTCTATATTTAAAGTTAATTCTTGTATCTGCTTTACAGCATCTATAACTGCATTTTCCACATTTGAGGATTCTCCCTTAACTCCTACAACAAGCTCTCTAATAGAGTTTTGCATTTTATCAATTGATTTCCCAAGTCTACCTATTTCATCTTCTTTATTCAAAAACTCTTTTGGTATTTCCATGGTAAAATCAGCATTAGAAAGTAACTCTAAATGATTGCATGCAAGACCTATAGGATAAATAGCTTTTTTAATAAGCATAAACATTAATATAACTATAGCTAAAGTAGCAATACCCGTCATTACCACTATTGTATAAAATAGTTTATCATATTGAGCATACATTTTTCCATCTGAAATTATTGACATAAATGTCCATTTACTATCTACCCCTTTTAAACTTATAGGCGTACAGGCTTTTAGAGATAAAGATCCTGTACCTACTGCTTTTGCATGCACTTCAAAAGCTTCTCCCTTAGCAATTTTTTCAACTATATCTGTTTGACTATTATCCACATCAAGTATCTTTTTACTAATAAGCTCTGGCTTTGCACCATTTGTAACAAAGGTTCCTTTATCTGTAACTATTGTTGCATATCCTCCCATAGGTTTTGCTTTAACAGTAAGTTCTTGAAGTGTCCTTAATTCAACATCTGCTCCCACAGTACCCATAAAATTACCATTTCCATCAATTATAGGTATTGATAAAGTAGTAATCAACGTATCTTTTCCATCCATTTTATACATATAAGGTTCTATTAAACAAGCTTTCTTCGTTTTCTTTGGAAGAAGATAATAATCTCCATCACCCTCTTTGTCATATCCTGTACATGGCTCTATCTTTATATTTCCATTATTCAGTACAACATAAGGAACAAATCTACCTGTAGCATCATGTCCTTCTTTATTTATATAAGCACTATCTTTACCATCAAATGCATTGGGTTCCCACACGGTGTGTACACCTACTATGTTTTTATTCTTTTCTAGCATAGCTTTTAAAAGTTGAATTACCTGTTCTCTATTTAAGCTTCCTGATTTTTTAGAGAATATAATAGTATCTCTTATTCCCTCAACGGTAGCCTGCACTACTTTAAAGTCTCCCTGCACATCATTTGAAAAAGCATTTGATACCTGTTTCGCCTGTTCACTCGCCTGATTATAAGAACTTTGTTTAACCTTTTTAAGTGTGATTCCTCCAATAAGAACAATTCCTAAAAATACTATCGTACCAAGTATAATACTCAATTTTGTTGCTAAATTTAATTTTTTAAACATCCTAGTTTCTCCTTTGTAATAAATTATATATATGTAGAATAGTTACTTTAATATAATATACCATTTTATTCTATTATTCTACATTTTTCATCAAATTACTTTATTTTTAATCTTTTTTTATGCCGAGCACATTAAAAAACACACCTTAAATCATGATAATTTAAGGTGTGTTTTTATTTAGTTACATAATTTTATAAATTCTATGCTTTTAATTCAGCTGGTTTTTTAAAAGACTTGAACATCATAGCAGATGTATAAATAATAACCACAATAACAACCCATCTAAGTATGTTAAGCGGTAATGATTTTACAAGATATGCTGCAATAAATACCCCTAATACTCCAAATACAGTTATTGCCATAGAAGCTTTTCTATCATAAGCTCCCTCTTTAACAAATTTAATAGATGCTGCTGGCATTAAAAATGCACAAGACCCCATCATAATCGGAAAAGCAACTGTTGGACTTAAACCCAGTGCATATACAAGTGCCATGCATGGAGCATAAAGTCCTATTCCAAGAGTCATTAACGCTCCAAGAATAAAGTTAGCTATAACTGCAACTATTAATTTTATTCCTGAAAGACCAATTGCGTCTCCTCCAGCTGGAAAAATTTTTAATTGTTGTAGTATCATAATAACCGCTACAACCATTAATGCAACTCCCATTGCCAATTGAATTTTTTTTACATCAAGTTTAGCAACTACACCAGCTCCAAGAACTGCGCCTATTGCCGCTGCTCCAAGCAGCGCAACAAGTGTAATTGAGTCTACTTTTATAACTGTAATAAAAATAAATGCCTCCACCACTACCGGGATTGTAGCAGATACATTTAATGTTCCTGGTAACGTTCTATCATCTGTAAGTTTGAATTGTTTTAATAGTGCAGTTGTAGGTGCAAAGCTACCAATACCTAGTGTATCAAAAAAATTAGTGGCAAATCCCACAACTCCTGTAGCTAAAAAACTTGGCTTTTCAAGTTTGCCTTCCTTTAGTGCTACCATATAATCCCTAATAAAAATTATTGTAAAATAAAGGGTTAAAAGACCTAGTGCTGATAATACTGCAGTTAACATTTTAAATTCCTCCTTGGTTAATTAAATAGTTATTTAATTTTATTTAGACTAGTTAAAAAATAACGTACTTTTTTAATCGTCAAAACTTAATTTTACTACATTTTTCTACAACTGTCTACGAATTATTTAATTATATTTTCAAAAATGTTAGTGACCATAGAGGCTTTATGTGAGTTAAATGATAGTTCTTTTATTAAAATGCAAGGAACGTAAAAAAGATGATTCCTGTCCATTCAGCAGAAATCATCTTTTAAATTTAGCCTAAACTTTTTTTAAAATCCTATTAGACAAAGGGTACATTTTATGATTTTTGTTCAACTGGTTTTGAATAAGATTTAAACATCATAGCAGATGTATAAATGATAACCACAACAACAAGCCATTTCAATATATCAAGTGGTAATGATTTAACGATTTTTGTTGCAAAAATTACGCCTACTACTCCACCTACTGTTATTGCCATGGAAGCTTTTCTATCATAAGCTCCTTCTTTAACAAATTTAACTGAAGCTGCTGGCATTAGGAATGCACAAGAACCCATCATAATTGGAAAAGCAATTGCTGGGCTTAATCCAAGTGCAAACACAAGCGCCATACATGGAGCATAAAGGCCTATTCCAAGTGTCATTAAAGCACCAAGAATAAAGTTACCTATAATAGCAATTATTAGTTTTATCCCAGAAAGACCAATTGCGTCTCCCCCAGCTGGAAATATTTTTAATTGTTGGAGTATCATAACAACTGCTACAATTAGTAATGCAACTCCCATTGCCAATTGAATTTTCTTTACATCAAGTTTAGCAACAAATCCAGCTCCAACAATTGCTCCTACCGTTGCTGCTGCAAGTAAAGCAACAAGTGTAATTGGATCAACTTTTATAACTGTAATAAATATAAATGCTTCCACTACTACTGGAATTGTACAAGATACATTTAATGTTCCTGGTAGTGTTCTATCATTTGTAAGTTTGAATTGTTTTAATAGTGCAGTTGTAGGTGCAAAACTACCAATACCTAACGCATCAAAGAAATTTGTGGCAAATCCTACAGCTCCCGTAGCAAAAAAACTTGGTTTTTCAAGTCTACCTTCCTTTGAAGCTAGCATGTAATCCTTAACAAAAATTATTGCAAAATAAAGGGTTAAAAGACCTAGTGCTGATAATACTGCAGTTAACATTTTGAATTCCCCCTTGTTTAATTAATATATTATTAGCATGCACTATTTAAAAAGAGTTTTAAATAGTGCATGTTAATCGTTACCACGAAGTATACATTTCTTGTTAAATTTTTAATGATTTAGTTAAAAAAATCACATAAAATTATAATGTTTAGACTTTCATTCTACTACAATATACTTGTAATGTCTATAAATTATTCATTTAATAGACAATTCAGTTTATTCCACTAATGCTATATCCTAATATTTAATACTAAATATTACCTGTTAATTATAGCTTAAATCCATGTTTTAAAGGATCTTCATCGTCAATAACAAATTGATTGAATCCAGTAATATAAGCACTTCCTGTTATTTCTGGAATGACGCCTTTAAATTCGCCTACTTGCACTTCTTCCAGTACTTTACCTTTAAACATAGTTCCAACAATACTTTCATATACAAATTCTTCATTTTGTTTCAAATGTCCCTTTGCATACAAATATGCAAGTTTAGCACTTGTTCCAGTTCCACAAGGAGATCTATCTACTTGTCCGTCGCCAAATATTACTACATTTTGAAGAGTAGCCTTTGGATTTTTAGCAGGTCCATATATTTCAACCAAATCTACTGTGTTTATATGAGGAAGTAATGGATGCTTAACAGGAACAGATGCGTTAATCGCATGTAAAATCTTCATTCCTACTTCGCATAATTTTTGTGCGTTTTTAGGACAAATATCAATATTTAAGTCAGTAGCTTTAACAAGTGCAAAAAAACTTCCTCCAAAAGAAATATCAAAAGTTATTTTACCGAGTTCAGGAACATCTACTTGTACATCTTCCTTATAAAGAAAAGAAGGAACATTTTGGATAGAAACTTCTTTTACCTTTTCATTTTCTACTTTAACTTTTGCTTTAACAAGACCCGCTGGTGCTTCTAAAGTTAGGTATGTATACGGTTCTACCATAGGGATAATTCCAGTTTCTACAACTACCGTTGCAGCCCCTATAGAACCATGACCGCACATATTTAAATATCCGCCACCATCCATAAAAATAATTCCTAAATCAGCTTCTGGCATTGTTGGAGCAGTAATAATAGATCCAAACATGTCATTATGACCTCTTGGTTCAAGCATTATTGCTGTTCTTAAATAATCTAAATGTTTTTCCAAGTATTCTTTCTTTTCAGGCATAGTATTTCCTGGAATTACCGGCACTCCACCAGTTATAATTCTTGTTGGTTCTCCCATTGTATGTGAATCTACTGCGTTAATCATTCTCATTGCTTTCATAATTTATCCCCTCATCTTCCTATTTATTTTAAGTTTTAAAAGCGCCACTGCTTTTTTTGCATCTAATTCACAAACTGTATTTTCTCCTACTACTTCTGTTTCAATACCCTCTATTGATTTATTGAAATCAACAATTGTATCCATATATTTATTTGTAACTACAAACTGTGCTTGAGTGCCCACAAAGCTAAGCCCAACTACCGGTATGTTTCTCTTTCCAATTTCTTCGATAGTATTGGCATAGTCTACATGGCTATTCCCCCAACCGTCTACAGATATAATAACGCCATCAGCTCTCATGGCTTCTGTCCATGCTGCTGCCCTTTGTCCAACGAATAATTTTTCTTCATTAGATTGAGGTGTTCCAACAATAATTATGCCTAACAAGTCAATATCCGCATCCTTAGATATAACATCCAGCAGTGGATCTCTAAAATGATGCAGTGTTGTTTCCTTTGTAGATGGACCAACTCCCATAGTATTCCTCCTCGCCAGAATTATATATTTTAACGACACATAGGTTACAATCAAACTAGAAGTGACACTTAATGCATAGCCCTCAAAGCACCATCTCTATATTCATTTGGGCTTAGTATTATTGGTACATTTCCTAAATCTATAATGGATCTACCACTTTCAAAGCCACCTGGTTCTTTTCCAAGTAATTGCGTATCATACATTGCACCTTGACCTGCTACCTGTTTTATAACGACTACCTTCTTTTTACCAAGTGTAATTTTATCGAAATATTCGAACTTTTCATCGTATAATTTTCCATTCATTTTCTTTAAACACTCTCTTATTTCCTGAACTAATCTATCACAGGCCCTATGCGCTGCTGTAGGCCCTATCCTTGCTGCGCCCATTCCATCTTTGAGTATTACATCTACATGAATTATAATATCTGTTTCATTTGGAGTACCTGCACGACCAAACACTACTTGCTCTGATAAAATGCCTTCTGAAGATCCAAATTCTGCAACTTGAATTCCCATTTCATCTATACCCGTAAGCATAACATAGACTCCTGTTAAAGTATGTGTTATTCCATCACCAATTTTCCCTAAAACCTTAGTTGCTATTGGTGAAAAATCCATAATGCTATTAACAAAAAAATCATGTTGTTTTGGATTTACTATTTTCACTTCGATACACTTTATAATATCTATAGATTCTTGTATTAAATCCATCTTTATATCTTCTCTTAAGTACAATATTTTATTTTGGATAAGAGTTTTTTTACCAAACTCTACTTTTTCAATATGGAATGTTTTAATCAATAATTTTCGCATTTCAATTTCATTTTCCATACATCTCACCACAATTCATTTTTTTATATAGGAATGCGCCAAAATTAAATTTGGCGACATTCCTAATCTTTATTTAATTATAACCTTCGAAGCTGTTTATCACCTTCGGTGCTGCAATGTCGTTAAACTTTTGCTGCATACTCAAATGGTAATGGAACAATTTTTCCAGCTGATGGTATTGCTACAAGTTGTAACAATGTAGCTTTTAATATGCCTGTTTGCATTTCTTTATCATTTGGTGCTCCAGCATTTGCTCCCATTGGAACAAGTGGTGCAACAGATCTTGGTGTTCCAGCCTGCCTAACTACTGGTGGTAATGCTGCAATAAGTATCGTAGGAATCCCTGATTCCTCTATCGCTCTCTGTACAAGTACAGCGGAGCGGTGACAAGTTCCTCAGCCAGCTGTTAAAACAACTGCGTCTACGCCTTCAGCTTTTAGTAACTTTGCAATAGCAGGACCAGTTTCGTTTTTAAACTTATCTTGGTCTCCGCCGCCGCCCATAAATCCATAATGCATTGGAGCAACTTCTTTTATAAATCCTTCAGCTGCAAGTTCTCTTAATCTATCAATGGGGAACATACAATTTATATCTTTATTTACGTCTCCATTATCATATCCACCATGAGATACCATTAAGTCATTAGATTTTGCATCACCTGGTACAGCTCTAAATGTAAAATCTCCTGCTAAATTAAATCTCTTGTCTGTTTTTAAATGTACTCCTGAAGCTGTTGCAAACGCAACTGTCATTTCATTTAATGGTTTTGTTACAGGTGTCCAAACTGGTGGTGGTGTAATTGGTACAAATATTTCTGATTGTAATCCTTTAACGGTTGTTAAACTCATTATACTTTCCCTTCCTTTCTGTTTCTTGTCTCTATATTGCTAACGTATTTTTCGTTGGGTTCTTCAGAAAGAACCTCAATGAAACTCATTCTAAATCCGACTTCTTGGCCTACCTGCACAGGATAATCTGTAATTAGCATCCTCATTGGTATCTTCATGAAGCCTAATCTTCCTTTTAGATCAATTGAAACACATCCATCATGTACTTCTACTATAACTCCGTACATTTCTATTATCTTATCTCCGTATTTCATTGTATCTCCTTATTTTGCTGAATATTTTTCTAATCTTTTTTTACTTACTGGAATTGAAGTTTCATTTTCTACTCTTTCAATAGAAACTGCATATGTTTTCTCAACAGATTCAAGATTGCTTTCCTTAACATTCGGATTCCAATGTCTTTCTGCTGCTACTACTTCTTCTCCTGCTATTGCAGTTTTAAGCATTGCGAGTGCACGAATTGCATCTTCTTTGCAAAGTGTATTACATCCTAAAACTTCATTTTCAATTCCTGCTTCTGATTTATTGTTGTCAACCATGTACTTAGTATACTTATTACCAACAACTAAAGCACCTTGAACTCCACAGAAAGACATTCCTACAACGCCAATTCCACGCATACCTATTTGCTCAATATGACTTGCAAAGTCGATATGGTTATTTCCAAATCCTTCTGTTGTAACAATAGCACCTGCAACATCCATTGTCTCAATAGTCATTCCAAGTCTTTCAGATACATAAAACTTTTCACTATTAATTTGTGGGCTTCCTACAAGTACAACTCCACAAAAATCAACTTCTGGATCATTCATTGCTGCTATAACAAGTGGCTCTCTCCAATAATGTCTTGAGCACTCTTTTGATGCTGGTCCTATGCAAGTTAATGCATGAATTCCACCATCTAATACTTCTAATGGTGAAAGTACAATTGGTAAATTTCCAAGATCAACGTTTGGTTTTCCACCAAGTATACCAACTGGCTCTACTGGAAGAATTAAGTTATCATGCATTGCTCCTTGGCCCATGATTTCTTTTACTACTACTATTTTCTTTCTACCAGTTCTTCTGTATTGAACAAATTCTTCATTATTTACTACTAAGCTTTCATCTAGTATCTTTAGAGCTTCTCTAATTTCTTGTGTAATCATGTCAGTTGCTTTATGAGCAGCAAAAGGACCTGGTCTTTCCATGTTTGTTCCTGCTACTATTGTAACTTGAGTTTTAATGAAAATTTCACCTTTATCTGGTGCGCTTGGTCTTCCCCACATAATATTTTCTTCTAAAATACCTTCTGAAGAACCAAATTCTCCAATTTGAACGCCATTTTCATCTGTTCCAGTAACCATAACGATAACGCCATCTAATACTCTTGTTACCCCTTGACCTAATTTATGATCTCCTTCTTTTGTAGCAATTGGCTGTACATCCATGATTGTTTCACTATATGTGTTGTACTTATCTGGTGTAATTATATCAATTTTTATATCTGTAACAAGTTCGCTTATTTTTACAGCGTCTGTGCAGATATTTTCTCTAATATAAAGTGTAGTTCCTTCAATTTTAGTTTCAGGACCAAACTTAACTTCTTCTATTTTGAAGTGTTTTTTAACAAGCTTTCTTACAATTTTGTCTTCAAGCTTTACTTCTGGAGTCTTACTTTCTTTTATAGTTTCTTTAGCTACAGGCATTGCAGCAGTTGCTGTTTTTACTGTTTCTACCGTTTGCATTCCATTTTGACTAAATGAATTAAGAGGGATTTCTATATCAATACCCTTACCTTCTGCAATTTTAATTTTTAATATTCCACCACTTATAACAGATGACATTACCGGTGTTTCAGCTTTCATAGAAACTTCCTCCTTAAATCCTTCTAACATGCTTGGAGTTACAGGAGTTAACGCTACTGCATCTATTTTTAAAGTTGCACCAATTGCTTCGCTTCTACTTAAAACATTCTCATCTAATTTTAGAAGTAGAGAGTCTTGTAGTTTATCAAAATGCATTGGGTTTTCTAAATCCTCAACTTTAATAACATCTCCTGCACTTTTATTATCTTTTAATACTGCCTTTTCATTACCATCAGTTAATTCTACTGCTTTTTTCTCTTCTGTATTACCAATTGCACCCTCTACTATTTCTGGTGTTAATGGTACTAGTGAATCAACTGTCTTAGTAAGTTTTGCCCCAATAACCTGACCTATTTTTAAGCAGTTTCCAGGTATTGTTAATAATCCTGAATCCACTAAATCTGGGAATATTGATGGATCTTCTAAATTAGCTGCAGTAATAATTGTTCCCTCTTCTGTTCTACAACATACAACTGCGACTTCATTTTTAAACTCTGCTGCGTGCTCATCACTCATTGACATGAACATAACCTCCTTATTTTTTTTACTTTTCTTCCATTGCTAATCTTCTTGTAAGTGGATAATCTATTGTTCTAAATACATGATCTGTGTGGTGATATACCGGAATCCCCATTTTAGGAGCACAACACATTACTGTATTTGAGCAGTCACTACAATTTGCTATTAATACTCTTTTTGCACCTTGTTTTTTAAGGTAAAGTATTGCTTCTGCTTGCCCTGGACAATCTCCCGGAGTTAAGCATTTATTTAAACCTCTTACTTTAACTACATTTTTGCATGTTGCAACCCCAACTACTTCTGAATGCATTTTTTCTGCAACATTTCGTAGTCTTCCTTCATCTGCTGCACAAGCACATACAAGGAGTCCTATTGGTCCTTCATATTTTGGAAGTGGTATTGTAACAATTGCACCACCTGATGTTTTTGTAACAACTGCACTTTCTATATCTTCAGATTTTCCTGTGTATGGTCCACCAATAATGATTTCACCATATTCTCCATCTATTCCACCCGCTTTTTCAATTAGGTATTTCACTGGAGTTCCTACAGGTACCTGTAAGAAAACATGGCTTTCATTTCCGCCTTCTAATTTTCCAACTATTGTAACATCTTTATCTATTACTGGTTTACCTTTTTCCATGGCATTTGTTAGATTTTCTAAAGTTTCTCCATTTAGAACTACACATTTTGCTTCAAAAGGCAATTGATCAGGATTAAGCCATATTCCAAATATTTCATGAATCAATGCTCTTTCCTCACCCATTGGATATATATCTCTTAATTCTTTTACTTCTACATCCGTTGCTCCAGAAAGTGCTTTTTTAATTGATGCAATAGCTTTTTTGTTTTTTGCTTTTACTGCTATATAACCCTTTGGTGCCCCAGTTGCAGTCATAGCATATCTTATTCCCTTAATAATACACTCTGGTTTTTTTTCTAAAACTTCTATATTATGATGTAATGCTGGTTCACATTCAACACAATTTGCAATTACATATCCATCAGGCACCTGTGTTTTTAATTTAATATGAGTAGGAAATCCAGCTCCGCCGGCACCAACAATACCTGCTTCATAAGCAGTATCTTCTATTTTCCCACATTTTTTGATTTTTATGTACTCCGTACTCTGATTGTCGTCCGCTAAAATAAAGATTTCATTTTCCGTAATTTTAGTTACTTTTCCAGTGATACTAGAATGAATTTTAGCTCCTAATCCCTCTGGATTTGCGATACATTCGCCTCTTTTAACAATTTGTCCTTCTTTTACAACTGTAGTAGAAGGTGCACCTACATGCATCTTAAGAGGGAATCTATAGGTCATTGACATAAAACCACCTCCATGTTATTTCACTTAAATATATACGCAATTAGTATGCCAACTTTGTAATGATTTTATGCATCACCTATAGATGTTGCAAATACTGGTTTATCAGTCTATAGAGTTCTTCAATACTCATTTTTCCTTTTTAATCAAAAAAAAATAGTGTCTGTTTTTCGACACTATTTTCACATCTCACTATTTAAAAGTCGTTTTATAATGCTTTGTAGTGGTATTTGGAGTGTCAAAAAACGGACATACTATTCGATTTTCTGACACTGCTAGTTTTGCTTTTCTAAAAGACCATATTGATTTAATTTGTAATATAAGGTACTTCTTTTTAAATTTAATATTTTTGCGGCTTTCTGTTTATTTCCACCCACAGATAACAATACTTCTGCTATGGTGTTTTTTTCTACACTCTCTACAATTTTCGCCAAATTATATTTATTTTGTTCTTGTTCCAAAATTTCACTTTCATTAGTATATAAGGCTAGCTTTTCTTTGTCTTCACTATTTTCTAGAATGTATTCTGGAAGAGTATCTAATGTAATTTTTCCTTCTGTAGAAAGTACAATCATTCTCTGTATTACGTTTTTTAGTTCTCTAATATTTCCTTCCCACTTACAATTAACAAGCAGTGGGTATATCCTTTCATCTATGCTATTTATGTCTATATTTTCTTTATTAGCTACTTGATTTATAAATAAATCTACCAATTCCTTTATATCTTCTTTTCGCTGCCTAAGTGGTGGCAATTCAATTTGAACAACTGCAAATCTATAATATAAATCCTCTCTAAATTTTTTTTCTTTCATTAAATCATTTAGATTCCTATTTGTGGCAGCTATGATGCGTGTATCTGTAACAACGCCCTTTTCACTTCCTACTCTATATACTATACCATCTTGAAGCACCCTTAAAAGCTTTACCTGCATTTCCATGGGCATATCCCCAATTTCATCTAAAAACAAAGTTCCGTTACTAGCAAATTCAAATTTTCCTATTTTTCCTTTTCGGATGGCACCAGTAAAAGCACCTTCTACATATCCAAAAACTTCGCTTTCAATTAAGTGCTCAGGAATCGCACTACAATTCACCGCTACAAAATTCCCCACTCTACCACTGGCTTCATGAATCGATCTTGCAAACACCTCTTTTCCTGTGCCACTTTCCCCAGTAATTAATATACTAGCAGAACTTTGTGCTACCTTTTGTGACATTGCAATAGCTTCGATTATTTTTTTGTTTTTTCCTACAATTGAAGAAAAAGTATAGTTTGCTGCAATTTCTTTCTTATATGCAATCTGTAATAATTCAACCTTCCTCTTTTCTTTTTCTAATTGTTTTGATAACGTTACCACTTCCGTAACATCTCGGTCTGTAGATACTACTGCCACTAATTTCCCTATATTATTGAATATGGGTACTGTACTTAGAACAACAAATTTACCTTTAACAGGTTCATTCCCCTCATTATCTCTTCGTTTTCCATCTTTTAAAGTTTTCATAATCAATGCATTTGGAAAAAAAGATCCAATATATTGTCCAAGTATATTTTCAGCCCTTACACCATATAGTTGTTCAGAACTTTTATTCCAGTAGTTTACTATTCCACTATCACTACAAATACATACTGCTTCGTGTAAGTTATCAATAATATTATTTTGAAGATCAAACATTTCATCAATTTTCAAATAAAAAGTGTCTCTTATATTATTGCTAGTGATTACTCCTTTAATTATTTTATTCTCTATTACTGGTAACCTTCCTATTCCATTCTCTATCATTAAATTTCTTGCAACTCTAGCAGAGGCATTCATGTCTATGGTGACTACATTTTTATTAGTATATTTTATAACTTCTTCCTGAAAGGATATGTTCTTATTTTTTTTAATTTTAGCTATATCTTTTCTTGTAAAAACACCAATGAGCATACCTGCTGAATCTACTACTAAAACTTCATCTTTGTTTGCATCAATCATTTTATTTAAAGCCTCTTTGATGCTTTCACCGGCCTTTACTTTTATGAATTTTTTATTCATAATTTCCTTTACAGTGTAAAACATTTCTGCAATTACCAATTTATCACCTTCTTTATTATTTCCCTATTTATTTCATTATACTAACTTTATTTAAAATAACAAAGCAAACCATTGAATTATATAAAAAATATTAGGATTCTATACTCTAAGTACTTTGCTCCATTCTTTAATAGACATGCATCTCTTCAAGCATATTTCATTAAATTGTATGCAAAATGTTAAAACTCCTAATTTGAGGTAAAAATAGTCTTGACATATTATTATTTTTATTCTATGATTAATTCTAAAGTATAAAATAAACTATCATTAAAAGTGAATATACCCAATACAAAGAAAAGGATTAGTAAAAATGAAATCTTTTCACAGCGAGAAAATCATTGGTGTAAGATTTTTAAAAGATCATTTTGAACCCACCTTGGAGTTCTGTACGAAATGTTTTTTTTGCAGTAAGCTACAGCGGCTTTCTACCGTTATCTAGAATCTGAGTGGATATTTTTTATATCAACTAGGGTGGTACCACCGATAATTCTCGGTCCCTTTTGGGGATGGAGCTTTTTTTGTATTCATTTTTAAATATTTTGTTAAATGAGAGGAGATTAATTATGGAAAAAGAAAAAAAATTTGTAGAATCTATTGCCTCTATGGAAGATGATTTTGCACAATGGTATACAGATATTGTTAAAAAAGCAGAGCTTGCTGATTACGCAAGCGTTAGAGGTTGTATGGTAATTAGACCTTATGGATATGCGATTTGGGAAAATATTCAGAAAATTTTAGATCAAATGTTTAAAGATACCGATCATGAAAATGTATATATGCCAATGTTCATTCCTGAAAGTCTTCTGAAAAAAGAGGCAGATCACGTTAAAGGCTTCGCACCAGAGGTTGCTTGGGTAACACATGGTGGTAACGAATTATTAGCAGAGAGACTTTGCGTAAGGCCTACTTCCGAAACATTATTTTGCGATCACTATGCAAAGATAATTCAATCTTACAATGATCTTCCTAAATTATATAATCAATGGTGTTCTGTAGTAAGATGGGAAAAAACCACAAGACCTTTTCTTAGAAGCTCAGAATTTTTATGGCAAGAAGGTCATACAGCTCATGCAACTGCTGAAGAATCAAAAGCAGAAACTCTTAAAATGTTAAATATATACGCAACTTTTTGTGAAGAAACCCTTGCAATTCCAGTTATAAAGGGCCAAAAAACAGAAAAAGAAAAATTTGCAGGAGCAAAAGACACTTACACAATTGAAAGTTTGATGCATGATGGAAAAGCGCTGCAATGTGGTACTTCTCATAACTTTGGAGATGGTTTTGCCAGAGCATTTAACATTCAATATACAGATAAAACGGGTAAACTTGCTTACGTTCACCAAACTTCTTGGGGAATGTCTACAAGACTTATCGGTGCTATAATCATGGTTCATGGTGATGAAAGTGGTTTGGTTCTGCCACCAGCAGTAGCTCCAATTCAACTTATAATAGTTCCAGTTGCACTCCATAAAGAAGGCGTAATTGAAAAAGCTACAGAACTTAAAAATATGTTATCAAAAGTAGCTAGAGTAAAAATGGATACCAGCGACAAAATGGCTGGATGGAAATTTAGCCAATACGAAATGAAAGGTGTCCCACTACGACTAGAAGTTGGGCCAAAAGATATAGAAAAAAATCAAGTAGTATTAGTTAGACGTGATACAAGAGAAAAAATCATTGTTCCAATTCCTGAACTAGAAGCATTAGTACCAGAGATTCTGAAGGATATTCAAAATTCACTACTTGAAAAAGCTAGAAATATACAAAATAAAAGAACTTTTAGTACAACTACAGTAGAAGAGCTAAAAAATCTTCTAGATAAAACTTTAGGATTTGTTGATGCTCCATGGTGTGGAGATTTGGCTTGCGAAGAAAATGTAAAAGAAGTAGCTGGCGCATCTTCTAGATGCATGCCACTGGATCAACCAGAGAAAAAAGGTGTTTGCTTATGTTGTGGAAAACCAGCTAAAGCTATCGTAACTTGGGGCAGAGCTTACTAAAATTAGACGTCAGCTCTAAGCTTAAATTTTAAATATAAATAAAAATCGTATCACTTTATAAAAAAGTGATACGATTTTTATTTTCATTTATTTAATAAACACTGTACAATTTTCAACTAATTCACTATACAAATATCGGCCATGACAACCCCATTTATTTTACCATTACTATCTTTGAAAGGCACAGAAATAGCAATGCAATAATTATAAGAGACATTAGATATATATGGCTCACTCCTAAATTCTTTTCCTGCTACTGACGCTCTAAAATAAGGTCTAAAGAAGTAATTGTTACTGCCTTTAATTATATTTTCTGTTGCAAATTTCATATTACCTTCTGAATCTATAACTCCAATATATTCAAATTGCATATATGAGTTCTTTCTATGTTTCAATAGCTCAGAAGTATGCTCTATTGAATACCCTTTTGAGCTTAATTCTATTGCAATTGACTTCAATATCTCTAGCCCTTCTTTTATAATATTATTTTCTTTTTCTCCTAAGGTAATATTATTTGTAAAATTCTTTAACTGACCATCAATTTCATCTGCAGTCTTGTTCATCTCCCCCACTATCACGGACATATTATGCATTGTTGTGGTTTGTTCTTGCGCCGCTGCTGAAACTTCTTCTGTAATAGCTAGTGACTGCTGTGTTATTGAGCTTACTTTATCCATAAGTTCATTTACATATTCTGCTTCACTGGCAGTTTCTACTGCTAGTATAGAAATTTCATCTACAGCATCATAGGTTAATTTCGTTGAATCGATTACTTTGCTAAAAGATTCCTTTGCTTGTTCTACAAATTCAACATTTTCTTCAATTTTTTTTACTTCCTCTTTAGCTTCTATACTTATTATAGAAATTTTTTCGATAATATTTGTGGTTATTTTCCCAATGTCTCCTACTGAACTTGAGGATTGCTCTGCAAGTTTTCGAACTTCATCAGCCACTACTGCAAACCCTTTGCCTTGTTCTCCAGCTCTAGCTGCTTCTATTGCAGCATTTAATGCAAGTAAGTTGGTCCTTTCACTAATATCTGTGACAACTTGAATTATAGTATTAATCTTATGAATCTCATCTTGCAATGTCTGAATTGTATGCGCTAGTTTAGAATTAGATAAGGCTGTGTCTTCCATTTTATCAGTGAATTTAGCAAACATTTCAGTATTGATCTGGATTGCCTCAATCATATTTTTCGCAATATTTTTTGAATTTTCTGCAAACTTAGCAATCTTATCCGCATTATTCCACATCTGCTGCGTATTTTCTTTTGTGGAAATTGAAGCTTCCGCTTGAGTTGTTGCACCTACCGCTACCTCTAAAATAGCAGTGGATATTTCATTGGCTGTTGCCTCCGTTTGCTGCGCACTACTCTGGAGCGTATCTGCAAGGTCTCTATTCATCTGTGAGACTTGCATAACCTCACACAACACCTTTCTTATATTTTGGACTATTTCATTAATATTTGTAGCAATAACTTCACCCACTCCATCTGCTTTTACTCTAACTGTAAATTGCCCTTCTGCTAATTTTTTTGTTTGATTATCTATAGTTTTCATTGAGTGATTCATATTTCTAATTAATATTAAAATAATGCAAAATAGCACAATACTAAAAATCAAACTGAGCCCAATATTATATTTCACATAAATACTATTTATACCCAATGATAAAATTTCCAATTCCTTAGTTGGTATATTACCTTGAGAAAGCACTGTTTTGAACGATCTGGATGCTAAATTTAAAAATAACATATTAAAAATCGTTGCAGAAAACAAAAAAAATAGTAAGCTAAATCCTGCTGTTTTTCTTTTCATTATTAATCCCCCTAAAGTATATTCTTGTTTTTATTATTTGTTTTTAAACTATTTTAAAATTATAATTAAAAACAATATCTTCATTGTCTTTCTTCTACATAATAGCATAGAATTCCTTCTTATTATAAATAAAACACATATATACTAGTGGATACTTTCTTAATATTATACCATATATAAAAATTGCTTTTGTTGAATGCTCCTATTCTTTTTGTTATAATACTATTAGTAAAAGTTAATATTATTATCTTTTATTAATACTTATGTTTGTAGGTGAAAATAATGTCAGGATCACAGCTAACAAAAAAAGCTCTTGCCCTATCAATTAAAAAATTAATGGAAACAATCCCATTATCTAAATTGTCAATACAAGAAATTGTGGATAACTGTGGCATTAACAGACAAACCTTCTATTATCACTTTAAGGATAAATTTGATCTTGTAAATTGGATTTATTATACTGAGGCCATAGAAAATATAGATAATTGTAAAAACTATGCCCATTGGACTGATGGCATGTATAAAACTTTAGTCTATTTTTTAAGTAATAAATCTTTTTATATTAACGCCCTTAATACTCCAGGCCAAAATGCATTTGATGGATATCTTTTTGAAAAAACCTATGATCTTATTATGGGAGTAATAAACGATATATCCTCGGAAATAACAGTTTCAGACAAAGATAAAAACTTTATTGCAGATTTCTACACCTATGCTTTTGTAGGTATAACCGTCCAATGGATAAAAAATAACATGAGAGAATCCCCAAAAACAGTGGTAGGCAACCTAAATGAAATGATTGAAGGGAGTATGCTAAGTGCTTTAACTAGATACGCTACTTATCACAAAGGAAATTAAAACAAAAATGCATAAACTCCTCAATAAATTTTTCTTGGTACAGGTAAACAAAATTAAATTCTCTTTTGATACGAAATCCCACAATTGCAACTTCTTTTATAGTTCCGATTTTAAGCTCTTTGCTTATGCTTTCTCTTGATATAATTGTATAACCAAGATTTAACTCAACTAAAGATTTAATTGCGCTAATACTTCCTATTTCCATATAACCCTTTAAATCATTTAGTTCATATCCAAGTTTAATAAGACTATTTTCTAATATATCTCTGGTTCCTGACCCTTTTTCTCTTAATATAAGATTACCATTAATTACATCTTCTATATCAACTTCCTTTGCTTTTGCAAAAGCATGATCTTTTGAAACAGCTAGAACCAATTCATCCTCTTTAAATTTCTTATACTTAAATTTATTTTTATCAAATAATCCTTCAATCATTGCAAAATCGATTTTTCCATTTACTAGTTTTTTCAATATTTCTTCTGTATTATTTACTTGGAGCAAAATATCTATGTTTTCATATAATTTCTTATGTTCCCCTAATAAATAGGGTAGAACATAGCCTCCAATTGTCATACTAGCACCGATATTATAGGTTTTTATGGTTGCTGATTTATTCTTTAGATTCATTTCTAACCTTCTGTATAATACATCTATTTGCTCAGCGTATTTTAATAAGATTAAGCCCTCTTGCGTTAAATTAAAACCTTTGCCCTGTTTTGCAATAAGACGAACTTCATAGCTTTCCTCTAAAAATTTTATATGTTGTGATACAGCTGGTTGAGTTATATTTAATAGTGCTGCTGATTTTGTAAAGCTTTTAGTGCTGGCAAGGGTTATGAATGTTGCAAGTCTAATATCTAGCAAATTTATCTCTCCAATCATAATAAATTGTTATATCTTATGATAACATATAACAAATGCTTATACTTGTATAAGCATTTATAATTTGATTTTAATTTAAACTGGTATTATTATTATTAGTAAGTGACAAGGATAAAAGATGAGGAGACGTTATTATGAATTGGTTTAAACAAAACATTCAAGGAATACTATTTGCATTTGTTATAGCACTTATTTCCACCTGGCTAGGAAGTATTTTACCAATAGTTGGTGGCCCTGTATTTGGTATTGTTATAGGTATTATTATAAATAATGCAATTGGAAAACCCAAAAATACTTTAAAAGGGATAGGATTCACTTCTAAAAAAATACTTCAATGGGCAATAATTGTGCTTGGTGCCGGATTAAGTTTTACTAAGGTATTACAAACAGGCATGGATTCATTATCTGTTACGTTTTTCACCTTATCAGCAGCCTTTATATCGGCTTATGTCTTCGGGAAATTACTAGGCATTCCTTCAAAGCTAAAATCCTTAATTGGTGTAGGTACTGCCATATGCGGAGGGTCCGCCATTGCTGCAATAGCTCCTATAATAGAAGCTGATGAAATGGAAATAGCCTACTCAATCTCTACTATATTTTTATTTAATATTATTGCAGTTCTCATTTTCCCACCCCTTGGCCATTTACTTCATTTTTCTGATAAAGCCTTTGGACTTTGGGCTGGTACTGCTATTAATGACACTTCCTCAGTGGTTGCTGCGGGTTATGCTTATAGTAATGCAGCAGGAAGCTATGCAACTATAGTTAAACTTACAAGAGCTACTTTAATCATACCCATTTCAATTATATTTAGTATCATAGTTGCTTTTAAAAAGAAAAAAGAAGCAAAAATCGATAATACTGTTAACTTTAGCATAAGTAAAATATTTCCTTGGTTCATATTATGGTTTTTAGTAGCTTCACTATTAAATACTTTAGGGTTATTTAAAGGAAACAGCATATCTTACATAAATACTTTGGGCAAATTTATGATAGTAATGGCGCTTTCAGCTATCGGTTTAAGTTCAGACTTTAAAAAGATGATGAAAAATGGTGTTAAACCTATCTTTTTAGGTCTTATAGTCTGGTTTACAGTTGCCATTGTTAGTATAGCTGTGCAAGTTATAACAAAACAAATGTAAAAACCTACATTTTCATATGCCTCTATTATTTTTAAATTCACCCTTTCTACTAAATTATCATGTATGTCTTAAATAAAATAATCCGGTAGAATAATTAAATATTCTACCGGATTATTTTATTTATTCATTCTAAGGTACTCTTCGATGAAAATATCTATATCCCCATCCATAACTGCATCTACATTTCCCATTTCTGTATTAGTCCTATGGTCTTTTACTAAATTATACGGATGAAATACATAAGATCTAATTTGACTTCCCCAGCCATTATCTTTTAAATCTCCAGTTAAGTCTTCAATTCTATCCTTTTTAGCTCTTTCCTTTAAATCTAAAAGCTTTGCCATAAGCATCTTCATTGCAGTTTGTTTATTACTATGCTGACTTCTTTCATTTTGACACTGAACTACTATGCCCGTAGGTATATGCGTAATCCTTATAGCTGACTCAGTTTTATTTACATGTTGACCTCCAGCACCACCAGATCTATAAGTGTCTATTCTGAGGTCATCAGGTCTTATATCTATATCTTGACTTTCAGTTAGCTCTGGAAGCACTTCGCAAGAAGCAAAGGAAGTTTGTCTTTTTCCATTTGCATTAAAGGGTGAAATTCTTACAAGTCTATGCACTCCCTTTTCAGCTTTTAGATATCCATAGGCAAACTCACCAGTTATTTTTAATGTAACTGCTTTAATACCTGCCTCATCAGCGGGCTGATAATCTAAAACTTCAATTTTATATCCCTTCTTTTCACACCATCTTGAGTACATCCTATACAGCATTTCTGCCCAATCTTGGGCATCATTTCCACCCGCACCGTTGTGAATGGTTAAAATAGCATTATTTATATCATATTTTCCAGACAGTAAAATTTCTATCCTAAACCTGTCAATATCACGAGCTACATCTCTTAACTCGCTTTTTATTTCTCCTATAGAGGAATCATCTTCTTCCTCCGCGCTAAGCTCAATAAGCACATCTAAGTCCTCTATTTTACTTATCAATAGGTTAAATCTATCAATTCTATCTTTAATCGCCTTAGCTTTCTGAGCAATTTCTTGCGCTAGGTCAGTATCATCCCAAAAACTAATTTCTTGCATTTTAAATTCAAACTCTCTTAATTCTTTTTCCAATGTTGTTATGTCAAAGAGACACCCTGATTTCTTCTACGTTAACTTTTACTATATTTAATTCACTTACTATTTCTTCTATTTGTACTATCAATTATTGCACCCCTTTTTTAATTAAAAATTGACAGTAAACAGTTTAGTTTTCGTTTTTCCACCAGGAAAAATTTTGTTAACTGTTAACTGTCCTCTGTCAATTTCCAACTATTACTATTCCTTATTTTTACCTATAATTACTAACCCTTGTTCCGTTCTCTGGATCATCTAATAATTAATTATTAGCCTCTGGGTATTTCTCTGGGGGAGATAACAATTATTAATTGTTATCCCCTGCCACAGCAGTTTTTATATTTCTTCCCTGACCCGCAGGAACAGTCATCATTTCTTCCTGGTTTAAGTTCTTTTTTATTTGGCTCTTTTTTAGCGGAATCATCATGATTGGTTGATGTAATCTTGGCAACCATTTCTCTTTCAGGTGCTTTTTCTATTTGCACGTGGAATAAGTATTTAACTGTTTCTGTCTTTATGTTTTCAATCATTTCAGCGAACATATCGCTACCTTCCATTTGGTAGGCTTGTGATGGATCCTGTTGCTTATAAGCTCTAAGTCCAATACCTTGCTTTAAATGTTCCATATCATCAATATGGTCCATCCATTTGCTGTCTACAACCCTTAGAAGAATAACTCTTTCAACTTCTCTCATTTGTTCCTCACCGAAATGTTCTTCTTTCTCGGCATACATTTTCACAGCTATGTCTAAAAGAGTAGTCTTAATTTCTTCATTAGATGTTTTACCCAATTCTTCTATTGAAACAATACCCTTCGGAAGATATATTTGTTCAAGGAAATTAATTAATTTTACTAATTCCTCATCAAAACTTTCATCTATGCCCGTAATATGAGATTCCACTGCAGTTAAAATAACATCTTTTATCATCTCTTCAACTTGATCTTTTATGTTTTCTCCTTGAAGAACCTCTGTTCTTTGTCTATATATTATTTCTCTTTGTTGATTCATTACATCATCGTATTGAACAACATTTTTTCTTATATCAAAATTATTTCCTTCAACTTTCTTTTGAGCACTTTCTATCGCTCCACTTACCATTTTACTTTCGATAGCATCTTCATCAGTTAAACCTAATTTTTCTACTACTCCTTGAAGTCTTTCTGAACCGAATATTCTCATTAAATCATCTTCTAGTGATATGTAAAATCTTGAGCTTCCTACATCTCCCTGACGACCAGAACGTCCTCTAAGTTGATTATCAATACGTCTAGATTCATGTCTTTCAGTTCCAATTATCTTGAGTCCTCCTGCTTCAACAACTCCATCTTCAAGCTTTATATCCGTACCACGACCTGCCATATTAGTTGCTATAGTAACCATGCCAAGTGCTCCTGCATGGGATATTATATCAGCTTCTTTTTCATGATATTTAGCATTAAGTACTTGATGAGGGATTCCACGTCTTTTAAGCATTTCAGATAATAATTCTGATTTCTCTATACTAACAGTACCTACAAGAACAGGTTGCTTAATTTTATATGTCTCAACTATTTCATCTACTATAGCCTTATATTTCCCCTTAACAGTTTTATAAACTAAATCTGCATTATCAACTCTCGCCAGCGGCCTATTAGTAGGTATTACCAATACATCCAGTCCATATATTTCTCTAAATTCATTTTCTTCTGTAAGTGCAGTACCAGTCATACCCGATAACTTATTATACATTCTAAAATAGTTTTGGAAGGTAATTGTAGCAAGAGTTTTTGACTCTTTTTCAATTTTTACGCCTTCTTTTGCTTCAATAGCTTGGTGAAGTCCATCACTATATCTCCGGCCTTCCATAAGTCTTCCAGTAAACTCATCTACAATTATAACTTCCCCATCTTTATCCATGTAATCTTTATCTTTTCTCATGATGTAGTTTGCTTTTAAAGCCTGAACCACATGATGTTGTACAGTCATATTTTCTGCATCAGCATAATTTTCTAAGTGGAAATATTTTTCTGCTTTGTCTATACCAACTTCAGACATTATAACCGCACTAGCTTTTTCATCTATAGTATAGTCTTCTTCCTTCACAAGTCCCTTAACAAAATAATCTGCTACTTTATAAAAATCTGTAGATTTTTCTCCTTCTCCAGATATTATAAGGGGAGTTCTAGCTTCATCTATTAATATGGAGTCAACCTCATCCACCACTACAAAATTTAGTTTTCTTTGAACTCTTTCTTCTTTATAAACAACCATATTATCTCTTAAATAATCGAATCCAAATTCATTATTTGTTCCATAAGTTATATCTGAATTATAGGCCTCTTGTCTTTGAGTTTGGTCTAAATCATGAATAATTACTCCCACAGAAAGTCCTAAAAATTCATGTATTCTCCCCATCTCATCTCTATCTCTTTTGGCAAGATAGTCATTAACTGTAACTATATGGACACCCTTTCCTGTTAGAGCATTTAAATATGATGGAAGTGTAGCCACTAGCGTCTTTCCTTCACCAGTTTTCATTTCAGTTATTCTTCCTTGGTGTAGTATTATACCACCTATTAATTGCACTCTAAAATGCTTCATGTTAAGAACTCTCCATGAAGCTTCTCTTACTGCTGCAAAGGCTTCAGGTAATATATCATCCAAAGTCTCTCCATTATTTAGCCTAGTCTTAAATTCTTCTGTTTTCGCTTTAAGCTCTTCATCAGTTAAGCTAGTCATTTTTGCATCTAATTCCTCTATCTTATCTACTGTTGAAATTATCCTTTTTATTTCTCTATCACTATAACTACCAAATAACTTATTGAAAAATTTCATAATTTTCATCCTCACTATTCATTTTAATAATTCCTATTAATAATTCGTAAATATATTATTTAAATTATACCACTTAATTTGTTGCTATTCAACTTATATGATTTGCTAATTGTAAAATTATTGTTAATAACCTTGCATTGTCATATTGTGTAGAATGCAGGTTTAATAAATGATTTTCAAAAGCTATCATATTTTTTAAATTTAAAAAGGACTAAAGTAAGTTATCTTTACTTTAGTCCTTTTAATAAGTATTAAAATTCTGGCTCTATTAATCCATAATTCCCATCTTTTCTTTTATATACTACGTGCACTTCTGATGTTTCATCACTCATATATACGAAAAAGCTATGACCAACGAGCTCCATTTGAAGTACTGCTTCCTCTGCTGACATAGGCTTAAATGCAAATTTCTTTGTCTTTACTATCTTAGGATCCATGTCTTCTTCTTGGTTACTACTATATAATGGTATGCCCTTAAACTTAAGAGAAGTTCCACGATTTCTTTTTTCTAATTTTGTTTTATGTTTTCTAATTTGTCCTTCTAATTTATCAACAACAAGATCTAATGAAGTATACATATCTTCATTTTCCTCTTCTGCTCTTAAAACAACTTCATTAAAAGGAATTGTAACCTCTATAGTATGTCTATTCTTATGAACACCCAAAGTTATCTGAGCTTCAACATCCGGATTAAAATACTTATCGAATCTAGATATTTTCTTTTCCATAATATTTTTCAAGGCCTCTGTTATCTCTATGTTTTTTCCTATTATTCTAACTTTCATACTGTCCAGCCCCTTTCTAATATCTATACAATGCTAGATTACTAAGCATGTTATATAGTGTATTTCTATAATATTACTTTTAATATTAAATAGCAACCATTAAAATCAGAATTTACATAATATTATTGCAATTCAAAGCATGTTATCACAATATTGCTTATTATTCCCCTGTTTATTTACGTATATTGTACATTGTTTATAGTCTCACCTTATGGTATAGTTAAATTACACGAATTTTTAAAAAAACATATTCAATTAAATATAAACATATAAATATATATATTCTTATATGCTAAAAAAAATAAAAACTCCTAATATGATATTAGGAGTTTTTATGTATTAAGTTAGTTGACCTGGTCTTTGACCCCACACTCGCCTTTTGTTCTTATTGTATTTATAGATATGGATAAACCACCTCAAACCTCCTAAATAACTCATTGTTATACGTATAGCTTGTTTTATGTCCTAATAGTATTTTGTGACTAGGTGGTTAATAAGTGGCTAATTAAATTAAGCGAAACTTTATAAGTAAATGTATATATTTGATTCTATATAATAGAAAAAAAACAAAAGGCTATTGTCATTTTATTGGTGGTGGCAGTTTACTAATAAAACTACTGTAACCTTTTGAATAATGTATTAAGTTTAAACTTGAATACTGTGGCATATCCCTTAAATCTTCATACTCAAAATTCTCTAATTTATTTTCAAACCTTTTGAAGTCTTTTTCGCTTGTACCGCCCATAAGCATAAAACTACTTCCAGCACCTTCCAGAGTATCTATTAGGCAATCAATCTGGTCTGTATATTGGCAACTCAACACAAATTTACATCCGAACTTCCTTGTTTGTGGAAGAATTTCATGATTGGCCAACATTTTCATTGCAGTTTTAGTTTGGAATATTTCGTCAACGCATATGTGCGTAGGCTTTGGCTGCTTATTTAATTTACCTCGTAGCTCTGTAGCAATCCAAACTTTAGATAATAGGAATGTAACTATAATATTTTTAGAGTGTATATTGAATTCGTCCTGAGGCATACGGATTATTATAGTCTTTCCTTTTTCTAACTCCTCAGCAAAGTCTATATTATTACTAGAGTTTTTATTAAACATATATTTAAGTTTAAAATCTTCTCTTAATAGAGAAATACGGTCCAGTATTCCATCAATTCTATCCATTTTAGTACCTATTATATATTGCAATGGCTCTTTTGCACTCACTTTGGAGTATTCGTCTAGATCCTGTAATGACTTTATTTCATCTTCTAAAAATTTAAATTCCTCCTCATTTAACAATTTTATATAGGATGCTCTTACCTCATAGCATCCTAAACATTTAACAACTTCTTTTAAACTATTCTCTCCCGAAGCAAAAACTACATTGGCTGCTGCTGATAAATATTTACGCATCCTAGCTTGTAATGGTTGTTCTGCATTAATAGAATCCACAAAAGTTAGTATCTGATGGGCCTGTTTATTGGTTAGTTCTAATTTTTCAAAAGTATCCATATCATCGCTTATTTTAAATTCATTAAAGGCGAATGCCTGTATATTAGCTGCTTTGGTGTAATCCAATATAATCATATCTTCCGTAGGTAATGATTTTATGACATCATCAGACATTTCACAATTTTTAATAAAATCTATTATCACACCGCCTTCTTTTTTAACATTAGCACATTTATAATAGCCACTCATAAATGTAGTTTTACCTGCTCCCTGTGAACCTATTTCAACTAGTGGTAAACTTCCAGTATCATATTTATCTTCTATATAAGCATCCTGCGTATTTCCTTGACATTTAACTTTTCCAAGATTAATATATCCATGGTCTAGTTGTTGTGGGACCTTGACCTCATTTACCTCAGTGTGCTTTATCCCCAAGGTTTTCATTAACTGCCTTCCTGGTTGCTGAATGAAATTCTGCATTTCATCTACTGAAAAAGTATTTTCACCTACCCTTTTAAATTTATAATCTTCTATGTTAATAGTTTCTTTCTCATTTAATTTAACCCTCCTAGATATAAGCTCATTGTTCTCGTCAATAACCCTAAAGGCTTGTGCTACTACTTGTGCATTATTTTCTTTCCTTATCATATCCACGCTATTAGTGGCTATTAATATCTGAGCATCTAATACAGTTTTATCTTTTTTAGTTATCGTTGCATCAGATAATCTTTTATTTACTTCTAAAATATTAGAAGTTATTAATAATTCACTTAGCACTGTATTAACCTCCTTTGTATCCCCAGCAAAATCATTTATTACAATTACAATACTACTAAATACATAATTTAAAAATGACAGAGCTGCTTTGGCTTTGTATTGGATGGTTGTCCTATCCTTATCTACTACTTTCATATCATCAATTTTCTTTCGGGTATCATTGTATTTTTTATCCCACCCAAATTGTGATTTAGGAAGAAAATTATATACTAGAGTTACACGATCCTCCTCTTGCATTATCTCCATTACTGCTAAAATTGAATTAAGCGGTTCATTTGATTTTTTATCTACCTGAAGACTTAGAGCATCTTCTTTCTTGTAATTTAGTTGATAATAAACTGTATCAGCTCCAAACCCTTCAATTTTATCTACTATGTCTAATGATACCTGGCTCCAAATTTCTCTTATCTTTTCTATGATGATATTTAAAAAAACCTTTGGCACTATAAAGTAAAAACTAGTATTTATTTTTCTAATGTCTATGACGTAAGATATTTTAAAATTAGTTTCAATTCTTAGCTTATGTTTCTCTATTTTCACACGTTTATTTATGGCCTTATAGGTATGTTGTATAGCCTTTGCTATATTGCTTGAATTGTAATTCCTAGTTGATTTATGAGGTGTAATCTGGAGGTATACATATTGTGGCTTTATTAATTGAAGGTATTTACTGATAGGTATACATATATCTTCTTTACTAAACATTAAATTGCACTCCCTAACATCTTAATCAATGTATAAACTGCTATTGATCCTGGAATATACTTAGCACATTTTTTAAACCCAAGTGCATAAAATATCGCTGCTAACATAGCAACAAATAAGCATATCCAAAAGCTATATATTAGCGTATAATCCCATAATGCTTTTATGATTAAACTTGGGTGCATGAGGAAATTTAAAAACTTACCTATAGATTTTATAGCATCCCAACCACCCACTCCCACATCTTTTAAACCTTTTACTAATTCAGTAATGTTATTCATAATTTGCCTCCTTTAAAATGAATTCTTAATAGCATTAAAGCCTTCAGGAACAATGTACATTAATGCAAATATTAGTAAAAACTTCATTACTATACTTAGTATTTTTTTAGAATCACTGCCTGTGCCTGCACGAATAATTTCCACAGTACAGGCAATTAATAATATCCAATATCCCCACTGTCTTATTAATCCTAAAATTGTCCAACCTAATCCATCAATACCTTTTGTTGCTGCCATAACCTTTTTAAAATATAAGCCACAACCTAAAAGTGTAATAGTAATTTTTTTTAGTTTATCATTCTTCATTATTTTAGTTGCAAAATTTTCAGAACTTTCACTAGCTATTACAATTTCATTTAAAGTTTTTTTGTTGAACTGTAAACTTAATTCATCTTTGGATAAGATAGCAGATTTGTTTAACATTAATATTTCCTCCTACATAATTAATTTAATAATGGCCACAATATAAAATAAGAGGTGATTGAAATGTTAGCATTTGAATTAGTAATAGCTGGGCTTTATATTGTTGCTACAATAGTTGGAGCTTAATATATAAATATTTATTTTTAAAATATAGATTAAAAGTGTAATCTTTTTAATGTTCCTGGCATATCCTACTGTATGGATGTAGCGTAGCAATGAGTGCAGTAGAAATTGACTATTCTCGGAAGAGGGTGGTCTTTTTTATTTGCTTTTTATATTCTCTTCCTCTAACATTTTTCTTAATATATTTTTCATATGACCATATTCCATGTAAAATTTAATGCAATCTTTAATCCAAGTTACTCTTCCTGTATGACTAATCGCCTCCATGTACATTTTTATCTCCTCATCGTCGTTTTTAAAAGTTACATTTATAGCCTGTGCCATCAATTCCCTCCTTTTAGCTTCTCTTATAATTCTAATATATTCTACTTAGCGCCAAATGTTGCTTGTCCACTATAAATAATCTATTAAGTAATAGATTTAATCGTAAAAAAATATGATACTTATTTTTCTAAGTACCATATCTCCTCTATTTTCATATTTAATTTTTGGCCTATATTGATTGCAGTTTCAAGATTTACTTGTTTATTGTTATTTTCAATTCTATTATAATCCTTATGATTTATCTGCAAAAATTCCGCAAATTCTTTTTGGAATTTATAGCCTAAACTTAATCTTATTTCTAACAATTTATTTTTAACCATATAACCACCTCAATTCATCTTATGTAAATATTCTCCAAAGTGTTTTAAATCCCTTTAATTTATACTTATATCCACAAATCTCCATAGTATAACATTTCAAAATACGAACACAATATTACTGACATAACTTCAATAACATTATAACAAATTTCAGCTTCCATGTAGAATGAGGAATATATTCTTTTATAATCAACCATAGGATTATAGGGGAGGGGCGTATAGTTCTCGTTCTATATTGTTTTACCCATACATAACACTATGAACTTACAAAATAGAACTACTTCAATTTCAAAAAAAATAGTTAAGATAAATATAAAAACCTGAAGCTAGATTTCTCTAATCTCAGGTTTAAATTTTCCTTAATGCAGTGGATAAAACTTGTAAAATAGTCTATAATTTAAATATCCTTTTATTTTAATAACTAAAAATACTGCACTGGGTTACCCCCCTAAGTGCAGTATTTTTCTTTATATCAATATCCTAGGTGCTAACTCATATACGCAAACGCTACATGGGTCATATCCTGAATTTCAACTTCTTCTTGTTGAACCTTGAGCTGTTATTCTGTTTGAACTCTTACATATGCTTCTTTTTTGGTTTACTTACAACCTTCTTATCTACAACAATAGGTTTCTTAGTTACAGTTACTGATTCTTTAGTTATAGGTTTCTTAGTTACAGTTACTGATTCCTTAGTTATAGGTTTCTTAATTATAGGTACTGCTTTCTTGATTATAGGTTTCTTAATTATAGGTATTGGTTTCTTAATTATGGAGCCTATATTATAACTCCCTACCTTTTTATCAAATGTAATTGTTTTTCCATTAGATGTGACTATAATGGTTCCTACTTCATCAGTTCTATAGACAGGTATGTTTTTAGATTTTAACAAAGTCATTGTTTCTTGTTGTGGATGACCATATGAGTTCCCTTTTCCACATGATATTACTGCAAATTTAGGATTAACTTTTTCTAAGAATTTTTGTCCTGTTGAAGTTTTACTTCCATGATGTCCTATTTTAATTACATCAGCTGATATATCTAATTGTTTTTGTAATATTTGTCCTTCTGAAATTGATTCAGCATCACCCATAAATATGAATGAATTATTGCCATACTTCAACTTAGTAACTATTGAATAATTATTAGAGTTATCATAAGTTTCTGCATTAGGAGCTATAATGGTACATTCTGAATTTCCTATTTTAAATGTTTCTCCTACTTTTGGTGCAGATACTTTCATATTCTTAGCTTTAATTGCGGTAACTACATCTTTATATGTATCAGTTGTTTTAGTAACTTTAGGCATATATATCTTACCTATGTCAAAAGTCTTAATTACTGTGTCTAATCCTCCGATATGGTCTTCATCTGTGTGAGTACCTATTAGCACATCAATCTTCTCAACACCTTGTTTTTTTAAATAGTCTACTACTAATTTATCATCGCTATTATTCCCTGCATCAATAAGCATAGAATTGGATCCCTGTTGAATAAGGATGGAATCGGCCTGACCTACATTTATGTAATGTACTTTTAGTTCCCCTATAACTTCTGTTTTAGAAGTATTTACTGCTATGTTTTCAGTCGTAGTGGTAGTCTCAGCTACAACTTTAGCATTAGCTTCAACCTTTGTCTTGTTTTTAGCACACCCAGTTGAAGTAATACCTACAATTATTGCAATAGCAATTAGCCAATGCCACCCCTTTTTTTGAAATTTCTTTTTAGACTTGTCACTCATAATAATCCCCCCTTTATTTAAATCGCTATTGGATTGTACCATATTATACATAATAATACAATTATAAGTTTCCAACTAACTCTTAATATTACTTTTATGTTGAAATTTTCTTTATAAATATTGAAATATGCTTTATGAATTTTATATATAACGCCTGTAAGAGTATTTATTTTAATAGATACAGTGAATAAAATTTGTAAAATAGTCTATAATTTTAAATACCAATCCTTTTATTTTGATAGCTAACGAAAACAATACTGCACTGGGTTACCCCTTAAGTGCAGTATTGTTCTTTATAACCGTAATTTAAGATTTATATTTAAAATATTATAAAACGTTTTACTAATAGAAGGGTAAAGTTTCTCATAATACAAAATAAGTTTATTTATATAAATAATATTGAGAAATAAGCTTATCCAATTCTTGACTTAATGAAATGACTTCACCATCAACAAGGCTTTCAGTGACTGCTATTAACTTTTCTAGTTTATTTCTAACTAATTCTATTTGCTCAATCATAATCTCCACTCTTTTCATAAAAATTCACAAATTCAATAATAATACATTATAAAACCATTTGCAACATATAATTCCACTTTTAAGCGAATTCTAAATGAACAAAAATAAAAAAGCCCCAAGGACTCCCTCAGAACTTCGAACTATTTTTCAAATTAATAAAAACAACCTCATTACATTTCTCACAAACTAATACCAATATACCATCTTCACAACTTCTAAACTCAAACTTTTCAATATTTACATCAGTTTTTATATCTTCTATGTTTCCACATTTACACATTAGTTTCATTCTATGTCCCCCATTCTGTCAAATATCATGAATTTATTGTACATCAAATCTTAAATAATATCCACTTGCAGGTACTCAACTCATATTTTATCTCATATAGTTTTTCAGTTCCGCTAATTACACTCTGGCACTTATACACTAGCATATTATTACCTGCAAGTTTTTCTCTATCTACACAAATTATCTTATCTATTTTTATGACTTGCATAGGCTCATCATCTATTTGCATTCTAAACCTTATAGGCTGTATAGTACCTTTGCTATCTGTATAAGAAACCATTTCTATAGGTAAAGCTAAAACCTTCATTACATTCAACTCCTTCTATAAAATAGATGACATTAATGGATAATCCTCTTCTCCTATACCTCCACACATAGCACTCAAACCTGAATTGAGAAAACAAGACTTACCAATAGCTTTATATCCATATTTTAATCTAATTCCATCAATTACTTTATTTAGTTTACTGTCTTTTTCATAGTCAAAAGTGTCTAATAGAGAACTTTGGTAGAAATCGTTATTACAAAAATCTGTTATATGCATTCCTAAATGCCTTATTGGATTTCCTTTCCACACACTATCAAATAAAAAACAAACTATTTCATAAATCTTCATAGTTGAATCAGTAGCTACTATCAATTTCTTCTGACGAGAATAGGATATCATATCATTACCTCTGACACTTATACTTACTACAGTGCAGCAGTTCCGTGAATCCCTTAAACGCATAGATACTGTTTCACACAAGGATAACAATACTCTATGAGCCGTATCACTATCTTCAACATCAAAAGGTATTGTTGTAGAATTTCCTATACCCTTCATTTCAATATAATTACTTTTTCTAACTTCTGAAAATTCAATACCATTAGCATAATTCCAAATTAGTTGGCCGTGGCTCTTTAGTTTATTCTTTAAAATCTCCACATTATAGTTTGCTAAATCCCCAATAGTATTAATATTTAAGCTATGCAATTTAGGAGCAGTGGCTCTACCAACCATGAATAAATCTTCAACCGGAAGTGGCCACATCTCTTGTTTTATCTCATGAGGAAATAAAGTATGTATTCTATCCGGCTTTGTAAAATCAGAAGCTACTTTTGCCAACAGTTTATTGTTTGATATACCTATATTTACAGTAAACCCAAGTTCATTCTTTATCCTCTCTTTTATAGTTTCAGCTAGTTCCATATAGTCTGGATATAAATGCTCCATATTAGAAAAGTCTAGAAAGCTTTCGTCTACACTAAATCTTTGGATTTGTGGGGTATATTCCTGAAAAATTTTATTCATAGCTAAGCTACATTGCATATACAACCAATATCTTGGCGGAACTATTGTTAGTCCTGGACATTTTGCCCTAGCATTATATAAAGTTTCGCCTGTCTGTATATTATATTTCTTAGCGGGTATAGATTTCGTCAAAACAATACCATGCCTACTTTCTTCATCACCACCAACTACACTAGCAATTTCTCTTAAGTCTATTTTTTCTCCTTGCTGTAGCCTATAAGTTGCTTCCCAAGAAAGGTAAGCACTATTTGCATCTATGTGAAATATAAGTCTGCTCATAAATATTTTCCTTTCTGCCAAGCGTTATATTTTAATATTAGAACATCAGTTCGTAACTATTATATCCTACTTTCATGTATTTTAGAAGTAATTTAATTTTCCAAATTAAGACATAATTTTAGTCATTTCATAGAAATAGCAAAATTGAAATGATTAATAGTAAATAAATTAAGTTTTGGTTATACTAATAAAAAAGTAAGAGAGGTGTTAATAATGGCAGTAGCTCATAAAACGGTTATTTCCTTTGGCCTTGTTGCTATCCCAATATCTATGTATACTGCTACTCAAGATAATGATATACACTTTAACCAGCTCCACAAAGAAGACAATTCAAGGATAAAATATAAGAAGACTTGCGCTCACTGTGGAAAAGAGATTATTACGAAAGATCTTATTAAAGGCTACGAGTACGATAAAGAGCATTATGTAGTTGTGACGGATGATGATCTGGAAAAAATCAAAACAGAAAAAGAAAAATCTATACAGATACTACACTTTGCACAACTAAATCAAATATCTCCAATTTATTATGACAAAACATATCAAGCTACTCCTGAAGCTGGTGGAGATAAGGCATTTGAGCTATTACGTGCAGCACTAATGAGCGAGCAAAAAATTGCTATTGGTAAAACTGTAATGGGTACAAGAGAGACTTTACTTGCTATCATTCCACGTGAAGATGGAATATTAATATCCAAAATGTACTATGAAGATGAGATTAAGGATCTCCCTAAATCCTATAATAAACCCGAGATAATTGATGCTGAGATTACTATGGCAAAGGCGTTAATTAATTCAATGGTTACTCCTTTTAATCCCTCTGAATATAAGGATGAATACCAAATAAAGCTACGTGAGTTACTTGAAACAAAAATAGCTGGTAAAGATATTGTTGCCTCTAAGTCTGAAGCTCCAAGTAATATTATTAATCTTATGGATGCATTAAAGGCTAGTATTGAGCAAAATAAAGTTAACGAAACTCCAAAGCCTAAAGAAAAACGTAAAAGAACTACAAAGGGTGCATAATGGATTTATTTCAGAGTAAAAATATTAAGCCTATGCTAATTGGTGAGATGCAAGAGGCATTTAACAACCCCGATTATATCTATGAGTTAAAGCTAGATGGTGAACGTTGTATAGCCTATTTGCATAAAGACGCGACAGAGCTACGCAATAAACGAAATATTAAAATGCTTGTAAAAGTACCAGAACTGTCAACAATACACAAACAAATTAAACAGCGTTGCATTTTAGATGGTGAATTAATCGTTATTAAGGATGGCAAGCCAGATTTTTTCGAAATTCAGCGGCGTTCTCTTATGTCAAATACCTTTAAAATCCAACTTGCATCATCTAGATTACCAGCCAGTTTTACCGCATTTGATATCCTTTATTACAAGGATCACTCGGTTATAGATTTGCCTTTAATGAAACGCAAAAAGTTGCTAGAAAAAGTTATTATAGAAAATGAACGAATTGCTATTTCTAGATATATAGAAGAACATGGAATTGAATTTTATCAGCTTGCTAAGCAAAATGAACTTGAAGGAATAGTCGCTAAGAGAAAAGATAGCAAATATTATTTCGACAAGAAAACAAAGGACTGGATTAAAATTAAATATCTACTAGACGATGATTTTGTAGTGTGTGGGTACATCTTTAAGGAGAACAGTGTAATCAGCATTGTTCTTGGTCAATATTCAGGCAAAGAACTTGTATACAAGGGTCATGTTACGCTAGGAATATCAACAGAGGATTTTAAATTAATAGCATCAATGCCTAGAATAAGTGCACAACCTTTTAATGAATTGCCTTCTGGAAACGATAATGCTGTGTGGATAGAACCTAACCTTGTATGTATCGTAAAATTTATGATGAAAACATCAAACGGTTCATTGCGGCAACCTATCTTTAAAGGTTTGAGGGATGATAAATTTCCTATAGATTGTACCATCCATTAATAGGGAGAGATAATTATGTACAATGAAAGCCGAATTAAATACAAAAATAACAACATTACTCTAATTGAAGATGATGCTGACATATCAAAAATTGATATTACGACTTCTAAAGGGCATATGTTTAGAGATAAGGTTTTAATGATTGCAGATGATCAACATGGAGAGGATTTAACTTTAATAGTTTCAAATCTTACTGATATAGAAAAAGAAAATCTATTTGATGCACTAGATATAGGGTTACATGATAATACTGATACCAGTGCATATATGACAGATAGGATTATGTATTTAGAAGGGCAGATAGATAATTTAACTGAATTACTATCACTTGAGTGTGATACTGAAGAAAGAAGTACATTTGATGGTGAGTATGATTTTTACGAAAGAAAACTCTAAAATCTTTATAAATATAAATACCAATCCTTTTATTTTAACAACTAAAAATACTGCACTGGGTTACCCCTAGGTGCAGTATTTTCACTCTTATTTTTTTATAAATTACAATCCATTTGCTACTTATCAAGGTTTACAAATTTTGCAGGCAGTGAATCCTTGACTTACTGCACTACTTTTCTTAATTGCAATACTACTCTTTTTTAAATATCTACAACCTTTTTTATGGTATTTTCCACCTGTATTCGTTATGTATACAGTGTAACTCTTGGTAGCCTTTGCTGCGTAAGAAGATTTATAGTTTGCTGTATTTACGGTCGTATTAACCGCCAACGTTGGTAAGCTTGTACCTAACAAAATAAACAATGCCGTTAAAAATGACATAAACTTAATTTTAATACTTCTCATTATTCTCACCCCCTCATGATTTAATACACCTAATAATTTCAACATAAAGCTTTTATTTCCTTCAATATTTGTAAATTTAGGTAAATAAAAAAAAGCCTGAAGCTAGATTTATCTAACCTCATGACTTAACTTATCACACTACTGTATTCCATTGAGATTCTTCAAATGCTTATTGAATTTAATTACTTTTAAAAGAGTAGCTACTTTTATAGTCTTTTATATTGCTCACTCGACAATATTTATACTCGATAGTAGTGAGAATTTGTCCTTAAATTATGGCTATGCTTTATGCATTACTTAGGCAATTTAGCTAGCATATTTGCCAACTCAATAAATTTATTTTGAAGATATTTATGGTATCTAGTTTCAGATTGTCCCACCACTTCAATATGATCTATATTATTAATCTCGCCCATGTAGTTCCAAACCCCTCTTTCAGTGGTAGCATTAGAGTCATAGCTAACTATTTTATCCTGAGAGCCTTCATGAGGGCCAATAGCAGATATTACACTTACTATACCATCATTTCTCCACCAAGTCTTATCAACTTGCACTTCGCCATAGGTCGAGTTGGTATATTGTCCCATAAAAATGGAGGCCTTTAAAAGTAGTGGATCCATATTAGTATTAGGTATTTGATGCTGTGTGAGTAACTCTTTATGCGTATCTACACATGCTATAGAGAAATAGTAAATATCTTTTTGAGCTTTAACCCAGCTATTTAATTCCTTAGAACCCTCTTGGGATAAGTCCCAAATACTTATATCTTTAGTTTCTTTCCAAATATTACTATTAAAAACTCTTTTACAATAACTTTCATAGGATTCATCAGATTGTTTCTTTAATCCCCATTGATCCATTTTGAAATCAAGGCAAGGATTATCTGAATTTAATATTCCTGCATTACTAGCCATTGCAGCAAAAAAGTCATGGGCAAAAGGTTCAAGTTTACTTTGTTTATCATCTTCTTGGCTTCCATCATGAGGTGTTGCTATAGTAAGAATACTATCAATCCAATGTTTATTTCCTGTAAATAAAGGGCTAGTGCTATCTTTATTGCAATTTATTTCATCTTTATCTCCGTTTTCTAACAATTGAGCTAAAACTCTAACGGTTTGACCACCCATACTATGACCAATTAAATGAACTTTTTTAATACCATCTGCATCAGTAGTACCCCATTGAGTATAAACACCAGGATAAGTTCTACCAAAACGTTCGTGACCAGCTTTGATAGAATGAGCATAACCATAATCTACAGTGCCGCCCTTTAAGTAAGCATACAATTCACAAGCTCTATCCCAATTGCTAGATATAGAACCTATAGTTGGAGTGTAAACAGTATAACCTTTGTTAGTTAAAAGGTCTTTCAAACTTTCTTTTCCACCCCAATAGTTTACTCCAAAGAGTTCATCATTTCCCCAACCAAATAGACCGTGTACCATTACTATAGGATAGTTATTACTTAATTTTGATAAAGAACTAGCTTGTACCTTTGTTGATGTAGAATTGGTTGTGGCAAAAGTATTACCAGAAAACGTAAAAGCCATTATTACAAATAATAATAATAGACATGAAAGGATTTTTTTTAGTGATTTTTTCATTTTTTCCACTCCTTATTTTTATTCATATTTCTAACTAATTATAGCATAAATAAAGAATAAAAGTAAATTAATGTAAATACACTTTAGCTAATAAATTCAACATATAACCATTTTTTCCTGTAATATTTGTAAATTTAGGTAAATAAAAAAAGCCTAAAGCTAGATTTCTCTAACTCCAGGATTAAAAATTATTGTGCTGCTACTGGATCTATTATGGTTACTGGTTGCAGTTCTGTTACTCCATCCGGTGCAAAATATTTAACTATCACTGGAGCAACTTCTACTTTTATGGGTTCTGCAGAAACATCCGCAACCTTTACTACTGCATCTTTAGTATGCCCTAATTTAAGTACTGCCTCTTTAATTGCTGCATCTATTAAGATTTTTTTGTTATCATCTACTGTAATATTCATTTCATTTAAGACATTATAAACTGTATTGGATGCTATTGTTGCTCTTTCCTCACCTGTAGCTTCTCCACTATGGTATAATTGTTCTGCATTTCCAACACCTATTTTCGCCCATTTTTCAACAATTGTTAAAACACCAACTGCAGGGTTGTTGGGTAGTATGTCCTGTACTACTGCAAGTACCTTATCAACGCTATCCGTAGCTTTCTGTGCATTGTCTAATATAGCTGATACATTTACACCTTTTGATTTTAAATAAGGAAATAAGCCTACTATGGCACCTAAAACGCCTGTTAAAACTATTACCATTGTTATTAATTGTATTGTTTGATTTGACATAATATATTCCTCCTAAAATTTTATTATTTTATAAAATCTGCACTTACATATCCGCCATGATTACCATAAAAAATTGAGTACCAATTCCCTGTTTTTTTATCTATTTTAACCATAGTGCCCTTAGACAATTGACCTATGATTTTGCTTGATGTGTTTGGCAATTCTCTTACATTCAATACAGTTGCGGTAACTATTCCGTTTTTTGCATTGTTTATAACTACTGGTTTAATTATTGGTGCTACTTGTCCTAATAATCCGCTAACAATTGCTTTAGCAATAACTTTATATCCTACATTTAAGTAATGGTTAGCGTCTGCAGTATCTATAAAGCAAACCTCTATTAGCATGGATTTTGCAACAGTTCGTCTTATTACATAAAGTCCTTTACCATCTTTAACACCTCTATTTTTAAAGCCTAGCTTAGAGATATTAGCGCACACATCTATTGCATCCTGATATTGTCTGCCCGCATAAGTATAGGCTTCTACGCCCTCACCTCCCCCAGCATTAAAATGTATAGATATAAACCAATCCAAATCCTGTCTATTCGCTTGGTCCATTACTAAAGATAAACTTTGATTAACACTATTTGCATAATCTACAGTACAATTAATAGCATTATGGCCAGCTTCTTTAAGTAGCCTTCTGACCTCTGCACCAACTAGCCGAGTATGTTCTCCCTCTTTTATAATACCTACTGCTCCACTACCAAACCCGCTTATTGTATGTCCATCATTTACCCCGAAATTCATGTAAGTACCTCCTCTTATTTAAATATATTTTGTTGGATTGCATAAAAAAAGAACCCAAGTAAACTTGTTACCCAAATTCCCATAAACCATTTCATTGTGCTTGTTAAATTTTTTATGTTTTCACATAGATTTTTTATTTCTACTTTAAATTCCGATTGAGATTGTTCTAGTTTATCAATTCTGTCTGAATAGTTGTTTAATCTAATGTCGTGGTTACCTAATCTTTCGTCTATCCTTTTATGTCTTTCTACACATACGTCATCATTCATGATGCACCTCCATTTTTTTATATTAAAAAGACACCCTCTCAGGTGCCCATAATTTTATCATTTTATTTTCTAGTTACGTCGCTATATTTTCCTATTGTTCATTAAAAAAACACCCTATTTCTAGAGTGTCCTTTTGTTATTAAAATTTATAATTTGGATTTAACAACATCTGATTTCCTATTTCTAATAAGTCTGCATCATCTATTGCACTATTTACAATTACGTCTGTATTGTATTGTGGAAGTGTTGTAGGAGCTTCTCCTAAATGTCTTCCGTCAATCGCTAAATCTAATAAAGTATATTCTCCACTATTATTAACGTCTTTCATTAGACTGTCTTCAATAACTATTGTAGCCTGCCCACATTCTGCATCTGTTAAATCTTTTTCCATTTCTATACCGTCTGAAACTCTACCTTTTACTACATCAACTAATGCTTCTCCTGCTTTGATTCCTTTGAAGTTTAGTTTCAATAGAATTTTCTTAGCATCTGCGATATTATTTTTTCCTTTACTTGCAAGGATAAATCTAAGTTCTCCAACTTTAGCATCATTTTTTACTAATTTTATTCCATCAACTTCTTTGAAATCTATAAATTGAAGTTTCTCACTGTCATATTTTATTCTTATATCTTCTGCTGCTATGTTTGTTATGTTATCTATTACTAGATTTGCTGTTACTGTTTCATTTTTTTTGATTTTATTTTTTTCTGGTTCAATGTTTACAACTACTTTAGAAATAACACCTTCATTATATTGTTTTAACTTTCCATCGTTTAAAATATCAACTCCATAAAATGGGAAATAAGCCTCAGTACTACTATAATCCGATATAATTTCCACGCAATGTTCTTTGCTGTCTAAATTAGATTTTTCATAAACTACACCTAATCCATTATAAGAACTAGTTGGCCTATATATAGCTTCAACTACCCCATCTATTGATATATTAGTCGGGAAGTACTTATGTACTCCCCCCCCTATTATTCTAATTTTATCCCCAACAAAATTAAACTTAATCTTGGCTTTGTTTGCATTTGGCGATCTATACTGATACATACCTGTACCTGAATCAGTTGAGATACTACCATATCCACTAAAATTCAAGTTTTCATCCGCATAACTATATCTTTTCCATCCATTTTCTGGCTGCAGTAATTGTCGCCCTACAGTATCAGCATAAACACTCCCACAACTCAACACCCCAAACACCAAAGCAATTAAAAATACAATCGCCATTTTGCTAATACACTTTTGATAAAATCTCTTCATTTTCCACATTCCCCCATTAATTAATTTAAAACATTTTTTTCTTACACCTGTATTATCGGATTATTTTACCAAAACTTAACTTTTATTTTTAGCCTCATAGCTATAGGATACTTTATGATATTACTTCTATATTCCTAATGTTTAATAAAAGGGCAATAAAAAAGAGCATCAGCCCTATCTATTTCCCTCTTAACTTATGCTACTACTATTAATTTACCGTTTCCGTCTAATCCTAAAGCTGTTAAATCTGACATTACTACATCCCTAAATTGTACGGGTACTTGTTCTATTGTTCTTATATGATTTTTAACTAAACATAAATATAATTTATCCATTGGGACACCTCCATTATTTCAACAACAATTTTAATACCAGATTACACTGTTCCTTTTTTTACAATGTCTTCGTATAGTGACCCTATTGCAGACATGAGCACTAGTATATTATCATTTACCTCTTTATTAGTTGGTTGTATTGGTGTCTCTGCCACTGGAGAAAGTTTTATGCTCACTTGTCCGTCAACAGGAACTTTCCCTAAAATTTCAGTGGTGTTAGTAGTATCATTTTCATACACCCCTGTATCTAGATTGAATTTTTGCCACTGATATTTAATTTGAGTATCAGCTTGGGCTATGCTATATTGAGTTGCATTTCCTATACATTCTTTAACTATGCTATTTTCATAAACTGTATCTTTAAATATAGTACCATTTTCTTGTGTATACATTTTTATTACCTCCTTATTTGGCTAAATGATATTCAATACCTGCATAAATATCCAATGATGATACACTAGATGCTAATCTTGCTACAGTAACTCTTAAATTGCTATTAAATGCTATGCCATCTCTTACTATTGATAAATCATTCATACTAGGCGTTATTATACTTCCAATATAAGGATAAGGTCTAATCATATATATATTACTACTACAACAGATGCCTACAACACCTACAAGATTTACAGTACTTTTACTCGCTGAGGTTGCTTCTCTTGCAATGCCACAGAAGTCTGTAGCACCACCTCCATTTGCTACACCAACCCAAGTTAAAATATTATCTATATATATTCTAAGTACTGCATCACTATTTTGTGCTTTAATAAGACATTCTGATAATATACCTCTTCCACTAATATTCAACAAATCCATTTCATTATCAACACGTATACTACTAGGTGTCGTTAGTACTTTTGTTTCAAAGTTTAAAACATTTGACTTAGTTAAACTGGCTATATCTGACTTAACTGAATTAATATTTGAATTGGCAGTGGCTACATTGGTCATTAAATCACCTATGCGATTAAAATTAGAGACAACATTATTAAGTACTGTTTCTAATTTACTTTGTATTGCTAAAATAAGATTGTAAATTAAAGTTAACATATTATATTACCTCCGTTTGCATTGTATCTGTATGATATTTAAGAGTTAATGTTTCACTAGTATTCAGCGTTCTAATTTCTGTTACTAAGTTAGTTGCATAAGTAAAATTATCTGTCCTAACCGTAACACCATTAATTTTATGAAGTATTTGAGTAACTTTTCCGGAAGATATAGTTGGTATTTGTATACTTCCTTTTATATCAAGTCTTAGAAGCTTATCCGTCGAATGTGAACTAAGTATGGTGGCATTTGATGCAAGTACATTATCTACACTTTTATTAATCGCTTTTTGATTTCCACCGTTTATAACAGATAGGCTTTTATCTGTCACTAAAACACTATAGTCATACATAAGGCTACTTATATTTGCAGTTACATTAGCCGCATTCCCAATCGCTGCATTGATTTGATACAACCATGCATAAGCACCTTGTGTAGCTGGTGCCATATAATCTCCAAATGTTCCTGCACTAGCATATCCATATAAAATTAGCCCTACGTCGGGATCTGTAGCCCATAACCCTAGCTCACATATATATATTGCTGCTACCATATTAGTATTATTTATTGTTCCACTAATTGCTGCTGATTGTGCTAATGTATCCGGTATAATGGAGGATATTGCAACATCAAATTGTGTTTGAACTAATGTAGTTAACGTTGCTGGATTCCGTGTTCCAACTAGGCCCGAACCAACTGACATTTTAGTAAATACTATTGGTTTTCCTGCTTGTGCTTTTGCATATAATATTTGTCCGGCATTGGTAATTGACATATTACCGAAAATAGCCATTCATTTCCCTCCCTATTGATTTATAGTATTTGTTATTATCCCTTGTATTACCATGCCTGAGCTTACTCCAAAATTAATAGTTTCTGTAGGTGAATAGCTCATATTTATAGTTTCATTTGTATAACTTGATACAATCATGCTCGAATATACGCCAAAGGGTACTGGTGATTTGCCTATATAATTTACAAACACACCCTCGGGCTTAGGTACAATATAACCAGCTTGAATTAAACTTTGCTTTACTTGGTCGACATACCCTAGAATGTAAGCTGTAAAACTCATGTCTTGATTATCTGCTAGTTGTAATTGTATATCGTCAAATATATTACCCCATATTTCATACATTTGAGGAATTGTTCCATCCCAATTGTTCATAGCAATTTTAGCCCTAAGTACTAGCTTGTAATATGCCTCATTAAGCACTGGGTCAAAACCATTTAAAGGTTGAAAATTTAGTGTTCTACTTCTTCCAATTACTGTACCTAGCATATCAAGTTGAACACCTATTGCATTATCAATATCAAAGTTGCTATCCATGTCCGAAAGAAGATTATATACTCCATCAACGATATTTAAACTACTACTTAGCCACGCAATAAAGTTTGGTTTGTCTATATGCTCGGAGGTAATGCTAGCAATATAAGTATCTATAGCCATTTAACCATCCCTCCTAAACCACATTTGTAGTAATATAATTTATATTGCCCCTACAAACATTGTTATAATTTATAACTACATCTGCACTACCTTGTGTGTGCCCATGCGCTGACGCTGTAATAGAAGTAATTGAATATAGCGGAACTGCTAAATTTGGCATAGCTTGTAATGCCACTCCCCATAATGAAGATATAGACACATCGTTTCCAATTTCCAGCGAATTTAAATAAGTTTGTATATTAGTTTTTATACTCGTTGTAGTTGCTGTAGTATATCCAGTTAATTGTTTAATAGCAACAGTTACATCAATATCCGTATAATCTGGAATGTCGAACCCTATAGGTGTAACTTGTCCTGTACTATCTGTTACGTCTACTATAGTCGTTCCATTTGTAAGGCAACCTATGCCTTTATGAATAAATATTGCATTTGCTATATCTAGGCTGTTTCCGCCTTCTACAACGGCTGTAATACTATGTGCCGGTAATCCATTACTATCAATAGTACCTGTATCATTTTCATATACTTTACTTCTGGTAACTCCTTTAACTTGTGCTATCGCTCCTTTTGTACCTTCCAACATTGTTACACTAGGTTGTGCTGTACTATTAGATTGTCTTACCCTTACAAGACTATCATCCTCTATATCCGAACCTAATTCTCCGCTTACTGAATTATAAACTCCACTCAATCCATAAGTTGGATTAAAGATACCAGTTATGTCCCCTGGGTTAGCCACGATAGGTCCTGTTATTTCACACGTGGCTAGAACATCAATGGTCCCTATCGTTGGAATGGTAATAGAAGGTGGCAAGTCCCACTTAATACTTCCTTTATCAGTTACAACGCAATTTTTAATTATTGTTTCAGGTACTCCACTTACTGTTATTGGACATGTACTATAAGTTGCAGCTTTTCGCTTTATCCCATTAATTTTTACGATTGAGTCTAATCCACTGCCAATAGCTATATTGGGTGCTCTATTGTTGTAAACCATCGTTGCAATTTGAAAAGCATCATATATTTTCTCTGCTACTACTGCAATAAATTGATAATCTTGGCTATCAATTCCCAAGTAAATATCTTGACCAAATATATTTTTTGCATCTGCTATGAGACAGTCTCTTATATCATTGTATGTTGGCATGTGTAGTCCAGTTGTATCTATAAAAGGTGCAAAGTATGCCATATTATTCTCCTTCCTTTGAAATCACTGCTATAACCCCATATAGGGTATTTACACTACAGGTAAATGTATATACTCTGTTTGCATAAGTGCTTGTAAAGTCTTGTATCCCCGTTACTCCTGTAACTCCATTGATAACTTTTTTAATTAATAAATCTGCAATTGCTATATTGTCAGTGGACCCGGTTTGTCCTAATATATTTTGAAACAATGGTAGCCCCGCGGATGTATCTTCCCACCACTCATTTTTTAATAGTGCTAAACTTGTATTTATAGCTTGAGAAACTGCAAAACGCCCAAATGTGAAATTTTGTTGGCCTTTTCCAAAAGAATAATCTCCATTGGAATCTAATATTCTATATCTCATTAATAATCTCCTATACTTAGTGAGAAATGGCAAAATAAAAAGACCTATCGAAGTCTTTACTTTGCAAATTATATTACCTCCGTTTGTAATGTGTCTAAATGATATTTTAATGTAATAGTATCTCTACTTGCGGCTATTGTTCTAACCTCTGTAATTAGATTAGTAGCGTAAGTAAATATATCTGATCTTATAGTTGTACTACCTGTTTTGTGAAGTATTTGAGTTATTTTATTAGCCACGATCGTAGGATATTGTATAGTACCTTTAATGTCAGTTTGGTAGAGCACTCCTGTGGCTCCCTGAATTCCTTGTATACCTTGTATACCTTGTATACCTTGTATACCTTGTTGTCCAGTTGTTCCTGTATCCCCTTTAGGTCCTGTTAATCCAGTTGCTCCTATAGCTCCAGTTAATCCAGTATTTCCCGTGTCACCTTTTATTCCTTGCATTCCAGTAACTCCAATAGGCCCATTATTTCCTTGAATTCCTTGAATTCCTTTTAAACCTGTTGCTCCTGTGTCACCTTTAACTCCTTGTACCCCTTGAGCGCCTGTACTTCCTGTGGCTCCTTGTATACCTTCTGGTCCTACTCTTTGAATGGGATATCCATTTAAAAGAAATTGATTAGCGGTAACATTTATATTATTACTATCAATACTAAAACCTGTGCCTGTTACAATATTTATTAAATTTACTGAATCATTTTTATAATTAGGTATTACATTAGGTTGACTCCATACACCCAAAATTGCAAATCCGTCCGAAAGATCATGGCGACGTTTCTCGATTTGATTTTGTACTCCACCTAGTGTAAACCATGCATCCATACACATATCTCCAAATATTACTAAACATTCGTCCCCTTTGACTATTGGCATCGTCAACACATACCCACCAGCTCTTTGAATGACTATTGGAACATCTAATAGTAATGGAAGGTTTACCCATTGCTTTGTTCCATCTTCATTATTTACTTGTTCCCTAATTGCTAATTGTACCGTAACTGTTTGTGTCGCTGAATCAAAGGACTGTATTATTCCAGGTTCTGCAACTCTTGTAGTACTTTTTATATTTTCTCCTAGCTTTCTGTAAAGTTCATCAATCGAACCTGATAGCTGGGCTATATCTCTCATATTCTCACCTCTAATTTGCTACTGCTGCTATTACTCCACCAGCCTGGCTGATTGTCTCAAAATCACACTGCCAATCAGTTCCTCTCGTATCTCCTGTATAGGTTACTTTTATTATTCTATATATACCATCCTTATCAAGCGAACGAAAGATAGGCGATTGAGTACCTGTATCTGTGCTATCACTCATCACGGCGCTAGGTGCTTGACCTGCATCTGAACTAATCAAGGCTTTTATTCTCCCTATTTTGTATTGTCCATAAATAGGTTTTCCTGATACTTGTTCTGGAAAAGGCTTAGAACTTGTACTAGCTGCATATATGTTATTATTTCCAGCATATAGTGCAATGTGATAACAACCACTATTATTAAACCAAAAAACTAAATCACCAGGTTGTGCATCTGATAAAGTTACAATTCGTCCACCTTGAGCTGGCTGTACTTGTATCCATTGTGGGCCTGTAATATCATCTAAACTTAATCCTGCTACAGCATAACAATGCTTGACAAAAGAAGAACAATCATAATATGTTTTCCCATTAATGGTTTGATTTCTATAGCTTTGACTATAACCAGTGTTAGGATCATCACATATTTTTTTCGCTTCAGCTAAAATTTTATTTCTTACTGTAGCTCCTGCTGAACTTGTGGTACTTGCAGAACCTGTAGCTGTACCGCTTGATGGTATGGAGTTACTTGCAGTCAAACTTATTTGCTTTGCTCTAACCAAACTACCATCTATATGAATTAAAGTATTTATCTTTATTGCCGGATTCAATAAACATTGTGCTGAGATTCCATAGTCTGTTTGCTGTGGTGTGCCTAGTAAACCTGATGAAACACTTAAATCAAATATTTGACCATCTGGTAAATCAGTCATTTTTATAATGTTAATTTGACCATTCTTCGTGTAGTACTGCGCGCTATTACTTTGTGCTATTTGTCTTAAATAATCACTTGATTTTCCAAAGAAAACTTTACCCCTTGTCAATGTCCCAGAACTTTCCAAATCTTTTGAAATACTCCCTAACGATACTGGGTATTGAGCATTATTTGTTATGTGTTCTACAAGAGTTCTGGCTGTCTGACCTTTTAAAACCGAATAATTTGCTATATCAAAATTTACTGATTTATCACCGTCAAGGGCTATAATCGTTAATTCATACGTTGCACCATCGGGCTTATCTCTAATTGTTTGTAATATGTCACCATCAAATATTAATCCGAATTGAGCACCCTCATAGCCTGCTTCAACTGTTACTCTTGTAGCGTTCATCATAATACTGTTTTCTGTTTCTGCACTTAAATTATAAATTACAATTTGGCTACAATTAGGCTCCATAATCATTGTGTCTACAATAGAAAAAGTACATCTTAACATCGATATGTCAAATGCATTTCCTTTCGCATCACTTACAGTTATTCTGCATCTTCTACCATACATAACATTGCCATATTTGAGTGAGTTTTGCACTACTTCAAAGTTTGTCGATATTACATCAAGTTGAGAACTATCCGTGCTTGCTGTTGAACTACTTCCGCCAGTATCATATTGTGTTAAATTATTGTCTTTTACAATCTGCATCGTGACTGCATAATAGTCACTCTCTGTAGCATATCCAGCATCTGCTATTGCTTTGATTTGTGCACTATAAGTTTTAGCACTTATTGCTGCTGCATACCTTGGGTTATTTTTAAGAAAATAACCATGATCAAGTATTGAATCATTAACGGATTCATAATGAGTATAATATCCCCCATCATCTGTAGCCCAACTACCTTTTGATATTTTAATACTTGGATCATGATTTCCTGGGTATTTAATCCCAAAAAGGTTGTTATCTGTTTTTGTTAATCGTGAACCGCCCCAACCTGATTCATTTATTGCTTGTGCAATTGTGATTGATGGGAAGATATGGTATGTTGTATAACCTTTTTTTGCACCAGGTACAACTGAATTTATAAAATCTTGATTAGACATTAATCCTCCTCCCTTCAAAAATTACATAAAAAAGAACCCTTTCGAGTTCTAAAAAATTGTATCAGACCACACTAATATAAAATAAGTACCCAAGTTTGTATCATCAGGCTTATTAGTTTTTAATGTTGTATCAACTTTATAAATATAAGCAGAACCAATCCTTAAATAACTATATTGTTCTAATAAATTCAAGCCACAAATTAATGGAACAGAGACTATAATTGTATTCTTTTTAGTGTCGTATAACTCCATAATCCAATATTGGGCTAAAGTATTATATCTTAAAAAAAAGTTAAAAGTAATTGACTTACCATCAATTGGTATTGTACATGTAAAGCTTTGGTTTGGGGATGGAGTTAAAGGTACAATATACATAAAATCACCTACTTTTATTAAATAATCTAGAAAGTAAACTACTATCAGTCGTTTGGACTTTTTGGTCACCATTGTTGGTGCTTGAACTTACTTGTGGTCTTGCTGAAATCTTAATAGTACTAACCGATACAACAATTATTTCCTTGAGGGTAACTGTCACTCTTAAACCATTCGTAGTAGTATTGTCATCTATAGTGCTTAACGTAGCAACTAGCATATTTTCATACGTTCCTAGTCTTGTAGCAACTTGTATAGGCAGTCTTTCTGTTTGTAATCTTCTAAGTGTATGGTAAGCACTAACAGACCTGGAGACATTATCTCCGAACTGCCCACTAACTGTACTTTGCATTACGTCTGACATCCCAATATCAAAAGTTACTTGATTTGCTTCCATATATGCATGGTCTGAAATAGAAGCTCCGGTTTCCACCGGATGCTCTGTTATTTTTAAATTTGTTTCATGATCTATACTAAAACAAGCGTCAAACACAAAGTTTCCAATGTTTGTATTAAAATAGGTCCTTGTCATTGTGCTCATTAATATACCCCCTGCAAGTTGCGAATATTTATACCTGTTAAGGTCTTGCCTATAGCAGATGCAGTAGAAGTAGGATTTGTACCATACACATTAAATGTATTAGTATTACTGCTTTTATTATTGCTATTTGCTACCGAACTTGAAGTTGAATTTGTATTTTTAGTTGAAGATACGGATGGTACAGCATAATTTACCTTACTTTGGATAGCGATTGCACTTATCTTATCACCAGCACCTTTAAGTGCTGAAAATATATCTTCTGGTATTCCTTGAGCTGCTTTAAGTATGTTTCCGGGTGCACCTTTAACTGCATTGACTACATTATCTGGTGTACTTTTAACTGCATTAACTGCATTTGCTATTGGTTTAACAATACTATTTATTTTCTTTTTTATATCATCTATAATTTCTCCTATATATTCAAAAATGCTTTGAACCTTTTCTCCAAAAGCTATAAATGGTGCGGCTATATCTCCTGCCCCTTTTTTAATATTTGTATAAAATCCTTTAATTGTTTCCCACAATTTTATAAATGGTAATGCTGCTTTGCCTACTTTATCTTTAAAATCTTTACCCCAATCCACAATTACAGATTTACCGCCTTTTATAGCTGTCATTAAATCATCAAATATAAGTATTAATCCAACTATAGCTGCAAGAGGGCTAAATATTACCAGTGCTAACAATCCGATAATTTTTATAATATTCTGTACTTTTTCTGGTATTTTTCCCAGAAGAGAACCTATAAAATGAACTGTCTTCCCCCATGTTTTGCCTAAAAAGCCTACAACTTGTGCTAAATCTAAAAATAGTCTTGCAATAACACCTATAGGAATAGCAATGACTTTAGCAATCTTGGGTATAGCTTTTAAAAATCCATCATTAAAATTATGAAATCCCACTTTTATCTTATACAATGGACCAGCTATATATTCTAAGATATAACTACCTATCCATTGAAGGGCTAATGATCCTGCTTGTTTGAGCCTTTGAAATTCGAACCCCAAACCCTGAACTACTGCAATATTTTTATTAAAGCTATCAGGTAATTTTAATTCAGCAGAATCCTTTCTTAACTGATTAAATTGTGCTAGTAGTTGAGGGCTTAACCATAAATCTTGCATAGTTACACCCATAGTTTTCAAAGCCATACTTATTTCTTTAGCATTTTGTTTTGTTGTCCATAACTGTCTAGCTAACTTTTGATATCCTAAGTCTTGTCTAGCCAAATCTCCAAGAAACTTTGTCAACGCTACTGCAGCTACAGCTATTGCAGCTATTGCTGCAGCTATAAGTGCAAGAGGACCTAAAGCAGCAAGTGAAAATCCTTTTATTGCTGTACCACCTACTGCTCCAAAAGTTTCTAAAGCTGTTCCTGTCTTGCCACTTGTCGTTGTTAATGTATTGCAGGCTTTGGATATATCATTCACAGAATCAACAGTTTCAAGGTTATTTGAAGGTACTTTTGAAGATGTAGATTTAGCCTCAGAACTAGGTTCAGTATGTGTTTTATCGTTTTTAGGTTTACTAGATTTAAATTTATTTACATTATCGCGAACTGAGGTTGCTTTTTTTGATGTACTACTTTGAAATTTATTAACTGAGCTATCTGCTTCACTCATGTCTTTTTTTACTGATTTAGAGAAGGCATTAAATACTTGTTTTACTAAATTTATATGGTTCATTACTTCATTAAGGGGGCCTTTAATTATTGGAAATATCTTTGCTAAAGCGTCCATAGAAGTTCTTGTTAGCATCCCGATATCGGCTGTTGAATGTTGCATTGATGCTACACTATTACTATTGTTTTTCGCAAAACTTTTAACTGTTGTTTCAGCTTGGCTCATTTTTTGTTGTGTACTATTGAGAGAAGAATTGTCGATATTGAATCCAATTGAAACTAAGTATGATTTTATAATATCTAATGACATTTATATCACCTCTCTTCCTCTGCTGCTTTATATGCTCTTCTTTCATTTTCTCTTTTAACAAGTAGTATTTCATGTGCATCTAGTAAATCATCTAAATTATATGTTCCATCCCATACTTGGCATTGTTGCCACATACCAGCAATACAAGGAGCATATGCATATGCATCTAGATTTTTGAACTCCGCAGGAAGGAAGTTAAGCCCTTCGTCATCGAACTTAACTTGGACCCTTCGAAAAAAGGGGCTATATTAAACACCAATTCCTTAAGAGTTAAATTTAATACTAATTGAGTATCAAATTCTATATCTTCGTTTCCCCAAGTTCCAAATTCATTAAGTACATATGGTTGTGCTCCAGGCAATAGTTCCTTAATTGACATTAAACAATGATCTTGTATATATCTAAATTCACTCTCCGGTAAACTAAAAAGAGACGATGCTAACTCAGTTAAGTTAATATCCTCTAAGTTTAGATCCTCTGTTTTTTTTATATTTTTTATTTCATTAAAAAGCGGTGTTATGATACTTGTTAATTTAAATAACATATAACTTCCCGTTAGAGCATTAAATTTGCATAAAATAAATTTTCTCTCACCAATATCTATAGTTTTAAATAATTCTTTCTTATCCATTTTGTTCCTCCTAACTTTGTGTTATTTCTGCTGCCATAAGTGTCCACGTTACTGATTGTCCTTGAGCTTGGTAAGGACGGTCGGGTAATTTTTGAGGTGATACTCCTGTACAAATTGTTTTATCGCCTAAGTTTGCTGATGATATTGTTATAACCATACTAGCCCATGCCTTAATGGGTGAACTTTTACTATTGATGTAATTGTACCAATTTAAAAGATACTTATGGAGCTGCGAAGTTTGCTGAATTGATAGTGCTACAGTTCCATTATCGCCTAGTATTTTAGATATCATAACATTTCCATCAGCTGCCACTTCGTGTACAGTTTTTTCTGTTGCCATATTTATGCCGATGCTTCCAATTCCTGCTCCTGTAGAACTTGCAGCACCAACACTAGGACATGAAAAAGCAGCTGTTACGTCTTGAAAACTATAAGTTGTATAACTCATACTTTTACCTCCTTATCTATTAATGTATAATCCTATTGCTACATTCTGAATTGCCCCTGCTGATTTAATCAGTATATAAATTGGTGGTGATACTCTATTGTCTCTATCTGCCTGTGATTGTTCTGCAATTGTACTTGCTAATATTGCATACCCTCTTGATAATACATCACCTGTATTTACTGTCAGAATTGGTGCAGCATTCCATACCCCGCCAGAAATAAATCCAGTAGCCCTAGCTGTTTCTAGTGATGATGTAATTGCATTTAAGAGTGTAGCCATGCCCGCATCTGTTTGTGGTACTTTTGGTAAATCTATAAATGTATTCATAACTGCAGCTTGTATATTATTAGCGAGTATATCTAAGTTTAATATCTCATCAAAATATGTTCCATCTGCCATGGTACCATTTTCGAACAAGTTATAGACCGTACCTCTATTAACATAGATATTGCCATTATAGTTTTTTATTATTTTGGCTTGGCCTTCTGTTAATGGTTCAGCTGTTATTCCTGTCTCTGTTTTATAGGCCAATGTGTAAGCAGAACCTGCTGTTTGTGTATTAGAACCCATTGCATAGCCCATTATTGCTGCTACGGAATCGGTACTATCTGCTTTTATGCTACTTGAATATTTGCTAGTGGAATACTGACCAAGTGTTCTATGTGTTGAACTTTTTTGTAATGACTCCATTATATTTCCTTCTGTTCCAGCTAAAACATCTGCATCTCTAGTGGTATAAAACATTGTTGAAACTGGTGAAGCTGAATCTATATAAGCTGCCACTGCTATTATATCCGCTTTTACTGCATTACATAGTAAACATGCATACCATTCACTGTTAGCTTGCCTACATGCTGTTACTGCTTGAACTGCTGTTTCTGGTGCTGTTTCGCCTACTTTTGTAGTATCCCATCTTCCTATAGCCACTAATTTGGGTACTGGTGATTGAGAAAAATAAATTTGCGCTGCTAAATATTCAGGTTCATCCCCTTTCCATCCATCAGCGGTTAACCCACCTATTTTGGAGTAAGTTTTAACCCTAACTGCAGGGCTTATAATATTAGATGTTCCTACAATTAAGCCTACATTAAAACTAGTTCTTACAGCTGCTACAGGCCCTACATTTATACTCACATTTACAATATTGCTTAATGGTAAAGTCATGTATAGTCTCCTTTCTACTTGTTTTCAATTATCTTGAAATTTGGTGATGTTATATAAGGTATTGTGGTTCTTCTTACTACTAATTCATTGAATTCTGCTGAAAAGTCTGTTCTTTCCCACCATTGCCCATTGAATAGTTCAGGTAATCTAGTTGGCATTGGTACATCTGTTATTAAAAACAGATTATTTTCTTTTAATCGTGTAGTATACTCTTGACTATAAATATTGTATCTAATTAAGTCTGCATTATCATAAGATTTTGGGCCATAAAGTGTCCAATTTATTTTGTGTACTCTTGTATATCCTGTTTCTTTAGATGCCCAAACGGGATCGTTACCTGTGAAAATAATATCTTGGTGTCTAGTCAATTTATCATCTTGAGGCGTAACTCTTAAAAAGGCTACATCATCACTTATGCCCCATGTGGGTGCGCCATTAGTAGGCCATGCAATTCTTACCTTTCCTGCATTAGTTGGGTCTTTAATATCTATCCCTAAAACCGCACAAGTAAGATTATAAAATACATCTTCTAACTCTTTTAATAATAAAATTGTATCCGCCATAATATCACCTCTTAATTACTTGTCATTCTTATTCCAATACCTTTATAATAGCCATAATCTATAAGAGGCCTTACGGAAAATAGTTTATATCTAGCTCCTTGCCATAGCACCTCATCGCTTGTCCCTGGATTAGAAGATGTCAGAGGATTATTAGCAGCATGTGTAACATATAATGCTTGCGTACAATACACTGCTATTTCACCACCCACTCTATCGCCCTCAGGGATTTGCTGAAGGTCTTTTTCTTTGGCAATAGTAATAGTTCCAGTTAGCGGTATCGAAGTTTCTGTTTGTATCCATCTTCCTGATACCCATGAGCCTGATTTTCTATATACAATAAATGGTTGGCTATTTCTTCCGTTTATAATTCTACCTACATTAATCATTATTATCACCATCATCAATAATATAAGTTATAGCTTTACGAAGTTCACCAGTATCTATAAGCGGACGGTCGCCACCTTTTTTTCTTTTTATTGTTTCGGGGCTATTCTTAGCCCATTTGTTATCAGGATTAGTAAACCAGTCCTGTGAAGCTGCTTGACCTTCTAATCCAGCTTCATTAAGTTTTTGTTTTGAAACTGTTGAATTACCATCTAATTCAGCAATCAAAGCCTCTTTTAATATACCCGCTATAATATCCTTATCAGCTTCAATTGCTGGTTCTATAACTGGACGAGGTGGTGAGTGCCATAACGGTGAACCATTTGAGTGAACATAAAGTTCATGGGCTTTACTGTAGGGTACTCCATTATCTAAATCATGTTGCATTGCTCTAATCATACGAGTATCTCTTATTCCATTCGTATGAATAAAAAGTAACTCTGCATTTTTAATTTTTTCTTCTTGTCTTTGCGTGTTATCCTTTTGAGGAATTCCAACACATACACTTTTTTTCTCTAAGTTTTTTAAAGACTTAAGTATATTGGCTGTTACGTCCTGACCTATTGATATATCTATAGACATACTTAATACCTCCTAACGAACGCACATTCCGCCTTTACCCATCATTTTACCTACCGTTGCTAATTGTTGCCCATATATAGTTAATAGCCAGCTTGCCCATCCATTTAAACCATTTGCAATTATAGAATAATCTGTTGAAACAGATACATCATTAACAGATTGAGAAGTGTCAAGCCCCTGTGCTCTTCCTGCTTCCATAACTACATTTGCACCACTGTTTGGGTCTGCTGTGCCTTGTAGATATAATGAACAAAAATGAGCTACAAACCATCCTGTTGCTACTTCCCAGTATGTATGCCATCTTGTTTTTTTTATAGAAGCATTCGCTAAGTCTATATACATTTGTACAACTATTTTAGGAACAATATAATTATTATCTTTGTCCTTCCCAAACTGCGGATATGATGCATAAAAATCATCTAACCCATAAGTTGGGTTGGTACCAGCTTTTATGTTTGAAGCATTGATTGCAATTTGCTCTGCATTTAATTCCGAATCTGTATTGTAATTCATTTAATCACCTACTCTTTGGGTTTAGATTTAGATTTAGATGTTTTAAGTTCTTTTTCTATAATTTGATTAGTAGTATTGAGAAGATCTCTTTTTTCTTCTGCCGCTTTTATTTCATCTTTTATTAATTGAAGCTTTTCCTGTTCTTTTAATACTTCTTCACTAGATGTTACACTCTCAAATGCTCTTAATGAACCATCCTTGCAGGCATCATCATAATACTTAGTTTCTTCAACCCAATTAGGTAATTCACAGAATCCAATTTTTGTTTTAATTACAATTAAGTTTCCCTTTTTATCCCTATCACCATTGGTGAATCCTAATATTTTATTAGCTAATACTTTAATCATGTATTCCCTCCTAAAATTACTAGAAGATAAAAATATCTTCTAGCATATTTTTTTGTTGATTTAATTGATTTTAGATACCATCAAGATATCCAGCACAAGTATAGTATAGAAATTTAACTTGTGAAAATTGTGAAGCGAATATAGTCTCATAAGATGCACTAGTTGTATTTGGTGCTGTCATTACCCTAGAAAGTGGAACTGGAAGATCTATATTAACCTTGTTTTCTGCCTTAACATAAGCAACTATACGTTGAGTTGAACCAACACCTGCACCTGTGCACCATCTACAAGGATATATTTCTAATGAAATTCCTTGATTAGCAGCAATATTATTTTCTAATAAGTAGTTTAAAATACTTTGGGTTCCTGCAATTGTTACAGGAGTATTAGCAATGTATGCATAATTAGCCCAATCAATTAAGATTCTATTTGCCATACCACTTAAATCATACTCAGATGCCGTTACTGTCTGTGTAAGCAATTGATTAATGTCATTCATAATTTCCGTTGGTGTCTTTTTACTCCATGTTGCAGAGCCACTAGCTCCAACCACAGCACTTGTAGCAGTTATTAATGGGTTATTAACCAATCCATACGTACCAGTTTTGCTAATACCTACATATACGTTACGATCAATCATCTTACTGTGGTTTAATCTAACTCCATCATCTAAAATTTGATTTAAACTTTTTCCAATCTGTTGTAGTTTAAGTTCATCAAATAGAGGTGCTCTCAATATTTCAGAGAATGTATGTACCTTGAATACATCTTTAGAAATATTAGCTTGTGATACTGGAATATTAGTAGTCTCACTACCTATAATTGAATCTTCATCACTACCGGAAGTCGCATAATCAACAAATACATTGCTGGTTATAGAAGTCCATCCACCGCCGGGTATCATATCAATATCCCTTGGAGCAGTTAAACTAGTAAGTGGTTCTAATAACCTTGGATCTTGTTTCTCAAGTTCTCCAGCTAAAAATGCTAATCCACCACTAGTTCCCGAATCCATACCAGGTCCATATATTGCACCAGGAGCTTGGGCCATTACAACTCCACGCTGACCGGATTTCATTATTGAGTCCATTGTTTGCTTTGTTATTGCATTTATTCCATTCATATTTTTAATTCCTCCAATTCTTATAATTTATAATCTTACGCATTGAGTTGAGTTAGCAATACTATTTCAGCAATACCTGAAGGATCCATTTTTCCACTTACCCATCTTGCATTAGTAAGTTGTACTGCTGTTGCACCAGAACCAGCTAGTGTTGCAGTGGCAACTAAAGCTCCTACTGGAGAAGTTGTACCTGCAACTGTAACGATATATACAAGACCGTTAGCTACTGGAGTTCCTTCTTTGCAAAATACTGTGGCTGTACCAACTTGTAATACATCACATGCTGTATTTGGTTCAAACTGACCACTACCAACATTTGCACCATAACCATAAGTCATAGCTTGTTTAACTTCACTTACTGCAATACCTCCAAAATTTGCTACTATTGCTTCGCTTACGCCTATACCTGTAGCACCAAATAATGAATAGGTGTTATCTGCATTGGTCACAACAACAGCACCAAATGGGATAGGTGATTGAGTCTCCTTGAGGTTACCATCGAGAATAGATTTTACCGCACGAGAATTAATTTTGTTACCTGGGTTACGAGATACCTTACCTGCATATCCTAGATTTAAACTTTTACCAATAACTGTTCCTGGCATTGAAATTCCTCCTTTTATTTACCTAAGTTTCTAGATACTTTTAGACTATTTACTTTTCATTTTATCCCCAGCTGCTTTCCATGCATTACAGCTCTGTTCAGATGCTTGAGTCATAGTTAGCTTCTGTTGTAAAGCTGAATCCATTGCATTTTTTCTATTACCCGCTACAGTATCCAAAATATCTTTATACCCATTTGAATTTACAACTCTAGCATCATGGACCGTAGAAGCGAATTTCTTAGCAGTTTCAAGCCTAACCTTTTCATCTGGGATACTCATTATAATTGGCTTCATATCCTGTACAAATTTTACTAATGCTGCATCAGCAACTTTTCCTTTTTCTTCATTTGTATTAGTTGTATCTTCGTCCTTAACTTCTTCCTTTTTCTCAGGGTCTTCATCCTTTACCTCTTCACCATTAAGTTCACTCTCAACAGCATCCATTACAGTTTTAGCATCATCAGCTCCTTTATCTTCCTTTTTCTCAGCTGTCTTTAATGCTGCAACATCGGCTATTAATTTTTTTGCCCATTCTGGAACTGTTTCATCAGCATCCTTAACCTCTTCTTTTTTCTCGGGTTCATCAGTTTTTTTCACAGTATCCTCATCCTTTACAGTTTTCTTTTCATCTTCCTCATTCATCGCATCCAATGCCTCTGCAATCTGTTCTGGTTCCGCATCCATGGCAAAGTGTTTAAACCCAGTTGCTATTAACGTTTTTATAGATATTTTACCCATAAATTTCTTACCTCCTATATTTTGTTCTTTTGATTTATTATCTTTTAATCCTTCTGGTTTGGAATCTTGTATTGCAACCCTAGAACCAGCACGGCCATTTGGTACTACTGCAACATGATTGCCTATTATATCTCTTTGCTCATACTCACCATCAGCTATTTTATGCCATGAACAATCATAACCACAGCTTACCTCGCGCTTTAAATTGTTTTGTATCTCGTTTATAAGACCTGCATCCTTTACAAATAAATCACCAACTAAGTAATCACCATCTCTGCGAATATTCTGTATATGCCCTCTCTCAGTCATTGGTGTAGTATTGACATCAAGGTTATTAGATGGGTGTGTGTTGGTCACAGATTTACCTTCAAATGAGTCCATAGTGGCTTTACTAAAAAGTTCTTCTGGTGTCCTACTAACTTTACACAGCTTCCCCATTGGTTCTTTGAATGCTGACGGCAATTCTTGTCCAAGATACTTCATAGCGCCAGTACGGCCGATTTTGACGTTGGAACAAATCAAGTAACCCTCTGGAGTCATTGACATATTATCTGATATTTTATCTCCATAATAACTAAGTCCCACGTTACGTCACCCCCTATTGCTCGTATCCACAAATTGTATATGCACATGATGTAACAACTGTTGATACTCCTAATTGAAGTACTACCGGAAGTCCAGCAGCTATTGAAGGCTCAGAACCGATATTAACCATTGATAATGGAGATGTATTTATGGAATGTCCAATTGCTATTGTTCCAGTCCCGGCTACTATGCTACTGTTTATACTTGCCTCAGAAGCATTCGCTGAGTTATTAGTTACCACTACATCAGTTAGATAAAATGTTTTTCCAGCTGATACTGTGTAAAGAGTAGTTGGTACCATAGCACTCGTTGAAGTTGGAACAGTACCAGCAAATGTCTTGTTTACTCGTCCTGATTTCGATGATACTTGTTCAACCATCATAGGATTTTCTTTTGAGTTTTTTACCCCACCTATTAACAATTCGACGTTAAAATCGCTCATTATTTACCTCCTCACTTTTATTTTTATATAATAAAAGCACCCCGTTAAGAGCGCTTAAAATTATTACTCTAATATTTAGTTTTTGAAAAATTCTACATTATCTTTTGAAATTGCAGTTTGCTCATACTTGTTATAGTGGAATTATAATAAACTTTACATGGCCACTTAACATTTTCGAGACTTATTAAAGGTCTTGGGAAACACCTACAATTATAAATATTACCTGCATTATAATTACCTACATCCTTTTCACCTACTAAAGCTTCTGGACTAGGTGGATCGTCAAATCTAACTAATACACCTTGCATATGCTTATGCGCATTTCTCACTCTTTGGTCTGATGCTGATTTCCATACATACCAATTCACACCTACATCTTTACTTCTAGCTTCTGTTAATGCTGTCATGGCTTTACTAGATTCAGTTCTAGCTATTGTATTAGCCCTAGCATGAGTGTATTGAAATATCTTACCTTCAAGTGTTTCTGCAATCTCAGAAGCCCTTATTCCTTCGTATGTCTTTGTACTAATAAACTTAGTAAGCTCTTTAGATAATGTCAAAGGTAATGTTTTAATCAAGTTAGCATTTTTTAATATTTGGCGGTCTACTGTACGGCCTATATTAGTGTTTAACGTCTTTTGTAAAGCCTCATATATCTTTTTGCTCTTACTTCCTGCTCTTGCAGCATCTCTCCATGTTTTAGCATCTATTATATTGGCACTTGTTACAAATCTATTAGCAATTGAATTAGCTAAAATTTGAAACATCCCAGAATTATAAACTTTATGCAAAGCGGAATTAATTTGTTCAACTGTTTGAAGTCCTTTTATAGCATCCATAATCTTTTTATTTACTCTCTGTAATGATCTTCTATATTTTAGCTCTATTTGTTTATTCTGTTGCCAATCCATCTATATCACCATCCGAAGTACTTTCATCGATATAATCATTACTAGCTGTAGCTATATCTTCATCTGTTATATTAGTAAACATATTTGTTGTATACGATAATTCATGAAGTTCTGCCATTGCTATTTTTTGATTTATTATTCCACTATCATAAACCTTAACAATTGATTCAACTTTCTTACCTACTATTTCAGCTATCTTTTCATCGCTAGGTGTTGCGATAGGATTAAATTTAATGCCTAAATCATAAGGTACCTGTCCAAACTCACTCATAAACATAACTGGTAATAGCTTGTTTATTTTAGGCTTTAACACTGATTCTTGTTGAGCGCCTACCATGTCATAATACATTTGCATATCTGACTCGCCAGTAGCATTCATCCCAGCAGGAGAACGCCCAAATAGCTTTGTAATAGGGATATCAGCTGCACCTGCTACATCCATCATTTGAGATTCTGAAATATCACTTAGCCCTGCAAACGTATAGTTTAATGATGTTACATTGTCCTTATCACCTATTATCATCATCGAACTATTACTTCTCATTTGATTTTGTGCTGTTTTAAGATTATACAATTCTTGCTGTGATTGTTCATCTCCTAAAGCAATCATTTGATCTAGACCATCTACTTTATTTACTAGTAAATTAGCTTGAAATATTAAAGATGCTATATTCCAGCTTGTATTGTCTCTCTTTGCGAGTTCATCAAATACATGTTCTAATTCTGAGGCCCCCCAATGCATTTCTGTTTGATCCTCCCAAAATGGAAGCTTACGCCCTAAAAATCTTAATACCCTAGTATGATGTACCTTCTGCTTTACACTACCATTAATATCTTTGATATCGTAGAACTCAGGAAGTCCAAACTCAGGATCATTTATATCTGTTATTAATTCAATACCTGGATAAATACCACTCCATCTATCAACGACTAATAATCCTTTAAATGAATTAGGCATTATACTCTCAATATCTAAAGGCTTATTTAACATATCCTCTTGACCTGCTATTAACATTATCGCTCCTGCGCCACCATACAGCCTACCCCAGGTCAATCCCTCAACTATTTTCTCCCTTATGAGTGTTCTTTGTTCAAGTTTATTGAATCTATCTTGTGCCTTTGGCAATAACTCAGAAGATATTGAAAACCAATTCTTACACATGTCTTCTGGTATAGTATTTATAATTTTCTTAGCTATCCATGAGTTACGGTATAAACTATTCATAAGGTTATAATCTCTTGTTAATCTAGTAATTGGATATTGTGTAGATTCTAGTAATGAGTTTGTACCTAGTCCTAAACGTGCTAAAGGATTCTGAAAGCTATCTCTTGCTTGTTTCCGTTGAGGTTTTAGGTTATGTTGTTTACCTTTTATAGCTGATGTGTTCTTCTTTGACATTCTCGTTTCACCACCCTTAAGTTTCAAGATAAAAACACCTGCTAAAAAACAATACATTCAATATAACATTTATTATATGGAATGAATTTTACTACTAATATTTCTATTATTTACCATGATATTTGACTGAAATTATTTAACACCTCTAATGACTTTAATAATCGTTTTACAAAAATATCTTATTGCATCCATTGCATGGTCATGAGCCTTAATAGGTTTTTCTTCTCCAATTTTAGCAGCCTTTTCATCCCATATATAAGCTGAACGTTCACTAACAAAATTAGGACACTTATTTTTATTAACCTTTAACATTTTAAGTGCAAGTAATGAAGCTACTAGCCTTATACCATCTAAGACATCATTATCTGCATCCTTAAGCTTTATACCCTTTCTTTTAGCCGTTACTTTGAAACTTGCTGCACTCGGATCAATTACTACCGTGGTATACCTTTTACCATCAATAAATTTTAATAGATCCTCGGCATACTCACTATCATCCTTTTGTCTGCCTTCTTTTTTAGAATCAAAGTAATATTCACTTTCAATATAGTATTTGTTGTCTTGATCTATCACTTCAAGAAATACACATGGGTTTGTAGTACCATAATCCATGCAGTAATAACGTCTATATGCTAGTTCATAATTAGGGCCATTACCATCCGAATACTCATTTGATTCTGTGAACATATCATATATAGCACCTTCGGCAATCTTCCATGACCCTAATATCATACGATCATACCAAAGGCCTTTGTATGCTCCTTTAATAAAATCTTTGTATTCATCATCTAAGTTAGGATTATCATCTAACATAAAGTGAAGAACCTTAACCATGCCACTTAGTAGTTTCTCCGGATCAGTTATATATTCGGTATATAAATAATGGAATGGTGTATCTGGATTAGTAGTTGCATATAACTTAGCACCTTTGACACTCAATCTATTTAAAAGTTGTTTAAAGAATTTCTCAGGCATTAATGATACTTCATCACAATAGGCGCCAGCTAAAGTTTTACCTCTTATATATTTTTCTGAACCTTCATCCTTTGCTCCAACTACTTTAATCTTTCTGCCATAGATAGTAAGGTCGCCTGATTGTCTGTTGTAGTTGTAGTTATCAGTTCCTACAGTATCAAACAAATCATTAAGTACATTATCGTAGATCGTATCCTTTGATACCCCTGTCATTATTAAAAGCCCTTTTGGACCGTTAACAATATAATCAAGCCATTTAGGTATCATAGTAACAGTTTTAGAACTTCTTACAGAACCCTCAAGTATATTTATCCTTGCATCTTTCTCAACTGGATTATTAATAAAGTCAAGACTCTTCTGACCAAATGGTTGATACTCAATCACTTCTTATCACCACTTTTATGAAGAGCATCGAATAATGCACTTAAGTTTCCTTTGCCATCCTCATCCGAACCCTTCTTAGATTCCTCAAATTTAAGTTTCTGATTTTCTAGCTCAAGCTTCTTTCTTGTAGCAGTATCCAATATATCTACATGATTACCTAGCCATTCCAGTGCTTTCATTTTGTCATTAAGCTTTAGTGACACGCCACCGTCTTTTGTCTGTTTAACTTCACTTATAAGAGTTCCGTCTATATCACAAGAGTTCTTAAAATCAATGTAATTAAATATTTCTTTTTTAACTCCACCAGTCTTTTCATCAGGTGATTCAATTTCTTTTATTCCAAACTCCATAAAATCCGTTATATCAGAGAAGGCTATATCTATATACTTTTGAATTATATCCTGTGCCTCTAACCCTATGTTATCTCGGAACTCTTTTAACTTCTGGTCTATCAGTGCTTTTATCCCCATGTTTTCCCATAGTTTATAAGCATTAGCGTCAGCATTAGAATAACTACATCCATATGCCTTCATGTAAGCCTTAGTTTTATTCCTATACTTAACGAAGTAACTGCAAAATAGTCTTTGCTTTTCTGTAATTACCTCGATGGATAAACTTTTACTTTTAGTACTCTTTGGTTTAGGAACGTTCCTTTTCTCTTTTGGGAACGTTCCTTTTAATTCATCATCCCATTTATCTAAGCTCTTCCACTTTCTTATCTGAGTATCTAACACACCAAGTTCTAAAGCTATATCCTTTAGTTTTATATTTCCCTTTGCTTTTAGGTATATTTCTTTTGCTTTATTCCTTGATGGGCTTCTTTCTCTTGGCAATCACCTCACCTACCCTAATTGGTTATTAATTTACACTTACCTTATTTGCTGTATTCTGCCATTACATCTCTTATAGCTATGCTCACTCATACATTCTTTAACACTGTCACCAACCCTCTGCTTTACAATACATTTACTACCACAGTAAGAACATGCTAGATATCTATCTTTGCTCATGCTCTCTATCTCTTCTGTAATTAATACCAATTGATTACCACAACTCTTACAGGTATAACTTGTATACATACCTAGCATATCCTCACCCCTTACTTAATTTAATCTAATTTTACGCATGAAAAAAGAGCCCTGTTAGGGGGCTCTTAGAAATTATCTTCGCTTTCATAATGTTCAATCATTCTTTTTAAATTCTCAGGTAAATAAATATATATTTCGTTTGAATCGCCAAAATAGCCATCGTTCATGGCACGATTCCAGTACCGCCTTGCTTCTTCATAATAAGGTAACTGTAATCTTTTATAAAAATCTGACCAATTTCTTATATTTGTTACTCTAGTTTTGTATTCTGGCATATGATATTGCCCTGGATCTAATAATCCATGTAATTCAACAATTCCTTTTTCTCCCAGAAAACTTTTCAAGTCACAATCACTATCATATATATAACATGCCTTTCTAGAATTTTTCATTGGTGATGCTGGTTTATGGTGTACTATTACAAAATCATCAATTTCTAAATCTGAATTTTTCCTGTTCCACTGCACATACCCATCTTCAGGACATTTAATAACTTCTCCACACTTATCGCATACCCACTGCTTTAATGGTTGTAATATCATTACAACATCTCCTCTGTTGTATAGTTCTACAATAAAAGGGAATTTCCTTCAAACGTTAGACATTTTTCTTTTTATTTCATTTCTGCTTCAATTATTCTCTATGTCTTATATAACCGCTTTCTTGTATGTTAAGTACTTCTATAATTAAAGAGATAACACCTTCTCTTATCCAATAAAGGGTTTGTAATTGTTTTTTCTTTAATGATATCCGCTTACCAAATGGATCTTAGACATAAAAAAGCACCAGCAATTCAATTAAGAATTTCCTGGTGCCTTGCAATTACACTTTTTAATACTATCATATTATCACATTTAAATTGACATGTAAATAACATCTTTTGGACATTGCTTTATTACAGTGCATCTACACCGAATAAATAAACGCTCAAGCATTGAATCATCTCGTTTTTCCATCTTCTAGCAGTCCGCTCTACACAGTTAAATTCTATTGCTATTTCATTAAATGGTACATTCTGTAAATAATATTTCTCTAGCATTTCATACTTTATTAACTGATTTTTCTCAATGCAGTCTTCTTTTAGTGCTTCCAATGCAGCTCGAATATGTGAAACCATAATCATTGTCCTGAACTTACTTCTCCTTATTGATAATATAAACAGTTTATCGTTTGACTCTATACTTTCACAAGATTTTTCATCAGATTCATCAAGTTCTATATAATCTAAATTATCAATTGCTTTTTCATAATGTAATACAAGAGAATTATAATTACTTAAAAGCAATTTTGTATTATGAAGTACTTTAGTCTTTGCATCCTCACGTCTTTTTATATCAAATTCTTTAATTGCTTCTGTTACTGCCTTTTTTATTACTTCGTCAAAATTTGAAGAATATCTCACATTATCACTCCTTTAACCCTAGCCTTTACAGCTTCAAGTAATGTATTTTGGTTTATTTCTTTATTTCCTAGTGCTCTCATAACATCTTCATCTACTGTATTTTTACAAACTATATGATGTACTACTACAACTTCCTTTTGTCCTTGTCGATGTAATCTTGCATTAGCTTGTTGATATAGTTCTAAACTCCAGGTAAGTCCAAACCATATTATTATATTTCCACCATACTGAAGATTTAAGCCATGGCCTGCTGATGCAGGATGAACTAAAAGTATTGATATTTCTCCATTATTCCATTTTTTAATATCACTAGAATCTCCGAGTCCAATGGCTTTTAATTTCTTAGCTTTTAAGTAACTAACTATTCTGCTAAAATCATGTTTGAAACTATAAAATATTAATACTGGTTTACCATTGGCAGCTTCGATAAGCTCCAGTAATATTTTTAATTTCTCTTCATGAATTTCTACTACTGACTTATCCTCTGAATAAATAGCGCCATTGGACATTTGTAATAATTTGTTTGTAAGTACTGCTGCATTAGCTGCTGTTATATCATTATCTTCAAGCTCTATCACTAGATCCTTTTCTAATTTCTTATATGTGGACCTAACATTTCCAGGTAAGTTAACGTTTATGATATTATCTATTCTCTCAGGTATATTTAAATAATCTTTTGACATCATGGAAATGCAGATATCACCTATTTTATTATGAATTGCATCCTCTGAACCATCTTTTAGTTTCCAGTCATAAACTATATATCCATTCTGTCTTCCAGGCTTAAAATATTGTTGCTTAAATCCTGTTATAGTTTTACCTAATCGTATTCCTCCATCAAGTAAATAAAGTTGTGGCCATAAATCTATTAAACTATTAGGTGCTGGTGTTCCTGTAAGACCTACTATTCTTTTAAAATAAGGTCTTACTTTCTTTAGGGATCTAAATCTAATTGCCTTGGCAGATTTAAAGGAACTGAGTTCATCTATAACACACATATCGAATGGCCACTTATCAAAATATTCTTTAACTAACCATTCTACATTTTCCCTATTAGTAACATATATGTCTGCGGGTTTATTCATTGCCCTTATTCTATCTCTTGGTTTACCCAGAACTTTAGATATTTTTAAATGACTTAGGTGGTCCCATTTATCTATCTCAGTGCTCCAAGTATCTTCTGCTACTCTTAGTGGTGCAATAACTAAAACTTTCTCTACATCTCCTAAAAATAATAAAATGTCTATTGCAGTTAATGTTGATACTGTTTTTCCTAGTTCACAGTCCCATATCTAAAAATAATCCTGACGCTGGATTATCTATGATATGGGTTATAGCATATTGTTGATATTCGTGTGGTTTAAATTGCATTGCCTCTCACCTCGTTTATAAGTTCCATTATCAATTCTACTGAATCTATACACCTAACATCAAATCCTAAAGTTCTAAATTGTTTTGATCTATATTTTTGCATAGGACTTGGTTTTTCTCCTGGTGCTTTAAGTTCTACAAATATAATTTTTCCATGGGGTAAAAGGACAATCCTATCTGGCACACCTGTCATTCCTGGACTAACAAACTTTAATGCTTTACCACCTATTTTCTCTACTTCTTTTATAAGTCGTTTCTCATTAATTGCTTCTTTCAAAAACATCACCTTCTTTTTTTAGAGTGGATACAAGAGATACAGGGATACAGGTTTTCCTTACGCACACGTATTCGTGCGTTTAGGCACATAGGTGGTCGCGTGTATATGCCTAAATAGATAAATATAACTATATAAGTAATACCTGTATCTCCTGTATCCTACAACCCCCAAACCCTTATTCTACATAGCTTTTTAATGGATACAGGGTATAGATACAGGTTGTTTTCTCTTGTATCTACTGTATCCTACACATATTTTATATAAAGTAGCCCGTATCCATTAATTCTTACGTAAATAAGCTCTTTGCCTACCATATATTTTCCCAAAACCTAATGGACTTTTACTCTTTTCCCATTCATGGAGTCCACTTAAAATATCATTTATTTCTCTTGCACTCATATATGAAAGTTGCTTAGGATCTCCATTAAAAAGCTCACACCATATCTCCATTACGCAGGTCCTATTTCTTTTTATATTCCCCTCAGGTAAGTCTCCAAAATCTGTCCCTTGTATATGATTTCTTTTTTCAGTAATACCAAGGTCACCCCAGTTTTCAGGTAATAATTTATTTAGATATTCTTCAATTAATCCGGCTTTGGCACTCTCTTCACTATGTGAATCTTGTTGCAATGCTGCTTCTTTCTCTTCATCACTACTTAGATGTAATGGTTCTTTATTCTTCCAAAGTTCCACAGCCTCTGCCCATATTTGGTCAATTTCACCTTTACTTAAATCTTCCCATACATTTTTAGTATGAGGTGTTACTCCAACATCTACTGGCCAGAATCTCCTATTACCGGTTTTATCCCTTAAAAACTCACTGTCATTAGTTGTACCAATGAATACGCATTGTCTTGGAAACCTACTTGTCCTTCTTCCATAGGCAACTCTGTATATATCCTCTGTCTTAGATAAGAAGTGCTTAGTGGCTTCAATATCAGCTTTCTTTGTAGCCATCATCTCTCCCATTTCTATCATCCACACACCCTGCAGTTGTTCATATGCTTCTTTACCTTGTACTGTAGTTAATGAATCTGAGTACCAATCCTTACCTAGTTTTTTAATTAATGTACTTTTACCTATACCTTGCGGGCCACTTAGTACTGGCATGTTATCAAATTTAATACCTGGCACAAATACTCTTGCTACTGCAGCAACTATTATTTTTCGTGTTACTGTTCGCACATAGGGTTTATCCTCAGCTCCTAGATAATCTATAAATAATGTATCTATTCTTTTTATGTTATCCCAGGTAAGAGTATTTAAATAATTCTTGATGGGATGATATGAATGTTTTTCAAAACTAAGTGCTAATGCATCAGCGCATTTTGCTGTTGAACTTATCCCATAATATTTTTCTATAAACTCCCTAAGTCCGCTATCGTCAATATCTGTCCAATCTGACTTATTATCTTTACTTCTCCAAGGAATTTTACCAATCACTACAGATCTATTAGAAAATTCATTGTAAGCTATTTTACCTTTAAGTAAGGGTTCATTTTCTATTACCACTAGAAAGTTACTTATAGTACTTTTTAACTTCCCAGCATCAGTATAAGTAACTTCTGTAAGCCAGTCAGTATTAGTCTCCTCATCGCTTATAACAGTGTCAAAATCTTCTTGCGCTCTCTCCATACGTTCTTTACCTAGTGTCTGCATTACCTTATTGTCAGAACTTGCAAACTCATTCATTCGTGTAAATGATGGTATTCTATTAGCTGGAGTGTCTTCCTTGGCATCATCATCTAAGTGCCCAAACTTATTAATTCTTACTAAGTCAAATGCATTACATAATATTCCGCTAGTAGGATCCGTACCATGATGTGAGAAACTGAATTTATCGTCATAGACAACAACTCCACCTGTGGTACTTCCATCTACAAACGTATATCTTGTATCATCAGCTCCTGCAGTATAAACATCATCTAAGAACTCCCCTATTGCTTCACTTATACTAAATGTCCTACAAAATGCTCCTATAATACCTTTCTTTTCAAGTGGGTCCTCTTGCCTCTTAATAGCACTTGTAATCTTTGCCCTGGCTCTTGAACTCTCTGGCCAATAACTTACATCTTGCCACCCAAAGGTATATCTTGCTAGTACCTCATCCGGATTTAACCAGGCTAAATCCTGAACTTTAAATATATACTCGCCATCACTTGAAGTTGATGGCCAATACATAAGTCTTGAAGGTTCGTAGGTAGTATCATCAAACTGATCAATTCCTAAATCATCCGCAACCATTCTAGCTATTGCTTGATATTCGTCAGGTAATACTGGTCTGCTTAAAGGAATAACCAATCTCAATCTTTGATTATCCGGCGCATGAGTATGAGTGCTATACATTGAACACCCAAAGTCCCACAACATTTCTATACTGGACCATACATCACCATTAACATAATCTAGGTCTAGTGATAATAATGTTCTATTAGCTACGTTCTCAGCTTTCCTACGACCATTCTTGAGTGATCCACCTACAAATCCACCGACATCTTTAATATTATCTCTATCAGTCTTTGGCATCTTCTTATATTCAGCTGCAGTTTCAGGAGTTCTTGTCGTAGTACTTAACTTTTCAACTAAGGCTGAATAAAGCATATTTTTATTTTTCCAATGGGTTTCCTTTTTACTTTTACCAGTGGCCAATGATATGGAACCATCATAAAAAATTTTCTTAATCTTCTTATCTTCTGTCACATGTTCCAAGTTATCACCTCCCCCCTTTTTAACATTTTGTTTTTGTTAAACTTAACTAACTTTAATACGGAATAATTTTATTTGTCCCTAACTTACATAGCTGAGTATATGGTATAATTTAATTTCAAATGAAAGGATGTGAAATATATGGATTATTGCATAGGTTGTAGTAATACTGGTAGATATCAACAACCAAATGATGAAGCTGAATTTGATAGATTATTTGATTACTATGATAGACCCGGGACTCTTTCCATGGATCAATGCTATGATAAAGCTATCGACAAAGTTGGATATACTGTAATTACCCCTTGTCCTCACTGCAATAGAGGGACAAAATAATCTCTTAAATTTGGGTGTTTCTAAAAAATCACCCAAATTTAACATTTTAATTTCCGCTCTGCCTCCAGTTAACAACCTCTTGGGACTTTGGGATATCAGATTTACAAACTTCACAGATCCATTCTTCATCTGTTGATGCTGAAGAATACCCCCGAGCAAAGCATTTGGGACATATTCTTTTAAACATATTACCCTCCTATGCTTATAGGTCTACTTCTACAATACTAATAAGTTTTTCAGCCACTGCTGCAACTTGGATGGCTTCCAGTGCTAGTTCTATTGCACATCTTTTGATTACTTTAGATTCAATCTTAAACACTTCTAAACTATCATTCCTGACACATTGCCATAAATCATTTATATGAGTTTTAACAAGGTCTAAAGCTTCCTCACATTCTTCAATTTCTTCTTTAATGACTCCATAGCCCTGGTGCATGTCTACAAATTGGGGGTGAATTTTGTTGGCCCTTTGTAGTTCTTCCCATGCTAATGTTTCAACTGCTTTTCTTAATCCTTCATCAATCATTTATATTAGAACCTCCTTAGTACTACTTTTCAACATAATTTTCTATATGCTTAATCATCATAGTAATGGATCCATCACCGTTGTCCTTAATTTCAAAATTATTAATATCATTGTAGGCATCTGCTGTGATACTTAATTCAATATCACTACTTACTTTAATTTTTAAATTACTTAGCTTCTTCTCTAAATATTCTTTATCTACTTGGAATTTTTCTAAATTACATTCTTGAAAATATGCTATGAAGTCTTTTTTAACTTCTGGCTCATAAGGTAAAATTAATTGTTCCGCAATATCATAAATATTTATATCTTCATTATTCCTAAGAATTCTTTTAACAGAAGTTCTTATTCTCTCTGCTTTAACTGCTTCATCTTTGCAATTACTCCTTGTCCATAATTCAATCCTATTCATAAAATGTCTAGTTGCATCTCTATCATTTTCTATTAAGGAGCAACCAAGGAAGTTGTCTAGGAAGTAATTAACTCCATCAGTATCTGTAACTGGTTTCTTATCAAATACAAGTAAGCCATACTCCTGGTCATCTCTTATTGGTCTAATGAATGCAGCCTTTTGAACTTTCTTACTTGCAGATAATCCTGTTGTTATAGGTATTAATCCTATTCCAACATTGCTATCAACAATATCAATTTTGTGGGTATATTGCTTAACATAATCCATCTTTAATATTCCTAGCATTGGACCATATTCAGTACTGAAAGATATAACTAAAAGGTCACAGGAGGATATACTCTCATTATCTTTCATTATTTCAAACAAGCCCTTTACAATTTCCTTTGAAGCTATATTCAAATCTATTCTTCCGTTTAAATAGTCCTGACCTACTTCTTTAACTATTGTATTTTTAGCTTTAAAAGAGGCATATTTTAAGTTTTCATCTTTGAGGACTCTTTCAATATGACTTAAAATAAATTTGTAAGATTCCTCATTTAAATCCATCATATATTTATTTAATACTGGTTCATCCGCATTCTTATCAAGTACATGAATTACTGCTTCCATTATTGATATATCTCTAATTTTATCCATTTTACAATCTCCTCATAAATTTATTTTTTTATACGAGTTATTTTTGTATTTTGAAGCAAAAAACACCCCAAAATTCATTTTCTGAATAATGCGGTGTTTCAATAAATTATTTAGTTCTTTAAATTGTATGATTAAATTAGAAAAATGTATTTATAATTTATAGATAAATCAATTCAATTTTTTTCTAATTCCAGATTCTGAATCGTTAACTATAAATCCGTTTTTCTTGTAAAAATATAAAAGTCTTTCTTTGTGATCAAAATCTACAGTAGACAACATTCCGGACAATTCTTTAATATTATATCTTAGTGCTGTTTCCTCCATGAGCTCTAAAACTTTACTCCCGACTCCTTGAGATTTTTTATCAGGAAGCATATCAAATATATAAAGTTCTTCTTCCCTTAATTCGTAGTGGAATATTCCTTGCCGTCCACTATCTGAATAAGCATATATTGTACCCTGTCTTTTATTACTACTTTCTTTGTCTAATATATTTAATAGAATCATTTTATTATCTAACTTATCTGTTATTTCTTTTTGGGTAATATCCATTTCAAAATATCTATTTTCATATTTTTGTTTTTCTACATGATAAAGTAAATTATTAACATCTTTATACTGCATATATATTTGGATATCTTCTTGAAGTTCAATTTTCTTAGATTTAAAGTTTTCTCCTAATGAAGATAACTTAGTATTATCAACATCAACTTTATGATAAAATCTCCAATTTGTATCCTTTGATTTAAGCCATACTTTAGTTCCATTCCAATCGATATCTTGTATTTCAATAAAACTTATTTTATAATCATCACCTTTCCTTTCTAGTTCTAATGTAATACTATTATATATGCCGTTAATTCTATAATCTTTGAGGATATAGTTGTATTCATAGCTACCTACCATATCTTCATTAATGCCCAACTTAATGGGTTGTCCAATTGAACAATATAAAATTTTATCTAACCTTTTATATTCATTATCTAAATTTTTTTTATTATCAGCATCTCTTTCTTTATGCTCCAATTCAGTATCATCAATTAATTCAATGAATTTATCTCTAACACTTTGTTCTATTTCATACAAACTATATCCTGATTTAATTAAGTCTTTTAAAATTTCTTTATCAACCTTCAAATTTGTATAATGCAGATCTGGTAATATTTTTTTACAAATATTTTTAATTTCATCTTTCATTAAAAATAACATCTCCCTTAATAACATAATATACCCTAATAATACTATATTTTGCATATTAGGACAATCTATTTTTCATACCGCATTATTAAGTTTTCAAAGATCATTGTTCCTGTTTTTCATTTCAATAGTAAGTTCCGATTTTAATCAAACTAAACAACAAATTTTTGCTTATGCTTTTCAAATTCTTTCTCAAAAGTTCCTTCTGTAATAACTGATTCTCCCTCACAATAAGCTTTGTTATACAATATATCTACAGGAATACCATGAGCAAATTTTTGCACAATTAATTTTGTATTATCTTTTCTAATGTCGTACTCAAAAGAAACTCCATATCCATTACATAAATCATTTTTATCTAGTGCCATATTTAACATTTTAAAATATATTTCTATTCCATCAGCACCAATAGAACCTTTTATTCTTTCCATATTTTCCATCCTTTCTTAGGTCGGCATATTTTCATATTCCGTTGCTCTTTTAAGGTAACAGTTTAGATATAAACCTCCACTTATAAGCTCCTTTGCCTATTTTCTCAAATAACCTCTTCATTGCTCTAGCTTTTGAAGATTCGCATATACCAAATTGAAACTCATGTTTCATAGTGTTATAAATTCCAAACATTGCTTATCTCCTTTCGTTTAGCTAATCTTTCATGTAATAGTTACACTCATATCCATCGGCTTTTAATGGAAGACCAGGGGCCCATGCTATTGGTTCACCGAAGATATTATTAACTGCATCCATGCTTCCAAAGCCTTTAGGAACATCCATTATTATTTCATCATGAACATGCATCACAATGTCATACCCAGCCTTTTGTACCTTAAACATTGCCTCTGCTAAACAATCCCTTGCCGTAGCTTGTACAATATTCTCAACAATCTTAGGTCCGTAGGTTTCTAATGTGGTCCATTGCTTCGTTGTCTGTTCCATTCCTTCATAAGTAACAACCGGTTTACCAAACTTACCATCCTCTATCTTTGGTCTTACATAACTTAATTTACGACCACTAGGTAGTTGTATGAATAGAACTCCTGGTGCACATATAAATTTAAGTCCAAACTGCATACATACTGTTGTTCTTTCAGTAATAGCTTTTTTAGCACCCTTATCGCAATCCCACCAAAACTTTGTAATATTAACATTTGCATTTCTCCAACTTTTAACAAGGCCCGTAAGTTCATCTTCAGGAATACTTTTATTTTTATCCATAGAGGATAGAGCCCCAACACTACCACCATATCCAAGTGCAAGTTCTGCTATCTTACCCTTTTGCCTTAACTCACTGCCTTTTTTAACTGATTCAATAGGTACATGAAACATCTGAGATGCTGAGGCCTCATATATTTTTCCATGAGTATTGAAAACATCAAGTCTCCATTTTTCACCCGCGAGCCATGCAATTACTCTTGCCTCTATAGCACTAAAATCCGCTATCATGAATCTATTACCCTCTCTAGGTATAAAAGCAGTTCTTATAAGTTGTGAAAGTGTATCTGGAATGCTATCATATAGAAATTCTATTTCATCAAATTGACCTGTTCTTACTAAATTTCTAGCATCATCTAAATCAGGTAAATGGTTCTGTGGCAGGTTTTGTACTTGTACCAATCTCCCAGCCCATCTGCCGGTTCTATTAGCTCCATAAAACTGTAATAGTCCTCTTACTCTGCCATCTATTTCACATCTTGAATTTTGCATTGTCTGATATTTTTTAATAGAAGTCTTGGCCATAAGTTGCCTTAATTCTAAAATCCTTACTACATCAGCATCTATAATTACCTCTAAAAGTTCTGCTACACTTTCTTTTGTAAGGCTTGATACTTCATGTCCTAATTTATCACCTATCCATTTTTTTAATTGGGCTGCACTATTAGGATTTGCTAAACCTGTTATTTCTCTAGCTTCATTCTTAAGTCTTTCAGAATAAGTAGCATCACACTCAATGGCTTTTTCTATGAGTACTAGGTCAGTTCCTACGCCTCTATCATTTATGTGTTGGTCTAGCTCCCAAAGCCTTTGTTCTTTATCTGTGCTTAGATATATACTTAATTTATTTTTTATATCTCTCTCAGCCACAACATCCTGCATACAATATGATTTAAATATTTCCCACTTTTCCATATCATGTTCAGGTAAGTTCCTAGTTCTTCCACCATTAGTTTTAGTTGACTTGCATGGTTTACAGAAATATTGTATTAAGGCTTTACCCTCTTTCATCTTCTGCTTATCCTCAGGTAGATGCATTGCGGTACCCACCATACCCAAAGAGCCGGGTAAACCCATAGTTAAAGCTTTTACCATCGTACATTGCCACATCTCTGGTGGTGTTGGTGTGCCTAAAAAGTTTTTTATAGCATTTCTTTCAAAGTTTGCATTAAAAGCAGATTTAATTATATTTGGATTATACAGAGCATCTATTACTCTCTGTGGTAATATTTCACCTTCATTAAAATCTATTATTTTTACTTCTTCATCATTGAAAGCATAAGCAAACAGCATTATTTCAAAATCAGGGGCTTCACAATATTTGTAAGCCCCTGAGGTTGCAATATCTACACTGCTATATGTCTCAACGTCTATACATAAGACATCAGCCATTTAAATTCACTCCCTATTTATTATCCTAAGAAATCATCCTTTTCAGATTCTACTGAGTCAAAATCACTTGCTGCACTTGTAAATCCACCAAGAGGTTCTCCTTCTGCTAACTTTTGGACATTACCAAGACCAGCTGCTATTCCTTTGTTACCTGAAGCTGAGAATGCATAGAAATTAATTGTTAATCTGCCATAGCAACCGCTATATACTTCTGTAGCATCTAATACTGGTTGTACATCTTGGTCAACTACACCTGGCTTATTTTTACTACTAGCATTTAAGAAATAGCAGTTTGTATAAGCATCATCATCTGGTCTCTCCTCATCTCCATCTCTTAAAGGAGTTTTTAAATTAGCAGGAATTTGTCCACCTTTTTTTGCAACTAGCTTACTTTTCCCTAACTCCTTAGCTTCATCTACTGCTTCTTTAATTGCTTGAAGCGTTACTTTATCACTCTTTGGAATTATTACTGATACTGAGAATTTAGGTTCATTTCCATCTATTGCGTGTGCCTCGAATAGGTGAGCATATGACAGACGTACCTTTCCAGTCGTTACCTTAGTTCCTGTTCTTTTTGCTGTTACTTTCATATTATTAATCTCCTTTATATTTAAATTATTTTTTATATATTTACCCAACATTTGTTGTTGTGTATTTTACATACTTCTTGCTGACTTATATTGAATAATCCACCTATAGATTTTTGGCTAATTCCTTTATTCTTCATAGCCTTAATTTCAGCAGCTTCTTCTTTAGTTAATTTTGAAGTACCAACTTGCTCGCCCCTAACAGGGTTAGATAATCCATTTTTATGAGCATGTCTTATATTTTCACTTGGTGAACACCACTCTAAATTATTCAGTAAATTATTTTGCTTATTGCCATCCAAATGATTAACTTGAACCTTGCTATAAGAATTGTCTGTAAAATATTGAGCTACTAATTTATGAATATACACTGGCTTTCTTTTGCAATTTCTGTATATCCCTACAAATAGATATCCTTTGTTGCTTAAGCAGGGTTTTAATATTCGTTCTTGATGATGGCTACCAACATTATCTAATCTATTAAGACTCTTTACTTTGCCTGTATTACTAATCTGATACAGTCCTTCATAGCCCTTTATGTCTTTCCAAACCTCGGGCATAATTATTAATCTCCTTTTAATTTAAATTATTTTCTTAAAACTTTGTTTAATATCCCATCTCTCAGGTACATATCTTTTAAGTTCTACTCCATTTTCTAAAAGTATCTTTTTTATTGATCTAGGAGCATACCCTAATCTCATGTGTACCGCGGTAAGAGTTCCATACTTTTCATAAAGATATAATACTTTTTCTGTGTCATATATCTTTTTAGCCATGTTAGCCTCCCCCTATTTAAACTCAGTATCTGCACAACTAAAATCTTGCGCTCTATTGCTAGATATTTTTACTGTTTTTTCTAGTGAAGTTGGTACTGGTCCGAAATCTGTTGTTACTTTATTGAAGACTTCTCTTTTATCCGACTCAACGACCAAAACCGGTTTTCCAATTGGCTTTTCTATATAATCACCAATTAGCTCATCAAGCCTCTTCTTACCAATTGATTTTTCCATAGCAGATATACCAAGTATTTCAGCAGGTTTATATACTTTATCTTGTGTGAATTCATCCATCAGAATGTCTGATATAGCATCAACATCTGTATACTTTCTATTACTTCTACCCTCAACTAGTTTCCAGCCAGGGTAATCAATGCCCGCAACTGCTTGCTCTAATGCATACTCTTGTATATCTTTTGCCCACTTAGCGAGTTCATCACATTTACCTATAATATCTGCAATTTCATCTCCACTTAATGTTGGGGCATCACTAAATTCATACTTAGCAAGTTCCATGTTTTTATCAGCTCTTGCTTTACACACCGCATTAGCTCTACAGAATCCAGAGCTACAATGTTCTCCTGGACAGAATTCACCTTCACCTCTGAATGCCAGGTCTGCGGTAGGCTTTAGTATATCCTCCGCCCACTTCAATAGGTCTTCTGCTTTTAATTCATCTGTACTAATACTGTCTAGTCGAGGTTGAATAATAGTCATTTTTACATTTTCTATATCATATAGAAATTCAAACTCTGCTATTGCTCCAAGAGCATAAAGTCGCATTTGGTTATTATTTATTGCACTTACTGGAACACCTTTACCATATTTAAGGTCAATAATTTCAATTGTTCCATCCGCAATAATAACCATATCCCCAGTACCAAAGCCTTCCGGTACCCATCTACTGTAATTAAGTCTCTGTTCTAAATTAATAACTGCATCTGAGGTTTTTACTCTTGCTTCAGAAACCTTCTCCATGCAGGTAGATACATAAATATCTACATAGTCAGGCATGTCTACACTGAAGAGTTCATTCACTTCTATTTTCTTAAACTCAGAATTAAACTTCCTGGTACTTATAAATTTTAATTCTTTTCGAAGCGTTAACTCACCTAACTCATGGGCTAGAGTTCCTTCTTCTGCAGCTTCAGACGTTTTATTTTCAAATTGTTGTTCCAATCTTGCACTGGGTGGGCAAGTCAACCATTTTTTAGCACCACTTGCACTTAATATTGCATGCTGTGCCATTATAATAATGCCTCTGCTTCCTCATATACTGCTGCATATTCCTCTTCTTTTAAATCAGGTAACTTACTGGCACCATGTAGTGCTACAAGTGCTTTAACTTCTGCCTGCTTACCGGCTTTCATTATTGCTCCAAGTCTCTCCCTTACCATTTCCTTAGTAACTTTAGTCTCTTCCTTGTTTTCTTCCTTTGGAGCTTTAATTTCTGTTACAGGTTTGTCCTCTTTTTTAACATCCTCATTCTTAACTACTTTCTTAGTTTCTACCACAGGTGTAACCACATTAGTTATGTTAGCAACTCCTTGACTTGGTATGAAGCTCTTAGTACCAAAGGCACCAATGAAGCTTAAAAGCTCCTCGTTTGAATTAAATTCTGCTGTTATTTTCATAATTAATTTTCCTCCTTAATATTCTTTTTAGATTTATCTGGACCTAAATCAATAATTTCCATTGAACCATGCGAATTAAACTTTTTACTTCTATACTCAATTATTAATCTTCTAGGATGTTCTTCTACATATTGCTTTGTGATATATGCACTCTTAGTTATGCCTTTAATAACTCTTTGGTGTACGTATATAACCTCACCACTTTCTATCTGATAAGCTATTTTCTTTAACTTACCCATTTAATCAGCCCCTCCTAAAAAGTCATCTTGCACATTACTTGTGTCTTTTGTTTCCTCTATGGCTATTAAATCCTGTAAGACTTCATCTAGGCACCCAGGTTCTTTTACATTTACACTCCATGACTTAGTTAAGCCCCTACTACACTCACCTTGAAAATGAATTGCGATTGCTAGAACCCCTAATAGCGGAAAGAACTCAAAAGATACATCTTGATTTTGCGTAGTTGTAATCTTTATAGCTTTAAGCATAATGTCTTGAACTAGTTTTAAATTTTCTTTCATCTAATCAAAACCTCCTAAAAACATTCTGTTTTCAAATCCTTCAATATCAACTTTCTGAACAATACATTTAGTAGCATTTTTTACATGTTGTTTGTTATCTGAGTACCTAGAAAAATGAGCTATTGAATATGAATTGTTAGTTGGTACTACAACCACATCATCTTTCTTTAAATCCTCTATATCAGTCATGTAAGAGTATTCCATGTATTCAGTTGCTGAATTGTTATTAAACTTAACCAGGGCTATCTTTTCATCCATCTATATCAACCTCCTTAGATCCAATCAAAACCATTGGCATTTAAATATTCTTCAAGAGCGTCTAGTTGTGCTTCTGTTCCAGTAACTTTATAAGTTTCGGTAGCCATTACCTCTGCTACTTTCTGAGGTTCTGAGAATGGACTTTTACCTGTTTTTAATAAACTCTCAGTTTTTGTTTCTTCCTTTTGCTTTTCTCTAATAACCGCAGCCCTTTCAGACTCTTCTTTCTCGGCTTTCCATTTTGCTACATCAGCAGCTCTTCTCTCAGCTAACGCAATTTGTCTCTCGTGATTAACTTGGTCTGCCTCTTTTTGTGCAACTCTATCAGTTTCCATCTTAGCTAATCTTTCTACTTTCCTTGCTTCTATTGCTAATATCTCAGCTTCTGCTTCTTCAGCTTTGATTTTAGTATTTTCAGCATTTTCATTAATCATTTTAATTAAGCTATCAACGTCTTTACCATCTTTCAACAATCCCAAATACAGATTATTTAATAGAGTAACTCCGTACTGAGCATTGGCAAGTTCAACCTTACTTTTAATAAGTTCAATGTTAGCTTTCTCCATATTTTGTTGTGATAACAACACATCAGCTTGTTTAGTTAGATCCTCTTTTATAGATTTTATTGTAGGGCCTTTGTTTAGCATTTGGTCTGTAATTATTAGTTGTGTTGAGTATTTGCTTTCTAGTACCCTTTCGGCAGAAAGTGTATTTATTAATTTTAATTCTTTCATTTAATCTCCTCCTTTAATACATTTGTATTATTTGAATTGAATCATTAATGTAACTATCACCCAAATTGGGACTTTCTATAGATCTTAAATTTATTAGTACTTCCTCAAGTGCCTGCCTATATTTCTCCTCCATCTATACAATTTCACTTCCTTTTGTTATAATGGGCTTAATAGTTTTTTACTTTAGGGTCCTCTCCAAAGGACTCTTTTTTATACAGATTTTCTGAATACATCTACACATCTAACTGCTATATCTGTTACATAATTTAAGCTTGTGTGCTTTTTAAAATTAACTCTGTTAAACATTAAATCATCTGTTACTATTCCACATATGATTGCAAACTCTGTATTACTAAGATGTCCAACTCTATTCTCTAGTTTTTTTCTTAGCATGTTTTCTCCTTCCCTTTCCCTTTCGCTTTTTTCTTATATCAAAGTCGAATACTTCTACATACAGATAGTCTCTAAATACCTCAGCTTCACAATTGGGAATTAATCTATACTTTTCTACTAACTTAAATCTTTCTTTAACATTCTTGAAAGGAACAACCTCTACGAGTTGCATTTTCTTTTAATCCTCCAGCATTAAATTTTTGCTTGCATCTAGAAATTGATTTTCTTTAAATTTAAACTTAGGTTGGATTTCATTACATTTGTTACAAGGTTCCTTAGTCACTTTTTTATCTGCATGGACACATTGTTTGCATCTAGTTCTTCCAAGTGTCATTTAGCACACCTCTTTCAGAATTAATTTAAGTCTTTCTTTCGCCCTTGCAATGCTTCTGCTCACACTAACTTGGCTAGTCCCAAGTATTCTAGCGATTTTTTCTTGTGAAAACTCATTGTAAAGTTGAAGTTTGAATGCTTGTCTATCTTTTTCATTGAGTTTGTTTAATGCTTCTTCTACCAAAGCACCTGTGCAATCATCCTCTGAACTTATATTGCTACCTAATGTAATATCTGTTGTTTCACTTGCATAAATTACTGTGTCTAAACTATCGCAGTATACTATTTTGGTTGTGGCATCTCTTCTTTGGGTCCTTATTGCTCTATTGCAGTCTTTAAAATGTCTTAATACCATCCCTTTTGCAACTAATGCAAAGTAAGTTGAAAACTTAGCTTTTTCTAAATTTACATTTTTTAATGAATAGGCAAATGCCTGGTTAACTATTGCAATAACCTCTTCATCTTCAATACTCATTTCCTTATATTTTCTTGCCTCTGAACAAACTAAGCCTAAATTTGCATTGTAGTAATCATCCCCAGCTTGTCTATTTCCGTTTTTAAATTGTTGGATAAGTTCCTCTTGCATGATATTCCTCTCCTTTGTATTATTAATTCCCCTATGGTAAAATCTTGATATGAGGGGGTGATATTTATGCAATATAATATCGAGAACCAAGATATCGAAAATCCAGATAACCCGAATTTATTTGAAAAATTAACTGAAAATGAGAAATCAGAGCTATTAAATTGGATTGATGATAATTTTAAACCAATTGAATCTTTTACATGTAATGCCACATCTTATGGACTAAAACAAAAATTTTCTAGAACAAATTTCTATCTCTATAATGGTGCATTTAAAGGTGCTATGCTAAAAGCCGGATTTAAAGTTAAAAACACTAGTCATAAAAACTGGGTATTTAATATTTCTAAAAGATCTAATTATTTTACTTTAAAGTAATTACTCTACATCATTCTCAAAGATAGGTATCATTTTATCTAAAGGTTTATTTAGTACAACCTCGTGTATTCGATAACCTTCTATAACATGGTATCCTTTCTTTTGCAGTACCCTAGCTAATGTGGACTTGCCTGTTGCACCAGCTAATCCCTTTATAACTATAGTGTCTATATCATTCCCACCCTTTAATGCTAATTTCAGGGCATTAATTTCTTCTTTTGATAGGATTGATTTTAAATAATTATCAAAGCTTATTTTTGAATCTTCCTCTTTCATCAATTTTCCTCCTTAATTTTATTTTTATTTTCTTCCATGTTTTTTGCTTCATCAAAATTCAGTCCCTTGCCTTATCCTCAATAACTAAAACTGTTACATTGATGGGTATCTGTACGGGCTCTCTATCTTGACTATATTTTTTAACTATAACCACGTTGTAGCCGTGATATAGTTTATTTTGGAGCGTCTGTACTCCTTTCCTTTTTCTTAGTTCATTAACAAGTTCCTTTGTTGAAATGTTTTTTAAAGTCATATTCGTGCCTCCTTAATTTTATTTTTTTTCTTATGCAGTCTTGTATTTAATGGCCATTTCTTTTACTATTGCTACATATCCCTCAACTAGCTTTTTATCTTCTGCTATAACATCCAGTACTGTGAGCTTATCTCTTTTAGATTTACAAATACCTTCATCAGCCATCCTTCTTCTCTTATTTGTAAGTCTTGTTTTAATATCAACTCCAAATCTTTCACATAAGAACTTATAACTTCCTTCCCTTATAACTCTAATGTGGTCATAACCTCCTGCACCCAATGCCATTTTATTTATTAATGCAGATGTATCAGGTCTCCATGAATTAGGACTTAATGTAATAACCTCTCTTATATCTTGTAAATCTTGCTTTACTGCTGCGGATTCTGCTTTTGCTTCTAAGGCATTATGATTAACTTTATTAAGTTGTTGCTTCATATCCTTCATTTCTTGTAGTGATTGAATTAAAATGTCTTCTACACAGGTTGGCTTTACAATCTCTTTTACTCTAAAATAAGTTTCCTCTAAGTTTTCAAATTGGTCCCAGGCTTTATCTGTATCTAAAATTTTGCAATGTCTATTAGCTCCGCGCTCTGTCCAAAGGTATAATTTGTTTACATTAGGCGCAACATCGATATTATCTATGTTGCGTTTAAACTCCCTTAATTCCTCACCTTGGAGTAGGTAATAGTGTTTATCTAGAATGAATTTATCTAAGTGATTATTAAAATTTTGAGTTATTTGTGTTTCGCTACATTGATAACCTTCTGATAACTGTTTTGTGGTTAATATTCTTTGATTTTTCAAAATGATTGGTATTAATTTACTCATTGCTTGTCCTCCTTTTGTATTATTAATCCCCCTGTGGTAAAATTTGTTGAAAGGAGGTGATATTTATGTTTAAATCTACTAAAGAATTTGAAACCGCAGTGTATGATATTTTAATTCAAATCCGCGATAACCCAAACGATAAAAATGTATTATCAAAACTTGGTGACACAAATTTTGAAGATGCTTTAGAGAGATGTTTCAATCTAGATTTAATTAACGGCTTGCATATGAGAAGGTCCGGTGATACTTTAAACGTAAGCATAACTGGTGAAATAAGAATATCTTACGAAGGTCTTAAATTCACAGAAAATTTTAAAGCTTAAATCATATCATTACTAATGTAATTTTTGAATAAGTGTGTTGGAATAAACTTTTTCCTTTAAGGCTTCCAGCACATCTTCATAAAAATTCATTGTCACTTTGTTTTTAACTAAAACCCCCAATAATTCTTGTGCAATTTCATTGATGTTAACTGCTTTACTCATTTTTATACTTCCTTTCTTTTATTAAAGGTATTTGTTATTATCTGTAGAACCCTATCACCATAAGGAGGTGATATTTATATGAGCACATTTGCTAAAATTAAATGCTTAAACTGTGGTAACTCTTACGAAATCTATCGAGATTCAAGTATTGATAAACCTGTCAATTGCCCACACTGCTATGCTGAAATAGATGAAACAATGTGGAAGCAGTTAGTAGATGCAATAGGAGCTGTTGCAGATTTAAACCAACATTTTCATAAATACCATTTAGAGCGTAATGAAGACCTATTTAGTGCATCGTTTGAAAATGTTTATGTTCCGTCAGATAAATCTAAAACTTAGAACTTATGCAAAGTAATATATTTTAGTTGATCCAATAAATCTTTGAATGTATTTGGGGTGCTGTCTAAATTGTATTTCCTTATAATTTCAGACAGTTCTCTAATTACCTCTCCATATTTCTGTTTACCACCTAACCCTATAATTAAAAATTCTTTTCTTGATTCATCGATATTTTTACCATTGGCTAATATTTTTTTATGATTCAATCCACATGTTTTACATAGTTCATTGTTTAATTCATTCATTGTTTTTCCTCCTTGAATTTATTTACCCTCTGCTTGTGGCTTGTACAACATTACAGTTCTTCTATGAAAGCATGAACCGCATTATACTGACCTACAGGAATGTCTTCCCACTTCATAACCCTAAATTGTTTAAATATCTGTCTCTTAGCTCTGATGTAGCTCGGACTACTTGCACTTATTGGAGTACCTTCTTTGTAAATTAAAATTTCTTTTAATCTGTCCGATATCCTTTTTGTGTTTATAGCCCTCAGCCCCACCAAATTCATAGTTTGCTCTATCTGTAAATCTTTTGACTGAATACTATCTTTAACATAGGCTTCTATGTTAATCATTGCGGTCTGCATACCCTGTACCACCGTTCCTATACCTTGCATACTTTGTGCTAATTGCAATATCGCCTGTTGCTCTGCTACATTGTTTACTACCACTTGTCCATTTTCTCTAGCTTCATCCATAGTAACTAAGAAATTCTTATATCTATTTGCTTTTTCACTATGACATTCAAGTGCTAATCTTTTTGATAGCCAACTACTCATGTAGATTGAATTTCTATCGTCGGTGTTTTCTATTTCTTGTAGGATGTATTGGATTTCTGTTTTAGTTTGGGGGTCCAATTTTTGACCCCCGCTTATCAACTGAAGCTTTTCACTAACTCTTGACCATCTTATTGATTTGGTTGTGCGACCAACTCTGGTCTCAGATTTTTCTAACCCACAACATTTAGCAGTATGAACTAAATTTATAACCTTATTACCTTTGTCCATTTTGATTATTACCTCTTGACCTTCAAATACTTTTGTTAATTTATTCATTAATTTTCCTCCTTTATAAATCTTTTATCCTTAGAAGCAAGGTACTTCAATTTTATTTTTTAGACATGGTGGTATATTTTTAATGCAAAGTAATATACATATTTTAAGAAGTGTTGGTTTTTTATAGCTAGAAATGAATTTTTAATTAGGCCTCTCAGCCTTTATATTTGTCTATGTTCCACACTTATTTTCTTAAGCCAATCATTGAGCATTTCCCTATTTACGCACCATTTGTTTCCATTTTTAAAACAAGGAAAATCTTTAGTATGAACTAACCGCCTGATTTTATCTTCTGCTATGCCCGCATACACCGCTGTCTCAACTATGGACAATGTTGTTTTGATGTTTATAAGTGATAACCCTTCATTGGTTATATGAGTTAATCTTGGCATCTAATTTCCGCCTTCCCGATAGGTATTTTTTAATTAAGAACTTGTAAATTATTACTCATTTTTTCATCCACTTATCAAATTATTTATTATTGGTTATTAGTTAAACTAATTTATGAAGTTTCATTTAAGGACTTGTTTCATTTTGGGACATATTCATTTAAAAAAATATCATCCTTGTTATACTCCAATACCCGCTTTATATTTAAGGCTAATAAAAGGGATGGATTTTTATTGCCTAATTCGATGTTGGTGTAAGTATTCCTTGCTACAAAAAGCTTTTCGGCTAAATCCTTTTGTGTCAACGCCAATTCTTTCCTTCTTTTTTTTAGTAGCACTCTCAAATTCTCGCCTCCATTCTTGTCCCAAACAGGAACATTCTATGTTTAGATTATAGTCCCGTATGGAAACAATGTCAATATGTATTTTTAATTTTTTTTCTTATCGGGACAAATGTTTATTATAGGGACATTAAGGTTATACTTTTAATATAGGAGAGTGATTAAAATGGTATTCGGTAAAAGATTAAAGGAACTAAGGAATGAACATAAGTTAACACAACAGGAATTTAGCAATACGCTACACATAAACCGCTCTACAATTGCTGGTTATGAATCTGAGAATAAGCAGCCAGATTATGACACCTTGCAAAAATTTGCGGATTTTTTCAACGTATCAGTAGATTATATATTGGGCCGTGTTGACATTAGATCTATTACACCTGTAGAGGACGCTGGGAAGGAAGACCTTAGTGATTTAAGAAGAATAGAAAGAGCTAGAAACAATATGCCACTAAAGGATAAAGAAAAAATGATGAGAATATTGGAAGCCTCATTTGAGGATTATTTTGACGAAGACGAAGATTAGATATTCCTATATTAAATATACAGTTAATAACCTATTCATAAAGTATAAACTATCTTCTTATCCTATTAATATTTTAAAAGTCTGCTTAAAACATTCTGAATGCAAAGTTGTTTCTTATAGTAAGCACATGAAAAAATATAAACTTACATCAAGTGAGGTTATAAATCATTTTGGATCTGATGAAGGTTGCACTATCTATAAAGCAAGCAAAAATCGTTTTTTAATTTTTTATAATGATTTAACTGACTATTATAAAAGCATCGAAAGAAGACGCTGGACTTTAGCTCACGAACTTGGCCATATACTACTTCATCATCATATATTGACAAATAAAACTATAATTTTCCGTTGCAGTCTATCTGATGATGAATATAAATGGATGGAAGCTGAGGCTAACAATTTTGCTTCACAACTGTTAGCTAATCCATCAATACTAGATAAATTAAAAATTAAAAGTAAAAATGATATTTCATTAATTTGCCAACTATCTGATGAGGCTTCTGAGTATAGATTCCAAGGATATTTAAATTGGTGCAACCATAAATATAAAAATCCACAAGATATAATCATTTTAAGTCAATTTAGCGATTTTATTAATAAGAAAAAATGCAATGTCTGTGGACATGGTTTCGTTTCTAAAAATTCCAAATTTTGTCCCATATGTGGGCATTCATTAAAATGGGGAGATGGTAAAATGATTTATCAAGGAATTAACGTAGATATCAATGGCAAGGCAATAATTTGCCCTCAATGCTCCAATGAGCAAACAAGAAATGGTACTGAATACTGCTCTATATGTGGAATTAGTTTAATAAATAAATGTACTAATTTAACGGGGATACAAGTAGGCTTTGATGAATGGTTAATCCCTTGTGGTAAAATTGCTTCTGGAAATGCAAGATTTTGCGAGCATTGTGGCCAACCAACAACTTATAATGTCCAAGGATCACTAAGTGCATGGCAAGAAGAAATGGCTATTTTGGAAATAGAATCAGCTCAATTGGAAGTAGCTTCTAGTCCTAGTGAAAATCTAGTCCGAATAGATTCTGACGATATTCCATTCTGATGTATACATAACTATTCTAATTAAGGAGGCAGCAGAAATGGCGAATAAAACAAATACAGACGTCAATGGGCATAAATATTTTAGGATAAGACTTTTAATTGGTTATGATAGTAATGGAAAAAAAGTATTTAAAACATTCTATGGAAAAAGCAAATCAGAAGCTGAACTTAAAAGAAATGAATTTAAACAGGATCTTAAAAATGGAATGAATGCTGATGCAGGAGAATTAACATTAAATGCTGCATTTAAAGATTGGATTTTCAACGTTATAATGCCCAGTGGAATTAAAACCAGTACTTTTGAAACTTATGAATCTATATATAGGTTATACATAAATGATTCGGAAATAGGTATAAAGAAAATCAAAGACATTAAGTCTCATATGATCCAAGTATATTTAAATAAGCTTTATAAAAATGGCAAGAAGTATCCAATAATACTAAAGCTAACTAAATTGCTAAAAAGATTTTTTAATTATGAGATTGAAACTGATGTTATCATTAAAAATCCATGTTTGAGTATAAAGGTTCCAGGACAAATAAATTATCTTAAGGAAAAAAACTCAAATGAGGTACTTGTTTTTTCGCGGGAAGAACGTGATTTAATAATAGAATACCTATACAAAACTAATAGTAGAATAGCTAGTATAGCGTACCTTGGCTTTTCTCTTGGCATGAGGGAGGGTGAAATTTTAGGCTTATCATGGGATGACATCGACCAAGTTAACTGTGTACTGAGCATTAAACAGTCTCTGAGGTATACAAAAGACTTTGATGAAGAAGGCAATAAAGTTGGGGGAAGTATGAAATTAACTATTCCTAAAACAATGTCATCTGTTAGACAAATAGAATACACTGAAAGTTTTAATGATATGTGGGAAAGAGCTAAGGCTCAAAATACTAAAGATGCTCTTAATGTAGGAAATAGTTTTAATAATGAGGATAATTTAGTATTTACAAACGCACTTGGTGAACCATTGAATAAAAGGTATGTAATAAGACAATGGCAGAAGGCCTTAGGAGACCTGGAATTGATTTATAGACCCTTTCATACCACTAGGCATACTTTTGTAACTCACATGGCTATTGATGGTGTTCCTGAGTCCATTACTCAATCAATAATAGGTCACAAAAAAGGTTCAGAAGTAACCCATAAAATCTATACCCATATAAATAGAGAAAGTACTAAAAAAGTATTGGAAAATTATAAAATTAAGGTACCTACTGTATAGATTAGGTGCTAAATGTTTTCTAGGTGGCTAATTGGTGGCTAATTTATTTTCAAAAAAGTAAAAAGCAGTCTAATTAAAGACTGCTTTACCGCACTGTTAGTGCATTCATAAGTTAGTTGACCTGGTCTTTGACCCCACACTCGCCTGCTGGAGCTTTTGCTACCCGGAATTAACCTCTCACTACTTACACTCTCGTCTACTAAACGGCAGGACTAACCTCTAAGCCGCACCATGCTCGCTAAACTTTGTTTAACTTACGTGGATCGTTTCGCCTGCGACTGGCATCGACTTTCAACCACAAACCTAACTTACTACAATAAGTATTATACCTTACTTTTGGCTATAGTCAATATGCAAACATTATTTATTCCACTTTCCTTTAACCTGTGTGCACAATTAAAGGCTGTAGCCCCAGTAGTCATAACATCATCAACTATTAAAATATTTTTATTTTTTATAAATTTATTTTCTTTAATCTCAAAACATTTTTCCATATTACTCCAACGCTGCTCACCACTTAGACCTATTTGGTCCTTAGTATCCATAGTTTTAATTAAATTACAAAATACGGGTATATTTAAAAACCTTGATAAATAATTTGCCAAAAACTCACTTTGGTTATACCCTCTATTTTTTTGTGCTTTTTTAGTCATAGGTACGTAAGCTATTAAGTCAAACTTTAGTTCATTGCTTTTTACAAGTTCTAGCATGTACTTTGCTAAAATCTCTCCACATGCAAAATCGCTTTTATATTTTAGCCTGATAATTAACTCTTTTACTATATTTGAATAATAAAACACTGACCAAACAAGATATTTTTCTTCATTATGGCATAGATAAAAGCTTTCGGTGCATCGCCTTAATTTTTTCCTACAATGATTGCATAATGGTTCGCATTCCATGGTATATTCATTGCAGATTACACAATTTTCATCGCCTGAATATATAAGCTGAACTAAACAATAAATTAGATTTTTTATATATTTAATAATCCTTTCTCCCACGCTTTCTTATTAAATTTTCTAGCTATATTTTGAGCCTTATCCATTTGCGCAGTTTCAACATTAGCTAAAAATATCGCCTCACCCCTTTGTATATTTTCATATCTTCCAACCTTGCTTGATAGATATAACAGTTGCTTATGATTAAATTTAATATTATCAGCAAAATAGACTATAACATCCACCGCATGGAATTCTAAATAGCTTTCTTCAAAGTCATTAGTTACTATTATTCCCTTATCTTTATTCATAAACAGTATGGGAATACTCGCATCACTTTTTTTACTAATATATAAAAATAAATCCTCACTCAACTTTTCTTTGAAATTGCTTAAATACTTGAATACAGTCGCAGCTTTTTCAGCGTCTGGCGTAAAAATTATTACTTTCCTATTAGATATAATTGACCAATTTAGATATTCATAAACTACCAAAGGTATGTCAATATTAAGATTTATTCTAGTAGTTATGATTCTAGGCTCTATAATTGGAATTTTATTATTTGTTAACGGAAAGATAATAGTTGCACCTTCACTTAAAATATTCTCTACGGAAAAAGCTATAGCTGTACCTTCTACGCTGCACATTTTCAATAATACTTTTTTTATTTGTTGCTTGTTATATTTAGGAAAATTTCTAATCTCATTATAAATAACCAAATCAAATTTTTCTTGGAGTCCTAATGCACTTTCGTGATTGCATATATATAAATACTCATTGACACTGCTATAATTCACTCCACCGGTATATACATATTTTCCTAAATTACTAAAATTATCTATAAAGTAAATAATATCAATTTTGCGCACATCTTCGTTAGTTATATACAATATATTTTTCTTTTCATTAGCATATGCAATTATAGTTTCAAGCAATATATCAGAGGAATTATAAAACATTGATACAACATCAATTCTTTTTTTGCCATTTAATGAACAGTTTAAAATTTCTTTGCTAATTTCATCTTTTTCCTTACTAAGGTTTAAATTTGCGTAGAAATACATGTAAAATCTCCTTTACAGCTAAATATTAATTTAATTGTGCTGATTTTCATCATGGCTTAAATCCACATCTACTATTTGTCTTATTCTCCATCCTAGCGCAGAATATCTTTCAAAGCTTCTATTATTATCCTTCATAAAATTAATAGCTTTTACTTTTCCCACTAAAACAACCATGTTTTTCGCCCTAGTTATTCCTGTATAAAGCAAATTTCTGTTCATTAAAAGTGGTGGTCCCATAAACATAGGCATAATTACAACTTCAAACTCACTACCTTGACTTTTATGTATAGTAATAGCATAAGCTAAAGTTAGTTCATCTAAAAATACTCCCTCATATTCTACCCGCTTATCGTCATCAAAAATTACAATGACATTTTCATTATCCTCATCGATATCGCAAACATACCCTACATCCCCATTAAAAATTCCAACGCCATCTTTTTCATGATTTGCACTCAATTTATTCCATTTCATAGAATAATTATTTTTAACTTGCATGACCTTGTCCCCTACCCTAAATATAGTATTCCTATATTCCTTTTCTTTCTTATATTTAGACTTAGGATTCAATATTGCCTGAAGCTTTTCATTTAAATTTTCTATACCTAGTATTCCTTTTCTCATAGGTGAAAGTATTTGAATATGTTTCATTTTGTCCCACTCTTTGTTGAATTTCGGAAGCCTTGTATTAATTAACGTGATTATACTGTCTAAAATTTTGTCTGGCTCATCATTTTCAATAAAATAAAAGTCCTTATCCTTTTTGTTTAAAATAGGCATTTCACCATTATTAATTTTATGAGCATTTACAATAATCATACTTTCCCTAGCTTGCCTAAAAATCTCCTTAAGCTTAACTACTTTAACGCAGTTGCTGTCAATTATGTCTCTTAATACATTCCCCGGCCCCACAGATGGCAATTGATCCACATCACCCACAATTATAAGTCTAATTCCTATGCTGATAGCTTTTAATAAACTATTCATAAGCATTATATCTATCATAGAAGCTTCATCGATAATTAGCACATCACAATCTAAAGGTGTCTCCTCGCCTCTAAAAAACTGCGACCCATCATCGCCGCCCATTCCAAGCTCGAGTAACCTATGTATAGTTTTAGCTTCCCTGCCAGTAGCTTCTGTCATTCTTTTAGCCGCCCTCCCAGTAGGCGCAGCCATAAATACTTTCATTCCCGCTTTTTCAAACACATCTATAATACAATTGATTATAGTAGTTTTGCCTGTTCCAGGACCTCCAGTTATAACCTCCATACTATTTGCCGCAGCACCACAAATAGCAGCTTTTTGAGACATTGCAAATTTTATATTTTTTTCACTTTCAAATTTTTCAATTTCCTCTTCAATGTCTAAATCTAATTTTTCATATTTTGCTATAGATAAATTTATAACTTTTTTAGTAATACTTAATTCACAATAATAGAAAGGCATAGTGAATACACATTTTTCTTCATCAATGTTTTCAACTTTCAATTTTCCCTGCACAACATTGTCAAAAATACTCTTCTCAATTTCTTCCTCAGAAACTCCAAGAATGTTTTCAGCTTCCTTATGTAACCTGACCAGGGGCATATAAGTATTTCCCATAGCACAAAATTCATTAACAACATAATTAATTCCACTTTGTATTCTAAAAGGTGATTCTTTGTCGATACCTAAACTTCGAGCTATCTTATCAGCAATTTTAAATCCTACGCCAGCAATAGTTTCCGTTAACACATATGGATTATCTTGTACTACCTTTATAGAATCTCCTCCATATTTTTTATAAATCTTCACGCATTGATTAGGAGTTACTCCATAGGTTTGAAGAAATATCATTATGTTTTTAACTTCTCGTTGCTTAGAATAAGATTCCAAAATTAATTTAATCTTTTTTTCTCCTACACCATCAATTTCCCTTAGCCTTTGGATTTCATTATCTAGTATATTCATGGTATTTTCTCCAAAGTGCTTTACAATTTTTTTAGCAGTTACTGGTCCAATTCCTTGAATAACTCCTGAAGCTAAATATTTTTCTATACCTGCAATAGAACTAGGTATTATTTCCTCACAGGAAACTATTCTAAATTGCTTTCCAAATTGAGGATGATTAACCCATTCTCCCGTTAATTTTAAATTTTGACCTTCACTTATGTAGGGTACAATTCCTACAACAGTTATTTGCTGCTTTATAGCATGCAAATGAGCAATAATATACCCATTTTCTTCATTGTGAAATACTATATCTTCTATGATTCCTTGTATTTCTGGCATAAAATCTCCCCTATTTATAAATTTATATAGTAGCAATACTATTAATATAAGTATCGTTGTTATTATATCATATGTACTTTACGTTTTTCACCTTCAGTATACCCCTATCTTAAGTTTTATCAAAATACCATTTAATAATCCACATAATAAAATAAAATTTAATATCTTTATAATTATCCCAATTGCCTTAAAATAAACTTTTTTATTACTTAGGAAAAAGAGGGATAACAATTAATAATTGTTATCCCTCTTTTATTATAAATATTTTCTATTTCATTTTATAAATATTTTTTTATTTGTTCAACCTTATTTAGTCTTTCCCAGGAAAGGTCCAAATCATTTCTTCCAAAATGTCCATAAGCTGCTGTCTGTTTATAAATAGGTTTTCTAAGGTCTAATTCTCTTATAATAACAGCTGGTCTTAAATCGAATACTTTTCCGATTATTTCAACAATTTTATCGTCTTCAATTTTTCCAGTTCCAAAAGTTTCAACTTCTATAGATACGGGTTTAGCTACACCTATAGCATAAGCTAACTGAATCTCTAATTTATCTGAAACTCCTGCTGCTACTAAGTTTTTAGCAACCCATCTTGCAGCATATGCAGCAGATCTATCAACCTTTGTTGGGTCTTTACCAGAGAATGCGCCGCCGCCATGTCTTGCGTATCCGCCATAAGTATCTACTATTATTTTTCTTCCTGTTAAACCAGAGTCTCCTTGCGGTCCTCCAATTACAAATCTACCTGTAGGATTTATATAATACTTAGTGTTTTCGTCTAATAATTCACTTGGAACTATAGGCTTTATTACTTGTTCTATTAAATCACTTTCAATTTGATCATGAGTTGCCTCTTCTCCATGTTGAGTTGAAATAACAATAGTATCTATTCTTACTGGCTTATTATCTTCATACTCTACAGTAACTTGAGTCTTTCCGTCTGGTCTTAGATAGTTAAGCTTACCATTCTTTCTTACTTCACTTAATCTTCTTGCCAGTCTATGAGCCATAGCAATTGGAAGTGGCATGTATTCCGGCGTTTCATTAGTTGCAAATCCAAACATCATACCTTGATCTCCAGCGCCTGTGGAGTCTATCTTATCCTGAGTGCCTTTCTTAGACTCTAATCCTTCGTTAACTCCCAAAGCTATATCTGCTGACTGTTCTCCAATAGATGTTAGAACCGCACAAGTACTAGCATCAAATCCATATTTTGCTCTAGTATATCCTATACCTTCAATAGTATTTCTAACAACCTTAGGAACATCTACATAACAACTAGTTGTTATCTCCCCCATAACTAAAACCATCCCTGTAGTAACTGCGGTTTCACAAGCAACTCTAGCATAAGGATCTTGCTCTAAAATAGCATCAAGTATAGCATCTGAGATTTGGTCACAAATTTTATCTGGATGTCCTTCTGTAACTGATTCTGATGTAAATAGTCTTTTCATTATAATTCTCCTTTCTAATACGGAAAAATTTTGTTTTTAAAAAAATAAAACCCCTTCTAATTATAAGAAGAGGTGTTTTAACCATCCTTCTTATCTCGCAGAATAAATCTACAGGAATTGGCACCATGGTACATTGACCGGTTGCCGGGTTTCATAGGGCCTTTTTCCCTCCACCTCTCTTGATAAGAGTTATCAATATTAAGTTTTAATTATAATACCATATAAGCTTTTCAGTGTCAACAATTCCTATTTACTTTAAAATTAAATAAATAAAAAAAGACATCTACAGATGTCTTTTGGTGGAGGAGGACGGATTCGAACCATCGAAACATTACGTAACAGATTTACAGTCTGCCCCCTTTGGCCACTCGGGAACTCCTCCATATATGGAGCTGGCAATAGGAATTGAACCTACAACCTGCTGATTACAAGTCAGCTGCTCTACCGTTGAGCCATGCCAGCATACATTTTATTTTTAAAAAGATTATTATGGTGGGAACAACAGGGTTCGAACCTGTGACCCTCTGCTTGTAAGGCAGATGCTCTCCCAGCTGAGCTATGCTCCCATAATTTATTATAAAGCTAATGAAAATGGTGGAGGAGGACGGATTCGAACCATCGAAACATTACGTAACAGATTTACAGTCTGCCCCCTTTGGCCACTCGGGAACTCCTCCACTTTTGGAGCTGGCAATAGGAATTGAACCTACAACCTGCTGATTACAAGTCAGCTGCTCTACCGTTGAGCCATGCCAGCATATTTTGTTTTTGTATCTTTACCCTGTCGACAAGAATTATTATATAACTATAATCATTTAATTTCAAGCTCATTTTCTTCGAAATAGCGATTCCTTCTCTACATTGCTATAACATTCGCATATTTACTCTATTTTAAGCATTAATACAACTTATTATTCGCAATAAAAAAAGATAACTCTTTCTTATACCAATTACTACAATATAATTTATTTTAGTCTTTCTGCCGCATCCATATCTATAAACTTTCCAGCTATTTTTCTCACTTTTCCATATTCTTTTTTTGATAAATCGTCTTTTAATAACTTAAGGGCTTTAAGAACTCCTTCCTCGGCATCCACTGCATATAAATATTCTTCCATTTTTTTATAATTCTCTTTGCCTAGCTGAAGGCTTACATATAGTAATTTTATCTTATCAGAAGTTGTTAAATTTTCTTGTATTTTGCCTGTTGACACTTTAAATACTGATTGTGCCTGCTTCTTAATATTATAATTTAATTCTTCTAGACTATCCTCTTTCCCAAGTGAATATACGTCATTGAGCATATTTTCATCCGATTTTTTTTCGATATCTTGACTTAGTGAATTTATACTCAAATTATCACTACCTTTTTCTTCATCGCTTAATTCCTTCTTAGCCAAATCCTCTTTTCCTAATTTTTTTTTTACATTAGAATATTCTTCCTCAGCTTCTTTCACCACTTTACCCTGGTTATTGTTTATATTTTTGGGGCAGATATAAACCTTTTTACATTCAGCTACTACCTGTTTTCTTAGGTTGTTTTCTTCATAATACTTTGCCTTAATTACAACGCTACTGTAATACACCATATTAAATACGCTTACAACAGTAGAAAATATAATAACAAAGAATAAATTTTTTTTCTTCATGTTAATACCACCTCAAATAATTAATATATATAGATTATTTTCCAATTTATCGCTTTTTTATTCTTTTTTCATAATAATACACAAAATTTTTTCATATAAATTATTGGTAGGAAAATAATTTATTCACAGCGCAATACAAGGAGGTATATTTCTTGAGTAAAGCTAAAACCCATTATAAAGACCCTTTAGCATACTATACAATTTCTAACTTTCTAAAAGACTATATTGACCAAAACACTTTAGTTGTTTGCATAGGTACTGATAGATGTATAGGTGATTGTCTCGGCCCACTCGTGGGTACATTTTTAAAAGATAGCTCCTTCCCACTACCTGTATATGGCACTATAGATAACCCAATCCACGCCTTAAACATCGATAGTAAATTATCTAAAATAAATGCACTGCACCCAAATTGCACTATAATAGGTGTAGATGCATGTTTAGGAGACATATCGAATATCGGTGAAATCCAAGCTAGAAATTATCCAATTCATCCTGGTAAAGGTGTAGGGAAAACACTTCCTAAAGTAGGTAATGTTTCATTAATAGGTATAGTAGATTCAAGTGATGATAGTGAATTATTCACTAATAGAAACATAAGACTTAGTTTAGTAATGGAAATTGCTTCTGTTTTGAGCCGTTCACTTTTGCATTCATATTATTTATATTCACTTAATAATGAAGATAAAAATTCAAATCCAATTTAATAATTACCCAGAGTTTTAAATTAAAAGTGCATTATATACCAAAAAAATAAGCAATACAATTATTAGTTTAATTGTATTGCTTATTCATATAGCTTGTTTACACTTTTTAGTCTGCTAAATATTTTTCTCCACCATTAAATGAACTATCTAGGTTATCCATATAATCCAATACTTTACCTGTTCCCAGCGCTACGCATGAAACGGGATCCTCAGCAAGGTATACTGGGACCTTAGTGATCTCTTGTATAAGTTTATCTAGTCCTTTTAACAGTGAACCTCCACCAGTCATAACTATACCCTTGTCAGCTATATCGGCTGAAAGCTCTGGTGGCGTTTTTTCTAACACTGAATGCGTGCATTCTGCTATTGAATTCACAGCCTCTTTTAAAGCTTCTCGCATTTCTTCCGAGGTTACTTGTAAGTTTTTAGGAAGTCCTGTAATTAAATCCCTTCCTCTTATTTCCATTGTAGTCTCTTCATCTTGTTTATAAGCACAGCCTATATTGATTTTTAAATTTTCTGCAGTTCTCTCACCAATCATTAGCTTATGCTTTCGCCTTATATACTTTATAATATCGTCATCAAACTTATCTCCAGCTACTTTAATTGATTCATGTACAACCATGCCGCCTAAAGAAATAACTGCAACATCTGTAGTCCCTCCACCAATATCAATAACCATATTACCACTTGCGCGAGTAATATCAAGTCCTGCTCCGATTGCAGCCGCTAGTGGCTCCTCTATAAGATAAACCTTCTTAGCTCCAGCATTTCTAGCTGCATCTTGTACCGCTCTTCGTTCTACCTCAGTTGCCTCGCAAGGAACGCATATGACAACTCTTGGAGCTGATAGCTTTCTTTTGCCACAAGCCTTACTAATAAAATGCTTCAACATTTTTTCTGTTATATCATAATCTGAAATAACGCCATCCCTCATAGGACGTATGGCCACAATATTGCCTGGTGTCCTTCCTATCATCTGCCTCGCTTCTTCTCCTACTGCCAATACCTTATTGTTATTTCTATCTATGGCAACAACAGATGGCTCTTTTAAGATAACACCCTTTCCCTTGATATATACAAGCACTGTTGCTGTACCTAAATCTATTCCCATGTCTGTACCCATTCTAAAAAAAAACATCTCAAAACTCACTCCTGCTCTTTAGTATATTCATTATTTAAATTATACTAAACTCTATTCTATAAAGCCATAAAAAAACCCTCTTTTTTTAGCTTTAATATTTTTTTGTTTTTGCTTGAAATGTTTTTATCCTTCTACTGCCTTATATTTAAGTCTTGTTGCTCTTCCTCCCCTAATATGCCTTTCAGATTTATTTAAGTCCAAAATTATTTTTGCTTCGCTGGCAATTTGAGGATTTATTGTAGGCAATCTTTCCGTCATATCCTTGTGTATAGTACTTTTGCTAACTCCAAACACTTTGGCAGTTCTTCTTATTGTAGCTTTTGACTCAATAATATACTTAGCAACTTCTAGTACTCGATCTTCAATATAGTCTTTCAAAGTGTTACCTCCTTGACCCTTCTCTATTTATAAATATGCATTAACTCCATTTTAAATTCCATTCCAATTAGTCATTTTGCCATATATTTCGGAAAAATGACTAATTGATATGGCTATTGGTTATTGTTTTATTACTACCGGTTGATATTTCTCATATTTTACATATCTAGCAGGATCAATGTTCTTACTACTTTGCAAAACTTCAAAATGTAGATGTGATCCATAGTCTTCTTTATATGAGTTTAAACTAGTGTTTCCTACAGAACCAATTTTCTGTTTTTTGCTGACTTTATCATTTATCTTTACTAATATTTTCTCTTCCAAATTGGAATATTTAGTAATAAAGCCATTTCCATGATCTATTATAACCATCTTACCCTTTTGCTTAGCTAAGTCAGTTCCAACTTCTTTAACTATTCCGTCCATAACAGCTATTACTGGCTCACCTATATTTGCCTTAATATCAATACCTAAGTTAGTTCTATAGCTTCCATCGGTCTTCCACACAACTGGATCAATATCTTTTGAATATGCTCTTGCTAAGAGTCCAATAGCTACAGGTTTTTCAAATATAGCATTAACTGATTTAGAAACTGGTGCAGTTAAATTTCCAGTTGTAACCTTTTTAATATTAGGTACTGGTTTAAGCCCCTCAGTCTTAGCCAAATTTTCTTTTTTTACTTGAAGAGCGTCTTGATATTGTTTTTCTTGTTCTTTCAGAACGTCTCCTGCATTTGCTTGTTCCTTTTGAATTGCTGCTTGCTTACTTGAAAGTTTTTTATTATTACCTGCCGTTATAGTTGCTACTGTTGCTACTATACATAAACAAATAAATAAAACTACATAGAAGCCCTCTTTCTTAAAAAAATTTAATGTCTTATTGTTTGCTTTGTTATCCATACAAACACCTCCATTTGTATTTTTGTCCATATTGTATTAAAACATACATATTTTATAAATTTTTTTTGCACTTATTTAACATTTTTATTTTATTTCTTTAAATTTACCTTCTATAGGTTGAAATATAGTCTATATCTAACATTCTTTATTTTTTAATATTATAAGTTTCTCCAAAAAAAAATTAAGCCAGTTATCTTTGTAAAAAGGATAACTAACTTATTAGTATAATTTTTATTTGGATATAACCGTTCCAATGTAATAATGGTTTAATATTTGAGTATAGTTATTACCTTCCTTAGCCATAGCATCTGCACCCCATTGGCTCATTCCTACCCCATGGCCATAACCAGTGCAATCTATTTCTACACCTTTTAAATTAAACACTATTTCAAAATTTGATGAATTCAGGCCTAGCATAGTTCTAAATTTACTGCCTGTCATAGTTATATTACCTGTTTTGATATTTTTAACACTTCCTGCCTTAGTTCTATCAATTATTACTATTTGCTTTTTTATGCTAGCCGAAGTCAACTTAGCATTACTGTAATTGTTATTTATAATCTGACTTAGCTCATTGTACCCAAAAATTTTACTACTCTTAAACTTTGGTGCTCCTTCTTCACCTCCGCTTTTTACACTCCTTAAATAAGGTATCTTATTGCTAAATACCTCTTCTGAGTTTTCCGTTTTACCACTGCTAGTTGCAAAATAATAAGGCTCCATTACTAAGCTATTGTTATAGGTTAGAACTTGCCCTTGTGTACATTCAACCGCTGTTTCAATCTTATCCCAATATTTTCTACCATCCTTAACCCATAACTTTATGCGATCTTCTTTGTTCATATAGGCTTGACAATGGACTGTATCGCATAAATTTGCTCCATTAGCATTTTTACATAGTATTCCTCCTAATTCAGTAACATGAGCTAAAGCGTAAGTCCTAGATGCCACTGCTTGAGCTTTTAAAGCTTCCAGCTCAAATTCCGCAGGCATTTCAGATGCAACAACTCCAGTAATGTATTCTTCTAAATCAATTTCTTTTATAGTATTTTCCTTTGATATGAGTACTTTTATCTTATAATTTTTTGGAATTGAGCTACTTTTAATAATGTTTTTGTATTCTTCTGATTTAATTTTATACTTTTCACTTTTATTTAAGCTTTTATTATCCCCTACTCCCACTATTAACACAGAAGCTATAACTATAAAAGAAATAAATGCAACACTTAATAGAATGAAGTTTTTCAAGTGTACTGTAATAAAAACTCTTCTCATTCTTTTCTCCTCTCGTTATAAAATAAATATCACTTTATACATATTAAATAAATATAAATAATATTACTTTTTTTAAAGCGCTAATTCTCTAATGAATAAAAGAATTGAAATATATTAATAACTTATATCTCAATTCTCTAAATTTCATATTAAATTATCACCTTTGAAACTATAATATTAACTACATATCCATTATAATTTGGTTTCTCCACTATTTTAAGAACTCACCCTTTCTATATCTGCACCTAGCCCCTTTAATTTCTGTTCAATAGAAACATAGCCTCTATCAATATGATATATATCACTTATTGTAGTTGCCCCCTCTGCAGTAAGCCCTGCCAAGATTAATGCTGCCCCCGCCCTTAAATCTGTAGCTGTGACCTCTGAACCTGTAAACGTGTCTACACCTTCTATTACCGCACTTCTACCATCTATTCTTATATTTGCTCCCATTCTCTTAAGTTCTACGGCTTGCATAAATCTATTTTCAAATATAGTTTCTGTAATTATACTTGTACCTTTTACAGTACATAATAAACTCATCATCTGAGCTTGCATATCTGTAGGAAATCCAGGGTATGGCATAGTTTTTATATCTACGGGGGTTAGTTTTTTCCTTCCATCAACTATTATGCTATTCTTATTAATTTCTATTGCAACTCCCATTTCTGTAAGCTTTGCTATTATTGGTTTTAAATGAACTCCATCAGCGCCATTAATTTTAATGAGACTTTTGGTAATTGCTGCGGTTATCATAAATGTCCCCGCTTCAATTCTGTCATATATAGGCTTATAAACAACTTCTTTAAAATCTTTAACCCCTAGAATCCTTATAGTGTCTGTTCCTTCGCCACTTATCTGTGCTCCCATAACCCTTAAAAACCTCGCTAAATCTACAATTTCTGGTTCTTCCGCCGCATTTCCTATTACTGTCTCGCCATCTGCAAGTGTTGCCGCCATCATTATATTTTCTGTAGCACCTACTGAAGGATAATCTAAGTATATATTGCTACCTCTTAATTTCTTTGCTTTTGCTTCCACATACCCGTGGCCCACTGATATCTCTGCTCCCAGTGCAGATAATCCTTTTAAATGAAGATCAATTGGCCTAGTTCCAATATTGCATCCCCCGGGTAGTGAGATTTTGAAATTTCCAAACCTTCCAAGCATTGGTCCCATTATTAAAAAAGATGCTCTCATTTTTCTTACTAATTCATCGTTAGCGTCATTATCAAATAGGTTAGCAGTGTTAATTTTCACCTTATTATTTATTTTATCTATACTAACATTTGCTTTAAGAGATTTCAGTACCTCACAAATTACAAATACATCTTCAAGCATAGGCGCATTTTCAATGGTACAATTATTACCGTTTAATATGGTTGCTACAAGTATAGGAAGCACTGAATTTTTAGCTGAACTAATATTCACTTCACCTTGTAATTTTTTCCCACCTTTTATAACTAATTTATCCATTTTTTTCCTCCATTATATTGTTAGTTTTAATAAGTTGTAATTATTTCAGGTGTGCCTATAATAATGTACCTTCCAGATGAATAATTACATACAGCATAATTAAAATCAATTAGCTTGTTATTGTTTACCATGCTACCGTACTGTTTTGTATATGCTATAGTACTTAGTCCGTTGTTTATATTTACAGTCTCAATATTACAAGTTCCATGAGATTTTAAAATTTTTATTATTCTTTTATTAACAGCATAAGTATCTTCATTTAATTCACTTATATTACTCTCCAGTATTTTCGCCTTCAAGTATTGAAAGTATTGAATATTTTCGCCTCTACTGGGAATAGCATGGCTAATTTTATTTTTAAGAGACTCTAAACCATTTTCATTATCTATCTTGCTTATGCTTATTGTTATAACATTCTCATTATTGTGTTTTAAGGCTTCTATATATCCCTTAATATTTTCATTTGAAAAATTTATACAATATGAATCTTCATTTTCGTATTTGTTTGATTTTATTTCACTATTGTCAAATTGTAAATTTTTAATTAAATAATTACAAACTGTTTTTTGGTCTTCCCCAGTTTTAAAAGATGCTTTCAATCCGTATTCTACAGTTTTGCTTTTAGTTTGTACTAATATTTCATCAAACAAATTAACTTTCTCCTGTGCATTGGACGATATAACATTAATCTGTAAAATAATCCGGCACAATACTATACACAAAAGTGCAATGCTTTTTCTTTTCATTTTAATCCCCCTACCCTTCAATTAAATTGTTGACCATAATTTATTATTTTATTCTATAAATAATGGTTTTTAAATATTTTTACTATTAATAAAATCATCCCTCAGCACAAATGTGAAGAGGGTTATTCCATTGATTATATGAGTAGGTGTATTTTACCAATTTATTTTATTACAAATCTATTCACTATATTACTAATATATAAAATTTCAATGAAAATGTGCTAAAAAAAATTTAACCAGATTTTTAAGCATAAAAAAAATGGAAATAAATTAATATCTCCATTTTGTAATCTATTATTCTTTTGTCTTCATTCTCATAATTGATCTTAATATAGCATTTTCTGCTCTTTTAACATCAATTCCATCCTTATGAAGTAATCTTTCTTCTGCTCTTTCCTTGGCCTTTTTTGTTCTTAAAATATCTATATCTTCTGGCCACTCACAGGCACTGCATAATATTTCTACGTTGTCCGTATATACTCTCAATATCCCTGTTGATGTAAAGACTTTTAATTCTTTACCAGATAAATCTGTAAATATTGTAACTGTTGGTTTTAAGGTCGATACTATAGGAACATGCTCAGCAAGAATACTAAATCTCCCATCCTCACCTTCCGTGTTCAGCCTCAGGATTTCGCTACTATAAAACTCCTTTTCAGGAGTAAGTATAGTTAGTTTTATATTTTTTGCCATATAAAAACACTGACCTTTCTAGGTATATATTCTTAAAAATATCTTATTCACTAGCCATAGTTTTTGCTTTTTCTATTGCTTCTTCTATAGTTCCAACAAACATAAATGCTGCCTCTGGTAACTTGTCATGCTTGCCTTCAAGAATTTCCCTAAATCCCCTTACTGTTTCTTTTACAGGTACAAATTTCCCCTGCATTCCCGTAAATTGCTCAGCTACAGTAAATGGTTGTGATAAAAATCTTTGAACTTTTCTTGCTCTTAATACTACTATTTTATCTTCCTCAGATAATTCATCTAGCCCTAATATTGCAATAATGTCTTGAAGTTCTTTGTATCTTTCAAGAATATGTCGAACTTTTATTGTAACATCATAATGTTCTCTACCAATTATTCTAGGATCAAGCATTGTTGAAGTAGATTCTAGTGGGTCTACTGCTGGATAAATTCCAAGTTCAACTATCCCTCGAGATAGCACTGTAGTAGCATCAAGATGACTGAATGTAGTAGCCGGAGCAGGGTCTGTTAAATCGTCTGCTGGTACATATACAGCTTGAACTGATGTAATAGACCCTTGCTTTGTTGAGGTAATTCGTTCTTGTAATTCTCCCATTTCCGTAGCAAGTGTTGGTTGATAACCAACGGCACTTGGTATTCTGCCCAGTAGCGCAGATACTTCTGAACCAGCCTGTGTAAATCTAAATATATTATCTATGAATAACAGTACATCTTGCCCATGATCTCTAAAATACTCTGACATTGTAAGACCAGTTAATGCCACTCTCATTCTAGCTCCAGGTGGCTCATTCATCTGACCAAAAACTAAGGCTGTTTTAGATATAACTCCTGATTCTTTCATTTCATTATAAAGATCATTACCTTCACGAGTTCTCTCACCAACTCCGGTAAATACCGAAAGTCCATTATGTTCTTTTGCAATATTATTCATGAGCTCTTGAATAAGGACAGTTTTTCCAACTCCCGCTCCACCAAAAAGACCAATTTTTCCACCTTTTTGATATGGTGCTATTAAGTCTATTACCTTAATCCCTGTTTCAAACACCTCAGGCTCAACAGACTGCTCTTCAAAAGTTGGGGCTAATCTGTGAATAGGCATATATGTATCTACTTTAACGTCTCCCATTTCATCCATAGGCCTTCCAAGAACATTGAATAGCCTTCCCAGTACTACATTTCCAACTGGTACTGTTATTGGATTACCTGTGTCAAGAGCCTCAAGCCCTCTCCTTAAACCTTCAGTACTTTCCATAGCTACTGCTCGTATAATATCGTCACCAATATGTTGCTCAACCTCAGCTACAACTACCCTATCTTCCATCTGAATTTCAATGCTGTTATAAATATTAGGAAGACTATCTGAGTCAAACTTTATGTCTATAACAGGGCCTACTATTTGAACGACTTTTCCTATATGTCCTGGCATTGTTTTCTCTCCTTTTTACCTTTGAGCTTCTGCTCCTCCAACTATTTCTGCAATTTCTTGTGTAATTGCACTTTGTCTAATTCTATTATAACTTAAATTAAGCTTATCAAGTATATCATTAGCGTTGTTAGTAGCTGATCCCATAGACTCCATTCTAGCCCTGTGCTCACTAGCTTTTGAATGTAGCAATGAATTAAGCATTTTGCCACCTAGAAATAAAGAAATAATTTCATAAAATGTTTTTTCATTTATTTCACTAATGTCTACATAGGCTTTATTACTGTTATCTTTGTTATCAAAGTTTAGAGGAAGTAGCTTTTCAATTTTAACTTCATTTTTTAGCGCTGAAACAAGCTTTTTATAAACGATGTAAACTTCACCCACATCACCACTTATATACATACTAAGTGCATGATTAATAATAGTAGCAGCTTCCTTTTCAGAAGGTGGATCAGAAATTTCAACGTATTCAGCCACCGTTTCAATGTTAAGCTTTTTAAATATAATTCGTCCCTTTTGACCTACAATAATTATATTATAATCTTCTTTACTAATTTTCAAGCTATCAATAATTTTATTTGCTACTGACCAATTAAAGCCGCCACAGAGACCTGTGTCTGAGGTCAATACAACATACAGTTTTTTGCTGTTATTATTTCCTCTCATATAGATACTATCTTCTTCATAATTTTCTTTAACTTGCTTAATAGTTTCCTCAAGCGCATAAAGATAATTATTATTAGTATCTACTTTTTCCCTTATTTTTTTATATTTAGATGTGGCGACTAGTCCCATGGCTCTGGTGATTTTAGTAGTGTTTGTTATGGATTTTATTCTTCGTTTAATTGCAAGAAGCCCCATACCTGCCATGTTTCACCTCTCCTCCGCCTCCATAAATATATTATGAAGGCAAATTAATTATCACCTAAAGGTGGTGTATCAAGTATTTCCTTTTGAAATGTGATTAATACTTTTCTATTGAAAATATTTTTTTAAACTCTTCTATAGCATCAATAAGTTGTTGCTTTATTTTATCATTTAGTGCTTTTACATCTCCTATTGCCTTACCTACTTCTCTATGATGTGTATCCATGTACTCCAAAAATTCATTTTCGAATCTGGTTACTTGATGTACTGGAATATCCATAAGATAATTATTAGTTCCAGCAAAGAAAATCATAACTTGATTTTCTACTGATACTGGCATATATTGATCTTGCTTTAATATTTCAATTAATCTTTTTCCTTTTTCGAGTCTCATTTTGGCATCGCTATCAAGATCCGTACCAAATTGTGCAAAAGCTGCAAGTTCCCTATATTGAGCGAGTTCTAGCCTTAAAGTTCCTGTAACTTGTTTCATAGCTTTTATTTGAGCATTTCCACCAACTCTTGATACAGATATTCCAGCATTAACAGCGGGTCTTTGTCCTGAATGGAAGAGTTCCGCCTCAAGAAATATTTGACCGTCTGTTATGGAAATAACATTAGTTGGTATATAAGCCGTAACGTCTCCTGCTAGAGTTTCTATTATCGGAAGAGCAGTTAATGATCCCCCACCCAATTTATCTGAAAGTTTTGCTGCTCTTTCTAATAATTTTGAATGAATATAGAATACATCTCCTGGGTATGCTTCTCTGCCTGGCGGTCTACGAAGTAATAGTGACATAGCTCTATAGGCTACCGCGTGCTTAGATAAATCATCATACACTATTAATACATCTCTGCCCTTGTTCATAAAGTATTCTCCCATGCTGCATCCAGCATAAGGTGCCAAATACTGAAGTGGTGCTGAATGAGAAGCTGTTGATGCTACAACTATTGTATAATCTAAGGCTCCCATTTCAGATAGAGTGTTAACAATATGTGCAACAGTAGATTGTTTCTGACCAATGGCAACATATATACATACAACATCTTTGCCCTTCTGATTTAAAATAGTGTCTATAGTTAAAGCTGTCTTACCTGTTTGTCTATCCCCAATTATAAGTTCTCTTTGTCCTCGCCCAATTGGTACCATAGAGTCTATTGCTTTTATACCTGTTTGAAGAGGTACTTTAACGGATTGTCTTTCAATAACTCCAGGGGCTTCTACTTCTACTGGTCTTGTCTCTGTAGTCTTAATCGGACCCTTACCATCTATTGGAACACCTAGAGAATTTACAACTCTTCCGATTAGTGCTTCCCCAACGGGAACTTCAACTACTTTACCACTTCTCTTTACTACGTCACCTTCTTTGATACCTTCTCCGCTTCCAAGTAGTACACATCCCACATTGTCTTGTTCTAGATTTAGAGCCATGCCATATACTCCACCTGGGAACTCTAAAAGTTCACCTTCCATGCAATCATCCAAACCATACACTCTAGCAATCCCATCACCTATTTGAATTATGGTTCCTGAGTCAACAGTGTCAATTTTCTTTTCATATCTCTCTATTTCTTTCTTTATTATGGATGTTATCTCTTCTGGTTTTATATTCATAAACTCACCTCTATTCCTATTTAAACATTAATTTTTTCATTTCGTCTAATTTATTTTTTATTGTACCATCAATAACGTCATCGCCAACCCTAATATATACCCCACCTATAATGTTTTTATCTAGTTTTTCATGAAAGATAATCTTCTTATCATACATTTTAAATAATTTCATTCGTAAGTCTTCTTTTTCAGAATCGTCAAGAGGTATTACTGTTACAACATCCACCAGTAGGGTATTGTTACGCTCTAAGTGGATTTTTTCCATTTCTTTAAGTTTTTCTTCAGTATACATTATTCTATCTTTTTCTATAAGAATAAGTAAAAAAGATAAAAGATCCTCATCAATTCTGCCCTTAAAAATATTTATGAACATTTTCTTTTTTGCAGAAGTACTTATTTGCGGATATTTAATAACTTTAAGAAACTCATCATCATTCTTCATAAGTGAAACAATTTCCCTGAGGTCACTTAAATATTCTTCTACTTTTCCTTTTTCCTCAGCAACTGTGTATAGTGCTAGTGCATATCTCTTGTCTAAATATTCATACATCTTAGCTACCTACCTTAAATATAAAGTCCTCAATCAATCTTCTGTGTTCTTTTTCATCTATATGCTGTTCAAGAGCTTTTTCAGACAATATTAAAGATAAATCTATAACTTGTTTTTTAATTTCACTTTGTGCTTTTTCTTTTTCTCTTTCAATTTCAACTCTTGATCTTTCCAAAATTAGATTTGCTTCTTTTCTTGCGTCTTCGACAATATCCTGGGAAATATTTTCTGCATTAACTTTGTATTCCTCGACTATTTCTCTTCCTTTTATCTTTGACTCATGCAATAATCTTTCTTTTTCTTTTCTTGAAATTTCTGCTTTTTCTTCATTATCTTTAGCATTCTTAATAGATGTATTTATTCCATTTTGCCTGTCATCCATTATCTTATTTACTGGCTTACTAAAAAAGTACTTTAAGATATATAGCAATAAAATAAAATTTATTATAGTGAATATAATTGTAGGAAAATCTATGCTCAAATTCATAATCTATTAAAGCCCCCTTTAGTCCTAATTTCAAAATTTTTCATTTTGATATGTACCATATTACTTAAATGCTAAAATTAATGCTATTAAGAATGCATAGATAGCTGTAGCTTCTGAGAAAGCAGCACCTATAACTAACGTACTAATTATAGATCCCCTAGCTTCTGGTTGTCTTGCAACGCCCTCTACAGCTTTAGCTGCAGCATTACCTGTTCCTATTCCTCCGCCTATACATCCTATTGCTGCAAGACCTGCGCCTATTGCAGACATCGCTGTGACAAATACTTTTGGATCGATGTTATTCATATTGAATTCCTCCTTATTTTTTTAAAACTAGATTTAATGTTCTGCTATGACTTTTATATTAACCATTGTCAACATAACAAAAATAACCATTTGAATAATTCCATCAAATAAATCAAAATAAAAATGTAAGGGTATTGGGACAATTAATTGGGCGAACCCATTCAAACTAGCTAAACTTTTATATGCCAATTCTATTATTACAACACCTGCAGTCATGTTTCCAAATAATCGAAAACTTAATGATACTGGTAACATAACTCTCTCTATTAGGTTAATAGGTAATATAAATGCATATGGTTCAACATATCCTTTAAAATAGTGTCCTAGGCCTATCTTTTTAATAGCAAACCATTGAACAACAACGAATGTTATTAATGCTAATGCTAATGCTACACTATAATCCACTGTTGGAGGTGTAACACCTATCAGTCCCGTGAGATTTACAATACTCAAGAAAATTACTATTGTCGCTATATAAGGTACAAACCCCATATACTCTTCTCCCATATTATCTCTAACAAGATTGTTTATAAAATCCATAATTATTTCTATTATATTCTGCTTCTTATTAGGAATTACTTTTAAGTTTCTTGTAAGGCATATACATAATATAGCTACTATAGCTATTATGCACCACTGAACAAATATACTTTCTACAATTCCAATACTGTACCCAAAGAATTTAATATGAAATAACGGCACTACTTTATCCATTAAATCACTTCCCTCCACCGTTTTTATTATTTAATCCGTAACACACTAAAGATATGAATTGTGAACTATATCCGAAGATATATGCAATTATATTGAACATATTGTGTCTGCCTATCGCAAACCCAATCACACTCACCAGTAAAACCCTAATGAAAGACCCTATTACTATTATGCCTGTATTTTTTACATTTTTACTATCAAGAGAATACTCCACTGTAATTCCATTAACATAAAAATTTATTACTGCTATTAATAGCCCTAATAAAAAAAATAATGCATATGGCTTAGCTGTAAAATAAATCACTGCAGTAAAAATTAAGGAAATAAAAAAATCATATATAAGAATTTTTTTAAACATATTTTTAAAATCACTATTCACTTTTTCCTTCTCCTCGCCATATACTAACAAATTCTATTATAGTCTACTAATTTTCATAAATAAAACCTAGAATTTCTCAATTATTCGATATATAGACGCATTTAAGTCTGTTTTTTAAAGAAAATCGCCTCTTTCCTCTGAATATATCTATATTATGATATATTCCGACTTTTTAAATAATTTGCAATTATATTTTTCAATTCTTCTATTTCTTTTAACATGCTTAACATTCTTAATATTCTTAATATTCAGGCCAAAATTTTCAATACTATTGATTTTAGTAACATTTAAGAACTTTTTATTATAATTTTTATTTAGTTAAACATTTACAAAAACCTTATAAGAACAAAAATTTTACGTTAATTTTTGTATTTTTATAAACAATTGCAATATTGCATTTTATATAATTCATTTTCTTGCTATAATATTTTTATTGTTTACAGTATTCTTACCATTCATCACTAAAAATATGCATTAAATTATTCTTATTTCACTCACTATAAGCTTTTAAATACCGCATATCAGGATAAGTAATACTTTTAAGCACCTCCGATTGTTGTATTTCGATATGATTTTCTTAACATTGAAAACTTTTATTTTTAAAGTTTTCATTTGTGTAAGATACTAAAAAAATAGGTTTAATAATTTAATTTCTAAATTATTAAACCTATTTTAACAATATTTAGTATATCTTAAAATACTTTAATAGTGAATCTACTATTTTAGCAGAAGCATTTCCATCACCATAAGGATTGATTGACCTACTCATGTGATCATACTCCTCTGAATTTCTTAAAAGCTTATTAGCATTTGATACAATTTCCCCTACATCTGTTCCAACTAACCTTACTGTACCAGCATGCTGCGCTTCAACTCTCTCTGTAACATCCCTAAGCACCAAAACCGGTTTACCTAGATGAGGAGCTTCTTCTTGAATTCCTCCTGAATCGGTCATTACTAGGTAACATTTTTTCATTAAATTGTGAATTTCACCCGTGTCAATAGGGCTTAGCAAATGTATTCTATCTACACCTTTTAAAATACCGCTTACCATATCCTTTACTACTGGATTGGGATGAACTAAATACAATACTTCTACATCTTTATTTTCGCATACAATAATTTTCAGTGCATTACATATATTCTCAATTCCACTTCCCCAATTTTCTCTTCTATGAGCCGTAACAATAATAACTTTTTTATTTTTATAATCAATTGCATTTAGCTCATTATTTTCAAAAATATACGCTTCTTTAATTGTAAACTTCATAGCATCTATAACTGTATTTCCTGTAACAAAAATAGCACTCTCGTCTACTCCTTCTCTTAATAGATTTTCCTTAGATGTAGTAGTAGGCGCAAAATGTAAATCTGCTAGTGCTCCAGTTAGCTTCCTATTAATTTCTTCCGGATATGGAAAAAACTTGTTATGTGTTCTAAGACCAGCTTCTACATGACCAACTGGTATTTTTCTATAAAAAGCTGCAAGGGATGCAGCAAATGTAGTGGTAGTATCTCCATGTACAAGCACTATATCCGGCTTCTCATTTTCAAAGGTTTCCTCTAAACCCTCAAGTACAGAGCAGGTTATCCCTGTTAAGCTTTGTTTTGATTTCATTATGTTTAAGTCATACTGAGGCTCTATGTTAAAAACTTCCAATACTTGGTCTAATAGTTCTCTATGCTGAGCCGTTACACATACCACACATTGTATTCGAGAATTTTTTTCTAGCTCTTTAACTAGAGGTGCCATTTTTATAGCCTCAGGTCTTGTACCAAATATAACTATAACTTTAATATTTCTCACTAGGGTAACCTCCTAATTTAACTCAATTTAAATTATAACCACATGTAAATCAGTAATTATTAAATCCAAACTATTCTTTATGTTGGAAAATGCCATATTTCCAGGCTGCTGAAACTGTTATAACTGCTGTGAGTCCTAACAAAAAATATGCCCTTTGATTACTCATTTGCATTGCTATAATTGCAATCCCACCTAGCACAGCACTTATAAAATACATAATAATAACTGCTTGCTTTTGGCTGAGTCCCATATCCAAAAGCCGATGGTGCAAATGACCTTTATCTGCTTGCATTATAGATTTTCCATTAGCTTTCCTTCTAATCATAGCAAAAAGGGTGTCATAAATGGGTAATGCAAAAGCCAAGATTGGTACCGCTATAACAAATGCTGTTGCAGATTTAATAGCACATTGAATTGAAATTGCAGCTAGTAGAAACCCTAGTAATTGAGAGCCCGTATCCCCCATAAAAATAGAGGCTGGATTAAAATTATAGGGTAAAAACCCTAAAATCGCTCCACTTAAAACAGCTGTTAAAAATGCTGCCTCCAGCCTTCCACTAATTATAGATACTATCATTAAAGTAACACAGGATATAAATGCTATTCCTGCTGCCAGGCCATCTAATCCATCTATTAGATTAAAAGCATTAGTCACACCTACAATCCATATTATTGTTACGGGAATACCAACCCACCCTATGTTTAGATAAGGATAAAATTCTCTAAAAGGATTAGTTAGGATTGATATCCTTACACCTGACATTAAAAGGCATACAGCAGCCATAATTTGTATTAGAAGCTTGTATTTAGGACTTAATTCTTTAATATCATCTATCATTCCACCCATAACAATTATAGTCGCACCAACAATTATACCTATTTGAGAATTTGTTAAAATTCCATTATATAAAATTGCGCCTATAACAAAAGATATATATATAGCGAGGCCTCCCATAATTGGAACAGGTTTCTTGTGAACTCGCCTTTCATCCTTAGGAATATCAATGGCATTAACAAGTATTGCAAATCTCTTAACTAAAGGGGTAATTATAAAGGAAATTAAAGCTGTAATTATCGCTAAAATATAAATATTACTCATAAAAAAACCTTTCTTTCACAAAAACAGTGTTTTTATTTGATAAATATAGTTTAAATCATCACCTAGGGTGCTGACATATTAATATCCACCATCACCTTGAAGTGAATCATCATTTTCTATCCATTCTTCTACATATACGATTTTATACTGTATTTTGCTATCTCTAATTATTACCTTATCTATACCCGAATTAATTATAAATCTCTTGCATAAAGAGCAAGGAGATGCATTATTAACTAATTCACCATTACTAACTTCTTTTCCAACTAAATACAAAGTTGACCCTATCATATCATTTCTTCGAGCTGATATAATTGCATTTTGTTCTGCATGTACCGATCTACAGAGTTCATACCTTGTGCCTCTTGGAATTTTCAATTCTTCTCTTCTACACACCCCTAAATCGCAACAATTCGCTCTACCTCTAGGTGCTCCTGTGTATCCAGTAGACATAATTTCATCATTCTTTACTATTATAGCTGCAAAATTTCTCCGCATACAAGTCCCTCGTTCAGATATGGTTTCACATATATCTAAATAATAATTATGTTTGTCAATTCTTCCCATAAATATACCTCACATAAATATATTTTAATTATGTAGATGAGAAATCAAAACTAAATCTATAATCTAATAATCAATCTATACCATTTTACACTAAAAAATCAAGAATTTAAAGTGTTTAATACTGTATTTATATTAATTTACTATAAACTAAAGAAAGTATATATTATTTTTCATAATATATACTTTCTTAAATATAGTTTTAAAGAGTGGCTATAAGTCTTAAATTATTACTCCGCTTATACCGATAGTTACCTCTTTATAAGTTACTATTATTCCAGCCTCAAGCATAGCTCCCTTTACAGAACTAACAATACCTGCACAACAAGGTACTTCCATTCTAACTACAGTAATACTCTTAATATCATTATTTTTCAGTATTTCACAGATTTTTTCTTTATAATAATCATTGTCATCAAGCTTTGGACAGCCTATCAAAGTTACCCTTCCCTTAATAAACTCCTTATGAAAATTTCCATAAGCATAAGCTGTGCAATCTGCTGCAATCAATATATCTGCACCATTCAAAAATCCAGCCTTAGAATTAACTAATTTTAACTGCACTGGCCATTGATTTAATTCAGAAGATACTGATACTTCCGCCATCTTATCTATTTTATTAGGCATCTGTTTTATCTTTAAATCAACATTTCTTTTTATGGACTTTTCCATTGTACCAGGACATCCACAAGGCAAATTAGGCTTCGCAGCATGTTTCTCTTTTTTCATTTCAACAGCCTGTAGATCATAGTCTGCAGCATCTCTTTGGATTATTTTAATAGCATCTGTAGGACACTGCGGTAGACAATCCCCCAGTCCATCACAATACTCATCGCTTATTAATTTAGCCTTGCCACAAACGAGCTCTATGGCACCTTCATGACAACCGCTTACACATATTCCACAACCATTACATTTATTTTCATCTATACTAATAATATCTCTTTTCATTTTAACGCCTCCTGAATTTTTTTATATATTTTCTTTAAATTACATTTAAATAAATAACACTTAATTTCATTTGTTTTATCGAACCCAGCAATGATTTAATTGACTGTATATACAAATTATATTAGAATTACTTATGATAATATGTAACCCATGTTACCAAATTAAAAATTTGAGGGTGATTTTATGGATAAACTAATAGATTGTTTAAAGCATTGTATTTTATTTAAAGGTTTAACTTATGATGAATTACAAAATTTAATTAAAAATATAAATTACTCTATTTCCGATAACTGCAAAAACTGTGATGAATGCCGCACTTGCATAGTGGCATTAGAAGGCGATATCTGCGACTATTTAGGAATTGTAATGGCGGGTGAGCTTGAAGTACAAAAGCACTATGCCAGTGGTAAAGTTGTTACCCTGGCAAAATTAAATATAGGAAAAACCTTTGGTGAAGCAATAGCTTTTTCAGAGACAAATATATACCCAGCTACCATAGTATCATCTAAAGGTTCAGTGATACTTTATATTTCAAAAAAAGATATTATAGCTATGTGTAGCTCCTACCCTAAAGTATTGAATAATTTTATGCAACTTCTATCTAGTAAAATTCTTTTATTAAATAGAAAAATTAAAGAACTATCTTTTGAAACACTAAGACAAAAGATTTCTAATTACTTACTCTCTCAATACGAAATTCAAAAAACCACAGCCCTTACTCTTCCTATGTCTAGAAAAAGCCTCGCTGAACATCTAGGTGTTCAAAGACCTTCCCTTTCAAGGGAGTTTGTTAATATGAAAGAAGATGGCTTAATAGATTTTAATAAGAGTTTAGTTAAAATAAAAGATTTAGAGGCTCTTGAAGATATATTAGTTTAATCTAAAAATGTAGAGCATTTTTTACTTTTTTCATGTAAATATTAAATTTTACTTGATAATAGTTATCCGTTCATGTATAGTTATTATTATAAGTAATCTAAGTTCAAATTTCCTATTTACATAGTAAATTGTATTACTTATAGTAATGGTTATTTATATAAAAAAAATACGAGGTAAATGACAATTAATAATTGCTATTTACTCAAAACAACTACAAGGGGGAAAATAATATGAAAAAATTTGTTTGTACAATATGTGGATATGTCCACGAAGGAGATTCCGCACCAGATGTCTGTCCAGTTTGCGGTGCAAAAACTGATAAGTTTGTAGCGCAAAATGAAAATGATATGTCCTGGGCAGATGAACATAAAATTGGAGTTGCTAAAGACGCAAGTCCAGAAGTTGTAGAAGCATTAAGAGCTAACTTCGTTGGAGAATGTACTGAAGTTGGTATGTATTTAGCAATGAGCCGTCAAGCTGATAGAGAAGGCTTCCCAGAAGTTGCAGAAGCTTATAAACGAATAGCTTTCGAAGAAGCTGATCACGCTTCAAAATTTGCTGAATTACTCGGAGAAGTAGTAACATCAGATACTAAGACAAACTTAGAAATGAGAGTTGCTGCTGAACATGGAGCTTGCCAAGGTAAGAAAGACTTAGCTACTTTAGCTAAAAAGCTTAACTATGATGCAATCCATGATACAGTACATGAAATGTGTAAAGATGAAGCACGTCACGGTGCAGCATTTAAGGGTTTACTTACTAGATATTTTCAATAAATTGGATTAATTAAATATAAAAGCAACTTACAGATACTTTTCTGTAAGTTGCTTTTATTTTTTAATGATAAATTATTATAATTAACTACTTAGTTCCGAATAATCTGTCTCCAGCATCGCCAAGACCTGGTACGATATACCCTTTTTCATTTAATTTTTCATCAATTGAAGCTACATATATATCCACATCTGAGTGTGCATCCGTAATAGCTTTAATTCCCTCTGGTGCAGCTATAAGACACATGATTTTTATATTTATGGCTCCTCTTTTCTTAAGAGCTGAAATTGCATCTATTGCAGAACCTCCTGTAGCAATCATAGGATCTGTAATAATTACATCTCTTTCATTAATATCCTGAGGTAATTTACAGAAATACTCAACAGGTTGCAATGTTTCTTCGTTTCTATACATTCCTATGTGTCCAACCTTAGCTGCTGGTATAATCTCTAACATACCATCAACCATTCCTAGACCTGCTCTAAGTATTGGAACTATAGCCATTTTCTTTCCAGCTAAAACCTTACATTTAGTAATACAAATAGGAGTTTCAATTTCTACTTCTTCTAATTGTATATCGCGTGTAACTTCATAAGCCATAAGCATCGCAACTTCTTGAACTAAATCTCTAAAATCCTTTGAACCTGTGTTTTTATCTCTTATGTATGCCAATTTGTGTTGTATAAGTGGATGTGTTATTTGTGTTACTTTACTCATATATATTGCCTCCAATTATTTAATGTTTATATTTTACTGTTTATTTAGAATATTTTTTCTCAATTTCAGTAATTTTATTAATTCTTTTTTGGTGTCTTTCTCCTTGAAATTTAGCATTGATAAAAGCATCTACGATATCTAACGCTAACCCTACACCAATAACCCTTTCACCAAGAGTAAGTATGTTGGCATTATTATGCTCTCTTGAAGCATGAGCGCTAAAAGTGTCATGGCATAGTGCAGCCCTTATTCCAGGTACTTTATTAGCCGCTATTCCTATTCCTATTCCTGTTCCACATATTAATATACCTAGTTCAAACTGCTCTTCTACTACTCCATTTGCAACTTTTAATGCATAGTCTGGATAATCACAAGAATCCTCAGTGTAAGTACCTAAGTCTGTTACCTCAATGTTTTTACTCTCCAGATGCAGGATTATATGTTTTTTTAAATTTAAACCACCATGATCACTACCCAATGCTATTTTCATAGTAAAACACCTCCAAGATCTATTTTCTTATTATAATATGTTATATTACAAAAAAGAAGATATCAGCATTTAAATAAACTATTTAAATACCATTATCTTCTTTGTATTATCCCATAATAAGAATGCATTATTTTTTAATCCGTCAAAAAACTTTGAATACATTGGAATATAGACAACATATGGTCCAATATTATTTATAGTAAATATTTTGTTGCAAATAGCTTCTATAATATAGCTTTTTCGCATTTTTTCATTACACATATACAATATATCCATAGTTCCTCCTTATATTCCTCTAGAATAGATATCAATTAAAAACTGCTATCTACCTATACGTAAATTATATCAAAACCTGCTGACTTCTTAAGCCTATTCATTATAGCAACACCTATTCCATTTTCTTCAAAGGCCTCTGACAATATTAAATCTACATCTATAGCATCAAAACTTCTTAAAACTTCAAAAAGATTTCTTCCCACAGTATCTAGATGTTTTCTGCTACCTAAAGAAATAACAGTGCCACAAGGATATTTATTCTTAGTTTCATCTGTTGCCATAATCCCTATTTTTTTCTTGCCCATACTATTCTGCACTATTTCATTGATTTTTGCAATAGTTTTTTCTAAATCTCCACATATAATTTTTACTGGGGCTTTTGGTGCATAATGTCTATACTTCATACCAGGTGCTTTAGGCTTAAAATCATTTTTCGGTTTAGACATTATGGTTTTATCAATATATATTCCCTCATCTATCTCTCTTAACATCTCAAGTGTTATAGCTCCTGGTCTTAGTATGCATAGAGGCGTACAAGTACAATCCACTATTGTTGACTCAAGACCTACCTCACTTTTATCTCCACCTATAATGTATTCTATCTTTCCGCTTAAATCCTCAATACAACTCTCTACTTCAGTAGGACTAGGTCTACCGGATATATTAGCCGAGGGAGCTGCAATAGGTGTTCCCGCTGCCTCAATGAGTTTCCTGGCAATTAAATTCGAAGGCATCCTTATGCCTACCGTATCCAGATTTGCACTTGTAGTCATGGGAATCAGCTCAGACTTATTAAAAATCAAAGTTATTGGTCCAGGCCAATATTTATCCATAACTCTCTTTGCAATATTGGGTATTTCTTTCACTAGAGGCTCTATATTAAAATCAGCTACATGCACAATAAGGGGGTTATCCTGTGGTCTTCCCTTAGCCTTGAAAATCTTTTCTACAGCCAGTGCATCTAAGGCATTGCATCCAAGACCATAAACTGTCTCAGTAGGGAAAACAACTAATCCACCTTCAGCTATAACAAGCCCTGCCTCCTCAATTATATTTTGCTTTATATTATTTTCGTCCATTATTACTATCTTCGTTTTCATCCTTACACCTCTCAATTAAATCATCTTCTTCGAAGCTGCAATATTAACGACTTCTGAAGGAAATTTAGACTCCCACCGAACTTTTCTCTTTGTTATAGCAAACGACTCCCATTTATATAAATAGGAGAGCCCTTCTGAAATGTCGCTAAATCACATTAGTCATTATTAACCCCACTATTATCCCCAAAAGTATTCCCAATGTATTTGTAATTCCCGGCCAAAGCTTTTTAGACTGTGGAAGCATTTCTCCGTAAATAACATATAACATAACACCTGAGGCAAATGCTAGGGCACTACCTAATATATTTACAGATATGCTGCCAATATACATCCCTATCCAGGCACCAACTGCAGTAGGCAGTGCTGTTAAAAATGCATAAAACAATATTTTTCCGCTTTTTGTCCCTGAAAGCATTAGAGGCGCTGCAACGGCTAAACCTTCAGGCACATCATGTATTGCAATTATCATACTCATTTTAAGCCCTAAATTTTCTCCATTAACAAACCCAAATCCCATTATTAAACCTTCTGGTAAATTATGTAACATTATTCCAACTGCAACCATAAAAGCCACCTTTGTATATTGAGAATTTGCATTACCGCTTAATTTGCTTATTTTATCTATTATTACAACAATAATAATACCTAGGCTTAAAAATAATAAGGTTCCTAGAAGTCCTGTCTTTTCTGTAGCTTCTGGTATGAGTTCAAAAACCACAATAGAAAGCATAAGTCCTGATGCAAATCCTATAATATTTCCTAGGAACTTTCTTGAAGGTTTCTTTATAAGAACACCTAAAAACGCCCCTATCATAGTACCAATCAAAGCTATTACGCCAGAAAATATGATTATCAAAACAATCTTACTATTCAAATTTATACCCCCACTTCTATAGAATTATAGTTACAATTCCATATGAGAATAAAGTATAGAAACTTTTATACACTATACTTATTTCTCTATATATAATTTTATTCCATCAGTGGGGCTTTATGCAGTATTCTCTATATTCTTTAATTTTTTCTATAGCATCACCTGAAAATATTGCACCAACGCAAGATCTATACACGTCATCCAATAAGACATATTTTCTAAATCCACCATGTTTAATTATAAAATAGAAATATGTTTCTTCCGGATTTTCAATTTTAATTTTGCTATACATCTGTGCTACATATGGGTATTTTTTTAAAAATTTTATATCTAGGGGGTAAATTTTTTCATTTCTAAATTTAGATTTTGTTATTATAATAATCTCTAAGTCCATGCCTTGATTCTCAGTATGAACAAAGACAACTTTTTTGCATATAATAATAAATTTATCTTTGGCAATTCCACACCATATGCTTATTTTATACCCTTCCAATTTGAAATCAATATATTCTTCATCAAATCTAAGAATCATAACAACAATAATAAGTAGCTCATTAAAAATTAAATATATTACAAAGTATGTATTTGCAATCTTTGACACTATTAACATAATAGGTAATAAAACAAAAATAAAGCACATCGATAGCATAAACCCTTTATAAGTTTTTTTTTGCTTTCTAATGGCTTTATTTATATTCATTTCTCTCACCTTCCGCTTCTGAAACTCCTACGCCTAAAGGCATAGGGTTCTTATGTATTAAATAACTTCTTTAATATCACGAATGACATTAACACTGATTATTTCCCCTAAGAATTTCACTATCCATCCCACACCTAAATGAGTAGGATTTTGGCACAAAGTAATTTCTAATTGTTATCGCCCATGGCTTTCATCTTTTCTGCTTGGTCAGCAGTTATTAATGTGTCCATCATTTCATCTATATCGCCATCAAGAAAAGCTTCTAATCTATACAATGTTAAGCCTATTCTATGGTCTGTAACCCTGCCTTGAGGATAGTTATAAGTTCTTATTCGCTCACTTCTATCTCCTGTACCCACTTGACTTTTTCTATCTTCAGCTATTCCTGCGGATCTTTCAGCCTCGGCCTTATCAAACAATCTAGATTTTAATATCTTCAAAGCTTTCTCTTTGTTCTTTAACTGAGATTTCTCATCCTGGCAAGAAACTACAAGTCCTGTAGGAATATGTGTCATTCTCACTGCTGAATCTGTTGTATTAACACACTGTCCGCCATTACCAGATGCTCTAAACACATCTATTTTTAAATCATTAGCACTAACTTCAATATCTACATCGTCAACCTCTGGAAGCACCGCAACAGTCGCCGTAGATGTATGAATTCTTCCACTTGACTCTGTATCTGGAACCCTTTGAACTCTGTGTACTCCACTTTCGTATTTAAATTTACTATAAGTAGAATCACCTTTTACCATAAATACCACTTCTTTAAATCCGCCAATATCTGTTTCATTAGCACTCATTACTTCAACTTTCCATTTATTACGCTCTGCATATCTTGTATACATTCTAAATAGATTTGCTGCAAACAATGCTGCTTCATCTCCACCTGCTCCAGCTCTAATTTCGATAAACACGTTTTTATCATCATTAGGGTCCCTCGGCAAAAGCAAAATTCTTAATTCTTCCTGCATAGTTTCTTTAGTTTGAATCAAGCCTTTTATTTCATCTTGAATCATCTCTTTCATTTCTCTATCAGCTTCATCTTTAAGCATTTCTTTGTTTGTTTCTAAATCTTCTTTAGCTTTTTTATATATTCTATATTTCGTAACAACGATTTCCAATTCTGCGTGTTCTTTGCAAAGTTTTTGCCATTCCTTTTGATTAGCAATAACCAAAGGGTCGCCGATTTTCATTGTAATTTCTTCATATTTACTTTCTGTAAACTCAAGCCTATCTAACATTTTTATCACTCCGTATATATATTTTCACATCCTAATATTATACCATAGTTATGTACAGTATACAATTCCAACATAACTATATACTTACTCTACTTTGCTTATCTAATTCACAAGATGCCATTACCCGCTAAAGTGTCCTATTCCATTAAGATGCCTTTAATAACCCTATCATTTCCAGATAAATCTTTAATACATTCTATGCTCTTAAATCCTGATTTTAAAAGAATATCCTGGACTTCTTCTCTTTGATCATATCCTATTTCAAAAGCTAAAAGTCCGCCCTTTTCCAAAACTTTCAAACTTTCTTGGGTAATTCTTCTGTAAAATTCCAACCCATCTTTCCCACCACTAAGTGCTATGTAGGGCTCATAATTTTTTACATCCTCCATTAAAGTAGGTATGACTGATTCTCTTATATAGGGAGGATTAGAGACTACCACTTGAAATTTCTTATTCTGCTCTATAGCGCTTTGCAATAAATCGCTACGCTGCTCATTGACCCTACTCGCTAAGTCAAATCTTTCTATATTTAATTTTGCCACAGCTATTGCATCATAAGATATATCATAAAGCATTATTTTTGCACCTTTAATAAATTGGGCTATAGCTATTCCAATAGCTCCACTTCCACTACAAACATCACAAACCTGCGTATAATCTTTTTCATTTATATGCTTAATTACTTCTTCAACTAAAATCTCAGTATCAGGTCTTGGTATCAATACTCCAGGCTTTACTATTAAATTCATACCCATAAATTCACATTCACCGAGAATATATTTTATAGGCATCTTACTTTTCCTAAGCTGGATTAGCTGTGAAAATTCTTCTTCTTGCTTTCCATTAAGATTAAAATCTCTATTAAGCATTATGAACAATTTATCCACATTTAAAACCTTACCCAGTAAAAGTTGTGAATCTAACAAATAGCTCTCAATGCCGACTTTTTTTAAAATCCCATAGGACTTAAGAAGTATTTCCCCTATATTCATCCCTAGCCACCGCCTTTTATGATCATAATTCTAATTAATCTTCAATTCCCTCCGCTACTTTAAGAGCTTTTATCGCAACTTCTAATTGAGACAAATCCGGTTCCCTTGTAGTCAAATTCTGCAACTTAAGTCCTGGATAAGAAAGGATTTTAGCTAAGGGTCCCGTGCTTTTTCCCATCCACTTAATAATTTCATAGCTTACCCCTGAAATTAGTGGCAGAAGTATAACCCTATACATTATCCTCTCCCCAATTGAATTCCAACCAGTAAATGAGAACATTATTATACTAACTATCATAACTAAAAATAAAAAATTCGTGCCACACCTTGGATGTAATCTTCCAAATTTAGCTGCATTTTCTGGAGTTAGTTCAACATTGTTTTCGTAACAAAATATAGTTTTATGTTCTGCACCGTGATATTGGTACACTCTTTTAATATCTTCCATTTTTCCTATAAGATACACATATAGTAGAAATATTAAAACTCTAATAATTCCTTCTACAATATTCATACCTATGGTACCTGTACCCATTTTACTAAAAACATTAGCTACAAGAGTTGGTAAAATAAAAAATAATCCTATAGATATAACCAGCGAAATAACAAGGGATAACCCCATAATTATATCATTACTTTTATCTTTAAATATTTTCTCTATCCATTTATCTATTTTTGAAGCTTCGCCCTCTTCTTCGAAAAAAGAAGCTGAATAATTTAAAGTTTGTACACCTATAACTAAGGATTCAATTAGTGAAATAAATCCTCTTATTATAGGTAATCCAAAAAATTTATTCTTTTTAGTATATGAGGTATAGCTTTTTTTTTCCACTACAATTTCTCCTTCTGCAGTTCTCACCGCAGTGGCAATACCCATGCTGCCTCTCATCATAACTCCTTCAATTACTGCCTGACCTCCAACATTAACATTTTCAGCCATAGTTACACCCCTTCTCTAGGAACAATATGACACTTTCTACAACGCGCTTCATAGGATTCTGTAGCTCCAATTAATACAATGGGGTCCTCATATTTAGCTGGCTTTCCATTAATCAAACGTTGGGTTCTAGTTGCAGGATTACCGCAAACTACACAAATAGCCTGGATTTTATCCACAAATTCTGCTACAGCAAGAAGTACAGGTATAGGCCCAAAAGGTTCTCCCCTAAAATCCATATCTAATCCTGCGCATATAACTCTTTTATTATTATCAGCGAGTGTAGTAATTACATCAATTATACCTTTATCAAAAAATTGAACCTCATCGATAGCAACAACTTGTGTATCTTCATGTAATAGAGCCAGTAACGCTGCACTATCCTTAACTGGAACAGCCTCTTCCTTCTCTCCGGAGTGGGATACAACATCTCCCTTGCTATATCTATTATCAATTTCCGGTTTAAAAACTTGTAATTTTTGTTTTGCAATTTTTGTTCTTCTTATCCTACGTATAAGTTCTTCAGACTTACCACTATACATAGGTCCTATAATTACTTCCACCCAACCATGGTTTTTTGGTCCATACATACTTTTACCTCCAATATTATAAAAAAACTTACTACATGTATTTTATCAAATATACACTATATAATAAAGTCAAATTTAATTTTATTCTTATTGACTTAATAATCAATTATATGATAGACTTGAGTAGTTGACAATACGGGTATATATCTATTTTTTGAAAGAGGTGAAAAATATGCAAGAAGGAATACATCCAGAATACCATAAAGACACAGTTGTTAAATGTGCATGTGGAAACACTTTTATTACAGGATCTACTAAACAAGAACTTAAAGTAGACGTATGTTCTAACTGCCATCCATTCTACACTGGAAAGCAAAAGAATATTGATGCTGGTGGAAGAGTAGACAGATTCATGAAGAAATTCAACATAAAAAACGAAGTAGAAACTGATGCAGAATAATATATTAATGGAAAAGATTTAATTATCTTTTCCATTTTTTTATTTATATTATCTAGCTAATACTTCAAAGTTCTTATTTAACATTTCTAAAAATTCCTTATTATTCTTAGTGGTGGATATTAAATTCAGGAGTTTTTCTGTTACTCCCATAGCATTACCTTCTCTATACATTATCTTTCTTAAATTATATATAGTTTCCATTTCAATTTTAGTAAGCAACAAGTCTTCTCTTCTTGTTCCTGACTTATAAATGTCTATAGCTGGGAATATTCTTCTTTCTTGAAGCTTTCTATCTAAATGAACTTCCATATTACCTGTTCCCTTAAACTCCTCAAAAATCATATCATCCATTCTACTTCCTGTTTCTACTAATGCAGTAGCAAGAATTGTTAAGCTTCCACCCTCTTCAATATTTCTAGCCGCTCCAAAAAATTTCTTTGGCATCAAAAGTGCACTAGGGTCAAGTCCACCGGATAGTGTTCTTCCTGAAGGCGTTACAGTTAAATTATAAGCTCTAGAAAGTCTAGTTAAACTGTCTAATAGAATAACTACATCTTGGCCTTGTTCTACCATTCTTTTAGCTCTTTCAAGTACCATATAAGCAACTTTTGTATGATGATCTGGTTCTTCATCAAAAGTTGAATAAATAACTTCGCCTTTAATAGATCTCTGCATATCAGTAACTTCTTCCGGTCTTTCATCTATTAAAACAACAATTAATTTTACTTCTGGGTGATTTATAGAAATACTGTTAGCGATTTTTTTAAGAAGTGTTGTTTTTCCTGCTTTTGGTTGTGCTACAATTATACCTCTCTGACCTTTACCTATAGGAGAAATAATATCCATCATTCTTGAAGACAAGTCAGTTGGAGTGGTTTCTAGTATCAACCTTTCTGTTGGGTAAATAGGAGTTAACTTTTCAAAAGGTCTTCTACCTACAGCTCTATCTGGATTTTCTCCATTTACTCCCTGCACATACAATAGCGCTTTAAATTTTTCTCCCTCTTTAGGCGTTCTGACTTTACCTTCTACCTCATCACCTGTTTGCAAATTAAATCTTCTAATTTGAGATGGCGAAACATAAATATCATCCTGCCCTGATAAATAATTATGCCCTCTTAAAAAACCATAACTATTATTTTCAATTATTTCTAGAACTCCCCTTGCCGACCCTGATTCATTTATCATTTCCTGTAACTTTTCTTTTTTATTTTCATTTTGATTTTTAAAGCCAGTATCAATGTCTTCATTATCAGGTGTTTTCTCAGTTTGAATTGGGTTATTTGGGACTTGCGCCTCTGAATTTTCTATAATATTTTCTTGAACTTTAGAAGTGATTTTAGGACTTATCTTTTCTTTTAAAATAACTCCGTTTCTTTGCAATGAAACTGGCGTCATCTTCTTTATTTCCTCTATTAGCTCACTCTTTTTAAGTTTAGAAATGTTTTTAACACCAAGCTCTTTGCAGTGTTCCCGCAGCTCAACTACTGTCATATTTTCAAAATCTTTGTTTATCAAAAATCTGCACCTCCGAAGGGTATATTATATATAATATCTATTTAATAAATATCATGGGAATTAAAAACGTATTTACTATCCAATGAATTTTTTGAAATGATATACTTTTTTAAGTATATCCTATTTTAAAACTTTAATCCACTATATTAAATCATCACCTGCACAGCTGTTCATCTTCTTCGAAGCTGCAATATTAATGATTCCAGAAGGAGATTTAGACTCCTTCTAAGGTTTGTGTATTTTTTAATTTATCTTATATCATAGCATAGATCTTCTCCGTAATCTGTTTATGTTCATTTACTTTTTTTATAACTTTTTCATTCTTGCCAATGAAAAATATAGGCAATGCTAATTGCTCACATCCACCAATGACCATATTAGTTTTCAAAAGTTCATTAATATTATAATGATATGAATGATACTCATTGCATAGGCAGCATTTAACATCAATTAATATTTCATTTCCTTTATGCAATTTAACATATAGACATGGAAATTTAGTCCTCATACTCTCTATTTCAAATATTGTCAGTTCTTCCACCTTATATTGACCATTAGAATCCTTTAAAGCTATAGCAATATTCGTATCGAGTATCAATTATTCCACCTCCATATTTTATTATCTTGTTAAAATATATTTTTCAAAAAAAACAATTATCAAAGTAAAATCATTTTTCACAATAATATTCTTTAATGATTAAATTCTATAAATTTTATGAAATTCCTGCTTAATTTTAATTGAAATTATTGGTAATATTTTTTTTGCACCTACTCCGCTACCATTTAAAGGCCACCATAAAGTTTCTTCATGTAACAACCTAAGATTCTATAAAACTCACTATTTTTTTATTATAAAAATATCCTATAGGTTAGACTTTTTTATTGTCCACTCTATAGGATACATTTTAATACTATTTTTTATATTCTAATGATGACTTAATAAATTCCTTAAATAGTGCATGTGGTTTATTAGGTCTGGATTTAAGTTCCGGATGAAACTGAACTCCAACAAACCAAGGATGATCTTTTATTTCAACTATTTCTACTAATCTTTCATCAGGGCTTGTTCCCGTAATCAAAAGTCCTGCATCAGTTAATGTCTTTCTATATTGATTATTAAATTCATATCTATGTCTATGTCTTTCATATATTACTTCATCATTGTAGGCTTCATGAGCATTAGAGTCTTTTGTTAATTTACACGGATATAATCCTAATCTCATGGTGCCACCTTTTTCATCTATATCCTTTTGATCCGGCATTAAATCTATTACGGGATACTTCGTATCCGCATCAAGTTCTGAACTATTTGCGGTTTTGAGCCCTACCACATTTCTTGCATATTCTATAGCAGCACATTGCATACCAAGGCATATCCCGAAAAATGGTACTTTGTTTTCTCTAGCATATCTTGTAGCCTCTATTTTTCCTTCTATTCCTCTGTCACCAAATCCTCCTGGAACCAATATACCATCAGCATCCCCTAATATTTCGCTGACATTTTCTGAAGTTACGTCGCTTGCATTTACCCATTTAATCTCCACTTTAGAATCATTATAAAGCCCTCCATGGCTCAGTGCCTCAACAACAGAAATATACGCATCATGAAGTTCTACATATTTTCCCACTAGTGCTATTTTTACATTTCCGGACAGATTTTTTAACCTATTTACCATGTAAGTCCATGCAGCATTATCTATTTCATCACAATCTAGTTTTAATTTTTTACTTACTAGAGTATCTAAGCCTTCTTTGTGGAGCATAAGTGGTACTTCATATAAGTTCTCAGCATCCAAATTTTGAATTACGCTGTCTGCTTCTAAATTACAGAACAGCCCGATTTTAGCCTTCATATCATCAGATATTTCCTTCTCAGAGCGGCATACTATAATGTCTGGTTGAATTCCTATACTTCTAAGTTCTTTTACAGAATGTTGAGTTGGCTTAGTTTTAAGTTCTCCTGCCATCTTTAAATATGGTACTAACGTAACATGTATAAAACAAACATTCTCTATTCCTACTTCATATTTAACCTGTCTTATAGCCTCTAAAAATGGTAGTGACTCAATATCTCCAACCGTTCCACCAATTTCAGTTATAACCACATCTACATCTTTTTCTTTAGCTACTCTATAGACTCTTTCTTTAATCTCATTAGTTATATGAGGTATTACCTGTACTGTACCGCCTAAATAATCGCCCCTTCTCTCTTTTGATATAACCGACCAATAGACTTTTCCTGTAGTTACATTACTACTCTTACTTAAATTTTCATCGATAAATCTTTCATAATGCCCTAAATCCAAATCCGTTTCTGCTCCATCATCTGTAACAAAAACTTCTCCATGTTGATATGGACTCATGGTGCCTGGATCTACATTTAAATATGGGTCAAATTTTTGAATAGAAACCTTTAATCCTCTATTCTTTAAAAGCCTACCAAGGGACGCTGCTGTTATTCCTTTTCCCAAAGATGAGACTACCCCACCTGTTACAAATATATACTTAGTATTCATAATTATTCCTCCTATGCTTTATTATCCACTTTATTTATATGTTTTTATTTTCTTCTAATATTGTTAACACATACCTCTATAAATATATTCAGAAAATTTATACTAACTTTTTTTAAAAATAGCTTGACAGAAGTTCTTTATAACCCTATAATAGAAATTACCCTATAAATACAATAGTAAATTAAAATGGTATATTTATTTTCAAAAACAATAATAATATCTTATCACACTTTTTTATCATTAACCAGTGTTTTTTTGGTTTTCTTTTTTTTGGAGAATTTTATTATATAGAATTTTATTACAAAACAAATAAAAGCTATGAAATTAAGGTGTTTATCCTATATTCCATAGCTTTTTTTATTTGAAATTTATATTCTATAAAATCACGCAACCCAGACTTTTGAAACAGCCTCTTAATTCCTATTATGCTTTAATATTAATTTTTAAAGTTGTACTTAAAATTTGTTGATTTCCTATTATCATATCATAATCTATAAATACATCTCCACCATTATTATCCACATTCATCTTTAACTCCCTAGTATCTACAGTTAGGTCTAACGCGCCATGAGGCGTATTGTATAGGGTTAGATCCCTTCCATATTTTTTAAATTTCATTTCTGTATTCGTAGTTCCAGTTCTAATAAGGGTAAAATGTTCTTCATCAATTTTTAATGTAGTAGTAGTTCCCTTCATCCCTGAAATTTCCGTCTCTTCGTATACAGCATAATAACAATTATCTTTTTTGTAAAATTCACCAGGTGTCACCACCTCAATAGCATCTCCATCTTCTTCACTGTCAGATTGCTTGCTAACAATTGAAATTACTGCATTTGTCTTCATAAGCTTACTCCTCACTAATTTAAAATATATTTATTTATTTCTTCCTCTGTTGCTGGCGCTATCTCTATAGATTCATCTAGGGGGTCACCATATTTGCCATACTTAACAGATACAATTTTTTCATCCTTGCCCTTACAATATCTTCCTGAAATCTTAGCTGCAAACTCAATGTCTTCATTTGTTGCTTCACCAATTATAGCAATAGTAGAGCCATTATAATCCCTAGTTTGGAATATTAAATCTTCCGGCCTTAAAAGCGGTCTTAATAATTCTCCCTCTTCCTGCGTTCTCGTAGATATAATTTTAGCATCTTTAGATAACCTAAAATGTCTTCCTATTTTTAATAAGTCTAAATCTATTTTAGAAGTATCCTCTTTATGTTCTATGAGTTCCCTAAGTCTTACAGAATAATTAGGTTCCGTAAGTTTACACCCACCAGCTGGCGATGGATAATCTTTAATACCCCACTTTTCCGCTAGTTCCATTTGGACTTTTCTATTTCTTCCACTTATATCCAAAAGAGCCTCTCTATCTATTAAACCATCTAACTCCATTTCAGTTGGTTTCAGATTCTTAGCACATAAGGGCCTTAGAATTTTATGTCCTATTCCACATTCATTTTTCACTATGTCTAAAGCTGACCTATTTTGAGACATAGGTCTTTGATTTAAAACTTCTCCTGTTATGATGAAGTCTGCATGGAATTTTTCTAATAGCTCTCCACAACGCCTCATCATCATAGCATGGCAGTCGATACAAGGATTCATATTTTTGCCATGTCCATGTTTTGGATTCTTTACCATCTCAAAATGTTCTTCTGAAAAGTCCACAACTACTAAGGGTATATCTATTTGTTTAACAATTTTCAATGCATTTTCCTCATTAAAAAAGTATGATTTAAAGCATATTCCTATAACTTCTATGCCCTGATCTTTTACAAGTTTTGCTGCGAGTATACTATCCAGACCTCCAGAAACCATAGCTAAAGCTGTTGTCATAAAACTCCTCCTCTAATCATTAGATTTTATAAAAATATTATTTATTGTTTCTTTCTATAGCGAGCTCAATAAGTTCATCAATAAGTTTCCCATAAGTTTTTCCTGTAGCTTGCCACATTTTAGGGTACATACTTATTTTAGTAAAACCCGGTATAGTATTAACTTCATTTAGATAAACCTCTTCCGTTTCTTTATCTACTAGAAAATCTACTCTTGCCATGCCAGCGCAATCTAGTATTGTATAAATTTTCACGGCCTCTTCTCTAATTGTTTGTAGCTTAGCTTCACTAAGTGCTGCTGGTATTAAAAGTTTAGATGCTTCACTTTTATATTTAGCTTCATAATCATAAAATTCTTTGGCTGGGATTACTTCTCCTGGCATAGATGCTTCTGGATAATCATTTCCCAGTACAGCCACCTCAATTTCCCTAGCATTTATAGCCTGTTCAACTAAAACTTTTCTATCGTATTTTAGTGCTTCTTCTAATCCTAGTATTAGTTCCTCTCTATTATGTGCTTTTGTTATACCAACAGATGAGCCGCCATTAGCTGGTTTAATAAATACACAATAGCCCAATTTTTTTTCTATTGTTTCTACTAATATATCTTTATTTTCAGCATATTCATGGGTATTAATTACCACATAATCAGCTTGCTTTATATTAAAGTTTTCCAATAAGTATTTTGTGTATATTTTATCCATGCAAATAGCAGAAGACATTACCCCAGGACCCACACAAGGAACATTTAATAATTTACACACACCTTGAATAGTACCATCTTCTCCAAAAAGTCCGTGTAATACTGGAAATACTACATCTATCTCTTTATTAAATAAAAGCTTTTGTCCCTCTGGTATTTTATAAAATTCATCCTTTTCCCATTCTCCACTCTCTATGTTATCAAATTTCCCTGTATATTCAAACCATAAGCCATCTCTCGTTATTCCCATAGGATATATATCATATTTCGCTGAATCAATATTTTTTAATACTGATGTTGCTGATGCTCTAGAAACCTCGTGTTCAGTGGACTGTCCACCAAATAATACCGCTATTTTCTTTTTCATTTTTCCTCTCTCCTTACAACCATAATAACTAGTTTATGAATAATAAAAACATAAGTTTACTAAATAAATTTATCATCATATTATATCATTTATATTACTTTGTATTTTAATTTCTAAGATTTATTTCTCAATTTTAAACAGCCTCCATAATGACACCACTACAAATTATAATGGTAAATCTAAAATAATTCAATAGAAAAGAGGATATATGTGCACTTAATGCAATATATCCTCTCTTACGTAAGGTAGCCTTTGCAATGTCTTAGCCCTTACGGCTAAATAGTTAATTTCCCATTAGGAGTATCTATTATTTCCATTATTCTTTGCTCATACCCAGTATCAGCGTTAATATATACTATAAAGTTTTTCTCCTTATATGAGCCTAAAAATTCATAGCACAGAACCTCTTTATTCATCTCAGTAGGTATAATAGCCAAGCTTATTTTACTTATTTTTAGACGCTTTCCAACTCTTTCTTGCGCTTTTACTGCAGTTATTTTTGGTGTTGTTATTTGTCTCTTTTCCACATGAGATACTAAAAATTTTTCAGATTCAATTCCTATAATACTACCATTATCTAGTGCAATCTTAAGCTTTACTTGATCTGGATAAATAGCCACTTCTCCTTGTTTATATACATAGCTTACTACTGCTGTGTTTTCATAATTAAGGGTATATGTAGGTTCCATATTTTTATATCCTATTTTTCCAATAAATTCACTTCCACCCTTTATTGCCTTTTTAATATCTATTGTTGCCTTTCCTATAGACCTATTATCTAATAAATATAATATTCTACTTCCGTTTTTACTTACTTCTATTACTGTTTTAGGCTCACCTTTAGCTCTCCCTTTAAATGTTACGTGAAAGGTGTAGGAAGGTATTTTAGTTTTCCCTTGTACTTGTTTATTTTCTATGCTTTCTATTTTATCTTCGCCAAATATATTTTTTATTGTTTTAACTGCATCACTTTGACTTACCTCTTTTTGAGATATTATTTTAGGCTTTATTTCTAAGGTATTATCAGAAAAAGGCCCATCATAAATTAATGCTGGATATTGAACTACTTGTTTTTGTATTCCCTTGAATTTCTCATTCACAAGGTCATCCCTTACCTTTGCAAATACGGAAGTACTTTTTTTTCTAATCTCTCCCCATTTCACTTTACCCTCATTTATATCAGATAGCACTGCATTTAATTGCTCCTGAAGTGTATATGATTGCATTTCTAATTGGTCAATTAACTCATATTGCTTACCACTCAAGTCCTTTCCTTCTGATGTTGCCTTTGCTAAACTATAGCAGAAATCCCCTACTTGAGTTAAAAATTTACTAGTGTCCCCAACAACTGATTGTTCTATCGGCAAGGAATGCAATTTATCGTTTGCAGTATCCGAGTGTCTAAAAATCTCTTCAAAAACTACTATACTTTGTTCTCTAGAACCAACAATAGCAGCTTTACCTAGATTTACTCTTATGTTTTGTACAGAACTAATAAGTTCATACATATTTTTACTATATTGTCCTTGAAGATAATTTCTATAATCTAGCCTCTCTAAAAACATTAGTATAGCAAAAGTAGTTGAAAATACAACAATTATAGTTACCGCACTTGTATACAATATTCTTTTCTTTAGCATTTTCATATATTTTCCTCCTGGCATTCCTCACTAGTAAACACCAATTACGGCTTGGTATCTAGTAGTAATTTTCTATATACTTTATTTAACTAAATAATTTATTAAAAATTTCTAATAATTTGAATTTCGCAACTATTTTATTATTGGTTGCAGTATTATTCACCAAGTTATATTCATCATCTGATAATACTTGTTTCATTTCACTCTCAGTTTTATCATAAGATACATTTCCTTTTGTAATATCTACAAAACATAACGGCGGAAACATAACGCACCACCAGTTTTGACCGCTACCGCTTCCAATAATTATTCTATAAGCCTCATATTTCCCTTGAGGCAGCGTTATATTTCCATAAGTTTTAATCGGAAAATTTTCCTGTGACAAAGTTGTAGCTACTGAATATTTGAAACCATTTTTATTTATAACACTTTGAGCAATTTTTTTAATATTTTTATCCTCATTATTTATAATTTTTCTTGATTGTTCTATATTTTTGCAATCCGCAAGTTTTGGTGATACATATTTCAAAACAGAATCCCTTACTTTTAATTTTAACCCTTGATCTATTTTATCATCACTATTAGCTATTACGTGAAACCTTATAAGTTTACCAGCAATATCGCTTTGAGTAGCTTTCGTAGCTACGTTACTTCCACTTAAAACTATGGATATTATAATAATTATGGTAATGCTTGTTAATATAAATTTTTTCATGGTTATCCCCCCTATAAAGAATAATTTATATTAGAATTATTACCACATTATGTAATTATATTCATTGAACCGCTCCTATTCTTCTTATTTCAGTATTAACATTAACCTTGACTATTGCATTTTTATATTTCCCCTTCCAATCCTTTTCTATTTTATTCCATAAAGAAGGTTTAAACTTTTCAATATGCTCCCGTACGCCAAAGGGATCTATTTCAAATTCCTCTTTAGCAACCTTCATAATTTTTTCACACTCTACACTAATGGAGTCATTAAAAGTATTCTGCAGCCTTTGCAATTCCTCTTTTGCCAGTATTTTTTTATCTACATAATATCCATTTATCTGACCCTCAAGTCCTAAATCAATATTGATGACTAACTTATCTCCTTCTTCCTCCACCCTCATTTTCCTTTCATACCCATTGATTACATAATCAACAGGATGACCATCAATGTAAATAACTTTTTTGCCAGTGTTAAATTTACCACTTAGAAGTTGTATGTCCATTAGTTCTAAGGGATTAAAATATCCTTTTAATTCATAATTGTTAATTATAGCAGCACCAGTTAAAATCAATTCATTTTTTTCCTTTTCTAAAGTTATTCTAGGTAATAATGCATTCCCATTTTCACTTAAAAGAATAAGGAACTCATTTAAATTTATGCTCATAATCCTTGAGTTTCTTTTACTATTAGCCATAAGTCCAGATATATAATATTGGGTACTGTTTTCTGTCATAGGTTTGAATTTTATATAGTCTTCAGCTTTGCCATCTGAGACAACGATATCCGTCATCCTATTTATATTAGGATTTCTTTGCAGATAGTCTACTACCTCTTTTACAGTATCTTTATATTTCAATAAATTACTACTTAATATAAGTAACTTAGTATGACCCATATATATGTCTCTACTGCTTTTAGCCATAGCTTCTGATGATGCATCTTCCATAGAGTAAGCCTGCGTATTAATATATTTTTCCTGTGCACTTCCACTTTTTCCAGCCCCTAGCATACTCATATCTGGAAATCCATAAGTCACATTAATTTTTTTAATCTGCGCCTCAGCAAAGGGCTCTTTTGGATTAATGCTTTTTAATTCCTTTTCTTTACCAATATCTTGTCCTGGGTCAATAGCTATAGTAGATATGAAATTGAGCCTATCTATTTCTACTTTATCCCAACATCCGCTAAGTAAAACGCAGCTTAGGATAATGGGTAAAGCCATCTTAAATTTCATCTGTACTTTTCCACCTCCCTTTACCTTTAATTTTACCCATGAGCAGTATAAGTATGGGCAAAATTACAAAAACAAATATAGAAGTGTATATAATTGGAGTGGTTTTGTATTGCAATGTATAAACTTCTGCTATATTTTCTGGATATAACGCTACGACATAAATAATAGGCATAATTAAAAGTGAAGATATTTTAATATCTTTCAATTTAAATACATTTTTTACAATCTCACCGGAAAAGAAGTATGTGTTAACAAAGGTAGTGAAATAAAAAAGTATCCAAAGCGCCATTACTATTCCTTCCCAACGCTCTATAAATGTTCCTGGTATATATAAAGATCTGATCATAGAAATAGTTGGCCATAATAAAATCCTACTCTGCGCTTTAGATAAAATAGCTAAAACAAGTATCATTACAATTGCATAAAAAATCGATACGAACATAATCCCCTTTCTTAGGATACGGAATGAATTTTTCTTATTCTTAACGTAAGGAAGAATAAGATAGGCTATTTCAAATCCCCCAAAACAGAATATTGCATATCTAGAAGCACTAAAGTAATTGGAGGGTTTATTGTTAAGTAATGGTAATAAATTTGTAAAGTCCGCATTTATAGCGATAAGTATGAATACTACAAAAGTTGGGAGGAAAATAATCCAGAAGGAAATTTCATTAAACTTAACTAAATCACCTATTTCGCCTCTAACTAAATAAGTACCTGCTAAAATCGTGGTAATTAAAATAAATTCTGAAGGTGTCTGCCTTAATAAAAATAGTCTAATTACTTCAACAAATTCCCTCATCCCAAGAGACACAATAAATATACTATAAATCGCAAAAATAATAGCAAATGCTCCTCCAAGGAATCTACCAAAATTATTCTGCAATATGTTTGTAAGATCTTCAAAATCATTTTTTTTCATAACCAGGTATATAAGATATAGTAATAAAAAAATTACTATTCCTGAAGTTAAAATAACTATCCAAGCGTCACTGCCTACATTATCTATGACTTCCTTTGGGCAAGAAAATATCCCTATACCTACCATTGCCACCACTACAGTAGTAAATAAAGCGAAATCTCCAATTATTTTTTTATCTTTCATAATACTTCACCTCCACATAAAAGATGATACAAATTATTTTTGTCTTATCTTATCTCCCGTTTTCATATATTTAGGCCTTTCTTTTAGCTTGGATATTGGTGCCCTAATATACATATCTTTTAAATCCGCAATACTCGTATCTACTGCTGGTGCTAAATAAGGTATTCCAAAACTCTTCATTCTAACTAGATGAATGAGAAGTATAATGAGCCCCATAACTATCCCATAAAAACCTACAATTGCCGAAGCGATAATAAGGAGAATTCGTACAAATCTAAAAGCCGCAGTAACTTCATAATTAGGAGTTACAAATGTAGTAATAGCAGTAATTGCCACAATAATTATCATAATGGGACTAGCTATTCCTGCACTCACTGCAGATTGCCCTATAATAAGTCCTCCTACAATACCAATAGTCGCTCCAATAGGCTTTGGTAATCTAACCACAGCCTCCATAAGAAGAGCTAAAAATAATTCCATAATTATAGCTTCTACAAATGCAGGAAATGGTACTCCTTCTCTAGAAGCTGCTATAGCATAGGCTAATTTAGTAGGTATTATATCTGTATGAAAAGAGGTAATGGCTACATAAAATGCCGGTGCCATAAGCGATATAAATATAGAAATCATCCTAATAAATCTAACCATAGAGCTATGCATCCACCTTTGGTAATAATCATCTGGAGATTGAAATAAACTAGGTAAGGTAGTTGGAACAATAATTACAAAGGGAGAATTATCTACAACTAGTGCTACTCTACCTTCGTACAGCGCTGCCGCTACTACATCTGGCCTCTCTGTACTTTGTATTTGAGGAAAGGGAGAATATTTATTATCCTCTATTAGCTGCTCAATATAGGCAGAATCAAAAACTGCATCAATGTTTATTTTATCTACCCTACGATTTAACTCTTCTAGTACTTCTTTATTTACTATATCGTCAATATACATAATGGCCACGTCGGTTTTCGATCTAGCTCCTATAGCTTTAGGTTTAACTCTTAACCTGGTATCTCTAATTCGTCTTCTTATTAAAGCAGTATTAAATCTTACAGTTTCTGTAAAGCCATCTCGTGCTCCTCTAATTACAGTTTCACCAGATGGGTCACCTACCCCCCGAGCGGGCCAAAAACGCGTTGCAATAACATAGGCACAATTTAACTCATCTATAAACATTAATGTATCCCCGGAAAGCGCTGCATTAACTCCTTCACTTAATTTTTTGACTTCGTGCATATCAGTAACTGAAAGTATATTGTCTTTTATTTGCTTGGTTTTCTCTATTCCCTTTGAACATAACATTAATGGTTCTAAAACATAGTGGTCTAATAGAAGTTTATCTGCCATTCCATCAATATAAACTATAGCTGCCTTCCAATCTCCCACATTGAAAGTTCTAAAAATCACATCAGAGTTATCCTTCAAAAGTTCTTTTAAATACTCTATGTTTTTTTCAGCTTCAAGCTGAATTTCATCATCAATCATCTCTTTCATATTGCTTCACCTCCTTATATATATGTATAAATTCACATAAATTAAAATATGAACCTCAGTGTAAATAGAATTATAGCTATGATAATTGCGAGTAAGCCTAAGATACGTGCTTTTTTACTGGTAATATCATCACCAGATTTTTTAAAATTCCTTGCATCCACAGAAAGTACAACTGAACCTTGCAACACCATCATTATTAAAAAATATACATCAAATAAGTTTAAGATTTTCATTATTTTTCTCCCTGTTTTAGTATAGCTTTCAAAAAAAATAAATTATAAAACTTTATACGTAAGCAAGCTGATTTTACTTTGTTTAAACTAGTTTTAACGACACTTGCAGAAAATATTCACTTAGTCACGGAAAATAAATAACAAGACAGTATACTAGTATACTGTCTTGTTATTTAAATCTAGCTTATGGTTCGCCCATACTGGGCGAACCACATAAAAACGTGAAAAAAACACAAAGGCTTTTCCACGTTCTTATATTTCACTATAAAATTAATTCTAAATGGTTCTTGTTATATATACTTCTTTATATTGAGTTTTAAATTTATCATAACATCTTTGAGCTTTTAACATATCATCAAAAAAAGCAAATATTGTGGGTCCACTTCCGCTCATCATTGCACCCATTGCCCCCATCCTAATCATATCCTCTTTTATTCTTTTGAGAACTGGATATTTCCTTAGGGTAACATTTTCAAGTAAATTTTTCATATTGTTGCATACATCTTGTAATTTTTCTTCTTCCATAGCTTTTATTAAGGCCTCTGTATCTGGATGCTTAAAGATTTTACTAATATCTAAGTTTTTGTAAACCTCTTTAGTTGATACCCCAAAATTAGGCTTAACTAACACTAAAATTTGATTTTTAAAAGGGGCGAGTGGAGTAATAATATCTCCTATACCTTCGCACAGTGCAGTCCCCCCTATTATACAATAAGGGACGTCTGCGCCTATTTTTACCCCTAAATTCATAAGTTCATTGTCGTCTATATCCATTTCGAATAACTCTTTCAATGTTTTAAAAACAGACGCTGCATCTGTACTCCCACCTGCCATACCAGCTGCTACAGGAATATTTTTCTTGAGATATATATTTACACCTTCGCTAATATTATAAGTTTCCATAAAAAGTTTTGCAGCTTTATATACTAAATTCTTCTCATCTGTAGGTATGTAAGGTTTATTACAACTTATATTAATACCTTTATTGCATTTTTGAAAGGACATAGAATCATATAAATCTACATTTTGCATAATCATTTTGAGCAAATGATATCCATCTTCTCTTTTACCTACTATATCTAAAGATATATTTATTTTCCCATAAGCTTTTACTAACATGATTTTCCTCCAACTCTTTATTGTGAATCCACTAAAGCCTCTTAATTAATTAATAATTGTTTATTCCTCCCTAGGAATTCATAGACTTATATAAGATTAGCCCTCTCTTGTGAAATTTTGTTATTGAAATTAGTATATTACAACAAATTTAATATTGCTACATATAATTTAAAATAATGCATATGTAAAATAAATAACAAGTCAAATATACTAGTATAATGACTTGTTATTTATTAAAATTTGTTTATATAATTATTCTACCTGGTATCATAAGTTTTTGTGAAACTTTTATAACATTAGGATCTTCTATTCCGTTAACTCTTGCAACTTCTTGCATTGTAGTATTATATTTTTTAGCAATTTTCCATAAGGTGTCCCCAGATTGAACTACATAAATGGTAATACTAGCTTTTTTCTTAGGCACTTCTCCCTCTATTGGATAAACATCAACTAAAAATTTCTTTTGCACCATGTAATTTACTCTTACATATACTTTAACTACAGCTCTAATTGCTATATTTCCAACCTCAATATCTGCATTTATATTTTCTAGAGAAACCTTACACACACTGCTCATATTTATCTTAGTTCCTAATATCTCAGCCCCACAGGTAAACGGAATCTCTTCTGAAACCGAAGAAAGATATTTTTCTTCATCATCGCTTCTATATAATACGGTTACATTCATTATACCCTCAATTATAACCTTATCCTCAATGACTTTTTTGTCTGTTACACAAACGCTAGCATTACACATAATAACCTTGCTTGGTTTTGCCATAGTATTATTTAATTCTATATCTCCCTTAACTAAGGTCTCAGTTAATAATTGCCCTTGCATTACATTAAGTCCATAATCTTTTTTATCCATCTCAAGCTTTGTAGTTGGTGAATAAACATCTTCAATCATATCCACTTCTTCTTTGTGCACAGCCCTGGTATTAGTTTTTATCAAAAACTCTACATCAATAATCCTTTTTTCTCCTAAATCATCTTCCTTAATGTCAAATCCCATAGCATCCACCCTAAAGTCTGTATAATTTTCCATATAAGGACTTACATCTTGGAAATCCAGCTCTTTATTTAGCATAACTTCCTGCTCAATATAAAATAATTCCCTACTATCTCTTCCCTTATACATTATATTAATGCATGCAAAAGCATTAATTTGAATTTTACCGTCGTACAGTTTTACTTCTTTTTTGTGAACATTAACATCACATTTAATAACTTTAACAATTTCCGGTTTATCATTTGGAACTTTTATATTTGCTTTACCAATAAGCTCTCCATTAAAACTCTTTGTAACTTTATCTATGCTGGCTGGATTTTTTAAATATTGAACATCCTTTACAGCTTCAATATCTTTAACTATTTGAAAACTAAAACTTTTATACACTTCAGATTTTAACTTCAAAATACCTTCTAGACATATTTTTCTCTCATTAACTATCCTACACTCCATATGTTCTACAAAACACTCAGCATCACAAAGCATTTCAGGCCTGGCACCCATTACATCTATTGTATTTGAAAATTTGGAACTATATACTACATTTTCCACATCACTGCGTTCTTGATCTTTTGAAATATAAAGTACATTATATTGAAGTTGCCCTTCTAAATATACCTTATCTTCAATTATTTCTTTAGAATTTATAATGGCTTTAACGTCTAACATAAGAATTTCTCTAACGTCTGGATGAGTATCTGGTATTACATATTCTTCTTTTACTACTGTATCAGCAGTGTTTTCTCCTAGTAGTTGTTCATACTCTATATTTTCTCTTATTAAATTTATCTCCATACTATGCCTCCTTATATTTCTATTGTGGCAACACTTATGAATTGTTACCCTCTTAAAATACCTACTATATAATATATATAGTAGTAGTGAATAAAATATGATATTCAATGTTTTTATTCGTATTTCAAAATTCATCATAATTTTACATTTAAATAAAAAAAAGCACATATCATGTAAAATATATTCCATTATTAATAACGAAATATATTCTATATAATATGCGCCAGACTAATTTATAATTGTAAAAAACGATACCAAGGTACAGTATCGTTTTATCCTGCAAAAACTATTTGAACTGTTTTTGTCAAAACATCTGAATAACTGTATGTCACGGTTCTGTGGGTGTCATTTTCTAATCTAATAACAAAAATACTTGCATATGTCTTTTCAATAACTCCATTATCTACAAGAATTTTTCGTCTTCCACCATTAGCTTTTAATGTTACTCTTTCGCCTACATGACTTTCAATTTCATCTTTTATTGAAGTCAATACATTTATCTGTTCCAAGTAAACACCTTCTCTCCACATCTTATATTATACAGGGTATTTTTATATTTGTCAAGCAAACTTATTATTTTATCACTAATATAACAATTTTGTCAATGTTAATTATATGTTAACAAAGTACACCTTTATAGATTATTCTACAGAGAATTGAGTTTTCTCTGTTTTATGGAGCTTAACATTATAATATACTAATATATTTTAAATACTAATCTTTCTAGTATCTCCTTTAATTATATATATATTCAGTTTTATAAACAAAGCTCCCATACAAAATATGGGAGACCATTTAGGTACTTAAAATAATATTCATATATTATTTTAAGATTTATTGCTATCTAAATATACTGAGACTTAGGAAATCCCTCTCTATACTTACCTCTAGTTTGTAATCCTCCTATGCCTTTTAGTCCTGTTATAGTGTTCTGTATAACGTCTTCTATGGCTACAACATTTTCTATATTTGTATATGCTATCTTCTCAGCTACTAGAACAGGATCCAAGCAATGAATTAAGACACGATTCGGAGATGAAGCAAAATTAGCACCAGCATCTAAAATTGACTCATAACAAGATTGACATGCTCCTGCAAATATAACTAAATCATCATAGTTACTATTATAAGATCTAAGAGCCATAACAGACTCTACAAAATACTTTGAATTTCTGTAACTATTTAAATTTATATAATCAGTTACTCCCTTTATCATACCATCATGGCCCGTAATTACTACTATATCTGGTTTAATTTCTTTTACTAAATTTACTATTTCATTTGGCTGGTTCTTTTCTGATATTACTCTTCCTACAGCGTTTAAAGACAACTGCTTATATGTTTTTAGGCAAACCTCTAGATATTCTGCATCCCCATCAACATGTAGTATTTTCCCTGGTCTCCCAAAGACCATTTCTTTATTTTTGTATTCTTTGTATTCCTTGTATTTTTCTTGTTTTAACTGCAGATCTTTAATTTTCCCATTAATATCTATAGCCGATCCTCTAGCCCCTTTAATCCTGCTCATTAATATTTTTTTAATAGTTGCATTTACTTTTTTATTAAAGACCTTATCAATTTCACCAACGTTGTTTTCTGATACTAATTCTAAATCCTCACTTAAAGAATCTGCTTCAATTCTTAAATTTATTCCCTTAAGTAAATACACATCCGCATTATTTACAAACATAATGTCTATTATTTTAAATGTAATGTCTCCACCATATGATTTTCTTACTACAATATCCCCTATTTTCACAATATCATCTCCATATTAAGCTTGTAATATATATTATGAAAATATAGTTAATAGGTGAAAGTTAAAAAAAATTTCTCCATTTATTAAACTACTGGAGAAACTTTTATTGAATCTATTCGATACTATTTACCTTATAGTTTTCATCAGTACCTGCATATTCTGAATTATCATTAGAAGCATCCTTTAAGTCTTGATAAAAAACTGCTAAGGATGTTTGTAAATAGGGTTTAAGCCATATAAACCCTATGCCTAAAGTTAACAAACACAATATAAACCACCCTACAAAGCTTAAATATAAACTAAATAGCTTCCCTTTTTGTCCATCCATCATATCTTTGCTACGGTTTATAGCATCCATAGCGCTCAATTCCGGATTGTCTATTAATATATAGTATGCCATTGCATAACTTAAGCTAACAACTATTCCAGGTATTATAAGCAGTAAAGTCCATAGCAATATAAATATACCCATTAATAAAGTCAACAAAAATGTTTCAAAAAAATATTTGAAACCCGTAAAAACATCTTGAACTTTAGGATTAGTATTACGTATTAAATTTAGAAAAAATCTTGAAACCCCAAAAGATATGGGACCTCCTATAATTATTGATATAAGTATTCCTATATTCTGAATTTCCCCATTATTTCTTGTAGTCCAATATTCAAATATTCCATGTATAGGATTATTAATAACACTAGTTACTCTTTCTTTAATCTGAGGATCCTGTGTAAGCATTTCTGTTAAAACCCAGGCTAACATACAGACTAATATAGCTACAATCCAATTGCCTGATAAATTTCCCCTTGCTTCTCGACGTATTTCCTTATTGCTTTTTAATTTTGAAGAATAGGTGTACATGTATATTCCCCCTTGCGTTACTTTTATTTTATTATTTACCTTAAATGGCAATCTATACTATTAAGGGTGATTGTATAATACCTGATACTATTTGTCAATTTTTCTTTCATAAAATAATAATGCCATGTAAATAATTTATTTACATGACATTATTACATAATGCTAAATGTACTACCTTTGATTGAAGACTTTCTTATATTCTTCAATAAATGCCATACACTTTTCTTTTTCAGAAATTAACTCCTCCATCTTCTTGTTAAAGGTATTTTGAATCCAAGTAACTTCATTATAATAATATCTATTGCAAAGCCTCCAGTAACGTTGTGGAAATACTAAAAATGCATATATAAGCCTATACTCTTCTTCCAACAGAGGATTTACACTACTATATGCCTGGAGTATTATTTCAGCATATTTTATGTCCCAATCCTGCTTTTTAAGCACTTTAATTAAAAAATTAGATAAATCAAATGCTTTCACTTCTCTTTTGCAGTAGTCAAAATCAATTATGTTGACATCATTATTTTTATCAAAAATAATATTATGATGTGTATAATCATGGTGGCAAAACCCTTTTTCTTCTTCCGTTTGCCTGCATATATCAAAGTACATGGAATCATCGAGTATTGCCATAGCTCTTTTTCCGAGTTCCTTTTGAGCATCCACACTCTTAATATAATTAATATCAAAATCAGTTTTTAAATTCTTCTTTTTTCTAATCATGTCTTTCATTTTATCAAAGGACTTTATTCTTTTTTCCATTAAATGAGGCCATCTTCCAAGATCCGTTTTTAGCTTACTATTTTCTGGTGGTTCATATCCCTTAGATGCAATATGCATATATGCTAATTGTTTCGCTGCGAAAGTCAAATCCTCCTCATCGTGGAAATCACATTCACGACCATCTATCCATGAGGATAGTGTATAAATATCTTCATTAACTAAGGCATAAGGATTTCCTTCAGTATTTAAAAAATATCTATCCAACTTATCAAATCCATTATTTACAAGATGCTCCTTAGCTCCGTATACAAACAAAAGTTTTTGTGTTCCATAATTGATTTTCTTTAGACATTTAGCTCCATCATCCGTCTTTAGCAAATATACTCCCTTGTTGGGACGTATACTTTCTATTTTAATACCATATTGTCTTTCAATTTCAAATTCCCTCATCATGTTACTCATCCCCTCCCCTTATAATTTATATTACTAATATTTTTTTTTAGAATATATTCTTATATGTTTTAATAACATTTATGATTTCTTTTAATATAATAAAGTATATTCATATATCAATCAGTATTTAAGGAGTCTTAAAATGAAAATTGGAATTGATGCAAGAGCTGCAAAATGGTATAGGGGAACTGGTATAGGAACTTATTGTTACCAACTAATTCACTCTTTAAATAAAATAGACAATTATAATGATTATTCGCTTTTTGTACCAAAGGATTGTATGCTTGACATACCTTTTAGAGAAAATTTTCACATAAGAAACATTAAACAAGAAAACCAAAATAACTTCTGGAATGAGGTGAATATTCCTAACCCATTAATAGATAAAAACATGGACATATACCACGTTCCTCAAAATGGTATTGGATTACCTTCAGCTAAAGACTGTCCCTTTGTTATTACACTACATGATGTTATACCCTATAAAATGCCAGATACAGTTGGAGAGCAATATTTAAAAATTTTCAACGAAAAATTACCCAATATTATCTCCCTATGCGATGGAATAATTACCGTATCTGAATATTCAAAGCAAGATATTGCTTCCGCTTTTAACTTTCCAAAAGAAAAAATATATGTTACTTATTTAGCTAGTGAAGATATTTATAAACCCTATGATAAAACTCTTAGTAAATCTATTATTGAGAAAAATTATTCTATATCAGGAGATTATATTCTATATATTGGAGGATTTAGTCCTAGAAAGAATATTCTTGGATTACTAGAATCCTTTAGCCTACTCCTACCAAAATTAAAAAAAGATATGAAACTCGTCATTGCAGGTAGCAAAGGTAAATCCTACGATATGTATAAAAAAAGAGCACAAGAGCTGCATATTGAAAATAGTGTTATTTTCCCAGGGTTTATATCTATGGATCATATCCCCTTTATATACAATGCTTGCCAGCTCTTTGTATATCCTTCTTTTTATGAAGGTTTTGGATTACCACCAATTGAAGCAATAGCCTGCGGAGTCCCTGTAATTGCATCAAATGTTACTTCAATTCCTGAAATAGTTAAAGATTCAACTCTGCTTGTAAATCCATATGATATTGTTGACTTAAGTGAAAAAATGTATAATGTACTCCTTGATAATGACTTAAGAGAATCTCTTATAAGTAAAGGTTTAAAAAGAGCCTCGACTCTAACTTGGGAACATACTGCCACCGATACTCTAAAAGCATATAAAAATATATTATTAAATAAATAACATTGTTAGGCATCTTCATAAAACAACTAATATGAACCCCCCTATACTGTATTTAGCACTATAGGGGGGTTCTTAGCTAACAATTATAATGATCTTTAAAAGCCTCTAAAAATTCTTCTCTATTTTCTCTATACTCTACTTTGCTTTTTAATCTGCTTAAAAACACCTCTTCACTCCACTGTTTTTTCCTTGTATAATAATCTCTTGCTATACTGTAAAAATCCTCTGGGAAGCTAAGCATACCATACAATACCTCTAGTTCCCGATGTTCTAATGGGTTTACTGATGTATATTCATTTAAAATGCTATGGCATTTTTCTATATCATAAGCGAAATTTTTAATGGCTTTATTTATAAAATTACAAATATCATGTACCTTTAAATCTACCACTGCATAATCAAAGTCTAAAAAATATACTTGCTGCACATTAATCAAAATATTATGGTGAGCTAAGTCATGGTGACAGAATACAATTTTGTCTTTCTCCTTACATAAATTGTAATATTCGGAATGTTCCAGTATTTTTATACTTTGTAATATATTCTCCTCATAATATTTTTCATTGTCTAAAAATATATAATCAAATTCATTTTTATTTTCGTATAGAGTTGCTATACTTTTAAAAAACCTAAGCTCCCCTAATTTTTTATTAAAATTTTGTATTATCTTGCCAGATAAATACCGCTTTTGATTTTTTACTAATAGTATTTTAAATGCCTCTTCATTTATAAGCCCCTCCGACGCTCTGTGAAGCTGAGCTAATGCCCTAGATGTTAACATAACATCTACTGGATTGCTATACTCACACTCTCTCCCCTCCACTAAATTCATGATACAATATATATCATCTTTCCAAGGAACATATATATTATTATTTTTCGCCTTTTCAAATTCAATAATTCTATTAAAATTATTACTTTTCATATACTCAATGCCATAATTAATAAATTCAAGTAGAGAAACGCTGTAGCTCACTTTTTTTAAAACCTTATCACCTTTATCCGTATTAAGTATAAATACTTTCCTTACTGGAATAACATCGCTCACCAATAAATCAAATTCACTAAATAAATTTACATCTAAATCATATTTACTTAAATAAGTTTTATCTTTATATCTAACGTCTAACATATTCTCACCTCTTTAACTCGTGCCTATTGTAGCTATTCATCACCTTCGAATCTGCAATGTTTTGTTTTTTTATTATGACCTTTTTAATTTAAAATAAGGAATCTCCATCTTGAATTAAGGCTTTTAAAAGCTTTTTAGAAAACCTGTCCTCGTAATCCTTATTTTTACCTTCTCTATACTTATTACAACATTTCATAAATTCATGCGGATAAGAAACTAAGGCTATTAGAAATTCGGAGCTACTTGTATCTAATCCTTCTATATAGCAAAATTCGCGAGCAAGTCTTTGGAAATCAAGCTTCGCTCCCTTTCTTCTTAATCTACTTAAGAAAATGAAACAATCCATTTCCACCATGTTATAACTACAATGTTCAAAATTAACCACGTAAGTATAATTTTCCTTTCGGAGGTTTTGAAAATCTGTATTGCCAAGGCATACTTCGCTTCTTTTCATACTTCTTGATATAATCCCTATATAATCTGTTTGATATACTGCTCTTATACAGGCCTGCCCTCTTTTTACAGCTCCTTCTCCATATTCAATAATTAACTCTTCAAAGGGATTTTTAGGTTCATCTCTTTTAATGTTATTTATATCAGAAATCAGCTTTTTAATATAAATTTTATATTCTTCTATTATTTTTCCTGTATTGTTATTTAACCTATTCCTGAGATATCCATTAAAGCCCCAAGATTTTTGGTGAAAATCATAAATAGCATCAAACTGCTTTATTACTAAGTCTTCAGTTATGTCTACATCTATATTTTTATATTTAAAATCAGTTGTTTGTACATTTTTAATACCTTTAAACAGCATATAGTCTGAAAAATCATTATAGATGCTTATTGCCACTGGTACCACCTCTAATTAGATCTATTAATTGCTCTATAATCGCCAAGTACTATCTATTCTTTTTATAGTTTTTGTCCATCTTCTTTAATATTTCTTTTTGCTCAAATTCTAATTCTCTAAGTTTCTTTTGTCTTTTTTTTATTTTTTTAAGTTTCTTAACCTCCTCCTCCATCCTCTCAAGCCTCATATCATATTCCTCTACAGTGGATTCCTGTGGATCAATGATTTCACTTTCTTCCATGTACATATCATCTTTATTTTTCCCCACAATACTACCTCCCATAATTTATTTTTCTTAATTTTTCAATAAAAATTTGCCTATCCATTCTATCTTCATTAATCTTTTCAAGTTTCTTTAAGAAAAATTCTTCTCCCCAGTCCTTTTTCTCCCAATAATACTGAATTCCTGTTTGCCAATATTCCTGAGGAAATTCCATAAATGCTGCCATTACATCTATGTCACTTTTATATATTGAATTTGTAGCATTATACTCATCCATTATAAAAAGTGCATTTTCGAGGCTCCATTTGCCATTTTTCATTCTTCTTATAAGCAGGCTACTTAAATCATGTAAATGAGTGTCTAAGATACAATAATCAAAATCGATAATATTCACATCTCCATTTTTTTCTATTAACACGTTATGATGAGCATAATCATGGTGGCATAATCCCCTATGTTTAATTTCCTCTTTCATTTTATCTATATATTCACTTTTACATAAATTATAGATGGCCCTACTGCTCCGTGCTAATTCTTCCTCCATTATTATTAAATAATTTTTATCAAATTCCGTAATGCACTCTTTTTCATTTATTCTTCTTTTGAAATCTAATATTTCTTTTTGTCTGGTTTTAAAAGTCTCTATCCATTTAAGCCATCCTATTCTTGGTTTCATGTCAGATGTGACTTTGAAATTCAAACTTTTTTTATGCAACTCTGCAAGCTTTGAGGTACATAATTTTATTTCTACAGGATTATCATAATTGCATTCCCTTGCGTTTAGCCAAGGTGTTAAATAAGCATATTTTTTTTCAAGGCCAATATACTCTTTGTTAGAAGTAGTCTCAATAATTTGAGGTATTTTTTGAAAACCATTGCCTTGTAAATGTTTTATTGCACCAATAATAAATAAAAAATGCTTAAAGTCATAATTAATGATTTTCAAGCAATACATCTTATTTTCAGTTTCTATTCTGTAAACATTTTTTATTTTCTCTATATCATTAATACAAAGAGAATAACTGTCTTTTACTAAATCCTTTAATTCCTGAATTTCCAAATGCCTGCCTCCGCAATATTGTTCTATTGTAGTATATGAACACACTAAATAATTTGTGCACAATTATATTCATGCAAATAGCACACTTTTTAAGTTGAAATAATATATTAATATATATTATCTTTTAAATAGGATGTTTAATATCACCCCAGGTGGTAATTTAATTATGAATACAGGGTTTTTCTAATAATTTTAAGGAGTGAATACTATGAGGATTGGAATTGATGCTAGAGGTATCAATTTCTATAGTGGCACTGGTATAGGAACTTATACAGAAAATATACTTAAAAATTTAATTAACATAGATTCTATAAATAACTACAATGTTTATTGGTCAGGTAATAATTATGAAAGTATAAAAAAAGAGAACTGCAAAATAATAATGACCTCTAAAAAACATCAGAGATTCTTTGAGGATCACTATTTTCCAGCCAACTTATCAAAGGAAAAAATAGACATATATCATATGCCACAAAATGGAATAGGTTTTTCTGAGGAAATATATTGTAAGAAAATAATCACTATACATGATTTAATTCCATACCTTATGCCAGAAACTGTTGGAAAAGGCTATTTGCTAAAATTTCTAAAAGAGATGCCTTTAATCATAGGAGGTTCTGATGGAATAATAACTGTGTCAGAGTTTTCAAAGCGGGATATTCTTAAATTTTTTCCTATAGATGAAAACAAGATTTTTGTAACTCCACTAGCTGCAGATAAAAAATATACCCCTTTAGATAAAGTCCTCTGTAGGAGTTTTCTAAAGGATGCGTATAATTTAGCAGATCCTTTCATACTTTATTTAGGTGGGTTTAGCGAAAGAAAGAATGTAGCTTCTGTCTTGTCTGCTTTTTCTAAAGTATATAAAGACTTAAACAAAAATTATAATTTAGTTATTGTAGGTGGCTATAAAGATTCCAGCCAAAGGCTTTTAAAGCTTACAAATGAATTAAAAATAGACTCTCATGTTATTTTTACTGGTTTTGTACCAGAAGAACATTTGCCCATTTTCTATAATTCTTGTGATGCCTTTGTATATCCTTCTTTTTACGAAGGCTTTGGACTCCCTCCACTGGAGGCAATGAATTGTGGCACACCTATAATAGCATCTAACCTTACCTCTATTCCAGAGGTAGTTGGCGATGGTGGAATTTTAATAAATCCCTATAGTATCTCAGAAATATCTTCAGCTATGGGCAACTTGCTAAGTAACGATAAATTAAGAGAAGAATTGAGTTATAAAGCAATAAAAAGAGCAAGTGAATTTTCTTGGGAAAATACGGCAATTAATACTCTTAAGGCTTATGAGAGTGTTTATAATGCTAACTCTCTATAATCACTCCATTATGGTGAAAGAATGTAGGATGTTCTGATAGTAGAGAATTCGCTAACAGACTCTAAGTTTATTCCATGAAAAATCCCCTAACGCACTTATTCGACGTCCTGTCTCAGAAGTGCTAGCAGGACGTCCTGGCCTGCTTACGGGGATTTTTCATTACATAAACTAAGAGTCTGTAAAGCTCATTATATACTATCTGCCACACCCCTACATTCTTTCACCATCACGATTATAATTTATCCAATAAGAAGTTAAATTTGGTAACGTAAAAATGGTGTTTCATCCCTCACTTTTAGAATATGAGGTAATCCACACCATATAAAAATTAAATCTAATTTACAGTTTATTAATAATGCTTGCTAAATATCCGGCTCCAAAACCGTTATCAATATTAACAACACTAACTCCACTAGAACAACTATTCAACATGGATAATAGTGCAGCAAGGCCACTAAAACTAGCTCCATAGCCTACGCTGGTTGGAACAGCTATAACTGGTTTATCCACAAGCCCCCCTACCACACTAGTTAAAGCACCTTCCATACCCGCTACAGTAATAACTACCCTAGCACGTCTTATAACATCTAGATTTTCAAAAAGCCTATGGATACCAGCTACCCCTACATCATAAATTCTTTCAACTTTATTCCCGAAAATTTCAGCTGTAATAGCTGCTTCTTCCGCTACTGGTATATCAGAGGTTCCTCCTGTTACTAATGCAATATAAGAACTTGGAATTTCTACTTCCTTCTTTTTAATTACAATTGTTCTTGCAAGCTGGTTGTACTCTGCACCATCACATATTTCTTTTACTCCTTCATACATTAACTGCGATGCCCTTGTGCCAAGAATATTTATATCCTTAGTAAGCATTACACTAACTATGCCCTTTATCTGCTCTACAGTTTTCCCTTCACAATATATAACCTCTGGGTAGCCAACTCTAAGCTCTCTATGATTATCTATTTTTGCAAATCCTAAATCTGAATAGGACAAATCTTTTAATTTGTCTACACCATCTTCAATAGATAAATCACCACTTTTTATGGACCTCAAAAATTCCTTGGTTCGTTCTGAATTCATATATTCCCCACCTTTTTAATTTAAGCTTCCCATTTTGTATCCTTCTAGGTCTAATGTTACATATTTAAATCCAAGTTCCTTAAGTTTCATTGAAATTTCCTCTAAGATTTTTTCATTTAGAATCTTGTCAAAATGCTTTTTTGGCAATTCAATTCTTGCTAAATCCACATGGCTTCTAACTCTAACCCCACTAAAGCCTAGTCCCATTAAATATACCTCAGCAGCTTCTATTCTTTCGAGTTCTGCCAAAATTACTTCTTGCCCATAAGGTATTCTTGACAAAAGGCATGCATAAGCAGGCTTATTCCAAGTTTGCAGGTTAAGTTCTTTAGATAAGGTTCTTATATCAGCTTTCGTAAATTCATTTGCCAAAAGAGGACTTATTATATTTAATTCCTTTAATGCCTTGAGTCCTGGCCTATAATCTTTAGTATCATCAAAATTAGTTCCATCTAAGATATTATATATTCCCTGGGCACTGGCTTCTTCTTTTATTTTAGTAAAAATAGCATTTTTGCAAATATAGCATCTATCTCTTGGGCTAAATTTTATTTCATCTATCATTTCCACTTCAATAAATTTATATTTAACTCCAAACTGTTTTAGCAAAACTTTAGCTTCTTCAACTTCCCATTTAGGCGTATAAGGAGCTATTACCATAATTGCTAACACATTCTCCTTAAGTACATCACTGCAAACTTTCAGTAATAGAGTACTATCCACCCCTCCTGAAAATGCAACGGCAACACTGCCAAGATTTTTTAAGTAACTTATTAAATTATCGTATTTTTGTTTTAACATACTTTGCCTCCAATATTATGTGTAGAATAAGAACTTTTTTCTTAAAGGATGCTCTAACGAAAAGTATATATTGCTGGAATGCTTTCACTTCACCAAGTAATTCTAAAATTTATTTTATTTACAGCTGCTAAAAAACACAAACTCGCTTTGCTCAAACATGTGTTTTTCTTAACGCATCTGAAAATAAAATAAATTAAGAATTACTATGGTTTGTTCAAATGCATTCTGCGCAATATATACTTTTGTTAGCATCCTCTAAGAAAAAATAATTTATTTTAAAATGGACATTGCATTTTATCATTTGTTAAATTTTCATATACTTCTCTTAAGGATATTCCCTCATCTTCAGCTATTTTTTTACACTCCTCATATTCTAACTTGCTTTTTAGCTTTTCACCTTTGTAGTAAGCTTCTTTAAGAGTTATTTCACCATAACTAGTGTTAACTTTAACAAATTCTCTTTGTAGCATAGTTTTATCTACCTTAAAACTTCTTACCCCAAAGGTAGTAGTTTCTCTAAATAAGACTTCTTTCATCTTTTCTAATTTAGCTGCCTGGCATAAAACGCTTATTTTCACACCTGGTCTTCCCTTTTTCATTATAATTGGAATTAAATATACATCCAAAGCACCCTCATTAAAAAGCTTATCAATAATGTACTCATATAACTCTGGATTCATATCATCTATATTACATTCCACAATTTCTTCAAATACCTTATCTTCATTTTCTACCTTATAAGTATCCGACAAATTATTCTCTTCTACGAGCATTACTCTTAGTACATTAGGAATTTCGCTATCCCTGTTACCTATTCCATAGCCGATTTTATTTACAATAAAATTATTATTATCTTTAAATTCACAAACATTAACTGCAAGAATTGCAGCACCAGTAGGTGTGGTAGTTTCAAAGGGTACAGCTCCAAGTTTTACTGGTATTCCCTTTAAAATTTCTACAGTAGCAGGTGCTGGTACTGGTATAATTCCATGAGCACATTTAACAAAACCACCACCAAGCTCTATGGAAGAACTCATTATTTTATCAACATTTAAATGACTTATGCAGATAGCTGCTCCTACTATGTCTACAATAGAATCTATTGCGCCCACCTCATGGAAATGAACTTCATATAATGGTTTTCCATGAACCTTTGCTTCAGCCTCTGCAACCTTCATAAACATTTTCTTGCTTAACTCTTTGACATTAGAACTTAATTCACTGCAATCTATAATTTTCTCAATATCTTTAAGATTTCGATGGTCATGATGATTATGATTCATATGTCCATGAGAGTGTCCATCTTCATTTCCATCATGAGAATGCTGATGATTATGCTCTTGTAGCATTACATCTACCTTAGTACCCTCTATGCCTTTTCTAATACCTCTTGATACTTTTATTTCATATCCATCTAGCCTTAGCTTATCTAATTCCTCTATTAAATATTTCTCATCTACACCTAAGTCTATCAATGCTCCTAAATTCATATCTCCGCTAATACCTGAAAAACAATCATAATAAAGTATTTTCATTTTCATTCTCTCCATTTCTTTTGTATTTATATCATTGTACCAAAAAAAACAAATATTATAGGATAAATATAAAAAAATATCTAATAATATAGTTTTATAAACTTATATCATCAAATATTTTTTTATTTGTTAGGATACCATAATCTTGCCAAACACCATACATAGATTTTTTTTGGTGGAGATGATGGGGCTCGAACCCACGACCCCTTGAATGCCATCCAAGTACTCTCCCAGCTGAGCTACATCCCCTCATATTAAAGCGGTCCTTTAAATATTTAATCAAAACCATCTTTAAATCTATTATATTACAAAAATAGTATTTTAGAAACATTTATTTGTAAAATTATCAAGCTGCCATACCACTAACGAACCTCATGCATAAAGCAGCTCTATTATTTATGAATTGATTATGTTACCTTTTGATTTTGTAACATACAATTTTGTTTTTCAACTTCCATATAAACTTTCTCCACATTTTCACCAAAGCATTTAGATGATAACGGCTCTATCCCATTATAAGCATTTTCCACTATTGTGTCACATTCTTTTTTATCCGTTAAAACTTCGAATAATATTCCAGCTAAATCTTCATCTTTATAAAAAATTCTTCCGTTGATTTTATCTTGAATTAAATCGTCTAAATTTTTATCATACTTAGCTACCACAGGAATTTGTGCTGCCATAGCTTCTGTAAAGGTTAATCCCTGGGTTTCAGTTAGTGAAGCACCTACAAACACATCTCCCATTTGATAATACCTACCAATTTCCGACCAAGGTTTTTCACCAGTAAATACTACAGATTTTTCAATATTAAGTGACCTAACTAAAGCTTCTAAATTCTCACGCTCTGGTCCATCACCTACAACTAGCAGTTTACAATTTGGTATTTTCACCACCAGCTCTTTCATGCTATTTATAATGATATCTACGCTTTTCTCTTTTGCGAGACGCCCAATAAATAATACAACTGGCTCTGTTTTCTTTATTCCAAAACATTTTTTTTCATCTTCTATAAGATCTTGATTGTAATTACTTCTTTTGAAAGGTTCAATTTCAACTCCCGTTGGTATTATATCTATATGTCTTAATAACCCGTAATTCTCTAATGCATCTTTCACCTTTAATGTGGGCACTATTATAGCACTGCAATCCCTGCAGTATAGTTTACTTGCCTTCTTTGCAAACTCCGAAACGGGCTTAAGCATTATACCCCTGGATACATAGTGCATATAATCCTCATACATAGTATGATAAGTGTGAACTACAGGAATATCCAATTTCTTAGCAACTATTCTTCCAAATAAACCTATACTAAATTCTGTTTGTGTATGTATAATATCTAGATCTAACTTTTTAATTTTACTCATAATTTTACGTGAATATATCATACCAACTCTTTGAGTTGGTAAAAGAAAAAATGGTAGGCTAGGCAATCTCATTATACCTTCTTCCTCTTCTACATCTGGATGTGCAACTGTAACAATGGTTACACTATGTCCTAGTCTAATTAACTCATTTTTCAATATAAAAGTAGAAGTAACCACTCCACTTACTTGTGGATAATAAGCATCAGTAAAAATTCCGATATTCATAATCGGCCCCCTTTAAATCCTATAATTTCCTTGTAAAAATCTTCTTTTAATATAATTTTATTAATTGTACTTAATTCTTCATAAATGCATAAAACCCAAAAATTATACAGGAGTAAAATGTAATTAATCTCCATAATAATATAGCAGCCATTATGTTATTAGCTGCAAAAAACAAACTAAAAAACATAAAGAAAGCACCCTCTGCTCCACCCACAGCTCCAGGTAAGGGTATAAACGCTGTTAGCATCATTACAAACGCAGTTCCAGCTATCATGCTTTCTATGCTAGCACCTCTCATCCCAAAGCTAAGATAAATAAAATAAGGTATAATAAAAATTATTGTTAGTTGTAATATTGTATAAATAACAGCCTTAGCCATCATTGCTTTACTATGCTTTACTATCTCCATATTATCATGAAATTGATCTAAATTGTCGTTAATATGCATTTCTAACTTTGATATATCTTTTACCAATCTAAGTTTTTCTAATATCTTAGAAAAGGTTGTTATTAATTTATGTGTTAATTTGCGATATTTTGAAAATATAATTAAAAATATAATTACGCTAGCATTAACTGTAAATCCTATGGCTATTAAATAAAACAAATTGCTCATTTTAGTTTTGAAGAAGCTAGACTTCCAAAATATAAGGACTAAAGAATATACAGTTAACACTGATTGATAGATAATAAATTTAATCATCAGCGCTGATCCAGCGCTACCAGCCCCTAATTCTTGTTTTGTAAGTGAATATAGTTGCATTGGCTGTCCACCAGATGCAAAGGGGGTAATTGAATTGAAATATTGTCCTACCATAGTAACTTGAAATGCTTTTTTGAATTTATAGTCTTTTTTCATTAAAAGTACAATGCTTTGCAATGTTTTAGCTTCAAAAATCCAATATAACACCATGGCAATAGCCGCTACAATTATCCATTCAATTTGTAGATTTTTCATTTGATGAATTAAATCCATCCATCCATTTGTGAAAACAATAAGCAAAATAAATATAACTCCTGAGGCTATTCCCAAAATAAAATTAAATTTATAATTTTTCATTAATTTACCTTCCTTTTATTCGGTATACCTTTTTATAAAAGTCTTTCCACATAGCCAGCACATTCTCTCTTGAATAAAACTTATGCCCTCTTATAGCTTTTTCTTTAGCCTCTTCATAATAACTTGAATCATTTTTCAACTTTCCTATAGCCTTAATAAAGCCGTCGTTATCATGTTCTTTTAAGTAATAATCAAATAATATATCCTCATATAACTCCAAATCTCTTAATAGTATTGGAGTATAAGTATTCATTGACTCGAGTATTGACATAGGGAAAAGCTCATTATAAGACGGCATAAAAAGAACATTTGATACATTATATATATCATTCATCAAATCTCTCTCAACTATCCCTGTAAATAAAATATTTTTGGGTGCATGCTCTATTCGATCTTTTAATTCCTTATACCCGTCTGTAATATTACCAAAAGAAAAACCACCCGCCCAAATGAATTGTACTTCTGGCATTTTTCTTGCAATATCAATAAAATCAATTACCCCTTTGCGGGTTTGTATTTGACCTACTCCAAGCACAACAAAAGCATCCTTCTCAATTTTTAATTTTTCTTTCGCTATATAAATATCTTCAGTTGAAAGATTATAGAATTTTTCTTCCGAAACAAAATTAGGTATGTATGTGATTTTTTTTCGCTCAACATTGTAAGCCTCAAGCTTAGTTATAAAATTTGGGTTTACTGTAACTAAATAATCCATCCTGTTATAAAAACTTATAATATATTTATAAAATATTTTTTCAATTAACTTGGGTAATTTTATACTTCCTTCAATAGTCTCAGGCAAAAAATGCACGTAGCCCACTGTTACACCTTTCTTTTTAGCAAAAGGTATGCTCAAATAATGCTTAAAATCAATAGTATGGTAATGCATTATTTCAGTTCTTACTTTCTTATTTATTACAACTTTATATTCTTTATCTAATCCATTTTGCACTAAATTTACTTGTTCTAGGTAAGCTGATCCTACACCTTGGCCTTTGACTTTATCTGCTGAAGAAAGCATATTTATAGTAGGCATAATTGTCACTCCCATCTAATTCAACCTTGTTTATACATTTATTGTACACTACTATTATTAAGAATTGATTAATGTGACCTTAAAGTTTTCTTAAATTTTAACAATTTACTGTAAAAATTTATAATAAACTTTATATTTTTTTGTTTTATAATGGATAAAACACCTTTAGATGATGATTTAATTATATATTATTACATTAATTTACCACTTATATTTTAATATAAAAGGCGGATAATATTCTTGTAGTGGATTTAATAAAAAACTGGAGGTAATAAATATGATGAATACTACCAACAAACAATTAGAAAGCAACAACCTAAAAGTCATTAAAGATCAATTAGGATATGAATCATTGCTAAACAAGAAGTTTAATGAATATGGTTCACAGTGCACCGATCAAAATTTAAAGAACCTTTGCAATGAAGCTAGTCAAACACACAAACAAAACTTCAACACATTAAAAACTTACCTTGATTCTCATCAATAATATATATAAATGGAGGGATATTATATGAATACAAGTATGAGTGAAAAAGATTTAATGCAAGACTTACTTGCTACAGAAAAACAAGTTATTTCTGCTTACAGTACCGGAATAACTGAATCTTCTTGTGAAAATTTAAGAAGTACACTAGTGGATAATTTTAAAAACAATCAAACTATTCAATATAAGATATTTGATGCTATGAAACAAAAAGGATGGTATCCTACAAAAGATGCTCCAGATAATGAAGTTCAACAATTAAAAAATGAAGCTACACAAATGATGAATGAATTAAAATAATGCAATAAACCACTATAAATTTTAAACCCCTCTAAGGTATTATTCCCCTAGAGGGGTCCTATGTATTTATAAAATTTTCATTTCATCTATTTTCCCTTTTGACATAATAAGAATTTTATCAGAAAGAAAATTTGCTTCTTCTTTAAAATGAGTTACGAAAATAGTTGTAACTTTATTTTCCTTATGTATTTTATGTAATAACTCTCTCATATCTACTCTTAATTCTTCATGTAATGCGTTAAAAGGCTCATCCATTAAAAGCACTTTAGGTTTTACAGCCATTGCTCTTGCTATTGCTACTCTTTGCCTTTCTCCTCCACTTAGCTGTGATGAAAATCTTTTTTCTAGTCCCTTTAAAACAAGGTTACTAAGTATTCCAGAAGCTTTGTCTAATCTTTCGCCTTTACTAACCCCCTTCATTTTTAACCCAAAGGCTACATTGTCTATAACATTCATATTTGGAAATATCAAAGGCTGTTGAGCTACCAATGCGAAGTTTCTTTTCTCAATGGCCATTTCTGTAATATCTATATCTTCTACAAAAAGGCTACCACTATCTGGCTTTATAATTCCTGCAATAATACGCAATATGGTAGTCTTACCGCAGCCAGAAGGACCTAAAATGGATATAAATTCTCCGTCTTCTATAGTTAGATTTATATCACTCAGCAAAAATGAGTCAGCTCCTGACTCATACTGCTTACATATATTTTTAAGCTCTAGCTTTGACATAAAATCACTCCTAAATAATTTTAAAATATTTCTTTTTATAATATTTTTTAAGCAGGGAGTCTATTAAAACTAAATTTATTATTGCTAGTGAAGAAAATAATAAACCATATACTGAACCAATTGCATTGTCTCCTCCACTTATAAAAGGAAACATTAGTATAGATATAGTAATGACATTTCCTCCACCAACTAAAAAGGTTAGAAAATACTGACTTATAGAAATTAAAAAACAAAGACTAGCCCCTGCAACCATACCCGGAAGTATATGTGGAAGACTTATATAAATAAATCTAGAAATTGGTCCAGCCCCTAGCACTGCCGCCTGATCCTCTAAGGCTGTATCTAAAGTTTCATAACTTACCATTAAAGCCTTTATCATGTAAGGTAGCGTAGGTAAAATATGCGCTAAAATAACCCCATATATAGATTCTGTTAAACCAAGTTTTATAAAAACTACATACATTCCCATAATTGCAGTAAAAGCTGGAATAATAATAGGTGCAAATAAAACCATTTTTATTATAAATTTCCCTTTAAATTCATATCGTACTAAGGAAAATGCTGCCGGAACAGCTATTATAACATCGATAACAACTACAGAGGCAGCAATAATTAAAGTATTAAAAATCGCCTCATAAGTATTTGAATTTTCGTAAAAGACATATTTAAAGGCCCTCCACGTGGTGTTACTTGGAAGTACCCTGGGCCATCTGAATTCATAAGCAAAACTATTTATAACCAAAGGTATAAATGGCAATAAAAAAACTAGTAGTAGATTCCCTATTGTAACGTAGTATTTACCCTTATTCTGCTTTTTCATTGCTATTTCACCATCTCGCTTCCTTAGTATCTCCTTGTTTGGCTAATTTATATGCTATAAGCCCAAGCATGGCTGTAATAATGGCTAAAATAAAGTTTGCAGCTAGAGCCAATGGTCTATCTGAAAGTTGTCCATTATAATACATATTATAAGAATATACAGAAATAAACTTTGGATAGGTTATACCCAATAAATAGGGTACCTCAAAGTCTGAAAAGGTAAAAGCAAATGCCCCTGTCCCTTTAATTTAGGAGCTACCCACTTATCCATATAATTATTTATAGATTCGCTACCTCCCCACATATACATGCTTACGGTTTTTTCACTATTATCTTTGATTTTCCCACACCCTACAAATAACATTGCCAAAATAACTAAAAATACTAAATTTATACGCTTACACTTTTTCTTCATAAAAACACCTCTTTATATTTTTTTACATAATTTTTACATTCATTATATTATCAAATCATCACCTGTAATGCTTCAATATTAAACACTTCATAAGTGATTTAGACTCCCATTTATAAAAGTATTTAAATTCATAGTTTGCTATAATACAAAAAAATCTCCACCCTATGACAATATTAATTATCCTAGGCTGAAGATAGACTTTGACATCTAATTATTTATTTAAATCAGTTTATATTTCTATGAATTTATTATATATATCTGGTACCTTTCTAATTTTATTTTGTTCGTACCCCATGCAAGCTATGACTAAAAGTATAACGCCTAAAATAAAAAGCATTCCATGAATTCCCAAAGCATGTTCCCCTCCTATTAATGCAAACCTAGAGGAAACTGAAAGCGCTAGCACGTTATTTATGAAATGTGCAAATATACTTAAATAAATTGAACCCGTTGTTAAATATATAAATCCAATAACTAGACCTAGTAAAAATGCATTTATACCTTGAGGAACGTTTAAATGCACTACTGCAAAGAATAATGCAGATACCACAAGGGCTATAGTCGGATTTATTTTTTTAGCCATTCCTTTTAATAGTATACCTCTAAAAATTATTTCTTCATATATAGGTGCAACCACCGCAGAACTAAGTATTAATATAATTGGTGAAACGGTAAGTTCCTCGAAGGCTCCATTTATAAAATCTGGCATGGATATTCTACTAACCCACAAGGTTAAACTGTTATCAAATACAAGACGAAATGCTATAATCATGATGGCCGTAAAAAGAAAACTCATTGGATTTAAGTGATATTTAAGTTTTTGCTCATTCCTTGAGTTACTAAGGCACTTTAGTAAAATGATAACAACATAATATTTAAAAAGCACCCCAAAAGCAAAAATTACATAGGGCAATGCTTTTTCAAATCTCCCAGAAAATAAATTTTTAATTTCTACAGGTACTTGTCCTAACACCTCCAACAAAATTGATAGAAGTACTACAAGAAACCCTTTAATGATTCCCATTCTTTTAATATTTATGGCTCCATTTTCTATGTTTCTTAAAAATTTCATTCTATCACACTCTCTAACTTATTATAACCCTTTAACTACTGTAATAACCTACCTTAATAGTTACTCCAATTAGTTTCCAGTTTAATATATTTATATTCTATGCTTTCCACTAAAACTATATATCTCTATTTTTATTAATGTAGTTATTTTCTTGGCTTTATCTATATATAACTGTCCCTCTTCTATAAATTCGGGACTATATTTTCTTATAAACTCCATTAGTGGTTCATATTTTTCCTCTTCCGCAAGCCTTATAGCGCGTCCAAAAGCTACCACACTTTCATACTCTGTACTAAATTGGTCTTGCAAAACTTTAGTTTTTCCAACTACTGTGAAACTCACCTTATCATTTACACTGATATTATCTAGTTTAGTGCCAACACCTGCACAATGAATATATATATTTTTATCTATAAGCACATAACTTAGTGGTATTCCATAAGGCTGGTTATCCTCATCACAAGTAGAAAGTATACCATATTCGCCTTTCTTTAAAAGTTTTAGCACTTCCATCTCGTTCATTTGTCTTTCAATTCTTCTCATTGTTTTCATATACAATTCACTATCCTTTCTACATATTATATTTTTAAGTGTAACATAAATTTCATACAAAAATCTATGAACTTAATGGCAATTTTAGTTATGTATAATTCTTATTATAAGCCTATTCAAAGTCTTCTATTCCATAAAAAAATCTATGTTTTTAAATATTGTCAAAATCAATATTTAAAAACACAGATCTGAATTTAATTATTTATTTTCATATAAACTGCTGTGTCCAATAACTAGTTCTATTTTATCACGGTAAAGAGGTTTTTAGTTTTTTTATTACTGGGATATTTGGATTTATATGTCGTAAATACATTTTTACTATCTTTTTAAATGTGCTATCATTTAGAGTTTATTTTTTTGCTTTGATTTTGTGGAAACCAGCCTTTCTTTACCCTCTCTTCCTGCTGAATAAGTTCATGAATACTCCATAGACAGGAAAATCCTAAAACACCCATGAATGCTGATAATATTTCATTCTTTAAGTAAATAGAAATTATGATGAAGATAATTCCTGAAAACAAAAATATAGGCCAGATTTTCTTACCAAAATAGTATTCTCCCTTAATAACAATTGGGTGAAAGATACCGATTATTGAAAATGATATAATTCCGATAATTATTCCATAAAAACTCATTACACTGTCCCCCTTTAAAAATTAATATAGCAAATGTTTTTTATATTTTTTAGTATATCCTTCAAAACTCATTTATTCAATGTTTATTTAAACCCTAATCTATTTGCAATATATTTCTAATAAACAGCAGGTATTGCGAAGTCTAGGGTCTCTCAAAAAATAAAAGTGATACCCAACCATTTAAGCCAGGCGTCACTTTGCGTATTTAGATTAAAAAAGCTCATAACTTAAAGAAATAAAAAAATCTGTGTTTCTAAATATTAAAAAATAAAATATTTAGAAACACAGATCTATATTAAATTATTTATTTCCCTATAAACTCTTGAGTCCAATAAATAGTTCCACTTTTATCTTTTGCCACTCCAACTCCTATTTCAGTAAAATTCACACTTAAAATATTAGCTTTATGTCCTGGAGAATTCATCCAACCATTCATTACTGAAGCTGCGGTTTGTTGACCCATTGCAATGTTCTCTCCAGCTGCAGTATATGTTATACCAAATTTTTTCATCATGTCAAAAGGAGATCCGTAAGTTGGTGATGTATGAGAAAAATAGTTATTAGCTACCATATCCTCTGACTTATATCTAGCTACATTTGAAAGCTGCGCATTTTCCTTTAAGGGAGCTAGTCCTTGTTTTGCTCTTTCCTGATTAACTAATGTCACTACTTCTTTTTCTAATTTATTATTCTCAGTTAAATTTGTTGCTGCTTCTGCCTTTGCAGGAGCTGGCTTTACTGGTGTTGGTGTTGGTGTTGGTGTTGGTGTTGGTGTTGGTGTTGCTTTACTAGGCGTCGCCTTTGCTGGCGCTACCTTTGTAGCTGTTGTCTTGCAAGTATTACTTACCTGTGGTTTAACATCTAAACCCTTTGGAACTACAACCCCATACTTAGCACATATATCCTTCAAACTGTCTCCTGCCTTAACTGTGCAATTAATAGTTTTACAATCTTGAGCTTTCACCACTTTATAATTAGTTGTATTACAATCTTGGGCGTACACCGCTGAACTTATTCCTGTTGTTGCTAAAACACCTAACGTCAATATTAATGTTCTTAAAGTTTTCTTCATCTTTTGTACCTCACCTTCATAATTTTAATACACAAAGTAAGTTTTTCTCTTTGTATACACATAATATCATCTAAATGAGGTTTTTGCATCTTTTATTAGTGGTTATTTTGTAATATTATGTCGTAATTGCTCATATTTATGGTTATTTTGCTGTTTTACTAAAGCTAGATATCAATATACCGCTAGGAGATGACTGAAACCTATCCCCTACTTTTTAGTTATATCTTGCTGATAATTCTTTTATACCAGTTGCAGTTGCACCTTCACCTGTTGCTGTGAACTTCCATTCTCCATTGTTTCTGTAAACTTCACCCATTATTAAAGATGTCATGTTATCATAATCATTAGAAAGATTAAATTTAACTAACTCACCATTAGCTAATTTATCCATTATTCTAATGTATGCATTTTTAATCATTCCAAAGTGTTGTCTCTTAGATGCACAATTATAGATATTAACAACAAAAACTATCTTAGCTATATCCTCTGGTACTTTTGTTAAATCTATAACTATTTGTTCGTCATCACCTGCGCCTGCACCAGTAAGATTATCCCCTTGGTGAATTACACTCTTACACTTACTTGACTTGTTACCAAAGTATATTATCCCCTTGTTACTAGATAATTTCCCATTTTCACCCAACATCAAAGCTGATGCATCACAATCAATAGTGTCGCCACCATTGCTACCATCCCAACCTAGACCTACTACTAATGCCTTTAATGCTACGTTACCTTTTGTTAAATCTACTTTTTGGCCTTTTATTAAATTAACTCCCATATTAATATTCCTCCTTGTGAAATGTGGTTAAATCATCTCCTACGGAGCTGTAATTAACGACTTCAGAAAGAGATTTAGACTCCCACTGAAGTTTTCTTTTTGTTGTAGTATGTGACCCCCACTTATAGAAGTTGGAGACTTCCTTCTGAAATGTCGTTAAATCATCACCCATGTTTCTACATTCAATAACCCAAATAAACTACTGTGCAATATTTAAGGTACACAGTAGTTTATTATTATTAAATATTAGATATTAACTCCAAAGTTAGTACATAAAGCTCCTAAACCACCTTCGAATCCGCTACCTAATGCAGTGAATTTCCATTCAGCTCCATTTCTATATAATTCTCCAACTACTACAGCTGTTTCAATACTGAAGTCTTCTCCCAAGTCAAATTTAATTAACTCGGTAGTGCCGTCTCCACTCATTACTCTGATATAAGAATCTGAAACTTGTCCAAAGTTTTGTCTTCTTTCTTCTGCTTCATTAATTGTTACAGTAAATGAAATCTTCTGAACAGTTGCTGGTACTAAAGATAGATCAACAAGTATTTGTTCGTCATCTCCGTCTCCTGCTCCTGTCTTGTTATCTCCCATATGTTTAACTGATTTAGATGTATGTTCTGCATTGTTGTAGAATATAAAGTCTGCATCTGAAGTTACTTTTCCATTTTCTCCTGTTAAAAATGCTGCTGCGTCTAAATCGAAGTCTGAACCACCGTCATACTTGTTTGTACTCCAACCTAGTCCTACCAATACCTTTGTTAATCCTGGATTTGTCTTTGTTAAATCTACTTTTTGACCTTTTTTTAAACTAACTGCCATTTTTATAAACCTTCTTTCTTTTTTGAATATATTTTGTAATTGTTAATATATGGTAAAGTTTGCATACTCTCTGCCAAACAAATTGCTATAGTATATGCAATCACTTACTTTCATTTTATTCCCAAATGTGCAACTGTAAATGCTAAGGGAGGCTATAAATGGTCTCATTTTCTATATTTGTTACTGTATGTAATACATTGTAACATAAAACTCAAGTAACAACACTGCATATCAGAAGTATAGGACTTACCTTATTTTATCTTTACTCAAACTTCGCAGGACAAGAATGCCTGAAAACCCTTATGAATAAATACTTGTGTAGCTTAAAATAGCATTAATATTTGATTTTAAGCTACTTTTTTAACACTGAATTTCTCAGCAAAATGTTTAGGTAGTTTTAAAATAAAATTATCAATAAATCTATCTATTTGCTCGCCAGTTAAAAACAATAGATCCTGTAGAACTTCTTTTAAAATATCGAGAATAACTCTTAAAACTTCTGAGAAATTTACATCTTGAAGCTCGTCATGGATAAGAAAAAACAGTTCGCCCATGGTGCGTTCATCCTTATTATTTCTATTTTCTACAGCTAGCATAATATATCTGGTCATCACAATTGTAGTATGTGCAATCATTGAATCATAAGAAAGACCTTGAAATTCTTTTCCAAGATTTAGATAAGATTTACATATTTTAAAGAAAACTTCAATACTCCATCGTTTTCCGTAAAGAGCAATAATCTGTTCTTCTGTTAAGCTTAAATCAGTACAAATGAATCCAATCCACTTCTTTCTATCATTGCGGTCCCGAACAAAAACTAGTTTTACATCCAATTTATTATCAGCGGAATCATAAATTTGTGCCATTACTGATAAAAGACTCAAACTTCGCACATAAAAACATGACTTAGACCATTGAAAAATCAAGGATCCACAGTGTTTTAATATAGAAAAATCCTCTCAAAAATGATATAATGTAAGTAGTGACAAATACAAAAATATCATATTTAGGAGGATTCATTCATATGAACAATATACCACAAAACAGTCAAAATGAAAATGATTTTATGAAGTCTATAATGAATTTTATTAAACAATTTAAGGTTATTAGTGCTTTAAAAAAAGCAAATTGTTATAAAGAAAAAGGTATATGTGTTCGTGATATTTTTTGCTATTTACTTCAGATTGTTTATACAGGCAAAAGCATGTATATGAGTTATCAAACTGAAAGTAATGCTCCTAAATTTGGTAAAGATGTAGTATACAGATTCTTAAATTCAATGTACATAAACTGGCAATCATTCTTGTTAAAATTATCAGGAACTATTATAAATGAGAGTTTAGTAAACCTTACTTCTGAAAAACGTATCAACGCAATAGTTGTTGATGATTCTTTTTATGGTAGACTTAGAAGCAAAAATGTTGAATTACTTTCTAATGTAAATGACCATGCAAGCAAAGGTCAAAAATATAAAAAAGGATTTAGAATGCTTACTCTTGGATGGACTGATGGTAATACATTTTTACCTATTTTATTTAACTTACAAAGTTCAGAAAAGCAAAAAAATAGATACTGCGAAATGAAAGAAGGTTTAAACAAGAACACAATTGCATATAAACGTAGAAAACAAGCAATATCAAAGTCTACAGATGTTATGATTGAAATGCTAGAAGCTACTGTAAAGGCTGGCATTCCAGCAAAACATGTATTATTTGATAGTTGGTTTTCTTATCCTGTTACCATAATTAGAATATTTAAGCTTAAGCTACATACTGTAGGTAGGCTTAAAAACACTACAAAAATAAAGTACATTTTTGAAGGTGAAAGAAAAACTTTAGCTCAGATATACAAAGAAAAAAGAAAACGTCCAGGGAAATCAAAATATCTTTTATCAGTAATGGCACAAATATATGATGCTAACAATAATACATTGGATGTAAAAATAGTATTTGTGCGTGACCGTAATAATAAAAAGAAATGGATAGCAATTATTTCTACTGATTTAAGCTTATCCGAGGAAGAAATTATAACACTTTACGGTAAACGTTGGAGCATTGAAGTTTTCTTTAAAGTATGCAAATCCTATTTGAATCTTGGAAAGGAATTTCAAGGTCTTTCTTATGATTCAATGATTGCACATACTTCAATTGTGATGGTTCGATATATGATGCTTGCTGTTGAAAACAGAAATAATAAGGATTCACGTACAATGGGAGAAATATTTTTTCTAGCTTTTGATGAGCTTAAAGATATTCAATTTTCAGAAGTATTAGAAATAATCTTCAACATTCTACAAGAAACGCTGCAAGAATTATTGTTTTTAACTGTGGCGCAAATAGATAGTTTTATTGCCGCTTTTATTATAAAACTACCTAAATATATTTCAAGGAAATTCACTGCTAAAAAGATAGCTTAAAATCAAATTTTATCACTGTTTTAAGCCATCTTACCATTGATTTACAAGGTGTTATAGCTGTTTTTTTCCTGCGAAGTATGAGTAAAAGATATTTTGATCTTCCTGGTCGTTTTTTCCTTGATTTATATATCTGGGATAATGTTTTTCTTTCACCGTTAAAAATATATTTTATTTTGGTAGTATTTTTAAGCCTACCTACAGTATGTAAGTTAAGTTTAAGTATTTTCATTATTGTAGAAGGATAAGAAAACCAACTATCAAACAATACATGTTTTGCAGGGACACCAGCCTTTACAATAGTTTTAAGCATATCAATCATAACATCTGTAGACTTTGAAATCGCTTGCTTTCTACGTTTATAGGCAATCGAATTTCTATTTAAGCCGTCCTTCATTTCACAAAACCTATTCTTTTCTTTCTCAGAACTTTGTAGATTAAACGAAAGAGGAACGAATGTATTGCCATCAGTCCATCCAGCTGTAAGCATTCTAAAACCTTTTTTATATTTAGCACCTTTGCTTGCGTGATCAAAAACGTTAGAAAGTAATTCAACTTTTTTACTTCTAGTTCTACCGTAAAATGAATCATCAACAATAATTGCATTCATGCGATCCTCTGAAGTTAGATTTCTTAAATGTGTTTCTATAACAGTTCCAGAGAGTCGTAGCAAAAATGTTTGCCAATTTATGTACATAGAATTTAAAAATCTATACACAGTATCTTTTCCGAATTTAGGTTCATCACTTTTAGTTTGATAATTCATATACATACTCTTACCAGTGTAAACTAACTGCAATAGATAGCAAAAAATATCATGGACACATGTCCCTTTTTCTTTATAGCAATTTGATTTTTTTAAAGCGTTAATAACCTTGAATTTTTTAACAAAACTTATGATGGATTTCATAAAGTCATTTTCATTTTCACTAATTTGTGGTATATTAGTCATATAAATAAGTCCTCCTAATTTTGATATTTATTGTATTTGTAGTTACTTACATTATATCATTTTTAGGAGGATTTTTCTACTTATTAATGCCTTTAAACCTTGATACAGCAAGTGTCTATGCCAGTTTTATATGTGCGAAGTTTGAGATCTTTATTATAATTTTTCCTTTAGCATGATGTGATTCACTTAATGCATGTGCATTTTGAAGTCCGGCTTCATTAAATTCAAATGTTTTACCTATTAATGCTTTAAGCTTGCCTTCGGCCATCAAACTTGCTAATTTTCCAAGATCCTCACCACTTGGTTTTAACATATGAAATATACCATTTACTCCATATTCTTTTGCTTTTTCTGCACTTGGAGGTTGAACAATAGAAACTAATATTCCACCTTTTTTTAATACTTTAAAGCTTTTCTCTTGAATCTCACCACCTAAAGTATCAATTACTAAATCGTAATCTTTGAGTTCATTTTGAAAGTCAACTTTTTCATAATTTATTACTTTATCAGCACCAAGAGATTTTAGAAGGGTTTCATTACGGCTACTTCCTGTAGTAGTTACATAAGCTCCAAAACTTTTAGCTATTTGAATTGCTAAGCTTCCAACACCACCTGCACCAGCATGAACTAATACATGGTCACTTGATTTGATTTTTCCAATATCAACAAGACACTGCCAAGCTGTTTCACCAGCTAGAGGAACTGACGCTGCTTCATCAAAGCTGATATTCTCTGGAATTTTTACAACTAAATTCTCGGCAACTGTTATATATTCAGCATATGTGCCATTTGATGTAGTATCAGGTCTTGTAAACACTCTATCTCCAGGCTTAAATGATGACACATTTTCACCAACTTTTATAACAACACCAGCTGCATCCCAACCTAAAATAAGTGGAAATGTGAAAGGCATTACTTCCTTAAAATGTCCAGCTCGTATCTTCCAGTCCACTGGATTAATCGAAGTCGCATGCATTTCAATTAACACCTCATTTTCTTTTGGTACTGGACTCGCTACATCCATTAATTTTAGCTGTTCTTTACCACCATATGTTTCAATAATAACTGCTCTCATTTAATTACACCATCCTTATATTATTTATATATTTTTTATAGGTAATCCCATTTTCTTTTGATTAATTTTTTAAAACATACATATAAGTCAAAACATAGTTGATTCTCTAATTTTAAACATCATACCTTATTTCCTTACATCTTATTTTTTCTTTCAATATTTAATCGTATGCGATTTGTTTATATTTATACAGTATCATACCCAATAACAAATTACAACCCACTTTTATCATATTCTCACAGTAGGCTTTCTTATTTTTTGATTAGAAAATAATAACTTTAAAATTTAAGATATATTCGTAAATATATTGGTATATTAAAACCCCACATCTAATTGATATGGGGTGCTTGCGTGGATATATGTAAATATTATATTTTACTTGTTAATATCTATTTATCTAATAATCTTCCCATTATAACTGTATTATAATAGTTTCCATCTTTATGAATACGGTCCTTTACTCATACTTCGCAGGAAAAAAACAGCTATAACACCTTGTAAATCAATGGTAAGATGGCTTAAAACAGTGATAAAATTTGATTTTAAGCTATCTTTTTAGCAGTGAATTTCCTTGAAATATATTTAGGTAGTTTTATAATAAAAGCGGCAATAAAACTATCTATTTGCGCCACAGTTAAAAACAATAATTCTTGCAGCGTTTCTTGTAGAATGTTGAAGATTATTTCTAATACTTCTGAAAATTGAATATCTTTAAGCTCATCAAAAGCTAGAAAAAATATTTCTCCCATTGTACGTGAATCCTTATTATTTCTGTTTTCAACAGCAAGCATCATATATCGAACCATCACAATTGAAGTATGTGCAATCATTGAATCATAAGAAAGACCTTGAAATTCCTTTCCAAGATTCAAATAGGATTTGCATACTTTAAAGAAAACTTCAATGCTCCAACGTTTACCGTAAAGTGTTATAATTTCTTCCTCGGATAAGCTTAAATCAGTAGAAATAATTGCTATCCATTTCTTTTTATTATTACGGTCACGCACAAATACTATTTTTACATCCAATGTATTATTGTTAGCATCATATATTTGTGCCATTACTGATAAAAGATATTTTGATTTCCCTGGACGTTTTCTTTTTTCTTTGTATATCTGAGCTAAAGTTTTTCTTTCACCTTCAAAAATGTACTTTATTTTTGTAGTGTTTTTAAGCCTACCTACAGTATGTAGCTTAAGCTTAAATATTCTAATTATGGTAACAGGATAAGAAAACCAACTATCAAATAATACATGTTTTGCTGGAATGCCAGCCTTTACAGTAGCTTCTAGCATTTCAATCATAACATCTGTAGACTTTGATATTGCTTGTTTTCTACGTTTATATGCAATTGTGTTCTTGTTTAAACCTTCTTTCATTTCGCAGTATCTATTTTTTTGCTTTTCTGAACTTTGTAAGTTAAATAAAATAGGTAAAAATGTATTACCATCAGTCCATCCAAGAGTAAGCATTCTAAATCCTTTTTTATATTTTTGACCTTTGCTTGCATGGTCATTTACATTAGAAAGTAATTCAACATTTTTGCTTCTAAGTCTACCATAAAAAGAATCATCAACAACTATTGCGTTGATACGTTTTTCAGAAGTAAGGTTTACTAAACTCTCATTTATAATAGTTCCTGATAATTTTAACAAGAATGATTGCCAGTTTATGTACATTGAATTTAAGAATCTGTATACTACATCTTTACCAAATTTAGGAGCATTACTTTCAGTTTGATAACTCATATACATGCTTTTGCCTGTATAAACAATCTGAAGTAAATAGCAAAAAATATCACGAACACATATACCTTTTTCTTTATAACAATTTGCTTTTTTTAAAGCACTAATAACCTTAAATTGTTTAATAAAATTCATTATAGACTTCATAAAATCATTTTCATTTTGACTGTTTTGTGGTATATTGTTCATATGAATGAATCCTCCTAAATATGATATTTTTGTATTTGTCACTACTTACATTATATCATTTTTGAGAGGATTTTTCTATATTAAAACACTGTGGATCCTTGATTTTTCAATGGTCTAAGTCATGTTTTTATGTGCGAAGTTTGAGTCCTTTATTAATAATCCTTCTTCTACAAATCCATATCTTTTATATAATTGAATTGCTTTTGTATTTGTTTGTACCACAGTTAATGAAATTTTCTCTATTTTCACAGTATCTGCCCACATCAAAATATTTTCTAGTAGTACTTTACCAATTCCATGGCTCCAATATGCCTTTGATATACATATTCCAAACTCTGATTTATGTCTAAATCTACTTAGTTTATTTCCCACGCAACGAGTAAATCCAACAATTTCCCCTTCTACTTCTGCAACTAAAAACAAATTTTTTTCCGCTATTGAATCTTCATAGATAAGTTTTTCAAAATCTTCTGGCGTTAATAAACCTTCACCAGATTCTCTATCAAGATTTTCTGTTTCTCCATCAATTTTAACTCTTAATTTAGATAATTCAATTGCATCATATTTTGTTGGACAGCGAAGTATCCATATTAGACTTTTACATTCTATTCTTTTATTTTCAATAATCATACATTACCTCCAGCAGTATTCTCTGATGTGTACGCTATATTAATATATACATTGCTAACAATTTAAAAATTGTTTTTAACAAAATTAAATATATCCACATTGTTCTTGACAATAACTTTATTAGAATTGCACTTATCAATCATCGCTTCTGCTTGTATTAAGTTTTTTTTATCATATTTATGATTCCAAACAATTAAATCAATAAGTCCTTTTATAGAACCTCTTTTAGAAGATAGTAAACCTAATTTTCTTTTAACAAATCTCTTTATTATTCTCCAATCCCTTTTTAAAACCTTTGGCTTCAAAATAAATACTATATCCGATTTTATAAAACTGTCTTGCAACCAACTGTAGTATACCCCTTCAATTATCCATGATTCTTTTGATAAAATCATCCGTAAATTTTCATTTCTTTTATTTATATCTGATTTTGTGTCATAAGAGTTTGACTTATCCCAAAATAATTCATCTAAATCATAACGCTCTATATGTAAATTCTTTGATATTTTTTGAGAAATATATGTTTTACCACTTCCTGGGCCCCCAATAATATGAATCTTTTTTACTGTCATATTAAATCCTCCATTATAAGTTATTGAACAATAAAATACTAAGGTGACATATCCACACTATTTTTATAACGGAGAAAGCTCTAACACTAATTTCATATTTTCTATTTAAAAATAATAATTATAATTTCCGTCCTTATTCTAATCTTGTTCGTCTTCATTGTACCATAAATTTTACAATTTTGCCCTTATTTTTCCTATAACATTTTCTTTATTTTTATTCACTATTTAAACTGAACCTGCTTTCTCACAATCACTTGCCTAACAAAAAAATAGCACAATTTTATAATCTATTCACAAAAATTCACCTATTTTTTAAAAACATTTAACTTCCAATTTGTATCAAGTTCCGCAATGCCTACTTCACTCTTGTAGTCTGATATTCCCTGCTTATTTAGCTCCTGTAAAAGCCACTCTTTAGTTCTTTGCATATGTTTAAGATTAGTATATATAATATCTCCATCCATTATTAGTGGTATAGTAATTCCTTGTGTGTATGTTTTTATATTTATATCCTTTAGCGTAACAGGTTTGTTTTCAGATTTAGGAAAAACAGAAATATTCCCCTGAGGTTCCATTATAACTGTATCTAAATCAGCTATTTTATCGTATCCCTGCTGTCTAAGCAATCCCTCTAACTGATTTAAGCTTAATCCCAAATTGTTCATTGCCTTCATATCAAGTTTTCCTTTATTAACAATCATAGTTGGAGTATGTTCTAAGATAGGTGTAAGTTTATTTCTTATTGCCAATCTGGCACTAATAATCATTAACACTACCAGTAATCCAGCACCATAAACTGACTTTACCGTAACCTTGTCTACAAGAGGTTCAGCAGCTACGTTTGATAATATCATAAGCCCTGCTAACTCATAGGCTGTCATTTGTGCCATAGCTTTTTTAGTTAAAGCCCTAGTACAAAGATAAGTAAAATAAAAAACTATAATAACCCTTATACTAAAAGCTAAAAAATCATTCATGTTGTTCCTCCAAAAAATTTATAGTTTAATCTGGCTATAAAATGACTCAAGGCCCAGAAAATGCCTTCATAACAAGGTCAAGCGAAGATTTCAGTCCTCCAATATATTCAAGAGCTGCATCCTGCTCATGTTGTATTGACGCATCTAACTGTCCTAATGCGAACTCAAAAGTCGTAAAAATTTCTGTTGAATTATTAGTTTGAATTAATATTTTATTTTTATTATAAATACTTTTTAATTCATCCATTGATTTTTTAGCCTGATTCCAATCCTTTATTGATACACTTTTTTCAATTTTATTTAATTGCATATTAAATTCATTCTTAGGCAAAAATGCATTAAATAAAATCCACATAACAACAAAAGATATTAACCAAGTTGTTCCAATAAAAAGTCGCATATCATTTTTATTTTTTATAACTTTCACCTCCATTCTTACTTTACTTATACTATTTTCATATTCATTTTCTAGATTATTATCCTATTTAATATTTTTACTATCAAAAAAACTTGCATTGGCTCTATAAATTGCAGCACCACTGGTTACGATTTAAAGTATTCTATCTATGTTATTCCCCTCTATCTTCATACAATTCCCCAATACACACAAAAAATGCGTTTGTTCGAGAATTTCTACCAACGCATTAAATCATCTCCTGGGTCGCTGACATTAACCACTTCTGAAATGTCGTTAAATATAGTAACAGCGATTGTCCAATTCACTACAACAAAATAAGCACCAATAGCTACTCTAGCCACTAATGCTCACTATAAATTCCAACTAATTAAGTGCTTCTTACCTACTCTAAGCAAAACAAATCCAGAATATCACTTATACCCTAATATTCTGGATTTATATATTTCTACATTAATAAATGTATTGACCATCTTCGTTAACTTTATAGAAGTCTCCATAATTAATATCTAATACGCTCTTATTGATTTTAGATACATCAATTTTATTTTTAATTAATTCAGTTAAAATTCCACAATAAGAAATATCACCTTGTAAAATTGCTCCATAAATCACTCCATCTTTGTGTATAATCTTCTTATAAATATCTTTATACACTCTTACTTCAACTTCATAAGTATTATCTGGAGCTTCTAAAACCCCTAAGGATACAGTTTGAATTCCAAAAAAATTCATTGAATTCTTAAAGCTAAAATAATCATCTAATTCTTTTAAATTTCCTGTCATGTTATATGCAGCTACAATTCCCTGCTTTACAGCCATAGGCCAGATTGGGGATATTCCACATACATCTCCGGCTGCGTATATATCTTCTACTGATGTTTTACAAAGTGAATCTATAACTATACCTTTTTCCATTTTAATCCTGTTATCCTTTAGAAAATCCACATTAGGTCTTACACCTGCTGCACATATTATAAAGTCGCAATTTATTTCTCTTCCATCTCCTAATTTAACTGCTTTCACATCTTTATTTTCATCTATAATTATTTCCTCAACTGATACACTTGTATATACCTGCGCACCATTTTTAATAAGTTCATTTTCATATACTTTTGCAGTTTTAGCATCTAGCTGAATCGGAAGAATTCCTGGTGCCATCTCTACAATATTAACCTTTACACCTTTTTCTATTAAACCTATAGCTGCATCTATTCCAACTAAACCTGCTCCGATAATTACTGCTGAAGTATTTATCTTGGCCACACTGTTAATATTCACTACATCTTCCATGTGTCTAAGAGCATAAACATTATTTGCCCCTCTTAAATTCTTAATTGGGGGTATAGATGAATCTGCTCCAGAAGCTATAAGCAGTTTATCAAATGTCACAATTCTTTCATCATCTGTTGTTAAAAATTTATTATATATATTAATCCCTATAATCTTTTTTCCTGAAATCCAGTTAATTTTATATTTATTAAAAAAATCATCTTCAGTAAAACATATATCTTCCTCAGTTTTACTTCCACTTATTACATAGTGTAGCATGCATCTTGAATATACTTTAGTATCCTTCGATATTAAAGTTATTTCTGCATCTTTGTCTAATACTCTTAAAGTCTTAGCTGCATTTATACCAGCAGCACTAGCACCTATTATTACGTATTTCATCATTACCACCCCTCAACTATACTAGCTTGTTCACTATACTAGGTATATTGTTCACTATACTAAGTATATTGCTCCAGTAGGGCAACTCTCCACACATCTTGGAATTTCCCTACCATCACACATATCACATTTTACAATAATTTTTTTAGTTTCCTCATCGGATTTTAATACACCATAAGGGCATGACATTACACACATGTAGCAGTTCGCACATTTTTCTTTATTATAATTTACTATACCAGTTTCACTGTCTTTAGTCATTGCACCACTCATACAAGCAATAACACACTCTGGCTCCGCGCAGTGTCTACAAAACATAGGACAATTCTTATTATCCTTATTTTGAATAATATAATTTTTGCTTACATTTTTGATATCTTGAAGATCTAAATCATATATGGATTTTCCTTTTTCATTATGCTCTGACATACAGGCAAGGCTACAATTAAGGCAACACTGGCATTTTTCATTGTCTATCATTATTCTCTTCATTATTATCCCTCCTGTTCTTATAAATAACTAAGTCCCAATTCTCGTCTTTTATTTAATATTATTTGTTCTAACTTATCCGCAGCTTTAACAACATCATCTTCAAGAATCAATTTTCCACCAGTTAACTTTTCTAGATCCTGCGTCAATAGCTTTGTCACTACTTTGCTTCCTGTTATAAATGGAGGAATTGCAAGATGAAGTGGCAGTCCTAGTGCTAGTCCAAATACTCCGTCTGCCAGGGCTTGTTCTTCAAGCCACTGTGGTGCAGATAGTACAAGTGGAAGCTTCGGAATATCTATGCCTAAATATTTTGCAAGTTCTGTGGCAACAATTTCGAGTCTTCCTATAGCTAAACATGGTCCAAAGTTTAATACTGGAGGTATCCCTAGGCTTACGCAAACTTCTTTTAAGCTATCTCCTGCAAGACTAGCTGCCGATGGCGACATTAATCCAACATTCTCAAGCCCACCGCTAGAACATCCTGCTGAAAGTACAAGTATATCTCTCTTAATAAGCTCTTTTGTAAGCTCTACTGTAAATATATCATGTCCTTTTGCAGTTAAGTTAGAGCATCCAACAACTCCAGCTATCCCTTTTATTTTTCCTGATACAATTAAATCTATGAGCGGTTTCCATGTACCACCAAGGAAATTCTTCAAAGACTCTTCACTGAGTCCCGTTAACACATCGTCATATCCGTGATTTTTAGGAATGTTTATTTGTACTTTATCTCTTCTATTTTTATAACTTTCCAATGCTTCTTCAATTATTCTTTCACTTATATTTTCTCTATCTTTAAAAGTATACTCAATGTACTCTGCATTTGCTTTTTTAGCTACATCATCAAGACAAATTTGTTTAACCATAAATTTATCTGCGATTGGCTCTATTCCTGGAAGTGTACAGTTAAACTCAGATACTATAGCATCTATTCCACCAGTTGCAATTAAAGCTTCACTTGTAAAGTTATTTCCTGCATGACCTGCAAATACTTCTTTATAGTGTTCTCCTCTTAATTGTAGATCCTGACCTACACACGTACAACCTACTATTCTAAAGCCTTTAGCTCCAACATACTTTGCTTTAGCAGTTACATCTTCTTCTATTAATCTATCTTGCAGATGGGCAATCACTGAATGCTGGTGTCCTGTTACCATTAAGTTTATATAATCTTCATCTACAACTTTAAATCCTACTTTAGCTTGTCTAATAACTGGCTCCCCAAGCATTACATCATTTAAAAGATTTGTTAATGTTAAACCGTATAAGCCTGTTGAAATACCTAAATTAAAACTATTTAAAATCATATTTAATGGATCGCTACTTAAGTTTGTTGATGTCTTTACCATAGCATCAAACACTTCTGATTTTGCTCCACCAGGCATAATCCCAAGTTTTTTCCAATTTTCTACTCTTGGTGCATATGCTAGTTTATAAACAAGCTCCATTTTTTCAAATTTTGGCTTATATAAATCTGCAATTATTTTATCTGCAACTTTTATTGCCTTTTCATAAATATCCTCTTCTTTTATTTCAAACATGTTAGCAAGTCTATTTAAAGTTGCTTCACTTTTTATTTTGCCTTTAGTTTCTCCTATAGCTTTTAAGTTTCTAGCAGTTGTTTCTACTATATGTATATAACAAGCAGAACCTGCGCCAACAGCTCTTAAAAAATTTCTAGCAACAATAGTATCTGCATCAGCTCCACATATTCCTTTTGGAGCTTTCGGTGTAATCCTACATGGCCCATTTGAACAAAGTCTACAACAAACACCTTGCATGCCAAATCCACACTTAGCCTTTTGACCTTCTACTCTATGATGAGATGTCTCTACATCTAATCCTCCAATAACCCCCTCAAGTACTGTATCTGCTGATTTGCATATATTACAATTTCCACACATTTTAAAATTCCTCCTCATATTGTCTTTCTTGTTTACTCATATTTTTATTTTTATTTTTAAATTTAATTGAATATAAACCCTAAACTATCTAAACTTCTCCATCCATTAATTGTTTGAAATTTATACTTTCTAGTTCTGAACTTAAGCTCTTTTGTACTTTTGTCATGGCTCTATGGATAGTACACACGCCACTTCTATTTAAATTGCAAAAACTTGGTTCAATTACGCACCTATTAACAGCAATAGGCCCATCTATTGCTTCTATAACGTCTTTTAAATTTATGTGTTCTGGTAATTTATTTATAGTATATCCTCCATTAACTCCTCTATAAGATTTTACAATTTCTACTTGTGTAAGCTTTCTTAAAAGCTTCAAAAGAAATCTTAGCGGTATAGCTTCTTTTTCTGAAATTGTCTTTGCTTCTACTTTTTTACCATATCCCAATATACACAAGTTAAGTACTACTCTAAGTCCATAATCTGCTTCTCGTGTTATTTTCATGTTATATCCCTCCTTAAAGTATACCAATTTAGTGTACTTTGATTTTAAGCATTTTATCCTATCTTGTCAATAGATGAATTATATTTTTTATACTATATTCTTTATTATATGATAATACTACTAGATACTATAAAGTGCGTTTAATTGACAAATTTTTTATTTTGTTATATATTATACAAGTTGCTATAATTTAAACCATATATTTTAGTATTATTATACAATTATGGTATGTACGTTAGCATATAAACGCACAAATCTCAGGGGGGTTTTAAAATGTATAAAAAAGCAACTGCTTGTCTTCTAACATTATTACTAGCATTTTCATTTGTTGGATGTAGTAAAACATCTACTAAAGAGGTAGCTAAAGAGGTACCTAAATCGATAACTAAGGAAGTACCTAAAGAGGTAGCTAAAGATAAACTACTCACTTTAGGTAAAACTGAAGGTAATGTTTATACGAATGATTTCTTTAAGATGAACATTAATATTCCTGATAAATGGATAGTAGCAACTGATGAAGAAAAAACCGAAGTACTTAAACTAGGTAAAGAAGTAATTTCTAAAGATGATAAAAGTAAAGCTAAAGAACTAGATTTGAGCGAATTAAGAACAGTGTATCTTCTAATGACTTCACAAAAAGGTCTAAAAGTTCAATCTACTGCAAATCCCAATTTTATAGTTATAGCAGAAAAACTTTCATTTTTCCAAGGTGTAAATGATGGCGCTAACTACTTAGGCGCAGTAAAAAAACAATTAAAAACTGTTGCAAGTACTATGCCTTATAAATTTGACAAAGAAATTTATACTGAAAAAGTGGGTAGAAAAAACTTTAGTGTGTTAGAAGCAACTATTGAAACTGGTACTATAAAGATGACTCAAAAGTATTATGCTTGTGTCCTAAATGGATATGCTTTAAGCTTCATTAGCACATACACTGACGATGTAGGTGCAAAAAGTTTAGATGGGGTAATTAAGTCAGTTACTTTCAAATAACTCTTATGGATAAACACTTAAAAAACTCGGTTTATACGAGTTTTTTTCATATCTTCTTAATCATCTTATCATTTCTTTTTCTGTTTTTTCTTGTTCTAATTCTTCTACTTCAATAATCGCTCCCTTATTAAACTCTTGATTCCTGTTTCTATTTCTCTTAACTTAATACCATCTACTATTTAAACTAAAACACCTCCCTCACTTTATGTTCCACTTTAAAGGAATTCATGAGTCTACTATAGAATGTATATAAAATACATTTTATAATATTCAGACACTTTAAAACAACAGTATAACTAAAAAAAGGGGGCTTTATAATGAAAACAGCTTTAAAAGAAAGAAAAGACGTAGATAAGTCACTTACTTGGGATTTATCTTCAATGTACCAAACAGAGGATCAGTATAATTTAACTATAAAAGGTTTAGAAGAGCTTACATTAGAAATAGAAAAAAACTATAAAGAAAAACTAAATTCAGCTAGTATGATAAATGAGTGTTTGGATAAAATGAGAGTCGTACTGCAAAATGAAAACCTGGTAGGCTCTTATGCAAGTCTTGCAGTTTCTACAGATCAAACTAATATAGAAAATCAAGCTAGATATATGAAGTTTATTAACATATCATCGAATTTAGAAAGTAGATTAAGCTTTGTAACAAGTGAAATTAAGGAAGCCGACGAAAAAACAATCGATGAGGCAATAGAAAAATCAAAAGAAAATAGCCATTATTTAAATGAAATAAAAAGACTTACAAAACATTCACTACATCCAGAAGTAGAAAAGGTATTATCAGCTTTATCAGGAACTTTAGATTCTCCCTATTCCATATATGAAACAACTAAATTAGCTGATATGGATTTTAAAAATTTCAATGTAGACGGCACTGAATATCCTCTTAGTTTTGTGCTTTTTGAAAATGAATGGGAGTATGAAACTAATACTAAAATTAGAAGAGCAGCTTTTGAAGCTTTTTCTTCAAAACTCGGAGAATATCAACATACAGTAGCGGCACTTTATCAGACTCATGTTCAAAAAGAAAAAACATTAGCAACTCTTAGAGGCTTTGATTCTGTTATAGATAGTTTATTATTTCCCCAACAGATAGAGAGGGAATTATATGATAGACAAATAGATACAATCATGGAAAAGTTAGCACCACATATGAGAAAATATGCAAAACTACTTCAGAAAATTCATAAAATTGATGAAATGACCTTTGCAGATTTAAAACTTGAAGTAGACCCTGACTTTGAGCCAACCATATCCGTAGAGGAATCTAAGAAATATGTGGAGGAAGCATTATCAGTACTCGGTGACGATTATTTGGAAATGGTTAAAAAGGGCTATGATGAAAGATGGATTGATTTTGCTGTAAACAAAGGAAAATCAACAGGTGCTTTTTGTGCTACGCCTTACGGAAGTCATCCTTTTATTTTGATATCTTGGTCTGAGAAAATGAGAGAAGCATTTGTACTTGCTCATGAATTAGGTCATGCAGGGCATTTTCAGTTAATTAATGAAAATCAAAATATATTTGATGCAGAGCCATCTTTATATTTTATAGAAGCACCATCTACTATGAATGAATTGCTTATGGCAAATTATCTTATGAAAACAAATGATGAGCCTAGATTTAAGAGATGGGTCTTATCTTCTATTATTAGCCGTACCTATTATCATAACTTTGTAACTCATCTGTTAGAGGCTGCGTATCAAAGAGAAGTTTATAAAATAATAGATGCAGGTGAAAGTGTGCAAGCTTCAACTCTTAATGAGATAAAAAAAGGCGTGCTAGAAAAGTTCTGGGGAGACTCTGTGAAAATAGTTGATGGCGCAGAACTTACTTGGATGAGGCAGCCACATTATTATATGGGACTTTATCCATATACATATAGTGCTGGGCTTACCATAGCTACAGAAGTAAGTAACAGAATTTTAAAAGAGGGACAACCAGCCGTTGATGACTGGAGGAAAGTGCTAAAAGCAGGAGGAACTAAGTCGCCAGTAGAACTTGCTAAAATGGCTGGAGTAGATATAACAACAGAAAAACCGCTATTAGATACTATAGAGCATATAGGCGATATAATTGATCAATTAGTAAAACTTACAGACGATATGGAAGGATTCATTTAAAAAAGATTAGCAATAATGGGTAACTGTATATTAACCTAAGTAATTAATAATATTTATGTGTAATAAAAAGCATCTGCTATCTAGATGCTTTTTATTATGGCTGAAAATATTATAGTAACAAAAATAATTATGGTATAATATTCTATAATTGGATGTATAACGAATATTAACTCCAATATGCGAATTTTTATATTTTTTGTTTTTAGAAATCTTGCTAAATATAAACTAAATTACGAATCCTACATAGAATGGAGAAGGTGATTTCTTGATAACATTACTTATAGTTGAAGATGATGTTACTTTGAATAGTGGCATTATGCTATCCCTCCGTCAAAATGATGTTGACATCCAGCAAGCATATAATATTAAACAAGCTAAACAAATGCTATGTAATAAAAAAATAGATCTAATTATACTTGATGTTAATTTACCAGATGGAAGCGGATTTGGACTTTGTAAAGAAATTAGACAAGCATCTCAAGTGCCTGTTATTTTTTTAACTGCAAATGATATGGAAATTGATATTGTCACAGGTCTGGAACTTGGGGGAGATGATTATATTACCAAACCTTTCAGCCTTATGGTTCTGCGTGCAAGGGTAAGGGCAATATTAAGGCGTGTTAGGGATATAAAATCTGATAATAAAATTACAATAGATAATATGGTATTTAATTTTGATACCATGGAGTTTACTAAAAATGGTGTTGCTCTTGTATTGAGCAAGACTGAGCAGAAACTTTTGAAAATTTTATTGGATAATAAGGGCAGTATTTTATCAAGATCTCAGCTTGTTGATAAGGTTTGGAGTGATGGAGCGGAATACGTTGATGAGAATGCTCTAACTGTGAGCGTAAGTAGACTTAGGAATAAAATAGAGGATAACCCCAATTCCACCAAATATATAAAAACAATATATGGAATGGGATATATGTGGGCTGGAGGAGAATCTTTTGAATAAAATTACGGAAGCTTCATTTCAAAGGACTTATATTATTTTTGGAACAGTATTTATTTTACTTACTGTAGCAATTACCATGTTTTTATTATTTATATATGATCCTACAATAACATTTATTTTAATCATATTTGCATATTCCATGGCTATGATCCTTTTGGCATATATTTTTATAGCTGTGCTAGGTAATAAAGTAACTAGGTCTATTAAGACTATTGATGAAATTATGGATAATGCAATAAGTGGCAAAAAAAATATCTATACAGGATATGAGGAAAACATACTTTCCTCCTTTGAGAGCAAAATGTATCGTTTTATTGCCATGTCAAAATTCACCACCGATGAAATTGAAAAAGAGCGCAACAAAATAAAAAGCCTTATTTCAGATATTTCTCATCAGACTAAAACACCTGTAGCAAATATCATGCTTTATTCTGAACTGCTGCTCGATGGTTATAAGCTAAATCAAGAGCAAAAAGAGTTAGCAAGTGGAATAAAGCTTCAGTCTGAAAAACTTAGATGGCTTATAGAATCTCTTGTAAAAATGTCACGGCTTGAAACAGGAATTATAAATTCTGTTAATAAAACTTTAATGCCTGTGTTTCAAACTATCAGCACTTCAATTGGGACAGTATTTTCCTATGCGGAAAAAAAGAATATACAAATTCAGGTATGTTGTGATGAAGACATCAAGGCATATCACGATGTTAAATGGACAAGCGAAGCATTTGTAAATATACTAGAAAATGCTATTAAATATACACCAGAATGGGGCAAAATTGATGTAATAGTCAGCCAATATGAGATGTTTACTCGTATAGATATCAAAGATACGGGTATAGGCATAAATGAGGGTGAGCTTAATTTTATATTTAAGCGATTTTATAGAAGTGCTGATGTATCACAATATGATGGTGTTGGCATAGGCCTTTACCTTACAAGCGAAATTATTTCCTCTGAGGGTGGATATATTAAGGTTAAATCTAAACTTAATAAGGGCTCTGTATTTTCCGTATTCCTGCCTAATACAAAATAAATATTAAATATTACAAAACTGTTATATTTGAGAAAGCAGTTTGTTAGATTTGAGGAATATAGTATATACATACCTAGGTATAAACTAATATTTTTAGGGAGGAATTGTTATGGCAGTATTACAGACGAAAAGTTTGAAAAAGTATTATGGTAACGGAGAAAATATGGTAAAAGCTTTAGATGATGTAGATTTAGTTATAAATCAGGGTGAGTTTGCTGCAATTGTAGGAACATCTGGTAGCGGGAAGAGTACACTTTTACATATGCTAGGCGGGCTTGATAGGCCAACTTCAGGAACAGTGGAAGTGGAAGGCGGGGATATATTTAAATTGAATGATGATAAACTTACAATATTCCGCCGAAGAAAGATAGGATTTATATTTCAAAATTATAACTTGCTTCCTATATTGAATGTTTATGAAAATATTGTTCTTCCTATTGAACTGGATGGAAATACTGTTGATAAGGAATATTTAAACAGTATAATATCTGCTCTTGGAATTCAAAGTAAGATTAAGTCTTATCCAAATAATCTTTCAGGAGGACAGCAGCAGCGTGTGGCTATTGCAAGAGCTTTGGCTACAAGACCTGCTATTATTCTTGCAGATGAGCCCACAGGAAATCTTGACAGTAAAGCAAGCCTTGATGTATTAGGACTTCTAAAAGCCACAGGGAAGCGTTTTAATCAGACCATAGTTATGATAACTCATAATGAGGAAATAGCACAAATGGCAGATACTATCATAAAAATTGAAGACGGAAGAGTTGTGAATAGGCTGGTGAATAATTAATGATAGCTACACCAAATAAGAGGACTATTCGTAATCTTTCCATTAAAAGCCTCAAAGCAAACAAACTAAGAAATATATTTGCAGTAATGGCAATAGTATTAACTACTTTATTGTTTACAAGCTTACTAACAATCGGAATAAGCATGAATAAATCTCTCCAGGAAAGCACTATGCGTCAGGTGGGAGGAAGTTTTCACGGCAGTTTTAAATATTTAACAAAAGATGAATTTGACCATATAAAAAATCATAAGCTTATTAAAAGTATTGAATATTCAGTATTAGTTGGTTTTGCAAAAAATAGTGAGCTTTCCACAAGACAAACTGAAGTAAGGTATGCAACAAATAAGGAAGCAGAATTTATGTTTGATCTTCCTACAAAAGGAACAATGCCACAAAATGAAAATGAAATAGCTTTGGATACCATAGTACTTGATAAGCTCGGTGTGCCACATGAAATAGGAAGCAATGTAACATTAACCTATACTGTAAATGGCAAACAAGCTACGGATAACTTTATTCTTTCAGGATACTGGAAAGGAGACGCTGTAGCTCCTGCAAGTATGGCATGGGTATCAGAAAAATTTTTAAAAGCAAAGCTTTATGGCATAGATGATAAATATGTAAAAAGTCATTTTAAAGAAACTGAAAATCTCACAGGACTTGTATTTGCAGATGTAATGTTTTCAAATAGTTTTAATGTAAATAATAAGCTATTGAAAATTTTAAGTGATAGCGGATATACACAGGCCAATATACCACTAGGTGTAAATTGGGCTTATACTTCAGAACAAATCATATCTAATTTAGGCAGCATAGTTTCGCTTATAGGTGCAATGTTGCTTGTTATGTTAAGTGGATATCTTATTATCTATAATATATTTTATATTTCGGTGGCAAAAGATACTAAATTTTATGGTGTGCTTAAAACTATAGGAACCACATCAAAACAGATAAGAAGTATTGTTAAAAGGCAGGCTATAATACTTTCTATTATAGGAATACCCATAGGATTAGTTATAGGATATATAATGGGATCAGTGCTTATACCATTTGTAATGCAGAGTGTACAAGTTACGCACACTGAAATATCTTTTGACCCTCTTATATTTATAGCAGCATCATTATTTTCACTTGTAACTGTACTTATAAGCTGCCGAAAGCCGCAAAAGATAGCTGCAAAAATATCGCCTATTGAGGCAGTTAGGTATACGGATGTTCAGGATAATGGAAAAAGGAAGAATAAAGAGTCAACTAATGGTGCTAAAGTTTACAAAATGGCGTTCTATAATGTGTTCAGAAGTAAGAAAAAGGCTATTGTTGTAATGATCTCCCTCTCACTTAGCATAATACTTCTTAATAGTGTTTATACAATGGTCAAAGGTTTTGATATGGACAAATATGTAAGCAATATTATAGTCAGCGATTTTTGTATAGCTGATGCAGGTTATTTTAATCCTTATGTCGGATATAAAGGCCAGGATACCTTAAAAGAAAAAACGGTGGATGAAATAAGTTCTTTGACGGGAATAAAAAACGTTGGAAGAGTATATTTTAAGGAGTTCAAACATAAACTAACAGACAAATCATTAAAATGGCTTACAGGTCAGCTTGAAGGTGAGGCTGCCATAAAGGATAAATCTGGAACTACAGAGGATACAAAGAAAATATTAGAAAGTAAAGAACTGAAATTAACGTTTGGTGGACTTGATAAGCTTATATCGAATAAAATTGAAATTTTCAAAGGTACATTTGATGCTAAAAAATTTTCAACAGGTAATTATATTATAATTGGAAGACCTTATTTCCAAGGAACTTCTAATATAGAAAGTTATTATGATGTTGGTGAAGATTTTAAAATGACTTATGAGGATGGAACAGAAAAGACTTATAAAGTAATGGCAATAGGCGAAATTCCATTTAACGTTTCTGTAAGGACTGCAGATCCTCAGGCAGTTCAGATTTCTATTCCGTCTGATGAATTCAAAGCGCATGTTAAGAATCCTGTCATAATGACAGCGTTATTTGATGTGGAAAAGCAAGAGATTCCAAGTGTTGAAAATTATATTAAAAGCTATGTAAAAACAAAAGAGCCTGCACTTAGTTATACATCAAAAAATATTTTTGAAAAGGAATTTGCAAAAACTCAGTCTACTTACAATGTAGTAGGATATTCACTCAGTTTTGTAATCGCATTGATTGGAATACTTAACTTTGCTAATTCTATTGCTACAAGCATAATATCCAGAAGAAAGGAGCATGCAATGCTGCAAAGTATAGGCATGACTGGCAGACAGCTTTATAAGATGCTTTTATTTGAAGGATTATACTATGCTTTGTTTACTATGTTAATTGTTGTTACATTTGGCATGGCATTTAGTTATATTATTGCTAATGCTATTGTAGGAGGTTTTCCTTTTTTCAGCTACCATATTACACTTGTACCGGTAGCAATTTGCCTACCATTTCTTATAGTGATTTCTTCAGTTATTCCTATTATATGCTATAAGACTACAAGTAAGATGAGCATAGTGGAGAGGTTAAATGAAGGATAGGTAATATTCGTTATAAAATTTCAATACAAAATATCTAAGCTAGAATTCTTGAATTAATTCTAGTTTAGATATTCTAGTTATATTGCTAATATTACAGTTACTTAGCTATTACAGAACTCCTCTATTTCCTTTTTCACAATATTCATAGAACCTCTCCAGAATTCTTTATCATGTATGTCTATATCAACTGATTTTGCAACATCATATATAGTAGATTTACCTGTTATACACAATAATTCATTATATTTTTTCACAAATGAAGAACCTTCATTTAAGTACATATTATAAAGTCCTTTTGAAAATAACAATCCAAAAGCGTATGGGAAGTTATAAAAATTTGCATCTGGATAGTAATAATGGTTTTTATGAATCCATGCAAATGGATCTAATGTCTCCTCAGAAATGGCATCTCCATAAGCTTGTTTTTGCGCCCATATCATTAAATCTTTTACTTCTTCTAATGATAATTCCCCTTCACTTCTTTTTTCAAATACAGCTTTTTCAAAAATATATCTTGCATAAATATCTACAATTACAGAACTGCAATTCACAAGATCTGTACCTAAAATCGAGAGAGCTTTATCCCTGTCCGCTGTTTTTAGCGCTGCATTTCTTACTAGGGTTTCACTGAAAATCGATGCAGTTTCTGCAAGTGGCATTGGATATGATGAATTTAAAACACTTTCCTTTTGAAGCATCATTCCATGATAAGCATGTCCAAGTTCATGTGCTAAGGTACATACATTTTTAAAGTTATTATTATAGCTACATAAAATTCTACTTTCCTTTATACAATGTAAATTTCTGCAGAAAGCTCCCCCTCTTTTTCCTTGGCGTACGCCCCAATCTATCCATCCATTATCAAATGCTTTTACTGCCAGTTCTCCCATTTCCTCTGAAAAAGAACTAAAATGCTTAACTATAAATTCTCTTGCTTCTTCAAATGTATATTCCATATTTTTATTGCCTACAGGAGCCATAATATCGTAATATGGTAGTTTGCCTTTATGTCCTAGTAACTCAGCTTTCTTTAAAAAATATCTTTGGAATTCTTGTAAATTTTCCTCCATAACCTGAATCATAACATTTAAAGTTTCTTCATCCATTCTAGAATTTTCTAAGGTTCTGTGAAGAGGTGATTTATATTTTTTAATTTCACTTAAAGTAATTACTTCACCTTTTATAGCATTTAACGCTGCAAGTACCCCCTCCGCAATTTTATCATTGCTCTTTCTTTCTGCGAAATAAGCTTTCTTTCTAAGTTCTCCCTCATTTGAAAACTGCATGTTCTTAACTTCATTTATACCTATACTTTGAATTTTACCATCTAACTCTATTTCTACCTTATGGCTGGCAGTTATGTGATTTCTATACTTTGACCAAGTACTTGAACCTGTTAACCGCATTTTCGCTATTAAAATTTCTTCCTGATGACTTAACATATGAGAGCTTTTTGTCTTAATTTCCTTAAAATAAAACTCATACCCTTTTAGCTTACCAGAAGAATTTATAATGCTATCTAAATCTTCCATATCGCTTATCCATTTTGTGACGCTAACTTCAACTTCTGTAAGATTAGTTTCCATTTTATCTATCATGCTTAAATATTTTTTTGCGCTAGAGTTACTTGCATTTGCTGAAATACTTAAACTGCAAAAGGCGCTTATTCTACTATATATCCTGCGAAACTCCTCCATTTTATCTACATAGCACTCTAACTTGTGGGCAATATCTTCATAGCTATTCAAGTTGTTTTTGCTCCAATTTGTTAAGGTCTTAATAAGTTCTTCAAATAATTTAACATCATTTTTAAAATCTGCTCCTTCAAAAGAAGAATAAAGCTCTTTTAAACTCCATTTACCTGTCCCACTCATCATTCTAATTACTCCTTTTCTACAAATATAGTTTATTATAAATTATTCTTTGCAAATTCTAATTTACTTAATTAGTACATTATACCATAAATTTACCATGAAATAAAAATAACATGATGTATAAGCGCCCCACTTATACATCATGTTATTTTCCCAATACCTTTTGAATCTCCACTTCTGTTAAGAATCGATGCTGACCTTTTTTCAATGATTCATCTAAGAATAATCCTCCAATGGAAGCCCTCTTTAAATAAACCACATAACAGCCCACTGCCTTTAACATCCGCTTCACTTGGTGCTTACGCCCCTCTGAAATAGTAAGATATCCAGAGACAACTGACTGATTATAATGATTTGAATCTATATTGCATAAATTATCAATAGGCATCTCATGTTTAAACTCTTTATACATTCCAGATTTTTGAACTTCTATTTTTGCAGGTTTCGTTATCATTTCATCTTTCCCCATGTAAATTCCTTGCCCTAATTGCTCCCGATCTTGCTCGTCTAAAGAACCCAAAGCCCAAAAAAAATAAGTTTTTTCAACATGCTTTTGTGGGTACATTAATTGATGCTCAAAATCACCATCATTGGTAAGGAGCAATAATCCTTCTGTATCTTTGTCTAACCTTCCAACATGAAATACTCCATTCATATTAACATTATCAAAAAAATCAAATACTGTTTTATTAATTGCATCCTTTCTTGCAGTAATGTAACCTCTAGGTTTATTAAACATATAATATACTTTTCCAGTATAAGCAACTGCTTTGCCAAGATACTCAACAACATCAGAACTTTCGTTAATTTCTATGGCAGGTTCTGTTATCACGTCTCCATTTACCTTCACCATACCATCTTTGATATAAGTCCTAACCTTTTTTCTCCTTCCAATGTCTGATTCTGCTAAAAATTTATCTAATCTCATATCTCACCACTTCTCTTCCTTTGAAAAATCATTTAAATAACCATTGGCCTATGAATTATTATATTGTTTTGCAAGAGCAGTTATTATGGCTGAACTAGCTATAAATAATAACCCAGTTTGTGGTGCAATCATTGTAAAATCAACCAAACCATGCCCGATTATTATGGCTTGAATGCCTGCTAGCATTGGAGCCAACTTACAATCTTGTGCATGAAGTATCTTTAAATTCCGGAATAAATTAATCTTAATATAAGCATATATAGAAAGCCCAACAATTCCAAGTGAAGTCATAATAGTAATGTAAATATTATGACCATGGTATAATGTTGCATAATAATAACCTTTCATAAAATATGCTCCATGGTCTGTAATTCCCATAAGCCCCCAACCTATAATAGGCTTAAGCTTTATCATTTTTAAACATCCATTCCATATTCCAAAACGACTAGTAAATGAACCATCCAAATTATGGCCAATTACATTTTCTAAAATCTGTGATGGCATAAATGTAACTACAGCTGTAAGTATAAATATTGTTATAAACAGCCACCTATCTTTTTTATTACCTTTAAGGAGATAAAAAATAAAAAGTCCACATAATAGCCCCATAAAAGCACCACGGGACGCCGTTAAATACAATGCAATAATAAAACAAAATGTTGCTATTCGATAGAATAATTTTGTGGTTTTAGATGTAGTTCTACAGAAATAAAGCCCTAAAAGAATCATTATAGCAAACCAATTCCCCGCTACATTTGGGTTTCCAAAGGTACTATATATTCTGTCATTAAATACTGGCTGAGACGTAATTTCAAGAAATTTCGCCCAAATATTATAATTAAAACACACATATATAACTTTCTCAATAATTCCGAAAATCGCTGATAGCAATGAAAAACACACTAAATACCTGCATATCTTTTCTACCTTATTTTCATTTTGACAATAATCTTGTAAAAAGACACTAATGCATAGATACATAAAGAGAGCAAAAGACGCAGCAATTGATGTAAAACTATAATTTGCAGCACCTACTATCAAAGACCAGATAAATAGTAAACCAAGCCCTATATTCCAGTGATTTTTGTGTATGCTCACTTTTCTAAACAACACCATATATGCCATGTATATGGCTGGTATTATGTTCGTATAAGGGGAAATAACTGTTAATAAAACTAAAATGCCTATAATAAAACCCACTTTCTTTTATAATAATATTTATAGTCAACCAAACTCCGCCAAAAATATATCCCGCATAAACATCACTTGGGTATTCAGTTTGAATGAATATTGGATTTAACACTGAAACTCATGTGCTAAATAATCTTGTATGACTGCAATTACAATTTACATTTTATCATATATTCACTTAATTTAAAATTATATATATCACTAGCAGTAAATACTATTATATATGAACAACTATCGTAATACAAAGTAATGACTCACATACTCTCTTTTTGACTTGTGCAAGGAATGTTTTCTTATATTCTAGCTTTAATATTATTGTTTGCTTTACCAAACAAGTAAATTATTATCCCACTGCACATAAGCCCTAAAACTATACCTGCCAAAACATCAGTAGGATAATGCACATATAAATATAACCTTGAAAATCCTATCAAAGATGCTAAACCTAAAAATCCAAATGCATAACGTTTAAAATATTTTGCGAGTACTCCTGCCACCGCGAATGAGGAAGTAGTATGTCCTGAGGGAAATGAATAGGATAAAGGTTTTGCAATTAAAAGATCCCAGGCCGGGATACCTTCTGATGGCCTTATACGCCTAACTACATTTTTCAGTATTTCTTCTCCTAAAATTGTACTTAGTATTAAAGCTCCTAAAGCCATAAAACCTATTTTTCTATATTTTTTATTAACCATGAGTATGGCCACTATTATAATCCATATTATTCCTCCATTACCTAAGTACGTTAATGTAGCCATACTTTTATCCATGATAATTCCATGCATATTATCTTTTATATACAATAATATTGAGCTATCAAATCTTTGTACTAATGATATCATTTCCTTCATTCCCCTTTTTCTCTTATCTTTACTAAATGTGTCTATAAAAATTCCCCTGTTTTATATTATATAATTCTAATATTAAAAACAAATTAAAAAAACCTTAGATTTATCTTAATAATTATTTACCAACAAATAAAAATAACATGATGTATAAGCCCCCACTTATACACCATGCTATTTTTCCCTACTATTTTAAATTAAACTTAGCAAAAGCCTCCGCCATGGCAGAATTACCAGTTGGTTCATCATTCTTATTCTGCTGATTAAGGAACCTACTAACATCCTTTTTATCTAAAGCACCTTTTTCTTTATCGCGACGCTTAGTAAAGGCTGAAAGTTTTTCTCTATAGCCACACCCACAAGCGAAAATTTTATTGTCTCCATCCCCTCTAATCTCCATTTTCTTGTGACAAGTAGGGCAACGTGCATTTGAAACCTGTGAAACACCCTTACGATATCCACATTCTCTATCTGGACATACCAGCATTTTACCCCTCTTGCCGTTAACCTCAAGAAGATACTTGCTACATTCAGGACATTTAACTCTTGTAGCGTTGTCATGTTTGTATACTTCGCCAGAAGCTGCAACGGTCTTCACAAGTTTTGAAGCGTATTCTCTCATTTCTTTTACAAAATTCATAGAATTCGCTTTTCCTTTACTTACAAGTTGAAGCTGTTTTTCCCACTTAGCAGTAAGCTCTGGAGATTTTAATTCTTCTGGAACTAAGTCTATTAGCTGTATTCCTTTTGAGGTTGGGAAAATATCTTTACCTCGTCTCTCCATATAAAAGATGTTAAATAATTTTTCAATTATATCTGCACGAGTTGCAGGAGTTCCAAGTCCTGAGGTGTTATCTAAGGCTTCCCTTAGGCTCTCATCTTGTATATCTTTTCCTGGATGCTCCATAGCTGTAAGCAGCGTTGCTTCATTATACCTAGCTGGTGGCTTTGTCTTTTCATTTACAGAGCGAGCCAAGGTAAGTTTAACTGCTTCCCCCTTATTTATTGGTGGAAGAGACTGATCTTTATCTTCCATATCATCTGAGCTACTTATTTCTCTCCAGCCCTTTGACTTAACTATTTTTCCTTTTGCAGAAAAACTTTCACCCTTTACATCTATTTTTACTGTAGTTTGCTCATACTCGAAAGCTGGGCTTAGAACTTCTAAAAATCTTTTTACAACTAAGTCATAAATACTTCTTTCTTCTTTGTTTAAGCTTGATAAATCCACATGTTGCTCTGTTGGAATTATAGCATGATGATCTGAAACCTTACTATTATCCACAAGTCTATTTGTAGTCTTTATTCTACCTTTTATTATATTTCTAGCAGCTTTTTCATAGGGTCCTACCGCTATACTTTTTAATCTATCAAGTAGTGTAGCTACTATATCCGTAGTAAGATGCCTAGAGTCTGTTCTTGGATAAGATAATAGTTTATGATTTTCATATAGTCTCTGCATTAAATTAAGAGTTTGCTTTGCAGAATAGCCAAATCTTCTATTTGCATCCCTTTGAAGCTCTGTTAAATCATATGCCAGTGGAGGAAGCTCTTTTTTAGAGGCCTTATTTACTTCTACCACGGTGCCCATTTGGTTGTTCACCTTAGCAACTACATCTTCTGCCTTTTGCTTGTCAAAGGTACGTGATTCTCCATTTTTACTTGACCAATTTACTGTAAAATTATTTACCTTACCATTTACTGTCCAGTAATCTTTTCCAACGAATTTTTTTATTTCATTTTCTCTATCAACAATAAGTGCTAAGGTTGGTGTTTGAACTCTTCCTGCTGACAATTGAGCATTATATTTACAAGTTAGTGCTCTAGTAACGTTGAGTCCTATTAACCAATCTGCTTCTGCTCTTGATTGTGCTGCCCAAAATAGATTTTCATAATCTCTTCCAGGTTTAAGATTGGCAAATCCATCCTTTATTGCTTTTTCAGTTTGTGAGGAAATCCATAACCTTTTTATTGGTTTTTTAAATCCTGCTTTTTGAATGATCCAACGAGCAACCAATTCTCCTTCACGTCCTGCATCTGTGGCTATAACAAGTTCATCTACATCAGCTCTTTTAAGAAGTTCGTTCACAATCTTATATTGCTTTGAAGTTTCTTTAATAACTACCAATTTTAAATCCTTTGGTAACATAGGAAGATCTTCCATTTTCCAACTTTTATATTTTTGATCATAATCCTCTGGACCAGCTAGTGTAACAAGATGTCCTAGTGCCCAAGTTACAATATACTTTTGTCCCATTAAATACCCATTTCCGCCTTGACTGCAATTCAAGACCTTTGCCAGTTCCTTTCCAACGGAGGGTTTTTCTGCTAAAACTAATATTTTTCCCATATATAAAACTTCCTCTCTTATGTTCAATAATTTACTGTATGTTAATCAATTTTTTTATTTCGTAATTAGGCAATTATTCCATTACGAATAATGCCATTAGCCCAATATGTACAAAATGCTATAAAATATAATATACATACTATCTATATTATAAACTACTTTATACAGATTGTTCAATTTTTTGTTAAATCATCCCCTGCGGTGCTAAAATGTCGTTAAATCATCTTCTGCGAAGCTGCAATATTAACGACTTCAGAAGGAGATTTAGACCCCCACCTATAGAAGTAGGAGACTTTCTTCTGAAATGTCGTTAAACTATAGAACCCGTGTAAGTGTTTTTTATGCACATAAATGATATACTATATAATGGGTATTAAAAAAATAAAAAAGGTTAGAGGTAATTTAATGAATTATATAGTATTTGATTTAGAATTTAATCAAGGTTTCAACTTTGCAAAAGAAACTAAAAGCATAACAAACCCTAAATGCCCTTTTGAAATAATTCAAATAGGTGCAGTAAAACTAAATGAAAATTTTGAAACAATTGGGGCTCTAGATATACTAGTAAAACCTGAAATATATACTACCCTTAATCCTTTTGTAAAAGAACTTACTGGGCTAACAATGGAGATACTGGATACTGGCAAATCTTTCAAAGAAATGTATACTGAATTTACAGAATTTATCAAAACCGATTCCAGTGTATTATGTGTATGGGGAGTAGCAGATATAAAAGAGCTATTTCGTAATATAGAGTATCATGAATTAGATGCAACCATAGTACCCACCGATTACATAAACATCCAATCTTACACTTCTAGGAAACTTAATTGCAAAAAAGGAATTAATATTGGACTAGGTAATGCAGCTGAGCTATTAGGCGTGCCTATTGAAAATGAGTTTCATGATGCTTATAATGATGCATTCTATACAGCCGAAGTTTTCAAGAAAATTTATAGCAGTGAAATTAAAACTAGAATTTATAATCCTCATAAAAACACAAGGGTGACTAGACCAGATACTGAAAATTACAAACTTGATACTTGTAATTTATTTAAACAATTCGAAAAAATGTTCAAAAGAGAAATGACTGAAGATGAAAAATCTATAATTAATCTGGCTTATATTATGGGCAAAACAAATCAATTTCAAATCAAAGTTCCTCAGAGCCCGAATAAATAAAAGCAGTATAGAACTATCTTCTACACTGCTTTTATAATGCTTTTTAGTTTTCTGTTTCTGCTTCTTCGCCTGGTTTAACAAATTCTAAATCTGCTCTTTTATTTTCTAAATTAGCTTTTCTATTGTCTAATGTATTAAGATTTATAGGATGAGTAACCATATCTTCAGCTGTACCCATTATATATCTATTCAAGAAAATTTTTCCTTCAGGAGTATTTGCTATAGCATAAGGTTCTGTATCTTTCTTAAATAGAACCCATGTATATCCATTGTTTACTACTCTATTTAAGTCTTCTTTATCAATGAAAGTCCTTGATCTTTCTTTACCATATCTATCTCTTAATATTACTGCAACAGTTTCTTCATCTAATGCTTCATAGTCATTAATTGTATTTTGATTATATACTTCTAAATTAGATTTTCTGTTATCTAGAGAATCTCCATTGATATGTCTAACAGGTGCTTTTGGATGAACATCTAATATAAAAGATTGAAGACTTTGCTTTCTTCTATATTTTTTTTCTTCAATATAATAAGTACCTAAATTTTGTGCTAAGTAATTATTAAGATCTTTATTCCATTCAGCAAACCAAAGACCTTTTTCTAATACTTTTTTTAAATCCTGTGTATCTATTTTACCATCAATAGTTGTTCCATCTTTTTTAACTAATTTTAAAATTGTAACTTCTTCTAGTGTTTGGTGTTTGTTTGATTTAATCTCAACTTTAGTTTGTTCTTTTTTATTTTCCTTATTTATAATAGGACACCTCTTTCTTCTATTTAAGAATCTTCAAAAAAACAACTAGTCAGTTACATTTTTGACATGTTATTTCTTTTAGATTTCTATAAGGGATTTAAAGTTGCGTATAACTTTAATATTTCCCTGATTTTTAATTAATATTCGAGTTTCTCTCTATAATACGCATGTTTACTTTTACTGCATTATTTTTATTATACCACATTGATTAGTTTAAAAGCACTTAATTTAAAATGAATTTAAATTATATTTATTTATTTTATTATCCAAGCACTTGGAAGAGGCCTCTCTCCATACTTACTACTTGGACTATTTATAAGTTTACCCTGGTGGTACATAACCGAAGATGAACCACCATCTAAGTTAGCAGCATTAACACAACCCTCTGTTATCATTATATCTTGTACCTCTTTTATTGTAGCACCTATAGAGTTTAATTGCCTTCCATCTATTACAACAAAAATAATTGTGCCATTTTGCTTTTGACCAATGGCAGTCCTAGGATTAATACCCCAGCCTCCATCCCCATATATATTTGCTGGTTTATTATTTACTATGAGAAATGGGCCAAAGGATATCCCATCTTGTATATTTAAATCTTTCATTTGCTTTATAGTGTAATTACCTAAAGTCAATATGCCATTTTTATCAAACCCTATAAGACTATAGGTTTTAAAGCCCTTCTCATAATATAATATTTCTCCATCTTTTATAATTATGCCTGTAGGTACTCCACCATTACCCTTTCCATCAACATCTACAAATCCTGAGGCATTAACTCCTGCTATACCATTTTCCTGCTTAACTAAGTCATTTAAGTTTGTTCCGTATTCTCCTAGATCTTTTGTGACCGCTAATTTTATTTTTTTAGGATTACTAACAGTAAGTATATAACCTTTGAACTTATCACTATTTATATTAGTTATATTTACATCTTGTTTGTCCTTATCTTTAAATAAATTCGCTACCTCTGCTACCTCCTCCACCTCTGGCTGCTCATCAATTATTGTTATATTGTCTTTATTAGTACCTTCACTAATTGTTGCCACTGTATTAGCCTCCATTATTTTATTAATAGTAGCGTCACTAGCTACAATATTTGCTATATATTGATGTCTCATAGTAACCATGGCAGTTGTGACTAAATAACTCTGTACTCTTGGAAACACTCCAAATCTAATTGAGCTTATACCCATTGCTACGTTTATAATTATAATCAATGCAAGGCTTAAGAAAAAAATCAAACTCTTCTTTATGAATTTCATAGAACAACCACCTTTACAAAGTCACACTCACTGTGCGAAATTCGTATAAATTACTAATTATCCAATATATTTTATCAAATCGCCACTATTAATACCATAATATGTTTTTCTATATACTATAGTACGTATTTCAAATATATAAAGTTGCTAACTTATTTTAAATTTTTGAAAAAAATATTCTTTTATAATATAAAAGCAACATAGGCGTATTTTCCTATGCTGCTTTTTCACTATAAGCTAAATATGTCTTTTAGAACCTCGTACCGCAGGTGGGTAAGAAGAGCATCTTTATCAGTATTTTTTAGTTTTATCACATAAGTCCATCTACCATAAGGATAAATTTTATAAATCATAGAAAGATTTATAATATAAGATTTATGACTTCGAAAAAATTGATTTTTATCTAGTCTTTCTTCTAATTCACTTAATGCTTCAGAGGTGATATAACTATTATCTACAGTATAAATAACCGTATTTCTATCCTCTCTCTGAATAATAACTATATCTTTTGTATCTACAAAACTTATACCTTCTTTATTTTTAATTAGTATTTTATTTAGACCATTTTCATGGCGTATTATTTTGTGCATTACCTCCTTATCTTCCTCACCATTTAGTGTTTTAATACGGTTTAAAGTTTGGTAAACCCTATCTAATTTAAAAGGTTTTACAAGATAATCAAAAGCATAAAGTTGAAAAGCGTCTGTCATATAGGTAGCATGTGCAGTAGCAAAAACTATTATAGTTTTAGGGTTTACATCTATTATTCGTTTTGCGCATTCTATCCCGTTAAGTTTTGGCATTTCCACATCTAGAAATACGACTTGTGGTCTTGATTCTTCAACAAAGGTGAGGACAGCCTCACCATCAGCTGCCTCCCCTATCAATTTAAATCCTTCTACTTTTTCAATGGCTTTTCTAAGGACCATTCTCATGCCCTCTTCATCGTCTCCTATTAACACTTTAAATTCCAACAGTAATCACCGTTTCCTTCTCTTCGACTTTGGTTTACCAAATATTTCAGAATACACAATTGCTTTCACAATGTTTTCTTCTTTGAAATCTAAATCTAAATATGATAATTCTTCTTTTTCTACTTCCACCTGGGCTGCTTTAGGACTTTCATTTTTAATCGTAGTTAGGTTAGTATACCTCTCATATTCCATTGATAGTGATTTTCTAGTCTCTTCTGCGTCCATTTCTATTGGTTCTCCATTGTTAATAGATCTAAACATAGCTTCTACTCCTCGATATTCTTAGGTGCTGTATTGATATTTTCTTGCTTTTTATTTTTACTACCCTTTGAAATAGATTCTCTCATATTTGTATCTGATATCACATTTTGCATATCATAATAATCTAAAACTCCCAGTTTACCTGATCTTAATGCTTCCGCTAAAGCTCTTGGAATTTCCGCCTCGGCTTCTACTACTGCCGCTCTCATTTCTTGCTCTTTTGCTACTGCCATAGCTCTTCTTTCTTCCGCTTTTGCTTGAGCAATATTTTTATCAGCCTCAGCTTGAAGTGTCTGAAGTTGGGCACCGATATTTCTCCCAACATCTATATCTGCAATATCAATAGATAATATTTCATAAGCAGTACCTGCATCTAGCCCTTTGGCAAGAACTGTTTTAGATATGGCATCTGGATTTTCTAAAACCTCCTTGTGAGAATTTGCAGTACCAACTGTGGCTACTATGCCTTCCGCAACCCTAGCAAGCACTGTTGCTTCTCCCGATCCACCTATTAATCTATTTAAATTAGCTCTTACTGTCACTCTTGCCTTTGCTAAAAGTTCAATTCCATCCTTTGCAACTCCAGAAACATTCGGTGTTTCAATAACTCTTGGTGTTACACTCATTTTTACTGCTTCAAGTACATCTCTACCTGCAAGATCAATAGCTGCTGCTCTTTCAAAAGGCAAATCCAAACTTGCTCTATGAGATGCAATAAGTGCATTTACGACTGCTTCTACATTGCCTCCAGCTAAATAGTGAGCTTCTAATTGATTTACACTTACTTCGACTCCACCCTTTGTTGCTTTTATTAATGGTAGCACAATCTTCTTAGGTGAAACCCTTCTGAGTCTCATACCTATCAAAGTTGAAAAACTAACCTTTACATTTGCAGCTAAAGCTGAAATCCATAATCCTACTGGAACAAGACTTAAAAACAAAGCTACAAAACACGCTATAACTCCTATAATAATAACTATAGCAATATTACTATCCATAATGTTACCCCCTCTATTTTTAAATAATACTAATTAATATATCATTATTTACTTTTGTTTTCAGTGAATACTTTTACTTTCAGTAATTACTCTTACAACAATCCTTCGCCCTTCTACTTTTATGATTTTAACCTTAGTGTTCTCAGTAATAAATGCCCCTTCTGAAACTACATCCATTTTTATTCCATTTATCTCTGCAATACCTGAGGGCCTTAAAACTGTTAATGTAACGCCTTCTTGGCCTACAAAGTATTCCAAATCCTCTGCTCCGATGTATCCATCTTCCTTGTTTTGTGTTTCATGCAATATAAGAGTTTTTGAAAGACGTCCCTTTGTTACAGATTTCAAAACAAAATTAAGCATTACTCCAAGTATTGCAATTATAATGCCCAGAAGTACCAATACCTCGATAACGCTATTTGCAGTGAATACTACCCCTGCAATAAGAAGTATTGCCCCTAAAACTCCCGGTATCCCAAACCCTGGGTGAAACATCTCTATAATCACAAATATAAACCCAAATGCAAAACACATAATAGCAACACCACTTATATTGGATAAAAAACTTGTTAATTCCATATAACCACCCCCTTAAAAATTTATATATTTTCCTTATGACACTACTATACATTTTCTATGTTCTAAAAAGAATAGATAATTGCTAAAGGATACATACGCTTGTCTAAAATGTCACATTTACAGTGTTATACTTTTTATCGTGGAACCCACCCTTCAAAAATAGTAACCTCATTATCACTAAACATTTCAATATCACCCTCATATTTTAGGAGAATATCTTTTACAATAGATAATCCCATTCCCTCTCCTTTTTCTCCCTTTGTAGTAACTCCAGTGTCAAAAATTCTATTAATCCATTCTTCGCAAATCTTAGGACCATTGTTTTTAATCCTAAACCTATAGGTCTTTAAATCCTCAAATAGCTCAATTTTAATATTTTTATTTTCGCCGCCCTCTTGAAGTGCATAAATAGCATTATCAATAATATTGCCAAGAACTCTACAAAATTCCCAGGCTGGCACCAATAAATCTTCTAGTGCAGAGGTTACTAAAATTTCTGTTTTAATTCCTCTTTTTTCTCCATAGTCTATTTTTGCTTGAAGCAGTGCATTTACTGCAGGCTTTGAGGTTTTTAATACCTTGTTTATCCTTTGAATATCTGTAAATACCTTTTCAATATATCCTGTGGCTTCAGCGTATTCTTCCATTTCCATCAAACTATATACTACCTGTAAATGATTCATAAAATCGTGCCTTTGCCCTCTAAGGGTTTTATTTAAGTTTTCTAACTGTCCCAAAGTATCCTTTAACATACTGTACTCAATGTTATGTTCATTTAAAGAACTAATATCTTTGATAACAAAAAAACTGTTAATAACCCCGAGAATTATTAATACATATATAATCAATTCACCGTTATTAAACTTTTCTTGAAAGTTCATAAGATTTTCATTGAAATAATTGTATAATACCACACCTAAAATGGTCATAATTTGAATTATATTTAAAACAATTACTGTAATTATAGTTTTATTAATATTTAATTTTTTCTGCATATATTTCTAGTACCTCCTGTATTTTACACTTCCTAGTTTATCAAAAAATTTACCATAAGGGAATGTTTATTATTTAGATACAGTATAAATACTATTAACTACAACTCTATTTTCTTAAGTAATAATAAAATCTTTAATATAAATATTTTCTTTTATTTTTGGTTAAACTTCTTAGTAGATATATTGTGGAATCTGAAAAAAAGACTAGCAAACTAACTTGTTATTTTTTGAGGATGCCTAAGGAGGAGATGTAATGGCAAGAATTAATTGTAGCGTTTCAAATTGCTCTCATAATGATGAAAATACCTGTTTTGCTAACATAATTAATGTTGGTGGAAAAAGTGCTAAAAAAGATTGCGATACTAGCTGTGCTTCTTTTTTAGATTCAAAAATCTATAGCGATCTTACAAATAATATTAATGAAAATGGTAACCAGTGTAGCGCAATTACCTGTAATGTAGGTACCTGCACCTATAACTCTAATGACCTCTGCAATGCTAAGTCTATAGATGTCAATGGAAATAATGTAAATCTATATTTAGAAACTAATTGTTCAACTTTTAAAACGAAATAAGAAAATAATTTTTATAAAAAATAAAGGGTTCCTTAGTATGGCTACAATTGTAGCCATACTAAGGAATCCTTTATCTTTATTTATCGAAATATCTTTCTAAAAGCCCTTTAAAAGCTCTTCCATGTCTTGCTTCATCTTTGCACATTTCATGTACTGTATCATGAATAGCATCAAGATTTTTTTCTTTTGCAAAAGCTGCAAGCTTTTTCTTTCCAACACAAGCTCCATATTCAGCCTCAACTCGCGCCTTTAAATTTTCTTTAGTACTAGGTTTTACCACTTCACCTAACATCTCTGCAAACTTAGATGCATGCTCGGCTTCTTCATAAGCAATCCTTTTATAAGCCTCTGCAACCTCTGGAAATCCTTCTCTATCTGCCTGCCTTGACATAGCAAGATACATACCTACTTCTGTGCATTCAGCTATAAAGTTGGCTCTTAGGTCATTTATAATCTCACTATCAACATCTGCTGCCACTCCAATTCTATGCTCATCTGCCCATGTTAAGTCATCTTTCACCTCATTAAACTTACTGGAATCAGCCTTACAAATTGGACATATGGCTGGCGGTTCATTTCCTTCATGGATATATCCACATACAGTGCAAACAAATCTTTTCATCTATAATCCTCCTAAACGATATAATTATTCAATATAGTATCTTTCTTTTATATATATTTTAGTCAAGGATTATAAAAATTTCATTTAACAAAAGCAAAAATAACTTAATACTTTTATCCATTTTTTAATTCTATTACCTCCTTATCTGTTAGGTAACGCCAATTGCCATTATCTATTCCCTCAATCTTTATATCCATAATTCGAATTCTCTCTAGTCTCACAACTTTGTATCCAAAAGCACTACTCATTCTGCGAATTTGCTTATTTAGTCCCTGAGTTAAAATAATTCTAAAAGTATCACCGCTTACTCTGCTAATCTTGCAAGGCCTTGTGGTAACATTACAAATTTGCACTCCTTCAGACATTCCTTTTATAAAAACATCATCAAAAGGTTTATTCACCCTTACTATATATTCTTTCTCATGTTCATTTTCCGATTCTAAGATTTTATTTGCTATGTCTCCATCATTGGTCATTAGTATTAGCCCTTGCGATGCTTTGTCCAGTCTACCAACTGGAAATATATATTCTGGATAATTCATAAAATCAATTATATTGCTTTGCACTGTCTTTTCTGCAGTACAGGTAATTCCCACTGGTTTATTTAGTGCAACATATATTTTATCTTTCACTGGAATAGGCTCATTATCAATAAGAATAATGTCCTCTTCTTCCACCCACTGACCAGGCGTTGCAAGCTTCCCATTTACTATTATTCTATTTTCCACGATAAGTCTATTGGCATCTGTTCTGGAACAAATACCATGATTGCTAAGAAGTTTATTTATTCTCATTTTAAATTATTTATCCCTTCACTTAAAATTACTCTATTTTACTACTATCATTTTATCACTGTCTTTATCTATTTCAATGAGTTTTTCCTTTATAAGACTACATTTAGTAGTATATAAGTTATAATAACTACAAATTAAATCATCACCTTAGGTGTTGCTTTAGATATACTACATCCTTATAAGCCACTTTTTAATTATATTGATATTATAAATTTTTTTGGGAGATTTTATATTAATTTTCGTATATATACATGTAAAACAAAAAACATAAGGAGGTATCAGGCTACATGATTAATGAAGACAATTTTGTTAATGAACTTAAAGCTAAAAATCAACTTGCATTGGAATATATGATTAACAATTATTCATCTTATGCATTTAGTATATGTAGTGCAATTATAGGTGATCATGGAACACTTGAGGATATAGAAGAATGCGTTAGTGACATTTTTGCTTTAGTGTGGGAAAACTCTTACAAATACTATGAAGAAAAAGCAAAATTATATCTACTGAAAGAAAAGTTAAGGATACAGTTATAATAGAAGTTGATACAGGATATGATGATAACAAAATAGAGTCTTTATGTAACGTTAAACTATATTGTTATAATGATTATAATGGATATGAAATGGGGTATTCTGAAACTTCCGTCAAAATACCTATATCCCCTTTAAACCAATGGACTATAGAGTTAAATCATCCTAATTCCTCTAATTTAACCCTTACTATAGAATCATTTGATACTATAAAAAAAGGTCCTTGGATAATTGATATACCAAGAGAATCCATCAAAAAGTAGGATTATGTATAATTTATAATTTTAAAATATTTTTTCCAATAAATATATAACTATAATAAATATTGTAAACATATATTATATTATGATATACTCTAATAAATATACACACACTGAACTGGCAATTATATAAGGGGGTAACTATATGAAATCAAATTCAAAAGACAGAATAGTGGTATCAATTATAGTAATTGTTTTTCTAGTGACCATATCTGGTATAGCTTATCTTACCTTCGGGCCACATAAAGTGAAGGGAATCTATACAGCAGGAACTCTAATTGTTGCATCAAATGATTCAGAACAAATAAAGATTTGTAAAAAAAATAATGCTGCATATGCAATTAAAGGTAATGGGGTTTTGAAATATTATGGTTTGGGTGCTGATATATCTAATGAGACCACACTTGAACTGGCCACTGAAGATTTTAACAAACTAGTTGACGGTAAAACTTATTGGTTTGATATAAAGCTTAAAAAAGCGGATGATATGTCTATTGGGGTTATAAAAAAAGTTTACACTCAAAGCATTATGTAATGATAATAAAAAAATAAGGGAGACTGAAAGATCTAAAATCTTCTTTAAAATAGCACCCAAAAAGGTATGATAAAATATATTATCATACTTTTTTTGGGTAACTATTAAATTAATATATATTTATTTTCCCATTTTCCCAATAACAACTTCCGCAAACTCCTGGGTTCCAGTAGTACCACCTAAATCACAGGTTAAATATTTTCTCTCTTTTAAAACAGCTTCCACAGCTTTCTCTATTTTATCTGCCGCTTCTGCTTCTCCTATATATCTTAACATCATAACCCCAGATAAAATGCAGGCAGTGGGATTAGCTATATTTAAACCTGCTATGTCTGGTGCAGAGCCATGAGCTGGCTCAAAAACTGCTCCCTCTTCTCCAATATTTGCACCTGGAACTAGTCCAAGTCCTCCAATTAGACCTGCCGCCATATCTGATAGAATATCTCCGTATAAATTAGGCATTACAAGTACATCGTATTTTTCTGGATTCATTACAAGCTTCATGCTCATAGCATCTACTATAACATCTCCAAAGGCTATTTCTTTGTGTTTTTCTGCTATATTTCTTGCGCATTTTAAGAATAATCCATCGGAAAGTTTCATAATATTTGCTTTATGAACAGCTATTACTTCACTTCTATTTTGCTCTTTTGCCAATTTAAAAGCATATTCTACTATTCTATCACTAGCTTTCTTGCTTATTATCTTTATGCTCTCTGCAATATCCTCTGTAATCATATGCTCTATTCCTGCATATAAATCTTCACTATTTTCTCTTACTATTATTAAATCTACATCTTCATATCTTGAGGTCACCCCTTCAAATGTCTTTATAGGTCTTATGTTGGCATAAAGATTTAATTCCTGTCTTAATGTAACATTAACACTTTTAAACCCCATACCAACTGGTGTTGTTACTGGTCCTTTAAGCGCAACTTTATTTTTCTTAATACTTTCTAAAACGTAGGCAGGTATAGGAGTATTAAATTCCTCTATGACCGCAGCGCCCATGCGTACTGTTTCCCAATTAATGCGAACTCCACTATTTTCTATTACTTTAACCGCAGCCGAGGTTACTTCTGGGCCAATTCCATCACCAGGTATAAGTGTAATATTATACTCCATACGTCTACTCGCCATCCTTTTTCTTGTTTTTCATAAGATTTATTAAGCCACCATATATAAGCATTTCTTTTTGCCTTTGCGTTACTTCTGGTAGAGTTTTATACTTAACTCCTTTTGTTATATTACGTACAATAACAATATCTCTTTTAATCTGCTCCGCGGCATCTTCAATAATTAATTCATCCATAACATCTATATCTTCATAGTCATGAGTATTCTCAAATACTAATGGAATTATAGCATTATTAATTAAATTAGCCTTATGAATTCTTGCAAAAGATTTTGCTATAACAGCCTTAATACCTAAATAAAGAGGTGCAAGTGCTGCATGTTCGCGGCTGGAGCCTTGACCATAATTTATACCTGCAATTATAATTCCACCGCCGTTTTCTTTAGCCACAGCTGGGAAATTCTCATCACAAGGAGTTAAACAAAATTCTGCAAGGTACGGAATATTGGACCTAAAGGGAAGTAGTTTAGCATTGGATGGCATTATATCATCCGTTGTAATGTTATCCTGTAATTTAGTTAAAACTTTCCCGCCCACATTTTCTTTTAATTTTTCTGCTTTAGGAAATGGCTTTATATTAGGGCCTCTTTTTATTTCTATATCTTTACCATCTTCTGCTGGACTTATTATTAAATTATCGTTAATTGTGAATTTTTCTGGCATATCCACTTTAATGGAGGTCCCAATATCCCTTGGATCTGTTATATACCCTGTAATTGCTGATGCAACAGCCACTTCTGGGCTCACAATATAAACATTAGCTGACACCGTTCCAGATCTACCTTTAAAGTTTCTATTAAAGGTTCTTAGTGATACTGCATCTGTTGAAGGTGCTTGACCCATTCCTATGCATGGACCACAGGCACTTTCTAAAATTCTTGCACCAGCATCTATCATATCAGAAAGTCCACCATTTTTAGAAAGCATACTTAAAACCTGTTTAGAACCTGGTGCAATAGAAAGTGATACTTCTTCAGGTATATTTTTTCCTTTAAGTATTTTGGACACTTTCACCATATCAACATAGGATGAATTAGTGCAACTTCCTATTAATACCTGATCTACCTTTATATCTTTTAGTGATGATACAAGAACTACCTTATCAGGACTATGGGGACAAGCAGCAAGAGGCTGGATTGTGCACAAATCTATTTGGATCGTCTCATCATATACTGCACCCTCATCCGCCTTAAGCTCTACAAAATCAGTTTCTCTATTCTGTGCACTTAAAAATTCATAGGTTATCTCATCACTAGGGAAGATTGAAGTTGTGGCTCCAAGCTCTGCACCCATGTTTGTAATAGTTGCTCTTTCTGGTACACTTAGAGTTTTAATTCCTTCCCCTGCATATTCAAATATTCTATTAACTCCACCCTTAACTGTTAATCGTCTTAACAATTCTAATATAATATCTTTAGCTGAAACCCAAGGACTAAGTTTTCCTAGTAACTCTACCTTTACAATTTTAGGCATTGTTATATAGTATTCTCCACCACCCATAGCAACGGCTACATCTAGTCCTCCTGCCCCTATAGCAATCATTCCTATGCCTCCACCTGTAGGCGTATGGCTATCAGAACCAAGTAGTGTTTGTCCTGGAACTCCGAATCTTTCTAAGTGAACTTGATGACAAATACCATTTCCCGGTTTAGAAAAATATATTCCATGTTTTTTGGCAACAGTCTGTATATACAAATGATCATCTGCATTTTCTGGGCCAGTTTGTAAAATGTTATGATCTATATAAGCAACAGATTTTTTAGTTTGTACTTTATGGATTCCCATAGCTTCAAATTGAAGGTAAGCCATTGTACCTGTAGAATCTTGAGTTAATGTTTGATCTATTTTAATTGCAATCTCAAGGTCAGTTATCATCTCGCCCTTAACTAAATGAGCCTTAATTATCTTTTGTGCAACAGTATATGCCATAATATCCCTCCATTTATTCTTATATAATTTAATCTTAAAATATCTAACAGGCCTTAGTATTTTGTTTTTTTATACTTAACTCCGGAATGATATCTTTTACAATTGACTCTAGCTCATCATTTTTCATTACAGTGTTTCTACCAGTCTCATATTGTTTATCTACCCATTCTTTTATAATATTAATTCTTTCATCTTTTTTACCTATCTTGTCCGCTTCCACTAATCTAAAATAAGTATTAACCCAAGCTGCTATACCTGCATGTCCTGAATGTTCATTAACTGACACAACAATTGGCCTACCCAATATTTTTTCAGTATCAAAAATATTATATATTTCTTCATCCTTTAATATTCCATCCGCATGTATACCCGCTCTTGTAACATTGAATTCACTACCTACAAATGGTGTTCTAGGTGGAATACTATATTTAAACTCACCTTCAAAGTATTGTCCAATTTCAGTTATAAGCTTTAGATTCATATCTTTTACATTTCCTTTTATTTGACCATATTCTATAATCATAGCTTCTAAGGGGCAGTTTCCCGTTCTCTCACCAATACCAAAAAGTGAAGTATTTATAGCTGAGCAGCCATGGAGCCATGCTGTAGTAGCATTTGATACTACATTATTAAAATCATTATGTCCATGCCATTCCAGATACTCAGGGGTCACCCCCGCATAAACTCTTAATCCATTTATGATATGTTGAACACTTCTTGGTAGCTGCGTTCCTGAATAAGGTAATCCAAGTCCTAATGTATCACAGGCCCTAATTTTTATCTTAATTCCAGATTTATTAGAAAGTTCCATAAGTTTTTGTGCAAAGGGTATTACAAATCCAAAGAAATCAGCTCTAGTTATATCTTCAAGATGACATCTTGGAACTATGCCATTTGATAAGGCTTCTTCCACAAGTGAAAGATACAAATCCATTGCCTGCTCTCTTGTTTTATTTAACTTTTTAAATATATGATAATCAGAACAAGACATAAGCATTCCCGTTTCCTTAAGTCCCATATCTTTTACAAGTTTAAAATCTTCCTTATTAGCTCTTATCCAAGAAGTTACCTCTGGAAATTTATATCCTCTTTCTAAACATTTCCTAGCAGCATTTCTATCCTTTTCAGTGTATAAAAAAAACTCCGTTTGTCTAATTATCCCAGAATTATTGTCAAGTTTATGTAGATAGTCAAATATTGTAATAATTTGTTCCTCAGTGTAGGTGTCCATAGCCTGCTGTCCATCTCTAAATGTAGTATCTGTAATCCAAATATCTTCAGGTATAAACATCGGAATCTGCTCACTTCCAAAAACCACCTTTGGAATTTCTGAGTATGGGAATATATCTTTGAATAACATAGGCTGCTGTTCATGCTTTGCCTGTAAATTTATCATTCCCATCCTACGCGCATCATTATAATTTGTTATTTTCAGCTTATTCATTTGTTATCCTCCTTGATCATTCTTTTTCTTTTTAACTATTATATATACTTATAACTTTTATGAATTGTATGGTTATTAAAATTTCAATTTAATGATTATTATATAGTCAAAAGACAGTTTTGTAAAGTTATTATGCAATGTCATATGGTTAATCCGTCATTTTTTTTAATAATAACTCTCTTATAAGCTAAACCTACAAGTAATTTTCCATCCATAACAATATATTCCTTTGATCTAAAATTATAATTATGTGCTTTTTTTTAAAATTGTGATAATCTAAAATAAGCATTCCATATAAAATACCAATAAAATAAACAAAGTCCTGCATTATAAAGATAATCATGATTATCTTTATAATGCAGGACTTTGTTTTGTGATTTACCATTATACTTCTATAAATTCTTTGTGTATGGCTAACACATCTCCTGGTTTATTTCGCGTGTACCATACATAGGCAGCAATTAAAATGGAACTTCCTACAATGAAAGCTGTCCCACGAATTAATATGGCATACTTACTGTCTATTGATTGGAAGACTCCTGAAATTGTAATTGCCACAAAATTATTTACAAAATGTGCAAATATACACAAATATATTGAAGCTGTATTTAGGTATATAGCTCCAATAATTAATCCTAGCAAAAATGCATTTATGCCCTGTGGAATATTCATATGCATTAGTGCGAAAAATAAGGCTGATACTACAAGTGCTACTGTTGGGTTTATTTTACTCGCCATTCCCTTTAGCAATATTCCTCTAAAAATAACTTCCTCATATATAGGCGCTATAACAACACCACTAAGTATAAATATAATAGGTCAGATAGCCAATTCCTCAAATGCCTGATTTATAAATTCAGGCATAGGTATCTTATCAATCAAGTAAATTAAGCTATTATCATATGCTAAACGAAAGGCTATAATAATTAAAGCCACATAGATAAAGTTCTTTATATTTAAACTCTTTTTATGGGGTTGTTCACATGAATCTTTACTATACCACTTTAATAAAAGAATTATAATAAAATAGTAAACTAATACTCCTGCAGCAAAACTTATATATGGCGCTATATTTGTATATTGTTTAAAAAATAAATTTAAAATTACTATAGGTATTTGTCCTACTGATTCCAATAATAATGCTAGAAGCATTACAAGAAAAGCTTTAGTTATACTTATTTGTTTAATAGTTATAGCTTGATTTTCTATATTTCTTAAAAATTTCATAATATCACGCCCTCTAAATTATTGTATTCTTTAAACACCAAACTATTTTAAGTATACTATATATTTGTTGAAATGTCGTTATATAACACTTAACATAGTCTTACCTAAATTTTGAACTTTAATTATTATTAATCTTTAAATTACAAATAGAAGAAGCATGATAGGTTTACCCTAGCATGCTCCTTCCATTTTTAACTCAGCTCTAATTCAACTATTATAATAAATTATTTACCCTTTAACCCTGACATATGTCCACCAAAGCCTACTTTGTCAGCTTGGGCCTGAGTTATAATTCCACTATCTACAAGAGCTTTTAATGGATTAATATGATTACCCTTGTTTGCATCCATATATGCTTTGCATTCTTCCTTGGTCATAGCTTTAGCCTTTTCAAAATCTGCTTTTTTTGCAGCTTGCTGTTTAATCATGGCAGCTTTAATTTTATCTGATTGATCCTGAGTTATAGTATTATTAGTTACAAGCTTTGCTAAATTTGTTTTTAAATCTAACTTACTTTTAGCATCCCTTTGGATTTGCTCACTAGATTTTAAAGCATCTGCCTTTGCCTGTGTCAATATCTTGCTAGTAACCAATTCTTTATAAAAATCTGGTTTTTCTCCTTTATTCACTTCTTTGTTACCTTTAGTTTTAATTTTGCTACTTTCATATGCTAAAATTTTATCGCTTTCTGACTGTGTAATTATGTTTGAGCTAACAGCTACCTTAAGTGTAGCTTCTAGTTGGACTTTTGGTTGTCTAATTTCCTTTCCAAAAGCTGCCTTCTCATTTGATTTTCCAGGACCACCAAAGCCTATTTTTTCAGCTTGAGCCCGAGTTATAATTCCACTATCTACAAGAGCCTTTAGTGGATTAACATGATTATCCTTGTTTGCATCCATATATGCCATGCGTTCTTCAGGGGTCATAGCTTTAGTCTTTTCAAAATCTACTTTTATCGCAGCTTGCTCTTTAATCATAGCAGCTTTAATTTTATCTGATTGATTTTGTGTTATAGTCTTATCAGTTACAAGCTTTGCCAAATTTGTTTCTAAGTCTAATTTCATTTTAGCTTCTCTTTGAATTTGCTCACTTGATTTTAAAGCATCCGCCTTTGCCTGTGTCAATATTCCGTTACTAACTAGTTCTTTATAAAAACCAGGTTTTTCTCCTTTATTCACTTCTTTGTTATCTTTAGTTTTAGTTTTACTACTTTCATATGCTAAAATTTTATCACTTTCTGCCTGTGTAATTATGTTTGAACTAACACCTAGTTTAAGTGTAGCTTCTATTCCACCCTTTTGTTGTTTAAACTCATTTTTAAAAGGCGCCTTTCCATTATTACTTACTGGTTTAGTAGTTGTTGCAAAAGCTAAACTAACAGAGGATAAAAGCATGCCTCCTGTTATTAATCCTGTTACTATTTTTGTTTTTAAAGATATACTTTTCATATTAATCTCTCCTCATTTATAATTTATTTTGTTTCTATAGTTTATATCATATACACTTATCATGTCAGCGCGGTGTCAACATTATGTGTATTTCATGTATTTTGTGTAAATTGTTATAATGAGGAGATTATTCTTTATTTTATTAAATGTATACCTATTTACCATATTATCTGTGAAATTAAAAGTAACCATATATTTCTTATAAATTAATATTTTAAGAAATATATGATATACTATTTTCAAAGTCTCAATAGCGATGCAATCAGGATTTGAAATAAGCACAAAAATGGGGGAGTATTAATTGCTAAAACTTATAAATCTTTCAACCTACAAATGTGATATGGAAAGGTTTCATGACAACAGCTTGGAAATAACAAATTTATTAGAAAAACATACTATAGATGGCATAGAGCTTTTAAATTCTTTAATGTGGGATGAAAATATTATTCCGAGTAGTATAGTTCGCGGTGTACATCTAAAATACTATCCTACATGGCTTGATTTTTGGAACAATAACGAAAGTGAATTATTAAGGCAGTTTGGTAGCCATGATGAAATAAAAAATTATTTTGGTGGAACAACTAGACAATGCATAATAGATCAATACAGAAAAGAAATACAACAGGCTGATAAAATCGGTGCTGAGTATATAGTTTTTCATGTAGCTCATGTGCAAGTTGAACATGCATATACCTATGATTTCACATATACTGATGAAGAAATTATAGATGCAACCTCCGAATTAATAAATGAGGTTTTTAGAGGTTTAAATACAAATATAAAACTATTATTTGAAAATCTATGGCTACCTGGTTTAACATTCCTAAACAAAGATATACTATTAAGATTATTGGAAAAGGTTAATTACTCTAATAAAGGATTTATGCTAGACACTGCTCATTTAATGAATACTAATTTTGACCTTACTAATGAAAAAGAGGGAATACAGTACATTTTAGATACAGTAAACAATCTTGGTGAATTAAAGAAATTCATAAAAGGTATACATCTTAACTGTTCCGTGTCAGGTGAATATATAAAAGAGCAAATACAAGCAAATCGCAAATGTAAATTACCATTTAATAAAATGAAAGAAAATGTACTTTTTCATATAATGAAAATAGATATGCATAAGCCATTTAGTGATACAGATGTAAAAAGAATTATTGATTTCATTGATCCAGAATATGTTATATATGAATTTATAACAAGATCTTTGGAAGAGTTGGAGGAGTATATTACAATTCAGAATAAAGCATTACAAAAATAACATAAAAAAAGAGTTGTCATATGACAACTCTTTTTTGGTCGGGGTGACAGGGATTGAACCTGCGACCTCATGGTCCCAAACCACGCGCGCTCCCAGCTGCGCTACACCCCGCTAACATTTTTAATTATACTAAAGAAAATTATAAATGTCAACAGTATTTACAAATATTTCTGTAATAGTTATAATAATCGGAAAACTCCACCACATTATATGCGATGGAATTATTCCTTACTATTAGATTATATATATTTTTCCGTTCCTTCATGCTCCTTAAGTTCATTAACTAGGTGCTTTATTTCTTGATCCTTATTTTTATCCATTACCAATATAACATCTCCTGCATCTACAATTATAAGATCCTTTACACCAAACCCAATTATCAATCTATCTTTACCAAATACTGAGCAATTTTGGCTTTCCTCCATAAATGTATTACCCAAAACATTGTTGCCACGTAAATTGCTTAGAAATCTTGAAAGTGCTGCAAAGGTACCTATATCATCCCACACAAACTCACATTTTATAACAAAAGCCTTTCTGGTTTTCTGCATTATACCAAAATCTACTGATATTCCATCTATTTCATTATATTGCTGCTTTATTACTTCACTTTCTTCATCAGTATCTAAGGCTTGATATACCGTCATTAATCGTTTATACATTTTAGGCAGGTACTTCTCCATCTCTCGCAAAAACACATCTGCTCTCCATACAAACATACCGCTATTCCAAAGGAAATTTCCTTTCAAGAGCAAATCCTTTGCTACTTCCGTGTTAGGCTTTTCTAAAAAACGTTCTACTCTGAACGTAGGTATATCACCAGGTGTCCTATCTCCCATTTCGATATAACCATAACCAGTCTCTGGCCTTGTGGGCTGAACACCTATAGTGACTAGACCTCTTTTTTTGTTTGCAATTTCAACTGCTTGCAGCACAGTTTCTTTAAATTCCTTTTCGTTTTCTATATAATGATCAGATGGTAGCACTATCATGGTTGCTTCCTTATCCTGTTTTAGTAGTTTGGCAGCAGATAGACCTATACATGTAGCAGTCTCCTTATTACTAGGCTCAACAATTATATTTGATTTACGAATTTCTGGAATCTCATTGCAAATTTTGTCAAAATAATCTTCATTGGTAACTACGTAAATATTTTCATTACTAACTAAACATTTTATTCTATCCACAGTGCTTCTTAAAAAGCTCTTATTATTAATAATATTCAAAAACTGCTTTGGGTTTTGGGCACGAGATAGAGGATAAAGTCTTGTTCCTTTTCCACCTGCTAAAATTAGTACATATAGCAAAAAATACCACCCCAATTTATTACTCATTTCATTTTATGAAACCTTAGTCTATGTTGTGAGAACAATTTAGAATAAATAATATTATACAATTTTTTTCTGCATAATTTAATAGGTTTTTATCCACTATATATAGTGAAAATCAATTTTGTTTCATTTTGCGCTTTTTAAAAATATATTGTGAAAGGAAGAATTAGACTATGTCCCCTAAAGATACGCCTTACCCTTTTGATGGTATGCCTGATGAGAATTATTTTGGGGAGTTTAGAGAGCTCGTAAGTTCTACAGGCGCCTATGCAGCGAAAGATAACAACCACCATGATAAGTATAATAATGACCCTGATGATACTTTTAACGAATTTTCAATATTTCCTAAAGTCTAAAATTTGTGTAGTTATAAAATATAAAGTGTGTAGGACGAAAATATATATTTCCATCCTACACACTTTATATTTAAGCATATTTATTTTTCTTCTAAACCAATGCACTCCTCATCAAAAGGGGGAACAAATTCAAAGCTATCTGTTGAAATTTTACCTCCGCTTTTTTTTAGTAATTCAAATGCATCATATTGCTTAAGGTTATATTGCTTTAAAATAGAGCTTGCATCCCTTTTATCATTCCCAGGAATGCGGTTTAAAAATGAACTAAATAATTCTTCTCTAAAGTACTCTACATCTATTCTAGGTAAATTGGGCAATGGAGAGAATCCATATTCTTCGGCCTTTTCCACACCTGAAATATCATATTTGAAATAGTACTTTTCTCCTCGTCTAGATAATTCTCCTACTTTAAAGGATTCTCCTTCGCTACTTTTCCATATCATCCACATCATATTATTCACTTTACTAGTCATCCCTCTCACCCTCTTATCAAAAATATTTATACTTTAGTATATTTATACTTTTGTATATTGCTATTATGATAACTATATAATTAAATTGTTTAATTTTTGTTTCAACCTCTCCATAACTACACTTGGATCTCTATAGAATTCACTAGCACGTATTTTATAAAATTCCCAACCCATCCTTTCAAGACACATCTGCATTTCATAGTTCCTTTGCCAATTATAATCTTCATCCGCAGGCATTCCAATACACTGCACTGCTACTTTTTTATAATTAACGCCTTCAATTTCAGATGATAAATCTGTTTCAACAACAAAATCTATAGTATACTTTCCAATTTTAACTTTTGGTGTAAGCTTATATCCAATGCCTTTTATACTCTTTTCTATATGCTGCTCAAAATCGTTTAATAATAAATACTCAGAGGATTTAAGTTCTTCCTTAGGTTCATTCTGCCCAAGGCAATATTTTAATAAGGAGTACCTAGCACATTTATTATTAAGGTTCTCTAAATCTACTGAATGAAATAACCACATTTGATTTCTTGCACGACTGGCAGCTACGTTAAATCTTCTTATATCTGACCCTTTAGTTAGAGCTGCGAATTTAGCATTATTTGCAATAACCATAGATAGGAACATTACATCTCGCTCGTCCCCTTGGAATGAATAGGCATCTCCACAGATAAGTCTTCTTTGTAACATTTCCTCCATGCCAAGCCTCTCTACTAACTCACTTTGTATTAATTCAGCTTGTGCATCACCTAGAAGTGATATAACTCCCATAGTCATTCCAGTATACTTCCTATCACTACAGCACTCTAATATCTTTTCTACAATGCTGTGTGCCTCCAGTGTATTTAGTGCCTTAGTTTCATCCCTTAATCCCCCTTCAACTTTAGAGGTTACTATAAATGAACCAACTTTTTGAGTGGCTTCTATTCTTCTTAAAGGTATTATTTCATTAGCATAACATAATGCATTGCTAAAACCAATTATCTCTGGCACGCATCTAAAGTGCTCCTTTAATAATAACCTGTTTGGAAATACTCTTAGAGCTGTATTATATAAACTAGTTTTCAAATCAAACCATTCCGCATGTGGGATATCTTCTAAATATGTATTAATTAAAGTTTCTACAACAGTATGGTCCTTTCCAATGGCTTCAGGACTTATTTGCTTTTCATCTCCTACAATAATCGCCTTCTTAGCCCTCATTAATACCGTTATAGCTGATATGTCGCTTTGACTGCTCTCATCCACAATTACCACATCAAATAAATTATCTGTGAGCTTTAAATTTTCCATAACCCTATTTATTGGCATAATCCACACAGGAATTACATCTTTGCAATTGTCCATTTCCTTTTGTGCAATTTTTCTATACTTTACCGCCTGAGTACCTGTCCCTTTTCCTATCCTTTTTATAGCTTCCATCCATGTAAATAGGCTTCTTTTTTGAGCTTCAGTAGTCCGCTCTATTTGATTAAGCCAACTTCTTTTAGAAACAAGTTCTCCTACAATATATTTTTCTTTATTTTTTTCGCGAGTTATATTTTTCTCTAGCGATTCTACAGAGTCTCCGTCTAATTCACACAAGAAATCATTCCATTTTCTCCACTTCCATGCCTTTTCCCAGTCTGTGCACTGTGATTTCTTCATAATTTCATCTTCACCATTTGTTATGTTTTTAAGTAGTATTGGACAACATGCTTGTAATTTATTGCCTAGCTCTTTTAATTCTAATACCTGATGAGCTACTTTCATTAGACTATCTATTTCTACATAAACAGCTTTTATGTCCTCAATGCTCCTTTTGCTTATAGCATTTTGTAATTTTTCTAAGCAACCTATATTATTAAAGTTCTTCTTTATTTCTTCAATTTCACAGCACAATTTATTATATTTATTTATGTGCTTTAAACTCTCGAATCCCTTTTTAAGATAAATATATGTTTCTTTTTCATACCAAGATAGATTACTTGGCAAATTTTTGCCGGTCAAATCTTTGCCAGACGAACTTTTACCGGCGATATTCTTACTTGGCAAAAAATTAATTATATTATTTCTAAAGTCCTTGTCAAAGTCCATAATGCTTTGAATACTTTTAATATCCACAGACAATGCACTTATATAGTTTGTGTCAGTTTCATCTATAATCACTTCACCATAATCTTTTATTATATTGTTCCAAAAATTTTTAAGTTTTCTTTCTAATAACTGCAGTTTTATATATAAATCAACCACCACTATTTGGTCACTGTTATTTATAAGCTCATAATCCACCTTAACGCCTTCAAATAAATATTTAAGATTTCCATGAAGCATCTTGAATATGATTCCAAGTTTGCCTTTTTCTCTAATTGCTTTTTCTACAACCTCAAAGTCATTTTTGAATTTGTTTATATCAACATCCTTTGGTAGCTCTAATTTATGATTGTTTAATTCTTGCCTTATTTTATTTATGTTTTTCATATACTCATTACACTTTTCTACTAACTGCTGCCAAAATACCTTTGACTCATTATTAGAGTAATAATTAGTCATCACATTATTTAGCCAGTTGTTTTCAAACCCTTCAAGTCTTTCTATGGCATCATCTACAAGTTTTAGAAGTCTTCTATTTCCATAGTCTATAGAATCTACATTATTCCACTCTTTAATATTATCCTCATGAATTTGCTTCTGCTGTTCTAATTTAAATAATTCTGCTGTTTTATCACATAGATCAATTTCTTTAGGCAGTACTCCTATGTACTTTTTCATGTTATTTACTTCATAAATTTGCTCTTTTTTAACTGTACTTGATAATGCAACTAGCTTTTTAAATTCTTCAGTGCACAATGACTGTTCCTTATTAAATGCAAGCTTATCTACTATCCAAGAATAATCATCTTCATTATCTTTAACCCACCTCGCCATATCCATCAATGTATATTTTCGACCCTCATATTCTATTTTCTCATTTTCTCTATCTTCAATACATTTTAAATCTCCATATAAATTTTTCTGTGAATCACGGCATTTAATAAGTTTATATTTTAGTAGCTTTATTTCTTTACGTAATTCTTTAGTATCCATGGATAAATTTTCTGTTATTTTTCTAACAGACTCATCCAATTCTTCTAGTGATTTCGTATCATTCCCCAATATTGAGATGCATAATGCCCTAACTTCTTCTGGTATTTTATTAGATAAAACTCTTAATGCTCTATCTGTTTGGCTTGTAACTAACACCCTTTTACCATGTGCCAATAGATGACATATTAAATTAGCTATAGAATGGCTTTTGCCAGTACCTGGTGGCCCCTGTACAACAATGCCATAGTTCTCAGCCAATCTTTTAGTTATTTCCATCTGCTCTCGACTAGCAGGCAGTGGAAATAACACATCTTCTCCTACTTCCTTCCACTCGCCCCGCATTTCAATATCTTGTACTACTTCACTCTCTGAGACCAGTGCCTCTATAGTTTTAGGAATAGGAAATCCCGCTCTTATTTGCGCCAGCACATCATTTAGTTCCATATTCCAAAGTCTTGTGTCCACCTTGCGTAGTATTATGCAAGGTGCATTGTAAAATCGTATATTAGCTTGGACTAGTATATCTTCCTTTGAACTTAGTTCCTTAACATAGAACCCTTCTTCCTGGGCATTTAAAAGCATAGCTATCTCTTCAAAAATTTTTGAAGCCCTTTCGATATTTCTCACATCTAGAGCCATGTCTTTTGCTTTATTGCGAAGAACTAGTAAACTATCTAGGTTTACCTCTAAGTATTCATTTAAAAACTCAAGTTCCACATTGGTTTGATTATTATATGGCTTTAATGTAAATGCTTTTTTCATGGAGTCAAATTTTATTTCCATCTTAGTTGTAAAAATAGGATGGACTATTTCTTTATCTCCCTTTTGCCAAGTTAGAAGACCATTTGACCAAATTATCTCTAAATCCTCACTATTTTTTTCTAATTGCAAATATATTTTTTGAAACTTACTATATAGCACTCTTGTTCTCTCATCTATAGTTAACCAATAATCCTTATTTTCATCGCAATTAAATGTAATTCCAGGAGTATTTTGAATTTCTTTTTGCCAATATACACTTTCATATTCATTAATATTTCTTATAGTTTTCTCATTCATATTTTTAATGCTTAATAAATAGGAAAATACTTTTTCTACTTTATTATTAATATCCAAAGTTTTGTTACCTCCAACATCTTAATTAAATCATCTTCTTCGAAGCTGCAATATAGGTCACATTCAAATAATATAAAAAGTCTTATTAAAACAGAATTCGTTTTAACAAGACTTATAATTATTTACAGGAGTCTCTCTCCACTATTCTATAAGGTAATACAAAATGTTTTTCATCAACCACTAAATTATTTATGGATTTTATAATCATTCTCATACTTACAGAGCCCATATCATACATTGGTTGAGATACAGTAGTAAGTTTAGGATAAAATATTGAAGCTGAATAAATATCATCAAAACCCATAACATCTACATCTTCTGGAACCTTAATATCTCTATCTCTTAATGCATTTATTACTCCCATAGCAATTTCATCACTAGCGCAGAATACTGAATCTATCTCCATACCTTTATCTAATATAGCATTAATTCCCGCATAACCATCTCTAGCCTTAACTCCACCAAAATAAACTAAATCTTTATCCAGGTTTATTTCCATTTCCCTGAGGCCCTTTTTATAACCTGTGTACCTTTTAGATAGGGCATTGACTTTTTCTGTAGTGGTACCTACATATGCAATTTTTTTGTTGCCCTTATTTATCAAATATTTTACTGCGTCTGATGCCGCCATTACGTTGTCAATAGAAACGCTAGGAAATATTCCATCCTCATCTGTAGTTTCTACTAAAACCGTTGGCATTTCAAGCTCTTTTATTAAACTTATAATATTCTGACCTATGGAATTACTCATGTATATAACTCCATCTATCATTTTCTCTTTAAGTATCCTTAGTGCTTCCATTTCTTTATCTAAATCTAAATCCGCATTACAAAGCATAATATTATAATTATAAATATTAGCTACATCCTCACAACCTCTAACTATTTCAGGATAAAATTGATTTGATATATCCGGTATAATTATTCCTATTGTGCTAGATTTTTGTGTTTTTAAACTTCTAGCAACTATATTGGGTCTATATGATAATTTTTTTATAGCGTCTTTTACCTTTTTCTTAGTGTCTTCGTTTACCACATCTATATCATTTAGAACTCTAGATACTGTGGCAATAGAAACTCCCGCTTCTCTTGCAACATCTTTTATTGAAGCAGCCATATTCTCAACTCCTATTTTTTTATCCGATTATTTTTCTTATTATATCATTATACTTATAAAATCTCTTTATTTCAAGCTATAATGCGAACTTTTAACTATTAGTATAGTTATAGTGTTGCCCATTTAAAAAAATTTTACAATAATATCCGCACTTTATGATTAAAAAGAAAGTATACGACTAATATCGCATACTTTCCAAAATTACTAATTATACTTTTTCTACAGCGAGCTGCAAATCTTCTCCATTTATCTTAACTGCATTGTATTCTCTTTTGATATTATGCATAACTTCTACTGATAATGTATCTCGCTTGATTTGCTCTTCAAATTTTAAAACTACATTCTGAAGCATTTCATTTCCAGAAACGTAAAGTCTAATCTTATCAGCAACTTCAAACCCACTTTCTTTTCTCATGTTTTGAATCTTGCTTAAAATCTCCCGTAGGTTTCCTTCTTCTTTGAGTTCATCAGTTATATTAGTATCTAAGACTACTCCCATTTCACCTTCTCCAGCAAATGCATAGCCGGAAAGTCCTTGCATAGTAACAAGTAATCTTTCACTATTTAATTCTATTTCTATTCCATTTACATCTATAGTAACTACTCCGCCATTATTTATTGTTTGAGCAAGCTCCATCTGGTTCATAGCAGCTATTGCTTTTTTGATGCCAGGTATAAATTTACCATATGGTTTTCCTAGCACAGGAAGGTTTGGTTTTATTTCAAATTGAACATATTTAGAAAGATCAGCTCCTAGCTCTACTTCCTTAATATTAAGTTCTTCTTTTACTATATCTCCATAATATTCTGGAAGAGATCTAAGACTAACTAGCATTTTAGCTAGTGGCTGTCTATTTTTTATATTAGCAGCATTTCTAGCACTTCTTCCTAGTTTAACAGTCTTATAAGCCTTATCCATTTCTTCTTCTAAGAGAGTATCCACAAGGTCTTCTCTATACTGCGGCCATGCACATAAATGTACACTTTCTGGTGCATTTTTGTCAAAAGTAACTACTAGATTTTGATATAATTCCTCTGTTACAAATGGTATAAAAGGAGCTGCTATTTTAGCAAAAGTTGTGATAACTCTATATAATGTCATATAAGCGCCTATCTTATCATCTGTAAGTGACTCTACCCAGTATCTTGATCTATTACGTCTTACATACCAATTAGAAAGTTCATCAACAAAGGCTTCAAGTTCAATAGCTCCTTGAGTTATTCTGTAGTTTGTTAAATGATCATCTGTATTCTTAACTAATGAGTTTAATTTTGACATCATCCATTTGTCCATAATATTTTGGGACACGAAATCCTCATATTTAGTTGGATCAAAATTATCTAAATCAGCATATAAAATGTAGAATGAATATACATTCCAAAGTGTTCCTATAAACTTTCTTTGTGCATCAATAACTGCATCTTCATAAAATCTTGAAGGAAGCCATGGAGCACTAGCAGTATAAAAATACCATCTTAGAGCATCTGCTCCTTGATTCTCAAGCACTGTAAACGGACTGAGCACATTCCCTTTATGCTTAGACATCTTAATACCGTTTTTATCTAAGACATGGCCAAGTACTATACAGTTTTCAAATGGGTTTGTATCAAATACAGTAGTAGATATTGCAAGTAGCGTATAGAACCAACCTCTTGTTTGATCTACTGCTTCTGAAATAAATTGAGCTGGAAAATTAGCTTCAAACATTTCTTTGTTCTCAAATGGATAATGATGTTGTGCAAATGGCATTGATCCTGAGTCAAACCAGCAGTCTATAACTTCTTCTACCCTAGTCATTGACTTATTACATTTTGGGCATTTTAAATGTACCTTATCTATAAATGGTTTATGAAGTTCTATTCCTTCTGGAACATCTATTCCCTTTTCATTAAGTTCTGCTATACTTCCTATCATTTCGCGGTGACCGCATTCACATTCCCAAATCGGAAGTGGAGTTCCCCAATATCTGCTTCTACTTATACTCCAGTCTATAACACCTTCAAGGAAATTACCCATTCTTCCCGTTCTTACGTTATCTGGCATCCAATTAATCTTATTATTATTTTCTACAAGTTTCTCTCTTACTGAAGACATTCTTACAAACCAACTATCTCTTGGATAATATAAAAGTGGTGTATCACATCTCCAACAGTGTGGATATGAATGTGTGAATTTCTCTGTTTTATATAAGACATTATTTTCTTTTAGGTATTCTAATATTTTAGCATCAGCATCTTTAACAAAGACACCCTTCCAAGGAGTAACACAATCTACGAATTTACCTTCTACATCAACTAAATTAATAAGTGGTAAATCATTTTGTTTTCCAAGCAAGTTATCGTCTTCACCATAAGCAGGAGCTATATGAACTATACCTGTACCATCTGTTAGTGTTACGAAGTCTCCGTGAACTATATAGAAGGCTTTACCTTCAGGAGTATAGAAATTAAACATTTGCTCATATTCAAGGCCTAAAAGATCTTCTCCTTTAAATTCGCGTACCACTTCATACTCGCCCTCGAGTTTACTAAGTAGTTTTTTTGAAAGTATTAAAGTCTCATTTTCTTGAACCACTTCAACATAGTCATATTTTTTATTAACTGCAAGTGCTACATTACTTGGAAGAGTCCAAGGAGTTGTGGTCCAAACAAGTATAGATTTTTCTTCACCTTTCACCTTAAATTTTACATAAGCTGAAGCTTCTTTTACATCCTTATATCCTTGACCTACTTCATGAGAAGATAGTGAAGTCCCACATCTTGGGCAATATGGCATTACTTTATGACCTTTGTATAATAGGTCCTTATCCCACATTTGCTTTAATGCCCACCAAACTGATTCAATATAATTGTTATGATAAGTTACATAAGGATTATCCATATCTACCCAGTAACCCACTCTCTCAGACATTTCTCTCCACATATTAACATAGCTAAAAACACTGTCCTTACATTCTATTACAAATTTCTCTACTCCATAAGCTTCTATTCCTGGTTTTCCAGAAATACCAAGTTTCTTCTCTATTTCAAGTTCTACTGGCAGGCCATGAGTATCCCACCCTGCTTTTCTAGGAACTTTGTACCCTTTCATTACCTTATACCTTGGAATTATATCCTTCATAACTCTTGTTAAAACGTGACCTATATGTGGTTTACCATTGGCTGTTGGTGGACCATCATAAAAAGTGAAGGACTCTCCACCCTCATTTAAATCAAAATTCTTTTGAATAATGTCTTTTTCTTTCCAAAGCTTAAGTATATCTTTTTCTATATCCATAAAACTTTTTGAAGCATCATTTTTCTTGTACATAATAAAACTCCTTTCCCTATTTCATTTAATAATAAACACTTAGATTCCACTGAATTTTTGGAATAATTAAATCATCACCTAGGGTCCTGTTCATCCTCTTCGGAACTGCTCATAAACTTGGGCCTACAATATTTTTAAATATAAAAAAACTCCACCCTAAATAGGACGAAGTTAAATTCGCTATGCCACCTATACCATAAATACAAATTAAAGTACTATCATACTTTATTCTTTAACGCAGAAATACGGATAAGCTTACTAAATTTTCAGCTTTCAGCTCCTAGGTGATTTTCTTCAAACTTTCACTATGGGTTCGCACCTTTCCCCACTCTCTGCAAGTTACCTGCTTAAATACTTTTCCTAATCAAAGCTTTTTTTAGTCATAATTAATATAAATAAATTATAAATCAATATGAACTTCTTATGATTATATAATAGTGAATTTTTATTGTCAATTCCTTTTTAATTTTTATTGTATCTTCCATGCTATAATGTTGTTAAATCATCACCTTCGGTGCTGAAATGTCGTTAAAAGTTATTTTCACGAACATTCATGACTATTTTATTAAAATAGTACGTTAATTCTATGGTTTTATGCCTATAAGTACAACTTTTATTGTGAAATATGCATATTTTCATAAATATATGTGATATAATATAAGATAAAAATGAAATTCACGATACTTTAAACTATAAATAACTACAGAATACGTTTACGTAAATGAATTTATGTTTTACCATACTTGCAAAATATCCTGATTATTTTGTTAATAATTATAATTGATGATGTTTTCCATTGACATACTTTCATTATTATAATAAAATCATTTTATTTAGTTGTGTATTAAAAGAAAATCTTACACTTCTATAAATAAGATTATTATTTTAATGAGAATGTAATTCTATTTCTAAAAATATTAATGGAGTCGTTTTACTGGCTTTTAAATAAAAATATATATTTTAAAGGAGGAAGATTATTTTGAAAAATTTAATTTATGTAATTCCAAAAGAAAATCATTCTGAAAAAGATATTAAAGAAATTCTACTTGCCCACTCTGAGGTGAAATTCGTTTCTCTAGTAGGTATTGACTTATCCGGAAATGACACCGATGAAAGAATTCCAATGTCTGTATTTTTAAATGACATTATTGGTTTCGCGAAGGGTGCTATACAAACTGACGGTTCATCTGTAGTCTTCCCAGGCATTGCTACTCTAAATAATGCTAAAACAGACATGCTGGCAGATTTTGATTGTAATTGGTTCATCGACTACAATTATGAAAACATTGATTTTGAAACAAAATTACCTGTAGGAACCTTAAAAATTCCATGTTTATTATTACATAATAACATTCCAGTAGATTCAAGGTCTATCTTAAAAAAATCCATTAACTGCTTTAAAACAACTCTTCACAATTTATTCAAAGAATATCCATCTGCACTCGCTTCTTTTGATTTTTCCTATGAAGATATTGATGAAATCCTACTTACCTCTGCTACTGAATTAGAATTTTGGGTAAAAACACCTAATGATGACGCAGATATAGAGGAACTATCCACTTCTCAAGAACTAAAGGAGCAATATTGGAGTAGGCTTAAAGGAAGTGTTCGAACTGCCTTAGAGCAATCCCTTACTTTAATGGAAGACTATGGTTTCGAACCAGAAATGGGACATAAAGAGGTTGGTGGCGTAAAAGCTCAACTAGGTGAAACTGGTTCTCTAACTCATATTATGGAACAGCTTGAAATAGATTGGAAGTTTTCTGATGCTCTTCAATGTGCGGATAATGAGCTATTTATAAGAAATTTAGTAAGAGAAACTTTTAGACGCAACAGTTTAGATGTTACCTTTTTAGCGAAGCCTGTGCAAGATGTAGCTGGAAGTGGTAAACATGTTCATATTGGTGTAGCTGTAAAATTAAAAAACGGAAAAAGAGTTAATTTATTTACTTCTACTAAAAAACATTTCCTAAGCACTATAGGTTATGCCTGCGCCATGGGTATACTTAAAAATTACGAAGTAATAAATCCATTTATTTCTCCAACAAATGATTCACTAAGAAGACTAAAACCCGGTTTTGAAGCTCCTGTTTGCATAGTAACTTCCCTCGGACACAGCGTGGATGTTCCTTCAAGGAATAGATCTATACTCTTAGCATTAATAAGAGATCTTGATAATCCACTTGCTACAAGATTTGAGCTTAGAGCGCCAAATCCACATACTAATACATACCTAGCTTTAGCCACCTTATATATGGGCATGCTAGATGGGCTTGTATACGCAATAAAAAATAATAAATGTGAAGATGACCTTTTAAGTGAATTATCTAAAGCACCCGGCGAGGACAGTGAGTATCTAGAAAAACATAGAGCATACCGAAGTGAAGAAAATGTATTTGATTTCTATACAGATGAAGATCGCGAAGAGTATTTTGGAAAAGCACCTAAAACTATTTATGAAAATCTTCTTGGACTCGATGAATATCCTGAAAAACTTGAAGTTCTTAAGGCTCACGGTGTATTTACTCCTAGTTTACTAAATAGTTTTAAAATAGCTATAACCACTAGATGGGTTACTGAAATAAATAATAGAATATTAAATGCTTATGCAGAAGAAATTCGAAATTCTAAAGTGATTCATACTCCTGAAAAGGCTTTAGATTTAGATTTAGCAAATTGGCAAAAAATTAATGATTTAAGACATTATATTATGAAGGACACTTATTCTAAAACTAGCCTCTTTACTAAAATAAAAGAAGCTTCCAAAGTTGAAAACTACAAGGAACTTTCTGCCTTACAACTAGAATTAGATGCACAAATGGAAGAACTTAGACTTTGTTATAGTAATTATAAAAAGAATTTGTTAGATATTTAAATTATATATTTTAAGTCATTAAAAAATCACCTACACAGTAAAATACTATGTAGGTGATTTTTTATAATAATTTAAATTAATATACTATATTAGTTATTCCTAAACTCTTAAGAATACCTGTTGAAATTGCCTTTGCTAATTTGTTTTGGTAGTCTTCAGTTTTTAACAGCTTTTCTTCTGTTGGATTAGATAGAAATGATGTTTCTACCAATATAGCCGTAGCATCTGTATTTCTTATAACATATAAATCTGTAGTAACAGGTTTAATACCCCTATCTTTTCTTCCAGTTGCTTTAATTAATTCAGTTTGGACATTTTGAGCAAGCTTTTGTCCAGCTGAACTCCCACTAAAATAGAAAGTCTCGATGCCACTAACTGTAGAACTTTCAAAGGAATTAGCATGAATGCTTACAAAATAATCTGGTTTAGTGTTATTTGAAACATCACATTTATCTTGAAGATTTCTGGCTTGATTACTACTGGAATAAGGTATATTGTCATTTTTTCTTGTGTACACCGTTTCAACACCATTTTTAACTAATATATCTCCTATTTTAAAAGAAATTTTCAAAACTATATCCTTTTCCAGCGTTCCCGTTACTCCTACTGCTCCTGAGTCTCCACCTCCATGACCTGGGTCTATTACTACTTTGTAGGTGCTCTTAGTAACATTAATTATAACTTTAGCTTTTGTATCATAATCCTTTATAACTCCTTCATAAGCATAAGTCCCTACTTTATTTAGACAAACTGAATTTTGAGACCACACCACTGCAACATCTTTTTTTAAATTATTACTCATAGTAGCTTGCACCATTTTAGGGAATGTGTATGTGCCACCCACTTGTAAATTAGCCATTATATCTTTAACTGAAGATATTTCATAAACAGGGTCATAACTCGTATCTGTATTTGCGAATCCAGCATAATTCATTAACCCATTAGCTATAGCCTTTGCAGCATTATTTTGATACTTGTCGCTATTTAATAATATCTCTTCATTTGGATTGCTTAGGAACCCTAATTCCATCATTATAGCAGGACAGCTTGTCTTTTTTAATATCCCAAAATTTCCCGTTTCCATTGCTACTTTTATTTCCCTATCCTTTGCCGCTGTTGCCTTTATTAGTTCTCCCTGTATTGAACTAGCTAGTAGCTTATTATTAGAAGCATCAGATAGATAATATGTTTCAATACCACTGGCCTCAGTATTTGAAGCACTATTAGTATTTATACTTAAAAACACATCTGCCTTTGCATTCTTTGCTATTGCAGCTTTTGCATCATCCTCGCCAGCCGCACTCCAAGGTACTGAATCAGCATTTCTGGTGTATACTATATTGAATCCTCTTGTTTTTAGTATATTGCCTAGTTTCAGCGCTACCTTTAAATTTATATCCTTAGCCTTAGCACCATTTACACCAGTGTTTTCCGTATAGAACTGCGCCGGATCTATACATACAGTAAACTCACTTGGTTTTGTAGGTATACTTGGTTTTATAGTTTCGGTATTAAAATTCATTCTAACTTCTTTAGGCAGAGGCTCTCCATCATTAGATTTAACCTTTTCCGTAACTATCAAGGTATATGTCTTATTAGATTCATAATTTTTTACAGGACTTACTATTACCTTTTTATTGTCATTAGCTAAACTAACATTTACGTCTATGTAATTATTATTTTCTCCAACCACCTTAATGTTTGTGCTAGTAACCGTAGCAGGGCTCAGTGATTTATTGAAATTCACTGTCCATGGCTTGCTAACTACCACATCGTTTTTAGGACCCATATCTACATAGGTACTAGCCTTAACTATTATTTGCATAGGTATAATCAATGCAAAAGTTAAAATCATAATTGTAAATGCTTTAAAGATATTTTTCATATAATCTCCCCTAACCCTTCATATTTAATTATTTATATCATTATTTATATAATTTTAAGCCTTGTTGTAAATTATGGTATTAATCCTGAGATAATTATACTATAATTTTATTACCATCTCTATAGTTATAAATATTTTTCAAGAATTTATTGAAATTCAATATATTTACTTTTAAAATAGTATATTACCCCATAAAATGTGCCATAATTTAATGATAAATAGTCATATAAAATATTGTCTCTCTATAAAATACGTATAGTGAGACAATTTGTTTCAATTTAAGGTGAAATATTTAAAAATCATTTAATAAAAGGAGAATTTACATGGAAATAACTTGGCTAGGTCATTCATGCTTCCTTTTGCAAGATTCAAAAGGTAGAAAGCTTTTAACAGATCCATTTGATACTACACTAGGATATGAAATTTATAAAGGAAGTCCGGATATTGTAACTATAAGTCATAAGCATTTTGATCATAATTATACTAAAGAGTTAAATGGTAATTATAAAATCATAGATAAAATTGGTGTGTTCTATATATGTGATATACCTATAAAAGGTACCCCCTCTTATCACGACAAAGATAAAGGCGCAAAGCGTGGTGATAACATAATATTCACTTTTAAGATGGATGACTATACCTTATGTCATTTAGGAGATTTAGGCCATAGTCTTTCAAATGATGATATAGATGTTATTGGAAGTGTAGATATATTGTTTATTCCTGTGGGTGGTAATTACACCCTGGATGGGAAAGAAGCTGCGGAAGTTACTAAGAAAATAAATCCCAAAATAGTTATACCCATGCACTATAAAACTTCACTAGTGTCCTTTCCCTTAGATGGGGTAGAAACATTTCTTATGTACATGAAAAACGCCTCAAAAATAGATAGTAATAACTTAATAATCAATGGTGAATTAAGAGAATCAATGTCTGTTAAAATACTAAATTATATTTAAAAAGGAAGCCCTCCATTTTAAAATTGGAGGGCTTCCTTTTGTATATTTATTCCCATAATATAATTTCATTTTTTAAAATACTTTTCTGTACATCAATAATCCTCTGATTGGAAGAGCCAGTATACTTACTGGCATCTGTCCTTAATTCTTCATGAAATTTACCATCAATAAGTACATCTATAAATTTTAGTAGCCCTAGTTTGTCTTTATCTTCACTATTTATTATCTCGTCATATGTGTATCCACTATAACACCAAATATTTAATCCCTGCTTCCTTATTCCTTCTGACAATTTTGATAGTGCTAATGCACTTTGAAAAGGTTCTCCTCCTGAAAAGGTGACCCCTTTTATTATAGGCCTATTCTTAGCTATTTTTTTCAAAATATCTCCTACTAAAACAGAATCACCATAATCAAAACTTTGCATAAGCTGATTTTGGCAACTTTCACAGTTATGCATGCAGCCAGACACAAAGAGCACAGATCTCATTCCGTCTCCATTGACTAATGAATTATCTAAAAACCCACCTATTTGAAGTTTCACTAAATACACCGCCTTTTATATGATAAAGTAAATCATGAGCAATTGTACTAATACAATTGCTCATGATTTTAAACAAACTTTATTTAATAGACAGCTGCATGATCCTCAGTATGAGATATCCTATCTGCTCTCTCTGCTGTTTTCCCATTACCAAATCTCTCATCCAAACTTAAGTAACCTGTTACTCTTGAAATTCCTTGTATATTATGACTCCCACATTTCGTGCATTTTTGAACTCCACTTTGGAGATAAGTTCCGCAATCTTTACAATATCTTATATGGAAATTAATCCCCAAGTAACTAATGTTTGTTTGCTTATATGCATAATCTAATATGTCCATTATAATTTCCCCTGTTGGGTAATCGTCAAGTTCTATATAACTAATATGTCCACCATTACATAATTTATGATAAGGTGCTTCAATATCTATTTTTCCTACAATGGATATTGGATATCCTACAGGAACATGATAACTATTTGTATAATATTCCTTATCCGTAACCCCTGGTATTTCACCAAATACAGCCTTATCTTGAAGTATAAACCTACCACTTAACCCTTCAGCAGGCGTTGCATAAGTGCTCCAATTAAGCTTAGTTTCATCTATTAACTTGTCAGTATACTTTCTTATATAGGATATTATTTCAACCCCTAATTTTCTAGACTCTTCGCATTCACCATGATGCTTCCCTGTTATCGCTGCTAGAGTTTCCGCAAGGCCTATAAATCCAATAGCCCATGATCCATTCTTTAAAATAGGTTCAATGGAATCATTAGGAGTTAATCCTTCACTTCCAAGCATTAGTCCTTGACCTGCTACAAATGGTAAATCCTTAACCTTTAACTTTTTTAACACATTATATCTATGCATAAGTGCTTCTCTGCAAAGTTCTAACTTAACATAGAGTAATTTATAGAACTTGTCTACATTTCCCTTAGCTAATATACCAAGTCTAGGAAGATTTATAGTTGCCGGTGCAATATTTCCTCTGCCCTTTGTTCCTGCCTCTCCATTTATATTAGAACAAACATAAGTACGACACCCCATGGTAGCCGGTGTAATTCCTTGATCATAGTAAAATTTATTAAAATCAGCATCTAAATTCATAAAAGTAGGGTTCATTCTCTTGCTAGCAACCTGACAAGCAAGCTTATATAAATAGTGATATGGATCAGTTTTTTCTCTATTTACTCCTTTTTTTACTCTAAAAATTATATTAGGAAATACTGGTTGTTCTCCTTTTCCAAGCCCTTTTTCATATTCTATTAGAAATATTTCACATACCAGGGCTGCGTCTTTAGATTCTGGTATTCCAATATTCATTGAACTAAAAGGCACTTGTGATCCTGCTCTGCTATGCATTGTATTTAGGTTATATACTATGCCCTGCATAGATTGCTCTATAGCTCTTCTTAATTTACGCTCTGCAAACGCATTGATCTTATTTTCATCTACACCTAGGTCTCTAATCTCTTGACGTATTTCTTGCCTTGTGTATTCTATAAATGCTGCCATATCATTATCAAAATCTGGATGTGACTGACCTCCAAACATATCGTTCTGAGTTGATTGAAGTAAAATACATGAAAGTTCCGCTGCAGACTCTATCCTTTTTGCTCTCCTTATATAGCCATAGCCCGTATTAAAGCCTCTTTCTAAAACTTCTTTTGTTGGTATATGCAAACAATTTACGGTTAAATTGTAACTATCCAAATCATGGTAATATACGTCTCCATTTTCATGTGCTTTTGCTAAATGCTTAGGCATCATAGATAAATTATGCCATTTGTTAGATTCACTAGCAATTCTAAGTAACTTAGAACTAAAATTATTGCCCACATTAGCATTATCTCTATCTGTTTCTACTCCTATTTTTTCTATAGCTTTCATAAGATCTGATTTTATTTCTCTAATCTTATTACGTTCACGCCTATAATTAGAAAAAGCTACTCCAATAGGCTTATGACCATTTTCTAAAAGTTTATCTTCAACAATATTCTGTATTTCTTCCACAGAAAGTTGCTGTTTGTCCAAATCCTCAATTCTTTCTAACACCTTTTGAGTTAGCTCTATAATTTCACTTTCTTTTAAATTAAAACCTATCTCATCCGCTGCTCCCCTTATGGCATTTGTGATTTTTATCGAATCAAACTGAACCTCTCGTCCATCTCTTTTGACTACATGTAGCATAACTAGGCCTCCCTAAACACAATATCTTGTACTTTGCTTATTATACTCTAGTAAAAATTATATATCAATTTGACAATTAACTTCTATCATATAATACGCCCATTTAGGTTTTGATTATCTCAATTTCCTTTGATTTTTTATCCTTATTGTGCTCTTGACATTATAATTTCACCTCTAAACTTATTTTTATTAATATCTGCCTGAAAAAAAATAAAAAAAAATAAAACAGTATAAAAAAAACATTAAAAGCCAAACTATATTTAGAACATAAAGCAACCACTACTAAAACTATTATAAATAATATACTGCCTTAAGTTAAAATAGTTTAATAAAAAATAACTAAACTGTATGTATTTTAAATTATACTATAATATAATTAAGTAAATTAAGTTTAGATGAATTCTTAGTAAATAAATAAAAAGATACGCAATTATTTATTTTATTTTTGAAAAACTATTTAAAATTTTAACAAAGTGTAGTATTATAATACTTATGTTACAAATGTTTTATGTTACAAATGTTACAAATTTTTTTATTCAGGAGGAAAGTTATATGAAAACAGGTACAGTTAAATGGTTTAATTCAGAAAAAGGGTTTGGATTCTTATCCGTAGAAGGAGAAGAAGATGTATTCGTACATTTTTCAGCTATTCAAGGAGACGGATATAAATCTTTAGAAGAAGGACAACAAGTTCAATTCGAAATAACTACTGGCGCTAGAGGCCCTCAAGCTTCAAACGTTACTAGATTATAATTCAAATTCTAAAGTAATCTATAATATACATCAATTATAGATAAAACACCTATCACACTGTGATAGGTGTTTTTTAGTTTATATCAGCTATCCTTAAGTCCACTTATATCCTTTGTTTTATTCATTTTATAAAAATATTATCACTTTCATGAATATAATGTCTATCTTTGCTAAAACTATACAAGAGTTAGTTTATAGACTGTGAAAGGATGTTTTCATAATGATTGGTAAAATAATAGATATGGACAATACAGATGCTTTTATAAATTTTTCAGACGGAACTACTGTGGATATATGTATTGCTCGTTTACCTAAAAATTCAAAAATAGGAGATACTATTGATTTAAATATGGCATCTCCTACTAATTTGAGAAACAATATAATGGAAAGCTTTTTCTAATAAAATTTTAATAATAAAAATCTGTATTTGTTCTCCAAATACAGATTTTTATTATTTAGACATCCTGAAAATATGTCACACTGAGATTATATTAAAATTTAGGTGGTTTTTTATCTTCAAAAGTTTCAATGTTCCATAGTCCTTTATAATATTTAGCTACTACGTAATACACCTTTTCTTTCTCACTAAGTGTAGTCTTAATTGTAGCAGAGGCCTTGTATATAGTAGCTTTATATCCTTGCGTTTTAACTTTTATTAACACATCATAATCCGTAGCTTTACCTTTTAGTAATGTAGCATTATAATCATCTAACAATTTACTTTTAAAGGATTCTAAATCAGTTGATAGTACAAATTTAGCTACACTATTATCCTCACTTATATCAAGTCCTATTTTTTTGCCCTTGCCTTCACCCTCTACATACTTATCTAATACCTTTGAAATGGAATCATAATATACAGTTTTAAAATCTATTGGCTTTCGTATATTCCAAAAGTTTTGTATTATATCATTATCAATTCTTTTAGATACAATATAGCTATTATCTGAACTATACAAATTAGCTCCATCTTTTTCATCCAGCCCTGCTATATAGTTAAATTTGTGGACTTTATCTACGCCCTCATACATTTCAAATATATAATCAGACTCTAGTGTTGATTTTTCACTAACTTCCTTAGATGTTGATAAGATTTCATACAAATCTTTTATGGCTATTTCATCTGTAACCACAAATCTAAAGCTTTTATCCCTAGTACTTTGTATTATTATCTTTTTAATTCTGCCATCCTTAATATATTCAAAATCATTATTTTTTAGTCCAAGCTTTACTTTGATCCCATCAAAGCTCTTACATCCTGTAAATATAAATGCAGCTATAACTATAAAAGAAAATATCAGGAGCTTGTTTTTATTTTTGTGCATTTTTTATCCTCCTTGCTTTTCTCTGAAGATGCCTTAACACATTATTTAAGCTGCCTAGCGTAATAAAATATTAAGAGAAGCATAGTGCCCCTCTTAGTTAAAAACTCGTTAAACACGCTTTATTCACTAACAATGTAGCTATGGATCTTTCTTTTAAAATGACATTAGATAAATTATAATACTTTAAAAAGTATTAAGCAACTTTAATTAATTTTAAAGGTCTCTACTATACTTTCATAAATAGCTCCAAAAGATTCTTTAAAATTAATATTCCTTGTAAAAAATGAAATTCTATAAAATTCATTCCCATCATCAATAAAATATTCATAGGCCTTGTACCAATTATTATCAGTTACACTAATTAAGTATTGCACTAAATATGTTTTTTTACCATTTATAATAATACTGTCTAGTTTATAATTTTTAACTAGATTTTGCTCCTGAGATATCTTTTTACTTCTATCTAAAAATGCTTTTAAATCATTTTTGCTCCTCCACACTTCCACAAACCCATGAATTACTGCGTCCGATGATTGAAAATCATTGTGATATATAATTTCTCCACCAGGGAATTTTTTTTCTTTAGTTGTCCATCCTTCTGGTAATTTATAATTTACTTTTCCGTTTAAAGCAGTATAATCATTTAGCAAATTAATATTATGCTCCACAAGAATGGTAGTTTTCAACTGTTTATCAAATCCTTTTGATATCCCCAACAGCGTTATCATAAGTCCCATTAGTATTACTATAATTCCAACTTTTTTTCTGTTTATAAATATAACCCTCATTGTACCCCTCCATATATTAATGTTAATATACTATATGATACATATTAAAAGAATATTAAAAAATTAAATGTGCTACTAAATTATATAGTCGCACATTTAATTTCATATATATTATTTTTTTAAAGGGACAACAATTGTAGATTTTTTGAAATCATAAAACATCAGCCAATGCCCCATTTCATCATTTTCACTATTTGAAATCCAAGTTACAAAACCAGTTTTGCCTCCATAGGGTTGATGACATTTAGCTCTGCTCCCAGGTATTCCATAAACAATATATTTCATTTTCCCACTGGAGTCACATTTATATCCTAGCATAAAAGATTTATGGTTTCTAATATATGGATAGTAACAAATCATGGGATAATATGCTATTGCATATTTATTATAGTCGCTGAAATCATACATATTCTCTAAGCTATTCACAGGTATTTTATACCATTTACACCATTTGATCTCCTTAGAAAAATTGGGTACTTCATCAAAACCTAGTGCTACTGTTTTAAAGAATTCTCCCATAGCACCTTTAGGGTATTTACAATTATCATAATCATCTTTCTTATCATGATACTTATCTTCTTCATCTTGTTTTTTATCCTTGCTTCTATTCCCGCCTAGAACATCTTCAGGTTCTCTAACTTCAAATTCTTTGACCTTAGGCTCTTTAACTTCAGGTTCTTTGACCTCTAATTTTTTGGCTTTAGGCTCTCTAGCTTCAGGGTCTTTGATCTCTAATTCTCTAGTTTCAGATTCCTTAACTTCAGGTTCTTTGGCTTTAGGCTCTCCAAATTCAGATTCCTTAACTTCAGATTCTTTGGCTTTAGGCTCTCTAGCTTCAGGGTCTTTAGCTTCAGGTTCTTTGAATCTAAGATCTCTATCTTTAATCTCTTCGAGTCCACCTGACGTTTCAACATTTTCGGCTTTAACGCCTCCTGAAGTATCTACTTCATCACTTTTTATTTTAATTAATTCAATGTTTTGTTCATATTCATCAAATTCATTAATTATATCATCCGTTCTTGTGTCTTTGTTTTCATTTTTGCCATCGGCGAGTTTATAGTTTCTCCATTCATTTGGTTTATCTGTTGTTGAAAATCCGCTCATTATTGAAACCACATTGGTATCTAAAAATTTTACAATTGCAGCTCCAACAATCTTTTCAGCAGCTATACCAGTTTCCGCTATATTTTCCATGTCATATTCATTAGAAATATCTACTCTACCATAGTCGTCTATGTTCAATTTACCCAGTTTTATGATTTTATTTACATCTTTTTTACCACATATTAAAACCATGTAATAAGGTTGTTTTTCTTTCCTTAAGTTTTGCACATAGTATGAAATCTTACATTTATTATTTTTCATTTCTAACTTTGCATATCCAGAAGGAATTTTACCCGCGTCTAAAGAATAACCTTTTTCATCTTCTTGTAATATAATAAAGTACCTACTATAACTTTTTTTAGGTGTCACCTTCTTTTACCTCCATATAAAACTTATTCATTATACTATATGAAGTATATAATAGAAAGTGAACAACATTTGAAAATTTATTTTGCAGATCCTATTTCATCTGAAAGCAACGCAAACTCTTGAAGTGATAGTGTTTCCCCTCTTCTTACGGGATCAATATTAGCTCTTTCAAAACATTTTAGTAAATTTTCTTTATCAATTCCTATATCTTTAAGACCATTCCACAAGGTTTTTCTTCTCATATTAAAAGACTTCCTTACTATAGAAAAAAACAAGGCCTCGTCTTTAACCTTAACTTTAGGCTCCTTTAATCTATCCAATCTAATAACAATAGATTCTACCTTAGGCTCTGGGATAAATGCTGTGGGTGGCACTAATCGTAAAATTTTCGTATCACAGTAGTATTGAACTAATATTGAAAAAGCGCCATAAGCCTTGCAATTTGGCTCAGAATCTATTCTCACCCCAACTTCTTTTTGTATCATTATAGTTAGTGATTTAAAATCATAACCTTTAGTAAGTAAGTTAACTATTATTGGAGTAGTGAGATAATATGGTAAATTAGCTACGAGTTTTACAGATTTTTCATCTCCCATTAACTCACTAAAATCTACTTTAAGAGCATCATTATGAATAAGCTCAAAATTATTGAAATCTTTAAGCTCCTCTTCTAAAATGGGGAAAAGTTTTTCATCCAATTCTATAGCACAAACTTTTTTAGCTCTTTTTAAAAGTTCTCTAGTTAATGTTCCAAAGCCCGGTCCTATTTCAATAACAAAATCCTCTTCATTAACTTCTGCCCCATCAACCACGTCGTCAAGCACAGAGTCATCTATCAAAAAATTTTGTCCCAGACCTTTTTTAAACCTGAAATTATATTTCTTTGCAACCTCACTAATAGTTAAATTTTCCATAATTCATCTCCTTGTCTATCTCTTTAAGGGCATCTATAAATTCTTCCTTTATAATCCCGTAATTATTTAACCTAGTTATAAACTGTGATGAATTACCATATCCTATCCCTAATTTATTTCCTAAGGCATCCCGTCTTTGCTTTGCGCGGCTATCAGCTGTCAACTTAAAATATATCATATCTTGCACATTAAATTCTTTTCTTTTCTCCTGAACTTCAAATTTTGCAGTTTCAAGAGCTCTTAATATTGTTTCAGGTGATGCATTTTCAACACCTATATCTCCATCTTTAGTTCCTTCTTTTTGAGATATATATGCATGTTTTACATTAGCTACTCTTTTGGTAATAATTCTTCTTATCTTTTCTCCAGCAAAATCTGGATCAGTAAAGATTATTACACCTTTTCGCTTTTGAGCTTCTCTTATTTTATTAATTACCTTTTCATTGATTCCAAAGCCACCTACAGAAATTAGTTCAGCATCTACCGCTCTTTTAACCGCTGTAACATCATCCCTTCCTTCAACTACTATTACCTCTTTAATCATATTGTTATCCATATTATCCTCCATACTATACTATTGTAAGACACTTACTATTATATATTAATAAAAAAGAAAGATATCCTTTAGTATTTCTTTTTATTCCTGTATCTATAATATCATTTTACTAATAATTAGTGAACTGTAAAGCAAAAAAAAAGGAGCTAATGCTCCTACTTTAAAATATATACATCTACATTACGTGATCCCCAATCCCACATTTCATCACTGGAATGGAAATATAAATCTATTATATTACCCTTTATAGCTCCACCTACATCTTCTGCAATAGCATATCCATAGCCATCTACCCAAACCTTACTTCCCATTGGTATAACCCTAGGATCTACAGCTATAGTACTAAAGCCATCAGCGTTTCTTTTTGCTCTTGCTCCAGTGGAAGTTATCCCTAAATAGGGATCGTCAGGGCCTTTATTCGTAGAATTATAATCAGCAGTATATGCTGTTGCCCTAACCTTAATTTTTTTGGTGTAACGAATGTTACCTCCACGGGATGGTGTATATACATTAACATTACCTAGTGCAACTATTTGTTTAACCGGCTGTGATTTAATCGTTTCACTTACTAAATTTCTAGATACCTCTTTGCCATTTTCATAGACAATAGATGAAGTAATAACCTTCTGACCCACTTTTCCGGATTGGATAACTTTTTTTACACCCTTATCCAGTTCATCACTACTTTTAAATTCAGTTGCAAAATCAATCGCCTTAGTTTCTTGAAGAACATCAGTGTTTACTCTTGTTATTTGTACTTGTAACCCTGATTTTAGCGATTCACTTTTTAATGGGGTAATCTTGTCTTCATCCTTTAATACAATATTTTCTGCTTTCAGCATATCTGCTACTGTATTTTCAGCAGTTTGAATCTTCAATTCTTTCCCATCAACTTTCACTTTAACATTTACAGCTTTTTTTATATATATTTTGTCTCCGTCTTTTACTTCACTGTCTAAACTAACTGTAATTTGATCTTTTGCCCCTAGCGCTATATTATTAGTTTTTAGTATTTGATTAAGATTACTTTTTAAAGTTATAACCTGTATGGATTTACCATCAACAATAACAGATATAACCTTTTTCATGTTAAATATAGTCACCGTAATACATGTTAATAACAGCATTACTATAAAAAATGTCTTGGGCCCATTTGAAAAATAGTACTTCAAATTATTTTTCACGTTTTTCATCATAGAGATTCCCTCCCTTAGTCAAGAGTACTTGGGTATTATACCTTGAAGCAAGAAATATGTCAAATTTTAAACCCACTACTCTTAGTTTTGACTGTTAATGCATCATTGTGCATAAAATTATAATATTAAATTATAACTTTAAAATAAAACAACTAATCCAGTCTTTCAGGGTAAATTAGCAAAATAGTATTTACCATTAAAATTATATGTGATCTACACAATTTTAATTACAGATATATTTTTATATTTTTTACAATAATTAGAATTAATAATCATTTTACACTACTTATTTATTTTTAGCAAGTTTTTAATGTTACAAATTGTAATACTTTCAATTTCTTGTACAGTTTTTTCCTTGATCTCTGATATCTTTTCAATTATGTATTTAATATAAGGGGATTCATTTCTTTTACCTCTATTTGGTTCTGGTGACATGTATGGACAATCCGTTTCTACTAGTATCCTGTCCATTGGAACAACTTTGGCAACCTCACCTATTTTTTTTGCATTTTTAAAGGTTATAACTCCAGTAAATCCAATGTAATAACCGAGTTTTAAACATTCCTCCGCAAATTCAACGCTTCCTGAAAAGCAATGAATGGTGCCTATAACCTCTGGAAATTGTTTTAATATGTCTAAAGTATCACTATGGGCATCCCTATCATGGATAACTACCGGTAATTTAAGTTCTCTCGCAAGTTCCATTTGAAGTTTAAAGGCCACCTTTTGAATATCTCTAGGCGGATTTTCTTTATAATAATAATCTAACCCTATTTCTCCTATAGCTCTAACCTTTGGATTTTGCGCTAAATTTCTTAGTTCATCAATAATTTCATCATTAACAATGTCTGCATGCTCAGGATGTATTCCTACTGCGGAATATATAAAATCATATTTACTGGATAATTCTACTGACATTCTTGCGCCTTCCAGTGATGCGCCACAGTTTAAAACACCTATTACACCTTTATCCTTTAATCCCAGTATTACATTTTCTCTATCTTCATTAAAAGCCTCATCATCATAATGTGCATGTGAATCAAATATCATAATAAACACTGCATTAAACTAATAATTTCAAAAGTTTAATTACAGTTTTCACCTTCCTTTCATGTCGTTAAATCATCATCTTGGATGCTGCAATATTAACGACTTCAGAAGGAGATTTACCCACTTATAGCCGTGGGAGACTTTCCTTCTGAAATGTCGTTAAAGTGAACCCAATATAGGAGATAATAACCCCATAACTGCCCCTAGTAGTGCTCCAAGCCAAGTTATAGCATTTAGCTCTTTACTAGCAATATCCAGTATGATTTTTTCTGAAAAATCTACATCAAATTCATTAATTTTATCTTCAACTATTTTAGCAACATCTAACACTTCAATTACGTCAGCCGCCTTATTCTCTATAAATTTATTGTATAGCTCTTTAACTACTATAGAAATAGACTTAGATAATTTATCTCCTTCCCCTTCAAATATTGATTTCATCTCTACATTTAGCAATCTATTAATCATTACTGAAACTATTTCTGCTATTTTTATTTTCACAGAATTGCTTTCTGCCATAGCTTCTATTCGACTCTTTATAATTTTTTCTATTTCACTTTTATAATCTATTCCTGTTTTTTCTAGCATCGCCTCAATAGATATATAATTGTTAAACTTATCCTCAAGCTTATCTAAGGTATTTCTAATAAGTTTTTCATCTACAATCTCTGTTGTGAATAAATGGATTAAAGGCTCTATGCCATCATGAATTCCTTCTTTAGAAAATTCAGAAAACACGCTAGAAACTGAACTTTTCAAAAATTTATCGATTATATCATTAATCATTAATGCAATATCATTATGGTTTTCATCTTCATCTAAGAATTCATTTATACCCGTAACAACTTTTTCATAAGTACTGTCAGCATTCATAAACATTGCTATCATGGGATTTAATTTAGTTGCTATTGTTTCTCCTACAATTTGTCTCAATTTCTTTTTAGTCTTTTCTTCTTTAATTATTTTCTTTATTGCCATTGCAATATCATATCTTTTTCCATAAACATATACTTTTATATTATCTGTTATGCCTTTAGGTATAACCTCCTCAAAGCTCTTATCTAAAAACTTTAATCCATTTACCTTTTCTTCTAATATATTTTGTATTTCTCCATAAAATTTTTCTGTATCTTTATACTCAATGGCAGCATTTAACACTTTATTTTTTATTGAATTATATAATTCACTTTGACAAATCACTTCTGGTTTAGCAGCTAATTCTAATATTATTTGTCCTTTTACATATTTACCAATAGCTTGTTTAACATCTTCTTCATTTATATAATCAATAAATAATTTAGAAACATTCCTGTTAGTATTTTGTATAAAATTAGAAAATTCATCGCCTAATAAGCCCTTTATCTCATTTTCTACTGTAACCTCACTATTTTCTATAGCACCAATTTTACTTTGCACCCAAAAATCCAATTGTTCATTCATATTTTCACTGCATAACGACTTCAGAATTGTCTCCTTTGTCAAAAGATGCTGCCCTATACTCTCACCTACACTTTTAGCGATTCTAGACTTTTCCTTTGGAATAAGACCTGGAGTAAATGGAACTTTGAATTTACCAATTTTAAGCTCTTTGTGTGGTCTAAACAACATTTTTATAGCTAACCAATTGGTTATGTACCCGATAATAGCTCCAACTAAGGAACCAATAAGAAATTTCATATTATTTTTCCTCCTCGCAGTTCTTTGTAGTACTTTGTAATAGTCACAATTACTATTGTAAATCTAACCTTCTTAAAATTCAATAGACTGTTTTATTTTAAATATAAAAGCATGAAGCCTAATTTACTAGCACTTCATGCTTTTTTATTGGAATTACCTTACTGTACTTCCAGTAGGCAGTTCACCTGGTATTGATACTGCAAATAGCTTGCTATCATCCTGGGTTGCTGCTGCAATTATCATTCCCTGGGATAATTCACCTCTAAGTGTAACAGGCTTTAAATTAGCTACGAGTACTACATACTTTCCAATTAGATCTTCTGGCTTATAGCTCTGAGCTATTCCTGAAACTACCTGCCTTATTTCTCCGCCTAAATCTACTTTTAACTTTAGAAGTTTTTTAGATTTTTTCATTGGCAGGCATTCTAATACCTTAACAACTCTCATATCTATTTTTTCAAAATCTTCTATTGTAATTTCTTCTTTTACTGGCTCCATAGTAGGTTTTTGTGCTGCTTTCCTAGTTTCTTCTACAAGCTTATTAAGCTCTTCTATTTTAGCTTCCACATCTATTCTTGGGAACATTACTTCACCTTTATTAACTTTTGTTCCTGCACTTGTTCCATTGAATGATGATAAGCTATCCCATGTGATTTTATCTACATTTAGTTGAACATTTATTTTGCCACTTGTAGTTGGTAAAAATGCTGATATTAACACTGATGTCATTCTTAAGGTTTCTGCTAAATTGTACAATACTGTACCTAGTCTTCCCTTTTGACTATCGTCCTTTCCAAGTATCCATGGAGTTGTTTCATCTATATACTTGTTAGTTCGCCTAATAAGTGCCCAAACATGGTCCAATGCTTCAGGTATTTTAAGTTCGTCAATAGCTTTTTCTACTTTTCCTGGTGCTGCAAGTGCTATTTCTATAAGTTCATTATCAACATCTGCTATATCAATAGGCACTGGAATAACTCCATCAAAATATTTTTCTATCATTGTTACAGTTCTCGATAATAAATTTCCTAAATCATTAGCCAGGTCCGAATTTGTTTTCTTTATGAATATTTCACTAGTAAATATTCCATCAGAACCAAATGGTATTTCATGAAGTAAATAATACCTTACCGCATCCACTCCAAAATGATTAACTAGTACTACTGGATCTACTACATTCCCTCTAGATTTTGCCATTCTTACTCCACCATCAACAAGAAGCCATCCATGACCAAATACTTGTTTAGGAAGAGGTAGCTCCAATGCCATGAGCATTATTGGCCAATAAATCGTATGGAATCTTAGTATATCCTTACCTATTAAATGTACATCTGCTGGCCAGAATTTTTCATAAAGTGAATTATCCTCTCCATTATATCCAAGAGCCGTTATATAGTTAGACAAGGCATCTACCCACACATATATAACATGGCCTGGATCAAATTCCACTGGTATCCCCCAGTTAAATGTTGTTCTTGAAACGCATAAGTCTTGGAGACCTGGTCTTAAGAAATTATTTAACATTTCATTTTTTCTTGATTCTGGTTGAATAAACTCTGGATGAGATTCAATATACGCTATAAGTCTATCTGCATATTTTGACATCTTGAAGAAATATGCTTCTTCCTTTGCCTTTTCTACTGGTCTTCCACAATCAGGACATTTTCCATCTACTGCTTGGGTTTCTGTCCAAAATGATTCACAAGGAGTGCAGTACCATCCTTCATATGAACCTTTGTATATATCTCCTTGATCATATAACTGCTTAAACAGTTTTTGAACAGCCTTTTTATGATAATCGTCTGTAGTTCTTATAAATTTATCATAGCTTATATCCATCATTTCCCACAAATTTTGTATGCCTGCCACTATTTCATCTACATACGCTTTTGGAGTAACTCCTTTTTCCTCCGCTATTGTTTGAATTTTTTGACCATGCTCATCTGTTCCTACTAAGAACATTACATCATAGCCTATAAGCCTCTTAAATCTAGCAATTGCATCCGCAGCTACCGTTGTATAGGTATTCCCGATGTGTAGATTTGCTGAGGGATAATAAATTGGTGTAGTAATGTAATAAGTTTTTTTAGTCATAGTTTTCTCCTACCTCTCAAATTAAAATTATTTATAGTTTTTAGGAAAACAAAAACATGTATAAATATGTTATTCAACTTATAATAATCCTAAAATATTATAAGTTCCCGGAAAATAAAAAAAGTCCCTAAACAGAAATAACTTTCTGTTTAGAGACGTATTAACGTTTTACCACTCTAATTCATCTTTACATCACTATAAAGATCTCATTTGGTGACCATCATCACCTGTCAATATAACGGTTGCAACCGTATTATCCTAATAATTAAATTCAGATAATCTGCTTAGAGACCATGTTCATAAGCTGACCTGCTACTGATTTTCACCTATCTCAGCTCTCTTTTAACACTTAAGCTTATTACTCTTCTCATCATTGCATTTGTTTAATGGTAATTATATTGCAAATAAATCACTATGTCAACATTTTATCCTAAAGCCATAAAATTATATATGATCCGTTTATGATAATGTCTTACTATACCACATTTGATTATGTCCCAAATATGAAAACATTGTATAATAAACCTCATGACTAGAAATGAGGTGCTGATAATAAGAAAGGTGAATTTAACTATGGAAGAAATGGATAAGTACTCTACTATAAAAAAATTAATAGAAACAGATGCCAATAAAAAGCGAGCAGCTATTGCTCTCAATTGTTCGGTTAGGCATATTAACAGAATGATTAAGGGGTATAAAGAAAGTGGAAAGGAATTCTTTATTCATGGTAATCGAGGGCGAAAGCCCGCACATGCTCTTGATGCTAATACCAAGCAGTTAATCCTAGATTTATATTGCACCAAATACCCTGAAGCTAATATTACCCATTTTTGCGAATTGCTAAAAAAGCACGAGAATATAACGGTTTCTACTAGCACCATTCGTTCTATCCTTATGCAAGATTTCATCCTGTCCCCTAAGGCGAAGCGTGCTACAAGAAAAAGGATTAAGGCTGAATTAAAAGAACTGCAAAAAGCAACTAATTCTATAAAAGAAATTGCTAAAATTCAAAGTTCCATAATTGCTGCCGAGGATGCACATCCTAGACGTCCAAGATGTGCTTATGCAGGCGAAATGCTTCAAATGGATGCTTCGGTACATCTTTGGTTCGGTAACGATAAAAGTCAGTTGCATATCGCAGTAGATGATGCTACTGGTGCTATTGTGGGTGCTTATTTCGATCCGCAAGAAACTTTAAATGGGTACTATCATGTACTACACCAAGTACTTACTAACTATGGTATTCCCTACATGTTATTCACTGATAGGCGTACGGTCTTTGAATATAAACAAAAAAATTCCCCTTCAGTTGAAGAGGACACATTTACACAATTTAGCTATGCATGCAAACAATTAGGTATTGAAATTAAAACCAGTAGTGTTCCACAAGCCAAGGGACGCGTAGAAAGAATGTTTCAGACGTTACAATCACGCCTCCCCTTGGAAATGCGGATAAGTGGTATAAACACAATTGAGCAAGCAAACGAATTCTTAAACTCCTACATAAAAGAATTCAATGCTCAGTTTGCATTACCTGTTGATAATATCAAATCTGTCTTTGAAATGCAACCAGATATTGAAAAAATCAACTTAACTCTTGCCGTATTGACCAGTAGGAAGGTGGATAACGGAAGTTGTATCAAATTTAAAAAGAATTATTATTTGCCTGTTGATTGCAATGGATATCCTGTACATTATCGCAAAGGAACAGTTGGAACGGTAATTCAATCATTTAATGGCGAGATTTTCTTGTGTGTAGATGAGAAAGTTTATGCGCTAGATTTATTACCTGGACATGAACTCTCCTCCAAAAACTTTGATTTAGCAGTTCCCAATACCCAACCTAGCAAACGCTACATACCACCAATGAATCACCCTTGGAAACAAGATTCGTTTGAGCGGTATCTAAAGAAACAGGCTCACCGGAACAATAATGTAGCATAGAAACACTAAAAATCTGTTCATTTTAGATCTTTGAAAAAGACAATCTTCAAAGGTTTATTAAGTGAACCCAAAATATACTTTGATAATAGATTAAGAAACTGACCAATGGAAGTCATAAATAATAAAATCAAATTAATAAAAAGAAATGGATTCTCATCCATTAGCTACGCTAATATAAATAGAAGGATTCATACACATTTTCAAAAATGACCTTTAAGCTTTAATGGACCCCCAATTATAAGCCTACGGCTAAAAGATATTTAGAAAAGATTTTAGGAAAATTTCAAAGTAATTAAATAATCTTATAGCCACTTTGTGCAACATTCATTAAGTAACCCAAATTAATAAAAGCACCAGAAAAACTGGTGCTAATGTTTTAAATATTTGAGGACATTTTCAAAAATGCTTGACACATTTTATCCTAAAGCCATAAAATTATACTTAGAGCATCAATATTTTATGATTCTATTTTTCTTAACATTTTTACTCCTTTTGTACCTAGTAGATAATATAGCAGTAAATCAAAAACCCCATATAAACCTACTATTAAGACAAATACTATCCATTTAGTTAGTTCAAACTTGATAATCATAAATACCATAAGCCCGCCTAAAGCTATGCAAATAATCATACTAATCATCACATTAAAGTTTCGCTTAACTACCTCCTGCTCTGTATCCCACTGAAGTTTAGGAAAATTCAAATCAATAAATATTCCTATAAATGATGTAAATATTATTCCTAAAAAACCAACTATAATCATTAATAAAACTAAATCCAATGGCAATTTAAGTAATATCAAAGCAAGTATACTTATCATAAGCATTCCAGCTACTCCGAGTACTACTGCCGATAATGCTTTTGCCATAAGCTGATCTTTATATTTCATAGGTATATATTTTAACATAAATAGATTTTTACCTTCTCTTGATATTGCTGTAGTTGCGATTGAATTGCTACAAGATGAAAAAACCATAAATGCAAAAAAAACACCTAATACTATACCTGTACTTTTACCATTTTGTAAAAAACCAGTTAATTCCTTAAGTTGACCTGAACCGCCCTTTTGAGCGAAAATTGGTATAAGTAAAAATATGGGCCATAAAAAATTCATAAGCACACAATTCATAAAATAAATTGGCGTTCTAAATAAAATCTTTAATTCTTTTAATATATATACCTTTAAGGAAGAATTTTGTGTTGTATTATTTGTAAGTTCTTTACTACTAAGTGTCTTCCGCTTTGAAGATGTTTCAGATACTCCCATAACCCCTTTAAAGTACAATGCTTGACCTAATATTATAAATATCATTACTGCAGCCAGTGTTATGGCTATAAATAGGATTAAATTTATAATACCCTTAATATTGTTAGTATTAATCAGACTATTTACAGCTATCTTAGTACTTGGAAACATTTTTGTTGCCAACTCAACTAAGGAGTTATTTCCCTTTGAGAACATTTCAGTAATTTCTGCTCCACTTAAATCTTGTGAAAACTTCTGGATATATATGTTGATTCCTACACCAAAGCCCATAGCTATAAGTCCGCCTACTAATCTAAACCTGTCCTTATTCTTTGCAATATTAGTAAATCTCATTATAATCATATTAATTACAGAGGCAATTACTAGTGGTACTATAGGCAATAGTAAAAATATTATAACTCCATAAATATAATAAAATACCCCTCCACCGCTCTTTATCCCGTAAGCAATTAGTGTAGGCGCAAAAAATATAATTTCTGTAAGGTATTCATAAATTAATACTACAGTAAATTTAGCTCCCATAATGTGCCAAGGCTTAAAAGGTAGTGGTAATAAATTTTCTACATCCATAGAAAAGTAAAATATGCTCATAGCATAAAATATACCAAAGAAGAAAATAACCACACTAACAATAGATAGTCCAAATCCCAATATAACAGCTTCCTGACCAATTTGATGTAATCCATCATAGGCCGCAAATATGAACTCTCCAAACCCTATTGCCATCGGTGTGAATGCTAGTACTAAAATTAGTCCAAGCAATAGCCCCTTAATCTTGTTTTTATTTTTCTTACTGCTAGAGGATCCAGTTCCTGTTTTTAACAGCACCTTAGTTAGCGCTATAAACTTACTCATTTTCAGTCATCTCCAAGAAGATTTTCTCTAGGGACCCACTTGCTTTAAAATGATCCCTTAGTTCATCTAGAGTTCCACAGAACAATATTTTCCCCTTGTTTATTACTGCAACCCTATCACATAGTTTTTCAGCTACTTCTAGAACATGAGTTGAGAAAAATACGCTTTTCTTTTTATTTGCATGTTCCTTCATCATTTCTTTTAAAACATAGGAAGATTTAGGATCAAGTCCAGTCATTGGTTCATCTAAAATCCAAACTTCTGGTTCATGAAGGAGTGCGCCCATAATCATTATCTTTTGTCTCATGCCGTGAGAATAACTTTGAATTTGGTCCGTTAATGCATTACTCATTTCAAATCTATTTCCTAAGGCTTCAATCTTTTCTTTTCTAACAATACTTGGAACATCATAAATATCAGCCATAAAATTTAAATATTCGATACCTTTAAGCCTTAAAAACATGTCCGGATTATCTGGTACAAATCCAAATTGTTTTTTAGCCTCTAAATCATTTTTTTCTATATCAATTCCATTAATAGTGATTTTTCCGCTATCAGCACTTAATATTCCTGTAATCATCTTTATGGTAGTAGTTTTACCTGCTCCATTTGGACCTAAAAACCCAAATATTTCTCCATCTCTTATAGTTAAACTTATGTTGTCTACAGCTTTATTCTTGCCATTGTAACTTTTGTTTACATTCGTAATTTCAATCATATTTTAACCCTCCTGTATTCCATAAGAGTAGATAACAATTATTAATTGTTATCTACTCTTATGGTATATTTTCTAGCTTACCAATCTTTCACCAAATTAACATACCTATTATGTTATCATACTTTCTCTTTTTTTACAATATATCCTATAACTGTTTTCTTATTATGTAATTGTTTAACTTTTTAAAATTCAACTAAAAGAAAAACTTGGCTAAGTTAACTGCCATTATAATTGCTGTAATATCTGCTAGTATAGCTGCCAATAAGGTGTGTCTAATTTTTTTTATATTTACTGCTCCAAAATATACTGTCAAGGTATAAAAGATTGTTTCCGTTGAGCCCATTATTATAGATGAAACCCGTCCTATGTAACTATCTGCACCATATTGTTTTATGATGTCAGTAAATACTCCTAGGGCTCCACTTCCTGAAAGAGGTTTTATTAAAACCAAAGGAACAACCTCCGGCGGAAGTCCAATAAGCACAACAACCGGTTTTACTAAATAAATAAAAAAGTCTAAAGCACCAGAAGCTCTAAATACATTAACAGCTATAATCATAGCTAGAAGGTATGGAAAAATCCTAAGACAAATACTTATTCCATCCTTTGCTCCTTCAACAAAGCACTCGTATACCTTCACCTTCTTAATAACTCCATATATTACTACAAATGCAATAATAATTGGAATTATACCCTTTAATACATATGATAGTAAATTACTCAAAATCACACCATTTCACCTGCCCCATTTAAATTTCAATAGAGATATTTCAAATTAAAAATACCGTTGTAAAATTTTACAATAAACTACGCCTAAAATCGCAGCAGTACCCGTTGCAATTATAGCTGGCAGTATAATAATTGCTGGGTTTCGTGAATTGTAAGCAGCTCTTATAGATATCACTGTTGTAGGAAGAAACTGAATACAGGCAGCATTTAAAACTAAAAATAATGCCATGTCATTATTAGCTGTATCTTTAACCTTATTAATTTTCTGCATTTCTTCCATAGCTTTTATACCAAAAGGAGTGGCAGCATTAGATAACCCCATCATATTTGCTGTTAAATTCATAGTAATACTAGACATTGCACTCTGGTTTTTTCCAGCTTCTTTAAATATAACTTTTAAAATTGGCCTAAGTACCTTTGCCAGTTTATCAGTTAATCCACTTTTTTCAGCAATTTTCATTATGCCACACCAAAGACACATCATTCCAACCAGACCTATTACGAGTTCAACCGCACTAGATGTTGATGAAATAACAGCCTTTGATAGAATTTCTGCTTTTCCTGTAAAAATCCCAATAATTATACCTAGGCATAGAATTAAAAACCAAATAATATTAATCATACATTTTCCCCCTAGCATTTAAATCAGTGCTTAATTAATATATATGTATCCATTTCTATATAATTGCATATATTAATATTTTATTGGTTGCATATACTATAAAAAAAACATTTTTTGTGTTATTATTTTCTTGTTGCATATACAATTGACAATGAAAAAAGGAGTTACTATATGATTAATGTACCCTTATTAAATTTTAGTGTATTTACACTTTTTTATTATTTTATTATCTATTCTTTTATGGGATGGTGCCTTGAAACAGTGTACGCTACAATAAAGAAAAATGAATTTGTTAATAGAGGCTTCCTCCATGGTCCCTTTTGCCCTATTTATGGTTTTGGTACACTATCAATAATTGTTTTACTAAAACCTATAGAATCTAATTATATTTTTCTCTTTTTAGGTTCAGTAATTTTAACTTCTTTTCTAGAATACATAACAGGATATATTTTAGAAACTACGTTTAATAGTACTTGGTGGGATTATAGTTACGAACCCTATAATCTTCATGGAAGGATCTGCTTATCTTTTTCTATAATATGGGGGCTTGTTTCCATATTTATTTTGAAGGTAGTTCATCCATATATTGTTTATATAGTAAATTCAATACCACCTACACCCGGCATAATACTTTTCTATATTACTCTCCTATATTTCATTGCCGATTTTACAATTACTGTAATAACAATATATAAATTGCGCTCCCTGTTAAACCAAATAAATACAGTATATTCAGAATTAACTGAGAAACTTTCAGATTTCAAATTGAATTTAGGGAATACTAAGGACATATCTGAACTTAAAGTTATGTTGGATGGATTAATCGAAAGTGCCGAAATGAAAGTAAGTAAGAAGAAATCTGAAATTGAAAATATTGTAAAGGAATTGAAATTAAAATATGACTCCTTGGTTATTAAAAAATACCCTGATTACTCAAGGCTTATAAAAGCTTTTCCCGACTTAAAATTCAAGGGGCTAGATTCCATTTTAAAAGATATTAAAAACAAGGTTTATAAGAATAAGAAAATGTGATTTTGTGATTTTCCATAAAATAAAATTTCTTATTGATTCCAAATTAGTGGTTATTAACATTAGAACATATATATATACTAAAAAATAACATAAGTTAAAGGAGATTAAAAAATGAAAGAAACAAACATAAAACTAGCACAAAAGGGAATTGATGCTGCACTAGAAACTATAGAAGCCCTAGAAAAAACTATAAAAGAAACCCCTCTTCCCAAAAATGTATTAAAAGAAAGTTTTTATATTCTTTCTAAAAAAGTTGATGAAATTGAAGATATATTAAAAAATGAAGGTATACTATAATTCACTATATGCAAATATAGAAAGTATCTTGAAACAAATATCCAGTTTATATTCATACTCATAAAAGCAATTAAGGGACTAATATTATTAGTCCCTTAATTGCTTTTATGAGTATATATCAGAAAATTCGATCTTCGATCTTTCGATATAATTTTCGGCTGCGTTATAATTTTCATTGCTTTCTTTTATGCTATCTAAAACCTTAACTGGCAGCTCAATTATAAATTCGCTACCTTTAGTTATTTTTTTGTTAATGTAAATTTTTCCTTTATGCATTTCAACTAATGACTTCACTAAAGATAACCCTATACCACTACCTTCTTGTTTCCTAGATAGTGATTTATCAACCTGACTAAACCTTTCAAAAATTTCCTTTTGTTTTTCTAGTGGTATGCCAATTCCCGTATCCCTTACAGCTATTACTATAGTATCCTGTTTGTCATATATATTAACATATATTCGCCCACAGCGTTTAGTAAATTTAATAGCGTTTGATATTAGATTTAACATAATTCTTTCTATCTTATCTGCATCAAAGGCCATATATTTTTCTTCAATATCCGTATCAAAAATAAGTTCTAAGCCCTTACTCTCAACATATTCTACTACAGATAGTGCTATGTCCTCTACAACTTTCACAATGTCATCATTTTGTAGACTAATATCTAGGTAGCCTGCATCGATTTTTGTGATATCTATAAGATTATCTACCAGCTTCAATAATCTATAAGAATTTTGCTTTATGATAGACATGTATTTTTCAACCTTAATATTAGGGTTTATTATATTCTTATCATTATTTGTAATATTTACGAGCTGAATAGTTCCTAGTATCATATTTAGTGGTGTTCGTAATTCATGAGATATGTTTGCAAAAAATTCTGTTCTGAGTTTATTATATTCAATAGTTTTATTTAATAAAAATGTTTTTTGTCTAACCTTTTGTTTTAAAAATTCTATTCTTTTACGCTCAGATATATCTCTTGTAATATTTAAAATTGTTTTTTCTTCTTCATATGATATTACTGTGGAAGTAGTCTCTACTTCCAAAAATTTGCCATCGCTTTTCCTAAAATATTTTCTTTCGGCTGGAGGTAAATATCCACTTCTCATAGTAATATCCTCTTGCTGTTTTATTAATGTTTTATTATAATCATCAATTTCCAAAAGTTCATATGATGATTTTCCTAATATTTCTTTTGGATCTAAATATCCCATTAATTTAGCACCAGCTTTATTTGTATACACAATCTTCCCATTGTCATTTACATACACAGCATCCGGCATAACTTCCAAAAGCTTTTTATATCGGTTTTCACTCTCTATTAATGCATCTTCAGTTTTCTTAACTTTACTGCTACTTAACCCCTGACTGCAAGCTACTATTTCTAATTTATCAAAAAATCTCTCTATATAATTAGTAATTCTCAGCTTAACTTTATTATTGCAGCCTTCTTCTAAAACAACATCAATATATGAGTTTCTATAGCACTTAAAGGTTCTTATAATAAATCCAATATTAAGCTTTTCAGTGCCTTGCACTTCAATATATTTAAGCATATTATTAATAATAATATGTGATATTTCATTATATCCTGTGACCTTTTCTAAAACATAGTCACCTTCAATAAAGTCAACAATACAATTAGATATTTTTTTTATAGCAGGAATGGAAATAAAATCTTCCCCAAAATAATTATTACTATAGCTATTTTTTTTTATATTATCCATTACTTTAAATTTTAAATATTCAGTATTACTAATATTATTATACAACTTTCCCACAACCTACCACCTTCGTACTATAATTAGATATTATATGTTTTATAACATTATCATACAGCAATACAATATTATAGTAAAGCTTGTATTTATAAATATTACTATATTATATTTGACATTTGATATTTAGTAATACCCGCAAAAATACCTCTCCTCCAAATTTTAACACATTTGGAGGAGAGGTATCAATATCACATTTATTTTTTATAACCATTTAATCTTATTAAAAATTTATGATCTAGTAACCGCTAAGTTTTTAATAATTAACTTCTTCTAGGAATAATCCTTTAGCTGGTGCAATGTGTCCTGAATATTTTCTTTCTTTTTTCTCTAAAATATCGTTGATTCCATCTGCAGGTCTTTCACCTAGGCCTACTTCAACAAGGGTTCCAACTATTAATCTTACCATATTTTTCATAAATCCATTTCCTTGAATACTAATTTCTACATTTCCATCTTCATTAACAATATTTATAGTATAAATATTTCTGACAGTAGATTTTTTCTTAGTTTTAAGTGTTGTAAAACTTTGGAAATCATGTTCTCCTATTAAATATCCTGCTGCTTTTCTCATTTTTTCAACATTTAGAGGTTGTGGTATATGATATTCATATTTTCTATTAAATACATTATGCGCCCTGTTATTACATATATTGTAAACGTATTTTTTAACCTTGGCATTGTATCTAGCATGGAAATTTAAATCTACTTCTTCCACTGTCTTAACTACAATGTCGTCAGGTAAATATTCATAGCAATAACTACGCATCTTATGTGTAGGCATTGTAGCGTCTGTTCTAAAATTTGCTACTTGATTTGTTGCATGAACTCCTGCATCTGTTCTACCTGAAGCTGTAATTTCGATATTTTCTCCAGCCATCTTACTTAAAACAGTTTCTATTTTGTGTTGCACAGTATTGTCACTGTCTCCAAGTCTTTGCCATCCTTTATACTTAGTACCATCATATTCTATTACAATTTTTATATTTCTCATATTTATTATTTATCCTACTTTCTATTTTAGAGTTTAATCTAATATTTTGACTGTGTTTTTTAATACATATCTTATATTATATACATATATCATGATTAATAAAACATACCATATAAAATAATTCTTAACTTTGATACTGCTGAATGAAATTTTACTACAGGATACCTTGTTTCTGTATTTAAAATGATCCTACGCTTTACAATTGCCCACTTATTCAACTTCCAAGTTGTCTTTAAATCTTTTGCACTTTTCCTTACAGCTTTTCTTTCTCTCTCACTACCATCATAAAATAGCACAAAATCAAGTTCCGCATTTTCACTATTAAATTCTGCATCGAATTTTTTAATAATACTATTAGGTGAAAGTAATAATCTCCCTGCTTTTGGCTCTAATATAAATGTAATCCCTTTCTTATTACTTGAAGATAAATAAGACTTATAAATTAGTTCACTACAAAACAAAGCGTTATCTGTCATAATGTCAAAATTATAATCGTATGCCTTTCCTAAATATTCAAAGGCTACAAATAGTGCCTTTAATTTGTCTTCCTTTGATAGTTTAGGGCGTAGTGCAGAAAAATAATCAACTTTTGCAATAACTTCTAGAGAATTTATTACCACACCAGGGGCAATAACTTCTATAATATATTGTCTATTATTTTTTCCACATAAACTATAGTATACTTTAGGATATATTACTTTTAAATAATCTGACACACACAAATAATCCCCTAGTGGCATGTCCTCAAAATACTTATCTAATTCTTCTAAGCATCCTATATACATAGCAGAATGAGTCCAAAATCCAGGTAATCCCATGTTGGTTAATTGGTAATTATTTCTCTTTAAAAGTACATCACCTGGTAGCAATTCACCTTTGATAATATTAACATCTTCATTGCTAACATACTTTTCTTTTCTACTAGAATAATCTACTCCAGTAATACTTATAGCAACCCATTTTTGAAATGGGAACCAAAAATCAAAAACATTTTTTCCGAAAAATTGGATCATGTTGTTAAAAACAATACTTCTATGATTTCTAACAAGCTTAATTACATTTAAATAATTATAACTTGCATAATCTAATAATTCTCTTTCATACCCAGAAACTTCATAGTATTTCACCATAAAATCAAAGTAATGTTTATTTCTAAACAAAGATATCATATAAGAAATTTCTGTAATTTCTTGTGTAATGTAATAATATTGTTTTTTGTTAATATTGTATTCAGGCCTGCTTTCATTTAACATCGACTCCAGATACTTGTTTTTATCTATGATGCTGGCCAATAATATAGAGTTTTTTCGTATTGCTATGGTAGAAGCATAAATTAACAATATATTTTTAAATTTAATGTGTGAATCTTCTTCACTTTTTAATATAAGTTCATTTTTATATTTTTTCCTGATTTCATTAAGTCTATTATAACATCCTACGTAACTAACCCATTTATCTAATATACTCAGTTTGTTCGCTAAGGACATATTTTGAATGTCAGAACTAAATAAGACTTCATTTTTTTGAATCTCACTTACCACATGCTCTAATTCTTTTATAAGCTCTAAGGATTGGCTTATTTCCTCATTAATTTCGCTATGAACCACGCCCATACCCCTATCCCCCATAAATTGACTTTTGCAATTTAATATTATTATACCATATAACTCACTATTCCTTTACTAATATAAATTATAAAATTGAATTATTTATTTTTTTTAAAAAATATTCAATGGTAATATAGATATTTTATTTTTACATGTTTCTTTATACACTTTTATATGTATACTATAGTTATGTTATATAATGAATTTTTGGAGGCTCATATGTTTACAAGTGAACTATTATTACGTTTTTTCAATTTGTTATTTTTTATAAATATCATTTTTGCTTTAGCAGTTGTCTTTTTTGAACGAAAAAACCCTGCAAGCACATGGACTTGGCTTATGGTTCTACTATTTTTACCTAGCATAGGGTTTATATTATACTTATTTCTTGGTCAAAATTTAAAAAAGAAAAGAATGTTTTTGCTAAAAAAAGAAGAAAAAGAAAATCTCACCTCAATTATTGATAAACAAAAAGAATATTTAAACAATGAATCACTAATTAAAACTAATCCTTTTTTGAGTAAATATTCTGATATGATGGAACTTAATCTTTGTAGTGATAATGCCTTTTACACTAATAATAACCAAGTAACTATATTTACTGATGGTAAATCAAAGTTTGATCAACTTAAAGAAAATCTTGAAAGTGCAAAAGTATATATTCATATGGAGTATTATATATTTCAAAATGATAATTTAGGAAATACTATCCTTGATATTCTATGTAGAAAAGCTAAACAAGGAGTAGAGGTAAAATTACTCTATGATGGTATGGGATGCCTCAAAGTTCCTAAATCTTTTTTCGCCTCTTTAACTGAAGCTGGCGGAAAAATCGCATGTTTCTTTCCACCATTTCTTCCTTATATAAATCTTAGAGTAAACTTTAGAAATCATCGTAAAATTTGCACTATTGATGGGGAGTATGCCTTTATAGGTGGGTTTAATATTGGTGATGAATATTTAGGACTTTCTAAAAGGTTTGGTTTTTGGAGAGATACCCATTTATTCATACAAGGAGATTCAATAGATGCATTGGAATTGCATTTCCTAATGGATTGGAGATTTGCTTCCAATGAAGATTCTGTTTTTGATAGCAAATATTTTCCACGCAGAACCCACCTTGGGAAAACCGGTCTTCAAATGGTTTCAAGCGGTCCTGATTCCACTTTCAATTCTATTAAAAATGGTTATTTAAAAATGATTAGTAAAGCAGAAAAAAATATTTATATTGAAACTCCTTATTTTATTCCAGATGACAGTATATTAGAGGCTTTAAGAATAGCATCTTTATCTGGAGTAGATGTGCGTATTATGATACCTAGTAAGCCAGATCATCCCTTTGTGTATTGGGCTTCCACATCGTACATGGGAGAGTTATTAGAATCTGGTGTCAAATGTTATACCTACACTAAGGGTTTTCTTCATAGTAAATTCCTTTCTATTGATGGATCTATAAGCTCTGTAGGTACTGCTAATCTAGATATTAGAAGCTTTACTTTAAACTTTGAAATTAATGCTTTTATATATGATAAAAATATAACCTCTAAGCTAGATGATTTTTTTAATGATGATTTAAAGTTTTGTGAGGAGCTAACGCTCGAAAAATATACTAATAGAAGTTTTACCGTTAAGTTCAAGGAATCTGTTTCAAGATTGCTTTCTCCTATACTATAAATCGAGTAGGAGCTAAATAATTAATTTATTTAGCGACTCCGGGTAGAAGGGTTGCGCAATTCACAACCCAGACCCCCACGGAACCAGGCGTGCGGATTTCCCGCACCTGGCTCTTCAAAAGTTGATTTACAGTATTGCGTATGATTTCATTTTTACAAATGGAATTGAAATCTTCGGTCGCAACAACGGAAACTTTTCTTTGATTTTTCTGTATTTATCCCAGTTTACATTTCCTTTCCAACTTCGGCTACTTAGCATTTTCTTAAAGTAATTTTCTGATTTATTATAAATTTTAAACAAGGATTTTAGATTTCCACCCATTCCATAGTAGTTATAATGTCCTCTTAAAATTTGATTTATCTTGTTCACTTGTTCTTTTATAGGACTATGCCTTATTTCTCGCATTTTATCTGTTATCTTCTTTATTCCTCGATTTAATCGCGTTTTCTCTGTCTTTCTTCCTACCATGAAATTTCCTGACCTGTTCCTTGTACAAAAATGTGTGAACCCTAGAAAATATAATGTCTCCATTTTCTTACCTTTTTCCTTTGCATGCTTACTAGAAAATCTTCCAAATTCAACTAATCTCGTTTTATTTGGCTCTATTTGCAATGCAAATTTCGCAAGTCTTTTGCTTAGTACTTTCTGAAATTTTATAGCATCCTCTCTATATTGAAAACATACTATAAAATCATCTATGTACCTAATCAAGTAGCTCTCGCCCTTTAATTTGGGTTTTACTACTTTCTCAAACCATAAATCTAGTACATAGTGAAGGTAAATATTACTAAGTAGAACACTTATTGACCCTCCTTGAGGGGTTCCAATTTCACTACTCTCTAGTTTTCCATCTTCTATTACTCCTGCTTTAAGCCACCTATTTATAAGGCTTATCATTCTGGGGTCTCCGACTCGATGTTGCACAAATTTGAGTAACCATTCATGGTCTAAACTCCCAAAGAAATTCTTTAAATCTGCTTCCAAAACCCAGCTTACTTTCTTTCCTGAAATTGTTTCGTTTATAGTCGCAAGTGCATTGTGCGCACTCCTTTTAGGTCTTCCCCCAAAAGAACAATCCAGAAAGTCCTGTTCATATATTGTAGAAAGTACAGTTGCAACACTTCGCTGCAATGCACGGTCTGCGACACATGGAACTCCTATTGGTCGTTTTTCTGTTTTTCCAGGCTTAGGAATCCAAACTCTTCTAACTGCTGGGGGTTTGTAGCTTTCTCTATGGATTGACGTAATCATTTTATCAGCCCATATATCAAAGTAATCCTTTGCTTCTTTTACATCTATACCATCTATTCCCTTAGCTGTATTATTAGGCATATGCATAAGGCTTTCATGTATTAGTTCTTTTGTTACATGATGCGCTATAGATGTAAATTTTAAATTTGTTTCTTTTCGAGCTTTTACTGCTATTTCTTCCAATTTTGTTGTCATAACTGAGTTCCTCCTTACTTTGAATTAAGGCTCGTATCCTCCCATTGAATGGAGCTTATGTTTCGTTGAAAGAATTCAACTTTTGCTGACCGCTTCCCCACGTAGTAGGCTTTCCCTACCTCAAAGTACTATCAGTCAGTAAGACTTCCGTCAAATCATTGTATTATTCTTGCTTTGTAAGGCTTGTTTAATACTATCCACATTCTGCGGAAACCTGACGGATCTCCCTTGTTCCCAAGGAATCCATTGATAACATGCCGTAGGTACGAACCCCGGAAACAACTAATATCCTAACCTTTAACAGATATTTCGTTACTGCCTTCCCAACAGAGAGATAAAGTCGGCTATTTCACAACACGTTCAATTTCGGGGCTAATTATCCTCTTCACTTTATTCCGGCCTGCTATCTTCCTGTCTACGCTTCGGAGTAAATGTTACCATTTACCACGCAAGACTCGGTACTTGACTGCTGGCTAAGCTTTATCAAGATGACCATTTCAGGTCATTTGTATTCCTTGAACTTTTCAAGGCGCAACTCTCACACCACCGTGCGTACCGTTCGGTACACGGCGGTTCAATAAGAATTACCTAATCATAAATTTTTCAGTTAAGGTTATAAAGCCTTGTTCTTTAAGGTATTTATTAGTTAGAGTTCTTGTTAAGACTGGGCTATGGGATATTCTCCAATAGCCTTTTCTTGTATTCGCATATTCCCAAGCTTTGTATTCATCAATACCAAGCCTTTTGAGATTATCATGTTTTGTTTTAATTCTCTTCCATTGTTTCCAATAACATAAGCGAATCCTTCGTCTTAGCCACTCGTCTAAGGTTTTAAGTATACTTTTCATATCTGCTAATTTAAAATAATTTACCCATCCAACTATAACTTGTCTTAGTTTAATAGCACGAAGTTCCATACTCATAGCATTACTTCTTCCTGTTATTTCTTTGAGCTTACTTTTAAGTTTCTTAACAGAATTTTGGTGTACTCTTATTCCCATTTCACCTTTCTTTGGATAAAATGTAAATCCCAAATACTTCAGCTTCCACGGTCTGTCGACCTTGCTCTTGTCTTTATTGACTTTGAGTTTCAAATCCTCTTCTATAAACCTTGTTATACTTGCCATTACACGGTATGCTGATTTCTTTGATTTTAAATAAATATTACAGTAAGTAAACCAAGGGAACTTCCCCCTTAGTTTCTCTCAGAACCGTACGTGAACCTCTCGGCTCATACGGCTCCCATTATTCGGCTGTTGGTAATATTCCCATTTTCCAGTGTGCAAACAAATTTCTATCTCTTTTCGCAATACATCCTAACCAATATTCTGCTCTTCGTCTGTGTTTTCTTTTCTTATACTTTCTTCGAACCCATTTGACTAAAGCATTATTGATATACCTTAATACTGCATACATTTCTGTTTTATAGAAATGTGTATAATAGTTTATCCAACCCTGTATCTTTTTGTTAAACATATTTGATATATCCCACAAATTTTTGTCTACCTTCAACTGTACTCTCCAACTTCTAACTTCTTTTCGGATTGATTTCTTTGCCTTGTCTGCTATCGCTGGTAAGAAACTTGTAAAATACTTTTCGTATTTACTCTTAGCACCTCTAGGCTTAAATGTATATCCTAGAAAATCAAATGATATATTTGGATAATCTCCCTTTCTATCATCATCTTTACAGTATACAATCTTTGTTTTATCAAGGTTCAGCTGTAATCCGTATTCTTCGAATCTTTCTTGCAAGCGTCTTTGTAGATATTTAGCCTGTTTTAGGGATACACAGTGTGTTACTGCATCATCTGCGTATCTTGCCCACGGAATTGTTTTGAATTCTTTTGTTATAAAGTCATCAAATACATAGTGTAGAAACAGATTCGCAAGTACCGAACTAATGACACCCCCTTGCGGGGTACCGGAAATTCTTGGAACTAATTCTCCATTTTCCATTTGAAATGGTGCAGTTAACCACCTTTGAATATATAGAATAATCCATTCTTCATTTGTATGTTTCTTTACCATTTTCATTAGAATGTCATGTCTGATATTATCGAATAGTCCCCTTATATCGAATTCAAGAACCCAATCTTTTCTCCAACACCTTTTTCTTGTGATTTCAACTGCTTGTATTGAAGATTTATTAGGTCTATATCCGTAAGAATCCTCATAAAACATAGTCTCCACTTCCGGCTCAAAATATAGTTTAACTACCGTCTGAGCAATTCTATCTTCAATAGTAGGTATTCCTAGTAATCTAGTCCCTCCACTTTTCTTTGGAATTGCCACAGCTCTTACAGGTTGGGGTATGTAACTTCCTGATGACATCCTATTCCAAACTTTGTATAAATTATTTTTCAAATTCTTTTCAAAATCTTCGATTGACTGTTCATCAACTCCATACGTTCCTTTGTTTGCTTTAACTTTCTCATAAGCTGTAACTACAGCTCTTTTAGAAATATTAAACGGCTTTGTTTCTGTCATAAGTTCCTCCTCCTTTTCAAAGTTGACTTATTTCTGAAACTGAATAACTCGAAGTCCTTCGCTCCACTTCCATTGCAGAAGTTTCTTCACTACTACGACTCAATCTGCCCCTATGCTTGCATCGATACTCTTTTCTCACAGTTCTTCTGCTTGAAATACTCTCTTAACATCAAGCCGTAGGTTCCCACGTTCCATACAAATGCCTGTACTAAATTCATGCCACCTTTATGCCGCCCACCGCCTAGCCAGTAAACAGGTTTCCTCTAGGCTTATCCCAAGTTAACGATCACCCCCTGGTTTTGATGGAATCTCTACGCTTTCGACATTTTCGTAAGTGGTTCACATGCTCATTCATCTCTTTAGTACATACTTGACAGATTACCTCTGCCTTTTCCTTAACGCTCAATACCATAACTTTTGATTACAGCACCTTAAGGTAGTTTGAAATCTCCACCTGCATGGCGATTTCGGAGGGCCCTCCTCCATCATCTGTATAGCATAGCTATATTAAGCCACTCGTGCGAGTTGCTTAATACGCTTTCGTGGCGCACAGTCGTCAGCATAACGACTGAAGTGCAATCCTCGCTTTTCTAACTCTTTATCCAACTCATTTAACATGACATTACTAAGTAATGGTGAAAGATTGCCACCTTGCGGTACACCTTTTTGAGAGGTATTAAAAATTCCTCTTTCCATTACTCCCGCTTGAAGATATTTTCTTATAAGGGATATTACCCTAACATCCTTTACTTCTTTATAAACCAATCCTATTAATTTGTCATGATTTACAGTATCGAAGTATTTCTCCAAATCAATATCTACTGCCCACTTGTAACCTTTATCCATGTATTCTTTGCATTTCCGAATTGCTTGGTGTGCACTTCTATTTGGTCTAAATCCATAACTATTATCCGAAAATTTCTCTTCAAATATTGGATTTAGAACTTGAGCGATAGCTTGTTGTATTACTCTGTCTACAGCAGTTGGTATTCCTAGTGGTCGTTTCTTTCCATCAGGCTTAGGTATTTCTACTCGCCTTACTGGATTAGGTTTATACCTACCTTCCAATAGTAATTGCCGAAGGCTGGCGCCATTTTCTTTCAAGTATTGTAGAAGTTCATCTACCTTCATACCATCAACTCCATGACTACCTTTATTAGCTCTAACTTTCTTAAATGCTTGATTTAAGTTGTTTCTGTCAATAATCCTTTCAAACAGTCCATTGGTGTATTTATTTTCGGCGTTCTGTCTCTTTTCTATCGTCAATGAAATGCTCGGCGCTCCTACATACTCTTCGAGTTCCACTCTATCCTTTTGTAGGTAACCTTCATTATGAAGTTGTCTGCTTTTATCACATTTCTTTGTGTTTTTCAAAGTTTCAAAACCTCCTATCGTTCAGTCCTTCACCGAAGGCTCATGAACCTTCTGCTACTATGACGTCTGCTGACTTCTTAGATTTCAACTTTACATCACTGCAAAGGTTGTTATTTCAAAATTCATCTCTATAACCTTTACCTAAGATCTCCCCGGGTAAGAACGCAATCTTTCACTCCATCTATCTGCTACATTTACACCACTTGTTTCGAATAGTTTTGGGCTTCGTTATGTTATGCAAACTTACCCACAAGCACATGCCTTATATGTAGTTTCTATTCGTCAGACCAGAGTTTTGCCGCCGACTTCCTTCAGATTCCACGTCACCATGGACACCCTTGTCTTAAGCTATGCACTTGGCACTATTAACCCGTGCTAGGGACTTTCACCCATTAGATTGCGTCCATGCCGGGCGCACATAAAAAATACCACAAACTTTTTTAATGTTTGTGGTATTTTTTATTTAAGAGTGCTTGACATACTATATTAGATTTTTAAAATGTAATAAAAAAAGGTACAAATATCATCATAGTTAATATTGTATCCAATACTAAAGCTATACCAAATTTACCAATTGGCATTGCTTCTAAATCTTTTTTATAAAGCTTATATCCAAAGGAATAGCATATTGTACTTATAACAGCACAAATCAATACTGCAACCCATTTTTGTGATAAAATTCGTGGAAGTAAATACAAACTATCTCCATAGGAGTTGCTTAATACAGTTGAGGTTTTTAATGCAAAGCTTACAATGGAAATAAGTATAAAAGATAATTTCTTTTTCTTCTCTGAAAAACTGTAAGAGAAAAAAGTTATAATAGATATTAGCATGATTACAGGTATTGTCCATTTAATAAGATATATTATATAAACAAAACTATATAATAGCCCCTGTAGAGTATTTATTTGGGTCTGCTTTGTTTCTACTGCTAAATGTATATTATTAGCTTTCTTAAACCCATCATTTTGTGATCCTATATAAATCCCATATTCATCTTCTTTATTGTAACTAGCATATGCAATCGTATCTCCATTTATGGCAGGGTAAGTAGTAAGTCCTGATAGTCTAGATGCAAAGCTATAGCTAGCTACCTTATTGCCCTTTAAAATAAAGTCAACTATACTCCGCTGCCTATCTTTAGTCCCAAATATCCTATCATTTGTGGCAAAAAATCTAGCCCCTTCTTTTGAATTAGTTCCAACCACGTTATATATATTTTTATTATTATCAATATACAGTTCACTAGAGTTCTTACTGCTTCCATCCAGAGCGAATTCTAGAACTCTAGTCCCTACAATTTCTCCTTGCACACTGTATTCAATTAATAAATATCCATTTTCACTATCGCTTGAGGTAGCCGTATGCATGAATGTCATAGCATCGCTTTTGTTAAGCACTCCTGCTAATTTAGGCAATGATGCTACTCCATCTTTTATAGTTATATAACTAAATCCTTCTTTTCCATTAGAATATGTAAATATGCATCCACTTCCAGTTTTAACACCTGAAAATAAGCTTGCACCCTTTATATCAAAATTCTTCTTAGAATTTTTAGCCATATCTAATACTTGAATTTTATCCTTATAACCCATTATTAGGGTATCTTCACCTATTTGATAGGTCTCCGTTACATTTTCTATTTTCGCTCTATCTAGCTCTTTTAGCTCTTTATCCAATTTTATAGTATTTAAACTATTGACACCCTTATCATAGGAATTGTAACTAAGATAAAAGAAACCTTGCCCTTTTAATAAATTCACCTCTTTAATTAAAGTATTCTTAGTTTCAAAGGTTTTTTCCATTATTTTTTCCCCTAAATCATCTGTTACTACAAGCTGTAACTTATCCCATAATTAATTTAAATATCAACAAAGTGGTTAATTTCTTGTGAAACTAACCACTTCGTTGATATTTTTTCAGATACTTAATTTACTAATTGTCGCTCACTTCCATCTTTTCTTATTTTATAATTTTTGTTATCTTTACCATTTTTATATAAGATCCATTCACCCTGTACCTCAATGTCCATAGTCCACTCATTATTTAACTTAGTATTTCCCAGAGCATCTTTTCTGATCTTATATAAAAATCCCCCATTTGAATAGTTACTGTAATAAATCCACTGTTCATCTACTGCTTCAAACCAAGATACAGAATCAACAAGTTTCGCTTGTATTTTTCCATCCAATGACATTTTATATAGTTTATCCTCATTTAACGAATTAGTAAAATATATCCAAGTTCCATCAATAACAGCATGTTTCATTGATTGTAAATATTGAAATTTTTCATTGACACTTATTGGGTAATTCTTCCTCACCCACTCATGGTCTTTAGATATTTTTTCATCAGATAAATTAAAATAAGCATATGCCACCTTATCCCCTTCATCTGGAACTGGATCATCTAAGGTGGCATCTAGATGATAATATTCCCCATCTATTTTCACCAAATTCCAAGCATGGGGCTCTTTTTTTACATAGGCATCTTCTTTTACTACTTTAGCTTCTATTCCCGCTAAATTTAATAGTAACTTCATTGTATCAGCGTATCCTTGGCAAACAGCCTTTCCAATAATTAATGTTCCATAAGCCGTATATGAATCCTCCGTCAATGTTCCATTTTTATAATTTTCATAATCATAAGCTGTATTTTTTACAACATATTGGTGTATAGCTAATTCCTTCTCTAAATCACTCATATTATTATTAGTTATATTATTTACGATGTCTTTCGCTTTATCATATACTGCAGCTACCTTAGCATCATTTATTATTACATCATATTTGTTTTCTATAGCAGCATACAATTCTTCAAAATCATTGACTACGGTGTATGGCCTTGCTGGTTCTACTTCATTACCATCGTCGTTTTCAGGTACAACTTTTATAACTTTTAATTTCCAACCTTCATAGAGTTTTCTACTTGGATAACTTTTCATAACTTGCCATAGTGTAGAATTAGAAGACATTGTCCATAAATCTAAAACGTATGTGCCAGGTTCAGTGGGGGTCCATTCTGTTTTCCCTCTATATTCTTTACTATCTAGCGTCCACTTACCTGTTGTAGTATTAAGAATGTGAAGCTTATAAGTATATGGTCCAGCCATTCCACTTATATCTTTAATTCCACCTACTGTTACTTTCTCCCCTACTTTGAAAGTACTTTTCTCTATATCCATATCATTTATGGTATAAACTCTATTACTATCGTTTTTTTCAACACAATTGAGATAAGAAACATAATAATTATCCTCTTCCTTCAGTGATTTTTCTTCTCTAACCCGTACCACAAGTCTATATTTTCCAACCCAAAACTTCTTATCTGGAGAAATCTCGTAAGGTTTATCTGCGTCCACTAAAGGAGTATAACCATTAGTGATATCTTCGGATGTTTTTGTGTTATCACTATATATCCAAGCTCTATATTGAACCTTTTTTGCATACTTTGAAGTAATGTAAAATTTCTCTTTTTCACCTGCCACTAATGGCGAATGTCCAACACCCACAAAAGATACTTGTACACTTTTCTCCGTATCTTTTACTGTAATAACTTTAAGCTTCCATCCTTCATATAACTTACTTTCTGGACTTTTAATCATGGTCTTCCAGAGTGTAGAATTATAAGACATATCCCAAACTACTAAAACATAGGTTCCTGGTTTCGTAGCTACCCACTCTAAATTGTTCCTAAATCCCTTATTATCTAATATCCATTCATTAGTTTCAGTATCATATACATGAAGTTTATATGTATATGGACCTTTCATTCCACTAATATTTTTTATCCCATTTATCATTACCTTTTCGCCTACTGTATAAACATCTTTAGAAATATCAACATCGCCTGCTGAATACACTCTATTATTGTCATCTCTATTTACACAGTTTAAACTAGCTATGTATTCACTATCATAATTTTTTACAGAGTTTTCTTCTTTAACCCAAATTATAAGCTTGTATTTACCTAATTTAAATTTTTCACTAGGCGTAACCATATATGGTTTACTAGCATCTAATGATTCTGTATACCCACTAGTAATTTCTATCTTTTTATTCATGTTAGCATCAATTAAAAACACTCTATATTTAACTTTCTTAGCTCCCATAGCCGTTAAATAAAAACTTTCACTATCCCCTGCAATTAATGGAGAATGATCTACTCCTACAAAGGCTATCTTGACAGCGTTTTCTACTGCCATTACATATTTAAAATTCCCACATAAAATAATGGTAAGGAATATAAGTAACAAAACTTTAAATCCTTTTCCAGTTTTCCTCAAAAATCCACCCCCTTTGATTTTAGAACCACAAGCGTTATAAATAAAATCTCAGTACGTATTTCACAATTTACACAGCACTTGTTAATATTTTGTCATAAACATTTTTTTTTGCTATAGTTGGTAAACTTCCAACAAGTTTCCAATGAATATATTATACACGAAATACTTTTTTTATTCTATATACAAAGGCTATGATATTTATTTATTTTTTCCTTGAAATAGGTATACTAAATGAAAAATCACTGCCTTTTTCTATTTCACTTTCAACCCATATTTCTCCACCATGTTCTTCAATAATATACTTACATATAGCTAGTCCAAGGCCTGTGCCCATAGGTTTATTTGTAAGAGTATCACCAACTTGGCTGAATTTTTCAAATATATTTTTTTTGTCTTCCTCTCTAATTCCAATCCCTGTATCACTAATACTTACTATTACATTCTCTTCCACCGCTCTAGCTGTACATACGATACACCCTTGCTGCGTGAATTTTATGGCATTAGAAATAAGGTTAATTATTACCTGAAGTAATTTATCTTTATCTGCCATAATTTTAGGAAGTGATTCTCTTATATTTAGTATGACTTGAACAGATTTATCTCTAATAATTGGGTTAGTTAAGGTTATTACCTGGTTTATAATTTCTTCTATATCAATTTCTCTCATATTCAAACTGATTTTTCCAGCTTCCATCCTTGATATATCTAATAAATCATTTATAAGACATGATAACCTATCGCCTTCTGATAAAATTATATTTATATATCTCTTTATCTTGATGACTGCTATTTTATTTTTATCATTTTCAAGATCTAGTTCCTCCACTATAACTCCTTCAAACTTACGCTTAACCATTTCTGCAAAGCCAATGATTGAAGTTAATGGAGTCCGGAGCTCATGAGAAACAGTCGATAAAAAATCTGTTTTCATCTTATCCACATCTTTTAGTTTTTGAAAAAGCGTAGCATTTTCTACAGCTATGGCTACTTGCCTAACAAAGGAAAAAACATTAGCTCTCTCGCTTTCATTATAAGCTGATTTTTTATGATTTAGCATTATCACTGCCCCATATATATTATCTTTATAAATTATGGGAATTATAAATAAGCTTCTCATATGGTATAATAATAATAATTGAATCCCTGTGCTATAATTTGTATAATCTGCTTTCTTTAAATCCTTAATATAGTAGGTTGTCCCATGCTTTGTTATTTTTTCTAGTAGTTCAATACATTTATTATCCTTCAAATAACTACTTATGTTTGTTTCCTCTTTACACCCATGACAGGCCATAAGTTCAAATTTATTACCATTTTTAAATACACTTATAGCAATATCATAATCTAAAATTTCATATAAATTTTCCAGTAGCCTATTAAAAATATCATTGATATCTGTTGTAGAACTAAATATATTAATAGTAGCATTAATTTTCTTATCAAATTCATTAGATTTTTTAATCATTAGCATTTTTATATGAACAATTGCAATGCTTGCTATAATTAAGATGCCTATATATAAGTAACCGTTGTTATCTAATATCTTTATCATAATATACCTCTATTTATTATTAATCATCTTCGATGCCGTTAATCATCTTCGATTCTGTTAAATATTTTATATACTTCTACAATTAAAACACAATTTAATACTGTGCTACAATGAAAATACCAATTATTTCACGTTATGTCAAGTATTAATAAGTATTTAATGTATTCTATCTATCATATGAAAGAGGTGCCTTTATGAGAAAAGCTGGTAAAGTAATCAATATTGAAAAAAATAAAGTATATATCATAACCGCAAAGAATGAATTTGCTACTCTCGAAAAGCATGCGGCTTCACCTAAAATAGGTGAACCCTATGCAGGTGAAGAATTTCATAGTGTTGCCATTTGGAAATATTTGTTGATAATTGGTTGCATGGCAGTACTTTTATTTTCAATAAAAAAATTATATTTAGATAATAAAAATAATTATTCCGTTATTGTAGACATGAATTCTTCTATAAAGATGGAGGTAACTGGTACAGATAAAATAAAAAAAGTTGAAGGAGTAAGCTCTGGAGGCTATAAGATTAAGCAACTTCTTTCTTTAGAAGGTAAACCATTGGACGTGGCCTTAACATTAATTCTAGATGAATCTATTAAGCAAAAATACCTAACTAAAGCACATGCAGATGATGGTTTTAAAATTTCTATATTTATTTCTGGAAACAAAAATAAGAGTCCAATTAACTTGACTGAGTTTATAAAATATGCCAACGCTAATAATTTCAAGGTATTAGTAAATAATAATGAACAAGTTAAAATTGACTAAGGGTATCCTTTCCAGGATACCCTTAGTTCTATTTATACTCAGGTATTTCAAATATTAAAGATGCATTACTGCATTTATCTAAAATTTCTTTAATTCTGTAACTTTGTTTATATGCCCAAGCTATATCTGTAGCATATTGATGAACTCCTGGACTCTCTGGGTTCCATCTCATTTTATATAATGTGTTCTGTTTACGAGTGCTATTGTTAATATACTGAGTAGAAACAAATTTAATTCCACCTTCTATAGCAGCCTCTGCAGTAAACCACCCCTCCTTATATGCTCTTTCAGATCCTAGTTTATTTGGATTTTCATCCCATGCGCCTATGCCAAACATATTGTATGTTGTTTTACTTACAACTGGTTTTCCAGCAACTTGATTAACCACTATACCTTTAGCCAGTGCTGATGATCCATGACCAGTTTCTAAAATAGCATGGGCAATAATATAGGCCGGATTAACATCATATTTATAACAAGCATCTATTAGTGTTTTTCCTTGTCCTTCTAATATTCCCTCGCCCTTTAATAAACTATCTACATCTTCTACAGTAATTCCATCAATATAATTCAATGTTAAAAATTGATACACAGCATAATCATGATTTTCAAAATTTTTAGGGTTCAGATATTCATAAATATCTTTATTACTAGCCTCTAACATATAATTAGGTACAACATTAAAAGCGTCACCTTTACTTTGCATTCCTACAATTTGATCTATTGTCTTATCATATTTTTCATAATTATATTTCTTATTGCCACTATCTATTATTGGACCCTTATCTAATACTTCTATAGTAAAATTCATGGTTACAGGCGCCTTCAGTGCATTCCTCTTTAAATCCTTTATACTTTGATAAATTTGCAAAGCATAAGTTTGTCCATTTATATATCCTCCATCTGGTGGTTCTACTTTTATGGTATTATTTATAATATCATATGATATTTTTACCTTTACTGATAGTCCTATGGGATTATAAACCCTAACGCTATCACTAAGCTTGTCTACATTAATTCCTTGATTAAACTTAATCTTCCACACTTTATCAGCTGGTACATTTGTCTTATGTTCCATTTGAATAGGACTCGTGGCTGCTATAACATTATTCGGAATAAATATAAATAAACCACACATTATAATTAGGAATAATTTTAACTTGTTTAAAATAATTTTACTTATCAATTTATCTTCCCCCTATACTTTTTATTAAAAATCAACTAAAGTATCTCAATCCACTAACTTGTCTTAATCAACAACTTGACTCCAAAATCTAATTAATTTGCCATTTCTCTTTATGTTTTGATGATTATTTAATATAATGAAATAAAACATTATTTTTGTTAATAAACAGTTTGTCCACAATTATTCCATTGCTTATATTCATATGGATATTTTGCCGTATATTATAACTATTTTACCATATATTATTAATTATTCAACTTAATTTTACTTTACAATTCCAAAGGACGGTGTAAAATGAAAACCATAAATAATGATAAAGAAAAAAACATTATTCAGCACTATGAAAATTTTGCTTCAAAAACTAGATTAAATAAATTTATAAGTGAAACAGGTTTTTGCTCTAGGCGCGCGGCTGATAAAATGATTGACGAAGGCAAGGTCAAAGTAAATGGTAAAATCCCTGAAATGGGCACTCAAGTATCTGCAACAGATTTCATTGAAATAAATGGTAATCCATTAAAAAAAAGAGAAGAATTAGTTTATTTAGCTTTCAATAAACCTGTTGGAATAACCTGCACTACAGAGCATAAAATTAAGGGTAATATTATAGACTTTATAAATTTTCCAAAAAGAATCTTCCCCATAGGTCGTCTTGATAAACCTTCTCAAGGTCTCATCTTTCTAACAAATGATGGAGATATTGTAAATAAGATTCTACGATCAGGCAATAACCACGAAAAAGAGTATATTGTTGCTGTGGATAAACCCATAACCACAGATTTTATAAAAAATATGGCAAATGGCATAGCTATACTTAATACTATAACTAAAAAGTGTTTTGTAAGAAAAGAAAGCAAATATGTTTTTAGAATAATTTTAACAGAAGGCCTTAACCGTCAAATTCGAAGAATGTGTGAGTGTTTAGGTTACACGGTGGTAAGACTTGAGCGGCTTAGAATTATGAATGTTTCTATAGCTAAATTACCTATTGGTAAATGGAGATATATAACACAAAATGAACTAGTGGGTATTAATGATTTAATTTCTGATTCTATTAAAACTGAAAATGCCTCAAAATAATATGCCTATACAAAAAAGCACACAAAATTGTGTGCTTTTTAATTTATATAGAGTTATAAACATTATCAACAACTCATTTGTGGATAACTTGTTACTCTTAGCTAACAATGACTATTTTGTTTAACTTATAATTCTTTTGGAAATAAGACTTTAAATTCATCAGTTATTATTGCTTTATTTTCTTTAACTTCTTTCAAAGATGGTTCGTCTTTATCTGAGAGTGCTATTATCACTTCGTATACTGTTGTAGGCACTTTACTTGCATCATATACTACTATGTAGTCCTTTTCAAAGCGTACGCCATTAATATTGTTGTAGTACTTATAAGTCTTTGAACTCTTAGCATCAATTTTATTGTCTGTCATAGCTTTTTTCGTTATAGTAATTGCCTTTGCATCGTAAGCTGCTAGTGCATCTTTTTTCAATATTTTTAAATTGTAGTTATCTGAATAATACTGATCTTTCTCTGAAATACTGTCCATCATTTGAGTTAGTGACTCAAACTTAATAGCCTCTTTAGCCGGTTCTGTAGTTTCAGTCTTTTTAGTTTCTTCTTGCTTTGTAGCTGTATCATCTTTAGTTACATTTTTGTTACCTGAACAAGCTACTAAAGAACCCGCCATTACTAATACCAAAATACTAGATAAAACCTTTTTAACCATTTAAAATTCCCCCTAAGTGATGTTATTTACTACTGTCTTCATAATTTAAAGCAAATAGTATAATAATAATTTAAATTTATGTATTTTTTTCCAATGTATTAATTTGTCACAAAATATATTATATCATTAAAAAATATTTAAGCAAGCATAATGATGGCAAAGTTTCTTTATTTTATATATATAAATTATAAATTTCATATTTTATACAAGTATTCTTTACTTATATATTTAATTATTTTTATAAATTTATTGATAATTTAATTTATTTAATGTTTTTTATTTAGATTAACAGATTATACACATTAAAACTTACTAGTCCACAAATGTATTAAACCTATATATCTTTTTTTAAAATTACTATAGACAATTCAATACTTATGCACATTATCCACAATTACCTTGTGTATAAGTTGTGGAATTGATGTTATGAACTGATTATTAGTATTAATTAGAAATTTTTTTTCTGGAAATATGTATTTTTTTTCATTTTAAATAAAATATTTGAAAATTTTAATTTTAAGTTATGCACATTATCCACAGTTTTGTTGATAACATGTTAATAACTTTTGTCCTATTTACTTACATTTACTCCTTTTATTATAGTAATATTGGTGGTTATTATTATGATCCTACATGTTACTAATATGGTTTCTACACCTTGCGTATCATCTAGAACAGATATTTCTTCTGATTTTACCACTTTACTTTCGTAACAAATAATAAAATCCCTTGATTACATCCCTATAAAATGCTATATTAGGCACATGAAAAAAATAAATAAGTTAAATATGCCAGGTCTATTGAACTTATTTATAAATTAAATTGAAAAGAGGTAATTCGCTTGAGAATTGGAATGGGATACGATGTTCATAGATTAGTTAAAGATAGAAGTTTAATAATTGGCGGAGTAAACATACCTCATGAAACTGGGTTACTAGGTCATTCAGATGCCGACGTTCTCATTCATGCTATTATGGACGCTCTTTTAGGAGCTGCAGCTCTTGGTGACATTGGGAAGCATTTCCCTGATACCGCTGCTAAATATAAAGGTGTCTCTAGCATTGATCTCCTTAAACATGTAGGAGCTTTAGTAAAATCTAAGGATTATATAATTGAAAATATTGATGCCACAATTATTGCACAAAGCCCTAAAATGGCACCGCACATCCCTTATATGGTGAAAAATATTGCATTGGCATTACAATTGCCTATAGATAAAGTTAATATTAAAGCTACTACAGAGGAAGGTCTAGGTTTCACTGGTAGCTGTGAGGGGATCTCCGCAAATGCCATATGCCTTTTAAAATAGAAACTTATAACTTTTTCTAAAATAAAAAACTAAGGACATTTCTTATAAAAGAAATGTCCTTAAAACCCTAAAATCCTTTTTCCCAAATTTCATAATCTGCATGATCCATAAGCATAGCAGAAGAAAAATATGTTCCTTGTCCGTATTCAATACCTAGCTCTATTAACTTTTTCTTTTCTTCTAAAGTTCGTATTCCCTCAGCTATAATTTTCATATCGGTTTTTATAGCCATTTTAACCATATGTTCTACCATTAATGCTTTTATTTCATCTTTATGAACATCTCTAACAATTTGTTGGGAGATTTTTATAAAATTCGGTTTCATCTTTATTAATTCTACCATATTAGAGTTTCCTTCTCCAAAATTTTCCATAGCTAATTTGAATTTTAGCTCATGAGCAAAATTACGCCAGAATGCACTTCTTGGTATTCGTTGTGTAATTTCTAAAACCAAGTTCGTCCCTTGTAATTTGTTTATGACTTTTTTGATAGTATGCCTGGTTGTATCCGATTGAAGTTTAAAAAATAATCCGTCTTCAATAAATGGCCTAAGTCTATTTAGATAATTGCACAATTTATCACAAGCCAGCAATGTAAGCTTTTCCAAGTCCCCAGTAAGCCTAGCCTTTTCAAACATTTCATCTGGGAAAAATTCTAATCTTGAATCTCTGACTAATATTTCTAATGATTTAACCTTCCCACTTTTTAGATTTATAATAGGCTCTACAGTAAGTTCTATAGATTTGTTTTTTATTATACCTGAAATATGATAAGCCTTTTGATCAATCTTATAGATTGATTCCTTATCTAAATACTGACTTATTGAAGTTTCGTCTAAAAACCATTGAATGCTACTACATGATGATAGACTAGGATTATATAAATCTATAAGTTCATGTTTTAAAACAGCTCTTAAGTTATACATTGTATATATCATCGCTGCCATTCTTTTATTTTCATCCTTGGTTTTACGGATGAAGTTAAGTCCTGCAGAAACTCCAGCTAAATAAAAAGATGGCTCATATAGTTTATTTCTAGAATCCGAAAGCAAATAATCTATGCCATGTCTTAATTCCGGTATTATATCCCTTAATATACTAGCTCCATCACCATCAGGTATATCAACGTACTTTACATTTTTTGTTAATTCTTCACATAAACTAATCCAAAATTTTCTTTGCTTATTATTATCAAATTTTAAATAGTCCATTAGTGAATGTAATTCTAAATACCTTGTATCATAAAAAATGTTACTATGAGTTTGATAACTTCCAAAATCGATAATAGATGGCTTCTTCACCGAAACAATTATATTTCCTCCATGGAAATCTCCATGTATACAGGAATGTAAATATTTTATCTCACTCCCTTCCCAAACCTCTTCATCTGTAAAGAATCTATAGGGATTGGGAAAAAATTTATCAGCTCCATCAATAACTAACCATTTTTTATCTTCATCAATCATTAAGGTCTCAAAAGCCCTTATAAGTTTTTCATCCATAAATCTATAGCCTAGGGAGGTTTTCATTATATCAATGGGAGATTTAATTTCTGATGTATGCGGTTTATTCCAAGTATATAGAAATTTAGCTACTTGTTCTGAAGTTTGTTTAACTAATGCTAGTTCATTTTCCAAAGAATATTTTAGGGTTTTAATTCCTAATACGTTATCTCCCCCAAGTTCATATAGCACTCCAAATCTTTTTAAATTATTTTTGCATTGTATTTCCACTTCATCAATAATTTTAGGTATATATCCTTCAACTGCATTCTCTTTTGATTGTAAAAATGCTTTATTATGTAATCCACTTTCATTCATTTCTTGAATCTTTAAAACTCCGAGTTTGCGAGATTCACCAAATTCCACAGTATATACCGCTGCACCAGATTCTCCATCATTTAATTCATTTATTATTTCTATAGGTTGATTTTCTTCTTTAAAGTTTTCTAAAACCATTATCTTCTCTTGCTGGCTTAGCATATTTTACCCCCTGTATCAGTTATTGTGATTACATTATTATTTATAATATAGATAAACATACATTTCTCCAGACTTACTAATTTCCACATGCTAATATTATAAAATTATAAACCATTTCTAGTGAATTTAACAATGTATAAACTATTAACTTCTATAAAATTTATGGTTTTCACTAATTATAGGTTAATTCACACCTATATTTATAGATAATCTTTTTTGGGTATGCAAAACATAATCTTCTTAATTTGATTATACTACAAATATATTATATTGCTATAAATACAAAAAATCACACAAGTTTATAATTTATAACTCTTGTATGATTTTAAATTTCTCCTGATAAAGCTATGTTTAAATCATCACCTAGGGTGTTTCAATATTAACAACTTCAGAAGGAGATTTAGCCTCTCACTTATAGAAGGCGGCTTTTCTTCTGAAATGTCGTTAAACTTTAGTTAACTAAATAACTTTCTTGTGCAATAGTACTTATCTTCTCTTTTTTCTAAGTCAAACTCATTTATAGATGTAATTCTATCATGCTGCTCTACATGGAGCACATATCCCTCCTCATTTTTATTTATAAAATAAACTTTTGTATAATTCATAATCTCTACTTTATCCCCAAAAATATCATAAATTAATAGTGGTATCTTACTTAGCATATATATCTACCCCTTTTATATTTAATAACTATAAATTAATAAATATTACGGTATGCAAATATTTATGCTTAAAATTTTGATATCTTTGATTTATTCTTTTATATTTTATTAAAATATAGGATATAAAAAACATGGATTAACAAAGAAAAAAAACTTTCGAAATAAATTCGAAAGCTTTTTTTAATAAAATGTATCATCTAATCAAATCATTACCTACTATGATAATATATTAATTTCCTAATGTTGCCACCATAACTGCTTTTATAGTATGCATTCTATTTTCAGCTTCATCAAACACTATTGAAGCTTCACTTTCAAATACTTCATCTGTAACTTCAACACCATTCATTCCAAATTTTTCAAATACTTCTCTACCAACTCCAGTTTTTAAATCATGATATGCTGGCAGACAGTGCATAAATTTAGTATCTTTATTGCCAGTTAACTTCATCATTTCTTTATTAACTTGATATGGTTTTAATATACTAATCCTTTGCTGCCAAACTTCATCTGCTTCTCCCATGGATACCCAAACGTCAGTGTATATAACATCTGCATCTTTTACTCCCTGCGCTACGTCACCCGTAATAGTGATTTTTGCTCCTGTACCACTGGCTACTTCTCTACATTTATTAACTAATGCATCTTCAGGAAATAATGAATTTGGAGCAACTATTCTAAAGTCCATACCCATCTTGGCAGCTCCTATCATAAGGGCATTTGCCATATTATTTCTTCCATCACCAGCATAAACAAATTTGATTTCATTTAATGGTTTAGAAAAATGTTCTTGAATAGTTAAAAAGTCAGCAAGAATTTGAGTAGGGTGATCTTCAGTAGTTAATCCATTCCAAACTGGCACTCCTGCATATTTCGCTAGTTCTTCAACTACTTCTTGGCCATATCCTCTATATTCTATCCCATCATACATTCTTCCAAGAACTCTCGCTGTATCTGCTACGGATTCCTTTTTACCAATTTGAGTGCCTGTAGGTCCAAGGTAAGTTACATGTGCTCCTTGGTCTAGTGCTCCTACTTCAAAAGCACACCTTGTTCTTGTTGAGCTCTTTTCAAATATTAATGCAATGTTTTTACCTTTTAATGTTTGCTGTTCTGTACCTGCATATTTAGCTCTTTTTAAATCTCTAGCTAAATCAAGAAAATAATTAATCTCTTTTGGTGAAAAATCCATAAGTGTTAAAAAATTTCTATTTCTTAAGTTAAACATAATAAATTCCCCTCTCTTATCAATACTAAATTTTTTTATAGTTATATTAAATCTTCTCTATAGAATGGCATAGACATACATCTAGGACCACCTCTACCTCTTGATAGCTCACTAGAAGGTATTTGAAATACCTTTATGTTGTTTTTATCTAAAATCTCATTAGTAACATAATTTCTCTCATAAGTTATTACGGTACCAGGAGATATAGCTAGTGTATTTGATCCATCATTCCATTGTTCTCTTCCTGATATAACCTTATCCCCGCCACCACAGCGTATCAAAGTAATATCTTTTTTTAAATGATTAGAAAGTATCTTTTCCAAACTACCTTCTTCTTCTCTAAATATTAATTCCTTATTCTTATGATCATAAGTTATTGCTGTTACCTTTAAAGTACCTTCTATTCCTGGATGAACAGTAAATTTATCATAATCGATCATTGTAAATACAGTATCTAGATGCATGAACGCCCTAGTTTTAGGGATATCAAAAATTAAAATTGTTTTAAAAGACTCACCCTTTTCAAATATATTCTTAGCCATACTTATAACCGCTTCTTTATCTGTTCTTTCACTATGTCCGATGGCAATAACATCTTTTGATAAAATTAATTCATCGCCACCTTCAATATTATATACCTCATTTCTATCATACCACAACGGAATACCTGAATCCTTCAGCTCTGGATGATATTTAAAAATATATTTTCCAAACACTGTCTCACGTCTTCTAGTTTTAGTTTTCATAGAATTTAAGCTTATTCCATTTCCAATACATGCAAATGGATCTCTTGTAAAATATAAGTTAGGCATCGGATCCATTATAAATGGATACTCATCATAATGTTCTTTAATCTCAATTTCTTTTTTTCTTATTCCTGACATGACCTTATCTATCATTCCCTTTTCTGACAATGAATATAAATAATCCTTTAGTGATGTTATGATTCTAGTCTCGTTTATACCACATTCATCTATAACTTCGTCTAGAAATAATTCCTTAATTTTGGGATCTTTTACTGCTTCTACTACTAAATTTTCAAGATATAAGGTTTCAACACCATTTTGTTGCAATATCTTAGCAAAATTATCATGTTCTTCCCTTGCTACCTTTAGGAATGGAATATCATCAAATAAAAGTCTTTCTAGATACTCTGGTATAAGATTTTCAATTTCTTCCCCTGGTCTATGTATAAGAACAGTCTTTAAATTTCCTATTTCTGAATAAATATTGATTTTTCTCTTATCCATCCTCTTTTGAGCCTCCTATTTGAAATAATTAGTATACAATTTTTGTTCCTGATAAGCCTTTTAATGCTTCTTTAGCTTTTGACAATGATGCTATAATAGCTGTTTTATCTTTATTATTCATTATGAATTTTTTACAAGCCTCCACTTTGGGTAGCATACTCCCTGGAGCAAATTGACCCTGCGTAATATAGTTATTAAGCTCTTCAATATTAATTTGTTTAAGTTCCTTTTGATCCGGCTTATTATAATTTACGCAAACTCTATCTACTCCTGTTAATATTAAAAGCACATCTGCATCTAGTATTTCTGCAAGTTTCTCAGCAGCAAAATCCTTATCTATAACCGCTGCAACTCCTTTAACCATTCCGCCTTCACGAATAACAGGTATTCCACCACCACCACATGATATAACCACATTTCCCATATCAACTAATTCTTTTATTAAATCTTTTTCTATAACATCAATAGGCTTTGGAGATGCAACCACTCTTCTATAACCTCTTCCTGCATCTTCTTTCATTATATAACCATGTTCTATTTCTAACTTTTCAGCTTCCTCTTTTGTATAAAAAGAACCTATTGGTTTAGTTGGATTTTTAAAACCTTGATCATCTTTATCAACTACTACTTGAGTTACTATAGTTCCTACCGTCTTATCTATGCTTCTATTTCTTAATTCTTCACCTATAGCATTTTGAAGATGATATCCTATATATCCTTGTGAAAAGGAACCACATACATCAAATGGAAACAATACATTTCCATCATCGAACTTTTGCGCAGCTTCTACTGCTGCAACAATTTGGCCCACTTGAGGCCCATTTCCATGGACTATTGATATTCTGTGTCCATCTTCTATAAGATCCACTATTGATTTAGCTGTTTCCTTGCAAGTTTTAAGCTGTGCCTCTGGACTTTTGTCTTTAGGATCTGATTGAAGTGCATTTCCGCCTAATGCTAATACTATTTTCATCACTAAACCCCCAAAATATTTTTAATTTTTACAATAATTTTATATTATCCATATTTTTATACTATCCTCTTATACAATCCTTGTCAACCACTACGATTTCTTTTTACTTGCATAAGTATTCTGCCCATTTCTCATTTAATTATTAAATCATTACCTGGGATGCTAAAATATTAACCATTTCAGAAGTAGCTTCAGACTCTCTCTGGACTTTTCTATTCGTTATAGCATGTATCACCTTTTTATTCCTCTGGCTGAGATAACAATTCTCAATTGTTATCTGAACACTTATAAAAATGAGAGACTTTCCTTCTAAAATGTGGTTAATAGGATTTACAAACTTATTAAATATAAAAAAACTGGCATCTTACTTGTATAAATATATATATTTAGTGAATAAATTTTATAAAATTTATTTTATATTTTTACATTTTATTTGACATAATAATATTTAACGCATATAATAACAGTAATATATACCCCCAGTGGGTACAAGGAGGATAAGATATGAATATTTCTTTTGATGAGGTTACTAAAAATGCTTTAAACAAACAGCTTTTACAAAAGGGGAAATCTTCAGTTAGATTACTTATAAAAGGCTTTGGTTGAGGAGGCCCAATATTGGGTGTTACTCTGGACGAGCAACAAGAAGACGATATTTTAGAATCAGTAAACGGAATAAACTTTATAGTAGACAATGAATCTTCATTTGTTTTTGAAGATACAAAAATCATGTACGCTAAAAGCATATTTGGAGAATCCTTTAAAATAACAACTGCGGATACTTCAAATAACTCTTGTAAATAATAATTACCTATAAAAAAATAAAAGACCTATATTTTATAGGATCTTTTATTTTTTTAATATTTTACTTTTTAAGATTCATAATCTCCTACAATTTTTTGAACTAATTTTTTTATAGCACTTGCTTGCGATACTAAGTTCATTACAATCAAAAAAACTGATATTCTTTCCTCGTCACTTTCTTTTAAATCTAGTGAATCAATTATTTTTTCTAATTTTTCTTTATCACAAAACTGCTTTTCAGAAAAATCATCAAAACTTTCCTTTTGCATATCTGAAAAGAATTTATAAGCGTTTTCCCATGAAATAATATCATCATCTCTATCATTAATTTCATTAAAAGCCAACCTAAAAACTTTTTTAATCTCTTCTGCTGTAAGTATTGGTCTCATATGGCTAAGCAATACTAACTGCGCAAGATGTAATTTTGTATAGCCTCTTTTTTTACTATCTTCGGGTTTTGATATAACTTCGCTTTTTATATAATTCTGTACTATATTATTAGTGTAATTGTCATCCTCAAATTTATCATTTAAATAATCAATAACTTGAGATAAAAATAAGTCATATTGAGGTAATTCCTCATATGGAATTATACTATTTTCTGATATTGATTTTGCTAATAAATTTATACTTTCCAGGGTAAATTTAGCTTTCTCCAAGTTTTATCACCTTCCCAAAATTAATATCTTAAATAAAATATGCTTTTTAGTCTGTCAAATATAAACATAATTATATTTTTATTATAAGGTAAATATAAACCCATTACAAGTCATTTTCTATATGCTATTTTTTTTGCATTTTCTTTAATCCTATGAATATAAATTACTTTATATTTTTATATAAAAGTGTATTTATAAAATATAGTATATATATAGAAATATATTACCATAATAGTATTAATGAAATTTATATATATAAGCTATTAATTTTATTAAGTATTTTTCATCTTATATAGAAGGGTACCATTAAGGAGGCTGCTATGACAATACTTAGTAGACTATTTTATCTTATAAAATCTAAAATAAGCAGTATTTTAGATGAATTAGAGAACCCCTTAGAACTGCTAGATCAAAAAATAAGAGATATGGAATTCATTTTAAATGATGCTAGGATTTCATCTGCTAAAATTTTAGGTAATATACATGAAATTGAAAGAAGGCTCGAAAGCTTATCTAAAGAATCTGATGAATATATTGTAACAATTAAACTTGCATTAAATAAAGGTAATGAAGAACTGGCTAAAAAAATCCTTGAGAAAAAATTAGATAATGATAAATATTTTAATTCATTAAACACAAGTTATAATCATGCAACTTCAAAAGGTGAAGCTTTAAAACTACAACTAAGGCAACTACAGCAAAATATATATGATATAAAAATATACAAAAATGAAGCATTCGCAAGATACAATGCAGCTGAAGCTCATAAAAAAATAAATGAAATCATTGGTAATACATCAATTAAAAATAATTCTTTGTGCATTTCAAATATTGAAGCGAGTATACAAAAAAAAGAATGCTTTATATCCGCGTTGACAGAACTCGATTTTGATAATGAATTGTATAATGAAATAACAAGTCTTACCAATCTAGATTTAAACTTAGAACTAAAAAAATACATGTGATTTAACTCACAGTTAATATTGCATATATATAAATTCTAAATATTACAATTAAATTATCCACAGTTTTTAACATTTAATCAACAGAAGCTGTGGACAACTTAATTTATATTTAAATCACTATTTATAGGCTTTTACATATTAAAAGTAATTCCGACAAGTTTATTATCCACATTGATCATTATAGGCTGTGCATAACTTGTTAATTCTTGTGTGGAATAAACAGTACCATATTACTTATAAGCCTTCAATTTTCATTTTTTTCTGCTATTTCTTTTTCTATTATTTTAATGAATTATTGTAGTCCGCTAAAAATTTCGCTATGCCCTTATCAGTAAGAGGGTGTTTAATCATATCCATTATTAGGTTGTACGGAATTGTAGCTATATTAGCCCCAACTTTTGCACAGTCTAAAATATGTATAGGATTTCTAATGCTAGCAGCTATAATTTCTGTATTTATATTATACATTTTAAAAATTTGAGCTATATCTGAAATTACTTGTGAACTAGATGTTCCTATATCATCTAATCTTCCCATAAAAGGGCTTACATAGTTTGCACCTGCTTTTGAAGCAAGTAATGCTTGTTGAGGTGAAAATATTAAAGTAACATTTGTTTTTATATTTTCTTTTGAAAGGATATTAACAGCTTTCAGACCTTCCTCGCACATAGGTATTTTAACAACTACGTTTTTATGAAGCTTTGAAAGTTCCCTTCCCTCTTCCACCATCTTACCGGCGGTCATATCTATAACCTCTGCACTTATTGGTCCATCAACAATAGCACATATCTCTTCTATTACTTCTTTTATGTCTCTCCCTTCTTTTGCTATCAAAGAAGGATTTGTGGTTACTCCATCTATTATCCCTAATTCTGCAGCTTTTTTAATTTCGTTTACATTTGCAGTATCAATAAAAATTTTCATATTATTCTCTCCTTCGTTTTAAAAATATTTACTTAATAACTATATCACTTTGTTTAAATCAACACATTAAAATTAGCAAATATTTCTTATCGCAATATGACTTTTATCTCTTTCTTCATTAGTTTAATTTTTAGAGTATTGCGTTTACAATAAATTTTCTTTTTTTTTACAATCTATTAGTTTAAAATAATTTTCTTCTTTATTTTTAATGTCTATTTTATAATTATTTCCACTAATGTTAAAATAGTTAAACTTCTTGATAGTTTACATATTATTTTTATTTTTATAATTAATAGATTATTAGATAACCAATTATTAGTGCGACCCTTCGACATATATTAATATATATATCCATAAAATTACTATTTTACTTTTCACATATTCCTATATTGTAAAACCGTCTTTTCATTGAGTTTTATGATTTTATTAGGTATTTTTAGTTCTATTTATTGATTTTAAAGACCTACCAAGTATAGTAAAATTTTGTATTTTTTTTAAAAAATATATTGACATTTGTATTATATGGTAGTATATTAACTTTAGATGGAATTAAATATTAATTTTGTAATATTAACTAAATTAATCAAGTTAAATTTTGACTTTATACGTCATATTTATTAATATTTCAATATTAAGATGTCGGAAATTGTTATCCTAAGGAGGAATTATTATGAAATCAACAGGTGTTGTAAGAAGAGTAGATGAACTTGGAAGAATTGTTATCCCAATAGAACTTAGAAGGACTCTAGATATTGCTGAAAAGGATGCTTTAGAAATTTATGTTGACGGAGAGCTAATTATTCTAAAAAAATATCAACCAGCTTGTATTTTCTGTGGTGATGCCAGAGATGTAGTTAACTACAGAGGCAAAAACATCTGCAAACCTTGCCTAGATCAACTTAAACAAGAAAAATAGATTAAATAATTAAGTAAAAAGAATCCTATAAATTATAGGATTCTTTTTACTTAATTATTTAATAAATACATATATAGCTATCCATGGAAAAAAATAATTTTCTTCCCACAAAAAACAGACTATTTAAATAGCCTGTCCAATTTTAAACTTATTTAACTCTTCTTGCAGTAAGGTAATCGCCTCTCGTTAATGCTGATATTTTAATAACATCTCCGGTACGCGGTGCATGAATATATGAATTATTACCTACATACATTCCCACATGATGTGGATCCGAACTTGTACCAAAGAAAATTAAATCTCCAGCTTGTAAATTTTCTCTAGCAACATATGATCCTTCAGTTATCTGTGTAAAGGTAGTCCTACTTAAGGAAACACCAAAATGACCATATACATATTGCATAAAACCAGAACAATCAAAGTTTTCAGGACCTGCAGCACCCCAAACATATTCTGTTCCTAAAAAATTACTTGCATAAGCAACTACAGAATCAGTGCTAAGTGATGAAGCTCCTCTAGATGGAGTGTACTTAGGTACTTTAGCTATTCTTGCTTGTATTTGCTCCATAGTAACATTTACAGTTGCTTCTGCATCACCTATTTTGCCAGCATATAATTTTTTTTGCTTATCAGCTTCTGTAATTAATATTTCTTGTTCTTCTCTTTTCACCTTAATGTTAGCTATTTTATTTTCATTATCAGTTTTCAAAAGCACTAATTTAGTCTTTTCAGTTTCAAGTGTTAACTTTTTATTTTCAATTTTACTCTTTTTGCCTGTTAATTCTCCGATAATTTTATTATCATATTCAACAATTTTTTTAATGTTATCAACTCTTGAAATAAGATCTTCTATTCCCTCTGAGTCCAATAAAATTTCTACATAGCTATCCACACCATTTATATACATGCTTCGCATTCTCTTATTAAATAAGTCTTCCTCTTCTTTAATACTTTCCTCTGCAACTTGTATATCTTTTGTGGTTTTTTCTATTTGCTGCTCCGTTTCGCCTATTTTAGCTTTTGCTTTATTTACTTCTGCATAAATTTTTTCTATGTTTGCATCCATTTTTTCAATAGATGCTTCTATGGCATCAACCTTACTTTGAGCTTGCTTATATGCGCTCTTTTGCTCCTCAAGCTGAGTCTTTTGATTTTTAAGCTTGTCTGATAACGGGTCTGCAAATATTGGCATACTTATTGTAGTAACAAGTCCAAGTGTTACTATCAATGATATCATCCTTCTACGCAATGTAATTCCCCCTATATGTATATATATATTCATATTATTTAAACATTTTTAAATCAACAATTTTATTATAACACTACTTTAAACCAACCTCAATGAAAAACATAAATTGAAATGTAAACTTTTTGACACCTCTTTAAATTTCAACGTGTATTCTCAATAAAATTGTAAAAAGCGTTTTGTTTCTTATTTTTGTATATTAAATGTTCAATGAATGCTTGTATATTTCAGATTTAGCCATACCTCTATCTTTTGCAACCTTTTTCATAGCATCTTTTTTATCCGTTCCTGCCTTCATATATTTTTCTATATGTTCCTCTATAGTTAGTGTATCCCATTTTGATCTTTCATCTTTATCTATATCTTCCTGACTCTTTCCTTCAATTACTAATACATATTCGCCTCTTGGAGCTTTCTCTTTATAGTATACTATAGCCTGTTCTAACGTCAGTCTAATTATTTCTTCATACAATTTTGTAAGTTCTCTACACATCGATATTTTTCTATTACCAATATTTTCATATAAAAATTCTAATGTGCTTAAAAGTCTATGAGGAGCCTCGTAAAAAATTAAAGTTTCGCTCCTGTTTAATAAGTCATCAATAATAGGCTTTCTTTCTTTATTCTCTCTAGGTAAAAATCCTCTAAATATAAATTTTGTAGTATCAAGTCCTGAATATACAAGCGCAGTAGTAATTGCTGTAGCTCCAGGTAATACTTCAAATTTTATATTCTGCTCTATGCACTTTTGAACTATTACACTTCCAGGGTCTGATATCCCCGGTGTACCAGCGTCACTAATTATAGCTATATTTTTACCCTCTTTAATCTGATCAATTAAATTTCCACTTTTACCTTGTTCATTATGTTGATGATAACTTATAAGCGTTTTTTTTATATTAAAATGATTTAATAGCTTTAAACTTTGCCTTGTATCCTCTGCTGCTATTATATCTACATTTTGTAGCACTTCTAATGCTCTTAGTGTAATATCCTTTAGATTTCCTATAGGAGTTGGAACTAAGTATAATTTTCCTACCATTCTTACCACCCTTTACTTTGATATTTGCATTAAATTGTATCCGAATTGTACATATCAATAATTTCCTGAGTATACCCACCATCTTCACTGTGAACATAAAGAGGCGTCTCCCATTTTAAAAAGGTTCCCCCATCTCTTTGCCCCTCTATAAGTACAATGTTTGGTGCCTTATTCACACTAGGATGAACCATTCTTATACGTTTAGGCTCAATTCTATGCTTCCTCATAGTACATAGAATATCAACTAATCTATCAGGTCTGTGTACCATATACACCCTTCCGCTATCCCTTAGTAGAATTCTAATTGCAATAATTACGTCTTCTAATGTGCAACAAATCTCATGTCTTGCTATGGCATTTTTATCATTTAAATTTATCAAACCTGAATTTTGAAGTTTATATGGTGGATTAACCGTAACAATATCTACTTTAGGAATGCTTTTAATAAGTGCTATATCCTTTAAGTCTCCACATATAAATTTCATTTTATCTTCCAATTTATTGAGTTTTATGGAACGATTCGCCATTTCAACAAATTCTTCTTGAAGTTCTACACCAATTAAATCACTTGCATAGGTTTTACCTGCTAATATGAAAGGAATTATCCCTGTGCCACTGCATAAATCAACAACTTTGGCATTTTTTCTTACTTTAGCAAAATTAGCAAGTAATACTGCATCCACACCAAACCTAAAATCGTCTTTTTTTTGAATAACTTGAATACCCTTTAAATTAAGATCATCCAAAGTTTCATCATTTCTTAAAAACTCCATTATGCATCTCCTCTCTATAAAATTTATGTTAACTATGTAAATAGCATTAAAAGAAGTATACCTCAATTTTTATTGCTAAATCAAGGGGCTACCATTTATAAAATAATAAATCATTATTCATAGTTTATAAAACTACTATTAGTAAGCATTGCTGAATATACATTAATTATAGAATAATTGATTTTGATGAGGTTAAAATGGAATTAATATTATACCCTTTTAAAAATATAGTTTTCAATAAAAATTCTGTACTATTAGATGCCTCTTTCGTGCTTAGCTTGATATACGATGATGATATTAAACATAGTGATTGTCTATCATGCTTAAAACAACTTTCTGAAGGAAGCTCCCAATTTTACACTACCAGTATCATATCTGCCGAAGTTTTAAATCAAATACTTTACAAATTATTCATTAGTGACATTGAATCTAAAATAAATAATACTAGCCCCTATAACTCAATTGACAACATTAGGTCTATAACAGGTAGCTTTAGCCGCCATGACACAAAAATATTAAAGCAAAGGAAAGAAGATAGGCTTATTCATATTCCATATAAAAGGTATTTTGATAATATTTCCAAAAATTCTATGAGAAGAAACCTATTGAATATCTATTACAATAAGTCCGTAGAAATAATTTCCGAACTAGAAAAAATTATAAATATAAAATACCTTAACATTTCTGAAGAATGTATATCCCTAGTTAAAATTTTCATGTGCGAAAACTTATTGTCTGTAAATGATGCCTTCCACCTAGCTACTGCGGAGTACAACAATATAGATTTTCTACTAACTTTGGACGGTGATTTTCTCTTTGCTGAAAGCAGTAAAATGAAAATCCTTAAGATTTAAACCATTTAGATTAATTAAGCTAAAAAAGAAGCGTATTTTAATTTTCTCAAAATACGCTTCTTTTTTAGTTATTATTTGGGAATATAAATATGTGTTCCTTCTTTAATTTTATTCTCATTTGTAATTTTATTTGTTTGTTTTATCATCTCTATAGCCTGTTTTACAGCATAAGAAGGCATGTTATTTTTAGCAATTGAACTTAAGGTATCTTGCTTTTTAATAATGTATTCCTTAGTATTAACATCTGAATCTACAGCCTTTGCTGTTGCTCTTGCTTTTTCATAAGGAATTACTATCTTCTGCCCCTCTGAAATCTTATAAGATTCATCTATACTATTTCTATTTTTAATAAATTCAACAATTTTGCTCTTATCCTGACTGGGCATATATGTTTTTGCTATACTGAATACTGTATCATCTTTTTTAACAGTATAAATTCCAACATTACTTTTGTCATTTATATAAGCAGCGTCCATTTCATTAGTACTTTTCCCCTCAGTATTCTCAATTCCCTGCTCTGTTTTCGTAGCGCCTAGGTTACTTTCTTCATTTTCATTTTTTAATACTTCATTATTTTTTTGAACTATGCTATCATCCTTTGTTTTTACATTAGTAGCAGTTTCTCGTCCTCCAATAAATCTTAAAGCAAAAAATACTCCTAAGATTACTACAACAATAGTAGATACAGTAATTATTCCTTTTTTCATTCTCATATTTATAACCCCTTTCATATCTATTAGTAAATTATTTACATTTAAATTATTGACATAATTTAAAAATCTCATACATAAAATATATTTTTGTTTAAATTAATCTTATTAAAATACATTTAAAGTATCCTTGCCAAACAAAAAGAGGTTGTTAACTTTAATATAAGTTAACAACCTCTATATTCCCTATTTTGTAAATTTTAGTAGTAGTCGGCGGTTGACTATCTACTACTTAGCTTCTATTCTCTGCATAACTTCCTTGGCTGTCATTCCAGTTGCATCAATAATTGGAGTGCTTGAGATAGTATCCTCTATTCCCATAATATTTTGATTTTCACCTGTAACAACAATTGCATCATATTTATTTAAAAAATTGCCTGCATTTTTCTTTCTGTTATCGAACTCTTTCACTGTATATCCTTCTTTGCATAAGTAATCACTAATTATGCCCAACCCATTTTGTACTGCCACTTTCTTCATACTTCATACCTCCCTTCAAAATTATTATCTCCAATAAAAAAAAGAGTATTCACAGGAAGTAATTATACTTGAGTCTTTAACATTGTAAAAAAAATACCGAATAAATAGTTATCCAAACCATCTACTCGGTATTTATAAAACTCTAATTGTGGGTCTTTTTTGTTTTTTTATATAACTGCGTACCCAGCATCTTCAATAGACTCAATTAAATTATCTAATGAAACAAAATAATCATCATATATTATTTCTATTTCTTTGCTTTCACAATTTATTTGGCAAGCAATAACTCCTTGATTATTTGATATTGCCACATTAATGTTACTAATATCATCTGAAGTATTCATATTGCATACTTTTATAACTGACTTCATCTATATCCTCCTAATTATCTTTGAATAATTCTTTTATTATATATGAATCTTCTTCATTTCCAACCAACTCCAATTTAATATCCGCAACAACTACAGTATCTTCATAGCTTCCTGAAATTAATGTTAGGTCTTCAATTTTAACCTCCACTATTTCTTCATCACTACCATTAAGTTTTATCTTAATTTTAACAGCTTCTTTTACTACACTATTTCCGATAACTTCTGCTCTACCATAAGGTGTATCAACTATGGAGCCTAAAGTAGGTAATGTTTTTCTTATTTTTTCATAAGTATCCTGCTCATAATTTAAGCAGCACATTAGTCTCCCACATATGCCTGAAATTTTTGTAGGGTTTAATGATAAGTTTTGCTCTTTGGCCATTTTTATAGACACTGGTGCAAATTCTCCTAAAAAAGTTGAACAACACATAGGTCTACCACATGGTCCAAGCCCGCCTATCATTTTCGCTTCATCTCTAACGCCTATTTGTCTAAGTTCTATTCTTGTTCTAAATACAGCCGCAAGATCCTTTACGAGTTCTCGAAAATCTACTCTTCCATCTGCTGTGAAGTAAAATATAACTTTATTATTATCAAAAGTATACTCTACATCTATAAGTTTCATATCAAGTTCATGTTTATGAATTTTATCTAAGCAAACCTCGTAAGCTTCCGTTTCTTTTCTTTTATTTTCCGCATCTTTTTCTGCATCTGCATCTGTAGCCTTTCTAATAACGCATTTTAGAGGAGATACTATATCATCTTCTTTTATTTCCTTTATTCCAATAACACATTCTCCAAATTCTATACCTCTTACTGTTTCAACGATAACCTTATTTCCCTTTTGAATATCTATATCGTTTGGGCTAAAATAATATATTTTACCAGCTTTTTTAAATCTTACTCCTATGACTGTAACCATTTTAAACCTCCTGCATTTTAAGTAGCATTACCTGAAACGTAAGCCCTGGGTTAACGTTCCTATCTAAATTCTCTCTAGTATCGTTTATTATATTTATAATACCATTTAATTTGTTAAATGAAAATATATTGGCTAATTCTTTTATACTTAATAACTTATCTATGTTAATAATTATATTTTCTTCTTCAATTTCTTTATATATTATAGTATCCCTAATATACGAAAGAAATGCAGTTAATATTTCTTTAAAGTTTTCTTTTTGATCCGATAATTTCTTTTCATATTTCATTAATTCTTCAGTTCCCACTTTATTTAGCTGGAGTAATATTTCCAATGTAATATTTCTAATATTTTTAAAATTATTATCGAAAAGAAATTTTTCTGCTCTCCCAGGTATTCCATCACTAAAAGCCACAATAACTTTTGTTTCCTCTAAAGATAAACTTGGATGATTTACTTTTAGAAATTTTTCCATTTCACCTACAGTTAAGCTTTTTAATTTATGTATTTGACATCTTGATTTTATTGTATCCAATATTACTTCTAGATTTTCACATAGTAAAAATATAGTCACATTCTTAGGTGGCTCTTCAATTGTTTTTAAAAAAGCATTTTGAGCTTGGGTTGTCATTTTATCAGCTTCATAAATAATTATGACTTTCTTATCCCCCTCATAAGGTTTTTTATTAATTTCTTCAATTAAAGTTCTTATAGAATTAACTCCTATTGTACTTTTACTTTTTTCTATGTGCCATTCCACTAAATCAACATATTGCATATCTTTATTCTTTCCTAAAATCTTAAACCCTATATTCCTAGCGAGTATACTTTTTCCTATTCCATCCTCTCCAACTAAAAGATGAGCATGTGATAGTTTATCTAAATTTATAGATTTACTTATTTGGTTTTTTATATTATTATGGCCTATTATGCTCTCAAAACTCATTTTAGTCCTCCATATGCATATAAGCAAGTATAGATTTATATACTTGCTTATAAATAGTTATAACTTTATATATTTATCCACATCAACTACAAATACATTTGCTCCACCTGCGTCCACTTCAATAGGAAATGGCATATATACTCCTGTAGATCCAGCTACTGGTGAAGGTGATGTTACTATTTGCTTTCTTGACTTGCACACATCTTTTATAATAGCTAAAACTTCATCTACCTTTTCTTTCTCTACACCTATTAGCAATGTTGTATTTCCTGCTTTTAAAAAACCACCTGTAGTCGCGAGTTTTGTAACTCTAAAATCTTTGTCTGTTATTACTTCAATTAAATCACTTGCATCATCATCTTGTACTATTGCAATAACTAATTTCATATAATCCCATCCTTTTATAATTTTATTTTTTTAATAGCTTTTATTATATCTTTATGTACTTCATCTACATTTCTATTACCATTGATTACTTCTATTTTATCATATTTCTTACAAATATCTAAGTAACCTTCAAAAACTTTTTTATGGAACTCATTCCCACTATTTTCTAAACGATCTAAAGTCCCTTGCATTTTTTTCCTCTTTAGCCCTTCTTCATAAGGAATGGTAATCATAAAAGTTAAATCTGCCTCTAGTCCATCTAAGGCAGCTTCATTAATGCTTCTTATTCTTTCCATACCAAGTCCTCTACCAATCCCTTGATACACCATTGAAGAATAAACAAACCTATCACATATAACCATCTTACCAAGGGCTAATGCTGGCTTTATAATCTCACTCACTAGTTGTGCACGAGATGCTGCATAGAGTAATGCTTCACACATATCGCTCATATTATAATTATCATTGTCTAGTATTATATCTCTGATTTTCTCGCTAATTTCTGTTCCTCCTGGCTCTCTTGTTCTTACTACCTCATATCCTGCCTCTTTTAGATACCTTTCTAATAATTCTATTTGAGTAGTTTTTCCTGAACCATCTGGACCTTCTAATATTATTAGACGACCTATTTCCATGCAATCCCCTCCACCAATATATATATTAATATATAACAATAATAATAATATCTATTTCTCTACTATTGCTACTTTTCCTTCATTAATTCCAAGCACCGTTACATTGCACCGCATGTAATATTCTATGACAGCTATAGTATGTTCATCTATCCTTTCTCCAGGCATTACAATAGGTATTCCTGGCGGATATGGAACTATTGCTACCGCACTTATTTTACCCTCTAAATTTCTTACCTCCACCATGGTTTTCTCTCTATCCATTACTTCATATGGGTGCATAAGAGAAATTGGAATATCGTAATCTATTAAATCTACATATTCTTGCTTTAAAGTATTCATATCACAGTCTTTAAGCGCTATATATAAGGCATTAAACTCTTGCTGCGAATTAAATGGAGAAAATATTAAAACTACATTTCTACTATCACTCATTTCAGCTTGAATTTTGTTTACTCTTAAATATTCTAATAATTTATGCCCACTGTAATCTTTGGGTACATTTAGTATATACCTAGTTAAATCCATAGTATACTTATTAATGTCTTTATCATATTTTCCTGACATCTCATATAAATCTTCAGGGCCTAAAACATAAAATTTATTAAGGCTATTAATTTTTTCTCTATAAAACTGGCAGAGTTCAATTAACTTTTCATAGTCATTTTCACCATACTCCTCCATATAAAACCTTGCATAATCCATAGAGCATAAGAGCATATAGGAGGGACTTGTACTTAAAAAAGCACTTACATAAAAATCTACTTTACTAATATCAATCCCCTCTCCTACATGTAAAAAAGCTGTTTGTGTTAAGCTGGGTAGTGTTTTATGTGCACTCATGACTACCATATCCGCTCCCATTTTCAAAGGACTTTCAGGTAATAACGTAGATAATCCAAAATGAGCACCATGTGCAGAGTCTACTAATACCTTCATGTTATATTTTCTAGCTATTTCAATAACATACCGTAAATCTAAGCATATACCATAATAATTAGGGTAGGTAACGATAATCCCTTTAGCATCTTTATTTTTATTAATCAAATATAAAAAATGCTCCTTATCTAAGGGAAAAGGAGCATCATATTTCGAATTAATTTTATTTTTAATATATACTGGTTTTAATTTTCTCATGATAATGGCATTAAATATGGAACGATGACAATTTCTCTCTACTATAATTTTATCACCCTCATTGAAACATGAAAAAATCATAGCTAAATTCCCACTAGTACTGCCATTCACTAGAAAATAAGATTTAATACTTCCATAGTATTCACTCAACAACTTTTGAGATTCTTTTATTATACCTTCTGCACAATGAAGATTATCTACTCCATCAACCTCGGTGATATCTCCTTTTATGAGATTTTCATAAAGCTCCCTTCCCTGCAACGTTTTTAAAAACCCGAGTCCACCCTTATGACCTGGCATAGAAAAGGGAATATTTTTTTCTTTTATATATTTTAACACTCCTTCTACAAGTGGTAATTTTGACAATCCTTAGTCACTCCTCTTGGCAAGCACTGTACCAAAGTCTTTCTTATACAGTTCTTGTAATATTCATAGAAATCTGTATTAGCCTTTGCCTTTATAATTCTTCCTTCGCAATTCACACAAATTCCTCTTCCATTTATTATTATACCATCATTTAGAGGCTTTCTGCATATAATACATTTTTCTTTTTTCATAATTTCCCCCTTAAACTTGCTCTTTTAAATCATCACCTCTGGCACTGCAATATTAACGACTTCAGAATGATATTTATACTTCCATATAAGTTTTTTTCTTGTTATAGTATTTGACGCCTATTTATAAATATCGGTTACTTCCCTTCTGAAATGCCGTTAAAACTAACTAAAGTATAGCCTCTTATTATATATTTTATTCAAGTAAGTACGGTTTCTTATTTTGTCCACATAATTATTGGAAATATATTTATCTACATTTTAAGTCAAAACAAGCCATTAAAAATTGTTATATGACCTTATAAAACTTTATTTGTTATTATCAATATATTTATGGACCTTAGGTTATACTAACTGTGTTAATAATAACAAAAATTTGAAAGGAGATTGTTCCATGAGACAAAAAATTATAAGTTATTTAAGCACTATAAAAGAAGATATATATAATTTATCTAAATATCTTTATGATAATCCAGAAACAAGTTATAAAGAATATAAAGGTTGTTCTTATATAATAAATATGCTAAAAGATCATGATTTTGAAATACAAGAAAACTATTGTAATATTCCTACTTCCTTTTACGCTAAATATGGAAGTGGTCACCCTAAGATATGTTATATATGCAAATACGCATCTACAGAAAATGCAGGTCATATTTTTGGTAATAACGTGAATGCAAGTATTTCTACTGCAGCGGCATTAGGTTTATCAAAGGTAATCTCTAAAATTGGAGGAACTGTAATTTTACTAGGATGCCCAGGTGGTTACTCCAATGGAGCAGAACTTACTTTAACGAAAGAAAAATGCTTGGATGATATAGATGTTATATTTGCACCTCACTGCGATATAAGCAATGCTGAAAGTGGTACTTCCATGGCTACCATCCCAATTAAAATTGTGTATAATCAAGATATCAACACTAATAATAAAGAGATTGGTAAATTTTCATCTTTAGATGCTTATTTATATATATTTAATACATTTAGTCAATTGTTAAAAGGGTTAAACAACAGTTGTTATATTGATGCTGTCTCCATAAGTAATGCTTCCTCTTGTGCTAACTCACATTCTCAATCAGAGGCTAAACTTTATTTGACAGCTACTAAAATAAGCGAGGCTAAAGTATTAGAAAAAACTATGGGTGATTTTGTGAAGTCACTGTCTGGAATAATGAATATAACTCCAGAGATTAGCCTATTTGAATTACCTTCAGAAGAACTTTTGACTAATAAATCACTATCAAGAATATTTACACATAACTTAAAAGAATGTGGCATTATTAATATTGATCCTTGTAAAAACGCAACATATGGCCTGGGAATAGGAGCTATAAGCCATATTACGCCATGCATATACCCCTCAATAGCTATTACAGATAAATCCCTAATAAGTTGCCCATCAACAGCATTTGCTTTAGAAACTCAAACAGACTTTTGCAAAAGTAATATTATAAGAGCTGCTGCAGCTCTTGCTATAACCGGCCTAGACATTATTGAAAAGCAAGATTTATTAAAAGAAATTATAGTTGAATTAAAATAGCATAAAATTAATATTGTTAAATATCTTTGCGATAAAAAAAAGAAGTATAATTTTAATCCAATTATACTTCTTTTATATATTTACTAATTATTTTTAAAATAATGGTTTTGCTTTTAATGACCTAATTTTATTCATAAGACCTTCGCTAGGCTCAAAGTAAAACTTTTTGAATTTATCTCCTGCTTTATATACACAGCAAAACTTACTTCCATTAAATGTAGAACATATATACTTTTTACTGCTACTAATATGAATGTGTGTGTTACAATTACTATGTTTACCGATAAATTCTATATCCTTTAATTTAATATCCTCTAGTATTTTAGACTCTTCACCTCTTATTTTATGAATAATGAATTGGTCTGCAACAATAGAATACTTATACTTAATCTTACATCTTGAAAATTCAATAAAACAAAGAGCTACCATTAATGTATTAAAGAACATAGTTATGAATGTTTTTAAATTTATGCTACCTATATTTATCTTAGGTAATAAGTCTGATAGGCATATAAATGTAATTAGTGTAATAAACAACACCACCACAACTGGAAACTTTTTTCTTTGAACCATCTCTTTATACATAAAATTTTAGACCCCCTAAAGTAATTTAAAATGTTAGGCATAAATAGTTTTGTGTCCAACATATGTGATTATACTAGCATTTCATACATTAATCTACTTGTACCAAGTTCCCTATAGTGTGTATAACCTCAGTATATGAGCATATTACTTACTTAGGCTAACTTGTATGTATCAACATATGTATTTCTAAGTTTATCTCTAAATTGCTATTTTTTATAAAAATTTATGTCTATTTTATTTATTTATATATATTAAAGAATATAAACTTAGCATAAGTATATCAGTATAAATGTAAACTTATACATTTTTTTATTTTACAATATTTTATATAATTGTCTACTTTATAATTGATATGCAGTTTTCCTTCAACATATACACTCAAAATATTGAACGTAAAAAAGCACTTTGTATTATTTACAAAGTGCTTTGGAGGCGCCACCCGGATTTGAACCGGGGAATAAAGGTTTTGCAGACCTTGACCTTACCGCTTGGCTATAGCGCCATAACTGGTGGCTAGACCAGGAATCGAACCAGGGACACGAGGATTTTCAGTCCTCTGCTCTACCGACTGAGCTATCCAGCCACATTACCTGGCGACGACCTACTCTCCCACAAAGTTACCCCTGCAGTACCATTGGCGCATTGAAGCTTAACCGACCTGTTCGGTATGGGAAGGGGTGTTACCTTCATGCCATAATCACCAGATTGAGAAAATTATATTCTCTCAAAATTGCACAGTGAAATTATCTTCTCGCTTTCGCTTGAAGCTTACGCTTTATATATATTAAGGTCAAGCCCTCGACTTATTAGTATTAGTCAGCTGAACATGTTACCATGCTTACACCTCTAACCTATCAACCTGGTGTTCTTCCAGGAGTCTTACTAACACCGTGCTTACGCACGAGTTATGGGAAATCTCATCTCAGGGTGGGCTTCACGCTTAGATGCTTTCAGCGTTTATCCCTTCCAAACATAGCTACCCAGCGATGCCACTGGCGTGACAACTGGTGCACCAGAGGTTTGTCCATCCCGGTCCTCTCGTACTAAGGACAGCTCCCTTCAAATTTCCTACGCCCGCGACGGATAGGGACCGAACTGTCTCACGACGTTCTGAACCCAGCTCGCGTGCCGCTTTAATGGGCGAACAGCCCAACCCTTGGGACCTACTTCAGCCCCAGGATGCGACGAGCCGACATCGAGGTGCCAAACCTCCCCGTCGATGTGGACTCTTGGGGGAGATCAGCCTGTTATCCCCGAGGTAGCTTTTATCCGTTGAGCGATGGCCCTCCCACGAGGTACCACCGGATCACTAAGTCCGACTTTCGTCCCTGCTCCACTTGTAGGTGTCGCAGTCAGGCTCCCTTCTGCCTTTGCACTCTTCGCGCGATTTCCAACCGCGCTGAGGGAACCTTTGAGCGCCTCCGTTACTTTTTTGGAGGCGACCGCCCCAGTCAAACTGCCCACCTAACAATGTCCTGTGACCAGATTCATGGCCTCCAGTTAGAACCTCAGTACTGTCAGGGTGGTATCCCAAGGATGACTCCACACAGGCTGACGCCCATGTTTCTCAGTCTCCCACCTATCCTGTACAGACAATACCGAAATTCAATGCTAAGCTACAGTAAAGCTCTACGGGGTCTTTCCGTCCAATCGCGGGTAGCCAGCATCTTCACTGGCACTACAATTTCGCCGGATGTGCTGTTGAGACAGTGCCCAAATCATTACGCCATTCGTGCGGGTCGGAACTTACCCGACAAGGAATTTCGCTACCTTAGGACCGTTATAGTTACGGCCGCCGTTTACTGGGGCTTAAGTTCATACCTTCGGCGGGAACGAATTCCCGACTAAGTAATCCCCTTAACCTTCCAGCACCGGGCAGGCGTCAGCCCCTATACATCAGCTTTCGCTTTAGCAGAGACCTGTGTTTTTGCTAAACAGTTGCTTGGGCCTATTCTCTGCGACCTACTTTCGTAGGCACCCCTTCTCCCGAAGTTACGGGGTCAATTTGCCGAGTTCCTTAACAGCAATTCTTCCGATGGTCTTAGGATTCTCTCCTCACCTACCTGTGTCGGTTTGCGGTACGGGCACCAATATCCTCGATAGAGACTTTTCTTGGCAGCGTGGAATCAGATACTTCAGGAATAAATTCCCTTCCCCATAACATCTCAGCGTTAAGAGCAAACGGATTTGCCTGCTTGCTCCGCCTAAATGCTTAGACACACATCCAATAGTGTGCACATCTTATCCTCCTGCGTCATCCCATTTCTAATAACGTCCATTGGTGGTATCGGAATATCAACCGATTGTCCATCACCTACGCCTTTCGGCCTCGGCTTAGGTCCCGACTAACCCTGAGAGGACGAGCCTTCCTCAGGAAACCTTAGGTTTTCGACCGTTAAGATTCTCACTTAACTCTCGCTACTTATGCCAACATTCTCACTTCTGTACCGTCCACCACTCCTTACGGTATGACTTCAGCCAGTACAGAAAGCTCCTCTACCGCGTACACATAGTGTACACCCATAGCTTCGGTGGTAAGTTTTAGCCCCGGACATCTTCGGCGCAGGATCTCTTGACTAGTGAGCTATTACGCACTCTTTGAATGAGTGGCTGCTTCTGAGCCAACATCCTAGTTGTCTTAGAAATCCCACATCCTTTTCCACTTAACTTACACTTTGGGACCTTAGCTGATGGTCTGGGCTGTTTCCCTTTTGACTACGGATCTTATCATTCGCAGTCTGACTGCCGAAATAAAAGTATATGGCATTCGGAGTTTGATAGGGTTCAGTAACTGTTGTCAGCCCCTAGCCCATTCAGTGCTCTACCTCCATTACTCAATTAATCGACGCTAGCCCTAAAGCTATTTCGAGGAGAACCAGCTATCTCCGAGTTCGATTGGAATTTCTCCGCTATCCACAGCTCATCCCATGGTTTTTCAACACCAACGTGGTTCGGACCTCCACGGAATTTTACTTCCGCTTCATCCTGGCCATGGATAGGTCACCCGGTTTCGGGTCTACGACATGCAACTATAGCGCCCTATTCAGACTTGGTTTCCCTTCGGCTCCGTACCTTAAGTACTTAACCTTGCTACATATCGTAACTCGTTGGCTCGTTCTACAAAAAGCACGCCGTCACACATAAAAAGTGCTCCGACCGGTTGTAGGCACACGGTTTCAGGTTCTATTTCACTCCCCTTCCGGGGTTCTTTTCACCTTTCCCTCACGGTACTTCTTCACTATCGGTCACTAGGTAGTATTTAGCCTTGGGAGGTGGTCCTCCCTGCTTCCCACAAGGTTTCACGTGTCTCGTGGTACTCTGGATTAGATCTGACTGTTTTTCCTTTTCATTTACAGGCCTATTACCTTCTGCGGAGCAGCTTTCCAGCTATCTTCAATTAAGGAATTGCAGTATTTATGATCTATCCTCAACCCCTAGGTCAAAGACCTAGGTTTGGGCTCTTTCCCTTTCGCTCGCCGCTACTTAGGAAATCGATGTTTCTTTCTCTTCCTCCGGGTACTTAGATGTTTCAGTTCCCCGGGTCTACCTCTGCATACCTATTTATTCAGTATGCAGTACATAGTTGTTACTATGTGGGTTCCCCCATTCGGAAATCTTTGGATCACTGGCTATTTGCGCCTACCCAAAGCTTATCGCAGCTTAACGCGTCCTTCTTCGGCTCCTAGTGCCAAGGCATTCGCCATGCGCCCTTTGTAGCTTAACCTTTATCTTTATCTACTTACGTAGATAATTTCGTCTATTTACATAAACGTTTTAATTCATTTTGCGAAATTGTATTAAATTCATCTATACACCATTTACATGGCTTTAACTTATTAAAACAACTTTAATTTCACTGTGCAATTTTCAAAGAACATTTTTAGAAAGATTAAATTTTTAGTTAACTCCAAAGAGTCAATTTAAACTCAGAGAGTTTACTAAAATTAGTCTCTCAAAATTAAACAGAGAATAGGTTACGAGTAATTACAGTAGACATTTTGAAAAATAAAATTAATTATTCTTCTTGTTGCATTGACCGAAGTCTTTGCATCTACTCCCTAGAAAGGAGGTGATCCAGCCGCAGGTTCTCCTACGGCTACCTTGTTACGACTTCACCCCAATCATCAATCCCACCTTCGGCCGCTGGCTCCTTACGGTTACCTCACGGACTTCGGGTGTTACCAACTCTCATGGTGTGACGGGCGGTGTGTACAAGGCCCGGGAACGTATTCACCGCGACATGCTGATTCGCGATTACTAGCAACTCCGGCTTCATGTAGGCGAGTTGCAGCCTACAATCCGAACTGGGATGAGTTTTTGAGTTTGGCTCCACCTTGCGGTCTTGCATCTCTTTGTACTCACCATTGTAGCACGTGTGTAGCCCTAGACATAAGGGGCATGATGATTTGACGTCATCCCCACCTTCCTCCCGGTTAACCCGGGCAGTCTCACTAGAGTGCTCAACTAAATGGTAGCAACTAATGATAAGGGTTGCGCTCGTTGCGGGACTTAACCCAACATCTCACGACACGAGCTGACGACAACCATGCACCACCTGTCACCCTGTCCCGAAGGACTTCGCCCATCTCTGGGTTATGCAGGGGATGTCAAGTCTAGGTAAGGTTCTTCGCGTTGCTTCGAATTAAACCACATGCTCCGCTGCTTGTGCGGGCCCCCGTCAATTCCTTTGAGTTTTAATCTTGCGATCGTACTCCCCAGGCGGAATACTTATTGTGTTAACTGCGGCACCGAGGTTCGACCCCCGACACCTAGTATTCATCGTTTACGGCGTGGACTACCAGGGTATCTAATCCTGTTTGCTCCCCACGCTTTCATGCCTCAGCGTCAGTTACAGTCCAGTAAGTCGCCTTCGCCACTGGTGTTCTTCCTAATCTCTACGCATTTCACCGCTACACTAGGAATTCCACTTACCTCTCCTGCACTCTAGACACCCAGTTTCAAATGCAGCACCCAAGTTAAGCTCGGGTATTTCACATCTGACTTAAATGTCCGCCTACGCATCCTTTACGCCCAGTAAATCCGGACAACGCTTGCCACCTACGTATTACCGCGGCTGCTGGCACGTAGTTAGCCGTGGCTTCCTCCTCTGGTACCGTCATTATCGTCCCAGAAGACAGAACTTTACAACCCGAAGGCCTTCATCATTCACGCGGCGTTGCTGCGTCAGGGTTTCCCCCATTGCGCAATATTCCCCACTGCTGCCTCCCGTAGGAGTCTGGACCGTGTCTCAGTTCCAATGTGGCCGATCACCCTCTCAGGTCGGCTACGCATCGTTGCCTTGGTGGGCCGTTACCTCACCAACTAGCTAATGCGCCGCGGGTCCATCTCAAAGTGGAATTCTCTAAAAGAAAATTCCTTTGATGTTTCAATCATGCGATCAAAACATATTATGCGGTATTAATCTCCCTTTCGGGAGGCTATTCCCCTCTTTGAGGCAGGTTACCCACGTGTTACTCACCCGTCCGCCGCTAATCCACCCCGAAGGGTTTCATCGCTCGACTTGCATGTGTTAGGCACGCCGCCAGCGTTCGTCCTGAGCCAGGATCAAACTCTCAATTTAAAAGTTTACACTTTTTATTTGAAATGAATAATCTGCAACCACTGTTAAGCTGGTTAGCAAGCTCATTACATACTTTTTAGTCTTACGACTAAAATTACTTTTTTATCTAAAGTAATTAACTGGTCTAACGAAATATTATTTCGTTATTTTACCTATTTCTCTGTTTAATTTTCAAAGACCAACTTGTTTTGTCATCATGTGACGACAAGTAGTATCTTACCATAACAAACTTATTGTATAATGAAGTTATAGTTCGTATAGTGAATTTATCTTTATTTTTCTCCACTATTCATAATTAATCCTACCCATATCTCCTATTGATACACTAGGATAAGTATATAGTTTCTTGTACCTAATTTAAAATTTTTATTATACTATACTTTCTTGTTAATAACTACTAAATATCTCTTTAACTGTTATACTGTAATAAAGGAGCTGATATTATGAGTTATGAACTATTAAAAACAATTATAAAAAATGCTACTAATATGGTTTTTTTTGGAGGTGCAGGGGTATCTACAGAAAGTTGTATTCCTGATTTTCGTTCCAAAAATGGTTTGTATAGTATAAAAACTGATTTAAAATTTCCTCCCGAAGTTATTTTAAGTCATTCCTTTTTTATAAATAATACTGAGGATTTTTTTCAATTTTACAAATCTAATATGATTTTTTTAGATGTAATACCTAATGATGCACATATTACATTGGCTAAACTGGAAGAAAAAAATAAATTAAAAGCTATAATCACCCAAAACATTGATGGTTTACATCAAATGGCAGGCTCTAAAAATGTATATGAACTTCATGGATCTGTACATAGAAATTACTGTATGCAATGCAATCATTTTTTTGATTCAACTTATATATTAAATAGTAAGACCATAATTCCTAGGTGTGATAGTTGTGGTGGAATTATTAAACCTGATGTAGTTCTTTATGAAGAAAATTTAGATATGAATATATTAGAACGTTCTATTAAAGCAATAAGTATTGCTGATACATTAATTGTGGGGGGCACTTCTCTTGTGGTATACCCTGCTGCAAATTTGATAAAATATTTTAAAGGAACTAACTTAATTCTTATCAACAAATCCTCCACCCCTTATGATAATCAAGCAACCCTAGTTATTCATGACAGTATAGGAAAAGTTTTAAGTACTGTATACAAATTTTAATTTATACTCTTAACGCAAAATAAAAACCACTAAGTTAGACTTAGTGGTTTTTTGTTACCTGGCGACGACTTACTCTCCCACAAGGTCACCCCTGCAGTACCATTAGCGCATTGAAGCTTAACCTTCGTGTTCGGTATGGGAACGGGTGTTACCTTCATGCCATAATCACCAGATTGAGAAAATTATATTCTCTCAAAATTGCACAGTGAAATTATCTTCTCGCTTTCGCTTGAAGCTTACGCTTTATATATATTAAGGTCAAGCCCTCGACTTATTAGTATTAGTCAGCTGAACATGTTACCATGCTTACACCTCTAACCTATCAACCTGGTGTTCTTCCAGGAGTCTTACTAACACCGTGCTTACGCACGAGTTATGGGAAATCTCATCTCAGGGTGGGCTTCACGCTTAGATGCTTTCAGCGTTTATCCCTTCCAAACATAGCTACCCAGCGATGCCACTGGCGTGACAACTGGTGCACCAGAGGTTTGTCCATCCCGGTCCTCTCGTACTAAGGACAGCTCCCTTCAAATTTCCTACGCCCGCGACGGATAGGGACCGAACTGTCTCACGACGTTCTGAACCCAGCTCGCGTGCCGCTTTAATGGGCGAACAGCCCAACCCTTGGGACCTACTTCAGCCCCAGGATGCGACGAGCCGACATCGAGGTGCCAAACCTCCCCGTCGATGTGGACTCTTGGGGGAGATCAGCCTGTTATCCCCGAGGTAGCTTTTATCCGTTGAGCGATGGCCCTCCCACGAGGTACCACCGGATCACTAAGTCCGACTTTCGTCCCTGCTCCACTTGTAGGTGTCGCAGTCAGGCTCCCTTCTGCCTTTGCACTCTTCGCGCGATTTCCAACCGCGCTGAGGGAACCTTTGAGCGCCTCCGTTACTTTTTTGGAGGCGACCGCCCCAGTCAAACTGCCCACCTAACAATGTCCTGTGACCAGATTCATGGCCTCCAGTTAGAACCTCAGTACTGTCAGGGTGGTATCCCAAGGATGACTCCACACAGGCTGACGCCCATGTTTCTCAGTCTCCCACCTATCCTGTACAGACAATACCGAAATTCAATGCTAAGCTACAGTAAAGCTCTACGGGGTCTTTCCGTCCAATCGCGGGTAGCCAGCATCTTCACTGGCACTACAATTTCGCCGGATGTGCTGTTGAGACAGTGCCCAAATCATTACGCCATTCGTGCGGGTCGGAACTTACCCGACAAGGAATTTCGCTACCTTAGGACCGTTATAGTTACGGCCGCCGTTTACTGGGGCTTAAGTTCATACCTTCGGCGGGAACGAATTCCCGACTAAGTAATCCCCTTAACCTTCCAGCACCGGGCAGGCGTCAGCCCCTATACATCAGCTTTCGCTTTAGCAGAGACCTGTGTTTTTGCTAAACAGTTGCTTGGGCCTATTCTCTGCGACCTACTTTCGTAGGCACCCCTTCTCCCGAAGTTACGGGGTCAATTTGCCGAGTTCCTTAACAGCAATTCTTCCGATGGTCTTAGGATTCTCTCCTCACCTACCTGTGTCGGTTTGCGGTACGGGCACCAATATCCTCGATAGAGACTTTTCTTGGCAGCGTGGAATCAGATACTTCAGGAATAAATTCCCTTCCCCATAACATCTCAGCGTTAAGAGCAAACGGATTTGCCTGCTTGCTCCGCCTAAATGCTTAGACACACATCCAATAGTGTGCACATCTTATCCTCCTGCGTCATCCCATTTCTAATAACGTCCATTGGTGGTATCGGAATATCAACCGATTGTCCATCACCTACGCCTTTCGGCCTCGGCTTAGGTCCCGACTAACCCTGAGAGGACGAGCCTTCCTCAGGAAACCTTAGGTTTTCGACCGTTAAGATTCTCACTTAACTCTCGCTACTTATGCCAACATTCTCACTTCTGTACCGTCCACCACTCCTTACGGTATGACTTCAGCCAGTACAGAAAGCTCCTCTACCGCGTACACATAGTGTACACCCATAGCTTCGGTGGTAAGTTTTAGCCCCGGACATCTTCGGCGCAGGATCTCTTGACTAGTGAGCTATTACGCACTCTTTGAATGAGTGGCTGCTTCTGAGCCAACATCCTAGTTGTCTTAGAAATCCCACATCCTTTTCCACTTAACTTACACTTTGGGACCTTAGCTGATGGTCTGGGCTGTTTCCCTTTTGACTACGGATCTTATCATTCGCAGTCTGACTGCCGAAATAAAAGTATATGGCATTCGGAGTTTGATAGGGTTCAGTAACTGTTGTCAGCCCCTAGCCCATTCAGTGCTCTACCTCCATTACTCAATTAATCGACGCTAGCCCTAAAGCTATTTCGAGGAGAACCAGCTATCTCCGAGTTCGATTGGAATTTCTCCGCTATCCACAGCTCATCCCATGGTTTTTCAACACCAACGTGGTTCGGACCTCCACGGAATTTTACTTCCGCTTCATCCTGGCCATGGATAGGTCACCCGGTTTCGGGTCTACGACATGCAACTATAGCGCCCTATTCAGACTTGGTTTCCCTTCGGCTCCGTACCTTAAGTACTTAACCTTGCTACATATCGTAACTCGTTGGCTCGTTCTACAAAAAGCACGCCGTCACACATAAAAAGTGCTCCGACCGGTTGTAGGCACACGGTTTCAGGTTCTATTTCACTCCCCTTCCGGGGTTCTTTTCACCTTTCCCTCACGGTACTTCTTCACTATCGGTCACTAGGTAGTATTTAGCCTTGGGAGGTGGTCCTCCCTGCTTCCCACAAGGTTTCACGTGTCTCGTGGTACTCTGGATTAGATCTGACTGTTTTTCCTTTTCATTTACAGGCCTATTACCTTCTGCGGAGCAGCTTTCCAGCTATCTTCAATTAAGGAATTGCAGTATTTATGATCTATCCTCAACCCCTAGGTCAAAGACCTAGGTTTGGGCTCTTTCCCTTTCGCTCGCCGCTACTTAGGAAATCGATGTTTCTTTCTCTTCCTCCGGGTACTTAGATGTTTCAGTTCCCCGGGTCTACCTCTGCATACCTATTTATTCAGTATGCAGTACATAGTTGTTACTATGTGGGTTCCCCCATTCGGAAATCTTTGGATCACTGGCTATTTGCGCCTACCCAAAGCTTATCGCAGCTTAACGCGTCCTTCTTCGGCTCCTAGTGCCAAGGCATTCGCCATGCGCCCTTTGTAGCTTAACCTTTATCTTTATCTACTTGCGTAGATAATTTCGTTTATTTACATAAACGTTTTAATTCATTTTGCGAAATTGTATTAAATTCATCTATACACCATTTACATGGCTTTAACTTATTTAAACAACTTTAATTTCACTGTGCAATTTTCAAAGAACATTTTTAGAAAGATTAAATTTTTAGTTAACTCCAAAGAGTTAACTAAAATTAGTCTCTCAAAATTAAACAGAAAATAGGTTACGAGTAATTACAGTAGATGTTTTGAAGAATAACTAAATTCTTCTTGTTGCATTGACCGAAGTCTTTGCATCTACTCCCTAGAAAGGAGGTGATCCAGCCGCAGGTTCTCCTACGGCTACCTTGTTACGACTTCACCCCAATCATCAATCCCACCTTCGGCCGCTGGCTCCTTACGGTTACCTCACGGACTTCGGGTGTTACCAACTCTCATGGTGTGACGGGCGGTGTGTACAAGGCCCGGGAACGTATTCACCGCGACATGCTGATTCGCGATTACTAGCAACTCCGGCTTCATGTAGGCGAGTTGCAGCCTACAATCCGAACTGGGATGAGTTTTTGAGTTTGGCTCCACCTTGCGGTCTTGCATCTCTTTGTACTCACCATTGTAGCACGTGTGTAGCCCTAGACATAAGGGGCATGATGATTTGACGTCATCCCCACCTTCCTCCCGGTTAACCCGGGCAGTCTCACTAGAGTGCTCAACTAAATGGTAGCAACTAATGATAAGGGTTGCGCTCGTTGCGGGACTTAACCCAACATCTCACGACACGAGCTGACGACAACCATGCACCACCTGTCACCCTGTCCCGAAGGACTTCGCCCATCTCTGGGTTATGCAGGGGATGTCAAGTCTAGGTAAGGTTCTTCGCGTTGCTTCGAATTAAACCACATGCTCCGCTGCTTGTGCGGGCCCCCGTCAATTCCTTTGAGTTTTAATCTTGCGATCGTACTCCCCAGGCGGAATACTTATTGTGTTAACTGCGGCACCGAGGTTCGACCCCCGACACCTAGTATTCATCGTTTACGGCGTGGACTACCAGGGTATCTAATCCTGTTTGCTCCCCACGCTTTCATGCCTCAGCGTCAGTTACAGTCCAGTAAGTCGCCTTCGCCACTGGTGTTCTTCCTAATCTCTACGCATTTCACCGCTACACTAGGAATTCCACTTACCTCTCCTGCACTCTAGACACCCAGTTTCAAATGCAGCACCCAAGTTAAGCTCGGGTATTTCACATCTGACTTAAATGTCCGCCTACGCATCCTTTACGCCCAGTAAATCCGGACAACGCTTGCCACCTACGTATTACCGCGGCTGCTGGCACGTAGTTAGCCGTGGCTTCCTCCTCTGGTACCGTCATTATCGTCCCAGAAGACAGAACTTTACAACCCGAAGGCCTTCATCATTCACGCGGCGTTGCTGCGTCAGGGTTTCCCCCATTGCGCAATATTCCCCACTGCTGCCTCCCGTAGGAGTCTGGACCGTGTCTCAGTTCCAATGTGGCCGATCACCCTCTCAGGTCGGCTACGCATCGTTGCCTTGGTGGGCCGTTACCTCACCAACTAGCTAATGCGCCGCGGGTCCATCTCAAAGTGGAATTCTCTAAAAGAAAATTCCTTTGATGTTTCAATCATGCGACCAAAACATATTATGCGGTATTAATCTCCCTTTCGGGAGGCTATTCCCCTCTTTGAGGCAGGTTACCCACGTGTTACTCACCCGTCCGCCGCTAATCCACCCCGAAGGGTTTCATCGCTCGACTTGCATGTGTTAGGCACGCCGCCAGCGTTCGTCCTGAGCCAGGATCAAACTCTCAATTTAAAAGTTTACACTTTTTATTTGAAATGAATAATCTGCGCCAACTGTTAAGCTGGTTAGCAAGCTCATTACATACTTTTTAGTCTTACGACTAAAATTACTTTTTTATCTAAAGTAATTAACTGGTCTAACGAAATATTATTTCGCTATTTTACCTATTTCTCTGTTTAATTTTCAAAGACCAATTTGCTTTGTCATCATGTGACGACTTCTATTATTTTACTTGGTATTGCTTGTTTTGTCAATAACTTTTTAAAATTAATTTTCATATAAAAATTTATTAAATCGTAATTGACATCTAACCTTCTGAGCCACTCTTTCGTGACTACAAGGAATATTCTATCATATACACATACAAGGCATTTATGCTAACTCTTGAAATACGACAATTATATTCACTATTCTCTATGTTACTACTAATTATTAACTTTATTCTATAGTGATACACTAGGATTAGTATACTATATTTTTATAATCAAAACGTTGAATTTAAACTTTTTGTACAAAATTTCACCTTCCTCTGCATAATCTCATAAAAGAAACCAACGCATCTGTAGAGAGGTTGATTTCTTTTTTATAAATAAGTTTGCTTTAACTTTCAAACTAATAAATTAAATCACCTTATTCTTTCACCACTAAATAAGTATCTCTTATTATCTAAAGTACTATACGTATAATATTACTATTTACCCAAAATCAGCTTTTGATTATTGGTTTTACCTAAATTTAGTTTCCTTTTAATAGTTTGGTTATAACTGACTGCAATACTAACTATATATTTAATTAATTCCTGTAACTGCTGATAACTCAATAATATTAGTCACATCTTTAATAAAAATAATTTCTTAACATAAAAATTAGGGGCTGTCTCAAAATAGAAAGTGATTTCTACAGCGAGATGGCTCTTTTTTTCTTTTCCAAATACAAAAGTGGACTCCAAGGAGTCCACTTTTGGTGTATAATTTAAATATGATAAATAAAGAAATTACACAAAAGAATTATACCAATAATTGCGAGGTTTATCAATTAGTTTTTCCTATTGAAACAGGAATTTTGATACCCGAGGATGATTCAGTGAGACTGCTAAGCCAAATATTGGAGGAATTATATTATAAAAATTTAAATGAGGCGTACTCTTCACAAGGAAGAAAACCGGCAGTTGAACCGAAGATTCTATTTAAAATATTAGTTTATGCTTATATGAATGACATTTATTCAAGTAGAAAAATAGAAAAAGCTTGTAAGCGAGACATCAACTTCATGTGGCTTTTACAAGGTCGAAAGGCCCCTGATCATAATACAATAGCTAGGTTTAGAAGCAAAAGACTTGTTGGTGTTGTAGATGATTTATTTAATCAATTAGTTGAAAAGTTAAAAACCTACGGTGAGGTTGAATTTAAGAATATATTTATTGATGGAACAAAAATTGAAGCCAATGCTAATAAGTATACTTTCGTATGGAAAAAATCTACGGATAAATTTCAAGCGAAGCTTCAAGAAAAAATAAAGGAAATTATTGAAAAAATAAATTTTGAATTTAAAACAGAATATATAATTTCAGAGCCGGAGGCTAAAATAGAATATCTTCAAGAGATTTTAAAATTTTTAAATAAAAATAGAGAACATGAGAATATAGAATTTGTGCATGGACAAGGCAAAAGAAAAACTAAAATACAGAAGTTTATAGAAAATCTTTCAGAGTTTATAGAAAAGCAAAAAAAATATGATGATTATACCAAAACTTTTGATGGGAGAAATAGTTTTTCAAAAACTGATAAAGATTCAACCTTTATGCATATGAAAGAAGATCATATGAGAAATTCGCAACTAAAACCAGGATATAACATGCAAATAGGAGTGGAAGGTGAATATATTGTTGGGATAGATATTTCTAGTGAAAGATCTGATCAACTTACTTTTATTCCGTTTTTAAAAAAATTAAGAGAAACATTATCACAAATATTTGATAGTGTAATAGCTGACGCTGGATATGAGAGTGAAGAAAATTATATGTATTTAGAATCCACTGGACAAAACACATTTATAAAACCTCAAACTTATGAAAGCATGAAAAAGAGAAGCTTTAAAAATAATATAAGCAAGCGAGAAAACATGAATTATGATGAAGTAAATGATGAATATACTTGCCATAACAATAAAAAATTAAAGGTTCTTTATAACACGATAAGAAAGTCAAAGTCTGGATATAAAGCTAGTGTAACAGTTTATGAATGTGAGGATTGTGATTCATGCCAGTATAAACCAAAATGTACAAAAGCAAAAGGTAACAAAAGACTAAGTGTATCTAAAAAATTTATACAAAAAAGATTAAAGTCATTAGAAAATATAACAAGTTTAGAAGGAATAATGTTAAGAACTAATAGGTCAATTCAAGTTGAAGGAGCATTTGGAGTTTTGAAAGAAGATCATGGGTTTAGAAGATTTTTAACTAAAGGAAAAATCAATGTTAAAACTGAATTTACCCTTTTATGCTTTGGATATAACATAAATAAATTTCATAACAAAATCCAAAATGATAGATGTGGAATTTTATTGCATGAAATAAAATCAGCTTAAAATTCAAAATCAAAAACAACATTTTATAATTAGGAGATTTAACAATCTTCTTTTTGTTGTACAAAAAAATAAAAAGGCACTAAAAAATAACAATGAAAACAGTGATTTTTATTAAAATCACTAAGGAAAAGAGGCTGTCTCTTCAAATGATTTTCTAATCATTTTGAGACAGCCCATTTATAAATAAGCTTACTAAATATATTATTTAATGTTTTCATTCTGTTGACATACGTCAACAAATTTAGGGCATACCAAAATAAAAACCACTAAGTTAGACTTAGTGGTTTTTTCTTACCTGGCGACGACCTACTCTCCCACAAAGTTACCCCTGCAGTACCATTGGCGCATTGAAGCTTAACCGACCTGTTCGGTATGGGAAGGGGTGTTACCTTCATGCCATAATCACCAGATTGAGAAAATTATATTCTCTCAAAATTGCACAGTGAAATTATCTTCTCGCTTTCGCTTGAAGCTTACGCTTTATATATATTAAGGTCAAGCCCTCGACTTATTAGTATTAGTCAGCTGAACATGTTACCATGCTTACACCTCTAACCTATCAACCTGGTGTTCTTCCAGGAGTCTTACTAACACCGTGCTTACGCACGAGTTATGGGAAATCTCATCTCAGGGTGGGCTTCACGCTTAGATGCTTTCAGCGTTTATCCCTTCCAAACATAGCTACCCAGCGATGCCACTGGCGTGACAACTGGTGCACCAGAGGTTTGTCCATCCCGGTCCTCTCGTACTAAGGACAGCTCCCTTCAAATTTCCTACGCCCGCGACGGATAGGGACCGAACTGTCTCACGACGTTCTGAACCCAGCTCGCGTGCCGCTTTAATGGGCGAACAGCCCAACCCTTGGGACCTACTTCAGCCCCAGGATGCGACGAGCCGACATCGAGGTGCCAAACCTCCCCGTCGATGTGGACTCTTGGGGGAGATCAGCCTGTTATCCCCGAGGTAGCTTTTATCCGTTGAGCGATGGCCCTCCCACGAGGTACCACCGGATCACTAAGTCCGACTTTCGTCCCTGCTCCACTTGTAGGTGTCGCAGTCAGGCTCCCTTCTGCCTTTGCACTCTTCGCGCGATTTCCAACCGCGCTGAGGGAACCTTTGAGCGCCTCCGTTACTTTTTTGGAGGCGACCGCCCCAGTCAAACTGCCCACCTAACAATGTCCTGTGACCAGATTCATGGCCTCCAGTTAGAACCTCAGTACTGTCAGGGTGGTATCCCAAGGATGACTCCACACAGGCTGACGCCCATGTTTCTCAGTCTCCCACCTATCCTGTACAGACAATACCGAAATTCAATGCTAAGCTACAGTAAAGCTCTACGGGGTCTTTCCGTCCAATCGCGGGTAGCCAGCATCTTCACTGGCACTACAATTTCGCCGGATGTGCTGTTGAGACAGTGCCCAAATCATTACGCCATTCGTGCGGGTCGGAACTTACCCGACAAGGAATTTCGCTACCTTAGGACCGTTATAGTTACGGCCGCCGTTTACTGGGGCTTAAGTTCATACCTTCGCTTGCGCTAAGTAATCCCCTTAACCTTCCAGCACCGGGCAGGCGTCAGCCCCTATACATCAGCTTTCGCTTTAGCAGAGACCTGTGTTTTTGCTAAACAGTTGCTTGGGCCTATTCTCTGCGACCTACTTTCGTAGGCACCCCTTCTCCCGAAGTTACGGGGTCAATTTGCCGAGTTCCTTAACAGCAATTCTTCCGATGGTCTTAGGATTCTCTCCTCACCTACCTGTGTCGGTTTGCGGTACGGGCACCAATATCCTCGATAGAGACTTTTCTTGGCAGCGTGGAATCAGATACTTCAGGAATAAATTCCCTTCCCCATAACATCTCAGCGTTAAGAGCAAACGGATTTGCCTGCTTGCTCCGCCTAAATGCTTAGACACACATCCAATAGTGTGCACATCTTATCCTCCTGCGTCATCCCATTTCTAATAACGTCCATTGGTGGTATCGGAATATCAACCGATTGTCCATCACCTACGCCTTTCGGCCTCGGCTTAGGTCCCGACTAACCCTGAGAGGACGAGCCTTCCTCAGGAAACCTTAGGTTTTCGACCGTTAAGATTCTCACTTAACTCTCGCTACTTATGCCAACATTCTCACTTCTGTACCGTCCACCACTCCTTACGGTATGACTTCAGCCAGTACAGAAAGCTCCTCTACCGCGTACACATAGTGTACACCCATAGCTTCGGTGGTAAGTTTTAGCCCCGGACATCTTCGGCGCAGGATCTCTTGACTAGTGAGCTATTACGCACTCTTTGAATGAGTGGCTGCTTCTGAGCCAACATCCTAGTTGTCTTAGAAATCCCACATCCTTTTCCACTTAACTTACACTTTGGGACCTTAGCTGATGGTCTGGGCTGTTTCCCTTTTGACTACGGATCTTATCATTCGCAGTCTGACTGCCGAAATAAAAGTATATGGCATTCGGAGTTTGATAGGGTTCAGTAACTGTTGTCAGCCCCTAGCCCATTCAGTGCTCTACCTCCATTACTCAATTAATCGACGCTAGCCCTAAAGCTATTTCGAGGAGAACCAGCTATCTCCGAGTTCGATTGGAATTTCTCCGCTATCCACAGCTCATCCCATGGTTTTTCAACACCAACGTGGTTCGGACCTCCACGGAATTTTACTTCCGCTTCATCCTGGCCATGGATAGGTCACCCGGTTTCGGGTCTACGACATGCAACTATAGCGCCCTATTCAGACTTGGTTTCCCTTCGGCTCCGTACCTTAAGTACTTAACCTTGCTACATATCGTAACTCGTTGGCTCGTTCTACAAAAAGCACGCCGTCACACATAAAAAGTGCTCCGACCGGTTGTAGGCACACGGTTTCAGGTTCTATTTCACTCCCCTTCCGGGGTTCTTTTCACCTTTCCCTCACGGTACTTCTTCACTATCGGTCACTAGGTAGTATTTAGCCTTGGGAGGTGGTCCTCCCTGCTTCCCACAAGGTTTCACGTGTCTCGTGGTACTCTGGATTAGATCTGACTGTTTTTCCTTTTCATTTACAGGCCTATTACCTTCTGCGGAGCAGCTTTCCAGCTATCTTCAATTAAGGAATTGCAGTATTTATGATCTATCCTCAACCCCTAGGTCAAAGACCTAGGTTTGGGCTCTTTCCCTTTCGCTCGCCGCTACTTAGGAAATCGATGTTTCTTTCTCTTCCTCCGGGTACTTAGATGTTTCAGTTCCCCGGGTCTACCTCTGCATACCTATTTATTCAGTATGCAGTACATAGTTGTTACTATGTGGGTTCCCCCATTCGGAAATCTTTGGATCACTGGCTATTTGCGCCTACCCAAAGCTTATCGCAGCTTAACGCGTCCTTCTTCGGCTCCTAGTGCCAAGGCATTCGCCATGCGCCCTTTGTAGCTTAACCTTTATCTTTATCTACTTGCGTAGATAATTTCGTTTATTTACATAAACGTTTTAATTCATTTTGCGAAATTGTATTAAATTCATCTATACACCATTTACATGGCTTTAAATCTTTTAAACAACTTTAATTTCACTATGCAATTTTCAAAGAACATAAATGGTGGGTCTAAATGGACTCGAACCATCGACTTCTGCCTTATCAGAGCAGCGCTCTAACCAGCTGAGCTATAGACCCATTAATGGTGGAGGTAAAGGGAATCGAACCCTTGACCCCCTGCGTGCAAGGCAGGTGCTCTCCCAGCTGAGCTATACCCCCATTTTTAAAATTTCATTTTAGAAAAACTATTTATTAGTTAACGCCTAAGAGTCAACTAAAATTAGTCTCTCAAAATTAAACAGAGAATAGGTTACGAGTAATTACAGTAGATATTTTTGAAGAATAAATTCTTCTTGTTGCATTGACCGAAGTCTTTGCATCTACTCCCTAGAAAGGAGGTGATCCAGCCGCAGGTTCTCCTACGGCTACCTTGTTACGACTTCACCCCAATCATCAATCCCACCTTCGGCCGCTGGCTCCTTACGGTTACCTCACGGACTTCGGGTGTTACCAACTCTCATGGTGTGACGGGCGGTGTGTACAAGGCCCGGGAACGTATTCACCGCGACATGCTGATTCGCGATTACTAGCAACTCCGGCTTCATGTAGGCGAGTTGCAGCCTACAATCCGAACTGGGATGAGTTTTTGAGTTTGGCTCCACCTTGCGGTCTTGCATCTCTTTGTACTCACCATTGTAGCACGTGTGTAGCCCTAGACATAAGGGGCATGATGATTTGACGTCATCCCCACCTTCCTCCCGGTTAACCCGGGCAGTCTCACTAGAGTGCTCAACTAAATGGTAGCAACTAATGATAAGGGTTGCGCTCGTTGCGGGACTTAACCCAACATCTCACGACACGAGCTGACGACAACCATGCACCACCTGTCACCCTGTCCCGAAGGACTTCGCCCATCTCTGGGTTATGCAGGGGATGTCAAGTCTAGGTAAGGTTCTTCGCGTTGCTTCGAATTAAACCACATGCTCCGCTGCTTGTGCGGGCCCCCGTCAATTCCTTTGAGTTTTAATCTTGCGATCGTACTCCCCAGGCGGAATACTTATTGTGTTAACTGCGGCACCGAGGTTCGACCCCCGACACCTAGTATTCATCGTTTACGGCGTGGACTACCAGGGTATCTAATCCTGTTTGCTCCCCACGCTTTCATGCCTCAGCGTCAGTTACAGTCCAGTAAGTCGCCTTCGCCACTGGTGTTCTTCCTAATCTCTACGCATTTCACCGCTACACTAGGAATTCCACTTACCTCTCCTGCACTCTAGACACCCAGTTTCAAATGCAGCACCCAAGTTAAGCTCGGGTATTTCACATCTGACTTAAATGTCCGCCTACGCATCCTTTACGCCCAGTAAATCCGGACAACGCTTGCCACCTACGTATTACCGCGGCTGCTGGCACGTAGTTAGCCGTGGCTTCCTCCTCTGGTACCGTCATTATCGTCCCAGAAGACAGAACTTTACAACCCGAAGGCCTTCATCATTCACGCGGCGTTGCTGCGTCAGGGTTTCCCCCATTGCGCAATATTCCCCACTGCTGCCTCCCGTAGGAGTCTGGACCGTGTCTCAGTTCCAATGTGGCCGATCACCCTCTCAGGTCGGCTACGCATCGTTGCCTTGGTGGGCCGTTACCTCACCAACTAGCTAATGCGCCGCGGGTCCATCTCAAAGTGGAATTCTCTAAAAGAAAATTCCTTTGATGTAAAGGTCATGCGACCAAAACATATTATGCGGTATTAATCTCCCTTTCGGGAGGCTATTCCCCTCTTTGAGGCAGGTTACCCACGTGTTACTCACCCGTCCGCCGCTAATCCACCCCGAAGGGTTTCATCGCTCGACTTGCATGTGTTAGGCACGCCGCCAGCGTTCGTCCTGAGCCAGGATCAAACTCTCAATTTAAAAGTTTACACTTTTTATTTGAAATGAATAATCTGCGCCAACTGTTAAGCTGGTTAGCAAGCTCATTACATACTTTTTAGTCTTACGACTAAAATTACTTTTTTATCTAAAGTAATTAACTGGTCTAACGAAATATTATTTCGCTATTTTACCTATTTCTCTGTTTAATTTTCAAAGACCAATTTGTCTTTATCGTTAATTATTCGTAACGACAAGGAATATCTTATCATAAGAATATAGTTTTGTATTTAAACTAATGTTTATATAATGACATTAGTGTTTATTTACTCTATATTACTCAAAAATACTAATAATTAACTATACTGACACGCCTGAATAAGTGTCCATATGTTTCTTGTTAACTTTCCTTTATAAAAGCAATTATTATTAATTTTTACTTCATACAATACATGTTAATGCTTTATCTTATTCTTTAATTATTTAGAATTTATATGAAAAGTCTTAATAATTTTAATGTTATTTAAAATAAAACACTTTTAAAGAACAAAATCTCCCTACGGTCGAGTAAAAACCCTTATGCCAAGCAAATATGATAATTTCATCGTCCTTTAATTATCATATTTGCATCACATTCTGGGCATAGAACAATAGGACTACCACTCTTCTTGTCAAATTCCTCAGGTGTATAACATTCAAACGCAACAAATTCTGGTACCTCTTCTTCATACCCACATTTCTTACATTTAAAAAGTATCATCTTATCGGGCCCCTCTGTTTGAAATGGTATCTCCCTTTCATCCATTTTAATTTTAAAAATCCTTTTAATACGTTCCCATATCATAAATATACCCATACTTTCTGTGCCAAATTTGGAATAACTCCATTAGCTGACCGCATTTTGAACATTTCCCTGGATCTTTAGAAAAATTAATAATCATTAATTCTCTATACTTCATTTTTCTTATTTCCTTTTTCCAATTTATTTTTAATGTGTACTGAATTGCTTTAAGCCCACTTTTTATGTATTGCAATAAACCAAAACATTTTCTAATCTTTATACTTATACTTCCAGCATATACTCCATATAATCTAACCATTTTAAAATATTTAGGCGATATATGCATTAGTAACCTGCCTATAAACACTTGTGCCGTAACTGTTTCTTCTACTCTCTCATTAGTTTCATGACTCTTATACCAAAACGTTACATTTTTCCCATCATAGCTAAGTATTCTATATTCTGCTATCGCAGGTCTTGCTAAATATCTACCGATATATCTTGCTGCACCTCTTGCACTTTTCATTCTTGATTTGGCATTTATGTAAAATCCGTTAGGATAATCTTTGAACATTTTTAAGTACTCTGCTTTTTTATCTGGGTTTTTACTAACCATATAATTTATTAATTTGTACTGCCAAACTTTTCTAAAATATTTATAGTCAAAGAATTCCATATCCTTAACTTCATTATCCCTTGTTTTTATTTCTGGAACCAATGCATGCACATGTGGGTTAAACCCTATATTCCTTCCAAAAGTATGCACTACGCCAATCATTCCACTTTGCCAAAGCACTCCACCTTTTTTGCTTCTTTTCTTCTTTTTATATTCTTCTCTATTTTTATAGTTTACACCATTTGCAAACTCATTTATAACCTCATATACCATGTCTTGCAGGTCTTTCAGACTCTCTCTATTCCAAAAAAAATATTTTCTGTACTCAGTCGGTATCGTAAAAACACAATGCCTATGTGGAACATCCAAGATTTTACTTACTTGTTTCTCTACCCATTCGCTTATGTATTTTTTACCACATTTACTACAAAACCTACTTTTACATGTAAATCCTATTTTAAATACTTCCAGACATTTTAAACATATGTACGCAACAAAACCTAATGAAATATCTCCACATCCTATCATTTTCATTACTTCGATATTCATATGTTCTCTCATCTTTTCAGGATACTTTTCTTTATTCAATTTCCAAAACTTTGAATAATTATCTTCAAATATTTGTTTTATGGTAATCTTATTTTTTCTCATGATTTAATCATCTCATATTTATCTGATTTTTTCTATATATCTTTTAGCTAGAATGTTATCCACAGCGGCTTCCGCAAGCTGTTTCCTATATAATAAAAAAAATTGACATAAATAATTATGCCAACCCTTCTTTAATATATGTGGGTAAATATAAAACCTAACTTTACAGTTAGGCTTTTGTAAGTATATTTATATTAAAAGTATATTTTATTATAATTTATACAAAATGTATCCACATTATCCCCGCATATTCGCATGATTTATGTTAATAAAAAAATGTATTACTACAACTTACATAGCATATAGTTTTTAAACTACAATACATAACGAAAATAAAAAGACAGTTCTAATAGAACTGTCTTTTGGTGGACCTTCAGGGACTCGAACCCCGGACCGACCGGTTATGAGCCGGTAGCTCTAACCAGCTGAGCTAAAGATCCATTTTTTACCTGGCGACGACCTACTCTCCCACAAAGTTACCCCTGCAGTACCATTGGCGCATTGAAGCTTAACCGACCTGTTCGGTATGGGAAGGGGTGTTACCTTCATGCCATAATCACCAGATTGAGAAAATTATATTCTCTCAAAATTGCACAGTGAAATTATCTTCTCGCTTTCGCTTGAAGCTTACGCTTTATATATATTAAGGTCAAGCCCTCGACTTATTAGTATTAGTCAGCTGAACATGTTACCATGCTTACACCTCTAACCTATCAACCTGGTGTTCTTCCAGGAGTCTTACTAACACCGTGCTTACGCACGAGTTATGGGAAATCTCATCTCAGGGTGGGCTTCACGCTTAGATGCTTTCAGCGTTTATCCCTTCCAAACATAGCTACCCAGCGATGCCACTGGCGTGACAACTGGTGCACCAGAGGTTTGTCCATCCCGGTCCTCTCGTACTAAGGACAGCTCCCTTCAAATTTCCTACGCCCGCGACGGATAGGGACCGAACTGTCTCACGACGTTCTGAACCCAGCTCGCGTGCCGCTTTAATGGGCGAACAGCCCAACCCTTGGGACCTACTTCAGCCCCAGGATGCGACGAGCCGACATCGAGGTGCCAAACCTCCCCGTCGATGTGGACTCTTGGGGGAGATCAGCCTGTTATCCCCGAGGTAGCTTTTATCCGTTGAGCGATGGCCCTCCCACGAGGTACCACCGGATCACTAAGTCCGACTTTCGTCCCTGCTCCACTTGTAGGTGTCGCAGTCAGGCTCCCTTCTGCCTTTGCACTCTTCGCGCGATTTCCAACCGCGCTGAGGGAACCTTTGAGCGCCTCCGTTACTTTTTTGGAGGCGACCGCCCCAGTCAAACTGCCCACCTAACAATGTCCTGTGACCAGATTCATGGCCTCCAGTTAGAACCTCAGTACTGTCAGGGTGGTATCCCAAGGATGACTCCACACAGGCTGACGCCCATGTTTCTCAGTCTCCCACCTATCCTGTACAGACAATACCGAAATTCAATGCTAAGCTACAGTAAAGCTCTACGGGGTCTTTCCGTCCAATCGCGGGTAGCCAGCATCTTCACTGGCACTACAATTTCGCCGGATGTGCTGTTGAGACAGTGCCCAAATCATTACGCCATTCGTGCGGGTCGGAACTTACCCGACAAGGAATTTCGCTACCTTAGGACCGTTATAGTTACGGCCGCCGTTTACTGGGGCTTAAGTTCATACCTTCGGCGGGAACGAATTCCCGACTAAGTAATCCCCTTAACCTTCCAGCACCGGGCAGGCGTCAGCCCCTATACATCAGCTTTCGCTTTAGCAGAGACCTGTGTTTTTGCTAAACAGTTGCTTGGGCCTATTCTCTGCGACCTACTTTCGTAGGCACCCCTTCTCCCGAAGTTACGGGGTCAATTTGCCGAGTTCCTTAACAGCAATTCTTCCGATGGTCTTAGGATTCTCTCCTCACCTACCTGTGTCGGTTTGCGGTACGGGCACCAATATCCTCGATAGAGACTTTTCTTGGCAGCGTGGAATCAGATACTTCAGGAATAAATTCCCTTCCCCATAACATCTCAGCGTTAAGAGCAAACGGATTTGCCTGCTTGCTCCGCCTAAATGCTTAGACACACATCCAATAGTGTGCACATCTTATCCTCCTGCGTCATCCCATTTCTAATAACGTCCATTGGTGGTATCGGAATATCAACCGATTGTCCATCACCTACGCCTTTCGGCCTCGGCTTAGGTCCCGACTAACCCTGAGAGGACGAGCCTTCCTCAGGAAACCTTAGGTTTTCGACCGTTAAGATTCTCACTTAACTCTCGCTACTTATGCCAACATTCTCACTTCTGTACCGTCCACCACTCCTTACGGTATGACTTCAGCCAGTACAGAAAGCTCCTCTACCGCGTACACATAGTGTACACCCATAGCTTCGGTGGTAAGTTTTAGCCCCGGACATCTTCGGCGCAGGATCTCTTGACTAGTGAGCTATTACGCACTCTTTGAATGAGTGGCTGCTTCTGAGCCAACATCCTAGTTGTCTTAGAAATCCCACATCCTTTTCCACTTAACTTACACTTTGGGACCTTAGCTGATGGTCTGGGCTGTTTCCCTTTTGACTACGGATCTTATCATTCGCAGTCTGACTGCCGAAATAAAAGTATATGGCATTCGGAGTTTGATAGGGTTCAGTAACTGTTGTCAGCCCCTAGCCCATTCAGTGCTCTACCTCCATTACTCAATTAATCGACGCTAGCCCTAAAGCTATTTCGAGGAGAACCAGCTATCTCCGAGTTCGATTGGAATTTCTCCGCTATCCACAGCTCATCCCATGGTTTTTCAACACCAACGTGGTTCGGACCTCCACGGAATTTTACTTCCGCTTCATCCTGGCCATGGATAGGTCACCCGGTTTCGGGTCTACGACATGCAACTATAGCGCCCTATTCAGACTTGGTTTCCCTTCGGCTCCGTACCTTAAGTACTTAACCTTGCTACATATCGTAACTCGTTGGCTCGTTCTACAAAAAGCACGCCGTCACACATAAAAAGTGCTCCGACCGGTTGTAGGCACACGGTTTCAGGTTCTATTTCACTCCCCTTCCGGGGTTCTTTTCACCTTTCCCTCACGGTACTTCTTCACTATCGGTCACTAGGTAGTATTTAGCCTTGGGAGGTGGTCCTCCCTGCTTCCCACAAGGTTTCACGTGTCTCGTGGTACTCTGGATTAGATCTGACTGTTTTTCCTTTTCATTTACAGGCCTATTACCTTCTGCGGAGCAGCTTTCCAGCTATCTTCAATTAAGGAATTGCAGTATTTATGATCTATCCTCAACCCCTAGGTCAAAGACCTAGGTTTGGGCTCTTTCCCTTTCGCTCGCCGCTACTTAGGAAATCGATGTTTCTTTCTCTTCCTCCGGGTACTTAGATGTTTCAGTTCCCCGGGTCTACCTCTGCATACCTATTTATTCAGTATGCAGTACATAGTTGTTACTATGTGGGTTCCCCCATTCGGAAATCTTTGGATCACTGGCTATTTGCGCCTACCCAAAGCTTATCGCAGCTTAACGCGTCCTTCTTCGGCTCCTAGTGCCAAGGCATTCGCCATGCGCCCTTTGTAGCTTAACCTTTATCTTTATCTATTTGCATAGATAATTTCGTTTATTTACATAAACGTTTTAATTCATTTTGCGAAATTGTATTAAATTCATCTATACACCATTTACATGGCTTTAACTTATTAAAACAACTTTAATTTCACTGTGCAATTTTCAAAGAACATTTTTAGAAAAACTATCTATTAGTCAACTCCAAGGAGTTAACTAAGATTAGTCTCTCAAAATTAAACAGAGAATAGGTTACGAGTAATTACAGTAGACATTTTGAAAAATAAAATTAATTATTCTTCTTGTTGCATTGACCGAAGTCTTTGCATCTACTCCCTAGAAAGGAGGTGATCCAGCCGCAGGTTCTCCTACGGCTACCTTGTTACGACTTCACCCCAATCATCAATCCCACCTTCGGCCGCTGGCTCCTTACGGTTACCTCACGGACTTCGGGTGTTACCAACTCTCATGGTGTGACGGGCGGTGTGTACAAGGCCCGGGAACGTATTCACCGCGACATGCTGATTCGCGATTACTAGCAACTCCGGCTTCATGTAGGCGAGTTGCAGCCTACAATCCGAACTGGGATGAGTTTTTGAGTTTGGCTCCACCTTGCGGTCTTGCATCTCTTTGTACTCACCATTGTAGCACGTGTGTAGCCCTAGACATAAGGGGCATGATGATTTGACGTCATCCCCACCTTCCTCCCGGTTAACCCGGGCAGTCTCACTAGAGTGCTCAACTAAATGGTAGCAACTAATGATAAGGGTTGCGCTCGTTGCGGGACTTAACCCAACATCTCACGACACGAGCTGACGACAACCATGCACCACCTGTCACCCTGTCCCGAAGGACTTCGCCCATCTCTGGGTTATGCAGGGGATGTCAAGTCTAGGTAAGGTTCTTCGCGTTGCTTCGAATTAAACCACATGCTCCGCTGCTTGTGCGGGCCCCCGTCAATTCCTTTGAGTTTTAATCTTGCGATCGTACTCCCCAGGCGGAATACTTATTGTGTTAACTGCGGCACCGAGGTTCGACCCCCGACACCTAGTATTCATCGTTTACGGCGTGGACTACCAGGGTATCTAATCCTGTTTGCTCCCCACGCTTTCATGCCTCAGCGTCAGTTACAGTCCAGTAAGTCGCCTTCGCCACTGGTGTTCTTCCTAATCTCTACGCATTTCACCGCTACACTAGGAATTCCACTTACCTCTCCTGCACTCTAGACACCCAGTTTCAAATGCAGCACCCAAGTTAAGCTCGGGTATTTCACATCTGACTTAAATGTCCGCCTACGCATCCTTTACGCCCAGTAAATCCGGACAACGCTTGCCACCTACGTATTACCGCGGCTGCTGGCACGTAGTTAGCCGTGGCTTCCTCCTCTGGTACCGTCATTATCGTCCCAGAAGACAGAACTTTACAACCCGAAGGCCTTCATCATTCACGCGGCGTTGCTGCGTCAGGGTTTCCCCCATTGCGCAATATTCCCCACTGCTGCCTCCCGTAGGAGTCTGGACCGTGTCTCAGTTCCAATGTGGCCGATCACCCTCTCAGGTCGGCTACGCATCGTTGCCTTGGTGGGCCGTTACCTCACCAACTAGCTAATGCGCCGCGGGTCCATCTCAAAGTGGAATTCTCTAAAAGAAAATTCCTTTGATGTAAAGGTCATGCGACCAAAACATATTATGCGGTATTAATCTCCCTTTCGGGAGGCTATTCCCCTCTTTGAGGCAGGTTACCCACGTGTTACTCACCCGTCCGCCGCTAATCCACCCCGAAGGGTTTCATCGCTCGACTTGCATGTGTTAGGCACGCCGCCAGCGTTCGTCCTGAGCCAGGATCAAACTCTCAATTTAAAAGTTTACACTTTTTATTTGAAATGAATAATCTGCGCCAACTGTTAAGCTGGTTAGCAAGCTCATTACATACTTTTTAGTCTTACGACTAAAATTACTTTTTTATCTAAAGTAATTAACTGGTCTAACGAAATATTATTTCGCTATTTTACCTATTTCTCTGTTTAATTTTCAAAGACCAATTTGTTTTATCATCATGTGACGACTTCTACTATTATACTAGGCATCTTTTAATTTGTCAACACTTTTCTATAATCCTTTAAATTTAAATACTACAAATATTTCTCTATAGTATTAATAAAAACCAATATTAGTAATAACATTGGTTTTTATATTAAAAATAATATATACTTTTATTTTAATTCTACAGCATATTTGTTTTTTAATTCCGTTACAGAACTTATATATTTCTCATTTTGTTTTTGATGTAAAATATTTTTTACAATCACATTCCTAGATTCTTCCAAAGATTTTACATCTTGTAAACTTTTCTCATCTAATTGTATTAAATGATATCCGAATTGAGTTTTAACAGGCTCACTTATTTCCCCAACTTGTAATTCAAAGGCCGCCTTTTCAAATTCAGGAACCATTCTACCTCTAGTAAAACTACCTAAACTTCCACCTTGAGCTGCTGATGGACATTTAGAATATTTTTGAGCAGCTTCTTCAAAAGACATTCCATTAGCTATTTCTAATTTAATTTCTTGCGTTTGCTCCAAGGTATCTACTAATATATGTTTAGCTGATGCAGTCTCTTCACTTTTAAACATTTCACTATTAGTTTCATAGTATTTTTGAATTTCTTCTTCAGTTATATCTACATCAGCCATTATATTTTTTACACCTATTTGTATTAAAATATCCTTTTCTATCAACTTTACTTGTTCTATATACTCTGGATCCTTTTTCATATCATTATCAAGAGCATAATTATATATTAATTCAAAATTTATTATCTGCTCTAAGAATTGTTTTTTACCTTCTTCTGTTTTGTAGTGCTCTCGTGTTTCATTTGGAAACCTTAATAATGATCTTTCTATATCTTTTTCAGTGATTTCACTTCCATTTACTATAGCTAAAACTTTATTCTCCATAATTACTCTCCTTTAAAATTATATATTTTTATTAATATGATAACATAAAATTAGTTAAAAACAAAATCAATAAGTGTAATTTATTTAAATATAAATATATTTAATATAGAATTTAATTTGACCAAGCTATATTACTTCAAAATTCTCGAAATTTACCTAAATATCAAGAATAAAAAAAGCACTTCATAAAGAAGTGCTTTTTTTGGTGGCTTACCGGGGAATCGAACCCCGGACACCATGATTAAAAGTCATGTGCTCTACCAACTGAGCTAGTAAACCATGTTACCTGGCGACGACCTACTCTCCCACAAAGTTACCCCTGCAGTACCATTGGCGCATTGAAGCTTAACCGACCTGTTCGGTATGGGAAGGGGTGTTACCTTCATGCCATAATCACCAGATTGAGAAAATTATATTCTCTCAAAATTGCACAGTGAAATTATCTTCTCGCTTTCGCTTGAAGCTTACGCTTTATATATATTAAGGTCAAGCCCTCGACTTATTAGTATTAGTCAGCTGAACATGTTACCATGCTTACACCTCTAACCTATCAACCTGGTGTTCTTCCAGGAGTCTTACTAACACCGTGCTTACGCACGAGTTATGGGAAATCTCATCTCAGGGTGGGCTTCACGCTTAGATGCTTTCAGCGTTTATCCCTTCCAAACATAGCTACCCAGCGATGCCACTGGCGTGACAACTGGTGCACCAGAGGTTTGTCCATCCCGGTCCTCTCGTACTAAGGACAGCTCCCTTCAAATTTCCTACGCCCGCGACGGATAGGGACCGAACTGTCTCACGACGTTCTGAACCCAGCTCGCGTGCCGCTTTAATGGGCGAACAGCCCAACCCTTGGGACCTACTTCAGCCCCAGGATGCGACGAGCCGACATCGAGGTGCCAAACCTCCCCGTCGATGTGGACTCTTGGGGGAGATCAGCCTGTTATCCCCGAGGTAGCTTTTATCCGTTGAGCGATGGCCCTCCCACGAGGTACCACCGGATCACTAAGTCCGACTTTCGTCCCTGCTCCACTTGTAGGTGTCGCAGTCAGGCTCCCTTCTGCCTTTGCACTCTTCGCGCGATTTCCAACCGCGCTGAGGGAACCTTTGAGCGCCTCCGTTACTTTTTTGGAGGCGACCGCCCCAGTCAAACTGCCCACCTAACAATGTCCTGTGACCAGATTCATGGCCTCCAGTTAGAACCTCAGTACTGTCAGGGTGGTATCCCAAGGATGACTCCACACAGGCTGACGCCCATGTTTCTCAGTCTCCCACCTATCCTGTACAGACAATACCGAAATTCAATGCTAAGCTACAGTAAAGCTCTACGGGGTCTTTCCGTCCAATCGCGGGTAGCCAGCATCTTCACTGGCACTACAATTTCGCCGGATGTGCTGTTGAGACAGTGCCCAAATCATTACGCCATTCGTGCGGGTCGGAACTTACCCGACAAGGAATTTCGCTACCTTAGGACCGTTATAGTTACGGCCGCCGTTTACTGGGGCTTAAGTTCATACCTTCGGCGGGAACGAATTCCCGACTAAGTAATCCCCTTAACCTTCCAGCACCGGGCAGGCGTCAGCCCCTATACATCAGCTTTCGCTTTAGCAGAGACCTGTGTTTTTGCTAAACAGTTGCTTGGGCCTATTCTCTGCGACCTACTTTCGTAGGCACCCCTTCTCCCGAAGTTACGGGGTCAATTTGCCGAGTTCCTTAACAGCAATTCTTCCGATGGTCTTAGGATTCTCTCCTCACCTACCTGTGTCGGTTTGCGGTACGGGCACCAATATCCTCGATAGAGACTTTTCTTGGCAGCGTGGAATCAGATACTTCAGGAATAAATTCCCTTCCCCATAACATCTCAGCGTTAAGAGCAAACGGATTTGCCTGCTTGCTCCGCCTAAATGCTTAGACACACATCCAATAGTGTGCACATCTTATCCTCCTGCGTCATCCCATTTCTAATAACGTCCATTGGTGGTATCGGAATATCAACCGATTGTCCATCACCTACGCCTTTCGGCCTCGGCTTAGGTCCCGACTAACCCTGAGAGGACGAGCCTTCCTCAGGAAACCTTAGGTTTTCGACCGTTAAGATTCTCACTTAACTCTCGCTACTTATGCCAACATTCTCACTTCTGTACCGTCCACCACTCCTTACGGTATGACTTCAGCCAGTACAGAAAGCTCCTCTACCGCGTACACATAGTGTACACCCATAGCTTCGGTGGTAAGTTTTAGCCCCGGACATCTTCGGCGCAGGATCTCTTGACTAGTGAGCTATTACGCACTCTTTGAATGAGTGGCTGCTTCTGAGCCAACATCCTAGTTGTCTTAGAAATCCCACATCCTTTTCCACTTAACTTACACTTTGGGACCTTAGCTGATGGTCTGGGCTGTTTCCCTTTTGACTACGGATCTTATCATTCGCAGTCTGACTGCCGAAATAAAAGTATATGGCATTCGGAGTTTGATAGGGTTCAGTAACTGTTGTCAGCCCCTAGCCCATTCAGTGCTCTACCTCCATTACTCAATTAATCGACGCTAGCCCTAAAGCTATTTCGAGGAGAACCAGCTATCTCCGAGTTCGATTGGAATTTCTCCGCTATCCACAGCTCATCCCATGGTTTTTCAACACCAACGTGGTTCGGACCTCCACGGAATTTTACTTCCGCTTCATCCTGGCCATGGATAGGTCACCCGGTTTCGGGTCTACGACATGCAACTATAGCGCCCTATTCAGACTTGGTTTCCCTTCGGCTCCGTACCTTAAGTACTTAACCTTGCTACATATCGTAACTCGTTGGCTCGTTCTACAAAAAGCACGCCGTCACACATAAAAAGTGCTCCGACCGGTTGTAGGCACACGGTTTCAGGTTCTATTTCACTCCCCTTCCGGGGTTCTTTTCACCTTTCCCTCACGGTACTTCTTCACTATCGGTCACTAGGTAGTATTTAGCCTTGGGAGGTGGTCCTCCCTGCTTCCCACAAGGTTTCACGTGTCTCGTGGTACTCTGGATTAGATCTGACTGTTTTTCCTTT